>NZ_JTIY01000001.1:0-8354 GCF_000818175.1 Streptomyces sp. AcH 505
GCCGCCGCCAGCAGTTCTTCTGCGGCGTGGCCCGACGACAGAAGCTGTTCGGCTTCGTCGGGGACGAGATCGCGTGGGTCGAGTACGTCGTGCACGAGCGGTGAGCTCCTCAGGCAGATTCGCGATGAACGAGGTGGTGCTGGACCAGGACGCGGCGGGGCGTTCCCGAGGGGTCGTCTATGCGGCCGAGCAACAGCTCGCCCGCCACCCGCCCGATCTCCTGGGCGGGGACCCGCACCGTGGTCAGGGAAGGGCTGACGAGGCTGGCCGCGTCGATGTCGTCCACCCCGAGGACGGCGACATCGGCGGGGACGGCGAGCCCGAGCGAACGGGCCGCGTCGAGCGCGCCGATCGCCATGAGGTCGTTGGCGCAGAACACGGCGGTGGGCCGCCGCTCCAGGTCCATGAGCTGGTTCATCGCCTTGGCCCCGGACTCCCGCGTCCAGTCCCCCTCCGCCTCGGCGGCCCGCAGGGGCCGCAGGCCGTGGTCGCGCAGGGCCTGCCGGTAGCCGCCGAGGCGCGCGGAGCCGGGGGCGACCCGGCTGGGTCCCGAGATGATGCCCAGGGTCCGATGGCCCTGTCCGTGCAGGTAGCTGACGGCGTCGGCGGCGATCCGCTCGTCGTCGGACGACACCACGTCGGTGGAGGTGCCGTGCCGGGGCGAGCCGACGGTCACCACCCGGGCGCCCGAGCCGAGCAGCGGCTCCAGCATCCGGTCCGGTACGTCGACGGCGGCGACGACGACCCCGTCCACCCGGCGCTGCACTGCCTCGTTGAGGAAGGCCTCGATGGGGGGCGTACCCGCTCCGACGTCCGCCAGGAGCACGACGTACTCGCGCTCACCCACCGCTTGCTGCAGGCCACGGGCGAGGGCGGGATAGAACGGGTTGGTCAGGTCCTGGACGACCAGCGCGATGGTCTGGCTGCGGCGGCCCGACAGGCCGAGTGCGAAGAAGTTCTGCTGGAACCCCATCTCCTCGACCACCCGCATCACCTTGCGGCGGGTGGCTTCGGAGACCGGGCGCCGGCCGGAGAGCACGTGCGAGACGGTCGTCTTGCTCACTCCGGCCCGCGCGGCGACGTCCGAGATGGTGGCGGGCCCTTTTGAGCCCTCAGTCTCCAAACCGGTTTGCCCAGGGACCACCTCAGGCGTACCGCCCGTCTCCGCCATCTGCACTCCTCGTTTGCAAACCGGTTTGCTTATCGGGAGCAACAGTCACTCAGATGGCGCGGAGAAGTCAAGAGGCGGACCGCCTGAAATCCGACACCGCCGGAGAGGAGCGCCGGAGGGGAGCGCCGGACATGAGGGCAGGACGAGAGGGCAGGACAAGAGGGCAGGGCGGCTACGGCCTGTCGTCGTCCGGTCCGCCCAGCTGCCGCAGGGCGGGGTGCCGCTCGCGGAGCAGGTCGAGGAAGGCCTCGGTGGTCGCGCCGGGGCGGCGGTTCGCTGCGGTGGCGACGCCGAGCTGCCAGGTCAGTTCGTGGTCGGCGACCCGCAGGACGTCGAGCCCCGTCAGGTCGTGGATGAGGAAGCGGCTGAGGAAGCCGATGCCGAGCCCGGCGCGAATGAACGTGACGGCGGTTCCGATGTCGGCGACCTCCAGGGTCACCTCCCGCTCCACCCCCGCGGAGGCGAAGGCCCGGTCGACCACCATGCGGTTGCCGAAGCCCGGCGGGGAGTCCACGAACGGGAACTCGGCCAGTTGCGCCAGGGAGACCTGGCCGGCGCCGGCCAGTGGGTGGGCCCGGGGTACGTAGAGCAGCAGAGGCGCGACGGCCAGCGGCCTGGTGTCCAGCCCCGCGGGCGAGGGACCCGGCAGGGACAGGAACGCCACGTCGAGCCGCCCGTCGCGCAGGTGGTCGGCGAGGCCCAGCGAGCCCGCCACCGCGGCCCTGAGCCGGACCGTGACACCGGGATGCCGCTCGTGCAGCTCGGTCAGCAGCCCGGGCAGGTCGACCAGGTCGATCGAGGTCAGTGTGCCGACCGTGACCGTGCCGTGCAGGGCGCCCTGCGTCCGGTGGACGGCGTCCTTGGCGGCGCGTGCGGCGTCCAGTGTCTCCCGCGCCCGGGGCAGGAAGGCGCGCCCGGCGGCCGTCAGGGTGATCTCCTGGGGACTGCGCACGAACAGGGCCGAACCCAGCTCCCGTTCCAGCGACTTGACCGTGGCGGACACCCCCGACTGGACGACGTTCAGCCGGCTCGCCGCGCGCGTAAAACTGGCGGTGTCGGCGACGGCGAGGAAGTATTCGAGATGGCGTAGTTCCATGGCTTTTATTATCGCTCGCGGTGCTGACGCCCAGCATGAGCCATCGTTGGACGTGATCGATGCTCGGCGTGACAGTGGGGGGACGACCTGCTCGACCTACGTCCCGTCTGTCCTGTCCGTCCCGTCTGTCCCGTCACGGAGAATCGCCATGACCGCACCAGCCGCATCGTTCGACGGCAAGACCGCCCTCGTCACCGGGGGCTCCTCGGGTATCGGCCGCGCCATCGCCGCAGCGCTCGCCGCGGCGGGCGCCCGCGTGTTCATCACCGGCCGCAGACAGGCGGAGCTGGACGCCGCGGTCGCTGCGATCGGCCCACGCGCCTCGGGTGTACGCACCGACGTGGCCGACCTCGCCGCGATCGACGCCCTGTACCGGACCGTCGAGGAGCGCGAGGGCCGGCTGGACATCCTGGTCGCCAACGCGGGAGGCGGCGGTGGCGCACCGCTGGGGACGATCACCGAGGAGCACTACGCCGCCACGTTCGACACCAACGTCAAGGGCCTGCTCTTCACCGTGCAACAGGCACTCCCGCTGATGGAGCACGGCGCTTCGGTGATCCTCATCGGCTCCACCACAGCGACCAGGGTCGACGGGCCCGGCATGAGCGTCTACGCGGCGAGCAAGGCCGCGGTGCGGAGCTTCGCCCGCAGTTGGGCGGTCGACCTGCGGGGACGCGGTATCCGGGTCAACGTCCTGACCCCGGGCCCCACAAAGACCCCTGGTCTCCTCGGACTTGCCGAGCCCGGTCAGGAACAGGAGCTGCTGGACTCCTTCGCGGCGAAGGTCCCGCTTGGCCGGGTCGCCGACCCTGCCGAGATCGCCACGGCGGCGCTGTTCCTGGCGTCGGACGCGTCGAGCTTCGTCAACGGGGCCGAACTCTTCGCCGACGGCGGGCACGCCCAGATCTGACCGGCTCCGTCACGCCGACCGGCCTTCCATGCGGGCCCACCGCCGCGACGTGCCCACCGGCGATACGGTCCCGGCGCCGCCACGGTCCCGGCGCCCGCGCGCCGCGTGATGCTCCCGTGCGACCGCCTGCCGCCTCCGGGCCCCGGACTGCCCGGCCCGTCCTCCGGGTAGCGCTGTCACGGCGACGGCTTTCGCGGCGACGGCACTTCGCGAACCGCCGACAGGCGCCGGCGGATCCGCTCTGGGAGGCAGCCCGTGAGAAGACTCTTCGGACGCGTACGGATGGCCGAGCCGCAGGTCTCCGACGCCGAACAGGAGCTGTTCGGCGGCCCGTTACGGTACGACATGGGCTGGTCCCAGCACGAGCACGCAGCGCTCGACCTGACCCTGCTGTCCGCTCTGCGCTCGATGCCGAGGCTCGTCGGGGCGACCCTGCGGATCGCGTGGCACGCGGACCGGCGGGCGTTGCTCGCCGTCGCCGTCAGCGAGATAGGCCAGGGCGTGGCGGCCGCCGTCGGACTGCTCGCGGTCAACGCCGTCATGCACGCGCTGCTCGGCGCGGGCACACCGGTGGAGCGGCTGCACGCGCTGCTGCCCGGCGTGCTCGCCGGCGCCGGGGCCGCCGTCGTCAACTCGGCCCTGGCCGGCTGGTCCACCTCGCGGGCAGGACGGCTGGAACCTCTCGTCGAGCGGATCGCCACGACGCAGTACCTGGCCGCAGCGGCCTCGGTGGAGCTGGAGGCCATCGAGGACCCGCAGTTCCGCCGGCTGATCGACGTCGCCCAGTACGGCGCCGCATCCGCGAGCCGCATGATCGGGGCCTGTGTGGCCGCGCTGAACGGCACCATCTCGCTGGTCTCCACGGCCGGTGTCCTGACCATCCTGCATCCGCTCCTGCTGCCCATGCTGATCCTCATCGCGGCGCCGCGCGGCTGGGGTGCGATGCGCGTGGCGCAGGAGCGGTACGTGTCGGCCATGAGCTGGATCGAGCATGTCCGGGCCAGCCGCCTCATCGGCAATCTGCTCACCGAACGCACCGCCGCCCAGGAAGTGCGCATCCACGCCGTCGGGCGCTTCCTGCTCAGCCGTTACGAGCGCATGGCCGAGAGCGCCGAGGCGGAGCAGGAGCGGCTGGCGGCGAGCAAGGCCGTCACCGAGTGGGTGGCCGCGGCACTGTCCGGGGTGGCCATGGCGGCGACGTACGGCGCCATGTTCTGGCTGACCGTCAGCGGGCACATGAGCCTGGCCGTCGCCGGCACCGCCGTGATCGCCGTACGCTCCGGGTCGGCGAGCCTGGGCGCCCTGGTGATGCAACTCAACACACTGCACGAGGAGTCGCTGTACGTGCGCGACCACTCCCGCTTCCTGGCCGAGGCGAAGCGGCGCACCATCCCCGGCGGCGGCGATCCGGTTCCCCTGCGGGTACGCGAAGTCGTCCTCGCCGATGTCACGTACCGCTACCCGGACCGTGACTTCCCCGCGCTGGACGGGGTGTCACTCACTCTGCCGATGGGCTCGGTCACCGCCGTGGTCGGCGAGAACGGCTCGGGCAAGAGCACACTGATGAAGGTGCTGTCGGGGCTGTTGCTCCCGCAGGGCGGAAGTGTGTTGTGGGGCGACGCCGATGTGGCCTCGCTGGACCGTTCCGAGGTCTTCGACCGGGTATCCCTGCTCACCCAGGACTTCCAACGCTGGCCCGTGACAGCGGCGTTGAACATCCGCATCGGCCGGCCGTCCCACGAGGCGGCCCCCGGCGACCTCCAGCCGTCCATCGACTACGCGGGAGCGGGACCGGTCATCGAGAAACTGCCCGACGGCCTGCGGAGCCTGCTGGCGCTGATGTTCCGCGGGGCCAGCGAACTGTCCGGCGGTGAGTGGCAGAAGGTGGGCCTGGCCCGTACCCACTGGCGCAGTTCGACGTCACAGGCCGACAGCGTCCTCATCGTGGACGAGCCGACCTCCGCCCTCGACCCGGAGGCCGAGATCGCCGCTTTCGACCGTATCCGCAGGCTCACCGCGCCGCACCGGGCCGTCGTCCTCGTCACCCACCGCATGTCCGGCGTCCGCCATGCCGACCGTATCTACGTCCTGCACCACGGACGGCTGGCCGAGCACGGCAGCCACGACGAACTCGTCGCAGCCCAGGGGCGGTACGCCGCGATGTTCGCCGCGCAGGCCGCGCAGTACGCCCCCGCCGGCGGCTGACCTCCGGCACGCGCGCGAAGGGGGGATCGGCGGTCCCTGGATCTGTTGTGCCTTCATCCATGTGCGCGACCGCGCGAGTGTTGTCCGTGAGCGGCCGGTAATTCCCTTGGACATACGGGTAAAGGGGCTGTTCCGGCCGTGATCATGAAGGAGCAGCTGATGTCCCGTTCCACGCTTGATCTCACCGTGCCCGACCTGTCCGGCAAGCTGGCCCTGGTGACCGGCGGCAGCGACGGGATCGGGCTCGGGCTGGCCGGGCGGCTCGCCGCGGCGGGGGCCGATGTCGTCCTGCCGGTGCGTAACGCGGCCAAGGGCGCGGCGGCCGTCGAGCGGATCAAGGCCGACCACCCCGCGGCGAAGGTGTCCACCCGCGAACTGGACCTGGCGTCGCTGGCCTCCGTCGCCGCGCTCGGCGCGACGCTCAACGGCGAGGCCCGGCCCGTCAACATCCTTGTCAACAACGCCGGTTTGATGACTCCGCCCGCCCGTCAGGAGACCGAGGACGGCTTCGAGCTGCAGTTCGGGACCAACCACCTGGGCCACTTCGCCCTCACCGCCCACCTCCTGCCGCTGCTGCGCGCGGGGTCGGCGCGCGTGACCTCCCAGACAAGCGTCGGCGCGCGCACCGGCGGCATCAACTGGGACGACTTGGCCTGGAAAGACTCGTACAACGGCAGCCGCGCCTACAGTCAGTCCAAGATCGCGGTGCTGATGTTCGCCCTGGAGCTGGAGCGGCGCAGCCAAGCCGGCGGCTGGGGCATCACCAGCAACGCGGCCCACCCGGGAATCACGCCCAGCAATCTGCTGGCCGCGCAGCCGCACATGGGCAGGACCAAGGACGCGCCGCCGCTGAGGCTGATCCGCGCGTTCGCCCGGGCCGGGTTCCTCTTCCAGCCACTGGAGGACGGTCCGCTGCCCGCGCTGTACGCGGCGACCGGCCCGGCGGCGCGCGGCGGCGCCTTCTACGGGCCGAGCGGCTTCCAGCACCTCGGCGGCGCACCCGCCGAGCAGGACGTCTACAAGCCCGCGCGTGACGAGAGCGAAGCGACACGGATGTGGACAATTTCCGAGGATCTGACCCGTGTCAGCTTCCCGGCCGGCTGATCGGAAGTGCCAGGCTCTTGCTGACGACGCCGCGCAGGACCGGGCCGGCGTCACGACTACAGACACGTCACGACCACAGACAGAGGAATCGCCGTGAAACTGGGCATCCATTTCGCCAACCACACCCTGCCGGGGGGCGCGCCCTCGCTCGCCGAAACCTTGGCCAAGGCCGCCGAGAGCGCCGACGACGCGGGCTGTGCCTGGGTCACACTCATGGACCACTGGCTCCAGATGGAGCAGTTGGCCACCGCCCAGGACCCGATGCTGGAGGGGTACACCTCCCTCGGTTTCCTGGCGGCCAGGACCAGCCGCGTACGGCTCGGTCTGCTGGTCACGGGTGTGACGTACCGCAACCCCGCGCTGCTGGCGAAGACCGTGACGACCCTGGACGTACTGTCCGGGGGCCGCGCGATGCTGGGTATCGGGGCGGCCTGGTACGAGCGCGAACACCGCGCGTACGGTGTGACGTTCCCGCCGGTCGCCGAGCGCTTCGAACTGCTGGAGGAGACACTGCAGATCGTCCGCCAGATGTGGAGCGACGACGAAGGCCCGTACAACGGGCGGCACTACCAGCTCGCCGAGACGATCTGCTCCCCGCGCCCGCTGCAGCAGCCGCACCCGCCGATCCTGATCGGCGGCAGCGGCGAGAAGAAGACGCTGCGCCTGGTCGCCAAGTACGGCGACGCGTGCAACCTGTTCGCCACGACCCCCGACGAAGTCGCCCACAAGCTGCGGGTGCTGGCCGAGCACTGCGAGCGCGAGGGCCGCGACATCGCCGAGATCGAGAAGACCATCCTGGGCGGGGACCCGTTCGCCGACCCCGACGGGTTCCTCGCAGAGATGGAACAGTACGCGCGGCTCGGCGTCGATCACGTCCAGGTGATGCCGGGCACCCCGGACCCGGTCGAATACATCGAGACGATCGGCAGGACCGTCATTCCCCGCCTCGCCGACATCTGACAGACACAGCCGCCTCACCCGCACAGCCGAACCCACCCACGGCGCTGCGGGTAAGGCGGATGCGACAACGGCCGCCGCACGCCCTGACCCATGACGCGTTCGACCGGGTCGCGGTGGACGCGCCGTGGATCGAGGTGGACACCCCGGTCACGGGGTGGTGACGCCGGTGAGGTGGGCGAAGACCACGACGTTCGCGGAGTAGCCCTTCTTGTGGTCGAACCGGCCGCCGCAGGTGAGAAGCCGGAGTTCGGCGCGGCCCGTGTCGCCGTAGACTTGCCGGTTCGGGAACGACCCCCGCGTGTACGTCTTCACGGAGTCGACCGTGAAGACCGCCGTACGGTGGTCGGCCCGCCGCACCTTGACGAGGTCACCGGGGTGCAGCGCGTTGAGGTTGAGGAAGATCGCGGGGCCCGTCGTGGTGTCACGGTGCCCCACGACGACGGCTGTTCCCCGTTCGCCGGGGGACGGGCCGGCCGCGTACCAGCCGACCCAGCGCGGCTTGCTCATCGGCGGCGTACCGAGCCGGCCGTCCCGGGCGAGGGACAGTCGCATGACCGGAGCCTCGATCATGATGCCCGGCACCGCCACCTTCTTGGGCGCCGACGGCGGCAGCGGAGCGTGGTTGACCACCGGTCGGGCCTG
Source organism: Streptomyces sp. AcH 505 (assembly GCF_000818175.1). Taxonomy (GTDB): domain Bacteria; phylum Actinomycetota; class Actinomycetes; order Streptomycetales; family Streptomycetaceae; genus Streptomyces. Next base: position 8,089 of record NZ_JTIY01000001.1, read on the forward strand.
TGCGGTGACGGCCGCCCCCGCGGCGCGCGCCTTGCCGAGCTGGGGTGCGGCGGCGGGCTCCTCGCCGCCGCACCCCTTCACGACTCCGGTCACCAGCAGCGAGCACACGCTGAGCGTGATGGCCAGGCGGCACGCGCGGCTGGGGCCCCGGCGACGGCGACGACGAGGGCGCTCGTTATGCCGCACTGGGCATACGCCGGCGGGCCCACCGCACAGCGAACAGCGCGGCCGTACCCAGGGCGGTCGCCGCCAGCAGCGGCCCCGCC
>NZ_JTIY01000001.1:8465-41139 GCF_000818175.1 Streptomyces sp. AcH 505
CGCCGCCGCCCGCGCTCACCGGACCCTGCGGCTTCGCGTCGCCGGCCCCGCCGCAGTTGACCTTGAACGTCTTCTGCTTGGGCACTCCGCCGGGGAAGGTCCAGCTGAGCTGGTAGGTGCCGTCGGGCAGCGCGGTGTCCGGGGTCGCGCCCTTGCCCTGCTTCAGCGCGAGCTGGCCCGTCAGCGTCGGCTTGCCTGCCGCCTTCGGGAGCGGGGAGATCGTGTAGGTGACGGACGGTACGGTCTGGAAGTTGACCGCCGAGAGGTTGAACGAGCAGACCTTGGGCGCGTCGCTCGTGTTCGCCGCCGGCACCCCTGCGGCATGGATCCGGATCACACCGCTGTCACCGGGCGCCGCCGAAGCCGGCACGGCGCCCATCAGGGACACGCCGCCCACGGCCACCGCGGCGACAAGGGCCGACCCGAGCCGCGCGCCACCGCGGTCCGCACGCACGTGGATTCTCATTCGAGGCCTCTTTCGCGTTAGAACGATTGTCATACTGGCTGACACCGGGTCACTGAATGCCCTGACGCCCCGCCAGTCCACCGCGCAACGCGGAAGCGCCCGCAGAACGACTCGATCGGCCTACACCGCCGGTGCGCCGGCGACGAGCACGCGCCGCGACGCATGACCACGGAATTCCCGGGCACACGGCGAAATCTTCTTTTGCTTTTTCTGTCTCTTTTCGGTACGGGTTTGGGTCGGCCTGAAGTCGGCCGGAAGTGATGTGTAGGGCCGGAATCGCCGGGCACGCGGTTCATCAGCAAATGCCCGCCGCGCCACGGACGCACGATTATCCGTGGCCCATAAACAAATGAGGAGCCATCTTTATGAGCAGCAACATCTGGGGTTACCAGCCGACGACCGGCCACTCCGCCGGCGCCGATCTGACCGGCTTCAAGGTCGAGGCGACCGACGGCAGCATCGGCAAGGTCGACAAGCACTCCGACGAGGTGGGCTCCTCCTACCTGGTGGTCGACACCGGCGTATGGATCTTCGGGAAGCACGTCCTGCTGCCCGCCGGCACCGTCAGCCGCATCGACACCGACGACAAGAAGGTCTTTGTCGACCGGACCAAGGACCAGATCAAGAACGCGCCCGAGTTCGACAAGGACAAGCACACCGGTGACGCGGGCTATCACGAGCAGGTCGGCGGCTACTACGGCGAGCACCGCGCCTGACGCGCGACGGTAATCCGGGGTGGGGGCCAGGGCAGTTGCCCTGGCCCCCACCCCGTGCCACCGTTGATCGTGACGGGGGCAGGCGAGTGTCGGCGGGTGGACCGACCCGCGGACCGAAAGGCAATTCATGCGAGCGACTCTTATTTACGGCGCAGGCGACATACGGGTGGAGGACGTGCCCGACCCCAAGATCCGGCAGCCCACCGACGCGGTGGTGCGCGTACTGCGCTCCTGTATCTGCGGCAGTGACCTGTGGCCCTACGGTTCCAGGCCAGCCTCCGACAAGGGCGCCAGGATCGGCCACGAATTCCTGGGCGTGGTGGAGGAGACCGGCGCCGAGGTGTCGGGGCTGAAGCGCGGCGATGTCGTGGTGGCGCCCTTCGTGTGGGCCGACAACACCTGCGACTTCTGCCAGGAAGGGCTGCAGACCTCCTGCCGGCACGGCGGCGGCTGGGGATCCGACGGCGTGGACGGCGGCCAGGGCGAGGCGGTACGGGTACCGCAGGCGCAGGGCACGCTGGTGAAGCTGCCCGTCGGCGAGGACTCCGCGCTGCTGCCGTCGCTGCTGACGCTCTCGGACGTGTTCTCCACCGGCCACCACTGCGCGGTGACCGCAGGTGTCGGACCCCGTACGACGGTGACGGTCATCGGCGACGGCGCGGTCGGTCTTTCGGCGGTGCTGGCAGCCAAACGGCTGGGCGCCGAGCGGATCATCCTCATGGGCCGGCACAAGGACCGTACGGATCTCGGCCAGGACTTCGGCGCCACCGATGTCGTCGCCGAGCGTGGCGACGAGGGCATCGAGAAGGTCCGCGAGCTGACCGGTGGTGACGGCACCCACACGGTCCTGGAGTGCGTCGGCCTGAAGCCGGCCATCGACACCGCCCTGGGCGTGGTGCGGTCCGGCGGCACCATCAGCCGCGTCGGCGCCCCGCAGTACCGGGACGTCCCGATGGACTTCCCCGTCTTCCTGCGCAACATCACCCTCACCGGCGGTGTGGCCCCGGCCCGCGCCTACATCGAGGAGCTGCTGCCCGACGTCCTGGACGGCACGGTCGAGCCGGGCCGGGTCTTCGACCGTACGGTGAGCATGGACGAGGTGCCGGACGGCTACCGGGCCATGGCCGACCGCGAGGCGCTGAAGGTGCTCGTCAACCCGGTGTGACCGCGGTCAGGCCTTCCAGTTCGGCCTCGAAGAGCAGCGCGGGGTCGAAGGTCATCCCGGCGAAGTGCCCCGCGAGTTCCAGGGACAGCACGCCGTGCAGCCGGGTCCAGAACGCCAGCGCCCGGCGTAGCGCGGCGACCGGGGCGGGGTGACCTTCGGCCCACTGCCTGTGGTCTTCGAGGTGTGTGTCGAAGGTGGTCGCCGCTCCGGTGGGCGCTTCCGTGGGCGCTCCGTCCGGGGGCGCGGATACGGACGGGGGCGACGCCGACGCCGTGTAGGCGTCGAGCAGTGCCGCCATGATCTCGGCCGCGATCCCGGTGATGTCGGCGGGCGCGTGATACCCGGGCACGGGCGTGCCGTAGACGAGGAAGTACCGCTGCGGATCGGCGAGCGCCCAGTCGCGCAGGGCGTGTGCCAGCGCGGCCACATCGGGCCCCGATGCGGCGGCGGCGCCGAAGGCGTCGGCGAGACTGCGGTACGAGTCCCTGATGAGCTCGGTCATCAGCTCGTCCCGGCCGGCGAAGTACCGGTAGAGCGCGGGTCCGCTCATGCCCATCCCCTTGGCGATGGCGTTGAGGGAGAGCGCCGACGCCCCGGCCGTGGCCATCTGCTCCCACGCGCGTTCCTTGATCTCCGCACGCACCTGCGTGCGGTAGCGCTCGCGCGGGGTCCGTGTGCCCGTCTCCGCCATGGCCTGCCACCTTCCACATCTCCCGTGTCCGCCAGCTCCAGTTAGAGGCTATCACTGGATCTATTGACTCTCACTCTCCTTCGTTATAGCTTCTAACTAACGCGAAGCACGGTAACGAATCACAGAGCATGCGGAGGTCGCCATGAGCACCGAAGGACTCGTCGAGGTCGTCCTGCCCGGCAAGGTCGAGCCGGAGGGACTGCAGATCAGGCGCGGCGCCGTCCCCTCCGCGGGCCCCGGCCAGGTCGTGGTCCGGATGGAGGCGACCGGGGTCTCCTTCGCCGAGCAGCAGATGCGCCGCGGCCGGTACTACGACCAGCCGCCGTTCCCCTTCGTGCCCGGCTACGACGTGGTCGGTACGGTGCTGACGGTCGGCCAGGGCGTCGAGCCGGGACTGGTCGGCACCCGGGTCGCCGCGCTGGTCAAGGTCGGCGGCTGGGCCAGCCATGTGGTGATCGAGGCGGCGGACGTGGTGGAGGTGCCCGAGGGGATCGGCGCCGCCGAGGCGGAGACCGTGGTGGTCAACGGCATCACCGCCTGGCAGATGCTGCACCGCAAGGCCGGCGTCCGCGCCGGGCAGACCGTCCTGGTGCACGGCGCCAACGGCGGAGTCGGCTCGGTCCTGGTGCAGCTCGCACAGGCCGCCGGTGTGAAGGTGATCGGTACGGCGTCGAAGCGCCACCACGACGCCCTGCGGGAACGGGGCGTCGTCCCCGTCGACTACCGCGCGGGGAATGTCGCGGCGCGGGTGCGCGAACTGGCCCCCGGCGGTGTGGACGCCGTCTTCGACCACGTCGGCGGCCGGAGCGTCGTCGACTCCTGGGGCCTCCTCGCGCCGGGCGGCACGCTCGTCTCGTACGGCAGCGCCTCCACCCGCGACGACACCGGCTCCAAGCAGTGGCCGGTGATCAAGCTGCTCGGCCGGGTGTGGCTGTGGAACGCGCTGCCCAACCGCCGCCGCGCCTACTTCTTCAACATCTGGGCGGGGCGGTCGCTGGGCAAGGACCGGTTCAGGGCCCGGCTGCGCGCCGACCTCACGCAGGTCTTCGCGGCGCTGAAGCGGGGTGACGTGACCGCCCAGATCGCCGCCCAACTGCCGCTGACCAGCGTCGCGGACGCCATGCGGCTGGCCGAATCGGGCACCGTCGCCGGCAAGATCGTGCTCAACCCTTAGGGTTGCCGTATGTGATGATGCAGGACGGCAACTGGCCCTGGGGAGCGCCGGTTGAGTGCGTACGAGGGGGATCTCGGGGTGGGTAAGGGTGACTCGTCCATATCGGACGAGGAGTGGGAACGTTTTCTGCGGGAGTCCGAGGCGGGGGCGCCGAGTGCGCCCGAGGAGCCGTCGGCCCGCGCCCGGATGGTGACGCGGCGGCTGCGCGAGCAGTCCGGGCAGCCGCAGGGGTGGCGGACCCATCAGCCGGCCAAGAGCCGCAAGGGCAAGGCCTGGTACGTGGTCGGGCTGCTGGTGCTGGTCGCGCTGATCGTTGTGGCGGTGGCACCTGACCGGGTCACCGGATGGTTCGGCGGCGACGACGGAGGCGGAAAAACACCGCTCGCGGCGGAGTCGGAACGGCCCAACCAGCCGCCCGCGACGCAGGCGGCGGCCCAACAGCCCACACTGCGCGAGCCGTTCAGAGGGTCACCGGCGGTGCGGTGGGCCGACGGAACGGCGGGGATCGACGTGCCGGCGGCGCGGGCCACCGGCTGGATGACCAAGAAGCAGGTGGAGCGGACGCTCGAAAAGAGCCGGGACTTCCTCGCCGCGTCCAGTCTCGATCCGGGTGTGCTGGCAGGACAGCGGCCCACGGAGGCCATCGCGCTGATCAATCCGCGTCAGCGCGATGTACGGGACTACGTGAAGGCCGCGTTCGTCACACCCACCCGCGAGAACGATCCGCTGCTGCTGTTCAGCCGTTTTCCCAAGGCGAAGATCAAGCTCGTCGGGGATGTCGTCAAGACCCGGGGCCGGATGACGTACCGGGAGGGAGAGCGCGGCGCGGTCGAGGTGACCACCGACGTCACGTACGTCTATCCGGTCACCCGCGCCGAGCAGGGCAGCGACGAGGTCGTACGCACCATCGCGCGCCGTGAGGTCGTCATGAGCTGGGACGATCCGGCGAAGGTGATCACCGAGCCGGGGACGTTCTCGCTCGTCTCCTACAAGGTGGACTCCACCAACGGCGGCTGTGACACCGTCACCGGTTACTTCGTGCCCACGTTCCGCGCGGAGCGCCCGGCCGCCGGGGAGGGCCCCGAGGTCGACCCGTACGACCGGAGCACGTCGATGGAGGAGCGTATGCGGGACGCCGACGACGGGAAGTGTGGGACCGCCACCCGGGAGTGATCCGGCCCGAAGCGCGGACGGTCAGCGGACGGGCCTTGCGAAGGGCTCGTCCAGCTGCGGCGCCGGGGCGTTGATCGCCAGGTGCACCGTCTCGGTGTCGCCCGCGTTCCAGTTGCGGTGCGGCACACCTTTGGGGAACACCACGAGGCTGCCGGGGCCCGCGTCGTACGTACGGCCGTCGACCTCGACGGTCATGGTCCCGGCCAGCACGTAGAACACCTGCTGGACGACATGGGTGTGCAGGCCCTCGGGCGAGCCGCCGCCCGGCGGTGTTCGTATGTAGTTCACCTCGACCGCGCCTGCCCCGCTGGCGCGGTCGAGGAGTTTCTGGGACAGGCGCTCGTCGGGGCCGAGCGCGGCGAAGCGCGCGAAGTCGACCTGGCGCACGTGGGCGAATCCTGGATCGTCGGTCAACGGTCTCCCTCTCGTGGTGGACCCGGCGCTCTCTCCTGGTCGACCCCATCTCGGTAAGTGTCGACACTTAATCTATCCCATCCGCGACCGCCTCAATCGGGCCGAGTCTCGCGGATCCAGCCCCCTCACCGTCGCCTACTGGGCTTCCGTCGCGATCTGAAACAGATCTGTCGTGTGGACGTCACCCTCTAGACATCGGCCGGGACGCGCGCTTGAATCAGAGTGTCGACACTTTGCGACGGGTTGCAGTGATCGGCTTCCCATCGAGGAGGTATCCGTGAATCATCCGCGTCAGAAACTGGTCGTAGAAGACCTCAAGCTCGGCCACTGGTCGCGCCGCTCCGAAGCGTTCTCCCTGGCGTGCGACGGGCTGACGTTCGATGTCGCCGAGGGCGAGTTCGTGGCGATCGTCGGACCGAGCGGCTGCGGGAAGACCACCTTCCTGACGGCGCTGGCGGGGCTGATCCCGGTCACCTCGGGCCGTCTGGAACTCAACGACCAGCAGATAGTGGGCGCCGCCCCCGACAGGTCCCTGGTCTTCCAGCAGTCGTCACTGTTCCCCTGGCGAAATGTCGTGGCGAACATCGAGTTCGGGCTCAAGGCCCAGAAGCGGCTCGACGAGGGCGGCCGGGCCAGGGTCGCCGAGCTGGTGGAGCTGGTCGGCCTCGCCGGCAAGGAGGACAAGTACCCACGGGAGCTGTCCGGCGGCATGAGCCAGCGGGTCAATCTGGCCCGCGCGCTCGCCACCGATCCTGATCTGCTGCTGCTCGACGAGCCGTTCTCGGCCCTCGACGCGCAGACCCGCGAGGTCATGCAGGAGGAGCTGACCCGGATCTGGCAGTCCGACGGGGGCCGGACCGGCAACACCGCGGTCTTCGTGACCCATGACGTGCCCGAGGCGGTGTTCCTCGCCGACCGTGTCGTGGTCTTCTCCGCGGGCCCCGCCCATCTGGTCGAGGTCGTCAAGGTCGACCTGCCGCGACCGCGCGACGCGCAGATCAAGCGGACGGCCGAATTCCAGGAGATCAGCGACTACATACTCCGGCTCGTGATGAGCCAGACCCAACCAGGTCGAAGGGCGAAAGACCATGACAGCAACGCAACTGTCGTCGGATAGGGTCCGCACCCCCATCCCGATGGTGAAGCGGCCGAGCGGGCAGGGTCCGGCGGGCCGCCACCTCAATCTCATCCTCGGCGTCATCGGCATGATCGTGGTGCTCGGCGCCTGGCAGATCTGCGCGGCGACGAAGATCGTCGATCCGAACTTCAGCAGCTCACCGGCGGGCGCCTTCACCGCGCTGGTCGACGCGGTCCGGACCGGCTCCCTCTGGGATCCGCTCGGGTCGACCCTCTCCATCGTGGCCCTCGGCATGGCCATCTCGATCGTCGTCGGCATACCGGCCGGGCTGCTGATCGGCCGGAGCAGGATCTTCTACGGGCTGACCGACCCGATCATCAGCATCATGTACTCGGTCCCCTATGTGGTGTTCCTGCCGATGCTCATCTTCTGGTTCGGCATCGGCTCCAACGCGCGGCTGGTCATCGTGGTGTGGAGCGCGCTCTTCCCACTGCTCATCAATGTGATCGCGGGTGCCCGCAACCTCGACCAGGCGCACATACAGGTCTCCCGGGTCTTCTGCGCCTCGCGGATGATGACACTGCGCTCGGTCGCCTTTCCCGCGACACTCCCCTACATACTCGCCGGCATCCGCCAGGCCGTCGGCCGCGCCCTGATCGGCGCGATCGTCGCCGAGCTGTTCATGGGGTCGGCGGGCCTCGGCTATCAAGTGCAGCTCCAGACCTCGAACTTCGAGATGGACGACGCCATGGCGTCGATCGCCGTCATCGCCGTGGTGGCCATCGTCCTGACGCGCGGCGTCGGTTATCTGGAGCGCCGTTTCACCTTCTGGTCGGGCACGGACTGATGGGGCACCGCATGCGCATCACCACACCTCTCTGCCTGTCGCTGGGCGCCGTGCTCGCCGCGAGCCTCACCGGCTGCGCGGTGACGTCGTCGGCGGCCACCCCGCCGACGAGCATGAAGATGACGATCGGCTACACGGCGATCGGCGCCGCCTACTCGGACCTGTACATCTGCGAGGACCAGGGCGTCTTCAAGAAGAACGGGCTCGACGTCAAGATCACCCTGCTCAACAGCTCCTCGCAGCTCGTTGCCGCCCTGATGAGCAACAGCGTCCAGATCGGGGTGGGCGCCACCACCTCGACCGCCGCCGGTGCCATGAATCTCAAGGGGGTGGACCTGCGGTACGTGGCTCTGCCGATCAACCGCTACTACCTGGAGATGTGGGGCAAGAAGTCCGTCACCGCGGGCGAAGGGCTCAAGGGCAAGAAGATCGGGCTCAGTTCACCGGGCTCGCTGGGGGACGCGGCCGTCGACTCGCTCGTCAAGAGCAAGGGCTGGTCGGGCGACGACGTCCAGAAGATCTTCCTGAAGTCGACCCCCGCCGAGGTGTCGGCGCTGGAGAACGGCGCGGTGGACGCGATCGTCACCCAGCCGCCGACCGGCACGAAGACCCGGAAGAAGGGCTTCAAGAAAATCATGGACTTCACCGGGCTGCCGGCAGCGGCCAACGCCTACACGGTCAAGTCCAACTATCTGGACGCGAACCAGAAAGCGGTCAGCGCGTTCACGAAGTCCGAGACCGAGTGTCTGGCCATGTTGCACAACAACAAGGATCTCGCGGTCAAAAGCATCATGAAACACAGCGGAGTCAACGACAAAGCGCTCGCCGAGTATTCGTACGACTTCTTCAACCCGCTCTGGGCCAAGGACCCGAGGGTCGATCCCGCCCTGGTCAAGGACGCGTTCGCGGCCACCGTGGCGAAAGGGGTCGGGACGATGCCGAAGGACACGTCCGAATACATCGACAACAGCTACGTCGACAAGCTGCGGAAGTCCGGCTTCATCGACTCGCTCTACCACTGAGCCGGAACCTACGGAGGTGAGTGGCATGGCATCACTTGACGACATCAACGATCTGCGCGGCTGGCTGGAGCTGGCCGAGAAGCTCGGCGAGGTCAGAACCATCACAGGTGCGCACTGGGACAAGGAGATCGGCGCCGCTTCCGAGGTGAACTACAAGCGCCCCTCACCACCTGCGCTGCTCTTCGACGACATCGTCGGCTACTCCACAGGGCAGCGTGTCCTCACCGCCTCCATGGCGAACGCCCGCAGGCTGGGAATGACCCTGCGGCTGGGCACCGACCTCGACGACCGGTCCCTGGTCGAGGCGCTGCGCACCCGGCCCGGCGAATGGGTCGCGCACGCCGCCGACTATCCCGTACGCGTGGTGGAGAGCGGTCCCGTACGGGAGAACGTGTTCACCGCCGGGAAGGCGAATCTGCTGGACTTCCCCGTCCCGAAGTGGCATGAGGGGGACGGCGGGCGGTACATCGGCACCGGCTGCGCCGTCTTCACCACCGACCCGGAGACGGGGAAGCTCAACGCGGGCGCGTACCGGATGCAGGTGCAGAACGACGGCCGGGCGGCGAGCATCAACATCGAGGCGGGCAAGCACGGCGCCGCCCATGTCCGGGAGTGGTTCGCGCGGGAGGGGCGTGCCCCCGTGACCGTCTCGCTCGGGCACGATCCGCTGCTGCTCGTCGTCGCGGGCACCGAGGTCCCCGGCGGGGTGTCCGAGCTGGAGTACGCGGGCGCGGTGCTGGGGCGCCGGATCGAGGTGATCGAGGGCGACGTCACAGGACTGCCGATCCCGGCCACCTCGGAGTTCGCCGTCGAGGGCTGGCTGTATCCGGACCGCAAGGAGCAGGAGGGTCCGTTCGGGGAGTGGACGGGCTACTACAGCGGTGGCACGGAGGCGGTGCTCACGATGGACATCGAGCGCGTCTACCACCGTGACGACCCGATCCAGCTCGGGGCCCCTCCCGGCAAACCGCCGCACGACTACTCGTACATGCGCAGTGTCATGAAGTCGGCGATGATCCAGGACGCCCTGGTCAGGACGGGGCTGCCGGGCGTCGAAGGAGTGTGGGCGCACGAGGCCGGCGGCGGGCGGCAGTTGCTGGCCGTGGCAATACACCAGCAGTACGCGGGCCACGCACGCCAGGCCGGCATCCTCACCTCGCAGCTTCCGGCCGCCGCGTACATGAACAAGTTCGTGGTCGTCGTGGACGCCGACGTGGACCCGCGCAGCCTCAACGACGTGGTGTGGGCGATGTGTACGCGTACGGACCCGGCGGCGGACATCGAGACGATGCGGCAGACCTGGGGCAGCCGGGTCGATCCACTGCGGGAGCAGGGACTGCCGCCGTTCAACACCCGCGCGGTGATCGACGCCTGCCGCCCCTACACCCGGCTGGCCGCGTTCCCGAAGGTCGCCGAGGCGAGCAGGGAACTGATCGACCAGGTGCTGAGGCGCTGGCCCGAGCAGCTGGGGGGCTCAAGGTGAGCGCGGAAACGGCGGCCCGGGCGACCATGCGGGGCAACGCTCTGGTCTTTCCCTCGCTCGGCGACACGGGCCAGCGGCTCGAACTGACCCAGATGCTCGGCCGGGGCATGAGCGGGCACAGCATCGCCGACGAGATAGCGCTGGCGGTGGCGACCGAGATAATCGAGGGCCGGCTGTCACCGGGCGACGACCTGAACTCCGTCGAGCTGGCCCGGACGTTCAACAGCAGCAGGACCCCGGTCCGTGAGGCGCTGCTCGTGCTGGAGCGGGAAGGGTTCGTGGAGATCACGGCCCGGCGCAGGCCACGGGTGGCCAGGCTGCTGCTCCGTGAGGTGCGCGAGCTGTACAGCCTGCGCGCCGAGCTGTACGCCGTGGTGAGCCGGGCCGTCGTACGGCTGGCGACGGAAGCCGATCTGGAGATGCTGCGCGGCCATCAGCGGGCGCTGGAGGCGGCCGTCGCCCATGACGACGTGGACCGGTACTTCTGGGTCAACGTCCAGTTCAGGAACACCGAGGCGGACATAGCCCGCAACGCGACACTGCGCCGGGTGCTCGACACACTCGCGCTGCGCGCCCTGCAACTGCGGCATCTCAGCCTGTCGCAGCCCGGCCGGCTCGGCCCTTCGGTCGCCGACCACGGCCGGCTGCTGAAGGCGTACGAGGACAGGGACGCGGAGCTGGCGTCCGCCCTGACCCAGTCGCTGGTGCGCAAGGGGTTCGCGGCCATAGAGCGCTCGGGATGGACCGGAGAAGAGACATGACCGGCACAGAGACAATCAACACAAGGACGAGCAGCACAGAGACGAACGGTGTGAGGAGGGGGAAGACCATGTCGGTCGCCTTGCGTTTCCGGCTCAACCACGAGGACGTGGAGATCCACGTCCAGGACCCGGCGGCGACCCTGCTCGACGTCCTGCGGACCGACCTCAATCTGACCGGCACCAAATCGGGCTGCGAGATCGGCTACTGCGGCGCCTGCACGGTCATCGTGGACGGCGCGGCCGTCCCGGCGTGTCTGCAGATGGTGGGGCTGCTCGAAGGGCGTGACGTGCGGACCGTCGAGGATCTGGGCGGTCCTGACGGACTCGACCCCGTCCAGCGGGCGTTCGTGAAGTGCTCCGGGTTCCAGTGCGGCTTCTGCACCCCGGGGCATGTGATGGCGCTGCGGGCGCTGCTCGACCAGGAGCCCGATCCGGGCGAGGAGCGGATCCGGCAGACGGTCGACGGCAACTACTGCCGCTGCACCGGCTATGCGAAGATCCTCGACTCCGCGCGCGAGGCCGTCGCCCTGGACCAGGCACACACGGCGGCAGGGGAGGCGCGCTGATGTCGACCACCACGGTCCCCGTGACCGGCCTCGATCTGGGGCACGCGGTCCTGCCACCGCTCATCGGCAGCGCCGTCGAGCGCATCGACGCCCTGGAGAAGGTGTCGGGCCGCGCCTCGTACGCCGCCGACACCCGGCTCCCCCGCATGCTGTTCGGCGCGGTGGTCCGCTCGCCGCACGCCAGTGCGCGCATCGTCTCGATCGACACCTCGGCTGCCGAGCGGCTGCCGGGTGTGCACGTGGTCATCACGGGCGCGGACACCGCGCAGGTGAAGTGGGGCGCTTTCCGGCCCGATCTGTATCCGCTGGCCGTCGACTACGTCCGGTACGTCGGGGACGACGTCGCGGCGGTCGCGGCCCGTGACATCGAGACCGCACGCAGGGCGGCCGAGCTGGTGGTCGTCGAGTACGAGGTGCTGCCCGCCGTGCTGAGTCTGGACGAGGCGCTGGCCGAGGGCGCGCCGCTGGTGCACGAGAACACCCCGGGCAATGTGGCGCACGAGTTCTCCTTCGACCGGGGCGGTGTGGAGGACTGGTTCGAGCGCAGCGACGTCATTGTCGAGGGCACCTGGCAGACGGCCCGGCAGTGGCACGCGTCGATCGAGACGATCGGCTGCACGGCCGAGTGGTCGGGCGACCGGGTCAGTCTGTGGGTCAACACCCAGACGCCGTTCCTGGCGCGCCAGCGCTACGCGACGGCGCTCGGGCTTCCCCTGCGTGCCGTACGGGTCGTGCAGACGGAGATCGGCGGCGGCTTCGGCGGCAAGTCCGGTGACGACAACGCCTCGGTGATCTGCGCGATCCTCGCCCGCAGAACAGGGCGGGCGGTGCAGCTCATGCACACCCGTGAGGACGAGTTCCTCGCCAGCCATCCGCGGATCCCGATGCGCTACAAGGTCCGGCTCGGCTTCACCTCCGACGGCCTGGTGACGGCGAAGGACATCGAGGTCACCGCCGACAACGGCGCGTACACGGGCAAGGCGCAGGCGGTGCTCGGCGCCGCGACCGTACGGCACGACGCGCTGTTCAACTACCGCGCCGTGCGGGCCCATTCGCGTCTCGTCTACACCAACCTCGTGCCGACAGGTGCCTTCCGCGGCTTCGGCAACCCGTCGGCTGACTGGGCCGTCGGCCAGGCGTGGGATCTGGCGGCCGACCGGCTCGGCATCGAGGTGCCGGACCTGTTCCTGCTCAACGCGGTGGAGACCGGCAGCGTGTCGCCGCACAACCACAAGATCACCAGTTGTGAGCTGAAGCAGTGCATCACCATGGCGGCCAAGGCGATCGACTGGGCGGGCAAGCGGGCCGCCCCGAAACCGAACCGCGGTCTCGCGATGGGTGTCAGTGTCCATGTGTCGGGCCGACGCAGCTTCGGCGACTACGACGGGAGTTCGGCGATCGTCCGGCTGGCGGAGGACGGCCGCGCTGTCGTCATCGTCGGTGAGGGCGAGATCGGCACCGGCGCCCGTACGACGCTGGCCCAGATCGCCGCCGCCGAGCTGGGTCTCGCCGTCGCCGATGTGTCGGTGACCCGCCCGGACACCGATCTCACGACACACGCGCTCGGCGCGCTGGCCAGCCGGGTGACGTATGTGGCGGGGAACGCGGTGAAGCGCGCAGCCGAGCACGCGTGCACCCAGCTGCTGGAGGCGGCGGCGAGCCAACTGGGCCGACCGGCCTCACAGTTGTGGGTCGAGGACGGTGTGGTGCACGGTCCGGCGGGGTCCGAGGGCGAGGCGCCCGTTCGCTCGCCCGTCGGCGCGGTCGTACGAGCCGCGCTGTACCGCCCGGACGGCGAGCCGATCGTCGGGGTGGGGTCGTTCGACAACCCCTCCGAATTCCCCGACCAGTCGCGGTACGGCAACGAGTCGGGTGCGTACAACTTCGCCGCCGAGGCCGCCGAGGTCGAGGTCGACCCGGACACCGGAGCGGTGACCGTCGTCGAACTGGCGGCGGCGGTGGACTGCGGGACGGTCCTGAATCCGCCGCTCGCCGAGGGCCAGGTGGAGGGCGGCATCGCGCAGGGGATCGGGATGGCGCTGACCGAGCGGTTCGACTGGGAGGCGGGCGCGCCGACCAAGCCGAACTTCAACGACTACAAACTGCCGACGGCCGGCATCATGCCGAAGCTGCACATCGAGTTCGCCGACTCCTACGAGCCGACCGGACCGTTCGGCGCGAAGGGGGTGGGCGAGATCTCCCTCGACCCGGTGCCGTCGATCATCGCGAGCGCGGTGGCCGACGCGGTGGGCGTCCGGATCCATGAACTGCCCATCACCGCCGAGAATATCTTCTGGGGCATGGAGTCAAAGGAAGGAGACCGCTGATGACTGTGCTCGACCCGAGGCTCTCCGCCGCAGAGTCGCCGCTCGCCCCTCTCACCGTGATCACCCCCACCTCCATGGACGAGGCCCTGCGTCTGCTGGCCGCTCCTGACGCGGCCGTGCTCGGCGGCGGGGTCGGCCACACCCTGCGCAGGCACGACCGCCGCCCCGCCGTCGCGACCACCCTGGTCTCGGTGGGTTCGCTGCCCGGCCTCGGCGACATCACCTGGTCGGCGGGGAGTGTCAGCATCGGCGCCGGTGTGAAACTGAGCGCCTGCGCCGCCGACCCGCGACTGGCGGCGGCCTGGCCGGTCGTCACGGAAGCCGCCGGGTCCGTCGCCACCGGCCGGATCCGCAGAATGGTCACGCTCGGCGGCAACATCGCCGCCCTGGACGACAGCCATGATCCGCCGGTGGCCCTCACCGCCGTCGGGGCCGAGCTGCTGGTGCGCGGTACCGGCGGCAGCAGGACGCTGGCGATCGGCGATCTCCGGGAGCTGCGCGCCGACGAACTGATCGAGCACGTCCGGCTGCCGCTGCCGACGGCGTCCGATGCGGTGCGTACGGGCTCCGCGTACGAGAAGTTCCTGGTCCGTGGGGTGTGGGAGTACGCGTGCGTCAACGTCGGCGCTGTCGTCGGGCTCGGCGCCGACGGCACGGCGGTCCGGCTGTCCCTGGCCGTCGGTTCGGTGACGGGCGGTCCGGTCGCCGTCGACCTGTCCGAGCTGCTCGGCGCTCCCTTCGACCAGCGGCTCGTCGCGGAGGCGGCCGGGGTCGCGGTCGCAGCGACCCGCCCGTACAGCGATGTCAGAGGGTCGGCCGCCTACAAGTCCCGGATGATCGCGGAGTTCTCGCGCCGGGCGCTGACGGCCGCCGCGCGGCGCGCCGGACAGGATCCGTCCGCCCCAGCCGTCCGAGGAGGAAACCGATGACCGGCACCGGCACATCCGCCCACAGCGTCGAGAGGATCGAGGGCGAGGCCCGGACCAGGGACGGCGAGGCCCTGTCCTTCACCCGCCACCTCGCCCCCGACGGTGCGCCGCGGATCGTCTTCGTCCACAGTCTGGCCCTGGACCGGTCGCTGTGGGCGGGGGTGACAGCCGCCCTCGAAGGCCGGGCGGAGATGGTGACGTACGACGCGCGGGGGCACGGCCGTTCGGGTCACCCGGTCGGGCCGTACACCACGGAGCAGTTCGCCGACGACCTGGCCGATCTGCTCGATCATCTCGGCTGGGCGGCGGCGACCGTGGTGGGCTGTTCCATGGGCGGCTGCGTGGCCCAGGCGTTCGCCGCCCGGTACCAGGACCGGAGCCAGGGTGCGCTGTTCGTCGACACCACCGCCTGGTACGGGCCGACCGCACGTGACGACTGGGCGGGACGGGCGGCGGCGGCCAGGGCGAAGGGGCTCGACTCGCTGATCCCCTTCCAGCTCACCCGCTGGTTCGGTGACGGGTTCCGGGCGGCGGAGCCGGCGTTGATGGCCCGGCTGACCGAGGTCTTCGTGGCCAACGACATCGAGTGCTACGCGGCGACCTGCGCGATGCTGGGCGCCGCCGACCTGCGGACGTCGGCCGCCGCCATCGGGCACCCGGCGGCCGTGCTGGTGGGCGAGGACGACCTGGCGACCCCGCCCGAGATGGCCAGGGCGCTCGCCGGACTGATCGGGGACGGGCCCGCCACGGTCGTGCCGGGCACCCGGCATCTCACCCCGCTGGAGAATCCGGCCGTCGTGGTCGAGGCGCTGGACGAGCTGCTGCGCCGTGCGGCGGCAGCCGGGGACCGTCATGACGGCGGGCGGGCCGCTGCCGGTGGTGGACATGCACGCCCACCACGTCGGTACGTACGCGATCGAGCGCATCCGCGAGGAGGGCGCCGCCCACCATGTCCGGTTGGTCACCTCGGAGGCCGGTGGGAAGCCGGTCACCCGGGTCGAGGTGGCCGGCAGGCCGAGCGGGCTGCCGCTGGTCCCCGCGCTCAGCGATGTGGCCGCGCGGCTGGACTGGATGGACGCGGCGGGCGTCGACATCCAGCTGGTCGCTCCCTGGATGGACCTCGCCGGGTACGAGCTGGACGCCGAGGACGGGCGCTGGCTGGCGGAGCTCCAGAACGAGTCGGCGGCCCGGCTGCGCGCCGAGCATCCCGGGCGGTTCCGTACGGCCGCGGCCGTGCCGCTCCAGCAACCGGAGCTGGCGGTGGCCGAGTTGCGCAGGGCCGTCATCGAACTGGGCCATTCGGCCGTGCAGATCGGCGCCCGGGTCGGCGAACTGGGGCTGGACGACGCGAGCCTTGACGTCTTCTGGGCCGCAGCCGAGGAGCTGGGGGTGCCGGTCGTCGTGCACCCGGCCGAGCTGGACGTACCGGAGCGGAGCAGGCGGCTGTTCCTGCACATCCTGGTCGGCAACCCGGCGGAGACGACGTTCGCCGCGGCGGCGCTGATGCTCGGCGGGGTGCTGGAGAAACATCCGGGACTGCGGGTGCTGCTGGTGCACGGCGGCGGGTTCGTGCCGTACCAGCTCGGCAGGCTGGAGCGCGGATTCAGCGCCGCGCCGCCCGCGTTCCGGGCGAAGGGCACCCGGAGTCCGCGCCAGGTGCTCGGCCAGCTGTACTTCGACTCCGTCCTGCACGACGACGCGGCCCTGCGCCATCTGGTGGGGGTGGCGGGCGCCGGGCGGGTGGTCATGGGCAGCGACTACCCGTTCCCGATGCGGGTCGACCGGCCCGTCCAAGCGCTGGAAGCGGCGGAGTTGGACGACGCCGGGCAGGCATCCGTGCTGGCGGGGGCCGGTCTGCTGGCGGGTGGCGGCGCTGCGGGCGCGGGTGTCAGTGCGGGAAGCCCGGCCACCCCGAGCGTTCGACCGCCGCGAGACCACGGTGCACGATGGAGCGCGTGAGGGCGGCGGCCAGCGGCCCCTCCCGGTCCTCGTACGCCTGGAGCAGCCGGCGGTGGTCGGCGACCGAGGTAGCAACGCGACCGGGCAGCGAGAGGCTGAGGTGGCGCAGCTGGAGCGTCCTGACGCCGACCGAGTCGAGGACGTCGCGTACGGTCTCGTTGGCCGCCAGCCGCGCCTCGGTGTTGCGGAACGCGACATTGGCCCAGAAGTACCCGTCCAGGTCTTCGGCGGCAGCGGCCTCTTCCAAGTCGTCCTGGGCGCGGCGCAGTTCGTCCAAGTCCCGGTCGGAGCAGCGGGCGACGATACGCCGGCTCACCAGCCCGTACAGCTCACCGCGCAGCTCGTATATCTCCCGCACCTCTTCGATGCCGAGCCGGCGCACCCGGGGCCGTTTGCGGGCGGCGATCTCGACGAGGCCTTCCCGTTCGAGGGTGGCGAGCGCCTCCCTCACCGGGGTCCTGCTGCTGCTGAACCGCCGTGCGAGCTCTACGGAGTTGAGGTCGTCGCCGGGCTTCAGCCGGCCCTCGATGATGGCCGCGCCGACGGAGAGCAGGATCTGCGCCCCGACGCTGTCGGGGTCCTCGGCCCTGCCGAGGACGCGCAGGATCTCGCGCTCCCCCGCGGTCAGGCCCGATCCGGCGAGCACGTCCCTCGACTGTTCCGCCCGGGAGCTGTCCGCCGCCTCGTCCACCGCCACTGCCGTGCATCCCCTCGTCGCCCTACCGTGAAAGGTCCCGCCATGGACGACCGTCACCGCACCACAGCCAGGATCCCCTGGGTCGTCGCCGTCACAGGGGCGAGCGGGACGCCCTACGCGGCGGCGGTCGTCCGGGGTCTGCTGGACGCGGATCAACCCGTCGACCTCGTGGTCAGCAAGGCCGCCCGGCTGACCATGCTAGACGAGACGGGGCTGACGTTCCGCGAGGCGCAGTGGGAGACGGACGTCAAGGCGTTCCTCGGCCGCGACCCCGGTGACATGAGGGTGTGGAAGGAGAACGACTTCACCGCGGGCCCGGCCAGCGGCAGTTACCGCACGCGCGGCATGGTGATCGTGCCGGCGACGACGGCGGTGGTCGCCGGGGTCGCCACGGGCATGAGCAAGGATCTCGTGCAGCGGGCGGCCGACGTCACGCTCAAGGAGCGCAGACGGCTGGTGATCGTGCCGCGTGAGGCGCCGCTGCGCCGGGTCACCCTCCAGCAGATGGCCGACCTGTCGGGTGAGGGAGCCGTGATCCTGCCTGCCTCGCCCGGCTTCTACGCGGGCGGCCAGGACGTCCAGCAGCTGATCGATTTCGTCGCGGGCAAGGTGCTCGACGTGATCGACGTGCCGCACACGCTGTACACGCGCTGGAGCGGCACGCTCGGTGCGGCACGCACGGAGGGAGACCACGATGCGTGAGATCACCCCCCAGCTGCGCGAACTGCTGCGCACGGGAACGCCGTTCGCCTTGGCCACCGTCGTGGGCGTACACGGCAGCGCGCCGCGCGGTCCGGGCGCCGCGATGGCGGTTGCCGCCGACGGGCGGGTCGTCGGCAGCGTCTCCGGCGGCTGTGTGGAGGGCGCGCTGTACGAAGCGGCGACGGAGGTGCTGGCGAACGGCGAGGCGCGGACGGAGACGTACGGGATCAGCGACGGGGACGCGTTCGCCGTGGGCCTGACCTGTGGCGGCACGCTGGAGGTCCTGATCCGGCCGTACGGGACCCAGCCGCGCGGCGGGTCGGCCCCCACGCCCGGTCTGCTGGACCTGCTGGACGCCGTCGAGCGGGGAGAGCCGGTCGCCGTGGCCACCGTGACGGCGGGATCGGCCCCGCTGGGCGCTCAGCTCGTGATCAGAACAGAGACCGGAGCGGGGACAGGGACAGCGGGGACGGGAATCGACGGCGGGTCGGCCGACGGCTCGCTGGGCCATCCCTGGCTCGACCGCGCGGTCGCCGACGACGCCCGGGGGCTGCTCGCGCAGGGCACTCCGGCCGTACGGCGGCATTACGGGGCGCGCGGCCAGCGCAGGATGGACGACGTGGCGGTCTTCATCCAGGCGTTCCGGCCGCCCGCGCGGATGCTGGTCTTCGGTGCGATCGACTACGCGGCCGCGACCGCCCGGATGGGCGCCTTCCTCGGCTATCGCGTGACGGTGTGTGACGCGCGTCCCGCGTTCGCGACGCCCGAGCGGTTCCCCGCCGCCGACGAGGTCGTCCGTGCCTGGCCGCACGACTATCTGGCGCGGACGGTGGTCGACGGGCGGACGGTGGTGTGTGTGCTGACGCACGACCCCAAGTTCGACATCCCGCTGCTGCTGGCCGCGTTGCGTACCCCGGCCGGCTATCTCGGGGTGATGGGCAGCCGGCGTACGCACGAGGACCGGCTGGCCCGGCTCCGCGAGGAGGGGGTGGGCGAGGCGGACCTGGCGCGGCTGGCCTCCCCCATCGGGCTGGACCTGGGCGCCCGTACCCCGGAGGAGACGGCGGTCTCCATCGCGGCCGAGATCATCGCCACCCGCTGGGGCGGCACGGGCCGCCGGCTCTCCGAGCTGTCGGGCGGGATACACCGGGACCTGACGGCGCCGAAGGTAGAAGCCTGACGGCCCGCCGCACCGAAGCGCGACGGGCCGTCAGGCCGGACAGTTGAGTAAGGCCGGAGAGGGTCAGTCCGGCAGGACGGCCACGACGTCGATCTCCACGAGGATGTTCATCAGGTCGGAGCCCACCGTCGTACGGACCGGGTAAGGCTCGGCGAAGAACGTCCGGTAGGCCGCGTCGTACTCGGCGAAGTCCCGCCGCAGATGCTGCAGATGCACCGTCACCTTGACGACGTCGTCCAGGGTGAGGCCGCGCTCGGCCAGCACCGCAGAGACGTTCTTGAGCACCTGCCGGGTCTGGTCCCCGACCTGCTCGGGCACCTCTCCGGTCGCCGGGTCCTTGGGGCCGAACCCCGCCGTGTAGAGGAAGCCGCCCGCCACCACGCCCTGGCTGTAGGCCCCGGCCGGCTGGGGCGCCCGCTCCGTGTGTACCGCTTCCTTGCTCACCCGGTCAGAACTCGTCCAGTCAGAAGTCATCCGGTCAGATCGCCTTCCCGCTCGTTGACCCCGGCGAAGTGGCGCAGCTTCTCCTCGTCCACGCTCACCCCCAGGCCGGGTCCTGTCGGCACCCGCAGACGGCCGTCCGCGAGGTGCAGCGGCTCGATGATGTCGTCCGCGTGCAGGTAGTACATGCTGTCGATCGCGCGGGAGAGCACGGGGGTGCTGGAGACGACCGCGAGATGCGCCGCCGTCGCGATGCCCAGCTCACCGCCGCTGTGCAGGTTCATGCCGAGTCCGAACGTCTCGCAGTGCGCGGCGAGCGCCTTGGTGGCCGCGATGCCGCCCCACTTGTAGACGTCGCCGTGGATGACGTCGACCGCGTTGAGCCGCATCGCGGGGGCGAAGTCCTCGAACCGTACGACGCACATGTTGGTGCACAGCGGTATCCGGACCTTCGCCTTCACCTGGCTCATGCCCTCGATGCCGACGCAGGGGTCCTCCAGATATTCGAGGTCCAGCTCTTCGAGGGCGATCCCGGCGCGCACCGAGTCGGGAACCGACCAGGCCGCGTTCGGGTCCACCCGCAGATTGACGGTGGGCAGGGCGGCGCGCAGCGCCCGCAGGATGGCCACGTCGCCCGCGACATCGGTGGTGCCCTTGAGCTTGACGGCGCTGAAGCCGCCTTCCTCGACCACGCGGGTCGCGTGCTCGGCGAGCTGTCCCGGCAGGGCGTCGGCGCTCGCGCCGGGCGCGTCGGCGCGGGTCACCAGAGCGGTGATGGGGACCTCGTCCCGTACCGGCCCGCCCAGCAGGTCGGTGAGGGACTGTCCTGTGGCCTTGCCCATGGCGTCCCAGCAGGCCACGTCGAGGGCGGCGATCGCCGCGTACCCGAGGTAGCCGTGGAAGAAGGGCACCATGTGCTGCTTGCGGTGGAAGCTCTCCAGGGCGAACGGGCTGGTGCCGATCAGATCGTCGGCCATCGCCCGGACGATCGCGGCGACCGGACGGCCCCACATCGTCTCGCCCCAGCCCTCGACCCCGTCGTCGGTGCGGATCCGCACCACGGTCCTGGTCTCCCCGGTCTTCGTCTCGAAAGAGCTGGTGAACGGGTTGATCAGGGGCAGGTTGACCACCCATACGTCGACGTCAGTGATCTTCATTCTTCTCCTCAGCTGGGATGGTGGCCGCGTCGAACGCACGGATCGCCCGGGCGAGTCCCCGGGCCCTGTCGTCCAGCAGCCGGCGCCCCGCGGTGGCGTCGGCGCCGGAGGCGTCGTCGGTCGATCCGCCGACCCGAGCCCATTCGCCGTGGCGCTCCACGGTCAGGCCCGGATACGGCGGGTTGTCGAAAAGCGGTGGTGGCTCGACCGGGGCCCTGGCGGCGACCGGGGTACGGACGAGTTCCGGGTGGGCGGCGAGCATCAGGGAGGTCTCGAACCAGCCCGCGTGGCCGGGCGTGACCTCGGGCCTCGCCCCGTCCGGCTCGCCGTCGCCGGCCGTGACCGTCCAGTACGAGCAGGCGGCGACGGTCACGTCGGCCCGCAGCGCGAAGCGCTTCACGGCCAGCCGCATGATCTCGTCGTTGCCGCCGTGGCCGTTGACGACCATGATCCGCCGGTAGCCGCTGGTCACCAGCGAGTCCAGTACGTCGTCCAGGACGGCGCCGAGGGTGGCGGCCGACAGCGAGACGGCCGCGGCGAACAGGTGGTGCGGGCTGTGGCCGAACGGCAGGGCGGGCAGCCGCACCAGTTCCGACGCCGTCGGGTCGTCGGCGAGGAGCGCCGCGGCCCCGTCCAGCACGGCCTCCGCGAGGAGGGTGTCGGTGCCCATCGGCAGGTGGGCGGCGTGCTGCTCCTGCGATCCGATGGGCAGCAGCGCGATCCCGCGCTCACCGGATCCGCGCACTTCGCGCCAGGTCAGCCCGGTCAGATCTCTCACAGCGCTACCCCCTGGAAACACTGTCGTGGCAGAGTCGGCGCATGGTCCATGAAGGTTCTCCGTTGCGGTTGGTGCCCGAGCCCGCGCCGGGTCCTGTCGCGCCCCGCCCGCCACGGACGCTCGGCGCTGTCGAACTGGTGCCCGGACGAGTGCGGGCCGCGGTGCTGACGATGTCCGGCACGGTGCTGCGCAGAGCCGAGGCGTCCTACGACGCCGGCACGGCCCTGCCCGCCGACATCGACTCGGCGCTCGCGCTGGCCGCCGAGGTCTTCGCCGGCTACGCCCCGGTCGGGGTCGGCGTGGCGGCGGCCGGGATCGTCGATCCGGCCGCGGGTCTGATCAACGAGGTCAACGACGTACCGGCACTGCACGGCTATCCGGTGACCGCCCGGCTCGCCGCGCTGACCGGCGCACCGGTGCGGGTCGAGCACCGGGCCAGACTCCAGGTGCTCGGCGACCGGTGGTTCGGCGCGGGGCGTGGCCGCCGTACGTTCGCCTCGGTGTCGACCGGCGAGGTGCTGGGCGTCGGCATCCTGTACGACGGCGAAGTGCTCGCCCCGGCGGGCGGGCGCAGCGGCGCGCACATGACCGTGTCGGCCAGCGGCGAGGCGTGCACCTGCGGCGGGCGCGGCTGCTGGAAGACGGTGGCCACCACCCGCTGGCTGCGTGACCGCGCCCGTACGGCCGGGCTCGGCGAGGGCGCCACGCTCGCCGCGCTGGTGGAGCGCGACGACGAGCCGGCCCGCCGGACGGTCGAGGAGTACGCGGAGAACGTCGCGCTGGGGCTGATCAACGTCCAGCAGCTCTTCGCACCGGGCCTTTTCGTCCTGCACGGAGAGGCACGGGAGGGCGGCGAGCGGTTCCGCACCCTCATCGAGGAGCGGCTGCGCTCCGACGTCGCCTCGGTCGGCGCCGAGCTGCCGCAGGTGCTGGTGAGCGGCGCCGCGGTGGACGATGTGGCGCTGCTGGGCGGTGCGGGTCTGGTGCTGTCCCATCTCTAGGGAGGCCGTCGACCGCGCCGCCGCCGGCCGGGTCACCTCTGGACGCCCCACGGCTACACCGCCTCCGTGTGGGGGCGGTCCCTGGTGCGGCGGGCACGGCGCGGGTCCGGTACGGGCACGGCGTCGAGCAGCTGCCGGGTGTACGGGTGCTGCGGATCGCCGAAGACATCGGCGGCCGAGCCGACCTCCACCAGCTTGCCGTGCCGCATGACGGCGACCCGGTCGGCCACCTGCCGCACGACGGCGAGGTTGTGCGAGACGAAGACGTAGGTGAGTCCGAGCCGCTGTTGCAGTTCCGCCAGCAGATCGAGGACCTGCGCCTGGACGGATACGTCGAGGGCGCTGGTGGGTTCGTCGAGCACCACGAGCCGGGGTTCGAGGGCGAGCGCGCGGGCGATCGAGACGCGCTGGCGCTGGCCGCCGGAGAACTCGTGCGGGTAGCGGTCCTGGATCGCGGCGGGCAGCCCCACCGACTCCAGCAGCTCACCGACGCGTTCGCGGGTACGGGCCCTGCCGCGCCGGCCACGGGCCGCCGGGTCGTGGGTGATCAGCGGCTCGGCGACGATGTCCGTGATCCGCATGCGCGGGTTCATGCTGGAGTACGGGTCCTGCAGCACCACCTGCATCTGGCGGCGCACGGCGCGCAGTTGGGCCGGTGACAGGGCGGCGAGGTCCTGCCCGTCGAACCGTACGCTTCCGGCGGTCGGCTCAAGGAGCCGCAGCAGCAGCCGGGTCAGGGTGGTCTTGCCGCAGCCCGACTCGCCGACCAGGGCGAGGGTTTCGCCCTCGGTCACGGTCAGGGACACTTCGTCGACCGCCACATTGGCCGGCCTGCCGCCGAACTCCTTGCGCAAACCGTCCAGTTCGAGCAGCGTCATGCCGACTCCAATCGTGGGGTGGCGTCCAGCAGCCGCCGTGTGTAGTCCTCGGCGGGGTGGTCGAAGACGTCCATGACGTCCCCGCTCTCCACGACGCGGCCCGCGTTCATGACGACGACCCGGTCGGCCGTCTCGGCCACCACCCCGAGGTCGTGGGTGATCAGTACGACGGCCATGCCGTGCCGTTCCTGGAGTGCCACGAGCAGATCGAGGATCTGCCGCTGCACGGTGACGTCGAGCGCGGTGGTCGGCTCGTCGGCGATGAGCACGCGCGGCCGGCCCACCAGCGCCGTCGCGATCATCACGCGCTGCCGAAGCCCGCCGGACAGCTCGTGCGGATACTGCCGGTAGCGGCGTTCCGGGTCGGGGATGCCGACCTCGTCGAGCGCGGCGACGGCGGCCTCCTTGGCCTCGGCGCGTGAGACGCCCCTGTGGTGCCTGAGCACCTCGGCCACCTGGGTGCCGACGCGCTGGAGCGGGTCGAGGCTGGTCATCGGATCCTGGAAGATCATGGCGATGTCATGGCCCCGGATCGCGCAGAGTTCCTTCTCGCTCAGGGCGAGCAGGTCGCGTCCGGCGAAGCGGATCTCACCGCCCGCGTACACACACGGCGGGGCGGGGTTGAGCCGCAGCACGGACAGCGCGGTGGCGGTCTTGCCGCTGCCGGACTCCCCCACCACGGCCAGGGTCTCGCCCGCGCCGACCTGGAGGCTGACGCCCTGGACGGCGTGCACGGTGGAGGTGTCGAGCCTGAAGTCGACGCTGAGGTCGTCGATTTCGAGCACGGGCGCGGTTTCAGGCACAGGCGCGGTCTCACGTACCGGCGGAGTCTCACGTACGGGCCAGGTCTCACGTACGGGCGGGGTGCGGTCTGTTGTCATCGGCGGTACGCCTTCGGGTCCGCGACGTCGCGCAGGGCGTCGCCGGTGATGTTGACGGCGAGCGAGGTGATCATCAGGGCGACCCCGGGGAACACCGCGACCCACCAGGAGGTGCCGAGGTAGAGCTGGCCGTCGGCGAGCATCGAGCCCCAGGTGACGGTCTCCTTGGGCACACCGAGTCCCAGGTAGCTCAGGGACGCCTCGGCGACGATGGCGGCGGCGATGTGCAGGGTGCCGATGGTGGCGAGCGGGGCCATCACGTTGGGCAGCAGATGGCGACGCATGATGGCGCCGTCGGTGACCCCGATCGCGCGGGCCTCGGTGATGAAGTCACGCGAGCGCAGCGACATCACCTCGGAGCGCACGACACGGGCGTACGACACCCAGCCGGTGAAGCCGAGCACGAGGATCACGTACCAGAGCCCCGAGCCGAGGAAGCCGACGATCGCCAGGGCCAGCAGGATGGCGGGGAAGGCGAGTTGGACGTCGGCGAGCCGCATGAGCACCCGGTCGAGCCAGCCGCCGAAGTAGCCGGAGGCGAGTCCGACGACGGTGCCGATCACGCCGGCCAGCAGCGCGGCGCCCGCGCCGACGAGCAGCGAGATCCGGGTGCCGTAGATGACACGCGAGAGCATGTCGCGGCCGAGCTGGTCGGTGCCGAGCAGATGGGCGCCGCTGCCCCCGGACTGCCAGGCCGGCGGCTTCAGCCGGAGCAGCAGGTCCTGGGCGTTGGGGTCGTACGGGGCGATCAGCGGTGCGAAGATCGCGAAGATCAGCATGATCGCGAGTACCGCGAGCGCGACGACGGCGAGCTTGTTGCGCAGCAGGGTCCGCAGGGCGGCGGCGCGTGGGCCGCGCTCCGCTGCCGTCGCCGCCGGTGCGGCGGCTGCCGGTGTGGTGACGGTCATCGGGACGTCCTCACCCTCGGGTCGAGGAAGCTGTAGGAGAGGTCGACGAGCAGGTTCACCACGACGAAGGTGGCGGCGAAGAACAGCACGGTGGCCTGGACGAGCGGGAAGTCGCGGTGCGAGATGGCCTCGATCGTGAGCTGTCCGACACCCGGCCAGGAGAAGACCTGTTCGGTGAGGATCGCGCCGCCCAGCAGGCTGCCGACCTCAAGTCCGATCACGGTCACCACCGGCAGCGAAGCGTTGCGCAGGCCGTGTGTGAGCACGACCTTGACCGGGCCGAAGCCCTTGGCGCGCGCGGTGCGGATGTGGTCCGAGGACAGGACGTCGATCAGTGACGAGCGCAGCAGCCGCGCGACGACGGCGACGGAGTACACGGCGAGGGTCACCGCGGGCAGCACCAGATTGGCGAACGTGCCGTACCCGGAGGCGGGCAGGGCGTGCAGGCCGACGGCGAAGACCAGGATCAGCAGGATGCCGACCCAGAACGGCGGGGTCGACTGGCCGAGCAGCACCCCGGTCATCACACCGCGGTCGGAGGCCCTGCCGCGCCGCATCGCCGCGAAGATCCCGGCGGGGATGGCGATGACGAGCGTCACCACCAGTGCGGCTGCGGCCAGTTGGAGGGTGGCGGGCAGCCGGTCGGCGAGCACCGTGCGCACCGGTTCGTTGTAGAAGAGGGAGTTGCCGAAGTCGAGGCGGGGCAGTCCCCACAGGAAGTCGACGTACTGGGAGAACAGCGACCGGTCGAGGCCCAACGAGCCGCGCAGTACGGCTTCCTGATGGGCCGTCGCGTCCGGCGGCAGCAGCAGTTTGACGGGGTCGCCGGAGAGCCTGACCAGGAAGAAGGAGACGGTCGCCGTACACAGCAGGACGAGCAGCGCGGTGCCGAGCCTGAGCAGGACGGTGCGCAGCAGCCGCATCCCCGCCCGGTCGCGGGTACGTTCCTGCGGCTCGCC
Organism: Streptomyces sp. AcH 505; assembly: GCF_000818175.1. Lineage (GTDB taxonomy): Bacteria > Actinomycetota > Actinomycetes > Streptomycetales > Streptomycetaceae > Streptomyces. Next base: position 34,819 of record NZ_JTIY01000001.1, read on the forward strand.
GGCCGTCTGCGGCCGTTGCTGGAGGGAGAGTTCGGTCATCGGGAGACCTCCGCGCCCGCCATGGCGAGTACGCCCGCGGGACCCGGCTTCCAGCGGGGCCGCTGGTTGCGGGCGTAGATGTTGTCGAGCTGGTAGAGGAAGACGAAGGGCGCTTCCTGCCGCATCAGCCGTTGCAGGTCGGAGAAGGCCTTGGTGCGCTCGGCGGGGTCGACGGAGAGTTCCTCGATGTCGACGAGCCGGTCCGCCTCCTTGGAGTGCCAGCGGCTCTGCCTGCGGTCGCTGCGTACGTTCGACTGGATCATGCTCTCGCCGTCCAGCGTCCAGATGGTGCTGGCCGCGAGGTACATCGGGCCGAGCGCCGCGTGGTTGGCCGAGGTGAGCCTGCTGGAGTAGGTGCCGGGGTCGAGCAGGTCGACCTTGGCGTCCACCCCTGCCTTGGCGAGGAGCCCGGACAGGGCCTCCGCGACGTTGGAGTCGATGTTGGAGGCGGTGAGCGTGGTGCTGAAGCCGTGCGGATAGCCGGCTTCGGCGAGCAGCGCGCGTGCCGTCTTCACCGAGCGGGTGAACGGCTTGACCGACGGGTCGAAGCCGAAGGCGCCGTGCGGGATCATCGCGGGCACTTCACGCGCCTTGCCGCCGAGCACCGCTTTGATCAACAGCGGTACGTCGATGGCGTGGTTGAGCGCCTGGCGCACCCGCCGGTCGCTGAGCGGCCCCTTGTCCAGGGTGTTCAGGGACAGGTAGGAGGTGCGGATCCCGGTGTAGCCGTCCAGGGTGACCCCGGTGTAGCCGTCGAGCTGCTGCGCCGCGTCGGGGGTGAGTCCGGCGACGAGGTCGACGCCGCCGCTCTGGAGGGCGGCGAGCGAGGACGAGGCGTTGGGTGCTGGGCTGAAGACCAGTTCGTCCACATGCGGGCGGCCCGCCCAGTGTTTCGGGTAGGCCCGCATGCGCAGTTCGTGGTCGCGCTGCCAGCTGACGAAGGTGAACGGGCCCGTGCCGACGGGGTGGGCGGCGAAGCCCTGGTCGCCGACGTCGGCCAGATAGCGCGGCGGTACGGCGACCCCACCGAACAGGGAGAGCTTGTCGGGCAGGATCGGGTCGTGCAGCGTGGTGTGCACATCGACGGTCAGCGGGTCGACGACGGCGACGTCCTTCACGTAACGCAGCTCGACGATCGGCGACTTGGTCTTGGGGTCGAGCAGCCGCTCGATGGAGAACTTGACCGCGGCCGCGTCACACACCTCGCCGTTGTGGAACGTCACGCCGGGGCGCAGGGTGAAGCGCCAGGTGCGTTCGTCGCGCGCGGTCCAGGACAGCGCGAGCCGTGGGTGCAGTTTGTTGTCGGCGCCCCGGGTGGTGAGGGTGTCGAACATGTTGATCAGGGCGTTCATCGAGACCATGTCGCCCTGTTTCTGCGGGTCCATGGTCACGGGGTCCCCGGGCTGCGACACCCGCAGGACGTTGCCCGCGCTGCTCGCGGGGTTGGCGCCGCACCCCGTCAGGAGCGCGGGCGCGGCCACGGCCGGCACGACCAGGCCGCCGAGGCGCAGGACGTCGCGGCGGCGTGGGCCGCTGCGGTCCACGGCCCGCCCTTGACGTATTCGTTCCATTGAACAACACATCCGTTCCGGCAGATGGAATGCGGTTGGGTTAAGCTAAGCGACATGTCGAAAGCGGTCAACACCCGTGCCAGCGAGCCAGAGCCCGCGAAGGGCCCCGTCGACAAGGCGATGGAGGTGCTCGAAGCACTCGTACAGGCCGGTGGGCCACACCGGTTGGGCGATATCGCACGCCGCACAGGACTCACCAAACCGACTGTCCACCGCCATCTGAGAACGCTCGCCGAGTACGGCTTCGCGCAGCCGGCCGAGGGCGGCAGCTACCGCGCGGGTCCCCGGCTGCTCGGGCTCGCCGCAGCGGCGCTGGACGACAGCAGGGATCTCGCGCTCGCCCGGCCCGTCCTGGCCGATCTGCGCCGGCGCACCGGACTGCTCGCGCGGTACGCCGTGCGCAGCGGCGACGAAGCCGTCCTGCTCGCCGGGTCGGAGCCGGCCAGGGAGTACCGGATGAGCGGGCGCCCCGGCGGCCGGACCCCGCTGCACAGCAGCGGCGTGGGCCTCGCGATGCTCTCGGCCCTGCCGCCGCAGGAGACGGCGGCCCTGCTCGACACCGGGCGGCTGGCCGCGCGTACCCCGCGCACCCCCACCGAACCCGCCGCGCTGCGCGCGCTGCTGCGGGAGGCGGCCCGGGTCGGTTACGCCGTGGACGACGAGTACGACGAGCCGGACGTACGGTCGGTAGCGGCCCCCGTCCTCGACGCCGAGGGACAGGTGGTGGGCGCGATCGGCGTCTGCGGCCTCACCTTCACCCTCGACGAGCGGAACGTGGAGCTGTTCGGTCCGATGGTGCGCGCCGCGGCCCGTACGGTCTCGGCCGGCCTGGGCAGCGCGCCCCGGACGCCGTTCCTCGTCGCGGACACGGCAACGGTCACAGCAGCAGGGGATACGGCAGCGGACGCGACGGTCGACGGGAAGGCCGGTGAGTTCGCGTGAGCGCCCTCGGCGACATCCTGGCGGCGGGCCGCACCCGCCGGGCGTACTCGGGCGCCGCGTGGTCCGTCGGCACGGCGGCGGGGCCGCTGGACCGCGGCTGGACCGGCACCCGCGCCTGGGACGGCCCCGCGCTCACCGGGGACGAGTTGTGGGACCTCGCCTCGGTGACCAAACCCGTCGTCGGACTCGCCGTGATGGCGCTGGTCGAGCGCGGCACGCTGGATCTCGCGGGCACGGCGGGCCAGTATCTGCCGGCGTACCGGGGCGGCGACAAGGCCGGCCTCACCGTCCACCAACTGCTCACCCACACCTCGGGACTGCCGGGCCAGGTCCGGCTCTACCGCGAACACCCCACCCGCGAGGCGCTGTTGGAGGCGCTGCGGCTGCTGCCGCCGCGCTCGGCCCCCGGCGTCCGGGTGGAGTACTCCTCGCAGGGCTTCATCCTGCTCGGACTGATCGCGGAGAGCGCGGCCGGCGAGCCGCTGGACACGCTGGTGGACCGGCTGGTGTGCGCACCGCTCGGGATGAAGGACACCGGTTTCAACCCCGACGCGGCAGGCCGTGCGCGGGCCGTCGCCACGGAGGACTGCCCGTGGCGCGGGCAGGTGGTGGCGGGTGAGGTGCATGACGAGAACGCGGTGGTACTGGGCGGAGTCGCCGGGCACGCCGGTCTGTTCGCACCGCTCGCCGATGTGGAGCGGCTCGGGCAGTCACTCGCCGGCGGGGCGAAGGAGCTGCTGCGCCCGGAGACCTTCGCGCTGATGACGGCCGCCCACACGGACTCTCTCGCGCTGCGGCGCGGACTCGCCTGGCAGGGCCAGGACCTGGTCGGCTCGCCCGTCGGCCCTTCGCTCGGCCCCGACTCGTTCGGCCACACCGGTTTCACCGGGACGAGCGTCTGGGTGGATCCGGCGACCGGCCGCTACGCGGTTCTGCTGACGAACCGGGTGCACCCTTCGCGGGACGGCGAAGGCATCGTGGCCGTACGGCACGCGTTCCACACCGCGGCGGCCACCGTGACCTGACGAAGCATCAATGATGCGTCATGGCCGGGGCGTTGGCCGCCGCCGACAGTGCCCGGTCCATGCGCTCAAGGCGGTCGAGGTTGCGGCCGCGCAGCCACAGCATCCAGCTGTCGAAGACGATCGCGAACACCAGCAGCGCCATGGCCGGCGTCCACGCCCCGAGCAGCACGCCGAGCACCGGCGGGGCGAACATCAGCACCAGCAGCGGCCCGAACAGCCAGGAGTAGCGGCCCATCCGGCGCCGCCGGTGGATCACCAGCCGGTGCATCGCGGCCCGTTCGGCCGGGTCGGCGGGGACCAGGCCGTGCTGGAGGCCGTGTTCCACCGACAGGTGCTCGCCGGCCGAGACGCCGCCCATGGCCGACCGGTCGCCGCGGCGCCGCAGTGCGTCGATCCCCGCGCCGAGCGCGGTCCAGAAGACGCTCTGCACCAGCCACCACACGAGGGACTGGTCCGGCCGGATCAGCCGGATGACGGCAGCGACCAGCAGGAAGCAGCCGCCGAGCTGCCCCGGCAGGCTGCGCAGCAGCACATCCGCCGTCGTCTTGACGGCCGTCCTGGCTCTGATCGCCCTCATATCGGCGAACTCCCCTCGAAATCCTGGCTCTTGTCCCTTTGCGGGTACCCCGGGGAGGCAGGGGTACCCAGCGGGTCCCAGGTCGTGTTCCTAGCCGGGCTCGGCGATGAACTCCCGCAGGACGGTGGCGAGCAGTTCCGGCTGGTCCTCGCTGATGAGGGTGCGGCTGTCCGCGATCTCCACCAGCCGGCCGCGCGGTAGTACGTCGGCCAGTCTGCGGCCGTGTTCGCGCGGCATCATCAGATCCTCCGCGGCCCACACCACCAGCGCCGGTTTGTCGAACGTCCGCATTCCGTCGACCGCTTCGAGCAGTTCCGTCCTGCGCACACCGAGGGTGTAGCGGCGGAAGTCCTCCCTGATCGCCTTGTCGGTACGCAGCGGACGCAGCCAGCCATCGACGATCTCGTCGGGCACTGGCCGCTTCGTCAGCGCGCCGAGGCCGACGGGGAGCCGGCGCAGCGCCCTGACGCCGAGCGTGCGGACCAGCAGGGGGATACCGCCGGGCAGCCTGGCCGCGACGCCGATCAGCTTGCCGGGCAGCCCGGGCGGGTAGTTGTCGAACGCCTCGCAGGAGATCAGGACGAGTCTGCCGAGCCGTTCGGGGTGCTGTCCCGCCACGGTCTGGGCCCGTCCGCAGTCGCTCTCCACGAGGGTGACGTCGCGCAGGTCGAGCCGGTCGAGGAATTCGACGACGAGTTCGTTGACGGCGTCCGGGTCGAGGGGCACGTCCGGGCTCATCGGCCTGCGGTGCGCGCCGTACGGCAGCGTCGGTGCGACACAGCGGTGGTCGGTCCGCAGATCGGCGATGACGTGGCGCCACACCGTGGCGTCGTGGACCAGACCGTGCAGCAGGACGACGACGGGACCTTCGCCCCCGGTGTCCTCGTAGGCGATCGGTCCTGCGGTGAGTTCGATGTCGGGCATCACAGCTCCCTCCGGATCGGCGTCAGGGAAGGACGGGTGTCAGGGAAGGACGGCGTCAGGGAAGGACGGCGATGCCGTCCAGTTCGACCTGTGCCTGTTCGTCCCAGAGCCGGACGACCCCGATCACCGCCATGGCCGGGTAGTCGCGGCCCGCCAGCCGCTGCCAGACCCGGCCGAGATCGGCGGCGTGCGCGCGGTAGTCGGCGACGTCGGTCGCGTAGACCGTCACCCTGGCGAGATCGGCGGGTGCGCCGCCGGCCGCGGCGAGCGCGTCGAGCAGATTGGTCAGCGCCGTCTCGAACTGGTCGGTGACGGTCTCCCCGACCACCTTCCCCGCCGTGTCGAGCGCGGTCTGTCCTGCCAGGAACACCAGGGTGCCGCCGGTCGCGGTGACGGCGTGCGAGAAGCCGGACGCCGGGGACAGCTCCTCGGGGTTGATGCGCTCCAGGCTCATGCGTACAGCTCCTTGGCGATGATGGTGCGCTGGACCTCGGTGGCACCCTCATAGATACGCGGTGCCCGCACCTCACGGTAGAGGTGTTCCAACAGATGACCCTGTTGCAGCGCGCGTGCACCGTGCAGCTGTACGGCCGAGTCGACGACGTACTGGGCCGTCTCGGTGGCGAACAGCTTCGCCATGGCCGAGCGCGCCGGGACGTCGGGGGCGCCCTCGTCGTACGCCGCGGCCGCCGCGTACACCAGCAGCCGGGCCGCCTCGGTGCGGGTCGCCATCTCCGCGACCTGGTGCGACACGGCCTGGAGGTCCTTGAGCGGGCCGCCGAACGCGGTGCGCCCCGCGGTGTGCGCGAGGGTCGCGTCGATGGCGGCCGTCGCCATCCCGACGGCGAAGGCGCCGACGCTGGGGCGGAAGAGATTCAAGGTGTTCATCGCGACCCGGAAGCCGTGGCCGGTCTCGCCGAGCACATCGCCCCGGGTGACGGGTACGGCGTCGAAGGCCAGGGCGCCGATGGGATGCGGCGAGAGCATCGCGAGGGGCGTGCCGGTCAGCCCAGGACGGTCGGCGGGTACGAGGAAGGCGGTGATCCCCCGCGCGCCTGATCCACCGCCGGAGCCACCGCCTGATCCACCGCCGGACCCACCCTGTGCCCCGTCGCCCGTGTCACCGGTACGGGCGAACACCGTGTAGAAGTCCGCGTCGGGCGCGTTGGAGATCCAGCGCTTCTCCCCCGTCAGCAGCCAGCCGTCCCCGTCCGCCTCGGCCCGCAGGGCGAGCGCCGCCGCG
>NZ_JTIY01000001.1:41164-46431 GCF_000818175.1 Streptomyces sp. AcH 505
CAGCGCGAAGGCGGCGACGGCGCGGCCCGCGCGCACCTCGGGCAGCCAGCGGGCGCGCTGCCGGTCGGTGCCCGCCTGCACGATCGGGTACGTACCGAGCCCTTGCAGGGCGAGCGCGGTCTCGGCCTCGGTGCAGCCGTAGGCGAGCGACTCGCGCAGCAGACACAGGTCGAGCGCCCCGGCGCCGAACAGCCGTTCCAGCAGGCCGAGTTCGCCGAGCGCCGCGATCAGGGCCCGGTCGACACGGCCGGGCTCGCCCTTCTCGGCGAGCGGACGCAGCCGGTCGGCGGCCAGGACACGCAGCTCCGCGCACCACGCGGTCTGTACCGGATCAAGGGAGAATACGGACATCCGGACTCCACTTCACACAGGTCTATCGCGGGCCGTTGACTGTCGTCATCTTCACGATACGCTCGATGGGCGACCCCATCGCGAGACACAGAGGGGGCGAACCATGGAGCTGACACCCTCGGCGCACCTCGACACCTTCGCACGCGACCATCTCCCGCCGGCCGGACAATGGCCGGTGTTGCTGTCCGCCCCCGCCGAACTGCCCGAGCTGCGCTACCCGGACCGGCTCAACTGCGCCGCGGAGCTGCTGGACCGTACGGCCGAGCGGTTCGGCGCCGGGCGCACCGCGTTCCGGGACGGTGCGGGCGGCGTCTGGACGTACGGGCAGTTGCGCGCCCAGGTCGACGGGATCGCCCATGTCCTCACCTCGGAGCTGGGTGTGGTGCCCGGCAACCGGGTACTGCTGCGCGGCCCCACGACGCCCTGGCTCGCCGCGTGCTGGCTGGCGGTGCTGAAGGCGGGCGGGGTCGCGGTGACCGTACTGGCCCAGCAGCGGCCCGGGGAGCTGGCCACGATCTGCGAGATCGCCCAGGTCAGCCATGCGCTGTGCGATGTGCGGTCGGTGGACGGCCTGACGAAGGCGCAGGTGCCGGGACTGCGGGTCGTCACGTACGGAGGGCAGGCGCCGGACGATCTGCTGCACCGCGCCGCCGCGATGCCGGAGCGGTACGAGGCGGTGGCGACGGCGGCGGACGACGTGGCGCTGATCGCCTTCACGTCGGGCACGACGGGCCGGCCCAAGGGGTGCATGCACTTCCACCGGGACGTACTGATTGTCGCCGACACGTTCTCGCGCCATGTGCTGCGGCCGAGCGCGGACGACCTGTTCGCGGGCAGCCCGCCGCTCGGTTTCACCTTCGGCCTCGGCGGTCTGGTGATCTTCCCGCTGCGCGCGGGTGCGTCCGCGCTGCTGCTCGAACAGGCCCACCCCAAGCAGCTGTTGGCGGCGGTGGCACGCGAGCGGGTGTCGGTGCTGTTCACGGCGCCGACCGCGTACCGGGTGATGCTCGACGAACTCGGCTCCGCCTCCTACGACATCAGCTCGCTGCGGCGTTGTGTCTCGGCGGGCGAGAATCTGCCCGCGGCGACCTGGCAGGCGTGGCGGGAGCTGACCGGGTTGGACATCATCAACGGCATCGGCGCCACGGAACTGCTGCACATCTTCGTCTCTGCGGCCGACGAGGCGATCCGTCCCGGCACGACGGGCGTGCCGGTGCCGGGCTGGCAGGCGCGTGTCGTGGACACCGACGGCGTACCGGTGCCGGACGGCGAGCCGGGGCTGCTGGCCGTGCGCGGCCCGCTGGGCTGCCGGTATCTCGCCGACGCCCGGCAGCTGGAGTACGTGCGGGACGGCTGGAACCTGACCGGCGACACCTATGTGCGGGAGGCCGACGGGTATCTCCGCTATGTCGCGCGCGCCGACGACATGATCATCTCGGCCGGGTACAACGTCCCCGGGCCGCAGGTCGAGGAGGCACTGCTGGCCCATCCCGATGTCATGGAGGCGGCGGTGGTCGGCCGCCCCGACGAGCTGCGGGGCCGGGTCGTCGCCGCCTACGTCGTCCTGCGGGAGGGCGTGGAGCGCGGCGACGCGGCGGCTTCGGCGCTGCGGGAGTTCGTCGCCGAGCGGCTCGTCCCGTACAAGTGCCCGCGTGAGATCACCTTCCTGGACACACTCCCCCGCACCCCGACGGGCAAGCTCCAGCGCTTCCGGCTGCGGGACCACGTGCCGGGACAGGCCCTAAAGTGATCACGTGGCCGAGCACACCCCCCGATCCCTGATCGTCACCCTGTACGGCGCGTACGGCCGGACCCCGGACGACGCGCCGCTGGCCGTGGCCGAGCTGATCCGGCTGCTCGGGGCGCTCGGTGTCGACGCGCCTTCGGTGCGTTCCTCGGTGTCCCGGCTCAAGCGCCGCGGGCTGCTGGTGCCGGGCCGTACGGCGCAGGGCGCCGCAGGGTACGCGCTGTCGGGCGAGGCGCGTGAGCTGCTGGACGACGGGGACCGCCGTATCTACCTCCGGCCCGCGCCAACGCTCGGCGACGGCTGGATACTTGCCGTGTTCTCGGTCCCGGAGGCCGAGCGCAACAAGCGCCATCTGCTGCGCTCCCGGCTGGGCGGGCTGGGCTTCGGCACGGCCGCGCCCGGTGTGTGGATCGCGCCCGGCAGGTTCTACGAGGAGACCCGGCACACCCTGCGGCGGCTGGGGCTCGACCCGTACGTCGATCTCTTCACCGGCAGCCATCGCGGCTTCGCACCGACGGCCGAAGCGGTGACCCGCTGGTGGGACCTGCCGGCGGTCGCCGGGCAGCACGAGGAGTTCCTGGCCCGGCACGAACCGGTGCTGCGGGCCTGGGAGAAGCGCGATTCGGTGCCGCCCGAGGACGCCTACCGCGACTATCTGCGGGCGCTGGACTCCTGGCGCCATCTCCCGTACACGGACCCGGGCCTGCCGGCCGAACTGCTGCCTGACGATTGGCCGGGCGCCCGTTCGGCGGATGTGTTCTTCGCGCTGCACGGCCGCCTGCGGGACGCCGGGCTGGCCTTCGTACAGCCCAAGGACGGCCTCAGCGAAGGGTGAGCCGGGGCTTCGGCCCGTCGGTGCGGCCCGTCGGGGGCGGCCGGCTGCCTGCCAGGTACGGCAGTGGCCAGGGCGCCCCCGGGCCCGCGTACCCCTGGTCGGCGGCGGCGTGCAGGGTCCAGTGCGGGTCGTGGAGGTGCGGCCTGGCGAGGGCGCAGAGGTCGGCGCGGCCCGCCAGCAGCAGGGAGTTGACGTCGTCCCAGGAGGAGATCGCGCCGACGGCGACGACCGGCACCGCCAGGGTGTTGCGGATCAGGTCGGCGTACGGCGTCTGGTACGAGCGGCCGAACTCGGGGCGTTCACCGGCGACGACCTGGCCCGTGGAGACGTCGATCGCGTCGGCGCCGTGTGTCGTGAAGGCGCGGGCGATCTCGACGGCGTCCTCGGGTGTGGTGCCGCCGGGTGCCCAGTCGGTGGCGGAGATCCGGACGGTCATGGGCCGGTCGGCCGGCCAGTCGGCCCGTACCGCGTCGAAGACTTCGAGCGGAAAGCGCAGCCGGTTCGCGAGCGGACCGCCGTAGGCGTCGGTGCGGTGGTTGGTCAGTGGGGAGAGGAAGCCGGAGAGCAGATAGCCGTGGGCGCAGTGGAGTTCGAGCAGATCGAACCCGGCCCGGCCGGCGCGTCGGGCCGCTGCGGTGAACTGCTCGCGGATCGAGGCGAGTTGGCTGTGGTCGAGTTCGTGCGGTGTCTGGCTGACCCCGGGCAGATAGGGCACCGGTGAGGCGGCCGACACCGGCCAGTTGCCGGTGGGGAGCGGTTCGTCCATGCCGTCCCACATCAGCCGCGTCGAGCCTTTGCGTCCCGAGTGGCCGAGCTGGACGCCGATGGCCGTGCCGGGCGACTGGGTGTGCACGAAGTCGGTGATCCGGCGCCAGGCGTCGCCTTGTTGGTCGGTGTAGAGGCCGGTGCAGCCGGGGGTGATCCTGCCCTCGGGGCTGACGCAGACCATCTCGGTCATGACGAGTCCCGCGCCGCCGAGGGCGCGCCCGCCGAGATGGACGAGGTGGAAGTCGGCGGGGACCCCGTCGACGGCCGAGTACATGTCCATGGCCGAGACCACCACCCGGTTGCGCAGGGTCAGTTCACCCAGTTGGAAGGGGGTGAACATCGGTGGGGTGCCGGGCGGGCAGCCGAACTCGTCCTCGACGGCCCGGGTGAACCGCTCGTCGCGCAGCCGCAGGTTGTCGTGGGTGACGCGGCGGCTGCGGGTGAGCAGGCCGAAGGCGAACTGCCGTGGCGGCTGGTCGGTGTAGGTGGCCAGCTCCTCGAACCAGCGCAGGCTCGCCGCCGCCGCGCGCTGGGTCGATTCCACGACGGGGCGGCGTTCGCTCTCGTACGCGGCGAGCGCGGCCGGCAGGTCCGGCTGCTCCTCGACGCAGGCGGCGAGCGCGAGAGCGTCCTCGACGGCGAGTTTCGTGCCGGAGCCGATGGAGAAGTGCGCGGTGTGGGCCGCGTCCCCGATCAGCACCGTGTTGCCCTTGCTCCAGCGCTTGTTGACGACGGTACGGAACGCCGTCCAGGCCGACGCGTTGGAGCGCAGCGGCCGTCCGCCGAGGGCGTCGGCGAAGATTTTCGCGCACTGTTCGGTGGACTGCGTCTCGTCGAGCCGGTCGAACCCGGCGGCCCGCCAGACCTCTTCGCGCATCTCGACGATGACGGTGCTGGCCGACTCCGTGTAGGGGTAGCCGTGGAGCTGCATCACGCCGTGTTCGGTCTCGGCGATCTCGAAGCGGAACGCGTCGAAGGCGAAGTCGGCGGCGAGCCAGATGTACCGGCAGCCGTGGGTGGTGACGCTGGGCTCGAAGACGTCGGCGTACGCGGCGCGGATGCGGCTGCCCGCCCCGTCGGCGGCGATGACCAGGTCGTATTCATCGGCGAGTCGACCGGCCGGCGGTGCCTCCGTACGGAAGTGGAGTGTGACGCCGAGACCGGCGCAGCGCTCGCGCATGATCTCCAGCAGTCTGCGCCTGCCGAGCGCGGCGAAGCCGTGTCCGCCGGAGGTGAGGGTGCGGCCACGGTGGACGATGTCGATGTCGTCCCAGCGGACGAACTCCCGCTGGAGCGCGGTGTGCACGGCGGGGTCGGCGTGCTCGATGCCGCCCAGGGTCTCGTCGGAGAGGACCACACCGAAGCCGAAGGTGTCCTCGGGGGCGCCGCGCTCCCAGACGGTGATCTCGCGGGCCGGGTCGAGCCGTTTGAGCAGGGCGGCGGCGTACAGCCCGCCGGGTCCGCCCCCGACGACCGCGACGCGCAACGGCCGGGCCACCCTCAGGGCCTCTCGTTCGGATCGTGCCGGGCTCGCGGGGGCCGGTGCCGCGCCTCGCGGCGTTGTCG
>NZ_JTIY01000001.1:47340-52034 GCF_000818175.1 Streptomyces sp. AcH 505
TTGCGATCCACGACACCAGCACCCGCTCCCTGATCCGGCCTGATCCGAACGAAAGACCCTAACGTCCCTGCCACTTCGGGGGCCGCTTCTCGGTGAACGCGGCGTGGAACTCCGCGTAGTCGGCGCCGTTCATGAGCAACGCCTGGGTGGCCGCGTCCAGTTCGACGGCGGCGGCGAGCGGCATGTCGAGTTCGGCGGTGAGCAGCGCCTTGGTCTGCGCGTGGGCCAGGGCCGGGCCTTCGGCGAGCCGGCGGGCCAGCTCGGCCGCGCGCGCGTCGGCGCCACCCTCCTCGGTCAGCTCGCTGATGAGTCCGATCCGCTCGGCCTCGGGTGCGCGGACAGGATCGCCCAGCATCAGCAGCCGGGTGGCGTGGCCGAGCCCGACGACGCGGGGCAGCAGGTAGGCGGCGCCCATGTCACCGCCGGAGAGCCCGACCCGGGTGAAGAGGAAGGCGAAGCGCGCGGTGGGGTCGGCGACGCGGAAGTCGGCGGCGAGCGCGAGGACGGCGCCCGCGCCGGCCGCGACCCCGTGCACGGCGGCGATCACCGGGAACGGGCACTCCCGGACCGCCCGTACGACCTGCCCGGTCATCCGGTTGAAGTCGAGGAGCTGCGCGGTGTCCATGGCGAGCGTCGCGCCGATGATGTCGTCGACATCGCCGCCGGAACAGAAGCCGCGTCCCTCACCGGCCAGCACGAGGGCGCGCACAGAGCGCTCCCTGGACAGCTCGGCGAGCAGATCGCGGAGGTCGGCGTAGGCGCCGAAGGTGAGCGCGTTGAGTTTTTCCGGGCGGGCGAGGGTGACGGTGGCGACGCCGTCGTCACGCGTCAGCCGGAGATGGCGCCACTCCTCGGTACGGGGTGCGGAACCGGAAAAGGGGCTCATGGAGTGCGGCCTCCTTCAGCGCGTGCTGCGGTTCCCGCACGGTATCACTTGTGTGTGACCGCCGTCACGAGGACGCGATATTCTGACGGCGGGACATCACCGTGTCCCCCGGGTCCGGCAAAGGTCCCGCCCGAGATGTGGCACAGGTCCCATTCCGGACGGGCTGTCGCCCCTTGTCACCCGGGTTGCGCTCCGTAAGGTTGAAGTTAATACTTCGTGTCCCTTCGAACGGATCTCCCCCTTTGTCCCAGGCCTCCAGCTCCTCCGCATGGCGTATCGCGCTCCCGCACAGCGCGTCCGCCGTGCCGATGGCGCGTGCGCTGATCCGGACAGCGCTCGCCGAGCTGCGGGAGACGGTCACCGACTGCGACACGGCGGAGCTGCTCACCGCCGAGCTGGTGGCCAACGCGGTGGAGCACACGACGGGGACCACACCGATCGAGCTGGTGGTGCGGCTGCTGCCGACCGGCTGCCAGGTCGAGGTGCACGACTGCGACCCGAGGCCGCCCGGCGACCTCACGCACGGCCACTCCACCCCGCCGGACCCGTGGCAGGAGTACGGCCGGGGGCTGCTGCTGATCCGGACGCTCAGTTCGGACTGCGGTCACCGGTCGACGGAGCAGGGCAAGGCGGTCTGGTTCACCCTCCCCGCCCGCCCGGCCGCCGACCGCGCGGGCGCGTAACAGTCGCGTACATGGCCGACCGTCGGCCGCATGACTATTCGGCGGCGTCGGCCAGGGCGGCGACCAGGACCGCCTTGATGGTGTGCAGCCGGTTCTCCGCCTCGTCGAAGACCACCGAGTACGCCGACTCGAAGACCTCGTCCGTGACCTCCAGCTCCGTGAGGCCGTGGCGCCGGTGGATCTCCCGGCCGACCTCGGTACCCAGGTCGTGGAAGGCCGGCAGGCAGTGCAGAAACTTGACCTCGGGGTTCTCCGTCGCCCGCAGCACGTCCATGGTCACCGCGTAAGGACCGAGCGCCTTGATGCGCGCGTCCCAGACCTCCTGGGCCTCCCCCATCGACACCCACACGTCGGTGAGCACGAAGTCCGCCTCCGCGACGCCCTCCTCGATGTTCTCGGTGAGCGTGAGCCGGGCCCCGCTGACCTCGGCGGCCTTCCTGGCGAGGGTGAGGACGTCGTCGTGCGGCCAGTAGTCGCGGGGCGCGACGATCCGTACGTCCATGCCCAGCAGCGCGCCCGTGACCAGGTAGGAGTTGCCCATGTTGAAGCGGGCGTCACCCAGATAGGCGAAGGCGATCCGGTCCACCGGCTTGTCGGTGTGCTCGGTCATCGTCAGCACGTCGGCGAGCATCTGGGTGGGGTGCCAGTCGTCCGTGAGCCCGTTGAACACCGGCACGCCCGCGTGGGCGGCCAGCTCCTCGACCGTCGCCTGGGCGTCGCCGCGGAACTCGATGCCGTCGTACATCCGGCCGAGCACCCGCGCGGTGTCCTTCGCCGACTCCTTCTTGCCGATGTGCGACCCGGCCGGGTCGATGTACGTCGTCGAAGCCCCCTGGTCGGCCGCCGCGACCTCGAAGGCGCAGCGCGTGCGGGTCGACGCCTTCTCGAAGATCAGGGCGATGTTCTTGCCGCGCAGCCGCTGGACCTCGGTGCCCGCCTTCTTGGCGGCCTTCAGCTCGGCCGCCAGCTCGACCAGACCGCGGAACTCCTCGGCCGTGAAGTCCAGCTCCTTGAGGAAGTGGCGGCCTGCGAGGTCTATCGCCATGATGACTGCTCCTGGGGCACAGATAGGGGACGGCTCATACCGGGAAACTGAAACTATATACGACGGGTCGCATTGCTATTCAGTGATGTGACGCGACCGGTGTCACCCGGCGTCGCGCTCGACGGGACAGCTCATACAGCGCGGCCCGCCCCGGCCCCGGCCCAGCTCACTGCCGCGGATCTCGATGACCTCGATGCCCTGCTTGCGCAGATGGATGTTGGTGGTGACATTGCGCTCGTACGCCACCACGACGCCCGGTTCGACGGCGAGGACGTTGCAGCCGTCGTCCCACTGCTCACGCGCGGCCGAGTGCACGTCCTGCGTCGCGGTCAGCACCCGGATCTCCGGCAGTCCGAGCGCCGCGGCGATCGCCCGGTGCATGTGCTCCGGCGGATGGTCGGTCACCTTGAGTTCGTTGCCGCCGCTGCCCGGCTCGATCGTGTACGAGCGGAGCATGCCGAGCCCCGCGTACTGGGTGAACGTGTCGTGGTCGACCATCGTCATGACCGTGTCGAGGTGCATGAACGCGCGCCGCTTCGGCATGTCGAGCGCCACGATCGTGGTCGCCGAACCGGCCTCGAAGAGACCGCGCGCCAGCATCTCCACGGCCTGCGGGGTGGTGCGCTCGCTCATCCCGATCAGCACGGCGCCCTTGCCGATGACCAGGACGTCACCGCCCTCGATCGTGGACGGATAGTCGTCCTGCCCCTCCGACCAGTGGTGGAAGGGACCCGCGAGATCGCCGGTGAACAGCGGATGGTGCTTGTAGATCGCCTCGAAGTGCACCGTCTCGCGCTGCCGCGCCGGCCAGCGCATCGCGTTGATCGACACCCCGTCGTAGATCCAGGCGGAGGTGTCCCGGGTGAAGAGGTGGTTCGGCAGCGGGTCGAGCAGCAGGTCGTCCAGCTCCATCACATGGAAGCGGACGGACGTCGGCTCGGCGTGCCGCGCCAGGAACTCGCGCTTGGTCATCCCGCCGACCAGGGCCTCGGTCAGCTCCTCCGTGGGCAGCTCGTCGAAGACCGCCCTGAGATGGTCCGTGGCGAGCGGGCCGTACTCCTTCTCGTCGAAGACCCGGTCCAGCACGAGACGCCGCGCCGCCGGCAGCTCCAGGGACTCCCGCAGCAGATCGCCGAAGAGATGCACCTCGACACCGCGCCCGCGCAGCACGTCGGCGAAGCCGTCATGCTCCTCCTGGGCCCGCCGCACCCACAGCACGTCGTCGAAGAGCAGCGCGTCCTTGTTGCCCGGAGTGAGCCGTTTCAGCTCCAGGCCGGGGCGGTGCAGTATGACGCGGCGCAGCCGCCCGGCCTCGGAGTCGACATGGAATCCCATGCCTCCATCCTCACCGCACGGCGCGCCCTTCACCCGTCAAACGGACCACGACGATCCGTCGCCCTGGTCACAGCCGGGGGTCGACCGGCTCCGACTCCAGCGCCAGGACGGCGAACACCGCTTCGTGCACCCGCCACAGCGGCTCCCCCTCGGCGAGCCGGTCCAGGGCCTCAAGACCCAGCGCGTACTCGCGCAGCGCCAGCGACCGCTTGTGGCCGAGGAACCTGCCGCGCAGCCGCAGCAGATTCTCCGGGCGGGTGTACTCGGCGCCGTAGATGATCCGCAGGTACTCGCGGCCACGGACCTTGACGCCCGGCTGGACCAGCCGGCCCTTGCCGTCCCGTACCAGCGCCTGGAGCGGTTTGACGACCATGCCCTCACCGCCGCGCTCGGTCATCTCCAGCCACCAGTCGACACCGGAGCGGACCGACTCCTCGTCGCCCGTGTCCACGACCAGCCGCCGGGTGACCTGGAGCAGACCGGTCGGGTCATGCTCCACGAGCCGGTCGAGCCAGGCCAGCTGCTGGTCGTGGGGGACGGCGGCGAGGCTGCGGCCACGGGCGGCCAGCAGCTGGAACGGCGCGAGGCGCACCCCGTCCAGACCGTCCGTCGCCCAGCAGTAGCGGCGGTACGCCTCGGTGAACGCGGCGGCGTCGGAGGCCCGCTCCCGCTGTGTGGCCAGCAGCGCGCCCGCGTCGACGCCACGCGCCACCGCCGCTTCGAGCGCGCCGGTCACGGCGGGGGA
>NZ_JTIY01000001.1:52059-58125 GCF_000818175.1 Streptomyces sp. AcH 505
GGGGAACGCGGCGCCCGCCGCAGCGCCGACCGCCGCGTACTGGGTGCGCAGCAGACCGGTCGCCTTCAGCGACCAAGGCATCAGCTCGGCGTCCAGCAGCAGCCAGTCGGTGTCCAGCTCCGCCCACAGCCCGGCGGCGGTGACGGCGGTGCGCAGCCGGTCCAGCACCTCCTCGGTGACGGCGGGGTCGTCGAAGAAGGGCCGTCCGGTGCGGGTGTGCAGGGCGCCGGTCGGTCCTTCACCGCTCTGGTTGCCGACGCCGAAGCGCTCGGCGGCGGCTGCCGCGTCCCGGCAGACCAGCGCTACGGCGCGCGAGCCCATGTGCTTCTCCTCGCACACGACCTGCGCCACGCCGTCCTCGCGGTACTGCGCGAACGCCTCGGCCGGATGCTCCAGATAGCCCTCCTCGCCGGAGGTGGCCGTCGGCGCCATGGTCGGCGGCAGGTAGGCCAGCAGCCGCGGGTCGATCGCGAAGCGGCTCATCACCTCCAGAGCGGCGGCGGCGTTCTCCTCGCGGACCGAGAGCCGGGCCATGTGCCGGGTCTCCACGATGCGCCGGCCGTGCACGTCGGCGAGGTCGAGCGGCCTGCCCTCCCTGCCTCCCGGCGCCTCGGTGGCCAGCGGCCTGGCCGGCTCGTACCAGACCCGCTCGGCCGGTACGTCGACCAGCTCGCGCTCCGGCCAGCGCAGCGCGGTCATCTTGCCGCCGAAGACCGCGCCGGTGTCGAGGCAGATGGTGTTGTTGATCCAGGAGGTGTTCGGCACGGGTGTGTGTCCGTACACCACGGCGGCGCGGCCCCGGTAGTCCTCGGCCCACGGGTAGCGCACGGGCAGGCCGAACTCGTCGGTCTCGCCCGTGGTGTCGCCGTACAGGGCGTGCGAGCGGACCCGGCCCGAGGTGCGGCCGTGGTACTTCTCGGGCAGCCCGGCATGGCAGACCACCAGCTTGCCGCCGTCCAGGACGTAGTGGCTGACGAGCCCGTCGATGAAGGTCAGCACCTCCTGGCGGAAGGTGTCGTCCTCCTTCTCCAGCTGCTCGACGGTCTCCGCGAGACCGTGGGTGGTCTGCACCTTCCGGCCCTTCAGCCAGCGGCCCAGCTTGTTCTCGTGATTGCCGGGCACGCACAGGGCGTTGCCCGCCGCGACCATGCCCATCACCCGGCGCAGCACACCGGGGCTGTCGGGGCCCCGGTCGACGAGGTCCCCGACGAAGACGGCCGTACGGCCGTCGGGGTGGACGCCGTCGGCGTAGCCGAGCCTGCCGAGCAGGGTCTCCAGCTCGGAGTGGCAGCCGTGGACGTCGCCGATGATGTCGAAGGGGCCGGTGAGGTGGGTGAGGTCGTTGTAGCGGCGTTCGAGGGTGACCCGTGCTGCGGACACCTCCTCCTCGCTGCGCAGGATGTGCACCTTGCGGAAGCCCTCGCGCTCCAGACCGCGAAGCGAGCGGCGCAGCTCGCTACGGTGCCGCCTGATCACATGGCGGGGCATGGTGGCGCGGTCGGGGCGGGTGGCGTTGCGCGCGGCGCACACGTCCTCGGGCAGGTCGAGGACGATCGCGATGGGCAGCACGTCGTACTCGCGGGCGAGCTTCACGAGCTGTCTGCGGCTCTCGGCCTGGACGTTGGTGGCGTCCACGACGGTGAGCCGGCCGGCCGCGAGCCGTTTGCCCGCGATGTAGTGCAGGACGTCGAAGGCGTCGCCGCTCGCGCTCTGGTCGTTCTCGTCGTCGGCGACGAGGCCGCGGCAGAAGTCCGAGGAGATGATCTCGGTGGGCTTGAAGTGGCGTGCGGCGAAGGTGGACTTGCCGGATCCGGTGGCGCCGATGAGGACCACCAGGGACAGGTCGGTCACCGGCAGGACGCGGCCCGCGGTGTTGTCGGTGGCGGTGTTGTCGGTGGCGGTGTTCTGCGCGTTGCTGTTCTGCGTGTTGCTGCTCATGCGGCCTTCGCCTCCTTCAGTGCGGTGAACACGGCCATCTGCGTGGGCGGCCCCACCTCGGGGTCGTCGGGTCCTACGGGAACGAAGTCGACGCCGTATCCGTACCGTTCGGCCGTCTCGGCCGCCCAGCGGCGAAACTCCTCGCGGGTCCACTCGAAGCGGTGGTCGCTGTGGCGTACCGTGCCCGCGGGCAGGGTCTCCCAGCGCACGTTGTACTCGACGTTCGGCGTGGTCACGACCACCGTGCCGGGCCGCGCCGAGCCGAACACCGCGTATTCGAGGGCGGGCAGCCTGGGCAGGTCGAGATGTTCGACGACCTCGCTCAGCACTGCCGCGTCGTAGCCCTTCAGCCGCTTGTCGGTGTAGGTGAGCGAACCCTGCGTCAGGCTGACCCGGCCGGCCTGCCGCTCGCTCATCCGGTCCAGCTTGAGCCGGCGCGCGGCGATGGTGAGCGCCCGCATCGACACGTCCACGCCGGTGATCCGGGTGAACCGCACGTCCTTGAGCAGACCCTGCACCAACTGGCCCTGTCCGCAGCCGAGGTCGAGCACGCTGCTCGCGCCCGCCTCGCGCAGGGCCGTCAGGATCGCCGTACGCCGCTGGTCGGCGAGCGACGGCTCCTTCACCTCGGGCTCGGCCACCTCGGCCACCTCGGCCGTCGTCTCCCCGGCCTCTGTCGCTTCCCCCTCCGGTTCGGTCTGCGGCTCCTCCACCGCGTTGTCGATCGCCTCGACGTCGATGTCGTCGGCCTCGGCGAGCCGTACCAGTTCGAGCCGTTCCATGGCCGCCCTGGTCAGACCCCAGCGACGGGCCAGATAGCGGCTGGTGATCAACTTCTTCTCGGGGTGGTCGGCGAGCCAGCCCTCCCCGGCCCGCAGCAGCTTGTCGACCTCGTCGGGCGCCACCCAGTAGTGCTTGGCGTCGTCGAGGACCGGCAGCAGTACGTACAGCTGGCGCAGCGCGTCGGCGAGGCGCAGCTCACCCTCCAGGACGAGCTGTACGTAGCGGGACTCGCCCCACTCGGTGAACCGCTCGTCCAGTGCCACCGGACGCGCCTCCACCGTGCTCCAGCCGAGCGGTCCGAACAGCTGCTGGACCAGCTCGGCGCCGCCGCGCGCGGGCACGGCGGGTACGTCGATCCGCAGCGGCAGCGGATTGGCCGCGCGCTCGGGCAGCGCCCGGCAGTCACCGCGCAGCGCGCTCTTGAAGACCGTGCTCAGCGCGACGGCCAGCAGGGAGGACGCCGCGTAGGGGCGGTCGTTGACGTATTGCGCGAGAGCGGCGTCGGGCGCGCCGCCCCTGCCTTTGCCCCGGCCGCGCCGGAGCAGCGCGGCGGGATCGACCTCCAGCAGCAGCGCGGCAGTGCAGCGCTCGGCGGTCGCCTCGGGGTAGAGGACATGCGCCGTGCCGTGGGCGGTGGAGAACGTCTGCGCCTTGTCGGGATGCTTGTGCAGCAGGAAGCCGAGGTCGGTCGCCGGACGCTCAGGGGTGCCGGTCGTACTGATCGTCAGGAACACCCGATTGAGTATTGTCTGCCCGGCCCGCCCCGACCACGGGTTTTCACCATGATTCCGGTCCGGTCAGCGCGTCCAGCCCGGCTATCTCCTCGGGTCTGACCCGGCAGCAGCCACCGACCAGCCGCGCCCCCGACGCCTGCCAGGCCCGCACCATCGACGGATCGAACGTGCCCGCCCCACGCCAGCTCCGGGCCGTGGCGTCCCAGCGCTCGCCGCTGTTGGGATACACGACGACGGGTTTGCCCGTCGTCGAAGCGGCCAGCGCCACGGCGGCTTCGGTGTCGCCCGGCTCGCAGCAGTTGACTCCCACGGCGATCACCTGCTCCGAACCGGCCGCCAGGGCGAACGCCTCCGCCAGCGGCTGGCCCGCCCTGGTCCGCTCCCCCGCGACGGTGTACGAGAGCCAGACCGGCACCCCGCAGCCCTCGGCTGCGGCGAGCATTGCCCGCGCCTCGTCGGTGTCGGGCACGGTCTCCAGCGCGAGGACGTCGGGGCCGGCTGCGGCCAGCGCCTCGATCCTCGGCCGGTGGAACCGTTCGAGTTCGGCCACGGACAGGCCGTACCGCCCCCGGTACTCGCTGCCGTCGGCCAGCGTCGCGCCGTAAGGACCGACGGACGCGGCCACCCAGATCTCGTCCTCGCCGGTGTCCGCCGCCGCACGGGCCAGCTCGACGCTGCGTCCCAGCAACCCGTCCGCAGCTTCGCGCGGCACTCCGCGCCGCGCGAAGCTCTCGTACCCGGCCTGATAGCTGGAGGTGATCAACACCCGGGCACCCGCCCGCACATACGCCGTGTGGGCCGCCTCGATCTGCCTGGGATCGTCGAGGAGAAGCCGCGCCGACCACAGCTCGTCCGACAGGTCGCAGCCCTGCGCGGCGAGCTGATTGGAAAGGCCACCGTCGAGGAGGACGGTCTCCCGCGCGAGGGCGGCGGCGAGCGTACGGACGGGTTTCACGGCTTCTCCCTCCCTCTTCTTCCTTGTTCTTCCTTGTTCTTCCTGTCCCGCTTCTGGCTCCGTCCCGCTTGCTCAGCCGAGCTGGGACTGGACCTGCGCCGAGATCAGCTCCACATGGTCGAGGTCGTCCAGATCCATGACCTGGAGATACATCCGCTGGGAGCCGACTGCCGCGTACTGCCCGATCTTGTCGACCACTTCGGCCGGCGTGCCCGCGAGCCCGTTCGCCTTCAGTTCCTCCACTTCCCTTCCCAGCGTGGCGGCGCGGCGCGCCACCTCGGCGTCGTCCTTGCCCACACAGACGATCAGCGCGTTGGAGTACACGAGATCGTCCCCGGGGCGCCCTTCCTGCTCCAGCGCGGCCCTGACCCGGCCGAACTGCTTCTCGCTGTCCTCGATCGAGCCGAACGGCATGTTGAACTCGTCGGCGTACTGCGCGGTGAGCCGGGGCGTACGGGTCGCGCCGTGGCCGCCGATCAGCACCGGCACCTTGGCCTGGGCCGGCTTGGGCAGCGCGGGCGAGTCGGTCAGCTGGTAGTACGTCCCGTCGTAGCTGAACGTCTCCCCGGTGGGCGTCCCCCACAGGCCCGTCACGATGGCCAGCTGTTCTTCCAGCCGGGCGAACTTCTCCTTGGGGAACGGGATGCCGTACGCCTTGTGCTCCTCCTCGAACCAGCCGGCGCCCAGGCCCAGTTCGATCCGGCCGCCGGACATCTGGTCCACCTGCGCGACCTGGATGGCCAGCACTCCCGGCAGCCGGAACGTGCCCGCCGTCATCAGCGTGCCGAGCCGGATCCGCTTGGTCTCACGGGCCAGACCCGCCAGGGTGATCCACGCGTCGGTGGGGCCCGGCAGCCCGTCGGCGGATCCCATCTTCAGGTAGTGGTCCGAGCGGAAGAAGGCGTCGAAGCCGAGGTCTTCGGTGGCCTTGGCCATCCGCAGCAGTGTCTCGTAGCCGGCCCCCTGCTGGGGCTCGGTGAAAATTCGAAGATCCATGACATCCATCCTGCACCTTCCGACCCGCACCATCGAACAGCGTCAACCTCACGGCGCCCGGGCAGTGACCGGCGGCCCGCGATGATCGTTGGCTCGGGCGGAGCCGGACCGTCCGGCCCACGAGGAGGCCGTCATGTCCCAGGAAGCAACACCCGCCGAGTCCGCGCCGGAGCAGTCGGGCCAGGACGAGGCCCCCAAGGGGCTGCTCCAGCGGATGGAGGAGCTGATGGAGACGCTGACCGCCGATCTCTCCCAGCTGGACGCCGATCTCCAGACGTCGGCGGAACGTCTCGCGGCCGACGCCGCCACTCCCTTGTCGTAGCGGTCCCGCGGTCGTGTCGTAGCTGCCCTGCCGTCGGTCGTAGCGACCCCGCGCGGTACGTCATGGCGCTCCCCCGCCCAGTCTGCGCAGCATCCCGCCGAGCCGGTCCCCGGTCTCGTCCGCCGCGTCGATCGCCTCGATGCACTGCCAGTACAGCCCCTCCTCGTCCGTGGCACACGCGACGGCCACCAAGGCGATCCCCACCTCGCCGAACAGCCCGTCGAGCGCCGTCAGGGCACCCCTCACATCGGCCACCCCGGACAGCTGCGCCGCCCTGATCTCCGCACCGCCGCGCAGCGCCGGGGGACCGATGGCGCCGCCGCCGCGCTCGCCCGCCT
>NZ_JTIY01000001.1:58209-65650 GCF_000818175.1 Streptomyces sp. AcH 505
GCCGCCGCGCTCGCCCGCCTCGCCCAGCTCGCGGGCCTCGGCGCGCAGTTCCGCGGGGCCGCCGTACGCCAGCCGGCTGCCGATCGCCTGCGCGAGTGCCTGTGCCTGCCCCGCCTCGGCCAGCACCGCACGCGCTTCGGCGCTGCCGGCCAGCACATTCCTGCTCACCCCGATGAGCCGCTCCGCGTCCATCGCCCACCCCCGATCGTCCGTCCCGCCAGTCCCGTCACCCAGTCCGCCTCGACCCACTACCTAGAGTGAGCGACGGGCGGCCGAAAGACCAGAGGAATACGGAAATCTGTGGACAGCGGGGCAGTTGTGCGAAACCCACTCACTCCGAAGAGTGACCAGGCCGATGATCAGAGGACGCCTTCGGCGGGAAGCGGTGTTCGTTCCGGTCGATCTTCGCCGAGAGCGCGGCCAGGACGTCGATCCCCAGCACGTCGCAGAACTGCAGCAGATATGCCAGCACGTCGGCGACCTCGTCGGCCACCCGGTGCGCCGACTCCGGTTTCGCCATGACCCGCGCCGACTGCTCGGGCGTCAGCCACTGGAAGATCTCCAGCAACTCCGACGCCTCCACGCTCAACGCCGCCGCCAGGTTCTTGGGAGTGTGGAACTCCTCCCAGTCCCGAGCGGCGGCGAACGCGACCAGCCGGCTCTGGAGCCCGGCCACATCGAGCTTCGCCGCGGACTCCGTACCGTCCCGAGCGTCCTGCGTCACGTACGCGCCTCTCCTCTGTTCTCTCCGTTGCGGCCACCCTCTCCGCTACGGCCTGGGTGCGGCGACCGCCGCGATGCCTTCGACCTCCGTGCCGACCGGCGCCAGCAGGAAGACGTTCTTGTCGACCCGGTGCATACCGCTGCCGAGGCCGAAAACGACGCCGCTACTGAAGTCCAGGATCCGCTTGGCCACATCACTCTCGGCGCTGGTCAGATCCAGCAGGACCGGGATCTGGGCGATGAGATATTCAGCCACTTCACGCGCGTCGGCGAACACCTGCACCCGCAGCACGACGAAGCGCCGCTGCTCGGCCGCGTACTCCTCGGGCACCGTCCGGTGGTCGACCCGGGACGGCCATTCGTTTCGGCTGCGCAGCGGAACGACCTGGGCCAGGCCCTCCCACTGTTCGTCGGTGACGTCGTACCGGTCCCTGTCGTACCTGCTCACCGAACCACCCCTCCCGTGCCCTGTGTCTGCATCCGCATTCGGCCATCCTCCCGCTCCTCACCCGTTCGGCTCAACAGCGACACGGCTCGGCCGTCGGGGAATACGGGCGCCGCCGCGTGCTCCGCCGCACATCCGGCCCGCGCCCACACGTCCTGGTTTGCCCGCCCAGGGCGCGGGCACGCGAGCACGGGTTGAAAAAAGGTCGACAGTTAGTCAGGTGGCACTCATGGCCCGAACCGCCCTCGGAGCAGAAACCCCCAAGTCCGACATACCGGGACCACACGGTAAAGCAGTCGGTATTTCGATAGCGGCCGCCGTCGGCGGTTTCCTCTTCGGTTTCGACTCCTCCGTGATCAACGGAGCCGTGGACGCCCTGGGGTCGCACTTCCATCTCGGCTCGTTCCTCTCCGGCTTCGTGGTCTCCATCGCGCTGCTGGGCTGCGCGGTGGGCGCGTGGTACGCGGGACGGCTCGCGGACAGCTGGGGCCGGCGGCGGGTGATGGTGCTGGGCGCCGTCATGTTCGTCATCAGCTCGATTGGTTCAGCCTTCGCCTTCTCCGTGCCCGACCTGATGGTGTGGCGGGTGATCGGCGGTCTCGGTATCGGGATCGCTTCAGTCATCGCACCGGCTTACATCTCGGAAGTGGCACCGGCCAAGGGCCGTGGCGCGCTCGGATCGCTGCAACAACTGGCCATCACCATCGGACAGTTGGTGGTGCTCAGCTCCAACAAGGGCATCGCGGGTGCGGCGGGCGGCGCTTCGCAGGAGCTGTGGTTCGGCATGCAGGCCTGGCGCTGGATGTTCCTGGTCGGTGTGATTCCGGCCGTCGTGTACGGCGTACTGGCCATGATGATCCCCGAGTCACCGCGCTATCTGGTGCTCAAGGGCCAGAACGACAAGGCGGCCGAGGTGCTGGCACGGGTCTCGGGCGAGGCCGATCCGCACGACCGGGTCGAGCAGATCAAGAACACACTGCAGAAGGAACGCAACAGCAGCTTCGCCGACATCAGGGGGACCAGGTTCGGGCTGCATCCGCTGGTGTGGGTCGGCATCATCATGGCCGCCTTCCAGCAACTCGTCGGCATCAACGCGATCTTCTACTACTCCACCACCCTGTGGAAGTCGGTTGGTTTCAGCGAGTCCAGCTCGTTCACCACGTCCGTGATCACCGCCGGGATCAATGTGGTGATGACGGTGGTCGCGATGCTGTTCGTGGACCGGGTGGGCCGCCGCCGGCTCCTCACCATCGGTTCGATCGGTATGTTCCTCGCGCTCCTGCTGACCGCCATCGCCTTCTCCCAGCAGCACGGCACCGGCGACAACGTCGCCCTGCCCAGCCCGTACGGCCCGCTCGCGCTGGTCGGCGCCAACGCCTTCGTGGTGTTCTTCGCGCTCTCCTGGGGTCCGGTGCTGTGGATCATGCTCGCCGAGATGTTCCCGAACCGGATGCGGGCGATGGCGCTGGCGATCGGTACCGCGTCCAACTGGATCTTCAACTTCATCGTCACCTTCGCCTTCGAGCCGATGACCAAACACGTCGGACTCTCCTGGCTCTACGGCACGTTCGCGTTCTTCGCCCTCGCGTCGTTCTTCTTCGTGCTGCGCAAGGTGCCCGAGACGAAGCAGCAGGAGCTGGAGTCGATGACGGGCGACACGTACCACCGGCCGGACGCCACCCCGCGCACCGCGGTCTGACCCCGTCCTCCACGGCTTCCGCAGCTGTGAGCTGCCGCTTACGGACGGTGTACCGGCAACAAGGCGGCCCCTTTTACGCCGTCTTGTTGCCTCATATCTCCGCATCAGCCGACGGAACATCCAGGTAACAAGATCGTCTCGCCGTTTTCACCGGCCCTGCATACGTTGCGAATCGCACAGCCCTCGCCATCGTTCGACAACGACGGCGAGGGCATTGGTTCGCTCACGAGTAAGGCCCTCCCTTGTCTCAACTCACCAGACGTGCGAGACGTATCGCCACAGCGCTGGCGCTGACATGCCTGCCCCTCACGCTGATCCAGGGGACCGCGACCGCCGCCCCCTCCCCCAAGCCGACCGCCCGCCAGCAGTGGTCCGTCGACCGCGTCGCCGGCGGATTCCGGGTCACCCTCGATCTCGACACGCCGCTTCCCGTCACGGCCGGAGCACCGACGCTCTCGGCGGACGGCAAGAACCTCGGACCGGCGACGGAGTCCGCGGACGGCACATCGCTCTCCCTGGTGACCACCGACTCCTCGGTCGCCGCCGCCAGTTCCGTCACCACCGACGCCTTCGGGTCGCCGTCGAGCAGCGCTCCGGCGACACCGGCCCCCAAGACTCCCGTCGCACCGGCGGCGCCCACGATCACCCCGCAGACCCTCCGGGCCGATCCTTCGAAGCTCGGCAGCCACCATGTCTCCGAGGCCGTCTACGACTTCGGCGACCAGGCGCTGCCGCTGCTCAACATCGGCGGCACACGCGGTGAGTTCGAGGGCAAGATCTATCTGCCGGACGGCCGGGGCAAGAAGCCCGTCGTCATCTTCGAGCACGGCCGGCACAGCTCCTGCTACGGCACCGGCAAGGCCAACCCGGCGGGCTGGCCCTGCCGTACGTCGCCGGACAGCACGGAGGACCGGGCCCCCATACCCAGCTTCCTGGGGTACGAGGCGCCGGCCCGCGCGCTCGCGAGCAACGGCTACGTCGTGGTCTCCGTGTCCGCCAACGCGATCAACGCGACGGACAACCAACTCGCCGCCGACTACGGCGCGCAGGCCCGTGGCGAACTTGTCCTCGACACCCTGCGGATGCTGAAGAAGGCCAACGCCGGCGACAAGGCCGTCTACCACGACGCCTTCACGAACAAGGATGTAAGTCTCGGTCAGGCACTGTCGGGCGACGTGCGGCCGTCCGACCTGGCGGGTCGGCTCGATCTGGGCGATGTCGGGATCATGGGGCACTCGCGCGGCGGCGAAGGGGTCGTGGCGGCCTCGACGCTCAACGACGCCCTGCCTCTCTCGCAGCAGTTCGGCATCAAGGCCGTACTGCCCCTCGCGCCGGTCGACTACGACCGTATCTCCCTGCCGAACGTGGCGACGGCGACGGTCCTGCCGTACTGCGACGGGGACGTGGAGAACCTGATGGGCCAGCACATCGTCGACGACTCGCGCCACAACTTCACCGACAACGTGCTCCGTTCGGCCGTGCTGGTGCAGGGCGCCAATCACAACTTCTTCAACACCATCTGGACACCGGGCGGCTGGCCGTCCGGCACCGGCGACGACTGGGCGGCGGCCAGCGGCGCCGACGACCCGGTGTGCGACCCGAAGTCCCCGACCACGACGAGACTCGACCCGGCGGAGCAGGTCCAGGTCGGCACCGCGTACATCGCCGGCTTCTTCCGGCTCACGCTCGGCGCGGAGAAGGAGTTCCAGCCGATGTTCGACGGGTCGGTCGTCACCCCGCCGTCGACCCCGTTCGCGAGCGTCTCGGTGACCGCGACGCAGCCCGCCAAGTCCCGCACGGACATCAACACGTTCGAGCACACCGACGCCGCGGTACGCGCCTCCGGCGGCGCCAAGGCCGAGGTGTGCGCCGGTATGGGCGGCAAGGGCGGCATGACACTTCCGCAGTCCCTGCCGTACTGCACCACAACCCTCAACGAGGCCGCCGTGCCGCACTGGTCGCCGGCACAGTGGGCCTGGAACATACCGTCGTCGCCGATGCTGCACATGACGTGGGCTGCGCCGGGCGGGCAGGTACGCGTGACGGTGCCGCGGGGCGACCGCGACCTCCGGCACTACCAGCAGCTCTCCGTGAAGGTGGCCGCCGACGAACTCGTCCCCACCGGGACGGACTTGACCCTCAGCGTCGTCGACGGCGCGGGCCGCGCCTGGTCGTCGCCGGTCTCCGCGCTCAACCCGGCCGCCGTGACCCGGCTGCCGGGCGTCAGCTCCCCGTGGCTGCGCAAGGTCATCCTGCAACAGGTGACGATCCCGACCTCCTCGCTCAAGCGGATCGATCTGCGGGACGTCCGTGAGGTGCGCTTCACGGCCGCCAGGGGCGCGGACGGCGCGGCGTCGGGCGGTGTCTACCTCTCCGACCTCTCGGCCGAGAACCGCGCCGTGGGCTCCCGGGTCCCCGCCCAGCAGACGACCGTCGACCTGGCTCCGGCCTACGTCGAGGAGGGATCGGGCCCCGGTACGGCCGAGTTGGCCGCCGTGCTGTCCCGTCCTTCCCGGCATCCGGTCACCGGTTATGT
Organism: Streptomyces sp. AcH 505; assembly: GCF_000818175.1. Lineage (GTDB taxonomy): Bacteria > Actinomycetota > Actinomycetes > Streptomycetales > Streptomycetaceae > Streptomyces. The sequence continues at coordinate 63,613 of NZ_JTIY01000001.1, forward strand.
CAGTGTGTTCGGCTCCACGACCGGCAAGACCGGCGCGGCGATGCAGAAGGTGACCTTCGCCCCCGGCCAGGTCTGTGTGCCGGTACGGGTCCCCACGTACGGCGACACACTGCCGAGCACCACCGGATCCACCGCGTTCAAGGTGTCGGTGACCGACATCGCGGGCGGGGTGATGGGTGACCAGGGGTTCAACACCCTGACGGTACGCGAGGACGACGGAGTCACCGCCGGTACGCAGGCTCCGGAGGCCGGCGTCCCCGGCAGCGCGTGCGCCGAGTACAAGGCCTCGCTGAAGCCCGGCAAGCTGCGCGTCCAGGGTTCCGTCGCGGCGGGCTCGACCGTACGCGTCAGCGCGGACGGCTACCGGCGCGGCGAGAGCGTCGAGTTCACGCTGGGCGCGGCTTCGCTCGGCAGGGCCGTCGCTGACAAGCACGGCGCGGTGTCCTTCACCGTACGGATCCCGGACACGACTCCGAGCGGCAGGACGTCACTGACGGCGCTCGGCGCGGGTTCGCGCCACACGGACACCACGGAGGTGACGGTGCGCAGGGCGCACTGACGCGGCAACCCGTGTGTGGTGCGACAAGTCGGCGGCCCCGGGCGGCACATTCCGCCCGGGCCCGCCGGCTCAGTCGTACGCGTGTCAGCCGTACGCGTGTCAGCCGCGGTCGTGTCAGCCGTCCTCGAACCGGGCGTCAAGTGCGCTGACCACGCTGCGTAGTTCGCGGGCTCCTTGCCGCGACATCGATGCCATCACACGGTCGAGGAGAGTGCGTCCTTCGAGCGGATCGCCGCAGCAGTACCAGTCGGTGTCGCCGAACTCGTCGTCGTGCCGGACCTGGCGCCTGGTACGGCGGCCGTAAGCTTTCCACCGGCTCAGCGCCGAGGCCGTGTCGCCGGGCAGCAGATAGTTCCTGGTGCGTTCGATGCGGGCGATCTCGGACACCGCCGACGAGGAGAGACGGTCGATCGCGGTCCGCGTGCCCGCGCTTCGCGTGCCCTGTTGTGCGCGCTGCCGGTCCGGGAGTTCGGCCCGGACACGCCCTGGCCGTCTACGCGGCATGGGCCTTTCGGTTGGTTGTCATATCCCCATCCTGCCACGGCCCTGCGGGCGGGCGTCAGGTGTTATGCACGTGTGGCCAACTCCCGTGCCTCGCTGCACTATCGTGCTGCTTCGCGACCAGGACGGGGGGTGCTCGGTGACGACGCAGGAGCTCAAGGCCGGTGATCCGCAGGAGATCGGCGGGTACGCGCTGCACGGCAGGCTCGGCGCCGGGGGCATGGGGGAAGTCTTCCTGGGCCGCTCGCGCGGCGGCCGCAAGGTGGCGGTCAAGATCGTACGGCCGCACATCGCCGACCAGCCGGGCTTCCGCGACCGCTTCCGCCGCGAGGTCGAGGCCGCGCAGCGGGTGGGTGGCTTCTGGACCGCTCCGGTGATCGGTGCGGATCCCGACGCCGAGACCCCGTGGGTGGCGAGCCAGTACATTCCCGCCCCCGATCTGGCGACGCTCGTGGCCGACGAAGGCCCGCTTCCCGCAGCGGAGTTACGCAGCCTGGGCGCAGGCCTCTCGGAGGCGCTGGACTCCATCCACCAGGCGGGTCTCGTGCACCGCGACATGAAGCCGTCGAACGTCCTGGTCACCGACGACGGTCCGCGGGTGATCGACTTCGGCATCTCGAAGGCCCTGGAGGGCGCGACCGTACTGACCGGCACGGGAACGGTCATCGGCACACCGGGCTTCATGTCCCCCGAGCAGGCCATCGGCGGGGAGGTCGGCGCCGTGAGCGATGTCTTCTCGCTCGGTTCGGTCCTCGTCTTCGCCGCCACCGGAGCCGGCCCCTTCGGTGAGGGCACCGCCCCGGCGCTGTTGTACCGCGTCGTCCACGACGAGCCGGACCTGTCCCAACTGCCCGCGTCGTTGCGGTCCGTCGTCGCCGCCTGCCTCACCAAGAAGCCGGAGAAGCGCCCGCGTCCCAAGGAAGTGCTGGACCTGCTGGCCCCGGCGGGCGGTGACCACGCGGCCCGGCCGTCGGTACC
>NZ_JTIY01000001.1:66308-90051 GCF_000818175.1 Streptomyces sp. AcH 505
CGGCGCGGCGGCCGGCGCAGTCGCCGCGTCCGGTCCGGCCTTCCGCCTCCGCCGCCACCCTGACCGGACGATCCAGAGCCCGCGCCGGGACCGGTACGGGCGCGGGGGCGGCAGCGCGTACCGGTACAGGCGGGTATGCAGGCGCAGGTGCCATCACTCCTGCGGACTCCGCGTACCGGGCCACCGGAACCAAGCTCCCCACCGGCCGTCTCGTCATACTCGGCTTCGTCGTCGTCTGCGTCTGCCTGTACTTCATGGGCAACGTCATGACGGTCCTGACCCTGCTGCCCATGCTCCTCATCGCCGCCGTCGTCGTGGCGATCGTGGCCAGGAGGAACCGCCGGGACAACGCCACCTCCGTCCAGGTGGATCCGCAGGGGCTGCACTTCACCTCCGGGAGCGTCGTCTGGTCCCGGAGGTGGGAGGAGCTGAGCTGGGTGACCGTCCAGCATCCGTCGTCCTTCGGGCTGACCGTCGTCATGGGGCTGCCCGAACACGGCAGTGTGCCGAACGTCTTCCGCGAGGGGCCGGGCCCCGCCCGTACCCAACCGGCAGCCGACCGGGCCTGGTTGCCGCTGAGCTTCGTCCTGCCCGCCTGGACGGAAGGTACGTTCGCCGAGCTGCACGCCGAGTTGTCGCAGCATGCGCCGGACGTCTATCTCCCGACCCGGCTGCCGTCGTCGTCAGCTGATGAACGCCCCTGGCGCCGCTGAGCGTTGCCCTCGGCTCGATACGCGTCCAGGAACGGGTCCAGGAGAGCGAGCAGTTCGTCAGGCCGGTGCTGCGGGACGATGTGACCGCAGTCCTCGATGACGTGCCCGACGAGATCGTCGGCGAGCGGACGAAGTTGCCCTTCCAGCACCGGACCGACCGGCTGGGCGCCGATCGCCATCGTCGGTACGGTCAACCGGCCCGCCTCAGCGGCTTGTTCGATCTGCCGGGCGCTGGCCGGCAGCGCCCGATAGTACGAGAAGGCGCAGCGCAGCGCCTCGCTTCCGGTGTACGCGCGGACGAACGCGTCGCGGACGGCGGGCCGCACGCCCGCACCGAGGGTGCCCGCGTCGAGGAACCAGTCGATGTACTCGGCCTCGTGGCCGACGAGTACGGATTCGGCGAGGCCGGGTGCCGCGTGGAACCCGAACCACCACGGCGCGCCGTGCGCGAGGAACGAATCGGCCCCGGGCAGCGTGCCCAACAGCGACTCCATCAGCACCAGTTGACGGACGAGGTCCGGTCGGCGCATGGCGAGGAGGAAGGCGGGCGGGGCGCCCGCGTCGATGCCGACCACCGCCGCTGAGGTCTCGCCGAGCGCGCCGAGGAGCGCTTCGGCGTCGGCCGCGAGCGTACCGGCGTCGTACCCGTCCACCGCCCGCGCGCTCGCACCGGCCCCGCGCAGGTCCGGTGCGATCAGCCGGTAGCGGTCGGCGAGCCCGGCCATGACGTCGGTCCACAGCTCCCAGGTGTGCGGGAAGCCGTGCAGCAGCAGGACGGCCGGGCCCTCGCCCGTGACGGCCACGTTGAGATCGATTCCGTTGGCCGTGACCCGGCGCAGTGCGACAGACATACGGGACCGCCTCCTCAGCAGTTACCAATGGTGACAACAAAACGATAGGTAACTAGACTGGGGATGCCAAGACGGCACTTCTGACTCAGGTGGTGAGCTTCGGGTGACCTCCTCTTCGACTCGTTCGACTCGTTCGACCTCCTCGACCCCATCGACACCGCGCTCGACCCCGTCGGCACCGCGCTCCGCCGACGGGCGCGGCGACCTGTTCGACCCGGGGTGCAAGACCCGTCGGCTGCTCGACAGGATCGGCACGAAGTGGATGTCGATGGCCGTGAAGGTGCTCGCGGAGGCATCCCCCGACGAGGTGCGCTTCGCCGAACTGCAGCGCAGGATGACCGGCGTCTCGCAGAAGATGCTGTCGGTCACGCTCCAGGGGCTGGCCAGGGACGGCCTGGTCGAGCGCCGCGTCGAGGCGTCGGTGCCGCCGCGCGTCTACTACCGCCTCACCCCGCTCGGCCTGTCACTGGAAGGCCCGCTGGCCGCCGTACGCGCCTGGGCCGAGGAACACATGGCCGAGATCGACCGCGCCAATCAGCGCAGCCGCGAGAGCGCGGACCAACTCTGACCTGCGGACTTACCGCGTACGCAGACGTCGGACGACGTTGCGCCCGGCGACCGGAAACTACCCGGCGGTCCGCACGAACGCTTTGCGGTACGCCGTCGGTGTCGTCCGCATCTCCCTGCCGAAGTGGTGGCGGTAGGTGGCCGCGCTGTCGAAGCCGACGGCTGCGGAGACCTCGCCGACCGAGCCCTCGCCCGACTCCAGCAGCGGCAGGCTCGCCGCTACGCGCTGGGCGACGACCCAGCGCATCGGGCTGGTTCCGGTGCGGCGGGTGAAGTGCCGCAGGTAGGAGCGTTCCGACATGCTCGCCGCCCGGGCCAGCATCGGCACGCTCAGCGGGGTGTGCAGACGCTCCAGCGCCCAGGCCATGCTGTACGCGACCCCGTCGCTGTCCGGGCTGACGGGGCGGACGGCCGCCTCGATGAACTGCGCCTGGCCGCCCTCGCGATGGGGCGGGACCACGAAGCGCCGGGCCACGGTGTTGGCGACCGCGGCGCCGTGGTCGGACCGTACGAGATAGAGGCAGAGGTCGATGCCGGCGGCGCTGCCCGCGCTGGACAGGATGTCGCCGTTGTCGACGTACAGCACGTCGGGATCCACGTCGATCTCCGGATGGCGTTCGGCGAGGGTGCGCGCGTACCGCCAGTGCGTGGTGGCGCGGCGGCCGTCCAGCAGGCCGGTCGCGGCGACGGCGAACGCGCCCGAGCAGATCGACACCAGGCGCGCACCGCGCGAGTGCGCCAGGCGCAGCGCGGCGACCAGCTCGGGGGAGACCTCCCCGCCCACCTCGGCGACGCCCGGCACGATCACCGTGTCCGCCGCCGCCAGCTCCGCGAGGCCGTACTCGGCGCGCAGGGTGACTCCGCCGACGACCCGCAGGTCCCGGCCGGGCTCCTGCGCGCACACCCGCAGGTCGTACCAGGGCTGTTCGCCGAGCTCCGGCCGCGCCAGGCCGAACACCTCGACCACCACGCCCAGCTCGAAGGGCGCCATCCCGTCGAAGGCCAGTACGGCCACTTCGTGTGTCGCGCTCACCCCGCGATGCTAGCGCCGTACGGAAACAAGCGCTTTCCCGATTCCACCGAGCGAACCAGAAGGAACGAGATGCACCAGTCTTGACTTCCCATATTGGCGCCTAGATGCTGGCCGTTGAGAATAGAAAGCGTTTACCGTGACGATCCGTCACTACCCCCCACACGTCACTGAACCCATCAAGGGGTGACACATGTACCGAAGAATCTTGTCCGGCTTGTGCGGTGCCGCACTGCTCACCGCGGGCGTCCTGGTCGCACAGCCCGGCGGCGCGGCGCCCACGGACATCACCGCCACGGACATCACCGCCACGGCCCGCACCGCGTCCGTCGCGGCAGCCGCAGGCGCCACCACACCTTTCGTCACGGTCGAAGCGGAATCCGGCACCCTCGGCGGCGGCGCCCGTGTCCGTTCCATCAGCCCCGGGGCACCGAAGCCGACGGCCGCATCGCTGGAGACCGAGGCCTCGGGTTACGCACTGACGGAGCTGAAGGCCAACGCGATTCGGTGACCATGCCGAACAACACGGGCAAGGCCGCCAACACCCTGGTGGTCCGCGCCTCGATCCCCGACGCCCCGGCGGGCGGCGGTATCGACGCGACGCTGAACCTGTACGTGAACGGTACGTTCCGCCAGGCGATCGCGCTCAGCTCCCGCCAGGCGTGGAACTACCGCGGCGCGACCACGAACCCGGACGACCCGCACGCGGGCGGGGTGCCGTACCGCTTCTACAACGAGTTCCCCGTCCGGGTCACCGGCGCCCCGATCGCCGCGGGCAGCAGCATCAAGCTCCAGAAGGACGCGGCCAACACGGCCGCGGTCTACGACGTCGACTCCGTCGACCTGGAGAACGTGGGACCGGCCCTGGCCCAGCCGGCCAACTCGATATCGGTGGTCAGCAACGGCGCGGATCCGAACTTCGGCAAGGATTCGACGGTCGCCATCCAGAACACGGTCAACGCGGCCCGCACCCAGAAGAAGTCGGTGTGGATCCCGCAGGGCAAGTACCTGACGAACAGCCTCGTGTCGAAGCCGCTGGACTTCACCGGCGTGAAGGTACAGGGCGCCGGCATGTGGTACACCACCATCTACCGCAAGGTCCCGCTGCCGGCCAACGCGTGGCGCTCGCAGATCACGGTGGGTTCGGGCACCACACTGACGGACCTTCAGATCGACGCCAACGCCGTCTGGCGGGACATCGGCGGCAGTGGCGGTTCGGACTACGGCGTCAACGCGAGCGGCGCGGGCGGCTGGCAGATCGACCACATCTGGACGCGCCATGTCGACGCCAACTGGCTGTCGGGCAGCAACGGCGTGGTCCAGAACAGCCGGACCGCGGACAGCTACGGCGACGGGTTCAACATCAACAACGGCAACACCCCGAGCCCTGACAAGCTCGGCACCAACATCACGGTCAAGAACAACTTCGCCCGCAACACCGGTGACGACTCCTTCGCGACGTACTCGGACGCCGGCGCCGACGGCAAGAACGGCCAGATCACCGGCGCGAAGATCCTCAACAACACGGCGGTAGCGCCCTGGTGGGCCAACGGCATCCGGGTCGCGGGCGGGAAGAACGTCGAGGTGCGGGACAACCTGGTGAACAGTGTGTCGTCGAACAACGCCCTGGAAGTCAGTGTGTTCGGCGACTCGGGACACCCCCTGGAGTCAGCGACGATCACCGGAAACGTCCTGACCGGCGGCGGCGGCTGGAACGGCCCCCGCCAGGGCGTACACATCGGCTCCCCCGGTCCCACCTCGCTGTTCCCGACCGCCTACACGAACGTCACCATGAGCAACAACATCATCCGCGGCTCCCTCAGCACGGGCCTCATGGTCGACAAGACCCGCGCGAACGTCACACTGACGAACAACACGATCGACCACCCGGCAACCCAGGGAATCCTGATAGCGGCGGGCGTGACCGGCACGGGCAAGTTCACCGCCAACACGGTGCAGAACCTGCTCCCGGGCCAGATGGCCCAGCGGAACGACTCCCCGAACACCTTCAAGATCACCGGCTGAACGCGCCGGGGTGATGTCCGGATGTCCGGGCAACCGACTCCGGGCATCACCCCGACCCGGCGGGCAGCCTGTGCAACTCGAAGATGCCGACTTGCGGTTTGTCGCTTTGAATGGGTTGTGCGTGCGGGTACGCCTCGCCAAGGGAGACAGGTCATGGCCACGACACTGATCACCGGAGCGGTGCGGGACGTGTTCGAGACCAATACGCACTTCTGCTCCGACATCGCCTGTCCGTCGTCGAAGGCCGCGGTCAACATGCTCAGGGCCGAGGGGCCCACCGCCGGGTTCTTCGACGCCAACGGCACCATCCCCTGGTAGCGGGGTCGACCATGCCACGCCAACAGCAGCGGCGGTCGGACCGATGAACGGCGGCCCGGCGGGCGATCCCGGCGCAGCCGGGGCGGGCAGCGTCGAGGCTCTGTTCGACCAGGCCAGGGCCGGTCTTGAGGTCTACGACACGAACTTCCGGGTCCTCCGGGCGAATCCCGCCGTCCTGCGCATGCGCGACAGGACCGCGGCTGCCGTGATCGGCGCCGACGTCAGAGACCTGGACCGGGGATTCCCGGTCTCCCCCGTGATCGAAGAAGTGCTGCGGACCGGGTCCACGGTCGAGGACCGTCGGATGACGGCGCACCCGAGGTCCGACGCGGGGCAGCGGCGCGAGTACGTCGTCACCGGCTACCCCCTGCGGGACGGCGACCGGACGACCGGCGCCGCCTCGATGGTTCACGACGTCACCGAGCAACTGCGCGAGCGAGCGGGCCTGGAGCTCCTGAGCACGGCGCGCGCTCACATCGGCAGCCATCTGGACGCGCTGCGCACCGCCCAGGAACTCGCCGACACGGCCGTCCCCGGCTTCGCCGACAGCGTCGCCGTCGACGTGGTGGAGTCCGTCCTGTCCGGTGACGCGCCGATCGGACCGGTGAGCGGCCGGCTGCCCATGCGGCGCGCCGCGTTCCAGTCGCACGACGGTGCGTACGGCGCTTATCCGGTGGGCAGCGCCAGCGACTACGCGTTCCCCACGCCGTACACCCAGGCGCTGAGCGATCTGCGGCCCCGCCTGGTCGCTTCGGTCGCGCCGTACGGTCAGTGGCTCGCGCAGGACCAGCCGCGCGCCGAGTTCATCGCCAGGACCGGTGTGCACTCGTTCATCGCGGCGCCGCTGACCGTCCACGGGCTGGTGCTGGGGATGGCGACCTTCTACCGGGACGGCGCCCGTCCCGAGCCCTTCGACGAGGCGGACCTGTCACTCGCGACGCAGATCGCGGGCGTCACGGCGCTGTGTGTCGACAACGCGCGCCGCTTCACCCGTGAGCACACCGTCGCGACGGCGCTGCAGCGCAGTCTGCTGCCCCGGACCCCACCGCGGGTGGCGGCGGTGCGCTCCGCCCAGTGCTACCTGCCGGGTGAGTACGGGGCCCACTGGTTCGACGTCCTCCCGCTGTCCAGCTGCCGGGTGGGGCTGGTCCTCGGGTATGTGCCGGGCGAGGACCTGTGGGCATCGGCGACGATGGGCAGGCTGCGGACCGCGGCCTCGACGCTCGCTTCGATGGACCTGCCGCCCGACGAACTCATGGCACACCTCGACGACGTCTCCCAGAGCCTCGGCCGCGAGCAGGAGGCGGATCCCGGCAGCAGGCACCGCGGCCGACCGCCGTTCACCGCCTCGTGTCTCTACCTGACGTACGACCCCGTCAGCCGGCGGTGCGCCCTGGCGTCGGCGGCGCACGACGGCCCGCTGCTCGCCGATCCCGAGGGCACCGTCAGCCGGCTGGAGGTCCCGCGCGGGGCGCCGCTCGGGCAGGGCACCCCGTACGACATGCGGACGGTCGACGTCGCGGTCGGGAGCCTGTTGTGTCTGTACTCCGACAGCGTCGCCGGCCGGTATCCGGCGGAGGCGGACAAACGCCTCAGCCGGCTGCGCGACGTACTGGCGGACCCCTCGGCGACCCCCGAGGAGGTCTGCGACTCGGCGACGTACAAGCTGCTGCGCGGCGCCTCGCGGGAGGGGATGGCGCTCCTGACGGCGAGGCTCAACCGGCTCGATCCGCACCACGTCGCCTCCTGGACCTTCCCGGCCGAGGCCGTCTCGGTACGTGAGGCACGGCGCGCGGCCCACCACCAGCTGGCCGAGTGGGGTCTGGAGGAGCACGCTCCCACCACCGACCTGGTGGTCAGCGAACTGGCCACCAACGTGCTCAGCCACGCGACGGGGCCCATCCGGCTGCGGCTGATCCTCGACCGGACCCTGACCGTCGAGGTCTCGGACGAGGCCGACACCGCCCCGCATCTGCGGCACGCGAGGCTCCAGGACGAGGGCGGCCGCGGGCTGTTCCTGATCGCGTCGTTCACCCGGCACTGGGGGACACGTTACGAGGAGAACGGCAAGACCATCTGGGCCGAGCAGAGTCTGACGGACATCTGAGCCGCCCGGCCGGGGAGCGGCCGGCGGGGGCTGCCATTGCCCCGCGCGGGACGGCGTCGCGACCCAGCGGTGCGTGACGTCAGGGCTGGATGTTCTCCAGGTCCGCCAGCAGGCTCGGGTGCTTCGGTTCCCAGCCGAGCGTCTGCCGGGTGTGCGTGCTGGACGAAGGCTGGTCGGTCGCGAAGATCGGGCCGAGCGGGCCGTACGTCTCCGGCGGCACCGACTCGACCGGCAGGTTCAGCCGGCGGCCGATGACCGCGGCGATGTCACGCACCTTGTCGCCCTCGTCGGCCACGGCGTGCCAGGAGGTGCCGGCTGGCGCCTTTTCGAGGGCGAGCCGGAAGAGGACCGCCGCGTCGAGCGCGTGCACGGCCGGCCAGCGCTGCTCGCCGTCGCCCGCGTAACCGGAGACTCCGCTCTGCCGTGCGATGCCGGTCAGCATGCCGGCGAACCCGCCGTCGCCCCGGTTGTGCACCGTGCGCGGCATGCGTACCGCCGTCGTACGGACGCCGCGCGAGGCCAGCCCGAGCATGGCCGTGACCGCGCGGCCCCGACCGCCGACCGGCCCGTCGGTCGGCAGCGGGTCGGTCTCGGTGGAGAGGCGGCCGGGCACCCAGGGCGTACCCGAGACGGTGACGAAGGGGCGGTCGCTGCCGACGAGTTCCTCGCCGAGGGCCGCGATGGCGGCACTTTCCTCCGCGACCGCGTCGGCGACGGCTTCGGGGCTGCTGAAGTCGTTGCCGAACGCGAGATGGATCACCCCTTCGCTCTGCGCCGCGCCGGTACGAAGGACGTCCAGATCGGCGAGGCCTCCCCGGAGCGGCTGCGCGCCGGCCGCCTCGACGGCACGCGCGGACGCGTCGGAGCGGGCGAGGGCGAGGACGGTGTGGCCGTTGCCGAGCAGTTCGGCGACGACGGCGGATCCGATCAGGCCGGTACCGCCGGTGACGAAGACGCGCATGGAACTCTCCCGCGAGTGATGGGACTCTTGTCCCATCAGCCTAACAGGGTGATGGGACAAGAGTCCCATCACGTATGATGAACGTATGGCGCGGTGGGAAGCAGGGGCACGGGAACGCCTCGTCGTGGCCGCCGTCGACCTGTTCACCGAGCAGGGGTACGACGCCACGACGGTCACGCAGATCGCCGAGCGCGCCGGAGTCACCAAGAGCACCTTCTTCCGGCACTTCCCCGACAAGCGCGAGCTGCTGGTGGCCGGGCAGGAGACGCTGAGCCGGCTGCTGGCCGAGGGGATCGCCGAGGCGCCCGACAGCTCGGGCCCACTGGCGGCGGTCGCCGCCGGTCTTGAGCGCGCCTCCGGCGTGATGGGTCCCATGAACCGGGAACTCGCCCCGCGCCTGAAGGCGGCCGTCGCCGCCAGCACCGAACTCCAGGAGCGTGACGCCCTCAAGAGCGTCAGCCTGGCGGCCGCGATGACCACGGCCCTGGTCGCCCGTGGCGTACCCGACCCGACGGCGGCCCTCGCGGGTGAGCTGGGGCTTCTCGCGTTCAAGCGGGGCTATGCCGAGTGGGCCGAGGGCGAGCGCGGCGACGATGACGAACTCGCCGGGCACATCCTGACGGCCCTGGACGAACTGCGCGCGGCCAGCGCGTCACTGACCTGACCACCCGACCCACCCGGCCCCGTCAGACGGCGGCGTCCGCCAGGAGCAGGCGTACGGTGATCTGTTTGCCGGCTTCCCTGCGGGCCACCTGGAAGCCCCCGCACAGAGCGGTGATGATCTCCATCCCGTGCCGGCCCACCCGCGTCGGATCGTGCTCCGTCACCACCGGCAGCTGCGGCGAGGTGTCCCAGACCGTGATCGCCACCGTCTGGCCGGTCAGTTCCAGGTCGACGCCGCACGGGCCGTCGGTGTGCCGCACCGCGTTGGTGACCAGTTCCGAGACGACCAACTGCACGATCTGGACGGTCTGCTCGGCCGCCGCCGCGCCGCCCATGCCGACCCGGGACAGGAAGCGCGCCGCCAAGTGCCGGGCAGCGGCTACCGCTCCAGGCTCCCCCAGGTAGCTCTCACTGCTCCGCACGTCACCATCTCCCACTGGAGGATCCTGCTGACGGTCTTCCACCGTTGCACCGCACGAAGTACGGGCATCGAGTGTGTGCAGGACGCACCATATCCGTCGACTGGTTGCTTCTACCCCGATCCCCGGAGCTACACGGAACTGGGGGCGGCGATGACGGAGATCACGGTTCTGGCTCTTTGCCCGACGCAGCTCATCGCGTTGCCCCGGAGCAACCCGGTCTTCGACATACTGAAGCTATGTCGACAAGCGACCACGCTCCCACGCAACTGCCGGTCGTCACCGCGGCAGGTGACCTGGACGCCGACAATCTGAAACCGCTCGACGTCCAGCTCCAGGAGGCCAGCGCCGCCGCACCGGCGGTGATATTGGACGTCAGTGACGTCACCTTCGGCGACTCCACCTTCCTGAACCTGCTGCTCCGCACGCACCAGCGCACCGATCTGCGCATCGTCGGCCTGCGGCCGCCGCTGGACCGGCTGTTCAGCATCGTCGGTGTCGACGCCGTGCTGAACACCTACCGGACCCTCGCGGAAGCGCAGGACGTTCCGTACTAGAGGAAGCGCCTGATCGGTACGACGGCCGTTTCCTTGGCGCGCTGGAGGGGTGAGCGCCGCTTCCAGCGGCCCGGCCTGATGAGTTCGCTGTGTTGCAGATCCTCCGTGAAGTGGCCGTCCAGGGTCGCGGTGAACGCCGGGTCGAGCACGGCGAGCATGACCTCTTCGTCGTGGTCGAGTGAGCGGCGGTTGAAGTTCGTCGAGCCGATGAGCGCCATCGTCCTGTCGACGGTGATGACCTTGGTGTGGAGCATCGTCGGCTGGTACTGGAAGATTTTGACGCCGCAGGAGTTGAGGACTTCGTAGTAGCGCTGTCCCGCCAGTTGGCAGACCCGCTTGTCGGTGTGCGGGCCGGGCAGCAGGATCTCGATCTCGACGCCGCGGCGCGCGGCCGCGCACAGCAGCTCGATGAAGTAGGCGTCGGGCGCGAAGTAGGCGGTGGCCAGCCGGATCCGTTCCTCCGCGGACTCGATGACCACCCGGAACAGCGTCTGCATGTCCTGCCAGCCGAAGCTGGCGGACCCGCGCACCACCTGGACGACGGCATCGCCCTGGGCGGCCGGGGAGATGAACCGGTCGCGGTCGTCGAAGAGTTCGTCGTGACACTCGGCCCAGTTCTGGGCGAACGCAGCGGCCAGTCCGTCCACCGCCGGTCCGCGCACCTGCACATGGGGTCGCGCCACTCGTCGGGGTTGCGGGCGTCGCCGCACCACTCCTCCGCGATGCCGACCCCGCCGGTGAAGGCCGTCTCCTCGTCCACGACGAGGACCTTGCGGTGGCAGCGGTGGTTCTGCTTCAGCGGGGACAGATAGAGGGGCTTGCGGAACCAGGTCACCTGCACACCGGCCTCCCGCATCACCGCCAACTGGCCCTTGTCGATGAGCCGGCTGCCGAAGCCGTCCAGCAGGAGCCGCACCCGCACCCCCGCGCGCGCCCGGTCCGCCAGCGCGTCGGCGAACCGCTGGGCGATCTCGCCCTTCCAGTACACGAACGTCATCATGTCCACGGTGTGCCGGGCGGCGGCGATGCCGTCGAGCATGGCGGTGAAGATCTCGTCCCCGTTGCGCAGCGGGATCAGAGCGTTGCCCTCGGTGGCCGCTATGCCTATGAGCCGTTCCAGCCGGCGTCTGGTGCGCCGGACGCGTTCGTCGAGGAGCGTATCCCCGTCACCGCTGTCCGCCGCGCCGTCGAACCCCTGGGGTCGCGCTGTCCTGGTCGATTCGGCGGGTTCTACCGGTGCGTTCTGCGTGCGTGTCATAGCTGCACCTTCCCGGATGGTGGCCGGGAAGACAAAGCACAGCGCCGGGCCCTCAGCCCGTGGCCGTCGGATCCGCCGACCGGGCGGCGCGACGGTATTCGGCGTTGATGCGCTGGGCCTCTTCGAGCTGGTCCTCAAGGATGACGATGCGGCACGCGGCCTCGATCGGGGTGCCCTGGTCGACGAGTTCCCGTGCGCGGGCCGCGATGCGGAGCTGGTAGCGGGAGTAGCGGCGGTGTCCGCCGGCGGAGCGCAGCGGGGTGATCAGCCGGGCTTCGCCGATGGCGCGCAGGAAGCCCTGGGTGGTGCCGAGCATCTCGGCGGCCCGGCCCATGGTGTAGGCGGGGTAGTCGTCGTCGTCGAGACGGCTGAGCGAATCGTCTGCTGCCATTTGCACCTCTCTGTGGAACACGCTGGAGGGGCCTTGGTGCCGAACGGCACCAAGGCCCCGAAGGAACTGCTACACCATCTGCCGGCCCACCTACGGCGCCGGCCTTCTGTGTCCGCGTGCCCATCCCGTGGGGGATGAGAACTGCGGGGATCGCGGTTGCTTGACCGGAGACCACCTCACTATCGATGTCCTGCGGTACCCGGGCCCAAGTGGTGCGCCCGGGCGATCCTGATGGCGCCTGGCTCCTCCGTTCTTCCCTCTTGGTCAACTACTGATGTCATGTACTGCGGTGTTACTCATGGCGGCCCCTGATCACTGCGGGCCCCCCGGTCCGGTCGTCAGTCCCGTCACCGTCCTGCGACAACCCTGGCTTCGGAACTCCACCACCGCACCGTGCTGCGTACTACGCGTACTTCCGCCCGCCAGTTCGTCTCTGCCGGGCCTTGCTGATCTCGGCTACGAGAGAAACACTAGCCACCCCGCCACCCAATGTCTACTCCGGCCGCCATAGATTTTCGCGTATTCGACGGCAAGGTAATGAAGGCCTGCTGGAACAGGGAGGCTGGTCGCCGACCGGCGGCCGCAGTGCGTCCGCCGTGGTGCGTCCGCCGCAGCACGTCCGCCGCGGTGCGCCTGTCGCTTCAGCCGCGGAGGTCGGGGGCGGGAATCCGCTTGGCGGCCTGCATGTCTCCGACGACCTGGGTCACCATACGGATGGACGCGGCGTCCAGTACGTTGCCGAACTCGATCACTTTGACCCGCCCGTCGAAGCGGGCTTTCAGCTCGGGCATGTTGTTGGGGACCACCACGAGGTCCATGTCCGCGACGGCGGCGTCGTCCGAACCGTCCAGCACCTTGATGTTGGCGATGCCCGACTGGGTCAGGGAGTCCCGGATGCTGACGGCCTGGCCGTCGGTGTAGTAGCAGATGCCGACCTTGCCGTTCTTGGCGGCGGAGGCGATCTGCACCAGCGTCTGCACATGGGGTGCGACGACGAGGGCGACCACCTCGGTCTGCGGCCGGCGCCACAGCCTGCGCACCTCGGCCAGGTGGAAGAACGTGGTGAGTACGAGATCGGCCTGTTCCTCGTCCGAGGTGAAATCGCCGAGCACGAGCGGCTTCACCTTGAGGCCGACATGCAGGCCGAGTTCACTCGCGAAGTAGCTCGCCCGGTCGGCGTTGCACTCCACGAACGAGACCTTGAGGAGATCGTCCTCGGCACGCATGGCGAGGCTCGTCACGAGCGACTGGATCTCGACGGCGGACAGACCGAGGGCGACGCATTCCTTGGCCGCCGCTTCGAGCACCATGCGTGCCCGGTCGCGGGCGGGCGCACTCTCCTGCGCCAGGCCGGTCCCGACGACGGTCGTCCCGCCGCGTCCACGGCTCTCGACCAGACCCAGGTCACCCAGCTCCGCGTAGGCACGGGCCACGGTGTTGCGGTTGATCTGCAGGTTGTCGGCCAGCAGCCGGGCGCTGGGCAGGGTCTGGCCGACCGCCAGATCGCCGGTCTCGATCATGAACGACACCTGAGTGACGATCTGCCGGTAGATGGGCATGTCGGAGTGACGACTCACCTGTAGCTCGCTGTCCACCCGGTGCCCGACTTTCCCCGTCACACAACCAACGATCGCGTTTCTCCGTCACACAACACAGCCGGACCACCTTACCCGGGCCGACGGGATCGGAGATATGCCCGACCATCGCCACCCATTGACCCAGCGCACTAGGTGAAAACTACCTAACCTGCCGCCTGAACCCCGAACTACGGGTCTGTAGTGCGCCAAGTGTCCACTGAGGGGTCTAGCATCGGCCTACTAGGATAGGCACTAATGTGTCGTCGGGAGGACGGTCTATGCGGATATCCCCCACGCCCCCGCCGGTCGACTCCCACGGGCACGCGCTGGCGGCGCGACGGCGCAGGGTGTTCACCGGCCGGGTCGCCGAACTGCGGCTGCTGCGGGAGCTGCTGCTCAGCGACCAGCGGGGCTGCTTCGTGGTGTGGCTGCACGGCATGGGCGGCATCGGCAAGAGCAGCCTGTTGCACCGGTTCGCTGACGAGGCGGCGACGACCTACGGCAGGACGGTCCGCACGGTCGACATGCGGGTCACGGACCCGGCGCCGGAAGCGTTCCTGGCCGCCCTGGAGGCACAAGGACCGCCGGAGGAAGCGCAGTTGCTGCTGATCGACGGCGGCGAAGCACTCGGCCCGCTGGAGCAGTGGCTGCGCGACGAGTTCCTGCCCCGGATGCCCGCGCATCTGCTGCTCGTGGTCGGCAGCCGCCGGCCCCCCGCCGCCGAATGGCGCACCGACGCGCAATGGTGGCAGGCGCTGCGCAGCGTGGAGCTGCGCTGCATGGACGACGCCGAGGCCGCGAAACTGCTGTGCAACCGGGACGTGCCGGAGGCGGCAGTCCCCGACATCGTACGGGCCGCGCACGGACTGCCGTTGGCGCTGGCGCTCTTCGCCGACGCCAGGGAACGCGCCACCGACGCCGTGGAACCCCACCCGGGCTGGGAGTTGCGCGACTCCCCCGACCTGGTGGGCGAGCTGCTGCAACTGCTGCTGCGCGAGAGCGTGTCGCTCGCCAGGGCCGACGCCCTGCACGTCCTGGCGCTGGCCCGGGTCACCACCGAGGAACTGCTGCGGCACGCGCTGGAGGTGCCGTCGGCCGAGGCCCGCAGGCTCTGCACCTGGCTGCGCGGACAGTCGTTCGTACGCAGCACCGCCGAGGGGCTGGTCCCGCACGAGCTGGTACGCGAAGCGCTGCTGGTCGATCTGCGCTGGCGTGACCTGTCGGCGTACGAGCGGCTGTTCCGCAGGCTGCACTCTCACCTGGCCGGGCAGTTGTCACGGCGCACCGGCAGCCGCTGGGCGTTCGGAGCGGGCCTCGCCTACCTGGGCAGGACCAGTCGCGCCGTACGCGACGCGGTGGACTGGCACGGTACGGACCGGCTCCGGCTGCGCGCCGCCCGCCCGGAGGACCAGGACGACGTGCTGGCCGCGATCGGTAAGGAACACGGCGACGCGGCGGCCGGACTGGCCCGGCAGTGGTGGGACCAGCAGCCGGCCGCCTTCACCGTCGCCGAGGACGGCCGCGGCGGACTCGCCGGCACACTCACCGCACTCTGTCTGGAACCGGACGCCGCCGGGCTGCCCGACGACCCGGTGGCGCGCGCGGCGCTGGCGTACGCGGCCGAGCGGTCACCGCTGCGCCGCAGCGAGCGGCTGCTGCTGGGGCGTTGGAGCACCGGCAGCGCCGCGACGGCCGGCTTCGCCCTGACCACACTGTGGGCGACCACACCCGGCCTGGCGATGAGCTGGACCTGCACGGCGCGGCACCAGCCGGGGCTGGCGGCGCTGCTCGACCTGTACGGCCAGCAGCGTGCCCTCTCTGCCGAAGACCCGGACACCGGGCGGGTGTTGCCGTTCGTGCAGGACTGGCGCAACGCGCCCTTCGACCACTGGGCGGCGGCCGTACGCGGCCGGCTGCTGGCCGACGAGTCGTCGGCGAGCCCCGCGCCGGTCACGGTCACGGCCGAACCCGCCATGCCCTGGCCGGAGTTCGTGAACGCGGTCAAGGACGCCTACCGGAGCCTGCTCGATCCGCGCCAGCTCGCGGAGAACGCGCTGCTGGGCACGCGGCTCGTGGCACCGGGCGCGGACGCCGAAGGGCTGCGCAAGGTGCTGACGGAGACGGTGACGCAGTTGCGTGCACAGCCCGGACGGCGGCAGTTGGGCGACGTCCTGGAGATCACGTATCTGAGCGGGCCGCGCAGCCAGCAGGCCGCGGCGAGCCGGGCGGCGCTGTCCTTCAGCACCTACCGGCGCCGGCTGTCCACGGCGCTGACCACAGCGGCGCAGTTGCTGCGGGAGCGCGAGCTGTACGGATCGGTCCTGCGATGAGCGGTCCTACGGTGACCGCTCCCCCGACGACCGGTCTCGGGACGGGACGCGCGCCGTGCCCACGCGCTGTTCGACTCGTGCTCAACTCGTGTCCACCGCGCCCACGGACCGGCCTCGCGCGTGTAGCCCGGTGATTGACTGAAACGGAGAAGGACCCGAGGGGAACACACCTGTCCGCCGGACCTTCCGCGACTATCTGTTGGACCTTCCGCAAGTGGGGAACGGGCGTTGAGCGAGACTGACCAGGACGACACACAGCGGCGGCAACGGGCGCGGTTCGTCGACGCGTTGACGACACAGACCCGGCAGCCGGGCGAGCGCTCCCGCGTGGGCACCAGAGCCGCGGGCGCCGCGGCCGTACTGGCACTCGCCGCCGGTGCCACCCTGGGACTCGGCGCATGGCGCAGTTACCAGGCCGACGAGAACGACAAGAAGCAGGAGCTGGCGGCCGAGCAGGCCGCCTCGTACAAGAAGCTCGCCCAGCCCTCTTCACAGGCCCCCCTGCCGAAGCCGACGAAGTCGGAGCGTAGGGAGGAGACGCGGCAGCCGGAGCTGCCCGTCGTACGGGAGGAGGCTCCGGCGCCGCGTCCTGTCGTCACCTCGTCGCCGTCCCCGAAGAAGACGCTGAAGCCGGGCGTCACGGACGTACGGGCCCTGACCTCCAAGACGCGCACGGTGCTGCTGAAGAACGCGTCCACCGGGATGTGCGTCGACATCCCGTACTACAAGGCCGGCAAGCTGGGTCTGCAGATCAACCAGTACTACTGCGACGGCACCGACGCGGACAACCAGCTCTGGAAGATGACGGCCCCGCGCCCCGACGCGGGGCCCGGCGGCCGGGATCTTGTGCAGTTCGCCAACGTGAAGGACGGGCTGTGCATCGACCTGCCGAACCGGGGCGCGCAGCCGGACGGGACGGTGCTCTCCGAGGCGCACTGCACCGGGACGATGGGCGACAACCAGCTCTGGTGGTTCGAGGCGGCCGGGGACAACACCGTCTTGATCCGCAACTACGCGAGCAATCATCTGTGCCTCCAGGTCAAAGGCGCGAACGAGAAGAAGCCCGCGCAGCGGCTGATAATCGGCAATTGCGGTGCGGACGGCGACAGTCGGTGGCGACTGAGCAGCTGACCCGGCCCGCGTGAGCATCTCGGCCCCGGCGGAAGTTTCCCGCCGGGGCCGAAGTGTGCGGTCCGCAGTGTCAGCCGGCGAGCGAGTCCAGCGGGAACCGGGCCCCGCCGGTTCCCTCGCGGCAGCGATCGGCGCTCAGTGTCCCGGACAGACCCGGCATGGCCGCCCAGGCCCCCTCCCGCGCCTGCCGCTGGTCGCTCTGTGCCTGGCGGGCGTCGCGCACCTCTTCCCCGATCTGCTCGGCGGCCCGGTACCGCCCGTCGCGGGTGGTGGTCGCGTCGTTGAGGGTGGCTGTCGCGACCCGTTCCCGGCTCGCGGCCTCCCGCACCTGATCGTCGGCCGTGGTGAGCCGCAGCCGCAGATCCTCCGCCGTCCCTGCGGCGCGGTCCGCCAGCCGCTGGGCCGCCTCCGCCATGCCGTTCGCGAGGGCCCACGCCTCACGGACGCGGTTGCGCGCGGCCTGCGCCTCGGCCAGGACAGCGCGCGGATCGGGACCTGCCGGCGCCGGGCCCTCGGGGCCGGCGGTCGCCAACTGCGGTCGTGCGAGCTCTTGTTGGGCCACGAGTACCGCCTGCTCCGCATCCGCGAGACGATCCTCGGCCGCTGTGCGCGCCTCCGCCAGGTCCTCGGCCTCCTCCTGGGCGTCCGCGAGCGCCTTTTCCGCGTCGCCGAGCCGGGCGGCGACGGAGTCGCGAGCGGTTCTGGCTCCGGTGTGCGCTTCGACGGCCGTGTCCCGTGCCGTAGTCGCCGTCACCAATGCCCCCTCGGCTAGGGCGAGTTGGGCCCTGGCCTCGGCGTCCCTCGGCAGGAGCGCCGCCTCTCTGGCGGCCTGGTCGGCCTCGGCGGCCGTGGCGTCGGTCGCCGTGCCGATCGCGTTGTGCAGCCGGTCCCAGGTGTCCTGGGTGGCCGGTGTGGGGTCGGCGAGTGAACCGTCGGCGGCGAAGGGCCAGAACCGCAACCCTGTCGTACCGCGAAGGGCCAACTCCACCGGCCGGCCCGCCGCGACGGCGGTGCGCGAGCCGGCGTACAGCGCCCGGGCCAGCCCGGTGGCGTCCGGGTCAGGCCCCAGATCGAGCCAGAGCTGGGCAGCCGTCTCCTGCCCGTCCAGCCCCTCGGCCAGCACCCCGGGCAGCTCGGTGACCGGATGGGTCGCCCAGTCGCGCAGTGTGCCGTCCGGCTGCGCGGTCAGCATCGACGGCAGGTCGTAGACCCGCGACGACGTACGCGGCCCGACGACGCCGTAGCCGAGCAAATCGCGCTCGTAGACACGGGCGGTGGCGCTGCCGGTGACGTAACGGACCCCGTCCGGTCCTGAGACCGTGACCACCGCGTCCACCAGGGTCTCGTAACTGCGCGTGTCGGTACCGGTGTCGGAGCGGGCGGCGGAACCGGTCTTGAACCGGTCCCAGCCGCCCCCGCCGGAGGCCGACTCGCCGCTGGCACGGGAGACCGGCTGCCGGTTGAGGACGGGCACGGTAAAGCTGACCAGGTGCAGGTTCGGCTGGTTGCCGCTCTCGGTGGACTGGTAACCGAGCCCGACGGTCGAACCGGCCGCCGACGAACTGCCGGAGGACCGCGCCTGCACCCGCAGCCGGTCGACGGCGATGTCGTCGGCCGCGCTGAGCGGCCGCGGATTGTGCAGCGTCACCTGCACGCGCGGAGCGGCCCCCGGCTCGCTCTCCACGGGCCAGGCACCGGGCATCGTGCCGGTCAGCCCCGCCGCTGTACGCGGCGTGTCGACCGGGATCTCCCCCGCCTGGACGAGTTCCCCGAACCGGACGGCGGCGGCCTCCTGCGTCATGTCGGCCGAAAGCCCCCAGGGCCCCGCGAGCCCCGGCGCCACCGTCTCCAGCGCCTCGGCCAGTTCACGAAAGGCGTTGAAGCCGAACACCGGTGTCGTGCCGGTGGGCACCAGCCGGGACCCTGCGGTGAACGGGGGTCCACCGAGCGGCAGCGGGCCCTGCGGCGCCGGCAGCCGGGGATCGGCGTGGGTGATACGCGGCTGGACGGGCGGCGCGTGCACGAGCGGTTCGACGGCTTCCGAACCGGCGAACCGGAGCGCGACCGACGCCGGAACCCTGGCCTCACCGGCGGGCCGGCCCCGCAGTATCCGGCGCAGCCGCTCGGCGAGCGGGCCGCCGTCCTGCTCGGTCAGGGTCAGCAGACCGTTTTCCAGCACGCCGCCGACCAGGTCCGGCGGCCAGTCCATGACGAGCTCGGACCGTACGGTCGCGGTGAAGGTGTAGGCGACGTCGTCGAAGTCGGCGGCGCTCTCGGTCCTGCTCCAGTACCGGTCGTTGGGGGCTGCGGCGGTGCGCGAGGTCCGGCTGCGCGTGGCGGTGGCGGACAGCACAGGTCCTGTCCTGTCGGTACGGCCGGTCCTGCCGCCGGGACGCTGATACCGGGAAATCGGGTTGCCCGTCCACTGCAGCGAGGTGGTGACCCTCTCGGCTTCGGACCGGCTGTGCGGGGCGTGGGAGCCGATCTGGTCCAGACCCGCCCCGCCACCCGCCGGCCGGCCGCGGACCTGGCGCAACGCCGGTGTCTGGGCGTCCGGTTCGGCCCTGAGGGTGATTCCGACCAGGAGGCTTCCGCGCCGCCGCGCCTGCCGGAACCACAGACTCACCTCACCCCGTCCCGGCAGTGCCCGCAGCTCGGCGGGCGAGGCCATGTCGGCGATGCCGGTGGCCACTCCCGACCGGTACGCGAAGTGCCCAGGACGGGTGACCCCGGGTGCTTCCCGTTCCACCAGCGCGCGCAACTCGCGGCCCATCCGGTCGCGGCTCTCCCGGCGGCGCACCGGATCGTCGAGCTGGATGACGGACAGGACACCGGCGAAGCCGAGTTGGCGGGTCCGGACGTAATGCTCCGGCAGCGGCAGTGTGCTGGGCGCCGCGACGGCCCGGGGGATGCCCCGCACGCCCGTGAACCAGTGCCCGAAGCGGCTCAGTTGGTTGGTGGCGAGCTGGAAGCGTACGGCGTCGGGCAGGTCGACGACGACGGTGATGTCGTCCCGGCCGCCCATGCCCGCGACGTTCACCGCGACGTTCCTGACCCCCCTGCGGAGCGTCACGAGCAGGGTGGCGTCGACGCCGATCAGATGCTGTTCGCCGAAGTCCAGCGGCACCCGTGTGACGGAGGTGGCGGCGGACCGCTCACTCGACTTCTCGACGCCCCGCTTGTACGTCCCGCGCGTACTGGGGTTGGCCAGCGCCCGTGGCGGCTTCTCACCCGGGGACGCGGCCGGCGCCGACTGGAGTCCGGTGACACCGCCGCTGAACTGGTGGGAGGTGGTGACCGAACGCTGCCGCGCCGAGGTGTCCGTGGCGCCCACGTCGCTCTCGCCGTAGGTGTGGTACGAGCCGTGGTGAGTGGGGTGGTGCAGATATCCGGTGATCTCCAGGGACATCTCCTGGTCGGCTCCGAGACCGGGCAGGGTCAGCCCTTCGATGACATAGCCGCCGTTGAATATCTGGTGCGCGCGGCCGAGCAGAGCGGCCGGCCGCACCTGCTGGTACAAGACCTCGCCGGCGAAGGCGCCCTGGTCCTCGGCCGCCCGGCCGGCCAGTTGCTCCCACACCCGGCTGCCCGGCGCTGTCACCGCGTCCGGCAGCCGGTTCGTGGCCCCGCCGACCCACTGTCCGAACGCGCCCCGGGCCGGCCGGCCCGGGTAGGTGCCGGTGACGAACTGCCGGAACGCCTCCTGGAGCGCCGCGCTGCCCCGGAACACGTCCACGTTCGAGTCGTCGGGCAGCCGGATCAGCCCCGGTCGCGGACGCCCCGCTTCGTCGGTCAGCCGGAGCCGTACGAGGTCGTCGTCCGCCCCGCCGCCGGTACGCGGGGCACGGATGACGTGCAGCCCGGGCGGCGCTACGGGGCGAGAGCCGGCCTGGAGGGTGCGCTGGTGCGATACGACGAGGGTGACGTCCCCTGCCACGGTCTCCGGCGCGGCGGTCTGTCCAGCCGTCTGTCCGGCGGTCGGCTCGGCGGTCGGCTCGGCGGCGAATCGCACCAGGGGCTCCGCTTCGGTGCCCTCGTAGAGGTCCAGTGCGAACCGCGCAGGGACCGTGAAACGCTCGCTGCCTCCCTGGGTGGTGACGTTGAACTGGTGAGTGCCGACGGCGGATCCGGCCTCCGCCGAGCTCTTGTGCTGCTCGTCGTAGGTGTAGTCCACGGTCGAGTCCACCGCTCCGGCCCCGTCGGCCACCGCCCAGCGCGGGCCGCCGCCCATGCCCATCGACCCGCCGAACTGGTTGCCGCGCTGCCGGGAGTTGCGCGCCTCGGACGCGCTGAAGGTGACGGTCTCCACGTCCGGCAGCCGCCGCGTGTGCACAGTGACAGGAGTCCCGGCCTGGCCGGGGCGCGGCGTCCGGTCACGGGCGGCGCTGAATCGCAACTGCACACGACGGTTGCCGCCCACGTGGCCCGGCAGTTCGAGCCATACGCGCCTGCCGCCGTCGACGGCGTCCGGCATCGCGGCGGCCTGCGCGATGCCCGAACGGATCCGTTCGAACTTCCGCAGATTGGCCAACTGCTTTGCCGCACGTGCCTGGTCCAAAATGGACTCGCGCTCCTGCGGCGGCAGGAAGCCCTGCTCCCGCAGCCACACCTCCGCCCGGTCGAACATCGACTCCGTCCCGGTGACGGCGACGGGCACGGCGGAGAGTCCGATGCTCTCCAGATTCTCCAAGTGGTCGGGCAGCTGGCGCAGTTCCTCCGGCGTGGGTACGTGCCCCATGACGGTGGTCCGCTGCGGCAGCCGCAGCCGGATCCCGTCCTCCCACAGACCGTACGATCCGTTGATCTCGCCGCCGCCCGCGCGGACGAGTGTGATCCGGTAGTCGATGTCCGCCGGTGTCAGCAGGTGGCTGCGGTTCGTGTAGAGGGCGTGCATCAGCGCCGCCGAACTGCCGGTGTTCAGCGCGTCGCTGGACTGCCAGGCAGCGCCGGCCTTGCCCAGGACACTGCCGCCTGTCGCACTCGGCGCGTCCGGATGGCCTGCCGCGTGGTCGGGCGTGAACATCGGGCCACCGCTGCCGTCGAGGCTCGCGCCGCTGGTGAGCCGCGCCGACCGCTCCACGGAGGAGCTGTCGGTGAGCCAGGACTGCAGGGAGGCCCGGCCGTCCGGTGTTTGCGCGATCGGGTCCTGGGGCCGCGCGACGGCGGCCAGCCGCAGCATGCCCAGTGTGTTGCCGCGCCTGTCGAACAGCACCGGCGAGAACACACCTCGGTCACGCAGCATCGGCAGCGAGCCGCGCAGCGTACGTTCGGACAGGAACTCAACCAGGTTCCGCCGGGATTCCGCGCTCAGGTCGTTCAGGACGGCGAACTCGTCGTCCTCGCGCAGTTCGTGGAGCAGCCTGCCCGGATCGGGGACCTCGTCGACGCTCAACAGCGGGAGGTCGCCCAGCTCCGCCGGTGCGGGCAGTGGCTCGTCGGCGTCGTCCTGGTCGAAGACCCGGTGCTCGGGGATCCAGACGGTCAGCCGCCCCTGTCCCCGCTCCCGGTCCCAGGTGTCCGGCCGCGTGTCCTGGTCGGCGTCGACCCGTATCTGCCACCGGCCGGTGTAGTCCACCGCGTGTGCCGGGTCGTCGGCGCGTTGCATGGTCCTGAGCGACAGGCCGTCGCTGACGGTGACGGTCTCGTCCGACTGGTTGTGCGTCAGGCTGAGCACGAGCGATCCGTCGAACCAACGCAGCGGTCCTGGCGGGCCGTTGTAGATACCGATCCACGGGATCGGCACGGTCCGCATGGTGCCGGAGCTCTCGCTGGCGGAGGACGCCTGTCCTCCCTCGCTCTGCCGTTCCAGCGTGTTCAGCCGTGGGACCTCGCCCGAGGTGCCCGCGCGGGTGGACAGGGCGGGGTCTGTCAGCCGCAGCCGGATGTCGACGGTGTGTTCCTGACCGTCGACGGTGACGGTGACGCGGTGGCCACGGGCGCTGCGTACGTACGGCAGATGGAGGGTGAACTCCGACTGGCTGAGCACGTCGGCCAGTTGCTCGCGGACGTCTTCCTCTGCCGCGCTGCCCTCCGCTACACCGAGGCCGTCCAGCACCTGTTGGTGGACCGCTGCGAGCATGTCGTCGGAGAACGGCTCGTACTGGACGAGCCCGAGTGTGCCGTCGTGCCGTGCGCCGTAGGCGCGTGCGTACGGGGACATCGGCCGCGGGGCGTCGTCGCCTTCGCGTGGCGGCAGGCTGTCCTCGGATCCGTCACCGCTGCCACTGCCACGACTACTGCCACCGCCGGTGTGGTGGCTGCCTGTTGTGTTTCGGGAGCTGCCGTCGCCGGGATCGGCGACGGGCACTCGGGAACTGCGGTCGGCGGGCACGGTGACGGCTCCCACCGTGTCCGCGTCCGTCTTCTCCGTCTGCGGATCCCTGAGTTGTGGGGCCCGGGGTACCGGCCGGGGGTCGCTGCCGAAGAACACCGCAGGCCGCGACGGGGTGTCGGGGACGGCCGGCCGCACCGTGCGCCGTGTGCTCGAAGAGGCGGCGGCCGTGCTGTCCCGATCCGTGTCCGCGGGCTCCTCGCTCCGCGACACGGCGGGCCGCCGGGCCTGCCGGGCGGCGGCGGCCGGTTCGGTCGCCACCCACTCGGCGGTGTAGGGACCCGGGTCCTCCTGCTGGAGAAGAACGACCGGACGGCCGTTGTCGGGTCCAGTCGTCCAGGGGGTCCCGTCCGGTGTCAGTACGGTCAGCCGCAGCCCCAGGACGGGCGCGGCGACCGCGAGGGTCAGCCAGTCCGACGCGCCAGGCCCCGAGCCGGTCCGCAGGGCGTGGACAGCCTCGTCCCCCGAGCCGTCCGAAGCGCGCCGCGACGCGGTCCCGTCCGGTCCGGGGCCC
>NZ_JTIY01000001.1:90593-95980 GCF_000818175.1 Streptomyces sp. AcH 505
CGGCGAGCGCGTCGGCGAGCGCGGTCCGCAACTCTTCCGGGCTCGCGGGCCAGTTGTGCCCGGCCAGTCGACTGCTCTCGCCCGGCGCGACGGCGGTCAGCGCGTGGACCAGTACGTCCCCGTCGGCGGGCACGTACACCGGCTCAAGTCCGCGCTCGGCGAGTCCGGCCTCCTGCGAGAGCGGCGGCCCGTCGACGGACGGCTGGGGCCGCTGCCGAGCGGGTGCGGGAGTTTCGAGGATGGTGGAGGTCGTAGGGGGTGCGAGAAGGGTCCGCGCCGATGGAGCAGCCTCCGGGACCTCCTCGGCGGTGTCCGGCTCAGGCTCCGAGTCCAGCTCCGACTCGGCGGGAACCGTCTCCACCTCAGGGATGGCGACGGTCATCCGCCGCCGCCCGCCGGGCCGTTGGTAGTCCGTCCAGGTCTCGGCGCCGTACGCCGCCGACGAGGGCCCCGCCTCGGGGACGGGCCGGGGCAGCCACAGCGTGCGCTCCCTCGCGGCCCGAAGCGCTCCCTGCAAGAGACCGGGCGTCACGGGAGAGGTGGCGTAACCCGTCTGCCGGCCGTAACCAGCGGCGATCTGCTCCAGCTCGCCCCAGGTCAGCGGACCCGAGTCGGTGCCCTGTGCCAGCCGCTGCATCTCCAGCACCCCGAAGTCCCGGATGAGCGCGCGGAATTCGAGCTGGCGGGCGGGGTCGGTGTCGATGCGGGGGCCGTAGACGCGGCGGAGCGCGCGTACCCAGCGCAATACCCGGGTTGTGCGCCGGGCCAGTCCTGCGGGCAATCCGGCCAGGTCGCCCAGAGCGGTGAGCGTGGACGCGTGCGGCTCCGGCCGGAACAACAGCCAGCCGAACACGGGCCGGTCGGGATCGTCGTACTTGATCAGCCGCGCGGGCCACTGGCCCTCGGCGGCGCTGGGGGCCACCTGGGCGTCGGTGACCCACACGTCACGGTCGACCTCGTTGGCGACGTACTGTGCGGGGAGGGGGTGTTCGAGCAGGTCCGCGCCGCGCCGGGGCATGGCGAGTTCACACCACAGCAGCCATACGGGCCAGTTGGCCGGCATCCGCCGCAGGCTGGGGCGGCGCCGCAGCACCCCGCCGAGTACCCGGGGGTGTACGGCCTGGTTGGCACCGGTGCTACGGCGCGGAACCGTGACCCGTCCCTCCTGGCCGTGCCCCATCGCGATGTAGGACTCCGCCAGCACACGGGGCAAGGGCAGCAGGCCGCTCTCGCGGAGCACCATCCGGGTGCCCGGTACTCCCTCGTCCAGGTTGGTGTAATGCGTCACCGTGGACAGTTCGCGGACCGCGGCCTCCGACAGGGCCATGTCGTGGCCGTTCAGGAACGCACGGCCGGTGAGCCACTGCCCGTCCTCCGTGACCATGGGGTACGTGAGGATGTCGGACTCGTCGAAGTACGTGCCGTCGTTGGCCCGCAGTTGGACGTCCGGATCACGGACGCTGAGGCCGGGGTCGCTGGGGAACCAGGTACCGACGGGCTCAAGTGCCCCGTCCAGGTTCGGTGCCTGACGGGTCAGGGAGATTCGCAGCACGCCGCTGTTGTCCGCGGAGGACAGCCGGAACAGTCCGTCGGTGGCCCATACGCGGGCATCGGCGCGGTCGGCGATGTGGCGCGGCAGCGTCTCCACCGCGCCCTGCGGGGACTGGACGAGCGCCACAATCGGAGCGCCGGGCGGCCGGGTGGGGTCGAGGGCGACGAGCGAGGCGAACTCCTCGTCGTCCACACGCGCTTCGTTGCCGTTCCCGTCCCGTACGACGATCAGGTCCGACTCGTCGTCCCGTTCGGCGATCACCAGGTGGGGACGGGCGCCCCACGGCGCCTGGAGCCGGTTGATCCTGCCGCTGCCGTCGAGGTCGGGCATCCACACGTGGTCCACGTGGAACGCGAGCCCACCGCGGCCTGTCCAGTCACGGCCGGTGTACCGCCCGGTCGGACCGCCGAGCGCGGTGGCGGGCGACACCGCGTCGGTGGTCCGGGACAGCTGGTAGGCCGCGATCCCCGGCAGGCTGCCCGCCCAGCCATGGCGGCCCGCACTGGCGACGGTCTGCAGCAACGTCATGAACTGGTCGCGCGTGACATGGGCCGAGGGATGCAGATGCAGCACACGGCGGGCCACGGCAGGCAGGTTGAGCGGAGTGTCGCTCGACCGGGGAGCAGCCGTGTGCGCCGCTTCGAGTGTCCTCAGCGCGCCGTGCAACTGACGGTAGTCGCGCCGCGCGCCGACCCCGGAGCCGAAGAGCTGCCACAGCGCTTCGTCCAGGTGGTCGCCCTGGCCGGAGGCCGGCGGCGCCGGCAGGAACCGGTCTCCGGAATCCTGCCCCAGGGCCCTCGACCGTCCGCCGGGCGGGGTGGTCGTCGGGGGTGCGGTGGTCGTCGGGGGCGCGTAGTAGGACGCCCCCGACGGGCCGGCCGCCGAGTTGATGACGGGCAGCCGCAGCGTGCCGTTCTGCGCCGCCTGGAGCGTCGCTTCCAACAGTTCGGGAGTCACCGGAGAGGCGGCGTAACCCATCTGCCAGGCGTAGCCGGCCACGATCTCTTCCAGCGTCCGCCAGCTCAGCGGATCGGCACCCGGGTGCCGCGCCAACCGCAGGCCTTCCAGCGCCCCGAAGCCCCGGATCAAGCCGCGGAACTCACGCCGACGTGCGGGGTCGGTGTCGATGCCGACCCCGTAAAGCCGGCGCAGCGCACGCACCCAGCGCAGGGCCCGGGTCGTGCGCCGCGACCGCTCGGCGGACAGTCCCGCCAGGTCGCCCAAGTCCCTGAGCGTCCTGGAGCTCGGCTCCGGCCGGAACACCAGCCAGCCGTACAGCGGGCGGTCGGGATCGTCGAACTTGGTCAGCTGCGCGGGCAGATGACCGCGGGCGGGGTCGGCGGAGACCCTGGCCTCGGTGACCCAGACGGTGCGGTCGGTGTCGTTGGAGATGCGCTGTGCCGGGAGCGGATGCTCCAGCAGGTCCTCGCCGGGCTGGGCCATCCCGAGTTCGCACCACAGCAGCCACACCGGCCAGTCGGCGGGCATCCGCTGCAGACTGGGACGGCGCCTCAGCACACCACCGAGCTGTTCGGCGGGTATGAGCTGGTTGGTGCCCGTGCTGCGGCGCGGCACGGTCACCTGACCCCGTATGCCGTGGCCCACCGCGATGTAGGAGTCGGCCAGCCCGCGGGGCAGCGGCAGCAGACCGCTCTCGCGGGGCCGGGCCACCATCCGGGAACTCGACTCACCCGGGTCGTAGTCGGTGTAGTGCGTGACATTCGAGATCTCGCTGAGTGCGGCCTCGTAGTCGACTGCCATGTCGTGGGCGGTCAGGAACGCCCGGCCGGTGAGTGACTGTCCGTCCCCCGTGGTGAACGGGTGCGACAGCAGATCCGTCTCGTCGAAGATCGTGCCGTTGCTCGCCCGCAGCTGGACCCCGGTGTCCGGGACGCTCAGACCCGGGTCGCTCGGGAACCAGATGCCGATGGGCACCTGTGCCCCGTACGGGTTCGACGGCGGCCGGCTCAGGGAAATCCGCAGCGTTCCGCTGTCGTCCGGTGCGTAGGAGAGCTGGTGCCGTCCGGTGGTGGACCAGACGCGGGCCCCGGCGTGGTCCGCGATCAGCCGAGGCAGTGTCTCGACCGCGCCCTGCGACCTCGGTACGAGCAGCACCACCTCGGCGTTCGGCGGGCGGGCGGGGTCGAGGGCGACCATCAGGGCGAACTCGTCGTCGTCCACCACTTCCTCGACGCCGTTCTCACCTCGTACGACGATCCAGCCCGAGTCCTCGTCCCTGCCAGCCACCACCAGGTACG
The DNA here is from genome assembly GCF_000818175.1 of Streptomyces sp. AcH 505. Taxonomy (GTDB): domain Bacteria; phylum Actinomycetota; class Actinomycetes; order Streptomycetales; family Streptomycetaceae; genus Streptomyces. The sequence goes on from NZ_JTIY01000001.1 coordinate 94,404, forward strand.
GGCGGGCGCCCCACGGCGCGTAGGACCAGTTGACACGTCCGCCGCCGTCGGCGGCGGGCGTCCACACCCGGTCGGCGTCGAAGGCGAGGCCGCCGCGGCCTGTCCAGTCACGGCCGGTGTACTGCCCGTCAGCACCGGTCAGCGAGGTGCCCTGCCTCAGCGCGCCGGTACTACGGGACGCCTGGTAGGCGGCGATGTGCGCGGTGGTGTCCGACCAGCCGTGCCGGCCGGCACGGTCCACGGCGGCGAAGAGGTCGGTGTAGTGGTCGGCCGTGACGTGCGTTCCGGAGTCCAGGTGCAGAACACGGATCGCCACGTCGGGCAGGTTGAGCGGAGCGCCGGCCGACCGGGGGTCGGACTCGTGTGCCGCGACGAGATCGTTCAGGGACCTGCGCAAATCGCCGAAGTCGCCCCGTCGCTCGACACCGTGTCCGAAGATCCCCCGCAACGCGTCGGTCACGCCGTCACTCCGGCTGCCGCTGCCGCTCCCGCTCCGCCGGGAAGGCGGCGCAGGAAGTGACCCCAGGTCGAAGGGGATGGACTGCTCTCCGGACTGCGCCCCCGGCGCAGAGGGCCAGAAGCTGCCGAACGCCACGCGGGGCGCCTCGCGCGGGGAGAACAGGTCCATCGGCGACGGTGTCGGCGTGTGGAACTGCGGGAGCAGTTCGCGTTCCGCGCGGTCCCACAGGGCGCGGAAGCCGGACAGGATGTACGGGTTGTCCTGGCTGCCGAGGTCCGCGGGCCGGCCAGGACCGTACAGCCGCCGAAGCAACGGCAGCAGGGTCGGATCGTGCTGCTCCACCCAGTCGGCGCCGTTGTTGCGCGGCCGGCCGCTGATGGGGTCGGCGCCGGTGTTGGCCCCCAGGTAGGCGCTGGTGAGCTGGGCGAAGTACTCGTGCACGTTGCTGGACGAGTAGTTGGGGAACGGTCCGTCCGGCCACTGTACGGAAGCTCCTGCGGCGAACCTGGCGCGGTAGGCGTCCCGCAGCTCCCGCTGGTCCGCGTCGTTGAGCACCGACTCGATGGCGTGGGCCCACTCGTGGCGGGCGCTGGAGTAGCCGTCGCTGTAGAGCTGGACACCCGGCAGTTCGGTGGTGTCGCCCAGCAGGTTCTCCTCGGCTGCCGCCGCGTGGGCCTCGCCGGGAACTCCGAGGTCGTAGTGGAAGATCCCGCGCATGGTGTCCAGCGGGCGGTTGTCGACGGTGTCGCCGCGCAGCCGCTGGAACGGGCCGAGAGCGGTAAGCGCCCTGTTCCTGGGCACCACGACGAACCGCCGGCCACGGGTCAGCAGGGCCACCGCGATGTCCGGATCGGCGAGCATGCCGCCGACCATCTCCTCCGCGACCTCTCTGGCCTCGGCGGGCTGCTCCACACCCGGGGGTACGTCAACCAGCAACTGGGCGGCCGTGGCCGCGAATTCGTCGGCGGGCCAGGTGTCGCGCATGCCCTGCACGAACGCCTGGTCGACGGCCAGGTCCCTGCGCCCCCGAGGGGGCAGCGCCGCGAGTGCCCTCGCGCGCTCGTCCGCCGTCATCGCGGGGAGCTGGGCCGCCAGGGCCGCGAGGGCCGGCGAGAGG
>NZ_JTIY01000001.1:96005-116500 GCF_000818175.1 Streptomyces sp. AcH 505
GCTGTGGTGCCGGCGGTGGTCGCGGGCGTGGAGGTACCGCGCGCCGGCTGCGACGGTGGAGCCGGCAGGGGCTCCGGCCGGCCGGACTCCGGCACCGGCTGGTCGAGGTGCGCTGGCTGATCCGTGTGCTGCCGGGCGTGGCTCCGACGGTCGTACGCAGCCTGGGCCGCCTCCCGCAGCCGCACGTAGAAGGGATTGTCCTGGCTGGTCTGCCACATGTGCAGATAGATCAGCATCTGGTTGAGCACGGTGTCGTACTCGACCAGGGTGCCGGATGCCTCTCCGGCCGCCTTTCCCCAGCCGACCAGACGCTCCTTCTGCGCGGCGGTGATCTTGCCTGCCCACTCGAAGGAACTCGCGTACTGCTCCAGCTTGTGCGGCTGGGCTCCGTACACAAGCTTCTCTTCCAGCAACTCGTGCTGGAATTCGCTGAATTCCGGGTCTCCGGCCAGCGCCGCTGTCAGCTCGCCGAGGGTTCGCTTGCGCTCGGCCGCCAGCGCGGCAACCTCCGCGTCGGTCGCCCCGGACCGCACCAGCTCCATCACCGCGCTGCTGCCGAACGCCTGATGGGCCGCGACATGGGTCAGCTCGTGGGCGATGTGCCCGAGCAGGAACGATGTGCCGCCCCTGGCCTGGGGGTCGACGCCGAAGGTGAACGTGGCGCCCTCGCCGGTGGCCGGGTTGAGCCGCATGCCGGTCATGCCGCCCTGCGGATACTGCATCACGGTCACCAGGGGCACCACGGCCATCAGTTCCCCGATGACGGAGCGTGTCTCCTGAGGGAGCGCCTGCTGTCCGCGGAGGGCCCCCAACTCCTGGACGAAGTCGCCCATCATCGCGTGGAACCGGTCCGCGGGAACGGCCCGTGCCGCCGTCAGGCCCTCACCGACCGGATCGCGGACGTCGAGACCCGGGTTGTTCCCCCCGCGCACCATGCTGTCGATCTCGGTCAGCAGGTCCCGGAAGACCGCCTCGGGATCCAGTCCTCGTCGCGCGGCCTCGGCCTGCCGGCCCAGCTCGCGGGTGCCCCCGACGCGCGCGCCTCCCTCGGCCTTGTGGCCCAAGTAGTCAGCGATCGCCTTGACCAGGTCTTTGAGGGCGAGCAGCCGTGCGCCCTGTCTGCCGTCCGGCAGGGCGTAGAACGCCTTGAGTGCGTCGTCCACGTTGGTGATCGTGGAGCGGCCGCGCAGCCTGGATCCCGCCGTGTTCTGTTTGAACTCGTCCTCGGTCATCATCCGGGGCGCCGCGCTCGTCGGCGGCGCGAGGGACAGCACGGGCTGCTGAGCATTGTCCGCAGCGGCCGCGCCGACGGGGCCCGCCGCCCTGGGGCGCGGCGTCGGTGCGTGGGACTGCGGGTGCGGTTCGCTCTCGGCCCGGTCCCACAGGGCACGGAAGCCCGAGAGGATGTACGGGTTGTCCTGGCTGCCGAGGATCGCGGGCCGGCCAGGACCGTAGAGCCGCCGCAGCAGCGGCAGCAGTGCCGGGTCATGCTGCTCCACCCAGTCGGCACCGTTGTTGCGCGGTTCGTGGGTGTCGAGGTCGTTGCCGGTGTTCGAGCCCAGATAGGCGTTGGTGAGCTGGGCGAAGTACTCGCTGGCGCTGCGGGACGAGTAGTTGGGGAGCCGGGGGGCGGAGACGCCGGCGGAGTCAGGACGGGGGGCGGCGTGGAGCGGACCGTCCGGCCACTGCACGGCGTCTCCCCCGTCGAGCCTGGCCTGATAGGCGTCCCTGATGAGCTTCCTGTCCTGCGGGCCGAGCACCGACTCGACGGCGTGCGCCCACTCGTGGCGAGCGCTGGAGTAGCCGTCGGGGAAGAGGACGACCCCCGGCAGGTCGGTGGTGTCACCCAGCAGGTTCTCCTCGGCCGCCGCGGCGTCACGGCCGGTGAACATCGCCCGCTCGGTGTCCAGCGAACGACCCCCGACCTCGGTGGCTGCCAGATCGCCGAACCGCGCGAGTGACCCCTGTGTCGAGTTCCGGGGTACTACGACGAAGCGCCGGCCACCGGTCAGCAGGGCCACCGCGATGTCCGGGTCCGCGAGCATGCCGCCGACCATTTCCTCCGCGACTTCCCTGGCCTCTTCGGGCTGGTCCACGCCCTCAGGTACGACAACCAGCAATTGGGCAGCCAGGGACGCGAATTCGTCGGCGGGCCAGGTGTCACGCATGCCCTGTACGAACGCCCTGTCGGCGGCCAAGCTCTCCCGGTCCTGTGGGCTCAGCGACGCCAGCGCGGCGGCGCGCTCGTCCGCCTCCATCGCGGGGAGCCGGGGCACCAGATCCGCGAGGGCCTGCGAGAGGGGGGCCGGTGGCGTGGCAGTGGCCGGCCGACCGCGGCCCGTGGTGCCCGAAGATGTCGCGGGCAGGGCGGTGCCGGGCGCCGGCTGCGCGGTGGGCGGCGCGTAGGAGACCTGTTGCGACCGGGCGAGGGACCGGCCCACCAGAGGCAGTCCGCGCTGGTGCCTGGCACCGTTGTACAGGCCGAGGGAGAGGGTCGCCAGTGTCTCGTAGTCGGCCTCGATGGTGGTCGGGGTGGACTCCAGGGGCGCGTAGGCACGGACCTCCACCACCACGACGGCCGGATAGATGCGCGGAGCCCCCGTCGCGTCGGGATTGCTGTCCAGCGTGTCGTAGTTCGTACGGACCAACAGCGCCTCGCTCTGCGGAATGTAGCGTCCCGGATTGTCCCGGAGAAGGTTGTCCAGGTACTCGCCGACGGTCGCCGACGGCGCGCCGTCGGCGCGCGCCGGCAGCCGTCGTTCGAAAATGTTCGCGCGCCGTGCACCCGGCTCGTCACTGTTGAAGAAGGCCTCGAAGCGCTCGGTCAGCGCCGCAGCCTGGTGCTCGAGGAACGCGCGGGGTACGGCACCGAGGTTGCTGCGGAGCGCGTAGAGGGAGTTGCGGGAGACGAGCGCGGCGTAATCCTTCGGCAGGAACCTGGTGTTGATACTTCCGCGCAGGGCGGCAGCGACCTGGATGTACCCGAGCGCGAGCACGCCCTCCAACTCACCGCGGTCCCAGTCCTGCACCGCCGGTGCCTGATTGGGATACCGATTGAGCCACTGGTCGAAGGCGGCACGGCCCTGGGCACCGTAGGCCAGGGCCTCGGCGGCGTCGCCGTGGGCCATGGGCAGGGGCCCATCCTCCGTCCGCATACGGTCCCGGACGTGCCCGATGAAATGGACGATGCCCGCGAGCGGGGTGGTCGCCGTGTGGTGCATGAGGATGGAGGTGTCGCGCGGGTTGACCCTGACCGGCAGGTCCTCCGCGAGTACGTCGACCTGGTATCCGGCCGCCTCCGGGAAGATCTGCGCGAGGGTGGCGTACGGCCTGGCGGCCGCGAGGCGGCGCAGCACGTCGCGGAAGGCGGCCACCACGTCGGACCGCTCGGCCCGCCCGTCCGCGTACCCCCGTACCAGTCCGCGGGCAGGATCTGTGACGACCTCAGGAACCACGCCGTCCCCGCCGCTGTCCAGGGTGATCGTCAACAGCCCTGGCAGCGTCACGACGTCGCCGTAGCTCCCGTGACTGTGCCCGGCCGGCAACATCACCTGGTATCGGTGCAGTTCGGCCTCAAGGCCGCTGGACGGTCCGTAGCCGTCGACCTCGACCGGGTGTTCGGTGAAGGGAATCAACGACGGGGACATGCGGCGGTTCGCTGCGGCCCCCTGTGCGGAGGACTCACCTCGGGCGTCGGACCGAGGGCGGTCTGACCGAGGGCGGTCGGAGGTCCGCCTCCGGCCGGACTGCTCCAGCCGGCCGATCCGGTCGCGGACCGCGGACTCCAGCTGCGCCACCGCGTCCCACCGGCCGCTCTGCGGGGTCTTGTACGCCTGCCAGTCGTCCACCGCGTCGAGCACGGCCCGCAGGTCGCGGACCGTCGAGTCCCGGGACAGCCGCCGCACCGCCGAATCGATGGCGCGCAGCGCACTCGAACGCCGCGAGCTGCCGCTGGAGATCTCCCGCCAGTCGTAGATCGGATCAAGGGCGCGCCGGGACGGCGGTGCCAGCAGAATCTCCGGCTGCTCGGACTCGTGCTGGACGGGCTCCTGCTGCTGTGTCTGCGGCTGCTGTGTCTGCGGCTGCTGGGTTTGCGGCTGCGGCTGCCGGCTCGGCGGTTGCGTCGGTACGACGGGCTCCGGGCCCCGGACGAGGTCGCCCAGCAGGGCCGAGGCCGCCAGGTGGCCGCCGCGCAGGTGCTCGGCCGCTACCAGTTCCACGACCTCTTCCGGCCGCGCCACGACGCCGAACGGGTTCTGGTTCGGTGCGACTTGCCGGATACGGCCGAGCACGTTGTGCTCAGCCCACCGGACGGACTCGTCCCGGCGCTCCCGCGGCACGGCGGGGTCGCCGAGCCGCAGCCGCGCGGTGTCGATGTCGAAACGCGCCGCGCCCGGATGACGGTGGCTGGGGGACGGAACGACCGGCGCCGAGGTCTCGGCGGGCGGCGCGGTGGGAAGCGCGACGGGCGGCACAGCGGGCTCCGTCGTGGTGGTCGCCTCCTCCGCGCTGTGGTCCTGCGTGCTGTCAGTGTGGTCGGTGCCTTGGATGCTCTCGGTGCTCTCCGTGCTCTCCGTGCTCTCGGCGGGGGTGACACTGTCATCGGTACTGGTCGTGGTCACCCCGGCACGCGGCCGGGTGTTGAGGGAGCGTTCGAGGTCGGACTCCCACTTCAACTGGTCGAGCCGATCGTTGAACTCCCGCTCCAGTTCGCGCCGCGTCCCGCCGTCACCGAGACGATCCGCCCCGGCGTACCGCTCGCCCCATGCGCGCGCTTCCCCAGTGCTCATGCCCTGCGACTGCGCGAACCGGGCCATGTCCTGACCCACCTGCGCCGACGTCCGGCCGGGAGTGGCCTCCCAAGGCTCTCGGACCGCGCCGGGCCTCGCCCTGCCGGCCGCGAGATCCATGTCCAAGAGACGCCTGTCGAGGCCCTGATGCACCTGTGCCTCGGCCGCGCTGTCGCCCGAACGGCGCGCGTCCGCCAGGCGGTCACCCCAGTTCCGCGCCTCGCCCGGCGGCATCCCCCGCCCTTCCGCCACCCGCGCCAGACCCCGCCCCAACTGCTCCGGGCTGTAACTCCTCGGGCCCGTACGCGTACCCGCGTCCACGTCGGACCGAGGTGGCGTCGGGGCAGACGACTCCGACCCGGCCTTCGAACCGACGGTCCCCTCGTGCTCGGTCGAGGCGGGCGGCTTCGTGGCCGGCCTGGCCGTGGTGTCCGTGGCCGGCCTGTCTGTGGACGGCCTCTGCGTGGGCGGCCTCTCCGTGGACGGCGACGGCGTCTCCGTGGACGGCCTCTGTGTGGGCGGCCTTTCCGTGGACGGCGACGGTGTGTCGCTCCCCTCGCCGCCGGTGCGGCTCCTGCCGAACCGGGCCTCGTTGTGGATGTCCGCCCACATGTCGTGACGCCTGCGCTGCTCAGGGCTGAGACCGGCGACACCACTGCCGCCGGGCGCGTCGTCCCCGCGAGTCGCCACCGCCACATCCGCGGACGAGCCACGCCCGGAATCCCTGTCTCGCTGCGGGACCGACGACGACGAATCGTCATCGCCCGACCTCGGTCCGGAGCCGGTATGCCCGGACCGGGCAGGAGGCTCGGTGGAGGGCGGTTTCGTGGAGGCGCCCCCCTGCTTTCCCTCCCCGACATGGTCCGTACGGCCGCCGCCGTCACTCGTACGGCCGCCGCCGTCACTTTCGCTCCGGCCGTCACCGGCTGGCGGCCGACCGCTATGGGTGTCCCGGTGGTTCAGGGAGTGTTCGAGGTCGGCCTCCCACTTCAGCTGATCGAGCCGATCGTCGAACTGCCGGTCCAGCGTCCGCCGCGCGCCGCCGTCACCGGAACGATCCGCGTCGGCGTAACGATCACCCCATCCCCGCGCCTCCCTGAAGCTCATTCCCCGCGTCTGCCCGAACCGGGTCATGTCCTGACCAACCTGCTCCGGAGTCCGCCCCGGAACGCCCGTTCCATGGTCGCCGGCCGCGGTGCCCTTCCCCCGGTTGGCCGAGAGGTCGATCTCCACCAAACGCTCGTTGACGCGCTGATGCACCTGTGCCTCGGCCGCGCTGTCGCCCGAACGGCGCGCGTCCGCGAACCGGTCGCCCCAGTCGCGCGCCTCGCCCGGCGGCATCCCCCGCCCTTCGGCGTCCCGTGCCAGGCCCCGTCCCAACTCGTCCGGGCTGTAACTCTTCGGACCGGAATGGGTGTCCGGCCGGCCGCCGGGATGCTCGCCCGCCGGGGGCGGCGTGGTGTAAGTGGTGCTGCCCTCACCGTTGTTGGGCCGCAGGTTGCCCTCGCCATTGCCCGAACCGCCGTCCCCGGGGGCCGGCTTCCAACCCGGGATGTCGCTGAGTTCGGCAGGCCGGTCGTAGCCGGCTCCCGAACGCGCGGGCGGCTTGGGGGTGGTGCTTGTCTCGCCGTCCGGCCGGCTCTTCGTTCCGCTGACCGGACGCGGTGTGGTGTGGCCGAACGGATCGTCGATCTTGCCGTTCAGGCGCCGTCCTGAGCCGCTGAAATGCGAACCGTCGGTGTTGCCGGTTTTCGGGCCCACCTCGGGTGTGGGGCGCTCGGTGTCCGGCGTCTCGTGCGAGTCGCCGTCCTGATCCACCCGGCGCCCCGGTCCGTGCCGGCCCTCGAAGTCCCCCGTGCTGTTGGTCCGAGGACCCACCTCCGGCTTCGGACGCGCCCCCTCCGGAACCCCGTCCTGGTCCACCCGGCGCCCCGGTCCGTGCCGGCCCTCGAAGCCCCCCGCACTGTTGGTCCGAGGACCCACCTCCGCCTTCGGGTTCGTCCCCTCCGGATCCCCGTCCTGACCCAGACGGTGGCCAGGTCCGTGCCGGCCCTCGAAGCCCCCCGCACTGTTGGTCCGAGGACCCACCTCCGGCTTCGGACGCGCCCCCTCCGGACCGCCGTCCGCACCAAGACGGCGCCCAGGACCGTACTGCCCCTCGAAACGCCCGGCACTGTCGGACCCGGAACCCCCGCCCGGCTTCGGGCGCACTCCCTCCGGATCCCCGTCCTGCCCCAGACGGCGCCCCGGACCGTACTGACCTTCCCAGTCCTTCGAGCCGCCCGGCGAACCCTTCGGGGGTGCGCTGTCAGGGCGGGGCGCAGGCGGGCCGCTCTCGGTGCGGCCGTTGCCCGGGACCGACCCGGGCTTGGGGGTCGGCACGGAGGAGTCCGATGTGGACACCTTCCGCGGGACCGGCGCCGGGGTCGGGGGTGGTGTCTTGGAACCGTCGCTCTTCACCGGCGGGGGCGGCATGCCGACGTCGCTCGAACGACTGCCGAGGGGACCGCTGTTGGTGGGATTACCGTCCTTGGCGGAGACGCCGTCCTTGCCACCGAGCGGATTGGGGACGGGAGGCCCGTCCTTGCCGCCCAGGCCGCCCGGGGCAGGCATCGAGTGGTCCCCTCCCGGGAGCCGGGTCGGGGGCGGGCCCACGATGTCGCCGTCGCCACCGATCGGTGTGGGGTCGCCGTCCCTCGGATTGGGCTTGGGGGTCACGACCGGCGGCGGGGTGTCACTGTGCGGGACGGGCGTCGGGACAGTGCGCGAGCCACCCGCGCCGCCGCCGTAGTGCCAGCCCGCCATCCCGCCGCCGTGGGCGCCGAACGCACCGCCGAGGCCCATGCTGAGGCCTTCGGCGCCCCAGTCGACGTCGAAGTCGGCGCCCGCGATGGCGGCCCCCGCCTCGCCGACGGCGATGTCGAAGCCGAGGTTGAACGCGGCGCCGACGACCGCGCCGCCCACAGCGCCGACGACCGTGCTGCCCACCGTGCCGAGACGGCCGGCGATCGTGGCCAGGACGGGGATCAGCCGGGCCAGCAGCGAGCCGATCATCGACAGGAGGTTGCTGAGGAGCGGCCCGAGGCCGATGAGGACGAGCCCGGCGACGATGCCCAGGATGTTCGCCCACATCGCGGCGTTGAGCTGCTTCGCCAACTCGTCTGCCGCCTTGTGGAGTTCGTCGGCGTAGCGGTTGATCGTCTGGCCGATCGTCCAGGCGGTCTCGGCGGCGTCGTCGACTGTTTTGCTCAGCCCCTCGTCCCAGGCAGCGCGCGCCGCGTCGCCCGCGGCGCCGGTCATGCCGATGCCCTCCACATGGCCGTTGACGGCGACCCGGCGCTCGTGGAGGTCGTCGCCGAGCTGGATCCAGGCGTTGCCCAGGGCGTAGATCTCGTCGAGCTTGATGTCGCCGAGTACGGAATCCGCGTCTTCCATGGTGGGGCCGCCCTCCCTGGGCGTACTGATCTTCGAGGTCGCTGGTCAGGCGCTGCGCTGGACGGTCCACGTCGGGGCCGGCCGCGTCGGGGCGGTCTGCGTCGGGGCCGTTTACGTCTGTGCCACGGACGGCTCCGCCGGCTCGTCCGCCTGGATGTCCTGTTCGTCGACGGCGATCTGGACGAGGGTGGGCTCGTGGTTGCGGCGGACGAGCATGCCGCGGCCGGGCTGCCGGCGGTGGGCGCGCTGGTCGCCGATGAGGACGCCTTCGCGGTGGTCGCCGGAGAGCAGCAGCGCGTCTGAGCCGATCTCCTTGAGCTTGCTCAGCAGCGGGTCCGACAGCAGGGCGCGCCCCGCGCCGCCGACCCGGCGGGCCAGCACGAGGTGGAAGCCCAGTTCGTCGGCCTGCGGGATGAACTCCGCCAGCGCGGCGAGCGGGCCACGGCCCATGCCGCCCGCCGCCAGGTCGTAGTCGTCGGCGACGACGTACAGTTCGGGCCCCTGCCACCAGCCCCGCTCGGCGAGTTGGGCAGCGGTGACATCGGCAGGGGGCATCCGGGTGCGCAGTGTCTCGGCAAGGGCCTGGACCTGTCCCGCGACCAGGTCGGCGTTGCCGCCGCGGGCGCCGACGTACTCCTCGGGCACCACGTCCAGCAGGCTGTGCCGGTAGTCGACGATCATGAAGCGCAGTTCCTGTGCGGTGCGACGGGCGGCCAGGGCGCGCATCCAGCCGCGCAGGAACGCCGTCTTGCCCGCGCCCGAGTCGCCGAAGACCACGAAGTGCGGGTCGCCCGCGGTCAGATCGAGGCCGACGGGGCGCAGGTCGGACTCGCGAAGCCCGACGGGCACTTCACGTTCGCCGATGGCGGGGCCGTGGCCGTCCCAGCGCTCGGCGGGTGCGGGCGCCGCGGCTGCCGACAGTTCGCGGACGGTGATCCGCTCGGGCAGGACGCGCAGCGCGGGGGCGGCGGGCCGGTGCCAGCTCTCGGCCAGCCGGGACACCGACAACCGCTCGGAGTCGGCGATCCCGTCGACCCCGTCGACGCCGTCGAGCCGGGGCAGCGCGATGTGGTGGGTGAGTCCGGGTGAGGCCAGGCCGCGTCCGGGGATGCTCTGGCCCAGGGCGCGGGCGGCGGGGCGGCTGATCTCGGACTCGGCGGGGTCGTTGAGCCGCAGTTCGAGGCGGCCGGGGATGTTGTCGCGCAGGCCTACCCGTATCTCCGCCCACCGGTTGGCGGTCAGCCACAGGTGGACGCCGACGCCGAGACCGCGGGTGGCTATGTCGGTGAGGGTGGCGACGGCGTTGTCGTCGGCGGTGTGCAGGGCTGCCACGTTGTCGACCACGAGCACGATGTCCGCCGCCCTTACGCCGTCGGGGAGTTCGCCCGCGGCGCTACGGGTGCGCAGCTCGGCCGCCGACTGGATGCGCAGGTCGCGGAACATCCGCTCGCGCGCGGTGACGAGTCTGCCGACCTCGGCCAGCACCCTGCGTACCCGCTCCTCGTCGCGGCGGCCGGCGATACCCGCCACATGCGGCGCCTCGCTCAGTCCGTGCAGCGAGCCGCCGCCCATGTCGACCCCGTAGAACTGCAGTTCGTCAGGAGTGTGGGTGAGCATGGCGCTGAGCATCGCGGTGCGCAGGAAGGTGGACTTACCGCTCTGCGGGGCACCCACCAGCGCCAAGTGTCCCTGACGCCCCGTCAGGTCGATCACGAGCGGGGCCTGTTCCTGCCGCGCGGGTATGTCGAGCACGCCGGCCGGGAACTTCAGTTGGCCCGCGTAGGGCCAGGCGGAACAGCGCAGGCCCAAGTCCGGGTCGGCCTCGGGCTCCCCGAGCAGCGAGTCGAGGGCGAAGTTCGCGGGCAGCGGGGGCAGCCACACCTGGTGGCCCGGGGTGTCCTTGTTCAGCAGGCGCTCGACGGCGATCTGGAGTTCGGTGGCGCCCCCGTCCGGGGTCCACTCCCAGCGGGCCGTCTCCCGCTCCTCGGGCGCGAGCGGCGCGAGATCGCCGTGCGCGGCGAAGGGTACGGGCTCGACGGCCACGGCGACGCTGTCGGGGTCGCGCTCCTGGTAGGGCGCCGAGACGTGCGCGACGCGGAAGCGTTCGTAGACCGACTCGTCCACTTTCAGATAGGCGGAGCCGGGGATGGCGGGCAGCGCGTAGGCGTCGGCGGTGCCGATGACGGCGCGGGACTCGGCGGCACTGAAGGTCCGCAGACAGATCCGGTAGGAGAGATGGGACTCCAGGCCGCGCAGCCGGCCTTCCTCCAGCCGCTGAGTGGCCAGTAGCAGGTGCATGCCGAGCGACCGGCCGACGCGGCCGATCTGCACGAACAGGTCGATGAAGTCAGGCCGCTGGGACAGCAGTTCGCCGAACTCGTCGACGATGACGAGCAGATAGGGCAGCGGTTCCAGGGGTTTGCCGTTGATGTCGGTGCCGCCGGCGGCCTGGCGCAGCTGGTACTCGCGCACCGAGTCGACGTTCCCCGCCTCGCGCAGCATCCGCTGCCTGCGCTGCTGTTCGCCCTGGAGGGCCTTGCGCATCCGGTCGACCAGCGCGAGATCGTCGGCGAGATTGGTGATCAGCCCGGAGACGTGTGGCAGTTCGGTGATGCCGGCGAAGGTGGCACCGCCCTTGAAGTCGACCAGGACGAACGCCAGGTGTTCTGGCGCGTGCACCATGGCCATACCGGTGACCAGGGTGCGCAGCAGCTCGCTCTTGCCGGACCCGGTGGCGCCGACGACCAGCCCGTGCGGGCCGATGCCACCCTGCGCGGACTCCTTGAGGTCCAGGGTCAGCGGCTCGCCCGCGCCGGTCACCCCGATGGGGACGCTGAGCAGTTCGCGCTCGTCGGGGGTACGGCGCTTGGCGGCCGGGTCGAAGGCCGCGATGTCGGGGAAGCCGAGCATCGCCGAGAGGGACACATGCTCGGAGAGGACCTGTTCGCGTTCGCCGGACAGCCTCAGCGGCGCCAGAGAACGGGCGGTGGCCGCCAGGACGGCGGGCTCGGCCGTGTCGACGGCGCCCTTCTCGATCATCGCGTGCAGGCCCGGCGTACGGCCCTCCAGGACGAGCCCGCCGCGTGCGTCGGTGCGGGCGCGCACATCGACGCGGCCGGGCTCGGAGCCCTCCTCCTCCACCAGACACACCACGTGCAGCCCCAGGTCGGACCCGGCCTCGGTGAGCAGGCTGGTCAGGAGGGCGGAGCGGGCCCAGGCCGCCTCCGGCTCGTAGTCGTCGAGAAAGACGACGAGATGGCGGCGGGGGCTGCTGTCCCGCTGGGTGACGAGGCGGGTGTTGCGTTCGGCGCGGGCGGCGACGGCCTGGTCGAAGGTGGCCTGGAGATGGTCCTGGAGTCCGGCGAGGTCATCGGCGAGCATCGGGACGACCTCCTGCTCGCGGCCCTGCGCCTCCTGGTCGGGCTGCTGGGCGTGCGGCAGCCATTTCGCCCAGTCCCAGGCAGAGTTGCCGCCGGTGACGACAGCGATCCGTACGTCGTCGGGGGCGTGCAGCACGGAGAGCTGGAGAAGCAGGGCCTGGGCCAGCTCCCGGGTGCGGGGGCGCGGGCCGAGCAGGCTGACCACACCTGACGTCCGCAGGTCCAGCCAAGCCGCCTGCCCTGCGACGGAGTTGTGCGCGCTGACGAGTTCGGCGGCGGCCTGCTGGCAGCGCATGTCGACCTCGATGGTGGGATCCCGCTGTTCCGGCAGTTGCAGCGCGTCGGCCGGCGGCACCGTACCCGTACCGAGCCGCAACTGGAGGAAGTCGTTGTCACCCGGGCGGCGTTCCCAGACGCGCCGGCGCTGGGCGGCTATCGCCCAGAGCCGGTCGGGATGCGGATGCCGCCAGGCGTCTGCGGCCTGCTGGCCGACCCTGGACAGCAGGGCCTGCTTGCGCACCCCCGCCAGATACTCCAGATACCGCTCCCGCTGCCGGAACTGGTTGCGGCGCCGGCTGCCCCGCAGCTGCATCCGCACACCGATGGTGATACCGACGGACACCACGACGAAGGCGATGCCGAGCAGGATCATCCAGGCCTTGCCGTAGGCGACCATGTACGCCGCCATGCTCATGCTGGACAGCAGCGGCAGCAGGAGCATCAGCCAGCCCGCCGCACCCTGCGGCTGGGGCCGCTGCGGCGGGGCGGCCAGTTTCGTCACACCCTCCGGCAGCGGCGGGGGCGTCATCCGGACGGGACGGTGGAAGGGGGTTCGACTCACGATGGCTGCCTAGCTGGCTGTCGGGGTGCGGAAGTTGAGCGGGAGGGGCGGTCGGGTCAGTAGGGGAAGGTCATGGTCACCGCCGTCTGGTTGGTGTCCGTGACCGCGTCGGGCCGGTCCTTGTCGCTGTCGCCCGTGTTCACGAAGTTCTTGAAGAGCTCGGTGATCCCCACCTCGGCCGCACTGAAGTTGGCGGACACCATGCCCACTCCGTCCGCCAGCGTGGGCAGAACTCCCTTCTCCGGGTGCTCCTCGGTGCCGAACAGGTTGGTCATGACGCGCATCCACTCCTTGTTCAACTCGTCGGCGTCCGAGGCGGCTTTGCCCTGCCACGCGACACGCAGCCCGCTCAGCACGTTGTTGATGGTCAGGAGGCTGTCGGAGACGGCCTGCCCAAGGGTGACCAGGTTGCCCGCCGTGGTGTTCATCCCGACCGGGGAGACGTCGATGACGGAGACGTCGTAGTTGGCATCGCCGGTGTCAGCCATGACTCGCCTTTCTCGGATGGTTCGGACGGTCCTGTGGGCCGCGCGGTGACTCCTGCGGACGTGACGTCACAAGACCACGCTGACAATTCCCCATATAAGTGGTAAACCTGTCGTAAGTTCGTGATGCTGTGGTGAGTTGAGGGACGAGGGAGACACCGTGACCGACCCGATCGACTCGAAGTACGACCGGACGCCGCTGCCCGAGCCGAAGGACGAGGACGGCGACGGCGAGCCGGACGAGCAGCCCAAGTCGGACGACTACGGCAAGGACCTCAGCGACCTGGTGCCGGAGACCAAGGTCGCGTGGGACGTACCGCCGTCCTTCAACCTGGACCCGAAGGACATGTCGTCCGCAGGCAGCGGAGACCCTGAGGAGATAACCGAGCCCTCCGGGGATCTGAAAATCGACCTGGGCGCGCTGCGCACCGCCGAGAAGTCCATGCTCACCGAGGCACGCGGCGCGGTCGCGAAGTACGAGGAGCTCCGCGCCAAGGTCTTCGCCGTCAAGGGCGACGTCTTCGGGCAGGGTGCCAAGGACCCGAACCCGGAAGGCAGTGGGTACACGTCGCTCGGCGCCGGTTACGACCCGAGGGTGGGCGGGGAGCACGACAACCCGTTCGCCGCGACCGCCGAGACGTTCGCCGCCGAGATGAACCCGGCCCAGGAGCGCGCGCTGCTCCAGATCGGCTCCACGCTGGAGCGGCTGGGTGAGTACATCGCGCTGCTCAACCACTCCGGCCAGGTCTACGGAGAGGCCGACCGGCAGGCCCGCTTCCCCGACCCGCCCGCGAAGAGCTGACCCTGCGGGCCGCCGCTCAGCCATGCGGCGGCCCGCCGTCGAGGTTGTCGTAGTTGGCGCCCTCGGCGTTGTGGTAGTTCTGGTAGCTGGTGCTCATCCGGTCGACGATGTCCGCCAGCAGGTCTTCCAGGTCGTGCTGGCAGGTGTGGAACCACGTCGTGATCCCCTCGAACGACCCGTAGGCCGGACTGGACCAGTGGTCACCGACCTCATTCATCTTGGCGTCGATCGACGCCATGTTCTCCGAGATCGACGTGTGCTCCCGGCGCACCACGTCGGTCGCGTCCTTCAACGCCTCCAGGTCCGCGCGCCACTGCGCCATGGACGGATCTTCCGCCATCGGGGAAACACCTGCCTTTCACGGATTCCGACGTGCTGGAACGGCCCGCCGCGCGATCATGTGGCCTCCCCCGGTGGGAGATCGGCGGGCAGCAGGGTGGTGAGCAGTTCGGCGTCGGCCGACGCCAGGTCCACCACGCTCAGGCCGAGTTCGGCCACCCGCTGCGCGTGCCGCTCGGTCATCCGCTGGAAGACCTGCCGTGCACTGCGCCCGTTGCCGAACCCCTCGCCGCGCGGTGTGGTCTCGAAGTAGTCGTGCAGCGCCGCCGTGGTCTCCGGCGCGAAGGTGTACTCGTGGCTCTTGGCCTGGTGTTCGACGATGCGCACCAGCTCCGGCGCGGAGTAGTCGTCGAAGTACAGGGTGCGGGTGAAGCGCGACGCCAGACCCGCGTTGGACTCCAGCAGCCGGTTCATCTCGCTCGGATATCCGGCGACGATGACGACCACCTCGTCGCGGTGGTCCTCCATCAGCTTCACCAGCGTCGAGACGGCCTCGGCGCCGAAGTCGCTCAACTGGCCCTGAGGCACCAGGGAGTACGCCTCGTCGATGAAGAGCACCCCGCCGAGGGCGCGCCGGAACACGGCAGTCGTCTTCGGCGCGGTGTGTCCGACGTACTCGCCGACCAGATCGCCCCGGTCGGCCTCGACCAGGTGGCCCCGGCTGAGCAGCCCGAGCGCCGCGAGGAAGCCGCCGTAGAGCCGGGCCACCGTGGTCTTGCCGGTGCCGGCGTTGCCCGCGAAGACCAGATGCCGGCTGAGCGGCGGCGGCGCGAGACCGGCGTCCTGCCGGACCTTGACCATCTGCATCAGCTTCGTCAGCGTGACCACATCGCGTTTGACGCCGTCCAGGCCGACCAGGCGGCCCAGTTCCGCGTGCAGTTCGTCGAGTTTCGCCTTGGCGGCCTCGGCGCTCGCGGTGTCGTCGCCGTCCTCGCCGGCGCCGGAAGCGCCGTTCGCGCGCCCGGCCTTGCGGACGCCGGGCACGGGCGTGCCCTTCGCGTCCACCGCCGGGGACGACAGCGTGGGCAGCAGTGGCTCGGCCACATCCTCGACGTGGCAGTCCTCGGCGTGCACCTCGGCGTCGTCGTCCCGCAGCAGGTCGGATTCGGTGCCGTCCACGACACAGCGGCGCAGCACGATCCGGGAGCGGGCGCCGGCGTAGACGGCGGGAAAGCGGCTCTTGGTGAAGTGGCAGTCCTCGTAGCGGCCTTGGCCGCCCTCCTCGACGAACAGCGCGTTCTTCGCTGCGGATTCGACCGTCAGGCCGTGGATCGCCGGGTCGGCACCGGCGCACACCACGACACCGCTGCCTCTGGTGTCGCGTACCGCTCCGCCGTCCACGACGGCCGTGCTGTCCTCCTCCAGCAGCAGACCCGTCACACTGCCGGTGACCGTCACGTCCCGCAGCCGGGCACCCGTCTCCCGGCCGATCCGGACGCCGGTCTCGCCGGTGGTGGTGACGGCGCACTCCGTCAGTGACGGCCGGTGGGTGGTGCGCAGGCGTACGCCTTCACGGCCGCCGTCGATGCGGCAGTCACGCAGGGCGGCGTCGCCGCCCTCCACGGACACCCCCGCCAACTCGGCTTCGCTCACCTCGCATTGTTCGGCGAGGAGTTCGGCCCGCTCGGTGACGCGCAGGCCGTACTCAGGCGAGCCGCCGACCGTACAGTCCCGTACGCCGACGCGCGCCGCGCCGCCGAGGTGCACAGCCGTATAGGCGGTGTCCCGCACGGTGCAGCCCGTCAGTGAAACGTCCGCGTCCCCCGTCGCGTACAGGCCGTTGGCCCCGGTACGGGCGAAGGTGGAGTCGTGCGCCGTGACACGCCCCGTCCCACTGACGACCAGCGCGGTGTCCTGGCAGTCCACGGCCCTGACCGACACCAGCTCGGCGACGGCCTCGCCCGTGACCAGCACGGCGGCGCCGGTGGTGTGATGGACATGGCAGCCGTCCAGCAGGATCGTGCTGCCGCCTTCGGCCAGCACCCCGCCGCCCACGGTGCGGAAGATCTCGCAGTGGTGCAGCCGTACGCCCTGGGAACCGGCGGCGGAGCGGCCTCCGGTGGAGGAGCGGTCCCCGGCTTCGGTGCGGGTGACGGGGGCCGGGCTGCGGACCTCGCCGTACGGACCGATGTCCCACGAGCGGCCGGCGGCCTGGCCCGTGAGGCGGCCCGCCGTGCCGCGTACCCGGACGCCCTGACCGCCCGCCTCGTACAGGCGGCACTCGTGGAGCGCCGCGGTGGCACGGTCCTCCACGAGGAGAGCGGCGCCGCCGCTGCCGCGTATCTCGCAACGGGTCAGTGTCGCGTGCGCCCCCGCGCCCACCACGACGCCGCGTCCGGTGGCGCCGTCCACCAGCGCGTCGGTCAGTTCGGCGCTCGCCTCGTCCTCGACGAGCAGGCCGTCCCCGGCGCAGCCCCCGACGGTCAGCTTCTCCATCGTGGTGCGGCTGGTACCCGTCAGACGTACTGCGGCGCCCTCGGCCTGCCGCACCGAACAGCCGCTCAGCAACGGAGCCGCGGCGCCGGTCACTTCGAACCGGCCGCCGGTGATCTCGCAGTCCCGCAGCACCGGTTCGCCGCCGCGTATCAGCACCCCGGCCTCCCGGGGGGCCGACGACACGAGCGAGAAGCCGCGCAACTCGGCGCGGCCCCCGTGCACGGTGACGGCGGGCCCCCGGGCCGCGACCAGCCGCACGGCGCCCTTCGCGACCAGGGTGATGTCCTTGTCCAGCACCAGGCTCTCGGTGTACGTCCCGGGCTGCACGGTGATCACGGCGCCCGGCTGGGCGCCCCTCACCGCCGCGCCGATGGACCGGTGACCGCCCCAACTGCCCGGTGCCACACGCTGTGCGGACGCCTTCACCGCGCGGGCCTCCGCCCTGGCCGCTGTCGATCGGCCTGCGGTCGCCCGGTCACATGCCGCTCCCGAGGTTGGCCAGCCGCCCGAACAGACCGAAGACACCGGCGGCCAGCGGCAGACTGACGACGACAAGGAAGGTGGCGAGCGCCCCGGGCCAGGTCGGGCGCTCCTGCTCGACGGGGCGCAGGGCCGCCCCGAAGGCGAGGAAGATCCCGCAGGCGACGAGGACGACGCCCACCGCGAAAGCAGCCAGCGGGCCCGCCGCGCGCGAGTCGAGGACGTACTCCGGCACCCGTACGGCCAGCGCCAGCAACCCCACGACCCCGGCAGCCAGTTGCGGGATCACGGCGGTCAGCACACGCACCGAACCGGCCTGCAGCAGCAGTCCGACGCTGACGCAGGCCACCAGCAACAGGCCGCAGACACCCCGGGACAAGGTCAGGGTGATCAGGGCGGCCGCGAGGACCGTACCGGTCACCACACTGAGGAAGGTGAGCAGCCCGTTGCCCCGGCGCACGATGTCCGCGACGTCCCCGCTGTCCAGGGCGGGCGCGCCGGTGTCGGGCCCTGCGGGCACCAGCACCGCGATCTGGCTGGTGATCCGGGGCAGCAGCCCGGTCAGCAGGAACAGCACCATGGCCACCGCCGCCGCCGAGCCGGTCACACCCGCGTGGAACGCGGTCAGCGGCACGATGAACAACGCGGTGGCAAGAGTGAGCAGTTGGAGCACCACGGTGGCCGGTGCGGGCAGCGCCACCAGCGCGGCGAGCGCGCCGAGCACAGCACCGCCCGCCACCAGCATCGGCGTGACCACCGGGCCCTGCACCGGAGCCCCCAGGCCGAAGCAGGCCATCAACGGGCAGGCGGCCAGGGCGAGAACCTGGCGCATCGCGCGCGGCAGCGGCCAGTTCTTGCTCTCGGCGTACCAGGCGAGCAGCGCCGAGCACAGGGCGGCGAGCCCGAAGAGCAGCGTCGAAAGGCCCGCCGTCTGTCGCGCACCGAGCAAAGCGGCCGAGACCACCATGAACAGCAGTCCGGCGCCCACCACACACTGCGCGCGCCGCCGGGCGCTCCAGAGGCTCCCGTCCTCCTGGGCCGCAGCGACCTGTTCGTCCAGGTCGGTGACAGTCAACTCGCCCAGCTCGGCGGCCCGCTGGTCGAGCAGGTACAGCGTGGCACCGTCCACGATGCCCGCTCCCGCCAGCGAGTCGCCGAGGGCGAGGGACGAGCCGCCCGACTCGGCGAGTGACCAGACCGAGGGCATGGACTCGGACTCCGGCTGGCCGCAGAGCGAGGCGAGCCGGGGTACGTACTCGGCGATCGGGGCCTGCGCGGGGAGCGCGAGGTCGACGCGTCTGCGTTCGCCGACCACGGTGACCCGGCAGCGTTCATCGGGCACAGACGTTTTCCTTCGGTGTCGGACAGCGGGACCGCGGAGTCGCGGGCCTGCTTGCGGAGCAGGGAACGGCGGCCACGGAACGCGGTGGTTCAGTGCCGCCAGGTGGACATGTTCGACCACTCCGCGTCGCTGTAGTTGTTCCAGTTCACTTGCATGGCGTGGGCGATCCGGCCGAGCACACCGTCAGGACCGAACAGGCCGTCGGCCGCCAGGTCCCACTCGTTCTGCATGTCCTGGTAGTACGTGGCGGCCTGGCTCTCCCGCCAGGCGTCCGCCAACGGCGCCAACTGGGACTTCAGAGCCTGGAGTTCGCCGGATATCTCGCCCGCCCTGGCGTTGATCGTGCTGCCCGCGGCCGCGAGCCCCTCACCGACGTAGATCGGCGTGCCATCGATGTTGGCCATGAAACGCTCCTCGGACGCGCCCGGTCCGGCGGACGGATGTCCAGCGCGACCGGGCTGCGGATCAGGTGAAGTTGGTGCCGGACGGTGCCTTCGGAAGGTCCTCCCCGAGCGAGGCGAGGTTGTTCAGGTTCTGCTGCTCGGAGTCCTCGTAGTTCACGTAGTTGCCCTGGAGCCCCTTGGAGATTCCCTCCAGGGCGTCGTGGAGCATGCGCGCATAGATGTCGTACTCCGCCATCAGCGTCTGGAACTGGTTGTGGGCGATGCCCTGCCAGCTCGTCTCCAGGCTGGTGACGTACGTCTTCAACTCCCCCAGCTGTGCGGCGATCTCGGCGGCTGTCGAGGCCGTGTTGCTGGAAGCATTGGCCAGATACTCCGGTGTCACCCGGTACGTCACACCGCCGACGTTCACAGAAGGCTGGTCAGCCATGGTGCGGTCCGCCCTTCTCGCGTTGCCTCGCCCAGTCAAACACCGTGCCGAGTCCCGTCGGTGCGTGTGAGCAGCACCTGAGCAGGTTCTGATCACAAGAGACGCGCGAGGGGCGCCCACCGGCCGGCCGGTGGGCGCCCCTCGCACTCCTACTGACTTGCCGCCCCGCGGTCAGACGATGAAGCGCACCGCGTCGAGCCAGCGCGTCACGTCCATGGTCCCGCCGAAGATGTAGTTGTTGGCGGTCTGCGGGGTGTCGCAGGCATGGCCCTGCCACGGACCTCCGCGGCTGTATGTGTTCAGGCAGACGCTGCCCTTGCCGACGCTGATTCCGAAGCCCGACAGGTTCGGTGCGCCCTGACTGGCCTCACCCAACGTGAGGTTACTGCCGTCCGCCACGGTCATCCACGGCTTCTTCACCCACCCCTTCGCCTGGATGTAGGCGGTGGCGGAGGTGCCGCTCGTGCCGGACACGGCGATCTGGATGGCCTTGACGCTCCGGGTGTCGTCCCCGGATCCGGCCGTGCGTCCGTCACATTGGGCGGGCTGCCAGCCGCCCGTCTTCACGTAGACCCGGTAGCAGATGTGCCGTCCCTGTGCCTTTGCCGCCACTTGCCGGACTTTGGCGGCAGCGCTGCCGTCCGTCGGCATCTGCGGGCCGGGAGCCAGGTAGGGGGTGACCTTCTTCGGCGCGGGCGGACTCGCCTTGGCCGCCGGGTGCGAAGCCGCGGCCGGCTTCTCGGCCTTGACCACGGGTTCGAGCCCCGACGCGGGCGACGGCTTGGTGATGTGCTTCTTGGTGGTGTGCTTCTTGGTGGGCGTGACCTTGGGCTTCTCAGCCGGGTGTACGGGCCGCGCGGAGACCGGGGGCGCACCGGCCGACCGGTCTTCGGTGTTGGCCGCCGTCGACACGTTGTCCTTGTCCTTCTTCTGCCCGGAGTCACCGGCCGCCCAGACAATCAGGGGCACGGCGAGGAGGGCCACACCGACGACGCCCGCGGCGGCGAGCAGCGGCTTTCGCGAGGGCCCGGAGGGCGGTTCGTCGTCCGGGCGTGCGGATACGCGGGCCGCGGTGGGGGTGTGAGTGGGAGCTGGGGACGAAGCGGCGGGCGCTGTGACGGGCAGGACGGCGGTGGGGGCGGCGTCCGGGCCGGGGATCGATTCCGGTTCGGCCGACGGCCGCGAGGTCGCGGAAGCCGCCGATGTGGCGGGGGTCGAGGATGTCGGACCCACCGGATCCGCCGCTTCTGGCACCTCCGCCGGAGCCACCGGACCAGCCGCCGCGGTGCGTTCGGACTCGGACGTCTCCTCCGCCACCGGGGCCGACGAGGTAG
>NZ_JTIY01000001.1:116525-123935 GCF_000818175.1 Streptomyces sp. AcH 505
CCGACCTGGTCCGTGTCCATCGCCGCCGAACGCGACGGCGAGACGCGTGGCGGGGGTCGAGGATGTCGGACCCACCGGATCCGCCGCTTCTGGCACCTCCGCCGGAGCCACCGGACCAGCCGCCGCGGTGCGTTCGGACTCGGACGTCTCCTCCGCCACCGGGGCCGACGAGGTAGCGGAGGTCGTAGAGCGAGGCCGTACCGCCTCCTCGCTCGCGCCCCGGACCGTACCGGCCGACGGCGGCCCGGCGGGGGTCAGTTCCGCCCCCGGGGCGGACACCACCGGCCCCAGTGCCACGGCTCTGCGCACCGAAGAACCGCCGGCGCCCTCCGCGGGCCGACGCGACGGCCCTTCGGGGTCGGGTCGGGTCTGGCGACTGCTCATTGTTCTCCTTCGGCCTGGTGGGTGGTCGGTCGTACGGCGGCTGGGGGCGGCTGGTGGCCGACGGGCCCGACGCAGCGTTCGGGCCAGCCCGGGGCCTCGCCGCCGGGCAGCCCTGCGGCGAGCGCGTCCTTGAGCTGAGTGCGCGCCCTGAGGTCCCGTTGGCTCAGTTCCTGCGTCCCGTCCATGTACGCGGTCGCGTGCGCGGGAAGCTCCCTGAGCAGCACGACGGAGGGCCCGGCGGGCGGGGTCCAGCTCCCCAGCACCCGGAATCCGGTGCCCGGCGCGAAGACGATTTCGTCGTTCGTGTCGGTGGCGCTGTCCGCCGGTTCGATCAGTCGGCGGACCTTGCGTCCCGTGGCGGACAAGATGGCGTACCGCACGGGAGTTCCGCCGGGCAGCGCCGGGCCGAGGACCAACCCGCTGACCGGCGCGGGATCTTGGAGCAGGGCGCCGGTCTCGGGCTCGGGCTCGGGCTCGGGGCTGTCCGCCGCACCACCACCGCGCAGGACCACGCCTCGGTAGGAGGGCAGTGTGCGCAGCGCGGACGTCACACATCCGGCGTAGGGCAGCAGTCGCCCCTCCCCCGCGCGCAGGTCGTCGACCAGCTCGCGATGGTGCAACGGGCCTTTCTCGGCGGTCAGATAGGCGTGTACGGCGACGAGGTCGGTGCGTACCGCGTCCAGTTCCCGGCCGCGCAACACGGGCATCCTGGAGAGCAGCCGGGACACGGCGGCGGCATGCCGGTCCCAGCCGTCGCCGGCGAACTCACGGAACGCCGCGCGTTCGGCCGCGTCACTGACATGCCCGGGGAGCACGGGGAGGAACGGAGCAGTCACCACCGTGGACTCCGGCTCCACGGGCCCGGGTTGACCGCCGGGGGTCGGCGGAGCCGCAGATGAGGACGTACGGACGAGCGTTCCGCCGGCAGCGGCGTCCCCGGCCGGGGGCACACTGCTGGTGAGCGCGTTGGTGGGTACAGGTCGACGCCCTGGCTCCGTACGCGGCGCCGCCCCCGTACCGACCGGCCCACTGACGGCAGGAGGCCGTGCGGCGGCGGGCGGCAGTTCGGCAGGCGCTCGCACGGCGGGTGGGGGTACGGCACCGGGCGGGAGTGCGGGAGCGGGTACGGACGCGGGCAGCCCCGGGGCCGGTCCCTGGCGGCGCGGCGCGGGCCAGGAGGGCACGGGCCCGCCGGGTCGCCCGGCCGTGACGTAACGGATGCCCCGTACGCCGTGTTCGGCCGCCAGCCGCCGCAACTCGCCCTCGCCGCCGACGATTCGGCCCCGTACCAGCAGGGTGGTCCTGGCCCGCGCAGTGGCGCCGAGACCGGTCAGGAGCCGGGACAGCGCGGGCAGCAGCGAGGCGTCCAAGGGCTGCCCGGGGAAGCCGAGTTCGATGGCGCAGGTCTCCGGGTCCACGGCCGCTCCCACGAGCGGTGGGCGGGGTCCGCCGCGTGCCCAAAGGGCGAGCCCGGACCGCGTCACGGTGGCCTGCCAGCGGTCGGTGAGCCGTACGGTGCCCGGTTCCGTACCGCCGGGGAGCCAGGCGGGCGGATGGCTGCCGAGCAGTCGGGGAACGGGAGTTCGGCCCTGCGCGTCGGTGGGCAGACAGGCCACGGACGTGACGTACGGCTGCCAGCTCGGTTCCCCGTCGAAGCCGATCAGGGACGGCCTGGGGACGGCTCCGGGCGGCGCGTGGTCGGCCAGCAGCGGCAGACCCGTCAGGACTTCGACCGTACCGTCCAGCAGGTCGGCGACCGCGTGGCCGAGCCGCAGAAGGTCACGGCGTCCACCAGGGACGAGGCGGGCGCGGGAGCGGTGTTCGGCGGGCAGGGCGGTCAGCACGGCGGCCACCTCGTCGGCCGCGACGTCCTCCGCCTGCGGGGCGCCGACCAGGACGGTGGCGTGTTCGGTGTCGAGGGGAATCGCGAAACACAGGTCGTCGGGGCGCGGCGCGGGGGCGTCGGCAGGGCGTATCAGCACGCCTGCGGGTATCTGCTCCACCACGCACCCGCCCGTGGTGCGCTGCGGCACCCGGCCGACGGCGTCCTGCCAGGCAGGGGCCGGGGCGCGGGGGCCCAGTTTCCTGGGGGTCTCGCCGGGCGCGAAGCGCCACCAGGCGCCGTCGGGGCGCGAGCCGCCGTCGACGAAGAGGGTGCCACCGGGGGTGATGAGCACAACGCCGTCCGGCGCGAACACCTCCAACTCCCAGGCGTCGGCGATCCTTCGGGCGGTGCTGGGACGGCCGGGCCGTTCGTCGCCCGCACCGGACAGGACGAGCCGGACCCGGCTGGTGCCCCGCGCGCGCAGCGAGTCGAGGAGTCCGGCCAGCCGCGACCAGTGACCACCGTCCTGCCCGCCACCCGGCTGACCGCCGCTGGCCTGCCCACCACCTGCCTGACCGCCACCGCCCGAGCCGACCAGTACGGTGACGATGTCGTCCTCGGCGCCGAAGGCATGCGCCACTTCGGCCAGCATGGCGATCGGGAAGGAGTCGTCGTCCACCGAACGCACCAGGAGAACACCGTCGATATCCTCGACGGGCGGCCCACCGGCGGCGTCGCGGGAGCCACCCCCGGAGGCTCTGTCGCCGGACGGCCCGCCGCCCTGGCGGAAGAGGTGGGAGACCCAACGCCTCATGTGTCGTCCCCTGGATGATCGGAAGGCCGTGTGACGGACGGTCAGTTAGTACCTGGCTTCATGGCCCCGTATTGGCCCTACCGAGTGGGCCGATCGTTCGCACAGATATATCAGACGATAATGTCCCCGCACTGTTGAGCCGGTCACCACGGCCGCCTCCCCCACGTCCATCGACGTCGGGATTGTGCTCACTTGATGGCCAACCAGTGCTCAGCCATGAGGTTTCGGGTATCGCGCTCAGTAATGTCGTGCTCGCCGGTCTCGCGACCAAGCGATGGGCACAGCCGGGCAGCAGTCGGCTGCGACCACTCACACGAGAGGTCTGAGGCAGAGAAATTGCGATGCCTATTACCGCGTTGAGCCACGACATCACGCATGCCGTCCCCGTCGAGGGGCAGTTCCCCTATCCCGTACACGTCGTTCTCTCACTTCAGCGTGAGCGGACGTCAACTCTGCTCCGCGCGATGCGCAGTCAGCACGTACTGCCCGCGCTGAGTCACGCCTGGGGCTCCGAGCGGGCTTACGCCACACTGCTGCGCAAGACCCGCACCCCTCTCACCGTCCTGGATGTGCCCGGGTCACGGTGGCACGAGGATCTGGAGCAACGCGTCAGCGCCCTCAGCCACTTGTCGTCCGTGGTGGTGCTGGTACCGGACCGGACGGACTCCGTGGATCTGCTGCTGGCCGGCGCCGCCAACGTCATCCCCCGGGACACCCACCCCCGCGAGCTGGCCGGGAGGATCCTGGCCGAGCGGCGTTGGCTGGACATGGGGTCCGCGTCGCGGCGCCGCCCGGTGGACTCACCACGGTACCGCTCGCTCCGCCCGCGCCAGGGCACCCAGCAGGTGCTGTTCGACCTGCTGCGCACAGCGGCGCGACCGTGGTGCTGCCACGAACTGTGCCTCCTGCTGGGCACGGCGGGCGAGCCCATGAGCCGACGGGCCCTGCAGGCGCGGATCCTGCGGCTCGGCGAGCGGCTCATGCCGGAGGGCATCTCGGTCGACTGCACATCCCAGTGGGGCCGGACCACCTTCAACGGCCTCGCCACCGGCGCCCGAGGGACATGACCAGGGCCGATCTGCCACGACATCACCGAAGACACTCGTAACCTTACAGAGCGAAGTTAATTAAGCGGCGCCTTGCGAACCCAAAGTTTACAAGCGTAGTCTTACGATCGTAAGTCCGCGAACGACGCTCCTCGCCGCCGCTACCTGTCACACGTCACGAGAGGCACCACCATGACCACCGACCTGGCTACCGCCACCGACCTGAAGTCCCTGCTCGACGCCTGGCTCAGGCTCTGGAACGGCGAGGACGCCCTGGCGCCGGCCATCGTCTCGGACGACTTCCGCCTCCACACCGCCCTCATCCAGGGCGGCGACAGCAGCTCCATCCGGGGCGCCCACGGCCTGGTGGGCTGGATCCTGCACAGCCGCGCGGCCTTCCCCGACCTGGAGTTCACCATCGAGGTCCCCCCGCTGATCGACGGCGCCTATCTGTCCGTGCGCTGGACGGCCACCGGCACGT
This sequence comes from Streptomyces sp. AcH 505, assembly GCF_000818175.1. Taxonomy (GTDB): domain Bacteria; phylum Actinomycetota; class Actinomycetes; order Streptomycetales; family Streptomycetaceae; genus Streptomyces. The sequence goes on from NZ_JTIY01000001.1 coordinate 121,076, forward strand.
ACGGCGGCGGCTTCCCCGGCGCCAAGGCCGAACTCGGGACCGTGGTCACCTTCACGGGCACCGACACGCTGCTCGTACAGGACGGCAAGTTCGTCGAGTACTGGCTCAACTCCGACACCCTGCAGATGCTCCAGCAGCTCCAGGCACTCTGATCGCGGGTCCGGCAAGACCCTCAACCGCCGGGCGCGGAGCCGGGATCGAGACCGGACTCGGAGTCGGCGAGCAGCGCCGTCGTGACCTGCTGGGCAAGCCACTCCTCCGTGACGTCCCAGGACCACCCTTGCCCGACGGCGAGTTCGTGCCAGGAGTGGTGACCGAGGTAGAACCACAGAATGTCCGTGGCACGCGCGGACGTCAGACCGGGCCGTAGCGCGTCCAGTTCGACGAGCCGGCGCGTCACGGCGGCAAGCCCCTCCCGGTACGCGTGATTCGCGCGGACGAGAGCGGCGGCGGCGTGCTCGTCCGCGTGCGCCGCGCTGACCATGACCCGGACGAGACGGTGGTGCCGCTCGTTGTCGAGGCGAGTGCCGTGGGCGGCGGCGGCGAGCGCTTCGCGCGGTACGCCGGTCGCGCGCACGGCGGCCAGCGCCTCGGCCGATGCGGAGCTCTGCAGGCCGTCCACGATGAGAATCGTCAGGATGGCGCCCTTGCCACCGGTACTGGCGTACACCGTGGGAACGGCGGCACCCGCCTCCCGGGCGATCTGCGCGACGGTCACACTCGCGTACCCGTGGTCGAGGAAGAGCCGCGTCGCCGCGTCGAGGATCGCCTCCCGGGTCTGCGCGGCCGCCTTCGTACGGCGGGGCGCGTGGTAGGCGCGTCGTTGCGGGGACGGGGCGGAGTCGCCGCCCGCACCACCCGTCGGAGCTCCTTCGCGAGCGGCTTGCCGGGTGGCTTCCTGAGCGGCTTGCTGCGCGACTTCCCGAGCCGCTTGCCGGGCTGTTCCCGGGCGCGCGGCACCCTTCTTCCCCACCGGACCGACTTTCACTATAGGGTTCCTCTATTCATTACAGTGCAGCCTCATCGAAGGACGACGAGTGAGCTACTTCCCCTCCCTGTCCGCCAACCCCGACCATCCCGACCGCCAGTACGTGCTCGGTCAGGAACTGCGGGTTTCCATTCTCACCTCGGCGGAGGAGACCGACGGCCGTCACGACGTGACGGACTCGTTCATGCCGGCCGCTGCGGCCACCCCGCTGCACGCCCACACGAAGTACGAGGAGCGCCTCTGGGTCTCCTCAGGCTCGCTGACCGTATGGGCGGGCGACAACAAGGTCACCCTGGGCTCGGGGGACTTCTACACGATCCCCCTGCGCGTCCCGCACGCGATAGCGGCGGGTCCGGAGGGTGCCCGCGCCCTCAACATCTCGTCACCGGCCGGCTTCGCCGAGATCATCGCCCGGGCCGGCACCCCGCTCCACCTGGCCACTGACGCCACCACACTCGACGTGGAGCTGTTCAGCGCGGTGGCCGAGGAACTGGGCGACCTCGTCCTCGGCCCCCCAGGAGCCACCCCGGCCGACCTCCCGCCGGACCACCCGGCACGCGCCTGACGCCACCGGCGCCGCGCCGCTCGCCCCGGGGCGGCCAACGGCTCAGACGACCATGACCCGGCGCCCCCGCGTGTGGCCTGCCTGGCTGTCGGTGTGTGCCGCCGCCGCATCGGCCAGTGTGTACGCCTTCTCCACCGGGATGTGCAGCTTGCCCCGCGCGATGAGGGCGGCCGCCTCGGCGAGCGCTTGCGGCACACTCCCGGCCACGCCGGAGAACCGGACGCCGAGTTCCGGCGCTGTGAGGTCGGCGATGGAGATCACCTTCCGCGGGTCCCCGGTCAGCTCGACGAGTTCACGGATCACTCCCGAACCGGCGAGATCGAGCGCGGCATCGACACGGCCGAGCCGCCGTACCCGCTCGACCCAGCCGTCGCCGTACGTCGTGGCGAGGGCGCCCAGGCTCCGCAGATAGTCCTGGTTGGCGGCGCCGGCCGTGCCGATCACCGCGATGCCACGCTCACGGGCGATCTGCAGCACCGCCGAGCCGACTCCCCCGGACGCACCGCTGACCAGCAGCGTCTCCCCGGGCCGCACACCGACCTCGCGGATGACACGCAACGCCGTCTCCACGACCGAGGGATATCCGGCCGCCTCCTCGAAGCTCAGCCCCTCGGGCATAACGGCCCAGGCCGTCAGCACGGCGAACTCGGCGTAGGTGTCGGCGCCTTCGCCGAACACGCGGTCGCCGACCGCGACCCCTGCGACGCCCTCACCGACCTCGTCCACCACCCCGGCGGCGTCCAGACCGACTCCGGCGGGCAATGCGACCGGATGGGCCTTCAGGACCTGGCCCTCACGAACCCGCCAGTCGGCGGGGTTCACACCTGCCGCCCGCACGGCGACGCGTATCTGGCCGGGGCCCGCGTGGGGCTCCTCGGCGGTTGTCAGTTGCAGAACGTCCGGACCGCCGAACTCGGCGAAGCTCACTTTCTTCATGCCGCCGACCATAGCGCTAACGGTTAGCTTTTAACAACCGATGCAGCTTTGCACCTGATAGCGTCAGCTCATGACCGAGCCGACCGGACGCCGTGAGCGCAAGAAGGCAGCCACCCGTCAGAAGATCGCCGACACCGCCCTGCGGCTCTTCCTGGAACGCGGGTACGACGCGGTGGGCATCCGTGAAGTGGCAGCCGAGGCCGACGTGGCCGTGACCACGCTCTTCTCCCACTTCGCCGGCAAGGAAGCCCTGGTATTCGAGCAGGACGCGGACTTCGAGCAGCGCCTGACGCGAGCGGTCACCGACCGGGCCCCGGACGAGCCGCTCATCCCCGCGCTGCGCGGCGAGATCCTGGCCCTGGTGTCCCACT
>NZ_JTIY01000001.1:124546-143503 GCF_000818175.1 Streptomyces sp. AcH 505
TCCGGAGCTGTCCCGGACCACCACGGCGAGCCGGACCATCGCGCGGTTCGTCCTCGACGCCTTTTCGCTGGCCCGCGAGGCGGCCGATCCCCAGGCCGCGGTGGCCGAGATCTTCGGCATGATCGAGGCGGCCTGGGAGGCCACTCGCACCGCTCAACGCGCGTGAGGAACCGCCCGTACAGCCGAGGAACGGTCAGCACCTAACCGCACGCCGTCACGGCAGTACCGTCACGACAGTGCGGCGGCCTTACGCAACAGCACCGAGCGTTCGCGGGCGTTGCGGCACAGCCGGGCGGCGAGCTCCAGCTCGGTGCGTGCCTCGGTGGTCCGGCCGAGGCGGATCAGCAGTTCCCCGCGCACGCTCGGCAGCAGGTGGGACCCCGACAGTCGGTCGGTGGCGACCAGTTCGTCCACCATCGCCAGAGCCTGCCCCGGTCCGTGGGCCATGGCGACGGCGACGGCCCGGTTCAGCTCGACGACGGGGGAAGGCGCGACCCGGCCCAGCGCTTCGTACAGCAGCACGATGCGCTCCCAGTCGGTCTCCGACACCGACGGCGCCGACGCGTGGCAGGCGGCGATCGCCGCCTGCAGCCCGTACGGCCCCAGGCCGCGCCCCAGTGTGGAGGCGCGGCCGATCGCGGCGAGTCCGCGGCGGATCGCGGACCGGTCCCAGAGTTTCCGGTCCTGGTCCTCCAGGAGCACCGGCTCGCCGTCGGGGCCGGTGCGCGCGGGAAAGCGCGCGGATGTCAGCTCGAACAGGGCGAGGAGACCGTGCACCTCGGGCTCGTCGGGCAGCAGCGCGGCGAGTACGCGGGCCAGCCGGATCGCCTCGTGGGCCAGGTCCGTACGCAGCAGGGACTCGCCGGCCGTCGCCGTGGAGCCTTCCGTGAAGATCACGTACAGCACGCCGAGGACACCGACCAGCCGCTCCCGCCGCTCCTCGGCGGGCGGCAGCTCGAACGGGACCCGCGCCGCCGCGATCGTCTTCTTGGCCCGGGTGATCCGCGCCTGGACCGTTGGTACGGGCGCCAGAAAGGCGCGGGCGATCTCCTCGCTCGTCAGACCGCCGACCGCGCGCAGCGTCAGCGCCACCCGAGCCTCGGGCGAGAGCACGGGATGGCAGGCCACGAACATCAGCGCGAGGACGTCGTCGTCGATCCGGTCGGGGTCCCAGGGCAGCTCGTCCGACCGGCCCTGCGGAACCGCCGCGCCGGAACTCGCCTCACCCTCGCCGAGCGTGCCGGCGAGCACGGCGTAACGCTCGTCGAGCGCCGACCGGCGGCGGAAACCGTCGATGGCGCGCCGCCGCGCGGTCGCGAGCAGCCACCCCACCGGGTCGGCGGGGAGCCCGTCGCGCGACCAGACGAGCAGCGCCTCGGCGACCGCCTCCTGGGCGACGTCCTCGGCGAGCTCGAAGTCCCGGGTGTAGCGGGCGAGCGCGCCGACGATCCTGGCGGATTCGATCCGCCAGACGGCCTCGACGACCCGCCGTACCGACTCGGTGATCGGCGGGCCGTCGGTGCCCTGCGGCATCAGAGCTGACCGGTGCGCTCGCGCCAGGCCCGCTCCTTGATGATCCACTCGTTGTCCTGCGGGAACTCGTCGATGCCCGGCACCCGGCGCACCTCGACCTTGCTCCCCGGGATCGACGGCAGCCGCTTGGCCCACTCGACCGCCTCCTCCTTGGAGGCCACATCGATCAGGTAGAAGCCGCCGAACAGCTCCTTGGTCTCGCCGTACGGCCCGTCGGTGACCACGGGCTTCTCGCCCGCGAAGTCGACCACCACGCCCTGACCGGGATCGTCGAGCCCCTCGGCGGCGACGAGCACACCGGCCTTGATCAACTCGTCGTTGAACCGCCCCACCGTCTCCAGCATCTGCTCGAAGGGCGTCTCCATCATCGTGGCCATGGTCTCGTCCGTGCCCCGCATGATCAGCATGTACTTCGCCACAGTCGGTCTCCTTCGCTCAAGAGGTCGCCGTTCGCGCCTCGTACTCCAAGGTCGAACGGCGCAGCCGCGGATCGACACGACTCCCGAACATTTTTCACCGCCCCCACCACCAACCGCTCCTGGACCCGCCCGCCGGGGGACGGCGAGACGTATGCGGACAACAGACAGGGGGCGAGATGAGGAAGGATGACGGTCGGGGCAGAGCCGTAGCGCAGCGGTCGTCGCGCGCGGTCTCCAAAACCGCGAGGACGCCGGTTCGATTCCGGCCGGTTCTGCCTTTCCGCCCTTGTGGGGAGGGACGGGGCCGAGCCGGTGGTCGAAGAGGGGACCTCTTCGCCCACCGGGACCGGATCAGTCGCCGGCGATGACACGCGAACGGACCTGGCCGGCAGTCATCGCTCCGGCCCAGATCCGCAGACGGCCGAGCTGCCCCGCGAAACGGTCGCTGTCGGCAGTACCACCCATGGTTAGAACGCCGGTGCCTTGCTGAGGTTCGCTGACCGCGTTGTCGGGACCTGAATCGAAGCAAATCGAAAACGATGAGACACGCGCCGTGGCAGGTCACGGAGGTGCGGCGAGGTTCTGGGCTCCTATCACCGACAGCAGCTGGAGCTTCTCGTGGCTGTCGCTGCCCGGCGTGGCGGTGAAGATCAGCAGGGCCTGGTCCTGTTCGAGGTCGTACAGCAGCTGGCAGTACACCTCGATCACGCCCAACTCGGCGGTCCTGATGCGCTTACGGTGGCCGCGCTCCGCCGTGATCTCGTGCTCGCTCCAGAGCTGGGCGAACTCCGGACTGGCGTCGAGGAGTCGGCGGGCGAGGGCGGCGGCGCGGCCGGCAGGTCCCTGGCGGGCGGCGAGGGACCGCAGGTCGGCGGTGAAGGCCCGGCTGTGCGTGTCGTGGTCCTCGCTCGGGTACATCCGGCGGGCGTCGGGCCGGGTGAACCAGCGGTGGAACATGCTGCGGTCGAGGCCTGCGTAGGCCGTCTCGTCGCCGAGCAGCGCGACGGCCGGCGGGGTCTGCAGCAAGGTCTCGCCGAGGCTCGTGACGACCTGCGCCGGGGTGTCCTGCAGCCGGTCGAGTACGCGCATGAGGCCGGCGTCGACGTGCTCCAGGCGGGTCTCGCGCCCCGGCGTAGGGTGCCCGGCCAGGCGGAACAGGTGGTCGCGCTCGTCCAGCGACAGGTGCAGGCCACGGGCGATGGCGGCCAGCATCGGCTCCGACGGGCGGCTGCCGCGCTGCTGCTCGATGCGGCTGTAGTAGTCGGCCGACATGCCGCACAACGCCGCGACCTCCTCGCGGCGCAGCCCGCCCGTGCGCCGGCGCTGCCCGCGTGGCAGCCCCACGTCCTCGGGCTGCAGCGCCTCCCGGCGGGTGCGGAGGAAGTCGGCCAGCTGGTGACGGTCCATGCTCAGTGGGCCGGAGACGCTGCGGGGAAACTGGTCCCGGTGAGCCGTTCGGCCTCGGCCCAGATCCGGTTCGCCGCGTCCAGGTCCTCGGCGGTGCGGTAGAGCTTCTGTTCGGCCGGGCCGCCCGTGAGGTGGGCGAAGCCGTCGGGACCGTAGAAGGCGCCGCCGCGCGCGTCGGGGCTGGTCGCCGCGTACAGCGCGGGCAGCGCGCCGCTCTCGGGCCATTGCACGAGGAACGGGACGAGCTTCGGGGCCAGTCGAAAGCTCTTCGTGCGCATGCTGATTTTGTCGCTGCCCATGTTCCACCCCGAGGTCTGCAGGTTGGTGACCGTCAGGCCCGGGTGCGCGGTGTTGGAGACGATGCCCCAGCCGGCCGTACGGCTGCGCCGGTCCAGTTCGAGCGCGAAGAGCATCTGGGCCAGCTTGGACTGGCCGTACGCCTTCATCGCCTCGTACTTGCCCTGGTACTGCAGGTCGTCCCACCGGAAGGAGCCCGAGCGGGCGGCGAGCGCGGACATCGACGTCACCCGTGCGGACGCGTCGGGCCGGGCGGACGCCGCGCGCAACAGCGGGAAGATGTGGGCGGTCAGCGCGAAGTGGCCCAGGAAGTTGGTTCCGAGCTGCAGCTCGAACCCGTCCTGGGTCTCGTGGCGCGTCGGCGGGGTCATCACCGCCGCGTTGTTGATGAGGATGTCGACCGGCCGGGCGTCCGCAAGGAGCCTGTCGCCCAGCGCGCGGACCGACGCCAGGGACGCGAGGTCGAGATCCGTCGTGGTGACCCTGGCGCGCGGCGCGGCGGCGCGGATGCGCTCGACGGCGGCCGCGCCCTTACCCGGATTGCGGACCGGCAGCACCAGGTCGGCCCCTGCCGAGGCGAGCCTGGTGGCGATCTGCAGCCCCAGCCCGTCACTCGCGCCGGTGACGACGGCCAGCTTCCCGGCCTGGTCGGGGATCTCGTACGTGGTCCTGGTCATCTTTGTCGGCTCCTTCACGCAGCCTGCTGCGGTGATTCCTGGCTGCTTGCAGCCTGCCGGATCGCGGCGGCCGGATTCAGGGAGGGTTTGTCCGTGGATACCTGTGACCAGTCTTCGTCAGGCCGGGCGACTACGCTCGGTGGCACCGGCCGGCGCTCCCCGTCGGCGGCGCGCTCATCGCCGCCGCCAGGAACGTGATCGCCCAGCGCCGGGCCGCGTCGCCCGGCGGCGGGGACACGCCGACCGGGGGGTGCCGGTTGTATACGTCGACGCGGTCCACGGCCGTCACGGCGAGGATCCCCCGCATCCGGAACCACAGCTCCTCCGGGGCCAGTTCGGGCAGTGCGCGCGCGAAGGCCGTCAGATAGCGGTCGCGGACCGTGTCCTCGGCCGGGCCCGTCCAGCTGCGCATCTCCTCGGCCGGGTCGCCCAGGATCGTCACGATCAGCCGGGACGTCCGGGCGCCGCCCTCGTCGCCGCCGGGCATCTCGTCGAACAGCGGGCCGGCGAACGCCTCCACCAGTTCGGCGACCGACGGCTCCTGCCCGCTGGCGAGCAGCCGGTCGAGTCCGGCGCTCTGCGCGGCGTTGATGGGCTCAACCACCCGGCGGACGACCACGGCCAGGAGCTCCGCCTTCGAGCCGAAGTGGTACGCGACGGCGGCCAGGTTCGCCCCGGCGAGGTCGGTGATCGCGCGGACCGAGGTGCCGCGGAAACCGCGCTCGGCGAAGAGGTGCTCGGCCGCGTCGAGGATCTTGGTGCGGGTGTCGGGTGTCGCCATGCGGGCGTACTATACAGTCGTTTGATTGAAACGAACGTTTGACTCAACCGAGCGCGCGAAAGAGAGCTGCCATGAAACTGCTCGTGTACGGCGCCGGGGTCACCGGCACCTTGTTCGCCGCCCGCCTGCATGAGGCCGGGCTCGACGTCTCACTCCTCGCCCGGGGCGAGCGCCTGGCCGCCCTGCGCCGACACGGCGTACAGCTCGCCGAAGGAGACAGCCCGACCGTCAGACGGGTACCGGTACCGGTGGTCGACCACCCGGCGGGCGAGTACGACCTGATCGCCGTCTTCGTCCGCACCCACCAGGTGGACGCGGTGCTGGAGTCACTCGCCGGCCTCGAAGCCCCCGTACTGTTTCTGCTCAACTGGGCGGCAGGTCCAGAGCCGTTGGGCGCGGCGATCGGCCACGAGCGGGTACTGCTCGGCTTCCCCACGGACGGCGGCACGATGGACGGTGGCGTCGTCCGCTACCGCGCGGCCAACTTCACGACCCGCCGGGTCGCGACGCCGATCGGCGAACCCGACGGCCGGACGACCCCTCGACTGGAACGGATCGTGCGGGCGTTCCGCACGGCCGGAATCAACGCCAAGGCTCAGCCCCGCATGGACGCTTGGCTCAAGACGCACGCCGCGTTCGAGGTGCCGCTCGGGCAGGCGGTGCACACGGCGGGCGGCCCGGTGGCGCTCGCCGACGACCCGGACGCGGTCCGCGCCATGCTCCATGTCGTACGGCAGAACCTGACCGCCCTCCCGACGCCGCCGGTCCCTCGCGCATTCGTCGCGCTGCGGACTCTGCCCGAAGGCCCGCTCGTACCCCTGCTACGCCGCTTCCTGCGCAGCCCGACAGCCGTACACAGCGGACTCAGCGACGCCTCGCCCTCGACGGTGGCCGAACTCGACCGGCTGGCCGAGCAGATGCGTGCTTACGCGACGGCCGGCGGGCGCTAGGTCACCACCCATCGCAGGCAAGGCGACCACTCCTATCAGCGTCCCAACCCCGCAGCCCTACCGCCGCGTTACTGACGGATGCCGGTCTGTGCCGCCCGGCCGACCCGGGCGATCAAGCGGCTGTTGTGGGCCGCGTGCCGGAACCCCGGCGTGTGGTGGGTCCCATTCGCGATGTCGCGGGCAAGGCCGGCGTACACCTCGCCCACGTTGATGGACGCACCTGCCCATATCTCGGCGGCAGTTGGGCCCGCACCTGTGGCGACGGGGCTGTCCGGCGGGGTGAAGTCCACGCTTGACGACAACACGAGGTCGCCGACCTGAACGCCCGCGGGGTGACTGCCCGTCAACTTCAGCCAGCCGTCCGATCCACGGACCTCCATGCGGAATTGGGCATCCGGTACGGGCACGCCGGCCAGGATCTGCACGCCCACCGGGGCGCCCGACGAGGTCTTGAGGATGGCGTCGAGATGATCCGGGACCTCCCGGACGGTCGTCACGCCGGTGTCGGCCAACGTGACCTCCGGCCAGAGGAGTTCCGTACGCGCGTCGATTTCGGTGATGTCACCCAGAACCGTCTCGACCACGTCCAGGACGTGTCCCGCCGCGACCGTCAGGAACCCGGCACCCGCCGCCGCCTTGTCGAAGTACTCGTACGTGCTCACCGACTCCGGGCCGTTGCCGAATGTCGTCGCGGTGACCCGCGCCGAGAGCAGTCGCCCGAGCCAGCCCTGCGCGATGATCTCCGCCGCCCGGCGGACCGACGGGTTGAGCCGGCCCTGCAGACCGATCGCGGTGTGCAGCGAACCGGCCGCTTCGGCCATCTCCTCCGCCTCCGCCACGGTCGTGCCCAGCGGGGACTCCGCGTACACCGCCTTGTTCGCCGCCAGGGCGGCGAGGACCAGCTCACGGTGGGCCGGGACCTTCACCGCGACGGTGACGAGGTCGATCGACGGGTCGTCGATGAGCGCGTAGGGATCCGCGAACCACCGCCTGGCCCCGAAGGTCTCGGCCGCGCGACGAGCGCTCTCTTCGTGCCGGGTGGCCACGGCCTCCAAGGAGAACTCCGGCTGCGCCGCGAGTGCGGGTATGTGGGATGCCCCCGCCCAACTCGCCTTCGTATCAGCTCCGATGATGCCGACACGGATCACGTTGCTCCGCACGTTGTCCAGCTCCATTCATTCGTCTTCGAACGCGGCACGGCCGATCCGTGCCGCAAGGGTTGTCCACCGTCGCCATCCGGTCCGAGCCCGGAGGGCTCAACCGGTGGGTCAGCGATCGATCACGGCCATGTCGGGCTCCGCGTGACGATCACCGGACGCCGGCGCCAGGTCGTCCAGACGGGCGAGGTGGCCGGCGGTGAGCCGGACGCCGTCGGCCGCGCTGTTCTCCTCCAGCCGGTCGACACGCTTCGTTCCGGGGATGGGCGCGATGCCTTCTCCCTGTGCGAGCAGCCACGCCAGAGCGACCTGGGCGGGCGTCGCGTCGACATCGACGGCGATCTCGCTGACCTCGTCGATGATGCGCAGGTTGCGGGTGAGGTTGTCGCCGGTGAAACGGGGATTGGTGCGCCGCCAGTCGGTGGCGTCGAGGCCGTCGAGGGAGCGGATGTCACCGGTGAGAAAGCCGTGTCCGAGCGGCGAGTAGGGGACGAGTCCGATCCCGAGCTCCCGCAGCGTGGGCAGCACTTCCGTTTCAGGGTCGCGGGTCCACAGCGAGTACTCGGTCTGGACGGCGGACACCGGGTGAACGGCGTGGGCCCGGCGGATCGTCGCCGCGGATGCCTCCGACAGCCCGACGTGGCGCACCTTGCCCGCCGCCACCAGAGCGCTCAGCGCTCCCATGGTCTCCTCGACGGGGGTACTGGGGTCGATCCGGTGCTGGTAGTAGAGGTCGATGTGATCGGTGCCGAGCCGCCGCAGCGAGCCGTCCACGGCGGCTCTGACGTTGGCGGGCGTGCCGTCCAGGCCGGGTCGGCCGGTGTGGGAGACGAGGCCGAACTTGGTGGCGAGTACGACCTCGTCCCGGCGCCCCTTGATCGCGCGCCCCGCCAGTTCCTCGTTCACGTAGGGCCCGTACACCTCTGCGGTGTCCAGGTGCGTGACACCGAGGTCCAGAGCGCGGTGGATCGTACGGATCGACTCGGCGTCCGCACGTCCGGCGCCCGTGTAGAACGCCGACATGCCCATGGCTCCGAGTCCGATACGCGAGACCTCCAGCCCACCCAGCGATGTGACCTGCATCCGGTAGTCCTTTCCTGCGACGCGAAGTGAACTTGATGCGTCAATAACTACACCTCCGGACTTGAAGCGTCAACAACTGCTGTTAGAGTCGTGGCATGGCAGAGACACCAGCGGGAGGCAGGGGACAGCGCCCCAGTCAGGCCCAGGAGGAACCGGCCGCAGAAGGGCCTGGTGCGGCGGATACCGACGGATCTGCCGCAGCGCCGCGATGGCTGAACCGTGACGAGCTGGCGGCATGGCTGGCCAACTCCGCGATCATGATCAGCTTGCCCGCGGCCCTGGACGCGCGGATGCAGCGCGAGTCCCAACTGACCTTCTTCGAGTACATGGTGCTCTCGGTACTGTCCGAGGAGCCGGCCCACACCCTCCAGATGAGCGACCTGGCAGCACGCACGTCAGCGTCGCTGTCACGGTTGTCGCACGTCGTCGGCCGGCTGGAGAAGCGCGGACTGCTCACACGAGCCCGGGTTCCCGGCCCCGGCAGACGCACCAACACGACGCTGACCGAGGCGGGTTACGAGGAGGTCGTCGCCGCGGCGCCCGGACATGTCGCCGCGGTCCGCGAGTACCTGATGGACGAGCTCGAACCCCAAGAGCTGTCGACACTGCGCCGCATCGGCACCGCGGTCGAAGCCGCCATCAAGCGCGGCAAACCCGACGGACCAACCCCAGGCCCATGAGCCGCGCAGCGTCCACGTCCTGACGGCTCCTCACACGGCGCCGACCGGCTGCGGCCGCCGGTTACGGAGCTGCCGCATCAGCTCGGCCCAGAAGCCGTGCAACCTCGCATCCTCGATCCGCTGGACCCACCCCTTGGCGGAGGCCGGCCGGGGAGGACCGGCCTACCGGGCCCGGTCAGCCGAGGCCCGGCTGCATGACCAGCAGGGCCAGGATGATGGCGCCGATTCCCGCGCAGGTAGAGTTCTTGATCTTGAACCCGACACTGAGCAGCAGGAGCGCGACGGCTCCCACCGTGCCGTACTTCCACTGGATGAACTGTTCTAATGCGATGGCGATCACAGGCATGGGCGTCGCTCCTTCGACAGCGGACAACTCGGAGATGCACCACGCGCAGGAGGGGGAGCGCGACTGGACGCGCCTGGATCGAGCAGCCCGTACGGCACTGGGCGGGCCACGGTCGGAGCGGGTCGTTCACCTCGTTCGGCTAGTTGGAAGCGACTTGGCGACCAACTATGGGAGTTATTCCCTCTTGGTTGCCACTCATAACCAACTCTCCAGATAACTCCCGCCAGATGGCGACAAGTTGTAGCGTGATCCTGTGACCTTTGATCGCAGCGCACCGGACGGCACGGGAAGGCCCACGTCGGACGACGTGGCGAAGGTCCTGCGCCAACGCATAGACGACGGAGTCATCGCAGTCGGCGCGGCTCTGCCGACCCAGGCCGCGCTGGCCGAGGAGTTCGGTGTGCAGCGAGGCGTGATCCGCCAAGCGGTCAGACTGCTCCAGAGGGACGGACTGCTCACCGAGGTCACCCGAGGAGCGCCGCCCCGCATCGCCGGCCGCGGTATACGCCGTGAAGCCGTGGCCGGAATGCCTCAGGAGACGCTGGTCGCCCTGGGCCCCCGCATCAACGACGCGTTCGCGGCCACAGATGTCCGCATCGACGCCCTGTGTCTGACGGCCGAATCGCTGAGTGCCGCGCTCGGTGAGCAGCGCAGGCTGATCCACGAACGGGCTGCCGCGCCGTCCACCGTCACGGTCCGCGTACTGCTGCCCAACCGGGACATCGACCTGGCCTTTCCCCGGATGGTGGACAACCCGAACGACCGCGACCCGGTGCACCGGCGCTGGCTCAGGCAGCGCAACTCCCACGGTTCGGTCCTGCGGGACCATCTGCTCGGCCTGGGCGCCGCGCACGACATCGACATCGACATCCAATTCAGGGCGATGCCCTTCACGCCGCCGGTCAAGCTCTACCTCCTCAACGGCTCCGAGGCACTGTTCGCCTACTACCGGGTGCAGAAGCGTGAGGAGCAGATCAACGCGACGGCCGTCGAGATGTTCGACGCCATCGGCGGCGAATCGCCGCTGTTCGCGTTCCGCGCCGACGAACTCGAACGGGACAGAGCGTTCGTGACCCAGTCCCAGGCGTGGTTCAACGCGCTCTGGCAGACCATCGCAACCGATCTGGCGCTCGACTGAGCCTCTTGACAGGCAACGGGCACCCGACGGCGGGTATCCGGGCCATTCCGGAATGCTCCCGTTGTAGCGTTCTTATGTGGTTCTGACGATGCCGGTGCCGAACGGAGGCCATACTCCGCCTTCGCGGGTAAGGCAGTGGCGCAAGGTTCAGGGGAACAACACCGTTGCCAGGCCTTTCCCGCGCAGTTGCCGACCCGCACTCGACGGACGGAACGATGTGTCTCTTCTCCTGGAACTCCTCGAACCAGTGACGTGCGTGATGTTCGACTTCGACGGACCGGTCTGCCACCTGTTCGCCGGCCACCCGGCGGAGCAGGTGGCGGACGACCTCGTCAGCTGTCTCCGCACGCTGAACACCGAGGAACTGCTGCGCGCGGAAGGTGTCAACTGGAAGGACCCGCACGCGGTGGTGAGGCTCGCCGGCCGGCTCTACCCGAACAGCGGTTTGGTCGAGACACTGGAGGAGAGGCTCACCGCGCACGAACTGCGCGCCGCACACGGGGCGATACCGACGACGCACGCCGACGAGCTGATACGCGCCTTGTGGGCGAAGAGCTACAAGCTCGCCGTCACGACTAACAACTCGGCTTCTGTCGTGGAGAGTTACCTGAGCACGAAGGGGCTCCTCGACTACTTCGCCCCGCATGTCCACGGCCGTACGAAAGATCTGCTCCGCCTCAAGCCGGACCCCGACTGTCTGATCCGAGCTCTGGAGTCGACCGGCGCCGCAGCTGCGGAGTCCCTGATGATCGGCGACACCGGAGCGGATTGCGAGGCGGCCCACAAGGCAGGCATTGCCTTCATCGGCTACGCGAAGACCGAGGCCAAGCGGGTTCAGCTGAAGAGTGCGGGGGCAGAGCGCATCGTCAGTTCGTTGGATCAGGTGCTCGAAGCCGTTCGGGGTGGATAGGAGGTGCCGAGGCATGACAGGCAGCATCGGAAGACGCTCCATGACACGTCGTCATCGTGATGCACCGTCATCCGTACGGGGTAACCACGAGCATCCGTGGCGGCGTTGTTAACGTGGGAGCTGAGTAAACGCGTGGGGTTTGGTGGTTAGATATGCACCGATCACTCTGGCGATCGATACTGTGGGAACGACGCTGGGTGCAATTCCCCATGCGGCCGGAGTCCCATTGTCCGATAAGGCATCGTTGGGCGCGTACGACAGCTTCGCCAGCTATGCGTTGCGCCAGGGCGTCCAACAGCGCGGACACCACCACGACAACTTCGTGGTGTCCCCGGCCGAAGACATGGCCGCCTTGCTCGGTCTGGAACCGGGTGTCCCCGTCACCCTGCGCCGTCGGCACGCCGGTCTGCTTCCTGTAGTCCTGCGCACCTGGCAGGACGAGACCCAGATCCTGCAATCCATCAAAGGGCTGCTGAAGTACGTCCCGCAGTGCCTCGCCAAAGGCGACGGTTCGGCCGTGCACAGCTATGTCCAGGGAGTACCGCTCTCGACCGTCTGCCCTGATGAAATGCCGCTGGATGAGCGGTTGTTGCATGCATTGGCCGGTCTGCTCGCCGAGATGACCGCAGTCCACAGGGAGCGTCTCCCTGAACTACCCCCGTCGTGGCCCTGTGAAGGCAGCAGCGGCAGCTTTCTGCGGACACTCACCACCCTCACCGAAACACAGGTGCGGCTGCCGAACTGGCCCGCTTTCGGAGGGTTGTTCGCGGCGCTCGGCGTCCCTGAAGACGCCATGAAGGAATTCGCCGGGCGGGTCCCCTCGATGGTGGACAGACCGTTCAGCCTGCTGCACACCGACCTCCACCGCGACAACGTCATCTTCTCCTACTCCGAGTCGGACGCGCCGCTGATCTGCGTCGACTGGGAACTCGCCTCCTACGGCGACCCGCTGCACGACCTCGCCACCCACCTCGTCCGGATGCGCTACCCCGCCGCCCAGTGGGACGACGTCAAAGAGGCATGGGCGCGTGCGATGCGGAGCGTGCGTCCAAAGGCGGTGCACGGACTGGATACCGATGTACAGCACTACATCGATTTCGAACACGCACAGTCCGTCTACCCGGATGTGATGCGCGCGGCTCATTCCCTGGGCCTGGAAGCCGAACCGACGGGCCTCGAAACAGCGACCGAGTCGGTACGGCGCGCACTCGAACTGGCAGCCCGACCTCTGCGGCTCAGAAGTGTTCCGGACGTGAAAGAGATCCGCAGCGCTCTCTACCGCTGGCATGCGGCGCTCCCCGGCCGGGCGTCGAGGGCCGCCGCCTCTGCCGTGACTGTGGAGTGGTGCGGCACCGGTTGGGCGGAGAACGATGGGGCGCGAGTCGGCCTGCCGCATGACGCGGTGGTCGAAGCGCTGAGCAGGGAGGGCGCCGCCCCCGCCGAACACGTCTTCAAGGGGACCGGGCATCTCAACACGGCCGTCCGCGTCGGCCGGCGCGGGAAACCCGTGATCGTGCGGCGACGACTGAACGACAGGACCCGCAGGGAGCCGCGCTTCCTGGAAGAGCACGACGTGCTGCTTGCCCTCGCGGCGGTCGAGGGCGACGTGCGCGCACCCCAATTGCTCGCCTTCGGAACCAGCAAGCCCAACGATGCCTTCGCCGTTCATTCCTACGTCGGTACGGCCGACAGGATCCGTCCGCCCGAGCACCCGGTGGACGGACTGAGCCCCCGCGAGGCGGACGACCTGGTGGACCAGCTGTGCGCACTGACGCGAGTGCCGACGGAGCGCCTTCGTTTCGGCCCGTCGTACGGGGACTTCTACCAGTGGTTGAGCGCGCAACTCGTCAAGATGGTGGCCGCGCTGCCTGAGGAGTCACGGCAACTCGCCGTCGCCCTGGGCCTGCCCGACGCGACACGGTTGCGAGATCTGCTGGGAGGTCGGTTCGTCACACCGCGGAACTCGGTGCTGCTGCACGGTGACCTCAACCCCTGGAACCTCGTCAGGGACCGTGCGTCCGGCGAACTCACCATCATCGACTGGGAAATGGCCATGGTCGGGGACCCGCTCTACGATCTGGTGCGGCATCTTCATCTGACACCGCACGACCCGGGCCTGCGCGACCGGATGCTCCACCGCTGGAGCAGTCAACTGGACAGTGGCTTCACCAAGGGCTGGGAGGAAGAGTGGCGCTACTACCGGTGCATCGAGATCGTCCGCTCCGCCTACATCGACTTGGACCGCCTGGTCACCGCGGACGTACTGGACGCCCCGAACGTGGACAGGGCACTCAGCTCGTACTCGCTCACCCTGTCCCGTGCGACGGAGTTCCTCGGCCTGCGCACCGGTCGTATCGCCAACCCCTATCTGGAGATCGCGCTGCCAGGCAGTGAACTGGTGGGCCACTGAAGCGTGTTGACTCGTCAGGCGCCCTTTGCGATGGGTTCGAGGATCGCCACGCACTCCACGTGGTGGGTCATCGGGAACAGGTCGAACGCCCGTAGTGTGCGCGGCTTGTAGCCTCCCTCGCGGAAGTAGGCCAAGTCGCGGGCCAGGGCTGCCGGGTCGCAGGCCACGTAGGCGATTCTGCGGGCGCCCAGGGTGGTGAGGTGGTTGACCACCTGCTTGCCTGCTCCCGCGCGTGGGGGGTCCAGGACGATCAGGTCTGTTTCCGTGATGCGGGTGCGCGGCAGGACCGCGTCGACCTTGCCGTGTTCGATGCGGACCCGGGTCAGGTCCTGGAGGTTGTGGACCGCGTCCTCCGCCGCGCGTTTGCCCGACTCGATGCCGAGCACCGCGCCCGTCTCGCCCACGCGTTCGGCGATCGCGCCCGCGAAGAGGCCGACGCCGCAGTAGAGGTCCAGGGCGCTGTCGCCCTTGCGGGGCATCAGGCCCTGCATGACCGCTTCCACCAGGATCTGCGGTGCCTGCGGGTGGACCTGCCAGAAGCCGCCCATGCCGACGCGGTACGTGCGGCCGTCGGCGCGTTCGCGGACGAAGGCGCGGCCGTGGACGCGGTGCACTCCCCCGTCGTGCTCCTCGACGCGCAGCACGGAGACCGGCTTGTCGAGTTCGACCAGCGGCAGCCGGCCGCCGGCGCGGGGGGCGACGATGACCTGACGGTCGCCCGAGCCCGAGGCGGCGATGGCCTCGACCGAGGCGATCTGCGGCCATTCGCGGTGCTCGACGCCCAGTTCGCTGACGCCTTCCGTGGCGATCAGGCACTGGTCGATGACCTCGACGTCGTGCGAGCGGTGCTTGCGCAGCCCCACCCGGCCGTCCTCGTCCACCGCGTACTGCACGCGGGAGCGCCAGGCCGGCACCTCGCCCGCCGGGAGCTTGTCGCCGGGCGCCGGCATGACCGTACCGTCCCAGCCGGCTTCCTCCGGGGTGAGGCCGGCGAGGCGCTTCAGCTGCTCGGTGATCACGTCGCCCTTGAGGCGGCGCTGGGTGCCGGGCTTGGCGTGCTGCCAGTCGCAGCCGCCGCAGCGGCCGGGGCCCGCGTACGGGCAGGGCGCCTCGACGCGCTCCTTGGACGCCTCGACGATCTTCACCGCGTCGGCGCGCAGATAGCGGGAGTTCTCCTCGCCCTCCGTGACCCGGGCGACGATCCGCTCGCCGGGCAGCGCGTGCCGGACGAACAGCACCTGGCCCTCCGAGGTACGGGCGATGCAGTGGCCGCCGTGTGCGACGGGGCCGACCTCGACCTCGTACTCCTCCCCGACCAGCGAAGCCTGCTCTGAAGGCTGGGGTTGCGTTGACATGAAGGGGTGGCTCCAGGGATCAGGGGGAACGGTGGATCGAGGCGGAAGGACGGACCAACGGACCAGCGGAAGGACGCGTCAAAGCGAATCGGCCGGACCGCAGCCCGTCAGTCTACTTGGCTGCCGTCCGGCCGATCGCCAGTCACTTTTTTGACGTGTCCTTCGGGCGCGCGTCCACCGGACCCCGCCTGACCGCCCCCGGCGCGTTGTACATGCCCCGCCGCTTCGCCCGCTGCTTCGCCAGCTCCGACGACTCCAGCTGGTACGGCACGGAGGTGACCATGACCCCCGGCGTGAACAGCAGCCGGCCCTTGAGGCGCAGCGCGCTCTGGTTGTGCAGCAGGTGTTCGTACCAGCGGCCGACCACGTACTCGGGGATGTAGATGCTGATCACGTCACGCGGATTCTCGGTGCGCAGGCCGCGTACGTACTCTATGACCGGCCGGGTGATCTCCCGGTACGGCGAGTCGAGGATCTTCAGCGGCACGTTGATGCCGCGCCGTTCCCACTCCGCCCGCAGCGCCTTCGTCTCCGCCGGGTCGACGCTGATGCTGAGCGCCTCCAGGGTGTCGGAGCGCATCAGTTTCGCGTAGCCGAGCGCCCGCAGGGTCGGCTTGTGCAGCTTGGACACGAGCACGATCGAGTGCACGCGGGACGGCTTTATCGTGTCGTCGGACGGGCCCTCGGCCGCCGCGATCTCGTCGGCCACCCGGTCGTAGTGCTTGCGGATCGCCGTCATCGTCCCGAAGAAGATCACCATGCCCAGCAGCGCCACCCAGGCGCCGTGCGTGAACTTGGTCGCCAGGACGACGACGAGCACGAGCCCGGTGAAGAAGGCGCCGAAGGCGTTGATGGCGCGGGAGCGGACCATGTGGCGGCGCTTGGCCTGGTCACGCTCGGTGCGCAGGTGGCGGTTCCAGTGCCGGACCATGCCGGTCTGGCTGAGGGTGAAGGAGACGAAGACCCCGACGATGTAGAGCTGGATCAGCCGGGTGGAGTCGGCCCCGTAGATGATGACGAGCAGCGCGGCGGCCCCCGCCAGCAGCACGATGCCGTTGGAGAAGGCGAGCCGGTCGCCCCGGGTGTGCAGCTGGCGCGGCAGGTAGCGGTCCTGGGCGAGGATCGAGCCGAGCAGCGGGAAGCCGTTGTACGCGGTGTTCGCCGCCAGGAACAGTACGAGCGCGGTGGCGGCCGCGAGGACCACGAAGAGGAAGGTGCCCTGGCCGAAGACGGCCGCGGCGACCTGGGAGATGACCGGGTCCTGGACGAAGCCGCTGCCGACGGGGACGCCGTTCTTCAGCAGGTCGGTGGCCGGCTCCGAGGCCATCCGTACGTGCGTGGTCATGGCCAGCACGATGATGCCGCAGAACATGGTGACGGCGAGGCCGCCCATCAGGGCGAGGGTCGTCGCCGCGTTCTTGCTCTTGGGCTTGCGGAAGGCCGGTACGCCGTTGCTGATCGCCTCGACGCCGGTGAGCGCGGCGCAGCCGGAGGAGAAGGCGCGCAGCAGCAGGAAGACCATGGCGAAGCCGGCCAGGCCGCTGTGCTCGGCCTTGATGTGGAAGGAGGCGGTGGGCGCGTTCATCGTGTCGTTCAGCACCAGGCCGCGGATGGCGCCCCAGATGATCATGATGAAGACGCCGCCGACGAAGACATAGGTCGGGATGGCGAAGAGCTTGCCGGATTCCCTGACCCCGCGCAGGTTCATCAGCGTCAGCAGCACGATGACGACGACGGCACAGATGACCTTGTGCTCGACGACGAACGGGATGGCGGAGCCGAGGTTCTCGACACCCGAGGCGATCGACACGGCCACGGTCAGCACGTAGTCGACCAGCAGGGCGCTGGCGACCGTCAGGCCGGCCTTGGGGCCGAGGTTGGTGGTGGCCACCTCGTAGTCGCCGCCGCCGCTGGGGTACGCGTGCACGTTCTGCCGGTACGAGGCGACGACGGTGAACATCAGGACGACGACGGCCAGCGCGATCCACGGGCTGAAGTGGTACGCCGAGACGCCGGCGACCGACAGCACCAGGAGCACTTCCCCGGGTGCGTAGGCCACCGAGGACAGCGGGTCGGAGGCGAAGACGGGCAGCGCGATGCGCTTGGGCAGCAGCGTCTCACCGAGCTTGTCGCTGCGCAGCGCCCGTCCGATCAGGATCCGCTTGGGCACGTCGGTCAGTTTGGACACGGGGAGGATCGTATGCGTTCGAACAGGTCACCGTGCGGCCAGTACCCCTATTACCCGGCCTGGGCACGGGTTCTTGGGACGATCGTGATGAAGGCAACGTGCACGTTCCCGCATAAGCTCGTGGCTCGGGGAATGCCGCGTACGGTTGCCCCAATGGTGCCCGGCAGGTCGACAAGAAAGAGTGAACAGGTGTTTTCGCAGGTCAGCGTGGCAACCAGGACGGCGGGGTAGGGGCGTGCACGTCGTCATCATGGGCTGCGGCCGGGTGGGCTCCGCACTCGCGCAGACCCTGGAGCAGCAGGGACATACGGTCGCGGTCATCGACCAGGACCCCACGGCGTTCCGCAGGCTCGGCTCCGGCTTCGGCGGCAGACGCGTCAGCGGGGTCGGGTTCGACCAGGACACGCTCCGCGAGGCGGGGATCGAGGAGGCGGGCGCCTTCGCCGCTGTGAGCAGCGGTGACAACTCGAACATCATTGCCGCCCGGGTCGCCAGGGAGATGTTCGGCATAGAGAACGTCGCGGCCCGGATCTACGACCCGCGCAGGGCCGAGGTCTATCAGCGGCTGGGCATCCCCACGGTCGCCACGGTCCGCTGGACCGCCGACCAGATGCTGCGCCGACTGCTGCCTTCGGGCGCCGAGCCGCTGTGGCGCGACCCGAGCGGCGGGGTCCAGCTCGCCGAGGTGCACACTCCGGACGACTGGATCGGCCACAAGGTCAGCACCCTCCAGGAGGAGACCGGCGTGCGCGTGGCGTTCCTGACGCGGCTGGGCGAGGCGATGCTGCCGACGTCCCAGACCGTGTTGCAGGAGGGGGATCTCGTCCACGTGATGATGCGTACCGACGACATCGTGAAGGTCGAGGCGGCATTCGCCCAGGGTCCTGAAGGAGGGGCGCACTGATGCGCGTCGCGATTGCGGGGGCAGGCGCGGTGGGTCGTTCCATCGCGGGCGAACTGCTGGAGAACGGGCACGAGGTCCTGCTGGTCGACAAGGCGCCGACCGCCATCTCGGTGGAGCGGGTGCCGATGGCCGAGTGGCTGCTGGCCGACGCCTGTGAGATCACCTCGCTGGACGAGGCGGCGCTGCAGCGCTGCAACGTGGTGATCGCGGCGACCGGCGACGACAAGGTCAATCTGGTCGTCTCGCTGCTCGCCAAGACCGAGTACGGCGTGCCGCGCGTGGTGGCCCGGGTCAACAATCCCAAGAACGAGTGGCTGTTCAACGAGTCCTGGGGTGTCGACGTGGCGGTCTCCACGCCGCGGCTGATGTCGGCGCTGGTGGAGGAGGCAGTGAGCGTCGGCGATCTCGTACGGCTGCTGCGCTTCAGCCACGGCGACGCCAACCTCGTCGAGCTGACGCTGCCGCCGGAGTCCGCGGTGACCGGTACCCAGGTCGGGGATGTGACCTGGCCCGAGGACACGTCCCTGGTCACGATCATCCGCGGTACGCGGGTGCTGACGCCGACCCCGGACGAGACGCTGGAGGCGGGCGACGAGCTGCTGTTCGTGGCGGCGCAGGCGCGCGAGGAACAGCTGGAGGACCTGCTGTCGGTACGGCGCGAGGGCGAGTGACCCCGGCGCCGTAGACATGCGTGGACATGGGTGGGGCCCCGCACCGGCCGG
>NZ_JTIY01000001.1:143528-167390 GCF_000818175.1 Streptomyces sp. AcH 505
CGGCCGGTGCGGGGCCCCACCCATGTCTACGACGCGTGCGTCACGCCTCGCGGCGGTGGCTGCGTGGCGCCGGCCGGTCGGCCGCAGTCCCCTCGGCCGAGGCCGCCGAAGCCGCTGCCTTGCGCTCCTTCTCGGCCTGCTCCTCGGCCTCCATCTCGGCGAACACGTCGATGGGCGGCGGCGCCTTCGCCAGGAAGACCCAGGTCAGATAGACCGCGAGCAGGAAGGGCGGGATCTTGAGCGAGATCAGGATCCAGCCGAGCGACGTGGTGTCGGCCCACCAGTAGAGCGGGAAGAGGATCGCGCACTTGGCGAGCAGGATCAGTCCCCACGCCCAGCTGGACTTGGCGTAGGCCTTCTTGCGGCCGGGGTTGCGGGTGCGCCAGGAGAGGTTCTCCTTGAAGACGGGCCCGAGGATCAGACCGATCAGCGGCACCCCGGCGACCGTCGTGACGATGTACGCGACGGCGAGGCCGAGCGTGTAGATCATCCCCGGCAGGTAGAAGTCCTTGGCGTTGCCGGTCATCATCGCGAAGACGACACCGAAGGCCACCCCGAAGACACCGCTGAAGGCGTGCTTGACGGTGTCGCGGCGGATCAGCCGGACGGCGACGAGCACCACCGAGATGGCCAGCGCGGCGATCGCCGAGGCGTACAGGTTCTTGTTGATGGTGAAGATCGTGACGAAGAGCAGTCCCGGCAGGACCGTCTCCACCATCCCGCGCAGTCCGCCGAACGCCTCGAAAAGGGCGGCCTCGGTAACGGCCCGCGCGTCCTGCTCCTCCGTGGTCCTGGGGTCCTCGGAGCCCTGGGGGTCCCCCGTGGCGGGCGAGGTCTGAGAAGCGGTCGAGGCGGCTGACTTGTCGACTGACGTCACCGGCTACTCCTGTCCGAGCGGTCGGAGCTCGTATTTGGGATTGAACAGCACCCGGCGGCCGTGGCTCACGGAGATCCGGCCGGAGGCGATCAGCTTGCGGCCCGGCTCGATCCCCACGATGGAGCGCCGGCCCAGCCACACCACGTCCAGCGGTGCGGTGCCGTCGAACAGCTCCGCCTCCAGAGCCGGCACACCGGCCCGCGGACGCAAGGTGACCGTCCGCAACGTACCAGTCACCCGGACGATCTGGCGGTCGTTGCACTCGGAGATCCGGGTGCACCCGGACGCGTGTGCGTCTTCCCGCAGCTCCTCGGACTCCAGATCCTCCTGGGAGCTGGACAGCCGGTCGAGCATCCGGCGGAATCGGCCGCTCGGCTTGTCAGCACTCATGCGCCAAGGGTACCGGGATCGGAGCGCTGTCGAATCAGTGCTCGAAGCGGTAACCCATACCCGGCTCGGTGACGAAGTGCCGGGGGTGCGAGGGGTCCGCCTCCAGCTTGCGGCGCAGCTGTGCCATGTAGACCCGCAGATAGTTGGTCTCCGTGCCGTAGGAGGGGCCCCAGACCTCCTGGAGGAGCTGTTTCTGGCTGACGAGCCTGCCGGTGTTGCGGACGAGCACCTCCAGCAGGTGCCATTCGGTCGGCGTGAGCCGTACGTCGCGGCCGTCCCTGTGCACCTTCTTGGCCGCCAGGTCGACGGTGAAGCCCTCCGTCTCGACGACGGCGACCCCGTCGTCGCCTTCCCCGCCGACCGGCTCGGTGCGCCGGACGGCCGCGCGCAGCCGGGCCAGCAGCTCGTCCATGCCGAAGGGCTTGGTGACGTAGTCGTCGGCGCCCGCGTCCAGCGCCTCGACCTTCTCGTCCGAGGTGTGCCGGGCGGAGAGCACCAGGATCGGCACCCGGGTCCAGCCGCGCAGTCCCCTGATCACCTCGACGCCGTCCATGTCGGGCAGGCCGAGGTCGAGCACCACGACGTCGGGATGGCGGGCGGCGGCGAGTTCCAGCGCCGAGGCGCCGTCGGATGCCGCGTCCACCTCGTACTTGCGCGCCTTCAGGTTGATCACGAGGGCACGTACGATCTGCGGCTCGTCGTCGACCACGAGCACCCGGGTCATGGGGGTCTGCCTTTCCGCCGTCCCGGTCACGAGATGACCCGGGAGGAGAGTTCGGGGCGGGCCGGCAGCAGGCCGGTCGCCGCTCTGAGTGTGAGGACCATGGTCATACCGCCGCCGGGGGTGTCCTCGGCGGCGAGGGTGCCGCCCATCGCCTCGACGAAGCCGCGGGCGACCGCGAGTCCGAGGCCGACGCCGGCGCCGCGCGGTGCGTCGCCGTGGCGCTGGAACGGTTCGAATATCCGGTCCTTGGCCTCGTCGGGCACGCCGGGGCCGCTGTCGGTGACCCGTACCTCGACCCGGGCGCCGAGCGCGCTGGCCGCCACGGTGACCGGCTGCGCGTCGGGGCTGTACTTGACGGCGTTCTCGACGATATTGGCGACGGCGCGCTCCAGCAGTCCCGGATCGACGGCCACCATGGGCAGCGACTCGGGGATGTCCAGCTCCACGCTGTCCTCCGGTACGCCGCCGAGCGCCATCGGAACCACCTCGTCGAGGTCGATCTCGCGGATCAGCGGGGTGACGGTGCCGGTCTGCAGCCGGGACATGTCGAGCAGGTTGCCCACCAGGTGGTCGAGCCGGTCGGCGCCGTTCTCGATGCCGGCGAGCAGTTCGGCGCTGTCCTCCTCGGACCACTCGACGTCGTCGGAGCGCAGCGAGGAGACGGCGGCCTTGATCCCGGCGAGCGGGGTGCGCAGGTCGTGGCTGACGGCGGCGAGCAGTGCGGTGCGGATGCGGTTGCCCTCGGCCAGCTCGCGCGCCTGCTCGGCCTCGCCGACGAGGCGCTGCCTGTCGAGGACGACGGCGGCCTGCGCGGCGAAGGCGGCGAGCACCCTGCGGTCCTCGGCGGGCAGCATCCGGCCGGACAGGGCCAGCGCCATGTGGTCGCCCACGGGCATGTCCACGTCGGCGTCGTCGGGGCGGGTCGCGGGCTTGGGGCCGACACTGCCCGCGCAGGTCCAGGGGTCGACGTCGCTGGAGCGCTCCAGCAGGGCCACCGAGTCCATGGCGAAGGTCTCGCGTACGCGTTCGAGGAGGGCGTCGAGGGTCGTCTCGCCGCGCAGCACGCTCCCGGCGAGGAAGGACAGGATCTCCGACTCGGCGCGCAGCCGGGCCGCCTGGTGGGTTCTGCGGGCCGCCAGGTCCACCACGGAGGCGACGGCCACGGCGACGGCGAAGAAGACCACGAGCGCGACGATGTTCTTCGGCTCGGCGATGTCCAGGGTGTGGGTCGGTGGCGTGTAGTAGAAGTTCAGCAGCAGTGAGCTGACGGCGGCCGAGGCGAGCGCCGGTTTCAGTCCGCCGAACAGCGCGGACAGCACGGTCAGGAAGAGGAACAGCAGGACGTCGTTGGCGAGCCCGAGGGGGTCGGCCAGCGAGGAGAGCAGCAGCGAGAGCAGGACGGGCGCCACGACCCCGGCGAGCCAGCCCCAGATGATCCGGGAGCGGCCGAACCGCGCGCCGCGCGCCACCGGCAGTCCGCGCCCCTTGGCGACCTCGCTGTGGGTGACGATGTGGACGTCGAGGTCGGTGCCCGAATCGCGGGCGACCGTCGCGCCGACACCGGGTCCGAAGATGTACTGCCAGGTCTTGCGGCGGCTCGATCCGAGGACGATCTGGGTGCCGTTCACGCCGCGGGCGAATTCGAGGAGCGCCGAGGGCACGTCCTCGCCTATGACGTGGTGGAAGGTGCCGCCGAGGTCTTCGACGAGGGTGCGCTGGAGCGCCAGTTCCTTGGGCGAGGCCGAGGTGAGCCCGTCGCTGCGGGCGATGTAGACGGCGAGGATCTCGCTGCCGGAGCCCTTGGCCGCCATCCGGGCGGCGCGGCGGATCAGCGTACGGCCCTCGGGGCCGCCGGTGAGGCCGACGACGATCCGCTCGCGGGCCTGCCAGGTGGAGCGGATGTTGTGCTCGCCGCGGTACTGCTGGAGGTATTCGTCCACGCGGTCGGCCACCCACAGCAGGGCCAGCTCGCGCAGGGCGGTCAGGTTGCCGGGTCTGAAGTAGTTGGACAGCGCCGCGTCCAGCTTCTCCGGCTTGTAGATGTTGCCGTGCGCCATCCGGCGGCGCAGCGCCTGGGGCGACATGTCGACAAGCTCTATCTGGTCGGCCCTGCGGACGACCTCGTCGGGGACGGTCTCGCGCTGCCGCACCCCGGTGATGGACTCGACGACGTCGCCGAGGGACTCCAGGTGCTGGATGTTCAGGTTGGAGACCACGTTGATGCCGGCCTGGAGGAGCTCTTCGATGTCCTGCCAGCGCTTGTGGTTGCGGGAGCCCGGGACGTTGGTGTGCGCCAGCTCGTCCACGAGGGCGACGGCCGGCCGGCGTTCCAGTACGGCGTCGACGTCCATCTCGGTGAACACGGTGCCGCGGTACTCGATCTCGCGGCGGCTCACCTCTTCGAGGCCGCGCAGCATGACCTCGGTGCGCGGCCGGTCGTGGTGCTCGACGAAGGCGACGACGCAGTCGGTGCCGCGCTCCACCCGGCGATGCGCCTCGGAGAGCATCGCGTAGGTCTTGCCGACGCCCGGCGCCGCACCCAGGTAGATCCGAAGCTTGCCGCGTCCCATGGCCCCATTGTCTTCCGGAAGAGCCGTCCGCGTCGGGCGGGCGGCTCTCTCGAAGCTACAGCCACCGATAGGGACATTTGGGGCATGCGGTCTGCTCCGGAGTGGGTCTTGACGCGACCCTGATGCGCCGGAATCCACCGTGACCGGCGGTTGTGCCCGATCCGGACGACCGGCGCCAGGGAGTGCCCGGCCTAGGCGTGTTCGACGATGTGGCCGTCGCTGAGTTCCAGCACCCGGTCGGCGAGGCCGAGGAGCTGTGTGTCGTGGGTGGCGACGAGCGCGGTGAGGCCCTCGCTGCGTACGACGGCGCGCAGCAGCTCCATCACGTCGAGCCCGGTCTCCGCGTCGAGCTGCCCGGTGGGCTCGTCGGCGATCAGCAGGGCGGGCCGGTTGGCGAGGGCGCGGGCGATGGCCACCCGCTGCTGCTGGCCGCCGGACAGCTCGCCGGGCCGCTGGGCGGTGTGGTCGGCGAGACCGACCAGGGCGAGCAGCAGCGCCACCCGCTCGTCGCGCTCCCGGGCGTTCGTCCTGCGCAGCCGCATCGGCACGCCGACGTTCTCGGCGGCGGTCAGGATCGGGATGAGTCCGAAGGACTGGAAGATGAAACCGACCCGGTCCCTGCGCAGCGCGAGCAGCCCGTCCTCGCCGAGCGTGGACAGCTCGGTGCCGTCGACGGTGATCCGTCCCCGGCCCGGGGTGTCGAGGCCGCCGACCAGATTGAGCAGGGTCGTCTTGCCGGAGCCCGACCGGCCCTTCAGGGCGACGAGTTCGCCGCGCGGGATGTCGAAGGAGACACCGCGCAGGGCGTGTACGGCGGAGGCGCCGGCCCCGTACGAGCGGTGCACGTCCTCGACCCGCACCATGGGGCCGCCGGCCTCTTCCGCCAGGGTGGCCGCCGCGCCACGGACGCCGATGCTCTCACTCATGGGCGCCAGTATGTGCGGAGCCCATGAGTGAGAGCAATGGCCGTCGATCACCATCTGCCGTGCGTCAGCCCGCCAGCTCCCTCAGTGCGATGTTCAGCTTCAGGACGTTCACCTGGGGCTCCCCGATGAAACCGAGGGTGCGTCCGACGGTGTTCTTGTCGATCAGCTTCTCCACCTGCGCGAGGGTGAGGTGGTTCTTCTCCGCCACGCGGTGCGCCTGGAGCTGCGCGTACTGCGGGGAGATGGACGGGTCGAGTCCCGATCCGGACGAGGTGACGGCGTCGGCCGGCACCGCGGACGGCTTGACCGTGTAGCCCGGGGTCGAGTTGTCCTTGATCACGGCGGCCTTGGCGTCGGTGACCTGCTTGATCAGGTCCTTGCTGTCGCCCGCCAGGTTGGTGGCGCCGGAGAGGATCAGCGTGTACCGCGTGTTGACGCTGTTCTCGCCGAGACCGTTCGACGGGCGCGGCTGGAACCACGTGAGGTCGGGTGCCGGGGTCTCCTGGCCCTTCTTCAGCGGCAGGTCGTAGCGCTGCCCGATGAGGGACGACCCGACGACCTTGCCGTTCTCCTTGATCTCGGAGCCGTTCGCCTTGTCGTGGAAGGCGGCCTGGCCGATCCCCAGCACCGCCAGCGGGTAGATCACGCCGCACAGGACGCTCAGGACGATGAGGGCGCGTAGCCCGGCCCAGCCGAGCCGGAGCGCGCTGCCTGCCGAATTGTTCATGCTCATGCCGTTCACCCGATGCCGGGGATGAGAGAGATGATCAGGTCGATGATCTTGATGCCGATGAACGGCGAGATCAGGCCGCCGAGGCCGTAGATCGCGAGGTTCCTGCGCAGCATCTTGTCGGCGGTCGTCGGCCGGTAGCGCACACCCCGCAGGGCGAGCGGTACGAGCGCGACGATGACCAGCGCGTTGAAGATGACCGCCGACAGGATCGCGGACTCGGGCGACGACAGGTCCATGACGTTGAGCTTGTCGAGGCCCGGGTAGGCGACCGTGAACATCGCCGGGAGGATCGCGAAGTACTTCGCGACGTCGTTGGCGATCGAGAACGTGGTCAGCGCACCGCGGGTGATGAGCAGCTGCTTGCCGATCTCGACGATCTCGATCAGCTTGGTCGGGTTGGAGTCCAGGTCCACCATGTTCCCGGCCTCCTTGGCTGCCGAGGTACCGGTGTTCATGGCCACGCCGACGTCGGCCTGGGCGAGCGCGGGCGCGTCGTTCGTCCCGTCACCCGTCATCGCGACGAGCTTGCCGCCGCTCTGCTCACGCCTGATGAGCGCCATCTTGTCCTCGGGCGTGGCCTCGGCGAGGAAGTCGTCCACGCCCGCCTCGTCCGCGATGGCCTTGGCGGTCAGCGGGTTGTCACCCGTGATCATGACCGTCTTGATGCCCATCCTGCGCAGCTCGTCGAACCGCTCCCGCATGCCTTCCTTGACGACGTCCTTGAGGTGGACGACACCGAGGACCCTGGCTCCCGTGCCGTCCTCGACGGCGACCAGCAGCGGGGTGCCGCCGGCCTGGGAGATGGTCTCGGTCAGCATCCGCACCTCGTCGGGCACCTGGCCGCCGCGCTCCTGGACCCAGGCCACGACCGAGCCGCTCGCGCCCTTGCGGACCTTGCGCCGTACGCCTTCCTCTTCGAGGTCGACGCCCGACATCCGGGTCTGGGCGGTGAAGGCGATCCAGTCGGCCCCGGTCAGCTCGCCCCGGGTGCGCTCGCGCAGCCCGTACCGCTCCTTGGCGAGGACGACGACGGACCGGCCTTCGGGGGTCTCGTCGGCCAGCGAGGAGAGCTGGGCGGCGTCGGCGAGTTCGTCCTCGCGCACCCCGTGGACGGGCACGAACTCGGACGCCTGGCGGTTGCCGAGGGTGATGGTGCCGGTCTTGTCGAGCAGCAGCGTCGACACGTCGCCCGCCGCCTCGACGGCCCGTCCCGACATCGCCAGCACGTTGCGCTGGACGAGTCGGTCCATGCCCGCGATGCCGATCGCGGAGAGCAGCGCGCCGATGGTGGTCGGGATCAGACAGACCAGCAGGGCGACCAGCACGATCGTCGTCTGCCGCGATCCCGCGTAGATGGCGAACGGCTGGAGGGTGACCACGGCGAGCAGGAAGACGATGGTCAGCGAGGCGAGCAGGATGTTCAGCGCGATCTCGTTGGGCGTCTTCTGCCGTGCGGCGCCTTCGACCAGCTTGATCATCCGGTCGATGAAGGTCTCGCCGGGCTTGGTCGTGATCTTGACGACGACCCGGTCGGAGAGGACCTTCGTACCGCCGGTGACGGCCGAGCGGTCACCGCCCGACTCGCGGATGACGGGGGCGGACTCACCGGTGATGGCCGACTCGTCGACGGACGCGACGCCTTCGACCACGTCACCGTCGCCGGGGATGGTGTCGCCCGCCTCGCAGACGACCAGGTCGCCGATGCGCAGTTCGGTGCCGGGCACCCGCTCCTCGGCCGTGCCGTTCAGCCGCCGGGCGACGGTGTCGGTCTTGGCCTTGCGCAGCGTGTCCGCCTGCGCCTTGCCGCGTCCTTCGGCCACCGCCTCCGCCAGGTTGGCGAAGATCGTGGTGAGCCACAGCCAGCCGGCGATGGTCCAGCCGAACCAGTTGCCCGGGTCCTTGAAGGCGAACACGGTCGTCAGGACGGATCCGACGAGGACCACGAACATGACGGGCGATTTCCACATGACGCGCGGGTCGAGCTTGAGCACGGCCTGCGGGAACGACGTCAGCAGCTGTTTGGGGTCGAACATGCCGCTGCCGACGCGGTTGCCCTGGCTGTTGTGGCCCGCTGGTACGTCGCTGTGCGGCGCACGGGTCGGAGTGGACGTGGACATCGAGTCCTCTTGCTTCAGACGAGTGGTCATGACGCCAGCCCCTCGGCCAGCGGTCCCAGCGCGAGCGCGGGGAAGTAGGTCAGACCGCTGACGACGATGACGGTGGCGACGAGCAGCCCCGCGAACAGCGGCTTGTGGGTGCGCAGCGTGCCCAGCGACGCCGGGATCTTCTTCTGCTCACCGAGCGAGCCGGCCAGCGCCAGGATGAAGACCATCGGCAGGAACCGGCCGAGCAGCATCGCCAGCCCGATCGTGGTGTTGTACCACTGGGTGTCGGAGCTGAGTCCGGCGAAGGCCGAGCCGTTGTTGTTGGCACCGGACGTGAAGGCGTACAGGACTTCGGAGAAGCCGTGCGCGCCGCTGTTGAGCATCGAGTTCTTCGGCGTGGTCATCGCCATGGACGCGGCGGTGAAGCCGAGCGCGAGGGCCGGCGTGATCATGATGTAGAGCGCGGCGAACTTGATCTCGCGGGTGCCGATCTTCTTGCCCAGGTACTCGGGCGTACGGCCGACCATCAGGCCCGCGATGAAGACAGCGACGATCGCGAGGATCAGCATGCCGTAGAGCCCGGAGCCGACACCGCCCGGCGCCACTTCGCCCAGCATCATGCCCAGCAGGGTGATTCCGCCGCCGAATCCGGTGAAGGACGAGTGGAACGAGTTGACGGCGCCCGTCGACGTGAGCGTGGTGGTCGTCGCGAAGAGCGACGAGCCGCCGACCCCGAAGCGGGTCTCCTTGCCCTCCATGGCACCGCCCGCGATGTTGAAGGCGAGCGCGCCGTGGTGGAACTCGGTCCACATCATCAGGGCGGTGAAACCGATCCAGATCGTCACCATCGCGGCGAGGATCGCGTATCCCTGCTTGACCGAGCCGACCATCGTGCCGAAGGTGCGGGTCAGGGCGAAGGGGATGACCAGGATCAGGAAGATCTCCAGGAGGTTCGAGATCCCGCTCGGGTTCTCGAACGGGTGGGCCGAGTTGGCGTTGAAGTAACCGCCGCCGTTGGTGCCCAGCTCCTTGATGGCCTCCTGGGAGGCGACCGCGCCGCCGTTCCACTGCTGCGAGCCGCCGGCGAACTGGCCGACCTCGTGGATCCCGGAGAAGTTCTGGACGGCGCCGCAGGCGACCAGCACGACGGCGCCGATGAACGCGATCGGGATCAGGATGCGGACGGTGCCGCGCACCATGTCCGCCCAGAAGTTGCCCAGTTCACCGGTACGGGAGCGGACGAAGCCCCGGATGAGGGCGACGGCGACGGCCATGCCGACAGCGGCCGAGAGGAAGTTCTGGACGGCGAGGCCGCCGGTCTGTACGACGTGGCCCATGGCCTGTTCGCCGTAGTACGACTGCCAGTTGGTGTTGGAGACGAAGGACGCCGCCGTGTTGAAGGCCTGGTCGGGGTCGATCGACGAGAAGCCCAGCGAGCCGGGCAGGCTCCCCTGGACGCGCTGCATCAGGTACAGGAAGAGCACGCTGATGAGCGAGAAGGCGAGTAGGCCGCGCAGGTAGGCGGGCCAGCGCATCTCGGTGGCCGGGTTGGCGCCGATGGCCTTGTAGATCCACTTCTCGACGCGCAGATGCTTCGGCGAGTTGTACACCCGTGCCATGTAGTCGCCCAGCGGGCGGTACACCAGACCGAGTACCACGATCAGGGCGATCATCTGGAGCACCCCGGCGAGTACGGGACTCATCACTCAGAACCTCTCAGGACGGACGAGGGCGAGGACGAGATACACCAGGAGGGCGACGGCGACGACGAGGCCGACGATTGTCTCGGCGCTCACAGTTTCGCCACCCCCTTGGCGATGAGAGCCACCAGCGCGAACACCGCGATCGTGGTGAGGACGAAGGCCACGTCGGCCATCGGTCTGCTCCTAGCTGAGATGAGGCGGAATCTGACTTCTTGAGGAAACCTCCTCGTCCGCCCGATTCCGCTCGCGTTGACGTGTCCCATACGGCCACGGGCACCGGCTTGACGCACTCCATATGTCAGCGGCCGTGACCAGGGGAAACGCCAGTGGGCCGCACCCCGGGTGCCGGGGTACGACCCACTGCTCTCAGCTGTGTTCCGCCCGTCGTCCGACGGGCCCTTCGTCAGCGCACTTCGGTGATCTCGGGGCCGCGCTGGAGCGAGCCCATGCCGCCGGAGAACCGGGAGCCCTCCTGCTCGTCCTGCTGGACGCCCTCGGGCACCATCTGCGCGTCGTTGGGGAGCTTCAGGACGATCGGGTCACGGGGCGCCATCGGTCCGTCGCCACGTACCACCACGGTGTCCCGGAAGACGCTCTCCAGCAGGCCCGCGGCCTCGGGCTGCACGGCGCCCTGCCCGGAGATCACGCCGCGCAGGAACCAGCGGGGGCCGTCGACCCCGATGAAGCGCACCAGCTGGACGCCTCCGGTGCCGTCGGGCAGCTGTACGGGGACCTGCGCGCGCAGCTCCCAGCCCAGCGGGCCCTCGACCTCGTCGATGATGCCGCCCTGCTGGGTGATGCCGGTGGCGATCTCCTCGCGGACCTCGCCCCAGATGCCTTCCTTCTTGGGCGCCGCGAACGCCTGGAGCTGTACGGCGCTGTCGCGCACCACGACCGTGGCGGCCACGATCGCGTCACCGGCGACCTCGACCCGCAGCTCCATGCCTTCGACTCCGGGCACGAAGATGCCGCCCAGGTCGACCCGGCCGTCGTCGGCCTTGCTGACCTCGGAGATGTCCCAGGGACCGTCGGGCCGCGGGGCCGGAGGAAGGTTCACCCGGCGGCTCGCGGGCTCGGCGTCGGCAGCGCCTGCGTCGGCGTCAGCGGCGTCGTACGACTCGACGTCCTGCCCTGCCTCGCCGGCCGCGTCCGTCGCGTCCTCTGCGGAACCACTCTTCTTGCGACGTCCGAACACGTCACTGTCCTTCCCGGTCGGATACGACCGAAGCGTATCGATTCCCACCCTGTGCGCCGTCCACGGCGGCATGGCCGCCGGTGGACCCGAAGCCCCCCTCGGCCCGCGCGGAACCGGGAAGCTCCGCCACCTCGTGGAAGCGCACCTTCTCGACCTGCTGGACGACGAGTTGGGCAATCCGGTCGAACCGTTCGAACCGCACGCTCTCGCGCGGGTCCAGATTCACCACGATCACCTTGATCTCTCCACGGTACCCGGCATCCACCGTCCCCGGGGCATTCACGAGGGCGACACCGCACCGGGCGGCGAGCCCGGAACGCGGGTGCACGAAGGCCGCGTAGCCGTCCGGCAGCGCGATCGACACGCCCGTCGGGAGCACGGCACGCTCACCGGGCGCCAGCTCGGCGGCCTCGGTGGTGACCAGATCCGCCCCGGCGTCGCCGGGGTGCCCGTAAGCGGGGAGCGGCACCTGCGGATCGGTCCTGCGGATCAGCACATCGACAGGGGGACGGCTCATGGGTTCACCTCGAAGGCACGTGCGCGCTTGATCTGGTCGGGGTCGGCCATGGCTGCCCGGATCTCCTCCTGGCGGCCGTGTGAGACGAAGTGATCGACCTTGACCTCGACGAACAGGGCGTCGGCGCGGACCGCCACCCGCCCGTCGGGGCCGCCGATCCGGCCGGTGGCCGTCGAGTAGATCTTCCGGCCGTGCACGGCGGTGACCTCGGCCTCCAGGAACAGCACCGTGCCGACCGGCACCGGACGCAGGTACTCGGTCTGCAGCTTCCCGGTCACCGCCACCACCCGCAGCAGCCAGCCGAGGGCGCCGAGCGTCTCGTCGAGCGCGGTGGCCAGCACCCCGCCGTGGGCGAGCCCCGGCGCACCCTGGTGGGCCGCGCCGACGGTGAACTCGGCGGTGAGGCTGACGCCTTCGCCGGCCCGCGCCTGGAGGTGCAGTCCGTGCGGCTGCTGGTCGCCGCAGCCGAAACAGTGCTGGTAGTGCGAGCCGAGCAGCTCTCCGGGAGCCGGGGCGTCGGGATGCCGCACCGGGGCCGTGGCGTCGGCCGGAGGTGTCAGGGCCGGGGAACCCCCGGAGGTGCCCGCGGGTGTTCCCGGTGATGGCGCGTTACTCACAGGCGCAGACCTTACCCGCGCGGCGGCCCGCCGGGCGCACCGTGCCAAGCTTGGTCCATGGAGCACTCCGCCGCACGCTACGACGAACGTCTGACCGCACCGGCCTCCTGGTGGGGCATCGCCGCCCTCGTGGGGGTGGCGGGCGCGCTGATCCTGCTGCCGCTGGGGCCGCTGCCGATGCTCGGCGGGCTGGTGGGCGCGGGCGCGCTGGCGGCGGGCGGCGTCAGCGCGTACGGCTCGGCGCGGATCCGGGTGGTGGCCGATTCGCTGGTGGCGGGCGACGCCAGGATCCCGGTCTCGGCGCTCGGCGAGGCCGAGGTGCTGGACGGCGAGGAGGCGCGGGCCTGGCGGCTGCACAAGGCCGACCCGCGTGCGTTCATGCTGCTGCGCAGCTACGTCCCGACGGCGCTGCGGGTGCCGGTCGTCGACCCGGACGATCCGACGCCGTACCTGTATCTGTCGACCCGCGACCCGCAGGCGCTCGCCTCGGCGCTCGACGCGGTGCGCGCGAGCTGACTCCGGTACGTACGAGCCGGCGCCGTCAGGGCCGGACGACAGGCCCTAGCTCCCCAGCTCCTTGGGGAACTCGGGCGGCAGCTCCTTGGGCTGCTCCAGCGGGGGCAGGGCGGGCAGCGCGTCCCAGGCGACCTGCCTGGTCCGCAGGTCGTCGCGGATGCGCTCGGCGACGTGTTTGGTGTCGCGGCGGTTCATCATGGCGCCGACGGCGGCCCCGATCATGAACGGGACCAGGTTCGGCAGGCTGCGGACGGTGCGCTTCATGATCTGCTGGCGCAGTTCGCGCTTCATCCGGTTGCTGAGGGCCGAGTTGATGGAGGCGGCGGGCTTGGTGACGTCGACCCCGCGCTCCTCGGTCCAGGACGTCAGATAGGCCGTGCCGCGCTCGCGCAGATTGCCGGGCGGCCGCTGTCCGTAGACCTCGTGCAGCTCGGCGATCAGCTTCAGCTCGATCGCGGCGACCGCCGTGATCTCGGCGGCCAGCTCGGCCGGCATCGCCGGCGGTACGGGCAGCATCGCGGCGGCGCCGATGCCCGCGCCCACGGTCGAGGTGCTGTTGGCGGCGCCCGCGACGAGCTTGTCGGCCAGCTCCTCGGGCCCGAGGCCGGGGAACTGCCCGCGCAGGGTCGCCAGATCGCGCACGGGCACGCGCGGGGCGATGTCGATGATCCGGTCGGCGACGAAGCCGAGCCCCGCCTTGGCGCTCGCGCCGCCTTTCCGTACTCCCCGTTTGACGGCACCCAGGCGACGGCCCTTGGTCACGGGGTCGTCGTGGTCTTCCTGGTCTGCTCCGAGCGAGGCCGGCAGGCCTCGCTCGTCGTCACGTGCGCCGGGACTGTGCAGGAGAGCGGCGTGCTCAGCAGAGGGCTCAGTGCCTTCTGCCGGGCCTGTGCCGCCCTGGTACGCCTCCGGTGCACTGTTACGCCGGAAGCGTCGTTTCCTGGACGGTGCGTCGTCTGCCACGGCTGCCTCGACCTCAGTCGCAGTCGCGGCAGATCGGCTGACCGTTCTTTTCCCTCGACAGCTGGGACCGGTGATGCACCAGGAAGCAGCTCATGCAGGTGAACTCGTCGGCCTGCCTGGGCAGCACCCGGACGGACAGCTCCTCGTTGGAGAGATCCGCGCCGGGCAGCTCAAGGCCTTCCGCCTGCTCGAACTCGTCGACGTCAACCGCTGACGTCGACTTGTCGTTCCGACGGGCCTTCAGTTCCTCAAGGCTGTCCTGATCGACGTCGTCATCGGTCTTGCGTGGGGTGTCGTAGTCCGTTGCCATGTCGCTCTCCCCCTCTGGGTTTCTGTGGTGTCTCCAGCGCACGTAACGCGTGAGAGGCCGGACTTGTGCCCGACCTGAGGCGGAGATTTTGCCTCACATCAAGGTCTGTTACTCAATCGACACCCAACCGCACCCCTCACGAGTGATCGGCTTCAGGTGGCGAAGGGGACCGTACACGGTCCGAATGTCGTACTTCACGGGCGCCACCCCGTGTACTTCCCGTAATCCTGGCCTCTGGAAACCCGGACTTTACTGGCTTTCCGGCGGTGGCTTGATCACGGAGCGTAGATAGGCGTGAAATCGACCGTGCGATCGATCACACATGGACACAACAGGAAAGTGTCCAGAAAATTCCGCGCAAAGCGAACAAAGATGGCTCAGGTCCGTCATCATGAGGCCCGGCTTCAGACAGGCAGCGTGACGCGCATCACGAGCCCGCCGCCCTCCCGGGGTTCCGCGATGATACGGCCGCCGTGCGCCCTGGCGACGGAGCGCGCGATCGACAGGCCGAGACCCACCCCCTTGTCACTGCCGGTGCGCTCGGTGCGCAGCCGCCGGAACGGCTCGAAGAGATTGTCGATCTCGTACGCGGGAACGACGGGACCCGTGTTCGACACCAGCAGGATCGCCTGACCCTGCTGCAGCTCCGTGCCGACCTCCACCCAGCCGCCCTCCGCGATGTTGTAACGGACGGCGTTCTGTACGAGGTTCAGCGCGATCCGCTCCAGCAGCACGCCGTTGCCCTGCACCACGGCCGGCACACAGGCGGTGCGGATCTCCACCCCCTTCTGCTCGGCCTCGGCCAGCGCCTGGTCCACGGCCCGGGTGGCGACCTCCGCGAGGTCCACCGGTTTTCGGTCCACGAGCTGGTTGTCGCTGCGGGCGAGCAGCAGCAGCCCCTCGACCAGCTGCTCGCTGCGCTCGTTGGTGGCCAGCAGGGTCTTGCCGAGCTGCTGCAGCTCGGCCGGGGCGCCCGGGTCGGAGAGATGGACCTCCAGCAGCGTGCGGTTGATCGCCAGCGGCGTGCGCAGCTCGTGCGAGGCGTTGGCGACGAACCGCTGCTGCGCCGTGAAGGCGCGCTCAAGGCGCTCCAGCATCTCGTCGAAGGTGTCGGCCAGCTCCTTCAGCTCGTCGTCCGGGCCGTCCAGCTCGATCCGGCGCGCCAGGTCGGAGCCGACCACCCGGCGGGCGGTACGGGTGATCCGGCCGAGCGGCGAGAGCACCCGTCCCGCCATCGCGTAGCCGAAGGCGAAGGCGATGATGCTGAGGCCGACCAGGGCGAAGAGCGAGCGGGTCAGCAGGTCCTCCAGCGCCTGCTGGCGCTGGTGGTTGACGCAGCTGTTCATCAGCGAGTTGAACGTGTCCGGATCGGCGTTGGCGGGGAAGTTGCAGACCTGGCTGCTGACCCTGCCCGAGACGATCTTGAACGGCAGCTCGCTGCCCACGTGCAGCGCCTGCGCCGCCAGCATGTAGATGATCGACAGCAGCAGGATGCCGGCGATCAGGAACATCCCGCCGTACAGCAGCGTCAGCCGTATCCGGATGGTCGGGCGGACCCAGGGAAGCAGCTGCTCCTGGCGTCTGGGGTCCCAGGTCGGTTTCGGTGGCGTCGTGGGCGGCGCCGGGGTGGCGGCCATCGGCATCAGATCCGGTAGCCGGAGCCGGGCACGGTCACGATCACCGGGGGCTCACCGAGCTTGCGGCGCAGGGTCATCACGGTGACCCGCACGACATTGGTGAACGGGTCGGTGTTCTCGTCCCACGCCTTCTCCAGCAGCTGCTCGGCCGAGACCACCGTGCCCTCGCTGCGCATCAGGACGTCCAGGACCGCGAACTCCTTCGGCGCGAGCTGGATCTCCTTGCCGTCCCTGAAGACCTCGCGGCGGTTGGGGTCGAGCTTGATCCCGGACCGTTCGAGCACGGGCGGCAGGGGCACCGTCGTACGGCGGCCGAGCGCGCGGACCCGCGCGGTCAGCTCGGTGAAGGCGAAGGGCTTGGGGAGGTAGTCGTCGGCGCCCAGCTCAAGGCCCTCGACCCGGTCGCTGACATCGCCGGAGGCGGTGAGCATCAGCACCCGGGTGGGCAGCCCCAGCTCGACGATCCTGCGGCACACGTCGTCACCGTGGACCAGCGGAAGGTCACGGTCGAGCACCACCACGTCGTAGTCGTTGACGCCGATCCGCTCCAGGGCGGCCGAGCCGTCGTACACGACGTCGACGGCCATGGCCTCCCGGCGCAGTCCGGTGGCCACCGCATCGGCGAGCAGCTGCTCGTCCTCGACGACGAGTACGCGCACGTCGTTGTTCCTTCCTCGAAGCCTTCTGTACCGGTCCTTACCGGGCCGCATCCACGGCTGGTGCTGCCCCATCCTGCCTGGTAAGGCCATAAACCGGCGGTAAGACGATGCCGGACGACCAGGCACAACCGGGAATAGACAGGATTATTCGAGAAGTTGAGGTTTCTGCCCGGCCGGGGCTGGGGATGACGAGTTCACACCTGAGATCGCGCCCTGTACGTGGCATGTCATAGCCCGGTCCGTCCCCCAGAGACAGACGGGTGCGAGATCGAACCGCCGTCGGCACACCCCCGTGCCACTGAACCGATGACGTCGGCACACCCCCGTGCCACTGACCCACGACGAGGGGGCGCAATGGACGCATTCACCGCAGGGCTGCTGCAGCGTATAAGGGCCACGCAGACAGACCTCACACGAGCCCGTGAGACGGGCGACGACTTCCTCGCGGACGTCGAGCAGGAAGAGCTGGAGGATCTGCGGCGCCTCGCCGCGGAACACGGTGTCGAGGTCGGCGCGCCGAGCGTCTGACCCCGTACATGTCCTGACCCATACGTTCGGCCCGCGTCGGTACGCGCGGGTCCCCGAGGTTCACACAGGTAAGGGCCCCGGCGCCGAGGGGATGGCGCCGGGGCCCTTCCGTGTGCGGGCGTCCGGACGCCCGGGCGTCGGGTCAGTCGTGCCAGGCGCCGTACTCCTCCAGCAGCGTCTGGAGGGGTCCGAAGACACCGGGCGACGCGGCCACGGTCAGCTCGCGGTCGGGCCGCGCGCCGGGGCGTCCGCCCGTCAGCGCTCCCGCCTCCCTGGCGATCAGCTCGCCCGCCGCGAGGTCCCAGGGGAAGAGCCCGCGCTCGAAGTAGCCGTCGAGCCGGCCCGCCGCCACGTCGCACAGGTCGACGGCGGCCGAGCCGCCCCGCCGGATGTCCCGCAGCCGCGGGATCAGCCGCTGGGCGACGGCGGCCTGATGGGTACGGACCGTGGTGACGTAGTTGAAGCCGGTGGAGACCAGCGCCTGGTCGAGCGAGGGCGAGGGACGGCAGGTGACGCTCCGGCCGTTGACGAGGGCGCCGCCGCCCCGTACCGCCTGGAAGGTCTCCCGGCGCAGCGGGATCTCCACCACACCGACCAGCGTCTCGCCGTCGCGTTCGGCGGCGATGGACACGGACCAGGTCGGCAGCCCGTACAGATAGTTGACGGTGCCGTCGAGCGGGTCGATCACCCAGCGCACGCCGCTGGTGCCGGCCGAGCTGGCGCCCTCCTCGCCGAGGAAGCCGTCGTCCGGGCGGTGCTCGGAGAGATACGTCGTGATCAGCTTCTCCGCCGCGATGTCCATCTCGGTGACGACATCGATGGGGCTGGACTTCGTGGCGGCGACGGCGAGATCGTCGGGGCGGCCGTCCCGCAGCAGCGCGCCGGCCTGCCGCGCGGCCTCCAGGGCGAGGGCGAGCAGTTCGGCGGTCAGCGAGTCGTCGGTCGAGGCGTCGTCGGACACAAGGGGCTCCTTCAGGCGTACGGGCTGTCGGCGCCCGCGGCGGCGGGCCTGGGGGCGCGGGCCGGGCAGCAGCCGACCGGGCAGAGGTCATGGCTCGGGCCGAGGGCGCCCAGCGCGCAGCGCTCGGGGTCGCGGCCCCGCTCGGCCGCCGCCCGCTCCAGGAGGAGATCGCGTACGGCGGCGGCGAAGCGCGGGTCGGCGCCGACCGTCGCCGAGCGGCGGACGGGCAGGCCGAGTTCGGCGGCCTTGGCCGTGGCCTCGGTGTCCAGGTCGTACAGGACCTCCATATGGTCCGAGACGAAGCCGATGGGGGCCATCACGACGGCGGGGACGCCTTCGCCGTGCAGCTTCTCCAGGTGGTCGCAGATGTCGGGTTCCAGCCACGGGATGTGCGGGGCGCCGCTGCGCGACTGGTAGACGAGCTGCCAGGGGTGGTCGACGCCGGTCTCCTCGCGCACGGTGTCGGCGATCAGCCGGGCGACGTCGAGGTGTTCGGCGACGTAGGCGCCGCCGTCGCCGTGCGCGTCGGCGGGCCCCGACGTGTCGGCGGCGGCCTCCGGGACGGAGTGGGTGGTGAAGGCGAGGTGCGCGCCGGCCCGTACGTCCTCCGGCAGGTCGGCGAGCGAGGCCAGCACGCCCTCGATCATGGGGCGGACGAAGCCCGGGTGGTTGAAGTAGTGCCGCAGTTTGTCGACGCGCGGCAGCTCAAGCCCCTCGTCGGCGAGCGTGGCGAGGGCGTCGGCGAGGTTCTCGCGGTACTGCCGGCAGCCGGAGTAGGAGGCGTAGGCGCTGGTGGCGAGGACCGCGATCCTGCGCCG
Organism: Streptomyces sp. AcH 505; assembly: GCF_000818175.1. Taxonomy (GTDB): domain Bacteria; phylum Actinomycetota; class Actinomycetes; order Streptomycetales; family Streptomycetaceae; genus Streptomyces. Next base: position 162,278 of record NZ_JTIY01000001.1, read on the forward strand.
GCCGTCCGCGACCATCTGCCGCAGGGTGTCGGTCAGGTACGGCGCCCAGTTGCGGTTGCCCCAGTAGACCGGCAGCTCGACGCCGTGCTCGGTGAAGTCCGCGCGCAGCGCGGCCAGCAGGGTGCGGTTCTGTTCGTTGATCGGGCTGACCCCGCCGAACAGGAAGTAGTGCTTCCCCACTTCTTTGAGCCGTTCCTCGGGGATGTCGCGGCCGCGGGTCACGTTCCGCAGGAACGGGACGACGTCGTCCGGGCCTTCGGGGCCGCCGAAGGACAGCAGGAGCAGGGCGTCGTAGGGGGAAGTCACAAGCTCTTCGGGCATGTTTCGATCCTGCCATCCGCCCTGGCCGCTCGGACAACCGCCGCACTCGTAACCTGTACGGACCTTCTTCATTCCTTACCGGAGCGTTCCCTTGCCCAGTCCGTACCAGGCGATCTTCACCACTCCCGGCGCCAAGGGATTCAGCGCGGCCGGTCTGCTCGGCAGGTTGCCGCTGTCCATGATGGGCATCGGCGTCGTGACGATGATCTCGCAGCTCACCGGCAGGTACGGCCTCGCGGGCGCGCTCTCGGCGACGCTGGCGATGTCCTCGGCCGCGCTCGGCCCGCAGATCTCCCGGCTGGTCGACCGGCACGGCCAGCGGCGGGTACTGCGGCCCGCCGCACTGGCCGCTGTGGCGGCCGTCGCCGGACTGCTGGTCTGCGCCCAGCAGGAGGCGCCGGAGTGGACGCTGTTCGTCTTCGCCGCCGGAGCGGGCAGCGTGCCGAGCGTGGGCTCGATGGTGCGGGCGCGCTGGGCCGAGATCTACCGGGACTCACCGCGCGAGCTGCACACCGCGTACGCGTGGGAGTCGACCGTCGACGAGATGTGCTTCATCGTCGGCCCGATCGTCTCCATCGGTCTGTCGACCGCGTGGTTCCCCGAGGCGGGTCCGCTGCTCGCCGCCTGCATCCTCGCGGTCGGTGTCCTGTGGCTGACGGCGCAGCGCGCCACCGAGCCCGTGCCGCGGCCGCGCGAGGAGCACACCGGGCGTTCGGCGCTGCGCTCCCCCGGGCTGCGGGTGCTGGTGACCACCTTCCTGGCGACCGGGGCGATCTTCGGCGCGATCGACGTGGTGACGGTCGCCTTCGCCGAGGAGCAGGGCCACAAGTCGTGGGCGAGCCTGGTGCTCGCCGTGTACGCGCTCGGGTCCTGTCTCGCGGGGGCGGTGTTCGGGCTGCTGCACTTCACCGGCTCGGCGTCGCGGAGATGGCTGGTGGGTGTCTGTGCGATGGCCGTGAGTATGATCCCTCTCCAACTGGCCGGGAGCCTGCCGTTCCTGGCCGTGGCACTCTTCGTCTCGGGGCTCCTGGTCGCACCGACGATGGTCACCACGATGGCCCTCGTCGCGGCGCACGTACCGCGTACCGAACTGACCGAGGGAATGACCTGGACCAGTACCGGGCTCCTGGTCGGGGTGGCGCTCGGCTCGTCGGCGGGCGGCTGGGTGGTCGATGCGGCGGGGGCCGAGGCGGGGTACTGGGTACCCGCCGCCGCAGGGGCGCTCGCGGCCGTGGTGGCGGTCCTGGGGGCTCGCCGGCTGCGCGTGCCGACGGCCGTACGGCCGGAAACTGTGCGACGAGGGAGCGGGGCCGATGAGCTGGAGCCAGTCGACGAGGACGGCGACCACGACGAGGGGCGGAGCCTGGCGTAACTGGGCGGGGAACGTCACCGCCCGGCCGGCCCGCACGGTCTCCCCCAGGTCCGTCGACGAGCTGGCCGCGGTCATCCGCCGGGCGGCGGAGGACGGGCTCAAGGTCAAGGCCGTCGGTACGGGCCACTCGTTCACCTCGGCGGCGGCGACCGACGGGGTGCTCGTACGGCCCGACCTGCTGACCGGCATCCGCTCGGTCGACCGGGCGGCGGGGACCGTCACCGTCGAGGCGGGCACCCCCATGAAGCGGATGAACGCGGGGCTGGCCCGCGCGGGCCTGTCGCTCACGAACATGGGCGACATCATGGAGCAGACCGTCGCGGGCGCGACCTCCACCGGGACGCACGGCACGGGCCGCGACTCGGCGTCGATAGCCGCCCAGATCCGCGCGCTGGAACTCGTCACCGCCGACGGCTCGCTGCTGCGCTGCTCCGCCGACGAGAACCCGGAGGTCTTCGCCGCCGCCAGGATCGGGCTGGGGGCGCTGGGTGTAGTGACCGCGATCACCTTCGCCGTCGAGCCGGTCTTCCTGCTGACGGCCCGTGAGGAGCCGATGAGCTTCGACCGGGTGACCGCCGAGTTCGACGAGCACTTCACCGAGAACGAGCACTTCGAGTTCTACTGGTTCCCGCACACCGGCAACTGCAACACCAAGCGCAACAACCGCAGCGCGGGCCCCGCCGCTCCGCCCGGCCGGGTCAGCGGCTGGATCGAGGACGAGTTCCTCTCCAACGGCGTCTTCCAGGCCGCGTGTTCGCTGGGCCGGGCCGTGCCGGTGACCATCCCCGCCATCGCGAAGGTCTCCAGCCGCGCGCTGTCGGCCCGTACGTACACGGACATTCCTTACAAGGTCTTCACCTCACCGCGCCGGGTGCGGTTCGTGGAGATGGAGTACGCGCTGCCGCGCGCCGCTGCGGCCGACGCGCTGCGCGAGGTCAAGGCGATGGTGGAGAGTTCACCGCTGCGGGTGAGTTTTCCGGTGGAGGTGCGGACGGCGCCCGCCGACGACATCGCGCTGTCGACGGCCTCGGGCCGGGAGAGCGTCTACATCGCCGTGCATCTCTACCGAGGCACCCCGCACCAGGCGTACTTCACCGCGGTGGAGCGGATCATGACGGCGCACGGCGGCCGGCCGCACTGGGGGAAGATCCACACCCGGGACGCGGAGTATCTGGCGGGCGTGTACCCGCGCTTCGGCGAGTTCACGGCGCTGCGCGACCGGCTCGATCCCGACCGGCTGTTCGCCAACGACTACCTGCGCCGGGTGCTCGGCGACTGACGGACCCACGGCACCTCACTGCCCCGAGGTGCCCGTACCGGTCTCCGACGTGGCGGCGCCGCCGTCGCCCTGCGAAGGCGTCGGGGCGGGTGCCGAAGGGGTGGGCGCGCTGTCGGAGGGCGAGGGCTGCGGGGTGCCGGGGCTCCGCGAAGGTCCGACCTGCTGCCCGCCGTCCCCGCTGCTCGGGGAGTCGCCGGGGGACGGGGTGACCTGAGTGGTCCCGTCGTCGCCGGGGGCGCCACCGGGGTCCTGACCTGGGTCTTGTGACCGCTGGGTGTCACCGGGCCGAGGGGACGGCTCGGACGGTTGCCCGCCACCGCCTCCCCCGCCGCTGCCTCCGACGACCGAGCCGACGGTTGTGCCCTTGCCGCCGCTGAGGTCCTGTCCCGAGACCAGTTCGAAGCCGGTGATGCCGATCATCGCCACCAGGAAGACGACGGCCGCGGCGATGACCGGGCGCTTCCAGCCCCGTACCCGGGTGCCGTGCGTGGTGGCTTCGCCGAACTCCCCGTCCGGCGCCTCGGCGAGGGTGACGGGGCCCGAGCCCGCGTCCCGCACCGGGACCTGACGGCCCTTCGGCTTCGCCTGGACCGTCACCACACGTATCTGCTCGCCGGTGCGCCGGAACAGATGCTGGAAGACGGAGGCCCCGCACGTCGCGATCACGCTGACCACACCCGCGCCGATGATCGTGCCGTACACGCCGAGCTGGGAGGCGAGCACCGCAGCCGCGATGGCGGCGACCGCACTGCCCGCGACCTGCGGAAGGCTGAGATCGAGCCGCCGCCCCCCGCGCTCCCCTTCGTCGCCCGCGCCCGGCGTCGCCCCGCCGTCCTGCCGCTGATTCATCTCCAGCCCCTGCTTGCCCATCTGCCCCACCCTGCATCAGGAAGGGACAATTGGGCGAAGTGAAACCTTCCGATTCTGCGGATTGTGTGAAGCGCAACACCGGACGACGGCCGGGGGAAGGGCTCAACTCCCGTGGTCACGGAGAACTTGGGCGGCGCGTCAGCCCACCCGGATGGCCCGAATGGAGTACTGTGGCGAGCCCTGGGGCCGGACTCCCTCGCGGGTGTCCGGGACCTCCGGAAGGGGGCCGAAGTGGCACTCGATCCGGCGGGGCCGTTGCGCCGCACGGACGCCTGCTGCACAGAGTGACCGGTCCGTCACTCTGCGTCGCAAACAGGTAACCGTGCCATAACGGCGATCCAGGACCCCTGCCCGACACGCCGGGCAACACGGCAAGGTTGTGGCAGGCTGCACCCGGGCAGGCCACACTCGACTAGCGGAAGCAGCGACGCACGTGACGTCGGCAGGCACCACCCGGGAGGTTCCCATGCCCGAACTGCGTGTCGTGGCCGTCTCGAACGACGGCACACGACTGGTGCTCAAGGCTGCCGACAGCACGGAATACACGCTGCCGATCGACGAGCGGCTGCGGGCAGCCGTACGGAACGACCGTGCCAGGCTCGGTCAGATCGAGATCGAGGTGGAGAGCCACCTCAGGCCCCGTGACATCCAGGCGCGGATACGGGCCGGAGCATCGGCCGAAGAGGTCGCCCAGTTCGCCGGCATCCCCGTCGACCGGGTCAGGCGCTTCGAGGGCCCCGTGCTGGCCGAGCGCGCCTTCATGGCCGAGCGCGCGCGGAAGACAGCTGTCCGGCGGCCCGGCGAGAACGCGGGTCCCCAGCTCGGTGAGGCGGTGCAGGAGCGGCTCACCCTGCGCGGCGCCGAGAAGGAGACCGTCCAGTGGGACTCCTGGCGGCGGGACGACGGCACCTGGGAGGTGCTGCTGGTCTACCGCGTCGCCGGTGAACCGCACTCGGCGAGCTGGACGTACGACCCGCCCAGGCGGCTCGTCCAGGCCGTCGACGACGAGGCGCGCGCGCTGATCGGCGATCCCGACGACACGCTGGCGGCCCCGAGCCAGGAGCCGAGCTTCCCGTTCGTGCCCCGGATCGCCAGGCTGCCGCGCGACCGGCCGCTCGACCGCGGCCTCGATCGGGCCATGGAGCGCCCCGGCGTACCGGCGGAGCCCGACGAGACCAGTGAGCGCGACTCGCTGACGAGCCTGCTGGAGGCGGTACCGAGCTTCCGTGGCGACATGGTCGTGCCCGAGCGGCCCGCGCCGCCCGAGCCGC
>NZ_JTIY01000001.1:167695-169939 GCF_000818175.1 Streptomyces sp. AcH 505
GGAGCCGCCGGCGCCCGCGGCTTCGGCCGGTGCCGGGTCCGCCTACGCGGACGTGCTCATGCCGCGCTCGGTCTCCGGTCACCGCGACCGGCTCACCGGCACGACGGACCGGCAGGCCGAGGCGGACGGAGTCCGGCCCGGCAGGCGCGCGGCGGTACCGAGCTGGGACGAGATCGTCTTCGGCACGCGCCGCAAGAAGCAGGAGTAGCGCTTCGTCGTACGCGCTTCGTTCTACGTGACAGCGCGGTGGCCCGTACGCATCAGATGCGCACGGGCCACCGCGCTGTCCGCTGTGGCCTAGGCGGGGTCCGGTCCGGTGGCGACCGGGCGGGTGGTGTCCGCCGACCACTCGGACCAGGAGCCCGCGTACAGCGCCGCCGGGATGCCCGCGATCTCCAGCGCCAGCACCTGCTGGGCCGCCGACACGCCCGAGCCGCAGTAGACCCCGACCTCGGTGCCGGGGGTGGCACCCAGCGCCTCGAACCGGCTCACAAGATCAGCAGTCGGGAGGAAGGTGCCATTTTCGGCCAGATTCCCGCTCGTAGGAGCGGAGTGCGCGCCTGGCACATGGCCGGCCACCGGATCGATCGGCTCGATCTCGCCCCGGTAGCGCTCGGCGGCCCGCGCGTCGAGCAGGAGTCCCCGCCGGGCGAGCGCGGCGGCGCCGTCCGCGTCGAGCACCGGGAGTCCGCCGGGCGCCGGGCGGAAGTCGCCCTCCTCGGGCTTCGGAATCTCGGTGGACAACGGCCCTGTCCAGCTCGCGAGACCGCCGTCCAGTACGCGGACGTCGTGGTGGCCCGCCCAGCGCAGCAGCCACCAGGCGCGCGCCGCCGACCAGCCCTGAGCTCCGTCGTAGACGACCACGGACGAGTCGGCGGACACACCGGCGCGGCGCATCACGGCGCCGAAAGCGGCAGCGTCGGGGAGCGGATGGCGGCCAGCGGGCCCCGGCTCACCGGCCAGTTCGGTGTCCAGATCGACGTAAACGGCGCCCGGCAGATGCCCCGCCTCGTACGCGGGGCGGCCGGGCGGCCCGCCCAGCGTGTAGCGGATGTCCAGGAGGACGGGCGGCCGGGGTCCGGCCGACTCGCCCGCGAGTTCCGTCGCGGTGATGATGGCTGTCATACCGCCATCCTCGCGCACCCCGTCATAGCCGCGTAACGCCGCCAAAACGCGCGGTAAACACCGAATCCAGATCACGCCAAAAGCGGTGGAGTCGAGAAGCGCGGCGGGCCGGGTGGTGCGAGAGTCTGCTTGGGAGTGTCCCCGCGACCCGGAGCGGGACTTCGCGGACACGCCCCAGGGACGCACCCCGCGAGTCCGCCGGGTACACGAGGAGAGTCGATGACCGAGGCAGCGATCCGGCGCACTCCAGGCACGCCCTGCTGGGTGAGTCTGATGGTGCACGGCCTGGCCGCGACCCAGGAGTTCTACGGCGCGCTGTTCGGCTGGGAGTTCCAGGAGGGCCCCGGGCAGCTCGGCCCCTATGTGCGCGGGACGCTCGACGGTCAGGTGGTCGCCGGCATCGGCGAGCTGCCGCCCGACCGGCATCTGCCCATCGCCTGGACGACGTATCTGGCGACCGACGACGCCGACTCGACCGCCGAGACCATCAGGAGCTGCGGCGGCACTGTCGGCGTGGGCCCGCTGGACGCGGGCAAGGCGGGCCGGCTGGCCATCGCCTCCGACCCGGCGGGCGCGGTCTTCGGCATCTGGCAGGCGTGGGCGCACACCGGGACCGCGGTCGCGCAGTCCCATGGCACGCCCGCGTGGAACGAGCTGCTGACCCGGGAGACGTCGTCGGTCGCCAAGTTCTACCAGGCGGTCTTCGGCTACGACGCCGAGGCGGTCGTCTCCGCCGACTTCGACTATCTGACGCTGCGGCTCGCAGGGCGGCCTGTCGCCTCGCTGCACGGCCTGGGCAACTCCCTCCCGCGCGAGCTGGGTTCGCACTGGATGACGTACTTCGAGGTGGAGGACACGGACGCGGCGGCGCGGCTCGTGACCGAACTCGGCGGGGACGTCATCCAGCCGCCGCACGAGGAGGAGACGGGCCGAGCGGCGAAGGTCGCCGACCCGGAGGGCGCGGTCTTCACGATCGTCAGGTCCACCTCCCGCTGAGCGCTTGCGGCGAGGCCGCGCATCACGGCGGCGCCCGACGGGCGCCGGCACCTCGGCCGTGACGGGGCGTCAGTTGTGCCGGGGCGCCGCCGCGCGGTCCGCGAGTGCGAGGGTGCGGCGGGC
>NZ_JTIY01000001.1:170422-176138 GCF_000818175.1 Streptomyces sp. AcH 505
CCTCGGCGGCCGTCGGCAGATAGGCCCGCTCGATCACCGGCAACTGCCGTGGGTGGATGGCCGTCCGGCCGAGGAACCCGAGTGCGCGGCCCCGCGCGCAGGACTCGGCGAGCCCGGCCAGGTCCTTGACGTCGGGGTAGACGGACTGCGCCGGTGGCGCGAGTCCCGCCGCGCGGGCCGCCACGACGACCCGGGCGCGCGGCCAGGCGAGCGCGTTCTCGTCGCTCATGCCCAGATCGGCCCGCAGATCCGCCTCGCCGAGCGCGATCCCCCGCACGGCGGGATCGGCGGTGGCGACGGCGAAGGCGTTCTCGATGCCGAGCGCCGATTCCAGCAGCGGGTAGAGACCGGGGACGGCGCCGCCGTGGCCCGCGTCGCCGTCCGGCCGGGCCCGTAGCTGCCGTACGACATCGGCGATCTCCGCGGCGACAGCGACCTTCGGCAGCCGGAGACCGCCGAGCCCCGGCAGCGACGCCAGCGCCGCCAGGTCGGCCGCCGCGTGCTGCCCTCCGATCGCGTTGATCCGCACATGGACGGCGGCCGGGCCCGGCGCGGGCTGCGCCAGCAACTCGGCGGTGGCGGCCCTGGCGTACTCCTTACGGTCGGGGGCGACCGCGTCCTCCAGGTCGACCAGCACCACATCGGCGCCGGACCGCAGCGCCTTGGCCACCACGTCGGGCCGGTCGCCCGGCGCGTACAGCCAGGTCAGTACGGTGTCCATGGCGCCCGGCGCGCGGGGCGCGGTGACGGATCCCGTGCTCACAGCGCGCCGCCTTCCCGCAGTCCGGCGATCTCGTCGTCGCTCAGGCCCAGTTCGGCCAGGATCTCGGCGGTGTCGGCGCCGTGCGGACGGCCCGCCCATTTGACGGCGCCGGGTGTCGCGGAGAGCCGGAAGAGGACGTTCTGCATCTGCACCGGCCCCAACTCCTCGTCCTCGACGCGGACGATGGAGCCGAGCGCGCGGTACTGCGGATCGGCCATCACGTCCCGCACGTCGTAGATCGGCGCGACGGCGGCCTGTGCCTTCTCGAAGACCGCGACCACCTCGTCGGCGTCGTGCCGGGCGATCCAGCCGCCGACCGCCTCGTCCAGGGCGTCGGCGTGCTGGGCGCGGCCCGCGCCGGTCGCGAACCACGGCTCGTCGATGAACTCGGGGTGGCCGACGAGCCGTACGACCCGTTCGGCGATGGACTGGGCGGAGGTCGAGACGGCCAGCCACTTGCCGTCGGCGGTCCGATAGGTGTTGCGCGGGGCGTTGTTGGCGGACCGGTTGCCCGTCCTCGGCTGCACATAGCCGAGTTGGTCGTGCCACAGGATCTGGGGGCCGAGCATGGCCAGCATCGGCTCGATGATCGCCATGTCCACGACCTGGCCCTCGCCGGTGCGGTCGCGGCCCGCCAGCGCGGTCATCACCGCGTACGAAGTGGCCAGCGCGGCCACGGAGTCGGCGAGGCCGAAGGGCGGCAGGGTGGGTGGCCCGTCAGGCTCGCCGGTGACGGCGGCGAAGCCGCTCATGGCCTCGGCGAGGGTGCCGAACCCCGGCCGGGTGGAGTAGGGGCCGAACTGGCCGAAGCCGGTGACCCTGGCCAGCACCAGACGGGGGTTGACCGCGGACAGTTCCTCCCAGCCGAGACCCCATTTCTCCAGGGTGCCGGGGCGGAAGTTCTCGATGATCACATCGGCGTCGGCGGCCAGTTTGAGCAGCACGTCCCGGCCGCCGGGGGTGGACAGGTTGAGCGTCAGATTGCGCTTGTTGCGGCCGAGGTGCTTCCACCAGAGGCCGACGCCGTCCTTGCTGGGGCCGTGGCCACGGGACGGGTCGGGCTTCAGCGGATGCTCGATCTTGGTCACCTGCGCGCCGAAGTCACCGAGCATGGTGGCGGCGAGCGGACCGGCGAACAGCGTCGCCATGTCCAGCACGCGCAGCCCGTCGAGCGGGCCGGGGTGCCGGGGCGCCGAGTGGTCGTCGTCCGGGGGCTGTTGCTGCATGGCGTGCCTGGGCCTTTCGTGTCGGCAGGGTGTCCGGCGGGGAGGACGGGTCAGGGTGCGGTGGCGGCCAGCGCCTCGATGCGTGAGCGCTCCGGCATGGAGGACGAGGCGCCCTGCTCGGCCACCGACAGGGCGGAGGCGGCCGAGGCCCAGGCCAGTGCGCGCGGCATGGGGACGCCTTCGCCGAGGGCGACGGACAGCGCGCCGACGAAGGTGTCGCCGGCGGCCGTGGTGTCGACGGCGCGGGTCTTGCGCGCGGGGACGAGCAGCGGCTTCTGGCCGCGGGCGGCGTACAGGCTTCCCTCCGCGCCGAGCGTGATCACGGCCTCGGGTACGGATTGGAGGAGGACGGGCGCCGCCGCCCAGGCGTCGTCCTCGCCTGTGAGGGTGGCTGCCTCGTGTTCGTTGGGGACCAACAGATCGGTGACGGCGAGGAGTTCGGGGGGCAGCGGCTGCGCGGGGGCGGGCGTCAGGATCGTCCGTACGCCGTGCCGGCGGGCGGCGCCGGCACCGGCCAGCACGGCCTCCATGGGCAGTTCGAGCTGGAGCAGCAGCGCGCCCGCCGCGGCGATGACGTCCTCGTCGCCTTCGGCGAGCGCGGTGACGGTGCCGTTGGCGCCGGGGACCACGACGATCGCGTTCTCCCCGGCGTCGTCCACGACGATGTGCGCGGTGCCGCTCGGGCCCGGCACGGTGCGCAGCGCGCCGGTCGCCACACCGGACTCCGCCAGGGTGGCGCGCAGCCGGCTGCCGAAGTCGTCCTCACCGACGGCGCCGATCATGGACACGGAGCCGCCGGCGCGGGCCGCCGCGATGGCCTGGTTGGCGCCCTTGCCGCCGGGGACGGTGACGAAGGACCGGCCGGTGACGGTCTCGCCGCGCGCCGGGGCCGTGCTGGTGTAGGCGACCAGATCCATGTTCGTACTGCCGAGGACGACGATCCTCGCTGCGGTAGCTGCGGTCATGGTGTGGTGTCCTCCTGGGCGGCGATGGCCAACGCGGCGGTGCGCCGGGCCAGTTCGTCGAAGCCGATCCCGTCGAGACCACCGACCGTGGTGGCCAGACGGTTCTTGAGTGGGGCGGTCCAGCGGGCCGGGAGCGCGTCCGGGGTCCCGGCGAGCAGTCCGGCGATCGAGCCGGCCGTGGCGCCGTTGGAGTCGGTGTCCCAGCCGCCGGAGACGACCCGGCAGATGGAGCCGGTGAAGTCGCCTTCGGCGTGGGTGAGGGCGGCGGCGAGCAGGGCCACGTTGGGCAGCACATGGACCCAGTGGTGGTGGCCGTACTCGGCGTGCAGCTGGTCCACGACGGAGGCGAACCCGTCGATGGTGCCGGTCGGTTCGGCCCGCGCCGCCGCGACACCGAACCGTACGGCGCGGGCCAGCCGGGAGCGTTCGGGTACGACGGCGAGCCCGGCCCGCAGACAGGCGTGCACATCGCCGCCACCGGCCGACGCCTCGGCGACGGCCGCTGCGGCGAACATCTCGCCGTACACACCGTTGGCGGTGTGTGTCAGGACGGCGTCACACCAGGCCTGTTCGGCGGCGGCGCGCGGGTCGCCGGGGTGGGTCCAGCCGAAGATGTCGGCGCGGATGAGGGCGCCGATCCACTCACGGAAGGGGTTGCGCAGCTGTCCGGTGGCGGGCGGCTCGACGCCGTCGAGCAGATTGCGGTACGCGACGCGCTCGGCGGTGAAGGTGCGGCCCGCAGGGAGTTCGGCGAGCCACAGCTCCGCCACGTCCCGCGTACGGAAGCCGTGGCCGTGCGACTCCAGCAACAGCAGGCCGAGCAGCGGGTAGTTGAGGTCGTCGTCCTCGGGCATGCCGTCGATGTTCTCGGCCAGCGAGGTGGGCCTGCTGCGGCGGTTCCACGGCCAGCGGGCCGCGACCTCGGGGTCGAGGCCGCGTTCGGTGAACCAGCCGTCCAGCGGCCAGTTGCCGGTGGAGCGCGCGATCTCCCGGATACCGGCGAGCGGCAGCTTCTCGACGGGCTTGCCGAGCAGACAGCCCGCAGCGCGGCCCAGCCAGCCGGCTTCGAGCCGCTGGGTGAGTCCCGCGCCGCCGGGCCGGGCGGCCGGGGCATGTGGCGCGACGGCCCGGATTTCTGCCAGGCCGGTGGGCTCTTCGGCGGCCGAAGGGGCCGGGATCAGGGCCAGTTCGTCGAGAAGCCGCCCGGCGAGCGCGCGCAGCGCCGGGTCGGCGGGTCCCGGGGACGCCCCGGCCAGCTCGGGCGCGGGGTGTCCCCCGGCGGCGAGCCAGCGCCGTTCGACGTCGGCCGCATCCCTGCCGTCCTCGCGTGCCTGGCGCAGTTCGTGGCCCACCAGGTCCTCGGGCTGCACCCAGGTCAGCCGGAGACCGGTCATGACACGTCCGCGAGGGCGGCGAAAGCGGTCTCGTGCTCCCGCCTGCGGATGACGTCGCGGTCGAACACCTCGCGGGTGACGACGGCCAGTTCGTCGGCGGGGGTGGTCAGGTCGAGCTTGCTGGCCCGTGCCACCTTCTCGCTCCACTCGGCGGGGACGCCCGCGGCGCCGCCGAGGACTCCCGCTATGGCGCCGCCCATGGTGGCGATGGAGTCGCAGTCGCGACCGTAGTTGACCGCGCCGAGCACGGTGTCGTGGAAGTCGCCGCCGCCGACGAGCAACATGCCGAGCGCGACGGGCAGTTCCTCGATGGAGTGCAGCCGGGAGGGCCTGCGGGCGCCGAGCGAGGGCTGCCGGTACTCGGGTCCCACGGTGTCGAACGGCGCGACGGCCTCCCGCAGCGGTGCCAGCGCGGACTCGAAGTCGTCGTGTTTCACGGCCACTTCGCACACCGCTTCGATCGCGGCGCGGGTGCCGTCCTTGGCGAGCGCCAGCGCGTCGTCGACCACCGAGCGCGGGGTGGCACCGGGCCGGAAGGCGGCGGCCACGGCGGCGGCGAAGACGCCCGCCGCCTCGCGTCCGTACGACGACTGGTGCGGGGCCGCCACCTCCAGCGCCTCGGTGTAGGCGGCTGCCGGATTGCCCGCGTTGACGACGCCGACCGGCGCCATGTACATCGCCGCACCGCAGTTGACGATGTTGCCGACGCCCGCCTCGCGCGGGTCGACATGGCCGTAGTGCAGCCGGGCCACGATCCACTTCTCGGCGAGGAAGATCCGCTGGAGCGGCAGCGCCTCGGCCTCCAGCTCCGGGATCCAGCGGGGGGTGCCGATCAGGTCGGGCACCAGATGGTCGGCCACGCTGTACGCGTCGAGGTGGTCGCGCACCGTGCCGTAGACCCGGACGAGCGCGTGCGTCATCAGGGTGTCGTCGGTGACGTACCCGTCGCCCTTGTGGTACGGCGCGATGGGCCTGGCGGTGCGCCAGTTCTCGTAGAAGGGGCCGACGATGCCGCGCACCCGGCCGCCGTGCCGTTCGGTGATCTGTTCGGGACTCCAGCCCTCGACCGGGCCGCCGAGCGCGTCGCCGACGGCGGCGCCGACCAGACAGCCGGTGACGCGGTCCTCCAGGGTCAGCTTCATGAGAGACGGGATCCTTCCGGGACGGTGGGTTCGATACGGGCGAGCCGGCCGGCCAGGTCGACCAGGTCGGTGCCGGCCTGGCGCGGGAGGGCGCAGCCGGCGAGGGTGCGGCATGCGTCGCGCCAGGCGGACGGCAGGGCTTCGGCCCCTTGGACGGCGCCGGCGAGCGCCCCCGCGAGGGCGGGCGCCGAGTCGGCGACCCGGGACAGACAGGCGGCGGCGGGTA
>NZ_JTIY01000001.1:177185-185981 GCF_000818175.1 Streptomyces sp. AcH 505
GGCGCCTCGGCGCCGCCGGTACCGGCGCCCGCCTCGGCCTCCCCCGGCGCGGATCCCTGGTGCTTCAGTTCGGTGCGCGCTGTCACGAGGCGGCCCGTCCTTCCTGGTCGGGTACGAGGAGATCCGCGATGTCGAGCACGTGATAGCCGGCCATGGCGGGCAGACAGCTGCCGCGTACCGGCTTGATCACGGACGACCAGTGCTCGGGGACCGCCCCGTATCCGCCGAGCGCTCCGGCGAGGGCGCCGGCGATGGCGGCTGTCGTGTCGGCGTCGCGGCCCATGTTGACCGCGGTCAGTACGGAGCGGCTGAAGTCGCCGTCGGCCAGGGCGAAGGCGCCGAAGGCGAGGCCGACGGCCTCGGGGGCGAGATCGGTCCAGGGATAGCCGCCGATGACGACGGCGGCCCGCAGCGCACGCTCGCTCTCCAGGACGCTCAGCGACCGGTCGAGCCGCACCCGGCGCGCGGTGGTCACGGCGCGCCGCAGCGACCTGGCGGTCCAGGAGTCCTCGGGGATGACGGAGAGCGCGGCGGTGATCACCTCTGAGCAGCCGGCGCCCGTCATGGCGGCCGCGACACCGGCCGCCGCGGCCTGGCCGCCGTAGATGCCCTCCCCGTCGTGGCTGATGGTGCCGTCGATGGCGACGAGCCGGGCGGCCTCGCCGGGGCGGCCCGCCGCGAACACCCCGAACGGGGCGGCGCGCATGGCGAGTCCGTCGCTCCAGGCGTGCCGGTGCTGGGCGCTGATCGGCGCGGCGAGTCCGCGCCTGAGGTTCTCCAGGGTGCCGCGCTCGCTGAACCCCGCGCCCCTGAAGGGGCCTTCGTCGCGGTCGGCGATCCACAGGTGCCAGGCGGTCTCGACGTCGGCGGTGGTCAGCGCCGCGCCGTGCTCGGCGAGCAGCAGCCCGGAGAGGATCGCGTACTCGGTGTCGTCCGTGCCCGCCGGGTCGTCGCTGACGAAGTCCTCGATACGGCCCCAGCGCTGTCTGATCTGGGACGGCTTCATGTTCTCCGCCGGGGCTCCGAGCGCGTCCCCGACGGCGAGGCCGGTCAGTGCCCCCCGCGCGCGGTCACGTGGGGTGCCCGCCGCCGGCCGGGGCCGGGCGGCTCCGGGGGGCGGGGGCACCGGCGGAGCGCCGGACTCGGACGGTGGGGCGGGTAGTGCGTTCATGCCGTGTGCCGTTTCTTGGTGCTCGGTGTGGCTGGGTGGTGCGTGGTCGGCCGGACAGGACCTAGCTCCGGTAGCGGTCGAAGATGCGGTTGCCGTCCCTGACGAGCTTGTCGCGCAGCGTGCCGAGACCGATCGAGCCGCTGTAGTACTGCTGGAGCGCGGGCGTGGCGATCTTGTCCTTCCATTCGGGGAAGCCGCGCACGCCGAGGACGGGTGAGGCGGTGAGGTGGGCGCCCATGTCGACGCCGACGCTCCAGCCGGTCTTGGCCGTGGCTATCAGCGGGTCGCGCAGCGCGGCGCTGCCGGTGGGCAGCAGCCAGTCGCCGCGGGCGAGTTGGACGAGGTGGCTGTTCTGGGTCATGAAGGCGATGAAGTCGACGGCGGCCTGCTTGTGCGAGCAGTCCTGGGAGACGGACAGGGTCTGGGGGCTGACGCCCTGGGCGCGTCCGCCGTCGGGGGCTTTCTCGCCCACCGGGAGTGGCAGTGTCACCCAGTCGAAACCCTTCGGCGCCTGCTGCTGGACCTGCTGGCGGTACGAGAAGCCGAGCGGCAGCAGGGCGTAGTGGCCTGCGAAGAAGCCCGGCAGCGTGTCACCGCCGCCCATGCCGAGCCCGCTGGCGGGGGCCGAGTGATCGATGTTGACCTGCCGGTTGATGAGTTCGGCGACGGCGGAGTCGGCGGGTCCGAACCGGATCTCGGAGCGGTCGTCGCCCCGGTAGAGGATTCGCCCTCCCGTGGTCATCGCCAGGTTGACGGTCACGTTGACCGGCTCCTTCATCGCCCAGGCGACCCCGTACCGCGAGTCGGCCCGGCCGCCGGGTCCGGTCAGCTCCTTGCAGATGTCCTCGAACTCGCTCCAGGTCCAGGGCCTTTCGGCGGTGGGCAGCCGGATGCCGGCCTTGGCCAGCAGCGGGCGGTTGCCGATCAGGACCCGCGGCTCCTGGAGGAAGGGCACTCCGTAGACGCCGCCGTTGAAGCCGGCCATGTCCCAACTGGACTGCGGGATGCGCTTCTTGAGGTCGGCAGGCAGGTAGCGCGTCAGGTCGGCGAGATCGCCGCCCGAGGCGAAGTCCGTGAGGTCGTTGCCCTCGTCGTGGATGATGTCCGGCGCTGCGCCGCCCTCGAAGGAGGTCAGGAGCTGGTCGTGGACGTTGTCCCAGCTGCCCTGGATGTAGCGGACCCGCACCGTGGGGTGGGACCGGTTCCACTGCGCCACGAGCGCCTTGTTGGCGGCGACGGACTCGGTCTGCCAGGCCAGCGACAGATAGTCGAGGGTGGTGACTCCCCCGGCGCTGTCCGAACCGTCGTCGGAGCAGGCGGAGAGCAGGGTGGCGGCCGCCGCTGTGCCGGCGGCGGCGCCCAGGAACGTACGGCGGCGCATCAGCCCTTCACCGCCCCGGTCATCGCGCTGCCGGTCAGCCGCCTCTGCAGGAAGGCGAAGAAGACCAGGCTGGGGATGGTGGCGAGGACGGAGGCAGCGGCGAGCGGGCCGAGGTCGGCCGCGCCCTCGGCGCCGATGAAATGGGTCAGGATCACGGACATCGTCTGCTTCTCCGGTGACTTGAGCAGGACCAGGGCGAAGAAGAACTCGTTCCAGGCCGTGACGAAGGAGAACATCAGGGTCGCCACGAGGCCGGGCGCCAGCAGCGGCAGTACGACGCTGCGCAGCGTGCGCAGCCTGCCGGCGCCGTCGATCGAGGCGGCCTCTTCGAGGGAGCGCGGTACGGCCTTCACATAGCCCTGGAGCATCCAGAGCGAGAAGGGCAGGTTCCACACGACGTACACGACGATCAGGCCGACCAGCGAGTCGATCAGATGCACGTTCTTCAGCAACAGGAACAGCGGGATGATGATCAGGACCAGCGGGAACATCTGGCTGAGCAGCACCCAGCCGGTGCCGAGCCTGCTGACCACGGACCGGAACCTGACCATCACGTACGCGGCGGGCACGGCGATGGTCACCGAGATCACGGCGGCGACACCGGCGACGATCAGGCTGTTGAGCGCGGAGCGCAGCAGCGGCTGCTCGTCCAGCGCCGAGCGGAAGTTGCCGAGCGTCGGGTGTTCGGGGAGCCAGGTCGGGTTGACGGAGCCGAGTTCCTGCGGGGACTTGAACGCCGTCGACAGCAGCCACAGCAGCGGGAAGGCGAGGAAGACCAGGTAGCAGACGAGGGCGACGTACTGTCCCGTACGGCCCGCGGCGCGCTTGGCCCGGCGCTTCTTCCTGATGGGCAGGGTGGTGCTCACTGCTCGTCCTCCTTCAGGCGGTTGCGCAGGAATACGGCGAGCAGCACGGCGATCACCGCGATCATCACGAATCCCATGGCGGCGGCGTAGCCGAACTGGCCGTACTGGAACGCCTCCTGGTAGGCGAAGAGCATCGGCAGCCGGGTGGCGCCGCCGGGTCCGCCGTTGGTCAGCACGTAGACCAGGCCGAACGAGTTGAAGTTCCAGATGAAGTTGAGCGCGGTGATCGACAGCACCACCGGCTTGAGCGTCGGCCAGGTGACGGTGGCGAAGCGGCGCCAGACACCGGCTCCGTCGAGGGCCGCTGCCTCGTGCAGTTCGAGCGGCACGTTCTGCAGCCCGGCCAGCAGGACGACGGTGGTCTGCGGCATCCCGGCCCAGACGCCGACCACGATGACGGCGGGCAGGGCGAGCGACAGGTCGGAGAGCCAGTCGACGTTGGTGGAGATCAGATGCAGATGGCGCAGCGTGGTGTTGAGGATCCCGGAGTCCGGGTTGTAGACCAGCCGCCACATGATGCCGATGACGACCTCGGGCATCGCCCACGGCACGAGCGCCAGGGTGCGGGCCAGCCAGCGCAGCCGCAGGTTCTGGTTGAGCAGCAGGGCGAGGCCCAGCGACAGCAGGAACTGCAGCGCCGTGACACAGACGGCCCAGATGAGGCCGATCCGGAAGGAGTCCCAGAACAGCGAGTCGAGCCGGAGGTTGGCGAAGTTGGTGAGCCCGGTGAAGGAGGTGGAGCTGGTCCTGCCGGACTGGGCGTCGGTGAAGGCCAGCGACAGGCCGTAGAGCAGCGGCCCGACGCTGAGCACGAGGATCGGGATGAGGGCCGGCAGCAGCAGGAACCAGGCGTCCTTGTCGAGTCCGAGGACCCGGCGCCTGGCGCCCGTGGTGCGGGGCGGCGGGGTGCCCGCCTCGTGCGGGGGCCGCAGCTCGGTGTCGACGCTCATGCGGGCACCGCCGATGACGCCCGTACGACGAGCCGGGGGGCGACCGTCTCGCTGCGTACCGGACTGCCGGGGGGCGCGTCACCGCCGGCGAGCCGGGACACCAGCATGTCGGCGGCGATCCTGCCGCGCTCGGCCGAGCCGAGGTCGACGCTGGTCAGCAACGGCCAGCCGGCCCTGGCCAGTTCGCTGTCGTCCATGCCGACCACCGCCAGATCGCCGGGTATGTCGAGGCCGCGGTCCTGCGCCGCGTGGGCGGCGCCGAGCGCGAGCTGGTCGTTGGCGCAGAAGATGCTGTCGATCGCGGGGTCGGCGGCCAGCAGCCGGTGGGCCGCGGCGGCGCCGGCCTCGATGCCGAACTCGGTGGTCTCCGTCAGCGCGGGGTCGGGGACGATCCCGGCCTCGGTCAGCGCCTTGTGGTAGCCGGCCCGGCGGTTGTGGCCCGGCACGGTGTCGGCGGGCCCGTTGATGAAGGCGATCCTGCGGCGCCCGGTCTCCAGCAGATGCCGGACGGCGAGCACGACTCCGGAGACCGAGTCGGCCCGCACGCTGTCGACCGGCGCGCCCTCGGGCAGCGAGCCGATGACGACGACCGGACCCGCCGCCGCCTCCATGGCGGCGAGATGCGCGTCGGTGACCCGGATCGGGCAGAGGATCAGTCCGTCGCTGGTCCGCTCCGCGAGGCTGCGCACCACGCCCAGTTCGTCCTCGGCGACGGCGTCCGTCGAGTGCAGCAGCAGCCGGTAGCCGAGCGGTTTCGTGACGGCCTGTATCTGACGGACCATCGACACATAGGTGGGGTTGCCTATGTCGGGCATGGCGAAGGTGAGCTGGCGGGTCCTGCCGCCCTTGAGCGAACGGGCCACGGCGTTGGGCACGTAGCCCAGCTCGGCGACGGCCCGCTCGACCCGCCGGACGGTGTCCGGGCGGGCGCCGTGTCCGTTGATGACCCTGGACACCGAGGCGATCGAGACGCCTGCCACCTTCGCGATCGTCTCCACCGTCGGTGGTCCGCTCGACGTCATCATCCTTGCCCCTTTGCTGACACGACGCACATTTACTGACAGAACCATCAACTGGAAACGTTTACAGTTCGGGCCTGAACCACCCCTGCGGAGAGATGGGTTTCCTCAATGTTGCGTACGCGTTTCGCTGTCAGTCAATGAGTTGTGGCTTGGATCACCCGTTACGGTGCCGTCCTGTTATCCGCCGTTGACCGGAAGGACATCGGGCGAGAGCGCGCCCGCCTTGGCGCTGGCCGCCGTCATCCGGCGCCGGTGATGGCGCCTGCACAGCACTTCGTAGCCGATCTCGTCGCCCGCCTGGTGGACGTCGCCGACGACGACCTGCGCGCCCTCGACCACCATCGCGCCGCCGACCGTACGGGCGTTGTGGGTGGCCCGCGCGCCGCACCAGCACAGCGCCTCGACCTGCAACACCTCGACCCGGTCGGCCAGTTCCACCAGCCGCTGCGAGCCGGGGAACAGCTTGGAGCGGAAGTCGGTGGTGATCCCGAAGGCGAAGACGTCCAGATCGAGGTCGTCCACGACCCGGGCGAGCTGGTCGACCTGCTCGGGACCGAGGAACTGCGCCTCGTCGGCGATCACGTAGTCGCACCGGCCGCCGTGCGAGAGGCGGTCCACCAGATACCCGTAGAAGTCGAAGCCGTCGGCTGCCTCGACCGCGTCGGTGACCAGGCCGAGCCGGGAGGACAGCTTGCCCTCGCCCGCCCGGTCGTCCCGGGTGAAGATCATGCCCTGCAGTCCGCGCGCCGACCGGTTGTGCTCGATCTGAAGGGCGAGGGTGCTTTTCCCGCAGTCCATCGTTCCGGAGAAGAACACCAGCTCTGGCATGAGGGGGTGACGGCCTTTCGGTGGGGCGGGTGCGGGGGCGGCAGGGCCCCGGGGGCGGCTACGAGCGTACTTCGAGCAGCGGAACGAGCTGTTCGACGGGGGTCATCGAGCCGTGCATCCCGACCATCGCCGACTCGTGGGGCTCCTGGACCGAGGCCGTGATCACCACGTCGTCGTGCGCAGCCGCCACGACGTCACCGATCCTGCCGTACACCCGCTCGTCCATCTGTCCCGGCGGGCCGAACCAGCCGGCCTCGATCGCCTCGTCCCTGCTCGCGATCCAGAACCGGTCGCCCAGCACCTCGCGCCAGACGGTGAGCACGTCCCCGTGGGCGCCCGGCACCGCGTAGACATGGCGGGCCCTGCCCTCGCCGCCCAGCAGGGCGACCCCGGCGCGCAGCT
This sequence comes from Streptomyces sp. AcH 505, assembly GCF_000818175.1. GTDB lineage: Bacteria > Actinomycetota > Actinomycetes > Streptomycetales > Streptomycetaceae > Streptomyces. Next base: position 183,806 of record NZ_JTIY01000001.1, read on the forward strand.
CCCAGTCCTCGTCGAAGTCGATGCGCGACTCCTCGTCGAACGGGACGTCGATCATGCCGTGGTCGGCGGTCACGTACAGCACGGAGCGCGGCGGCAGTTGCTCGGCGAGCCGCTGCACCAGCCGGTCCGCGTACATCAGCTGGCCGCGCCAGGCGTCGGAGTCGATGCCGAAGCGATGGCCCTTGCTGTCCACCTCGCTGTAGTACGTGTAGACCAGCGACCGGTCGCCCGCCGCGAGCTGGGCGGCGGCCAGATCCATCCGCTCCTCGCCGGAGAGCCGGCCGTGGAAGGTGCCGCCGCTGAGCGCGACCTTGGTGAGCGGGGTGTGGGTGAAGGTCGGCGACGACACCTGCGCCGTGTGCACCCCGGCGGCGTCGGCGCGCTGGAAGACGGTGGGGTACGGCTGCCAGACGTGCGGGTCGGTCCACGGCTTCCAGCGGAGCTGGTTCATCAGCGCGCCGGTGTCCGGGTCGCGCACGGTGTAGCCGGGCAGGCCGTGCGCGGAGGGCGGCAGTCCGGTGCCGACGGAGGCGAGCGAGGTCGCCGTGGTGGCGGGGAAGCCAGCGGTGATCGGGCGGCCCGTCGCGCCGCGCGAGGTGGGCAGCAGCGAGGTCAGGAAGGGGGCCTCGACGGGATGCGCGAGGATCTGCTGCCAGCCGAGGCCGTCGATCAGGAAGACACAGTTCCGGTCGGCGGGGGTCAGTTCGGCGATGGCGGCTGTCATGTCCGGCACGCCCTGCCCCGCCGCGATGGTCGGCAGCAGGTCGGCGAGGGAGCCGCTGCCGTACTCGGGCAGCGGCGCGGTGTCGAGACCGAGCGGCACGGGATCCTGCCAGAGGTGCTGAGCGGCCATCAGCGGGCGGTCGCAGCGGCCGCCGTCGTGGCCTCGGAGAGCGACTGGGCGAAGACGAGCGACTGCCGTACGGCGTCGGGCCCGTCGCCCGCCTCACTGACCCGCAGGCTCAGGTCGTCGGCGGTGGAGCTGCCGGTGTAGCCGTGGTCGGCCTCGCAGTTGGGGTCGCCGCAGGCGGCGGGCTCCAGGTCGATCCGGGAGACGGCGCCCCACCCTATGGTCAGAACGACCTCGCGGGGCAGCGACCCCGGGGTGTACGACTCGGGGTTGGCGACGACCCGGCTGACCACGACGGACGAGATCCGGTCGAGCCTGACCGACTCGGTCGACGTCGTGGCGTACGGCGTGGGCGAGCTGCTGTCGGCGGCCTGCTCGTCGGTGTGGCTCACCACGAACCGGTGGGCGGTCAGGACGAGGACGGTCACATGGCGGCGCACCTCGTTGGAGTCGAAGGTGGTCTCCTGATGCACCAGATACGACTCGACGGGCTCCCCGCCGACAGCGGCCTCCACCGCTTCGGCCACCAGAGCCGGGTAGTAGCCGCTGCGCTCGATCGCCGTGCGCAGCCCCTGGGTCGTCGTACCGGTCTTCGCCATGCGTCACATCCTACGGTGGCCCCATGGCTGCGGGAGACGCCGCGTCGGCTGCGGGAAGACGCCGCGTCCTGGCCGCTCGGGCCTGATCCGAACGCCGGGCCCCGGGCGGCGGGTGTCAGTAGCTGGGGAGGCTGCGGGGGCCGAGGTCGTCGCGGGCCGGCGGCGGTGCGAGACGTACGTGCGCGTCGAGCACGGACAGCCCGTGGGTCGCGACGACGACGGGTTCGAGCGCCACGGAGACGATCTCGGGATGGTCGTCGACCAGCAGCGAGAGCCGCAGCAGCAGTTCTTCCAGGGCCGCCGTGTCGACGGGTGCCGCGCCGCGCCAGCCGAAGAGGAGCGGCGCCGCCCTGATGGACCTGATGAGTTCGGCGACGTCGCGGTCGGTCGCCGGCACCAGCCGGTGCGCGACATCGCCGAGCAGTTCGGACGCGGCGCCCGCGAGACCGAAGGAGAGCACGGCGCCGGCCGCCGGGTCGAACGTCGCGCGTACGACGGTGTCGAGGCCGCGCGGCGCCATCGCCTGGACGACGGGCCGCAGCTCGGCAGGGCTGCCGAGGGCCTCCGTCAGCTCCTGGTACGCGAGCCGCAGCCGCTTCGCGTCGCCGAGTTCCAGCCGTACGCCGCCGAGGTCGGCGCGGTGCCGGAGCCCCGGCGCCGTCGTCTTGAGGGCGACGGGGTAGCCGAGGGTGTCGGCCGCCTCGACGGCGGCGTCGGGGTCCGGCGC
>NZ_JTIY01000001.1:186102-198104 GCF_000818175.1 Streptomyces sp. AcH 505
GGCCGTACGGCGATGCCGTAGTGGCCGAGCAGCGCACGCGAGTCGGCCGCCGACAGGGCGATTCCCCGGGTGTCGGGAGCCGCGCCGAGCAGCCGGGTGATGAGGGCGGCGGCCTCGCCCTCGGCGATGTTCTCGTACTCCGGGACCCGCCCCACGGCTGCGGCCTCCCGCCGCCACTGCGCGTACTTGACGGCTTCGCCGAGCGCCCGTACGGCCCGCTCGGCGGCGGGATAGGCGGGGATCCGCCGGCCGGGAGCGGTGGAGTCGGGCGCTCCCAGGGCGTCGGCCAGACCCTCGATCTCCACATGGACCACGGCCACCGGTTTCGCGGGGGCTTCGGGGGCCGCTTCGCGCAGGGCCGCCGCCAGGGCGGGGCCGTCGGCCGGGTGTGCGGTGCCGTCGTCGGCGACGACGCCCGGGATCGCCGTCACCACGACCGCGTCGCAGGCCGGGTCGACGACGGCCGTGGCCAGCGCGGCGCGGAAGACCTCGGGGGTGGCCGCAGTCGTCAGGTCCAGCGGCGGCAGCGGGCGCAGCCCCGCTGCGAGGCAGGCGTCGTAGGTGAGCAGGCCGAGAGACTCGGAGTTGCCGAGGATCGCCACGCGCGGCCCGGCGGGCAGCGGCTGTCCCGCGAGCAGCAGTCCGGCGTCCACCATCTCGGTCACGGTGTCGACGCGGATGACGCCGGCCTGCCGCATCAGGGCCGAGACCGTGCCCTCCGGGATCCGGCTGACCGGGACGGCGTGGCCGGGCGGCTCGCTGCCGGTGTGCCGGGCGCCCTTGACGACGACGACCGGTTTCGTGGCGGCCATCCGGCGGGCGAGCCGGGTGAACTTGCGCGGGTTGCCGAGCGATTCGAGGTACATCAGGACCACATCGGTCTCCGGGTCCTCGTACCAGTACTGCAGGAACTCGTTGCCCGAGACGTCGGCGCGGTTGCCCGCCGAGACGAAGGACGAGAGGCCGGCGCCGCGCCGGTGGAGGCCGGAGAGCAGGGCGATGCCGATCGCGCCCGACTGGGTGAAGAGCCCGATGCGGCCGCGGTGCGGCGACTGCGGTGTGAGGGAGGCGTTCAGCCGTACGTCGGCCGCGGTGTTGATGATCCCGAAGGCGTTGGGGCCGATGAGCCGCATCCCGTACGAGCGGGCCTGCCGCAGCAGGGCGCGCTGGCGCTCCCTGCCCCGGTCGCCGCTCTCGGCGTATCCGGCGGAGAGCACGACCACGCCCCGCACGCCGTGCGCGCCGCAGTCGGCGACGGCGTCCGGCACCCGGTCGGCGGGTACGGCGATGACGGCCAGGTCGACCGGGCCTTCGACGGCGGCGACCGAGCGCAGGGCGGGTACGCCGTCCAGCTCGCCCTCGTCGTCGGCGAAGGCGCTGTTGACCGCGTACGTACGGCCGGTGAAGCCGGCGCCGAGGAGGTTGCGCAGGACCGTGCGGCCGACGCCGCCGGGGGTCCGGCTGGTGCCGACGACGGCAACGGATCCGGGGGCCAGCAGCCGCTGCACCGAGCGCGCCTCGGCCCGCTGCTCACGGCCGCGCTGCACGGCCAGCGACTCGGCGGTGGGTTCGAGGTCGAGGGTGAGGCGTACGGCGCCGTCCTCGAAGCTGCGCTTCTGGGTGAATCCGGCGTCCCGGAACACCTTGATCATCTTGTTGTTGGCGGGCAGCACCTCGGCGGCGAAGCGCCGGATGCCGCGCTCGCGTGCGACCGCCGCGATGTGTTCGAGCAGTGCGGAGGCGACGCCGCGCCCCTGGTGGGCGTCCTGGACGAGGAAGGCGACCTCCGCCTCGTCGGCGGGCGCCGAGGCCGAGCGGCCCAGCTCGTCGATCCGGTCGTAGCGGACGGTCGCGATGAAGTCGCCGCCCACGGTGACGGCGAGTCCGACCCGGTCCACGTAGTCGTGGTGGGTGAACCGGTGCACGTCCTTGTCGGAGAGCCGGGGGTACGGCGCGAAGAAGCGGTAGTACTTGGACTCGTCGGAGACCTGCTCGTAGAAGCTCACCAGCCGTTCGGCGTCGTCGGCGGTGATGGGCCTGATCCGCGCGGTGCCTCCGTCGCGCAGCACGACGTCTGCTTCCCAGTGATCGGGGTACGCGTGATCCGACGGCGTCATACGTCAAGCCTATGGCCTGACCCGCGGCGTTCGCAGCGGTCGCGGCCGGTGGCGGGGCGGGGCACCCTGGGGCGGCAGAACCGTTTTGGCCGCACATGAGACACTGGTCTAGACAACCTCTTGAGACTTGAAGGGCAACACCATGGCTGAGCGCCGCGTCAACGTCGGCTGGGCCGAGGGCCTGCACGCCCGCCCCGCATCCATCTTCGTCCGCGCCGCCACGGCCTCCGGCGTCCCCGTCACGATCGCGAAGGAAGGCGGCAGCCCGGTCAACGCCGCGTCCATGCTGGCCGTGCTGGGACTCGGTGCGCAGGGCGGCGAGGAGGTCGTGCTCGCTTCCGACGCCGACGGCGCCGACGCCGCGCTGGACCGGCTGTCGAAGCTGGTGGCCGAGGGACTGGACGAGCTTCCCGAGACGGTCTGACCCGCCCGGCGCGTCCGAAGCGTCCGTAGCCAAGCGGCGGTGAACCCCGGATCCGGGGTTCACCGCCGCTTGGCTGTCCGCGTGGGCCCGCGGGTGGCCGCCGATGTCAGACGTGCACGCCGTGCTTGCGCAGATACGCCAGCGGGTCGACGTCCGTGCCGTACGCCTGGCCGGTCCTCGCCTCGAAGTGCAGATGCGGTCCGGTGGCGTTGCCCGTCGCCCCCGAGAGGGCGATCCGCTCCCCCGGCGTGACGGACTGGCCGACCGTCACCCGGATCGAGGAGAGATGGCCGTACTGCGTGTACATGCCGTCGCGCATCCGGATCACCACGTTGTTGCCGTAAGCGCCGCCCCAGCCCGCCTCCACGACGGTGCCGGCGCCGACGGCGACCACCTCGGTGCCCGTGGCGGCGTGGAAGTCGATGCCGGTGTGGCTGCCGGACGACCACAGCGCCCCGCCGCTCTCGTACCCGGTGCTCACGTACGAGTGCGCGACCGGCGTCCGGAAGGCGTTCAGCCGCTTGCGCGCGGCGGCGCGCGCGGCGCGCTGCCTGGCCTCGCGCACCTCTTGGGCGCGCGCCTCGGCCTTCCGCTTCGCCTCCGCCCTGGCCTCGGCGACCCGCTTCGCCTGCTCGGCGGCGGCCCGCTGGGCCGTCGCCTGGGCGGCGATCGTGTCGCTTATCGAATCGCCGATGACGATGGCCTGGGTGGTGCTGCTGCCCTGTCCTGCGGCCGGGCCCTCGGGCTCGGCGGCGAGCGCCTGGGAGGACAGTGCTCCGACGACTCCGCTGACGGTGAGCGTCGCGACGCCCGCCACGCTCATGCTCCTGCGGGTGGGACGTCTGCGGGCACGGTGCTTCCCGGTGGGACGGGTGAACGCCATGGAGTGGCTGATCCTTTCCTTCCTTCTCGCCTACCGGGTTAGCTGACGGGTTCGGAGCAGGAAGGTCTCCTACGGGCACCTCCGCACGGCCGGCGAAGGCATCCGATTCACCCCAGGGACATGGGTCCCCGGCTCCCCAGGCTCGCGCCTGACGGGGACTCGGCGATGGCTGCCCGATGCCGCGGACGCGGCTGGTGACTGGCGGACAGCCCGACCGACGCTAAGCGGGCGGACTTCGCATCACCAAAACCGCGCGGGCATTTGTAGCGCACACCACAGGGCAGAGCGGGCAAAAGGGAGAACCCCGGCCACCCGCACCGGGGTTCTCCCCTGAGGTCCTGCCGCTCGGATCGGCCCTTACGGACGGATCAGCCCGCGACGACCGTCACATCGCCGATACCGAGAGCCGTGACCGGCTCCTTGATCTGCGCGGCGTCACCGACGAGCACCGTGACGAGCCGGTCGACCGGGAACGCGTTGACGGCAGCGGCCGTCGCCTCGACCGTGCCCGTCTCGGCCAGCCGCGCGTACAACTGCGCCTGGAAGTCGTCCGGGAGATGCTGCTCGACCTGGTCGGCCAGCGTCCCGGCGACCGAGGCGGCCGTCTCGTACTTCAGCGGGGCGACCCCGACCAGGTTCTGCACGGCGACGTCCCGCTCGGCCTCGGTGAGACCGTCCGCCGCGAGGGTGCGCAGCACCGTCCAGAGGTCCTCCAGCGCCGGGCCGGTGGACTCCGTGTCCACCGAACCGCTGATGGCGAGCATCGCGGCGCCCGTGCCGTCGGCGGCCGAGCGCAGCACCTGGCCGAACGCCCGTACGCCGTACGTGTAGCCCTTCTCCTCACGCAGCACCCGGTCGAGCCGGGAGGTGAGCGTGCCGCCCAGGCAGTACGTGCCGAGCACCTGGGCCGGCCAGACGCGGTCGTGCCGGTCGGCGCCGATGCGGCCGATCAGCAACTGCGTCTGTACGGCGCCCGGTCGGTCCACGATCACGACGCGGCCCGTGTCGTCGGCGGTGATCGCGGGCACCGGGCGCGGCTCTGCCGTGTTGCCCGTCCAGTCGCCGAGGCTGTCGGCGAGCACCTGGTCCAGATCGACGCCGGTGAGATCGCCGACGACCACGGCGGTCGCCGTGGCCGGACGGACGTACGCGTCGTAGAAGGCGCGCACGCCCGCCGCGTCGATCCGCTCGACCGTCTCCTCGGTGCCCTGGCGCGGCCGGGACATCCGCAGGGACGCCGGGAACAGCTCCTTGGAGAGCTGCTTGGCGGCGCGGCGGCCCGGGTTGGCCGTCTCGTGCGGGATCTCGTCGAGGCGGTTGCGCACCAGCCGCTCGATCTCGCTGTCCGCGAAGGCGGGGGCGCGCAGCGCCTCCGCGACCAGGCCGAGCGCCTTGGGCAGCCGGGAGACCGGCACTTCGAGGGAGACCCGGACGCCGGGGTGGTCGGCGTGCGCGTCGAGCGTGGCGCCGCAGCGCTCCAGCTCGGCGGCGAACTCCTCGGCCGAGTGCTTGTCGGTGCCCTCGGACAGGGCGCGCGCCATGATCGTGGCGATGCCGTCGAGCCCTTCCGGCTCGGCGTCGAGGGGGGCGTCGAGACAGATCTCGACGGCCACCACCTGCTGTCCCGGGCGGTGACAGCGCAGCACCGTCAGACCGTTGGCCAGGGCGCCCCGTTCGGGCGCGGGGAAGGCCCAGGGCCTGGCCTCGCCGGCCGTCGGCCGCGGGTGGAACTCCATGGTCGCGGCAGCCTCGGTCACTTGTCCGCCCCTTCGTGCTCGGTCTCTTCGGTGGCCGCTTCGTCAGCAGGCTCTTCGGCGGCGAGCGGTTCGTACACCAGGACCGCCCTGTTGTCGGGGCGCAGTCGCGCGGCGGCGACGGCCTTCACCTCGGCTGCCGTGATGTCCAGGACCCGGGTCACCGCGGTCAGGGCCAGCTGCGGGTCGCCGAACAGCACGGCGTACCTGCACAGTTCGTCGGCGCGGCCGGCGACCGTACCGAGCCGGTCCAGCCACTCGCGCTCCAGCTGCGCCTGCGCGCGCTCCATCTCCTCGTCGGTCGGGCCCTCCTCGGCGAGGCGGGCCAGCTCCTCGTCGACGGCGGACTCGATCTGCGGGATCTCCACGCCGCCCGACGTCTTGACGTCCAGCCAGCCGAGCGAGGGCGCGCCGGCGAGACGCAGCAGGCCGAAGCCCGCCGCCACGGCCGTACGGTCCCTGCGGACCAGGCGGTTGTGCAGCCGGGACGACTCGCCGCCGCCGAGGACGGTGAGCGCCAGGTCGGCGGCGTCGCACTCGCGCGTGCCGTCCTGCGGCAGCCGGTAGGCGGCCATCAGCGCACGGGCCGGCACCTCTTCCTGGATCTCCTCGCGCAGCTGCTCGCCGATGATGTCGGGGAGCGTGCCGTCACGCGGCGGCTTCTTGCCGTCGTGCGAGGGGATCGAGCCGAAGTACTTCTCGACCCAGGCCAGCGTCTGCGCCGGGTCGATGTCACCGACGACCGACAGCACCGCGTTGTTGGGCGCGTAGTTCGTACGGAAGAACGCGCGGGCGTCGTCGAGCGTCGCCGCGTCCAGGTCGGCCATCGAGCCGATCGGGGTGTGGTGGTACGGGTGGCCCTCGGGGTAGGAGAGCGCGGTCAGCCGCTCGAAGGCCGTGCCGTACGGCACGTTGTCGTACCGCTGGCGGCGTTCGTTCTTGACGACGTCGCGCTGGTTCTCCATCGACTCGTCGTCGAGCGCGGTGAGCAGCGAGCCCATCCGGTCGGCCTCCAGCCAGAGCGCGAGCTCCAGCTGGTGCGTGGGCATGGTCTCGAAATAGTTGGTGCGCTCGAAGCTGGTGGTGCCGTTCAGCGAGCCGCCGGCGCCCTGGACCAGTTCGAAGTGGCCGTTACCCTTCACCTGTGCGGAGCCCTGGAACATCAGGTGCTCGAAGAGGTGGGCGAGTCCGGTACGGCCCTTGACCTCGTGTCGGGAGCCGACGTCGTACCAGAGGCAGACAGCGGCGACCGGGGTGAGGTGGTCCTCGGAGAGCACCACGCGCAGGCCGTTGGCCAGCCGGTGCTCCGTCGCTGTCAGGCCGCCGGAGCCGGCCTGCGCTGTGGCCGTGTGACCCATGGGCATGTACGTCCCTTCGATGGCGAGGTGGAGAACTGCTGCCACTGTATGCAAGCGTGCTGACAGCTGGCGAAGTTCCCGCGTAACGGGCCCGGGCGACGGGTCGGGGTCCGTGATGTCAGTGGCACGGTCCACAATGGTCCGCGTCAGTTCAAGAACAAGCCGTACAGGACCTGTGAAGGAGCCGCAGCAGCGATGGCCCGCCGCAGCACGAAGACCCCGCCGCCGGAGGACTTCGAGGAGAAGATCCTCGACATCGACGTGGTCGATGAAATGCAGGGCTCCTTCCTTGAGTACGCGTACTCGGTGATCTACTCCCGGGCCCTGCCCGACGCGCGTGACGGCATGAAGCCGGTGCACCGCCGCATCGTCTACCAGATGAACGAGATGGGGCTGCGCCCCGACCGCGGCTATGTGAAGTGCGCCCGTGTCGTCGGCGAGGTCATGGGCAAGCTGCATCCGCACGGGGACGCGTCGATCTACGACGCGCTCGTCCGGATGGCACAGCCGTTCTCGATGCGGCTGCCCCTGGTCGACGGGCACGGCAACTTCGGCTCGCTCGGCAACGACGACCCGCCGGCCGCCATGCGGTACACCGAGTGCCGGATGGCCGACGCGACGTCGCTGATGACGGAGTCGATCGACGAGGACACCGTCGATTTCGAGCCGAATTACGACGGCCAGGAGCGGGAGCCGATCACGCTTCCCGCCGCCTACCCGAACCTCCTGGTGAACGGGGCGACGGGGATCGCGGTCGGGATGGCGACGAACATGCCGCCGCACAACCTGGGCGAAGTGGTGGCCGCCGCCCGCCATCTGATCCGGCATCCGGCCGCCGACCTGGAAACGCTGATGCGTTTCATCCCCGGCCCCGACCTGCCCACCGGTGGCCGGATCGTCGGCCTCGGCGGGATCAAGGACGCGTACGCGAACGGCCGCGGCACGTTCAAGATCCGCGCGACGGTCGCGATCGAGGACGTCACGGCGCGCCGCAAGGGCCTGGTCGTCACGGAACTGCCGTTCACGGTCGGTCCGGAGAAGGTGATCGCCAAGATCAAGGATCTGGTCTCGGCCAAGAAGCTCCAGGGCATCGCCGACGTCAAGGACCTCACCGACCGCTCGCACGGGCTGCGTCTCGTCATCGAGGTCAAGAACGGCTTCGTCCCCGAGGCGGTGCTGGAGCAGCTGTACAAGCTGACGCCGATGGAGGAGTCCTTCGGCATCAACAACGTGGCCCTGGTGGACGGCCAGCCGCTGACGCTGGGTCTCAAGGAGCTCCTTGAGGTCTATCTGGACCACCGGTTCACCGTGGTGCGCCGGCGCAGCGAGTTCCGCAGGACGAAGCGGCGTGACCGGCTGCATCTGGTCGAGGGGCTGCTGGTCGCGCTCATCGACATCGACGAGGTCATCCGGCTCATCCGGTCGAGCGACAACTCGGCGCAGGCCAAGGAGCGGCTGATCGAGCGCTTCTCCCTGACCGACATCCAGACGCAGTACATCCTGGACACGCCGCTGCGCCGGCTCACCCGGTTCGACCGGATCGAGCTGGAGAGCGAGCGCGACCGGCTCAACGGCGAGATCGACGAGCTGACCGGGATCCTGGAGTCGGACAGCGAGCTGCGCAAGCTGGTCTCGGCCGAACTGGCCGTGGTGGCGAAGAAGTTCGGCACCCCGCGCCGTACGGTCCTGCTGGAGTCCGGCGCTTCGGTCGCCGCCGCCGTGCCGCTCGAAGTCGCCGACGACCCGTGCCGGGTGCTGCTGTCGTCCACGGGCCTGCTGGCCCGTACGGTCAACGGCGAGCCGCTGGAGGGCGGTGACGGCAGGCGGGTCAAGCACGACGTGATCATCTCGGCCGTACCGGCGACGGCGCGCGGCGATGTCGGAGCCGTGACATCGGCGGGCCGGCTGCTGCGGATCTCGGTGATCGACCTGCCGCAGCTCCCGGACACGGCGTCGGCGCCGAACCTCTCGGGCGGGGCGCCGATCGCGGAGTTCCTGGCGCTGGAGGCCGACGAGGACCTGATCTGTCTGACCACGCTGGACGAGTCGTCCCCGGGGCTGGCGCTGGGCACCCGGCAGGGTGTCGTCAAGCGGGTCGTCCCCGACTACCCGGCCAACAAGGACGAGTTGGAGGTCATCTCCCTCAAGGAGGGGGACCGCGTGGTGGGCGGCGCCGAGCTGCGTACCGGCGAGGAGGACCTGGTCTTCATCACCTCGGACGCCCAGTTGCTGCGCTACCAATCGGCGCAGGTGCGTCCGCAGGGCCGCGCCGCCGGGGGTATGGCGGGCATCAAGCTGGCGGAGGGCGCGTCGGTGATCTCGTTCACCGCGGTGGATCCCGCGGCCGAAGCGGTGGTCTTCACCGTCACGGGCTCCGAGGGCACGCTCGACGACTCGGTGCGTACGGCCAAGCTCACCCCGTTCGACCAGTACCCCCGCAAGGGCAGGGCGACCGGCGGGGTGCGCTGCCACCGGTTCCTCAAGGGCGAGGAGCTGCTGGTCCTCGCCTGGGCGGGCGCGAGCCCGGCCCGCGCGGCGAAGAAGAACGGCACACCGGTGGAGCTGCCGGAGCCGGACCCGCGCAGGGACGGCTCGGGCCAGCCGCTGGAGACGACGGTCGAGGTGCTGGCGGGCCCGGCGCACTGACCGGTTCTAGGGCGTCTCGGTGACGTCCCGTACGTAGCGCAGGACGCCCCACATGCCGTGTTCGTCGGCGGGGGCGTCCTGTGCGTCCTGTGGCGCCAGGTTCCGGCACGCCTCCAACTCCTTGAGCAGGGCGTCCCGGTCGATGCCCGCGCCGATCAGTACGAGCTGGGTGAGCCGCCGCTCGGCGGCTTGCCAGGGTTCCGGCGTGAAGCGCAGGAAGCGGCCGACGGCGTGCAGGGCGTAGCGGTGGTCCGGGTCGGCGGCGCCGAAGTCGGCGAACCCCTTGATGCGGTACAGCCCTTCGGGCCGCTCGTCGAGGAACGCCATCAGCCGGCGCGGGTCCAGCGGCTCGGCCGAGACGAACTCCACGCTGTCGTAGGCGGCGTGGAGGTGATCGTCGTGGCCCCCGTCGCCGGCGGCTGTGCCTTCCCCGGACTCCTCGGCCCGCAGGTCGTCGAAGGAGAGCTGCCCCACGGTCCGCGCGCCCGGCCTGCGGTCGAAGAGGACGTCGGGATCGACGCGCCCGTGCGACGCGGCGACGACCGGGGTGCCGGGGCTCAGTCCGGCGAGGACGCCGAGGATCCGCTCCCGCTCGGCCGGTTCCGTACGGTCGGTCTTGTTGAGCACGACGAGGTCGGCGACGGCGAGATGCCGGTCCGTCTCGGGGTGCCGCGCCCTGGTCGCCTCGAACTCGGCGGCGTCCACGACCTCGACCAGTCCCCCGTAGCCGACGCGCGGGTTCTCTCCGGCGAGGACCATGCGGACGAGTTCCTGCGGTTCGGCGAGCCCGCTGGCCTCCACGACGATGACGTCGATGGCCAGTTCGGGGCGGGCGAGCCGGTCGAGATAGCCGTCCAGCTCACTGGCGTCCACGGCGCAGCACAGACATCCGTCGCCGAGGGAGACCATCGAGTCGACCTGCCCGGCGACGGTCAGGGCGTCGATCTCGATGGCACCGAAGTCGTTGACGACGACCCCGATCCGGGTGCCCCGGCTCTGCGTCAGCAGATGGTTGAGGAGGGTCGTCTTCCCCGAGCCGAGGAATCCGGCGAGGATGACGACGGGGATGGCTTTCCTGGTCACGCCGCCTGATCGTAATGCCTTCCCGCTCAGCCGGCGGCGGGCACCGGCTGCGGCGGGGGCGGGCCCGTGTAGCGGGCCGCCGGGCGGATGATCTTGGTGTCGGCCGCCTGTTCGAGGACGTTGGCGCTCCAGCCGACCACCCGGGCGGCGGCGAAGGTCGGGGTGAACATCTCGCGCGGCAGACCGCACAGCTCCATGACGACCCCGGCGTAGAACTCCACGTTGGTGTGCAGCTCCCGGCCCGGCTTGAGTTCGGCGAGTACGGCCTCGACGCCCGCCTCGACCTGCACGGCGAAGTCGACCCGTGGTCCGCCGAACTTCTCGGCGATCCCGCGCAGCATGCGCGAGCGCGGGTCCTCGGTGCGGTAGACGGCGTGGCCGAAGCCCATGATCCGGTCGCCCGCGAGCACCCGCTCCCTGATCCAGGGATCGATACGGTCGGGCGTCCCGATGGCGTCGAGCGTGTCCAGCGCGCGGCTCGGCGCCCCGCCGTGCAGCGGTCCGGAGAACGCGCCGATGCCGCCGACCAGGGCGGCCGCCAGGTCGGCGCCGGTCGAGGCGATCACCCGCGCGGCGAAGGTGGACGCGTTGAATCCGTGGTCGATCGTGGAGATCAGATACTGCTCGACCGCGCGCGCCCGCTCGGGCTCCGGTTCCGTGCCGGTCAGCATGTACAGATAGTTCGCCGCGTACGGCAGATCCTCGCGCGGCTCCACCGGTTCGAGGCCGTGGCCCAGCCGGTACAGCGCGGTGAGCAGCGTCGGGACGACGGCGCACACGGCGAGGGCGTCCTCGCGCCTGCGCTCCGGGTCTATGTCGTACAGCGGGCTCAGCCCCGCCGAAGCGCCGAAGAGCGAGAGCGCGGTGCGCAGCCCGGCGAGCGGTCCCGAGCGGGCGCAGAGGCGGGCGACCGCGGGCAGCACGTCCCGTACGTCGTCGGGCAGCCGGCGCAGCGCCGCCGTCCGGGCGGTGAAGGCCGCGCGAGCGGCGCTGTCCGGCAGCTCCCCCTCGAACATCAGATGCCAGACGTCCTCGAAATCCCGGGTCTGTGCCAGCTCGACCGCGGAGTACTGGCGGTAGTGGTAGAAGCCCTCGCGGCCCCTGACGTCGCCGAGCGCGGTCTCGGTGACGACGACGCCCGCGAGTCCGCGCGGTACGTCGGGCACCGGGGTCTCGGTCCCGTTTGCCGGCATGGTGTGCCTCCCTGCTAGATCCCTGGCTGCGTGTGTTCCTGGCTGCTGCGTTCCTGACTTGATTCAACTGTCCATGCTTGACTAGATCACTGTCAACATTGATTGAATCAACATGTGTACGGTGGGGACCATGAGCGACGCCATGGACGACGAAGCGGGCGAGAGCACGCGCGGGGAACGGCGGCTGACCACCCGCGAAGCGGCCGATCTCCTCGGTGTGAAGCCGGAGACGGTCTACGCGTACGTCAGCCGCGGCCAGCTCACCAGCCGTCGTGACCCCGGTGGCCGGGGCAGCACCTTCGACGCCGCGGAGGTGGACGCGCTCGTCCGCAGAGGGCGCAGGGAGTCCGCCACGGGCGGCGGCGATCCCGTCCCGCGGATCCGTACGGGCATCACGCTGATCGAGGGCGACCGCTACTACTACCGGGGTGTGGACGCGACGGAACTCGCCCGCGCGTTCCGCTACGAGGAGATCGCCGACTGGCTCTGGACGGGTTCGCTCGATCCCGGCGTACGGTTCACCGCGCCCGCCGAGGCGCTGGCA
>NZ_JTIY01000001.1:198647-225084 GCF_000818175.1 Streptomyces sp. AcH 505
CGACCCGCTGCGTTTCGACCTCTCCCCCACCGCCGTGCTCGGCACGGCGCGCAGCCTCATCCCCACCCTGGTCGACGCGCTGCCCACGGTCGGCGGGCCCGCGCGCGGCGACGCGGGTGTCGCGGGCAGGTTGTGGCCCAAGCTGACCGAACGGGTCCCCGGCGAGGCGGGGTTGCGCACGCTGGACATGGCGCTCTCGCTGCTGATCGACCACGATCTGGCCGCCTCGACGCTGGCCGTACGGGTCGCGGCATCGGCGCGCGCCCATCCGTACGCGGTGGTCTCGGCCGGCCTCGGCGCCCTGGACGGTCCGCTGCACGGGGCCGCGAGCGGGCTCGCCCACCGGATGCTCACCGAAGTGCTGGAGCGGGGCAGCGCGGCGGCCGTCGTCGCCGACCATCTGCGGGCGGGCCGACGGGTGCCGGGGCTCGGCCACCGGCTCTACCCGGGCCCCGATCCGCGCGCCGTGGCGCTCTTCGCCGTCCTGCGCGAACTCCCGGGCGCCGAGCCCGTACTGACGGCGGCGCTCGAGGTGGAGGCGACCACGGCCCGGCATGTGCGGCTGCACGCCAACGTCGATCTGGCACTGGCCGCGCTGTCCGTGATCACGGGCATGGCGGCCGACGCGGGCGAGACGGTGTTCGCCGTGGCCCGCACGGCGGGCTGGATCGCGCACGCGCTGGAGGAGTACGGCGAGCGACCGCTGCGGATGCGCCCGGTCGGGCAGTACAGCGGCCCCCGCCCGCCCGGGCAACTGCCCTGAGCGGACCGGGGCCTTGGTCGTACCCGCTGAACTCGCAGCCTGCGGCGGCTACTTCGCCTGCGGCCAGCTCCCGCAGTCGTCCCAGACGGTGTCGAGCCCGGAGTTGCCTCCGCCGTCGTTGAGCGTGAAGGTGCCGCTGCCCGTGGGGAACGGGCAGTTGTAGACGCCGGCGGCGCCGAGGCCAGACGCCTTGACGTTGCTGATCTTCGCCGAGCCTGGAGTCTCCGCCTGGACGGCGACCGTGCCCGCCCCGTCGATCGTCGCACCGTCGATCGTCACGTTCTGGACGGCCTTGCCCGTACCGCCGCCGGAGACGAACTCGAAGGCGCTGTACGGGCTGTCGGTGAAGGTCGTGTCGTTGATGTTGACGTTGGCGTCAATGGCGCTGTCGTACGCGTCGACCCGCAACGCGCCCATCGGATGGCCCCAGTTGGGGTTGATCGCGCCGGTGCGCACCAGGGTGTTGCCGGTGACCGTGATGGTGCCGGCCAGCGGGAAGAACGGGTCGGCGAACTTCTGGTTGGAGATCGCAATTCCGCTGCCCAGCGCGTTGGTGTCCTGGACGAGGTTGCCCTGCACGGTGATGTCCGTGCCGCCGTAGATCGCGATCCCGTTGGCCAGGTTCGGCTGCGAGATCGTGTTGTTGCTGAACGAGCTGCCCTCGTCGGCCGAGTTGAGCGACCACATGGCGAGCGAGTCGTCGCCCTGGTTGCGCAGGAAGTTGTCACGCACCTGCACGTTGTGGGCGCCTCCGTTGAGGTTGAGGCCGTCGGCCGTGGTGTCGAGGATGCGGTTGTTCTCCACGACGAGGTTGTCGTTGTTCCCCGTCAGCCACAGACCGACCTTGAGGTGCTGGATCCACATCCCGGAGACGGACGAGTCGGGGCCGAGCGAGCCGTTGACGAAGTTGTCGGGGCTGCTGTCGTTGCGCTCGGTGACCTCGCCGACGACGGCGAAGTCGTGGAGCCCCACCTTGCCCGCGCTGTTGCCCTGGTTGATGAAGCTGGAGCTGTGCACGACGGAGTACCAGCCGCCCGCGCCCCGGAGTTCGACGTTCTCCACGCCGCTGAGCGCGGAGGTCAGCTTGTAGTCGCCCGGCGGGATCCAGACGGTGCCGCCCTTGGCCGCGCTGATGGCGTCCCGGAACGCCTGCGTGGAATCACCGGCGCCACTCGGGTCGGCGCCCTTGTCGACCACGGACACCGCGCCCGCCGGGGCGGTGGCGGCCGCCGCGACCTGCTCGAAGTCCGCCACGTCGACGGTGGTCGGGACGCTCGCCTCGAACTTCACCTTGGCACCGGCCGGCAGGTCGGCGCCGAGCAGCGCGCGGGTGTTGTCGAACAGGTGGTGGGTCTTGGCGCCGACGATCCACGGGGTGTCGACGTAGGAGTACTTGGAGGTGACGGGCAGCGTCGTGGCGGTCTTCTGCCCGTTCACGTACACCGCGAGCGTGCCCGACTGGCCGTCGGGGACGCTGTACGAGAGGTTCACCGCGTTGGCGGCCTTCGGCAGCGTGAACTCCACGCTCTGCCCGGCGTTGAGCTGCACCGCCTGCCGGCCCGACGCCTCGGAGGCGAGGGTGCCCTGAGTGTGGTCCGGGCCGATCTTGGCGCCGTCCGTGGTGGCGCTCTCCGCCTCGACGGAGCTGAAGGGGAGACTCGCGCCCGCCGTCGCCGCGGCTGTCGCCGTGGGGGCGACGAGAGCGAGCCCGGTCGCCGCCACCGCCACAGCGGTGGAGACGGCAAGTGTCATGTGCCTGACATGTGCATTCATGTGGGGATCCTGCACCTTCCGGTGGGGGGAGGGATGTCGGGAGGCTGTGTCCTCCCACTCGCCGGTCCGTGGTGCCCGCCCGCCCGTGGGGGGCGGGACGGGCGCCACGGCCCGCGAGAAACTGTGCGGCGGCGGGTCAGACCCGCAGCCAGGCCGCGGTGTCCTGCGGCAGCCGTCCGTCGGCCAGCGGACCGCTGGTGATCAGGACGGCGCGGTGCGGCGGGAGTTCGGCGGGTTCGGCGGCGAAGTTCACGACACAGACCAGCCCTTCGGTCCGGGTGAACGCCATGACGCCGGGCGCGCTGTCCAGCCAGCTCAACGGCCCGTCGCCGAAACCGGGTTCGCTACGGCGCAGCCGCAGGGACTCCCGGTAGAGCGTGAGCATCGACGCCGGGTCGCCGGCCTGCAGATCGGCCGAGTAGTCAGGCCAGGACGGCGGCTGCGGCAGCCACGGCTCGGCGTCCGAGCCGAACCCCGCGTACGGCGCGTCGGCCGTCCACGGCAGCGGCACCCGGCAGCCGTCGCGGCCCGGGTCGACACCGCCGGAGCGCAGGTGCATCGGGTCCTGGATCCGGTCGATGGGGATCTCCACCTCGGGCAGGCCCAGTTCCTCGCCCTGGTAGAGGTAGACGGCGCCGGGGAGCGCCAGCGAGAGCAGCGCCGCCGCCCTGGCACGGCGGGTGCCGAGCGCCAGGTCGGTCGGGGTGCCGAAGGTCTTGGCCGCGAAGTCGAACCCGGTCTCCGCCCGGCCGTACCGGGTGACCGTACGGGTCACGTCGTGGTTGGCGAGCACCCAGGTCGCGGGGGCGCCGACCGGCGCGTGCTCGGCGAGTGTCTCGTCGATGGCCGTTCTGAGCAGGTCCGCGTCCCACGGACAGGTCAGGAAGTTGAAGTTGAACGCGGTGTGCAGCTCGTCCTGGCGCAGATAGCGTACGAAGCGCTCGGTGTCCGGCAGCCACACCTCGCCGACGAAGATGGCGTCGTACTCGTCGGCGATCGCCCGCCACGCGCGGTAGATGTCGTGCAGCTCGTCCAGGTCGATGTACGGGTGCGGGTCCTGGCCCGCCACGAAGTCCGGCAGCAGCGGGTCCTTGGTCAGCAGCGCCGCGGAGTCGATGCGTACCCCCGCCACCCCCCGGTCGAACCAGAAGCGCAGCACGTCCTCGTGTTCCTGGCGCACCGCGGGGTGGTCCCAGTTGAGGTCGGGCTGCTCGGGTGCGAAGAGGTGCAGGTACCACTCGCCGTCGGGGAGACGGGTCCAGGGGGTGCCGCCGAACTCGCCTACCCAGTCGTTCGGGGGGAGTTCGCCGTCGGCGCCGCGTCCTGTCCTGAAGTGGAACAGCGCGCGCTCGGGGCTGCCGGGCGCGGCGGCGAGCGCCGCCTTGAACCAGGCGTGCTGGTCGGAGACGTGGTTCGGCACGACGTCGATGATCGTGCGGATACCGAGCTGACGCGCCTCGTCGATCAGCTTCTCCGCCTCGGCGAGGGTGCCGAACGCCGGGTCGATCGTGCGGTAGTCCGCGACGTCGTAGCCGCCGTCGGCGAGCGGGGAGAGGTACCACGGGGTGAACCAGAGGGCGTCCACGCCCAGTTCCACGAGATACGGCAGCCTGGCCCGTACGCCGGCGAGATCGCCGGTTCCGTCTCCGTCACCGTCGGCGAAGCTGCGAACGTAGACCTGGTAGATGGCGGCATCACGCCACCAGTTCGTATCGGCGGGCGCCAGGGGGCTGCCTTCCATGGGACGTTCCTTTCGGGGCTTGTGCGGTGGCCCTCACGGCGGTGACGTCCGTGACGAGGCGAGGGTGGTTCGTGGGCTGCGCACCGCCGCCCCACAGCGGGGACAGAGATCGGTGGCGGCGGTGCGCAGGATGTTCGGCCGGGCCGGCGGACCGGCTCAGCCCGTGCTGGTGTGGCGCTCGTACACCAAAACCTCCATCAACGGCGAACCGAGGCAGGGGAGAGCTGACTCACGGTGCGGGGCCTTCGGTACGGAAGGTGACTGAGGGGGGTGGCTGGGGGTGCGGGCCGGGATCAGCCCTTGGTACTGCCGGCACTGATGCCGGCGATGATGTGCCGCTGGAACACGAGGAACATCAGGACCATCGGCACGCTGGCGATGACCATGGCGCCGATCAGCACCGGCGTGGAGATGTTCTGGGAGAGCTGCACCAGGGCGACGCTGATGGGCTGTTTGTCGGTGTCGGAGAAGACCATCAACGGCCACAGGAAGTCCTGCCAGACGGCGACCAGGGCGAAGATCGAGACCACCCCGAGCACGGGTCTGGACATCGGCAGCAGGATCGACCAGAGCGTACGGAGCTGTCCCGCGCCGTCGATCTCGGCGGCCTCCAGGACGTCACGCGGGATCTGGTCGAAGAACCGCTTGAGCAGGTAGAGGTTGAAGGCGTTGGCGACGGCCGGCAGCCAGATGCCCAGCGGGTCGTTGAGCAGGCTGGTGTGGATCAGCGGCAGATCGGCGATCGTCAGGTACTTGGGGACGACCAGCGCCTGCGCCGGGACCATCAGGGTGGCCAGGATGCCGCCCAGGATGACCTTGCCGAAGGCCGGCTTCAGCTTGGACAGCGAGTAGGCCGCCGCCGTGCAGAAGACGATCTGCAGGATCCAGGCGCCCGCCGCCTGCACCACCGTGTTCCACAGGTGCGTGGGCAGGTCCATCAGGTCCCACGCGTCGGTGTATCCCTTGAAGTTGAGGGACTTGGGCAGCAGGGTCGGCGGTGTCTGCTGCAGTTCGCCCGCTGACTTCATGGCCCCCGAGACCATCCAGTACACGGGGAACAGGAAGGCCGCGGCGAAGACCAGGACGACGGCCGTGAAGATGATCCAGTAGATCGTCTTCCCGCGCGGGCTGGCGAGCGTGAGCGGGGAGACGAGGGTGCGGATGGCCGTACCGTCCGGCTTCTTGCCGGTGGCCTCGACGGGCGCGGGTGGTGCCTGCCGGGGAGGCGGCGCGATCTGGGTCATGGCGCTGCGCTCCTCTCAGTCGTCGGTGCGGGTGAACCGCAGGTAGAGGGCGGAGAAGATGCTGAGCAGCACGAGCAGCATCACGCTCAGGGCGCAGGCCCCGCCGAAGTTGTTGTAGAGGAAGGCGTACTTGTAGATCAGGTAGAGGATGGTGACCGTCGAACTCTCGGGCCCGCCTCCGGTGATCACGAAGGGTTCGGTGAACACCTGCATCGTGGCGATGATCTGCAGGAGCATCAGCATCAGGATGATGAAGCGGGTCTGCGGGATCGTCACGTGCCGTACGCGCTGGAAGATGCTGGCGCCGTCGAGTTCGGCCGCCTCGTACAGCTCCCCCGGGATCCCCTGGAGCGCCGCGAGGTAGATCAGGACCGTACCGCCCATGTTCGCCCAGGTGGCGACGATGACCAGGGAGATCAGCGCGGTGTCGGTGCCGTTCGACCAGTTCGACGTCGGCAGGTGGAGCGAGCTGAGCACCTCGTTGGCGAGGCCGGCTCCCGGATCGTAGAACCACTTCCAGAGCAGGGCGCTGACCACCGGCGGAATCATCACCGGCAGGTAGACGACCACCCGGAAGAAGGCCCTGGCGTGGCGCAGTTCGTTGAGCACCAGAGCCATCAGGAACGGTACGGCGAACCCGATGAGCAGGGCGATCAGGGTGAAGGTGAGGGTGTTGCGCCAGGCCGTACCGAACTCCGGGTCCTTGAAGACCGCGGTGAAGTTGTCGGTTCCCACCCACTCCGGAGCCGATCCGGGGGTGTACTTCTGGAACGCGATGATCACTGCGCGGATCGCCGGGTACCAGGAGAACAGCAGGAAGCAGAGCAGGCCGCCGATCAGGAAGCCGTAGGCGCGCACCTGATGGGAGAGCTTGCGGCGCAGGGGGCTGGTGGAGCCCCGACGGCCCGCCGGGCGATTCCCCTGCTGAGGGGGGATCGCGACGGCGGACCGCTGAGGAGCCTGGGCTGTTTTCATCGGTGCGTCAGCTCCGAGCCAGAATTCCGTCGATCTTGGTTCCCGCGTCCTTCAGCAGACTGTCGATGTTGGCGTCCTTCTTGGTGAGGACGGCCGAGACAGCGGCATCGAGGACCGAGTAGATCTGCTGGGCGTTGGCCGGCTCCAGCTTCGGCGTCAGCGCCTGGCTGCCGTCGAGGAAGGCCTGGTAGTTCTCGACCGGGACGTTGGCGTACTGCTTCTTCAGCGCCAGGTCCTTGGCGTCCGTGGCACCGGTCCACAGCCGCGGCTCGGGCAGTCCGACCGGGGCCTTGTTGGCGGCGGCGCGCTTCCAGTTGTTCAGCCCCGAGCCGGGGGTGTTCGTCTGGAACTCCAGCCACTTCAGACCGGCCTTGATCTGCTCCGGCGTGTCCTTCTTGTTGAACATGTAGCCGTCACCGCCGGCCAGGGTGCCCTTGCCGCCGGGCATCGGGGCGAGGGCGAGGTCGTCGTAGTTGCCGCCCTTCTCCTTGACCAGGATCGGGATGTTGTCCGGCGCCGAGATGTACATGCCGAGCTTGCCCGAGCCCATCATCTGCTGGACGTCGTTGAGGATGAGCAGCTGCTTCGAGCCCATCGAGTTGTCGCCCCAGCGCATGTCCTTGAGGTTCTGCAGGACGGCCTTGCCCTCGGGGCTGTCGACGTTGGACTTCTTGCCGTCGGGACTGACCACGTCACCGCCCTGCGAGTACACCTCGGCGGTGAAGTGCCAGCCGCCCTGGTTCTGCGCGCTGTAGTCGGCGTATCCCACGGTGCCGTTGCCGAGAGCGGCGATCTTCTTGGCGGCTGCGCGGACCTCTTCCCAGGTGGCCGGGGGCTTGTTGGGGTCGAGTCCCGCCTGCGTGAAGAGCTTCTTGTTGTAGAGGAGGCCCATCGAGTAGTTGGTGCGCGGAACGCCGTAGACCTTGCCGTCGACGGTGTAGACGTCACGCAGCGACTGCTGGATGTCGCTGTAGCCCTTCATGTTCTTCACGTACGACGTGATGTCGGCTGCCTGGTTGATGTCGACGACGTGCTTGGCGTCGGTGAAGTACGTGTAGAACACGTTCTCCATCTGGCCGCCCGCGAGCTTCGCGTCGAAGGTCTTCGGGTCCTGGCAGGGGAAGGCGTCCGCGCCGACGATGTCGATCGTCGGGTTGGCCTTCTCGAAGGTCTTGATGTCGTCTTCGAAGCTCTTACGGTCGATCTTCGCGCTCTTGGGCGGCTCGCAGTTCACGCTGATCTTGGTCTTGCCACCCGCGGAGTTCTCGCTGTCCGAGCCGCATGCGGCCAGTCCAGTGAGGGCCAGCGCGGTGGCTATGGCGGCGGTACACGTACGGCGGAACCCGGGACTTCTCATCGGTGGGACCCCTCTTGGGCAGGAGCGTGGGAAACCCACAGCTGCTCGCTGTGTGGCGGCGCTCACTCAACCACTAACTACGGATGTCCGCAATATGTCGCTCCGATTTCGCAAATACTTGACAGTCACCTGCATGACCTGACCTGCCGCCGAGCCACACCCCCGCCGCCGAGCCTTACCGGCCAGACGGCACGTGCGGCGGCCACGGGGCGCGATGTCCGGCGTACTTTCCGTACGACAACTTCACCCCCGGGGTCGCACCTCCGGAGTGACGCACGATGATCGTGTCACCGAAACCGTCTGGCTTTTGCGCGCGGTTCGTGAAAAATTGCTGGGACGCTCTCGGTCAGACGTCGCCGGCGGCGGAGAAGCCGCGGGGAGGGGGGCGCGTCGGCGGAGCGCGACGCGATGCCGGCCGGTCGTCATGGACGACGGCACGATCCGTCGGGCGTCATGTCAGCCGCGAGCGAGATCGCGTGGGCGCTGCCGCGGGGCGCTCCGGTCACCGTCGGCGGTCCAGCTCCTCAGAACGCCGTTCCCGTGGGTGCGGGGCAGCGGGCTCGTCCTGCCCGTCTGCTACCGCTCGGACTCGGCGTCCTCGCCCCGCTGGTCGCCTCCCGGCGGCTCTGCGGCATCCTGCGACACCGGGGCGGTCAGCGGACGCTCATTGAACCGAACGCTCCGCTCAGAAGCCGTCTCCGTAATATTTCACGCGTGTTTCGAAAAAGTTCGACAGTTAGCCGCGCGCCGCTGCCTCGGCCCGGGCCGCCTGTCGCGGGGCCTGCGCCGTCGAGCTCCGTACGACCAGTTCCGGCTCGAACAGCAGCTCGCCGGGGGGCACCGCGCCGCCCTGGATCTGCGCGGTCAGCATCTCGACGGCGGCCCGGCCCATCGCCTCGATCGGCTGGCGCACCGTGGTCAGCGGGGGCTCCATGCAGTTCATGAACGCGGAGTCGTCGAAGCCCACGACCGACACGTCGCGCGGCACGTCGAGACCGCGCCTGCGGGCCGCCCGTACGGCCCCGAGGGCCACCGGGTCGCTGGCGCAGATGATGCCTGTCACGCCCCGGTCCAGCAGCCGCGAGGCGGCCGCCTGGCCGCCTTCGAGGGAGAACATGGACCGCTCGATGTACTCGTCGGGCAGCTTGGCCTTGGTCGCCTTGGCCGTCGCGATGGCGGCCGCCAGCTTGCGCCGGGACGGCACGTGGTCGGCCGGGCCGAGCACCAGGCCGATGCGCTCGTGGCCGAGCGAGGCGAGATGGCGCCAGGCCTGCTCGACGGCGACCGCGTCGTCGCAGGAGATGCAGGGGAAGTCGAGGTTCTCGATGGGGGCGTTGATCAGCACCACCGGGATCTTCCGCTCGGCGAGCTGGCGGTAGTGGTCGTGCGGGGCGTCGGCCTGGGCGAACAGACCGCCGGCGAAGACGACCCCGGAGACCTGCTGCTGGAGCAGCAGCTCGACGTAGTCGGCCTCGGAGACGCCGCCCTTGGTCTGCGTACAGAGCACAGGCGTGAGCCCCTGCTGGGCGAGCGCGCCGCCGATCACCTCGGCGAACGCGGGGAAGATGGGGTTCTGGAGCTCCGGCAGGACCAGCCCGACGAGCCGGGCACGCTCACCGCGCAGCTGCGTGGGCCGCTCGTAGCCGAGCACGTCGAGCGCGGTCAGCACGGACTGCCGTGTCGCCTGCGAGACCCCTGGTTTGCCGTTGAGCACCCGGCTGACCGTGGCCTCGCTGACTCCAACCTTTTTAGCCACCTGAGCAAGTCGTCGCGTCATACCTGCAAGACTATCGCAAAGAATGCAAGTTACTTGCTCTTCTGCGTAAAGGCCCCAACATGCGTTCAACGGGCACGGTGCCGGCCGGGGCGAACCCGGCCGGCACCCTCCCTCGCGGACCCTTACGGGTTGATGTTGATCTTCATCGTGGAGGTGGTGTTCTTGATGTCCTGGGCGTTGCCGCTCAGCTTGAGGCCGTTGAACGTCACCTCACCGACGGCCGGACCCTGTCCCGCCTCCGGCATCTCGTTGGCCCAGAGTCCGAAGCCGGACTTCGCGTCGAAGGCGTCCCCGCTCTTCTTGGCGCCGGAGATCGAGATGTCCGTCAGGATCGTGTCCTTGATCGGGAACTGTGGCTGTCCTCCCACGTAGTTGGTCTGGAACATGATGCCGCTGTAGGTCGGATCGACGATGTCGACGTTGTTGATCCGGATCCCCTGGAAGATCTTCGAGGCCGAGAACAACCAGATGGCCGGGAAGGTCTGGGTGCCCCAGAAGTGGCCGCCGGTTCTCACCAGCGACATGTTCTCCAGGGTGGTGGGCTGGGTGCCGAAGCCGTTCATCGCGTAACCGAAGTCCAGCGAGCTGACCGTGACACCCGAGTAGACGAGCGTGTCCGCGACGTTGATGTTGCGGAAGGTGTTGTTGTAGCCGCCGTAGACGGCGATACCGGCCGCACGCCAGGTCGTGAGAGCCGTCAGGTTCTCGTAGACGTTGTTGTACATGTCGGCGCCGCCGGCGTCGATCGCCGAGAACAGCGCGAAGCTGTCGTCACCTGTGGACCGCGCCTCGTTGTTGACGACGTGGTTGTCGGTCGAGCCGTTGGTCATGTTGATGCCGTCGGCGAACGTGTCACGGATCCGGGAGTTGCTGATCGTGATGCGGTCGGCGTTGGCGCCCCAGTAGAGGCAGACCGTGTGCTCGTTCCAGATGTTGTCGATCGTGATGTCGGTGATGTTCGAGAAATCGAACACCTTGCCAGGACCGTCGATACGCGAGGTGTAGTTGCCGAAGTACGCGAAGTTCTTGAAGGACGAGCCCTTCGCCGCCGCCTCGGCCCGGAAGCCGACGTCGGTGTTCTCCTGCGTGTCCGGCGCGTGGAACCTGGTGTACCAGGGGCCCGCCCCGACGACCTGGACCGGCTTGCCGTAGACCTGGAACTTGCTGGAGGTCTGGTAGTCACCGGCCGGCAGGTAGACACCCACCAGCTTCCCTGTGGTGTCCATCCGGACCTTGTCCAGCGCGTTCTGCACGTCCTGCTGGGCGAATCCGGTCGGGGTCACATAGGTGGCCGGGTCCGGGTTGGCGATCTGCGCGACCTGCTCCGTGTTGATGAAGTCGATCGCGTACTTGGACGTGTTGGCCGTGTCCTTCTGCAGCCTGATCTTGCTGCCCGCCGGGACGGTCGTCCCGAGCATGACGTTCGCCTCGTCGTAGATGTGCCGCGGTCCGCCGGAGCCCGGGGAGTTGCCGGGGCCCGTCTCCGCGCCGTACAGCCACGCGTACTTCGACGTCAGGTCGATCGCCTTGAGGAAGGTGCCGTTGACGTAGATGTTCAGGCTGGCGTCGGTGCCGCCGCCACCCGCGGAGTCCGGGATGGAGAACCGCGTCACCAGCGTGTTGGTGCTGGCCCTAGTGGTGAACTCGACGTAGTTGCCGGTGTTGTTGAGGGTGACTGCCTTACGTCCGGACGCCTCACCCGCGAGGTCTCCGACAGTCCTGTTCGGGCCGACGACCTGTGCGCCGCCGCCGGCGACGCCGTCCTCGGCCTCGTACATGTCGTACGGCATGTCCGCGCCGCGGCCCACGAAGAACGACTGGGTCGAGGTGTTGTTGGTGCGCTTGACCGGCAGCTCGTTGGCGTCGTCGGCTATGACGACCTTGACGGTGTACGAGCCGTTGGCCGCCGTCCAGGTGCCAAGACCGACCGTCCCCGAGGTGGCGCCCGCGGCGATGGCCCCGTTGTAGGCGCCGGTCAGGGTCTTGACGGTGGCGCCCGACTCGTTGAGCAGGGTCAGGGTGATGGCGTGGCTGCCTGACGCGGAGGCCACGGTGCCCTGGTTCTTGATGGCGGCCGAGAAGGTGACGGTGTCACCGGCGGCCGGGGACGACGGGGTCGTGGCGACGCTCGCCGAGACCAGGTCCGAGCTGGAGACCGGCTTGACCACCAGCGAAGTGGAGCTGGTGAAGGTGTTGTTGGTCTCGTTCGACTCGATGACCGCGTTCGCCGGGTCGGCGACGGCGCTCAGTTCGTACGTACCGGCGTCACGTGCGCCGATGTTGGCCGTGACGGTGGCCGAGGCACCGGCCGCGAGAGCCGCCACGTTGGCCGTGCCGACCTTGGTGCCGCCGAGCCGCAGTTCGACCGTGCTGGCAGGGGCCGCGACGGCTCCGGCGTTGCGTACGGTCGCCGACAGGGTGACCGGGTCGGACTCGACCGGCGCGACCGGCGACGCGGAGAGCGCGGTGACCTGGAGGTCCGGGTTCGGGGCAGGGGTGCCCAGCACCTGGAACTCGGCCACCTGGCCCGCGCCGGAACCGGTGTTGGAGTTGATCTTCAACTGCACGTCGGCGACCCGGCCGCTGACCGGGATCGTCACCGAGTTTCCGGTGGCCGGGTTGAAGGTGTAGTTCTGCGCGGCCGACAGGCTGGTGAAGGTGGTGGAGTCCTGCTCACGGCCGAGCACCTGGATGTTCTGGGTGCGGGTGGACCAGGAGTTGTCGGGGTTGAGCTTGACGACCACGCTCTGTGTGTCGGCGTTCGAACCGAGCTTCACCGTGAGGGTGTTGGGGTAGCTGCCGCCCGCGCCCTCCCAGTAGGTGTCGAGCTTGTTGTCGACGGCGTTCTCGGCGACGAAGGTGAAGACCGACGAGGACGCGGTGACCGGCTTGCCGACGGCGAGGTTGGAGGCCGTTCCCGTACTGCCGTTCCTGGTCACGGTGTTGCTGTTGCCCGACACGTTGCCCGCGGCGTCCTTGGCCCGTACGTAGTACGAGACGGTGGTGCCGGCCGACTGGGTGTCCGTGTACGTCGTGACGTTGCCGGCGACCGTGCCGCGCAGCGCGTTGTTGGCGTAGACCTCGTAGCCGGTCACGCCCGTGTTGTCCGAGGACGCGCCCCAGTTGAGCTTGATCTGGCCGGAGGCGGGCTCGGTGAAGCTGAGGTTCGACGGCGTGGTGGGCGCCTGCGTGTCACCGGTGTCACCGGTGCGGGTGACGGTGTTGCTGTTGCCCGACACGTTGCCGGCCGCGTCCTTGGCCCGCACGTAGTACTGGATCGTCGAGCTGGTGGGCTGGGTGTCGGTGAAGGTCGTGACATTGCCCGCGACGCTGCTGCGCAGCTCGTTGTTGGCGTAGATGTCGTAACCGGTCACGGCGGTGTTGTCCGTGGAGGCGTTCCAGGTCAGTTTGATCTGACCTGTGACGGGCTGGGTGAAGGCGAGGCCGGTCGGCGCCGAGGGCGCGACGGTGTCGCCGGTCGCCGGTCCGTACACCTCGAACTCGGAGAGCTGGGCCGCCGGCCAGGCCGAGTTGGCCGTGAAGGTGGCGCGCACGTAGCGCGTGGTGGTCGAGTTGAAGGTGATGGTGACCGTGTTGCCGGAGGCCGGGTCGAACGTGTACGCCTTCGAGGCGGCCACGTCGCTGAAGGTGGACCCGTTGGTCGAACCCTGGACCTTCAGGGTCTCGCTGCGGGACTCCCAGCCGTCGGGCAGCTTCAGCACGACGCTGTTGACGGCGACGGACGAGCCCAGGTCGGCCTGGATCCACTGCGGGAAGGCGTTGTTCTGGCTCTCCCAGTAGCTGGCCTTGTTGCCGTCGTTGGCCTTCGCCGCCGGATACACGTCGGTGAAGCTGCTCGCGGTGAGCGTCTTGCCGAGGGCGAGGTTGTCCGAGGCCGCGGCGGCGGCCGCGGTGTGCACTTCCAGCTCGGACAACTGGGCCTTGGCACCAGCTGTGTTGTCGGTGATGTCCGCCCGCACGTAACGCGCCTTGGTGGCGGGGAAGGACACGGTCACCTGGTTGCCCGCGCCGGGGCTGAAGGTGTATTTCGCGGACGACTTCAGCGTCTCGAAGCTGCTGCCGTCGGCGCTGCCCTGGATCGACAGGGTCTGCTTGCGGGTCGCCCAGTCGGCGGGGACCTTGAGCACCACCTGGTCGACGCGCTTGCTGGACCCGAGGTCGGTCTGCACCCACTGGGAGGCGCCCTTGCCGGTGCCTTCCCAGAACGTGGACTGGTTCCCGTCAGTCACGTTCTTCGCTGCGGCCTTGCTCGCCGCCGCGCTTGCCGCTGCGGCCCGACCCGCTGCGGCGTTGGGCCCGTCGGCCGCCATGGCTGCGGCGGCCGGCCAGCCGATCATCAAAAGACTGGTGGTGGTGACGGCGGAGACTACCCGCCATCTCCAGCGTAGCGATCTCAATGGATCCCCGATCTTCGGCCTCGGCGCGGGGGGCGGCGAGGGCGCGGCTCTGGCTGCTGGCATGCCGGGGGTGGCATGCGTTTCTGCACTAATGAACGGAGTCTTTTGCGTATTGCGGTCAGAGAGTTGCAGAGAAATGCGAGTCCGTCTACTGCTCGGACAGAACGAAATCGTCCGGAGCACGTCAGGCGCTTGTCCGCATACCCCCACACCAGCCGGTTTCTGGCCGATCGTCAGGGAACGTAAGCGGCCCGCAAATGATGCAAACTATTTGCGGGACGATGAAAGTTTCCGAAAGCCGTCGCCTCGCGACCCGGTCCGGGCGCACAGAAGCCGGCCGAGTCGCCGCAGGGCAGGGCGGCGACTCGGCCGGCTTCTGGGTGTCCGGCAGGGGTTCGGCAGATACGCAGGCGGCTTACACGGCCCCGGCACCTGTCAGCGAACGGACCTCGGTCTCGGCGTGCTTGGCCTGGTCCGGCGGCTCGGTCGAGGTGACCGTACCGATCCAGCCGACCAGGAAGCCGAGCGGGATGGAGATCAGCCCCGGGTTCTGGAGCGGGAAGACATGGAAGTCCACACCGGGGATCAGCGACTCGGGCGTGCCCGACATGACGGGCGAGAGCACCACGAGCAGCAGGGCCGGAATCAGCCCCCCGTACACGGACCAGACCGCGCCCCGGGTGGTGAAGTTCCGCCAGAACAGCGAGTACAGCAGCACCGGCAGGTTGGCGGAGGCGGCCACGGCGAAGGCGAGGCCGACCAGGAAGGCCACGTTCAGATCCTGGGCCAGCAGGCTGAGCGCGATGGCGACGGCGCCGATCCCGGCGGCGGCGACCCGGGCCACGGCGACCTCGCTGCGCGCCTTCGCGCCACGGCGGCGCAGCGACGCGTACAGGTCGTGGGCGACCGAGGCGGACGAGGCGAGCGTGATACCCGCGACGACGGCGAGGATCGTGGCGAAGGCGACCGCGGCGACGACGGCGAACAGCACCGTGCCGCCCGTCGATCCCGCGCCGCCGCCCAGGTCGAGCGCGAGCAGCGGAACGGCCGTGTTCCCGGCCGGATTCGACGCCCGTACCTGGGCCGAGCCGACGATCGCTGCGGCGCCGAAGCCGAGCACGATCGTCATCAGGTAGAAGCTGCCGATGAGTCCGATGGACCAGACGACGGACCGGCGGGCGGCGCGCGCGGTCGGCACGGTGTAGAAGCGGGACAGGATGTGCGGCAGCCCCGCCGTGCCGAGCACGAGCGCGAGCCCCAGGCTGATGAAGTCCGTCCGCGCCGTCCAGTCGCCGCCGTACTTGAGGCCGGGCGAGAGGAACTCCCTGCCGTGACCGCTGTGCGCGACAGCGGTGTTGAGCAGGGAGTTCACATTGCCGTGGAACCGGACGAGGACCAGCACGGTCAGCCCGATCGCACCCGCCATCAGCAGCACGGCCTTGACGATCTGGATCCAGGTGGTGGCGCGCATGCCGCCCAGCGTCACGTAGATGACCATCAGCGCACCCACCCCGATCACGGTCCAGGTGCGCGCCGCCGCGCCCGTACCGCCGAGCAGCAGGGCGACCAGCGATCCGGCGCCGACCATCTGCGCGACCAGGTAGAGCACGGAGACGGTGACCGACGACGCGCCGGCGGCGATCCGCACCGGGCGCTCGCTCATCCGCGAGGCGACGACGTCGGCCAGGGTGAAGCGGCCGACGTTACGGACCAGTTCGGCGACGAGGAAGAGCACCACGAGCCAGGCGACCAGGAAGCCGACCGAGTACAGCATGCCGTCGTAGCCGAAGAGGGCGATCAGCCCGGAGATGCCGAGGAAGGAGGCCGCCGACATGTAGTCACCCGCGATGGCGAACCCGTTCTCCATCGGCGAGAACAGCCGGCCGCCCGCGTAGAACTCCTCGGCCGAGCCGTGTCTGTTGCGGCTCACCCAGGTGGTGATGCCCAACGTGACGGCGATGAAGGCGCTGAACAGCACCAGGGCCAGGTACTGGTGTTCACCGTTCACCGTTCGGTCCCCCGCGTCATCTCCTGTGTCTCCCAGCGCAGATCGAGCGCCGCACGGTCCCGGCGCAGCCGCGCGTGCCTGGCGTACGCCCAGGTCAGCAGGAAGGTCGAGAGGAACTGGCCGAGTCCGGCCACCATCGCCACGTTCACCGCTCCCGCCACCGGCCGCGCCATCAGCTCCGGCGCGACGGTGGCCGCCACGACGTACGCGAGGTACCAGACGAAGAAGGCCAGCGAAGCGGGGACGACGAACCGCCGGTAGCGCCCGCGCACTTCCTGGAAGGCGGCGCTGCGCTGCACTTCGAGATAGATGTCGGCGGCGCTGTGGCCGCGCGTGGGCGGCCCGCCCTGCGCGGGCACGGTGGGGGCCGCGGGCTGTTCTGCCCTGTCCAGCTCACCCCAGCCGTCTGCCAGCGCGTCGTACCACGGGTCGTCGAGCCGCACTGCGGCCTCGCGCCCTTCCTGCTTCTCCACCGGTGAACTCTCCTTGTCAGCAGACCGTTTCGGCCGCCTCCCAAGGATGGACAGAGTAGGAAGATCCCGGACTCTTTACCGCCCTACTTCACCCCATCAGGTGATGGTTTTCCCTGGTGGTTCGATGAGTCCCTGTTGATAGGCATATCGGACCGCCTGCGCGCGGTCGCGTACCCCGGTCTTCGCGAAGAGGTTGTTGATGTGCGTCTTCACCGTGGCGCCCCCGATGTGCAGCCGCCCGGCGATCTCCTTGTTGGACAGCCCGTCGGCGACCAGCGCCAGCACCTCGGCCTCGCGCACGGTCAGTCCGTCGGGCAGTTCCCTCGGCGCCGTCACGGTGGGCGGCGGCGGGGAGGTGACCCGGTCCAGGAGTCTGCGCTGGACGGCGGGCGCGAGCCCGGCCTGTCCCGCCATGACGTCGTCCACGGCCCTGACGATCTCGTCGCCGTCCGCGTCCTTGGTGAGATAGCCGCGCGCGCCGGCCTGCAGCGCGGCGAACAGCGAGTCGTCGTCGGCGTAGGTCGTCAGCACCACGACCTGGGTGCCCGGGTGGTCGGCGCGGATCCTGCGGGTGGCCTCGACACCGTCGCAGCGCGGCATGCGCAGGTCCATCAGGACGACGTCGGGGGCGAGTTCGGCGACGAGCGCGAGGGCTTCCTCACCGTCCCTCGCGGCGCCGACGACCTCGATGCCGGGCAGCAGTCCGAGCAGCATCACGATGCCCTCGCGGACCACGGCCTGGTCGTCGGCCACGATCACCCGGGCTGTCGCTCGCTCGGTCATGCCGGTACTCGCAGCCTCACGGTGTACCCCTTCCGGTCGCCCTCGGGACCGGCTTCGAGCGTGCCGCCGATCAGTTCGGCGCGCTCCCGCATCCCCAGCAGACCGTACCCGGAGCCAGAGCCGTCGAGCCCGGCCGGGCCGCCGCCCTTGGCACCCGAGTCCCGCACGGCCAGGGTCACTTCGCCCTCGCCGTAGCTGAGCCGGATCCGCACCTCGGCGCCGGCCGCGTGCTTGCGTACGTTGGTCAGGGCCTCCTGGACGACCCGGCGCACGGTCTGCGACGCCTCGGCCGTCAACGGCCTCGGCACGCCGGCGACCTCGACGGAAGCGCCGTCCATGGCGGCCAGCTCACGGAGGTAGTCGCCCAGGGGCGCCATCTCGCCACGCAGCGCGGAGAGCGCCTGCCGGGTCTCGGCGAGCCCTTCGCGCGCCATCGAGCGCGCGCCGACGACCCGCTCCAGGATCTGGTCGCGGAACGGGCCCGGCGGCTCCTGCTCGATCCGCAGCCGGGCCGCCTCCAGGTGTACGAGCTGCGCGGAGAGGCTGTGGGCGAGCACGTCGTGGATGTCACGGGCGATCCTGGCCCGCTCGGCGAGGGCGGCCGACTCGGCCTCGGCCGCGTGGGCGGCCCGCTCCTGGACCAGCAGTCTGCGGGCGTTGCCGCGCGCCTCGGCGTCCAGCCGCATGACGTACCCGCCCAGCAGCAGTCCCGCCGTGCTGATGGCGGTGGACAGCCAGGCACCGTCGTTGAGCACCGCGAACCCGGCGAGCGCGAGCGCAGCCGCCGGCAGCGCCCCGGCCAGCGGCAGCCGGGCCATGGAGGTGACGGCGCAGCCGCACCACAGCACGATCGCGGCCACCCGGAAGCCGCTCTGCGAGGCGCCGATCGCGGCGCCCATCAGGATGATCAGCAGCCCGACCGAGGGCCAGAGCCGGTGGCGCAGGGTGGTGCGCTGGAACAGCCAGGCGCTGTATCCGACGGTGAGGAGCCCGCCCACCGCGGCGAGCGCCCCCCAGCTCGACACCTGGCGCTCGGTGAAGGACGACCAGAGCACGGCGGCGACGGCCGCGACCCGGACGAACCGGGTCATCCAGTGCCGTGGATACGTCGGCGTCTCCCGGGAGAGTGCTTCCCGGGAGGGCCAATTCGTCCAGACCTCGAGCCTCACACACGGTCCTTCCACGCGGCGGCGCCTGTGCGGCCACCGTACGACGGGCCGTCGTACGCCGAGGATCCGGAGCCGGCGGCCCGCAGCGTCAGCAGTCCGCCGCGGACGAGCACCGAGGCGGCGAGCCCGAGCATCAGCGCTCCGCTGCCCTGGTGGACGCCGACCAGGGCGCCGATGCCCGTCAGTCCGAGCCGTACGGCGATGCCGAGGACCCAGACGGCCGCGGTGGCCTTGGTGCCCCTGGACCAGACAGAGCCGTCGTCCTCGGTCCAGATCCGGCTGGTCCAGGCCCAGCCCGCGCCCATCAGCAGACCGACGAGCAGTTCGACGGCGAGCAGCGCGACCGACATCCCGCGGTCGTCGGCGTCCAGCACGCCACCCGGTTGGCGCAACGCGAAGACGACGAGTACGACGGGGACGACCAGCCAGCGGTGCCCGCCGTCCCGCATCCGCTGCGGCTTGAACTGGCGGGCGAGGACGAGAACCACAGCGGCGGCGATCACGAGCGCCGTAACGAGCGATGACATGCGGGGCCTCCGGGGACGAAGTCATTTCCACTACGTCGAATCTACGGAGAAACCCCAGGTCAGGGATGGCCCCAGAGGTGGATCGGGGGTGGATCTCCGCTCTCCACCCGGGGGTGGAGAGCGGAGTACGCCGAACTGGTTACGCGTCGATGCGCGAGCGGTCCAGGGTCGCGGCCGAGCTGGTGATGAACTCCTTGCGCGGCGCGACCTCGTTGCCCATGAGCAGGTCGAAGATCCGCTCGGCGGAGTCGAGGTCCCCGATGTTGATGCGCCGCAGCGTGCGGTGGCGCGGGTCCATCGTGGTCTCCGCCAGCTGGTCGGCGTCCATCTCACCGAGGCCCTTGTAGCGCTGGATGGAGTCCTTGATCCGGGTCCCCTTGCGCTGGTACTCCAGCAGCTTCTGCCGCAGCTCGCCGTCCGAGTACGTGTACACGTACTTGTCCTGGCCCTTCTTGGGCTGGACCAGCTCGATCCGGTGCAGCGGCGGCACGGCGGCGAAGACCCGGCCGGACTCCACCATCGGACGCATGTACCGCTGGAAGAGCGTCAGCAGCAGGATCCGGATGTGCGCGCCGTCCACGTCGGCGTCGACGAGGAGCACGATCTTGCCGTAGCGCGCCGCGTCGATGTCGAAGGTCCGGCCGGACCCCGCTCCTATGACCTGGATGATCGCGCCGCACTCGGCGTTCTTCAGCATGTCGGAGACGGACGCCTTCTGGACGTTCAGGATCTTGCCGCGGATCGGCAGCAGCGCCTGGAACTCGCTGTTGCGCGCCAGCTTGGCCGTACCGAGCGCGGAGTCGCCCTCCACGATGAACAGCTCGCTGCGGTCGACGTCGTCACTGCGGCAGTCGGCGAGCTTGGCCGGCAGCGAGGAGGACTCCAGCGCCGTCTTCCTGCGCTGCGCCTCCTTGTGCTGGCGTGCGGCGATACGGGTACGGGCGGCGGCGACGGCCTTCTCCAGGATGGCCCGCGCCTGCGCCTTGGCGTCCCGCTTCGTCGAGGTCAGGAACTCCTTCAGCTCCTTGGCCACGACGTTCGCCACGATCCTGTTGGCGGCGGACGTACCCAGGATCTCCTTGGTCTGGCCCTCGAACTGCGGCTCCGCGAGCCGCACCGTGACCACGGCGGTCAGGCCTTCCAGGGCGTCGTCCTTGACGATGTCGTCCTCGGCGACGCGCAACAGCTTGGCCGAGCGCAGCACCTCGTTGACCGTCCTGGTCAGGGAGCGCTCGAAACCGCTCACATGGGTGCCGCCCTTGGGGGTGGCGATGATGTTCACGAACGAGCGGACCGTCGTGTCGTACCCGGTCCCCCAGCGCAGCGCGACGTCGACGCCCAGCTCGCGGGTGACCTCGGTCGGGGTCATGTGCCCGCGCTCGTCGAGCACCGGCACGTTCTCCTTGAAGATGCCCTGTCCGGTCAGCCGCAGCACGTCGCTGACGGCCTTGTCCGGCGCCAGGTACTCGCAGAACTCGCTGATGCCGCCGTCGAAGCGGAACGTCTCCTCGACCGTGCCGTTGCCCTCGCTCTCGCCTGCCGCGCGCTCGTCCCTGACGACGATGGTCAGGCCGGGGACGAGGAAGGCGGTCTGGCGGGCGCGCTGGTGCAAATGCTCCAGGGAGAGCTTGGCGTCCTTGAGGAAGATCTGCCGGTCGGCCCAGTAGCGGATCCTGGTGCCGGTCCTGCCCTTCGGCACCCGCTTGCCCTTGAGCAGCCCGCTGGACGGGTCGAAGGGCGCGTCAGGACCCGGCTCGGTGAACATGCCGGGGACGCCCCTGCGGAAG
This sequence comes from Streptomyces sp. AcH 505, assembly GCF_000818175.1. Lineage (GTDB taxonomy): Bacteria > Actinomycetota > Actinomycetes > Streptomycetales > Streptomycetaceae > Streptomyces. Next base: position 219,443 of record NZ_JTIY01000001.1, read on the forward strand.
CTGATGGAGTGCGTGACGCTGCGGTCCACCTCCACGTCCAGCCGGGCGGAGAGCGCGTTCACGACGGAGGCGCCCACGCCGTGCAGACCGCCGGAGGCGGCGTACGAGCCGCCGCCGAACTTTCCGCCGGCGTGCAGCTTGGTCATCACGACCTCGATGCCGGAGAGGCCGGTCTTCGGCTCGATGTCGACCGGGATGCCCCGGCCGTTGTCCTTGACCTCGACCGAGCCGTCCTCGTGCAGGGTCACGTCGATGTGGTCGCAGTAGCCGCCCAGGGCCTCGTCGACCGAGTTGTCGATGATCTCCCAGAGGCAGTGCATGAGGCCGCGGCTGTCGGTGGACCCGATGTACATGCCGGGGCGCTTGCGGACCGCTTCGAGTCCCTCAAGGACGAGCAAATGCCGCGCGGTGTAGTTGGAGCCGTCACGCTCTGCTGTCAGCAGCGCTCTGGACGGCACGGACGTCTCGGCGGTCACGCGGTTCGCTCCTCGCTGAATTTGAGATGTGGCCTCGTGGGGTAAAGGCCCGGCGTCTTCCATCGGTCAGAGGGTACAGAGGCCTGGTAGAGCGGTTCTCACGCCACCCTCGCTCAAACCCATGCTAGTCCAGCCTCGTATAGGTGTTCGATCCCTCGTGGGAGTGAAGCACACATCACGTTCCCTTCCAGGCATGAACCATTTAGGCTCCGGGCACGTCCTCATCAACAACCGGCAAGCCAGCCGGTGAGGGCTACTCCCCGAAACGACCGAGACAACCACGCGAAAACCCGTAAAGCTAAGCAATACGGCTCATTCGCCGCCAACCGTCAGCAGTTCGGCCACTTCGGAAAAGAAGTTTCGAGGAAAAGCCGTGAGCGGGAACGTTTTCGGCCTGGTTGGATGTTGACCCTGGTACGACAGCTCGTCGAGCTAGAGAAGAGGCGACGTGACTACTGTTCTGACCCCCGCGAGCCCGCTGACGGCGGCTGACCGCTGCGACCGATGCGGCGCCCAGGCTTATCTGCGCGTCCTCCTGTCCAGCGGTGGTGAACTGCTCTTCTGTGCCCACCACGGGCGCAAGTTCGAGCCGGAACTCAAGAAGATCGCCGCGGAAATACAGGATGAGACCGACCGACTGACGGCCGTACAGGCCGGCGGCGGTGAAGAGGAACACTGACACCTCGCATCCACGACGAGCCAAGGGCCGGTCCCGGACCGGCCGACGGGTGGCCATCCCTGCACCGGCAGAGATGACCGCCCGTTCTCATGTCCGGATGCGCCAGGTGCCGGGCCCCGCGGCCCGGGGTTCAGCGCCTGGCGTGCGCCCGCAGGGCCCCGGCGACCGGCGCCAGGTCCGAGGTGATCCGGGCGTAGACGCCCGGGGCGTCCGCCCGGCCGCAGCCGCTGCCCCAGGAGACGAGCCCGATCAGCCGCCCCTGCGCGACCAGCGGTCCGCCGCTGTCGCCCTGGCACGCGTCGCGTCCCCCGGCCGGGTCGCCGGCGCAGAGCATCGAGGAAGCCACGTAGCGGCCCCCTGAGCCGCCCGGATAGGCCCGCTCGCATGCGGAGTCCGCCAGGACCGTCACAGGGGCGGAGCGGAGCGCGTACGCGTAGTCACCCCGCCCGGTGGTGTCGCCCCAGCCGTAGACCACGGCGGCGGTGCCCGGCGCCGACGCCTTGTCGCCCGGGTCCGCGGGGCGGATCGCGTAGGACGCGGGCAGCGCCTTCGACAGCGTCAGGACGGCCATGTCGTTCTGGTTGCTGTCCGCGTCGTACGTGGGGTCGACCACGTAGCTCCGTACGGCGACCTCTTGGCCGCCGGTGCCGCGCAGCCGGTCGCGGCCCGCGATGATCCGCAGGTCGCCCACGTTGTCGGGGCCGGCCCCGAGCGCGTCGGCGCTCATGCAGTGTGCGGCCGTCAGTACCTTCGTCGGCGCCACCACCACGCCTCCGCAGAACTGACCGGCCCGGGTACCGCCGAAACGGTCACGGCTGGACAGGGCGACGACCCAGGGGCTGTCGGCGACCTTCGCGGGCGTGCCGCCCACGACCACGCCGTCCGCGGCGGCGGTCCCGCCCTGGGCGAGCGGCAGCACGGCCCCCGCCGCCAGCACGGTCAGCCCTCCTGTCAGCAGACGGGCAATAGTGCGACGCATATGAACTCCTGACTCTCCGTCGAGTGGTGATCCACTCAGGGTCATCAAACCGGGAGAGTCCCGCACCCGCGAAATGCGGGGGCACGCACGAGAGCCCGGATCCTCGAAGGGATCCGGGCTCTCGTGACGTACGGCGCCGCCGCCTCTAGTCGAGGTAGTCGCGCAGCACCTGCGAACGCGACGGGTGGCGCAGCTTCGACATCGTCTTCGACTCGATCTGCCGGATGCGCTCACGCGTCACGCCGTAGACCTTGCCGATCTCGTCCAGTGTCTTGGGCTGGCCGTCGGTGAGACCGAAGCGCATCGACACCACACCCGCCTCGCGCTCGGACAGGGTGTCCAGCACCGAGTGCAGCTGCTCCTGGAGCAGGGTGAAGCTGACCGCGTCGGCCGGTACGACGGCTTCGGAGTCCTCGATGAGGTCGCCGAACTCGCTGTCGCCGTCCTCGCCCAGCGGGGTGTGCAGGGAGATCGGCTCACGGCCGTACTTCTGGACCTCGATGACCTTCTCGGGGGTCATGTCGAGTTCCTTGGCCAGCTCCTCGGGAGTGGGCTCGCGGCCCAGGTCCTGAAGCATCTGGCGCTGCACGCGCGCGAGCTTGTTGATGACCTCGACCATGTGCACCGGGATACGGATGGTGCGGGCCTGGTCGGCCATGGCGCGGGTGATCGCCTGCCGGATCCACCAGGTGGCGTACGTGGAGAACTTGTAGCCCTTGGTGTAGTCGAACTTCTCGACGGCGCGGATCAGACCCAGGTTGCCCTCCTGGATCAGGTCCAGGAAGAGCATGCCGCGGCCGGTGTAGCGCTTGGCCAGCGAGACCACGAGCCGGAGGTTGGCCTCCAGCAGGTGGTTCTTGGCGCGGCGCCCGTCCTCGGCGATGATCTCCAGCTCGCGCTTGAGCTTGGGGGCGAGCTTGTCGGAGTTGGCGAGCTTGTCCTCGGCGAAGAGACCGGCCTCGATGCGCTTGGCCAGCTCGACCTCCTGCTCCGCGTTGAGGAGCGGGACCTTGCCGATCTGCTTCAGGTAGTCCTTGACGGGGTCGGCGGTGGCGCCGGCGACGGCGACCTGCTGGGCAGGCGCGTCGTCCTCGTCGTCGTCGGAGAGTACGAAGCCCTTGTTCTCGCCTTCGCCCTCCTCCTCGTCGCCCTTGCCCGCCTGGACTTCCTCGGCCGGCTCGTCGCCGTCGGCCTCGTCGGCGTCCTTCTTGGTGGTGGTCTTCTTGGCCGTCGTCTTCTTGACGGCGGTCTTCTTGGCAGTCGCCTTCTTCGCCACGGTCTTCTTCGCCGCCGCCTTCTTCGCGGGAGCGGCGGCCTCGTCGGCCGGGGCTTCCACGATGTCGGCGGCGGGAGCGGCGGCTGCGGCGACTGTCGTCGTCGCTGTCGCCTTCGCCGCGACTGTCTTGGTGGCGGTGCGCTTGACCGGGCTCTTCGCTGCGACGCTCTTGCGGGTGCGCTTCGGCGACTCCGCGGCACTGACCATCAGCGTCACACCCTCTTCCTCGAGGATCTGGTTGAGGCTGCGCAGAACATTCTTCCACTGGGTTGGCGGAATCTGGTCAGCCTCGAAGGCCCGACGCACGTCATCGCCGGCGATCTGCCCATCAGCCTTTCCCCGCTCGATGAGCGCCATCACAGACTCGGACTCGGCGATCTCCGGCGGGAGCGTACGGGATGTGCTGGCCGACACGAACAACCTCTCGGAACGATGGAAACGGCTTCCGGCCCCGCCCTGGATCGGGCCGGAGCCGACGACCGCCGGCTGGGGATGTCACCGACGGCGCGGGCTTGGACCTCGGAGGTGAATACTCGGCGCCGCGGACGGCGGTCGCATTCCCTCTTCGGCTGTCACCTCTTAGGTCATCGCCCTGCCCCGAGGAGTGTTACGCCCAATCCACGTGGCCCGAGTCACACCTCATTGGCGACAAAACGGCCAGAAGGGGTTTTAAGCCCCCACGATCGTGTCGCCGGACGCGCGGCAGCGCCCGGCGACACTCGTCGCGTACATCCCCGTACGCCCTGGCCCGGGGCTGCGCTCAGTGCTCGCGAGGAGCCGGAACGACTCGCTCCACTTCAGGATGGACGGTCAGCAGCTGGCGCATCGCCGATTCGGCCGCGTTGGCGTCACCCGAGCCCAGCGCGTCGATGATCCGCGCGTGGTGCGCGAGCGAGGCGTCGGTGGGGCGGTCGCAGCCGCTGACCGGACCGCCGGAGACCTGGAGCGCGGCGCAGACGATGCCGGAAAGGTGCTCCAGCATGCGGTTGCCGGCGAGCTGGATCAGCAGGGAGTGATATTCGGCGTCGGCGCGGGCGAAGGTGACCGTGTCCGCCTGGGCGAGGGCATGGCCCATGATCTCCACCATGTCGACCAGCCGCTGCTGCACGTCCTCCCGGCCGTGACCGGCGGCGAGCCGCGCGGCGAGGGGCTCGATCGTCCAGCGCAGCTCGCTCAGCTCACGGCGCTGGTCGTCGCGCTGCGGTCCGAAGGCGCGCCATTCGATGATGTCGGGGTCCAGCAGATTCCAGTCGCTGACCGGGCGGACGCGGGTACCGACATTGGGGCGGGCGCTCACCAGGCCCTTGGCCTCGAGGACGCGCAGGGATTCCCGCACGACCGTGCGGGAGACCTCGAAGCGCTGGCCGATCTCCTCGGGCACCAGCGGCCGGTCGGCACCCAGGTCACCGGAAACGATCATCTGTCCGAGCTGCTGGACGAGTTGGCCGTGCAGACCGCGGCCGCGGCTGCCCGCGGAGCGGCGGCCCATCCGGCCCAGATCGTTCTCAGGCCCGTCCCAGACGGGCGGGGCGGCACGGTCGGCGGCGGGCGCCTCGGCAAAGGGGTAGCGGTCGAGTTCGCCCGGGCCGGGCAGGCCGGACTCGACGGAACGGGCGGCGGTCATCATGGTGTGCGCAAGGGTACTCACGCATCCTTTGTCGGCGCCGTTTCCACCGCCCTTGAGGTCTTTGGTGAAAAGCACACGAAAGGGTGATCGGCGCCCGCGCCTCGATTGACGCGTTCCGCATCCTTGGCGTAAAGAACCGCGCTTTCTCAGGGGAGTTGTGGCCAGTAGGGCATTTTTCTGTCACCAGGCGATCACCAACGGGCCCTGCGGCGAAGCCCGGTGAACAAGTACGCGCAGAGCAGGGCACAGAGCGAGAGGGCGAGCGCGGCGGCCACCGGCTGGGCGATCAGCCGTGCGGTGGCCATCAGCCAGTGGTCGGCCTGGTGGGGCCACTGCAGCCAGGCGAGTTCACGCAGTCTGCTCGGGAGTCCGACGATCGAACGTGCTGACGGCCCCGCGAGCGCCTTGTTCAGCAGCGGAACGACCAGTACCGGTACGGCGATCACGGCGGTGACGCCGGCGGCGGTGACCCGGAAGACGCCGGCGCCGAGCAGTCCCGCCCAGGCACAGCCGACCGCGAGCCCGGCCCAACCCGCGCTCAGGGCGAGCCAGTTGTCGGGTACGGGCGTGGCGGCGGCGCCGTAGACGAGGCGCAGCGCGCCGCC
>NZ_JTIY01000001.1:225318-228118 GCF_000818175.1 Streptomyces sp. AcH 505
CGCGAGCGCGGGGTAGCGGAACTCGTCGCCGAACGAGAAGGCGCCGAGCAGCCCGGCGCCGAGCGCGGCGGGCGGCAGCGGCAGGATCCGCGGCCACGCGGCGAGCAGGCTGGGCAGCGGGGTGGCTCCGGTACGGGCCAGCGGTACGGCGAGCGCGACGGACGCGACGAGGACGGCGGCGGCGACGAGCGGCGCCGTCCGGACGCCGAGCATGCGGCGCAGCTCGTAGCGCAGGGGCCGCAGCGGACTGCGGACCGGGCGCGCGGGCAGCGGCGGTGCGACGGTCCGGGGGACCTTCGCCTGGGCGGGCAGGTCCACCAGCGTGTCACCGGGCTCGCGGGCCGGGGCGCCGGACGCCCGGGCGGGTGTCGGACCTGGCGCAGGGCCTGGCGCAGGGCCTGGGGCCGGGCCGGTGTCGCCGATCTCGTCGGCGATCTGGTGGACGAGGACGCCGTGCCGGAACGCCGTCTCGCCGATCTCCGGGCAGCTGCTGCCGTAGACGGTGAGTCTGCTGCCCGCGTCGGCGACCACCTCGACGGAGCGCCTCCCCGCCCTGGCCTCCCGGGTCAGTACGTCGGCGAGCCGTGCGGCGTGCGGAGTCCTGACGGCGACCCGGGGCCGCAGCCGGGTGGCGGCGAAGGCGGCGCCGTCCTGGTCGGCGACAAGTCGGCCGCCGTCGATGGTGACGACCCGGTCGGCGGCGCGGGCCGCTTCCTTGGGGTCGGCGGTCGTGTAGAGGACGGTGCCGCCGTGCGCGGCGTGCGCGCGCAGCAGGCCGTGCAGCCAGCCGGTCTCGCGGGGGGAGAGGCCGGCCGACGGCGCGTCGAGCAGGAGGGTGTGCGGGTCGCCCAGCAGCGCGGAGGCGAGTCCGAGCCTGCGGTCCATGCCGACCGAGAGGTTGCCGAGCCGTTCGTCGCGCAGGGCGCCGAGCCCGACGACGTCGAGCAGTTCGTCGGCGCGGACGGCGGGCACCCCGGCAGCGGCGCACAGCATCCGCAGCTGACCTCTGGCGGTGCGCGCGGGGTGGCCCGGCACATCGCCGAGCAGCACCCCCACCTCGCGCGCCGGATGGGCGATGCGGTGCAGTGGCCGGCCGCGGAAGTAGGCGACACCACGGCCGTGTTCGAGTTCGAGCATCAGCCGGAGCGCGGTGGTCTTGCCCGCGCCTGGCGCCCCTAGGAGCGCCGTGACACAGCCGGGCCGGGCTTCGAAGGTCAGGTCGTCCACGGCCGGCGGGAGGTCGCGACGGGGGTTGCTGGTCAGTCCGATGGCCTGGAGCACATCAGCAATATAACGCTATATGTCCGACTTGCGGGGTAATGCTAACTGTGCGGGTGTCAGACCTCGGGCCGCAGCATCGGCGGATTGAGCACGGTCGCGCCGCCCGCCCTGAACAACTGGGCCGGCCTGCCGCCCTGACGGGTCGTCGTCCCGCCCGACGGTACGAGGAATCCCGGGGTGCCCGTCACCTTGCGGTGGAAGTTCCGGGGATCGAGGGCCACGCCCCACACCGCCTCGTACACCCGGCGCAGCTCGCCCACGGTGAATTCGGCCGGGCAGAACGCGGTGGCGAGCGACGAGTACTCGATCTTGGACCTGGCCCGCTCCACCCCGTCCGACAGGATCCGCGCATGGTCGAAGGCCAGCTGCGCCGGCTGTTCACTCTCCCGGCTGAATCCGCCCTCCTGACTGAGCAGCACCTCGACCGGAGCCCAGCGGGCGCTGTTGGCGTCACCACCCGCGCGCGGCGCGGGCAGGTCGGGCGACAGCGCCAGATGGGCCACGCTGACCACCCGCATCCGGGGGTCCCTGCCGGGGTCGCCGTAGGTGGCGAGCTGTTCCAGATGGGCCGCGTTCCCCTGACCGGCCGACTGCGCGTCCTGGGCGCCGAGGCCGGTCTCCTCGGCGAGTTCACGGGCTGCCGCGGCGGCCAGATCCTCATCCACCCTGACGAATCCGCCGGGCAGCGCCCAGCGGCCCTGGAACGGCGGCTCGCCACGCCGCACGGCAAGCGCGCAGAGCGCGTGACGGCGCACGGTGAGCACGACCAGGTCGACGGTGACGGCGAAAGGGGGGAAAGCCGACGGGTCGTAGGGAGACATGCCGCGATCATAGTCGTCTGCCTGACGATAAACAGTCGTTCCGGCATCCACGATCGACGTTCTGCCCCTGTCACACCCCCAGTTGGAGTCCTGCGGCCGCTTCCTCGACCATCCCGAGGCCGAGCCGGCTCACCCGTACGGCGAAGGGCTCCCCCGCCACCCGCAGCCCGGCGAGATGCAGCCCGCCGAGCGGCGCGTCGCGCACCGGCCGCAGCGTGAGCGTCCCCGCGGGCGCGTCGGGGCGGATTCCGGCGAGCGTGACGAGCAGTTGGATCCCGGCGCCCGCCGCCACCGCCGCCGGACGGCACGCCGCCGGATGCGGTGCGGGAGCCCCGCCCGCGGTGCGCTGCTCCCCCGCGTACATCTCGGGCAGCCGGTAGCCGAACGTCTCGGCCGCGGCCAGCACCCCGCGCAGCAGTCCTGCCGCCTCCTTCTCATGTCCTGCCGCCGCGAGTCCCGCGACGGCCACAGCCGTCTCGTGGACCCGGACCGCCCCCGCCCGGTGGCCGAAGGGGTTGTGCCCCGGCTCCCTGGCGCCCAGGCCGCGCAGCCCCCAGCCGGAGTCGAGCCCCGGGCCGCCGAGCAGCTTGGCCAGCTGCCCGGTCTGCGCCCGGTCGAGGAGACCTGGGGCCTGCTCTCCCCCGCCGATCAGGCCCGTGTCCAGCAGATGCGCCGAGCTGCCGCTCAGATACGGCAGG
>NZ_JTIY01000001.1:228824-230007 GCF_000818175.1 Streptomyces sp. AcH 505
TCGACACCCGTACAGCTCGGCGGCAGATGCGGCCCCGCGTCCCGCAGCGGCCCGGGGAACCGGCCGCGGTCGTCCCCCGCTCCGGTGAGCTGGCCCCGGGCGACGGCCCGCAGCGTCCCTGCGGCGAGGCGGGTACCGAGCGGGAGCGCCATCCGTACGGCCCACAGCGCCTCGGCGGAGGGCGGTCCGCACCGCCACGGGACCCCGGCGGCGGGGTAGACGTCCGTGGGCCCGCCGGGGCCCCGCAGCAGGAGCGCCCGCAGATCGCCGACGCTCGCGGCGAACAGCGCCCGCACTCTCGGGTCGTCCCCCTCCGCCGTCGCCTCCGGCAGAGGGACGCCGCCGGTCCTGCTCGCAGGCCGGACGGGGCGCCCCGAGCGGACGCGCAGCTCGATGGTGCGAGGGATACCGGGGCGCAGTTCGAACTCCCAGCGCAGCAGTCCCGCCGAGGCGAGCGCGTCGGCGGGAGCGGGATCGGCCGTGACGACGGCGTACCGGCCGTCGGCGGCCGTCCAGCGCAGCCCGGCCGTGTGGACGGTCGCGGGGAGTTCGGGTCCGGCCCGGCCTGCCGCGACGGCCGCGAGCTCCGCCAGATCCGTGCCGAAAGCGATCTCCACCGTGAGGCGGCGCGGCGCCTTCGCGGCGCTGCGCAGGACGACACGCTCGGTGCCGTCGGCGTCCCTGAGCCGCTCGACGCTGATCTCCGGATCGGGTCCGGTGTCCGCGGGCGTGCGCACCACGGCCAGGAAGCGCGCCTTGTCCGCCGCGACCAGCCGCCCCTGCAACGCGACGGGTTCGCGCCCGGCGACCCGGAGCTGACAGCGCGACAGGAGCCTTCGGCCCGACTCGTAGAAACCGTCAAGACCGATGCCGGTGAGCTGGCCGTGCTCGGCCGAGACCGCGAGGCACGGCAGCGCGACGCACAGCAGGGCCCGGTGTGCCGCCGGCAGTTCGCCCGGGGGCGCGGCGCGGGAGGGTCCGGTTCTGGTGGGAGGGACGGTGAGAGCCATCTGGGGTCAGCTGTGCCTTCTGTGCGCTCCGGTGAGCCGCCGGGTGACCGGCGGCGCGGCTCGTACGACTCCGCCACCCCGATGAACGCGGTTTCGGGGGGCCGGGTCACGGCTGTCATCGCCCGCTCCTCGTCCCGCGCTGCCCGCTGCGCCCGCTCGCACGGTCACGCGCG
>NZ_JTIY01000001.1:230032-235020 GCF_000818175.1 Streptomyces sp. AcH 505
TGCCCGCCTTCCGCGAAGCGGCGGTGGCACGCGAGCCGCGCTCCTCCCGCAGACACGCGCGCAGCGCCTCGGGATCAAGGCCCTCGTTGCACGCCTGATGGAGCAGTTGCGCGAAGACGTACCGGGGATCGGTCCGCAGGGCGAGCCCCAGCGCGACCCGGGCCGCCGGCTCGTCACCCGTGGACCAGGCGACCCAGCCGGCCAGGGTGAGCGGAGCCGCGGCGTGTTCCGCGTACGCCCCGACGCAGCGGCGGGCGAGCGCGCGCCAGAGCCGCAGCGCGGATTGCGCCTCCGGACCTTCCATCCATTCGGCGGCGCGGTCGCGGGTCTCGCGGTCCTGCAGGCCGAGGATGACCTGGGCCGCTTCGGCGTGGCTGATCAGCCCGTCGTCCGCCGCGTCCGCCTCGACCGCCGAGCGGTCGGCGACGGACGTCCCGCCGAGCCGCGTCATGAGGGCGCGCGCCATCCGCAAGGTCTCCCTGCCGACCTGCTGCCTGTTCCCCGCGCCCAGAATCCTCGGGACGAGCGCGGCCCCCGCGTCGTCCAGGGCCCGGAGCTGGTCGTCGACCGCCGGGGTGCACCAGGGCCGCAGGCGCGCCTCCATCTCCTTCAGCGATCCGCGCACCTGAATGCCCGCGTACGCGGCGGCGGCCGCCATCACCGAGGTGCCGGGCAGCACCAGCTCGTTGCCTTCCGGCGGACAGCAGCGGACATCAGGACAGCAGTACGACCAGAAGCGGCCCCCGGAAATACACAGCACCTCGTGCACGGGCACGTCGAGCGCGCCGCACGCGGTGCGCAGCCGCTGGGCGAGCGGGCGCAACCGCTCCATGACCTGCCGGCCCGTCCGGCCGTCGGCCGGGTCCTGGCAGAGGAACGCGATGATCCCGTCGGGCCGCTCCCCCCGCCGCTCACTCCCCTCCACCAGACAGTCGGCGAGCTGATCGGCCACCGGCAGCCACTCGTCCGGCGCGGCCGGAATCCCGAGCCTGAGCCGGCCGCCGAAGCGGCCGTGCTCCCCGTGCAGGGCGACCAGGACCACCGAGTCGGTCGGATGAAAGCCCATCAGGTAGGGCAGTGCGTCGGCCAGTTCGGCCGGGCTGCGCAAGGTGATCTGCTGCTCGTCGGACGGTCCGGTCTGTGCGCTGTGCTTGTTCATGGCTCGACGGTCCCGCACCGGTCACCAGGCCCGCGACCCCTGTGGATAAAGTTATCCACAGGGCGTCCTGGGGCTCGGGCGTGAGGTGCCTGTCCGGCGTAGAGTCGAAAGGCAGCGACCTGCAGTCGCGCGATCCGGCGACGGCAGCGACAGGAGGCCCGCACATGCCCGCACCGCTCCCGCCCGACGACGCTGATCACGCCGCGGCCGGCGACCCGAACCCCTGGCAGGAGCTGGAGGACCGGTACGCCGAGCCTCCGCCGTGGGAGATCGGGCGCCCGCAGCAGGCGTTCCTCGACGTCGCGCGCTCGGGCGCCGTCCGGGGACGGGTGCTGGACGTCGGCTGCGGGACCGGCGAGCACGCGTTCATGTGCGCCGACCTCGGTCTCGACGTCACCGGCATCGACCTGGCGACCACCGCGCTGCGGACCGCGGAGGACAAGGCCCGGCAGCGCGGCTCCGCCGTCCGGTTCCTGCGGCACGACGCACTGGAGCTGCCGGCTTTGGGAGAGCGGTTCGACACCGTGCTCGACTCGGGCATGTTCCACATGCTCGATCCGCAAGACCGGGCCGCGTTCACCGGCGGCCTGCGGACGGTGCTGCGCCCCGGAGGCCGCTACTTCCTGCTCTGTTTCAGCGACCGGGAGCCCAAGACCCCCGGGGTGACGGTCCCGTACCGGCTGTCGCGTGACGACATCACCGCCGCGTTCGCCGACAAGCTCCAGATCGATTCCGTCGTCCCCGCCACCATCGAGATCACCCTCGATCCGGCCGGCATCCGCGGCTGGCTCTGCGCCATGACACGCACCTCGGCCTAGGTTCCGCGAGAGCCGTCCCGGCACAGAGCCGTCCCGGCACAGAACCGGCCCCGCCGACGCAGCAGAGAGAAGAAGCGATTGAGCACGCAGCCAGAAGGCGACAGGGATTTCGACGTGGACCGGGCGGTGCAGGACTCGCTCGACCGGTTGACGCTCGTGGCCAACGCGTCGGAGGCGCTGTCCAGCACCCTGGAGCTGGAGCCCGGGCTGCGGCGGCTGTGCCGGGTGCTGGTGCCCGCCCTCGCCGACTGGTGTGCCATCGACCTGATCGAGGAGGACGACGAGCTGCGGCTGCGCCGGGTCGTCGTGGAGCACCGCGAGCCCAACGCGCTGCCTCCCGACTTCCTGGAGGCGCTTCTCCCGGCGGCCGAAGCCGACTCCCAGGCTCCACTGGCGCGCGCGTTGCGCGGCGCCGGGCCGCTGCGGCTGACCGAGTTCCCCTCGCCCGCCGAGGGGACCGACGCCCTGGAACGTATCGAGTTGCAGACCTTCGCCCAGCTGGGGGCGCACCAGGCGGTCCTGGTGCCGCTGCGGGCGCGCCGCAAAGTGGTGGGCGTGCTGACCTTGGTGCGGGTCGACCAGGACGGTCTTGACCAGCAGGAGCGGCTGCCGCTCGTCGTCGATCTGGCGCACCGCATCGCCATGGCCGTCGACAACGCGCGCCTGCACGCCCAGACCGCGCACACGGCGGAGCGGCTGCAGCGCTCCCTGCTGCCCACCCTGCCCGACACGGGCCATGTGGAGCTGAGCGCGCGTTACGCGCCCGCCCGGGTCAGCGCCGAGGTCGGGGGTGACTGGTACGACGCGTTCCCGCTCCCCGACGGCGCCCTCACGCTGATCATCGGCGATGTCACGGGTCACGACCTGAGAGCCGCCGTGGCCATGAGCCAGATGCGCAACATGCTGCGGGGCATCGCCTGTGACCGTAAGGAGCCGCCCGGCAAGATCCTGGCCAGGCTGGACGCGGCGAACGAGATCCTCTATCCCACCCAGACGCTGACCTGCCTGTACGGCCTGATCGTCAAGCCGGATCCGTACGGTCCCTGGCTGCTGGAGTACGCGTCGGCGGGCCACCCGGCCCCGCTGCTGATCACCGACGAGGGCGACACCCGTTTTCTGACCGGGGGCCGCAGCATCCTGCTCGGGGTCACGCCCGACGCGCTCCGCTCCGACGCCACCGAGTCCCTGCCGCCAGGCTGCACGCTGCTGTTGTACACGGACGGGCTGATCGAGCGCCGCAGCGAGACGTTCGACGACGGGATGACCCGGCTGCGCCAGCATGCGGCCGCCCTCTCCCGCGAGCCGCTGGAGACGTTCTGCGACGAACTGATGTCGGGGCTCGGTGACGCGAGTACGGACGACATCGCCCTGCTCGCCGTCCGCATCCCGCCCGCCACCGCGCCGCCGCACACCGCCACGGCGGAATGAACCCTGGCGGCCCGGACCATGTGCCGGGTCAGCGGATGTCCTGCCAGAAGGCGCAGTGGTGGGCCGCCGCCGCGTCGACCATGCGGTCACCGCTCGGGGTCAGTTGCAGCACGTCCTTCGCCGGTGCCGTCCCCGCCGTCGCCCTGGACCAACTCGGAGCCTTCGGGGCGACGGGCCTGCCGTCGTGCGCGAAGGAGGACCAGTAGTCGATCATCCGGCTGGACAGCGCCTGCTGCCCGCCGGTCCGCAGCAGGCTCTTGCCGCCGAGGTCGAAGAGGGACGGCAGGTCCGTGGCGTGCGAGGCGCCCAGCGGCAGGCCGGGGACCTTGAGCCCGTTCACGTTCGGCGCCTGCGGATCGGCGAATTCGTACGCGTAGACGGTGGTCCTGGCTGCCAGGGCCCGGTCTCCCGCGAGGGTCGGACAGGTCCACGCCCCGTCCGTGATCACCGTGGACCAGGCCAGGGCCGCGGAACCGTACTTCTTGACCGGATACACCGCCGCGACATCGGCGGCCCGGTCGCCGAACGCGGCTGCCAGGAGCTTGGGGTAGGTCGCCGCGGTGACCGCGGCGGGGTCGGCGAGCAGCGCACCGCCGACGAACGACCTGGCCTCGTCCTTGTTCCCGCCGGACAGCACGGGGACATGCGCGAAGTCACCGCGCCGCAGAGCGGTCGCGGGGTTGCCGGGCAGCAGATCGGTTCCGTACGAGAGGTGGTCGGCGAAGTCGTTGTTCAGCTTCACCACGCCGGAGGCGGGCAGCGACCGCAGGCACGCCAGTTTCGCTGCGGCGTTGCCGTGGCCGCAGCCGACGCTCGCCGCGACCCTGGCACCGTCGGCCTCGTCGGTGGCGAGCGGCTTGTAGGGGGTCTCGTTCGGGGCGCCGGGATACAGGGCGCCCGGAAACCAGTCCAGCAGACAGGAGCCGGACATGACGGCGGCCTTGTCGACGAGGCCGCGCGCCTTCGGTGAGCTGAGCACGGCGCAGGTCGACATGGCCCCTGCCGACTCCCCGAACACGGTGACGTTGCCGGGGTCGCCGCCGAACGCCCGCGCGTTGCTGTCGGCCCAGCGCAGCGAGGCGAGTTGGTCGGCCAGGCCGAAGGTGCCGGAGCCGGGCAGCCCCTTGAGGCCGAAGTAACCGAAGGCGCCGAGCCGGTAGTTGGCGGTGACGACGATGACCCGGCCCTGGCTCGCCAGCCGCTGTGCGTCGTAGTCGGAGCCCGCTCCCGTGGTGTAGCCGCCGCCGTGCCACCACACCATGACGGGCAGGTTCTCCCCCGGGCGCCGGTCGCGCGGAGTGGTGACGTTCAGGAACAGGCAGTCCTCGGTGGTGGCCGCTTTCGCGCCCGGCGTGGCCGCCGCCTGCGCGCAGCGCGGTCCCGGCTTCGTGGCCTGTGTGGTGCCGGTGGCGGCGGAGACCGGTTGCGGCGCCTTCCAGCGGCGGGCGCCGGTCGGGGGCTGTGCGAAGCGGATGCCGAGGAATTGGTGGGCCGTGGGGGTGGCGAGGCCGTGCAGCCGGCCACTGCTGGTGTTGACGGTGAGCGGCGCGGTGGTCGGCCGCTCGGACCGGCGGCCGTTGCCG
>NZ_JTIY01000001.1:235544-239484 GCF_000818175.1 Streptomyces sp. AcH 505
GGCGGCGAGGACGGCCGCGACCGCCAGCACGCTCCACCGGGTGTGCCGAAGGGTGGGTTTCATGAGGTCTCCTTCCGGGTGGCGGCGTCGCAGGTCCGCCGGAGCTCGGCGCTCAGCAGTCCGGCGTCGCCGCCGGAGGTGACGTGCCGGACGGCGGCGTCCAGGACGGCGCGGAGGGTGAGGATCATGAGAGGGATGTCGAAGGAGCGGAACTGGCCGCCGCGCTGCCCTTCGGCGAGGATCGCGGCCAGGTCGGCCGTCTCGTGGTGGTGTTCGGCGCGGCCGTCGCGTGAGCGGGTGGGCGAGTGCCGGTCGGCCGCGAAGATCTCGACCAGCGCGGTCATATGGGCCGGGTGCCGGGCGTAGAAGTCGACGCTGCCGCCGACGAAAGCCAGCAGGGCGTCGCGCGGTGTCTCCGCTGCCCGTACCGGGGGCCCGACCTCGGCCTCCCCGATCCGGTAGACCTCCTCGACCACCCGGTCGAACAGGTCGTCCCTGTCCCGGAAGTGGTACGTGACGACGCCTCGGCTGACCCCGGCACGCTGGGCGATCCGCACGATCGACGCGCGCTCGGCGCCCAGTTCGGCGATCACCTCGACGGCGCAGTCGACGAGCTGTTGGCGCCGCGCCGCCTGGATGAACGACGGCGGGCGCTGCTCGGGGCCCTGCGTTTCCGACTCCACCTCTCCACATTTAGCACCCCTGACAAAAAATTGCCAGGGGTGCTAGTTCGGGTGGGTCGGCGGCGTCCGCGTCACCCCGCGGCGGCGAGCACCAGGGGCAGCACACCTTCGGCGCCTGCCTGGCGCAGCAGCCGGGCGGCGACCGCGAGGGTCCAGCCCGAGTCGGTGTAGTCGTCCACGAGCAGGACAGGCCCGGGCGCGCCGGCCAGGGCCGCGGCCAGGTCGGCCGAGACGGTGAAGGCGCCGGACAGCGCCCGCAGCCGCTGGGCCGAGTTGCTGCGGTGGGTCACATGCGCGCCGCCCGGTCCGCTGTAGGTCAACGTCCCCAGGAAGGGCAGGCGGCCGACGGTCGCGATGCCCTGGGCGAGCGAGCCGACCAGCTGCGGACGGCCCAGGGACGGTACGGCGACGACGCCGACCGGCCTGGCCGAGGCGTCGGGGACGGTCGGTGCCCAACCGCCCGACGAGCGCGCCCAGTCGGCGAGGACCGCCACCGCGGCCTGCAGGACATCGTCGGGGACCGGCCCGTCCGGCGCGTTCTCGGCGAGCAGCGGGCGCAGCCGGTTGCCCCAGCCGATGTCCGAGAGCCGGCCCAGCGCACGGCCGGTGGAGCACTGCTCCTTGACCGGGATGCGCCCCTTGAGGTCAATGCCCAAGGCGGGCATGCCCGTCGGCCACATCCGGCGCGGTTCCACCTCGGTCCCCGGCCGGTCCAGCTCCTTGGCAGCCCCCGTCAGCGCCTCCGCAGAGACCCCGGAATCGGCCCAGGGACCCGCACAGTTGTCGCACCGGCCGCAGGGGGCCGCCCCCTCGTCGTCCAGCTGTTGGCGCAGGAACTCCATCCGGCACTGCGCCGTGCTCGCGTAGTCGCGCATGGCCTGCTGTTCGGCCGCCCGCTGCTTGGCCACCCACGCGTAGCGCTCGGCGTCGTACAGCCACTCGGCTCCGGTGGCCGTCCAGCCGCCCTTGACCCGCTTGACCGCGCCGTCCACGTCCAGCACCTTCAGCATCGACTCCAGCCGGCTGCGCCGGAGGTCGACCGTGGCTTCGAGCGCCGGCACGGACAGCGGCCGCCCCGCGTCGGTGAGGGCCGCGAGGGTCTGCCGGACCTGCGCCTCGGGCGGGAAGGCGGTGTCGGCGAAGTAGCGCCAGATGGCTTCGTCCTCCCGGCCCGGGAGCAGCAGTACATCGGCGTGCGCCACCCCGCGCCCGGCGCGTCCCACCTGCTGGTAGTACGCGATCGGCGAGGACGGCGAACCGAGGTGGACCACGAAGCCCAGGTCCGGCTTGTCGTAGCCCATGCCCAGCGCCGATGTCGCCACCAGCGCCTTGACGCGGTTCTCCTGGAGGTCGACCTCGGCCTGCAGCCGGTCGGCGTTCTCCGTCTTCCCGGTGTACGAGGCCACCTGGAAGTCGCGCTGGCGCAGGAAGACCGTGGCCTCCTCGGCCGCCGCCACGGTCAGCGTGTAGATGATCCCGGAGCCCGGCAGGTCGTTCAGATGCTCGGCGAGCCAGGCCAGCCGGTGTGCGGCGTCCGGCAGCTGGACCACGCCGAGCCGCAGGCTCTCCCGCTCCAGCGGACCGCGCAGCACCAGGGCCTCACCGGCGCCGGTGCCCAGCTGCTCGGCCACATCGGCGGTCACCCGCGCGTTGGCCGTCGCCGTGGTGGCCAGCACCGGCACCCCGGCCGGCAGCTCGGCCAGCATCGCGCGCAACCGCCGGTAGTCGGGCCGGAAGTCATGACCCCAGTCGGAGATGCAGTGTGCTTCGTCGACCACCAGCAGACCGGTCGTCGCCGCGAGTCTGGGCAGCACCTGATCACGGAAATCCACCGAGTTGAGCCGTTCTGGACTGACCAGGAGGACGTCGGTCTCGCCGCGCTCGACCTCCTGGTAGATGGTGTCCCACTCCTCCGGGTTGGCCGAGTTGATGGTGCGCGCCTGGATACCGGCGCGCGCCGCCGACTCGACCTGGTTGCGCATCAGGGCCAGCAGCGGCGAGATGATCACCGTGGGACCCGAGCCGCGCCGGCGCAGCAGGGCGGTGGCGACGAAGTACACCGCCGACTTGCCCCAGCCGGTGCGCTGCACCACCAGCGCGCGCCGGCGCTCCTCCACCAGGGCGGCCACCGCCTGCCACTGGTCCTCGCGCAGCCGCGCCGTGCCGCCCGGGTCACTGACCAGCTCGGCAAGGATGGCGTCGGCCTCGGCACGCAGCTCCTGGTTACTCATGCCCCCATGCAACCCCACCGCACTGACATCGGCCCAATCCCGGCCGCGCGGGACGAGCGGGCGCCGGGCGTGTTTGCGCTGGTACTCGGCGTCCGCACTCCTGCCCGTACCGATGTCCCCACCGCTGCCCGTGCCGATGTCCGACCGGACAACAGGAGTCAGCGGGGGTCGCGCTGGGCAGGGATATGACACACATACCCGCGCATTCCTGTCAGCCAGGCCAATTGCTCGTTGCCGCGCGCCCCCGCGCCAGCGAGAATTGGACCTGCCCCCGCACGGTCCTGTTCGCGTCCGCAAGGGCTGACCGCGGTGCGCCCTCACTCGACCTTGCCCGTATGACGGGCGCGTATGCGAAGGGAGGAACGTGACCTTCGGATTCGCTCCGTCCGCAGCCACTTCGATCACCGCATCGGCCGACTCCGTCAGCCGCCTCGCCAGGATGCTGGAACCCGCCGAATGGGCGGCGGCCGGGATACCGCTGATGCGCAATCCGCGTGAGGTCGTCAGCGGCCTGCACAGCCGGCACCGTCCGGTGCCGGGTACAGCGGTCGTCGCCGTCCTCGACCATGAGGAACGGCTCGCGGCCAGCGCCTCGTTCGTCCCGCGCGCCGCGGCGCCGGTGGACGGCTGGGAGTTCCGTAACGCTTTGCTGGCGCATCTGCGCCGGGTCATCCCGCACGATCTGCGCCGCCGTACGCCGGTGCGCACCGCCGCCCTGCTCTACTGCCGCGAGGGTGACGAGCGCTGGACCGAGGCGGACGGCGCCTGGATGTGGGGACTGCGTGACGCCTGCACCCTGCACGGCCTGCGCTGCGGCGCGTACATCACGCTCACGCGCGGCGGCTGGCAGGTGCTCGGCGAGGGCCGTGGCGGCCGGCAGCCCAACTCCCAGTCCAGGCCCACCGCGCTGGCCGACTGGGCGGCCGATCCCGACCCGTCGCCCCTACGCGGCGGTGGCGGCGCCGTCGAGGTGCTCCGCAGGACAGCGGCCCGCTGAGCGCGGCCCCGCCGACCCACGTGGCGGGA
>NZ_JTIY01000001.1:239509-269034 GCF_000818175.1 Streptomyces sp. AcH 505
CGGCCGCCCCGAACGGGCAGCCGGGTCACGGCGCCTGGCCGCGACCACGGCCGTACGCGCGCGTCGTACCGCTCAGACGCCCGCGCCCAGTGCCGCGTTGGCCCGCTCGGAGTCGCCGCACACGATCAGCAGCGCACCGGCCCGCCGCAGCGCCGAAGGCAGCGCGCGGCCGACGGCGGCGTCGTCGCCCCCGTTGAGCGCGACGACCACCACGGCCCTGGACGTGGCACGGTCGACAGCGGCGGCGTCGGCGAAGAACACGTCCTCGCCGGCGTCGTGCTGGGCCCAGTAGGCGTCCTCGCCGAAGGACAGCTCGTGCGTCGCCCACGGGTGCTGTTCGCCCGTGGTGAGTACGAGGATGTCGCCCGGCGCGCGACCCGAGTCGAGCAGCAGGTCGACCGCTTCCTCAGCGGCGTCCAGCGCTCCGCCGGCCGGGGCCGGGACGAGCTGGATCTGAGGGGCGGAGAGGTCGGAAGAAGCGGAAGGGGTGCTCGGCCGGGCCGCCTGGGGCGCTCCGGCAGAGCTGTGCGAGCGCTGCGCCGGGGGCGCCTGCCTCGCAGGACCGGGACCCGGACGTCCGGGGCGCGGTGTCGACGCGGAACGCGGGCCCGGTACGGGGCGCGGTCCGGGTACGGGACGCGGGGTCGGCGCGGTCCGGCCGGTGGCCGGTGCGGCGCTGGGACCCTGGGCTCTCTCGTGAATCTGAGGCTCCTCGGGGGTGAGAGGCATAACTGGATGTCTATCAAACACCGGTGCGAAAGGCATCGGCGGGGTGGGCACATTTGTGCCCATGTCTGCGGAAGTACCCATGGTCGCGGCACGAAAGCACACACCGGTCCCAGGGTTCACCGGAAGTTTCAGAAATCGAAGCCGAGTTGGCCCCCGTCTTCCAACGTTTCCGGTGCGGCGGCCACCCGGAACTTCTTGAGATGCCGCCACCGGGGCAGCGCGTCGAGGTAGGACCACGAGAGCCGGTGGTGCTCCGTCGGCCCCCGCTCCTCCAGCGCCGCCCGGTGCACGGGCGAGGGATAGCCGGCGTTGTCGGCGAAGGCGTACGGCGCGTACTCGGCCGATCCTTCGGCCAGTTCGGCCATCATCGCGTCCCTGCGCACCTTGGCGAGCACCGAAGCCGCCGCGACCGAGACGCAGGACTGGTCGCCCTTGATGACCGTACGGACCTGCCACGGCCCGCCGAGATAGTCGTGCTTGCCGTCGAGGATCACCGCGTGGGGCCGTATCGGCAGGGCTTCCAGGGCGCGTACGGCGGCGAGCCGCAGCGACGCCGTCATCCCGAGGTCGTCGATCTCCTCCGGAGAGGCGTGCCCGATGGCGTGCGCCGTGACCCAGCCGTCGAGCTGACCGGCCAGAGCCGTACGGCGTTTGGGGGTGAGCAGCTTGGAGTCGGTGAGTCCGGTCGGCGGCCTGCGCAGGCCGGTGACCGCCGCGCACACCGTCACGGGACCGGCCCACGCTCCGCGTCCGACCTCGTCGACGCCGGCGATCACGGTGGCGTCGGTGGTGGCGCGGAGCGAGCGCTCGACGGTGTGGGTGGGTGGTTCGTACGGCATGACGCCAGCAAGATTACGCCGCCCCGACGCCGCGCGACAGCCCGGGTGCGGTCAGCCGGACGGCTGCCGCAGCAGCGGCATCATGACCTTGTCGATGACCTC
This sequence comes from Streptomyces sp. AcH 505, assembly GCF_000818175.1. Lineage (GTDB taxonomy): Bacteria > Actinomycetota > Actinomycetes > Streptomycetales > Streptomycetaceae > Streptomyces. Next base: position 241,180 of record NZ_JTIY01000001.1, read on the forward strand.
GGCGATCTCGACGTCGGCCCAGTCACTCGCGCATACCTTCGTCCGGTACATCATCAGGGCGGGGATGACGTCGTAGACCATCGCGTCGGCCGCGTCGGAGCGGACCTCACCCCGTGCGATCCCCCGGCGGACCACCTCGCCGAAGAGGCGCGTCGACGGCTCGATGACACTGCTGATGATCAGCTCGTGGAAGCGCTCGGCGCTCGACCCGTCGCACTCGTGCAGTACGGCGCGCAGCGCGGCGCCGGTACGCGAGTACATCCCCTCCCGGATGGCCGCGCACAGTTCGTACAGATCGGCGCGGACACTGCCGAGGTCGGGCGGCTCCTCCATCGTCGGCAGCCCGTCCCGCAGGGCCTCGACGACGAGATCCTCCTTGGACGGCCAGCGGCGGTAGACGGCGGCCTTGCCCGTCTGCGCGGCCGCTGCGACGCCTTCCATGGTCAGGCCGTTCCAGCCGACCGTACTCAACTGCTCCAACGCGGCGTCGAGGATCGCGCGTTCCAGCACGGGCCCTCGGCGGCGCAACGACACCTGCTGCGGCCGAGCGGTGGCCGCAGAGTGCGAAGAAACCATCAGTAACTCTCCATCGGGGCGACACTCCGGACGGCAGCTCCAGTGAACGCTTGCGTTCTCTGTTGGGGACTCACTACCGTAGTCGAGGACAGTGAACGGGCACGTTCACTAACTCACTTGTGGGGGATCCAACAGTGACGACAACCTCTCAACTCGAAACAGCGAACAGAGAACCGGGCGCCGCCCGTCGGAGCGGGCGCCCTGGGATCGCCCTCGCCGTCATCGCAGCCTGTCAGCTCATGGTCGTACTCGACTCGACGATTGTGAACATCGCGCTACCGCATATTCAAGACGCACTCAGCTTCTCCACCGCCGACCTGTCCTGGGTGGTCAGCGCCTACACCCTCACCTTCGGCGGAATGCTGCTGCTGGGCGGCAGGGCCGGCGACATCCTCGGCCGCCGCCGGGTGTTCATGACCGGCATCCTGCTCTTCACGCTGGCCTCACTCCTCGGCGGCTTCGCCCAGGAGCCGTGGCAACTGCTCGCCGCCCGCGCACTCCAGGGAGTCGGCGGCGCGATCGCCTCACCCACCTCACTGGCGCTGGTCACCACCACCTTCCCCGAAGGCCCCGAACGCAACAGGGCCTTCGCCGTCTTCGCCGCCGTCTCGGCCGGCGGCGGCGCGATCGGCCTGCTGGCCGGCGGCATGCTCACCGAGTGGCTGAACTGGCGCTGGGTGCTGTTCGTGAACGTGCCGATCGGCGTGCTCATCGCCGTACTCGCACCGATCTACATCACCGAGTCGAAGCGCCATCCGGGCCGGTTCGACTTCTCCGGGGCCGCGACCTCGACCCTGGGCATGGCCTCGCTGGTCTACGGCTTCATCCGGGCGTCGGAGGACGGCTGGCGGGACTCGCTCACCATCACGTCGTTCGTGGCCGCCGTCGTCCTGCTCGCCGCCTTCGCCCTCATCGAGTCGCGCGCGAAGGAACCCATCGTCCCGCTGCGGATGTTCGCCGACCGCAACCGTTCGGGCTCCTACGTGATCATGCTGTGCCTCGCGGCCGCGATGTTCGGGATGTTCTTCTTCATCGTGCAGTTCGTCCAGAACGTGCTCGGCTACACCCCGATCCAGTCCGGGCTCGCCTTCCTGCCGGTGACCGTCGCGATCGTCGTGGGCGCCGGACTGTCGCAGCGGCTGCTGCCGGTGCTCGGCCCCAAGCCGTTCATGGTGACCGGTGCGGCCCTGACCGGCCTCGGCCTGTTCTGGCAGACACAGATCACGCCGGACAGCTCGTACCTCGGCGGGGTGCTCGGCCCGCTCATGGTCTTCGGCCTCGGCATGGGGCTCAACTTCGTCACCCTCACCCTGACCGCGGTGTCCGGTGTCGCCCAGCACGAGGCGGGCGCGGCCTCCAGCCTGCTGAACGCGAGCCAGCAGGTGGGCGGTTCGCTGGGCCTGTCGATCCTGGTGACCGTGTTCGGCACGGCGAGCAGGGACGAGGCGAAGAAGGTGCTGCCGGACTTCATGGCGCACGCGAGTCCGCAGGAGAAGGCGCAGCTCGCCAAGACCCAGCAGCTGCCGGGCCATTGGGGCCATGAAGTGCTCACCCAGAGCATCTCCAGCGCGTTCCTGGCCGCGGTGGCGATGGCGGGCGTCGCCCTGCTGACGGCCCTCCTGGTGGTCCGCGTACGCAAGAGCGACCTGGAGGCCCTGAGCGGCAAGGCCGAAGCGGCGGGCCCCGCGGCCTGAGCACCGCGCGCCGCTCGCCACGGGGGGCGGGCGGACGACACCCCGAGGTACGGGACGGACGGCGGGTCCGTCCCGTACCTCGGGCTCGTCGCCGGTCATCCTGACCGGCCCGTTACCGGTCACTCCATGGTCAACTGGTGACGCCGTACGGCTCCGGGACGCGCCAGCGTTCGAATTCCTTGTCCAGCGTGTACCGGCCGTCCGGACCGAGCAGCAGGGTCCTGGTCTCGGCGTTGCGCGGGTTCGACAGCGATTCGAACTCGGCCACCGACCAGTGGAACCAGCGCATGCAGAACAGACGCATGGTGAGCCCGTGGGTCACCAGCAGCACGTTGGGCGGCGAGTCCGGCTCCTCGAAGCTGCGGTGCAGGCTCTCCAGGAACGCGCCGACCCGGTCGTACACGTCGGCACCCGACTCGCCCTGCGGGAAGCGGTAGAAGAAGTGCCCGTACGCGTCGCGGTACGTCTTCTGCAGCCGTACGTCGTCGCGGTCCTGCCAGTTCCCCCAGTCCTGCTCCCGCAGCCGGGGCTCCTCACGGACCCGTACCAGCGCCGGGTCGAGCCCGAACGCGTGGAAGGTGTCATGGGTGCGGCGGTACGGCGAGACGTACGCGCTGACCGGCGTCGCGCCGAACATCCGGCGCAGCCGCACGCCGGTCTCCTCGGCCTGCCGGCGCCCGGCGGGGGTCAGTCTCAGGGCATGGTCGGGTTCCCGTTCGTACACCGAGTCGTCGGCATTGCCTTCGGACTCGCCGTGCCGGACGAGGACGATGCGTCGCGGTCGTGCCATACCCCCGACCTTAGATCGTCCTGCGGTAGGGGGATTGTCATACCGTCCAGGAGGGTTCCAGCTCGACGATGTCCCCGGCCAGCGCGGCCACGTCGGTGGCGGTCTGGGCGCGCAGTGTCAGCCGCTCCACCCGCTCGATGCGGTACTTCCCGTGCTCGGCCGCCGACTGCCACATGGACAGCACCAGGAACTCGTTGCCCGGCGCCTCCCCGAACAATCCGCGCAGCATGCCGGGCGAGCCGGCCATCGCGGGATTCCACACCTTCTCCTGCATCAGCGCGAAGTGCTCGACCCGGTCCTCGTGCACCTTGCTGTGCGCGACCCGCACCACGTCCGCGTCGGTGAACCTCGGCTCGAAGCCGGTCTTCACGTCGAAGCGGTGGTCGAACAGCTTGGACTGGCTGTCCTTGTACGTCCCCGACTGCGCGGCCGCCAGCCGGTCATGGGCGCGCGCCATGAACGAGTCGTAGAACGCACGGCTCTCCCAGAAGGTGAAGACGTGGGCCACGCCCGGCCGTACCCTGCTCCATCCTCCGCCCTGCCCCCTGAACCCCGGTTCGCCGAGCAACCCCGCCCATTTCCGCTGTCCGCGTTCAAAACCTCGACGGTCGACCACGGTGCAGCGAATCCACTTGACCAGCACCGCGCCATCGTACGGGGCCCGGGCGTGGCGCGGGTCACTGTCCGGTTCACGTCACGCACACCCGGCGGCGAACGGAAACCGGCCAACCTGGCGGCCGGGAGACCCTGGGCCCTCCGCGTTGTCGGTGGCCCGGTCTAGCCTGGCAATCAAGGCTGGGAACACGGCCCGTCGCGGGAGGGCGAAGACTGATGAGCAACCTCAACAAAGGGGTGTCCAAGGCCGAGGTCACACTGAAATGGGATCCGAGCCCGCTCGGGCAGCCGGCCCATGACCTGGACCTCGTCGCCGGGACGTTCACCTCGGACGACCCGCGTGGCAACCCCGCCTACCTGGTGTTCTTCGGCAGCCGCTCGCCGGACGGCACGATCACACTGAACCGGGACAGCAAGGACGGCGTCGGTTTCGGCACCGACGAGGACATGACACTGGAGCTGGACCGGCTGGGGGACTCGTTCACCCGTGTCGTGGTGGGTGTGGCCATACAACAGCGCGACGGCGAGCTGACGTTCGGCGAGATAACCAACCCCTCCGTGCGGGTGCTGGAGGGGTACAACGAGCTGGCGGCGTACGACTTCGCCGCTGTCCCGGAGGCCACAGCGGCGACGTTCGCCGAATTCAGCCGCGAGCCCGGCGGGGTCTGGGTGTTCCGCCCGGCCGTCCACGCGTTCGACGACACGGACCCGCAGTCCTTCGGCCGGCTGATGGGCCGCGTCTGACGGCGGCGCTGCGCACGAGCACGGCAGCGGCCCCCGCCGGACGTCTTCACGTCCGGCGGGGGCCGCTGTGCAGGTCAGCCGCTGTGCAGCGGCAGCCGGTGTGCGGGCTCAGCTGCAACCGCTGGTGGAGCCGCAGCCCTCGCAGATGTAGCAGGACCCGGCCCGCTGCATCTTCGTACCGCAGGAGAAGCACAGCGGTGCGTCGGCGCTGATGCCGAGCTGCATCTCGACGAGCTCCGCCGAGGTGTGGGCCTCCTGCGGGGCCGGTGTCATCGCCGGGACCGAGGGCGTCGTCGCGACCGCCTTCAGCGCGGGCTCCTGCCGCCGGGGGGCGGACTGGGCCAGGCTGTCGGCGTCCAGACCGGCGTCACCTTCGAGCCCGTCGTCCGGCTGCTCGTACGAGCCGGTGTCCAGGTGGCGCTGGCGCTCGTCGGCCGAGTGGATACCGAGCGCGGAGCGCGTCTCGAAGGGCAGGAAGTCCAGCGCGAGGCGGCGGAAGATGTAGTCGACGATCGACTGCGCCATCCGCACGTCCGGGTCGTCCGTCATACCGGCCGGCTCGAAGCGCATGTTGGTGAACTTCGAGACGTACGTCTCCAGCGGCACGCCGTACTGGAGCCCGACGGAGACGGCGATCGAGAAGGCGTCCATCATGCCCGCGAGGGTCGAGCCCTGCTTGGACATCTTCAGGAAGACCTCGCCCAGACCGTCGTCCGGGTAGGAGTTCGCCGTCATGTAGCCCTCGGCGCCACCCACCGTGAAGGAGGTGGTCAGGCCAGGACGGCCCTTGGGCAGGCGCTTGCGGACCGGGCGGTACTCGATGACCTTCTCCACCGCCTGGCGGATGGTGGACTCGGTCTTCTCCGTGACCTCCTCGGCCGCCTTCTCCTTCTTCTTCGCGGAGAGGGGCTGGCCGACCTTGCAGTTGTCGCGGTAGATAGCGAGCGCCTTGACGCCCATCTTCCACGCCTCGAAGTAGACCTCTTCGACGTCCTCGACGGTCGCCGTCTCCGGCAGGTTGACGGTCTTGGACAGCGCGCCGGAGATCCACGGCTGGATGGCCGCCATCATCCGGACGTGGCCCATGGCCGAGATGGACCGCTCGCCCATGGCGCAGTCGAACACCGAGTAGTGCTCGGTCTTCAGGCCGGGCGCGTCGATCACATTGCCGTGCTCGGCGATGTGGGCGACGACCGCCTCGATCTGCTCCTCCTGGTAGCCCAGCCGGCGCAGCGCCTGCGGCACCGTGCCGTTGACGATCTGCATCGAGCCGCCGCCGACGAGCTTCTTGAACTTGACCAGGGCCAGGTCGGGCTCAAGGCCCGTGGTGTCGCAGGACATCGCGAGACCGATGGTGCCGGTCGGGGCGATGACGGACGCCTGCGCGTTGCGGAAGCCGTTCTTCTCGCCGAGCCGCAGCACGTCCTGCCAGGCTTCGGTGGCCGCGGCCCAGACGGGGCTGTCCAGGTCGTCCACGCGGGGCGCGGTGGCGTTGGCGTCGGAGTGCTGCTTCATGACCCGGTTGTGCGGCTCGGCGTTGCGGGCGTAGCCGTCGTACGGGCCGACGACAGCGGCGAGTTCGGCGGAGCGCCGGTACGACGTGCCGGTCATCAGGGAGGTGATGGCGCCGGCCAGCGAGCGGCCGCCGTCCGAGTCGTACGCGTGGCCCGTGGCCATCAGCAGGGCGCCGAGGTTGGCGTAGCCGATGCCGAGCTGGCGGAAGGCGCGGGTGTTCTCACCGATCTTCTGCGTGGGGAAGTCGGCGAAGCAGATGGAGATGTCCATCGCGGTGATGACCAGCTCGACGACCTTGGCGAACCGGTCCACCTCGAAGGACTGGTGGCCCTTGCCGTCGTCCTTGAGGAACTTCATCAGGTTCAGCGAGGCCAGGTTGCACGAGGTGTTGTCCAGGTGCATGTACTCACTGCACGGGTTCGAGCCGTTGATCCGGCCGGACTCGGGGCAGGTGTGCCAGCGGTTGATCGTGTCGTCGTACTGGATGCCGGGGTCGGCGCACGCCCACGCGGCCTCCGCCATCTTGCGGAAGAGGGACTTGGCCTCGACCTCTTCGATGACCTCGCCGGTCATCCGGGCCTTCAGACCGAACTTGGCGCCGTTCTCGACGGCGTGCATGAACTCGTCGTTCACCCGGACCGAGTTGTTGGCGTTCTGGTACTGGACGGACGTGATGTCGTCGCCGCCCAGGTCCATGTCGAAGCCCGCGTCACGCAGCGCGCGGATCTTCTCCTCTTCCTTGACCTTGGTCTGGATGAAGTCCTCGATGTCGGGGTGGTCGACGTCGAGGATGACCATCTTGGCCGCACGGCGGGTGGCGCCGCCCGACTTGATCGTGCCGGCGGAGGCGTCCGCACCGCGCATGAAGGAGACCGGGCCCGACGCGTTGCCGCCGGAGGAGAGCAGTTCCTTGGAGGAGCGGATCCGGGAGAGGTTCAGGCCGGCGCCCGAGCCGCCCTTGAAGATCATCCCCTCTTCCTTGTACCAGTCGAGGATCGAGTCCATCGAGTCGTCGACCGACAGGATGAAGCAGGCGGAGACCTGCTGCGGCTGCGGGGTGCCGACGTTGAACCACACCGGTGAGTTGAAGCTGAAGATCTGGTGCAGCAGCGCGTACGCCAGCTCGTGCTCGAAGATCTCGGCGTCGGCGGGCGAGGCGAAGTAGTGGAAGTCCTCGCCGGCCTTGCGGTACGTCCGCACGATGCGGTCGATGAGCTGCCGCAGACCCGTCTCGCGCTGCGGGGTGCCGACGGCGCCCCTGAAGTACTTGCTGGTGACGATGTTGACCGCGTTCAGCGACCAGAAGTCGGGGAACTCGACGCCACGCTGCTCGAAGTTGACCGAGCCGTCGCGCCAGTTGGTCATGACGACGTCACGGCGCTCCCAGGCCACCTCGTCGTACGGATGCACTCCGGGCGTGGTGTGGATCCGCTCGATCCGCAGACCCTTGCCTACCTTGGCGCCCTTGGTCCGGGAGCCTCGTGCCGGGCCGCTCGTCGTCTGTGTCATGCCGCCTCCATATACGTACAAAAACGCCCTGAAGTGCCATGTTCTTCCCGTGGCACGTCATGTCTGTGCTGCCCTCGGACGCGACGATGCGTCCGTGGCACGTCATGTCTGGTCCTGCTCGCCGCGTGAGCGGCCGGTGTGGTGGCCGGCCGGTCAGTCGGCGGCGGTGGCGGGCACGGGGACCTCGGGGTCCTCGCCGGCCGCGCCGTCCTGTGCGTGAGGCCGCTCGCGCAGCTCGCCGATGGCGGCCTCGAAGTCTTCGAGCGAGTTGAAAGCCCGGTACACGGATGCGAAACGCAGATACGCGACGAGGTCGAGTTCCTGCAGGGGGCCGAGTATGGCCAGACCCACGTCGTGGGTGGTCAGCTCGGCGCTTCCGGTGGCGCGCAGCGCCTCCTCGACCCGCTGGCCGAGCTGGGCGAGCGCGTCCTCGGTGACCGGCCGCCCCTGGCACGCCTTGCGCACGCCGGAGATGACCTTGGTACGGCTGAAGGGTTCGGTCACGCCGCTGCGCTTGATGACCATCAGCGAAGCGGTCTCCACCGTCGTGAACCGGCGGGAGCAGTCGGGGCACTGCCGACGGCGCCGGATCGACGTCCCGTCGTCCGTGGTGCGACTGTCGACGACGCGGCTGTCGGGGTGCCTGCAGAAGGGACAGTGCATGGTTCCCTTTCCCTCCCTCGCAGCATGGCTGAATAGCCTCGTCAGAGGCCGGAAACAGCCCCTCGAAGCAACCCCCAGCATAGGCGATGGCCTCGGTCGGGAAAGACCCGGGACCACAACTTCTGGGTGGCTGAGATAATCCAACCACTAGATCTGGTGTCTGCGCGCACCATACGCCTCTACGCGTGTCGCGCGTCGTAGGCGTACCGGCGGGTCTCGCCGACCGGCCACGAGAGTACGGGAAGGGCGCGCCGCCACCGCTCGCGGACCACCGGGCGATACGGTGACGACGGCGACGGCGACATGTGCACAGCCACCCGCATGGCCGGTCCATACACCCAGGCACAGACCTACGTAGGGCTCTCCATAATTTTTCACTCGAACGTGTGTTTGGCGCAACCTTTCGAAAGCTACTACCGTTGTCCAGCTAGGGAGAACACATTCGAGAGGGGCCGACGTGACCACCACCGCAGACAGTGCCACCATCACTGCCCAGGACCGCTCCCAGAGCCGACTCGAGCCGGTGCATGCCATGAATGACGCAGTCACGAACCCGGACGGCGCGAAGCCCGCGCGCTCGCTGCCCGGACGACCTCCTGGAATCAGGGCGGACAGCTCCGGTCTCACCGACCGGCAGCGCAGGGTCATCGAGGTCATCCGCGACTCCGTGCAGCGGCGCGGATACCCGCCGTCGATGCGGGAGATCGGTCAAGCGGTCGGCCTTTCGAGCACGTCGTCGGTGGCCCATCAGCTGATGGCCCTGGAGCGCAAGGGCTTCCTGCGCCGCGACCCGCACCGGCCCCGGGCGTACGAGGTCCGTGGCTCCGACCAGCCGAGCACCCAGCAGACCGATACGACGGGCAAGCCGGCCGCTTCGTACGTGCCACTGGTCGGCCGGATCGCGGCCGGCGGACCGATCCTCGCCGAGGAGTCCGTCGAGGACGTCTTCCCGCTCCCCCGCCAACTGGTGGGTGACGGCGAGCTGTTCGTCCTGAAGGTCGTCGGTGACTCGATGATCGAGGCGGCCATCTGTGACGGTGACTGGGTGACGGTCCGCCGCCAGCCCGTCGCCGAGAACGGCGACATCGTCGCGGCGATGCTGGAGGGCGAGGCCACGGTCAAGCGCTTCCGCCGCGAGGACGGCCATGTCTGGCTGCTCCCGCACAACGCCGCGTACCAGCCGATCCCCGGCGACGACGCGACCATCCTCGGCAAGGTGGTGGCGGTCCTGCGCCGCGTGTGACGCTCAGCCGTCACCCATCGGCCTCGACCAGGCCCCGGGATGCCGTACGAGACGGCCCCGGGGCTTTGTTGTGTCCCCCCGGCTCCCCCGCTACCGGCCTTCCTTCTTGGCCAGCTCGTCGATCGCCGCGAGCGAGCGGCGCGCCTGGTTACGGTCCGTGGTGTACCAGAAGTCGGGCAGCGAAGCGCGCAGATAGCTGCCGTAGCGCGCGTTCGCCAGCCTCGGGTCCAGCACGGCCACCACACCGCGGTCGCCGCTCGCCCGGACCAGCCGGCCGGCGCCCTGCGCCATCAGCAGCGCCGCGTGCGTCGCCGCCACGGCCATGAATCCGTTGCCTCCGGCCTCTTCCACGGCCTTCTGGCGCGCGCTCATCAGCGGATCGTCCGGGCGCGGGAACGGAATCCGGTCCATGACCACCAGCTGCGAGCTGGGCCCCGGCACATCGACGCCCTGCCACAGCGAGAGCGTGCCGAACAGACACGTGCCAGGATCGGCGGCGAAGGCCTTGATCAGCTCGCCGAGGGTCTCCTCGCCCTGGAGCAGGATCGGCACGTCCAGCCTGACCCGCAGCTCCTCGGCCGCCGCCTGGGCGGCCCGCATCGAGGAGAAGAGGCCGAGCGTGCGCCCGCCCGCGGCCTCCACCAGCTCCGCCAGCTCGTCCATCATGTCGCCGCGCGAGCCCTCACGGCCCGGCGGGTTCAGATGCCGGGCGACGTACAGGATGCCCTGCTTGGGATAGTCGAACGGCGATCCGACGTCCACGCCCTTCCACTGCGGGACGTCCTCGCCCGCCGTGCCCTCGGGCGCGAGGCCGAGCGAGGCGCCCACGCCGTTGAAGTCACCGCCGAGCTTGAGGGTGGCGGAGGTCAGGACGACGGAGCGGTCGGTGAAGAGCTTCTCCCGCAGCAGCCCGGAGACCGAGAGCGGAGCGACCCGCAGGGAGGCGCCGAACCGGTCGTGGCGCTCGTACCAGACGACGTCCCACTCCGAGCCGTTGGCGATCCGCTCGGCCACGCTGTGCACCGCCTCGACCGAGGCCAGCGCCTGCTTGCGCACCACGTCCTCGTCCTGCACGGACTTGTCGCGGGTCGAGCCGAGCGCGGAGAGCACCGTACGGGCCGCGTCGCGCAGCGCCATCAGCGCGTAGCCGAGGTCTTCGGGGATCTCTTCGAGCCGCCCCGGCAGGGCCAGCTCCATCAGCCGCTCGAAGGTCTCCGCCGCCGTCTGCAGCGAGTCGGCCGCCTTCTCGTTGACCAGCTTCGCCGAGCGGCGCACCGCGCGGTTGACCTGTCCGGGGGTCAGCTCGCCGGTGGCGACGCCGGTGACCCGGGAGACCAGCTCATGGCCCTCGTCGACGATCAGCACCTCGTGCTTCGGCAGCACGGGCGCGCCCTCGATGGCGTCGATGGCGAGGAGCGCGTGGTTGGTGACGACGACATCGGCCAGCTTGGCGCGCTCACGCGCCAGCTCGGCGAAGCACTCGGCGCCGTACGCGCATTTCGTCGCCCCCAGGCACTCACGCGACGAGACGGAGACCTGGGCCCAGGCGCGGTCGGAGACGCCCGGTGTCAGCGCGTCGCGGTCGCCGGTCTCGGTCTCGTCCGCCCAGTCCCGCATCCGGAGCAGGTCCTGGCCGAGTTTGCTGGTGGGCGCCGCTGCCTCGAACTGGTCGAAGAGCGCGTCCTCCTCGTCCTGCGGCATGCCTTCGTTGAGGCGGTGCAGACAGAGGTAGTTGGAGCGGCCCTTGAGCATCGCGTACTCGGGGCGGCGGCGCAGCAGCGGGTGGAGCGCGTCGACCGTACGCGGCAGGTCGCGCTCCACGAGCTGGCGCTGGAGCGCGAGCGTCGCCGTGGCCACCACCACCCGCTCGCCGTGGGCCAGGGCGGGCACCAGATAGCCGAGGGACTTGCCCGTGCCGGTGCCGGCCTGGACCAGCAGGTGGGAAGGGGTGTCGATGGCCTCTGCGACGGCCTCGGCCATGGTGACCTGGCCGGGCCGCTCCACGCCGCCTACGGCGGTCACGGCGGCGTGGAGGAGCTCAGGGAGTGATGGCTTCGTCATAGCCCGACCACCCTACGGGTCGCCACTGACAACGACGCCCACGCTCCGCTCCGTCAGGGTGCCGGCGGCCCGGCCAGCGGGTTGGCGACGGTGCCGTGCACGGCGGCGTGCGGGCGCTCCGTGCGGTCCCGGTAGCCGTCGAGGTGGAGCCGGTTGCGGTTGAGGCACAGCCGCTCGATCCGGGGGGTGAGCAGGTCGAACGTCTCGAAGCGCTCCTTCAGCTCGGGGAAGCGGGCCTGGTGGCGCAGGATCTCCGCCCGTACGAGCGACCAGAACTCGTCCTCCGGCACGTCCAGTTGCTCCTGGCACAGCGGTGACAGGTAGCGGAACACCCCCACGAAGAGACCGGAATGGATGAACTGGGTGAGGAAGGAGGGCTCTTCGGTGAGGAGGATGTCGCGTACCTCGTCGGGCATGGTGGCGTGCTCGGGCAGCGGCTGGGCGCTCACGTTGACATCGTCCACGAAGTCCTTGATCGCCAGCCGGACCGGCACGTCCCGCTCGTCGAAGACCACGATGGCGTTCTCGCCGTGCGGCGAGAAGACCGTCCCGTAGCGGTAGAGGAAGTGCAGCAGCGGCGGCAGGAGCGCGGCGAACAGCCGCTGGAGCCAGTCGGACGGGGTGAGTCCCGACCGGGCGATCAGCTCGGTGGTGAGGGCCCGTCCGTGCGGGTCGACCTGGAGCAGCGACGCGAGGGTGCGGGCGCGTTCGCCGGGCGCGAGCAGGCCGGGCAGGGGTTCGCGCCAGATCGCGCCGAGGATCTCCTTGTACTGGTAGGGCACTTCGGGCAGTTGGTCGTAGAGGGGGTGTTCGACGGTGACCGAGGCGACCTCGCCGAGCAGGATCACCGCGCACTCGTCGCGCAGATAGGGGTCGGCGTCGCGCAGCGAGTGGACCCAGGCGGTGACGGCGGGGGCCGCGAGGGTGCGCCTGGTCGGCAGCCCGCGCCAGACGAGGGTGTTGAGGATGGACAGCGGCAGCTTGACCGTGTGCCGGTCGGGCCTGTCGACGTTCAGGAAGGTCCGGATGGACTGCTGCGGCAGCCGGAGATCGCCGTCGGTGGGGAGCGGGACGATCGCCCCCCGGGCTATGGCGGGGGTGTAGAGCTGGAGCAGGACCTCGTCCCACTGCCAGGGGTGCACGGGCAGGTAGAGGTAGCCGCCGGGGTCGAGGCCGCGCTCGCGCAGGACAGCGTCGAACCGCTCGCGGACGGGCGCGTCGAGTTCGGTGCCGTAGAGCCGGTCCGGTGTGCGGAGCGCGTGCACCCCCCGGTAGGTGGCGAGGGTGGTGCTGACGGCGATCCAGGGCAGCCGGGCGGGCGTACGGGCCTCCGGCGCCCAGCGGGCGGTGTCGGTGGCGGAGAACCCCGCCCGGCCCTTGCTGAGGACGATCCAGGGGTGGCCGGTCTGGTGCCCTTCGAGGTCGGCGTAGCCGAGGTCGGCGAGCCGGCCGGCGGTGAGAGCCGTGTGGTCGAGCCGGGCGTCGGCGGCGAGGGTGGTGGTGAGTTCGCGTACGAGATGGCCCAGGGTCTCGCCGTCGAGTGCGAGCAGTCCGCGCGCGAGGAGCAGGAAGCGCAGCGGGTCGGTGAAGGGCCGGCCCCGGTGTTCGATGCTGTCCGGGGCGACGCGCCAACTGCCGTAGGCGCCGCGGGAGGCGCGGAAGGTGAGGGTGTCTCCGGCGTCGAGCGTGAGGGTGTACTGCTCAGGTCCCGTGGGGTCGGGGACGGGCTGGACGATCTCCTCGTAGGAGAACTCTCCGAGCAGTTTGGCGAGGAGCCGGCCGGCTGCCCGCTCCCAGGTGTCCGGGTTCAGCTCGGGTGGGGAGAAGAGCGGGGAGTCGGAGTCATGGGTGGCAGGGGATGTCGACACGGGGACTCCTCCGGAACGGAACCGATCTGGTTCGAGCGGTGTATATCAGGCAGCGGGGCACTCGGCGGTCCGCGCGCGGACCGTTCAGAGCAGGTCGCGGAGCGCGCGTTCGCGGACCATCAGGGCGGCTCGCTTGTCGGGAAGTTCGACTTCCGCCGAGAAACGGAAACCGGCGTTCAGAAATGCTGCCACGGAGGGGGTGTTGCGTAGGTCCGGTTCGGCAAGGACGCGCGCGCAGCGGGGTCGTTGCTCCAGGATGAGATCGGCGACTGCCCTCAGGAGGGTGGTGCCGACGCCCCGGCCCCTGTCCGTCACGCCGCCGAGGAGCAGATGGATGCCCGTGTCGTGCGGGCGGGACGGATAGTGCCTGGCCAGCGGGTCGAGGTCGGCGCGGTAGATCTCCCAGTAGCTCATCGGGATCCCGCCGAGCACACCGAGGCAGGGGACGCTGCGTCCGTCGCCGTCGAGTTGGCCGCGCAGATGCGTGGCGGTCACGCCTTCGGAGCCCGCCAGCTCCCAGAAGGCGGCGACCGCGGGGTCGTTCATCCAGCGGGTGATGAGCGCCAGGTCGCGCTCGACACGTACGGGGACGAGCTGGAAGACGCCGGCGCGGGTGGTGACGGGCCCCCAGCCGGCGAGGGAGTCCAGCAGGTCGTCGTCGAAGGCGCCGGGCGGTGGAGGGGAGGTCACCGGCTCCCCTTCCGCGAACAGGGCGCCGAGTTGGTCGCTCAGCCGCAGGTCGAGGGTGTCGTTCGAGCTGGTTCCGGTGTCGGTGCTCGCATCGGTGGGAGGCACGGTGGCGCTCTCCTCTCGGGCAGTGCGGACGGTTCGTGTTCGGTCAGCGGCGAAGGGGGTTGGTGATGGTGACGTAGACGGACTGGGTGTCGACGGGACCGACGAGTTCGTCGAGGCCGTGCATCCGGGTCAGCAGATTGGCCTTGCAGCGCAGCGTGTCCGCGTCCAGCAGCCGGCCGGGCAGCGGGGACCCGAGGGAGACCGCCCGGGTGAGGAACTGGCGGAAGGCGGCGAGGAGTACGCGCTCGTCGGCGAGCCGCTGCGAGCCGAAGGCCCCGATCAGGCCGAACACGTTGTTGATGGCGAGGTAGTAGGCGAACCGCTCGTCGGTGACCGCGTCGGAGACGAAGGTGTCGCTGACCACGCCGATCCCGGGCAGGCCGCGGTCCAGGTCCGCGCGGCGGGACTCGCGGAAGTAGTAGCCCTGGTTGTCGCGGTAGCGTCCGCCGACGGGCCAGCCCTGCGGGTCGAGCAGGACCAGCGTGTTCTGCTGGTGTGCCTCAAGGGCGATGCCGGCGGCGCCGTCCAGCCAGAGCACCGGCCGTACGACCTGGTCGAGGTAGCGCAGGAACCACTCGGCGGCCACGGCTGTCTGCGGGCGGCCGGTACGGGCGGCCAGGCCGGAGATGACGGCGGCCAGCCGTGAGTGGACGCCCGGGTGGCCGGGGTAGGGCCGGGGCGCGGTGAGTCCGGCGATGCAGACGGCGTCGTCGGCCGGGCCGAACGGGTTGTGGCGCAGCATCACGTCGAGTCCGCCGACCGGTCGGCCGTCCGGGCCGTCCACGGCGAGCCAGGCGGGGTCGCGGACGATGTCGAAGCCGGGGTGGGCCGCCGTCCACCGCGCGGCGAGTCCGGCGCGCAGCAGCCGGTGCACCTCGACGCCCCGGTGGAGTTCCTTGCGGAGGTTCTCCCGGCGGGAGTTGGTGATCCGCAGGCCGAGGGAGAGCTTGAGCATGACCGGCGTACCGGGGCGGTGCACGGTACGGATGGAGGAGGTGGGATGCCAGGGCGCGCCGTGCGGGCCGAGGTCGTGGAGCAGGCCCGCGCCGAGCATGCGCGCGACGGCGGGACGGTGCGTCAACTCCCGCGCCTGCCAGGGGTGGAGGGGCAGGGCGACGGTGTGGTCGGGTAGCGGTACGTCGCCGAGGAGCCGGGCGGTGAGCCGCTCGGCGGGCACGAGCCTGCCCTGCTCGGTCCAGGCGGAGTCGGTGGCGAGTACGGACCGGTCGACGGCGAACCAGTGCAGGGGGAAGGAGCCGCGCAACTCCGGTGAGTAGATCCGGGCTTCGGTCTCGGAGAGCCCTTCTCTGCTCTTGGGGGTGGGATGGAGGGGGTGGCCGAGGAGCAGCGACTGCTCGGCGGTCAGGAAGAGGTCGGTGTCGGCGGGGGCTTCGGGACGGCGGCGGCGCTCGGCGACGAAGTCGGCCGTGCGGTGCACGGAGTCGGCGACCCTGCCGGCCAGGTCGGCGCCCTGCTGCCGGCCCGACTCACGGGCCAGCAGCGACGCGAGGGTGACGGCCTCCACCTCGGGCGCCCCGGCGGGGGCGCTCTCCAGGGAGGGCAGTCCGAAGCGGTGCCAGCCGGTGGCCGACCAGTACCGGACGGGCGCGAGCAGGGCGGTGCCGCTCATGGTGAGCGGGATGCGCAGCACGTCGCCCTCGGGCCGGGCGAGGTTGTTCTCCCTGGCCCAGCAGCGCAGCAGGTTCTCGACGGCCGCCGCGTCCGCCGCCTGCTGCGGGTCCGGGTGGTCGAGGTGGTCGCCGGCCGGCCGGTCCGCGGCGGTCTCCGCGACGGACCCGCGCAGCTCGTCGGCGGCTCCCGTCTGCTGCCGTGGCACCGTGGCCGACTCGACGGTGAGGGGGGTGTGCGCCGGCACATCGGGAACGGGTGTGGGGTTCACGGAGGGCTTCCTTGTATGGGGGTCCGGGGTCACGGGGTCAGTACGAGGATCCGGTCCGAGTCCGGCGGAGCGCGGAACGCTCGGCGGCGGCCAGGGCGTCGGCGAAGCGGTCGAGGACGGCCACGGCCTGTTCGTCGGTGATGGTGAGCGGAGGGAGCAACCGTACGACGGCGCTGTGGCGTCCGCCGAGTTCGACGATGAGTCCACGGCTCAGGCACTCCCGCTGGATCTCTGCGGCCAGACCGGGATCCGTCGGGGCGGGGGCGGTGCCGTCGGGCTCGGGGGCGACGATCTCGACGCCCATCATCAGCCCCCGGCCCCGTACGTCCCCGACGCAGGGGTGCCGGCCCGCGAGTTGCCGCAGTTGGCCGAGCATCCGGTCGCCGAGCTGCGCGGCGCGCCGGGCGAGTCCGTTCTCCCGTACGTAGGCGAGGGTGGCCGTGCCCGCCGCCATCGCCAGTTGGTTGCCCCGGAAGGTGCCCGCGTGGGCTCCCGGCGGCCAGCAGTCCAGGTCCGAGTGGTAGACGATCACGGCGAGCGGGAGGGAGCCGCCGATGGCCTTGGAGAGCACCATGACGTCCGGGGTGATCCCACTGTGCTCCACCGCCCAGAAGGTACCCGTCCGTCCGACGCCTGTCTGCACCTCGTCGGCGATCAAGGGAATGCCCCGGTCCTCGGTGATCCGGCGCATCCGGCGCAGCCAGCCGTCCGGGGCCGGTACCACCCCGCCCTCGCCCTGCACCGGCTCGACGATCATGCCGGCCGGGGCCGGCACTCCCCCCTTGGGGTCGTCGAGCAGGTTCTCGGTCCAGCGGGCGGCCAGTTCGGCGCCGCGCTCGCCGCCGACGCCGAACGGGCAGCGGTAGTCCTGCGGGAACGGCAGCCGGGTCACCTGGACGTCCCGGGCGCCGCCCGAAGCGGCCAGGGCTCCGCTGGTCATGCCGTGGTACGCCCCGGTGAAGGCGAGCAGTCCGTTACGGCCGGTCGCGGTCCTGACGAGGGTGAGGGCCGCCTCGACGGCGTCGGTGCCTGCGGGGCCGCAGAACTGCACCTTGGCGTGGTCGGCGAACTTCCCCGGCAGGGTGGCGAAGAGTTCGGAGGTGAAGGCGTCCTTGACGGGGGTCGCGAGGTCCAGGACGTGCAACGGGGCGCCCGAGTCGAGGACTTTGCGGATCGCCTCCAGGACCACGGGGTGGTTGTGCCCGAGGGCCAGGGTGCCCGCTCCGGACAGACAGTCCAAGTAGCGGCGCCCGTCGGCCCCTTCGATCGTCAGCCCCCTGGCCCGCACCGGCACGATCGGCAGGGACCGCGCGTAGGTGCGGGCCGCCGACTCGCGTTGGGCCTGGCGGCGGAGAATGCCTTCGTGTGCGACGGTCGGTGCCACCGGCGCGGGTTCGGTCACGGCCACGGCTTGTCGGTCCTCCCGTTGTCACAGTTGCGTTGCACGTCAGTACGGCGCTCGACCGCCGAGCGTTCGACGGGGAACGCTGACCGGTGTCCTCCGTTCGTACCAACGACACCGGATCCCGGGGATCACGGGTCGTCCGAAGATCGTTGCGGCCCGGAACCACGGACCTGCTGTGAAAGGTCCCGCCCGGGACCGGCATAGTGGTGGACCGCGTCCTGGCCCCGCGACCGTGAGCGAGGATGCGTCAACTGTTCCATTCGCGCCATCAGTTCTGTACCGAAGTCCCAGGGGGATCACGTCATGCGACCCATTCGTCCGATGCTTGCCGCGGCTTCAGTCGCCGCGGTACTCGCTCTGACCGCCACGGCCTGCGGGCCGGGCGACGACGACGCGAGCGACAAGCCGAGTGCCGCGCCCAGCAGTTCGTCCGACGGCAAGGTGAAGATCCCGGACGACCTGAAGGAGCGGCTGAAGGCCCGCGGGATAGACCTCGACAAGTGGCGGGGCGGCGAGTGGAAGAACTGGGACAAGGACAAGTGGCTGCGTGAGGCGAGGGACTACATCAACCCGATCATCGCGGGACTGTGGGACCAGGACCGGATGCGCGAGGCGGACAAGCCGCCGGAGACGCCCGTCCCCAACGACACCTCGGGTGACCAGGGTGTCACCGACCCGACGCCCGAGCCGGTCAACGCCCGCGCGGTGAAGGCGCCTTACGCCGACAGCGCCCCCGCTTCCGGCAAGCTGTTCTTCGACGGGCCCGAGGGTTCGATGGTCTGCTCGGCGACCGTGGTCGAGGACCCGGCGCACCCGGGCAAGTCCAACTTGGTCTGGACGGCGGGCCATTGCGTCCACGCGGGCAAGGCGGGCGGCTGGTACCGCAACCTCGCCTTCGTGCCGGCGTACAACAACAAGGGTCTGTCGACCGACGCGTTGCAGAACGCGCCCAAGGAAGAAGTCGCGCCCGACGGCGTGTGGTGGGCGGACTGGGCGCAGACCTCGGACCAGTGGATCGCGCAGGGCGCGTCGAGCGGCGGGCTCGGCGCTCCGTACGACTACGCGGTGCTCCATGTCACCCCGGAGAAGGGCGGCAGCGGCAAGTCCCTGGAGGAGACGGTCGGTTCGGCCCTGCCGGTGAACTTCAACGCACCGGCCACACCCAAGATCGCCGACCTGACGGCGACCGGCTACCCGGCGGCTCCGCCCTTCGACGGCCAGAAGCTCTACCAGTGCGAAGGCCGGCCCGGCCGGCTCTCGCTGAACGAGTCCGACCCCACGATGTACCGCGTCGGCTGCACCATGACGGGCGGCTCCTCCGGCGGCGGCTGGGTCGCGAAGGGCTCCGACGGCAAGCCCGCGCTGGTCTCCAACACCTCCATCGGCCCGGTGACCTCCGGCTGGCTGGCGGGCCCCCGCCTCGGTGACGTGGCCAAGGGCGTCTACGACGGCGTCAGCAAGAAGTTCGCAGGCCAGTGAGCAACGGACCGGTGAGCCCAGTCCGTTGAGTCCGGACCGGTGAGCCGGTGCACGTCAGGACGACGGCCCGTCCCCTCGGTCGAGGGGACGGGCCGTCGTTTGCTTCTCGATCAGGTGGCAGCCGGTACGGCGACCGGGGCGTACGGCGCGAGCGCCGCAGCCAGCTCCTCATGGACCTGGGCCTTGAGCTGCGTGCCCTCCGGGGTGTGCTCCTCGGACAGCACCTCGCCCTCGGCGTGGATCCGCGAGACCAGCCCCCCGTGCGTGTACGGCACGAGCACCTCGACCTCGACCTGCGGCCTCGGCAGCTCCATGTCGAGCAGCGCGAGCAGCTCGGCGATGCCCTGTCCGGTGCGCGCCGACACGGCGATGGCGTGGCGCTCGGCGCTCAGCAGCCGCTGGAGCACCACCGGATCGGCCGCGTCGGCCTTGTTGATCACCACGATCTCGCGGACATTGACCGCGCCCACGTCGCGTACGACCTCGCGGACGGCGGCCAGCTGCTCCTCCGGTGCGGGATGCGAGCCGTCGACCACGTGCAGGATCAGGTCGGAGTCACCGACCTCCTCCATCGTGGAGCGGAACGCCTCGACCAGGTGGTGCGGCAGGTGCCGGACGAAGCCGACCGTGTCGGTCAGCGTGTAGAGCCGCCCGCCGGGTGTCTCGGCCCGGCGCACGGTCGGGTCCAGGGTGGCGAACAGCGCGTTCTCCACCAGGACACCCGCGCCGGTGAGCCGGTTGAGCAGGGACGACTTGCCCGCGTTGGTGTATCCGGCGATCGCGACCGACGGCACCTTGTGGCGGCGCCGCTCCTGCCGCTTGATCTCGCGGCCGGTCTTCATCTCCGCGATCTCCCGGCGCATCTTCGCCATCTTCTCGCGGATCCGCCGCCGGTCCGTCTCGATCTTGGTCTCACCGGGACCGCGTGTGGCCATGCCGCCACCGCCGCCGCCACCCATCTGCCGGGACAGCGACTGACCCCAGCCGCGCAGTCGCGGCAGCATGTACTGCATCTGCGCGAGCGCGACCTGCGCCTTGCCCTCACGGGACTTGGCGTGCTGGGCGAAGATGTCGAGGATCAGGGCGGTCCTGTCGACCACCTTGACCTTGACGACGTCTTCGAGGTGGATGAGCTGGCCGGGGCTGAGTTCACCGTCGCACACGACGGTGTCGGCGCCGGTCTCCAGGACGATGTCCCGCAGCTCGTTCGCCTTGCCGGAGCCGATGTACGTCGCGGCGTCCGGCTTGTCGCGGCGCTGGACGACACCGTCCAGCACGAGCGCACCGGCCGTCTCGGCGAGGGCGGCGAGCTCCGCGAGGGAGTTCTCCGCGTCCTGCGCCGTCCCCGACGTCCACACACCGACGAGCACCACGCGTTCGAGGCGGAGCTGGCGGTATTCGACCTCGGTGACGTCTTCGAGCTCGGTGGAGAGGCCGGCCACACGTCGCAGGGCGGCCCGGTCGGAACGGTCGAACTGGTCGCCGTCCCGCTCTCCGTCGATCTCGTGGCTCCAGGCGACGTCCTCTTCCATCAGGGCGTTCGCCCGAAGGCTGTCCGTGCGGGGATCCGTATTGCTGGCATCCGCGAAGCTCTGCGCGTCCTGGGAAGGGGAAGAAGAGGAGGTCATTTGATCCTTACGTCGAAATCAGAAACTACTGCTACAACCGTCACAACGCGTGACGGCCCGGATTGATTCCCGGCCGTACTGCCTTCCGGCCGCGTCGCCGACCCGTTGATGGTGACACGGCGGGACCCGGTCGTCACATGGGTTTCACGCACCGTTCTCGGCGGGTGGCTGGCTGTGCCAGTCCGGGTGTCCCGGCATGGGCGGGGTCTTCGTCCCGTACAGCCACGCCTGGAAGAAGCCGGACAGATCACGCCCGGCGACCTCCGAGGCCAGCCGCACGAAGTCGGCCGTGGTCGCGTTGCCGTCCTGGTGCTCGCGGACCCACTCGCGCTCCAGCCGGGAGAAGGCGTCCGTGCCGATCTCCTCGCGCAGCGCGTAGAGGACCAGCGCGCTGCCGTCGTACACGACCGGGCGGAACAGGCTGATCTGCTGTCCCGGTACCGGCGGCGCGGGCGCCGCAGGCGGGCCGCCGGCCGCCCGCCAGCCGTCGGAGAGGGCGTACGCGTCCTTCATCCGCGTCTCCATCGGCTTCTTGGCGTGCTCCTGCGCGTACAGCGCCTCGTACCAGGTGGCGTGCCCCTCGTTGAGCCACACGTCGGACCAGCTGTGCGGCGAGACGCTGTCGCCGAACCACTGGTGGGACAGCTCGTGGACCATGACCGACTCGACGTACCACGCGGGGTACTCGGGGCGGGTGAACAGCGAGCGCTCGAAGAGCGACAGCGTCTGGGTCTCCAGCTCGAAGCCGGTGTCGGCGCCCGCGATCAGCACCCCGTACGTCTCGAAGGGGTACGGGCCGATCTTCGACTCCAGCCAGCGGATCTGGTCCGGTGTCTTCGCCAGCCAGGGCTCCAGCTTCGCCTTGTCGGCCGCCGGCACCACGTCCCGTACGGGCAGGCCGTCCGGGCCTTCCCTGTGCAGGACGGCCGAGCCGCCGATCGAGACCTGGGCCAGCTCGGAGGCCATGGGGTGGCTGGTGCGGTACGTCCAGGTGGTGCTCGCGCCGTGGCGGCGGCTGTCCACGGGCAGTCCGTTGGCGACGACCGTCAGCTTCTGCGGCGCCGTGACGTGGAAGGTGTAGTACGCCTTGTCCGCCGGGTGGTCGTTGCTCGGGAAGACCCGGTGGGCGGCGTTCGCCTGATTGGCCATCACCAGGCCGTCGGTGGTGCGCACCCAGCCGCCGGCCGTGCCGGTCGGATCGCTGGTGTGACCGACCGTGACCCACATCCGGGCGCCGGCCTCGACGGGCTCCGCCGGGGTGACGACCAGGTCCTCGCCCGCCGTCTCGAACTGCGCGGGTGCGCCGTTGACCTCGACGGAGCGGACGGTGCCGTGGGTGAAGTCGAGGTTGATCCGCTCCAGTCGCTCGGTCGCCACCGCGTGGATCTTGGTGACGGCGTCCAGCGGTTTGGTGTTGTCGCCGCCGTACGTGAAGTCGAGGTCGTAGGAGCGTACGTCGTAGCCGGGATTGCCGAGTTCGGGGAAGAGCGGATCGCCGATGCCCAGCGGCCCCGGCGCCGGCAGGGTCGCGGCGACGAGGGTGGCGGAGGCGATGGCCAGCAGGGCGGCGCGCAGCCGGCGGGAGGTGAGCAGCATGGACCACCGCTACCAGTGGCCGCCGGGTGCGCGGGGGCGGCGCGCTCCGTTCCCACTCGAAAGGGGCAGCCGGGCGCGCGCCCGGCTGCCGCTCGCCGGCCTGTCTCAGCCGGTCGTCGAGTGCTGCGCCCGGCTGACGTCGTACACGCCCGGTACGTCCCGCATGGCACGCATCAGCCCCGGCAGACTCGCCGCGTCGGGGAGCTGCAGGGTGTAGGTGTGCCGTACGCGCTGTCTGCTGGGCGGCTCCACGGTCGCCGAGACGATGCCGGCGCCCGCGGTCGCGATGGCCTCCGTGAGGTCGGCGAGCAGCCGGGGCCGCCCGAAGGACTCCGCGTACAGCGTGACCCGGCACTCCGCCGCGTCCGTCCAGCTCACCTCGACCGGGTTACGGCCTAATGCCTCCATCCGCGCCACGGCGGAACATTCCACCCGGTGCACGGTGACGGCGCCGCCGCGCACGGCGAAGGCCGTGATCTCGTCGGGCGGTACGGGCGTACAGCACCCGGCGAGCCGTACGGTCGCGTTCGGCAGCCCCACGACGGCGTTGGCGGCCCCGCGCTGGCCGGCGCTCTGGGCGGCCGGCGGGCGGGGAGCGGCGTCGGGGAGTTTCACCGCCTCGGGGTGCGCGGCGAGCCAGCCGTTGATCGCGATCCGGGCGGCCGGGGTCTTGGCGTGGTCGAGCCATTCGGGCGAGGGGCCTGAGGTGGCGTCCTGGGCGAGCAGCAGCTGGACCGTGTCGCCGTCGCTCAGCACGGTGCTCAGCGGCGCGAGCCGGCCGTTGACCCGGGCGCCGAGACAGCCGTGGGCCGCCTCGCCGTGCTGCGCGTACGCGGCGTCCACACAGGTCGCGCCGGCCGGCAGTCCGAGCATGCCGCCCTCGGCGCGGAAGACGGTGATCTCCCGGTCCTGCGCCAGGTCGTCGCGGAGCGTCGTCCAGAACGTGTCGGGGTCGGTCGCCGCCTCCTGCCACTCCAGCAGCCGGGAGAGCCAGCCCGGCCTGGTGGGGTCGGCGCGCTCGCCGGCCGGCTCCTCGGCCGCTTCGACCGAGGCGTACGGGTTGCCGAGCGCGACGACACCGGCCTCGGCGACCTTGTGCATCTGGTGCGTACGGATGAGGACTTCGGCGACCGCGCCGTCGGGTCCCGCGACGGCGGTGTGCAGCGACTGGTACAGGTTGAACTTGGGCGCCGCGATGAAGTCCTTGAACTCGGAGATCACCGGCGTGAAGCAGGTGTGCAGTTCGCCGAGGACCGCGTAACAGTCGGCGTCCTCACCGACCAGCACCAGCAGCCTGCCGAAGTCCGAGCCGCGCAGTTCGCCGCGTTTGAGTTTCGACCGGTGGACGGAGACGAAGTGGCGTGGCCTGACGAGGACTTCGGCGGTGATGCCGGCCTCGCGCAGCGCGCTCCTGACGTCCTCGGAGATGGCGGCGAGCGCGTCGCCCGCCGTCGCGTTGTCGGCGATGAGGGCGCGGGTCTCCTCGTACTCCTCGGGGCGCAGGATCGCGAAGACCAGGTCCTCCAGCTCGGTCTTGAGCGCCTGGACACCGAGCCGTTCGGCGAGCGGGATCAGCACGTCGCGGGTGACCTTGGCGATGCGGGCCTGCTTGTCGGGGCGCATCACCCCGAGCGTGCGCATGTTGTGCAGCCGGTCGGCCAGCTTGATCGACATCACCCGGACGTCGTTGCCGGTGGCGACGAGCATCTTGCGGAAGGTCTCCGGCTCGGCCGCGGCGCCGTAGTCGACCTTCTCCAGCTTGGTCACGCCGTCGACCAGATAACAGACCTCGTCGCCGAACTCCGCCCGCACCTGATCGAGCGTCACTTCCGTGTCCTCGACGGTGTCGTGGAGCAGGGACGCGGTCAGCGTGGTGGTCTCGGCGCCCAGTTCGGCGAGGATCAGCGTCACCGCGAGCGGGTGGGTGATGTACGGGTCGCCGCTCTTGCGGTACTGGCCGCGGTGGGATGCCTCGGCCAGTACGTACGCCTTGTGCAGGACCGCGAGATCGGCGTCGGGATGATGCGCCCGATGGGCCTCGGCGACATGGCCCATGGCGTCGGGCAGCCGGTCTCTGGAGGCAGGGCCGAGCAGGGCGGCCCTGCCGATTCTGCGGAGGTCGATCCTGGGCAGGCCGCGTTTGCGACTGTGGGCACCAGGGCTGGTGGCCTCTGCACTCATGGGCACCTCCGGCAGCTTCGACCGGCGGTGGAGGAGCAGGAGCGCCCTCGGGGCCGGTGCTTGATGCTATCGAGCCCACCACGTGGACCAGACCAGCTCTTGCCCAGCGTGAAACTGATCACCCATTCGAGCGAGTTTCAGGCAATGACCGATTCAAGCCACACCGGGTCGAAGTGCCCTTCGGCGACAATCACGGCGGGCCCGGTCATCTCGATCTCGCCGTCCGTACGCTCGGTGACGACCAGTCGGCCCCCGGGCAGGTCGACGGTGTAGGTGACGGGTGCTCCGGTGCTGGCCGGGTCCTGGCCGTCCCTGCGGGCGGCCGCGACGGCCACGGCGCAGGCGCCGGTACCGCAGGAGCGGGTCTCGCCGGAGCCGCGCTCATGGACGCGCATGGCCACGTGGCGCGGGCCCCTGTCGACGACGAACTCGACGTTGACCCCGTCGGGGTAGGCGGACGCCGGGGTGACGGACGGTGCCGTGTACAGCTCGCCGGCCCGCGTCAGGTCGTCGACGAAGGTGACCGCGTGCGGATTGCCCATGTTGACGTTGCGCGCGGGCCACTCGTGGTCGCCGACCGCGACCCGTACCTCGGTGCCGGGAAGCGTGGCGCTCCCCATCTCGACGGTGATGTCCCCCGTCCCGGCCGCGCCGGAGCCGCCCGCGGTGTCCTTGGCGAGATGGACCCGCTTGACGCCGGCCCGGGTGGCGATCCGCAGATCGCCCGCCTCGACATGGCCCGCCCGCGCGAGGTAGCGCGCGAAGACCCGGATGCCGTTGCCGCACATCTCGGCGACGGACCCGTCGGCGTTGCGGTAGTCCATGAACCAGTCGGCCTCGGCCGCCATGTCCTGCGCCTCGGGGTGCGCGGCGGACCGCACGACATGCAGCAGGCCGTCGCCGCCGACCCCGGCCCTGCGGTCGCAGAGCGTGGCCACGGCGCGGGCGGGCAGGTCGATGGCGTTGTCCGGGTCGGGGACGATCACGAAGTCGTTCTCGGTCCCGTGGCCCTTGAGGAAGGCGATCGGGGAGATCTGCGAGGTGCTCACGGCTCCATCGTACGAGCTGGGGCCCGGCGTACGGATCAGCGGAGCCGCGCGACGCGCCAGACCGCGAGGGCGACCACGGCCGCGGCGACCACCAGGTACAGGGCGACGAACCGCCAGTCGGCGCGCTCTCCGGAGGCCCTGGAGGGCAGCCCCGGCCAGGTGTAGCCGACCTTGCGGGCGGCCATCATGCCCCAGCCCGCGGCGCAGCAGCTGATCAGCAGTCCGAGCATCGCGACGACGGCTCCGCCGTCCCCGGTGCCGAAGGCGAGCGGGAAGGCGAACATCAGCGAGCCGACACCGGCGAGCGCCACGATCGGGGCGAGCTGCCAGATCCGGAGCTTGCGCTGCGGGCGCAGCTCCACCTCGACCTCGGGAGCCACGTCCTCCTCGTCAGGACCGTCCGGGCTGAGCCGCGGCGCGTCGTCCTGGGGGCGCCGCGTGTCCTCGGGCCGCTCGGTCGCGGAATCGCTGTTTCGAGGGCCGGCCTCCATCGCCACGCGCCCTCCCAACTCGGACTCCACCTGTCGATCGATGCTCGATGATGGCACGCTCCCGGGCGCCGAATTGACGGCCGGAGCGTCCCGATGCCATCACGTGATCAGGCTGTGACCGCTCGTTCGACCAACGCCAGCGCACGGTCGGGGAGTTCCTCCCGATGCTCGGCTCCGCCGCCCAGCCAGTGCACCCGCGGGTCGCGCCGGAACCAGGAGTCCTGACGCCTCGCGAAGCGCTTGGTGGCGCGTACGGTCTCGGCGCGCGCCTCCTCGTCGGTGGAGTCCCCGGCGAGCGCGGCGAGCACCTGCTGGTAGCCGAGGGCGCGGGAGGCCGTACGCCCTTCTCGCAGGCCGGCCGCTTCCAGCGCGCGCACCTCGTCCACCAGACCCGCCTCCCACATCCGGTCGACCCGCAGGGCGATCCGTGCGTCGAGTTCGGGGCGGGCGACGTCGACCCCGATCTGGAGGGTGTCGTACACGGCGTCATGACCCGGCAGATTGGCGGTGAACGGCTTGCCGGTGATCTCGATCACTTCGAGCGCGCGCACGATCCGGCGGCCGTTGCTGGGCAGGATCGCGCGGCCCGCCTGCGGGTCGGCCGCCGACAGCCTGGCGTGCAGCGCGCCCGAGCCGCGCAGCGTCAGCTCGGCCTCCAGCCTGGCGCGCACCTCGGGGTCGGTGCCGGGGAAGTCCAGGGCGTCGATGGCGCCGCGTACGTAGAGCCCGGAGCCGCCGACGAGTACCGGGGTGCGGCCGGCCGCGAGCAGCCGGTCGATCTCGATCCGGGCCAGCTTCTGGTACTCGGCGACACTGGCGGCTTCCGTGACCTCCCAGATGTCCAGCAGGTGGTGCGGGACACCGGCGCGTTCCTCCGCGGTCAGCTTGGCCGTTCCGATGTCCATTCCGCGGTACAGCTGCATGGAGTCTGCGTTGACTACCTCACCGTCGAGTTGCCGGGCGAGATGAACGCCCAGATCGGACTTGCCTGCCGCGGTGGGACCGACGACGGCGATGACCCGCGGTGCGGGAGCTGCGGTTCTCACCTCCCCAGTCTCGCAAACGCGCGGGCCGCGCCCCACACGCGTTGTCGACGGGGCGGAATCGCCGGCGGAGCGGAATCCGGCACCCCTGAGTACGCTGAGAAGGAGATGGGGCGATTGTCCCTGCCAGTTGATGTGCAGTTGATCGAGAGAAGGTGGCCCATGGGCTTCATGGATTCTTTCAAGGCCAAACTCTCGCCGGCCAAGGACAAGGTCTCCGACCTCGCGCAGCAGCACGGGGACAAGATCGGTCAGGGCCTGGACAAGGCCGCCAGGACCGTGGACGAGAAGACCAAGGGCAAGTACAGCGGCAAGATCGAGACCGGCACGGGCAAGGCCAAGGACGCGCTCGACCGGATCTCCCAGAAGGACGACGGCACTCCCCCGCCGCCCGCCGCCTGATTCTCCTGCGCCGCCGGGGTGGTCTGCCCGGTCACGACCAGGCGGCCACCAGATATCCGACGCCGTAGGGCGCCTCGTCGTACAGCAGCGCGCCGCCCAGGGCTGTGCCCTCGGCGGCGCCCGCGAGGATCTGCCACGGTGCCCGGCCCACCGCTTTGAGTTCTTGTGCCAGCTCCGCGTCGAGCGCCGCGAGCGCGGCGATGTCCGCAGCTCCCAGGGCGCGTGCCACCTCCGCGTCGAACCCGGCCGCCCGCTCGTCGAGATAACCCGGCGCCTTGACGGTGCGGCACGCGCTGGCGTCCCCCATCACCAGCAGTGCGGTACGGCCTGGCTGCGCGGCGATGTCCCGTCCGGTCCGCAGGCACCGCTCGGCGGCCAGCGGTTCTCCCACGCCCAGACCCTCGACGGGGGAAGCGGACCAGCGGACGCTCTCCAGCAGCCAGGACGCCACCGCGAGGGAAGTGGGCAGCGGGCGCTCACCGGCCGTGCCGCCGGCGGCGCTCCCCAGCGTCACGTCGGCCTCGACGCCGAAGCCGCGGAACGATCCCGTGGCGCCCTGCGGATACGGTCCGCGCTGCGCCTGCTCGGCGGGTCCGACGACCAGCAGC
>NZ_JTIY01000001.1:269708-278738 GCF_000818175.1 Streptomyces sp. AcH 505
CGGCGGGCAGCGGCGCCGGTACGCCGACGGTGGGCAGCCCCAGCAGGACACCCGCCGGCTTCTCGCTCGCGGCCGACTCGCGCCGCTCCCAGGCGTCCCCCGCGCGCGTCCTGCGCACCGTGAGCGTCGCGCCCTCGGCCAGCAGGTGGTGCGGGGCCGCGTAGGTGATGTCGACGGTCACCACGTCGCCGGGCCGTACCGGCGCCTCCGGGGCGGTGAAGTGGACCAGCCGGTTGTCGGGGGCGCGGCCGGACAGCCGGTGGGTCGCGCCGTCCTTGCGTCCCTCGCCCTCGGCGACCATCACGTCGACCGTCCGGCCGAGCTGCGTCTTGTTCTGCTCCCAGGAGATCTCCTCCTGGAGGGCGGAGAGCCGCATGTACCGCTCCTGGACGATCTCCTTGGGGATCTGTCCCGGCATGTCGGCCGCCGGCGTGCCGGGCCGCTTGGAGTACTGGAAGGTGAAGGCCTGCGCGAACCGCGCCTCGCGTACGACGTGCATCGTCTGCTCGAAGTCCCCCTCGGTCTCGCCGGGGAAGCCCACGATGATGTCCGTCGAGATGGCGGCGTGCGGGATGGCGGCGCGGACCTTCTCGATGATGCCGAGGTAGCGGTCCTGCCGGTACGAGCGGCGCATCGCGCGCAGGATCGTGTCGGAGCCCGACTGGAGCGGCATGTGGAGCTGCGGCATCACGTTCGGCGTCTCGGCCATGGCGGCGATCACGTCGTCGGTGAAGTCACGGGGGTGCGGAGAGGTGAAGCGGACGCGCTCCAGGCCCTCGACGGCCCCGCAGGCGCGCAGCAGCTTGGAGAACGCCTGCCGGTCGCCTATGTCCGAGCCGTACGCGTTGACGTTCTGGCCGAGCAGGGTGATCTCGCTGACGCCCTCGGCGACCAGCGCCTCGATCTCGGCCAGGATGTCGCCGGGCCTGCGGTCCTTCTCCTTGCCGCGCAGCGCGGGCACGATGCAGAAGGTGCAGGTGTTGTTGCAGCCCACGGAGATGGAGACCCAGGCGGCGTAGGCGGACTCGCGGCGCGTGGGCAGCGTGGAGGGGAACGCCTCCAGGGACTCGGCGATCTCGATCTGCGCCTCTTCCTGGACGCGGGCGCGCTCCAGGAGGACCGGCAGCTTGCCGATGTTGTGCGTACCGAAGACGACGTCGACCCAGGGCGCCCTGCGCACGATGGTCTCGCGGTCCTTCTGCGCGAGACAGCCGCCGACGGCGATCTGCATGCCGGGCCGTTTGGTCTTCATCGGCGCGAGCCGGCCGAGGTTGCCGTACAGCTTGTTGTCGGCGTTCTCCCGCACCGCGCAGGTGTTGAAGACGACGACATCGGCGTCACCGTCGGCGTCCTCCGGGGCGCGGACATACCCCGCGCCCTCCAGCAGGCCCGACAGCCGCTCGGAGTCGTGGACATTCATCTGGCACCCGTAGGTGCGCACTTCGTAAGTCTTCGCGCTCATCTCGCCCACCAGGGTACGGGGTCGCGGTACGGGACGGGCCCTGGCCATCGCGGGGAGGGAGCTGACAGGATCGCGCCATGTTCACCGCCGTCTCCCGGATGAGCCGCAACCGCGCCGTGCAGGGCGGTGCGGCGGTGCTGGTGGTGCTCGGAGTGCTGGTGTGGTGGCTGGTACCGATCAGGGAGTCATCGCCGAGCGGATCGGTCACGTTCAGCACCGGCGTGAACCGGGGCGTCTACCAGCGGTACGGCGAACTGCTCAGCCCGTACCTCGACCGCGACCTGCCGGACGTGTCGATAAAGCTGGCGACCAGCGAGGGCTCGCAGCAGAACCTGGCGCGGGTGGCGAGCGGCGAGGCCCAGTTCACCATCGCCACCGCCGACGCCGTGGCGAAGTACCAGAAGGACCGCGACGTCGGCTACCAGCGGCTGCGGGGCTGCGCGCGGCTGTACGACGACTACGTGCAGCTCGTCGTCCCGAAGGGGTCGGCCGTGCGCACGACGGCCGACCTGCGCGGCCTGCGGGTGGGTGTCGGGCAGGACGGCTCGGGCGTACGGCTGATCGCCGACCGGCTGCTGAAGGCGGCGGGACTCGACCCGCAGCGCGACATCAAGGCCGTGCCGGACGGGATCGACACCATGCCGGAGAGCCTGGAGCACCACCGGCTCGACGCCTTCTTCTGGTCCGGCGGGCTGCCCACCGCCGCCGTGGAACAGCTGTCGGAGCGCTTCGCCGTCCGGCTGGTACCGCTGGAGCCCGCGCTCATCTCGAAGCTGCACGCCACGGGCGAGAGCGCGTCGCACTACTACCGGTCGGCGGAGATGCCGGCCGACGCGTACCGCGACGCGCAGGACGGCGAGGCGGTGCCGACGGTCGCGGTGGCGAACCTGCTGGTCACCACGGATCAGACGGACCCGGCGCTGGCGGAGGGCTTCACCCGGACCGTGATCGACAGCCGGGACCGCATCGGCAAGGAGGTGCACCCCGCGCAGCTGGTGGACCTGCGGACGGCGATCTACACGGACCCCCTGCCGCTGCACGAGGGTGCCAAGCGCTACTACCGGTCGGTCAAGCCGTAGGGGACGAGCGCGGCACGCTCAGGGTGACGCGCAGGCCGCTCGGCTCGCCGTGCGCGTAGTGGATCGAGCCGCCGCCCGCGCTCAGCAACGCACGGGAGATGGACAGGCCGAGACCGGAGCCCTTGACGTTCTGGTGGCGGTTGCTGCGCCAGAACCGGTCGCCGATGCGGGCCAGTTCGTCGTCCGCGAGTCCTGGACCGCCGTCGTTGACGACCACGGTGGAGGTCTCGCCGCCGCGTCCCACCGTGACGGTGACCGTCTCGCCCGCCGGGGTGAACTTGAGCGCGTTGTCCAGCACCGCGTCCAGCGCGCTGGAGAGCGCGACGGGATCGGCCCACGCGGTGACAGCGGCACCCCGCTCCGACAGCCGTACGCCCTTCTCCTCAGCGACGGCCCGCCAGGCGTCGACCCGTTCGGCCACCAGCTCGCCGATGTCGGTGAGCCGCAGATCGGCCTCGGCGTGCTCGGCCAGCGCCAGGTCCAGCAGGTCGTCCAGCACCTGGCCGAGCCGCTTGCCCTCCGTGCGCACCGAAGCGATCTCCGCGTTCCCCTCGGGCAGTTCGAGGGCGAGGAGTTCGATACGCAGCAGCAGGGCGGCGAGCGGGTTGCGCAACTGGTGGGAGGCGTCGGCGACGAAGGCGCGCTGCTGCTCCAGCACGTCCTCGACGTTGTCGGCCATCTCGTTGAAGGAGATGGCCAGGCGCCGCAGTTCGGGCGGTCCGCCGCCGGCGGCCACACGTGACTTCATCCGCCCGGTGGCGATGTCGTGGGTGGCCGCGTCGAGCACCCGTACCGGCAGGAGGACCCAGCCCGTCAGCCGGAACGCCGCCCCGACGGCCACGAGCATCGCCACCACCTCGCCCGCGCCGATGACCAGCCAGCCGCGCAGAATCCGCGAACGCATCTGTCCGGTGGGCGAGTCGGTCACCACGACGGCGACGACATCACCGTCCCTGACGACCGGTGAGGCGACGATCAGCCGGCCGTCCTGCCACGGCCAGACCTGTTCCGGATCGTCGCTGCGGCGGCCGAGCAGCGCCTCCTCGAACGCCTGCCTGCCCTCGCCCTCCTTGGGGACCGTCCAGTTCTGCGGGGCGCGCGCCATCGGCCGGTTGTCGCGGTAGAAGACACCGGCCCTGATGCCGTAGACCGAGTAGTACCGGGCCAGTTCTCCCGCCAGCACGCGGCGCCTGTCCTGGGACCCGGTGGTGCTCTCCGTGACGAACTGCGCGAGCGCGGCGACCCGCGCCGTGTCGTCGATCCGGTCCACCACGACGTCCTGCTGCTGCCCGGCGGCGCGGCTGACGGCCAGCGGGAAGCCGAGGGCGAGGAGCACGGCCGCCATGAGGATGATGAGCAGCGGGAGAAGTCGGGTGCGCACGAGGCGTTACTGGCCCTGCTTGCCCGGGTGCGCGGCAGGCACGACCAACCGGTAGCCGACGCCCCGTACCGTCTCGATCAGCGACGGCATGCCGAGTTTGTGGCGCAGGGACGCCACGTGCACTTCGAGGGTCCGCCCGGTCCCCTCCCAGCTGGTCAGCCACACCTCGCTGATGATCTGCTCCCTGCGGAAGACCACCCCGGGCCGCTGGGCGAGCAGCGCCAGCAGGTCGAACTCCTTGCGGGTCAGCGGTACGGGGGTGCCGTCGACGCTGACCTGGCGGTTGGCGAGCTCCAGCGTGACCCGCCCGAGCCCGGGGGCGGGCCGCTCGGCCCCGGCGGACTCCTCAGCCGTGCTGCCGCGCCGGCTCACCGCGTGGATACGGGCGAGCAGTTCACCGGTGTCGTAGGGCTTGGTCACGTAGTCGTCGGCGCCGAGGTTGAGGCCGTGGATCCGGGAGCGTACGTCGGCGCGGGCCGTCACCATGATCACCGGGGTCGAGGTGATCTTCCGGATCTTGCCGCAGACCTGGTAGCCGTCCTGGTCGGGCAGGCCGAGGTCGAGCAGCACCACCCCGAAGGGCGCCTTGCCCGCGTTGGCGGCGGGCAGCAGCGCCCGTAGCGCCTCCTCGCCGCTCCTGGCGTGCACGACGTCGAAGCCGTGCCGGGCGAGCACGGCCGCCAGAGCAGCGGCGACGTGGTCGTCGTCCTCGACGAGCAGCAGTCTCATGGCGCCCCCCTGGCTGTGGCACTTCCTGTGGTATTTCCCCTCCCGGCATCCACGCCCATGACACCGCAGGCGTCAAGGGCCGGTCCGGCTCCCCGTGCTTTCCGTTACCCACCCGGTACGCCCCGCACCGTCCCCTCACGCGGCGTGTCCGTCCGCTGCCCGATCGTTATGCTCAAGTTCCGCTCAGATGTAATGACGCTGGTCGCGGCCCGTGCCTATGGTCCTTCCCAACCGAGGAGGACGGAGCAATAAGCCGATGAGCGGAGTGTCAGTGACCAAGGGCACCGAGGACGCCGTGCCGGCGGCGGGCGACCTGGTCGTACTGAGCAACGTCAACAAGCACTTCGGCGCGCTGCATGTGCTCCAGGACATCGATCTGACCATCGCCCGTGGCGAGGTCGTGGTCGTCATCGGCCCCTCCGGGTCCGGTAAGTCCACACTGTGCCGCACCATCAACCGCCTGGAGACGATCGATTCAGGTTCGATCACCGTCGACGGCAAGCCGCTGCCGGACGAAGGCAGGGAGCTCGCCCGGCTGCGGGCCGATGTCGGCATGGTCTTCCAGTCGTTCAACCTTTTCGCGCACAAGACCGTGCTGGAGAACGTCACTCTGGGCCAGACGAAGGTCCGCAAGCTCGGCAAGCAGGAGGCGGAGGAGAAGGCGCACTCCCTCCTCGACCGGGTGGGCGTGGGCTCGCAGGCCGACAAGTACCCGGCTCAGCTCTCCGGCGGACAGCAGCAACGCGTGGCCATCGCAAGGGCGTTGGCGATGGACCCCAAGGTCATGCTCTTCGACGAACCGACCTCAGCGCTCGACCCCGAGATGATCAACGAGGTCCTTGAGGTCATGCAGCAGCTGGCACGCGAGGGAATGACGATGGTCGTCGTCACCCACGAGATGGGCTTCGCGCGCTCGGCGGCGAACAGGGTCGTCTTCATGGCGGACGGAAAGATCGTCGAGGAGACGACCCCTGACGAGTTCTTCAACAACCCGCGCAGTGACCGTGCCAAGGACTTCCTCTCGAAGATCCTGCACCACTGACCGGTCTGTCCCACAGCCTGTCTGTTCCACAGCCTGCCTCTTCCACGACCTGTCTCTTCCACGACCTGCCTCTTCCACGTCTCACCCGAGGGAAGTTCAACGATGAAGCTCCACAAGACAAGCGCGGCAGCGGCTGCCGTACTCGTCCTCTCGCTGACGGCCACCGCGTGTGGCGGCGACAGCAAGGACAGCGACAGCGCCGACGGCGGCGGCAAGATCGCCATCGGGATCAAGTACGACCAGCCGGGTCTCGGCCTGAAGACGCCGGACGGCAGCTTCACCGGCTTCGACGTCGACGTCGCCACGTACGTGGCCAAGGAACTGGGCTACGACGCCAAGGACATCGAGTGGAAGGAGTCGCCGAGCGCCGAGCGCGAGAACCTCATCGCCAACGGCGACGTGAAGCTCGTCGTCGCCAGCTACTCGATCAACGACGAGCGCAAGCAGCGCGTCGACTTCGCGGGCCCCTACCTGCTGGCCCACCAGGACCTGCTGGTGCGCGCCGACGACAGCAGCATCACCAAGGCCGAGGACCTCAACTCCAAGAAGCTCTGCTCCGTGACCGGTTCGACCTCGGCGCAGAACATTCAGAAGGAACTGGCCCCCAAGGCCGACCTCCAGCAGGTCGGCGGCTACTCCGAGTGCCTGACCGGCCTGGAGAGCAAGACGGTCGACGCGCTCACCACGGACGACTCCATCCTCGCCGGCTACGCCGCGCAGAAGGAGCACCAGGGCAAGTTCAAGCTGACCGGCCTGAAGCTGAGCGACGAGAACTACGGCATCGGTCTCAAGAAGGGCGACACCGACCTGCTCAACAAGGTCAACGCCGCGCTCAAGAAGATGGAGTCGGACGGCTCCTGGGAGAAGGCCGTGAAGAAGAACTTCGGCCCCGCCAACTACAAGAACGAGCCTGCCCCGCAGATCGCCGCGGCCAGCTGAGACACGCAGTGACGCGCCGCCGGCCCGGCCGGCGGCGCGTACCGACCAGCCAACCAGGGGAGAGCGCGGGGCATCGTGTTCGACTTTCTTGATTCCGGGCAGTACGACCTGCTCGGCGCCTTCTGGGTGACGGTGCAGCTCACCCTCTACTCCGCAGCCGGCTCCCTCATATGGGGAACGCTGCTGGCCGGGATGCGGGTCAGTCCCGTACCGCTGATGCGGGGGTTCAGCACCGCCTACATCAACATCGTCCGCAACACGCCGCTGACGGTGATCATCGTCGCGTGTTCGCTCGGACTCAACCAGACCCTCCGGATCACGCTCGGCGGCGAGACCTTCAAGGACATCGGCTTCCGGATGGCGGTGCTCGGGCTCATCGCCTACACCGGCACCTTCGTCTGCGAGGCCCTGCGCTCCGGTATCAACACCGTGCCCGTCGGACAGGCGGAAGCGGCCCGTGCGCTGGGCCTGAGCTTCTTCCAGGTGCTGAGGCTGGTGGTGCTCCCCCAGGCGTTCCGGTCCGTGGTCGGCCCGCTCGCCAACGTACTGATCGCGCTCACCAAGAACACCACGGTGGCGGCGGCGATCAGCGTCGCCGAGGCGGCGGCACTGATGAAGACCATGATCGAGAACGAGGCCGACTCGCTCTTCGCCGTCTTCGCGGTCTTCGCGTTCGGGTTCATCGTTCTCACCCTCCCGGTCGGCCTGCTGCTGGGCTGGGTGGCCAAGCGAGTGGCGGTGAAGCGATGAGTACCGAGTCCGTCCTGTACGACGCGCCCGGCAGCCGTGCCAAGCGGCGCAACATTCTCTACACGATCGTGTTCCTGATCCTCCTCGCGCTGGCCGTCTGGTGGGTCATCTCCGCGCTGCTCGACCACGGTCAGCTGGCCTCGGAGAAGTGGAGTCCGTTCGTCGACGACTCCAAGGTCTGGACGACCTATCTGCTGCCCGGCCTCGGGGAGACCCTGAAGGCGGCGGCCCTGGCGATCGTGATCGCCCTGCCGGTGGGCGCACTGCTCGGCATCGGCCGTCTTTCGGACCACCGGTGGGTCAGGGTTCCGGTCGGCGTCGTGGTGGAGCTCTTCCGCTCCATCCCCGTACTGATCATGATGATCTTCGCGTATCAACTGTACGTGCAGTTCACGGACGTCTCCTCCGACAGCAGGCCGCTGTTCGCCGTGGTCACCGGCCTGGTGCTCTACAACTCCTCGGTCATGGCCGAGATCGTGCGGGCCGGGATCCTCTCCCTGCCCAGCGGCCAGACCGACGCCGCGAAGGCGATCGGGATGC
Source organism: Streptomyces sp. AcH 505 (assembly GCF_000818175.1). Taxonomy (GTDB): domain Bacteria; phylum Actinomycetota; class Actinomycetes; order Streptomycetales; family Streptomycetaceae; genus Streptomyces. Next base: position 277,631 of record NZ_JTIY01000001.1, read on the forward strand.
GCAAGGGCCAGGTCATGTCGTCCGTGCTGCTGCCGCAGGCGGTGACAGCCATGCTGCCGGCCCTGGTCAGCCAGCTGGTGGTGATCGTCAAGGACACCGCGCTCGGCGGCGCCGTCCTCGGTCTGCAGGAGCTGCTCTCGCAGAACCGGACGATCACGGCGAACTACGGTGCCAACGTCATCGCGGCCTTCACCGTCATCGCCCTGATCTACATCGTGCTGAACTTCGCGCTCACCACCTTCGCCGGCTGGCTGGAGCGCAAGCTCCGCAAGGCGCGCAAGAGCACGGGCGCGGTCCTCGGGGCGGGCGACGCGGAGGAAGCGGGCGTCGTCGGGGGTGGAGACACCCTCTGAGGCGCACGTGGCACACGGTGTACGCGCCGCCGTGGGCGTCACTTGACGGCGGCACCCCCAGTGGGTTGCATACGTTCTGTGATCACGCATCGGGCTCCCAGGGCCTGTCCGACAGGCTCAAGCGCCACTGAAAGCACGACCGTACGGGCCGGAGAGGGCGCGACGTGGACCCGGTGATCGTGGTCGGCGCCGGCCCTGTCGGGCTGGCGCTGTCCCTCGCCCTCGCCGCGCAGGACGTCCCTGTCGTCCTGCTGGACGAGGGCAGCGGCACGGACGACCCCCGCCCCGCCCGTACGGTCGTGCTGCGCCCCGACACCGCGGCGCTGGTGGCCCGGATCGGCTGCACCACCCTCGCCGACGAGGCGACGCACTGGCAGGGCTGGCGCTCGATGCGGCGCAAGCAGCTGATGCGGCAGGTGCCGCTCGGCGACGACGGCGGTCCTGCCCCGCTGCACATCCCGCAGCACGCCCTGTCGCGCGGGCTGCGTGAGGCGATCGCCGGTCAGAAGCTGATCCAGGTGGCGACGGGCAGCCGGCTGGACTCGCTGGAGCAGGACGCGCACGGCGTCACCGTGCACACCCGCGGCCCCGAGGCGACCTGGTGGCGGGCCAGCCATCTGGTGGGCTGCGACGGCGCCAGGTCGACGGTACGCAAACTGCTCGGCGTGCGGTTCCCCGGCCGTACGGCGGTCGAGCGGCACGCCGTGGCCGCGCTGCGCGCCGAACTGCCCTGGCCGGGCGAGGCGGTGCTGCAC
>NZ_JTIY01000001.1:278877-338497 GCF_000818175.1 Streptomyces sp. AcH 505
GGCGGCGACGAGGTGTCGGCGAGGCCGCTGCCGGACGACGTGTGGCGGCTGGACTGGCTGCTGCCCGCCCGGGGTGAGCTGGTCACACCCGACGCGCTGGTGGCGCGGCTGCGGGACACCCTGGCCGGCTGGTGCGGCGAGACACCCCCGTACGAACTGCTCGACACCGGCGTCTACACGCTGCACCACCGGCTGGCCAGGCGGTGGCGGGTGGGCCGTGCCTTCCTCGCGGGGGACGCCGCCCATCTGCTGGGCGCCGTGGGCACCCAGGGGCTCGACGAGGGGCTGCGGGACGCCGACAACCTGGCCTGGAAGCTGGCACAGGCCTGGCACCACGGCGCGTCGCCCGCGCTGCTGGACAGCTACCAGGCGGAGCGGCGCACCGCCGTCGCCGGGCGGCTGCGCGCCGCCGACCAGTCCCTGCCGATACTGCGCGGCGGTGGCGGGCTGCGGACGTATCTGCCGGGTGCGGCGAGCGGTCACGACACCCTGCTCGCCGACGGGCATCTGGGGTACGGACCGCTGGGCGCGCCCCCCTCGTACCCGCACTCCCCCCTCGCGCCTCCGCACGCCCAGGGGAGCACGGCGGTCGGCACCGCCCTCGGCGGTCCTGTCGCCGACGTACGGGTGACGACGCCGGACGGTACGTCCGCGCGGCTCAGGGACCGGCTCGGCCGCGGGCAGCTGCTGGTCGTGCTGGTCGCGCCGGGGACCGGGGTGTGGGACCGGCGGCACTGGCTGACCGCCGGGGTGATGCCGCGGCTCGCCGCCGCCGTGACCGCGCTACCCGTGCGGGCCGAGCTGCTGGTCACCGAGGCGTACCCGGGGGCATCGGCGCACAACGTGCTGCTCGTACGGCCCGACGGGCATCTTGTCGACGCCTTCGGCGGGGTGCGTCCGGCCGACCTCTACGCGGCGGCCGACGCGGCGCGCGGCGGCTCTCCTTCGGCGGCCGACACGGATGCGGAACGGGGCGACCGCATTGTGAACATCAATTGACCGCGCTCGACCCCTCATGGTGTAGTACAGAGCGTGACTGACACCGATGTGCGCCTGTGGCGGAGGGTTCATGTGGACCTGCTCCGTTACGCGGGCTGCGTGTGTCGCCCGTCCTGCTGATTCGCCTTCGTTTCCGCGCGCGTGCCGTGTGACACCACGGCAGCGCATTTTCGCGAACTTCTCAGGACGGTCATGATGTCTACTCCCGTATCGCTCCCTGCCTCCGCCGCTGCCGTCGCCACGCCCGCTCCCCCGGTGCCCGCGCCGGCCGTCGGGGCGGGCCCGACCGCGACCGAGCTTCTCGACTTCGTCCGCAGGACAGCGGCCGACAAAACCTTGATCGACTCGCTCCCCCTCGACCCCGAGGGCCGTACGTGGATCCGGCTCGAAGGCCCGTCCGGCAGTGAGGCCTGGCTGATCGGCTGGCCGCCCGGCACGGGCACCGGCTGGCACGACCACGGCGGCTCGCACGGCGCCTTCGCCACGGCGGCGGGCGTGCTCCAGGAGGACTCCCTCGCCGCCCGGCTGCCCACCGAGGGGTGGAAGACCCTGGAGCTGGCCGAAGGGGTCGACCGGCACCGGGAGTTGACGGCGGGTGACGGCAAGGCGTTCGGTGAGCACCATGTCCACGAGGTGCGCAACGAGTCGGCGGGCGAGCACGCGGTCTCCGTGCACGCGTACTTCCCCCCGCTGCCGCTGATGCGGCGCTACAGCCGCACCGGCTCCGTACTCCGCCTTGAGCAGGTCGAGGTTCCCGAGGAGTGGCAGTGACCGAGCCGGTCGGCATCGACGAACTGCTGGAGCGGGTCCGCGAGGACCTGGACCGGGTCAGTGCCAAGGAGGCCTTCGACGAGGCCGCGCACGGGGCCCTGCTGGTCGACATCCGCTATCAGGAGCTGCGCGAGCGCGACGGACTGATCCCCGGCGCGCTGGTCGTGGAGCGCAACGAGCTGGAGTGGCGGCTCGACCCGCGGGGCAGCCACCGCGCCGCCGAAGCCACCAGCCACGACCTGCGGGTGGTGGTGGTCTGCAACGAGGGCTACGCGTCGAGTCTCGCCGCCGTGTCCCTGCGCCAGCTCGGGCTGCACCGCGCGACCGACCTGATCGGTGGCTTCCAGGCCTGGCAGGCCGAAGGGCTGCCGGTCGCGCGGTGACCGCTGCCGTACGTGCCCGCCGTACCGCTCACTGACGGGCGGCCGCGACCTCCACCGGGCGGGTCCCGAGCGCCGCCCTGCCCGGCAGGGCGGTGGCGAGAGCGCGAGCAGCCCGGCCGCTCCGACCACACCCGCGTACTCCAACGGCCGCACGGCCGGCGCCGCGCCGCCCGTCATGCCGACGCTGAAAGCGGTCAGGACGGCGAGGGCGATGCCCGTGCCGATGACGGCGGCCAGCAGGGCGAGCACCAGCGCCTCGGTCCGCAGCATCCGCAGCGCCTGCCGGCGGGTCCCGCCGGTGAGCCGCATCATCGCGAACTCCCGGGACGGCAGCGGCGAGCGGATTGTCCATGTGCCGTGCCAACAGGTCGTGGCTAAGCGTCAGATCGCCGAATCCGAGACCCCGCGCGTAGACGGCGCGCACGGTGACGGTGGCCGGTGTGCCGTCGCCGAGTCCTCGCCGAAGCCCTCGATCGATCCTCTGACGACGTCCATGACTACACAGTCGCTTGTGCACAACCGTCTGTGCATTGGAGTGGACCTGTGTTTCCGGGGTGGGGCTCCCCCCCCCGGTCGTCCCCGGTCGTCCCCCGTGGCAGCAGGGCACGTCAGTCGAAGTGCAGCCCCTCGTCGAGTCCTTCGGTGTCCTCGCCCTCCTCCTCCAGCGCCTGTTTGACCACCCGCAGGGCCATGCCCTGGGAGTAGCCCTTGCGGGCCAGCATGCCGACGAGCCTGCGCAGCCGTTTGTCGCGCTCCATACCGCGCGTGGTGCGGAGCTTGCGGGCGACCAGGTCGCGGGCGGTCGTCTCCTCCTGCTCCGGGTCGAGCCGGCCGACCGCCTCGTCGACCAGGGTCGAGTCCACGCCCTTGGTGCGCAGTTCACGGGCGAGGGCGCGGCGGGCCAGGCCCCGGCCGTGGTGCCGGGACTCCACCCAGGCGCCGGCGAACGCCGCGTCGTCGATCAGCCCCACGTCCACGAAACGGGACAGCACCTCCTCGGCGACATCCTCGGGGACGTCGCGTTTGGCCAGGGCCTCCGCCAGCTGTTTACGGGTGCGCGGCATGCCGGTGAGCAGGCGCAGGCAGATTGCCCGCGCCCGCTCGGCCGGGTCCTGGGGCGGCAGTTCCCGCTCGGCCCTCGACGAGCCCGAACTGCCGCCCTGCTCTTCCGCGCGCCGCCTCTTCGGATAAGGCACGGTGCGGACTAGCTCTTGGCCGCTGCCGCCTTGGCCGACTTGGCCTTGGCTGCAGGGGCCGGCACCGACTTCGCCGCGTCGTCGACCGGGGAACCGGCCGGGGCCGGACCGCTCGCCGCGTCGGCGCCGGGCTCGGCCGGCGTCTCGGGCCTCACCCCGATGCCCAGCTTCTCCAGGATCTTCTTCTCGATCTCGTTGGCGAGATCGGGGTTGTCCTTGAGGAAGTTACGGGCGTTCTCCTTGCCCTGGCCGAGCTGGTCGCCCTCGTACGTGTACCAGGCGCCGGCCTTGCGCACGAAGCCCTCGTCCACGCCCATGTCGATCAGGCCGCCCTCGCGGCTGATGCCGTGGCCGTAGAGGATGTCGAACTCGGCCTGCTTGAAGGGCGGTGCGACCTTGTTCTTGACGACCTTGACCCGGGTGCGGTTGCCGACGGCGTCCGTCCCGTCCTTCAGGGTCTCGATCCGGCGGATGTCGAGCCGCACCGAGGCGTAGAACTTGAGCGCCCGGCCACCGGTGGTGGTCTCCGGCGAGCCGAACATCACACCGATCTTCTCGCGGAGCTGGTTGATGAAGATCGCGGTGGTCTTGGACTGGTTGAGCGCGCTGGTGATCTTCCGGAGTGCCTGGCTCATCAGCCTCGCCTGCAGGCCGACGTGCGAGTCGCCCATCTCGCCCTCGATCTCCGCGCGCGGCACCAGGGCCGCGACGGAGTCGATGACGATGAGGTCGAGCGCGCCCGAGCGGACCAGCATGTCCACGATTTCGAGCGCCTGCTCGCCGTTGTCCGGCTGGGACAGCAGCAGGTTGTCGATGTCGACGCCGAGCTTCTGCGCGTACTCGGGGTCGAGTGCGTGCTCCGCGTCGACGAAGGCCACCGTGCCGCCGAGTCGCTGCGCGTTCGCCACCGCGTGCAGGGTCAGGGTCGTCTTACCGGAGGATTCCGGTCCGTACACCTCCACCACACGGCCGCGCGGCAGGCCGCCGACGCCGAGCGCGACGTCGAGCGCGGTCGACCCGGTGGGGATGACCTCGATGGGCTCGTTCGGCCGCTCGCCGAGGCGCATTACCGCGCCCTTGCCGAATTGCCGTTCAATTTGGGCGAGAGCGGCGTCCAACGCCTTCTCGCGGTCGGTTCCTGCCATGGGTTCCACCCGATTTGCTTGAGTCGATCGCTTCACGTCACTGACGCTATCCCCTGCCACTGACAATGCGTCCTGACGTCCCGCCCGGCGCCCTCCGGCGGCGCCCGGCGACCGGTGCCCAATCAGAATGGATGTTCGATTTTCCTGTCAAGCGCACCACGCCGGCCAGGGACTTCCCTGGCCGGCCGTGGCGTCAGCGGGCGCGCGCCGCGAGGAACTCGTCCCAGGTCACCCGGCCGTCGCTGTCGGCGTCGGCGGCGCCGAGGAGCGACGCCGCCTGCTCCTCGGAGATGACGCCCGCGCCCAGCTCCGCCAGCACGCCGCGCAGTTCGGCCGCGGTGATCGCGCCGTCCTTGTCCACGTCGAACTGGTCGAATGCCGCCCTGAGTGCCGCTGTGTCCGCCATGAGGGGTCCCTCCCGGGTGTGTGACCGATGACGGCGGACCACTCTGTCAGAAGACGCGGATCGCGATCTCGGCCGGGTCGGCGAGGAGTTCGGCGATCTCGTCGTCCAGCCTGACCAGCGTGACGGAGGCGCCGGCCATGTCGAGCGAGGTGCAGTACTCCCCCACGTAACTGCGGCTGATCTCGATCCCGCGCTCGGTGACCTGCCGGTGCGCGAGCCCGTACGCCAGGTACAGCTCGCCGATCGGCGTGCCGCCGAGGCCGTTGAGCATCAGCGCCACCTTGTCGCCGGAGGCGAACGGCAGATCGTCCACGACGGTGGTGACGAGTTCCGCCACCATCTCGTTGGCCGGGCGCAGCTTCTCCCGCCGCCGGCCGGGCTCGCCGTGGATGCCCACGCCCATCTCGATCTCGTCGTCGGGCAGGTCGAAGAGCGGGGAGCCCTTGGCGGGCGGGGTGCAGGCGGTGAGCGCCATGCCCATCGTGCGGGTGACGGAGTTGACCTTCTCGCCGATCCGGTACAGCTCGTCGAGGTCGGCGCCCCGCTCGGCCGCCGCGCCGACTGCCTTCATCACGAAGAAGTTTCCGGCCACACCGCGCCTGCCGACGGTGTACGTCGAGTCCTGTACGGAGACGTCGTCGTCGATGAACAGCGTGCGGACGGTGACGCCGTCGGCCGCCGACAGCTCCTCCGCCATCTCGAAGGCCATCCGGTCGCCGGTGTAGTTGTTGACCAGCAACAGGACGCCCTTGGGCGAGGCGACGAGTTTGACCGTCTCGTACACGTAGTCGGTGGGCGGCGCCGAGAAGATGTCACCCGGACAGGCGGCGTCGAGCATTCCCTTGCCGACGGTCATGACATGGGACGGCTCGTGGCCCGACCCCGACCCCTGGACGATGGAGACCTTGCCGGCCTGCGGAGCGTCGGCACGCATGATCAGGTTGTACTCGGGGACGTACCGGAGGGTGCCGGGGTTGGCCAGGGCCAGCCCTTCCAGCATCTCCGGGACGAAGTTCTTCGGATCGTTCACGAATTTCTTCATGCGCTCGCTCCTAGCTCTCGTCCGTGCGGGAGTTCCATTCGGCCGCGACGCGCTCCGCCATGACGGCGACCGCGACGGCGCCCGGGTCGGGCGAGCCGATGCTGCGCTCCCCCGTGTAGCTCTGGCGGCCCCGCATGGCCTGCATCGGGGTGGTCGCGTCGGCTGCCTTACGGGCGGTGGACGCGGCGATCCCGGCCAGTTCGGCCGGTCCGCCGGCACCGGAGAGCGCCTGCTCCAGCGCGTCGGTCATCGGCACCAGCGCGTCCAGCAGCGTCTTGTCCCCGACGTCGGACCTGCCGCGCGCCTTGATGCCCTCGGTCGCCGCCCGCAGCATCGCGACCGCGTCCTCCCCGCTCACATCGGTGCGCTCACCCAGCGCCGTGGCCGCGCGGAGGAACGCGGTGCCCCACAGCGGGCCCGATGTCCCGCCCACCCGCTTGGAGATCACCATCGCCACCTTCTTCAGGAAGGTGGCGGGCGTTTCGCGGTCGAAGGTGTCCCAGTCGGCGAGGACGATCTCGAAGCCCCGGGCGAGCGAGTAGCCGAAGTCACCGTCGCCCGCCACGGCGTCGAGGTCCGAGAACGCGCGCTCGTTGTCGACGGCGGTACGCGCGATCGTCCTGACGACGAACTCCAGATCATCGGCTGTTGTCGTTGACATGGCTCTCCTGACTGGCTGCGAGCAGGAACTGGAGGTCCGCGAGCCGCACACAGGGCTCAGGGTGGGCGCCGAGCGGATCGTCCAGCACGCGCGTGACGGTCTCGTCCGGCGCCGGGTCGCCAAGGGACGTCACCACGAGCGCGGCTCCGGTGAAATCCTCCTGGCCGGTGTAGGCGCTGGTGGTGACGGCGCAGACGAGACCCGCGCCGAGTGCGGCGCGCAGTCCGTTGTGGCTGTCCTCGATCACCACGACCCGCGCCGGGTCGAGCCCGAGCCCGGCCACGGCGTAGTCGTAGATGTCGGGAGCCGGCTTCTTGTGCGGCACGATGTCCCCGGCGAAGACGCCGAAGCGGGCGGCCAGCCCGGCGCCGACGGCGAGTTCGAGCACACTGCGCACGGACGGTTCGGCCGAGGTGGAGGCGACCGCCAGGGTCCAGCCCGCCGCTGCCGCCTCCTCGGCGATCCGCCGCACGCCGGGCCGGGGCGGAATGGCCCCGCTCGCGATGATCCCCTGGTAGATCTCGGTCTTGCGCCGGTGCCAGCGCGCGACCTGCGCGTCGAGCGCGTCGGGGTCGCTGGGCAGTCCCGTCTCGGCGAGGAACTCGGGGGTGAGGAGCGTCTTCATCCGCTCCTTGCCGCCACCGACCGTGACCTTCCGCGCGTACTCGGCGTCGCTCCAGCGCACGGGGAGGCCGAACTCCTCGAAGGTCCGGTTGAAGGCGGGCAGATGCCCGTAGCGCTCGGTGTCGGCGAGCACGCCGTCGCAGTCGAAGACGAGCGCATAGGCGGTGGAACGTGCGGCCGGCACGGCAGTCACCTCGCCCGGCCCGCGCTGCCGAACAGCGTCATCAGCGAGCCGGTCATCTCCATCACGTCGCCCCGTACGGAGCGGAACAGCGACGGCGGATCCCACTTCTGCCGCTCGGCCGCCGTTTCGAGGAAGGTGAGGCTCGACTTCATGAACTTCTCCTTGAGCGCGGTCGAGATGTTGACCTTCGCGCACCCCCGGGAGATCAGGTCGTGGAACTGCTCGTCGGAGAGTCCGCTGCCGCCGTGCAGGGCGATCGGCAGCGGATGGGCGGCGACAATGTCGCTGACCCGCTGGGCGTCCAGTACCGGTGCCTGTTTGTACGATCCGTGGGCGTTGCCGATCGCCGGTGCGAACACGTCGACCTGCGTCGTACGGAGGAAGCGCAGCGCGACGTCGAGGTCCTGGCGCTCGGCCTCGGTGTCGCTGCCGACCCCGTCCTCGACGCCGGTGATCGACTCGATCTCGCCCTCGACCTGCGCGCCGAAGCTACGCGCCTCGGCGACGACCTCGACGGTCTGCCGCATGTTCTCCTCGACCGGCAGCCGCGACGCGTCGAAGAGCACGGAGTTCCAGCCCTGCCGCAGACACTCGCTGATCACGTCGCGCTCGGGGCAGTGGTCCAGGTGGAGCGTGACGGGCACCTCGATGCCGGCCGTCATCGCCGTCCACATCTGGTACAGCACGTCGCTGCCGATCGACTTCACCGTCTTCACCGACGTCTGCACGATCAGCGGCGAGGCGTGCTCCACGGCGGCGGCCAGCACGGCTTCCAGCGTCAGATCGTTGAAGATGTTGATGGCCGGCACGCCGTACCGCTCTTGGAAAGCGTCGGAGAGGATGTCGGTCAGCGGCACGACAGGCACGTTGCCTCCAGAGTTCGGACTCGCCCCATCCATTCGACGCCAGCCGGTCCGGCTCCGCCACTCGACAGGGATCCGCCCGCCCTCAGGGGGCCGCCCGGGGGTTACCGCTGCGGCGGCACCCCGTCCTCGCGCCTGCGCAGCACACCGCGTATCCGGCTCGGCAGCGGTGGCCCGCCGCCCCGCCTGCGGCCGTGCACGCGCGGGTCGTCCATCACCGCGTAGCGCTTCACGTACGCGCCGAGGAAGGCCTGGAGCGTCGCGATGGCCGGGATGGCGATCAGCGCGCCCACGGCGCCGAGCAGCGCCGTACCGGCGATGACGGAGCCGAAGGCCATGGCGGGGTGGATGTCGACGGTCTTCGACGTGAGCTTGGGCTGCAGGACGTAGTTCTCGAACTGCTGGTAGACCACGACGAACCCGAGCACCCACACCGCGTACCAGGGGTCGACGGTGAAGGCGATCAGCATGGGCAGCGCGCCCGCGAGATACGTGCCGATGGTCGGGATGAACTGGGAGACGAGCCCCACCCACACGCCGAGCACCGGGGCGTACGGCACGCCCAGGATCTCCAGCAGGATGTAGTGCGCGACGCCGGAGATCAGCGCCATCAGGCCGCGCGAGTAGATGTAGCCACCGGTCTTGTCGACCGCGATCTCCCAAGCGCGCAGCACCTCGGCTTGTTTGGCCGGGGGCAGCACCGAGCACAGCGCGCGCCGCAGCCGGGGGCCGTCGGCGGCGAAGTAGAACGAGAACAGGAAGATCGTCAACAGCCGGAAGAGACCGCCGAGCACCGTGGTGGACACGTCCAGCACACCGCTCGCGCTGTTCTGGACGTACTTCTGCAGCCAGTCCGAGTGCAGCAGGCTGTCCTGGACGTCGAACCGGGAGAGCTTCGTGTGGAAGGTGGTGTTGATCCAGTTGATCAGCGAGTCCAGGTACTGCGGGAAGTCCTCGACGAGATGGACGATCTGCCCGGCGAGCATGGAACCCAGCAGCACGACGAACCCGGCGGCCGCGACCAGCACGGCGAAGAAGACCAAAAAGGTGGCGAGTCCTCGCCGTACCCCTCTGGCTGCCATCCGGCTCACGGCCGGTTCGACGGCGAGCGCCAGGAAGAACGCGATCAGCACGTTCGTGAGCAGCCCGATCAGCTGATGGAACGCCCAATTGCCCAGCTGGAACCCGGCGAAGAGCAGCAGGGCGAGCACCAGGGCGCGCGGCAGCCAGCGGGGCATGCGTGCCTTGCCGTCGCCCTCGGCCGCCTCGGGAGGCGGGGTGACCGGGGGCGCGGTCGCTGGTGGTGAGTCCGGGGCTGTGCCGGTCACGGTCTCGTCAGTCGGTGCCACAGGGTCAGTCTCGCCTACCGGTAGGACATCCGGTCCCGCGGCTGCCGTGAGCGCCCCGCTGCGTACGGTCCGTCACCGTTTGTCGGCCGGGACGTCCATGACCGCGCACACCGCGCGCCAGACGTCCTTGGCCTCCCAGCCCGCGTCCAGCGCCTCGTTGACCGTACGGCCGCCCAGTTCGGTCATCACGTGGTCGCGGGCGAACGAGTCGGCGTACGCGGCGCCGAAGTGGTCGTTCATCCGTTCCCAGAAAATCGTCAACCGCATGACATCAGTATCCCGCTCCTGAGAGTGCAGCAGCGCCGGTCCGCCCCCGTCCACGGAGGTCGCGGCCTACGGTCGGTGCATGTCCGGAACCGGAGCGTCCACCGCGTCCCCTCTCGCCCGCGCCGAGCACTTCGTGTGGCTGACGGCCCGCGTGCTGGAACAGCGGCGGTTCGCCTACCACTTCCTGGAGAGCGCCGAGGCGGGTGGCGGTTCCGGCGGTTCCGAGAGCCGGGGCGCCGCCGTCGAGACCGCGCTCGCCGCCTACCGCAATGAGGACGGCGGATACGGCCATGCCCTGGAGCCCGATCTGCGCGGCCCGGTCAGCCAGCCGCTGCACACGGCGCACGCGCTGCGGGTGCTGGACTCCGTCCACCGCTGCGAGGGACCACGGATCGAGCGGGTCTGCCGCTATCTGACGTCGGTCTCGACGCCGGAGGGGGCGCTGCCCGCGCTCCATCCCTCGCTGCGCGGCTATCCGTACGCGCCGTTCCTGCCGGTCGTCGACGAGCCGGCGGGCGAGCTGCTGGCGACGGGGCCGGTGGCCGGGCTGCTGCACCGCAACGGCGTCTGGCACGCGTGGCTGTTCCGGGCGACGGACTTCTGCTGGGCTGCCGTGGACGCGCTGGGCGAGACCAGGCAGTCGCATCCTTACGAGGTCGTCGCCGCCGTCGCCTTCCTGGACGGCGTCCCCGACCGGGCGAGAGCCGAGGCCGCCGCCGACCGGCTCGGCCGGCTGGTGCGCGACAACCGCATGGCGGTGCTGGATCCGCGGCGCCGCGCCGACTACCCGGTGCCGCCCGGCTACGCACCGGACGAGCACCACTTCCCGCACGACTACGCGCGCGTGCCCGGTTCGCTGGCCCGCCACTGGTTCACCGAAGCGGAGATGGCGCGGTCCCTCGACTTCCTCGCCGCCGAACAGGACGAGGACGGCGGCTGGCCGATCAGCTGGCGTGCGTGGGCGCCCGGTACGGCGCTGGAGTGGCGGCCGATCGTCACCATCGAGGCGCTGCGGACGCTACGGGCGCACGGCCGCGCCATCGACTGACGGCCCTCTGTCCCCGCCGTCCCCTGTCCCGCCGTCTCCGGTCGGCCTCCCCGATCGCCGCTCGCAGGTCAGCCGCCGAGTGCCCGTACCCCCGCCGTGACGACGACGGCAGCCGCCACGACCACCAGGAAGGGCGCGCGCAGGATCAGCGCGACCGCCGCCGCCGCGACCCCGGCGGCGCGGGCGTCCACGACGAGGGAACCACCGGTGCTGAAGGTCTGCTGCGCGGTCAGCGCGGCGAGCAGGGCGACCGGGAGCAGCGCGGACAGCCGTTGCACGAGGGGACGCTCCAGCACCCCGGCCGGCACGAGCAGCCCCAGCAGTTTGACGAGGTAGCAGCCGACGGCGGTGGCGCCGATCGCGATCCAGATGTTCAACGGTCCGTTCCTTTCCGGCGCTCGGCGGCCCTGCGGCCCTGGAGGAAGAGCACGGCGGGCGCCGCGAGTCCGGCGACCAGGACCGGAACACCGGCGGGGAGCACCGGCAGGAGGCCCAGCCCGAGGACTACGGCGACACCTGCCACGGTGCGCTCGGTCGTCGTACGGAGCATGGGCGCGAGCAGCGCGAGGAACACGGCGGGCCCTGCGGCGTCGAGACCCCAGCGGTCGGTGTCGCCGAGGGCCTCGGCCCCGAGCGCCCCGCCGAGGGTGGTGAGGTTCCACAGCACGTAGAGGGTGAGCCCGGTGACCGTGAAGCCGAGCCTGGCGCCGCGCCGGTCGCGCTGGGCCAGGGCGACGGCGGTGGTCTCGTCGATGATCCAATGGGCCGCGAAGGGACGTACGGGCCCCGGCACGCGCAGCAGCTGGGACAGCCGCAGCCCGTAGAAGGTGTTGCGGACGCCGAGGAAGAACGCGCCGGCCGCCGCGGTGAGCGGGTTGCCTCCCCCGGCCAGCGCGCCGACCAGGGCGAACTGCGAGGCACCGGTGAAGACCAGCAGGCTGAGCGCGCAGGTCTGCAGGACGGTGAGTCCGGCGCCGGACGAGGTGACGCCGAAGGCGAACCCGGACAGGCCGACCGCGATGCCGACGCCGAGCGCGTCACGTACGACGGCCGAGTCGGGCCGTGCGGAGTCGGGCGGTATGTCCTTGTCGGAGCCGGCTGATGCTGTCTCTGTCACGTCGGGGACGTTACGCGGCGGCGCCCGGCGATGTCGCGTCCGTTTCGCGCCGCCGCCCTCGGCTCGGGCTTCGCGCGGGCGGACGCCTGTTTCCCCAGGTCCAGGCGTTTGTCAGTGGTCGGGTGCACGATGGGAGGCATGGCACGGACTGCGCTCGACTCGTTCTCTCCCGCGACCCGCGGCTGGTTCACGGGAGCTTTCTCCGCGCCCACCGCGGCGCAGGAGGGTGCCTGGCGGGCCATCGAGCAGGGGTCCGACGTGCTGGTCGTGGCGCCGACCGGCTCGGGCAAGACGCTCGCCGCCTTCCTCGCCGCGCTGGACCAGCTCGCCTCGACGCCGCCGCCCGCCGACGCGAAGAAGCGCTGCCGGGTGCTGTACGTGTCGCCGCTGAAGGCCCTCGCCGTCGACGTGGAGCGCAATCTGCGCAGCCCGCTCACCGGCATCAGACAGGAGTCGGTCCGCCTCGGCCGCCCCGAGCCCGAGGTGCGGGTCGGCATCCGCTCCGGTGACACCCCGGCGGCCGAGCGGCGCTCGCTGGCGACGAAACCGCCCGACATCCTGATCACCACCCCCGAGTCGCTGTTCCTGATGCTGACGTCCGCCACGCGTGACGCGCTCGCGGGGATCGAGACGGTGATCCTCGACGAGGTGCATGCCGTCGCGGGGACGAAGCGCGGCGCGCATCTCGCCGTCTCACTGGAGCGTCTTGACGAGCTGCTGCCGCGCCCCGCCCGCCGCATCGGCCTTTCGGCGACGGTCCGCCCGGTGGAGGAAGTGGCGCGCTACCTGTCGCCGCAGCGCCGGGTGGAGATTGTCCAGCCGCCGTCGGGCAAGGAGTTCGATCTCTCCGTCGTCGTCCCCGTCGAGGATCTGGGTGAGCTGGGCGGCTCGCCCGCCTCCGAGACGGACAGCGGCGAGAAGCCGTCGATCTGGCCGCATGTGGAGGAGCGCATCGCCGATCTCGTCCAGGCGCACCGCTCCACGATCGTCTTCGCCAACTCCCGCAGACTCGCCGAGCGGCTGTGCAACCGGCTCAACGAGATCGCGTACGAACGGGCGACGGGCGAGCCGATGCCGCAGGAGCACTCACCCGCCGAGGTGATGGCCCAGTCCGGCGCCGCCGCGGGTGCGCCGCCGCTGCTCGCCCGTGCCCACCACGGCTCGGTCTCCAAGGAGCAGCGCGCGCAGGTCGAGGAGGATCTGAAGGCCGGCCGGCTGCCGGCCGTCGTGGCGACGTCCAGTCTGGAGCTGGGCATCGACATGGGGGCGGTCGATCTGGTCATCCAGGTCGAGTCGCCGCCGTCGGTCGCCTCCGGTCTGCAGCGGGTCGGCCGCGCGGGACACCAGGTCGGGGCGGTCTCCACAGGTGTCGTGTTCCCCAAGTACCGCGGCGATCTGGTGCAGGCGGCCGTCGTCACCGAGCGGATGCGCACCGGCTCCATCGAGGCGCTGCGTGTCCCCGCCAACCCGCTGGACGTGCTGGCCCAGCAGCTGGTCGCGATGGTCGCCCTGGACAGCAGACAGGCCGACGACCTGCTGGCGCTGGCCCGCCGCGCGGCGCCGTTCGCCTCGCTGCCCGACTCGGCCTTCAACGGTGTGCTGGACATGCTCGCCGGGCGGTATCCGTCGGACGCGTTCGCCGAGCTGCGCCCCCGGGTGGTGTGGGACCGCGTCGCGGGCACGGTCACCGGCCGGCCCGGCGCGCAGCGGCTGGCCGTCACGTCCGGCGGGACCATCCCCGACCGCGGCCTGTTCGGTGTGTTCCTGGCCGGCTCCGACCCCAAGAAGGGCGGCGGCCGGGTCGGTGAGCTGGACGAGGAGATGGTCTACGAGTCCCGGGTCGGCGATGTCTTCACCCTCGGTACGACGTCCTGGCGGATCGAGGACATCACCCGTGACCAGGTTCTGGTCACCCCCGCCCCCGGCACCCCGGGGCGGCTGCCGTTCTGGAAGGGCGACCAGCTGGGCCGCCCGCTGGAGCTGGGCCGCGCGGTGGGCGCGTTCCTCCGTGAGGTGGGCGCCCTCTCCGCCGAGGACGCCCGGCTGCGGCTGCTGACCGCAGGACTCGACGCGTGGGCCGCCGAGAACGTGATCTCGTACCTGGACGAGCAGCGCAAAGCCTGCGGTCATGTCCCCGACGACCGCACGATCCTGGTCGAGCGCTTCCGCGACGAGCTGGGCGACTGGCGTGTCGTCATCCACTCCCCGTTCGGGGCCCAGGTGCACGCCCCGTGGGCGCTGGCCCTCGGCGCCCGGCTCGCCGAGCGGTACGGGATGGACGCGCAGGTCATGCACGCGGACGACGGCATCGTGCTGCGGCTGCCCGACGCCGATCTGATGGGTCTCGACCTCCTCGACGAGGAGCCGTCCCGTCTCGACACCACGCTCGACACGACCTTCGACAGCGAACAGGCGCCCGTCGGGGCGGGTGACGTCGCCTTCGACCGGGGCGAGATCGCCGGGATCGTCACCGACCAGGTCGGCGGCTCTGCCCTGTTCGCCGCCCGGTTCCGCGAGTGCGCCGCGCGCGCCCTGCTGCTGCCGCGCCGCAGCCCCGGCAAGCGCACCCCGCTGTGGCAGCAGCGCCAGCGCGCCGCCCAACTGCTCCAGGTGGCCAGCGAGTTCGGTTCGTTCCCGATCGTGCTGGAAGCCGTCAGGGAATGCCTCCAGGACGTGTTCGACGTGCCGGGGCTCACGGAGCTGATGGGTGACATCGAGTCCCGCCGCGTCCGGCTGGTGGAGGTCACCACGACCGAGCCCTCCCCGTTCGCCCGCTCCCTGCTGTTCGGTTACGTCGCGCAGTTCCTGTACGAGGGGGACTCGCCGCTGGCCGAGCGGCGCGCCGCCGCGCTCTCGCTGGACTCGCGGCTGCTCGCCGAGCTGCTCGGCCAGGCCGAGCTGCGCGAGCTGCTCGACCCCGAAGTCCTCACCGAACTGGAGCAGGAGCTCCAGTGGCTCGTGGAGGACCGGCGGATCAAGGACATCGAAGGCGTCGCCGACCTGCTGCGCGTCCTCGGCCCGCTCACCGACGCCGAGCTGGCGGAGCGCGGCGCGCAACCGCCCTGGGCCGAGGAGCTGGCCGCCGCCCGGCGCGCCATCAAGGTGCGCGTCGGCGGCGCCGACCACTGGGCGGCGATCGAGGACGCGGGCAGGCTGCGGGACGCGCTGGGCACGGCGCTGCCGGTCGGGATCCCCGAGGCGTTCATGGAACCCGTCAAGGACCCGCTCGGCGACCTGCTCGCCCGCTACGCCCGTACGCACGGCCCGTTCACCTCGTCGGCGGCGGCCGAGCGGTTCGGGCTCGGCGCCGCCGTCACGGACGGCGCGCTGCAACGGCTCGCCACCACGGGCCGCGTCGTCCAGGGCGAGTTCCATCCGTCCGGCATCGGCCAGGAGTGGTGCGACGCCACGGTGCTGCGCAGACTGCGCCGCCGCTCCCTCGCCGCGCTGCGCCAGGAGCTGGAGCCGGTCGCGCCGGCCGCGCTCGCCTCGTTCCTCCCCCAGTGGCAGCATCTGGGCGCCAGCAGTCTGCGCGGGATCGACGGACTCGCCCGCGCCGTCGAGCAGTTGCAGGGCGCCTCGGTACCGGCGTCGGCGCTGGAGCGGCTGGTCCTGCCGTCGCGGGTCTCCGGCTACTCCCCCGCCATGCTGGACGAACTGACCACCACGGGCGAGGTGGTGTGGGCCGGCGCCGGGGCGCTGCCCGGCAAGGACGGCTGGGTCTCGCTCTACCTCGCCGACAACGCGCCGCTGTTGCTGCCCGAGCCGCATCCGCTGGAGCTGACGGCGGTGCACGAGTCGGTGCTGACCGCGCTCGCCGGTGGCTACGGGCTGTTCTTCCGGCAGATCGCCGATCAGGTCCGGGCGACCACCCATCCCGACGCGACCGACTCCCAACTGGCCGACGCCGTCTGGGACCTGGCCTGGTCGGGCCGGCTCACCAACGACACCCTCGCCCCGCTCCGGTCGCTGCTCGGCTCGGGCAGAACCGCCGGGTCCACGGCGCACCGCGCCCGCCGTCCGGTGCCGCGCGGCCGGTACGGCACGCTCACGGCGGCGGCCAGGCCCGCGTCCCGTACGGGACCGCCGACGGTCAGCGGCCGCTGGTCGCTGGTCCCCGGCCGCGAGCAGGACGCCACGCATCGCGCCCACGCCCTGGCCCGTACCCTCCTGGACCGGCACGGCGTCGTGACCAGGGGCGCGGTCGCGGCCGAGGGGGTGAGCGGCGGCTTCTCCGCCGTCTACCGCGTGCTCTCCGCCTTCGAGGACAGCGGCCAGGCGCGGCGCGGCTATGTCGTGGAGGGGCTGGGCGCCGCCCAGTTCGCCATGGACGGCGCGGTCGACCGGCTGCGCGCCGCCTCCACCGCCCGGGACCGCGCCGAGGCCCATCCGTCGCCGCGCGCCGTGGTCCTGGCCGCGGCCGACCCGGCCAACGCGTACGGAGCGGCGCTGTCCTGGCCGGAGCCCCCGGCGGGCGCGGGACACAAACCCGGCCGTAAGGCGGGCTCGCTGGTCGTCCTCGTCGACGGCGAGCTGACGCTGTACCTGGAGCGCGGCGGCAAAACGCTGCTGGCCTGGCCGACCGACCCGCAGGACCCGGCGCTCCAGGCGGCGGCCGAGGCGCTGGCGAACGCGGCGCGGGCCGGTGCGCTCGGCAGCCTCACGGTGGAGCGGGCCAACGGCACCCCGGCCCTGACCTCGCCGCTGGGCGGCGCGCTGGAGAAGGCGGGCTTCAACGCCACCCCGAGAGGCCTGCGACTGCGCCCCTGACCGGCGAGGCGCCGCCCGCGCCCCGCTCCCACCTGTCCGCGTCCGCGTCCCACCTCACGCATGATGGATGACATGCCCGAAGGAGACACCGTCTGGCAGACCGCGCGCCGTCTGCACACCGCCCTCGCCGGGCAGCTGCTCACCCGCTCCGACCTGCGCGTGCCCCGGTTCGCCACGGCCGACCTCACCGGCCGCGCGGTCCTCGACGTCACCCCGCGCGGAAAGCACCTGCTCACCCGGGTCGAGGGCGGTCTGACCCTGCACTCGCATCTGCGGATGGAGGGCGCCTGGAAGGTGTACGCACCGGGCGAGCGTTGGCGCGGTGGCGCGGGGCACCAGATCAGGGCGGTCCTCGGCACGGCCGAGCGCACGGCGGTCGGCTACCGCCTCCAGGTCCTGGAGCTGCTGCGTACCGCCGACGAGGAGCGGGTGGTGGGCCATCTCGGTCCCGATCTCCTCGGCCCGGACTGGGACCCGGACACCGCCCTGCGCAATCTGCTGTCCGATCCGGCGCGCCCCGTCGGCGAGGCCCTGCTGGACCAGCGCAATCTCGCGGGGGTCGGCAACATCTTCAAGTCCGAGACCTGTTTCCTCGCCCGGGTCACGCCCTGGCTCCCCGTCGGACAGGTCCCCTCGCCCGAGCGCCTGGTGACGGCGGCGAAGAAGCTCCTGGAGGCGAACAGGGAACGCCCCGGCGGCGACCGGCGGATCTACCTCTACGGCAGGGCCGGCCGCCCCTGCGCGCGCTGCGGCGCGACCATCCGCAAGGCCGACCAGGCCGACCGCCCGACGTACTGGTGCCCGAACTGCCAGACGGGCCCGACACCCTGACCGCGTCCCGCTCCGCGCCGAAGCCGCCATACCCGGCAGGGAATTGTTCCGGCTCCGCCCCGGTCGCACGATGCGTCACATGACTGACGACATCCGCATCGGCGTCCTGCTCGACACCACCGTCCGGGGCAGCGACGACGACCCCCGGGAGCTGATCGCGTTCGCCGTACGCGCCGAACGTCTCGGCTTCGACTCGGTATGGGTCAACGACACGCTCCTGTCGCCCCAGATCGAACCGCTGACGCTGCTGGCCGCGCTGGCACCGGCGACCGAGCGGGTCACCCTCGGTACCGCGGTCCTGATGCCGGTACTACGCAGGCCCCTGACGGCAGCGCGCGCCCTGGCATCGGTCGACCTGCTCTCCGGCGGACGGCTGATCGCGGGCCTGGGCGCGGGTTTCCCCGGCCGGTTCGGCCGGCCGCTGTACGACCTGTCCGAGGTGCCCTGGGAGCGACGGTTCGCCCGCCTGGACGAGACGGTCGCCCTGTGGCGCCACCTCTGGAGCGGCGAGCCGTCCGGCTCGTTCCACGGGGAATTCCTGCACTTCGACGCCCTGCCCGAGCCCACCAGGACCTACCGGCCCGGCGGCCCGCCACTCTGGCTGGGCGGCGCCTCACCCACGGCGCTCGCCCGCACGGGCCGCGACTACGACGGCTGGCTGCCCTACCCGCCGGAGCCGGCGGAGTACGAAAACGGTCTCGTCCAGATACGAAGCGCCTCGTCAGCCGCAGGACGCGCCCCGGGCGCGGTGACTCCCGCGCTGTACGTGACGGTACTCATCGCCGAGGACGCGGAGCGGGGCCGCGCGGAACTGGCCCCGTACATCAAGGGCACCTACGGGCTCTCGCTCGAAGAACTGTCGAAGATCCAACTGCTGCTCACCGGTACACCCGAGGACGTGACATCGGGACTCCGGGACTACCTAGCGGCGGGTGCGCGGCACATCGTCTGCCGCATAGGCACCACCGACCCCGGCAAGCGCATCGACCAACTGGGGCACATCGCCGAGCTGATCCCCGGCCTGACGCTCTCCCCCTGAGAACTACGAATGTTCGACGCCGCCGGGTATTCGGGCCGCCTTCTCGGCCGCCTCCGCCTGCATCGCGGCCCGCGAAGCCACATGCACCGGCAGCAGACTCAACCCCCACCCACCGACCACCACGGCCCCCTCGAAGGCCCCGGCCTGCCCGGGTATCAGCGCCAGCCGCAACGCGGCCCACCACCACAGGCCGCCAAGAGCGAGCGCGGGAAGCAGCACTATTCGCTTCGCCATGGCCACCTCCTAGGACCGACGCAGACCGCCGTCCCCCGCAGTCTCCCCCGCCGGACCCCACCCCGCATCCAGAGCCGATACGGCCACTACCGGCGACGTCACCCGAAAGGCTGACAGGCTCCAGCGAAACCCCCCGAATGATCCGGTTCTCGATAGATTGCGCAGCCCCCCACCAACACACCTATAACCCGATCGAGTTGAGGGGTTCCTCTCAAGTGAGCCATCAGTACCCTAATCAGCCGCAGCAGCCGGGCCATCAGATGCCGGCCGGGCCACCGCCGCCCAAGAAAAAGAAGGCGGGGAAGATCGCCGGGTTCGGCTGCCTCGGGGTCGTCGCACTCCTCGTGATCATTGGCATCGCCGCGAGCGGCGGAGACAACAACAAGGCATCCGGCCCCACACCCGCCGACAAGCCTGCTGCCACGAGCAACAAGGCCGGCAACGACGACAAACCCGCAGGGTCCGCCAAGGGCGAGAAGCCCGCCAAGAAGACGGCGGAAGAGTATCCGGACGGCGACTATGTCGTGGGCGAGGACATTCCCGCAGGCATGTACACCTCGGAGGGCGCCAAGAAGGGGCTCGTAGAGTTCTGCGGCATCACGACCAAGCCCGCCGACCCCGCCACCGTGCCGCAAGCCAAGGCGGCGAACGCCGACGAACGAATCATCATCACTCTTACGAAGAGCGATGGCGTCGTCTCGGTATCGGGCTGTGAGCCACTGAGGCCCCGCAAGTAAGCGGGCCGACAAGCGCCCCCTTGCGGGTCACCAAGGACCCGCTCAGGCGCTTTCCGCCTGGAACATCCACGCGTGCTTCTCGCGATCATGGCCCTACCTGGCATCTTGGCGGTTGTTGATCTTCGCATTACGCGAGAGTTACGTGATCTTGGAGACCGTCGCAAGCCGCTCCCGCGGCGCCGACTTCTCTACCTCCGGCGCCCAGGCGTCATCCAGGACATCCCTCGTCTGTTCCTCCGCCTCGTTGAACAGGTGCGCATAGATCCGAAGGGTCGTCAGGACGTCCTTGTGCCCGAGACGCTTCTGGACGACCTTCGGATTTTCCTTCCCCGCGATCAGCACCGAGGCGTAGTGGTGGCGGAGCTCATGCATGTGCCTGGGGCGAACCCCCGCCTTACGGCAGATGTTCTTGAGCGCCCAGTCAATCGTGCTCTCGCCGACCGGCTTGCCGCCCGGCATTGTGAAGATCAGCCCCTTCCAGGGCCCCTCCGTCGGTGGGGGGTGCTTCGCGATGCGCGCCGCCAGAACGTTGAGCGCCCTGTTGTTGAGAGGGATCACCCTCTTACCCGCACCGGTCTTGAGGTCGTCGAAATGCAGGCCCCTCCCCGCCTCGTACACCAACTGCTCTTCGACGCGGTAGTTCTTACGGAGGAAATCGATCTTGTCGACACGCATGCCGCGAAGCTCGCCTGATCGGAGTCCGGTGAGGGCGTCAACCTCGATCAGCTCTTCCCACAAGTCCGCGTACGCGTGGGACATGAGCAGTTGGACTTCCGCAACGTCCGGCGGATCGACGGTGGACTCGACGAGCGTCGGGGCCTTGATGCCGTCGAAGGGACTGGCATGGATCACCTTGTCGATCACGGCCAGTCTGAACACCGAGCGAACGTAGCGGGCGACGCGGTTCGGATACCCACCTGACAGCTCGTACTTGCTGGTCAGCAAGGCCTGCCATGCGCCGGCCTGCGAGGGCTTGATGGTCCGCATCTCGCGCCCGCCCCACTCGGGCATGAGGTACCGCCGCAGAGCCCCCTCGTACTCCTTCCAGCTCCGGTCGATGATCCCTTGGGCCGGCAGCCAGAAGTCGTAGGCGTATTTCCGGACCGTCACCTTCCCGGCCTCCGGGTCGAGATAGTCGCCGGCCAGCAGCGAGTGGCTCATCTTGGTGATGTGCTTCTCCGCGTCGACCTTCTTCGCGAACAGCTTCGTCTTCGGGGCGCCGTCCGGGGTCCACCAACGAGCTTGCCAGCGCTTGCCGACGCCGTAGTACCTGCTCTCGATTAACTTCCCGTCGGGCCCCTTCTTGTGCCAGAGGTCACGAACGTGCGCCATCAACTACCCCATTGCTCTAAGGAGTTCGCCACAGACTTCCGTCACTTGAACGCCGTGTCCTTCCCAGTGGCGAATTTGGGCGAGGAGCTGGCGGACGATCGCGTACCGCAGGTTCGGGTCGCTGATGTCGGACGGCGCGACGAGCAGCCAGTCCCCCGTTTGTGGGTCACGGACAACTGCTGCACGCACGGCCGCCGGGAGGAGCTCGTGCTGGAGGACGATCCAGCGAACAGACATGGCAGCGCCTTACTGCACCGACCCCCCACGAGTCCGGTGCGGCATGTGCAAGGAAGTGCAGTATTACGCCCATGTGGGTGTATGGGTAGGCTGAATCGATAAATGTGATGATTCAACGTTACGGGGACTTCAGGAGGTTCAGGAGGTTCGCGCAGTCACTCGCGTTTGCCCTGACGGTCCTTTTCTGCCGCTTTTGCGGTCTGCACCCGACCCGCCTCGGCGTCCTGCACAGCCCTCATCAGCTCTTCGAGATGCCGGCGAACCTCAGGCAGGTCCTCGTCGGAGACTTCGGCGACACGCGCGATAGCGATCTCGAGGGCGCCCGTGGTGGTGATGTCCTGGACCTCGTACGGTCCCGAGCCCTCGTAAGGCTCGTTGGCATCCTTTGCGCGCGCCTCGATGAGGCGGGCCATGGGGATACTGAGGCCGTTGCTGATCTTCAGGAGGGTGGCATCCCGCGGCCTCTCGGTCAGGCCGGCCAGGATCTTCCGGAACGACTCGAAGTGCATGCCGGACCGCTCGGCACCTTGGCGTGCACTGAGGTCACGCTGGCGGAGGTGGTCGACGAGCAGCTGGGACAGGTTGCCCACGCCGACTCCCTCCAGACCTAACTCGGATGTGGAGATCGTAGCGCCCCGCCATCGTCTGAACATTCTGAAGCTCCCCAAGACTCTTGCGAGCCCCGAACGCGACGAAGGCCCTGAAAGATTCGTAAATCACTGACCACTTCTAGTTGTCAGTGAAGCGTCGCAGTGCTTAGCTATAGGGAGCAAGAGGTCATCAGGCCATCTAGCGAGTGAAGGGGTCATCCATGCCTGACGTGACCACTGAAAGTGGTCGTGCGCCGGAGCCGCCCAGTACGGACCAGGCCACCTCGGATCTGACGACCGAGGAGTGGCTCACACCGAAGGACGTGTGCATGCGCACCAAGATCCCCGTGGGGACTCTGGGGCAGTGGCGGCACGCCGGTATCGGCCCGAAGTGGACGAAGTTCGAAGGCTCGATTGTGCGGTACCCGCTCTCCGGTTACCGAGAGTGGTTGGCCCGCCAGCAGCAGAGCGCCACCGCCTAGAAAGCAAGGAATCCGCATGCCTTCCGTGACCACTCAGAGTGGTCAGGCCCGACAGGACCTGATCGACCTGCTCAAGCAGACCCGTACGGCGGTGCTCGCTGAACAGGAGCACACCCGGCGGCTGCAGGAGGCGGTCGACACCGCGGCCCAGTCGGCGACTGACATCGGGAGCGGCGTGCGGATCAGCACGGCTGCATGGGAGCGGCTCCGCGACCTCGCGAGCCCTCAGACGTAGCAGGGCCGTCCCGGATGCACCCGGAACGGACCCCACCAAAGCAACCCACCAACCAGCACAGGGAACGGAGGCGGGCCTTGAAACCACAGGCTAGCCCCAAGATCGCGCCGCCGGGGAAGACCGAGGAGCCGGAGCTCCTGGTCCGCGCCCGTAACGGCGACCGCACAGCCTTCGCCCAGCTCTACACCGAACACCACGGCCCCATCTACCGCTACGTGGTCAGCCGCGTCAGGGACCCGTACACAGCCGAGGACCTTACGTCCGAGACGTTCCTCCGCGCCCTCCGCCGCATCGACCGCTTCGCATGGCGCGGTCAGGACATCGGCGCCTGGCTCGTCACCATCGCCCGGAACATCGTGTCCGACCACAACAGCCTGGCCCGGAACCGGTACGAGATGCCGACCGCTGACATGCGCGTCGTGGACCGGACGGTCGGCAGTGCCGAGGAGGTCGCGCTCGTCGAGCTGGTGCACGCCGACCTGGCGACCAGCCTCCGCAGTGCTCTGGAGCGGCTGACGCCGGGACAGCGCACGGTCCTGCGCCGGCGCTTCCTGGAGGAGCAGTCGATCCAGGAGGCCGCAGACTCGATGTCCCTCACCCCGGGGGCGGTCAAGACGATGACGTACCGGGCGATGCGTTCGGTCGAGCACTCCCTCGCTGACCTGCGAGGTGCCGCATGAGCAAGTCACCGACCTTCGCCGACCAGGGCCCGCAGTTCCGGGTCCTCGCCCAGATGGCTGAAGCGTTCCCGACCATGCCGCGCGTTCACCTGGGTTGCTACACCCACATCACTGACCACCTCGACTTCATGGTCAGGTCCGCCGCCGACTTCGAGAGGTGGCGGACGGCGCTCGGCATCCCGAGTGACGACGTCGTCCTGTCCGAGGCGAGGCCCGCTGACCCAAGCCGCTACTTGCGGTTCAGGAGTCAGTTCAACGGTCTGGGCCTTGAGTTCTCTGTCGCCCTGCCCGTTCCCGAGCTGGAAGGGGTCGAGGCGTGAACACGAACCTCCCCCAGACGATCAAGCTGATCGCGGAGATCACTGGGTGTACGCCGGAGGCTGCGAACGCCGCCGCGCACGCGCTCAACAAGCAGGGGCTGATCGCGGATCCGTTCCGTACGCAGGGCATCGTCCTGCGCAGGAACGCGGCCGCCGGCACCTGGTCGCGTCAGCCGCTCAGCGAGCTGGAGCAGCAGGCCATCGCGTGGGACGCGTCGTGCAAGCGCGCCCAGGCCCTCGCCGACCTGATCCAGTTCGAGGCCGGCGAAGGCCGCGGCCTGATGCGAGTCCAGGTCGACGGGGACCGACTGCTGGTCACCGTGCAGATCACGCACACGGAGCAGTGGGCGGCGTGGCGAAGGTACTTGGGGATCACCCGGGAACAGCCGAATCCGCTGCCGCTGCCGCACGCGTTCGCCGGGGACGGTCACCGGAACGGCGTTGCGGTCTCCCTGATCGCGTACGACGCGCCGCAGACCGAGGTCCGCGAAGTCGCGGCCGCCACGATGCCGTACCGCCACGACGGCGCCGTGTATGACCTGGCCCTGCCGCTGCGGGACCGCGAGGGCGACGTCTGGGACTACGCGCAAACGAGCGTGACGGGGATGCCGCTCCTGACTAGGCGCGGCGGGACCGGTGAGCGCTGCTCGCTGGCGAACCTGGTGTGGCAGCTGGGCCCGGTGGAGACCGTGCGTGAACCGCAGGCCGTGCCCGGCATCCGCGAGGCGACCGTCAGCGAGTTTGTCACGCACATGGCTGCGCAGGATCCCAAGCAGCTGGAGCGCGACCGCGTCGCAGCCCGTGCCGGCACCGACATCACCGCACACAGCGAGGTGTCGGCATGAGCAACGAGCTCTCACACGACACACAATCCGAGATCCGTGTCCGGGTCCTCTTCGACTCGTACGACCTCCTGGCGCCGTCGAAGAAGCAGACGCAGGTCGTCGTCGAGATTCCCAACGTCGTCCGCACGTCCTACCTGCTGCCCTCACGCTTCGCCGCGGTGATGCGCGAGGCCGAGTGGGGCGACGTGCTCGACAACGCCCACGACTACTACGCCACGGTCTTCGGCGACCCGGATGCATCTGCGCACGCCAAGGTGCGTGAGTGGTTGGGGGGCGACGAGCACCGTGACCAGCTGGCTGAGGCGTGGAAGCACGACTGGATCCGACGCCACCCGGTTGCCCGCAACCTTCAGGCCCAGGTCGATCGGCTTCGCGCCTTGACCGACAGCACTCCGGTCGGTCTTTCGCGCGAGCTGCATGTCGCAGTTGGCGACATGATCGGCGACGTCCAGCCGGCCGAGGACGGGCTGATCGTCTCGTTCGGCGAAGCCGTCCGCAACCGCCGCGAGCACGACCACCCCAAGTGGGAGGACCTGTTCTGCATGAACTTGTCCTCGTACATGGGTGAGCGGATGGCGCCTGTGCTGCGGCGTCTCCTCGATGGCGAGGCGAAAATCGGGGAGCTGGAGGCGCAGCGCGAGCGGCGCCGGGTCCGGCTGGTCGAGGCTGAGGCCGACCTCCAGGAGGTCCGCGGTCTGCTGTCCCCGAACGGTGAGGACCGTCGGATCCCCGCGCATGTCGAGATCCATGAGCAGGTGGCTCCGGCCGTCGAGTGGCTGCTGACACGGGTCGCCGACCTTGAGACAACTGCCGAGTCACAGCGACATGCCGGCTTCCTGGCAGCCATCGCGGTCATGCGGCAGGAAAAACTACCGATGTCCGTCGACTTGCTGGAAGCACAACTGGAGCTCGACGAACTCGACGCGGCTGAAGGGAAGGACACCCCCAAGGGCGAGTCCACCCGGCCGAACCTGGGCGAGTTCATCACCTGCCAACGCTGCTCGCAGGGCGAGTGGTCGGAGAAGGCCATCGAGCGCGGCTGGGTGCAGACGTCTATGGGTTGGCTGTGCCCGCAGAACGCTGCCAGTGCCGCCGCCGTTGACGAACTCCTGGTTGCCGCCGCCGAGCGCGCTGCCGCCGAGCTGCGCGCCCTCGGAACGCCGGAGACCGTCGACACCGAGCTGACCGGCAACGACGTCCGTCTCCACCTCCTCGTCGCCACACGCGCAGAGCTGACGACGTGGATGGAGCGACTCGGCTGCGACCAAGGCCTGGCGACCTATCACGGCCACGGGCTCGTCACCTCCCATGGCACCTGGAACGGCGTGGACATCGCAGTCCGCGCCGACGGCGTGCCCTCCCTCCCGAAGCCGGGTGAGGACCGTGGCTGACACCTTCGCCGGCCTTCGGGTCGACACCGCTGGCGTCTGCACCGGCGTCCAGATCAGCCGGGCCCGGTACCTCGACGAGCTGCCCGCCATGGTCGGCGGCCCCATCGAGTTCGCGCACTACGGCACCGCCGAGTCAGCGATCACTGTCATCGTCCACGAGACCGGTCTTACCGACGGCCTGCCCATCAACCGCCTGGTCACCGTGGCTGCGGCCATGCTCCGCGGGGGTCCCCTGCGGTACCCGCTGCACGGTCCCATCGTCGTGCTCGGCGCTGCCCAACGCACCCTGGATCTGACCGATCTGACGGAATCCCAGCGCACCTTCCTGCTCAACCTGCCCGCCGCCCTCGCGAAGGTCGGTGAGGCCTTGTGAACGCCTACGAGCGGATCTACGCGGCTCTGGTCCAGGGCGGCATGGCTCCTGTTGTCGCCGCGCTGGAGCTCGCCGAGCTGCGGCAGGAGACCGGCGCGGAGCTCAGCACCAGCCTCTGCGAGCACGCCGAGAGGGAGTACGGCGTCGTCGAGGACGAGCGGGTCAGGGGCTTCACCGGCAACGACCGCCGGCAGAAGACCAGGCTCGGCGCCTGGCGCCTGGCCGCCACCAAGATCACGAACCTCACCGCCATCCCCACCGGCCGCCACAACATCCCCGGCCAGCGCGACAACGGGAGCACCGCATGACGTTCACCTTCACCCCAGCAACCCGGGAAACGGCCAAGGCGCGTGTCGGATTCCAGGGCCCTGGCGGATCGGGCAAGACGAAGAGCGCCCTGCGCGTGGCCGAAAGGCTCGCCGACGGCGGCCTCATCGGGGTCATCGACACCGAGCGCAGGAGCGCCCTCAAGTACGCACCGGTCCCTGGCCGACCCGACCTCGGAGGTCATGTCTTCCAGCACATGCCGATGAGCGTGTGCAGCCCGGAGAACTTCCTCGCCGCGGTCGCGGCCGCTGTGAAAGCACAGATCGTCGTACTTGTCGTCGACAGCTGGTCGCACTACTGGGCTGGCAAGGGCGGCCTGCTCGCCCGTGTGGACCAGGAGTCCAAGAAGCCCGGTCACTATGGCGGTTCCTACACGGCCTGGGCGCCGGTCAACGACCTCGAACAGGACATGCTCGACGCGCTCCTCGAGTTCCCCGGTCACGTCATCGTGACGATGCGCACCAAGAACGACTACGAGATGGCGGGCAAGACCGTCACCAAGGTC
This sequence comes from Streptomyces sp. AcH 505, assembly GCF_000818175.1. Taxonomy (GTDB): domain Bacteria; phylum Actinomycetota; class Actinomycetes; order Streptomycetales; family Streptomycetaceae; genus Streptomyces. The sequence goes on from NZ_JTIY01000001.1 coordinate 305,861, forward strand.
GGTGTGAAGACGATCCAGCGAGAGGGCGCCGAGTACGAGTTCGACGTCATCGTCGACATGGTCAAGGGCACCGGCACCGTCACCAAGACCCGATACGACGCTCTCGATGACCTCTCAGTCCATCACCCGGGCCCGGTCTTCGCAGAGACGATCCTGGAGCAGCTTGGCCAGGGTGTTGACCCGGCGGCGCTCATCATCGACGGTATCGCCGACGCGGACCTGGATCTCGACGGCATCCTTCAGCTTCAGAGCGACGCGGCCCGCCGGCAGCTCATGCAGAACGGGCTGCTTCACCCGGGCACTGGCACACCGACGACGATCGCGGCTCTCCTCCAGGAGCGGCTGGGCGAGATCGTCTCCCGGCTCCTGTCCGACGACTTCCTGACGTACGAAGGTGCGCTGGACCTGTACAAGCGGGCCGAGTGGGGCCGGTGGCTGGCCGTTCCCTATGTCCCCGAGACCGGTCCGGATATGCCGGAGTCAGCTCCCACGACCCTCGGCGAGCTCATCAAGGCCCGGGGTGTCGCGCTCAAGCCCGCTGCCACGGCTCCCAAGCCCTCGACGCCCGAGCAGGCTGGCCCCGCTCCGTACTCGATGTCCGACGCCGCCGCCGCCGCTGGGGCCCTGGACGCCACCCCCCAGGAAGCGGGCTCGGGCCAGGATCCGACCCCGGCCGCTGGCGACCATGCGAGCGCGCCGCAGATGCGGAAGATCTTCGCCTCCTTCAAGGAGCTCGGGATCGCCGACGACCGCGAGCGGCGCCTCAAGGCGATCGGCCTGATCATCGGCCGCCAGATCGGCAGCCAGAACGAGCTCACCTTCGGCGAGGCGTCCTTGGTCGTCGAGGCCGTCCTCGAGTTCGAGGGCCAGGACGACGGCCCCGAGTGCTTCAAGGCGTTCCTCAACGACCTGTTGGCGAAGACCCAGGCACGAGAGCCCGCCACCGTCTGACCGTCCACCACCGCGGGGACCGGCCGCACGCCGGCTGGTCCCCCCACCACCCAGAGAGGAGGAGCACCCCAGTGGTGGACCCAACACCTGAGCAACGCGACGCGATCGCGACGTACGGCGACGGCATCGACTGCGTTATCCAGGCCGGCGCCGGATGCGGCAAGTCGTCGACGCTGAAAATGATCGCGGCGAGCGACCGGCGCCGACGGATGACGTACGTCGCCTACAACAAGTCGATCGCGTCCGACGCGAAGAAGTCCTTCCCGCGCAACGTCCGTGCCTCCACCGGCCACGGGCTCGCCTTCGCCCCCGAGTACTTGCCGCGGCTCCACCGGCCGAGGCAGACCGCACACCAAGCCGCGGAAGCGATCGATGTCCGGAAGATCCTCAGCATCATCGGGCAGACCCCGGCCATCCCGACCGACCTCGGTCAGCCGAAGGCGATGACCGGCAAGCTGATCATGCGCGTCGCGCTCGACACCATCGAGCGCTGGTGCCACAGCAGCGACCCCGAGATCCGCGCCTGGCACGTCCCGCAATACGACGGCCTCACCAGCGAGGAACCGCGCAACGCGCTCCTCGGCCTAGCCCTGCCCGTCGCCCTGGCCGCGTGGGCGGACCTGTCCGACGAGGACGGCGTCCTCAAGATGTCGCACGACCACTACCTGAAGCTCTGGGCGCTCGCGGGGCCGAAGCTCGCTACGGACGTCGTGCTCCTCGATGAGGCCCAGGACACCAACGACGTTCTCAGCGCTGTTCTCCTTGACCAGGTCAACGCACAGCGGATTGCAGTCGGAGACTCGGCACAGGCCATCTACGGCTGGCGTGGTGCGAAAGACGCGCTCGACCGGTTCGTCCGCGAGCTCGGCGCTCCTGAGCTCACGCTGTCCCAGTCGTTCAGATTCGGGCCGGCCATCGCCGACGTCGCCAACCTCTGGCTGGGCAAGATTGGCGCACCGCTCCGGCTGACCGGCTACGACCGCTGCGAGTCGACTGTCGGTGCCGTCTACGAGCCGGACGCGATCCTCTGCCGAACCAACTCAGGCGCGATGGGCATCGTCATGGAAGGTCTGGCCGCCGGCCGAGAGGTGGCGCTGGTCGGCGGCGGTGGAGACGTCAGGCGCATCGCGTGGGCGGCCGAAGCCCTCCAGGCCGGGCAGCCCACCGACCACCCCGAACTCCTCGGATTCCCAAGCTGGGAAGCCGTGCGCGAGTACGCGGCCGAAGAAGACGGCTCCCTCGAAGTGCTGGTCAAGCTGATCGACGAGCACGGCACGGACGCGATCCTGGCAGCTGCCGACGCGCTCGCGACGGAGGCCCGCGCCGACCTGGTGGTATCGACGGCTCACCGCGCGAAGGGTCGCGAGTGGAATCGCGTACGGATCCACAGCGACTTCCGACCGCCGACGCCCGACCCCAAGACCGGCAACGTCGTCCTCTCCCGCGAGGAGGGCCGCCTGGCGTACGTCGCGGTCACCCGCGCCCGGCAGTCCCTCGACTGCGAGGCGCTGGCGTGGGTGCACACCGTGACGGCGGTTGCCTCATGAACCTCCTCACACAGCTGGAGTGCTTCCTGTACGGCGGCGTCGTGGTCTGGGTCGGCACGGTCGTGGTCATCGTCGCCTGCTTCGCCGCTGCCGCTCGCTGTGACGAGCCGGCAGACGACGAGGACACCGACCGTCCGGCCCTGTTCACCGAGGAGCACCTGGCGACCTTCGAGCGGATGCGGGCGGCCATCGAAACAGCCGACCGGCAGACCGCCCCCGGCCTGGCCTCCGCTGACCTCATCGACTGCTTCTGGATCTGGCCCGAGGCCGGAGAGGACGGCACGTCGTGAGCGACACCACCAGCTGGCAACGACTCTCCGGATGCACCGGCCACGACCCCGAGATGTGGTTCCAGGAGCGCAAGAAGAGCGCCGTCGCGAAGGCCACCACCCGGATCGCGAAGGCGATCTGCGGGGCGTGCCTGGTCCGCGACGACTGTCTCGCAGAGGCGCAGCGCGTCGAGGGCGTGACGAGCCCGGACAGGCGCCACGGCATCCGGGGCGGCCTGACCGGCACCCAGCGGCACAGTCTCGTCCGCCCACGCCGCGAGAAGGCCAGCACCGAAGCGGCCCCCTGACCTGGTGCGCGGCCCCGGTGTCCCCGCGGCCGCGCACCACTCCCCCACCCACCCCGACAACCGGAGGACCGCATGGCCTGCCAGCACTGGATCGGCGTCGAACGCCGGTACTGCCTGTCGTCCGCCGCCGTCCGTCCGTACCTGATCGGGCTCCGGTGTCCGCTCCACACGCCATCGGCCCTGCTGGGCCGTCCCGAGCCGCCGACCGGTCCGGGATGGCCGGCGGCCGCCTGGTCCACACCGTCGCCTCAGTCAGCGTCGGCCGTATTCGACAACCGCGCGATCGCGTCCGGCAAGCGCCGCGCCCCAACGCGCACCTACCGAGCGGCCCAGGCCGCCGTCGCCAACCACCGCTGACGCAGATGGAGATGGAGATGGAGATGGAGATCTACATGAGGTACCTGAAGACAGCAATCCAAAGCCTCACCGCCGGAGCCCTGTCAGCTCTGGTCGTCAATGCCGCATGGCTGCTCGTGACCGGCGGACTGCCGTCGCTCCAGACCGCACTCATAACTGGCCAGATGGTCACCACCCTCTGGGCCCTCGTGCAAGCCGCCCGATTCCAGAAGAAGTGGCAGGGCGTCCTGGCCAGCTATGCGAGGCCGGCCTTCGGCGAAGGCATCGACACGCCGCACCGTCCCCCGGCCGAACCCGAAGACGCCTGAACACCTCAGCCACCCAACCCACCGGAGAACGGAACACATGACCACCACCATCAGGGTCCATCCGAAGTTGACCCACGCGGAGTTCCTGGCCGACGCACGCGACAGGTTCGGGGACAACCCGGCCGACTGGGCCTTCAAGTGCCCCAACTGCGGGGACGTCGCCACGGGGCGCGACTTCCGCAAGGCCCTCTCTGCGCATCCCCGCGAGCGCAAGGGCCAGGCTGTCGTCGCATCGGATGTCATGGGCCAGGAGTGCATCGGCCGGACCTTGGGCGTGGACAGCGAGCGCGGCTGCAACTGGGCGGCGTACGGGCTGCTTCCGGGTCCCTGCGAGGTGGTGATGCCCGACGGCCAGTCCTCCTGGACCTTCGAGCTTGCTCCCGCGCCGGTCTCGGAGACTGCTTCGGAGGCCGCGCCTGAGGATGCTACCGAGGCTGCCGCCCCTGCTGGCGACACCGAGGCGGTCAGCCCGTGCCCGTGAACCTGCCGCCCGCACCGCCGCGGATCGCTCGGCTCCCGCTGAACCCAGCTGGGTACCCGATCCCCTGGTTCGTCGCCGTGGTCGACGGCGTACCCGACTTCCGTGTCGCGGACACCGACCGATACGAGGAGGCGCTTCAGTTCGGTCTGTGCTGGATGTGCGGCCGCCCCCTCGGCAGCTTCCGGGCGTTCGTCCTCGGCCCGATGTGCGCGGTCAACCGGGTCGCACCGGAGCCGCCGTCGCACCGCGACTGCGCCACCTACGCTGCGTGCGCCTGCCCGTTCCTCACCCGCCCGGACATGACGCGGCGCACCAGCGGGCTTCCCGAGGACCTGGTCCAGCCGGGCGGCGTCATGATCCGCCGCAACCCGGGCGTGACTCTGGTCTGGGTCACTCGCCGCCCGCAGTTCCGGTACGGCGAGGGGCTCTTCGACATCGGCCAGCCGATCGAGCACCAGTGGTACGCGGAGGGCCGCCGGGCGACCCGTGCGGAGGTCTGGGCGTCCATCGAATCCGGCCTGACGCTCCTCCGGGAATCGGCGGCCGACGACGAAGATCCGGCCGCGTCGCTCCTCGACATCGAGCGGCACCTGGCGGCCGCCATGCCGCTCCTGCCGGCGGAACCCGCGGGAGGGCCTGCATGAGGGGCTGGTCAGTCCTGCGGAGCGGGTGGCTCGGCTCGCAGGCGCTCGATGCCCAAGGCCTCGAGGGCGCGCTCGTAGAAGTCGACGGACACGACGACGGCGACTTCCCGCTTGCGGTTGATCAGCACGGTGGGCTCCCCGGCGAGGCGGGCGCGTGCGATCACCTCGCCGAAGACATTGCGCGCTTGGGCGATCTGCATCGGGTGCTCGGTCATGGGGGGGCCACTGCTCATGGGCACACGATATCGGCTGCACATCTTGCACGTCATGACTAAGTTAGCCGTCTTAGCTATTAGAGTGATGCGCGTGACAACCCGCGACGGTCCACTCCGCATGGCTTGAGCTGCCAGAACGCACGAACCGAGAGAAGACTGATGGCCTGGGTCCGCTTGTCCGACGACTTCTACGACCACCCGAAGTTCGAGCGGGTTGGTGCGCTAGGGGTCGCTTTGTGGGCTGAGGGGCTGGCCTGGTCCAACCGCAACCTCACGGACGGGCGCATCCCCCGGAACGTCGCCCGCCGGCTGATCGACTTCGAAGAGGTCATCGAGACCGTCCTCGGCTCCTTCGGCGACGCGGCCAGTAACGCCGTTACTCACGACGTCACTAATTCCGGTGCTGATCCTGAGAATTACGCGGTCGCTGCCTCAACCCTCAGGCAGAACACGATTGTCGGACTGATCACCGCCGAACTGTGGGTCGCCACCCCCGGCGGCTACCTCATCCACCACTACCTCGAATACCAGAAATCAGCAGACCAGATCCACGCCGAACGAGACAAGAACGCTGCACGTCAGAGGGCCTTTAAGGACCGCAAGAAGCAGGCGGCGTCCCCCGGCAACGGATCAAGTAACGGACCCAGTAACGGCGTTACCGACCCACCAAGTAACCCCCCAGGTAACGCCGTTACTGACGACGACACTCACAGCCCGGTAACGGACGCTCCCAACCCCAACCCCAATACCTCCTTCTCTAAAGAGAAGGAGGGAGATAGTCCGGGATCCGAGATCCCCGACGAGCCCTCCGACCGGGACGACGTCGAGGAGGTCTGCCTCGCACTCGCCGACGCCATCCAGGCCAACGGCAGCAAACGCCCCAAGATCACCACCACGTGGCGCCGCGAGGCTCGCCTGCTCATCGACAAAGACCGCCGTACGCAGGAGCAGGTGCTCGCCGCCATCGCCTGGTCGCAGGCCGACACGTTCTGGCGCGGCAACGTCCTCTCGATGCCGAAGCTGCGCGAGAAGTACGACCAGCTGCGCCTCGCCGCCCTGCGCGAGCAGGAACAACGCGCGGCCAGCACGACGCCCGGCCAACCCAGCGAGGACCTCTTCGACCGGGCCCTGGCCCGCGCGCAGGAAAAGGAGCAGGAGCAGTGACGCCCACGGAAGCAGTAATGATCGCGAAATACGTCGCGAGCCTCTGCCCCCAGCAGCGGTTCAACGAGCACACCCCGGACGTCTGGGGCGACGTCCTCAGCCCGTACGACGTGAACGAGGCCCGTACCGCCGTCGTCACCGTGGCTGCCCGCCAGCCCTTCATCAGCCCCGCCGAGATCATCACGGAGATCAAGGCACGGCGCGAGGAACGCATCGCGCTCGCTCACGCCGTGTACGACGGGAACCCCGACGAAACGGGCGTCGAGTCCGCCCAGGCAGTACGCGCACTGTTCCGTGCGGCTGCTGATGGCCGTATTGAGCAGCGCTCGATCACCGCCGGACTCGGCAAGGGGCCCGACGCGCCGCCCGCGCTTCCCTCCGGCCGCGTCAAGGCCATCCTGAGCGCCGCCGCCAAGGAACCGCCCAGGACGCGCGAGGGCGTGGTCAACGTCCGCGGCACCAGCTGCCAGCGCTGCGGAGCGCGGCCCGGCGCGAGTTGCACCAGCGGCGATCGCCGCATGGCCGACGCCCACCCCATCCGCCTCGAAGACGCCAAGCGCGCCGCAGCCGGCCTCCCCCCAGTCGACCCGGCGGTCGAGGAGCGCGAGATCGCACGCCGCATCGCCGCCTCCGCCGCCCGCGCCGCCGCCGACACCACCCACACACCCGACTGCAAGGACGCCACCTGATGACCATCACCGCCACCGAGCAGCCCACCCTGGCCCCGACCACCGACATCGCCCCGATCGAGCAAGCCATCATCGACGGCATCGTCGCCAACGAGCAGCCCGAGACGTTCCTCTGGATCCTGTTCCGCCGCCCCGACGGCGGCACGACACTCCGCTACGCCTGGACCGCCGGCGGCCGCCCCCTCGGCGACCAAATCGACACCCTCGCCCTCGCCGTCCCCCTCGACGGCGCCGACTGGACCGCGATCACCGGACGACACCGCCAGGACTCCGCCCGCGGCCGCATCGAAATCCAGGCCCACCCGTTGCGCCCGATCCTGGCCGACATCAGCGCCGGCGACCGAGCCAGCGACGAATTCCGCACACGCGTCCTCCGCCTGGTCCAACTCGCCGCCGACCGCAACGGCCAGCGCCCCATGCACCCCGCCGCCCGCTGGCTCGGCGTCGGCCCCACCCTCCTCACCAGCACCCCCGCATGACGCGCACCCGCGTTCTGCGCTACCGGCAGATGACCGTCCGCTGCACCTGGTGCCGAGCCGCCGCCGGCGAACTCTGCACCAACCAGCGCGGCGACAAACAACGCCGCGACGGCGTCCACGAAGCCCGAATCCACACCTGGGTCATCAGCAAATCCACGTGCCCCACCTGCACAGCCACCCCCGGGAAGCCCTGCATCGGCGCCGACCGACTCCCCGCCAAAGCCCCGCACACCGCCCGCACCACCCTCGCCCACGACACCCAGGACCCGCCATGAGACAAGCCGTCTGCGCCGACTGCCGACAGCCGATCCTCTGGACCCGTACCGAAGCCGGCAAAGCGCTCGCCGTCGACCCCGTACCCCACCCCGAGGGCAACGCCGCGGTCCGCCGCGACGGCACCGGCGCCTGGCTCTCCCGCCGCCCCAACGACGAACTCCCCCTCTGCGGCTACGAACGCCTCCACAAACCCCACATCGCCACCTGCCCCAGCCGCCAGACCGTCATCCCGCTCCCCGCCGGAGTCACCCGACTCTCCGACCACCGCAAAACCCGAAGGAACCGAGGCACCCGATGACCACCCGCACCTTCACCCGCGACCAGCTCACCGCGCTCGGCCTGCCCTACAACACCGTGGACGAGGCCTACGCACAGGAACAGCCCGAGGCCACGCCGACCGTCGCCATCGAACTGGACCGCACACAACTCGGCAGCACCCGCTGGGCCTCCCAGCACCAGCTCATCTTCCGCGCCCCCGACGACGGCCAGACCTGGTCCGTCCAGTACCAACGCGGTCTCACCGAGACACAGGCCGACACCGACCCTTGGAACGACGAGAAGCAGATCACCGCGACGCTCATGGGACAGCGCGAGACCACCGTCACCGCCTGGCAGCCCGTCGAGGCTGAGACCGCCCCGTGCCCCGGAGCCCCCGGCCAGGCGAAGGCCCTGCACGACATGTGGGGATGCCAGACGTGCAAACCCATCGAGCACGTGAAGCCCGCCGCAATCGACCCCACCGAAGAACTCCGCCGGGCCGACGACGACACCAAGGTCACCCCGGAGTTCGTTTCAGCGATGCTCCGCTCGACCGACACCGGCCCTGACGCGCCGTACCCGGCGGCGATCAGCGTCTTCTGCGACACCTGCGGCACCACCGTCACGAACGACTTCGTCGTCAGCGACCGCATCACCAAGCCCGAGCGCCTCGAGCTCGCCCGCAACCACCTCCGCAACACCGCCCGCTGGTCCTGCACCCCCGCCGGCGACTTCTGCCCCACATGCAAGCCCACCCCCGCCGCCGAACTCCGCCAAGCCGCCGACGACCTCGAAGCCCTCGTAACCGCCGCCCATGGCACGAGCTGGGCCGTCGCCCGCACACGGGACGACCACCCCGAAGGCGACGGGGCCGAGTACGCGGTCGGAATCCACCCCGTCGATCAAGACGGCACGAGCGACGACGACCTGGAAGTGATCTTCCAAGACGACGACATCTCCGAAGAGGACGCCAATTACATCGCCGCCGTGGGCCCGAACCTCGGAGGTCTCATCGTCCAGCTCCTCCGCGACGCAGCCGAGAACGTCGACGCCACCAATGGCCGCGTCGAGACCAGCACCACAGAGCTCGCGCAGGACATCGCCCGCCTCATCAACAACAGGCCCCGATAAGAACCCCCGTTCGAACCGAACCCCCACCCCACACACCCGCCCGACCAGGACCGCACGAACCGGAGGATCAGATGAAGGACCTCACAATCCGCCCCGTGGAGGACGTGGGCCCGGCGGCTCAGGCCACGCGTCGTGGTGAGCGGCATCAGGAGCCGTCGACGCGTGCTGAGACGGTGACTGGCGAGGCACGCGTGGATCTTCGGGATCTGCTGGCTGAGCGGTATCGGGCTGGCGAGAGTGTGCGCGAGCTGGCCGAGCGGGTGGGCCGGTCGTACGGGTCGGTGCATCAGCTGCTGAAGGAGGCCGGGGTCAAGTTCCGGTCGCGGAGGCGGTGGTCGTGACGCTGCCGACTGACCCGGAGGTCCGGCCACGCCTTCGTGCGGCTGTTGTTGAGCGACGCCAGGCTGGCGCCACGCTCGCCCGTCTCGCGTACTGCTCCGGGCGCAGCATCACCTTCGTGTACACGCTCCTCCGTGAGGCCGAGCTCCTCGGCATCTACGGGCCACGCAACACACATCGATAGGAGATTCGTATGCCACTGCCCACGATGACGGGGGTCGGCCGGCTGACCGCCGACCCCGAGCTGAGGTTCACCGCGAACGGGAAGGCGGTCGCGGACATCTCGCTGGCCTTCAACTCGCGCCGGCTGAACCAGCAGACCCAGCAGTGGGAGGACGCTGACGTCTTCTACGTCCGCGGCAGCCTCTGGGAGCGCCACGCGGAGAACGTCGTCGAGACCCTCGCCAAGGGCATGGAGGTCTTGGTCACGGGTGAGCTGCGGACGGAGTCCTGGGAGAAGGACGGGGTCAAGAGCTCGCGTCCGGCGCTCTTGATCCGCTCCATCGCCCCGTCGCTGGCTTTCAGCGTGGCGAAGGTGACCAAGGACGCGCAGTCGCAGAGCGGCGGTCAGGGGGGCGGCCAGGGGGCGGGACGGGCGCAGCAGCGTGCACCTCAGACGTCCCGTCCGCAGCAGCCGCCCCAGGACGACCCCTGGGCCACCGGCACCACCGAACCCCCGTTCTAGAAACAGAGATCACACCCCCATGAGCGAGATCCACTTCGAAGCCCCGCCACCCGGACGCAACGGCGGTCACCAGCCCGCCACCGACCACCGAGCCGTCGCCGCCACCCTGCGCGAACGCCCCGGCGAGTGGGCCCTCATCAGACGGGCCGGCACCCAGGGTTCCGCTGGTTCGACGGCGCGACTCATCAAGCGGGGCGCCCTCCTGTCCTACGCCCCGCCCGGCTCGTTCGAAGCCGTGTCCCGCGCGATCGACGGCGAATTCCGCATCTACGCCCGCTACATCGGCCACCTCAACGAAGGCACCACGTGAACCACACACCTCACCGCCCGCACCGATCCATGGCACTCCTGGCCGCCAGTCTGATGACCGCCGCACTGCTCACCGCCTGCACCAACCACAGCAGCAGCGACTGCGACTCGCTCACCCCCATCGCCGCCATCGCGAAGCCGAGGCCGCCCAGGACCGGAGGCGCCCACGTCCGACCCCGCGCCCCGCACGCAGCACCCAACCCGCCGGCCTCCGCCCCGAAGCCCACCAAGACCACCAGCAAGAAGACCAAGACCAAGAAGTCCAAGTCGAAGCACACGCACACGCACACGCACGGGCACGGGCACGACTTCGACCTCTGCGACGACTGATGGCCGCCATCCTCAAGCTCGCCAGCACCCACGAGGCATCCGAGATCGTCGAGGCGCTCCTCTTGGCCGCCGCCACCCGCGAAAGCCTGGCCCCCCACCTCGCCGAACGCTGGCGCCGCATCGCCCACGACATCGGCGACGCGCTCGATCAACTGCCCACGCCCAAAGTCGTCTCTCAGGAGCGCACATGATCGACACCACGAAGGCCTCGTCCGGCCTCGTCAACCTCACCAAGGCCGCGGCCGTGTCGCTCGACAAGCACGGCCTGGTCCACGAGCGCGCAGCCGTCTACCTCGTCCTCGACCACTCCGGCAGCATGCGCCGCCACTACAACTCCGGCGCCGTCCAGCACCTCGCCGAGCAGGCCCTCGGCCTCTCCGCCAACCTCGACGACGACGCCACCGTCCCGTTGATCTACTTCGGCTCCCGCGTCGAGGTGGCCGAGGACGTGCTGCTCAGCAACTATGCCGGGATCGTCGACCGCACCCACGCCAGCGTTCACTGGGGCAGGACCGACTACGCGAGGGCCATCACGTACGCCGTGAACGAGCACCTCGAATCTGGTGCCGCTGTGGGCCTCGTCATCTTCCAGACCGACGGCGACCCGGATGACGTCCTCGCAGCCGAGGCCGCGCTCCGTTGGGCGAGCCAGTCCCCGGTTTTCTTCGCATTCGTCGGCTTCGGCAACGACATCACGTTTCTTCAGCGCCTCGACAATCTCCCCGGCCGCGCGGTCGACAACGCGGCGTTCTTCCACGCGTCCGACCCGTTGACCACGGCGGACGCCGACCTCTTCGACGGCATCACTGCGCAGTACGGGGCGTGGCTCTCCGCCGCCCGCGCCGCTGGCATCATCCGCAGCTGATGGACGACGAACCGCGAATCGTCCGCTTCTACTTCCGTCTACCGCGACGAGTACGTCGAGCCTTCGATAGGTTCCTCGGGATTCGCCGGTAAACGGGCAGCTGACCAACCCGTTCAATCACGTACGACCGGTCTTGGGGCCCAATACCTGTGGGCCCACCCCGGTGCCACCCTCGCAGGGAGCACCGCACATGTTCGGACTCACCACCACCCGCAAGCTCCGCGCCACCCAGTTCCGCGCGGCCGGGAACATGGCCGCCCTCGGCTTCACCCAGGGCATCGCGAACGGCAGCCTGACAGCCACCCGCCGGAAGCTGATCGCCACCCAGCAGACCCTCGAACTCGAAGCGATCGCCCGCTGGCAGGCCGACGTCGACCTGACCGCCGCGAACCACGCGCTCGAAGAGGTCTGCACCGAGATCCTGCTGGAACGCCGGCAAGCCAGACGGACCCAACTGCACTACCGCCTGCGCATCACACACCTCCTCGCGGTCTGCGCGCACCGGCGCACCCAAGCCCGGCACCTGAACGGAACCATCCGCCTCCTCGCCGAGCAGCTCCTCGACGCGACCAGCGGCCGGAACCCCGCCGCGCGCCAGGCGCTCGGCCTCACGCCAGGCACCCCGTGGGAGCGCGCCGTCGACGGCCTCAACGCCCTCACCGAGGCCGGGGTGCACTTCTCCCTGGACCTCGACGGTGTCCTCGGACCGGACGGCAACACGCGCATCCACCGCGACTCCGCGACCGGGCGCTGGCACCTCGCCGACACCACCGAGACCCCCGCAGCCACCGTGACCACCGCCCCGGCCGCCCTCACCACCGGCCAGGACGACCGCCGATGAACGCCACCCGCGCGGAAATCACCGCACTCCTCCGCCAAGGCCGCTCCAACACCGCCATCTCGCGGGAACTCCACTGCGACAAGAAGCGCGTCCGCGAGCTCCGCCGCCTCCACAACATCCCCCACGCCCCCCTCCAGCCCCTCACCCTCAAGGAGAAGTGGGCCACCTTCACCAAGCCGCTGCCCGGCGGCCACGTCGAATGGACCGGCAGCCGGCAGAAGGGAAGCGGCACACCGCTCCTCCGCTACAAGCAGGCGATTTACGGCGCGGCCGCCGTCGCATTCCGGATCCACCACGGTCGGCCCCCGGTCGGCCAGGCGTACGCCGACTGCGGTCACCACCAGTGCGTCGCGCCCAACCACGTCGACGACACCATCACTCGCGGGCAACTCCGCGAGGCAGTGCGCCACGTTAACGGTCTACCGCCCCGACCAGCCCTGTGCATCCGTGACCACGACCAGGCGGAGCACGGCCGGTTCGAGGCGGACGGCCGCGCGTACTGCCAGCAGTGCAAACGGGAGCGGAAGACGGCCGGGCGGCAGGCAGACGCCGAGGTGGGCTCATGATCAGCCCGATGGACGCCGTCGCCGTCACCACCCGAGCCGCCGAAGAGCACGCCACGGCTGGAACAGACTGGTCCAACGCCGTGCATCACATGGTCCGGTCCCTCATCGACCGCGTGGCAGTTGCCAAGGGCCTACCTGCACCCGGCCTCACCCGCCCACACGTGCCAGTGGCAGAGGCGATCCTCGACGAGCTCGGGCCACTCGACGGCTGGCACATCCTCGACGTCGGGGAAGTCCACCAGCAGCTCCTGGCCCTGACCGTCGTGGTCGGCAAGGACGGCCGGGCCGTCGCCAAACGGCATGCGGCCGGCAAGCGCGGCATGGCGGCACGCGGCGATCAAGGCGCCTGGTACACACCACCAGAGATCGCTGAAGCCATGTGCCGCCTGTCCATCGGCCCGCAGCTTGACCGCCTGGACCAGCACCCGGATCCGTGGAACGTACTGGAGATCAGCGCGATCGATCCGGCCGCGGGGGCCGGCGTGTTCCTGATCGAGGCCGCACGACTCATCGCCCGCCGCTTCGCCGACCGTCTCGCGATCCAGCACGTCGGCCGGAGTCACGCGCCCGACACCCTCGTCGCCAAAGTGATGCCCGAGGTGATGGAGACGTGCATCTACGGCGTCGACATCGACCCGGTTGCCGTCGACCTCGCCAAGGCCGCGCTGTGGCTGGAGATCGACGGCCAGGCGCCGTTCACCTTCATGGACCGCAACGTCGTCGTGGGCAACGCGCTGGACCTCGATCTCCCGCCGGCCTATGCCGAACGCCACGGCGAGCCGCCCACTGCCGCAGAACGCCGCGCTGCTTTCGAACGAAGGGAGCCGGCCGATGCCTGAGATGAGCCGCGAGCGTCTGGCCGAGGTCAAGGCACTGAGGTCCAGCTCGCCGCCCGAGGACCTCTGGTTCGCGCTCCGCGACCTCCTACGCGACCGCGAACACCTGGTGGAGGCCAACACAGAGGCCGCCACCGAACTCGCCGACTGGACAGGGACGCTGCGATGAGCATCCGAACCATCAGCTACGGCGGCGGGGTGCAGTCCACTGCCCTCCTCGTTCTCGCCGCTCAGGGCCGTATCGACTTCCGCACGTTCCTGATGGCCAACGTCGGGGGCGACTCGGAGAACCCAGGCACCCTGCGGTACCTGGAAGAGCACGCCCGGCCGTATGCGGCTGAGCATGAGATTGAACTCGTGCTGCTGGACCGGGTCATGGTCCGCACGGGTGAGGTCCGCACGCTGCACGGCCAGCTCACCAAGGAGGGGAGCAGGTCGCTGGCGATCCCCGTGCGCATGTCCAACGGGGCGCCCGGCACCCGCTCCTGCACCGCTGATTTCAAGATCAAGGTCATCGGTCGGGAGCTGAAGCGCAGGGGCGCCACGAAGAACAACCCGGCGACCATCGGTATCGGCATCAGCGTCGACGAGATCCACCGCGCGAACAGCCGGCACTGCGAGCCGCACGAGGAGATCGTCTACCCGCTCCTCGACCTCGGTCTCCGGCGCACGGACTGCGCACGCATCATCCGCGAGGCGGGCCTGCCCGTGCCGCCCAAGAGCAGTTGCTACTTCTGCCCGTTCCACAGGCCGGAAACGTGGCACGACATGCGCCGTAGCGAGCCGGAGCTGTTCGAGAAGTCGTGCCAGCTCGAAGACCTCCTCAACGAGCGGCGAGACGCGCTCGACAAGGACCACGTCTACCTGACCCGGTTCGGCAAGCCCCTGCGTGAAGCGATCCCCGACGGGGTGGACCTGCTGCCGATGTTCGATGAGGCGGACGGCGCCTGCGACTCGGGCTGGTGCATGACGTGAGCGGAACCATCGCCGCGGTCATCGACCCGACCATCCCCGTCACATGCGAGGACTGCGGCCGGCTGCTCACGGACCGCGAGTCCCGAGCAGCCGGGCGCGGCCCCGTCTGCGGAGCCAAGAACCACCCACCCCGCGGCGGACGCCGCCGCCCAGCCGGCCCCGGCCAACTGGCCATCACCACCACGGAGACCCGCATGCCTGGCCCCGCCCTCTACCGCAGACGCCCCATCGAGATGGAAGCCGTCCAGTGGACCGGCGATAACACCGCCGAGATGACCGCGTTCGCCGGCACCTGCTTCGCCGAAGTGCCCGCCGAGGACCGGGGCGATGACCCAGACGAGACCGCGCAGCTGCTGGAGAGCACCCACAGCAGCTGGGTTGGCCTCCTCGTGGGCGACTGGGTGGGGAAGGTCGACGGAGGGTTCCACCTTTTCAGCGCCGAGACGATGGCTGCTGGCTATGACCGTGTCGCAGCCCCGGGGGCAGAGCGATGAGCGCCAGCAGCCCGCGGGGGTTCCAGGGCGTGCATCAGAACAACCTGCTCGTGATCCTCGACGAGGTGGCCGCGGTTCCGGTCTTCGCCTCGAAGGGCGGCGACCGCTACCACGCCACCCGCGACTGCGACGCCCAGCGATTCGGACAGGCCAAGTGGACCTTCGATCCGAACAGCTGGGTGCCCGGCATGCCCCAGGTCTTGCTCACCAGCGGCCACCCCCTCGAGCAGACCACGGCGCAGCAGGCCCATGGGGACGGGAAGACGCCCTGCCGCTCCTGCCGACCCGCCCAAGTAATGGTCGTCCCAGACGACTTCGACCACCGGCCGGTCATCGGCCTGACGGACGGACGTGGTCTCGGGCGGACCTGCCGCCGCTGCGAGACCCGCACGGTGCACACCTGGATCGACCAGTGGGGCAACCCCCAGCGCTGGACCAGCCGGACTCCGGTCCGGTGGCCGTGCACGTCCGCGATCGTCCTCGAACTCGCCCACCGCTCCCCGGAGGCATGACATGCCCGAACTCCCGCACTACAACTCCTGGCGCGACGTGCCGCCGAACCTCATGACCAAGACGCAGCTGCGCAGCCTCGACCTCCCCCGGACCCCCGGCAAGGTCACGGCGTACGTCGACGGCTACGACGGCGTCGGTCGCAACACCGTCCACGACCTGTACGCAGTCTCCGAATCCGTCCCGACTAAGGCCAGCGCCAAGCAGCTCCAGGCCGCCCGGGCCCGCGGCGGCGAGGCGCAGCGGTACTGCGCGGACTGCTACGGCCGCCCCGAGCTCCCCTGCACCACCCCGTACGACGGCGACCGGTTCCTGTGCGCGACCTGCGCCCACATCCACCGGCTTCGCGCCGCACAGAAGGCGGCCCGGGAGGATCGGCGAGCAGTCGCCGTCCAGGCGTGGGAACTCCTCGGCAATGAGCGCCTGGCCGTTGTCCACGTCACCCTGACCGAGCGCGGGACGACCCCAAGCGGGGTCAAGCGGTCGCCGTCGGCGGCACACCTGGTCGCCCTGGACAACAAGGGCGGCACCCTCGTCGACGTCACGGTGCGGCTGGTCGGTCCACGGTCGGCCGGCATCCCGGCCGGCGCCATCGCCCCCGAGGACGCCGTCGACCAGATCCGGGCCGCGCTCACCGGCCGCGCCCTGGTCGTCTGGGGAACCGAGGCCATCGGCGTTCTGGCCGGTGCGCTGCATCAGCAGGGCATGACGCCTGCCATCCCGGTCGGGTACGGCGTACGGACGTCGTTGGAGCGCCTGGTGCTCGGCTGGCGCTGCGACATCAACCCCCGCACCTACAGCCCCCGCCCAGTCATCGCCCCGGGCCGCGCCGACCGAATGCTGCTGCTCCTGCAGCACATCGCCGCCCACCACACCCCCGCCAACACCCCCGAGGAACTCTCGTGACCACGCCACTGCTGCTCATCGATGTCGACGGCCCGCTGAACCCGTATGCGGCCAAGCCCCACCGCCGACCGGAGGGGTACACGACGCACCGGATGCGCCCGGCCGGCTGGGAGAGCGACCGGCGCAAGGCGCTGCGGGTGTGGCTCAACCCGTCCCACGGCGCCGCGTTGAGCGCGTTGCCGTTCGAGCTGGTTTGGTGCACCACCTGGGAGCACGACGCCAACACCATGATCGCCCCGATCATCGGGCTGCCCACCGACCTGCCCGTCATCGAGTGGCCGCCGCCGACGATCGCCAACCGCCTTGGCACCACCGACGGGACGTACTGGAAGACGCATCACGTCGTCGAGTACGCCGCCGGCCGCCCCTTCGCCTGGATCGACGACGAGACGACCCCTGCCGACGAGGAGTACGTGGCCGCGCACCACCAGGGCCCGGCGCTCATCCGCACGATCGACCCCCGGCTCGGCCTCCTCGAGGACGACTTCACCGCGCTGACCGCGTGGGCCGTGGCGCTCGGATCGGCGGCCGTCTGATGACCGAGACCACGCTCGTCACGCAGCCCCGGGCGTGGCACGACATCGCCCCGATCGACGCCGTCCAGCTCAACCTGACCACCGACCTGACGATCACCGCCCCGCTCAACGAGCTCGGCGAGCGGTGCCGGTGGCCCTGGGAGCCCCAGCAGCTCGTCGACGCCCCGCTGGGCCAGTACCGGTGCGGCTACTGCAACGCCATGTGCGTCGCCGGCATGCCGCACCTGGACTACGCCCCGGAGGAACGCCTCGTCACCCCGGACAACGTGCGCGAACTGTTCGCGTGGTGCGAGGCGAGCAGGCTCCGCTACCGGTGCCGCCCCGGCGGCCGGACGGTCGACGGTCGGCTTCTGGAGTTGGAGGGCCTGACCGTGTGGGTCGCGGGTGGTCCTGCGCCGGCCCGGTTCGGCGACACGATCATCCGCGACGGCTTCGGCGACTACACCGTCCGCGCCACCTCGAAGGGGGCGTGACCGTGTCGAGCACGCCCACGCGTATCCAGCGCCGCCGCACCAAGGGCTGGACCAAACCGGTCGGCTGCGTGATCGTTAGCCGGCCGTCCCGCTTCGGGAACCCGTTCACCCTTGCCGGGGCCATCGAATGGCTCGGAGCCGAGACACCGGAACAGGCGCGCGCGGCCTGCCACATGGCCTTCCGTTCTTGGGTCCGCGGCTCCGACCAGTGGTGGATGGGACCGGACGCGGCAGCCACCCGCAAGCGTCTCCTTGACGCTCTTCCCGAGCTGCGTGGCAAGGACCTTGCCTGTTACTGCCCCCTGCCTGAGCCCGGCCAGCCGGACCACTGCCATGCAGCAGTCCTCCTGGACCTGGCCAACAAGCCAGCCGCCACCACTTGACCGACCTGTTTCACCCCAACCCACGCGAGGAGCCCTCAGTGGCCCGCCAGTTCACCCGTCAGCAGCTCGCCGCCATCGGCGTACCGCCCGACAGCCCCGAGGACATCGAGTACAGCGACACCGTCCTCGCCGACGAGCCCCTGACCACGCTGAAGTACAGGGCCCAGCGGCGCTGCGTCTTCCTCGCCGACGGCCGTACGTACGCCGTCGAGTACGAGGGCCGCCTCGACACCGGCGACTTCGAGGCCGGCGAGTACGTGCCCGATGACCACGGCTGGTACGGCGACAGCGTCGAAGCCGTCGAGGTGGAGCAGCGCGAGGTCACCGTCACCCGCTGGCTGCCCATCGAGGACACATCGCCCGGCCGGTGACGCCCGGCGGGCCGCGCCTCCTGCTACGAGGCGCGGCCACCCCCGAATACCACCACGCCCACACAAGGACACTCACTGTGACCCAGCCGCTTCCCGTCGGCACCCGCGTTCGCCACTACGGCCAACAGTGGCCCGCGGCGCATCAGGGCACCGCCACCGTGCAAGAGGTGAAAGGCCCGTACTCGGACGACACCTACGAGTACCGCGTGCTGACGACCGTCGACTTCTCCCGCCGGCCCGGCCCGAGCAACCCAGAGACCCGCGAGACCTGGTTGTCGTCCTTGGCGACCATCCCCACCCCGTGACATCTGACGGGCCGCCCCTGCCATACCAGGGGCGGCCACCCGCCATCCCACCACACACGCAAGGAGCCCCGGCCATGGACCAGCCCGCCCACCCCGCCGCCGAAGAACGCCCCCGCTGCCCGCGTTGCGGGCTTCCCCACGACCTGGAACCAGGTAGCCTCCCCGCTGCTTTCTGCGCCTCGATCCGCACCGACGTGAAGCAGCCCGCGACCGAGACCACCGCCCTGTGCGCCGGCTGCGGCCACAAGCAGCACCGACCCGGCACCGAATGCGAGACCCGCGTCGACCACGGACCGGCGCACTTCCACTCGTGCCTCTGTCTCAACCTTGTTGACGCGGATCGCGCCTGCCCGGCGCAGATGACCTGCCAGGGCGGGACGCTCGGGTACGCGGACATCTGGTACCTCCAGCGCGGGCACAGCCTGTCCAGCGCGGAAGGTGTGATCACCCCCAACGTGCTGAGGACCAAGCCCGCCACCGGGGCGGTGCAGCCCGAGCCCGACGCGCGCTGCGGGAAGTGCACACTGACCGCCCCGCAGCACTCGGCCGCCTGCCCGAACCGGCCCCGCCCTCAAGGCGACGGCTCGGCTATCCAGGGCAGCGGATACACGCCCACCCAACTGCTCGGTGGCGAGTCCGAGGAGCGGCGCGAGCCCGGTACCGAGCGGCGCGCTTGCACCGGGGAGTGCGATCCCACGACGGGCGCCTTCAAGCACCACCCCGGATGCCCCGGCACCGAACGGCGTGTCCGGTACGCGGCGCCGATCAGCGAAACCGCCGGGTGGGTCCGCGACGTACTGCGCCACCCCGCCGTGGCCGCCGAGGAGCAGCCCGAGCCCGACACCGAACTGACCGCCGACGAGGCCCGGGACGCGGTCAGCGACCTTGGTATCGACCTCTACCGCGCCCAGGACGCGGTTGCGTTCGTCGGCGAGTGCTGCGACATCGCCGACCGGGATGGCCGCCGACCGACTACCGGTGACGTGCGGGAGTGGCTGAAGGGCGCGCGCTGTGGACGGGTGCTGGTGGCTGGGCAGGACCAGCCCGAGCACCGCCCCGTCACCTACGGCACCCCTGGCGTGGTCACCAACGACGTACAGAGCTGCCGATCGGAAGAAGGAATCACGGTCGGGCTGGTCGATGGTCTCATCAGCCTTCTCCGAGTCCTCGCACCGCGAGATCTGAGCACGAAGAACGTCCAAGAAGCACTGACGGACCTGCGCGAAGATCCCGACCTTCAAACGGTTCTGCGGATCAAGGCGCCCGGCACCGACGCCGAGCGGCGCGCCCGGTACGGGGGTGTCATCCGCAAGTGGGGTCTCCTCGACGAGGTCAACTCGCCTGACGACACAGAGTGGTACGTCGTCTCGGATCTGCTGGCTGTGGCCAACGGGGAGCAGCTGGACCTCCAGCACCGGCTTGGTCGCGTCCTCGAAGACCGACGCCAGCGGGTGGAAACCCATAACGCGGAGATCGCCCGCCTACGCGCCGCTGCCGGGGTGGTGCACCCCGAGCCCAGCACAGAGGGGTGCCTGTGCATCAACCGGGCGCCAGAGGACTACGACGGCCCCGTGCAGAACTGCCCGATCCACGGGGACCCGGCCATCCTCGGATACGACCCGCACGAGTGGCGCGAACGGTATGCCGAGGCGATCCGCCAAACCGACGGGTGGGTCCTCGACGACGGCCAGCACATGCTCAACGCCGTCGTAGCCGTAGGCGCTGCGGAGATCACGCGCGTTCAGCAACTGGCCCAGCAGAAGCTGGACCAGGCCCAAGAGGAGTTCAAGGCCGGTCTGCGCCAGGCCGACGAGCAGCTGCGCGAGATGAACGCAGAGCTGGAACAGTACGCGGCCGGGGACAAGCGCCCCGTGCTGTGGTCGGTCTACAACCGGATGCACGGGCGGGCGGCCAGCGCTGAAGCCGAGGCGAAAAGTCTGCGTGCGGAGCTGGCCACCACCCGGAAGGATGCTGGCTGGCTGGGAGCCGCCCGGTTCCTGCGCCGAACTCCCCAGACCTCAGACGACTACCACGGTGCGCTCCGAGGCGCGCGCCTCATCGAGACCGAGCTGCGCCGCCTGGCCGACGAGAAGCAGCCCACCACTACGGGCCTTGCACCTGACGCCACACGCACCAACGAAACCGCAGCAACCGTTGGCGAGGAGCGGAGTTGCGGCTACGGGAATCCCCACCCGGCACACAAGTACCTACGCATGGAAGTCCACTCCCAGTGTCCCGGCGTACCGGACGAGGCGACAGCGTGGACGGGTGCGACGGAACTCGCGTCCGACCGGGCGATCGCCGCCCTGGTCGCTACGGGGATCGTCGGCTACCAGCAGAGCCAGGGCCGACTACTGCACTGCCTGGCCCACAAGCCCGCACCTGTCAGCCGATACGCCGACTTCCACGACGTCACAGCGGACGACCTGGACGACGGCGGGATCTGCGTGCACCCCCGCTGCGGACGAGACCTGCTCATCCCCTGGACCCCTGCCGCACCCGCCGAGGAGCCGACGTCATGAGCGTCTACGTGGACGAGATCAGGGACTACACGCGCGTCGCTCGGATGCGCGGCCTGCGCCACACGCACTGGTGCCACCTCCTCGCCGACACCGAGAACGAACTGCACGCCTTCGCAGCACGCCTTGGACTGCGCCGCTCCTGGTTCCAGGCGCACGACATCCGCTGGCACTACGACGTCACCCCGAACAAGCGCGCCCTGGCGCTGCAGCTCGGCGCACAGGAAGCCGACCGGCACTTCGTCGCGCAGCTCATGGACCAGCGCCGCGCAGCAATCGGCCGACCGACTTTCGGCGCCGTCCCCAACCCGGCCGCCGCTGTCGAAGTCCGCGACATGTGCTTTCGCTGTCCCACCTTCCCCCTCGTCCCGCGCGCACTGATGGCCACCCACATCGCCGAACACCACCCCGAGACCCTGGAGAACTGACATGACGCGCCCGCCGATCCGTCTCACCCGCCGCGGCCGCCGCCTCGTCGAGTACCTCTACTCCGCCGCACCTGAGGACACGTGGGGTGGGCACATCCACCGCGCGACCGGCCTCGGCGTCGGCTCGATCTACCCGAACCTCGAGCGCCTGATCCAAGCTGGGTGGGCCACCAGCGACCGGATCGGCACGCCGCCGCACCGCTGCTACCTGCTCACCCCGGACGGCCGGCGAGCGGCCCGCGAGGCCTTGGACAAGGCGGCAGCGGAGCGGCCTACGAAGTGGGCACGCCTCCGCGTCGGCATCCTCACGACCGTGGCCGTCGCGCTCACAACCGTGTGCATCCACCTCGCGGCCGCCGGCCAACTGCTGCTGCCGATCATTCTGGTCATCCTGACCTGCGGCGTCACTGACGGAGCCCTGTACGTCCACGTCACGACCGACCGCTCCCGCGACCAGGCCAGAGCGTTGGGCGCGCAAGCGCGGGCCCTCGAAGCCGACCTGGACGCCCGTGACGAGACGATCCGCAGCCTTGAAACCACGCTCCAGACCGAACGGGCCGCCGTCGGCCGCGCGTACCAGTACTCCCGGCACCTGCGCCTGGACGACGCCCTCGGCCTCCTCGACGCCGTCGACGGCATCTACGGCTACGAGCGCCCCGTCGCACCGCTGAGCCCGACGCAGCTGGAGGCGCAGCGCCTGCGCCGCGCCTTGGCGTCGGCCGTGGTCCAGGCACGGCGCTGGGCGACACGAGCCCGAGCCGTCGAAGGCATCCTCACGATGGACCGGCTGACCGCGCCGACTCTCGGTGAGTTCTTGGAGCCGATCACCGAAGCGATCACGCTCAATCTCCAGGACGCCGCCGCCGTCAGCAGTGTTCGCGCCGACGTGATGCTCGCCATCCGAGACCTGATCGCAGTGCCCTGCGGTCCGTGCCGGCGCAACGTGGAGGGCGGCGACCTGGTCGTCAGCCTCCACGCGGCGTGCGCGGCCGCGCTCTACAACGCCCACCGGGTCAAGGCCCTGACCGCCGAGGTGTCGGCGTGAGTGGCATGGCGTTCCGGCTCCTCGTCACCGGTTCGCGTGACTGGGACGACGTGGGCACGATCCGCGCGGCCCTCGACCAGGCCCTGCATTCTGCCGGGGAGCGGCCGCTCGTCGTGGTCCACGGCGCCTGCGCGTCCGGCGCCGACTGGCACGCGAACCACGTCGCCCTGTGGATGCGCGGCCAGGGCCTGCCCGTCGACGTCGAGCAGCATCCGGCAGGGGGCCACGCGTCCGAGTTCGGCCGGTGGCCCGGCGCCGGGCCACGTCGCAACAAGTACATGGTCAGCCTCGGCGCGAATGCTTGCGCAGCCTTCATCGGCCCCTGCACGAGGCCGCGATGCAAGGTGGCTGGCCCGCACGGCTCGCACGGTGCGACCGGGTGTGCCGACCTGGCCGAGGCGGCGGGGATCCCGACGCGGCGGTGGGCCACGTGATGACGACGCCGCGGGCGCGCAGCATCCGGCTCGGTGCCGCCACCGTCGCACTCGCGGGCGTCTCGCTCTTTACCGCCCAGGCCCAGAGCCTGCCTTGGACGATCTTGTTCGCGGCGTGCGCCGGCTCCTGCGCCGAAGCGGCGTACCACGCCAACGACATGGCCCGAGACCGGCGGGCGCAGGCCCGCGCCGCGCGACTCCGGGCGCAGCCGCCCGACGACCCACCGGAGACACCACCGCCCGAGCCGGTCCCCGAGCACTGGGACGACCCCTGGGCGGCCTGCTGCATCACCGCCTGGGCCAACCACGGAAAAAGCCACGACCCACGAACCTGCACCGCCAACACCGCGAAAGGGCCCCCCACGTGAGCCAGCCCCAACGAACCGTCCGCATCCGCTCCGACGCCGGTACCGAGGTCACCTACACGGTCCTGGACGATCGCAGCGACGAGCAGGCCCTGGTCGACGCTGGCGGCTTCGCTGGCCGCATGGGCAACGTCCGCCCGCAGTTCGTCTCCCTCGTCACGGACAACCCCCGGACAACTCCGGACAACCCTGCGGCCAGCGCCGACGACGATGTCGCTGACCTCGTCGGAGCTCTATCAACACCGCCGCGGCGACCGACCGTCGACGCCCCCGCAGGCGATCAGCAGACGCTGCGCGAGCAGCACGCGGCCGCCGCGGTGGCCAGCGCGCGCGACGACCGCATCGACCAGCTGCGCGCCGAGGTCGAACGCCTCGGCGCGGAACTCGTGGACACCGTGCGCGGTGCCGGCCGCCTCGGCGACCTTCTCCGATCCGCGCGGACAGCTCACGCGGAGGAGATGACAGCGCTCGACCGGGTCCGCCCGACGACCTGGGCGTATGAGCGCGCCTGCGCTGCGCTCCATGCCCAACGGGCTCGCGCTGAAGCCAGCGAAGCGGTGATCAACTGTGTGCGGACCATTCACCAGTCCGAGGTCAGCAACGAGTACGGCGCCCTCGAATGCATGGTCTGCCGGCACCCGTGGCCGTGCCCAACCGCAGCTGCTCTTCCGCCGGCCGACGGGGCGGCGAAGTCCTGCTGCACGTACGCCGGTAACGGCTTCGGCGGCGGGGGTTGTCCAGCCTGCAGACCGATGCCGACCGAAGCCGAGGACCAGCCGAGCCCGACCGCGACGTGCCCCGGCCACGCGACGTGCGACCGCTGCAACGTCCTCCGGGCCGAGACCGCGGAGGCCGCGCTTGACCGGGTGCGGGACGCCCTCGCCCACCCGTTCATGGCCGGCCCGGACGCCGTGATGGTCGTCCGCGCCGACACCCTACGCACCGCCCTCGACACCCCACCCGTCCCCGACCAGACGAAGGAGCACTGACCAGATGGTCCAGCACACCCGGGGCCGCGACACGAGCCCCGAACTCAGCGAACTCCGCTCAGTCCTGACCCGCGCCGAAACAGCCCGCGCCCGCCTTGACGACCTCACCGGAGTCGCAGACCCCGACGCGGACGAGATGCGGATCGCGCTCGACCTGACCGTGTACGTGATGCAGGTCGGGATGGAGATGCGCGACCTGCGCGCCACGCTCGACCGCGTACGGACGCTCGCCGCACAGTGGTCCGCTGCCGGGCCGCCCCCTCTCGGCATCAGCATCAACCGCTGGGCCGACAAGCGCATCGCCGAACTGAACACTGCCCTCGACGGGATCACCGCCGGCGCCACGCTCCCGAAGGACAGCTGACAGGCGAGACCGAGCTCCGCGCACCCCTCCGCCCCGCCTCCGCCGACCCCGACTTCGGCCTCGGCATCCCCGGCTTCTCCATCATCCGCCGCGCCTGAACCCACGGAGCACCCCGCCACATGCCCCGCCCAACTCCCCCACCCGGCACCGGCCCGATCGTCGCCTACCGGTCCACCACCGGCCACTACACCGTCATCGACGCCGAAGCCGTCACCGACGTCCGCGAACGCGCCGTCTGCCGCGCCCTCCTCACCCACGCCCTGATGCTCCTCGACGCCCAAAACGCCGCTGACGCCAAGAACCCCGTCGGCTTCAACTGACCAGCCCAGACAGGAGAAAACGAACGATGCACGAATCCGAATGCAGCTCGCCGACCCGGAACCCCGGGGCGCTCCTGGCGGAAACCATGGCGGCCGTCCGCGCACTGGTCGCGTCCACGCTTGCCAGGATGAAGGCCATGTTCCGGGCACTGGCCGACCTAGCGAAGCGCCACACGACGTCACTGCGCCAGCTGAAGACCGTCGACAAGAAGGGGAAGGCCGCGCGGCGGGCGGATCGGCCAGCCTGGCAGTCCCCGTACGGGCCGGCCATCCGACGCCGCCACACCCGACCGTCACATTCCCCGGCCATTCCTACATAACTAAAGCGTCAAGGAGGGACCACCCCTCCGAACTCGACTGCACAGGAGTGGCCATGTCGTACTCGGATGATAGGCCGCAGGTTGCCCGTCTTCTCCGCGAGCTCGCTCAGGCACTGGAGGAGTCGGGCTCCACGCGCGACTGTCGTAATGTGCCACAGCTGGTGGATGACGCACGTCGCAAGGCCGACGAGCTGGACCTTCCGATCAAGGGGCGGTCGGGCAGGCTCGTCACCTTCTGAGGACCAGTCCGCCAGCGATTCGGATAAATGCTGACGTCGCGGCTGAGAATCGTCGTTGTCAGTGCCAGGTGCCACCCTGGACGCTGTCCGGCGCCCATCACCTCGAAGCCGATGCTGCCGCCGACGAGACGCTCCCCGCCCGGGGTCACCCGAGCGGGGGCGTTTCGGCGAAAGCGCCGTGCATCTCGCTGCGCGGGTCTACGTTCGGGGTCACGGCAGCCAGTCGCTGGGGCTGCCGCCACCCCCGGCCGTCCCTCCCCACCTCCCTGGGGGAGGGCAGGCCGCCCCGCCAGTGGGAGCTACAGGCCAGGTCCGTGTCACGGTTACCCTTCTTAGCCATCAAGGTGACGTTCCCGATGTCATTGTCAGAGCAACCTGCTTCACTGGAACAACGCATCAGATGAGGAGCGCGCCATGCCGACCATGATTCACACGACGCGTGAAGAGTTGCAGGATCAGAGAGAGCGGCTGCTCGGCGAGATTCGCCTGAGCTTCGAGGAGTTGCGCGAGCGGGCCGGCACTTACAGCCTCAGTGCCGATGAGCTGGACGTCTGGCACACGGTCGAAGGCATCGACTACCTTCTCAACGGTGAGTGCTGAAGAAGCTACGCTTGATGAGAAGGCGACCGAGTTCGCTGACACGCTTACTGCACTGACGCGGGGAGTCCTGGGACAGGACTCCCCGGCGTTTTCTGCCCTCAACGTGGGCAATCGCATTCGAGTAGCACCGTTGGCCGGAGACGGCAGGAGCATGAGGATCCCCGTCAAGATCGACGGGGTGAGGTGCTTGAACCTTCACGTCCAGCACTTTTGCTGCTGGGACGGCACCAAGAAGTATCTGGCAGCAGATCGCGCGGACGTGCATGTCTTCTTCGAAGGCGTGCAGGACCCCTTGCTGAGGTACGAATATCTTCGGTACTCGAAAAATCCACCGGGAGCCCACCTCCAGGTTCATGCACACCGTGACGAGATGGCCTATCTTCTGCGTCTCGCTGAGAAGAAGAAGGGCAGACCGGCGGCCATGATGCGGAAGGGGAAGCCGCCGCGCCTCGCTGAAATGCACTTCCCTGTGGGCGGACACCGCCTGCGACCTGCCCTTGAGGACGTCCTGCTGCTCCTCGAGCGGGAGTTTGCGATCGATGTCGCCGACAACTGGCGTGAAATCTTGGACGTTCAACTCCGCAAGTGGCGGGTGCTGCAACTCAAGGCCGCCGTTCGTGATGCCCATGAGGATGCGGCCGAGACGCTGCGGGAGATTGGCTACGTGGTGGAACCCCCGGAGGACCTCGAGCCTCAGCGCGACGACGCCCGCCTTTTCTGGCCCTAGCGCAAGCCATGGACGCCTGGCTTGAATCAGGCCGCGTCCCAGATGTGGGCGCGGCCGCCCCGCCACTCCACCCAGGTCGGGTCGTCGATCACGTCTTCAGCATCTGGCAGGCCGGCGCGGCGCAGGAACTCGACCAGGTCGCGGTCGTCGTGCGCGAGGCCCAGGATCTGTCCGCGCGCGGTCACCCGCCGGCCGCCGGACGAGGACGGCGGGTGCACGACTATCGGCGCAGCAGGCATGTCTCCACCATCACGCGGTCCGCCGTTCATCGCATCCGGGTCACGGTCAGTCGGGCGTGACGGCCCGTGCCTACGAGGACCTCGACCTCCAGGCCGACGTCGACCATCGTGTACGTCTCGTCGTGGATGACGGCTGTGCCCAGCCGGTCGGCCCCCGCAAGGACGAGGCCGATCCGCGCGGCGAGCGCGGAGTCCAGCCTGCCGGACAGTCGGGGCCCGCTCCACCCTGGCAGGTTCAGAACGAGGGCACGTGGACGGGCGCCAGGACCGACGTAGCCGACTACTAGGCCGTCCGTCGTGTCCGCATGCCTGACCTTGATCCAAGACCGCAGGTTGGACCGGTACGCGCTGTCAGCGCGCTTCGCGACGATGCCTTCGATCCCTGCCGGCTGAAGCGTGGTGTACCAGATGAGCGCCACGTCCCGGTCGTCAGTCGCCGGGACGACCTGGATCGGGGGCCTGGCGCCCTCGAGGACGTCGAGGAGCAGCTGCCGGCGCTCGACATACGGTCGGGCCCGTACATCCCCCCTCACAGGGTCGGACAGGAGATCCCACACGGCGTACGAAGCCGGCATCTTCGCCGCCAGCTGGCGCGCACGGACCGCAGACGATGCGGCCCTCGATTGCGCTGCCGCGAAGTCGAGCCGCCCATCCACCCAGATCACGGCCTCGCCGTCGAGAATCGTGCCCGGTCGCAGCTGCATCCCGGCAGTGGCCAGGTCTGCCCACGCCGCAGTGACGATCCGCCTCGATCGCGACTGCAGGCGCACACCCTCGGAACCTCTAGCCATGATCATCCGATGCCCGTCGAACTTCGGCTCGTACCACCAGCCCGACCCCGCGGGGAGCACCGGAGCGGACCGCGCGAGCGCCACGTCGACGGGAAGATCCACCCCTCCAGCGTCTCCCCGATCCCTCACTCCAGCACCCCGAGCGCAGTGTCCGGCCGGCAGACGTCGCATGGCCGGAGACCCTGATCGACGAGCGCCCGTCGTGCTTGCGTCTCGGAGACGGGGCGGAGCATGCCCTGGGCCATGGGGCAGCCACCGCGGTGGAGAGCGAGGGGCGTGCGGTGCTGGCTGACGCCGCGCTCGATGACCCACTCGGGTGGCTCCGGGGGCGGGCGGCGCGCAGCCTCCTCAGCTGTACGCCGCTGCTCGACGGCGATCCAACCGTCGACCCGGGCCAGCTCTCGCACCAGGTACCGCCGGAGGAATTGCAGGTACTCCAAGCGGGGCCCTTTTTCGCTCACGCGTTCGAGTCTATGCCACGGATTACATCCACCCAGGGGCTATACTTTATTTGCCATCTCCAAATATGATGCGGAGAGTGCTCAAAGATCACACATCAGGGGTGGGGACATGGCGGAACTGGAAGCAACACGGCATGAAGTCGATTGCCACGACGGGCTGTTCGAAACCACGCTCGGCATCCTCCGCGAGGAACTCGGGTACAAGAAGCTGGGGAAGTGGATCCTGGAGGAGATCGTCGAGAGCCTCGGCAAGGAGGGGCTCGGCTACTTCCCCAACGAGATCCTGGACCCCCGGTGCAACACCGAGCCCCGACAGTGGCACAAGGTCTGGGTCTACGTCCGCGACAACAGCACACGAGCCCGAGTGCTGGACGCTGTGCTACACCCGAACCAGTCCAACGTGCGCAGCGTGCTCGACGGCCTGGCCGGCGGCGACCTGTCGGCGCTCACACCGGACGAGAGACTGAAGCGCATCCAGGAGATCGTCGAAGCCTGACGAGTCGACCGCAGGCACGACAGAAGCCCCCATCCGAGATCCGATCGGATGGGGGCTTATCGCGCGGCCAGCAACCACGCTATTCCACTGGCGGCCGACCAGGGCTCGCAATCTCAATCCCACGAACCCGACGCAGCCACCCACACAGCAACCGCAGCGCCACGCCGCACCCAGCGCACCAGCCCCACCCCTCAGTCAACAGGGCATGTAGACCGTCGCCGTGCACGATGTAGATCACCTGCGCACCAACTGCCAAGGCGACGGCAGCGTTCACGCGAGAGTCCACAGCGAGCAGCCAGTCCACAGGACTCCAGGCCCACCCCAGGAAGTCGTGAGCCCGCATCCTCAGCGATGCCACGACGAACCCAGCCGCCAGACGACGCTGCTCTCCCCGGCTAAGAACACGGCCGCTCTCCGGGTCGCCGGCAAGGTCAGCAAGCCAGGCTCCATGCAGGGCGCGCCGTCGGCCCGCAAGGCGAGCGGCGAAGGAAGTCGCTCCCCCGGCAACGGAAGACGTCCGCGACGGAATCCTTCCAGTCACGGCGGCGAACTCTATGCAACCCACAACGAGGCTAATAACACTGAAGACACCTACCGCCCCCAAGCCCTTTGCTGACCGCGGAAGACTCATTTCCAGCGGATCAGCATGGATCCAAAGGTGATTCAGGATGAGGTAAGTCACGACAACTACCAGCACGTAGGCGGCCATCCGCCACATCGGACGCGACCTGGTCACGACTCACCACCAGCGAGGCCCAGCCCGTAGCTACGCCGACGAGCCCGGCGCGCTTCGAGCGCCGAACGCGCCAGCGAGCGACCAGTACCAGTCAACTCGTAATACCGCCGTGGTGGCCGACCTGGATGCGGATCCGACTCCTCGCGGCTCGTGATCCAGCCGCGTTCGGCGAGTCGGTCGAGGATGGGGTAGACGGTGCCGGAGCCGAGGTCTGCGTCGCGACAGATGCTGAGACCCCAGGCGGGGGTGTCGCCCGTCGCGGCGAGGAGCACCTCCAGCACGCCGATGGTCGGCTTCGTCAGCCGAGGTGGTGTTGTCATGTCACCCAGTAGAGCATGTGTCGAGTACGACACACAACCCACCGCCTGACCGCCCGATCACCCCAGATCATTCCGCGTCGCCCGCAGGGCCGGACTCCACCACCTTCGACTTCAAGTCGGTCCGCGCTCCCGGCCGGAGCTCACGCCCCCCGTAGTAACGGCGGGCCGCCGCAAGATCCCAGAACTCGCGGGTGCTCCCCGGCTTCCGTTGCGACTCAGGAAACGCAGGATCCTTCGTTCGCAGGGTGTGCAGCCATTGCCGAGTCACGCCCAGCGCTGCCGCCAGCTGCGAGAGGTTCACCAGCTCGCCCTCCTCTGTCGCACGGTCCTCCGGCTCGCCCTTGTCCGGCATAGGGTCCATCCTGCCCAACCTTGTTGACACTGTAAAGCAGGTTCCCTACGGTGGGGCCTGCACAGAACAAACCCCCGGCCCGGCGCTGACACGCCATATGGGCCGGGGGCGCCCACCCTCACTGCTACGAAAGGGCAGGCATGCCCGAGCGTACCGATCACGTAATAGCTGATGAAGGGCTTCGGCGAGTCTTCACGCAGCCGAGCCTGCCCTCGAAGGTCCTCCTCCACATCGTCAGCGAGCTCGTCGCCGTCAACCCGGCCGACGTCCTCACCGAGACCGGGCTCCGCCTCGCCATCGTCCACAGCGCCCTGGAAATGCTCCGCAGCCTGCCGGCGGCCGTCCGCGACAACGCGCTCCAGGCCGCTCTCGCTGCCCTGCCGCCCGTGATCGACGATGCGACCCGCGGCGAGTACGCGCTGCACCTGCGCCGCGCAGCCAGGAGCATCCGCTGATGCCCAAGGCACTCCCCGCTGTCAGCGACAAGGACGCCGCCAACGCGTACGAGCTGCGCCAGGCCGCCATGCAGGACGAGGCCAACCGCCGCCAGCCCCCCGCCGCCCCGAGCGACATCACTTCGCAGGTCAAGCCGCCAGCCTCTCGCTGACCTGCCCTCAGGAGTTCTCTCGTGACGCGTCTCTACCCCTGGGTTATCGGGCACCCGGTACCCGCCATAATCGCCATCGCGATCGCCGTTCTGGTGCTGGTCGG
Organism: Streptomyces sp. AcH 505; assembly: GCF_000818175.1. Classification (GTDB taxonomy): domain Bacteria; phylum Actinomycetota; class Actinomycetes; order Streptomycetales; family Streptomycetaceae; genus Streptomyces. The sequence goes on from NZ_JTIY01000001.1 coordinate 337,118, forward strand.
CGCGCTGTGGGCGCTCGTTCGGTCCTTGCGCGACCTTGACCTCCCGCCGGCCGCCGTCGTCGCCGCGGCGATCGCGGCCGCAGGCTGCACCGCCTACTCCGCCGACACGTCCTGGCGTTTCGCGGCCGACCACCTCGACATGGCCAGCCCCACTGAGCGCGCCTGGATGTTCGCCGCCGGCGAGATGGCCCTCTTCGCGACCGCCCTGATGGCCCGCCAGAACCTCAACGAGTCCGGCTCCCCGGGCGTGCCGGGAGTCCTCGTCTGGGTCATCACGGGAGTGCAGATCATCCCGGCCTTCGCCGAATCCGGCGTCGTCGGCGGCACGGTCCGTGCGTTCGTCGGCCCGATCCTCGCCGCAGTCCTCTGGCACCTCGCCATGGGCATCGAACTCCGCCACACCAAGCCGGGCTCGGGCAGCCAGTCGCTCGCCGCGCTCATCACGCGCGAGGCCCGCGAACGGTTACTCTCCCGGCTCGGTCTCGCGACGCGGGACCGTACTGCGGAGCAGATCACCCGCGACCGTGCCATGGCCCGCGCCGTACGTCTCGGCGCCCGCGCCAACCTCCGCACCTGGGGCCGATACCGCCTCGCCTCCGCCGTCGCCCGCGCACGCGTAGGGACCGACAGCGAGCAGAAGCACCGCCTCTTGCAAGACCTCGCCGCCCGCCGAACCGCGGGCGAGCTGAACACAGTGCCCTTGCCGTCCCCGTGGAAGATCGTTCCGGAGCCGGAGCCGTACCCGAGCACCCCGCTCGGCGTCACCGGGGCGCAGCTGCGCGCGATGGACCCGCTCGACGCCATCCGCATCGTCCACGCCGCGCACTGGGATACCACCCCGGCGGAGCTCGCATCGCTGTGCACCGAGTACGGAGTACCGGTCACCGCCACGCTGGCGCGAGTGGCAACCAAGCCGCAGTGGTCGAAGCCAGAGGACGAAGGCGAACCGACCGGCGAGGTGACCACCGATCAGCCAGGCGACGCGCCGAACCAGGTGGTCACCCCGACACCTGGCGAGCTCGAGCCGTACCCGTCCCCCTGGACACCCACCGACACCGAAGTGGACCAGCCGGACCTCAGGGACGCGACCACGGCGGTGGCTGCCGAAGCCGACCGGTCAGTGGTCACCATGGAAGTCACCATCAGCCCCTCCGAGCTGCGGAAACGAGCGCGGAAGCTCAACCGGGAGGTGGTCAGCACCACCCGCAAGCCCGTGACCGTCAAACAGCTGAGGACCGAGTTCGACCTCTCACGTCGCGACGCCGCCACGCTGCGCCGCGAGGTCGTCGACGGGAGGCGGTCATGAGCGACGACCGGAAGCCGATCGTCCCCAGCCGGATCATCCCGGCGGGGGAGCCGCTGCCCGTCCCCCGGCAGGAC
>NZ_JTIY01000001.1:338542-368489 GCF_000818175.1 Streptomyces sp. AcH 505
GTGGAGCCGACGCGCGGCGCCGCCCACCCCCCGTGTCCCGCCCGCGCCGCCCGCCCCGCCGCGACCGCCGGACATCCACGTCCACGTCGACGTCCACCTGGACCCGTCGGCGTGGCTGCCCGTACCCGTCGAGCCCGAGCCCGGACCGCCCTGGTGGATCCGGGCCCGGCCCGGCTATCAGGCCGCGTGCATCCTGGCCGGCCTCCCGCTCACCGGCTGGTGGGACACGGCCCTGGTCACCTGCCGCGCCGAAGCGGGACTCGCCGCCGCGTGGGTCGTCGCCCTGGTCCCGCTCGCCGTCGTCGGCTACGCGGACAACGTCTACCGCGTGGCCGCCGCCGGCGCCGCCCCCGAACTCTGGGCGCCCCGGATCCGGGCGGCCGCCGCCCGGACGCTCCTCTGGGCGCTCACCCTCGCCACCGTCCTCGCCCTGCCCGTCACGACCGTCGTCTACCTCCTCACAGGAGTACGCCCGTGAGTACCATCGCCGCGGTCCTCCCCGCGAGCATGACCAGCACCACCCTGACCACTGCCGGGCTCGCCGTCGGTATCGGTCTCCTCGCCGTCGAGCACATCGCCTGGTGGCGCGGCGGAGGTGGCGGCGCAGCCGTCGCCGGCGGGAAGGGGAAAGGCGCACCGGTCGAGTCGGCCGGCAAGGCGCGCGACCCGCAGGCGCTCATCCCGTTCTGGTCCGGCCTGGCCTTCGGCACGCTGATGGTCGCCTGCCCCGCAGGCCTCCTCGGCTCGGCCGCCGGAGTCCTGCGCTGGGGCGGCAACGGCGTCGGCGGACTCGTCATGGACTGGATGACCGGCCAGCACGCGGCGCCCATCGCGTCCGCGTCCGCCCCGGCACTCAACGGAAGCGGCGCCCTGGTGGTGACCGTCCTGGTCTTCGTCCTGTTCGTGCTCCGTAAGAAGTTCGCCAAGGTCATCAAGGGCCGCTTCAAGAAGGGCGTGTTGGCGGGCGCGCTGCTCACGATCGGCACGGGACTCTTCGCGTACATCGGGAACATGGTCATCCCCGGCGCCAACAACCTGGGCGACATGATCATCCAAGGCGTCGTGCATGGCCAGGTGTTCGCATGACGACGTCCGAGTGGCTGCGCGACGCCGTACGCCGGATTACCCGCGGCTCCGACCGGCTGGTCTGGCTCATCGCTCGACGCATCGCCCGCCGACTCAGCACCTGCTGGCGGGCGATCACCAAGTGGCTGGGCGAGGCTTCCGGCATGGCCTGGCTCCTACGCCTCGGCCTGCTGATCCTCCTCGTCGTGATCGTCCGCAACATCGGCATGAGCATCGGCCGCGGGCTCCTCCGCCGCGCCGACGCTGCACGGTGGCTGCTCTGGCCGCTCCTCATCGCCTGGCTCATCGCCGCGTACCGGACCGGCCGCGAGGACTGGGAACCGAAGGCCGAGCCCCAGCAGCCCGTCGACGAGCCGGCGGAGACGGAGCAGCCGGCCGCGCCCGTGGGAGAGCTGCCGCGACTCCCTCCGCTGCCGTCCCTCGAAGACCTGCGCCTGGCCGTCACCGAGGTCGGCACTCCGCACGCCCACATCACCGCGCTCGCCACGGTCCTCGACACCACCCCCGACCGGGTCCGCGAGGCCCTGGCCGCGTGGGCGATCCCCGTCGAGCCCGTACGGATGCGTGGGCGGGGCTCCTCAACCGGGGTGAAGGGCGACCCTTTCCCTGCCCCTCTCCCCCCTGCTGAGACCCCTTCTAGATCTGTTGTTGCCGCAGGTCAGCCCGCCAACAACGACAACAACGGCCCGATCGTGGACCGTCGTGATTGGGGCATCACGATGACGGACCGCGCGGCACGCCAGCACCGGCCGCGCCGCTGACCCCCGGGTGCGGCCGCCATCCGCCAAGACCACGGCCGCACCCGGTTCCTATCCCGCCGACGAGACAGGACGCACAGCATGGCATTCCCGAAAATCAGCACCACCCCGGGTGGGCCGCACGCCGATTCGAAGCACGAGACCGTGTACAGCCCTTCACGCGGCGGTCACTACCCGAAGCAGCAGCAGCCCGCACCCGGGACACCGAAGCAGCAGGGCGGCAGGTGATGGCGCAGCGCAGGCAATGCGGTACCTGGTCCCAGCGCCACCCCTGCCTGACGCTCCTCGCGATTTTCGTCGCGATCGTCTGGGGCGTCAGCCTTGCGACCGGAACCATCGCCCGGCCGGGTGACGCCACGGAATTGACGCCGGATCAGCAGCACGACGCGGACATCCAGCAGGCCATCAGGGATGCGCCGCCGATCCCCCACTGACCCCGAACGGGGCCTGGTTGAGGCAATCCGCTCTCAACACCCCCTGCGTACCGATAGATTCGCCCACCCCCCACTAAATGCTCACATGATCCATTCGAGGGGAATTTGCATGTCCCAGCAGTACCCGAACCAGCCGCCGCAGCCCTACGGCTACCAGGCCCCGTCCCCGTACCAGCCTCCGCAGCCCCCGAAAAAGAAGAAGACCGGGAAGATCGTCGGGCTCGGCTGTCTCGGCGTCGTCGCGCTCGTCGCGATCATCGGGATCGCCGCAGCGGCCGGCGGTGGTGGGGGCGACAAGTCCGACACCAGCGTCTCCGCCCCGGACAGGGCAGCAGTTCCAGCGAAGGATGACGCGAAGGACGAGGCCAAGCCGAAGAAGGACCTCAGCCAGGCTGAAGAGTTCCAGGCGTTCGTCGCCAAGAACGGGACTGCTACGGAGAAGGCCGCCGCGAAGCACGTCACGAAGATCCAGGGTGCCGACAAGCGCAACGACATCTTGGACTCGGCCGACATTTACACCAACTACAGCGGCGGCATGATGGGCCCGCACCAGGGTGAGGGGAAGCTGTTGGCCTCTGCGTTCGCCGACTGGAAAGACTCGGACAACGGGTTGGTCACCGTGTACGACAAGAAGGGCGAGCTCCTCGCCAACGGCCAGTTCTGACCTATCCACATCCGGTCCCGTCGTGCACCTGCGCGGCGGGACCGGCCCACGAGAGGACGAACCCATGAGCAAGTCCCGGAGCTTCCCCCTGGCCGACGTGCTCAGCATCACCACCCGCCGCCTCCTGTCCCGCACCCGCATGGACGGAATGGGCGCCCTGCTCAACTACATGACGGGGCAGGACATCTTCAGCGAACAGGTCATCCCCGCTCACGAACTCCTTGTGGCCGGTGGTGCAGCGGCGTCCGTGCTTATCGAACAGCACCCCTTCCTGGCCGACCTGCAGCCGCCGACTGGACTCGACACCCCGGACCTCATGGCGTGGCTCATCGAGATCGAACGAGCCCATGGGGAACTGGTCACCGTGGTGCCGATCGCAGCGTGGAAGGCCCGCCACGTGGTCGCGTCGTTGAGCGATGTTGCGGTAGCCGCGACGTCGGCGGGCAACGCGTTCCGCGCGGTCGCTAAGGCCACGGAAACGGCCGAGGCGCGCGAGGTCGCCGATCACCCTGACCTGGCTGAATTGAACGTTCGGCTCGACGGCTACTACGACGGCTCAGCCTGACATCCGCGCGGCGCTGGCCCCTGTGCGGGAGTGACGGAACTTCGACGTCGATGGCACGCTGCGCGACGACCTCAACGCGGGCACGGTCGCCTTCATCCCGCGCCCCGAAACCCGCGCCCACATCGCCCGCCATGACCCGGCCCGCGTGCTGCGCGCGGAGGAGACGGCGCGAGCTTCCTCCTCGGATCATGCCGAGCCTGCACCGGGGGCAAGGACCCGCGCCACGGAACAGCCGACGCTGCTTCGACATTGCCTAGGACGCGTGCATGGTGAACTGAAATTTCTTGATCCTGCGGACGCCCGCGACTTCTCGGACGTATTCTGGTGTACCTCGGGTAACGCGCGGTGCGAGCCCGCCATGAGTGGCGCAGCTGGACCCAGACCAGCAGAGCACCCCGCGCGGTCATCCCGGGCCCGCCGTCCACCCGGCGGGTGTTGCAGCCCCGCCAGCCCCCACCCCGCCGGCGGGGCTGCAACTACGAAGGGCCAGCTCGGAAGCCGCATTCAACGGTCTCTATTCCAGGCGCCTACGACCGGTGGTTGGCGCCGTCAACGTCACCTCTCGCGACCGGGCAAGGAATTGGTATCGGACGCCTACTGTCGCAAGCCAGGCCGTGCGGTACGACGGCGCTGGGGCGGACGTACCTGCTTCGTGTTCATTGGCCAGCATTTCCATGATCCCGTTGCGCATGCCAACCAGCTGCTCCTGCATGTCGCTCGCAGCAATCGCCATCGCGTCAGGACCCAGAAGGTGGATCCGTTCCAACAGACGCTCCGCCGATAGTTGGAAGCTGTAAGACGCTCTAGAGATGCCGTGCGCCCAGGCTTCTTGCATAGATGGGTCTTCCGCGTCCTCTCCCTGCCACCAGTCATCCCAGCCAGCCACGAGTGCCCGCATGTCCTCGACGGCCCGCTCCCAGCCGTTCAGGAACTCGAGGTACGCCTGCTGACGCTGACCACGCAGCCACTGCCCGTGCTCGACCTGAGCCTGATCCCGGACCTGCCGTCTGCCGAGCAGCAGCCCGACGAAAAGTCCCGCAAAGCCGATGACTGCGGCGACAACTGTTCCCCACCCGTCCGTCATGAAGGCATCATCCTTTGCCGTCCCCGGGGTTGACCTCGAATGGTCCTCGAACGCAACGTCACAACCTAGTGACCGACACGCGAGGAACAGCCCTGCACCAGGACGATCGCCGCCATGAACATCGCACGTAACACCACGGCGGCCGCCGCCCTCCTGACCATCGCCTTATCCGCCGGCTGCAGCATCAGCCCCTCGGCCGATCCGGTCACGCCGCCGCCGACAGCTAGCCCTAGCGATGTCGCTGTGTCGAAGCAGCCCAGGCTCGCGCCGCAGAAACCCCGGACTGCTGCGGCCGACACCCTGCGCCGCAACACCCAGCACTACCGCGACGTACTTGCGGCTGGCCAAGCCGCCTGGGGCACGCCCCAGTTCGGAGCCTGGCAGCAGAAGACCCTCGCGGATCTGTCCTATCTCGCCGAGTTCACGAAGGCCGACAAGCACTTCACGGCCGCCGACGAGCCGGCGAGCATCACCGCCTGGCGCGAGGACGCCGCCGCCGCCGCGGACGCCATCAACCAGTGGGCCCAGACGAATACCCTGGACACCATCGACAAGTCATCGATGCCCAACCCCACCCAGGTCACGAAGGCGCTCACCAAGTGCGACAAGGACGCTGACGGAGTCGCCGCGGGCAAGTGAGGCGGTGGGTCCGCTCACGCTGCTGAGTGATCATCTAGAGCCACAATGGGCCTCACCACCCTCATGCACACCGGGAGGCCCCACATGCCTACTCCCACCCCCTGCCTCGGCCCCTGCAACACCACCTGGCGCCGCGCCGAGCGAGCCCTCACCCAGCACGGAACCGCACACGACGTCCCCGTCACCTGGGGCGACCCCGTCCACTGCCGAAGCTGCGTCGACCGGGCTGACCGTCACCTCTCCGAACTCCCGGAGCTGTTCGCGGCGATCACCCTGGAGGCCCTGTACGGGAGCCGGTCGCCGGCGACGTCGTCACTGCACTCGGCCCCGACGGATACGACGCCTTGGCCGGGCCAGTCGGCCCGGCTGCTGCTCGACCTGATCGTCGGCGGCATGGTCGAGCTGCGAGACGAGACGCTCCGACTCCGCGGACTCAGGGCCCCGGACGCCGCCGTGGACACTGAGCGCGAGGGCCCGCGCATCACCCACACCGTCCACGTCCTCCGCAGTCACTTGCCGTGGATCCTCGCGGACCATCCGCTCGCCCAGGAGTCCCACGAGGCACTTCGGGAGCCGGGACGTGCACCGGTCCAGTCCGGCAACCCGGCCGCGACGATCGCCCACTGGCACCGTATGGCCCTCCGCTACACGGCGCGCGACGAGCAGCGCCTGGTCGAGCGCCTCGCCCCCTGCAAACGGTGCCTCGGTCCGTGGCTCGCCGAGTCGCGGGACCTGCGCCTGGTCGACGACAGGCCGTTCATTGAGTGCCAGGATCCGGACTGCCGCGCGCTGCTCACGCAGGTCGAGTACGACGCGTGGGTGAAGGAGCTCACGCAGCGGGCCGGGGAGAAGGCTGACGCCACGCCGGGAGAAACCGCAGCTTGACGGCTTGCACGTCATGCATGATCCTGGCGACGGAGCAGTGTGCGCACTTCCAGAACGGCCCCGCTGAGCAGCGGGGCCGTTCTGCGTTCCCAGAAGTGCTGCGAAGGGAGTCGCCGCGATGGACCTTTCCGGAGACCTGACCACCACCCTGTGGACAGCCGAAGAGGCCGCCCAGGCCGCGGGCGTGAAGCCGAACGTCGTCCGGAACTGGAAGTACCGCGGTCACCTCAAGCAGACGTCCCGCAACCACCTCGGACAGCCGCTGTTCCGTGCGGTCGACGTCATCCGCGCAGAGAAGGCGACGCGCGAGCGTGCCCGGCGCGTCTACGCCCCTGCCTGACCCCCTGATCGCCCCTCTCGGCGCCCGCCCACGGGCGCAGAGCGGGGCTGTCCGTCGCCGGGTCACGCCGAGGGTCGTCGGCCGGGCGACGGGCGACCAACACGTCCGCTGTCCAGCCCGTGTAGCTGCCCGCCCCTGGGCGGGGTGATGGGCCGAGCAGCGGATCCCACAGACGAGGACGCCGCCGGCAGACGAAGTAGTCGTCCCAGCTGGCGCCAGCACCGGTTCAAATCCGGAACGGCGGCGCTCCTTGACCACCCAGGTGAGGCGGTGAGCTCTGGGTGCGTGAGCTCACGCAGACGATCCTGCTCAACGATCCGTCCGGACTGCCTGGCAACTGCCTGCAGACCGCAGTCGCTTGCGTACTCGACCTCGACCTCGAGGACGTCCCGCACTTCGCCGTGTACAAGGACTGGGCCCTGCGTCTCCAGATGTTCGGCCGGGAGCGCGGCTACCGCGTGCGATACATGCCGCCGCGCGCCGCCGTGGGCCTCGGCCTGGCCTTCGGCCCGTCGCTGCGCGGCACCACCCACGCAGTGGTCTGGGCCGGCGGACGTATGGCCTGGGACCCGCACCCGTCGCGCATCGGTCTGTCGGCCGTGACCGAGCTGGTCGCATTCGAGCTGGCCCTTCCGGCCAGCACCGCTACGCCCTGAGGAGCACCAATGTCCCAGCCCGACATCTTCTTCCCGGTGCCGTCGCCGTCGCCGAACCGCATCGTCGAGTACCGGGTCACGGCCAAGGACGCTGCCCAGGTCCGTGCCCGACGTGCTGGTGGTCCGGGCAACGAGGTCGCGGCTGGCGACGTGTTCCCCGCGGTCATCGTCCGCGTATGGGCCGAGGGCCCTGACGCCCCGTGCAACCTCCAGGTCCTCCTCGACGGCCCGGACACCCTGTGGGTCACCTCCCGTCACCGCGGTGACGACGACGGCACCTGGGCCTGGCCGCGCCGCACCAACTGATGGCAGCACTCCCCCACGTCATCGCAGTCGCCTGCCGCAGGTGCCAGGCGTCGATCGAGGTTCCTCTCAACCTGGGGCCGACGACGAGCACGTCGGCCGTGCTCGACCTGGACCTCAGCGCCCTGCGTGACCACTACCGCACCCACACCGAGGACCAGGAGCAGCAGATGGACACGACCCCGGACGCGCCCAAGGTCGGCAACATCGTCCACTACCGGTCGTACGGCACCCCCGGGGGCGAGTACCTGTCTGAGTGCCGGGACGCCCTTGTGATTGAGGTTCCCGACACGGCCACCACCAGGCCGTACGGCGGGTGTCCTAACGGCACGGGTGGTTTCTGGGAAGCAGATCTGGCGATCTTCACTCCGACCGGAGTCTTCTTCAATACCCGGTGCCAGAGCGGCGATGAGGGCGGTACGTGGCACTGGCCGGAGGGCGAAGCCTCGGGCAGCCCGGCCGTGCATCTGGAGCTGATCGGGGACGCAGACCGGCTCCAGGCATCTGTCGCCCTACTCGCCAAGTTCGTCTCGCGCGCGGCCAGGTAGGGCGGTTCAGGTATGGGTGGTCAGAAGCTCAACCGGCGGCAGCGGCGGGATCGGCGCCGGGCGGTGGTCGTGCAGGTCCTCGACGGGCCGACCAAGAAGCCGACATGTGGGCAGGCCAAGGCCGTTGCCCGCCGTCGGAAGCAAGCCTTGACCAGGAGCAGCAGCGTGCCGAAGAACAGCGCCGCCGACAAGCAGGCCGCACGCGAACGGCAGGCCGTCACCGGCGAGCCGTACACCCAGGCCCTGCAAGCCGTACGCGCCGAGCGCGCGAAGCTCCTGCCCTCACCCCCGGAGACGAACCATGCCAAGTAGCAGGGCCGAGCAGCCCACATCGACGGAGCTCCGCATGGTCGTCAGGCGTGTCGACGGCACCGTCCACGACCACGGCGTCGTCTCCGCCCAGTACAAGTCCCCTGGCCGCCAGCTCTGGTGGCAGCTGGTCGGCCGGCACCTCGCCGATCGCCGCATCGCACGATCGAACCGAAGGAGCTGAGCATGGGTGCTGTCGTCACTTTCAAGGGGCTGGAGATCATCGCGAGCCGGATGCGCGGCTCGACGCCGACGCAGGCCGAGCCGCTGAACATCAGCTGGGGCAACAACCCGGCGGCGCTCACCGCCGCGCAGAAGGACATCGCCCTGTTCAAGGAGGCCGCTGAGAGCCGCGTAGCTGGAACGAGTTCAATCGTCACCACGACGAACCCGAACGACACCTACCAGGTCGTGGGCACCTTTACCTCTGGCAGCGGTCAGACGATTGCCGAGGTCGCGCTGTCCGACTCCGCGTCGAAGCCGACCGCCGTCGACGCCGTCCAGACGTCCTCTACGGTCATCGGCTCGAACTCGGCAACGTCGCTGATCGTGGCCAATGGGGCGAACTTCGCGGTCAACCAGTACATCCAGATCCGCACCGAGGTCATGAAGATCACGGCGATCTCGACCAACACGCTGACCGTGACCCGCGCGCAGAACGGGACCACCGCGATCTCGACGATCGCGCTCAACGACGCGGTCACCGGCGGCAACATCCCCGGCGTCACCAACGTGACGAGCGGCTCGCTGTTCTTCCATGCCGATCACGGATCCCAGACCCTCGCCAACGGCGACCAGGTCAGCTACACGCTCACCACCAAGTTCTCGTAGCCCGCCGACAACCTGCTGGTCAACGCCCCTGCTGACGAGGTGAGGGGGGCCCGTGGCCACGCGGTTCTACTTCGCCAACGCGACGGCTCCGTACGTGCCGCCGACGATCCGCGGCGGCTTCGAAAAAACTACGGGTGCCGTGACCGGGCTCCTCGCAGGCCGGCCGACGGGAACAGCGACGACGATCGCGCAGGCGGTCGGCGCCACCACGAATCCGCTGGACGTCCTCTGGGGTCGGTGGATCTCCGCTCCAGCGGTCGCCGCAGGCACCATCAGCGGAAATATCGCCTGGATCACGGGCCGGGTTGAGAACAATGCCGGCCTCAACGCCAACGCATACGCGCACGTGTTCATCACCGCCGGCGACACCGACACCGTCCGAGGAACTCTCCTCGCGAATTACAACGGTGCGACTGAATTTACGACGACAGCCACCGGCAACGGCACTACGGGCTTGCCCGTCACGTCGACGGCGATTCAGGTGGGCGACCGGTTGGTGGTCGAGTTCGGCTACCGGGCGCTCGGGTCTGGCAGCACGGCCTACACGGCCACCATGAACTACGGCAACACGGGCGTCCCCGACCTCGCCGCTGGAGGGACTGGGGGCACGAGCGGGCCGACGGTCCTCCCGGGCTGGGTGGAGTTCACCAACGGGTCCGCTGACGGCCTGTTCGCGCCGCTCATCGAAGGGCTGATCGACAACTTCAACGGCTCCTTCGACGCCCCCAAGTGGGACAACTCCTACGGCACCCACACGCAGACCGGCGGCCGAGCAGTCATCGACTGCGACGCAGGCGTATACAGCGGGTACGGCAGCGTCGCGCAGTGGCAGCTGACCGAGAGCGCCGTCTACGTCCAAGTCCCCACTCTCCCGGCGGCGAGCACCAGCGCTGAGGCCTACAGCAACGTCATGGTGCTCAGCGGTATCGACGGGTCGTACATCGGAGTCCTGTTCAACCGGGTCACCAACAAGATCAGGTTCAGCAACAACACCGCGTATTTCGACGGCAGCGCTGTCGAGATCACGTACGACCCTGTCGCGCACCAGTGGGTCCGAATCCGGCACAGCGGGAACAGCGTCTTCTGGGACACCTCCCCAGACGGGACCACCTGGACGAACCGCAGGACCCTGACCACCGCCCCGTCATGGGTCAAATATCAGAACCTGACGTTCGCGATGGAGTGCCACCGGGACGTCGGCACCAACGACGTCGGCGAGTTCGACAACGTCAACACGGCAGGTAGCGCCCTGTTCACCGTCAGCGCGGCCGCCTCGCTGACGTTGGCCGGCGGGACCGGGCGGGCCAGCCAGCTACCCCGCGGCTCCACCGTGAGCGGAGGCGGCTCAACTCTGCGTCAGACGGCGCTCGCCCGCCAGTCGAACGTCTCCACCGTGGCCATGGCGCGGCGCCTCGCTGTGCTTACCGCCCTCGCGGTCGTCGTGACAGGTCTCGGGCTACGTCGAGCTTCGGTGCTGGCGCGCGCTGCGGCCGCCGCAATCTCCCCGGGCGCGCGGCGCAGCACCCTGCTCCAGGCGATGCCCGCCGTAGTGGTCGGGCTCGGCACGGCCCGCCGCGGCACGACACTGCTACCGCTCCCCGCCTCCGGATCGTCAACCGGCAATGTCGGGCGCCGCGCATCACTCCCCCGCACAGCCGCGGTCACCGGCGGGGCGTTCGCCTCGCAGGCCAGCCGGTTCCTCCGGCTCCTGGCCGCGTCGATCATGACGTCGACCAAGGTCACGCGGTCCCTGACCACCACGATGGCCGCTGCCTGCTCAGGCACGGGCCGCATCGGCCGGGCCCTCATCCTGGCCCGTACAGCATCCGTCACTCCGGCGGCCGCGACACGTCGCGCCACTCGGCTCTCCTGGTCGACGACCGTGACGACGACCGGTGAAGCCGTGCGATCGGCCGGCAGGATCTTGCTGCTCGCCGCCACGGTCGCGACGAGCAACACCGTCGCGCGCCTCAGCGTGTTGTCCCGAGGCACCGTCGTGCTGCTGACCGGCGGGACCGCGCGCCTCACCGCACTCCGACGATCCGCGCCCGCCTCGGGCACGGCGCAGGCCGCGCGCTCTGTCCTGCTGACCCGCTCGGCGCCGGTGACCACGACACCTGGCTCCGTTCGCGCCGCGCAGCTCGTGCGCGCGGCCGCCGCCACGGTGTCGGCCGCTGTAGGCCGCAGGATCGCTGTCACCCGCCCAGGGGCAGTCGGCGCCTCCGCCGCGTCCCAGCGCCGCATGGACGCCCACCTCGCGGGATCTGTGACCTTGGCCGGCGCTCTGCGACGGGCAGGATCCCTCGTACTCAGCGCCCATCCCGCTGTGGCCGGCTCGGTTGCCCGGGCAACCGCGGTGAGGCACTCGGTGTCGGTGTCGAGCGCGAGCTTCGTCGCCCGGGGCAATGCGTACTTCCGATCGCTGGACGCGGCCGTCTCCTCCTCCGCGAGCAGCACGCTGCAGTTGGCCCGAGGGATCCTCGTGACGGCTGTGGTCAGCGCTGCCCCGGTTGTATCCAGGGGCACGGCGCTGGTGTCGGGGGCTGCTGTGGCATCGGCGGCCGCCGCACGCCGAAGCACCCAGCTGGCCTTCCGCACGGCGACCAGCATCGGCAGCCTCTTGGCCCGTGCGGCGAGCATCAGCCGTACGGCGCCGTCCTCGACTACGGCCGCCACGGTTCGGAGCACCGCCCTCTCCCGGGCTGCCGTCGTCCTCAGCTCCGGTGGTGCCCGTCGGTGGCTCGCCCTTGGGCCGGTGGCTGCGGCCACCGCGGTGTCCGTACAGCTGACCCGACTGGGCGGCATCGCCCGAGCGAGCAGCATCACGCTTGTCGGCCGAACTGAGCGCGGCAGCCAGCTCCGCAGGGCCGCCGTTGCCCTGGCCGAGCCGGATGCCCGGCGCTCGCTGACCCAGACCCTGGTCGCCCAGGTGCTCATCGTGGCGGGGGCAGGGGTGAGCGGGGCGGCTCGCCTGGTCCTGGCCGCCACGGTGACCATCGGCGGGTTCGTGGGCCGCCGCGCCACCGTGCTCCTTCGGGGAACGGCGAGCGTCACGCCGACGGCGCGTCGCCGCATCGTGACCAGCCCCCTCCGGGCCGTGGCGAACGCGTTCGCCGGAGTGCGCTCCGGCCGGTACTACACCCGCGCGCTGGACGTGGCCGTCTCCCTGAGCCCGGCGCTCGCCTGGTTGTTCACGCCGGGCCATTTCCGCAACCTTGCCGTGAGCGTGCGGGGACCCTTCGTCCGCTGGTCCGCGCGAGCCACGGAGAGCCAGTGGGCGGCGCGGATCCGTAACGGCCGCTGGACGATCAGGAAGTAGGGCGCCGTGGAGAGCATTTCGTCTCTGTCCCTCGAATTCGTGCAGGCCGAGGTCACGGCAACAAGGCGCGGCGTCCCCTACAACCCGACCGACGACGTGGTGGCGTTCGCCTTCACTGCGATCGGCACCAGCCGCCCGGACACCTGGTACACGGGCGGCTGGGACGGCGACGACCCCATCCCCGGCACCCACTCCTACCGGGCGCAGGTCCTCGTCGGCCCGGCCGGCAGCGGCCCCGCGCTGGCCGTCGGCCGCTACCAAATGTGGATCCGAATCAGCGACTCCCCCGAGGTGCCCGTCCTTCCGGTCGGCCAGCTCGCCATCACCTGACCTGAGAGGACGTGCAGCGTGGCTACCCTCACCCCGCCGCCCAGCCCCACCGAACCGGGCCTCCCCGGACCGCCCACCAACGCCCCTTCCGACCCGACGCCCGTACCTACCTCACCGGAGGGCCCCGCAGCCCCGGTAGCCCCGAGCTGTGCCCTGTGCGGGGCGGACGCCGTGGTCCACTGGCAGCGCCGGCTGGACGATGTGGAGCTCGACTACGAAGTCGGGCTGGAGCGGCTGCGGCGTGCTGGGATTGCGGAGCTGGCCGACCCGCAGCTCCCGACGCCCACGTTCCCGCCGCTGCCCGGCAGCGACGACTTCGTACGGCCTGTCCACGCCTGCGCCGCCCACGCCATCACCCTGGACGCCGCCACCCAGATTCATCAGAGCCACTGCACCGCGCCCAACGAGGTGGACCTGACGGGCTGCGACTGCACGCCGGAGCCGCTTCCCCCGGCCGAGCCGCGCGCCGCAGCTCCGGCCCCCGTGGTGCTCCCCGATCACTGGATCGTCGGGGAGCTCTGATGCCGCCGACGAACCTCACCACCCCCACGCCCGAGCGGAAGTGCACGGCCACAGCTAAGCGGTCCGGCAAGCCGTGCCTTCGCTGGGCGCTCAAGGGCCAGAAGGTGTGCCGAGTCCACGGCGGCCGCGCCCCCCAGGCGCTCGCCGCCGCCGAGCGGCGCATCACCGAGACGAAGCTGATGGAGGACACCGAGCGCGCCCTCGCCAGGCTGAACGTCGCGCCGGTGGACAACCCGCTCACCGCGCTGTCTCAACTCGCCGGTCAGGTCCTCGCCTGGAAGGACGCGCTCGCCGACCGAGTCAACGACCTGAACGCCGTCCGGTTCACCGACGAAAAGGGCGCTGAGCAGCTCCGTTCCGAGGTCGCCCTGTACGAGCGGGCCATGGACCGGAGCGTGAACGTCCTCGGCGTCATCGGCCGCCTGAAGATCGATGAGCGGCTGGCGGCCATCAGCGAGGCACAGGCCAAGGCCGTGATCGCCGCGATCGAAGCCGCTCTGGCTCACGCCGGGGTGACCGGGCGCGCGGCCGTCGAGGCGAAACAGATCGCCGCCCGCCACCTGCGGGCGGTGTAGCCGAGCGAGGTAGCCATGGATGCTCTCGCGCTCGCAGCCGACATGCTCGACGAGGCCGGCGAGCGAGAGATCCAGTCCGAGGAGTACGCCACCTCGCCCGGCAAGTGGGCGGACGCCAAGCTCGGGACGTTCCTGTGGTCCAAGCAGATCGAGATCGCCGACAGCGTCCGAGATCACCGCCTCACAGCCGTCCACTCCTGCCACGGCTCTGGGAAAAGCTTCAACGCGGCGCAGCTCGTGTGCTGGTGGCTGGATACCCACCCGCCAGGTGAGGCCCGCGTCGTCACCACGGCGCCGACCGGCGACCAGGTCCGCGCCATCCTCTGGTCCGAGATCAACGGAGCCTTCGGCCGGGCGGAGGCGCGCGGTAACCCCTTTATGGGGCGGATCAACGAGACGGACTGGAAGCTCGGGAAGCGGCTGATTGCGTTCGGCCGCAAGCCGTCCGACTACAACCCGCACGCGTTCCAGGGCATCCACGCCAAGTACGTCCTGGTGATCCTCGACGAGGCGTGCGGCGTGAACAAGCAGTTCTGGACGGCCGCGATGTCGATCGCGACCGGCGAGCACTGCCGGATCCTCGCCATCGGCAACCCAGACGACCCCAGCAGCCAGTTCGCGAAGAACTGCGGGCCCGACTCGCGCTGGAACGTCATCCACATCAGCGCCTTCGACACCCCGAACTTCACCGATGAGGAAGTGCCGGACGAGATCCGGCCGATGCTCGTCAGCCAGGACTACGTCGACGACATGCTCGCCGAGTTCGGCGAGGAATCGCCGACCTACATCTCCAAGGTCAAGGGCGAGTTCCCGTCCGACGCCGAGGACGGTGTCGTACGGCTGTCGAAGGTGCGCGCCTGCCACGCGCCGCGTGAGTCGACGCTTCCGCCGGAGCGCCAGATGCCGATCGAGTTCGGCATCGACATGGGCGGTGGCGGCGATGAAACCGTGGTGCGGGAGCGCCGCGGCATGGTCGTCGGCCGGGAGTGGAAGTTCCGGGAGAAGGACCCGGTACTCGCCACGACGAAAATCCTGGGATACATCCAGCTCGCCCGCCCCGCCACGGTGAAGATCGACTCGATCGGCATCGGCTGGGGCATCGCCGGCAGCCTCCGGGAGAAGGGGCTCCAGGGGCTGCACAGCGCCCAGATCGTCCCGGTCAACGTGTCCGAGGCATCGACCGAGCCGGACCGGTTCCTGCGGCTGCGGTCACAGATCTGGTGGCAGATCGGCCGCCAGCTCTCCGAGGACCAGGGCTGGGACCTGTCCGAGCTCGAGGAGATGGACCGGGAGCGTCTCGTCTCGCAGCTCACCGCGCCCAAGTACATCCTCGACGCGTCCGGCCGGGTCGTCGTGGAGCCGAAGGCCGAGACGATCAAACGCCTCGGCCGATCACCGGACAACGCCGACGCGCTCTTGTTGGCCTTCTACACACCGGCCGGTGGCTCTGAAGAGGCCCTGGACTGGCTGAAGGACTACGCCGCCGCCTGACCCCATCCACGGGAGCTCCGCATGCGTACGCCGACGCGGCGGGCACCCGCCCGCACAGCTCGCACCACGACCGCGAGGGGGTGACCGTGGCCAAGCGCTCCCGTGCCCGCCGTGGATCCGACATCCGCAAGGCCGTCAGCCCCACCGCCGGCGCCGCCGCGGTGTTCACCCCGGACCAGGTCGCCGCGCTGCTGAGCACGGTCGTCGCGGGACGCCAGGTCACCGGAGTCTCGGCGCCGTTGCCGCGGGTTGACCCGCAGGTGGCGTTCGGCCCGGGCATGCCGCTGATCCCGTCGGCGATCGATCCGCTGCGCCCGGACTCCGGCCGGCCCGAGCCCCGCTTCAACGAGTACCCGGTCTCCTCCAACCTGCCCGGGGTCAGTGACCGGTTGGTGCCGTGGAAGGTCCTCCGGGACGCGGCCGACGCCGGCGGCCTCGCGCGCCGGTGCATCGAGATCCGCAAGGCCGAGGTCGCGGGGCTGGAGTGGACGATCACGCTCACCAAGGGCGCGATCGAGGCCGCGCAGGCCGGCACCGACCAGCCCCGGCACGAGGTCGACCAGGCCCTCCGGCAGAAGCTCAGTAGCGAGATCTCCCGGTGCATGGCCTTCTGGGAGAAGCCGGACCGCGGGCAGGGCGAGAACTTCTCGGAGTGGCTGGGCAAGGCGCTCGAGGAGCACCTGGTCCTCGACGCCCTCTCGATCTACCCCCGGCGGACCTACAGCGGCGACCTGTACGCCCTGGAGATCATCGACGGGTCGACGATCAAGCCGTTGAGGGACTACCGCGGTGGTCGGCCTCTGCCGCCCAACCCCGCGTATCAGCAGCTGCTCTGGGGATTCCCGCGCGGGGAGTTCGTGGCCGACGCCGACGAAAACGGCGACGTCTTCAACGGGTACCTCTCGGACCAGTTCGTCTACAAGCGGCGCAACGTACGGGCGCACACCCTGTACGGGTACAGCGCGGTCGAGCAGGCCCTGGAGGACATCGACACCTGGCTCCGCCGCCGGCAGTGGATCCGCGCGGAGTACACGGAGGGCACTGTCCCGGCCGGTCTGTTGCGGTCGTCGGCGGCCAACCAGTGGACGCCCGCCCAGCTCAAGGAATACGAGGTCTACCTCAACGACGCGTACGCGGGCTCAACGGCTGCCCGGCATCGGCTCCGCGTCCTTCCGCCGGGCATGGAACTGGAGACGCAGCCCGACGTCGCCGAGAGGTACCGCCCGGAGTACGACCTGTTCTTGATCAAGCTCATCGCGTCGCACTTCGACACGACGATGGCGGAGTTGGGCTTCACCGAGCAGGGCGGCCTGGGCAGTACGGGCTGGCACGAGGGCCAGGCCGACGTCCAGCAGCGCAAGGGCACACTGCCGACGCTGCGATGGTTCCAGGAGCTGATCACCGACATCTCCCGCCTCCACCTGCGCATGGCGCCCGAGCTCGAATTCCGGTTCCTCGGCCTGGAGGAGGAGGACGCCGGCGCGGCAGACGAGGTCGCCGGAAACCGCATCCGCTCGGCCCGGATCACGCTCAACGAGGACCGGGACCAGCAGGGGATGCCGCGGTACGACTTCCCCGAAGCGGACATGCCGATGGTGCAGACCACCTCGGGTGTCATCTTCCTGAAGGGGGCCTCTGATAACGCCTTGGCCGGCGCCCTGGTGATGCCGCCCAAGGCGGAGGACCAGGAGGAGGCCAAGGACGCCGCGGCTGCCCCGGCCGCCGCGCGCTCGGCCGCTGGGGCCGACGACACCGACGAGGACGAGGACGAGGACGTGGACTCGGGCCGTGCTACCGCGGTGAAGGCCGAGCTGGGTGCATACCGCCGGTGGGCACGCAAGAACCCCTCACCCGCGCGGCCCTTCCGATTCTCGCTGGTCACCAAGGCCGACGCACCCGACCTGGGCCTGATGAATCACGATCACGTCCTTTTCGCTGGTGGTGATGCGACCCCAAAAGCGCGGGAGCCTGACAGCGTCCGGGACTGGCCCGGCTGGGGCCCGGACATCAAGGCCGTCGCGTACTGGAAGCCTCGGCTGATCAAGGCGATGCGCGCGGCAGCTGACACCCGGGCACTTGCCGAACGGTGGATTGCCCAGCGGGGCATCGCGGTCAAGGCTGACGAACCGGATCTCGGCGGGGTCGAGCGCTCCGGCGGTGATCAGGCCCGCATCACGCCCGCCGACGACGCGTCAGGGTGGCTCGCCGCGCAGGACCTGCGGCTCATCGACGCCTTGGTGATCATCCGAGACATGCAGACCGATGGGTTCATCATCGGCGAGCGGTCAGCCGGCGCCGTGCTGGCCGGTCACTCGACAGTCGACTGGGACAACTGGAAGCCAGGCGACCCCGACGCGGCCCGGCTGGTCGCGTCGAACGGCGCCACCAACGGCCTCCAACAGCTCCTGGACGACGCCGGCGTCACCATCCGCTCGGTAGCCGCCACGCGCATGGATCACCTCGCCAACGCCCTCTCAGACGCCCTGGCACGCGGCGACAGCGCAGACACCCTCGGCCGCACCCTGCGGGGCGTCCTCACCGATCCGGCCTGGGCCGAGCGCGTCGCCGTCACGGAAATCTCCCGCGCCGTCTCGACAGCGTCGCTCAACACCTACCGGCTCAACGGCATCACCCAGAAGAGCTGGCTGACGGCCGTCGACGACCGGGTGTGCGCGGTCTGCATGACCAACTCGGAGGCCGGGGCGATTCCGATCAACCAGGCGTTCAACAGCGGCGACATGATCCCGCCCGGCCACCCGAGTTGCTTCCCGGCTGGAGTGATGGTGGCGGGATCACCTGTCGTCGCGACGACCGCTCGCCGTTACGAAGGGGACCTTCTCACCATCGTCCTCGCGGGCGGCCAAGAAGTACCCGTCACCCCGAATCACCCAGTGCTGACGCCCGATGGCTGGGTGCCCGCGGGTGATCTGAATAAGGGTCGCGAGGTGCTGCGCGCAGCGGACGTTGAGCGGGTAGCGAGTGCCATCTACCCAGACGATTGCCAGGCTGTATCCCGCATCGAGGACGTGACGGGAGCGCTCGGCGAATCGGGCGCGGTGAGTACCGAACTCATGCCACTTGCCGCCGAAGATTTCCACGGCGACGGTGCCGGAGACGACCAGGTCAAGGTTGTACGTGTCGAGCGGAACGCCGAACTCGACTTCGTACCCGAAGCCGGTCAGGAGGGAACCGAGCTCCGATTCCAGCGGGCTGCAAACCCTGCCCCTTCGAGTGAGGGCGCGTTCGACCTTCGACTCGACGGTGCCAGAGGTACCTCGGGAAGCGGCGTGCGCTGCGTCGAGCATCCGTCGGCGCTCAGTTTCGTTGGCCCGCTGCCATCGCAGCGTCATCGCGGTGGAACGGTCGCGGGGATCGATGCCAGCCTCGCCAAGCATCCGGTTGACGGTGCCACGGGTAAGGCCGTGCTTGGACGCGAGCGCTTTGACCGAGATGCCTTCGAGGTAGCTGCCGATAAGGCCATCAGGGACGGCCCGGCGACGAGCCTCGGTACGCGTCCGACGCGTGACACCACGATCGATAAGACGCTGACGAAAGGTCTCGATGCCGATGCCGCAGAGGGAAGCGCACTCGCTCAGAGTCTTGCCGGCCTGGTAACTCGCGATCGCGTCATCGAGGTTCGCCGGATCAGCAATTGGTCTGGGCATGTCTACAACCTCGAAACCGTGGATGGCTGGTACTTCGCAAACGGAATCATCGCACATAACTGCCGGTGTACTCCGTACCCGGAGACCGGCGCCAGCTGACCACCCACGGGCCCCGCTGCGGCGGCGCGCGCTCACGGAAGGAACCGCAAATGGATCTCACGTACGCGTGGGCGCCGATCACCAAAAGCGAGACACAGGACGACGGCACGCTCATGGTCTACGGGCCGGCCGCCTCCAGTGCCCTGGACCGCGACCAGCAACGGCTCGGTGCGGAATGGCTCGACCGGGCCATGCCCGAGTGGGCACAGACCGGGAACATCCGCGAACAGCACGACGCGAAGCGGGCCGTGGGAGTCGGAGTCGGCCTGTCCAAGGCGGAAGACGGATCCCACAACATCGCAGCCCACATCGTCGACCCGCTGGCAGTGAAGAAGATCCAGACCGGTGTACTCAAGGGCTTCTCGGTCGGGATCAAGGGGCCGAAGGTCGCGCTCGGAAAGTCCGACGCCCCGGGCGGTGAGATCGTCGACGGCACGATCTGCGAGATCAGCGTGGTCGACCGGCCGTGCAACCCGGGCACGCTGTTCGAGATCGCCAAGGCGGACAGCGCTGACACCTTGCAGGTCGTCGAGGAACCGATGGTCGTCGAGAAGTCGGAGGCCGAGGCATTCGGTATCCCGGCCGAGGCGTACGCGCGGCTGGCCGCCCCGGTGAAGGAGGCCCTGGCCAAGCTGGCCGCTGCCGGCGCGCAGGTTGCTGTCGAGGAGAAGGCCGACGCCCCCGCCGCGGGGCCGCAGTTCCTCCTCAACATCCGCGGCTCCGTTACCGAGGAGCAGATTCGCGCGCTGGTCGACGGCCGAGTGCAGGAGCTCGGCAAGGCGGACACCTCGGCGGCGGCCAAGAAGAAGACCGGGGTGCCTGGAGCAGCGATGGCAGACGGCTCGAATTCGATCGCCAGCAAGGCCGACCTGCGGAAGGCCATCAAGGCAGTCGGCCGCGGCGCCGACCAGGACAAGACTCGCAAGCACATCATCAGCAGGGCCAAGGCCCTCGGACTGGAGGCCCTGGTGCCGACCGACTGGAACCCCGACGGCTCGACCAAGACCGCAACGAAGGCCGACGAAGCCGCGCCCGACGAGGCTGCGGCTGCTGAAGTCGTGGGGAAGGCCGAGGGCATCCTGCGGGATGTCCGTAGCCTCATGCCGGATCTCGTGAAGGCCGACGAGACCGCGTCCGACGAAGCTGAGGGCGACTCCGAGGCCGGCGAAATGACCGGGAGTCAGCAGGCCATCTCCTGCATCGCCAAGCTGATCGTCGCGGACGCTGAAGGCCTCGCCGGCGGCGACCTCGGCAAGGCCTCGACCATCAGCCTCCTCCTCGACGCCGTCCGGTCGCTGCGCTGGTTCATCCGCCAGTCGGAAGCTGCGAAGGACGGCAGCGACGTCTACCTCGCCGACCAGCCGGACGTGACCAAGGCCGACGAGCCGACCGTCCCGGCAGCGAAGCCGGAGACCCCCAAGACCCCCGAGGCCGCAGCCACTGCTGCGGCTGAGGTTGTGACCA
This sequence comes from Streptomyces sp. AcH 505, assembly GCF_000818175.1. GTDB lineage: Bacteria > Actinomycetota > Actinomycetes > Streptomycetales > Streptomycetaceae > Streptomyces. The sequence continues at coordinate 359,110 of NZ_JTIY01000001.1, forward strand.
AGGCCGATGTGGCTGAGCTCGTGAAGTCCGCTGTCGCAGAGGCCGGTGAAGCTGCAGAGGAGCGCATGACGTCGCTCGCGGCCGACCTGACGAAGGCGCAGAAGACGATCGAGGAGCTCCAGGCACTCCCGGCGCCGGGCGGCCCCGCGCTGACCCGGACCTCGGTGCAGGCCAGCGAGGCCCGCAAGAGCGACGCGGACCAGCTCCGCGCCGAAGCGGAGCAGCTGCTGACCAAGGCGAACGCCGTGTCCGACCACGACCTGCGCGCCGGCTACCTCGAGCGGCGTACCGCGCTGCTGGCCAAGGCCGACGCCTGATCGGCGCCGCACGCACCGCGCACCACCCCGACGTTCATCGGCCCCGCCCCGGCGGGGCTTTCGCATGAGAGGAGCAGGGCCATGGCTCTGCCCAAGGCAAATATCCTCTTCGGCAACGCACCGGAAGACCCGGAGCTGTCGAAGGCCGAGATCTCCACGCGGTTCGACGAGCTCATGGGAGCTCTCGACTCCGCACCCTCGCGGGTCCTCGGCCCTGGTGACGTCGTCCAGGCGTTCACCGAAGGCCGCGGCATCAGCTTCGAGCAGCAGCCGACGAGCGCGTACGGCGCGATGACCAAGGCGCTCGGCGCCCCGGACATCGCGAAGGGCCTGTCCCCCGAGGCGCTCGCGTCCGTCACCAACGCGCTGGATGAGCTGAAGGCTCAGCAGCCGGACCTGGTCAAGGACCTCACCACCAGCAGCCCGGTGAGCACGGGCCTGGTGGCGTTCGACCTGGAGGCGCCGGCGAAGATGCTGACGCCTCGCCCGACGCCGCTCAGGAACCGGATCCCTCGCAAGAAGGGGATCGGCCTCAGCCACCGGTTCAAGGTCATCAGCGGCTTCACCGGCACCGGAACCGGCGGCGTCGGCAACCTGCACCCCGGCATCCAGGACACCACCCAGAACAACTTCGCCCCGGCCGGCGCCTCGAACTCCCTGTACTACGCGCGCGGCCCGAAGATCAGCTACGCCGGGTACGACAAGACTGTCGCCTACAGCCAGTTCTCGGTGTCCGACCAGGTGAGCTGGTCCGCGCAGTACGCCGGCCAGGGCTACCAGGACATCCGCCAGCTCTCCCGCACCAGCCTGCTGTACTCCAGCATGCTGCTGGAGGAGCGCATGCTCCTGATGGGCCGCGGCACGTCCGGCAACGGCTTCATCGGCGCGCTGTCGGCCCCGACCGGCCTGACTCTGACCGCGCGCTCCGCGGCCGGCAGCGAGACAGCGATCACCGGGCTGACCACGAACATCTACGTCAAGGTCACCGCGGACGCCGGGGACTTCGGCCAGTCCGTACTCATCGCCTCAGCCGTCTCCGTGGCACCGTCGACGCAGGTCGTCGACGTCACCTGCACCCTCCCCGCCGGCGCCACCGGTATGCGCGTGTACGTGTCCACCGGCGCCTCCGACCCCGGCGACGCGGCCCGCTGGCTGGTCGGCCGGTCGAGCACCAACGCCTTCACCATCCAGGGCGCCCTCCCGACCTCCGGGATCGCAGCGTCCACGGTCACCGGCGACACCTCGGCGTACGCGGCCGGCTACGACGGCATCGTGCCGATCTGCACCGGCCCGGACTCCGGGTACGTCAACCGCCTCAACGCCCCCCTGTCGACCGCCAACCCGGGCAGCGAGTGGCAGACCGCGTTCGCCGCGCTGTACGACGCGGTGAAGGCCGACCCGGACAGGACGCTCCTGAACGGTTCGGACCGCAAGCAGCTGTCGGACTCGCTGAAGACCAGCGCGTCCAGCAACTACCGGATGACGATCACTCAGGACCAGCTGACCGGGGTGACCCTCGGCGACGTCGTGAACACGATCATCAACGAGGTCACCGGCAAGGGCGTCGCCGTCGAGGTGCACCCGTGGCTGCCGCAGGGCATCGCGCCGATCCTCTCGGACACCCTGCCGCTCCCGGACTCCGAGGTCAGCGACGTCTGGAGCGTGTTCAACGTCCAGGACATGATGGGCGTCGACTGGCCCGTCAACCAGTTCGCCTTCGAGTCCAGCTCGTACTGGATGGGCACGCTCCTCTGCTACGCCCCGGCCTGGAACGGTGCCATCACCGGCATCAAGAAGAGTAACTAGCCTTAAAGTCTGGGGGTGACAAAGTCCCCCTCAGAGCGCTTCTTCGCCAAGGTCGACAAACCCAAGAATGCGGGCGCCTGCTGGCTGTGGACCGGCGCCCGCATCAAGGGGTACGGCCAGTTCTATCCTGGCCCCCAGGCCCCGTCTCGTCTCGTCAGTGCCCATCGCTGGTCTTACGAGCACCACGTCGGACGGATCCCCGAGGGTCTACAGCTCGACCATCGCTGCCACTCCATCGACCGCACCTGCGTGGGCGGCGTCGCCTGCGCCCACCGCGCCTGTGTGAACCCGCAGCATCTGGAGCCGGTGAATACACGGACCAATATCGGTCGCATCGTGCCTATGGCCGCCGCCCGCCGCGGACTGCACCAGTCGAACAAGGACCGTTGCCCAGCTGGACACCCGTACACGTCCGAGAACACCTACGTGCGTATACGCCCTGGTGGCGGCATCAATCGTGTCTGTCGAGCCTGCAAGCGTCAGCGCTGGACCGATCACGCGGCTGCGAATCCCCGGCCTCCGCGTGAGCCTCGAAGAGGGTTCGTTCCGGCAAGCAGGAAAGCCTCGGGCGAGGAAATCGAGAAGGCCCGCGACATGATGACTCGGGGAATCAGCTTGCGCGAAGCAGCACGCCAAATCGGCCTATCACACACCCAACTGCGCCGACGCCTTGATCCCCGGCCCAGTTGAGTCCACCCCTTGCTGTGGGCCCGCCCAGTCACTTCCGGGCGGGCCCACAGTGCTCGGCACCCTCAGGAGATCCCCCTCATGACACGCCTGTGTCTGCCCGACGGTGCCGTGCGCGGCATCGACATCCAGGGCGCCCAGACCGGCTCGACGACCGCCTACACGGCGGGCCGCGACGGCACGGTCACCGTCGACAACCCCCAGCACGAGCGGGCGCTGCGCGAGTACGGCGCCTTCCCCGCGAACCTCGGCGGCCGCACGAGTGGCGGCTACCGCTGCGGCTGCGGATTCGCCAGCTACGTGCAGATCTGCTCCCGCTGCGGGGGCATCTGCGAGAAGGAGAACTGACATGGCGCGGAAGACCGCCGACAAGCCCACCCCCACCCCCAAGGCGGAGACGCCGGCTGCACCCGCTGACGAGGGTGCAGCGGCAACGGACCCGGGCGCCAGCACCCCGGACGCCGACGCTGGCTCTACGCCCTCGCCGACAGACCCGGACGACGCCGCCCCGGACCCCAGCGCCACCCCGGAGCCGTCGACGCCGGACGATTCGGACTCGGACGAGCCGCCGTGCGCCGAGCACTTCCCGCAGGGCTGGCCGGCCACCGCGACGGCGGTCGGCTGCGAGCACGGCAACTGGGCACGCACCCTCGACGCATCCTGACCCACCCGCCGCCTCACCCAACCCTGGAGGTGAGGCCATGGCCGTCACCCCGTACGTATCCGCGGCCGCATTCCGCGCGCACCCCACCAGCCTCGACCTCGACGGCCTGGTCGACAGCGCCGACCCGGCCGACCAGGACGCCGAGCTCACCAACCTGCTGCTCACCGCGTCGGAGTGGGCCGACAGCGAGTGCGACCAGCCGCTCGGCGCCCACGTCACCGTCCAGCGGGAACGGATCCTGATCGGTCGCAGCGGGCGGCTCATGCTTCACGCCGACCATGGTCCGGTCCGGCGAATTCAGAGCGTCGGGTACGGCTGGACCCAGAACGCGCTGACCGTTCTTTCCGACCCGTCGGTGTGGGTGGAGCAGGACAGCAACATCGTCATCTCCATCGGCGGTAGCAGCATCGGCTGGTCCGGCTCCCTGCAGTTCGGGCAGCCGGTCGCCGGCGGCGAGGTGTTCGTCCAGGCCGACTACGTTGCGGGGTGGGCGGCCACCGTCCTCGACGAGGGTGCGTCTGCGGGCGATGTGGCCCTCCAGGTGCAGGACCCAACCGGCTTCATCCCGGGTGCCCGGTACCGGATCTGGGAGCCGGGGGTGGAGGAGACGGTCACGGTCGATCCGTCGTGGTCGCCGCCGCTGGCGGTGACTTCGCCGCTGCCGGCCGATGTCCCGCTCGCCGACCCGCTGCGCAGCGACCACGCCCCGGGGCACGACCTGTCCGGGATGCCCGCTGACCTGCGGCTGGCGATCGTGCAGTACACCATCGCCCTCCTGATGCGCCCCGACAGCAGCGCCGAGGACGAGTTCCCCGAGAACACGACGTCGACGACCAGGGGTAGCGATACCCGGCCGACCGGCATGGGGCAGATCACCAGCGCGCGCCGCAACCTCAGCAGCTACCGAAGGGTGAGGTGATCCGGTGCCCGTACAGCAGGTCATCGACGGCATCTGTCGCTTCTTCGGCGGCGAGTACGACGAGTCCACCCGGACCTACAGGTCCTCACCGCTGCCCGGAGTCGGTGTCGTACGGCGGGCGTGGCCGAAGGACGATAGCCACTCCGATTACTTCCTCGGGCAGGACCCGGGGCCGCGGACCGGCTGCCAGATCGTCGTGGCGATCCCGCGCCAGCATGAGATCCGGCGCGCGGTCGGCGGCGAGCACAACGGCATGAAAGAGATCGTCTACGAGGTCGTCCTCAACTGCTACCTCCGCTCGCGCACTTCGTTCGCCGAGGACGCCCAGGACGACGCGTACGCCATGCGGGACACGCTGGTTGAGTGGATGCGCCGCGACCGCACCCTGGGCGACTGCGTGTTCCAGGCCGGCGAGCACGTCTCGGAGGCCGGCGGCGGAGACGGCATCGACTTCGAGTACTCCCAGCCCGCCACGAAAGACGGCCTGACCAAGGGCTACTTGGCCATGCGGTTCGCCGCTGTGGAGTTCATCAACGCCTGACCAGTACCTGCCTGCTTCCCCACTTGAACGGCCCCTCCAGCAGGGGTCTTTGTGCTGCCTGACTGGAGGGCCAACGCATGGCCAAGACCGCATCCCCCGACGCACCCGAAACCGCTGCGCCCGACGCCTCTCCCCCGGCATCGGCCCCGGAGCCTCCCACGCCCGATGCCCCTGCCACCGACCTTGAGCGGCCGGGCCCCGGGACGTACGAGTACACCCGCAGCAGCGGCTGCGTGTACCCGCACGTGCCGCTGACCTGCCACCCGGAAGATCCCGGCGTCGTGGCGAGCGAGGCCGACCAGGGGCGCCCTGCGCGCCCGGCGACGGTCTTCGACTGGCCGGACGGGCCGCCTACTGACGGCCGCTGGACCAAGACCCGCAAGAAAGCCAACCAGCTGCCGGACAACGTGCCGGCCTCCAGCGGCAAGGAGTAACTCCGGTGACCACTCCCGTCACGTACGCGCCCGCCAAGCAGTTCGTCGGCCTCGCGAACGAATCGGTCCAGGGCACGCCGGTCGCCATGACCGACACGATCCTGGTCGAGGACTTCAAGCCCAAGGACAACGTCAAGTTCCTTGAGGACAAGGCCTGGCGCGGCAGCATGGCCACGGAGTCCTTCTCTCAGATCCTGGGCACAGGTACCTCTGAGCTGGACCTCGGGGGCCCGGTCTTCGCCGACACGATCTCGTACTTCCTGCGCAACGCGCTCGGGGACATGGCCGTCACAGGCACTCCGACAGGCACGGGTGCTACGACGCTCTCCTCCCCCGTGGTCGCGGGTGCCAACAGCATCTCGGTGGCCGCGTCAATCCCGGCCGGCACGCTGGTGCAGATCGGCACGGGTGCGACCGCTGAGGTCGTCACCACCGGCACCCCGACCGGCCCGGGCCCCTACACGCTGCCGGTGAGCGTGCCTGCTGGCGGTCTCCTCTACGGTCATGCCTCGACGACGGCCGTAGTGCCGGTGACCGGGCCGTACACCTACACCCACTCACTGCTGAATTCCGGCAGCGGACAGCCGGTGAGTCAGACGCTGACGCACTTCCTGGGCCCGACGGCCACGTCCGGGGCGCGGCAGTACCCGGGCGCCTGCGTGTCCGAGCTGGGCTTCAAGTGGAACGCCGAGAGCGACCTGTTCACCTGGGACGGGAAGGCCACGGCCTACCCCAGCGTCGCGCTCGGCGCACAGCCTGTGTCTGCTCCTGGCCTGGTGCGGCCGATCGCATCCTGGCGGATGGGTGTGGGCATCGGCGGCCCGGCTGCAGGCGGCACGCTCATCCCGACGGTCACGAACGGCGAGATCAACCTCAAGCGCGAGCTCAACCCGTACTTCACGGGGAACGGGGTCCGGTCGCCGTACGTCATCCAGCGCGGCGGCGTCACGGTCGAGGGGAAGCTCCAGTTCGTCGCCGACAGCGAGTCCCCGCTGCTGTACATGCTCAACAACACGCAGCCGGCCTTGCAACTGCTCCTCGGCAACGGCCTGAGCGGCACCCAGTTCGCCTCGATCCAGTTCGACATCGCCACCGCGGCGTTCACCGAGGCCGAGCCCGACGGCAGCAAGACGGCCGTCGAGTACGGCAACACCTTCAAGTCGGTCCTGTCGACGTCGCTCGCGGGCGGATCCGGCGGCTACAGCCCCATCAAGGTCGCCGTGACCTGCAACGTCGCGCCCGGGACCTTCTAGGTTCCGGCCTTCCTCCACCCACCCTCATCACCCTCCCTGGAGATCCACATGTCTGACCGCATCACCCTGCCCTCCGGGGCCTGGGTCGAACTCCGCGACCCGAGCACGCTGCTGCGCGGCGACAAGAAGAAGATCATGCGCGGCGTCGAGGACTTCGACCACGAGCTCGCCGTCATCTACGACCTGACGGACGGCCTGCTCCAGGTCCTCGTCACCGCGTGGTCGTATCAGCTGCCGCTCCCGTCCGAGTCGCCGGCCAGCCTGGAGCTCCTGCCGCTCGCCGACGACGAACGGCTGATGGAGATCACCGAGGACGCCCGGAATCTGCTGTTCCCCGGTAAGCCGGAGCCGTCCCCCGAGCAGGTCGCTGACCCGGCGTCCCCTACCGAGCCCTCCGGCGAGTAAGGGCCCGCCTGGAGGGGCGCGATGTCCCGGACGACGGTCACCCACTCACGTCGTACGACCTGGCGCTGGACTACGTCTGGTACGCGGAGAGGTACCGGTGGCCGCCTGACGTGGTCGATCGGATGCCGGCCTGGCTCGACGGGGTCTTCCCCGTGATGGCGGGGGTCGTCGACGACGTCCGGAAGGAGGCGGACGAGCAGGCCCGGCGGGACGCGGAGCGCGAGTCACGATGAGGTGATCTTGTGGCCGGGGGTGTGCAGATCACGGGGCTGTCCGAACTCAACGGCGCGCTCATGGCCATGGAGCGGGACCTGCAGCGTGCGACCCGTACGGCGACCGCGCACGCGGCGCACCTGGCCGAGGCCGCCATCAAGCAGATGCTCACCACCTCGTCGCACGCGAAGGGGACGCCGACCCCTTCCGCGCCGGGTGACCCGCCGAGCCTCATCACGGGCACGCTCCGCCGGTCGATCAAGGTCACCGGGCCCGTGCCGGCCGGCATGGGGCGGTGGCTGGCGGAGATCGGCCCAACAGCCGTGTACGGGCGCGTCCAGGAGCTGGGGGGCAGCGCGGGCCATGCCGACCTTCCTCCCCGGCCGTACGTCGCGCCGGCCTTCGACCGGCTCGTCGCGGGCGGCGTGATCAGCCGCACGTACTACGCGGCCTGGGCAGCCGCGATCAGCCACCACTGACCCACCTCCCCTGAACAACGGCCAGCGCTGCTGGCTGCTTCTGGCTGCTCGCGCGGCCCCAACCCACATGAGGGGAGGGGCACATGAGTGGCGGCGGTGGCGGCGGGCTCCTGCCCCCGGTTGTAGTGCGGATGTTGGGCGACATCACCCAGCTCCGCGCCACCATGCGCGAGGCCAGGGCCCAGGTCGACGGCACTGCCGCCGGCATGAGGGCGGCCGGCGCGACCGCTTTCGCAGGGGCGGCCCGGCTGGGCAAGGGCGTCTCCCTGATCGGTGCTGGTGTCGCTGTCGCCTCAGTGAAAATGGCCGGCGATTTCGAAGCACAGACGATGGTGCTTCACACGGCTGCCGGGGAAACTCTGGCGAATCTTAAAACCGTCCGCTCTGGCATTCTGGATATCGCCAAGGGCACCGGTACTGACTGGCACAATCTCACCGAGGGCATGTATCAGGTCGAAAAGGCCGGATACCGAGGTGCCGACGGCCTGAAGGTCCTCAAGGCTGCCGCTCAGGGCGCGCGCGAGGAAAACGCATCACTCGAATCTGTCACGAATGCCATGACTTCGGTAATGGCCTCGTATCACCTGAAGGCCACAGATTCCGTTCAGGTAATGAACGCAATGAAGACGGCCGCTGGCGAAGGCAAGATGACGATGGAGGAATTCGCATCGTCACTTTCCACCGTTCTGCCGATCGCGTCGGCGAATAAGGTCGGTTTTGCTGAGGTCGGCGGAGCGCTCGCGTCTCTCACCCAGCACGGCACCTCGGCCCGGGAGGGAACACAGGAGCTTGGCGCGACCATCCGCGCCCTCGCAGCGCCGAACAATGTTGCTGTCCAGGAGATGCAGCGTCTGGGCCTGTCCAGCACGGACGTGGCCAAGGGCCTCGCCGACGTCGACAAGGGCGGCCGCGGACTCAGCGGAACCTTCGACCTGCTGTCGAAGACGACGCTCTCGAAAATGGGCCCCTCAGGGACGCTGCTGCTCTCGTCGTTCAATAAGACCAAGCAGGCCGCAGCTGACCTGAAGCAGATGATCAGCTCGATGCCGACGCCGGTTAAGGGTTTGGCAACCCAGCTCCAGTCCGGAGCAATGTCAGCGGGCGAATATGGAAAAGCAATTAAGAAGCTCCCTGCCGACCAGTTCGCCATGGGAAGCCAGTTCAAAACACTCTATACGCAGTCGCATGGATTCTCGGCCGAACTGAAGCGCGGCGGCCCGGCCGCGCAGACGTACACCGAGGCAATGAAGAAAATGCTCGGTGGCGCTATCGGGCTTAATACGTCATTGCAGCTGACAGGTGAAAGCTCAGAGGCTTACAACGAGCGCATCAAGAAAGTCTCGGAGTCACTTCACCACGGCACGAAAGACGTCGAGGGCTGGAAAGAGACCCAGGAGCTTTTCAATGTAAAGCTCGCGAAGGCGAAGCAGACCATTTCGGTCCTTGCGATCGAGATCGGCATGAAGCTCCTGCCGGTGATCATGGCGATCGTCGGTTGGTTCGGGAAGCACCAGCAGGTCGCGACAGGGCTTGCCGCCGTGATCGGCGGGGTGCTCGCCCTCTCGGTGGTCGCGTACGCGGCGAAGCTGGCGATGAGCGCGGCGTCAACCGTCGCGTCCTTCGGGCGGATGGGCGTCGGCGCGGTTCGCGGCGGTGCCGGAT
>NZ_JTIY01000001.1:368568-385336 GCF_000818175.1 Streptomyces sp. AcH 505
CGGCGGGGCGCTCCGTAAGGGGTGGAACGGCGGCGTCCGAGGGGCTAAAGCATTCGGAGGGGCGGTCACCGGCGCGGCCAAGCGGCTCGGGTCGCTGACGGCGTCAGGTGGGCGGGCCGTCTGGTCCGGCATCACCACGGGTGCTCGGGCTGCCGCGAGCGGGATCCGGACTGCCGCAACCGCGGCGACCACCTTCAGCAGGCGGATGGCCACGCTCGCGGCCAGCGGAGCGAAAGCTGCCTGGGCGGGGGTCGTCTCCGGCGCCAAGAGCGCGGCCACGGCGATGAAGGCCGCCGGCCTGGCCTCCCTGGATCTCGCCAAGAAGATGGCGATCTCTACCGGCGCGGCGATCAAGTCCTCCGTCGCGTGGGCGGTCGAGCGCGTCCGGATGATCGCGACGGCCGTCGCGGAGAAGGCGACGGCGGCCGCGCAGTGGCTGCTGAACGTCGCGATGGACGCCAACCCGATCATGCTCGTCGTCCTCGGCCTGGCCGCCCTGGTCGCCGGGGCGATCTGGGCGTACGGCCACATCAAGTGGTTCCACGACATGGTCAACGCGGCCTTCCACGGCATCGGCACCGCTGTCGGCTGGCTGGTCGACTGGGTCAAGCAGCACTGGCCGCTGCTGCTGATGATCCTGACCGGGCCGATCGGCCTCGCGGTCGGCTTCATCGTCACCCACTGGAAAATGATCTCCAACGGGTTCACGTCCGCTTACCACAGCGTTCTGAACGCGGGAAAGTCGCTGCTGGGGTGGGTCCGTGCGCTGCCCGGCCGAATCCGGTCGGGGCTCGGCAAGCTCGGCTCGCTCCTCGTCACCGCCGGGCGCGACCTGGTCAACGGTCTGATCCACGGCGTCCAGCAGAAGGCCGGCGCGGCGGTCTCCGCCGTGCGCGGCATCGGCAGCCGCGCGGTCGGCGCGTTCAAGGGCGTCCTCGGCATCTCCTCGCCGTCGAAGGTGTTCCGCTCACTGGGCATCTACGTCAACCAGGGCCTGGTCGACGGGCTCACCGGCTCGACCGCCAAGGTCAAGACCGCTACCAAGCGGATCGAAACCCTGATGATCCAGACCCGGAACCGGATCTCGGACCTCTCCACCTCGGGCAGGACCAAGAGCGGCCGGGCGACCAACTCGTGGGTCAAATCCCACCTCAAAACGATCGCCCACCTCGAGGCGTACGCCAAGAGGGAGGACAAGGCCCTCAAGTCCCTGGCTGCCAAGCGGGACAGCGTCGCCACGAAACTGAAGGCCGCGCAGACGAAGCTCGCGGCGGTCCAGAAGCAGTGGACCGACGAGAAGACGTCCATCGCCTCGGGGATCATGCAGGGCACCTCGGTCGTCACCACGGCGGCCGACGACAGCCGGGCCCTGAACAGCAACGACGTCGTCAAGAACATGGCCGACCAGGTGGCCAAGGCGAAGGCGTTCGCGGCCCAGCTGGACCAGCTCCGCAAGAAGGGGCTGAGCTCGGATCTGATCGCGCAGATCGCCGGGGCCGGCGTCGAATCCGGCGGGGCGACAGCACTCGCCCTGTCGTCGGCGTCAGCTGCCCAGATCAAGCAGGTCAACAGCATGCAGACGTCGCTGAAGTCGGCGGCGAACAAGACCGGCACCGCTGTGGCGGACAGCATGTACGGCGCCGGCGTGAAGTCCGCTCAGGGGCTGGTGAAGGGGCTCCAGTCGCAGGAGAAGGCCATCAACAAGCAGATGGCCAAGATCGCCAAGCAGATGGCGGCGACCATCAAAAAGGCGCTCAAGATCAAGAGCCCCTCGCAAGTCTTCTCCGACATCGGCCAGTACATCCCCCAGGGCCTCGGCGCCGGCATCGCTGCGGCCGCGCACCACGCCACCAAGGCCGCCCGAGTCCTCGCCTCATCGGTGACAGCCGCCGGGGCCGTGTCTGGCCAGGGACTCATCACCGGTGCCGCCAACGGGGCACTCCCCGGACTCGCCTCCGGCGGCATGCGGGCACCTGTCATCCACCAGCACTTCTCGCCCACCATCACGGTGCAGGGGTCGGTGGTGACCGAGAAGAAGCTCGTCGATGTCGTCCAGAAGGGGATGTTGCAGCAGGGTATGCGCAACCCCACGACGTATCCCGCCTACAAGCGCTGACCAGCCTTATCCGTCTGATCCTGGCGCCACCGGGCGCCCCCTGAGTACGGAGGTGCCCGGTGGCCAACCCCAAGCTGTCGACGCTGTTCGATGCATTCACGGCAGCGTCGGTCGATACGGGTCTGTGGTCGAGCATCACCGGCACAGCCACCCTCGACACCCTGAACGACCTGGTTACCCTGCCCCAGCCGACCACCTCGGGCAGCACCAACGCCTTCGGCTCATCACGGCTGTTCGACGCTACGTCTTCACAGATCTCGGCGCAGATCGGTGTCGTCCCGAACGGCCTTGGCAACACCAAGACGATCTTCAAGCTGACGGTCGACGCGAGCAACTCGGTCGCGCTCCGCGTCGAAGCCAAGGTCTTCAAGTTCACGCTGCAGACGGCAGGGACCACAGTCACCACGACCCTGCCGACATACGACCCGGACGCGCACCGATGGTGGAGGCTGCGCGAATCCGCGGGCACCTGGTATGCCGAGGCCTCTGCGGACCGCCTCAACTGGGTGCTCCTCGCGTCGTCGGCCTACTCCTGGTCGACGGCGGCCATGACGTTCGCCCTGCAGACCAGCGCCGGTGCGGCCGAGGCGAGTGGGCTGGTCGCGTGGATCGCGCACGTCAACACCGAGCTCGGCGGCCGCGCGGACTACAACCCCAACTTCCCGCGCATGGAACAGGCCTGGGGCCCGTTCTGGAACTGCAACGGCGGCGACTCCCCGCTCGACCGGTACGTGGACGTCACACGGCGCAGCCGTGCCGCCTTCACGACGAGCCGTGGGCGGCAGTACGAGCTGGATCAGATCCGGGCCGGCGAGGCAGGCATTACGCTCGCGAACGACGACGGGGCACTCGACCCGACGAACTCGGCCGGGCCCTGGTACGGGCACATCGAGCCCTACCAGCCGTACCGGGCCCGAGCGCAGTGGCCCTCCACGATCAACCTGCTCTCCCAGACCCAGGCGACCGCCGGTGACCTCGGCGGTGAGCCGCTGGGCCTGATCAATGTGGGCGCTGACGGTCCCAGCATCTTCAGCAGCACGGATCCGGGAGGCGGCTCCTTCGTCACCAGCGCGACGGCGTGGCACGGTTCCGTGGTGGGCCAGTCCGCAGTTTCCGCGGGCTCGGCCTTGACGTATGTGGTCCAGACTCCGCAGCCCGCCGTCGAGCCGGGCCGGAGCTACACGACCACCATCCGCGTCCGAAACGTCACCGCTTCCACGTCGCTACAGGTCCGCGCTGTCATTACCTGGATCGATGCGACCGGCGCCCAGGTCGGGGGCGCGTCAGTCGGGACCATTACGACGCTGACCGGGGCCGCCGCGGCTGGGTGGACGACGCTCACGGCCTCGGGAGTGGCCCGCGCTCAGTCTGCGCAGATGTGGGTCGGCGTGCTGGTCGCCGCTACGCCGGCGGCGGCTTGTGCGATGCAGTACGACGGCTGGCAGTTGGAGCACGGCATGCAGTCCTCGCCGTGGACGTGCCCGGGCCGGTGGGAGGCGATGTACTCCGGGTATGTCGAACGCTGGCCGTCGTCGTGGACCGCGGGCGGTTCGTACGGGCTGGTGGCGCCGACCACTGTGGATGCTCTGAGCCTGCTCTCGCAGGTGCAGCTGCGTGATCCGCTTACGCAGGAGATCAGCTATATCGCGCCGCGGTTCATGTACAAGATGGACGACCCGGAGGGGTCTACGTCGGCTTCGGACGCGACTGGCCAGAATCCTGGTGCGCAGCTCGCGGTCTCCAAGCAGGGCCCGGGGTCGTTCGTCTTCGGTAGCGAGATCGCTTCTACTGACGCCGATGGGGGGTATGTCGGATCAGCTGGCACGGTCGCGACGATCAGCAACTCCAATCCGGGGGAGGCGGTCAATGCGCCGGCGACATTCCTGAGTCTCGGTAAGGCGGGCATTGTAGGACCTGCCGATCCGACTCTCTGGACGCGGATGATTGCGTTCCGCTATACCGGCCCGACGATTGCGGCTCAGTCGGTTCTCTGGATCTGCCTTGGCCGCCAGGTAGTCAACAACACATTCGCGGACTGTTACATCATCTTGAAGCTGGCTGCGGACGGAAGGCCTGTGCTCAGCGTGCAGGGGCCGAGTGGCACGTTTGTTAGCGTCTTCCCCGGCGGAGCAACTAATTGTGCTGATGGCGATTGGCATCTGCTGCTCTTCGGGTACAGCCAATCAACACAGCAGGTATTTTTCTCACAGGATGGCACGACTGCGGCCTATTACGGCAGCATCAATAACGCCGTTGCTCCCGTCGGGCTGGTCTCAGACAATATCGGCGGCTCGGTAGCTCCAGTAACCGGAAACCTGTCAGGATACAATTTCAAGGGAGACGTATCCTTTGTCGCGGAGTTCCCCAGATTCTTCCTGCCTGGCGATATCAAGAATATTTACGGGGCCTGGAAATCGGCGTGTGCAGGCGAGTCCACGGACGCCCGGTATCGCAGGATCCTGAAGTATTCCGGGTATAAGGGGCCGTCATCCGTAGAGGCAGGGTTGACGACCAGCATGGGGCCCGCGAATATCGACGGTCAGGACGCGGTCACCGCCCTGCAAGGCGTGGTGGACACCGAGGGCGGCGAGCACTTCGTCGACAAGAGCGGGAGTATGACTTTTCGCTCGCGGTCGTCCAGATACAACGCGCTCGAACCGATCTATATTTTCGGTGAGGACGTAGCCAACGGCGAGTGGCCTTACGAAGACTGCCTGCTCGATTTCGACCCGACGCATATCAGCAACATCGTCACAGTCACACAGGAATCGACCTCACAGACTTTCGTTGCACAGGATCCGCTCTCCATCGAGAACTATTTCCCGCGCACACTGGAACGGACGATCAACTCGTCGTCTGCCCTTGAATGCCAGGACGCCTCGAATTACCTGAAGAGCCGGTACAAAAAAGCACTGACCAGGGTTGATTCCCTTGTCCTCCACCCATCCGGGTACCCAGCCCTCTGGCCAATCTGTCTGGCGCTGGAAATCGGGATGCGGGTCCGTGTGGTCCGTCGGCCGAACGGGGCCCCACCGATCACCCTCGACTGCTTCCTCGAGAACATCGCCGTCTCGATGGACGAGGAGGGCGAGGCGACGTGGACTCTGCAGCTGTCGCCGGTCGACTCGACGCCCTACGCCGCGTTCGCCGCCTGGCACACGACCCTGCGGACGTCCGTAGCGTCCGGCGTCACCTCGATCAGCGTCAACGCCTCCCAGGACACGGTCAATCCGCTCCGCACGCAGCTCGCGGCCGGCCAGCAGCTCACCCTCGGCCAAGGCACAGCCAACGCGGAGACCGTGACGGTCCTCGCCGTCGGCGCAACCAGTCCCGGCTGGACGAACGCGACCCTCACGCTCACCGCCGCGACGACCAAGGCGCACACGACAACCGACGTGATCTGCGAGTCCCTCCCCGCCGGGACGACCGACCCAACCACCTGGGACGGCAACGTCTTCGACGCTGTCGCCTTCGCCTACTGATCAGCCAGAAGAGAGGCAGTTGCCGTGGCCCGCACTGTTCCCGTCATGCCGTCCGAGTCACCGGGCAACTTCATCACCGGCGCCCTGTTCAACGCGACGATCAAGGCTCTGGGCGATTTTCTGGCCGGCACCGGGTCGAACGGCGCTCCCATGTTCTTCGGCTACCAGGCGACCGCGCAGGCAGTCGCAACCGGTACGACCGGGGCGCCGCTCACGCTGGACGTCGAGATCATCGACACCGACGGTGGCCACTCCACCACCAGCAACACGTCTCGATACGTCTGCCAGGTAGCGGGCTTCTACCTGCTGTTCGGGTGTGTCACCTGGCTGCAGAACGCGACTGACGAGCGCATCGTGACGTACGCGAAGAACGGCACCACGATCGCCGGCGGCAGCCAGGTGCAGGCCAACCCCGTGACGTCAGCCCACGCCACGGTCAATACCGGCTCCGTGATCATCGTCCCGCTCGCGGTGGGCGACTACGTCGAGGTCGTCGGCGCCCAGAACTCAGGCGGCAGTCTCTCGACCGCTGCTGACGTCGCGGCAGGAAAGAACTGCTCGATGCTCTGCATGTGGGTTCACGCCTGACGCCTGACCTGCCCCCCACTCCCCCGAGCCCCGCCCTCCCGGCGGGGCTCTCGTCATGCCCAGGAGGCCTCGTGAAGGTCCGTTTCCTCGACGAGCATCCCAGCGACCGTGGCGGTCGGCTCGGCCGCCACGTCCAGCACGACCCCCGGTCGCGCGCGTACGCCGTGTCTGAGGACCTGCTGCCGAGCAGGTACACCAGCGCCACCCACAGCGTGCGCATCCCGGTCCTCGACCAGGGCGACCGCGGGTCCTGCACCGGGAATGCCGCCGAAGGGTACGTCGGCTCCGACCCGCTCTACGCCGCGATCCC
The DNA here is from genome assembly GCF_000818175.1 of Streptomyces sp. AcH 505. GTDB lineage: Bacteria > Actinomycetota > Actinomycetes > Streptomycetales > Streptomycetaceae > Streptomyces. Next base: position 375,065 of record NZ_JTIY01000001.1, read on the forward strand.
GGCCAAGGTGCCGCCCCGGCCGACCGGTGACGCGACAGCCGACGAGGCCCAGGCAGTCGCCCTGTACGCGGCAGCAACGAAGCTCGACGACATCCACGGCACCTACCCGCCCACCGACACCGGCTCCACTGGCGTCGCCGTCGCCAAGGCCGCTCAGCAGGTCGGCCTCATCGCCGGGTACCAGCACGCCTTCTCCCTCGACACCGCGCTCCGAGCGTTGGCCGCGACTCCCCTGATCGTGGGCGTGAGCTGGTACGAGGGCTTCGACACCCCGAACCCCGCTGGCCTCGTGGAGATCAGCGGCCAGCCGCGCGGCGGACACGAGTTCCTGGTGTACGCGATCGACGCCGAGCAGCAGCTCGTCGGCGCCCGGAACTCCTGGGGGACGTCCTTCGGCGCCGACGGGAGCTTCTGGTTCAGCTTCGACGACTTCGGCCGCCTCCTCGGGGAGGACGGTGACGCCACCCTGTTCGTCCCGCTCTCCAGTCCCGCCCCCACCCCTGTCCCCACGCCCGCTCCGACGCCGACCGACGTCGACCAGGCGCTCGTCACCGCGTTCCAGACCTGGCGCGCAGCAAAGGAGATCTGATGACCGTCAAGGGTGTCGACGTCTCGTCGTACCAGAGCACCACCTTCGCTACCAGCGGGCTGGCCTTCGCCTTCGTCAAGGCGACCGAGGGCCTCTCGTACACCAACCCGCGGATGGCGCTCCAGGCCGCGCACGCGCGCTCCCAGGGGCTGGTCGTGGGCTTCTACCACTTCCTGCGGCCCGGGAGCGTGAAGGAGCAGGCGGCGCGCTTCGTCGAGGAGGCGGCGTCGCTGGCCGGCGACCCGCTGTGGGCCGACTGGGAGGACCCGGGCGTCTCGAACGCCGCGAAGGACCAGTTCCTGGCGGAGGTGAAGAGGCTGCGGGGATTCGACCACCGCGTCGGCCTCTACTCGAACCGCGACTACTGGCTGAACCGCGACAAGACCGGCCAGGCCGGCGACGCGCTGTGGATCGCTGACTATGTGACGGCGGGCAAGCCGCGCATCCAGGGCAAGTGGCTGTTCCACCAGTACACCGACGAGCCGCTGGACACGAACCGCGGCGCGTTCGCCGACAAGGCTGCGCTGCGCGCCTGGGCCGAGAAGGACACCACTCCGCCGCCGACCTTCGAGCCGTTCCCCGGGACCGCCTGGTTCAAGACGTCGCCGCGGTCGCCGATCGTCACGGCGATGGGGCGACGGCTCGTCGAGGTGGGCTGCGGCGCCTACACGAGCGGTCCGGGGCCTCAGTGGACGCCGGTCGATCGCGAGAGTGTCCGCCGGTGGCAGCACAAGCTCGGCGACAACGGGGGCCTCGCTGACGGGTGGTTCGGGCCGCTCCAGTGGGCGGCGCTTCAGGTCCCCAAGGTCTGACCCGGCGTCGGCGGCCGCCGACGCTCCCCCTCCGGATGAACGGATCACCTCATGATCAGTAACGCCGAACTCTGGGCATCCGCCATCGGCTTCGTCCTGCCACCCGTGATCGCGGTCGTCAACCAGCCTCGCTGGTCCGGCGCGATCAAGACCATCTTCATGCTGCTCGTCGCGGCCGGTGACGGCCTCGGCTCGTCCTACTTCGCGGGAAGCTTCACGGGCAAGAGCATCGTGACCTGCGTGCTCCTCGCGGCCGTCGCTATCGGCGTGGCGTACCACACGGTGTGGAAGCCGGGCGGAATCGCGCCGGGGATCGAGCGGGCCACGTCGACGAACGGCGGGCGTGCCCTGCCGCCTGCAGCCTGATGTGGCCCGCGGCTGGCAACGGCCTGAGCCGCCGCCGCGCGTTCCTCGTCACCGTGGGTCTGGGCTGGGCCGGGTATGGAGGGATCGGGATCCTCGCGAACCCGCGCTACGGCACAACCCGGAGCCTCGACGACATCACCCGCCATGTGTCCATGGAGGTGCTGGGCTGGCTGTGGGTCGCGGCTGGCGTGATCGCCGTGGTGTCCGGGGTGGTGCGGCGCTGTCCGCGGGTGCAGGCAGGCGGGTTCACCGCCCTCGCTACACCGGCCGCTCTGTGGGGGACGGCTTTTGCGATAGCTGCGGTGACGTCGTATCCGGCGGCGGCCGGGTCGGCCTGCGGATGGGTCGGGTTCGCGCTCGGAATCGTCTGGGTCTCCGGCATGGATGACCCGCTGCCGCCGTACCTGAGAAAGAGGCAGTGACGTGGACCTGGCGGCAATCACCGCGACCGGAGTCGCAGCGCTGGTCGGCCTGACGACGTGGACCCAGTCACGGGCCGCCAACAGGCGCTCCGACTTCACGACCATCACCGACCAGCTGAGGAAGGACCTCGCTGACGAGCGCGCCCAACGGAAGCTGACGACGTCATTCGTGCTGGACCTGCTGAAGTGGGCACGAAAGGTCGAGACCACCACGGCGGCCGGCCCGGTACCGGATCCGCCGCCCGACCTCGACCTCACACCCTGGCGATGAACGCGCCCCCTCTTGGCCTTCGGGCCGGGAGGGGGCGCTTTCGTGCGTCCAGGGTCAGGCGTCGAGTTCGGGGTGGCGCACGGCCCGCTTGAGAGCCATCTCCACGTCCAGGCGCGGCTGCTCAGTCACCTTGGCGTGCTCAGTGACGGCGGTCTGGACTGCGAGCGCGGTCGGCACGGTGCCGGTCAGGCCTGCTGCTCGGCCCACGCTGCACGCTCAAGCTCGATCAGTTCTTGAGAGAGTTTGATCTGTTTCGCCACCTCACGGAGCCTACAGCTGGGCCCGGTAGAAGACCTTCCCGCCGCGAGGCTCGGCTCCGAGCGCCTCGTAGAAGGCCAGGGCCGGTGGGTTGTCCTTGTCCGCTGTCCACTCGATCCGGGTGCAGCCGGCCGTGGCCGCAGCTTCCTTGAGCGCCGACATGAACTTCCGCGCGACACCGTGGCGACGGGCGCCCTCGCGGACGTACAGCTCCTTCAGGTACAGCGAGGTGTCGGCGCCAGCGGCCGGCCAGAGGAACGAGTAGGAGGCGAGGCCGAGGACCTCGTCGCCGTCGCGCGCCAGGAGGACAGTGGCCGCGGGCCGGTCGGAGAAGAGCGCGGCGCGGATCTGCGCCGCGTCCCCGGGGGTCGGCTGGCCACCGTAGTACTCCTCGATCTCGCCGAGGATCTCCGAGATGGCCTCAGCGTCTGCCTCGGTTGCCGGGCTGATCTCCACCACTGCTGTCCCTCTCGCCGGGGGGCAGCGCCAACACCTCGCGCAGCACCCGCACTTCTGACACCGCTCGTGCCTCTGGCACCCTAGCTGCGACCTCGCGGGCGCGGTAGATGATCAGTTGCGAGCGGTGGGCGGGTGGCAGGTCGACGACAGTGTTCGTGGCGTGCTGGGCGGCCGCAGCTGGGTCCCCGTCGGCCGCCAGGCACATGGCCTGGTCGAGGTGGATCAGCGCCCGGTCCATGAAGTCCGACGTCGGGTAGAGCTCCAGGGCGCGAGTCTGTTCGTCGTGAGCGCGATTCGTGACGCCAAGGTGTGTCCAGGCGTTGCCGCTGTGGAAGCGGAGTTGCGACTCGGAGTACCCGAACGCCGATGACGTCTGGTCCGGCACCGGGAGCCGCCCGAGGGCCACCTCTGCCGCGTGCAGTGCTGCGGCTGCGGATTCTGGGTGCCCGAGCTGGGCGTGAGCTCGCGCTTCCAAGGGTGCGGCGAGCGCAGGGCCGGCGCAGGGTAGGCCGCCGGCCAGGTGCTGGGAGCGGCAGGCGAGTTCGACGGCGCCCTGGAGGTCGCCTTCGTAGTACAGCTGGTATGCCTCCTGCGCGTAGATCCAGCTGAGAGTGGCACGGTCCTCTGCTGCGGCCGCCGCCTGGCGCCCGGTGCGCCACCAGGCGCGCGAGCGGTCGTCGCCCAGCTTCAGCAGGGTCAGGGCCATGAGGCCAGCCATACGCGCGGTGGCGACCATCAGACGTGTGCGGGTCGGGGCGGATTGGCGGCCCGTCAGCATCAGGCGCAGGTCGCCGAAGTCGGCGAGGAGTTCGGGGAGCAGTTCGGCGTCGGGCCGGTACCGGGTGGCTCTGCCGTGCCGGGCCACGGTGTAGTCGATCTCGTCGAGGCTGGCTCCGGACAGGGGGCCGGCGGCGAATGCCTCGCTGAGGCTGCGCTGTAGCGCGTCAGCCTGCGCGAGGGGGTCTGCGTCGGGGGCGATGTCCGCGAGGGCGATCAGCTCACCGTCGGCGTCGAGTGCGTGGTCCAGGGCAGCGGCGATGTCGTGCGTGGGGCGGCGGCGTCCGCGTTCCAGGTCTGAGACGTGGCTCTTGCTGCAGTTCGCCAGCAGGGCCACGTCGCGGACGGAGCGGCTTCCTCGTAAGCGGTGTAGTGCTTCGCCGAAGGTTTCGTTCATCGGTCTCTCCGAGCTGTCCGCTCTGTCCGCAGTGCTGCGGACGGGAGCGGACGCGACGCCTCTGTGCATGACGGGCTGTGTCCGAAACGCTACTCGTATGCACCGGAAGTAGTCAGCTGCAGGGAGAAACTCGTGTCCGCGAACCCACCGATGGAGACCGCTACTTCTCGCTGGCTTGCCTCCTTACTCCGGGATCCCGAGACCGCTCGCATCGACTGGCAGGATGGCCGTCCGGCGATGCTGCCGCTGGGCGCCGCGTTCGACGCGGTGCGGATGCCGCAGGAGCTCGTGCACGCCATGGCCGCCAGCTCCGTCGAGGACGCCGTCACGAGCACCCTGGCGGAGATCCTCGACGGCCCGGTGATCCGGGACCCCCACAGCTGGTTCTACGCCCTGGTGCCGCCGCAGACGACGGAGACGTGGCTGTCGCCGCTGGCTACCGTCCTCGGCCGCGGCGCCTGGCTGGGAGTCCCGCGCGTGGATCGAACGGCGCCTCCGGGCGTGCACTGGGCGGTACCGCCCGTACAGGTCGGCTCGCTCTGCACGCCGCCGGTCGTCGCCGAGCTGCTGCGCGTCGGAGCGTCACGTCTGGAGGTGCCGTGCCGATGACGAATTCGACCAGCAAACCGGTCGCCTACTGGGAGATGACTCCGGAGCACCGGGCGGCGTACATGGCCCTCCTGGACCACACCAACGAGTGCGTGCCGTGCAACGCCAGCGACGAGCGTTGCGAGGACGGGGCGAGGCTGCGCCGGGCGGAACGGGCTGCGCGATGACCTGGTGCGCGACCCGGGACGGCATCCACACCTTCCCCTACGAGACCGAGGTCGAGGCGTTCTGCCCTGAGCATGGCGTGACGCTGCTCTGGCACGGACCGCCGATCACGCCGCCGGACCTCGCCGGCGCCGAGCCCCACCCGGCGGAGCCGGCCGGTGACTGACCGGTCCTGCCTCGCCACGCTGGCGCAGCCGAGTTGCTTCGGCTTTCTCCTGCTGGTCGGCCTGCTGCTCCTCGCATGCAGCGTCCACGACCTCACCCTCTGACTCCCGTCTGCTGCTGACCCGGCGCCGGAAGCGCGTCGGCAGCAGGCGGGCCACCCATCCGATCCGAAAGAAGGAAACCACCCATGTCGATGTCGACTGTCGCGCATCCCCGAGAGAGCTTCCCGGTCGGGCCCGAGGGCGGCCACTTCCCGGCCACCGCCGAGACAGCCACCGGTCCCACCAGCCGGCCGTGGATCCTCCGCTTCGCCCGCGTACCGGACTCCGAGCAGGCCAGCGTGGTTCCGGAGACCGTCTACGACGAGACCCTGCAGATGTCGCTCACCCTGGACGGCGACTTCGTCACCTGCATGGCCAAAACCCACAGCCCGACCGTGCCGGACGGCAACGTGAAGAACCCGCCGCCGCTCGACGAGGGGACCAAGGACTGATGTCCATCCTCGTCATCGCTGCCCGCGACGACTGGCCCACCGACCGAGTCGTGAAGCAGCTCACCATGCGCGGAGCTGACGTGTTCCGCATGGACACCGGAGACTTCCCGCAGCGCCTCTCGGTCGCCGCGCGGATCGACCAGACGCAGCCGTGGGTGGGTGGACTGTTCACCGGGACCCGGACCCTGGATCTCTCCGACATCTCCGCCGTGTACTTCCGGGCGCCCGGGCCCTTCACGTTCCCGGCGGAGATGTCGGGGCCCGAGCGGCGCTTCGCTGCCGCGCAGGCGCGCGCTGGTCTGGGCGGGATCATCACGGCGCTGGACGGGTGCCGGTGGGTCAGCCATCCTGCTGCGATGGCGCGCGCCGAGTACAAGCCCGTGCAGCTGGCGGCCGCGCGGGAATGCGGGCTCACGATCCCGCCGACGCTCATCACCAACCGCCCGGACGCCGTACGGGCTTTCGCCGCGGAGATCCCGGGCAGCGTGGTCTGCAAGCCGATCGCCTCGCCCGTCTTCATCGAAGGCGACCAGCTCACCGCGGTCTACTCGAAGCGGCTCAACAGCGAGGACCTGGTCGACCTGCGCGGCATCGACAGCACCGCTCACCTTTTCCAGGCCTGGGTCGACAAGTCGCACGAAGTGCGGCTCACGGTCGTCGGTGACCTCATGTTCGCTGCCGAGGTGCATGCCGGGAGCGACGCCGCCCATGAGGACTGGCGTACGGACTACGGTTCCCTCACATACGTCGCGGCGGAGTGCCCTCGGGCTGTCGCGGCGGGCGTGACCCGGCTGCTCGCCACGCTCGGCCTGCGGTACGGCGCGCTGGATTTCGTCGTTGGCCCAGACGGTACGTGGACGTTTCTGGAGATCAATCCCTGCGGTCAGTGGGACTGGATCCAGCACGCGACGGGCCTTCCGATCGTGGAGGCCCTCGCCGACGAACTTCAAGGAGTGGCCTCATGACCGTGACTCACGACGTGCCTCAGCGCCTGGGCGTGCTCGTCGACGAGCTGCTGGAGGCCGGCGCGCTCCAGACGCCGGCCTCGACAGCGGCGTTCGCGTCGGTCCCCCGACACGCTTTCGTGCCGCGCTGGTACGAGCAGACCACCGATGAGCGCGGCATCGCCGTCTGGAACGAGCGCGACGACACGGACCCGGTCCTGTGGCTGGACGCGGTGTACAGCGACGCCACACTCGTCACCGCCTTGGACCCCGAGACCGCTGAGCAAGTCGGAGATCGGGCCTGGACCGGAGTAGCGACGTCGAGCAGTACCCAGCCCAGCCTCATGGCCGGCATGTTGGAGGAGCTCTTGCTGTCGGATGGTCAGCGGGTGTTGGAGATCGGTACGGGGACGGGCTACAACGCCGCGCTGCTCTGCGCCCGGCTCGGCGACGGCCTGGTGCACTCGATCGATGTCGACCCGGAGCTCGTGCGGTCCGCACGCGGTCGGCTTGCCGAGATCGGGTACGCGCCGCAGCTCGACGTCGGCGACGGCCAGAACGGCTGGAGCAGCAACGACAGGTTCGACCGGATCATTGCCACCTGTTCGGTGCCTGAGCTCCCCGCCGCCTGGGTCGACGCGACCCGGCCTGGCGGATTCATTCTCGCCGACATCGCTGGAGGGCTCGAGGGCGGGCTCGTTCGTTTCTCGCTGGAGTCGGACGGTACTGCCCGCGGTCGGTACACGGAGACGGCCGGTCGCTTCATGCCGGCACGGAGCAGCGCACTGGCGTACCCGGCGCGCGCCCGGGCGCCGTACGCGCCGGAGGTGAAGATCCGGCCGACGACGGTCACCGCCGCCGACATCCGGTCCCACTACGCATTCCGGCTCCTGCTCGGCTTCGTCCTGCCGTCTGCGGAGCTCGTTTACCACCTCGATGACGATGGGAGTACGGCTCTGCAGCTGCAGATGCCTGACGGCTCCTGGGCGCGGGCGCCTCTCGGCGGCGGCACTGTGGCGTACGGCGGTAGTCCCGAGCTGTGGCGCCAGGTCGAGGCGACGTGGGCATGGTGGTGCGAGCACGGGCGCCCGGAGCAGACCGAGTTCGGTCTTACTCGGGATCCCGACGGCGGCATGCAGGCGTGGTACGTCGGAGACGGTCGGCGCTGGGATCTCTAGGCGCGGCTACTCCCGAACGAGATCCGCGAGGGGTACTCCGATCGCATCAGCGATGAGCAGGAGATCGGTGAGCTTGGGGTCGGACGTGCCGCGCTCGATGCGGTGGATGGTCTTGACGTCGCGGCCGACTCGTTCCCCGAGCTGTGGCTGTGTCAGGTTCGCCGCTTCTCGTGCGTCTCGGATGCGGATGCCGATGACCTGGCGGAGCGGGAGTACCCAAGCGGGCAGCGGGTCGAGCGGCATCCGCTCACGCTGGAATGATCATGACTAGAAGTCATTACCTGTCTGGGTAATTTTCGTGATCATGCATTACCGGCAACCGCATACATATTTACTGACGTCCTGGAACGTGACGCATGCACGACACACAGACCTGATGCTTCGGCCCAGACCCCGCCGCCGCATCGACGCCGGCCTCCGCGAGGACCCGCCGGCGGCGAGCTGGCGACTGGAGGTGCCTTCCTGTGCAAGGGGTACCCGTCCAGATGACGGAACTCTGGTCGCCGAACGGCCCCCCGGCTCATCGCCGGGGGGCCGTTTTTTGGGCCCTCCAGGGGGCCCATTTATTACTCCAGGATTACTCGTCTTACGCGTGGATTACCCGATCTGGAGTAAAGCGCTGAACGCGACGAAGACCACGAAGAAGGGTTCCGACCCTGGTCAGGGGCACTGCAAGGCTCTGACCTGGTCAGGCGCTTTCCGCCTGGAACATCCACGCGTGCTTCTCCAGGTCCGCCGTCACCTGGATCAGGATGTCCTGCGTCACCGGGTCCGGTTCGTCCGTCGACTGGACTCGCTCGCGCATGCGGGTGATCACCGCGCCGAGGGCGTCCACCAGCGTGCGTACCGCGTCCTCGTCCTTGATCCAGCCGTCCGCGACCGGGGCGATGGCGCTCTGGGATGCCACCGTCGCTGCTCGGCCGTCCGGGGTCACGCCGATCGCCGCCGCGCGTTCGGCGACCGTGTCGGAGTGGCCGCGGGCCGTCGTCACGACCTCGTCGAGCTGGAGGTGTACGGAGCGGAAGCGGGGGCCCACGATGTTCCAGTGGACCTGTTTGGCGATCAGGGAGAGGTCGATCAGGTCCACGAGGGCACCCTGGAGCGCCTCCCCGACCAGCTTGAGGTCTTCCTCGGGCAGCGCGCTCTTCACCACAGACATGTGGTCCTCCTGGTCACGTGGATGGTGGCGGCGATGTGATCGGCCGCCCTTCCCACCATGACACAAATGCCACAAAGCGGGCATTCAGGATCGAAGAAGGCCCCGGCCGGTACGCGCGTACCGGCCGGGGCCTCTTCCGAACGTCAGGGATGGCTCGCCACCGTCAGGCGGCGGCGACGCCCACCGCCTCTTTTGGCGTCTTGATCGTCACCCGCTCCGTCGGCACCCCGGCCACCGACGTCACAGGGACAGAATTGAGCATTGGGCGTACTGGCGCAGGCACCGGCTCGTTCGCCGCTGCCGACGCTGCCAGCTCGGCCAACGACAGTTCGTCGCTCACTTCTCGCATGAGCTCGGACATCCGTACGTCAAGCGCGTCGCAGATCGCGGAGAGCAGCTCGGAGGATGCCTCCTTCTGCCCCCGCTCCACCTCGGAGAGATAGCCGAGTGAGACCCGGGCGGACGAGGAGACTTCGCGCAGAGTACGGCCCTGGCGCTGGCGCTGCCGACGCAGCACGTCACCCAGCAGGCGACGGAGCAGAATCATCGGTGGCTCCCTCCTCGGACCGCGTAGCCGCATCCTTCACGCCCCACCGTACCGCCTCGCGCCGCGGCCGTGCGGGGAGCGATGTCGTGTTCACTCAGGGCTGCAAACATCAATTCCCCCCGTTCTGTTCCGTATCCTGTGCCCGCCCGTTCCCCATGAGTTCGTCGGCGAGCAGTGCGAGAACGCTCCGTACACTCTCTTTACGGATTTCCGTCCGGCCGCCGTTCAACCGCAATGCGGCCACTTTCCCGTTGCCTTCCGGGCCCATGACCGCCACGTAAACGGTCCCCACGGGCTGCCCGTCCTGGGGATCGGGTCCCGCGACCCCGGTGGTCGCCGCGCCCCAGTCCGCCCGCAGTGCGCCGCGCACGCCCGCGGCCATCTGAAGGGCCACCTCCGGGTCCACAGCTCCGCGCTCGTCCAGAAGGGTCGCGTCCACGCCCAGGACGTCCCGCTTCAGATCCGTCGCATAGGCCGTCACGGACCCGCGGAAGGTCCGGGAGGCGCCGGGGACCGACGTCAGCTCCGCGGCCACCAGACCGCCCGTGAGGGACTCGGCGACGGCCAGCGTGCCGCCACGCTCGTCCAGCAGCGCCAGCACCCGCGCCGCCCCGGTCGGCTCCCCGCCGGTCCGCTCGCCGCCCCACACATCGTTGACGAG
>NZ_JTIY01000001.1:385710-390921 GCF_000818175.1 Streptomyces sp. AcH 505
CCGCCGGTCCGCTCGCCGCCGGTGGTCATTGCTTCGTTTCCGCGGCCCTGGCGGGCTCCACGCCGGCGGCCGAGGCCGCCGCCGCGCGCTCCCGCGCCAGCCCCTGGCGCCGCAGGACCACGGCCTGACGCACATAGTCCAGTCCGGTCACCACGGTCAGCACGACGGCGATCACCATCACCCAGAACCGCAGCGTGGCCAGCGGCCCGGTCAGCGCCAGCACGTACATCCCGACGGCCGTGCCCTGGGCCAGCGTCTTCATCTTGCCGCCGCGGCTCGCCGGGATCACCGCGTGTCTGATCACCCAGAACCGCATCAGCGTGATCCCCAGCTCGCGGAAGAGGATGACGCCGGTCACCCACCACGGCAGATCACCCAGCGACGAGAGACAGACCAGCGCCGCGCCCATGATCGCCTTGTCCGCGATCGGGTCGGCGATCTTGCCGAAGTCGGTGACGAGGTTGTACGTACGGGCCAGATGACCGTCGAAGATGTCGGTGATCATGGCGACGGCGAAGGCCGCCCACGCCCAGGCCCGCCAGACCGGGTCGTACCCGCCGTCCTGGAGCATCAGCATCACGAAGCCCGGCACGAGCAGCAGCCGCACCATGGTCAGGATGTTCGCGATGTTCCACAGGCTTGCCTGATCGAGCGCCGGAGCACCCCGCTTGGCGTCGGGCGCCGGCTTCGCGCCGGTACCGCCCGCCGCGGACGCCGGGACTCCGGTCATCTGGCCGCCTCCTCACCCGGGGTCCGGAGGACTTCCTCCGGAAGGTCGTCGTAGTCGGCCACGTACTCAGCCACCAGGTCGACGCCCTCGGTGCCGACCACCTTCGCCTCGACCATACGGCCGGGACGCAGACCTTCGCGTGACGTGAACAGCACCTGGCCGTCCGTCTCCGGGGCCTGGTGCGCAGCCCTGCCGACCGCCACGGCCTCCTCGCCGTCCTCGGAGTACTCCGAGGAGTCCTCGGAGCCCGTGGACTCGACGAGCACCACCAGGGCCTCGCCCAGCCGCTCCTCGGCCCGCTGCGAGGTCAGCTCCTCCGCCAGCCGCGACAGGTGCGAGAGCCGCTCGGCGACGAGGTCGGGGTCGAGCTTGTTCTCGTACGTCGCCGCTTCCGTACCGTCCTCGTCCGAATAGCCGAAGACCCCGATCGCGTCGAGCCGCGCGTGGGTGAGGAAGCGTTCCAGCTCGGCGAAGTCGGCCTCGCTCTCGCCGGGGAAGCCGACGATGAAGTTGGAGCGCACACCGGCCTGCGGCGCCTTGCCCCTGATGGTCTCCAGCAGTTCGAGGAAGCGGTCGGTGTCGCCGAAGCGCCGCATGGAGCGCAGCACCGACGCCGACGAGTGCTGGAACGACAGGTCGAAGTACGGCGCGACCTTCGGCGTCGAGGTGAGGACGTCGATCAGCCCCGGGCGCATCTCGGCGGGCTGCAGGTAGCTGACCCGGATCCGCTCGATGCCGTCCACGGCCGCCAGCTCGGGCAGCAGCGTCTCCAGCAGCCGGATGTCACCGAGGTCCTTGCCGTACGAGGTGTTGTTCTCGGAGACGAGCATGACCTCCTTGACGCCCTGCTCGGCGAGCCAGCGGGTCTCGGTCAGCACGTCGCTCGGCCGGCGGGAGATGAAGGACCCGCGGAACGAGGGGATGGCGCAGAAGGTGCACCGGCGGTCGCAGCCCGAGGCGAGCTTCACCGAGGCGACGGGGCTGCGGTCCAGCCGGCGGCGCAGCGGCGCACGCGGTCCTGACGCGGGCGCGACGCCGTCCGGCAGGTCGGCGGGGGCGGGCGCCGTCAGGAGGTCGCCGTGCCCGGGGAGGGCCACTCCGCCGGCGTCCTGCCGCTGCGCCGGGCTGAGCGGCAGCAGTTTGCGGCGGTCGCGGGGGGTGTGCGAGGCGTGGATGCCGCCGTTCAGGATGGTCTGCAGCCGGTCGGAGATGTCGGCGTAGTCGTCGAAGCCGAGCACACCGTCCGCTTCGGGCAGCGATTCGGCGAGTTCCTTGCCGTACCGCTCGGCCATGCAGCCGACGGCCACGACGGCCTGGGTTCTGCCTTGATCCTTCAGATCGTTGGCTTCCAGCAGGGCGTCGACGGAGTCCTTCTTGGCGGCCTCGACGAATCCACAGGTGTTGACGACTGCGACGTCCGCGTCCGAGGCGTCCTGGACGAGCTCCCAGCCGTCCGCTGCCAAGCGGCCTGCAAGCTCCTCCGAGTCCACCTCGTTACGGGCGCAGCCAAGAGTGACAAGGGCGACGGTACGGCGTTCGGGCATGGGCTCAAGACTACTTTGTCCTGGCCCTGCCCTTGCCGTTCAGGGTTGCCCGGGTGGCCGAGCGGTGGCCGGAGCCACCGCGCGCCCCGGTCTTCGTCAGCCCGCCTCGGGGTCACCCTGTGTGTACGAGAGCCGCTCGACCTGGCCGGACTCGAACTCGTCCGAGACCTTCTTGCCGTTGACGAACAGCTCTATGGCGCCGGCGTTCCCGAGGATGAGATTGACCTTCTCGTCGTCCTGGAAGGTCTTGGACTCACCCTTGGGGAGGATGCCGTCGAACAGCAGCTTGCCGTTGTGCGCCTTGGCGGAGATCCAGCTCTTGGCGTCGACGGCGGTGAGTTTCACCGTCACCTTGTCGCGCGGGGCGGCCGCGATGGCGCTGTCCGAAGGGGCGGGCTTGGGGTCGGCCGTCTTGGTCGGGCTGGCCTTGACCGCCGACTTGTCGGGCTTGGGTCCCTCGGCAGCCGACTTCGAAGCGCCGCTGTCGTCGGAGCCGTTGAACGCGGTGAATCCGACGAAGCCGACCACGGCGACGATCGCCGCGACCATGGCCGCCGTCCAGTTCGGCCGACGCCGCTCGGGGCGGATGCGCTCCGCCTCGAACATCGGCGCCGCCGGTGTGGGCGCGGGACGACCGCCGTGTTCGGCGTCGAACCGCTCGATGAGCGGATCGGGGTCGATCCCCGCCTGCTGGGCGAGCATCCGGATATGACCGCGTGCGTAGACGTCGCCGCCGCTGCGCGAGAAGTCGTCCTGCTCGATCGCGTGCACGATGGGGATGCGCACCCGGGTGGAGGCACTGACCTCGTCGACCGTCAGATTCGCTGCGACGCGCGCCTGCTGGAGGGTCTGGCCGATGGAGGGCCGGTTGTCTTCGGTCGAAGGCGGTTCTTCTGTCGAAGGCGTTTCTTCTTCTGGGGATTTGCCGTCGGGTGATTTGCCGATGGACACGGGGGCGCCTTTCGAGCGTGTAGCCACCTGCTGGACGTTCAGTCTATGGGTGGTACGAAAGGGTGGGGCAAGCGGAGCATCAGGTTTGTACGCCATCAGAATGGCCGGACGGCACGGCGGAGGCTCAGGACGTGATCCCTCTGTCCAACTTGACGCCCGACCAAGGGAAACGGTTGCCCGCGGAGACTGTCCGGTCCCCTCTTATTCAGCCTTCCCCCGGATCACGTCGAGCACCCCGTCCAATTCATCCGCCTTCACCAGGACATCGCGGGCTTTGGAGCCCTCGCTCGGCCCGACGATGTTCCTCGACTCCATCAGGTCCATCAGCCGGCCGGCCTTCGCGAAGCCGACGCGCAGCTTGCGCTGGAGCATCGAGGTGGAGCCGAACTGGGTGGAGACGACCAGTTCGGCAGCCTGGCAGAGCAGATCGAGGTCGTCGCCGATGTCCTCGTCGATCTCCTTCTTCTTGGCCGTGCCGACCACCACGTCCTCGCGGAAGACGGGGGCCATCTGGTCCTTGCAGTGCTGGACGACGGCGGCGACCTCGGCCTCGGTGACGAACGCGCCCTGCATACGGACGGGTTTGTTGGCACCCATCGGCAGGAACAGTCCGTCACCCTTTCCGATGAGCTTTTCGGCGCCGGGCTGGTCGAGGATGACCCGGCTGTCGGCGAGCGAGGAGGTCGCGAAGGCGAGCCGGGAAGGCACGTTCGCCTTGATCAGGCCGGTCACGACGTCGACCGAGGGGCGCTGGGTGGCGAGCACCAGATGGATACCGGCGGCGCGGGCCAACTGGGTGATACGGACGATGGAGTCCTCGACGTCGCGCGGCGCGACCATCATCAGGTCGGCCAGCTCGTCGACGATCACCAGCAGGTACGGGTACGGCGACAGCTCGCGCTCACTGCCCTCGGGCAGCTTGATCTTGCCCTGCCGGACGGCCTGGTTGAAGTCGTCGATGTGGCGGTAGCCGTACGCGGCGAGGTCGTCGTAGCGCAGGTCCATCTCGCGCACGACCCACTGCAGCGCCTCCGCCGCCCGCTTGGGGTTGGTGATGATCGGTGTGATCAGGTGCGGGATGCCCTCGTACGCGGTGAGCTCCACGCGCTTGGGGTCGACCAGCACCATCCGGACGTCCTCGGGGGTCGCCCTTATCATCACGGACGTGATCAGGCAGTTGATGCAGGACGACTTGCCGGAGCCGGTCGCGCCCGCCACCAGGACGTGCGGCATCTTGGCGAGGTTCGCCATCTCGTAGCCGCCTTCGACGTTCTTGCCGAGGGCGACCAGCATCGGATGGTCGTCCTCGGCCGCGGCGGCGAGGCGCAGCACGTCGCCGAGGTTGACCATCTCGCGGTCGGAGTTGGGGATCTCGATGCCGACGGCCGACTTGCCGGGGATCGGCGAGATGATCCGTACGTCAGGACTGGCCACGGCGTACGCGATGTTCTTGGCGAGCGCCGTGATGCGCTCGACCTTCACAGCCGGGCCGAGCTGGACCTCGTAGCGGGTGACCGTCGGGCCGCGGGTGAAGCCGGTGACCTTCGCGTCGACCTTGAACTCGCGGAAGACGTTGGTCAGCGAGTCGACGACCGCGTCGTTGGCGGCGCTGCGGGTCTTGCCGGGCCCGCCGCGCTCCAGGAGGTCGAGCGACGGCAGGGAGTAGGTGATGTCTCCCGCGAGCTGCAACTGCTCGGCCCTGGGCGGCAGCGGCCGGTCCTCCGGCGGCGTGGGCTTCGTCAGGTCGGCCACGGCCCCCGCGGGGGTGCCGCGCCGCCCCGACTCGCGCGCCGACGGCACCGGTACGGAGTGCTCCCGCGACGTCTCGTCGCCGCTCTCCCCGCCGTCCGAGCGGTCGTCCGCCCGCTCGTCCTCGCGGTCTTCGGGCCGCTTGCGCATCCGGTCGACGCCCTGGGTGAGTCCCGCGACGACGGGCGAGGGCGGCAGCCCGTTGAGTACGGCGCCGTCCAGCGCGGCTGCGGCGGC
>NZ_JTIY01000001.1:391171-401932 GCF_000818175.1 Streptomyces sp. AcH 505
CGCTGGCCTGCGCGGCGGCCTGCGCCGGTTGGAGAGCGCCTCGGCCTCGGCCTGTTCGCGATCGTCCTCGGGGTCGAACCGCTCGGCGCGCGGTGCGCGGCGGCGCCCCGCCGGGCGCCGCTCGTCGTCGGGCAGCGCCTCGCGCCACTGGTCCTCGTACCGTTCGTCGTCGCTGTCGTGCTCCGCCGGCTCGACAGGGGGCTCGATGAGCCGCAGCTTGGCCGCGAGGAGCCGCAGCCGCTGCGGGATGGCGTTGACGGGGGTGGCGGTGACGACGAGCAGTCCGAAGACGGTGACCAGCAGCAGCAGCGGTACGGCGAGGACGTCGCCCACGGTGAAGATCAGCGGCTTGGAGACGGCCCAGCCGATGAGGCCGCCCGCGTCCTGCATGGCCTCGGTCCCCTCCCCGCGCCCGGGGGCTCCGCAGGCGATGTGGACGAGCCCGAGCACCCCGAGGACCAGCGCCGAGAGGCCGATGACGATGCGTCCGTTGGCCTCGGGCTTCTCCGGATACAGGATCAGCCGTACGGCGACGGCGCCCAGCAGTATCGGTACGAGCAGGTCGAGCCGGCCGAAGGCGCCGGTGATGAGCATCTCGACCAGGTCGCCGACGGGGCCCTGCAGATTCGACCAGGTGCCGGCGGCGACGACCAGCGCGATTCCCAGCAGCAACAGCGCGACGCCGTCCTTGCGGTGCGCCGGGTCGAGGCCCTTGGCGCCGCGCCCTATCCCCCGGAACATCGCGCCCACGCCGTGGGCGGCACCGAGCCATACGGCGCGGGCGAGCCGGTACACGCCGTTCGTCGGTGACGGGGCGGGCCTGGGCGCCGGTTTGGCCGCGGCCTTCTTCGCGGGCGCTTTGCCCGCCGGTGCCTTCTTCGCGGCCGCCTTCTTCGCGGGCGCGGATTTGCCCGGCGCCGCCTTCTTGCCGGGAGCCGCCTTCTGCGGGGCGCCAGTTGTACGCCCGGCGCGCGGCTTCGCGGTGCCCTGGGAACCCTTGCCGGACGTACGTGAGGCCATGGTGCTGAGGTTACCGGTGTGGGCGGTCGCGGACACGTGTGCGCCCCGCTTCACCCGTTCGTGTCGCCCCCGACCGGCCGGGAAGTGACGGTCCGGCCGGGAACTGACGGTCAGTTCTGGGAGGGAAGCGAACCCGGACCGCCACCGCTGCCGGGTTCCAGGGCGTCAAGCGCCCGGCGCAGCCCGGTGAGTTTGCGCTCCAGATGGGCGGCGGTCGCCACCGCCGACGCGTCGGCCGAGTCGTCGTCCAGCTGCTTGGAGAGGGCTTCGGCCTGCTCCTCAACTGCCGCGAGCCGCGCGGACAGTTCGGCCAGCAGCCCGGCGGGCTCCTTCGCCTCGCCCGCCCCGGCCAGTTGCAGCCTGAGCAGTTCGGCCTGCTCCTTCAGCTGGCAGTTCTTCATGTACAGCTCGACGAAGACCGAGACCTTGGCGCGCAGCACCCACGGGTCGAACGGCTTGGAGATGTAGTCGACCGCACCGGCCGCGTATCCCCGGAAGGTGTGGTGCGGGCCGTGGTTGATGGCCGTGAGAAAGATGATCGGGATGTCGCGCGTACGCTCCCGGCGCTTGATGTGCGCCGCCGTCTCGAAGCCGTCCATTCCCGGCATCTGGACATCCAGCAGAATGACCGCGAAGTCGTCCGTCAGAAGCGCTTTGAGCGCCTCTTCCCCTGACGATGCCCGCACCAGCGTCTGATCGAGCGCAGAGAGGATCGCCTCCAGCGCCAGCAGATTCTCCGGCCGGTCATCGACCAGGAGGATCTTGGCCTTCTGCACCATGGCCACCCGCCCTCCTCGCCCCGGCATGGGGCGTCCCCTGTCGGCAGTACCCCTGCTGTTGCCGGGTGTCGCCCCTGGAGACGGCTCCCTTACGCCGTCCGTCCTTGTGCCGGTCATGGTAGCCGCACCCCGCCTGTCGCCACACCCTGTCACCGTGATGTCACTGTGCACGAAGCAAAAACGTAGCGGGAGACCAGAACGTTCCCCGCACACGCCGCCTCACACCCGGCCGACCGCAGCCAACCGGCCCGTCACGATGAATCGTGCACCCTGCGGCTACTTCCCCCGCATCCACCCCTCCATCACCGAGAGCAGATAGTCGGGATCGACCGGCTTCGTCACGTAATCGGAGGCTCCCGCCTCCAGTGCCTTCTCCCGGTCGCCCTTCATCGCCTTCGCGGTGAGCGCGATGATCGGCAGCTCGGCGAACTGCGGCATCCTGCGGATCGCCGACGTCGTCGCGTACCCGTCCATCTCCGGCATCATGATGTCCATCAGCACGACCGTCACATCGTCGTGCTGCTCCAGGACTTCGATGCCCTCGCGGCCGTTCTCCGCGTACAGCACGGAGAGACCGTGCTGCTCCAGCACGCTCGTCAGCGCGAAGACGTTCCGCACGTCGTCGTCGACGATCAGCACCTTCTCCGCCGAGAACGAGTACGTACGACGCTCCTGCGGCGCCTCCTGGGAGCCCTGATCACCTTCCGCGTTGACCCAGCTCGCCGGGGCGCTCCCGGAGCCCTCAGCGACCACCGAGGACGGCTGGGCCGCCTGCTCCGCAGGCGCCGGACCCTGCTCGACCGCGGCCGAACTCTTGCGCCGGCGCCGGAACAGCGCGGCGGGACCCGGCGGCAGCTCCGCCGGCGTCGACGCCTGGAGCTGCGCGTGCCCGCCCATCTCCGCGTCGGAGGCGCGCACCTGCGGATCCACCAGGCCGCCGGGCGACAGCTGCGGATAGCCCTGCGGCGGCAGCTCGCTGGGGTGCAGCGGCAGATACAGCGTGAACGTCGAACCGCGGCCCGGCTCGCTCGCCGCGTGGATCTCACCGCCGAGCAGCCGCGCGATCTCGCGGCTGATCGACAGACCGAGGCCCGTACCGCCGTACTTGCGGCTGGTCGTGCCGTCCGCCTGCTTGAACGCCTCGAAGATCACCCGCATCTTGCTCGCCGCGATACCGATACCGGTGTCCGTGACGGAGAAGGCGATCAGATCGCCGTCGGCCTCGCGCAGCGACCGCGCTTCGAGCATCTGCTCCCTGATCGCGTTCGGCACGTCGGCGCCCGCCGGCCTGATCACCAGCTCCACCGCACCGCCGTCGGTGAACTTCACCGCGTTCGACAGGAGGTTGCGCAGCACCTGCAACAGCCGCTGCTCGTCGGTGTGCAGCGTGGCGGGCAGCTCAGGCGACACCCGGACGGAGAAGTCGAGCCCCTTCTCCGCGGTCAGCGGCCGGAAGGTCGCCTCCACGTAGTCGACGAGCTGGACCAGCGCGATACGGGTCGGGCTGACGTCCATCTTGCCCGCCTCGACCTTCGACAGGTCCAGGATGTCGTTGATCAGCTGCAGCAGGTCGGAGCCCGCGCCGTGGATCGTCTCGGCGAACTCCACCTGCTTCGGCGAGAGATTCGACTCGGCGTTGTCCGCGAGCAGCTTCGCCAGGATCAGCAGCGAGTTGAGCGGCGTCCGCAGCTCGTGCGACATGTTCGCCAGGAACTCCGACTTGTACCGCATCGAGACGGCCAACTGCTCGGCGCGCTCCTCCAGGACCTGCCTGGCCTCCTCGATCTCGGTGTTCTTCACCTCGATGTCGCGGTTCTGCCTGGCCAGCAGCTCGGCCTTCTCCTCCAGTTCGGCGTTGGAGGCCTGGAGCGCCTTCTGCCGGTTCTCCAGCTCGGCCGACCGCTCCCGCAGCTGCTCCGTCAGCTCCTGCGACTGCTTCAGCAGCACCTCCGTCTTGGAGTTGACGCTGATGGTGTTGACGCTCGTCGCGATCATCTCGGCGATCTGGCTCAGGAAGTCCCGCTGGATCTGCGTGAACGGCTGGAACGACGCCAGCTCGATCACACCGAGCACCTTGCCCTCGAACAGCACCGGCAGCACGATCACATGCGCAGGTGACGCCTCACCGAGCCCGGACGAGATCTTCAGATAGCCCGGCGGCACATTGAGCTGGATCGTCCGCTTCTCCTCGGCTGCCGTCCCGATCAGCGTCTCGCCCGGCCGGAACGACGTCGGCATCGAACCGGCCGAGTAGCCGTAACTCCCGCGCATGCACAGCTCGTACGAACCGTCCCTGCTGACCTCCCTGCCCAGCTCGGGCAGGGTGCCCGTCTGCATGGCGAGGAAGAAGGCGCCGTGCTGCGCCGAGACGACCGGGGTCAGCTCGCTCATGATGAGCGACGCCACGTCATCGAGGTCGCGGCGGCCCTGCATCAGCCCGGAGATACGGGCGAGGTTGCCCTTGAGCCAGTCCTGCTCCTCGTTGGCGAGGGTGGTGTCACGCAGGTTGGCGATCATCGTGTTGATGTTGTCCTGGAGGACCTGGATCTCGCCCGCCGCGTCCACGTCGATCTTCAGATTCAGATCGCCGCGGGTCACCGCGGTGGCGACGGCCGCGATGGCGCGGACCTGCCGGGTCAGATTCCCGGCCATCTCGTTCACCGACTCGGTGAGGTCACGCCAGGTGCCGTCCACGTCCCGCACCCGGGCCTGGCCGCCCAGCATCCCGTCGGTCCCCACCTCGCGGGCGACCCGCGTCACCTGGTCGGCGAACGACGACAGCTGGTCGACCATGGTGTTGATGGTGTTCTTCAGTTCCAGGATCTCGCCGCGGGCGTCGATGTCGATCTTCTTGGTGAGATCGCCCTTGGCGATGGCGGTGGTGACCGTGGCGATCTGCCGCACCTGCCCCGTCAGGTTGGACGCCATCGAGTTCACCGACTCGGTGAGGTCCTTCCACGTACCGGAGACGCCCGGCACCCGGGCCTGACCGCCCAGCTCGCCCTCGGTGCCCACCTCACGGGCCACCCGGGTCACCTCGTCGGCGAACGACGACAGCGTCGTCACCATGATGTTGACCGTGTCGGCGAGTTCGGCGACCTCACCGCGCGCCTCGACCGTCACCTTCTTCGTCAGGTCACCGTTGGCGACCGCCGAGGAGACCCGCGAGATGTTCCGCACCTGACTGGTCAGGTTGTTGGCCATCGTGTTGACGTTGTCGCTGAGGTCCTTCCAGATACCGGTGACCCCGCGCACCCGCGCCTGGCCGCCGAGGATGCCTTCCGTACCCACCTCGCGGGCGACCCGCGTCACCTCGTCGGCGAAGTTGGACAGCTGGTCCACCATCGTGTTGACGGTGGTGACCAGGTCGAGGATCTCGCCCTTGGCGTCGACGGTGATCTTCTTCGACAGGTCGCCCTTGGCGACGGCCGTCGTGACCTCGGCGATGTTGCGGACCTGCGACGTCAGGTTGTTGGCCATGAAGTTGACGGACTGGGTGAGGTCCTTCCACGTACCGGACACACCCTGCACCTCGGCCTGGCCGCCCAGCATGCCCTCGGTGCCCACCTCACGGGCCACCCGGGTCACCTGCTCCGCGAAGTTGGACAGCTGGTCCACCATCGTGTTGAGGGTGTTCTTCAGCTCCAGGATCTCGCCACGGGCGTCCACATCGATCTTCTGCGACAGGTCACCCCTGGCGACCGCCGTCGCGACCTGCGCGATGTTACGGACCTGCGAGGTCAGATTCCCCGCCATGCCGTTCACGGAATCGGTCAGATCGCGCCAGACACCCGCGACACCCGGCACCTGCGCCTGACCGCCCAGCCTGCCGTCCGTACCGACCTCACGGGCCACCCGCGTGACCTGGTCGGCGAAGGCGGACAGCTGGTCGACCATCGTGTTGATGGTGTTCTTCAGCTCCAGGATCTCGCCCCGGGCGTCCACATCGATCTTCTGCGACAGGTCACCCCGCGCGACCGCCGTCGTCACCTGCGCGATCTGCCGCACCTGGTCGGTCAGGTTCCCCGCCATGAAGTTGACGGAGTCGGTCAGTTCCTTCCAGGTCCCGGAGACACCGTCCACCCGCGCCTGGCCGCCCAGCATGCCCTCGGTGCCCACCTCACGGGCCATCCGGGTCACCTGCTCGGCGAACGACGACAGCTGCGCCACCATCGTGTTGACGGTGTTCTTCAGCTCCAGCATCTCGCCGGCCACATTGACGGTGACCTTCTGCGACAGGTCCCCGTTCGCGACCGCCGTCGTCACCTGCGCGATGTCCCGCACCTGGCCGGTGAGGTTACGGAACGCGGTGTTCACCGAATCGGTGAGGTCCTTCCACGTACCCGCCGCACCCGGCACCTCGGCCTGGCCGCCCAGCTGCCCCTCGACGCCGACCTCCCGCGCCACGCGCGTGACCTCGGAACCGAACGAGTTCAGCTGCCCCACCATCGTGTTGACGGTGTTCTTCAGCTCCAGCATCTCGCCCGCGACATCGACGGTGACCTTCTGCGACAGGTCCCCGTTCGCGACCGCCGTCGTCACCTGCGCGATGTCCCGCACCTGATTGGTCAGGTTGCCGAAGACCGTGTTGACCGAGTCCGTCAGGTCCTTCCACGTACCCGCCGCGCCCGGCACCTGGGCCTGGCCGCCCAGCACACCCTCGGCCCCGACCTCGTTCGCCACGCGCGTCACCTCGTCGGCGAACGTACGGAGCGTCTCGGTCATCTGGTTGATCGTCTCGGCCAGCTGCGCCACCTCACCGCGCGCGCTCACCGTCACCTTCTGCGACAGATCGCCGTTCGCGACCGCCGTCGTGACCTCCGCGATGCCGCGCACCTGGTTGGTCAGGTTGCCGGCCATCGTGTTCACCGAGTCGGTGAGGTCCTTCCAGACCCCGGCCACCCCCGGCACGGTCGCCTGGCCGCCCAGCTCCCCCTCGGTGCCCACCTCGCGGGCGACCCGGGTCACCTCCGAGGAGAACGACGACAGCTGGTCCACCATCGTGTTCACGGTGTTCTTCAGCTGAAGCATCTCGCCGGCCACATGGACCGTGACCTTGCGCGACAGATCACCCTTGGCGACGGCCGTCGTGACGAGAGCAATGTCACGTACCTGGGCCGTCAGCCGGTACGCCATCGTGTTGACCGAATCCGTGAGGTCCTTCCACGAACCGGACATACCGCGCACCTTGGCCTGGCCGCCGAGTTTGCCCTCGGTACCGACCTCCAGCGCCACCCGTGTGACCTCGTCGGTGAACGCCGACAACTGGTCGACCAGGTTGTTGACGGTGCGGGCCACCTTCAGGAACTCGCCCCGCAGCGGCCGCTCCGCACCCTCGGCCGAATGCGAGCGCAGCTCCATGCGCTGCTCAAGATCACCCTCGGCGACCGCGGAGAGCACCCGGCCCACCTCGGAGACGGGCCGCGCCAGATCGTCCACCAGAGCGTTCGACGCGTCGATGGCGGTGGCCCAGGAACCCTCACAGGCCCCGGTCTCCAGCCGTTCGGTGAGCTTTCCCTCACGGCCCACCATGCGACGCACCCGGGCCAGCTCGCCCGTGAGATGAAGATTACGGTCGGCGACCTCGTTGAAGACGGCGGCGATCTCCGCCATCACGTCGTCGCCCGACACGGTCAGCCGCTTACGGAAATTCCCGTCCCGCATCGCCACGAGGGCCGTCAGCAGTCTGTTCAGGGCAGCGGCATCCACCTCGGCCGTCCCATTGTTCCGGGACCGTCCGCCTTTCGTGCGCGTGTGACCGCCACGCGTCTCCACGTCAGACTCCACCGTGTCCCTCCCGCAGGGGTTGACCGTACTGCCCGGACTCTCTCCGGAAGCCTGCCCAGTGTTTCACCCTGGCTGAACCAGGCGATAACAGTTCGGCAGCTTCGCATAGCGTCCCCACCCCAATAGGGCGGAAACAGTGCTGACCGGCATCCGCCAGGACCGCGAAGGTAAGTAACCTGGCATCCGGCTGTCCAACCGTCCCGGTCCGCCCGGCGGGGACGGAGCGGCAAAAGTACTACCGACGGGCATGTGAAGGGGCGGGGCCGATTCATGGCAGAGCCGGGTGTCGAAACGCGTACGAGGAGTTCTGTGATCACCGCGCGGGCCGCCGCCACCTTCGAGCCCGAAGGGCGCTCCGTGGCGACTGCCCGTGCCTTCGTCCGGGACACCCTCCAGGGCTGGGGCTACTCCGACGTCGTCGACGACGCCGTGGTCCTGACCAGCGAACTCGTCACCAATGCCGTCATCCATGCCGGAACCTCCGCCGACGTGCTCTGTCTGCGTACCGAGGACGGCGTCCGCGTCGAGGTCGCCGACCGCTACCCCGAGCGCGAGATCCCCATCCAGGGGACCGGCCGCCAGTTCGGCAATCCCGACAGCGAGAACGGCCGGGGACTGCTGCTCTGCGCGGCCCTCGCCTCACGCTGGGGCGTGGAGTACACCCCCACCAAGAAGCAGGTGTGGTTCCAGCTCGACATGCCCGACCGCCCGGTCGGCACCCGCTCGGCGGGACCCGCCCTCCCCACAAGTCTGCTCCCCGTCGCCGACGAGCGCGTACGCGTCGCCGTCGTCCAGGTCGACCCGGCGGGCGCCGTGGCGAACTGGAACGACGACGCCGAACACCTCTTCGGATACGCGGCCGACCAGGTCACCGGCAAACCCTTCACCGACTTCGCCGCCTGGCCGCACACCCCGGGCATCGGCATGGGCATCGCCGAAGCACTCCGCCTCTCCCGCTGGGAGGGCAGCTACGGCATCCGCTGCGCCGACGGCCGCGTCATCCCCGTCTACGCCGCGCACCTCCGGGTCCGCGACACCGACGGCGCCCCGTCCACGGTGTGCCTGCTGGTACGCGACTACGAGCGCGCCGTCATCCAGACCCCGCCGCGCGCCCCGTCCACCGACAGCGCCGAGCACAGGGCCGCCGACCCGTTCGAGGTCTTCATCGGCTCCCCCGCCCCCGAAGACCTCGACGGCCTCCTCCAGCGGACCGTCGAACGCGCCCGCGACATGCTCGACGGCGACTCCGCCTTCCTGCTGCTCGCCACGGACGACGAGACAGAACTCGAAGTACGCGCCACGACCGGACTGCCCTCCGCCCGTCAGCGCTTCGCACGCGTCCCCGTGGAGGCCGGCACAGGACGCTACGGCTCGGCGCGCATGCCGGCCGTCCACGACGACCTCACGGCCGTCCCCGGCGCCGTACCGCTCCTGAGCGACACCGGCATGCGCTCCGTCGTCACTGTCCCGCTCAAGGTCGAAGGCCGGCTCACCGGCTCCCTCGGCGTCGCCGCCGAAGGCTCGGCCCGCTTCAGCAACGAAGCCGCACTGCGCCTGCAGTTCGCCGCCGACCGCATCGCCCTGGCCGTCGAATCGGCCCGCCTCGGCGAACTGGAACGCCTGCGCCGAGGCTCGCTGTCCTTCCTCGTCGAGGCCTCCGACCTGCTCGCCGGAACCCTGGACCGCAACCAGACCCTGGCCCTGATGGCACAGATGACGGTCCCGACTCTGGCCACCTGGTGCGCGGTCTACACGATCGCCGACCAGTCGTCGGACCCCGAGCTGTCCTTCGTGCTGCACGAGGACGAGGAGCGCATCGACGGCCTGAAGGCCCTGCTGTCGAAGATCAACCCGCCGGAACCGGTCCCCACCCCCGGCGCCCGCATCTGGACGGCACCGTCCGAAGCCGCACACCAGTCGGCGCTGCGGACCTCCATGCGGGAGCTGGGCGGCGACGCGGCGCTCGCCGGATCGGGCGTCGGTCCCACGCTGGCCACGGCCGCAGCGGTGGGCGGCGAGACCGTGGTCCTGCCCCTGGTCGCCCGCAACCGCGTCATCGGCCTGCTCACCCTGGGCAAGCCCTCCGACGACCACTTCCGCCAGGAGATCCTGGAACTCGCCGAAGACCTCTCCCGCCGGGCGGCCCTGGCCCTCGACAACGCCCGGCTCTACTCGGAGCGCACGGCGATCAGCCAGTCCCTGCAGCGCAGTCTGCTGCCGCCGGGGCTCCCGCAGATCCCGGGCGTCGAGGTCGAGGTCATCTACCGCGCGGCCGGCGAAGGCAACGAGGTCGGCGGCGACTTCTACGACCTGTTCCCCATCAAGGACGGTGCCTACGGCTTCGCCATCGGCGACGTCTGCGGTACGGGCCCGGAGGCAGCGGCCGTCACCGGGCTCGCCCGGCACGCCCTGCGCCTGCTGGCCAGGGAGGGCTTCAGCGGCCCGGCTGTGCTGGAGCGTCTGAACGCGGCGATCCTCGACGAAGGCGACCGCAGCCGCTTCCTCACCCTGCTCTACGGCGAGTTGTGGCCGCAGGAGGACGGCAGCGCGAACCTGAAGGTGGTCTGTGCCGGCCACCCGCTCCCCCTGCGGCTACGCCAGGACGGCACGGTCGAAGCGGCAGCCGAACCCCAGCCGCTGCTCGGCGTGATGGAGGACCTGGAGCTGTACGAGCAGATGATCACGCTCGACCCGGGAGACGTACTGCTGTGCGTCACCGACGGCGTGACAGAACGCAGGGAAGGCACCCGCATGCTGGGCGACGACGGCCTGGCGGACGTCCTGACGACCTGTACGGGACTCACGGCGGGAGCGGTCGCCTCACGCATCCTGCGCGCGGTGGAACGGTTCGCCGCGGAGCCGGCGTCGGACGACATGGCCATCCTGACGATGCGCATCCCGGAGCCGCAGCCCAACTAGCGGCGAGGTGCCGGCACATGACGGCACATGAGAAAGGCCCCCGCCATTGGCGGGGGCCTTTCTGCTGAGCTGAGCCCCAATGCGGAATCGAACCGCAGACCTTCTCCTTACCATGGAGACGCTCTACCGACTGAGCTATTGGGGCGCGACAACAGGCAAAAGCATACCTGATGCGGGGCGGGCTCAGAAACCCCACGAGGCCTGCCACGGAGGGCGGTTGACCGTAAACGCAGAAAAGCCCCCGCACCGTGAAGGT
>NZ_JTIY01000001.1:406828-430738 GCF_000818175.1 Streptomyces sp. AcH 505
CCCGACTTTATCAGAGATATTCGGGTTCGATTTCCCCCCGCCGGGGAAGTGCACCGACCGCTGAGCGGCCGTGGTTCCCGTTGAGGTGGAGCCGTAAACCTACTGGAGCGGGGGGCCTCGATGCAAATCGAGGCCCCCCGCTCCGAGTTGGTGCGTGACAGTCCGTCAGACCTCGACGACCACCGGGAGGATCATCGGGCGCCTGCGGTAGGTGTCCGAGACCCACTTGCCCACCGTGCGGCGGACGAGCTGCTGGAGTTGGTGTGGTTCCGCGACGCCGTCCGCGGCCGATCTGGCGATCGCCTCGTCCACCTTCGGCAGCACGGCGGCGAAGGCCGAGTCCTCGATGCCCGAGCCGCGGGCCTGGAAGTGCGGGCCGCCGACGACCTTGCCGGTCGTGGAGTCCACCACCACGAAGACCGAGATGATGCCCTCGTCGCCCAGGATGCGGCGGTCCTTGAGCGAGGTCTCCGTGACATCGCCGACCGAGAGGCCGTCGACGTACACGTACCCCGCCTGGACCTTGCCCACGATCTTCGCCTTGCCGTCGATGAGGTCGACGACGACGCCGTCCTCGGCGATGACGATGTGGTCCTTCGGTACGCCGGTCAGGGCGCCGAGTTCGGCGTTGGCGCGCAGATGGCGCCATTCGCCGTGGACCGGCATCAGGTTCTTCGGCTTGCAGATGTTGTAGAAGTACAGCAGCTCGCCGGCCGATGCGTGGCCCGAGACGTGCACCTTGGCGTTGCCCTTGTGGACGACGTTCGCGCCCCACCTGGTCAGGCCGTTGATCACGCGGTAGACCGCGTTCTCGTTGCCCGGGATCAGGGACGAGGCCAGGATCACCGTGTCGCCCTGGACGATCCGGATCTGGTGGTCACGGTTGGCCATGCGCGAGAGCGCGGCCATCGGTTCGCCCTGGGATCCGGTGCAGACCAGCACGATCTGCTCGCCCGGGAGGTCGTCGAGCGTCTTCACGTCGACCACCAGGCCCGGCGGGACCCGCAGGTAGCCCAGGTCACGGGCGATACCCATGTTCCTGACCATCGAGCGGCCGACGAAGGCGACCCTGCGGCCGTGTTCGTGCGCGGCGTCGAGGACCTGCTGGATGCGGTGGATATGGCTGGCGAAGCTCGCCAGGATGATCCGCTTCTGCGCCGAGGCGAAGACCTGCCGCAGAACGTTGGAGATGTCCCGCTCGGGCGGTACGAAGCCGGGGACCTCGGCGTTGGTGGAGTCCGCCAGCAGCAGGTCGATGCCTTCCTCGCCGAGCTTGGCGAAGGTCGGCAGGTCGGTGAGCCTGCGGTCCAGCGGGAGCTGGTCCATCTTGAAGTCGCCCGTGTGGACGACCATGCCGGCCGGCGTACGGATGGCGACGGCGAGTGCGTCGGGGATCGAGTGGTTCACCGCGACGAATTCGCAGTCGAACGGGCCGATGCGCTCGCGGTGCCCCTCGGTGACTTCGAGGGTGTACGGGCGGATGCGGTGCTCCTGGAGCTTCGCCTCGATCAGCGCGAGGGTCAGCTTGGAGCCGATCAGCGGGATGTCGGGCTTCAGCCGGAGCAGGTAGGGCACGCCGCCGATGTGGTCTTCGTGGCCGTGCGTGAGCACGACCCCGTCGATGTCGTCGAGGCGGTCCTTGATGGTGGTGAAGTCCGGCAGGATCAGGTCGATGCCGGGCTGCTCCTCCTCGGGGAAGAGCACGCCGCAGTCGACGATGAGCAGACGGCCGTCGTATTCGAAGACGGTCATGTTGCGGCCGATTTCGCCCAGGCCGCCGAGTGGGGTGACGCGCAGGCCACCCTTGGCCAGCTTGGGCGGGGCGCCGAGTTCGGGATGCGGATGACTCAAAAGACTCTCCTCACCACACGCGCCACGTACCCCTCAGGCACGTGGCGCGCATGACATTCGTGCACTTGCAGTTGTCTGTGTCCATGTGTGTGTGCTGTCTTCGCGTATTCAGTTGTGAAGTCTGTGGTTAAAGCTCTACCCCACCAGCCGCGAGATCGCTCTTGAGCTGGGCCGTTTCCTGGGCCGTCAGCTCGACCAGCGGGAGGCGCAGCGGGCCTGCGGGGAGTTTCCGCAGGTTGAGCGCGGCCTTGGTGGTGATGACGCCCTGCGTCCTGAACATGCCGATGAAGACCGGCAGCAGCTTCTGGTGGATCTCGGTGGCCTTCTGGACGTCGCCCGCGAGGTACGCGTCGAGCAGCTCGCGCAGTTCCGGCGTGACCACGTGGCCGACGACGGAGACGAATCCGACGGCGCCGACCGAGAGCAGCGGCAGGTTGAGCATGTCGTCGCCCGAGTACCAGGCGAGGCCGGACTGGGCGATGGCCCAGCTGGCTCGGCCGAGGTCGCCCTTGGCGTCCTTGTTGGCGACGATCCGGGGGTGCTGGGCGAGCCGGACGATCGTCTCGGTGTCGATGGGGACTCCGCTGCGGCCCGGGATGTCGTAGAGCATCACCGGGAGTTCCGTGGCGTCCGCGATCGCGCTGAAGTGCTGGAAGAGGCCCTCTTGCGGGGGCTTGTTGTAGTACGGGGTCACGGCGAGCAGGCCGTGCGCCCCGGCGCTTTCCGCCGCGCGGGCGAGCTCCAGGCTGTGCCGGGTGTCGTTGGTGCCGACGCCGGCGACGACATGGGCCCGGTCTCCGACGGCTTCGACGACAGCCCGTACGAGCTGGTCTTTCTCCGCGTCGCTGGTGGTCGGCGACTCGCCCGTGGTGCCGTTGAGGATCAGGCCGTCGTTGCCTGCCTCCACCAGATGGGCGGCGAGCTGCTGGGCACCGTCGAGGTCGAGTGCGCCGTCCGCCGTGAAGGGCGTGACCATGGCGGTGAGGACCCGCCCGAAGGGGGTCTGCGGAGTGGAGATCGGGGCCATGGGTAACACGCTACTCGCTGCTCAGCTCGCTGTGTCCCCCGAGGGGGACCCGACAAGAGGAGCCCGGCACTGCCTGCTCGGGGGTTCAAGCAGTGCCGGGTCCGTTTGATCAGCCTAGACGAACTTCTCGAAACGCCGCAATACGGACACTTCGCTCGACCGTCCGCACATACGTGCCCAGCCGGGCCCCCGCACCGGAATTACGGCGCCACCCGGCCGTTGGCGTTGAAGGCCGCATGGGTGAGCGGCATGAGCGCGGCCCAGTGCTCCTCCATCCGCTCGCCGACCATCTCGATCTCCCGCTGCGGGAAGGACGGGGTCGTGGCCAGCTCGTGCTGGGTGCGCAGGCCGAGGAAGTGCATCAGCGAGCGCGCGTTGCACGTCGCGTACATCGAGGAGAACAGGCCCACCGGCAGAACGGCGCGGGCCACCTCGCGGGCGACTCCCGCCGCCAGCATCTCCTGGTACGCCTCGTATGCCTGCGCGTAGGCCGTTCCCATCGTCCGGCCGGTCAGCGCGCGCTGCTCCGGGGTGCCCTCGACGAAGACGTACTTCCCCGGGCGGCCCTCCTGCACGAGCTTGCGCGCGTCGTCGGGGACGTAGAAGACCGGCTGCAGCTCCCGGTACCTGCCCGATTCCTCGTTGTACGACCAGCCGACGCGATGGCGCATGAACTCGCGGAACACGAAGATCGGGGCGCTGATGAAGAAGGTCATCGAGTTGTGCTCGAAGGGGCTGCCGTGCCGGTCGCGCATCAGGTAGTTGATGAGCCCCTTCGACCGCTCCGGGTCCTTCGTGAGCTCCTCCAGGGACTGCTCCCCTGCGGTCGAGACGCGCGCTGCCCACAGCACGTCCGAATCCCCTGCGCTGTGCTTCACCAACTCGACGCTCACATCGCTGCGGAAGCTCGGTTTGGTTTCGGCGGGAGTGTCGCTCACCGGCGGGTCCTTCCTGTCGCGTCGCTCGGGCGGCGCCCACTCTACGGGCCGCCACCGACAGCCGTCCTCATTGGTCAATTCGGTGAATTCGGGCACCGAATCACTCTGTTGTTCGTCCTACTGGTTGACGCACGAGAGACCGAAGACCACCGAAGACCGAAGAGAGCCCCACATGTTCCGCCGGCGTGAAGCCGTCCCGTTCGCATTCGTCGCCGAGGCCGACGCCTTCCGAAGCAATGTCACCCCGCCGCCCAAACAGCGCGCCGACCGGTCGCAGTTGGTGGGCCGCACGCTCACCGGACTGGTGATCGTCGCCTGTTTCGCCGGTGCGCTGCTGTTCGGGATGCCGTCCCTGCAGTCGGACCGGACACCGGATCACACCCAGCACTCCGAGGCCTCGCAGGGCCGTTGAGCCCTCGCCCTACCCGTCCGGCCCCCCTGGGGTGGTCCGGGCGGGTCCGGGATCGGTAGCCTCACCGGGCACAGCAATCGAGCGTGCTTGTGAGTGAGGATCAGTCGTGCCCCTGCCCTTCCTGACGGCCGACCGGGCTTTTGACGCGACCGGGGATGATGTCGCGCTCCCGTTCGACGATCATGATCACTGGCGGCGTCCGTACCGCCCTGGCCCCTGGCGGGTCGGAGCGGCGGCGCTGCTTCTGCTGCTCGCCTCCTTCGTCCTGCTCGCCGCGATGATCATTGCCTTCACCGGCGCGATGTCGGGCGCGGTGGTGTGCATGGTGCTGGCGGCCGTGGCGATACTCGCGGCACTGCGGATGCTGCGGATGGGGACATGGGTCAGCAGGCACGGGGTCAGGCGGGTGGGCATGCTGATGACCACGACCATCGCGTGGGAGCAGGCCGGCGCGGTCCGTACCGTCCAGCAGCCGGTGCGCTGGCTGGGACTGCCGCGCACCGTGCAGGGCCAGGCGCTGGTCGTCGTACGCCGCAGGGGTGAGCCGCTGCCGCTGCTGACGACGCACAACGCGGACTTCCTGTCGCGCGCCGCCGCCTTCGAGCGGGCGGCCGACACGGTCGAGGCCT
The DNA here is from genome assembly GCF_000818175.1 of Streptomyces sp. AcH 505. Taxonomy (GTDB): domain Bacteria; phylum Actinomycetota; class Actinomycetes; order Streptomycetales; family Streptomycetaceae; genus Streptomyces. Next base: position 411,686 of record NZ_JTIY01000001.1, read on the forward strand.
GGGGCGACGAGTACCGCAAGGTCTGAGCCGCCGGTCAGCCGGCGCCGTCAGGCGCGTACGGGCCTGCCGTCGTGGAGCGCGATCGCGCGCTGCATGGCTGTGCGGGCCCGTGGCGTGTCACGGGCGTCGTGGTAGGCGACGGCGAGCCGGAACCAGCAGCGCCAGTCGTCGGGTGAGTCCTCGGTCTCGGCGCGGCGGCGGGCGAAGACCTCGTCGGCCGAAGCGCGGTCGATGCGGCCGGCCGGTGTACGGACCAGTTCGTCGACGGGCAGGCCGCCCTCGGCGTCCAGTTCGGCGGCCAGCCGGTTGGCCCTGCTGACGAACTGGGTGTTCTTCCAGAGGAACCAGACGCCGATGACGGGCAGGATCAGCACGGCGACACCGAAGGTGACCGTGAGGGGCGTGCCCGCCCGTATCAGCAGCACGCCCCGGCTGCCGGCCAGGACGAAGTAGACGACCAGGACGGCAGCCGTGACTAGGTAAGTGATCTTCGCGCGCATGGGTGCCGGTTTCAGCTCAGGTCGAGGAAGTGTTCCAGGCCGAAGGTGAGGCCGGGGGTGGAGACCACGCGGCGCGCGCCGAGCAGGATGCCCGGCATGAAGCTGCTGTGGTGCAGGGAGTCGTGGCGCACGGTGAGGGTCTCCCCCTCGCCGCCCAGGATGACCTCCTGGTGGGCCAGGAGGCCCCGCAGACGTACGGAGTGCACCCGTACGCCGTCGACCTCGGCGCCGCGCGCCCCGTCCAGCGCTGTGACCGTCGCGTCGGGCTGCGGGCCGCTGCCCGCCTCCGCGCGCGCGGCGGCGACAAGCTGGGCGGTCCTGGTCGCCGTGCCGGAGGGGGCGTCCGTCTTGTTCGGGTGGTGCAGTTCGATGATCTCGACGGACTCGAAGTAGCGGGCGGCCGTCTGGGAGAACTTCATCGTGAGGACGGCACCGATGGAGAAGTTCGGCGCGATCAGCACACCGGTCTGCGGGGAGGCGGCCAGCGAGGTCTCCAGCTGAGCGAGCCGTTCGTCGGTCCATCCGGTCGTGCCGACGACGGCGTGGATGCCGTGCCGTACGCAGAAGTCGAGGTTGCCCATCACCGAGGCGGGGGTGGTCAGCTCCACCGCCACCTGGGCGCCCGCCTCGACCAGGGTCTCCAGCTTGTCGCCCCGGCCGAGGGCCGCGACCAGTTCCAGGTCGTCGGCGGCCTCGACGGCCCGTACGGCCTCGGAGCCGATACGGCCCTGGGCGCCGAGGACGGCCACGCGCAGCTTGGTGGGCAGTTCGCTCATCGGGTCTGCTTCCTCCGGTTCATGAGACGGCCGCGTCCAGGCGGTCGGCCTGCTTGTCCTTGAGCGGTCCGATGACGGACAGCGAGGGGCGCTGTCCCAGTACATCGCGGGCGACCGCGCGCACGTCGTCGGGGGTGACGGCCGCTATCCGCGCCAGCAGGTCGTCGGTCGACATGTGGTCGCCCCAGCACAGCTCGCTCTTGCCGATCCGGGTCATCAGCGCGCCGGTGTCCTCAAGACCGAGGACGGTGGATCCGGAGAGCTGACCGACAGCGCGGCCGATCTCCTCGTCGCTGAGACCTTCCTCCGCCGCCCGGTCGAGTTCGTCGCGGCAGATCTTCAGGACGTCGTGGACCTGGCTGGGCCGGCAGCCCGCGTAGACGCCGAAGAGCCCGCAGTCGGCGAAGCCCGAGGTGTACGCGTAGACGCTGTAGGCGAGGCCGCGCTTCTCCCGTACCTCCTGGAACAGCCGGGAGCTCATACCGCCGCCGAGCGCGGTGCTGAGGACCCCGAGGGCCCAGCGGCGCTCGTCGGTGCGGGCGATGCCGGGCATGCCGAGGACGACATGGGCCTGTTCGGTCTTGCGGTTGAGCAGTTCGACGCGGCCGGCCGTACGCAGCGAGCGGTGGCCGGTACGGGGCGCGGCGGGGGCGGCGTCCTTGCCGGAGAGCGCGCCCGCCTTCTCGAAGGCGCGGCGGACCTGGCGGACCACCGTGGCGTGGTCGACGTTGCCCGCCGCCGCGACGACGAGGTGCGTGGGGTCGTAGTGCTTCTTGTAGTAGCGCGCGATCCGGTCGCGGTCCAGGCCGTTGACGGTGTCGACAGTGCCGAGGACGGGCCTGCCGAGGGGGCTGTCGCCGAGCATGGTGTGCGCGAACAGGTCGTGCACGACGTCGCCCGGGTCGTCCTCGGTCATGGCGATCTCTTCGAGGATGACGCCGCGCTCCGCCTCGACGTCCGCGGCTTCGATGAGCGAGCCGGTGAGCATGTCGCAGACGATGTCGACGGCGAGCGGCAGGTCGGTGTCGAGCACCCGCGCGTAGTAGCAGGTGTACTCCTTCGCCGTGAAGGCGTTCATCTCGCCGCCGACCGCGTCGATGGCGGAGGAGATGTCGAGGGCGCTGCGCTTCTTCGTGCCCTTGAAGAGGAGGTGTTCCAGATAGTGGGTGGCGCCGCCCAGGGCGGGGGTCTCGTCCCTGGAGCCCGCCTGCACCCAGATGCCGAAGGTCGCCGAGCGCACCGAGGGGAGCGTTTCGGTGACGATGCGCAGGCCGCCGGGGAGGGTCGTACGGCGGACCGTGCCGATGCCGTTGTCGCCCTTGAGCAGGGTTTGGGTACGGGCGACGGCCCGCGCCTCCGATGAGGTGCGGGCCGTCGTCCTGGAGCTGGCTGTCACTTCTCCGAGTCGTCCTTCGTCTCTTCGGACGCCTCGGCCGCTTCGTCCTCCATGACGGGGATGAGGGAGAGCTTGCCGCGCTGGTCGATCTCGGCGATCTCGACCTGGACCTTCTGGCCGATGCCGAGCACGTCCTCGACGTTCTCCACGCGCTTGCCACCGGCGAGCTTGCGGATCTGCGAGATGTGCAGCAGTCCGTCCTTGCCCGGGAGCAGCGAGACGAACGCGCCGAACGTGGTCGTCTTGACGACCGTGCCCAGGTAGCGCTCGCCGACCTCCGGCATGGTCGGGTTGGCGATGCCGTTGATCGTGGCGCGGGCGGCCTCGGCCTGCGAGCCCTGGGCGGCACCGATGTAGATGGTGCCGTCGTCCTCGATCGTGATGTCGGCGCCGGTGTCCTCCTGGATCTGGTTGATCATCTTGCCCTTGGGGCCGATGACCTCACCGATCTTGTCCACCGGGATCTTGACGGTGATGATCCGCGGGGCGTTCGGGGACATCTCGTCCGGGACGTCGATGGCCTCGTTCATCACGTCGAGGATGTGCAGGCGGGCGTCGCGTGCCTGCTTCAGCGCGGCGGCCAGGACCGAGGCGGGGATGCCGTCGAGCTTGGTGTCGAGCTGGAGCGCGGTGACGAACGTCTTCGTGCCGGCGACCTTGAAGTCCATGTCGCCGAAGGCGTCCTCCGCACCGAGGATGTCGGTGAGGGTGACGTAGTGGGTCTCGCCGTCGATCTCCTGCGAGATCAGGCCCATGGCGATACCGGCGACAGGGGCCTTGAGCGGCACACCGGCGTTCAGCAGCGACATGGTGGAGGCGCAGACCGAGCCCATCGACGTCGAGCCGTTGGAGCCCAGCGCCTCGGAGACCTGGCGGATCGCGTAGGGGAACTCCTCGCGCGTCGGCAGCACCGGCACGAGCGCGCGCTCGGCCAGGGCGCCGTGGCCGATCTCGCGGCGCTTCGGCGAACCGACGCGGCCGGTCTCACCGGTGGAGTACGGCGGGAAGTTGTAGTTGTGCATGTAGCGCTTGCGGGTCACCGGGGAGAGGGTGTCCAGCTGCTGCTCCATGCGGAGCATGTTGAGGGTGGTGACGCCCAGGATCTGGGTCTCGCCACGCTCGAACAGCGCCGAGCCGTGCACGCGCGGGATGGCCTCGACCTCGGCGGCGAGCGTACGGATGTCCGTGACGCCACGGCCGTCGATACGGACCTTGTCCTTGATGACGCGCTCACGGACCAGGGACTTGGTCAGCGACCGGTACGCGGCGGAGATCTCCTTCTCGCGGCCCTCGAACTGCGGGAGCAGCTTCTCGCCTGCGAGGGCCTTGACGCGGTCGATCTCCGCCTCGCGGTCCTGCTTGCCGGCGATGGTGAGCGCCTGCGCCAGCTCGGCCTTGACGGCGGAGCCGAGCGCTTCGAGGACGTCGTCCTCGTAGTCGAGGAAGATCGGGAACTCGCCGGTGGGCTTGGCGGCCTTGGCCGCCAGGTCCGCCTGCGCCTTGCAGAGGGCCTTGATGAAGGGCTTCGCCGCTTCCAGACCGGCGGCGACGATCTCCTCGGTGGGAGCCTCGGCGCCGTCCTTGACGAGCTGGATGGTCTTGTCGGTGGCCTCGGCCTCGACCATCATGATCGCGACGTCACCGTCCTCCAGCACACGGCCGGCGACGACCATGTCGAAGACCGCGTCCTCCAGCTCGGTGTGCGTCGGGAACGCGACCCACTGGCCCTTGATGAGGGCGACGCGGGTGGCGCCGACGGGGCCGGTGAAGGGCAGGCCCGCCAGGATCGTGGAGCAGGACGCGGCGTTGATCGCGACCACGTCGTACAGGTGGTCGGGGTTGAGCGCCATGATCGTCTCGACGACCTGGATCTCGTTGCGCAGGCCCTTCTTGAAGGACGGGCGCAGCGGGCGGTCGATCAGCCGGCAGGTAAGGATGGCGTCCTCGGAGGGACGGCCCTCGCGGCGGAAGAAGGAGCCGGGGATCTTGCCGGCCGAGTACATGCGCTCCTCGACGTCCACCGTGAGGGGGAAGAAGTCGAGGTTGTCCTTGGGCTTCTTGGAAGCGGTGGTGGCCGACAGCACCATGGTGTCGTCGTCCAGGTAGGCCACGGCGGAGCCGGCGGCCTGACGGGCAAGACGGCCCGTCTCGAAGCGGATGGTGCGGGTGCCGAAGGTTCCGTTGTCGATAACGGCCTCGGCGTAGTGGGTCTCGTTCTCCACTAGTGTTTTCTCCTCGTCTTCGTCCGGTGCCCGTGTGGCAGCGGACGTGGCGGAGAGGCGCACCTGGGTGCGGGCCGGTCTTCGATCGAAGCACCCGGGGCTGCGGTGTGTGCCGCGCCTTTCCGGGAGCCACTACCGAGGACCGGCGGCGGCGCTGGACGCCTCTCCTCTTCGGTGGTGCTCGTCAGTACTCTTCTGTGCTCTTCGGTTGAGCTCTTCAGTTGTGCTGGCGCGTCCAGATTACTGAGCTTCGGCCAAGGATGACATTCCGGCCGTCCTCGGCGGGGCGCGCGTACGGCGAAGGGAGCGGTCCCCTGGAAGTGGGAACCGCTCCCTTCACGGTGTCCGTGCTTATCGGGCGCCGCCGGCGGCGCCACGGCGGATACCCAGCCGGTCGACCAGCGCACGGAAGCGCTGGATGTCCTTCTTGGCCAGGTACTGCAGCAGGCGGCGACGCTGGCCGACCAGGATCAGCAGACCGCGACGGGAGTGGTGGTCGTGCTTGTGGACCTTCAGGTGCTCCGTCAGGTCCGAGATACGGCGCGACAGCATGGCGACCTGGACCTCGGGGGAGCCGGTGTCGCCCTCCTTGGTGCCGAACTCGGTCATGATCTGCTTCTTTGTAGCGGTGTCGAGCGGCACGCGTACTCCTCGTGGGTCTTCACGGCCTTCGAGTGCCCCGGGTCGAATTCTCCGGGAGGCTTCCGATACTCAAATGGCCGTCACTCAGCGTACCAGCCGGTCAGTACCCCGATGACCGCGTCAGGAGGTGAGGGCGCGGGCCGAGGCGAAGACGTCGAGGACGGCGAGACAGAGCGGCACCAGGGAGAGCAGCACCACGCTCTCGGCGAGGTCGAGGAGCCGGCCCCAGAAGGGCGAGAGGCCCTTGCGGGGAATGATCAGGCCGACCGCCGTGAGCAGGGCGGCGCCCGCGGCGACCGAGGCGGCGAGCCAGATCGTCCGGATGTCGAGGGGGCCGCGGTCGCCGTACAGCAGGAGCTGGCGGACGGGTTCGGCCGGCGGGTTGAGGGAGAGGCCGAGGACGAGCAGGGCGACGGCCAGGATGCCGGCGACCAGCGTGCAGGCGACCTGTGAGGTGTAGCGGAAGAGGCGGGCGCGCAGCAGCATCGCGAGTCCCGCGACCAGGGCGAGCAGCTGGCCCCACAAGGTGTGGGAGAAGCCGAGGACGGCGGCGCTCGCGACGACGACGGCCGCGCAGCCGCCGACGAGGCCGAGCAGCATCTCGTGGCCGCGGCGGGCCTGGGCCGCGATGCGCTCGGCGTCGACGGGCTCGGCGTCAGGGACGAAGTCGGGGTCGGTGTCGAGTCCGTCCGCGGCGCTGCGCGGGGCCGCGTAGCCGATGGGCAGCCGGGCGAAGCGCGCGGAGAGCCCCGGCAGGAAGGCGACAACGCCGATGGCGACGGGGGCGCAGACCGCGGCGGTCTCGGTGGCCGACGCCTCGGTGAGGATTTCGACGAAGGTGGCGATGGTGCCCGCGGCGCCGAGGAAGGTGGCGGCCACGAAGGGCGCGTCACCGCTCGGGGTCAGTGCGACGAGGGCGACGGACGCGACGAGCACGGTGACACAGCCGAGCAGGAACTGGAGCCGGCCGAGGCCCTGTCCCGCGTCGGGGGCGATGATGCCCGAGCCGCCGATCATCAGCAGCGGCAGGGCGCCGAGGCCGAGGGCGACGGCGCTCGCGCGGTCCCCGTACACCCGGGCCCGTACGCCGGCGAACGCGGTCAGCAGCAGTCCGGCGGCGCCCGCGATGACACCGGGCAGGCTGTGCATGTTGTGACGGACGGGGTCGGCGAACCAGAGTACGAAGCCCATGAGGACGAGCAGCAGCACACCGCCGGCGAGCCCGGCGCCGCGGAGCAGGTCGTCGCTCCACAGGTGGCGGTCGCGCTGGACGGCGGACGCGACCGCGTCCGACACATCGTCGAAGACGGCGGGCGGCAGCGACTCGGCGAACGGCCGCAGGCTCAACACCTCGCCGTCCAGGACCTGTTGGGCGGCGAGACTGCGCGCGCCCTCAAGGACGGTGCCGTCGCGCCGTACGAGGTGGTAGCCGGTGGGTGTGCCCGGGGCCTGGGTCTGGCCGGTGAGCCGCAGGATCTCCGGGTAGACGTCGGCGACGGCGATGTCCTCCGGGAGTGCGACGTCGATCCTGCTGTCGGGCGCCACGACGGTGACGCGGCAGAAGCCCGTCGCTGCGGTGGTACTCACGTGTTGTGTCCCCCTGAATCGTGGATGCGCACGGTCTGATTCGCGGATGCGCACGATGCGCGCGCCACCCTACCGGGAGCCGTTGTCGGAGGCTGCAAGTAGGATCGCCCTCGCGCGGGGAAGACCGTCGCCACGGGGGCGCCGGTACGGAATTGCCCGTCCGTATTGAGGAATTGATGCGCCGGTGAGCCAGATCGTCGTCAAACGCCCACCGCGGTCGCTTCCGCCGGAAGTGCCCACGGATGCACTGACCTTGGAGGCCCCTCCCGAGCTGCCGCGTGGGCAGCAGGAGGGCATGCTGATGCAGATCCTGCCGGTGCTCGGCATGGGTTCTTCGGTGGTGTTCTTCTTCTCGCCGCAGGCTCCGCCGTTCATGCGGATCATGGGTGTGCTGATGCTGGTCTCGACCGTCGGCATGGTGGTCGCCCAGGTCGTCCGCTACCGCAAAGGTGCGCAAGGGCAAATCGCCGATGTGCGCCGCGACTACCTCAAGTACCTGGCCCAGTCCCGGCGTGCGGTGCGCAGGACGGCGCGGGCGCAGCGCGATGCGCAGCTGTACCTGAACCCCTCCCCCGAGCAGCTCTGGTCGGTGGTGGCCGACGGGTCCCGGGTGTGGGAACGGCGCGTGGGCGACGCGGACTTCGGGCAGGTGCGGCTCGGTCTCGGTGTGCAGCAGCTGGCCACCCCGCTGATCGCTCCCGACACGGCGCCGGTGGACGAGCTGGAGCCGTTGTGCGCGGGGGCGATGCAGCAATTCCTCGCCGTGCACGGGTCGTTGGACGGGCTGCCGGTCGCGGTCTCGATGCGCGCCTTCTACCACGTGACCGTCTCCGGCGATCCCGAGACCGCGCAGTCGGCGGCGCGTTCGATGGTGGCCCAGCTCGTCACACTGCACTCCCCCGAGGATCTCAACGTCGCCGTGGTGGCGGCCCCCGGCGCCGTCTCCCGCTGGGACTGGACGAAGTGGCTGCCGCACACGCAGGTGGCGGGGCAGATCGACGGCGCGGGCACCAAGCGGCTGTTCGGCGACGACCTCGGGGAGCTGGAGCTGATGCTGCGCTCGCGCCTCGACGGGCGCCCGCGGTTCGGCAGGGACTCCCAGCCGGTCCTCGACCAGCCGCACATCCTGGTGGTGCTGGACGGCGGGATGGTGCCGCCCGACTCGCTGTTCGCCGCCGCCGAGGGCGTGCAGGGCGTGACGATCGTCGAGGTCGTGCAGGGGGATCTGGACGAGCCGCGCGGCGGTCTGTCCGTGGTGGTCAGGCCGGGGCGGCTGTGGATCGAGTCGGGCGCCGGTGTGGCGTACGAGGGCGCCCCCGACGGGATCTCGCTGCCGGCCGCCGAGGCGCTGGCGCGCCAGCTCGCGCCGCTGCGCACGGGCGGCGGCGACGAGGACGAACCGCTGCTGGCCAACCTCGATTTCACCGATCTGCTGAACCTCGGCGACGCGGGCGCGATCGACGTGGCGCGCACCTGGCGGCCCCGGTCGACGGCGGAGCGGCTGCGGGTGCCGATCGGGATCGGTGAGGACGGCTCGCCGGTGATGCTGGACCTCAAGGAGGCCGCGCAGGAGGGCATGGGGCCGCACGGGCTGTGTGTCGGCGCGACCGGTTCCGGCAAGTCCGAGCTGCTGCGCACCCTGGTGCTCGGCCTCGCGGTCACCCACTCGTCGGAGACGCTGAACTTCGTCCTCGCCGACTTCAAGGGCGGCGCGACGTTCACCGGCATGTCGCAGATGCCGCATGTCGCCGCCGTCATCACGAACCTGGCCGACGACCTGACTCTCGTCGACCGCATGGGCGACGCGATCCGCGGTGAGCTGCAGCGCCGCCAGGAACTGCTGCGCTCGGCGGGCAACTACGCCAACATCCACGACTACGAGAAGGCGCGGGCGGCCGGTGCGGCCCTCGAACCGCTGGCCTCGCTGGTGCTCGTCATCGACGAGTTCTCCGAACTGCTCACCGCCAAGCCCGACTTCATCGAGATGTTCATCCAGATCGGCCGGATCGGCCGGTCCCTCGGTGTGCATCTGCTGCTGGCGTCACAGCGGCTGGAGGAGGGCAAGCTGCGCGGCCTCGACACGTACCTCTCGTACCGGATCGGTCTGCGCACGTTCTCGGCGGCCGAGTCCCGTACGGCGCTCGGTGTGCCCGACGCCTACCACCTGCCGTCGGTGCCGGGCTCCGGCTATCTGAAGTTCGGTACGGAGGAGATGACCCGCTTCAAGGCGGCGTACGTCTCCGGCACGTACCGCACGGGCGGCCCCGATCTGTCGGTGGGACAGCTGCATGTCGAGCGGCGGCCCGCGCTGTTCACGGCGACGCCGGTGCCGGTGGTGTACGCGCAGCCGGACCTCGGCGCCGCCGCTCCCGACACGTCGGGGGACGACGCGCTGGCCGACACCGTGCTGGACGTCATCGTGCGCAGGCTCGACGGCCAGGGCGTGCCGGCGCACCAGGTGTGGCTGCCGCCGCTGGACGAGGCGCCGACGCTGGACTATCTGCTGCCCGGTATCGCGCCGACGGCGGACCGCGGTCTCACCGCGACGGAGTACAGCAGGCCCGGCGGGCTCGTCGTGCCGCTCGGTCTGATCGACAAGCCCTTCGAGCAGCGCCGTGAGGTGCTGTACAAGGACTTCGCGGGCGCTTCGGGCCACATGCTCGTGGTGGGCGGCCCGCAGTCCGGCAAGTCGACGCTGATGCGCACCCTGATCTCGTCGTTCGCGCTCACCCACACACCGAGCGAAGTGCAGTTCTACGCGCTGGACTTCGGCGGTGGCGGGCTCGCCTCGCTGTCGGACCTGCCGCATGTCGGCGGTGTCGCCTCGCGGCTCGACCCCGAGCGGGTGCGCCGCGCGGTCGCCGAGGTGCTCGGTGTGCTCAACCGCCGTGAGGAGTTCTTCCGGACGAACGGCATCGACTCCATCGCGACGTACCGGCGCAGGCGCGCCGCCGGTGAACTGCCGGGCGAGGCATGGGGGGACGTCTTCCTGGTCATCGACGGCTGGGGCGGCTTCAAGAACGAGTACGACATGATGGAGCCGATCATCTCCGACCTCGCCGCGCGCGGTCTGGGCTACGGCATCCACGTCGTCGTCACCGCCGCGCGGTACATGGAAGTGCGCTCGGCGCTCAAGGACCAGATGCTGGGCCGGCTGGAGCTGCGCCTCGGTGACGTCATGGACTCCGAGTTCGACCGCAAGGTCGCCGCCAACGTCCCCACGGGGGTGCCGGGGCGTGGCCAGGTGGCGGAGAAGCTGCACTTCATGAGCGCGCTGCCGCGTATCGACGGAGTGAGCGACGCGGCCGACCTCTCGGAGGGCACGGCGGCTTTCGTGGCCGCTGCGCGCAGCAGTTGGTCGGGGCCGGCGGCGCCGACCGTACGGCTGCTGCCGCGCAAGCTGGCGGCCGAACAGCTCCCGAAGGGCTTCGAGTTCCCACAGCACGGCATCGCGATCGGTATCGACGAGACCAATCTGGAGCCGGTGTTCGTCGACTTCGAGACCGATCCGTTCCTGCTGATCTTCGGCGAGAGCGAGGCGGGGAAGACGGCGGCGCTGCGGCTGATCGCCAAGCAGATCTCCGAGCGCTACACACCGGACCAGGCGCGGATCGTGGTCGGCGACTACCGGCGTTCGCTGCTGGAGGCCGTGCCGAGTTCGCATCTGCTGGAGTACGCGCCGATGGCGTCGGCGATGGACATGCACATGGACGCCATCGGGACGGTGATGGAGAAGCGGGCGCCGAAGCCGGACATCACACCGCAGCAGCTGCGCGACCGGAGCTGGTGGACCGGGCCGCAGCTGTTCGTGATCATCGACGACTACGAGCTGGTCGCGACCAACTCGGCCAACCCGCTGGCGAGGCTGGTGGAGCATCTGCCGTTCGCCCGGGACGTCGGCATCCGCTTCATCGTCGCCCGCAGCGCTGCGGGCGCCTCACGCGCCATGTACGAGCCGTTCATCCAGCGGATGAAGGAGCTGGGCGCGCAGGGAGTGCTGATGTCGGGCGACCCGAGCGAGGGCGACATCCTGGGCAACGTCAGGGCCCGGCCGATGCCTCCGGGACGCGGCACGTTCGTCTCGCGCAAGCGCGGCGGCGCACTGGTGCAGCTGGGCTGGCTGCCGGACAGGTGAGCCGCGCGCCGCTACGCTGAGAGGCGCAGATCGTCCGCAATACCCGGGAGGGACCGCGCCGATGGCCGACGCAGCCGACAAGGAACGCGTGAAGGAAGAGCTTTACGCTCTCGACATCTCCGACGTGGAGTGGCTCGGTGCGCCGGGTACGGAGGCCGACGAGGAACGGGTGGAGATCGCCTATCTGCCCGAGGGCGCCGTCGCGATGCGCTCGTCGAAGGACCACGACACGGTGCTGCGGTACACCAAGGGCGAGTGGGACGCGTTCGTACTCGGCGCGCGGGACGGGGAGTTCGACCTCAAGTAGCGCTCGCAGGCAACGCTGAAGGGGGTGTCCGCCGGGCGGACACCCCCTTCGCTGTGTGAGCCGTGCTGTGCTGTGCGCGAGACGCGTGCGGTGCGGGTGGTCAGCCCATCTGCATGCGGAAGCGCGCGGCGTTGCCCTTGTCGGTGTCGTGGTAGCCGATGACCGACTCGTCCAGCAGCGCTGCGATCCGCTGCAGGTCCTGGTTCATGCCGGCCATGTCGTTCGTCAGCCGGGTCTGGCTCTCGCCGTAGGCGGTCTTCGCCTCACCGTCCCAGTTCGCCGCCACGGCCTTGACCTTGGCCATCAGGTCTTCGAGCCCCTGGTTGAGCTGGCTGGCGGTGAGCCGGACGTCGCCGGCCGCGCTGGTGACGGTGTCGTAATTGACTGCGGTGGTCATGTCTCGCTCCTCAAGACGGGTTCAGCTGGTGCGACGAGCTGCGGGCCGGGTACGGCTCAGGCCATGCCGAGGATGGCGCTGCGGCCGGAGGACGTGTCGTCCATCTTCCGGAACGAACGGATGCGCTCGTCCTCCTGGTTGCTGAAGCCGTCGGCGCTCATCCGCATGATCTCTTCGAGCTTGACGAGCTCGACCCGCATACGCGTCAGCCGGTCGTTGAGGTCCTTCTGGACCCGGTCGTACTCCTTGCTGGCCGCGCCGCGCCAGCCGGCCTGGATGCGGTCCACCACTCCGTTGAGGGAGTTGATCCGACGGTGCAGCTCGTCGTGGAAGTCCTGAATCCGGTTGGCGAGATCGACTTGATCAGAACTGGTTACGTTAAGGTCGTTCGACATCCTGCTCCTTCTTCCTGTCTACCTGCAGCGAACGATGCGGGCGGGAAGTACCGCGATGCCGCCCCCGTGTGGGAAACACACGCAAGATGATCCCCACCTCACTCTAGCTACTCAGGACGTCAGTTCCAACTGCAAAGTCACGTATGCGCACTTGGGGAATCCGCCGTTCCGCGAAAAGGATCTCCGACTGATTTCCGCGCCTTTTTCCGCCGACTGTCACGGATGACGGTGGCGGTTCCCGCGACCACCGCCACCAGTACGGCCGCGATGCCGAACGCGTAGGTCGCGTAGCGCTCCGTACGCTCCTGCGGTGTCTCGGTCAGCGCCAGATGCGCCGGCAGCGCGGCCGGGGCCTTGGGCGGGCCCGGGTCGGCCTGCGGGGCCTGCGGCGCGTGGTCGTCGTCCGTCAGCGCGCGCACCGGGTCGACCACTCCCCAACCAACGTAATTGTCACGGCCGTTGATACTGCGTTCGGCGGTCTGCTCGATCTGGGCGACGATCTCGCGCGCTTTCCAGTCGGGGTGTTTGGCACGGAGCAGCGCGGCGACGCCCGCGACATAAGGCGCGGAGAAACTCGTGCCGTTGTCGAGGCACTGACCGCCGCCGGGGACCGTCGAGACCATGTCCACACCGGGGGCGGCGACGCCGAGGAACGTACCGGCCTGGGAAAAGGTCGCACGTTCGTTGTTGCGGTCGGAAGCGCCGACGGCGAGCACGCCGTCAATGCCGGCGGGATACGTCGTTCGCAGTTTGCCGTCCGTACCGTCGTTACCCGCCGACGCCACCACCACGACGTCTTTGGCCAGCGCGTCCTGTACGGCTTCGGTCAACTTCGAGTCCGGCGCCAGCGGTGTCGTCGTGTCCTGGGAGATGTTGATGACATCGGCCTTCGCGGTGACGGCGTAGCCGATCGCCTTCGCCATCGTGTCCTGCTTGCCGCTGTTCTTGTCGTCGTTCTGGCGGATCGGGATGATCGTGGCTTCCGGCGCGAGACCGACGAAGCCCGTGCCGGTGCGGGGCCGGGCCGCGATGATCCCGGCGACCTTGGTGCCGTGCCCCACCTCGTCGACCGTGCCACCGCGCTTGCCGTTCTTGAGGAAGTCCCGGCCGGCAGCGGCGTCGACCGCCGTCTTCAGCTGGGGGTTGACGGTGTCGACGCCGGTGTCGATGACGGCGACCCGTATCCCCTTGCCCTTGGTGTCCTGCCACAACTCGTCGAGCAGCACCCGCTGGAGCGCCCAGGGGGTGCCCGCGATCTGCTTCTTCATCGGGAACGTGCACTCACCGGTCCCGTCAAGTCCCGTCGCTCGAACGGCCGTTGACGGCAGATCGGCGGCGGACACGACAGCGGCGGGCGGCAGGGCCGTCAGGCCGACCAAGGCGGTGGCGCAGGCCAGCAGTGCGCAGGTTCGCAGCGGCATCGTCACCCTCCCTACGAACCCTGCGGCTGGCGCGCGCTGTTGGTGTCGAGCCGGGGCCCCTTGGACAGGAACTCCGCCCACGCGATGGGCACGAGCGCCGGGGTGACCTTCTCGTAGCCGAGCCTGATCTGTGCCTCGCTCGGTTCGGGCCTGCCGTCCTGCTGCTTCTGCTGGTCGCCGGTGCCGATGTCCGAACGGGACGCGTCGCTGTCGCCGTTGGCCTGGACGGCGTAGCGCAGTCCGGTGTCCGTCACCAGGAAGAGTGAGCCGTCGGGCGTGGTCTGCCCCTCATGCACCTGGGTGAAGAGCAGCCCGCTGCCCGGCGTGACGTACGTGCTGGTGCCGCCTGCGGTGACCTCGGCCGGGTAGGCGGGACCCGCCCAGGTGGACAGCGTGGCGGCGCCCTTGCCGTCGACCTTGCGCAGCACACTGCACACCGTGTCGCGTGCGCCGTCCCCCGCCGTGGAGTTGACCTGCTCGGTCCGCTCCTTGGGCCAGGCGTTGCCCGCGGCGAAGAAGTCGGCCTCGGGGGTGATCGACGCGGCGTCCACGGCGGCCGCGGCGCCGGCCATCCCGAGCTTGACCGTCTGCGGAGAGTTGATCAGCAGCCAGGCCGTGAAGTCCGACACGGGCTGGACCTTCCCGGCCAGCACGACGTAGTGCTGCGGTCCCGATCCGGTCTGCGCGCTGAGCACCATGCCGATCCGGTCCTGCCCGGAGGTCAGTCCGCCGCCGACGCCGGCGTCGTCCGCGACCTTGCCCGGGACCTGCGGGAAGTCGACGGGCGTGCCGGTGCGCAGCGTCGCCAGCCAGTCGTCGGTGACGGCCTGCGGCTCCCGGCCCACCCCGATGAGCGCACGGGTGAGGTTGTCCGTCGGATCGCCCGTGAGCTGGTACTTCGTACCGCGCGCGTCGACGAGGTAGCGGGTGCCCTTCTGGCCCTGCACGTAGAGCACTTGACCGCCGGTGAGCCGCTGCCTGCCCTCGGTGCGGTGGAAGTCGCGGTCGGCGAAGACGAAGGCGGCCTTCTGCACACTGCCGCCGGTGCCGCCGCCCGGCTGTTCGCAGACGGCCCAGCGCTTGGGCTTGGCCGCCTCCGTGTCGCTCGGCAGCCGGTCGGGCGCGTACGGGATGCCGAGGATCGGACCGCGCGGCGGCTTGCCCGCGTCCAGGATCTTGTCGCTGACCTGGACGACTCCGAACTGCTGCGGGGTGAGCAGCAGTCGGGCCGAGGCCAGGTTGAGCACCGGGTGGAGCAGGGTCTCCTTCTTCTTCCCGTCGGGCGTGGTCAGCACCACATAACGGGTCGTGGAGTCCTTGCCGACGATCACTTTCGTGCCCGGTTTGTCCCAGTCCTTGGGCGCGTTGGGTTTGAACATCCCCAACGCACCGAATCCGGCCAGGATCAGCGCGCCGACGATCACACTCGGCAGGACGGCGCGCAGCGGTCGGGGCGCACCTTCCTCCGAACCTGAAGGTGAGGGTTGGAGAAACGCGGCCACCGTGCGTTTCTTCGCGAAGGTGTACGCGTTGAGCTCATCCCGCCGTGATGCCATGAGTCCCCATAGGTGAAAAAGGCGCGGTCTCCCGCCCAGGGGTCAGGTAGTCAGCATGCCCCCCGGGCCCTGCCTGGTTGTCGGACCGGCCCCCTACTATGCCTGTAGACGGGGCGTCGTGGTGTGGCGGGTAGGGTGATCCAGCTGCCAAAGCCCTGTCGTAGCAGGGTGATCGGGACGAATTGGGGGGATTCTCCATCATGGCTTCCGCGACGCAGACGCGGCCCGCCGCGGCCGCGCCGTCCTCAGCCGCAGCGCCGGGTCCGGCGGTACCCGGACTCAGAGGACGGCCAGGGCACTTCGGGCCGTTCCGCATGCAACAGTTCGTCCTGGTCGAGCTCGCGGCGGCGGTGCTTCTGGTGGCCTGGGTCATCGACACCCTCATGCTGGTACCGGCCGGTGTGATCGCCGCCTTCCTGGTGCTGCTCGCCGTGGTGCGCAGACACCGGCGGTCGCTGCCCGAGTGGCTGTCGACGGTGTTCGCCCTGCGTGCGCGCTCCCGCAGGGCGGCGTCCCTGGTCATCCCCGCCGGTACGGAACCGGGCCTCGCGCCCGCCGTCGAGTGTGATCCGGCGCTGCGTACGTACTCGTTCAGCGACCGCGACCGGCGCCCGGTGGGCATGGTCGGCGACGGTACGTTCCTGACGGCGGTCGTCCAGATCGAGTCGGAGGGCACGGCGCTGCGCCCCGACCGCTCGGCGCGGCCCCTGCCCATCAGCCTCGTGCGCGACGTGCTCGATGTCGACGGCATACGGCTGGAGTCGGCGCAGATCGTGCAGCACACCCAGCCGGCGCCCGCCCCGCATCTGCCGCAGCAGTCCGTCGCCGCGCGCAACTACGCGCCGTTGCAGGCGCAGACCGGCTCACCGGCCGTCCGGATCACCTGGATCGCGCTCAAGCTCGACCCCGAGCTGTGCCCGGAGGCGGTGGCGGCGCGTGGCAGCGGTCTGACGGGGGCGCAGAAGTGTCTGGTGCGGACGGCTGACCAGTTGGCGAGCCGGCTGACCGGCGCCGGGTTCCGCGCGACGGTCCTGACGGAGCAGGAGCTGACGGCGGCCGTCGCGATCTCGTCGTGTGCCAACCCGATGGCCATCGCCCAGGCGGGCCGGACGGAAACGCCGACCCGGCGCACGAAGGAGACGTCGCGCACCTGGCGGTGCGACGACCGCAGACACACCACGTACTGGGTGGGCCGGTGGCCCCAACTGGGCGGCGGTGGCGCCTCGATGCCCCAGCTCGTCGCCCTGCTCACGTCGATCCCCGCGCTCGCCACCACCTTCAGTCTCACCCTGGGGCACGGCGAGCGGCAGGGCGTCACGGTCAGCGGGCATGTCCGGATCACCGGCCGCAGCGACGAGGAGCTGGTGAGCGCGCGGCACGAGCTGGAGCGCGCCGCGCGCGGGGTGAAGACGGGGCTGGTCCGGCTGGACCGGGAACAGGTGCCCGGAATGCTCGCCACACTGCCGCTCGGGGGGACCCGCTGATGTCCACACCCCTCGCACCCGCCACCCCCAACACACCAATCACTCCCAACACACCGGCCACACCGGCCACACCGGCCACACCGGCGCGAGCGGTGGCACCGGTCCGCGGCAGTGGCAAGCCGCGCATCGGTTTCGGCCTGATCGGCCCGCGGCGGGAGCGGCACGCCCTCTCGGTCGACGAGCTGACGTCGCTCGCCGTGCCGGTCGGTGACGACGGCATGGTGATCGGCGTCGATGCCAACGGCCGCCCGGCCGTTCTCGGCATCAACAGACCCACGCCGTACGACGTCACACTGATCGGCGGTCTGTGGACCGCCCAGGTGCTGGCGCTGCGTGCGGCGGCGACGGGCGCGCGGATCGCCGTCGAGACGGGCCGCGCCGCCTCCTGGACGACGCTCGCCCAGGCCGCCGGGGGTGGACAGCCGTGCATCACACTGCACGACGTGGGACGCGTGCCGCCGCAGGGTGCGTCGGCGGTGAGCCCGGTGATCGTCGTGCGGGACTGCGGGATGCGGCCGCCGCGCGGCCGTGTGGTGTCGGCGCCCTGGCAGTCGGTGCTGACCCTGCTGCCGTATCTGAGCCCGGTGGCACCGCGGTTGATGGAGAAGTCGGGACTCGTCGGCATCCAGCGGGTCTCGCCGGACGAAGCAGCGCAGATCGGCCGGATCATGGAGCTGCCACGGGCCGAGACGGAGGCGCTGTCGACGCTCGCCGACGGTGTCACGCTGTGGTGCACCGCGCGGGACCGCCAGTTCGTGATGACGCAGGCGACGGACGCCGAGAACGGACTGCTGGGCAGCGCGCGCCGGATGGACTGAAGCGGACGAAGTGAAGCGGTACGCGATACGCCCGGCAGGTGCGGTTTTTGTCAGGATCTCGCATAGAAGTGGACGGATGCGCCCCCGGCGGACGTTCACCTCGGCCCGCCGCAGGTTCACTTGAGCGCGGACGTGACGTAACGGGTCTGCTGTCGTCGGGCGGTACGCCCTGCCCCGGGGTTACTTTTGACGATTAGGGTGGGTCAGGGCGCGGCAGAGAACCTGCGGGCAGACAGGCCGCGTCGGCAGGGGAAGAGCCGGGCGGATCCGGGCGTACAGACCGGACGCCCCAACCCACCACGGCACAAGGGTGCTCGACCACACCAGGAGGCAAAGTGAACGGCGATCGGGACGAGACCCGCGGCGGCTGGAACGTGCCGCCCGTGGACGATCAGTCCGACGCGGAGCCCGAGTTGACGGGTGAGTTCACCATCGACTACACCCCTCCCGCCTGGTACACGCAGAACGCGCCGGGAAGCACGTCCGGCAGCGGTGCGCCCGGCACCTCGGCTGCCGCGTCTCCCCCGCCGCCGGCGGGCACACCTGTCGCCGTGCCGGGGCTGCCGGCCGGCAGCGGGTACGAGCCGCACTGGACACCCGCGCCCCCGGCTGCCCCCGAGCCCAACCCCCCGGCCGAGCCCGCCCGTTCCGCGGACCCCGCGCCCGCCGCGCCCGAACCCTTCGGCGGCGGTGACATCGAGTCCGGCGCGACCATGCGGTTCTCGCCCGCCGCGCTGAAGCAGGAGATCGCGCGGCGCGAGGAGACCGGCGCCACGGGCGCGGCCGAGACACCACGCGCGCAGTCGGACGCCGACAGCGCTGCCGACTCGGACGCCCCGGACAGCACGAGCGGGGCGGCGGACTCCGAGAGCGCCGCCGTGGCGGAGTCGACCTCCGGGACGGACAGCGCGGAGGACGCGGCCGGTACGGACGGTACGGACGAGGCCGAAGCGCCCGCCGCACCGGACGCCGATGCCGAGACCGGCCCCGACGCGCACGCCGATGTCCCGGACGAGGAGCCGGGCGACGGCGAGACCGCTGCCCGGGCCGAGGCGGACGACCACCAGGAGCCGGCCGACAGCCCGCCCTTCGACTTCGACGCGTTCGGCGACGCCGCACCCCAGGGCGGTGCTGCTCCCCAAGACGCGCCGCCCGCCGACGCACCCGCCGTTGACGCACCGGCTCCCGCACAGCCCTGGTCGGCGCAGCCCCTGCCGCCCGCGCCGCAGCCCGCGTCTTCGCCGGGGCTGCCGCCACTGCCGGCCGCTTTCCAGCCGGCCGCACCGGCACCGGCGCCGCAGTGGCCCGTACCCAGCCAGGCCGCCGAACACCCGGCGCCGCAACCGCCCCAGCCACAGCCGCCCCAGCCTCAACCCCAGCAACAGCCGCAGGGCGGGTACGGCTTCCCGCAGCAGGC
>NZ_JTIY01000001.1:430915-444493 GCF_000818175.1 Streptomyces sp. AcH 505
CGGGTACGGCTTCCCCCAGCAGGGACCGCCCGCGCCGCACGGGCAGCAGCCGTACCCGCCCCAGCAGCCCTATCCCGGTCAGCAGCCGTATCCGCCGCAGCAGGGCAGGCCCGGCGCTCCCCCGGCACCGGCTCCCGCGCCGCTGCCTCCGCAGTCGACCGGGCCCGGCCCGTCGGCCAACCTGCCCGTGCAGGCGTCGCAGAACCTCCCCGCCCAGCAGCAGCCGCCGGCCCAGCAGCCCCAGCAACAGCCGCCGCACCAGGCGCCGCCGGTGGATCCGCGGAGCGGGGCGGCCTGGCCGTCCCCCGTCTCGCACGACCATCGCGAGCGTTCGGTGCCCGGCGCGCCGCTCGGTTACACGGCGGCCGTCGAGCTGTCGTCCGACCGGCTGCTGCGCAACAACAAGCAGAAGGCCAAGAGCAGTCGCGGGCCGTCCGCCGCCGCGCGGTTCAAGATCGGCGGCAAGGCGGCGGAGGCCGAGCGGCTGCGCAAGCTGGAGCTGATCCGCACCCCGGTGCTGTCCTGCTACCGGATCGCGGTCATCAGCCTCAAGGGCGGTGTCGGCAAGACGACCACGACCACGGCGCTCGGCTCCACGCTCGCCACCGAGCGGCAGGACAAGATCCTGGCGATCGACGCCAACCCGGACGCCGGGACGCTCGGCCGCCGGGTGCGCCGCGAGACCGGGGCGACCATCCGCGACCTGGTGCAGGCGATCCCGTATCTCAACAGCTACATGGACATCAGGCGCTTCACCTCGCAGGCGTCGTCGGGCCTTGAGATCATCGCGAACGACGTCGACCCCGCGGTCTCCACGACGTTCAACGACGAGGACTACCGCCGTGCGATCGAGGTGCTGGGCAAGCAGTACCCGATCATCCTGACCGACTCGGGTACGGGCCTGCTCTACAGCGCCATGCGCGGGGTGCTGGACCTGGCCGATCAGCTGATCATCATTTCGACGCCGTCCGTCGACGGTGCCAGCAGCGCGTCCACGACGCTCGACTGGCTGTCGGCGCACGGCTACGCCGATCTCGTACAGCGGTCCCTCACGGTCATCTCCGGGGTGCGCGAGACCGGAAAGATGATCAAGGTGGACGACATCGTCCAGCACTTCGAGACGCGCTGCCGCGGTGTGGTCGTGGTGCCCTTCGACGAACACCTGTCGGCGGGCGCCGAGGTGGACCTCGACATGATGCGCCCCAAGACACGGGAGGCGTACTTCAACCTCTCCGCGCTGGTCGCCGAGGACTTCTCGCGCGCCCAGAACGCGCAGGGGCTGTGGACGGCCGACGGCAACCCGCCGCCGCACATGGTGCCGCCGATGCCGGGCATCCCGGGATATCCGGCGCCGGGTCAGCAGACACCCGGTCAGCCGACGCCCGGTCAGCCGTATCCGCAGCAGCAACCGCCACCGCCGTACGGTCAGCAGCCCGGACAGCCGCAGCCGTACCCGCAGCAGCAACAGCCGCCCCAGCACCAGCAGCCCCCGCAGCAGCCCTATCCGTACGCACAGCCTCATCCGCAGCAGCCGCCACAGCGGCCCGGTCCGCCGCAGGGCTGGCAGAGCCCGTTTCCACCGGAGGGCCAACCGGATCTGCAGGGTCCGGTTCCTCCGGAGGGGCGGCCTCCGCAGCCCCCACAGGCACCGCCAGCGCCTCAGCAGTAAGGCGACAGAGGTTTAGACCAATGAGGGTCCGCACCGTCTTCACGGTACGGACCCTCAGGGCATTCCCGCAGACCACACCGGGTTTTGACGGCCGTTGACGTGGCTGGACAAGCGCTGATAAACCTTCGCTTCACCAGATGTCGACCCACAAACAACCCAGTCTCTTCTTGCGAGTGATGACACGAGGTCACCGGCCCATGGTCCACAGTTCTCCGCGCACACCGCGCCTGCCCGTTCGGCTACGTTCCCGCTTCCGACTGCTCCTGGGCTCCGGTGCCGCCGCCGCCGCACTGGTGGCCGCGAGTGTGATCCCCTTCGGCCCGCTCGCCCCCGCGCCCCAGCAGGCACAGGCCGCCGACAGCGGCGGCAAGAAGGTCCTCACCGTCGCGGTCAGTCAGAGCGTGGACTCCCTGTCGCCGTTCCTGGCCCAGTCATTGGTCAGTACCAGCGTGCTGCGGCTGGGCTACGAGTTCCTGACGAACTACGACCCCAAGGACGCCCACACCGTCCCCGGCTTCGCCACCGCGTGGAAGACCTCGCCGGACAAGCTGACCTGGACCTTCACCATCCGGAACAACTCCAAGTGGTCCGACGGTGTGCAGGCGACAGCCGCGGACGCCGCCTGGACGTTCAACAAGATGATGTCGGACCCGAACGCGGCCACCGCCAACGGCAGCTTCACCGCCAACTTCAAGAAGGTCACGGCGCCCGACCCGGCCACCCTCGTGATCCAGCTGAAGAAGCCGCAGGCCACGATGTTGGCGCTGGACGTGCCGATCGTGCCCAAGCACATCTGGGAGAAGGTCACCGACTTCTCGAAGTTCAACAACGACAAGTCGTTCCCCATCGTCGGCAACGGCCCGTTCGTCATCACGGACTTCAAGGTCGACCAGTACATCAAGCTCAAGCCGAACAAGTCCTTCTGGCGCGGCGCGCCCAAGTTCGACGAGCTGGACTTCAGGTACTACAAGGACCAGGACGCGGCGGTCGCCGCCCTGCAGAAGGGCGAGGTCTCCTTCGTATCGAACCTGACCCCCGCCCAGGCCACCGCGCTCAAGACCACCGACAACATCAAGGTGAACGACGCACCGGGCCGCCGCTTCTACGCCCTCGCGACCAACCCGGGCGCGAAGGCCAAGAACGGCGAGAAGATGGGCAACGGCAATCCCGCGCTGCTCGACCCTGCGGTGCGCAAGGCGCTGTTCGAGTCCGTCGACATCAACACCATCATCGACAAGGTCTTCCAGGGCCACGCCGCCAAGGGTGAGGGCTACATCCCGCCGCGCTTCTCCTCGTACTTCTGGAAGCCGTCCGACACCCAGCGCATCCCGTTCGACCCGGCGAAGGCGGCGCAGACCCTCCAGCAGGCCGGCTACAAGAAGAGCGGCGGCAAGCTGCTCGGCAAGAACGGCAAGCCGCTGAACCTGCGCATCCTCTGCCACGCCACCGACCCGAACGACAAGGCCGTCGGCAAGTACCTCCAGGAGTGGTGGGCCAAGCTCGGCATCGGGCTGAAGGTCGACTGCCTCGACAACGTCGGCGACCCGTGGCTCGCCGGCGACTACGACCTGGCGATCGACGGCTGGTCGGTCAACCCGGACCCGGACTACGTCCTGTCCATCCATACGTGTGACGCGCTGCCCGCCACGCCCAAGGACAGCCCGGCCACGGACAACTTCATCTGCGACAAGCAGTACGACGCGCTCTACAAGAAGCAGGCGGCGGAGTACGACCCCGCGAAGCGCGCCGATCTGGTGAAGCAGATGGAATCGCGTCTTTACGACACCGGATACATGAATGTCATGGCCTATCCGAACGCCGTCGAGGCGTACCGTACGGACCAGATCAAGTCCATCACGACGATGCCGGAGGCCGCCGGCAACATCTGGGGCCAGGACGGCTACTGGAGCTGGTGGTCGGCCGTTCCGGCGGACAGCAGCAGTGACAGCTCCGGCGGTTCGTCCTCGACCGGCCTGATCATCGGGATCGTGGCCGTTGTCGTGATCGCCGGCGGACTTGGGCTGTTCGTCATGATGCGTCGCCGTTCCACCGCGGAAGACCGTGAATAATCCATGAGCACCGCAAGCACCCCCGGTGTGGTGCGGGAAGCGGCCGGCGGCCCGGTGAAGACCGGGCCGTCCGGCGCCGCCGCCCGCGCCGGCTCCGGCACCAGGACCGCGTATCTGCTGTATGTGGCGGGCAAGCTGGCAGGCGCCGTCGTCTCCCTCTTCGCCGTGCTCGTCACCAGCTTCTTCCTCTTCCGGGTCATCTCGCGCGACCCGATCAGGACCATGACCCAGGGCGTTCCGACGTCCGCCGCCCAACTGGCGACGCTGCGCCATCAGTTCGGTCTTGACCTGCCCATGTGGCAGCAGTTCACGAACTACTGCGGCGACGCGCTCACCGGCGACCTCGGCACGTCGTACCAGTTCCACGCGCCGGTCGGCCAGCTGATCCTGGAGAAGGTCCCGGCGACACTGCTGCTCACGGGTGTCGCCGTGCTGATCTACTCCGCGCTCGGCCTGTGGCTCGGCACCCGCTCCGCCTGGCACAACGGCGGGCTGGGCGACCGGTTCAACACCGGGCTCGCGCTGACGCTGTGGTCGATCCCGGGCTTCTGGCTCGGGCTGCTGCTGATCATCGTGTTCTCCGTGGGCATGGGTCCCATTCCGGGGATATTTCCCACGGGCGGTATGTCGTCGGGCGACTCGTCCGGCTTCGGGTACGTCTTGGACGTCACCCATCACATGGTGCTGCCGGTGATCACCCTCGTCGCCGTCGGATACGCCCAGACCCTGCTCGTCATGCGGTCCTCGCTGCTGGACGAGATGGGCAGCGACTATCTGACGACGGCGCGCGCGAAGGGGCTGCGGGACGACCTCGTACGCCGCAGGCACGCCGTGCCCAACGCGCTGCTGCCGACGGTCACGATGGTCTTCATCAACGTCGGTTTCGTGGCGGGCGGTTCGATCCTCGTCGAGACCGTCTTCTCCTGGCCGGGCCTCGGCCAGCTGTTCTACCAGGCGCTGAGCGTGCCCGACCTGCCGCTCGTGCAGGGGCTGTTCGTCGTCTTCGCCGGTGCGATGATCCTGATGAACCTCCTCGCCGACCTGCTCTATCCGCTGCTCGATCCCCGGGTGGGCCGATGACCGTCGCGAATACCCAGACCCCCGACACGCCGGACACCCCCGAGCCCGCCGAAGCGCCCCGGGCGCGGGCCAGTTCCTCCTCGCTCGCCTGGGAGCAGCGGCGCGCGTCGACCGCCCGCTTCTGGCGGCAGTACCGGACGAACAGGGCCGGGCTCATCGGGCTCGTCGGGCTCGTGGTGATCGGGCTCATCGCCGTACTCGCCCCGCTGCTCGTCGGCAGCGACGTACAGAGTGTGACCGAGGCACCGGGCAAGGCGCTGGAGGCGCCGAGCGGTCAGTTCCCGCTCGGCACCGACCAGTTCGGCCGGTCGCTGCTCGGCCTGCTGGTCTGGGGCTCCCGGGTCTCGCTGACCGTGGGGCTGCTGGCGGCCGCGCTGTCCGTGGCCATCGGGACCCTGGTCGGCATCATCTCCGGGCACTTCGGCGGCTGGTTCTCGACCGTCGTCATGCGGATCACCGACTGGTTCCTGGTGATGCCGACGCTGGTGCTGGCGATCGTGCTGACGACGGTGATGTCCCGCTCCATCTGGACGGTCATCCTGGCGATCGGTGTGACGAGCTGGCCGACGACCGCGCGGCTGGTGCGCGCGCAGACCATCGCCGTCGAGTCGCGCCCGTACATCGAACGGGCCAGAGCGCTCGGCGGCGGGCACGGCCATGTCATGAGCCGGCACGTGCTGCCCAACGTGATGCCGCTGGTGCTCGCGCAGACCACCCTCGGCATCTCCAGCGCGATCCTCACCGAAGCCACGCTCGCCTTCCTCGGCCTCGGCGACCCGACGGTCATCTCCTGGGGCGGCATGCTCCAGGACGCCCGCGAGGCGGGCGCCGTCTCCTCGGGGCACTGGTGGTACCTGGCGCCGCCCGGAATCGCCATCGCCCTGGTCGCCCTGGCCTTCACACTCTGCGGTCGCGCCATCGAGACCGTGCTCAACCCGAAGCTTGGGGTGGCCAGATGACGTCGTCGAACCTCCTGGAGATCAAGGACCTGCGGGTCACCTACGGCTCGGGAGCCGCCGCCGTCCCCGCCGTGCGGGGCGTCGACCTGGCCGTCGAGCCCGGCAAGAAGCTCGGTATCGCGGGCGAGTCAGGGTGCGGCAAGTCCACGCTGGCCCTGGCGCTGCTGCGGCTGCTGCCCGCGACGGCGAAGCTGTCCGGGGAGATCCTGCTCGACGGCGAGGACGTCCTCACGATGAAGTGGGGCCGGCTGCGCGCCGTGCGGTGGGCGGGCGCCTCGATCGTCTTCCAGGGCGCGATGCACTCGCTCAACGCGGTGCACCGCATCGGGGACCAGATCGCCGAACCGGTCCTGCTGCACCAGCACGCGACCCCGGCGGCCGGGCGCAAGCGCGCCATCGAGCTGCTGGAACAGGTCGGCCTGCCGGCCGCCCGCGCCGACGCCTATCCGCACGAGCTGTCCGGCGGGCAGCGTCAGCGCGTGATGATCGCGATGGCGCTCGCCTGCGATCCGCGGCTGATCGTCGCGGACGAGCCGACCACGGCGCTGGACGTGATGATCCAGGCGCAGATCCTGCGGCTCATCGAACAGCTCGTCGCGGAGAAGGACATCAGTCTGCTGATGATCAGCCACGACCTGGCCGTCCTCTCGGACACCTGCGACCGGCTCGCCGTCATGTACGCGGGCCGGATCGTCGAGGAGGGCCCGGCGAAGGCCGTGTACGACAACGCGGCGCACCCCTACGGAAGCGCGCTGTCCGCCGCCTTCCCGAGGATCGGCGACCCGGCCTCCCGGCGCGCCCCGCGCGGACTGCCCGGCGATCCGCCCGACCCTTCGGCGCTGCCGTCCGGCTGTACGTTCCATCCGCGCTGCCCGGTCGCCCTCGACAGCTGCGCGCACGAGGACCAGGAACTGCGGGACGCGGGCCCCGGCAGGCGCGCCGCGTGCGTGCACGTGTCCCCGGCCGGCCCCGCGGTCCCCACCGCCCCCGAGGCATCGGCGGGGAGCCCGGCATGACGGCCACCCCTCAGGAGCTACCCATGACCATCACCCCGCTGCTCTCGGCCGCCGAGCTGAACGTCACCTTCCCCGGCAGGCGCGGCGCGGCCCCCGCGCGCGCGGTCGACGGGGTCGACCTCGACATCGGGGCCGGGGAGATCGTGGCCCTGGTCGGCGAGTCCGGCTGCGGCAAGACGACGCTGGCGCGCGCGCTGCTCGGCCTGGTCCCGCCGACGTCGGGAGCGATCACCTTCGCGGGCGAACGGCTCGACTACCACGCTCGGGCGCTGAAGTCCTACCGTAAACGCGTCCAGTTGGTCCTCCAGGACCCGAGCGGCTCCCTCAACCCACGGCACACGGTGTACGACGCGGTGGCCGAGGGCCTGCGGATCCACGGTCGCCCGGCCGACGAGCGCGAGGCGGTCGCGGAAGCGCTGTCACTCGCGGGGCTGCGCCCGCCCGAGCGGTTCTTCCTGCGCTACCCGCACGAGCTGTCCGGCGGCCAGCGGCAGCGCGTCGTCATCGCCGGCGCGCTGGTCCTGAAGCCCGAACTGATCGTCGCGGACGAGCCGGTGGCGTCCCTGGACGCGTCGGTACGCGGCGAGATCCTGGCGCTGCTGCTGTCGCTACGCGACGAACTCGGCCTGTCGGCACTGGTGGTGACCCACGACCTGGGCCTCGCCTGGAACATCGCGGACCGGGTGGCGGTGATGTACCTGGGCCGGATCGTGGAGACGGGGCCGGTCGAGAAGGTACTGACGGCGCCTCAGCATCCTTACACACAGGCACTGTTGTCGGTCCTCCCGGAGTCGGAGGGCGACCCGGTGGTCCTGACGGGCGAACCCCCGGACCCGTCCCGCATCCCGGAAGGCTGCCGATTCCACGCCCGCTGCCAGGTACTGGCGTCGGGCGAGGCGGAACGGGCGGGCGTGGCGGACCAGTGCCGCACGAAGGCGCTACCGGTACTGACGGGGGGCGACGCGGCGCAGGTGGCGTGCCACTGGGCTACGGCGACGGCCACGGCACCGCAGGCGGGATGACGCGTGGCCGTTCGCAGCGCGACGGCCGCGCCGCCGACGGCTTCAGCTGGGGGACAGCGCCCGTCGCGCTCTGACCTCCGCCGGCAGCTCCCGTACCAGCGACGCCGCGAGCAGTGTGCCCAGCAGCCACGCAAACAGCGGTGCGATCAACGGCGCGAGGAGCAGCGCCGGTGCCAGGTCTCCTCCGCCGTCGTGGCCGGCGCGGCTAGCGCGGCCGCCAACTGCCGCCGCCCCCTGACCCAGCCCCAGACCCCGGCGGCGGCACACACCGCGCCGTACGCCACCTCGCAGCCGGTGCGCCACCCGGAGGGCATCCCGGACACGAGGTCGTGGAACGCCACGAGCAGCGCCACGAACACCAGGGTCATGACGAGCAGCGAGAAGCCGCTGACGACGACGCGGCGCAGCCAGTAACGCGGTCCTCTGCGGTACCAGGTGGTGCCGACCAACGGCAGCCGACGTTCGAAGCGCCGTGCAGGAGACCGCCGACCACGCCGTGGTCGTGGATGTCCTCGCGCCAGTGCTCGTGGAACGTCTCGTCAAGCAGGTCGGTCGCGCCGATCGAGGCGCACCTGGGGCAGCCGGGCGTCGCGCATGGTCTCGGCGAACGGACCGAGTGATACGGCGATCCAGGGCTGTGCCGGACCGAGCGCTTCGACGAGTCCGCTCAGGCTCGTGAAGGCCACCGGCACCGGCGGACCGGTCGGTGAACGGATGGCCGTACCGGACGAAAGACGCCCAAATTCGTCAGCCATGACCACTGCATGCGAGAACTTGAACGGCTGGTGGCCGGAGATTGACCAGCTGTTACATCAGTGCGCGTCGTAGCGGTCGATCAGTTCTCGGGAGCGCTTCACGTCGTCGCCGATCGCTTCCAGCAGCGCGTCGATCGACTCGAACTTCTGCTGGCCCCGGACGTACGACAGGAAGTCGACCGTCACATGGAGCCCGTAGAGGTCCAGGCCCACCCGGTCGATCGCGTACGCCTCGACCGTTCGTTCCGTACCCGCGAACTGGGGGTTCGTGCCCACCGAGATCGCCGCCGGCATGCGTTCGCCTGCCGCCGTGAGCCAGCCCGCGTACACGCCGTCGGCGGGGACCGCCGTGTGCGGCAGGACCTCCACGTTGGCCGTGGGGTAGCCGAGTTCGCGGCCGCGCTGCGCGCCGCGGACCACGATGCCCTCGACGCGGTGCGGCCTGCCGAGGATCTCCGCCGCGCCCGCCACGTCGCCTTCGGCGACCAGCCGGCGGGTCAGCGTGGACGAGAAGGGCTCGCCGCCGCCCGCGGCGCCGCTCACGTAGAGGTCGACGACCTCGACCTCGTAGTCGTACGTCTCGCCCAGCTCCGCGAGGACGGTGACGTTGCCCGCCGCCTTGTGGCCGAAGCGGAAGTTCGGCCCTTCGATGACCGCGCGGGTGTGCAACTTGTCGACCAGTACCTTCACGATGAAGTCGGCCGGCGACAGCTTCGAGAACTCGACGGTGAACGGCAGGATCAGCTGCGCGTCCACGCCCAGTTCGGCCATGAGTTCCGCGCGCCGGTGGTGGGGGGCGAGCAGCGGGGGGTGGCTGCCGGGGCGTACCACCTCGCTGGGGTGCGGGTCGAAGGTCACCACGACCGACGGCACGCCCAGTTCACGGGCGCGCTCCACGGCCCTGCCGATGATCAGCTGGTGCCCCCGGTGCACCCCGTCGTAGGAGCCGATGGTGACGACGCTGCGCCCCCAGTCCTGGGGGATGTCCTCCAAGCCGCGCCAGCGCTGCACTGTGACCGCTCCTCGCCCAAACCGTGTACGTGATTGCCGATGTAGCCAGGTCCAAGACTGCCATGCCGGGACGTTCCGCTCCGCATCGGCATCGCGCGAACGCGAGCGGCATCGCGTGAGCCGGTCAGCCGGTCAGCCGAAGACGGCCAGGCTCTTCGCCTTGCCGTGCTGTTCCTCGACGAGCGCCAGGAATCGTCCGTCAGGTCCGAACACGGCGACCGGCGCGCTCGCGAACTCGGGCATCTCCAGCCGCACCCCGTTGAGCAGCAGCTTCGCCCGCCGCTCGTCGACGTCCCAGCGGGCGAACGCGGCGCCCGCCGCGTCGGCGACCGGCATGACGGTCAGTTCCTCCTGGAGCTGGTCCAGGGTCTTCGCGCCGTCGAGGGCGTACGGCCCGACCCGGGTCCTGCGCAGGGCCGTCAGATGACCGCCGACCCCGAGCCCGGCGCCGAGATCGCGGGCGAGCGCCCGGATGTAGGTGCCGGAGGAGCAGACGACGGAGACGACGAGGTCCATGACAGGGGTGCCGTCATCGGCGACGGCCGGGCGTACGTCGTACACCTGGAACGACGAGACGGTGACGGGCCGCGCCGGGATCTCGAACTCCTCGCCGCCGCGCACCCGCGCGTACGACCGCTTGCCGTCGATCTTGATGGCGCTGACCTTCGAGGGCACCTGCATGATCGGCCCGGTCAGCTCGGCGACACCGGCGTCGATCGCTTCGCGGGTGACCGCGGAGGCGTCGGCGGACGAGGTGATCTCGCCCTCGGCGTCGTCGGTGACGGTGTCCTGGCCCAGCCGGATCGTGCCGAGGTATTCCTTCTCCGTCAGCGCGAGATGGCCGAGGAGCTTGGTGGCCCGCTCGACGCCGAGGACGAGTACGCCCGTGGCCATGGGGTCGAGGGTGCCGGCGTGGCCGACCCGGCGGGTCCTGGCGATCCCGCGCATCTTGGCGACGACGTCGTGCGAGGTGAAGCCCGACGGCTTGTCGACGATGACAAGGCCGTCGGGCGTCGCGGTCTGCTGTGTCATTCGGAGCTGTCGCCGTCCGTCTCGGCGATGTCGTCCTCGCCGGGCTTGCGGTACGGGTCGGCCTCGCCCGCGTAGGTCTTGCCGGTCGACACCTCCCGTACCTCGGCGTCCTTGGCGCGCGCCTTGTCGAGGAGGTCCTCGATGGTGCGCGCGTTGTCCGGCAGGGCATCGGGGACGAAGGCCAGGCTCGGTGTGTGGCGCACACCTGTCTGCCGTCCCACCTCGGAGCGGAGCACGCCCTTGGCGCTCTCCAGGGCGGCCGCCGAGGCGGCGCGCTCCTCGTCGTCGCCGTAGACCGTGTAGAAGACCGTGGCCTCCCGCAGGTCGCCGGTGACCCGGGCGTCCGTGATGGTCACGAAGCCCAGCCGCGGGTCCTTGATACGCCGGTCCAGGGTCTCCGCGACCACGACCTGGATGCGATCGGCGAGCTTGCGTGCCCGCGCGTTGTCGGTCACCGGTCCGTCACTCTTCCTTCTGGGTTTCTGGTGCTACAGGTCAGTCGTCTTCGCCGTGCAGGCGCCGCCGTACGGCGAGCAGTTCCACCTCGGGGTGTCCCGCGACCATGCGTTCGCACCGGTCGAGGACGTCCGTGAGATGGCCCCAGTCCCCCGACACCACCGCCAGACCGATCTCGGTCCTGCGGTGCAGGTTCTGGTCTCCCGTCTCCGCCGCGCTGACCGCGAACTTGCGTTGCAGCTCCGCGACGATCGGACGCACGACGGAGCGTTTCTCCTTCAGCGACCGTACGTCGCCGAGAAGCAGGTCGAAGGACAGTGTCCCCACGTACATGCGGATCCGGATGTCCCGCCGGTTCGGGGTCATTTCCCCCGCCATCGCTTGGCGCGGGTATATGAACCGTACACGCGCGGCCGGGGCCGATCGACGGAAATTATCTCCGTCGACCGGCCCCGGCGGTCGCCGTGCGTCAGCCGCGCGGCTTCTCGCGCATCTCGTACGTCGCGATGACGTCGTCGATCTTGATGTCGTTGAAGTTCCCGAGGTTGATACCGCCCTCGAAGCCTTCGCGGATCTCGGTGACATCGTCCTTGAAGCGGCGCAGACCCTGGATGTTGAGGTCCTCCGCGATGACCTTGCCGTCGCGGACGAGCCGGGCCTTCGTGTTGCGCTTGACCTCGCCGGAGCGGATGAGAACACCCGCGATGTTGCCCAGCTTGGACGAGCGGAAGACCTCGCGGATCTCCGCCGTACCCAGCTCGACCTCTTCGTACTCCGGCTTGAGCATGCCCTTGAGGGCCGCTTCGATCTCTTCGATCGCCTGGTAGATGACCGAGTAGTACCGGACGTCCACCCCTTCGCGCTCGGCCATCTGCGCGGCACGCCCCGCGGCGCGCACGTTGAAGCCGATCACGATGGCGTCGGAGCCCATCGCCAGGTCGATGTCCGACTCGGTGACCGCACCCACACCGCGGTGCAGCACCCGGATGTCGACCTCTTCGCCGACGTCGAGCTGGAGCAGCGAGGACTCGAGGGCCTCCACCGAACCGGACGCGTCGCCCTTGATGATGAGGTTGAGCTCCTGTACCAGGCCTGCCTTGAGGGCCTCGTCCAGGTTCTCCAGGGAGAACCGGACGCCCCTGCGGGCGAAGGCCGCGTTCCGCTCACGAGCGGCACGCTTCTCGGCGATCTGCCGGGCCGTGCGGTCGTCGTCGACAACGAGGAAGTTGTCGCCGGCGCCGGGGACGTTGGTGAGTCCCAGGACCAGGACGGGCGTCGAAGGTGTCGCCACGTCGACGTTGTCGCCGTTGTCGTCGAGCATCGCCCTGACGCGGCCGTACGCGTCACCGGCGACCATCGTGTCACCGACGCGCAGCGTGCCGCGCTGGACGAGCACGGTGGCGACGGCGCCGCGGCCACGGTCGAGGTGTGCCTCGATCGCGATGCCCTGCGCGTCCTGCTCCGGGTTGGCCCGCAGGTCGAGCGAGGCGTCGGCCGTGAGGATCACGGCCTCCAGCAGGCTGTCGATGTTCAGACCCTGCTTGGCGGAGATGTCGACGAACATGGTGTCGCCGCCGTACTCCTCGGCCACCAGACCGAACTCGGTGAGCTGACCGCGCACCTTGGTCGGGTCGGCGCCCTCGACGTCGATCTTGTTGACCGCGACCACGATCGGCACGTCGGCCGCCTTGGCGTGGTTCAGCGCCTCGATCGTCTGGGGCATCACACCGTCGTTGGCCGCGACCACCAGGATCGCGATGTCGGTGGACTTCGCACCACGGGCACGCATGGCGGTGAACGCCTCGTGGCCCGGGGTGTCGATGAAGGTGATCCTGCGCTCTTCACCGTTGACGTCCGTGGCGACCTGGTAGGCACCGATGTGCTGGGTGATTCCGCCGGCCTCGCCTGCGACGACGTTCGTCTTGCGGATCGCGTCCAGCAGCCTCGTCTTACCGTGGTCGACGTGACCCATGACGGTCACGACCGGCGGACGGGACACGAGCGATTCCTCGCCGCCCTCGTCCTCGCCGAACTCGATGTCGAAGGACTCGAGAAGCTCGCGGTCCTCCTCCTCCGGGCTGACGATCTCGACGACGTAGTTCATCTCGCCGGCGAGCAGGTGCAGCGTCTCGTCGGAGACGGACTGCGTGGCAGTGACCATCTCGCCGAGGTTCATCATCACGGCGACGAGCGACGCCGGGTTGGCGTTGATCTTCTCCGCGAAGTCGGTGAGGGACGCACCGCGCGACAGCCGGACACTCTGGCCCTGGCCACGCGGCAGCATCACGCCGCCTACCGACGGGGCCTGCATGGCCTCGTACTCCTGGCGCCTCTGCCTCTTCGACTTACGGCCACGACGGGCGGGCCCGCCGGGACGGCCGAACGCGCCCTGTGTGCCACCACGGCCACCGGGACCACCCGGACGTCCGCCGAAGCCGGGACGGCCACCGCCGCCACCGAAACCGCCGCCTCCGGGACGACCCGGAGCTCCGCCGCCACCACCGGGGCG
>NZ_JTIY01000001.1:445696-453617 GCF_000818175.1 Streptomyces sp. AcH 505
CCGGGGCTCGGTGCCGCTGCGGGGGTGCTGCCGTTGGTGCTGGGGGCGCTGCTCACGGGTGCCTCGGCGGCGGCCGGCTTGGGGGCCGGGACACCGGGCTTGGGGGCAGCGGGACGTGCCGCCTGCGCCGGTGAGGGCGCCGCGGGCTTCGCGGGGGACGCCTTGCGGGGCGCCCCGGGCTTCGCAGCGGGCTTCGCGCCGTTGCCGGCGGGCCCCTGCAATGCGTCGGTCAGTTTACGTACAACCGGCGCCTCGATGGTCGAGGACGCCGAACGGACGAATTCACCGAGTTCTTGGAGCTTGGCCATGACGACCTTGCTCTCGACGCCGAACTCCTTGGCGAGTTCGTATACCCGGACCTTAGCCACTTCGCTCCTTTTAGGTCCGGGTTACCGCCGGACCGTCGCTACTTCATGGGCGTACTCATCGCGTACTCATCGAGTGCTCATCGCAATCTCGACCTACTTCCAACTCGCGAGGTACCTGAACCGCACGGGGTTCCGTGCCGTACGTCTTCTTACAGTGCTGCCTGCGCTGTGATTGCCTCGACGGCCTGGCGCAGGTCCACGCTGTCGAGCGGTCCCTGGACCCGGAAGGCCCGGGGGAACGCCCGGCGGCGGACCGCCAGATCAAGACAGACCAAGGCGGGGTGCATATACGCACCCCGGCCGGGCAGCGTACCGCGTTGATCGGGAACACATTGTTCACCGTCCACCACGATGCGCAGCAGATCGCTTTTGGCCGCTCGTTCCCGGCACCCCACGCACGTTCGCTCAGGGCAGGCTCGGGCCTTCGTCCGGCCAGACACCATTAAGTCTACCTCCCCGTACGGACCTCACCCCTACGGGGCAAGATTCGAACACCTGCTGTCCGAAAAGATCGTCACGCGTGATCGGCCTCGGCCTGATCTGCGGACTCGGACTGCTCGGTGTCGGGACGGATGTCGATGCGCCAGCCGGTGAGCCGCGCGGCGAGCCGGGCGTTCTGCCCTTCCTTGCCGATCGCGAGCGACAGCTGGTAGTCCGGCACGGTCACCCGTGCCGAGCGGGCGGCCATGTCGACGATCTCGACCTTGCTGACCCGGGCGGGCGACAGCGCGTTCGCCACCATCTCGGCCGGGTCCTCCGACCAGTCGACGATGTCGATCTTCTCGCCCAGCAGCTCGGCCATCACGTTGCGCACCCGCGCCCCCATCGGGCCGATGCAGGCGCCCTTGGCGTTGAGGCCCGACCGCAGCGACCGCACGGCGATCTTGCTGCGGTGCCCTGCCTCCCGGGCGATGGCCGTGATCTCGACGGACCCGTCGGCGATCTCGGGCACCTCCAGCGAGAACAGCTTCTTCACCAGATTGGGGTGAGTACGGGACAGCGTCACCGAAGGACCGCGTACGCCCTTGGCCACCCGGACCACATAGGTGCGCAGCCGCAGCCCGTGCGTGTAGTTCTCGCCCGGCACCTGTTCCTGCACCGGAAGGATGGCCTCCAGCTTGTCGTCCAGCTTGACGAGGACGTTCTTCGGGTCCTTGCCCTGCTGCACCATGCCGGCCACGACATCGCCCTCGCGGCGCGCGTACTCGCCGAACGTGACGTCGTTCTCGGCGTCCCGCAGCCGCTGCTGGATGACCTGGCGCGCGGTGGTCGCCGCGATCCGGCCGAAGTCCGAAGGCGTGTCGTCGAACTCCTTGGGCTCCTGCCCCTCCTCCAGATCGGCGGCGTCCTCCTTGGCCCACACCGTCACGTCGCCGTTGTCCCGGCTCAGTACGACGCGTGCGTGCCGACGGCTGCCTTCGGTGCGGTGGTACGCGATGAGGAGGGCGGACTCGATCGCCTCGACCAGCAGGTCGAAGGGGATCTCCTTCTCTTGTGACAAGCCCTTCAAGAGCTTCACGTCGATATGCACGGCTACGCCTCCTCTTCCTTCTTGTCCTTGCGGCTGAATTCGAGCTCGACACGCGCCTTGGCGATCTGCGCGAACTCCAGCCGGCGGGCGGTGGGCTTCCGCCCCTTCACCCCGGGCACCTCGACATCAAGGCCCTCGTCGTCCACGGCCAGGATCCGGGCCACCAGCTCGCCCTCGGGAAGCTGGAACCTGGCGAGCCTGCCGACGGCGCGCACATAGTGGCGGTGCTCGGTCAGCGGGCGCTCGGCCCCGGGTGATGTCACTTCGAGCTGGTACTCGTCCTCGCCCATGGCGTCGGTCTCGTCCAGCGTCGTGGAGATGGTGCGGCTCAGCTCGGCGCACTCGTCGAGATCCACGCCGTCGTCGGAGTCCACGACGATCCTCAGCACACGACGCCGGCCGGCCCGGGAGAGCTCGACCTCTTCCAGATCAAGGTTCTTGGCGCTGACGAGCGGTTCCAGCAGTCCGCGCAGCCTCTCGCTCTGGGTGGTGCTCATCCGGGTGACTCCTCGGCCGCGTCTGCTGTTGTGGGATCGTCCTGCGTCAGACGGCAAGGGTATCCGGTCCCAGGGGGTGTTGCCGTCCACATGGGGCTGACCCGCAGGTACGCTCGCCTGCGATGATCACTGCGAGGGAGAGACGCGTGGGTACGACACGGAGGCAGCTCCTCATGGGCGCCGCCGCGGCCGGTCTGCTGACGGCCTGCTCCTCGACCGACGCCGACCGCCACGGGCCCGGCGAAAGCGCCTCGGTACGCGCCGAGAACACCCTCAGGGTCCGCACGGCCGCCACCAGCCGGACCCTGCTCGCCCAGTACGACGCGGTACTGGCCCGCCACCCCGGCCAGCGCGCCACCCTGGCACCACTGCGCGCGGCCACCGCCCAGCACGTGGCGGCGCTCTCCCCCGCCAGGAAACCGCCGGCCACCCCGCCGCCGGGCCCGACCGCCGCGGTCTCAGCGGACCCCGCCGAAGCACTCAGGGCGCTGGCGACGACAGCCCGCCGCACCACGGACGCCCAGACGGCCGCCCTGGTGGACGCGCCCCCGGAACTCGCCCGGCTGCTGGCCTCCGTAGCCGCCGCGAGCGCCACCCACGCGTACCTGCTGACCGAAGGAGCGGCCCGATGAGCAGCGGTGCGCTGGAGGCGGCACAGGCCGCACTCGCCGCCGAACACGCGGCCGTGTACGGGTACGGGGTCGTCGGCGGCCGGATCGGCACGGCCCGCGGCGCTGAGGCGTCGGCGGCCTACGCGGCACACCGCGCCCGGCGCGACGCCCTGGCCCGTACCGTCCGCGACCTGGGCGGCGAACCCACCGCCGCAGCGGCCGCCTACACGCTGCCGTTCCCGGTGGCGGGGGCGACGTCGGCGGAACGCCTGGCCGCCCGCCTGGAGGACAGGGTCGCCGACGTCTACTCCGACCTCGTACGCGCCGCCGAAGGCCCGCTGCGCAGGCAGGCCGCCGACGCGCTCCGCGAGGCAGCGGTGCGCGCGGCGCGCTGGCGCGGCACCGGCGTAGCCTTTCCCGGACTCGCCGAGCGGTCGTGAGCCCAGAAGGGGAACTACGTACGTATGGCTTTTGAACCGCCGGAGCGTCTGCTGCGCACGCTCGGCGAGACGTACGGAGAATCCGCGGCCACCCCGTGGCTCGACCGACTGCCCGCCCTCGCCCAGGAAACGGTCACCCGTCAGGGCCTGACCGTCGAACGGGTCGTGGCGCCCGGCGGCCGGAGCAGCCTGGTGATGCTCGTACGCAGGAGCGACGACTCCCCCGCCACCCTCAAGATCGCCCCACCCTTCGCCGCCCCCGCGCTCGAACACGCGGCCCTGGCCCACTGGAAGGGCTGGGGCGCGGCGGAGGTCCTGGACGACGCACTGCTGGTGGAGCGCCTGCACCCCGAGATGTCCCTGCGCTCGCTCCCGGAGGCCAAGGCCCTGCTGGAGGCGGCGGGCACACTGCGACGCCTGTGGGTGGAGCCGCCGGCGGACCACGGGTTCGAAACGGTGGAGACCCGCACGGAACGCCAGGCCACAACGATGGCCGCGACCCAGGACGAAACCGCGGCCCCCCTGATCACAGCAGCGCTCCAGGCCCGAGCGGACCTCATGACCGGTCCGACGGAGACGATGCTCCTGCACGGCGCGTTCCGCCAGGGAAAGGTCCTGGCGGCCGACCGGACACCCTGGCTGGCCGTGGGCCCCGAGCCGCTGGTGGGTGAGCGGGCGTACGACCTGGCGAGGCTGGTACGCGACCGGGTGGAAGACCTGGTCGCCTCGGACGCCGGCGCTTCGGCAGCCCGACGCCGGATCAACCGGCTGGCGGACTCGCTGGACGTCGACCGTGACCGACTGCGCGCCTGGACGCTGTTCCGCGCCGCGGAATCCGCAACCCGCGCCCTGACGGCCCGTCACCGCCAGGCGGCCGAGCTGCTGTTGGAGTTCGCGGCCTGGCTGTGAAGGGGGTCGTGCAGGGGTGGTGTCCGGAGCGTAGAGCGTGATTTGTGGCGCATCTCGGCGGTGGCTCCGCGTCACGGGAGTACGCGCCGTAAATCATGCAGCGCAGGACACGACCCCGGAACGGCCCCCGGCAACAACCGCAACCAGGGACCCGCAACCGAGCCGCACCCGCACCCAGACCAGAAGCCCAGACAGCCCAGAAGCCGGAAGGCCGGAAACCTCAGACCGCGGTGAGCCGAGCCACCGCCTCCGCCACCGTCAGCTCCTCGCGCTCACCACTGCGCCGGTCCTTCAGCTCCAGCACACCCTCCGCCGAGCGCCGCCCCGCCACCAGGATCTGCGGCACACCGATCAGCTCGGCGTCCGTGAACTTCACGCCCGGCGACACCCCGGGACGCTCGTCCACCAGCACCCGCAGCCCGGCGGCGGCCAACTGCTCGGACACCGACACGGCCAGCTCCGTCTGCAGCGCCTTGCCCGCCGCCACGACATGCACGTCCGCCGGCGCGATCTCGCGCGGCCAGCACAGCCCCTGCTCGTCCGCCGACTGCTCGGCCAGCGCCGCCACCGCGCGCGAGACGCCGATGCCGTACGAGCCCATCGTCACCCGCACCGGCTTGCCCTGCTGCCCGAGCACGTCGAGCTGGAAGGTGTCGGCGTACTTGCGGCCGAGCTGGAAGATATGGCCGATCTCGATCGCGCGGTCCAGGGTCAGGCCCGCGCCGCACGCCGGGCACGGGTCGCCCGCCTCGACCACCACGACGTCCAGGTAGTCGTCGACCTCGAAGTCCCGCCCGGCGACCACGTTGCGCGCGTGCGTACCCGTCCGGTTCGCGCCGGTGATCCACGCCGTGCCCGGCGCGATCCGGGGGTCGGCGATGTAGCGGACCTTCAGGTCCTGCGGGCCCACGTAGCCGCGTACCAGATCCGGCCGGTCCTCGAAGTCCTCGGCGGTGACCAGCTCCACCACCGCGGGGGCGAGGTGTTCGCCGAGCTTGCCGAGGTCGACCTCGCGGTCGCCCGGCACACCGACGGCGACGATCTCGCCGTCGACCTTGACCAGCAGGTTCTTCAGCGTGGCCGAAGCGGGCACCCCGAGGAGCGCGGCGAGCGACTCGATGGTCGGGGTGTCCGGCGTGTCCAGCTCCTCGACGGCAGGGTGGTCGACGGCGCCAACCGCCGGCGCCACGAACGTCACCGCCTCCGTGTTGGCCGCGTAGTCGCACGCCGGGCAGTCCACGAACGTGTCCTCGCCCGCCGCTGCCGGTGCCAGGAACTCCTCCGACGCCGAGCCGCCCATCGCGCCGGAGACCGCGGAGACGATCCGGAAGTCGAGCCCGAGCCGCTTGAAGATGGCCTGGTAGGCGGCGCGGTGCAGGGCGTACGACTCGGCCAGGCCCTCGTCCGTGGTGTCGAAGGAGTACGAGTCCTTCATCTGGAACTCGCGCCCGCGCAGCACGCCCGAGCGCGGCCTGGCCTCGTCGCGGTACTTCGTCTGGATCTGGTAGAGCATCACCGGCAGGTCCTTGTAGGACGTGCACTGGTCCTTGACGAGCTGCGTGAAGATCTCTTCGTGCGTCGGGCCGAGCAGATAGTCGGCGCCCTTGCGGTCCTTGAGCCGGAACAGCAGGTCGCCGTACTCCTCCCAGCGGCCGCTCGCCTCGTACGGCTCCCTGGGCAGCAGCGCGGGCAGCAGCACCTCCTGCGCGCCGATCGCGTCCATCTCCTCGCGTACGACGCGCGAGACGTTGTCGAGGACCTTCTTGCCCAGCGGCAGCCAGCTCCAGATGCCGGCGGAGGTGCGGCGGACGTAACCCGCGCGCATGAGCAGCTTGTGGCTGAGCGTCTCCGCGTCGGCCGGGTCGTCGCGCAATGTCTTGGCCATCAAACGGGACATGCGCTGGACCTGGGGCATGGGGAGCACTCCTGCGTTCTCTCGGGTGATGCCAGGAGATTAGCCGTGCCGCACCCGCACCCGGAAATCACTTCTCCACGCGGACGGCGGCCCGGGACACACGGACCGCGGGCCCGGGACACACGAAACACGGCCCGGACATCACGCGTCCGAGGCGACCGCCCCAGGTCTGCGCAACGGCAGCGTCGCCCCCATCACCGCGTACGGCCGCGCCGCGCTCGGGAAGTGGACCTGGCGCGCGAGGTCCTGGTAGCCGAGCTGGCGGTACAGATGCCGGGCCGGGCTCTCGACGTCGATCGCCGACAGGATCGACCGGGGCTGGGTGACCCCGTCGGTGATGACGGTGATCAGCGCGCGTCCGATGCCCCTGGCCTGGTAGCCGGGGTGGACGTGCAGTTCGGTGATGACGAAGGAGTCGTCGAGCCAGCTGTCCGACTCGGTCCTGCGCAGATACGGCTCGACGACGGTCGACCACCAGTGCGTGCGCTGGTTGGGCAGCCCGTAGACGAACCCGACGAGTTTGCCCTCGTCGGTGGTGGCCCCGAAGGAGCGGCAGCCGGGGTACATCAGATGCCGGAGCACGATGTGCCGGCGTACGTCGATCTCGTCGTCGCTGAGCCCGAACGCGAGGGCCTGTACGGCGAGGGCGTCGTCCACGCGAGCGGTGAGATCGACCGGCCCTACCTGCACGTCGGGGGTCCGGGGGTCGTCCCCGGGGATGCTCAGCATGTGCGGAACCCTACTTTCAGAACAGCACGCTCATGAAGGCGCCCACCTCACGGAAACCGACCCGGCGGTAGGCGGCCCTGGCGGGGGTGTTGTAGTCGTTCACGTACAGGCTCACGACGGGGGCGACGTCGGCCAGCGCGTACCGGACGACCGCGGCCATTCCGGTCTCGGACAGGCCCTGGCCGCGATAGGCGGGATCGACCCAGACGCCCTGGATCTGGCAGGCCCGGTGGGTGGCGGCGCCGATCTCGGCCTTGAAGATGACCTTGCCGTTGTCGATCCGGGCGAACGAGCGCCCCGCGCCGACGAGTTCGGCCACACGCGCCTGGTAGAGGAGGCCGCCGTCGCCGGCGAGCGGTGAGACGCCGACCTCTTCGGTGAACATCGCCACACAGGCCGGCATGATCGTTTCGAGTTCGTCCTTGCGGATCCGGCGCACGTACGGGTCGGGCGTGACGGTGGCGGGGATCTGCTCGGTGACCATCAGCGGCTGGTTGGCCCTGACCTCGCGGGCGGGGCCCCAGCTGGGTTCCAGCAGC
The DNA here is from genome assembly GCF_000818175.1 of Streptomyces sp. AcH 505. Classification (GTDB taxonomy): domain Bacteria; phylum Actinomycetota; class Actinomycetes; order Streptomycetales; family Streptomycetaceae; genus Streptomyces. Next base: position 453,236 of record NZ_JTIY01000001.1, read on the forward strand.
CGCCACAGCTGGGTGGTGGCTTCGAGGGGTCCGACGATGGACGAGCACCGGCGGCCGGTGCGGCGGGCGCGGTCGGCGAAGCCGCGTACGGCTTCGCGGGTGGCGCAGATGGGGACGAGGTTGGCTCCGGAGTAGCAGAGCGAGCGCAGATGTCCGTCGGCGTACCAGCCCCACATCTCGCCGCCGAGGCGCCACGGGTCGAGTCCCGCCACCTGGACGCGCGAGGTCACGAAGGCGTTGGCGACCGGCTCGCTCTCAAGGATGGCGAGCGCTGCGCCGAGTTCGCTGGGTTCGAGGACCCGGGTGGTGGTCTGCGTCAACACTGGGGGCCTCACCATACGGTCTGCTGATCTGCGAACTCTACCTGGCGGCCTCCGGGGGC
>NZ_JTIY01000001.1:453642-462049 GCF_000818175.1 Streptomyces sp. AcH 505
TGTGGTTCGTACGACCGGTGGAAAACCCGATTCGGCTGACGGCGACCTCCGTGGCACCACCAGGCTCAACGCGGCACCGCAAGCTCAACGCGGCACCGCAGGGTCGGCGTGGCACCCGGCAGGGTCAGCTGACAGCGACCTCGGGCTGGCCGGAGGCGATGCCGTCCTTCTCCATCTGCTCGGCGATCTTCATGGCCTCGTCGATCAGGGTCTCCACGATCTTCGACTCGGGGACGGTCTTGACGACCTCGCCCTTCACGAAGATCTGGCCCTTGCCGTTGCCCGACGCCACACCCAGGTCGGCCTCGCGCGCCTCGCCCGGACCGTTCACCACACAGCCCATGACCGCGACGCGCAGCGGCACCTCCATGCCCTCAAGTCCCGCCGACACCTCGTCCGCGAGCTTGTACACGTCCACCTGCGCCCGGCCGCACGAGGGGCAGGACACGATCTCCAGCCGGCGCTGCTTCAGGTTGAGCGACTCCAGGATCTGCAGCCCGACCTTGACCTCTTCGGCCGGCGGGGCGGACAGCGAGACGCGGATCGTGTCCCCGATGCCCTCCGAGAGCAACGCACCGAACGCCACGGCCGACTTGATGGTCCCCTGGAAGGCCGGGCCCGCCTCCGTCACACCGAGGTGCAGCGGGTAGTCGCACTGCTCGGCGAGCTGACGGTAGGCATTCACCATCACCACCGGGTCGTTGTGCTTCACCGAGATCTTGATGTCCCGGAAGCCGTGCTCCTCGAACAGCGACGCCTCCCACAGCGCCGACTCCACCAGGGCCTCCGGCGTCGCCTTGCCGTACTTCTTCAGCAGCCGCGCGTCCAGCGAGCCCGCGTTGACGCCGATCCGGATCGGCGTCCGGGTCTCCAGCGCGGCCTTCGCGATCTCCCGCACCTTGTCGTCGAACTGCTTGATGTTCCCGGGGTTGACCCGGACCGCCGCACAGCCCGCGTCGATCGCCGCGAAGACGTATTTCGGCTGGAAGTGAATGTCAGCGATCACCGGGATCTGCGACTTCCGCGCGATCGTCGCCAGCGCGTCCGCGTCGTCCTGCGTCGGGCACGCCACTCGGACGATCTGACACCCCGACGCCGTCAGCTCGGCGATCTGCTGGAGCGTCGCGCCGATGTCCGACGTACGCGTCGTGGTCATCGACTGGACCGACACCGGTGCGTCCCCGCCGACCGCCACCGAGCCGACCTGGATCTGGCGGCTGACCCTGCGTTCGGCGAGCTTCGTGGGAACGGACGGCATTCCGAGTGAAATTGCAGTCATCTGGTGTGCAACCCCAAGGTGTGGATCGAGGTCCCGAGATCGGCGGGCTCCAGCCCCCGAGATTACGCCACCGCGCGTCGAACGGGCACACCGCTACGAAGAGTCCACTCAAAAGTAAGCGGCCGGACACAAAAAGTGTCCGGCCGCTGCAAAACGGGAAGATTACCCCGAATCGAATGATTCAGCTGATCTTTACCGGGTTGACCACGTCGGCGATGAAGACGAGCGCCGTGAAGCAGATGAACAGCCCCGCCACCACATAGGCGACCGGCATGAGCTTCGCCACGTCGAAGGGGCCCGGGTCGGGCCGGCTGAAGACCCGCGCCACGTTGCGCCGCAGCGCCTCCCACAGCGCCCCCGCGATGTGCCCGCCGTCGAGCGGCAGCAGCGGCAGCATGTTGAAGAGGAACAGCGAGAGGTTGAACCCGGCGAGCAGGAACAGCAGCATCGCGATCTGGCTCTGCGCCGGCACGTGCAGCGTCATCACCTCGCCGCCGATCCTGGCGGCGCCGACCACGCCGACCGGCGAGTCCGCCTTGCGCTCACCGCCGTCGAAGGCCGCGCGCCACAGCGCGGGGATCTCGGACGGCAGGTCGACGATCCGCTTGGCACTGTCCTCGATCATGGTGCCCATGCGGTCGACGGACTGCGAGAAGGTCAGCGGGACGATCTTGGTGGAGGCGGCGAAGCCGAGGTAGCCGGCGGGTACGTACTTGTCCTGCACGACATCGCCGTTGGAGTCCTTCTTCAGGACGGTGTTGCTGAGCAGCTTGGCGTGCAGCACCTGCTCCGAGCCGTCGCGCTGGACGGTGATGGTGGCGGGGCCGATCGTCTTGCGGATCAGGTCGGAGAGCGTGCTCCAGTCCGCGACCTTCCGGCCGTTGAAGGCGACGATCTTGTCGCCCTGCTTCAGTCCCGCGGCCTTGGCCGGCGAGACCGGGTCGCCCTTCTCACAGGTCTGGCGCTTCGCGCTCTGTGAGATGACGCACTGCTGGACGGCGGCGACGTCGGTGGTCTGCGTCTGGAAGCCGTACGACATCGCCACGCCGAGGAAGATCGCGACGGCGAGGATCAGGTTCATGAACGGCCCTGCGAACATCACGATGACGCGCTTCCAGGGCTTGCGCGTGTAGAACAGCCGCTTCTCGTCACCGGGCTGCAGCTCCTCGAACGCGGCGGAGCGCGCGTCCTCGACCATGCTGCGCCAGGGCGAGGTGGACCGGGACTCGATCCGGCCGTCGGCGCCCGGCGGGAACATCCCGATCATGCGGATGTAGCCGCCGAGCGGGATCGCCTTGATCCCGTACTCCGTGTCGTTCTTCCTCTTCGACCAGATCGTCGGCCCGAATCCCACCATGTACTGGGGCACCCGGATGCCGAACATCTTGGCCGTCGAGAGATGGCCCATCTCGTGGAAGGCGATGGAGAAGAGCAGCCCCACGGCGAAAATGACTATGCCAAGGACCGTCAACAGGATCGTCATGCGCGAGCCTCCGCTGTTGCCTTCACTGCCAGTTCCCGGGCCCGGGCCCGTGCCCAGGTCTCAGCTTCCAGGACGTCACCGACAGTGAGCGGGGTTCCCTTGCCGGGGCTCCCGTGCTCGGCGACGACTTCGGTGACGGTATCCATGATGCCGTTGAACGGCAGCCGACCCGACAGGAACGCGTCCACACACTCCTCGTTGGCGGCGTTGAACACGGCGGGAGCCGTGCCGCCCAGCGCTCCGACGTGCCGGGCGAGTCCCACGGAGGGGAACGCCTCGGTGTCGAGCGGGAAGAACTCCCAGGACGACGCCTTGGTCCAGTCGAAGGCGGGCGCAGCGTCCGGCACCCGCTCCGGCCAGCCGAGTCCGATGGCGATCGGGCCGTGCATGTCGGGCGGTGTGGCCTGCGCGAGGGTCGAGCCGTCGCTGAACTCCACCATCGAGTGAACGTACGACTGGGGGTGTACGACGACCTCGATCCGTTCGAAAGGGATGTCGTACAGCAAATGGGCCTCGATCACTTCGAGGCCCTTGTTGACGAGGGTCGCCGAGTTGATCGTGATGACGGGGCCCATGGCCCAGGTGGGGTGGGCGAGGGCGTCCTCGCGGGTGACGTCGTCGAGTTCGGCGCGGGTACGGCCGCGGAAGGGGCCGCCGGAGGCGGTGACGATGAGCTTGCGCACATCGGCGCGGGTGCCGGCGGCCAGCGCCTGGAACAGCGCGGCGTGCTCGGAGTCGACCGGGATGATCTGCCCGGGCGCGGCGGCGGCCTTGACCAGCGGACCGCCGACGATCAGCGACTCCTTGTTGGCGAGGGCGAGGGTGCGGCCGGCTTCGAGGGCGGCGAGGGTCGGCGCGAGGCCGATGGAACCGGTGATGCCGTTCAGCACGGTGTGACAGTCGGAGGCGGCCAGTTCGGTGGCCGCCTCGGGCCCCGCGAGGATCTCGGGAAGCGCCTCGCCGGGCCCGTACTCGGCCCGCAGCGCCTCCCGGAGCACGGGAACCGTGTCCGGGCGCGCCACGGCGACCGTGCGCACCCGCAGCTGCCGCGCCTGCTCGGCGAGCAGGGCCACCCTGCCGCCGGCGGCGGACAGCGCGGTGACCCGGAAACGGTCGGGATTGCGCAGGATCAGGTCGATGGCCTGGGTACCGATGGACCCGGTGGAGCCGAGGACGACGATGTCCCGGCGGCCTTCGGCCGGATCGAAGGCGAGGTGGGGGTCCGCGAGAGGGGCTGGGCTGTCGCTCATGGACCCCATTCTTGCCCCATCAACTGTGTCCGGGGACAGCGCGCCCGGTCAGAAGTGGGTCGCGACGCCGAATTTCGCCCGCAGCAGGGCCATGTCGTGCCGGTCGCGGCCGGCCGGTTCGTACCCCTGGTGGAAGTAGACCTGCTGCGCGGCGGAGAGACACGGGACGACGGCCCCGCCGATCGTGCCGGTGGTGAAGCAGTCCGCCGGATACCGGAAGGGCTCGGCGGGATCGGGGGACGACTGGGTCGCTGAGCCGTCGGGGGCGAAGACGAGCGGATGCAGATCGATCTCCCGCCCGTCCGGATGCGCGTACACGAACCGCACGGGCCGCGCGTCCAGCGTCTGCGCGAACCCGGCCCCGGCGAGCGCGGCCAGCAACGCGGGCTCCTGCTCCACCCGGTGCACGAGATCCAGATCCCGATGCCCCCGGCTCTGCTCCCCCACCAGGGCGTCCACACCCCAACCCCCCGCCGTCCACACCTCGGCACCGGCGCCCCGGATCAGCGCGAGCAGGGACAGCACGTCGTCGGCGGTCATCACGCGGAGCAGGTTATGCGGTCGTGCTCAGGGTCGTCACTGACACGCACGGCGCCCGCGCGGGAACGGATCCCGCGCGGGCGTCTGATCGGGTTGCCCGGGTGGCTACTTGATCGGGCGGTGGACGTTTTCGCGCTTGGAGGGGCCCGGGGTCGCGTCGGCGATCCAGGGGCCTTCGCCGCTCGCGTCGACGACGCCCTCCTCCAGCCAGGTGTACGTGCCGGACAGGACGCCGTCCACGACCTTGTGGTCGATGTCGTCCGTGTTGGACCACAGGCGGCCGAACAGCTCCTCGACGCGGATCCTGGACTGCCGGCAGAAGGCGTCGGCCAGTTGGTACGCCTCGCGGCCGTGGTCGCCGCTCGTGCGGAGCAGTTCGGCCCGTACGCAGGCGGCGCTCATCGCGAACAGTTCGGCGCCGATGTCGACGATCCGGCCGAGGAAGCCCTGCTTGGTCTCCATCCGGCCCTGCCAGCGCGACATGGCGTAGAAGGTGGAGCGGGCCAGCTTGCGGGAGCCGCGCTCCACGTAGCGCAGGTGCGCCGCCAGGTCGGGGTGGCCGGCGTGGTGGAACTCGCCGTACGAGTTGGGCAGTTGACCCGGGCCGGCGACCAGCTTCGGCAGCCAGCGGGCGTAGAACTTGCCCGCCTGCGCGCCCGCCTTCGCCTTGTCGGAGAGGGACTTGTCCGGGTCGATGATGTCGCCGGCCACCGCGAGGTGGGCGTCGACGGCCTCGCGGGCGATCAGCAGGTGCATGATCTCCGTCGAGCCTTCGAAGATGCGGTTGATCCGCATGTCGCGGAGCATCTGCTCGGCGGGCACGGGGCGTTCGCCGCGGGCCGCCAGCGAGTCGGCCGTCTCGAAGCCGCGGCCCCCGCGGATCTGGACCAGCTCGTCGGCCATCCGCCAGCCCATCTCGGAGCCGTACAGCTTGGCCAGGGCCGCCTCGATACGGATGTCGTTGCGGTTCTCGTCGGCCATCTGCGACGACAGGTCGACCACGGCCTCCAGCGCGAACGTCGTCGCCGCGATGAAGGAGATCTTCTCGCCCACCGCCTCGTGCTTGGCGACGGGCCTGCCCCACTGCTCACGCTCGGCGGACCACTCGCGGGCGATCTTCAGACACCACTTGCCCGAGCCGACGCACATCGCGGGCAGCGAGAGCCGCCCGGTGTTCAGCGTCGTCAGGGCGATCTTGAGACCGGCGCCCTCGGGGCCGATCCGGTTCGCCGCGGGGACCCGGACCTGGTGGAAGCGGGTCACGCCGTTCTCCAGGCCGCGCAGGCCCATGAACGCGTTGCGGTGCTCGACCGTGATGCCCGGCGAGTCGGCCTCGACGATGAACGCCGAGATACCGCCCTTGTGGCCCTCGGACTTCGGCACCCGCGCCATCACCACGAGCAGGTCGGCGACGACGCCGTTGGTCGTCCACAGCTTGACGCCGTCCAGCACGTAGTCGTCGCCGTCCGGGACGGCGGACGTCGCCAGCCTGGCCGGGTCCGAGCCGACGTCGGGCTCGGTCAGCAGGAAGGCCGAGATGTCCGTGCGCGCCAGCCTCGGCAGGAAGGCGTCCTTCTGTTCCTGGCTGCCGAACTGTTTGAGCGGCTGCGGTACGCCGATCGACTGATGCGCGGAGAGCAGCGCGCCGATCGCGGGGTTCGCCGAGCCGACCAGCGCCAGGGCCTTGTTGTAGTACACCTGGGTGAGACCGAGACCGCCGTACTTGGTGTCGATCTTCATGCCGAGCGCGCCGAGTTCCTTGAGGCCGTTGATGACCTCGTCCGGGATCTTGGCCTCGCGCTCGATGAGCGCGCCGTCGACCTTCTCCTCGCAGAACGTCCGCAGCTTGGCCAGGAACGCCTCACCGCGCCGTACGTCCTCCTGTGCGGGCATCGGGTGCGGATGGATGAGGTCGAGGCGGAAGCGGCCGAGGAACATCTCCTTGGCGAAGCTGGGCTTGCGCCAGCCCTGCTCACGGGCTTCCTCGGCGACCTGCCGTGCCTCACGCTCGGAGACCTTGGGCTGGCCCTGGGGTGCGGATGCGGTGGATGGGGCGGACATCAGAACTCACCTCGCCACGAAGTCGGGTGCGACACTGCGTACCGGCCGGTACTACTCGTCCGTATCTACCCGATTCCCCGCACCCGCACCAGTCGTGGGCCGACCAATCAATGCGGCCCGGCCGGGCTACAGGGCGAGGCCCGTCAATACCATGACCCGCTCGTACGTGTAGTCGTCCATCGCGAACCGCACGCCCTCGCGGCCGACGCCGGACATCTTGGCGCCGCCGTACGGCATCTGGTCCGCGCGGTACGAGGGGACGTCGCCGATGATCACGCCGCCGACCTCCAGGGTGCGGTGCGCGCGGAAGGCGGCCTGCACGTCGTGCGTGAACACGCCCGCCTGGAGGCCGTACTTCGAGTCGTTGACGGCGTCGAACGCCTCACTCTCGCCGTCGACGCGCCGCAGGGTCAGTACGGGCCCGAAGACCTCCTCGCAGGAGAGGGTCACGTCGCCGGGGACGTCGGCGAGCACGGTGGGCGCGTACGAGGCACCGTCCCGCTTGCCGCCGGCCAGCAGCCGCGCCCCGCCCCGTACGGCCTCGTCGACCCACGCCTCGACCCGCTTGGCCGCGTCCTCGCTGACGAGCGGGCCCACGTCGGTGGCGTCGTCGGCGGGGTCACCGGTGACCTGCGCCCCGACCGCGGCGACGATCTTCGGCACGAGCCGGTCGTACACCGAGGCGTCGGCGATGACCCGCTGCACGGAGATGCAGGACTGGCCGCCCTGGTAGTTCGAGAACGTGGCGATCCGGCTCGCGGCCCAGTCCAGGTCCTGCTCGCTCGCGTAGTCGGCGAGGACGACGGCCGCGCCGTTGCCGCCGAGTTCGAGGGTGAGGTGCTTGCGCGGGACGGAGTCCATGATCGCGAAGCCGACCTTGTCGGAACCGGTGAACGAGATCACCGGCAGCCGCTCGTCCTGGACGAGCGCGGGCATCCGGTCGTTCGCCACGGGCAGCACCGACCAGGACCCGGCGGGCAGCTCGGTCTCGGCGAGCAGCTCCCCGATGAGCAGCCCGGACAGCGGGGTCGCCGGGGCGGGCTTGAGGATGATCGGCGACCCGACGGCGATGGCCGGGGCGATCTTGTGCGCGCACAGGTTGAGCGGGAAGTTGAACGGCGCGATGCCGAGGACGACGCCCTTGGGAAAACGCCGCGTCAGCGCGAGCCGCCCCGCGCCGCCGGCATCGGTGTCGAGGCGCTGCGCCTCACCCCCGTTGAACCGGCGGGCCTCCTCGGCGGCGAACCGGAACACGGACACGGCCCGCCCGACCTCGCCCCTGGCCCACTTCATGGGCTTGCCGTTCTCGTCGGAGATCAGCCGGGCGATCTCCTCGGTCCGCTCGACGAGCCGACGCGACACGTGGTCGAGGGCGGCGGCGCGTACGTGCGCGGGCGTGGCGGCGAACTCGCCGACCACCCCGTGCGCGGCGGCGACGGCCTCCTCGACCTGCGCGTCGGTCGGCACGGCGACGGTCCCGACGAGCCGGCCGTCCCAGGGGGAGGTGACGTCGAAGGTGTCCTGCCCGGTGGCCTGGCGGCCGGCGAGCCAGAAGGCGTGGGTGGAGGTCATGGCGAGTCCCGGCCCTTCAGAACGGTGGGGTGGAGCTGTCTCGCACCACGGTAGGGGGGAGGGGGTGGGAGGTCGTTTGTCCGGGGTGGAGTGGTGACGGTGAGGGGACGCGACGGTTTGTATGTGTGCCGGCGGATGTTGTCGGCGGGTGTGCCTGGGGCGTTGCCTGCGGCGCCGTTCCCCAGTCCCGCCCCTTCCCGAAACCGGGGGCAAGCCCCCGGA
>NZ_JTIY01000001.1:462190-465707 GCF_000818175.1 Streptomyces sp. AcH 505
CCTTCCCGAAACCGGGGGCAAGCCCCCGGACCCCCGGACCCCCAGCCGCTTGGGCTGCGCCCGGTGCGGCGGGGCGGGACGCACCCCGGCCGACACGAGGCGCGCGGGTACGGGGGCGGGCCCCCGCACCCCCACGACCGGGGCGCTGCCGCAACCCGGTCGGCAGTTGCCGGGGGCAGCACCCGCGAACCGAGGGCCTGTCCGGGGGCTGTGCAACCGCACGATCGGCCGGGGTCCGGGGCCTGCCCCGGTTTCGGGAAGGGGCGGGGCTGGGGAACAAGCTCGCCGCAGGCGACGCGGAGCGCTACGAGGGCGACGGCTCCGCCGTCTTCAGGGCCAGCCACAGTTCCATCCGGACATCCGGGTCGTCCAGCGAGCGCCCCAGAATCTCCTCCACCCGCCGCATCCGGTAGCGCAGCGTGTGCCGGTGCACCCCCAGGTCCGCCGCCGCCGCGTCCCACTGGCCGTGGTGGGACAGCCAGGCGCGCAGCGACGCCGCCAGGTCGCCACGGCCCTTCGCGTCGTGTTCGTACAGCGGGCGCAGCATGCCGTCGGCGAAGGCGCGCACCGCGTCGTCGGCGAGGAGAGGGAGGATCGAGCCCGCCGCCAGTTCCTCGTGTTCGACCAGGGCGCGGCCGCGGCGGCGGGCGACCGAGAGGGCCTGTTCAGCCTGCTTGTACGCGCCGGCCGCTGCGATGGGGCCCGTCGGGGCCGAGAGGCCGATGGCCACTCCGGCCTCTTCCGACTCGCGCGCGGCGTGCGCCACGGCGGCCGTGACCACCGGGCCGCCGTCGACGGCCAGCACGACCAGGCGTTCGTCGCCTTCCGGCACGACCAGGATCGCCTCGGCCGCGCGTGAGGCGGTGGCTTCCAGGGCTTCGGCCAGTACTTCCAGCGGGTGGTCGGTCTCCCGGTCCTGTCCCGCCGCGGCGTCCGCGCTCTCCGCGACCAGCAGCCGGAACGGCGCGTCCAGCAGCTCCCCGTACAGGTCGCCGGCCACGGCGCGCGCGTGGTCCGGCTGGCCGGAGAGCAGCATGCGCAGCACGGCGGCGCCGAGTCGCTGCTCGGCCTCCTGCAAGGCGCGGGAGCGTTCCGTGGTGAGGGTCAGCAGGGCGACCGCCGAGTGGACCGCGTACCGCTCGGCCGTGCCGGGCGCCGCCGCCGTGCCGACGGCCAGCACGCCCCGTACGCGCCGCCCGGTGCCCAGGGACTGGAGTTCCACCCGGTCGTCGGTGTCGACGGCGTCGCCGCCGACCACCTGGGACGCGGGGGCGGGCCGCTCCCCCAGCCTGGCCACGTCGGAGGTCAGCCGGGCGGCCCGTCTGGCCGCCCACTCGGGGGCTGCGGCGACGACGGCGCCCGACGTGTCGTACAGCGCCGCCCAGCCGTCGACGTGCGCGGCGAGGCGGGCCAGCAGCGCCGCCGGGCCTTCGGTGAGCGCGGCGTTCGTCAGCTCGCGCTGGATCTCGAAGCCGGCGCTCACCGCGTGATACTGGTCAGCGGCGATCGCCTGCGAGACCGCCTTGCTGATCGCCAGGAACGCCGTGCGCCGGGGAACGCCGAGCAGCGGCAGCCCCTCGCTGCGCGCCGCCTCGACCAGCGCGTCCGGGATGTCCTCGTAGTTGACGCCGACGGCGAAGCCGAGCCCGGCCACCCCGGCGCCGACCAGCCGCCGTACGTAGCGCCGCATCGCGGCGGGGTCCTCGGCGTCGAGGGTCGTCGCCGTGACGAGCAGCAGCTCGCCGCCCTCCATGTACGGCACGGGGTCGGCCAGCTCGCTGGCGTGCACCCAGCGCACAGGGGTCTGCAGCCGGTCCTCCCCGGCGCGCACGGTGAGCTTGAGCGCCGAGTGCTGGACGAGCGATGCGAGCGTGGGCGGCATGGCGGAACCGTAGGGCTTTCAGCAGCGGGCGGGTGGAGACGGAGAAGTCGTCAGACCAATCTGGCCGTCCCGTATGAACGGCCACTGCCGATTCTGCCAGGTTGTCCGAAGCCCGTCCCGGTCTCAGTGCCGCAAATCCACCAGCAGCGGTGGCGCATGCTCGCCATCGACCGTCCGCAGCGACAGCACCGCGTGCCCCGCCGGCACCGCGTGCGCCAGGTCGGAGGCCGACCACCGCTCGCGCTCGACCTGCCGTACGGTCACGCCCTCCGTGGTCACCGCCTTGCCGCTGACCAGCTTCCGGAAGGAGTGGATGGCGCGGGTCAGCGGCTGGTCGGCGAAGACCGTGCGCTGCGTGACGTCGCGGGTCTCCACCCACTCCGTGCCCCATGCCTCGGCGAACCGCTTGCCGTCCCACGTCGTGATGCCGGCGAAGGCCATCCGGCAGCCGACGGCGCCGAGCAGCGCCGTGTGCAGCGTCTCCGGTACGTCGTCGAGCGTGCGCAGGGTGAGTACGGCCCCGGCGTTGACGGACCGCAGCCGCTGCACACCGCGCAGCGTCTCGGGGGTGAGGGTGCGGGTCGCGTCGTCGAGGACGAGACAGGCGAACAGCGAGTGGTCGGCCCTGACCGCCGCGTTCGCGGTGAACTGGGCGAGCACCAGCCGGGCCAGCAGCCGCGACGCCTCGGCGTGCCCGCGCTCCGGCAGGTCGATACGGACCCGCAGCGGGTGTTCCAGGGCGCGCAGCGAGAACGGCCTGGTCCGGCCGCTGGTGTCGAAGAATCCGGCGAAGGCGGGCCGGTCGAGCAGCGCGATCCGGTCGGCGAGCGCACGGCCGGGGTCCCCGGGCGCGCCTGCCTGCCGCTCGCGTCCTTCGAGCTCCCGGCGCATGGCGTGGTGCCCGTCGGCTTCGAGGGCTTCGCGGAGCGTGGCGATCGCCGTCGGCACCCCGTCGAGCAGTTCGCGCAGTTCGGGGACGGCGGGCAGCCGGCCGTACGCGGCGCGGAACGGGCCGAGCAGCTGCGCGAGCACGGTGGTGGCCCGCCTGCTGTCGGTGTCGGTCAGGTCGCCGACGAGCCCTTCGGCGAGGACGGACGCCGCCTCGTCGGGGTCGTTGGTGCCGCCGTACAGGTCGAGGTCGTACACGGACTGCGGGTCGCCGAGCTTGACCACCACGTCGTACGCGTCGTCGGGCCCGAGCGGGGTCCCGGTGGCGCACACGGCGACGACGGCGGCCTGCCCGGCGAGCGCCTGGAGGGCCAGCGATTCGACGACGGGCCTGACCAGGGCCTGCGTCTTGCCCGCTCCTGGCGGACCGACGGCCAGCAGCGAGGTCCCGAGGAGCTGGGGTTCCAGCGCGATGCCGGTGCCCCGCCTGCCGTACGGGTTGCGCTCGCCGTCCTGGACGGTGCCGAGCCTGACCTGCCGGACGAACAGATCGTGCCGCGCCGCCCTGACGGGCAGGTCGCGCTTGCCGGACGGATGGACGCAGGCGGCGGCTCCGCCGGTCCGTACGGCGTCGGTGAACGCGGGCAGCCGGGTCGGGTCGACCCGCACGGAGTGCCAGGCGCGCCGGATACGGACGTAGTCGACGTCGTTCATCCGGCCCTCGCGCACCTCGGCGGCGAGCCGCGC
>NZ_JTIY01000001.1:466129-473406 GCF_000818175.1 Streptomyces sp. AcH 505
GAGCCGCGCCGCGCTGTCGCCCAGGCCGGCCGCCCGCAGCTCGGGCCATTCGGCGAGGTCGTCCTCGGGCCCGGGCGGCGGCGCGGCGACGACGGGCGGCGGGGTGTCGGCGCGGTGTCCGAGGACGCGCTTGGCGAGCTCGGGCCAGCGGCCGAGGCGTCCGAAGACGACGATGAGGACAATGATCACCAGCGCGTAGTAGATGTACGAGGCGACGACGGACGTCATGGAGCCGCGCCAGGAATCCGGCGTGAAGGCGTAGAGGGGCCAGAGCCAGAAATGGCCGAGGTAGCCGTTCCAGATCAGTGACCAGAGCAGAACCCCGACCAGCGCCGAGATCAGCGCCCCGCTCACCAGCTGCCGCAGCGGCGTCCGCTCCGGTTCCACCGCCGGCCTCGGCCGGTGGCCGTACGTCCATGTGCCCGGGGCGTCCGAGAGGCGTGGCATGTGCAGCCAGTCGCGGAGCGTCGGGCCCGTGGCCGGGGCGTGCTCCGGGGCCGGGGGCGCGAACGGGGCCGAGCGTGGCATGGGCGGTGGCCCCGCCGGTGGTCCCGCCGGAGGCCCCGCGTACGACGGTCCCGGCGGGCCCGCCGGCCGGGGCACGGGAGTGGCGCGAGTGTCGCGTGAGTCGCGCGCGCCGCCCCGCGGGTCGTGCGTGCCGTCGGTGTTCATGAACCCCTGCCCCCTGACCAGCCAGGTCCGCTCTGTGCCACCGTCAATCTAGTGCCCTCGCACGGGTAGTTCACCGTCCCACGCGTACGGGGGTGTTACCGAACTCCCGCGCCGACCGGCCGCCGACGCGCCGGTGCCCGAGCACCGACCGGCCGCGAACGCGCCGCCGACCGACTGTACGCGGCGGACAACGACACGCGCGCACCACTACCGATCGGAGCATGACCGCTCCGCTCCCCCGCATCTAGCCTGCGAAGAAAGGCCACCCGAGCCCCCCAGACAGGCAACCGAAGCACCCCTCAGGAGCCCCTCATGACCGCAATCCCGCAGGAGCGCCGTCTCGTCACCGCCGTCCCCGGTCCCAAGTCGCTGGAGTTGCAGGCGCGCCGTACGGCCACGGTGGCCGGCGGGGTGGGGTCCACGATGCCCGTCTTCGCCGCCCGCGCCGGTGGCGGGGTGCTGGAGGACGTGGACGGCAACCGGTTCATCGACTTCGGCTCCGGCATCGCCGTGACGACGGTGGGGGCCAGCGCCGAGGCAGTCGTGCGCCGGGCCACCGCCCAGCTCGCCGACTTCACCCACACCTGTTTCATGATCACCCCGTACGAGGGGTACGTCGCCGTCTGCGAGCAGCTCGCCGAGCTGACCCCCGGCGACCACGCCAAGAAGTCCGCCCTGTTCAACTCGGGCGCCGAGGCCGTCGAGAACGCGGTGAAGATCGCCCGCTCGTACACCAAGCGCCAGGCGGTCGTCGTGTTCGACCACGGCTACCACGGCCGTACCAACCTGACGATGGCGCTGACCGCGAAGAACATGCCGTACAAGAACGGCTTCGGTCCGTTCGCGCCCGAGATCTACCGGGTGCCGGTGGCGTACGGCTACCGCTGGCCGACCGGGCCCGAGAACTGCGGCCCCGAGGCGTCCGCGCAGGCCATCGACCAGATCAGCAAGCAGATCGGCGCCGAGAACGTCGCCGCGATCATCATCGAGCCGGTGCTCGGTGAGGGCGGCTTCATCGAGCCGGCGAAGGGCTTCCTGCCGGCGCTGGCGAAGTTCGCCAAGGACAACGGGATCGTCTTCGTCGCCGACGAGATCCAGTCGGGCTTCTGCCGCACCGGCCAGTGGTTCGCCTGCGAGGACGAGGGCATCGTCCCCGACCTGATCACCACGGCGAAGGGCATCGCGGGCGGCCTGCCGCTCGCCGCCGTCACCGGGCGCGCCGAGATCATGGACGCGGCGCACTCCGGCGGCCTCGGCGGTACGTACGGCGGCAACCCGGTCGCCTGCGCCGCCGCGCTGGGCTCCATCGAGACGATGCGGGAGCTGGACCTGCCGGCGAAGGCCCGCCGGATCGAGGAGATCATGAAGGCCCGGCTCGCGACGCTGCGCGAGAAGTACGACGTCGTCGGCGACGTACGCGGCCGCGGCGCGATGATCGCGATCGAGCTGGTGAAGGACCGGGAGTCGAAGGAGCCGGCGGCCGAGGCCACGGCGGCGCTCGCGAAGGCCTGTCAGCAGGCCGGGCTGCTGGTGCTGACCTGTGGCACGTACGGCAACGTGCTGCGTTTCCTGCCGCCGCTGGTGATCGGCGAGGACCTGCTGAACGAGGGCCTGGACATCATCGAGCAGGCGTTCGCCGGGCTCTGAGCGAGCTGTGAGCCAGTCCTGAGCGGGTTCCGGACGGGCTCGGCGCCAGACGGGCGCCGGGCCCGGTGGTGGAGTCCTGTGAAGAACGTGTGCGGGGCCGATGGCGGGATGCGTGTGACGCTGTCGGTCCCCGCACCCCTGCCGTACGGTTTCCGTAGATGAGAGAAACACCCCGCTCGCAGGGGACTGCGGGCAACCCCAGGGCGGAGCGTCCCCAGCGCCGCTTTGGTCGTGCCTTCGCGCACACCACTGGAGCTTCGGGCTCCAGGCATCCTCATGGATCGGACGGCCGACCGCCCCAAACCCCCCGGGGCGAGCGGCACGCCGAACCTTCCGGCCGTCTTGGAGCTACCCCCCCTGCTCCAGGGCGGCCGTCTCTCATGCCCCGGCTTCTCGGGCCCCTGTTTCTGTCGGCCCTCCTCTGCTGCGCCGTACTCTTCGCGCTCATCACCTGGGCCGCCGCCGTCGGCGGTCCCGTCCGCAGGGCCGACGAGCGGCTTGAGCTCCACCTCGTGGGTCACGGACCACGGCAGCTCACCGAGGTCCTCGCCGATCTGGGTTCCATGCCCGTCGCCCTGCCCGTCCTCGCCCTCGCGCTGCTCTTCGCGCTCGTACGGGGCCACCGGTGGCAGGCGCTGGCCGGCGCGGTGACGATGGTGCTCGTTCCCGCGCTGGTCGTGCCGCTCAAGCTCTGGATCGACCGGCCGGGGCCGCTCACCGAGGCGACCGGCTACTACCCGTCGGGCCATACGGCGACGGCGATGGTCGCGTACGGGACGGCCGCCGTCGTCCTCGCCCCCTTCGCCGGCGCCCGCAGAACGGCGCCCGTCGCCGTGCTGCTCACGGTGGCGACGGGCGCCGGACTTCTGCTGCGTGGCTACCACTGGCCGCTGGACGTCCTCGGCAGTGTCGCCCTGTGCGGGGTGTTGCTCCTGCTGCTGGCGCGGGTGGTGCGGATGATCAGCCGAAGTACGCGTCGAAGTTCTTCGAGAACTCCCGCTGGTTGAAGTTGTCCCAGTTGACCGACCAGGTCATCAGGCCGCGCAGTCCCGGCCAGGTGCCGTGCGTCTGGTACGTGCCGCAGTCGGTCTTCTTCGTCAGGCAGTTGAGTGCCTTGTTCACCTCACCCGGCGCCGTGAAGCCGCCGCCCGCGTTGACCGAGGCGGGCAGGCCGACCGCGATCTGGTCGGGGCGCAGGGCCGGGAACATCTTGCTGGTGTCACCCGCCACCGGGAAGCCGGTGAGCATCATGTCGGTCATCGCGATGTGGAAGTCCGCCGCGCCCATGGTGTGGTACTGGTTGTCGAGGCCCATGATCGGGCCCGAGTTGTAGTCCTGGACGTGCAGCAGCGTCAGGCTGTCCCGCAGTGCGTAGATCACCGGGAGATAGGCGCCGGCGCGCGGGTCCTGGCCGCCGAACGGGCCCGAGCCGTAGAACTGGTAGCCGAGCTGGACGAAGAACGTCTCCGGGGCCATCGTCAGGACGAACTTCTCGCCGTACTTGGCCTTGAGCGTCTTGAGCGCCGAGATCAGATTGACGACGACCGGCGTCGTGGGGCTGCGGAAGTCGGTGTCGCCGGTGTTGAGCGAGAGGGAGTGGCCCTCGAAGTCGATGTCGAGGCCGTCCAGACCGTACTCGTCAATGATCTTGGAGACGGACGAGACGAACGTGTCGCGCGCGGCCGTCGTGGTCAGCTGGACCTGGCCGTTGGCGCCGCCGATGGAGATCAGGACCTTCTTGCCCGCCGCCTGCTTGGCCTTGATGGCTGCCTTGAAGTCCGCCGCAGACTCGACGTTCGGGCATTCGCTCGCCGGGCAGAGGCTGAAGCGGATGTCGCCGGACGTCACCGAGGTGGGTTCGCCGAAGGCGAGGTCGATCACGTCCCACGAGTCGGGTACGTCCGCCATCCGGATGTAGCCCGAGCCGTTGGCGAAGCTGGAGTGCAGATAGCCGACGAGCGCGTGCGCCGGCAGGTCTCCGCCGCCGGTCCCGCCGCTGCCGCCCGATGCGGACGTGGTCGCCGTGACGGTGGACGAGAGCGCGGAGGCACCGCTCGCGTTGGTCGCCGCCACCTGGAAGCCGTACGCGGTGGAGGGGTTGAGCCCGCCGACCGTCGCCGACGTGGCGGCCGTGTCGAGGACCTTGGTGCCGCCCCGGTAGACGCTGTAGCCGGTGGCGCCCTGGACGGCCGACCAGGAGAGGGAGACCGAGGAGGCGGTGACGCCGGTCGACTTGAGGCCGGTGGGCACGGCCGGCGGCTGGACGGGGGCGCCGCCGGGGCCGACGAGGCTGAGGTCGTCCACGTAGTACGCGCCGGTGCCGTACCAGCCGTTGGTGTAGACGGTCACCGACGTGGTGCCGGGGCCGGTGGTGAAGCTGGTGGTCAGCTTCTGCCAGTCGGGGGCCGACTGGGTCCAGGTGGACACGTCGGTGGTGCCGGTCCCGGACGCGCCGAGGTAGACGTAGCTGCCCCGGACGTACGCGCTCAGGGTGTAGGCGGAGCCGGGCTTGACGGTGACGGTCTGGGAGCACTTGGCGTTGTCGCTGCCGGCGGGGGTGGCCTTGAGCGCGCCGCTGCCCGCGTGGACGGGCGTGGTGACGGCCGCGCCGCTGCCCGCCGTACAGCTCCAGCCGGTGATGCCGGCTTCGAAGGTGCCGTTGCGCGCGATGTCGGTGTCGGCGGCCTGCGCCGTCTGCGCCGCCGCGGCGAGTCCGCCGGCGGCGAGGGCGGCTGTCGCGAGGACGGCCACCAGTCTTCGGAACGGGGTACGGCGTCTCGTGCGTTCCACAACTGCCACAACTGCCTCCGGGCATGGGGGAAATGGGGGTGGCGGGGCGCGCACAACATGGTCCAGACCAATTGGTGTTGTCAAGACCTCTGGCAGGACCGGGGTCCGCGCGGGGCTTCGCACAGGGGTCGGCGCGGGTCTGCGCGCCGGGGCATGTACGGGGCTTCCCACCAGGCCGTTCTCACTCCCCCGCCCCCTCCTCCCCCGTCCCGGCGAGCCCGGCCACCGCCTCGTGCATCGCCAGTTCCAGCAGCGCCGGATCGGTCAGCGTCCCCGAGCCGTCCGGCGGGATCAGCCAGCGCACCCCGCCGCCGGTGCGCCCCGGATACGGCACGACGATCCACGTGCCTTCGCCCGCTCCCCGTACGCCCGTGCCGAGCCAGCGGGCCGCCGTGCCCGGTGGTACGAGGAAGCCCATGCGCGCCTCGCCGAAGTCCGCGAGAACCGGCCCTGGCCGATCCACGAGCCTGGTCAGCACATCGAGCGTCGGATAGCCGAGTTCCCCCGGCAGGATCAGTACGTCCCAGCGTTTGCCGGCGGGCAGGAGCGCCACCCCGAGGGGGTTGCGCTCCCATTCCCACCGGCACGCTTCGGGATCCGGTGCCACAGCGGCGAGCCACTCCACCGCGCTTCTTGCTCCCGAGCCAGTCATCCGGCCGGCCTCCCGTCCCTGTTGTTGGACTTTCCGTCCATAGGGAGAGAGCGCGGTGGCGCCGGGGCATGACGCGGGTTGGGACCACCAATTGAAAATGATTCAGCTGCCGGAGCTCGACAGGGGACAGCGGTTCGACAGGGGGCTCGACAGCGGGCTCGACAGGCTCAGCTGTCGAAGCCGAGGCCGAACCTGTCCATCGTCCGCAGCCACAGATTGCGCCTGCCGCCGCGCTCGTCGGCGCGCGCCAGTGACCACTTCGTCAGCCCGATGCCCGCCCAGGCGGCGGGCTCGGGCGGGAACGGCAGCGGCTTGCTGCGGACCATCTCCAGCGCCGTGCGCTCGGTGCGTTCCCCCGACAGCAGGTCGAGCATCACGTCGGCGCCGAACCGCGTCGCGCCGACCCCCAGCCCGGTGTAGCCGGCCGCGTAGCCGACCCGGCCGTCGTAGGCGGTGCCGAAGAAGGCGGAGAAGCGCGTGCAGGTGTCGATGGCGCCGCCCCAGGCGTGGCTGAACCGCACGCCCTCCAGCTGCGGGAAGCAGCGGAAGAAGTGCGAGGCGAGCTTGAGGTACGTCTCGGGCCGGTGGTCGTGCTCGGCACTGAGCCGGCCGCCGTACGGGTAGACGGCGTCGTAGCCGCCCCACAGGATCCGCCGGTCCGGGGTGATCCGGAAGTAGTGGAACTGGTTGGCGGTGTCGCCGAGGCCCTGCCGGTTCTGCCAGCCGATCGAGGCGAGCTGTTCGGGGGTGAGCTGCTCCGTCATCAGCGCGTAGTCGTAGACCGGCACGGTGTACGGGCGGACGCGCTTGACCAGCGAGGGGAAGACGTTCGTGCCGAGCGCGACCTGCCTGGCCAGCACCCGGCCGTACGGGGTGCGTACGGCCATGCCGGGCCCCGAGCGCGCCAGTTCGAGGCCGCGGGTGTTCTCGTAGATCCGTACCCCGAGGTCGAGGCAGGCCCGCTTGAGACCCCACACGAGCCGCGCCGGGTGCAGCATGGCGACGCCGTCCCGGTCCAGCAGCCCGCCGACGAACGTCGGGGAGTTGACCTCGGCCCGCACGGCGTCCTGGTCGAGCAGTTCGAGACCGGTGAAGCCCAGCCGCTCGGCCTCGTCGCGCAGCTCGGCGAGTTCGTCGAGCTGGTACGGCTCGGTGGCGACGTCGATCTCGCCGGCCCGCTCGAAGTCGCAGTCGATGGAGTAGCGGGCGACCGCGGCCTCGATGGCGTCGAGGTTGCGGGCGCCCAGCTCCTCCAGGGTGCGCAGTTCGCCGGGCCAGCGGGCCAGCCCGTTGGAGAAGCCGTGGGTCAGCGAGGCGGCGCAGAAGCCGCCGTTGCGGCCCGAGGCGGCCCAGCCCGCCTCGCGGCCCTCGATCAGCACGACGTCGCGCCCGGGATCGCGCTCCTTGGCGATGAGGGCGCTCCACAGCCCGCTGTAGCCGCCGCCGACGACGAGCAGGTCGCAGCGCTCGTCGCCGGTGAGGGCGGGCTCGGCGGCCGGCCTGGCCGGGTCGTCAA
>NZ_JTIY01000001.1:473885-480933 GCF_000818175.1 Streptomyces sp. AcH 505
GGCTGGACGTCGGCGAGGGCGGCCGCGTGTGCTGATGTGTCCGTACGCGCGGTGGTACGCGCGGTCGTTCGCATGGCACCTGGGGCCATGTCTTCCAACTCCTTCAGGGGTTGCTCAGGGATTGCTCAGGGTTTGCTCGTGGCAGGAACCGCACGCCGGGCTCTCACGCGGTGGCGGCGGTCTTCTTCCTGCGGTTGCTGATCAGCTGTCCGCCGACCACCAGCGCTACGGCAATGATGAACATCGCCGTGCCGATCACGTTGATCTGCACCGGCGTGCCGCGCTGCGCCGACCCCCAGACGAACATCGGGAACGTCACCGTCGAGCCGGCGTTGAAGTTCGTGATGATGAAGTCGTCGAACGAGAGCGCGAACGCGAGCAGCGCGCCGGCGACGATGCCGGGCGCCGCGATCGGCAGGGTGACCCGGACGAAGGTCTGCACGGGCCCCGCGTAGAGGTCGCGCGCCGCCTCCTCCAGCCGGGGGTCCATGGACAGCACGCGCGCCTTGACGGCCGTCACGACGAAGCTGAGGCAGAACATGATGTGGGCGATGAGGATGGTGACGTAGCCGAGCTGCGCGCCGAGGTTGAGGAAGAGCGTGAGCAGCGAGGCGGCCATGACGACCTCGGGCATCGCCATCGGCAGGAAGATCAGCGAGTTGACCGGGCCGCGGCCGTGGAACCGGTAGCGGACCAGCGCGAACGCGATCATCGTGCCGAGGACGGTCGCGGTGAGGGTCGCCCAGACGGCGATCTGAAGGGAGAGCCCGAGGGAGTCGCAGAGCCCGGCGGCGCCGCAGGGGGACTTCCAGGCGTCCAGGGAGAAGTGCTGCCAGGCGTAGTTGAACCGCCCCGCGGGTTTGTTGAACGAGAAGACCATCACGACGACGTTCGGCACGATCATGTAGGCGAGCGTCAGCACGCCTGCGATGACGACCAGATTGCGCCTGATCCAGCGGGTCGCTGCCATCAGAGAAGCTCCTCCGTCCCCGCACGGCGGATGTAGAAGGTGACCATCCCCAGGACCACGGCCATGAGGATGAACGACAGGGCCGCTGCCGCCGGATAGTCGAGGACCCGCAGGAACTGCGACTGGATGACGCTGCCGATCATCTTGGTGTCGGCCGAGCCGAGCAGTTCCGCGTTGACGTAGTCGCCGCTCGACGGGATGAAGGTGAGCAGGGTGCCGGAGACGACGCCCGGCAGGGAGAGCGGGAAGGTGACCTTGCGGAAGACGGTGAAGGGCCTGGCGTACAGGTCGCCCGCCGCTTCGTGGAGCCGGCCGTCGATGCGCTCCAGCGAGGTGTAGAGCGGCAGGACCATGAACGGCAGGAAGTTGTAGGTGAGTCCGCAGACCACCGCCATGGGCGTGGCCAGGACCCGGTCGCCGGTGGTCCAGCCGAGCCAGCTCGTGACGTCGATGATGTGCAGGTTGTTCAGCACGGAGACGACCGGACCGCCGTCGGCGAGGATCGTCTTCCAGGCCAGGGTGCGGATCAGGAAGCTGGTGAAGAACGGCGCGATGACGAGGACCAGCAGCAGATTGCGCCAGCGGCCCGCCCGGAAGGCGATCAGATAGGCGAGCGGGTAGCCGATCAGCAGACACAGCACGGTCGCCGTCGCGGCGTACAGCAGGGAGCGCAGGAACTGCGGGTAGTACTGCTGGAGCACGTCCCAGTACGTCTGGAAGTGCCAGGTGACCTGGAAGCCCTTCTCCAGCGAGCCGGTCTGTACCGAGGTCGAGGCCTGGTAGACCAGCGGCGCCACGAAGAAGATCAGCAGCCAGAGGATGCCGGGCAGCAGCAGCCAGTACGGAACGAGCCGCTTGCGCCGGGAGGCCTTGCGTACGGGTGGCTCCGCGTCGGAGAGCGGGGGTGTCGGCGCGGCGGGCGGCGCCGCCGTGGCCGTCACGCCGCCTCCTCGTCGACGGTCTTGACGCCCGCGTCGCGCACTGTCCCGGCAAGCACGGACTGGTCGGCGTCCAGTCCGAAGGTGTGTTCCGGGTTCCAGTGCAGGACGACCTCGGCGCCGGGTACGAGCCGGCCGTCGCGCTCGATGTTCTGCGCGTACACCTCGAACTCGGAGCAGACGGGGCTGTCGATCACGTACTGCGTCGAGACGCCGATGAAGCTGGAGTCGACGATCCGCCCGGTGATCCGGTTGCGGCCTTCGGGTACGGCGCCGGCGTCGTCGGCGTGGGCCAGGGTGATCTTCTCGGGGCGTACCCCGACGAGCATCCTGTCGCCCGCCGCGCCTGCCGCCGAGCTGCGTCCCGCGGGGAGCAGCAGTGTGACGCCGCCCGTCGTGACGACGAGATCCGTGCCGTTCTTCGCCGTCACCTCGGCCTCGATGAGGTTGGAGGTGCCGAGGAAGTTGGCGACGAAGGTGGTCCTGGGGTTCTCGTACAGGTCGGCGGGGGTGCCGAGCTGTTCGACGCGGCCCGCGTTCATCACGGCGACCGTGTCGGCCATCGTCATGGCCTCCTCCTGGTCGTGCGTGACATGGACGAAGGTGATGCCGACCTCGGTCTGGATGCGCTTGAGTTCGAGCTGCATCTGCCGGCGCAGCTTCAGGTCGAGGGCGCCGAGCGGTTCGTCGAGCAGCAGCACCTGCGGGCGGTTGATCAGCGCGCGGGCGACGGCGACGCGCTGCTGCTGGCCGCCGGAGAGCTGGTGCGGCTTGCGCTTGGCGAAGTCACCGAGCTGGACGAGGTCGAGCATGTCGGCGACCTGTTGCTTGACGGACTTGATGCCGCGGCGGCGCAGCCCGAAGGCGACGTTCTCGTAGATGTCGAGGTGCGGGAAGAGCGCGTAGCTCTGGAAGACGGTGTTGACGGGCCTGCGGTAGGACGGCAGGTCGGTGACGTCCTTGTCACCGAGGAAGACGGCGCCCGTGGTGGGTTCCTCAAGGCCGGCGATCATGCGCAGGGTGGTGGTCTTGCCGCAGCCCGAGGCGCCGAGGAGCGCGAAGAAGGACCCTTCGGGCACGGTCAGGTCGAGGGGTCGGACGGCATGGAAGGAGCCATAGGTCTTGCTGATCCCGGCGAGGCGGACGTCACCGCCGCCGCGGCTGGTGGATGCGTTCTCTGTCATGGATAACGGTCCCGGGGCTAGAGAAATGGACGGGCGCTCGTACGGCAGTGGCCGGGTCAGGCTCCGATGAGGTTGGAGAACTTCTGCTCCAGCGACGTCTCTTCCTTGTTGCTCAGCGAGCGGAAGGCGTGCGACGTGGTCTGCATCTTCGCGTCCGGGATGATCAGCGGGTTGGCGGCCATCGCCTTGTCGATCTTCGCCAGTTCGGGGCCCACGCCTTCGCAGGGACAGACGTAGTTGATGTAGGCGGCGAGCTGGGCGGCCACCGTCGGCTCGTAGTAGTAGTCCATGAGCTTCTCGGCGTTGGTCTTGTGACGTGCTTTGACCGGGACCATCATGTTGTCGCTGGAGATCATGTAACCGGAGTCGGGTATCGCGTACTTGATGGCCGGGTTGTCGGCCTGGAGCTGGACGATGTCCCCCGCCCAGGCGACGCAGGCGGCGATGTCGCCCTTGTCGAGGTCGGCGGTGTAGTCGTTGCCGGTGAAGCGGCGGACCTGCTGGCTGTCGACGCCCTTCTGCAGCCGGGCTGTCGCGGCGTCGTACTGGTCGGTGGTGAACTTCGCCGGGTCGACGCCCATGTCGAGCATGGTCATGCCCATGGTGTCCCGCATCTCGGTGAGGAAGGAGACCTTCCCCTTGAGCTTCGGGTCCTCCAGCAGCTGGGAGACGGAGGTGACGGTGCGGCCCCCGGTCGCCTTGGTGTTGTAGGCGATGACCGTGGGGATGCCCGCCCACGGGTACGAGTGGGCCCGCCCGGGGTCCCAGTCGGGGGTCCTGAACTGCTGGGTGAGGTTGGCGTAGGCGTGGCCCAGGTTCGACGCGTCGAGGGTCTGCGCCCAGCCGAGTCCGATGATGCGGCCGACGAGCCAGTCGGTGAGGACGATGATGTCGCGGCCGATGTCCTGGCCCGCGGCGAGCTGCGGCTGGATCTTGCCGAAGAACTCGTTGTTGTCGTTGATGTCCGTGTTGTACGTGACCTTGATCCCGGTGCGCTTCGTGAACGCCTCAAGGGTCGGGTAGTGCTTGTTGTCGTCCGTGACGTCCATGTACTCGGTCCAGTTGGAGAAGGTGATCTTCTTCTCCTTGGCCGAGAAGTCGGTCGACGCCGGACCGCCGTCCTCCTTCTTGGCCGCCGGGATCCCACAGCCGCTCAGCGCGGCGAGACCGCCGATGCCGAGCGCGCCTGCCCCGCCGGCACGCAGCACCGAGCGGCGGGTGAGGGCACCCCTGCCGGTCGTCAGATGGCGCTGGATGGCCTTCAGCTGTACAGCGGACAGCGGGTCGGACTCGTACTGCTCCATGCGCTGTGCCCTTTCGGGTGAGAGTTAAGGACGGTCCCCGAAGATCGTGCGGTGCCAGTCCTTCCTGGGTACCGCGGTGTTGTCGTACATCACATGTTTGACCTGTGTGTACTCCTCGAACGAGTACGCGGACATGTCTTTTCCGTAACCACTGGCCTTGTATCCGCCGTGCGGCAGGTCGCTGATGATCGGGATGTGGTCGTTCACCCAGACACAGCCGGCCTTGATCTCCCTGGTGGCCCGGCCCGTGCGGTAGACGTCGCGGCTCCAGACGGAGGCGGCGAGACCGTACGGGGTGTCGTTGGCGAGCCGGATGCCCTCGTCGTCGGCGTCAAAGGGCAGCACGACCAGCACGGGACCGAAGATCTCGCTCTGGACGATCTCGCTGTCCTGGGCGGCTCCGGCGATCAGGGTGGGGAGGTAGTAGGCGCCGTTCGTCAGCTCGCCCCGCGGGGCGGCGCCGCCGGTGACGATCCGCGCGTGACCGCGGGCCCGCTCGACGAAGCCGGCGACCCGGTCCCGGTGGGTGTGCGAGATCAGCGGGCCGAGGTCGGTCGCCGGGTCGAAGGGGTCGCCGAGGCGGACCGTCCCCATCAGCTCGGCGACACCGGCCACGAACGCGTCGTACAGCGGGCGCTGTACGTAGGCGCGGGTGGCGGCTGTGCAGTCCTGGCCGGAGTTGATCAGCGATCCGGCCACGGCTCCGTTGACCGCGGCTTCGAGGTCCGCGTCGTCGAAGACGAGGAAGGGCGCCTTGCCGCCGAGTTCCAGATGGAGGCGCTTGACGGTGCCGGTGGCGATCTCGGCGACGCGTTTGCCGACGGCCGTGGAGCCGGTGAAGGAGGTCATCACGACATCGGGGTGGCCGACCAGGTGCTCGCCGGCGTCGCGGCCCGCGCCGCTGACGATGTTGACGACCCCGTCGGGCAGTCCGGCCCTGCGGGCGGCCTCGGCGAACATCAGCGAGGTGAGCGGGGTGATCTCGGCGGGCTTGAGGACGATGGTGTTGCCCGCGGCGACGGCAGGCAGGATCTTCCAGGCGGCCATCTGGAGCGGATAGTTCCAGGGCGCGATGGAGCCCACGACACCGATGGCCTCACGGCGTACGTACGAGGTGTGGTCGGCGCTGTACTCACCGGCGGACACCCCTTCGAGATGGCGCGCGGCGCCCGCGAAGAAGGCGGTGTTGTCGACGGTGCCCGGTACGTCGAACTCGGTGGAGAGCTTGATCGGCTTGCCGCACTGGAGCGACTCCGCGTACGCGAAGTCGCCGGCCTCTTCGGCGAGTACGGCGGCGAAGCGGTGCAGCGCGTCCGAGCGTTCGCCCGGGGTGGCGCCCGCCCAGCCGGGGAAGGCGGCGGCGGCAGCGGCGACGGCGGCGTCCACGTCGGCGGTCGACGCCAGCTCGTAGGAGAGGACCGGCTCGCCGGTCGCCGGATTCACCACGTCCTGGGTACGCCCCGACGTGCCGGGTCGCAGCTGCCCGCCGATGAACTGCGCGCCGGCGGCGAAGCGTTCCTGCACCTGGAAGGGGTCGACCATTGCGCTCTCCGTTGTTCCGGCTCCGGTTGAGTGCCGATCCTGGCAGAGGACATTAGTCTCAACAAGGGATTCCGTTGTTTCCTTTTGATTACGCGACGGAATCGGTGGACCATGTGTCGCGCGGAGCCGCCGATCGGCGTACGGAGTGTCAGTGGTGACCGCCAGAATCGCGTGTATGGGGAGCACGTATCTGTATTTCTGGGGGCACACACCGCGCGCGGACGGCACGCTCGACCGGTCCTGCCTGAGTCAGTGGTGGCCGTCGCCCTTCACGGTCGGCGGGGTGCGGTACGCGACGGCGGAGCACTGGATGATGGCGGCCAAGGCGCGGCTGTTCCAGGACCCGGCGGCCGAGCGGCGCGCGGTCGAAGCGGCCAACCCGGCGCTGGCGAAGAAGGCGGGCCGGCTGGTGCGCGGGTTCGACGAGAGCGTCTGGGAGCGCGAGCGGTACGGGATCGTGCTGGAGGGCAGCGTCCACAAGTTCGGCCAGGACCCGGCGCTGCGCGCCTTCCTGCTGGCGACGGGCGAGCGGATACTCGTCGAGGCCAGCCCGATGGACCGGATCTGGGGCATCGGACTGGCCGCCGACGACGAGCGGGCACTGGACCCGGAGCGCTGGCGCGGGCTGAACCTGCTGGGTTTCGCACTGACGGAGGCGCGGGACCGGCTCAGGAGCGGGAGCGGGGCTCCGGTCTGAAGCGGATCAGCCGGATCAGCGGGCCGGCCGGAGCGGGGCTCAGCGCGGGACGACGAGTGAGGTGTCGTACGTCGGATAGCGGTCCGTCGAGTCCCGCTCGTTCTCGTCCTGGTTGCTCGCCCAGATGACGAAGACGAGGAAGACCGTGGCGAACACCACACCGACGGCGCCGAGGATCATGCCGGCGAGCGCCACACCGCCGTTGCTCGCCACGCCCTTGCGGGCCCGGGCGCGGCCGAGGATGCCGAGGGTCAGCGCGAGGCCGCCGATGAGGATGTCGACGCCGACGAGGCAGAAACCCACCACGGAGATGATGCCGAGCACCAGCGCCGCCGTGCCCATGCCGTCCCTGTTGCCCTGCTGCGGACCGAGCTGTCCGTAGGCGGGGTAGCCGGGATAGCCGTAGGCGGGGG
>NZ_JTIY01000001.1:481122-489359 GCF_000818175.1 Streptomyces sp. AcH 505
GCGGGGGCCGGGGCCGGGCCGCTGGGGTAGACCGGGTAGCCGTAGTGCTGGGGCGGGGCGGAGGGGCCGGAGGGAGCCTGCGGCGGAGGGGGCACGGCCCCGGCTCCGGGGCCGCTGCCCGGCATCCCGATGACCGTCGGCAGATCATGGACAGAGCCACCGGATCCGCCGGGCCCGCCAGGTCCGCCGGATCCGCCCGGGGCCTGGGGGCCGGGGTACGGCTGCCGCTGCTCCTTGTCCAGTGACGTCTTCTTCTCGGGCGGAGCCCACGGGTCTATCGGCTCGTAGCCGCCCTGCGGCTGCTCGCTCTGGTCTGACAATGGTCCTCCCCCATCGTGATTCCGCCATGCTACGGCCTGCGTTCGGGGCCGTAAGGGCCCGGCCTACGATGATCCGTCGGCGTACCGACCGGCACCCGACCCGGCACGACGGAGGACTCCCGATGACCGATCCGCACCCCTTTATCGCTGGGCTGCCCAAGGCCGAACTCCATGTGCACCACGTCGGTTCGGCGTCGCCGCGCATCGTGTCCGAGCTGGCCGGCCGGCATCCCGACTCCAAGGTGCCGACCGACCCCGAGGCACTGGCCGACTACTTCACCTTCACCGACTTCGCCCACTTCATCGAGGTCTATCTCTCGGTCGTCGACCTGATCCGCACCCCGGAGGACGTCCGGCTGCTGACCTACGAGGTCGCCAGGGACATGGCCCGGCAGAACGTCCGCTACGCGGAGCTGACCGTCACCCCGTTCAGCTCCACCAGGCGCGGCATCCCCGGCGAAGCGTTCATGGAGGCGATCGAGGACGCGCGCGTCGCGGCCGAGGCCGAGCTGGGTGTCGTGCTGCGCTGGTGCTTCGACATCCCCGGCGAGGCGGGCCTGGAGGCCGCCGAGGAGACGGCCAGGCTCGCGGTGGACCTGGGCCCCGAGGGTCTTGTCGCCTTCGGACTCGGCGGACCGGAGATCGGGGTGCCGCGGCCGCAGTTCAAGCCGTACTTCGACCGGGCCATCGCGGCCGGTCTGCACTCCGTGCCGCACGCCGGGGAGACGACGGGCCCCGGGACCATCTGGGACGCGCTCACCTCGCTGCGCGCCGAGCGCATCGGCCACGGCACCAGCGCCGTACAGGACCCGAAGCTGCTGGCGCATCTCGCCGAGCACCGCATTCCGCTGGAGGTCTGCCCCACGTCGAACATCGCCACCCGCGCGGTCGCGAACATCGACGAGCACCCGGTGATCGAGATGGTCGCCGCCGGGGTGCTGGTGACGATCGCCAGCGACGATCCGCCGATGTTCGGCACCGATCTGAACCAGGAGTTCGGGGTCGCCGCCCGGCTGCTCGGCCTGGACGAGCCGGGGATCGCCGCCCTCGCCAAGAACGGCGTGGCGGCGTCCTTCCTCGACGCCGCGGGCAAGAAGCAGCTCGCCGACGAGATCGACTCGTACACCGCCGCATGGCTCGCCCGGTGACCGGATGACCCGTCGCACGGCGGCCGACCGACACAATGGCCTCATGCGAACCGTCGTTGCTGTAGGCCACCGAGGCGACCCGTACCGGGTACGCGAGAACACCCTCCCCTCCGTACGCTCCGCGCTCGCGCGCGGAGCGGCGGCGGTCGAGGTCGACGTGCGGCTCACCAAGGACGGCTTGCCCGTCCTGTTGCACGACGCGTCGTTGGACCGGCTGTGGGGCCAGGACCGGCTCCTCGCCGACGTGACCGCCGCCGAGCTGACCGCGCTGACCGGCGGCGGGGTGCCGACGCTGCGCGAGGCGCTGCTGGCCACGGCCGCGTCCCGGCTCATGATCGATCTGCCGGGGGCGACCGAGGAAGCGGTCCGCACGGTCATCGGTGTCGTACGGGAGAGCGGCGCCGCCGACCGGGTGTTCTACACGGCGGGACCCACCACGATGCTGGCCGTACGGAACACCGACGCGTCCGCCGAGATCGCGATGACCTGGAAGTCGGTGGCACCGCCCGTACCGGCCCTGCTCGCCGCCGTACGGCCGCGCTGGCTGAACTACCGCTTCGGCCTGATCAGCGCGGAACTGGTCGAGCGCAACCACCGGGACGGCCTGCTGGTCTCCGCCTGGACGGTCGACACGGCGCGCTCCATGCGCCGGCTGGTCAAGTACGGCGTCGACTCGATCACCACGAACCGGGTCGACGTCCTGTCCGGCCTGCTGGCGGAGAAGCGGTGACGGCGCGGAACACGCAGCGGGAAGACGGTACGGCGGCCAGGGCTCAGAGGCCGACGATCGCGTCCCAGCGCTTGGCGTAGTCCTCCCGCTCGTCGGACGTGATGTCCCGGGCTATCGCCAGCCGTGAGCGCATCGCGTCGTCGGGGAAGATCAGCGGGTCCTCGGCGAGCGCGGCGCTGTCCTTGTCCTTCGAGGAAGCCAGTACGTCCCTGGCGGCAGGCACCGGGCAGACGTAGTTGACCCAGGAGGCGAGTTCGGCGGCGACCTCGGGTTCGTAGTAGTAGTCGATCAGCGCTTCCGCGTTGCTCTTGTGGCGGGCGAGGTTGGGGATCAGCAGGCTCTCCGCCCAGAGTTCGGCGCCTTCTTCGGGCACCACGAACTCGATGTCGGCACTGTCCGCCTGGAGCTGGATGACGTCGCCGGAGTACGCCTGACAGGCCACCACGTCGCCGGTCGCGAGGTCCTTGATGTAGTCGTTGCCGGTGAAGCGGCGGATCTGGCCGCGCCGCTTCTGCCGCTCGACCTGCTCGCACATCGTGTCGAAGTCGTCCGCCGTCCAGCGGGTGACGTCCGCGCCGTTGCCCTGCATGAGCAGGGCGAACGCCTCGTCGAGTCCGGACAGCAGAGTGATCCGGCCGTGCAGGTCGTCCGCCCACAGGTCGTTGGTCGAGCGGATCTCCCGGCCCAGCTTCTTGCGGTTGTACGCGATGCCGGTGATCCCGGACTGCCAGGGGACGCTGTGCAGCCGGTCCTCGTCGAAGGCGGGGCTGCGCAGCTGCGGGTCGAGTTCGGCGGCGACATGAGGCTGCTTCGACCGGTCCATCTCCTGCACCCAGCCGAGCCTGACGAACCTGGCGGCCATCCAGTCGCTGATGACGACGAGGTCCCGGCCGGTCTCCTGATGATTGATCAGGGAGGGGCTGATCTTGCCGAAGAACTCGTCGTTGTCGTTGATCTCCTCGGTGTACCGGACGTCGATGCCGGTGCGCCGGGTGAACGCGTCCAGGGTGGGTCGGCGTGCCGGGTTGTCGTCGTCGACGTCGATGTAGAGGGGCCAGTTGGCGAAGGTGAGCGTCCGGTCCGCCGCTGACCGGTCGGGCGCGCCGCGGTCGCCGGGCTGCACGTACGCGGCCGGCACACCACAGCCGGTGAGCGCGGCCAGCGCGCCGAGCACGCCCGCCGCGCCGAGACCGCGCAGCAGCGTGCGCCGGGAGACCGGTCGGGAAAGGTCCGCAGTAGCCATGCCCCATACCCTCGGCCCACGCGAGAGGGGCAGGCAATGGACACAGTGTCTACTGCCCGCCCCCTCGGCGGGACTTCGGCGTCCGGACGGCGAAGTTACGCGTCCAGCGACGTCATCACGTGCTTGATGCGCGTGTAGTCGTCGAAGCCGTAGCCGGACAGGTCCTTGCCGTAGCCGGAGTGCTTGAAGCCGCCGTGCGGCATCTCGGCGACCAGCGGGATGTGGGTGTTGATCCACACGCAGCCGAAGTCCAGGGACTTGGACATCCGCATCGCGCGGCCGTGGTCCTTGGTCCACACCGACGAGGCGAGGGCGAACTCGACGCCGTTCGCGTACTCCAGCGCCTGCGCCTCGTCCGTGAAGGACTGGACGGTGATGACGGGGCCGAAGACCTCCTGCTGGATGATCTCGTCGTCCTGCTTCAGCCCGGAGACGACGGTCGCCGCGTAGAAGTAGCCCTTGTCACCGACACGGTGGCCGCCCGCCTCGACCTTGGCGTGGGCCGGCAGCCGGTCGATGAAGCCGGAGACGTGCGCGAGCTGGTTGGCGTTGTTGAGCGGCCCGTACGCCACGTCCTCGTCGTCGGCGGCGCCGGTCTTGGTGTCCTCCGCCGCCTTCGCGAGCGCGGTCACGAACTCGTCGTGGATCGACTCGTGGACGAGGACCCGGCAGGCGGCCGTACAGTCCTGGCCCGCGTTGAAGTACCCGGCCTCCGCGATGCCCGCGACGGCGCCCGCGATGTCGACGTCGTCGAAGACCACGACCGGGGCCTTGCCGCCCAGCTCCAGATGGACCCGCTTGACGTCCTTGGCCGCCGACTCGGCGACCTGCATGCCGGCCCGTACGGAACCGGTGATCGACGCCATCGCCGGGGTCGGGTGCTCGACCATGGCGCGTCCGCTGTCGCGGTCGCCGCAGATGACGTTGAAGACGCCCTTGGGCACGATCGCGCCGATGATCTCGGCCATCAGCACGGTCGAGGCGGGGGTGGTGTCCGACGGCTTCAGTACGACCGTGTTGCCCGCGGCGAGCGCCGGGGCGAACTTCCACACGCCCATCATCATCGGGTAGTTCCACGGGGCGACCTGCGCGCAGACGCCGACCGGCTCGCGCCGGACGATGGAGGTCAGCCCCTCCATGTACTCGCCGGCCGAACGGCCCTCCAGCATCCGGGCCGCGCCGGCGAAGAACCGGATCTGGTCCACCATCGGCGGGATCTCTTCGCTGCGGGTGAGCCCCAGCGGCTTGCCGGTGTTCTCCGACTCGGCGGCGATCAGGTCCTCGGCGCGCTCCTCGAAGGCGTCGGCGATCTTGAGGAGGACCTTCTGCCGCTCGGCGGGTGTGGTGTCGCGCCAGGCGGGGAACGCGGCAGCCGCCGCCTCCATCGCGGCGTCGACGTCGGCGGGTCCTGAGAGCGGGGACGTGGCGTAGACCTCGCCGGTGGCGGGGTTGACCACCTCGATGGTCCGCCCGTCGGCGGCGTCCTTGAACTCCCCGTTGATGTAGTTACGCAGACGGCGCAGCTCGGTGGTCACTGCCACCCCTCCTGTTCGGATGCCGGATCCCTGATTGCTCAGTGGGTGAGACACCCACCCTAAACGCTCGGTCGACGCTTTCGACAGGCCCGACCCTCCTCAACTTCGGATTCGGTTATATTTGACCCCTACAACAACGAATTTCATCGCTTCAGGGTTGCGGGACGGCCGAGTCGCAGTGCACAGTGAACCGCGTGGTTAGCCGTAGCGCAGACTCCAGGACCGGGAACGGGTCGTCGCCAGCGATCGACGCCGTCTCCCTCGCCATCATCGAACAGCTGCAGGAGGACGGACGCCGGCCGTACGCCGCGATCGGCAAGGCCGTCGGCCTCTCCGAGGCGGCCGTGCGCCAGCGCGTGCAGAAGCTCCTCGACCAGGGCGTGATGCAGATCGTCGCCGTCACCGACCCGCTCACCGTGGGCTTCCGGCGGCAGGCGATGGTCGGCGTCAACGTCGAGGGCGACATGGAGATGATCGCCGACGAGCTGGCCGCCATGGACGAGTGCGAGTACGTGGTGATGACCGCGGGCTCGTTCGACCTGATGGTGGAGGTCGTCTGCGAGGACGACGACCACCTGCTCGATGTGATCAACAAAAGGATCCGCGCGCTCCCCGGCGTGCGCTCCACCGAGAGCTTCGTCTACCTCAAGTTGAAGAAGCAGACCTATATGTGGGGAACCCGATAGCCGTGAGCAAGGACCTCTCCAAAACCGCGTACGACCACCTGTGGATGCACTTCACCCGCATGTCGGACTACGAGAACGCACCCGTGCCCACCATCGTGCGTGGTGAGGGCACCTACATCTACGACGACAAGGGCAAGCGGTACCTCGACGGGCTGTCCGGGCTGTTCGTGGTGAACGCGGGGCACGGCCGACACGAGCTCGCCGAGACCGCCTACAAGCAGGGCCAGGAGCTGGGCTTCTTCCCGATCTGGTCCTACGCGCACCCGAAGGCGGTCGAGCTGGCCGAGCGGCTCGCCGACTACGCGCCCGGCGACCTCAACAAGGTCTTCTTCACCACCGGCGGCGGCGAGGCGGTCGAGACCGCCTGGAAGCTCGCCAAGCAGTACTTCAAGCTGACCGGCAAGCCCACCAAGTACAAGGTCATCTCGCGCGCCGTCGCCTACCACGGCACCCCGCAGGGAGCCCTGTCCATCACCGGACTGCCGTCGCTGAAGGCGCCCTTCGAGCCGCTGGTGCCCGGCGCGCACAAGGTGCCCAACACCAACATCTACCGGGCGCCGATCCACGGCGACGACCCGGAGGCGTTCGGCCGCTGGGCCGCCGACCAGATCGAGCAGGAGATCCTCTTCGAGGGTCCCGAGACGGTCGCCGCCGTCTTCCTGGAGCCGGTGCAGAACTCCGGCGGCTGCTTCCCGCCGCCGCCCGGCTACTTCCAGCGGGTGCGCGAGATCTGCGACCAGTACGACGTGCTGCTCGTCTCGGACGAGGTCATCTGCGCCTTCGGCCGGCTCGGCACGATGTTCGCGTGTGACAAGTTCGGCTACGTGCCCGACATGATCACCTGCGCCAAGGGCATGACGTCGGGCTACTCCCCGATCGGCGCCTGCGTCATCTCCGACCGGCTCGCCGAGCCGTTCTACCAGGGTGACAACACCTTCCTGCACGGCTACACGTTCGGCGGCCACCCGGTCTCCGCCGCCGTCGGCCTCGCCAACCTCGACCTGTTCGAGCGCGAAAGCCTCAACCAGCACGTCCTCGACAACGAGGGCGCGTTCTTCGACACCCTGAAGAAGCTGCACGACCTGCCGATCGTCGGAGACGTACGCGGCAACGGCTTCTTCTACGGGATCGAGCTGGTCAAGGACAAGGCCACCAAGGAGACGTTCACCGACGAGGAGACGGAGCGCGTGCTGTACGGCTTCCTCTCCAAGGAGCTGTTCGCGCAGGGTCTGTACTGCCGGGCCGACGACCGCGGCGACCCGGTCGTCCAGCTGGCGCCGCCGCTCATCTCCGACCAAGGGACCTTCGACGAGATCGAGGGCATCCTGCGGTCCGTGCTGACGGAGGCGTACACCAAGCTGTAGGCGTCCCCATCGACGACGGGCAGGCTTACGCGTTGATCGAACGCTGAGCCTGTTGACGGCCCGGGTGCCCCCCTTTCGGGTGAGAAGGGCGGCATCCGGGCCGTGTGCTGTCCGCACACCAGCCCGAGTCTGCTTAGCGTGCCCAGTGACCGATCGGCCCCGCCGCCGTCCCCCGGACGGGCGGTAAATCTGATCCGAACGAGGTGTACGCCATGGTGGCCCCGCCGGACAACGACGTGCTCTGGGCGCGTTCCCTGCACTACTCCCACAGCGGCTCGCCAGCGCTCGACGGTGTCTCCCTCGGCGTACGCGAAGGGGAGATCCTCGCCGTCAACGGCCCGCGCGGCAGCGGCAAGACGACCCTGCTGCGCTGTCTGTCGGGCCAGCTGGTCCCGCAGGAGGGCGAGGTCTGGTTCGACAGCACCGCCGTGCACACCATGACCCCGCAGCTCCGCGAGCGGCTGCGCAGCGACCGCTTCAGCTGGATCGGCGCCGACCCCTCGCTCGTCCCCGAGCTGAGCGCCTGGGAGAACGCGGCGCTGCCGCTGCTGCTGCGCGGCTCCTCGCACCGCGCCGCCAAATCCGCCGCCATGGAGTGGCTGGAGCGGCTCGACATCGGCGCGCTCGCCCGCAAGCGCCCGCACACCCTGCTGCAGTCCGAGCGCCAGCGGGTGGCCGTGGCCCGTGCGCTGGTCGCCTCGCCCTCGGTGCTGTTCGCCGACGAGCCGACGGCGCCGCTGCACCGTACGGACCGCGCTCAGGTGCTCCGTACGCTGACGACGGCGGCCCGCTCGCACGACATCACCGTCGTCATCGCCACCCTCGACCCGGAGGCGGCGACGCTCGCCGACCGTACGGTGACGCTGGTCGACGGGCGCCGCACCGACGACGCGCACCGGACCTCCGAGGCGGAAGGCCGGGCGGCGTGCTCGCTCTCCGTCTAGCCCGAGGCGCGCGGCCCCTGGTCCAGCTGCGCCGGCTGCTGGTCGTCGCCGCTTCGGCGGGCGTCGGCTTCCTGCTGCTGTGCACCCTGGGCTGGGCGGTCGGCCATCCGGCCGGATCGATGCTGCGGCTGTTGTGGTGTCTGATCCCGCTGGCCGCGACCGTGCAGTTCGCGGTCGCCGTGGCCCGTACGGACCCCGGGACCAAGCCGCGCTCCGGGCTCTCCGCCGTCGGGCTCGGC
The DNA here is from genome assembly GCF_000818175.1 of Streptomyces sp. AcH 505. Taxonomy (GTDB): domain Bacteria; phylum Actinomycetota; class Actinomycetes; order Streptomycetales; family Streptomycetaceae; genus Streptomyces. The sequence continues at coordinate 489,332 of NZ_JTIY01000001.1, forward strand.
CCGGCCCGGCTGACGGCGCTGGCCGCCG
>NZ_JTIY01000001.1:489833-502180 GCF_000818175.1 Streptomyces sp. AcH 505
CCGCCGCGACGCTGCTGACGGCGGCGCTGGAGTCCCGGCAGTCCCGCGCCGACAGCACACGGGCGCTGCGCGGACAGGGCGCCCCGGTCGCGGTGCTGCGTACGGCGGCGACGACGCGCGCCTTCGCGCTGCTCGTCGTCTTCGTACCGCTGACCTGGGCCGTCTCCACCCTCGCCGCGCTGCCGCTGAGCCGCTGAGCGGTGCCCCGTCCGGCCGTGTCGACGGGTTGGGGGACGGCCCCAGGGTTAGGCCCGGGGCATAGGCCCTAGGCTGGCGCCGTGCTGAATCCGGAGAGCAGTGACAGTGGCCAGGACCTGGAGATCGAGTCCCTGGCGGAATTCGATCGCAGGATCGGTGGCGGAAAGTTCGGCGGATACCGCCTGCAGGCCGTCGACCTGACGGGCCGTACGGCCGCCCTGCTGGCCGCCGACACCACGGGCGCGGTGTTTCTCGGCTGCCCGATGGAGCCGGAGGCGCTGGCCAAGGTGCGCGCCGACGGCGCGCTGGTGTTCCCGCCGGTGCCCGGCCTGCCGTTCGATCCGTACCGTGGTCTGCTGTACACGCCCGAGCAGCTTTTCGACGGCCTGGACGACGCCGGTTACGACGCGACACCGGACGCCCGCGGCTACGCGTGGTTCCAGCGGACCAGGTCCGACGGCGACATCTTCGCCTCCATGCTGCGCTCCGTGCACGACGACGCGATCTCCGACGCCCTCGACGAACACCTGGTCGGCGCGCAGGTCGTGGGCGTCATGGGCGGCCACGCCATGGCGCGCGGCACCGACGAGTACGCGGGCGCCGCCCGGCTCGGCCGCTCCCTGACCCGTACCGGACTGACCGTCGCCACCGGTGGCGGCCCCGGCGCCATGGAGGCGGCCAACCTCGGCGCCTACGCCGCCTGTTACCGGGACGGCATGCTGGACGAGGCGCTGGAACTCCTCAGCAAGACACCGTCGTTCCGCCCTTCCGTCTCCGACTGGGCGCAGGCCGCATTCGACGTGCGCAGGCGCTGGCCCAAGGGCGACGACTCCGTCGGGATACCCACCTGGTTCTACGGCCACGAGCCGCCGAACGCCTTCGCGGGCCACATCGCGAAGTACTTCGCCAACGCCACCCGTGAGGACGGTCTGCTGGCCCGCTCGAACGCGGGCGTGATCTTCCTGCCGGGCGCGGCGGGGACGGTCCAGGAGATCTTCGACAACGCGACACCGAACTACTACGAGTCGCGCGGCGAGCCGACCCCGATGATCCTGGTCGACCGCGACCACTGGACCCGGCACCTGCCGGCCTGGCCGCTGCTCCAGGCGCTGGCCAGGGAGCGTGCCATGGAGTCGCGGATCGTGCTGGTCGACACGGTGGACGAGGCGGCGGCGGCGCTGGCGCGGCTGACGGACGCGTACTGACGTCGGGGCCGTCGGGAACGTCGGGGACGTCGGGGACGTCGGGGGCCTGACCGACGTCGGGGTCATGACCTGTGAGGTAATCGCGTGTCCCGGTGCCCACGGGCAGAGTGGTGCGCGTAGCAGCGGCACGAACCTCTGGAGATCTCATGACCACCATCCCCAAGGCCTCTCCGGCCTCAGAGACCGAGCGCACCCGCGCCGTGGCGCTGGAGCTGCTGCGGCTGATCGGTGACGGCGAACCGGCCCTGATCGCGGGGCTGTTCGCCGAGCGGGTCGACTGGTCCATCGCCGAGAACCCGACGGTGCCGTGGATCCGTCCGCGTACCACCCGCGCCGATGTGGCGGACCACTTCCGCGAACTCGCCGCGGGCCAGCGGCCGGACGCCGCGCACTCCTCGGTCGACGTGGTGCTCGCCGACGGCAAGCAGGCCGTGGTGACAGGCCGGTTGGCCGGGACGGTGACGGCGACCGGCAAGACGTTCCGCTCGCCCTTCGCGATGCGGCTCACCGTCGAGGACGGCCTGATCAGCGGCTACCGCATCTACGAGGACAGCCTCGCGATAGCCGCCGCCTGCGCCGACTGAGCGCCGGCGCCCGCTCAGTCGAGTACGACGACGTCCTCGGCGGCGAAGGTCGCCCCGACCGCCGTCCCCTCGGGCGGCGCCTCCCGCAGGCCGCACTCCGCCTCCAGCGTCGGCGCCTCGTCGTCGGGACGCAGCAGTACGGCGACGCGGCTGCCCCGGAAGGTGCGCGCCTCGACCGTGCACCGCAGGCCGTCTGCCGGGGCGACCAGCCGTACCCCGGCGGGCCGTACCAGCAGCGTACGGTCGCCCTGCGCCGAGCCCTCGGGCACCGGGATCCTGCCCCAGGGGGTGGCGGCCGCCCGGCCGGCGACGGTGGCGTCCACGACGTTGTCGAAGCCGAGGAAGCGCGCGACGAAGGCGGAGGCCGGCCGCTGCCAGACCTCAAGGGGCGTGCCGGTCTGGGCGATCCGCCCGTCCCGCATCACCACCACCCGGTCGGCGAGCGCGAACGCCTCGCCCTGGTCGTGTGTGACGGCGAGCACGGTCGTACCCAACCGGCCGAACAGCAGGCGCAGTTCGACGACGAGCCGTTCACGCAGACTCCGGTCGAGCTGGCCCAGCGGCTCGTCCAGCATCAGCAGCCGTGGCTCGGGCGCGAGCGCGCGGGCGAGCGCGACGCGCTGCTGCTCACCGCCCGACAGCGCGGCGACGGCCCGCCCTCCGGCGCCCGGCAGTCCGACGAGGTCCAGCAACTCGTCCACACGGCGCCGCTGTTCGTCACGGGAGGCGCCGCGCATCCGCAGCCCGAAGGCGACATTGCCGCCGACGTCGCGCTGCGGGAACAGCTGGTGGTCCTGGAACATCAGCCCGACCCCGCGCCGGTGCACCGGCACCCCCGACTGGTCGGCGCCGTCGAGCAACACCCGTCCGGCGTCGGCGGGTTGCAGCCCGGCGACCACCCGCAGCAGGGTGGACTTGCCGCTGCCGCTGGGGCCGAGCACGCAGACGATCTCGTGTTCGGCGATCTCCAGGTCCACCGCGTCGACCGCCGTGCGCTCGCCGAACCGCGCCGTCACGTCAGCCAGGGTCAGCAGGGCCATCAGAACTCTCCGGAACTGTCGGTGCGGACACGTTCGAGTACGAGCAGGGACACCGCGCACACGATCATCAGGACCGTGCTCAGGGCCATCGCCTCGCCGTAGTTCAGCTCCCCCGGCCTGCCGAGCAGCCGCGCCACGGCCACCGGCAGGGTCGGGCTGTCGGGCCTGGCGATGAAGACCGTCGCGCCGAACTCGCCGAGCGAGACGGCGAAGGCGAATCCGGCCGCGACGAGCAACGCCCGCCGCACCATGGGCAGATCGACCTCGCGCCAGACCCGCAGCGGCGAGGCACCGAGGACCGCGGCGGCCTCGCGGAGCCGCCCGTCCACGGCCCGCAGCACCGGCAGCATGGTCCGTACGACGAAGGGGACCCCGACCAGCGCCTGGGCGAGCGGCACCAGGATCCACGACTGCCGCAGGTCAAGCGGCGGTTTGTCGAGCGTGATGAGGAAGCCGAAGCCGACGGTCACCGCCGAGACGCCGAGCGGCAGCATCAGCAGCGCGTCGAAGCCCCGGACGAACCGGCCCGCCCTGCGGGTGAGCGCCGCCGCGGCGAGGCCGCCGATCGCGAGCGCGATGACCGTCGCGACGAGGGCGTACCGCAGCGAGTTCCACACCGCGTCCAGCGCCGGTACGAGGAAGGTGCCGCCGGCGTCGAGGCGGCCGAGCGCCCGGTAGTACGCGAAGCCGTATCCGCCGGGCACGTCGAGCGAGCGCTCGACCAGCACGCCGAGCGGCAGCAGGAGCAGCAGCGCGATGCTCGCCAGCACCCCGCCGAGCAGGGTCCACTGCGCGGCGCCGCGCGGCCGGCGCGCGCTCAGCGCCGGGTCGACGAGCTTCAGGGTGGTCTCCCGCTTGCGTACGGTCCAGGCGTGCACGGCGAGGATCGCGCCGACGGCGACGAACTGGACCAGCGTCAGCACGGCGGCCGTCGGCAGGTCGAGCAGCTGCGCGGTCTGCCGGTAGATCTCCACCTCCAGGGTGGAGTAGCCGGGGCCGCCGAGGATCTGGACGACGCCGAAGGACGTGAAGGAGAAGAGGAAGACCATCAGGGCGCCGGCGGCGACGGCGGGCGCGAGCGCGGGCAGCGTCACGCGCCACCACGCGGCGACCCGTCCCGCGCCGAGGACCCGCGCCGCTTCCTCCTGGCGCGGGTCGAGTTGCGACCAGAGGCCGCCGACGGTCCGTACGACCACGGCGTAGTTGAAGAAGACATGGGCGAGGAGGATCGCCCAGACCGTGGTGTCGAGCCGTACGCCCCACAGCTCGTCCAGCACCCCGCCGCGGCCGACCAGCGCGAGGAACGCGGTGCCCACGACGACGGTCGGCAGCACGAACGGCACCGTGACCACGGCCCGCAGCAGCTGTTTGCCGGGGAAGTCGAAGCGGGCGAAGACGTACGCGGCGGGCAGCGCCACCAGCAGGGTGAGCAGGGTGGACGCCAGGGCCTGCCAGGTGGTGAACCACAGGACGTGCAGGATGTCGGGCCGGGCGAGCACGTCGCCGATCCGGCCGAACTGCCAGCCGTCGCCGGTCTTCAGCCCGCGGCCGACGATGGCGACGACGGGGTAGCCGAAGAAGACCCCGAAGAACGCGACGGGCAGGGCCATCAGGCCGAGCCGCACCGCGTTCCCCCGGCCGGGTGCGGTCACTTCACCACGAGTGAGGACCACGACTGGATCCACTGCTCACGGTTGGCGGCGATGCGGTCGGGTGTCACGGTCGCGGGCTTGGGGACCGTGGTGCCGAACTTGGTGTAGATCTCGGGCAGTTTCGCGCCCTTGACGACGGGGTTCACGAACATCGTGAGCGGCATGTCCTCCTGGAACTTCTTGCTGATCAGGAAGTCGATCAGGGCCTTGCCGCCGGCCGGGTTCTTCGCCCCGTCGAGCAGCCCGGCGAACTCGATCTGCCGGAAGCAGGTCCCGGTGGAGATACCGGTCGGCGCCTGGGCCGGCTGCGGCTTGGCGTACAGCACCTCGGCCGGCGGGCTCGACGCGTACGAGACGACGAGGGGCCGGTCGGCCTTGGCCTTCTTGCCGCCGGCCGAACCGGAGAAGTCCTCGTTGTAGGCCTGCTCCCAGCTGTCCACGACCTGGACGCCGTTGGCCTTCAGCTTCTTCCAGTAGTCCTGCCAGCCGTCGTCGCCGTACCGCGCGACCGTGCCGAGCAGGAAGCCGAGGCCGGGCGACGAGGTCGCGACGTTCTCGGTGACCAGGAGGTTCTTGTACTGGGGCTTGATCAGGTCGTCGAAGGTCTGCGGCGGCGCGAGCTTCTTGTCGGCGAAGTACTTCTTGTCGTAGTTGACGCACAGGTCACCGCTGTCGATGGGGGTGACCCGGTGCTTCGCCTTGTCGAGCTGGGTGTCGGCGTCGACCTGGCCGAGGCCCTTGGCGGCGTACGGCGTGAACAGGCCGTTGTCGAGGGCGCGGGAGAGCAGGGTGTTGTCGACGCCGAAGAAGACGTCGCCCTGGGGCGAACCCTTGGTGAGGACGGCCTTGTTGACGGCCTCCCCCGCGTCGCCGCTCTTGAGCACCTTGACCGTGTAGCCGGTCTCCTTGGTGAACGCCTTCATGACGGCGGGCGATGCGGCCCACGAGTCATGGCTGACGAGGGTGACGGTCTTGGACTTGGCGCCCCCGCCGCTGCCCGCCGACGAGTCGGAACTGTCGGAGCCGCAGGCGGCGAGGGTCGAGACACCGAGCGCGGCGGCGATCGCCACGGCCGTCATTCTCCGGGTGTTGCTCACTGAATTCCTCCTGGATGTCCAGGAGAAGACGCGGCCCTGCCCGGTGCGCCGCTCGCGGTGAGCGGAACCCGGGCAGGGCGCAACAGCTTGAGGGATGTCCGAACTTCCTACCCAGAATGACCTGGGCAAGGTTCAGAGGGTCTGCGGCCTGTGTCCGTCTTCACGGACATGTGCCGCACTCTCAGCGCTGTGGCGCTCCCCTGTCGGAATGTGACTGTGCGGTTGTACAGGAACAGATTACATGCAATCTGTTCCGGCGGCCCTAGCCGCGGGCCTTACCGCTCGGAGGCGGCAAGCTGCCCACAGGCCCCGTCGATCTCCTGGCCCCGGGTGTCCCGTACGGTCACGGGCACGCCGTGGGCGGCGATGGCGTCGACGAACGCCTTCTCGTCCTCGGGGCGGGAAGCGGTCCACTTCGAGCCGGGCGTCGGGTTGAGCGGGATCAGATTGACGTGCACCCGCTTGCCCTTGAGCAGCCGGCCCAGCCGGTCTCCGCGCCAGGCCTGGTCGTTGATGTCCCGGATGAGCGCGTACTCGATCGAGATACGGCGGCCCGATTTCTCCGCGTACTCCCAGGCGGCGTCCAGCACCTCGCGGACCTTCCACCGGGTGTTGACGGGTACGAGCGTGTCCCGCAGCTCGTCGTCCGGGGCGTGCAGCGAGACGGCGAGGCGGCACTTGAACCCCTCGTCGGCGAAGCGCAGCATCGCGGGCACGAGCCCGACGGTCGACACCGTGATCCCCCGCTGCGAGATCCCGAGCCCGTCCGGCTCGGGGTCGGTCAGCCGCCGGATCGCGCCGACCACCCGCTTGTAGTTGGCGAGCGGCTCGCCCATCCCCATGAAGACGATGTTCGACAGCCGCGAGGGCCCGCCGGGCACCTCCCCGTCGCGCAGGGCACGCATGCCGTCCACGATCTGGTGCACGATCTCGGCGGTCGACAGATTACGGTCGAGCCCCGCCTGCCCCGTCGCACAGAACGGACAGTTCATCCCGCAGCCCGCCTGCGAGGAGATGCACATCGTCACCCGGTCCGGGTAGCGCATCAGCACGGACTCGACGAGCGTGCCGTCATGCAGCCGCCACAGCGTCTTGCGGGTGGTGTCGTCGTCACACGAGATGTGCCGGACCACCGACATCAGGTCAGGCAGCAGCTCGGCGGCAAGCTTCTGCCGCGAAGCGGCGGGGATGTCGGTCCACTGCTCGGGGTCATGGGCATAGCGCGCGAAGTAGTGCTGCGACAGCTGCTTGGCACGAAACGCTTTCTCCCCCATGGCAGCGACAGCCTCGCGCCGCTCGACGGGACTGAGATCGGCAAGATGCCGCGGCGGCTTCTTGGCTCCGCGGGGCGCGACAAAAGTAAGTTCTCCGGGTACAGGCATGGTCGTACCAGTGTCGCAGACGCGCGGAGCGGGGCCCGCTGTCCTGTGGACAAGGGGCCCCGCTCGGGTGCTCGGTGGGGGTGGGGGTGGTCAGGAGCCTACGAAGAGGACCAGGAGCAGCCAGACCACCGGGGCGGTCGGGAGCAGGGAGTCCAGGCGGTCCATGATGCCGCCGTGGCCGGGCAGCAGGGTGCCCATGTCCTTGATTCCCAGGTCTCGCTTGATCATGGACTCGCCGAGGTCGCCGAGGGTGGCGCTGGCGGCGACGCCGAGGCCCAGGAGCAGGCCCTGCCACCAGATTCCGTCGTCGATCATGAACTGCATGCACAGCGCGCCGGCCACCATCGAGAACGCGACCGCGCCGAACAGGCCCTCGCGGGTCTTGCCTGGGCTGATGCGCGGCGCGAGCTTGTGGGTGCCGAAGCGCCAGCCGACCGCGTAGGCGCCGGTGTCGCTGACCACCGTCAGTACCAGGAACATCAGGACCCGCTGCGGGCCGTCGTCCGCCCTCAGCAGCATCGCGACGAACGTGGCCAGGAACGGCACGTAGAACGCGGCGAAGACGCCGGCCGTGACATCCCGGAGGTAGCCCTCGGGAGGTTCGGTCATCCGCCAGACCAGCACGGCGAGCGCGGTCAGGGCCATCGCGACCCAGGCGCCCTCGGCTCCGCGTACGTACCCGGCGACGACCATCGCGGCTCCGCCGACGGCCAGGGGCACGAGGGGGGCCTTGATGCCCTTCTTCTCGGCCAGCCGGGAGGTGAGCTCCCACAGGCCGACGACCACTGCGACGGCGATGACGCCGACGAACACGGCCTTGACGATGAAGAGGGAGGCGATGACCACGGCGCCGAGGCCCAGACCGACCCCTATCGCCGCGCGCAGGTCACGGCCGGCCCGTTTCTTCTGCGGCGGGGGTGGCGGTGCTGCGGGCATGGGCTCCTGCGGGATCTCGTCGCGGAACAGGGGGCCGCCCGGCCGAGCAGCCCCCCGGCCGGCATCCTGGTCCCCGCCGTCGGCGGGTTCGTCGGGCACGATGGGCATGGGGCGAGTCTGCTGTGCCTCATGCCCATCGTATGCGGGACCCGCCGGGGCAGCCCCCTGGTCGGGCGGCCCCCAGTAGCCGGCAGTCGGCGGGGTGCCCCAGGAAGAGTCGTTCATCAGACTTCGAGCAGCTCGGCTTCCTTGTGCTTCAGGAGTTCATCGACCTGGGCGACGTACTTCGCCGTCGTGTCGTCGAGCTCCTTCTCCGCGCGCCGGCCCTCGTCCTCGCCGACCTCGCCGTCCTTGACGAACTTGTCGATCGTCTCCTTGGCCTTGCGGCGCACGGCGCGGATCGAGATCTTCGAGTCCTCGGCCTTGGTCTTGGCGACCTTGATGAACTCCTTGCGGCGGTCCTGGGTGAGCTCGGGGAAGACCACCCGGATGATGTTGCCGTCGTTGCTCGGATTGACACCGAGGTCGGAGTCGCGGATCGCCTGCTCGATGTTGCGCAGCGCCGACTTGTCGAACGGGGTCACCACGGCCATCCGCGCCTCGGGCACGGCGAACGAGGCGAGCTGGTTGATCGGGGTCAAGGCGCCGTAGTAGTCAGCCACGATCTTGTTGAACATCGCCGGATGCGCACGCCCCGTGCGGATCGCTGCGAAGTCGTCTTTGGCGACCAGGACGGCCTTCTCCATCTTCTCCTCGGCCTCGAGGAGGGTCTCTTCGATCACCACTTGCTCCTGCGTGTCTTGAGTGGGCCCGGTTGTCTGCTGCCGGTCCCGGCGGAACCTGCGTCGCGTCTTCTCCTGCACGGTGTCCGACCGGCAGGCCTTTGTCCATCCCCGTGCGGGGCCGCTCCGGAGTCAGCTCCGGGTGCCCTGGTCGCTCACGAGAGTGCCGATCTTCTCACCCTTGACCGCACGCGCGATATTGCCCTCGGCCAGCAATTCGAAGACCAGGATGGGCAGTTTGTTGTCCTGGCACAGCGTGATCGCCGTCATGTCGGCGACGCGCAGACCGCCGGCGATGACCTCGCTGTACTCCAGGGCGTCGAACTTGACGGCCGAAGGGTTGATCTTGGGGTCGGAGTCGTAGACGCCGTCCACGCCGTTCTTGCCCATCAGCAGCAGTTCGGCGTCGATCTCCAGCGCGCGCTGGGCCGCTGTGGTGTCGGTGGAGAAGTACGGCATGCCCATGCCCGCGCCGAAGATCACCACGCGGCCCTTCTCCAGATGGCGCACGGCACGCAGCGGGATGTACGGCTCGGCGACCTGGCCCATGGTGATGGCGGTCTGGACGCGGGAGTCGATGCCTTCCTTCTCCAGGAAGTCCTGGAGGGCGAGGCAGTTCATGACGGTGCCGAGCATCCCCATGTAGTCGGAGCGGGCCCGGTCCATGCCGCGCTGCTGGAGCTCCGCGCCGCGGAAGAAGTTACCGCCGCCGATGACGATGGCGATCTCCGCCCCGTCCCGTACGACGGCCGCGATCTCGCGGGCGATGGCGTGTACGACGTCGGGGTCGACGCCGAGCCCTCCGCCGCCGGCGAACGCCTCACCGGACAGCTTCAGCATGAAGCGGCCGGCTTTCTTGCCGGGGTCGCCGGGTTCGCTCTTGTCGTCGGCAGACTGGTTGGCGTCCGCGCCCTTGTTCATGGGATCTCCTCGTGCACATACGAAGAAGGCCATTGCCGGTGGGTGGATGTGTCCCTTTCGGCAATGGCCTCCTCGTCAGGTCTGCGGTCGTGCGGCGTGTACACGGCCGACGACTGTCCCAGACCCTAGCGGGATCCGCCGTCGTTCGCGTACGACTGCTGCGACGTCAGGCGCCGACGCGGATGCGCGCGAAGCGCTTCAGCGTGACACCGGCCTCGTCCAGAATCTTCTTGACGCTCTTCTTGTTGTCCTTGGCGAACGGCTGGTCGAGGAGGGTGACCTCCTTGAAGAAGCCGTTGACCCGGCCTTCGACGATCTTCGGCAGGGCTGCCTCGGGCTTGCCCTCCTCGCGGGAGGTGGCCTCGGCGACGCGGCGCTCGTTCTCGACGATGTCGGCGGGGACGTCCTCGCGCGTCAGGTACTGCGGGGAGAAGGCGGCGATGTGCTGCGCGAGATCCTTGGCGATCGTCGCGTTCTCCTTGTCCAGCTCGACCAGGACGCCGACCTGCGGCGGGAGGTCGGGCATGGTGCGGTGCATGTACGACGCCACGTAACCGCCGTCGGCCGGGAACTGCGCGAAGCGGTCCAGGACGATCTTCTCGCCGAGGTTGGCGTTGGCCTCGTCCACGTACGCCTGGACGGTCTTGCCGGCCTCGATCTCGGAGCTCAGCAGAGCGGCGATGTCGGCGGGGGTGGTCTTCGCGACGTGCTCGGCGATCGCCGTGGCGACAGCCTGGAACCGGTCGCCCTTGGCGACGAAGTCCGTCTCGCACTTCAGCTCGACCAGCACGCCCGAGGTGTTGTCGGGGGCGATGAGGGAGACCACCGCGCCGTTCTCGGCACTGCGGCTCTCTCGCTTGGCGACGCCCTTCTGGCCCTTGACGCGCAGGACCTCGACGGCCTTGTCGACATCGCCGTCGGCCTCGACCAGGGCCTTCTTGCAGTCCATCATGCCGGCGCCGGTCAGCTCGCGGAGCTTCTTGACGTCAGCGGCGGTGTAGTTCGCCATGTCTGTGAGTCTCTCTCGGAAGTCGAAGATCTACGGGTGGACGGCGGGGGTCTTGTGGACCCCCGCCGTCAGCAACCGAACCTTGTGAGGGTCAGGCCTTCTCGGCGTCCGCGGCCGGAGCCGACTCCTCGGCGGGGGCTGCGGCCTCGTCGGCTGCGGCCTCGGCGGGAGCGGCGGTCTCCTCGGCCTGCTCGGCGTCGGCGACCTTCTCCGTCTCGGCGGAGGTCTGGACCTCGGCCGGGGCTTCGGCGGTGGCCTCGGCCGGGGCCTCGGCGTCGGCCGGCTTCTCGGCGTCGCCTTCGGCGGCCTTCTTGTCACCGGTCAGCAGGTCGCGCTCCCACTCGGCGAGCGGCTCACCGGCGGCCTTCTCGCCCGGCTTCTGGTCGCCGGTCGCGGCACCGGAGCGGGCGATGAGGCCCTCGGCGACGGCGTCGGCGATCACGCGGGTGAGCAGGGTGACGGAACGGATCGCGTCGTCGTTGCCCGGGATCTTGTAGTCGACCTCGTCGGGGTCGCAGTTGGTGTCGAGGATCGCGACGACCGGGATGTGGAGCTTGCGCGCCTCACCGACGGCGATGTGCTCCTTCTTGGTGTCCACGATCCAGACGGCGCTGGGCACCTTCTGCATCTCGCGGATACCGCCGAGGGTCTTCTCCAGCTTGATCTTCTCGCGGGAGAGGACCAGCAGCTCCTTCTTGGTGAGGCCGGAGGCGGCCACATCGTCGAAGTCGATCTGCTCAAGCTCCTTGAGGCGCTGCAGACGCTTGTAGACGGTGGAGAAGTTGGTCAGCATGCCGCCGAGCCAGCGCTGGTTGACGTAGGGCATGCCCACGCGCGTCGCCTGCTCGGCGATCGCTTCCTGCGCCTGCTTCTTGGTGCCGACGAACATGATGGAGCCGCCGTGGGCGACAGTCTCCTTGACGAACTCGTAGGCGCGGTCGATGTACGACAGCGACTGGAGCAGGTCGATGATGTAGATGCCGTTGCGCTCCGTGAAGATGAAACGCTTCATCTTCGGGTTCCAACGGCGGGTCTGGTGACCGAAGTGGACGCCGCTTTCCAGCAGCTCCCGCATCGTGACGACGGCCATGGCCGTACTCCTCGGATACTCGGTTGTCGCGACCGCCGGACGACGGTCCCGCCTGACGCCCCGGCGCGCTGTGCCACGAAGGACCGAGTGGCGCGGACATCGGCGCGATGAAGGGCCGATGGCGGGGCGTGCGAAGTCGACCCGGTGACCCGGATCGCCACAAGAAGTGTACGGGACCTTCGCACCCCCGGGTGACGGCGCTGTCCACAACCGGTCGGTACTCCACAGATCCGGTTCATGATCAGCGCGAACCGGTCGGTACGCGGCACCGTATGCGTCATGATCACTGTTCGTTGGCTGCTCGGGCCGCTCGTCGCCGTCCTGCTCGTCGCCGCTCCCGGAGTCGCCTCCGGAGCCTCGTCCGCCGCCGTCTGGCCGGTGGATCCACGGCCGGCCGTGGTGCGCGGCTGGGAGCCGCCCGCCTCCGCGTACGGGCGGGGCCACCGCGGGG
>NZ_JTIY01000001.1:502721-518512 GCF_000818175.1 Streptomyces sp. AcH 505
GGCACGGGGTGCTCTCCGTCGCGCTGGCCGGTACGGGCGACCCACCGCTGCGCACCACGTACGAACCGGTGGAACCGCTCGTCGCCGAGGGCGCCGAGGTGACCGAGGGGCAGCTGGTCGCCACGCTGGCGGCGGGCCCCTCGCACTGCGCCGGGGGGTGTCTGCACTGGGGGCTGCTGCGCGGTGCGGTGTATCTGGACCCGCTGTCCCTGCTGCCGCCCGAGCTGCTGCGCCGGGGCCCGTCCCGGCTGCTGCCGGTCTTCGGGGTGGCGCAGCCGGTGAGCCGAACCGTTACCCCGCCGGTGCGTCAGTCCTTGCCGACGCCGCGCAGCGCCATCGAGACGGCGGCCTCGGCGATCTCGGCGGGTTCCTCGGCCGCGCCGAGCTCGATCCGGCGGACCGCGGCGTCGACGACTCCCTGGAGGAGCATCGCGGCGAGCCTCGGCTGCTCGTGGCCGAGCGCGGCCAGCGCCTCCACGATCATGGCGATCAGACCGCCGTGCGCCGCGCGGATCTTCTCCCGCGCTCCGTCGTCCAGTTCACCGGCCGAGATCGCGACGACGGCCCGGTGACTGCGGTCGCCGACCAGCGCCAACTGCCGGCGCACATAGGCCTCGACCTGGGCCTGCGGGGTGTCGGCGCAGGCCATCGCCGCCTCGACCTCCGCCGCCCAGCGGGGGAAGTCGACGGCGCACAGTTCCTCAACGACGGCGGCGCGGGAGCGGAAGTACTCGTACACCGAGGATCTGGCGAGGCCGGTGCGCTCGGCGAGGGCGGGGAAGGTCAGCGCTTCCGTACCGCCTTCGGACAGCAGGGAGCGCGCGGCGTCCAGCAGGGCGTCGCGCTGCATGTTCCGGTGCTCGGCCACCGAGGCCGCTCGAATCCTGGGCACGGCACCACTCTACGGACGCGGCAGGCACGATTCAGCGGCAGATCGGCGTCAACGTCCGACGTCGGCCAGTTTGGCCCGCAACTGCAGGACGGACTTGGTGTGGATCTGGCTGACCCTGCTCTCGGTCACCCCGAGGACGTTGCCGATCTCGGCGAGCGTGAGGCCTTCGTAGTAGTAGAGCGTGACCACGGTCTTCTCCCGGTCGGGGAGCGTGTTGATCGCGCGGGCGAGCAGCCGGCGCAGCTCGCGGCCCTCGGCGACCTCGACCGGGTTGTCGGCCGCCGTGTCCTCCAGGGTGTCCATCAGGCTGAGCCGATCGCCGCCCTCACCGCCGACATGCAGCAGTTCTTCCAGGGCGACCACGTTGGCGAGGGACAACTGGCTGAAAACGGCGTGCAGTTCCTCCAGCTGGATCCCCATCTCCGCGGCGACCTCGGCCTCGGAGGGGGTACGCCGCAGCTGCGCCTCCAGGGTGGCGTACGCCCGCTCGACGGCCCGCGCCTTCTGCCGCACGGAGCGTGGGATCCAGTCCAGCGCCCGGAGTTCGTCGATGATCGCGCCCCGGATCCGGGTGATCGCGTACGTCTCGAACTTGATCGACCGCTCGATGTCGAACTTCTCGATCGCGTCGATGAGCCCGAAGACCCCGGAGGAGACGAAGTCCGCCTGCTCGACGTTGGACGGCAGCCCCACGCTCACCCGGCCGGCGACGTACTTCACCAGCGGCGAGTAGTGCAGGATCAGCTGCTCGCGCAACCGCTTCTCACCCGTGGTCTTGTACGACCGCCACAGCGCGTCGAGAGCCGACGGTGCGGTCGGCCGCTCGGCGCTCCGGGCGGCTGGGGGCGCTGCCCGGGGCGCCGTGCGGTCGGACCCGGAGGTGTGCTGGGGCATGCGTTGCCTTGAGCCGTTCTGCTGTGAAGTGCGGGGGGAAAGCGTGGGGGCTGTCCGTCTGGGCCGGAATCCTGGTGAGCGTAGCGTGACTGAGGAGTCGCGGTGCGCGAGGAACGGGCGCCCGTTCCTCCCGGTGTCACTGCCGCCGGCAGGGTTATCCCCGATAGAAATACAAAGGTCATCGCTCTCACCATTTCACCCGAATGCCCCAGGTCAAGCACCGCCTCGCCGGGTCGCGACCGGCTCTGCCGCGAGGAAGGCGGGGCGCCAGGCGTCGCCGCGCCGTTCGACGAACCCCAACGAGTGGAGTTCGTAGAGCTTGCCGAGCGCCTCGTCCGGTGTCGTACCGGCCGCCGTCGCGAGCTGCCGGACGTCGGCCGTGCCACCGCCGGGCAGGGCCTCCAGCACCCGGGCGCCGACCGGGTCGAGCAGGTCCCTGGGCAGGACGGGACCGGTGCGGGGCGGGGCCAGATCGCCGATGTCCCCGACCAGCTCCGCCACTTCGGCCGCGTCCGTGACCAGCACACCTTCGCTTCGCAGCAGCTCGTGCACCCCCGCCGACAGACCGCTGGTCGCCGGGCCCGGGACGCCTGTTTCTGCGGGTGCCATCTCAGCTTCGGTCATCACCCGGGGGTCCACGCGTCCCTCAACCCGGAAGGGCGGCACGAGGTTGAGTTCAGGCACCAACGTCCCCTTATTAGGGAGCGCGCTGAGGATCTCGTCCCAGACACCGTTGTTCGACCATGTCTTGTACCGGGTGTGGATGCCGTTCCAGCGACCGAACCGTTCGGGCAGGTCGCACCACCTGCGGCCCGTCCTTGCCTTGTAGAACATCGCGTCAAGCATCTGCCGACCCGGAATGAGCTTGTGGTTCTTCGGCTCCCACGCCTTGACGATTGGTTCGACCAAAGCCCACATGTCGTCGGTCAGCTCGTCCGGGACGAGACGGTTGTTCTCCTTGAACCACTCTGTCATCGAGCAGGACAGCCCGAGCTTCGGCTTGGGCACCGGACCCGTGATCGTGACGCGCACGTCCAGGAGCGCCAGCACCTCGGTTTGTTCGGCCGGAGTCATGTCGTGCAGCCGGGTACGCGCCACGTCGGCCAGGGCTGCGAGGTCGTGCGCTCGCTGCTCGGCGGCCTCGGTTTCCTCAAGCCACGCGGTGGCCTCGGTTCGCATCGCCTGGAGTTGTTCAAGCTCCTCGGTCAGCGCACGGGTGGCTGCCTGCACGGCGACCACTGGAAGACCTGCCTTGGCGTAGTCCGTGACCGTGGTCGTGATGGCCTGCTCGCGCTCCTTGATCTGTCGGTCAAGGTCGGCGATGCGGTCGGCGTGGTTGGTCTGGTCACCCTCCGCCATTCCGACCCACTCAGCCGCCATCGCTTTGAGCCGGGCGGGGTCTCCGAGCAGGCCGACCACGTCGCCCCAGACAGCCCCCTCCATTGCTTCGGCGTCCACCATGTCGCACGTGCACTTCGGCGCTCCCGGGTAAGGCTCGGCCTTGCCGGAACAGCGGTACCAGCGACCTGGGCGGCTGGTCCGCTTCATGCCGACGTAGTGAGCACCACACGCGTTGAAGAGACGCTTCGACAGGGGGTAGCCGTGCGGCCTCGACTTGGGGGTGCCGATGGCCAGCCGCCCCATGGCGCGGTTGAGGTCGGCAGCCTCGGCAGGCGTGAAGATCGGGTCAAGCGGAATGGCAACCGTTGCCCCGTGCTTGGCCGTGCCGTCCTTCTTCATCTCGGCCCCGTGCCCGGCCTTGGACCGGTTGGGGTTCCGGAACGTCACGATGCCCTTGGTGGTCGAGTCGGACAGCAGCTTTGCCCGCAGGTTGGAATGCGACCAAGGCTTACCCGATCGTGTGTACATCGAGAGGGCGTTCAACCTTGACGCCATGCTCCTGGTGTTCAGCTTCTCCTCGACGGCCATCTTCCACATCGCCTTGAGTAGGGCGGCCTCGTGCTCGTCAATGACGAGGAACGACCCACGCTTGCCCATGCCCTCAATGCGGTAGCCGTAAGGAGGGGAGCCCCCGGGCCACCCGCCTGACTCCGCCTTCTTCTGCAACCCACCTTGGGTGCGCTCGCGGATGAGGTTGTACTCCATCTCCGCGATGGCGGCGTACTGCTGCAACATGAACTTGCCGTGCGTGGTCGTGGTGTCGATCTCCTGGGTGACCGACACGATCGCGATTTCGAGGTCTTCGAGCTGCCAGATCCAGCGCCAGAAGGCGCGTCCGGTGCGACCCACGCGGTCGAATTTGTGGACCACGACCACATCAATCCGCCCGGCCTTCACGTCCTCCATCAAGCGGTTGAACTGGGGACGGGAGGTCAGCGACCCGGACACCCCGCCGTCGGCGTAGACGTCTACCAACGCCCATGCCTTGCGGTCGACGTACTCCCGGCAGGCGTCGTCTTGAACGTCGAGGCCGTAGCCGCGCGTCTGCTCCTCGGTACTGACCCGCTCCAGGATGGCGGCCCTCATGACCGTCGTGTTTTGCTTGTTCATGCTGGCGATTCCTTGTCTCAGCACTCAGGCCCGGCCGGGGGTGCCACCTCGGCCGGGCTGGTTCGTCAGCGGGTGAATTCGGCCGTGCAGTCGGCCCAGATGAAATCGCCGGACGCCTCGTCCACGGCGGTCTCGCGCACCCGGAGTTCGTGGGTCTCGGGCATCTCGCGCTGTGCCTTGTTGGCGAGCTTCCGGATCTCGTCCGAGCTGGCGAGCTGGGCGGTGACCATGCGGCCCTGCGGGTTGCGGAACTGGATCTTGTACATCAAGGGCTCCTCAGGGGAGCCGGGCGGCCTGTGCCGACCGCCCGGCGGGGGCGGGTCGGTCAGACGAGCTGGAACTTGGTGGTGGTCTTGGTCTCGCCCTTGGCGTCGGCGTAGGTGAAGGTGTCGCCCTCGACGGTCCCGGTGCGCTCCCAGCGGCCGACCTTGGCCGTGACGACCTGGGGCTTCTTCACCTTGGGGGCGGCCTTCTTGGCGGCGCGGGCTGCGGCGCGCTCGGCCTTCGCGGCGGCCTTGGCCTCGGCGCGGCTGATCCCGGCGGCGACCATGTGGCCGAACGGGAACTTGGCGGCCAGGGTGGCGGCGTCGGCCACCGTGTTCACGCCGTCGTCGTCACGGGTGACGTCGTGGCCCTCGGCACCCCACTTGATGAGCGCGCTCTTGAGCTTCGCGTCGTGTCCAGGGGCGAACGTCCGCTTGGTGGTGGCCTGGCACTTGGTGGTCAGCTCCTCGTCCCACGTCAGGTCGCCATCCGTGCCGTTCTCCCGGACGTTGACCAGGACGCTGTACCGGCTGCATTCGCAGCGGGTGGGCTCGGCGGCCTCGGCCTGGTCGGCGGTCTTCTTGGCGGTGGTGTTGGCGGCCATTTCGTGCTCCCTGAATTCCCCGGAATTCCGGCCTGTCCGGAATTCTGAGAAAATCAAAACACGCGATTTGCGCCGAAAACAAGTATCTAAATTTTACGAAAGCTAAAGCGGTGCACGGAATAGGAATGACCACGCCCATTCGCGCACCTGAATTCACGACCGGTAATCGTCACGGCTCGTTATCGGCGGAATTGGAACAGTGGAACTGGAACCGGGGTGGAGACCCCCCTCCATCCCCTCCCGTGGCCGGTGAGAGGGGGTGCCTGGGGGCTGAGTTCCGGTTCCAGTTCCACTGTTCCACTCACGCCGAGTAGTCCCGGTTCGCGCCGTAGTCCCACATCTGCTCGTTGCGGCGCGGCTGCTCGATGCGCTTGATGTCGTCCGCGTGGAACTGCCGGAACATCGGGCCGATGTCCTTGGCCATCTCGGACGCGGCCACGATCTGTTGATGCAGCGCGCGGACCATACCGACGATGGCCGGGTCCATGGGGGTGTCCCCCTCCTGAACCTGACGCGTCATCGCCTGAATGGACTTGGCGACGTTCGCCAGCGCTTCGGGAAACGACGCCAGGTCGCTGCCGATCTGCATCATTCCCTCAGGGCTGTACGCCATGGCCGAACCCACCATCTCGCGGGACGCCTCAATGATTCGGGCCTGCTGCATCGAACTTCCTCCTAGTAACTTCTCGTATTGAGATCTGTAACCGGTCGTGACGCCGGCGAAGGGTTGACTTATTGGCGCGGTGGGGGGCTCCTGCGGGGTCCGACCTCCGGACCTCGTGCCGGGTCTGTGCCGGGTCCGCAAGTCGGCCCGGATCTTGACTTGCCTGGTCCGCATGGTCTGGGCTCGGGTCCGGACTCGGTCCGGATCTGGCCTGCCAGGTCGTCAAGATCGGGCCGGATCTCAACGCCGGGTCTGGATCTGGAACTTGCGCGGTCGGCAGGTCGGCCCGGACCCGCTGCGGACCTGATTTGCCTGGTCCGCAAGATCGGCCGGACCCCCGCCGGATCTCTCCCGGGCGGTGCGCGGAATGGGCGGGCTGACGCCCGTTTCGGGTGTCGTTCTGGCTGCGGCTCTCCGTGGCTCTCCCCCGGCCTCCGGGCGGCTGGCCGGGCTGGGAGACCCCGGCGGGACGGGAGCGATCGGGCGGCCCCCGTCCTGCCCGGGACGACCTATGCGGCCGGGTCGTCCTGGCCCGTCCCGTACCAGACCTTGGGGGTCTGGACGATCTGGCGTCGGCGCGGCTTGGCCTCGTCGGCGTCCATGTCCTCGGTCCGGCCGTCGTCGTACACCCGGATCGCGTGGCCCGTCAGCGGGTCGCGCCGCTCGCTGTACGACTTGGCCACGTCCGCCGCGTGGCGGTTGTCGTGGCCGATCCCTGCCGACCGGCGGATCTGGGCCGCGTCGGCGTCGGTCATCGTGCCGTCGCCCTGGCGGACCTCCTCGCCCTGGGTGACGCTGGCCACCTGCACGCCCTGCGGCTCCCGGTAGGCGTACGACCCGGCCACCTGCCCGCCGTGCATCTGCGCCCGGAGTTCGTCCACGCTCGGGCCGTCCGAGGTCATCGGCCCCTGCACGATCTGGCCGTATTCACGATTCGTCATCTTGCGTTTCCTCCTGCTTGATGATCTGGGCTGCTTCGTCGCTCTCGAATGGAACGCCGTACTGGTTCTCGAATCCGTCGCGCACCTTGACGAGCTGAACTCGGAGGTCAACCAAGAAGTCCTTGGTCTCTTCAAGCTCGTTGGCCGACGTGCCGTTCAAGAGCTGATGTGAACTCACCAGATCGGAAACGGCACGGGCCAGGGCTTGGCCGTCCTTGGGGGAATTCGCTTCGGCCAGCCGGTCGGCGTAAAGCTCGGCTGTGTCGAGGAGCTGCATGGCCAGTCGGTGTTGACGCTCTCGGATCTGCGCCACCCTGGCCGCCGACGCTGCCGCGATCTGAGCACTTCGGCCGAAGTAGTGGCCGTGTTCCGATGCGATTTTGCTGACGGTCCAGGTTGAAACACCGGTCAACGTTGAGATCTCGTTCCGGGATTTGCCTTCGCGGCAAAATTCCAAAACGATCTGCTCCTCGTACGTGAGGTCTACCGGTAGCGCGGGGCTGCCTTCCGGCTGGAACGGCAACAGGTCACCGGTCACTTGCGCTCCACGCCATCACGAACTTGGACGCCTCGCTGATCGAGTCCATCTGCTGCTGTGTGGTCGCCCGGTCGGCCATCGCCTTGAGCTTGTACATGGCCGCGATCTTGGCCGCTTCGAGCGGCGTCGCCCTGATCACGTCCACCAGGTTCGGCGTGCTCTCGACCATCGCCCCGTCCGCGTTCTTCACCAGCGGCGTGATGCCCTCTTCGTTCATCTCGAAGTGCCACACCTTTTCGACGCTGGTCTTTCCCGTATTCGGGTTGACCTCGATCGTGAGCCACCCCGGCTCGGCTCCCTCGTACCAGCTCATTTTGACTCCTCCTCCGGAAATGCCGCTGCCACTAGTTTGTAAACCGCGAACCACAAGACCTTGCCTGCCCTGCTCGGCAGCCTGACCATCGGGTATCCGTCCCGGTTGTTCTTCTGCCGGAGCGTTCCCCCGCGCTTCATTGGCGACCAGGACCGAACTTCCCCGAAATTCGACACCTCGTAGACTTGCGGGAATCCCTCGATCTTGCGCCATTCCTCGGTGATCTGCTGGGCCGTCATTTCGCGGCCTCCCGCACCTTGCTCCACGCGGCCACCTGGCCCCATGCCTCCATGCGGTCCATTCGCGTCACGCTCTCGATTTCGCCGCCTTCGGTTCCGGCCAGAGGTGACAGGTTCGGCGTGACTCCGTCGGCGGTGATGCACCACGACGCCACTCGCACCGGCACCGTTCCGAATTCGGTCTTGACCATCGCCCACGCGGGCAGGCCATCGCCGCCGTCTACGTACTCGAATGCGTCGCTCATTCCGTCACCTCCTCCAATTCGCAACCGAGTGCCCGCAGCAGAAGAACCATGTTGATGCCGTTCGGCGCGTATCTGCCGTTCTCCCAATGACTCAATGAGATGTGTCCGATGCCCATCTTTTCGGCCACCTGCATTTGAGAAAGCCCCCGCACGTGGCGGGCTTCTCGTAGCTTCTGACCCGAGAACACCGGGCTCTTTCGCGCCCTGTCCATCCCCCAATTAAAGCCCCCACATGTGGCGCTCTGTAATACCATTTCGAGGTTGCGTTTCCCGCAAATAGACGGCCACCCGCGCGCCTGCTTTCCTGGGAAAGGTCCGCACCAGGAGCGGGGACCTCAGCCCCGGTCGCTTCTCGATGACAGAGCGACCGGGGCTGCTGCATGTTGAGGGGCAACCCCGAGGCCGGCGTAACTTCCCGTGATCGCCTGAAACTCGTCGTGATCGCACCCCCACCTGGGCTTTCTCCGGGGCCACCTGCTGCCCGGCGGCGTGCCCGTCCCGGGCTCCCGTGGGGTCTTCCCGGGCACAGGACGGCCGCCCCGGCGCTCGGTACCGGGGCGGCCTCTCTGGTGTCTCCCGTGGGCCTTCTCTGGCCTCAGCCTCCGGCGACACGCTCCCTGTCGGCAACGGCCATTTCGCGGTTGTCGAATTCCGCCACCACCTGCGCGCCATCCCAGATTGGGCCGGGCTGTGTAATCAAGATGCTTTCGCCGTAGTCGTCGTGCAGGTACCGAAATTTGGCGTGCACGTACATACCGCTTGCCCGGCTGCCCAGGTGCATGGTCGGGCTGTGCTCCGACCGGTAGACCGCGCCCCCCGCGTCGTCCACCTGGATTTTGAACCATCTCGCACTCACGATTTTGCCTCGCTTCTGCTGAATTGACGCGGGATGGAAACCAGGAAACCACCTGGGAGAAGACGCGCACCCCGCTCTGTCGGTAGGGGTTTTCGGTACGGTCCGCTCTTTTTGTAGTTCTGGTTTCTAGATGGTTTCCTGGTTTCCTCTGGGTGCTGCATATGCTCTGACCGGCCACGGAGCATGGAAACCAGGGTGGTTTCCTCTGGGGTCTCTAGTGGTTTCCTGCCGGGTCGGGGTGGTTTCCTCCGGCCTGGACACCAGGGGGAAACCACCCAGGGAAACCACCTCCAACCCGCACGGAAACCACCCCCGGTTTCCGCTGGCGGTCAGGCCCGGTCGATTGCCGCAACCTGCGCGGGGTTCAGCTTCCGGGGGTTGGACTCCTCGTCCGCGCCGATCTCGATGCCGAGGGATTCGAGGACCCGAGCCGCGTTCTCATCCGGCACCCGCTGGTACAGCACCTTCTTGACCGTGCCGTCAGGCGTCGCCTTGCTGACGTTGAACTGCGCCCAGTCCACGTTTCGCTCACCCGCTCGGCGACCCTTCATCCCGAGCTGGTTCGCCTGCCCGGCCATGGCCTCGCCTGTCTCGGTGCGCTCGGCGACCTTGCCGTTGTTGTATTTCTTCCACCACTCGGCGAGGTTCGTGATGTTGACCCACATCGCGCGGTCGGCCTGGCCCGGTGCCTCTCGGAAGACGATCGGCGAGGCAATCCCGAAGTGCGGCGCGTGGTCGATCTCGACCGGCTTCGACGGGACGCCCAGCACCTTGACCACAGTCGGAATGACCTTGAGCGTCATAGCGTTCTCAGCGCCCGTGTCCACCTGGTCAGTGACCCACTCGTCAACGCGCTTGGCGTGGGTCTCGTCCTGCGTCACGTCGGCAAGGACGCGGGCACCCACCCGCAGGATGGCCATCTTGTCGGCGTGACGGCCGGACGCGCCTCGCAGCGCCTTGAACTCGTCCACCCGGGCCGCGTGGCGCAGCACCATTTGAACCAGCGTCCCGGCCATCACCGACAGGCCGTCCGGGTACCTCGCCATGAGGTCCTGGATGTCGTCCCACTGCGGCCGGTTGGGGTCCTTGAGCGAGACGCGGCCCTTGGGGTTCGGCATCCGCAGCAGGACCGATCGGTCCTTGATGGCCTTCTCTTCGTGAACGGCCGTGACACCCTCGCCGGACAGCCAGACCGGAGCGACGAGCTTGTTTCGAACCGTGCTTCGGCGGTCCTCGCCCATCTTGTCGCTGTAGCCCTCGACGGTGACCTGTCGCAGGTTCGCCAGCAGCGGCGCGATGCTGTCCATGTCGTCAATGCGGACCGGTGCGCCCCGGTGGGCGGTCATCGAGTCACGCAGGACGGCCGGGGTCGAGTCACCAGCTTCGGCCAGCTTGGAGCCGAGGAGCTGATAGGCCATCGAAGAGAAGCCCGTGGACTTGCCCGACTCGGACGGAGCCTCAACCACGAGGATCGGGAACTGTGACGACTGCCGCTTGAGGTGGCCCTTCAAGACGGCTGCGCAGAGCCACGAGAAGACGACCGACGTAACGGTCTCGTCGTGGAAGGTCAGCACCTCCCGGAGGACGTCCCGCGTCTCCTCCTCGGGCCGGAATCCGTAGACGTGGCTGATCAACCCTCGGGCGATCAGGTCGCGGCTCGGCCGGACGTTGGCTCGGGTGTCGATACCGTCCGCCGTGATTGCGCCCTCGAAGGTCACGAAGACGCCTGCCTTGTCGTCCCACCCGAGGTAGTTCACGACACGGCAGTCAACCGGGTTCTGTGACTCCAACAGGGCCTGGAGCCGAGTTCCGGCCGTGCCCCGCTGGTCGCGGTCGTTGGCGAAGAACAGCGAGCATCGGTAGCCCTGGAGCCACCGCCGGAGCGCCTGCGTCGAGGACAGCACCTCATGTGTCATCTCGACGTCTTCGAAGACCTTCCCGGACTTGTGCGTCAGGTCCAGGGTCCACACGGTCCGGCCGTCCTGCGTGTGCACGCTGGTCGCCAAGACCTTGAAGTCACCGAACGGCACCTCTTCCGCCTTGCCGAACCTGTTGTCGGACAGGGTCACGTAACCGATGCCCTCCTCTCGGGGCTCAAGGAATCCGCTCGCCTCGGCGAACTTCTCCGTCAGGTCGTCGCGCTTCTTGGCGACCTCGTCGGCCCACATCCGGGCGGCCTGGTCGTAGATGACCGCTCGGGCCTGCGGGTCGTCCGATGCGCCCTCGTAGTTCAGGGCGATGGCAAGGGCGAGCTTGAACGGAAGGCCGTTTCGGACGCAGGACTGCACCGCTCCGCCAACGACCGACAGCGAGTTCTGATTGCCTCGGCCGGGGTTGCTCCGGTCGAGAAGCATGTGGTCGAACCAGTCCTTGCAGTCCTCGGCGCTGGCCGGGAACTTGACCTTGGCGGGGAAGTCAGCCGGGTTCGGCGTGGACTTGCTGCCGCCTCGCGTCAGCGTGAGGAGTCCGGTAACCCACGAAGCGGGAAGCTTGGGCAGCTCGTCCACGGTCGGCACGCGGTCCGAGATCCGACCCTCCGGGGTGTACCAACGCTCCAAGCGGCTTTGCGTCGGGTCGTGCTTGTCGGCAACGACGGAAGGCCAGACGGCCGCGTACCGGTGCCGGTACTGCAAGCACTCGATGTCGTCGGCAATCTGCGTCGGCCACTGCTGGCCATCCGGCACCCGATACATCCGCTTACCGCTCGGGCCGAACCCTCGCCCGGTGGTCATCCACGTGGGGGGCAGCTCGCCCCACTTGGCCTCAAGCTCCACGAGCTGGGCGGCACCGTGCTTGTTGTCGTACTCGTCAACGTCGATCCCGATGACATTGCCCGGCATCCGGAGCCCGATGTTGGCGTTGGAGGTCAGCGCCCACAGCTCGCACCGGTCGTCGGTGGGGAACTCGCCCTGGTCGCCCGTGAATCCAACGACCTTGATGCGCTTGGACAGCTTCGGGAGCTGGATGGTGCCCATCCAACCGGCCTCGCGGTACTGCTGCCAGGACTCCGCGAACGGCCCCTTGGCGGGCTCCATCGGGACGGCTTGCGCCTGGGGGAAATCGCGTGTTTCGATACTCATGGAGACAGTTCCTTTCGTGGCCCCGCCGGTTGGCAGACCGGGCGGGGTCGAACTGTGTTTGGGGTGGGGTTACTTCTGCGGCTCGGTCGGCCGGGGGCCGAACAGGAGCCGGATGAGCCGACGACGCTCGGCGTCCGTCATGGGGCGCGCGGCCTTGAGGTCCATCACGCGGCACCGGCCTTGACGAAGTCGTCCATGCGGACGCCGAGGGCGTCGGCGATGGTGGCCAGGGTGTTGACGTCCGGACGGCGACGGCCGTTCTCGTACGCCGAGATGGCGGTGTTGTGGACGCCGAGGCAGGTGGCCAATCGCCTCTGGCTCACCCCGCGCTCACGCCGGATCTGGCGCAGAGCGTCAGGGCTGAATGTGCGTGCAGGCATGGCGGTTCCCGTCAGAGAAATGAGTGGGGTTCGCCGCCATGCGGAAACTTGGGCCTCGCCCTGCCGAAGCAGGGGACCTGACCGGGGGCTGAGCCGCCCGGCTGATCCCAGAAAAACACGGGGGTTCGCGCTGTGTCTATTTGCCCATCGCGCAAGTAGGAGGGGTTTCCCGACCCTCCCGGAGCACTCACGGGAGGTGACGATTTTCAATACGGGAAGTGACGCCGGCCGCCGGACCCAGTCCTCAACATGACGCCCGGCCGTCCGGGGCTCCGGGCAGCGGGCACGGCATACCCAGCGGCGGCCTCTCGTGGTATCTCCGGCGGCCTGGAGCCCCCGCCCGGGGCGTCCGGCCGTACCCGCCAGCACGAGGCCCGGGGATGGCTACGGAGAACCTCGCCCCTGGCGACCCGTCAACGCGGGTTCAGCGCGCGCCTGGCTGCGTTGATGACGTTGTGGGCGTCGGCCCCGTACACGGCCGACTCGCGGAGGGTGCGCCAGACCTTCGAGTACAAGGCGACGTTGTCGGCGTCGTCCAACCACATCTCGGCGTGCCAGTCCTCCGCGACCACCAGGCGATCATCAAGGACCCAGAACCCGTTGGCGGGCACGATCTTCACGGACGCCGTGAACGGGATGACGCCCAGCTCCACCGTGTCCATCCCGATCATTCCGGTGAGGCGGTCAAGCTGGGCCACCAGCACCGAGGGCGGGCAGATCAGCGACCGCAACGCGGCCTCCCACATCAACACGTGCAGCTTGCGGCGAGGCCGGTACAGCCACTCTTGCCGCTGCGCCCGGGAGCGCACGGCGGCCTCAATGTCGCTGGCTCCGCCCAGCAGCTCCGAATAGCGCTGGATGACGTGGCGGGCGTATTCGGGGGTCTGCAACAGACCAGGAATCACGGACTCTTCCCAGATCCACATCTGTGAGGTGCGGTCGATCTCCGCACTCAAGCCCTCGTGCAGCGGCTTGAAGCCGTTCGCCAGCGCCCGACGCCATGACCTGATCTGGGACTCGAACCCAGCCAGCCGGGCGGCAAGCTCGGCGTACGTGCCCGGCTGCTCGGTGGCGTCGGCCCATGCCTTCAAGTCCTCGGGGGTGGCTGTCTGCTTGCCGTTCTCCAGCTTGCTGACCTTGGAGCCCTGCCAGCCGAGCCGCTGGGCGAGCTGCTGTCCGGTGAGCCGACCGCCAGGGCACGAGAAACGCAGTTCGCGCAGCCGCGCCCCCAACGCCGCTCGTGCCTGCTGGTAGTCAGTGCTCACCGGTCACGCGTCATTCAGTCGCGGCGAACTGGTCGAACGGCGCAGCGTGGTGCATCGCCGCGTCACGGACGATGGCGTACCGCACGACCTCAGCCGGTTCGGTGATCAGCTCGATGTCCGTGATGTTGTCGGCGTCATCGAAGTGCAGAACTGCGACGATCCGAGAGTCGAAGATCCAGAAGTCTTCGGCGGGCAGGTCGGCCGCGTCCTCGCGCCAGAGGTAACGCATGTCCTCGCCGACCGCCGCGTTGTGCCGGGCGTAGTCGAGTAGGAACCGCTGCTCGGTGGTCATCGGGCGGTCGGCGATGCGGACGCGGCCGACGCGCTTGCCTGCCTCGGTCTGCGCCTTGATGTTGACGAACCAGGGCTCGTTGGGATCGCAGGGCGAGGAGCCGGTGGCCAGGAACTCTTGAAAGTCGGGGTCGTCTCGGTCCGACGCGTAACCGCGTCGGGTCTCCAGCCGCCAAGCGGTGTGCTTGAAGGTCTCGAACAGTCGGCGGAAGGTGGCCCGGTCGACGAGTTCGGGCACCCGCTCCATCTCCTTCGGTCCCCAGTTCACGAGCAGTTCGTGCGGCACGACCACCGCCGCATCGTCCGGCCCGAAGTGCTGGAGCTGCGCGAGGTCTCCGGGGTCGGTCACGGGCGTGCCTTGAACGATGATCTCGCCCGTGCCCTCGTCCGTGTGCAGGGCGGGGCAACCGTCGACCTTGCTGTCTGTGCCGGTGAAGCGCAACTGACGAGCCATGACGCTCTCCCTTCCAGGGGTGTTGATCAACAGCATGGCCGGGGCCTCAGCCCGACACCATGAGGTCAGGCAGGGTCTAGGAGAAAACAGCAGCAATCTTCGTGGTCAGTCGAGCAAATTCGAGAAAACAGCATACCGCCGGACAACTACCCACTTCTAGCGTCCTGTTCATGGCAACCAAGGAACAGCAGGGCATCGACCCATTCACGGCGATGGAGTCCCTGCGGGCAGCGCTGGCCGAAGTCGGGATCGTCCTCCCCTCCCTGAGCGTCGACACTGCGTCACCCGCACTGCGGCTCGTTGAACTGGGGCGCGTGCGTGCCGACGTGGCTGCCCGCCTGGCCGAAGCACTTCAGCGAGGGGGCTGCCAGTGACCGGGTTCGAGAAGCCACCGACGACCCTCAGCCACGGGGCGCTGCCCTACCCGCGCGGAACCCTCGTGATGGACACGATCTCGGAACGGACGGGCCTGCTGATGGGCGTCCTTGAGGAGCGTCTCAAGCAGTCGGGCAAGCTGGTCAGCCAGCAGGCGTTCTTGGTGCCCGAGGGTGGCGGCCTTGAGTGGGATGTGCCGCTGGAGCGCGTGCGGCCCATAGAGCCCGGAGCCGCCACATAGATCGTCCCGGCCTCCGGCGGTACTACGGAGCGCACGAGACCCCGCCCCGGCCTCCCAGGCCCGGCGGGCACACGAGAGGCCCGGGAGAATGCCCTCCCGGGCCTCGTGCCGTGTGGGGGCGTCAGGCGGCCACCCTGTCCATGCGGAAGCGGATCGGAGCCAGAGCGGTGCGCCCGGAAAGAGGTGTGGGGACCCCTATCGTGTGCCGCCCGAGCCGCTGCGCGCTGCGGGCCGTGACCAGCGAGCCGCTGCGGTACTGCGCCTCCACCACCACCGTGCCCCGGGTGAGCGCGGCGATCACGCGGTTACGCAGGATGAACCTGCTGCGGGTCGGGTGGTCGCCGGGCGGCAATTCCCCGATGACCAGACCTTGTTCGGCGATGCGTGCGATCAACTCGGCATGACCGCGCGGATAGACGACATCGACCCCGCAGGCCAGTACGGCGACGGTCGCGCCGCCCGCCGCGAGGGCGCCGCGGTGCGCCGCGGCGTCCACCCCGAACGCGCCGCCGGAGACGACGACCCAGCCGCGCTCGGCGAGTCCCGCGCCGAGTCCGGCCGCCATGTGTGCCCCGTACGGAGTACACGCCCTGGCCCCCACCACGGCGACGGAGCGCAGCGCCCACAGCCGCAGATCGGGTCCGCCGCGCACCCAGAGCCCGATGGGGGCCGCCGCGCCGAGGTCGTCGAGCTGGCTGGGCCACTCCTGGTCGCCCGGGCAGACGAACCGGCCGCCGAGCGCGG
>NZ_JTIY01000001.1:518753-538394 GCF_000818175.1 Streptomyces sp. AcH 505
CGCCCGGCTCGAAGATCCGCGTGAGCGCGGCCCGCGCCAGCCGCTCCTCGGCCGCGCCGGTCGTGGACGTCATGACCCGCTCCCCGCGGCGGCCGGTACGCCTCTGGCGACGCCGGTACGCAACTCCAGCGCGAGCGCGACGTCCCGCTCCTGCGGCCGGTCGCGTCCCGCGAGGTCGGCGACGGTCCAGGCGACCCGCAGCACCCGGTCCAGGCCCCGGGCGGTGAGCAGTCCGCGCTCCAGATCGCGCTCGGCGGCGGCGAGGGCGCCGGGAGCGACGAGCCAGCGGGTACGCAGCTCATGACCCGGCACCTCGCTGTTGACGCGCCAGGGTGTGCCGTCGAGCCGGGCTGCGGAGCGCGCCCTGGCCTCGGCGACCCGTGCGGCGACGGCGGCCGTCGGCTCTCCCCTGCCGCCCTGCCCCATCAGATCGGCGCGCTGGACCGGCTCGACCCGCACCCGCAGATCGACCCGGTCGAGCAGCGGTCCGGAGAGTCGCGCCTGGTAGCGGCGGATCGCGGACGGCGGGCACTCGCAGCCGGAGCCTTGCAGGGTGTGCCGGCCGCAGGGGCACGGGTTGGCGGCGAGGATCATCAGGAAGCGGGCGGGCAGCCGCACCACGCCGGCGCTGCGGGCCACCACCACATGACCCGATTCGAGGGGCTGGCGCAGCGCGTCCAGGGCCCGCCCCGAAAACTCGGGTGCCTCGTCGAGAAAGAGAATCCCGCGGTGTGCCAGCGACACAGCGCCGGGCCGTGGCATCCCGTTCCCGCCGCCGACCAGTGACTGCATCGTCGCCGAGTGGTGCGGCGCGCAGTAGGGCGCCGTACGGACCAGTGGCTGCCCCGGCGGCAGCATGCCGGCCACCGAGTGCACCGCCGTGACTTCCAGGGCCTCCTGTCGGGTCAGCGGCGGCAGAACGCCCGGCAGCCGCTCGGCCAGCATGGTCTTGCCCGCGCCCGGCGGGCCGTGCAGCAGCAGGTGGTGGCCGCCGGCCGCCGCGACCTCCAGGGCCGTACGCGCCTCGGCCTGTCCCGCCACGTCGGAGAGATCAGGACGGTGCCCGCCGTCCGCCCCGGCGCCCGTGGCGAGCCCGGTGCCCACTCCTGCTCCCGGCACCAGCAGCCCGGCCAGCATGGGGTCGGGGCGCCCTTCCAGGGTCTCCTCCGGCTCGTCCGGCACGGGCCCGTCCGTGAGCACGGCGATGAGCTGGCGCAGGCTCCGGACGCCGAGGACCGAGACGCCGGGCACCAGGGCCGCCTCACCGGCGGTCTGCTCGGGGACGACGACCTGCCGGTACCCGGCCTCGGCCGCCGCCAGCACCGCGGGCAGCACGCCCCGTACGGGTCGGACCCGGCCGTCGAGACCCAGCTCCCCGATCAGCACCAGATCGGCGATCGTCTTGGGGTCGATCCGCTCGGCCGCGCCCAGGACGCTGGCCGCGACGGCCAGGTCGAAGCCGCTCCCGCTCTTCGGTACGGAGGCGGGGCTCAGCCCCACCGTGAGTTTCTTCTGCGGCCATTCGGCGCCGGAGTTGACCACGGCAGCCCTGACCCGGTCCCGGCTCTCGATGAGGCTCTTGTCGGGCAGCCCGACCAGGGTGAAGGCGGCCACTCCCGGCTCCAGATCGGCCTGGACCTCGACCACCACGCCTTCGACGCCCACCAGGGCCACCGAGCACGCACGCGCGAACCCCATCAGGCCACCCCCCGCGCATGCTCCAGCACGGGCGCGCCACGGTCCGGCAGCACCACTCCGACGAGATCGATCCGCACCCCGCCGGGCGGCGGGCCGCCCGAGCGCTCCAGCCAGCAGTCGGCCAGCCGTCTCAGCCGCTCCGCCTTGGCCGGTGTCACCGCGGCCATCGGATGCTCGAACGAGTCGGCTCTGCGGGTCTTGACCTCGCAGACCACCAGCACGTCCGTGTCCATCGCCACGATGTCGATCTCGCCGGTCCTGCCGCACCGCCAGTTCCGCGCGAGCACGGTCATCCCCGCCGCGACCAGCTGTCGCGCCGCCAGATTCTCGCCGTACCGCCCCAGTGCCCCCGTCGCGTTCATCTCGGCACCACCTCCACCACCGACTCTGACGCCTTCGCCGGAAGCAAGTGGATCTTGGTGGATAACCCCGTATCTGTGGACAACCCGGCCACTCTCAGGGGTGAGTGCCTCAGGGGTGAGTGCCTCAGGGCCCGGGCCCCAGGCTCCAGGGCCTCAGGGGTGGCGGCTCACTCTCTTCAGCCCCCGGGCAGTTCGAGATCGCTCTTGTTGAGCTCCTCGATGTTCACGTCCTTGAATGTGAGCACCCGGACCTGTTTGACGAACCTGGCCGGCCTGTACATGTCCCAGACCCAGGCGTCCGCCATGGTCACCTCGAAGAAAACCTCACCCTGTACCGAGTGCACCTGCATCTCGTAGTCGTTGGTGAGATAGAAGCGGCGCTCGGTCTCGATCACATATTTGAACAGACCGACGACATCGCGGTACTCCCGGTAGAGCTTCAGCTCCATCTCGGTCTCGTACTTCTCGAGGTCCTCGGCGCTCATGGCATGTTCCCCTTCAGCCGTACGTCCCCCCATTGTGCTCCGGCGCCTCTCACCCCTAGACGATTTCGGGGTCGAGGATCACCGGCTCATCCGGAGGACCCTCGTCGAGCAGCCTGCGCAGCAGCCCGGCGAGCCTGGTCGGATACACCGTCTCACGCGACGCCGACAGTTCGGCGGAGGTCCACCACCTCGACCCGGCGACACTGCGGCGTTCCAGCTCGGTCAGCCCTTCGGACGAGGTGTCGGTCTGTGTCGTACGTGCCAGGAAGTACCACTCGTCCTGGTGCCAGCGGCGGCCGTCGAAAGGGAACGAGCAGATCCGGTGCCACAGCACCGGACCGAGATCCACCCGTGTGATCCCCGTCTCCTCGGTCAGCTCACGCAGCGCGGCCTCCCGTCTGGTCTCGTCGCCCTCCAGGCCGCCGCCCGGGGTGAACCACCAGGTGTCGGCGGGGTCGGCCGGTTCAAACCCGCGCAACAGCAGGATCCGGTCGTCGGGGTCCAGCAGCACCACCCGTGCCACCTTCCGCACCACCTCGCCGCCCGGCGCCACACCCTCAAGGGGCACCTCGTCAGCGGGCACCTGCGGACACCTCGCCCGTCCTGGCCCCCCGGCGCGGCCTGGACAGCCTGCCCAGCACCGGTCCGAGGGCCGCGCCGCCCAGGATCAGCACGGCACCGGCAATCACCGCCGCGACCATCAGCTTCAGCGGCCCCGGCCGGGACACCCCGCCCGGCAGCGCGGCGAAGGAGGCGGGACGACCGATCATGGTCCCCAGCGGCCAGGCGACGGCGTCCACCCGCGCCCGCACCTCGGAGCGCGGCACGGAGCCCTGGTCCGGGTCCTGCAGATGGACCCGGGAGTCCAGCGACCCGCTGCGCTCGTCACCGAGCATGAACAGCTGGCCCTTCGGCACCGACGCCGAGAAGGCGGTCGCCGAGGCGAGACCGCCGATGGCCTTCTGGGTGTACGGCTCGTCGATCGGCTTGCCGTTGACGGTGAGCCGGCCGTGGCTGTCGCAGCAGGCGACCTTGTCGCCGCCGACCCCGGCCACCCGCTTCACCATCGGCAGATCGCCCCACTGCTTGTCCTTGAAGACCACCACGTCGCCGCGGCGCACGTCGGCGCCGGATATCCGCTGGGCGAGCACCCGGTCGCCCGCGTTCACCGTCGGCGTCATCGACTCCGTCGGCACCGTGTACGGCTGGTAGACGACGGCGCCCCAGACGAACCCTCCGAGGAAGAGCACACAGCCGACGGCCACGGCCAGCCCCGACAGCACATTGCCGAGGCGGCCGCGGCCGTCGTTGGTCCGTCCTGTTCCGCTCATCCCAGCGCCCCCATTTCCGGAGAGTGATCCTCGGAGATTTCCGGGAGTGATCCACGGAGATCAAGATCCTCGGAGATCGACGATCTGGGACCGCACCTTACCCGGGGTTACGCTCGGTAAGTCCACGGGTTCGGCGCTTCCTGCGCCACAGCACCAGCGGGAAGGCGCCCACCAGGCCGACCGCCACCGGAGCCGCGCCTGCCGCCGCGCTCAGCCCCGACTGGTCGAAGGTGCTCGGCACGGACAGCGCGTCCCACCGGTTGACCGGCCATGCCACGACGATGGCCCGGCCGACGACCTCGTCGGTGGAGACCGTCCCGTTGCCGGGCAGCGACTGGTGGTAGCGGGAGTCCAGCGAGTTCTGCCGGTGGTCGCCCATCACCCAGATACGGCCGTCGGGGACCTTGATCGGCCCGAACGGCTCGTCGTCGCACGGAGTGTTGCCCGGGTAGATGTACCCGGACTCCTGCAGCGCGTGGCCGTTGACCTTGACCTTGCCGCCCTTGTCGCAGCTCACCGTGTCACCGCCGACCGCGATGACCCGCTTGATCAGGTCCTTCTCCTCGGCCGACGGCATCAGGCCGATGAAGCTGAGGAACTTCTGCGCCACGTTCGGGTCCGGCGTCGGGGTGTCCTCGAGCCAGCCGCCCGGGTCGTGGAAGACGACCACCTCGCCGCGCTGCGGCTCAGCGCCGAACCACGGGGTGAGCTTGTCCACCAGCACCCGGTCGCCCCGCTGCAGGGTGTCCTGCATCGAGTCGGACGGGATGGAGAACGCCTGCACCAGGAAGGTCTTGATCAGCAGCGCCAGTACCAGCGCGATCCCGATCAGCAGGGGCAGCTCCTTCCAGAAGGAGCGCTGCTTGCGCGGCCGGCCGGCCTCGCCGTCATCTTCCCCGTCGCCCTCGCCGTCACCGGGGCCGCCGCTGCCGCCGTATTCGGTGCTGCTCCCGGATTCCGTGCCTGCTCCGCTCCCCGGCGCCGCCGGTTTCGTCATGTCGTTCGTCATATCGGTCACGGCTGCGGGCGACTCGGCGAGCTGCTCGTGTCCCTCCTCGGGACCATCGTGTCCGGATCGTGCGCCGACCGCCACGTCCCCCACATCCACTCCTTCACTCCGTGCGATTCACTCTGCGTTTCGCTCTGTACGAGCTGTACGAGCGCCTGTCCCGGTTCCAGGACAGGACCACCACTCCCATAACGACCGGGAGTTCCGCAGGGCCCGGGGGCCGGACCAATCCGTTGCGATCCTGGGGGATCACACTATTCGTACGTACTGACGCCGCCGCAGGACCCGCACGCGCCTCGGCCACCGAAGCGTACGTGGCCGGTTCCTCCAGTCTGCGCCAGTGGCCGAACGGCCAGGCGATGACCACCGCACGCCCCACGACCTCGGACTCCGCCACCGTGCCCTGGTATTTCTCGTTCAGATGGAAGCGGGAATCGGCCGAGTCGGAGCGGTGATCTCCCATGACGAAGATCCGCCCGGCCGGCACCTTCACCTCGAACGAGAGTGTGGACGGCGGGTTCCCCGGGTGAAGATACGGCTCGTTCAGGGGCGTTCCGTTGACGGTGACTTTGCCATCCTTGTCACAACATTTGACGGTGTCACCGCCGACCGCGATCACTCGCTTGATCAGATCCTGCTCGTCGGCCGACGGCAGCAGTCCGATGAACGTCAGTCCCTGCTTGAGCTGTTTGACGCCGGCGGGTGAGGTGTCGGCGGTGGGTTTCTCGTCCTTCAGCCAGCCGCCGGGGTCCTTGAAGACGACCACGTCGCCGCGGCTCGGCTTCGAGCCGAACCAGGGCGTCAGCTTGTCCACCAGGACCCGGTCGCTGATCCGGATCGTCTCCTCCATCGAACCGGAGGGGATCACGAACGCCTGCACCAGGAAGGTCTTGAGCACGAGCGCGATGAGTACGGCGACGACGATCAGGACGGGCACCTCGACCACGGCCGACCTGCGGCGGCGGTTCTTGACCCGGCGCGCCAGTTTGCGCCGCTCGGCCCGGCCCGGCAGCGAAGGCCGCCCGTCGGTCGGCCGGGTGCCCGTCGGCAGCCGGGTGTCGGACCCGTGGCTGGCCGGCCGTCCGCGCTTACCCATGGGCGCCGCCGGCGTCTCGTACGCCCTGGAAGGCGTCGGTCCGCTTCAGCGAGGTCCAGTGGGCGAACGGCCAGCCGATCCAGTCGGTCCTGCCGATCACCCGGTCCACGGGCACCACACCGCCGCCGGGCTCGCCGAGATGGTCCCGGGAGTCGCGGGAGACGGCCCGGTGGTCGCCCATGACCCAGAGCCGTCCGCTGGGCACCACGATGTCGAACTCGACCTCGGAAGGCGCGTCCCCGGGGTACACGTAGCGCTCGTTCACCGCCCGGCCGTTCACCTCGACCCTGCCCCTCTTGTCGCAGCAGACCACATGGTCGCCGCCCACACCGACCACGCGCTTGACGAAATCGGTCTCGGCGGGCTCGGCGAGACCGAGGGCCGCGGCCGCCCCGTGCAGCAGTGAGGTGACGGGGTTGCCCGCGGGCGGCTCCTGGACGAAGGATCCGGTGCCGTCGAAGACGATCACGTCGCCGCGCTGTGGCACAGCACCGAAACGGTACGCCAACTTGTTGACCAGTACACGGTCGCCGACGCGCAGCGTCGGCTCCATCGAGCCGCTGGGGATCAGGAAGGGCTGCACCACGAAATGGCTGAACAGGAGCACGATGACGACGCAGACAGCGCCGAGGAACACGACCCTGCGCCACGTGAGCCCGGTGAAACGTGAGAAGCGCGACCCCGCTTCCGCCCCGGTCGGGGATGCGGAAGAGGGGTCGCGCTCCATGTCACGTTCTTCGGTGTCCATCGCGCCCAGAGCTTATCCGGCGGCGCTGTGGACCCGTGCGCGATCGAGCCCGCGGGCTCAGTTGTCGCGCTTCTCCTTGATCTTCGCGGCCTTGCCGCGCAGCTCACGGAGGTAGTACAGCTTGGCGCGGCGGACGTCGCCACGGCTCACGAGCTCGATCTTCTCGAAGATCGGGCTGTGCGCGGGGAAGGTGCGCTCGACGCCGACGGAGAAGGAGACCTTGCGGACCGTGAAGGTCTCGCGGACGCCCGAGCCCTGGCGGCGGATGACGACGCCCTTGAACTGCTGGATACGGGACCGGTTGCCTTCGATGACTCGTACGTGCACGTTGACCGTGTCACCGGGGCGGAAGGCCGGGAGGTCGGTGCGCAGCGAGGTGGCGTCGACGGTCTCTAGCAGGCTGGACATGAAAGATCTGCTTCCTCGTTGATGCCACAGGTCATCAACGGCGATGTCGTGATGAGAGTTCGGGGTGTGCCGTCGCGTCGGGCGGGCGTCGTTCCCCCTGTGGCAGGGGCGCACTCCGGACGTACAGCAACGGCTCATTCTTCCATGGCGGCGGGCCTGCGCCAAAATCGGCCGCCGGGCTCCGGTGCCCAGCCCATGATGGAGAGCGTCTCGCGGTCCTTCTTGTCGAAGGCCGCGGCGTCCCAACGCTCGATCATGTCGGGCCGGTTGGCGGCGGTGCGGCGCAGTGCCTCGTCCCGGCGCCAGCGCGCGATCTTCCCGTGGTGGCCGCTCAGCAGGATGTCCGGGATCTCCCGGCCGCGCCACTGCGGGGGCTTGGTGTAGACGGGCCCTTCGAGCAGGTTGGCCATGGCGCCGGGCGCGAACGAGTCGTCCTGGTGGGACTCGGCGTTGCCGAGGACGCCGGGCAGCAGCCGGGCCACCGCCTCCGTGACGACCAGGACCGCCGCCTCGCCGCCGGCCAGCACGTAGTCGCCGATGGACACCTCGTGGACGGGCATCCGGCTCGCGTACTCGTCGACGACCCGGCGGTCGATGCCCTCGTAACGGGCGGGGGTGAAGATCAGCCAGGGGCGCTCGGAGAGTTCGACGGCGAGTTCCTGGGTGAAGGGCCGGCCGCTGGGGGTGGGGACGACGAGTACGGGGCTGTGGGCGCCCGACTCGTAGCCGTCCGCCAGCGCCTCGTCGAGGGACTCGCCCCACGGGCCGGTCTTCATGACCATGCCGGGGCCGCCCCCGTACGGGGTGTCGTCGACCGTGTTGTGCCGGTCGTGGGTCCACTGCCGCAGGTCGTGCACATGGACGTCGAGCAGGCCGCGGGCGCGCGCCTTGCCGACGAGTGAGACGTTCAGCGGGTCCAGGTACTCGGGGAAGATCGTGACGACGTCCAGCCGCATCAGGCGTCGCCCTTGGCGGGGGCGTCATCAGCGCGGGCGTCATCAGCGGGGTCGCGCCGCGCGGGGTCGTCGGCGGCGGGGTCGTTCTTGCCCGCCACGTCCGCCGCGCCGTCGTCCAGGAGTCCGGGCGGCGGGGTGATCACGGCCCGTTGCTCCTCCAGGTCGATCTCCGTGACGATCTTCTCGACGAACGGGATCATCACCTCGCTGCCGTCGGGGCGTTCCACGATGAACAGGTCCTGCGAGGGCAGGTGGGTGATCTCGGTGATCCGGCCGATCTCCGTGCCGTCGGCCAGGACGACGTCCAGGTCCATCAGCTGGTGGTCGTAGTACTCCTCCGGGTCCTCGGGGAGTTCCTCCGGGTCGATCTCGGCGATGAGCAGGGTGTTGCGCAGCGCCTCGGCGCCCGAGCGGTCGCTCACGCCGTCGAAGCGCAGCAGCAGCCTTCCGCTGTGTACCCGGCCCGTCTCGATCGTCAGCGGTCCGACGGAGGCCGGTTCGGTGGCGAGTACGGCGCCGGGCCCGAGCCGCAGTTCGGGCTCGTCCGTGCGCACCTCGACGGTGACCTCGCCCTTGATCCCATGGGCGCGCCCGATGCGCGCCACTACCAACTGCACGGTGCTCGTTTCTCCTGTCGTACGACGACGGGCCGGGAAGGGCCGCGAAGGTCCTTCCCGGCCCGTGCCGGTGTCACAACTTCAGTCAGCGGACCTGGTCCACGTCGACGAGGTCGACGCGGATGCCACGGCCGCCGATGGCGCCCACGACGGTACGCAGCGCGCGTGCGGTGCGGCCGTTGCGGCCGATCACCTTACCGAGGTCGTCGGGGTGGACCCTGACCTCCAGTACGCGGCCACGGCGCAGGTTGCGCGAGGCGACCTGCACTTCGTCCGGGTTGTCGACGATGCCCTTCACGAGGTGCTCGAGAGCCTCCTCGAGCATGCTCAGGCCTCGGTCGGCTCGGCGGCGGCCGGGGACTCGGTCCCGGCGTCGTCCGCCTTCTTCTCGGCCTTCTTCGCCTTCTGGGTGATGGCCTCACCCTTGGGCTCGTCGCCGGCGTCCTTGGTGGCGGCCTCGAAGAGGGCGCGCTTGTCAGCCTTGGGCTCCGGCATGAGCAGCGGCGCGGGGGCCGGCAGTCCCTTGTGGGCCTGCCAGTCACCGGTGAGCTTGAGGATCGCGAGGACCGGCTCGGTCGGCTGGGCGCCGACGGACAGCCAGTAACGCGCGCGGTCCGAGTCGACCTCGATACGCGAGGGGTTCTGCACCGGGTGGTACAGACCGATCTCCTCGATGGCCCGGCCGTCGCGGCGGGTACGGGAGTCGGCGACGATGATGCGGTAGTGAGGCGAACGGATCTTGCCCAGACGCTTCAGCTTGATCTTGACTGCCACGGGAGTGGTGTCTCCTGGTCTTGACGTGGTTGGGCACGGCGGGAATGCCACGTGGGGTTGCGGCACCCGAAATGCCCGATGGACGCGTCAGCCGGAGGAGAGAGGGGTCCTGTGCGACTGTCGAGTGCAGCTTGCCATTGTGCCACACACCTGCGGTGGGGCTTGACCCGGCAGGAGAGGCACGGACGGCGGCGCGCTGCGGAGCTGCCCGGCGCTTCAGCTCGCAGCGGCGACCACTTCCTGTTCCGGGATACGGAAGGGCTTGCCGCAGCCGCCGCAGACGATGGGCGCCTGCGCGAGGACCGAGGGGACGACGCGTACGTTGCGCCCGCAGTCGCAGACCGCCTTGACCCGGACGCCCCCGCCGGACGAGCCGTGCCGGGCGGCCGGACCCCGGAAGCTGCGCTTGGTGTCGGCCGCCGTCGCGACGGTGTGCGCCTTGAGAGCGCGCTGCAGCCGTTCCATGGTCGGCCGGTAGCGGCGCTTGGCCTCGGGGCTGAGCAGGACCAGCGAGAAGCCGCTGCTGGGATGCGGCTCGTCGGGGTGGTCCAGACCCATCTCCTCGGCGATCGCGAGGAATCGGCGGTTGTGGTAGCGGCCTGCGCGCGAGGTGTCACGGACGCCTCTGGCTGCGGCAATGCCATGGACCGCTTCGTGAAGCAGTCGTTCGAAGGAGAGCTCGGCGCCGCAGGCGGACGAGGACTCTCCGATCAGGGACTCTGGCGCGGCAAGATCGGGCAGCTCGGGGTGGTACCGCTGAATATCGGCCCACGCCTGCGCCAGCTCTGCGGCGAGAACAGGTGGTGTCGTGCTCACGTCGTGAATAACGAGCAGAACGGCTCCCGGGTTCCATTACGGGGCATCCCAAATAATTTGCACGTACCCGTCAGTTGCCGTTGATGCGTCCTGACGAGGGCGGGTGCGTCTATCTGCGGAGAAGTCTCACAGCTCACACCAAGGTGGTACGTAGCGACTCGTACGCTCCGGCGCGTAGTCGATCTACGTCAGTAGGCGCGCGCCACGACAGCGACAGTACCCGGGGCGTCGTCCGACTCCGGCACCGAGCCGTCCTCGGCGACCAGGGCCCGTACGGACACGCCCTGCCCGGCGAGAGCCGCCTCGCCCTCGGCGCCGAGCTTGTCCCACGGGACCCGCGCCCAGCCGCCGGCGTTGGCCACCTCGGCCGCCTCCTCCAGGGTGCCGACGTCGCTGGTACGCGAGAGACGGCGCTCCCGTGACTGCGCGAGCAGCAGCGCCTGGTCCTCCTCCAGGATGCCGGGCAGCAGGCCCGCGACCGCGTCGAGCGCGACCGGCTCCTTGCCGCCGGGGATCCGGCGGGCCAGCATCGCCGTGCCGTTCTCCAGGTCGCGCGGGCCGATCTCGATCCGTACGGGCACGCCCTTCAGCTCCCAGTCGACGGCGCGCCGGCCGAAGGGGGTGTCGACGCGGTCGTCGACCTGGACGCGGATCCCGGCCGCGGTCAGCTGCTCGCCGAGCTCGCGGACCTTGGCGACCGCCTCGTCGCCCTTGATGGCGAGGACGACGACCTGGACGGCGGCGAGGCGGGGCGGTACGCGCAGGCCGTTGTCGTCGCCGTGCATCATCACCAGCGCGCCGATCATGCGGGTGGTCGAGCCCCAGGAGGTCTGCCAGACGTACTCCTGCTCGCCGTCCTTCGACAGGTAGCGGGTGTGGAACGCCTTCGCGAAGTTCTGGCCCAGTTCATGGCTGGTGCCCAGCTGGAGCGCCTTGCCGTCGCCCATCATCCCTTCGAGGGTCAGGGTGTTGATGGCGCCGGCGAACCGCTCCTTGGGCGTCTTGCGGCCGAGGACGAAGTCCATGGCGAGGACGTTCTCCATGAAGTCGCCGTAGACGTCCTTGTGGATACGGGCGGCGAAGTCGTGCGCCTCCTCGTAACTGGCGTGGGCGGTGTGGCCCTCCTGCCAGAGGAATTCGGAGGTGCGCAGGAAGAGCCTCGGGCGCAGCTCCCAGCGGACGACGTTGGCCCACTGGTTGATCAGCAGCGGCAGGTCGCGGTAGCTCTGCACCCACTTCGCGAAGTACTCGTTGATGATCGTCTCGGAGGTGGGGCGGACGACGGCGGGCTCTTCCAGCTCTTTGCCGCCGCCGTGGGTGACGACGGCCAGCTCGGGGGCGAAGCCCTCGACGTGGTCGGCCTCGCGGGCGAGGTAGGACTGCGGGATGAGCAGGGGGAAGTAGGCGTTCTGGGTGCCGGTCGCCTTGATCCTGGCGTCCATGCCGGACTGCATCCGCTCCCACAGGGCGTACCCGTACGGCCTAATCACCATCGTGCCGCGTACCGGACCGTTGTCGGCCAGCTCGGCCTTGTTGATCAGATCCTGGTACCAGCGGGGGAAATCGTCCGCCCGGGGCGTGAGTACGGGTGCCTTTGCCATGGCGGGCATCGTACGGCGATGTGAAGCGCGGGACAGAATCGGCCCTGTGCGCCGGGGCGTACGCCCACGACACACACAGTTTGCCTGACACCCACTGGACGGGAGCACGGATGGGGAGTTCCCTGGCATACGGGGGACGAAGGCGCGCACGTACACGGGGGATGTCAATCAGGGCATGCTGACCTCTCGGCGGATTGGGGCGCTATCCATGACACCTACGCTCGTCAAGCACCACCGGCATCAGATGCACGCGACCTCGGCTTCGACGGCTTCTGCGGACGTGAGTGCGCGCGCCCGCGACTGGGCCGAGATCCAGGAACGGATGCTGGTGCCGCTCTACGAAGCGGTGTACCAGCGCCTGGAGGTCCGCGAGGGGACCCGGCTGCTGGGCCTCGGCTGCGGCTCGGGGCTCGCGCTGCTGATGGCGGCCACCCTGGGCGCGGAGGCGACCGGCGTGGACTCCGACAGCGAACTGCTCGCGCTGGCGGGCGAGCGGCTGGACAGCGGCACGCTGCTGCCGACGGACCGGCTGGCCGACGCCGCGGAACCAGGCAGGCCCGGGTACGACGTGATCACCGCCTTCCAGCCGGTCGGCTCTGTCGCGGGCGACACCAAGGGCCTGGGGCCCACGCTCGGCCGGGCGGTCCCGCTGGCCAAGCGGGGCGCGCCGGTGGTGCTGGCGGGCTGGGGCCCGCCGGAGCGGTGCGCGACGGCCGGGGTGCTCCAGGTGGCGGGCCGGCTGACGGACCGGCTGCGCAAGGGCGCGTGGCGGCCGGCACACCGGGACGACCTGGAGGACGTGGCGGCGCGCGTGGGGCTGCGCCCGGACGGTTCGGGCCGGGTGGCCTGCCCCTTCGGGTACGCGGACACGGAGAGCGCGGTGCGCGGAATGCTGTCGACGGGTGTGTACGACGGCGCGATACGGGCCACGGACCGGCGTCAGGTGGAGAAGGAGATCGCGGAGGCGCTGCATCCGTATGTCCGCCGCGACGGCACGGTCTGGATGCCGAACGTCTTCCGCTACCTGATCGCCCGCACGCCCTGACCTGCGGATTCAGTGGGTCTTTCACAAGGACCAGAGAAATCCTTGTCAGTATCCAGAATCCTGGTTACTGTCTCTTCCGTGACAGCCTTCGACGAGCGCTTCCTGACGCGCAACGGGCTCGCGGCCCGGCAGCTCGCGGTTCTTCTGCTGAACCACGAGCCGGACACCCGGCTGCCGCGCGTCCGTGACTTCGCCGAGGAGCTGGGCGTCGGCAACGGGACCGTACAGGCGGCGCTCCAGCTGCTGGAGAACGCCGAGGCCATAGAGACCACGGCCCGCGGCCATCTCGGCACGTTCCTGGTCCGCTCGGACCGGGCCGTCCTGTGGCGGCTGTCCGGCCTCGGCACCCTGCTCGCCGCGATGCCCCTGCCGTACTCGCGCCGCTACGAGGGGCTTGCCACGGGGCTGCGCTCCGCGTTCGAGGAGGCGGGCGCGCCCTTCGCGATCACCTTCATGCGCGGCGCCGGCGCCCGGACGACCGCGCTGCTCGAAGGCAAGGTCGACCTCGTGGTGCTCTCGCGCTTCGCGGCGGACCGGCTGATCGAGGAACACCCGGTGGAGCTGGTGGCCGACCTCGGCCCCGCCACCTATGTCGGTGCCCACGGGCTGCTGCTGCGGCACGGCATCACCCAGGACTCCGCCGGGCTGCGGGTCGCCGTCGACCACGCGTCGGAGGACGGGCGGATG
The DNA here is from genome assembly GCF_000818175.1 of Streptomyces sp. AcH 505. Lineage (GTDB taxonomy): Bacteria > Actinomycetota > Actinomycetes > Streptomycetales > Streptomycetaceae > Streptomyces. The sequence goes on from NZ_JTIY01000001.1 coordinate 532,387, forward strand.
CTCGCCGAGCGCGTCTTCGCCGGGCGCACCGACATCGAGTGGGTCGAGGCGTCGTACATGCAGCTGCGGGAGCTTTTCGAACGTGACCTTGCCGACGCCACGGTCTGGAACCTGGACGAGGCGCAGGACCGGCTCGGCGCCGGGGTGGACGTCCTGCCGCTCGGCGACGAGATCAACCGCGATCTTTCGCTGCGCAACTCCAGCGCGGCGATCATCGGCAGAACCGAAGGGGCGAAGGCGCTCGGCGCCGTACGCGACTCGCTCGACCTGTCGATCGTGACCTCCGTACAGACGCAGGTACTGCGCCATGAACGGACGCCTTCGTACTGAGACCCGGAAATCGGAGGGTCGAGGCGTAGGCTCAAAATACAAAATACTGGTTACTGTCTTATCGACTTGTCGAGCATGCTCTAGGAGGACCCCATGGACGACCAGCTCGCCCTCCGCATCCAGCTCTTCCGGGAGAGCGGTCAGGTACGCCCCGAGGTCGCGGCTTTCGTGACCGGTGAGCTGACCGCGCTCGCCGACGAGGGCCGCACCGTCACCGAGGACACCGCGGGCATGCTCACCAGCCATCTGATGATGGCGCTGACCAGGCTCCTCGACGGCGAACCCATCGAGAACTTCACAACCGACGAGCAGGTGGCGGCCGAGCTCGCCGACCACCCCGAGGCGGTCGCCAGGTCCCGGGCGGTCTCCGCGCGGGCCGGACGTGAGCTGGGCACACCGCTGCCCGACTCGGAGATCAACTTCCTCGCGCTGCACCTCGCCGTACTCGCCCAGAACTCCCCCGCCTGAACCCCAGGGCCCCCGCCCGAAAGCCCCGCCCGAAAGGAAGACAGCCATGACGAAGATCCTCACCGGAGGCGTCGGCAAGACCGAGGTCGCCGGCATCGTCTCCAAGCTCGGCATCGACGGCATCGAGATCGCCGTCTCCAACGACATGGACGCGGCGATGAAGCTCCGCGGCGGCCAGGCCGACTTCTACCTCGGCACCTGCCACACCGGCGCGGGCGCCTCCCTCGGCGTGCTCGTCGGCCTGCTCGGCAAGCCGCTCTGCCACACCTTCGGCCGCTCGGTCCCCACCGAGGACGAGGTCACCGCCCTGCTCGCCGAAGGCAAGAAGGTCTTCGGCTTCGCCATCGACCAGATCGACGCCGTGGCGCCGGTCATGGCCCGCGCCATCGCCGCGCGCGGCTGATTCCCGCACTCCAGGGCCCGGAGGAGAAACTCCCGTGAACACCCTCGCAGCGAGCACCAACCATCTGGACTTCACGCTCGCCCAGCAACTGACCGTCATCGTGCTCGCCGCGCTCACCGCGTTCATCTCGCACATGGCCCTGGCCGTCTTCAACGACGGCACCCGCCCCTTCATGCTCGACTTCATCCAGGGGCGCTCGTCCCGCAGCGCAACGGCGGCGGTGTCCTTCGGCCTCTCCGCCGGGTTCATCTTCGGCCTCGGCGCGCCGATGGCCCTGTCCTCCGGCGTCCTCAACCCGTGGCTGCTGTTCCTGCCGACCGACATCCTCGGCATCCTGGCGTTCCGGAAGTGGCTCGCGCCGCTGCTCGGCGGCGCCTGGGGCGCGCTGATCGTCTTCGGTCTCGGCGGCACCAACAACCTCGCGCACAAGCTGCCCGTCGACTTCCTGACGGCAATGCAGCAGATGTCGACGCCGATCCTGTTCCTGTTCACGCTGTTCCCGGTGCTCGCCATCACCAAGCAGTTCGGCCGGGCGCGCGGCGGGATCGCCGCCGTGATCGAGCTGGCCTTCGTGATCATGACGATGAAGCTGTGGCCGAACGTCTTCGCCGGCTCGCTCGCGATGGCCGCCGGGGTGCTGATGCTCATCGGCTTCGCCGTCCGCAAGGACCTGCTCCAGCGCAAGGCCGACCGGGCCGCCTTCGCCGCCGAGGGCACGACGGACACCGGACCGCAGGAAGCGGACCCGGACGACCCCATGGTGTCGCTGTTCAGCGCCAGCGCCGCCCGGCTGCGCCGCTACCTGCCGCTGTTCATGCTGCTCGGCGCCGGCGTCTGCGCACTGGCCCAGATGCACATATTCGGCGGTGGTGAGGCCACCAGCTTCCTGATCGCCAAGGGGCAGTACAGCGAGGCGGCGCAGGTCGACTTCTACCGCGTCTTCGGCTTCATCCCGCTGATCGCGACGACCGCCCTCGCCTCCGGCGCGTACGGCATCGCCGGCTTCACGCTCGTGTACCCCATCGGCTACCTCATGCCGAACCCGATCCTCGCCGCCGTCGTCGGCGCCGTCGTCTTCGCCCTCGAAGTGCTGGCCCTGTCGTACATCGGCAAGCTGCCGAGCGTGCGCGACTCCTCCGAGCACCTGCGCAGCGCCATCACCGAGACGCTGTCCCTGGCCATCCTCTTCGGCTCGCTGCTCGCGGCGAACGTCATGGGCGGCGGTCTCGCGATCCTCATCGTCGGCGGGCTCTACCTGATCAACGAGGCGATGGGCCGGCCCGTCGTACGCATGGCGGCCGCGCCGGCGGCCGTCATCGTCGGCGGCATCCTGCTCAACGTCCTGTACTGGCTCGACCTCTTCACCCCGGTCAAGGGCTAGCGCCCTTCGTTCGGATCAAACCCTCGGGCCCCCCACACCAGGAAGCGCAGCACATGCAGCACCATCTCCACACCGTCGCCGGGCCGTTGCCCGTGTCCGCCGTGCGCGGCCCGGCCCTGGCGCACGAACATCTGGTACTCGACCTCGACAGGACCGACAGCGGCGAAGCCGTCATCGACGGCCGGCACACCGCCGCCGTCACGGCCGAACTGGCCGCTCTGCGCGACGAGTTCGACCTGGCCCTGGTCATCGAGCTGACCTGCCGCGGGATGGGCCGCGACCCGCGCGCGCTGGCCCGGATCGCGGCGGAGTCCGGCGTCGCCGTGGTCGCGGCCACCGGCTGGTACTACGAGCCGTTCCACCCGCGGGAGATCGCGGACGCCGGCGTCGAGCAGCTCACCGACACGCTCGTCCGGGAGATCACCGACGGCATCGGCGACACCGGCGTCACACCCGGGGTGCTCGGCGAGATCGGCAGCCACGGCGACCGGCCGTCCGAGCCGGAGACCCGCGCGCTCCTCGCCTCCGCGCACGCCGCCGTCGCCACCGGCCTCTCCCTCGCCACCCACGCCCAGCTCGGCCACGGCGGACTCGCCCAGCTCGACCTGCTCACCGGCGCCGGCCTCGCACCGCACCGGATCTCCGTCGGCCACCAGGACCTGCTGGACGACCCGGCGGTCCACCGCGCACTCGCGGCGAGCGGCGCGTACGTCGCGTTCGACACCGTCGGCAAATCGGCCTACCAGAGCGACGACACCCGGCTGCGGCTACTGCTCGCGCTGCTCGAAGCGGGCCACGCCGACCGGGTCCTGCTCAGCTGCGACATCTCCCGGCACGGCTACCTCACCTCCGAGGGCGGCCAGGGATACGGGCACCTCTTCCGGTCCTTCCTGCCGAAGGCACGCGCCGCAGGGGTGGACGACGACCTGGTGGACCTGATGACCCGCCGCAACCCTCTGCGCTTCCTCACCGGCGCCGACGTCGAGGAGATCTGAGATGGCCGCACCACAGACGCCCGTACACCTGCCCACGACCTACCCGCTGGCGACGGTCGGCGTCGACGAAGCGGTCCGCGTCCAGTACCGGCTGCTCGAACACACCGCGGCGCACTTCGAGGGCACCCAGCTCTTCGAGACCGACGCCGGTGTCGTACCCGGCCTCGGCAGGCCCCGTACGACCGCACGCGTCGAAGCGGTGCTCGCCGGGCACTTCGGCGCCGAGGACGCGGCCCTCGTCCAGGGCGCGGGCACCGGCGCGATCCGGGCCGCGCTCCAGGCCGCCGTCTCCCCCGGCGACCCGCTCCTCATCCACCGGGCACCCGTCTACCGCACCACCGCCGTCACGCTGCGCGGCCTCGGGGTGCGCACCGTCGAGGCCGACTTCAACGACCCGGCCGAGCTGCGCCAGGCGCTCGCCTCCGGCCGGTTCCGCTGGGCGTACGTCCAGCACAGCCGCCAGCGGCTCGCCGACTCGTACGACCCCGCCGAGGTGATCGCCGCCTGCGCCGAAGCGGGCGTACGCACCGTCGTGGACGACAACTACGCCGTCATGCGGGTCCCCGCCTCCGGGGTGGAACTCGGCGCCGACGCCTCCTGCTTCTCACTGTTCAAGCTGCACGGCCCGGAAGGGGTCGGCGCCGTCGTCGGCTCCCGCGACCTGGTGGAGCACATCCGCGCCGACAACTACTCCGGCGGCGGCCAGGTGCAGGGCGCGCAGGCGCTCGACGCGCTGCGCGCCCTCACGCACGTGCCCGTCATGTGGGCGATCCAGTCGCGGGTGGGCGCCGAGGTCGCCGACCGGCTCACGGCGGGCGAAGTACCGGGCGTAGCCGAGGTCCGTATCGCCAACGCGCAGGACCGCTGCCTGCTTGTCCGGCTGGAGCGGCCCGTCGCCCGCCAACTGCCCGCGGTGGCGGCGAAGTACGGCGCGGCGCCCTACCCGGTCGGCTCCAACTCCCGTTACGAGATCACCCCGCTCTTCTACCGGATGTCCAGCTCGTCGCTGGACGACGCCCCCGAACTCGCCGACTGGACCGTACGGATCAACCCCATGCGCGCCGGCGCCGATCTCGTCGTCGAGATCCTGCGCCGTTCGCTGCTCGACCTGGAGGGCTGACCGTGTTCCTCGACACCGTCCTCACCCGCAACGCCGCGCTCGTCGAGACGGCGACCGCGCTGCACGCCTCCGGCGCGATCCCGCCCGACACCTACGTCATGGACGCGGACGCCATTGAGTCCAACGCCGCACTCCTCGCCGCCGAGGCCCAACGGCTGGGCCTCAGCCTGTGGTTCGTCGTCAAACAGCTCGGCCGCAACCCCGCGCTGATCCGCGCCATCGCCCGGCACATCCCCGCCTTCGCGGCGATCGACCCGGCCGAGGCCCGCACCCTGCACGCCACCGGCGCGCGGGCCGGCAACCTCGGCCACCTCGTACAGATCCCGCGCCGCGACCTGCCCGAGATGCTGGCCTGGCGGCCCGAGGCGGTCACCGTCTTCGACCTGGCCAACGCCCGCGCCGTCTCCGACGCCGCACGCGAACTCGGCTTCGTCCAGGACGTGTTCGTACGCCTCGAAGGCGCGGCGGGATCCGTCTACCCGGGCCAGGAAGGCGGCGTACCCCTCGACGGCCTCGACACGTTCGCCGAAGCCGCCGAGGAGTTGCCCGGCATCCGTATCGCCGGCGTCACCGCTTTCCCCTGCGTGCTGTGCGACCCGGCCACCGGCGTGCCCGCCCCCACGCCCAACTTCGAACTCGCCGTCAAGGCACGCGATCTGCTCGCCGCGCGCGGCCACGAGCGGCTGGGGCTCAGCGCCCCGAGCGCCACGGCCATGGCGACGCTCCCGCTGCTCGCCGAACTCGGCGCGACCCACGGCGAACCGGGCCACTCCCTCACCGGCACCACCCCGCTGCACGCGGTCGACGCGCATCAGCCGGAGCAGCCCGCCTACGTGTACGTCAGCGAGGTCGCGCACACCCTCGCCGACGGCAGACACGCGCTGTACGGCGGCGGCTTCTACGCACGCGCCGGGATCAAGGCGGCGCTGCTGCCCCGTACCGGACTGCGGCTGCCCGTCCAGGACTCCCCCGCCGAGAACATCGACTACTACCGGCTGACGGACGCGGCGCCCGCCGTCCGGGCGGGCGACACCGCCGTCCTCGCCTTCCGCACCCAGATCTTCGTCACCCGCTCGACCGTCGCCGTCGTCGCGGGCCTGTCCACCGGCGCGCCCCGGCTGACCGGCCTGTACGACGCGCACGGCCGGCCGCTGCAAGGAGCGCCATGAGCAAGACGGTCATCGTCGTCATCGACGGCTTCGGCATCGGCGCGATGCCGGACGCGGGGGCGCTGCGCCCCGGCGACATCGCCGCCGACACGTGCGGACACGTCCTGGACCACCGCGCCGCAGCCGGCCGGCCCCTGCGGCT
>NZ_JTIY01000001.1:538970-540370 GCF_000818175.1 Streptomyces sp. AcH 505
CGACGCTCGGCGCGCTGGGCCTCGGCGTCGTCCATCCGCACCCCGGCCTCGCCGCCACGACCGCGCTGCCGGTCGCGGTGGGCCGCGCGGCGCTCGGCTACCCCGGCGCGGACACGTTCGCCGGGCACCAGACGATGATGGGCGCCGACTTCAGCCGGGTCACGGTGGCCCGGCTGGCCGAGCATCTGTCCGAGGTGACCCACGCGTTGAAGGCGGCGGGCCACGAGGTGTCGCCGCTGGACGGCCGCCCGCTGCTCGTCGTGGACGGCGCCGTCCTCGTCCACGACAACCTGGAGGCCGACCCCGGCATCAACTGGAACGCCTCGGGACGCCTGGAGGACCTGCCCTTCGACCGCATCCTGGCCATCGCCCGCACGGTACGGTCCGTGGCGCCCGTCGCCCGCGTCATCGCCGTCGGCGGCCACGCGGACGGGCCGCTGCCCGCGTACGTACGGGACGGCGACGGCGGAACGGTCGGCCTGGACACCCCCGCGACGGGCTTCTACCGCAACGGCGGCCTCCAGGTGCAGCACCTGGGCGCGCCCGTCGACCACACCCGCCAGCTGCCCGACGTCGCGGCGCGCGCGGGGATCCCGGTGACGCTCGTCGGCAAGGCGGCGGACATCCTGGTCTGCGAAGCGGCGGTGCGCCGCCCGTGCGTCGCGACGGCCGACGTCCTGGCCCGCACGCTGGAAGCAGTACGGGCCCCCGGCCCCGGGCTTGTCGTCGCGAACGTCCAGGAGACGGACCTGGCGGGCCACCAGCAGGACACCGAGCGGTACGGGGACGTACTGGAGCAGACGGACGCGGGACTCGGGGCGCTGCTACGGCTGCTGGACGGCGCGGGTGACCGGCTGATCGTGACGGGCGACCACGGGAACGACCCGACGATCGGCCACGCATACCACACGCGGGAGTACGTCCCGGTGCTCATGCACCGCCCGGAGGCGCCGTCCCTGACGCGGCTGCCCGACGCGTCGTCGCTGACGTCGGTGGGACTGGCGGCGGCGACGTCACTCGGCCTCACGATGTGACGCGGTGTCGCCGTCCGGCGCGGTTTCTGGTTGCGGGTTCTTGGTTGCGGTTGTTGCCGGGGGCCGTTCCGGGGTCGTGTCCTGCGCTGCGGTGTCGCCGTCCGGCGCGGTTCGGTTGGCGGTCTTGGTTGCGGTGGTCGCCGGGGGCCGTTCCGGGGTCGTGTCCTGCGCTGCATGATTTACGGCGCGTACTCCCCAGACGCGGAGCCACCGCCGAGATGCGCCACAAATCACGCTCTACGCTCCGGACACCACCCCTGCACGACCCCCTTCAGCCCCCGCCCCATCGGGACGGCCGCCCGGACCCGCCGCCCGCAGGGCACCGCTCGCCCGCGCTGACGCGGACGGGTGTGCCCGACCACCGGA
>NZ_JTIY01000001.1:540457-543471 GCF_000818175.1 Streptomyces sp. AcH 505
GGACAGCGAGACCGCAACCCAGACCCGCACACCCCCCGGCCCGCGACTAGCTCATGAACTTCTTGAACTCGTCCGGGAGTTCGAAGTTCTTCGCCTGCTCCTCCGCCGGCACCGCCAGCGCCGACTCCTCCCGGCGCGCCAGCGCCGCCTGTTCCTCGGCCTTGCGCTTCATCGGGTTCCCCGAGCGCTGCTTGCCCTTGGCCTGCTTCTGCTTCTTCTTCGTACGGCCTGGCCCGCCGCCCATCCCGGGAACCCCCGGCATGCCCGGCATCCCGCCGCCCTGCGCCATCTTGGACATCATCTTGCGGGCCTCGAAGAACCGCTCGACCAGCCCCTTCACCGCGCTGACCTCGACACCCGAGCCCTTGGCGATACGCGCCCTGCGCGAGCCGTTGATGATCGTCGGTTCCGCGCGCTCCCCCGGCGTCATGGACTTGATGATCGCGGCGGTGCGGTCCACGTCCTTCTCGTCGAGGTTGGCGATCTGGTCCTTGATCTGGCCCATGCCCGGCAGCATGCCGAGCAGCTTGGAGATCGAGCCCATCTTGCGGACCTGCTCCATCTGGGACAGGAAGTCGTCGAGCGTGAACTCCTTCGGCCCCTTGGCCAGCTTCGCGGCCATCTTCTCGGCCTCGGCCTGGCTGAAGGTCTGTTCGGCCTTCTCGATGAGGCTGAGCAGGTCACCCATGTCCAGGATGCGTGACGCCATCCGGTCGGGGTGGAACGTGTCGAACTCGTCCAGCTTCTCGCCGTTGGAGGCGAACATGATCTGCTTGCCGGTGACGTGCGCGATGGAGAGCGCGGCGCCGCCCCTGGCGTCACCGTCGAGCTTCGACAGGACGACGCCGTCGAACCCGACACCGTCGCGGAACGCCTCCGCCGTGTTGACGGCGTCCTGGCCGATCATCGCGTCGACGACGAACAGGACCTCGTCCGGGTTGACCGCGTCCCGGATGTCGGACGCCTGGCGCATCAGTTCCTGGTCGATACCGAGGCGGCCCGCGGTGTCCACGACCACGACGTCGTACTGCTTGGCGCGCGCGTGCTCGATCGAGTCCTTCGCGACCTTGACCGGGTCGCCCACCCCGTTGCCCGGCTCGGGCGCGTAGACGGCGACGCCGGCGCGCTCGGCGACGACGGAGAGCTGGGTGACGGCGTTGGGGCGCTGGAGGTCACAGGCGACGAGCAGCGGGGAGTGGCCCTGGCCCTTGAGCCAGAGGCCGAGCTTGCCGGCGAGGGTCGTCTTACCGGCACCCTGCAGACCGGCGAGCATGATCACGGTCGGCGGCTGCTTGGCGAACCGCAGCCGCCGGGTCTCGCCGCCGAGGATGCCGACGAGTTCCTCGTTGACGATCTTGATGACTTGCTGCGCCGGGTTCAGCGCCTGGGAGACCTCGGCGCCGTTGGCGCGCTCCTTGACCTGCTTGATGAAGTCGCGCACGACGGGCAGGGCCACGTCGGCTTCGAGCAGGGCGATACGGATCTCACGGGCCGTGGCATCGATGTCCTCCGGGCTGAGGCGCCCTTTGCCCCGGAGGCTCTTGAATGTGGCTGCGAGGCGGTCGGAGAGAGTGTCGAACACGGTGGTCGCGAATCCTCAGGTCGGGGGCGGGCGGACAGGTCGCCCTCCAGGGTATCCGGCCGGGCAAGCGATCCGGCCTCAGCTACCGGATCCGTACTAGCCGAGGGCGCCTTCCAGCGCCTTCGCGAGGGTCGCGGCCTCCTGTTCGGGCAGGGGGGAGCCGTCCTCGCGTGTGACGTAGACGGTGTCGACGGCGTTCGAGCCCAGCGTGGAGACGTGCGCGCTGCGCACCCGTACGGCGGCCTCCTCCAGCGCGTGGCCGATCCGGTGCAGCAGCCCGGGGGCGTCCTGGGCGCGTACCTCGATGACCGTGGCGCGGTGGGAGCTGCCGGGGGCGACCCGCACCCGGGGCGGCGGGGCCTTCACGCCCCTGCGGCGCGGGTAGGCCGCTTCGCGTTCGGCCAGCCGGGCGGCGATGTCGAGCGACCCGTCCAGGGCGCGTACCAGGTCGGCACGGAGCCTGCTGGCCTGCGGGAGCGAGCCGTACGCCGCGGCGACCCGCCAGTTGAGCAGCAGGACCGAGGCTTCGCCGATGTCGGTGGGCAGCTCGACGGCGCGCAGGTCGGCGGCCCGTACGGTCAGCCGGTGCAGGGCGAGCACCCCGGCCGCGGCGGGCAGGACGCCCGGCTGGTCGGGCAGGGCGATGAGCAGTTCGACGCCGACGGGTTCCGGCTCCTCGGACTCCTCCGGGGTCTGGGCGTGCAGGGCCAGGACAGGTTCGCCGGTGCGCAGGGCTTCGACGGCGAGCCGTTCCTGTTCGGCGCTGGGCGCCTCGGGTTCCGGTTCGGGTGTGGCCTCGCCGGTCAGTACGGCGGCGACGCGGGCGACGAGATCGGTGACGAGTCCGGCGCGCCAGGACGACCAGGCGGCGGGCCCGGTGGCGAGCGCGTCGGCCTCGGTGAGGGCGTGCAGCAGCTCCAGGGTGCCGATCGAGCCGATCCGGGCGGCGACGGCGCTGACGGTCGCCGGGTCGTCGAGGTCACGCCGGGTCGCGGTGTCCACGAGCAGCAGGTGGTGGCGTACGACGGTCGCGATGACCTCGGTGTCCTCACCGTCGAAGCCGATACGGGCCGCTATGTCGCGGGCGATGGCCTCGCCGCCCACGGAGTGGTCGCCGGGCCAGCCCTTGCCGATGTCGTGCAGCAGGGCGCTGATCAGCAGCAGGTCGGGGCGGCTGACGCGGCGGGTCATGGCGGACGCCTGGACGGCGGCCTCCACGAGGTGCCGGTCGACGGTCCAGGTGTGGACGGGGTTGCGCTGCGGCCGGCAGCGGACCCGCTCCCAGTCGGGCAGCAGCCGGGTGATCAGGCCTTCGGCCTCCAGCGCCTCCCAGACGGGGATGGTCGACTCACCGGCGCCGAGCAGGGTCACCAGCTCCTCGCGGGCCTCGGCGGGCCAGGGCGAGGGCAGCGGCTTCGAGGCGGCCGCGAGC
>NZ_JTIY01000001.1:543496-547439 GCF_000818175.1 Streptomyces sp. AcH 505
CGAGGCGGCCGCGAGCCGCCGTACGGCGTGCAGCGAGATCGGGATGCCGGCCTGGGCCGCCGCCGCGGCTGCCCGCAGGGGCAGCACGGGGTCGCGCTCGGGCCGGGCGGCGAGGGCGAGGACGGCTTCGCCGTCCTGCTCCACGACACCGTCGGCGAGCGGGTTGCGCTCGGGTGCCGGTTTGCCGCCGAGCATGGCGCGCAGCCGGGGCCGTACGGAACGGGCGCGCAGGACGCGGTTGACCTCGCGCCAGGTGACGTCGGAGGCGTACGAGATGGTGCGCGCCGCCTCGTAGACCTGGCGCAGCAGTACGTCGGCGTCGAGGAGGCCGAGTTCGGCGGCGACGGGGTCCTGCTCCTGGAGGGCGAGCCGGTCGGTGGCGCGTCCCGTGGTCAGGTGGAGGGCGTCGCGGGCGTCGAGCAGCCGGCGGCGGGCGCCGTCCAGGCCCTCGCGCGGGGCGTCGGCGAGCCAGGAAGCGGCCACGGCGCGCAGCGCTGTGGCGTCGCGCAGCCCGCCGCGGGCCTCCTTGAGGTCGGGCTCCAGCAGGTACTGCAGCTCGCCCTGGCGTTCGGCGCGCTCACGGCACAGCTCGTCGAGTTCGGGGAGGCGTTTGGCGGCGTGGTTGCGCCAGTCGGCGAAGACGGTGGTGCGCAGCTTGGTGAGCAGGCCGAGATCGCCGGCCACATGGCGGGCGTCGAGCAGTCCGAGCTGCACCTTGAGGTCCTCGCCGGCGGTCTTGCGCGCTTCGGCGGGGGTGCGTACGGAGTGGTCGAGGGCGAGCCCGAGGTCCCAGACGGGGTACCAGATCCGGTCGGCGAGCGCGGCGACCGACTCGGCGCTGCCGTCGTGCAGGAGCAGCAGGTCGAGGTCGCTGCGCGGGGAGAGTTCGCCGCGGCCGTAGCCGCCGACGGCGACGAGCGCGACGCCCCGTGCGCCGGTTTCCCTGGCGGCGGTGGTGAAGAGCGCGTTCAGCCAGTCGTCGGTCAGTTTGGCGAGCGCGGCCCGGCGCGGCGGCCCGGACTGCGTCTTCTCCTGGAGAAGACGCAGCCGGGCCGCCGCATAGCCGCTGGGTCCAGCGGTTTCCGGTGCCTCAGAGGGCATCGGGACCGCGTTCGCCGGTACGTACCCGGATGGCCGTCTCCACCGGCACGCTCCAGACCTTGCCGTCACCGATCTTGCCCGTACGTGCGGCCTTCACGATGACTTCGAGCAGTTCCTCGGCGTCGTCGTCACCGACGAGCACCTCGACGCGGATCTTCGGTACGAGATCGACGGTGTACTCCGCACCGCGGTAGACCTCGGTGTGGCCGCGCTGCCTGCCGTACCCGCTGGCTTCCGTGACCGTGAGCCCCTGGACGCCGAAGGCCTGCAGGGCCTCCTTGATCTCGTCCAGCCGGTGTGGCTTCACGACTGCGGTGATGAGCTTCATGCGTCCACCTTCTTGTTCGTCGCCCCGGCCAGCGCGTCGGGCGCCACACCATTCTGACCGTTGGACAGCGATCCGCCCACCGAGCTGAAGTCGTACGCGGACTCCGCGTGGAAGGCCATGTCGACGCCACTGGTCTCTTCGTCCTCGGTGGCCCGGAAGCCGATCGTCTTGTGGACGATCATGGCGAGGATCCAGGAGACCACGAACGAGTAGCCCATCACAGAGAACGCTCCGGCGGCCTGCTTGCCGAGCTGCGAGACACCGCCGACACCGTCGATGGCGAGCACGCCGACGAGCAGGGTACCGATCACACCGCCGACGAGGTGGACACCGACGACGTCGAGCGAGTCGTCGTAGCCCAGCTTGTACTTGAGGCTGACGGCCCAGGAGCAGATGACACCCGCGACGACACCGATGAGCAGCGCGCCGAACGCGTTGACGTTGGCACCGGAGGGCGTGATGGCGACGAGTCCCGCGACCGCGCCGGAGGCGGCACCGAGGGTGGTGAACGCGCCGTGCCGGATCCGCTCGTAGGCGAGCCAGCCGATCATCGCCGCCGCTGTGGCGATCTGCGTGTTGAAGGCCATGAGCGCGGCCGTGCCGTTGGCGGCGAGCGCCGATCCGGCGTTGAAGCCGAACCAGCCGAACCACAGCAGTCCGGCGCCGAGGACGACGAGCGGCAGGCTGTGCGGCCGCATCGGGTCCTTCTTGAAGCCGATGCGCTTACCGACGACAAGGACTGCCGCCAAGCCTCCGATACCGGCGTTGATATGGACCGCCGTACCACCGGCGAAGTCGATCACGCCGAGCTTGAACAGCCATCCGTCGGACTGCCAGACCCAGTGGGCGATCGGGAAGTACACGATGGTGACCCAGAGCGCGATGAACAGCGTCCAGCCGGTGAACTTCACGCGGTCCGCGAGCGCACCGCTCATCAGAGCGGGGGTGAGGACGGCGAACATCAGCTGGAAGAGGGCGAAGGCGAAGACCGGAATGCCGGTCTTTCCGCCGGTCAGCGTGTCCGCTGTGATGCCCTTCATGCCGATGTGGTCCAGGTTGCCGATGAACCCGCCACCGGCGTCGTCGCCGAATGCCAGGGAGTATCCGTAGAGCACCCAGAGCACACTGACGACGCCCAGGGAGATCATCGACATCATGAGCATGTTGAGGGCGCTCTTCACCCGCACCATGCCGCCGTAGAAGAATGCCAAGCCGGGCGTCATTAGCATGACGAGCGCGGCCATGATCAAAACGAATGCGGTATCTGCGCCATTCAAGGCCGGCGTCTCCTCGCGAGTCGGTACGGCCCCTGCCGAGTGTGGGAGGTGTGGGCCGACTGTGTTGAGGAGAATCGCCCAGGGTGGTTTCGGCCAGTGCCGCTCGATGTTTCACGACAGTGACGAAGGCAACCTCTGTGTTACGGGCAGATGAACCGGCCGCGGTACCCACCCTGCGGTCCTGGCGGCGGGGGAGCCGTGTCGGGCTGTACGGGGTGAGCGCCGCGGCCGGAGCTTTTCAGACGGCTTCCGCACTTTCCGGAAGCTGCGCGTTCAGTTCGTCCGTGAGCTCGGTGACCTCGGCCACGCCGCCGAAATCCCTGGCAGCTGTATATACGGTCTTGCGCAGCCGGGTGTTCACCCGTTCCGAGCGGACCTTGCAGGCGATGTCGAGCGCCTGCCGGCCCAGGGCCGCCGACTGCTCGGGCTCCTTCTTGAGCAGATGCACGGTCGCCATGCCAATCAGGTTAAGAGCGTATGACCGTTGATGGTCGTCGTCCTTGGCGAACAGCTCGACGGCGCGCTCCATGACCGGCTCGGCGAGCGACGCGTACGTGGGGCTGCGACCCGCCACATATGCCAGGTCACGGTACGAATGGGCGTTCTCCGCGTTCAGCTCCGCCTCGGAGAAGAACCGGATCCAGTCGGGCTCCCGCTCGCCGTCGCCGCCCGCGTCGGCGAAGGTCTCCTCCGCCATCCGCGCGGCGCGCTTGCACTTGCTGGGCTGGCCCATGTTGGCGTAGGCGCGCGCCTCCATCGCGTAGAGCATCGCCTGGGTGCGCGGCGTCGCACAGTCCCTGCTGCCGTACTGCGCGAGATGGACGAGCTCCAACGCGTCGTCAGGACGGCCGAGATGGATCATCTGACGGCTCATCGACGACAGGACGTACGAGCCGAGCGGCTTGTCGCCGGCCTCCTTCGCCGCGTGCAGCGCGAGGACGAAGTACTTCTGCGCGTTGGGCTGGAGGCCGACGTCGTAACTCATCCAGCCGGCCAGCTCGGCCAGTTCGGCGGCGCAGGTGAACAGCCGCTTCGACGTCGCCTCCGGCTGCGGCTCCTGCAGCAGGTCGGTCACCTCGTGGAGTTGGCCGACGACCGCCTTGCGCCGCAGCCCGCCGCCGCACTGCGCGTCCCACAGCCGGAACATCGCCGTGGTGGACTCCAGCAGTTCCAGCTCGGGCTTGGAGAGCCGCGAAGGGCGCTGCTCGGCCGGGGGCGCCGGCTTCTCCGCCTCCCC
>NZ_JTIY01000001.1:547585-555379 GCF_000818175.1 Streptomyces sp. AcH 505
CTCCCCCGCGGGTCCCGGCACCAGCCAGCGCTGCATCGGCTCGACGAGCGCGGGGCCCGCCGCCAGCGCCAGCGAGGAGCCGAGGAAGCCGCGCCGCGCCAGCATCAGGTCGCTGCGGGAGAACTCGCTGAGCAGCGCCACGGTCTGCGGCCCGGCCCAGGGCAGGTCGACGCCGGAGACCGAGGGCGACTGGTGGGCGGTCCGCAGGCCCAGGTCCTCGACGGTCACGACGGTGCCGAAGCGCTCGGAGAACAGCTCGGAGAGGATGCGCGGGATGGGTTCGCGCGGCTGCTCGCCGTCCAGCCAGCGTCTGACCCGCGACGTGTCGGTGCTGATGTGGTGCGCGCCCATCTCGCGTGCCTTGCGGTTGACTTGGCGCGCGAGTTCGCCCTTCGACCAGGCGCTGCGCACGAACCACGAGCCCAGCTGCCCGTTCGAGCGCTTGCCGGTGTCCGTGCCGTCTGTGCCGCTGCCACCCACTGGAACGCCCCCATCCGCTGAAACCACCTGTCGCGCGAACCACTGCCAGAATGCCCTGAGTTGCCATCGGCTGTCCGGAGGTTGCACCCCTTCGAACAGGAAACCGAGATGCCTCCGGCATACCCGCGAACACGCTCTCCCCGAGGTTCGTGCACTGAAAGTAATCCTACGATCACCCCTCTAGCGAGGGGGATTCAACAAACGCCACCATTCGCCACCCCTTCGAATGAACTCACCTGCGGCCGGGCGCGATTCACTTGACAGGCAACAGTCACGACGGCGGAGCGTCGCACGCCGGGGCGCGGGAATCACCTCCGCACCACCCTCGATGCCTCCACGCGCCGCCGAAGCGACCCGATGACGACAGAGAGTCACAGGCAGACTGCGAGTCGTAACCACCGGTGCACTCGACCCGTTGGAGGGGGCATGGGCTTCACGATCGGCGGAATCCGGGAGATGCGGTCCGGCGCGCGCCGCCGCAGCACAGAGTGCACCGCGGTGGCGGAGTACACGGGACTATGGGGCTGGGACGTGGCCCCGGGCGTGACGGCCGGCGGCCGCGTCGGCGGCGCCGGGACGGACACGGCGGCCGAGATCCCGGCGGGCTCCACGCTGGCCGAGGTGGCGCGGGCCTGGTCGCACGCGCCGGGCGCGGCCGTCCTGCTGCCGGTGGGCCGTACGTTCGACATCATCGACGTCGCACAGCCGGCGGGCAGCAGGGCGCTGGTCCGGCTGGAGCGCATGGGGCTGCCGCTGGGACCCGTGATGGCGACGGCCACGGGCCGCGCGCACTTCTTCGTGGCCCCCGGCGCCTGCGCCGAACTGCCCGAACTGCTCTACCGCATGGGCTGGGACGACGCGAATCTCGACCTCGTCGCCCACGGCCGCGGCAGCTTCGTCACCGCACCGCCCACCCCCGGGGTCCGCTGGCTGCGCCCGCCGTGTCTGGACACCGCGGCGGAACCTCCGCAGGCGCGGCTGGTGCTGGGGACCCTGGCGTACATCTGCCACCGCTCGACGGAGGCGTGAGCGCGGCAGGAGAAGCGGCGCGAGCGGCGCCGGGGGGTGCGGCGGCGGCCGCACCCCCGCCGGAACGGCTACGCGTCGCCGATCAGGGCGTCCACGAATGCGCCCGGCTCGAACGGCGCGAGATCGTCGGCGCCTTCGCCCAGACCGATCAGCTTGACCGGCACGCCCAGCTCGCGCTGGACCGCGATCACGATGCCGCCCTTGGCCGTACCGTCCAGCTTGGTCAGCACGATGCCGGTGATGTCCACGACCTCGGCGAAGACCCGGGCCTGCACGAGACCGTTCTGCCCGGTCGTCGCGTCCAGCACGAGCAGTACCTCGTCCAGCGGACCGTGCTTCTCGACGACCCGCTTGACCTTGCCCAGCTCGTCCATGAGCCCGGTCTTGGTGTGCAGCCGTCCCGCCGTGTCGATCAGCACGACGTCCGCGCCCTCGGCGATGCCCTCCTTGACCGCGTCGAACGCGACCGAGGCGGGGTCACCGCCCTCGGGCCCGCGCACCGTACGCGCGCCGACCCGCTCGCCCCAGGTCTGGAGCTGATCGGCGGCGGCGGCGCGGAAGGTGTCGGCGGCGCCGAGCACGACGGACCGCCCGTCGGCCACCAGCACCCGCGCCAGCTTGCCGGTCGTGGTGGTCTTGCCGGTGCCGTTGACCCCGACGACCATCACGACGGCGGGCGTGTCCAGGCCGCTCTCCGTCTTCACTGCGCGGTCGAAGTCCGTACCGAGCAGCGTCACCAGCTCCTCCCGGAGCAGGGAGCGCAGCTCCTCTGGCGTACGCGTACCGAGGACCCGCACCCGCTCACGGAGCCGCTCGACCAGCTCCTGGGTCGGCGCGACACCGACGTCCGCGGTGAGCAGGGTGTCCTCGATCTCCTCCCAGGTCTCCTCGTCGAGGTGCTCGCGCGACAGCAGCGTGAGCAGCCCCTTACCGAGCGTGTTCTGCGAACGGGCGAGCCTGGCGCGCAGCCGGATCAGCCGGCCGGCGGTGGGCTCCGGCACATCCAGTTCCCGGACGGGCGGCTCGGCCACCACCGGGTCCTCGACGGCCACCGGCGACCCGACAGCCTCGTCGGCCCCGGGAAGGCCGACCTCCTCGATGGTGCGACGGGACTCGTCCCGCGGCGTCTCCGCCTCGTCGCCGACATGTGGCTCGGCGGGCGGAGCAGTGATGGTCGGCGTCGACGACGGTGCCGATGGCGGCAGCTGCTTCTTCTTCCTGCGGCTGCCCACCACAAGCCCGCTGATCGCGCCGACCGCGACCAGGGCGATGACTACAACAAGGATGACGATTTCCATCCTCCGATCTTCGCAGGGAATTCCCGTCTTCTGGTCGGGCCGCCTTTGCGACTGCTCTCCGGCTTGGCGGGACCGGCATTCGGCGGACGGCGCACCGGTAAAATCACCGCCGACCCGGAGGGGGTGGGCTGATGATCCGCGCGTACACGTTCCTCATGAGGCCCACCGCACGCCAGGCAATCGCCCTCGGTGAGATGCTGCGCGATCACTGCTCCCTCTACAACGGGGCCTTGCAGGAGCGCCGTGACGCCTACCGGCATGTCTCGAAGACGGCGATCACGTACGGAACGCAGTCCGCTCAGCTCAAGGCCATCCGCGCCTTCGACCTCGATCGTCAGGGCCGCTGGTCCTTCAGCAGCCAGCAGGCGACGCTGCGCCGTCTCGACCGGGCGTTCCGGGCTTTCTTCCGGCGGGTCCGCTCCGGTGACACCCCGGGGTACCCGAGGTTCCGGGGCACCAGCTGGTTCGACACGGTCGAGTTCCCTCGGGACGGGGACGGCTGCCGGTGGGATTCCACTCCGCACGTCCCCGGCACCCGGATCCGTCTCCAAGGCGTCGGACACATCAAGGTCAATCAACACCGTGCCGTGACCGGCAAGATCAGAACGGTCTCGGTCAAGCGTGAGGGACGCCGCTGGTTCGTCGTACTCACCGCCGAGCAGGCCCGGCCCGAGCCGCTTCCCGTCACCGGCAGCGCCGTCGGTATCGACCTGGGCATCGTCCACTTCCTGGCCGACTCGCAGGGCGGCTTCCTCGACAATCCCCGCCACGGCCGGCGCACGGCCGACAAACTCACAACCGCCCGGCGGAAGCTGAGCAGGTTCCCGCGGGTACGCCGGGACAAGCGCACCCGCAACCATCAGCGGGCGGTGGAGAAGGTCGCCGCCTTGCACGGCAAGGTGCGTCGCCGGCGGCTCGATCACGCGCACAAGACGGCACTCGCCCTGGTCCGTGAGCACGATGTCATCGCGCACGAAGATCTCGCGATCAGCAACATGATCAAGACTCCCGCACCCAGACCGCATCCCCACCGGGCAGGCGATTTCCTGCCGAACGGAGCTGCCGCCAAGGGCGCACTGAACCGTTCGATCGCCGATGCCGGTTGGGGGGTGTTCCTGACGATCCTCACCAGCAAGGCTGAAAGCGCCGGCCGGGAAGTGATCGCCGTGGACCCGCGCAACACCTCAGGCACTGCCCCCGGTGCGGGCACACCGCGAAGGAGAACCGGCCCACCCGGGACACCTTTGTCTGCGTCTCCTGCGGCCACCGTGCGCACGCCGACACGGTGGGAGCCATCAACGTCCTACGGGCCGGGCTGGTCCGTCGCGAAGCCGAATCGGCATAGCGAGAAGCCCTGCCGCTTTCGGCGGGGAGGAGTCACAACGCTCCCAGTATCGGACCGCCGTGGTCGAGATTCTGGACCGGCCGATGCCGTCCTGGTTCGAGGTCAGCCCATTTCTTCGAGCGTCTTTCCCTTTGTCTCCTTCACGAAGATCAGTACGAACGGGATGGAGAGCACCGCGAAGCAGGTGTAGATGATGTACGTCCCCGACAGGCTCCAGTCGGAGGACAGGCTGGGGAAGCTGGCCGTGATGGCGTAGTTGGCGATCCATTGCGCGGACGCGGCGACGCCGAGGGCTGCCGCGCGGATTCTGTTCGGGAACATCTCGCCGAGGAAGACCCAGACGATGACGCCCCAGGACAGCGCGAAGAACAGCACGAAGACGTGCGCGGCGACGAGGGCCGTGGTGCCTTCGAGGGTGGGCAGTTTGCCGTCCACGAGTTTCGCGGAGAAGGCCCAGGCCTCCAGGGCGAGTGAGACCGTCATGCCGCAGGAGCCGACGAGGGCGAGGGGTTTGCGGCCTACGCGGTCCACCAGGACGATCGCGATCACGGTGCCGATGATGTTCACGATCGAGGTCGTGAACGAGTAGAGGAACGAGCTGGACGGGTTGATGCCGACCGACTGCCAGAGCGTCGCCGAGTAGTAGAAGGCCACGTTGATGCCGACGAGCTGCTGGAAGGCGGAGAGGCCGATGCCGACCCAGACGATGGGCAGGAAGTTGCGGCGGCCGTTCAGCAGGTCCTTGAAGCTGGACTTGTGCTCGCGGCGCATCGCGGTGTCGATCTCGGCGACGCGGGCGTCCAGGTCGACGTCGTCGTTCTCGACCTCGGCGAGCACTTCTCGCGCGCGGGCCCGCCGGCCCACGGAGATCAGATAGCGCGGTGACTCGGGGATCAGGAAGGAGAGCACCCCGTACAGGATCGCGGGGAGGACCATCACGCCGAGCATCCACTGCCAGGCTTCGAGGCCGCCGATCTTGCCGCGCTGGTCGCCGTCGGCGATCTGCAGGATGCCGTAGTTGACGAGCTGCGACAGCGCGATGCCGATGACGATGGCGCCCTGCTGGAACGAGCCGAGCCGGCCGCGGTACGCGGCGGGTGAGACCTCGGCGATGTAGGCGGGGCCGATCACCGACGCCATGCCGATCGCGAAGCCGCCGATGACCCGCCAGATGGCCAGGTCCCAGATGGCGAACGGGAGCGCGGAGCCGACGGCGCTGATGGTGAAGAGGATCGAGGAGATCTGCATGCAGCGGATACGGCCGATCCGGTCGGCGATCCGGCCCGCGACGGCGGCCCCGATCGCGCAGCCGATCAGGGCGACGGCGATGACCTGGGCGAGCGCGGCGGATCCGACGTCGTACTTCTCCCGGATCGCCTGGACGGCGCCGTTGATCACCGAGCTGTCATAGCCGAAGAGGAAGCCGCCCATGGCAGCGGCGGCGGCGATGAAGACGACGTGGCGGAGGTGGTCGGGACGGGCCGTCCGCCCTCCGGGCGGCGGCGCCTGCGCTGTACTGGTCACATGAACTCCTGGGGCCGCGCCGCCGTGCCGGCCCGGCGGGTGGGGGTGCGAGGCCCCTCCAGTTGGGCACAGGTCGCTCTCCCCCACCACCGGAGGTGGCGCGGCGTCAGCGCAGCCGCTGGCTGATCACCTTGGACACGCCGTCGCCCTGCATGGAGACGCCGTACAGCGCGTCGGCGACCTCCATCGTCCGCTTCTGATGTGTGATCACGATCAGCTGTGAGCTCTCCTGGAGCTCCTGCATGATGCGGATCAGCCGCTGCAGGTTGGTGTCGTCGAGCGCCGCCTCGACCTCGTCCATCACGTAGAACGGGCTGGGCCTGGCCTTGAAGATGGAGACGAGCAGCGCGACGGCCGTCAGGGAGCGTTCGCCGCCGGAGAGCAGCGAGAGCCGCTTGACCTTCTTGCCGGGCGGCCGGGCCTCGACGTCGACGCCGGTGGTGAGCATGTTCTCCGGGTCGGTCAGCAGCAGCCGTCCCTCGCCGCCGGGGAACAGCCGCGAGAAGACGCCCTCGAACTCGCGTGCGGTGTCCCGGTAGGCCTCGGTGAAGACCTGTTCGACGCGTTCGTCGACCTCCTTGATGACCTGGAGCAGGTCCGCGCGGGTCTTCTTGAGGTCTTCGAGCTGCTCGGAGAGGAAGTTGTGCCGCTCCTCCAGTGCGGCGAACTCCTCAAGGGCGAGCGGATTCACCTTCCCGAGTTGCTGATACGCCCGTTCGGCGGACCTGAGCCGCTTCTCCTGTTCGGCGCGTACGTACGGCACCGGCTGGTTGCGCGGATGCTCCGGGTCCTCCGGAAGCTCCTCGCCCTCGGCGGCGGGTGACGGTGCGACGAGCTGGTCGGGTCCGTACTCGGCGATGAGCCCGGCCGGTTCGACGCCCAGCTCCTCCAGGGCCTTGGCCTCCAGCTGCTCGATGCGCATGCGCTTCTCGGCGCCGAGCACCTCGCCCCGGTGCACCGAGTCGGTGAGCTTGTCGAGTTCGGCCTTCAGATCACGGCCCTGGTTGCGTTCGGCGACCAGTTCCTGTTCGCGCTCCGCCTTGGCGGCCTCGGCCGTGACGCGTTCCGCCTCGGCCCGTACGACCGACACCTCGACGTGTGCGAGCAGTTGCCTGGCCCCCGCCGCGACAGCCGAGGCGACCTGCGCCTCGTGGCGCAGCCGGGCCCGCCGCTGCTCGGCGCGCGCCCGTGCCTCGCGCTCCGCGCGGGCTCCCCTGTCGAGCGAGTCGGCCCGTCCGGCCAGCCCTTTGACCCGCTCCTCGTGGGTACGGACCTGGAGCCTGGCCTCCATCTCGGTCTGCCGGGCGTTGGCGCCGTCGGCGGCGAGCCGGTCCCTGACGGAGGTGTCGGGCTCCTCCTCGACCGGCGCCTCCTCGGCGACGAGCAGCCGCTCGGCCAGCTCCTCGGCCTCGCCGGTGGCGCGCTCCAGGGCTTCCTGCGCCTTCGCGGCCGCCGCTGCGGTACGTTCGGCCTCGCCGACGGCGCCGCGCGCCTGCCCCGAGAGCCGGCCGAGCTGCCCGGAAACGGCGGACTTGGCCCGTTCGGCGGCCCGCCTGCGCTCCCCCAGTTCCTCGACGAGCGCGGCGGATTCGGTACGCCGGGCGCCGGCCGCGTGCTGGGCCGCCGCCAGTTCTTCGCACCGTACGGCGAGTTCGGCCAGCGCGGCCGAAGCCTCGTCCACGGATGCCTGCACTTCGAGCAGGCTGGGCGCGCCCGCCGAGCCGCCGTGCGCGAAGTGCGCGCCGAGGACGTCGCCCTCGGTGGTGACGGCGGTCAGCTCGGGCCGCGCGGCGACCAGCTCCTCGGCGTCCTCCAGTGTCCCGACGACGACCATGTCGCGTACGAGCCGGGCGACGGCGCCCATGAGTTCGGCGGGTCCCCGTACGAGATCGACGACGGGTGGCGTGGTCGCGACGGACACCGCGACGGCGGGAGCGGTCGCGGGGACGGATCCGTCGGTCGCGGTGCCGGTGCCGGTCTCCGTCGCGGCCCCGGCGCTCTGCCGGGGTAGGGCGTCCGGCGCCGGCGGCGCGGCGGTCGTCCGGTGTTCGGCCTGGCCGGGCACCGTGCCCTGCGGGCGCGGCGCGCTCAGCAGCAGGGCCGCCCGACCGGCGTCCT
>NZ_JTIY01000001.1:555824-567935 GCF_000818175.1 Streptomyces sp. AcH 505
TCGGCGATGGCGCGGGCCGCGTCCTTCAGCCGGCGCTCCTCGGCCGTGAGCGAGCGTTCCAGCTCGGCCCGGTGCGCGACGGTGTCCTCCAAGGCGTGCTCGGCCGCTTCGAGCGCGGCCTCCAGCTCCGCCTCCTGCTCGCGGATCCGGGCGGCCTCGCGCTCCATGTCCTCGGGGTCACGGCCGCGCCGCTCGTCGGCGGGGGCCTGGCCCGCGCTCTGTACGCGGGCGTCGGCGAGCGAGACCGTACCGCGCACCCGCTCGGCGAGCTGGGACAGCTCGTACCAGGTCTGCTGGGCGCGCTGGAGCCGTGGCGCCAGCCGCCGTACCTCGTCCTCCAGCTCCGCCTCGCGGATCAGCGCCGTCTTGAGCCGGGTCTCGGCCGTCTCCTTGCGCTGTTTGAGTTCGGCCTCGTCGGCGATCTCGGTGCGCAGTGCCTCGCGGAGCTTGACCAGGTCGTCGGCGAGGAGCCGCAGCCGGGCGTCACGCAGGTCGGCCTGGATGACGGCGGCCCTCCTGGCGACGGCGGCCTGCCGTCCCAGGGGTTTGAGCTGGCGGCGCAGCTCGTCGGTGAGGTCCTGGACGCGGGCGAGGTTGGCCTTCATCGCTTCGAGCTTCCGCAGCGCCTTCTCCTTGCGCTTGCGGTGCTTCAGTACGCCCGCCGCCTCCTCGATGAAGGCCCTGCGGCCCATCGGGTCGGCGTGGAGTACGGAGTCGAGCTGGCCCTGTCCGACGATGACGTGCATCTCGCGGCCGATGCCGGAGTCGGAGAGCAGTTCCTGGATGTCGAGGAGCCGGCAGGTGTCGCCGTTGAGCTGGTACTCGCTGCCGCCGTTGCGGAACATGATCCGCGTGATGGTGACCTCGGCGTAGTCGATGGGCAGAGCGCCGTCGGAGTTGTCGATGGTGAGGGAGACCTCGGCGCGGCCC
Source organism: Streptomyces sp. AcH 505 (assembly GCF_000818175.1). Taxonomy (GTDB): domain Bacteria; phylum Actinomycetota; class Actinomycetes; order Streptomycetales; family Streptomycetaceae; genus Streptomyces. The sequence goes on from NZ_JTIY01000001.1 coordinate 556,755, forward strand.
AGCGGGGGCCGGCCGGTCGTCCCGGCGAAGATGACGTCCTCCATCTTGCCGCCGCGCAGCGACTTCGCGCCTTGTTCGCCCATGACCCAGGAGAGCGCGTCCACGACATTGGACTTGCCTGAGCCGTTGGGACCGACGACGCAGGTGATTCCCGGCTCGAAACGCAGCGTCGTGGCGGAGGCGAAGGATTTGAACCCGCGCAGGGTCATGGCCTTGAGGTGCACGCCGCCGGACTCTACCCGGCCCGGATCGTCCTTCGGCGGTTTCACCGGCGAACGTGCAGGGCACATCAGACGTTAAGAAAGCCGGCGTACGGGCAATGACGCTTCGTGCGGCGGGAGATGAGGGGAAAAGAATCAAGAAAAGAAGGGACGCCGAAGCGTCCCTTGCATATTCTTGATCTCGCGAGAGTGTTTCTCACCTGGCCCCGGTTGGGGGCCGCCGTCAGGTGAGCGCAGGCTCCGCCTGGGGGACGTCGATGTCCATGCTGTCGAACAGCGACTCTCCAGGGTGCTGTGCGACGGCGGCGTTCAACGCGTCGTTCTCGGACTGGATCCGTACAAGCTCGGATTCGAGGTCCTGGACACGCTGCTGAAGCCGTCGCATCTCGGCGAGAAGTCGCGGGTCGGAACCGCCGACATAACCGAGAAGCGCCTTTGCCATGATTGCTGGTCCTCCACACTGAGTGACCGACCGGATGCGGTTCGGGTCATAGGGGAATATCGCACCCGCGGTGCCTGACAGTGCTTTGATCACTGCGGTTCTTACTGCCAAACAGCTGAGGTGCGCGGGGCTTCCAGAGTCTCACCAAAAAGTTTGACGGTCAACACGATCACAGCCCGCGACGGCGGACGGCCCGGGGGCACGCCGCCGTGAAATCGGCGGGGGCGCCTCTCCTGCGGGCGCCGGGGGCATCTCACCACGTGTCGATCAACGTTAACCCGGCAGCCTGGCACGACCAGGGTGTTCTTGGCAACCACCAGGTCACCGGGGAGATACGCATGTGCCAGGGGCATGACCGGAGCCGGCGGTTCCGAGGCCGTGCCGATCACCGTCAGCGGATGGCGAAGCTCTCGTAACCCCCGCGCGGGGTGTCCCAGATCTCAGTGACTCCGTCGACGCGTCCGGGTGTGTCGGGCGATTCGAGCCACTCCAGCAGACGGTGGCAATTCTCACGCGCCCCTTCCGCCACGATCTGCACCCGCCCGTCGTCCAGGTTGAGGGCGAATCCGGTGAGACCGCCGATCTCCAAAGCGTTTGCCCTGGTGAACCAGCGGAAGCCCACTCCTTGCACTCGGCCGCGCACCCATGCGGTGAGCCGTACGTGTTCCGTCATGCACGCAAGCTAACTGCCCAATTGCTCACACGACCCGGCGACCCCACACGTCATGGGCTACAGTCCCGTCGAAATGAGCCTCACTCGTTCGGGTGAGTCACGTTGTCGTCGAGAGCACGAGAGGGGCACGCAGATGGGACGCCACGGACGCTCCGCTGCCCGGCCCGCCACCGTCGAAGAGGCCGGCCCCGCGGGCAGGCACCGCGGTGGCGCACGCCAGAAGCGGCGCATAGGCCCCGTCCGCACCGGGCTGCTCGGCGCTTCGGCCGCCATGGCCGTGGGCGCGGTCGCCGTGACCTCGGGCATGCTGCCCGGCGGCTCGCAGTTCGTGGTCGGCGGCAGCCCCACCAACGGCGACCAGATACGCGCCGACGGCGGCCCGCCCACGCTGCTGCAGAACGGCGGCGTGCAGAGCCCGGACCAGGACGAGCGGCCCTCCGTCTCCCCGAGCCGTGGCACAGGGCGCTCGTCGGCGCCGGAGAAGACGCCGTCCGCCACGCCCTCCAAGCCGGCGGCCAAGCCGACCAAGGCCCCGAAGCCGTCGACGGCCCCTCCGAAGGCGACGAAGACGAAGCCCGAGGAGACGCCGAGCAAGGCTCCGGCGCCCCGCCAGACCACCGAGCGCGCCGTCCAGGCGGCGCCTTCGGCCCCCAGCTCCACCGAGGCCGCCGTCCTGTCGCTGGTCAACGAGGAGCGCGCGAAGGTGGGCTGCTCACCGGTACGCGCCGACGCCTCGCTGGGCACCCTCGCGCAGAACTTCAGCGACGACATGGCCGCCCGCGGCTTCTTCGACCACACGGACCCGGACGGCGACACGCCCTGGGACCGCGCCGACAAGGCGGGCGTCGAGGGTCTTGGCGGCGAGAACATAGCCCGCGGGCAGGCCGACGCACAGGCGGTCATGGACGCCTGGATGAACAGCGAGGGCCACCGCGCGAACATCCTGAACTGCGACTACACCCGCCTCGGCGTCGGCGTCCACACCGGCTCCGGCGGCCCTTGGTGGACGCAGGACTTCGGCTTCTGAGCCTGCCCCGACTGCCCGACTCCTCCTGCTGCAAGCCCCACTCGTCCTGCTGCAAGCCCCACTCGTCCCGCGCGCCGCGTCAGGCGGTGGCGCGTGGCGGGCGCTGGCAGTGCGGGCAGAAGTAGCTGGACCGGTTCATCCACGGGCGGCGGCGGATCGGGGTGCCGCACCGGTGGCACGGTTCACCCTCACGGCCGTACGCCTCCAGCGAGCGGTCGAAGTAGCCGGACTCGCCGTTCACGTTCACGTACAGGCTGTCGAAGCTGGTGCCGCCGACGGACAGGGCCGCGTTCATGACGACCCTCACCTGGTCGAGCAGGTCGGCCGAGCGCGGCCGGGTCAGGGTCGCCGTGGGGCGCTCGTAGTGGAGCTTGCTGCGCCACAGGGCCTCGTCGGCGTAGATGTTGCCGACGCCGCTGATCAGCGACTGGTCGAGCAGCGCGCGCTTGATCGTCGTACGGCGCAGGCGCAGCGCGGTGTGGAAGGCGGCGTCGTCGAAGGCCGGGTCCAGCGGGTCGCGTGCGATGTGCGCGATGACGTCCGGCAGGCCTTCGGGGGTGTTGTCGTGCAGCGAGAGGCCGCCGAAGGTGCGCTGGTCGACGAAGCGCAGTTCGGTGCCGAGCTCGTCGGCGAAGCGGATACGGATCCGCAGGTGCTTCTCGTCGGGCACCGTCTCCGGCTGGACGAGGAGCTGACCGCTCATCCCGAGGTGGCCCAGGACCGAGGCGTCCGTGTCGGCGAGCGGCAGCCAGAGGTACTTGCCGCGGCGCATGGCAGCCCCGATGGTGTGGCCCTTCAGCTGGGCGGCGAAGTCGGCGCCGCCCGCCGGGTGCCGGCGTACCGCGCGTGGGTGCAGCACCTCGACCTCGGCGACGGTCCTGCCGCTGACCCAGCGCTCAAGTCCGCGGCGGACGACTTCGACCTCGGGCAGCTCGGGCACGGCACTCCTCAGGGTGGTGGGGTGACAACAGCACACGCCCCCCGCCGCACCGGTGGGTGCGGAGCGAGGGGCGCGTGCGGAAGCGGGGCCTCGGACCTGGGTCCTGGGTGGGTCGGACCCGGGTCCGGCCTTCAGACGTCGGCGGAGTCGGCGGGGGCCGAGACCGACGGGGCCTCGGGGGCCCCGGCGTCCGTGGCCGCCGTCTTGCCTGCGGCGGTGCGTTCCTCCGCCGCCGTCGTGATGGACCGCCAGGCGGATTCCGCCGCCTGCTGCTCCGCTTCCTTCTTGCTGCGGCCGGTGCCGGTGCCGTACGAGACACCACCGACGCGGGCGGCAGCTGTGAAGGTCTTCTCATGGTCGGGGCCGGTCTCGGTGACGAGGTACTCGGGGACTCCGAGGCTCTCCGCCGCCGTGAGCTCCTGGAGACTGGTTTTCCAGTCCAGGCCGGCTCCGAGGTTGGAGGACTTCTCGATCAACGGGTCGAAGAGCCGGTGCACCAGCTCGGACGCCGTGTCGAGGCCCTGGTCGAGATAGACAGCGCCGATCACCGCTTCAAGGGTGTCGGCGAGAATCGACGCCTTGTCCCTGCCGCCCGTGCCCTCTTCGCCCCGGCCGAGCCGGATGAAGGAGCCGAGTTCCAGGCCGCGGCCCACTTCCGCCAGCGCACGAGAATTGACCACCGCGGCCCGCAACTTGGCCAACTGGCCTTCGGGCAGGTCGGGGTGGATGCGGTACAGCGTGTCGGTGACCACCAGGCCGAGCACCGAATCCCCGAGGAATTCGAGCCGTTCGTTGGTGGGCAGACCGCCGTTCTCGTACGCGAACGAACGATGGGTCAGCGCACGCACCAGAAGGGCGGACTCAAGGTGATACCCGAGCCGCCCTTCCAGAAGCGTGTGGGACGAGGCTGTACTGACCGTGTCTGTCTGCTGGTCGGCGTTGGACAGTTCAGACATTGAGCCTCTCACCGGCCGCTCAGACCTCGAGGACCTGGCGCTTGTTGTACGTGCCGCAGCTCGGGCACGCGATGTGCTGGAGCTTCGGCTCCTGGCAGCGCTCGCACGCGACCAGAGTGGGGACCGCAGCCTTCCACTGCGACCGGCGGTGGCGCGTGTTGCTGCGCGACATCTTCCGCTTCGGAACAGCCACGGCTACTTCTCCTGCTTCTCGTCGACGCCCGCTTCGGCGCCGCCCATGTTGTCCTTCTCGCCGGCCGGAATGGTTTCGGCGAGTCCTTGCAATGCCGCCCAACGGACGTCGACGGCATCGTGGTGGTGGTCGGGGTTCTCGTCCAGCCTGATCCCGCATTCGGAACACAGACCGGCACAGGACTCCCGGCACACCGGCTGCATGGGCAGTGCGAGCACCACCGCATCGCGCAGCACGGGTTCGAGGTCGAACAAGCTGTCCTCGATGTAGAGCGTGTCCTCGTCGTCCTCGGCGTCGTCGGCCGGCTCGGCAGCACGGCTGCGGCCCCGGTCGTCGGCGTCGTGGTACGCGAACATCTCCTGGAAATCCGCAGCAACCTCCTGGCTGAGCGGCTCCAGACACCTTACGCACTCCCCCTCGGCGGTCGCCCGGGCGGTACCGGTGACCAGGACGCCCTCCATGACCGATTCGAGGCGAAGGGTGAGTTCGACGGGGGCACCCTCGGGGATCCCGAGGACGTCGGCGATGCCGAAGTCCTTGGGCGCGGGCGCCGTGCGGGTCAGCTTCCTGAGCGCACCAGGACGCCGCCCCAGCTCGTGTGTGTCGAACACGAGGGGGTTGCGGTGGTCGAGGCGCGCGTTCAGAACTGTCCCTGCTTCCGTTTCGTGGGGTGGGCCGCCAAGGTCGCCGGAGGGCGAAGCGGGCAGCCGGGATCGCGGACATACACGCGACCGAAGGACCAGGATACCGGTCCGGCCGCCGTAGACCCAATCCGGGCTTTCCGGGTCCGCGCTCAGTGGCCCTGTTCGTACCGGCGCAGCTGATCGAGGTCGATCATGCTGGTGTCGAAGAGGCTGGTCTCGTCCAGGGCGCCCTGCTGGTCGGGGGCACCGGGCGGGAGCGCGGGCAGCGGGGGCTGCTGTTGCTGCCAGCCGTAGTTCGGGTCGTAGCCCTGCTGCGCCTGGGCGGCCTGCATCTGCTCCTGCGCGTACTCCTGCTGCTGGTACGCGTACGGGTCCTGCTGGTAGCCGTACGCGTCCTGCTGCTGGTAGCCGGCGTAGGCAGGGTCGGCGGCGCCGTACGCCGGGTCCTGGTACCCGCTCTCCGGGTATCCCGGGGCGCCCTGGGCCGCGTCCTGGTACGGCGTGCCGGGCTGCGGGTAGCCGGCCAGGTCCGCCGCGTACTGCTGCTGGTCCTGGCCCGGGATCTGCGGCTGGTCGGGGAGCTGGGCCTGCGGGGCGGCCTGGGAGGGCAGCTGGGTGTGCGAGGCGCGGCCCAGCGACTGCGCCTGCATCTGCGGGGTCTCGACCAGGTCGGCCAGGAAGTCGGCGTCGCTGGTGTGGCCCTGGCGGCCCGCCGCGTCCTGCTCGGCCATGTGCAGGCCGAGGGCGTCGGCGTCGGTCCTGCCGTGCAGCTTCTGCCGGCCGCGGCCGACGGCGTCGAGGGTCTTGGACAGCACGGCCTCGAAGGCGCCGAGCTTGGCGTCCACGTACTCGTCGGCGCGCCGGATCAGCGTGCCCGGGTCGGTGCTGTGCTCGGGGGCGTCGTCATCGTCGGCGGCGGCGCCGTCGTACCCCTCGTCGCCGGGGGCCGGGGCGCGGCCGAGGAGCTTCTCGCGGCCCCGGTCGACGGAGCCGATGGTCTTGGTGAGGACGACCTCGAAGTTGGCGAGCTTGGAGTCGACGTAGTCGTCGGCCTCGGCGCGCACCTCTTCGGCGTCCTTGCGGGCCTCGCCGAGGATCCGGTCGGCCTCGTCCTGCGCCTGCCGGGCGATCGCCGTGTCGGAGATCAGCGAGGAGCGCTGGGCGTGGGCCTCCTCGATGATCCGGCCCGCCTCCTGGCGGGCCTGTTCGGAGAGCTGCTCATGCCCGCCGATCAGTTCCTCGGCCTGGGCCAGGGAGCTGGGCAGGGCGTCCCGTACCTCTTCGAGCATGGCGAGCAGTTCGGCGCGGTTCACCACGCAGGACGCCGACATGGGCATGGACCGGGCGTTCCCGACCGTGTCGACGATCTCGTCGAGCTTCTTCTGCACGTCCACCGTGTGCTCGCCACTCTCTCAGCTGGTTTGGAGACGGACGCAACGACTGTACGGCCACTGGGAGCCCTCGGGACACCGGGTGACGCCCTGTCATCCCGTCAGCGTTCGGCGAGACGCTTGGTGAGGGCGGCGTGGACGGTCGGCGGCAGCAGGTGGGTGACGTCTCCGCCCCAGGTCGCGACCTCTTTGACGAGGGAGGACGACAGGAAGCTGTAGGTGGGGTTGGTCGGTACGAAGAGGGTTTCGACGCCCGAGAGTCCGTTGTTCATCTGGGCCATCTGCAGCTCGTAGTCGAAGTCGCTGACGGCACGCAGCCCCTTCACGATGGCCGGGATGTCGCGCTGCTTGCAGAAGTCGACGAGCAGTCCGTGGAAGGACTCCACCTCGATGTTCCCGAATTCCGCTGTGACCTCGCGGATCAGCTCGATCCGCTCGTCGACGGTGAACAGCCCCTTCTTGGACTGGTTGATCATCACCGCGACATGGACGACGTCGTACAGCTTGGAGGCGCGGGCGATGATGTCGAGGTGTCCGTTGGTGATGGGGTCGAAGGACCCGGGACAGACGGCGCGGCGCAATTGGGTTTCCTCGCTCTCCGGTCCGGTCATGATGCGTCGTGGCGCACAGGGGTGATGCGGCCGTACCAGAGCGTCGCCTCGCCGTAGCGACGCGAGCGCACGGGCTCGAAACCGGCCGGCCAGCCGAACTCGCCGCCCCTGGTGCTCCGCTCCACGGTGACGACGGCGGCGCCGCTGAGCCAGCCCTGAGTGCGTAGTGTGAGCAGGATCTCGCCAAGATCGTCATCGGTCACGGCGTACGGCGGATCGAGGAAGACCAGGTCGTAGGGGGTGGCGGGGGCCGGTCCCGCGACGATCTGGGCGGCTTTGCCCGCGCGGACGTCGGCGCCGGGCAGACCGAGCGTCGCCACGTTGTCCCGGACGGTGCGTACGGCTCGGGCGTCGGCCTCGACGAACAGGGCGTGGGCAGCCCCCCGGGAGAGCGCTTCGAGGCCCACGGCGCCGGAACCCGCGTACAGGTCGGCGATCCGGAGTCCTTCGAGGGTGCCGAGGAGCGAGATCCAGCTGGAGAAGAGGCCTTCGCGCGCCCGGTCGGAGGTGGGGCGGGTGCCGTCGCCCGGCGGTACGGCGAGTCGGCGCCCGCCGGCGGCGCCGGCGATCACGCGGGTCATGGGTGTCGATCCTCGCTTCGTGGGCGGGCTGCTCGTACGTCACAACGATATGGCGTAAGCACCGGCCGGGCGCGAGGGGTCCCACCATCACTAGGGACTTCCAGGGATCTATCCCTTGTCGAGGTACTGCTCGCGCTCCGCGTCCAGCAGGGCGTCCAGGGCCGTGCGCAGTTCCGGGTAGCCGCCGAGGTCCGGATCCTGGGTGACGACGGCGACGGCCTCCTCGCGTGCGGCGGCGATGACCTCCTCGTCGTCGATGACCGTGAGCATCCGCAGCGAGGAGCGGACGCCGGACTGGGCCTGGCCGAGGACGTCGCCCTCGCGGCGCTGTTCGAGGTCGATACGGGAGAGCTCGAAGCCGTCGAGGGTGGCGGCGACGGCGGCGAGCCTGGCCCTGGCCGGGCTCGCCTCGGGAGCGTCGGTGACGAGGAGGCAGAGCCCCGGGGCGGAGCCCCGGCCGACCCGGCCGCGCAGCTGGTGGAGCTGGGAGACCCCGAACCGGTCGGCGTCCATGATCACCATGGCGGTGGCGTTGGGGACGTTGACGCCGACCTCGATGACGGTGGTCGCGACGAGCACGTCCACCTCGCCGGCGGAGAAGGCGCGCATCACGGCGTCCTTGTCGTCGGGCGCCATCCGGCCGTGCAGCACCTCGATCCGCAGCCCGGCGAGCGGCCCTGCCGCCAGCCGTTCGGCCACCTCCAGCACGGCGAGCGGCGGCCGTTTGTCGGCCTCGGCCGCCTTCTCCTCGGCCTTCTTCTTGGCCCCCTCGGCGGTGTCGTCGGTGTCACCGATCCGCGGGCAGACCACATACGCCTGGTGGCCGCCCTCGACCTCCTCGCGCACCCGCTCCCAGGCCCGGTCGAAGAAGCGCGGCTTCTCCAGGGCGGGGACGACATGGCTGGCGATCGGTGAGCGCCCGGCGGGCAGCTGGTCGAGTACCGAGGTCTCCAGGTCGCCGAAGACCGTCATCGCGACCGTACGGGGGATCGGGGTGGCCGTCATGACCAGCAGATGCGGGGGCTGTTTGCCCTTGGAGCGCAGCGCGTCGCGCTGCTCGACCCCGAAGCGGTGCTGCTCGTCCACGACGACCAGGCCGAGGTCGTGGAACTGCACCTTGTCCTCGATCAGCGCGTGCGTCCCGATGACGATCCCGGCCTCGCCGGTGACCAGGTCGAGCAGGGCCTGGCGGCGCGCGGCCATCCCCATGGAGCCGGTCAGCAGCACGACCTTCGTCGCGTGCTCCGCGCCGCCGAGCATGCCGCCCTGGGCCAGCTCGCCCATCATCTCGGTGATGGAGCGGTGGTGCTGCTGGGCGAGCACCTCGGTGGGGGCGAGCATCGCGGCCTGGCCCCCGGCGTCCACGACGGTCAGCATGGCGCGCAGCGCGACCAGCGTCTTGCCGGAGCCGACCTCGCCCTGGAGGAGCCGGTGCATGGGGTGTTCGGTGGCGAGGTCGGCGAAGACCTCGGCGGTGACCTTCTGCTGGCCCTCGGTGAGGGTGAAGGGCAGGGTGGCGTCGAACTGGTCGAGCAGTCCGCCGGCGACCGGCCTGCGCGGCACCGCGGGCAGCTGGGCGTCGGCATGGCGGCGGCGGGCCAGCGCGACCTGGAGCACGAACGCCTCGTCCCACTTCAGCCGCTCCCTGGCGGCCTCGATGTCGGCCTTGGTCTCCGGTCGGTGGATCTTGAGCAGCGCCTCGGGCAGCGAGGAGAAGCCGCGGCCCTCGCGCAGCGCGGGCGGCAGCGGGTCGACGGCCTCGGCGGCCCTGGGCAGTACGGCGTCGACGGCCTTGGTGATCTTCCAGGACTCCAGGCCCTTGCAGGCGGGATAGATCGGGATCAGTTTGCCCGCGAAGGAGTCGACCGCGCTGTCGGCCGATTCGTCCTCCCCGTCGGTGGTCCTGCCGAGCGCGACGTACGTGGGGTGGGCGAGCTGGAGTTTGCGGTTGAAGACGGAGACCTTGCCGGCGAACATGCCGCGGCTGCCGGGCGGCAGGTCCTGCTGCGGCCGGTGCACGCCCTTGCCGAAGAACACCAGCTGGAGCCGGCCGCTGCCGTCGGTGAGGGTGATCTCCAGGCGCCTGCCACGGCCCGCGTTGAAGGTGTGCACCCGGGAGTCGGCGACCTGGGCGACGACCGTCACGTCCTCGTCGAGCGGCAGGTCGGCCAGTTTGGTGAGCTGGCCGCGCTCCTCGTACCGCCGGGGGTAGTGGTGCAGCAGATCGCCGACCGTGTGCAGGCCGAGGTGTTCGGCCATCACCTTCGCCGTGGCGGGGCCGAGCGTCTTCTTGAGGTCTTCATCCAGCGCGGACACGCGGTCCATTGCACACCACGCCACTGACAGGCTGCTACTCCACGCCGATGAGCAGCGGTACGGATTGCCTGCCGCCCCGGTAGACGACGGTGTCCACGGCGAGGTGCCCTTCGCGCACGTACTCCTCCAGCCGGTCGGCGAAGGTGTCGGGCACATCCTCGCCGAGGACGAGCGTGACCAGTTCACCGCCGGCCGCGAGCATGCGGGCCAGGACGGCCTCGGCCGTGGCCGTGAGGTCGGCGCCGATCACCGCGACGTCCCCGTCGATGAGGCCGAGCACGTCCCCGGCCTGGCAGATGCCCGCCATGGTCCAGGACTGCCGCTCGGCGACGGCGAGTTCGGCGTAGCGGGTGGCGCCGGCCGCCGAGGTCATGGCGACGACGTCCTCGTCGAAGCTGCGTTCCGGCTGGTGCACGGCGAGCGCTGCGATGCCCTGGACCGCCGCCCTGGTGGGGATGAGGGCGACCCGTACGCCTTCGGTGCGCGCCTGTTCGGCCGCGGCGGCCGCGGTGTGCCGCAGCTCCGTGTCGTTGGGCAGGAGCACCACCTCGCGTGCGTGGGCCCTGCGGATCGCGTCGACCAGTTCGCCGCTGGCGGGCGGCTCCCCCGGCCGGTTGAGCACGGTCGTCGCGCCGGCCTCGGCGCACAGTCCGGCGAGCCCCTCGCCGGGTACGACGGCGACGACGGCGCGCTGGACGGGTTCCGGCTGCGGCCCCGCGGCGGGGCCGAAGTGGGTGATGCGGATACGGTGCGGGCGCCCGGCCTCCACACCGGCCTCGACGGCGGCTCCGGCGTCGTCCACATGCACATGGACGTTCCACAGTCCGTCGCCGCCGACGACGACCAGCGAGTCCCCCAGCGGGTCGAGCCGGTCCTTGAGCCGGGTGACGGCCGCGTCGTCCGCCTCCAGCAGATAGATCACCTCGAAGGCCGGGCCGCCTTCGCCGGTGTCCTCGTCACGGGCGCAGGCCGCCGCCTCGTAGACCCGGATCTCCGTCACGACGGCGGGCGGTGCCTGGCCCGTGACGGTCTCGACGAGCGCGCCGAGTACGGCGAGCAGTCCGCGGCCGCCCGCGTCGACCACACCGGCCCTGCCGAGGACGGCGAGCTGTCCTGGGGTCGCGTCGAGCGCGGCGCAGGCACCGGCGTGGGCCGCGCGTACGGTCGCCGCGATGTCACCGCCGGA
>NZ_JTIY01000001.1:568482-587479 GCF_000818175.1 Streptomyces sp. AcH 505
GGGGTGGGCGACGGCCTGGCGGGCCAGTTCGGCGGCCCTGCGCAGCGCGGGGGCGAGCCGGTCGGCCGCACCTGCCGGGTCCGGGGGGCCGGGGGTCTCGGCGGTGAGTACTTCGGCCATACCGCGCAGCAGCTGCGCCAGGATCGTGCCCGAGTTGCCCCGGGCGCCGATCAGGGCGCCGTGCGCCATGGCCCGTACGGCGTCGGCGGGCGCGGGCGCCGATGTGCCGGTCTCGTGGGCGGCGAAGACGGCCTCGACGGCCTGCGCCGCGGACTCCACGGTCAGATAGAGGTTGGTGCCGGTGTCGCCGTCGGCGACCGGATAGACGTTGATCGCGTCGATCTCAGCGCGCTCCCTGCCGAGGGCCTCCAGTGCCAGTGCGCACCAGGTGCGCACCGCTGGGGCGTCGAGGGTGTGCGGCACCTGGCGGTCCTCCTTGAGCGGCCCCGAAGGGGCTGGTGGCGGGCTGCACGCAGGGTAGCCGGAGCTGGGGCGCCGGGCGCCATGGTAGTTTCGTTGTATCGAGGCAGCCGTTGTATGCTGCTTCGGTTGCCCGACGAGAGTCGGGCCATTCCCCCGGCAACACCCCGTCAGTCAATGATGAGGGACGGCCGGATTTCTCTGTACGTACATCTGAAGTCTTTGGAGTGACCCGTGGCTGCCAACTGCGACGTCTGCGGCAAGGGGCCGGGCTTCGGCAACAACATTTCGCACTCGCACCGCCGTACGTCCCGTCGCTGGAACCCGAACATCCAGCGCGTGCGTGCAGTGGTCGGTCGGACGCCGAAGCGGCTCAATGTCTGCACCTCGTGCATCAAGGCCGGCAAGGTCTCGCGCTGACGCCTGCGTCGTAGCGCAGCCCCTGCGGTTGCCTTGAAAAGCCGGTCCACCTCGGTGGGCCGGCTTTTTGTCGTGCCCCGACAGTCGTGCCCCGGCAGTCGTAACCCGACAGCGGCGACCGCCCGCCCGGCCCTCAGCGCAGCCGCCAGGCGTGATCGACCGGGCCGATGCCCGTGCCGAGCGCGAACCCGGCGGCGATGGCCCCGGTCACGTACTCCTTCGCGGCCTTCACCGCCTCCACCACGCCCTGCCCCTTGCCGAGGCCGGCCGCGACGGCGGAGGCGAGGGTGCACCCGGTGCCATGGGTGTGCCGGTTGTCGAGCCGGGGCGCCCGCAGCACGTGTTCCTCGGTGCCGTCCGTCAGCAGGTCCACGGCCGCCGCCTCACCGGGCAGATGGCCGCCCTTGACGAGCACCCAGCGCGGCCCGAATTCCAGGACGGCGTCGGCGGCGCGGCGCAGATCCGCCTCGCTCGCGACCCGCACCCCGGTGAGCTGTGTCACTTCGTCCAGGTTGGGGGTGGCGACGGTTGCGACCGGCAGCAGCAGGGTCCGTAGGCCGTCCAGCGCCGAGGCGGCGAGCAGCGGGTCGCCGTGCTTGGAGACGCCGACCGGGTCGACGACCACGGGCGCCTTCGTCCCCGCGAGCAGTTCCGCCACGGCCGCGACGAGTTCGGCGGAGGAGAGCATGCCGGTCTTCACCGCCTGGACGCCGATGTCGTCCACGACGCTGCGGTACTGGGCCCGTACCGCTTCGACCGGCAGCTCCCAGACGCCCTGCACACCACGTGAGTTCTGCGCGGTGACGGCGGTGAGCACGCTCATGCCGTGTACCCCGAACGCGAGCATCGTCTTCAGATCGGCCTGGATGCCCGCACCGCCACCGGAGTCCGATCCGGCGACGGTGAGGACACGGGGCGGCGGCGCCGCGGCGGAGACGAGTTCGGACATGCCCCGAATCTACTGCGCGCCGGATCGTGGACTACTTCGTGTCCTCGATGTCCCCGAAGTGGTCCCAGCCGCCCTTCCTGGTCCACGGCGCCCCGTCGACCGTCACCTGGGGCAGCGCCGAGGGGTTGAGGACCTCGCCGATCACCTTCCAGCGGGCCGGCAGCTTCACGTCCTGCGGGAACGTGGCGACGATCGCGTGGTCCTCTCCCCCGGTGAGCACCCACTGCAACGGGTCGATGCCGACGGCCTGCCCGATGTCGTTCATCTGGGAGGGGATGTCGATGAGCCCGGAGCGCAGATCGATACGGACCTTGCTGGCCTCCGCGATATGGCCGAGGTCCGCGACGAGTCCGTCGCTGACGTCGGTCATGGCGGTGGCTCCGAGCCCGGCGGCCGCCGGGCCCGCGTGGTACGGCGGTTCGGGCCTGCGGTGCGCCTCGACGAAGGCGCGCGGTGAGCGGAACCCCCGGGAGAGCACCGCGTGCCCGGCCGCCGACCACCCCAACCAGCCGGTGTACGCGACGACATCGCCGGGCCGCGCGCCCGACCTGAGCACCGGCTCGTGGTTGCGGAGGTCACCGAGTGCCGTGATGGCGAGGGTGATCGTGTCGCCGCGTACGACATCGCCGCCGACCACGGCGGCGCCGGCCACCTGGCACTCGTCGCGGATGCCGTCCATCAGTTCCGTCGGCCAGGTGACGGGGAGTTCGGCCGGCACGACGAGCCCGAGGAGCAGCGCCGTCGGGACGGCGCCCATGGCCGCGATGTCGGCGAGGTTCTGCGCCGCGCCCTTGCGTCCCACGTCGTAGGCCGTCGACCAGTCGCGGCGGAAGTGCCGCCCTTCGAGGAGCAGATCCGTACTCGCCACGACCCTGCGGTCGGGTGCGGCCACGACCGCGGCGTCGTCACCTGGCCCCAGCCTGACCGCCGGGGTGGTGGTGAGCCGGGAAGTGAGCTCCCTGATGAGCCCGAACTCCCCCAACTCGCCCACGGTTCCCTTCACCGAGTCTCCCCTCTCATCGTGTCTCGCCGCGTCCCGTGTCCGCGGTCGCGAGCCGTCACTGCTGTAGGTACCGTCAAGTGATACGTCAACTTGCCGATGCGGTATGCCACGCGTCAGGTGTCACTGCGTGCCCGGGTCTCCCCGTCGCCGGTGACGACGCGATACCGTGGCGTCTCTTTACTCCCCACATGATCCTCGTGGCCGCCCTGGAGGTTCCGTGGTACAGGCGTACATCCTTATTCAGACCGAGGTGGGAAAGGCGACTCTGGTCGCCGAGACCATCGCAAAGCTTCCGGGAGTCATCCAGGCAGAAGACGTGACAGGCCCCTACGACGTCATCGTCCGCGCGCAGGCGGACACCGTCGACGAGCTGGGCCGCATGGTGGTTGCCAAGATCCAGCAAGTGGACGGCATCACCCGAACCCTGACCTGCCCGGTCGTGCACCTGTAGCCCCCGTCTACCCTTGGCCGGTGATCCCTTCCCGCCACCCGGCCCTCCGCCGCAGGCTATCCGGCCGTCTGCTCGGCTGCCTGCCCGCCGTCGTTCTGCTGTCGGCCGCCGTGGGCTGCTCCGCCACAGACGCCACGGCGTCGGTGGCGGTTCCCAGCCCGCCCCCGCCGGAGGCGAAGCTCTGCGACGCGCTGCACAAGGCGCTGCCGAAGACCCTGGCGGGTCTTGACCGGAAGGATCCCGAGCCGAGTTCCGAGCTGACCGCCGGCTGGGGGGATGGCGCGATCGTGCTGCGCTGCGGCATCCCCCGGCCGGCGAAGATGACCGACCCCGCCGCCAACGCCGTGGAGGCCGACGGCGTCAACTGGCTGGTGGAGCAGCGGGACTCGGGGCCCCGCTTCACCACGACCTACCGCAAGACGTATGTGGAGGTCACCATGGGCAAGCAGTACGCCAACGACGCCACCCCGCTCGCGGGGCTGGCGGAACCGGTGAAGAAGACGGTGCCCGCCAGCCTCTAGGGTCTTTCGTTTGGATCAGGCCGGATCAGGGAGCGTGGGCCGGTGTCGTGGATCGCAAGGCGGAGGAGGGAGGCGACGCGGAGCGTCGCCGACCGACGACAACGCCGCGAGGCGCGGCACCAGCCCACGCGAGCCCGGCAAGATCCGAACGACAGGCCCTAGCGTGCGGCGCCGCTCAGCGCAGGCCGGTCGGGCGGCGCAGCGCGGCCTGGATCAGCAGGTCGATGAGTTCGGCGTAGCCGACGCCGGTCTCCTGCCACATCCGGGGGAACATCGAGATCGGGGTGAAGCCCGGCATGGTGTTGATCTCGTTGATGACGAACGTGCCGTCCTCGGTGAGGAAGAAGTCGGCCCGGACGAGCCCTTCGCAGGACGCGGCCTCGAACGCGTCGACGGCGAGCCGCCGTACCTCGGCGGTCTGCTCGTCGGTGAGCGGCGCGGGGACGAGTCCGGTGGCCGAGTCGATGTACTTGGCCTCGAAGTCGTAGAAGCCGTGGTCGACGACGGGCGGGATCTCGGCCGGCAGGCTGGCGCGCGGGCCGTCCTCGAACTCCAGGACACCGCACTCGATCTCACGGCCCCGCAGCAGCGACTCCACCAGGATCTTGGGGTCGTGGCGCTGCGCCTCGGCAATCGCCTCGTCCAGGCCGGACGGGTCGTCGACCTTGGTGATGCCCATGGAGGACCCGGCGCGGGCCGGCTTCACGAAGAGCGGCCAGCCGTGTTCGGCGGCGAAGTCCACGATCTTCTTGCGGGCGGCGGCGCCGTTGTCGGCGGTCTGCCATTCGCGGGGGCGTACGACCACGTACGGACCGACCGGCAGCCCGAACGAGGTGAACACCCGCTTCATGTACTCCTTGTCCTGGCCGACGGCGGAGGCGAGGACGCCCGCTCCGACGTAGGGCACGTCGGCGAGTTCCAGCAGCCCCTGGAGGGTGCCGTCCTCGCCGTACGGGCCGTGCAGGACGGGGAAGACGACGTCGACCTCGCCGAGTGCCTTGGGCACCGAGCCGGGTTCGCTGTAGACGACTTCGCGGCTGCCGGGGTCGACCGACAGGACGACTGCGCCGTCCGTGGACTCGGCGATGTTCTCGACGCTCGGCAGCGTCGACCCGGTGATGGCCATCCGCTCCGGGTCGTCGGCGGTGAGGGCCCAGCGGCCGTCCGTGGTGATCCCGATGGGCAGGACGTCGTACTTCTCGCGGTCGATGGACCGCAGTACGGCGCCGGCCGTGACCACCGAAATGGCGTGTTCGGAGCTCCGGCCGCCGAAGACGACGGCCACGCGGGGTTTGCGGAGCGGCTGCTCAGGGCTCTGGAAGGAGTTCTCGCTGCTCATATCGCGATGAGAGTACCCGGTGCAGGCGCCCAGGTCAGCGGCCCGCGCCCGCACCGGCGCGCCCGCTACTCAGTGCCGCTCCGCCTTGGCGCTGCGTGACATGAGTTCCTTGAGGGCGACCAGCGGCGACTTGCCGTTGTGGACGATGTCCACGACGGTTTCGGTGATCGGCATGTCGACACCGTGCCGCCTGCCCAGATCGAGCACCGACTCGCAGGACTTGACGCCTTCGGCGGTCTGCTTCGACGCGGCGATGGTCTCCTGGAGCGTCATCCCGCGGCCCAGGTTGATGCCGAAGGTGTGGTTGCGCGAGAGCGGCGACGAGCAGGTGGCGATCAGGTCGCCCATCCCGGCGAGTCCGGAGAAGGTGTGCGGGTCGGCGCCCATGGCGAGGCCGAGCCGGGTGGTCTCGGCGAGACCGCGGGTCATCAGGGAGGCCGAGGTGTTGTCGCCGAACTTCATGCCGTCGGCGATCCCGACGGCCAGACCGATCACGTTCTTGACGGCGCCGCCGAGTTCGCAGCCGACGACGTCGGTGTTGGTGTACGGGCGGAAGTACGGGTTGTGGCAGGCGGCCTGGAGCCGTTCGGCCACCGACTCGTCGCGGCAGGCGACCACGGCGGCGGCGGGCATCCTGGCGGCGATCTCCCCGGCCAGGTTGGGCCCGGTGACCACGGCGATCCGCTCGGCGGGCGCCTTCGCGACCTCCTCGATGACCTCGCTCATCCGCTTGGCCGTGCCGAGTTCGACGCCCTTCATCAGCGAGACGAGGACGGTGTCGGGCGGCAGGACGGGCGCCCACTCGGCGAGGTTGGCGCGCAGCGTCTGCGAGGGGACGGTGAGCACGGTGAAGTCGGCGCCGTCCGCGGCCTCCGCCGGGTCGGCCGTGGCCCGTACGGAGGCGGGGAGTTCGACGCCCGGCAGGTACTCGGGGTTGGTGTGGGTACGGGTGATGGTCTCGACGAGATCGCGGCGGCGGCCCCACAGGGTCACCTCGCTCCCCGCGTCGGCGAGGACCATGGCGAACGCCGTGCCCCACGATCCCGCTCCGAAGACGGCAACCCGTGTCACGACGATCCCTCTTCTTCCACTTCTCGTTCGACGGGCGCCGGCTTCACCGCGGCCTTCTCGGCGGCGATGCGGCGCTGTTCCGCCCTGGCCTTGCGGTGGTCGTAGACCTCGGCGGGCGCGGGCTCCCCGCGCAGTTCCACCAGCAGTTCGGTGACGGCGGCCATGATGACCTCGGTGGCCTCCCGCAGCACGTCGGGGGTCATGTCCTTGCCGTAGAACCGCGTCAGGTCGACGGGCTCGCCGACGAGTACGTGGTGCGTCTTGCGCGGGAAGAGGTCGGGCTTCTTCGCGTACGGCGGGAGCAGGGCGTTGGCGCCCCACTGCGCGACGGGGATGACCGGGCACTTGGTCTGCAGCGCGACCCTGGCGGCGCCCGTCTTGGCGGTCATCGGCCACTGGTCCGGGTCACGGGTGAGGGTGCCCTCGGGGTAGAAGGCGACGCACTCGCCGCGCTCCACGGCGTCGATGGCGGCGCGGAAGGCGCTCAGCGCGTCGGTGCTCTCGCGGTAGACCGGGATCTGACCCGTACCGCGCATCACGGCGCCGATGAATCCTTTGGTGAACAGGCCGTGCTTGGCGAGGAATCTCGGGACGCGGCCGGTGTTGTACTGGAAGTGGGCGTAGGCAAAGGGGTCGAGATGCGAATTGTGATTCACCGCGGTGATGAATCCGCCGTCGGCCGGCATACGTTCCGCTCCCTGCCAGTCCCGCTTGAGCAGAAGGATGAGCGGTGGTTTCGCGAGGACCGCCGCAAGGCGGTACCAGAAGCCGATTCTGCGGCGGGACACTCGGACACCTTCCTCTTAGGGCCTGGCTGGCTGCCTGGCTGCCGGGGGTCAAGTGTCGCCCCAGGCCCCTGGTCTGTCGAGAACACCGTACGCCCAGCCTCCGTGACCGGCGCCGTGGACAACGGCGCGGTCGGGCCACAATAGAGGGCCGGTACACATGCATGGGGAGCACGCCACGAACACCGACCCGCCGGACCGCTGGTCCCTCGTCGTACCGCTCAAGCCGCTGTGGCTTGCCAAGAGCAGGCTCGCGCAGGCGGCCGGTGACGTGCGGCGGCGCAGGCTCGCGTTGGCGTTCGCGCAGGACACGGTGGCCGCGGCGCTGTCCTGCGCTGCGGTGCGCGATGTGTCCGTAGTCACGGACGATCCGACGGCGGCGGACGGGTTGTCGGCGCTGGGGGCGCGGATCGTGCCGGACGCGCCGGGTGCGGGTCTCAACGCGGCGCTGGCGCACGGCGCGCGTACGGTCAGGGCGCGCCGCCCTGCCGCGCCGGTCGCCGCGCTCAACGCGGATCTGCCGGCGCTGCGTCCCGAGGAACTGGCCAGGGTGCTGTCGGCCGCCGCTGTTTTCCCCCGCGCATTTCTCGCCGACGCGTCAGGAATCGGTACGACATTGCTGGCAGCCGCCCCTTCCGTGGAATTGGCCCCCGCATTCGGCGGTCCTTCCCGGCTTCGGCATTTGTCGTCGGGCGCGGTGGAAATTGTCCTGACGGACGTCGATTCGGTTCGGCGTGATGTGGACACGGGCGAGGATCTGCTGGTGGCGGCGGCGCTGGGCCTCGGTCCGCATACGGCGTCGCGCTACCCGGGGTACGAGCCGCTGGCGGGGCCGCAGCCCTGGCACTGACCGATACGCTGGGGCCATGCAGGCGACCGCTTACACCTACTCGGCGCAGACGCGCAGCGGCAGCGTCCTCCTGGACGACGGCACACCCGTGGAGTTCGCGGCCGAGGCGTTCGACGCCGGCGGTCTGCGACTGCTCCGGCCGGGTCAGCGGGTGCGTATCGAGACCGAGGGCGACGGCGCCGAGCGCCGGATCACGCTGGTGACGCTCCAGACGTTCTGACCCTGCCTGACTGGACCCGACAGGACCGACCGGGCTCAACGCCGCGGGCCGGGCTCCCCGGAGGGAGCCCGGCCCGGTGCGTGAGTGGCCTTGTAGCGCTTACTTCTTCCTGGCGACCGTCTTCTTGGCCGTGGTGGTGCGCGCGGTGGCCTTCTTGGCCGGGGCCTTCTTGGCGACGGCCTTCTTGGCCGGAGCCGTCTTCTTGGCGGCGGCCTTCTTGGCCGTGCCGGTGGTCTTCTTGGCGGTCGAGGAGGCGGCGCTGGTCTTCTTGGCCGAGGTCTTCCTCGCCGAGCCCGTCTTCTTCGCCGCTGTCGTCTTGGCCGCCGACGTACGGGCGGTGGTGCCGCGCGCCGCGGTGGTCTTCTTGGCGGTGGCCTTCTTGGCCGCGGCCTTGGCGGTCGTACGGGTGGAAGAACCGCCCGAGAGGCTGCCCTTGGGGGCCTTCTTGACCGCCACGTCGTTCTTGGGGAGCTTCTTCGAGCCGCTGACCAGATCCTTGAAGCCCTGGCCCGCGCGGAAGCGCGGCACCGAGGTCTTCTTGACCCGTACGCGCTCACCCGTCTGCGGGTTGCGGGCGTACCTGGCCGGACGGTCGACCTTCTCGAACGAGCCGAATCCGGTCACCGAGACCCGGTCACCGGCGACAACCGCGCGGACCACCGCGTCGAGTACCGCGTCGACCGCGTCCGCGGCCTGCTGACGGCCGCCGACCTTGTCCGCAATCGCTTCTACGAGCTGCGCCTTGTTCACGTCTTCCCCTTCGGAGACATTGCCAGAACGAAAGTGTTCAAGCTTTTTCGCACGTTAGGCAGATATATACCGCAAATCAAACACGAAACGGGCTAATCACCCTAGTGCCGCAACGAAGTCGACCTGGTGGAGTTCCTCGGAGGTCAGTCACCTTCCGGAAATCGACCCTCGTCGAGGTCCTTCATCAATCGGTCCAGACGCCTTGCTGCATCCGGGAGATCGTGCTTCGCCGCAGCCGTGATGACCAGCAGTTTCCTGGAGAGCGCCGTGCGTACGCCCGCCGGGACTTGCAGGGTGCGCACCCTGATGTGCGCCTCTTTCAGTTGTTCGGCGACCAACCGGTAAAGCTTGAGTTGGCCGTCGGGTTCCATGCACCGATTGTGCCATCTGGGGCGAGTTGTCGCCCGACAGGGTCTCAACATGCAACTGCACCCCCTGCCGTGAGGCAGGGGGTGCAGGAGGGTAAAAGGCCTGATCAGACGGTAATTGTGCGGGGTTTGAAGGACGGTCGCGAGGCCTCGTAAGTCGCGATGTCAGCTTCGTTCTGAAGGGTGAGTCCGATGTCGTCGAGCCCGTTCAGCAACCGCCAGCGGGCGTTCTCGTCAAGGTCGAAATCAGCCGACAGTGCGGTCCCGTCGGGCGCCGTGGCCCGTACCTGGCGCGCCTCCAGGTCCACGGTGACCTCGGTCTTGGCGTCGCTCTCCACCAGCTGCCAGAGGGATTCGACCACGTCCTGGTCCAGAACGACCGTCAGCAGACCGTTCTTGAGGCTGTTGCCCCGGAAGATGTCGGCGAACCGCGACGAGATGACGGCCTTGAAGCCGTAGTTCTGCAGGGCCCACGCGGCGTGTTCGCGCGAGGATCCGGTGCCGAACTCCGGTCCGGCGACCAGCACGCTGGCACCCGCGTACCGCTGCTGGTTCAGCACGAACTCCGGGTCCTTGCGCCACGCCTCGAAGAGCCCGTCCTCGTAGCCGTCGCGGGTGACCTTCTTCAGCCAGTGGGCGGGGATGATCTGGTCGGTGTCGACGTTGCTGCGGCGCAGCGGTACGGCCCGGCCGGTGTGTGTCGTGAAGGCTTCCATGGTTATCGGGCTCCTGCGGGCGTGCGGTCTTCGGCGTCGGACAGGTCGGCGGGCGAGGCCAGATGGCCCAGCACGGCGGTGGCGGCGGCGACCTGCGGGGAGACCAGGTGCGTGCGGCCGCCCTTGCCCTGCCTGCCCTCGAAGTTGCGGTTGGAGGTGGACGCCGAGCGCTCACCGGGCGCCAGTTGGTCGGGGTTCATGCCCAGACACATCGAGCAGCCCGCGTGCCGCCATTCGGCCCCTGACCCGGTGAACACCTTGTCCAGGCCCTCGGCGACGGCCTGGAGGGCCACCCGTACCGATCCGGGAACCACCAGCATCCGTACGCCGTCGGCGACTTTGCGGCCTTCCAGGATGGCGGCGGCCGATCGCAGGTCCTCGATACGGCCGTTGGTGCAGGAGCCGACGAAGACGGTGTCGACCCTGATGTCGCGCAGCGCCTGACCCGCCGTCAACCCCATGTATTCCAGGGCCTTTTCGGCGGAGAGCCGCTCGGCGGCGTCCTCGTACGAAGCAGGGTCGGGGACGTGGGAGGAGAGCGGCGCGCCCTGGCCCGGGTTGGTGCCCCAGGTGACGAACGGGGCCAGTTCGGAGGCGTCGATGAACACCTCGGCGTCGAAGACCGCGTCGTCGTCCGTGCGCAGCGTCTTCCAGTACGCGACGGCCGCGTCCCAGTCCTCGGCCGCGGGTGCGTGGTCGCGGCCCTTGAGGTAGTCGAAGGTGGTCTCGTCGGGGGCGATCATCCCCGCACGGGCGCCGGCCTCGATCGACATGTTGCAAATGGTCATGCGGGCCTCCATCGAGAGTTTCTCGATGGCGGAACCCCGGTATTCGAGGATGTAGCCCTGGCCGCCGCCGGTGCCGATACGGGCGATGACGGCGAGGATCAGGTCCTTGGCCGTGACGTCCTCGGGCAGTTCGCCCTCGACGGTGATGGCCATGGTCCTGGGCCTGGCCAGCGGCAGGGTCTGGGTGGCGAGGACGTGCTCGACCTGGCTGGTGCCGATGCCGAACGCCAGCGCGCCGAAGGCGCCGTGGGTGGAGGTGTGGCTGTCGCCGCAGACCACGGTGGTGCCGGGCTGGGTCAGTCCCAGCTGCGGGCCCACGACGTGGACGACGCCCTGCTCGACGTCGCCCAGCGGGTGCAGCCGGACGCCGAAGTCGGCGCAGTTCTTGCGCAGCGTCTCCAGCTGGATCCGGGAGACCGGGTCGGCGATCGGCTTGTCGATGTCGAGGGTGGGGGTGTTGTGGTCCTCGGTCGCGATGGTGAGGTCGAGCCGCCGCACCGTCCGGCCGTTCTGCCGAAGGCCGTCGAAGGCCTGGGGGCTGGTCACCTCGTGCAGGAGATGCAGATCGATGAAGAGGAGGTCGGGCTCGCCCTCTGCGCGCCGGACGACATGGTCGTCCCAGACCTTCTCCGCGAGTGTCCTACCCATCGCTTTCCCTCCGGCCGGCTGCGTCGCCGGCATTCCTAGAGATGTGTGGGCCTACGTCCGTCCCCCCGCGAGCCGGACGCCGGCCGGTGACCCGTGGTCTCCGCGAGCCCGTACGTACAGGTTGGCAAGTTCACCGGAAAAAGGAACTTGCGTTTCACAGAGTGAGACGCGAGTATCGTTTCATGGACAACTCTAGCGGCGTCGGCGTTCTCGACAAGGCTGCTCTCGTACTGAGCGCCCTGGAGTCAGGGCCGGCCACCCTCGCCGGGCTGGTCGCTGCGACCGGGCTCGCACGGCCCACGGCGCACCGGCTCGCCGTGGCGCTGGAACACCACCGGATGGTGGCGCGGGACATGCAGGGCCGCTTCATTCTCGGCCCGCGGCTGGCGGAGCTGGCGGCGGCCGCGGGTGAGGACCGGCTGCTGGCGACGGCGGGCCCGGTGCTCACACATCTGCGGGACGTGACGGGCGAGAGCGCCCAGCTCTACCGCAGGCAGGGCGACATGCGGATCTGCGTGGCGGCAGCCGAGCGGCTTTCGGGACTGCGGGACACCGTCCCCGTCGGGTCCACGCTCACCATGAAGGCGGGCTCGTCGGCGCAGATCCTGATGGCCTGGGAGGAGCCCGAGCGGCTGCACCGCGGCCTGCAGGGCGCCCGCTTCACGGCGACGGCGCTCTCGGGCGTACGGCGCAGGGGCTGGGCCCAGTCGATCGGTGAGCGGGAGCCGGGCGTCGCCTCGGTCTCGGCGCCGGTGCGCGGCCCGTCGAACCGGGTGGTGGCCGCCGTCTCGGTGTCGGGCCCGATCGAGCGGCTGAGCCGGCACCCGGGCCGGATGCACGCCCAGGCCGTCATCGACGCGGCGGGCCGGCTGAGCGAGGCGCTGCGCCGGGGCGGCAGCTGAGAGGTGAGCGGCAGCTCGCCCCTGTTCCGGGACAACTCCCGGAACAGGGGCGGCGCTTCGGCGTCATGACATGCGAAAGGCCCTTCCCCTGCTGGGGAAGGGCCTGCTCGTATCTGTGGGTACCCCCGACCGGATTCGAACCGGCGCTACTGCCGTGAGAGGGCAGCGTGCTAGGCCGCTACACAACGGGGGCGAGGACCATGAGGTCCAGCTGGGCTACCAGGACTCGAACCTAGAACAACGGAACCAGAAACCGCCGTGTTGCCAATTACACCATAGCCCATGGTGGTAGTACCCCCGACCGGATTCGAACCGGCGCTACTGCCGTGAGAGGGCAGCGTGCTAGGCCGCTACACAACGGGGGCCCTGGCGATCCTGCGTCGACGCATCCGGGTGCGACCCGAAGGCGTCGGAGAGAAGGATCTGTACCCCCGACCGGATTCGAACCGGCGCTACTGCCGTGAGAGGGCAGCGTGCTAGGCCGCTACACAACGGGGGCGTTGCAGATACACCTGCAGCTGGGCTACCAGGACTCGAACCTAGACTAACGGAACCAGAAACCGTCGTGCTGCCAATTACACCATAGCCCACCAAAAATCAACCCCCTGGTGGGGGTTGGTTTGGCTTGCGTTTCCCGGCCGGACCTTTCGGCCTGCTCGGGCGACGCAGGAAGAACATTACCCGATGGCGGACAGCGCTCCAAAACGAGTATCGCCCCGCAGCAGGCCTGGCAGCTCGGCGAGATCGGCGATCCGCACAAGATCGGGACGGCCGCCGAGCCGCCCCCGGTCGAGCCAGATCCCCGCGAGTCCCGCGGCCACGGCGCCGCCGGCGTCGATGTCGGGTTCGTTGCCCACGTACGCCACTTCGGCGGGCGGCAGCGCGAGGGCGTCACAGGCCGCGTGGAAGGCGGCGGCAGCGGGCTTGGCCGCGCCGACCTCGGCCGCGCAGACCACGGCCTCGAAGTGGTCCCGCACACCGAGGACCCGCAGCTTGCGGTCCTGGACCGGGCTGCTGGAGTTGGAGAGCACCGCCTGCCGGTAGTCGCCCGCGAGGCCGTCCAGGGCGGCGAGCGCGTCGGGGAAGAGCGTCCAGGCGGACTCGAAGTGGCCGAGGTACCGCCCGAACCAGGCGTCGGCCTCGGCGTCGGTCAGCTCGGCACCGAGGAAGACCCGCGTACGGTCCCTGCGCTGCCCCAGGTAGTCCGTCTCCCCCGCGGCGAACCGCAGCCACTGCGCGTCGGTGATCTCACGCCAACGGCCGAGGGCCTGGTCGACGGTGGCGAACCGGTCGATCAGGCCCTCGGCGGCGAGATGCCGCCGCATTCCGGCGCGGTCGGCGCCGGTGTAGTCGAACAGGGTGTCGTCGATGTCCCACAGGACGGCACGGATGGGCATGCCGCCCACGCTACCGACACCCGGCCGCCCCGGGCCGTATCGGCCCCGGGGTCATGGCCGTCAGGCCGTCAGCTTGGCCAGGGCCGCGTCGATGCGGGACAGCGTGCGCTCGCGGCCCAGGATTTCCAGGGACTCGAAGAGCGGCAGACCGACCGTGCGGCCGGTGACGGCTACCCGGACCGGGGCCTGGGCCTTGCCCAGTTTGAGGCCGTGTTCCTCGCCGGCCGCCAGGACCGCGTTCTTCAGGGCCTCGGCGTTCCACTCCGACTCCGCCACCTTCGCGCGGGCCGTGGTCAGCAGCGCCGCCGGGTCGCCCTTCATCGCCTTCGCCCAGGACGCCTCGTCCTCGACGGGCTCGTCCAGGAAGAGGAAGTCGACGTTGGCGGTGATGTCGGACAGCACGGTGACCCGGGTCTGGGCCAGCGGGGCGAGGGCCGCGAAGGCCTCGGCGTCGAAGGCCTCCGGCGCCCAGGGCGCGTAGGGGGCCTTCAGCCAGGGGCCGCAGGCCTCGGTGAAGGTCTTCACGTCCAGCTGCCTGATGTGGTCCGCGTTGATCGCCTCGGCCTTCTTCAGGTCGAAGCGGGCCGGGTTGGCGTTGACGTCCGCGATGTCGAACGCGGCGACCATCTCGTCCATCGAGAACAGGTCGCGGTCGGCCGAGAGCGACCAGCCCAGCAGCGAGAGGTAGTTGAGCAGCCCCTCGGGCAGGAAGCCGCGCTCGCGGTAGAGGTTCAGGGACGCCTGCGGGTCGCGCTTGGAGAGCTTCTTGTTGCCCTCGCCCATCACGTACGGCAGATGTCCGAACGCCGGGATCTCCTTGGCGACGCCCAGCTCGATCAGCGCCTTGTAGAGCGCGATCTGGCGCGGGGTCGAGGACAGCAGGTCCTCGCCGCGCAGCACGTGGGTGATCTCCATCAGCGCGTCGTCGATGGGGTTGACGAGCGTGTAGAGCGGCGCGCCGTTGGCCCGGACGATGCCGTAGTCCGGCACGTTGTCCGGGGTGAACGTCAGCTCGCCGCGCACCAGGTCGGTGAAGGTGATCGGCTCGTCGGGCATCCGGAAGCGGACGATGGAGCTGCGGCCCTGGGCCTCGTAGCCCTTCTTGCGCGCGTCGGTGAGGTCCCGGCAGTGCCCGTCGTACCCGGAGGGCCGGCCGGCCTTGCGCGCGGCGTCCCTGCGGGCCTCCAGCTCCTCGGGGGTGCAGTAGCAGTGGTACGCGTGTCCCGTGGCGAGCAGCTTCTCGGCGGTCTCGCGGTAGATGTCCATCCGCAGCGACTGCCGGTACGGCTCGTGGGGGCCGCCGACCTCGGGGCCCTCGTCCCAGTCGAGGCCGAGCCAGCGCAGCGAGTCGAGGAGCTGCGTGTACGACTCCTCGGAGTCGCGCGCCGCGTCGGTGTCCTCGATGCGCAGGACCAGCGTGCCGCCGGTGTGGCGGGCGTACGCCCAGTTGAACAGGGCGGTGCGGACCAGGCCCACATGGGGGTTGCCGGTCGGCGACGGACAGAAACGAACACGGACAGAACCGTTAGCCACGCTTGATCACCTTGTTGGTGAGAGTGCCGATGCCTTCGATGGTGACGGCGACCTCGTCGCCGACGGCGAGGGGGCCGACCCCCGCGGGAGTGCCGGTGAGGATGACGTCTCCGGGGAGCAGCGTCATGGCCTCGGTGATGTGGACGATCAGGTCCTCGACGGAGCGGATCATCTCGCTCGTCCGGCCGAGCTGGCGCTGTTCGCCGTTGACGGTGCACTGGATCGTGACGTCGGAGGGGTCGAGCTCCGTCTCCACCCAGGGGCCCAGCGGGCACGAGGTGTCGAAGCCCTTGGCGCGCGCCCACTGCTTCTCGCGCTTCTGGGTGTCGCGAGCGGTGACGTCGTTGGCGCAGGTGTAGCCGAAGATGACGTCCTTGACGCGCTCGCGCGGCACCTCGCGGCACAGCCGTCCGATGACGACGGCCAGTTCGGCCTCGTAGTGCACGTCGCTGGAGAAGTTCGGGTACTCGATCGCGTCGCCCGAGCCGATCACCGATGTGGTGGGCTTGAAGAAGGTGATCGGCGCTTCGGGTACCTCGTTGCCGAGTTCCGCCGCGTGGTCCGCGTAGTTGCGGCCGACGGCCACGACCTTGTTCGGGAGCACGGGCGGCAGCAGCCGTACCTTGCTCAGCGGGACCTTGGTGCCCGAGAGCTCGAACTCGGTGTACGGAATGCCTTTGATGATGTCGAGGACGAGGCCGGCCTGATCGCCGCTGCCCCCGTCCTCGACCGCGCCGAAGGCGACATTGCCGTCGATGGAGAATCTGGCGATGCGCACGGGATGCTGTCGCCCCTCACTTCACTCGCTCGCTGGTCCGGAGACTGACGCTCCAGGCTAACGTGACGAGCGGTGACGGCAGCGCGTGTCACCGGTCGGCGGGGACCTACTCGACCGGCTGCGGCGCGACGGGCGCGTCCATCAGCTTCGTGCGGCGGGGGTTGGCGGTCCGGGTCGGCAGCGTGACGGGATGTTCGGGCTGCTCCGCGGGGCGCAGCTCCTCGGCGTCGGCGAGGTGTGCCAGGGTGGTGCGCCTGGGGTTGGCGGTGTTGCGGAACATCATCGTCGTCTTCATCTGTGGTGTCAGACCCTTGTCGCGTGGGGCGCCGGGGCGCCACTTGTCGGATGTGCCATCCCTGTAAAGCGTCAGGCTAAACATCCAATTCCCCCGCACGGACGGGATCCGGCAGCGATCTCCATGTGAGTTTGCTCACCAGTTGACGGGCATTTCACCCATTCCCGACAGCCATCTACTACCAGGGAAACGGACAATGCATCACGGAACGTTGCATTCCGCTCCCGATCAACAGGTCTCAGACACCCCCCACCCGTAGTCGGGTCGCCGGGAATCGCCCCTTTCCTCCATGAACACTTTCTACTGCTCGTGACACGTCAATTACACCGTGTCATACAGGTCACAGCCCGGTACGCGGCCCTTGTTGGAGATCCTGCACTGTGCTGGAATTCCCCCCACCGCCGCGGGTTTGAAGCCGGCGCACAGGGGCGCAACGCAGCGCCGAGTGGTGGCGGGGAAGGGGAGTAGCGCCGGTCACTCACGACCACCATGGGGGGCGTTCCACGCCCCACAACGCCGACACCGTCCTGCCGTTCTGCGGCGGACGCCTGGTCCAGAGGTTGCGACGCTAGTGCAGGGACGTTCGAAGAGGGATAGCAGCGCTGCGGCGGAGCAGGAGCCCCGCAGCGGAATCGACCGCGGCTCCTCGCCCCAGCACACCCAGAACCCGGGTCCCGCACCCTCCGGCGAGAGTGGCGACCGCGCCGCTCGCCCGGGCGCGGCACCGGGCGGCGAAGGGGCCAAGCCGGCGCCCAAGCCCGCAGGTCCGAGCGACGCGGGCTCACGAATAGCCCTGCGCAACTGGCGCATCAGCACCCGTCTGGTGTCCCTGCTCGCCCTGCCGGTGGTCGCCGCCACCACCCTGGGTGGATTCCGCATCAACGACTCGCTCAACGACATCCAGCAGCTGGAGCACATGCAGCTGCTGACCAAGATGACGAAGGAAGCGACCAATCTCGCCACGCAGCTCCAGACGGAGCGCGACGAGTCCGCGGGGCCGCTCAGCAACGGCGTCAACTCGACCGACACCCGGATCAAGAACGAGCGCGTCCAGACCGACCGGGCGAAGAAGGCGTTCCTCGACGCCACCGTCGACATCGGCAACACCGACGGTGACGAGGCGCTGGAGAGCATCCGCTCGAACGTGGAGCAGATCGCCGCGCAGGTCAACCAGATCAACGACATCCGGCGGGACGCCTACCAGTCGAAGACGTCGCACTCGCTGACGGTCGACGCGTACGACGGACTGATCACCTCGCTGCTGAGCCTCTCGCAGGACATGGCGCAGGCGACCAGCAACCCGGACATGATCAAGCGGACCCGTGCGCTGGCGGCGTTCTCCTCCGCGAAGGAGTACGCGTCCATCCAGCGGGCCATCATCGCCGCCGCGCTCCCCGCCGACCCGAAGCAGCGCGGTGAGCTCAACGAGAACGACCGCCTCTACGGCCTCGCGGCGATGAACAAGGAGCGGAACTCGCTCACCACGTTCAGCTCGCTGTACGAGTCCATGGGCGGCGACGCCGAAGAGCTGATGGCGCCACTGAACGGCCAGGGCAACCCGGAGATCCAGGCGTCCGAGAAGTACGCCGACCCGGTGCTCGGTTCGCGTGACGGGCTGGAGAACCAGGTCAACCGGTCGTACCTGGACTGGACCGACCAGGCGTCCACCCGCATCAACGCGATGAAGACCATCGAAGCCACGCTGCTCAACGAGATGGAGAGCAAGGCCCGGGAGCTGCGCAGCAGTTCGCAGCGCGACGCGATCATCAACGCCGCGCTGATCCTGCTGGTCCTCGGTGTCTCGCTGGTCGGCGCCTTCGTCGTGGCCCGGTCCATGATCCGCTCGCTGCGTCGGCTGCAGGACACCGCGACCCGGGTCGCCCAGGACCGGCTGCCCGAGCTCGTCAAGCAGCTCTCCGAGACCGACCCGCAGGACGTCGACACCTCCGTCGAGTCGGTCGGTGTGCACTCGCGGGACGAGATCGGCCAGGTGGCCGCGGCCTTCGACGACGTGCACCGCGAGGCGGTCCGACTGGCCGCCGAGCAGGCGCTGCTGCGAGGCAACGTCAACGCGATGTTCACCAACCTCTCGCGCCGCAGCCAGGGCCTGATCCAGCGTCAGCTCTCGCTCATCTCCGAACTGGAGTCGCGCGAGGCCGACCCCGACCAGCTCTCCTCGCTGTTCAAGCTCGACCACCTCGCGACCCGTATGCGCCGTAACGGTGAGAACCTGCTGGTCCTCGCCGGTGAGGAGCCGGGCCGCCGGTGGACCAGGCCCGTCCCGCTGGTCGACGTGCTCCGTGCCGCCGCCTCCGAGGTGGAGCAGTACGAGCGCATCGAACTCGCCGCGGTCCCGGCCACCGAGGTCGCCGGTCGCGTCGTCAACGACCTCGTGCACCTGCTCGCCGAGCTGCTGGAGAACGCGACGTCGTTCTCCTCGCCGCAGACGAAGGTCCGGGTCACCGGTCACGCGCTGCCCGACGGGCGGGTGCTCGTCGAGATCCACGACACCGGCATCGGCCTCTCCCCCGAGGACCTGGCGGCGATCAACGAACGGCTGGCCTCACCGCCCACCGTGGACGTCTCCGTCTCCCGCCGCATGGGTCTGTTCGTGGTCGGCCGGCTGTCCCTGCGCCACGGCATCAGGATCCAGCTCAGGCCCTCCGACTCCGGTGGTACGACCGCGCTGGTCATGCTGCCGGTCGACGTCGCGCACGGCGGCAAGAAGGCTCCGGCAGGCAAGGGGGGCGCCGCGGGACCCGCCGGCTCCGCCCAGCCGCCCGCCTCCCGGCT
>NZ_JTIY01000001.1:587528-603675 GCF_000818175.1 Streptomyces sp. AcH 505
CCCGTGGCGGACCGCAGAGCGGCGGCCCGTTCAACGGCGCTCCGCAGGCGGACCCGCAGGGCCAGGGCGCAGGTCAGGGCTCCGTGCCCAACGTCTTCGCCCAGAACGCGTTCGGCAGCGGCCAGGCGCCCGGCTCCGGCCAGCAGAACCAGGGCCAGCCGGGGCAGGGGCTGGGCCAGGCCTTCGGTAACAACGGCGCAGGGGGCCCCGGCGGCCCCGGCGGCCCCGGCGCGCAGAACAACTTCGGCTCCAGGGGCCAGAGTCCCTTCCCCGGCCAGCAGAACCAGGGCCAGCAGGGCAACGCGCCCCTCGCCGACCGCGGCAGGCAGCTGCCGCCGCCCGGCGGACCGCGCGCCGAGCTGCCGGGCGGCAACCCCCGTCCGCAGCGCCCGCAGACGCCGCAGGCCACCACCTGGGGCGCCGACCAGCAGTCCGCACGGCAGCAGCCCGCGATGGACGCTCCCCGTGGCCACGAGGAGCACGACTCCGGTCAGTTCCCGCAGGCCGACCGGCAGGGACCCGCGGCCACGGCCGAGTTCCCGCGCCCGGACTTCAACGGACCCCGGCCGGACGCTCCCCGCGCCGGCGCTCAGGACCCCGCGTCCACCGAGCAGTTCGCCCGTCCGGACTTCAACGCCCCGCGGCCCGACTTCAGCGCGCAGCAGGACTTCGGCGCCCCGCGCGGCCCCGTCCAGGGCCAGCAGGGCGGTTACGCGCAGTCCGACTACCGCGCACCGGCCGACTACAACGCTCCGCAGGCTCCGGCACCGGACCAGCAGTACGGCAGGCAGCAGGACTTCCAGGCCCAGCGGCCGCAGGCGCCAGGTGCGCAGGGCGGCTACCAGGGGCCCGGACAGCGCCAGCCCGACGCGCTGCCGCCCGCCGGTCCCGGCGACGGCCGTACGCCGCTCTACGACACCCTGGAGACCAACTGGTTCCACGGTCCGCAGAGCACGCAGGGCGGCGAACGCCCGCCGGAGCAGCAGGCACCCGCGGCCCAGCAGCCGCAGGAGCCGACGCCGCCCCCGATGCCGCGGCGCGAGCCCGCGCGCGGGCCGGTCGGCAACGCTCCCGCCACCAACGGTTCCGGCTCCTTCAACCAGGGGTCGTCCACCGGCCCGGTCAGCAACGGTTCGGGGCTCACCTCCTCCTGGCGCACGTCACCCAACGACGAGCTGGTACGCCAGGCCGAGCGGGTCAGGAAGCCGGCGGCGGGCGGAATCACCACATCCGGTCTGCCCCGCCGGGTACCGCGTGCCAACCTGGTGCCCGGTACCGCGCAGGAACAGAACAACCAGGCCGGTCCGCAGGTGTCTCGTGCACCGGCGGACGTACGCGGCAGGCTGACCAATCTTCGCCGGGGTATCCAGCAAGGGCGGCAGGCCGGCAACACCGGCCCGTCGAACAACAGCTTCAACCTCGGCCCCTCTCACCAGCAGGAGCGTTAGTTGAGTCCGATGAGTCAGGCCGCTCAGAATCTGAACTGGTTGATCACCAACTTCGTGGACAACACCCCTGGGGTGTCCCACACGGTGGTGGTCTCCGCGGACGGACTTCTGCTGGCCATGTCCGAGGGCTTCCCCCGCGACCGAGCCGACCAGCTCGCGGCCGTGGCGTCCGGCCTGACCTCGCTCACCGCGGGGGCTTCCCGGATCTTCGAAGGCGGCCCGGTCAACCAGACCGTGGTGGAGATGGAGCGCGGCTTCCTCTTCCTCATGTCCGTTTCCGACGGTTCCTCCCTGGCCGTGCTCGCCCACCCCGAGTGCGACATCGGCCTGGTGGGATACGAGATGGCCCTCCTGGTCGATCGCGCGGGGACGGTCCTCACCCCCGACCTGCGCGCCGAGCTTCAGGGAAGCCTGCTGCACTGAGGTTTCCCCAGGCACCGCCCGCAACGCTCCACACCGTCCGGCCACCGCCCCCCGGCCCCCCACCGGCCCAGTCAGACGGCACGCAGACATCTTGCTGTCACGCCCGGAGGATTCATGACCCCGCCACCCGCCTCTCACGACCCGTACGGCGCATCGGTCGACGCGTCGTACGGACCTGAGGGCGATCAGCCGCTGGTACGTCCATACGCCATGACCGGCGGCCGTACCCGGCCGCGGTACCAGCTCGCCATCGAGGCGCTGGTCAGTACGACAGCGGACCCGGCCCACCTGGCCACGCTGCTCCCCGAGCACCAGCGGATCTGCCACCTGTGCCGCGAGGTCAAATCGGTCGCCGAGGTGTCGGCGCTGCTGACGATGCCGCTGGGGGTCGCCCGGATCCTCGTGGCCGACCTGGCGGAAGCGGGCATGGTGGCCATCCACCAGCCGGGTAACGGAGAGGCCGGCGGCACGCCGGATGTAACACTGCTCGAAAGGGTGCTCAGTGGACTTCGCAAGCTCTAGCGGCGGCGCGGCCCGGTCGACCACCAGCGCGAAGATCGTGGTGGCGGGCGGATTCGGCGTGGGCAAGACCACGTTCGTCGGCGCCGTCTCGGAGATCAACCCGCTGCGTACCGAAGCCGTCATGACCTCCGCATCGGCGGGGATCGACGACCTCACGCACACCGGGGACAAGACCACCACGACGGTGGCCATGGACTTCGGCCGTATCACTCTTGACCAGGACCTGATCCTCTACCTCTTCGGCACCCCGGGCCAGGACCGTTTCTGGTTCATGTGGGACGACCTGGTACGCGGCGCCATCGGTGCCATCGTGCTGGTGGACACCCGCAGGCTCGCGGACTGTTTTCCCGCGGTCGACTATTTCGAGAACTCGGGTCTGCCGTTCGTCATCGCTCTCAACGGCTTCGACGGACATCAGCCGTACACTCCGGAAGAGGTGCGGGAGGCGCTGCAGATCGGACCCGACACCCCGATCATCACCACCGACGCCCGGCATCGCGCGGACGCGAAGAGCGGTCTCATCACGCTCGTCGAGCACGCGCTGATGGCACGGCTCAAGTAGACGAACCACTACGGCAGTTGCCGTAGACAGCCCGGAGAACGGACTGTGTCGTCCGACACGGTCCCTCTCCGTGTTCATAACATTTCGACAGAGAATTCATCGGCAACGGGCACTCGGCGCAGCCGAGTGGTACCCCTGTGCTTACCTCCACTCGCTCTTTTGACGGGCCTCGCTCTTTATGCCCGTTTTATCTGCGGCCTGGACCACTTGGAACGGCTGATTCCTGCTGTTTGGAATGAGGCCGCCGCCGTGCTGGAATGCGACGACTCCCGAGTAGTACGGCCCTGATCGAAACACGGCACAACGTAGGTGCCGACGCCGAGAGGTTGTTGGTCGAGTGAGGCGAAGCAAGGCGAGCTCCCCGGACCGGAAGCGGGGCCGGCTGGCCCCGAGCAACTGGCGTGTGGCCACCCGGCTGAACGCCATTCTGCTGATTCCGGTTCTGGTCGGGCTCGTGATGGGCGGCTTCCAGGTCAAGGGGTCGATCAGCACCTGGCGGGAGGCCCAGGACGCCGAGCGCACCGCCCTCGTCGTCCGGGCCGCCTCGGACTACAGCCAGGCGCTGCTCGACGAACGTGACCTCACGGCCCAGCCGTTGCTGACCAACAAGCGCGACTCCAAGATCGTGGTGAAGAGCAGGGCCGACACCGACGCGGCGAAGAAGAAGTTCGACGTCGCTGTGCGGAACATGCCCCAGAAACAGGGGCTGAAGCGCCGGCTCGACCTGTTCCGCGGTGAGGAGCCCAAGCTCTCCGCGCTGCGCAAGATCGCCTATACGGCGGCGGTGGAGACCCCGGACAAGACCGGCAGTCACGGCGGTCCGGTGGCGACCGAAGAGGGCTATGTGCAGATCCAGCACTCCCTCATGGAGTTCTCCAACGAACTCGGCCTCGGCACCAGCAACATCACGAGTTACGGCCGCACCCTCTACTCCATCCAGCTCGCCAAGGCGGCGGGCTCGCTGCAGCGCTCCATCGGGATGCATCTGCTGGTACGGCCCAGCCAGAAGCCCGACATCAGGGGCGGCCAGACGATCGCCTTCACGTCGTACGCGTACCTGGAGGGCATCGCCATCCAGGAGTACGGGTCCGGCGGCACCGCCGAGGACACGAAGCGGCTGCAGGACGTCATGAAGAAGGAGACCGCCGCGGGCGCCAAGAAGCTCGCGGCGGCCCAGCAGCAGGCGGCAGCGGCGGGGCAGGACTTCACCCCGCCGCCCAGCCAGCAGGGCTCCGTGCTCGACGGCATGGTCGCGGCCATCGCCACCGGCGCGAGCCCCGAGCAGCTGGCCGAACGCGGGGTCACCCCCGAGGCGTGGATGGCGGCGTCCACCGCCAAGTTCGACGGCTACACGATCCTGGAGAAGGGCCTGGTCGACCGGGCGGTCACCGACGCCGGGCAGATCTCCGACGACGCCAGGAACGACGCGATCACCAACGGCGCGATCGTGCTGGTGGCGCTGCTGATCGCCTTCGTACTCGCCGGGATGATGGCGCGGCAGATGAGCCGCTCGATGCGGACGCTGCGTACGGCCGCCTTCTCCATCGCCGAACAGCGGCTGCCGATGCTGGTCGACCAGCTGTCCAGGACCGAGCCGGGCCGGGTCGACACCCGCGTCGAGCCGATCCCGGTCAACAGCACGGACGAGATCGGCGAGGTCGCCCGCGCCTTCGACCAGGTGCACCGCGAGGCGGTCCGGCTGGCGGCCGAGCAGGCGATGCTGCGCGGAAACGTCAATGCGATCTTCACCAACCTCTCCCGCCGCAACCAGTCGCTGATCGAGGGCCAGCTGACCCTCATCACCGAGCTGGAGAACAACGAGGGCGAGCCGGAACAGCTGGAGAGCCTGTTCAAGCTGGACCACCTGGCCACCCGCATGCGCCGCAACGGCGAGAACCTGCTGGTCCTCGCCGGTGAGGAGCCGGGCCGCCGGTGGAACCAGCCGGTGCCGCTCGTCGACGTCCTGCGGGCCGCCTCGTCCGAGGTCGAGTCGTACGAGCGCATAGAGCTGACCGGCGTCCCCGAGACGGACATCCACGGCCAGTCGGTGACCGACCTCGTCCATCTCCTCGCCGAACTGCTGGAGAACGCCACCACCTTCTCCTCGCCGCAGACGAAGGTCAGGGTCACGGCGACCCGGCTGCCCGACGGCCGCGTGATGATCGAGATCCACGACAAGGGCATCGGCCTCACCGCCGAGGACTTCGCCGACATCAACCACAAGCTGGCCAACCCGCCGACCGTGGACGCGGCGGTCTCCCAGCGGATGGGGCTCTTCGTGGTCGGCCGGCTGGCCGACCGGCACGGCATCCGGGTCCAGCTGCGCCCCTCGGGCGAGCAGGCCGGCACCACGTCGCTGGTGATGCTCCCCAACGCGATCACCCACGGCGGTGGCGGCGAACCCGTACCGGCCCCGGACGACTTCACCGTCTCGCAGATCATCCCCGACCAGCTGCCCGCACCGCGCGAGCCGTCCTTCAACGGCCGTGCCATGCTGACCGCGGCCGAGCTGGGCTTCGACGACTCCCGTTACGACGAGCAGCCGGCGGCGCCCGACCCGCGCAGGCTCAACCCCGTCAACCGCTCGCTGATGCGCGAGGAGCGGCGCGCCGCGGTGGAGGCCCGGTCGTCGCACGACGACGGCGTGAACGGCACCGGGGACGGCAGCGGGCCGCTCTTCAGCGACCAGGTGGACGGCCAGTACCGCGACCAGCCGGACGGCCAGTACGCCCCGCAGGAGAACGGCGCGTACGAAGGGCAGAGCGAGGAGACGCCGTACGGCGCCGGCTACGCCCCGCAGCTGACCGGGTCCGCCGAATACGGGCAGCCGCCCGCGGCGAACGGGCAGCCCGACGCCTTCGGACAGTACGGCGAGTACCGCGCGCCCGAGACCTACGCCCAGAGCTATACGGAAGACCCGTTCAGCAACGGACAGAGCGCGGACACGGCGTATGTGAACCCCTTCGACCCGCAGCCCCAGCAAGGCGAGTGGGCAGATCAGGGGGCGTATCACAACGGCTTCCAATCCGAGTCACAACCGGAACCGGAATCGGCTCCTGGCGGCCCCGACAAGGCCGCGGACCGCGTAGGCTTCGACCGTCCCGGACCCTCTCCGAGCACCAGCCACGCCTTGACCGAAGCAGGTCTGCCGCTGCGCGGCGGCACCCAGCAGCGGGAGAAGCAGGAGTGGCAGCCCGCAGGGCAGGAAGAAGCACCTCTCAACCAGCCAAGTCAGCCCGGACAGGCCCCACAGCCCGCCCAGAGCGGGCAGAATGGGCACAGCGAGGCGGACGGCACCCAGGACTGGCGATCGATGAACGACGATCGCTGGCACCGGGCGGAGAAGCTCCGTGAACCCAAGGCCGGCGGAATCACCTCGTCGGGACTGCCGCGGCGCGTACCCAAGGCCAATCTGGTCGAGGGAGCGGCGGAGCAGACCCAGCAGGGCGGCCCCCAGATTTCCCGGGCTCCGGAGGACGTGCGCGGCAGGCTGAGCAATCTGCGCCGTGGCGTCCAGCGGGGCCGCAACGCGGGAGCGGACAAGAACGGACCGGGCGACGGCTCGGGCAGTACCTACAACCAGGAGCGTTAGTGTGAGCCCGATGAGCCAGGCGGCGCAGAATCTGAACTGGTTGATCACCAACTTCGTGGACAACACCCCCGGGGTGTCCCACACGGTGGTGGTCTCCGCCGACGGACTCCTACTAGCGATGTCCGAAGGCTTCCCGCGCGACCGGGCCGACCAGCTCGCCGCCGTCGCCTCAGGACTGACCTCGCTCACCGCGGGGGCCTCCCGGATCTTCGAAGGCGGCGCTGTGAACCAGACCGTCGTCGAGATGGACCGCGGTTTTCTCTTCATCATGTCCGTCTCGGACGGCTCCTCACTGGCCGTCCTCGCCCATCCTGAGGCCGACATCGGCCTCGTCGGGTACGAGATGGCACTCCTGGTCGATCGCGCGGGGACGGTCCTCACCCCCGACCTGCGCGCCGAGCTTCAGGGAAGTCTTCTCAACTAACAGACAGTGCGCTTCTCGCCACCGCACCATAGGGTGCGGTGGCGCGGCTCCGCAGGGACGTGGACCGGCGGCCGGCAGTCGGAGGAGGAAACGTGGCTACACCCCCAGGCGGTTACCGTTACGACGGTTCCCAGCAGGTGCCGGGAGAGCATGCCCGGAACCGCTTCAACGCGCCTTCGCCCGGCAGACAGCAGCCGTTCGACCCCTACGACCAGCCGCCGGCGCGCATCCAGCCGGTACAGCCGATGCGGGCCCCCGAGCCCGCGTCCCCGCCCGCCATGGGACACCACAACCCCCTGGTGCGGCCGTACGCCATGACTGGCGGCCGAACCAGGCCGCGGTACCAGCTCGCCATCGAGGCGCTGGTCAGTACGACGGCCGATCCGTCCCGGTTGCAAGGGCAGTTGCCCGAGCATCAGCGGATCTGCCGGCTGTGTTTCGAGATCAAGTCGGTGGCCGAGGTCTCGGCGCTGCTCTCGATTCCCCTCGGCGTCACCCGGATCCTCGTAGCCGACCTGGCGGAGGCCGGACTTGTCGCCATCCATCAGCCCGGCGGCGACGAGTCCGCCGGCGGTCAGCCAGATGTGACACTGCTCGAAAGGGTGCTCAGTGGACTTCGCAAGCTCTAGCGGCGGTGCAGCCCGCTCAACCACCAGCGCGAAGATCGTGGTGGCGGGCGGATTCGGCGTGGGCAAGACCACGTTCGTCGGCGCCGTCTCGGAGATCAACCCGCTGCGTACCGAAGCCGTCATGACCTCCGCATCGGCGGGGATCGACGACCTCACCCATACCGGGGACAAGACCACCACGACGGTGGCCATGGACTTCGGCCGTATCACCCTCGACCAGGACCTGATCCTCTACCTCTTCGGCACCCCGGGCCAGGACCGCTTCTGGTTCATGTGGGACGACCTCGTGCGCGGCGCCATCGGCGCGGTGGTCCTGGTCGACACCCGCAGGCTCGCCGACTGCTTCCCCGCGGTCGACTACTTCGAGAACTCGGGCCTGCCGTTCGTCATCGCCCTCAACGGCTTCGACGGACACCAGCCCTACACGCCCGACGAGGTGCGGGAGGCGCTCCAGATCGGACCCGACACCCCGATCATCACCACCGACGCCCGCCACCGCGCGGACGCCAAGAGCGGTCTCATCACCCTGGTCGAGCACGCGCTGATGGCACGGCTTCGCTAGCAGCACCTCACCGGCCGCACTCGCCTGCGACGGAAAGGCCCCGCACTCCGAGGAGTACGGGGCCTTCGTCGTGCGGGGAGCCGCCGGGCGGCCGGTGGCTCAGCCCTGCCAGCTGTGCGGGGCCCGGAAGCCGGGGGTGCGCTCCAGGCGGCGCCAGCCGGCCGTGGAGCGGCCCTGGTGGGCCGGGGCCTCGGGGGTGGCGGCCGCACGGGCGAGCAGGACCGCCGTGATGGCGGCCAGCTCCTCCGGGTCGGCCTGGCCCTTCTCGACACGCAGCAGCGATTCGTTGATGGGGTTGCTCATGGAGGTCGTGTCTCCGTCTTCTACCGCGAGGGTCTCTACTGCGGGGATGTCGGCCGCTGGTGGTTACTGCGGAGGGTTGCCGTGCTTGCGGGACGGCAGGTCCGCGTGCTTGGTGCGGAGCATCGCGAGCGCGCTCGCGAGTACCTGCCGGGTCTCCGCGGGGTCGATGACGTCGTCGACAAGGCCCCGCTCGGCCGCGTAGTACGGGTGCATCAGCTCGGCCTTGTACTCCTTGACCATGCGGGCACGCATGGCCTCGGGGTCCTCGGCCTCGGCGATCTGCTTGCGGAAGATGACGTTGGCGGCACCTTCGGCGCCCATCACCGCGATCTCGTTGGTCGGCCAGGCGTAGGTGAGATCCGCCCCGATGGACTGGGAGTCCATCACGATGTACGCACCTCCGTAGGCCTTGCGCAGGATCAGCGAGATCCTGGGCACCGTGGCGTTGCAGTACGCGTAGAGCAACTTCGCGCCGTGCCGGATGATTCCGCCGTGCTCCTGGTCGACGCCCGGCAGGAAGCCGGGCACGTCCAGCAGCGTGACGATCGGGATATTGAAAGCGTCGCACATCTGGACAAAGCGCGCCGCTTTCTCCGACGCCTCGATGTCCAGGACTCCGGCGAGCGACTGCGGCTGGTTGGCGACGATGCCGACCACCTGTCCGTCGATCCTGGCCAGGGCGCAGATGATGTTGCGCGCCCAGCGCTCGTGGATCTCCAGGAAGTCGCCCTCGTCGACCAGCTCCTCGATGACCTTGTGCATGTCGTACGGGCGGTTGCCGTCGGCGGGCACCAGGTCGAGCAGGACGTCGGAGCGCCGGTCGGCCGGGTCGTCGGACTCGACGGACGGCGGGTTCTCCCGGTTGTTCTGCGGGAGCATCGACAGGAGGTAGCGCACCTCGCCGATGCAGGTCTCCTCGTCGTCGTACGCGAAGTGCGCGACGCCGGAGGTCTCGGCGTGCACATCGGCGCCGCCGAGGCCGTTCTGGGTGATCTCCTCACCGGTGACGGCCTTGACCACGTCCGGGCCCGTGATGAACATCTGCGAGGTGTCGCGGACCATGAAGACGAAGTCGGTCAGCGCCGGGCTGTAGGCGGCGCCGCCCGCGCACGGGCCGAGCATCACGCTGATCTGCGGGATGACGCCCGAGGCGCGGGTGTTGCGCTGGAAGATGCCGCCGTACCCGGCGAGCGCGGACACGCCCTCCTGGATACGGGCGCCCGCGCCGTCGTTCAGGGAGACCAGCGGGGCACCGGCCGAGATGGCCATGTCCATGATCTTGTGGATCTTCGTCGCGTGCGCCTCGCCGAGCGCGCCGCCGAAGATCCGGAAGTCGTGGGCGTACACGAAGACCGTCCGGCCCTCGACCGTGCCCCAGCCGGTGATCACACCGTCGGTGTACGGCTTCTTCGCCTCAAGACCGAACCCGGTCGCGCGGTGCCGGCGCAACTGCTCGACCTCGCTGAATGATCCCTCGTCCAGCAGGAGCGCGATGCGCTCGCGCGCGGTCAGCTTGCCCTTGGCATGCTGCGCTTCCGTCGCCCGGTCGCTGGGCCCTCTGCGGGCCTGCTCGCGCAGGGCGTGCAACTCGGCGACCCGCCCTCTGGTATCGGCGGGCTCGCTCGGCGTCTGGTCCACTACGGTCATGTACCAACCCTACGAACACCACGCGGTAAAAAGCGCCGTCGACTCCACACAGTCTCCTGGCCGTATTCCTGGTAGAGCCTGACAGAACCGGGTCAGGACGGGGGTGACCGAACAGTCGACTAGCACAGCCGCTTGTAGGGTTTCCCTAGATTCTGGCCGCAGGACGGCCCCCTGACCCCGCCGCGTCGGTCCCGGGTTTCCGGTCCGTTCGAGAGCGCTCTCAGCAGGAACTCTTGACGTGTCCATCCCACCACATGAGAGTCTTCCGGAACGCGCGGCCCGGCCCCCACACGTCGTAAGCCGCCGCGTACCCCCCACAGTTCAGGACAGTTCAGGAGAACATTCGTGATATCCCGTCGACTCTTCCTGTCCGGCGCGGCAGCAGCCGCCACGGCCGTCACCTATCCCGTCTGGGGCAGCGCGCTCAGCCCGCACGCCTCGGCCGCCGACACCTGCGAGCTGGCACTCCAGAACAAATCGCTGCCCGGCACGGTGCACGCGTACGTGACCGGGCACGACGGCGCCACCGGCGGCTGGACGCTGCTGAAGCCGGACGGCGACGTCTACCGCCCCGACTCCCCCGGCGCGCCGCAGACCCCGCTGCCGGTCGACTGCGCGATCCCGCTGGGCGCGGCGGGCAGCGCGCCCGTCGTGCTGACGCTCCCCCAGCTCTACGGCGCGCGTGTCTACTTCGTACGCGACGACAAGCTGGACTTCTTCCTCAACCCCGGCCCCGCGCTGGTGGAGCCGGCCTTCGCCACGGAGTCGGACCCGAACTACGGCCGCACCTGGTCCTTCTGCGAATTCACCTTCAACGCGGACCAGTTGTACTCGAACATCAGCTACGTCGACCTCGCGACGGCCCTGCCCATCGGCATCACGCTGGACGGCGACGCCACCCACACCGTCGCCCCGCTGCCCGCGGGCGCCCTGGACAAGATCGCCGACGGGCTGACCGCCCAGGCGGCGGCCGACGGGCACCCGTGGGACAAGCTGGTCCTGCGCGGGCCCGACGGCGGTGTGCTGCGGGTGATCTCGCCGCAGAACCTGGCGGGCGACGCGCCCTTCGCCAACGTCTTCGACAGCTATGTCGACCAGGTGTGGCAGAAGTACGCGGCCGAGGACCTGACGATCGACCTGCAGGGCGGGCGCGGTGTCTTCACCGGCCGGGTCAGCGGTGACACGCTCACCTTCAACGGCGGCCACACCTTCGCCAAGCCGACGTCGATGGACATCTTCACCTGCAACAGCGGTCCGTTCGCCAACAACCCGGCCGACTCGGACGACAAGAAGGGGCTGCTCGCCCGGCTCGCCGCCGCCTTCAACCGCTCCACCCTGCTGACCCACCCGGACCAGCCGAACGGCGCGACGGCCGCCGACTACTACCAGGACCCGGTCACCAACCACTGGGCCCGGGTGCTGCACGCGAACACGCCGATCGGCTACGCGTTCCCGTACGACGACGTGCAGCCGGACGGCCAGCCCGACGTCTCGGGCGCGGCCTTCGACGGCAACCCGAAGCGCTGGACCGTCTCGGTCGGCTCCTGACCTCGACGACGACGCAGGCCCCCGGCACCGTGCGGTGCCGGGGGCCTGTGCCGTACGGCGGTGTCAGCAGCCGCCGCAGTTGTAGAACGTCGCGTCCCAGTGGCTGCCCTCGTCCGCGTAGACGTTCCCCGACGCGGCCTGCCACTGCGGGTAGCCGTCACCGCGCAGTCCTATGTAGGTGAAGGCACCCTTGATGTAGTTGGTGAGACAGGTGGTCTTGCCGAAGTCGAGCTTGTAGCCGTTCGCGTGCGAGTACGTACCGCTCGCGTGACCGGTCTCGGTGCCGCCCGTGATGTTGAGGGCGCAGCCGGTGGCGCTCTTGAGCGTCTGTGCTCCCTGCGCGGTGGCGAGGTTGAGCTGGTCGAAGGAGGTGCAGGTGGGGTTGTTCCGGTCCGAGCAGCCGCCCGACGAGGACCAGGTGATCCCGGACGAGCTGAACCGGGACGTGGCCTGGGCGTGGGTGAGCTTGGTGGCTGCCTGGGCGTCGCCCGCCGAGCTGAGGACGCCGAAGCCGGGTGCGAAGAGCGCACCGAGGACGAGCGCGAGCGCGACGAGGGCAGAGCGGATCTTCATGGGGGGATGTCCTCCTGCTGAGGCCGTGGGGGCTGCGTGGGGGGGCGGAGGTGGCGCAAGGAGATGGTGCCGGATTTCCCTACGGGTCACCAGAGGGCGTGCATCCCGGGAATCACTCGAAGGGTGGTCATTGTTGAAGATTGAACGACGCGGGTCTACTGTGGGCTCCGCCACATCTGACAAGTTCCACGTTTGCCGTCCGCTTTCCCCCAGGAGGAACCATGAGCATCTTCAGCCGCAAGAACGACGAGGCGCAGACCACCGGCGACACCGCCACCACTTCGGCCGTTGACCCGGCGCTCGCCGCGCTCTCCGGCGAATACGTCATCGACCCCGCGCACACCAGCATCGGCTTCACCGTGCGGCACGCGATGGTCACCAACGTCCGCGGCGCGTTCCAGGAGCACGAGGGCACCCTCACCCTGGACGGCGAGCACCCGGAGAACTCCACGGCCGCCATCGACGTCTCGATGGCCAGCATCGACACCGGCGCCCCGGACCGTGACGGTCACCTGCGCAGCGCCGACTTCTTCGACGCCGAGCAGTTCCCGAAGATGACCTTCCGCTCGACCTCGGCCGAGGAGCGCGGCGGTGACTCGTACCGCATCTCCGGTGACCTGACCATCAAGGACGTCACCAAGCCGCTCACCATCGACCTGGAGTTCAACGGCTCGGCCACCGACCCGTTCGGCAACCAGCGCGTCGGCTTCGAGGGCACCGCCGAGATGCTGCGCTCCGACTGGGGCCTGACCTACAACGCCGCCCTGGAGACCGGTGGCGTGCTGGTCGGTGACAAGCTCAAGCTCACCTTCGACATCTCCGCGATCAAGAAGGCCCCCGAGGCCGCCTGAGACCGCCGCCGAAAAGGGTGATGCCCCCGGACCTGACAGAGGTCCGGGGGCATCACCCATGGGGGTCCGCGTAGCTGGTCAGGCGGCCCGGTAGGCCGCCGTCAGCTTGGCGACGGCGCCGGTCAGATCACCGGTCAGCAGCAGATGGTCCGCGTCGGCGAACGGCTTGGCCGACGCCTGGGTGAGGTGCGAGCCGATCTTCTGCTGGACCAGCAGCCGGGCCTGGCCGACGAGCGCCTTGCCCTGGGCCGACGAGCCCTGGCCCAGCCGCTCCAGCACCTGCGCCGCGATGCTGATCGCGCCGAGCGTCAACTGCCCTCCCGCCGGAGGCGACTTGAGCGTCGTCAGACCCCAGCCGTACGGGAACTGCGGGTCGTACGAAGCGTCGCCGACGTTGATCGGCAGCTGCGCCTCCGACTTCGGCCAGGTGAGCGGCAGTTGGCCGGTGAAGGCCCGCTTGCCGTAGAGGACGTCGGC
Organism: Streptomyces sp. AcH 505; assembly: GCF_000818175.1. Taxonomy (GTDB): domain Bacteria; phylum Actinomycetota; class Actinomycetes; order Streptomycetales; family Streptomycetaceae; genus Streptomyces. The sequence goes on from NZ_JTIY01000001.1 coordinate 601,090, forward strand.
GACGCCGTCGCCCTCCGTGCCCGGCAGGAACGAGGCGACCAGCGCGTCGATCTCGCCGAGCTGGTCACCGATGAGCTGCGGCCGGCCGGCCACGACGAGCACGGCGCACTTCATCGCGGCGCACACCGTGTCGACGGCCTTCCTGTCGGCGGCCGACAGCGCCAGCGTGTGCCCGTTGCCGACGTCCCCGACGCCTTCCGCGTACGGCTGCTCACCGACGACGACCACACCCACGTCGTAGCCGCTCGTCGGCGCCGAGGCGTCCTTCGAGTAGCTGATGTCGGTGCCGGGCGCCGCCTTCTTCATGCCCTGGAGGATGGTCGTGCCGCCGGTGGTGGTGTTGCCCGACGCGCCCTGCCAGGTGACGGACCAGCCGCCCATCTGGTTGCCGATGTCGTCGGCGTTGGAGCCGGCCACGTACACCTTCTGCGAAGGCTTCAGCGGCAGGACCTTGCCGTCGTTCTTCAGCAGCACCTGCGACTCGGCCGCGGCCTGGCGGGCCACCGCGCGGTGTTCCGGCGAGCCGATCTTGGAGATGTTCGAGGTGTCCGAGTAGGGCTTCTCGAAGAGACCGAGCTTGAACTTCTGCGTCAGGATGCGCGAGACGGCGTCGTCGATCCGGGAGACCGGGATGCGGCCCGCCGTCACCTCGTCCTGGAGGGTCGCGGTGAAGTCCTTGTACGCCGTCGGCACCATGATCATGTCGAGGCCCGCGTTGACCGACGTACGGACGTCGCTCGGGTAGTCGCCGGGGATCTGGTCGATGGCCGCGTAGTCGCTGATGACGAAGCCGTCGAAGCCCAGCTTGTCCTTCAGCTCACCGTTGATCATGTCGCCGCGGGCGTGCATCTTGACCGCGCCCTTGCCGTCGCCGGTGATGTCCAGCGAGGAGTACGACGGCATGACCGTTCCGACACCGCGCTTGACGGCGTCCTTGAACGGCGCCAGGTGGATGTTCTGGAGCTCTTGGGGCGTGACGGTCGTGACGCCCTGGTCGAGCGTGTACGTACCGCTGGTGGACGAGCCGTAGGAGGTGCCGCCGTCACCGACGAAGTGTTTGGCCGTGGCCAGCACCTTGTCGTCGCGGTCGAGGTCCTTGCCCGAAGGGTCGCCCTGCATGCCGTTGACGACGGTCTCCATGGAGGAGACGAGCGCCGGGTCCTCGCCGAACGTCTCGTACGTACGGCCCCAGCGTTCGTCGCGTCCCACGCACAGGCACGGCGCGAAGTCCCACGGGATGCCGGTGGCGCGCACCTCGCTCGCCGTCACGGCGCCGGTCTTCTCGGCCAGCGCCGGGTCGCGGGTCGCTCCCAGGCCGATGTTGTGCGGCATCAGGGTCGCGCCGACCACGTTGTTGTGGCCGTGCACCGCGTCCACGCCGTAGATCAGCGGGATCTGGAAGCGGGTGGCCTGGGCGCGCAGCTGGTAGCCGTCGACCATCTTGGCCCACGCCTCAGGGGTGTTGGGCGTCGGGACCGAGCCGCCGCCGGAGAGCAGCGAGCCGAGGTCGTAGGCGGCGATGTCGCCCTGCGAGGTGAGCGCGTTGCGCTCGGCCTGGGTCATCTGACCGGCCTTCTCGGCGAGCGAGAGCCGCGACACGAGGTCGGCGACGCGCTTCTTCACGGGCAGCTTCGCGTCGAGGTACGGCAGGCCGTGGGCGTCGATGACGACCTGCGGCTGTTCGAGCGGCGCCTTGGCGCCGGTGACGGTGAGCTTGAGCGGTACGGTCTCGGCGCTCTCGGCCGTCTTGTCCTTGACCGTCGCGACCCGCACGGTCTGTGAGCTGCCCGATGCGGCGCCGGCCGGGAAGGTGACGGTGCCGGAGACCGGGGTGTAGTCCTTGCCCGCCTCGGCGGTGCCGCCCTCGGTGGTGTAGTCGACGGTGACGGGCTCGGTGGCCGGCACGGCGCCGGTCGTCGCGAGGGAGATCTTCACGTCGGCCGTGCCGCCCTCGGCGACCGGGTAGACGGCCGCGTCGGTGGAGACGGACGCGTTCAGGGTCGCGTCGGGCTTGCCGTACAGCTCCATGCCGTCGACGGCGAACGTGCCCGGACCGCCGACGGGCAGGGTGAAGGCGTACCCCCACATCTCGGTGAGTCCGAGCACATGGTCGATGCCGCCGACCGGCTGGTAGTCGGTGCGGTACTGGAAGGCGGAGAAGGGGATCTCCACCTGGTGCCAGCCGGCCCAGTCGTCGGTGAAGGACGTCGTCCACAGCTCGGACGCCTCGCCGTTGGCGCCGCCGTCCTTGAGCTCGAAGCTGATCTTCTTGCCCTGGCCCTGCGGCAGTTCCACCGGATTCTGGCCGTACCACCAGAAGCGGACGCCGCCGTGCGCCGACCAGTCCTGGGCGGGCCGGTCGTACGCGAAGTCGTGGCTGAAGCCGCCGTATCCGCTGATGTCGTAGCTGCCTTCGAGCGCCTTGGCGCCCTGCGGCGCGTCGGCGCGCTCGGCGAACTTCAGGGTGGGCGGGTCGTCGGCGTCGCCGCCCCAGGTGAACAGGCCGTCGGCGGGCGGCGAAGCGAAGGGCACCTCGCCCTCGTAGTTGTCGACGGCCACCGGCGCCGGGTCGGCTGCCGCCGCACC
>NZ_JTIY01000001.1:603700-616803 GCF_000818175.1 Streptomyces sp. AcH 505
GCAGCAGCCCGGCGATGACGGCCGCTGCGACCAGCGCCGCCGTTCTGCCGGGTCTGACACGTTTGCGTAGCATTGCGGCTCCTCTGATATGTCGTTGTTTCTTCTCGGCCCCTCCCGGGGCGGGGCTCAAGGGGCCGACTGGCGTACGACGAGTTCGGTGGCCAGGACGACAGGCTCCTCCGGTGCCCGCGCCCCGCCCAGATGGGCGAGCAGCATCCGCGCGGCCGTCTCACCCATCCGGTGGACCGGCTGGCGGACCGTGGTGAGCGGCGGATCGGTGTGCTGGGCCATCGCGATGTCGTCGAAGCCGACCACGGCGATGTCGCCGGGGACGGTGCGTCCGGCGGCCCGCAGGGCGCGCAGCGCGCCGGAGGCGCTGACGTCGTTGTGCGCGAAGACGGAGTCGAACTCGGCGCCGTCCGCGAGGAGTTTCTCCACGGCGAGCCGTCCCGACAGCTCGGTGAAGTCCCCCACGGCCACCTGGTGCCCCGGCAGGATCTCGTGGAAGCCGCGGAGCCGGTCCCGTACGCAGGGGAAGTGCGTGGGGCCCGTGACGACCAGCGGCCTGGTGCGCCCGGTCGCGCGCAGATGGCGCGCGGCCGACGCGCCGCCCTCGTAGTTGGTGGTCACCACGGAGGGGAAGTCCGGGTGCTGGCCGCGGTCGTCGATCAGGACGACCGGCAGTCCCTTGCGGTGCATCGCGGCGATGGTGTCGAGGGTGTTGTCGGGTTCGACTACTAGAAGGCCGTCGAAGGCGCGGGCCGACACCTGGCTGGTGAAGCGGTCGACGGACTCGGCGCCGCGGTTGCAGGTGAACAGCAGCAGGCCGTAGCCGGCGGCCTCCACGGTGTCGACCACGCCCTGGAGCACTTCGCCGATCCACGGCCAGGTCAGCGAAGGGACCAGCATGCCGATCGTCCGGCTGCTCCCCCGTGCCAGTCCGACAGCGCCTGAGCTGGGGACATAGCCGAGCTGCGCGATCACGGCGCGGACCCGGGCGGCGGTCGGACCGCCCACCTCGCCCTTGGTGTTGACGACCCGGGAGACGGTGGTCTTGCTGACGCCGGCCTCGCGGGCGACATCGGCGATCGTGACGCGCATCGGGCCTCCGCTCCGTGGGGGAACCGCTGCCGGTACCGGTTCCGGAACCGGTACCGGTGTTGGGCGGTGAGTTAACCGGCGCACAACACCGCCGTCAATACTTCACACCCACATTGGTCCGAACCTTTGTTACGTACATGTCTAACCCCAGGTCAGGGGCGCAGCAGGGGTGTTGTGCGTTCAGCCTTTGAATACGCAACCTCTTGACGGGAGTTCATCAGGGCAGTTCACTCACGCCGCAGCACCACGCAGCACCCCCCACAACTGTGCCGAGAAGGGCAGCGACCCCATGACCAGATCGTCGAGAGCGACAGGACGAACGGGCACCCGAGGGCGGCTGGTGAGACTCCTGCTGACCGGGGCGCTCGCCACGGCCGGCCTCACCGGGCTGACGGCAGGCAACGCGCAGGCCGCGGGCGAGCCGGTGAACATCTGGCTGACGACCACCGACGACGCGGGCGGACGCCATGTCACCCGCGGTCTCCAGCAGCAGACGCCCGTCAACTTCCAGTCGGGCAGCGGCGGCAGCGGTACCAACATCACCGTCGACGAGAACACCAAGTACCAGCAGTTCTCCGGCGGCGGCGCCTCGTTCACCGACACCGCCGCCTGGCTGATGAACAGCAGCGGGGCGCTCTCCCAGGCGACCCGCGACGACACGATGCGCAAGCTGTTCTCGCCGACGGACGGCATCGGACTGAGCTTCCTGCGCAACCCGATGGGCGCGTCCGACCTGGCGCGCAACAGCTACAGCTACGACGACCTGCCGGCCGGGCAGACCGACCCGACCCTGGCGAAGTTCTCCATCGCGCACGACCAGGCCGACGTGCTGCCGCTCACCAAGCAGGCGAAGCAGCTCAACCCGAGCGCCAAGGTGATGGCGGTGCCGTGGAGCGCGCCGCCGTGGATGAAGGACAACGACGCCTTCAGCCAGGGCTGGCTGGAGTCGCAGTACTACGGCGCCTACGCGCAGTACTTCGTGAAGTACATCCAGGCCTACCAGGCGGCCGGTGTGCCGATCGACTACATCTCGGCGCAGAACGAGCCGACCTGCTGCGGCGGTTACCCGTCGATGCAGTGGAACGGCTCGGGTCTCGCGTACTTCACCAAGACCAATCTGCTGCCGGCGCTGCACAGCGCGAATCTGAACACCAAGGTCCTGGCGCTGGACTGGAACCCGGACTCGTACGCCGGTTACGCGGCGCCCACGGTGGACGACGCGGCGATCCGCACCGACCCCAACTTCGGCGGGATCGCCTACCACGGCTACACCGGCGGCATCGACATCCAGACGACGATCCACAACCAGTACCCGGATGTGCCCGCGTTCGACACGGAGCACTCCGGCGGTACGTGGATCGGCAACCAGCAGCAGGAGGACATGAACAACCTGTTCGACTACACCCGCAACTGGGGTCAGAGCTTCGTCAAGTGGAGCCTGGCGGTCGACCAGAACATGGGCCCGCACAACGGCGGTTGCGGCACCTGCACCGGGCTGATCACCGTGAACAACGGGGGCAGCAGGAGCGGCCAGGTCGACTACACCGTCGAGTACTACACCATGGGTCATCTGACCAAGTTCGTGAAGACCGGCGCCCGCCGGATCGCCTCCACGGACACCTCGGCCGTCCGTAACGTCGCCTGGCAGAACCCGGACGGCTCCAAGGCGCTCATCGCGTACAACAACAACGCGGGCGCGCAGCAGATCCGGGTCAACTGGGGCGGGCAGAACTTCTCGTACTCGCTGCCCGGCAAGACGTCGGCGACCTTCACCTGGGCGGGTACGCAGAGCGGCAGCACCCCGGCGCAGACCGGCACGATCACCGGTCTCGGCGGCAAGTGCCTCGACGTGGCGGGCGGTCAGAGCGCCAACGGGACCGCCGTGCAGATCTACGGCTGCAACGGCTCGGCCGCGCAGCAGTGGTCGGTGAAGACCGACGGCTCCGTGCAGTCGCTCGGCAAGTGCCTCGACGTGAACGCCGCCTCGACGGCCAACGGCGCCAAGGTCCAGCTGTACGACTGCAACGGGTCGGCGGCGCAGCAGTGGAGACTTGAGTCCGCGGGCGATCTCGTCAACGCGGGCGCGAACAAGTGCCTCGACGTCACGGGCAACACGTCGGCCGACGGCGCCAAGACCCAGCTGTGGACGTGCACCGGAGCCGCCAACCAGAAGTGGCAGCTCCGGTAGTCCGTCAGCCCGGCATCGTCCGGCACCGCGGGCCGGGGCGGACCGCGCGGGGTGCGCCTACTCCGCCGGTTCGACCCCGGCCCGCAGCAGTCCGAACGTGTACGCGTCCTCCAGCGCCTGCCAGGACGCGGAGATCACGTTCTCGGCGACGCCGACCGTCGCCCATTCGCTGGTGCCGTCCGAGGTGGTGACCAGCACCCGGGTGGTGGATTCGGTGCCGTGCCTGCCCTCCAGGATGCGCACCTTGTAGTCCACGAGCTGGAGCTTGGCGAGCTGCGGGTAGATCCGCTCAAGACCGACCCGCATGGCCCGGTCCAGCGCGTTGACCGGGCCGTTGCCCTCCGCCGTCGCGACGATCCGCTCGCCCTTGGCCCACAGCTTCACCGTCGCCTCGTTGGCGTGCGTGCCGTCGGGGCGGTCCTCGACGATGGCGCGCCAGGACTCGGTGCGGAAGTAGTTACGGACCCGGCCCTCCAGCTCCTCGCGCAGCAGCAGCTCGAAGGACGCGTCGGCCGCCTCGTACGTGAACCCCTGGAGTTCCCGCTCCTTGACGCGCCTGACGACCCGGCCGACCATGTCGCGGTCGTCGCCGAGGTCGATGCCGAGTTCCTTGCCCTTGAGCTCGACGGACGCGCGCCCCGCCATGTCGGAGACCAGCATCCGCATGGTGTTGCCGACCGCTTCGGGGTCGATGTGCTGGTACAGGTCGGGGTCGACCTTGATCGCCGAGGCGTGCAGGCCGCCCTTGTGCGCGAAGGCCGAGACCCCGACGTACGGCTGGTGCGTGGAGGGCGCCAGATTGACGACCTCGGCGATGGCGTGCGAGATCCGGGTCATCTCGGCGAGCGCGCCGTCGGGCAGCACCCGCTTGCCGTACTTCAGCTCCAGCGCGGCGACGACCGGGAAGAGGTTGGAGTTGCCGACCCGCTCGCCGTAGCCGTTGGCGGTGCACTGGACGTGGGTGGCGCCCGCGTCCACGGCGGCGAGGGTGTTGGCGACGGCGCAGCCCGTGTCGTCCTGGGCGTGCATACCGAGCCGGGCGCCGGTGTCGGCGAGCACGGTCGCCACGACGGCCTGGACCTGGGCGGGCAGCATCCCGCCGTTGGTGTCGCAGAGCACCACGACATCGGCGCCGGCCTCGGCGGCGGCCCGTACGACGGACTTCGCGTACTCCGGGTTGGCCCGGTAGCCGTCGAAGAAGTGCTCACAGTCCACGAAGACCCGCCGGCCCTGCTCGCGCAGGAAGCTGACGGTGTCGCGGACCATCGCCACGTTCTCGTCCAGCGTGGTGCGCAGCGCGAGTTCGACATGGCGGTCGTGCGCCTTGGCGACCAGCGTGACCACCGGGGCCCCGGACTCCACGAGCGCCTTGACCTGCGGGTCGTCGGCCGCCTTCGCGCCCGGCCTGCGGGTGGCGCCGAAGGCGACGAGCTGGGCGTGCTTGAAGTCGATCTCCTGCTGGGCGCGGGCGAAGAACTCCGTGTCCCGCGGGTTCGCGCCGGGCCAGCCGCCCTCGATGAACCCCACGCCGAACTCGTCCAGGTACCGGGCGATGGTGAGCTTGTCGGCGACCGTCAGATTGATGCCTTCGCGCTGCGCGCCGTCACGCAGGGTCGTGTCGAAGACGTGGAAACTGTCGTCGCTCGCTGTGGGCCCCGTGGAATCCGTGGACTGCGTGGTCATGCTGTTGCTCCCTGTCGAGTGGATGGTCTGGCTCCACTTGCTCCATCTTCGCGTGCGGCTCGTCTCCGGTCGGGGTGGGGCCGGAAAACGAAAAAACCCCTCGCGGGTGCGAGAGGTCTGCGCGCGGGTCTGGGGCAGGATGCCCGCTTCGTACGTCGTGGTACGGAGCGGTCACTGCGGACCGGCGCGCTTGCAGCCAATAATCATGGCGAACGAGAGCACGAGCCGATTTTCGCACGCCTTCCCGCTTTGGGAAGGGGTGTCTCACGATGCGGTCGGCCCGGCGGTGACCTGCGGCCGCGCCGGTACGGGTACCGGCGCGGCCGACAGCGGCGCGATCGGCCGGACACTCCCTAGGCGACGGGGTGCAGCCAGCCGTGGGCGTCGGGGGCGGCGCCCGTCTGGAGGTCGAGCAGCGCCTTGCGCAGCTTCATCGTGACCTCGCCGGGCTGTCCGTCCCCACCGACCGTCCAGCCGCCGCTCGCCGAGCGGACCGTGCCGACGGGGGTGATGACGGCGGCGGTGCCGCACGCGAAGACCTCGGTCAGGGTGCCGTTCGCGTCGTCCCTGCGCCACTCGTCGACGGAGATCTTGCCCTCCTCGACCTGGTAGCCCAGATCGGCGGCGATCCGGCTCACCGAGTCCCGGGTGACACCGGCCAGCAGCGAGCCGGTCAGCGCCGGGGTCATCAGCCGGTCGCCGTAGACGAAGAACAGGTTGTTGGTCCCCATCTCCTCGACCCACTTGCGCTCGATGGCGTCGATCCAGACGACCTGGTCGCAGCCGTGCTTGGTGGCCTCGGCCTGGGCGATGAGGGACGCGGCGTAGTTGCCGCCCGCCTTCGCCTCGCCGGTGCCGCCGGGCGCCGCGCGCACGTACTCCTCGGAGAGCCAGACGGAGACGGGCTTCACACCGCCGCTGAAGTACGCGCCGGCGGGCGAGGCGATGACCATGAAGAGGAACTCGTTGGCGGGCCGGACGCCGACGCCGACCTCCGTGGCGAACATGAAGGGCCGCAGGTAGAGGGATTCCTCACCCGTGCCGGGCACCCAGGCGCTGTCCTGCTTGATGAGCGCGTCCACGGCGCCGACGAACAGCTCCTCGGGCAGCTCGGGCATGGCCATCCGGCGGGCGGAGCGCTGGAAGCGGCGGGCGTTCTGCTCGGGCCGGAAGGTGGCGACGGAGCCGTCGGCCTGGCGGTACGCCTTGAGCCCTTCGAAGATGGTCTGCGCGTAGTGCAGCGTCATGTTCGCCGGGTCGAGCGAGAGCGGCGCGTACGGCACCAGCTCCGCGTCGTGCCAGCCGCGGCCCTCGGTCCACTTGACCGTGACCATGTGGTCGGTGAAGTAGCGCCCGAAGCCGGGGGCGGCCAGGATGCGGTCCCGCTCCGCTTCGGTGACGAGGTTGGCTGAGGGCTTGAGCTCGATCGTGGGCGTGGTCATGAATACTCGTCCTTCACCTGTCGTGTGTGACGGACCGCGCTCACGTCGCTACTTCTACTAGGACGTCCGAGCATTCCCGCATGCCGCGGCCCACAGCGATTATCGCCTGCGGGGAACCGTACGGGGAACGAGGTGAGTGCGGCCTGTGGATGATGTGTGTCTCACCCGGGGCCGCACAGCGCAGCCGCCGGGTCAGCGGGACCCGGCGGCTGTCGAAGGATGATCGGCCGGGTCAGCTCGCTACTCGTACGACGAGCGCGTCGCCGATCTCGGCGGTCGTGCGCGCCGTACCGTCCCTGGCCTCCAGGTCGGCGGCGACGGCGTCCTCGACCCGGACGGCCTCCGCCTCGAAGCCGAGGTGCCGCAGCAGCAGCGCGACGGAGAGCACGGTGGCCGTGGGGTCGGCCTTGCCCTGTCCCGCGATGTCCGGCGCCGAGCCGTGGACCGGCTCGAACATGGAGGGGAAGGTGCGGTCCGGGTTGATGTTCGCGGACGCCGCGAGGCCGATACCGCCGCTGATGGCGGCGGCGAGGTCGGTGAGGATGTCACCGAAGAGGTTGTCGGTGACGATCACGTCGAACCGCTCGGGCTGGGTGACGAAGAAGATCGTCGCCGCGTCGACGTGCAGATAGTCGGTGGTGACCTCGGGGAACTCCTGGCCCACCCGGTCGAAGATGTTCTTCCACAGGTGGCCCGCGTAGACGAGGACGTTGTTCTTGTGGACCAGCGTCAGCTTCTTGCGCGGACGGGCCGCGGCACGCGCGTAGGCGTCCCGGACGACCCGCTCGACGCCGTACGCCGTATTGAGGCTCACCTCGGTGGCCACCTCGGCGGGCGTTCCGGTGCGCAGCGAACCGCCGTTGCCCGTGTACGGGCCTTCGGTGCCCTCGCGGACGACGACGAAGTCGATCTCGGGCCGGCCGGCCAGCGGGGTCCCGGTGTTGGGGAACAGCTTCGACGGCCGCAGGTTCACGTAGTGGTCGAAGGCGAAGCGCAGCTTCAGCAGCAGCCCGCGCTCCAGCACGCCGGACGGGACCGAGGGGTCGCCGATCGCGCCGAGCAGGATCGCGTCGTGGGACTTGAGCGCTTCGAGGTCGGCGTCCGGGAGGGTCTCCCCCGTGCGGTGCCAGCGGCGCGCGCCGAGGTCGTACTCCTTGGTCTCCAGCTTCACATCCTGCGGGAGGACGGAACTCAGGACCTTCAAGCCCTGGGCCACGACCTCCTGACCGATGCCGTCACCGGGGATCACTGCGAGATTGATGCTGCGAGACATGACGAGCACCCTAGCCCTCGTCCCATGGAATGACACCGCGTGTCCAGCAAGTGGACACTCCGGGCGCCCCGGGAGGGTCCCGTTAGGCCGGTCGGCCGGTCCGGACACCCGGCCGGCGCACCCTCGGTGAGCTGCGGAAGGACCGCGACATCGACTTCGTCGTGGTCTTCTTCCACCACTGCGCCTTCTCGACGACCGACGCGCACGCGTCGGAGGGCGGGGTGCGCGACGGCGTCGTGTACGTCACGGCGGGCGGCGCGGGCAAGGGGCTCTACGACTTCCCGGCCCCCGACAGCTACGAGCGGCATGTCTCCGGCCAGGAGAGCGTGCCCTCGTACCACTGGAAGCAGGGCGGCGAGAAGGTCACCGAGACCGTGGAGTGGTCACGGGTGCGCTACACCGGATTCTCGTTCCTGGCCGTCGAGGTGACGGGCGGGAACCGGCCGCGGCTCGATGTCTCGGCGCTGGCCGAGAGCTGCAAGCGGGTGGATCACTTCACGATCACCCGCTGACCGCCGCAGGACGAGAGGGCCGGTCTCAGTGACCGGTCGAGCCGCCGTTGTCCCTGCAGTCGAGGGCGCGCTGGAGGGCGGCGGCGGCGTTCTTGCGGTCGGACTCGCTGCTGCGGGGAGTGTGACGGACGCGACGGACGGCAGTCTCGGCCATGATGATCGACTCCTTGAGATAGCTGAAGCCACGCGGTGGGGCCGCGTGATGCATCTGCGAGGTGCCGGATGGGGCGGGGGCCGTACACCGCAGGGGTTGCCTGCTCGGGTGGTCGGCCGCATCCGCCGTTCGCTGATAGAGCGAGACGTTCGGCTCTTCCAAGCTAAGTGAGCCGGGCCGCTGTGTCTGCACAATTACTCGGACTTCCTACTATCTGAGACGGCGCCGCGTCCGCTTCCCCGCTCCGTTGCCCTTCACTCCCCCGGTCGGCGGCCGTTTTCGCCCGGGAGAGCGGGGCACCCGAGCAGCGGAGGTCAACAACGATGAACGCACGGACGATGACGCTCGGTGGCCGCGGCAAGGCCCGGCAGGCGGCGAACAGCTCAGCCATGGACATGGCCGCCCGGTGGGGCTTCGCGGCGCGCGGGGTGATCTACCTGCTCATCGGGATACTCGCGCTGCAGATCGCCTTCGGCGGCGGCGGCGAACAGGCGGACCGCGGCGGCGCGCTCGCCGAGATAGCCAAGAAACCCCTGGGTTCGGTCATGCTCTGGATCCTCGGGATCGGCCTGGTCGGGATGGCGCTCTGGCGCCTCTCGGAGGCGCTGTTCGGCGCCGCGGGCGAGGACGGAAAGAAAGCGACGAAGCGGCTGATGTCGGCCGGACGCTTCGTCTTCTACGGATTTGTCGCCTACTCGGTGCTGGCGTTCGCCGTCGGCGGCAAGAGCAGCGGCAGCGGGTCCAGCGACCAGCAGTCGCAGGACATCACCGCACGGGCGATGGAATGGCCGGGCGGACGCTGGATCGTGGGGATCGTCGGGGTGGCCATCGCCGTCGCCGGCGTGTGGATCGGGGTGCGTGCCGCGATGCGCAAGTTCCACAAGCGGCTGAAGCTGGCCGAGATGTCGCGCAAGGCCCGGCAGTTCGTGGACGTGACGGGTGTGGGCGGCGGCCTCGGCCGCGGCTTCCTCTTCGCCGCGATCGGGGTGTTCGTGGTCCAGGCGGCCGTCGAGTACAAGCCCGACAAGGCCAAGGGGTTCGACGACACCCTGCGCTCGTTCACCGACACCCCGGCAGGCCCCTGGCTGCTGGCGGTCGTCGCCGTCGGCCTGGTGCTGTTCGGGGTCTTCTCGTTCGGGATGGCGCGCTGGCGCCGGGTGTGACAGCCGCGCGGCCGGACGGCCGCGTGCGGACGGTGTGAGGTACGGGGACCGCCCCCGTACCGGCGGGGGGCGCCGGTACGGGGGCGGAGCTGTGGGTACGGGCGGGACCGTCAGCCCATGTGCGGGTAGCGGTAGTCCGTCGGGGAGACCAGCGACTCCTTGATGGCGCGGGTCAGCGTCCAGCGCATCAGGTTCTGCGGGGCGCCCGCCTTGTCGTTGGTGCCGGAGGCGCGCCCGCCGCCGAAGGGCTGCTGGCCGACCACGGCACCGGTCGACTTGTCGTTGATGTAGAAGTTGCCCGCCGCGTAGCGCAGCTTGTCCATCGCGTGGGCCGCAGCGGCGCGGTCGTTGGCGATGATCGAGCCGGTCAGCGCGTACTTGGAGACGGACTCCATCTGGTCGAGCACCGACTCGTACCGCGCGTCGTCGTAGACGTGCACGGCGAGGATCGGGCCGAAGTACTCGGTCGTGAAGACCTCGTTCTCCGGGTCGGTGCAGACGATCACCGTCGGCCGGACGAAGTAGCCGACCGAGTCGTCGTAGGTGCCGCCGGCCACGATGGTGCAGCTCGGGTCGGCGGCGGCGCGGTCGATGGCGGCCTTGTTCTTGGCGAAGGCGCGCTCGTCGATGACGGCGCCGATGAAGTGCGACAGGTCGGTCACGTCGCCCATGGCGATGCCGTCCACCTCGGCGGCGAACTCGTCCTTGAAGCCGTCGTTCCAGATGGAGGCCGGGACGTAGGCACGCGACGACGCCGAGCACTTCTGGCCCTGGTACTCGAAGGAGCCGCGGGTCAGCGCGGTCTTCAGCACGGCGCGGTCGGCGCTCGGGTGCGCGACGACGAAGTCCTTGCCGCCCGTCTCGCCCACGATCCGCGGGTAGTTGCGGTACTTCTCGATGTTGTTGCCGACCGTCTTCCACAGGTGCTGGAAGGTCGGGGTCGATCCGGTGAAGTGGATACCGGCCAGCTCGGGGTGGTTCAGGGCGACGTCGGAGACGGCGATGCCGTCGCCCGTCACCAGGTTGATGACGCCCTTCGGCAGTCCGGCCTCCTCCAGCAGCTCCAGCAGCAGGACGGCGGCGAGGGTCTGCGTCGGGGACGGCTTCCAGACGACGACGTTGCCCATCAGCGCGGGCGCGGTGGGCAGATTGCCCGCGATGGCGGAGAAGTTGAACGGTGTGATCGCGTAGACGAAGCCTTCGAGCGGCCGGTGGTCGAGCCGGTTCCACACGCCGGGCGCGTTGGCGGGCGGCTGCTCGGCCAGCAGGTCACGGGCGTACGAGACGTTGAAGCGCCAGAAGTCGACCAGCTCGCAGGGACAGTCGATCTCCGCCTGCTGGGCGGTCTTCGACTGGCCGAGCATGGTCGCGGCCGCCAGGGTCTCGCGCCACGGGCCCGAGAGCAGTTCGGCGGCGCGCAGGATGATCGCGGCGCGGTCGTCGAAGGCCATGGCCCGCCAGGCGGGGGCGGCGGCGAGCGCGGCGTCGACCGCGTCCTGCGCGTCCTGCTCGGTGGCGCCGGCGAAGGTGCCGAGGACGGCCTTGTGGTTGTGCGGCTGTACGACGTCGACGCGCGCGCCGCCGCCCATCCGCTTCTCGCCGCCGATGGTCATCGGCAGGTCACGGGGGTTCTCGGCGAGTTCCCTGAGCTTGGTCTCAAGACGGGCGCGCTCGGCGGAGCCGGGGGCGTAGCCGTGCACCGGTTCGTTGACCGGGGCGGGAACCTGGGTCACAGCGTCCATGGGGCCGTATCTCCTTCAGATCTGTACGTCGGTCGGGGGCGCGACAGGGCGGTTCAGCCGCGGCTGACCAGCGAACGCAGGAAGAACGCGAGGTTGGCGGGGCGCTCGGCGAGGCGGCGCATGAAGTATCCGTACCAGTCGGTGCCGTAGGCGATGTAGACACGCATCCGGTGGCCTTCGGCCGCCAGCCGGTACTGCTCGGTCTCACGGATCCCGTAGAGCATCTGGAACTCGTACTCGTCGAGCTTGCGCCCCGCGCGCCTGGCCAGCTCCTGGGCGATGGTGATGATGCGCGGGTCGTGGGAGCCGACCATCGGGTAGCCGTCGCCCTCCATCAGGATGCGCAGGCTGCGGACGTACGCCTTGTCGACCTCGCCCTTGTCCTGGTACGCGACGGAGGCGGGCTCCTTGTAGGCGCCCTTGACCAGCCGCACCCGGGATCCCGCCGCGGCGAGGGCGCGGCAGTCGTCCTCGGTGCGGAACAGGTACGACTGGACGACGGCGCCGGTCTCGGGGAAGTTCTCGCGCAGCGCGGCATGGATGGCGAGGGTCGAGTCGACCGTCGTGTGGTCCTCCATGTCGAGGGTGACCGTGGTGCCGATCCGGGCGGCGGCCTCGACGACCATCGTGACGTTCTTCAGCGCCAGGTCGTGCCCGCCGGGCAGCGCCTGGCCGAAGGAGGACAGCTTCACCGACATCTCGGCGCGCGGGCCGAGGTTGAGCGGGGCGAGCGCGTCGATCAGCCGCAGGTACGCGTCCCTGGCACGGCGCGCCTCTGCGGGCTCCGTGATGTCCTCGCCGAGGACGTCGAGGGTGACCTGGAGGCCGCGGTCGGCCATCTCCGAGATGACCGGGGCGGTCGCCTCGACCGACTCGCCGGCGATGAAGCGCTCGACGACGGGCTTGGTGACGGGCGCGGCCGAGACGGCACGGCGCAGCCGGTCGCTGCGCGAAGCGGCGAGAATCACGGGACCCAGCACAGGGCACCTCCACGGTGGGATCGGGCACGGCGAACCACTGTGAAATCTACGGAGCGCTCCGGTCCTCTGCCATCGACAGCTGTCACGCATCCGGCTCCCCGGTCTCAGACATATGTCTGAAGACGGTGCGAGAATGGCCGGGTGAAGGGCGATTACCAGGATCTGGTCGACGAGATCTCCGCGCTGCTCGGGGTGCCGGCGACGCTGGAGAACCGCGACTTCGGCCTGATCGCCTTCGGCGCGCACGACAGCGAGGACGACGCGGCGATGGACCCGGTCAGGACCCGGTCGATCCTGACGCGCGGCTCCACCCCCGCCGTCCGCGCCTTCTTCGAGGGGTTCGGCATCGCGCGGGCCACCGGGCCCGTCCGGATCCACGCGGCGCCCGAGGCGGGGGTCTTCCGGGGCCGGATCTGTCTGCCGGTACGCCACCGGGGCATGGTCCTCGGCTACGTCTGGCTGCTGGACGACTCCGATCCGGGCCCCGACGACGCGCGTCTCGCGGCGGCCATGCAGGTGACCGCCCGGATCGGCGATCTGCTGGCCGACGAGGTGAAGGCGGGCACGGACCTCGCACGGGAGCTGGCGGCCGTACTGCTCTCGGAGCCCGGCTGGCAGCGCGAGATGGCGACCGCGACGCTGCGCACCGCGATGGGCCCGAGCGCCGACGGCCCCCATGTGGTGCTGTGTGTGACGCCGTGGCGCGGCGAGGACCCGCCCGTCCGCTCGGTACCGGGGACGGCGGCGCTGTGCGCCCTGCCGTACGGGGCCGACGCCCGGGCGCTGGCCGTGCTGGTGCGGCTGCGGGCGGAGGACGCGCTGGATTCGGCGCTCGCCGCGGTGGCCCGGCTGAGCGAGCGCGCGG
>NZ_JTIY01000001.1:616851-634432 GCF_000818175.1 Streptomyces sp. AcH 505
GGCGACGGCCGAGCCCCGGTTCGGCCCGGTGGCCCGCTGGACGGCGATCGGCCCGTACCGCCTGCTGACGGCCCTGCCTCCGGGCGCGGACCCCGCCGTGGTCCCGCTGCTGACCCCCGACCACGCCGAACTGGCGCACACCGCCGAGGTGTTCCTCGACCACGCGGGCCAGGCCGGCCGCACGGCTTCGGCCCTCGGCATCCACCGACAGACGCTGTACTACCGGCTGTCACGGATCGAGCAGCTGACCGGACTCGACCTGGACCAGGGCGAGGACCGGCTGCTGCTGCACATGTCCCTGAAGGCGGCCAGGATCCCGGCGGGGCCTCGGTAGGCGGTTTCGTCAGGCCGCGGGTTTGGTCGCGCGGATCGAGTACAGCAGGGGCAGCCGTGGGTGGCCCGCCGGGAAGCGATAGCCGGCCGGGGTGCCCTCCAGGACCGGGAAGCGCCGGAAGTACGTGACGTCGTGCTCGTGCAGGAACTCGATCCGCAGCCCGGCGGCGGCCAGTGCGGTCACCACCTCGCCGAGCGGGTGCGACCACTGCACGGAGACCGGCTTGTCGAGCGCCGGGCCGTCCGTGTAGGTGTACGGGTTGTCCCAGGTCTGGGCGTCCGCGTCGAAGTAGTCGTACCGCACGCTGCTGCCGTCCTCGGCCAGCATGTCGGGGAACGGATGGAACTCGGCGAGGTGGAAGGTGCCGCCGACGTCGAGCAGCGAGGCGACCACCCGGGCCCAGCGCGGCAGGTCCGGCAGCCACACCAGCGCGCCGAGTCCGGTGCAGACGATGTCGAAGCGCTCGCCGGGCAGCGCCGCCGCCGCGTCGTACACGTCGGAGACGACGAACCGGGCGCGGTCACTCGCGCCGATGTCCTCGGCCAGTGCGCGGGCGGTGCGGACGGCGGGTTCGGAGAAGTCCAGGCCGGTCACCTCGGCGCCGAGCCGGGCCCAGGACAGGGTGTCCTGGCCCATGTGGCACATCAGATGCAGCAGTCGCTTGCCGGTGACGTCACCGACCTCGGCCACCTCGAAATCCCGCAGGGTGGAGCGGCCGGCCCGGAAACCGGCCAGGTCGTAGTGGTCGCTCGCCTCGTGGACGCGTACCCGGTCGTTCCAGTTCTCCAGGTTCTGCCGGAGCCAGTCCGGGGTGGTGTCCTGGTCGGTGCCCGTCGGGGCGGAGTCGCCGTCGCTCATGGCCGCGACCGTACAAGCCGTCCCGGCCGTCCCACATCCGAATATCGGGCTCGCGGCCCCCGGTGACGGGCCGTCAGTCGTCCAGACCCGCGATCACCCGCAGGCCGTCCGTCAGGTCCTGGGCGCTGGGCGCCGTCTCCGGGTCGATGAACCACTGCGCCATCACGCCCGCCACCAGCGCCTGGTAGACGAGTCCGACCACGCGGGCCTTCTCGGGCTCCTTCGCCGGGTCGATGCCCTGGAAGATCTCCGCCATACCGTTGCGGCCCTCCACCTGGGGCCCCTTGAGCGCTTCCTTGAACGAGGGCTCCTCGTCGATCCGGGAGATCGTCTCGAACTGGAGCTTCCACAGCGCCCTGCTCGGTTCGAAGTTGCCGATGACCCGCTCCCAGACCGCGCGGAAGTTCTCCATCGGGTCCTTCGGCCGGTCCTCGACCGGCACCTGGGCGTCGATCACGTCCCCCCACTCCTCGGTCACCGCCAGGAAGGCCGCGTTGAGCAGGGCCTCCTTCGATCCGTAGTGGTAGCCGATGGAGGCGAGATTGGTCCCGGACGCCGCCACGATGTCCCGCGCGGTGGTCCTGGCATAGCCCTTTTCGAGCAGGCAGCGCTTGGCGCCGTCCAGCAGATCCTCACGATGTCCCATGTCAGAAGCGTAGCGCCGGATCATACGGACGTCATAGACGAATGTCCTACACGGACGTTCTATACAATCGTTCTAGACATTCGTGTAAGACGCTCGTACAGTTCTGCGCATGACGAACTCCGCCGCACCGCGCGCAGGCCGCAAGGAATGGACCGCCTTCACCGTCCTGTTGCTGCCGCTCCTTCTGGTCTCGATGGACGTCTCCGTCCTCTTCTTCGCGATCCCCTCCATCTCCAGGGAGTTGGACACGACCGCGACCCAGCAGCTGTGGATCATGGACATCTACGGCTTCGCACTCGCCGGGCTGCTCATCACGATGGGCTCCCTCGGTGACCGGATCGGCCGCCGCAAGCTGCTGCTGATCGGCGCCGCCGCCTTCGGTGTCGCCTCGGTCGGTGCGGCCTACGCGCAGAGCGCCGAGATGCTCATCGCCGCGCGTGCCCTGCTCGGTGTCGGCGGGGCCACGCTGATGCCCTCGACCATGGCGCTGGTGCGCAACATGTTCACGGACGACCGGCAGCGCAGTACGGCGATCGGCGTCTGGTCGGGCGCCATGGCCGGCGGAATCGCGCTCGGCTCCGTGCTGAGCGGCGTCATGCTGGACCACTTCTGGTGGGGCTCGGTCTTTCTGATCAATGTGCCGGCGATGCTGCTCCTGCTGGTCCTGGTCCCCCTGGTGGTACCGGAGTTCAAGGATCCGGAGCCGGGCAGATTCGATCTGCTGAGCGTGCCGCTGTCGATGGGCGCGGTACTGCCGCTGGTCTACGCGCTGAAGGAGATCGCCGCGCACGGCTTCGACACGGTCAGGGTGCTGGTGCTCGCCGCCGGTCTCGTCCTCGGTCATCTCTTCGTACGACGGCAGCGCCGCCGTGACGACGCGATGATCAGCCGGGCGCTGTTCCGGGGCCGTGGTTTCGGTGCGGGCGTCGGCCTCAACACCGTCGCGGCTTTCGCCATGATGGGCGCCAACTTCTTCGTCACGCAGTATCTGCAGTCGGTGCTCGGCATGGACACGATGGAGGCGGCGCTGTGGAGCATGGTGCCGTCCCTCGCCATCGGCGCGGCGGCGCCGGTGGCGACCCTGCTCGGCCACAAGACCGACCCGGCCTATGTGGTGTCGGGCGGGTTCGTGATCGCGGCGGCCGGTTTCGGGATCCTCGCCTTCACCGGGACCGACTCACTCGCGGTGGTGCTGGCCGGCTGCGCCGTGATGGGCGCCGGCATCGTCACCGTCATGGCGCTCGTCTCGGACCTGGCACTGGGCTCCGCCCCCGCGGAGAAGGCCGGTTCGGCCGCGTCCCTGATGGAGACGGGGCAGGAGTTCGGCGGGGCGCTCGGTATGGCGGTCCTCGGCAGCGTCGGTACGGCCGTCTACCGCAGGGACGTCGCGGACTCCGTCCCCGCCTCGCTGCCGGCGGGCGCGGCGCACACCGCCGGGGAGACGCTGAGCGGCGCCGCCGCGGTGGCCGGCCAACTGCCGGGCCGGGTGGGGGAATCGCTGCTGGCCGTGGCGCGCGAGGCGTTCGTGCACGGCATGCAGTTCGCCTCGGTCGGCGGGGCCGTGCTGGCGCTCGGCGCCGCTGTGCTCGCCACGACACTGCTGCGCCGGGCGGGGCGGTCCGCGGATCCCGTGGAGGCGCGGCCGCAGACAGAACCGTCGTCGTTCGTCTCCGCCGGCTGACCGGAACACGGCGAAGGGCCCGGCGGATGCCGGGCCCTTCGGTATGACGGGGTGTCCGTCGGTACCGGTCGGTATCAGTCGGTGAGGTTGACCGAACGGGCCGAGGCGGCGCCGATCTCCTCGCCGATCTCCGCGAGGACGTTGGCCGGGACCGTGTCGTCCACGGTGAGCACGACGAGGGCTTCGCCGCCCTCCTCGGCGCGCGAGACCTGCATACCGGCGATGTTCAGCCCGGCCTCGCCGAGGATCCGGCCGACCGTGCCGACCACACCGGGCCGGTCCTCGTAGCGCAGCACGATCATGTGGTCGGCCAGCGCCACATCGACGTCGTAGTCGCCGATCGCGACGACCTTCAGCAGATGCTTCGGGCCGGCCAGCGTGCCGGAGACGGAGACTTCCTCACCGCTCGACAGGGTGCCGCGCACGGTGACCACGTTGCGGTGGTTGGGCGACTCGCTCGACGTGGTGAGCCGGACCTCGACGCCACGCTCCTGGGCGAACAGCGGCGCGTTCACATAGCTCACGGTCTCCGCGACGATGTCCTCGAACACACCCTTGAGCGCGGACAGTTCGAGCACCTTCACGTCGTGCTGGGTGATCTCGCCGTAGACCTCGACATCGAGCCGCGCGGCGACCTCGCCCGCGAGCGCGGTGAAGATCCGGCCGAGCTTCTCGGCGAGCGGCAGACCGGGACGTACGTCCTGGGCGATGACGCCGCCCTGCACGTTGACCGCGTCCGGCACGAGTTCACCGGCGAGGGCGAGCCGCACGGACTTGGCCACGGCCACGCCCGCCTTCTCCTGCGCCTCGTCGGTGGAGGCGCCGAGGTGCGGCGTGGAGACGACCTGGTCGAACTCGAAGAGCGGGGAGTCCGTGCAGGGCTCCTTCGCGTACACGTCGAGACCGGCGCCCGCGACGCGGCCCTCCTTGAGGGCGGCGGCCAGCGCCGTCTCGTCCACGATCCCGCCACGCGCGGCGTTGACGATGCGCACGGTCGGCTTGACCTTGTGCAGCGCCTCGTCGCCGATCAGACCCAGCGTCTCGGGGGTCTTGGGCAGATGCACCGTGATGAAGTCGGAGACCGCGAGGAGTTCGTCGAGCGTGAGGAGCTTGACGCCCATCTGCGCGGCGCGGGCCGGCTGCACATAGGGGTCGTACGCCACGATGTTCATGCCGAAGGCGGACATGCGCTGGGCGACGAGCACGCCGATCCGGCCGAGGCCGACGACCCCGAGGGTCTTCTCGCTCAGCTCGACGCCGGTGTACTTGGAGCGCTTCCACTCGCCGTTCTTGAGCGCCGCGTTGGCCTGCGGGATGTGCCGGGCCGTGGCGATCAGCAGACCGCAGGCCAGCTCGGCCGCGGTCACGATGTTGGAGGTCGGTGCGTTGACGACCATCACGCCGGCCTTGGTGGCCGCCGACACGTCGACGTTGTCGAGGCCGACGCCGGCTCGGGCGACGACCTTCAACTTGCGCGCCGCGGCTACGGCTTCGGCGTCGACCTTGGTGGCCGAGCGGACGAGGATCGCGTCCACGTCGGCGATGGCGGGCAGCAGTTCCGCGCGGTCGGCGCCGTTGCAGTGCCGGATCTCGAAGTCCGGACCTAGCGCGTCGACAGTGGCGGGCGAAAGCTCTTCAGCGATGAGTACGACAGGTTTCGAGCTCACGTGTGTCCTCACAAGTCCCATTGCGGACGGCCGTCCCGACGGCCGCAGGCGGGTTCTGTCCGCGTGGAAGACGCACGACGCTGTGGGCCTGACGCGTATGTGTTTGGCAGTGTAGTGCTGCCGGGGCAGGCGTCTTCCGAATGCGCGGAATGATCACCCGTACGGGGCGGCCCGGCCCGTGGGCCGGGCCGCCCGGGGAGTGTCCGCGACGTATCGTCGTCCGCCCCTCGGGGCGGGGCCGGCGGTGGCTGGTGCGTGCGATCGCAAGGCGTCGGAGTGCCCTTGTAGCGGAGCTACTCGGGCAGTTCGGCAACGCCGCGAGCGTGCGTGCAAGCCGCCGCCGGCCAGACGAGACTGAGCGGACACGACCGCTTACGCCTCTTCGTCGACCCAGCTCATGAGCTTGCGGAGCTCGGCGCCGGTGGTCGCCAGCAGGCTCTCGCTGTCGGCCTTCTTGTACTCGTTGTACTTCTTCAGACCGCCGTGGTACTCGTCCATCCAGTTCTTGGCGAACGAGCCGTCCTGGATCTCGGCCAGGATCTTCTTCATCTCGGCCTTGGTGCCGTCGTTGATGATGCGCGGGCCGCTCACGTAGTCGCCCCACTCGGCGGTCTCCGAGATGGACCAGCGCATCTTCTCCAGGCCGCCCTCGTACATGAGGTCCACGATCAGCTTCAGCTCGTGGAGGCACTCGAAGTACGCGATCTCCGGCTGGTAGCCGGCCTCGGTCAGCGTCTCGAAGCCCGCCTTGACCAGCGCGGCGGTACCGCCGCAGAGCACGGCCTGCTCACCGAACAGGTCGGTCTCGGTCTCCTCGGTGAAGGTCGTCTTGATGACGCCGGCGCGGGTGCCGCCGATGCCCTTCGCGTAGCTGAGGGTCAGCGGGAACGCCTTGCCCGACGCGTCCTGCTCGACGGCCGCGATACACGGCACGCCGCGGCCTTCCTCGTACTGCCTGCGGACCAGGTGACCCGGGCCCTTGGGCGCGACCATGCAGACGTCGACATTGGCCGGCGGCTTGATGAAGCCGTAGCGGATGTTGAGGCCGTGGCCGAAGAACAGCGCGTCGCCGTCCTTCAGATGGTCCTTGATGGACTTCTCGTAGATCTCGCCCTGCAGCGGGTCCGGGACGAGGATCATGATGACGTCGGCCTCTTCGGCCGCTTCCTCGACCGAGACCACGCGCAGGCCCTGCTCCTCGGCCTTCGCCTTGGACTTCGAGCCCTCGTGCAGACCGACGCGGACGTCGACACCGGAGTCGCGCAGCGACAGCGCGTGGGCGTGGCCCTGGCTGCCGTAGCCGATGACCGCGACCTTGCGGTTCTGGATGAGGGACAGGTCTGCGTCGTCGTCGTAGAACAGCTCGGCCACTGGGTCTTCTCCTTGAAGTGCTGGTGTTACGTCCACCGTACGGCGGAGTGGGTATGGGCGGGTTCAGGGTCTCGGCATACGAGAGGGTGCGGAAGCGGCTGCGCCGCGCGGGGTCACGCGCTGCGGTCGAGGGCCCGCAGGCTGCGGTCCGTGATGGACCGCGCGCCGCGCCCTATGGCGATCGTCCCGGACTGGACGAGCTCCTTGACGCCGTACTGCTCCAGCATCTTGAGCATCGCGTCGAGCTTGTCGCTCGATCCGGTGGCCTCGATCGTGACGGCGTCGGGTGAGACGTCGACGGTCTTGGCGCGGAACAGCTGGACGATCTCGACGATCTGGGAGCGGGTCTCGCTGTCGGCGCGCACCTTCACCAGGACGAGCTCGCGCTGGATCGCGGCGCCGGGCTCGAGTTCGACGATCTTCAGGACGTTGACCAGCTTGTTGAGCTGCTTCGTCACCTGTTCGAGCGGCAGGTCCTCGACATTGACCACGATGGTGATGCGGGAGATGTCGGGGTGTTCGGTGACGCCGACGGCGAGTGAGTCGATGTTGAAGCCGCGGCGGGAGAACAGGGCGGCGATCCGGGCGAGGATGCCGGGCGTGTTCTCCACCAGGACGGAGAGTGTGTGCTTGGTGGACATGTGTCGGTCTCGCTGTCTCTCTCGGGCTTCTCGGCTCAGTCGTCTTGGCTGTCGCCGAAGTCGGGACGGACGCCCAGGGCGGCCATGACCTCGTCGTTGGAGGTGCCGGCCGCGACCATCGGCCAGACCTGCGCGTCCTCGTGGACGATGAAGTCGACGACGACCGGGCGGTCGTTGATGGAGTTGGCCTTGGCGATCACCGCGTCCAGCTCCTCCGGGGACTCGCAGCGCATGGCGACACAGCCCATGGCCTCGGAGAGCTTCACGAAGTCCGGGACACGGGTGCCCGAGCTGGGGCCCTCGGCGCCCGTGCTCTGGTGCAGCACGGTGTTGGAGTACCGCTCGTTGTAGAACAGCGTCTGCCACTGCCGGACCATGCCGAGCGCGCCGTTGTTGATGATCGCGACCTTGATCGGGATGTTGTTGAGCGCGCAGGTGGTCAGTTCCTGATTGGTCATCTGGAAGCAGCCGTCGCCGTCGATCGCCCAGACCATCCGGTCCGGCTGGCCCGCCTTGGCGCCCATGGCGGCCGGCACCGCGTAGCCCATCGTGCCCGCGCCACCGGAGTTGAGCCAGGTGGCGGGCTTCTCGTAGTCGATGAAGTGGGCGGCCCACATCTGGTGCTGGCCGACGCCGGCGGCGAAGATCGTGTCGTCGTCGGCGAGTTGGCCGATGCGCTGGATGACCTGCTGCGGCGAGAGGCTGCCGTCGGCCGGCTGGTCGTAGCCGAGCGGGTAGGTCTCGCGCCAGCGGTTGAGGTCCTTCCACCAGGACGCGTAGCCGGAGGCGGCCGCCTCGCCGACGCTGCCCTCGGTGTGCTCGGCCTGGACCGCCTGGACCAGGTCGGCGAGGACCTCACGGGCGTCCCCGACGATCGGCACGTCGGCCGCGCGGTTCTTGCCGATCTCCGCCGGGTCGATGTCGGCGTGGACGATCTTGGCGTGCGGGGCGAAGCTGTCCAGCCTGCCGGTGACACGGTCGTCGAAACGGGCTCCGAGGGCGATGATCAGATCGGCCTTCTGCAGCGCGGTGACGGCGGTGACCGCACCGTGCATGCCCGGCATTCCCACGTGCAGCGGGTGGCTGTCGGGGAACGATCCCAGCGCCATCAGGGTGGTGGTGACGGGCGCTCGGGTGAGTTCGGCGAGGACCTTCAGCTCGGCGGTGGCACCGGACTTGATGACGCCGCCGCCGACGTACAGCACCGGGCGCTTGGCCTGGCTGATCAGCTTGGCGGCCTCCCGGATCTGCTTGGCGTGCGGCTTGGTCACCGGGCGGTAGCCGGGCAGCTCCATGACGGGCGGCCAGCTGAAGGTCGTCCGGGCCTGGAGCGCGTCCTTGGCGATGTCGACCAGGACGGGTCCCGGGCGGCCGGTCGAGGCGATGTGGAAGGCCTCCGCGATGGTGCGCGGGATGTCCTCCGCCTTGGTGACCAGGAAGTTGTGCTTGGTGATCGGCATCGTGATGCCGCAGATGTCGGCTTCCTGGAAGGCGTCGGTGCCGATCGCCTTGCTGGCCACCTGGCCGGTGATCGCGACCATCGGCACGGAGTCCATGTGCGCGTCGGCGATCGGGGTGACGAGGTTGGTGGCGCCGGGTCCCGAGGTGGCGATGCAGACACCCACCTTGCCGGTGGCCTGCGCGTACCCCTCGGCGGCGTGGCCCGCGCCCTGCTCGTGGCGGACGAGGATGTGGCGGACCCGGGTCGAGTCCATCATCGGGTCGTAGGCGGGGAGGATCGCGCCGCCGGGGATGCCGAATACCGTGTCGGCCCCCACTTCCTCAAGAGAACGGATGAGGGACTGCGCGCCCGTCACGTGCTCGACTGTGCTGGACGACGATCCGCCGTTTCGGGCCCGCGGCTGCGGATGGTGGGCCCCGGTGGCCTGCTCGGTCATCGGCATTCTCTTCTCGAAGCTGAGGGTTTTTGCGAGGGTTTCAGATGTGTCGGTGCAACAAAAAACCCCTCGTGCCGTGAGGCAAGCGAGGGGAGCGCGTCGGGGTGGTCCACAGAGCCGGTTCGGGGCTCCGCTTAGCCGACGCGCTGTCCAAGTACGAGAATTCGGGTGCGCATGGCAATGACCCTCCCTCCGGCGCGCCATAACTGTCAAGTGGGTGGGACTGGCGTCTCATTATTTGAACGGCTCGACGGCAGCGGGATCCGGTCGGAGGGCCGGGGCACCCGGTCGGACGCGAGCATCCTGGCCCGCCGTACGGGCAGTGCGCCGGTGGTCAGGGCCGGGCCGGTCAGAACGGGTACGGGGGCGGCGCCGGGCAGCGGATAGACGCCGCGCACGAGGGCGCGGCGCAGCCGGTGTTCGTCGAGGGGGCCCGAGAAGGCCATGCCCTGACCATGGGTGCAGCCCATGGCGCGCAGGGCGACGACCTGCTCGGGTAAGTCGATCCCCTCGGCCACGGACTCGATGCCGAGGTCGCAGGCGATCCTGAGCAGCCCTGCGGTGATCTTGTGCAGCCGGGCGGATTCCACGACGCCCTCGACCAGGCCGCGGTCGAGTTTCAGTACGTCGACGGGGAGTCTGCGCAGGGCGTTTATCGCCGCGTAGCCACTGCCGAAGCCGTCGAGGGCGATCCGTACGCCGAGCCTGCGCAGCGCGGCCAGCCGGTGCTCCAGCTCGTCGAGGGAGCTGCGCGGGTCGCTGTCGGCCAGCTCGATCATCAGGGCCCCCGAAGGCAGCCTGTGGCGCGTCAGCAGGGTCTCGATGGAGCCGAGGGGCATGGACCGGTCGAGCAGCTTGCGGGCCGGGAGACGGACGGCCACGGGCGCGCGATGGCCGGTCCTGGCGCGGTCCGCCGCCTGTTCGACGGCCTCTTCGAGGAGCCAGCGGCCGAGTTCGGCGGTGCGGTCGCCGTCGTCGGCGGTGCGCAGGAACTCGGCGGGGGTGAAGAGGATGCCCTGGGCGGAGCGCCAGCGGGCCTGGGCGGCGACGGCGGAGACCCGGCCGGTGGTGAGGTTGACCACCGGCTGGTGGAGCAGGGCGAATTCGCCGTCGCGCAGGGCGGTGCGCAGCCGGGCGGCGAGCTGGGTCCTGCGGACCACGTCGGCCTGCATCTGGGGCGCGTACAGCTCGACGCGGTCCTTGCCCGCCGCCTTGGCGCGGTACATGGCGAGGTCGGCGTTGCGCATGAGGTCGGTGGGGGTGATGCCGGGTTCGGCGAAGGCGACGCCGATGGACGCGGCGACCCGTACGTCGTTGCCGTCGATCCGGTAGGGCTGGGAGAGCCCCAGCCGCAGCCGGTCGGCGATCTCGTGGACCTGGTACTCACGCGCCCGCTGGTCGCAGCCGCCGTCGCCGAGGACGAGGGCGGCGAACTCGTCGCCGCCGAGCCTGGCCGCGGTGTCGCCGGCGCGCACGGACTCCTGGAGCCGCCGGGCGGCGTGGATCAGCAGTTCGTCGCCGACCTGATGGCCGAGCCGGTCGTTGACGCCCTTGAACCCGTCGAGGTCGATGAAGAGCACGGCCGTGCCGGGGTCGGTGGCGCGGCGGCCGCCGAGTGCCTGGCGTACCCGCTCGGTGAACAGCGCGCGGTTGGGCAGGTCGGTGAGCGGGTCGTGCTCGGCGTTGTGCTGCAACTGGGCCTGGAGGCGGACCCGTTCGGTCACATCGCGGCTGTTGAAGATCAGCCCGCCCTGGTGCCGGTTGACGGTGGACTCGACGTTGAGCCAGTCCCCGCCGCCCGACCTGAAGCGGCATTCGATCCGGGTCGTCGGCTCCTCGGCGGGCGGGGTGGCCAGGAACCGGCGCACTTCGTGGACGACCTGGCCGAGATCGTCGGGGTGGATGATCGAGGACAGCTCGGAGCCGACGAGATCGTCCGCCTCACGTCCGTAGACACCGGCCGCCGCCGGACTGACGTAGCGCAGGGTGCCGGAGGGTTCGGCGATCATGATGACGTCGCTCGACCCCTGGACCAGTGACCGGAAGTGGTTCTCCTTCTGGGCCAGTTCCTGGGTGAGCGCGATGTTGTCGACGAGCATGATGCCCTGCCGGACGACGAGGGCCAGCACCACCGTGCAGCCGGTGAGCACGACCACCCGGTCGACCCTGCGGCCCTCGATCACGTTGTAGAGGATCCCCAACGTGCAGACGGCGGCGGCGAGATACGGCGTGAGGGCGGCGAGCGAGCCGGCCACCGGGCGGCCGACGTGGCGGGGCTGGCGGGTGTACGAGGGGATCTCGGGCAGCCGGCGTACGCCCCAGGGCGCGTAGGCGAGCAGGAGTGATCCCGCGAACCAGCCGGCGTCGAGGAGCTGGCCCGAGCGGTAGCTGGCGCGCAGCAGCGGCGAGGTGAACAGGGCGTCGCACAGCACCGTCAGCGCCAGGGCGGCGATCGCCGTGTTCACCGCGGAGCGGCTGCCGGTGGCCCGCCGGAAGTGCAGCGCGAGCACCATGCTGACCAGGACGATGTCGAGCAGCGGATACGCGAGGGACAGGGCGGCCTGGGCGACGCTCTCCCCGTCGAAGTGCGCGGTGTGGGCGAGGGCGAGGCTCCAGGAGAGGGTGAGCAGCGAGCCGCCGATGAGCCAGGAGTCCAGCGCGAGGCAGACCCAACCGGCCTTGGTGACCGGCCGTTTGGCGAGGACGAGCAGTCCGACGATGGCGGGCGGCGCGAAGCAGAGGAAGAACAGGTCGGCGAGGGAGAGGCTGGGCACCTGCTCGCCGAGCACGACCTCGTACCAGCCCCAGACCGCGTTCCCGCCGGCCGCCATCAGCGAGGAGAACGAGAACAGCAGCCAGGCGGGCCGGAAGCGGCTGTCCCTGCCGCGCGCGTAGAGGAGGCAGGAGACCGAGGCGATCAGCGCCGCGATGCTCAGGCCGAAGTCGCCCATGAACAGGGCCACTTCCGGCGATCCCCAGCCGAGGGCGGCGCCGGTGGCGTAACCACCGCAGATCAGGGCGAGGCAGAGCTGCGCGAGCACTCCTGTCGGCCCGCCGCCGGAGACCGGCGGCCGGGCCAGGAGCACCCCCTCGGCGCTCACCGGGGTGTCCGAGGCCGCCATCGGCGGCCCTGTCGCGTCGGATCGTTGGTCCATCGGCCGTGCATCGCCCGTCGCCCCCTCGGATTCGAACCGCTCCCTCGCGCTGCCCCACCGTGGTGCAGCCCCCAGATCGGGACGATACACCAGACTCGTCACTCAGGGACATAGTTCTTCTACTCTCCGTGACCACCAGGGGTGTTGTGGGTTCACCCCGTCGTGCGGACCACGTTCCGTACTTCTTCCCCGTTGGCGAAGCGGGTGAGTTGGGCGGCGAGCAGCCGCTTGGCGCGCGGCAGGAACGCCGATGTCGAGCCGCCCACGTGCGGGCTGATCAGGACACCCGGAGCATGCCAGAGCGGGTGGCCCGGCGGGAGCGGTTCGGGATCTGTGACGTCCAGGGCAGCGGTGATCCGGCCACTCTCCAGCTCGGCGACGAGTGCGTCGGTGTCGGCGACGGGGCCGCGTGCGACGTTCACGAAGAGCGCGCCGTCCTTCATGGCCGCCAGGAATCCGGCGTCCGCCAGGCCTTTCGTCTCTTCGGTGAGCGGGGTCGAGACGATCACCACGTCGGCGTCGGGCAGCAGTTCGGGCAGTTCGGTGAACGCGTGGATCTCGCCGCGCTCCGTGGTGCGCGCGGAGCGCGCGACGCGCACCACCCGCGCGCACTCGAACGCCGCGAGCCGGTCCTCGATCGCCGCGCCGATCGACCCGTAACCGACGATCAGGACGGACTTGTCGGCGAGCGCCGGGTAGAAACCGGAGCGCCAGTCCTCCTGGCGCTGCCCTTCGACGAAGCGCGGGATGCCGCGCAGCGAGGCGAGGACGAGGGCGAGGGTGAGCTCGGCGGTGCTGGCCTCGTGGACGCCCTTGGCGTTGCAGAGCAGGACGCCGGGGCGCAGTCCGGCGAGCCCGGGCGTGACATGGTCGACCCCTGCGGAGAGGGTCTGCACGACGCGTACCGACTTCATTTCGGCCATCGGCCGCAGCGTGACGTCCATCGGCTTCATGTACGGAACGACGTAGAAGGCGCAGTCGGCGGGGGCCGCGGGGTAGTCGTCACCGCCGTCCCAGAAGCGGTAGGTGAGGCCGCCGGGGAGTCCTGCCACCTCGTCGGCCTGGAAGGGGAGCCATATCTCTGGGGTCATGGTCACGAGGCTATTCGACGCCGTCGAAGGGGGCGCACGGCGGATTCTTGCCGTGTGAGGGGGAACCCGGGACGCGGCGGCGGTGTAAGAACTGACGTGGATGACGTAACCGTCGAAGGGATCGGAACAGTGCGACGTTCAGCAGTGACGGCGGGACTGGCCGCTGCCGCGCTTCTCGTGGTCACCGGATGCTCCTCGGACGACGGGCCGGGGCCGCTCGGCGGCCGCAGCGCGCCGTCGGGTCCCGCGACCTCCTCGGCGCCGGCCGGCGTGACGCCGAGCGCCTCGCTCCCGCCGGCGAAGGGCACGGTGCGGGTGGTCTCCACCCTCGCCGAGGGGCTCAAGTCGCCGTGGGGGCTCGCGGAGCTGCCCGAGGGCGATCTGCTCGTCTCGTCGCGTGACGAGGGGACGATCACCCGGGTCGACGCGGAGAGCGGCAAGAAGACGGTGATCGGCTCGGTGCCCGGGGTCGCCCCGGCGGGCGAGGGCGGTCTGCTGGGGATCGCCCTGTCCCCCACGTACGCCTCGGACCACATGGTCTACGCGTTCTTCACGACCGAGTCGGACAACCGCATCGCGCGGATGCTCTACGACGAGAAGAAGCCGGCCGACGAGCAGCTGGGATCGCCCGACACGATTCTGCGCGGCATCCCGAAGGGCAACATCCACAACGGCGGCCGGATCGCCTTCGGCCCGGACAAGATGCTGTACGCGGGCACGGGTGAGACGGGCGACCGCGGGCTGGGGCAGGATCTCAAGTCCCTGGCGGGCAAGATCCTGCGGATGACGCCGGACGGGCGGCCCGCCCCCGGCAATCCCTATCCGAACTCCCTCGTCTACTCGCCGGGGCACCGCAATGTGCAGGGTCTCGCCTGGGACGCGGACAACCGGCTGTGGGCCTCCGAATTCGGCCAGGACACCTGGGACGAGCTGAATCTGATCGAGCCGGGGAAGAACTACGGCTGGCCGGTGGTCGAGGGCAAGGCACACAAGGCGGGCTATGTGGACCCGGTGGTCCAGTGGCGGACGAGCGAGGCGTCACCGAGCGGCATCGCCTACGCGGAGGGGTCCATCTGGATGGCGGGACTGCGCGGCGAGCGGCTGTGGCGCGTTCCGCTCGACGGCCGGGAATCCGAAGCGCCCGCCCAGGCGTTCCTGGAGGGTAAGTACGGCCGCCTGCGCACGGTGCTCTCGGCCGGCGGCGACAAGGTGTGGCTGGTGACCAGCGAGACGGACACCCGCGGCACCCCGCAACCCGGTGACGACAAGATCCTTCAGCTGAAGGTCTCGTAGCCGGGGGTAGCGAGAGGTGGGCTGTCCGTGTTCAACATGATCGAGGACCTGTTCTCTCCTGGGCGCAAACACACCCATGAGGAGCAGAAGCGGCAGGAGCTGAGCCGGGTCGATGTCGAGGACAACGACCCGGGGCGCGGTCCGATAGATCTCGCGTCGGGGAAGGTGACGATGCGGGCCAAGCCGCAGCCGGAGGCCGGCGCCGAGCCGGAATCCGACGCGGAGCCGCCGGACGCCGCCCCCGCATAGCGGCTCAGCTGTAGAGACCGAGCCGGTGCGCCGTGGCCGCCGCTTCCGTGCGGCCCGAGACGCCGAGCTTGGCCAGGATGTTCGAGACGTGCACGCTGGCGGTCTTCGGTGAGATGTACAGCTCCTCGGCGATCCGGCGGTTGCTCAGCCCGTCCGTGACCAGGCGCAGCACATCCCGCTCGCGCGGCGTGAGCCCGAGCGCCTTCGCGGGCTCCGCCTCGGCGGCGGGGCCCTGACCGCGCGCCCCGTCGAGGGTGATCCGGGCCCGCCCCGCCAGCAGCTCGATCTCCTCGGACAGCGGACGCGCGCCGAGCGTGGCCGCCGCGGCCTGCGCCTGGCCGAGCAGTTCGGTGATGTCCGCGCGGTCTGCGTGCAGGTCGAGCAGGGCCGCCGCCCAGCGCAGCCGGACCAGTGCCAGCTGGTAGGGGCGCCGCTGCTCCTCGAATGCGGCGGCGGCCCGTGCCCAGAGCGTGGGGTCGGTGCTCCCGGCGGCGCGGGCGCGCTCCGCTTCGAGCAGCAGTCCGTAGGCGTGCCAGATCGGTACGTAGGTGGGCAGCCGCTTGGCCTGCTGGGCGATGACGTCGAGGATCTCGGCCCGCTCGGGGTCGGCGGCGGGCAGCCCCCGGGCGTCCGCCTCCATCGCGGCGGCCGCGCACAGGAACGGCAGCGCGTAGCGCTGGGTGCCGGGGGCGAAGTCCTTGGTGGTCCGCCGGAATTCGGCTCTGGCCTCGTCGAGCTTGCCCAGCCGGGCGGCGACGGTCATCGCGAGCCGGGCCGGTGTGATGAGGTGCTGCGGCTGGGGGTCGTGGGTGCCGAAGAGCTCCCGCGCCAGGGTGACCTGCCGCTGCGCCTCGCCGACGTCGCCCCGGGCGACGGCCAGTTCGGCGCGGTGCGAGGCGATCATGCCGCGCGCCTTCCGGGACTGGGCGAGCGTCTGCGAGGTGTCGAGGGCCGCCGCCGACTCGTCCCAGCGGCCGAGCGAGAAGAGCGACTGGGCCTGGTTGTTCAGGACCCAGGACTCCATGTCGGCGAGCCCCCGGTCGTGGCAGACCTCGATGCCGTGCTCGGCTGCGGCCAGCGCCTCCTCGGAGCGGCCCATGCCCTCCAGGGTCGAGGGAAGGTTGATGCTGGCCCGGCTCATGATCGAGACGAGCCCCAGCTCGTCGGCGCGGTCGCGCACCTCGTACATCTCGGCCAGGCCCTCGGCGACCCCGCCCGACTCGGCGGCCAGCCAGCCCCGTACCAGCCGGGCGTCCAGTTCGGTGTGGTCGGCGCCGACCAGCCGCGCGTACTCGACGGCGCGGTCGGCGGCGATCAGGGTGTCGGGTCCCGGCCGGTGCAGCGCGCCCCAGCTGGCGACGAAGACCAGCACCTCGGCGTGGACGGCGGACGGCGGCAGCCCGCGCACCAGCTCCTGGGCCACGGCCAGTTCCTCCCAGCCGTCCCCCCGGGTGAGGTCCTGCATGAGCCGGGAGCGCTGCGCCCAGAACCACGCGGCGCGCAGCGGGTCGTGCTGCCCCTTCAGGACGCGGGTGGCCTTCTTGGCCAGGGCCAGGGCCCGGTCCCGGTCGCCGCCGAAGCGCGCGGCGACGGTCGCCTCGGCCATCAGGTCCAGGTAGTTCAGCGGCGCGGGCCCGCCCGCCTCGCTGTCCGGTACGAAGATCTCGGCGTCGTCCGGCGGCCACAGCGTGGCCCTGACCTCCTCCGGCGCGCTGTCCCACAGCTCCATCGCCCGCTCCAGCAGCTCCAGTTGCTCGGAGTGCGCGAAGCGCTGCCGGGCCTCTGCGGAGGCGCGCAGCACGACGGGGAGGGCCTTCGCCGCGTCATGTGCCTTGTACCAGTAGCTGGCGAGCCGGGTGGTGCGCTCGTCCGCCCTGACGAGGGCGGGGTCGGCCTCCAGCGCCTGCGCGTACCGGCGGTTGAGCCGGGACCGCTCGCCGGGCAGCAGGTCGTCGCTGACCGCCTCACGCACCAGCGAGTGGCGGAAGCGGTAGCCGTCGCCGTCCGCCGTGGGCAGCAGGATGTTGGCGCCGACGGCGGCCCGCAGCGCACCGATCAGGTCGTCCTCGCCGAGCCGCGCCACGGCCAGCAGCAGCGGGTACTCCACGGTGGTGCCGCCTTCGGCGACGATCCTGGTGAGCCGCTGGGCTTCCTCGGGCAGCGTCTCGACCCGTACGAGCAGCAGGTCACGCAGGGAGTCGCTGAGGCCGCTGAGGCAGCCGTCCTCGATGGAGCAGATCAGCTCCTCGACGAAGAAGGCGTTGCCGTCGGAGCGTTCGAAGATCTGGTCGAGCAGCGGTGGTTCGGGTTCGGCGCCGAGGATGCCGGTCAGCTGGCGCCGGACCTCGGCGCGGTTGAACCGGGGCAGTTCGACGCGGCGCACCGAGCGCAGCCGGTCCAGTTCGGCGAGGAGCGGGCGCAGCGGGTGGCGGCGGTGGATGTCGTCGGCGCGGTAGGTGGCGATCACGACGAGCCGGCCGCGGCGCAGGGCGCGGAAGAGATAGGCGAGGAGATGGCGGGTCGAGGTGTCGGCCCAGTGCAGGTCCTCCAGGACCAGGACGACCGTGCGGTCGGCGGCGAGCCGCTCCAGCAGCCGGGCCGTCAGCTCGAAGAGCCGGGCGGTGCCGTCCTCGCCGAGGGTGCCGCCGCGCGACTGGCCCAGCTCGGGCAGGATCCTGGCCAGCTCCTCCTCCTGGC
>NZ_JTIY01000001.1:635163-639758 GCF_000818175.1 Streptomyces sp. AcH 505
CGGCGGCGGCCGCCAGCTCCTCGGGCAGCCGGCGGCGCAGCGAGCGCAGGGCGGTGGAGAACGGTGCGAACGGCAGGCCCTCGGCGCCGATCTCGACGCAGCCGCCGACGGCGACGACGGCGCCCTGGTCGCACGCCCTGCCGAGCAGTTCCTCCACGAGCCGCGTCTTGCCGACCCCCGCCTCACCGCCGATGAGCAGCGCCTGCGGCTCGCCCGCGGTGGCGCGGGCGAGCGCTTGGGTGAGCACGGTCAGTTCATCGGTCCTGCCGACGAACACCGGGCTGACTGACGTGGTCTCCACAGGGCCGAGCATCGCACAGCCGTCCGGTGCTGCGGCACTTGTTATCGGCGCCCGTGTCATCGCGGCACGCGGCCGGGATCAGGCGGCGCGGTCGAAGAGGTGGTGCAGGGATCTCACCCCGCCCCCGGCTTCGTCCTCGACTGCCTCCCGACGCGCCCTGCGCACCTGCTTGGCGAGCCGGCGCAGGTCGGCCTCGTGGATGAGCTGGGCGTGCCGGATCTTCTGGAGCTCGTACTCCAACATGGTGTTTCTCCCCTGATACGAAGGTGTATCGGCGTCTTCCGATGCCTCTACCTTCGTCTCCCAGGGGGGTCCGCCACATCGGGAGAGTGCCGCATCCTCGACGGCCCGCGGTGCCTTAGCCGGCCGGGTCCCGGGGTGAACGGCGTCTAAGGCCCCCGCCGAGGAGCGCGGAAGCCTTAGTTCCTGGCGGAAGCCTTAGTTCATGTTGGCCGGTGGTCCTCAGCCGGCGGGCGGCGCCGAAGGGGTGGCCGGGGTCGCCGGTGCGCTCGGGAGCGAGGCGAAGAGGTCGAAGTACATGCCGAGCGAGACCAGGACACCGATGGCGCCGAGGACGATCGCGGCGACGGCGACGGGGCGTACCCAGGTGCCGCGCTGCGGCAGGACCAGGACGACCACGGCGATGATCACCGCGATCAGGGCGACTATGCCGTTGATGAGCGCGGTGGAGTGCCAGGCGTCGCCGTACAGCTCGGAGATCTGCTGGGCGGGGGTGGCGGACTGCGAGGTGTGCAGCTGGCCGACGAGCGTCTCGCGCTCGGCGACCACCCGGCCGGTCCAGGTGCCGGTCAGCGCCACGATGCCGAGGGCGGCGGCGACGATCGCCGCCACCGCCGTACCGAGACCCGACGGGACGCGCGGGGTGGGCTCGACCGTCAGCTCGTCGTCGTCGCCGTCGTCCAGGTCGTCGCCCGCCAGGTCGTCGTGCGCGTCCTTGTCCGCGGGCTCGGTGACCGCTTCGGCGCCCGTGCCGACGGCCTCGGGCTCGCGCTCGTCGGCGGCCTCCGCCGACTGTGGTCCCGGGGTCTCTGTCTTAGGTGTGGGGTTCATACGGCGCACGCTAGGGGCAGCGTCTGAGAGCTTTCTTAACGAGCTGTGCGGGGCTGCTCACGCCACTCGTCCGGGAGGACCGACCAGACCTCCATGTCCTGCCGCTCGCCCCGGTGCGGGTAGCACGAGCGCAGCACTCCCTCCTTGCGCATGCCGAGCCGCTGGGCGACCCGGATGCTGGCGGTGTTGGCCGTCGAGGCGTGCCATTCGACGCGCTGCATGCCGCGCTCGTCGAAGGCCCAGTCGATGATCACCCGAGCCGCCCGGGTGATCAGTCCGCGCCCGGTGGCCGCGGGCTCCAGCCAGCAGCCGACCTCGCAGTTGCCCGTCGCCGCGTCGAAGGAGGGGAAGAGCACCCCGCCGACGAGCGTGCCGTCGAGCCAGATGCCGTAGACGCGTCCGCCGTCGGCCGCCTGCTTCTCGGCGTACGAGGTGAGGACCGCACGCGCGGACACCAGGTCGGTGGCGGCCTGGGCGAGCCTGATGTGGACGTCGACGAGGTCCCGCGCGCGGTCCATGTGGGCGAGGAACTCCTCGGCCTGCCACGGCTCCAGGGGGCGCAGCTCCGCCCCGTCACCCAGCGGTATCGCGAACATCGGACTCCCTCGGCACGAGCGGCGCGTGCGCCGTCGCACGCTGTGCGGTGATACTCGCATCCCCGCGCCGGGCGGCGGCCACCCACCCCCGTACGCCCCGGGGGGGGCAGCCGCGGGGCGGCCCCGGGCGGCCTGCCGCCGCTCAGCCGGAGACGCTGGCGCGCCCGTTCTCGATGTGTCCCATCAGCCGGCGGCGGAAGCCGTCGGCCGCGGTGATCTCGATGTCGTACCAGCCGTGCGCGTCGGCGGCCGAGTGGACGATGTTGCGGCTGCGGCCCGGCTTGACCGTGATCTGCCGGGTCCAGCCGTGCAGGTCCGCCTCGTCCACGTACCCGAGGGGCCGTACGAAGAAGGTGACCGCGCGCTCCCCCCTGTTGCGCAGGGTGAGCTGGAGATCGCGGTCGTGGTGGTCGACGGCCGACGACACTTCGGCGCCCTCGGCCGCCGAACCGGCGAACTCGCGGCGGAAGCCGTTGGGGCCGGTGACCGTGAAGCGGTAGCCGCTCTCCCTGCGGGCGCCGGTAAGGGGCACCGTCCACTGCGCTGTGCCCCTTACGTCACGGTGCTGGGGCGTCGCGAACTCACCGGCGTACGGGTAGAGCGCGAAGTGCGCGCTGGCCCGCCCGGAGTTGTTGAGCGTGACCTCGACGGTGCGGCCCTTGACCCGGCCGTACGCGTCGGGCTGGTACGGCAGCGGCCGCGCGGGACGCGCGCCGCTCTCCTGGACGGGCATCCGCTGGTCGGCCGGCGGCACGGGCTGCCAGCGCCCGCTGAACGCGGGGATCTCACCCGGCTGTTCGGTCCCCGGCTGCGGCCTGACGTGCTGGAAGTCGAAGGCCGACGTCAGATCGCCGGTGACGGTGCGCCGCCAGGGGGTGATGTCGGGTGCGTCAACGCCGGTCCACTTCTCCAGGAAGCGCAGCACGGAGGTGTGGTCGAAGACCTGCGAGCAGACATGGCCGCCGACGCTCCACGGTGAGACGACCAGCATCGGCACCCGCATGCCGAGCCCGGTCGGCAGCCCCTGCCAGTGCTCGTCGGCCACGTCGGCGGGCGGCACCGGCGGGGGTACGTGGTCGAAGAAGCCGTCGTTCTCGTCGTAGTTGATCAGCACGACGGTGTGCCGCCAGACGTCCGGATGCGCGCCGAGCGCGTCGAGGACCTTGTAGACGAGCGAGGCGCTGGCGACCGGCGACGACTCGCCGGGGTGCTCGGAGTCGACGGCCGACGGGACCAGGTACGACACCTCGGGCAGCGTGCCCGCCGCGACGTCGGCCCGGAAGCGGTCGGCCAGCGTCCCCGTCTCCACCCGGCGCAGTCCGCGCTCGAACAGCGAGCGCTCGTGGCCGGTCAGCGTGGCGACGCCGTCCTCCAGCGCGTCGAGCAGCCGCCGCCGCTCCCCCGCGTCGTCGCTGCCGCGCACGGCCGCGTAGAACGCCTCCATGTAGGTGAAGCCGGCGGCGCCGGGCACCGCGGCCAGCGCGCGGGCCAGGGCGAGCGCCTTGCGGGCGATCTTCTTGAAGGTGGTGAAGAACTCGATGTTGTTGTCGGTGAAGTTCTCCCACTCCGTGTACGTCTGCCAGCTGTGGCCGGCCTTCTCCAGCCGCTCCGGGTAGGTCGGCCACGGGTAGCCGGGGTGGGTCGCCTCGTCGTACGCGTCGTTGCCGACGGCCCGCCGCCCGTCGGCCTCGAACCCGGTCCAGCCGCTCCACAGGTGGTTGCGGTTCGGGCTGGTCGAGGAGTGGATGGAGGAGTGGTAGGCGTCGCAGACGGTGAAGGTGTCGGCCAGCTCGTGGTGGAGGGGCAGGTCACGCCGGTCGTAGTACGCCATCGTGGCGGGCGACTTGGCTGCGGCCCAGCCGTCCATCCAGCCGCCGTTCCACGCCTTGCCGCCGCCCTCCCAGGAGTGGTCGAGCCCGCCGATGTACTGCAGCTCCTGCCGCTGGGCGAGCGCCGCCTCCCTGATGGGGAACGGCAGTACGGTGCCGGGTGTCCCCCCGGCGGCCGGCTGCTCGAAGACGGGCCTGCCGGAGGGCAGTTCGACGGCGTTGCGGTCACCGAAGCCGCGGACCCCGCGCAGAGTGCCGAAGTAGTGGTCGAACGACCGGTTCTCCTGCATGAGGATCACGACGTGTCTGACGGCCCCCATGCCCCCGTCGGCGGGCTCCGCCGCCATCGCGGCCTGCAAGGACGGCGGCAGCAGCGACCCGGTGGCGGCTGCGCCCAGCGCGCCCGTGCCGAGGGCGAGCATTTTCCTGCGGGACATCTCCGGTGACATGCCCGGCCTCCATGGGGGTGAGTGCATCGGCGGGGACGGTACGCACGGTAATGGGGCCGGATGGCAGGAACGCGGCCCCGGGACGTCCGTGAGATGAACGTGGCCGGTGGAAGCGTTACGGCTGGTCGGCCGGCCACACCAGCAGCACGGGGCAGGTCGCGTGGTCGACCACGAACCGTGACGCGCGGCCGAGGCTGTGGGGTCCCGGCCGGTGCGGGTCACCGTCCCTGGCGCAGATCAGCAGGTCGGCGTCGGCCGCGGCGGCGACGACCTCACGTTCCACGTCCCCGTGGTGGTCGAGGAGTTCGCAAGGCCTGCCGAGCCGGTGCGCCGCCGCTTCCAGCAGATC
>NZ_JTIY01000001.1:639986-657387 GCF_000818175.1 Streptomyces sp. AcH 505
CGCGGCGCCGCTGAGGGCGGCGAGCCGGCCGCCGGGGTCGCGCTCGGGGGTGTGACCCCGGCCGAGCAGCCCGGCGTACGCGTGGTGCGCGGCGGCGGCCACGTCGTCGTCGCTCACGTGCAGGATCACCACGTCGTCGTGCGGGGCCCGGTCGCGTGCCGCGTCGACGCACGCCGTCCACGTCGATTC
Organism: Streptomyces sp. AcH 505; assembly: GCF_000818175.1. Classification (GTDB taxonomy): domain Bacteria; phylum Actinomycetota; class Actinomycetes; order Streptomycetales; family Streptomycetaceae; genus Streptomyces. Next base: position 640,176 of record NZ_JTIY01000001.1, read on the forward strand.
GGTGATCCAGACCAGAACGGTCGTCCGGTCGTTCATGGGGCAGCCTCCCGTCGGATGTGGAGTGCCCACAGTGCCACGGGCGGGCCCGGCGGTCCGGTGTCCTGACACGCGTGTGGCGGCCCCGGCGGAACACTTCCCGCCGGGGCCGCACACCGTACGCAGGTCAGCCGGCCGGCCGTCAGGCCGGCAGGTGCCACTGCTGGTTGGAGCCGCCGAAGCACTGCCAGATCTGCAGCCGCGTCAGGTTGGCCGTGCTGTTGTCCGTGACGTCCAGGCACTTGCCGGAGCCGGCGTTCACGAGGGTGTTGCCGGTGCCCTTGGTCCACTTCTGCGCCGCTGTGCCGTTGCAGTCGTAGATCTGGACCTTGCTGCCGTCGGCCGTACCGGCGGACGCGACGTCCAGGCACTTGCCGAGCGCCCGCACCGTGCTGTCCGAACCGACCGTCCACGTCTGGGCGTTGGAGCCGTTGCAGTCGTAGAGCTGGACGGCTGTGCCGTTGGCGCTGCTGGCCGCGTTCACGTCCACGCACTTGCCGCCGAGGCCGGTGATCGGTCCCGTGCCGCCGGTGGGGGGCGGTGTGGTGCCGCCGCCGCCCGTGACCCCGTTCATGATGCTGGAGAACTGCCAGGCGCTCTGCGAGGTGCCGCTGCACACGTCGGAGAGCTGGCCGTTGCTCGAACACGCCTTGTCACGGCCGAGCGCCCAGAAGGACAGCTCCTGGATGCCCTTGGACTTGGCGAAGGCGGTGAGGGTGTTGGCGTTCGCCGTGGAGAAGACCTCCGACTGGGTGTCGTTGACCCCGATCATCGGGGTGTTGCCCTCCATCGCCCACAGCTGCGCGTCGGTCTTGGTCGTCCAGATCCGGCCGAGCTGCGCGTGCAGGGCCGTCGCCGCGTCCGTGGCCGCCTTGCCCATGTCCATCGGCGAGCCGTAGTCCATCGTCATCAGGTTGACGAGGTTGACGTTGAGGTTGTTGTTCTTGGCGTTGGTGAGCAGGTCCAGCTGGTCCTGCGGCAGCCCCGAGGGGTCGGTGGCCAGCGTGTACTGCACGTCCAGCTTCTTGCCCGCCGACGCGTACTCCTGCTGGAGCTGGGCGAGCGCCTTGTTGCGGCGGTCGTTGGCCGCGTCGTCCGCGACGGTCCCGCCCTCGATGTCGAAGTCGACCCGGGTCAGGTTGAGCGCGTCGATGACCTTCTTGTACTGGGTCTTCAGCGCGGCGACGGACGAGCAGGAGGCGCCGACCTCGGTGCCGGACGCGCCGCCGAAGGAGACGATGACGTCGCCGCCCGCCGCGCGCAGCGAGTTGACGGCCGAGGTCCAGCCCGCGTCGGTGACCTCGGTGTCGCCGTTGAACTTGGCGTTGCAGCCGCCGGCGTCGATGACGAACGCGAGCGTGAAGTACTTGAGCCCGGTGGCGTTACGGGCGTTGGTCAGCGCCTGGGGCGACGCCCAGGTCTCCGCGTAGGGCGCGGCGTACTGGGCGGGGAAGCCGGGTCCCGGGTTGGCCGCGGCGCTTGCGCTGCTGCCGGTGGCGACGACCGCGGTGGCGGCCATGGCGAGCACGGCGGGCGCGACGGCCAAGGCTCTCTTACAGGCTTTGAACACAGGAGCACTCCTGTCATGGGCGCATCAAATGCACAGATGTGGGGGTGAAGCGCAGGCAAATGCCTTTGGAGCGGGGTGTGACAGCGAAAGCAGAGAGGAGAACGCGACCTGCGTGTTCATATGGCGGAACGAAGCTTGTCCACATGAACCCGCTGGCGTTGAAAAGTAGTAAAGGACTAGACCAACGTCGCGGTCAATCCCCTGCGCACGTTTACTTGTTGGACGGTTAAGAAATCAACTTCCGATGACCTTCAGCGCCGCCCAGAGCGCCACCGTGGAGACGGCGAGCGTGGCCGGAACGGTCACCAGACCCAGCCGGGTGAACTGTCCGAGCTTCGGTGCCGTGTCGTGTTCGTGCAGGATGCGCCGCCACAGCAGGGTCGCCAGCGAGCCCACGTAGGTCAGGTTCGGACCGAGGTTGACGCCGATCAGCGCGGCCAGCACCGGACCCGGGCCCATCGGGCCCGCCACCGGCAGCAGCGCGAGGATCGCGGGCAGGTTGTTGATCGCGTTGGCCAGTACGGCGGCGACGGCGGCGACGGCCAGCAGCGCGGGCAACGAGGAGCCCGCGGGCAGCACATGGCCGATTCCCGTCCCCAGCCCGTTGTCGACGACGGCCTTGACGACCACACCGAGCGCGATCACGAACAGGCAGAACAGCGGCGAGGCGGCGCGGACCAGACCGGTGACGGTCGTCCGCCGCTGCCGCAGCGCGCGGACGGCCAGGACGAGCGCCCCGGCGAGCGCGGCCCACGCGGGATTCACCCCGGCGAACGACGTGACGGCGAATCCGGCCAGCGTCAGCCCCAGCACCACCAGCGTGAACACCGGCAGTTCGCGCTCCGCGGCGGCCCGTGGCGCGTGCGCGCCGGCCGCCAGGTCGGTGGCGAACCAGCGTCGGAAGACGGCGTACTCGACGGCGATAGCCGCCAGCCACGGCACCGCCATCAGCGCGGCGAACCGGGTGAAGGACAGGCCGCTCGCGGTGAACGCCAGCAGATTGGTCAGGTTCGAGACCGGCAGCAGCAGGGAGGCGGAGTTGGCGAGATGCGTACAGGCGTAGACATGCGGCCGGGGACGGGCGCCGACCCGGGCGGCGGTCGCGAACACCACCGGGGTGAGCAGCACGACCGTCGCGTCCAGACTCAGTACGGCCGTGGTGACGGCGGCGACGGCGAACACCCCGCCGAGCAGCCGCTGCGGCCGGCCGCCGCAGGCCCGCGCGACGAGATCACCGGCCGCGGAGAACAGCCCCTCCTCGTCGCAGAGCTGGGACAGCACCAGCACGGCGGCGAGGAAGCCCACCACGGGAAGCAGCGTGCGGGTCTGCTCCCAGGCGTCGGCGGGCGACACCGCGCCGAACGCGATGAGCAGCGCCCCTGCCGGTACGGCGGCGACGGCTTCCGGCCATCCTCGCGGCCGTACGACGGCGAAGGCCAGCACCCCGAGCAGCAGCCCGACGGAGACGATTTCGGCGGTGACGGTGTTCACGAACTCTCCGAGGGACGGTCAGGCTCTCCGGGGGGACGGCCAAGGGCGGCGCACCACCCGGTGCACCGCCCCTACTGTCGCCTACCGACCGGCGAGGTCAGCCCTCGACTCCCAGCTTCTGCAGAATCAGCTCGCGCACCCGCGCCGCGTCCGCCTGTCCCCTGGTGGCCTTCATGACGGCGCCGACGAGCGCGCCGGCCGCGGCGACCTTGCCGCCGCGGATCTTGTCGGCGACGGCCGCGTTGCCCGCGATGGCCTCGTCCACGGCTGCGCCGAGCGCGCCGTCGTCGGAGACGACCTTGAGACCGCGCTTCTCGACGACGGTGTCCGGGTCGCCCTCACCTGCGAGCACCCCGTCGATCACCTGGCGGGCCAGCTTGTCGTTGAGATCGCCGGAAGCGACGAGCGTGGCCACCCGGGCGACCTGCTCCGGGGTGATCGGCAGCTCGCCGAGGTCCCGGCCCGTCTCGTTGGCGTTACGGGCCAGCTCGCCCATCCACCACTTGCGGGCCTGGTCGGCCGGGGCGCCCGCGTCGATCGTGGCGACGATCGTGTCGATGGCGCCCGCGTTCAGGATCGACTGCATGTCGTGCTCGGAGACGCCCCACTCCTCCCGCAGCCGGGTGCGGCGCACGCGCGGCAGCTCGGGCAGCCCGGCGCGCAGCTCCTCGACCCAGGTGCGGGCCGGCGCGACCGGCACCAGGTCGGGCTCGGGGAAGTACCGGTAGTCCTCGGCTTCTTCCTTGATCCGGCCGGACGTCGTGGAGCCGTCCTCCTCGTGGAAGTGCCGGGTCTCCTGGAGGATCGTGCCGCCGGAGTTCAGCACGGCGGCGTGCCGCTGGATCTCGAAGCGGGCGGCGCGCTCGACGCTGCGCAGCGAGTTGACGTTCTTCGTCTCGGAGCGGGTGCCGAACTTCTCGCGGCCGTGCGGACGCAGCGACAGGTTCACGTCGCACCGCATCTGGCCCATCTCCATCCGGGCGTCGGAGACGCCGAGCGCCTTGATCAGCTCCCGCAGCTCGGCGACGTACGCCTTGGCGACCTCGGGGGCGCGCTCACCGGCGCCCTCGATGGGCTTGGTGACGATCTCGATGAGCGGGATCCCGGCGCGGTTGTAGTCGAGCAGCGAGTGCGAAGCGCCGTGGATACGGCCGGTGGCGCCGCCGACATGCAGCGACTTGCCGGTGTCCTCCTCCATGTGGGCGCGCTCGATCTGCACCCGGAAGGTCTCGCCGTCGTCCAGCTGGACGTCCAGATAGCCGTTGAAGGCGATCGGCTCGTCGTACTGGGAGGTCTGGAAGTTCTTCGGCATGTCCGGGTAGAAGTAGTTCTTCCGCGCGAACCGGCACCACTCGGCGATCTCGCAGTTCAGCGCGAGCCCGATCTTGACGGCCGACTCCACCCCGATCTCGTTGACGACCGGCAGCGCGCCGGGCATGCCGAGACAGGTGGGGCAGGTCTGCGAGTTGGGCTCGGCGCCCAGCTCGGTCGAACAACCGCAGAACATCTTGGTCCTGGTGCCGAGCTCGACATGGACCTCAAGGCCCATGACGGGGTCGTAGGTCGCAAGGGCCTCCCCGTACGGCACCAGATCGATGACGCTCACAGGAAACACAACTCCTTCATCGCTACTCACATCGGGGAGGTGCGCCGGGCACCCGCGCTGCGGCGGGCGCCCGGTGCGGTCGGCTCAGCCGAACAGGACGTCGTCGTCGCCGATGCGCTTCAGCTCGCGGTAGAGGATCGCGAGTCCGGTGACGATCGAGACGGCCGAGACCGCCGCGTCGACCAGCCGGAGCTTGTCGTCCTCGGTGCGGGCCCGCTTGACCTGCTTGATGACGCTGAGCGCGCCGAAAGCAGTGGTGGCCATCGACAGATACGTCCCTGACTTGGACTTTTTGAAGCCCTTGGCCTTGCTCAATGCACTACTCATAGTGACGGTGCCTCCTCCAGCAGCGGGTGTCCCCACCTTTCCACGAAGGCCGCCTCGACAGCGGCTCCGACCCTGTACAGCCGGTCGTCCTTCATGGCGGGGGCGATGATCTGCAGTCCGACCGGCAGTCCGTCCTCCGGGGCGAGCCCGCAGGGCAGGGACATGGCGGCGTTGCCCGCCAGGTTGGTCGGGATGGTGCACAGGTCCGCGAGATACATCGCCATCGGGTCGTCGGCGCGCTCGCCGATCGGGAAGGCGGTGGTCGGGGTCGTCGGGGAGACGATCACGTCGACCTGCTCGAACGCCTTCTCGAAGTCCCGGGTGATCAGCGTGCGGACCTTCTGTGCCGAGCCGTAGTACGCGTCGTAGTAGCCGGAGCTGAGCGCGTACGTGCCGAGCATGATGCGGCGCTTGACCTCGTCGCCGAAGCCCGCCTCGCGGGTCAGGGCCGTGACGTCCTCGGCCGAGCGCGTGCCGTCGTCGCCGACCCGCAGCCCGTAGCGCATGGCGTCGAACCGGGCGAGGTTGGACGAGCACTCGGACGGCGCGATCAGGTAGTACGCCGAAAGGGCCAGGTCGAAGGAGGGGCAGTCGAGCTGGACGATCGTGGCGCCCAGCTCCCGCAGCAGCTCGACCGACTCGTTGAAGCGCTGGACGACACCCGCCTGGTAGCCCTCGCCGGCGAACTGCTTGACGACGCCGACGCGCATCCCGGCGACCGAGCCGTTGCGCGCCGCCTCGACGACCGGCGGGACCGGCGCGTCGATGGAGGTCGAGTCGAGCGGGTCGTGTCCCGCGATCGCCTCGTGCAGCAGGGCGGCGTCCAGGACCGTACGGGCACAGGGCCCGCCCTGGTCGAGGGAGGAGGAGAACGCGACCATGCCGTAGCGGGAGACCCCGCCGTACGTCGGCTTGACGCCGACGGTGCCGGTGACGGCGGCCGGCTGGCGGATGGAACCGCCGGTGTCCGTGCCGATGGCCAGCGGCGCCTGGTAGGAGGCGAGCGAGGCGGACGAGCCGCCGCCCGAGCCGCCGGGGATCCGGGTGAGGTCCCACGGGTTGCCGGTGGGACCGTACGCGCTGTTCTCCGTCGACGACCCCATGGCGAACTCGTCCATGTTGGTCTTGCCGAGGATGACGACCCCCGCGGCCTTGAGCCGCTTGGTGACCGTCGCGTCGTACGGCGGGATCCAGCCTTCGAGGATCTTGGAGCCGACGGTCGTCGGGATGCCCTCGGTGGTGAAGATGTCCTTGAGCGCGAGCGGCACGCCGGCCAGCGGGCCCAGCTCCTCGCCCGCCGCCCGCTTCGCGTCCACGGCGCGCGCCTGCGCCAGCGCGCCCTCACGGTCGACGTGCAGGAAGGCGTGGACCTTCTCGTCGACCGCCTCGATCCTGGCCAGATGGGCCTCGGTGACCTCGACGGCCGTGAGCTCGCCGGCGGCGATCTTCGCCGCGATCTCGGCGGCGGTGAGCGTGATGATGTCCGACTTGATGTCCGTCATGGCTTTTTAGTCCTCCCCCAGGATCTGCGGCACCTTGAAACGCTGCTGCTCCTGGGCAGGGGCGCCGGAGAGCGCCTGCGCGGGGGTGAGCGACGGGCGGACCTCGTCCGCGCGCATGACATTGGTCAGCGGCAGCGGGTGGGAGGTCGGCGGTACGTCTTGGTCGGCTACCTCGGATACGCGGGCGACCGCGCCGATGATGTCGTCGAGCTGTCCGGCGAAGTGTTCAAGCTCTTCGTCCTGCAGCTCCAGACGCGCCAGCCGGGCGAGGTGGGCGACCTCCTCGCGCGTGATGCCAGGCATGCAACGATCCTCAAGGGTGAGTGTGGCGGGTGTACGGATACGAATAAGGCGACGGAAGGAACGGGAGACCCGCCCAATCCTATGGGGCGCGCGTACCTGCCCGCGAAACCCTTTGTCCCGTACGGGTACGGGACGCACCGATCGCCCTGCGGTATGCGGCCTTCTGTAGCCTTTCGGGCGCTTTCGTCCGGGCGTCCGGACCGCTACTGGATCACCGGACCGGGCAGCTCGCGGCGCCTCGCCGCCTCCAGCTCCGCCGGGCGGCGCCAGCCGCGCTCGCCCCTGGCCCGCAGCCACGCCGTCGTCTCGTGCGGCGGCATCGCGGCCGCCACCAGCCAGCCCTGGACCGCGTCGCAGCCGAGGTCGCGCAGCCGCTCCCAGGTCTCGTCGTCCTCGACGCCCTCGGCGACGACGACCAGGCCGAGCGAGTGCGCCAGGTCCACCGTGCAGCGGACGATCTCGGCGTCCTCGTTGTCGACGGCGAGCTTGGCCACGAAGGACCGGTCGATCTTCAGCTCGCTCACCGGCAGCCGGCGCAGATGCACCAGGGACGAGTAGCCCGTGCCGAAGTCGTCGAGGGACATCTTCACGCCGTGTCCGGTCAGCCCCGCGAGGGTGTCGGCGGCCCGCTGCGGGTCCTCCAGCAGCACATGCTCGGTGATCTCCAGCTGGAGCGCGGCCGGCGGTACGCCGTGCCGGGCGAGCCGGGCCGCGACGGCGCCGGCGAAGCCCGGTGTGTGCACGTCGCGCGGGGACACGTTCACCGCGACCGGCACCATCAGCCCCTGGGCCCGCCAGCGGGCGACCTGGGCGAGGGCGGTCTCCAGCACGTACTCGGTGAGGTACGGCATGAGCCCGGAGGACTCGGCGATGGCGATGAACTCGTCGGGCGGTACCTGGCCGCGCTCCGGGTGCACCCAGCGGACCAGCGCCTCAAGTCCGGCCACCTGCCCGTCGAAGCGGACCTTGGGCTGGTAGTGCAGCTCCACCTCGCCCGCGTCCAGCGCGCGCCGCAGATCGCCCAGCAGCCCCAGCCGGTCGGGGGTGTTGGAGTCCCGCTTGGACTCGTAGACCTCGACCCCCGTACGGTCCCGCTTCGCCTGGTACATCGCGACGTCGGCGCGGCGCAGCAAGCCTTCGGCGTCCAGCGCGTGTTCGGGGTAGACGGCGACGCCCGCGCTGGCCTCCAGGACCAGGGTGAGGCCGTCGAGGTCGAGCTGTGAGGAGAGTTCGGCGACGAGATGGCGGGCGACGCGCTGCGCGCTCGTGGTCGAGTCGCAGGTCGGCAGCAGGACGGCGAACTCGTCGCCGCCGAGCCGCGCCGCCTCGGCGCCGCGCGGCAGCGCGAGCTTGAGCCGGTCGGCGATCTGCAACAGCAGCCGGTCGCCCGCGAGATGGCCGAGCGTGTCGTTGACCGAGCGGAACCGGTCGAGGTCGATCAGGACCAGGGCCGAGCGGGCACCGATGGACTCCGCGTGCTCCAGCGCCGACCAGGTGCGCTCCAGCAGCCACTGCCGGTTGGGCAGTCCGGTCAGCGGGTCACGCAACTGCTCCTCGGCGCGCGCCCTGGCGATCCAGAGCGTGGAGTCGAGGGCGATCAGCGGTATGGCGAAGAGCGGCAGCAGGACCGGGGTGGACACGGCGACGACGCATATCAGCGGGGCTATGCCGAGCAGCGCGACGGCGATGAGCCCCTGCCGCAGCAGGGCGGTACGGGCGACGGTCGGCAGGCCTGCGCCCTGCGGGGCCAGCGCGTACCACAACAGCAGCCGGGTGACGAGGAGATGGGCAGCGGCGGCGAGGACGATCTCCGGTACGGCGCCGATGCCCCAGTCGAGCGGCTGCCAGGGCGCCTCGACGGTGGGCACGTCGCCGAAGAGCAGCAGGACGAGAGCGGCGGCGCCGATGCCGACGATGTCCGCCGCTCCGTGCAGCACGCCCTGGCGCCAGCGGTGTTTGCGGCAGACGCCGACGAGGACGACGACGGCGAAGCTGACGAGTCCGGCCGGCACCCAGCCGTACAGCAGCAGGACCGCGAGGGTGAGGGCGGCGCCGGATCCGGTGCCGCCCCACCAGCGGTCGCGGCCGAGCGCGACGAGATGGCCGACGATGACCGCGGTGAGGACGGCGATCGCCCAGCCCGTACCGCCGCCGGGAAAGAGCGCACGGCCGTCCCGCAGCGCGAGGCCAAGACCGGTCACCAGCGCGACCGCGGCGAGTCCCACCACCAGGACGGGCATCGCGGCCACAAGGGTCGCGACGCTCGCAAATCGCGCGAATCCGCGCGGGGGTGGGACCGGGGCGGCGCTCTCGGTCGGTTTCATTCCCGTCCCTCTCACAGCCGGCGGAGCCAGTGCCACGTGATGGCACGTCGTCATGCCATCACGACTGGCATCCCGACCACTCAGCCGTGTACGACAGGCGCACGACTCAACAGTAGGCCGCCGAACGCCCCAACGGGCAGCGCTCGTCGGCGGTTGCCCGAATGCGACCCGCCCGTCCCTATCCATCTGATATGCGCCGAACGGGCGAGCTTGGCGCCCGCTCCCCCGCCGGTGCGCCACGCTACTCGCCGGTGCTCGGCCCGGAGGCATCTTCGGCCGTTTCCGCCGGAGACTCCCCCGGCGGCTCCGCCTCCGCGCCCTCCGCCACCAACGCCACTGCCCTGGCCGCCTCTTGGCCGTCCGCGAGCAGGACAGTGAAGCCCTGTTCGTCGAGGACAGGGACCTTCAGCTGGATCGCCTTGTCGTGCTTGGAGCCGGGGTTCTCACCGACCACCACGAAGGCGGTCTTCTTCGAGACGGCCCCCGCGACCTTGGCGCCACGGCTCTGCAGCGCCTCCTTCGCGCCGTCGCGGGTGAATCCCTCCAGCGTGCCGGTCACGACGACGGTCAGCCCGGCGAGCGGGCGCGGGCCCTCGTCCGCGCCGCTGCCCTCCTCCTCCATCCGCACGCCGGCCGCCCGCCACTTGCGCAGGATCTCGCGGTGCCAGTCGACCTCGAACCACTGCTTGAGCGACGCAGCGATGGTCGGCCCGACGCCTTCGACGGCGGCCAGCTCCTCCTCCGTCGCCTGCTCGATCCGCTCGACGGAGCGGAACTCCCTGGCCAGTGCCTCGGCGGCGACGGGTCCCACATGCCGGATGGAGAGCCCGGCCAGGATCCGGGCGAGCGGCCGGTTCTTGGCAGCGGCGATGTGCTCCAGCATCGCGAGCGCGTTCTTCTTCGGCTTGCCCTCCTGGTTGGCGAAGACCGTGACGATCTTCTCCTCGCCGGTCTCCGGGTCCCGCTTGGGCAGCCCGCTGTCCTGGTCGAGGACGTACGCCTTGATGGGGAGCAGCTTCTCCTCGGTCAGGTCGAAGAGATCGCCCTCGTCCAGCAGGGGCGGGGTCGACGGCTCCAGCGGCTTGGTGAGCGCCGCCGCCGCCACATAGCCGAAGTTCTCGATGTCCAGGCACTTGCGGCCGGCGAGATAGAACAGCCGCTCACGCAACTGGGCCGGGCACGACTGCCCGTTGGGGCAGCGGAGGTCGATGTCGCCCTCCTTCATCGGGCGCAGTGCGGTCCCACACTCGGGGCACTCGGCGGGCATCACGAACTCCCGCGCGTCCTTGGGCCGCAGGCCCATCACCGGGCCCAGGATCTCGGGGATCACGTCGCCGGCCTTGCGCAGCACCACCGTGTCCCCGATGAGGACGCCCTTGGACTTCACCACGTCCTGGTTGTGCAGGGTGGCGAACTCGACTTCCGACCCGGCGACGGTGACGGGCTCCACGACCGCGTACGGCGTGACCCTGCCGGTGCGGCCGACGCCGACCCGGATGTCGACCAGCTTGGTGTTGACCTCCTCGGGCGGGTACTTCCAGGCGATGGCCCAGCGCGGGGCGCGCGAGGTGGAGCCGAGCCGGCCCTGGAGCGGGATCTCGTCCAGCTTGACGACCACACCGTCGATCTCGTGCACCACCGAGTGCCGGTGCTCGCCGTAGTAGGCGATGAATTCCCGCACACCCTCGATGGAGTCGACCACTCTGTTGTGCTCGCCGGTGGGCAGGCCCCATTCGCGCAGCAGCTCGTACGCGTGCGACAGGCAGTCGATGTCGAAGCCCTCACGGGCACCGATGCCGTGCACCACCATGTGCAGCGGCAGCGTGGCGGTGACCCGGGGGTCCTTCTGGCGCAGCGATCCCGAGGCGGAGTTGCGCGGGTTGGCGTACGGCTTCTCGCCCGCCTCGACGCGTCGCGCGTTGAGGTCCTGGAAGGCCTCCATCGGGAAGAAGACTTCGCCGCGGATCTCCACCAGGGCGGGGATCCGCTTGCCCTTGAGGCGGTGCGGGATCTCGGCGATCGTGCGGACGTTGGGCGTGATGTCCTCGCCGACGCGGCCGGTGCCACGCGTGGCCGCGCGGGTCAGCACCCCGTTCTCGTACGTCAGGTTGACGGCGAGGCCGTCGATCTTCAGCTCGCACAGGAAGTGGTAGTCGGGGGTGCCGACGTCCTTGGCGAGCCGGTCGGCCCAGGCCGTCAGCTCCGCGTCGTCGAACGCGTTGTCCAGGGAGAGCATCCGCTCGCGGTGCTCGACCTTGACCAGTTCCGTCTCGTAGTCGACGGAGACCTTCTGGGTCGGCGAGTCGGGGGTGCGCAGCTCGGGATGGCGCTCCTCCAGCTCCTCCAGCGACCGCAGGAGTTCGTCGAACTCCCGGTCGGTGATGACGGGCTGGTCCTCGGCGTAGTACCGGTAGCGGTGCTCGTCGATCTCCTCGGCGATCCGGGCGTGCTCCTCCCGCGCCTGCGCGGGCACTGCCGTCTGCTGTTCGCCAGCCACCGTTTCGTCCTCCCGTTACTCAGGGTTGTCCGCGAGGGATCTCGCCGCCCGGACGCAGTGGGCGAGCGCCTCCCGTGCGTACCCGGGTGAAGCGCCCGCGAGACCGCACGACGGGGTGAGCACCACGGACCCGGCGAGAGTCCCCGGCGCCAGCCCCAGCCTGCGCCACAGCGTTCTGACACCCATGACGCTACCGGCAGGGTCTGACAATGGGCTGTCGGTGCCGGGCACGACTCCGGCGAAGAGTTGGGTGCCGCCCTCGACCGCCTCGCCGATCGTGTCTTCGTCACGCTCGGTGAGGAGATCGAAATCGAACGAGATGCCGGCCGCGCCCGCCCGCCTCAGCAGCGCGAACGGCACGTCCGGCGCGCAGGAGTGCACCACGGCCGCGCCCGGCGTCAGCGCGGTCACCTGGCGCAGCGCGTCCTCGACCACCTGCCGGTCCACCGCCCGGTAGGTGCGGTAGCCGCTGGCGGACCTGACATGGCCGCGCAGCACGGCGGTGAGCGAAGGCTCGTCCAGCTGCAGCACCGGTACGGCGCCGGGAATCCGGCGGCGCACCTCGGCCAGATGCGCGGTGAGCCCCTCCACCAGCGATCCGGTCAGGTCCCGGCAGGCGCCCGGGTCGCTGAGCGCCGATTCGCCGCCCCGCAGCTCCAGCGAGGCCGCCAGCGTCCAGGGCCCGACGGCCTGGATCTTGACCGGTCCGGTGTAGCCCTGGGTGAACTCCTCCAGCGCGTCCAGATCCTCCCCCAGCCAGGACCAGGCGCGTTTGGTGTCGCGGCCGGGCCGGTCGCCGATGCGCCAGCCGCTGGGCTCCACGCGCGCGTAGACCTCGACGAGCATGCCCGCGGTCCTGCCGATCATGTCGGCTCCCGGGCCGCGGGCCGGCAGCTCCGCCAGATAGGGGAACGTCTCGAAGGTGCCGGTGACCGCCTTGGCCGTCTCCCGCGCGTCGCCGCCGGGCATCGAACCGACGCCGGTGGCAGGACCCCAGTTCACCCGGCTCGCGGTCCCGTCGCCCGCCGCCGCGTCGCTCATCGGCCGGGCCGTACGGTCACGTCGTCCACCTGCGCGTCGCGCGGCAGGTCGAGCGCGGCGATCAGCATCGTCGCCACGGAGCCCGGGTCGATGAACCGGTCAGCCACGTACTCCTTGCCCTCCTGCTGGTGGACCTTGACCTGCATGGGGCTGGCCGTCCTGCCGGGATAGACGGAGGTCACCCGGACCCCGTTCGGCTTCTCCTCCTGGCGCAGCGCGTCGGCCAGGGCCTTCAGTCCGTGCTTGGACGCGGCGTACGCGCCCCACTCGGCGTTCGCGCTCAGGCCGGCCCCCGAGTTGACGAACACCACCTGGCCACGGGCGGCCCGCAGCTGCGGCAGGAAGAGCCGGGTCAGCTCGGCCGGTGCGACCAGGTTCACGTTGAGCTGGCCGTGCCAGACCTTGGGCGTCAGTTCGCCGACCGGGCCGAGGTCGACCACCCCGGCGATGTGCAGGAGCGAGTCCAGGTGGTCGGGGAGCGTCTGCTGCCCCAGCGCCCAGGCCAGCCGGTCGGGCTGGCCGAGATCGCCGACCAGCGTGCCCGCGCCCGGGTAGAGGGAGCTGAGTTCCTTGGCGCGGCCGATGTCGCGTGCGAGCAGCAGCAGGTCGTCGCCGCGTTCGTGCAGCCGGCGCGCGACAGCGGCGCCGATGCCCGAGCCGGCGCCGGTGATCAGATGGGTAGCCATGGCGTCATCGTCGCATCACCCGGGAGCCTCACCGCACGCCGGCGGACTCCTCCAGGTAGGCGAGGGCGCCCACACCGTCCTCGGCGAAGAAGACCAGCTCGGTGAGGGGCAGCGGCAGGAAGCCCTCGGCGTCCATGCGCTGGAACTGCTCCTTGAGCCCGTCGTAGAAACCGGCCGTGTTGAGCAGCACGACGGGCTTGGTGTGCAGACCGTGCTTCTTCAGCTCCAGGATCTCGGTCGCCTCGTCCAGGGTGCCGGTGCCGCCCACCATGATCACGACCGCGTCCGACTTGGCGAGCAGCAGCGCCTTGCGCTCGGCGAGGTCCTTGGCGACCACCATCTCGTCGGCCTCCGGCCGGACCACGGCGGAGAGGAAGTCCACCGAGACCCCGACCAGCCGGCCGCCCGCCCGCTCCACACCGTCAGCGACGACCTTCATCAGACCGCTGTCGGAGCCGCCCCAGACGAGGGTGTGGCCGCCCTTGCCGATCAGCTCGGCGAATTCACGGGCGGGCCGGGTGTAGCGCTCGTCGAGGTCGGCGGCGGAGAGGAAGACACAGATGTTCATGCGGTCAACGGTAGAGGCAGGGAAGAGAGCGAAGCCGGCCGGTGCTGTCGTAAGAGAGAGGTACGGACAACAGAGGTACGGGTCACACCGACAGAGCCGTCGAAGGGACGCAACGACATGGCCACCGGGCACACCATCACCGTCGAAGAGGGCACCGAGCACGTACGCGCCGTACGGGACGGGCAGGTGCTCGCCGAGAGCCGCCGGCCGCTCGTACTGCGCGAGACCGGCTGTCCCGTCCGCTACTACCTGCCGCCGGAGGACGTACGCGTCGAGCTGCTGACGCCGTCGGACACCACGACGCACTGCCCCTTCAAGGGCGACGCCTCCTACTGGTCGCTGCCGGACGCACCGGACCTGGTCTGGGCATATCCCACGCCGAAGGCGGAAGTCGCGCAGGTCAAGGGGCACTTCTGCTTCTACGACACGGAGCTGCTGCCGGACTGAGCGCCGGTGCGGCGAAGAATTTTCCGGGCCCGGCGATGAGTTTCGCCGGGCCCGCCCGTCTGCACTTCCATGGACACCTCGCACAAGGTGAAGTCTCCGGACGGCACCGTCATCGCCTACCGGCGCTCGGGCCAGGGACCGCCGGTCGTTCTCGTGGTCGGCGCGCTCTGTACGGCGGAGTCGGGGGCGCCCCTCGCGGCGCTGCTGGCGCCGCGCTTCGACGTCATCACGTACGACCGGCGCGGCCGCGGCGCGAGCGGTGACACCGCGCCGTACGAGGTACGGCGCGAGGTCGAGGACCTGGCGGCGCTGATCGCCGAGGCCGGCGGCAGCGCTTCCGTGTACGGGATGTCGTCGGGCGCGGCGCTGGCGCTGGAAGCGGCCGCCGCGGGGGTGGAGATAAACCAGCTGGCGCTGTACGAGCCTCCGTACCTGCTCGACCCGGCCGGCGTGCCGGCGAGCGCCGCCTACACGGGACAGCTCGGCGTGCTGCTCTCGCAGGGGCGGCGGGACGAGGCCGTGGAGCTGTTCATGTCGCTGACCGGCATGGACCCCGCGATGATCGCAGCCATGCGCCGGTCGCCCGGCTGGTCCGCGCTGGCGGCCGTCGCTCCCACGCTCGCGTACGACGACGCGATGCTGGGCTCGGGGCTGATCCCCACCGAACGGCTCGCCACGATCGGGACCCGGTCGATGGTGGTGGACGGCGGCGCGAGTCCGGCGTTCCTGCGCGACGCCTCGCGCGCGGTGGCCGAGGCGCTGCCGCGCGGCCGTCATCGCACCCTGACCGGGCAGACCCACGACGTGGCGCCGCACGTACTGGCGCCGGTGCTGGCGGACTTCTTCGCGGGCTGAGCGCAGGAGGGAGCCCGGGGCTGAGCTGGGTCCTGGCCAGGTCCGACCCCGCTCAGCGCACGGCGGCGGGCAGGGTCACGCCGGTCAGCCGCTCCGCCTCGCTCCACAGCCGGGCGTTGACCTCGGTGTCGCGCGCCCTGCGGGTGGTACGCGCGGGCGCCGCAGGGCCGACGAGACCGAAGCGCCCGCCGGGGCCGTAGTAACCGGCGGCGACGGCGTCCGGGCTGGTCGCCGCGTACAGCAGCGGCTCGGCGCCCTGCTCGACGCCCTGCGAGGGCAGGATGTCGAACCGGTTCATCAGCGAGTACGTGAAGGACGGCTTGCCGGTGCCGAGGCTCGCCCCTGCCGTCTGCAGGTTGGTCTTCGTGTAGCCGGGGTGGGCGGCGGTGCTCAGCAGCGGCCAGCCGCGCTCGGCGGCGACAACGGCGAGCTGACGGGTCAGGATCAGGTCGGCGAGCTTCGACTGGGCGTAGGAGCGGACCGCGCTGTAGCGGCGGCTCTCCCACTGCAGATCCTGGAAGTCGATCGTGCCGTAGTTGGCGGTGCCGCTGGTCATGGTGGCCACCCGGGGCGCGTCCGCCGCGAGCAGCAGCGGCAGGAGCCTGAGCGTCAGGGCGAACGGGCCGAGGAAGTTGCTGCCCATCTGGAGCTCGAAGCCGTCGGCGGTGGCGATCCGGCTCGGCGGCGACATCACGCCGGCGTTGTTGACCAGCAGGTCGAGCGGTGTCCCCTCGGCGATGAGCCCGTCGGCGAACTCCCGTACGGAGTCCAGCTCCGCGAGGTCGATCCTGCGCACGTCGAGCCGTGCGTCCGGATGCGCGGCGAGGATCTCGGCGCGTGCCTGCTCGCCCTTGGCGACCGTACGGACGGCGAGCACGACGCGCGCCCCCGCGCCTGCGAGGCGCTTCGCCGCCTCCTTGCCCGTACCGCTGTTGGCGCCCGTGACGACGGCGAGCCTGCCGTGCTGGTCGGGAACGGTGTACATGAGGGCCCCTTCGGTCGTCCGGCAGATAGGAGACCGCCGGTCTGTTGTCTTCGAAGGTAACAGACCGACGGTCCGATAACAACAGACCGCAGGTCTGTACGATGGGGCGATGACGAGCTTCCAGCGCGCCCGCAGCGAGGAGCAGCGCGCCGTGCGCAGACAGGCGATCCTCGACACGGCGGCGGCGATGCTCACGGAGATGCCGGTGGCCCAGCTCAGCCTCAACGAGCTGAGCCGGCGCGTGGGACTGGCGAAGTCGAACGTGCTGCGCTACTTCGAGTCGCGCGAGGCCGTCCTGCTGGACCTGATGAACGAGGCGACGCGCACCTGGCTGGACGGCTTCGAGGCCGAGGTCGCCACCGCTGTCGACGCGAAGGCCGAACCGTACGAGCGCGCCGACCAGTTGGCGGCGGCGCTGGCCGCCTCACTGGCGGAGCATCCGGTGCTGTGCGATCTGATCGGCGCGCAGGCGTCGGTACTTGAGCGGAACGTGTCACCCGAGGCGACGGCGGAATACAAGCGCGCGGCCGTCGCGAACGTGCTGGATCTGGTGCGGCTGGTCGGCCGGCTGCTGCCCGAACTCGACGAGGCGGACGCGACGCGCTTCACCACCGCGGCCGTGATGATGACCGGGGCCGTGTGGTCGCACGCGCATCCGTCGGCCGCCGTGCTGACGGTCTACGAGCGCGACGCCGAACTGGGCGCCCTGCGCATGGACTTCACGGCCACCCTCACCGACGTGTGCCAGACCCTGCTGTCAGGGCTGCTCGTACGCGCCACGCGCCGCGCCACCGCCTGAACGCGACGCCCTCGGTCCGGCGCCCGGCTTTTCCGGCTGCCGGGAAGGCGGTTTTCGGCCAACCACCGCCGGTGTCAGGACTGTTCGTACGCGGCGCTCGCCGCATCGGTGTCGGCCGAGGCGCCGCGCGCCGCCGGCAGTTCCGCGCCTGCGCCCGCGCTCGCAGCCGCACCCG
>NZ_JTIY01000001.1:657412-660938 GCF_000818175.1 Streptomyces sp. AcH 505
GCGGCGCGCAGGACTCGCGCACGACGAGCCGCGTGGGCAGCCGCAGCCGGCGCTGCGACGGCTCACGCCCGGCCAAAACCTCCAGCAGCATCTCCACCGCCCGCTGCCCCATCAGCTGCAACGGCTGCTCGATGGTGGTCAGTCCGGGCCGCACCATCGTGCTCTCCGGCACGTTGTCGAAGCCGATGACCGACAGGTCGTCCGGGACCGTCATCCCGAGGGTGAGCGCCACCTCCATGGTGGAGATCGCCGACAGGTCGTTGGCCGCGAAGATCGCCGTCGGCCGCTCGGGCAGTTCGAGCAACTGCCGCGCCGCCTCGGTCGATTCGCTCTCCTCGTACCCCGCCGCCCGCACCAGCTCCGGGTCGAACGCGATACCGGCGGCCTCCAGCGCCGCGCGGTAGCCGTACTCCCGCTGCTTGCCCGACTCCAGGTCGCGCGGCGGCCTGCCGAGGAAACCGATCCTGCGGTGGCCGAGCGCCAGCAGATGCTCCACCGCCAGCTGCGCGCCACGGAAGTTGTCGGCGTCCACCGTCGGCACCGCGTCGCCCCCGACATGCGGGTCGACGGCGACGACCGGCGAGCCGATCCCCTCGGCCGAGACCGTCGGCGTCACCAGCACGGCCCCGTCGATCAAGGTCCCCGACAGCCGTGAGAGATAGCGGCGCTCCCACCCGATGTGGCCGCCGCCCTCACCGCCCGTCGAGTACACGACCAGCTCGTACCCGGTGCCCTTGATCGCGCGCGCCGCGCCCTTGAGCAGTTCGGCGCTGTACGGCTCGATGGCCCAGACCAGCACGCCGACCACATTCGTGCGGTGGTTGCGCAGGCTGCGCGCCACCAGGCTCGACTCGTAGCCGAGCTGCTCGATGACCGCGCGCACCCGCTCCACCGTGCTCACCGCCACCCCGTGACGTTCGTTCAGCACTTTGGAGACGGTCGCCACCGAGACTCCGGCTTGCGAGGCGACGTCGCGGATGGTCACACGATGAGTGGTCACGGACCAGATCCTACCGCCAGCGAAAACGATTTCGATAACGTTATCGATAACGATTGACAGACCCGAAGCAGCCCTGCACGATGGCCGAAAATCAAAGCTGGATCAGAGCTGCCCCGGGCCCGTTGACGTGACCGGGGCAGAGAGGCGGACAGCATGACGGGATCGGTCACCTCACGCAGAACTGTGCTCGCGGGACTCGCGGCCCTGGTCGGCGGTACGGCGGTGGGCTGCGGCACCTCGGGGCCCAGCACCGGCGCTTCCGGCGGCGGCGGCAAGGGCAGCGCCTCCGTGTGGATCATCAGCGGGGTCACCGAGAAGGCGTTCCAGAACTCGTTCGACTCCTGGAACAGCGCCCACTCGGACCAGCGGATCGGCGTCCAGTCCTTCGCCAACGACCCCTACAAGCAGAAGATCCGCACCGCCGTCGGGGCCGGCCAGTCCCCCACCCTGATCTACGGCTGGGGCGGCGGCGTCCTCAACTCGTACGTCCAGGCGGGCTCGGTCGACGACCTCAGCGACCTCGCGGCCGACCCGCAGCTCAAGGGCCGGTTCCTGCCCTCGATCGCCAAGGCGGGCACGGTCGGCGGCAAGACGTACGCGCTGCCGAACAACGGCGTGAAGCCGGTGATGGTCTATTACAACAAGGACCTGTTCGCCAAGATCGGCGCCCAGCCGCCCGCGAGCTGGGGCGAACTGATGGCGCTGGTGCCGAAGTTCAAGAAGGCCGGGATAGCCCCCTTCACCGTCAGCGGACAGGCCAAGTGGCCGCTGCTGCCGTGGCTTTCCTATCTGATGGACCGCATCGGCGGCCCCGGCGTGCTGAACGACATCCTCGCGAACAAGCCGGACGCGTGGTCCAACCCGGCCGTCACCCAGGCCAACGAGATGATCCAGCAGCTGGTGAAGGCCGACGGCTTCGTCAAGGGCTTCGCCTCGATCTCCACCGACAGCGGCGCCGACATCGCGCTGCTGTACACGGGCAAGGCGGCGATGAGCCTCGGGCTGCCGGCCACGTACCAGACCATCCAGACGGCCGACCCGAAGTTCATCAGCGACGGCAAGCTCGGCTACTTCCCGTTCCCGACCGTCGAGGGCGGCAAGGGCGATCCGGCCAACGTGGCGGGCAACCCGTCCAACTTCTGGTCGATCTCGGCGTCGGCGAGCGCGGCCGAGAAGGCCGCAGCGCGCGCCTACATCAAGAGCGATCTGCTCAACGCCCAGTACGCGGCGGACCTGTTGTCCGTCGGCAATGTGCCGCCCGTGGCGAATCTGGACGCACAGCTCGCCAAGGCGAGCGACCCGGAGTACTTCAAGGCGATCTACGAACTCGCCTCCAAGGCACCGAACTTCGCACTCTCCCTGGACCAGGCGCTGAGCCCGCAGCAGGGCGACTCCGTACTGACGGCGCTCCAGCAGATCTTCCTGGGCGAGATCAGCCCCAAGAAATTCGCGTCCACCATGAACGCGACCATTTCCGCCTGAAGGCGAGTTCGACGTGTCTGTCCTCCCTACCGACAACCCGGCGGCCCGTCGCCGCGGTTCGGGCGCGAGCGGGCTGTTCGCCGTACCGGCCCTGCTGATGTTCGTCGTGTTCGCCCTGGTGCCGCTGGCCGGCGCCGTGGTGCTCAGCTTCACGCACTGGGACGGCCTCGGCGCCATCACCTGGCAGGGGCTGAGCAACTGGACCCGGGTCCTGCACGACCCGCTCACCGGCAACGCCCTGCTGCTGACCGTGAAGATCATGGTGGTCTCGTGGGTGGTGCAGACCCCCATCAGCCTGCTGCTCGGGGTCTTCACCGCCGGCACCCAGCGCTACCGCGCCGTGCTCGCCGCGCTCTACTTCGTACCGCTGCTGCTGTCGTCGGCGGCCGTGGCCATCGCGTTCAAGGCGCTGCTCGACCCGAACTTCGGGATCGGCGGCGCACCGGGGCTGCACGCCCTGGCGCAGAACTGGCTGGGCGATCCCGACCTGGTGCTGTACGTGGTGATCTTCGTGATCGCCTGGCAGTTCGTACCGTTCCACACGCTGCTCTACCAGGCGGCCGTGCGGCAGATCCCGGACTCCCTGTACGAGGCGGCGACGATCGACGGGGCCGGCCGGCTCCAGCAGTTCTGGTACATCACGCTGCCGCAGCTGCGTAACACCGTCATCACCTCGTCGACGCTGATGATCACCGGCTCGCTGACCTATTTCGACGTGGTCTTCGTGCTGACGGCGGGCGGTCCCGGCAACTCCACCCGGCTGCTGCCGGTCGACATGTATCTGACCGGCTTCCAGGCCAACGACATGGGCGACGCCAGTGTCCTCGCCGTGATCCTCGTCGTCATCGGGCTCGCCCTGGCCTTCGTACTGACCAGGTTCTCCGGCTTCAGCCGGATGCGCAGTGAACAGGAAGGTCTCTGATGGCGACGACGACCACGGTCCGGGAGCCCGCGGCGCGGACAGGACCGGACGGCCCGGCACCGCGGCCACGGCGCGGCCGCACGCCGCGCGCGCTGCGCAGGCGGCCCAACGTACTGGCGGGG
>NZ_JTIY01000001.1:661234-678125 GCF_000818175.1 Streptomyces sp. AcH 505
GCTTCGTCTGGCTGGCCGGTCATCATCGTGCCGGTCTACTACGTGGTGATCTCCAGCCTCCGCGCCCAGCAGGGGTTCTTCGCGACGAACCCGCTGGCGTTCCCCAGCCACATCACCTTCGACAACTACTCGCTGGTGCTGAACAGCGGCTTCGGCCGCTACTTCCTCAACAGCGTCGTCATCACGATCGCCGCCGTCGCCGTCACCGTCGTGCTGTCCCTCATGGCGGCATACGCGGTGGTGCGGGGCAACGGCCGGTTCGTCCGCTCGGCGTTCTCGGTCTTCCTGCTGGGGCTCGCGATCCCGGTGCACGCGACGATCATTCCGCTGTACTACATGATCACCAAGGTGCATCTGTACGACAGCCTGCTCGCGCTGATCCTCCCGTCCATCGGGTTCGCCATTCCGATCACCGTGCTGATCCTGGCGAACTTCATCCGGGACATCCCCAAGGAACTGTTCGAGTCGATGCGCATGGACGGCGCGAGCGATCTGCGGATCCTGCGCAGCCTCGTCATGCCGCTGGCCCGCCCGGCGATCGTGACGGTCGGCATCTACGACGGGCTGCACGTGTGGAACGGCTTCCTCTTCCCGCTGATCCTCACGCAGAGCCCGAACCAGCGGGTGCTGCCGATGGCGCTGTGGACGTTCCAGGGCGAGTTCACCGTGAACGTGCCGGCGATCCTCGCCGCCGTGGTGCTCTCCACGCTGCCCATGCTCGCCGCGTATCTGCTCGGGCGGCGCTATCTCGTACGCGGTCTGACGGCCGGCTTCAGCAAGTGACCAAGCCGGCTCCTCCCACCGGACACCTTCTTCCAGGAGTACGCACCACCATGAACAATGCATCCGTGATGATCCATGTCGAGGGCGGCCACCTCGCCACAGCGGCGGGGGATCCGGTCAGACTGCGCGGGGTCGGTCTCGGCGGGTGGATGAACATGGAGAACTTCATCACCGGCTACCCGGCGACCGAGGACCTCCAGCGCAAGGCGCTGCGCAAGGTACTCGGACAGGAGGCGTACGACGCCTTCTTCGACCGGTTCCTCGATGTCTTCTTCACCGACGCCGACGCCGCGCTGCTCGCGGAGGCGGGGATGAACTGCGTCCGGCTGCCCTTCAACTACCGGCACTTCGAGGACGACGACCGTCCGATGGAGCTGAAGGAGGCGGGCTTCGCGCTGCTGGACCGGGCAATCGACATCTGCGCGCGGCACGGTCTGTACGCCGTGCTCGACCTGCACGCGGCCCCCGGCTTCCACAACCAGCGCTGGCACAGCGACAATCCGACCCACCGGTCGTTCTTCTGGACCCACCGGCACTTCCAGGACCGGGTGGTGCATCTGTGGGAGGCGCTGGCCGACCGCTACAAGGACAATCCGTGGGTCGCGGGCTACAACCCGCTGAACGAGCCCGCCGATTCGGACGGCGAGGTCATCGGCCCGTTCTACGAGCGGCTGCACAAGGCGATCAGGGCCGTCGACCCCGGCCATGTCATCTTCCTGGACGGCAACCGGCACGCCACCGAGTTCGACCTGTTCAGCGACCCGTGGCCGAACACCGTGTACACGGTGCACGACTACGCGCTCTCCGGCTTCGCCGACAGCGGCGAGTACCCCGGGGTCTCGCGGGGCCAGTACGTGGACCGGGGCTATCTGGAGAGCAGGTTCCTCAAGCGCTCCGAGTACATGCGCTCCACCGGAACCCCCATCTGGGTGGGCGAGTTCGGCCCGGTCTACTCCGGCGACCCGGTGCGTGACGCGCACCGCTACCGGACGCTCGCCGACCAGCTGGAGATATACGACGAGCACGGCGCCGGCTGGAGCCTGTGGACGTACAAGGACATCGGGCTGCAGGGCGTGACCCATCTGCCCCCGGACTCGCCCTACTTGGCGCGGATCTCCGGGGTGCTGGAGAAGAAGGCCCGGCTCGGGGTCGACGTGTGGGGCGGGGTCGACACGGGCGTACGGCACATCCTCGACCCGCTGGAGGCCACGGTCGCCGAGGAGTTCCCCGACTTCGACCCGCTGCCCTTCGGACCGCAGCAGTGGATCCATGTGCTGGTACGCCACATCCTGCTCGCCGAGCCGATGGTCGACGACTACGCGCGCTGCTTCGCGGGGCTCGACGCCGACCAGATGCGGGCGCTGGCCGACTGCTTCGCCGTGGACAGATGCACCGTCCGCTCGCCGCTCGTCGACGTCCTGCGGGAGCACCTGTGAGGATCACCGGCGTCGAGACACTGCTGCGGGGCCCGCTCGCGCTGGTGCGCGTACGGACCGACGAGGGCCTGGAGGGCATCGGCCAGTGCGCGCCGTACGAGGCGGCGAACACCGTGCGCGTCCTGCACTCGATGGTGGCGCCGCTGTTCCTCGGTCGCGACCCGTGGGACGTGGAGGCCCTGGCCGACACGTGTCTGCGGACCCACTACAAGTTCCCCAGCAGCTTTCTGCACCGGGCGCTCGCCGGTGTCGAGACGGCCCTGTGGGACATCCTCGGCAAGGCGGCGGGCCGGCCGGTCAGCAAGCTGCTCGGCGGCCACGCCAGGGACACCGTGCCGATGTACGCGTCCAGCATGCGGCGCGACATCAGCCCGGAGGCGGAGGCCGAACGGCTCGCCTCGTTCGTCGCCGGGCAGGGGTTCCGCGCCGTCAAGATCCGGGTGGGCGAGGCGATGGGCCGGGACACCGACGCGGCGCCGGGACGTACCGAACGGATCGTCCCGCTGACCCGTCAGGTGCTGGGCGACGGGGTCGACCTGTCGGCCGACGCCAACGGCGGCTTCTCGGTGGGCCGGGCGATCCGGGTCGGCCGGATGCTGGAGGAGTACGGCTACTTCCACTACGAGGAGCCGGTCCCGTTCGCCGAGATCGAGCAGAGCGCACGGGTGGCCGCAGCGCTGGACATCCCGGTCTCCGGTGGTGAACAGGACCTGTCGATACCGCAGTTCAACCGGATGATCGGCGGCGGCGCGGTGGACATCGTGCAGCCGGACATCGGCTACATCGGCGGTGTCTCGCGGGCCCGCAAGGTCGCCGTACTGGCGGAGGCCGCCGGCATCCCCTGCACGCCGCACTGCGCCAACGACTCGCTGCTGCAGGTGTTCTCGCTGCATCTGGCGGTCGCGATGCCGTCCTGCTCGCAGTACCAGGAGTGGAGCGTCGAGACCACTCCGTGGTCCGAGGGCGTCTACGAGCCGATGCTGCGGGTGACGGACGGTCAGGTCGCGGCACCGACCGCGCCCGGCTGGGGAGTTGAGCTGGTGCCGTCGTTCGTGCGCGAGGCGGTCAGCGAGACGTCGGGCGTCTGACCGCGCGTACCTCTTGTGCCGGACCTGTTGTGACCGGGGCGCCCCCGCCGCGGACCTCTCGCGGCCGGGGCGCCCCGCAGCGGTGAGCGGCCCCGATCCGGCCCTGTCGGCTCCGGCGGTCCCGGCGGTCCCGGTCAGCCGGCCAGGGCCGTCTTCCGCCGGACCGTCGTCGCGATCGTCGCCGAGCCGACCACGCGCGTGCCGTCGTACAGCACCACGGCCTGGCCGGGCGCCACGCCCCGTACCGGCTCCTCGAACGTGACCCGCAGGGTGCCGTCCACCAGCTCCGCCGTCACCGGCGTCTCGCCGCCGTGGGCCCGCAACTGGGCCGTGTACGCGGCGGATCCGGCCGGCGCCGTGCCGCACCAGCGGGGCTTGACCGCCGTCAGCTCCAGAACGTCGAGGGCGTCGGCGGGGCCGACCGTCACGGTGTTGTCGACGGGCGAGATGTCCAGCACGTAGCGCGGCTTGCCGTCGGCGGCCGGGTGGCCGATGCGCAGCCCCTTGCGCTGGCCGATGGTGAAGCCGAAGGCGCCGTCGTGGCTGCCGAGCTTCGTCCCCGCCTCGTCCACGATGTCGCCCTCCGCCGCGCCGAGGCGCTTGGCGAGGAAGCCCTGGGTGTCGCCGTCGGCGATGAAGCAGATGTCGTGGCTGTCCGGCTTCTTCGCGACGGCGAGACCGCGCCGCTGCGCCTCTTCGCGGATCTCGCCCTTGGTGGTGAGGGTGTCCCCGAGCGGGAACATGGCGTGGGCGAGCTGCCGCTCGTCCAGGACACCGAGCACGTACGACTGGTCCTTGGCCATGTCGCTCGCGCGGTGCAGCTCACGCGCGCCGTCGGCCCCCGTGACGACCGTCGCGTAGTGGCCCGTGCACACGGCGTCGAAGCCGAGGGCGAGCGCCTTGTCCAGCAGCGCGGCGAACTTGATCTTCTCGTTGCAGCGCAGACAGGGGTTGGGCGTGCGGCCCGCCTCGTACTCGGCGACGAAGTCGTCCACGACGTCCTCGCGGAAGCGTTCGGCGAGGTCCCAGACGTAGAAGGGGATACCGATGACGTCCGCCGCGCGGCGCGCGTCGCGGGAGTCCTCGATGGTGCAGCAGCCGCGCGCTCCGGTGCGGAACGACTGCGGATTCGCCGAGAGGGCCAGGTGTACGCCGGTCACGTCGTGCCCCGCCTCGGCGGCGCGGGCGGCGGCGACGGCGGAGTCCACGCCGCCCGACATCGCGGCCAGGACACGGAGGGGGCGCTGGGGATTCTGAGTCATAGCCTCACCAGAGTACGGCCCGGCGGGAACCACAGTCGCGCGAGTATGCGTTGACGACCATATGGGCGAGAAGACGAGCGGCGAAGCCGCAGGTGAGCACCGGATCGGCAGGCGCGGTCTGCTGATCGGCGGCGGGCTCGCCGTGCTGGGCGGGGCCGGTCTGGCGCGGGAGCAGCTGACCCGCGCCTGGTGGCGGTCGCCGCTCGCCGAGAAGCCGCGCACCCCGGGTGAGCTGGATTTCGCGGGCGCCCAGTGGGTCTCCGCCTCCCCGGCGAACTACCGGCGGGCCGACCGCCCCGCCGACTACACCGTCGACCGCGTGGTGATCCATGTGGTGCAGGGCAGCTACGCGGTCGCGCTGAAGGTGTTCAAGGACCCGGCGCACGCGGCGGCTGCGCACTACGTGGTGCGCAAGGACGGCCATGTGGCGCAGATGATCCGCGAGCTGGACGTCGCGTTCCACGCGGGGAACCGCTCGTACAACGAGCGCAGCATAGGGATCGAGCACGAGGGCTGGGTGGACCGGCCGACGTCGTTCACGGACGCGATGTACCGCTCGTCGGCCCGGCTGACCGCGGACATCTGCAAGCGGTACGGGATACCCGTCGACCGTAAGCACATCATCGGCCATGTCGAGGTCCCCGGCACTGATCACACCGATCCCGGCCGGTACTGGGACTGGAGCCGCTATCTGAAGCTGGTGCGCGAGGCGGCCGCGCCGCCCCCGCCGAGGCGGATCTCCGCCGCGAGCTGAACCCGTGAGCCGGACCGAGGGGGCTCAGCTCAGGCCGGCGCTGCGGGCGCGCTCGACCGCCGGGCCGATCGCCGCCGCCACGGCTTCGACGTCCGCCCTGGTCGAGGTGTGGCCGAGCGAGAAGCGCAGGGTGCCCCTGGCCAGCTCCGGGTCGCTGCCGGTGGCCAGCAGGACATGGCTGGGCTGGGCGATGCCCGCCGTGCAGGCCGAGCCGGTCGAGCACTCGATGCCCTGGGCGTCCAGCAGCAGCAGGAGCGAGTCGCCCTCGCAGCCGGGGAAGCTGAAGTGGGCGTTGGCGGGCAGCCGGTTGTCCGGGTCGCCGCCGAGCACCGCGTCGGGGACCGCCTTGTGCACGGCGTCGATCAGCTCGTCCCGCAGCGCGCCGATGTCCCGCGCGAAGCCCTCGCGGCCCGCCGTGGCCGCCCGCGCCGCGACGGCGAAGGACGCGACGGCGGGGACGTCCAGGGTGCCGGAGCGCACCTGGCGCTCCTGGCCGCCGCCGTGCAGGACCGGTACGGGGGTGTACTCGCGGCCGAGGAGCA
Organism: Streptomyces sp. AcH 505; assembly: GCF_000818175.1. Classification (GTDB taxonomy): domain Bacteria; phylum Actinomycetota; class Actinomycetes; order Streptomycetales; family Streptomycetaceae; genus Streptomyces. The sequence goes on from NZ_JTIY01000001.1 coordinate 667,100, forward strand.
GCGCGCCGATGCCGTACGGGCCGCCGATCTTGTGGCCGGACACCGTCATCGCCGCGAGTCCCGAGCGGCCGAAGTCCAGCTCGGTCTGGCCGACGGCCTGGACTGCGTCCGAGTGCAGCGGGATGCTGAACTCCCTGGCCACCTCGGCCAGTTCGGGGACGGGGAGGATGGTGCCGATCTCGTTGTTGGCCCACATCACGGTCGCGAGGGCGACATCGGCCGGATTGCGCTCGATCGCCTCGCGCAGGGTCTGCGGATCGACCCTGCCGTACTTGTCGACGGCCAGGTACTCCACGGTCGCGCCCTCGTGCTCACCGAGCCAGTCGACGGTGTCGAGGACCGCGTGGTGCTCCACGGGACTGGCGAGCACCCGGGTCCTGGCCGGGTCGGCGTCTCTGCGCGCCCAGTACAGCCCCTTCACCGCCAGGTTGTCGGCCTCCGTGCCGCCCGAGGTGAAGACCACCTCGCTCGGCCGTGCGCCAAGGGCCTCGGCGAGTGTCTCGCGGGCCTCCTCGACGGTACGGCGGGCCCTGCGGCCGGCGGCGTGGAGCGATGACGCGTTGCCGGCGAAGCCGAACTGGGCGGTCATCGCCTCGATCGCCTCCGGCAGCATCGGAGTGGTCGCGGCGTGGTCGAGGTAAGCCATGGTGCGCTCGATTCTACGAGCCGTCGAAGGACGTTGGCGCATCCGGGCCTCCCCGGCGGGGTGAACGGCTTGTCGGGACCAGACAGGAGTGATTAGCGTTACGGTCATGACGGAGTGGATTCTCGATCGTACGTTCCGCGGTTCGTCGGGCGACGTGCGCTGGGCCGCGCTCGGGCCTGCGGGCCGGGCGCCGGTCGTCCTGCTGCACGGGACGCCCTTCTCGTCGTACGTCTGGCGGGGGGTCGCCCGCGCCCTCGCGCAGGAACACCAGGTCTTCGTCTGGGACATGCCGGGCTTCGGCGCCTCGGAGCGCGGCGCGGGCCAGGACGTGTCCCTGCGGGCGCAGGCGCTGGTGCTCACCGAACTGCTCGACCACTGGGGGCTGGCCGGAGGGACCGCGGGACCGCAGGTCGTCGCCCATGACGTCGGCGGGTGTGTGGCCCTGCGCGCCCGGCTGCTGCACGGCGCCCGCTACCGGAGCCTCGCCCTGGTCGACCCGGTGGCGCTGGCGCCCTGGGGCTCCCCCGCCTACCGGCTGCTCGGCCGGCACGGCGAGGTCTTCAACCAGCTGCCGACGAGCCTGCACCGGGCGCTGGTACGCGAGTACGTGTCGTCGGCGAGCCACCAGGGGCTGCCGCCCGAGGTGCTCGACCGGCTGGTGGAGCCGTGGTGCGGGGAGGTCGGGCAGCCCGCGTTCTACCGGCAGATCGAGCAGAACGACCAGCGGTTCACCGACGAGATCCAGGGCCGCTACGGCGAACTCGACCTGCCGGTGCTGATCTGCTGGGGCGCCGAGGACAGCTGGATCCCGCCGGCCAAGGGCCAGGAGCTGGCCGCGCTGATCCCGGGCGCCGAGCTGCGGCTGATCCCGGACGCCGGACACCTCGTACAGGAAGACGCCCCTGCCGCCCTCACCGCGGCCCTCGGCCGCCATCTGCGGACCGGCTAGGGCCGTACACGGGGGCGTCCGGCGACACCGCGCGCAGGGGAGCGTCCGGCTCAGCCGCGCGGGGCGCGGGCCAGTTGGCGGGACTGGGCGACGAGGCGGTCCGCGCTGTCCCAGACCTCCGCGTCCTCCTCCATGAAGCCGCCGGCCAGATTGCGGGTGGCGATGGCGACCCGCAGCGGTCCGGGCGCGGGGCGGCAGCGGATGTGGACGGTCAGCTCGACGGTCGGGGTCCAGCCGCTGAGCCCCAGGTCGAAGGCGGTGGGCGGCAGCGCGTCCACGGTCAGCAGCAGCGAGAGTGGATCGGCGTCCCTGCCGTCGGCGAGCCCGAACCAGCCGCGCATCTCACCGGCGCCGGACGGCCGGCCCACGGCCCAGCCCGAGGTGGCGGGGTCGGCCCTGACGGTCAGCCGGTCCAGCAGCGAGGCGTCGCCCACGAAGAGCGACCCGGCGTCCGAACCGTCCAGGCACTGCTCGTACGGCGGGATCTGCGGCGGCTTCGCCGTGGTCCGCACGTCGTCGGGGAGGGCGTCCAGGTCGCCGTAGGAGGCGAGCACCCGGATCCGTTCGACCTCGGTGCCGTCCTGCGCGTACTGCAGGACCGACGCCTGGCCGGTGGAGAGCGTGCGTCCGGCCCGTACCGTCTCGCTGCGCACGACCGCGGGTCCCGGCTGGGACGCGGTCAAGTAGTGCGCGGTGACCGTGAACGGATCGGGGTGCGGCAGTACGTCGGCGAGCGCGCGGCAGGCGACGGCCAGCAGATAGCCGCCGTTGACGGCGCGCACGATGGTCCAGCCCGCCGAGAGCTCCGTGTCATGGACGCCCGGCTCCCCCGGGCGTGGGGTGACGGCGGTGTCCCGGTCGAACTCGCTGTCGCCGATGGTCGCCTGTCCCGAGTGATCTGCCATGGGAGGAACGGTACAACAGCTGATTAGCGAGCGCTTGCTTACCCCTCTTCGGCCGCTTCCGAGCGGCGGTTCCAGGCGCGCGGCGCCCGCCAGTGGAAGCGCATCGCGAGCAGCCGGAGCGCGAAGGCGGCGAGCACGGCCAGCGTCCCGGTCAGCCCGTTCAGCGCGTCCTCGCGGATGCAGACGGCGGCGAGCACGGCCCCGACGACGGCGGGCACGGCGTACAGATCGCGGTCCCAGCGCAGCAGGGACGGCACCTCGTTGGCGAGTATGTCGCGCAGTACACCGCCGCCGACCGCGGTGACCAGGCCGAGCACGGCGGAAGCGGTGAGGCCGAGGCCGTACTCGTACGCCTTGGTGGTGCCGGTGACGCAGAAGAGGCCGAGCCCGGCCGCGTCGAAGACATTGACCGCGCCCTGGATCCGCTCGACCTGGGGGTGCAGGAAGAAGACCAGGAGGGTGGCGACCAGCGGCATCGAGAAGTAGCCGAGATCGGTGAAGGCGGCGGGCGGCACGGCGCCGATCATCAGGTCGCGGAAGAGTCCGCCGCCGAGCCCGGTGGTCTCGGCGAGCACGGCGATGCCGAAGACGTCGAAGTTCTTACGGACGGCGAGCAGGGCACCGGAGATCGCGAAGACGAAGATGCCGACGAGATCGAGGGTGTGCTGGACGGAGGGGGCGAACAGTTCGGGGAGCACCGGACAATTGTGCAGTCCGGTGCTCCCCGTTCCCGCTCCGCTACTTGGCCTCGGGCGCTTCGGGCGTCTCGTCCGCCGCGGCTGCCGGGGCCGCCGGGGCCGCCGGGGATTCCGGCTTCGCCAGGGACGGCTTCGGCCCGGGAGCCGACAGCGTCACCGACTCGACCGATTCCTGCGGCTGCTGGTCCGGCGCGTTCTCCGGGTGGTGGCAGGCCGTCTGGTGTCCCGGCGCGAGCTGGATCAGCGGCGGCTCGGTCGTCTTGCAGATCTCCGTCGCCTTCCAGCACCGCGTGTGGAAGCGGCAGCCGCTCGGCGGCGAGATCGGCGACGGCACGTCGCCGGTGATCAGGATCCGGTCGCTCTTGGCGTTGCGCCGCTTCGGGTCCGGCACCGGCACCGCGGAGAGCAGCGCCTTGGTGTACGGGTGCATCGGCGTCGAGTACAGCGAGGCGCGGTCGGCCAGTTCGACGATCTTGCCGAGGTACATCACGGCGATCCGGTCCGAGACATGGCGGATGACCGACAGGTCGTGCGCAATGATCACGTACGTGAGGCCGAGTTCGCTCTGCAGGTCGTCCAGCAGGTTCACCACCTGCGCCTGGATCGACACGTCCAGCGCGGAGACCGGCTCGTCGGCGACGACGAGCTTCGGGTTCAGGGCGAGCGCGCGGGCGATGCCGATGCGCTGGCGCTGACCGCCGGAGAACTCGTGCGGGTAGCGGTTGTAGTGCTCGGGGTTGAGGCCGACCAGTTCGAGCAGCCGCTGGACCTCCTTCTTCACCCCGCCCTGCGGATCGACCTTCTGCAGCCGGAAGGGGGTGCCGATGATGCCGCCGACGGTGTGCCGCGGGTTCAGCGAGCCGTACGGGTCCTGGAAGATCATCTGAACGTCGCGCCGCATCGGCCGCATCTTGCCCGTGGACAGGTGCGTGATGTCCCTGCCCTCGAACTCGACCTTGCCGCCGGTCGGTTCGAGCAGCCGCGTGATCAGCCGGCCCATGGTCGACTTGCCGCAGCCGGACTCGCCGACGACGCCGAGGGTCTCCCCGGGGCGTACGTCGAAGGACAGGCCGTCCACGGCCTGGACCGCGCCCACCTTGCGCTTGAGCACACCCTTGGTGATCGGGAAGTGCTTGACCAGGCCCGTGACCTTGAGGAGCGGCTCAGGCCCGGAACCGCCAGCCGACCGCTCCGCAGGCTGGTGCGGAACCTTCTTGGTCTGTTCGGTCTGATCAGTCACAGCTTCGGCGCAATCTCTTCGGTCCAGATCTTTTCCCGCTCCGCCTTCGTCATGTGGCAGGCGGAGAAGTGCCCGTCGGTGATCTCCCGCAGCTCCGGACGCTCGATGCGGGTGATGTTGTCCTTGGGTACGTCGGCGTACGGGCAGCGCGGATGGAAGGCGCAGCCACTCGGGACGTTGATCAGGCTGGGCGGGGTCCCCTTGACCGGGATGAGACGGTCGGTCTGCTCCCGGTCGATACGGGGCATCGAACCCAGCAGGCCCCAGGTGTAGGGGTGCTGGGGCTGGTAGAAGACCTTCTCGGCCGAACCGCGCTCGATGCACCGGCCCGCGTACATCACCAGCAGCTTGTCGGCGATCTCGGCGACGACGCCGAGGTCGTGGGTGATGATGACGACCGCGGAGCCGAACTCCTTCTGCAGATCGCGGATGAGGTCGAGGATCTGCGCCTGGACGGTGACGTCGAGGGCGGTCGTCGGCTCGTCGGCGATGAGCAGCTGGGGGTTGTTGACCAGGGACATCGCGATCATGGCGCGCTGGCGCATACCGCCGGAGAACTGGTGCGGGTAGTCGTCGTAGCGCCGGGCCGGCTCGGGGATGCCGACCCGGTCGAGCATCTCGATCGCCCGCTTCTTCGCGGTCTTCTTGTCCACCTTGTTGTGGACGCGGTACGCCTCGACGATCTGCGCGCCGATGCTGTAGTAGGGGTGCAGCGCGGACAGCGGATCCTGGAAGATCATCGCCATCTTCTGGCCGCGCAGGGCGCGCACCCGCTCGCGGCCCGCGCCGATCAGCTCCTCGCCGTCGAGCCAGATCTCACCGGAGATCCGGGCCCGGTCCGAGGTGTGCAGACCCATGATCCCGAGGGACGTCACGGACTTGCCCGAACCGGACTCACCGACGATGCCGAGGGTCTCGCCGGCCTTCAGATCGAAGCTGACGCCGTCGACGGACTTGACCAGGCCGTCGTCGGTGTCGAAGTGGATCTTGAGGTCCCGTACCGAGAGGAACTCCTTGTGCGCGTCGCTCATGAGAGCCTCACCCGGGGGTCGATCGCGGCGTACACGAGGTCCACCAGCAGATTGCAGAGAACGATGAAGAAGGCGGCGACCAGGGTCACACCCATGACCTTGGGCAGGTCGGCGCTTCTGACGCCGTTGATGGCGTAGGCGCCGAGCCCCTGGAAGGAGAAGACGTTCTCGGTGATGACGGCGCCGCCGATGAGCAGCGCGAAGTCCATGCCGAAGATGGTGATGAGCGGGGTGAGCGCGGCGCGCAGGCCGTGCTTGACGACCACACTCCGCTCCCGCAGACCCTTGGCCCGCGCGGTGCGGATGTAGTCCTCGCTCATCGTCTCCAGCATCCCGGCGCGGGTGAGCCGCGCGTAGAGAGCCGAATAGAGGAAGGCGAGCGTGCACCAGGGCAGGATCAGGGACAGGAACCACTGGCCAGGATCGTCGGCGAACGGGATGTAACCGCTGTTCGGGAAGATCGTCCAGTGGAAGCTGAACAGGGCCAGCGAGACCAGGCCGGTGAAGAACATCGGCAGGGAGACGCCGGCGAGGGCGATGGTCATCGCGAGCCGGTCGAAGACCGAGCCCGGCTTGAGGGCCGAGAGCACACCGGTGGCGACACCGGAGAGCACCCAGATGACAGCCGCGCCGACGGCCAGCGAGAGCGTGACCGGGATACGCGAGGTCAGCTCGGGCCAGACCGCCACGTGGGACTTGAAGGAGTAGCCGAAGCAGGGGGCGTTGCAGCTGACCGGGTCGGGGCCGAAGTTGTAGTTGGCGCCGACCACGATGCCCTTGATGAAGTGCCAGTACTGCTCGTAGAGCGGGAGGTCGAGCCCCAGGTTCTTCTTGACCGCGCGAATGACGTCGGGGTCGGGGCTCTTGCCCACGTACTGGGCGGCCATCGAGTCGGTCGTCTGACCACCGAGCCGGGGCACGAGGAAGAAGATCGCGAATGTGACTGCGCTGACCACCAGCAGCAGCAACACCGCGGCGAAGACGCGTCGGATGATGTACGCAGCCACAGCCGTGCGGCGCCGGGTCGGTCCAGCGGATTACGCCAGACCGACCCGACGCCTTCACCTGCCTTTCAGGGGGGTGCTGTCGATTGACAGGTGTAACTACTTGCTAGAGCTCATCAGCACGTAGTCGTACATGCCGAGGTACGCGTCGGTCACCGTGACGTTGGTCGCGGAGGCCGGACGGTAGAGCAGGTTCTTGCGGTAGAAGAGCGGGACGACCGAGGCGTTCTCCATGACCTGCTGGTCGATGGCGCCCCACGCGGCGTTGCGCTCCGTGGTGTCGACCGTGCCGATGGCCTTGACCAGGGCGGCATTGATCTTCGGGTCGTTCAGCTCCATCAGGTTCGTGCCACCCGACGGCTTGATCGCCGTACCGTCCACGATCTGGTCGAGGAAGCCGTAGCCGGTCGGCCAGTCGGCACCCCACGCCATCATCATCATGCCGGCGTTGTTCTTGTGCACCCAGGCGGGGACACCAGCGAAGTCCGTGAAGTACTTGTCAGCCGGGAACGTCTTGATGTTCGCGGTGATGTTGATCTTCTTCAGGCTCTGCTGGAGCTGCGTGGCGGCGGTGACCTCGTCGGGACGGTCGGAGCGCGCGGTCAGCGTGGTGGTGAAGCCGTTGGGCTTACCGCAGGCGGCCAGCGCGGCCTTCGCCTTGGCGACGTCGCCCTTGTTGCCGGCCGACGGGTACAGGTCGAACTTCTTGTAACCGGCGACGCTCGGCGGGATCACCGTGGTCGCGGGGTCACCCTTGACCGAGCCACCGATGGAGTCGACCATGCCGGCCTTGTCGGTGACGTACTGGACGGCCTTGCGGCAGTCGATGTTGTCGAACGGCTTCACGTTGACGTTCAGCGCCAGGTACTGCAGCGCGCCCGCGTACGGGTTGTCCGTCTTCGCCTTCTCCGCCGGCTTCACCAGGACCTTGGGCTGCGTCTTCGACTGCAGACCGGTACCGGCGATGTCAGCGGTGATCGAGTCGTTCAGCAGGTGATCGTCGACCGTGGTCGCGTTCACGTTGAGCTTCAGGACGATCTTGTCCGGCAGAGCCTTGCGGATCGGGTCCGTCTTCGGGTCCCACTCCGGGTTGCGGACGAGCGTCGCGCCGCTGCTCTCGCTGTAGTTCGTGACCTTGTACGGGCCCGAAGAAACGATGTGCTGGACGTACGAGGCGCCGGTGTCCTTCTTCTGCGGCACCGGGGCCGTCTGCGAGAACGCCGCCAGGTAGTCCATGTCGGCGAACGGCTTGTTCAGGTGGAAGACGATCGTCGAGTCGTCCGGGGTCTCGATGGACTTGAGACCGTCGGGGCTCTTGTCCTTGTACGGACCCTTGTACTTGTCGCCGCCCTCAAGGTAGGCCTTGAAGTACGTCGGACCGTTGGACAGGGCCTCGGGCGCGAAGTTGCTGCGCTCGATGGCGTACTTGACGTCCTTGGACGTGATGACCGTGCCGTCGTCGAACTTCACGCCCTTGCGGAGCGTGTACGTCCAGGTCTTCGCGTCCGGGCTCGCCTTGCCGAGACCTGTCGCCAGGTCGGGGACTATCTTCAGGCTGTCCTTGCCCGGGGCCGGGTTGAAGGTGACCAGCGAACGCCCGTACAGACGGGAGAAGTTCTGGACCCAGCCGTAGTACGTGTTGCCGGGGTCGAGGGAGTCGGGACCACTGGAGTGCTCGTAGGTGACCGTCCCCCCCTTCTTGTCCGACTTGTTGACGATGCTGGTCAGACCGGCGTCGGTCTTGGCGGTGCCGCCGCCACCGCTGCCGCTGTTGTTGTCGCCGGAGTCACTGCTGCTGCACGCAGAAGCGCCCAGCGCGAGCGCTACCGCCGCGGCGATAGCCGCCGCCGTCTTTCTGCTGTTCATCCTGAGGAAAGCCCCCTCGGTTGTCCGGTGCGGCATGGCCGCGATTACTTGCCACGGGGGTCGAGTGCGTCACGCAGCCCGTCCCCCAGCAGATTGAAGGCCAGCACGGTGATGAAGATCGCCAGCCCGGGAATGACCATGAACATCGGATCGACCTGGTAGAGGTCCACCGCCTGGGTGAGCATGCCGCCCCATGAAGCCTGCGGCGGTTCGATGCCGACGCTGAGGAAGCTCAGCGAGGCCTCGAAGAGGATGTTCGTGGGAATCAGCAGCGTCGAGTACACGAGGATCGGCGCGACAAGGTTCGGCAGCAGTTCCCGGAACAGGATGAAGGGTCCGCGGGCGCCCAGCGATCTGGACGCCTCGACGAACTCGCGCTCACGCAGCGAGAGCGTCTGGGCGCGGACGATACGGCCGATGTACGGCCAGTTGAAGAAGCCGATCACGAAGATCAGCACCGCGATCCGCAGCGTCAGGCCGCTCAGTCCGAAGGCGCTGCCCTGGAGCGAGGCCGAGATGGAGATCGCGAAGAGCAGCAGGGGGAAAGCCAGGAAGGTGTCCATCAGCCTGCTGATGGCGCTGTCGACCCAACCGCCGTAGAAGCCGGCCACCACACCCATCACGACGCCGATGACGACGGACAGCAGGGTGGATCCCGCGGCGACCACCAGCGAGACCCAGGAGCCCTCGATGATCCGGGCCAGGATGTCCCGGCCGGTCTGCGGCTCGACGCCGAGCGGGTGGTCCCAGCTGATGCCGCCGAAACTGCCCTTGGGCGCCAGCAGGGTGGGATCGACCAGGCTCTGGTTGAAGGAGTTCGGGTCGAGACCGAACACCGACTGGATCGGCTTGGACAGCACGGCGACGAGGATCAGCAGGATCACGATGACGCCGCCGGTCAGGGCGACCTTGTCCCGTTTGAAGCGCGTCCAGGCGATCCGGCCGAGCGAACGGCCCTCGATCTGCTTCCCGGCGCCCTCCAGGACCGCTTCCGGCTGCACTGTCGCCGCCGACCCGGTGGTCTCGATAGGTGCCGTCATTGCGCTGGAGACCCCTCTCGGCCGACGGTGGCCGGCCCATGACCGCCGCTGTAGCGGCTCTTACACATCACTGGTAGGCGTGGTCCGCCGGTGGATCGGAAGCTGCTGCTGTGAGCGCCTCGGACACAGGGCCGGACCACGTGCTGCACGGAGTCTTCTGCCACTTTGCGATCACCCGCCAGCCCTGACGGGGAATGGTGACTCAACCGTGATGCGCTGAGAGGGTTTCCGTTATCCGAACACGGGCATCGCCTCAGCGGACCAACTCGGTCACTATTCCCCCATATTGGACATGGGGCCGATAGGCCTCAAGCCAGGTCAAAGTGGGGGTGTTCGCGAACTCCGGAAAATAGTATGACTGCTCAGTAGGGGCGCGGCGCGGGCGGGGGGTACCCGTATCCGGTGGCCGGTGCTCCGGCGTGCGCGTCCCGGTCGTAGAAGGGCCGGGAGTTGGCGCGCAGCCACATCGTGACCGGGTCGTACTCGTCCGACATCGCGACCGTCGAGACCGGCAGCCCGTCCGGGACGGCGGCGACGGACTGCTGCATCATCGTCCGGACGGCGCCGACCGACGCCGGGCTCGTGTCGTAGAGATCGAGCCCGATGGTCAGGTACGGGGAGCCGAGCGCCGGCTGCACCCAGGCGCGGCGCAGCGAGCGGACCGCGGGCGTGCGGTGCGCGTTCTGCGTGAGCAGCGCGTAGAACTGCGGCAGTTCGACGGCGGGCTCGGAGAGCCGCAGCGGTCCCGCCGGCATCCGGTCGAGCCCGGTGGCGATCCGGCGCAGATCCAGCCAGGGGATCCCGACACCGCCGCCGGGGGCGTGCGGGTTGAGCCAGATCCCCCAGCGGTCGGGGTAGAGGGCGCGGGCGATGTCACGGCCCGTGACCACTTCGTGCGCCCGGGTCCAGCCGCTGACGGAGAGCTCCTGGGCGGAGGTGACGCAGGGCGCGTAGCCGAGGCCGTCCACTTCCATGTTCCCGTACTGGGCGTCGGGGGAGCCCGCCTGGCCGTGCCAGAGCAGCATCCACACCTGGCCCGTCGTGCCGTCGGCGAGAGCCTGGAGCAGCGCCTCGTACGCGTCGTACCGTCCGGGCGTCACCTGGCGCAGCATCTGCTCCACCTGCCCGGCCGCCGCGGTGCCTGACGCGCTCACTCCTGGTCCCGCCCCTCGTCGATCCGGCCCTGCTCCCCCGCCATCAAACCAGCTTAGGGGGCGGTACTGACACAGACTTGACGGCGGGTGTGTGCTGCGCATAAGCGGCGCGCCGGGGCCCGCAGGATGCGTACATGTACCCGTCGCCCCGTCAGTTCCCCGCGGGTGCAGGGGAATCAGTGCGGATGGATCCGTTGGTAGAAGGGCCGCACCCGCTCCAGCATCCAGTCGGCGACCGGATCGCCCTGCGCCACGTCGAGCAGGATCAGACTGACCTGCCAGCCGACCTGGACCCGGCCGAGCGCCCGGCCGAGCGCGTCCATGGGCACCTCGCGGTCCACGGCCTCCCACGAGGAGAGCTGTACGCCGACGAAGAGCTGCGGCGCGCCTCCCTCGACGCTGGCGAGGGTGCGGCGGGCGGACAGGACGAGCCCGGACGCCTCGAACTCCCCGGCGGCGGCGGCGAGGAAGTCGACGGGCTCCTCCTGCCAGT
>NZ_JTIY01000001.1:678266-692524 GCF_000818175.1 Streptomyces sp. AcH 505
GGACTTGCACAGCTCGGCGACGGCGGCCGGCGGCAGCGGAGCGCCGACCGTGCCGCCGGGGTTGACGGCGAGCCCGAGCTGCGGGGGCAGCCCGCGGGCGAACTCGACGGCGGGCGCGACGGTGAACGGCATATGGGCGCCGGCGCAGCTGAGGAACTGCTGCTCCGAGCTGAACACCGGCACGTAGGCGCCGCCTTCCAGTTCGACGGTCGGCAGGTCGAGGCCGGGGCTGTCGGGTCCGCCGCCGTTCGGCAGCGGCACCCAGAGCGCGCTGCGTCCGAGCACTTCGACCAGCCGGCCGCCGGCCGCCGGATTGCCGAGCGATGCGGCAAGCACCTCTTCCAGCTCGTTGGCCGGCCACGCTGTGTTCACTGCTTCTCCTCGCCCCTGTCCCGCCCCTGTTTTCGGCGCTGCCGCAGCACCCTAACTCCGTGACTGCCCTGGTGGGACGGGGGCGGTGAACGCGATGCTGCCGAGCGCGCCCGCCGCGGCCCTGTCCAGCAGCACCGCCGTGGCGCAGCCGGGCGGCAGCTTGCCCGCCTCGGCGCCCGTCAGCAGCCCGCGCACCGCGCGGCGGTGCCGGGCGAAGGCGTAGCCGGAGACTCCACGGCCGCGCTCGCGCTGCCCCTCCCGGGCCACCTCGGGCGGTACGTCCAGCAGGACGAGATGCAGGCGCCGGCCGCGCCTGCGGGCCTCGCGGGCCAGCCAGCGCCGTACCCAGGTCTGGGTGCCGCAGTCGTGCACGACGACGCTCTCGCCCGAGCGCAGCGCGCGGCGCAGCCCCGCGTAGTGGGCGATCCTGACCAGCGGGCGGTAGAGCGCGTACGGCAGCGGTCCCGGCAGCCGGCGCGCCCAGCGGTCCCTGGCGTCCTGGGAGTCGATGGCGCCGCTCGCCGCCGTACGCCGGATCAGGGTCGACTTGCCGCTGCCGGGCAGCCCGGACACCACGATCACGTCCCCCGGGGCGAAGACCAGGCCGCCCGGCACCCGGCCGCCCCTGGCGCGTAAATCCCGGACGGGCCCCGCGGGCACCGGGGGCGTCACGGCCCCGGCGGGCGCCGGCACCACCGGGACGCGTGCCCGCGCGGGCACGTACCCGTCCGTCACCTCTGAGCGCTGCACCGTCATCGCCGTCCCCCTGTCATGGTCATCCCTCGGCCCACGACGACTCTTGCTTCTACTTGCCCAAGAAGTGTAAAGAAAAGGTAATGTCCCACAACCCTCTCCCGGGGTGTGCCGGACCGGGATGCGTGCGATGATGTCCGCGCCAACTGCATACCGGCCGTTTGAATCCGCGCGGGAGAGTCCCGGCCACCACATGCGCCGGGCGCCGAAGGAGCAAGTTCCTCCCTTGAATCTCTCAGGCCCCGTACCGCGCGGATGAGGCAGATCTGAAAAGCGGGCCGCAGCTCTGCGGTCCCACCCACGGTGCAAACCACGGCTGTGCGCACGTACGTAGTACGTGCGGTCGTGGTGAACCTCTCAGGTTCCGATGACAGATGGGGAGGAACGTCCTCGCCTGTCATCAGCCATGCCCTGGGAGCCATCGATGAGCCCTTCCCCCCGCCGCACCGCCCTCGACGCCACGCACCGCGCGCTGGGCGCGACCATGACCGACTTCGCCGGCTGGGACATGCCTCTGCGGTACGGCAGCGAGCGCGACGAGCACACCGCGGTCCGTACGAAGGCCGGCCTCTTCGACCTCTCCCACATGGGTGAGATCACCGTCTCGGGCCCGGCGGCGGGTCAGCTCCTCGACTACGCGCTGGTCGGCAACATCGGCGCCGTGGCCGTGGGCCGTGCCCGCTACACGATGATCTGCCAGGAGGACGGCGGCATCCTGGACGACCTGATCGTCTACCGCCTCGCCGACGAGACGTATCTGGTCGTCGCGAACGCGTCCAACGCGCAGACCGTCCTCGACGCGCTGACCGGGCGCGCCGCCGGGTTCGACGCCGAGGTGCGCGACGACCGCGACGCCTACGCGCTGCTCGCGATCCAGGGGCCGGAGTCCTCCGGCATCCTCAAGCAGCTGACCGACGCCGACCTCGACGGGCTGAAGTACTACGCGGGGCTGCCCGGCACCGTGGCCGGGGTGCGGGCGCTGATCGCCCGTACCGGCTACACCGGCGAGGACGGCTTCGAGCTGTTCCTGGCCCCCGCCGACGCCGAGCGGGTGTGGCAGGCGCTGACCGAGGCGGGCGCCGGCGCCGGTCTCGTACCGTGCGGCCTCTCCTGCCGTGACACGCTCCGGCTCGAAGCGGGCATGCCGCTCTACGGCAACGAGCTGACCGCGAGCCTCACCCCGTTCGACGCGGGTCTCGGCAGGGTGGTCAAGTTCGAGAAGACCTCCAACGGCGGAGATTTCGTCGGCCGGATGGCGCTCGCGACCGCCGTCGAGCTGACCGCCGTCGCGCCGCCGCGCAAACTGGTCGGGCTGATCGCCGAGGGCCGCAGGGTGCCGCGCGCCGGCTACCACGTCGTCGTGGGCGGCGCGGTCGTGGGCGAGGTCACGTCCGGCGCGCCGTCCCCGACGCTGGGCAGGCCGATCGCCATGGCGTACGTCGACGCGGCCCACGCCGAGCCCGGTGCCAAGGGCGTCGGGGTCGACATCCGCGGCTCGCACGAGCCGTACGAGGTCGTGGCGCTGCCGTTCTACAAGCGTCAGAAGTGATAGCGAGAGCGTCAGAGCTGATACCGGCGTCTCAGTCCGCAAGACGACTGTTCCCCACCACTCCCCCGCGTACAGGAGAATTCAGACCATGAGCAACCCCCAGCAGCTGCGCTACAGCAAGGAGCACGAGTGGCTGACGACCGTCGAGGACGGCGTGTCGACAGTCGGTATCACCGAGTTCGCGGCCAACGCGCTCGGCGATGTCGTGTACGTCCAGCTCCCTGAGGTCGGTGACACGGTGACCGCGGGCGAGACCTGCGGCGAGCTGGAGTCGACCAAGTCGGTCAGCGATCTCTACGCGCCGGTGACCGGCGAGGTCACCGAGACGAACCAGAGCGTCGTGGACGACCCCTCGCTGGTGAACACAGCTCCCTTCGAGGGCGGCTGGCTGTTCAAGGTGCGCGTCGCCGAAGAGCCGGGCGATCTGCTCAGCGCCGACGAGTACACGGAATTTTCCGGCAACTGACACCCCAGGGACTGTGATGTCTTCGAAGTCGCTCCTCAACACCTCGCTCCACGAGCTCGACCCGGACGTCGCCGCCGCTGTCGACGCCGAGCTGGACCGCCAGCAGTCCACCCTCGAAATGATCGCGTCGGAGAACTTCGCCCCGGTCGCCGTCATGGAGGCCCAGGGCTCGGTCCTGACCAACAAGTACGCCGAGGGCTACCCGGGCCGCCGCTACTACGGCGGCTGTGAGCACGTGGACGTGATCGAGCAGATCGCGATCGACCGCGTGAAGGCGCTGTTCGGCGCCGAGCACGCCAATGTGCAGCCGCACTCGGGCGCGCAGGCCAACGCGGCGGCGATGTTCGCGCTGCTGAAGCCGGGCGACACGATCATGGGTCTGAACCTCGCCCACGGCGGGCACCTGACCCACGGCATGAAAATCAACTTCTCCGGCAAGCTCTACAACGTCGTGCCGTACCACGTGGACGCCACGAGCGGCCAGGTCGACATGGCCGAGGTCGAGCGCCTCGCCAAGGAGTCGCGTCCGCAGCTGATCGTGGCCGGCTGGTCCGCGTACCCGCGCCAGCTGGACTTCGCGGCGTTCCGGCGGATCGCCGACGAGGTCGGCGCGTACCTGATGGTCGACATGGCGCACTTCGCGGGTCTGGTCGCCGCCGGGCTGCACCCCAACCCGGTGCCGCACGCGCACGTCGTCACCACGACCACGCACAAGACCCTCGGCGGCCCGCGCGGCGGCGTGATCCTGTCCACCCAGGAGCTGGCCAAGAAGATCAACTCCGCGGTCTTCCCCGGCCAGCAGGGCGGTCCGCTGGAGCATGTCATCGCGGCGAAGGCCGTCTCCTTCAAGGTCGCGGCATCGGACGAGTTCAAGGAGCGCCAGCAGCGCACCCTGGACGGCGCCCGGATCCTGGCCGAGCGGCTGGTCCAGGACGACGTCACGGAGCACGGCGTCTCCGTGCTGTCCGGCGGCACCGACGTCCATCTGGTCCTCGTCGACCTGCGGAACTCGGAGCTGGACGGCCAGCAGGCGGAAGACCGGCTGCACGAGGTCGGCATCACGGTCAACCGCAACGCGGTCCCGAACGACCCGCGCCCCCCGATGGTCACGTCCGGTCTGCGGATCGGCACCCCGGCGCTCGCCACCCGCGGCTTCACCGCCGAGGACTTCACCGAGGTCGCCGACATCATCGCGGCGGCGCTGAAGCCGGAGTTCGACCGTGCGGCGCTGTCCGCCCGGGTCTCGGCGCTCGCGGCGAAGCACCCGCTGTACCCCTCCCTCTGAACCGCACCGGCCTGTAAGCAGTCACACAGGCGGTCATACCTGTACGGACACGGGGCACCGCGCACACTGGACCGTGCGCGCGGTGCCCCGCACCGTGTGGACCTCGCTACCTCTGCACCACCCCGGCAGACAACGGCGTCTACCAACCAGCAAGGAGTTCCACCGTGGCCATCTCGGTCTTCGACCTGTTCTCGATCGGTATCGGCCCTTCGAGTTCCCATACGGTCGGCCCGATGCGCGCGGCGGGCCTGTTCGCCCGCCGGCTCAAGAACGAGGGCCTCATCGCCCACACCGTCTCCGTACGGGCCGAACTCTTCGGCTCGCTCGGCGCGACCGGTCACGGCCACGGCACCCCCAAGGCGGTCCTGCTCGGCCTGGCGGGCGATTCGCCCCGTACGGTCGACGTGGAGAACGCGGACGCCGAGGCGGAACGTATCCGCACCAGCGGCCGGCTCAATCTGCTCGGCATGCACGACATCGCCTTCGACGCCGACACGGACCTGGTGCTGCACCGCCGCAAGGCGCTCCCGTACCACCCGAACGGTATGACGGTGCACGCCTTCGACGCCGACGGCGGGACGCTGCTGGAGAAGACGTACTACTCGGTGGGCGGCGGCTTCGTCGTGGACGAGGACGCGGCGGCCGAGGACCGCATCAAGCTGGACGACACCGTGCTGAAGCACCCCTTCCGCACCGGTGACGAGCTGCTGCGGCTCTCCCGGGAGACCGGCCTGTCGATCTCGGCCCTGATGCTGGACAACGAGAAGGCCTGGCGCACGGAGGACGAGATCCGGGCGGGACTGCTGGAGATCTGGCAGGTCATGCAGGCGTGCGTGGCGCGCGGGATGTCCCGCGAGGGGATACTCCCCGGCGGCCTGAAGGTCCGCCGCCGGGCTGCCCACTCCGCCCGCCAGCTACGCGCCGAGGGCGACCGCCAGGCGCACGCCATGGAGTGGCTGACGCTCTACGCGATGGCGGTGAACGAGGAGAACGCGGCCGGCGGCCGGGTCGTCACGGCCCCCACCAACGGCGCGGCCGGCATCATCCCGGCGGTCCTGCACTACTACATGAACTTCGCGGCGGGCGGCGCGACGGACCGCGAGAAGGACGACAACGTGGTCCGCTTCCTCCTCGCCGCCGGCGCCATCGGCATGCTCTTCAAGGAGAACGCCTCCATCTCCGGCGCCGAGGTCGGCTGCCAGGGCGAGGTCGGCTCGGCCTGCTCCATGGCGGCGGGCGCCCTGGCGGAGGTGCTGGGCGGCAGCCCCGAACAGGTCGAGAACGCGGCGGAGATCGGCATGGAACACAACCTGGGCCTGACCTGCGACCCGGTCGGCGGCCTGGTCCAGATCCCGTGCATCGAACGCAACGGCATGGCGGCGGTGAAGGCGGTCACGGCGGCGAAGATGGCCCTGCGCGGCGACGGCAGCCACAAGGTCTCGCTGGACAAGGTCATCAAGACGATGAAGGAGACCGGCGCGGACATGTCGGTCAAATACAAGGAGACAGCCCGCGGCGGCCTGGCGGTCAACATCATCGAGTGCTGACCGGCGGCGCCGTCAGCTCTCGTAGTGGTAGCGGCACTGGGCGATCAGGATCGAGTCGTCCGTGACCTTGTGGACCAGCCGGTGCTCGTCGTTGATCCGGCGCGACCAGTACCCCTGGAAGCCGTGCTTCAGGGGTTCGGGTTTGCCGATCCCCTCGTTGCCGTTCCGCGCCACATCCGCGACGAGTGTGTTGATCCGCTTCAGGATCTTGCGGTCCTGGACCTGCCACCAGAGGTAGTCCTCCCACGCGCGGGTGGCGAAGGTGATCTTCACTCCGGCTCCGAAAGCTCTCGGACCGTTCCGCCGCCGTTCTCCAGCTCCTCGATGGAAGCCAGGAGGCGGCGGGCGTTGGCGGGGCTGCGCAGCATGTAGGCGGTCTCCTTCAAGGACTCGTAGTCCTCGAGCGAGACGATGACGACCGGCTCGTGCCCGGCGCGGGTGATGACGAACCTGGCGAGAGGCAGCGCCTTGTGGGGGCGCTGCCTCTCGGCTGTCAGACGGTGGTGCGGCGCCTGCGGTGCAGCAGGGTGCCGCCGCCGATCGCGGCCAGCAGGGCCGCTCCGATCGCCGTCGGGATCAGTGCCGGCGCGGAGGAGCTGGACGACGCGAGGCCCGCGGTGTCCAGGTTTCCGCCGGCCGGGCCGGCGATCTTCCGCTTCACCGGCTTCGCCGGGTGCTTCGGGATCGACGTGATCTTCGAGACCGCCCCGTTCTTGCTCAGCAGCACCTCGACGTTGTTCGGGCGGTGGAAGTCGAACGCGTTGAGCAGCGTGCCGCCCCGGGTGTCGAAGGATCCGTCACCCACCCGTCCGGTCTTCCAGTTGGACTCGATGAACGACGTGACCGACGTCTGCTCGGTGAGCGTGTGGTCGACGTGGTTGGTCTTCGAGTACGGCGAGATCACCAGGAGCGGCTGGCGGGGGCCGGGGCCGCAGCGGTCCTGGTATCCGGACCGCGCCTTGGGTCCTGTCCGGCAGGCCTTGCTGTCGGTGGGCAGTCCGTTGGAGCCCTTGGTGGTGTCCTTCGACCCGTTGAGCACCGGCGGCGCCGCGTGGTCGTACCAGCCGTCCGAGTCGTCGTACGCGACGATGACCGCGGTCGACTTCCACTCCGGGGACTTCTGGATGGCGTTGATCTCCGACACCAGGAAGTGCTGCTCGTCGATCGGGTCCGAGTTGCCCGGGTGGGCGTCCTGGTAGGCGGGCGCCTTGAGGAAGCTGACGGCCGGCAGCTGCTGCGCGGCAAGCGCCGCGTCGAAGTCCGTCAGGTCGTAGTTGTGGTTGGCCCGGCCGTCGTGGCCGATCTCGTCCACGTTCGCCGGCGCCAGGTGGTGCGGGTTCGCCGTCGACTTGTAGTACTCGAACGGCGAGTGGTGCGGGCTGTAGTCGACGACCGAAGCCCCGCCGAGGTTGGCGTGGGTGGTCGCGCACTTGGCGTACGTGCCCTTCGTGCCGTCCCAGGCCGTGCTCGGCCGGAAGCCGCCCTGGAACCAGCCCCAGGTCACGTTCTTCGCGTTGAGCAGGTCGCCCACGTTCTTGCCCGTGAGCGCGGCGAGCGGCGTGGTCGCCGTGTGGTTGCTGTCCGAGCAGTCGTCGTACGCCGGGTCGGGGTCGGCGACGACCGTGCCCACGCCCTTCTTGTCCGGCGAGACCATGACCGACGAGCTGGGCGTCGCCGTCTGCTTCGGGTGCTCCGTGCCCGAAGCGGGGTCCATGGAGAGCACGCCGTGCGTCTGACCCGAGATCAGGTTGAGCGCGCCGGGCGTCGAGGGACCGTAGGTGGAGCTGTACGAGTTGTCGTTGAGCGTGTAGTGCTGGGCGTAGTTCCACAGCCCGGTGACGGTGTTCCCGTCGTAGTAGTCCATGACCAGACCCGGCTCGCCGAACAGCCCGCCGGAACACGTGTCGGTCTCCGTGTTCTGCACGAACTTGTCGGACTTCCCGTTGTCGTAGGCGAGCTGCTCGGGGCTGTAGTTGTGGTTCTGCGAGCAGGTCAGCGCCTGCGCCGGGGTCAGCCGCTTCGGCGCGTACTGGTTGGGGTTCTTCGTCAGCAGCTTCGCATTCGCCAGGTTGTTCACCTTGGGCGTCCTCGACGAGGCGGCGAACGGCGTCCCGTCGGTGTTCGCCGCCTTGGGGTACGTCGCGAAGTAGTGGTCGAAGGACTCGTTCTCGTCGAAGAGGACCACCACGTGCTTGATCGGTGTGGCCGTCTTCGCGCTGTTGTCCTTGGGCTTGTGCTGACCGGCCTTGTGCTGTCCGGCGTCGGCGAAGGCGGGGGCGGCCCCGGTGCCGAACGCGACGAGAGCCACCGCCGCGGTGAGCGCCGCGGCCCGTACCGCTCGCCGGCGGTCCTGCCGTGTCGGGGCGTCTGCACTGTGCATCTGTCACCTGTCCATGCTGCGGATTTCTGACAGCCGT
Organism: Streptomyces sp. AcH 505; assembly: GCF_000818175.1. Lineage (GTDB taxonomy): Bacteria > Actinomycetota > Actinomycetes > Streptomycetales > Streptomycetaceae > Streptomyces. Next base: position 686,656 of record NZ_JTIY01000001.1, read on the forward strand.
ATGGTCGGTCGGCCGCACACCCCGCAGCGTGGTCAGGGCATGGCCCCGCGATGAATGGTTGGTCAGGGAATCTAAATGGTTGTGGCATGGCAGCACCAAGTCGCCGCACCGGCCGGCCGCGCGGCGGGCGCGGGCCGCCGACAGGCCGGATTCGGCCGCTCTCATTAGCATGGCCGGGAGTTGAGCGAATTCACCGCGGCCCCAGAAGGTAGGAGCGATGAAACAGAACGGCCAGCACAACGGGCAGTCGAAATCCACTCCGGGCAGTCAGCCCTGGCTCCATCAGCAGAGTGGTGTCATTCAGGAATTCGGCACCGTCAAGCAATTCCCCGTCGGGCTCTCCTACGACGCGCGGATGTATTCCTGTCAGCGCCTCGCCCAGGTGCTGGCCGACACGCAGATGCTGTACAGCCTTTACAAGAAGCACCACTGGCTCATGCGGGGCGCGACTTTCTACCAGCTCCATCTGCTGCTCGACAAGCACGCGAGCGAGCAGCTCGAACTGGTCGACACCATCGCCGAGCGCATGCAGACGCTGGGCGGTGTCTCGGTCGGCGACCCGCGGCACGCGGCGGAGATCACGTCGGTGCCGCGGCCGCCGGACGGTGTCGAGGAGGTGCCGGCCATGCTCTCGCGGCTGCTGGAGGCCCACGAGATCATCCTCACCGACGCGCACGACGCGGCGGCGCGCACCCAGGACCTCGGTGACGACGGCACCAACGACCTGCTGGTCTCGCAGGTCATCAGGACCGGCGAGCTGCAGTGCTGGTTCCTGGCCGAGCACCTGGTCGACACGCCTCTCGTCCGCGTCTGAGCGACGTCCCGAGGGACGACGGTGGCCGGGCGGCGTCAGTACTGCTCGGCCACCCAGGCGTACCAGCGGTCCATGCCCTCGCCGGTGGTCGCGGACACCGTCAGCACACGTACGTCGGGGTTGACCGACCGGGCGTACGCGACGCAGCGGTCGACGTCGAAGTCGACGTACGGCAGCAGGTCGATCTTGTTGATGATGACGAGATCGGCCGCGGCGAACATGTACGGGTACTTCAGCGGCTTGTCCGTGCCCTCGGTGACCGAGATGATCACGACCTTGCTGCGTTCGCCGAGGTCGAAGAGGGCCGGGCAGACCAGGTTGCCGACGTTCTCGACCAGGATCAGCGAGTCCCGCCCGGGCGACAGCGCGTCGAGCGCCCCGCGCATCATCCCGGCGTCCAGATGGCAGCCGGCGCCGGTGTTGACCTGGACCACCGCGCAGCCGGCCCGCTTGATGCGGTCGGCGTCGAGCATCGTCTCCTGGTCGCCCTCCACGACCGCGACCGGCCGGCTGCCCGCGAGCTCGGCCACGGTCCGCTCCAGCAGCGTGGTCTTGCCCGCGCCCGGCGAACTCATCATGTTGACGGCCACGCTGCCCCGCTCCGCCAGCCAGGCCCTGTTGCGCCCCGCCAGGTCGTCGTTCTTCGCGAGGACCCGCTGCTCCAGGGTGACGGTCCCGGGTCCGTGCGGATGCGGGTGGTCGTGGGTGTGGGGATGCTCGTGCGCGACGGCGATCCGGGTACCGACCCCGCCGCCCGCCCCGCCGCCGGATTCGTCGCAACCACAGGTACCGCACATACGTCAGCCCACTTTCATCGAGATGATCTGCAGTTCACGCCCTGACGTGATAGTCACGTCGGCACTGCCGCACGGGCACAGCAGCACCAGATCGGTCAGGGTGAAATCCGTCGCGCACGCCCGGCAACGACCGGTGCCGGGCGGCTGGTCGATCTCCAGCTCCGCCCCCTCGGCGACCGTGCCTTCGGTGATGAGGTCGAAGCAGAAACGCATGGAATCCGCGACGACAGCGGTGAGCGTGCCCACCCGCACCCTGACCGTGTGGACCGGCCGTCCGGCGGCGCGTTCACATACCGCGTCCACCACGCTTTGCGTGATTGCCAATTCATGCACCGGATCACCCGTTCGGTCTATTTCTTGGTGCCGTGATTCCGTGTTGACAGGGCACTTGGGCGGAGTCTAGATGGTAGCAATGTGAGTGACACCACACGTGTGGGCCGATGCCCCCCGGAAGGCGGCAGCGCTATGCCGACAGAGGCAGCAGTAAAAGCGGAAGATACGCTGATCCATGTTCTGTGGATCAACGCGGGTCTCAGTTGTGACGGCGATTCCGTGGCGCTGACCGCCGCCACCCAGCCCAGCATCGAGGAAATCGCTCTCGGCGCGTTGCCCGGCCTTCCGCAGGTGGCCGTGCACTGGCCGCTGATTGATTTCGAATGCGGCCCCACCGGTGGCGCGGACGACTTCCTCGAATGGTTCTTCAAGGCGGACAGGGGCGAACTCGAACCGTTCGTCCTGGTCGTCGAGGGATCCATCCCCAACGAGAAACTGCACCAGGAGGGCTACTGGTCCGGGTTCGGCAACGACCCCGCGACCGGGCAGCCGATGACCACCAGCGAGTGGCTGGACCGGCTGGCGCCGAAGGCCACCGCGATCGTCGCCGTCGGTACGTGCGCGACGTACGGCGGCATCCACGCCATGGCGGGCAACCCGACCGGCGCCATGGGCGTGCCGGACTACCTGGGCTGGGACTGGAAGTCCAAGGCCGGCATCCCGATCGTGTGCGTGCCCGGCTGCCCGATCCAGCCGGACAACCTGTCGGAGACGCTGACGTACCTGCTCTACATGGCCACCGACCAGGCCCCGATGATCCCCCTCGACGACGCGCTGCGCCCCACCTGGCTGTTCGGCCAGACCGTGCACGAGGGCTGCGACCGGGCGGGCTACTACGAGCAGGGCGACTTCGCGACGGAGTACGGCTCGCCCAAGTGCATCGTGAAGCTGGGCTGCTGGGGTCCGACCGTCAAGTGCAACGTGCCCAAGCGCGGCTGGATGAACGGTATCGGCGGCTGCCCGAATGTCGGCGGTATCTGTATCGGCTGCACCATGCCCGGTTTCCCGGACAAGTTCATGCCGTTCATGGACGAGCCGCCCGGCGGAAAGCTCTCCACGAACACGGTCGGCCTGTACGGATCGACGATGCGGCGGCTGCGTCACATCACCACGCACACGCTGGACCGCGAACCGAAGTGGCGTAAACCCGGAAAGCAGCTCCTGTCCGGCGCCACCCGCACCTGGTAACTCACCGCAAAGAAAAGAAAGATGAGGGCGGCGCAATGACGGCGACGCGGCAAAAGGGTGGCCCGGGAAGCCAGGGCAAGGACGAACTGGTGGAGATGGCCTGGGACCCCATCACCCGTATCGTCGGCAGCCTCGGCATCTACACGAAGATCGACTTCAAGCAGAAGATCGTCGCCGAGTGCCACAGCACCAGCTCCATCTTCCGCGGCTACTCGGTCTTCATGAAGGGCAAGGACCCGCGCGACGCGCACTTCATCACCAGCCGGATCTGCGGCATCTGCGGTGACAACCACGCCACCTGTTCCTGTTACGCGCAGAACATGGCGTACGGCGTGAAGCCGCCGCACATCGCCGAATGGATCGTCAATCTCGGTGAAGCCGCTGAGTACATGTTCGACCACAACATCTTCCAGGAGAATCTGGTCGGGGTCGACTACTGCGAGAAAATGGTCGCCGAGACCAATCCCGGGGTGCTGGAGCAGGCCAACCGCACGCCGTCGCCGCACGCCGAGGCACACGGGTACAAGACCATCGGCGACATCATGCGCTCGCTGAACCCGTTCACCGGTGAGTTCTACCGCGAGGCGCTCCAGGTCAGCCGGATGACCCGGGAGATGTTCTGTCTGATGGAGGGCAGGCACGTCCACCCCTCCACGCTGTACCCGGGCGGGGTGGGCACGGTCGCCACCATCCAGCTGATGACCGACTACATCACCCGGCTCCAGCGCTACGTGGAGTTCATGAAGAAGGTCGTGCCCATGCACGACGACCTCTTCGACTTCTTCTACGAGGCGCTGCCCGGCTACGAGCAGGTCGGCAACCGGCGCATCCTGCTGGGCTGCTGGGGCTCCTTCCAGGACCCGGAGCACTGCAACTTCGAGTACAAGGACATGACCGACTGGGGTCGGAAGATGTACGTGACCCCCGGTGTCGTCGTGGACGGCAAGCTGGTCACCACCGACCTGGTGAAGATCAACCTCGGTATCCGGATCCTGCTCGGCTCGTCGTACTACAACGACTGGGACGAGCAGGAGACGTTCGTGACGCACGACCCGCTGGGCAACCCGGTGGACCGGCGCCACCCGTGGAACCAGCACACCAACCCGCAGCCGCAGAAGCGGGATCTGGACGACAAGTACAGCTGGGTCATGTCGCCGCGCTGGTTCGACGGCAAGGACTACCTCGCCCTCGACACCGGCGGCGGCCCGCTCGCCCGGCTGTGGACGACGGCGCTGGCCGGGCTCGTCGACATCGGCTACATCCAGGCCACCGGCAACAGCGTGAAGATCAACCTCCCCAAGACCGCGCTCAAGGGCCCGGTCGAGCTGGAGTGGCACGTCCCGAAGTGGAGCAACACCATCGAGCGCAACCGCGCCCGCACCTACTTCCAGGCGTACGCGGCGGCCTGCGCGCTGCACTTCGCCGAGAAGGCGCTGGTGGAGATCCGGGCGGGCCGGACCAAGACCTGGGAGAAGTTCGAGGTCCCGGAGGAGGCCGTCGGCTGCGGCTTCACCGAGGCGGTACGGGGCGTCCTCTCGCACCACATGGTGATCAAGGACGGCAAGATCGCCAACTACCACCCGTACCCACCGACTCCGTGGAACGCGAGCCCGCGTGACACCTACGGCACCCCGGGCCCCTACGAGGACGCGGTGCAGGGCCAGCCGATCTTCGAGGAGAACGACCGGGAGAACTTCAAGGGCATCGACATCATGCGCACGGTGCGCAGCTTCGACCCCTGTCTGCCGTGCGGGGTGCACATGTACCTCGGCGAGGGCAAGAAGCTCGAACTGCTGCACAGCCCCACCCAGTCAGCGGGCAGTGAGTGACGTGACCACAGAACAGAGTGAGCGCGCGCCCGCGTCCGAGGACTGGCGCGCGACCGGCGAGCGCATCGACACCCTGATCGCCGCCAGTGCCTCGGGCGGCGCCGTCGCCCGTGAGCGCAGCGAGGAACTGGTCCGGCTCGTCACGGACTTCTACGGGGCCGGGCTTGAGCGGCTGCTCGATCTCGTCTACGAGCAGGGGAAGTTGGGCGACGAGACGCTGGCCGCGCTGGCGGCCGACGATCTGGTGGCCAGCCTGCTGCTGGTGCACGGGCTGCACCCGTACAGCGTGGAGACCCGGGTCGAACAGGCGCTGGAAAGCGTGCGGCCCTATCTGGGCTCGCACGGCGGCGACGTGGAACTGCTCGGTGTCACCGACGACGGCGTCGTCGGGCTGCGGCTGCTGGGCAGTTGCGACGGCTGCCCGTCGTCGTCCGCGACGCTCAAGCTGGCCGTGCAGGGTGCCGTCGAGGCGGCGGCGCCCGAGATCACCACGATCGAGGTGCGCTCGGCCGACGAGGAAGGCTCCGCCGCCTCGGGACCGGTCGTCCCGGTCGAGGCGCTGTTCTCCCGGCTGCACGGGAGCGCGCCGGCCGCCGACGAGGCCGGGGCGTCCTGGCAGCCGGTGCCCGAGCTGCTCGCGCTGGAGTCGGGCGCCGTCACGCAGGTCACCGCCGCGGACGTGCCCGTCGTGGCCTGCCGGATCGGCGCCGACCTGTTCGCCTTCCGGGACCGCTGCGCGCGGTGCGAGACGTCGCTGGCGGGCGCGGCGCTGGCCCGCAGGCTCGGCGGCGCCTCGGGAGACGCGGTGCTGCGCTGCCCTGCCTGCCGGGCGCACTACGACGTACGCCGCGCGGGCGCCTGCCTCGACGTCGAGGGGCTGCATCTGGACCCGCTGCCGTTGCTGGCGG
>NZ_JTIY01000001.1:692549-694898 GCF_000818175.1 Streptomyces sp. AcH 505
CCTCTCCCGCGCCGGTGGCGACATGATCGCCGGCTCCCGGCCGTCCCCGGTGGCCGCACTGCTGCGGGTCACCCGCAACCGCCCGCAGCCGGTGGCGGGCGAGCGCTGCGAGATGTGCGCCGAGCAGGTCGGCGCCGAGCACTCCCATGTGGTGAACCTCGACAGCCGGGCCCTGATGTGCAGTTGCCGGGCCTGCTACCTGCTCTTCAGCGACCCGGAAGCGCAGCTGCGCTACCGCGCGGTGCCCGAGCGGTATCTGCGCTTCGACGGGCTGCCCCTGGACGAACGGACCTGGGACGAGCTGCAGATCCCGGTCGGGCTCGCGTTCCTGTTCCGCAACTCGCTCCAGGAGCGCACGATCGCCTTCTACCCGGGACCCGCGGGCGCGACGGAGTCCGAACTGCCGCTGGACGCCTGGGACACCATCGTCCGGGCCAACCCGGAGCTGGCGGTGCTGCGCCCCGACGTGGAGGCCCTGCTGGTGCGCCGCTCGAAAGGACCGGACGGGTCCTCCTGCCATCTGGTGCCGATCGACGCCTGCTACGAACTGGTCGGCAGGCTGCGCACGTTGTGGCGCGGCTTCGACGGCGGCCGTGAGGCGCACGACGCGATGGACGCCTTCTTCGCGCAGGTCGCCGATCGCAGCCGGCCTGCGGTCCTGGACGGCGGTCGCGGATGAGCGGGATGGAGTTCTCCGTGCTCGACGTCGTCGCCGAGCCGTACACCGTCGCACCGCAGCTGACGGCGCGGCTGCGGATCGAGGACGGCGCCGGCGAGCGGATCCACGCGGTCGTGCTGCGCTGCCAGGTCCGTATCGAACCGCAGCGCCGGCACTACGACGCGGCCGAACGGGACGGGCTGCTCGGCCTGTTCGGCGAGCGTGAGCGCTGGTCCGACACGCTGCGGCCGTTCCTGTGGATGCAGTGCAACACCACGGTGCAGGGGTTCACCGGCGCCACCGAGATCGATCTGCCGCTGCCGTGCACGTACGACTTCGACGTGATCGGCTCGCGCTATCTGCACGCGCTGGGCGACGGCACCGTACCGCTCACCCTGCTCTTCTCCGGGACGGTGTTCACCAAGGGCAGCGCGGGGTTCGGGGTGCGGCAGGTGCCGTGGGACTGCGAGGCCCGCTACGACCTGCCGGTCGCCGTGTGGCGGCGGATGATCGCCTCGCACTTCCCGAACTCCGGCTGGATCAGGCTGGATCAGGACGTGCTGGACCAGATCGCCGACTTCCGCGCCCGGCGCGGCCTGATCAGCTGGGACGAGACCGTGCGGATGCTGCTGGCCGACGTCGGCGAGGTGGCCACATGACGGCGCCGGGCCTCGACCATGTACGTACGGTCGCCGACGCGGTGCTGTACGAGGGGTACTTGCTCTACCCGTACCGCGCCAGCTCGCACAAGAACCAGTCACGCTGGCAGTTCGGGGTGCTCGGCCCGCCGTCGGCGGCGCCCGCCAGCTTCGGCGAGGACCCGGGCATGGCGATGCAGTGCCTGCTGACGGCGCCCGGGGACGCACCCGAAGGCACGGCCGCCCGGGTCACCGTCCATTTGCGCTTCCTCCAGCTCCAGGTACGCGAGGTGCAGCGGCTGGAGGCGGACGGCAGCCACTCCCCCGTGGGTGAACTCACCGTGGCCGGTGTGTCGGTGCTCAGCTGGGACGAGGCGGTGGAGCAGGAAATCGCCCTCGGTACCGTGCCGTTGGACGGGCCGACGGATCGACTGCTCACCGTACCGGGCGGCGAGGAGATCGAAGCGCTCACCGACGAGCGGGGCGTACGGGTGGGCCGTATCGTGCGCCGCCGCGAGGAGCTGACCGCCCGGGTCCGTACGGAGACGGCCGCCGACGACGGGTTCGTCCGGCTGACGGTCTCGGTCGACAACGAGCACGCGGCGACCGCCGCCGACAAGGACGCGGCGATCCGCGCCTCGCTGATCGGCACGCATCTGCTGCTCCGGGCGGAGGGCGCGGAGTTCGTCTCCCTGCTGGAGCCGCCGGCGGCAGCCGAGGCGGCGGCCGGGCGCTGCCGGCAGCGGCGCTGCTGGCCGGTGCTGGCAGGGGCGAAGGGCAGCACCGACACCGTGCTCGGTGCGCCGATCATCCTGTACGACCATCCCGAGGTGGCCGAGCAGAGCGCGGGAGCCCTCTTCGACTCCACCGAGATCGACGAGATCCTGACGCTGCGGGTCATGACCATGACGGACGAGGAGAAGGCGGAGGCGCGGGCGACCGACCCGCGCGCCCGGGAGATCATCGACCGCTGTGACGGCATGTCACCGGCCGACCTCCAGCGGCTCCACGGCCTGCTCCGCGACCCGCACGCCGATCCGCGCGAGGCGCCCG
>NZ_JTIY01000001.1:694923-754909 GCF_000818175.1 Streptomyces sp. AcH 505
GCGAGGCGCCCGCCGCGCCTTCCGCGCCCGCCCAACTGCCCGGCGCGCCCGCCGATCTGCGGGACGCGGAGCCCGCGTCCTTCGACACCGGCGGCGCGCCCTGGTGGGACCCGGCGGCGGACGCCGGTTTCCGGCCCGCGACCGACGCGGTCGTGATCAACGGCGTCAGCGTCGCCAAGGGCAGCCTCGTACGGGTGCACCCCTCCCGCCGCGCGGACGCCCAGGACCTGTTCTTCGCCGGGCAGGTGGCGCGGGTGACCGCCGTGCTCTCGGACGTCGACGGCGGGGTGCATGTCGCGCTCGTACTCGTCGACGATCCGGCGGCCGACATGCACGACTGGTACGGCCGGTATTTCTACTTCGCCCCCGACGAGCTGGAACCGCTGCCCGCCGGGAGCCACCCGGAACCGGAGCCGGAACACCGAGAGGAGAGCCGATCGTGAAGACCCTGGGAATCATCACCACAGGCGTCGCGGCGACCGCCGCGGCCGTGGCCGTTGTCGTCGGTGTGATGTCGATCCCCGACGTCCGCCGCTACCTGCGCATGCGCGCGATGTAAGGACATGGATCCGATGAAGAACGACACACCAGCAGAGGACCGGGCGGAGGAGCCACAGGAGGAGCGCGGCGCCAAGGGCTCACGCGACACCGGCTCCGACAAGCCGTCCGGCGGCCCGGCCGACCGCCCCGAGGGCGGCTCGGACGAGAAGTCCGACACCTCGGTCGACCCGCAGTCACCGAACCACCCGGACGCGCCGGACCTGCAGTCCGGCGGAGGCTGACCGTGGCCGACGGCGTACTGGTCGCCGGCATCGGCAACCTCTTCCTCGGTGACGACGGCTTCGGCCCCGAGGTCGTACGGCGGCTGGCGGGCGAGGGCGGCCTGCCGCCGTCGGTCCGGGTCACGGACTACGGCATCCGCGGCATGCACCTCGCGTACGACCTGCTCGACGGGTACGACGCGCTGGTGCTGGTCGACGCGTATCCGGGCGGCGGCGCCGCCGGTGAGGTGACCGTGCTCGAAGTCGGGCCCGACGACCTCGGTACGGGTGAATTCGATGCACACGGGATGAATCCGGTCGCAGTACTGGCAAATCTGGGCCAACTGGGCGGTACTCTTCCGGTCACCTACGTCGTGGGCTGCACCCCGGCCGGGGTGGAGGAGGGCATCGGACTGAGCGATGCCGTCTCCGCCGCCGTACCCGAAGCGCTCGACGCGGTACGCACCTTGGTCCGGCGGCTCGTGCCGGCCGAACCCGCCGAGCCCAGGAGCCCTTGAACATGTGCCTTGGCATTCCCGGTCAGGTCGTGGAGATCGTCGAGGGGTACGCGGGACAGCTCGCGCTCGTCGACGTCGAGGGCGCCCGGCGGCGCGTCAACATCGGCATGCTCGACGCACCGCCCGCCGTGGGTGACTGGGTGCTGCTGCACATGGGCTTCGCCGTGGAGCTGATCGACCGGGCCAAGGCGCGCGAGGCGCTGGCCGGTCTCGCCATGATGGGCAGCGGCGGTACGAGCCGGGTCCGGCGGCGGTACGAGGTGCACGGCGTCGTGCAGGGTGTGGGCTTCCGGCCGTTCGTCTATGTCCTCGCCTCGGAACTCATGCTGGCCGGCTGGGTGACGAACACCCCGGCCGGAGTGGTCGCCGAGGTCGAGGGCGACGAGCCGGCGGTCGCCGAGTTCGGCCGCCGGCTGATCGAGCGCCCGCCGCCGCTCGCGGTCGTCGAAGCCGTCCACACCTCCGAGCAGCCGACGCGCGGCGGCACCGGATTCACCATCGAGGACTCCACCGGGGGCGACCGCGCCCGCACCCTGGTCTCCCCCGACGTCGCGACCTGCCAGGACTGTCTGGCCGAGCTGGCTGACCCGGCGGACCGGCGCCACCGCCACCCCTTCATCTCCTGCACCCACTGCGGCCCCCGGTTCACGATCGTCACCGGCACGCCCTACGACCGGGCCGCGACCACGATGGCCGCCTTCGAGATGTGCGAGGCGTGCCGGGCGGAGTACGAGGATCCGGGCGACCGGCGCTTCCACGCCCAGCCGATCGCCTGCCACGACTGCGGGCCGCGGCTCGAACTGATCCGCAAGGACGGCTCGCCCGCCGACGGCGCCGAAGCGCTGCGGGTGGCGCGGCAGTTGCTCGCCGAAGGCCGGATCGTCGCGGTCAAGGGGCTCGGCGGCTACCACCTCGCCTGCGACGCGCGCAGCGACACGGCGGTGGCGGAGCTGCGGCGCCGTAAGCAGCGCGGCGGCAAGCCGTTCGCCGTGATGGTCGCCGACCTGGGGACCGCCGCCGGGCTCGTGTCGCTGAGCGAGGACGAGGAGGCGCTGCTGACCGGTGTACGGCGGCCGATCGTCGTGCTGCCGCGCAGGACGGGCCCCGGGCTCTCCGACGAGGTGGCGCCGGGCAGTCCCGACCTCGGGCTGATGCTGCCCTACACACCGCTGCACACGCTGCTGTTCGGGATCGGCGACGATCCGGCGGGGCCCGACGCGCTGGTGATGACCTCGGCCAACCGTTCGGGCGAGCCGATCGTCACCGACGACGCGCGGGCGCTGACGGAGCTGGCGCCGCTGGTCGACGCCTGGCTGCGGCACGACCGGAAGATCCAGATGCCGTGCGACGACTCGGTGAGCCGGTTCGTCGCCGGGGCGGAGCTGCCGCTGCGCCGCTCGCGCGGGTACGCGCCGCTGCCGCTGGCGCTGCCGTTCGGGGTGCCGCCGATGCTCGCTGTCGGGGCCGACCTGAAGAACACCTGCGCGCTGGCGGAGGGCCGGTACGCGTGGGTGAGCCAGCACATCGGCGACATGGACGACCTCGCCACGGTCGAGGCGCTGACCGCGACCGAGGCCCAGCTGGAACAGCTCACCGGCGTCTCCCCCGGCCAGCTGGTGGCGGACGGGCATCCCGACTACCGCTCGGCGGAGTGGGCGAGGACGAACGCGGCGGGCCGCCCGGTCCGTACGGTCCAGCACCACCACGCGCACATCGCCTCCGTGATGGGTGAGCACGGCGTCGAGGCCGGTGAGCGGGTGATCGGGGTCGCCTTCGACGGCACCGGGCACGGCACGGACGGGGCCGCCTGGGGCGGTGAGGTGCTGGTCGCGGGCTACAAGTCGTTCCACCGGGCGGCGCGGCTGCGCTACGTGCCGCTCGCGGGCGGTGACGCGAGTGTGCTGCGGCCCTACCGGATGGCGCTCGCGCATCTGCACGCGGCCGGGGTCGACTGGGCCGAGGACATTCCGGCGGTCGCCGCCTGCCCGGCCAGGGAACGGGACGTGCTGGTCCACCAGTTCGGGACCGGCTTCGGCTGTGTGCCGACGTCGAGCATGGGCCGGCTCTTCGACGCCGTCGCCTCACTGGCCGGGGTACGGCACGAGGTGGCGTACGAGGCGGAGGCGGCCGTCGCGCTGGAGGGTCTGGCGCGCGGCGTCGGCGTACCGGCGGGGACGGGTTATGCCTTCGGCCTCGACTCCGCCGCCGCCACCGGTTCCGACGAGCCGGTGATCGCGGATCCGGGTCCGGTGATCCGCGCCGTCGTCGCCGACGTACGGGCCGGTACCGCCAGCGAACTGATCGCGGCGCGTTTCCACGCCGCCGTCGTCACCCTCGTCGGCGACCTCGCCGAGCACTGCCGGAGCCGGACGGGCCTCGACGTGGTGGCGCTCGGCGGCGGTGTGTTCCAGAACGCCGTGCTGCTCGAAGGCGCCGAACGGACCCTGGCCGGGCGGGGCTTCACCGTGCTGCGGCCCCGGCTGCTCCCCCCGAACGACGGCGGAATCGCGCTCGGCCAGTTGCTCATCGCGGCTTCGGGCTGAGCGCACCGCGTCCGCCGAAGCACCGAGAGAACCACAGAGAAGAGAGACCATGTGTCTGGCAGTTCCGGGGCGTGTCCTCAGTACCGCCGAGGTCGACGGCACCTTGATGGCCGACGTCGACTTCGGCGGCGTACGCAAGGAGGTGTGCCTCCAGTACATCCCCGACGTGACGGTCGGTGAATACGTCGTCGTCCATGTCGGTTTCGCCATCCAGCGCCTCGACGAACGCTCCGCGCAGGAGACGTTGGCCAACTTCGAGAAACTCGGCATCCTCGCCGAGGAGTTCGGGGACGGCTTCGAACTCGCCGCCGAGCAGGCGGGTTTGTCGGAAGCACCCGTGCGGCAGGCGCCGCTGCCCGAAGGAGCCGGCCGATGAGGTATCTCGACGAGTTCAGCGACCCCGAGCTGGCGAAGCGGCTGCTCGACCAGATCCACGCGGCCACCACCAGGCCCTGGGCCATGATGGAGGTCTGCGGGGGCCAGACCCACTCGATCATCCGGCACGGCATCGACCAACTGCTGCCCGAGGGCGTGGAGATGATCCACGGCCCCGGCTGTCCTGTCTGTGTGACCCCGCTGGAGATCATCGACAGGGCGCTCGCCATCGCGGCGACCCCCGGGGTGATCTTCTGCTCCTTCGGCGACATGCTGCGGGTGCCGGGCAGCGGCCGGGACCTGTTCTCCGTCAAGAGCGCCGGCGGTGACGTACGGGTGGTGTACTCGCCGCTCGACGCGCTGAAGCTGGCCCGGGAGAACCCCGACCGGGAGGTCGTCTTCTTCGGCATCGGCTTCGAGACCACCGCGCCCGCCAACGCCATGACGGTGTATCAGGCCGCGCGCCTGGGTGTGCCGAACTTCTCGCTGCTGGTCTCGCACGTGCTGGTGCCGCCCGCGATGTCGGCCGTCATGGAGTCGTCGACCTGCCGGGTGCAGGCGTTCCTCGCCGCCGGGCACGTGTGCAGTGTGATGGGCACCGCCGAGTACCCGCCGCTCGCCGCGAAGTACCGGGTCCCCATCGTGATCACCGGCTTCGAGCCGCTGGACATCCTCGAAGGCATCCGCAGGACGGTCGTCCAGCTCGAAGCGGGCCGGCACGAGGTGGAGAACGCCTACGAGCGCGCCGTGCGCGCCGAGGGCAACGTCCCGGCGATGGAGATGCTGCGGGACGTCTTCGAGGTGACCGACCGCACCTGGCGCGGTATCGGCATGATCCCGCGCAGCGGCTGGCGACTGGCCCCGAAGTACCGGGAGTTCGACGCCGAGCTGCGGTTCGACGTGGCGGACATCCGCACCGCCGAGTCGTCGCTGTGCCGGTCGGGCGAGGTCCTGCAGGGCCTCATCAAGCCGCACGAGTGCGCCGCCTTCGGCAAGGAGTGCACGCCGCGCAGCCCGCTCGGCGCGACGATGGTCTCCTCCGAGGGCGCGTGCGCCGCCTACCACGCCTACCGCCGACTGGAACTGGTCGATTCGAAGTGACTGAAGCCATGCAACACGCAGCCGATCTCGACTTCGAGAGCTGGGTCTGCCCGGTGCCGCTGCGGGACACCCCGACCGTCGTGATGGGCCACGGCGGCGGCGGCGCGATGTCGGGCGAACTGATCGAGCATCTGTTCCTGCCGGGGTACGGGGCCGCCGCCAGCGCCGAGTTGGGCGACTCGGCGGTCGTGTCGGCCGGTGACGGCAGCCGGCTCGCCTTCTCCACCGACTCGTTCGTGGTGAAGCCGATGTTCTTCCCCGGCGGGTCGATCGGTGATCTCGCCGTGAACGGCACGGTCAACGACCTGGCGATGTCCGGCGCGACCCCGCTGTTCCTGTCGACCGCCTTCATCCTCCAGGAGGGCACCCCGCTCGCCGAACTCGGCCGGATCGCCCGGGACATGGGCGAGGCGGCGCAGGCGGCCGGGGTCCGGCTCGTCACCGGCGACACCAAGGTCGTCGACAGCGCGAGCGGCGACGGGGTGTACATCAACACCTCGGGGATCGGGGTGATCGCCGACGGCGTCGACATCGGCCCGCGCCGCGCGCGGCCCGGCGACGCGGTGCTCGTCAGCGGCGACATCGGCGTGCACGGCGTCGCCGTCATGAGCTGCCGGGACGGTCTGGAGTTCGGCACGACCGTGGAGAGCGACACGGCGCCGCTGCACGGGCTTGTGGCCCGCATGCTCGCCACCGGCGCCGACGTGCGCGTCCTGCGCGACCCCACCCGCGGCGGTGTGTCGGCCTCACTGAACGAGATCGCCCGAGCCTCGCAGGTCGGCGTCGAGCTGGTCGAGAAGGAGCTGCCGGTCCCGGAGACCGTGCGGGACGCGTGCAGCCTGCTGGGACTCGATCCGCTCCAGGTCGCGAACGAGGGCAAGCTGCTCGCCGTCGTACCGGCCGAGGCGGCCGACGAGGTGCTGGCCGCCATGCGCGCGCATCCGCTGGGCGGCTCGGCGTGCCGGATCGGCACGTGTGTGCCCGACCATCCGGGCATGGTCGTCGCCCGGACGGGTCTCGGCGGCACCCGGGTGGTCGGCCTGCCCATCGGTGAGCAGTTGCCGAGGATCTGCTGATGAGCGCCGAGGGCGCGGTGCTCTTCGCGCGGTACGCCTATCCGCCGAACGAACTGGGCTACTGCGGCCCGGCGGACGCCTCCGCGCTGCTGTCGCCCGGCGGGAGCGCCGGGATCGAGCGGCGGGCGCGGCAGTTCGAGGGCGCGTGGTGCTATCTGGAGTTCCTGGCCGAGTCGGCGGGGCTCGCCGATCCGCTGGACCCGCGCGTCGTCGAGGCGTACTGGCTCGGCAACGACCTGCTGGAGCTGGCCGATCCTGGTGCGCTGCTCGACCGGATGCGGGAGCGGTTCCGCGGCCAGCTCGGCGGCACGTGGCAGGAGGCGGGGCAGCGCGCCCTCGCCCATCACAGCTTCCAGGTGTTCGACGTGTACCCGTGGGCGCGGATGCTGCGCGCCGGCGGCAGTCCTACGGCGCTGGGCGTGCTCGACCAGTGCCGGATCCGCACCGGTGTGGTGTGCGAGGTCGACGGCGAGACGGCGGTGGCGCGGTCGCGTCCGCTCGTCTGGGACGGTACGCGGATGGTGACCGGGGAGCCGCGCCGCCAGGTGGTGCGCTGGTCGACGGGCGGCAGGTCGCTGATCGGCGGGCTCTCCCCCGGCGACCGGGTGGCGCTGCACTGGGACTGGGTGTGTGACGTCCTCACCGAGGAACAGGCAGCGCGTGTCGAGTCGCTGGAGGAGTCGCGCCGCAACGGTGGTGCGTGCCCGGTTCCGTAACCGGGGGCATGGGCCCGTTCCTGGGCACGCACCCGTCGCTGTCACACGGCTCGCGCCGTCCGGCCGACCGTCAGACGGTCAGCAGGCTCGGCTTGGCCGCCTTGTCGGTGGGCAGGAACGTGTCCGGCACCGGGTACTGGCCGAGGACGAAGTGCAGGATCGCCGCGTGCATCGCCTCGACGGGCGCGATGGTGGCGGCGGTCTCGATCCCGCCGGCGCTCTTCACGTTGTACGTGGCGAAGAGGTACGTCTGCGCCGCCTGGTCCTCCAGCTGGAGCGCCAGCTTCGCCACGTCGGCGACGCTGGTCGCCTTCGACAGCGCGCTGGTGACCTGCTGCTGGTTGGAGAGCGGCACGTTGGTGATGGCCGGCTTGCCCGCGCCGGTCAGCACCGCGTTCCACGCCTTCGCGTGGTCCTCGTGCTGCGCCATCGCCTTGGTGACGAAGCTCGCCACCGCCGGCGGTACGGTCCCGAGCTTGCCCGCCTTGGCCGCGGACAGCGTCGCCTTGTACGCACCGACGGCCTGGTTCTCCAGCGCGACCGCCAGGGCGACGATCTTCAGGTCGCCGGTGTAGGTGACCTTGTCGGAGACGGCGGCGGGCGACCGGGCGTCGCCGGCCGACGACTGGGAGGCCGACGAGTCCTTGTCGCTGGAGCAGGCGGCGAGCAGGAACGCGGCGCCGACCCCGCCGGCGCCCAGCAGGAACCGCCGCCGGTCGGACTTGATCTGCTCCGTGAGATCGGCGGCACTGGCGCGCATCGCGGGCAGTGTCTCGCGGTGCGCCTCCTCCATCTCGTGGGTGAGACGGTCGAGCTGACCCTCGCTGATGGGCAGCTCCCAGCCGCCCTGCTTGGTACTCACTTCACGGCCCCTTCAGAGATCGGCGAGGCATCCTTGGTCGGGTAGAAGGTGTCGGGGATCCCGACGGTGCCGGCGGCGGCGGGCAGCTTGGCGGCATCCGTGGGGATGGCGATCAGGCTGGCGTCACCGGCGGCGAGCAGCGCCTGCACGGACAGCAGTGTCGAGCGGTGCTGCGCCTCCACGGGGGCGACGGAGGCGAAGAGCCTGCGCAGCTGCGGGTCGCTGACCTGGCCGACGTTCTTGGTGTACGTCTGCGCGGCGACGTCCTCCAGCGTGATGGCCAGCTTGACCACGTCCGCCGGGGTCTTGATCGACGGCAGGGTCTGCTTGACGATGGCCGCGTACTTCGGGTCGGGCCCGGTCTGCGCCTTGCCGCCGCCCTGGGTCGCCGCCGCGTTGAACGCCTTGGCGTGCGCCTGGTGCTGCTGGGTGGTCTTGGCGATGAACGCCGCGACCGTCTTGTTGCCGTTCTTGATGAACGGCAGGCCTGCCGCTGTCTGGTAGACGCTGACGGCCAGGTTCTCGATGGACGCCGCGGTCTGCAGCGCCATGATGTCGTCGGCCGACGTCGCGGCCATCGCCCGGTTCGGGCCGAAGAGGGCCGCGGCGCCGATCGCGCCTGCCAGCACGCCTCCCCGCTGCCACCACCGCTCCGGTCGGCCCGCGGACTCGGCGAAGTCCGCCAGCGCGCTGCCCGTGATGCGCAAGGCGTCGCTGTTCAGGTCCTGTGACTGCTCGGTCAGTTCTTCAAGCAGTCGGGTGTCGATGTGCTCTGCGCCCATCACGCCCCATCTCTCTCGGCGCCCGCGCCACCGCGGGCACTCCCACCGACACATTCGCGAGGTAGGGAGGCGGGGATTGCCCTTGTCACCGGCATGGCGCACTGATTCACCCCATCGGCCCAACGAAGGGCCGGGGATACCGGGGGTAGTAGCAAGGGCCTTCGGGCGCCTTCGCACAGACCCCCGGTCGTGCGCCCAGGGCCTGTCGGGTGGATCGGGCCGGATCAGGGAGCGGGAGCCGGTGTCGTGGATCGCAAGGCGGAGGAGGGAGGCGACGCGGAGCGTCGCCGACCGACGACAACGCCGCGAGGCGCGGTGCCGGCCCCCGCGAGCCCGGCACGATCCACCCGACAGGCCCTAGGCGCCGGGACCCGGATCGGGCCGTACCGCGTCGCGCAGCCCGGCGCGCGCGGCCTCCAGCTGGGCGGCGAAGGCCACGCCGAGGAGGAGGGCGATGGCGGCGAGGTTGGCCCACAGCAGCAGCGCGACGAAGGCGGTCAGGGGCCCGTAGACCGTGCCGAAGGAGCCGCTGCGGTCGACGTACAGGCCGAGCAGCCAGGTCGCCGCCACCCACAGCACCAGATGGACGGCGGAGCCGAAGGCGAGCCAGGTGTAGCCCGGCTGGTCGCGGCGGGGCGCCCAGCGGAACAGGGCCGCCGACGCCACCCAGGTCAGCAGCACCCCGACCGGGATCCGCAGCCAGTCCCAGGCGTTGCGCAGCCCCTGTCCCCAGCCGAAGGTCTCGTCCAGGGCGCTGCCCACCGCCTCGCCGCCGACCAGCACCAGGAACCCCCCGATCAGCGGGAGTCCGGCGATGACGACGAGCAGCAGCGCCCTGCCGTACTTGAGCACGAAGGGCCGGTCGCGCTCGATGCCGTAGATGCGGTTGGCGCCGCGCTCGATCTGGGACATGGCGGCGGCGAGATTGACGGTGGCGAAGCCGAGGCCGAGCCAGACGGCGATGGCGGCGCCGATCCCGGCGCCCGCGCCGCGCCGCGACCGGTCGAGCGAGTCGCGTACGAGTTCGGCGCTGGGCCCCGGCGCGATCCGGCCGAGCGTCAGCTCCACGACCCGGCCGACGCTCTCGGTGTGCACGGTGGTGGCGACCCCGACCAGCGCGATGGTGAACGGCACGAGCGCCAGGACGATCTGGAAGGCCAGCGCGCGGGCGTTGCTGAAGCCGTCCGCGTAACGGAACCGCAGAAAGGCGTCGACGAGCAGCTTGCGGCCGCCGTAGCGGCGCAGCGCCGCCCACGCCTCGTCGCCGGACAGCTCGTCACCGATCATGTCCCGCGTCTGCGGAACATGGACCGCTGTCCCCATCTCGTCCCCCGCCTCGCCGCCCGGTGATCCCCGGCGGCGTCTACCCCGTACGGCCGGGAACAGGCACGGGGCGGCCGTCAGCGGACGCTGAGCCAGTGCGGGTCGGGGACGACGGTCAGCACGGCCGACACGAGGACGACGCAGGACAGTACGGCCAGTTCGGCGCGGGCGGGCCCGCCCGCGTCCCGGCCGCCCCGCAGCCGCCCTCTGGCGCGCAGGGCCAGGCCGCTCGCCACGGCGACGAGCGCGAGCTTGGCGATGAGGACCCGGCCGTACGCCGAGCTGAGCACCACGTCGAACGGCAGGCGGCGCAGCGCCGACACGGTGCCGGTCGCGGTGAGGGCGGCGAGCAGCCAGCCGGCGACCCGGGCGTAGCGGGCGAGGACGGCGCGCGCCTCGGTCCTGTCGGCCCTGCGCAGCCACATCGTGCGCAGGACGTGGCACAGGCCGCCGGTCCACACGGAGGCGGCGGTGAGATGGACGACGGTGAGGGCCGTGCCGAGCAGCGGGGTGTACGCCTCGGGGTGCGCGCGCAGGGCCTCGGCGCCGATGACGACGGCCAGCGGCAGCGCGGCGAGGAACGGCCGCCTCAGCGCGGCGCAGCCGGCGGCGAGCAGGAAGCCGTTGGCCATGACGAGCAGCAGCCGGCCGTCGACCGTGCCGTAGACGGAGGCGATGTCGAGGTCGCTGACCTCGGAGAGCACCAGGATCTGACCTGCCGCCGCGGCGGCTCCGGTCAGTGCGGCGGGCACGGCCCAACTGCGGGGCGCGGGACCGGTACGCGCGAACCGGTGACCGGCCAGCTCGCCGATGTGCAGGGCCAGCGCGGCGAAGACGGCGGCGCGCAGCAGGGTGGTGGGTCCCGCGGCGGGGATGTGCAGCTCGCCGGTGCCGTGGGTGGCGGCGCCGACACCGAGCAGGGCGATCAGCACGGCGAGCACGGCCCCGCCCGCGAGCAGGGCCTTGGTACGGGGGGTCGGTCGCGTGGCGGGCGGCGGCGCGCTCGCGGGACCGGCACCGGGGCCCGCGCCGGTCCGCCGGCGGCCTGCCTCGGTGACATCGCCTGCGATGGGTCCCGGGAAGATCACCGGATGATCGTCTCCGCCGCCGCTGTCGCGCGCCAGCTCGGCTGCGGCGAATGCCGTACGGCGGATCCGGTGGGCGGCCCTCCGGACCCGGGGGCCGCCGCGCGCCGGTCGCGTGTCAGCCCTTGCTGCGGGCGGCCAGGAACTCGTCGAAGTTCAGCAGCCCGTCACCGTTGCCGTCGTGGGCGTTGATGACTGCCTGGGCCACGGGCTCCGTCACGTAGTGGTCGCCGAGCCGAGCCATGAGGCTCTTGTACTCGGCGGCCGTGATCAGGCCGTCCCCGTCCGCGTCGAACTGGTCGAACGCCTTGCGCACGTCGTCGATGTCCGCCACTGATTCCGCCCCTTCGTTCATGCCGTATGGACGGGTTCAGATTATCGGCTCGTCGCGGCCCTCCTGAGCGGCGGTACGTCAGGGCAGCTGTCGGTCGGCGACGCGCATCTCGAACCATGTGGTCTTGCCCCTGGGTAAGAGGTCCACGCCCCAGCGGTCGGCGAGCCGGTTGACCAGGAACAGGCCCCGGCCGCTGGTGTCCATCTCGCGGACCGGCATCAGACACGGCAGCCCGCGCGACGGGTCCCGTACCTCGATCCTGATCCAGCCGCGGCGCCGCAGCATCCGCAGCCCGAAGACCCGGGCGCCGGTGTGCCGGACGGCGTTGCCGACGAGTTCGGAGACGAGCAGGACGGCGTACTCGGCGGTCTGCGGCGAAAGCGCCCACTGGCGCAGTACGACACCGTGGGTGATCCGCCGGGCGGCCGCCGCCGACTCGGGGCGGGACGGCAGCCGGACTTCCGCGTCCGTCGGATTACCGAACAATTCCAGCGCCTGAAGCGCCTGTTCGTCCTCGACGGCCGGTGTCCGCCGCACCGTGGACGCATGGCCGCTTCGCTGCGGCTGCTCCACATCCTCCAGGCCCGCCATGCCCACCATCATGGCCGCAGCGAGGGCGCTCCGGGGGCGTTCCTGGGGAATCAACCCCCCGGAATGAGTCATTCCGGGGGGCGTGTTTGGCATATGCCACCGGCAGTACGCATTGCCGAACAGCCTGACTGACCTGCGGTGACACCGCGCGTTCGAACGGTCGCGACACGCGATCAAGCGTTTTTTCTTAAGGTTCTCTTAAGGTGGGGCTAAGCCGTCAGGCCACTTGACGGAACCCGTCGCCATGTCCAACAGGCAGTGGGTCAGAGGAACTTGGCCTTGCCCGGACCGTCCTCGACGAAGGAGCGCATCCCGCGCTCCCGGTCCTCGGTGGCGAACAGGCCTGCGAACCAGTTGCGTTCGATGGCGAGCCCGGTCTCCAGGTCGGTCTCCAGACCCGCGTCGACCGACTCCTTCGCCGCGCGCAGCGCGAGCGCCGGCCCCTTGGCGAGCTTCGCCGCCCAGGCGTGCGCCTGCTCGTAGACCTCGGCCGCCGGGACCACCCGGTCGACGAGACCGATCGCCAGAGCCTCGTCCGCCGCGACCTGACGGCCCGTGAAGATCAGGTCCTTGGCGCGGGAGGGTCCGACCAGCCTGGCGAGCCGCTGGGTGCCACCGGCGCCGGGAATCAGCCCCAGCAGGATCTCGGGCTGACCGAGCTTGGCGTTGTCGGCGGCGATCCGGAAGTCGGCGCACAGGGTCAGCTCGCAGCCGCCGCCGAGCGCGTAGCCGGTGACGGCGGCGACGACGGGCTTGGGGATACGGGCCACGGCCGTGAACGACTCCTGGAGGGAGCGGGAGCGGACGATCATCGCCGCGTGGTCCATCTGCCGCATCTCCTTGATGTCGGCGCCGGCGGCGAAGACCTTCTCGCCGCCGTACAGGACGACGGAGCGCACGTCGTCACGCCGGCCCACCTCTTCGGCGAGCTCGCGCAGCCGGTCCTGGATCGAGATGTCCAGCGCGTTCATCGGGGGGCGGTCGAGCCGGATCGTTCCGACGCCGCCGTCGACTTCGAGGGTCACAGTGTTCGCAGATGCCATGGGAGGCAGGTTAACGGCGGCTAACGCGCGGGGACCCGGTGCGCTTGGTCACAGCGCGCCGGGTCCCCGGTGACGAAGCCGGTGGAGCGGGTACCTACTTGGTCCAGTCCGCCCAGGACAGGTTCCAGCCGTTCAGCCCGTTGTCCGGGGCGATCGTCTTGTCCTTGGAGTTCTTCACGACGACCACGTCACCGATGAGCGAGCTGTTGTAGAACCAGGCCGCCGGGGTGCCGCTGTCGCCGCCGCCGCGCGCGTCACGCAGGCCGACACAGCCGTGGCTGGTGTTGGTCGAGCCGAAGATGCCCGGCGCCGCCCAGTAGTTGCCGTGGATGAAGGTGCCCGACGACGAGAGGCGCATCGCGTGCGGCACGTCGGGGATGTCGTACTCCCCGCCGAACCCGACCGTGTCACCGTTCATCCGGGTCACCGCGTACTTCTCGCTGATGACCATCTGCCCGTTGTACGTGGTGTTCGCCGGCGCGCCCGCGCTGATCGGGATCTTCTTGATCTGCTTGCCGTCCCTGACGACCTTCATGGTGTGCTTGCCCGCGTCGACCGTGGAGACCTGCGAGCGGCCGATCGTGAAGCTGAACGACTTGGCCTGCTTGCCGTAGACCCCCGGCCGCCCCTCGACGCCGTCGAGGTTGAGCTTGACCGTGACCTTGGTCCCCGGCGCCCAGTACTTCTCGGGCCGGAAGTCGAGGCGGTCGTTGCCGAACCAGTGGCCCTCGACCGGCACCGCCGGGTCGGCGGTCACGGTGATGGCCTTCTCCACCGCCTCCGGGTCCGTGATGCCCCGGGTGAAGTTGAGCGAGACCGGCATACCCACGCCGACCGTCGCCTTGTCCTCGGGGGTGTAGTAGCCGATGAAGGTGTTCTGCGGGACGAGCGTGGTGAAGGTGATGTCCTTGGCGGACACCCGCCCGTCCGCGTCCTTCGCCGACGCGTGCACCTTGTACTTGGTCGCGCCCGCCAGATGCTGGAGCGGCTGCCACGTGCTGCCGTCCGCCGCGAGCTTCCCGTCGACCGGGTCGCCCTTGTCGTCCTTGACGGTGACGGTCGTCAGCTTGCCCTTGGCCGCCGACACCTTCAGCGCGCCGGTGGTGGCGACCGACTTCGCGCCGTCCTCCGGTGCGATCGTCACGACCGCCTGCGAAGCGGTGTTGGCCGCCTGCGCCGCGTCCTTGGCGTCGCCCGCCTTGTCACCGCCGCCCTTCGCCGCGCCGCCCCCGCCGCCGCCCCCGCAGGCGGTGACCATGATCAGCAGGGCGCCGAGCAACAGCGCCAGCAGCCCCGTTCGGCTTCTGCGCCGCACCGGCGCCTTGGATATCGGTAGCTGGTTCACCATGGTCGTCTCCCCTCGCACGGCCTGGCCCCGCCACGGCCCGCACTCCTGCGCGCCTGGTCCACGCGCCCGGCGATAGATAATCACATCGAGTGCCCCGTGGAGTTCTCGCTAATGTCACCGTTCCGTCCCAACTGCGCCGGACAGTGCAGGTCATGGCGGTGTACGGGCCGGACGGCGCGGTGTACGGGCAGCGCGGGGTACGGGCCGGACGGCGCGGGCTCAGCGCAGGGCCGAGCCGGCCACCCAGGCCGGCCAGTCCAGGTTCCAGCCACTGAGCCCGTTGTCCGGAGCGACCACGCTGTCACGGGAGTTGACGACCTCCACCACGTCGCCGACCAGCGTCCGGTCGAAGAACCAGCCCGCCGGGGTGTCGGCGCCGCCGCCCTTGACGTCCCGCAGCCCCACGCACCCGTGACTGGTGTTCAGGGAGCCGAACGTGTCCTCGGACGCCCAGTAGTTGCCGTGCAGGAACGTCCCCGACGTGGTCAGCCGCAGCGCGTGCGGCACGTCCTTGATGTCGTACTCCCCGCCGAACCCGACGGTCCTGCCGTCCATGCGCGTGACGTCGTACAGCTCGGAGACCACCATCTTGCCGTTGTACGTGGTCGTCTTCGCGGCGCCCGCCGTGATCGGCAGGGTGGACAGCAGCGCCCCGTCGCGCCGTACCTCCATGGTGTGCCGCTCGGCGTCGACCAGCGAGACCTGCGAGCGGCCGACCGTGAAGGCGACGGTCTTGCGCTGGATGCCGACGACCCCGGGCGCCGCCTGGACGTCCCGCAGCCGCACATCGACCGTGACCTTCGTGCCCGGCCGCCAGTAAGCGCGCGGCCGGAAGTCGAGGCGCCGGTCGCCGAACCAGTGCCCGACGACCTCCACCGCCGGGACGGAGGTGATCCGGATGGCGCGCTCGACGGCGGCCCGGTCGCGGATCCGCCGGTTGAAGTCGAACGAGACGATCATGCCCGTACCGACGGTCGAACGGTTCTCCGGCTTGAAGTACCCGATGAAGCGGTGGGTGGGCACCGCCGTGGTGAAGGTCGTGTGCCGCGCCGAGCGCCTGCCGTCCCCGTCGACCGCGACCGCGTCCACGCCGTACTTGGCCGCCAGGGCGACCCGCTCGCCGCTCAGCGGGGCCCAGGAGCGGCCGTCGGCGGAGATCCGGCCCGCCAGCGGCTCCCGGACCGCGTCCTCGACCCTGCGTACCTCGACCCGCTCCAGACGGCCCTCGGCCACCTTGACCGCGATCCGGTCCGACCGGCCGACGCCCTTCGTGCCGTTCCCGGGCGTGACCTGGATCGAGTCCCCGGGTGCCCCGGACTTTCCGGCCAGGAACGAGCCGCCGCCGGAGCACCCCGCCAGCCCGCCCATCAGTCCTGCCCAGGCCAGTACGGTGGCCGCGGCGGCCCCTGCGCGCTTCAGTACATGTCTCACACACTTCCAACGATCAGCCCCCCGCGCCGGAAACGTGAGGGCGGGGCCCGAGAAGGGAAGAACAGTCGCAAGGACCACGCGAGGAGAGCCACGGCCGGGACGCCGTGCGCACCGAGCCGCGAGGCCGACGAGCCGCAGGAGGCCGGACAGGTGGCGAGCGCAGCCGAGCAGGAGACAGCGCACAGAACGGTGCGGGAGACCAGGGAGGCGGCGGAGGCGGTCGGCGCCTTCGGCTTCCTCGGGGAGCCCGGCAGGGCCGTACCGCCGGTGTGGCCGGGGGCGCCGACCCCGCTCGGGGCGCGCTACCGGGTGGGCCCCGACGGGGTCGCCGGCACGAACTTCGCCCTGTGGGCCGGCGGCGCGCAGGCGGTGGAGGTCTGCCTGTTCGACGACGAGGAGACCGAGACCCGGCTGCCGCTGACCGAGCAGACCCACGGGATCTGGCACGGCTTCGTGCCGGGCATCGGGGTGGGGCAGCGGTACGGCTTCCGGGTGCACGGCCGCTGGGACCCCTGGACGGGGGCCCGCTGGAACCCGGCGAAACTGCTGCTCGACCCGTACGCCCGCGCGGTCGACGGCGATTTCACGCTGCCGCCCGAGGTGTACGGGCATGTCAGGGACTGGCCGCAGCAGCAGGTCGCCGACACCGTACGGGACGAGCGGGACTCCGCGCCGTTCGTCCCCAAGGGGGTGGTCGTCCATGACGACGACCCCGGCGACGAGTGGGCCGACGACCGGCGCCCCAAGACCCCCTGGGCCGACTCGGTCATCTACGAACTGCATGTGCGCGGCTTCACCAAGCTCCACCCCGGCATCCCGGAGAAGCTGCGCGGCACCTACGCCGGGCTCGGCCACCCGGCGGCCGTCGACCATCTGCGCCGGCTCGGCGTGACGGCGGTCGAGCTGCTGCCGGTGCACCAGTTCGCCCACGAGGACCATCTGCTCAAGCGCGGGCTGCGCAACTACTGGGGCTACAACTCCATCGGCTACTTCGCGCCGCACGCCGGGTACGCGGCGGGCGGCACCCGCGGCCAGCAGGTCGAGGAGTTCAAGGAGATGGTCCGCTCGCTGCACGACGCGGGCATCGAGGTGATCCTCGACGTGGTCTACAACCACACGGCCGAGGCCGGCGAGCAGGGTCCGACACTGTCGCTGCGCGGCATCGACAACCGCGGCTACTACCGGCTGCCGTCCGACGCCCGCCGCTACACGGACTACACCGGCTGCGGCAACACCCTGCACGTGGTCCAGCCCCATGTGCTGCGGCTGATCACCGACTCGCTGCGCTACTGGGTCACGGAGATGGGCGTCGACGGCTTCCGCTTCGACCTGGCTGCGGCGCTGGCCCGCTCCATGCACGACGTCGACATGCTCTCGCCGTTCCTCGCCGTCATCGCCCAGGACCCGGTGCTGCGCCGGGTGAAGCTGATCGCCGAGCCGTGGGACGTCGGCAGCGGCGGCTACCAGGTCGGCGCGTTCCCCCCGCTGTGGACGGAGTGGAACGACCGCTACCGCGACGCCGTACGGGACTTCTGGCGCGGCGCGACCCCCGACGTACGCGATCTCGGCTACCGGCTCTCCGCCTCGAGCGACCTGTACGCGTGGGGCGGCAGGCGGCCGTACGCCTCCGTCAACTTCATCACGGCGCACGACGGATTCACCCTGCGTGACCTGGTCAGTTACGAGCACAAGCACAACGAGGCCAACGGCGAGGGCAACCGCGACGGCACGAACGACAACCGCGCGTGGAACTGCGGCGCCGAGGGCGAGACCGACGACCCGGCGATCAACACGCTCCGCCGCCGCCAGCTGCGGAACCTGCTGACGACGCTGCTCGTGTCGACGGGCGTGCCGATGCTCGTCGCGGGCGACGAGATGGGCCGTACGCAGGGCGGCAGCAACAACGCGTACTGCCAGGACAACGAGGTGAGCTGGCTCGACTGGTCCCTGCTGGAGCAGCCGGGTTCGTACGGGCTCTACCGGCTGACCGCCCGGCTGCTGGAGCTGCGCAGGGACCATCCGGTGCTGCGCCGCCGCGCCTTCTTCTCCGGCCGGCCGCAGACCGCCGACGGGCTGCGGGACCTGGCCTGGTTCACGGAGCGCGGCGAGGAGATGACGGAGGAGGACTGGTGGGCGCCGGCCTCGACGCTCGGTCTCTTCCTCTCGGGCCGGGACATCCCGGGCCGGGACGCGCGCGGCGAGAAGATCACCGACGACAGCTTCCTGACCGTGCTGCACTCGTCGGCCGAGCCGGTGGACTTCGCACTCCCGGGCCCGCCGTGGGCGCGCCAGTACGAGCTGGTGGTCGACACGTCGCTGGAGGAGCAGGCCGAGGAACCGGGGACGGTCTTCGAGGCGGGCACGACGGTGACGGTCCCGGGCCGGGCGGTACTGCTGCTGCGGGTACGGGCGTAAGGCGCGGCCGGCGGGGTCGGCGCCGCGTCAGCCGAGGATGCGGCGGTCGTACGCCACGGCGACCGCCGCCGCCCTGTCCTTCACGCCGAGCTTGCCGTAGAGGTGGGTGAGGTGGGTCTTGACGGTCGCCTCGCTGATGAACAGCTCCTTGGCGATCTCCCGGTTCGACGTGCCCCTGGCGACCAGTTCGAGCACCTCGCGTTCGCGCGCCGACAGCGGCTCGACGCCGCCCGCCGCCGGGGTCCTGACCCGGGAGACCAGCCGGGAGGCGACCGCGGGCGACAGGACCGTACGGCCGTCCGCCGCCGCCCGTACCGCGGTGAACAGTTCCTCGCGCGGGGCGTCCTTCAGCAGATAGCCGGTGGCGCCCGCCTCGATCGCGGGGAGCGTGTCGGAGTCCGTGTCGTACGTGGTCAGCACGAGCACCTTCGCGCGGGCGCCGCGCCGGGCCAGCTCGGCGATGGCCGCGACCCCGCCGCCGTCCGGCATCCGCAGGTCCATCAGGACCACGTCGGGGTCGAGGCGCAGGGCCAGTTCGACACCCTCGACGCCGCCCGCCGCCTCGCCGAGCACCGCGAAGCCGGGCGCCGATTCGAACATGCCGCGCAGACCGTCCCGTACCACGGGGTGGTCGTCGACGAGGATCAGGGTGATGGTCCGTTCAGCCATGGCGCACCAAAGGTACGCGAGCCGAGACGGCGGTGCCGCCGCCTTCCTCCGACTCGACGGTGACGGTGCCGGCGATCCGCTCGGCGCGTGCCTTCATGCCGGCCAGACCGAAGCCGTGGCTGCCGGAGCGGGCGGGCAGGGCGAGCGGGTCGAAGCCGCTGCCGTCGTCCCGTACGTCCAGGGACACCTCGTCGCCCATGAAGGAGAGCGTCACGCCGACCCGGGCCGGGGAGGCGTGCTTGCCGGCGTTGGCGAGGGCTTCCTGGGCTATCCGCAGCAGTGTCGAGGCGACCTCGTCGTGCAGCGGCTCCTCCGTACCGGTGACGGTGAAGTCGGCCCGGACGCCGCCGCGTTCGGCCCAGCCCGCGACGGTCTTCTTGAGCGCCTCGGGGAGTGTGTCGTTCTCCAGCTCGGCCGGGCTCAGGTTCTGCACCGACCTGCGGGCCTCGCCCAGACTGCTGCGGGCGAGGGCCGACGCGCGCTCCAGATGGGTCCGGGCGACCTGCGTGTCGGTGCTGGCGGAGACCACCTGGAGCTGGGCGATGATGCCGGCCAGGCCCTGCGCGATGGTGTCGTGGATCTCGGCGGCGAGCCTGCGCCGCTCGTCGGCGACCCCGGCCTCCCTGGCCTGGATGATCAGCTGGGCGTGCAGGCTCGCGTTCTCCTCCATGGCCTGCTCAAGACGGGCGTTGGTCTCCTCCAGCGACATGATCGTCGCGGCCCGTTCCTTGGCCGCCTCCAGCTCCTTGACCCCGAGGTGGGCGAAGGCCGTGGTGATGGAGGCGTTCAGCACGAAGAGGCCGCCGAAGAGGATCCAGCCGGTCGCGCCGTCGGGCGGCAGGCCGCCGGCTTCCGAGCCGGCCATGGTGACGGCGGTGACCAGCATCCCCGCCCGCATCACCGGCTTCGGCAGCAGCCGCGCGACGTCGAAGTAGCCGATGACGGCGAAGATGGAGAACAGCGGGTTGAGGAAGGTCAGCGCGAAGGCCAGGGCCGTCCGCACGCAGTAGTAGACCCTGCCCGGCACCGCGTGCTCGGGCAGCCCCGGCCTGACCCGCCCCCACCACACCTGGAGCGCCACGGTGGCCAGGACGAGGGCGCCGGCCGCGTACATCTGCGCGCGGGTCATCCCGATCGCCTGGGCCACGGCCGCCGAGATCAGCGTCGCGAACCCCAGCAGCGCGCTGGCGCCGTAACGGTAGAACTGCTCCCAGCGCCGTTCGAGCGAGACCATGCCCATCCCTGCCATGTCCTCAGTCTCCCCCTGCCGCCCCTGGCCCCGCAGTAGCCCCGCGACGAACGCCGACGTCCCCTCGGAGTCGGAGTTCGGACCTCTCACTCCCACCGGAACCAGCGTGCCGCGCAGGCCGTCAGGACAACTGTCCACAGCGCCATGACACCGAGGTGCGCCCAGCCGGGCCAGTCGCCGCGCATGGCCTGGTCCAGGGCCTGCGACCCCGCGCCGAACGGCGTGTACTCGACGATCTTCCGCAGCAGGTCGGGCATGGTCTGCACCGGCAGCCAGACCCCTGCGGTGAACATCGCGGGGAAGAAGGCCGCGGAGCCGATGGCCTGGGCGGCCTTCTGGGTACGGGCGACGGCGCAGACCAGGGCGCCCAGGGACAGCGCGCTCGCCGCGGCGAGCACCAGCGCCAGCAGATAGCCGCCGAGCTGGTCAGGCAGGTTGACGTCGAAGGCGAGCCTGCCCACGGCCATCACCAGGATCGCCGACCCGATGGAACCGGCGCCGAGCAGCAGCAGATACGCCGTCAGCAGCGCCTGCGGGCGCACCGGCGTGGTCGACATCCGGCGCAGGATGCCGCGCTCCCGGTAGCCGGTCAGCACCGGCGGCATGGCCTGCAGCCCGGCCATGATCAGGGCGAGCAGGACGGCAACGGGGACGTACAGGTCGATGACCCGCCGGCCGCCGAGTGAGGCATCGGGGTCACGGAAGGACGGGATCAGGCCGAGGATCACCATCAGGACGGTCGGGAAGGCCAGGATCCAGAAGATGATGGCGGGCTCGCGGAAGAAGAGCTTGGTCTCCGTCTTGAAGACGACGGCGGATGCGGAAGCCATGTCAGACCCTCTCTTCTGTCTCTTCCGAGGTGCCGGCGGTCCCGGCGGTCCCGGTCGTGGTGGTGGCGGCCGTGCTCGTCGCGTCGGTGGTGAGGTCGAGGAACGCGTCGTCCAGCGACGCCTCGGTGACCCGCAGCTGGCGCGCGGTCACGTGCCGGACGGCGAGCAGCGAGATCACGGCGTTGACGGTCTCGTCCGTGCCGTTGATCGTGACCCGGTCGCCCTTGTACTCCACGGCCGACGCCTCGGGCAGCGCGGCCAGTTCGCGCTCGCCGAGCGGCTCGGACGGGGTGAAGGAGATGACGGTGGACGCCGTCGACCTGCTGATCAGCCCGGACGGGGTGTCGAGCGCCGCCACCCTGCCCTTGTCGATCACCGCGATCCGGTCGCAGAGCCGCTGGGCCTCCTCCATGAAGTGCGTGACGAGCAGCACCGTCACGCCGCTGTCCCTGATCTCCTCGATCAGGGTCCAGGTGTCGCGCCTGGCCCGCGGGTCGAGTCCGGTCGTCAGCTCGTCGAGGACGACCACCCGCGGGTTGCCGATCAGCGAGAGCGCGATGAACAGCCGCTGCTTCTGGCCCCCTGACAGCTTCGCGAACCGGGTCGTCAGTTTGGACTCCAGGCCGAGGCGCGCCGCGAGGGGGCGCCAGTCGGCCGGGTCGGAGTAGAACGCGCTGTACAGCTCCAGCGCCTCCCGTACGGTCAGTTTGGCCTGGAGTTCGCTCTCCTGGAGCTGTACGCCGAGGAGCCGGGTCACCTGCTCGTGGTCGGCGACCGGGTCGAGCCCGGCCACCCGGACCGTCCCCGCGTCCGGGATCCGCAGTCCCTCGACACACTCCACCGTCGTCGTCTTGCCGGCGCCGTTGGGACCGAGGATCCCGAATATCTCGCCTTCTTGGACGTCGAAGGTCACCCCGTCAACGGCGGGTTTGCCGTTGTAGGCCTTGTGCAGGCCATTCACTTCGATGATTGCCATGCGCCAAGAATCCCCCGCGCCGGAGGCCGGAACAATCGGCCGTCGCGCTCGATCCGGCATCATCCGATCGGTTGATGCCGGGGTCCGACCGAGGCTGCGCCGGGGTCCGACCGGAGGCGGGTCCGAGGCAAAAACCACATGAGCGATGTCAGTGGTGAACCGTAGGCTCACCCCTGATGTCCGAGAAACCCGCACCCGAGAAACCCGCACCCGGCGACCCCGCCCGGCCCGCCGGTACGTCGGCCACCCGCTCCTTGTTGCGGCTGTGGCCCTATGTGAAGCCGGTACGGGTGCGGCTGTCGCTCGCCGCCTTCGTCGCGATCGTCGCGTCCTGTCTCGGTCTGGTCATCCCCCTCGTCCTGAAGTGGATGGTGGACGGACCTGTCACCGACCGGGACACCGGCGGCATCTGGCTGGGTGCGCTGTATCTGCTGCTGCTCGGGGTCGCCGAGGCCGTGCTGTTCGGCTTCCGCCGCTGGCTGGTGGCCCGGCCGCTGGCGGGGGTCGAGGCGTCGATGCGGGCGGACCTCTACCGGCATCTGCAGCGGCTGCCGGTGGCCTTCCACGACCGCTGGCCGTCGGGCCAGCTGCTGTCGCGCGGCACGACCGACCTGATGCTGCTGCGCATGTTCCTGGCCTTTCCGCTGACGTTCCTGCTGGTCAACGGAGCGACGATCATCGTCGGCTTCGTCATCCTGCTCGGCCAGGACTGGACGCTCGGTCTGGTGCTGCTCGCGCCCGCCGTGCCGCTGGTCGTGCTGTGCTCGCTCTTCGAGTCCCGGTACTCGCTCGTCGCGCGCAAGGCGCAGGACCAGGTCGGGGATCTGACCACGGTCGTCGAGGAGAGCGTGCTGGGCATCCGGATCGTCAAGGGGTTCGGCAGGCACCGCAGTCAGGCGCTCGCCTTCCGCGCGCTCACCCACCGGCTGCGCACCACGGAGCTGGGCAAGGCGCGGCTGCTCGCGGGGATCTGGGCGGTCATCACGACCATCCCCGAGCTGGCCATCGGCGCGGCCGTCGTGCTCGGCACGATCCAGGTCGCCGACGGCGACCTCTCGGCCGGGACGCTGGTCGCCTTCCTGTCGACGGCGCTCGCGCTGCGCTGGCCGGTGGAGTCCATCGGCTTCCTGCTGGCGATGAGCCAGGAGTCGGCGACGGCGACCGCGCGGTTCTTCGAAGTGATGGACGTGGCCGAGGAGCTGGACCCGGAGTCCGGCGCCGACGTGCCGGGCGCCGACGGCGCGGGCGACGCGGCGGGGCTGCGTTTCGAGGGCGTCTCCTTCCGCTACCCGGACGCCGAACCGGACTCCGCTCCCGTGCTGGACCGGATCGATCTGCACATCAGGCCCGGGGAGACGATGGCGCTCGTCGGGGCCACCGGTTCCGGCAAGACGACGCTGACCGCGCTCGTACCGCGCCTGCACGAGGTGACGGAGGGCAGGATCACCCTGGACGGCCAGGACGTGGCGCTGATGCCCCGGCCGCTGCTGCGTGAGCTGGTTTCGGTGGCGTTCGAGGAGCCGACGCTCTTCTCGGCCTCGGTCGGGGAGAACGTGCTGATGGGCGCGCCGGACGCCGGCGAGGACGCGCTGGAGCGGGCGCTGGACACGGCGCAGGCCGGGTTCGTCAAGGATCTGCCGCACGGCGTCGGGACCGAGGTGGGCGAGCAGGGTCTGAGCCTGTCCGGCGGTCAGCGGCAGCGGCTCGCGCTCGCCAGGGCGGTCGTCGGCCGGCCGCGCTTCCTGGTGCTCGACGACCCGCTGTCGGCGCTCGACGTACACACGGAGGCGCTGGTGGAAGCGGCGCTGCGACGGGTGCTCGGCGAGACCACGGCGCTGGTGGTGGCGCACCGTCCTTCGACGGTGATGCTCGCCGACCGGGTCGCGCTGATCTCCGACGGCCGGATCGCGGCCGTCGGCACCCACCAGGAACTGCTGCGTGAGAACGCGGAGTACGGCTGGCTGATGTCCGGGGCGGATGCCAGGGCCGAGGCTGTCGAGGAGAGCATCCGATGACGACGTCCACGACGACGGACGAGACCCCCGACGGCACAGGACCCGGCGCAGGACCGGACTCCGGGACGGCGGGCGCCGCGACGGACGCGGGGACGGACGCGCGGACGAGTTCCGCCGGGCGGGCCGTACCGGCTCCTTCGGGCTCCCCCGGCGTCGAGTCGGCCGGCCCGGCCTCGGACGATCCGTTCGACCAGGACGCGCTGCCCGCGGCGCCCGGCGCCACCCGCGCCCTGCTGATCTCGCTGCTGCGGCCCCTGCGCGGCCGGGCGCTCCTCGCCGTGGTCGTGCTGTTGGTCCAGCAGGCGGCGGCGCAGGCCGGGCCGCTGATCGTGGCGTACGCGATCGACAGCGGCGTGCCGGCGTTCCGGGACGGCGACCACGGGCCGCTGATCGCCGTTGCCGTCGGGTACGGGGTGTGCGCGGTGGCCTCCGGCGCCTTCCAGTACGCCTTCATCCAGGCGTCGGCCCGGGTCAACCAGGACGTGCTGCTCGATCTGCGCGGCCGGATCTTCCGGCACGCCCAGGCGCTGAGTGTGGACTTCCACGAGCGGTTCACCTCGGGGCGGCTGATCTCGCGTTCGACCACGGACGTCGAGTCGCTGCGTGAGCTGCTGAGTGAGGGGCTCCAGGAACTCATCGGGGTGGTGCTGGCGTTCGTCTACATCTCGGCGATGCTGCTCTACCTGGACCTGGGGATCGGCGCCGTCGCCGTCGTGTCGTTCGTGCCGCTGTACCTGCTGGTGCGGCTCTACCAGCGCAGGGCGGGCCGGATCTTCAGCGTCAGGTCCACGGCGATCGCGGCCGTCATCGTGAAGTTCGCCGAGACGATGAACGGCATCCGTCCGGTGCAGGCGTTCCGCCGCGAGCGCGCCAACGACGCGGAGTTCCGGGCCCTCAACCGCCGCCACGAGCGCAGCAACGGCGACGCGCTGATCGAGATGGCCCGCTATGTGATCGGCTCCCGGCTCATCGCCAACACCGCGGTCGCCGCGATCGTCCTGTGGGGTGCCTACCGGGTGGCCGACGGCACCCTCGCGCTCGGTGTGCTGGCGGCGGCCGTGCTGTATCTGCGGCGGCTGTACGACCCGATCGACCGGCTCGGGATGTTCCTCAACTCCTACCAGTCGGCGGCCGCTTCACTGGACAAGATCGCCGGGCTGCTGGCGCAGGTGCCGACGGTCCCGGAGGCGGCGGACCCCCGGCCGCTGCCGGTGCTCGCGAGCGACTTCCCCGGCCGTGAGGTGGTCTTCGACGGGGTCAGCTTCGGGTACCGCACGGGCGGGGAGGTGCTGCCCCGCTTCGAGCTGACGATCCCGGCCGGGCAGACGGTCGCCGTCGTCGGCTCGACGGGCGCGGGCAAGTCCACGCTGGCCAAGCTGCTGGCCCGGTTCTACGACCCGACCGGCGGCCGGGTGCTGCTGGACGGCGTCGATCTGCGCGAGCTGGACACGCCCGAACTGCGGCGCGGTGTCGTGATGGTGACGCAGGAGGCGTTCCTCTTCTCCGGCACGGTCGCGGAGAACATCGCGATCGGCCGCCCCGACGCGTCACCCGAGGATATCGAGCGGGCCGCGCGGGCGATCGGCGCGCACGAGTTCATCAGCGGCCTGCCGGACGGCTACGACACGGACGTACGCAAACGCGGCGGCCGGATCTCGGCCGGCCAGCGCCAACTGGTCGCGTTCGCACGCGCGTTGCTGGCCGACCCGTCGGTGCTGATCCTGGACGAGGCGACCAGCTCGCTGGACATCCCGGGCGAGCGCGCCGTGCAGAACGCGATGGACACGGTGCTGCACGGCCGTACGGCCGTGGTGATCGCCCACCGGCTGTCGACGGTGGAGATCGCCGACCGCGTGCTGGTGATGGAACACGGCAGGATCGTCGAGGACGGCGCCCCCGCGGAGCTGATCGCCGGCACAGGCCGCTTCGCGGGCCTCCACCGCGCCTGGCGCGACAGCCTGGCCTGACGCGGCCCGGGGGCCGCCCTCAGCCAGGGCCTAGGCCTCGCGGCCCGGGTTCAGGTCCTCGGCGCGCAGGGCCAGGTCCTGGAGCACCTCGGTGGACGTGACGTCCTGCTGGCCCGTGTCGTGCACCCGGGCCAGCATCACGAAGGAGAGGCTGAAGGCGCCGACGAGTTGCTGGATGGCGCCGCCGACCTCGCGGCCGACCAGGGTGGCGATCTCCTCGGCCGTCGCGTCGCCCGGGATCTCGATCTTCGGCATCGTCTCGTTGAGCAGCGCCGTCACGATCCCGGGCTCGCCCGCCAGGTCCTCGCGTTCCGAGCCCTCCTCCAGCAGCCGCTGCCACTCGCTGGCTTCGGTGAGGATGCCGATCACTCGCTTCAGGACCTCGCTCTGTTCCATCCCGCGAGCATAGGTGGACGCGGTGTACCCGTACGGGAGGACACCGGCCACGCGCGGCTCGCCGGGCGAGAAGCGGATGGAAAAGAATCAGCCACAATAGGTGGCGATCTCGGCCACCGACCTTGAGTCGTCGCTCAACAATCTGTTCACAAAGGACCGGGCGGGCCCCGATCTTGACGGCCTCTTCGATCCGGGCCGACCCACATCCTGGCCGGTCCGGGGCCGAT
Source organism: Streptomyces sp. AcH 505 (assembly GCF_000818175.1). Taxonomy (GTDB): domain Bacteria; phylum Actinomycetota; class Actinomycetes; order Streptomycetales; family Streptomycetaceae; genus Streptomyces. The sequence continues at coordinate 721,557 of NZ_JTIY01000001.1, forward strand.
GCCCGACGAAACGTCCGCTTAACGAACATGACACAACTCGCAGCGAACGAATCCGGCCAACTTGTTGACGCGCTCCTGACAGGAAGGTGCGTGTACTGCCACTCTTCCCCCGTTCTCCGCACCACAACTCTCCGTTTGCTTACACCGGGCCGCCCACCCCGCGGCCTGGACCCCCCTCGCATAAGGAGTTCGCGTGAGACCCACGCCCAGCCGTCGTGCCACAGCGATCGGCGCTCTGATAACCGCAGCAGCTCTCCTCTCCGTCGGTGTGCAGGCAGGCACCGCCTCCGCCACGGCCGACAGCGCCAACGCCCCCGCGTTGCCTGCCGCGTTGGCGGGGCAGGCGGCCCGCACCGCCGATCCCGGTGCGCTGCCGCGTGACCTCTCCCCCGCCCAGCGGACCGCGCTGATCAAGAAGGCCGACGCAGGCAAGGCGGCCAAGGCCAAGGAACTCGGCCTCGGCGCGCAGGAGAAGCTCGTCGTACGGGACGTCGTCCAGGACATCGACGGCACCACGCACACCCGTTACGAGCGCACCTACGACGGTCTTCCCGTCCTCGGTGGCGACCTGGTCGTCGCCGAGTCGAAGGCCGGCGCCACCGAGTCCGTCGTCAAGGCGGCCAGGGCGACGCTGAAGAACGTCGACACCACCGCCGACATCGCGCCCGCCGTCGCCCAGAAGCAGGCGCTGGGTCTCGCGGCCGCCGACGGTTCGAAGAAGACCGCGCCCGACAGCGCCCCGCGCAAGGTGGTCTGGCTGACCGACGGCGCACCGACCCTCGCGTACGAGACGGTCGTCGGCGGGCTCCAGGAGGACGGCACGCCCAACCAGCTGCACGTCGTCACGGACGCCACCACGGGCAAGAAGATCTTCCAGTGGCAGGGCATCGAGACCGGTGTCGGCAACACCCAGTACAGCGGCACGGTGACGGTCAACTCCGTCCACTCGGGCTCGACGTACAACCTGACCGACAGCGCGCGCGGCAACCACAAGACGTACAACCTGAACCGCGGCACGTCGGGCACCGGCACGCTGTTCTCGGGCCCCGACGACACCTGGGGCAACGGGACCACGTCCAACACCGAGACGGCCGCCGCCGACGCCGCGTACGGCGCCGGGCTGACGTGGGACTACTACAAGAACGTGCACGGCCGCACCGGCATCAACGGTGACGGCGTCGGCGCGTACTCGCGGGTCCACTACAGCAGCGGTTATGTCAACGCGTTCTGGGACGACTCCTGCTTCTGCATGACGTACGGCGACGGGTCGGGCAACGCCGACCCGCTGACGTCGATCGACGTCGCCGCCCACGAGATGTCCCACGGGGTGACCGCGGCGACGGCCGGCCTGGTCTACAGCGGTGAGTCCGGCGGCCTCAACGAGGCCACCTCGGACATCTTCGCGACCTCGGTCGAGTTCTACGCCAACAACGCGTCGGACCCGGGTGACTACCTCATCGGCGAGAAGATCGACATCAACGGCGACGGCACCCCGCTGCGCTACCAGGACAAGCCGAGCAGGGACGGTGGCTCCCCGGACAACTGGTCCTCCAGCCTCGGCAACCTCGACGTGCACTACTCGTCGGGTCCCGCGAACCACTTCTTCTACCTGCTCTCCGAGGGCAGCGGCGCCAAGACCATCAACGGCGTCTCGTACAACTCCCCCACCTCGGACGGGCTCCCGGTCACCGGCATCGGCCGGGCGAAGGCCGAGCAGATCTGGTTCAAGGCCCTCTCCACCCAGTTCACCAGCAGGACCAACTACGCGTCGGCCCGCACCGGGACGCTCGCCGTGGCCGGTCAGCTGTACGGCACGACCAGCGCCGAGTACAAGTCCGTCGCCGACGCGTGGGCCGGCATCAACGTCGGCACCCGCCCGGGTGGCGGCGACCCGGGCAACCCGCCCACCGGCACGGTCTTCCAGAACACCACGCCGGTCACCATCCCCGACCACGGCGCGGCTGTCACCTCGTCGGTCAACGTCACCGGGATCACCGGCAACGCCCCCAGCACCCTCAAGGCGGACGTGAACATCACGCACACCTGGCGTGGTGACCTGGTCATCGACCTGGTGGCACCGGACGGAACGGCCTACCGGCTGAAGAACTCCAGCAGCAGCGACTCGGCGGACAACGTCGTCGCGACCTACACCGTGAACGCCTCCTCGGAGGTGGCCAACGGCACGTGGAAGCTGAAGGTCCAGGATGTCGCGTCCAGCGACACCGGACGGATCAACAGCTTCAAGCTCACCTTCTGACCGATCGGTCAGACCGCACCACCGCACCACCGCACTGATCGTCCAGAGCCGCCCGGGGTGCCCCCACACCCCGGGCGGCTTCGGCGTGGCCGGATACCGCCGATACGCTGACGCTCCTGTGCCGATTGACCCGTTGTGCCGATTCTTGGAGAGTGCGCGTGCGTTCGTGGGGACGGTGTCTCGATCTGGCCGGGGTACGCGGCGGTGCGCTGCGCTCCGACTACACCCTCGCCGAGCGGTATCTGCGGCGCCGCGAGTTCGCGCTGCGCGGTGTGGTGCGGGTGCTGGCGCCGCCGGAGTTCCAGCCGCACGCGGTCGTCGGCGCCGCGCTGCTCTGCTTCACCGACGACATCTGCGACCGGGGGCCCGCCGAGGAGCGCACCGCGCGGTTCGAGACCTGGGCCGGGCACGTGGGGGCGGCGCTGGACACCGGCACCTCGCACCACCCGCTGCTGCGCGCCTATCTGCACTCGGCCGGGGAGCGCGGTCTGTCCAGGCACTGGGCGGACACCTATCTGGCCGGGACCCGGATCGACCTGGACTTCCCCGGCTTCGCCGACGAGGGCGCGTACCAGCGCTACATCGACACGCTGACCTGGCCGGGCATCATGCTCAGCACGGGCCTGACCCCCCACCTGGTCCCGGACAAGCAGTTCGCCGAGTCCTGCCGGCTGGTCGCCGACGGCGCGCAGCGCGCCGATCTGCTGACCGACCTGTCGGATGACCTGCGGGACGGCCGGCTGGCGCTGCCCCGCTCCGACCTCGCACGGTACGGCGTCACGCGGGAGGATCTGGAGCAGGGCCGGGACACCCCCGGCGTACGGAACCTGATCGCGGCGACGGCGGCCACCGCCCGCGAGGCGCTGCTGGAGGCGGACCGGATCGTCGGTGAAGTCCCTCCGGAGTACCGCGCGTTGGTGCTCAGTCTCCTCGGTCTCTACCACCACAGGCTCGACAACGTCAGCGCGCTGGGCGCCGCCGTCACCCGGCGCCCGGTGCGCGACAACCCGGTGGAGTGTGTACGGGTGCTGAACAGGGCGCGGCACGACTCCCGTAACGAGTCGCTGTGGGAGAACGCGCAGGACCGGTAGCCGCCACCGCCGGCTACCGGCCCAGTCAGGAGTCCGCCCTTCCGGAGAAGGCGCGGTCAGTTGGGGTTCTGCGCGTTGGTCAGCGTCTCCCAGGCGACGAACAGGTTGTTCGTCCCCGAGGGCCGCTGCTGCTGGGTGAGCGTCTGGGTGTTGGTCATCGCGACGCCGTGCAGCGTGTTCAGCGTGTTGAACCCGACCTCGGTGATCGGACCCAGTCCGAGGGTGAGGTTGCCGCCGCACAGGTTGGACGGCGCCGAAGCCGCCCCGACCTGGAACTTGGACTGGAAGCCGAGCGCCTGCCGCAGCCGCTCGCCGACCTGCGGGTAGAGGTCCTGGCCCTGGATGCGCGAGGTCTCCAGGACGTGCGAGATGGACGAGATGCCGTAGCCGGTGTGGACGAAGTCCCGGCAGGTCTCCTGGGTGAGACCGGTCATGGCCGAACCGAAGGTGGACTGGCCCTGCCAGTAACCGACGATCTTGTCGCGGGTGTTGAGGTTCTGGCTGGGCACGGTCTTCGGCAGGTCGCCGTCCGACGCCAGGTAGACGTAGGCGGGTACGCGCGTCAGATAGAGACTGATCGCCTTGTCGTAACTCGTCTTGTCGTCCAGGTAGACGGAGATGCTGGTGGCCGCCTCCACCATCGTCAGCTCCCAGTTCCCGTTGGAGTTGGAGCCGTTGATGAGCTTGGGGAGGTAGACGTTGCGCAGCATGGTGTCGAACCGCGCCTGGTTGGGCCAGTTGCCGTAGACGTGCTTGATGATCTCGGCGGCCTTGGGCCAGGAGGAGCCCGCCCAGCCGGTCTGCAGCGGCGCGTTGCTGTTGGTGTGGTCCTTGATCGTGGCCGACCAGGCGTCCATCAGCTTGATGGACTCCTGCGCGTACCGGTCGTCGCGGGTGATGTACCAGGCGAGCGCGTCCGTGTACGCGGCTATCGCGTCCTCGCGCTCGTCGGTGCAGCCGTTGTTGGGGTTGGAGTACGAGCCGCACTCGACGGTCGCGCGCGCCTTGGGCGTGCGGGACAGGGAGGCGTAATTACTCCCGATCATCTGGTCGTAGGCGGCCTTCCACGGCTGGGCGCTCGCCTGGACCTTGGAGCGTACGAAGTCGAGCTGGGCCGTGTTCAGGTTGACGCCGGGGTGGGTGAAGGCGGCGGGTGCCTGGGCCACGGCCGGGGTGACGGCCGCCTGGACCGCCTTCGCCGCCGGGGCGGGCTTGGCCGCCATGGCCGGGGACATGAAGGCCGCGGCCGAGAGGCCGGCGAGGGCCGCGGCGAGTCCGACGATTCTGGGGATGGTTCCGGGGCGCATGTGGGGGATGCCTTCCGGTGGGCGGGCGTTCCGCAAATCCCCTCTGGTTCATGGATAGTTCATGGACATGAACACTGAGTGGGTTTGTGAACTCTGGTGAGTGAGGAACTTAAGGGCATCCCCGCATCGCGTCAAGGTCTGGACCTATGAACGGCGCGCACGCGAAAGCCGGGCCCGGTCCCTCATCAGGGACCGGACCCGGCCGGGGTGCTGAGTGACGGTCAGCGCATCAGCAGTCCCGCGCCGTCCGTCACCGTCTCGGCCGGCAGGGTGACCAGCCCGAGGTCGGCGCCGGTGGCGAGCAGCGGGTGCGAGGGCAGCACCCGCACGGTGTAGCCGTACGGCCCGGTGCGGTCAAGACCGAGCGGCCCCTCGTACATCCAGCGGCCCTCGGCGTCCGGTCCGCTCACCGGCTTCAGCGGGAAGGTCTGCGCGTCCACGATCGTGTCGTCCGAGCCGACCCGTCCCGCGACGGCTTGCACCTCCACGTCGTCGGGGCGCAGTTCGCCGAGGCCGACACCGACGCGCAGGGCGAGGGTGCTGCCCAGCGCGGCCGTCCGGTCGGCCGCGGGGGCCGTGACGGTCTCGACATGGTCCACCGTCACATGCGGCCACAGGGTCCGGATGTGGTACTTCCAGGTGGCGAGTTCGGCGGCCGTGGCCGCGTCCAGCGCCCGGTGGGCCCGCGCCGCCGGCGCGTACAGCCGCTCCACGTACTCCCGGACCATCCGGCCCGCGAGGACCTTCGGGCCGAGGGTGACGAGGGTGCGGCGGACCATCTCGATCCAGCGCTCCGGCAGTCCGCTGTCGCCGCCGTGGTCGTAGAAGCGCGGCGCGACCCGGTCCTCGATCAGCTCGTAGAGGGCGTTGGCCTCCAGCTCGTCCCTGCGGTTCTCGTCCGTGGCCGCCACCCCGTCGGCCGTCGGGATGGCCCAGCCGAAGTCCGGCTCGAACCACTCGTCCCACCAGCCGTCCAGCACCGACAGGTTGAGGCAGCCGTTGAGCGCGGCCTTCATCCCGCTGGTCCCGCACGCCTCAAGAGGCCGCAGCGGGTTGTTCAGCCACACGTCGCAGCCCGGGTAGAGCTTCTGCGCCATCGCCATGCCGTAGTCGGGCAGGAAGACGATGCGGTGCCGCACCCGCGGGTCGTCGGCGAACCGCACCAGCTCCTGCACCAGCCGCTTGCCGCCGTCGTCCGCCGGATGCGCCTTGCCGGCGACGACGATCTGCACCGGCCGCTCCGGGTCGAGCAGCAGCCGCGTCAGCCGCTCCCGGTCACGCAGCATCAGGGTCAGCCGCTTGTACGAGGGGACGCGCCGGGCGAAGCCGATGGTCAGCACGTCCGGGTCGAGCACCCCGTCGATCCAGCCCAGCTCGGCCGCGGCGGCGCCGCGCTGGCGCCAGGACGCGTGCAGCCGCTTGCGCACCTCCGTCACCAGCTGGGCGCGCAGCGTGCGGCGTACGTCCCAGACGTCCCCGTCGGGGATGTCGGCGACGGCGTCCCAGCGCTGCGAGCCGCCGACGGACAGGGCGTGTTCGGTACGGCCGTCGCCGATCTGCCGGGCGCCGAGCGCGACGACCTCGGGGGCCACCCAGGTCGGTGCGTGCACCCCGTTGGTGACGGAGGTGATCGGCACCTCCTCGGCGTCGAAGCCGGGCCACAGCCCGGAGAACATCTCGCGGCTGACGGCGCCGTGCAGGGTGGAGACGCCGTTGGCCCGCTGGGCGAGCCGCAGCCCCATCACGGCCATGTTGAACAGGTTCGGCTCGCCGCCCGGGTAGGTCTCCATGCCGAGGCCGAGGACCCGTTCGACATTCACGCCGGGCAGTTCGCCGTCGTCGCCGAAGTGCCGGGCGACCAGGTCCCGGTCGAAACGGTCGATACCGGCGGGGACCGGGGTGTGGGTGGTGAAGACGGTGCCGGCCCTGACGGTCTCCAGCGCCGCCTCGAAGCCGAGCCCGGTGTCGGCCAGCTCCCTGATCCGCTCCAGGCCGAGGAATCCGGCGTGGCCCTCGTTGGTGTGGAACACCTCGGGCGCCGCGTGTCCGGTGAGCCGGCAGTACGTGCGCAGGGCCCGGACGCCGCCGATGCCCAGCAGCATCTCCTGGAGCAGCCGGTGTTCGCTGCCGCCGCCGTAGAGCCGGTCGGTGACCTCGCGCTCGCCCGGGCCGTTCTCCTCGACGTCGGAGTCGAGCATCAGCAGCGGCACCCGGCCGACCTGCGCCTGCCAGACGCAGGCGTGCAGCTGACGGCCGCCGGGCAGCGCGAGGGTCACCCGGGCGGGTGTGCCGTCCTCCTCCTGCAGCAACGTCAGCGGAAGTTCGTTGGGGTCGAGCACCGGATACTGCTCCTGCTGCCAGCCGTCCCTGGACAGCGACTGGCGGAAGTAGCCGTGCCGGTAGAGCAGGCCCACCCCGATGAGGGGTACGCCCAGGTCGCTGGCGGCCTTGAGATGGTCGCCGGCGAGGATGCCGAGCCCGCCCGAGTACTGCGGCAGGGCGGCGGTGACGCCGAATTCGGGCGAGAAGTAGCCGACCGCAGCGGGCAGCTCGCCGCCCTGGTCGTCCCGCTCCTGGTACCAGCGGGCGCCCCGCAGGTATTCGCCGAGGTCATCGGCTGCCGCGTGCAGTCTGTCCAGGAACTCGGCGTCCGCGGCCAGCTCGGTCAGCCGGGCGGCCGACACGGTCCCGAGGAGCCGTACGGGATCGCCGTCGGCGGCCCGCCACCCGCGGGGGTCGACGTCCTTGAACAGCTCACGGGTCTCGGTGTGCCAGGACCAGCGCAGGTTGCGGGCGAGGTCGCTGAGGGGTCGCAGAGGTTCGGGCAGGACTGGGCGGACGGTGAACCGACGGATTGCCTTCACGTGTTCCACCTTCGCAAGGGACATACGTAGCACGAGGGACGCACCGCTCTGTACGTCCCGACGCCACCCGACGTTAGCCGTACCCTGCCCTCCGAAACCACGGCGCATGAGCGCACGCCCCCGTGTCTTTCCGCGCCGCGTGGGAAGTCGCTTACCTGTGATGGCAAATATGACGGTAAGACTGGCGGCGAATGCCCGAACAGGCTCGCGCACGGTCCTCCTCCAGTGGAGGATTGGGTGACCACGTCGCCGCCACGGGCCGGTTCGCCCTGGTGGCACCGTGCGCCCTTTTCCAGTTCGGTTTTTCACACCCCCACAGTGGGCTCAGCAGTTGGCCCCGTCCTTGACCCAGTAGTTGGCAGAGCGCCGGATTGGCCCCCCGAAACGGGTGGGAAGGCTCCTCCGGTACGCACGGCACACGAGCGCGTCCCCACCCGATCCCAGCGCTATTCGAGTGAACGCGGACAGGAGCGGCCATGCCCGCAGCCCGTCAGTCGTCGACCAAGCGGCTACAAAGAACAGCAAACCTTAATAAAAACCCCACGAGCCCCCAACCGGCTCGTGCCGCTCCACCCGCCCTGCCTGTCACGCCCGCACGACCCTCAGGAAATGCAGTGAAACCGCTGATTGGTCGCATTCCCGTCCTGGACGTCGCTCCGTCCGTCCACTGCGGCAGACGCCCCGCGAAGGCGGTGAGCGGTGAGTCGTTCCAGGTCACCGCGACCGTGTTCCGCGAGGGCCATGACGCCGTGGCGGCCAATGTCGTCCTCACGGACCCCACAGGCCACCCAGGCCCCTATACCCCCATGGCCGAGCTGGCCCCCGGCACCGACCGCTGGGGCGCGGAAGTCACCCCTACGGAGGAAGGCCGGTGGACGTACCACGTCGAGGCGTGGAGTGATCCCGTGGCGACCTGGCGCCATACCGCCGAGATCAAGATCCCGGCCGGCATCGACACCGCGCTCGTCCTCGCCGAAGGGGCCGAGCTGTACGAGCGCGCCGCCGCCGGTGTGCCCAAACGCGACGGACGCGAGGCGGTGCTGGCCGCCGTCGATCTGCTGCGGGACGAGCGGCGCCCCCCGGCGTCCCGGCTCGCCGCCGCGCTGGCCCCCGAGGTCGACGCGGCCCTGGCCCGGCACCCGCTGCGGGAGCTGGTGACCGCGACCAAGCCGGCCAAGCTCCAGGTCGAGCGCAAGCGCGCCCTGTTCGGATCCTGGTACGAGCTGTTCCCGCGCTCCGAGGGCGCCGTCGTCAAGAAGGGCGAGCCGCCCGTCAGCGGCACGTTCAAGACGGCCGCCGAGCGGCTGCCCGCGGTCGCGGCGATGGGTTTCGACGTGGTCTACCTGCCACCGATCCACCCCATCGGCACCACCTTCCGCAAGGGCCCCAACAACACGCTCTCGCCGGGTCCTGACGACGTCGGTGTGCCCTGGGCGATCGGCTCGGCCGACGGCGGCCACGACGCGATCCACCCCGATCTCGGCACCATCGAGGACTTCGACCACTTCGTCGAGACGGCCCGCAATCTGCGGATGGAGATCGCACTGGACTTCGCGCTCCAGTGCTCGCCCGACCACCCCTGGGTGCAGAAGAAGCCCGAGTGGTTCAACCACCGCCCGGACGGCACCATCGCGTACGCCGAGAACCCGCCGAAGAAGTACCAGGACATCTACCCCATCGCCTTCGACGCCGACATGCGCGGTCTGGTCAGGGAGACGACGCGGGTCCTGCGCTACTGGATGACCCACGGGGTGCGGATCTTCCGCGTCGACAACCCGCACACCAAGCCCGTGGTGTTCTGGGAGAAGGTCATCGGCAGCATCAACCGCACCGACCCGGACGTGATCTTCCTGGCCGAGGCCTTCACCAGGCCGGCCATGATGCGCACCCTCGGCGCGATCGGTTTCCAGCAGTCGTACACGTACTTCACCTGGCGCAACACCAAGCAGGAACTGACCGAGTACCTGACCGAGCTGTCCGGCGACTCCGCGGCGTACATGCGACCGAATTTCTTCGTCAATACGCCGGACATCTTGCACGCCTATCTTCAGGAGGGCGGCCGCCCTGCCTTCGAGGTACGGGCCGTGCTCGCGGCGACCATGGTGCCCTCCTGGGGCGTGTACGCAGGCTTCGAGCTGTACGAGAACACGGCGGCGAAGCCCGGGAGCGAGGAGTATCTCGACTCGGAGAAATACCAGCTCCGTCCCCGTGACTGGGAGGCGGCCGAGCGCGAAGGCCGCACCATCGCCCCGCTGATCACCACCCTGAACCGGATCCGCCGCAGACACCCGGCGCTCCAGCAGCTGCGCGACATCCACTTCCACCACGCGGACAACGACTCGGTCATCGTGTACAGCAAGAGGTCGGGTTCGAACATCATTCTGGTGGTCGCGAACCTTGACCCGCACCACACCCAGGAGGCGACGGTCTCGTTGGACATGCCGCGACTCGGCCTCGAATGGCACGAGACCGTCCCGGTGCGCGATGAGCTCACCGGCGAGACCTATCACTGGGGCAGGGCCAACTATGTGCGCCTAGAGCCGGGCGTCACGCCCGCGCACATCGTTTCCCTGCGACCGTCCCCGCCGATCGGAGGGTCACCCACATCATGATCGTCAACGAGCCCGTCCACGACACCTTCGAGGACACCCCGGCCAAGGACCGTGATCCCGACTGGTTCAAGCGTGCCGTCTTCTACGAGGTCCTGGTGCGTTCTTTCCAGGACAGCAACGGCGACGGCATCGGTGACCTCAAGGGCATCACCGCCAAGCTGGACTATCTGCAATGGCTGGGGGTCGACTGCCTCTGGCTGCCGCCGTTCTTCAAGTCGCCGCTGCGCGACGGCGGCTACGACGTGTCCGACTACACGGCGGTGCTTCCCGAGTTCGGCGACCTCGCCGACTTCGTGGAGTTCGTCGACGCCGCACACCAGCGCGGCATGCGCGTGATCATCGACTTCGTCATGAATCACACCAGCGACCAGCACGACTGGTTCCAGGAGTCGCGCAAGGACCCGAACGGTCCCTACGGCGACTACTACGTCTGGGCCGACGACGACAAGCAGTTCCAGGACGCCCGGATCATCTTCGTCGACACGGAGACGTCCAACTGGACCTTCGACCCGGTCCGCAAGCAGTACTACTGGCACCGCTTCTTCTCGCACCAGCCGGATCTCAACTACGAGAACCCCAAGGTGCAGGAAGAGATCATCTCGGCGCTGCGCTTCTGGCTCGACCTGGGCATCGACGGGTTCCGGCTCGACGCGGTGCCCTACCTGTACCAGCAGGAAGGAACCAACTGCGAAAACCTTCCTGCTACCCACCAGTTCCTCAAGCGGGTCCGCAAGGAGATCGACGCCGGCTACCCCGACACCGTGATCCTCGCGGAGGCCAACCAGTGGCCGGAGGACGTCGTCGACTACTTCGGCGACTACAGCTCGGGCGGCGACGAATGCCACATGGCGTTCCACTTCCCCGTCATGCCGCGGATCTTCATGGCCGTACGGCGTGAGTCGCGCTACCCGGTCTCCGAGGTCCTGACCAAGACACCGGCCATCCCGACCGGCTGCCAGTGGGGCATCTTCCTGCGCAACCACGACGAGCTGACCCTCGAAATGGTGACGGACGAAGAGCGCGACTACATGTACGCGGAGTACGCCAAGGACCCGCGGATGCGCGCCAACATCGGCATCCGGCGCAGGCTCGCCCCGCTGCTCGACAACGACCGCAACCAGATCGAGCTGTTCACCGCTCTGCTGCTGTCGCTGCCGGGCTCCCCGATCCTCTACTACGGGGACGAGATCGGGATGGGCGACAACATCTGGCTCGGCGACCGGGACGCCGTACGGACCCCGATGCAGTGGACCCCCGACCGGAACGCCGGATTCTCCTCCAGCGACCCCGGCCGGCTCTACCTCCCGACGATCATGGACCCGGTCTACGGGTACCAGGTCACCAATGTGGAGGCGGCGATGGCATCACCGTCGTCGCTGCTGCACTGGACCCGCCGCATGATCGAGATCCGCAAGCAGAACCCCGCTTTCGGTCTCGGCTCGTACACCGAGCTGCCGTCGTCGAACCCGGCCGTGCTCGCGTTCCTGCGCGAGGCACCGTCCGAGGAGGGCAACGGCGACGACCTCGTGCTGTGCGTGCACAACTTCTCGCGGTTCGCCCAGCCCACCGAGCTGGACCTCAAGGAGTTCAACGGGCGCCACCCGGTGGAGCTGATCGGCGGTGTGCGGTTCCCCGCCATCGGCGAGCTGCCCTACCTGCTGACGCTGGCGGGACACGGCTTCTACTGGTTCCGGCTGAGGAAGGATTCGGCGACCGCCGTTCCGTCCGCGCCGACCCTTCCGGCCGCGTAACGCGATGGTGACCGACGTGCCCCGTGCGAGCCGGTTTCCACGGCCTCGCACGGGGCACGTTCCCCAACGTCCCGTACGTACGGAAGCAAGCCCGTACGGATCATCCTCTCCCGACACGTCCCGCACAGCCGGACAGCCATTGCCGCAATCCGGGACACTCTGCGCATCTTGTGGTGTGCCCGGGGAAAGGACGCGCTGCCATGTCGAAGGCTGCATCCACCCGGAGTAACCCGCGCCCGGCCGCCGTCCCACGCAGTGTGCCGCCCGCCGAGGCGGAAGCACTGGTGGGCTCGCTCGCGCCGCTGCTCCACGACTGGCTCCCCCGCCAGCGCTGGTTCGCGGGCAAAGGACGCCAGGTCACCGGATTCGTCCCGGTGACGGTGACGGAACTGCTGCCGCAGGACGCCACCGGCACCTCACTGCTGCATCTGCTCGTCCGGGTGGAACAGCAGTCGGCAGGACAGGGCGCTCAGCAGGCCCCGGGCCGAGCCCCGGCCGACGCGGGCGACTGCTACCAGCTCCTGCTCGGCGCGCGTACGGCGCTGCCGCCCCGGCTCGCACCCGCACTCGTCGGGCACGCCACCCAGGGCCCGCTGGCCGGACGCACCGTCTACGAAGGCCTGCACGACCCGCTCCTCGCCGATGTGCTGATCGAGCGGCTGCGCACCTCGGGCGCCGTCGGCGCGCTGCGGTTCGGCCGGGCCGGCGCCATCCCCGCGGGGCTCAGCTCCCGGCTGCTCGACGCCGAGCAGTCGAACTCCTCGCTGGTCTACGGCGACGCCTACATCCTCAAGATCCTCCGCCGGGTCTTCCCCGGCCCCCATCCGGATCTGGAGCTGCCCCTGGCGCTCGCCGCCGAGGGCTGCGAGCGGGTACCGGCGCCGGTCGCCTGGTTCGACGCCGTCGACCCGTCCGGCAGTGACGAACCGCTGACCCTGGGCGTCCTGCAGACCTTTCTGCGCGGCTCGCAGGACGGCTGGCAGCTCGCGCTCGCCGCGCTCGACGAGGGCCGCGAGTTCACCGACGAGGCCCGCATCCTCGGCCGCGCCACCGCCGAGGTGCACACCGCGCTCGCCGCCGCCCTGCCGACGGTGACGCTGGGCCGCAGCCAGACGGCCCAGGTCGCCCATGCGATGCGCGAGCGGCTCGACGCGGCGGCGCAGGCGGTGCCCGCGCTGCTGCCGTACGTCCCCGGGCTGCGCACCGCCTTCGACGCGCTCGCCGGGCTCGACGCCGCAGGACGCGGCAGACCCGCCCAGCGGGTCCACGGCGATCTGCATCTGGGACAGACCTTGCGCTCCCCCGACGGCAGCTGGTCCGTCATCGACTTCGAGGGCGAGCCCGCCAGGCCGCTCGCCGAGCGCCGCCGCCCGCAGCCGCCGGTGCGCGACGTGGCCGGCATGCTCCGCTCCTTCGACTACGCCGCCCGCTCCCACGAGCCGTGGCGCGCGGACTGGGCGGCGCGTTGCAGGGACGCGTTCTGCGAGGGGTACGCCGAGGCCGCGGGCACCGATCCGCGCGCCGAACCCGAGCTGCTGCGCGCCTACGAGACGGACAAGGCGGTCTACGAGGTGCTGTACGAGGCCCGGCACCGGCCGGACTGGCTGCCGGTCCCGATGGCGGCGATCACCCGGCTGGCCGACGGGTCCTGACCACATCGCCCGGCATGCGCGGGGCCACCCGCCGCCCTACCGTCGAGGGACGAGGCTGTTGACTTCGGTCGACCGCGGCTCGCCGCGCACCGTTCGTCGTACTCGACGCACCTGAAGTACCCGATTGCCGTTCCGTCTGTTGCTCAGCCTGTTGTTGTTCCGCCTGTCCTTCGATCCCTGTCCGTCACTCATGTCCTCCGAGGAGGCAGCCCCCGTGACCGCCCGCCCGCCGTCCGACCACCACTCCGAATCCGAGCTTTCCCCCACCTTCCGACCGGCCAGGGCCTCGGGCTCCGTACCGGTGGAGCCCGGAAAGCCGGTGCCAGGACGCCGCACACCGCCCGCACCCGCTCCTGCTCCCCCCGCTGCGACCCCTTCCGCACCGCGGAGCGGGGAACCCACGCCGTCCGCCACGGCTGCTCCGTCCGACGCGGTGGAGCGAGCAGCCGCACTGGCCGCGCGGCCGCTCGACGGCGGCGACAGGGAGCGGCTGCTGAGCGGCACGCACCACGACCCGCACGGGCTGCTGGGCGCGCACCCCGTCGAGGACGGTGTGCTGTTCCGTACGCTGCGGCCGTTCGCACACGGCGTCTCGGTCGTGGCGAAGGATCTCAGGGGCGAGCTGAACGACGACGGCGACGGCTTCTTCTCCGGTGTGCTGCCGCTGCGCGCCGTGCCCGAGTACACGCTCCAGGTGCGGTACGGCGACGCCCTTGACGGGGACGTGACCGAGGTGCACGACCCGTACCGGTTCCTGCCCGCCATAGGGGAACTCGACCTGCACCTCATCGGCGAGGGCCGCCACGAGCAGCTGTGGAAGGCGCTGGGCGCACAGCCGATGACCCACGAGGGCGTCACCGGCACCCGGTTCACCGTCTGGGCGCCCAACGCCCGCGGTGTGCGGGTCACCGGCGACTTCAACTTCTGGGACGGCACGTCGATGCCGATGCGCTCGCTCGGCTCCACCGGTGTGTGGGAGCTGTTCGTGCCGGGGATCGGCGAGGGCGCTCTCTACAAGTTCGACATCGCGCGGCCCGACGGCTCGCACACCGTACGCGCCGACCCGATGGCCCGGCGCACCGAAGTGCCGCCCGCCACCGCGTCGATCGTGACCGAGGCGCACCACGAGTGGCAGGACCAGGAGTGGCTGGCGCACCGGGCCGACCGGCCGGTGCACGAGGCGCCGTTCTCCGTCTACGAGATGCATCTGGCGTCCTGGCGGCCCGGCCTGACCTACCGTCAGCTCGCGGTCCAACTGCCGGGCTACGTGAAGGATCTCGGCTTCACCCATGTCGAGCTGATGCCGGTCGCCGAGCATCCCTTCGGCGGGTCCTGGGGGTACCAGGTCACCGGGTTCTACGCACCGACCTCCCGGATGGGCACCCCGGACGACTTCCGCTTCCTGGTGGACGCTCTGCACAAGGAGGGCATCGGGGTCATCGTCGACTGGGTGCCGGCGCACTTCCCGAAGGACGAGTGGGCGCTGGCCAGGTTCGACGGGTATCCGCTGTACGAGCCCGGGGATCCGCAGCGCGCGGAGCACCCCGACTGGGGCACGCTGGAGTTCGACTACGGCCGCACCGAGGTGCGGAACTTCCTGGTCGCCAACGCCGTGTACTGGTGCGAGGAGTTCCACATCGACGGGCTGCGGGTGGACGCCGTCGCCTCGATGCTCTACCTCGACTACTCGCGCGAGGACGGCCAGTGGTCCCCGAACCAGTACGGCGGCCGGGAGAATCTGGACGCCGTCTCCTTCCTCCAGGAGATGAACGCCACCGTCTACCGCCGCTGTCCCGGTGTGGTGACCATCGCCGAGGAGTCCACCGCGTGGAACGGGGTGACCCGCGCGACCGACATCGTCGGACCCGACGGTTTCGGCGGTCTCGGCTTCGGGCTGAAGTGGAACATGGGCTGGATGCACGACTCCCTGGACTACATCTCCAAGGAGCCGGTCCACCGCAAGTACCACCACGGCGAGATGACGTTCTCCATGGTGTACGCGTACAGCGAGAACTACGTACTGCCGATCTCGCACGACGAAGTCGTGCACGGCAAGGGCGCGTTGGTCTCCAAGATGCCCGGTGACTGGTGGCAGCAGCGCGCCAACCAGCGCGCTTACCTCGGCTTCATGTGGGCCCACCCGGGCAAGCAACTGCTCTTCATGGGGCAGGAGTTCGCCCAGGGCGCCGAGTGGTCGGAGAGCCACGGCCCGGACTGGTGGCTGCTGGACCCGTCGTACTCGGCGGAGGCGGACCACCGCGGCGTACGGGACCTCGTACGCGATCTGAACACGGTCTACCGCGACACCCCGGCCCTGTGGGAGCGCGACACGGCGCCGGACGGTTTCGAGTGGGTCGACGGCGACGCCGGTGAGGACAACGTCTTCGCCTTCCTGCGGTTCGACGCCGACGGAGCGCCGCTGCTCGCCGTCTCGCACTTCTCCCCCGTGGTGCGGCACAACTACCGGCTGGGCGTGCCCGACCGGTACGCGGCGTGGACCGAGGTGCTGAACACGGACGGGCTGCGCTACGGCGGCAGTGACGTGCTCAACCCGGAGCCGCTGAAGCCGGAGTCGGTCGGCGCGCACGGCAGGCCGGCCAGCATCCAGCTGACGCTGCCGCCGCTGGCGACGGTGTGGCTGCGGCCTGCCTGACAGGTGCGGCCTGCCTGACAGGTGCGGCCTGCTTGACGGGTGCGGTCCGGTGGGCGCCGTCCGGGTTCTTCCCGGCGGCGCCCACCCGCCTGTTCACCGGCCGACGGTGAGCCGGGACGGCACGTCCGCGTCGCGCACGATCCCCAGATGCTGCGTCGCCCGGGTCAGCGCCACGTACAGGTCGTTCGTACCGCGCGGCGAGCCGTCCATGACGGCCTCCGGGTCGACGACGATCACCGTGTCGAACTCAAGCCCCTTGGCCTGCCGGGCGCTGAGCAGCACCACGTCGCGGGTCAGATCGGGGGTCGTGCCCCATGAGGCGTCGGGGAGTTCGGCGGCGAGCGCGGGCAGCAGCCCGGCGGGCGCGATGACGGCGAGCCGTCCTTCGCGTGGTTCCTCCGTCGCCAACTCGGCCGCGGCGCGCGCCAGTCCTGCCCGCCGGACCGACCGTACGACCGGCACAGCGCCGGTGGCACGCACCGAGCGCGGCGGCTGGAAGCCCGGGTCGGACAGCCGGCGCACATCGGCGGCGACCTCCATGATCTCGGCGGGCGTGCGGTAGTTGACGCCCAGCGTCGTCAGCTCCCAGCGCTTGCCGACGTACGGCTCCAGGATGTCCTGCCACGAGTCGCAGCCCGCCGCGTCCCCGGTCTGCGCCGGGTCACCGACGAGCGTCATGGAGCGGCTGGGGCAGCGGCGCATCAGCAACCGCCAGGCCATCGCGGACAGTTCCTGCGCCTCGTCCACGACGATATGGCCGAAGGCCCAGGTGCGGTCGGCAGCGGCGCGCTCGGCAGCGCTGCGCGAGTCGGTCTCCTCCTGGCGCTCCGCGAACCGCTCGGCGTCGATGATGTCGTGCGCGGCGAGGACTTCCGACTCGTCCTCGTCCTTGTCCTCGAACTCCTGGGTACGTGAGCCGTACGACAGCTCCAGCACGCCCTGCGCGTAGGCGATCTGCTCCTGCTTCTCCCGCGCTGCGGCGGCGCGGGCCGCCGTGTCGTCCTCGCCCAGCAGCTCCGCCGCCTCGTCGAGCAGCGGCACGTCGGCGGGCGTCCAGTCGATCCGGGCGTCGGCGCCGGTCCGCGGCTCCGGCCTGCGTACGGCGGCGGCGTCCCGCGCTTCGAGCCGCCACGGCACGGCGAGGAAGTCGGCGACCAGCTGCTCGGGGGTGAGGCTCGGCCACAGCGAGTCGATCGCGGCCTGCACGTCGGGGCTGGTGGCGATCTCCTTGCCGAGCTGGGCGATGTCGGTGGGGTCGAGCAGGTTCGGGCCGCCGAGCGGGTCGGCGCCGAGCCGCTCGGCGAGCTGCGCGGTGAGGACGTCGATGATCCGGAAGGCGAAGGCCGGCCGGGCCAGGTTGTGCGGCAGTCCGGTGTCCCGGGCGCGCTGCCTGGCCTCGCGTACCGCGTCCCGTTCGAGCAGCAGCGTGCCGTGGTCCTCGTGCGGGATCTCCAGCACCGACTCGGGCAGCGACTGCCGGTCGCGCAGTTCGTCGGCGAGCACCTGCGCCATCTCGGCGCGGCCCTTCACCTCGGCCGCCTCGGGGGTGTCCGTACCGGTGGCGACGACGCCGGGGAACAGCTCCCCCGTCGTCGACAGCAGCACACCGGTCTCGCCGAGCGAGGGCAGCACCTCGCCGATGTAGCCGAGGAAGGCCGGGTTGGGGCCGACGATCAGTACGGCGCGGCGGGCCAGCTGCTCGCGGTAGGCGTAGAGGAGATAGGCGGCGCGGTGCAGCGCGACGGCGGTCTTGCCGGTGCCGGGGCCGCCCTCGACCACGAGCACACCCCGGTGCGGGGCGCGGATGATGCGGTCCTGCTCGGCCTGGATGGTCTGCACGATGTCGCTCATCCGGCCGGTGCGCACCGAGTTGAGCGCGGCGAGCAGCACGGCGTCGCCGTCGGGGTCCTCGTACCCGGTGCGGGTGGTGTCCGTGAGATCCATGATCTCGTCGTGCAGGGCGGTGACGGTGCGGCCCTTGGTGGTGATGTGACGGCGGCGCCGCAGCCCCATCGGGGTGTAGCCGGTGGCGAGGTAGAAGGGACGGGCGACAGGGGCCCGCCAGTCGATGAGCAGGGGCGTGCGTTCCTCGTCGTCCCGGCGCATACCGATACGGCCGATGTGATGGGTCGTACCACCCTCCTCGGTCCCGTCCCCGGCGCTTTCGGCGTCCTCGGCGTCCTTGGCATTCTCGGCGAGATCGATACGGCCGAAGCAGAGCCCCGACTCGACGGCGTTGAGCGCCGACATCCGGTCCGACTGCTCGGCGACGCTGATGTCGCGCTCGACCCGGGCCTGCCGGCCCGTGCTGACCTCGCCGAAGGACCGGCTCATCGCCGTCTCGGCCTGCTCCCGCAGAGCATCGAGCCGCTCATAGAGGAGGGAGATGAATTGCTGTTCGTTCTGCAATTCCTCGGTTGACAATGGAGCCCCTGTCCGATATTCTGTGCCGAGTGAGGTTTTCTATGCCCGCATTTATGCGAGTACGGAAACGTTAATGGTCACAGAAAAACACCCCGGCCGTCAATTCGGCGCGGGGCATTTTTGTGTTCGGGGCCGGGCGGCGGGTCTTTCAGCCGCGTGGCGGTCCTTTCAGAGGACGTCCGCCAGATCCTGCAGCAGCCTGCGCTTCGGACGGGCGCCGACGATGGACTTCACCGGCTCACCGTCCCGGAACACCAGCAGGGTGGGCATCGACAGCACCCCGTACCTGGTCATGATCTCCGGGTTGGTGTCCGCGTCGATCTGCACGATTCTCAGCCGATCGGCCTCTTCCTCGGCAATGGCGCTCAGTACGGGCGCGAGCTGCCGGCACGGCGGGCACCAGTCGGCGGTGAATTCCACCAGGACCGGCAGACCCGGCCGCATCACGACATCGTCGAAGGTCTCGTCCGTAACGGTGTCGATGCCCTCAGCCTTGATCATTTTTCTTTTCCCCTCCGTCGGGTGATTCCCGCAATTCGTCGGCCGCCGCACCGCCCGCCGTATCGGCTTCGGCGATGCCGCGGTTGAGCGCGTGCGTCAGGTCGCAGGCCGGCTCCGGTGCCCGCGCGGCCTCGGCCCGCGCCAGCTCGGCGCCGACCTGGCCCCGTACCGTACGGAGCTGGTCGATCAGCCCGTCCAGCTCGGCGAGTTTGCGGCGGTAGACGGCGATCGAGTCGGCGCACGAGTCGCCGGCCGGATGCCCGGCGCGCAGACACTCCACGAAGGGCCGGGTCTCCTCCAGCTCGAACCCGAAGTCCTGGAGGGTCCTGATCTGCTGGAGGAGCCGGAGGTCGTCCTCGTCGTACGTGCGGTAGCCGTTCACCGAGCGGCGGGCCGACAGCAGCCCGCGGGACTCGTAGTACCGCAGCGTGCGGGTGGTCGTCCCCGCCCGTTCCGCGAGCTCGCCGATTCGCATGTCTTCGACGGTAATCGTTGACGCCGACGTCAAGGCAAGCGTCGGCGTCCGAGCACCGTTACGGGCGCCGGGCACGCTACGGGGCGGGCGGGCGGCGCTACGGGCTCCGCTACGGGAGGCGGGCGGCCGGGTCGCCCTGGCCCCAGTCCGGGTACGGGACGGGAAGGGCGCTGACCGCGTCCAGCTCCTCGATGTCCTGGTCGGTCAGGACGAGATCGGCCGCCGCCAGGTTCTCGGTGAGCTGGTCGGGGCGCTTGGCGCCGACGATGACGCTCGTGACGCCACGCCGGGCCAGCACCCAGGCGAGGGCCACCCGGGGCACACCCACATCGTGCCGCGCGGCGACCACGCGCAGCGCGTCGACGATGTCGTAACCGCGCTCCAGGTCGACGGGCGGGTTGGCGGACTGGGCGCGGCGCGACGCGGCGTCGGTGTTGCCGTGTCGGTCGACCTTGCCGGAGAGGAAACCGCCGGCCAGCGGGCTCCAGACCAGCGTGCCGACGCCCTGGTCCACGGCCATCGGCAGCAGCTCGCGCTCGATGTCGCGGCCGGCGAGCGAGTAGTACACCTGCTGCGAGACGAACCTGCTGAGCCCGCGCAGGTCGGCGGCGCCGAGGTACTTCATCATCTGCCAGGCGGCCAGGTTGGAAGCGCCGATGTAGCGGATCTTGCCCGCCCGTACGGCGTCGTCCAGCGCGCCCAGCGTCTCCTCGACCGGGGTCAGCGGGTCGAAGCTGTGGATCTGGTAGAGGTCGATGTGGTCGGTGCGGAGCCTGCGCAGGCTGTCTTCGAGCGCCTGGGTGACCCAGAGGCGCGACAGGCCCACCTCGTTGGGGCCGTGGCCCATCCGGACGAACAGCTTCGTGGCCAGCACCACGTCGCGCCTGCGTGCGCCCAGGACCCGGCCCAGGATCTCCTCGGACTCGCCGCCCGCGTACATGTCGGCGGTGTCGATGAGGTTGACGCCGCTGTCGAGCGCCAGCCCGACGAGTTCGCCCGCCGCCTTCTCGTCGAGCGCGCCGAGGACGTTCCAGGGCGGGGTTCCCGCACCGCCGAACGTCATCGTGCCCAGGGCGATCCGGGAGACGAAGGCCCCGGTGGCGCCAAGTCGCTCGTACTGCATGTCGTTCTGCCTTTCATCGGTCGGCCGAGCTGTCGGCCCGGCTCCTTCCGACGCTAGGCACCGACGGGCCGACCGGCCATGATCACGCGTCTAGAAGACTTGCGCGTTCGTCCGGGCCGGGTCCTCGCGCGGATCGCCGTCCGACGGGTGGGGACGGGGGCTGAACCGGTCGCGTGGCTGCTCGGGCGCGGCGGCGGCCGGGTCGTTGCGGTAGCGGGCGGGTGAGACGCCGGTGACCCGCTTGAAGGCGTTGCTGAAGGCGCTCTCCGAGGTGTAGCCCCAGTCGGCCGCCACCGCCGCCACGGTCCGCTCCCCGCCGCGCAGCTCCTTGCCCGCTGCCAGGACGCGCCAGCGCTGGAGATAGACGAGCGGCGGCATCCCGACGAGCTGCTTGAACCTGGCGGCGAAGCCGGCCCTGGACATGCCCACCTCGCGGCCCAGCTCGGCGACGGTCCAGCGGCGGGCGGCCTGCTGATGCATGACGAGCAGCGCGCCGCCGATCCGGGGGTCGCCGAGCGCCCCGAGCCAGCCGGCGGCGGGCTCCTCGCCCGCGACGAGCGCGCGCATCGCCTGGATGAAGAGGATCTCGGTGAGCCGCGCGGACATGACGGAGGCGCCGAGCCGGACGGCGCCGACCTCGTCGCGGAACAGGGTGAGCAGCGGCTGGATGGCGCGTGCCTGCGGGGTGTCGGCGCGGATGGCGGAGGCGGGCGGCAGACCGCTCAGCAGCAGGGCGACGGTGGCGTCGAGGAAGTGGACACTGCCGGCGATCACCAGGGTCCTGCCTTCGTCGCCGCCTCTGTTGTCGTCGCCGACCCGTACGATCCGGCCGGTGGCGGCGGCGAAGGCCGCTTCGCCGCTGCTCAGCGGCGTTCGCGGGCCGTCGCTGAGGACGAACTCCTCATGGGCGGCGAGCAGGAAGCAGTCGCCAGCGGTCAGCCACAGCGGTTCGCCGCCGTCGGCGGAGAGCAGGCAGGATCCGGAGAGCACCGCACCGATCTTGATGTGGTCGCGCATCCGGAACCGCAGTCCCCAGCGGCCGCCGGCGTCGAGCCCGGAGAACGAGCCGGTGCGGACGTTCAGCGAGGCGAAGACGTCGGACAGCGGGTCGAGCGGTGGTTCCATGTCACCGAAGGCTACTGCCCGCTCCCACCCTCCGGGCCCGGCGCCGCGTCGCCCGCGTCCGCCACGAGCTCGCGTACGACATGGGCGAAGCCCTAGCCCCCCGCCCCGCCGGGGTCCGCTTGCCAATGGCGAGAATCCGCCTCGGCCTTCCGTTGCTCTGTGTAATCAGCCACACATAGAATGTGTAGCGACGGCGGGGCGACCGGACGAGCTGGAGGCAGGCATGGCACGCGCGTGGGAGGCGGATCCGTCCGCGTTATTCGAGCGACGGCTGGGCAAGTCACCCGTAGAGCTGGGGAACTCCGACGGGAAGGACGAATGCCCGGACATCTGGCAGCTCGACAACGGCGACATCGCGGTGATCGGCAGGGATCTGACTCACGCCTACGCGGCACACATGCCGGACGGGGTGACTCTCGCGACCGACGAGCGGCTGGTCGTCATTCCGGGGAACGTGCTCAGCGCGGCGAAGGCGGACATTCGCGATGCTTAGCCTCTACGCACCCGATCTCGACACCGCCCAGGGCGAGTTACTCGCACGCCCGGACTACAAGCGCGATTTCCGGCGTCGTGAGGCGGAAATCCGGAATGCATCCTCCTGGAAGCTGGAGCGGCGCCAGCATTTCGAGGAACAAGGCAGCGCCAGCAGAGAAGCGATGCGCCGTGGCGAGTGGCACGAGGCGCTGCGGCTCATGGAGGAGCGGCACGACGCACTCGTCGCCGAGGCACGGGAGGACGCGCGCCGCGGCCACGTGTTCCACCGGGTGCGGGTGGTCGAGCAGCCGCTGACCGCCTATATGCAGTGGGAGTTGCACTCACTGCGCCAACAGGCGGAGTACGGCCAGCGGATCCGCGTCGTGAACGCGCGGGCGCTGAGTTCGGTGGAAGAGCGGGGGGCGCTTCCGGAAGTGGTCGTGCTGGGCAGCAGCACCCTTTACCGCGTCCTCTACACCGATGCGGGCCTGCCGACAGGCGCCGTCAGGTACACCGATCCCGAACTGGTGGGGCGTTGGGGAAGCTATATCAAGGCGCTCTACGAAACGGGCGAGGACATGGCCGCCTATTTCGACCGCGAGGTCGGACGGCTCCCCGCTCCGCACACACCATCGGAGTAGGCACATCAGCAAGGACAACGGTGAAGACGCGACCCCGGACAGCTCACACAACGACCTGTCCGGGTCGTCACGCGACATCGTGCAGGCCGGTAGCGTCGAGGGAGGGATTCATTTCCACGAGCACGTCGCATCCGGCGCCGCCAAGGAGGCAGCCACCGGCCCGACACCCCGACAACTGCCGGCCAATGTGCACGGATTCGTCAATCGGACCCAGGAACTGGCCGAGCTGAACGCGGTACTGGCCGACGAGGACGGCCGTTCCCTGGTCATCTCGGTCTGTGTGATCGCCGGTACGGCGGGTTCGGGCAAGACCTCGCTCGCGTTGCGCTGGGCTCATCAGGTCAGGCAGCGATTTCCGGACGGGCAGCTCTACGTCAATCTGCGCGGGTACGACCCCGGTGAACCCGTAACAGCCCAGGAAGCATTGCGCCGCTTTCTGGGCGCTCTCGGGGTGGCCACCTCGTCCGTGCCCCAGGACCCCGACGCCGCTGCGGCTCTCTACCGGTCCCTGGTCGCGGAGCGGCGGCTCCTGATCGTCCTCGACAATGTCGCCACCGTCGCACAGGTCCGCCCGCTGCTGCCGGGCAGCGCTGGGTCCCTGGTCGTCGTCACCAGCCGCAGCCGGCTCTCCGGACTCGCGATCCGCGACGGCGCGCGCCGGCTGACCCTCGGCATCCTCCCGCAGACCGAGGCGGTGGCTCTGCTCCGCACCGTCACCGCCGGCTACCGGCCCGACGACGATCCCGACAAGCTCGCCGAACTCGCCGATCTCTGCGCCAGACTCCCGCTCGCCCTGCGCATCGCCGCCGAGCGAGCGGCCAGCCGTCCCTATATGAGGCTCGACGACCTGATCGCCGAACTCCGCGACGAATCCGCTCTCTGGGACGCGCTCAGCACCGGGGACGACGACGAAGCCGAGGCGGTGCGGACGGTGTTCACCTGGTCCTACCGGGCCTTGCCGGACCAAGCCGCCCGGCTCTTCCGACTCCTCGGTCTGCACCCCGGGCCCGAGTTCGCCCTCCAGGCCGCCACCGCCCTCGCCGGGCTGGCGGTCAACAGGACCCGCCAGTTGCTGGACACCCTGGTCGGCGCCCACCTCCTCGAACAGACCGCCCCTGACCGCTACCAGTTCCACGACCTGCTGCGTGCCTACGCCACCGACCAGGCACACCGCGAGGAGCCTCCCGAGGAGCGGAAGGCGGCGCTCGGGCGGGTGCTGGACTGGTATCTGCACAGCGCCGACGCCGCGCAGAGCCTGCTCAGCCCCGCCGAACCACATCTGGCTCTCGCCGCGCCTGCCGATGCCGTACGGCCACTGACGTTCCCGGACTACGACTCGGCCGTGGACTGGTCCGAGCAGGAGAACACCAACGTTCTCCAGGCCGTTCGCGCCGCCGCCGGGGAACACGACAGGCGTGCCTGGCAGTTGGCGGTGGTCTTCTGGAACGCACGGTCCTCGTCCGCCCCGGTCGCCGACTGGCTTGCGGCAGGCGAGCTGGCTCTCGCCGCCGCCCGGCGGGACGGCGACCGGACGGCGGAGGGCCTGCTCCTCACCAATCTCGGAATGGACCACAGCCGGATCGACGACTTGTCGTCGAGTCTGGACAGCCATCGGCGCGCCCTGGAGATCGCGCGGGCCACGGGTGACCGGCTCGGCGAGGCCAATTCGCTCAATCTGATCGGCCTCGGCCATCTGCGGGTCCGCCAACTCGACCAGGCGGCGGCCCACTTCGAGCAGGCCATCCCGCTCTTCCAGCAAGCCGGCTCCGCTCACTGGGCGGCCACAGCCCTGTCGAACCTGGCGACGGCCCACCACAACGCGGGGCGGCTGCCGGAGGCCGCCGCCGCGGTCGAGGAGGCCTTGGCTCGACATCGCGCGCTGGACAATCGGCGCGGGGAGGGGAACGTATTACGCCTGCTGAGCAGCCTTCAGCTCGACCGGCGTGAGGCCGAGAGCGCGCTGAAATCCGCCCAGCGGGCCGTGGAGATCGCCCTCGCCCTGCGCGATCACCGGCTGGAGGGTTACTGGCTGCTGACCTTGGCCGACGCGCATCGGGCAATCGCCCAGTACGCGGACGCCCTCACCGCCTACCAGCGGTCAGCCACCCTCCACCGGCGTCTCGGCAACCGTGGCCGTGAGGCCCTGGCCTGGCACGGCGCCGGTCAGACCTACCACCAGCTGGGCCGCGACGTCGAAGCGGCGAACTTCCACCGGCGCGCCGTCGACGTCCAGCACGAGCTCGGAGACGGCTGGCACGAAGCGCTCGCCCTCGACGGCCTCGCCGTCGCCCTGGCGGACAGCGACGCGGATGCGGCCGGCCGGCATCGCAGGAGAGCCCTGGTACTCATCGCCGACCACGACGATCCCCGGGCCGCCGCGCTACGCGTCCGGCTCGAAGGTGGCGCCGACGCGGCGCGCTGAACCGGTCAGGAGCGTTCGAAGAGCTTGTCGGCGGAGATGCCGAACATCTCGTGGGCCAGGCCGAAGCCGAAGTCCTCGACCAGGCGGCGCTTCCAGGGGCGGGAGACCACGGCGTGGGTGAGTCTGCGGGCGGCTGTCGGGCGGGAGCGGATGGCTGCCGCCAGTTCGCGGGCGCGTGGGAGGAGTTGGGGCGCCGGGAGTACTTCGTTGACCAGGCCGAGTTCCAGGGCCGCTGCCGCGTCGATCGGTTTGCCCGTGTAGAGGTAGTAGGCCGCGCGCTTCGTGCCGAGCAGTTCCTGGAGGACCAGGTGCATGCCGTCGCCCGGGGCGGCGCCCGCGAGGAGGTGGGAGTCGGCGAAGGTGGCCTCTTCCGCGCACAGGGTGATGTCGCACAGCAGCGCTATCTCGGTGTGTCCCGATCCGCTCGGGCCGTTCACGGCGGCGATCGTGGGGATGTCGATGCCGGAGATCAGGTTCTCCAGGAGCTTCAGACCGTCGTAGTACGTGCGGTACGCGTGGTTGTCGGGGTGCGGTTCGCGCATCATCTCCGCGAACCGGGCCCGGTCGACGGGGGCGAGCCAGTGGTCGCCGGTGCCGGTGAGGATGAGCACCTCGTTCTCCGGGTCCCTGCCGACGTCCAGCCAGGCCTGGCCCCAGGCGTTGTGCATGCCCATGCCGTAGGCGGCGGGGCCGCCGTCGGTGTGCATGGTCAGTTCGATCACGCCGTTGTCGCGGCTCATCGTGAAGTAGTCGGCGTACTTCTCGGCGTAGTCGTCGAAGCGCGGAGTGGGCACGTATCGGCCGTTTCGTGCCTGCCAGTCGTCAGGGATTGCCGCCATGGTGACGTCACACCTCGTGTCAAGGGGTCGGAAACGGTTAGGCTGCCATTCGGAGCACTGCTCCGACTATATCCGGAGCACCGCTCCGTCTGGCAACCCCGGAGGCGAACCCCATGGCCGAAACCAGGCGCGCCGACGGCCGCCGTAACTACGAGCTGCTGCTCGACGCGGCCCGTACGGCCTTCGCCGAGTACGGCACCGAGGTCTCGCTCCGCGATGTCGCCCGCCGCGCGGGCGTCGGCATCGGCACGCTCTACCGGCACTTCCCCACCCGCGAGGCGCTCGTCGAGGCGATCATGCGGCGCGGGCTCGACGGCCTGTGCGTACGGGCGGACGAGCTGATGGAGTCGGAGCCGCCCGGCGAGGCGCTGAACATCTGGCTGGTAGCCTTCTCCGCCAACTCCAGCCGCTACGCGGGCCTGCCGGGCTCGATCCTCGCCGCGATCGACGACGAGACGTCCGAACTCCACCACTCCTGCCACGCCATGCGCACCAAGGCGGCCCAACTGCTCGCCCGCGCCCAGCAGGCGGGCGAGGCACGCGGCGACATCACCGCGGGCGAACTGCTCCTGCTCGCGACCGGCGTCGCCTGGGCCGGCCAACAGACCCCGAACAGCGCCGATATGACGGTCCGCCTGCTCGGCCTGGTCAGAACGGGTATCGACCGCGCCTGACCGCCGCCGGGCCACGCCGTGTGCCGACAGCCGAGTCGGAGGCTCAGCTGTACACGAGAAGGTGGTCACACGTGTTCGTGCCGTCGTGGAGCGACGAGTCGCTGTTGAGGACGTAGAAAGCCCCGGCGAATCCCGCAGCCGTCATCTTCGGCACCACGATCAGCGTCTGGTTCGCCATGCTCAGCCCGCTCGGATTCACCACGTACTGCTGCAACAGCGCGAAGAGATTCATCCCGAGACCGGGCAGCCTGAGGGCTCGGTACGTACGGTCCCCCGACCCGTCCGAGCCCGTGACCGGCACCCGGTACTGCACGGCGTTCCACTGCGCGGGACTGGTGGCCATGCGTCCGGTCATCTCCAGTTCCTGCAGCCGCCGTTGCGTGCTCGCCCGGACGCCGGCCAGGTGAATGTGCAACTGGTTGAGGAACCGGGCGCTCTTCGAATTGATCCCCAGACCGATATTGGGGTATTGAACGGGGACGCTCCCTCCGCTCCGGGCGTTTTCCCAAGCGTCGTTCCAGTAATTCGGCGCGCCGGAGGTCTCGATGAAGGGGCATTCGATACCGGTGATCCGGCAACTGGGCGTCAGGAGAAAGTTGTGCCGGTTCGACGGCCTGCCGTGCAGGACGACGTAGTCCGGGGTCACCTTCAGACAATCGGGCGGGAACTGCCCGGGGGGCAGCGGCTTGCCTTGCGTGCAGTACTGGACGTCCCGCCACAGCGGATCGTTGTCGGACGGGCTGCCGCAGAGGGGCTGGAGCTGCGCAGGGGGGCAGGTCGGGGCTCCCCCGGGTGGTGGCGTGGGGCACGTGTCGGGCACGGGGTGTGCGGACGTCGGGGCGGCTGCCGAAGCGGTGCGACCGGTCGCCGCTCCCGCGCCCGTCAGGAGGGTCGCCGCAACGATGGCGCCGGAGAACGCCACGAACCGGCGCCGAGGCAGTTCGTTCGAATTCTTGTCGTCATTCATGCGTGCTCCTGATTCCGGCCGCGCTGATTTCGCTCACAGGGTAGGGAGCGAGGAGCGGGTTTCCTGTCGTCCGACCCGGCCGGTGTCATGGGTTCCGCCATTCAGCGGCGATCCCGTTGAGCTTTCTCGTTCCCGGTGAATTGCCGACGACCCCGGCCGGACAGAGCGGCGGTCGGACCTTCGCCCGGCTTCACCAGTTCAGTTGCACACCAGGTGACTTGAGCGGGAAGCCGGCCCGGGCCGTACAACATCGTGCGCACCGTCGCCACGCGGGCGCGCCGTCGACGCCGCGAGGTGACCGACAGTGAAGGAGCCGGCCCGGTGAACCGACTGAGCGAAGCGGGGAACGACGTGCCAGGAGACGCCGACCAGGAAGGCGGGGGTACGGGTTCCGACGACCCCCCGGATCCGTCGCGGCCCCCGATCGACCTCGTGACGATCTCCCACACCGTCGACCAGGCGCTCGCCCGGCGCCTCGCGCTTCCCGACCGGGCGTGGGTCGACAGCACGACCGTCAAACTCCGCGGCCACCTGGAGCTGTTGCTGGGAGAAGACCTGGGCGACATCGACACCCCCGAGTCCCGGGCGCTGTACCGCGACGCGTACGCGGTACTCGACCGCACCGCCCGCCCGAACCCCGACACCCCACCCGGCTACGCCTACGAGCACATGCGCGCCCTGGCGGCGGCCGTACGGCCGGTCGTCGCCGCCTACCGGCTCCGGCACGCCGACGGGTGAGCCGCAGGACAGCGGAACGGCCCGCGCGGAGTGTGGTGCTCCGGGCGGGCCGGTCCCTCGGAGGGCCGGGTGGGGAGGCTGGTCAGGCCCCGGCCTGGGTCTTCGGCTGGGAGGCGCGCGCGTGCTCGATCACGTCGGTGTCCGTGTCCGCGTGCGTGTCACGCTGCTCGGGGACCTCGTCCAGGTCCTTCTCCGGCGTGCCGCCGTGCCCCTCGTCCAGCAGGGTCCGTTCGTCGAACGGGATGCGGCCCGCCAGTACTTCGTCCACCCGGGCCCGGTCGATCTCCTTCGTCCACGTACCGACCAGGATCGTGGCGACGGCGTTGCCCGCGAAGTTCGTCAGGGCGCGGGCCTCGCTCATGAAGCGGTCGATGCCGACGATCAGGCCGACGCCGTCGAGCAGTTCGGGGCGGTGGGCCTGGAGACCGCCCGCGAGGGTGGCGAGACCGGCGCCGCTGACGCCCGCCGCGCCCTTCGAGGCGATGATCATGAAGACGAGGAGCGAGATCTGGTGGCCGATCGACAGCGGCTTGTCCAGTGCCTCGGCGATGAAGATCGAGGCCATCGTCAGATAGATCGCCGTACCGTCAAGGTTGAAGGAGTAGCCCGTCGGCACGGTGATGCCGACGACGGGCCTGCTGACACCCAGGTGTTCCATCTTCGCGATCAGCCTCGGCAGCGCCGACTCCGACGACGACGTGGACAGGATCAGCAGGAACTCCCGCGCCAGGTACTTGAACAGCAGTAGGATGTTGACGCCGGCGATGGCCCGCAGCAGCGCCCCCAGCACCACGAAGACGAACAGCGCGCAGGTGATGTAGAAGCCGATCATGATGATCGCGAGGGACTTCAGCGCATCGACGCCCGTCTCCCCCACCACAGCGGCGATGGCACCGAAGGCGCCGATGGGCGCGGCCCACATGACCATCGCCAGCACCCGGAACACCAGGCGCTGGATGTGCTCGACACCGCGCAGGATCGGCTCGCCCGTGCGGCCCATCGCCTGGAGCGCGAAGCCCGACAGCAGTGCGATCAGCAGCGTCTGGAGCACCGAGCCCTCGGTGAAGGCGGAGAGCATCGAGGTCGGGATGATGCCGAGCAGGAAGTCCGTGGTGGAGGTCGAAGCCCCCTCCGCCTGGGTCGTGCCCACATGGCGCGCCGCCTCGGTGAGATGCAGCCCCGAGCCCGGCTCCAGGATGTTCCCTACGACGAGTCCGATGGCGAGGGCCACCGTCGACATCACCATGAAGTAGGCGAGCGAGAGCCCGCCGACGGCGCCGACCTTCGCCGCCTTGCGGACCGATCCGACGCCCAGCACGATCGTGCAGAAGATGATCGGCGAGATCATCATCGTGATGAGGCTGACGAAGCCCGTGCCGATCGGTTTGAGTTCGACCGCGACCCCCGGGGCCGCGAAGCCCACCAGGATGCCGAGGCCGACGGCCACGACCACCGCTATGTACAGAAAGTGCGTACGGTCCCGCCCTCTTGCGGCCACGGGTCCTCCTCGACTCGTCCCTGCTGCACCCCCTGTCCCGAGGGAGCCGCCCCCCGTCCCGAGGGGTCCCGGCGACTATCCACCACGGTGTGACGCCGGTCACCCTTACGTTCATTTCGTTCATACGATTCCGGCCAGGCACACTGATGCCCATGCATCTGCCACGTCCGCGCAGCCTCGCCGGCCAGCTCTTCGCGATGCAGGCCGTGCTGGTCGCGGCCATCGTGGCGGGGTGCGCCGTCTTCGCGTACCTCACCGACCGGGACCAGGCCGACGAGACGGCGCGCAGGCAGGTGACGTCCGCAGCACGCGCGGTGGCTGATTCGCCCTCTGTACGGGACGCCGTCCGCACCCCCGACCCGACCGGGCCGCTCCAGCCGTACGCGGAGCGGGTACGGCGCGACACGGGTGTCGACTTCATCACCATCATGAGTCCGCGGGGCATCCGCTGGACGCATCCCGATCCGCTGCAGATAGGCCGGCCCTTCCTCGGCAGCACGGCGGCCGCGCTGCGCGGCCACACCTTCACCGAGACCTACACCGGCACGCTCGGCCCCTCCATCCGCGTCGTCACCCCGATCAGGGACGGCAGCAGGATCACCGGCCTGGTCAGCGTCGGCATCACCGTCGACCGGATCTCCAGCCAGGTCACCCACCAGGTCAAGATCCTGATCCTGTCGGCCGCGGGCGCGCTGGCGCTCGGCGCGCTCGGTACGTACGTCATCAACGCGCGGCTGCGCCGCCACACCCACGGCATGAACGCCACCGAACTCAGCAGGATGCACGACTACCACCAGGCGACCCTGCACGCCGTACGCGAGGGGCTGTTGATGCTCGACGGCGCGCGCAGGATCGCCCTCATCAACGACGGCGGCCGGGAACTGCTCGGCCTCGACGAGTCCGCCGTCGGCCGGCCCGTCGCCGAACTCGGCCTGCCCACACCGCTCACCGGTGCGCTGCTCGCCTCCGAACCACGCGTGGACGAGGTGCACTTGAGCGACGAGCGGATCGTCGTCGTGAACACCCGCCCGGTGGTCGGCGGCGAACGGCACGGCACGGTCGTCACGTTGCGCGACCACACCGAACTCCAGGCACTCTCGGGCGAGTTGGACTCGGAGCGCGGCTTCACCCAGGCCCTGCGCTCGCAGGCGCACGAGGCGGCGAACCGGCTGCACACCGTGGTCTCCCTCATCGAACTCGGCCGGGTGGAACAGGCGGTGGAGTTCGCCACGGCCGAACTGGAGCTGGCCCAGGCCCTCACCGACCAGGTCGTCGGCTCGGTCGGCGAACCCGTGCTCGCCGCGCTGCTCCTCGGCAAGGCGGCCCAAGCCAACGAACGCGGAGTCGAGTTGGTGCTCGCCGACGACAGCCGCATCGACGACGGCGTACTGCCCGCGACCCTGCCGGCCCGCGATCTGGTGACCATCCTCGGCAATCTCATCGACAACGCCGTGGACGCGGCGCAGAGCGGCGACAGCCCGGCCGGCGCGCGGGTCACCGTCACCGCGCTGGTCGACGACGGCGAACTGCGCCTCGCCGTACGGGACACCGGCGCCGGCGTCGACCCCGAGTCCGTCGAGGAGGTCTTCCGCCGCGGCTGGTCGACCAACGGGCCCGGTCGCGGCCTCGGCCTCGCGCTCGTACGGCAGGCCGTGCACCGCGCGCACGGCACCGTCGTCCTCGCCTCGGGACCCGACAGCGGGGCGGAGTTCACCGTACGGCTGCCGCTCCTCACGTCCGGCGCCCTGCGGGTGACGACATGAGCGCGCCCGCCATCCGCGTCCTCATCGTGGAGGACGACCCCGTCGCCGCCGACGCACACCAGCTGTACGTCGGCCGGGTGCCCGGCTTCGCCGTCGCGGGCGTCGCCCACTCCCGCGCCGAGGCGGCCCGGCTGCTGGAACGCGCCGACATCGACCTCATCCTGCTCGACCTCTACCTCCCGGACGGCCACGGCCTGTCCCTGCTCCGCGCCCTGCGGGCGGGCGGCCACCACGCCGACGTCATCGCCGTCACCTCGGCGCGAGACCTCGCGGTGGTCAGGGAGGGGGTGTCGCTCGGCGTCGTCCAGTACGTACTGAAGCCCTTCGCCTTCGCCACCCTGCGCGACCGGCTCACCCGCTACGCCGAGTTCCGCGCGGCGGCGGGCGAGGCGAGCGGCCAGGACGAGGTGGACCGCGCGCTCGGCGCGCTCCGCTCCCCCGAACCGGCCGCCCTGCCCAAGGGACTGAGCGCCCCGACGCTCTCCGCGGTGACCCGCACCCTGCGCTCCTCGCCCGCCGGTCTGACCGCCGCCGAGGCCGGCGCGGCGCTCGGCATCTCCCGGATCACGGCGCGCCGTTACCTGGAACACCTCGTCACGGAGGGACGCGCGGGCCGCAGCCCCCAGTACGGTCAGATCGGCCGCCCCGAGCTCCAGTACCGCTGGCTGAGTGCCCCGCACTGAGCGTTTTGGGGTAGGACGTTCCTACGACATGTGCCGTTGTTCGAACACACGGTAGTCGCGGCGGGTGATCCACCTCTACGGTGTGCCCGTGCAGTCACCCACTTCCTCGCCGCCCTTCGACGCCCAAGCCGCCCGCCGACTGCGCGAGGCGCTGGGCTGGGCGACCGGCCACGTCGCGTACGGCCTGCAGGCCCAGTACGGCCTCCATGACACCTCCGCCGACACCGTGGCCGCGTGGGAACGCGGCCTTGCCGTCCCCACGTCACGCGAACTCACCGCGCTCGCCGGTGTGTTGTGGTGCTCGGTCGGCGAGCTGCTGGCGTCGGCGTCCACGCTGAAGGAGCACCGGCTGTCCCGGGGTCTCCCGGCGGAGGACCTGGCGCGCCAGGTCGGCCTCGACACGACGTCGTACGTACGCATGGAGGAGTCCGGCCGCTGGCGCGGCAACGAACGCCAGACCGTGGCCCTGGCGGCGGCGCTGTCCCTGACCCCACGCGAGCTGCTGACG
The DNA here is from genome assembly GCF_000818175.1 of Streptomyces sp. AcH 505. Taxonomy (GTDB): domain Bacteria; phylum Actinomycetota; class Actinomycetes; order Streptomycetales; family Streptomycetaceae; genus Streptomyces. Next base: position 754,599 of record NZ_JTIY01000001.1, read on the forward strand.
GCGACGGGCCGGGACGAGGAACTGGCGACGGCGCTGCGCTCGGCGGCGACGACGCGGTGGCAGGGGTACGTCCGCCCGGTGACGAAGCTGCTGCCGATGCCACGCGAGGCGGTGGAGGCGGCGCTGGAGCGCCTGCACGCGGACTACCAGTCGCGGATGGTCCCGACGCTGGGGTGGGGCGGCTCGGCGAACGCGGGCGAGGAGGGGGAGGCGTTCTTGACGTCGATACTGGCGCGCTTCTGGGAACGGGTCTGACCGTCCGGGTTGCGGGTCGTGGTTGCGGTGGTCGCCGGGTGCCGTTCCGGGGTCGT
>NZ_JTIY01000001.1:754934-790049 GCF_000818175.1 Streptomyces sp. AcH 505
ACGGCTGCCCGGCCCCGCTGCCCGCAGGGCACCGCTCACCCGCGCTGACGCGGGCGGGTGTGGCCGACCGCCGGGGGGAGGGGTCCGGGGCCGGAGGAGGGGGGTGTCCGGACGTAAAGCGAAGGAGCTCATGCGACAAGCAGTCCGGACACCCCCCTCCGCAGGACCCGGACACCGGCACCAGACGACGACAACCGCAACCCAGACCCGCACACCGCAAGGGCGGCAAGAGGCCTAGAAGACCGACTCCGCCTCGTACATCCTGTTCTCCGGCACCGTCTTCAGCTGGGTCACGGCCTCCGCCAGCGGCACCATCTGGATCGTCGTCCCCCGCAGCGCCGCCATCCGGCCGAACTCGCCCCGGTGCACCGCCTCCACCGCGTGCCAGCCGAAGCGCGTCGCCAGGACGCGGTCGTACGCCGTCGGCGTGCCGCCTCGCTGGACGTGGCCCAGGATGACCGGGCGGGCCTCCTTGCCCATGCGGTGTTCCAGCTCCGCCGCCAGGCGGTTGCCGATGCCCACGAAGCGCTCGTGGCCGAACTGGTCGATCTCGCCCTTGCCGTACTCCATCGAGCCCGTCGCCGGATGCGCGCCCTCGGCCACGCAGATCACCGCGAACTTCTTGCCGCGCTGGAAGCGCTCCTCGACCATCTTGACCAGGCTGTCCACCTCGAAGGGCCGCTCCGGCAGGCAGATGCCGTGCGCGCCGCCCGCCATGCCGGACTCCAGGGCGATCCAGCCGGCGTGCCGGCCCATGACCTCGACGACCATCACGCGCTGGTGCGACTCCGCCGTCGTCTTCAGGCGGTCGATGGCTTCCGTCGCGACCATGACGGCCGTGTCGAAGCCGAACGTGCGGTCGGTGGAGTAGATGTCGTTGTCGATCGTCTTCGGTACGCCCACGACGGGCATGCCCGCGTCGGACAGCAGGCGCGCCGCCGTCAGCGTGCCCTCGCCGCCGATGGGGATGAGCGCGTCGATGCCGTAGCGCCGGGCCAGCTCCGCGCAGTTCTCGGCGGCTTCGCGCAGCCGGCCGCGCTCCAGGCGGGCCGAGCCGAGGATGGTGCCGCCACGGGCGAGGATGCCGCTGACGTCGTCGAGGTCCAGCGGCCGGTAGTGGCCGTCGAGCAGGCCCTTGAAGCCGTCCTCGAAGCCGATGACCTCGTCTCCGTGCCCGGTCATCGCCCGGTGCACGATCGACCGGATCACTGCGTTCAGGCCGGGGCAGTCGCCGCCTGCGGTGAGAATTCCGATACGCATCGTGCTGTATCTCCTGCGCGCTAGTGCTGTGCTTTTCTGGGAACGAGCCAGCTTTGATCCTCCCACGCGGGATCGTGAGTATGCGCATCCGCCCTTACCAGGGTTTGCGCGTGACCGCTATATACACTTGTGGAGGCATTGTCAAGGGAGGCGGACGGCCGTGCCGCCCCGGGCCGACACACGAACCGAACGACACGAACACCGAACGAGGAGAGCACCGCGTGACGCGCAGCGTGTACGTGACCGGGATCGACCGCGGAGACGGCCGGCAGGTCGTCGAGCTGGGGGTGATGGAGCTGCTGACCCGGCAGGTGGACCGGGTCGGGGTGTTCCGGCCGCTGGTGCACGACGGTCCGGACCGGATGTTCGACCTGCTGCGCACCCGCTACCGGCTGGCGCAGGATCCGTCGACCGTCTTCGGTCTCGACTACGGCGCCGCCTCCGCGCTGCAGGCCGAGCGCGGTACGGACGAGCTGGTGTCCCGGCTGGTGGAGGGGTTCCACCGGGTCGCGCGCGAGTACGACGTCGTGCTGGTGCTGGGGTCGGACTTCGCCGGCACCCAGCTGCCCGACGAGCTGGCACTCAACGCCCGGCTCGCCAACGAGTTCGGCGCCTCGGTGATCGCGGTGGTGGGCGGCAAGGACCAGAGCGCCGAGTCGGTACGGGCCGAGGCGCGCAACGCGCACCGCGCGTACGAGGTGCTGGGCTGTGACGTGCTGACGATAATGGTCAACCGCGTCGCGGCCGACGACCGGGAGGCCATCGCGGCGGGGCTGGAAACGCAACTGCCGGTGCCCAGTTACGTCCTGCCGGACGATCCGGCGCTGGCGGCGCCGACCGTGGCGCAGATCACCCGGGCACTGGGCGGAACGGTCCTGCTGGGTGACGAGTCGGGGCTCGCCAGGGACGCGCTGGGGTTCGTGTTCGGCGGGGCGATGCTGCCGAACTTCCTCGGGGCGCTGACCCCGGGCTGTCTGGTGGTCACGCCGGGCGACCGCGCGGACATCGTGGTCGGCGCGCTGGCCGCGCACTCGGCGGGGACGCCGCCCATCGCCGGGCTGCTGCTGACCCTGGACGAGCGGCCGGACGACGCGGTGCTGACGCTGGCCGCGCGGCTCGCGCCCGGTACGCCCGTGGTGTCGGTGGCCGGCGGGTCTTTCGCGACGGCGGCCGAACTGTTCACCTTCGAGGGGAAGTTGAGCGCTGCCACGCCGCGTAAGGCAGAGACGGCGCTGGGGCTGTTCGAGCGGCATGTGGACACCGCTGATCTGCTGGCGCGGATGTCGGTCGCCCGCAGCGGCCATGTCACGCCGATGATGTTCGAGCGCGATCTGCTGGACCAGGCGCGCGCGTCGCGGCGCCGGATCGTGCTGCCCGAGGGCGCCGAGGAGCGGGTACTGCGGGCGGTGGACGTGCTGCTGCGGCGCGACGTGTGTGATCTGACGCTGCTGGGTGACGTGGACACCATCCGGAAGAAGGCCGCCGATCTCGGTATCGACCTGGGCGCGGCGCAGTTGATCGACCCGGCCAGGTCGGAGCTGCGCAAGGAGTTCGCGGCGCGGTACGCGAAGCTGCGGGCGCACCGGGGGGTGACGGTGGAGCTGGCGTACGACGTGGTCGCCGATGTGAACTACTTCGGCACGCTGATGGTGCGCGAGGGCCTGGCCGACGGCATGGTGTCGGGCTCGGTGCACTCGACGGCGGCGACGATCCGGCCGGCCTTCGAGATCATCCGGACGAAGGAGGGCGCCTCCATAGTCTCCTCGGTGTTCTTCATGTGCCTCGCCGACCGGGTGCTGGTGTACGGCGACTGCGCGGTCAACCCGGACCCGAACGCGGAGCAGTTGGCCGACATCGCGGTGCAGGCGGCGGCGACGGCCGCGCGGTTCGGGGTCGAGCCGAGGATCGCGATGCTGTCGTACTCGACGGGTACGTCGGGTACGGGCGCCGACGTCGACAAGGTGCGGGAGGCGACGGCGCTGGTGCGCGCGGCCCGGCCGGATCTGCGGATCGAGGGCCCGATCCAGTACGACGCGGCCGTGGAGCCTTCGGTCGCCGCGACGAAGCTGCCCGACTCGGAGGTGGCGGGGCAGGCGACGGTGCTGATCTTCCCCGACCTGAACACCGGCAACAACACGTACAAGGCCGTGCAGCGTTCGGCGGGCGCCGTGGCCGTGGGCCCGGTGCTCCAGGGGCTGCGCAAGCCGGTCAACGACCTGTCGCGCGGCGCCACGGTGCAGGACATCGTCAACACGGTCGCCATTTCGGCGATCCAGGCGCAGGACGAGACAGAATGACCGCCCATGCCCCGTCGGAAGGCACCCAGGCTGTGACCGCCACCCGTGTTCTCGTGCTCAACTCCGGTTCCTCGTCGGTCAAGTACCAGCTGCTCGACATGCGGGACAGCTCCCGGCTCGCGACGGGGCTCGTCGAGCGCATCGGGGAGCGCGCCTCACGTCTGGTGCACACGCCGGCGCACGGCGAGCGCCGGGAGCGTACGGAACAGGTCGCCGATCACGCGGCCGCGCTGAAGGCCGTCGCCGAGGAGCTGCGGCAGGACGGTCTGGGCATCGAGTCGCCCGAGCTGGCGGCGTTCGGCCACCGGGTGGTGCACGGCGGGCCGAAGTTCACCGAGCCGACCGTGGTGGACGACGACGTGCTGGCGGAGATCGAGCGGCTGGTGCCGCTGGCGCCGCTGCACAGCCCGGCCAACATCACCGGCATCAGGACGGCCCGCGCGCTGCGCCCCGACCTGCCGCAGGTCGCCGTGTTCGACACGGCCTTCCACGCGACGATGCCGGAGTCCGCGTACCGGTACGCGGTGGACGTGCGGACGGCCGACGCGTACGACGTCCGCAGGTACGGCTTCCACGGCACCTCGCACGCGTACGTCTCGCGCCGGGCGGCCGAGCTGCTCGGCAAGGACCCGTCCGAGGTGAATGTCATCGTGCTGCATCTGGGCAACGGCGCCTCGGCCTCCGCGGTGGCCGGCGGCCGGTGCGTGGACACGTCGATGGGGCTGACTCCGCTGGAGGGCCTGGTGATGGGGACGCGTTCCGGCGACATCGACCCGGCCGTGATCTTCCATCTGGCGCGGGTCGGCGGGATGTCGGTTGACGAGATCGATGAACTTCTGAACAAGAGAAGTGGACTGACCGGCCTCTGCGGGGACAACGACATGCGCGAGATCCGTCGCAGGATCGACGCGGGTGACGCGGCGGCGCGGCTCGCCTTCGACATCTACATCCACCGGCTGAAGAAGTACATCGGCGCTTATACGGCGGTCCTGGGACGGGTGGACGCCGTCGTGTTCACCGCGGGCGTCGGGGAGAACGCGGCGGAGGTGCGGGAGGCCGCCGTCGCCGGTCTGGACACCCTGGGCATCGCGGTGGACGCCGGGCGCAATACCGTACGTTCCGACGTGCCCCGGCTCGTCTCGCCGGACGGTTCCAGGGTGGCGGTGGCCGTGGTGCCGACGGACGAGGAACTGGAGATCGCACGGCAGACCTTCGCACTGGTCGGCGAGGATCGAACAGTCGACGCCTGAGCGCCCTCCCGCCCATTTGTATCTTCCACCAGTCGGAATATTCCGCGCCGAAACAAACCGATAGGATCCGCCTCATGCGCCGTTCCAAAATCGTCTGCACACTGGGCCCAGCCGTCGACTCCTACGAGCAGCTGAAGTCGCTCATCGAGGCCGGCATGAATGTGGCCCGACTGAACATGAGCCACGGGAGCCACCCGGAGCACGAGGAGCGGTACCACCGCGTCCGGAAGGCGGCGGCCGACACCGGCCGCGCCGTCGGTGTGATGGTGGACCTCCAGGGCCCCAAGATCCGCCTGGAGACCTTCGCCGAGGGACCCGTCGAGCTGGTACGCGGTGACGAGTTCACCATCACCACCGAGGACGTCCCCGGTGACAAGGCAATCTGCGGCACCACCTACAAGGGGCTGCCGGGCGACGTCACCAAGGGCGACCCGATCCTGATCAACGACGGCAACGTGGAGCTGCGGGTCGTCGCCGTCGAGGGTCCGCAGGTCAAGACCATCGTCATCGAGGGCGGTGTCATCTCCGACCACAAGGGCATCAACCTGCCCGGCACGGCCGTCAACGTCCCCGCGCTGTCCGAGAAGGACGTCGAGGACCTGCGGTTCGGGCTGCGGATGGGCTGCGACATGGTCGCGCTGTCCTTCGTCAGGGACGCCCACGACATCAACGACGTGCACAAGGTGATGGACGAGGAGGGCCGCCGGGTCCCCGTCATCGCCAAGGTCGAGAAGCCGCAGGCCGTCGCCAACATGGAGGGTGTCGTCGCGGCTTTCGACATCATCATGGTGGCCCGTGGTGACCTGGCCGTCGAGTATCCGCTCGAAAAGGTCCCGATGGTGCAGAAGCGCCTCATCGAGCTGTGCCGCCGCAACGCCAAGCCGGTGATCGTGGCGACCCAGATGATGGAGTCGATGATCACCAACTCGCGGCCCACCCGCGCCGAGGCGTCCGACGTCGCCAACGCGATCCTGGACGGTGCCGACGCGGTCATGCTGTCCGCCGAGTCCTCGGTCGGCGCGTACCCGATTGAGACGGTCAAGACGATGTCGAAGATCGTCGTCGCCGCCGAGGAGGAGCTGCTCTCCAAGGGGCTCCAGCCGCTGGTGCCCGGCAAGAAGCCGCGTACCCAGGGCGGTTCGGTGGCCCGCGCGGCGTGCGAGATCGCCGACTTCCTGGACGGCAAGGCGCTGGTCGCCTTCACCCAGTCCGGCGACACGGCCCGCAGGCTGTCCCGCTACCGCGCCTGTCAGCCGATCCTGGCCTTCACCACGGACGAGTCGACCCGTAACCAGCTCGCGCTGAGCTGGGGCGTCGAGTCGTTCATCGTGCCGTGGGTGAAGAGCACCGACGAGATGGTCGACCTGGTCGAGGTCGAGATGCTCAAGCTCAAGCGCTACAACGAGGGCGACACGTTCGTCATCACGGCGGGCTCGCCCCCCGGCGTCCCCGGCACCACGAACATGGTCCGGGTGCACCACCTGGGCGGCACGGGCCGCGACTGACCCGGCGCCGTACGGCGAGTGGCCCGCACCCTGGCTTCAGGGTGCGGGCCACTGCCGTCACCACGGCTCCCGCGGGGGTCCGTCGTCGACTGCCGGCTGAGCGGTCAGTCGATGTAGTTGTGCAGCCCGGGGATGGTGAGCGTGCCGCCGAACTGGCCGGCCTGGGTCACCGTCGCGTTGGTGAAGATGGCGGTCGGCACCTGGATCGGCGGCGGGAAGGACGGGCTGAACGTGATCGGTATCAGTCCGAACAGGTTGCCCGACAGCTTCTCGGTGTACAGCGTGACCTTGCCGCCGCGGATGGTGGACGTGGAGCCCGGCGCCGCCTTCACATGGCCCGTCTTGCCGTTCGGGTAGACGACGGACTGGTCCAGGTCCCCGATGTCGATGCTGTCGGCCGTGAACTTCATGACCTTCTTCAGCCGCTGGTCGTACGTCCTGACCTCTTTGATGCCCTCGTACTTCAGCCCGGTCAGCTTGAGGTTGCTGCTGCGCAGCGTCCAGGGGTCGTTGGGCAGCAGCGGGATGCCCTCCTCCTGGGTGGCGTCGGCGAGCGCCTTCGGGTCGGCCGTCGGGCAGGGGAAGCGCTCCTTGCCGTCCGCGCCCTTGGGGATGTCGTCGTCCTTGCCGGGGGTGGTGCCCTTGACGTCGTCGCCCAGATCCTCGACCTCGGCGCCTGCCTTGCCCGCCGCGTCCCTGATCGCCTTCTCCGTACCGCCCACGGTGTCCCCGACGGCGTCGCCGGCCTTGCCGACCGTGTCGCCCACCGGGTTGTCCGGCTTCGGTTTCGACGGGGCGCTGGTGGAGGGGTCCGGCTTCGGGGTGGCCGAAGCGCTCGGCTCGGGGTCGTCCGACGCCTTGGAACCGCCGCCCAGCAGGCCGCCGATCAGCCCGCCGAGTCCGAGCGGGTCCAGGTCGACCTTGCTCTTGTCCGTGTCCTCGTCGGCCGAAGGGGCCTTCTCCGCCGGGGTCTTGTCCGCCGACGCCTTGTCCTCGTCGGACCCGGAGTCCGAGGCGGACGCGCTGGACGACGGCTTCGGCTCGCTGCCCTTGTCGTCGTCCCCGCCGTTCGCCGAACCGCTCGCCGACGGCGTGGGGCCGGGCGACGCGGAGTCGCCGGGCTTCTGCCCGTCCGAGGCGGAGGGCGAAGGCGAGGAGGAAGCGGATTCGCTCGGCTCGTCGGAGCGGGTCACACACGGGCCCGGCGCGTACGGGATGTCCTTGTTGGAGTCCGCCAGCGCGAGCCTCGGGGTCAGCCCCATGCCCACGAAGACCGCCGTGGGCACGGCGGCGAGCGCCATGGCCTTGCCCGCGGGTATCTGGAGCTTGGTCAGGAGGGACTTCCTGGGGGCCGCGTGGCGCGGCCCTCCTCTCACCCGGAGACCGTCCGTCCCGGCCGTGACCGGCTGCGCTTCGTCACCCCGCACTGTTCCTCCCACCGTAGGCATGGGCTGTCGTATCCGGCACGTTCGGGTTCTCCCCGTCACGCGGACCGGGACCGTACGAGGCGGGGAAGTAGGGATCGGCGGCGCTGTCACCCGGGGCCGCGCCGTCGGGCCCCGCACCGCCCGGGAGTCCGCCTTCGGGCTCGGGCGCCTGCTGGGGGATGTCGGGCCGTACGGTCGGCTCGGCGGGCTGCGGCGGCGCCCAGGCGATCGACAGGGCTCCGCCGATCAGCGCGCAGAGGAAGCCGATGACGAAGCCGCCGATGTTGGAGATCGGTATCGAGACCAGGCCCAGCAGGATCGTGGCGATGCCGGCGAACACCCGCACGATGCTGTGGAACCACATCGTCAGCCCCAGTGTCACCAGCAGCACACCGATGATCAGCGAGCCGGCGCCCGCGGTGGTGGCCATGGCCAGCGTCAGATTACCGAGGTGCAGATGTGCGTACGGGAAGTAGGCGATGGGCAGACCGCTGAACAGGGTGAACAGGCCGGCCCAGAACGGCCGGGTGCCCCGCCACGCGCGGAAACGCAGCCGCCAGTACGTGAATCCGCCGCTGCGGTGCGAAGACTCGGCGCTCATGGAAAACAGCTCCCTGGAACCGGCGTTGCCGTGAGAAGAAGAAGGGGGACGGCGGGCAAGGGAGGTGGAGACTTCCCCCACCCGCCGGACGGGGTGCTAGTACCGCGACCGGCAGTGTCTGCCCGACAGGGCATGGCTTGCCGGGAGGGGCACTAGTAGCACTCCTTGGTGCCCTTGAACAGCTTCATGCTCAGACCGCTGAGCTTGAAGGTGCCGGCTGTGGTCGCCCACGCCGTCTGCTTCACATCGGTCAGCACGGCCCGCTCGGCCTGCTGTGCGAAGCCGTAGGGGTTGGTCTTCCCCTTGTCACCGGGTGCGATACCGGCGCCCTTGGTCTCACCGGCCGCCACACCGATGTCGATGTTCGTGAACGTCGCGTTCGCGTTCAGATCGGCGACATCGATGTACAGGTTCTTGGCGCTGACCGGAGTCGCACCGCCGCCGGCCTTGAGCTGCAGGCTGATGCTGCCGAAGATCGGCACATCCGGTGTGACCACCGACTGGCACATGTTGGTGATCTTCGCGGACGTGAACCCCGAGACGGCGACCGGGTTGGCGCTCTTGTTGCCCTTGAGGTCCGTGCCCGTGTCGATGCTGCCGTACTGGGTGAACCCCCGGCCGTCCAGCTTGTCGGCGCTGACCTTGAAGCTCTGGCCCGACACACTGAACGAAGCGGCGAGCGCCCCCTGTGCCAGCGCGACACCGATCGCGGCCGTCGCGGCCACGCTCGGCACCATGACGACGGCGAACCGCTTCCATCTGGTCCCACCACGTACTAGGGACTCCATCAATGTCCTCCTTCTCGGACGTACATCTCCGGACCGGGCCGGAGCCCGTCCTGGGATGGGAGAAGTGCTACGTCCTCGGGAAGGAGAGCGCCTGTTCCGTAGAGGCGCGAACCGCGTCCGAAGAACCGGCGATCACCCCCGAGCGACAACCACTGGCCACGCCTTCGCGCAACCTCTGGACAGGCCCTGCCGGTGAGCAGGAACCCCCCTGTCCGGGCCGGGGGTGCTGGGCACCCGCCGGTCCACCCGGTGGGGACCCAAGGCCGACGGGCGCGGCTGGTGACCGTGCCGGTGCGGTATTGGACCGAGCGTCGCCGATCGTGGTGCATTCCAGCTCATGACACAAGGGGGTTCGTTACTGGCTAGTAACGCCCCGATAACCGGCCGACGACCGCGTGCCATCAACTCGGCACAGAGGGTGCAATCGACCCGTCGCGATGATGGTGCGATTGCCGCACAAATCAGGACAGAGGAAGGGGGGCGCTTTACTGCGAGTAACAGCGGCCGTACTTGCCAAGTTTTGGCAAAATACGGCCGCCGGTGTCGTCGTGTCGCCAAATCACCGTCGGAGAAGGAGGGCCGCCGACGGACTCGCGGTCAGAACAGCACGCGGGCCAGCGACTGCCGCGCCGCGGTCACGAGCGGGTTGTCACCGACGATCTCGAAGAGTTCGAGCAGCCGTACGCGCGCCGCGTTCCTGTCGTCGCCCGTCGTGCGGCGGACGGTCTCGATCAGCCTGCTGAAGGCGTCCTCGACATGGCCGCCGTACAGGTCGAGATCGGCGGCCGCGAGCTGCGCCTCGACGTCGTCGGGCGCCTCCGCCGCGTCCTTGCGCACCTGCTGCGGGTCCAGGCTGTGCACCCGGCCGAGCAGTTCGGCCTGGCCGAGGCCGAGCTTGGCCTCGGTGTTGCCGGGGTCGTCGGACAGGACGTTGCGGTACGCCTGCGCGGCGCCGCTGAAGTCGTCGGCGTCCAGGGCCTGGGCCGCGGCCTCCAGCAGGGCGTCGTAGGGCCCCACGGGGGCAGCGGGGGCCTCCGTCTCACCCTGCTCGGCGCCGGCCTCGGTGTCGACGGCGATGCCGGTGAGCCCGAACCGCTCCTCGCCCACCTGGATCAGCTGGTCCAGCGTCTGCCGGATCTGGGTCTCGGGGGCCGCGCCCTGGAAGAGGGGCAGCGCCTGGCCCGCCACCACGGCGAAGACCGCGGGGATGCCCTGGATCCCGAACTGCTGCATCAGCATCTGGTTGGCGTCGACGTCGATCTTGGCAAGGACGAACCGGCCGCTGTATTCGATCGCCAGGCGCTCCAGCACCGGGCTCAGCTGCTTGCACGGCTCGCACCACTCGGCCCAGAAGTCGATGACGACCGGTACCTCGGCGGAGCGCTGGAGGACGTCGCGCTCGAAGCCGGCCTCGTCGACGTCGATCACCAGGCTGGAAGGGGGTACGACGGCGGCGCCGCCGTCGCGGGCCGCCTCGGCGCGGGCCTGCTCGGCCTTCGCCTTGGCCTCGTTGGCCGCCTTCACCGCGGCGAGGTCGACGACGCCGCTCATGGACATGTTCCTAGGCTGCATGAGTACATCCTCCCCCCTCCGCGCGTACTTCAGAAAAGCGTTCAGAAAACCGTTCTGCGGCGCCGGGTCCCCACCCGGCGCCAGTGGTTGTCGCGGAGAGCCGGTGAGGGCTTTCGCTACGGGTCGTAGCGTAACTGCGCGCGGCGGGGAGCGGGCGGGAAATGGCCGTGAACTGGCTCACAGCGCATTGCCTACCGGCCGGTATGGTCACCGTCATGTCGAGTACGGGACGTACGACAGGCCGCCCCCGCAGCGCCGAGACGGACGCCGCGATCCTCGCGGCGACCAGGCAGGCGCTGGTGGATCTTGGCTGGTCGAAGGTGACGATGGGCGACGTGGCGGCCAGGGCCGGGGTCGCCAAGACGACGCTCTACCGGCGCTGGCCCGGCAAGAACGAGCTGGTCGTGGACGCGGTCGCGGTCCTCTTCGACGAGCTGGAGGTGCCGGACCTGGGCAGCCTGACGGCCGACGTGCAGGGGGTCGTGCTCCAGTTCGGCGCGCTGCTGGAGCGGCCCGAGACCAGGACGGCGCTGATGGCCGTGGTCGCCGAGTCGACCCGCGACCCGGCGCTGCGGGCCCGGATCCGCGCGATGATCGTCGATCCGCAGAAGCGCCTCGTGCACGAGGGGCGGGAGCGCGCGCGGCGCCGTGGCGAGCTGCCGGCCGGCGACGATCCCGAGACGGCCGCCCGCGACACGGACCTGATCTTCGACGTGGTGGCGGGGGCGGTGGTGCACCGGGCGCTGGTGAGCGCGGAGCCGGTCGACGCCGAGTGGGCCCGCCGGTTCACGGAGCTGCTGGTGTCGGGGATCACCGGCGCGGGGAGCGCGGACGCGCTCCCCGGGACGGCGTCCTGAACTGAGGGTGCGTCACTTCGCCAGTCTGGCCAGCAGCGAGGACGCCGCGGTGATGCCGGCCGCCGCCGCCAGCGCCAACACCCCGTAGTCGAGCAGCAGATGGGACGAGGTGCCGAGCAACAGGCCTCTCAGCGCGTCGACCTGATAGCTCAGCGGGTTGATCTTGCTGAGCACCTGGAGCCAGCCCGGCATGATCGCCACCGGGTACAGCGCGTTCGACGCGAAGAACAGCGGCATGGTGATGGCCTGTCCGATCCCCATCAGCCGGTCGCGGGTCAGCACGATCCCCGCGATGGTCATCGAGAGGCAGGAGAAGAAGGCCGAGCCGAGGATCACCGCGACGGCGACGCCCAGCAGTCTGAGCGGGTTCCCGGTGAGCCCCACACCGAGCAGCGCGGCGATGACGATCACCACGACGGCCTGGATCAGGGCCTTCACCCCGGCGGCGAACGCCTTGCCGGTGATCAGCGCCGACCTCGGGGTCGGGGTGACCAGCAGTTTGGTGAGGATCCCGGCGTCTCTCTCCCAGATGATCATGATGCCGTAGAAGATCGCGATGAACATCGCCGACTGGGCGATGATGCCGGGCGCGAGATAGTCGATGTACGGGATGCCGCCGGTCGGGATCGCCTTGATCCGGGTGAAGGTCTCACCGAAGATCAGCAGCCACAGCGCGGGCTGCACGGCGCGGGTGTACAGCTCCGTACGGTCGTGCCGCAGCTTCTGCAGCTCGACCACGCACATCGCGCCGATCCTGGCGGCCAGGACCCGCCAGCCCGTGCGGGCGCGCGGCGGGGAGAGCAGCAGATCCAGTTCGAGGGGGTGCGACGCGTCAGCCGACGCGGGTCGCTGTTCGGCGGGTGCTTCGGACACTGCGGAAATCGCCTCCCTGTTCGTCGAGGCCACGCCCGGCGACGTCCCGGAAGACGTCCTCCAGCGTCGGCGCGGCGTTCTTCTCGCCCGCGGCCCGCTGCCGCTCGCGCAGCTCGGACCGCAGCTCCTCGGGGGTGCCGAGCGCGTGGATCCGGCCACGGTGCATCAGGGCGAGCCGGTCGCAGTACTGATCGGCCTCGTCCATGTAGTGCGTGGTGACCAGGACGGTCATGCCGGTGGCCTTGCGCACGGCGTTGATGTGCTCCCACACGCTGGTGCGGGCGATCGGGTCGAGGCCGATGGTCGGCTCGTCCAGCATCAGCAGCCGGGGGGCGCTGACCAGCGCCTGGGCGAGTTCGAGCCGGCGGATCATGCCGCCGGAGTACGTCTTGGCGAGCCGGTCGGCGGCGTCGGCGAGATCGACGGCGGCGAGCGCCTGCGCGACGCGCGCCTTGCGTTCGCGGTGGCTGACGTCGAAGACACGGGCGAACAGCGAGACGTTCTCCCGGCCGGTGAGCGCGGCGTCGGCGGAGAGCTGCTGCGGTACGTAGCCGAGCAGCCGGCGCACCGCCATCTTCTCCTTGGCCGCGTCGTGCCCGAAGACCAGGACGCGGCCCTCGGGAACCGGCAGCAGTGTGGTGATGCAGCGGATCGCCGTGGTCTTTCCCGCGCCGTTGGGTCCGAGCAGCCCGAACACCTCGCCCGAACCGACGGTCAGTTCGAGGCCGTCGACCGCCTTGGTCTCGTCGAAGGTGTATTCGAGGTTGTTGAGCGTGACCGCGTCGGGTCCCGTCGGTTCGGTCATGTCCCCTCCACTTCCTCGTGCAGGTTCTCGGCGAGCCTGCGCAGCGCCGGGAGGGCGGCGGCCAGGGCCGCCCGGTCCTCCTCGGCGAGCCGGGCCAGCTGGTCACGTACGAGCGCGCCACGGGCCGCCTCCCAGTCCCGCAGCCGGGTGACGGCGGCGGGGGTGGGCAGCAGCCGGGCGGAGCGCCGGTCGGCCGGATCGGTCTCGCGGACCAGATAGCCGGCCGTGGTCAGCTGGTTGACCAGGGTGGAGACCGAGTTGCCCGCGAGATACAGCTCCTTGGCCGCGTCCGAGACCCGGATCCCGGGCCGGGCGGCGACCAGTCGCAGCAGCGCGATGCCGCGCACGGGCGGTGCGGGCGTCGGCAGACCCGCGCGCAGCTTGCGCCGGATCATCCGCTGGATGCCCGCCAGCACGCCGGCGAGCGCGTCGGGGAACTCCTCTGTGGCCATGCTCTCGATTTTACCTCTCATGCAGAGCTATTGGCGAGACCACCGACCCGGTGGGACAGGCGTACGAAAAAGCCGGCCGCCCCCCGGAGGGTGCGGCCGGCGCTGCAGACGAAAGCGCTAGAACCCGGGCGGCTCGGTGTACGTGCCCCACTCGTCGCGCAGCACGCCGCAGATCTCGCCGAGCGTCGCCTCGGCGCGGACCGCCGCCAGCATCGGGGCGATCATGTTGGAGCCGTCGCGCGCCGCGGCGAGCATGGCGTCCAGCGTCTTGCGCACCTCGGCGTCGTCGCGGGCCGCCTTGCGGTCGGCGAGCGTCCGTACCTGGTCGCGCTCCACCTCGTGGCTGACCCGCAGGATCTCCAGATCCCCGGTGACCGAGCCGTGGTGCACGTTGACGCCGACGACCCGCTTGTCACCCTTCTCCAGCGAGCGCTGGTACTGGAAGGCGGACTCGGCGATCTCGCCGGTGAACCAGCCGTCCTCGATACCCCGCAGGATGCCGGAGGTCATCGGGCCGATCGGGTGCTGTCCGTCGGGACGCGCCCGCACCCCGCGCTCCTTGATCTGCTCGAAGATCTTCTCGGCGTCGGCCTCGATCCGGTCGGTGAGCTGCTCCACGTACCAGGAACCGCCCAGCGGGTCGGCCACGTTGGCGACGCCGGTCTCCTCCATCAGCACCTGCTGGGTGCGCAGCGCGATCTCGGCGGCCTGCTCGCTGGGCAGCGCCAGGGTCTCGTCCAGGGCGTTGGTGTGCAGCGAGTTGGTGCCGCCCAGCACGGCCGACAGCGCCTCGACAGCGGTCCGTACGACGTTGTTGTACGGCTGCTGGGCGGTCAGCGAGACGCCGGCCGTCTGGGTGTGGAAACGCAGCCACTGCGCCTTGTCGGTCTTCGCGCCGTAGACCTCCTTCATCCAGCGGGCCCAGATCCTGCGGGCCGCGCGGAACTTGGCGATCTCCTCGAAGAAGTCGAGGTGCGCGTCGAAGAAGAAGGAGAGGCCGGGCGCGAAGACGTCCACGTCCATGCCCCGGCTGAGGCCGAGCTCCACGTACCCGAACCCGTCGGCGAGGGTGTACGCCAGCTCCTGCGCGGCCGTCGAGCCGGCCTCGCGGATGTGGTAGCCGGAGACCGACAGGGGCTTGTAGGCGGGAATCTCGGCGGCGCAGTGCTCCATCAGGTCGCCGATCAGGCGCAGATGGGGCTCGGGCTGGAACAGCCACTCCTTCTGCGCGATGTACTCCTTGAAGATGTCCGTCTGGAGGGTGCCGTTGAGTACGGCGGGGTCGATGCCCTGCCGTTCGGCGGCGACCAGATACATGCAGAAGACCGGCACGGCCGGGCCGCTGATGGTCATCGACGTGGTGACGTCACCGAGCGGCAGGTCGCCGAAGAGGACTTCCATGTCGGCGGCCGAGTCGATGGCGACGCCGCAGTGGCCGACCTCGCCGAGCGCGCGCGGGTCGTCGGAGTCGCGGCCCATGAGGGTGGGCATGTCGAAGGCGACGGAGAGCCCGCCGCCGCCGTTGGCCAGGATGGTCTTGTAGCGCTCGTTCGTCTGCCGGGCGTTGCCGAACCCCGCGAACTGGCGGATGGTCCAGGTCCTGCCCCGGTAGCCGGTGGGGTGGAGGCCCCGGGTGAAGGGGTACTCGCCGGGCCAGCCGATCCGGTCGAAGCCCTCGTAGGTGTCTCCGGGCCGTGGCCCGTAGACCGGCTCCACCGGATCACCGGAGAGCGTGCTGAAGTCGGCGTCACGCTTGCGGGCCTTGTCGTAGCGGGCCTGCCAGCGGCGGCGGCCCTCCTCGACGGCGTCGGTGCCCGCGCCGTCAGCGCTCGTGCCGTCCGTGCCCTGCGTGCTCTGCCTACCGTCCATGGATCCAAATTTACTAGGACGTCCGAGTAAATGTCGACGCCTCACCGCCGCGAGCCGTACTCGCGGCGGTCGCGGTCAGACCTTGACGGCTTCCGGGGCGGTGCCGACGATCAGCGGCTCCAGCTCGCGGGAGATCCGGCGCTCCACGAAGAAGGCGGCGGTCGGGACGGTGCCGGCCAGCAGCACCCAGAGCTGCTTGGCGACCGGCCAGTGGGCCTTGGAGCCGAGGTTGAAGGCGACGCCGAGGTAGACGATGTAGAGCCAGCCGTGCGCGATACCGACGATCTCGACGAAACCGTCGGCCCCGTCGATGTCGAGCAGGTACTTGGCGATGACTCCGAGAGTCAGCAGGACCAGCAGCACGCCCGTGACGTACGCCATGACCCGATAGCGGGTCAGCACGCTTCGTTTCATGGGGACGAGCGTAACCGCACGTTCCGGGCGATCTTCGCGCGGGTCGGCCGCTCGCGGCCCGGTCCTGCGGGACGGTGTCAGGCGTCGAAATCCTCGGCGGCGACCCGCAGCGGACGGAGCATCGCGAAGATCTCCGCGCACTCCTCCGCGTCGTACGCGCCGAGGCCGAAGTCCATCTCCATCAGATCCTTGGTGGCCGCCTCCACGACCTCCCGGCCCTTGTCCGTGATGGAGGCGAGGGTGCCGCGGCCGTCGTTGGGGTTGGGCCGCTTGTCGACGAGCCCGGACCGGACGAGCCGGTCCACGGTGTTGGTGACCGAGGTCGGATGGACCATCAGCCGCTCGCCTATCTTCGACATCGGCAGCTCGCCCGCCTTGGAGAAGGTGAGCAGCACCAGTGCCTCGTACCGGGCGAAGGTCAGCCCGTACGGCTTGACGACGGCGTCGACCTCGGCGAGCAGAATCTGCTGGGCTCGCATGATCGACGTGATCGCACCCATGGAGGGCACGGGCCCCCAGCGCTGCTGCCACAGTTCGTCGGCGCGTGCGATGGGATCGAAGGGGAGGCTCAGCGGCTTCGGCACGGCACCGACCCTACCCACAGGTCATATGCTGGTCAGCCTTGTCTCGCAGTTCGGTCCGATCACCCGGGCCGTACCGTCCACTGGTGTCGATCCCGGAGCGAGATGCCCCTTATGTCACGATGAGCCGGTCCTGTCGTTACGGAGCCGTCGCCAAGGGGGCTGGATGTCCGGCCGCAGACCGCATAGCCGCCCGCTCGCCGCCACACTGACGGCCGCCGCCCTCGCCGCGCTGCTCGCCGTCGGCGGCTGCTCGTCACCGTCCTCCGGCGAGGAGCCGGGCGCCCAGGCCGGGCTCTCGGTGGCCAACGGCGAGGCGGCGCCCACCGCCGACTCACCGTTCTGGGTCGACCCGGACAGCGACGCGGCCCGCGAGGTCGTCCTGCGGCGCAAACAGGGCCGCGCGGCCGAAGCGACGGCCCTGCGGCGGATCTCGGAGCGCCCCGTCGCCGACTGGCCGGCCGGTGACAACCCGGCGCCGGAGATCCAGCGGGCGGTCCGGGCCGCCGCGGAGCACCGGCGCACCGTGGTCCTCGTCGCGTACAACATCCCGCACCGCGACTGCGGCCTCTACTCGGCGGGCGGCGCGCCCGACGCCCAGGCGTACCGCGACTGGATCGGGGCCTTCGCCGGGGCCATCGGCGACGCGCCCGCCGTGGTGATCCTGGAGCCGGACGCGCTGCCGCACATCGCGGACGGCTGCACACCGCCGCAGGGCCAGGCCGAGCGGTACGAACTGCTGTCGCAGGCCGTCAGCCGGCTGAAGCGGCAGCCGAGGACCCGGGTCTACCTCGACGCGGGCAACCCGGCCTGGATCTCCGACCCGGCGCGGCTGACCGGACCGCTGCGGCGCGCGGGGATCAACGTGGCCGACGGGTTCTCGCTCAACGTGTCCAACTTCCAGAGCAACGACAGCGTCAAGCTGTTCGGCACGCAGCTGTCCGGCCTGCTCCGCGGCTCGCACTTCGTCATGGACACCAGCCGCAACGGCGCGGGGCCGCTGCCCGGCAACCGCGCGGAGGCCTGGTGCAACCCGCCGGGCCGGGCGCTCGGCACACCGCCGTCCACCAACACCGGCAACGAACTCCTCGACGCCTATCTGTGGATCAAGCGGCCCGGCGACTCGGACGGCCCCTGCCGGGGCGGGCCGGCCGCCGGCACCTGGTGGCCCGACTACGCACTCGGCCTGGCCCGCCGCGCGAAGAACTGACCGTCAGCCCTTCACCTGGATCCACTTCGCCACCGACGACACCCCGTCCGCGTCGGTGACGAACAGCATGTACCAGCCGGGCGGCACCAGCGTGCGGTCCTCGGGCACGTGGACCGTCACCGAGTCCTTCTGCCGGGTGAGGTCCAGCGCGATCGACCGCTGCTCCACGTCCGTGGTGTGCGTGACCGCGCTGGGCCGCATCAGCCGCGCCTTGACGATCGCGCCCGGGTTCGCCGTCGTGAAGCGGGCCCTGCCCCGCTGGTCGGGCTGATCGGGCCCCTCCCCCAGCACCGGGCGCCGCGCCGCCTTGCCGCCCTGGAGGCTCGGCGGGGTGTAGATCTCCACCCGCTGCTCGAACGTGCCGAGCTTGGTGTTGTCGGCGTCGTCGAAGAGCGGGTCCGAGCCGAACGTCACCACCCGGCCGTCGGGCAGCAGCAGCGCCTCGGAGTGGTAGTTGCGCCCCACGGTCGGATCGGCCGCGGGCCGGAACGCGTTGGTCTTCGCGTCGAAGAACTGCGCCTTGTGGATGTCGCTGGCGCTGCGCCCCCGGTAGTTGGACGAGCCGCCGGTGGTGAAGACCGAGTCGTCCGGCATCAGCACGCTGCTGAGGTAGCGGGTGCCCTGCGGCAGCCTCGGCCCTTCCTGGAAGGCGGGGTTGTCCTTCTTCAGGTCCACGATGCCGGTCCTGGGCGTCGACTTGGACGACTCCCCCACCCCGCCGCCGCCCAGCACCATCACCTTCTGGTCCTGCACCGGCGGCAGCAGCACCGACGCCGACGTCTCCGTCTGGTCGATGTCGGTGAGTCCGTTGACCCGGGTGAAGGTGTTGGTGCCCAGGTCCCACAGCCCCGGCTGGCGGCCCTTCTCGGCCGGTCCGTAACCGGCGTTGGAGCCGGAGTAGAACAACTTGCCGCCCTTGGTGAGGAAGAGCGCCGGGTACGTCGGGAAGTAGCGGGACGGGCCCTTGGTCCAGGTCTTGGCGGCCGGGTCGTAGATCTCGTTGTCACCGGTCTGTACGACACCGACGTCGTCGAGGCCCGAGACCGCGAGCACCCGGCCGTCGTCCAGGCCGACCAGCGTCGGGTACCAGCGGGCCTTCTTCATCGGGTCCACGGGGATGTACCGCTCCGCCGTGGGGTCGAACTCGTAGGCCTCCTTGATGCCTTGGAAGTCCTGCTTCTCGGTGGTGAGTTTCTGCGCGAGCCCGTAGAGGTTGTCGGCGTCCTTGCCGCGCAGCCCCTCGATCTCGTACTGGGCCGCCTCGGTCGTCAGCGCCTGCGGGCCCTTCTCCGCGGCCTCCACGAACACCCGGGCCTCACCGGCCGTGATCTTCGTCTTCCAGGGCAGCATCCGGCCGCCCTTGGCGTAACTGACCTTGAACTCCCGTTTGGCCTTGGGCACGGTGACGGGGAACTTGCTGACGTACTCGACGCCGGACGGCGAGCGGAAGCGGGTGCCCTTCTTGAACGTGACGGCCTTGTCGGGGCTCTCGTTCTTGACGCGCATGCCGCCGCCGGCCCGCTTGACCGTGCCGTCCAGCACCTCGTAGCGCGCCGTGCCGCCCGCCACCAGCAGCTTGCCGTCCGGGAGTTGGCTGTGGCCGCCGCAGAAGAAGTCGACCGGGGTGGGGATCTTCTTGAAGGAGTTGTCGGCCGGGTTCCACAGGACGGTGTCGAAGGATCCCGCGTCGAACTTCTTCTGGTTGTTGCCGGACCCGGCGATGATCAGCACCTTGCCGGTGTGCAGCAGCGCCGCGTGGATCGCGTTGACCCGGTACTTGTGCGGGACGTCGAGCAGACTCCAGGAGCCGTAGCGCGCCTTGTACCCGGGCTGCGCGATCTTGTACGCGTGGTACTTGTCGCCGGCGAAGGAGACAGCCGCGGGGGCGTTGAGGCCGGCGAGAACCACCAGCGCGCCGCCGCCGATCAGTGTCTTCTTGAGCTTTTTCGACGGCCGGTACCGGTAGGCCATGGCTCAGTTCCCTCCTGTCGTCGTCGTGGCGAACGCCGGCTGCGGCTCTCCGCCCGTGTCGGTGTCCGTGTCGGTGGCCGGCGGGCCGGCCGCGCGCGCCGGCGCCGGGCCCGCGAGCCGTTCCTGCCTGCTCGTCCAGAGCCAGATCGCGACAGGCGCGAGCGAGATGACCAGCGCCAGCACCGCCCAGGTGCGCATCGCGGCATGGGTGTGGCCGAGGAAGACCGAGGCGATCAGCGAGCTGGTCAGCACGGCCGCCCAGAAGAGGTGCAGCCGGAAGGTCATCAGCCGGTCGGGGCTGGCCTCGCCGCCCTTGGGGGTGACCACGAAGCGGCCCCGGGTGCGCAGCAGCGCCGAGCCGAACGACTTGAGGTAGATCGGCGCCGACAGGGCCGACATCGCCATGCCCGCGAGCCCGCCCGAGCCCTCGGGCTCGTGGGGCGAGACGTTGTGCCGCCGGTTCCACAGGTAGAGGCCGACCTGGAGGGCCGCGGCGTCGCTGTAGAGCATCAGCCAGACCTCGGACGACACCTGCGTGCCGGAGGCGCCCAGCCACAGGAACAGCACGGAGCTGAGGATGCCGAGGAACCAGTTGACGGCCGTCATCGGGTAGTAGACGAGCATCAGCGTGTAGCTGAGCAGCCGGCCCGGCGGCACCCGGAACGGCGCTTTCCAGTACTGCTTGATCAGGGTCTCGAAGGTGCCGCGCGACCAGCGCAGCTGCTGGGTGAAGAAGTCGGTCCAGGACGCCGGGCCCTCGCCGACCGCCAGCACGTCGGGGGTGTAGACGGAGCGCCAGAACCGGCCGGTGAGCGGGTTCCTGGTGCGGTGCAGCTCGAAGCCGGTGGCCATGTCCTCGGTGATCGAGTCGTAGAGGCCGCCGACCTGCTTGAGCGCCTTGATCCGTACGACGTTGTTGGTGCCGACGAACATCGGCGCGTGGTAGCGGTTGCCCGCGCGCTGGATCAGGGCGTGGAAGAGGAACTGCTGCGACTCGGCGGCCTTGGTGACGGGCGAGTCGTAGTTCCCGTACACCTGCGGTCCGACGACGAAGGCGACGTCCGGGTCGCGGAAGTAACCGAGCATCCGCTCAAGGAAGTTCGGCAGCGGTACGTGGTCGGTGTCGACGGAGGCGAAGAAGTCGTACTCGTCGCCGTGCATCGCGAGCCACGCGTTGTAGTTGCCGTGCTTGGTACGGGCCTTGTGCACGCCCTTCGCGCGGTTCCACTCGGGGACGCCGCTGCGGGTGAAGTGCCGTACGCCGAGCTCGGCGCAGAGCGCGCGGGCGGCCTCGTCGTCGCCCTCGTCGAGGAGCCAGACGTCGAGCGGTCCGCAGTGCCGCAGCCGTACCGCGCCTTCGAGGGTGGCCCGCACCATGGCGAGCGGTTCCTTGCCGGGTACGTACGTGGTGAGGAACGCGACGCGGGTGCCGACCTCGGCGGGGACGGGCACGGGGTCCCTGGCGACCATCGTGGCGTGCGCGATCGAGGCGACGTTCACCAGCATGAAGAAGGCGATGGCCCCGATCGACACCAGCATCACGTGGTCGAAGGCGATCAGCCAGCGCTCACCGCCGGCCCGCTCGGTGCGGTGGCTCGGCCAGACCAGGTAGACCAGCAGCATGCCGGAGAGCAGCGGCGCGAGCGTCATCAGCAGGACGGCTCGTATTCGGTGGGGTTCCTGTGCGAGCAGACTCCGGTACTGCACCCGGTAGGCGACGGCCGGGTCGGGTTCGTCGAGCGGGCCGGCGAGGCAGCTGTGAAGGTCGTACTCGTACTCGGACATATCCCCAACAAAAGGGGACGTTCCCTGGCGTGTCGACCGGTGTCGTCCGAGTGAGGCGCTTTACGTTCGACGGTTACTTCGTACGGAGGTGTCGCTCCACCGTCTCGACCTTGGACGTGAGGCCGTCGGTGACGCCCGGCCTGATGTCGGCCTTGAGTACGAGCGAGACGCGCGGGGCCTTCGCCTCGACGGCGGCGACGGCCCGCTTCACGACGTCCATCACCTCGTCCCACTCCCCCTCGATCGAGGTGAACATGGCGTCGGTGTGGTTGGGCAGCCCCGACTCACGGACCACGCGCACGGCGTCGGCGACGTACTCGCCGACGTCCTCGCCGGCACCGAGCGGGGAGACGGAAAAGGCGACGATCATGCGTTCACCGTACCCTCGCGGCGGGCGCGCGCTGCGATGACCGCGTCGGCGGAGGCCCGCTTGAGCTTGCGCTCGGCGAAGAAGCCGCCGGTCGGCAGCACGGACAGCAGGAGATAGAGGGCGGCGGTGCCGATGCCCCACTTGGCGCGCCGCCAGGAGTCCGCCCAGAAGAGCACGTACAGGACGAAGAGCACCCCGTGGATCATGCCCATGGCCGGGACCGCGTTGAAGTCGGTGGTGCGCTTGAGCACCGAGCAGACGAGCAGCAGCAGGAACGACACGGCCTCGGGCGCCGAGACCAGCCGGAGGCGGTGGAGAGCGGATGCGGTCTTGATGTCCACGGGTCAGGCACCTTCGTCAGGGGGCATCGATCGGTGAGCGGGATCTTGTGAACGGATGCACAAGCCCCGCCTCATTGTGTCAGCCGGACCTCCGCCGACGGGTACCAGGGTCGGGTCGTGACATCAGGCCCTGTTCGCCGCGCCCCCGGCCCGTTACCTTCGTCCCGTGGCTCAGTTCCGACTCCAAGGCAGCAAGATGCTCGCGGTCGATATGACCGGCGACGCGGTAAAGGCGAAGAACGGCTCGATGGTCGCCTATGACGGCCGGATGACGTTCAAGAAGCTGTCCGGCGGCGGTGAGGGTCTGCGGGGCATGGTGACCCGCCGGCTGACCGGCGAACAGATGACGGTGATGGAGGTGAGCGGCCAGGGCACCTGCTGGTTCGCGGACCGGGCGAGCGAGATCAATCTCGTCTCGCTCCACGGCGACAAGCTCTTCGTCGAGGCGAGCAACCTGCTCTGCACCGACGCGGGGCTCCGGACGGGCACGACCTTCACCGGGCTGCGCGGCGGCGCGAGCGGCAACGGTCTGTTCACCACGACCGTCGAGGGCATGGGCCAGGCGGCGATCATGTCGGACGGCCCCGCTGTGGTGCTCCGGGTGACCGGGCAGTACCCGCTGATGGTCGACCCCGGCGCGTACATCGCCCACCAGGGCAACCTCCAGCAGAACTTCCAGTCCGGGGTCAACTTCCGCACGCTCATGGGCGAGGGTTCCGGCGAGTCCTTCCAGATCCGCTTCGAGGGCGACGGGCTCGTCTACGTACAGCCCAGCGAGCGGAACACGATCGGGGGTGACGTCTGATGCCGTTCCGTGAGATCAACTCGAAGATGGTCGAGGCGACCGTCATGCCGGGGCAGAAGATGTTCAGCCAGCGCGGCGCGATGATCGCCTACCGCGGGGACGTCAGCTTCACCCCCAACATCCAGGGCGGCCAGGGCGGTGTGATGTCGATGATCGGCCGCCGGGTCGCCAACGAGGCCACCCCGCTGATGACCGTCGAGGGCAACGGCACGGTGATGTTCGGCCACGGCGGCCACCACATCCAGGTGATCGGCCTGACCGGCGACACCCTGTACGTGGAGGCCGACCGGCTGCTGGCCTTCGACGGGACGCTCCAGCAGGGCACGATGTTCATGGGCTCGCAGGGCGGGGTCATGGGGATGGTGCGCGGCCAGGTGACCGGACAGGGTCTGTTCACCACGACGCTCAAGGGCCATGGGTCCGTGGCCGTGATGGCGCACGGCGGGGTGATCGAGGTGCCCATCTCCCCGGGGCGCGAGGTCCATGTGGACCCGCAGGCGTATGTCGCGCACCACGGCGACGTACGGAACAAGCTCTCCAGCGCGCTCGGCTGGCGCGACATGGTGGGGCGCGGCTCGGGCGAGGCGTTCCAGCTGGAGCTGAGCGGCAACGGTGCGGTGTACGTCCAGGCGTCGGAGGAGAAGCTGTGACCGGCCCGGTGATCTTCGATCCGATGACGCTGCCGAGCGACGACAACGTCAACAACTACACCTTCTGCGTGGAGCTCAAGGGGAGCCAGTGGTTCCTGCAGAAGGGGAAGATGATCGCCTACTACGGGCGGATCGACTTCAACGGCATCGGCCACGGCAGGTTCCAGGGTCTGGTGCGCACCAGCTTCCACTCGCCGCTGCACGCGGCGGACTGGGTGGTGGCCGAGGGCAGCGGCAAGATGCTGCTGGCCGACCGGGCGTTCGACGTGAACTCGTACGACCTGGAGGACGGCAACCTGACGATCAGGTCGGGGAATCTGCTGGCCTACCAGCCCACGCTGGCGCTCAAGCAGTCGATCGTGCCGGGCTTCCTCACCCTGATCGGCACCGGGAAGTTCGTCGCCGCCTCCAACGGCCCGGTGGTCTTCATGGAGCCGCCGCTCAAGGTGGACCCGCAGGCGCTGGTCGGCTGGGCCGACTGCCCGTCCCCCTGCCACCACTACGACCACGGGTACATGACGGGGCTGATGGGCGGGCTGCGCGCCATGACGGGCATCGGCGGGGCCTCCGGTGAGGAGCACCAGTTCGAGTTCGTCGGCGCCGGTACGGTGCTGCTCCAGTCCACCGAGATCCTGATGGCCGAGCGGGTGACGGGCACGGTGCCCAACGAACCCGGCGTACCGGGCGGCGGTGGCGGCCAGCGGCCGGGCCAGCAGCCGCCCGGCGGGCAGCGGCTGCCGGGACAGCTGGGCGATCTGCAGCGTCGTTTCGGGCTGTGAGAGTAGTTCGGCCTGGGTGGGTACACGGTCGGTGAGGGTGAACGCCGCGCACCGGGTGCGCGGCGTCACATCCACACTTTGTACAGAATTCAACATCTTAGGTAGAATCCTGATATGGAGACCGAGACTGCCACTCACTGGCTGAGCGACGCGGAGCAGTGCGCCTGGCGCACCCACCTGGATGTCAACAGGCTGCTGACGCACCAGCTGGAGAAAGACCTACAGCCCTTCGGCCTGACCATGAACGACTACGAGATCCTGGTGAACCTCTCGGAGTCCGACGAACGCCGGATGCGGATGAGTGACCTCGCCGCCGCCACCCTCCAGTCCAAGAGCCGGCTGTCCCACCAGATCACCCGGATGGAGACGGCGGGGCTGGTCAAGCGCGAGCACTGCGAGTCCGACCGGCGCGGGCTGTTCGCCGTCCTCACGGATCTGGGCATGGAGACCATGCAGCGGGTGTCGCCGCACCACGTGGAGTCCGTGCGCAAGCACTTCATCGATCTGCTGTCGCCCGAGGCCCTCGCCGATCTGCGCAAGGCGCTCGGCCCGGTGGCGGAGCATCTGCACGGCCACCGCGGCAAGCTCTGACGTCAGCGGGCGGGCGGCAGCCGCAGTTCGAACAGCGCGCCGCCGCCCGGTCCTGGCCCGACCGTGAGCGAGCCGCCGTGCCGCAGCGCGACATCGCGGGCGATGGCGAGGCCGAGCCCCGCTCCGCCGTCGTCCCGGCCGCGCGCCTCGTCGAGCCGTACGAACCGCTCGAAGATCCGGTCCCGCTCGGACTCCGGCACCCCGGCGCCGTCGTCACCGACCGCGAGCACCACATCGCCGGCCTCCCGGCGCAGCCGTACCCGTACCTCGGTCTTGGTGTGCCGCTGGGCGTTGTCCAGCAGATTGCCCAGCACCCGGGCCAACTGGCCACGTGAGCCGCAGACTTCGAGACCGGCGGCAGCGTCGACCGTCACCGGGACCCGGTCGGTGGCCCGCTGGGCGACCTCCTCGGCCACCAGCGCGCCCAACTCGACCCGGGTCTCCCCCGGCCGCTCCCCCGCGTCCAGCCGGGCCAGCAGCAGCAGATCCGCGGCCAGTTGCTGGAGCCGTACGGTGTCCAGGACCGCGCCCGGCACGTCGAGCAGCTGCGGATGGGCCGAGCCCACCTCCAACTGGGTGCGCAGCGAGGCGATCGGGCTGCGCAGTTCGTGCGAGGCGTCGGCGACGAAGCGGCGCTGGCGCTCAACCGAGGCCTCCAGCGCGGTCAGCGTCTCGTTGGTGGTACGGGCGAGCCTGGCCACCTCGTCCTGTCTGCCGGGCTCGGGCACCCGGCGCGACAGGTCCTCGGACGCGGTGATGGCGGCCATCTCCCGGCGGATGCCTTCGACCGGGGCGAGCGCCCTGCGGGTCACCAGCCACGTGACACCCCCGACGATCAGCAGCAGGGCGGGCAGTCCCACCAGCATGGCGGTGGTGGCGGTGTTGAGGGCGCTCTGCCGGGCGGCGAGCGAAGAGCCCACCCGCAGCAGGACCTTGGCGTTGTTCCGGTCGGTCACCTCGATGGTGACGAAGCGGTAGTCGGCGGAGTGCCCGTCGACCGTGGCGCGGCCCGAGGTGTGGGAGATGACATCGCCGACGCTGCCGAGCCCGGACCCGTCGTCGTCGCTCCCGCTCCGGTCGTCGTCGCCGCTACTGCCGCTGCCGCTGTTGTCGTCACTCCCGCTCGGGTCGTCGTCACCACCCCCGTCGTCGTCGCTGCCGCCGCCCTTGCCCTTCCCACTGCCCTTGCCGCCGTCGTCGTGGAAGGCGGCCGGTGTCTTGGGCGGGACGGACACCGGGGCGGGAGCAGGTTTCACCGCGGCGAGCCCGGTCCCGCTGACGGCTTCCAAGCCCTTGCTCGCGGCGAGCAGTTGACCACCCCTGGTGGACACCTGCACCGGGTGGTCCTCCCCGTCGGGAAGCTCCAGCCGCGCGTACGGCACCGGGTTCGGCACCTGGGCGATGATGTCGACGGCGATGTCCCTGGCCGCCGAGTCGGCCTGCTGGTCCGCCTGTCCCGTGAGGTTCGAGCGCAGCGACATCAGTACGGCTATCCCGGCGGCCACCAGGGCTATCGCCACCACCACCGTGGCACCGAGCGACGTGCGGGCCCGTACGGACCCGAAGGGCCGCCTCACGAGGCGACCAGCCGGTAACCCGCGCCGCGCACCGTCTGGATGGCGCCGGCGCCTATCTTGCGCCGCAGGGTGCTGATGTAGACCTCGATGATGTTGGGGTCGCCGTCGTAGGCGAAATCCCAGACGTGCTCCAGGATCTGCGGCTTGCCGACCACCTCGCCCGGCCGGACGGCGAGTTGTTCCAGCACGGCGAACTCCTTCGCGGTCAGCGCCACTTCGACATCGTCACGGAAGACCCGGCGGGCCGCGGTGTCGACGCTGAGGCGGCCGATCCGCAGCACGGGCGAGGCCCCGGCCGAACCCCGCCTGCGCAGCAGGGCCTTGACGCGCGCGACGAGCACGACGTACGAGAAGGGCTTGGTCAGATAGTCGTCGGCGCCCGTGTCGAGCCCTTCGGCCTCGTCGTACTCGCCGTCCTTCGCCGTGAGCATCAGGATCGGTACGTCGTTGCCGGCGGCGCGCAGCGCGGCACAGACCCGGTAGCCGTTCATGCCGGGCAGCATGATGTCGAGCACGACCAGGTCGTACACGCCCTCACCGGCCCGGTACAGCCCTTCGAGCCCGTCGTGGACGACGTCCACGGCGAACCCCTCGGCCGTCAGTCCCTTGGCCAGCGAGACCGCGAGCCTCTTCTCGTCCTCGACGATCAGCAACCGCATGCGCCCAGCTTCCCAAACTGAACCTGAAGATCTCTTCAGGTGGCTTCAGGCTGCCTTCAGCTTGCCTCGGCGAAGTTGATGTCACACGGACAACGACCCGGGAGGCACCACATGAAGCGCAACATCACCATCGCGGGCGTCACGGCGGCGGTACTGATCGGGGGCGGCACCTACACGGCGGTCGCCATGGGCAGCGACGACGGCCGGGTGTCCCCGGCACCGACGGCGACGACGAGCACGGCGACACCCCGCCCGGACCTGTCGGCGGACGACAACCCGCACGTCTCGCCGACGCCCGGGGGAACGAAGACGGACGCCCGGCGGGCCGAGTCCTCGGCGCTGGCGATCGTGCCGGGAACGGTGACCTCCGTCGAACGCGACAGCCGCTACTGGGAGGTGGAGATCCTGGGCAAGGACGGCGTGGAGCGTGAGGTGCACGTCGACCTGACCACCGGCAGGGCGACGCTGGACCGCGACCACCGAGACGGCGCCACCCGCACCGCCACGCCTTCCAAGACGGACGACAACCCGCACCACGGCGCCACCCCGGCCCCGCGCCCCACGGCCGACGACGACCGCCGCGGCGGGGACGACGACGGCCCGAGCCACGACGCGGGTGACGACCACGGCGACGACCACGGCAGCGGCCGGCACGGCGACGACGACGGCCCCGGTCACGACGCGGGCGACGACCACGGCGGCGGCCGGCACGGCGACGACGACTGATCAGCCGGAACCGACAGCGCCCCGCCCGGCCCCACCAGGCCGGGCGGTTCGCGCCGCCCCGTACACAGCGGCGGCGCACAGCACGGGAACGGCGGCTCCGGCGAAACACAGCGCGAGCGGCAGCCGGCCGACCAGCACTCCCACGGCCGCCGTACCGCCCGAGATCCCCGCGTTCAGCGCCGTGTTGACCCAGGCACCGGCCTGGGTACGGGCTTCGGGCCTCGCCGCCTCGTCCGCGATCAGATACGCGGTGGTCAGCGCGGGCGCGACGAACAGCCCTGCCAGGGCGGTAAGCCCCGCCAGTACGTACGCGTTCGCCGCGAACCCGGTCAGCACCATGGCCAGCCCCAGCGCCCCGCCCAGCAGGGCGAGCCGCGCCTTGGCCGAACCACGCCAGGAGACAGCGCCGTTGGCGAGCCCGCCGACCGCGCTGCCGGCCGAGAGGGCGGCCATCACCCAGGCCACGGTGCCCGGCCGCCCCAGCTCCTCGGTGCGCGCGACGACCAGCAGGTCGAGCGCGCCCAGACAGATTCCCACCCCGGCGGCGGCCGGCAGCAACCCGCCAAGGCCCCGCACACCGCCGCGCGCCCGCCGCTTCCGGCCGCCGGCACCACCGGGGAACGGTACGGGCGCCGTGACGAGCGCGAGCGTCCCCACGGCCACCAATACGGCGCTGAGGGCGATCCCGACCGTGGCATCCCACAGGGTGACCAGCGCCCCGACGATCAAGGGGCCGCAGACGTAGAGCAGTTCCTCGGCGACCCCGTCGAGACTGAACGCGCGCTGCAACAGCGCCCTGTCCGGCAGCAGTTGCCCCCACAGCGTCCGCATGACGGGCCCCAGCGGCGGGGTGCACACACCGGCCGCCCCGCCGAGCACGACGAACAACCAGTCCGGACAAGCAGGTTGACGCCCGGCAACCGCCAGCAGGGCGAGCAGGACGGCGTACAGAGCGGCCATGGGAGCCAGCGCACGGCGCAGCCCGTACCGATCGATGAGAGCCGCCCGCGCGGGCGACAGGAAGACGCTGGTGACGCCGAACAGCGCCACGACCGTGCCAGCCACGGCGAACGAACCCGAGGCGTCCTTGACGGTCAGCACGAGTGAGAGGGAGACGGTCCCGTAGGAGAGGCGGCCGAGCAGCGCGGCACCGAACGTGCGCAGGGCATGCGGGGTCCGCAGAACAGCGGCGTACGACATGGGAGGGATTCCTCGAAGAGTGCGTGCTGGGACACCGTGGCAGCGCGAGGAGCGCGGCGGTACCGGGTCCTAGACACGGGGTTCGAGGAACATGAAGCCGACGATAGCAGCCGGCGGGGAGGGCAAAGGGGGTCGTGCAGGGGTGGTGTCCGGAGCGTAGAGCGTGATGTGTGGCGCATCTCGGCGGTGGCTCCGCGTCACGGGAGTACGCGCCGTAAATCATGCAGCGCAGGACACGACCCCGGAACGACACCCGGCGACAACCGCAACCACAACCCCGCACCGCCCCGGGCCGAGCGGCACACTCCCGCCGGACGGGGCCTAGGCGTCGCCCGTGATGCCCGCCACCAGTTCGTCCGCCGCCGTGTACGGGTCCAGCTCGCCCGCCACGATTCGTTCCGCCAGGGCGTCCAGGCGGTGGTCGCCGTGCAGGTCGCCGATGCGTTCGCGCAGTGCCGTGACCGCGATCGTCTCGACCTCCTTCGCCGCCCGAGCGGCCCTGCGGCCGTTCAGGACGTCGTGTTCCTCCATCCAGGCGCGGTGCTTCTCCAGGGCCTCGACGACCTCGTCGATGCCCGTACCGCGCGCCGCGACCGTCTTCACGATCGGGGGGCGCCAGTCGCCGGGGGCCCTGGCCTCGCCCAGGCCCAGCATGTGGTTCAGCTCGCGGGCCGTCGCGTCGGCGCCGTCCCGGTCCGCCTTGTTGACCACGTACACGTCGCCGATCTCCAGGATCCCGGCCTTGGCCGCCTGGATCCCGTCGCCCATGCCGGGGGCGAGCAGCACCACCGACGTGTCGGCCTGGGAGGCGATCTCGACCTCCGACTGGCCGACGCCGACGGTCTCCACCAGGATCACGTCGAATCCGGCCGCGTCGAGCACCCTGATCGCCTGCGGCGCCGCCCAGGCGAGCCCGCCGAGGTGGCCGCGGGTCGCCATGGAGCGGATGTAGACGCCGGGGTCGGACGCGTGCTCGGACATCCGCACCCGGTCGCCGAGGAGCGCGCCGCCGGAGAAGGGCGACGACGGGTCGACGGCGAGCACGGCGACGCGTTTGCCCGCCGCCCGGTACGCGGAGACCAGCGCGGTCGTGGACGTCGACTTGCCGACGCCGGGCGAGCCGGTGAGCCCGACCACGTACGCGTTGCCGGCGAGCGGGGCCAGCGCCGCCATCACCTCACGCAGCTGCGGGGACGCCCCCTCGACCAGCGAGATCAGCCGGGCGACGGCGCGCGGCCGGCCCTCGCGGGCCTGCGTCACCAGCTCGGGGACGTCCTGCATCACAGCTCCGTTCGTTCCGTACGCGACACCGGCCGCACCCCGGCCGCACCCACACCCGCAGGCACCGGCGGGCGCCCGCCGGGCTCAAACTACTGGGACTTGGCCACCCGGAGGATCAGCGCGTCCCCCTGCCCGCCGCCACCGCACAGCGCCGCCGCGCCCACGCCGCCGCCGCGCCGCTTCAGCTCCAGCGCGAGGTGCAGGACGAGCCGGGCGCCGGACATGCCGATCGGGTGGCCGAGGGCGATCGCACCACCGTTCACGTTCACCTTTTCCGGGGACACCCCGAGGTCCTTCATCGACTGCACGGCCACGGCGGCGAACGCCTCGTTGATCTCGATGAGGTCGAGGTCGGCCACCTCCGCGCCCGCCTTCTTCAGCGCGTGCAGGATCGCGTTGGACGGCTGCGACTGGAGCGAGTTGTCGGGTCCCGCCACATTCCCGTGCGCGCCGATCTCCGCGAGCCATTCCAGGCCCAGCTCCTGCGCCTTGGCCTTGCTCATGACGACGACGGCGGCCGCGCCGTCGGAGATCTGCGACGACGTGCCCGCCGTGATCGTGCCGTCCTTGGCGAAGGCGGGGCGCAGCTTGCCCAGCGTCTCGACGGTGGTGTCGGCGCGGATGCCCTCGTCCTGCGCGAAGACCACCGGGTCGCCCTTGCGCTGCGGGATCTCCACCGGGACGATCTCGGCCTCGAAGACGCCGTTCTTCTGCGCCGCGGCGGCCCGCTGGTGGGAGAGCGCGCCGAACTCGTCCTGCGCGGGGCGCTCGATGCCGAGGCGGGTGTTGTGCTTCTCGGTCGATGCGCCCATCGCGATGTCCTCGAACGAGTCGGTCAGACCGTCGTACGCCATGGAGTCGAGCATCTCGATCGCGCCGTACTTGTAGCCCTCACGGGACTTCGGCAGCAGGTGCGGCGCGTTGGTCATGGACTCCTGGCCGCCGGCCACGACGATGTCGAACTCTCCTGCCCTGATCAGCTGGTCGGCCAGCGCGATGGCGTCGAGCCCGGAGAGACAGACCTTGTTGACGGTCAGCGCGGGGACGGACATCGGGATGCCCGCCTTGACGGCGGCCTGGCGCGCCGGGATCTGCCCCGTCCCGGCCTGCAGCACCTGCCCCATGATCACGTACTGCACCTGGTCACCGCTGATCCCGGCCCGGTCAAGCGCCGCCTTGATCGCGAAGCCGCCGAGGTCGGCGCCGGAGAAGGACTTGAGCGAGCCGAGCAGGCGCCCCATGGGGGTACGGGCGCCGGCGACGATGACTGAGGTGGTGGTGTTCGTATCCGACATGAGACGCGATCCCCTTTGCCCGAGCTTGAGGAGTGAACGAGGGTTAACCACCAGGGTACTGACCGGTAGGCAGCGGGGTCACCAGCCGGTGAGTGTGACGGCGCGCACCTTGCGTAACCGCGGTGGTACCGCTGCACTGGTTCCATGCTGACGCGAATCGATCACATCGGGATCGCCTGTTACGACCTCGAAGCGACGGTCGAGTTCTACCGATCGACCTACGGCTTCGAGGTCTTCCATACGGAGACCAACGAGGAGCAAGGCGTGAAGGAGGCCATGCTCAAGATCAACGAGACGTCCGACGGCGGCGCTTCGTACCTTCAGCTGCTGGAACCGATCCGGGAGGATTCCGCCGTCGGCAAATGGCTGGCCAAGAACGGCGAGGGGGTGCACCACCTCGCGTTCGGCACCGGGGACGTCGACAGTGACTCCCAGGCCATCCGTGACAAGGGCGTACGCGTCCTCTACGACCAGCCGCGGACCGGCACCATGGGCTCCCGCATCACCTTTCTCCACCCCAAGGACTGCCACGGCGTACTCACAGAACTGGTCACCTCCGTCCCGGAGCACTGACCCCGGGCATTCCCGGCCCGGTAGAGTGGCGGCTCCGGGCCGGGACCGGGTCGGGGCCGCACGTGTGCCGATGATCTGACACCATTCCCCGGGGGGCCGCTCGCCGCGAGCGGTACTCGTTGGGAGAGTTGCGACCAGGGGACGGATGGGACCGCGCAGTGCGGGGCTACGAACGCCAGGAGAGCCACCGAGCTGAAGACGACCACCTTTCGCGGTTCGAAGCCGAGATGGACCGGCTGAAGACCGCACGAGAGAAGGCCGTCCAGCACGCCGAGGACCTCGGGTACCAGGTCGAGGTGTTGCGCGCCAAGCTCCACGAGGCACGCCGCAACCTTGCTTCCCGTCCCTCGTACGACAATGCCGACCTGGGCTACCAGGCCGAGCAGCTGCTGCGTAACGCCCAGATCCAGGCCGACCAGCTGCGGGTGGACGCCGAGCGTGAGCTGCGCGACGCCCGTGCGCAGACCCAGCGCATCCTCCAGGAGCACGCCGAGCACCAAGCGCGGCTCCAGGCCGAGCTGCACGCCGAGGCGGTCCAGCGCAGGCAGCGGCTCGACCAGGAGCTGGCCGACCGCAGGCAGACCGTCGAGTCGCACGTCAACGAGAACGTCGCGTGGGCCGAGCAGCTGCGGGCCCGCACGGAGGCCCAGGCCCGCAGGCTCATGGAGGAGTCGCGCGCCGAGGCCGAGCAGTCGCTGGCCGCCGCCCGCGCCGAGGCCGCCCGGGTCACCGAGGAGGCCAGGCGCAGGCTCGGCGCCGACGCGGAGGCGGCGCGCGGCGAAGCGGAAGCGATTTTGCTGCGCGCCCGCAGGGACGCCGAGCGGCTGCTGACCGCCGCTTCGAACCAGGCGCAGGAAGCCACCTCGCACGCCGAGCAGCTCCGTACGACCACGACGCAGGAGTCCGACACCGCGCGCCAGCAGGCCGGCGACCTGAGCCGGGCCGCCGAGGCGCGGATGCAGGAGGCCGAGGAGCGGCTGCGCGAGGCGCGCGCCGAGGCCGAGAAGGTCGTCACCGAGGCCAAGGAGACAGCCGTCAAGCGGCTGGCCGGGGCCGAGTCGCAGAACGAGCAGCGCACCCGTACGGCCAAGTCGGAGATCGCCCGGCTGGTCGGCGAGGCCACCAAGGAAGCGGAAGCCACCAAGTCGGAGGCGGAGCAGGCGCTCGCCGACGCCCGCGCCGAGGCCGAGAAGCTGGTCGCCGAGGCGGCGGAGAAGGCCCGTTCCGTGGCGGCCGAGGACTCGGCGGCGCAGCTCGCCAAGGCGGCCCGTACCGCTGAGGAAGTCCTGAACAAGGCGTCGGCCGACGCCAAGGCCACCACGACGTCGGCGGCCGAGGAGGCCGACCGGATCCGCCGTGAGGCCGAGGCCGAGGCGGACCGGCTGCGCGGCGAGGCCGCCGAGCAGGCCGACCAGCTCAAGGGCGCGGCCAAGGACGACACCAAGGAGTACCGCGCCAAGACCGTCGAGCTGCAGGAGGAGGCCCGCAGGCTGCGCGGCGAGGCCGAGTCGCTGCGCGCCGAGGCCGTCGCCGAGGGCGAGCGGATCCGCGGCGAGGCCCGCAGGGAAGCGGTCCAGCAGATCGAGGAGGCGGCCAGGTCCGCCGAGGAGCTGCTGACCAAGGCCAAGGCGGACGCCGACGAGGCGCGGTCGAACGCGACGACGGAGAGCGAGCGGGTACGTACCGAGGCCATCGAGCGGGCGACGACGCTGCGCCGGCAGGCCGAGGAGACCCTGGAGCGCACCCGCGCCGAGGCGGAGCGGCTGCGCGCCGAGGGCGAGGAGCAGGCCGAGGCGACGAGGTCGGCGGCCGAGCAGGCGGCGGAGGAGCTGCGCGCGGAGAACGAACGCGGCATAGACGCCCGTAAGGCGGAGGCGGCCGGCGAGCTGACCCGGCTGCACACCGAGGCCGAGCAGCGGCTCTCGTCCGCCGATGAGGCTCTGACCGACGCCCGCTCGGAGAGCGAGCGGATCCGCCGGGAGGCCGGCGAGGAGATCGAGCGGCTGCGCGCTGAGGCGGCGGAGCGGATCCGTACGCTCCAGGCGCAGGCCGAGCAGGAGGCCGAGCGGCTGCGTACGGAAGCGGCGGCCGACTCCGCCGAGTCCCGCGCCGAGGCCGAGACGGCGGCCGTGCGGCTGCGTACGGAAGCGGCGACGGAGGCCGAGCGGCTCAAGACGGAGGCGCAGGAGAGCGCCGACCGGCTCAGGAGCGAGGCGGGTGCGGCGGCGGAGCGCGTCGGCACCGAGGCGGCCGAAGCCCTGTCGGCGGCTCAGGAAGAGGCCGCCAGGCGCCGCCGCGAGGCCGAGGAGCTGCTGGCCGGGGCGCGCGGCGAGGCGGAGCAGGAGCGCGAGCGGGCCCGCGAGCAGAGCGAGGAACTGCTCGCCTCGGCCCGTAAGCGGGTCGAGGAGGCGCAGACCGAGGCGCAGCGGCTGGTCGAGGAGGCCGACCGGCGCTCGACGGAGATGGTGTCGGCCGCCGAGCAGACCGCCCAGCAGGTACGGGACTCCGTGGCCGGTCTGCAGGACCAGGCCGAGCAGGAGATCGCCGGGCTGCGGTCGGCCGCCGAGCACGCCGCTGAGCGGACCAGGACCGAGGCGCAGGAAGAGGCCGACCGGGTCAGGTCCGACGCGTTCGCGGAGCGCGAGCGGGCGAGCGAGGACGCCGGCCGGGTGCGCGCCAGGGCCCAGGAGGAGTCGGAAGCGGCGCGTGCGCTCGCCGAGCAGACCGTCGCCGAGGCGGCGGCCGAGGCCG
>NZ_JTIY01000001.1:790359-803154 GCF_000818175.1 Streptomyces sp. AcH 505
ACCGGCTGCGCGCCGAGACGGCCGAGTACGCGCAGCGGATGCGGACCGAGGCGTCGGACGCGCTCGCCACGGCCGAGCAGGACGCGTCACGCGCCCGCGCCGAGGCCCGCGACGATGCCAACCGGATCCGTGGTGACGCGGCGACGCAGGCGGACCGGCTGATGGCCGAGGCGACGACGGAGTCGGAGCGCATGCGCGCAGAGGCGGCCGAGACGGTCGGGGCCGCGCAGCAGACGGCGGACCGACTGCGCGCCGAGGCACAGCAGTTCAAGGCCGACATAGAAGCGGCGGCCGACCGGATCAGGAACGAGGCACAGGAGGAGACGGACTGGCTCCTCGACGAGGCGCGCAAGGACGCGGCGAAGCGCCGCTCCGACGCGGCCGAGCAGGCGGACCAGCTCATGAACAAGGCCCAGGAGGAGGCGCTGCGCGCCGCCACCGAGGCCGAGGCGCAGGCGGACCGGCTGGTGGCCGCGGCACGGAGCGAGGCGGACCGCATCACGGCGGACGCGACGGTCGAGGGCAACACCCTCGTCGAGCGGGCCCGCGCCGACGCGGACGAACTCCTCGTAGGGGCCCGGCGGGACTCGACGGCCATCAGGCAGCGCACCGAGGAGTTGCGGGCGCGCAGCGAGGGCGAGATCGAGCAACTGCACGAGCGGGCACGGCGGGAGACCTCGGAGCAGTTGCGTACGGCGGGTGAACGGGTCGACACTCTGATGCGCGCCGCCAACGAGCAGCGCGCCGAGGCCGAGCAGAAGGCCAAGGAGCTGATGGCCGGGGCCAATTCGGAGGCCAGCAAGGTCCGGATCGCCGCGGTGAAGAAGGCGGAGGGCCTCCTGAAGGAGGCCGAGCAGAAGAAGGCCGAATTGATTCGGGAGGCCGAGCAACTGCGTGCGGAAGCCGATCAGGAAGCCAAGCAGATGGTCAAGGACGGCAAACGGGAGCTGGACGTGCTGGTGCGCAGGCGCGCGGACATCCAGACCGAGATCTCCCGTGTCCAGGACGTACTCGAAGCGTTGGAGTCATTTGAGGCACCCTCCGGTCCCACGAAGGACAACCCCGTCAAGGCGGGCGCCGCAGCGGGAACCACACGTTCGGGTAACAAGCCTTCGGACAGTTAGGGCCTGTTCGGCGGGTCATGGCCGGGTCCGCGCCGTCTGGCACGGCACCTCGCGGCGTTGCCGAGACGCCCCGATAGCTCCGCTATCGAAACGTCCCGGCGCCTTGCGATCCACCGCCCCAGACGACGCGGCCTGTCCGACCCTGACCCGCCGAACAGACCCCAACCACTCAAAAGACTGGACATTGTCCGTATCAAACCGGCATCAACTCGATGACACGCCGCTTCGGCCCCTAGGATTCCCCCTATCACCTCACCGGTCTCATTCGACAGGAACCCCATGAGCGACACATCCTCCCCATTCGGCTTCGAGCTCGTGCGGCGTGGTTACGACCGCGGTCAGGTGGACGACCGCATTACCAAACTCGTCGCCGACCGTGACAGTGCACTCGCCCGCATCACCTCTCTCGAAAAGCGCATCGAGGAGCTCCACCTCGAAACGCAGAACGCCCAGGCCCAGGTCAGCGACGCAGAGCCGTCGTACGCGGGGCTCGGCGCGCGCGTCGAGAAGATCCTCCGTCTCGCCGAGGAGGAGGCGAAGGACCTGCGCGAGGAGGCCCGTCGCGCGGCCGAACAGCACCGCGAGCTCGCCGAGTCGGCGGCCCAGCAGGTGCGCAACGACGCCGAGTCGTTCGCCTCCGAGCGGAAGGCGAAGGCGGAGGACGAGGGCGTCCGGATCGTCGAGAAGGCGAAGGGCGACGCGTCGACGCTGCGCTCCGAGGCGCAGAAGGACGCGCAGTCCAAGCGCGAGGAGGCCGACGCGCTCTTCGAGGAGACCCGCGCCAAGGCCGCCCAGGCCGCCGCGGACTTCGAGACGAACCTCGCCAAGCGGCGTGAGCAGTCCGAGCGTGACCTGGCGTCGCGTCAGGCGAAGGCCGAGAAGCGCCTGGCGGAGATCGAGCACCGCGCCGAGCAGCTGCGGCTGGAGGCCGAGAAGCTGCGCACGGACGCGGAGCGCAGGGCCCGTCAGACGGTGGAGACGGCGCAGCGCCAGTCCGAGGACATCGTGGCGGACGCGAACGCCAAGGCCGACCGGATCCGCAGCGAGTCGGAGCGCGAGCTGGCGGCGCTCACCAACCGCCGCGACTCGATCAACGCCCAGCTGACCAACGTCCGCGAGATGCTGGCCACGCTGACCGGCGCCGCTGTCGCCGCCGCCGGCACCCCCGCCGACGACGAGCCGATCTCGCGCGGAGTGCCGGCCCAGCAGTCCCGCTGAGTACCGGCAGTCACGCGGAACCCGACAGTCCGGGTAACAATCGCGTCAAGCCCCCCGCCACTCCGGTGGCGGGGGGCTTTTCGCACCTTTAGGTTGGCCGCATGATCGAGGTTGAGGGGCTCACCAAACATTTCGGCCGCAAGGTCGCGGTCGACCATCTCTCCTTCCAGGTGAGACCGGGTGTGGTGACGGGGTTTCTGGGCCCCAACGGGGCGGGCAAGTCGACGACGATGCGGATGATGCTGGACCTGGACAACCCGACCGGCGGATCGGTGCGGATCGACGGGAAGCAGTACCGGAACCTGACCGACCCGTTGCAGCACATAGGGGCGCTGCTGGAGGCCAAGGCCATGCACGGTGGCCGCAGCGCGTACAACAACCTGCTCTGTCTGGCGCAGAGCAACCGGATCCCGCGCCGCCGGGTGGACGAGGTCCTCGACATGGTCGGGCTGACCGCCGTGGCCAAGAAGAAGTCGAAGGGCTTCTCGCTCGGTATGGGCCAGCGGCTGGGCATCGCCTGCGCGCTGCTCGGCGACCCCGAGATCCTGATGTTCGACGAACCGGTCAACGGCCTTGACCCGGAGGGCATCCACTGGATCCGCAACCTGATGAAGGCGCTCGCCGCCGAGGGCAGGACGATCTTCGTCTCCAGCCATCTGATGAGCGAAATGGCCCTGACGGCGGACCACTTGATCGTCATCGGCCAGGGCAGGCTGCTGGCCAACACGTCCATGGCCGACTTCATCCACGAGAACTCACGCAGCTACGCCCGGCTGCGTTCGCCGCAGCACGAGCGGCTGAAGGACGTCCTGCACGAGGCCGGCATCAGCGCGGTCGAGGCGGCCGACGGGACGCTGGAGGTGGACGGCGCCGAGACCGAGCCGCTGGGCGACCTGGCCGCCGAGCACGGCATCACCCTGCACGAGCTGAGCGCGCAACGCGCCTCGCTGGAGGACGCCTTCATGCAGATGACGGCCGAGTCCGTCGAGTACCACGCCCATTCCGGTGCGGGCGAGCCGCCGCCGGCCGCGTCCGGACCCGCGCAAGGGCCTCCGCAAGGCCCACCGCAGGGACCGCCCGCCGGCCCGCAGTGGGGTCCGCGCGCCGGCAACCAGGGCAAGGGAGCCTGAACGATGGCATCGGCACCAGCGGTCCTCCAGTCCGAGTGGACCAAGATCCGTACCGTTTCCTCCACCACCTGGACGCTGATCAGCGCCTTCGTGGTGACCGTCGCGCTGGGCTGGGGACTGTCCGCGCTGTTCAACTCGCAGTACGACAGTCTCTCCCAGGCCGACAAGCTCACCTTCGACCCGACGTTCACCAGCTTCTCCGGGATGATTCTCGGCCAGCTCGCCATGGTGGTCTTCGGGGTGCTCGTGGTCGGCTCCGAGTACAGCTCGGGCATGATCCGCACCTCGCTCGCCGCCGTGCCGCGGCGGGCGACGTTCCTCTTCAGCAAGATCCTGGTGGCCGGGGTGCTGGCGCTGGTGGTCGGGATCATCACCGGCTTCATCACGTTCTTCCTCGGCCAGAGCGCCCTCGGCGACCGCGGCACCAGCATCGGTGAGCCGAACGTGCTGCGCGCGGTCATCGGCAGCGGTCTCTACATGGGCATGATCGCCATCTTCTCGATGGGCGTCACGGCGATGCTGCGCAGCTCGATGCTGGCGCTCGGCATCCTGATGCCGTTCTTCTTCCTCGTCTCGCAGATCCTGTCGGCCGTACCGGGCGCCAAGAAGGTCGCCCGCTACTTCCCCGACCAGGCGGGGTCCAAGATTCTCCAAGTGGTCCCTGACGCGACCGGTTCGGACCGGGCGCCGTACGGGCCGTGGGAAGGATTCGGCATTCTGGCGCTGTGGGTGGTGGCGGCGCTGATCGGCGGATACGCGGTACTGAAGAAACGCGACGCGTAGCGCGTTCCCGGCGGAAGCATTTGGCCGGAACCGTCAACGCCCGGATATCCTCCTAACTCTTACGGGGGCCTTCGGCCGGGGGACGGCCATCGCCCCGACGACCTGACCTTGTCGATGGGGCTGGAGAATGATCGAGGCAGTCGGCCTGACGAAGCGCTACGGCGCCAAGACGGCCGTGTACAACCTTTCTTTCCAGGTACGCCCAGGCACCGTCACCGGTTTTCTGGGCCCCAACGGTTCCGGCAAGTCCACGACGATGCGGATGATCCTGGGGCTCGATCAGCCCACCTCCGGTCATGTCACGGTGGGTGGGCACCCCTTCCGGCAGCTCCCGAACGCGCCGCGCCAGGTCGGCGCGCTGCTCGACGCGAAGGCCGTGCACGGCGGCCGCACCGCGCGTAACCACCTGCTGTCGCTGGCCCAGCTCTCCGGCATCCCGGCGACCAGGGTCGACGAGGTGCTGGGCGTGGTGGGCCTGCAGGACGTGGCCCGCAAACGGTCCAAGGGCTTCTCGCTGGGCATGGGGCAGCGGCTCGGCATCGCGGCGGCGCTGCTCGGTGATCCGCAGGTCCTGCTGTTCGACGAGCCGGTCAACGGTCTCGACCCCGAAGGCATCCTGTGGGTCCGCAATCTGATGAAGCAGCTCGCGGGCGAGGGCCGTACCGTCTTCGTCTCCTCGCACCTGATGAGCGAGATGGCCGTCACCGCCGAGCATCTGATCGTGATAGGCCGGGGGCAGTTGCTCGCCGACATGAGCGTCCGTGACTTCATCTCGCACAACTCGGCCGACTTCGCGCGGGTGCGTACGGCGGACATCGAGGCGGAGCGCCGCGAGAAGCTGACGTCGGCGCTCATCGAGGCGGGTGGCCAGGTGATGCCCGAGCCGGACGGCGCGCTGCGGATCACCGGACTGCCGCTCCCCCGGATCAGCGACGTGGCGCACGACGCCGACGTACGGCTGTGGGAGCTGTCGCCGCACCAGGCCTCGCTGGAGGAGGCGTACATGCGGATGACGCAGCACACCGTCGACTACCGCTCGACAGCCGACGCGCTCGCCGGTTTCCAGCAGCCGCAGCCCGGCTACGGGCCGCACGGCGCCGCGCTGCCGGCCGCGGCGCCGGCCGTCTCCGACGTACCGCAGCAGGGCTGGTACGTACCGCCGCCGCCCGGCGAGAACCCGTACGCGGCACCGGTGGCGACACCGGCTCCGGCACCGGACGCGGCCCCGGCCCCGGCCCCGGACGCGGCTGTCCCTGCGGCCGCCGCCGAGAGCGCCCCGACGAAGCGCGACGAGACCGAGGACGCCCGATGACGACCCCGTACCAGCACCAGCGGCAGCCGCTCGGCTATGTCTCACCGATCCCGGTGCGGCGGGCCACCCTCAGCGACGCGGTCGCCTCCGAGTGGACCAAGCTGCGGTCACTGCGTTCCACGATGTGGACGCTCGGCGCGTTGATCTTCCTGATCGTCACCGTCGGCGTGCTCGCGGCCGTGATCAGCAACGCCACGTCGTCGACCGACGAGGACGCGCTGAGCCTCGGCTTCTCCGGGGTGCTGCTCAGCACCATCTGTGTGATGACCCTCGGCGTGCTGACCATGACCGCCGAGTACGGCACGGGCATGATCCGCACGACCCTGACGGCGTGCCCCAGCCGGGCGCGGGTGCTGGCGGCGAAGTCGCTGGTCTTCTTCCTGCTGGTCTTCGCGATCACCACGCTGACCACGGGCATCGTGGGCGCGCTGCAGACGACGATCATGGACGTGCCGTCGGCCGGCGGTGAGCGGTGGTTCCGCGCGACGGCCGGCGTCGGCCTCTATCTGGCGCTGCTGGGGCTGCTGTCGCTGGCCGTCGGGGTGCTGATCCGGCATTCGGCGGGCGCGATCACGATCATGATCGGGGTCGTACTGCTGCCGCTGGTGATGGCGCTGTTCATGGTCTCGGACGGGCTCTCCGGCCTGCGCGACGCGCTCTTCGAGTACTCCGTGCCGAGCCAGCTCGCGGTCTTCTACGACAACTCGGTGGGGCCCGCCGGTGAGGGGCCGACCGGCTGGGACCCGCTGTGGATCATGCTGGCGGTGACGCTGGCGGCGATGGTCGGGGCGTTCTTCGCCCTGGACCGCAGGGACGTCTGACGGCGCGACGGCGGACCGGCAGGGCCCTTGCTCAGTACCGGGGCGCGTTACGGGACCGCTGCACCCGCGAGGTGCGGCGGTCCTTCGCGTTCCAGCACGCCTGGTGCCAGTGGC
Organism: Streptomyces sp. AcH 505; assembly: GCF_000818175.1. Taxonomy (GTDB): domain Bacteria; phylum Actinomycetota; class Actinomycetes; order Streptomycetales; family Streptomycetaceae; genus Streptomyces. The sequence goes on from NZ_JTIY01000001.1 coordinate 796,862, forward strand.
GCCGGTCGTCGACGCCCCCGTACTCGGGCCAGGCCACCACATGGGCGAGCCCCGACGGGATCTCCTGGTCGCAGCCGGGGCAGCGGTACCGCTTGCCCGCCGCGCTCGCGCCGGCGACATGGCGGACGCACCACTCCTCGCCCTGCCAGGACTCCGTCCGCTGGAAACCGCCGTACCTGTCACCGGACTCACCGGCGCGCTCGGTCGGTTTCTCGCCGCCACGGGGGCGGTTGCGGCGCGGGGACACAGGACACCTCACGGGGCAGGAAGCACGGTTCCGCTCCAGCCTACGGCCCGGGAGAGGGGGCACGTGTCTTCTGTGGCGGGTGAGTGGCGCAGGCACAGGAGGTACTTACCGGACAATCGCAAGAACTTCGCGCGCAGCCGTGCCTTTGGCACGTGTCACGCGTTATTGCCGGTAGGGGGAGTCGCGTCGGCCTTGAGGAGGCAGAAGCGATGCGGGTTGGAGCATTCGTACTGGCAGCGCAGTTCCCGGGCCAGGGCCAGGGAGAGGCGCTGCACCGGGCGGTACGCACCGCCGAGACCGCCGAGGAGTCCGGACTGGACTCCGTCTGGCTGGCCGAGCACCACTTCGTGCCGTACGGGGTGTGCCCGTCGGCCGTGACACTCGCCGGACTGCTGCTGGGACGGACCCGACACATCCGGGTGGGTACCGCGGTCAGTGTGTTGCCGAACGCGCATCCGGTGGCGCTCGGCGAGCAGGCGGCCCTGCTGCACCTGCTGTCCGAGGGGCGGTTCTCGCTCGGGGTCGGCCGGGGCGGGCCGTGGGTGGATCTTGAGGTGTTCGGCGCGGGTCTTGAGGCGTACGAGCACGACTTCCCCGAGTCGCTCGGGCTGCTGCTGCGCTGGCTGCGGGAGCCGCGCGTCGCCGCCACCGGTGACCGGTTCGTCTTCCGTGAGGTGCCGGTGGTGCCCCGGCCCGACGAACTGCTCGACCAGGAGGGCCCGGAGGTGATCGTCGCGTGCACGTCACCGAAAAGCGTGAAACTCGCCGCCCTGCACGCACTTCCGATGCTGCTGGGCATGCACTGCGACGACGAGGAGAAGGCCGGGATGGTCGCGCTGTGGCGGGCACACGCCCATGCGGCCGGACACAGTCAGGAGACCGTCGCCGCCGTGCGCCATGTGTCGGTGGGGGTCGCGCAGATCGCGGACGACACGGCGGAGGCGACCGAGACGCTGCTCAAGGCGATGCCGGGCTGGCTGCGCCAGGGGCTCGGCGCGCATACGACGGTCGACGGCAGGCAGCGCGCGATGCGCGATCCCGTCGCCTACACGGAACTGCTGTGCGCCCTGCACCCGGTGGGCCCGCCGGAGCTGGCGGCCGACCGGCTGGCGGCCACGTCGGAACGTACCGGCATCACCCGCTTCGCCCTGCTGGTCGAGGGCTCGGGCGATCTGGTGGCGACGGAGGAGAACGTACGGCGGCTGGGCTCCGAGGTGCTGCCACGGCTCGGCTGACCGCCGGCGTACGGCCGGCCACCGGCCGTACGCCGAGCGACCGGTTCAGCAGTCGCGCAATTCCGGGGACTGGTTGAGCAACTGGGCCCGTACCGAGGTGAAGCGGGCAAGCCGCTCATCGACCGAGGAGTCCAGCGGGAACACCGCGACGCGGTGGCAGTTCTGGAACGCGAGGCGCACTCCGAAGTGCCGCTGGAGTGCGCCGCGAATGGCGTCACTCGCGAGTGCGCGCAACAGCTCACCACGTGCGTGCTCGTCCGGCGGCGGCGTCTGGTTGTCGGCGAACTGACCGCCGTCCACCTTCAGCTGTGCCACCAGGGAACTGATCATCTCCCATGCGAAGGGCAGGGAGGTCCGGACGCAGTCGACGAATTCCGCTTCGTCGACCTCGCCTCGCTCGGCCTGCTCCAACAGTGCCGGTGAGACGTCGAGCGACATGGGTTCTCCTCTCGCGACCCCAGCAAAGTGGGGCCTTACGGGCAGGGAAAGAGGCGCCGACGACGCAGCGTGCACGACCGGCGACCTCCTGCATCCACGTTATGCTCGCTGTCCGGACCGCACCAGGCGAATGGGAACACAACCGGCCACAAACGAAAGGGGCTTGAGGGGCGAATCGCGCCGGGTGGCGGCAGTCGAGTAGCGTTGCCCACCATGCGTCTCGTCATTGCCCGCTGCTCCGTGGACTACGCGGGCCGGCTCACCGCCCACCTGCCCTCCGCGCCCCGTCTGATCCTGGTCAAAGCCGACGGCAGTGTGTCCATCCACGCCGACGACCGTGCGTACAAACCGCTCAACTGGATGTCGCCGCCGTGCACACTGAAGGAGGGCGACGGTGCTTGGACGGTCGTGAACAAAGCGGGCGAGAAACTGATCATCACGATGGAAGAAGTCCTTCACGATTCTTCGCATGAGCTCGGTGTCGACCCCGGACTCATCAAGGACGGCGTGGAGGCCCATCTCCAGGAACTGCTCGCCGACCGCATCGAGACGCTGGGCCAGGGCTACAGTCTGATCAGACGCGAATACCCCACCGCCATCGGCCCGGTGGACATCCTGTGCCGCGACGCGGACGGCGGGACGGTCGCGGTCGAACTGAAGCGGCGCGGCGACATCGACGGCGTCGAACAGCTCACCCGCTATCTGGAACTGCTCAACCGCGATCCCCATCTGGCCCCGGTCAAGGGCGTGTTCGCGGCCCAGGAGATCAAACCGCAGGCGCGGGTGCTGGCGACGGACCGCGGTATCGGCTGCGTGATCCTGGACTACAACGCGATGCGCGGCATCGAGGACGACAAACTCCGCCTGTTCTGAGGCGAGTTGCGGCCCCACCCGCACCGAGTGGGCGGGGCCGCCGATTGGCTGCATGTCGCCCACGCGGAACTCGCTGGTCCCCGCCGACCGCGCTCGTTAGGGTCGCGGGATGAGCACTCGTACGTTCCGCATCACCGTCCGCGGTGTCTTCGACGGACTCGGCACCGACCAGCGGGCCGAACTCCTGTCCCGCGCCCCCGAGCACGACGTCCTGCGCGCGGCCTTCACCCCTGAGGGACACCTCAGCTACGACCTGGCGGCGCGGTCCGCCTTCACCTTCCGCTTCCAGGACTCGGGAGAGGAAGAAGCGGACATCCTGGAAGCGACCGAACGCGCCGAAGAGGCGGCGAAGACGTGGCTGACCGAACGCGGCTACGGCTACAAGAACCTCAGAAGCACCGCCGAAGACCTCTCCCAGGCCCCCTTGGGCAAACGACAGCGCCGCGCCGCGGCCCGGCAGGCGTGAGCCTGGCCGGACCTGCGCGAAGCCCCCTACCCCCGCACACGCCGGCCGCCGGCGGATCGCTGACGCGGTGGCGTGTGCGTGTTCGTGGCCGTACGTTCCGCTCTGCCCGCGGTCCTGGCCGGCAGCCAGAACGCTCCGAGGACCATCCCGGCCAGCAGAAGCCCGATGGCGACGGACGAGGTGGAGCGGAGGGCGTCGGTGAACGCGTGAATCGCTTCGGCGTGGAGGTGCGGGACGGCCTGCGCGAGGCGCGGGGAGCCGCTGGTCGCGGCGGATTCGAGCGCGGTGACCGTCGCGCCGAGCGAGTCCTGCGCCTGTTCCGGCAGCGGAGGTGTCCACGGTGACAGGGCGTCCGTGATGCCGCCGTGGTAGCGGGTGGCGTAGACCGAGCCGAGTACGGCGACGCCCAGGGCGCCGCCGATCTGCCGGATCGCGTTGTTGGCCGCTGCCCCCGCGGCGGCCTTCCCGGGCTCGACGACGGCCATGACCAGCGGGGTCGTGGTGGCCATCACCGAACCGATGCCCACGCCCGCCAGCAACAGGGCGAACTCGATCGTCAGCAGCGGTGTGCCGGCGTCGAGGAAGTACAGGATCACGAACGCGACGGTGAGGGAGCCGAGCCCGAGCAGCACGGTGAACTTCGGTCCGCGTACCCGGGTGAGCGCGTTCGCCGCGAGGGCGGCGGCGACGCTGCCGACGGCGACGGGCAGCAGGATGAGCCCGAACGCCAGTGTGGAGTCGCCCCGGACGAGAAGGCTGTAGAAGACCAGCAGATACGTCCCGCCGGTGATGGTGAAGAAGGCCAGCGCCATGCTCAGCGTGCCGGAGACGAAGGCCCGGTTGCGGAACAGGGAGACGTCGATGGTCGGCTCCGCCCGGCGGCGCTCCACGAGCACGAACACGGCGAGGATCACGATGCTGGCGGCGATCAGACCGGTGGTCTGCCACGCCCACCACGTGGTCTCCCCACCGCGGATCACACCGAACACGAGCAGCGCGGCGCCCGCGACCGACAGGACGACGCCCGGCACGTCGAGACGCCGCCTGACGGCCGCCTTCGACTCGGGTATCGCCCATATCGCGAGCCCGCCGGCGACGAGCACGACCGGTACGTTGATGAGGAACACCGATCCCCACCAGAACCGCTCCAGCAGCAGACCGCCGACGAGCGGTCCGAACGCGACCGACGAGCCCCCGATGGCCGACCAGACGCCCATCGCCCTGCCCTGCCGGTCGGCCGGGAACGTGTCGCGGATGACGGACAGCGTCGCCGGTGGTACGACGGCCCCGCCCAGTCCCATGACCGCGCGCCAGAGGATGAGTTGGCCGGGGCTCGTCGAGAAGGCGGACAGCGCCGAGGCGACGGCGAAGACCGCCAGCCCGATCAGCAGGACCCGCTTGCGGCCGAACCGGTCGGCGAGGATGCCCGCCGGGAACATCAGCGCGGCGTAGATGAGGATGTACGAGTCAACTGCCCACTGGAGCTGGGAGTTGGATGCGGACAGCTGCTCCTGGATGGCCCGCAGGGCGATGTTCACGATGGTGTTGTCCATCATCACCACCAGCAGAAACACACCCAGCAGGGCGAGGACGAGCCCCGTCCTGCGCGGCGCGGTGACGGACGGTTCTTGCTGCACGGCGCGCTCCTCGATCCCGGACGGCACTACTTACTGAGTGCTCGCTAAGTTCAACACCGTAACAGAGGTTAGCGACCGGTCGCTAAGATGGCTCCATGGCTCGATCCAACGCGGAAGACCGGCGGGCCCAGGTGATCGACGCGGCGATCGCCCTGTTCGCGCACACCGGGTACGAGGGCACCAAGACGAGCGCCATCGCGGCGCGGGTCGGTGTGTCACAGCCGTATCTGTTCCAGCTGTTCCCGACCAAGAAGGCGATCTTCATCGCCGCCTGGCACCAGGCCTGCGACCGGATCGTCGAGACCCTGACGGAGGCGGTCGCCGCCACACCGCGCGAGCGGCGGCTGCCCGTACTCGCCGCCGCCTACGACGAGCTCGTCACCACGGACCGCGATCTGCTGACGATCCAGATCCACGCCTGGAGCGCGTCGGCGTCGGACGCCGACATCGCCGAGGCGACCCGGGCGGGGCTCGAACGGCTGCGGGACTCAGCGATCGAGCAACTGGGCATCTCCGCCGAGCAGTCGACGCGCCTCCTCGCCGACATGGCGTTCTACAACATCAGCGTCGGGGTCGCCATGCGCGACCCCGGCGACTGCACCGTGACGCGCCTTCTCCAGCAGCACCGCTGAGGCGCGTCACGCGGCCGGGCAGGGCCTAGGGCCTTTCGTTCGGATCTTGCCGGGCTCGCGGGGGCCGGTGCCGCGCCTCGCGGCGTTGTCGTCGGCCGGCGACGCTCCGCGTCGCCTCCCTCCTCCGCCTTGCGATCCACGACACCGGCCCCCGCTCCCTGATCCGGCCTGATCCAAACGACAGACCCTAGGCGACCGTGCCGGTGGGCTCGGGCACTCCCTCGGTGACGACCGGCGACGTGCCGCTCGCCGAGGTGTCCGGCTCGGACGGGTCGGTGGGATCGGTCGGGCCTGTCGGGCCGTCCGTCGGGTCGGTCGGATCCGTCGGGTCGTCCGTCGGGTCGGTGGGATCCGTCGGGTCCGTGGGGCCGGTCGGCGGCTTCGACGAGTGGGTGGGCTTCGTCGGGTGGCCCGGAGGGGACGAGTGGTGGCCGCCCGGCGTCGAGTGGCTGTCGGACGGGGACGACGGGCTGCCCGGGTCGGACGAGGTCATGGTGTCCGGATCGGTGGGGACTCCGGTGCCGCTCGGTGCGCTGGACGAGCCCGTGTCGCCCGGGGTGCCCGGGGCGTCGCCGCTGGACTGCTCCGCCGGCGACGAGGGGTCGGCCGGCGGGTCGGCGGGCAGGCCCGCGCCGTCGTCGTCCGGGCTGGTGGACTCCTCCGTGGTGACCTTGTCCGAGCCCTGTGTGTCGTTGCCCGAGGTGGCGCCCAGAGTCACGACCGTGCCCAGTACGGCGGCGAGCAGCGCGCCCGTGCCGACGGCGA
>NZ_JTIY01000001.1:803179-804712 GCF_000818175.1 Streptomyces sp. AcH 505
CAGTGCGGGCAGGCCGGGGGCCGGCAGGGCCGCGGCGACCGCCGGGGTGACGGGCGCCGTGGGACCGCTCGCGGGGGCGGCCCCCGTCAGGCTGTTCTCCCGGTCGGTGACCAGGGCCAGCGCACGGCGTCCGGCGACCGTTCCGCTCTTGTCGGCGACGGCGCCGCGCATCGCGATCGACGCCTCCAGCTCGGCGCGGGCCCGGTCGAGGTTGCCCTGGCAGAGCGCGAGCACACCCAACTCGTGGTGGAAGTACGCCTCTTCGGCGACCTCTCCGGCGATCCTCGCGGCTTCCTGGCCGGTGCGCAGCGCCCGTTCCCAGGCGCCCCAGTGCAGGCCCGCCAGGAAGGCGGGGGCGGCGCTGCGGGCCAACAGGACGGCGGCGCTGGGGTGTCCGGCCGCCGTGGGCTTGCCCTGCCCCTGTTCCGGGACGAGTTGGGCCATCGCGGCGAGGACGGCGTCCGCCTCGGCCGCCGCGCGTTCGGGGGTGACGGAGGGGTGCCCCACCCACCAGGCGTAGTGCTGGGCGGCGGTGTGCGCCTGGGCCTCGGCGTCGTCGCCGTAGCCCTTCGCGGTGAGCTGGAGGGCGACGCCGGGCGCGAGCCGGTAGCGCGAGCCGACCGGGGAGAGCAGTCCGCTGCTCATCAGCTCGCCGAGGGCGGCGTCCGCGTGGGTGTCCCCCACCAGAGCCGGCAGATGTGCCTGGTGGGGCACCTCGCCGCCGAGCGCCACGGCGAAGCGCAGCGTCGCGCGGGCGGAGTCGCTGAGCCGGGAGGCGAGCAGGTCGGCGGGGGCCGCGCCCTCACCGACGCTGGGCAGCGGGATGTCGTACCCCTCGCCGCTGTCGGTCGTGGCGTCGAACGCCGGGTCGAAGGCGCTGCCGGACGTCGTCTCCTGACCGTGGTCGCCGGACGGCTTCGCGAACGGCTCGAACTCGTCGAAGATCTGCGGATCGCGGCGCAGTTGGTCGCGCTGGCGCAGCAGCGCGCCGGCCTGGACGAAGCGCAGCGGCAGTCCCTCGGACTCGAACCAGAGGTCGCCCGCCCAGTTGGCCTCCTCGTCGGTGAGCGGCCGTTCGACGGCGCGCTCCAGGAGTTCCAGCGACGAGCCGCGGCCGAGGCCGCCGAGGAAGATCTCCTCGACCGCCGTCTCCGCCGAAGCGGCGCTCACCTCGGGTGTCACGGCGAGCAGGTACGCGCATTCGGGGGTCGCGCCGAGCAGTTCGTCGAGTGAGGCGCCGCCGAATTCGAGGTCGTCGACGATGACGACGGCCCCGATGCCCCGGACGCGGTCGAGCAGTTCGGGGCGGTCGGGCCGGACCAGCTCGGACTCGTAGACGGCGTTGTGGAGTTCGTGGAGCAGTTCGACGGAGGTACGGCGGTAGCCGGAGAGCCGGATGACCCCGTCGGGCGCCGTCTCGGCGCAGTCGGCGGCGACGGCGTCCAGCAGCGCGGTGCGGCCTGATCCGGCGGCTCCGCACAGCCGTATGGAACGGCCGCGGCCCAGCAGCCGTATCAGCCGGTCGTGTTCGTC
>NZ_JTIY01000001.1:804737-823264 GCF_000818175.1 Streptomyces sp. AcH 505
GGGCACGGCTCGATCTCGGTGCCGTCGACCGGGTTGACGGTGAGGAGGAAGTCGCCCGAGACCAGCCGCACCGTACGGGCGGGGTGCGGTGCGACGGGACCCGCTCCCTTGAGATGGCTCAGGGCGGGCGTGACCGGCTCGCGCGGCGGCCGGGGCTGTCCGACGGCGTCCCGCGCCACCTCGGCCTCGGCGGGCCGCTCGGCGGGCCAGTCGTCCGGCCGCTCGTCGTACGGCTCCACAGGACGCTCGTCGTACGGCTCCACGGCGCGCTCGTCCGCCCGGTCGTCCGCCTGGTCGCCGAGTCGCTCGTCCGGCCGCTCGAAAGGTCGTTCGTCCGGCCGTTCGAAGGACCGCTCGTCGTCGTGACGGTTCTCTTCCGGTCCCCGGTTCATCGGGTCCATCGTCAAATCCCCCAGATCAAGGCGTGTAGGTCTCCCCCGGCCTCACAACACGCCCATCTGTCGGTTCTGGTCCGGTGCGGTGTCTGCGTCAGTGGTTCGATCGATTCAGTGGTTCGGACGATCGGCAGACGGCCGAACCCTAGACCTCAGCACTGTATCCAGGAACACCCGGGGTACCACCCCGTCCAAGACGTCACGGTCTTATGAGGATTGTGCTCAGACCCGTGGCAGTGACTCTGCGGCGATTCCGCCCTCGATGGCGAGAATGCGGTGCAGTCGGGTGGCCACCAGCAGACGCTGCATCTGGGGCGGCACCCCGCGCAGCACAAGCCTACGGCCGCACCTCCCCGCGCGTCGGTGGGCTCCCATGATGACGCCGAGTCCCGTGGCGTCCCAGGAATCCAGATCGGTCAGGTCGAGCACCAGGTCGCCGACGCCGTCGTCGACAGCCGAGTGCAGGACCGTGCGGGCGTCCGCCGCGCTGCGTACGTCGAGGCGGCCCCCGACGACCAGCTCGGCGTGGTCGCCCCTGATGTGCATATGCGCTCCCCGAGAGTGCTTCGGTGCTCCGTGTCTGTCTGTTCTGTCGAATGACAACTGACTGACTGTCTGACAGCAGCGGAAGTTGCCGTCCGTAAGCGAACCGATACCGAATTCACCCGGTGGGGTGGCTCAAATCGGTCAGCGCGGTTCAGTGCTTGTAGAACCCCTGCCCGCTCTTGCGGCCGATGTCACCCGCGTCCACCATCCGGCGCATCAGCTCGGGCGGTGCGAACTTCTCGTCCTGCGACTCGGTGTAGATGTTGCCGGTCGCGTGGAGCAGGATGTCGACACCGGTCAGGTCGGCGGTGGCGAGCGGTCCCATGGCGTGGCCGAAGCCGAGCTTGCAGGCGATGTCGATGTCCTCGGCGGACGCGACACCCGACTCGTACAGCTTGGCGGCCTCGACCACGAGCGCGGAGATCAGCCGTGTGGTGACGAAGCCTGCCACATCGCGGTTGACCACGATGCAGGTCTTGCCCACGGATTCGGCGAACTCCCGCGCGGTGGCGAGGGTTTCGTCGCTGGTCTTGTAGCCGCGCACCAGCTCGCAGAGCTGCATCATCGGCACGGGCGAGAAGAAGTGGGTGCCGACGACACGGTCCGGGCGGTCGGTCACAGCGGCGATCTTGGTGATCGGGATGGCGGAGGTGTTGGAGGCGAGGACGGCGTCGTCCCGTACGAGCTTGTCGAGCGTGCGGAAGATCTCGTGCTTCACGTCGAGCTGCTCGAAGACGGCCTCGACGACGATGTCGGCGTCGGCGACGGCGTCCAGGTCGGTGGTGGTGGTGATCCGGGCGAGCGCGGCATCGGCGTCGGCGCCTTCGAGCTTGCCCTTGGCGACGAAGCGGTCGTACGAGGCCCTGATGGTGTCGGTGCCCCTGGTCAGCGCCGCATCGGTGACATCACGAAGGATCACGTCCCAGCCGGCCTGGGCGGAGACCTGCGCGATCCCGGACCCCATGAGTCCGGCTCCGACGACGGCGAGTTTCCTGGCCACGACACACCTCGCGATTCTTGTTCTGCCTTGACACGTGCTTACATTCGGTCGCTCTGCCGGAGGTTAGCGGTCACCGGCCGGAGTGTGGCGCGGAAGAGATGCGCGTCACGTCCCAAATGGCGGACATCACACCGGGACGGTCCATCAGCCCGCGCGCACGGCGTACTTGAGCACCCGCTCCCCCAGCAGTTCCTCGATGTCGTCCAGGAGTACCAGGGCTTCACGTGATACGGGGCCCGGCGCGCGCTCCTGTGCCATCTGGCCGCCGATCCACGAGGTGAGCGTGGAGTGCACCCAGGAGAGCTGGCCCGCCACGAGGGTGGGCAGTGTGTCGGTGGGATCCGCGCCGGTCTCCTCCCTGAGCGTGTCGGCGAGCTGGAGCTGGATGTCCTGCTGGACGTAGAGCAGCCGGGCCCTGAGTGCCTGCGACTCCTGGCACACCTTCATGAAACGTGCGTAACCCGTCATCAGCCCGATGGCCGGCGAGACCGTCTCGACCTGTTCGCGCAGCTCACGGAGGATCGCGTCGGCGGCCGACTCCCCCTTGTCCCGGCCGCGTACGAAGCGCGAGAGCCGGCCAGTGACGGCGACGCTCCGGTCGAGGAAGAGGTCCTCCTTCGCCGGGAAGTAGTTGTAGACGGTGTTGACGGAGACGTCGGCCGCCTCCGCGATCTCGGCGATGGTCACGGCGTCGAAGCCGCGTTCCAGGAACAGACCGGTGGCGGTGTCGGAGATGTCCTGCCTGGTCTGCCGCTTCTTCCGCTCTCTGAGCCCTTCGGACATGGCCCCGAGTCTAGTCTTCGCCTACTTCGCTGCAAATTTGGAGTCATTGCAATTTTGGTGAGCCTCTGTTTTTCTGGGGCCATGGCAATCATCAGTACGGCCGGGCTCGCCCGGACCTTCCAGACCAAGAACGGACCGGTCGAAGCCGTGCGCGGCATCGACCTGACGGTCCCCGCCGGGGAGATCCTGGGCTTCCTCGGCCCCAACGGAGCGGGCAAGACCACCACCCTGCGGATGCTCACCACCCTGCTGCCGCCCACCGGTGGCGCGGCGACCGTCGCCGGTGTCGATCTGCTCGGCGATCCGGCCGGGGTGCGCGGGAAGATCGGGTACGTCGCCCAGGCCGGCGGCGTCGACCCGCAGATCAGCGTCCGGGAGGAGCTGGTCACCCAGGGCAGGCTGTACCGGCTCGGCAAGCGGGAGGCGGCGGGACGCGCGGCCGAACTCGCCGCCGAACTGGGCCTCGACGGGCTGCTCGACCGCACGTGCGGCGCGCTCTCCGGCGGGCAGCGGCGCCGCCTCGACATCGCGCTCGGGCTGACCCACCGCCCCGAGGTGCTGTTCCTGGACGAGCCGACGACCGGGCTCGACCCCCGCAGCCGCGCGGACCTGTGGGAGCTGATCCGGCGGATCCGGGCCGAGCACGGCACCACGGTCTTCCTCACCACGCACTATCTGGACGAGGCCGACGCGCTCTCCGACCGGCTGGTCGTCGTCGACCGGGGCGTGGTCGTCGCCGAAGGCACACCGAGCGCCCTGAAAACGGCGTACGCGGGCTCGCCCGGTGCCTCGCTCCAGGACACCTTCCTCGCCATCACCGGCCGCGAGCTGGCCCCGGCCGACTCCGCACCCGTCGCCGTCTAGGAGACCTTGACCATGACCGCCGGCCTGACGTCCGCACTCTTCTCCGACACCGCGCTGATCTTCGGGCGCTACGCCCGGCAGACCCTGGGCTCCAAGCTCCAGATGGTCTTCGGCGTCCTGATGCCCCTGCTCTACCTGCTCTTCTTCGGACCGCTGCTGACAGGGCTTCCGCTGGGCGGCGAAGGTGACTCCTGGCAGATCCTGGTACCGGGGCTGCTGCTCCAGCTCGCCCTGTTCGGCGCCCTGTTCACCGGTTTCACCGTCATCGTCGAGAAGCAGCTGGGGGTGACGGAACGGATGCGGGTGACGCCGGTCAGCCGGCTCGCGCTGCTGCTGGGACGGGTCCTGCGGGACGCGGCGCTGCTGGTCTTCCAGTCGGTCCTGCTGGTGCTGGCGGCGCTGGTGATGGGGTTGCGGGCGCCGCTGGCCGGGGTGCTCATCGGCTTCGCCTTCGTCGCTGTCCTGACCGTCGCGCTGGCCTCGCTGTCGTACGCCCTCGCGCTGCGGGTCGGCAGCCCGCAGGAGTTCGGCCCCACCGTCAACGCGATCTCGATGCCGTCGATGCTGCTGTCGGGGCTGATGCTGCCGATGGCGCTCGCTCCCGGCTGGCTGGACCTGGTCTCGCACTTCGTCCCGTTCCGCTACCTGGTGGACGCGGTACGGGCCGCCTACGTCGGCGAGTACGCCGGTACGGCGATGGTCTACGGCGTCCTCATGGCGACCGGTTTCGCACTCAGCGCCGTCGTCGTCGGCACCCGCGTCTTCCGGCGGGCCGGCGCCTAGAGTCTGTGCGCGACCTAGGGCCTCTCGTTTGGATCATGCCGGGCTCGCGTGCCCCGGCATGATCCAAACGAAAGACCCTAGGCTGGTCGCATGGTCAATCTGACGCGTATCTACACCCGTACCGGCGACAAGGGCACGACCGCGCTCGGCGACATGAGCCGTACCGCCAAGACCGACGTACGGATCGGGGCGTACGCCGACGTCAACGAGGCCAACGCCGCCATCGGCGCCGCGGTCGCGCTGGGCGAGCTGCCCGGCGCGATCGTGAAGGTCCTGGTCCGGGTCCAGAACGATCTCTTCGACGTGGGCGCCGACCTCGCGACGCCGGTGGTGGAGAACCCCGAATATCCGCCGCTGCGGGTCGAGCAGTCGTACATCGACAAGCTGGAGGCGGACTGCGACGCGTTCCTCGCCGACCTGGAGAAGCTGCGGAGTTTCATCCTGCCGGGCGGTACGCCGGGGGCCGCGCTGCTGCACCAGGCGTGCACGGTCGTACGGCGCGCCGAGCGGTCGACCTGGGCGGCGTTCGAGACGCACGGCGAGACGATGAACCCGCTCACCGCCACGTATCTCAACCGCCTCTCCGACCTGCTGTTCATCCTCGCCCGCGCGGCGAACAAGGAGGCCGGGGACGTGCTGTGGGTGCCGGGCGGCGAGCGCTGAGCCCGTCGGCGGTCAGCGCCTCCGCCGTCAGTGCCGCAGGCTCTGCGGAACCTCGCCCTTCGTGGTCTCGCCCTTCGGCGTCTTCTTCGGCCACAGGGTGTACGTCAGGGCGATGGCGCCGTGGATCGCGACCAGCCGTGCCGCGCTGAGCTGCCAGTCGGTCAGCGGCCCTGTGCTGTCCGCGTCGCCCACGTACCAGATGGCCAGCTGGAGCAGCCCGGCGGTGACGGCGACGGCCAGCACCGTACGCAGCCACAGCTTGGCCTCGTGCAGGGCGCGCGCCTTGCCGTAGCGCGGCGGCTTGACCGGCGGCGGGCCGCCGAAGAAGCGGTGGGCCACCCGCGCGTCGATCCACTTCATCGTGTAGTGGCCGTAGGCGACGGTGTAGCCGATGTACAGCGCGGCCACGCCGTGCGTCCAGTCCGGGGTCGCGCCGTTCTTCAGGTCGACGACGGTGCCGACGAGCAGGACGATCTCCAGCAGGGGTACGAGCAGCAGCACAGCGGCTCCGAGCCGGGGCTTGCGGGCCGCGTAGCGCAGCAGGAGCCCCGCGGCGAGCAGGACCCAGAAGCCGACCTCGCAGATGACGACCAGCGTGACGATCACGGCTGTCCACCTCTCTTCCGGTTCCTCCAAGCCTGGGCGCTGGGCCGCCGCGAATCGTCGTCGGCGCTGACGAACCGGGACTGCATCCTTCGATGTAGCGAGGCTCGCCCGGTAAGGGGAGGACGGTGCGCGCGGTGCCCTGTTTGATGGAGGGGTGAGCATCGACCTCCGGAACTTCGGGCCCTTCGGCCCCTTCCGTCCGCACCGCGACGACATCCTCATCGCGACGGCCGGCCTGCTCGGCGGTCTGCTGCTGTGGGGCCTCGGCGTGGAGAACCAGCCCGGCCGGCCGCTGGGCGGCGCGTGGGTGCTGGTCCCCGTGGTCGTCACGGCTGTGCTGGAGCTGCTGCGCAGAACGGCGCCGGGGCCCGCGCTCGTGATCGGCACGCTCGCTCTGGTCGCCGATCAGTTCACGCGGGGCAGCATCGCGACGATCGTGATGTTCACGGACCTGGTGTACGCGGCGGTGCTGTACGGCTCGGCGGCCACGGCGCGCCGGCTCCCCCGATGGACGGCGCTGTTCACGGTCGCGCTGTCGATCGGGCTCGTGGCCTGGCTGCACTCGGTGGAGGCGCTGCTGCTCGGGGTGATCATCGGAGTCGTCGGCTTCGGGCCTGCGGCCACCGGCGCACTCGTACGCAACCACCGCGACGCGGCCGACGCGGCCCGGCTGCGGGCCGAGCAGACCGCGCTGCTCGCCGAGGTGGACCGGACCCAGGCGGTGGCCGCCGAGCGGGCGCGGATGGCGCGGGAGTTGCACGACATGGTGGCCAACCACCTCTCGGCGATCGCGATCCACTCGACGGCGGCGCTGTCGCTGGACGACGAGCGCACCAGCCGCGAGGCGCTGGGGGTCATCCGGGAGAACAGCGTCGACGGGCTGGCGGAGATGCGCCGGCTGATCGGCCTGCTGCGCACCACGGGAGGCGAGAGCGAACCGACCGTGGCGCCGACCCTGGACGCCCTCGACACACTGGTGGAGCAGGCCCGGGTGAACGGCGCCCCCAGCGGGCTGACGTTCGCCCTCGACGACCGGCGCGACGCCGAGGCGAAGCTGCCCGCGCCGGTCGAGCTGGCCGCGTACCGGATCGTCCAGGAGTCGATCACCAACGCGCTCAAGCACGGGGCGCGCGGCGAGGTCACCGTCGCGCTCGTACGCACCAAGCAGGCGCTGACGGTGGAGGTGAGCAGCCCGTACGGCGACCGGCCGGGGCCGCGCGCGCCGGGGTCGGGCGCGGGTCTCGTCGGGATGCGGGAGCGTACCGCCCTGCTGGAAGGGGAGTTCGAAGCGGGTCCGGTGGCGACGGACGACGGCAAGAGCTGGCAGGTACGGGCGGTGCTGCCCGTCGGGGAAGGGGACGGAACACGATGACGATCAGGGTGCTGGTCGCCGACGACCAGGCGGCGGTGCGCGCGGGCATTGTGCTCATCCTGCGCAGCGCCGACGACATCGAGGTGGTCGGTGAGGCCGCCGACGGCGCGGAGGCGCTGGCGATGGCCCGTGAGCTGCGGCCCGATCTGGTGCTGATGGACATTCAGATGCCGCGGGTGGACGGCGTTTCGGCGACCCGGCAGGTGGTCGCCGAGCGGTTGGCCGATGTGCTCGTACTGACCACGTTCGACCTGGACGAGTACGTCTTCGGGGCGCTGCGCGCGGGGGCGGCCGGGTTCCTGCTGAAGAACACCGACGCCCGGGACCTGCTGACGGCCGTACGGACGGTCGCGGCGGGCGAGGGTCTGATCGCGCCGGCCGTGACCCGCCGGCTGATCGCCGAGTTCGCCTCGCCCACCACCGGGCGCAGCGGCAGGAACGCCGATGACGGCGTGCTGGACGCGCTCACGCGCCGGGAGCGCGAGGTGTTCTTCTGCCTCGGCGAAGGGCTGTCGAACGGGGAGATCGCCAGGCGTCTTTCGATGGCGGAGGCCACGGTCAAGACGCATGTGAGCAGGCTGCTGGCCAAGCTGGAGCTGCGCAGCCGGGTGCAAGCGGCCGTACTCGCCCAGGAGTTGGGTGGCTGACCGGCCCGGGCGACTTTGGTCCAGACCTCTTGACGATTGGTCCAGACCTTCCTACTCTCACCGCACACACCGCGGTGAGCCGTCGCGGCGTGTGCAGTGCACGGACCAACCCCGAATTGTCCGGTACTCACTCATGGAGCCCCCTTGAAGCTTCCTTCGGCACTTCACAGACCCAGATCCAGACGCAGACCCCTGTCCCGAACCGTCGCGGGCCTCACCGCGCTGCTCCTCCCGCTGGCCGCCCTGGTCGGCCTCGCCTCCCCCGCGGAAGCCGCCACATCGGCGACCGCCACCTTCGCCAAGGCCTCGGACTGGGGAACCGGTTTCGAGGGCAAGTGGACGGTGAAGAACACCGGTACCACCAGCCTCAGTTCCTGGACCGTGGAGTGGGACTTCCCCTCCGGTACGGCGGTCACCTCCGCGTGGGACGCGGACGTCACCAGCTCCGGCAACCACTGGACCGGCAAGAACAAGAGCTACAACGGCACACTCGCCCCCGGCGCCTCCATCAGCTTCGGCTTCAACGGCTCCGGCTCGGGCTCCCCCTCGGGCTGCAAGCTCAACGGCGCCTCGTGCGACGGCGGAGTCGTCGTCCCCGGCGACAACCCGCCCTCGGCGCCCGGCACCCCGTCGGCGAGCAGCATCACCAACACCTCGGTCGTCCTGTCGTGGAGCGCCGCGACGGACGACAAGGGCATCAAGAACTACGACGTGCTGCGGGACGGCGCGAAGATCGCCACCGTCACCGGCACGACGTACACCAACACCGGCCTCACCGCCGGCACCGACTACTCGTACACCGTGCAGGCCCGTGACACGGCTGACCAGACCGGTCCGGTCAGCGGCGCACGCGCGGTGCACACCACCGGCACCACCGACCCGGGCAACCCCGGGAACCCGGGCGGCAGCGGCAAGGTCAAGCTCGGTTACTTCACCGACTGGGGCATCTACGCCAGGAACTACCAGGTCAAGAATCTGGTCAGCTCCGGCTCCGCCGCCAAGATCACGCACATCAACTACGCCTTCGGCAACGTGACCGGCGGCAAGTGCGCGATCGGTGACAGCTACGCCGACTACGACAAGGCGTTCACGGCCGCCGAGAGTGTCGACGGCGTCGCCGACACCTGGGACCAGCCGCTGCGCGGCAACTTCAACCAGCTGCGCAAGCTGAAGGCCAAGTACCCGAACATCAAGGTGATCTGGTCGTTCGGCGGCTGGTCCTGGTCCGGCGGCTTCGGCCAGGCGGCGCAGAACCCCACCGCCTTCGCCCAGTCCTGCTACGACATGGTGGAGGACCCCCGGTGGGCCGATGTCTTCGACGGCATCGACATCGACTGGGAGTACCCCAACGCCTGCGGTCTGTCGTGTGACACCAGCGGCGCCGCGGCCCTCAAGAACGTGGCACAGGCGCTGCGTGCCAAGTTCGGCAACAACAACCTGGTCACGGCGGCCGTCACGGCCGACGCCTCGACCGGCGGCAAGATCGACGCCGCCGACTACTCGGGCGCCGCGCAGTACCTCAACTGGTACAACGTGATGACGTACGACTTCTTCGGGGCCTTCAACGCGCAGGGGCCGACCGCCCCGCACTCCCCGCTCACCTCGTACGCCGGCATCCCGCAGCAGGGCTTCAACTCGGCTGAGGCGATAGCCAAGTTCAAGGCGAAGGGCGTGCCGGCGAACAAGCTGCTCCTCGGCATCGGCTTCTACGGGCGCGGCTGGACCGGAGTGACCCAGGACGCCCCGGGCGGCACGGCGACAGGACCGGCCACCGGAACGTACGAGCCGGGCATCGAGGACTACCACGTCCTCAAGAACAGCTGCCCGGCCACCGGCACCGTAGCGGGCACGGCGTACGCCCACTGCGGCACCAACTGGTGGAGCTACGACACCCCGGCCACCATCACCTCCAAGATGAGCTGGGCGAAGCAGCAGGGGCTCGGCGGAGCCTTCTTCTGGGAGTTCAGCGGAGACACCTCGAACGGTGAACTGGTGACCGCGCTCTCCAACGGCATCGGCTGACCGTAGCCGTCCGTCCCCTAGCGGGACCACAGCACGACCGAGGGGTGCGGCGCACGAAGCGCCGCACCCCTCACTGCTGTCAGGTCACCGCCGTCAGGCGACGTTCACCCGCTGGCCGGGCGGGGCCGCCTCCAGCCAGGCGAGGAAGCCGGTGAGGGCGTCGTCACTCATCGCCAGCTCCAGCCGGACGCCCTGATGGGCACAGGTCAGCACCACCGAGTCGGAGAGCAGCGCCAGCTCCTCCTCGCCCTCGGGGGCCCGGCGCGCCAGCACCTCGATGGCCGAGCGCTCCAGATTCCGGCGGGGGCGCGGCGCGTACGAGAAGACCCGGAACCAGCTCACCCGGTCGCCGTTGTAGCGGGCCACCCCGTACACCCAGCCCTTGCCGGAGAGATCGGACTTCTCCGGGACGTTCCAGCGCAGACTGCAGTCGAACGTCCCGCCGGACCGCTGGATCAGCCGCCGGCGCAGACCGAAGACGAACAGGCCCACCGCAACCAGGACGACGACCAGTCCGCACACAAGCAGAGCGAGGATCATCTACACCGACCTCCTCGCTCATCCAGTAACCGAACAAGAACCGCACCCGCATCGCCTCAGCCGCGACCCGGTCCGGAGAGGTCCGGAACAGGCCGCGGCTGAGGGTTGAATCCGTTGTGGCAGCGCCTACTTCACCGCCACCGCGCGCATTCGGACATCGGCGCGCCGCTCGGCGTTCGCGTCGTCATCCGACTTCGCCCGTTCCAGCGCGCGCTCGGCACGCTGGGCGTCGATCTCGTCCGCCAGCTCGGCGACCTCGGCGAGCAGCGAAAGCTTGTCGTCGGCGAACGAGATGAAACCGCCGTGCACAGCGGCGACGACCGTTCCACCATCACTCGTACGAATGGTCACAGGGCCCGATTCCAGCACACCCAGCAGCGGCTGGTGACCAGGCATGACGCCGATGTCGCCGGAAGTGGTACGCGCGACGACCAGGGTGGCCTCGCCGGACCAGACACTGCGGTCAGCGGCGACCAGCTCGACATGCAGCTCAGCAGCCATGAGGGGCTCCTCGGGTCACCACCCGACTGTTCGGCCGGGTGTTGGTCTTAATTCTATGGGTTGTCGTGGAGAGCGTCAGAGGCGGGCGGCAGTCACAGCCGCCCGCCCCTGATGACCGGCGGCTCAGGAGACGCCGAGCTGCTTCGCGTTCGCCTTCAGGTCCTCGATACCACCGCACAGGAAGAACGCCTGCTCGGGGAAGTGGTCGTACTCCCCGTCACAGATCGCGTTGAACGCGGTGATCGTCTCGTCCAGCGGTACGTCGGAGCCGTCCACACCGGTGAACTGCTTCGCCGCGTGGGTGTTCTGCGACAGGAAGCGCTCCACACGACGGGCCCGGAAGACGGTGAGCTTGTCTTCCTCACCGAGCTCGTCGATACCGAGGATGGAGATGATGTCCTGCAGGTCCTTGTACTTCTGCAGGATCCCCTTGACCCGGGAAGCCGCGTCGTAGTGCTCCTGCGAGATGTACCGCGGGTCCAGGATCCGGGACGTCGAGTCCAGCGGGTCGACCGCCGGGTAGATGCCCTTCTCCGAGATCGGACGCGAGAGCACGGTCGTCGCGTCGAGGTGCGCGAAGGTCGTGGCGGGCGCCGGGTCGGTCAGGTCGTCCGCGGGGACGTAGATCGCCTGCATCGAGGTGATCGAGTGACCACGGGTCGAGGTGATGCGCTCCTGGAGCACACCCATCTCGTCCGCCAGGGTCGGCTGGTAACCCACCGCGGACGGCATACGGCCGAGCAGCGTGGAGACCTCGGAACCGGCCTGGGTGAAGCGGAAGATGTTGTCGATGAAGAGCAGCACGTCCTGCTTCTGCACATCGCGGAAGTACTCCGCCATGGTCAGCGCGGAGAGCGCCACCCGCAGCCGGGTGCCCGGCGGCTCGTCCATCTGCCCGAAGACCAGCGCGGTCTTCTCCAGCACGCCCGTCTCGGTCATCTCACCGATGAGGTCGTTGCCCTCACGGGTGCGCTCACCGACGCCGGCGAACACCGAGACACCGTCGTGCAGGTTGGCGACTCGCATGATCATTTCCTGGATGAGGACCGTCTTGCCGACGCCCGCACCCCCGAACAGACCGATCTTGCCGCCCTTGACGTACGGGGTCAGCAGGTCGACGACCTTCAGGCCGGTCTCCAGCATCTCCGTCTTCGACTCGAGCTGGTCGAAGGCCGGAGCCTTGCGGTGGATCGGCCAGCGCTCCGTGATCTGCGACTCGGCCTCGGGCTCGTTCAGGATCCGGCCGAGGGTGTTGAACACCTTGCCCTTGGTCACGTCTCCGACGGGCACCAGGATGCCGGCGCCCGTGTCGGTCACCGGGGACTGGCGTACCAGACCGTCGGTGGGCTCCATCGAGATCGCGCGGACCAGACCCTCGCCCAGGTGCTGGGCTACTTCGAGGGTCAGCGTCTTCTTCTCACCGGCGTTGGCCGGGTCGGCGATCTCGACGTGCAGCGCGTTGTAGATCTCCGGCATCGCGTCGACGGGGAACTCCACGTCGACGACCGGGCCGATGACCCGGGCGACGCGGCCCGTGACCGTGCTTCCCGGGTTGGCCGCCTCAACAGTGGTCGTCATTAATTTTCACTCCCCGCAGATGCGTCGGCCAGGGCGCTCGCGCCACCGACGATCTCGCTGATTTCCTGGGTGATTTCGGCCTGGCGGGCCGCGTTGGCAGACCGGGTGAGGCTCTTGATGAGGTCCCCGGCGTTGTCGGTCGCCGACTTCATCGCGCGGCGGGTGGCGGCGTGCTTGGAAGCGGCCGCCTGCAGCAGCGCGTTGTAGACACGGCTCTCCACGTAGCGCGGCAGCAGGGCGTCGAGGACGTCCTCCGCCGACGGCTCGAAGTCGAACAGCGGAAGGATCTCGCCCTTCGTGTCCGCCTCCTTGGCCGCTTCGTCGAGCTTGAGGGGCAGCAGCCGGTTCTGGACGGGCGTCTGCGTCATCATCGAGACGAACTCGGTGAAGACGATGTGCAGCTCGTCCACGCCGCCTTCGGACGTCTCCGTCCTGACCGCCTCGATCAGCGGCGCCGACACCTTCTTGGCGTCCGCGTACGTCGGGCCGTCGGTGAAGCCGGTCCAGGAGTCCGTGACCTTGCGCTCACGGAAACCGTAGTAGGAGACGCCCTTGCGGCCGACGATGTACGTGTCGACCTCCTTGCCCTCGCTCCGGAGCTGCTCGGTGAGCCGGTCCGCCGCCTTGATGGCGTTCGAGGAGTAGCCGCCGGCCAGACCGCGGTCGCTCGTAATGAGCAGCAGCGCGGCCCGGGTCGGTGACTCCGTCTCGGTGGTCAGGGGGTGCTTGGTCGTCGAACCGGTCGCCACCGCTGTGACCGCCCGGGTGAGCTCCTCCGCGTACGGCGAGGAGGCCCGCACCTGGCGCTGCGCCTTGACGATGCGCGAGGCGGCGATCATCTCCATCGCCTTGGTGATCTTCTTGGTCGCGGTGACGGATTTGATGCGACGCTTGTAGACCCGGAGCTGCGCTCCCATGAGTCAGGTCCCTTCCGTCGTCACTTGGCGTCGGCCGGCGCGTCGTCGCCGAGAAGCTTGCCGTCCGAGGTCTCGAACTGCTGCTTGAAGGCGGTGATGGCGTCACCGATGGACTGCGTCGTGTCGTCCGACATCTTGCCGCCCTCGGCGATGCTGGTCAGCAGCTCCTTGCGCTCGCGGCGCAGGTACTCCAGCAGCTCGCCCTCGAAGCGGCGGATGTCGGAGACCGGTACGTCGTCCATCTTGCCGGTGGTACCGGCCCAGACGGAGACGACCTGCTCCTCGACCGGCATCGGCGAGTACTGGGGCTGCTTCAGCAGCTCGACCATGCGCTGACCGCGCTCCAGGGCCGCCTTGGACGTCGCGTCCAGGTCGGAGCCGAAGGACGCGAACGCCTCCAGCTCGCGGTACTGGGCGAGGTCACCACGGAGCCGGCCTGAGACCTGGCGCATGGCCTTGTGCTGGGCGGAGCCACCGACTCGGGAGACCGAGATACCGACGTTCAGCGCGGGGCGCTGGTCGGCGTTGAAGAGGTCGGACTCCAGGAAGCACTGACCGTCGGTGATGGAGATGACGTTGGTCGGGATGAACGCCGACACGTCGTTCGCCTTGGTCTCGACGATCGGCAGACCCGTCATCGAACCGGCGCCCAGGTCGTCGGAGAGCTTGGCGCAGCGCTCCAGCAGACGCGAGTGCAGGTAGAAGACGTCACCGGGGTAGGCCTCACGCCCCGGCGGACGGCGCAGCAGCAGCGACACGGCGCGGTAGGCGTCGGCCTGCTTCGACAGGTCGTCGAAGACGATCAGGACGTGCTTGCCCTGGTACATCCAGTGCTGGCCGATGGCGGAGCCGGTGTAGGGCGCCAGGTACTTGAAGCCGGCCGGGTCGGAAGCGGGGGCGGCGACGATCGTGGTGTATTCGAGCGCGCCGGCCTCCTCCAGGGCGCCGCGCACGGACGCGATGGTGGAGCCCTTCTGGCCGATGGCGACGTAGATGCAGCGGACCTGCTTGTTCACGTCGCCGCTGCGCCAGTTGTCACGCTGGTTGATGATCGTGTCGACGGCCAGCGCGGTCTTGCCGGTCTGCCGGTCGCCGATGATCAGCTGACGCTGGCCACGGCCGATCGGGACCATCGAGTCGACGGCCTTGTAGCCGGTCTGCATCGGCTCGTGCACCGACTTGCGGATCATGACGCCGGGGGCCTGCAGTTCGAGGGCGCGGCGGCCCTCGGTCTCGATCTCGCCGAGGCCGTCGATCGGGGTGCCGAGCGGGTCGACGACGCGACCCAGGTAGCCCTCGCCGACAGCGACGGACAGGACCTCGCCGGTACGCGTGACCGACTGTCCCTCCTCCACGCCGCTGAACTCGCCGAGGACGATCGCACCGATCTCGCGCTCCTCGAGGTTGAGGGCGAGACCGAGGGTGCCGTCCTCGAACTTCAGCAGCTCGTTCGCCATGGCCGAGGGCAGTCCCTCGACCTTGGCGATACCGTCACCGGCCACACTGACCGTTCCGACCTCCTCGCGCGAGGCCGCGTCCGGCTTGTACGACTGGACGAAATTCTCCAGCGCATCCCGGATCTCCTCCGGCCGGATCGTGAGCTCCGCCATCTGGATTCCCTGCTCTCCTTGTTGGGCCCGAAGTCTTCTTGGGGGTCTGCTTGGGTCTGGGGGCGACCCCCAGGAATCTTCCGCAATTTCTGCACGGCCCAACCGGGCCGCCGGTCCTGCTCTGTTCTGTTGGTGACCGCGTCAGCGGCCGAGCTGCCGAGCCGCCTCGCTGAGCCGCTCGGCGACCGTGCCGTCGATGACCTCGTCACCGACCCGGACCGAGACTCCGCCGATGACCTCGGGGTCCACGTCCAGGTTGAGATGCATCGGGTGGCCGTACAGCGAGGCCAGGGCCGCGCCGAGACGCTGCTTCTGTCCGTCGGTGAGCGGCACCGCCGAGGTGACGACCGCGACCAGACGATCCCGGCGCTCGGCCGCGAGCCTGGACAGCGTCTCAAGACCTGCTTCCAGGCTACGTCCACGCGGCGCGGTGACGAGACGCACGACGAGCCGCTCGGTGACGGGGTTGGCCCGGCCGCCGAGCAGAGTGCGCAGCAGCTCGCCCTTGGCCGTGACCGTCGCCGACCTGTCGGTCAGCGCCGCCCGCAGTCCGGTGCTGGACTGGACGATGCGGCCGAACCGGAACAGTTCGTCCTCGACGTCGTCCAGCGCACCGGCGCGCTGCGCCGCTGTGAGGTCGGCGGTCGCCGCCAGCTCCTCGATCGAGTCGACCAGGTCACGGGGCTGCGACCAGCGGGCGCGGACCATGCCCGAGACCAGGTCGGCGACGGTGCCGCTGACCTGTCCCGCGAGCAGCCGGCCCGCGAGGTCGGCCTTGGCCTCGCCGTCCTGCGCCGGGTCGGTGAGGACCCGGCGCAGCGACACCTCGCGCTGGAGCAGCGCCGTGACGCTGGCGAGCTCGTCGGCGAGCTTCGCCGCGTCGGCCGACGTGGAGTCGGTCAGCGCGTCGAGGCGCTCGCGTGCCTCGGTCAGGGCGATACGGCTCGCGCCGTTCATCGCCTGGCCTCGGCCTTCGATGCGCCGTCCTCGAGGTCGTCGAGGAAGCGGTCGACGGTACGGCTCTGCCGGGCGTGGTCCTCAAGGGACTCGCCGACCAGCTTGCCGGCCAGTTCGGTGGCGAGCCTGCCGACGTCCTGGCGCAGCGCGTGCGCCGCGGACTTGCGGTCGGCCTCGATCTGGGTGTGGCCGGCGGCGATGATCTCCTCACGCTGCCGCTGACCTTCCGCCCGCATCTCCTGGATGATCGCGGCGCCCTGTTCGGTCGCCTCCTGACGCATCCGGGCGGCCTCGTGCCGGGCCTCGGCGAGCTGCGCCTTGTACTGCTCAAGGACGCTCTCGGCCTCGGACTTGGCGGCGTCAGCCTTCTCGATGCCGCCCTCGATCGCCTCGCGGCGCTCGTCCAGAACCTTGTTGATGTTCGGAAGGAGCTTCCAGGCGAGAAGACCGAAGACGATGACAAAGGCGAGCAGGCCGACGACGAGCTCGGGAATCGGCGGAACGAGCGGGTTTTCCGCATCTTCGGCCGCGAGCTGAACCAGAGGGTTCACATCAGTGCCTTTCGTCTAATACAGCTGGTCGTCGTCGCTCGTCCTAGTAGACGAACGGCATGACGAGGCCGATGAGGGCGAGCGCCTCACAGAAAGCGAAGCCGAGGATCTGGTTGGCACGGATCAGGCCGGCGGCCTCGGGCTGACGGGCCAGCGCCTGGGTGCCGTTACCGAAGATGATGCCGACGCCGACGCCGGGGCCGATGGCGGCGAGGCCATAACCAACGGAGCTGAGAGAGCCGTCGACGGCTGCAAGAGTCTGGGACATGCCAGTTCTTCCTTCTCTTTCAAGGACCCGGTGGGGGTTGGCCACCGGACGTCTTGGGGGTCTTCGTAGGGGTGGCTCAGTGGGATTCGGCCAGTGCGCCCTGGATGTAGCTACAGGTCAGCAGGACGAATACGTAAGCCTGGACGGCCTGGATGAACAGCTCGAACACGGTCATCACGATGACCATGACGAAGGACACACCGGCGTACGCGATCCCGATGCCGTTGAGCAGGTACCAGCTGGCGATCGTGAAGAGCAGCAGCAGGGTGTGTCCGGCGAACATGTTCGCAAACAGTCGTACGGCGTGCGTGAACGGCCTGACGAGCAGGTTCGAGAAGAACTCGATCGTCATCGAGAGCGGCAGGACCGCGCCGAGCGACTTGTCGTAGCCGGTGATGTTCTTGAAGGCGCCGACGAAACCGTGTCGCTTGAAGGTCAGCGAGACCCACAACACCCACACGATGATGGCCAGGACAGCCGGGTAGGAAATGATCGCCGTCACCGGGAACTGGGCGACCGGGATGATCGACCAGAGATTCATCATCCAGACGAAGAAGAACAGCGTGACGACGAGAGGAACGTACTTCTCGCCCTCCTTCTTGCCGATCGTCTCGTGGACAACTCCGCGACGGACGAAGTCATAACCGGCTTCCGCCACCATCTGGAGCTTTCCGGGCACAACCTTCGGCTTGTGGAAAGCGGCCCAGAAGAAGGCGAGGATGACGACCGTGCCCAGCAGCGCCAGCAGCATCGTCTTGTTGAAGTACAAGTTGCTGTCCCCGTCACCCACGAGGGGCTTGAACAGGAACGAGTGCAGGCCGGGGGCCGGGAAACCACATCCGTCGAAGATGTGGCAGTCGGTCTCGAAGGCGAGCACCTGTGTCGGGTCAGCACTCACCGCGGGCTCCTTCAACATGGCGCATAGGTACGGCAACCTCGTTGTGTCGGCGCGGCGCACGGCCGCGGTTCGGCACTGGACTGGTGTTACGGATGTGGGAACGGCGACCGGGCTGCTCCGAGCCTCGCGTCGTGAGAACAGGCGTCAGCTCGGATGCCCGCGCCCGCAATGCCGCAGTTGGAACCGGACGATAGCAGGATGCGCGACGCACCTTTATCGCGCCCCTACCCTTCATGCCGAGGTCTCCGTCTTCTCGGGCGCACTGCCCTTCGAAGACTCGGGCTCGACATACAGGATCTTGGCCTTCATGAACGAACGCGCCTGCGCGGCCACCCACACGACGGTCGCCACGACAAGCGTGATGGCGAACGCCTTGGGATTGAACAGCGAGGTGTTCTTGAAGACGGCCACGAAGATCACGAGCAGCAGCAGTTGTGCGGTGTACAGCATGAGTCCCATGGCCTGGAACAGGTGCGGGAGGGAGCGCGCTGTGCGCTGGAGCACCACAAGACCGATCCCCATGAAGAGGATCACCACAAGCGTGCCGACGACGGCGCCCACGACTCCCTTCCCGCCTGCGACCACACCACTGACCACAGCGGCGACAACGCCGGCGGCAGCGGTGGGTACGGCGGTGTGGAGGAGATTTCGGACGTCGTTGGACAGCATGGCGGCAGCTCCGCTGACTGGGGGGTTGGGCATGGGGCGTGGGGCAGATCGTGTCGTCATGGACGAGCGTAGGCCCGGTCCGAGTCATAAATTCTCGGGCCAACGAACCGTCGCACTACGGTTCTTCGGCTCTGTCGCCGGGTCTCGTGAACGATATCACAAACTATTTGATGCAGTCTTTACCATGTAAGTGTGCTCACCATCACACGTGCGAGCTATTGCGCGAACGAGCGCCAATAGCCGTCGCCCCGTTGACGCCTGTCGCGACAGCCGGGCCTCCGTCGCTCATCTCCGGTGCTCCCGGGGCCAGTCCGGCCTCCGCGGCCTCGCGCAGCGCCAACTGCTCGGCGGCCGCCC
>NZ_JTIY01000001.1:823437-844727 GCF_000818175.1 Streptomyces sp. AcH 505
CCCGCCGGCGGCGGCGCCGGTAGCGGGGCGGTACGACCGACTCGGCCCAGCGCGGGACATGGGGATTGAAGCGCGGCAACAGCAGGAGCACCAGACCGACCGCGCTCAGTCCCACCACGAGCACCAGGATCCACATCGACGCCGAGTGCACGGAGTAGAGGAGCACGCCGAACGCGATCAGCGCCGACCAGAAGTACATGATCAGCACGGCTCTGGTCTTCGAGTGACCGATCTCCAGCATCCGGTGGTGCAGATGGCCGCGGTCGGCGGCGAACGGCGACTGGCCGTTCCAGGTACGGCGGCCGATCGCGAGCACCAGGTCGGCGAACGGGATCGCGATGATCGTCAGCGGCAGCACCAGC
Organism: Streptomyces sp. AcH 505; assembly: GCF_000818175.1. Lineage (GTDB taxonomy): Bacteria > Actinomycetota > Actinomycetes > Streptomycetales > Streptomycetaceae > Streptomyces. The sequence goes on from NZ_JTIY01000001.1 coordinate 823,800, forward strand.
GGGATGAAGACCGGCAGCGCCGCGTGGGTGCCCTCGCGGGTACCGCCCTCGAAGAGATTCAGTGTGTCCGGGTCGACCTGGCCTGTGACCGAGATCGCTCCCGAGGCCAGGACGAGACCGAGCATCATCGAGCCCGAGTCGCCCATGAAGATCCTCGCCGGGGCCATGTTGTGCGGCAGGAAGCCCAGGCACATGCCCATCAGGATCGCGGCGAACAGCGTGGCGGGCGCCGCCGCCTCGATGCCGTAGCCGTACCAGATCCGGTAGGCGTACAGGAAGAAGGCCGCGGCGGCGATGCACACCATGCCGGCCGCGAGACCGTCGAGTCCGTCGACGAAGTTGACCGCGTTGATCGTGATGACGACCAGCGCGACGGTGAGCAGTGTGCCCTGCCAGGACGTCAACGAGACGGTGCCCACACCGGGTACGGGGATCCACAGGATCGTCAGACCCTGCATCACCATCACACCGGCGGCGATCATCTGCGCACCGAGCTTGAGCAGGGCGTCCAGCTCGAACTTGTCGTCCAGGACACCGACCAGCCAGATCAGCGCGGCACCGGAGAGCAGGGCGCGCGGTTCGTTGGACAGGTCGAAGACACCGTTGAGGTTCTGCAGGTTGTCGGCGACGAGCAGTCCGGCGCACAGACCGAAGAACATGGCGATACCGCCGAGCCGTGGTGTCACCTCGCGGTGTACGTCACGGGCGCGGATCGCGGTCATCGCGCCGACCGCGATCGCGAACTTCCGCACCGGGCCGGTCAGCAGATAAGTCACCGCGGCCGTCACACAGAGCGTCAGCAGGTAATCACGCACGGGCTGCCCCACAGGAATCGCTGGCCATCTCAGCCCCACACCTTAGCGTTGGTCGCAGCAGCCCATGGATACCGCGTCGTCCCCCACATGAGGACACCCGGGACGGGAGCGCTGGTTGCACGGCTTTCCGCCGTCGTCCATTCCATTCGGGAATCGGACAGACCGGGCGGAAAGCGCCCCGCCAATTCCCTTGCTTTCTTTGCGGATACTACGGGTTTCCCCGACGCCCCCGCGCATGTGGGACAGGCCCGCCCCGTGGCGAGTGAGCCGAAGGGGCGCGCCGCTGTCGAAAGGGAGAGCGCGCGCAGGCCCGCGAGGTACGAGCGGGACGAGCACGGTCGACCGTCGACAGTGGCTTAAAGCGCCCCGGAGGCGAACCGAGCCCTCAAAAAGAGGGGCGTGAGCCGAGCCCTCTAAGAACGCGCGGCTACGCCGGTGAGGGCGGTGATCACCGGGTCCAGGGCCTGGTTGATCTCGTCGCCGATCGAGCGGAAGAACGTGATCGGGGCGCCGTACGGGTCGTAGACCTCGTCCGCCTCCGCGTTCGGGGCGAGCAGCCAGCCGCGTAGCGCCGCCGCGGCGCGGACCAGCGCGCGGGCGCGTTCGACCACCCCCTCGTCGAGGGGGTCGGGCAGGGTGGCCGGGTCTATCGCCCGTACCAGCCGGGTGAACTCCTTGAGCGTGAAGGTGCGCAGGCCGGCCGAGTGGCCCATCGAGATCACCTGGGCCCGGTGGTCACGGGTCGCGGTGAGGACCAGGTCGGCTCTGATCACGTGCTCGTCGAGCAGTTCGCGGCCGACGAAGCCGGTCGCGTCGGCGCCGAAGTCGGCCAGTACGGCCTCGGCGTTGGCCTCCATCGGGGCGCCTTCGTGACCCCAGGTACCGGCACTCTCCACGATCAGTCCGCCGGTCAGCCGCTCACCGAGCCGGACCGTCAGGGCGTGGCGGTTCAGCCGCTCGGTGATGGGCGAGCGGCAGACGTTGCCGGTACTGACGTGGAGGATGCGGAACGTACTGCCGTGCTGTGCGGTGTCCGCTATGCCACGCCCCTGCGGGGTGGTCAATTGGCCACCTCTAGATCGGGTACCACCTTGCGGAGCTCCTCGGCGTCGAGGGCGCCGGCCCGCAGCAGCACCGGGGTCTTGCCCGAGACGTCGACGATCGAGGACGGCACGATGCCGGGCGTCGGACCGCCGTCGAGATAGACGGAGACGGAGTCCCCGAGCATGGCCTGGGCCGCGTCGCAGTCCTCGGGTGCCGGGTGTCCCGTGAGGTTGGCGCTGGAGACGGCCATCGGGCCGAACTCGGTGAGCAGTTCGATCGCGACGGGGTGCAGCGGCATCCGTACGGCGACCGTGCCCTGGGTGTCGCCGAGGTCCCACTGGAGGGACGGCTGGTGCCGGGCGACGAGGGTCAGCGCGCCGGGCCAGAACGCGTCCACCAGCTCCCACGCCTGCTCGGAGAAGTCGGTGACCAGCCCGTGCAGGGTGTTCGGCGAGCCGATCAGCACGGGCGTGGGCATGTTGCGGCCGCGTCCCTTGGCGTCCAGCAGGTCGGCCACCGCCTCGGCGCTGAAGGCGTCGGCGCCGATCCCGTACACGGTGTCGGTGGGCAGCACGACCAGCTCACCGCGGCGTACTGCCGACGCGGCCTCGCGCAGACCGGTCGTACGGTCGGTCGCGTCGTTGCAGTCGTATCGCCGAGCCATTTAGAAGGCCTCCTCGTGCACATACACGGTCTGATGGTCGGAACGGGTCGAACGGTTCACGGCATCGCCTTGCGGGCCGTGGCGAAGCGCGGGCGCTTGTTCAGATCGGGGTGGTCGGCCGCGTCCGCCCAGCCCGACTCCTCGCTGAAGATCCACGGGACCTGGCCGCCCTGCGTGTCGGCGTGCTCGATCACGACGAGACCGCCGGGCCGCAGCAGCCGGTGCGCGGTGCGTTCGATGCCACGGATGGTGTCGAGGCCGTCCTCGCCCGAGAACAACGCCATCTGCGGGTCGTGGTCACGGGCCTCGGGCGCGACGTACTCCCACTCGGTGAGCGGGATGTACGGCGGGTTGGAGATGACCAGGTCGACCTGTCCGTCCAGCTCGGGAAGGGCGCTGAGGGCGTCTCCCTGGTGCACGGTGACCCGGGATCCGTCGGCGTTCTTCCGGGTCCAGGTCAGGGCGTCCTCGGACAGCTCGACGGCGTGCACGCGCGAGCGCGGGACCTCCTGCGCCATCGCGAGCGCGATGGCGCCCGATCCGGCGCACAGGTCGACGACGATCGGCTCGACGACGTCCATCGCCCGTACGGCGTCTATGGCCCAGCCGACGACCGACTCGGTCTCCGGGCGCGGTACGAAGACGCCGGGGCCCACCTGGAGCTCCAGGTAGCGGAAGAACGCGCGCCCGGTGATGTGCTGGAGCGGCTCACGTGCCTCTCGGCGCGCGACGGCCTCCCAGTACCGGGCGTCGAAGTCGGTGTCCTTGACGGTGTGCAGCTCTCCTCGCTTCACGCCGTGCACGTAAGCGGCGAGCTCCTCCGCGTCGAAGCGCGGTGAGGGCACGCCCGCGTCCGCCAGCCGCTGGGTGGCCTGGGCCACCTCGGCGAGCAGCAGACTGCGGGGGACGGGCCCGCGGCGGAGCCGCTGAGGGTCGCTGGGCCCCCCAGGATGTGGCTGCACGCTGGTTCCTCCGGACTGCGAGAGTGGGTGAAGGACTGGGCGGGACGTCAGCGGGCGACGGCGAGTTTCGCTGCGGAGTCCGCGTCGACACATGCCTGGATGACGGCGTCCAGTTCACCGTCGAGCACCTGGTCCAAGTTGTACGCCTTGAAGCCGACCCGGTGGTCCGAGATCCGGTTTTCCGGGAAGTTGTACGTGCGGATCTTCTCCGAGCGGTCGACGGTGCGCACCTGGCTGCGCCGGGCGTCCGCCGCGTTCTTCTCGGCCTCCTCCTGGGCTGCGGCGAGCAGCCGCGAGCGCAGGATACGCATGGCCTGCTCCTTGTTCTGGAGCTGGCTCTTCTCGTTCTGGCAGGAGGCCACGACACCGGTCGGCACGTGCGTGATGCGCACGGCCGAGTCGGTGGTGTTCACGGACTGCCCGCCGGGGCCCGAGGAGCGGTAGACGTCGATGCGCAGGTCGTTCTGGTTGATCTCGACGTCGATCTCCTCGGCCTCGGGTGTCACCAGGACACCGGCGGCCGAGGTGTGGATCCGGCCCTGCGACTCGGTGGCCGGCACCCGCTGTACGCGGTGCACGCCGCCCTCGTACTTCAGCCGCGCCCAGACGCCCTGGCCCGGCTCGGTCGCGCCGTTGCCGCCCTTGGTCTTCACGGCGACCTGGACGTCCTTGTAGCCGCCCAGCTCGGACTCGGTGGCGTCGATGATCTCGGTCTTCCAGCCGACGCGCTCCGCGTACCGCAGGTACATCCGCAGCAGGTCGCCGGCGAACAGCGCCGACTCGTCGCCGCCCGCGCCGGCCTTGACCTCCAGGATGACGTCCTTGTCGTCGCTGGGGTCACGGGGTACGAGCAGCAGCCGCAGCTTCTCGGTGAGTTCCTCGCGCTGCCGCTCCAGGTCCTTGACCTCGGCGGCGAAGTCGGGGTCGTCGGCGATGAAGCCGCGGGCCGTCTCGACGTCCTCACCTGTCTGCTTCCAGGAGCGGTAGGTCCCGACGATCGGGGTCAGCTCGGCGTAGCGCTTGTTGAGCTTGCGGGCGTTCGCCTGGTCCGCGTGGACCGACGGGTCGGCGAGCTGCGACTCAAGTTGAGTGTGCTCGTCGATCAGTTCCTCGACCGCCTCGAACATCGGGGGCTCCTGGGTTGATGCGAAGGTGCTGCGAAATGCCGCGGAAGGACCGCGAAGGTGTTGCGGGACGCCAAAGCGCCGGTCTCGGCGCCCCGGGGAAGGGGCACCGAGAACCGGCGCAGATGGCTCGCTACTTCTTGGCGGCAGCGGCCTTGCCGAAGCGGGCCTCGAAGCGGGCCACACGGCCACCGGTGTCGAGGATCTTCTGCTTGCCCGTGTAGAACGGGTGGCACTCGGAGCACAGGTCGGCACGGATGGCGCCCGACTCGATGGTGCTGCGGGTGGTGAACGACGCACCGCAGGTGCAGCTCACCTGGGTCTCGACGTACGCGGGGTGGATATCGCGCTTCAAGGTGACTCCTTGGGAAGGTCCCCGCGGATCACGGGGAGGGCTCCGGGTCGCACGCGCGGACTGCTCGTACGTGAACCGGGGCCAGCGGACCAGTCTGCCAGCACTGGGCGTATCTCCCAAAACCGGGGGAAGGGCCGGACTATTCCGCGGCCCGGTTGTCCGGAGGTCCGGGGTTCCCCGGCTCAGCCGCCCTTGACCACACCGTGCGCGTCGCCCCGGTCCCCCGCGGAGTCCTTCGTCGCCGACGCGGGGATCGGCCGGTCGTGCGCGAGGGCCGTCCAGACCTGCCGGGAGCCCTTGGCCAGCGGCAGTACCCGGTTCGGGTCGGCGGGGTCGTAGCGCACCGGGAGTGTGATCATCTTCACGTTCTTGGTGGAGATGTCCTTGAGGCCGCCGGCGAACCCGATCAGTCCGTTGATCGAGTCGAGTTTCGAGTCGGGCGTGATCGCGCTGGTGGCGGTGTCGGCGAGATCGAAGAGCTTCTTGGGATTGCTGAACACGCCGATGTGCTTGATCTGCCCGATCAGCGCCTTGATGAAGGCCTGCTGGAGCTGGATACGGCCCAGGTCGCTGCCGTCACCGACGCTCTTGCGGGTCCTGACGAGCCCCAGCGCCTGCTCGCCGTGCAGGGTGTGCGTGCCCGCCGCCAGCTTGAGATGGCTCTTGGGGTCGTCGATGGCCTGCGTCGTGGTGAGCTTGACGCCGCCGAGCTGGTCGATGAGCTTCTTGAACCCGGTGAAGTCGACCTCGACGTAGTGGTCCATCCGGATGCCGGACATCTGCTCCACGGTCTTGACGGCGCAGGCGGGGCCGCCGGCCTCGTACGCCGAGTTGAACATGGCGCCGCGCTCGGCCGGTGCGGTCTTCCCCTTGCCGTCCGGGCACGCGGGGCGGTCGACCAGGGTGTCGCGCGGTATGGAGACGACAGCGGCCTTCTTGTGGCCCTTGTAGACGTGGATGACCATCGCGGTGTCGGAGCGCGCGCCGGCGTTCTTGCCGTACTCGGCGTTGGCGCCCGACCGGGAGTCCGAGCCGAGGACCAGGATGTCCTGCGAGCCGTTGTCGACGTTCTGCGGGCGGTGCGAGCCGAGCTGCGCGTCGATGTTGACGCCCTTGATGTTGCCGTTGAGCTTGAAGTAGACGAACGCGAGACCACCTGCGGCGATCACGACCAGCGCGGCGACGCACCAGACGGCGATGAACATCGCACGACGGCGCTTGCTGCGCGGTTTGCGGCGGGCGCCGCTGCCACGTATTCGGCTGTTCCGGTCGTCGGTCATGGTCTCCCTCGGTGGCCACTCGTCGGTCCGGCTACCTCCTCCCAGGAGATTCAGGCGATATGTCCCCCTTGTACAGACAGTGACGCACCCGGCGGGGTTCCACAACTTCCGGGGACGGGAAAGGGGCCGCCCCCGTCATCGGAATGACGGGGGCGGCCCCGGTACTGCTGGGGAGAGGACGTCAGTCGTTGCCGTTGCCAGGCATCGGTGTCGTCTTCTGGATCTGCAGCAGGAACTCCGCGTTCGACTTCGTCTGCTTCATCTTGTCGAGCAGCAGCTCGATCGCCTGCTGCTGGTCGAGCGCGTGCAGCACCCGGCGCAGCTTCCAGACGATGCCCAGCTCGTCGTGGGCCATCAGGATCTCTTCCTTACGGGTGCTGGACGCGTCCACGTCCACCGCCGGGAAGATCCGCTTGTCCGAGAGCTTCCGGTCGAGCCTGAGCTCCATGTTGCCGGTGCCCTTGAACTCCTCGAAAATGACCTCGTCCATGCGCGAGCCGGTCTCGACGAGCGCGGTGGCCAGGATCGTCAGCGAACCGCCGTCCTCGATGTTGCGCGCCGCACCGAAGAAGCGCTTCGGCGGGTAGAGCGCGGTCGAGTCGACACCACCGGACAGGATGCGTCCGGAGGCGGGCGCGGCGAGGTTGTACGCGCGGCCCAGACGGGTGATGGAGTCGAGCAGCACCACCACGTCGTGACCCAGCTCCACGAGGCGCTTGGCGCGCTCGATGGCCAGCTCGGCGACGGTGGTGTGGTCCTCGGCGGGGCGGTCGAAGGTCGAGGAGATGACCTCGCCCTTGACGGACCGCTGCATGTCGGTGACTTCTTCGGGCCGCTCGTCGACGAGGACGACCATCAGATGGCACTCGGGGCTGTTGACCGTGATGGCGTTGGCGATGGCCTGCAGGATCATGGTCTTGCCGGTCTTCGGCGGGGCCACGATCAGACCGCGCTGGCCCTTGCCGATGGGCGCGACCAGGTCGATGATCCGGGTCGTCAGCACCCCCGGGTCGGTCTCCAGACGGAGCCGGTCCTGCGGGTAGAGCGGGGTCAGCTTCTGGAACTCGGGCCGGCCGCGGCCCGAGTCGGCCGCCATGCCGTTCGCCGTGTCGAGGCGGACCAGCGCGTTGAACTTCTCACGGCGCTCGCCGTCCTTGGGCTGGCGCACGGCGCCGGTGACATGGTCGCCCTTGCGCAGGCCGTTCTTACGGACCTGGGCGAGCGAGACGTACACGTCGTTCGGGCCCGGCAGGTAGCCGGAGGTCCTGATGAACGCGTAGTTGTCGAGGATGTCGAGGATGCCGGCGACGGGGATCAGCACGTCGTCGTCGGCGACCTGCGGCTCGCCGCCGCCACCGAACTCCTCGCGGCCACGACGGCCACGGCGGTCGCGGTAACGGCCGCGCCTGCCGCGCCTGCCGCCCGCCTCGTCGTCGAAGTCGTCCTGCGGGCCGTTGTTCTGGTTCTGGTTCTGGCCGCCGCGGTTGTCCCGCTGCTGGCGCTGACCGCCGCCGCCCTGCTGGTTCTGGCCGCCCTGGCCCTGCCCCTGCTGGCCGCCCTGCTGGTCGTCGCCGCCCTTGCCCCTGCGGTCGCGCTGCCGGTCGCGCCGGTCACCGCGGTCGCCGCGGTCGGGCCGGTCGCCGCGCTGCTGGCCGCGGTCCTGGCGCTCGCCGCGCCTGCCGTCGGTGTCGACGCTCTGCGCCGAAGCGCCCACGGCGGCCTCGGCCTTGGCGTCCGGCCGGTCCTCCGCCTGCGGGGCCGCTGCCTGCGCTTCGTTCTTGGGCTCGGCGACGCTGATCTCGGAGTTTCCTGCCGGTGAGGTGGCTCGGCGCCTGCGGCGCTCGGTGACCGGCTGGTCGTCGCTCGCCGGCTGGCCGGGGATGTCGATCTGCTGCTGTGCGGCGGCCTTTTCGGCCTTGTCCGCCTTCTCGGCGGCGGCTGCGGCAGTCTCACCCGTACGGGCCTTGGAGGTCGCCCGGCGCTTCGGCTTGGTCTCGGCATCCGCGCCGTCGGCGCTCTTGGCCGCGGGCGACGAACCGCCCTGCGTCTCCTTGATGACCTCGATCAGCTGGCTCTTGCGCATCCGCGCCGTGCCCCTGATGCCGAGGCCGGACGCGACCTGCTGCAGCTCGGCCAGGACCATGCCCTCGAGGCCGGTGCCGGAGCGGCGGCGCCGTGCGGTGGTGCCAGTGGCAGCACCTGCGGCGGGCGCGGTGTTGTCGACACTGTTGTCGGCAGTCACGCCCATCAGATCGGTGGTGTCGCTCACGAAGGGTCCTTCCCTGGAGCGGACGTCGGCCTTCTGGCTCGGCGACCGGTTGTGCTGTCCGGCTGCGGCCTGTGATCTTTCGGATCGAGGACCGATGCCGGGGCGGTGGTCCCGCCGGGTACGGCGGAGAAACATGCGTGCGTGCAATGGGTCCGGCCCGAGGTCCCCCTGCTCGGCCCACTCGCTGGGAAAAGCGAGGGGGTGTCGTGCCGGTTCCGAGGCGTGCTCAAAACTGCTCAGGCAGGCTGCTCAGGCAGTTGGGGAGGCTCCCGGAAGAATGGTGGTCCCGAATTGGGGACGCAAATCAGCAAAACACGGCGCCGCAAAGACGTCAGCTGCTGGCTTAAGGCTAACACTACCGGCTCCAACAAACATTCCCCCTCTCACTCACCGGCAATCTCCCGTCACTGAGAGCCGAGCGGCAGAACGCTCGCTCCCGCGCCGTCGAAGGAGAGCCGGTTGGCGGCCCATCCCTCCCCCGCCAGCCGTGCGACCTTGTCGGCCGCACCGTCCTCGGCCAGCGCGAGCACCGTGGGGCCCGCGCCGGAGATGACCGCAGGGACGCCGTCCGCGCGCAGTCGGTTGACCAGGGCGATGCTCTGCGGCATCGCGGGGGCCCGGTACTCCTGGTGGAGCCGGTCCTCCGTTGCGGGCAGCAGCAGTTCGGGGCGCCTGGTCAGCGCCTCGACGAGCAGCGCGGCGCGGCCCGCGTTGGCGGCGGCGTCCACATGGGGGACGGTACGCGGCAGCAGTCCGCGCGCCGTCCGGGTGAGTACGGGGTCGCCGGGGACGAAAACCACCGGAACGACGGACGCGAGGGGCTCCATCCTGATCGCCCGCGCCGCTCCGCCGTCCGTCCAGGCGAGTGTGAAGCCGCCGAGCAGACAGGCGGCGACGTTGTCGGGGTGTCCTTCGATCTCGGTGGCGAGCTCCAGCATGGCCACGTCGTCGAGGCGCGCGTCGCCGCCCGTGGTCACGGCGCGCGCGGCGACAATTCCCGCGCAGATGGCGGCGGATGACGAGCCGAGACCCCGGCCGTGCGGGATCCGGTTGGCACAGACGACCTCCAGGCCGCGCGGCTGTCCGCCGAGCAGGTCGAAGGCGGTACGCAGGGTCCGTACCAGCAGATGGTCCTCGTCGCGCGGGAGCGTGTCGGCGCCCTCGCCCGCGATGTCGATGTGCAGCCCGGAGTCGGCCACGCGGACGACGACGTCGTCGTAGAGCCCCAGCGACAGGCCCAGGGCGTCGAAGCCCGGACCGATGTTGGCGCTGGTGGCGGGGACGCGCACCCGTACGGCGGCGGCGCGGAACGCTGGACCGGCCATCGCTCTGACGACTCTCCTTGTGACTGCGAATTCCGAGGTGACGGCGGTTTTCGAGACCCGGGGCGCACGAAGGCGGCAACACCACGGCATATGCGGCGGGGCGGGTTGGGTACAGCCTATCGAAGGAAGGTTCTCATCCGACATAGGGCGCACAGGAGGCGCACGATGCGTGTCGCCCGTCCCCTGTGCGCCATCGCTGTCAGGCGAGTCCGAGCCGCTCCGCCGCGGCGACCGCGTCGACCGGGACGACGATCGGGCGCGGGGCGCCCTGGACGGCCCAGTCCGGGTCCTTGAGGCCGTTGCCCGTCACGGTGCAGACGATGCGCTGGCCGCGGTCGACCTTGCCCTCCTCGGCGGCCTTGAGCAGACCGGCGACGGAAGCGGCCGAGGCCGGCTCCACGAACACGCCCTCGCGGGCGGCCAACAGCCGGTAGGCGCGCAGGATTTGACGGTCCGTGACCTCGTCGATGAAGCCGCCGGACTCGTCACGCGCCGCCAGCGCGTACTTCCACGAGGCGGGGTTGCCGATCCGGATCGCGGTGGCGACGGTGTGCGGGTCCTTGACGACCTCGCCGCGCACGATGGGCGCCGAGCCGGACGCCTGGAAGCCCCACATCCGCGGCGTGCCGGTGGCGGGCCCGTCGGTGGCGTACTCGGTGTAACCCTTCCAGTACGCCGTGATGTTGCCGGCGTTGCCGACGGGCAGCACATGGATGTCGGGGGCGTCGCCGAGCGCGTCCACGATCTCGAAGGCGCCGGTCTTCTGGCCCTCGATCCTGGCCGGGTTGACCGAATTGACCAGCGCCACCGGGTAGTTGTCGGACAGCGAGCGGGCCAGCGTCAGGCAGTCGTCGAAATTGCCGTCGACCTGGAGGATCTGCGCGCCGTGCACCAGCGCCTGGCCCATCTTGCCCAGGGCGATCTTGCCCTGCGGGACCAGGACGGCGCAGACCATGCCGGCCCGTACCGCGTAGGCGGAGGCCGAGGCCGACGTGTTGCCGGTGGAGGCGCAGATGACCGCCTTGGCGCCGGCCGCCTTGGCCTCGGTGATGGCCATCGTCATGCCGCGGTCCTTGAACGAGCCGGTCGGGTTGGCGCCCTCGACCTTGAGGTGCACCTCGCAGCCCGTCAGCTCGGAGAGCAGCTGTGCGGGGACGAGCGGCGTGCCGCCCTCACGGAGCGTGACGATGTCCGTCTCCGCCGTCACCGGGAGGCGGTCCCGGTACTCCTCGATGATGCCGCGCCACTGGTGGGTGCCATTGCTCGTCATGGGTCCCTTACTCCCCTTCAACACGCATGATGCTGGCGACACCGCGCACGGTGTCGAGCTTGCGCAGCGCTTCGACGGTCGCCGACAGGGCGGCGTCTTGCGCGCGGTGGGTGACGACGACGAGGGAGGCCTCGCCGTCCTTTCCCTTCTGGCGGACGGTGTCGATGGACACGCTGTGCTCGGCGAATACCGTCGCGACCTGGGCGAGCACACCCGGTTTGTCGGCCACGTCGAGACTGATGTGGTAGCGCGTGACGACGTCGCCCATGGGGCTCACGGGCAGCCGGGTGTACGCCGACTCCCCCGGTCCTGTCGCCCCGTTCAGCTTGTTCCGGCACACGGCGACGAGATCGCCGAGCACGGCGGACGCGGTCGGCGAACCGCCGGCGCCGGGCCCGTAGAACATCAGCTGCCCCGCCGCCTCGGCCTCCACGAAGACCGCGTTGTACGCCTCGCGCACCGAGGCGAGCGGGTGGGTGAGCGGGATCATCGCCGGGTGGACGCGCGCGGTGACGGACCTGCCGTCGGCGGCGCGCTCGCAGATGGCGAGGAGTTTGACGGTGCAGCCCATCCGCCGGGCCGAGGCCAGATCGGCGGAGGTGACCTCGGTGATGCCCTCGCGGTGCACGTCGTCGAGGCGTACCCGGGTGTGGAAGGCGATACCGGCGAGGATCGCGGCCTTGGCCGCCGCGTCGAAGCCCTCGACGTCGGCGGTCGGGTCGGCCTCCGCGTAACCGAGCGCGGTGGCCTCGTCCAGGGCCTCGGAGTAGCCGGACCCGGCGCTGTCCATCCGGTCGAGGATGAAGTTGGTGGTGCCGTTGACGATGCCCAGGACCCGGTTGACGGTGTCACCGGCGAGGGATTCCCGCAGCGGCCTGATCAGCGGGATGGCGCCGGCCACGGCGGCCTCGAAGTAGAGGTCCCTGCCGTGCTTCGCCGCCGCGTCGTACAGCGTCGTGCCGTCCTCGGCGAGCAGCGCCTTGTTGGCCGAGACGACGGAAGCGCCGTGCTCGAAGGCGGTGGTGATGAGCGTACGGGCGGGCTCGATACCGCCGATGACCTCGACGACCACGTCGACGTCGCCCCGTTTGACCAGGGCCGTCGCGTCGGTCGTGATCAGCGACGGGTCGACACCCGCGCGGGCCTTGCCGGGTCGCCGTACGGCGACCCCTGCCAGCTCCAGGGGGGCGCCGATCCGGGCGGCCAGGTCGTCGGCGTGCGTCGTCATGATGCGCGCCACCTCTGAGCCGACCACACCACAGCCCAGCAGCGCCACCTTCAGCGGACGCGAACGCATCATCCGACCTACGCCTTTCGTTTCAAGCCCAGTGCCCATACAGCACGAATCCGGTCCAGTCTCACTCACTGGACGGAAGTTTCCGCCGTCCGTCCAGATCCCGAGACCATCTCTCTACTTCCCGCATTATCCGACGTCCAGCCGGAGCAGGTCCTCCTCGGTCTCCCGGCGCACGATGACCCGCGCCCCGCCGTCCTTGACGGCGACCACCGGCGGCCGCAGCGCGTGGTTGTAGTTGCTCGCCATGGAGCGGCAGTACGCACCCGTCGCCGGTACGGCGATCAGGTCGCCGGGGGCCAGGTCGGCAGGGAGGAAAGCGTCCCGTACGACGATGTCGCCGCTCTCGCAGTGCTTGCCGACGACGCGCGAGAGCATCGGCTCGGCGTCGGACCTGCGGGAGACGAGCGCGACGCTGTACTCGGCGTCGTACAGCGCGGTACGGATGTTGTCGGACATGCCGCCGTCCACGCTGACATAGGTGCGCAGCCCTTCGAGCGGCTTGATCGTGCCGACCTCGTAGAGCGTGAAGGCCGTGGGCCCGACGATCGCCCGGCCGGGCTCGACGGAGATACGGGGCGTGCTCAGCCGCGCCGACTCGCACTCGCGGGTGACGATGGAGAGCAGCGCCTTGGCGATGTGGTGCGGCTCACTCGGGTCGTCGTCGGAGGTGTACGCGATGCCGAGGCCGCCGCCGAGGTCGATCTCGGGCAGTTCGACGCCGTGTTCGTCGCGGATCTGGGCGAGCAGCTCCACGACGCGGCGCGCGGAGACCTCGAAGCCCGCCATGTCGAAGATCTGCGAGCCGATGTGCGAGTGGATGCCGATGAGTTCGAGGCCGTCGAGCTTGAGCGCGCGGCGGACGGCCTCCGCGGCCTGTCCGTCGGCGAGCTGGATGCCGAACTTCTGGTCCTCGTGCGCCGTGGCGATGAATTCGTGGGTGTGGGCCTCGACGCCGACGGTGACCCGGATCTGGACGCGCTGGCGCTTGCCCTGGCTCTGCGCGATGTGCGCGACGCGGACGATCTCCTGGAACGAGTCGAGGACGATCCGCCCGACGCCGGCCTCGACGGCCCGCTCGATCTCCTCGGTCGTCTTGTTGTTGCCGTGGAAGGCGATGCGCTCGGCGGGCATGCCGCCGGCCAGCGCGGTGGCCAGTTCGCCGCCGGAGCAGACGTCGAGGTGGAGGCCTTCCTCGGTGAGCCAGCGGACGACGGCGCGGGACAGGAACGCCTTGCCCGCGTAGAACACGTCGGCGTCGGGGCCGAAGGCGTCGGACCAGGCGCGGCAGCGGGCCCGGAAGTCGGCCTCGTCGAGGAAGTAGGCGGGGGTGCCGAACTCCTCGGCGAGCCGGGTCACTTCGATGCCGGCGACGGTGGCGACCCCGTTCTCGTTGCGGTCGACCGTGCGGGACCAGACCTTCTCGTCGAGGACGTTGAGGTCGGCCGCCGGTGCGGAGTAGTGCCCGTCGGGGATCACGTCTCCGTGGCGGGGACCTGCGGGGTGCGCGGAACGGCTCATCTCTTCGCTCTTTCAGAGGTGTTCGGGTGCGGTGATGCCGAGCAGGGACAGGCCGCCTGCCAGCACGGCCCCGGCGGCTTCGGCGAGCGCGACGCGGGAGCGGTGGGCGGCCGAGGGTTTCTCGTCGCCGACGGGCAGCGGGCGGCCGGTTTCCTGGAACCGCAGGACGGCGTCGGCGGTCAGTTCGAGATGGCGGGCGAGGCGGTCGGGGGCGCGCAGGCGTGCGGCGCTCTCCAGGACGGCGGGGTGGTCGCCGATGGCGGCGAGCAGTTCGGCGCCCGTTTCCGGCGTCCGGCCGTGCGGGTCGCCTTCCGGGACGCCCAGCTCTGCGGCGGCGCGGCTGAGCGCGCGGGTGCGGGCGTGGGCGTACCGCACCAGGAAGAGCGGGTTGGTCTCGCGCTGTACGAGCAGCCCTTGCCCCGTGAGCGGGCGGTCGTGGGCGGCGGCCCGCAGCAGCCCCCAGCGGGCCGCGTCGGGGCCGAGCCGAGCGACGACGTCGTCGCCCGGGGGTACGGGCACGACGGTCAGCGCTTCGCCGCCCGGCCGCACGTCGGCGCTGGCGCCCTGGGCGCGGAGCAGGGCGACGACGGCGCCGGTCCAGATCGTGGCGCGGACGCCGTCGCCGGGCGCGAAGGTCTTCGTCGCCGTTGTACCGGTTAGGGTGTCGCCGTGGCCGTAACGGGTCCCTGCGGCGAGGACCGTACGGACGAGGTCGGCGCCGCTGTCGCCGGTCAACGTGAAGTTCAGGAAGCCGGGTCCGGTGATCTCGACGCGGGTGATGCCACGGGTCTCCATCCGGCTGCGCAGGATCTCGGCGACCTCGCGCGGCGCGCGTCCGGCCGGCCCGGCGAGGGTCAGCGCGGCGTTGGTCGCCCAGTCGCCGCTGCCGCCTGCCCGTGGCCGCTCGACCTGTACCCGTTCGGGCACGGCGACCCGTAGCGCGCCGTCCGCCACGGCACGGCATACGGCGTGCCGCACGGTGCGGGCGAGCTGGGCGGGGGTCACGGCACAAGCGTATGGGAGACCCCGGCGGGTCTCGCGGTGCGTTTCGCCATGCGGGCACCGCGGGGGTTGCGGTGTCGCCGTCCGGCGCGGTTCGGTTGGCGGTCGTGGTTGCGGTGGTCGCCGGGGGCGGTTTCGCCGTCCGGCGCGGTTCGTGGTTGCGGGTTTGCGTTGCGGTTGTTGCCGGGGGCCGTTCCGGGGTCGTGTCCTGCGCGGTGTCGCCGTCCGGCGCGGTTCGGTTGGCGGTCTTGGTTGCGGTGGTCGCCGGGGGCCGTTCCGGGGAGGCGTCCTGCGCTGCATGATTTACGGCGCGTACTCCCGAGACGCGGAGCCACCGCCGAGATGCGCCACAAATCACGCTCTACGCTCCGGACACCACCCCTGCACGACCCCCTTCACCCCAGCCGCCACGGATCGGTTGCGCCGCGACCCGCGAGGGAACGTGCCCGGGCGTTCACGCCAGGGACGTACCCCCGGCCCGCAGGGCACCGCTCACCCGCGGCGACGCGGACGGTGTGTCCGACCGCCGGACGGGAGGGGGCCGGGGCCGGAGGAGGGGGGTGTCCGGACGTAAAGCGAAGGAGCTCATGCGACAAGCAGTCCGGACACCCCCCTCCGCAGGACCCGGAACCCGCACCGGACAGCGACACCGCAACCCAGACCCCGCCAACCTAGACGCGGCCCGCGCCGTGTTTGTCCACCGCCGACCACGGGTCGTCGCCCCGCGCCAGGCGGCGGACGATTCTGATCAGGTCGGCCGGTTCGAAGGGTTTGCCCAGGAAGGCGTCCACGCCCGCCGCTACGCCCGCGTCGACCTCGTACTGCGTGCAGGCGCTGATGACGGCGATCGGTACGTGGCTGGTGCGGGGATCGGCGCGTAGGCGGGCCGCGGTGCTTATGCCGTCCAGGCGCGGCATTACCACGTCGAGGGTGATCACGTCGGGCTGCACGTGGTTCACCACGTCCAGGCATTCGGCACCGTCGGCCGCGGTCACGACCTCGAAGCCCTCCAGTTCGAGATTGACCCTGATCAGCTGCCTGATGACTCTGTTGTCATCGACAACGAGCACCCGGCCGGACTCGCCCGCCACCATTCGAGAGTAGGTCGGACGGCGGCGCCGCGTCCGGGTTTTACCGACTTCCGCGCGCGTCCTCGGAGGGGTGCGGCGGCAGGGACGCGCCTTCCATGTCGACGTTCGGCACGATGCGGTCGAGGGCGTGCGGCAGGCCCCAGGCGCGCCGTCCGAGCAGGGCCATCACGGCGGGGACGAGCGTCATCCGGACGACGAAGGCGTCGATCAGCACACCGAAGGTCAGTGCGAAGCCGATGGACTTGATGATGGGGTCGCCGTTGAAGATGAAGCCCCCGAAGACGGCCGCCATGATCAGCGCCGCGGCGCTCACCACTCGCCCACTGCGGGCCAGGCCCTGGGCGATGGCCTCCTTGGCGTCCCCGTGGTGCTGGAAGTGCTCGCGCATCCGGCTGACCAGGAACACCTCGTAGTCCATGGCGAGTCCGAAGAGCACGCCGATCAGCAGTACCGGCAGGAAGCTGGTGACCGGGGCTGCTGCCGCGATCTGGAACGTGCTGTCCAGGTGGCCGTACTGGAACACCCAGACGACGGCGCCGAGCCCCGCCGCGATCGACAGCAGGAAGCCGAGGACCGCCTTGATCGGTACGAGCAGCGACCGGAAGGCGATGGTCAGCAGGATCAGCGCCAGGATCACGATGATGCCGATGAACAGCGGCAGCGCGGAGGAGAGCTTGGCCGACACGTCGATGGCTGCGGCGGTCGCGCCTGCCACGTACACCTGGCCGTGGGCCCGGGACACGGGCGGTCCGACGTCGTCGCGCAGCCGGTTGACCAGGTCGGTCGTCGCGGGTGCGTCGGGGCCCGCCTTGGGTACGACGCCGAGGACCGTGACGTCGCCGTCCTTGGACGCGTTGGGGGGCGCGACGGCGACCACCTCGGGGTCGGCGGCGATCTTGGCGCGGACCTGCCTGACCACGGGGGCTCGGTCGGCGGGCGCGATGCCGGTGCCGTCCACCACCACGATGAGCGTGGCGTTGAAGCCGGGGCCGAAGCCCTTGGAGAGCAGTTCGTAGCTGCGGTGCTGGGTGGTGTCGGTCGGCTGGGTCTCGTTGCTGGGCAGGCCGAGCCGGAGGTTGAGCGCGGGTACAGCGATGACGAGCAGTCCGACGACCCCGACGACCAGCACGAGGACCGGGGCGCGCATCACCGTACGGGCCCAGGCGAGACCCCAGGCGCCGGGCAGTTTCGGGGTGTCGCGCCTGCGCCGGAACCGGCCGCCGCCGGGCTTGGGCCGCAGCCGCTCGCCGCCGAAGGCGAGCACGGCGGGGACGAGGGTGAGGGCGACGAACACCGCGACCAGGACGGTGCCGGCCGCGGCCAGACCCATGATCGTGAGGAACGGGATCCCGGTCGCGGACAGCGCGGCGAGCGCGACGACGACGGTGACGCCGGCGAAGGTCACGGCGCTGCCGGCGGTGGCGACGGCCCGGCCGATCGAGTCGTGCACGTCCGTTTCGGGGTCCACGAGCTGTTCGCGGTGGCGGGAGACGATGAACAGGGCGTAGTCGATGCCCACGGCGAGGCCGACCATCAGGGCGAGCACGGTCGCGGTGTTGGTCATCTGGACGAAGCGGGAGACGAACATCACGGCCGTCACGCCGATGCCGACCCCGATGAGCGCCGTGATCAGGGGCAGCCCCGCCGCCAGCAGGGAGCTGAGCGCGATGGCGAGGACGAAGAAGGCGATGACCACACCGATGATCTCGGCGGGCCCGCCGACCTCGGTCTTCGCCGTCTCGGCCGAGCCGCCGAACTCGACCTGCAGCCCGGCGTCACGGGCCGGTGCCATCGCCCGGGAGAGTGCGTCCTTCGCCGAGTCGGGCACGTCGGAGGCGGCCTGACGGAACAGCACGTCGGCGTAGCCGATGGTCTTGTCCTTGGAGTACGTGCCGGTCCTGGCCGGGTCGGAGACCGTCACCACGCCGGGCACGGTGGCGGCCTTCTTGAGGCTCGCCGCCACGGCCTGCTTCTCGGCGGGCGCGTTGAGCTTGGTGTCCCCGTGGGCCACGAACACCACCCGGGCCGTGCCGCCCGCCGCGGCGGGGAACTTCTCCTTCAGCAGATCCTGCGCCTGTTGGGACTCGATGCCCGGTACGGAGAACTCGGTGGTCAGCTTGCCGTTCAGGGTGGTCCCCAGACCGGCGACGACCACGAGGAGCAGCAGCCAGGCGCTCACGACGCGGCCGCGGTGGCGGGCCGCCCACCGACCCAGTGCGTACAACCGTCGAGCCACGGACTGCCTCTTCCCTCACGTGTCCCCGGGCGTCTTGGGTGCCGGGTCTCTCAAGCCCCCGCGCTCGCTTACCCCGCGATCTTCGAATCATCACCCAGGAGCGCGGCGCGGGCGCGCCCGGAGGGGCCGGACGGCGCACCGCGGCCGGGCCACCGGTCGTTCTCCGGTGGTCCGGCCGCGGGTGTTTCGCCCGGTCGGGCGGGGGTCAGTCGCCGAAGGCGAGCGCGAACAGGTGGAGTGTGCCGTCGGAGCCGGTCTGCGGCAGCGTGATCGACGCCACTGTCTTCGCCGGGTCCACGGGCACCTTCGTGGCGAAGACGTACGCCTTCACCGTGTCCTTGCCACCGCTGCCGGTGGCCCGGTACGCGGTGGTGATCGCCGCCGTGTCACCGGGCAGCGGCTGGGCGGAGTTGGCGTTGAGCGTCCAGTCCGAGAAGGCGACCGTGCCCTGCGCCGTGCTGCCGTCGGTGTAGGTGACGGTCAGCTTGCCCGAGACGCCGCTGCCGTCGGTCGGCGCGTTGGTGGCCGCGCCGAGTACGCCGAGCGAGGCACCGGTGGTGCCGGCCGGGACCGGGATGGTCTGGCCGGTCATCTCCAGGTTGTCGGGCTTCCCCGCGGCCACGTCGGGCCAGGTGTACGTCAGTCCGTCGGTGGTGATCTTCGAGCCGTTGGTGACTCCGGCGGCGGACAGGGCGTTCTGGGAGTAGGCCCAGCCGCCGTCGTCGAACCCGCCGGTGAAGCTCGCGCCGTCCGGGTAGACGCCCTCGTTCGTCTCGTAGGGCCACAGCTCCCCCGGCTTCGCCACGGCGACCCGCAGTGCGGTGCTGCCGGCGGGTGTGCCGTTCTCGGACAGGGCGAAGGAGACCGCGTAGGTGCCTTCGGCGCTGCCCGCCGTGACGGAGAGCTTCTGCTTCACGCTGCCGGAAGCGGGGACCGTCAGTGAGCCCGACGTGGTGTCCAGGCTGACTCCTGACGGCACGGTGGCCTTCCAGTCGACCGTCACCGGCTTGGTGCTGATGTTGGTCAGGTCGAGCGTGCCGGGGGCGGTCGTGCCCGGCGCTACCACCAGGCCGTCCGTGGGCCCGGTCGCCGCGAGGATTCCCTGGCTGCCGGTGGTGTCGGACGGCGGGACCGAACCGGGGTCCGACGCCCAGGAGGTGTTGGGCGACGTGCCGAGGGTCCAGTTGAGGCTGTTCGCGTCCGCGATCTGCCCGTAGGTCAGCCAGGACTTGTTCAGCACCTTCTGGTTGACGCTCAGCGCCTGCACGTACGGCGCGTCCGGCGCAGCCTGTGGGGCGTTGATCTTCAACTTGTGCCCGCCGACGGTCAGTTGTGCGACCGGGAAGGCCGGGCTGCCGAGCGCCAGGGTGTCGGTGCCGGGGGTCTGCGGGTACATCCCCAGCTCGGACCAGACGTACCAGGAACTCATCGCGCCCAGGTCGTCGTTGCCGAACGAGCCGACGGGGGCGTTGAAGTAGAGCTTCTGCTGGGCCTGCCGGACGGCCGCCTGGGTCTTCCAGGGCTGCGCCAGGTAGTCGTACTCCCAGGGGATCTCCAGGCTGGGCTCGTTGCTGAGGTTGGCGTTGACGCTGGTCGGCTCGGTGATGTTGTCGAGCAGTCCGTCGAGGAACGCGGAGTACGCCTTGGTGCCACCGCCCGCGGCGGCGAGCTGCTGGATGTTGAACGGCACCATCGGGGTGTACTGGGCCGAGCTGCCCTCGACGAATCCGTTGGAGGTGCCGGGGGTGAAGCCGGGCGCGAACTGGCCGTCGGCGTTCTTGCCCTGCATGTAGCCGGACTCCGGGTTGAAGACGTTCTGCCAGTCCTGGGCGCGGGTGGCGAACTTCTTGTAGACGGCGTTCTTGCCCAGCGACTTGGCGAACGACGCGAGCGCGTAGTCGGCGCTGTCGTACTCCAGTTGGGTCGAGACGGGACCGTAGAAGTTGCAGCAGCCCGGGTTGGTGGTGTCCAGCGGGATGTAGCCCTTGCTGTCGCGCACCTGCTCGGCGGGGCGGTCCTGGTTCGGCGCCGTCGCCTCGTGCTGGAGCGCGTCGAGTGCGTGCGCCGTGTCGAAGTTGCGGACCCCGAAGGCGTACGCGTCGGCGATGATCGCGGCGGCCGGGTCACCGACCATCACGTAGCTCTCGCCGTTGTTCGACGCCCACTTGGGCAACAGGCCCGTCTGGTCGTAGCCGTTGAGCATCGACGTCACCACGTCGCCGGTGAGCTGCGGTTCGACCACGGCCATCAGCTGGGTCTGCGAGCGGTAGGTGTCCCAGCCCGAGTAGTTGGCGTACTGGGCTTTCTGACCTTGTGCCAGTTTGTGCACCTGGTTGTCCATGCCCATGTACTGGCCGTTGTCGTCGGAGTACACGTTCGGGTGCAGCAGCGAGTGGTAGAGCGCGGTGTAGAACTGGATCTGCTGGTCGGTGGTGCCGCCGCCGATCCCGACCTTGGCCAGCACCTTGTTCCAGGCGTCGTGGTTGGCCTGGCGCATCGCGTCGAAGTTCCAGCCCTTGACCTCTTTGGTCAGGTTGGACGTGGCGTTGGCGTCGCTGGTGTACGAGATGCCGACGGCGGCCGTCACGGTCTTGGCGGCCGTGGTGTCGAACGTCAGATACATCCCGTTGGCGCCGGTGGTGGGCGGAGCGGCCGCCTTGGCGGCGCTGCCGGCAG
>NZ_JTIY01000001.1:845255-858046 GCF_000818175.1 Streptomyces sp. AcH 505
AGCCGCGCTCGGCGAGGCGGACGGGCTCGGGGCCGGGGTGCCCTTGGGGTTCTTGCCGTGCACGGTGGGGGCCGGTGCGGAGGGCACGGTGAAGTGCTTCTCCTTCTTCGGGCCCTTCGGCGCCGCCGACGGCGTCTGCTTGACCGCGCCCCGCTGGAGCGACGTGGTGTTGGGGTTGATCGTGCTGCCCACCCACGTACCGCTGGTGGTGAAGGGGTGGTCGAACTTGATGTCGAAGTGCAGTGTGTACCGGTTGGCCGCGCCGCAGAAGTGACCGCTGTCGACCGATCCGGAGACCTCGCGCTTGCTGACGACGCTCACCCGGGTGCCGTCGACCTGCGTGGCGCCGTTGCTCAGCTTCAGCAGCAGGCTGGAGTCGGTGCTGCCGGGGAAGGTGAACTTGCCGAGCCCCGCCCGGGTGGTGTCGGTCAGCTCGGTGGTGATGCCGGCCGCGTCCTTGACGCCGTAGTAGCCGATCGACGTCTGCTCGTCATCATGGCTGAACTGGGCGGAGGTGTTACCGAGGTTGCCCGAGAGCGCCCCGGTGACCGGCAGGATCGGCAGGTCGCCGGCGACCCCGCAGCCGGGTCCCGACACATGGGTCAGGCTGTAGCCGGAGATCTTGCTGTCGTCGTACTCGTAGCCGCCGCCGGACGGGCGGTCCGGAGTGGTGTCGGGGCCCCACTGCATCATCCCGGCCGGCATGTCGGGGCCGGGGAAGGTGTCCACGGCGCCGGAGGTGCCGATGAGCGGATTGACCAGCGAGGCGGGGTCGCCGACCAGCGCGGGTCCGGTCGCCGCCGAGGCCTGGCCGACCGCCTGGAGCGGTACGAGCGCCAGCCCCAGCACCGCGACCACGGCCAGGTGTCTGCGGAATCGGCCCTGTCTGCGGCCGTCGGTACGACTACGGATCCGGGGCGCCGGTTCGCGTCCGGTTCGGGGTTCTGTCATCGGTTGCCTCCACGGCGAGCAGCGAGTCAAGACGTCACTGATCAGCGGAATACAACGTTGTGCATCCGAGAATTACCAGGATGACAACGTTGCCAATCCGTACCGATGGAGAGCGTGGCCCTCGGCGTGACGCCATGTCAACGCTCCGGACCACACCTTTCCCTGCCCATTACATGTACCGCTCGTGTTACCGGACGGCGCTCCTGCGCCGCAGCGCCGGGTCGCTCAGCGACGGCGGGGTGTAACCGGCGTCCCTGTCGGTGAAGTTGGTGCCGGGCGGGGCGATCTCGTCGATCCGGTCCAGCACGTCCTGGCTCAGCTTGATGTCGTCGGCGCCGAGCTGGGTCTCCAACTGCTCCATGGTGCGCGGGCCGATGATGGCGGAGGTGATCGCCGGGTGCTCCAGCACGAAGGCGAGGGCGAGTTGGACGAGCGTGATGCCCGCCTCCTCCGCCAGCCGGGCCAGCGCGTCGGCCGCTTCGAGCTTCGCCGCGTTCTGCGGGGCGTTGATCTCGAACCGTACGCCCTGGCTGGCGCGGCTCGACGCGGGCTGCTCGGCGCCCTTGCGGTAGCGGCCGGAGAGCCAGCCGCCGGCCAGCGGGCTCCACGGGATCACCGCGAGACCGTACTTCTGCGCCACCGGCAGCATCTCGCGCTCGATGCCGCGGGCCAGGACGGAGTACGGCGGCTGCTCGCTGACCACGCGCTCGTGCCCGCGGCGCTCCGCGATCCACTGGCCCTCGACGATCTGCGACGGCGGGTAGGTGGAGGTGCCGATGTAGCGGATCTTGCCCTGGTGCACCAGGTCGGAGAGCGCGCCGAGCGTCTCGTCGAAGTCGGTGTCCTCGCTCGGCCGGTGCACCTGGTAGAGGTCGATCCAGTCGGTGCCGAGCCTGCGGAGACTGTTCTCCACCTCGCGGACGATCCAACGGCGGGAGTTGCCCTGGTGGTTGGGGTCGTCCCCCATGCCGCCGTGGAACTTGGTCGCCAGGACGACGTCGTCCCTGCGCCCGCCGGCGAGCGC
This sequence comes from Streptomyces sp. AcH 505, assembly GCF_000818175.1. GTDB lineage: Bacteria > Actinomycetota > Actinomycetes > Streptomycetales > Streptomycetaceae > Streptomyces. Next base: position 847,231 of record NZ_JTIY01000001.1, read on the forward strand.
CTTGCCCAGGATGGTCTCCGACTCGCCGGCCGAGTAGACGTCGGCGGTGTCGACGAAGTTGATGCCCGCGTCGAGTGCGCGGTGGATGATGCGAATGCTGTCGTCGTGGTCCGGATTTCCCCGGCCGCCGAACATCATGGTGCCCAGGCACAGCGGGCTGACCTTGACGCCGGTTCGGCCGAAGGTGCGGTACTCCGTCATCGTGCGCTCCCGTTGACGATTCGTTCGGTCACAGCGCCGAGAAGGCTACGCCCCGGCCCCCGGTGGGACCGGGAGGCGAATCGCCGACGGCCCGCCCCCCCGGAGGGACGGGCCGTGCGGGTGGGCGGCGGTACGCGGTTCAGGCCAGCGGCCAGGTCGGCAGCAGCTCGCGCTTCCAGGTGTTGTTGGTGACCGTGGCCGCCGAGGCGTACCAGGCGACCACCGCCGTCACCAGGCCGACCCAGCCGCCGGCCTTGGTGATCGAGGTCGACTGGTCGAAGGCGCCGATGGTCAGCAGGACGAAGGTGACGGTCAGCGTGACGAACACGGCGAGCACGGCGACGCTGGTGCGCAGCGCGGCGAGGCACATGTAGCCGGTGAAGATCGCCCAGGCCAGCAGGAAGAGGCCGGTGGCCTGGTAGGCGTGGGCCGGGTTGAGGTGCGGCGCGACCTGCGAGCTGTATCCGGCGAACGCCAGCCAGAAGCCGCCGAAGGACGCGAAGGCCGTGGCGGCGAAGGTGTTGCCGCGCCGGAACTCCCACATGCCGGCGAGGAGTTGGATGATCCCGCCGTAGAAGAACGCGAGCGGCAGGACGACGTTCTCCACGGATTCGTTGATCAGCCCCGCGTTGAAGAAGCTGAGGACGAAGGTGGTCATCGCAAAGGCGGCGAGCCCGAGGGCGCCCGGATCGGCGATACCGGAGGCGGCGGGGGCGGCAGACTGGGGGGCGGCTGGTACGGCGGCGTTCGATTCGGCAGATGCCACTGTGGATCCTCTCCGCGATGTCCCCGGCGGACAGGGCGCGCACCCGTGTAGTGCATGCCCATTACACCGGGTTGGCGGAACATCATCCTGGTCTCGCCGGAGACCTCGGTCAAGACGCCACGCATTATCCTTTGCGTCCGTTTTGCCCGTCCTTGGCGACGTACTGTGCCAACTGGGCGTGCGTGGCGTACCAGACGTCGAACTCGGCGATGTGGTCGAGGAGTTCACGCAGGACGGTGATCCGGGACCGGTGGCCGATGACATGCGGGTGCAGGGTGAGCTGAAAGACGCCGCCCTCCTCGACCGCCTGATCGAATTCGTCGCGCCAGATGGTCAGGACGCCCCGGGGCGGTGTGTAGGGCCGGGACGAGGTGTGCCGGTCCATCGTGAAGTACGGCGCGTCGTCCCTGATCCACTCCACCGGGATCTCCACCATGCCGGTGGGCTCACCGGCGGCGAGGATCTCGTACGGGTCGTCGTCGGCCATCAGCGAGGAGTCGTACAGCAGGCCCAGTTCGCGGGAGACCGCGAGGGTGTGGTCGGAGAAGTCCCAGGAGGGCGTGCGCAGTCCGACCGGCCGGGTGCCGCTCAGCCTCTCCAACGTGTCAGCCGCGCGCAGCGCCAGCTCGCGCTCGTCGGCGGGCGCGAGGGTCATGTTGCGTTCGTGGATCCAGCCGTGCAGCGCGACCTCGTGCCCGGCGTCCACGTACGCCCGTACCTCCTCGGGGTGGAGCAGGGCCGACACGGCCGGCATGAAGAACGTCGCGGGCAGCCCGCGCTCCGCCAGCAGCCGCAGGATGCGCGGGGCCGCCACCCGGGAGCCGTACTCCCCCTGGGAAAGCTTGCCCGGACGGGTCTCGCCGTCGCGGAGCGGAATGGTCTCATGGTCGGAGTCGAAGGAGAGCGCGACGGCCGCCCGCGCCCCGCCCGGCCACGCGGCGGGCAGCAGGGAGCGCCCGGCCCGTACGGCCCCGACATGGCCGCGCCAGGTCGCCTCGTCCCACTGCCAGGGCTCCCGGGTGTCGGCGGGGCCGGGACGTCCCGCGCTGTCAGCTGTGGTCATGGCGGCGCTCCTGGCGGACGTGCTCCTCGGCGAAGGTCATGACCCCGACACTGGGCCGCGCTGCCGCCCAGGTCAAGCGGCACGTCACGGCGTGTGGCCTGAGCGTCAAGAAGGAGTGGACTCCTGGTCAACGACGGCCGGTCCCGGGCCTGGCAGTGTGGCGTGAGTCGTCGCCGCACCTTCGGGGGGAGCCGAGCGGGGTGTGCGGCGGAGTCGGGCAGCTGCGCGGGGGGCAGCTGCCCGGGGAGGGGGGAACCGCCGGTGACCGACCCGCGCCCGGCCGGCGGCCCGTGATCGCCGCGCACCCGGCCCGACCAACCGGGTGCGCGGCAGCGGCGAAGCGGAAGCGCGGCGGCGAGCGCGCGTGAGTGCGTGCGTGCGGCGAGGCGAGGGAGCGACCGTGCGGCGGACCCGCCCCGGGACAGCGACGACTGCCGTGACCGGCGACGTCCGCCCGTGAAGGAGCGCCCGCGGCGAAGCCGGCTCGCGGTCGCGGCGGTGCGGGTGAGCGCGAGACGGCCGGGAGAGCAACTAGGCTGCACGTGAAGTGATTTGATCGCCCGAGCGGTCCTGGCCGCTCAACCACTTCGTGTCGCACCGACGACAGCCCCGTTGTCCGGTACCGCCGGCCCCCGCCGGTCCCACCGAAGGAACCGTCACGATGACTGACCACGAGCCCGAGGCCGCCGGGCCGGCGGGCGTCCGCAGACGTCCCCCCAAGCCGCAGGTCGACACCAGCAAGCCGCAGTCGGCGCGCATGTACGACTACTACCTGGGCGGCAAGGACAACTACCCGGTCGACCGGGCCGCCGCCGAGCAGGTCCTGACCGCCTTCCCGAACCTGCGTTACGGCGCGCTGGCCAACCGGCGGTTCCTGACCCGCGCCGTGCGGGACCTGGTGGGCGCGGGCATCGACCAGTTCCTCGACATCGGCACCGGCATACCGACGTCCCCCAACACCCATCAGGTGGCGCAGGGGCTCAACCCGGCCGCCCGGGTGGCCTACGCGGACAACGACCCGATCGTCCTCGCACACGCGCAGGCGCTGCTGGTCAGCACCCCGCAGGGCAGGACCACCTACATCGAGGGCAACCTCAAGAAGCCCGGGACGATCCTGGAGTCCGCCGAACTGGCCGAGGTCATCGACTTCGACCGGCCGGTGGCCGTCATGCTGCTCGCCGTGCTGCACTTCGTCGAGGACGGCGAGGGCGCGTACGAGATCGTGCGGACGCTCATGGACGCGATGCCGTCCGGCAGCCATCTGGTGCTCTCCCACGCGACGAACGAGTTCGCGCCTGAGGAGTGGGCGCGGGTGCACGCGACGTACAAGGCGTCGGGGATATCGGGGCAGATCCGCGACCGCCCGGAGATCCTGAGGTTCTTCGACGGGCTGGAGATGCTGGAGCCGGGGCTGCAGGTCATTCACCGCTGGCGTCCCGACCCGGCGCCCGCCGACCCGACCAGCAGGGAGGACGGCCCGGACGACGAGGCGCCGGCGCCGCCCGCCGACCCGTTCGCGGGCTACTCGGCGGACCAGCTGGACGCGATGATCTCCGGTTACGCGGGGGTCGCGCGCAAGCCGTGACGCGTGCGCGTGAGCGGGCGGTGGGCCGTGGAACCGTACGACCCACCGCGCGGTCAGCCGGTCAGGAGGCGCCCACGGCCGCCGCGTCGCCGGGCCGGCCGAGCGCCGAGTTGTACGCGCTGTCGTCACCGGTGACCGAGCGGCTGCGCTCCCCCGAGACCGACACCGGCACATCGCCGACGAGCGTGATCCGCTGCACCCGTCGCGGCTGGTCGCCGTAGTCGGCTATCGCGTAGTGCTGGGTCGCGCGGTTGTCCCAGAAGATCACGTCGCCGGGAGCCCACCGCCAGCGCACGGTGTTCTCCAGCTCGGTGACGTGGTTCTGCAGGACCCGCAGCAGGTCGCGGGAGTCCTCGCCCGTCCAGCCGACGAAGCGGCGGACGAACCCGCCCAGTACCAGGGCCCGTTCGCCCGTCTCCGGGTGGACGCGCACCACCGGGTGCTCGGTGACGTACTCGGTCGAGGTGAACACCTCGCGGTACTCGCGCTCCGACGCCGAGTCGTCGCCTTGCCGCGCCTCGGAGACGTAGTCGTACGCGTTGGAGTGCACGGCCCACAACCGGTCGGCGAGCGCGCGCAGTTCGGCGGGGAGCGTCTCGTACGCCCGCACGGTGTTGGCCCACACCGTGTCGCCGCCGTACGGCGGGATGGTGACGGCCCGCAGGATCGAGCCGAGCGGTGGCGACCGGACGAAGGTGACATCGGTGTGCCACTGGTTGGCGCGCCCCGTGGTGCGTCCGTAGTCCAGGTCGAGCACGGCGGGGCTGCCGTCGAGGGCCGGCACGGTCGGGTGCGCCGCCGTCGGTGAGCCGAACCGGCGGGCGAACGCCTCCTGCGACACGGCGTCCAGCCGCTGGTCGCGGAAGAAGACGACCTTGTGCGCCAGCACGGCGGCGCGGATCTCCTCGATGACGGTGGGTGACAGGTCCTCGGCCAGATCGACGCCGGCTATCTCGGCGCCGATGTGTCCGGCGGCCTTGCTGATCCGTAGTCCCGTGGCAGTGGTCATGGGATCCGATGCTCGCAGCGGGGGTGGGGGCGGTCAACGGAGGGACGTTACGGGCGTATGGCAGTCCTGCGAAACCTCGTCCGGGCGGCGGCCCGGCGCGGCAACCGGGAACAAAAGAGGGCGGCGGGAAGTTACGGGGAGTGACGAAGGACGACAGCAGGGATGAGCGATGGCTGAGCTGAAGATCGAGCGGACCGGTTCGCACGAGTTCGTCGGACGGAACACGCGCGGGGCGGAGGTACGGGTCGGCCGCGTCGGCGGTGAGGGTTCCTTCACCCCCGGCGAGCTGCTCCAGCTGTCGGCGGCGGCGTGCGCAGCGGTGACGGTCGAGGAGCTGGTGGTACGGCGCTCGGGCGAGGACGCGCGCTTCACGGCGACGGCGGGCAACGACCGCCGCCCCGGCAGCCATGAGTACGACACGCTGCATGTCGCCCTGGACGTGGACCTCTCGTCGCTGGACGAGGCAGCGCGTGAGCGGGTGGCCGCCGCGATACGCAGCGCGGTCGCCAAGGAGTGCACCGTCAGCCGCACGATCGAGAAGGGCACGGAGGTGACGCTCGACATCGCCACCTAGGGTCTGTCGTGTGGATCAGGCCGGATGAGGGAGCGTGGGCCGGTGCCGTGGATCGCAAGGCGGAGGAGGGAGGCGACGCGGAGCGTCGCCGACCGACGACAACGCCGCGAGGCGCGGTGCAGGCCCGCGCGAGCCCGGCAAGATCCACACGACAGACCCCAAGGCCCCTCGGGTGCGGCGGAGGCGGCCGGCGCTCAGGCCAGCGTGGCCAGGGCGGCCGACACCAGCGTCTGAACGCCCGGGACGAGCACCGACAGGTCAGGGGCGAACAGCGGGCTGTGGTTGGCCGGCACGTTGGCGAACTTCTCCATGAGATCGCCGCCCGGCGCGCCGTCCCACACGGACAGCGGCGTCGAGGTGACGTACCAGTAGTCGTACGGGACCCCGGCGGGCGCGAGCAGGGAGAAGTCCTCGCTGCCCATCGCGGGTCCCGCGTCGAGCACGGCGCCGTCACCGAACACCGCGCGGTGGACGGCGGCGATCTCGGTGTCGAGGGCGGCGTCGTTGACGGTCGTGGGATAGCTGGAGACGACCGTGATCTCCGGCGCCTTCGGGCAGCCCGCGGCAGCGCACTCGCCCTCGGCGATCCGGCGGATCGCGGCGAGGATCTGCTCGCGGACGGCGGGGTCCTGGGTGCGCAGGTTGAGCCCGAGCCTGGCCTCGCCGGGGATGATGTTGGACCGCTCACCCGCGTGGAACTGGCTGACGGTGAGAACGGCCGAGTGGCGGGCGGCGATTTCCCGCGAGATCACCGTCTGGAGCCGGGTGACGACATGGGCCGCCGTGACGATGGGATCGACCGCGGCTTCGGGGCGTGAGCCGTGGCCGCCGACCCCGTACACGATCAGATCGAGGTCGTCGGCCGCCGACATCGTCAGTCCCGGTGTGTGGGAGTAGAGGCCGACGGGCCCGGGGGCCGCGTGCTGGCCGAGGACGACGTCCGGGCGGGGAAAGCGGGTGTGCATCCCGTCCGCCACCATCGCCGCCGCGCCGGCGCCGCCCTCCTCGGCGGGCTGGCCGATCACCACGACCGTGCCCGACCAGACGTCCCGCCCGGCGGCCAGTGCCAGTGCGGCGCCCATCAGCCAGGTCACATGCAGATCGTGGCCGCACGCGTGCATGACCCCCGGCACCTGCGAGGCGTAGTCGAGACCGGTCTCCTCACCGACCGGCAGCGCGTCCATGTCGGCGCGCAGCCAGACGACCGGCCCTTCGCCGCGCCGCAGCACCCCCACGACGCCGGTGCCGCCGACCCCCTCGGTCACCTCGTACCCGGCGGTGCGCAGGGCGGCGGCGAGCTTGCCCGCGGTGCGGAACTCCCGCCGGGACAGTTCCGGGTGCCGGTGCAGGTCGCGGTAGAAGTCCGCCAGGTCGGCGGCCTGGAGCCCGCCGGTGAGTTCCGCCGTGCGGCGGGCCGTCCGTACGGGTGCGTCCGGCTGCGCCGGCGTGTCCGACTGCGTGGGAGTGGTCATACGTCCTCTGTTTCCCTTCCGAAGGAGCAGACTGTCACTTAGTGACATCCTGACGTTTGGTGCCCAAGAAAGCGGACAGGAGATTTCTATGTCCACGACATCGCACACACCCTCGCACCTCACCGTCGAGGAGCTCTTCGACTCACCCGAACGTGCCGGCGCCTCGATCTCGCCCGACGGCACCCGGATCGCCTACCTGGCGCCGTGGCGGGAGCGGCTGAACGTCTGGGTGCGGAGCGTCGAGCCGGACGGCGAGGCCCGCTGCGTCACCGCCGACGTCAACCGCAGCGTGTCGTCGTACCACTGGACGGACGATCCGCGCTGGCTGCTGTACGAGCAGGACGGCGACGGCGACGAGAACTGGCACCTGTACCGGGTCGACCTGGCGAGCCCCGGAGCCGAAGCCGTCGACCTCACCCCCTTTCCGGGGAGCAAGGTCACCGGGCTCGAACTGCCGCTCTCGCGTCCGGGCAAGGCGATCCTGAATCTGAACCGCCGGAATCCCGCCGAGTTCGACCTGTTCGAACTCGACATCGCCACAGGCGAGTTGACGATGCTCGTGCAGAACCCCGGCACGGTCGCCGGCTGGCTGTGCGCGCCCGGCGGCGAGTTGTACGCCTACACCACGACCGACGAGGGCAATGTCGAGTTCGCCCGCTGGGACGCCGAAGCCGGCAGCCTCTCCCCCGTCCTGGAGTACGACGGGTCCGACTACCCGCTCGGCATCCACCCGATCCAGCTCACCCCGGACGGCGCCGGCGTGTGGATCGGCTCCTGCCTGGGCACCGACAGGACCAGGCTGGTCCGGGTCGACCTGGCCACCGGCGAGGAGACCGAGGTGGACAGCCACCCCGTCTTCGACCTCGACACCCGCTCCGCCGTCTTCCCCAGCCTGCCCTCGCCGCTCATCCGCGACCGGCGCACCGGCGAGCTGCTCGGCGCCCGCTACCTCGGCGAGCGGCAGGTGGTCCACCCCCTCGACCCGCACTTCGCCGAGGTGCTGGCACATCTGACCAAGCTGTCCGACGGCGACCTGGCCGGCGTCTCGTCCGACCGGAGCGGCCGGCACTGGGTCGTCAGCTTCACCAACGACGTCGATCCCGGCGCCACGTACTACTACGACCACAGCACGGGCGAGAGCCGGCTGCTGTTCCGGCCGTATCCGCACCTGGACCGCGAGGCCCTCGCCCCCATGACGCCGGTCACGATCCCGGCGCGCGACGGCCTCGACCTCCCCTCGTACCTGACCCTGCCCCCCGGCACCGAGCCGTCCGGGCTGCCGATGGTCCTGCTGGTGCACGGCGGTCCCTGGTCCCGCGACAGCTGGGGCTTCAACCCCCTGGCCCAGCTGCTGGCCAACCGGGGCTATGCGGTGCTCCAGGTCAACTTCCGCGGCTCGACCGGTTACGGCAAGGCCCATCTCAAGGCCGGTATCGGGGAGTTGGCGGGCAAGATGCACGACGACCTGATCGACGCCGTCGACTGGGCCGTCGACAAGGGGTACGCCGACCGGTCCCGTGTCGCCGTCTTCGGCGGCTCGTACGGCGGTTACGCCGCGCTGGTCGGCGTCACGTTCACCCCCGACGTCTTCGCGGCGGCCGTCGACTGCTTCGGCATCTCGGACCTCGTGAACTTCCTGGGTACCGTGCCGGATTTCGTGAAGCCCCATCTGGCCACCAACTGGCATCTGTACGCGGGCGATCCGGACGACCCGGAGCAGCGGGCCGACCTGCTGGCCCGCTCGCCGATCAGCCGGGTCGACCAGATCCGTACGCCGCTGATGGTGATCCAGGGGGCCAACGACGTCCGCGTCGTGCAGGCCGAGTCCGACCAGATCGTCGCCGCGCTGCGGGCGCGGGGCGTACCGGTCGAATACATGGTCAAGAGCAACGAAGGACATGGCTTCGTGAACCCGGAGAACAGCATCGACATGTACCGCGCGGCCGACCGCTTCCTCGCCCGGCACCTGGGCGGGCGGCAGCACGCGAACAGCTAGTCAGCACGGTCCGAACCACCCGCACGACTGAGGGAGTTGAACCCGCATGACGAAGTCCGTACGTTCCGCAGAATCCGACAACCGTACCTACCCGCTCGACGGGCCCCGGACCCCCGAGCCGGAGCGCAAGGCCAAGCCCACGGCGCTCGAACAGATGGGCGGCTCGACCGGCGTCGTGTACATGATGCTGCCCATCGTGGCCTTCGTGCTCGGCAACGCGTCCTTCGGGCTGACCGGCGCCATCATCACGGCCGTCGCCGTGGCGGTCGCGATCTCCGTACTGCGGCTGGTCCGCAAGGAATCACTCCAGCCGGCCCTCTCCGGGCTGTTCGGGGTGGCCGTGGCCTCGTTCGTCGCCTGGAAGACCGGGTCGGCCAAGGGCTACTTCCTGCTGGGCATCTGGGCGAGCCTGGTCCTCGCCGCGATCTTCCTCATCTCCGTCCTGATACGCCGGCCGCTCGCCGGAATCGTCTGGGGCGCCCTGAACGGCACCGGGACCGCCTGGCTCAAGGACAAGGCGTCGACCCACTACTACGACATCGCCACCCTCGCCTTCACCGCGGTCTTCGCCGTCCGGTTCGGCGTGCAGCAGTGGCTGTACGAGAAGGACGCCACCGGCTGGCTGGCCGTCGCGAAGATCGTGATGGGCTACCCGCTGCTCGCCCTGGCCTTCCTGGTCGTGCTGTGGGCGGCCCGCCGGTCGGGCAAGCGGCTCCAGGCGATCGGCGCGGTGCGGCCGACCTCCTGACCCCGCACCGGCCCAGGAGTACGCCCCGCCGCCCGCACGACCGCAGAGGAGAACCCATGCTCGACACGCTGCCGCAGCGGCTGTACCTGCTCAGCTACACCGTGGCGAAGGAGAAGTTCGAGGCGAACAACCTCCAGTTCCGCGGCCAGAAACTCCGCGCGGCCGCCCTGGTCGAACTGGTCGACGCCGGCCTCGTCAGCGTCGTACCGGGCAAGGAGAAAGTGGTCCGCGAGGCCGTTTCGGCCCCGGGTGACCCCTTCCTCGCCGAGGTCTGGAACGAGGTGAAGCCGAAGCCCCAGCACTGGCTCAACCTGGTGCACCTGCGCGCCCACACCGCCGAGTCGGCGGTCCGCGAACAGCTCCTCGAACAGGGCGAGATCGCCCTCGGCGAGAAGACCAAGAAAAAGCTGTCGCTGCTCTCCCAGCACCAGGTCACCGTCAACCACCCGGACCATGTGGTGGCGCTGCGCGAGAAGAGCCAGGAGCCGATCCTGAAGGGCCTGGACCCGGCGAACATCCCCCTGGACGACCTGGCGCTGACGGTGCTCGCCACGGAGAGCGACTACTCGCACCACCTCTTCTCCCGCAGCGAGGCCCGCGCGCACAAGAAGGAAATCAAGGCGTACGGAGAGCAGTTCGACAAGACGGTTCCGGGCCTGCGCAAAGCGCTCCAGGCCTCCATGGCGGCGCTGCGCCCGACGGGCGGCGGCTGGGGAAGCTGACACCGCCGGCCGGCCGGTGCGGCGGCGGGGCGACACGGTGCAGCAAAAAGGCTCTGACCGGCATTTCTGCTGGTCAGAGCCTTGATTCCGGAAGTGCCCCCGGCAGGATTCGAACCTGCGCACCCGGCTCCGGAGGCCGATGCTCTATCCCCTGAGCTACGGGGGCATGTCGTCTTTGTGGCGACGGGAGAAACCCTACCAGCTCCGGTGGGGTGGCCGTGAACAGGTATTCAGGGGCCGGGGCGGGCGGGGGCGTCAGGCGCGGAGGTAGGTCAGGACGGCCAGGACGCGGCGGTGGGTGTCGTCGGCCGGCGGGAGATCCAGCTTGGCCAGGATGTTGCCGATGTGCTTGCCGACGGCGGCCTCGGAGACGACGAGTTGGGCCGCTATCGCCGCGTTGGACTTTCCCTCGGCCACCAGGGCGAGCACTTCCCGTTCACGGGGTGTCAGCCGCTCCAGCGGGTCGCGGCGGCGGCGCAGCAGCCGGCGTACGACCTCCGGGTCGACGACCGTGCCGCCCGACGCGACGTCCCGCAGGGCCGCGTCGAAGTCCTCGACCTGGCCGACCCGGTCCTTCAGCAGGTAGCCGACGGCCGAGCCGTCCCCGGAGTCGAGGAGGTCGGCGGCGTAGGCGCGCTGCACGTACTGGCTGAGGACGAGCACCGGCAGCGACGGGTGCC
>NZ_JTIY01000001.1:858530-861079 GCF_000818175.1 Streptomyces sp. AcH 505
CCGAGCCGTCCCCGGAGTCGAGGAGGTCGGCGGCGTAGGCGCGCTGCACGTACTGGCTGAGGACGAGCACCGGCAGCGACGGGTGCCGTTCGCGCAGCGTCACGGCGGCGTGCAGGCCTTCGTCCTGGAAGCCCGGCGGCATCCGTACGTCCGTCACGACGATGTCCGGGGCGTGCTCGGCGACCGCCGCCAGCAGGGCTTCGGCGTCGCCGACCGCGGCGACGACCTCGTGCCCGAAGCGGGCCAGCAGCCCGATCAGGCCCTCCCGCAGGAGCACGCTGTCCTCGGCCAGGACGACGCGCAGCGCTCGGTCCGCTCGCAAGGGCTCTCCACAGACGGCAGGGGGCGCCGGGCGGGGTTCGCCGGCGGGGTCAAGTCTGCCGCACCGGGCCTCAGGCGCACCGGGCCTCAGGCGGAGCTGCGCTTCGACGGCGCCGACTTCCGGGCGGTGGTCTTCTTCGCCGTGGTCTTCTTGGCGGCCGTCTTCGTCGTCTTCTTCGCGGCCGTCTTCTTGGCCGGCGTCTTCTTCCCGGCGCTCCCGCTCTCCCCGGCCTTGCCGTCCGCCGTCTTGCTCTCCGCCGTCCTCTTCTGTGCCGTCTTCTTGGCCGTGCTCTTCTCGGCCGGCTTGCGGTCCTTGAGGTGGGTGACCTCGGCGTCCGCGGCCTCGGCGCCGTCCCCGCGCGCGTCCTTCGCCGCCCGCACGCTGTTCTCCAGCGCCGCCATCAGGTCGATGACCTGGCCGCCGCCGCCGGACGGCTCGCGTTCCGGTACGGGCTGGCCCTCCGCCTTGGCGGCGATCATCTCCTCGACCGCCTCCCGGTAGTCGTCGTGCAGCGACGAGATCTCGACCTCGCCCAGGGTGTTCATCAGCGCGTCGGCCAGGTCGAGTTCGGCGTCCCGTACGGTGACGTCGGTCTCCGGCGCCACGCCTTCCGGCTGCCGGATCTCGTCGGGCCAGAGCAGTCCGTGCATGGCGATGACGTCGTCGACGACCCGCAGCATGCCCAGCCGCTCGCGGCCCCGCAGGGCGAACTTGGCGATGGCGACCTTGTTGCTGCGCTTCAGCGCCTCGCGCAGCAGGGTGTACGGCTTGGCGGCGGGGACGCCGTTGGCCGAGATGTAGTACGCCGTGTCCATCTGGAGCGGGTCGATGGACGACGAGGGGACGAACGCGACGATCTCGATCGTCTTCGCCGTCGGCAGCGGCAGCGACGCCAGGTCCTCGTCGGTGATCGGGATGATCGTCCCGTCGGCCTCCTCGTACCCCTTGCCGATGTCGGCGGCCGAGACTTCCTGCTGGTCGATCTCGCAGACCTTGCGGTAGCGGATCCGGCCGCCGTCGTCCTTGTGGAACTGCCGGAAGGAGACCGAGTGGTTCTCCGTGGCGTTCACCAGCTTGATCGGGATGCTGACCAGCCCGAAGGAGATCGCGCCGTTCCATATGGATCGCACGTTCCATCCCTTTCATCCTGGATTCGTGGGATTCTCATCGTATGACGCCGATCACAGAGGTGGAGGGGCGGCGGCTGTCGCTCAGCAATCTGGAGAAGGTGCTGTACCCGGCGACCGGCACCACCAAGGGCGAGGTGCTGCACTACTACGCCCGTACGGCGGCCCCTCTGCTGGCCCATCTCGCCGGCCGGCCGATCTCGTTCCTGCGCTATCCGGACGGGCCAGGCGGCCAGCATTTCTTCACCAAGAACCCGCCGCCCGGTACACCCGACTGGGTACGGGTCGCCGAGGTGCCGCGGTCGGCGAGCCAGGTCGCCTCGCAGGTGGTGGTGGACGATCTGGCGACGCTGATGTGGGCGGCCAATCTCGTGGTGGAGTTCCACACCCCGCAGTGGCGCGCCGACGCGCCCGCCATGGCCGACCGGCTGGTCCTCGACCTGGACCCCGGGGCGCCGGCCGGTGTCGTGGAGTGCTGCGGGGTCGCGCTCTGGCTGCGCGAGCGGCTGGCCGCCGACGGGCTGGCCGCGTACGCGAAGACGTCCGGGTCGAAGGGGCTGCATCTGCTCGTGCCGCTGGTGCCCGCGCCGTCGGCCGAGGTCTCGGCGTACGCGAAGGGTCTCGCCGTGGAGGCGGAGGCGGAGCTGCCGGCGCTGGTGGTGCACCGGATGCGGCGGGCGCTGCGGCCGGGGAAGGTCTTCGTCGACCACAGCCAGAACGCGGCGGCGAAGACGACGGCGGCCCCCTACACGCTGCGGGCGAGGGACGAGCCGACCGTCTCCGCGCCGGTGACCTGGGAGGAGGTCGAGGGCTGCGCGCGGGCGGGAGCGGCGGGGGAAGCGCTGCTGGTCTTCACGCTGCACGACATGGCGGACCGGCTCGACCGGCACGGCGAGCTGCTGGCCCCGCTCAACGACCCCGGGCGGGCCGCACCCCTGCCGTGACCGGGCCTGCGGTCCGGCCGGCCCGGAACCGTCAGACCCGCAGCCAGGTGTGCCGGTCGCGGGCCGCCGCGTACAGGGCCTCGACGTCCACGGGTTTCAGTACGCCGCCGAGGTCGGCGAGCGACGCGACCTCCGTGTCGTGCAGGATCCGCACGT
>NZ_JTIY01000001.1:861104-865780 GCF_000818175.1 Streptomyces sp. AcH 505
CGGCGCGGCCCGTCCTGACCATCGGGTCGTCGATCCGCACCCGCTGCTTGCGCGCGGGCAGGGTCCGTATCGCCAGCACCCCGCCGGGTCCTATCGCGAGATGGTCGACGGAGGCGGCGCCGGGCAGCGGCACGGAGTGCAGCACCCGCCAGCCCGCGCTCTCCAGCCGGTCCAGCTGCTCGCCGACGAACTGCTGGGACAGCAGCGCGCCGCGCCGCGCGTCCTGCCGCAGCCGCAGCCGCAGCGAGGCGCCGGGCGACGGCATCGCGTCGAGCTGGACCTGCAGGGACTCCCCCGGCCGGTTGGGCGCCAGGTCGTCGTCGGGGTGGAGCGAGAGCCGGTCGAGGTCGGCGGGGGTGGGCACGGGCGGCGGCCCTACCGTCACCTCACCGGTGAGGTACGGCGCGAGCGCGGCCAGTACGGCTTCGCGGCGCGCCGCGTAGACGAGGCTGACGCGGCCCGCGCTCTTGTCGTACCAGGCGACACCGGTGCCGTCGGGCAGGCTCACATAGAGCCGGTCCTGACCGTGGTGGTGCGCCGGTGTGACGCGAAGTCGGGTCATGCCATCACCCCTTGCCCATGGGAACAGCCCACGGGCCGTGGGGCAAGAACCAATTCGTGGCAACCATCCGCCAACCGTACGCGGATGACGGATTCCGTAACGAAACGCCGTCGGGGGGACGGCGGGACGGCAACGACGGGGCATCCGACGTACCCGGGCCGTCCCTGCTGTCGGTGGCGTACGGCACACTCTGACCAGGCACCGTCGCAGGCGCTCGCCGACATTTCCCGGAAGGAATCCCGCACATGATCATCTTCGGTACCAGGGGCTACCTCTACCAACTGGCCATATTGACGCTGGTGTGCGGTCGCTGCGGCAACCCCTCGGCGCACACCCTCAGGAAGCGGGTCACGAAGTTCACGCTGTTCTTCGTGCCGTTGTTCCCCGTCTCCACGAAGTACGCGACGCAGTGCACGTTCTGCGGCGCCGAACAGCGGATCGAGAAGGAGCAGGCCGAGCAGCTGCTGGCGCAGGTCGCCCCGGCGGCGGGTCCCGGCGCCGCCCCGGTCACCCCGGGATACGGCCAGCAGGGGTACGGACCGCAGGGCACGGGCGGCCAGCCGCAGCAGAACCAGCAGAACCCCTACCAGAGCTGACGTAACGCATAGTGATGTTTTGCGGACTCTACGTGGTCAAACTAGGGTGAATCGGGCGAGCCGTATGCCGGAACGGCCGGCTCCTCGCACCCAGGTCACCAGGAGTCAGCATGCCCCTGCGTTCCCTCGGCCTCAGCGCCGCCGCAATCGCCGCCATTGCCGCAGCGACGCTCACCACCGCCCCCGCAGCGCTCGCCGCGCCGCCCGCGCCCTCCACGGCGTCGGACAGCCCGGCGGCCGTGGACACCCCCTCGGCCACGTCGAACAGGCCGGTGGCCCGCGAGGACAGCCCGGCGACGGAGCACAGCTCGCGCAGCTACCTCGGCAAGGTCACGGCCAGGACCGGGCTGCTGCTGCGTGACAAGCCGACCCGCAGCAGCCGTGTCGTACGCAGCGAGCCGTACGGCGCCCTCGTGCACATCTTCTGCCGCACGCGCGGGGGGAACGTGAACGGGAACACCAGCTGGTACCTGCTCACCGACGGCACCTGGGCGTGGGGTTCGGCGGCCTACATCGCCAACATCGGCGCCGTGCCGCGCTGGTGCTGACACACCACCGACGCCACTGACACCGTCTGATGCTGAGTAAGTTCGACATGCCTTATGTCCTTACATAGCCGGACATAAGGCATGTCGAATTGCTACGTTGCCTGCCATGACCGCACCGACGACGGTGGACACTCCCCCGCCCGAGCTACGCATCCCCAAGCGCCGGGGTGTCGAGTTCTCGCTCCTCGTCTGCGCCGTCCTCATCTCCGTCTTCGGCTACGCCGCCGTCGGTCTCGCGAAGAACGACGCCGTACCGCCGGACGCCGCCGGCTACGGCGCGGGCCTCGGCCTGCTCGCGCTGCTCGCGCATCTCGCCGTCCGGGTGCGCGCCCCGTACGCCGACCCGCTGCTGCTGCCCATCGCCGTGCTGCTGAACGGTCTCGGTCTGGTGCTGATCTACCGGCTCGACCTGGAGACCCCGCACGACCAGGCTGCCCCGACCCAGCTGGTCTGGTCGACGATCGGTGTCGCGCTGTTCGTCGGTGTCGTGCTCTTCGTACGCGACCACCGGCTGCTCCAGCGCTACGCGTACGTGTGCGTGGCGGCGGCGCTCATCCTGATGATCGTGCCGATCCTCTTCCCCGCGGTGAACGGGGCGAAGATCTGGATCAGGGTCGGCGGATTCTCCTTCCAGCCGGGCGAGTTCGCCAAGGTGCTGCTCGCGATCTTCTTCGCCGCCTATCTGGCCGCCAACAGCGGCGCGCTCGCCTACACGGGACGGACCGCCTGGCGCCTCCAGCTGCCGACCGGGCGGGTGCTCGGCCCGATCGTGGCGATCTGGCTGCTCAGCGTCATCGTCCTGGTGCTGGAGCGCGACCTGGGCACCTCGCTGCTCTTCTTCGGTCTGTTCGTGATCCTGCTGTACGTGGCGACGGGGCGGCTCGGCTGGATCGCGGTCGGGCTGCTGCTGGCCGTCGTGGGCGCGTACGCCGTCGGCTCGTTCGAACCCCATGTGCACGGCCGGGTGGAGGACTGGCTGCATCCGTTCGCCTCCATCGACGCCGGTCAAGGACCAGGACAGCTCGCCCAGTCGCTGTTCGCCTTCGCCGCCGGCGGGATGTTCGGCACGGGGCTCGGCGCCGGCGACTCGATCCTGATCGGCTTCGCCGCCAAGTCGGACTTCATCCTCGCGACGGCCGGCGAGGAGCTGGGCCTCGCCGGACTCACCGCGATCTTCCTGCTGTACGCGCTGCTCGTCGCACGCGGCTTCCGGGCCGGGCTCGTACTGCGCGACTCCTTCGGCCGGCTGCTGGCCGTGGGGCTCTCCTCGATCCTCGCCCTCCAGGTGTTCGTGATCGCGGGCGGGGTGATGGGGCTGATCCCGCTCACCGGCATGGCGCTGCCGTTCCTGGCCCAGGGCGGTTCGTCCGTCGTCACCAACTGGATCATCGTGGCGCTGCTCATCCGGCTCAGCGACTCGGCGCGCAGACCGGCGCCGGCCCCCGTGGAACCCGGGGTCGTCGAGCACGCCGTACCGCCGGGGACGGGTGAGTGATGCTCCGTCATATCCGGCACGCCGCCGCCTTCTGTCTGCTGCTGCTCGTCGCCCTGCTGGTCAACGCGGCCCGGGTGCAGGTGTTCGAGGCCGACGCGTACGACAAGAACCCCGCCAACCGCCGTGACATCGTGGCCCGTTACGCGCAGCCGCGCGGCGAGATCCTGGTCGGCGGCGTCTCCGTCACCGGATCCAGGGACACCGGCCAGCAGTTGCGCTTCGAACGCACCTACACACAGGGCCCGTTGTACGCCCCGGTCACCGGCTACGCCTCGCAGACGTACGGCACGACACTGATCGAGAACGCCGAGGACGGCGTGCTGTCCGGCACCGACCCGATGCTGGCCCCGCTGCCGCTGTGGAACGAGACCACCCACGGCCGGCAGCCCGGCGGCCGGGTCGTCACCACCGTACGGCCCTCGATGCAGCGGGTCGCCTTCAGCGGGCTCGCGGGCCGCAGGGGCGCCGTCGCCGCGATCGAGCCGGCGACCGGCAAGATCCTCGCGCTGGTCAGCAGCCCCTCGTACGACCCCACGCAGCTCTCCGGCACCGGCACGGCCGTCACGACCGCCTGGTCCCGGCTCAACGGCGAGATCACCCAGCCGATGCTCAACCGCGCGATCCGGCAGACCTATCCGCCCGGCTCGGCCTTCAAGATCGTCACGGCCGCCGCGGCGCTGGAGTCCGGGAAGGTGCGCGACCCCTCGGCCCCCACCGGCATCGGCGAGCCGTACGTCCTGCCCGGCACCACCACCACGCTGCCGAACGAGGCCGAGGGCTGCGACGACGCGTCGCTGGACTACGCGATCACCTGGTCCTGCAACTCGGTGATGGCCGGGCTCGGGGTGAAGGTGGGCCTGTCGAAGATGGTGGACACCGTCGAGAAGTTCGGCTTCAACGACACCGGTATCGAGATCCCCTCGGGCGTCGCCGCCTCCAACTTCGACACGCACATGAGCGACGACCAGCTGGCGCTGTCCTCGATCGGGCAGTTCGACACCCGCGCCACCCCGCTGCAGATGGCGATGGTCGCCGCCGCGGTCGCCAACGGCGGCGAACTGCGCTCCCCGCATCTGGTGGACCGTACGACGGCGTCGGACGGCGACGTCGTCTCCCGTACCGGTGGGCACACCTACGACCGGCCGATGAACCCGGGCACGGCCCAGCGGCTGCGGCAGATGATGGTCGACGTCGTGGCGAACGGTACGGGGACGAACGCGGCGATCGACGGCGCGACGGTCGGCGGCAAGACCGGCACGGCGCAGCACGGCATCGGCAACTCCGGTACGCCGTACGCCTGGTTCATCGCCTGGGCGCAGGCGGACGACGCCGCGCAGCCCGCGGTGGCGGTCGCCGTGGTGGTCGAGGACGCGAAGGCCGACCGGGCGGACATCAGCGGCGGCGGGGACGCGGCGCCGATCGCGCGGGCGGTGATGGAGGAGGCGCTGCGCTGACCGGACCCGCCGGCGGGATCG
>NZ_JTIY01000001.1:866531-871865 GCF_000818175.1 Streptomyces sp. AcH 505
GCGGGATCGGGTCGTGACCCGCCGGCGGGATCGGGCCGTGACCCAGCGGCGAGACCGGGCCGTGGGTCAGGCGGACCGCAGCGCTTCGCGTCGCTCCAGCCACTCCCGCGGCAGCCCGTCCGTCCCGGTGCGGGCGGCCACGATGCCGCCGGTGATGGCGCAGGTCGTGTCGACGTCCCCCAGTGCCTCGGCCGTCGACCACAGGGCGGCCGTCAGGTCGTCGCTGTGCCGGGCCGCCGTCCAGACGGCGAAGGGCACCGTGTCGTCGGCGCGGATGCGGCTGCCGTTGCCCAGCACCTCGGCGGCCTCGGCGGGTGCCGTGCCGGGCGGCAGCTTCGCCGCTCTGGCCAGGCCGTCCCGTACCGCGCCCGGCGGTGTCGCGTCCGTGACCGCGTCCAGGGACAGTTCGTGCCGGGCCGACAGCGCGGCGGCGACGGCGACGGCCACCGCGCCTGCGATGCCCTGCGGGTGGGCGTGGGTCACCTCGGCGGACAGCGTGGCCTGCTCGGTCACCCGGCCGAGGTCGTCGGCGAACCACGCGCCCAGCGGCGCCACCCGCATCGCGGCGCCGTTGCCCAGGCTCCCGCCGTCGAACAGGCGCGGCGCGAGGGTGCGCCAGCTCTCGGGTTCGTGCAGCAGGGCGGGCAGCAGCAGGTGCATGCCGTGGCCGTAGCCGCGCGCCTGATCCGTCTCGAAGGCGAGGGCGAAGTGGAGTGCCAGCAGGTCCTGGTCGACGGCGCCGCGCTCTTCGAGGATCCGCAGGATCGCGAGGGCCATGGCCGTGTCGTCCGTCCAGGGCCAGTGCGGCTCCGGCGGGGTGCGCCGGGCCGCGATCTCCGCCACGGCGGTGGCGTGCGCGCGGAAGAGCGGGAACCAGCGCTCGCCGAACGCGTCGCCCGTCGCCAGCCCTTCGAGGCTGCGGCGGCCGGCCGTGCGGGAAGCGGCGGCCGAACCGGGGGGCGGGGTGAATCCCGAAGTGGCAGGCATGTCATCCATCCTGGTGGTCCGTCCGGTCAACTGCACCTCCCTTTCCCGGCTGCCCGGCCCGGCGACGTCAACTCCCGCCTTCCGCTATCGCGTCCGTCACCTCGGCGACCCGCTCCCGCTCCTCGGCGGCGAAGCGTTCCTTGTCGAGCTGTTCGGCTATCTCCTCGTCCTGGGTCATCAGCAGGTCCAGGTTCGAGTCGCCGAGGTCGAAGACCCCCATGTCCAGATAGGCCTTCTGCAGCCGCTCGCCCCACAGGCCGATGTCCTTGACGCACGGCACGATCCGGCTGAACAACAGCTTCCTGAACAGCTGGAGGAATTCGGACTGTTCGGAGAACTCCTCGGCCTCCGCCTTCGGCACGCCGAAGTTCTCCAGCACCTCCACCCCGCGCAGCCGGTCGCGCATCAGGTAGCAGCCCTCGATGACGAACTCCTCGCGCTCGCGCAGTTCGGCGTCGGTGAGCTGCTTGTAGTAGTCGCGCAGCGCCATCCGGCCGAAGGCGACATGCCGGGCCTCGTCCTGCATGACGTACGCGAGGATCTGCTTCGGCAGCGGCTTGTTGGTGGTGTCGCGGATCATTCCGAAGGCGGCGAGCGCCAGGCCCTCGATGAGGACCTGCATGCCGAGGTAGGGCATGTCCCAGCGGGAGTCGCGCAGTGTGTCGCCCAGCAGGGCCTGCAAGTTGTCGTTGATCGGGTAGAGCATCCCGACCTTTTCGTGCAGGAACCGGCCGTAGATCTCGGCGTGCCTGGCCTCGTCCATGGTCTGGGTGGCCGAGTAGAACTTCGCGTCGAGGTCGGGCGCCGACTCGACGATCCGCGCCGCGCACACCATGGCGCCCTGTTCGCCGTGCAGGAACTGGCTGAACTGCCAGGCGGTGTAGTGCTTGCGCAGCTCGCCCTTGTCCTTGTCGGTCATCTTGGCCCAGTAGCGGGTGCCGTAGAGGTTCAGCGCCTCGTCGGGGGTGCCGAGGGGGTCGTACGGGTCGACCTCCAGCTCCCAGTCGATGCGCCGGGCGCCGTCCCACTGCTTGTCCTTGCCCTTCTGGTAGAGGGCGAGGAGCCGGTCACGGCCGTCGTCGTAGTCCCACTGGAAGCGGGCCGAGCCCGCGGCGGGGACCTGCCAGACGGACTCTTCGGGGGCGTCGGTGTAGAGGTCGTGCGTCGACACAGGCAGCAGCTCCTCGGCCTCACGGGCCTCACGGTGGTGTAAGTACCCTCGTCGGCTGGACTGTTGGCAGGCTCACACGTTGGTAGACCCGGAGTCAACAAGTAGGCACGAGGCCGGGCGCACTGCCGGCGCACCACTCACGCCGGGGGGATTGACGTCCTTGCTGACACGCGGTCTTATAAGGGTACCGCCGGTAACACCCACCGGTCCCGTCCCGAGGTGCGAGGTGCGCTCAGCCATGACAGCAGTGACCGAACGCGACGTGCAGCTGCTCCGCGACGCCCTGGGCCCGCTACGCGACCGCGAGCAGGTCGCCCGGCGGCTGCTCGAATCGTCGGCGAAGCACTCCTTCGACCCGGACAAGGAACTCGACTGGGACGCGCCGATCGAGGACGGCAAGTGGTTCTGGCCGCCCGAGCTGGTCTCCCTCTACGACACCCCGCTGTGGCGGAAGATGTCGCAGGAGCAGCGGATGGACCTGGCCAGGCACGAGGCGGCGTCGCTCGCCTCGCTCGGCATCTGGTTCGAGATCATCCTGATGCAGCTGCTGGTCCGGCACATCTACGACAAGTCGGTGACCAGCAGCCACGTCAGGTACGCGCTCACGGAGATAGCCGACGAGTGCCGGCACTCGATGATGTTCGCGCGGATGATCCAGAAGGGCGGCGCCCCGTCGTACCCCGTGCCGCGCTTCCACCACAATCTGGCACGCGTCCTCAAGACCGTCTCCACCACGCCGGGTTCGTTCGCAGCGACCCTGCTCGGTGAGGAGATCCTCGACTGGATGCAGCGGCTGACCTTCCCCGACGAGCGGGTGCAGACGCTGGTGCGCGGAGTGACCCGGATCCATGTCGTCGAGGAGGCCCGCCATGTCCGGTACGCCCGGGAGGAGCTGCGCCGCCAGATGGTGACGGCGCCGCGCTGGGAACAGGAGTTCACCCGGCTCAGCAGCGGCCAGGCCGCCCGGGTCTTCTCCGTCTGCTTCGTCAATCCGCAGGTGTACGACAACGTGGGGCTCGACCGCCGCGAGGCCGTCGCGCAGGTGCGGGCCAGCGGCCACCGGCGTGAGGTCATGCAGTCGGGCGCCAGGAAACTCACCGACTTCCTGGACGACATCGGGGTGCTGCGCGGCCCCGGACGCAAGCTGTGGCGCTCCTCAGGGCTGCTCGCCTGACCGCGCGGAGCCGGTCGGCCGCGGTACCGGACACAGGCGATGCGATTACGCTGCGGAACATGACCGCGCCAGCCACGCCCGCGTACCGACGGCTCAGCGTCGAGGCGCGCCGCACCCAACTCCTCGACGCCGCCCTGACGCTCTTCGCGCACCAGGCGCCCGAGGACGTCGCCCTGGACGACGTGGCGGCGGCGGCCGGGGTGTCCCGGCCGCTGGTCTACCGCTACTTCCCCGGCGGCAAGCAGCAGTTGTACGAGGCCGCGCTGCGCTCGTCCGTCGACCAGTTGGAGCTGTGCTTCACCGAACCGCAGACCGGGCCGCCCACCGAACGGCTCAAGCGGGTCCTCGACCGGTACCTGTCCTTCGTCGACCAGCACGACGCCGGGTTCAGCGCGCTGTTGCAGGGCGGCAGCGTCTGCGAGACCTCCCGCACCACCGCGATCGTGGACGAGGTGCGCAGGGCTGCGGCCGAGCAGATCCTGCTGCACATCGCGCCTGCGGGCGGGGCGGCGCCGGGGCCCCGGATGCGGATGATGGTGCGGACGTGGATCGCCGCGGTCGAGTCGGCGTCACTCATATGGCTGGACGAGAACAAGCAGCCGCCGGCCGACGAATTGCGGAACTGGCTGGTCGACCATCTCGTCGCACTGCTCGTCGCGACGGCCGCCACCGACGAGGAGACGGCGCTCGCGGTGCGCGTCCTCGTACGCCACGAGGACCCGGACGGCCCGGTGGGGACGCTGGCCCGGCGGGTGGTGCCGCTCGTGGGCGAGGCGATCCAGGCGCGCTGAGCGAGACTGGGCGGGTGAGAAACGAAGACACCCTCTTTGTCGGCGGGCCGCTGGACGGGCGCGTGCTGCCCGTCATGCCGGGTCCCACGGGCCAGCCGCCCAAGTGGTACGACCTGCCGGTCCCTGACACCGACGGCGGGCCGCCCACGATCCACTCGTACCGCCGCACCCCCGCCGGATACACCAAGCGGCTCGGGCTGCAGCGCGGCTGGACGTACGAGTACGTGCCCGAGGGACACGAGCCCCGCACCCTGAAGTGGCCCTGGTCGAAACCGAACAGCACGCCATAAGATCGCGAGCACCGTGTCACCAGGGGGAGGCTCGCCATGGAGCCGGTAGGGCGTGTCTTACGTCAGGTCGGGCCGTACACACTGCTCGCGCACAGCGGCGCGAGCGCCAGCGCGGTGGAGTATCTCGCGCGCGGCGCCGACGAGGGCGCCGCCGTGGTCGTCCTGTCCGTGGCCCGCCCCGAACTGGCCGGTGCGACCGCCTTCCGCCGCCGGTTCGAGGCCGAGGTGCGCACGGCCGAGCGGCTCTCCGGCGGCTGGGTACGCCCGCCGCTCGACTCCCGTACGGACGAGGCGGCGGAGCCCGCGCCCTGGGCGGCCAGCGCCTATGTGCCGGGGCTGAAGCTCGCGGAGGCCATCGCCGTCGCCGGGCCGCTGCCCGAGCGGTCGGTACGGGTGCTGGGCGCCGCACTCGCCGAGACCCTGGCCCGCGTGCACCCGGCGGGCACGGTTTTGCAGGGACTCTCCGCCGAAACCGTCCTGCTGGCCGCCGACGGCCCGCGCCTCACGGCTTTCGGCGCGCTGGGCGCAGCGGCGTCCGCGCGGCTGGACGCGGGCGGCCGGCTGTCGGTACGGCTCGGCTACCTGACCCCGGAACAGGTCGCGGGCGGCGAGCCGGGAACGGCGTCCGACATCTTCGTCCTGGGCCTGCTGCTGGCGTACGCGGCGACGGGCACGACACCGTTCGCCGACAGCACGGAGATCGGCGGGGCGGAGGCCCGACTCGACGGCGTACCGGCCGGGTTGCGTCCGGTGGTCGCCTCCTGTCTGGCGAAGGAACCGGCCCGCCGCCCGACGGCGGGCCAGGTGGCGGCGGCCCTGGCGCTGGAAGGCGCGAGCGCCCTGGCGTCGGCCGGCTGGCTGCCGGAACGGCTGGAGAAGGCCGTCGCGGAACGGGCCTCGGCGGTAGCGGCGTTGGAGCCG
>NZ_JTIY01000001.1:871890-873566 GCF_000818175.1 Streptomyces sp. AcH 505
CCACGCGGCCGCCGGGCCGCCTCCCGTCGCTCGGCCGACTCCGCCGCCCGTGCCTGCCCGCCCGCCCGCCACCCGGCCCGCGGTCGCGCGGGTGGACCGGCGTTCTCTGCTTACCGGGGTGCTGGCCGGGGCTGCTGGACTTGTGCTGGGCGGGGGCGGGGTGTTGGCCTTCGCCTCGGGTGGGGAGGACGCTCCCGCGAAGGCGAAGCCGGCCCCGCGGCGGGTCGCTGTTCCCGGTGTACCGCCGGAGCCCCGGTGGGCGTACCAGCACCAAACAGAGGCGAGCGCGGCCGTGCTGCAGGACCGGTATCTCGTCCTGACGGCGTCCGCCGCCACCACGTTGGTCGACGTCCACACCGGGCGGGCCCGCTGGGAGCGGCCCGAGGCAGGCTCGGTGCTACGGGCGCAGCCGACACCCGACGGGCTCGTCTTCGTCGTCGGGGCCGACGAGTTCCGCTGGCTCTCGCCGGTCGACGGAGCGGTCCGGCACCACGTCCCGTTCGCGGACCAACTCGCCGACGGCGGCGAGCTGGAGCTGTCCGGGATCACCGGTCAGTCCGGTTCGGTCGTCTGGCTCACCGGCGCGGCGAAGACGGGTACGGCCGCGAAACCGGCCGTCCGTACATACCTGTTCGCGTACGACGTCACCGGACGCAAGCTGCTGTGGCGCGCCGCCGTCTCCAACGGCCGTGCGCCGCACGTCCCGAGGTACCAGCTCGTCGCGCTGCTGCCCGACGAGATCGTGGTACGCCAGGACAGCGCGTCGCTCACGCCCGCCCAACTCAAGGCGGCCAAGGGCCACTCGATGTTCCACTCCTTCGACCGGGCCACGGGCGCCCGCAAGTGGTCCAAGGTGCTGGGCGCCGTGACACCTCACGGGGCCGTGGCGGGGGATGCCACCGGGCTGCTGTTCGGCGCCGCCGGCGCCGATCTGTACGCCGTCGGCGCGGGGAACGGCAAGCGGCGCTGGCTGCTGAAGGGCAGGGCCGCTGCCGCGGGGACCGCGCCGCTGGCCTTCGGCACCGGGGCCGTCGACGGCTCCACGCTGTATGTCGCCAACCGGTTCCAGGACGTGTACGCGATCGACCCGGCCACCGGCGAGGCGCGCTGGAAGCGGTCCACGGAGGCCGCCGTGTGGAGCGGGGTGCCGGCGGTGACGCCGGTCGCCGGCGGCAGGACACTGCTCGCGGGGGACGGTCTGCAGCTGACCGCGTTCGACGCGGCGGACGGCCGCCGGCTGTGGAAGTTCCAGAACGCGGGCGGGACCCCGAGCCAGTCGCCCGCACCCGCGCCCGCACCCGTGGCCCCGGCGCCGTACCGTGCCCTGGCCGCAGGCAAGGACGTGGTCGTCGGACGCGACCGGATGTTCTATCTGCTGCCGTTGGGCTGACCGGGTCCGCAGGCCGGTGTCCCGGCCGCCAGCCGCCACGCCGTATGACATACATATCGGCCCGCCCGGGGTGACTCCGTTGCGCCGTACTGCCCACATACGGGCCAATCACCCCACTTATCGGATCATCATCACCTAGGACTGGACACTCCGAACCGCAACCGGAGGTGATGACGTGTCAGGCAGACTTCTGCGATCCGTCTGTACGGCGGCGCTGGCCACCGCGACCGTGCTGGCGGCGGTGCCGTTCGCCTCGACCGCCGTCGCCGAGCCACCGGGCGGCGCA
>NZ_JTIY01000001.1:873591-889600 GCF_000818175.1 Streptomyces sp. AcH 505
CCCGCGGCACCCGGTCCACCCGGCGCCCCGGCAGCCCCGGGAGCCCCGGCAGCGCCCGCCGCGCCCGCTGCCCCGGGCGTCGTCCCGGAGACCGTCCCCGCCATGCTCACCCGGCTTCAGCAGCTCTACCAGCAGTCGGAGGAAGCGGGCGAGGCCTACAACACCACCGAGGTGGCCCTCACCCGCCAGCGCGCCGCCACGAAGCAGCTGACCGCCTCGCTCGCCCGGGCCCGCGCCGCCCTCGCCCGTAACCGCGCCGACGTCGGAGAGCTCGCCCGCGCCCAGTACCACGGCCAGTCCGACCTCTCGGACTATCTGCGGCTGCTGCTCGCCGACGACCCGCAGCACGCCGTCGACCAGGGGCGGCTGCTGGCGCGCGCCGCGCGCGGCAGGGCGGCGACGCTCTCCGGTCTCACCAAGGGCGAGAAGCACGCCGACGCCCTCGCCACCGCGTCCCGCAAGGCGCTCGCAACCCAGCAGTCGCTCACCGCGCGCAAGAAGCAGCAGCGCGACACGGCCGCGGCGAAGCTCCGCCAGGTCACCGCGCTGCTCGCCGGGCTCAGCGGTGACCAGGTCGCCCAGCTCAACTCCCTTGAGCAGAGCGGCACGGAGGCGGCCCAGCGGAAACTGGTCGACTCGGGCGCGCTCGGCCCGCAGAGCCGGACCGGCCGCACCGCACCGTCGGCGCAGGGCGGCGCCGCCGTGCGGTACGCCGTCGGGCAGGTCGGCAAGCCGTACCAGTGGGGCGCCGAGGGGCCCGGCGCCTTCGACTGCTCCGGGCTGACCTCACAGTCCTGGGCGCACGCGGGACGGACGATCCCGCGCACCAGCCAGGAGCAGTGGCGCCGGCTCCCCCGGGTGCCGCTGAACCAGCTGCGCCCCGGCGACCTGGTGGTCTACTTCCCCAAGGCCACGCATGTGGCGATCTACCTGGGGGACGGAAAGGTCGTCCAGGCACCGCGTCCCGGCGCCGCCGTCAAGGTGTCGCCGATCGCCGCGAACCCGCTGCTCGGCGCCGTACGCCCGGACGCCGCGCTCTGACCCGGGGCAGGGAGCGGATCCGTCAGGCGGCGCCCGACACCTCGGCGAGGTAGGCGTTCGTCAGGTCGGGCTCGTAGAAGAAGTTCTCGAAGTCGGCCGGATCGTTGAAGCCGTTGGCGAACCGGTCGGCGACCGGCTGGAGTTGACCCCCCGCGCCGATCAGGTTGAGCACGTGCTCCGGCGGCACGCCCAGCATGGCGTTGGTCCACTTGGTGGCGTGCTGGGCGGTGTCCCAGTAGCGGTCGAACGTGGCCCGCATCCACGCCTCGTCGAACTGCCCGTCGCCGTGCGCCACTATCGCTTCGAGGTAAGCGGCGGCGCATTTGGCCGCCGAGTTGGAGCCCTGCCCGGTGATCGGGTCGTTGGCGACGACGACATCGGCGACCCCCAGGACGAGCCCGCCGCCCGGCAGTTGCCCGACGGGGTTGCGTACGGTCGGCGCGTACCGCCCGGAGAGCGTGCCGTTGGCGTCGGTCAGCTCGACCTTGGTGGCGCGCGCGTACTCCCACGGCGTGAAGCGCTCCATCAGCTCCAGCGTGAGCGACAGATGCTCGGCCGGGTCCTTGACACCCTGGAACGCGTCGAGCGGGCCGCCCGGTACGCCCTCCCAGAAGAGGATGTCGGCGCGTCCGCTGGTGGTGAAGGTCGGCATGACGAACAACTCGCCCACGCCCGGCACCAGATTGCACCGGACGGCGTCGAAGTCCGGGTGTTCGGGGCGCGGCCCGAGACCGTGCACATAGGCGACGGCGAGGGCGCGCTGCGGGGCGTCGTACGGGGAACGTGAGGCGTCCCTGCCGAACATGGAGACCAGTTCGCCCTTGCCGGCGGAGACGAGCACCAAGTCGTAGGTGCGGGCGAAGAAGTCCAGGTCGGAGACGGCAGCGCCGTGGATGACCAACTGGCCGCCGCGCTGCGCGAAGGTCTCCATCCAGCCGGCCATCTTGACCCGCTGGTCGACGGACTGCGCGTAGCCGTCGAGCTTGCCGACCCAGTCGATCGCGCGGCTCGCGTCGGGCGCGGCGACGGAGACGCCGAGCCCCACGATCCTCGGGGCCTGCGACTCCCAGAAGTTGAGCTGGAGATCGCGCTCGTGCTGGAGCGCGGTGTGGAACATGCACTGGGTGGACATGACCCGGCCGGTCCGGATCTCGTCCGCCGTGCGGTTGGACATCAGGGTGACCTCGTAGCCCTGGGACTGCAGTCCGAGGGCGAGTTGGAGACCGGACTGGCCGGCTCCCACAATGAGTATCTTCCGCATGGCGGGCTCTCCGTCGGGGTGCGTGGTGCGCGGTGCGTGCACTGGTCGTGTGGGGGGTGGCGTTGCGAAGGGGGGTCGGGCGGTACGCAGGCTACTCGTGGGTGTTGTCGAGTGCGTGCTGCACCAGGGTGAGCAGCGACTCGACGGCCGTGACCCGGTTGCGCGCGTCCATGGTCAGCACGGGGATGTGCGCCGGGACGGACAGCGCCTCGCGTACGTCGTCCGGCTCGAACAGCTCGGTGCCCTCGAAGTGGTTGACGGCGACGACGTACGGCAGCCCGCAGCTCTCGAAGTAGTCGAGAGCGGGGAAGCAGTCGGACAGCCGCCGGGTGTCGGCGAGGACGACGGCGCCGATCGCGCCGCGCACCAGGTCGTCCCACATGAACCAGAACCGCTGCTGTCCCGGCGTGCCGAAGATGTACAGCACCAGGTCGTTGGAGAGCGTGATCCGCCCGTAGTCCATCGCCACGGTCGTGGTGAGCTTGGCGGGTGTCGCGCTGAGGTCGTCGGTCTCCGCGCTCGCCTGCGTCATCAGCGCCTCGGTCTGGAGCGGTGTGATCTCCGAGACGGAACCGACGAAGGTCGTCTTGCCGACGCCGAAGCCGCCGGCGACGACGATCTTCGTGGCGACCGGTGCGCGGGTGCGGTCCAACTGCCAGTCCTGGAGCTGTTCCTCGGGCTCGTCTGCCGGACTGCCCGGGGCCCCGTCGAAGAGCCCGGCCGCCGGGGCGGCGGTCACGTCAGAGACGGCGGAGTCCATCCAACACCCTTTCCAGCAGCGCACGGTCGGGCTGGCCGGTGCCGTGCCCCGTCCCGTACACACGGATCTTTCCCTGGTCGGCCAGGTCGCTGAGGAGCACCCGGACCACCCCGAGCGGCATCTTCAGCAGCGCCGAGATCTCGGCGACCGTGCGCATCCTGCGGCACAGTTCGACGATGGCCCGCATCTCGGGCATGACGCGCCACGCGGCCCCGCCGTCGGTCAGTTCCCTGCGCTCGTCGGCCGCCTCGATCGCGGCGACGAACGTCTCCACGAGCAGCACGTGCCCGAAGCGGGTACGGCCGCCGGTGAGCGAGTACGGGCGGACCCGCGCGGGGCGGCGGTCGCCGCCGCGCACCGGGAGTCTGCGGGCCTGGGCACCGGCGGACCCGGCGGCGGCGGTCATCGGGCGTTCTCCATGGACTTGCGCAGCTCGCTGCGGAGTTCGGGCGTCAGTACGTGTCCGGCGCGGCCGACGAAGAGCGCCATGTGGTACGCCACGACGCTCATGTCGCAGTCGGGCGCCGCGTGCACGCCGAGCAGGGAGCCGTCGCTGATGGACATGATGAAGACGCTGCCCTCCTCCATGGCGACCATCGTCTGCTTGACCCCGCCGCCGTCCATGAGCTTCGCCGCCCCGATGGTGAGGCTGGCGATACCGGAGACGATGGTGGCCAGGTCGGCGCCCGCGCCGCGCGGTCCCTCGCCGCGTGGCGCGCCGCCCGCCGCCTCCGCGGCCGCGCTGTTGTGCTCCTGGTCGGAGGAGAGCAGCAGCAGTCCGTCGGACGAGACGACGGCGACGGAACGTACTCCTGGCACCTCCTCGACGAGGTTGCTCAACAGCCAGTGCAGGTTTCGGGCTTCGCTACTCAGTCCGAATGTGCTGGTCGCTGTCAACTGCGTGCCTCCTCGACTGTCTCCCCCGCCTCTTCGTCACGTTCCCCGTCCCGCGCTCCGGACGCTATCGGGTCGGTGCCGTCCGTCCGGTCGGAACTCTCGGTGAGTTCGGCCTCGACATCGCGCCGGCCGTCCTTCGCGCCCTGGTGGAAGCCGCCGAGCCGGCGGCGCAGCTCCTCGGCGTCGACGCTGCCGGTGCGTTCGGTGGGCGAGGTCGCCGCCTTGACGACCTTGGGGGTTCGCTTGGGCAGTCCCTTGTCGGTGACCGGATCGGACTCCGGTCCTGTCTGTTCGGGTTCGGGCGCGGATACCGCCGGCTCGGACGCGGATACCGCCGGTTCCGACACGGGTGCCGGCTCCGGCTCCGCGCTCTGCTGGCGCGGCAGCCGCATGGTGAAGGTGTCCTGGTCGACGTCGGCCCGTTCGTGCGTGTCGGGACCGACCGCGTACGGGTCCTGGCGGACCCCCGCGGGCGCCGCCGGCTCGCTCTCCGCCTCCCGGATCGTCTCCTCGGCCGCCGCGATCAGCGGGTCGGGAGCGGCCTGACGGGCGGGCAGCGCGTTGGAGTTGGCCTCGGCGACCGAGCCCGGCTGGTGGACGGCGGGCGCGGGTCCCGCCGTCGGCGGCGGGTACGCGGCGGCCGGGACCGGACCGGTCGAGGGCTGCGTCTCGGGGAGCAGCGCCTGCGGCAGTACGACGACGGCCGCGAGCCCGCCGTCCTCGTGCTTGCGCAGATGGACCCGTACGCCGTGCCGCGCGGCGAGGAGGGCCGCCACCCGCAGTCCCAGGCCCTCGCTCTCGGCGGGTGCGCCGGGGGTGCCCCAGGCGTCACGCGCGCCCTGTTCGCCCCGGTCGCTCTGGGTCGCCTCGTCCAGCAGGGCGTTCAGCTCGCCGAGCCGGTCCTCGGGCATGCCGATGCCCTTGTCCTGGACGGAGATCATCACCTCGCCGCTCTCCAGCAGCCACCCGGACAGCTCCACCTGGGCGTCGGGCGGCGAGAACGAGGTGGCGTTCTCCAGCAGCTCGGCGACGAGATGGCTGAGGTCGTCGGCGGCGAAGCCGGCCACCTGGGCGTGCGAGGGCAGCGACTGGATGGTGATCCGCTCGTACCGCTCGATCTCGCTGACGGCGGCGCGCAGCATGTCCACGAGCGGTACCGGGCCCGGGTGGCTGTGGCCGTGTTCGTGCTCGGCGAGGACCAGCAGGTTCTCGCTGTGGCGGCGCATGACCGTCGCGAGATGGTCGAGCTTGTAGAGCGTGGCGAGCCGGTCCGGGTCCTGCTCGCGCTCCTCCAGCGACTCGATGACGCCGAGCTGCCGCTCGACGAGGCCGAGGGAGCGCAGCGAGAGGTTGACGAAGGTGTGCTCGACGGTGTTCCGGAGCTGGGCCAGCTCGGCGGCCGTCCGCTCCGCGCGCTCCTGGAGTTCCGCCTGGTCGTGCGGTTCCGTGCGCCCGTGGAGTTCCGTGTGTTCCTGGAGCGCGGGGTGCTTCTGGAATCCGGTGCCCCGCGCCGCGGCCTTCGCACTGGCGCCGATCGGAACGGTCGTCTCGCCGCCCGCGGGACCGGGCCGGTCGAGAAGTCCCGCGACCCTGCTGTGCAGCGCGTTGAGGGACCGTACGACCTGGGCGAACTCGTCGTTGCGGCCGGTGAACCGCACCGGCTCGGCCGTCCCGGGCGCTTCGGCCAGCCGGGCGGCGCCGATGCGCAGCACGGCGAGCGGCCGGGTCAGCGTGCGGGCGACGGCCGTCGCGACGCCGACGGCGATCAGCAGCAGGCCGCCGAGCAGCGCGAAGCGCAGCTCCAGCGCGGTGACGTCGTCGTCGCGGACCTTTTCGAGCCGGGTGAGCTGGTCGCTGCCGAGGCCCGCCTCGACGCCGCGCATCTGGTCGATACGGGCGGACAGGGCCGTCCTGACCTTCTCCTGGTCGGTGGAGCGTTCGGACTCGGAGAGTTCCGGGCGGTCGGTGAGCTTCTTCAGATAGCCGTCGGCCGCCGTGATGTCGGGTCCTGTGACGGTCCTGGCGAGAGAGTCGCGCGTCTGGCTGTCCGCGGTGCGGTCGAAGTCGGCGAGCGCGGCGAGTTCACCCGTACGGGTCTGCTGCGCGGCGGCGCTGAGCGCGTCGCGCGCCGCGTCGTTCTTCTTGTTGGCCGCCAGATCGTCCGAGGACGGCACGGGGAGGCCGGTGACCGGGTCGATGACCGTCGTCGCCTCCTCGTCGGCGGGGACGGCCAGCGCGCCCAGCAGCAGCGCGCGGGTGCCGGACGCCCGGTCGACCGCGCTGTCGAGGTCGACGGAGGCGCGGACGTCTCCCGCCACCTCGGCGGGGGCGCGTTCGGCGAGCCGCTCGGCGACCGCGTGCAGGTCGTCGATGACGTCGGAGTAGGCGCGGTACGTGTCGGGGGCCGCGTCCTTGCCGGTGAGGGCGGAGGCGCGGACCGACGGCACGGTGGAGAGGTCTCTGAGCAGCCCGGCCGACGCGGATCCGGTGGCCCGGATCTCGTCGATCTGCCGGTCGACGCGTGCGCGGGTCTCACGGGAGACCTGATGGCCGTCCGCGTCCTTCGCGTCCTTCGCGTTCGTCTCGGATTCGCCCTTCGCCGGGCGTCCCGCCGCCACGTACACGACGGCCTCGTCGCGTTCGTCGGCCAGCGAGTGGGCGAGCGTCACGGTCTGCCGGTTCAGCTCGGCGAGGGTGACGAGCCGCTGCGCGTCGTTCAGACGGGTGGAGGCGTCGAGTACGCCGGGCACACCCGCGGCGACGACAGTGACGGCGATGACCGCCACACCGGCGAACAGCCGGCTGCGCACCCGCTTACGGCGCCCTTCGCCCGGAGTGTCAGCTGTCATGCCGCCGTTGCCCCGAGGCCGCTTCTTCTGCACCGGTGCTCGCATTCTTGACTCGTCCGCCCATGAAGCAGAGGTGACGACCGGTCACTACGAGACAACCCCCACCCCTGGCACGGCTTCAGACCATCCCAGCGCATCCGGGAGGGGGGCGCGCATCGGCCGCTCCGCCACCTGAACGAGTGAACATCACGGAGGAGTTGACGAACAACTTCCGGATCAGCGCTCCGGGTGCCGCCCCGGAGCGCCGGGTGGACCTTCCGCCCGCGCTTTGGCAGGATGCGCGCCCGCACCGCCGCGGAAGAGATCATTCCGCTCCGTCGGTCCTGCTGACCAGGCGGTACGGAGATTCCATGCCCGGTGCAGGCCCGGTGAAGGAGTCGGCAGGAGCTGGGGCGGACTCGTGCAGACTTGATCCCATGCGCATCGAACTCGCCACAGCACCCGGAGTCACCGAACGGCCCAACGAGGACTGGACATCCGTGGTCCTCCCGGCGTCCGGCGAAGGCGGCTCGCTGATCCTCCTGGACGGTGTGACGCCCCCGGCGGGCGATGTCGGTTGTGTGCACGGTGTGCCCTGGTTCACCGCCCGGCTCGGCGGTGCGCTGGCCGAACTGTCCGCTTCGCGACGGGATCTGACGCTGCCGGAGATCCTGGCCGACGCCATCCGGCGTACCGCCGACGCACATCGTGACACTTGTGACCTTTCTCACGTGCGGACTCCGCAGGCAACCGTGGTGATGGCCCGCTGGGGCGCGGACTCCGTCGAGCATCTGGTGCTCTCCGACTCGACGCTGCTGCTGGAGGCACCGGACGGCGCGGTACGGGCCGTCGTGGACGACCGGCTGCACCGCGTCCCGCGCGCCGCCCTGCGCTCGGCGGCGTCGGCGGACGCGCTGCGCAACGCGGAGGGCGGTTTCTTCACGGCGGCTGCCGACCCGTCCGCGGCGGCGAAGGCCGTGACGGGCCGTACCCCCGCCGCCGACGTGCGCGCCCTGCTGGCCCTGACGGACGGCGCGGCCCGGTGGGTGGAGATGTTCCACGAGGGCGACTGGGCGGACTGTCTGGCGCTGGTGCGCAAGAGCGGTCCGCAGGAGCTGATCGACCGCGTACGGGCGACCGAGGACACCGACCCGGACGGCGCCGCCTTCCGCCGCTGGAAGAAGAGCGACGACGCGACGGCGACGTACGTGGAGGTGTGAGCGAGCCCGCCGCGGGCCGGCCCCGGAACCGTCGGCCGGCCGTTTCAGCCGGCCGTTTCAGCCGCCCCTGTCAGCTGCCCGTACGGGCGTTCATGTGGTGCAGCAGCCGGGCCAGCTCGGCGATCTCGGCGCGGTCCCAGTCGGCGAGCTGTCGTACGTACCGGCCTCTGCGCGCGTCGCGCACCCGCTGGAAGCGGGCCAGCCCCTCGCCCGTGAGGCGTACGAGTGACGCGCGCCCGTCGGCGGGGTCACGCTCGCGGGTGACAAGTCCGAGGTCCTCCAGCGCCCGCAGCTGACGGCTCATCGTCGCCTTGCCGACACCGAAGTAGGCGGACAGCTCGGTGGCCCGCTGATAAGTGGTTTCCTCCAGCCGGACGAGCAGCCCATAGGCAGCCGGTTCGAGTTCGGGATGGACCTCGCGCGCCATCTCGCCGGAATTCGATCTGGCCCGGCGCAGAAACACTGCCAGCTCCCGCTCCAAGGCGAGGAATTCGTGGTCCACACCACTCGTACCGGCCGGGCCCGGTTCATTTCCCGGTTTACTCCCGTGCACGTCAGCACCCATCACGCGCTTTCCCGCTCCTGAAAGTTTCTTTCACAGACGGCCATTGCCGCAGCTCCGTCATTATTTCGTAGGTTTAGTCCAACGGCAGCAGCGTGGCAACCTTCCATCGTTACGTCTACGTGCGTAGCGTCACCACTGACATGTCCATACCACGACTTGTCGACACGTCCATGAGATCCCCCCACCAGGTCTTCCGGAGGCACGCAATGCCCGTGCACAGATCCGTGACACCCGGCCGCCCGCTCGTCGCGGCGACCACAGCTCTCCTGGCAACCCTCGCGCTCCTGCTCACCCTTCCCGGTGCGGCGGACGCGGCAACCCCCGACCCCCAACCGGTACCCGGTTCGCAGCACGCACCGGGCACCCGACCGGTACCCGGTACGCAGCCCGTACCCGGTACCCAGCCCGTACCCGGCTCCCAGCCGGTCCCTGTCCCCCAGCCGGCCCCCGATCTGCCCGCGCCGGGCTCCGCCTACATGGGCATGGGCGTCCTGGCGCACGACGGGCAGGGCGGACTGCCGCCCGACACCCGCGTCACCCAGACGCACGGCGTCGACGTCTCCAGCCACCAGGGCAGCGTGAACTGGGCCGCCCTGTGGAGCAGCGGCGTCAGGTTCGCGTACACCAAGGCAACCGAAGGAAGTTCGTACAAGAACCCGTCGTTCGCACAGCAGTACAACGGCTCGTACAGCGTCGGGATGATCCGCGGGGCTTACCACTTCGCCACTCCCAACAGCACGAGCGGCGCGGCCCAGGCCAACTACTTCGCCGACAACGGCGGCGCCTGGTCACGCGACGGGAAGACCCTGCCGGGTGTGCTCGACATCGAGTGGAACCCGTACGGCGCCTCCTGCTACGGCAAGTCGCCCAGTCAGATGGTCAGCTGGATCAGGGACTTCCTGAACACCTACAAGTCACGCACCGGCCGTGACGCGGTGATCTACACGGCGACCAGCTGGTGGAGCTCCTGCACCGGCAACTACGCGGGCTTCGGCAACACGAACCCGCTCTGGGTGGCCCGCTACAACACGACGGTCGGCGCCCTGCCGGCCGGCTGGGGCGTCCAGACGATCTGGCAGTACACGTCGACGGGCCCGACCGTCGGCGACCACAACCGCTTCAACGGAGCCCTGGACCGCGTCCAGGCCCTCGCGAACGGCTGACCCGGCCTTTCGCGGCATGCGGCGCGGTCCCGGCCGGTACCACCGGCCGGGGCCGCGCCCGCCGTATGTCCGCCGGCAGCCGGGGTCTCGGTCCGGCGGGCTCTCGGTCCGGCAGGATCTCCGTGCAGCGGGCTCTCAGTACAGCGCGCGCAGGTCGGTGAGGAAGTCGCGGGTGTCGCGGGCGGACTCCGCGTGGGCCACCATGCGGTTCATCGCCTCCAGGTGCTCCATGACCTCGGTCTGCTGGTCGAGGAAGAGCGCGCCGGTCAGATATTCGATGTAGACCATGTCGGGGATCTCCGGCACGTCGAACCGGAACAGCACGAACGGGCTGTACGTCCCCGCGTGGTGGCCCGCCGAGAGCATGGCGACCTGCAAGGTCACGTTCGGCTGGGCCGAGACGTCGAGCAGCCGGTCGAGCTGACCGCGCATCACCTCGGCCGACCCGACGGGCCTGCGCAGCACGGTCTCGTCCAGCACCGCCCAGAACCGTGGCGCGTCGGGGCGGGTGAGCAGGCTCTGGCGCTCCATCCGCAGGGCGACGTGCCGCTCGATCCGCGCGGGGTCGCGCTGCCCGACGGAGCCGGTGGTGAGGATCGCCCGCGCGTAGTCCTCGGTCTGGAGCAGCCCCGGTACGAAGTGCGGCTCGTAGCAGCGGATGGTGCTCGCCGCCTCCTCCAGGCTGACGTAGCCGCTGAACCAGTCGGGCAGGATGTCGTGGAACCGCTGCCACCAGCCGGGCTGGTTGGCCTCGTCGGCCAGCCGGAGGAAGACCTCGACGTCCTCGGCGAGCAGCCCGTAGGCGGGCAGCAGGATCTGTATGTACGGGATCTTCAGCGCGACCTCGGCCATCTCCATCCGGCGCACGGTCGCGGCCGTGACGCGGAGCAGCCGGCCGGCGTCCTCCCTGCTCAGTCCGGCCTTCTCCCGCAGGGCCTGGAGTTGTCTGCCGAGGACGAGCTGACCGATCGTCGGGGCGGAACGGGGCTCGCTCACATCACACTTCTCACTCGGGACTGCACCTGCGTACCGGTCAGTCTGACATACCAACTGACCTGGGGTCACGGCCTGTTGATCGTCGGGAAGGGGCCGGGACGCGACACGGCGGCCGCGCACGGAACAGATCGTTCCGTGCGCGGCCGCCGTCGCGGTACCGCTTTCTCCGACGGTTCGGGGCTCAGGCCGTCGCCCCCGCCGGGGCTCAGGCCCGTCGCCCCGGCCGGGCTCAGGCCGCGGCCTGGACCGGTACCTCCGCCGGGGACAGCGCGATCTCCAGCACCTGCCGGACATCCGTGACCGGGTGGACCTCCAGCCGGTCGAGGACCTCGGCCGGTACGTCGTCCAGGTCGGCCTCGTTGCGCTTGGGGATCACGACCGTCGTGATACCCGCCTGGTGCGCGGCCAGCAGCTTCTGCTTCAGACCGCCGATGGGCAGCACCCGCCCGGTCAGCGAGACCTCACCCGTCATGGCGACGTCCGTGCGGACCTGGCGGCCGCTCAGCAGCGAGGCGAGAGCGGTCGTCATCGTGATACCCGCGCTCGGACCGTCCTTCGGGACGGCGCCCGCCGGGAAGTGGATGTGCACACCCCGGTCCTTCAGGTCGGCGACCGGCAGCTCCAGTTCGGCGCCGCGCGAGCGCAGGAAGGAGAGCGCGATCTGCGCGGACTCCTTCATCACGTCACCCAGCTGGCCCGTCAGGGTCAGCCCCGAGCCGCCCGTCTCCGGGTCGGCCAGCGACGCCTCGACGAACAGCACGTCACCACCGGCGCCGGTGACGGCGAGGCCCGTGGCCACGCCCGGCACCGCCGTACGCCGCTCCGCCGGGTCCTGCGCCGACTCGGGCACGTGGTGCGGCCGGCCGATCAGACCGCGCAGGTCGTCGGGTCCGACGCTGAACGGCAGCTCGCGCTCGCCGAGTTCGTGCTGGGCCGCCACCTTGCGGAGCAGCCGCGCGATGCCGCGCTCCAGGTTCCGTACGCCCGCCTCGCGGGTGTACTCCCCTGCCAGCTTGCGCAGCGCGCCGTCCTCCAGGGTGACCTCGCCGGTCTCCAGACCCGCGCGCTCCAGCTGCCGGGGCAGCAGGTGGTCACGGGCGATGACGACCTTCTCGTCCTCGGTGTAGCCGTCGAGCCTGACCAGCTCCATCCGGTCGAGCAGCGCCTCGGGAATGGCTTCCAGGACGTTGGCCGTGGCGAGGAACACCACGTCGGACAGGTCGAGCTCGACCTCCAGGTAGTGGTCGCGGAACGTGTGGTTCTGCGCCGGGTCCAGGACTTCGAGCAGGGCCGCGGCCGGGTCGCCCCGGTAGTCCGAGCCGACCTTGTCGATCTCGTCGAGCAGGACGACCGGGTTCATCGAACCGGCCTCCTTGATCGCCCGGACGATACGGCCGGGCAGCGCGCCGACGTAGGTGCGCCGGTGGCCGCGGATCTCCGCCTCGTCCCGGACACCGCCGAGCGCGACCCGGACGAACTTGCGTCCCATGGAGTGCGCGACGGACTCGCCGAGCGAGGTCTTGCCGACCCCGGGCGGGCCGACGAGGGCCAGGACGGCGCCACCGCGCCGGCCGCCGACCACACCGAGCCCGCGGTCGGCCCTGCGCTTGCGCACGGCCAGGTATTCGGTGATGCGCTCCTTGACGTCCTCCAGGCCCGCGTGCTCGGCGTCGAGAATCGTCTTGGCGCCCTGGATGTCGTACTCGTCCTCGGTGCGCTCGTTCCACGGCAGTTCGAGGACGGTGTCCAGCCAGGTGCGGATCCAGGAGCCCTCGGGGCTCTGGTCCGACGAGCGCTCCAGCTTCTCGACCTCCTTCAGTGCGGCTTCGCGCACCTTCTCCGGGAGATCGGCGGCCTCGACGCGGGTGCGGTAGTCGTCCGACTCGTCCTCGTCGCCCTCGCCGTTCAGCTCGCGCAGTTCCTTGCGTACGGCTTCGAGCTGGCGCCGCAGCAGGAAGTCACGCTGCTGCTTGTCGACGCCTTCCTGGACGTCCTTGGCGATGGACTCGGCGACGTCCTGCTCGGCGAGGTGTTCGCGCAGCTGGCTGATGGCGAGCTTCAGCCGGGCCACCGGGTCGGTGGTCTCCAGCAGCTCCACCTTCTGGGCGGTGGACAGGAAAGGTGAGTAACCGGCGTTGTCGGCGAGCGCGGACACGTCCTCGATCTGCTGGACACGGTCCACGACCTGCCAGGCGCCGCGCTTCTTCAGCCAGTCGGTGGCGAGCGCCTTGTATTCCTTGATCAGTTCGGTGACGGAGCCGGGCAGCGGGTCGGGGGTGACTTCGTCGACGGCGATGCCCTCGACCCAGAGGGCCGCGCCGGGTCCGCTCGTACCGGAGCCGATCTGTACGCGGCCTCTGCCGCGGATCAGCGCACCGGGATCCCCGTCGGACAGCCTGCCCACCTGCTCGACGGTGCCGAGCACGCCGGTCGCGGCGTACGACCCGTCGATCCGTGGCACAAGCAGCACCTGAGGCTTCCCGGCACCGGACCCGCCCGTACGCGCGGCGGCCTGGGCGGCCTCCACAGCGGCGCGGACCTCGGTGTCGGACAGGTCGAGCGGAACCACCATGCCGGGCAGCACGACCTCGTCGTCGAGCGGCAGCACGGGAAGCGTGAGCGGGGTGGAAATGGAGGCCATGATCTCCCCTTCGGCAGTTAGGTTGAGCTATGTGGACTCAATGCATGTGAGCCCGCCAATGTTCCCCGGCCGCCGTTCGCTCTGAGCGATAGCACTCGAGCGGCTGAAATCCCCTCCGTTCGGCGCCGGCCGGCGATGTCAGTGGGGCCTGCCACGATGCCCGGACGTGATCGCGATCAGGAGGAACACATGGGCACCTGGGACGTCGGCCCCTTCGACAACGACACCGCGGCGGACTGGTGCGGCCACCTCGACGACGCCGCCCCGGACGCGCGCCACGGACTGGTCAGGGACGCGCTGGCCCGAACGGCCGGCACCACCGGCTACCTGGACTCGGACGTCGCCGACGAAGCAGTCGCGGCAGCGGCCCTGGTCGCCGCCCAATGCTCGGCCGGCGAGCCGGCCAACCCGCACTACGGCCCGAAGGAACCCCTCCCGGACCTCACCGACCTTCGCGCCCTCGCCCTGCGGAGCCTCGACCGCGTCATGACCGAGCCGTCCGAACTCCTGGAACTGTGGGAGGAGGCGGGCGACGGCCCCTGGCAGGCGGGCATCAACCGGCTCCGCGGCGCGCTCGCACCCGAATCCACGCCCCTCTAATTCACTTCCCGGGGAACGACCGCCCCTGCTGTAATAGTCCCGTGGACAACTCGACCATTACGTCAGCCTGGGTGGCCGGCTGGGCCGTCTCTCGTTCCACTGCGTCGCCCGTCGAGCGGCCGTGGGGGTATCGCATCGACGTCGGGCAGCCGGGGCACGTGCTGCGGCATGTACTGCCCGAGCCCGACGGGGCGACCGTGCGGATGCTCTGCGGGAGCGAGACCGAGCCGGGTTCCTGGCTGCGGCTGCTCGCGGCGCCCGAGGTGGTCGGCGGATGGATAACCCCGGGCTGGAAAGTGCCGGACGACCCCGGCTTCCTGATGTTCACCGCCCTGCGCCGGTCGCCCCTGCCCGAGCCGCCCGCCGGGTACGCGGTGCGCACCGAGCGGACGGACGGGGTCGTACGGGTACGGGTGCTGACCGGGGACGGCGATCCGGCCGCGCGCGGGCAGGTGGGGCTGGCCGGGGAGACCGCCGTCGTCGACCAGGTCGAGACCGACGCGGGACACCGCAGAAAGGGCCTCGGCCGGCTCGTGATGCGCACCCTCGAAACGGCGGCGGCCGACGCGGGGGCCAGCACCGGGATCCTCGCGGGCACGACCGACGGACGCGCGCTGTACAGCGCGCTGGGATGGCGGCTGCACGGTCCGATCACCGGCGTCGTACGGGTCGGCTGACCACGGCGCCGCGCGCCCCCGGCGGGCGCCGTGCGTGACTCGGCCATACCTGTTCCGGCGAGACATCTCCCGCGCGTCCGGGGACAAGTGAACAGGTATGAGTACTCAACAGACAGGACCCCCCGACGAATTGCGCGTCGGCGCCAGGCCACGCGCCGAGGTGGAGCAGGCGTACCGCGCGCTCGCCGACGTCGCAGCGGGCACCGCCCAGCAGACCCAGCTCTCCCGCGGCTCCCTGACGGCCTACCTCTGGGCCCTCGGCCGCGGCGAAACGGCCCCGGTCACCGGCGCTGTCAGCACGGGCGCCCCCGACCTGCCCCTGCTGACGGCGGAGACGGACGCGGCGGTCGTCCAACTGGAGGACGCCACCCAGCGCACGGTCCCGCGCGACTACATCCACGGCGTCCACGAAGCACTGTCCTGGATCTGCGGCCACACCAACACCCGCCCGGCAGCCCCGGCACCTCACCCGGGCGACCACACCCACTGAGCGTCACGCGACGCGGTGAACCGGTCGGGTGCCCGCGAGCGACAGACAGGGCGTGAGACTGTTCCGCCCCATGGGGGGAGACCTGGCCGACGACGCGCTGCTGCGCGCCGTCGCCAAAGGGGATGCCGAGGCCCTCGGCATTTTCTACGACCGGCACTCGGGCTGGCTGCACGCGCGGCTGACCCGACGGTGCGCCGATCCCGAGACCGTGCGGGAAGTCCTCCAGGACACCTTCGTGGCCGTCTGGCGCTCCGCCGCGGGCCACCAGGGCGGTGAGGCCGGTGGCTGGCTGTGGGTGATCGCCGCCCGCCGGCTGGTCGACGCCCGGCGGGCACAGGAGCGCGCCGAACGTGCCCGGCGGGTGGAGTACGAACCGGCCGACGTGGCCCCGTCGGCCGAGGACCGGGTGCTGACCGGTCTTGAGTACGGGGATGTGGGCGCCGCCCTCGACCGGATCTCCCCCGAACTGCGCGACGTGCTGCGTGCCACCGTCGTCGACGGGCTGACCACCGGCGAGACCGCGCGGCTCCTCGGCATACCGGAGGGCACGGTCAAGACCCGCGCCATGCGCGCCCGCAAGGAACTGCGCCTGGAGCTCGGCCGGATCGCGCCGGGACCGGGCCTGGGAGGCATCGCGTGACCACCTGGCATGTGACGGACCAGCTGGCGGAGCTGTACGCGGCGGGCGCGGCGCGCGAGCCCGACGCCTGGTCGCTGGAGAAGCACGTCGAGTCGTGCGGGGCGTGCGCGGTGCGGGTGTCGGCGGCGGTACGGGCGGGCGCCGCAGGACCCGTACTGGCGGGGGTGCGGGCCGCGGTGCTCGCCGCGGTGCCCACGCCCACGTCCCGGCCGCGCCGGATCGGCGCGGCC
>NZ_JTIY01000001.1:890436-896640 GCF_000818175.1 Streptomyces sp. AcH 505
CCCCGCCGTACAGCCCCGCGCGGGCGACGGGCTCCCGCTGCCGCCGACCCGGGCGCTCGCCGAGCAGCTCACGCAACTGCTGGCGGGTGCGACGGCGCAGGGCGGCTGGGCGGTGGCGGCTCTGCTCTGCGCGGGGCTGCTGGTGCTGCGGCGGCAGGCGTACGACCTCCCGAGATCCTCATGACGCGACCGACCGAGAGAGAGCAGTCAGTGCCGGAAGTGCGGGAACAGACCATCGCGGTGAGCGGGCTGACGGTCAGACACCGGAGAACGGTCGCGCTCGACGCCGTAGCGCTCGGCTTCGGCACGGGGGTGCACGGGCTGCTCGGTCCGAACGGGGCCGGCAAGACGTCCCTGATCCGGGTGCTCGCGACGGTCTCGGCGGCGGCCGGAGGACAGGTGGAGCTGCTGGGACACGACGTGTCGGACCGGCGGGCCCGCTCGGAGGTCAGGCGGCGGCTCGGCTATCTGCCGCAGGAGTTCGGCTACTACCCGGGCTTCACGGTGCGGGAGTTCGTCTCGTACGTGGCATGGCTGAAAGAGATGCCCGCGCAGGGGGTGGCGGGGGCGGTCGAGCGCGCCGTGGAGCGGGTGGGGCTTGCCGGGCGTATCGACGCGAAGATCAAGACACTGTCGGGCGGCATGGTGCGCCGCGTCGGCATCGCCCAGGCGATCGTCAACGACCCGGATCTGCTGCTGCTCGACGAGCCGACGGCCGGTCTCGACCCGGAACAGCGCGTCGAGTTCAGGGCGCTGCTCCGCGAGG
This sequence comes from Streptomyces sp. AcH 505, assembly GCF_000818175.1. Taxonomy (GTDB): domain Bacteria; phylum Actinomycetota; class Actinomycetes; order Streptomycetales; family Streptomycetaceae; genus Streptomyces. The sequence continues at coordinate 891,203 of NZ_JTIY01000001.1, forward strand.
TGGGCAGCGCGGCCACGGTCGTCGTCTCGACGCATCTGGTGGAGGACGTCGCCGCCGCCTGTTCAGAGGTGACGCTGCTGGAGTCGGGCCGGGTGGCCTTCCGCGGCACGACGGCGGAGCTGACCGCCGCCGGTTCGGGGGCGACCGCCGCCGACGAGCGCGACGCCAACCCGATCGAGCGCGGCTACACGGCGGCGCTGCGGACCCACCGGGCGGGCGTGCGATGAGTCTCATGACGGCTCCCGTGACCGCCTCGGCCGCCGACCGGAAACCGGGCGGCGCGAGCCGCGTACTCCGGCCCGAGCTGCTGCGTGGGACCGGACCGTGGACCGGCGTCGCCCTCGCCACCCTGATCGGCGTCACCATGTACAGCAAGGCCGACCAGTGGCAGCAGCACTGGGCGGAGACCACTGACCTGCTGCGCGTCGCGGGTCTGATCCTCGGCGGGCCGCTCGCCGTGGCGGCCGGCTGCTGGCAGGGCGGCAGGGAACGCAGGCGCGGTACGGAGGAGTTGCGTGCCACGTTCGCGAGGAGCAGGCTCCGGCAGACCCTCGTGGCCGCCGCCCCCGCCGCGCTGTGGCCGGCCGCCGGGTATCTCGTGGCGGCGGCCGGCTGTCTGCTCGCCACCTGGCCGTACACGAGCGGCGGCCATCCGTACGTGTCGCTGATCGCGGCCGACGCCGTGGCGATCGCCTCGCTCGGCACCCTCGGCTTCGTCGCGGGACGGCTGCTGCCGTGGCGGCTCGTCGCGCCGCTGCTCGCCGTCCTCAGCTATGTCGTACTGGCCGTGCCGGGGTACGGGCGGTCGAGCGCTCGTTGGCTGGATCCCGCCCTTGAGTACGACTCCTCGTTGCAGGCGCCCCTGTGGTGGTTCGGCCCGGCGAGCGCGCTGTGGACCGGCGGGCTGGCGGCATCCGCGCTGCTCGGGTTCGCCGCGCGGCGAAGGCTGACCGCGCTGCTCCCGCTCGCCCTGGCCGCCGCCGCGGCCGTGCCGCTCGTGACCACCGGCGACGGGCTGTGGCGGCAGGATCCGGCAGCCGTCAGGCCGGTCTGCGACAACGGCGTGCCCCAGCTGTGCGTGCCCGCGGTCGACCGGAACATGCTGCCCGCGATGCGGCAGGCGCTCGCCGGGGTGGACGCCAAGCTGCGCGGGGTGCCGGGCGCGCCAGAGCGCTGGGTTCACTACCCCGTCCCGCCGGGTCCCGGCGATGTGTCGCTGCCGGACCGGGTCGACGACACCGTACGGGGGCGGCTGACGCACCCGGACCTGTTCGCCGATTCGGCGGTGGGTGCGCTGGTCGACGGCGCGGACTGCGCGTCGGAGGGAGCCGACACCCCGCTGGACGAGCGCGCGTCCGACATCGGGATCGCCGTCCGGCAGTGGCTCGTGCCACGCGGCAACTTCGCGAACTCCCCCGCGCGGGGCGCGAGGCCCCATCGGAAGCGGCTGGAAGCGATGGACGCAGCACAGGGCCGCGCCTACCTCACCCGCTATCTCGGCGCCGACCGCTGCGACCCGGCTCAGGTGCCCGCCCCATGAGCCGTGCGCTGTACCTCCGTTCCCGCGCGCTGCCCGCAGTCGCCTCCTCGCTGGTCGCGGCGGCGCTGCTGGCCGGCTGGGCGGCGTACGAACTCCAGGCGGCCCGGCGGTTCGGCGGCACGGCCCGCATCCCGGTCGTCACGCTCGCCCCGATGCTGGCGGCCGGAATCGTCGGGACCGGCCTGTACACCCACAGCGACGAGCTGGACCGGACGGCGGTACGGGCCTGGTGGCCCCGCAGACTCGCCCATCTGTTCGCGCTGACGGCACTGGCCGCCGCCGGCCTGGCTCTGGCGGTGCCGGGCAGTCCCGAGGTGTTCGGCGGGCAGGCGATGGTCCGCAACGTACTCGGCGCGACCGGCATCGCGGCCGGGTCGGCGGCGCTGCTGGGGGCGCGGCTGAGCTGGCTGCCGACGACGGTGTACCTCAGCGGGACCTACCTGTCGGCGCCCCCGACGCACGACGGCGTCGCCACGGTCTGGGCCTGGCCGATGCAGCCGGGACCGCAGCCGGGGGCGTGGCTGACGGCGTGCACGACGTACGTCTGCGGCGCCGCGCTGCACGCGTGGCGCGGCGCGCGCCCCGACGGGAGCTGACAACAGACGGGCGCTGACAGCGCGGGAGCGGGGCACAAGCAGGGGTGCCGGATTGTCCCGGCCGCCGTCGGCGCAGCAGGATGGCGTGCACCACTCCTGACGTCCGAACAAGGGATCCGTACCGTGCCCCAGACCGTTCCCGATCCCGATGCCGTGCCCGTCACGCTGGACCGCAGGGACGGTCCGTACGGGGAGGTCGTGCTGCGGCGGCAGGGGGACCGGTTGGAGATCATCGCCAACGGGACGTTCCTGATGGACACCTCCGACGGGCGCTCCGAGCGGCTGCTCATCGACGCCGCGCTCGGCGCGCTGAGCGAGGAGCGGCGCAACAGTATGCCGTCGGTCCTCATCGGCGGCCTCGGGGTGGGCTTCTCGCTCGCGCACGCGGCGGCCGATCCGCACTGGGGGCGGATCGCGGTGGTCGAGCGGGAGCGGGCCGTCATCGACTGGCACCACGGCGGGCCGCTGGCCAGGATCTCCGGGGCCGCGCTGGTCGACCCGCGGACTGTGATCCTTCACACCGACCTCGTGGAGCACGTCCGCACCACGACGGACCGCTACGACGCACTCTGCCTGGATATCGACAACGGCCCCGACTGGACCGTGACCGAGAGCAACGAAAGCCTGTATACACAGGCAGGACTGGCTGCCTGCCGGGCCCTGCTGAACCCCGGCGGCGTCCTCGCCGTCTGGTCCGCGCAACCCTCTCCGACCTTTGGCGATGCGTTGCGGAATGCCGGATTCAACGGGGTAACCACCCAAGAGATCCAGGTTGCCCGGGGAGTGCCCGACGTGGTCCATCTCGGCGTTCGCACTGCGTAGCCGGGACCCCTTCGCTGCCTCTACGCTGCTCCCCACACAGGGTTTCTTCGACGGTGTGCGGACGCGCGCGGACGACGGCCCCCGGCGGTACGAGGACCGCAGCGCGAGGACCCGCGGTACGGGCAACACGGACAGCGAACACGTAGCAGGGGCGGGGCGATGGAGCAGACACACACCAGCCAGAACGGGGTCGCGGCGACGCCCGGCGCCCAGCGCCGGGTCCTGGTCGTGGAGGACGACGCGACGATCGTCGACGCCATCGCGGCGCGGCTGCGGGCCGAGGGGTTCATGGTCCAGACGGCGCTCGACGGCCCCGCGGCGGTCGACGCCGCCGAGGCGTGGCAGCCGGATCTGATGGTCCTCGACGTGATGCTGCCCGGCTTCGACGGCCTGGAGGTCTGCCGCCGGGTGCAGGCGCAGCGCCCGGTGCCGGTCCTGATGCTGACGGCGCGTGACGACGAGACCGACATGCTGGTGGGTCTCGGGGTCGGCGCCGACGACTACATGACCAAGCCGTTCTCCATGCGGGAGCTGGCCGCCCGGGTGCATGTGCTGCTGCGCCGCGTCGAGCGGGCCGCGCTGGCCGCCGTGACCCCGCGCAGCGGGATCCTGCGCCTCGGCGAGCTGGAGATCGACCACGCGCAGCGCCGGGTGCGGGTGCGCGGCGAGGACGTCCATCTGACGCCGACCGAGTTCGACCTGCTGGTCTGCCTGGCGAACACGCCGCGCGCCGTCCTCTCCCGCGAGCAGCTGCTCGCTGAGGTGTGGGACTGGGCGGACGCCTCGGGCACCCGTACCGTCGACAGCCACATCAAGGCGCTGCGCCGGAAGATCGGCGCCGAGCGGATCCGTACGGTGCACGGCGTCGGGTACGCCCTGGAGACCCCGGCGCCATGAACCTGCCGAGCAGACGCCCGCCCGCAAGGAATCTGCGTCCGTTCTCCATCAAGGCCAAGCTGGGCACCCTCGTCGTGGTCTCCGTCTTCATCACGACGGGGCTGCTCATGGTGGCCCTGCGCACCAAGACCGAGCTGCGGTTCATCACCGTCTTCTCGGTGATCGCGACGCTGCTCATCACCCAGTTCGTCGCGCACGGCCTGACCGCCCCGCTGGACGAGATGAACACCGTCGCCAAGGGCATCTCGCACGGCGAGTACACCCGCAGGGTCAGCGGCGCCGACCGGCGGGACGAGCTGGGCGACCTGGCGTCCACGATCAACCGCATGGCGGACGACCTGGAGGCGGTCGACCGGCACCGCAAGGAGCTGGTCGCCAACGTCTCGCACGAACTGCGCACCCCCATCGCGGCGTTGCGCGCCGTGCTGGAGAACGTCGTGGACGGGGTGTCGGCCGCCGACCCGGAGACGATGCGTACGGCGCTGAGCCAGACGGAGCGGCTGGGCCGGCTCGTGGAGACGCTGCTGGACCTGTCGCGGCTCGACAACGGCGTGGTGCCGCTGCGGGCCCGTCGCTTCGAGGTGTGGCCGTATCTGTCGGGCGTGCTCAAGGAGGCCAATCTGGCGGCCTCGCAGCGCGGCCTCAGCTCGGGGTCAGGGAACCACACCCGTACGGACGTGCATCTGCATCTGGACGTGTCGCCGCCCGAGCTGACCGCGCACGCGGACGCGGAGCGGCTGCACCAGGTCGTGGCCAACCTGATCGACAACGCTGTCAAGCACAGCCCGGCGCACGGCCGGGTCACCGTACGGGCCCGGCGCGGCCCGCAGCCCGAGTCGCTGGACCTGGAGGTGCTGGACGAGGGTCCCGGGATCCCCGAGCCGGAGCGCAGCCGGGTCTTCGAGCGGTTCAACCGGGGCAGCACCCCGGCGCCGGGACCCGGTACGGACGGCGGTACGGGTCTCGGTCTCGCGATCGCCCGCTGGGCGGTGGATCTACACGGCGGCCGCATCGGAGTGGCCGAATCAGCGCGCGGCTGCCGGATACGGGTCACTCTTCCGGGAGTCCAGCAGAACACCCGGTTGACGTACAATTCGTAAGGAAAGCGCACGATCTCCGGATACGGAGTCGGGGACGGGCGGGCCACGAGCCTGGCCACTCTCCGCTATCGGGGGCTCCGGACAGTCCCGGTGATGGTGAACCGGGTTTGTTTCCCGCCATTTCATACGCTGAAACCCGCTGTCGGATGTGACTTGCACGACGATGGCACGCCCGGCCTGCACCTGCGCGCCCGGTAGGCGTAGCCTTGATTCCCGCTGTCCATTACTTTTTGTGAAGCGGAAGAGGGCGGTTCACGCCGTGTCGTCTCAGTCCACCAGTAACTCGAGCATCTCGACCGACGCAGACGGGCAGGGGAAGAACCCTGCCGCTGCCTTCGGGCCCAATGAGTGGCTCGTCGACGAGATCTACCAGCAGTACCTCCACGACCCGAACTCAGTCGACCGTGCCTGGTGGGACTTCTTCGCCGACTACAAGCCGGGTTCGTCCGGCGCGGCGGACAAGCCGGCGGAGACCGCAGCCGC
>NZ_JTIY01000001.1:896920-902666 GCF_000818175.1 Streptomyces sp. AcH 505
CGAAGCCCGTGGCCACGGCGCCCGCCCCGGCCAAGCCGGCCGAGCCCGTCGCCAAGCCGGCGGCGGCCAAGGCCGCTTCGAACGGCGGTGCGGCAAGCAAGGACACCGAGGCGCCCGCGGGCCCGGAGTATGTGACGCTGCGTGGCCCGGCGGCGGCCGTCGCCAAGAACATGAAGGTGTCGCTGGAGCTGCCCACGGCCACGTCCGTGCGCGCGGTGCCGGTGAAGCTGCTCTTCGACAACCGCATCGTCATCAACAACCACCTGAAGCGGGCGCGGGGCGGCAAGATCTCCTTCACCCACCTCATCGGGTACGCGATGGTGCAGGCCCTCAAGGCCATGCCGTCGATGAACCACTCGTACGTGGAGAAGGACGGCAAGCCGACCCTGGTCAAGCCCGACCATGTGAACCTCGGCCTCGCCATCGACCTGGTGAAGGCCAACGGCGACCGCCAGCTCGTCGTCGCGGCCATCAAGAAGGCCGAGACGCTCAACTTCTTCGAGTTCTGGCAGGCGTACGAGGACATCGTCCGGCGGGCCCGCGCCAACAAGCTGACGATGGACGACTTCTCCGGCGTCACGGCTTCGCTGACCAACCCCGGCGGTATCGGCACGGTCCACTCCGTGCCGCGCCTGATGGCCGGTCAGAGCATGATCCTCGGCGTCGGCGCCATGGAGTACCCGGCGGAGTTCCAGGGCACGTCCCAGGACACCCTGAACAAGCTGGGCATCTCCAAGGTCATGACGCTGACCTCGACGTACGACCACCGGGTCATCCAGGGTGCGGCGTCCGGCGAGTTCCTGCGGATCATCAGCCAGCTGCTGCTCGGCGAGAACGGCTTCTTCGACGAGATCTTCGAGTCGCTGCGGATCCCCTACGAGCCGGTCCGCTGGCTCAAGGACATCGACGCCTCGCACGACGACGACGTCACCAAGGCCGCCCGGGTCTTCGAGCTGATCCACTCCTACCGGGTGCGCGGCCATGTCATGGCCGACACCGACCCGTTGGAGTACCGCCAGCGCAAGCACCCCGACCTGGACGTCACCGAGCACGGCCTGACGCTGTGGGACCTGGAGCGCGACTTCGCCGTCGGCGGTTTCGCCGGCAAGTCGATGATGAAGCTCCGCGACATCCTCGGTGTGCTGCGCGACTCGTACTGCCGCACCACCGGCATCGAGTTCATGCACATCCAGGACCCGAAGCAGCGCAAGTGGATCCAGGACCGTGTGGAGCGCCCGGGCAGCAAGCCGGAGCGCGAGGAGCAGCTGCGGATCCTGCGCCGGCTCAACGCGGCCGAGGCGTTCGAGACGTTCCTGCAGACCAAGTACGTCGGCCAGAAGCGGTTCTCGCTGGAGGGCGGCGAGTCCGTCATCCCGCTGCTCGACGCGGTCATCGACGCTGCGGCCGAGTCGCGGCTCGACGAGGTCGTCATCGGCATGGCGCACCGCGGCCGGCTCAACGTCCTCGCGAACATCGTGGGCAAGTCGTACGCGCAGATCTTCCGGGAGTTCGAGGGCAACCTCGACCCCAAGTCGATGCACGGCTCCGGCGACGTCAAGTACCACCTGGGCGCCGAGGGCACCTTCACCGGGCTCGACGGCGAGCAGATCAAGGTCTCGCTGGCGGCGAACCCCTCCCACCTGGAGACGGTCGACCCGGTCATCGAGGGCATCGCCCGCGCCAAGCAGGACATCATCAACAAGGCCGGCACCGACTTCACGGTGCTGCCCGTCGCGCTGCACGGCGACGCGGCCTTCGCGGGCCAGGGCGTCGTGGCCGAGACGCTCAACATGTCCCAGCTGCGCGGCTACCGCACCGGCGGCACCGTCCATGTCGTGATCAACAACCAGGTCGGCTTCACCGCCGCCCCGGAGTCCGCGCGCTCGTCCATGTACGCGACCGACGTCGCCCGCATGATCGAGGCGCCGATCATCCATGTGAACGGTGACGACCCGGAGGCCGTGGTCCGCGTCGCGCGGCTCGCCTTCGAGTTCCGCCAGACGTTCAACAAGGACGTCGTGATCGACCTCATCTGCTACCGCCGCCGCGGTCACAACGAGGGCGACAACCCGAAGTTCACCAACCCGCAGATGTACAACCTGATCGACAAGAAGCGCTCGGTGCGCAAGCTCTACACCGAATCGCTCATCGGCAGGGGCGACATCACGCTGGAAGAGGCGGAGCAGGCGCTCCAGGACTTCCAGGGCCAGCTGGAGAAGGTCTTCGCCGAGGTCCGCGAGGCCACCTCGCAGCCGGGTCCGACGCATGTCCCGGACGCGCAGGCCGAGTTCCCCGTCTCGGTGACCACGGCGGTCTCCCAGGAGGTCGTCAAGCGGATCGCCGAGTCCCAGGTCAACATCCCCGACGGCGTGACCGTCCACCCGCGGCTGATGCCGCAGATGGTGCGCCGCGCCGCCTCCGTCGAGGACGGCACGATCGACTGGGGCATGGGCGAGACGCTCGCCATCGGCTCGCTGCTGATGGAGGGCACCCCGGTCCGGCTGTCGGGCCAGGACACCCGGCGCGGCACATTCGGCCAGCGCCACGCGGTCCTGGTCGACCAGGACACCGGCAACGACTACACGCCGCTGCTGTACCTCTCCGAGGACCAGGCGCACTACAACGTCTACGACTCGCTGCTCAGCGAGTACGCGGCGATGGGCTTCGAGTACGGCTACTCGCTGGCCAGGCCCGAGTCGCTGGTCATGTGGGAGGCCCAGTTCGGCGACTTCGTCAACGGCGCCCAGACCATCGTCGACGAGTACATCTCGGCCGCCGAGCAGAAGTGGGGCCAGACGTCCGGCGTCACGCTGCTGCTGCCGCACGGCTACGAGGGCCAGGGCCCGGACCACTCGTCCGCGCGCCCCGAGCGCTTCCTGCAGATGTGCGCGCAGAACAACATGACGGTCGCGATGCCGACCCTGCCGTCGAACTACTTCCACCTGCTGCGCTGGCAGGTCCACAACCCGCACCACAAGCCGCTCATCGTCTTCACCCCGAAGTCGATGCTGCGTCTGAAGGCGGCGGCGTCGAAGGCGGAGGAGTTCACCACCGGCGGGTTCCGCCCGGTCATCGGCGACGACAGCGTGGACCCGTCAGCGGTCCGCAAGGTCGTCTTCACGGCCGGCAAGGTCTACTACGACCTGGACGCGGAGCGTCAGCAGCGCGGCGTCACGGACACGGCGATCATCCGGCTTGAGCGGCTGTACCCGCTGCCGGGCAAGGAGCTCCAGGCGGAGATCGCCAAGTTCCCGAACGCCGAGAAGTACCTGTGGGCCCAGGAGGAGCCGGCGAACCAGGGAGCGTGGCCGTTCATCGCGCTCAACCTGATCGACCACCTGGACCTGGCCGTCGGGGCCGACGTCCCGCACGGCGAGCGCCTGCGCCGCATCTCGCGGCCGCACTCCTCGTCCCCCGCCGTCGGCTCGGCCAACCGTCACAAGACGGAGCAGCAGCAGCTGGTGAACGAGGTCTTCGACGCGTAGCGTCCGCTCGCCCGCCAGTTGAACCGACAGCACCCGGGGCCCGGTCCGCAGCTTCTGCGGACCGGGCCCCGTGCCCGTACCAGCAGGAGTCTGACGTGTATTTCACCGACCGTGGCATCGAGGAGCTGGCGAAGCGGCGCGGCGAGGAGGAGGTCACCTTCGAGTGGCTCGCCGACCAGCTGCGGACGTTCGTCGACCTGAACCCCGACTTCGAGGTCCCCGTGGAACGGCTGGCGACCTGGCTCGCCCGGCTGGACGACGACGAGGACGAGTAGGCCGTGCCTTGACTTCCCCCATCCGCGATATATCGTGTCTTGCAGAAGACGCGATATGTTGCGTCGTGACTGGGGAGGTCAGCAATGGCGGAATCGACATGGCGCGTCGCCGAGCCGCGGAAGCTCACGTTCGAGGAGCCGGTGACCTCGCTCAGCGTGCGCATCGTCAGCGGCACGGTCAATGTCGTCGGTGCCGACGAGGCGACGCTGGCCGCGCAGGGCGGTGCCCGGCTGGAGATCTCGCAGATCGAGGGCCCGCCGCTGATCGTGACCCGCAGCGGCTCCGAACTCACCGTCACCTACGAGGACCTGCCTTGGAAGGGGTTCCTCGACTGGCTCGACCCCAAGGGCAGGCACCGCACCGCGGTCGTCTCGCTCACGGTGCCCGCGACGGCGCGCGTCGAGGTCGGCGTGGTCGGCGCCGGCGCGATGATCTCCGGCATGCGGGGCCGTACGGACGTACGGGGCGTCAATGGCGACACGACGCTGGTCGGCCTCGCCGGTCCGGTACGGGCCGACACGGTCAGCGGCAATCTGGAGGCCCAGGCCGTCACCGGCGACCTCCAGTACCACTCGGTCTCCGGTGACCTGACGTTCGTCGAGGGCGCGGGGTCCTCCGTACGGGCGGACTCGGTCAGCGGCGACATGGTCATCGACCTAGACCCCGCGGGCAAACCCACCGACATCAAGCTCACCACCGTCTCCGGCGAGGTCGCGATCCGGCTGCCGCATCCCACGGACGCCAAGGTCGAGGCGAACACCGCCAGCGGCTCGGTCTCCAGCGCCTTCGACGACCTGCGCGTCAGCGGCATGTGGGGCGCCAAGAAGATCACCGGCACCCTCGGGGCCGGGACCGGCACGCTCAAGGCGACCACGGTCTCCGGCTCGATCGCGCTGCTGCGCAGGCCGCCGACGGCCGACGCGCAGCCGACGGTTGACGCGGCTTCGACGGCCGACGCGCCTTCGACGCCCGAAACGAAGGAGCACTGACATGCCTCCTGTCTTCGCCCACGGCCGACTGCGGCTCTACCTGCTCAAGCTGCTCGACGAGGCACCGCGCCACGGCTACGAGGTGATCCGCCTCCTGGAGGAACGCTTCCAGGGCCTGTACGCGCCGTCCGCGGGCACCGTCTACCCCCGGCTCGCCAAGCTGGAGACCGAGGGCCTGGTCACCCACGCGACCGAGGGCGGCCGCAAGGTCTACTCGATCACCGAGGCGGGCCGCGAGGAACTGGCGGGCCGCAGCGGCGAACTCGCCGACCTGGAGCTGGAGATCCGCGACTCGGTCTCCGAACTGGCCGCGGAGATCCGCGACGACGTACGGGGCGCGGCGGGCCAGCTGCGCAACGAGATGCGCGCGGCGGCGTCCGAATCGCGCCGCCAGTCCCCTTCGGACGACGCGGAGTCCTGGCGCGCCGCCAAGCAGGGCTGGAAGGAGCAGGCCCGCCGCGCGAAGGACGAGTCGCGCCGGGCCCGCGAGGACGCCCAGCAGGCGCGCCGCCAGGCGAAGGAGGCGCAGGAGTCGGCGCGCGAGGAGATGCAGCGCATCGCCAAGCAGGTCCAGGACCAGGTCCAGGGCCACTTCGCGCGCGGCGACTGGCCGACGGGGGTCCGCGAGGGCCTGTCCGAACTGGCCGGCCAGCTGAGCGGCATGACCTGGCCCCCGAGCGCGCCGTCCGGCGGCGCCCGGCCCGCGCCGGAGTCACCGTCGTCCGCCCCGGAGTGGGCGAAGGACACCCCGGAGACGGGCGACCCGGCCCGCGACCTGGACCGCCTGCTGGACCGCTTCCGCGACGACATCCGCGACGCGGCGCGGGACAACGGCGTGACGGAGTCACAACTGGGCGAGGCACGCAGGCACTTGTCGACGGCGGCGGCGCACATCACGGCGCTGCTGAGGGTGGGCGGTCGGGGGTAACGGTGTGGCCGTCCGGCGCGGTGTCGCCGTCCGGCGCGGTTCGGGGTTGCGGGTTTGCGTTGCGGTTG
>NZ_JTIY01000001.1:902747-904003 GCF_000818175.1 Streptomyces sp. AcH 505
CGGGAGGGGGCCGGGGCCGGAGGAGGGGGGTGTCCGGACGTAAAGCGAAGGAGCTCATGCGACAAGCAGTCCGGACACCCCCCTCCGCAGGACCCGGACACCGACACCAGACGAACGCGGCGCAGCCACAAACCGCACCCCCCGCCGGAAGGCGACACCGCAGGACCCGGACACCGGCACCCGAACACGCGGCGCAGCCAAAACCCGCGCGGCGCCAGCCCTAAGTCGTCAGGACGATCTTGCCGAAGACGTCGCCGCGCGCCATCTTTTCGAAGCCCTCGCGCGCCCCGTCCAGCGGCAGCACCCCGTCGATCACCGGTCGTACCCCCGTCGTCGCGCAGAACGACAGCAGGTCCTCCAGCTCGTCCTTCGACCCCATCGTCGAGCCGACGATCTTCAGCTCCAGGAAGAAGACCCGGGTCAGCTCCGCGCGTGACGGGCTGTCGCCGCTCGTCGCGCCCGAGATGACCAGCGTGCCGCCCGGCTTCAGGGACTTGACCGAGTGGGACCACGTCGCCGCGCCCACCGTTTCGATGACCGCGTCGACCCGCTGCGGCAGCCGCGCGCCCGGCTCGAACGCGTCCAGCGCGCCCAGTTCGACCGCGCGGGCGCGCTTCTCCGGCGAGCGGCTCGTGGCGTAGACGCGCAGACCCGCCGCGCTGCCGAGCACGATCGCCGCCGTCGCGACGCCGCCGCCCGCGCCCTGCACCAGGACCGAATCGCCCGGTCGTACACCGGCGTTGGTGAAGAGCATGCGGTAGGCGGTCAGCCAGGCCGTGGGCAGGCAGGCGGCTTCCTCGAAGCTCAGCTCGGCGGGCTTCGGCAGGACGTTCCAGGCCGGGACGGTGACCTGCTCGGCGAACGTGCCCTGGTAGCGCTCGGTGAGGATCGAGCGGGGCTCGCGCGGGCCCACGCCGTGGCCCGTGGCGCCGACGACGGAGTAGACGACGACCTCGTTGCCGTCCTCGTCGATGCCCGCGGCGTCGCAGCCGAGGATCATCGGGAGTTTGTCCTCGGCGAGGCCCACCCCGCGCAGCGACCACAGGTCGTGGTGGTTGAGGGAGGCGGCTCTGACGGTCACGGTCGTCCAGCCGGGGCGCTTCTCGGGGGCCGGACGCTCCCCCAGTTCAAGGCCGTTGAGGGGCTGGTCGCGGTCGATGCGTGCGGCGTAGGCGGCGAACATGACCATGACGATAGCGCCGCCCGTGCCCCGGTGGGGGGCACGGACGGCGCCAGAACGGTCAGCGGCGCCAGCC
>NZ_JTIY01000001.1:904028-920738 GCF_000818175.1 Streptomyces sp. AcH 505
GGCGGGGGCGACGCGCTCGTCGAACGGCGAGGGGATCACGTAGTCCGCGGCGAGTTCGTCGCCGACGACGTCCGCGAGCGCCTCGGCCGCCGCGATCTTCATGCCCTCGGTGATGCGCGAGGCGCGCACCTGGAGGGCGCCGGCGAAGATGCCGGGGAAGGCGAGCACGTTGTTGATCTGGTTGGGGTAGTCGCTGCGGCCGGTCGCCACGACGGCCGCGTACCGGTGCGCCACGTCGGGGTGGACCTCGGGGTTCGGGTTGGCCATGGCGAAGACGAAGGCGCCGGGCGCCATCGAGGCGACCGCCGGCTCGGGGACCGTACCGCCGGAGACGCCGATGAAGACGTCGGCGCCGGACAGCGCTGCCTCCAGGGGGCCGCTGAGCCGCGCCTTGTTGGTGAGCGCGGCGATCTCGTGCTTGACGTCGGTCAGGTCGTCGCGGTCCGTGCTCACGACGCCCTTGCGGTCGGCGACGGCCACGTCCCCGATCCCGGCGGCCAGCAGGAACTTGGCGATGGCGACGCCCGCCGCGCCGGCGCCGGAGATGACGGCGCGCAGTTCGCCGATGCCGCGCCCGGTGAGCTTGGCCGCGTTGCGCAGGGCGGCGAGGGTGACGACGGCCGTGCCGTGCTGGTCGTCGTGGAAGACGGGGATGTCGAGCCGGTCCTGGAGCCGCCGCTCGATCTCGAAGCAGCGGGGGGCCGAGATGTCTTCGAGGTTCACGCCGCCGAACGAGGGGGCGAGCCGGACGACGGTCTCGATGATCTCGTCGGTGTCGGTGGTGGCGAGCGCGATCGGCACCGCGTCGACCCCGCCGAACTGCTTGAAGAGGATGGCCTTGCCCTCCATGACGGGGAGCGAGGCCTCCGGGCCGATGTCGCCGAGGCCGAGGACGGCGGTGCCGTCCGTGACGACGGCGACGACCTGTGACTTCCAGGTGTAGTCGTGGACGAGTTCGGGATTCTCGGCGATCGCGGTGCACACCTTCGCAACGCCGGGCGTGTACGCAAGGGACAGGTCATCCTTGTCGCGCACGGGGACGGTGGCCGTGATGGCCATCTTGCCGCCGCGGTGCAGCGCGAAGGCCGGATCGAAGGGCTCGTCGGGAGCGCTTTCGGCCGTATCGGTCTCGCTGCGAGGATTGACGATCTCCGCTGCCATGGTCGTACCCCTTAGGTCTTCATCAGTTGAGGGTGGCCACTCCTGGTTGAGGAGGGGTGGGTGGGCACCGCGTCGCTACGTCAGGCATCGCGTAACCACGCGCGGGCGCGCCGCACACGCGCCCTGAGCCCCGGATGAGGGGGTGTGAACGTCCTTCTTACCGGACGGTCCGGCCCGCGCACGCGCGAAGGGCTGGCGGAACCGGAGATTCTCCGGCCGGAGGAAGGCATCCCGGCAGATGGTCCGGTAGTGATGCGCCGGCCGGCAGGGGGACGGGGGTGACCCGTTACCCGATTTTGACATGGCTGCGCCCCTGAATGGACCAGTCCGAATGGCAAGATGCCGGTAATCACACACGGTCGCGAAACCCGAAAGTACGTGCCCGTTCACTTGCCAGCGCTCCCTGACCGCCGGAGGTCCCCGATCATGACCGCAAGCAGCACTCGCCGTACGTCCGCAGCGAAGTCCCGGATCGTCGCGGTCGGCGCCGTAGCGGTCGCGGGCGCCTTGCTCCTGACCGCCTGTGGTGACCAGACCGACAGCGCGGGTGACAAGAGCTCCAAGGGCGCCGACAGCACGGCGAAGACCGCGCCGCTCTTCAGCAAGCTGCCCAAGGACATCCAGGACGCCGGTGTCATCAAGGTCGGCACCAACGCCGAGTACGCGCCGATGGAGTCCGAGGCCGGCGGCAAGATCATCGGTGTCGACCCGGACATAGCCGCAGCGCTGGGCAAACAGCTCGGTGTGCGTTTCGACTTCACCTCCGGTTCGTTCGACGGTCTGATCAGCGCCCTGAACTCGGGCCGCTACCACGTCGCGATGTCGTCGATCACCGACAACAAGCAGCGCCAGGAAGGCCTGGACGACAAGGGCAAGAAGCTCGGCGAGGGCGTGGACTTCGTCGACTACTTCATCGCCGGTACCGCCGTGTACGTGAAGAAGGGCAACCCCGAGGGCATCAAGTCCATCGAGGACCTGTGCGGCAAGACCGCCGCCGTGCAGAAGGGCACCACGTACGAGGAGGCCCTGAACACGCAGTCCAAGGCGTGTAAGGACGGCGGTAAGAAGGCCATCAACATCGAGCCGTTCGAGAACGACACCGAGGCGCAGACCCGGGTGAAGTCCGGCGGCGCGGTGGCCGGTGTCAACGACTACCCGGTCGCCCTTGACCTGACCCGTAAGGCCGACAACGGCAAGGCGTTCGAGATCGTCGGCGAGCAGTACGACGCCGGACCGTTCGGCATCGCGGTCAGCAAGAAGAACACCCAGCTCAGGGACGCGCTGAAGCTCGCTGTCGACGCGATCATCAAGGACGGTTCGTACAAGGCGGTCCTCGACAAGTGGGGCGCGCAGACCGGCGCGATCGACGCCGCGGCCATCAACGGCGGCAAGTGAGCGGGCGCGGTACTGAGGGGCAGCCGTGGTGAGTGACAAGATCGAGAAGATACCGGCCGACACCGCGCCCGGCTCCGGGGGCGCCGCGGTGATCCCCGCGGGGGCCGTCAAGGCCATTCCGGTACGGCACTGGGGGCGGCTGCTCAGCGGGGTGATCGTGGTCGCCCTGCTGGTGGCGCTGGTCTACGCGTTCGCGCAGGGCAACGTCCAGTGGCACGCGGTCTCCGACAAGCTCTTCGACGGCAGTGTCATGAAGGGCGCCGGCCGCACCCTGCTGATCACCGTGCTGTCCATGGTGCTCGGTGTGGTCCTCGGCGTGATCCTGTCCGTGATGCGGATGTCGAAGAACCCGGTGACCAGCGGCGTCGCGTGGCTGTACATCTGGTTCTTCCGCGGCACGCCGGTCTACGTCCAGCTGTTGCTGTGGTTCAACCTGGCGCTGATCTTCCCCATCCTGAACATCCCGTTCATCTACAAGAACGAGATGACGGACGTCATGACCCCCTTCATGTGCGCCCTGTTGGGGCTCGGCCTCAACGAGGCCGCGTACATGGCGGAGATCTGCCGGGCCGGCATCCAGTCGGTCGACGAGGGGCAGACGGAGGCGTCGCACGCGCTCGGGATGACCCAGGGCAAGACGATGCGCAGGGTGGTGCTGCCGCAGGCGCTGCGGGTCATCATCCCGCCGACGGGCAACGAGTTCATCAACATGCTGAAGACCTCGTCCCTGGTGGTCGCCGTCACCTATCCGGATCTGCTGCGCGCGACGTCGAGCATTGGCTCCACGTCGTACGCGGTGATGGAGATGCTCTTCGTCGCCTCGATCTGGTACATCGCGATGACCAGCGTCTTCAGCGTCGGTCAGTTCTATCTGGAGCGCCGGTACGCCCGCGGTACGAGCCGCAGTCTCGCTGCCACCCCGTGGCAGAAGGTCAAGGCGAACATGGCCTCCCTGCGCAGCCCGAGGAGTGCCTGATGACTGCCATGGTGAAGGCGGAGGGCGTCCACAAGTCCTTCGGCACGGCCCACATTCTCAAGGGCATCGACCTGGAGGTCGCGCCGCGTGAGGTCTTCTGTGTGATCGGTCCCTCGGGGTCGGGCAAGTCGACGTTCCTGCGGTGCATCAACCACCTGGAGCAGATCAACGCCGGACGGCTGTACGTCGACGGGGAGTTGGTCGGCTACCGGCAGAAGGGCGAGAAGCTCTACGAGCTGAAGGACAGCGAAGTCGCGAGGAAGCGCCGGGACATCGGCATGGTCTTCCAGCGCTTCAACCTGTTCCCGCACATGACGGCGGTGGAGAACGTCATGGAGGCACCGATCCAGGTGCGCGGCGAGTCGAAGGCGGCGGCCCGCGCGCGGGCGGCGAAGCTGCTCGACCGGGTCGGTCTCTCCGACAAGGCGGACAACTATCCCGCGCAGCTCTCCGGCGGTCAGCAGCAACGGGTGGCCATCGCGCGCGCGTTGGCGATGGAGCCGAAGCTGATGCTGTTCGACGAACCGACGTCGGCGCTCGACCCGGAGCTGGTGGGTGATGTCCTGGACGTGATGCGCGACCTCGCGGCCGACGGCATGACGATGATCGTGGTCACCCACGAGATGGGGTTCGCGCGCGAGGTCGGGGACGCGCTGGTGTTCATGGACGACGGCATGGTCGTCGAGACGGGCCATCCGCGCGATGTGCTCGGCAATCCGCAGCACACCAGGACGCAGTCGTTCCTGTCGAAGGTGCTGTAGGTGCCACGCACGCGGGCGGTACGGCCAGTGACGTCCGTACCGCCCGCCCGCCGCTACTTCAGGGCCAGTACGAGGGAGTCGGAGGGCGAGGACCAGACGGGCCTCGCCTCGGCGAAGCCGGCCTCGCGCAGCGTACGCGCGTGCCAGTCGGCCGACGGCGTGTCACCTTCGGCGTGCTCCCCGTAGATCCGGAACCGCTCGGCGGTGGGTCCGGCGAGTACGGGGTCCTTGGCGGCGACGTCCCACCACTGCGTCCAGTCGAGCGCGCCGGCCGACCTGGCCCCTTCCATGGCGGCGTGCCGGTGGGCGCGTTCGGCCTCGTTGATCCCGGGGGTGGTGGTGTCGATCATGTGGTCGGCGTTCATCAGGACTCCGCCGTCCCTCACGAGCCCGGCGAGCTGCCCGTACAGCGTGGTCAGCGGCCCGGCGTGGAACCAGTGCAGGGCGGTGGCGGTGAGGACGGCGTCGTACGTCCCGTACGGCAGCAGGGCCGGCCAGCCGGGGTCCTTGAGGTCGGCGGTCACGAAGCTGACCCGCTCGTCGCCGGCGAAATACCCGCGGGCGATGGCGAGCAGGGCGGGGTCGAGGTCGACGCCCGTGCTGGTCGCTTCGGGGAACCTGCGCAGCAGCCGGTCCGAGATGCTGCCCGTGCCGCACGCGAGGTCGAGCACCCGGGGCCGCGGGCCCACCAGCGCCTCGACCATGTCCAGCATGACCCGGAACCGCTCCTCGCGGTCGGGCATGTACCACTCCTGCTGCCGGTCCCAGCTCCGCTGCCAGGCCCGCCAGTCGGTTCCGGTCGTCGCCTCCGTCATAAACCCTCCCCTGAGTAATACCCTGGAACGTCAGTCGGCCATTACGGTCGGCCCTCCCGACTCTAGAACGCAGCCGTAAGGACTACAAGTGGAACTGGCCTCTTACTCGGACTACGCGGTACGCCTGGTCAACACCGAGGAGCCGGCCCGTGGCACGGACACCCTGACCTCGGTCGAGGACGTCCGCGCCCTCTTCGGCGCGAGCACCCAGCTCGCCCGCCGCGCGACGGAGGCGGACATCACCCGCTTCCGGTCGGTCAGGGCACGGCTGCGCGCGGTCTTCACCGCCGCCGACACGGGTGAGCCCACCCAGGCCGTCGACCTGCTGAACTCGCTGCTGCTGGAATTCCCGGTCAGCCCGCAGATCTCCGGCCACGACTTCCTCGACGAGGAGGGCCGCCCCGACTGGCACATGCACCTCGCCGAGCACCCCTCGAACGCGACCGCCGGGTACGCGGCGACGGCCGCGATGGGGCTCGCCTTCCATCTGACCGAGCACGGTGTCGACAGGCTCGGCCTGTGCGAGGCAGCACCGTGCCGCAACGCCTACCTCGACACGTCGACCAACCGCTCGCGACGCTACTGTTCGGACCGCTGTGCGACCCGTGCCAACGTCGCCGCCTACCGGGCCCGCAAGCGCCTGGAGACGGAACGGTCGGCGAGCACCGGGCGCACCGAAGAGGCCAGCCAGGAGACCGCCCCGCGCACCGAGCGCTGATCCTCACCGCGCGGCCGGTACCGGCCGCGTACCCGCCCCAGCAGCAACTCCTCGGGCACCGTCCCGAACAGCCTGCTGTCACCCTCGGCCCCCGGGTTGTCCCCCAGCACCCACCAGCCGCCCTCGCGTCGCTCGATCAGCCGCTTCACGATGAGCAGATCCTGCTGCAACGGGTGTTTGAGCACCACCACGTCGCCCGCCTTCACGGGCGCCCGGTAGTGCACCAAGAGCTGATCGCCGTGCTTGAGCGTCGGGTACATGGACGGCCCCATCACCTCGGCGATCCCCAACGGCACTCTCGGCTCCCGCCCCGACTCCCGCCCCGACTCCGTCATGCGGCACCTCCCGGTCCCACCGTATGTTCCGCCACAGGTCCCATATTGACGCCGGACTTTTGTCCTAAGCCCACGGGGGCACTCGCGAAAACAGGCTTCTCACGGAGTAATGTCCCACCTGAGAAGACGATCACGAGGAAGGACAGCTCAATGCTCTCCCGACTGTTTGCCCCGAAGGTGAAGGTCAGCGCCCACTGCGACCTCCCCTGCGGCGTCTACGACCCGGCCCAGGCCCGCATCGAGGCCGAGTCGGTCAAGGCCGTCCAGGAGAAGATGGCGGGCAACGACGACGCCCACTTCCAGGCCCGCGCCACCGTCATCAAGGAGCAGCGAGCCGAGCTCGCCAAGCACCATGTCTCGGTGCTGTGGAGCGACTACTTCAAGCCCCCGCACTTCGAGAAGTACCCGGAGCTGCACCAGCTGGTCAACGACACCCTGAAGGCCCTGTCGGCGGCGAAGGCCTCGACGGACCCGGCGACGGGCCAGAAGGCGCTGGACTACATCGCCCAGATCGACAAGATCTTCTGGGAGACCAAGAAGGCGTGACTTGGGCACCCCCCTTGGAACACCCGCACCCGGCCCGCAGGCCGCCGAACACGGCGGCCACGACGGACCGGGTGCGGTCTTCTTTGCGGCCGGCCCAGATCCGCGTAGCCCCGCCGGGCGACAACGGCTGACCCCGTACCTGTCGGCCTGACAGCTCCTCCTGATCGTCGGCCTGAGCGATGTCGCGCCACCCAGGACGACGGATTCTCGTCAGAGTGACATGCTGAATACCTCACTGTGACAAGGGAGTTGAGCTCATGCGGTGGACCGTCCATGGCGAGCGGCAGATCTACAGCAACCCATGGGTGAACCTATGGCTCGTGGACGTCCAGCAGCCTGACGGCCGGCGGTGGGAACACCATGTGGTCCGGATGCGGCATCTCGCTGTGGCAACCGTTGTCGACGACCAGAAGCGCGTGCTGATGATGTGGCGGCACCGGTTCATCACCGACACCTGGGGCTGGGAACTTCCGATGGGCCTCATCGAGGCCGACGAGACACCTGAGCAGGCTGCCGCCCGCGAAGTCGAGGAAGAGACCGGCTGGCGGGTGGAAGGGGTCAAACCACTGGTCTACGCACAGCCCGCGAACGGCATCACCGATTCCGAGCACTTCATTTTTCGTGCGGAGGCCGCCTCGTATGCGGGCCCACCGACCGAGGTGAACGAGTCCGACCGGATCGAGTGGATTCCGATCTCGGAGATCCGGGGCATGATCGACCGCCGTGAGGTGGTCAGCAGCGGCAGCCTGGTCGGCCTGCTCTATCTGCTGCTGGACGAGGCGACCGGCGGCTCGTAAGGATCAGCCGAGGGCCTCGCGCATGCGTTGCTCGAAGGCCAGGACGGGAGCCTCGCCGGCGTACGGCAACATTCTGCGGTGAAGCTCCTGGACGTGACCGCTCACTCGTCAAGACCGGAGAGGACGAAGAACGCGGCCGGGGCCTGCTTCTCGTCGGTTCGCTCTCCGAGGAGACCGGCCACCACGACCGCCACCCGGTCGGCAAGACCGACTGGGCCCGTCTGATCCTCGGCCCGAAGGCGGCACGCCTTCCTGTACACCGGTACGAGGAACTTCACACCGCGCGGGACACGTCAGCGACGCCTACATGGCTGGTCGATGTGGCCCGGCACGCTTGGGAGACGACCACAACGGCGGCCGGTCGGGTGCCGGATCCGCCTCCCGGCCTCGACCTCGCACCCTGGCGATGAATGCGCCCCCTGCCTGGCCTTCACGGCCGGACAGGGGGCGCTTTCGTTCGTCCAGGATCAGTCGAGAGGAGTCGACTGGTGCGCGGCCGCGATGGCGTCGATGCGTGCGGCCAGGTCGAAGTCAGCCGCCGTCAGTTGGTATCCGGCGTCGTGCGTGGTGACCGCGACCTTGGTGTGGTCCATGCGGAGGTCGATGTCCGCGTGGTGCCCGATGCGCCGCTCGCGGTCGGCGATGTGCACGATCATCGCGACGGCTGCGTGGTAGCGGATCTCGATGGTCCGCGTGATCTCGGTCCCCGCGCGGGACCACAGCGGCAGCTCGGCCAGCCGCGCCTCAATCTCCTCGTCGGTCAGCGGCGTTGGTACCTGAGCCACGTCATCCCCTCTCGGTCACCGGTGCCAGTACCTCCGCCAGGTCCCGGCCGACGGGAGCATCGTGCCACGGGCGCATCGCCTGCTCCAGAGTGATCAGCTCCCTGCGCATTCGTGCGGACCGAGTCTCGACGGCGACGGTCGCCACATTCCGGGCGATCTCCAGAGCGTGGTCGGGCTCCTGTGCGGTGGCTGCCGCTGTGGCCTGTCGAGCCATGTAGACGCCGCGGTCGCGCCGGGCGGTCTCGGGGACGATCGCGAGAACCTGCTCCCACAGTGCACCGGCCTCCGCTCCGAGGCCGAGCCGTCCGTAACAGGTCGCGCGCTGGATCTCCAGGTAGCCGGGGGTGCGCCTGCAGGCGTTGCCCCACGGCAAGTCGTCGTCCACGGAGGAGAGGAGGCCGGTCGCCTGATCGATGAGACCATCGACCGCCGTACGGTCTCCTGTCAGGCTGGCGCCGTGCGCCCACTGCTGAAGAGACATCACACGTACCTTCGGAGCAAGGCGGGTGGCGTTTTCCGTCGCAGCCTCGCAGAGATCGATAACCGCGTAGCCGTCCCCGAGGTCGGTCCGGACCTGGGCCTGGTTGACGAGGGAGTAGCCGATCAGGTGCGGGTCGCGGGACCGCATGGCTATCTCCTGCGTGACACCACGCCAGAAGCTCGCGCCGTCCATGTCGCCGGCGTCCTGGTACAGCCAGCCGACGAGTGCGGAGTACGCGGCGCCGACGCGGAGCAGCCCCCGCCGAGTCTCGCCTTTCGCGCTGCGGACCAGCTTGTCGATCAGTTGATACTGCGCGGCCACCGTACCGATCAAGTCGTGCGGGCCGAGGAACATGTCCGCGCGGTAGTGCCCCTCCAACTGCTGCTGGAAGTAGTCGATCAGGGCAGGGTCGACGTGTTGCGGCGCAACGGGGCCGGCTACGAGTGCGGCGGCGGTGACGGATACGAGAGCGCGGCGGCGCACGTCCGCCTCCTCATGGTGCTCCGGCCGGATCCAGCCCGGCGGAACGGTGAAGCCCAGGTCTTCGGGCCAGCGGTCGAGCGCATCGTGCAGCACGATCGCCGTTTCCTCCGACGGCCATCCGGGGCGGTCGCTCTCCCAGCGTCGCCAGGTCCGCGCGGACACGGTGAACTGGACGTCGTCCAGGAGCTGCTGCCCGTGCGCCTGGAGCGCGTTGGCTGCGGCGTCGATCGTTCGCCAGCCGCGACGTAACCGGGCCGCCCTGAGCGCATCGTTGCGGCCCGCAGTTCCAGTCTCTCGTGTCATCGCTCGCACTCCCGGCCGTGGCCGCTACGTGGCCGCGCGTGGCCACGCCGTGACCTATCTCCCATTCGGCGTGAAATCCATCATCGGTAAAGAACCGCTGAGGCGTACACCATTTGGCCTGGTTACCCCTCAAAAGACATCAGCCGAAGGTGAGCCGTGGTCGGGAAAGAGATGTCGCGATGAGCGAAGACGAACAGATCGTTGCGGCGCGAGCGGCGTGCCGCTTCTGTAAGCAGCCCACGGACGACCCGGTGAAGGTCGGCCTGACCCATTCCCTATCGGGACCAGGGTGGGACATCGAAGCATGCCCGGGATGCGTGCGGTTTCGCCGCCTGCTTCCGTTTGACGAGTACCCGCCCGAACCCATGGGCGACGTCCGGCTCACCGACGGCACGATCCTCGGAACCCCGGAGCAGGCGGCCGCAATCATGCTCGGCCGGCAGTACCGAGAGCGCATGTCCGCCCCCGGCTACTTGCCACTCGTCACCGTGAATACCGCGCTCGCCCCGGAAGGAGCCCTTCGTCGGCACCTTGGCGACTGCAGGTTCTGCCGTGACGACGGGTCCAGTTGTCCCACGGGCACAGCCCTCTACCGCGTAGCGCAGGAGGCTCACGCATGACCGAGACCGCCACCATCAAGGCGTCCGCGCTCGACGGCCTTCCGCCGCTTGTGGTCAAGCGCTGGCCGAGCAGCGCGCAATCCGTCGGAAGGGCGCGACACTTGCTGCTGCGGCACTTGCAGGCGTGGCGCCTTACCGACTTGGCCGACTCGGCCCCGCTTGTTCTCTCGGAGCTGGTGACCAACGCGGTTCAGCACGGGCGCGTGCCGGGACGTCTGATCGAGACGCGATTCGAGCGTCTCGTCGGCGGGGTACGGATTGAAGTACATGACGCCGGCGACACCAAGCCGCAACTGCGAACGCCGACAGCGGACGACGACTCGGGCCGCGGCCTGGCGCTCGTGGACGCCCTCACCAATGGGTGCTGGGGAGTCAGCGGCCGTGCTGGTGTCGGCAAGCTCGTGTGGGCCGTATGCGCTGACGACAGCGCCAAGCCCGGCAGCTAGCGAGACGAGATCCCCGCCCGCTGCAGCCGATGGCAGCGGGCGGGGCTACAGCTCGGGCTGGTCCGGCATCAGGGCTGTAAGCGGTCGCCGAGGGCTCGACGTAGGGCTCTGGCCCGGTCGGCGGGCGGGCGGCGGGGCACTCGACAACGGTTTCCGGGTCATGGTCATTTGTCTTTACCCTTGAGGACACATTTTGTGATCATGACGGTGACCCTTCAGACTGCGACTCGCCGCACAGCGCAGGGGGTCGGACAATCGTGCCGGATCCCGCAATCGCGGTGACCCCCCTCGGGGTTATCCGGCACAAGTGCGCCGGGCCCTTCGTCGTCGGCCCGGGGCGGGTCGATCTCAGTAGATGTGGACTCTCCAGCGCTCGACCCAGAGCAGCCAGGCACCGCCGCTGCCGCGCACCTGGATCCGATCGTCCGCCACCTGCCAGACGGTGCCGTAGAGCGTGGCGTCCGAGAGGTCCACCCTGACGATGTCGTACACCTCCACGTCGTCCTCGATCGGGCGGGACCACGTGTGCCCGCAGTCGGCGCAGACGTACCCGACGACACCCCACCCCGCGCCCGCCATGGGCCGGCCGGCGCGGACCGCCTCGACGCGGCACCGGGGGCACGGATCGGCGGTGTGTGCGCCCGCTGATCGAGACGGGGAATCGCCGTTCATGTCGTCCGTCCTCCGGTTCTTCCGCTTCCCTGATGGGCTGTTCAGGGTGAGGCGAAACCTTTCATCGCCACGCGGGCGGCCTGTTCGACGATCTTGATGCCCGCCTCTTCCGTGGTGCAGCCGTTCAGCAGGACCGCCATCAGATAGACCCGGCCGCCGGACTCGACCCGGCCGATGCTGTTGACGTCCCACTTCTTCGTCGCGCTCCGCTGGAGCCAGCCGTTCTTGAGCGCTGTCGTGGTGCCGGTGTCGGCCACGGCCGAGACGCCCCATTGCTGGCTCTTGGCTATGTGCCGCATGAGGTCCTGGATGTACTTGCGGGAGGCCGCCGACAGGGGTGGACCTTCGCCGAACACGTTCTGCAGCAGGCGCACTTGGTCCTGCGCGGTGGTCCTGGTCACGCCCCAGACCGTGCCGCCGCCGCCCTGGGTCTGCGAGAGGCCGAGGCGTTTGTTGGCGGCGTCGAGGCCGACGGCGCTGCCGATGGCGGTCCACAGGGCACTCGTCGCGTCGTTGTCACTGTTCTCGATCATGTCGGCGGCGTACGCCCGTTCCTTCGCCGTCAACTCGCGCCCCGCGTCCTGCGCCTGGAGCAGGAGTGTGGCGAGGATGTCGACCTTGACGATGCTGGCCGTGTCGAAAGCGCCGTCGCCGTACGTCGCCCACTTGCCGCTCTCGGTGTCCAGCAGCGCGACGGACAGCTCGTTGCCGGAGAGCGTGGCCGCGAGCGGGTCGAGGGCCGGCTTCAGGTCCATCGGTACGGGGGTGGGGGTGGGCGACGACTGCGGCGAGCGCAGCGTCCGCCGGGCTGTCGGTGTGCCGTTGTCGTCCTGGTGGGCCTTTGTCGCCGCGTACGTACCGCCGCCGCCGAGCAGCAGGACAGCGGCGGTGACCGCCCACGTCACCCGCCGTCTCTTGGCCTTGCGGCGGCGTCGCTGCTCCCTGCGGGAGCGCCGGCGCCGACCAGGCATGTCCTCATGCACGCGTTCGATGGTAATCGATGGTTCGTTCGGGCTTTTGCGGGTTTTCTGCCGGTTTGACCCCGTCAACAGCTGCCCGATCAGGCTCCGTTCGGGCCCTTCCTGCCGTCTCTCGGGCCGAAGATCGCCAGCGCCTCCGCGTCACCGGCACGGGCGTTGAGGAAGTACTCCGCCCACTCCGCGATGTCCGGATACCCGGACTCGGCGCCGAGCCGGGCCGCCGCCGCCTCGGTGTCGAAGTGGGTGACGCGCAGTTCGACGCCGGGGCCCAGCAGCGCCCAGTGCGCGCCTGGCCGGCCGTACGGCATGCCGACGCTGCCCGGGTTGACGATCTGGCGGCCGTGCGCGAGCCGGACGAACGGCATATGGGTGTGGCCGCACACGACGGTGCGTACGTCGTCGTCCAGCCCGGCCAGCACCTCGGCCCAGCGCGCGAGGCGCGAGTCCACCAGGACCACTTCTTCGTCGTCGCGCGGCGTCGCGTGGCAGAAGAGGACGTCGCCGAGGCCGGCCACCGACAGCCGCCGGGTACGCGGAAGTCCCGCGAGCAGCGCCACATGCTCCGCCGTGAGCCGGCCGGCCGCCCAGGTGGCGACGGGGTCGCCGGGGACCTCCGAGATCAACCCCTTTCGCAGCTCGACCAGTTCACGGTCGGCGTTGCCGCCGATCAGTACCGCCCGGTCGCCGAGGCCGGTCAGCACCTCCAGCACCTCGTTGGGCTGCGGCCCCGCCGCGATGTCGCCGGTCACCACCACCCGCGCGGCGGCGGCGACTTCGGGCTCGGCCAGCACCGCCTCCAGGGCGGGCAGAACGCCGTGGATGTCGGAGACGACAGCGACCCGGCCACCGCGTGTGCCACTCAACTCGGCACTTCGGCGACGGCGGTGATCTCCACGAGCTGCCCCGCGTACCCGAGGCAGGCCACCCCGAGCAGCGTGGACGTGTGCGGGCCGAGCGTCAGGCCGCCGGCCTGTACGACCGCCCACACGCGGCCGAGATCGGCGGGGTCCTGCGACACCACGTACACGTCGGTGGACACCACATCGCCGGGCCCGCAGCCGACGGCCCGCAGCGCCGTCTCCATGTTGGCGAGCACCTGCCGGGTCTGCGCCTCGAAGTCGCCGGGGCCTACGAGGTTCCCCTCGGCGTCGAGCGGTACGGCCCCGGCGAGGAACGCGAGGCGGCGGTCGGTGTCGACCACCGCCGCGTGCGCGTAGTCCGGCGGCGGGAACAGGCCGGGCACGGTCGTACGGCGAACCATCGATGTCACTCCTCGCGCCGGGCCCACACGTACCGGCCCCGGCATTGTCGTCACTCCTCCCCCTCCGCGCCCACCGGTTTTCCCGCGCCGCGCGCGTGTCGGCACGGGCGGCCCGCTGCAAGGTTTCGGCAAGGCCCGGTCAAGCCTCCGACCGACCTGCGGGGGCATGTCACGTCACGCAAGGCCCGAAAGAAAGGTCCGAAAACAGCGTCGGGGGATCTGATGACTGATGTGAGAGGGCGGCCCTTGAGCGGCGGCCCGGTAGACCGGGAGACCGGTCAGTGGCTGACACTGACCGGCTGCCGGAAGGTTCTGGTCGTCGTGCATACAGAGGTGTACGGGCAGCGGCTGCGCGAGCTGCTGCCGCTGCTGGAGTCCGATCTGCGGATCCAGGTGGTGTTCACCATCGCGCCGCACGCGTTCAACGAGGGCGCGGCACGCTCGCTGCGCGCGATGGGGAGCACCGTGATGCCGTGGGAGGAGGCGGTCCGTACCGAGTTCGACCTCGCACTCGCCGCCGGGTCGCAGGGAGTTGAGCGGCTTCGCGCGCCGCTGATCCGGCTGCCGCACGGGGCGGGGCACATGAAGCTGTCGCGCGTGGTCGACGGCAAGACGGCTGACAGGGAGGAGCCGAGGACGGTCGGCGGGCTGGGTCGCTCGTATCTCATGTGGGACGGGCGGGTCGTACCGAAGGCGTTCGCGTTGGCCCACCAGGCGGATCTGACGGCTCTGGAACGCTGGTGCCCGGAGGCGCTGCCGGTGGCCGAGGTGGTCGGTGACGCCGACCACGACCGGATCACCGCCAGCCTTCCGCATCGCGCTGCCTACCGCGAGGCGTTGGGGTTGCGCCCCGAGCAGAAGCTGATAATGGTCTGCTCGACGTGGGGACTGGGGTCGTCGTTCAACCGGATCGACGCGCTGCTGCCGAGGCTGGTGGCCGAGCTGCCGCGCCATGAGTACCGGATCGCGGTGCTGCTGCACCCCAACATCCACGCCGGCCACGGCGACTGGCAGGTGAAGGCGTGGCTGGCCGGTTTCCGGCGGCGCGGCGTCGCGGTCGTACCGCCGGACGCCGACTGGCGTTCGCATCTGATCGCGGCGGACTGGGTGATCGGGGACCACGGTTCCGTCACGCTCTACGCCACGTTGACGCGGGCGACCATCCTGCTGGCCCGGTTTCCGGACGGGGACGTCAACCCGGAGTCGCCTGGGGCCGAACTGGCCCAGGTCGCACCCGCGTTGTCACCCGCCCACCCGCTGCCCGAGCAACTGGCCTACGCGGCGGCCGAGTACCCGGCGCGGGAGTACGCACGGATCGCGGCGCGGATCTCGTCCGAGCCCGGCCGCTTCAACGAGCTGATGCGCAAGCTGATGTACCGGATCCTGGGCCTCGGCCGACCGGCCCATCAACCGGCAGTACGGCCGCTGCCGTTGCCGGAACCGCTGGAGTCACTGGAGTCGGAGGAGGGGCTGACATGGTCGCCGACGGCCAGCTGAACATCGACCTCGACGGCGGGGTGGACGAGCGGTGGTTGCAGTGTGCCGACGTGCTCCACGCGACGGCACTCCGCCCGTACGGCGAGGCGTTACGGCTCGCCCGCCGGACGATGCGGCGGCGGCCTGGGTGCCTGCTGACCGTCGTGCGCTGCACGGAGGGCGGCTGCGTGGCGGCGGCCCGCGCCGGTGACCGGGTCGTCGTGAGGTGGCTGCCGGTCGGGGCCGCTTTCTCCACCGAGGGTTATGTGCGCTTCTCGTCGTTGCTGTACGTCTGGCTGGTCAGGGCTCGGACGGCCGGTCCGGCGACCGGCCGGACGGCCGGTCAAGACGGTCCAGGCGCTCCTCCAGGCGCCGTACGTCGGTCGCGCTGACCTGGGCGTAGCGGGCCAGGGACTGCTCGTACCAGTTCCTGGCCCGTGCGCCGTCCTGCCGTTCCTCGGCCGACTCGCCGAGCATCTCCAACACCCGGCCCTGCCAGTGCCGGGACCCGGTCTCCTCGAACTCACCCAATGCGGCGATCAGTTGGCGCTCGACGTCGTCGACCGTCCGCCCGGCGCGCGGGAGTCGGGCGGACGCGCGGCCCAGAAACGCCAGGGCGCGGGCAGCGTCGTAGGCGTCGTGCTCGGCGAGCAGGTCCGCGCGGGCGCGTTCGAGCAACGGGAGGGCCTGCTCGGGGCGGTCCACCGCGAGGGCGACATCGCCGAGGCAGATCCGGGTGAGCGCGGCGCCGCGCCGGTAGCCGATCTCCTCGCGCAGGTCGAGCGCCGGGGTGAAGAACGTCGCGGCTTCGGCCAGCCGTCCTGCGAGCCGGTGCGACTGGCCGATGCCGTGCAGCGCCTGCGCCTCGGCGCGCCGGTCGCCGTCCCTGACCGCCTCCTCGCGCGCCTGCGCGAACCATTCCACGGCTTCGTCGTGGCGCCCCGCGTTACGCAGTCCGGTGCCGCCCGACGTGAGCATCCGGCTCTCGGCCTGCCGGTCGCCGGCGCGGCGCGCAGCGGCGAGTCCGATCTCGTGCGCTTCGATCCACAGGTCGTAGGGCCGTAATCGGAGGAAGGCGGGCCACAACGCGTCGGCGAGCTGCCAGGCGGTGGCGTCCCAACCGTGTTCGGCAGCTACTCGTAACGCGGCCATGAGATGGGGCAGTTCGGCACTGAGCCAGTTCAGGGCGCCGGGTGCGCCGCTGAACGGCGGCCGCTGCCCGGGGTCCGGTGGGAACGCGTAGTCGCGGGGCAGTGTGCGGTGGCTCGGAGCCAGCAGGGCCTCGGCGGCCGTGGCGGTGAACAGATACGCGTCCACCACCCGGCGTACGGTGTCGCGCCGGTCGGCGGATGTCTCCAACTCGCCCGCCAGGTCTGCCGCGTGGGCCCTGGTCAGGTCGTGGAACCGGTAGCGGTCGGCGCCGGAGACAGGATCGGGGCCCAGCTCTTCCAACAGATTCACCTCGGCGAGATCGTCGAGCAGCAGAGCCGCTTCGTCCGGGCGTACGGAACAGGCAGCGGCGGCGATGGCCGTGCCGAACACGACGACGGGCAGCAACCCCAACCGCCGGTAGCCCACGGCCAGTCCGGGCGGCAGATGGCGGTACGACTCGTCCAGCGCGCCCCGCACGGCGTACCCGCCCTCGATGCTGAGGGTGTCGAGCCGGCCAGCGCCGCCGTCCCTGTCGAGGGCCCCGGCC
>NZ_JTIY01000001.1:921046-928048 GCF_000818175.1 Streptomyces sp. AcH 505
GCGGCCGTACCGCCATCCGTGCCGCCGCCACGCACACGGCCAGCGGCAGTCCGGCACACGCGGTGACGACCTGCCGGGCCGCTTCGGGCTCCCTGCCAACCCGGTCGGCGCCGATCCGGCGCCTCAGCAGATCGACGGCGTCGCTCACGGCGAGCGCGCCGAGCTGGACGAACGCCGCGCCGTCGACGCCGAGTCCGGTCAGCCGGGACCGGCTGGTGACGGCGACGAGCGTGCCGGAGCCGCCCGGCAGCAGCGGACGTACCTGCGCGGCGCTCACCGCGTTGTCGAGCATCACGGCGAGCCGCAGCCCGGCAGTGTGCGACCGCCACAGGGCGGCCTGCTCGCCGAGCCCGGCCGGCGAGTGCGGCGCGCCGATCGCCCGGAGGAACTGGCCGAGGATTTCGCCGGGCCCGGCGGGCATCTGGTCCTGGCCTGAATGACCGCGCAGATCGGCGTAGAGCTGCCCGTCGGGGAACTCGTCGGCCAGACCGCTCAGCCAGCGGGAGGCGAGGGCGGTCTTGCCGACCCCCGGTGAGCCGCTGATGACGACGATCGCGGGCCCGCCGAAGGGCCGGTCCACCAGCTCGTCCATGGTGGCGAGTTCGCTCGTACGGCCGGTGAAGTCGGCCGGTACGGGCAGCAGTTGGCGCGGGACAGCGGGAGCGGCCGGTGCGGCGACGGAGGCCGGGGCGTGGAAGTGCACTCCGCCCTGGATGTGGTGCGCCTGGACGAGGTGCCCGTCGATCGACGTGTCACCGGAGACGGTGTTGCCGACCGGCCCTCCCACTCCCCCGCCCGCATCAACCCACCCCCGCAACGCCCGAGCCAACTCCGGTGCTGTGGATGCCTGTTCGGCCAGCTCGTCAGCCAACCCAACGACGTCGCCCTCCGCCGCCGCCCGCACCCGTAACACCGTCGCCGGATCCACGCCCCTCACGCCTTCCAGCGCGCCGACGAGAGCCCGCCACCCACCCAGCCTGGCATATGCCTGTGTCATAGCCACACGCAGCTCGACAGCCGTGACCTCGCCCAATGCAACCGCCCTCCCCCGTAAGTGCATTGTCCCCGACGTCCGGTCGCGGCCGGCCAGAAGAGGCGCCCGCCCATTGATTGATCGGAACTTACCCATACTTTGTCTATTGCAGACTGAATAATTCAGCTAATGAACGTTCAAGCCAAGATAAGTATTCAACTGACGCCACCTTTTGACCGAAGTTGACATCGTGGGACCCTTTGGCAGGGGCCCGCGGGCAGCGGACCGGGTATGGGGGCGCTGGTGACCTTCGAAATACTCATCCTGGGGCCGGTGGAATTACGCTCCGGCGGTCGCCGTGACGCCCTCGGCACCGCCCGGGAGGGGCTGACGCTGGCCGCGCTGGCCGTGGACGCAGGCCGCCCCGTCCCCCTCGACACCTTGATCCACCGGCTGTGGGACGACAACCCGCCCCGCAAGCCACGGGCGAGCCTGCACGTGTACGCGGCGCGGATCCGCCGAAGACTCGACAGCGCGGACGGCGATGTCCGTCTCGCGCAGCAGGCGGGTTCGTACACCCTCGAAATCGACCCCGATCAGGTCGATCTGCACCGCTTCCAGCGACTGACCGCGGAAGCGCGATCCCTCTCCGACGCGGGGGACGACGTCCAGGCACTCGCCTTGCTTGAGGAGGCGGAAGCGGGCTGGCGGGGCGAGCCGCTGTCGGGCCTGCCCGGCCTCTGGGCGGAAAGCGTCCGGACGAATATGGCGGAGAAGCATCTGGCCGCGAAGCTCACCCGAATCGCCGTCGAGTTACGGATGGGCCATTTCGCCGAGCTGATACCGGACTTGACGACGCTGCTCGAACAGCATCCGACCGACGAGGGCCTGGCGGGCCATCTGATGGTCGCCGACTACGGCTGCGGCCGGCAGGCGGACGCGTTACGCGTGTACGACACCGTACGGCGCCGGCTGAGCGAGGAGTTGGGCGCCGAGCCGGGCGGCGCGCTCTCGCGGCTCCAGCAACTCATCCTGAACCAGGCTCCCGTGGCGGAACTGCTCGTGCGGCCCGAACCGGTCTCGGCGGCGCCGCACACCTTGCCGAGCCACGGTGAACTCGTCGGCAGGGAACGAGAGATGCGGGCGCTCCAGGCGCCGGGGCCGGGGCCGGGCGGCGCTGTGATCGCCCTCCAGGCCATCAGCGGCATGCCGGGCATCGGCAAATCCACCCTCGCCCTGCATGCGGCGCGGCGCCTCACTCCTTCCTTCCCCTCGGGCCAGGTCCACTTCGACCTGGAGGCACACGCCCCGGGCCGTAACCCGCTCACTCCGCAGGCGGCACTGTCCGCGCTGCTACGGATCTTCGGCGTACCCGCCTCCGAAATCCCCGGTGAGCTGGGCGAGTTGGTGTCTCTTTGGCGGACCTTGCTCGCCACCCGCCGCGCGGTGATCGTCCTCGACGACGCAGCCGACGCGGAGCAGGTCCGCCCGCTGCTCCCGGGCGACTCCCCGTCCCTGGTCATCATCACCAGCCGCCGGCGGCTGACCGGTCTGCCCGGGGTGCGGTCGCTGTTCCTGGACGTCATGACGGCGGACGAGGCCAACGCCATGTTCCGGCAGCTGGCGGGCGAGGAGCGCAGCCGCGATCAGGCGGAGGTGTCCGAGATAACCCGGCTGTGCGGAAACCTTCCGCTGGCCGTGGAACTGGCGGCGGGCCGGCTGGTCTCACGTCCTTCGTGGACGACGGCGCACCTGATCCGCAGGCTGTCGCGGGAGGACGGCCGGCTCGGCGAAATCCGGGACGGCTTCTCGATGGAGATCGCTCGCGCGTTCGAGATGTCGTACCACACGCTTCCCGCAGATCAACGCACCGCGTTCCGGCTGCTGAGCCTGCACCTCGGGCCGGATTTCGATCTCCACGCGGCCGCGGCTCTGCTGGGCCGTGAACCCGATGAATCCGAAAGGATGTTGGAAGAACTCCTCGACGCGCACCTGATACGGGAGCCGTCCCCCGAGCGGTACGCCTACCACGACCTGCTCCGCGAATTCGCCCGCACCCTGACGACCACCGAGGACCCATCGGCCGTACGCGACACGGCCGTTGAACGCCTGATCGATTTCTACACGGAGTCCTGCGCACAGGCGGACCGCGCCGTATACCCGCACCACTTCCAGCTCGATTTCTTCGAACTTTTATCCGATATTCGAATAAATGGATGGGACGACGCGCAGGGCGCCAGACGGTGGCTGAATGACGAGCGCGCGGCGCTGATCGCTGCCGAACGCCGTTCGAGAGATCACGGCAACCCCGCGAAGGCCGCGCGCCTGGCCCACGTGCTGGCGCGCTTCCTCGACGAGGAGGGCTACTGGCCGGAGGCCCGCGAGATGCACACGGCGGCAGCGGCCCACTGGCGCGAGGAGGGCAACCGACAGGCCGAGGCCCTGGCCTTGATCGACCTGGGCTCGGCCCGCTCCCACGCCGGCAGCTACGGGGAAGCCCTCGACTCCGGTCGGCGCGCGCTGGACCTCGCACGGTCGGCGGGGGCGGTAACAGCCGAGGTCGAGGCGCTGCACTTCCTCGGCGTACTGCACTGGAACCTCGGCTCCCACGAGATCGCACTGGATTTGCAGAACAGAACACTGGCTTTGCGTCTGGAAAACGGAAACACCTGGAGCGTAGCCAAGTCCCAGAACAACATCGGTATTACCCTCATCCATATCGGGGACTACGCCGCAGCTCTGAAGATGTTCCAAGCCTCACTTGCCGGATTCCAGGCTGCCAATGATGACCGGCAAGCCAACAAGGTGAGGAACAATCTTTCCGATCTCTATTTCCAGACCGGTGACCGAGAAGCAGCGCGAAAGATACTCGGCGAACCAGTAGAAGTTATTCTGCATAACGGAAGCGAACCGGAGCGGGCCATCGCCCGAGTCAATCTGGCAAACACCATGAACCTGTCGGAGGATTTCGATGTTGCCCTTGGCATATACCGACAGGCATTGCTGACGTTCCACCGGCTGGGCGACCGGAAGAACTCGTCCATCACCTTGCACAGAATGGGCGTGGCCTACCAGACGGTGGGCCGGCACCGTGAGGCGATAACTCACTATCGTCGCGCTCTCGACCTGGCCAGAAGCATCGGAGCGGCACACGAGGAATGTCAGGCGCTACGCGGTTGCGGCGAGGCGGAGTACCGGCTCGGCAATCCGGCGTCCGCCGACGAGCACCTCGAAGCCGCCCTCGCCATTGCGAACGGAATAGGCGCCACGCAGGAATCTGCGCGAGTCAGCGCCGCGCTCGCCGCTTTCCACACCAAGGACGACTGCGGTCACCGCGCGTAGAATCCCGCCCAGACCACTTCGACCCCTTTCAGGCGCCGCCACGCAGGACCTCCTATCGCATCGCCACCTGCGTTACAAGGGTGTGCAGGTGGGACGCCCTGTCGTGGTAAGTTCCACGTCCACCGCCCGCTGAAACGCAGCGGGGATACGACGAAAGAAAGCGCCACAACCCTTGAAGCTCATAGTTTCGCTCGCTCTGACTGCGTTGCTGCTGACCGGAGCGCCCATGTTTGTCGTACAGATCTGCTCACCGTCCGGAACGACCACAACACAGTCCGTCGCTTAAGCAAATTGAACGCTGAACCACTCCGCTGGGTCCACGAGTTTCGTGGACCCAGCGTGTGTCACCGGGGTGAGCGGCTCACGGATCGCTGACGACCAGCGGGATCACCGGAGTGAGCGGGAGCGGTGGCGACGACAGCCACCGCTGCCAGGCCGATGGCGAGGCCCGCGGCCGTTCGTGGGCCGAAGGGTTCGTGGAACATCAGGGCGCCCCAGACCGCGGTGACCGGGGCCATCAGGAACATCAGCGCGTTGACCCGGGTGATGCCGTAGCGCCGCAGCACCAGCCAGTACAGCCCGTAGCCGCCGAAGGTCGCGAGGCCGATCAGCCAGCTGATCGCCAGCCAGAAATCGGGGTCGGCTGGCGGTGCCGCCGCGCCCGTGGCCAGGGCGAGGGCCGTGAAGACGACGGCGCTGGTGGCGCAGTGGACCGTCATGGCGACCGACGGTGCGGTACGGGTACGGCTGCGGCCCTCCACGAACGTCGCGGCGACCAGCGAGAGCATGCCGATGAACGGCACCCCGTACGCCCACGGCCGGACCCCGGCCGAGGCGGTCGCCGTGGCGTCGGCCGTGGTGACCAGGACGACGCCCGCGACGCCCAGGCAGAGCCCGAGCCACTGTCGCGCCGACACGTACTGGCGCAGCAGCGGGCCCGCCAGGGCTCCGGCGACCAGGGGCTGGGTGCCGTCGACGAGGGCGGTGGTGCCACTGGAGACGCCGAGCTGGATCGCGTAGTAGACCGTGAGCAGATAGCCGCTCTGGGACAGCAGGCCGACCGCCGCCTGCCGGAGCAGGTCGCGCGCCGTGAGACCGCGCCAGGAGGCGCGGGTGACGGTCAGCGCTGCCAGCCCGAGGAGGGCGGCGAGCGGCAGGAAGCGCCACATCAGGATCGTCACTGCGCCGGCGCTGCCCGCGCCGAGTTTGGCTCCGATGAATCCGGAGCTCCAGCAGACGACGAATCCGACCGCCAAGAGGACCTGCACCACGCATCACCCGTCCGGGAGAGACAACTAAACCGTTCTGTTTACTCGCCTGCCCGACCCGAACCCGGAGTAAACAGAACGGTATAGTGGACGGATGGAACGGATCGTACTGACGCCGGGCGCCCGCCGCGCACTGGACGCCGCATCCCGGCTGTTCTACGAGCGCGGGATCCATGCCGTCGGCGTGGACCTCATCGCCGCCGAGGCCGGGGTCACCAAGAAGACGCTCTACGACCGCTTCGGCTCCAAGGAGCAGCTCGTCGTGGAGTACCTCGCCGCCCGCGACGAGCGCTGGCGCGCCTTCCTCGCCGAGCGGCTGGCCGCATCGGACGCGGCGGGCGGCGGAGCCGTGGAGCGGATCGTCGCGGTGTTCGACGCCTCGCGGGACTGGATGGACGAGTTCAGCCGGCGGGGATGCAGCATGGTCAACGCCCATGCGGAGATCGACGACCCCGGCCACCCCGCGTACGCGATCATCACCGGCCAGAAGACCTGGATGCTGGACCTGTTCACCACGCTCGCCCGCGAGGCGCGGACCGTGAATCCCGCGGCGCGGACCGCGGATCCCGCGGCGCCGGAGCCCGAGTCCCTGGGCCGCACCCTCGCGCTGCTGCACGAAGGCGCGCTCGTGGCCCACGGGCTGCGAACGTTCCCCGATCCGGTCGGCCACGCCAGGGACCAGGCGCGGACGCTGCTCGGCACGGTGGGACGCACCCGCGCCGACTGACCGGTGCGGCCTACGCGGCGGGCGCGTGCAGGAGCGGGCTCTTGTGGTGGGTCAGCCACTGGCGGTACGCGACGGTGCGCAGCGCCGCCTCGCGGTACGCCGCCGTCAGGTCCGCGTACGCCTCGGCGCCGTCGCCTCCCGGGCGGGAGAACAGCAGCAGCCGTACCGCCAGCGGGTCGTCGCGCAGCGGTCTGATCGCGATGTCGTCGCGCGGGCCCGAGGTGGGCTGGCAGGGGGCGACCGCCTCGCCGACCGCGATGAGGTTTGCCGCCGTTAGATAATCTCCGTGCATGACACGGGGGTTGAGACCGGCGGCGCCCAGGACGCGGCGCAGGCCGTCCGATTCGCCGTCCACCGTCGGGTCGATCATCCAGCGGTCCTCGGCGAGGTCGGCCAGCTCGACGACGGAGCTCGCCGCCGCCGGGTGGTCCAGCGACATGGAGACGAACTGCGGCTCACGCTCGACCAGTACGCGCTGCTCCAGGCCGTCGGGAACCGGCAGCGGACAGCCCTCCACCTCGTGGACGAACGCCACGTCGAGCTGTCCCGCTGCGACCATCTTCAGCAGGGCGCCGGCTGACACGTCCATGTGCAGGGTGATGTCCGTGCCGGGCAGCCGGTCGCGCAGCCGGCGCAGCCAGCCCGCCAGGGCACGGCTCGCGGTGGAGCCGACCCGCAGACAGGGGCCGTCG
>NZ_JTIY01000001.1:928073-935300 GCF_000818175.1 Streptomyces sp. AcH 505
CCCGCCGCCGCGCGCGCCTCGGCGACGAGCGTGGCCATGCCCGCGACGAGCGGCCGGGCCCGGCTCAGCACGGAGCGGCCCAGCGGGGTCGGCCGGCAGCCGGTGCGTTCACGGGAGAACAGCTCTGCGCCCAGGGTGTTCTCGATCCGGCGCAGTTGGGTGGTCAGGGACGGCTGGCTCATCCCCAGCTGTCGCGCCGCCTTGTGCAGACTCCCCGTGTCGGCGATGGCGCAGACGGCACGCAGATGCCTTACCTCCAGCTCCATCCCCCGAGCGTAGAGCGTGCTGCTCCGCTTACACCAGGGGTCCAAACCGCTGCAATAGGCGCGGACTTCGCCGGTGATTGGTCCGTGCTATCGGCTGTTGCCATCATCCGCGCGGGGCCGGACTCACCGAGACTCTGCGGTACCGAACCCGTTCTACGGACGAGTAGGAGTCCCCCCACATGAGACACCCCAAGACGGTGATGTCCGCAATCTGCGGAATCGGCCTCGGCCTCGCGACCGCCTTCGGCGCTCCCGCCACCGCAGCCACCGGCAGCGCTGCCCCCACCAGCGCTGCCGGCGCCACTTCCCTCTCCTCGCCCGCCGCGACGTCCGTCGCCGCGTACGAGGGCTCGAAGGAAGAGGCGGCCAACAACAAGGCGTTCTTCGAGGCCGTCCTCAAGTCCGCAGCGCAGAAGCGCGCCGCCAACCCCGGTGCGCAGGCTGTCACCGTCGTCTACGACCCGTCGCAGGCGCCCAGCTTCGCCGGCCAGATATCGAACGCGGCGTCGATCTGGAACAGCGCGGTCTCCAACGTGCAGCTCCAGGCCGGCAGCAACGCCGACTTCGACTACTACGAGGGCAACGACCCGGCGGGCTCGTACGCGAGCACCGACGGGCACGGCCGGGGCTACGTCTTCCTCGACTACGCCCAGAACCAGCAGTACGACTCGGTCCGTGTCACCACGCACGAGACCGGGCACGTGCTCGGTCTGCCCGACACCTACGACGGTCCGTGCAGTGAGCTGATGTCGGGCGGCGGACCCGGTACGTCGTGCACGAACAGCCAGCCGGACGCGTCGGAGCGCGCCCAGGTCAACGCCCTGTGGGCCAACGGCATCGCCGCCGCGCTCGCCAAGGTGTCCTGACCCGTCCGTACGCCACGAGGGCGCCCCACCGTACGCCGCGTACGGTGGGGCGCCCTTTCCCTTGGTAGCGTCGCTCGGTGGACTTCAGTACGAACACGGGCGCATCGCCCGGGAGCGGCCTTCTGCCGGCCGTCGACGGCGACTTCCAGACCCAGCTCACGGTACGGACGACGTTACGCACGAGCGTCCAGCTGGCCGACTGGGCGGCTGCCCAGGGCCTCACCCTGACCCCGACCGTCCTCGACCGGGGCCGCACGCCGGGGCGCCCGACGCTCACCCGGCGCGGCACGGGCAGTTTCGAGGAGCAGCGGCGCGCGGCCGACGCATGCGCCGCGCTGCTGGCGGAGGCCGGCTTCGCCGTCGTACGGACGCAAATCGAGGCGGCTGCCTGGAACGACGGGGTGCCGCTGACGGACACCGAAGCGGCGGCGCTGCCGCCGCACTGTCACTTCGAGCACCGCGTCACACTGCGGCTGGCCATCCCGTACGACACGAAGCGGCTGGCCGCGCTCGCCGAGCGGCACTCGGCGCAGGTGGCGCGCACCGCACGCCGGGTGCTCTCCCCCGGCGTACAGGAGCGGTCCGTGGTCCAGCGGGTGCCGGGGGCCGGCCGGACCGGCGCACGCGCCCGGCTGGACGGGCTGCTGGACGCGCTGTTCTCGGCGGGCTTCCAGCCGGCCGATGTCGAGGAGGGGTTCGTACTCCTCGACGACAACCCCCCGTTCAGCTGGCCGGGCCGGGCCTGACCCGGCCGCGGCTCGCCAGGCTGCGGCTGGTGCCGGTGGCCGGACTCAGGCGCCCACCAGCGGCCTGCCGCCCAGCTCGGTGTCGGTCGGCAGCTGGCGTCTGATCCGCTCCAGGGCCTCACCGAAACCGCCGCCCGAGATACCTGATTCGTACGCCGCCCCCGCGCAGTGCAGCGTCAGGCTCAGCTCGGCGCGGCCGGCCGGTGCTCCGGTCTGCCGCTCACCGAGCGTCAGCAGGCAGTTGAGCGTGGCCTGTTGCGCCACCCCAGCGGCGACGACCGGCAGCCGGACGTCCCACTCCATGACACAGGACGACAGCACCTCACCCGCGCCCACCGGTTCCAGGGTGGCGAAATCCGGCCCCTCGTACTCGACTTCCCTGATGCGGGTCCGGACCTGATGCCCGCTCGTCGTAAAGGTGATCGCTTCCGCGCCCTGGCGGTCCCGGTACCAACCCGCCCATGAATCCGTCAACTCCGCTGTCATGGCGCGGACTGTAGCGCTAACGGGATCTTTCACCGTCAGCCGCCCTGCGGATCGCGCCACATGGGCCACATATGTGGTCCGTCCGGCAGATCGACGGTGGTCCCGGTGTAGGCGAAGCCGAGCCGCTCGTAGAGCCGGCCGCTGCGCTCGCTGCTCGCCTCCAGATAGGCCGGGGTCCCTTCGCGGTCGCAGCGCTCCAGTACCGGTTCGATCAGCGCTTTACCGAGGCCCTTGCCCTGGTGATCCGGGGAGACCGCGATCATCAGCAGATACTCGTGGGCCCTGTCGTGCGGATGGATCGCCCCCGTCAGCCGGCCGATCAGCTCGGCTCGTTCGTTGTCCGGGTCGGAGACCTCCCGCATCCTGGCCGGGGTGTCGTCCTCCTCCTCCGGCAGCCCGGCGGGTATCTGGAGCCAGAGCGCCGCCGCGTTGCCGTCCTCCGTGATGTCCGCGCGGCCCTCGGTGAGCGCCACGTCCACGAACACACCGAGGAACTTGCTGTGCAGGGTGCGCCGCTGCGCCTCGTCGGGGAAGACCCAACTGCTCACCGGGTCGTCCATGAACGCCTCGTCCAGCAGCCGCACCAGGGTCGCCCGGTCCTCCTCCCCGGCCTGTCGGATCCCCACGCCCGGCACCCGGCCCGGCGGCCCGCCCGGCCCCGCGCCTGATTCCGCGGCCGTGTCTGTCGTCTGGCTCATGATCCGGCCCTCCTCGCTGATCGTCGTGTCGTCAATAGGACGAGGCGATCTTAGAGTTGGGGCGCCCGGCTGTCCCAGCGGGCGACGGAGTCGTTACCGGCTGCGGCGCGTGACGAACTCCGCCAAGGCCATCAGATCGCCCGCAGCCGTGAGATCGGGGACGGCCCGGGAGAGCTGATGGACCGCCCGGGACATCCGGTCGGCCGCCTGGAGCTGCGCCCAGTCCCGACCGCCGGCCCGTTCGACGGCAGCGGCCGCGCGCTGGACGGCCGCCGCGTCCATCGGGCCCTGGTACAGCTCGGCCAGCTCCTCGGCCGCCGGGGTGCCGGAGGCGAGCGCCGCGACCACCGGCAGGGACTTCTTGTGGGCCACCAGGTCGGCGCCGGCCGGCTTGCCCGTACGGTCCGGGTCGCCCCAGATGCCGATCAGATCGTCGATGAG
Organism: Streptomyces sp. AcH 505; assembly: GCF_000818175.1. GTDB lineage: Bacteria > Actinomycetota > Actinomycetes > Streptomycetales > Streptomycetaceae > Streptomyces. Next base: position 931,577 of record NZ_JTIY01000001.1, read on the forward strand.
CTGGAAGGCCAGGCCCGCCTCCCTGCCGAACGCGTCCAGCGCGGCGACCTCCTCGGCGCCCGCGCCCGCGTAGAGCGCGCCGAGCGCGCACGACGTGCCGAGCAGGGCGCCCGTCTTGGCCGTCGCCATGGAAAGGCACTCTTCCAGGGTGACTTCGTGCGGGCCCCGCTCCTCGAAGGCGCAGTCCGCCTGCTGGCCGGCGCAGAGTTCGATGACGCAGGACGCCAGCGCGGCCGAGGCCGCCGCCGACGCGGGATGCGGGTCCTCGGCGAGCAGCCGCAGCGAAAGCGCCATCACGGCGTCGCCCGTGATGATCGCGTCCGGGGTGCCGAAGACCGTCCAGGCGGTGGCGCGGTGGCGGCGGGTCGGGTCCTCGTCGATCACGTCGTCGTGGAGGAGGGTGAAGTTGTGGGCGAGCTCCACGGCGACCGCCGCCCGTACGGCCTGCTGCGGATCACCGCCCAGCGCGCGGGTCGCGGAGAGGACGAGGGCGGGCCTGATGGCCTTGCCCGCCCGGCCGGACGCGGGGGTGCCGTCGGCATGCTCCCAGCCGAAGTGGTACATCGCGACTCTCCGTATGGAGCCCGGCAACGACTCGACGGTGGAGCGTAGTTCCGGATCGACGACGGTCCGGGTGCGCTCCAGGAGAGCCACCGCCTCATGGCCCTCGGCGGGGGCGTCCGTGCTGGTCATGGTCATGATCGCTTCCTTCGGCGCGAGGTGGTGCTGGGTGGTGCTGGGTGGTGCCAGGTGCTGCGGCGGGGCGGGGCCGGGTGCCGGAGGGGCCGGCCGGCGGGCTCGTACGGCCGGCCGGCCCCTCCGGGCTGTCGTCACCCGGTCTGCCGCCCCACTACCAGCGGCTCACTTCCACGTTCTCCAGGACACCGACGGCGTCCGGCACGAGGATCGCGGCCGAGTAGTACGCCGTGACCAGGTACGAGATGATCGCCTGCTCGTCGATCCCCATGAACCGGACCGACAGGCTCGGCTCGATCTCGTCGGGGATGCCGCTCTGCTGGAGCCCGATGACGCCCTGCTCGGCCTCGCCCGTACGCATGCAGATGATCGAGGTCGTCCGCGCGTCCGAGATCGGGATCTTGCTGGACGGGAAGATGGGCACCCCGCGCCAGGCGGGCACATGGTGACCCGCGACCTCGACGCTGTCCGGGTAGATCCCGCGCTTGTTGCACTCGCGGCCGAAGGCGGCGATGGCCTTCGGATGGGCCAGGAAGAGCTTCGAGCCGCGCCGCCGCGACAGCAGCTCGTCCATGTCGTCGGGGCTCGGGCCGCCGTCGTGCGGCTGGAGCCGCTGCCCGTAGTCGCAGTTGTTCAACAGACCGAACTCGCGGTTGTTGATCAGCTCGAACTCCTGGCGCTCGCGCAGCGCCTCGACCGTGAGCCGCAACTGCTGCTCGGTCTGGTTCATCGGCTGGTTGTAGAGGTCGGCGACCCTGCTGTGCACCTTCAACACGGTCTGGGCCACGCTCAGCTCGTACTCGCGCGGCGCGCCCTCGTAGTCCACGAACGTGTGGGGGATGGCGGCCTCCCCCACATGGCCGGCCGAGAGGTCGATCGCGGCCTCGCCGTACTGGTTCGTCCGCTGCCCGGGGATCGACGCCAGACCCGCCAGATGCCCGCTCAGCGAGTCGGCGCGCTCCGCGAGGTTCAGCACGTCCTGGCGGGTCAGCACCAGGACCGTCGTCTTCGTCGCCGCGCGCGCCGTGTACTCCCAGGTGGCGTCCCGGTCGAGCAGGGCCTGGTCGCCGAAGTACGCCCCGTCGCCGAGGACTTCGAGCACCGTCTCGTCCCCGTACGGGCCGGTGCCGATCTTCTCCACCTTGCCGTGCGCGAGCAGGAACACCCGGTCGTCCGTGTCCCCGCTCGTGGCCAGGACCTGGCCGGCGGCGAACTCCTGCTGTTCGCAGCGGTTCGCCAGCTCGGCGAGCACCTCCTGGTCCTCGTAATCACGCAGTGCAGGCAGTTCCCCGAGCTCGGCGGGGATGACCGCCACCCGGTCCCCGGTCTGCACGAACGTCACGCGTCCGTCGCCGACCGCATAGCTGAGCCGCCGGTTCACCCGGTAGGTACCACCCTGCACCTGAACCCACGGCAGCATCCGCAGCAGCCACCGCGAGGTGATCTCCTGCATCTGCGGAACCGATTTGGTGGTGGTCGCCAGGTTCCGCGCGGCGGCGGTTCCCAGACTCTGCTGGGGCGGCGCCTGTGCTTCACGGACCTCGTCACCAACCGACATGAAGTCTCCCCTTCGATCATGTGCTGACCTGCGGGACAAAGACTTTCAGTACCGAGCGTGGCCGCGCCATTACACAAATGAGTGGGACTGATTCCCGCAGGACGGGGCACAACACGCAAAAGTCCACCCCGATGGGCCAATTGCCCCGATAAGCCCGCGCGGGTGGTGGCAGGCGGTGCGCGCCGCGTACCCGTATCGCGACCTGACCGACCACGGACCGACATGACACCTGGCCGACCGCGCGCCGACAATGAGGGGTGACCTCGCCCGAAGCGCTCGATCCCGCAGGCCTGCGGCCCCTGCTCCCCTCGCCGCTCCAGCCCGCCGACGACGAGCGCTTCGCCCGGCACGGCGTACGGCTGCTGCTCAAGCGCGACGATCTGATCCATCCGGAGCTGCCGGGCAACAAGTGGCGGAAGCTGACGCCCAATCTGCGGGCCGCGTCCGCCGCCGGGCTGCGCACCCTGCTGACCTTCGGCGGCGCGTACTCGAACCATCTGCGCGCCACGGCCGCGGCGGGCCGGCTGCTCGGCTTCGCCACCGTGGGGGTCGTACGGGGCGAGGAGCTGGCGGACCGGCCGCTGAACCCCTCACTCGCGCGCTGCGCTGCCGACGGGATGCGGCTGCGGTTCGTCTCGCGGGCCGCGTACCGGCGTAAGGCCGAGCCCGGTGTCGCGGCGTCGCTGGTGACCGCAGCGCTCGCGGGCAGCGGCCTGGACCGGGATTCCGTTTATCTGCTGCCCGAGGGCGGCAGCAACGCCAGAGCGGCCCGCGGCTGTGCCGGTCTCGGCCAGGAGCTGCGCGGGGCCGCCGAGGTCGCCGCCGTCGCCTGCGGCACCGGTGGCACCCTGGCGGGCCTGGCGGCAGGGCTCGGGGCCGGGCAGCGGGCGGTGGGCTTCCCGGTCCTCAGAGGCGGCTTCATCGGCCGGGAGACGCGCGAGCTGCAACGCGCGGCCTTCGGCGGTCCCGTCGGTGAGTGGAGTCTTGACGACCGGTTCCACTTCGGCGGTTTCGCCCGGGTGCCCGCCGTCCTGGACGCCTTCGCCGACGACTTCGAGGACCGGCACGGACTGCCGGTGGAGCGGCTCTACGTCGCCAAGATGCTCTACGGCCTGACGACACTTGTAACGGAGGGCGCCTTCGCGCCCGGCAGCACGGTCGCCGCCGTCATCACCGGCCGCCCCGAACCGGCGGACCCGCAGGCACCGGTTGACCCGCAGGCACCGGTTGCCCCGCAGGCACCGCCGACCCCACACGCCCCGCGGAAAACGTAGGGGCCGGAGGACCGTCAGTCCGAGGTCTCCTCCCGGTAGGCCGCCGCCTCCTCCAGGTCCAGCCTGCGCAGCAGCGTCCGCAGCATCTCGTCGTCGATGCTCCGCCGGTCCCGCAGCTCGACGAAGACCGAGCGCTCCGTCTGCAGCACCTCGCCCGCGAGCCGCCGGTACGTCTCGTCCGCCGACTCCCCCGTCG
>NZ_JTIY01000001.1:935325-963258 GCF_000818175.1 Streptomyces sp. AcH 505
GTCTGCAGCACCTCGCCCGCGAGCCGCCGGTACGTCTCGTCCGCCGACTCCCCCGTCGTCTCGTTGACCGTGCCGAGCCGTTCCCAGACGGCGTTGCGGCGCCGCTCCAGGACCGCCCGCAGCCGGTCGGCCAGGGGCTTCGGCAGGGCGTTGCGGTCGTCGGCCAGCAGCTCGCGCAGCCGACGCTCGGCGGCCCGTGACGCCTCGCTCTGCGCCTGCGCCTCGGCGAGCGTCTCGGCCTGTCTGTCGCGCCCCGGCAGCTTCAGCAGCCGGATCAGCAGCGGCAGGGTGAGCCCCTGGACGACGAGCGTGCCGATGACGGTCGTGAAGGTCAGGAACAGCACCAGGTTGCGCCCCGGGAAGGGGTCGCCGTCGTCCATGGACAGCGGGATGGAGAAGGCGATCGCGAGCGACACCACCCCGCGCATCCCGGCCCAGCCCACGATGAGCGGCGCCTTCCAGTTGGTGTCCGTCTCGCGCTCCCTGATCCGCCGGGACAGCGCGCGCGGCAGGAAGGTCGCCGGGTAGACCCAGACGAACCGGGCGAGGACGACGACCACGAAGACGCCGACGGCGTACAGGCACGACTCGGCGACCCCGTACTCGCCGAGTCCCCTGAGCACGAACGGCAGTTGGAGCCCGATCAGCGCGAAGACCGCCGACTCCAGCACGAAGGCGACCATCTTCCAGACGGCGTGCTCCTGGAGCCGGGTGTCGAAGTCGACCTGCCAGGAGCGGTGTCCGAGATAGAGGGCGACCACGACGACGGCCAGCACCCCGGAGGCGCCGAACTGCTCCGCGAGCGCGTAGGCGACGAACGGGATGAGCAGCGAGAGCGTGTTCTGCAGCAGCGCTTCCTTGAGGTGGGTGCGCAGCCAGTGGATCGGCACCATCAGGATGAGCCCGACGGCCACACCGCCCAGCGAGGCCAGCGCGAACTCGCGGAACCCCTCGCCCCAGCCGGCCCCGGCGCCGACGGCGGCGGCCAGCGCCACCTTGAACGCGGTGATCGCGGTCGCGTCGTTCACCAGCGACTCGCCCTGCAGGATCGTGGTGACCCGGCCCGGCAGCCCGAGCTTCCTGGCGATGGCGGTGGCGGCGACCGCGTCGGGCGGCGCGACGACGGCGCCCAGCACCAGCGCGGCGGTCAGCGGCAGGTCCGGCACCAGCAGGAAGGCGAGATAACCGACGACGAGCGTCGCGAAGAGCACGTAGCCGACCGAGAGCAGCGCGACGGGCCGCATGTTGGCCCGCAGGTCGAGGTACGAGCTGTCCACCGAAGCCGTGTACAGCAGCGGCGGCAGGATCAGCGGCAGCACGATGTGCGGGTCGAGCGTGTAGTCGGGTACGCCGGGCACGTACGCGGCGATCAGCCCGACCGTCACGAGCAGCAGCGGCGCGGGCACCGGCGTGCGCCGGGCGGCCCCGGCCACGGCGGCGCTGCCCGCCACCAGTGCGACCAGCTGCAATACATCCATCCGGGTGTCCTCACATGCGTCGTAACCTTGGTCATCATGAGCGAGTGCGAACACGTCGCGGATCTGCCGCGCCCCGAGCCCGAACCGCAGAGTGACACGTGTCTGGAGTGTCTGGCAGCCGGTACCCACCCCGTACAGCTACGGATGTGCCTGGTCTGCGGCCATGTGGGCTGCTGCGACTCCTCTCCGTACCGCCACGGGACGCGGCATTTCAAGGACACGGGTCATGCGGTGATGCGGTCCTTCGAGCCGGGCGAGAGCTGGCGCTGGTGCTTTGTCGACGGTTCGATCGTCTGACGTCTGGGTACGTCAACCCTCCGCCGGTTATTCCGCATTGGCCGGTCCACACCTCAAGCGACTTTGCGTGCGCATGGACTTACCATCGGTGACAGCCGTGCGGAGAGGGTCCGGCGACAGGGCACTATGGATCGCGATAGCGTCGCCAGTCCAGACCGGCTGCGTGCCGACCACGTACCGCAAGGCTCCGGACCTCTCCCGGTCCTGAGCCCTGAAAGCTTGTGCCACCTTGGAGGTGAGGGTGTCCCAGATCGCAGGCGAGCCCGGGACCCAGGACTTCGTGGAAGTCCGGCTGCCCGCTGCGGGTGCCTACCTGTCCGTGCTGCGTACGGCCACGGCCGGCCTCGCGGCGCGCTTGGACTTCACCCTCGACGAGATCGAGGACCTGCGCATCGCCGTCGACGAGGCCTGCGCGATCCTGCTTCAGCAGGCCGTGCCCGGCTCCGTCCTCAGCTGCGTCTTCCGGCTGATCGAGGATTCGCTGGAGGTCACCGTCTCGGCCCCGACCACCGACGGGCGCGCGCCGGAGCGTGACACGTTCGCGTGGACGGTGCTCTCGGCGCTGGCCGGCAAGGTCGACTCGACGGTGGCAGAGGACCGTACGGTCGCCATCAGCCTGTACAAACAGCGCGGCGCCGGACCCGGTCCGGCGTGAGGGACGGGGGAAGGCCGGTGCAGGACGAGGGGCGCGTCCCCCGGGGTCCTGGGGGAGGGCACGAAGGCTCCGTCGAGCGGGTGCTCACTCCTGCGGGTGTCCCGGAGCAACAGGCCCGCCCCCACCCGGTGGACGGATCTGACGGACCGGACGGCGGGACGGCGGCGGAGCAGGCGCGGGCGGAGCGGGCGGCCTTTATGAGCGAGCAACACCACGATCCACATGACCGCAGCGGGGCGCGGGCGATGTTCATCGAGCTGCGCGAGCTGCCTGACGGTTCGTCCGAGAAGGCGGATCTGCGCAACAGGCTGGTGCGGATGCATCTGCCGCTGGTCGAGCATCTGGCCAGGCGCTTCCGCAACCGCGGTGAGCCGCTGGACGATCTGACCCAGGTGGCGACGATCGGCCTGATCAAGTCGGTCGACCGGTTCGACCCGGACCGCGGTGTCGAGTTCTCGACGTACGCGACCCCGACGGTCGTCGGCGAGATCAAGCGGCACTTCCGCGACAAGGGCTGGGCGGTACGGGTACCCCGCCGCCTCCAGGAGCTGCGGCTGTCGCTGACGACCGCGACGGCCGAGCTGTCCCAGCAGCACGGCCGCTCGCCCACGGTCCACGAACTGGCCGAGCGGCTGGGGATCTCCGAGGAGGAGGTCCTGGAGGGGCTGGAGTCCGCGAACGCGTACTCGACGCTGTCGCTCGACGTGCCGGACACGGACGACGAGTCGCCGGCCGTCGCCGACACCCTCGGTTCCGAGGACGAGGCCCTGGAGGGCGTCGAGTACCGGGAGTCGCTGAAGCCGCTGTTGGAGGATCTGCCGCCGCGCGAGAAGCGGATCCTGCTGCTGCGCTTCTTCGGCAACATGACCCAGTCGCAGATCGCGCAGGAGGTCGGCATCTCCCAGATGCACGTGTCACGGCTGCTGGCCCGCACGCTGGCGCAGCTGCGTGAGCGGCTGCTCGTCGAGGAGTGACCGTCGGGGAGTGACCCTCGGGGAATGTCCGTCGGGCAATGTCCGTCGGGGAATCACCGGGGCGGGACGACGGGGCAGGTCGGGGCCCGTGCGTCAGGCGTCGTCGCCTGCCGGGCCCCGGATGCCGAGCGCCTCGGTGGTCGTCGGGTTGACCAGGGCCACGAGCCCGGCCACGGCGACCACCGCGAGCGCGATGCCGGCCGGCACCAGCGCCCCGGACGCCGTCAGCAGCGCCCAGGCGGCGGGCAGCGCCATGATCTGCGTGATCATCGCGGGGCCCCGGCTCCACCGGCGGCGCAGCCACAGACCGCGTGCCGCGATCAGCGGAATGGCGCCGAGGACGAGCACGGTCACCCCGAGCGTCACCGCCTGCTGCGGACTGTCCGGGTCTCCGCTCACCGCTTCGACCAGCAGATACACCCCGCCGGCCAGCAGCGCCAAGGCCTCGGCCAGGCACACGGCGGCCGCGACGGCGAGCCGCGCGGGACGCGGTCCTCGGACGGCGTCGGCTGCGGGTTCGGGGGTCCTCTTCTCACTGCTGCTCACCCGAGCAGCGTAGCCGCCGCCCACGGGCCGGGATCGGCCCCCGGGGTCACCGGCCGGTAATCTTCCAGGCATGCGCGCACTCCTCGTGGTCAATCCGGCAGCAACCACCACCAGTGCCCGGACACGTGACGTTCTGATCCACGCACTCGCCAGCGAGATGAAGCTGGAGGCCGTCACGACGGAGTACCGCGGACACGCGCGCGACCTCGGCAGGAAGGCGGCCGAGTCCGAGGACATCGAGCTGGTCGTCGCCCTCGGCGGGGACGGCACGGTCAACGAGGTCGTGAACGGGCTGCTGCACAACGGCCCCGATCCGGACCGGCTGCCCCGGCTGGCCGTCGTGCCCGGCGGCTCCACCAATGTCTTCGCACGGGCGCTCGGCATCCCCAACGACGCCGTGGAGGCCACCGGAGCGATCTTGGACGCCCTGCGGGACGGCAGCGGCCGTACGGTCGGTCTGGGGCTCGCCGCGGGCACTCCAGGGACGGACGACGAAGGGGTGCCGTCGCGCTGGTTCACGTTCTGCGCCGGATTCGGACTCGTGGCCGGGGTCGTCGGCCGGGTCGAACAGCAGCGGGAGCGCGGGAAGCGTTCGACGCACGCCCTTTACGTGCGCCAGGTGATACGCCAGTTCCTCGAAGAGCCGCACCGCAGACAGGGGATGATCACCCTGGAGCGGCCCGGCGCCGACCCGGTGACCGACCTCGTGCTGTCCATAGTCTGTAACACGGGCCCCTGGACCTACCTGGGGAATCGTCCGGTGTACGGCTCCCCCGGCGCCTCTTTCGACACGGCTCTGGACGTGATCGGACTGAGCCGGCTGTCGTCGGCGGCGGTCGCCAGATACGCGACTCAGCTGCTCACTTCGACGCCCGAAAAGGGCCTTCATGGGAAGCATGCCGTCGCCCTGCACGACCTGACGGACTTCACCTTGCATTCAAAGGTCCCCCTGCCCTTCCAACTGGACGGCGACCACCTGGGACTGCGAACGAGCGTGACGTTCACAGGCGTACGCCGTGCACTGCGTGTGATTGTGTGAGTGGAAGGGGCCAAACTCCTTCCACTCGAACGTTTAGGCTGGCATCCACCCCATGGAAGTACGGCTGTGACCTAGTCGACACCGAGGAATCAAAAAAAAGTTTCCGGAAGGGGTTGTATCCGCCGCCGAGGTTTGCGAATCTCTACATGGCGATCGGGACGGCCCGCAACACCGGCCTCCCTGAGAACCAGAACCCCTCCTCATCCCAAGGACGACGTCAGTCCGCCTGACGGTCGGCCCTTCCCTTGTTGAGGGATTCGTGAAAGCGTTCACATTCACAAGCAACATGAATGACACACCCAGAGAGGTAGCAGCCATGGACTGGCGTCACAACGCCGTTTGCCGCGAGGAAGACCCCGAGCTGTTCTTCCCCATCGGCAACACCGGTCCTGCGCTGCTGCAGATCGAGGAAGCCAAGGCCGTCTGCCGTCGCTGCCCCGTCATGGAGCAGTGCCTGCAGTGGGCGCTTGAGTCCGGCCAGGACTCGGGCGTCTGGGGTGGCCTCAGCGAGGACGAGCGCCGCGCGATGAAGCGCCGTGCCGCTCGCAACCGGGCGCGTAACGCGACCGCCTGATCCACCCCGCACGAGCCTCAGCAGGCGGAGCGTACAGCGTGTACGCATAGTCCCGCCCCCGAACCGCAGCGCGCAGTACCCCCACCGATGCGCATAGCAAATGAGCTTCGAGCCGAGCCCCGAACCGTTACCACGGTTCGGGGCTCGCTGCTGTGCGCTTCCCTTCAGGTCTGATCCCGCGTCAGCGGTGCGGCACCTCAGCCGTACGTCACTTCTGCGGCTCGACGGGGATGTCCAGCACCACCTGGGTGCCGCACTCCGGGGCCGGCACCATGTCGAAGCTGCCGCCCAACTCGCCCTCCACCAGCGTCCGTACGATCTGCAGCCCGAGGTTGCCCGCCCGCTGCGGGTCGAACCCCTCGGGCAGCCCACGGCCGTCGTCCTGGACGGTGATCAGCAGCCGGGCGTCCGAACGGGCGCCCTCGCTCCGCTGTTTGCCCGGCGTCTCACCCGAGCGGATCACGGAGACGTCGACCCGGCCCTGGTCCGCGGGGGCGAAAGCGTGTTCAAGGGCGTTCTGCAGAATTTCCGTCAGCACCATGGAAAGCGGCGTGGCCACTTCGGCGTCGAGAATCCCGAACCTGCCGGACCGTCGGCAGACGACCTTGCCGGGTGAAATTTCGGAAACCATTGCGAGAACCCGGTCGGCGATCTCGTCGAATTCCACCCGCTCGTCAAGATTCTGTGAAAGCGTCTCATGCACGATCGCGATCGAACCGACGCGCCGTACCGCCTCGTTGAGCGCTTCCCTGCCCTGCTCGGAGTCCATCCGCCGGGACTGGAGCCTGAGCAGCGCCGCCACCGTCTGGAGATTGTTCTTCACCCGGTGGTGAATCTCCCGGATGGTCGCGTCCTTCGTTATCAATTCACGCTCGCGGCGCCGGAGTTCCGTGACGTCACGCAGCAGCACCAGTGAACCGATGCGGGTGCCCTTGGGTTTGAGCGGGATGGCCCGGAGCTGGATGACCCCGACGGCGCTCTCCACCTCGGTCTCCTTGGGGGCGTACCCGCTGGCCAGTTTGACCAGCGCCTCGTCCACCGGGCCACGCGCGGGCGCGAGTTCGTCGGTGGCCCGGCCCAGGTGCTGGCCGACGAGGTCGGAGGCGAGCCCCAGCCGGTGGTAGGCGGAGAGGGCGTTGGGGCTCGCGTACTGGACGACCCCGTCGGCGTCGAGCCGGATCAGCCCGTCACCGACGCGCGGGGACGCGTCCATGTCGACCTGTTCGCCCGGGTAGGGGAACGAGCCGGCGGCGATCATCTGCGCCAGGTCGGAGGCGGACTGGAGATACGTGAGCTCCAGCCGGCTCGGCGTGCGGACGGTGAGCAGGTTGGTGTTGCGCGCGATCACGCCGAGCACCCGGCCGTCGCGCCGTACGGGAATGGACTCGACCCGTACCGGCACCTCCTCGCGCCACTCGGGGTCGCCCTCCCTGACGATGCGCCCCTCGTCGAGGGCCGCGTCGAGCAGCGGGCGCCGGCCGCGCGGGATGAGATGGCCGACCATGTCGTCCTGGTAGGACGTGGGTCCGGTGTTGGGGCGCATCTGTGCGACGGACACGTAGCGGGTGCCGTCGCGGGTGGGGACCCACAGCACCAGGTCGGCGAAGGACAGGTCGGAGAGCAGCTGCCACTCGGAGACCAGCAGATGGAGCCACTCGAGATCGGACTCGCTCAGGGCGGTGTGCTGGCGTACGAGGTCGTTCATGGAGGGCACACAGCGAGCGTACCCGTGGAATTGACCCGCCCCTACGGATGGACAGCACAGAATGGTCTAGTCCACAATGAACGGGTAAAGCTTCCGCCTTCCCCGCACAGGAAGGCGGGACCGAGGCATCCGGCGCCCTCTGCCCTGACCGCGCCGCTGCCTCTTCCACGGCCGTACGGGACCGCACACCCGTCCGGCCGTAGTAACTCCGGGCTGCGGTGCCGGACGGGCTGAGGGTCCCGTCCCGGCGCCGCGGCCCGCGGGTGTTTTCGCGGGCCCTGCGATCCGGTGACAGCCGCTTCAGGGCCGCCTCAGCGGGTCTCGGTGACCTTCGCCAGGGCGCGCGGGGCGTCCGGGTCCTGGCCCCGGGCGATGGTGACCTCGTACGCCAGCAGTTGCAGCGGCAGGATCTCCAGGACCGGCTGCACCTCCTCGGCGACGCCGTCCGTCGGCAGGACGAATCCGGCGGACGCCGTCTCGACCTCCCACTTCGGGCCGATGACCACCAGGTCGGCGCCCCGGCCGCGCAGCCGGTCGAGGACGGGGCGCAGCACCTCACCGCCCTTGCCGTCGGGTACGACGGCGATCACCGGCGAGATGTTGTCGACCATCGCGAGGGGGCCGTGCAGCAGGTCGGCGCCCGAGTAGGCGAGCGCGGGGATGTAGCTCGTCTCCATGAGCTTCAGCGCCGCCTCCTTGGCCGTCGGGTAGCCGTAGCCGCGGGAGGTGAGGACCATCCGGTCGGCGAAGCGGTAGCGGGAGGCCAGCGTCCGCACCTCGGCCCTGCGGCTGAGGATCTCCTCGGCGAGGTCCGGCAGGACGGCCGCCGCGACCCCGTCACCGCCGCCCAGGCCCTCGACGAAGAGGTAGAGCGCCAGCAGGGTCGCCGTGTACGTCTTCGTGGCGGGCAGCGCCTTCTCGGGCCCCGCCAGGACGTCGATGTGGAACTCGGACACGGCGGCCAGCGGCGAGTCCGGGCTGTTGGTCACGGCGAGGGTGATCGCGCCCGCGTCCCTGGCCGCCTGGGTGGAGGTCACCAGGTCGGGCGAGCCGCCCGACTGGCTGACGGTGATCACCAGCACGTCGGTGAGGTCGGGGCGGGCGCCGTACGCCGTGATGGTGGACATGGAGGCCAGGCCGCACGGCATGCCGCGCCGGATCTCCAGCAGGTACTTCGCGTAGAGCGCCGCATGGTCGGACGTGCCGCGCGCCGAGAGCAGTACGAAACGTGGCCGTCGCTCGCGGATCGCCGCCGCCACCTCCCGGACACCCGGGGCGCCGTCCCGCAGGATGCGGCGCAGCACCGCCGGCTGCTCCGCCATCTCGCCCGCCATGATCAGCCCGGGCTGCTCGCTCTCCGACATCGTCTCTGCCTCCGTACGGCGGGGTTCGTACGCCTTCCCGCAACCTGTCCAGTCGACCATGGGCGGGTACGGCGCCGCCAGCCGGGGAGGCCCGATCCCCTGGTCAGGGCCCCTTCAACCAGGGCTGACTGCTCTGCTAGATTGGTCTATACCACACTTCGGACATCGTCACTCCCCCAGATCGGCAGGGCCAGCGTGGAAGTTGTCATCGTCCAGGACGCCGCGGCAGGCGGCGAGATCGTCGCGGACAGCATCGCCCGCCTGCTGCGGCGCAAGCGCGACGCGCTGATCGGGGTCGCCACGGGCTCGACCCCGCTGCCCGTGTATCTGGCGCTGGCGGCCCAGCGCCGCGCGGGGGCCGTGGATGTCTCGGACGCCCGGATCGCGCAGCTCGACGAGTACGTCGGACTGCCCGCCGGCCACCCCGAGTCGTACCGCTCGGTGGTGCTGCGCGAGGTCGTGGCGCCGCTGGGGCTCTCCGAGAAGTCCTTCATGGGCCCGGACGGCGGGGCCGACGACGTGCAGGCCGCCTGCGAGGTGTACGACAAGGCGCTCGCCGAGGCCGGCGGGGTGGACCTCCAACTGCTCGGCATAGGCACCGACGGGCACATCGGCTTCAACGAACCGTGCTCGTCGCTCGCCTCACGCACCCGGATCAAGACGCTGACCGAGCAGACCCGGGTGGACAACGCGCGCTTCTTCGACAACGACATCGACCAGGTGCCGCACCACGTCATCACCCAGGGCATCGGGACCATCCTGGAGGCGCGCCACCTGGTGCTCCTCGCGACCGGCGAGTCCAAGGCCGAGGCCGTGGCGCAGGCCGTCGAGGGCCCGGTGGCCGCGCTGGTGCCGGCCTCCGCGCTGCAACTGCACCCGCACGCCACGGTCGTGGTGGACGAGGCGGCGGCGTCCAAGCTGAAGCTGGCCGACTACTTCCGCGCCACCTACGCCTCCAAGCCGGACTGGCAGGGCCTCTGACCCCGTGAGGACACGCGAAAGCGCCGGGCGACCCGCGAGGGCCGCCCGGCGCTTTCGTGTTCCCGTGGTGGCGGGGAAGACGGTTCAGCCCGCCACCACGGAGCCGGTTCAGCCCGCCGTACGACCGGTGATGACCTCGGCGGCGGCCTCGCCGCAGACCCGGGCGGCCCCGTGGGTGGCGATGTGCACCGCTCCCCTGGGCTCCGCCTCGTTGACGCCCATCTCGACCACGACCGTCCCCGGCCGGACCGCGAGCAGCGCGTCCAGCGCCTCCGCCATCCAGGCGTGCCGGTGGACGTCCCGTACGACGGCGACCACGGTACGGTCGCCCGCCGCTTCGACCACCTGGGCGGCCACGGCCCGCGCCCCGTCGTCACCGGCGGTGTACGAGCCGGTCTCCGTGCCGGGCAGCAGCCGCGCCAGCTCGGCCCCGACGCCCCACGGGGTGTCGTTGCCCACGGCGATGTTCGCGACGGGAGTGAAGGCGGCGACGTACGGCGCCGACGTGAGCGGGGTGACCTCACCGCTCACGCGTACCGCGCGGCGGGCGGCGACCAGACCGACCGGCGCGCTCTTCACGGCGCCGGGCGCGGTCCCCTCCTGTGCAGCCGCGCCCGGCCCCGAAGCCCCCCTCACCCGATGAGTCCAGTCGGCGAGGTCGCGCACCCGCGCGGCCGCGTCGGCCAGTCGCTCCTCGGGCAGTTCGCCGTTCCGTACCGCGGCGACCAGGGCGTCGCGCAGCCGCAGTACGGTGCCCTCGTCCGCCAGCCCGCCGCCGACACAGATGGCGTCGGCGCCCGCGGCGACAGCGAGGACGGAGCCGCGCTCGATTCCGTACGCCGAGGCGACGGCCTGCATCTCGATGCCGTCGGTGACGATCAGACCCTCGAACCCGAGTTCGCCGCGCAGCAGACCGGTGAGGATCCGCGGGCTCAGTGTCGCCGGGTGGTGCGGGTCGAGCGCGGGCAGCAGGATATGCGCGCTCATCACCGATTTGGAACCCGCCGCGATGGCCGCGCGGAAAGGCAGCAGGTCACGGGCGTGCACTGTGTCCAAGTCCACGTCGACCCTGGGCATCGCGTGGTGCGAGTCGACCGCGGTGTCGCCGTGTCCGGGGAAGTGCTTGGTGCAGGCGGCGACCCCGGCGGACTGCAGGCCCTCCACGTAGGCGGCGGTGTGCCGGGCCACCAGCGCGGGGTCGGCCCCGAAGGACCGTACGCCGATGACGGGGTTGTCGCGGTTGGAGTTGACGTCGGCGGAGGGCGCCCAGTTGAAGTTGACCCCGCACTCGGCGAGCCTGCGGCCGAGTTCGCGCGCCACGTCCCGGGTGAGGTCGGTGTCGTCGACGGAGCCGAGGGCGTAGTTGCCGGGGAAGGACGAGCCGGTGCGCACTTCGAGCCGGGTGACGTCGCCGCCCTCCTCGTCGATGGCGACCAGGACGTCGGGGCGCTCGGCGCGCAGCCGGGCGGTGAGCGCGGCCAGTTGCTCCGCCTCGGCGACGTTGCGGCCGAACAGGGCGACCGAGGAGAGTCCTTCGCCGATGCGGCGCAGCACCCAGTCGGGGACCGTGGTGCCGACGAAGCCGGGCTGCAGGACCGCGAGCGCGTCACGCGTCAGCGTGTCCGTACTGGTGGTGATGGTGGTCATGGGTCGGCGTTATCCCTTCACCGCGCCGGCCGTCAGACCTGCGGCCATCTTGCGCTGGACGATGAGGAAGAGGACCACGATGGGCACAGCCATCATCGTGGAGCCGGCCATCATCGGTGCGAACTCGGTTCCGTGCTTGGTGGAGAAGTTGGACAGCCATACGGTCGCCGTCTGGTTCTGCTGGCTCATCAGCATCAGGGCGTAGAGGTACTCGTTCCACGCCTGGATGAAGCCGTAGACGGAGGTGGCGACCAGGCCGGGGGCGAGCAGCGGGAAGACCACGCGGACGAAGGCGCCGGTGCGGCTGCACCCGTCGACCATCGCCGCTTCTTCCAGCTCCTTGGGGATGTTGACGATGAACCCGCGCAGCGTCCACACCGTGAAGGGCAGGGTCAGCGTCAGATAGGTGAGGACGAGCCCGCTGAGCTTGTCGTACTGCTTGAGGTCGTTCAGCAGCAGGAAGACCGGGATGATCATGGCGACCAGCGGGACCATCTGGACGGCGAGGATGCCGACGATCACGATCTTGCGGCCGCGGAAGGCGAACCGGGAGATGGCGAGCGCCGCGAGCAGTCCGACCACGATCGCGATGAGGACGGCGGCGGCCGAGACGATCAGCGAGCGGGTGACCGGGCCCCAGAAGTCGGCGATGTCCAGCGCGCGCTGGAAGTTGGCCAGGGTGAAGGTCCGGGGGAAGAAGTGCGGGTTCGGGTCGATCGCTTCCTTGGCCGGCTTGAACGCCGTGTTCAGCATCCAGTAGACGGGGAAGCCGATGGCGACGAAGACCAGCAGCCCGACGATGTTCCAGCCGAGCTTGCCCCTCTTGCGGGAGCGCTTGCCCGCGGTGCGGGCGGGCGCCGGGGTGGCGGCGGCGACAGGGGTCGCGGCGGTCGTGGTCACTCCACCTCTCCGATCTTCAGCATCTGGCGCATGTAGACGGCGATCACGCCCAGCAGCAGCGCGACCGTGATCAGTGCGATGGCCGAGCCCTGGGAGTAGTCGTTGACGACGAACGCCTTGTCGTACGAGTAGGTGGTGAGCAGCTGGAACTCGGCCTCGGGGTGGCCGTCGCGCATCACGAACACCTGCGGGAAGACGCCCATGTCCCAGATGACCGACAGGGTCGCCAGCATGACGACGATGGGCTTGAGGAGCGGCATGGTGACGTGCCGGAAGACGCCCCAGGCGCCGGCGCCGTCGAGACGCGCCGCCTCTTCGAGTTCGGCGGGTACCTGGGTGAGTCCCGCGGTGAGGGTGATGGCGACGAACGGTACGGCGCCCCAGACCACCAGCAGGATGATCACGGCGAGGCCCTGGGTGCCGCTGGCGAACCAGTTGTGGCCGATCAGATCGACCCCGGGGACCCTGCTGAGCAGCCAGTTGAGGACGCCGTAGTCGGAGTCGAACATCCACTTGAAGATGGTGATGGCGACGACGACGGGCATGCCCCAGCTCGCGATCAGGGCGATGTTGATGAGGGTCTTCACCCAGCCGGACACGCGCTGCAGGAGCAGCGCGACCAGCATGCCGAGGACCAGCGTCAGGATGACGCAGACCGCGGCGAAGACGACGGTGCGCAGGGCGACCGTCCAGAACTCGCTGTCCCCGAGCACCTCGGTGAAGTTGCTGAAGCCTGCCGACTCGGCCGGCTGGAAGCCCCACAGCTGGGGCTGGCCGAACTTCTGGAACGACAGGGTGACCAGCCGCACCAGCGGGTAGCCGAAGACGAGACCGATGACGAGCAGTCCTGGCAGGAGCAGCAGCCAGGGGATCGAACTCCCGCCCGTTCTGCGCTTTCCGCCGGGCTTCCCGGGTCTGCCGGGTGCGGTGCCCGGTTGTGGGTCGCGCCGCGCCGGCGGCACCTTCACAGTGGTTGTCTCTGCGGCACTCATCGCGCGCTCCTCGGGGTCCCTCTCCTGGTGCAGCCCGCCGGACGGGGCCCCGTCGGATCCGACGGGGCCCCGTGCTCAGGTCACTTGGTGTTGATGACCTTGTCGATCGCGGCGTCCGCGGTCTTCGCGGCGTCCTCGACCGACGCCTTGCCGGTGGCGATGGACTGCAGCATCGTCTGCAGTACCTGGGCCTTCTCGACCTGTCCCCAGCCCGGAGCCTGCGGGACGAACCAGCTGGACTCGGCGGCGGTGGCCGGCACTGCCGTGGCCGGGTCGCTCTTCATGGGAGCGAGGTCCGTGGTGTTGTTGGGCAGGTTGCCCTTGGCGACGAGGCCCTTCTGGCCCTGCGCGCCGGTGAAGTCGTTGATCCACTCGGCGGCGAGGTCCTGCGCCTTGGACTTGACCGGGACGGCCAGGTCCGAACCGCCCAGGAAGACGGGCATGTTCTTGCCGGAAGGACCGGGCATCACGAAGTTCTCGAGGTTGCCCTTGAGCTTGCCGGTGGTGTCGGCCTTCGGGTCCTCGGCGGACGCGCCTTCCCAGGCGGCGCCGAAGATCATGCCGGACTTGCCCTGACCGTAGATGGTGAAACGGTCCGACTCGTCCTTGGTCTTGTCGCCGTGCATGTACTTGTCTTCGATGTTCTTCCAGTCGTTCAGGCCCTTGAGCGACTCCGCCGAGGAGAGGTTGGCCTTGAACGTGCCGCCGTTGTCGGTGGCTATGGAGCCGCCGGCGTCGTAGACGAAGGACATCGCCGCGTACCAGTCACGGGAGGGCTGGTACCAGGCGTTGAACTTGGTCCCCTCCTTCTTCTGGATCTTGTCCAGGTCGGAGGTCAGCTCGGCGTAGGTCTTGGGCGGCGCGGTGATGCCGGCCTTCTTGGCGACGTCCTTGCGCCAGTTGCCCACGCGGCCGCCGGCGTAGTACGGCACACCGTAGGTCTTGCCCGAGTAGGTCACGGACTGCTTGAGGCCGTCCAGCCAGGCGCCGGAGTTGTCGAACTTCGAGGCGTCGACCGGGGCGAAGGCGCCCTTCACCATGTAGCCGAGCATCTCGGTGTTGCCCATCTCCACCACGTCCGGCGCCTTGTCGGTGGCGAGGACGGCGTCGAGCTTGGTGTTCTTGTCGGGCCAGCCGTAGTACTCGTGCTTGATCTTGACGCCGGGGTGCTTCTTGACCAGTGCGGCATCGGCGGCCTTCACCAGGTCCGGCCAGTTGTTCTGGGCATCCACCGTCAGCCACACGGTGAGTGCTTTGGCGTCCTCCGACTTCGAAGACCCGTTGTCGGACTTGCTGTCCGAGCCACACGCCGCGATGCTGACCAACATGCCCGCGACGCCGACCGCCGCGATGAGCTTGCGCTTCACGCCACCCTCCTCAGGGATTCCTGCAACCCCCCGCCCACCGCGAAGACTTACGCCGAGTACTGACTGGGGCTGGGACCTGGTCTTTAATGGTTTAGACCAGTACGGGGAGCTTGGCCTAGACCTTTGGGGGTGTCAAGGGTGTATAAGAAGGGCAGTGACGTCCGTTATCGGACCGACACCTGAGAGGCAGGCCCACGTCTTGTGACCGGACCGTGCCACCATGTGAGCCGCGACAGACGGAGGAGCCGGTGACGGCAGCAGCGCAGCAGTCGGGAAGGCAGGGCATGGCCACGGACGGGGGCGGCACGGAGACCGAGGGACCGGCGGCGACCCGCACGGCGCGCGTGCCCAAGTACTACCGCCTCAAGCGGCACTTGCTGGACATGACAGAGACTCTACCGCCAGGGACCCCGGTTCCGCCGGAACGTACGCTCGCCGCCGAGTTCGACACCTCGCGTACGACCGTGCGGCAGGCGCTCCAGGAGCTGGTGGTCGAGGGCAGGCTCGAACGCATCCAGGGCAAGGGCACGTTCGTCGCCAAGCCGAAGGTGTCGCAGGCCCTGCAACTCACCTCGTACACCGAGGACATGCGGGCCCAGGGCCTCGAACCGACCTCGCAGCTGCTGGACATCGGCTATGTCACCGCCGACGACACCCTGGCCGGGCTGCTCGACATCACCGCGGGCGGCCGGGTGCTGCGGATCGAGCGGCTGCGGCTGGCGAGCGGTGAGCCGATGGCGATCGAGACCACGCATCTGTCGGCCAAGCGCTTTCCCGCGCTGCGCCGCTCGCTGGTCAAATATACGTCTCTCTATACGGCGTTGGCCGAGGTGTACGGGGTCCATCTGGCCGAGGCCGAGGAGACCATCGAGACCTCGCTGGCCACCCCGCGCGAGGCCGGACTGCTCGGCACGGACGTGGGCCTGCCGATGCTGATGCTCTCGCGGCACTCGGTCGACGCGGACAACGAACCGGTCGAATGGGTGCGTTCGGTGTACCGCGGCGACCGGTACAAGTTCGTCGCGCGGCTCAAACGACCCGCCCATTGAGCGGTTTAGCCGCACCGTTGTCGTTCCGAGACGGCGGCGGGGGTGACGGCGGTCGGCCTCCTCCCCTAGATTGCCTGCGCATTACAACAGGTGATCAGTGAGGGGACGGTACGCCGAATGCTGGACAACCCGGAAGAAAAACCGCCCACGGTGACACCGCTGCGGGTGGTGATCGGCGTCTGTCTGCTGGCACCGTTCGTGGCGATGCTCTGGGTCGGGTCGTACGCGAAGGTCGACCCGGCGTTCATCGGCATCCCCTTCTTCTACTGGTACCAGCTGCTGTGGGTCTTCATCTCGACCGCGCTGACCATGACCGCCTACAAGCTGTGGCAGCGTGACCAGCGCGCCCGCAAGGGAGGTGCGTCGCGATGAAGGACGGTGTGAACGGCGTCGCGCTCGGCGTCTTCATCTTCTTCTTCCTGGCCGTCACGGCCATGGGGTTCCTGGCGGCGCGCTGGCGCAGGGCGGAGAACCAGCACAGCCTCGACGAATGGGGCCTGGGCGGCCGGTCGTTCGGCACCTGGGTGACCTGGTTCCTGCTCGGCGGTGACCTCTACACGGCGTACACCTTCGTGGCCGTGCCGGCCGCGATCTACGCGGCGGGCGCCTCGGGCTTCTTCGCCGTCCCGTACACGATCCTGGTCTATCCGCTGATCTTCACCTTCCTGCCCAGGCTCTGGTCGGTGTCGCACAAGCACGGGTACGTGACGACGTCGGACTTCGTCCGGGGGCGCTTCGGCTCGAAGTCCCTGTCGCTGGCCGTCGCCGTGACCGGCATCCTCGCGACGATGCCGTACATCGCGCTCCAGCTGGTCGGTATCCAGTCGGTGCTCGACGTGATGGGCATCGGCGGCAGCAACGACACCAACTGGTTCGTCAAGGACCTGCCGCTGTTCATCGCGTTCGCCGTGCTCGCCGCCTACACGTACTCGTCGGGGCTGCGGGCGCCCGCGCTGATCGCGTTCGTCAAGGACGGTCTGATCTACATCGTCATTCTCGTGGCGATCATCTACATCCCGATCAGGCTCGGCGGCTTCGACGACATCTTCGCCAAGGCGGGTGACGCCTTCGCGAAGGTCAATCCGGCCACCGGCAAACCGCGCGGCGCGCTGGCGCCGCCCGAGGCCGGCCAGTGGGGGTACGCGACGCTGGCGCTCGGCTCGGCGCTCGCGCTCTTCATGTATCCGCACTCCATCACGGCGACGCTCTCCAGCCGCAGCCGTGACGTGATCCGGCGCAACACCGCGATCCTGCCGCTGTATTCACTGATGCTGGGGCTGCTGGCGCTGCTCGGCTTCATGGCGATCGCCGCCGGGATCAAGGTCGACAACGGCCAGTTGGCGATCCCGCAGCTCTTCGAGAACATGTTCCCCGACTGGTTCGCGGGCGTCGCCTTCGCCGCGATCGGTATCGGCGCGCTGGTGCCGGCCGCGATCATGTCGATCGCCGCGGCGAACCTCTTCACCCGCAACATCTACAAGGACTTCATCAAGCCGGACGCGACCCCGGCGCAGGAGACCAAGGTCTCCAAGCTGGTGTCCCTGCTGGTGAAGGTGGGCGCGCTGGTCTTCGTCCTCGGGATGGACCCGACCGTCGCGATCAACTTCCAGCTGCTGGGCGGCATCTGGATCCTGCAGACCCTGCCGGCCCTGGTCGGCGGCCTGTTCACCCGCTGGTTCCACCGCTGGGCGCTGCTGGCGGGCTGGGCGGTGGGCATGGTCTACGGGACGCTCGCCGCGTACGGCGTCGCGAGCCCGACCCAGAAGCACTTCGGCGGCTCGTCGAAGGAGATCCCGGGGCTCGGCGAGATCGGCTACATCGGCCTCACCGCGTTCGTGCTGAACGTGGTGGTGACGGTGGTCCTCACCCTGATCCTGCGCGCGGTCAAGGCACCGGACGGCATCGACGAGACGACGGCGTCCGACTACACGGCGGACGCGGGCGACCCGGACGTCAAGGCCGAACTCCCCCTGACGACACCGGCCGAACCGGCGGAACCGGCTCACTGAGCCGCCTCGAAACCGTCATAGGAACGGGCCGCCGGCACCGTCGGCGGCCCGTCGCGCGTATCAGCGCACCCATTCCTTGAGCTGCTCGGTGTCCAGCGTGATGCCGATCGGATCAGGCAGCGTGATCTGCTTGCCGAACGGCACCGTGTGGACGCTTTCGTAGCGCACACCGTCCGGCTCACTGTGGACGGTGACCACACAGTTGTCCCGGTCGATGAGCAGATAGACCGGGATGTCGGTCTGGGCGTAAGCGCGCGGCTTCTCGATCCGGTCCCGGTCGTCGGTGTCGGAGTCGTACGAGGTGACCTCGACGGTCATCAGGACCTGGTCAGGTTCGGCCCACTCACCCTGGCCGACGAATGCCTCGCTCGGCGCGAGCGAACCGTCCGGCCGGGCCCGGCCGTTGCGATACGTCTGCACCTTCAGTCCCTGGTCCTGGTGCAGCCAGAGCTCCGGACGTGACTGCATACAGATACGAATCAGCCACTGGATGATGCGGCCGTGGTCTCCGTCCGGCACAACGGTGCTCCTGATCATCCCGTCGATGAGTTCCAGCCGGACACTCTCTGTGGTCCGAGCCAGTATCCGCGTCCACTCGTCGAACTCGTCGGGATGAATCCCGTGCCTGTCCTCGACCGCCGTCATGGGGACACCTCCTTGTCTCCACGACGATAGCGGAGCGGTGCGACAGCGGGCAGACGAAACTCGATGCGACACAAGATGTGGGGGGTGACTCCCGAGACGCCCACCAGATGTATGCTCGTCTCGCTGTCGACACAGGGGAATCCGGTGCGAATCCGGAACTGTCCCGCAACGGTGTGCTGTGGTGCGCTTTGTCGTACCCGCGAGTCCGAAGACCTGCCGACGGTGCGTCCGGTTCGACCGAGCCGGGCGCCGAGACGTCCCGGGCCCCGCGGTAGGGCCGGCGGACACGGCGGTGCGCCCTGCCCTGGGTGCGGTCCGTCGTATGCCTGCCTCCTGCCCGCCGGACCCGATCCGAGCGAGGGAGAGCATCACGTGACCATCGCGCCAGACCGTCCGGCCACGCACACCGCCGCTTCAGGCGAGGCACTGCTGCGTACGCTGACGGACCTCACCGCCGATCTGCCCGACACCGACCCGGGCAAGGTCGCAGCGGCGGCGCTCCGGGGGCGTAACGCCGGATCGGACGCTGCGGGCCTGCGCGAGCTGGCCACCGAGGCCGCCGCCGGGCTGATCTCCGAGGACCCCGCGTACTCCCGGCTCGCCGCCCGGCTGCTGACCCGCTCCATCGCCGACGAGGCCGCCGGCCAAGGCGCGGTGTCGTTCTCCGCCTCGGTCGGCGTCGGACACACCGAGGGGCTGATCGCCGACGCCACCGCCCGCTTCGTGGCGCTGCACGCCGACCGGCTCGACGAGCTCGTGGACCCGGCGGCCGACGACCGGTTCGGCTACTTCGGTCTGCGCACGCTCTACAGCCGCTACCTGCTGCGCCACCCGATCACCCGTCAGGTCGTCGAGCGCCCGCAGTACTTCATGCTGCGCGTGGCGTGCGGGCTCGCCGAGGACGACAGCCCGGCCGCGCTGGAGGACGTCGCCGCGCTCTACCGGCTGATGAGCCGGCTGGACTATCTGCCGTCGTCGCCGACCCTGTTCAACTCGGGCACCCGGCACCCGCAGATGTCCTCCTGCTACCTGCTGGACTCCCCCGCAGACGAACTCGACTCGATCTACGACCGCTACCACCAGGTGGCCCGGCTCTCGAAGCACGCGGGCGGCATCGGCATCCCGTTCTCCCGTATCCGCTCCCGGGGTTCGCTGATCCGCGGCACCAACGGGCACTCCAACGGCATCGTGCCGTTCCTGCGCACGCTCGACTCCTCGGTCGCCGCCGTGAACCAGGGCGGCAGGCGCAAGGGCGCCGCCGCCGTCTACCTGGAGACCTGGCACGCCGACCTGGAGGAGTTCCTGGAGCTGCGGGACAACACCGGTGAGGAGGCGCGCCGTACGCACAACCTCAACCTGGCGCACTGGATCCCCGACGAGTTCATGCGGCGCGTCGAGGCGGACACCGACTGGTCGCTGTTCTCGCCGTCCGACGTGCCGGAACTGGTCGACCTGTGGGGCGACGCGTTCGACACGGCGTACCGCGCGGCGGAGGCGGCGGGCCTCGCGATCAGGACGATCCCGGCCCGTGACCTGTACGGCAGGATGATGCGCACCCTCGCCCAGACCGGCAACGGCTGGATGACCTTCAAGGACGCGTCGAACCGTACGGCCAACCAGACGGCGGAGCCCGGCCGCACGGTCCACTCCTCCAACCTCTGCACGGAGATCCTGGAGGTCACGGACGACGGCGAGACGGCCGTCTGCAACCTCGGCTCGGTCAACCTGGCCGCTTTCGTGCTCGATTCGGGCGAGATCGACTGGGCGCGGCTGGACACGACGGTCCACACCGCCGTCACTTTCCTCGACCGGGTCGTGGACATCAACTTCTACCCGACCGAGCAGGCGGGCCGCTCCAACGCCAAGTGGCGCCCGGTCGGCCTCGGCGTGATGGGCCTCCAGGACGTCTTCTTCAAGAAGGGCCTGCCCTTCGACTCCGCCGAGGCCGCCGCGCTCTCCACGAAGATCGCCGAGCGGGTCATGCTCGCCGCGTACGAGGCGTCCTGCGGGCTCGCCGAGCGGTACGCCCCGCTGCCCGCCTGGGAGCAGACGCGTACGGCGCGCGGGGTGCTGCATCCCGACCACTACGGCGTGGAGCTGAACTGGCCCGAGCGGTGGGACGCCCTGCGCGCCCGGGTCGCCAGGAGCGGTATGCGCAACTCGCTGCTGCTCGCCATCGCGCCGACCGCGACCATCGCCTCGATCGCCGGGGTCTACGAGTGCATCGAGCCGCAGGTCTCGAACCTCTTCAAGCGCGAGACGCTGTCGGGTGAGTTCCTTCAGGTCAACTCGTACCTGGTGGCGGAGTTGAAGCGGCTCGGCGTCTGGGACGCCAGGAGCCGTGAGGCGCTGCGCGAGTCGAGCGGCTCGGTGGCGGGCTTCAGTTGGCTGCCCGCCGAGGTGCGTGAGCTGTACCGCACGGCGTGGGAGATCCCGCAGCGCGGTCTGATCGACATGGCGGCGGCGCGTACGCCGTTCCTCGACCAGAGCCAGTCGCTGAACCTGTTCCTGGAGACGCCGACCATCGGGAAGCTCAGCTCGATGTACGCGTACGCCTGGAAGAAGGGCCTCAAGACCACGTACTACCTGCGCTCGCGCCCGGCGACCCGGATCGCCCGCGCGGCCGGCGCCGACGTACCGGCGGCGCGTGTCGCCCCGGGCCCCGGCCCCGTGCCCGTGCCCGTACCGATGGCGCCCGACGCGGACGCCGTCGCCTGCTCCCTGGAAAACCCCGAGTCCTGCGAGGCCTGCCAGTAATGACGACCGAGACCGAACCGACCGAGACCACCGAACCGACCGAGACCGTCGAGAAGAACCTGCTCGACCCGGGCTTCGAACTGACGCTGCGGCCGATGCGCTACCCGGACTTCTACGACCGCTACCGCGACGCGATCAAGAACACCTGGACCGTGGAGGAGGTCGACCTCCACTCCGACGTCGCCGACCTCGCCAAGCTCTCCCCCGGCGAGCAGCACATGATCGGCCGGCTGATCGCGTTCTTCGCGACGGGCGACTCGATCGTGTCGAACAACCTGGTCCTGACGCTGTACAAGCACATCAACTCCCCCGAGGCGCGGCTGTACCTGTCCCGCCAGCTCTTCGAGGAGGCCGTGCACGTCCAGTTCTATCTGACGCTGCTCGACACCTACCTCCCCGATCCGGCGGACCGGGCCGCCGCGTTCGACGCGGTGGAGAGCATCCCCTCGATCCGCGAGAAGGCGCAGTTCTGCTTCCGCTGGATGGACTCGGTCGAGACGATCGACCGCCTGGAGACCAAGGCGGACCGGCGGCGCTTCCTGCTGAACCTGATCTGCTTCGCGGCCTGCATCGAGGGCCTGTTCTTCTACGGGGCCTTCGCGTACGTCTACTGGTTCCGCTCGCGCGGCCTGCTGCACGGTCTCGCCACGGGCACCAACTGGGTCTTCCGCGACGAGACGATGCACATGAACTTCGCGTTCGAGGTCGTGGACACCGTCCGCAAGGAGGAGCCCGACCTCTTCGACGACGAACTCCAGCAGCAGGTCACGGACATGCTCAAGGAGGCGGTCGAGGCGGAGCTGCAGTTCGGCCGCGACCTGTGCGGTGACGGGCTGCCCGGCATGAACACCGAGTCGATGCGCGAATACCTCCAGTGCGTCGCCGACCAGCGGCTGCGCCGCCTGGGCCTCGCCCCGGTGTACGGCTCGGAGAACCCGTTCTCGTACATGGAGCTGCAGGGCGTCCAAGAGCTGACCAACTTCTTCGAACGCCGCCCGTCCGCCTACCAGGTGGCGGTGGAGGGTTCGGTCAGCCTGGACGACGACTTCTGAGCCGCGGCAAGGGACCGCTCACGGCCGGCGCAGCGCCCGCAGGACGGTGTCGTGGGTGTGGTGGGTGCCGGCCGGGGGCGGGACGGCGCGCGGACGGGTCTCGTCGACCAGGACGTCCCAGCCGGGGCCGAGGAGCGGCGGGACGTCGCCGGGCTGGTAGTAGTCGGCGGGGTCGAAGTCGTCGCCCTCCCGGTGGGTCAGGTCGGCGAGGTCATGGCTGACGAAGAGCAGGGTGCCGCCGGGGGCGACGGCGGCCAGGAGGTCGCGCAGCGCCGCGTGGTCCGGCGTGCGGCGCAGCGGGAAGTACTGGACGGACACCAGGTCGAAGGCGTCCGCCGGGGGCGGTGTGGTGCTGAGGTCGGCGCGTCTCCAGGTCACCCGGTCCTCGACGTCGGTGCCCGCCGCCGCCGCGCGCCGCAGGGCGGTCTCGGCGATGTCGACCCCGGTGACCTGCCAGCCGCGCCGGGCCAGCCAGAGCGCGTCGGCGCCTTCGCCGCACCCGGCGTCGAGCGCCCGGCCGGGCGGCAGTTCCGCGGTCTCGGCGACGAGCACCCCGTTGGGGTTGCCGCTGAACAGCTGCTCGCGGCTGCGGTACATGTCGTTCCAACCCTGGGCATCCATGGGGGTCGGCCTTTCGTCGCTTCGGGACGGCTGCGTCCTGACTGTGCGGTGACTGCGACGCAACGATGCGCTCGGAACGGCATTCGGGCAAAGCTCTTTGCGGAAATGGCAAAACACGGGCACCGTGGTTGCATGAGCGACGAATTCGGCGCGGTGCTGGCGGCGGTCGGGCCCCGGCTGCGCGCCTTGCGCACGCGGCGCGGCGTCACCCTGACCGCGCTGTCGGAGATCACCGGCATCCCGGTCAGCACGCTCTCCCGGCTGGAGTCCGGCCACCGCAAGCCGGGCCTCGAACTCCTGCTGCCGCTGGCGAGGGCCTATCAGGTGCCGGTCGACGAGCTGATCGGCGCTCCGGCCGATCTTGATCCGCGGGTGTACCCGCGGCCCTTCACCCGGTACGGCATGACCGTCGTACCGCTGACCCGCAAACCCGGCGGCCCGCAGGCGTTCAAGCACATCATGCCGGCCGGTCTGACCGACGGCCGCGAACCCGATCCGCGCTCGCACGAGGGCTACCACTGGCTGTACGTCCTGCGCGGGCGGCTGCGCGTCGTCCTCGGCGACGAGGACTTCATCCTCACGGAGGGTGAGGCCGCAGAGTTCGACACGCATCTGCCGCACTGGTTCGGCAATGCCGACGAACACGCGGTGGAGTTCCTCAGCATCCTGGGCCCCCAGGGCGAACGCGTCCACATCAGGGCCAGCTACCGGCCCGGCGAGCCGCAGACGTGAGGCGCCGGGTGCGGCCAGGGACGCTCAGGGGGACGTGTCTCGTGGCCGGGGTCTGCGCGGTGCTGACCGTGGCGGCCGGGCTGGGGGTGCGGAGCGTGGGGTCCGGCGACGCTGCCAAGTACACGGGGGACGCGCTCTACACCGTGCTTGTGCAGGCGCTGGTGGTGGTCGTCGCTCCCCGCGTCAGGCCGCTGACGGCCGCGTTGGTCGCTCTCGCGGTCAGTTGTGGTGTCGAGTTGCTGCAACTGACGGGTGTGTCCGCCGAGTTGGCCGCGCGCAGTGAGATCGCGCGGCTCGTCCTCGGCTCCACGTTCAACGCGCCCGATCTGTTCTGGTACGGGGTCGGCGCGGCGGCCGGGTGGGCGGTGCACGCCGCGTTCGGCCGGCGCCCGGACCGGAACCGCGACACTCAGTTGGTGCGGGAGTAGTCGTCGCGGTTCGGGCTGCGGCGCTGGTGCAGCTCGCGCAGCTCGTGGTCGATGCGGGCCAGCCGGACCCGGCGGTCGGTCGCGCGGTCCTTGACGTGCCAGTACAGCGGGGGCAGCGCGAGAAGGACGAAGAGGGCGATCAGGGCGAGAATGGTGAGGAAGGTGTCCATGTCCTTACTGTCGTCGCTCGGCCCCAGGAAAAGCAGTGGCAGGACTGTCATCAAGCATCGAATTGCTGCCACACTTGGTGCCATGCTGAAAAACGTGGCGGCGGTCCTCCTCGACGGCGTTCATCCCTTCGAACTCGGCGTGATCTGCGAGGTGTTCGGCCTCGACCGGAGTGACGAAGGCCTGCCGGTGTACGACTTCGGCGTGGTGTCCGCCGAAGGTCCCGTGCTGCGCACCCACGCCGGGTTCACCCTCGGCGACCTGTACGGCCTGGACCGGCTGGAGGAGGCCGATCTGATCGCCGTACCGGCCGGTGCCTCGTACGCCGTGCGCGACTACCCGCAGGAACTGCTCGACGCGCTGCGCCGCGCCGTCGACCGCGGCGCCTGGGTGCTCAGCGTGTGCTCGGGCGTGTTCGTGCTCGGCGCCGCCGGGCTGCTCGACGGGCGGCGGTGCGTCAGCCACTGGAGCCACACCGAACTGCTGTCCCGGACGTTTCCGCAGGCCAAGGTCGAGCAGGACGGGCTGTACGTGGAGGACGGCCGCGTCATCACGTCGGCCGGCACAGCGGCCGGGATCGACGCGTGTCTGCATCTGCTGCGGCTGGAGCACGGCCCGGAGATCGCCAACGCCGTCGCCCGCCGCATGGTCGTCCCGCCGCACCGCGACGGCGGCCAGGCGCAGTTCGTGGAGCGCCCGCTGCCCAGGGACCGCTGCGACACGGTCGCCGACGTGCTCGGCTGGATGGAGCGGCATCTGGACAGCGAGATGACCGTCGAGCAGCTGGCCGAGCAGGCCCACATGTCGCCGCGCACCTTCGCCCGCCGCTTCCAGCAGGAGACGGGGACGACGCCCTACCGCTGGCTGCTGCGCCAACGGGTGCTGTTCGCCCAGGAGTTGCTGGAGGCGACGGACGAGACGGTGGACAGCGTGGCCGGGCGCTCCGGCTTCGGCAGCGCGGCGGGGCTGCGCCACCACTTCCTGCGGACGCTGGGGACGACCCCGAACGCCTACCGCCGCACCTTCCGGGTGCCCGCGTCGGCCGGCGCGGCGGGGGGCGCTCAGTCGTTGGGGACGGTCTCGTAGCGCGCCGTGCCCTCGGCCATCTGCCGCAGCGCGTCCTTGCGGTCGCGCTTGGAGAGCCGGTCGATGTAGAGGTACCCGTACAGATGGTCCGTCTCGTGCTGCAGGCAGCGGGAGAAGTACCCGGTGCCCTGGAGCTTGACCGGACGGCCCTTCAGGTCGACGCCGGTGACGACGGCGTAGTCGGGGCGCGGCAGCGCGGCGTACGCGGTCGGCACGGACAGGCAGCCCTCGTTGGAGTCGTCCAGGTTCCGCTCCCCCGGCGGCAGCTCCACCAGTACGGGGTTGCAGACCGCGCCGACGTGCCGGACACCGTCGTCGTCCAGGCAGTCGTAGACGAAGACCTTCAGGTCGACACCGATCTGGTTGGCGGCCAGGCCCACGCCCTCGGCGGCACGCTGGCTGGCGAACATGTCGTCCACGAGCGCGGCGAGTTCGTCGCCGAACTCCGTCACGTCCCGGCATTCCTTGTGCAGCACGGGATTGCCGACGACGGTGATCGGCCGGGCCGTGCCGCGCTCCCGGTGCGCCAGCTCGCGCGCCTCGGCGTCCGTGGTGTCGTCGACGAACCCGTCCCCGTCCGTCACCGGGGCCTCACTGTCGATCCGCTGGTCCGTCTCCTGCTGCGCCATGTCCGCAGTACGCCTTCCTCAGTACCCGATGCTGCTGCCCGCACGTCGCGCGGGTCCGCACGATGTGCCCGTACAGCCTAAGCGCAGCCGCGGGAGGCTCCGGTCGTCCGTCAGCAGACTTCTTCGAGATCCCGCCACTCACGGGTCTCGGGGCTGTCCGCGACCCAGCCGTCCAGCAGGCCCTTCACCAGGGCCTGCGGCGCCGCGATGCCGCATTCACGCTCCGGCACCCACAGCTCGCCCGCCGTGCGGTGGCCGAGCGGCCCCGGATGGCCGGGCTCGCTGTGGTCGTGCGGGTCGAGATGCTCGCCGTCGCCCTCGGCGCTCGGCATCCGGCTCTCCGAGCAGGCCCGGCACAGCAGCCGTACCGACGACGACCAGTCCTCTGCGGCGAAGCCCGCGTCGGCGGCGAGCCGCTCCAGCGCGTCCCTGTCGTCCTCGGTCGCCGCTTCCAGCAGCACCACCCAGGTGGGTACGGGCGAGGGCGCCCACAGCTCGATCTCGTCGAAGACCGGGTAGGCGCGGGTGGCGCCGTCCGGGGCCGCCGCCGTCGTGCGCTCGCCGTTGGGCACGCCGTCGTGCAGGACGACCTCGCCCCAGCGCCGCCCCGACGAGGGCAGCGGGATCGACAGCACCTCGATCCGCGCCGGGTCGAGTCTGCGGCCCCAGACGACCTCGGCCTCGCCCTCGGGCGACAGCCGGACAGCGGCGCTGCCCAGCTCCATCCCGTCGGGTTCGCCGTTCGCCTCGGCGCTGTGCGGATTGCCGGGCACCCGCAGCCCGTACGCCTGCCAGGCGCGCCGGGCCAGCGGCCAGTCCTGGAGCGCGGTGGCCGCGATGCCCACGTTCCACCAGTCGGGGGCGCCGGTCTCCTTGTCGAGCAGGGCCACGGCCCGCAGTCCGGCCGCCCGCGCCTGCTCCCAGTCGTGCCGGAACTTGTGCAGCAGCGCCAGATTGAACCAGGACTCGGAGAGCCAGGGCTCCAGATCGGCCGCACGCGTCAGCAGCGCGCCCGCGTCCTCGTACCGGCCGTCACCGATCAGCGTGAACGCGCGGTCGGTGGCCTGCCGCCACGAGGCGGATGGCCGATGCCGTACCTTCCCGAAGATCCTCACGATTCCCGCCTGCCGGTCGCTCGGGCCATACTCCCGGACACCCTCTTCTTCGCATCCAACCATGCCGGGTCGGACGCCCGCTCCTTACCCATGGGTTACCCAGCCCCGCCCGACGTCAGACCGCCCCGGGACAGCACGCGTGCCAGGGATTCCACCACCTCGGGCTGGTAGTCGTGCGCCGTGCCCAGCCGTAGCCGCTCCAGCGCGCTCAGCGCGCCGCTCGCGCCCGCTCCTTCTCCGGCCCCTTCCCCGGTCAGATCGTCGTACGCGTTCACGGCGCGGACGATCCTGGCAGGCAGCGGCTGTTCCCGGTAGGGGTCGGCCTGGCGTTCGACCACGACGGCCACCGCCGCCGGCACCCCGGTCTGGCGTACGACGGCTCCGCCGAGCAGCGCGATCCGGCGCTGCTCGGCGACCGGCAGCAGGGCGGTGGCCCCTTCGGGCACGGGGTCCACCAGCGAGAGCTGGCCGATGTCGTGCATCAGCGCCGCGTACTCCAGCACGGTCAGGTCAGGCCCCGACAGGCCCAGCTCACGGCCGACGGCGCGGCTCAGTTCGGCGACCCGCCGGGCGTGCCCTGGCGGGGTGTACCCGGCGATCTCGGTGGCGCGGGCCAGCGAGGCGATGGTCTGGCCGTAGGTGGTACGGACCGCCGCGTAGCGCCGGAACGACAGGTGCGTGAGCAGCAGCGGTACACAGAACACCGGCAGCGCCCAGAGCCCGGCGACGGCGACCCCGAGCGCGATGACAGCCCCGGTGGCGCACACGGCGGAGCCGATGCCGAGCAGGGCCCGCAGTTCCTCCCTGAGGAGGGGGCCGAAGGGGTGGTGCGTGCGGGCGCGGGCCATCAGCGCGGCCAGCACGGCGTCGCACAGGGCGGTCAGCGCCAGCAGCAGGAGCAGCAGCGCGGCGTAGTAGGGACCCTGCCGGGTCAGGTCGCCGAAGCCGCCGGAGTTGTAGAGCGGCTGGAAGCAGACGGCGGCGAAGCCGACGGTCAGCACCCGGCGCACCATGTGGTCGAGCGCGGGGCCGCTGCCGCGCGCGATGTGCGGTACGGACCCGGCGAGCGCCGCGGCCACGGCGACGGCGACCGTCTGGAGCGCGCCGTGGCTGGTGGGCTGGC
>NZ_JTIY01000001.1:963767-967084 GCF_000818175.1 Streptomyces sp. AcH 505
TGGCCGCGGCGCTCACCGGGTACCGCCGCGCGGGGTGCGTCCTGCGGTGGTCGAACGGGCGGGCGGCGGGACGCTGCCGCGCGGGTCGGCCTCGGGAGCAGGACCGGTGTCAGCCGCAGCTCCGGTCTCGGCTTCGGGGTCGGCGGCGGGGTCGGACGCCGCGCCGGCCGCCGCACCCGCCGCGATGTTCCGCGCGGCGTTCGTGTCGTCCGCCGTCACCGCCGTCTGCCAGCCGTGCCGGTCCAGGGCCCTGACCAGCGCCCGCACCATCTCCGGGTCGAACTGGCTGCCCGCGCACCGCTCCAGCTCGGCCACGGCCGTCCGCACCGGCCGCGCCCGCCGGTAGGAGCGGGTGGAGGTCATCGCGTCGAAGGCGTCGGCGACGGCGACCACCCGGGCGAACTCGGGAATCTGCCGCCCCACGAGACCGTACGGGTAGCCGGTGCCGTCGAGCCGTTCGTGGTGGTGCAGGATCGCCGAGCGCGCCTCCCCGAGGAAACCGATGCCGCGCACCATCTCGTGGCCGTACTCGGGGTGCAGTTCGATGACGCGGCGCTCCTCCGGGGTGAGCGGGCCCTCCTTGCGGAGCACCCGGGTGGGGACGCCGAGCTTGCCCACGTCGTGCAGGATCCCGGCGAACCGCAGGACCTCCAGCCGTTCGCGCTCCATGCCCAGCTCGTGCGCGATCATCACGGACGCCCTGCCGACCCGTTCGCTGTGGCCGCGCGTGTACTTGTCCTTGATGTCGACGGCCTGGACGAGCGCCCTGATGGTGGCCTGGTGCGCGGCGCGCTCCCGGTGGTACTGGGCGAAGACCCAGCAGGAGATGTACATCGGCAGCAGGACGAAGAGCGCGGAGAGCGGCCCGTAAGGACTGCGCCACAGGACGGCCATCATCAGCCCGGCCAGTCCGTGCGCGCCGTGCGAGGCCAGCGAGCGCGGCAGCAGGCCGCGCCAGGCGGTACGGGCGGACAGCCGCTCGGCGGTGACGAGGATGCCGCCGTCCAGGGCTGCGAGCACCAGACAGAACGTGAGCGCCGCGGCGCCGGCCGGCAGCAGGACGTACGGGAAGTCGGGGGCGGCGAGGCCGTACCCCCCGCCGCCGAGGGCGACGGGCCCGCCGAAGAGCAGATGCGCCCGCGCCGCGGCCCAGGTGGCGACGGCGAGCTGGGCGGCGCGCCAGATCCGCCGGGCCCCCCGGGGCCGCTGCTCGACCCGGCCGAGCACGGCGCCGGGTACGGCGACCAGCGCGGCGGCGGACGGCGGCAGCAGGAAGGCGGCGGCGAGCAGGACGGGGAAGAACGATCCGGCCGCGACGGGTACGGACCCGCCGAGCCCGCGGCCGGGGAAGTGCAGCCGGTAGCGGGCGGGCATCTCACAGAAGGCGTACAGCGCGGCGAGCAGCACGACGGCCGCCCAGGGGACGGGCGACGGCCGGCCGGGGCGCAGCGCGGGCAGCACGCAGAGGGTCGCGAAGAGCGCGGTGCACAAGATGTACGCGCGCGCCGCACCCGGTATGGCCCTCACGGCGTCGCCGCCCCTCCTCGGCCCGGCCCCCGGCAGGGGCTCACCCAGCCCTCGCAGGGCTCAAACAGACGGTCAGGCTAGCGAGTTGGGCGTCGGCGAGCGGAATTATGCGACTGATTAGCACCTTCGGGTGACAAACGGACGGAACAAGCGGTAGAGACGATGCGGAGACGACGGAGGGGCGCACAGCGCACGATGCGCCGTACGCCCCTGCCGGTCCTGCCGATGCTGCTGGCCCGCGTCAGTCCTTCGTGGCACCCGGCAGGTCGGCGCCGGAAGCCGTCACGTCATGGTCCGGCACGGTCTGTCCCGACCTGACCAGGTCGATCCGGCCCATGACCTTGGCCCGCAGGTCGGTGGGTACGTCGTCCTGACCGCAGCACCGCTTGACGAGCTTCTTCACGGCCTGTTCGAGACCGTACTTCTCCAGGCACGGGGAGCATTCCTCGAAGTGCACCTCGAACTTGGTGCAGTCACTGTCGGGCATCTCGTGGTCGAGAAACTCATACAAGTGATCGAGGACTTCGCTGCAATCCGTCTCATGCGGCTCTCCGCAGCTCATGAGCCCGAACCTTTCCGATCGTCGGACGACTCTCCGGCACCCGCCGGGACGAGCCCGCGCTCACGGGCGTAGTCCTCCAGCATGCCGCGCAGCTGACGGCGACCGCGGTGCAACCGCGACATCACCGTGCCGATGGGTGTACCCATGATGTCCGCGATCTCCTTGTAGGCAAAGCCCTCTACATCGGCGAGATAAACCGCGATGCGGAACTCTTCGGGAATCGCCTGCAGGGCGGACTTCACGTCGGAGTCCGGGAGATGGTCGAGCGCCTGCGACTCGGCGGAACGCAGCCCGGTCGACATGTGCGACTCGGCGCGTGCCAGCTGCCAGTCCTCGATCTCCTCGGCGGCACTGCGCTGAGGCTCCCGCTGCTTCTTGCGGTACGAGTTGATGAAGGTGTTCGTGAGGATGCGGTACATCCATGCCTTGAGATTCGTGCCCTCACGGAACTGGTGGAACGAGCCGTACGCCTTCGCGTAGGTCTCCTGCACCAGATCCTCGGCGTCGGCCGGGTTGCGCGTCATGCGCAGCGCGGCCGAGTACATCTGGTCGAGGTAGCCCAGGGCATCGCGCTCGAAGCGCGCACTGCGCTCCGCAGTGGTCTCTTCCGCGCGGCCGTCGTCGGTCCCTGAAGTCCCCGCGTCGGTCCCAGTGACCGGACCCACCTCCTCCAACGCTGTGGCGGATCCAAAAGCGGACCCACTCGAATCGGAGAATAGTCGACCTTGCTTCGACGGGGCGGTTCGGTCCGGTGCGCCGACCGTCACAGCCGGCGCCGGCTTACCGGCGGCCAGGACCGTCCACGCCAGGTCAGTGCCGTCCGGACGGCGGGGGCACATGGTCGAACCCATACGACGGACTCCCTCTTACGCTTGGTGTACCAACGTTTCTGTCAACAGTGGTCGCATCCTCAGCATTCCCGGGGTTTTCCGAGCCACGAAGCGACGCCTTCGACCAGCGTTCCGAGCGCTTCGGCCTGGCTGAGCGGCGCCCGTTTGGGAACGGCGAAGCTGTGGTCGCCGTACGGGATCTCCAGCAGCTCGTGTCCGCCCGCGGAGAATTCGGCGGGGAATTCGGCGGGCTTCCCGAACGGGTCGTTGCCGCCCTGGACGACGAGCGTGGGCGCTCCGGCGCCGAGCAGTTCGGCCGCGCGTGACTTCTCGGGCCTGCCCGGCGGGTGCAGCGGGAAGCTCAGCGCCAGCACGGCGTGGGCGCCCAGCTCCGCCGC
>NZ_JTIY01000001.1:967109-977180 GCF_000818175.1 Streptomyces sp. AcH 505
AGTCCCGGTGCGCCCAGCGCCGGCCAGAGCGCGCGCCAGCCCGCGTCGAGGGTCTTCGGGGCGGGAGCGAGCTTCTTGCCCGCCACCCGCCAGGGCTGCTCCACCAGGGCGACGGTGAGGTCGCGCGCGGGCAGGGCGGCGGCGAGCGCCTGGAGGTCGCGGGCCTCGATACCGCCGCCCGCGCCATGGCTGACGGCGAGGACGAGCCAGGGGCGCCGGGCGTGGTGCCAGGTGATCCTGGCCTGTCCGGCCGGTGTCTCGACGCTCGTCACGCTTGTCACGGGATTGGTTGGCCCAGGATTGGTTGGCACGGAATCGCTTGTCACAGCGCCATCGTGCCGGGTGGCGGCTCAGAACAGCGTGCTCTCCTCCGGCGCCGCCAGCTCCTCCAGCAGTTCGGGTCCGTTGTTGCGGACGTTGCTGACGGACGTGGTGACCGGATAGGCCCGCATCAGCCCCGCCGGCGGCGGCGCGAGCAGTCCGCGCAGCTCGTCGGGGTCCGTACGGGCCGGGTCGAGCCAGGCGTCCCAGCGGTCCGGGGTCAGCATCAGCGGCATCCGGGGGTGGATGTCGGCCAGCGAACCCGGCCCCTCGGCGGGGGCCACACCGAGCGGTGTCTCCTCCGCCTCCGTGGTGATCACGGAGCAGGTCACCCACCAGGCGCGCGGGTGGTCGTCGGGCAGCGTCCGGTCGCGCCAGAACTCGTAGAGCCCGGCGAGCGCCATCACGGAGCCGTCGGCGGGCGTGACGAAGTACGGCTGCTTCCGCGGCCGCTTCTTCTTGCCCTGCTCCTCCAGCTGCCGCTCGTCGCTGCCGGTGACCCACTCGTAGTACCCGTCGGCCGGCAGGATGCAGCGACGCGAGAGGAAGGGCTTACGGAACGACGGCTTCTCGTGCACGGTCTCGGCACGCGCGTTGATCAGCCGGGCGCCGCCCTCGGGCGTCTTGGCCCAGGACGGCACGAGTCCCCATTTCAAGGTGCGCAGCTGGCGAACCGGGGCGGGGTCGTTCGCGTCTTTCACGGCGCGTTCGAGGATCGCGTAGACCTCTTTGGTCGGCGCCACGTTCCAGTCGGGCGCCAGGGTCTCCTCGGGATCCCACTTCTCCACCCCGAAGAGTCCCTGAAGGTCCTCGGGCCGCCTGCTCGCCGCATACCGTCCGCACATAGATGCCAGACTGCCACGACGCAAACCCTGTTGAGGAGCCGCCGGAGAAATGGCCAGCATCGACCCCGCCTCGATCGGCGAACTGTGGGACCGCGTCTTCGGCAGCCAGCCGGCGCCCGACGAGTGGGTGGTGTACGTGACGGCGGTGCTCGCCCTGGCCGTCGTCGTGCCGCACCAGGTCTGGCGAATATCGCGTAACGCCGTGACCATCGCGCACGAGGGCGGCCACGGGCTGACGGCCCTGGTCACCGGCCGCAGACTCGACGGCATCCGGCTGCACTCGGACACCTCGGGGCTGACCGTCAGCCGGGGCAAGCCCTCCGGGCTGGGGATGGTGCTGACGGCGGCGGCCGGCTACACGGCGCCGCCGCTGCTGGGACTCGGCGGCGCCTGGCTGCTCGTCGCGCACCACATCACGCTGTTCCTCTGGCTGGCGACGGTCCTGCTGATCGCGATGCTGGTGATGATCCGCAACGCGTACGGGGTCTTCACCGTCGTCGTCACCGGAGCGGCCTTCCTGCTGGTCTCGTGGCTGACCGGACCGCAGGTGCAGGCGGCGTTCGCGTACACGGCCGTGTGGTTCCTGCTGCTGGGCGGGGTGCGCCCGGCGTTCGAGCTCCAGTCCAAGCGGCGGCGCGGCGGGGCCGCCGACTCGGACGCCGACCAGCTCGCGCGGCTGACCGGTGCGCCGGCGGCGATGTGGCTGTTCCTCTTCCACGCCGTCTCGCTCTGCTCGCTGATCGGCGGCGGACGCTGGCTGCTCGGGCTCTGAGGCGCTCTGCGGCTGTTTGCGGGTCTCTGCGGCGCCCGGCCGTCGATTCCGTCGTAGCACTCGCTGATTACGTCTGAGTACGTGCTGGTTACGTCCTGGTTTCCGGGTATTTGATCAGGATCAGGGTCGTCCCTCAGCCACTAAAGTGAAGGCATGACCGAGAGTTCCGTGCAGCCCGCCCTCTGGCCCGCCCCCTACGCGAGCAGGACCGTCGAAGCGACGGTCACCGTGCCCGGCTCCAAATCGGTCACCAACCGTGGTCTCGTCCTCGCCGCGCTGGCCGCCGAGCCCGGCTGGCTGCGCCGGCCGCTGCGCTCCCGGGACACCCTGCTGATGGCGGACGCGCTGCGCGCGATGGGCGTCGGCATCGAGGAGACCGTCTCGTCCAGCTCGGGCGGGGCCGGCACCGCGAGCACCGCGGGCAGCACGGGCGAGGCATGGCGGGTGATCCCGGCGGGGCTGCACGGCCCCGCCACGGTCGACGTCGGCAACGCCGGCACGGTCATGCGCTTCCTGCCGCCGGTCGCCGCCCTCGCCGACGGCCCGGTCCGCTTCGACGGCGACCCCCGCTCGTACGTCCGCCCGCTGGGCGCCGTCATCGAGGCGCTGCGGGTCCTCGGCGCGCGGATCGACGACGACGGCCGTGGCGCCCTGCCGCTGACGGTGCAGGGCGCGGGCGCGCTGGACGGCGGTCCGGTACGGATCGACGCCTCGGCCTCCTCGCAGTTCGTCTCCGCGCTGCTGCTGTCGGGGGCCCGGTTCAACCAGGGCGTGGAGGTGCGGCATGTCGGCTCCGCGCTGCCGTCGATGCCGCACATCCGGATGACGGTCGACATGCTGCGCGCGGTCGGCGCCCAGGTCGACGAGCCGGAGACCGGCGGCGAGGCCGACGTGTGGCGGGTCTCCCCCAGCGCGCTGCTGGGCCGCGACCTGACCGTCGAGCCGGATCTCTCCAACGCGCAGCCCTTCCTCGCCGCCGCGCTGGTCACCGGCGGCCGGGTCACCGTCCCCGACTGGCCCGTGCGCACCACGCAGCCCGGGGACGCGCTGCGCGCGATCTTCACCGAAATGGGTGGCTCGTGCCGCTTCGAGGCGACCACCGAGGGCAGCAGCCTCACCTTCAGCGGCACCGGACGGATCCACGGCATCGACGTCGACCTGAGCGAGGTCGGGGAGCTGACCCCCGGTATCGCCGCCGTCGCCGCGCTCGCCGACTCGCCGTCCACCCTGCGCGGCGTCGCCCATCTGCGGCTCCACGAGACGGACCGGCTGGCCGCGCTCACCAAGGAGATCAACGAGCTGGGCGGCGATGTCACGGAGACGGCCGACGGGCTGCACATCCGGCCGCGCCCGCTGCACGGCGGCGTCTTCCACACGTACGACGACCACCGGATGGCGACGGCGGGGTCGATCATCGGCCTGGTGGTCGACGGGGTGCAGATCGAGAACGTGGAGACGACGGCCAAGACCCTGCCGGACTTCCCGCAGATGTGGGCCGACATGCTCGCGGGTGCGGGAGCCTGACGCGATGCGCCGCTACGGCAAGAACCCCGACGAGGACGACATCCGCTCGCGCCCCAATCCCAAGGGCAACCGGCCGCGTACGAACATCCGCCCCAAGCACGAGGACGCGGCCGAGGGCATGGTGCTGACCGTCGACAGGGGCCGGCTCACCTGTCTCGTCGACGACCGGCCCGTGCTCGCGATGAAGGCGCGCGAGCTGGGCCGCAAGGCGGCGGTCGTGGGCGACCGGGTCGGTCTCGTCGGCGATCTGTCGGGCAAGAAGGACACGCTGGCGCGGATCGTACGGATCGAGAAGCGCACCTCGGTGCTGCGGCGCACGGCCGACGACGACGACCCGTACGAGCGCGTGATCGTCGCGAACGCCGACCAGTTGGCCGTGGTCACGGCGCTCGCCGACCCCGAGCCGCGCCCCCGGCTGATCGACCGCTGTCTGGTCGCCGCCTTCGACGCGGGGCTCGAACCGCTGCTGGTGCTGACCAAGTCGGACCTGGAGTCGCCCGACGAGCTCCTGGAGATCTACCGGACGCTCGGGATCCGCTACGTCGTGACCCGGCGGGACGAGCTGGCCACCGGCGAGGCGGCCGAGCAGGTGCGGGAGTATCTCGACGGCCGGGTCACCGCGTTCGTCGGGCATTCGGGCGTCGGCAAGACGACCCTGGTCAACGCGCTGGTCCCGAAGGACAGGGAACGCAGTACCGGCCTGGTCAACGCGGTGACGGGGCGCGGCAGGCACACCACGACGTCGGCGCTCGCGCTGCCGCTGGCCAAGGCGGACGGCTGGCTGATCGACACCCCGGGGATCCGGTCCTTCGGGCTGCACCACATCGACCCCTCGCGCATCGTGCTCGCCTTCCCCGACCTCGTACCGGGTACGGAGAACTGCCCGCGGGCGTGCAGCCATGACGAACCTGACTGTGCGTTGGACGCGTGGGTGGCGGAGGGTCACGCCGACCCGGCCAGGCTCTATTCGCTGCGGCGGCTTCTCGCCACGCGCGAGCGGCGCGAAGGTGACTGACGGACCGGCGTTTGCGGCCCGCCGACGTTGGTAAGTGCATAATCGCACCCAAGCGATACGAAGCAGTCACCGACGGGGAGGCATCGAAACAATGGCGTGGCTGCTGGTTGTGGTCGCCGGAATCCTGGAGACGGGCTTCGCCGTCTGTCTCAAACTGTCCCACGGCTTCACCCGGTTGTGGCCGACGATCGCCTTCGCGAGCTTCGCCCTCGGCAGCTTCGGGCTGCTGACGCTCTCTCTGAAGAAGCTGGACGTCGGTCCCGCGTACGCGGTGTGGACCGGTATCGGGGCCGCGGGCACCGCGATCTACGGAATGATCTTCCTCAACGACGTCGTCTCGGTGCTCAAGCTGGTCTCGATCTCGTTCGTGATCATAGGGGTCATCGGTCTGCAGCTCTCGGGCTCGGCGCACTGACGGCTTCCGCCGCTGATTCCGTTGGGGAGTCCGCTACGGGTGCTGCCGCCATCGCCGATCTGACGAGCCGTCCGACGGGCTCGTCGGCCGGGGCGACCACCTGGGCGAGCGCGAGCCGTACCGCCAACTCGCAGTGGTCCGGCGGTTCGGGGTCGAGCGCGGCGGCCGATCTGTCCCGTACCAGCGCCACCAGATCGGCGGGCGCCGAGCGGGCCGCCCGGGGCGCCGGCAGCCGGTCCCCCCAGCAGCCGGTGAGCAGCGCGCGCAGCACGGGTCTGGCAGCGGCCTCGCCGACGGTCCACTCGGCGACGGAGACCAGCCGGTCCCCCGCGTCGCCGCGCTGCGCCAACAGCCGTTCCACACCGAGCAGATAGTGGTCGGCCTCGCGGCGCACCAGCGCGCGGGCCAGCCCTTCCTTGCCGCCGAACTCGTTGTAGAGGGTCTGCCGGGAGACTCCGGCGGCCGACGCGACGTCGACCATCCGGACGGCGGTCCAGGGCAGGTCGCCGATCGCCGACAGTGCGGCGGTCAACAGGGCTTCACGCGCAGCAGGCATCAGCGCCTCCGGGGCCGGTCGGCTCTGCGCACAGAGTTGACGCGTCGTCGCTCACTGTCAAGAGCAGCGGCAGCCACCCTCGGGCGGGCCCGCTGGCCCGGGGTCCTGACCGGTCGATACTGTGACGACCATGCCCGACTACCACGATGATCTGCGCCTTGCCCATGTCCTCGCCGACGCCGCCGACGCGGTGACGATGGACCGGTTCAAGGCTCTGGACCTGAAGGTCGAGACCAAACCGGACATGACTCCGGTGAGTGAGGCCGACAAGTCGGCGGAGGAGCTGATCCGCGGCCAGTTGCAGCGCGCCAGGCCGCGCGACGCGATCCTCGGCGAGGAGTTCGGCATCGAGGGCACGGGACCGCGCCGCTGGGTGGTTGACCCGATCGACGGTACGAAGAACTACGTACGCGGCGTGCCCGTCTGGGCGACGCTGATCTCGCTGATGGTGGCCGCCGAGGGCGGCTTCGAGCCGGTGGTCGGCGTGGTGTCGGCGCCCGCGCTCGGCCGCCGCTGGTGGGCGGCGAAGGGCGGCGGCGCCTACACGGGCCGCAGCCTGTCGTCGGCGACCCGGCTGCGGGTCTCGAAGGTCGCGCGGATCAAGGACGCGTCGTTCGCGTACTCGTCGCTGAGCGGCTGGGAGGAGCAGGGCCGGCTCGACGGGTTCCTGGACCTGACCAGGGCCTGCTGGCGCACCCGGGGCTACGGTGACTTCTGGCCGTACATGATGGTCGCCGAGGGGTCGGTCGACATGTGCGCGGAGCCGGAGCTGTCCCTGTGGGACATGGCGGCCACCGCGATCGTGGTACAGGAGGCGGGCGGCGACTTCACGGGCCTCGACGGGCGCCCGGGTCCGCACAGCGGCAACGCGGCGGCTTCCAACGGTGTGCTGCACGAGGAATTGCTCGGATATCTCAACCAGCGTTACTGACAGCGCCGCTGGCGCCGGGCGTGCGCTCCTGCTCCGTGCGCCCCCTTGTTGACTCCGCGTAGGCGTGTCACTCTAAGAGTCCCCTACTTGTGAACTTGTGAATTCTTTCTCACGAGGCGGTCCACTCCAGGAGGTGGCTGCGGCCATGCTGGTACGCGACGCAATGACCTCGGTGGTTCTGACCATCGGGCCCACCCATACGCTCCGGCAGGCCGCCAGACTGATGGCCGAGCGCCATGTCGGGGCGGCCGTAGTGCTCGACACCGACGACTGCGGGATCGGCATCCTCACCGAACGCGACATTCTCGTGTCGATCGGCAAGGACCAGAGCCCGGACACCGAGACGGCGTGCTCCCACACCACGACCGACGTCGTCTTCGCCTCACCGGACTGGACGCTGGAGGAGGCGGCCGGGGCCATGTCGAACGGCGGCTTCCGCCATCTGATCGTGCTCGACGAGCGGGAGCCGGTCGGCATCGTCTCCGTACGCGACATCATCCGCTGCTGGGCCCCGGCCGCGGTGCAGCCAGTACTGGCAGGCTGAGCCGCCCCACATTGGACTTTGTCCAAGTCGAGCAAGCATCCAAAGCCGTACTCGTTCGGGACCTGGGGTGCCTCCCTGTTAGGCTTGCCCCTATGAGTGACCTGTTGGAACGACTTCGCGGACGCGGCTGGCGCATGACGGCGCAGCGGCGCGTGGTGGCCGAGGTCCTCGACGGCGACCATGTGCATCTGACGGCCGACGAGGTGCACGCGCGTGCCGTGGCCAGGCTGCCGGAGATCTCCCGGGCGACCGTCTACAACACCCTGGGCGAGATGGTCACCCTCGGTGAGGTCATAGAGGTGTCGACGGACCGCCGCGCCAAGCGCTACGACCCGAACGCGCACCGCCCCCACCACCACCTGGTCTGCTCCACGTGCGGCACCATCCGCGACGTGCACCCGACCGGCGACCCGCTGGCCGAGCTGCCGAGCGGCGAGCGCTTCGGCTTCACGGTCTCGGACGTGGAGGTCACCTACCGGGGCACCTGCCCGGAGTGCGCTTCGGCCTGAGACGTGGCCGTGCATGACGGATGCCCGGAACGCTCATGACGGAAGGCCCGGAACTCTTTCGAGTTCCGGGCCTTCTGTTTCAGTAGCGGGGACAGGATTTGAACCTGCGACCTCTGGGTTATGAGCCCAGCGAGCTACCGAGCTGCTCCACCCCGCGCCGTTGAACTGAACGTTACGTCAAGGCGCCGACCAGAGCAAATGCCGTTCTCAGCGCACCGGCGCCCCCGGCCCCAGCGGGATGCCGACCGCCCACCAGATCAGGAACAGCGCCGTCCACGCCACCGTCATCGCCACCGCGAGCGGCAGCGTGTACGAGGCGAGCGTGCCGATCCCCGCGCTCTTGCGGTAGCGCTGGAGGAAGCCGAGCGCCATCACGAAGTACGGACTCATCGGCGTGATCGCCGTCGACCCCGAGTCCGCGATCCGGAACAGCGCCTGGGTCGTCTCTGCGGGGACACTCACCAGCATCAGCATCGGCACCAGGACGGGCGCCGCCAGCGCCCACATCGCCGAACCGCTCGTCACCATCACGTTGACCAGCGTCAGCAGCAACAGGATCAGCAGGAAGACCAGCACGATCGGCATCCCGCTGCGCTCCAGCGCCTCCGCCGCCCGCACCGCCAGCACATCGCCGATCCGGGTCCAGTCGAAGTACGCGAGGAACTGGGCGATAGCGAAGAACAGCACCAGCACCGGAGCCATCTGCCTGATGCCCTGCGCCATCAGCTTCGGGACGTCGGCCGCCGAGGTGATCGACCCCGACCGGTACCCGTACACAGTGCCGACCAGGCCGAAGACGAACGCCACCACCGCCGCGATCCCGTCCAGGAAGGGCGATTCGACGATGCTGCCGCCCTCGCCCCGCAGCGGCGACGACGCCGGCACCATCGCGGCGACGAGCACCACCAGCGTCACGAGCAGCGTGATGACGGCCGCGCGCAGCGCCGAGCGCTCCTTGGCGCTGAGGGTGAGCGCGCCCAGGTCCTCCAGGTCGGCGTCCGGATCGGCGTCCAGGTCCGGCCTGCGGCTCAGTACGAACCGCGTCACGAGAGTGATGACCGCCGCCAGCAGCAGCGACGAGACGATGTTGAAGAACCAGTTGCTCAGCGGCGAGACATAGGCGTCGTCCCCGCCGACGATCTTCGCCGCCGCCGTGGTGAT
The DNA here is from genome assembly GCF_000818175.1 of Streptomyces sp. AcH 505. GTDB lineage: Bacteria > Actinomycetota > Actinomycetes > Streptomycetales > Streptomycetaceae > Streptomyces. The sequence goes on from NZ_JTIY01000001.1 coordinate 975,703, forward strand.
ACCGGCGAAGATCGCGTCGTTGGGGGTCGGCACCGGGCTCGCGTCGTACCCGGAGGCGATGGCCGTGTACGACACCACGATGCCGAGGATCGGCGAGCGCCCGACGGCCCGGAAGGCCAGCCCGCCCAGCGGTACGAGAATGATGTACGCGGCGGCCGAGGCGACATGGGCCACCGTCCCGGCGAAGGCGACGGCGAACACGACCCACGACGCCGGCACCCGCGAGACGCTGACCCGCATCAACGCGTCAAGGAATCCGGTGCGTTCGGCCACGGCGACGCCCATGATCACCACGACGATGGTGGCCATGGGAGGGAAGGTGGCGAAGTTCTCGATCATGGTGGAGACGGCCATGGCCAGACCGTCGCCGCTGAGGAGGTTCTGGACGACGACGGTCTTGTGGTCGCTCGGCGAGATCACGGAGACGTCGGCCGCCGCCAGGACGGCGCTCACCACGGCGAGGATCGCGGAGAGTATCCAGAAGAGCCAGAACGGATGCGGCAGGGCGTTGCCCGCGCGTTCGATGACGGCCATCGCGCGGACGAGGCGCGGCAGTTCGGCCCCGTCGGAGGGCGGCGGCGGCCCGTCCGGTCTGTTCGGCGGTGCGGTCGACGTGGTCATGGGGAGCGGCTCCTTGCTCGGGTCGGCGGATCAGTGGTGGCGGTGCGGCCGGGGCTGGGGCGTACGGAAGTCGCGCACGAAGTCCCACAGGACGTCGGCGGCCTCCACGGTCTGGGTCGTGTATCCGCCACCGCTGTAGCTGTCGGCGCCGGGCCAGGTGTGTCCGCCGTCCGTGACGGCCACGTGCCGGACGTCGGCGCCCCGGTCGCAGCCGCTCCAGCGGGAGACGGTGATGTCCGGCTCGATGACCTGGACGCTCGCGCGGCTCCGGCAGCCGTTGAGCGCGGCCTTGCCCGCCACCCAGGTGTCGATCGCGGGCAGGCCCCGGTCGGCGTCCCCGGCGTACGGGATCGTCACGTCGCCGGTGCCGTGGAAGTCGATCATGGGCATCGGGCGGGCGGGCCTGCACTCCTCACCGGTCGGGTAGAGGGCAGCCGCCACCGGCGCGACAGCGGCGATCCGGTCGGCCATCCGGCAGGCGAGCAACGTACTGACGAACCCCGCCCCGTTGGACTTACCGGTGGCGTACACCCGCCGCTCGTCCACGCACAGGGTGGCTTCGAGCCGGTCGAGCAGATCACCGGTGAAGGCGACGTCGTCGACGCCGGCCGCCGCGTAGGGCGCGCCCTGCCAGGCCTGCCGGTCACCGTCGCCCGTGCCGATCACACCCTCGGGGTAGACGACCACGGCCGGCAGGGTCGACAGCTTGGAGAACTCCTCGGTACCGGCCCCCGTGTTGCCGCGCCCGTGGAAGGCGAGCACCACCGGCCAGTCCCGCTTCGTCCCGTACCCGGCCGGGAGATGCAGGCGGTACGCGCGTTCCCGGCCGCCGCTGCTGATGGTGTGCGGAGCGCTGG
>NZ_JTIY01000001.1:977276-979437 GCF_000818175.1 Streptomyces sp. AcH 505
GCGGGTCCGGCCGCGGCGACCGCTCCCGCGACCAGCGTCAGGCCGATCACGGCGCTCGCCAGCCGCCGGAGGGGGCCGCTGCTCCTGCTGTCGCTTCCGGTGGTGCGGTTCATGGCAGGCTCCTTCTGCCGGACGCCGGGGGGCGGACGGCTGGACGGTTTTGGGGACGGGGGTGCCCCGGGCGTGCGGGGGGGCCGGGACGCGCGCGGCGCGTGACAGTGACGCGTGACGTACGGGCCCGGCGGTACGGCCGGGCGGTACGAGCGGTCGGTGCTGCGGCACCGCGCGCGCCGTGGAGGGTGGGGCGGGCGCGGCGCCGGTCGGCGGGCCGGTCGGTCAGGAGAGCCCGGCGGGTGCGACGGGCGCTCTTCGGTCGGTGCTGTGCGGTGCGGCTGTGCGGTAGGTGCTGTTCAGGGGGCGGGCCGCGGTGTGCGGTTACGGGTCAGATGTCCAGCCACTCCTCGACGAAGGCGGTCACCCGGCCCGCGACCGCCTCCAGGATCGCCTTGCCGTCCTCGGCGCTCGCCCGGCGCGGGTCGCCGAGCACTCCGTTCTCGCTGAGCCGGTCGTAGCGCACGGTGAGCGCGGGGTGGTTCACGCCACGGGCCAGCCGGGAGAGCGGATCGAGCTGTCCGGTGGACGTCGTCCCGGCGGCCAGCCGGTCGGCGTGCACCAACTGCGGTGCGAGGTAGAGCATCTGGGCGGTCTCGGCCTCTCCGCTGTGACCGTGCACCTCGCTGACACCCATTTCCGTGACGACGTCGGCGGCCAGCGCGGTGACGGGGGTCCAGGCGAACTGGAGGTCGGGGTGGGTGGTGAGCAGGTCCTGCGCCACCGTGGTCAGGGTGGCGTTGTTGCCGCCGTGACCTGTCACCACGAGAATCTTCCGCCAGCCGTGCCGGTAGAGGCTTTCCACGTACTCCCGCACCACCGCGGCCAGGGTGGTCGTGGTCAGGGTGACCGTGCCCGCGAAGGCCAGGTGGTGCGGGGAGACGCCGATCGGCAGCGGCGGGCCGATCACCACGCGCCCGGGGAGCCGGGCCGCCACGGCGTCGGCCACGCCTTCGGCCCGGATCGTGTCCGTGGCCATCGGCATGCCGGGCCCGTGCTGTTCGCACGCGCCGGCCGGGATGATCACCACCGGGCTGGCCGTGACGGCGGCGGCCGCCTCGACCGTGGTCATCTCCGCCAGCCGGGCCGGCCGTCCGGTGCTCATCGGCCCTCCCCGGCGACGGAGGACGACGTACCCGTGGACCGTGGAGCCGGGAGGTCGGGGTCGGGGAAGTCGGCGGCGAGGATCGCCGTGCGGATGGCGGCGAGGTGGGTACGGGTCAGCCGCTCGGCCGCTTCCGCGTCACCGTCCCGTACCGCCTCGAAGATCTCCACATGCTCGGCGTGGTCCCGCGCACGGTCGTTGTAGCGGTGCCGGATCTCGACCTGCTCACGCGCCCGTACCTGGAGCAGTGCCTCGACGGCCTCGCGCAGCAGCGCGTTGCCGCTGGCGGCGGCCAGCGCCACATGGAAGTGCACCGGCAGCGGCGCCTGACCCTGCGGCGGATGTAGCGCGTTGACGGCCGCCGCCTCCAACTGCCGTACCGCCGCGGGCTCGCGGACCCGCGCCGCCGCTGCCGCCACGGCGGGCTCCACGACCAGCCGTGCTTCGACGAGTTCGAGGACCGAGCGCCGACTGGCCCGGGGCAGATGGGGGTTGGCGAGCAGCCGCCGCTCACTGCCTGGCCCCACATACGTCCCCGAACCGTGCCGGAACTCCACCACGCCCGTGGCCTCCAGCCTGCGCAAAGCCTCGCGGACCGTGGGCGTGGTGACGTCGAACCGGCGGGCCAGGTCACGGGAGGACGCCAACGCGTCTCCCGGAACCAGCCGTTCGGTCCGGATGATCTCGACGATGCTGTCCGCCAGATGCTCGGACAGTGACCCTTCACTGCGACTCATAAAGTGAATAGATCACTTGATCTCTCAGGGTGTCAATGCTCCTGACAGGATCGGACCGTGGTTCGTCAGGCGGTCAGTTCCTGGTGCAGCGCCTCGCGCAGCCGGGCCGCGCGCTCGGACACCTCGGCGGGACCGAGGTCCATGGCGCGGGCGCACCAGCGCTGCCCCTCGGTCAACTCGCCCCTGCGGGCGGCCAGCAGGGCAAGGC
>NZ_JTIY01000001.1:979907-981764 GCF_000818175.1 Streptomyces sp. AcH 505
CCGAGGTTGAAGGCGCCGTTGCGGCTGCCCGCCTCGGCGGCCTCGCGGTACCAGCGGGCGGCCTCCGCGATGTCGCCGCGGCCGGCCGCGAGCATGCCGACCCGCACCTGGGCACGGCGGTGCCCCTGCTCGGCGGCGCGCTCGTACCACTGCTCGCACTCGCTCTTCTCGGTGTGCGTCTCGCCGAGCGCCGGGGGGCCCGGCGCGGGCATCCGCGAGTCGAGCAGGGCGGCGAGCCGGAACGCCGCTTCGGCGCTGCCGCCGCCGGCGGCGCAGCGCAGATGCCGCTCGGCCGACTGCTCGTCACCGTCCCGCAGACAGGCGATGCCCACCTGGAGGGCGGCTTCCGTGTGTCCGGCCGCAGCCGCGCGCTCGTACCAGCGCAGCGCCGAACGGTCGTCGGCACGGCCCGCGTAGAGGATGCCGAGGTTGAACGCGGCGTCCACGCTGCCCGCTTCGGCCGCCTTGGAGAACCACGGCTCGGCCCCGGTCGGGTCGTCGGCCTGGAGCAGCAGGACGGCGAGCGCGTTGGCGGCCTCGCGGTGGCCCGCGTACGCGGCGCGCCGGTACCACTGCTCGGCCTGGGCCGTACGCTCCTGGGCGGCGCAGAGCAGCCCGAGGTTGTACGCGCCGTTGACATCGCCCGCGTCCATCGCCGCGCGGTACCAGCGCTCGGCGCTCTGCTGCTCACCACGGGCGGCGTGCAGCGCGCCGAGCGCGTTGGCCGCGTTCCCGTCGCCGTCCTGGGCGGCCCGCAGCCACCAGATGGCGGCGCTCTCCTCGTCGCCCGCGTCACGCAGCAGGAAGCCGAGCGCGCAGGCGGCCCGCGCCTCGCCGTCCTTGGCGGAGTTCAGATACCAGCGGCCCGCTTCCTTCAGTTCGCCGCGCCGCTCCAGGATCGAGCCCAGGTGCAGGGCGGCCCTGCGGTGGCCGCGCGCCGCTGCCTGCCGGTACCACTGCGCGGCCTCGGCGAGCAGGGCGGGCGCCGCGTCCTCGGTGGACCGTACGGCTTCGCGGGCACGCCGCTCCAGGGCCATGGCGAGCCGGTACGACGCCTCGCGGTGGCCCTGTTCGGCGGCGGCGCGCAGCCAGCGCTCGGAGCCGACGTCGCTGCGGTGCTCCAGCAGGTCGGCGAGCGCGTAGGCGCCCAGCGCGTGTCCCTGCTCGGCGGACTGGCGCAGCCAGTACTCGGCGGCGGGCTCGTCGCCACGCTCGCGGTAGTGCCGGCCGAGCGCGTGCGCGGCGGCGGCGGATCCGGCGACGGCGGCGATCCGCCACCAGCCGGCCGCCTCGTCCGGGTAGCCGCGCTGCTGGAGCAGGACGCCCAGGTTGTTGGCCGCGGCGCGGTCGCCCTCGGAGGTGGCCGCACGGAGGTAGGGCTCGGCCGCGTCGAGGTCGCCGCGGCGCAGCAGCAGGGCGCCGAGCGTGCTCATCGCCGCCGTGTCGCCGGCGTCGGCGGCGGCGCGATGGCGCGCCTCGGCCTCGGCGTCGGCGGTTTCCACGGCGGACGCCGTACTGTCGGCAGCGCTGTCGGCCCCGAAAACTCCCGTTTCGGACCGTTGCACAAACCGCCCTGTCTCCAACAGAGTTGTCCTATCCCCCATAAATTCCATCGTCGCATCACCCGCTACCCGTGCACACCTGGTATATCGCGTGCAACAAGGTCACTTCAGCGTTTTGTCGACATGCCCACAGAGAGATAAGTCAAACACGGTCGGGGCCAACTCCTCCGACCTGAAACACACTTGGGACACCATCCGTACAGACGTACGTCAAGGGCCCGGATCCTGAAGGATCCGGGCCCTTGACCATGAGTAGCGGGGACAGGATTTGAACCTGCGACCTCTGGGTTATGAG
>NZ_JTIY01000001.1:981863-993338 GCF_000818175.1 Streptomyces sp. AcH 505
TCTGGGTTATGAGCCCAGCGAGCTACCGAGCTGCTCCACCCCGCGCCGTTGTGTCCCAACCGTACCACGGCGCGGGGTGAGCCCTGTTCAGCTCTTGTTGGTGCTCCCGCCACCGCCGGCCGAGGAACCGGACTGCGCGTCGGCCGCCCGTTGCAGGGCGTCCTGCAGCTGCTGCTGGGCCTTGCCGTACGCCGTCCAGTCCTGCTTCTTCAGCGCCGCCTCACCGTCGTCGTACGCCTTCTGGGCGTCCGTGATGGCCTTCTGCAGCTCCTTGTTGCCGGTCGCAGGCGGCGGCTTCGTGGTGTCGCCGGGCGGTGGTGGCGTCGTCGTCGGTGGCTCGGCGCCCTCGGCCCCGAACACCGCGTTGAGCGCCCCCGTCAGGCTCGTCTCGAAGACCGGCTTACCCCCGTACGAGGCCGCGACCATCTTCAGCAGCGGGTAGTTGGCGCTGCCGCCCCGTGCGTAGACCGGCTCGATGTAGAGGAAGCCGTTGTCGAGCGGGATCGTCAGCAGGTTCCCGTACTCGATGTCCGAGTCGGTGCCTCTCAGGTTCCTGACGAACTCGGCGACCTTGTCGACACCGTTCAGCTCGCTCTGCACCTGTTGTGGCCCCTGGACGGTGGAGGTCACTCTGAGCACTCTGATCTTGCCGTAGTCCGGACTGGTCGCGTCCGCGTCCACCGCCATGAACGCCCCGAGATTAGGACGTCCGTTGGGCGTGAAGGTGGTCGTCAGCGAGAACCGCTGGTCCGTCTGGCCCGGCATCTTCAGACTCAGGTAGTACGGCGGGACCGCGTTCCTGTTGTTGTTCGTCGGGTCGTCCGGCACCTGCCAGGCGTCACTGCCGCTGTAGAACTGCGCCGAGTCGGTCACGTGGTAGCGGGTGAGCAGCTCGCGCTGCACCTTGAACATGTCCTGCGGGTAGCGGAGATGGGCCAGCAGGTCCGGCTTGATGTCGGACTTCGGCTTGACCGTGCCGGGGAACGCCTTCATCCAGGTCTTGAGGACCGGGTCCTTGGTGTCCCACTGGTACAGCTTGACCGTGCCGTCGTACGCGTCGACGGTCGCCTTCACCGAGTTGCGGATGTAGTTGACCTGGTTCTGCTGGGCGACGACCGCGCGCTGGTTGTTGGTCAGCGAGTCGGTCGTGGTGTCGCCGAGCGTCGTACGGGACGCGTACGGATAGCCGTTCGTCGTCGTGTACGCGTCGACGATCCACTGGATCCGGTGGTCGACCACGGCGGGATAGGCGTCCCCGTCGATGGTCAGCCAGGGCGCGACCGCCTCGACGCGCTCCTTGGGGGTGCGGTTGTACAGGATCCGCGAACCCTTGCCGATGGCGCCCGAGTACAGCATCTGGGGCTCGTTGAAGGCCACCGCGTACGCCGCGCGGTTCACCGGGTTGGAGAGGTTGACCCCGCTCTTGCCCGCGTAGCTGGTGGTCTTCTCACCGTTCTTCTCGTAGTCGAGCTCCTTCTGGGGCCCGCCGACGATCGAGTACTGCTCGGTCTTCTCACCGTAGTAGACCCGCTGCTGGTAGGTGCCCAGCTGGCCGGTGGTCGGCAGCCCCGACTCGGTGAAGTCCGGGGCGCCGACGGTGCCCTGGTTCTCGTCGGTGACCGTGCCCGTGCCCTTGGCCGCGATCACGCCGAAGCCGTGGGTGTACGTGAAGTGGTCGTTGATCCAGTTCCGCTTCGGGATACCGGTGATGTTCAGCTCGCGCAGACCCACCACCGTGTCCTGCTGCTGGCCCTGCGGGTTCTTGTACCGGTCGACGTCCAGCGTGGCGGGGAACTGGTAGTACTTGCGCTCCTGCTGGAGCTGCTGGAAGGCCGGCGAGACCACGTTCGGGTCGACCAGCCGGTAGCTGGCCGCCGAGTCCGCCGCCTTGCGCTGCTCGGCCTTCTTGTCCGGGTCGCCCTTGCCGGAGTAGTCCGTCACGTCCGAGGTGTCGATGCCGTACGCGGTGCGGGTGGCGTCGATGTTCTTCTGGATGTACGGCGCTTCCTTGGCCTGCTCGTTGGGCTGGACCTGGAACTTCTGCACGATGGCCGGGTAGAGGCCGCCGATCAGGATCGCCGAGAGCACCATCAGGCCGAAGCCGATGACCGGCAGCTGCCAGGTGCGGCGCCAGAGCGTGGCGAAGAACAGCAGGGCGCAGATGACGGCGATGCAGAACAGGATCGTCTTCGCCGGCAGGTACGCGTTCGCGTCGACGTACCGCAGGCCCGTCCAGTTGCCCGCCGCCTTGAAGTCGCTGGACTTCACCGCGAGGCCATACCGGTCGAGCCAGTACGCCACGGCCTTCAGCGAGACGAAGAGGCCCAGCAGCACCGACAGATGGCCGGTGGCCGCGGCCGTCGCACGCGCGCCGGGGCTGGTGACGCGCAGCCCGCCGTACAGGTAGTGCGTCAGCGCGGCGGCGACCAGGCCCAGGATGATGGCGGCGAAGCCGAAGCCGAGCAGGAAGCGGTACCAGGGCAGGTCGAACGCGTAGAACGACACGTCCAGGTGGAACTGCGGGTCCTTCTGTCCGAAGGAGACGCCGTTGACCCACATCAGCCACGTGCGCCACTGACCGGAGGCGGAGGCTCCGGCGATCAGCCCGACCAGGGCGGTGATCGCGAGGAGCACCCACTTCTTGTACGGGGCGATGCTCATCCGGTAGCGGTCGAGGTTCTGCTGCTCCATCGACATCGCGCTCAGCGGCGGCCGGAGCCGGTGCGCGAGCCAGATGTTCACGCCCACGGCCGCCGCCATGAGCAGCCCGAAGACCGCGAACAGACCGATCTTGGTCCAGATCGTGGTGGTGAAGACGGACGAGTAATCGACGGAGCGGTACCAGAGCCAGTCGGTCCAGAACCCGGCGAACATGACGAACGCCATGGCCAGTACGGCCAGGACACCCAACGTCATGAGCAGGGTCCGGACGCGTCTCGACGGCCGGCCCACCCTGATCCGTGGCCCGGTCGGGCCTCCGCCGCGGTCCGGCATCTGGAAAGCCAACGTGCGCACCTCTAAGTTCGCGGTCGTGTCCGCCAGCATCGTTTCTGGCAGGTGTGGAGCGGGCCCCGCGATCGTAGAGCCCACACATGCAACTTACTGAGGCTTTACCTAGTTCCCGCCCCCGGGTCCGAAGGAGGCAGGATATCGGCCATGTCCAACGTTTCCCCCTCCTCAGGCACGCCCATGGCGGCGAGCCCCCTCACCCGCGCGGTGCTCGAAATCGACGAGTACGCGTCGGGTCTCGGCTGGGACCAGCCGGCCCGGCTCTTCGCCCTCGTCGACACCGCGCGGCTGCGCACCGACGAACCCGAACTCGCCGCCCAACTGGGCCTCGACGACGGCGGGGCGACCGCCCCGCTGACCCCCATCGAACAGGACGAGATCCCGGCCGGCACCCCGCTGGACGAGTTCCTCGCCACCATCGCCTGGCCCGCAGCCGTGGCGGGCTGCGCGCTCACGGTCGAGCGGCTGATGCTGCCGCCGTCCGCCGAGGCGTCCGTACCGGAAGGACTCGACGAGGCAGGACTCGTCGACTGGGTCGCCGCGCATCCGGACCGTCAGGAGGTGCGGATGACCGTGGCCGTACTGCGTGACGGCACACGGGAGTCGGCGCTGCGGCTGCGCGAGAAGGACTCCGCGACCGACGTCCTCACCGGGTCAGGACTCGTCCCCGGGCTCGCCGAGGCGCTTTCCGCCACCTTCGAGGCGTAACACCCCTTTTGTGCCACCCGATTTGCCGGGTCCCGCGGGGCGCGACCGGTCAACTTGCCGAACAGCTCGGCAGGCCGGCCGTGTCCCCGCTGCGGATCTTGTCGAGCGACGCCTTGGCGTCGGAGATGTTCTTCACCTTGACCAGCGTGAGACCCGACGGGGTGTCGGCGGCCGCCGCCGCGCAGTTCTCGGTGGGTGTGAGGAAGAACCGGGCACCCGCGTTGCGCGCGCCCACCAGCTTCATCTCGATGCCGCCGATCGGTCCGACGGCGCCCTTGTCGTCGATCGTGCCCGTACCCGCGATGAACTTGCCGCCCGTCAGCGAGCCCGGGGTGAGCTTGTCGACGATGCCGAGGGAGAACATCAGCCCGGCGCTCGGGCCGCCCACGTCGGCCAGCTTGATGTCGATCGGGAACGGGAAGGTGTGGTCGGTCCCGGCCGAGATGCCGACGACCGCGCGCGGCTTGCCCGTGTCGTCGGACTTCCGGGTGGTGACGGTGACCTTCTGCTCGGCGGCCGGTTCCTTGCCCGCCTTCTTCGCCGCGTCGGCCGCCTTGACCGGGATGATCGTGAAGACAACCTGCTCGCCGGGCTTGTGCTTGGTGACCAGCTTGGCGACGTCGTCGGGCTCGCGCACCGCCGTACCGTCCACGGCCTTGATGACGTCCCCCGCGTGCAGCCTGCCCTCGGCGGGACTCTTCTTCAGGACGGTCGAGACGATGGTCCGCGAGGGAACCGGGATCTTCAGCGTCGTCAGGGCGGCGACCTTGGCGCTCTCCTGGGACTGGCTGAACTCCTCGGCGTTCTCCTGCGTCGACTGCTGCTCGGTCTTGCCGTCCGGGTAGAGCGTGTCGTGCGGCACCACCACGTCGTCGTGGGCCAGCCAGCCGTAGACCGCTTCGACGATGTTCATGTTGTAGTCGGCGCCGGTGACCCTGACGGTGGTCATGTTCAGATTGCCGGTCGTCTTGTACGTCTTGTGCCCGGAGATCTGCAGAACCGGTTCGCCGCCGGCGTCACCGAGTGTGTTCACCGTCGGTCCGGGGCTCATCTCCGCGTACGGAACATTGATGAGCACGCCCGCGCAGAGAAGCGCGATGAGGACGAGGGTGGAGGCGAGCATCGTCGCGGTGCGGCGTGGCATGGCACGACAGTACGGTAATGCGCTGTGAGAGCGGCGTCCGGCCCTGCCGGCCGTCCGACCCGGCTCAGAGCGCGTCGGGGCCTGATTCGGGCGGGTCCATCGCGTCCCGGAACCTGGCGTAGCCGTTGAGCTCGGCTATGTCACCTATCGTGCTGTTCTTGGCGGCCCAGCCGCCCCATATCGCCGCGCCGACCGCGGCGACGAGCGGAATCAGCAACCAGGCAAGTGCGGCCATCTCGATCTCCCGACCCCGTGAGTGTCCTGCATCCGACTGATCAGCAGATGAACCATCTGCAGGACCAACGCTGCTGGCAGGGATACGGTTACGCAAATCGGCCCACACGGATACGAGGCGCTACGCACCCACCCCCGGTCGCTAAACCCCGACCCACTCGTCTGAGCCGTCCGAGAACGTCTGGTGCTTCCAGATCGGCACCTCGTGCTTGAGGTCGTCGATGAGCTTGCGGCACGCCTTGAAGGCCTCGGCGCGGTGCGGGCAGGAGACCGCGACGACGACCGCGAGATCCCCGACCGCCAGATCACCCACACGGTGGACAGCGGCCAGCGCGCGCACCGGGAAGTCGGCCACGACCTTCTCGGCGACCCGGCGCATCTCCGCCTCCGCCGAGGGGTGGCTTGAGTAGCCGAGCGCGTCGACGTCGGCCCCGCCGTCGTGGTTGCGTACCGTCCCCACGAAGATCGCCGTGCCGCCCGCCGCCTCGTCCCCGACGGCGCGGAAGACCTCGTCCAGGCTCAGCGGTGTGTCGCGGACGGCCAGCAGCCGGATCGGGTCGTGCGCCGTCTGCTCTCCGGGGTGGTCGTACATGCTTCCCATAGGGCCCATTGTGCCTGGCGGACGGTCCTGCTCCGAAGCGGGACCACAGGCGGCGGCGCTAGATGCGGCGGCGCGCCTTGCGGGCCCGCCGCACCAGCGCCGCCGTGCCGAGCAGCGCGACCGTCGCCCCCGCCGCACCCGCCGCCGTGGCGTCCTTACGGCCCAGCCTGCGGCCCGCGACGGTGTGCCGGCCCTCGACCTCCTCCAGGAGCGCGGCGAGCACCTCCTCGTTGGTCCAGCTCGGCCGCCATCCCGCGTCGTGCAGCCTGCTGACGCTGACCACCCAGGGGTGCATGGTGTACGCGAGGTCCCCGGCGGGCGAGGGGGTGAGCCCGATCCGGTGCAGCCGGGCAGCGGCGCCCAGGGCGACCGCCGACGGCAGCTCCATCCGCCGGATGCCGCTCAGCTCCTCGACCTCCTCCTGCTCCAGCCAGCCGTCGCAGCCGACGGCCAGCTCGCCCTCGACCTTGCCGAGCGCCGCGTACTCCAGGGCGCTGACCAGGTCGTCGACATGGCAGAACTGCCAGGTCGGGCGGGATCCGGTGACCACGAGCAGCCGGGGCGACTCGAAGTAACGGGTCAGGGCCGTGTCCGTACCGCCGACGAGGACGGCGGGGCGTACGACCGTGACGTGCAGCCCGGGGTGCGCGCGTGGCGCGCGGCGGCCGAGCCGTTCGATCTCCAGCAGGTCGCCGACGCCGGTGGCCTCGGCCGTGGCGCGCAGTTCCGCGTCCTCGGAGAGCGGGATGTCGTTCTCCGCCAGCGCCCCGTAGACCATGGCGGAGGTGCAGAGCACCACCCGGTGCACCCCGGCCGCGGCGGCGGCCGTCAGGACGGTCTGGGTGCCGCGGACGTTGTAGGCCGTACGGGCGGCGGCGTCGGTCTCCAGATCGAGGTCGAGCGCCAGATGCACCACCACGTCCGCGCCGCGCAGCTTCTCCGCGATGGCCGGGTCCCGGACGTCGAGGATGTGCCACTGCGCCTCGGGGACCTCGCCCCTGCGCTCGTCCATGGCGATGACCTGCTTGATCTCCTCCGACGCCACGAGCCGGCGGACAAGCAGGTCACCGACGCCTGTCGCGGCGCCGGTGACCGCGACGACGGGGCCGCGCGATCTGCTCGGGGTTGAGTGGTTTCGCGCTGCGCGAACCTGCGGATCTGGGGAACTCACCGGGCGTCTCCAGCGGTTGTCTTCAGTACGTACGTGAATGACGCGTGCGTACCAGGTGACGTCCATCCTGCCGCAGGCCGTCGGCCTGCGGGGCACCGAGCCCGGAAGCCGCCCGGGTGTCGCCCGCTGTGGACGGCCGGTCTGACGACCAGGTCGTTAGGCTGGGTGGTGTAGTCGGGCAGTCGCCGCCGGCGGTAAGCCGGCGGCCCTACGAGCCGAGGAAACCCGTGAGTGACACCCCATTCGGATTCGGCCTTCCGCCGGAGGAGCCGGAGGACGGCGACGGCAAGAAGAAGGACCCGGCCGGAGGTGGTCAGGGTTCCGGTGGTCAAGGCGGTTCCGGCAACCCCTTCGGGGACTTCGGGTTCGGGCTGCCGGGCGGCGCGGGCGGCGGAGACAATCCGTTCGCCGCGATGTTCGGTTCGCTGAACCCCAACGACCTGGGGGCGGCCTTCCAGCAGCTGGGGCAGATGCTCAGCTTCGAGGGCGGTCCGGTCAACTGGGACATGGCCAAGCAGATCGCCCGCCAGACGGTCGCCCAGGGCACCCCGGACGGCACGAAGGACGCGAGCATCGGCCCTTCGGACCGTGCGGCGGTCGGTGAGGCGGTGCGCCTGGCCGACCTGTGGCTCGACGGCGTGACGTCGCTGCCGTCCGGCGCGAACACGGCCGTGGCGTGGAGCCGCGCCGAGTGGGTCGAGGCGACGCTGCCCGCGTGGCAGCAGCTCGTCGACCCGGTCGCCGAGCGCGTCGGGATGGCCATGGGCGACGTACTGCCCGAGGAGATGCAGAGCGTCGCGGGCCCGCTGATCGGCATGATGCGCTCCATGGGCGGCGCGATGTTCGGCCAGCAGATCGGCCAGGCCATCGGCGTGCTGGCGGGCGAGGTGGTCGGTTCGACCGACATCGGCCTGCCGCTCGGCCCGGCGGGCAAGGCCGCGCTGCTCCCGCTCAACATCGAGGCGTTCGGCAAGGACCTCGGGGTCCCCAAGGACGAGGTGCGGCTGTATCTGGCGCTGCGCGAGGCCGCCCACCAGCGGCTCTTCACGCATGTGCCGTGGCTGCGCTCGCACATCTTCGGGACGGTCGAGGGCTACGCCCGCGGGATCAAGGTCGACACGAGCAAGCTGGAAGACATCGTCGGCCAGTTCGACCCGCAGAACCCGGAGGAGCTGCAGGAAGCGCTGCAGCAGGGCATGTTCCAGCCGGAGGACACGCCGGAGCAGAAGGCGGCGCTGGCCCGGCTGGAGACGGCCCTGGCGCTGGTCGAGGGCTGGGTGGACGCGGTGGTCCACGAGGCCGCGAAGTCGCGTCTGACGGCCGCTGACGCGCTGCGCGAGACGCTGCGCAGGCGCCGCGCCACCGGTGGTCCGGCCGAGCAGACGTTCGCCACGCTCATCGGCCTCAAGCTGCGGCCGCGCCGGCTGCGGGACGCCTCGCGGCTGTGGGCCTCGCTCACGGACGCGCGCGGGGTCGACGGCAGGGACGCCCTGTGGGAGCACCCGGACAATCTGCCGACCGCCTCCGACCTGGACGACCCGGACGGCTTCGTCCACCACGAGCAGCTGGACTTCTCCGAGCTGGACAAGATGCTCGGCGACGCTGCGGACGGCAAGCCCGACCTGCGGAAGCACGACGGCGACGACAAGGCCGACGGCGCCTCGGACGACGCGTCGGACAAGGGCGACAGCGAGGGCGACACCGACAAGTGAGCCTGCATGACGACGCCGTCCTCGTACTGAACGGGTACGGGGACCAGGACGAGCTGCGCCTGGGCTATCTCAGTCACCTGGCGGACCACCCGGACGCGATGTGGAAGCGCTGCGAGGCCGGGCATCTCACGGCGAGCGCGCTGGTGATCGATCCGTCCCGGCAGCGCGTGCTGCTGACGCTGCACAAGAAGCTCGGCATGTGGCTGCAGATGGGCGGCCACTGCGAGCCGCAGGACACCAGCCTCGAAGCAGCCGCGCTGCGCGAGGCGACGGAGGAGTCCGGCATCCCGGGTCTGACGCTGCTGCCGGGCGGCCCTGTCCAGCTGGACCGGCATCGCATTCCGGCGCCCTGCCACTGGCATTTCGACGTCCAGTACGCGGCGCTCGCCCCGCCGGAGGCGGTGGAGCGGATCAGCGAGGAGTCGCTGGACCTGCGCTGGTTCGACTACGCGCGCGCCGCCGAGGTGGCCGACGGCTCGGTCGCGCGGCTGCTGGAGCGTACCCGCGCCGCGCTGACGGAGCGGGCCGGACTGGAGGCGTGAGGACGGGGCCGGTCCGCCCGGCGGACCGACCCCTTCCGTGCACACGCTTCCGAGCCCGGCTGCTCCGTGCCCGGCTGCCCGGCTCAGCTCCAGGCGTTGTTCTGGTTCTGCGCGTGTGAGCCGTGCTGGCCGGCCCCGAACTGCGCGGCCAGGCCCTGCCCGATCGCCGCGTTCTGCGGCGGCATCACCTCGCTGGGCTGGACGAGCGCGAAACCCTGGCCGAGGAAGCTCAGCTCCCAGCCCTCGCCGGTGTTGCCGCGCCGCCTGAAGACGCCCGACGAGTGCGTCTGCGACTGCATCTGCACCCGCAGGGACGTCGACCAGGCGACGACGGCGTCCGCGTCGGCGTTGATGTACTTGTCCGGCGTGACCTGCATCATCAGCGGCTGGCCCGAGGTCATCAGCGCGACCTTGCCCCGGCCCGAGATGTTCAGCTGGTACTTGCCGGTGCCCGAGACGCCGTACTGGCTGTCGACGGCGATGACCTCGGTGTGCAGCGCGGAGTCGAGCGCCAGGACGTAGGCGCTGTCGACCGTGATGCCGTCCTGGTCGACGTCCACGACATGGATGTACTGGGCGAGGTTGGCCAGATAGACCGTGCCCTGCCCGGAGCAGCGCATCAGGTCGAGGCCTTCGCCGGTGCGGGCGCGGGCGCGCCGCTGGCTGCTGGACTGGTACTCGCCGTCGAAGTCCATCAGCCCCTGGTAGGCGACCATGGCGCCCTTGCGGGCCAGGACGTCGTCCTGGCCGGTGAGGGCGACCCGCAGCAGCTGCGGGTTCTGGATGGTGTAGCGGTCCTGGGACTGCTGTTCGGTGAGTGCGAAAAGCGGGCTCTGCATGATTGTCTGGCTCCCCTCAGCCCCGGACCCGCAGGCGGTCGGTACTGTCCTCGCTCGGCTGGACGACGACGATGCCCTGTCCTGAGAAGGCCATCTGGAAGGCCTCGCCGCTGCCGCGCCCTATCAGCGCGGACGCCTTGAGGCTGCGCTTGCCCTTGACCTTGAGGTTCGGGGACCAGGCGACGAGCGCGTCCGGGTCGACGTACGTCTCGTCCTCGCCACGGCCGCAGTCGACGACCATCGGGGTGCCGCGCGAGGTCAGGGCGACCCAGCCGGTCCCGGAGATCTGCACGTTCCACAGGCCCTGGCCTGCGAACTTCGCCAGGCCCTTGACCCGCTCGACGCCCCACTGGAGATGCGCGTCGAAAGCCAGCACGTTGGTGCCGTTGACCGAGATCGCGTCGTTGTCGAGGTTGATGACGACGACGTTCGCGCCGTAGTCGGCGAGGTAGAGCAGCCCGTCACCCGAGCACTTCATGATGGGCGTGGCCTCGCCCGTGACCCACTGGGAGGCGATCTGGCGCACGGCCGGCGGGTTGGGCTCGTACTGGATGAAGCCCTCGTACGCGACCATCGAGCCGGTGCGCGCGAACAGGTCCTGGCCGGTGGCCATGGCGACCTTGAGCATGGCGCTGCCGTGGTTCTCCATCCGGGCGGCGATCGGGGTGGGCGCGAAGCCCGCGAGTTGCTGGTTCATTCTTCGGGCTCCCTCAGACCTCGTACGGCTGGACGACGATGAAGTTGCCGGGGGCTCCCCGGAACTGCAGGTTGACGGTCTCTCCGCTGTGTCCCGGATAGGCGTTCCTGCGCAGCCTGACCTGGCTGGAGAGGATCACCTGGGACGCCGCCGACCAGGCGACGACCGCGTTGCAGTCGGCGAAGGTGGTGGGCGTCACCGGCAGCACGACGGGTGTGCCGTGCGTCTTGACGACGACGGTCCCGGTGCCCTGGAAGAGCATGGTGAACAGGGCGCCGCCGGGGATGCCGTGGCCCTCGATGCGACGGACCTCGTACTGGAGGGACTCGTCGAAAGCGAGCACGTTCTCCGCGGAGACGCAGATCCCGTCCCCCTGGAGCTCCACGGGGTGCAGATGCGCGCTCTCCTCGGCGAGGAAGACCTGGCCTCGGCCGGTGCAGCGCATCAGCTGCATCTCCTGGCCCGTGGCGTTGCCGACGATCCGTCCGGCGAAGCCGGCGCCCTTGTAGCCGAAGTCGACCTTGCCCTGATACATGACCATGCTGCCCTGGCGGGCCAGGACGGGCGAGCCGCCCATCGACAGGTCGACCCGCATCAGATGGCCGTTCTGCGACGTCCAGCGCTGGCCCGTGGGCAGTTCCTTGTACGGCTGGAGGGCCGCCTGGAGACCGGCGCCACCGGGCGGCGCGCCCTGCGGGACGACGCCCTGCGGGGCGCCACCGGGCGGCTGGCCGAACGGGGACGGCGCGGGCTGGCCGAAGGGCGCCGGTGCCTGGCCGGGGACCTGGCCGAACTGCGGCTGCTGGGGCGGCTGCTGG
>NZ_JTIY01000001.1:993565-995580 GCF_000818175.1 Streptomyces sp. AcH 505
GGGCGGCGGTGCGAAGCCGGGGACCTGGCCGCCGGTCTGCGGCGGTGCGGGCTGCTCCTCGGCGACCTCGCCGCCGAAGTTCTTGAGCAGGGCGTCGAGCCCGCCGTCGAAGCCCTGGCCGACCGCGGCGAACCGCCAGACGTCCTTCAGGTAGAAGTCGCCGAGCATCACGGCGCGTTCGGTGCTGAACTCGGCGCCGGTGAAGGAGTAGCGGACGACTTCCTCACCGCCGGCGACGATCCGCAGATAGCCCGGCGCGGCCTGGGACATCTGCCCGGCGCCGTCGATCGTGGCGGTGAACGAGAGCCGCTGGATGTTCGCAGGGATGCGGTCCAGCGTCACCCGGAACGATTCGGTGTCACCTGCCTGCGCGCCGAGGAGCGAGATGGACTCCTCCGGCGACTTCGGCTGGTTGAAGAAGATGAAGTAACGGTCGTCCGACAGCTTTTCCTCGGCGTCGAGGCCGAAGCAGCTGATGTCGAAGGTCAGCCCAGGACCCGAGATCTGCACACCTACGTACAGATCCGTCCCCGGCGTGAGGTCACTGATCTTGGCCTTGTGGCCGCGTTGGAATTCCCTGGCCATGCGTAACGACCGTCCCCCATCCCGAATGCGAATACGTCGCGTCAGGCTAACGGCTCGATCGGACATTGAAGCAAGCCGGTACACATTCGGTACAGGATCGACGAATCAGGTCGCGGGCAGGTGCGGCAACCGGTCGGCGGCCACGACACCTTCGAGATAGCCGCGGGCCCGCTCGGTGCGGGGGTAGGCGTCGAGCAGCCGCCAGAAGCGCGGGCCGTGGCCCGGCACCAGCAGATGGGCCAGCTCGTGGACGAGGACATAGTCCACGACGTACTCCGGCATGCCCTGCAGCCGGTGCGAGAGGCGGATGCTGCCTTCGGCGGGGGTGCAGGAGCCCCAGCGGGTGTTCTGGTTGGTCACCCAGCGCACCGAGTCGGGCCGCGCCTTGCCGTCGAAGTACTGGGCCGAAAGCCGCTCGGCGCGCTCGGTCAGCTCGGTGTCGCCGAGCATGCGCTTGCTCTCCTGCGCCGCGAGCTTGTCGAGCATCACCGTCACCCAGCGCCGCTCCTCCGCCTCCGACATCCGGGCGGGGATCAGCACGATCGTCCGGTCGCCCTCGCGGTACGCCGAGACGGTCCTGCTGCGGCGGGTGCTCCTGCGCACCTCGACAGCGCTCGTCGCCGATCCGCGCTGCTGGCGGCTTTTCACGCTGCGCTGTTGGTTTCCCGCGCTGTGCGGTGGGGTCTCCCCCGCGAGGCGAGGGGAAGGATCGGCGGACACGCCACGACGTTACCCGCTGTGTGTACGGGAAGTCCCGTCCACGGGACGGTTCAGCCTTGATCAATCCGGCGCCTGCGCCATTTGAACGACTAATTCCCCACCCTGTGGATAACTTTTCACGCCGTTTCCCCGGACGTCGCATGCTGGAGACCGGGACGAAGGATCGGATTGATCAACGGGGAGGCCGATATGCGTCCGATGGTGAAACCCGCGTTGCGGCGGGCCTGGCGGGAGCGGCAGACGGTGCAGTTCGGCGTGACGCCGGCGCACGCGGTGCTCGTCGGTCCTGTCGACACGGCCACGGGCAGCTTTCTGGAGCTGCTGGACGGGACGCGTGACCTGCCGGTGCTGCGGGAGCAGGCCCGTGCGATGGGGCTGCCGGACGGCCAGCCGGACGCGCTGGTGGAGCGGCTGACGGCGGCGGGGCTGCTGGACGATCCGGGGGCGGCGGCCGAAGCGGCCGAGGCATTAAGGGAAGCGGAAGCGCTGGACCGGCTGCGCCCGGAGCTGGCGTCCCTGTCCGTGGTGCACCGAGAGCCGGGAGCCGCGGCCCGGCGGCTGTCGGCCCGGCGGGCGGTACGGGTGCAGGTGCGGGGTGCCGGCCGGGTCGGGGCGGCCGTCGCCGCGCTGCTGTCCGCCGCCGGGGTGGGCAGGGTCGATGTGCTGGACGGCGGCTGTGTCCAGGAGTGGGACGTCGCGCCCGGCGGCCC
>NZ_JTIY01000001.1:995647-999508 GCF_000818175.1 Streptomyces sp. AcH 505
TACGGGACAGCGGCAGGCAGCCGAGCCCCCGCTCTCGCTGGTGATCGTCGCTCCGCGTGACGGCCTCGCGGCGTACGCACCCGACCCGGCCGCCGCCGGGTCCTGGATCGGCACGGGCACCCCGCATCTCTACGCGGGAGTGATCGAAGCCACAGGCCTGGTCGGACCGCTGGTGCTGCCGGGCGGCACGGCCTGCGCGGGCTGTCTGGCGCTGGAGCGGGCCGAGGGAGATCCCGGCTGGCCGCGGATGCTGGCACAGTGGAGGTCGGGGCGCAGAGCTGTCACCGTACCCGCCTGTGATCTGGGCCTCGCCACGACGGTCGCGGGACTGACGGCCGCGCACGCGCTGTCGTTCCTCGACGGGGAACTGCCCGCGAGCACCGGAGCACGCTGGGAGGTGTCGATGCCGCTGCTGGACTGGCGTGCGGAGCGGCTCACCCCGCATCGGGACTGCTCCTGCGGGGCCGCAGGCAGAACAGAGGGGGAGCGAGTCGCCGGGACCGGCCCGCCGCACGACACAATGGTCGGGTAACCGCCGCACGCTCCATGGCCGCCGGACAGACCCTAGGAGGGGCTTCATGTCTGATCTTCCCCGGAAGGCGGTCACCCGCACCGCGAAGCTGGCCACGCTACCGATCGGGTTCGCCGGCAGAGCCACCTGGGGTCTTGGCAGACGGATCGGCGGCAAGTCGGCGGAGATCGTCAGCCGTGAGCTTCAGCAGCGCACCGCCGACCAGCTGTTCAAGGTGCTCGGCGAGCTCAAGGGCGGGGCGATGAAGTTCGGACAGGCCCTGTCCGTCTTCGAGTCGGCGCTGCCGGAGGAGGTCGCTGGGCCCTACCGGGCCGCGCTCACCAAGCTCCAGGAAGCCGCGCCTCCGATGCCGACCCGCACGGTGCACGCGGTGCTGACGGAGCGGCTCGGCGAGGACTGGCGTGAGCTGTTCCTGGAGTTCGAGGACAAGCCGTCGGCCGCCGCCTCGATCGGCCAGGTGCACCGGGCCGTGTGGCACGACGGCCGCGAGGTCGCCGTGAAGGTGCAGTATCCGGGGGCGGGCGAGGCGCTGCTGTCGGACCTGGCGCAGCTCAGCCGGTTCGCCCGGCTGCTGGGGCCGCTGATCCCGGGCATGGACATCAAACCGCTGATCACGGAGTTGCGGAACCGGGTCGCCGAGGAGCTGGACTACGGCCTGGAGGCACAGGCCCAGCAGGAACACGCGGAGGAGTTCGCCGACGATCCCGACGTGGTCGTCCCCGAGGTGGTGCACCAGAGCGAGCAGGTGCTGGTCACGGAGTGGATCGACGGCTGGCCGCTGGCCGACATCATCACGGACGGCACCCTCGAACAGCGGGACCGGGCCGGCCAGTTGCTGGCGAGATTTCTCTTCTCCGGTCCGGCGCGCACCGGGCTGCTGCACGCGGATCCGCATCCGGGCAACTTCCGGCTGCTGCCGCCCGTCGGCGCGGAGGACGACGACGCGGACTCCCTGGAGGAGCGGATCGGTGAGTTCCGGCTGGGTGTGCTCGACTTCGGCACGGTCGACCGGCTGCCCGGCGGGCTGCCCGACACCATCGGCCAGGCGCTGCGTACGACGCTTGAGGGGGACGCCGAAGCGGTCTACGACCTGCTGCGGGAGGAGGGGTTCGTCAGGGAGACCATCGACCTGGACCCGGACGCGGTGCTCGACTATCTGCTGCCGATCATCGAGCCGGCCGCCGTGGAGGAGTTCACCTTCACCCGCACCTGGATGCGTACGCAGGCGGCGCGGATCGCCGATCCTCGCTCCCCCGCCCACCAGTTGGGGCGGCAGCTGAATCTGCCGCCGGCGTATCTGCTGATCCACCGCGTCACGCTGAGCACGATCGGGGTCCTCTGCCAGCTCAACGCGACGGTACGGCTGCGCGAGGAGCTGGAGGACTGGCTGCCCGGCTTCCTGCCGGACTCGGAGCCGGAGTACGAGGACGGCGGCGGAACCGGGTCCGACGACGAGACCGACGGCGGGACCGAGGGCTGAACGCGCCGCGGGGGCCGGTCCCCTCAAGGACCGGCCCCCGCGTCTTCATGTCGATCTGCGCACTACGGCTACCGCACGGCGGCGGTCACTGCATGACGGCCATGGCCAGCGCGCGGCGGGCACGCATCGACGCGCGCTCAGCACGTCTCTGCATACGCCGGGCGGCGACCAGGCGCGAGGCCTGGCGCTGCGCCTCGGCGTCCCGCATTCGTTCGTCCATATGCGCGCGGGCAAGGGCTTCTGGAATGAGTTGCATCTCGCGGGTCCTGTTCTGGCGCGAGTCATTCGCGCCCAGCGTGGTGACGACTGGTGTGGCGGAGCCGGACGGCTCACGGGTGGAAGGGGTCATCGGATCCTGTTTCTGGGGATCGTGAGTGAAGGGGCGGTCGATGGTTCCGGTCGCGTTCATGCCGAGACCGGGTTCTTGCGCGGACGGCCACGGGGCCGCTTGCGGGCAACGACCACACCCTGGACGAAGAGCTCGCCACCCCAGACGCCCCAGGGCTCGCGCCGCTCCTTCGCCCCGGCGAGGCAGGCCTCGACCAGCGGGCAGGTGCGGCAGAGCGACTTGGCGTACTCCACGTCGGCCGGGGACTCGGCGAAGAAGACCTCCGGGTCGTAGGCACGGCAGGGAACGGGCACGCCGAGGCTGTCGATGGCGTCGTCGAGCGCGGTGAGGGTGGTGAGCGGGGTCAAGGTGGAGTCCTCCGTGAGACCGGGCGGGGGGTTTGTTTCGGAAGGCGGTACGGACGGGGCGTGCGCTTCGAGTTGCACGGGTTGTTCTTCCTCGTCTGGTCGGTCCGGCCTGTTGGCCGGGTTGCGGCTTGGTACCTGGTGCTTCTTGTCCCCGAGGCCCCTTCGCGCTGTCCGTCCCGTTCGGGACAAACAAAAAGGGCCGCGGATCCCGGGTGGGGTTCCGCGGCCCTGAAGGCGCCGGCCTGATTCTCGATCAGACTGGATCGCTCCAGGGTTCGAGCCCACGGAAGGCCCACATCTTGTGCTGGTGCTTCATCTGCTGCTGGGGTTCGGCAGTGGCTGCCGCGAGCGCATAGGCCGTGGCCTGAGCCTCGGCCGCCGTCGCTCCTGCTGCCACTGCCTTGGTCCGTCGCGGGTCATTGACGCGCCGACCGGGAAGCAGGTTGACACCTGTCTCCACGACGGAGCCCGAACGCACGGCAAAGGCGCCGGACAGATCGGTGACGACAATGAACTCCGGGCGGGAGACGCCGAGAGAG
The DNA here is from genome assembly GCF_000818175.1 of Streptomyces sp. AcH 505. GTDB lineage: Bacteria > Actinomycetota > Actinomycetes > Streptomycetales > Streptomycetaceae > Streptomyces. The sequence continues at coordinate 998,895 of NZ_JTIY01000001.1, forward strand.
CAGACAGAGGCGACCGGACGATCGGTCATTTTGGCGCTGCTACCGCTGTTGATGCTGATCACTGGAATCGCCTCCTCTCGGCGTCTAGGGGACCGGCCGGGGCCGGTCACACGTATTCGGATAAGTAGAGCACGGCGACAGGGCTTCAGTGAAGCGCTTGTTTCCGTGGTTAAGAACCTATGGGGACCGACGGGGCGCGCGCAAACTATTTTCCCGACGAGTTTGAATCAGCTTGTTCCCGCCGTGCCCGCGACGGCGTCCCCGGGCTCCCCGCCTGCGCAGATGGCCAGAACATCGGCCCCGTACCGGCCCAGTTTCCGGCTGCCGACCCCGGCGATACCGGCCAACTCGCCCTCGCCGCCCGGCACCGCCTCGGCGATGGCCATCAGGGTCTTGTCCGTGAAGACGCAGTACGCGGGCTGGCCGATCAGCTCGGCCTGGCCGGCGCGCCAGTCGCGCAGCCGCTCGTACAGCGCCTCGTCCATGTCGGAGGGGCAGTCCTCACAGCGCATCAGCTTCATCTCGCCGGCGTCCGTGAGGGTCTTGCCGCACACCCGGCACAGCGCCGGTCCGCGCCGTTTGCGCCGGGCGCCCGCACCGCCGCGCTCGACGGC
>NZ_JTIY01000001.1:1000133-1005623 GCF_000818175.1 Streptomyces sp. AcH 505
CGGTGCGCTGTACGTCCCGTACCCGCCGCGCCCGGCGGGCGCCGCCGAGCCGGGGCGCAGCCCGGTGAGAAAGCGGGTCGGCCGCCGGGAGGCCCGGCCGCCGGGTGAGCGGGCCAGCGACCAGGACAGCGAGAGATGCTGACGCGCCCTGGTCACGCCGACATAGAGCAGCCTGCGCTCCTCCTCGACCTGCTCGTCCGTCTTCGCGTACGTGATCGGCATCATGCCTTCGGTGAGGCCGACCAGGAACACGGCGTCCCATTCGAGCCCCTTCGCCGCGTGCAGCGAGGCGAGCGTGACGCCCTGCACCGTCGGCGCGTGCTGGGCGGCCGCGCGCTCGTCCAGCTCGGCCACCAGGTCGGAGAGCGTCGCCGACGGTTTGGCCTTGACGAAGTCCTCGGCGAGCCGGACGAGCGCGGCCAGCGATTCCCAGCGGTCCCGGACGGCGCCGGAACCGGCGGGCGGTTCCGTGGTCCAGCCCTTCGTGGAGAGCACGGCGCGCACCTGCGACGGCAGATCGACGACATCGTCGAGGATCGAGTCGTTCGAGCCGAACCGGGCCGCCCCGCGCAGCGCGGCGCCCGCCTCCCGTACCTCCTGGCGCTCGAAGAACCGCTCGGCGCCGCGCAGCTGGTACGGCACTCCCGCGTCGGCCAGGGCCTGTTCGTAGACCTCCGACTGCGCGTTGATCCGGTAGAGCACGGCGATCTCACCCGCCTGGACACCGGCGGCGATCAGATCGCGGATCCGGCGGGCGGTGCCCTCGGCCTCGGCCGGCTCGTCCGCGTACTCGGTGAAGACCGGGTCGGGGCCCGCCTCGCGCTGCGAGACCAGTTCGAGCCGGTGCTCGGCCGCGCGGCCACGGGCCTGGTTCAGCAGGCCGTTCGCCAGATGGACGACCTGGGGCGTGGAGCGGTAGTCCCTGACGAGCTTGACCACCGTCGCCCCCGGGTGCCGGGTGCGGAAGTTCAGCAGGTGGTCGGGGGTGGCGCCGGTGAACGAGTAGATCGTCTGGCTGGCGTCGCCCACGACGCACAGGGTCTCCCTGTCGCCCAGCCACAGCTCCAGCAGCCGCTGCTGGAGCGGGCTCACGTCCTGGTACTCGTCCACCACGAAGTGCTGGTACTGACGGCGGATCTGGTCGGCGATGTCATGCCGGTCCTGGAGGATGCCGACGGTCAGCAGCAGCACGTCCTCGAAGTCGATCACCCCGCGGTCCCGCTTCAGCTGCTCGTACATCCCGTAGATCTGGCCGATCTCCGCCGGGTCGCGCGGGGCGTCGCGCAGGGACTTGGCGACCTCCGCCGGATAGTCGGCGGGGACCGTCTGGGTGACCTTCGCCCACTCGATCTCGCCCGTCACGTCCCGCAGCTCGTTCCTGTCGAGCCTGATCCGGCAGCGCGCCCCCGCCTCGGCGACCAGCTGCACCTTGCGCTCCAGCAGCCGGGGCAGATCGCCGCCGACCGCCTTCGGCCAGAAGAACTGGAGCTGGCGCAGGGCCGCCGAGTGGAACGTACGCGCCTGGACCCCGCCGGCGCCGAGCTGGCGCAGCCGCCCCCGCATCTCGCCCGCCGCGCGGTTGGTGAACGTGACGGCCAGGACCGTACCGGGCTGGAGGATGCCCGCCCGGACCCCGTACGCGATCCGGTGGGTGATCGCGCGCGTCTTGCCCGTGCCGGCCCCGGCCAGCACGCACACCGGACCGTGCAGCGCCGTGGCGACGGCCCGCTGCTCGGGGTCGAGCCCTTCGAGCACCGCGTCGGCGTCGCGCGGCGGGGCCACGATCTGGCCGGCGTCGGAATCCTGCGGGAACAGTGGGGAGTGCGTTGCTGGTGTCACCCCGCCATGCTGCCAGGTCGCCAGTGACAGGTGCGGAAGTTGTCCACAGGCGATGCGTATTCGTCGTACGAACGCGCGGCCCCGGTCAGCCGCGCGCCCGACGGTCAGCCGCGCGCCCGACACCACGCCCCGGTACGGGAATGGCCGCCGCCTCGGTTACGTTCACACGCGTAGGGCGAGACGGACGAGCCAGAGGAGCGCGAGGGACATGCCGGGCACTGTGACGATGTACAGCACCACGTGGTGCGGATACTGCCGTCGGCTCAAGGGCCAGATGGACCGTGAGGGCATCGCGTACAAGGAGATCAACATCGAGCAGGACCCCGAGTCGGCGGCCTTCGTCGAGAAGGCCAACGGCGGCAACCAGACGGTGCCGACCGTGCTGTTCGACGACGGTTCCACGCTGACGAACCCGTCGCTCGCCCAGGTCAAGCAGAAGATCGGCGCCTGACGTACGAGCCGCGAGCCGGACGTACGGCAGCGTCAAGGAGCCCCCGCCCGACGGCGGGGGCTCCTTCGCGTCTCAGACCGAAGCGCGCGTCACCGCTGCGGCTTGGGCAGCGGCTTGCCGTACCAGAGCTCGACCAGCCGGGCCGCGATCGAGATGCCGAGCGGCGGCAGGATCTCGCCCGTCTCGATCGCCGTCCGCAGGTCCTCGCGGGAGAACCAGCGCGCCTCCTCGATCTCCTCGCCGTCCACGGTGATCTCCGACGACGTGGCGCGGGCCATGAAGCCCAGCATCAGGCTCGAAGGGAACGGCCACGGCTGGCTCGCGACGTACTCGACCTCGCCGACCACGACCCCGGCCTCCTCGAAGACCTCACGGGCCACCGACATCTCGATCGACTCGCCCGGCTCGACGAAGCCCGCGAGGGTCGAGAACCGGCCCTCCGGCCAGTGCACCTGGCGGCCGAGCAGCGCGCGGTCCTCCTCGTCGGTGACGAGCATGATCACCGCGGGGTCGGTGCGCGGGTAGTGCTCGGCGCCGCAGGCGGGGCAGCGCCGGATGTGGCCGGCCGCCGCGATCACCGTACGTTCGCCGCAGCGCGAGCAGAAGCGGTGCAGCCGCTGCCAGTTCTCCAGCGCGACGGCGTGCACCAGCAGGCCCGCGTCGCGCGCCGACAGCAGCAGCCCGGCCTCGCGCAGCCCCGCGGGGCGCGCCGACTGGTCCATGCGTCCCGGCAGGGAGTCCTTCTGGAGCGCGAAGTAGCGCACGCCGTCGTCGTCCGTGCCGAGGAAGTAGCGGTGCGTCTCGGTGACGGGCGCCTCGAAGGACGGCGTCATGACGAGTTCGGTGGTGCCTTCGGGGGTGTCGTCGACCAGCGCCTGGCCGCCCGACACGACGAAGACGCGCGTCGTCGGATGGCTCCAGGCAGCCGCCAGCCACGCCTCGTCCAGCCGGTGGTGGGCGGCGCGGTCGATGCCACTCGGGGCGGTGAGGCCGATCGGTCGGTGTGCGATGTCTTCGTTGCTGGTGGTGCTCACAAGTACTTCCAACTCCCCCGGACGACGTGAGTATTTCTCGGTGGCGGCGGCACGCGACGCTCAGGCTGCGCGGGCCGCTCGGGCCGCGCGCCGTGCTCAGTGCGGGGCCGCGGCAAGCTCGCCCCACAGGTACGCGCTGCTCTCGACACCCTTGAGCAGGAGTTCCAGTTCGATTTTCTCGTTCGGCGAGTGCCAGCCGTCGGACGGTACGGAGACACCCAGGAACAGCACCGGCGCGCCCAGCACGTCCCGCAGATCGGCCGCGGGCCCCGAACCGCCCGCCCGGGTGTGGCGGATCTTCTGGCCGAAGGCGCGGCCCATGGCCCGTACGACCGCCTGGAGCGCCGGGTGGTCCAGCGGTGTCAGACACGGGCGGGTGGCGGGGCCGAAGGTGATCTTGTGGCGGACGCCGGCCGGGATCCGCGCCTGCGCCCAGGCGCGTACGGAGCGCTCGATCCGGTCCGGATCCTGTCCCTCGACCAGCCGGAACGAGAGCTTCAGCATGGCCGACGCCGGGATGATCGTCTTGCTGCCGGGCCCCTGGTAACCGCCGCCGATGCCGTTGACCTCGGCGGTGGGGCGGGCCCACAGCCGCTCCAGGGTGGAGTAGCCAGCCTCTCCCAGTGTGCCCTGCGACCTCGCGGTCCCCAGCCACTCCTGCTCGTCGAAGGGCAGCTCGGCGAAGAGGGCGCGCTCGGTCTCTGTCAGTTCCGCCACACCGTCGTAGAAGCCGGGGACCGCCACCCGCTCGTCCGCGTCGTGCAGCGCGGCGACCAGCCGCGCCGCGACGGTGGCCGGGTTCGGTACGGCGCCGCCGAAGGACCCCGAGTGGATGTCCTCGTCGGGCCCGTACAGCTCGATCTCGCACTCGGCGAGCCCGCGCATCCCGGTACAGACGGTGGGGGTGTCCCGGGACCACATGCCGGTGTCGGACACCGTCACCACGTCGGCGGCGAGCCGGGCCGCCTGCCGCTCGACCAGATCGAGGAAGTGCGGCGAGCCCGACTCCTCCTCGCCCTCGACGAGGAACTTCAGATGGACGGCGGGGCTGGTGCGGCCGGTCGCGGCGAGATGCGCGCGGACGCCCAGTGTGTGGAAGAACACCTGCCCCTTGTCGTCGGCGGCGCCGCGTCCGTACAGCCGGCCGTCCCGTACGACGGGGTCGAAGGGGTCGGTGAGCCAGCCGTCCTCGCGCGCGGCCGGCTGCACGTCGTGGTGGCCATAGACCAGCACGGTCGGCGCCTCGGGGTCGTCGGAGGGCCACTCGGCGAAGACGGCGGGCGCGCCGGGCGCCGCGGGGGTGCCCGTCTCCCAGACCTCGGTGACCGGGAACCCGGTCTCCGCCAGCTTGGCGGCCAGCCAGTCGGCGCTGCGGCGCACATCGGCCGCGCGCTCGGGCTCGGCGGAGACGGAGGGGATGCGCAGCCACTCGGCGAGGTCGTCGAGGAAAGCCGCCCGGTGGGTCTCTATGTACGTACGGACGACGCTGTCCGGGGTCTCGCTCATGATGTCGAGCCTAACCGGCTCAGGGGGCGTGCTCGTCTGCCGGTTCGGCCGCCCCTCCGGTGAGGATCCGCTCCAGCTCCGCCCTGCCTGGCAGCACGGCGGGCCGCACCACGTCGCCGCTGCGCACGTAGAGGAAGGCGGCTGCCACCTCGGCCGGCGCCAGCCCGTGCTGCTCGGCCCAGGCCAGCCGGTAGACGGCGAGCTGGAGCGGGTCGGCGTTGCGGGTCCTGCTGGTCTTCCAGTCGACGATCTCGTACGTGTACGCGCCGGTCGCCGGGTCGAGATCGCGGTAGACGGCGTCGATCCGGCCGCGGATCACCCGCCCGGCGAGGGTGAGGTGGAACGGCGCCTCGACGCGGTACGGGGTGCGGCTCGCGTACGGCGTCCGCTCGAACGCCGCCTTGAGCGCGGCCAGGTCGCGCTCGTCCGCGATCTCGGGCTCGTCGGCGGCGCCGCCCGGCAGCTCGTCGGGGCCGAGCATCGGCAGCGGCAGCTCCTCGAACCGCGACTCCACCCAGGCGTGGAACCGGGTGCCCCTGCGGGCCGCGGGCTGCGGGGGCCGCGGCATGGGGCGGGCGAGATCCTGCGCGTACCCGTCGGGATCGGCGGCGAGCCGCAGCAACTGGGAGGCGGACAGCGAGGGCGGTACGGCGACGTCAC
>NZ_JTIY01000001.1:1006136-1007788 GCF_000818175.1 Streptomyces sp. AcH 505
AGGCGGACAGCGAGGGCGGTACGGCGACGTCACGAACGGTGGCGCGGGCACGGGTGAGCTCGCGGGCGAGCGCGTCGAGATCGCGGTCCCAGGAGTCGAGGGTCCGGATCTCCTCGGGGGTGAGGGACTCGCCCTGCGACGTCTCTTGCGGGGGCCCCTGCGGGGGGCGGGGGGCGGGGAGGTGCGGGGTTTCGTCGGGCGGGGTGCCGTCCGGTGCGGTCTCGTCGGGCGCGGGCGTGGGTGCTGGCTCGTCCCGGGTGTGGGTCCAGGCGTCCCAGTCCGCCAGGTCGGGCTCGGACTCCGGCCGGTCGGGCGGGGTATCCCCGGCCGGGGTCGCGCCGGGCGCGCGCCCGCCGGGGATGGACCCGTCCGGCACAGGACCGGGCTCCGCCGGGGCGTCCCGGTCCGCAAAGCCGGGCTCGGACTCCCCCGTCCCACCGGTCCGGGTCGCATCCCGCGCGGTTTCGTCGTGCGCGGGACCGGGCTCTGCCCGGGTGTCCGTCCAGGCGTCCCGGTCCGCCAGCGGCTCGGGCACCGCCCCGTCGGTCCGAGTGCCCACAGCCCGGATCGCACCGGGCGCACTCCTGCCGGGGAAGGACCCGTCCAGCAGGGCGCCCTCCCTCCCGTCCGGCGCGGTTCCATCCCGCGCCGTGCCGCCGTGCTCGGCGGCGGGCTCGGCCTGTGTGTCCGTCCAGGCGTCCCAGTCCGCCAGGTCCTGCTCGGGCTCCGGACCGTCGTCCTCGGGGGCGTACGGCTCCTCGTACGACTCCGAATGCAGCTCGTCCGCGACCGGCTCAGGCGTTCCCGACTCCAGGTACGTCAGTACCGTGTCCGCCGCCTCCCAGCGGCGGCGGCGGGAGCGCTCGTCCAGGGGGAGCGGCCAGGGCTGTGGGGTCGTCTCCGCCAGCAGGGCGGGGTTCTCTTCGTCCTCCGCCGGTTCGTCCGCCCACGCCTCGATCTCGCCGTAGCCCGCCGCGCAGTGGTCGTACAGCGCGAGCAGGAAGTCCGACGGGCCCCTCGGGCGCTTCTGGCTGGGGCCCCACCAGTGGCCCGAGCCCAGCAGCAGGCTGCGCGGGCGGGTGAAGGCGACGTAGCCCAGGCGCAGCTCCTCGGTGTGCTGATGCGCCTTCATCCGCTCCTTGAACGTCTTCAGCCCCTTCGCGTCCCAGGACTCGATGTCCGGGAGGGTCGCCGCGTCGCCGCGCAGGGCGTGCGGGAGCACCTTCGGCTGCGCCGTCCAGGCCTCGCGCGCCCTGCCGCTCGGGAACTGTCCGGTGACCAGGCCCGGCACGACCACGACGTCCCACTCCAGGCCCTTGGCCTTGTGCGCCGTGAGCACCTTCACGGTGTTCTCGCCGCCGGGCAGCGCGTTGTCCAGGCCCTTCTCGTACTGCGCTGCCGTACGCAGGAACGCGAGGAACGCCAGCAGTCCCGCCTCGCCGTCGAGCGCGGCGAAGGAGGCGGCTATGTCGAGGAAGTTGCCCAGGGTCTCGCGCCGCCGGGCCGCCAGCGCGTGCGGCGAGGCGGCCAGTTCGACCTCAAGGCCCGTCGTGGCCAGCACCCGGTGCAGGACGTCCATCAGCGGGTCGGCCAGCGACCTGCGCAGGTCCCGCAGTTCCGTGGCGAGGCGGGCGAACCGTACCCGGGCGGCC
>NZ_JTIY01000001.1:1008274-1020970 GCF_000818175.1 Streptomyces sp. AcH 505
CGTCCATGGCGGCCGGGTCGTCGGGGTCGGCGGAGCCCGCGCCGCCCCTGTGGACGAGCAGCCGGGCCCTGCGGCCCAGCAGCGCCAGGTCGCGGGGGCCGATCCGCCAGCGGGGTCCGGTCAGCAGCCGTACGAGCGAGGCGTTGGCGCCGGGGTCCTGCAGCACCTCGCACACCGCCACGAGGTCGGCCACCTCGGGCAGATGCAGCAGCCCGGAGAGGCCGACCACCTCGACGGGCACGTCACGGGCGACCAGCGCGCCCTGGATCGCGGCGAAGTCGCCCGCCGTGCGGCACAGCACGGCGATCTCGCCGGGCTCCTTGCCGGTGCGCACGAGATGGCTGATCGAGTCGGCCAGCCACTCGATCTCCTCGCCGTGCGTGGCGAGCAGGGCGCAGCGCACGCTGCCGTCCCGCTCGGCGCCCGGCGCGGCGCGCAGGGCCTCGACGCCTTCGTGCATCGCGCGCAGCGGCTCGGCGAGCGAGTTGGCGAGGTCGAGGAGCCGGCCGCCGCTGCGCCGGTTCTCGCTGAGCGAGAAGCGGGTGGCGGGCGCGCCGTCGGCGTACGGGAAGTGGGCGGGGAAGTCGTCCAGGTTGGCGACGGATGCGCCGCGCCAGCCGTAGATCGCCTGGCAGGGGTCGCCGACGGCGGTCACCGCGTGTCCGCTGCCGCCGCCGAACAGACCGGCCAGCAGGAGCCGCTGGGCGACCGACGTGTCCTGGTACTCGTCGAGCAGCACCACCCGGAACTCGTCCCTGAGGATGCCGCCGACCTCGGGCCTGGTGAGGGCCAGTTCGGCGGAGAGGGCGATCTGGTCGCCGAAGTCGAGGAGGTCACGGGCGCTCTTGGCGTCGCGGTAGCGCCCGACGAGGTCGAGGAGTTCGCCCCGCGCGAGGGCGGCCTCGGGGGCCTTGCGCAGCTCGGCGTTGCTGAGTTTCGCCCCGTCCAGGATGCGCAGCAGCTCGGTGTCGTACGCGCTGAGCTTCGCGGGCCGCACCAGGTGCTCCGCCAGCTCGGCGTCCAGCGCGAGCAGATCGCTGACGAGCGCGGGAAGCGTCTTGACGAGGGACGGGTACGGTCCTGGCGCCTCGCGCAGCACCCGCGCCGCGAGCTGGAAGCGGGTGGCGTCGGCGAGGAGCCGCGCGGTGGGTTCGAGCCCTATCCGCAGCCCGTGATCGGTGAGGAGCTGCCCGGCGAAGGCGTGGTACGTGGAGATGCGGGGCTCGCCCGGCGGATGGTCGGGGTCGATGGCGTCGGGGTCGGTGACCCCGGCCCGTACGAGCGCCTTGCGGACGCGCTCGGCCAGTTCGCCGGCGGCCTTGTTGGTGAAGGTGAGCCCGAGGACCTGCTCGGGCGCGACCTGCCCCGTACCGACCAGCCACACTACGCGCGCGGCCATCACCGTCGTCTTCCCCGACCCGGCCCCGGCCACGATGACCTGCGGGGCAGGCGGGGCGGTGATACACGCCGTCTGCTCCGGGGTGAAGGGGATGCCGAGGAGCTCCTTGAGCTGCCCGGGATCGGTGAGGTGTGCGGCCACCCCAGAGAGGCTATCCGGCCCCACCGACAACGCCCCCCGCTACGGCCTCAGGCCTCCCCCGGCCGGGAGGAGCGTGCGGGCAGCAGCAGCAGCCGCGAGGCGCCGGGCCGCGTCGGCGGGGAGCCGTCGGGTGGGGCGTTCCGACCCCCGGCGTGCGCCGGACGGCGTGGTGCCGTGACCGGCGATGCCGTCCGACCGAGGAACACCCGCCACGCACCCGGCTCCTCGGCCCGGGGCCCCGGGGGCGGCACCGCCCGGCCTTCCGGCCAGCCCCACCCGCGCACGTGCCCGGGATCACGACCAGGCGCAGCCCGTCCTGCCCGGCCGGACAGCAGCCGCCCCGCACGCCGCGCATCCCCCGGTGAGCACATACCGCGACCGCGAACCGCCGTACGCGTCACTCCACGATCTGTTGGCCCTCCGGTTGCGCTCCGCACGACGCTCGGAACGCGCAGTGGGCGCAGTGCTGGCCCGTGCTCGGGGTGAAGCGTTCGTCCAGTACGCGGCCTGCCGCCGTGGCCAGCAGGTCGCCCACCCATTCGCCTGCCAGCGGCTCCTGCGCCTGGATCTTGGGGAGTTCGTCGCCGCCCTCGCGCTTCGGGGCCGGCTGGCGCAGTTGGACGAGTTCGGCGCCCGCCGCGTCCGGGCGGTGGCCGTCGAAGATCTCGTCCAGGGCGCCTTCGCGTACCGCGAGCTGGTAGACGGCCAGCTGGGGATGGTGGGCGACCTCCTCCTTCGTCGGGGTCGCCTTGCCGGTCTTGAAGTCCACGACGTACGCCCGGCCCTGGACGTCCTTCTCGACGCGGTCCATGGAGCCCCTGATCCGCACCTCGTACTCGCCGGCTTCGATCGTGACGTCGAATTCGTGTTCCGTGGCGACAGGGGTGCGGCCGCCGCGGTCGCCGACGTGCCACTTGAGGAAGCGTTCGAGCGCCACGCGCGCGTGCTCCTTCTCCTGGCGGGACTTCCAGGGCGCGTCGAAGGCGAGCGCGTCCCAGACGGAGTCCAGCCGTTCCATCAGGACGGCGAGGTCGGCGGGGGTGCGTCCGGAGGCCACCTCGTCGGCCAGGACGTGCACCACGTTGCCGAACCCCTGCGCCGCCGTCGCGGGCTCGGCCGCCTTCACCTCGCGGCCGAGGAACCACTGGAGCGCGCAGGTGTTCGCGAGCTGTTCCAGCGCGCTGCCGGAGAGCGCGACCGGCTGGCCCCGGTCGCGCAGCGGGACCGCGCTGAGCGTCGGCTCGTACATGCCCCACCAGCTGTTCGGGTGCGCGGTGGGGACGAGCGCCTGGCCGTCCTCGTCGGCGAGGGCGGCGAGGCGGGCGAGTCTGCGGGCCGCCGCGTCCCGCAGGGCGGGGCTCGCCGCCGGGTCGACGGTGGTGGCGCGCAGTTCGGCGACGAGCGGGGCGACGGCGAGCGGCCTGCGCGGGCGGCCCGTTATGTCGCGTGGCTCGACGCCCAGTTCGGTGAGGAAGCGGGACGGCTGGTCACCGTCGTCGGCGGGGGCCTTGACCGCCGTGACGACGAGCCGTTCACGGGCACGCGTCGCCGCCACGTAGAACAGCCTGCGCTCCTCGGTAAGGAGGGCGCCGGGGGTCAGCGGCTCGGCGAGGCCGTCCCTGCCGATCCTGTCGGCCTCCAGCAGCGAGCCGCGTCGCCGCAGGTCGGGCCACAGGCCCTCCTGGACCCCCGCGACGACGACCAGCCGCCACTCCAGCCCTTTGGAGCGGTGCGCCGTCATCAGCCGTACGGCGTCGGGGCGTACCGCCCGCCTGCTGAGGGTGTCGGCCGCGATGTCCTGGGCGTCCAGCTCTTCGAGGAAGTTGAGCGCGCCACGGCCGCCGGTGCGCTCCTCGGCGCGGGCGGCCGCGTCGAAGAGCGCGCAGACGGCGTCGAGATCGCGGTCGGCGTTACGGCCGGCGGCGCCGCCGCGCAGCGCCGACCGTTCGAGCCTGCGCGGCAGGGTCGTGCCGTCCCACAGCTCCCACAGGGCCTCTTCCGCCGTGCCGCCGCCTTCGAGCAGTTCGCGCGCCTTGCGCAGCAGCCCGCCGAGCACCTGCGCGCCCCTGGCGTACGCGGGATCGTGCGCGACGAGCCGTTCGGGCTCGGCGAGCGCGAGGGCGAGCAGCGCGTCGGAGGGCGGCGGGAGCCGGTTCCCCGCCGCCCGCTCGTCGTCCCGCAGGGCCCGGCCGAGCCGGCGCAGATCGGCGGCGTCCATCCCGCCGAGCGGCGAGGAGAGGAGGGTCAGCGCTGTCTCGACGTCGAGCCAGGGAGCGGCGTCGCTCCCGTCCGCCGCCGGGTCGCCCGGCGCCGGCCGCAGCGCCGCCTTCGCGACCGCTCTGAGCGCCGTCAACAGCGGCGCGACGGCGGGCTCGTGGCGCAGGGGTACGTCGTCGCCGTCGACGTCCAGCGGCACACCGGCCGAGGTGAGGGCGCGGCGTACGGACGGGATGGTGCGGCCGCCCGCGCGGACCAGCACGGCCATCTCGCTCCACCGGACGCCGTCCTCCAGATGGGCCCTGCGCAGGATGTCCGCGATGTTGTCCAGCTCGGCCGACGGGGTCGGGAAGGTGTACGTCTCGACCCGCCCGCCGCCTCGTACCGCCGCCAGCTCGCGGTGGGCCCGCGCTTTCTCCGCGGGCAGCCGGGGCAGCGGCATCCGGCGGGTCAGCATCCTGCTCGCCGCCAGCAGCGCGGCGCCCGAGCGGCGCGAGGTGGTCAGCACCTCCACCGGGGCCGGCCGTCCTCCGGTGCGCGGGAAGGCCTCGGGGAAGCCGAGGATGCCGTTCACGTCGGCGCCGCGGAAGGCGTAGATCGACTGGTCGGGGTCGCCGAAGGCGATCAGCGTGCGGCCCCCGCCCGCCAGCGCCCCGAGCAGCCTGACCTGCGCCGGGTCGGTGTCCTGGTACTCGTCCACGAAGACCGTGTCGTACTGGGCCGTCAGCCGCTTCGCGACCTCCGGGCGGCTCGCCAGCAGCACCGCGCGGTGCACCAGCTCCGCGTAGTCGAGCACGCCCTGCAGATCGAGGACGTCGAGATATTCGGCGAGGAAGGACGCCGCGGCCGACCAGTCGGGCCTGCCGGTACGGGCGGCGAAGGCGGCCAGCGAGTCCGGGCCGAGCCCCAGCTCCCGGCTGCGGGCGAGCACCGCGCGCACCTCGTCGGCGAAGCCGCGCGTGGTGAGGCACGCGCGCAGCTCGTCCGGCCAGTCGATGCGCGCCCGGCCCTCGCGCGCCAGGTCGAGCTGGCCCGCGAGCAGGTCGCGTACGGCGACGTCCTGCTCGGGCCCGGAGAGCAGCCGCAGCGGCTCGGTGAAGAGGTCGGCCTCCTGGTGCGCGCGGATCAGGGCGTAGCAGAACGAGTGGAACGTCGTGGCCTGCGGCCCGCGGGTGCCGCCGAGCCTGACCGCCATCCGGTCGCGCAGCTCCACCGCCGCCTTGCGGCTGAAGGTGAGCACCAGGATCCGCTCCGGATCCGCGCCCGCCGCGACACGCGCGGCGACCGACTCCACGAGCGTCGTCGTCTTGCCGGTGCCGGGACCCGCGAGCACCAGCAGCGGCCCGGTCCCGTGGTCAACCACCCTGCGCTGTGCGGCGTCCAGCTGAGGAGGGACCACCGGCTCCGGAGGTGTGCGCACCAGTCGGTACGCACCCGTGGACCGCTGCCGTACCCGGCGCTGCGGTGCCGGGGTGCGCCCGGTGGTGGAGGAGGAGCTCACGTGGATCGCCGGTCCTGGAGGAGGTGCTGGGGGACGTGCTGAACGAGGTGCTGGTGGTGCCGGGAGCACCGGCCGGGGTGCGCGGGGCGGATGCCTCAGACGCTACCGGGCCGCCGCCCGGCACGCGGCGGATCGGTCCGCATGGCGTGCGGCGCTCACGCCGGGCCGCCCGATGGCGGAAACTGTCCTGTGTGAGCCACATCGCCCGCTTCCGCACCGCCGGATTCCGCGTCCGCGCGATCCGTGCCGCCGGAATCCGCTGCTCCGGGATCCGCGCCGCCGGTACGCGCGCCGTCCCACCGCGCCCGTCCCATGTCGAGCCGCGGCAGATGGCCGTGCGAGGCGTGCCCCGCCTCGCGCAGCGGGGTGGACTCCTCCCGATAGTGGTCGAGGGCCCGCAGCTCGTGCTCGGGGAGCAGCACACCGTCGGACCTGACCACCCGCCACCAGGGCACCGCGCTGCCGTACAGCGCCATGACCCGGCCGACCTGGCGCGGGCCGCCCTCGCCGAGCCATTCGGCGACGTCGCCGTAGGTCATGACCCGGCCGGGCGGGATCAGCTCGGCCACGTCCAGCACCCGCTCCGTGTATTCCGGGAGGCGCTGCGGCTCGTCCCGTTCGCCTGCACGCTCCTCGCTCGTCATCCGGTCCATCCTGCCCCACGGCACCGACAGTCCCCTCCTGGCGTACACGGATCGCGCGCCGTCACCCCGCGTACGTACGCACGCAAAGGGAGGTATCTCGCGCGGCCCACGCCCCCGCAATGCACCCTGATGCCCCCGTCTGTCGTCGGCTCGTGCCACCATCGTCCGGGCGGTGACTGGTGATACGAGATCAAGAGGACACGGATTCGGACTCCACGGAGGAGCCCGTGACGCGCGCTCGCGCCATGGGTTCGCCCTCCGGCGCCCCGGCGCGCCCCGACGCCGACCGGCCCGAGGAGAGCGAGCACACCGGCGCCCATCCCTACGAGCCGCCCTGCAACGACGAGGTGACACCCACCGACCGCGTCTCGGGGGACGAGCCGCTGCTCGCCGCCCGGGTGCACCGGCCGTCCGACCTGCTGCGGCTGGTCATCGGCATCCTCGCGATCGGTCTGGTGCTCGCCCTCTCGGCCTTCGCCCACGGCACCACGTCCGGCCTTGAGGACGACATCAGCAGGGGTACGGGCCAGGCGCCCGACCTGCTGGCCAAGATGGCGGGGCTGATCTCCAGCATCGCCGTGCTGCTCGTCCCTGTCGCCTTCGCCATCGAGCGGCTGATCAAACGCGACGGGCTGCGGATCGCCGACGGCGTGCTCGCCGCCGTCCTCGCGCACGGCGTGACGCTCGCCACGGACCTGTGGGTCACCAGGGCGGCGCCGGGCTCCATCCAGGAGGCGCTGACCAGGTCGCAGGCCGGCTCCGGGCTCACCGATCCGGTGCACGGCTATCTGGCCCCCGTCATCGCCTACATGACGGCCGTGGGCATGGCCCGCAGACCCCGCTGGCGCGTGGTGCTGTGGGTGGTGCTGCTGCTCGACGCGTTCGCCATGCTGGTGGCCGGCTACACCACGCCGTTCTCGATCGCCCTGACCGTCCTGATCGGCTGGACCGTGGCGTACGGCACGCTCTACGCGGTCGGCTCGCCCAACGTACGGCCCACCGGGCAGACCCTGATGGCGGGGCTGCGCAGGGTCGGCTTCCGGCCGGTCAGCGCGATGCGCGCCGAGGAGGGCGCCGAGTCGGGCGAGCAGGCCGACCGGGGGCGGCGCTACTTCGTCACCCTGGAGGAGGGCGCGCCGCTCGACGTCACGGTCGTCGACCGGGAACAGCAGGCGCAGGGCTTCTTCTACCGGCTGTGGCGGCAGCTCACGCTGCGCTCGATCACCGCCCGCCGGTCGATCCCCTCCCTTCGCCAGGCGCTCGAACAGGAGGCGCTGCTCGCCTACGCGGCCATCGCGGCGGGCGCGCACGCACCGAAGCTGATCGCCACCTCCGAGCTGGGACCCGACGCCGTCATGCTGGTCTACGAGCATCTGGGCGGCAGATCGCTGGACTCGATCGAGAGCGACGACGTCACCGACGAGCTGCTGCGCGGCGCCTGGCGCCAGGTCAAGGCGCTCCAGTCGCGGCGGATCGCGCACCGGGCGCTGACCGGCGACGCGATCATGGTCGACCGGTCGGGCCAGGTGATCCTGACCGAACTGCGCGGCGGGGAGATCGCTGCGGGCGATGTCGTGCTGCGCATGGACACCGCGCAGCTACTCACCACGACGGGGCTACGGGTCGGCGCACGCCGCTCGGTCGCCGCCGCCGTCGAGGTGATGGGTCCCGACGCCGTCGCCGACTCGCTGCCGCTGCTCCAGCCGATCGCGCTGAGCCGCTCCACCCGCGCGACGCTGCGTAAGCTCGCCCGTGAGCGCGCGCAGCGCGAGCGGGAGGCGGTGCTCGAAGCGTCCGACGCGAACAAGCGCCACCGGCTGGCGGAGGCCAAGGCGGCCAGCGGCGGCGACCGCAAGGCCGTACGCAAATCCCTGCGGGCCGAGAAGCAGGCGGAGAAGCGCGCCATAGACGACGCCCTCGACGAGGCGCGCGAGGAGGACCTGCTCTCCCAGATCCGTCAGCAGGTGCTGCTGATCCGCCCGCAGGCGCCGGTCGAACCGGTCAGGCTCGAACGGATCAGGGCCCGTACGCTCGTCACCTTCATCGCCGGGGCGGTCGCCGCTTACTTCCTGCTCTCCCAGCTCACCCAGCTCGACTACACGATGGTGGTCGGCGAGGCGCACTGGGGCTGGGTGGCGGCGGCCGCGCTGTTCTCCGCGCTGAGTTACATCGCGGCGGCGATGAGCCTGCTGGGGTTCGTGCCTGAGCGGGTCAGCTTCCTGCGGACGGTGATCGCGCAGGTCGCCGGGTCGTTCGTGAAGCTCGTCGCACCGGCGGCCGTCGGCGGTGTGGCGCTCAACACCCGCTTCCTGCAGCGCTCGGGGGTCCGTCCCGGGCTCGCCGTGGCGAGCGTCGGGGCGTCGCAGCTGTTCGGGCTCGGCGCGCACATCCTGCTGCTGCTGTCCTTCGGCTATCTGACGGGTACGGAGAAGACGACGTCGCTCACCCCGTCCAGGACGGTGATCGCCGGTCTGCTGACGGTGGCCGTGCTGGTGCTGGTCGTGACGGCGATCCCGTTCCTGCGCAAGTTCGTCGTGACGCGGCTGCGCTCGCTGTTCGCAGGTGTCGTGCCGCGCATGCTCGACGTATTGCAGCGGCCCATGAAGCTGCTCACCGGCATCGGCGGGATGCTGCTGCTGACCGGCATGTTCGTGATGTGTCTGGACGCGTCGATCCGCGCGTTCGACAACGGCAACCAGCAGCTCAGCTACGCGAGCATCGCCGTGGTGTTCCTCGCAGGCAACGCGCTGGGCTCGGCGGCGCCGACCCCGGGCGGTGTGGGGGCCGTGGAGGGCGCCCTGACGCTGGGTCTGCTCGCCGTCGGACTACCGAAGGAGGTCGCGGCGCCCGCCGTCCTGCTGTTCCGGCTGATGACATTCTGGCTGCCGGTGCTGCCCGGCTGGCTGTCCTTCAACCAGCTCACCCGCAAGGGAGCCCTGTAGGACGGGGCGGGGCGCGGCGGGCGTCCCGCGCTACTCCGCTTGGACCCCGCCGGGCGCGGCGCGCCGCGCCGTGGCACAGGATGGGGGGATGCCGACCTCCTCCGCCCGGCGCGCCGCTGCCCTGGCCGCCGTCACCGCCGCCGCCCTCCTGGCCGTCTCCGCGTGTTCCGACAGCGGGTCCGACGGCGGGAGGGGCAGCGGCAGCTCCGACCCGACGGCCCGGCCCAAGAACCTGGCCACCCAGAAGCTGGACTGGAAGACCTGCGCCGCCCCGTCCGTCGAGCAGGGCGGCGGCCCCTCGCCGTCCCCGCTGCCCGGCAAGGTCAGCTGGCAGTGCTCGTTCATGACCGTCCCGCTCGACTACGCGAAGCCGGACGGCGACACGGTCAAGCTGGCCCTCATCCGCGCCAAGGCCGCCGACACGAGCCACCGGATCGGCTCGCTCGTCTTCAACTTCGGCGGCCCCGGCGGTTCCGGCGTCACCGGACTGCCGTCGTTCGCGAAGGACTACGAGAAGCTACGCGCCCGCTACGACCTGGTCAGCTTCGACCCGCGCGGGGTCGGCGACAGCGACGGCGTCCGGTGCGAGAGCGACAAGCAGCTCGACGCGTACTACGCGCAGGACGCGACCCCGGACGACGCGGCCGAGGAGAAGTCCCTCACGGAGGGCCTGGCGAGCTTCGCCGCCGGCTGCGAGCGCGACTCGGGCCGGGAACTGCCGTACGTCGGGACGACCAACGCGGCCCGCGACATGGAGCTGATGCGCCAGGTGCTGGGCGACAAGAAGCTGTACTACTTCGGCATCTCGTACGGCACGGAGCTGGGCGGCGTCTACGCGCACCTGTATCCGAAGAGCGTCGGCAGGGCCGTCTTCGACGGGGTCGTCGACCCGACGCAGGACTCCGAGCAGAGCTCCCTCGGCCAGGCCAAGGGCTTCCAGCTCGCCCTGGACAACTTCGCGAAGGACTGTGTGTCGCGCGGCGACGCCTGCACGCTGCCCGGCAGCACCCCGAAGCAGATCGAGGGGTTCATCTCCTCGCTGCTCGCCCGGCTCGACAAGCAGCCGATCGCCGGCATCGGCAACCGCAAGCTGACACAGACCCAGGCCACCAACGGCGTCGCGCAGGCGCTCTACTCGAAGGAGTACTGGCCGCTGCTCGAACAGGGTCTCGACGAGGCGGACGGCGGCAACGGCGGGTTGCTGCTCGCGCTGTCCGACGCGATGAACGGCCGCGACCAGCAGGGCAGGTACAGCAACATCCAGGCGGCGAACGCGGCGATCAACTGCGTGGACTCCAAGGAGCGCTACACGCTCGCGCAGACGAAGGCCAAGCTCCCGGAGTTCCGCAAGGCGTCGCCGGTCTTCGGCGACTTCCTCGGCTGGGGCGTCATGAGCTGCTCCGAGTGGCCCGTGCCGGGCACCTGGAAGCATCCGGACGTCAGCGCGCCGGGCTCGGCCCCGATCGTCGTCGTCGGCAACACCGGTGACCCGGCGACGCCGTACGCGGGCGCGAAGGCGATGGCGGACGCGCTGGGCGAGGGCGTCGGCGTGGAGATCACCTACGAGGGCCAGGGGCACGGCGCGTACGACAGCGGCGACGCGTGCATCCAGAAGGCCGTCAACGGCTATCTGCTGAACGGCACGGTGCCGAAGGCCGGCACCGTCTGCAAGTAACCACACACAGCCGACGCGGGGCCCGGACCGCGTACGGTCCGGGCCCCGCGTACGCGCGATGCGCGACCTGACGGTGGATCCAGTAGGACGGTGGATCTAGTAGATCGGCTTCTCGGGCTCGATCTGGTTGACCCAGCCGACGACCCCGCCGCCGACATGCACGGCGTCGGCGAAGCCCGCCGACTTCAGCACGGCGAGCACCTCGGCGCTGCGGACGCCCGTCTTGCAGTGCAGGACGATCTTCTTGTCCTGCGGCAGGTGCTCCAGGGCGTTGCCCATCAGGAACTCGTTCTTGGGGATCAGCTTGGCACCGGGGATGGAGACGATCTCGAACTCGTTCGGCTCGCGGACATCGATGACCTCGATGTTCTCGCCGTCGTCCATCCACTCCTTGAGCTGCTTGGGAGTGATCGTCGAACCGGCCGCCGCCTCCTGGGCCTCTTCCGACACGACGCCGCAGAACGCCTCGTAGTCGATCAGCTCGGTGACGGTCGGGTTCTCCCCGCAGACCGCGCAGTCGGGGTCCTTGCGGACCTTGACCTGGCGGTACTGCATCTCCAGGGCGTCGTAGATCATCAGCCGCCCGACCAGCGGGTCGCCGATGCCGGTCAGCAGCTTGATCGCCTCGGTGACCTGGATCGCCCCGACGGACGCGCAGAGCACGCCCAGCACGCCGCCCTCGGCGCAGGAGGGGACCATACCGGGGGGCGGGGGCTCCGGGTAGAGGCAGCGGTAGCACGGGCCGTGCTCCGACCAGAAGACGCTCGCCTGACCGTCGAAGCGGTAGATCGAACCCCAGACGTACGGCTTGTCCAGCAGCACGCAGGCGTCGTTGACCAGGTAGCGGGTGGCGAAGTTGTCCGTGCCGTCCACGATCAGGTCGTACTGGGCGAAGATCTCCATCACGTTCTCGGCTTCGAGCCGCTCTTCGTGAAGGACCACGTTGACGTACGGGTTGATACCGAGGACGGAGTCACGCGCCGACTGGGCCTTGGAGCGGCCGATGTCGGACTGGCTGTGGATGATCTGGCGCTGCAGGTTCGACTCGTCGACCTCGTCGAACTCCACGATGCCGAGCGTGCCGACACCGGCCGCCGCCAGGTACATCAGGGCCGGGGAGCCGAGGCCACCGGCCCCCACACACAGCACCTTCGCGTTCTTCAGCCGCTTCTGCCCGTCCATCCCGACATCGGGGATGATCAAGTGACGGGAGTACCTGCGGACCTCGTCGACGGTGAGCTCAGCAGCGGGCTCGACCAAGGGGGGCAGCGACACAGGGACCTCTACAAGGGGGTTGGTCGTTCATTCAGTAATCTGTTCTCTCTGTAACAGTGCCACGGCCCTTCTCATTCCGAGACACCAGGTCCGACCCGCGAGACGATTTCGTCCCAGTAGCCGGGCAGCGCCTCGAACGGGTTCTGCGGGCCCGTCCGGTCGGTGAAGAAGATCGTCCCAGCGCCCTGCCAGCGGGCTACGCGCATCGCCTCGTCCAGGTGGGTGCGGGGCAGTCCGTGGACGAGGTGGACGAACCGTTCCGGCGGATAGCCGGCCGTCCACTCGGCCGCCTGCGACCAGCGGTAGTCGCTCCACGGCCCGGAGAAGGTCACCAACTGGTCGGCGGCCTCCGCGTATCCGGGGTACGGATGCGTCCCGTGGCCGAGGACGACATGCGCGCCGTCCACCAGCGTCTCCAGGGTGGCCGTGATCCGCCGTACCGCCGGCAGGTCCGCCCGGTCGGCCGGGCACCGGTCGAGGGAGAAGCCGGCGACGCGGTACCAGTCCAGATAGCGCTGCGCCTCGGCGACGATCTCGCCGAACGGGCGGCTGCCGTACGCCAGGTCGAGATGGCCGAGCACCCGGACGCCCGCGTTGGTCAGCCGTCCCGCCGCGTCGAGGCAGTGCGGGTCGGGCCGGACGCCGGGGCCCTGGGCGACGTTGAGCACGACCCAGTGCAGCGGTGTGGCGGGCCGGGTGAGTCCGGCCCATTCGGCGGGCGCCAGCAGCGGATGCGCGTGGCCCGGGACACCGAGGCCGACCTCGCCGGCCTCGGTGGCGGAGAGGCGCTGACCTGTCGTGGTCAGATACGGCACGCCGCCTCCATCCAGATGTCGGCCAGCGACTCCTCCAGGTTGATCCGCGGGCGCCAGCCGAGCCGGTCGCGCGCGGTGCGTACGTCC
>NZ_JTIY01000001.1:1021047-1024143 GCF_000818175.1 Streptomyces sp. AcH 505
GCCTGCTGCCAGCTGCCGCAGCCGTCGGGGTAGGGGAACGGGCCGGCGCCGAGTTGTTCCGGCGCGGATTCGCCGCGCTGGGCGCCGATCGGCGCGTGGCCGTGCCGGGCGGGGCCCGGGGCGTCCAACTCGTGCAGCGCGCCCGCGTATCCGGCGACCCTGGCCAGCACGGCGGCGGCGTCCCTGAGCTTCACGGACCGTCCGGTACCGATGTTGACGATGCCCTGCGCCGCGGAGAGGGACGCTGCGTGCACCGCGCGGGCCACGTCGCGTACGTCCACGAAGTCCCGCTGGACGCCGAGCCCGGCGAGCTTCAGCTCGCCGTCGCCGCCCTGCATGGCGCGGCGCATGGCCTCGGCGAGCCGGCCGAGCGGTGAGCCGGCCGGGGTGCCGGGCCCCACGGGCGAGAAGATCCGCAGCACGACGGCGTCGAGCCCCGCGCCCAGGACGAGTTCGGAGGCGGCGAGCTTGCTCACTCCGTACGGGCCGCCGGGGCGCGGTACGGCGTCCTCGGCCGTGGACGAGCCGTGCGGGGACGGGCCGTACTCGGAGGCGCAGCCGAGCTGGACGAGCCGGGCGCCGCAGCCGCTGCGGCGCAGTGCCTCGCAGACGGTGGCGACGGCGACGGTGTTGTGCCGGATCAGCTCGCGCGCCCCGCCCCGGGTGGCACCGGCGCAGTTGATGACGACCCCGGGGTGGACGGCGTCGAGGAAGCGGGTGAGCGCTCCGGGGCTGCCGCCCGCGAGGTCGAACCGTACGTCGGCGTCGTCGCCGCGGCCCAGGGCGGTGAGATGCACGGCGGGGTCGGCGAGCAGCCGGTCGGCCACGAACCGGCCGAGGAATCCGTTGGCGCCGAGCAGCAGGACCCTCATCGTGCCGCCCCTCTGCGCCGAAGGGTCTGAGCTGGGGATTGCGGGGTCATCTCGTTCGTTCTCCTTGCAGCGGGATGTCGCATGGGGTGCGGGCGGGGTCAGGTGTGGGCCGAGGCCCTGCCGAGGGTGACGACGGCGTAGGCGAGCAGGACGAGCGCGGCCGCCGCGCAGGCGAGTGCGGGGACGGCGCCCGCTCCCCAGGCCTGTACGACGCCGGTGACGGGGGCGGCGACCGGGCCGCAGCCGGGGATGCGTCCGGCGGCCACGGACAGGCAGGCCAGGGCCTCGGCGAGGCAGGCGCAGACGAGTCCGGCCGCCGCCGGGTCGGGGTAGCCGTGGACGGTGAGCAGCCGGGCGAGCATGAGCAGCGTGCCGAGGGCGAGGGTCGGGGCGAGCGCGGCCCCGGCGCCGAGGACGAGGGTGCTGAGCAGGACGATGCCGGTCAGCGCGCAGGCGTAGAGGGCGACGGTCGCGAGCAGTAGCGGCCTGGCTCCCGCGGCGAAGTCGGCGAGGCCGCTGCTGTCGGCGAGCCGGCGCCTGGCGTGTACGGAGAAGAGGTGGGCGCAGCAGACGGCGGGGGCGACGGCGAAGGACAGTCCGACGAGCGGGGTCAGGGTGGCCGGCCACGGCCCGTGCGGGCCGCCGGCGACGAGCGCGTCGAGCAGCCCGTCGCCGCAGACCAGATAGGCGAGCAGCCAGTAGACCCAGAGACCTGCGGCGGGGACCCGGCGCCCGGTGGCGCGCAGCGGCCCTCGGCGCAGCGCGCTCGACAGCGCGCCGGACAGGGCGAAGGCACCCGCCAGGGCTATCGCGAGCTGGGTCTGGCCGCTCGTGCGATGCAGTCCCGCGAGGGTGAGGGCGCTGACGGCGCCCGGCAGCAGCGAGAGCGTGAGCCGGCGGGCCGAACTCGCCCGGCCGGCGCGCACGTCGGCGACGGGCACCGGCTGTTTCGGGGCGCGCAGGACGGCGGCCGCCCGGTCGCCGTCGCGCGGGACGCGGGCGTACAGCTCCTCGGCGAGCGAGAAGACGTCGCGGTGCCGGAAGCGGGCGGCTGTCCGGTCGGTGATGCCGTGGGCTTCGAGCCCGGCGGCGATCTCCAGCGGGTCGACGGCGCCTTCGCACAGCCGCCGGTGGCGGTGCATCAGCAGTATCACCGGGTCGGCGGGCCCGCGCCGTACGGCAGGGACGGGGACGGTCATGGTGGTGCTGCTCGACGAGGGTTCCGGCACAGAGGTGGTGCGGGCTTCGGTCATGGTGGTGCCTCCGTCAGACATCGCTCTCCCCCGCGCCGGCCGTGGTGCCCGCTGTGGCGCCGACCGGCCAGCGGCTCGGCACATGTCCCTCGGCCGGGTGGGCGAAGGGCAGCGGTGCTCCGTCGGCGCCGACGGCCTCGGCCGGGCGGTGTACGGGGGCGTGCGAGACGATTTCGAGATAGATGGAGCGGAAAGCGGCGAGATTCTGCTCGACCGTGAAGAGTTCGACGGCGCGGGCACGGGCCGCCGCGCCCAGCCGCTCGCGGCGCTCGTCGTCGGCGAGCAGCCCGACGACGGCGTCGGCGAGCGCCTTCGGGTTGCGCGGCGGTACGACGAGTCCGGTGCCGCCGATGACTTCGACGACGGCCCCGACGTCGGTCGAGACCGTGGCGCGCCCGCAGAACATCGCTTCGACGAGGCTGAGGGGGAAGCCCTCGACGATGCTGGACAGGACGACCACGCTCCCCGCCGCGTACGCGTCGGGGAGCTCGGGCGCCTCGGGACACCCGATCTCCTCGAAGGAGACCGGGTTCTCCCCGACCGCGTGCGCGTCCGGCGCCTCGTCGGGGAAGAGCTGGGCCGCCAGGGCGCGGCAGTGGGCCGGGTAGTCGGCGGCCTCGGCGCCCTGGGCGGGGGCGCCTATGATCCGCAGCCGCGCGCCGGGCCGCGCGGTCCTGATGTCGGCGAAGGCGTGCAGCAGGGAGACGAGGTCCTTGGCCGGTTCGATCCTGCCGACCCAGACGACGGTGTCGGTGTCGCCGCCGTCGTCGCTCTCGCCCACGGCGGCGAACCGCTCGGCCTCCATGCCGGGGTAGACCGTGCGCAGTTTGGCGGGGTCGGCGCCGCACCGCTCCTGCCAGCGCCTGGCGTGCGCGTTGCCGGGGGTGATGACGGCGGCCTGCCGGTAGACCTCGGCGGCGAGCCGGCCCTGGAATCCTGCGAGCAGGGCGCGTACGGGGGCGCCCAGGGCG
>NZ_JTIY01000001.1:1024168-1028772 GCF_000818175.1 Streptomyces sp. AcH 505
CGGCGGCCGAGCCGCCGCTGGCGAGGTAGTGCGCGCGCAGCTGGACGCCGTACTCGGTGACCAGCAGCGGTACCCCGAAGAAGCGTTTGGCCAGCAGGCCGGGCAGGGCGGCCGAGCCGCCGGAGGCGGCGTGGCAGAGGTCGACGCCGGCGAGACCGCCGGCGCTGCTGTCGCCGTCCCTGCCGCCACTGCCGTCGCCGTCGGCGTACCAGTCGAGCGACAGCGGGCGCAGGGCGCGCTCCAGATGGTCGGCGAAGGCCAGATAGCCGGTGACGCCGGTGGCATGCACGCTCCGGCGCGCGCCGGGCGCACGGCAGGCCGTTTCGAGGAGCCGGACGGCGACTTCGGAGCGGAGCGCCGCGTACAGCC
The DNA here is from genome assembly GCF_000818175.1 of Streptomyces sp. AcH 505. GTDB lineage: Bacteria > Actinomycetota > Actinomycetes > Streptomycetales > Streptomycetaceae > Streptomyces. The sequence continues at coordinate 1,024,538 of NZ_JTIY01000001.1, forward strand.
CGCCGCGCTCCCTGGCCAGGTCGGCGAGTCCGTAGAGCCCTGCGGCGAAGTCGTCCCCGGCGGCCGGGTCCTCGCCGGCGGCGCAGATGGCGGCGGCGAGCTGCTTGAAGTGCGCGGCGAACCTGCGGCGGTCGCGGCGGCCGTACGTCCTGCCGTCGTCGGCGGGGGCCCAGAGCGCCGCCGTGCGCACCTGCCGGACCTGGGGCGGCAGTGCTATCCAGCCGCGCCCTTCCTGCTGGGCGCTGCGGCTGAGCGCGTAGATGTCGAACTCGTGCTGTGTGAGCCCGCGCACGAGCCGGTCGCACCAGAGCCTGGACTCACCCGTCGCGTACGGATAACCACCGTCGGTGAGCAGTCCGATCCGCACGATCACACCCCCGATCTCCCTTGTGGAAGGCCGCCGTTGATCCGGCGACTCGCAGCGGGACGACCGTAAGCGGATATGACCGTGGTGCGACGGACGGTTGTCCGTCGCACCACTGGAAGGGGTGAATGCACGTAACTTATGCGTACCGGGCGCGTTCTGTGGCGCTACGGTGCTTTTCGACTACGCAAGGTCACGCAGGGGGGTCAGGCGGGGCGGGGTCGGGCGGCAAGGTCAGGCGGCGGCCGGCTCTCCGGTCAGTTCCCTGCGTGCCGCGCGGCGCACGGCGGCGAGCGCGGGGTCGAGTGCGGGCACGGCGGCGAGCAGCTGCTTGGTGTACGGGTCCTCGGGGGATCCGTACACCCGGTCAACGGTGCCCTGTTCGACGATCCTGCCGTGCCGCATCACCGCGACCCGGTCGCTGACCTTGCGTACGACGGCGAGGTCGTGCGCGATGAAGACCAGCGCCAGGCCCAGCTCCCGCTGGAGCTCCGCGAGCAGCGCCACGACCTGCGCCTGGGTGGTCACGTCGAGGGCCGAGACCGGCTCGTCGCAGACGATCAGCCGCGGCTCGGCCGCCAGCGCCCTGGCGATGCCGACGCGCTGGCGCTGGCCGCCGCTGAACTCGTGCGGATAGCGGTCGTAGCGGTCCGGGTCGAGGCCGACCCGCTCCAGCAGCTCGCGCACCCGCTCGATGACCGCCGCGTCGTCCAGCACGCCGGCGGCGCGCAGCGGGTCGGCGACGGACTCGCCCACGGAGCGGCGCGGGTTGAGCGAGGAGACCGGGTCCTGGAAGACCATCTGGAGCTCCCGCCGGTAGGGCCGCAGCTCCTTCTCCGACAGCGTCCCGATCTCCTGGTCCCGGTAGGTCAGCCGGCCGGACGTCGGGTCCAGCAGCCGGACGAGCATCCGGCCGAGGGTGGTCTTGCCGCTGCCGCTCTCGCCGACGATGCCCAGGGTCTCCCCCGGCCGTACGGTCAGTGAGACCCCGTCGACGGCGCTGACGGTCTGCTTGCCGCGCCGGAACTCCCTGCGCAGGTCGACGGCTTCGACCAGCGGCGGTTCCTCGGCCGGCGCTGCGGTACGGGACACGGCGGCGTCGACCCTCGGTACGGCGGCGAGCAGCGCGCGGGTGTACTCCTCGCGCGGCGCGCCGAGGACCGTCGCCACCGGGCCGCGCTCCACCTGCCTGCCGTGCCGCATCACGAGCACGTCGTCGACGCTCTCGGCCGCCACCCCCACGTCGTGGGTGACCAGCAGCAGCCCCATGCCGGTCTCCCTGCGCAGGTCGTGCAGCAGGTCGAGGATCTGCGCCTGGACCGTGACGTCCAGGGCCGTCGTCGGCTCGTCGGCTATCAGCAGCCGCGGTTCGCAGGCCAGCGCCATCGCGATCAGCGCCCGCTGCCGCATCCCGCCGCTGAACTCGTGCGGCCGCGCGCCCGCCCGGCGCGCCGCGTCGGGGATGCCGACCCGGTCGAGGACTTCGACGGCCCGCGCACGCGCGGCCTTGCGGGAGGCCCGGGTGTGCACCCGGTAGACCTCGGATATCTGGTCGCCGACGGCGTAGTACGGGTCGAGGGACGACAGCGGGTCCTGGAAGACCATCGCCGCCACCGCGCCCCGCAGCGCGCGCAGTTGGCGCTCGGGGACGGTGTTCACCGCCGTACCGCCGACCCGGACGTCGCCGCCCACCTCGGCGCCGGTGCCCCGGTGCAGGCCGAGCAGGGCCGCGGCCACGGTGCTCTTGCCGCTGCCGGACTCGCCGACCAGGCCGAGGGCCGCGCCGGCTTCGAGGGTGAACGACAGGTCGTCGACGGCCCTGATCGCCTCGGCCCCGGTGGCGAAGTCCACCGTCAGGCCGTCCACGACGACCAGCGGCTCGGCCGGGTCCCCGGCCCCGGTGTTGTGTTCGAGAGTCATCGCAGAACCACCCGTCGGTCGGCCACGGCGTACAGCAGGTCGGCGAGGACGTTCGCCAGGACGACGGCGGTACCGGTCACCAGCACCACCCCCACCACCACCGGCAGATCGATCTCCCGCACGGCGTCGATCAGGGTCTTGCCGACCCCGGGGATGCCGAACAGCGACTCGGTGAGCACCGCCCCGCCCAGGACGGTGCCGAGGTCGAGGGCGTTGAGCGCGATGACGGGCGGCACGGCGCCGCGCAGCGCGTGCCGCGCGATGATCGCCCGCTCGCCGACGCCGTAGGCGCGGAAGGTGCGGATATGGTCCTCCGCCAGGGTCTCCAGCGTCGAACTGCGCGTCAGCCGGGCGTATTTGGCGCTCTCGAAGAGGCCGAGGGTGAGCCAGGGCAGCAGCATGTTCCAGCCCCACTGCGTCGGGTCCTCGGTCAGTGGCACGTACGAGGGGAACGGCAGCCACTTCAGATAGGCGCAGACCACCATCAGGAACAGCAGACCGAGGATGAACACCGGTGTGCTGGTGCCCGCGAGGGTCAGCAGGGTCAGCGCGCGTTCGGTGATCCCGCCGCGCCGCAGCGCGGACAGCAGCCCGGTGCCGATGCCGATGACCAGCCAGACGACCATCGCGCCGACGGCGAGCGACAGCGTCGCCGGCAGTTTCTCCAGCAGCAGGTCGGTGACCTGCTGGTCGCTCTGGTACGAGAAGCCGAGGCAGGGCGCGTCGCAGTGCAGCGCGGCCGTGCCCGACGAGTAGTCGCGCCCGGCGAAGATGCCCTGGACGAAGTGCGCGTACTGGACGTACACCGGGTCGCCGAGGCCGAGTTGTCCCCGTACCTGCGCGACCTGCGCGGGCGAGCAGCGGTCGCCGCAGGCGAGCCGCGCCGGGTCGCCGGGCGCGATGTAGAACAGCGCGTAGATCACGGCGGACAGCACGAGGAGCACGAGCACGGCGCCGCCGAGCCGCTTGAGCAGATAGCGCGTCACGAGGCGGCACCCTTCGAAGACGTGCGTGAGCGCCCCCGACCGATCCGCAGCCGGCTGGCCTCGCGCGGGTCGAGCGCGGCGCGCACCCCGTCACCCAGCACGGTGAAGGCGAGGACGGTCACGAACAGCACCGCCGCGGGCAGCAGCACATACATGGGGTCGGCCCGGAACCAGGTCGTCGCGCCGGACAGCATCTGTCCCCAGGACGGCGTCGGCGGCTTGACGCCGACCCCGAGGAACGACAGCGACGCCTCGATGACGATGTTCGAGGGGACCAGGATCGACGCGTACGTGATGACGGGCGCGGCGAGCGACGGCAGCAGTTCGCGCCGCGCGACCCGCCACCGGCCGGAGCCGCCGAGCCGGGCGGCGGCCACGAAGTCGAGTTCCTTCAGGGTCAGCGTCTGCGCCCGCACGATCCTGGACGTACCGCCCCAGTTGAGCAGGCCGATGATCAGGATCAGCAGCAGCGGGCGCGGGAACCCGGACGGTACGACGGCGGTCAGGGCGATGCCGAGGACGAGCAGCGGCAGCGCGACCATCACGTCGGTGACCCGGCTGAGGAACGTGTCGAGCCACCGGTTGCCGAGCGCCGCGCACAGCCCGACGGTGACCCCGATCGCGAGCTGCACGACGGTCGCGCCGAGGGCGACGAGCAGCGAGACCCGGGCCCCGTACATCAGCCGGACGAACAGGTCGCGTCCGGTGCCGGGTTCGACCCCGAGCCAGTGGTCGCCGCTGACCCCGCCGAACGATCCTGTGGGCACCCCGCCGCGCGCCGAGTCGACGAGCGCGTCGTGGTACGTGTTCACGTCCTGGCCTTCGAGGGCGGCGAACAGCGGTGCGGCGACGGCGAGGACGACGAGCAGGACCAGCACACCGGCCGCCACGAGGGCGGAGGGCCTGGCCCGCAGCCGGCGCCACACCTGGCGCGCGTCCGAGGCGGCGGGCGCCGCCGCCTCGGA
>NZ_JTIY01000001.1:1029375-1038373 GCF_000818175.1 Streptomyces sp. AcH 505
CCGAGGCGGCGGGCGCCGCCGCCTCGGACACCAGCAGATCTGCCGTGGTCACTTGACGGCGACCCGCGACACGTCGAGCACGCCGGTCCAGTCGCTGATGACGACGTTCTTGACGTTCTTGCCGACGAGCCGCTTGTAGACCGGGTGGAACAGCGGCACGTCGAGCGCTTCCCCGCCGAGCTTCTTGTCCAGCGCGCCCCAGCGCTTGGCGGCGGCCGCCGGGTCGGTCAGCTTGTTGATGTCGTCGATCTCCTTGTTGACCGCCGGGTCGTCGAGCTGGGCGTGGTTGAAGTTGCCCGCGCCGTCCTTCACGATCTGCCGGCCGTCGAAGATCGGCGCCAGGAACGGGCCGCCCGAGGGCCAGTCGCCGCCCCAGTGGGCGAGGAAGAAGCCGGGCGCCTTCGCGGCGGTGCGGGTCTTGTCCTTGTAGGCGTTGTTCTCAAGACCGTCCAGCTTGACGGTGATGCCGGACTGCTTCAGCCCTTCCTGCACGGCCGTCGCGATGGTGGGGCTGTTCTCCCGGTCCTCCAGCGTGGAGTGGGTGAGCGTGACGGTCAGACCGTTCGGGTAACCGGCCTGCTTCAGCAGCTCCTTGGCCTTGGCCGGGTTGCCCGACTTGCCGGCCGGGAACAGGTCGTACGGCGCGTAGCCGTACGCCTCCTGGTCGGGCAGGAAGGTGGTGGCCGGCTCCGCGAGCGCCGAGCCGCCCGCCGCGTTGATGACGCTGGTGCGGTTGATGGCGTACGAGATCGCCTGGCGCACCTTGACGTTGTCGAACGGCTTGACCTTGGTGTTGAAGGCCAGGTAGTTCGTGTAGCCGAAGTGCCCGGTGCCCACGCGCTTCGAGAGCGCGCTGTCACCGGAGACCTGCGCCAGCTCGGCGGGGCCGAGGTTGGTGTCGGTGGTGACGGCCGACGCGTCGGCGCCGGTGCTGGTGGACAGCCGCTGGTTGATGACGGACGGGTCGAGGCCCGACTTCACGTCGATGGTGTCGGGGTACTGCTGGCGCCTCGGGTCCGTCTTCTGCGACCAGTTGGTGTTGCGGGTGAGGACCATGTGCTCGCCGTCGCCCTCGTTCTTGACCACCTTGTAGGGGCCGGAGGAGATCGGGTGGGTCTCGTACTTGGCGCCGGTGTCCTTGCCCTTCGGCACGGGCGTGAACTGCGTCTGGGTGGCGAGGAGCGGGAAGTCGCCCTCGGGCTTGGAGAGTTTGAAGACGATGGTCTTCGGGTCGGGCGTCACGATCGAGGCGAGGCCCTTGGGGTCCTTGTACGGCCCCTGGTAGTCGGCGCCGCCGACCAGCCAGTCGCGCAAGTAGGGCGCGCCGCCGGAGAGTTCGGCGGCGAAGGAGCGCTCGATGCCGTACTTGACGTCGGCGCTGGTGATCGGGGTGCCGTCCTCGAACTTCAGCCCGTCCTTGAGTGTGTACGTCCACTCGGTGGCGTCGGCGTTGGGGCGGCCGGTGTCGGTGGCGAGGTCGGGGACGACCTTGTTGCCCGCCGGGCCCGAGCCGGGGCCGCGGGTGGTGAGCGTGCGGAAGACGAGCGTGGGGATGTTGCCGCCGCCGGAGGTGTACTGCCGCGCCGGGTCGAAGTCGGTCAGCGGTGTGGTGTTCAGCACCGAGAGGGTGCCGCCCTTCTGCGGCTTGCCGCCGGCCCCGTCACCGTCCTTGGAGCTGTTGTCCTTGGGTCCCGCGCAGGCCGCGGCGCCCGCGACGACGACCAGGCCGACGGCTGCCGCTGCCAGGCGGCGGGATATGAGGGACGGTTGACGACGCATCGGAAGACCTCTCGGAGTGCTGTGGGAACAGCGGATGACTGCGGGGGGTGGGGCCGGTTGGAACGGGCCCGCACACGCGGCGAGAGGCCAGGCAGGGGTACTGACGGGACGCGACGCCGGCGCGCGCGGAGGCGGGCGTCAGCGACAGAGGATGTCGGCCACGCACAGCGGCGTCACACCGATGAGCGTCAGCTCAATGGCGATGTGACCGCAGAAGCTTGCGTGGCGGGACGGCATGCCGAGAAATATGGAGGACCCGCCCCCCTCTGTCAAAGGGCGGCCGGGTCCGTGATGTCAGCCTTTGGGGAAGACCCAGGGGTTCGGACGGCACTTGATCCCGTCGATATCAAGGGACTTAGTCTGCTGTTGCATGACAGGCGCCAGGGCCCCCGGCGTGCGGCATGTCACATGGCTGTGGCCGAGCCGGTGGCCGACCTCGTGGTTGATGAGCATCTGCCGGTACGGGTACATCGCGGCGGCGCCGAAGGTCTTCGAGCCCTGTGCCCAGCGGAACGCGTTGATCATGACCCGGTCGGTGCTGGCCGAGTCGCAGGACACGTTGTCCTCGGTGGTGTCCAGACCCGACTTGGCACACCAGACGGCGGTGGTGCCGGGGCTGGCCAGGGTGATCACGAAGTCGGGTCTGCCGGTGGAGATCCGCTCGAAGGTCTTGGCCCCGTCATGGGCCCAACTCCGGTCGTCGTTCAGGGTCTTCTGCACGGCGTCGGCGAAGAGCGCGCCGTCGAGACCGAGGCCGTTCTCGATGTCCACGCGGTAGCGGAACTTCTCCCCCTTGCCGGGGGCCTTCACCGCGCCGGAGACGGGGGTGAAGCGGCCGGACGCCTTGAGCTTCGGCGAGAGCGGGAACTGCTCGGCCATGAGCTGGGTGTACGTCGGGGCCGCCGGCGGGGCCTTCACCGGGCGCGGCGGCGGCACCGTCTGCGTACCGGCCCTGGCGGCGATGTCGCCCGCACCGTCGGCCTTGGCCGTGGGCTGCTTGCCGCCGTCGGCGACCTGGCCCGCCACGACGATCGCGAGGACGGTGGTGACCGCGGCGGCGGCGATACCGGTGAAGGTGCGCCCCTTGCCGCCCTTCGCCGACTGCGCCTCGTCGGAGGCGCCGGGGCCCGGCGATGCGGGCTCGTCGGGCCCCGCCGGGTCGGGGGCCGGGTCCGGGTCAGGGGCATCGCCCGGTGCTTCGTCCTTCGTACCGGCGGCAGTTGGGCCAGGACGCCGGCCGACGGGCGGCGCGTCGAAAGCGTCGAAGGTGTCGAACGCGTCGACGAACTCCCGTCGTGGGCCCGGGATCATCGGCGCGCCGGTGACCGGATTGGTCAACCGCCCCGCCCCCGCCCGCCCCGCGGTCGCCCCGGGACGCGCCGCCGCGCCCTGCCAGTCGCCGTAGCGCTGCCCCGAACCCCAACCGCCGCCGGGCTCACGCTGTTCGGGATGGCCGCCGCGCACCTGCGGCGCGCCGTGACCGACGGCGGTGTGCTGACCGGGACCGAACGGGTCGAAAGGGGTGCTCGGTTCCAACGGGCCGGCGGGGCGCTCGCGCCGGTCGCCGCCGGTGGCCGAACCGGCCGCCGTGCCCGGCGTACCGCTCTGCGGGCCGGGGGAAACCGGGCCCTTGCGGCTGTGTCGTCCCACGCCCCGGATCAGCCCCTGACGTCGTCGGTCGAAGTGTCGGTCGAAGTGATGAGGTCCCGGAAGGCTTTGGCGACCAGGTCCGGGTATTCCATCATGGCGACATGTCCGGCGTCCGGAAGTGTCAGGAGCCGGGAATCGCGGAACGAACGCGACGCCTTGCGGGCCATACGGTACGACACGAGCTGGTCGCGCCCGCCGTAGATGAGCAGGGTCGGTGCGAGCACCCGCTCCGCCTGACGCCACAGCGCGTGCTGGCCACCCAGCGTGTACGCGTTGACGATGCCGCGCGCCGAGCGGGTCATCGCGTCCCAGAAGTACGGGAGTTGGAGCCGGCGCTCCATCTCGGCCACCGCGTGGTCGAGGTCTTCGTCCGACACCGAAGCGGGATCGCCGTAACACAACGCCATCACACCGCGGGTGCGCTGCTCGGCCGTCCACTCACGGGTCATCCGGACGAACAGCGAGGCGACACCGGGCAGCGCCAGCAGCCCGGTCGGCACCGCGCTGCGCTGCACCCGGAGCTCGGGCAGGGCGGGCGACACCAGCGTCAGGGTGCGTACGAGATCGGGGCGCGCCGCGGCGACCCTGGTGACGACGGCGCCGCCGAGCGAGTTGCCGACGAGATGCACCGGGCCACGCCCCGAGGCGTCCAACAGCCGGGCCACGGCGCGGGCGAGACCGGACACGGAGTAGTTGCCGTCGTCGGGCGGCGGGGAGTCGCCGAAGCCGGGCAGGTCGACGGCCTCGCCGTCCACCACGCCGGCCAGCAGCGGCATCAGCGCCGACCAGTTCTGCGACGAGCCGCCGAGGCCGTGCACGAAGAGCGCGGGCGGCAGGCCCGCCCGGGTCGCCGGTCTCGCCCGGACGGTCAGTGTCAGTCCGGGCAGCGCCACGGACCTCAGCTTCTCCCCGTCCGCGACACGGACGGCGGCGACGCGCGGAGCCACGGCGGCGGCGAGAGTTTCCGGCAGGTCGGTCGAAGGCATGCGGCAATGTTACGAGACCGTCACGCCCCGGTCTGCGTGTTCGCCGTCACAGACCATATGGCGCCGCACCCGCCCCGCTCCTACGCTCGTAGGTGAGGGAACGAGGAGAGAAGGCTGGTATGCCGGTCGACCCCGCAGAGCCCGACGAGGACAGGACCGAATCCGACGAGCCCGACGAGAGCGGAGAACCGGACGAGACCGAAGCGGCCGAGGCGGCCGTCGACAGCGACATCGAGGTGCCGGAGGCGGACGCGGTCGAGCAGGCCCGTACGGTCCCGACCGACGAGGACGAGTACCGCTGATCGGATTTCGTCGGCATTGGCCGTCTTTGGCCGTCCGGTCCGTGAAATTCTGCGTCCGCACGGCCCGCCGCCGGGTTACCCAAAAGTACGATGGGTGGCGCGGCGCACCGCGCGCGGAGATCGACTTTTTTGGGAGGCGGCGTGACAGCCATAGAGCAGACCGAGGCGGCACGCCCACGGGGGACGCGGCTGCCGCGTCGCGCCAGGCGCAACCAGCTGCTGGGCGCGGCTCAGGAAGTGTTCGTCGCGCAGGGCTACCACGCGGCGGCGATGGACGACATCGCCGACCGGGCGGGCGTCAGCAAGCCGGTCCTGTACCAGCACTTCCCCGGCAAGCTTGAGCTGTACCTGGCCCTCCTCGACCAGCACTGCGAGGCGCTGCTCCAGGCGGTCCGTACGGCACTGGCGTCGACGACCGACAACAAGCTGCGCGTCGAGGCGACGATGGACGCCTACTTCGCCTACGTCGAGGACGAGGGCGGCGCCTTCCGGCTGGTCTTCGAGTCGGACCTGACGAACGAGCCCGCGGTGCGCGAGCGCGTCGACCGCGTGGCGCTCCAGTGCGCCGAGGCGATCAGCGACGTCATCGCCTCCGACACCGCGCTGTCCAAGGAAGAGTCCATGCTGCTGGCCGTCGGCCTCGGCGGCGTGTCCCAGGTGGTCGCCCGCTACTGGCTGTCGAGCGAGTCCGCCATCCCCAGGGAGCGGGCCGTCGAGCTCCTCACCTCACTGGCCTGGCGCGGTATCGCCGGCTTCCCGCTGCACGGCAGCGAGCAGCACCCCGACAAGCCTTAGACCGCGTCCGGATCGTGCCGGGCGGCGCGTGTTCGCTGCCGGCGTTCCCCGTGGCGTCCTGTGCGCGGTCCCGCCGGGCTAATGTGTGCTGCGTACCGCGCGGCTGGCCGCGCACCTGTGACCGTTCGGAGGGACATAGCCGTGGAGGTCAAGATCGGCGTGCAGCACGCACCCCGGGAGATCGTTCTGGAGAGCGGGCAGTCCGCCGAAGAGGTTGAGCGCGCCGTGGCCGACGCGCTGGCCGGCAAGGCGCAGCTGCTCAGTCTCACGGACGAGAAGGGCCGCAGGGTCCTCGTACCGGCCGACCGGGTCGCGTACGTGGAGATCGGTGAGCCGACGACACGACGGGTCGGATTCGGCACGCTGTAGTACCCGGCTCCTTGGGCCGGTCCGGCCGACCTCGGTCGTGACGGACATTCGGGCGAAGGCCCGGCGGGACCTCCCGCCGGGCCTTCGCGCTGTTTCGGCGGGATCATTGCGCTGTCACGGGAGGGTTGCGTTCCGCGCACGCCGGGTAATGACGGCGTGACACACAAGACCGTCGACGCCGTGCCGACCGCACGCCACCCCCGATGACGCGAGGTGATCAGCAGTGGTCCTGGAAACCCTCGGATCCGTCCTGCTCGGGCTGGTCCTGTCGCTGGCAGCCGCCGGGCTGCTCGCCCACCGGCTGCCCGCCCGCAGGACCGTGCTGGGCGCGGGTCCGCTCGGCGCCCTGTTCGGCGCTTTCGTGACGCACATGGCGCTCGGCCCCGGCCACGCGCTGGCGACGCTGCTGGGCGCCGCCATCGTCGGTGCCGTACTCATCTCGCTGCTGCTGCGCCCCTCGGCGCGTACCCTGCGCCGCGCCATGCCGTCCTGAACGCCTGACGCCGTAACCGCCGTACCCCGGACCCGCCGTGTGACGGCGGGTCCGTTGTCGTTGTCGCCGTCGCCGTCGCCGGACCGTCAGGCGGCGAGGCCCAGCGCCGCCATCCGCTTGGTGTGTGCCTCGGTGATCCGCGAGAACATCCGGCCCACCTCGGCCAGGTCGAACCCGTCGGCCACCCCGCCCACCAGCATCGTGGACAGCGCGTCCCGGTCCGCCACGACCCGCTGCGCCTGCGACAGCGCCTCGCCCATCAGCCGCCGCGCCCACAGCGCGAGCCGGCCGCCGACGCGCGGCTCCGCCTCGATCGCCGCGCGCACCTTCTCGACGGCGAAGTTGCCGTGCCCTGTGTCGTCCAGCACAGCGAGCACCAGCGCGCGGGTGTCCGTGTCGAGCCGGGCGGCCACCTCACGGTAGAAGTCACTGGCGATGGAATCGCCGACATATGCCTTGACCAGCCCTTCCAGCCAGTCCGAAGGCGCGGTCTGCCGGTGGAATTCGTCGAGTGCCTTGGCGAAGGGCTCCATCGCGCTCGTGGGTTCCACGTCGATCTCGCTGAGCCGTTCGTTGAGCTGCTCGAAGTGGTGGAATTCCGCGGCGGCCATTTTCGCGAGGGCGGCCTTGTCGGGCAGGGTCGGCGCGAGTTTGGCGTCCTCGGCGAGCCGCTCAAAGGCCGCGAGCTCGCCGTAGGCCAGCGCTCCCAGCAGATCCACGACGGCCGCGTGGTACTGCGGCTCCGAGGAAGCTGTGGCCCAGTCCTGGGCGGCGATCCCGGTGGGTGTTACGGCGGTGGATTCGGGTGCGGTGGCGTTGTCGGGCGTCTCCATGCAGCGCACAATAGCCCGGCCGGCGCCCCTCGTAAGGGGCCGTCCGAACACGCCCCGCACACTGGCCCGTCGAATTCCACCAACACAGATGCGCGATTCCGGGGTACAGTGGTAATGCGCCTGCCGAGTATCCGGCGGGCGATCGCAGTGTTTAGCAGTATTGACAGTGTGAGGATGCCCGGTCGGTGGCCCGATCGGCTCCGCCCCGACCGCCCTCCGCGTGGACCGTGCGCACAGCTGCGTACGACCTGCAGATGAGGGGCCCCCTCAGCGGCACGAGCGCTCGAGCGACGGCAGTGGTCCCGCGCCATCCGGCCAACCCACGGCCGGCCGAGTACCCAGGTGCGGTACGACCCCCATCGTTCGCCTCGGGTCGCGTCTCACAGAAGAGGCAGCACCCTGACTACGACTTTCCGAGAGCTCGGAATCCTCCCCGAGACGGCCGAAGCACTAGAGGCCGTCGGCATCATGTCCGCCTTCCCGATCCAAGAGATGACCCTGCCGGTCGCGCTGTCCGGCAAGGATGTCATCGGGCAGGCCAAGACCGGCACGGGCAAGACCCTCGGTTTCGGCATCCCCCTGCTCGAATGCGTCACCGTCCCCGCGGACGTCGAGGCCGGCCGCGCCGTGCCCGAGAAGCTGACGAACGCGCCGCAGGCGCTCGTCGTCGTACCGACCCGCGAGCTGTGCCAGCAGGTCACCAACGACCTGCTGACCGCCGGCAAGGTCCGCAATGTGCGGGTCCTCGCCATCTACGGCGGCCGGGCGTACGAGCCGCAGGTCGAAGCGCTGAAGAAGGGCGTCGACGTGATCGTCGGCACCCCCGGCCGGCTGCTCGACCTGGCGGGCCAGCGCAAGCTCGACCTCTCGCACGTGCGCTCGCTCGTGCTCGACGAGGCCGACGAGATGCTCGACCTGGGCTTCCTGCCCGACGTCGAGCGGATCATCCAGCTGCTGCCGGCCAAGCGCCAGACGATGCTCTTCTCCGCGACGATGCCGGGCGCCGTGATCGGTCTCGCCCGCCGCTACATGTCGCAGCCCACCCACATCAGCGCCACGTCGCCCGACGACGCCGGCGCGACCGTGGCCAACACCACACAGCGCGTCTACCGCGCCCACTCCATGGACAAGCCGGAGATGGTCGCGCGCATCCTCCAGGCCGAAGGCCGTGGCCTCGCCATGATCTTCTGCCGTACGAAGCGCACGGCCGCCGACATCGCCGACCAGCTCGCCCAGCGCGGCTTCGCCTCCGGCGCCGTCCACGGCGACCTGGGCCAGGGCGCCAGGGAGCAGGCGCTGCGCGCCTTCCGCAACGGCAAGGTGGACGTGCTGGTCTGCACGGACGTCGCCGCCCGTGGCATCGACGTCGAAGGCGTGACGCACGTCATCAACTACCAGTCGCCGGAGGAGGAGAAGACCTACCTCCACCGCATCGGCCGCACCGGCCGCGCGGGCGCCTCGGGTATCGCCGTCACGCTGGTCGACTGGGACGACATCCCGCGCTGGCAGCTGATCAACAAGGCGCTGGACCTGGGCTTCCCCGACCCGCCCGAGACGTACTCGACCTCGGCGCACCTCTTCGAGGAGCTGAACATCCCGGCCGGCACGCGCGGCATCCTGCCGCGTACCGACCGGACCCGCGCCGGGCTCTCCGCCGAGCAGGTCGAGGACCTGGGCGAGACGGGCGGCCGTGGCCGCAAGTCCGCCGCGACGGCCACCCCGGTACGGGAGGAGCGCCCGGCCCGTACGCGCACACCGCGTCAGCGCCGCCGCACCCGTGGCGGAGCGGCG
>NZ_JTIY01000001.1:1039750-1040935 GCF_000818175.1 Streptomyces sp. AcH 505
GCGGCGGGCGCGCTAGCCTCGTGCCATGAGCCGGCCGCCGACCTTCGTCCTGCCCCCCTGCGCACGCGCCCGCACCCTGACCACCGCCAGGGGCGACTTCGCCGCCCTGGAAGCAGCCCCGGAAGGACCGCCGCGCGGAACCGTCCTCCTGCTGCCCGGCTTCACCGGCAGCAAGGAGGACTTCACGACGATGCTGGAGCCGCTCACCCGCGCCGGCTACCGCGCGTTCGCCGTGGACGGCCGGGGGCAGTACGAGACGCCGGGACCCGACACGGAAGAGGCGTACGCGCAGGACGAGCTGGCCGCCGACGTCCTCGCGCAGACCGCGGCGATCGGCGCCCCGGTGCATCTGGTGGGCCACTCCATGGGCGGCCAGGTCGCCCGCGTCGCCGCACTGGCCGACCGGGGCGCGTTCCGCTCCCTGACGCTGATGTGCTCGGGCCCCGCGCAGATCTCCCCGTCGCAGCAGCAGCGGGTGAAGCTCCTCCAGGACGTGCTGCCCGTCATGACGATGGCGCAGGTCTGGGACGCCTTCCAGACGATGGAGCCGCCGGAGGAGGTCACGGCGCAGGACGGCGCGCTGATGCGGGAGCGCTGGCTGCGCAACAATCCGCTCCAGCTCGCCGTCACCAGCCGCCAGCTCGCGACCGAACCGGACCGGGTGGCCGAACTGGCCGCGCTGCGGCCGCCGTTGCCCATGTACGTACTGTCCGGCGAACGCGACGACACCTGGCCGGTGCCGCTCCTGGACGAGATGGCCCACCGGCTGCGGGCGCGCAGGACGGTGATCGAGGGTGCGGAGCACTCCCCCAACACGGACAGACCGCTGGAGACGACGGCGGCACTGACGGACTTCTGGGACCTGTACGGCTGAGGCGGCCGGGTTTCGTCCGACGTCAGTACTGCGACTGAAGATGCTGCCAGAACCCGTCCCGCAGGGCCCTGCGCAGCATGGAGTGGCCCCGCAGGGACCGCTGGAGCAGCCTCTCCGCCTCGATCAGCAGGTCCTGGTCCACCGGGCCCGGCAGATACGGCAGCCCCGGCAGCAGCTCGCCCATCGCCTCCCGTCCCCGCTCGACCAGCCAGGTGGCGGCGATCTGCGCGCCGACGAACCGGACCTGGTCGCGTGAGGGCGGCGGGTCGCCCTCGTGCTCGTACGTGGTGACCGGCCGCCGGGAGACGTAC
>NZ_JTIY01000001.1:1041437-1056251 GCF_000818175.1 Streptomyces sp. AcH 505
ACGCCGTTCATTCTCCGTGGACGACATCGTACCCGCCAGTAGTTAGCCGTCCGAAAAATTTCCTTAGCGTAGGGAATGTTTGCAGAGGGCAAGCCGTTGTGCAGTATGAAACCAACGACGGACATGTGCCGTCACCAGTAGTTCTCCAGCAGGAGGATCAGACGAAGGGAGAAGCCTTGCGCTTCGAAATCACGCGCCTCGACGACGTCGACGGTTCGCCCGTGGACAGCACCGTTGTAGACGCCGCCTCCGTCAATCGGATCGTGCAGCAGGCCGCAGCGATGGGCCAGCGCATCTACATCCGACCGGCCGAGCAGTCGGCCTCGTAACTCTCACGCACTTCGTCAGTACCCGGCGCCCCCGTACACGAATCACCCGTACGGGGGCGCAGCGCTGTCCGCGCCCGGCCGGTGCGGGCGGGTTACTTGCGCCAGAAGAGGTGGTGGGTCACTCCGCTCGGGCTGGGGACGACGTCCAGGTGGAAGCGGTCGAGCAGGTCGTCCGGGGAATCCCAGAGGCGTACTCCTGTGCCGAGCTTCAGCGGCGAGACCGCGACGTGCAGGGTGTCGACCAGGTCGGCGTCGAGGAACTGGCGGATGGTGGTGGCGCCGCCGCCGAGTCGGACGTCCTTGCCCTGCGCCGCCTCCTTGGCCTGTTCGAGGACCGTGGCCGGGTCGCCGGCGACGAAGTGGAACGTGGTGTCGGACAGGGTGAGCGAGGGGCGCTCGTGGTGGGTCAGGACGAAGACCGGGGTGTGGAACGGGGGCTCGTCGCCCCACCAGCCCTGCCACTCGTGGTCCTGCCAGGGCCCGCGCAGGGGCCCGAACTTGTTGCGGCCCATGATCTCGGCGCCGATGTTGCGGGGGTAGTCCCGCGTGAGGTAGTCGTCCAGGCCCCGGCTGCCCCCGGGGTCGGTGCGCATGGGCCAGCTCGCCGTGGCACCGGCCCAGGCGAACAGCTTCCCGGGATCGACATGACCGAACGGCCTCTCCAGGGTCTGGTCCTCACCGGCGCCGATACCGTCGCTCGATACGTTGAAATTCTGGACTCTCAGCAGCTGAGCCATGTGCTCCTCCTGTGGTCGACAACGAGGGTGAGACCTGCCGGGGCGGCAGAACTCATCGTCGCGTCCTTCGGCACGTGGCGCCGGAGATCAGGGCGAACGTTCGATGCCGCCTGTCTCGATGTACTCGAAGATCGAGCCATCAGGGTGCCGGGCGATGAGCCGGTCGCCGTTGGGAGCTGGGGAGGGGCCTTCAAGGATCTGCCCGCCGGCGCGTTCAACGGCGGCGATCACGGGAGGGATCTCCCGTACCAGGAGGGTCGCCACTCGGTCGCGATATGCCGCTGTGTCGCCGCTGAGCAGGAGGAACGGTCCGACCTGGGCCAGCTGAACGTTGTGGAAGGCGAAGCGGTTGACCGCTGTGGTCTGGGCCAGCTGCCGGTACAAGGGAATCGCCGCTTCGAGATCTGCCACGAAGACTCGCGCGACGACGCCGGTGATGTTGGACATGCTTTCCGCAACAGCCATGCTTCGCGATGTATGCCATGAGGTGCGTCCACATAAATCCCAGGGCCTGTGCGGGTCCTGCTTTGCGATGCTTGTCGCCAGGTCCGGGGTCGGGGTCGGGGTCGGGGTCAGGCACCGAATGATGTGCAGGAAGACAAGGGAGAGCTGTTGCACGGCGAGCCGCATCCGGGCAACCTCCTGAACACGCGCAGAGGGCCGCTTTTCGTCGACCTCGCCACATGCTGCCGTGGGCCGATCGAGTTCGACCTCGCCCATGCGCCCGAAGAGGTGGGACTGCTCTACGCGGGGGCCGACCTCGGCCTGATCCACCGGTGCCGCGCCCTGAACTGGGCCATGTTCTGCGCCTGGCGCTGGCGACGGGACGACCAGATGCCTGACCGGGGCCACTGGAGAGCGGAGGGGCTCAACCAGGTTCGTACTGCACTCGATCGCTGCGGACCGCGCTGAACCCGAGACGCGGCGCCCGCTGGGTCCCGAGCCGCCGCGCCGTATGCGGCATCCGGGAGGAGAGCCGGTCCAACAGCGGCACCGCGGGGGGGGTCGCTGGTGGCTCAGCCGGGTCCTTGCAGCGGCATGATGCGGTCGCGGATCTCGTCGCGCTCGGGTGGGTGGCCGGTGGTCATCGTGGCCAGGATGATCAGGGCGGGGGCGAGGGCGGCACGTTCCTCGAAGTCCGGGGGTGATCCGATCACCCGGCGCAGCCGCTGTCGGTGTGCGGCGCCGAAGGGGTCGATCTTGGCTTCGCGGATCGCGCGCGAGAGTCCGGTGTCGGGTTTGGCCAGGAGGTGGGCCAGCAGAGGGCGGGCGCCGCCGTTGAGGCTCTGGGCCAGCAGGACCAGTCCTTCCAGGAGGTCCGCCTCAGGATCGTCGGTGGGCTCGACGTCGATCCCGTGGGTGGCGGCGCGCAGGGCGGCGACGACCAGGTCGTGCTTGCCTGGCCAGCGCCGGTACAGGGCTCCGAGACTGGTGTCCGCACGCTCGGCGACTTCGCGCATGCCGAATGCCTCGTACCCGCGTTCCTCGACCAGTTCCCGGGTGGCCCGCAGGACGGCGTCGTCGATCGCATGCTTGCGGGGGCGCCCCCGCCCGTCACCGGCGTCCATGGGGCCACCGTACCGGAACGCCGGTTCTCGAAAACCCGGCCGACTGCTACGCTTTTTACGGTAACCAAGGTTCTCGTATTTACGACGGCACGGGAACGTCCCCGGGACACGGAGGTGTCGATCATGGCCGAGACCACAGGTGGCAGTGCGATCGTTCTGGGTGGCGGAGGTGTGACCGGCATCGCCTGGGAGATCGGCGTCCTGGCCGGTCTGCTGGACGCCGGGGTGGACCTGGGGGCCGATGCCGTGTTCGGGACCTCCGCCGGTTCCTTCGTCGGCACCGCCCTGGCCGCGGGCGCCGACATCGAACTCCTCTACGCGGCCCAGCAGGCACCCGCCGTCGACGAGTCGGCCACCAAGGCGTCACGTCTCCTGACCGCCGCGTGGGGATGGGCGTTCCTGCGCGGAGGCGGCAACCCGAGCGGGTGGGCGCCGGGTTCGGAGCCGTCGCGCGCCGCTTCACCCCCCAGGTCTCCGCGGCGGAACGACGCCGGACGGTGCACGCCCGCCTCCACACCACGCAGTGGCCCAGCACACTGCACGTCGCCGCGACCGACGCCGACACCGGCGTCCTGACCGCGTTCGATCACGCCTGCGGCCACCCGCTGGCCGACGTCGTCTCGGCCAGCGGCGCGGTCCCCGGCATCTCCCCCATGGTCCGGTTCGGCGGCCGGACCTGGATCGACGGCGGCATGGTCTCCGCGGCCAACGCACGACTCGCCGACAACTACGCACGAGTCCTGGTCATCGCCCCCATGCCCAAGGGCCACGCCGGGATCCCCTCGGCCCAACAGGACGTGGAAGCCATGCGGGCCACCGCGAAAGTCGAACTGATCACCCCCGACCCGCAGTCCGTCCAGGCGATCGGCCCCAACCCCTACGACCCGGCCCGCCGAGGCCCGGTCGCCGCGGCGGGCCGTAACCAGGGCCGGCAGGCAGCCACCCGAGTCATGCACCTCTGGCGCTGAACACCCCACTGCTGGGGCCGGGGCGGGCTGTCCTCCGAGCGCCGTCACCCTTCGCGGGTCAGCTCGTGCGGATCACCTGGGTTATGCCGTTGATGATCTGCTGCACCGCGATGGCCGACAGCATCATGCCCGCGAGTCTCGTCACCAGGACCACGCCGCCTTCCTTGATGACCCGGATGATCAGCAGCGAGTAGCGCATGGTCAGCCACAGCACCAGGTGCATGGCGACGATCGCCGCCCAGACGGAGACCTGGGCCACGGCGCCGTTCGCGTGTTGTACGGCCAGGATGACGGAGACGATGGCGCCGGGACCCGCGAGCAGGGGCATGCCGAGCGGGACGAGGGCGACGTTCACGTCCTTCGTCTGCTTGGGCTCGTCGGTCTTGCCGGTCAGCAGGTCCAGCGCGATCAGCAGCAGGAGCAGACCGCCGGCGATCATCAGGGCCGGGATGGAGACGTGCAGGTAGTCCAGGATCTGCTGGCCCAGGATGCCGAAGACGGTGATCACCCCGAAGGCGACGGCCGCCGCCTGCCAGGCCATGGCGCGCTGGATCTTGCCCGGCCGGCCCGAGGTCAGGGCGAGGAAGATCGGCGTGATGCCGGGGGGGTCCATGATCACGAAGAGGGTGAGGAAGAGGGAGCCGAACACGGCGAAGTCGAACACGGGGTGGCCTTGCGAGAGTTGGGGCGGGAAGTACGGGAGGGCGCGGCGCGCGCGGGACAGCGGCCGCTGTGCGTGCGCACGGGCGGCGGGTGCTTGGGGGTGCGTGCGTTACGCGGGTCCGCCTGCGCCGGGGACCGGGAAGGCTCCGGTGGCGCGGCGGGTGATCTCGCCGTACACCTCCGGGTCGGTGGTGCACGCGCCGAGCTCCACGAACTTCCGGCTGCCGTGGTAGTCGCTCGACCCGGTGGGCAGCAGGCCCAGCTCGGCGGCGAGCCCCCGGAGCCTGGCCCGGGTCGGCTCGTCGTGGTCCATGTGGTCGACCTCGATGCCGTCGAGCCCCGCGGCGGCGAGGCGCGCGACGGCCTCTTCCGGCACGACGGCCCCGCGTTTGACGGCCTGCGGGTGCGCGAAGACGGTGACGCCCCCGGCGGCCTTGACGAGCCGGACCGCGTCGAACGGATCGAGTTCGTGCTTCCCCGCGTACGCCCGGCCGCCGTCCGCGATCCACTCCGGTGTGAAGGCGTCGGAGACGGTCTCGACGACGCCCAGCTCGACCAGGGCGGTCGCGATGTGCGGCCGGCCGAGGGACGCGTCACCCGCGATGCGGGCCACCTGCTCCCAGGTGATCGGGACGCCCAGCTCCTGGAGCCTGCCGACCATGGCCTTGGCCCGCGGCACCCGGTCGTCCCGTACCAGCTCGCGCTCGCGGAGCAGTTCGGGTTCGGCGGGGTCGAAGAGGTACGCGAGCATGTGCAGCCCGACGCCGTCGATACGGCACGACAGCTCGGCACCGGTGACCAGCGTGAGCCCGGCGGGAAGCGCGGCGATCGCCGCCGCGTGCCCGCGGGTCGTGTCGTGATCGGTCAGCGCCACCACGTCGAGCCCGCTCGCCGCGGCGTTGCGCACCAGCTCGGCGGGGGTGTCCGTACCGTCGGAAGCCCGGGAGTGGGTGTGCAGGTCGATACGCACGCGCGTGACTCCACTGGGCTCGAAGGGGCAGAAGGGGAACGCTCAGCAGGATAACGGCCCGCGCGGACCGTCGAGAACGCGGCAGGTCAGGTGGGTCCCGACGCCCCGGCAGGGCAGCGCGGCCAGCGCGCATGCGCGCCGTCGGTGGGGCCGGGTGGTCGGCGGGTGGTGCGGCCCGAAGGCCCGGCAGGGCAACGCGGGTGCGGCACCCGTCGGCCATCGGCCCAGGCGCCGCGTAGCGGGACAGCGGGGCCGGACGCCTCAGCCGTGCGGCTCGATCGTTGGGCCGCCGCCCCTACGACAGCAGCCTCGGCGACAGCGCCCCGCACGGGAGCAGTTCCACCTCCGCGCCCGCGTCCCGCAGGTCGGTCAGGACCAGCTCGTCGTACATCAGCAGTCCCGACTCGCCCGGCCAGACCACCGCCCACAGCCACAGCCCCAGCGCCTCGCCCGCGAAGACGGCGCGGTCCTCGGGGGCGGCCCGGACGTGCCACAGCGGGGTGGGGCGGCCCGCTGCCAGGAGTTTCGTGTGCGGGGGGAGGTCGACGCGGATGCTGGGGCCGGGGTCGGGGCCCTCGATTCCCGCGTAGCGGGCGCCCAGGCCCACCCCGATCTCCTCCGCGATCAGCAGCAGTTCGCCGACGCCGCCCAGCGGAGCGGGGCCCGAGCAGGCCACGGCCGTCGCCCGGCCGCCGCTGCGGTCGTCGCCCGCGTACGAGACTCCGGTGAACAGCCAGCCGACGGGCAGCGGCCACGGCATCCACACGGGGACCTGCGCCCGGTTCACCACCACGCCCAGCGCCTCGACACTCGGCGGTATCACGGGCTGCATCGGGTGCACGGTGCCGTGGGTGTCGCATGTCCAGGTGTCGGCGAACAGACCGGGCGCCCTGACCCGGCCACCGCACTTCGGGCAACTGGGTTCACCCCTCATAGCGCCCCACGGTCCTCCCCGGCCGACGCCGCGTCAAGGACGATCACCGGCCTCGGATTCTCCGAGCGGAACCGCCCCGCGCAACGGGTCGCGCAGGTCCGTTCCGTGGGACAGCCAGCGCTCCTGAAGCTCCTCGGCGCCCTTGGCGCGCTTCCACGCCGCCTCGTTGGGTGTCATCGGCAGCAGCGGCAGGAACCGTACGGGATCGAGCGGCGCCGGCAGCTCCAGATCCTCGACGAGACCGCCCGGCTCGCCGACCAGCACCGAGGTGAACGGGGCCTGCGGCCACAGCGGGGCGCCGAGGTCCAGCGACGCCCCCGGGGCCACGACAACCCCCTCGACCTGCGGCGAAGCGGCCAGCACAGCGAGCGGGCGCAGCACCTGGTCGGTGTCGGCGCGCCCGGCCCGCACCGACAGGATCAGCTCGGCCCGCGGACCCCGCTCCGGGTCGGCGAGCACCGCCGCGGGGTCGGCCATCGGCTGCGCCGACATGCCGAGCGTGGCGTACCGCACCACGGGGCCGCCGTCCCGTACGCCGGGGACACCGACGCCGGAAACATCCGTGAATCTCAGGACCTCGATGCGCTCCGTGCCCAGAAACGTCACTGCGGCGCGCGCGTCCGGCTCGCCGAGCGCCGCGCGCAGCCGCGCCTCGACCAGAGCAAGAATTTCTGCCATCCCGGGAGCATAGATCGCGTATGGATGGGGCAAGAGGCAAGATTGGGCTCGGGTGGGCTGATAGTCTGGGCCGCCGGTCGGGACAGTACGCAGCAGCGTCGCTCTCCTTGTCCCGACGACACGTCATCCCCTACGGGGGACAGACCGGAGGAGGTGGGGCTGCGGTGGATCGAAGTCACCCGGCCAGTACCAGCCGCTCTTCCGCTTTTTTCGCCGCTCTGTGATCTGAGGCCCCCGCCCGCACAGGCTCGCGGTGTACGTCACACGCCGGAAGAGCGCTTCGTATCAGCCTCTGTTTTCCGCCTGTCTGTAGCGAACGCCGTTACCGCGAACTCGCGGTGCCGCCCGCTTTGCGGACGTACGTACGCCTGCGTACGCGTCACGTCCTCGTTCCGGGCTGTGCCACGCCCTCGCCGACGGCCTCTCCGTGAAGGAGCCCGCCATGTCGATGATTCGTGACCTGCGCGCAGCGGTCCGCCCGTCCCTGCGCAAGAACAGTGCCTCCTACGGCAAGTACGACACGTACGACGCGACCCGCGATCCCTCGGCTTCGAGCGCCGTCGTCGACTGCGCGGTCTACCGCGAGGGCCGGCGGCTCACCGCCGATCCGTGCGTCACGCCGCACGAGGCGATGCTGCGGGTACGCGAGGGCGGCGAGGGCGGCTTCGCCTGGATCGGGCTGCACGAGCCGACCGAGGAGGAGTTCGCCGGGATCGCCGCGGAGTTCGGACTGCACCCGCTGGCCGTCGAGGACGCGGTGCACGCGCACCAGCGGCCGAAGCTGGAGCGGTACGACGACACCCTGTTCACCGTCTTCAAGACCATCCACTACGTGGAGCACACGGAGCTGACGGCGACCAGCGAGATCGTCGAGACCGGCGAGGTCATGTGCTTCACCGGGCGGGACTTCGTCATCACCGTCCGGCACGGCGGCAAGGGCTCGCTGCGCAATCTGCGCCACCGCCTCGAAGAGGACAGCGAACTGCTCGCCAAGGGCCCGTCCGCCGTGCTGCACTCCATCGCCGACCATGTCGTGGACGGCTACATCGCGGTCGCCGGCGCCGTGCAGGACGACATCGACGAGGTGGAGATCGAGGTCTTCTCCGCCCCGGCGAAGGGCAGCCCGCGCGGTTCGGACGCCGGGCGCATCTACCAGCTCAAGCGCGAGGTGCTGGAGTTCAAGCGGGCCGTCTCCCCGCTGCTGCGGCCGATGCAGCTGCTCAGCGAGCGGCCGATGCGGCTGGTCGACCCCGACATCCAGAAGTACTTCCGTGACGTCGCCGACCACCTCGCCCGGGTGCACGAGCAGGTCATCGGCTTCGACGAACTGCTGAACTCGATCCTCCAGGCCAATCTGGCGCAGGCGACGGTCGCGCAAAACGAGGACATGCGCAAGATCACGTCCTGGGCCGCCATCATCGCCGTCCCGACGGCCGTGTGCGGGATCTACGGCATGAACTTCGACCACATGCCCGAGCTGCACTGGAAGTACGGCTACCCGATGGTGCTCGCCGCGATCATCGCGGCCTGTCTGGCGATCCACCACTCGCTGAAGCGCAACGGCTGGCTCTGACCCCCACCGGTGGTGACCCCTGCCGGTAGCTGACCCGACAGGCTCCGGCCGTCGCGTCAGCTACCGGTGTCACACTGTGCGCATGACAGAACCGCTGCTCGGCCAGGCGCTCGTCGAGGAGGCCGGCAAGAAGTCGGGCCTCGTCTGGGTCCGTGGCTCAGGACCCGACCGCGCGCTGTGGCACGTCTGGCACGAAGGGGCCGTCCTGCTCGTCGGCGACGGCCCCGGGGAACAGCCGCTGCCGGGGCTCACCGACGGCGGCGCCGCCGAGGTGACCGTACGCAGCAAGGACAAGGGCGGCCGGCTCGTCGCCTGGACGGCGGCCGTCACGGAACTGGCGCCGCACTCCGACGGCTGGGAGACGGCCGTCGCCGAACTCAAGGGCAAGCGGCTGAACGCCCCGGACGGGGAGCAGATGACGGAGCGTTGGGCGCGCGAGTGCCGCGTGCTGCGGCTGGAGCCGCGTGAGGTGAGCCCGGAGCTGCCCACCGGCTCGCTGGCCGCCACGCCGCTGCCGACCCCCGCCACGACGCGGGAGCCGGTCCCCGCGTCCCTCGGCCGCCTGCTGCTCAAGCGCAAGCGCAAGGGCACGCCCGCGAGTTGATGCCGCGAGGCGCGGTGCCGGCCCACGCGCGCTTGGCGAGATCCGAACGACCTAGTCCTTGGCGCGCGGCAGTTTGCTGCCGTAGTCGACCGTCTGGCCCTTGGCCGGTGCCGCCAGCGCGAAGTCCCTGCCCCACTCCGACAGCGTCAGCGTGCCCGCGCCGCCAGCGCGTTCCAGTTGCAGCGGGTACGGGGTGCCTTCAAGGGACACGTCCAGCGAGCCGCCCTTGCCCTCGGCCGCGCTGACCTCGATCGCGCGTACGCCGCCGATCTTGTCCCGATCGCCCTTCGCCAGCTCGCCGTTGAGCGTGAGCAGCCCGTCGAGCAGGACGTTCATGTCCGTGAAGCCGCGCAGCTGCTTGTACGCGGGGTCGTCCTCCGGGACCTTCACATACTTGTCGTCGAGCTTGTGCGCCGCCTCGGAGTCCGTGTCGCCGGACGGGGCGCCGCCCTTGGCGCCCGCCGTGCCCCGGCTCCAGAACCCGGCGTCGGCCTTGAGGAACAGCGCGTCCTCGACCCGCAGCAGCTCGAAGGTGCTGTTCTTCGAGGTGACCGAGCCCGAGCCGCCGGTCTTCTTGAGCCGCATGTTGAGCTTGTACGTCTCCCCCTGCGTGACCAGCGCGCCGGCCAGCCGGACCGCGCTCGCGCTCTCGACCGCCGCCTGCGCCTTGTGCTCGATCTGAGTGGCCGACAGTCTGCCGACACCGTTCGTGCCCGCGTCCGGATCCTCTCCTCCGCACGCCGTCACGGCCGTCGCGAGGCCCGCGCACAACGCCACGGGCAGCACACCCCTGCGGACAGCCCTGCGGGCGGTCCTGCGGGCGCGGTCGGACAATGGGAGAGCAGTCACGAACACATGCCTCTCATGCACGGGTGGGGGTGGCCAGACCGCAGCGTACCCGGGCCGTCGGCGCCGCTCGACGCGGAGTCTTGACGGGGGATGTGCGAGGGCGCGACGAAGCGGTACGAGCTAGCCTGAACCCGTTCTCCCACCGGGAAGAACGGCATGAAGAGGCTTCGGGAACGAGGAGGCGCGCGGTATGGCGGCAGGCGCCCCCAGGATCTTCGTCTCGCATCTCGCCGGCGTGGCGGTCTTCGACCCCAACGGCGATCAGGTGGGCCGGGTCCGCGACCTGGTGGCGATGTTGCGGATCGGCAACCGGCCGCCCCGGCTGCTCGGCCTGGTGGTCGAGGTGCTGAGCAGGCGAAGGATCTTTCTGCCCATGACCCGGGTCACCGGTGTCGAGTCGGGCCAGGTCATCACGACGGGCGTGGTCAACGTACGGCGCTTCGAACAGCGCCCCACCGAGCGGCTGGTGCTCGGCGAACTCCTCGACCGCCGGGTGCGGCTCGTGGAGAACGACGAGGAGGTGACCGTGCTCGACGTCGCCATCCAGCAGCTGCCCGCCCGGCGTGACTGGGAGATCGGCAAGGTCTTCGTCCGCAGGGGCAGGAAGGGCGGCGCGCTGCGGCGGCGCGGGGACACCGTCACCGTCGACTGGTCCGCCGTCACCGGCTTCTCGCTGGAGGAGGACGGGCAGGGCGCCGAGAACCTGGTCGCGACCTTCGAGCGGCTGCGCCCGGTCGAACTCGCCAACGTGCTGCACCATCTGACACCGAAACGGCGGGCCGAGGTCGCGGCGGCCCTGGACGACGACCGGCTCGCCGACGTCCTGGAGGAGCTGCCCGAGGACGACCAGGTGGAGATCCTGGGCAAGCTCAAGGAGGAGCGCGCGGCCGACGTGCTGGAGGCGATGGACCCGGACGACGCCGCCGACCTGCTCTCCGAGCTGCCGGAGGACGAGAAGGAGCGGCTGCTGACGCTGATGCAGCCGCACGACGCCGCCGATGTGCGCCGGCTGATGTCGTACGAGGAGCGGACGGCCGGCGGTCTGATGACGACCGAGCCGATCATCCTGCGCCCCGACGCGACGGTGGCGGACGCGCTGGCGCGGGTACGCCAGCAGGACCTGTCCCCCGCCCTCGCCGCGCAGGTGTACGTGTGCAGGCCGCCCGACGACACCCCGACGGGCAAGTACCTGGGCACGGTCCACTTCCAGCGGCTGCTGCGCGATCCCCCGTTCACGCTCGTCAGCTCGATCGTGGACAGCGACCTGCCGCCGCTGGCGCCCGACACCCCGCTGCCCGCGATCACCAGCCACCTCGCCGCGTACAACATGGTCTCGGCGCCCGTCGTGGACGCCGGCGGCTCGCTGCTCGGCGCCGTCACCGTCGACGACGTGCTGGACCACCTGCTGCCCGACGACTGGCGGGAGACCGGCTTCCGCGGCCTGGAGGGGGTGGCCCGTGGCGAATGAGCGGCTGGACAAGGACGCGGGCAGGGAGCGCGCGAAGAGCGGCGGCGGTCCGCGGATCCGGCTGGACCAGCCACGGCCGCAGCGCCGCAGGCTGCTGCCCGACTACGACCCGGAGGCGTTCGGGCGGCTCTCCGAACGGGTCGCCCGCTTCCTCGGCACGGGCCGGTTCATCGTATGGATGACGCTGATCATCATCCTGTGGGTGATCTGGAACATCGCGGCGCCCCGGGGACTGCGCTTCGACCAGTACCCGTTCATCTTCCTGACACTGGCGCTGTCCCTCCAGGCGTCCTACGCGGCTCCACTGATCCTGCTCGCGCAGAACAGGCAGGACGACAGGGACAGGGTCACCCAGGAGCAGGAGCGCAAGCAGAACGAGCGCTCCATCTCCGACACCGAATATCTGACCCGGGAGATCGCGGCACTGCGGATGGGGCTCGGCGAGGTCGCCACCCGCGACTGGATCCGCTCCGAGCTGCAGGACATGGTGCGGGACATGAACGAGGAGCGCCCGTCCCGGCGCCCGCCGCAGCCGCCGCCCCGACCAAGTCAGGACCCTGGTCACGGACGTGAGGAAGCAGACCGCTGACGGCTTTCGTCCGGCGGTACGCGGCGCCGTACCATCTCGGTATGGCTACCGACACGTACGGAACCACCCTCCCGGCGGAAGACGCGGTGCGCGACGCGCTGGCGACGGTGAACGACCCCGAGATCCACCGGCCGATCACCGACCTCGGCATGGTCAAATCGGTGGACATCGGGTCGGACGGCGCGGTGGCTGTCACGGTCTATCTCACGGTGTCCGGCTGCCCGATGCGCGACACCATCACCAACAACGTCACGGAGGCGGTCACCCGCGTCCCCGGGGTCACCCGGGTCGATGTGACGCTCGACGTGATGGGTGACGAGCAGCGCAGGGAGCTGGCGGCCTCGCTGCGCGGCGGCACCCCCGAGCGCGAGGTGCCCTTCGCCCAGCCCGGCTCGCTGACCCGCGTCTACGCGGTGGCCTCCGGCAAGGGCGGCGTCGGCAAGTCCTCCGTCACGGTCAACCTGGCGGCGGCGATGGCGGCGGACGGGCTGAAGGTCGGCGTGGTCGACGCCGACATCTACGGGCACAGCGTGCCCCGGATGCTGGGGGTCGACGGCAGGCCCACCCAGGTCGAGAACATGATCATGCCGCCGTCGGCGCACGGCGTGAAGGTCATCTCCATCGGTATGTTCACCCCGGGCAACGCGCCGGTGGTGTGGCGCGGGCCGATGCTGCACCGCGCACTCCAGCAGTTCCTCGCCGACGTGTACTGGGGCGATCTGGACGTGCTGCTGCTCGACCTGCCGCCGGGCACGGGCGACATCGCGATCTCGGTGGCGCAGCTCGTGCCGAACGCGGAGATCCTGGTCGTCACCACCCCGCAGCAGGCGGCGGCCGAGGTCGCCGAGCGGGCGGGCTCCATCGCCGTCCAGACCCATCAGAAGATCGTCGGCGTGGTCGAGAACATGTCGGGCCTGCCGTGCCCGCACTGCGACGAGATGATCGACGTCTTCGGTACGGGCGGCGGCGCGGCGGTCGCCGAGGGCCTGACGAGGACGACGGGTGCCACGGTGCCGGTGCTCGGCGGTATCCCCATCGACGTACGGCTGCGCGAGGGCGGCGACGAGGGCAAGCCCGTCGTGCTGTCCGACCCGGACTCACCGGCGGGGCAGGCGCTGCGCGGCATCGCCGCCAAGCTGAGCGCCCGTCAGCGGGGCCTGTCGGGCATGTCGCTGGGGATCACCCCGCGCAACAAGTTCTGAGCGGTTCGCCGGGAGACGTACAGAAGGCGTTATACGGGTGAGGGCGGCCGGTCGACCGGCCGCCCTCACCCGTATAACGCCTTCGTGTGTCTCGCGTGTCTCGCGTGCCTCGGGTACGGCTCTCGGCTACGACCCGGAGTTGGCGTACGAGGCGATGTCCTCGATCACGGCGAAGCCGAGACCGTACGCGCTCATCCCCCGGCCGTACGCGCCGAGGTGCACCCCGCTCTGCGTCGAGCCGGCCAGCACCCAGCCGAACTCGGACTCGCGGTAGTGGAACGGCGTCGGCACCCCGTCGACCGGCAGCGAGAGCGCCGACCACTCGGGGCCCGTCAGATCGTCCGCGACCTCGAACGCCGCTTCCGTCTGCTGGTCCAGCCAGTCGTCACGCAGCGAGTGGTCGAGCTGTGCGGGCCAGGTGGCCGACAGCAGGCCCGAGCCGGCCAGCCAGGCGGCCGACGAGGCCGTGGTGGCGTCCAGCTGGCCCGTACCGTCACCGCTGCGCCGCTCGGGGCTGCCGGCGACCGTGACGACGACGGCGAAACGTTCCGTGTCCGCGCCTGACGCGTCCGGTCTTATCGACGGCTCGTCGCCGTGGCCGATCGCGCCGTGCTGGACCGTGCCGTCGGCGGCAGCGCCGACCTGCATCAGCCTGCGCGGTCCTGTGAACGCGTCGTCCAGCCCGTACCAGGGGAACGTGGCCCGCAGATACCCGTCGATCGTAAGCCGGGCCGCTGGCACCCCCTCGTCAGTCGATGAGCTGAGCGCTCCCCGCTCGCCTACCCGACTCGTGGTCTCCATCTGTCCGGCCGCCTCCTCGTATCCGACGTCCGAAGCGGCCCGCCCCCGACGGGCACCTCACTACCGGACAGTTGGAGGATAGCCACCCCGTACCGGCTCGCCGGTACAGGCCGGGCTCAGGTGGCGTCCGCGTCGAACGGCGGGCGCTCGCCCTCGTCGGGCTTGTCGCGCTTTTTCAGCAGGTCGGGAGTGGTCGAACCGGACGATCCGTTGGCCGAGGAGACCGGAGCCGACGGTGTGTCGGACGCCGCGTCGGCGTGGCTCTTGACCGCGTCGGTGACCTCCGCCATCTCCTTCTTCAGGTCGAAGCTGCTGCGGATCTCCTTCAGCCCCAGGTCGTCGTTGTCCATCAACTGCTTGCGGACGAACGTCTTGGGGTTGAGGTCCTCGAACTCGAAGTCCTTGAACTCGGGACCCAGCTCGGAGCGGATGTCCTGCTTCGCGCTCTCGGAGAACTCACGGATCTTCCGCACGAAGCGCGCGGCGTCCTGGATGACCTTGGGCAGCTTCTCCGGGCCGAAGACGATCACGGCCAGAACCGCGAGCGTGACCACCTCAAGTGCGCCTATGTCATTGAACACCTAGCTGCTCCTTGTGTTCTCCGCTGTGGGTCGAGGGCCCGGGGCTTTTACACGGTACCCGCACCAACTGTCCCCGCGGTACCTCCCCACGGGGGTCATGTCCCTTCGGCGGATCCCAGGACCAGCGTGACGGTGCTCGACCGGCCCGACCTGAGCAGCGTCAGCCGCAGCCGGTCACCGGGGCGGTGGGAGCGGATCTTCACGATCAACTCCTCCCCGTTGTGCACCCGGTCGCCGTCCACGGCCGTGATCACGTCGCCCTGCTTGATGCCCGCCTTCGCCCCGGCGCCGCCCGCCGCC
>NZ_JTIY01000001.1:1056802-1058631 GCF_000818175.1 Streptomyces sp. AcH 505
CGCCGCCACGGCAGGCCCGCCGTCGGCCGCCTTCGGCGCGACGCGTGCGCCGTCGCCCGCGTACTCGGTGTCCAGCGTCACGCCGATCACCGGGTGGGTGGCCTTGCCGGTGTTGATGATCTCCTCGGCGACCCGCTTGGCCTCGTTGATCGGTATGGCGAAGCCGAGCCCGATGGAGCCCGACTGGCCGCCTTCGAGGCCCGCGCCGTTGTCGGCGGCGCGGATGGCGCTGTTGATGCCGATCACCTCGGCCTTGGTGTCCACCAGCGGGCCGCCGGAATTGCCGGGGTTGATCGGCGCGTCGGTCTGCAGCGCGTTCACATAGCTGACGTCGCTGCCGTCGCCCTTCTCGCCGCCCGCGGTGATGGGCCGGTCCTTGGCGCTGATGATCCCGGAGGTCACCGTGTTGGAGAGGTCGAAGGGGGCGCCGATGGCCACGACCGGATCGCCGACATGGACGTTGTCGGAGTTGCCGAGGGGCATCGGCTTGAGCCCGGAGACCCGGGTGACCTCGACGACGGCGAGGTCGTAGCCGCTGTCCTTGCCGACGAGCGTCGCGTCGGCGCTCTCGCCGCCGCTGAACGTGACCGATATCTCACCGTTGGCGCCGGCTGCCTCGACGACGTGGTTGTTCGTCAGGATGTGTCCGCGCGTGTCGAGGACGAACCCGGTGCCGGTGCCCTCCTCGCTCGGCCCGGTGACATGGAGGGTGACGACGCTGGGCAGCGCGCTGGCGGCGATGCCCGCGACACTGTCCGGCGCGCGGCCGCCGCTGTCCCGGCCGGCCTGCGGAAGCTTGATGTCGGCGAAGCCGCCGTCCCGTTCGATGTACGCGCCGACGGCGCCGCCGAGGACACCGGTGACCAGCGCCAGGACGACGGCGGCCGCGAGACCGCCACGGCGCCTGCGGCGCGGCGGGTCGGGCTGGGTCAGGATCTGCGGCGGCTGCCCGCCGGGACCGCCCCAGGGGTCGTAGCGCAGCCACTCCGACGTCTGGGGTGCCTGGAGTGTCTGGGATGCCTGGGGTGCGGCCTGCGGGGCGGGCGGCGGCGGAGGCGGATACGAGTGCGCCGGACCCACTTGCGGCACGGGAACGCCGTGCGGCGGCGTCGTGGGCGGCAGTTGGACGGGCGGCGCGGGCGCCCAGGGGCCGGGGCCGCCGTAGGGCGGGGTGCTGTACGGGTCCGGGTCGTGCAGGGGCTGCTGACGCGGCGGCGGGACCGTAGGGGCCGCGTCGGCGGGAGCGGCGGACTCCTCGTCGGCCACCGGGACGTCGGCGGTGGTGTCGGTGGCCTCTCCGGTCGTCACCGGCGGCCGTCCCTCGTCGGGACGGCTCCACCACTGCGCCGTGCGTCCGGTGGGCTTCCCGTCGTCCATGCTCTCCCCGCAGACTGCCGCTCCGCGCCCCGGCGAGGGCACCTTGGTGAGGATTCAACCAGGTTCGGGAACCGGTGCCGCTCAGTGCCGGGAAGAAATCCGCTGGGCGGGCTGTGACGGCGCCGTGAGCTGCGGGGAGCGCGGGGTGGTCGTCACGGGAAAGGTCTTGTCGACGGCGTCGAGCTGGAGGGCCGGACCCGTGGACCGTATGAGCGGGGTCAGCCGCGCGCTGTTCAGCACCGCCGAGGAGAACGACTCGGTGGTGAACGCCCGTGTCGACAGCGCCTGCGCCGTCGGCAGGTTGAGCGGTGAGACCGGCGTACGGTCCGTGACCTGCGGCAGGATGCCGCCTCCGCCGCCCTGGCGGCGGCCGGACTCGGCGACGGTGCCGGCCGGGGCCGTGCTGCCCGGGGCGCGCATCGGGGTCACGCCCACACCGCGCGGCAGCGGGG
>NZ_JTIY01000001.1:1058977-1062638 GCF_000818175.1 Streptomyces sp. AcH 505
TCGGCCGCCGAACCGAGCGGCATCGCGCCACCGAGCGCCATCGCGGCGAACGAGACGGCGCTGGCAGCCGCGAAGGCGAACCTGCGGCCACGCCACGGGGAGCGCTCCGCCTCCTGGCGGCCGACCTCGTGGATACGGAAACCGGAACCGGAACCCGGGCCGCCGGGCAGCACGCCGCCGTGGGCACCTGCCGGGGCGTAGCTGAAGCCGCCGGTACGCAGACCGCCGCCGAAACCGCCGGCGCCGCTGCCGAAGCCGGCCGCCTCGAAGAGGCCGCGCTGGTCGGGGCCGCGTCCCTCGTCGTCGTCGTCACGGGGCGGCCCGCCACCGGGCAGCCCCTGAAGTCTGGCGAGGAAACCCTCGGACGGCGACGGCGGGGCGGCCTCGGCGAAGACGCTCTTCAGCCTGCGCTGGGCGTCCGCCTCGGCCTTGCATTTGGCGCAGGTGGCCAGATGGGCCAGCACCCGCTCCCGCGCGTCATGCCCCAGCTCGCCGTCCACGAGGGCAGCGAGGCGGTCCCCCAGATGCTGCTCCGCGGGGGTCGGGCTTGAGCCACTCACGCCGTTCCGCCCTCCCCTGCCACGCTGACGAAGGAACGCTGCTGCTCGGCACGTGCCTCGGGGGAACGGTGCTGCAGGGCCTTGCGCAGATGTGAGCGGCCGCGGTGGATCCGGCTGCGGACGGTGCCCA
The DNA here is from genome assembly GCF_000818175.1 of Streptomyces sp. AcH 505. Taxonomy (GTDB): domain Bacteria; phylum Actinomycetota; class Actinomycetes; order Streptomycetales; family Streptomycetaceae; genus Streptomyces. The sequence goes on from NZ_JTIY01000001.1 coordinate 1,059,668, forward strand.
GCTTGACCCCGAGCGTCGCCGCGATCTCCTCGTACGACAGGCCCTCGATGTCGCAGAGCACCACGGCGGCGCGGAACTCGGGCGCGAGGGTGTCCAGCGCCTGCTGGACGTCCGCGTCGAAGTGCGTGTCGTGGAACACCTGCTGCGGGGACGGCTCGCGGCTGGGCAGCCGCTCCGCCGCGTCGTCGCCGAGCGCGTCGAACCTGATCCGCTGCTTGCGGCGGACCATGTCGAGGAAGAGATTGGTGGTGATGCGGTGGAGCCAGCCCTCGAAGGTGCCGGGCGTGTAGGTCGACAGCGAGCGGAAGACGCGGACGAAGACCTCTTGGGTCAGATCCTCGGCGTCGTGCTGGTTGCCCGTCAGTCGGTAGGCGAGGCGGTAGACCCGTCCGCTGTGCGTGCTGACGATCTCCTCCCAGCTGGGAGGCGTCCACGCCTGCGATTCCGCATCCGATGCGAAGGTCGCAGTAACTGCGGAGTCGGTCGGGCGAGAACGGTCAGCAATGTTGGTCACGGATTTCGGCTCACCTGCCGACCGCAGAAAGCGCCTGAGCACTCCCCTCCGATCCACAGCCGCAGCCGCACCTCCCCTATCGGCTCTGGTGGTGTCCAGTGGAGCCCCTACCATAGCCACCTCGCCCGTTAGCTCCGGATAAGAATCTTTACGCGAATTTGGGCCCGCGACTTCGTCTTGATCCGTCTGTTGATCCGCCTGTGTCCGCCCCTACATAACGACTGGTCCCATCTGCGGGTTCCCGAGCCCAGCGGATACAGTCACCGTTGCGCCGCCAACGGGGACAAGGAGAGGGTCATTACCGCCAACCGGCAGACGAGCTGGGCGTTCGCCGACGCCTTTGTCGCCGAGGACGAAGCACTGCGCTGGGCCCGTGACAGGGCCCGGGAGAGCGGGCTTCGCTCGGTGTCTCCAGGCACCGGCGCCGCGCTGCGTCTGCTCGCCGCCACGGCGGCGGCGAAGTCGGTCGCCGAGATCGGTACGGGCACCGGCGTCTCCGGCATCTATCTGCTCCAGGGGATGCGCCCCGACGGCGTCCTGACCACGGTCGACACGGAACCGGAACGCCAGCAGTTCGCCCGGCAGGCGTTCCGCGCGGCCGGTTTCGCCGGCAACAGGGCCCGCTTCATCCCGGGCCGCGCCCTGGACGTCCTGCCCAGGCTCGCGGACGGCGGGTACGACCTCGTGTACTGCGACGGGGACCGGCTGGAATCGCTGGACTATCTCGCTGAATCGTTGCGTCTGCTGCGGCCCGGCGGACTGGTCTGCTTCGAGGGCGTGTTCGCAGACGGCCGCACCGTGGACTCGGCGGCGCAGCCGGCGGAGGTGCTGCGGCTGCGGGAGCTGCTGCGGACCGTGCGGGAGATCCCGGAGCTGGTCCCGTCGCTGTTGCCGGTCGGGGACGGGTTGTTGTGCGCGGTGAGGCGGGCGTAGCGGTGTCGCCGCGCCCGCGGAGCCCGAGCCCCCTCCCCCGCCTCCGCCTCCGCGCCTCCGCGCCTCCGCACCCCTTCGCGGACATGGCACTGCCCCGGCGCGGACGGTACTGGTCCGCGCCGGGGCAGTGATGGTGTCGATCCGGGGGTGACCCTCGACCCCGAAGACTGTGAGCGTTCCGCTCAGCCGACGACCTTCTTGAGCGCGTCGCCGAGTGCGTCCGCCTCGTCCGGAGTCAGCTCGACGACAAGCCGACCGCCGCCTTCGAGCGGAACGCGCATGACGATGCCCCGCCCCTCCTTGGTCACCTCGAGCGGGCCGTCGCCCGTCCGCGGCTTCATGGCCGCCATGCTCGTTCCCCTTCCTGAAACCAGCTCATCGCAGCCGGCGGCCCCATGACAGGCGCTGTGTCACCGGCATCGAACACATTGCTTCCAGGTCATTATCCCGCATCGCGGGACCCCATGACCAACATCGGTCGGCATCGCTTGCGCAACGCGCTCACGCAAAACGACTCAATTCGGCGATCCGCCTGCGATACTTCGCCGCCGTTTCTCCGCCATGCTGGGCCCGGACACCGATGCCGCAGCCGAGAAGGGACCTGATCATGGCCGACACCGTGCTCTACGAGGTGAGTGACGGACTCGCAACGATCACGATCAACCGGCCCGAGGCCATGAACGCGATGAACATCGCGGCGAAGGTCGCCCTCAGGGACGCCCTGGAGGCCGCGGGAGCCGACTCGGCCGTACGGGGTGTCCTGCTCACGGCGGCGGGCGACAGGGCCTTCTGCGTGGGTCAGGACCTCAAGGAACACGTGGCGCTGCTGACCGAGGACAGGAAGACGGGCGCCGGCGCGACGATGCGGACGGTGAGTGAGCACTACAACCCGATCCTGCGGGCGATCACGGGCATGCCGAAGCCGGTGGTCGCGGGCGTGAACGGGGTGGCGGCGGGGGCGGGGATGGGGTTCGCCCTGGCGGCGGACTACCGGGTGGTCGCGGACTCGGCCTCCTTCAACACGTCCTTCGCGGGCGTGGCCCTGACGGCCGACTCCGGCGTCTCCTGGACCCTGCCCCGCCTGGTCGGCCGCAGCCGCGCGACGGACCTGCTGCTGTTCCCGCGCTCGGTGCGGGCGCAGGAGGCGTACGACCTGGGCCTGGCGAACAAACTCGTCCCGGCGGCCGACCTGGCCCCCACGGCACTGTCGGTGGCCCGCACCCTGGCCGATGGCCCGACGGCGGCGTACGCGGCGATCAAGGCGTCGCTGGCGTACGGGGCGGAGCACACGCTGGCGGAGACGCTGGAGCGGGAGGACGAACTGCAGTCGGCGGCGGGCGCGTCGGAGGACCATGTGATCGCGGTGGAGGCGTTCTTGGCGAAGGCGAAGCCGAGGTACGTGGGCCGCTGACCCCTACGCGGGGACGTTTCCCCACCCCGCCCCTCCCCGAACCGGGGCTCCGCCCCGGACCCCGGGCGCCGACCGCTTCGCGGCGGCGGGGGTGGCGGGGGCCCGCACAGCCC
>NZ_JTIY01000001.1:1063084-1068801 GCF_000818175.1 Streptomyces sp. AcH 505
CCGCGGCCCGCCGCCCGGGGCCCGGGGCGCAGCCCCGGTTTCGGGGAGGGGCGGGGCTGGGGAAAAGGCTCCGCGCAGCGGCTAGCGGTCTCGGGTGAAGCAGTCCGCCAAGTGGTCATTCACCAACCCGCACGCCTGCATCAACGCATACGCCGTCGTCGGCCCCACAAACCTGATCCCCCGCTTCTTCAGGTCCTTCGACAGCGCCGTCGACTCGTCCGTCACCGCCGCCACGTCCGCTGTCGTCCGTGGTGCCCGGCGCTTCGCCGGGTCCGGGGCGTAGGACCAGATCAGGGTGGTCAGTTCACCGGGCTCCCAGTCCGTCAGGACACGCGCGTTCGCCAGCGTCGCGTCGACCTTGGCGCGGTTGCGGATGATGCCCGGGTCGGCGAGCAGGCGTTCCCTGTCCGCGTCGGTGAACTCGGCGACCGCGGCGATCTTGAACGACGCGAAGGCCGCGCGGAACGTCTCGCGGCGGCGGAGGATCGTGATCCAGGACAGGCCGGACTGGAACGCCTCCAGGCAGAGCCGCTCGAAGAGCGCGTCGTCGCCGCGGACCGGGCGGCCCCACTCCTCGTCGTGGTACGCCACGTAGTCCTCGGACGAGAGGCCCCAGGGGCAGCGCGGCAGCCCGTCCGCGCCTTCGACGACGCCCGTGCCGCTCATCGCCCCGGCTCTTCGCCGGGGCGCTTGAACAGGTCGGGTGACGAGACCGCCGTGGCCTGCGCGCCGGCCAGCGCCGATTCCAGCTCGGCGATCCGGGCGTCCCGCTCGGCGAGTTCCGCGCCGAGGCGGGCGAGGACGTCGTCGACGTCCGCCATCCGGTAGCCGCGGGCCGAGACGGGCAGCCGTACGGCGTCCACATCCGCGCGGCCGACCGGGCGTGTCATCGGCAGCGGGTCCACCAGTTGTTCCGGTGCGGTGTCCGTGAGGACGGCGCTGTCGCCGCCGCCGACGACGGCGAGCGTCACGGCGGCGACCACCACGACCATCGCGACGATCAAGAACAAGAACAGCACGATCTTCTCCCGGGGCCGGAAAACGTCCGGTGCCGATGGTGTCACGAAGACCGTTAAGGTCGCAGGCGGGCCGACGTGACCATGAGGAGGACGAGCGGGATGCGCGGTGGGACTCTGCGGCTGGGGCGCCGGGAATTCGGCGAGCACGAGCAGGTGATCATGGCCATCGTCAACCGCACCCCGGACTCCTTCTACGACCAGGGCGCGACCTTCGACGACGAACCGGCCCTGGACCGCGTCGAGCTGGCCGTCGCCGAGGGCGCGGCGATCATCGACATCGGCGGGGTGAAGGCAGGCCCCGGCGAGGAGGTCGGCGCCGCCGAGGAGATCCGCCGTACGGTCGGATTCGTGGCCGAGGTGCGGCGGCGCCACCCCGATGTGGTGATCAGCGTCGACACCTGGCGGCACGAGGTCGCCGAGGCCGTCTGCGAGGCCGGCGCCGATCTGCTGAACGACGCCTGGGGCGGCGTCGATCCGGCACTGGCCGAGGTCGCCGCCCGGTACGGGGCCGGTCTCGTCTGCACCCACGCGGGCGGCGCCGAGCCGCGCACCCGGCCGCACCGCGTCGCGTACGACGACGTGATGGCGGACATCCTGCGGGTCACGGTCGGTCTCGCCGAGCGCGCGGTACGGCTGGGGGTGCGCGAGGACGGCATCCTCATCGACCCCGGCCATGACTTCGGGAAGAACACCCGGCACTCGCTGGAGGCGACCCGCAGGCTGCCCGAGATGACCGAGACCGGCTGGCCCGTGCTGGTCTCGCTGTCCAACAAGGACTTCGTCGGCGAGTCCGTCGACCGCCCGGTCAAGGAGCGGCTGATCGGTACGCTCGCGACGACCGCCGTCTCGTCCTGGCTGGGGGCGCGCGTCTACCGCGTCCACGAGGTGTCGGAGACCCGGCAGGTGCTGGACATGGTCTCGGCCATCGCTGGCCTGCGACCCCCGGCGGTCGCCCGCCGAGGGCTCGCCTGAGGCAGCCGGCCGTCACCGCCCGTCAGGCGGTGCGGCTCCGCACGGCTACTTCCCCGTCTCCTTCGTCACCAGCGCGACCGCCTCGTCCACATCGTCCGTCAGGTGGAACAACAGCAGGTCCTTCTCCGACGCCTTGCCCTGCGCCACCACCGTGTCCCGCAGCCAGTCGACAAGCCCGCCCCAGTACGCCGTCCCGAACAGCACGATCGGGAAGCGGGTCACCTTGCGGGTCTGCACCAGCGTCAGCGCCTCGAACAGCTCGTCCAGCGTGCCCAGACCGCCCGGCAGTACGACGAATCCCTGGGCATACTTCACAAACATCGTCTTCCGGACAAAGAAGTACCGGAAGTTCACCCCGATGTCGACGTGCGGGTTGAGCCCCTGCTCGAAGGGCAGCTCGATACCGAGGCCGACGGAGACGCCGTCCGCCTCCCGGGCCCCCTTGTTGGCCGCCTCCATCGCGCCGGGGCCGCCGCCCGTGATCACCGCGAAGCCCGCCTCGACCAGCGCCCGGCCGATCCGGGTGCCCGCCTCGTACTCCGGCGAGCCGACGGGGGTACGGGCGGAGCCGAAGACGCTGATGGCGCTGGGCAGTTCGGCGAGTGCGCCGAAGCCCTCCACGAACTCCGACTGGATCCGCATCACCCGCCACGGGTCGGTGTGCACCCATTCCGAGTCGCCCTCGGTGTCCAACAGCCGCTGATCGGTGGTGGAGGACTGCACCTGTTCGCGTCGCCTGAGCACCGGACCGAGCCGCTGCTCCTCCGGCCTCTGCGTTCCCTCAGGCATGCCCATGACCTGTTCCTTCCGCCGCTGAACCGAAAGCTTTCCCCCGTTCCGGCCAGGTTAGGTCCAAGGACGTGACGAACAGCGAAATTCCGTCCGTCGGTCCGGCGGAAGCACCGTCCCCCGCCGTTCTCAAGCGGTCAGCCAGCCGCGCAACTGGTCCTCGCACCGGGTGATCCGCTCCACCACGACCCGCTCGTCACGCTTGTGGGCGAAGACCGGGTCGCCGGGGCCGTAATTGACCGCGGGCACACCCAGCGCGCTGAACCGCGCGACGTCCGTCCAGCCGAACTTGGGCCGCGCCGTGCCGCCCACCGCCGCCATGAAGGCCGCGGCCGCCGGGTGCGAGAGTCCGGGCAGCGCAGCGCCCGAGTGGTCGTCCACGGTGAACTCGGCGACCCCGCAGCCCTCGAACACCTCACGGACGTGCGCCAGCGCCTCATCGGCGCTGCGGTCCGGCGCGTAGCGGTAGTTGACGACGACCGTGCACGCGTCGGGGATGACGTTGTTGGCCACACCGCCCTCGACGCGTACCGCGTTGAGTCCTTCCCGGTACTCGAGCCCGTCGATGACCGGCCGGCGCGGCTCGTACGCGGCGAGGCGGTCCAGGATCGGCGCCGCCGCGTGGATGGCGTTGGACCCCATCCAGCTGCGCGCGGAGTGCGCGCGCTCGCCCTCGGTACGGAGGATGACCCGCAGGGTGCCCTGGCAGCCGCCCTCGACCTCGGCGTTGGAGCCTTCGAGCAGGATGGCGAAGTCGCCGGTCAGCCAGTCGGGGTGGGCGTCGGCCACGCGCCCGAGACCGTTCAGGTCGGCGGCGACCTCTTCGTTGTCGTAGAACACGAAGGTCAGATCGCGGTTGGGCGCGGGCACGGTCGCGGCGATGCGCAGCTGGACGGCGACGCCCGACTTCATGTCGGTGGTCCCGCAGCCCCACAGCACACCGTCGTCGTCCAGCCGCGACGGCACGTTGTCGGCGATCGGCACGGTGTCGATGTGCCCGGCGAGGACGACCCGCTCCGCGCGACCGAGCTGGGTGCGCGCCACGACGTTGTTGCCGTACCGGTCGACGGTGAGATGCGGCAGTGTGCGCAGCGCCTGCTCGATCGCGTCGGCGAGCGGCTTCTCGGTCCCGCTGACGGACGGGAAGTCGACAAGCCAGGCGGTGAGCGCGGGCCCGTCCGATGTGAGGTCAAGAGCGGTCTCAGACATGCTGGTGACCCTAACTCCCCCGCGCACCGGGCCCCCGGCTCCCGCCGCCTCCACGGGCGGGGAACACGGCCCCTCGCGGCACAGTACGGTGACCCCGTGTCTCAGACCGCCTCCCCCGCCTCCGCGCCCCGGCGCCGCCGTCGCCCGCTGCGTATCGCCGCCGCGTTCCTCGTACTGCTCGGTGTCGCCGCCTACGTCGTCACCCAGTACGTGACCGGCGGGCCGCACTCGCAGCAGTGCAAGGTCGTGGCGAAGAATCCGGGGGACGACAAGGCGTCGTACGAACTCAGCCCGGAGCAGGCGGCCAACGCGGCGACGATCTCCGCCGTCGGGACCACCCGCGGTATGCCGGAGCGCGCGGTGACCATCGCGCTGGCGACGTCGCTCCAGGAGTCGGCGCTGCGCAATCTGGACCACGGGGACCGGGATTCACTGGGGCTCTTCCAGCAGCGCCCGTCGAAGGGGTGGGGCACGGCGGCCCAGATCGTCGATCCGGTCTATTCGTCCGGGCAGTTCTACGACCATCTCGCCGAGATCCCCGGCTATTCGCGGCTGCCGCTGACGGTGGCGGCGCAGCGGGTCCAGCGCAGCGGTTTCCCGCAGGCGTACGCGAAGCACGAGCCGGACGCGACGCTGCTGGCCGCCGCGTTCACCGGCAGGGCAGCCGCCGTGCTGACGTGTCCCGCGCCGGCCCCCGCGGTGGCGGGCGACCCGAAGAAGGTACGGGCGGCGCTGGTGAGCAACTTCGGGCGGAAGGTGCTGCCGCAGCCGGATCCGTCGCAGGCGCCGGCGTCCGAGGAGGTCGGCGGCCCGGCCGGCCCCGAGGTGTCGGTGCCGGTGGACGCCCTGCCCCCCGCCGAGGGCGGCAGGCGCGGCTGGGAGCTGGCGCAGTGGGCCGTCGCGCAGGCGGCCGAGCTGCACATCTCCGAGGTGGGCTACGCGGGCCGGGTGTGGAGCGCGGCAAAGGCCGACCAGGGCTGGCGCCGTGCGGACGACGGGTCGTCGAAGGCGAAGGCCAAGGCGGAAGAGGCCTCGAACGACGTGCGGATCCGGATCGCGCAGTAGTACGGCGGATCGCCCGCAGGGGGTGGTCGTGGCATATCCGGCCGGCAGATTCGAAGGATGACCAAATCCCGTGCCGGGCCTGCGAAGTGACGGTTCGGCAGGCGATACGGAACACAACCGTTTGCCCGTTTTTATCCGTACCTGATAATGCGACGCATTACCAACTCTTTACGTATGGTCACCGCAACCCGTATGCCCCCCTGAGCGGTTGTCACAGTGTCCGATCGACGGACAAGCACTGTTTCTCTCCCGTCAAAGGAGCATCATGTCCCTCCCCCTGACCCGTCGGATCGCCCGTGCCGCACTGCTCATCGCGGCTGGCGCAGCTCCCGTGGTCGGTGCGGCCGGCTCCGCCGGTGCCGCGACGCTGCCGCAGGCCACCGACCTGAGCGCGGTGACCGCGCTGGACGGTGCCTCGGTCGGCAACAGCATCGACAGCGGCGCGCAGAGCGCGACCGACGTGGCGGGCAAGGCCGGCGGCGCCGCCGTCGAGTCCGCCGTCCCGGCTGCGGGCAAGACCGTCGGGAGCGCGGCGAAGACGGCGACCCCCGCCGCGCAGAAGGTGGCGGGCGACACCGCGGGCAGCACCGGTGAGGTGCTGGGCCAGACCACGTCGACCGCGGCGCAGGGCGCGGCTCCGGCCGGCGGGCTCGGCGGCGGCCT
>NZ_JTIY01000001.1:1069100-1077448 GCF_000818175.1 Streptomyces sp. AcH 505
CTGCCGATCGGCTGACACCGGCGTAGCGCGGCGAAGGGCCCGGGGAGCTTCCGTCTCCCCGGGCCCTTCGCGGTCGTTCACGGTCGTGCGCGGCGCCACGGCACCGGCCGGCGCTCAGCCGAGTCGCTTGACCGCGGCCTCGATCCGCTCGTCGGTCGCCGTCAGCGCGACCCGCACATGGCGCTCGCCCGCAGGCCCGTAGAAGTCACCAGGGGCGACCAGGATGCCCAGCTCGGCGAGGTGCGCCACGGTGTCCCAGCACGGCTCGTCGCGCGTCGACCAGAGGTACAGGCCCGCCTCGCTGTGCTCGATGCGGAAGCCGTGCGACTCCAGCGCCGCGCGCAGCGCGATACGCCGGGCGGTGTACCGCTCCCGCTGCCGGGCGACGTGTTCGTCGTCGCCGAGCGCGGCGACCGTCGCCGCCTGCACCGGCGCCGGCGTCATCATCCCGCCGTGCTTGCGGATCTGGAGCAGCTCGCCGAGCACGGCCGCGTCGCCCACCAGGAAGGCGGCCCGGTAGCCGGCCAGGTTGGAGCGCTTGGAGAGCGAGTGCACGGCCACCAGGCCCTCGTACGTGCCGCCGCTGACGTCCGGGTCGAGCACCGAGACGGGCTCGGCCTCCCAGCCGAGTTCCAGGTAGCACTCGTCGCTGACGACCAGCACGTCGTGCGCGCGCGCCCAGCCGACGATCCTGGTCAGTTCATCCTTGGCCAGCACCGCCCCCGTCGGGTTCGACGGCGAGTTGAGCCAGAGGACCTTCAGCCCCGCCGGGTCCAGCTCGGTCGGGTCGTCGTACGGGACGGGTTCGGCGCCGCAGAGCCGCGCCCCCACCTCGTACGTCGGGTAGGCGAGCCGCGGGTACGCGACCCGGTCGCCCGCGCCGAGGCCGAGCTGCGTCGGCAGCCAGGCCACCAGTTCCTTGGAGCCGACCACCGGCAGCACGTTCGAATGGGTCACCCCGCGCGCGCCGAGCCGCCGCACGGCCCAGCCGGTCAGCGCGTCCCGCAGCGCCTTCGTGCCCCAGACCGTGGGATAGCCGGGCGAGTCGGCGGCGCCGGCCAGTGCCCGCTGGATCAGTTCGGGGACGGGGTCGACCGGGGTCCCGACGGACAGGTCCACGATCCCGTCCGGATGGGCCTCGGCAGTCGCCTTGTAGGGCTCCAGCTTGTCCCAGGGGAAGACGGGCAGGCGGGCAGAGACTGCGGACACGGTGCTCACTCTTTCTCGTACGGACGTGCTCGTACCGGCGTCCGCCTGCGGGCGGCCTCGTGCCGCCGGCTCAGCGGACGCCAACGCCTCAGCCCCGTACGGCGAGCAGTGCCGTACGGGGCCGGTGCGGTGCGCTGTCAGCCGTTCTGGGGCGGCAGCGCGGCGATGAAGGGGTGGTCGCGCTCGATGAGACCGAGCTTCGAGGCACCGCCGGGCGAACCGAGTTCGTCGAAGAACTCCACATTCGCCTTGTAGTAGTCCTTCCACTCGTCCGGGGTGTCGTCCTCGTAGAAGATCGCCTCGACCGGGCAGACCGGCTCACAAGCCCCGCAGTCGACGCATTCGTCCGGGTGGATGTACAAGGACCGGGAGCCCTCGTAGATGCAGTCGACCGGACACTCCTCGATGCACGCCTTGTCCTTGACGTCGACACAAGGCTGCGCGATGACGTAGGTCACGCTGTCGTTCCTCCTCGATAGGGCGGCGGCGGGCCGATGTGCGGCTCCGTCCACAGGCGCGCGGGAGCGCGGCGTCGTCGATGCCCGCCACCTAGTATCTCCGTTCTTGGGCACGATCCGAACAGGAGGGGTGGGCACAGCTGTGGAATTCAGCGCCGGAGGCCGGCTCGAAGTCCGGGTGACCCCCACCGACGTGGGCAAACGCGTATCAGTCAGACAGCTGACCGGCGCGGGCCCCGGCGCGGGTCAGTTCACCGACACGGTGGGTGTTCTCACATCGTGGGACGACGGTGTGGTCCTCGTCACACGCCGTACCGGCGAGCGTGTCAGCATCCCCGAGTCGGCGGTCGTGGCCGCCAAGGTCGTACCGGCGGCGCCCGCCAGACGGCGGGGTCCCGCCGCGTCCTTCGATGAGCTGGCCCACGTCTGCGCGCGCGCCTGGCAGCCGGCCGAGACTGAGTCGCTCGGCGACTGGCGGCTCGGCGCTTCCGGCGGCTTCACCCGGCGCGCCAACTCCGTGGTGCCGCTGGGCGACCCGGGGCTGCCGCTGGACGAGGCGCTGGAGCGGGTGCGCGCCTGGTACGGGGCGCGCGGGCTGCCCCCGTACATCCAGGTGTCGAGCGGCGCCGAGGGCGCCCAGGAGCTGCTGGGCGCCGAGCTGGCGCGGCGCGGCTGGGTGGCCGAGGTGTCGGTCGAGGTACGGATCGGCGCGCTGGCGCCGCTGGCCGAGGCGGCGCCCGACGCGGACGCCGAGCAGGTCGCGCTGCGCCCGGTCTGCGACGAGAGCTGGCTGCGCGGCTACCACCGGTTCAGCGCGCCGGGCCCCGAGGTGCTGCACGTGCTGAACACGGCTCCCTCCGTCCGGTTCGCGACCGTGCCCGGCGCTACGGAGACGCCGGCCGCGATCGGCCGGTGTGTCGTCGACGGGCGCTGGGCGGGTTTCATGGCGGTGGAGGTGGACCCCGCCCACCGGCGCCAGGGGCTTGCCACCGCCGTGATGACGGCCCTCGCCCGTGACGCGCTGGCGCAGGGCGCTTCGGCGGCCTGGCTCCAGGTGGAGACGGAGAACGAGGCGGCGCGTGCGATGTACGACCGCCTGGGCTTCGTCACCCATCACCGGTATCAGCACTTCCGCTTCTCCTGAACGGGTACGGGTCGCGTATGAGGCCGGAACAGCCGGACGAACCAGAACCGGACGAATCAGAACCGGACGAGCCGGAACAGCAGCCGGGCGCCGCGGGCCGACGGCGGCGGTTCGCCGACGAGGCGCGCGCCGAGCGCCCCGATCTGGCGGCGCTGTGCCTGCTGATCGGCGCCGAGGCCGGCCAGGGGCAGGACGACGCCGCTGTGGAGGCCCGGCTGGACGCGGCGGAGATGGAGCTGGACCGGCTGGCCGGGCTGCTGCCCTTCGGCCTCACCGGACCGCGCGCCTGGGCGGCGGCGCTCGCCGAACTGCTGGGCGCGCGGCTGGGCTTCCACGGCTCGGGCGCCGACTACCAGCTGCTGGAGTCCTCGCTCCTGCCCGAGGTGCTACGACGGCGGCGCGGGCTGCCGATCCTGCTCTCCGTCGTCTGGATCGAGGTGGCACGACGGGCGGGCGCCCCGGTGTACGGCCTGGCGCTGCCCGGCCATTTCGTCGTCGGTTTCGGCGACCCGGCCGAGCGGGTGCTGGCCGACCCGTTCGCCGGCGGTCAGTTGCTGACGGGCGACGACGCGACGCGGCTCGTCACCGCCGCGACGGGCGCTCCCCCGCCGCCTGGCCCGCCGGTCCCCGCCGATCCGCTCGACATCGTCCAACGGATCCTGAACAACATCCGGGCCTGGGCGGCGGCCCGGCCGGAGCGTACGGACGTGGCGCTGTGGGCGGTCGAGCTGTCCCTGCTGCTGCCCGCGCATCCGGCGCGGCTGCGCTACGACCGGGCGCGGCTGCTCATCGAGCGGGGCGACTATCTGGCGGGCGCCGCCGCCCTGGAGGAGTACGCCGAGGTGGTGTCGGCGGTCGAGCCGTCCACGGCGGAGGCGCTGCGCCGCAGGGCGCGCGCGGCGCGGGCGATGCTCAACTGACCGGGCCGCCGGGCATCCTGGCCGTCAGAGCCAGCCCTTCTCGCGTGCGATACCGACGGCCTCGGTGCGGTTGCGGGCGGCCAGTTTCTGGATCGCCGTGGAGAGGTAGTTGCGGACGGTGCCCTGGGACAGGTGCAGCAGCGCGGCCAGTTCGGCGTTGGTGGAGCCGCCGGCCGCCGCCCGCAGCACCTCGCGCTCCCGGTCGGTCAGCGGATTCGCGCCGTCGGCCAGCGCGGCGGCGGCGAGCGTCGGGTCGATGACCCGCTCCCCTGCCAGCACCTTGCGTACGGCTTCGGCGAGTTGGGCCGCCGGGGCGTCCTTGACCAGGAAGGCATCGGCGCCCGACTCCATGGCCCGGCGCAGATAGCCGGGGCGGCCGAAGGTGGTCAGCACGATCACCTTGACCCCGGGCAGCGCGTCGCGCAGCTCGCCCGCCGCCTCGATCCCGGTCATGCCCGGCATCTCGATGTCGAGGAGCGCGACGTCCACCTCCGCCGCACGGGCGGCGGCCAGCACCTCGTCGCCCCTGGCGACCTGGGCGACCACTTCGATGTCCGGTTCGAGGCCGAGCAGCGCCGCCAGGGCCTCGCGCACCATGGACTGGTCCTCGGCGAGCAGAACCTTGATCATGCGGGTCGTGCCGGTCACGCTGCTCATGCCGGGGAGTTTAGGGGGACGGCCAGAGGCGCGCGGACGGTGAGCAGGAAGCCGCCCTTGGTGGAGCCCGCCTCCAGCGTGCCGCCGACCTGGGCGAGCCGTTCGGCGAGCCCGGTCAGCCCGTTGCCCCGGTCCGCGCCGCTCGCGCCGCGTCCGTCGTCCTCGACGGTCAGCTCCACCACAGGTCCTTCCAGGGTCTGCCGGGGGGTGAGCGAGACGACGCAGCGGCGGGCGCCGCTGTGCCGTACGACGTTGGTGACGGCCTCCCGCAGCGACCAGGCGAGCACCGTCTCCGACTCGGCGCACAGCGTGGCACCGAGCTCCTTCGGGACGTCCTGCGGTACGTCGGCGGTGACACCGGCCACGGCCAGCGCCGTACGGGCCCCCGCCAGCTCGCCCGGCAGGGTGGGCCGCCGGTAGCCGCTCACGGCTTCCCGTACGTCCGTGAGGGCCTGCCTGCTGACCTGCTCGATGTCGGCGACCTGCTCGGCCGCCCGGTCGGGGTGGGCGGGCAGCATCCGGCCCGCCAGCTCGCTCTTGAGCGTGATCAGCGACAGCGAGTGGCCGAGCAGGTCGTGCAGGTCGCGGGCGAGCCGCAGCCGCTCCTCGTTCGCGGCCAGTTCGGCGACGGTGGCCCGCGCCTCGCGCAGCTCGATCGTCGTACGCACCAGCTGGCCCACCCCCGCCATGGCGAAGCCGCCGAGCAGCGCGGGCACCACCAGCGCGCTGAGCAGGTCGTGGTTGTCCGCCGACCGCAGGCCGACGGCCGCCATCACCCCGGTGACGGCCGGGATCGCGAACCGGGAGACCCGGACCGGCAGCGCGGCGCCGCACGACACCGACACGTAGACGAAGAGCACCAGCCACGCGCTGTCCAGCGTGAGGGAGAGCAGCACCGCCAGGGCGAGCATGAACAGCAGCGCGCTGTAGACGGTGCGTGGCCGGAGCGGCCGTCCGGTGTGCCGGAAGATCACCATCAGATAGACGCCCACAAAGGCGACCAGGCCGACCACGCCGAGCACGACACTCCACGGCGACCCGTCGTGGTCGAAGAGGTCGCTCACCGGCGCGCCCATGAAGGCCAGCCAGATGCCGAACCACATCAGCTTCACGAAGGAATGCCTGCGGCCGTCGGGTGACTGGCCGATGCCGACGCCGGAGAAGGTCACTTCGCTCATGCCTTCAGTGTGTCCTTGCGGTACAGCCAGGCGGCGCCGCCCGCGAAGACCACGAAGTATCCGACCATGATCGCGACGTCTTTCAGATGCGGCGCGCCGCCCAGCTCGATGGCCTGTCCGAGGGCCGCGTAGGCATGCGTGGGCAGCCATTCGGCGATGTTCTGCAGCCACTGCGGATAGCTGGAGACGGGCAGCCACAGGCCGCCGAGGATGGACAGGCCGAAGTAGATGATCATCGTGATGGGCCGGACGGCGTCACCGGAGGCGACGTAGCCGATGGCCACCCCGAGCGCGGCGAAGCACAGGCTGCCGGCCCAGATGACGCCGGTGAGCGCCAGCCACTGCCAGGTGTCCAGCGTGACGCCCTTGACCGAAGCGGCGATGACGAACACGACGATGATGGACGGCAGGCTGACCACGGCCGCGCCGGCGATCTTCGCGAGGACGTAGCCGCGTCCGGGCAGCGAGGTGAGCCGCAGCTGGCGCACCCAGCCCTTCTCGCGCTCCTTGGCGATCTTCTCGCTGTTGCCCATCAGTACGGCGGTGAGCGCCCCGAAGGACGCCAGCGCGACCATGTAGAACGAGCTGAGCGACAGGTCGCTGCCGGCCACCTTCTTCGCATTGTCCTGCGGCCCGGCGATGACCAGGAAGAGCACGGCGGGGTAGATCACCGAGAAGAACATGAACTTCTTGTTCCGCAGGGTGCGGGTGATTTCGAGCTTGATCAGGGTGTTCACGCGGTCCTGGCCTCCTCGGCCTCGGTGATGGCGACGAACGCCTGCTCAAGGCCGAGCCCGGCCACTTCGAGATTGCGCGGGTAGAGCCCGAGCCCGTACACGCCGTGCACGGTCGCGTCCGCGTCGTGGGACTGCATACGGACGGTCGTTCCGGAGACGGACAGCGCGCCGAGGGACGGCAGCGCGCGCAGCGCTGCCTCGTCGATCGCGCCGTCCAGGTCGAAGGAGATCCGGCGGGCGCCCGCCCTGGCCTTGATCTCGGCGGCCGTGCCGTCGGCCAGCAGCCTGCCCTTGTACAGCACGAGCACCCGGTCGGCGATCGCGTCGGCCTCTTCCAGGTAGTGGGTGGCGAACAGCACCGTACGGCCGTGCCGCGCCTGCTCGCGCATGGTGGCCCAGAACGCCTGCCGCGCCGTGACGTCCATCCCGGTGGTCGGCTCGTCGAGGACGATGAGGTCGTTGGCGCCCGCGGTGGCGAGCGCGAACCTGACCCGCTGCTCCTGGCCGCCGGAGAGCTTGTTGACCTTGCGGTCGGCGATCTGGGTGATGCCCGCCCTGGCCAGCACCTCGGAGACCGGGAACGGCTTGCGGTGCAGGGCGCACGCGAGGTTCACCAGCTCGCGGACCGTGACCTCCTCCATCAGGCCGCCGCTCTGCAGCATGGCGCCGACCCGGCCCGCCGAGATGGCTTCCTTCGGGCTCATGCCGAAGACGCTGACGGTGCCCGAGTCGGGGTTCCTGAGGCCGAGCAGCAGATCGAGGGCCGAGGACTTGCCCGCACCGTTGGGGCCGAGAAGCGCGACGGTCTCGCCGGGGTGGAGCGTGAGCGTGAGACCGGCCACCGCGTGGACGTCTCCGTAGCTCTTGTTCACGTTCTCGAAGCTCGCCACCGCTGTGCCGGTGGCGGTGGGAGGGGCTGTCGTCGTCATGCCCTCATCGTGGCCGCCGCGCTCCCGCTTCCGGCAGTGCCGACGGTCGTGGCCCTGGGATGACATCCGTCATCCCAGGGCCACGACTCATGTCCGGACGCCGGGTCAGCTGGGGTCGGTCTCGATCACCTTCGTGCGCTCCTCCTGCGTCTTGCCGCGCAGTGCCTCGCGCAGCGCGCCCGCCACGTCCTGCGGGGTGACCGCGGTCTTCGAGCCGTCGCCCCTGGTGATCAGAACGCCGTCGAACACCGAGCCGTACAGCTCCTTGAGCGCCTTGAGGTCGTAGCTGTCCTGGAGCTTCCCGTCGACGGCCTTCATCGAGAGGATCTTGGGCAGCGACCGGTCGGGGCCGAACTGGATCGAGGCGTTCCCCGCCTTGATCGTGACGAGCCCGGACATCGCCGGCTTGGCGAAGTCCTTCATCGCGCGGTCGATCTCGGCCTCGCTGATGGTGGGTTCGCGGCTGGTGAGCGGCAGTTTGACGACGCTGACCTTGCCCGTCTGGACCTGGGTGCGGTAGGCGTCGCGCACCGAGATCATCGACTGGCTGACGTCCAGGGACTGGCCCGCCTTGCCGGGCACGGCGACGGGCTTGCCGGGCTCGAACTTGATCGTGCCCTCCGTGGCGGAGCCCGAAGTGCCCGCCAGGTCGGTGAGGGCGGCGGTCAGTTTCTCGTCGTCGACGGGGATCACCGGCTCGACGACCCGTGCGCCGCCGAACAGCGAGCCGACCACGGTGACCGGGTTGTAGTCGCTGCCCGCCGCCGACCGGACGGTCGCCTGCGTGTCGAGGGTCAGGCCCGCCTTGTCGGGGGCCAGTTCCTGCGTCGTGCCGCTGACGTCGAGCTTGAGCGGGGCCTTCGCCTGCTTGCCGAGCGCGCTCTCCAGCTTGTTGACGGCCTGGTCACGGGTGCCGCCGCCGATGTCGACGCCGAGGACCGTGCTGCCCTTGGGCACGTCGGAGTGGTTCATGAGCAGTCCCGCGCCGTAGACGCCGACGGCGGCCACGATGAGCAGGGCGACGAGCAGCATGCCCTTGGAGCGGCCCTTCTTGGCCGGCGCCGCGGGGCGCGGCGCGGGCGCGGGGGCCGGCGCCGCCGCGGGTCCTGACCGCTC
>NZ_JTIY01000001.1:1078229-1080836 GCF_000818175.1 Streptomyces sp. AcH 505
GGTGCCCGCGCCCGAGGGGCCGGGGGCCGCGCCCGCCTTGCGGGGGGCGAACCAGTCGCTCGGGGGCTGCTTGTCCTGGCCGGCGGGCTGCTCGCCCTCCGGGGCCGCGGACCCGGCGGGGTCCTGGCCCGCCCCGTCGGGGCGCGGTGTGCTGCCCGTACGGTCGCCGTTCTGCCCGGCCGCCGGGATGCCCCGGCCGTCGGTGGACTCGCCCTCGCCCATCGGCGTACGCATGACGACGGGCGGGATCGGCCGCGAACCCGGGATGTTGATCCGGATGCGGGTGGTCAGTGTGGTCTCGGTTCTCGGCTCGTCCGGCTGCGGGACGGGCGGGATCTCGGTCTCGTCCGACGCGTCCTGCTGGGGCGGCCCCGGATACTGGCGTGATCCGTACGGCGGTGTCCCCGAGGGGTACGCGGCTCCGCCGCGCCCCTGGGGCCCGGAGGACGAACTGTCAGTTTCACGACTCAAAGCAGGATCTCCCGGTTGGCTCCGCCGCCCGTTCTTACTGGTACTCAACTACGCAGGTCCCCATGCCGGAGGCCGGGGACGGCCCGGAGCGCGCACCACCATACTGTCCTCCGCCGACACACATCCGCCGACCGCGTGAAGCGGCTGCTCAGCCGGCCGTACGGACATGGTCAATTCAGCAGCAGACGGACGCTTCACTTCCCAAGTCGGCCGGACTTCGTGCCCGGTTGCGGCAACCGGAGCATGGTGGCACAGATCACAGCGACCACCATCCCACCCAGCAGATAGACGAGGGGTCCGATACCGGCCGCGAAGACACCGTCGCCTTCCGGCCGTCCCATACTCAGCAGAATGACAGCAATCAGCCAGCCGGCCGCGGGCGCCCCCACCCCGAGCTGGGTGCCGGTCGCCAGCAGTCCGCCGCCGAATACACCGGCGGTGGCGAGCAGCGCGAGCACCAAACCGCCCGGGAACCAGCCTCCTTGGGCCAGCGCGCCCGCCACACCGACGACGGCGCCGAGGACGAGCAGCCCGGCGTAGGCGGCGATCCTGGCGGGTCTGGGCGGCTGCGCGAGCCAGCCGCCGGGCGTCCGGTCCACGCTCATCGGCCGGCCCCCGCTGTGGCCTCGGCACCGGCGATGCCGGCGAACAGGTCGGTCTCCCGCTCGCCTGCGGGGGCGCCCCGCTCGCCCTGTACCAACTCGTAGTACTCCTGGGCGAACAGCGGCTGGCCGAGGTCGTTGGAGAGGGCGAAGAAGGGCCCGTGGACGGTGATTTGAGTGGCGTGGGCACGCATCGCGGCCGTCTTGCGTCCGGCGTACTCCGCGCCGTCGACCACCGTCGTGATCCGCGCGTCGTCGACCACGCCCGGAAGGTCGTCGACCGTGGCCGTGCCGGCGAAGACCGGTCCTGCGGCCCGCAGCCGGGCGAAGCCCGCCTCGGCCACCGAGCGCGGCATCCGGTTCCAGTACACCTTCGCGACGGTGTGCGGCGCTCCCAGGTCGGCCCGGTACGCTGCGTCGGCGGCCAGTTCGGCGGCGCGCGTGGCGACGCGGTGGGCCTGGATGTGGTCGGGGTGGCCGTAGCCGCCGTCGGGGTCGTACGTGACGAGCACCTGCGGGCGCACTTCGCGGATCATCTCCACGAGGTACGGCGCCGCCGCCTCGACGTCCGTGTGCCAGAACGCGTTCTCGCGGTCGTTCTGCGGCAGGCCCATCATCCCGGAGTCCCGGTAGCGTCCCGCGCCGCCGAGGAAGCGGTGGTCGGTGACGCCCAGCTCCCGCATGGCGGCGGCGAGTTCACCGACGCGGTGCGGGCCGAGGGCGTCGTCCTTGTCGGCCGCGAGCCGGGCGAGAGCGGCCGGGACGACCTCACCCTCCTCGCCGAGCGTGCAGGTCACGAGCGTGACCAGGGCGCCACCTGCCGCGTACTTGGCCATGGTGGCGCCGTTGTTGATCGTCTCGTCGTCAGGGTGCGCGTGCACCAGCATCAGACGCCGACCGGGTAGATCGCTCATGGGGACAGCCTACGAGGCGGCCCGATCCGGACGGGACGCACTCAGAACTTGATGCCCCCGATCATGCCCGCCACGTTGGAGGTCAGGTCGCTGATGGTGGGCGCGATGGTGGAGCTGGCGAGATAGAACCCGAGCAGCACACAGACAACCGCGTGTCCACCTTTGAGCCCGGATTTCCGGACCAGGAGGAAGACCACGATCGCCAGCAGCACCACCGCCGAAATCGAGAGTGCCACGGCGGTTCACCTCCATAGATATTCAGTCGGAACATCGCAGCGTGCATGTGCCCGGCAGAGTCATACCCACCAAGCGCTACGGATCATAACTATCCGTGCCAACGCATCGATCGGAGCACGGCAGCACATGGGGGCGCACGGCCACCGCGGCCTCATAGGATTCGGTTCATGACCTTGCGGCCGCAGCTCTCGTTCCCTCGTCAGTACGCGACCACCCAGCGG
This sequence comes from Streptomyces sp. AcH 505, assembly GCF_000818175.1. Taxonomy (GTDB): domain Bacteria; phylum Actinomycetota; class Actinomycetes; order Streptomycetales; family Streptomycetaceae; genus Streptomyces. The sequence continues at coordinate 1,080,675 of NZ_JTIY01000001.1, forward strand.
TTCAGCCTCGGGGCCCCGCGCTCGTTCACGGTGTCGCCCGACGGCGACCGGGTGGTCTTCCTGCGTTCCGCCTCCGGCACCGACCGGGTGAACCGCCTCTGGGTGGTCGATCTCTCCGGTGCGGCGGCCGGTGAGGTGCGCGAGCGGGTGGCCGCCGATCCG
>NZ_JTIY01000001.1:1080861-1084010 GCF_000818175.1 Streptomyces sp. AcH 505
GAGGTGCGCGAGCGGGTGGCCGCCGATCCGGAGCTGCTGCTCGGCGGCGCCGGTGAGCGGCTCTCGGCGCAGGAGCGGGCCAGACGCGAGCGGAGCCGTGAGGGCTCGGCGGGCATCGTCGGGTACGCCGTGGACGGGGCGGTCGAGCTGGCGGCCTTCACGCTGTCGGGGCGGCTGTTCACGGCCGGGCTGCGGGACGCGGCGGTACGTGAACTGCCCGTGCCGGGTCCGGTGATCGACCCGAGGCCGGCCCCGGACGGCCGCCATGTGGCCTATGTGGCCCGTGGGGCGCTGCGGGTGATCGGGGCGGACGGTACGGCTGACCGGGAGCTGGCGGGCCCCGAGAACGGCGATGTGACGTACGGCCTGGCCGAGTTCATCGCGGCCGAGGAGATGGACCGCTCGCGCGGCTACTGGTGGTCGCCCGACTCCGACCGGCTGCTGGTCGCGCGGTCCGACACGGCGCGGGTCAACCGGTGGTGGATCTCCGACCCGGCCCACCCGGACCGGGCGCCGGAGCAGGTGGCGTATCCGGCGGCGGGCACGCCCAACGCGGACGTGACGCTGTTCCTGCTGGGGCTCGACGGGTCGCGTACCGAGGTGGTCTGGGACCGGGCGCGCTACCCCTACCTGGCCCGGGTGCACTGGTCGGCCGCCGGCGCCCCGCTGCTGCTCGTCCAGACCCGTGACCAGGGCAGTCAGCTGTATCTCGCGGTGGACCCGGCGAGCGGCGCGACACAGATGGTGCACAGGGACGAGGACCCGGCCTGGCTGGAGCTGTTCGCCGGGGTGCCGGCGTGGGCGCCGGACGGCCGGCTGGTACGGATCGCCGACGAGGGGGGCGCACGGGTCCTGGTGGTCGGCGACCGGGCACTGACCGGGCCGCAGTTGCAGCTGCGGTCGGTGCTGGACATCGGTGAGCACGACGTTCTGGTGTCGGCCGTGGCCGGCGAGGAGGCGGCGGCGCCGGAGATCGGCGAGATCCATGTGTACCGGGTCAACGAGCTGGGGACGGAGCGCTTCTCCGCCGGGCCCGGGGTGCATTCGGCGGTACGGGGCGGCCGGGTGACCGTGCTGACCTCGGCCAGGCCCGGTACGCCGGGTACCTCGGCGCAGGTGCTGCGGGACGGCAAGCCGCTGGTGACGATCGTCTCGTACGCCGAGCAGCCGGTGCTCACGGCTCGCGCGCGGTTCGTGGAAGGGGGCGCACGGCGGATTCCGTGCGCCGTCCTGCTCCCCACCGATTATCAGGAATCGGACGGTCCGCTTCCGGTTCTGTTGGACCCGTACGCGTGCCCGCACGGCCAGCGGGTGCTCGCTTCTCACAACGCGCACCTCACGTCCCAGTGGTTCGCCGACCAGGGCTTCGCGGTGATCGTCGCCGACGGCCGTGGCGCGCCCGGCCGGTCGCCCGGCTGGGAGAAGTCGATCAAGAACAACATGCTGCTGGCCCTCGACGACCAGATCGAGGCGCTGCGGGACCTCGCGGGGCGCTTCCCGCTGGACACCGGCCGGGTGGCGATCCGCGGCTGGTCGGGCGGCGGCTGGCTCGCGGGACTAGCCGTCCTGCGCCGCCCCGACATCTTCCACGCGGCGGTCGTCGGCGCGCCGGTCACCGACGTACGGCTGTACGACACGCACTACATGGAGCGCTACTACGGCCTGCCGGAGGAGCAGCCCGAGGTCTACGCGGCGCACTCGCTGGTCACCGACGACGGCCTCTCGGCGCCCCAGGAGCCGGCCAGGCCGATGATGATCATCCACGGTCTCGCCGACGACAACGTGGTGGTCGCGCACTCCCTGCGGCTGTCGGCGGCGCTCCTGGCGGCGGGCCGGCCGCACGAGGTGCTGCCGCTCACGGGCGCGACGCACATGACGCCGCAGGAGGAGATCGCGGAGAACATGCTGCTGCTCCAGGTGGACTTCCTCAAGCGGTCCCTGCCGGGCGGCCGACCGGCCGCCGGCTGAGCGACCCTTTCCGGCCACCCCAGGCGTGGCCGGAAAGCGCGCCACCGAGTCTCCCGGCACGACGCGGTCCGGGGCCGCCGGCCCAGGCAGCGCCGGTCCGGCCCGTACCGGCCGCCCGGGGGCGTCACGTGCGGAGTACGGCCCGATCTCGTCTACCGGAGCCGTGCCGCCTGTGCGGCCTTCACCGTGTGCTGGAGGAGCAGCGCCGTGGTCACCGGGCCGACGCCGCCCGGGACCGGTGTCAGGGCGCCTGCCCGGTCGGTCACGGACGGGTCCACGTCGCCGACGAGGCCGCCGTCGGCCGTGGGGTTGGTGCCGACGTCCACGACGACGGCCCCCGGCCGTACGTGCGCTGCGGTGATCAGCCCCGGCCTGCCGACCGCGGCGACCACCACGTCGGCCGCCGAGGTGACGGCGGCCAGGTCGCGGGTGCGGGAGTGGCAGACCGTCACGGTGGCGTTCTTGTCGAGCAGCAGGTGCGCGGCCGGTTTGCCGACGACCGTCGAGCGGCCGACGACGGCGACATGACGGCCGGTCAGCTCGACCTTGTGGTGGTCGAGGAGCGCGACCACGGCCTCGGCGGTGGCCGGGGCGAAGGCGGGGAGCCCCGCCGCCAGCCGGCCGAGCGAGAGCGGGTTGGCGCCGTCCACGTCCTTCTCGAACGCGATGGCGGACGCCAGGTCCTCCAGGGCCGCCCCCGCGGGCAGCGGGGTCTGCAGGATGATGCCGTGCACGGACGCGTCGGCGTTGAGCGCGGCCAGCCGGTCGCCGATCCGCCCTGCGGTGGCTTCGGCGCCGAGGTCGACGATCTCGCAGTCGATACCGGCCTTCCCCGCCGATCTGGCGATCGAGCGTACGTACCAGGCGCTCGACTCGTCGGCGGTCGCGACCACCACCGCCAGCTTCGGCGGGGTGCCGGACGCGGCCAGCTCGGCGGCAGCCGCGGTGGCCTCGGCGCGTACGGCGGCGCCGAGTTCGTTGCCGGACAGGACCGTCGCGCTCACTTCTTGATCTCCTCGCGCACGGCCGCCGTGATCTGCTCGGCGCGGGCGGCGATCTGGTCCACCCGGTCGGCCTCGGCCGCGAGCGCGGCGCTGACCTCGGTGTCCTTGATCCCGCCGAGATTGATCTCGACGTTGACCCGGGCGGTGGTGGCGGCGGCGCGCGCCGCCTCGGCCGCC
>NZ_JTIY01000001.1:1084446-1092612 GCF_000818175.1 Streptomyces sp. AcH 505
CGGCCACATCGGTGATGACGTTGCGGTTGCCGATCGGCAGCAGTTCCTCGGCCAGCGTGACGGCCACGTCGGCGACGACGATCACCTCGGCCGGCGGTCGGCCCGCCCCGACCAGGGCCGTGGCGATGGCCGCCGAACGGGCGGCCTTCTGCTCGTCGTCCGCCCTGGGCAGCCGGTAGGCGTCGGTGACGGCGGTGAACGCCACGGCGTCGTCCTGCGCCAACTGCAGCGCGGCGGCGCGCAGTTCGTCGGTCTCGGTGATGATCCGCTCGACGGTCGCCCGGTCGGCGGCGTACTTCTCACCGGTGCTGTAGCGGGCCACCATGCCGAGCAGGGCCGCCGCCTGGGCCGCGTGCAGGGCGGCCGAAGCGCCGCCGCCGGGGGCCGGGACCCGGTCGGCCAGCCGGTCGAGGAAGTCGCCGATCGTCTCGTCACGCATGCCCGGAATCCTCCCACGCTCACCGGTCGTCGGGACGCTCGGTCCACGTACCGGGCTCCGTACCCGTACCGGGCTCCGTGCCGAGTTCCCGCCACGTACCGGACTCGCTGCCCGCGCCGGGCGCCGCCTCCCGGCCGCCGTCCGGTTCCGGTTCCGGGCCCGTGACCGGGACGATCTGCTTCTCCTCGGCGAAGTGGCACGCCGAGGGGTGCGACGCCGGGCCCGTGTCGTCGCGGAAGACCATCGGGACCGCCAGGACCGGGTCCTCCACCGCGCACTTCTCCTGCGCCTTCCAGCAGCGGGTACGGAAGTGGCAGCCGGACGGCGGGTTCGCCGGTGACGGCACGTCACCGCTGAGGATGATCCGCTCGCGGTGCTCGCGCGCCGTCGGGTCCGGCAGCGGTACGGCGGAGAGCAGCGCCTGCGTGTACGGGTGCGTGGGGTGGTCGTAGATCTCGGCGTCCGAACCGATCTCGACGACCCGGCCCAGATACATCACGGCGACCCGGTCGGAGATGTGCCGCACGATCGACAGGTCGTGGGCGATGAAGACGTAGCTCAGCCCGAACTCCTGCTGGAGCCGCTCCATCAGGTTGATGACCTGCGCCTGGACCGACACGTCGAGCGCCGACACCGGCTCGTCGGCGACGATGACCTCGGGTTGCAGCGCGAGGCCGCGCGCGATCCCGATGCGCTGGCGCTGGCCGCCGGAGAACTGGTGCGGATAGCGGTTGATGTACTCCGGGTTCAGGCCGACGACGTCCAGCAGGTCCTGCACCTTGCGGCGCCGGTCGCCCTTGGGCGCCACCTCGGGGTGGATCTCGTACGGCTCGCCGATGATGTCGCCGACGGTCATCCGCGGGTTGAGCGAGGTGTACGGGTCCTGGAACACCATCTGGATGTTCCTGCGGACGGTCTTCATCGCGCGCCCTGACAGCTTGGTGATGTCCTCGCCCTTGTACCGGATCGTGCCGGCCGTCGGGTCCTCCAGATGCACCAGCATCCGCGCCACCGTCGACTTGCCGCAGCCCGACTCCCCCACCACACCCAGGGTTTCGCCCTGGCCGAGGTCGAAGGAGACGCCGTCGACGGCCTTCACCGCGCCGACCTGTTTCCTGATCAGGATCCCCTGGGTCAGCGGATAGTGCTTGACCAGGTCCCGTACTTCCAGGATGGGCTCAGTCATCGAGGGTCTCCCTCCAGAAGTGGCAGGCGCTCCGCCGGGTCGACGACACCTCGTAGAGCGGCGGCTCGTCCGTCCTGCACACGTCCTGGGCGCGCGGGCAGCGCGGGTTGAAGGCGCAGCCCGGCGGGATCCGCAGCAGGTTGGGCGGCAGGCCCTTGATCGCGTAGAGGTCCTGGCCCTTCTGGTCCAGGCGCGGGATCGAGTCCAGCAGCCCCCGGGTGTACGGGTGGGCCGGTGCCTTGTAGATCTCGTGGACCGGCGCGGTCTCGACGATGCGGCCCGCGTACATCACCGCGATCTTGTCGGCGACGTCGGCGACGACACCGAGGTCGTGGGTGATCAGGATCAGCCCCATGTTCAGCTCGCGCTGCAACTCGGCGAGCAGGTCCATCACCTGGGCCTGGACGGTCACGTCGAGGGCCGTGGTCGGCTCGTCCGCGATGATCAGCGAGGGTTCCAGCGCGAGCGCCATCGCGATCATGATGCGCTGGCGCATACCGCCGGAGAACTGGTGCGGATAGTCCCCCACCCGCTGGTGGGCGGCCGGGATCCGGACCCGGTCCATCAGCTCGACGGCCTTGGCGCGCGCGTCCTTGCGGGACATCCCCCGGTGCACGATGAACATCTCGCCGAGCTGGGCGCCGACGCTGAGCACGGGGTTGAGCGAGGACAGCGCGTCCTGGAAGATCATCGCCATCTCGGAGCCCCGGATCTTGCGCCGCTCCTCCTCCTTGAGCTTCAGCAGGTCCTGGCCGTGGAAGACGACCTCGCCGCCGGTGATCTTGCCGGGCGGTACGTCGAGGATGCCCATGATCGCCTGGGCGGTGACGGACTTGCCGGATCCCGACTCGCCCAGCACGGCCAGGGTCTCCCCCTCGTCCACCTGGTAGCTGACCCCGTTGACCGCCTTGGCGACGCCCTCGCGGGTGTGGAACTCCACGTGCAGATCGCGCACTTCGAGCAACATGGGACGCAACTCCTCAGCGCAGCTTGGGGTCGAGGGCGTCGCGCACCGCGTCGCCGAGCATGATGAATGCGAGCACGGTGACCGCCAGCGCGCCGGCCGGCCAGAGCAGCATGTGCGGGGCGTTGCGGATGTACGGCGACGCGGCCGAGATGTCGATGCCCCAGGACACGGTCGGCGGTTTGAGCCCCACGCCGAGGTACGACAGCGTCGCTTCGAGCGAGATGTACGTACCGAGCGCGATGGTCGCGACGACGATCACCGGCGCGATGGCGTTGGGCATGATGTGCCGGACCAGCAGCCGGGTGCTCGAAGCGCCGAGCGCCCGCGCGGCCTGCACGAAGTCGTTCTGTTTGATGGTGATGACGGAGCCGCGCGCGATCCGGGAGATCTGCGGCCAGCCGAGCAGCACCATGAACCCGATCACCGGCCAGACGGTGGAGCTCTTGACCACGGACAGCAGGACGAGCCCGCCGAGGACGACGGGAATGCCGAAGAAGATGTCGGTGGCCCGGGACAGCAGCGAGTCGGAGATGCCGCCGAAGAAGCCGGCCAGCGCGCCGAGGAACGAGCCGATGAGGGCCACCCCGACGGTGGCGCAGACGCCGACGGTGACCGAGGCGCGCGCCCCGTACACGGTCCTGGTGTAGACGTCGCAGCCCTGCCCGTCGAAGCCGAACGGGTGTCCCGGCTGGGAGCCTTCCTGCGCCTTGCCGAGATCACAGGTCAGCGGGTTGCGGGAGGCGATGGCCTGCGGCCAGATCGCGATGATCACCAGGAAGAGGATGACCAGCGCCGAGATGATGAAGATCGGGTTGCGCCGCAGGTCGCGCCAGGCGTCCGACCAGAGACTGCGTGGCTTGTCGTCCGTGCCGCCGCCCTCGGGGCCTTCGCCCTGTACGGAGCTGCCCTCGCTCATGGCGAGGTCCATCGTGCCCCCGGCACCTGTGCCGGCGATGGCTTCGTTCGACGGTCGGTTGGGATCTTCAGGCATACCGGATCCTCGGGTCGAGAACGGCGTAGAGGAGGTCGACCAGCAGGTTCGCCACCAGGAAGACGATGACCAGGACGGTCACGAAGCCGACGACGGTCTGGGTGTTCTGGCGCACGATGCCCTGGTAGAGCTGGTAACCGACGCCGTGGATGTTGAAGATCCGCTCGGTGACGATCGCGCCGCCCATCAGCCCGCCGATGTCGGTGCCGATGAAGGTGACCACCGGGATCAGCGAGTTGCGCAGCAGATGACGGACGATCACCCGGCGCCTGGGCAGCCCCTTGGCGATGGCGGTGCGCACGTAGTCGGAGCGTCTGTTCTCGGCGATGGACGTACGGGTCAGCCGGGTGACGTACGCCAGTGACACGGACGCGAGCACGAGCCCCGGCACGATCAGCTCGTCCAGCGGGGCCGACGTGGAGACCGAGGGGTTGATGATGCCCCAGTTCACGCCGAGCACGAGCTGCACGATCAGACCGGTGACGAAGGTCGGTACGGAGATGACCACCAGGGTCAGCAGCAGGACGCCGGTGTCGACCGGGCGGCCCCTGCGCAGCCCGGTGATCACGCCGAGCGTGATGCCGATGATGATCTCGAAGACGATCGCCACGACGGTCAGCCGGATGGTGACGGGGAAGGCCGAGCCCATCAGGTCGATGACCTTCTGGCCGTTGAAGGCCGTGCCGAAGTCACCCTGGAAGAGATGGCCCATGTAGGTCAGGTATTGCTGCCACACCGGCTTGTCGAGGCCGAATTCCTTCTTCAGCTGCGCCACGGTCGCCGGATCGCAGGTCTTGTCGCCGCAGAGACCGGCGATGGGATCGCCCATGACGTTGACCATCAGGAAGATCAGCAGCGTCGCACCGATGAACACGGGGATCATCTGGAGCAGACGCCTGATCACATATCGTCCCATGGAGGACTCCGGGGATCGTGGGGTGCGTGCAGAGCCAGGACGACGCCGGTAACGGCCTGCGGCCCGGCGCCAGTGGTGGGCCGGGCCGCACGCCGTCCGGCGTCAGTTGACCTTGATCTCGTTGTAGACCGGCACGCTGAACGGGTTCAGCGCGACGTTCGACAGCCGGTCCGAGTACCCGGCGCTGCCGTTCTGGTACCAGAGCGGGATGGCCGCCATCTGGTCCCTGACGACCTCTTCGGCCTGCTGGAACAGCTTGACCGCCTTGGTCGTGTCGGTCTCGGCGTTGGCCTGGTTGACCAGCTTGTCGAACTTCGGGTCGGAGAACTTGCCGTCGTTCGATGAGGCGTTGGTGAAGTACAGCGGCTGCAGGAAGTCCTGGATCAGCGGGTAGTCCATCTGCCAGCCGGCCCGGAAGGGACCGGTCATCTTCTTCTGGCCGATCTGGTTACGGAAGTCGGCGAAGGTGCCGACCGGGGCGCCCACGCACGTCTTGCCGCTGCCCATCACGTTGTTGATGCTGTTGCAGACGGCGTCGACCCATTCCTTGTGCGAGCCGGTGTCCGCGTTGTACGAGATGGTCATCTTGCCGCCGGGGATACCGCCGCCCTGCTGGATCAGCTTCTTGGCCTGCGCCGCGTTGAAGTCGCACGCCGAGCCGCAGAGCCCGGCCTTGTAACCGCCGGCCGCGCCGAGCACCGGCGAGGTCCAGTCGGTCGCGGGGGTGCGGGTGTTCTGGAAGATGGTCTTGGTGATCTGCGCGCGGTTGATCGCCATCGACAGGCCGGTGCGCAGCTTCGCCGAGTTCGGACCGTTCCACTTCTTGTCGTAGAACGGGAACGCCAGCGTCTGGATGATGCCGGCCGGGGTGTTGATGTAGCGCCCCGCCAGGTCCGACTTCACGTTCTTGAGCTGCGCGGCGGGCACGTCGTCGACCAGGTCGAGGTTGCCGGCCGTCAGGTCGGTGTAGGCGGTGTTGTTGTCCGTGTAGACCTTCAGGTCCACGCCGCCGTTCTGCGCCTTGTCGTCGCCCGGGTACTTCTTCCAGGTGCGCAGCGACATCTGGGAGCCCTTGGTGTACTTGTCCACCGTGTACGGGCCGTTGCCGACGGGCTTGGAGAGCCAGGCGGAGTGGTTGCTGAAGAACGCCTTGGGCAGCGGCGCGAACGCCGCGTAGCCCAGGGTGTCGGGCCAGGTCGAGAACGGCTGCGACAGCGTGGCGGTGAAGGTCTGGCCACCCGTGATCTTCAGCCCCGACATGGTGGTCGCCTTGGGCTGGCCGGTCTCCGGGTGCACGTCGGTGTAGCCGGCGATGTACTGGAAGAACGACGCGTTCTTCTGGTTGTTCTTCAGATTCGCGCCGTAGTTCCAGGCGTCGACGAAGGACTTCGCCGTGACCTTCTCACCGTTGCTGAACGTCCAGCCGTTCTTGACGGTGATGTTGAAGGTCTTGGAGTCCTTCGTGGTGATGCTGGAGGCGAGGGCGTTCTCGGCCTTGGCGGTCTTGGGGTTGTAGCGCTTGAGACCCCGGAAGATCATGTCCAGGACCTTGCCGCCCTGCACCTCGTTGGTGTTGGCGGGCTCCAGCGGGTTCTGCGGGTCACCCCACGAGGCGCTCAGCACCCCGCCGGAGCCGCCACCACTGCCACTTCCGCTGCCGCTGTCGCTGTCCCCGCCGCAGGCCGTCGCGGTCAGCGCGACGACCACCGCACAAGCGGCCCACTTGGCGTGTGTGGCTCCACGCATGGAGTGCCTCCCTTTCAGGCCCAGATCTCACTTGAACCCAAATACACCCCATACGGTGTCGAACCGCACTTTCTTGAGGGCTGTACGAGTCACAGCCCTCGGGACGGGTCACACCGGCACGATCAGCTCCCAGGTGTCCACGGCGAAGTGCAGCCGCATGCCGTTCGCCTCGTAGAGCTTCAGCGCGCCGGTGGCGTTCTCGGTGTCGACGCCGAGGCCCACGGTCTCCCGGCCGCGTCCGGCGAAGGCGTGGAAGGCGTGTCGCAGCAGGAACCCGCCGATCCCCCGGCCCCTGGCGTCCTTGACCACACCGAGGTTGGGGATCCAGCCCATCGACTCCCGCTCGTTGCCGCCGATCAGCACAGCCGCGTCGCCGATCCCCTCGGCCGCGGCGATCCACACCAGCGACCAGTCGATCCGGTCGCCGCCCTGGTGCTCCAGCCACTCCTCGTAGCCGCGCGGCTGGTGGTCGAAGTGGTCGGCGAAGGTCAGCTCGCACAGCTCGTACGCGACGCGCCGGTCGGCCTCGGCCGTACAGTCCCGTACCCGTACGCCCGGCGGCGGGGTCGGCGCCGCGCCGAGGGCGGCGACGTCACGGGTCATCACCTGGTAGCGGCGGACCCGGCGCCAGTCGCGCGCCTCGATGACCGCGGTGTCCAGGGTCGGCTCGGTGTTCAGGTGCATATGGACGACGGCGCGCCCGGCGCCGTTCGCGCGGGCCCGTTCGGCGGCCCGTCCCTCCATCAGCTCGAACAGCCGCACCCCCGCGGCGGCGCTGCCGGGCAGCAGATAGTGGTCCATGTCGATGCGCTCGTCGCCGGAGTCGTCCCACATTAGGCCGTAGCAGACGAGCCGGCCGTCCTCGTACGCCAGCCAGGAGTCCTTGGCGAGGTCGACGCCGGGGTGGCCGAGATCGTCCCGCACCTCGTGCAGATCGGTCTCGGGCCGGCCTATCTCGATCACGTCGATCGCGTTGAGCAGCTCACAGATGGCGGGAGCGTCGTCGGGTACGGCGGGCCGCACGGTAAGAGACATGGACGTACTGTCGAGCGCGCCGCACCCCGCCCGCAACGCCTTTTCGCGACGGTGCGCGGGAAAGGGTGCGAACGGGGTGCGGGCGGGCGTCCGTAGGGGCGCCTCTGTGCTACGGCCGGTCCTCCGGCTCCAGGTCCTTCTCCAGGGCCCGCAGCGCCGGGTCGAGGATGACGTCCTCCTCGCGGGCCTCGGTGGTGGGGTCCTCGGGGAAGTGGCAGGCGGTCAGATGGCCCGGCTTGTTGCCGGAGATCTGGACCAGCGGCGGTTCCTCCGTGGCGCACTTGTCCTGCGCCTTCCAGCAGCGGGTACGGAACCGGCAGCCGGACGGCGGCATGATCGGCGAAGGCACGTCGCCGAAGAGCCGGATGCGCTCGCGCTTCTCCACGTCGATGTCCGTCTCGGGCACGGCGGAGAGCAGGGCGTGCGTGTACGGGTGACGGGGCCGGTTGTAGAGGGAGTCGCGGTCGGCGACCTCCACCACCTTGCCCAGGTACATCACGGCGACCCGCTGCGAGAAGTGCCGCACGATCGACAGGTCGTGCGCGATGAAGACGAAGGCGATGCCGAGGTCGCGCTGGAGCTCCTGGAGCAGGTTGATGACCTGCGCCTGGATGGAGACGTCCAGGGCCGAGACCGGCTCGTCGGCGACGATGAGCTTGGGCTGGAGCGCGAGCGCGCGGGCCACCCCGATGCGCTGGCGCTGGCCGCCGGAGAACTCGTGCGGGAAGCGGTTGTAGTGCTCCGGGTTGAGGCCGACGGTCTCCAGCAGCTCGCGCACCTTGGCCTCACGGCCGCCGGGCGGCTTGATGCCGTTGATCTCCATCGGGCTGGCGATGATCGTGCCGACCGTCTGCCGCGGGTTGAGCGACGCGTACGGGTCCTGGAA
>NZ_JTIY01000001.1:1092637-1102311 GCF_000818175.1 Streptomyces sp. AcH 505
CCATCGGGCTGGCGATGATCGTGCCGACCGTCTGCCGCGGGTTGAGCGACGCGTACGGGTCCTGGAAGATCATCTGGATCTCGGACCTGATCGGCGCCAGCTGCCTGCGGTTGGCGTGCGTGATGTCGCGGCCCTCGTAGGAGATGGTGCCCGCGGTCGGCTCCAGCAGCCGGGTGAGCAGCCGGCCGGTGGTCGACTTGCCGCAGCCCGACTCGCCGACGAGGCCGAGGCTCTCCCCGGGGAAGACACTCAGGTCGACGGAGTCGACCGCCTGGACGGCGCCGACCTTCCGCTTGATGGGGAAGCCGCCGTAGATCGGGAAGTGCTTGGTCAGGCCCTTCACTTCCATCAGCGGCTCGCCGGGAGCAGCGGTGCCCGCAGGCGCTGTCGTCTGACTGACGACGGTGTTCGTGTTCTTCTCGCTCATGGTCATAGCCCCAGTCGCCGGTACATCAGCCCAGCCGGGGCTGAATCTTCTCAATGAATATCTGCTGCTTCTGATCCAGCGTCAGATGGCAGGCGGAGCCCCGTCCCACGGGCAGCTCGGGCCGCTCCTTGACGCAGCGGCCGTTCCCGTCGACGACGTCGACGAACTCGCACCGCGGGTGGAACGCACAGCCGGTCGGCGGGTTCAGCAGGCTGGGCGGGGTGCCCGGGATGGGCCGCAGCGGCTCGTTGACGTCGGAGGCCAGCCGCGGCATCGAGCTGAGCAGACCCCAGGTGTACGGGTGCTGCGGCTGCTTGAGCACCTCACGTACGGTGCCGCGCTCGACGGCGCGTCCCGCGTACATGACCAGCAGATCGTCGGCGACGTTCGCCACGACGCCCAGGTCGTGGGTGATCAGGATGATCGCGGAGCCGAACTCCTGCTGGAGGTCCTTGAGCAGGTCGAGGATCTGCGCCTGGACCGTCACGTCGAGGGCGGTGGTCGGCTCGTCGGCGATCAGCAGTTCGGGGTTGCACACGAGCGACATGGCGATCATGGCGCGCTGGCGCATACCGCCGGAGAACTGGTGCGGGTAGTCGTCGACCCGGGACTTGGGGTCCGGGATGCCGACCTTGCCGAGCATCTCGATCGCCCGCGCACGCGCCTCCTTCTTGGAGGCGCCGGTGTGCTTCACGAACGGCTCGGCGATCTGCCGGCCGACCGTGTAGTACGGCGACAGCGCCGTGAGCGCGTCCTGGAAGATCATCGCCATCTTGTTGCCGCGGAGCTTTTCCATCTGCTTGTCCGAGACATCGGTGAGGTCCTCGCCGTCGAGCAGGATCTCACCGGTGATGGTGGTGGTCTCCGGGGCGTGCAGGCCCAGGATGGACAGGTTGGTCACCGACTTGCCGGAGCCCGACTCGCCCACGATGCCCAGCGTCTGGCCGCGCGCCAGGTCGAAGGAGAGGCCGTCGACGGCCTTGACCGTGCCCTCCTCGGTGGAGAACTGGACACGCAGGTCGCGTACCGAGAGGAACGTGTCCGACCCGGTCGGGGCAGGTGCGCCCTCGGTCTTGGTGAGTGTGGTCACGGTCGTACTCCTAGGACAGACGCACGCGCGGGTCGATGAACGCATACGCGGCGTCCACAATGACGTTGAACAGCAGGATGAAGGCGGCGCTGAAGATCATCACGCCCATCGTCAGCGGCAGGTCCTTGTCGGTCACCGACTGTACGGCGAGCCGGCCGATGCCCGGCAGACCGAAGGTGAACTCCGTGACGATGGCACCGCCGAGGAGCGCGCCGATGTCGATGCCGAGGATGGTGACGATCGGGATGAGCGAGCCGCGCCAGGCGTAGCGGAAGAAGACGTACTTGCCGCTCATGCCCTTGGCCCGAGCCGCTCTCACATGTTCTTCCTGCAACTGTTCGATCATCGTCGAGCGCGCTGTTCTGGTGTAGTTGGCGGTGAAGATCACCGAGATCACCAGCCAGGGAATCAGCAGCCCCATGAACCAGCCGGCCGGGTCCTCGGTCAGCGGCACGTACTTCGGCTTGTCGAGCCAGCCGGTGTTGAAGACCAGGAGAAGGAGGACCAGCGGGCCGAGGAAGTAGATCTGCAGCGAGCTGAGCACCAGCGAGGCGGAGCTGAACACCTTGTCGATCGTGGTGCCCTTCTTCGCCGCGGCGATCATGCCGGCGCCGAGGCCCACGACGAGGAAGACGATGAGGCCGCCGACCGACAGGGAGAGCGTCAGCGGGAAGCGGTCCAGGATGGTGTTCCACACCGGCTGCTGGTTGGCGAAGGAGATGCCGAGGCAGGGGGCCGGGCAGTGGCCCGTGGGGAAGTCGCGTCCCGCGAAGATGCCCACGAGGTAGTGCCAGTACTGCACCGGCACCGGCTGATCCAGGCCGAGGTTCTTGTGAATGATGGCCAGCGCGTCCGGAGTGCAGTTCTTGCCACAGGCCAGCAGAGCCGGGTCCTGGGGGATGGCGAAGAACATGAAGTATGTGATGGCACTGATGAGGAAGAGGATCAGAATCGCGCCGAACGACCGGCGTATGAGGAATTGCACCATGGGTTGTCGCTGCTCTCAGGACGGCGGCTGTGAGGGGGTCGAGAGAAGGGCCCGGCGGCCCGATGGTGCGCACTCCGCCGGGTGCGCACCATCGGGACGGGCCTTACCTTTCCGGTGTTACTTCTTGAGGAACACGCGGGTCACGTCGACGTAGCTGGAGTCCGACGAGTAGCGCAGACCACCGACGTTGGAGCCGAAGATCTGGAACACCTTGGTGAAGTAGACCGGGGCCGCCGGGTTGATGCGCTCCACGATGTCGTGGTGGATCGCGGTCCAGGCCTTCTGGGCGGCGGCGGGGTCAGTGATCTTCTGGGCTGCCGCGATGGCGGCGTTGACCTTCGGGTCGTTGATGTGCGAGTAGTCCGAAGAACCGTCCTGCAGGGTGGTTCCGTCGTACGACGGCGGGATCACCGTGGAGGCGGACGGCCAGTCCTGGCCCCAGCCGGTCATGTAGAGGTCCATGCCGTTCTGGATCTTGCCCATCTGCTCGTACCAGGTGGCGCTGTCCACTTCCTTCTTCACCGGGTTCAGGCCGATTTCCTTCAGCCGGTTGGTGATGACGACGGCCTGCTGCTGGCGGACCGGGGTGTTGCCGAACGCGTAGACGAGCTTCTTGCCCTCGGCGCCGGCCTCCTTGATCAGCTGCTTGGCCTTGACGATGTCACCGTTGGGCTTCTTGAGCTTGCCGAACGGGTCGTAGCCCTTCTCGTAACCCGGGACGGTCGGCGCCATCAGACCGGTCGCGACCTCACCGCCGTACGTACCACCGTCGAGCTTGTAGATCTGGTTGCTCGGCAGCGCGTACGTGATGGCGTCACGGATGCGCTTGTCCTTGACGCGGTCCAGGTTGAAGTTCAGCTGCCACACGTACGGGGCGTAGCCCTGGACGGTGCGCTTCATCGCGGCGGCGTTGGTGACGACGTTCTTGACCTGGTTGGTGGAGACCTGGCCGGTGAACATCATGGCGTTCTTGGCTTCACCACGGTCGGCGAGGAGCGTCTTGCTCTGGTCGTCGTCGTCGTGGTTGAAGTCGATGTTGAAGCCGTCGACGTACTGGTGACGGACCGAGTCGCTCTTCGGGTCCCAGTTCGTGTTCTTGACGAGCGTCATCGACTTGCCCGGCTTGAAGTCCGAGATCTTGTACGGGCCGGTCGCGACCGGGGCCGTGTCGTACTTCTCCTTGGTGTCCGTCTTGGCGGGCACCACGGAGTAGCCGGTCATCGTCAGGGCCTGCGGCAGGTCGGGCTGCGCGTCCTTGAAGTGGAAGACGATGGTCTTGTCGTCCGGGGTGGCGAGCACCGAGTCGGGCAGGTGCTTGCTGCCGAAGCCGCCGTCGGGCAGGGCCTTGCGGTACGTCGTGCCGCCACCGGACAGCCAGTTCTGGATGTACGTCGGGCCGTCCGTGATGAACGGGGCGTAGAGGCGCTCGATCGTGTGGCGGATGTCCGCCGACGTTATCGGGTTGCCGTTCTGGTCCTTGAGGCCGCTCTTCAGCGTGTAGGTCCAGGTCTTGCCGCCGTCGGTCTGCTTGCCCGAGTCGGTGGCGAGGTCACCGACGACGGTGAGCTTGCCGTTGGCGTCCTCGTCGTACTGCGTCAGACCGCGCTGGAGCAGCCGGTCGAGGAGCTTGGTGTCGCTGACGTAGCTCTGGCCCGGGTCCAGGTGGGAGAAGTCGGCCTCCTGGTAGACCGACATGGTGCCGCCGGTCTGAGCACCGGGCACCTCCTTGGCGGGACCCGTGGACACCTGCGCGTCACCGTAGGTAACGGCGGCCGACTGCTTGGCGGCGTCCTTCTGGGTCTTGCTCTTGTCCTTCGTGCCGCTGTCACTGTCGCCGCCGCCACAGGCGGTCAGCGCCAACGAGCCGGCCGCCAGGGCGACGACGACAGCACGTGTTCTGCGCGTGCCAAAGATGCTCATGCTGGTGAGTACCCATCTGTCAGTAGTGATCCATCGGTGCTGCCTGGCTCATCCGGTCGCGGCCGGTGCCCGGGTGGCAGCTTTCCCCTCAGCTGGACGTCAGCGTCCGGACTTCGGGTCAAAGGCGTCTCGGACCGAGTCGCCGAGAAGGTTGAATGCCACGACGAAAATGACCATGGCGACACCCGGGTAGATCATGTAGGCCGGGTCCTGCTGGAAGATGCCACTGCCGATCGAGAACATCCGGCCCCAGTCCGGGGTGGGTTCGACGTAGCCGACACCCACGTAGGAGAGGAACGCCACCGAGAGAATGGTGGACGGCAGCAACAACGTCGCCTGAACCAGGATGGGTGTGACCAGGTTCGGCAACAGCTCCTTGCTGATGATCCGCCAAGGCGAAGCACCGGCGATCTTTGCCGCCTCGACGAACTCCCGCTCACGCAGGGAGAGTGTGGAGGCCCGGATCAGACGGGACAGACCCATCCAGCCGAGGAACGACAGCACCACGACGATCGCGGCCGCGCGCAGCGCGGTCGGCGTCTCCTCGTCCGGACGGACGAAGGCCGCGGTGACCACAGGCATGGAGGCGATGAAGAACAGCTGGCTGGGGAAGCCGAGCAGCAGGTCGGTCAGCCGGCCGAGCCAGTAGTCGATCTTGCCGCCGAAGTAGCCGCCCACCAGACCCAGCAGCACGCCCAGGAAGACCATCACGATGGTCGCCACCAGGGCCGTGTAGATCGAGGTCCGCATGCCGTAGATCAGCTGCATGAACACGTCGCGGCCCAGGTTGGGTTCGATACCGAACCAGTGGGCACCCGACGCACCGCCGAAGCTGCCGGTGGGCATGTTGAAGTCGTCGAGGAGGGTGATGTCCCCGCCGCCCTCACCCTGGCCGTAGAGGGTGTAGGGGTCCTTGCCGTACAGCATCTTGATCACGGGCGCGAGAAGCGCGATCACGAAGAAGAAGATGACGACGATGGCGGAAATGACCCCCGCGCGGTCCCGCTTGAAGCGTCGCCACATCAGCTGGCCGGGCGAGAGCCCCGCCGCCTGCTTCGCTTCCTGCGTCCCGTCCTTCGACAGGGCATCCGCGTCGGGTCCGCCTGACGCCTGAGCGTCTTCGGTCTGTACTGGACTTGT
This sequence comes from Streptomyces sp. AcH 505, assembly GCF_000818175.1. GTDB lineage: Bacteria > Actinomycetota > Actinomycetes > Streptomycetales > Streptomycetaceae > Streptomyces. The sequence continues at coordinate 1,098,203 of NZ_JTIY01000001.1, forward strand.
CACGATCGCTCTTCCCCCGTGGGGACGACTACCGTGCGCCCGACCCATTTGGTGCTTATGGCACCACGCATGGGGTCCTCCTCATGAGTCCACTTGTCACTACGAGAAGGGCACTGTCTACGCGCGCTGACACCCCTGCCGGCTCGCCCGTCAAGTACCCCGAGTGTGCTCGTGGGCCCGCGCTCCCCACAGCGCATGACCCATTGACCCGAGCTCAATGGAGCCAACTATTAAGTACGCCCGGGCCGTAAACCACACTTAAAGGGTCTCGTTTTGACAACATCCCCCCACCCCCTCCGCCCGAAATCCGGACAAAGTCAGGCCAGGCAGACACCCGCGAAACGGACCGTTAACACGCGTTCCGGAGAGCGTTGGTCGATATCCGGACACTTGGTGCCGGGAAATCCACGGACGGTGAGCGGCGGCGCTTGACGAACGGCCCGGCACCGTTCGCTTTCGCGGGGTGCCGGGCCGTCCGTACTGACGTCACGTCAGCCGAGATTTTGCCTCAGGAATGCTTGGCCCGGGAAGCGGCGCGGCCGCGCTGCTTCTGGTCCAGGACAACCTTACGGATCCGGACGGTGTCCGGGGTGACCTCGATGCACTCGTCGTCGCGGCAGAACTCCAGCGACTGCTCCAGCGAGAGCCTGCGCGGCGGCACCACGTTCTCCGTGGTGTCGGCGGAGGCGGCACGCATGTTGGTGAGCTTCTTCTCCTTGGTGATGTTCACGTCCATGTCGTCGGAGCGCGAGTTCTCACCGACGATCATGCCCTCGTAGACCTCGGTGCCGGGCTCGGTGAAGATGACCCCGCGCTCCTGGAGGTTGACCATCGCGAAGGGGGTCACCGAGCCCGAACGGTCCGCGACCAGCGAGCCGTTGTTACGGGTCCGCAGGTCACCGAACCACGGCTCGTGGCCCTCGAAGATGGAGTGCGCGATGCCGGTGCCCCTGGTCTGCGTCAGGAACTCCGTACGGAAGCCGATCAGACCCCTGGACGGCACGATCCACTCCATGCGGACCCAGCCGGAGCCGTGGTTCGTCATGGTCTCCATGCGGCCCTTGCGGGTCGCCATGAGCTGCGTGATGGCGCCGAGGTGCTCCTCGGGGCAGTCGATCGTCATGCGCTCGATCGGCTCGTGCGTCTTGCCGTCGACCTGCTTGGTGACCACCTCGGGCTTGCCGACGGTCAGCTCGAAGCCCTCGCGGCGCATCGTCTCGACCAGGATGGCCAGCGCCAGCTCACCGCGGCCCTGCACCTCCCAGGTGTCGGGGCGCTCGGTCTCCAGGACGCGCAGCGAGACGTTACCGATCAGCTCGCGGTCCAGCCGGTCCTTGACCTGGCGGGCGGTGACCTTGTGGCCCTTGCCGCCCTTGCCGACGAGCGGCGAGGTGTTGGTGCCGATGGTCATCGAGATGGCCGGCTCGTCGACCGTGATCAGCGGCAGCGCGATCGGGTTCTCCGGGTCGGCGAGGGTCTCGCCGATCATGATGTCCGGGATACCGGCGATGGCGCAGATGTCACCGGGGCCCGCCTTCTCGGCCGGCTTGCGGGTGAGCGCCTCGGTCATCAGCAGCTCGGTGATGCGGACGTTGGACATCGTCCCGTCACGCTTGATCCACGTGACGGTCTGGCCCTTCTTCAGCTCGCCCTGCTCGACCCGGCACAGGGCGATACGGCCGAGGAAGTTGTCCGCGTCCAGGTTGGTGACATGGGCCTGGAGCGGCGCCGACTCGTCGTACTCGGGGGCCGGGACGTGCTCCAGGATCGTGCTGAAGAACGGCTCCAGGTTCTCGCTGTCCGCCGGGACCGTGCCGTCCTCCGGCTTGGTCAGCGAGGCGATACCGTCACGCGCGCAGGCGTAGACGATGGGGAACTCGATCTGCTCCTCGTCCGCGTCGAGATCGAGGAAGAGGTCGTACGTCTCGTTGACGACGTCGTCGATCCGGGCGTCCGGGCGGTCGGTCTTGTTGATGCAGAGGATCACCGGCAGCCGCGCGTCCAGTGCCTTGCGCAGCACGAAGCGGGTCTGCGGAAGAGGGCCTTCCGAGGCGTCCACCAGGAGTACGACCGCGTCGACCATGGAGAGGCCGCGCTCGACCTCACCGCCGAAGTCGGCGTGGCCGGGGGTGTCGATGATGTTGATCGTGATCACATCGCCACCCGTCTTGGGGTGGTACTTCACAGCGGTGTTCTTGGCCAGGATCGTGATGCCCTTCTCACGCTCCAGGTCGTTCGAGTCCATCATCCGGTCGTCGAGGTGCTCGGCTGCGTGCGCGGCGAAGGCGCCTGCCTGCTTCAGCATGGCGTCGACCAGAGTGGTCTTGCCATGGTCGACGTGGGCGACGATGGCGACGTTACGGATGTCGTGGCGCGTGGGCATGCTGGCTGGCGCTTCTCTCGATCGTGGGATGCGGCGTTTTCCTTCTCCGCCCGCCGGGCAGACACGCCACGGCCCTTCCCATGGTACGGGGCGCGGGCACCGGGAGCTTGCGGGCCCGGTCGGGAGAGGCCGGATCACGATGTCGATCAGTTACATACGGATACTGCCGGGGTGCCGCACGGAGACTGCTGGGGGTGTCGAGTGCCCGGGTCAAGGACTCGGTACGAGCTTGCCCGCCGGACGGGCCGGCGGGCAAGTGAATTGATGCCGTCATGAGCGTTTGAGCCCGTTCGGCAGCGCTTCTTCTTCTCGTATTACTGCCGCTGAAGCTACTTCTTCTTCGAAACTTCAGCCTGCGGGCCGTCGTGCCCATGGGAACCGGCGAAGCCGATGTCCTGGTAGCGCGGGGTGGCGAAACCGTAGGCCCCGATGTTCTTCAGTCCCGACCTGGCCGCCACCAGCTGCGGGCGCTGGTAGAGGGGGATGGAGCCGGCCGCCGCCCAGATCCTGGCGTCCGCCTGCTTCACCAGATCGCGGGCGTCGCCCTCGTTCAGCTCACCGGACGCCTGGTCGAACAGCTGGTCGATACGGTCGGTGCCGACCCGGGTGTAGTTCTGCTCCACCAGCAGCGAGCCGTCGGAAGCGGGCTCCGGCTTGGCGTAGATCGGCCGGCCGTCGGTCGCCGGGAAGGCGGTCGCCGGCCAGGAGTACAGCGCCATGTCGTAGTCGCCCGAGGCGATGTAGTCCTTGAAGTAGCTGGCGTCGGAGACCTTGGTGATCTGGGTGGAGATCCCGACCTTGTCGAGCATCCGCGCGATCCGCTCACCGACGGTGCGCAGCTGCTCGGAGCCCTGGCCCGAGGGCAGGACGAACCGCAGGGTGAGCGGCTTGCCGTCCTTGCCGATCTGCGGGACCTTCGCCGCCTTGGCCGCCTTGGGGCCCTTCGCGCCACTGGACGCCACCGTGCTGGGGGCCGCGGTGCCGCTCGGTGCGTACGCGCCGGCCACCCCGCCCGGCTTGGTGTCCTGGGCGGCCTTCACGGCCTGCTGCTTGGTGTCGGAGTCGTCGGGGGCCTGGCCGGGCTTGTCATCGCCCTCGGCCGTGTCGTCCGACTTCTCCTCCGTCTTCGGCTTCTCCGCCTTCTTCTCGGCGTCCTTCTTCTCCGTGTCCTTCTTCTCTGTCTTTTCCGCGTCCTTCTTCTCGGTGTCCTTCTTGCCCTCGCTGCCGGCCTTCGTCCCGTCGTCCGGCGCCTTGCGGGCGCCGCCCACGGTCCAGCCCGCGTCGGCCAGCAGGGCCTGCGCCTCGTGGGTGTTCTGCTTGCCGAGCGCGTCGCTGCTGTCCGCGTACGCCTGCTGGCCGCGCAGCGCCAGGTGGCTGCCGAGCGGCTGCGCGGGCAGGCCCAGCGGCTTCAGTACGGCGTTGGCGAGCGTCTGGCGGTTGATGGCCCTGGCCACCGCGCGCCGTACCCGGTCGTCGGCGAGCGGGCCCGACTCACCGTTCAGCGCGAGCTGCGTGAAGGACGGTTCGAGCGACTTGCGCACCCGGAAGGCGCCCAGCTCGCGCTGCTGCTCCGTGTACTCCTTGATCGCGGCGAGGGTCTGCTTGCGCGACTTGCCCGCCGCCTTGAGCTCCTCCTTGTCGGCGCCGTGCGTGAGCGCCCAGGCGCGCAGCGCGGAGGCCGGCGAGACCTGGGCGGGCGGCCGGACGGCGGCGGGGCCCGCCGCGG
>NZ_JTIY01000001.1:1102494-1115569 GCF_000818175.1 Streptomyces sp. AcH 505
TGGCGCCGGTCGCGGGGCTGCCGCTCGTCGCCGGGCCGGCGCCGGCCGCTGGGCGGGCCGGGCCGTTGGCCCTGTCCTTGTCCTGCACGGCCGAGGAGATACGTTTCGCCGCAGCGGGGTCGACATCGGCCACGTCGAGCTTGCCCGAGGCGAGGGCCGCCACCCGCTCGTTGTTCGGCACCGCGCTCAGCACGACCGAGTCGAGCTTGGCGGGCTTGCCCCACCAGTGCGGGTCGCGGACGAGCGTCGCTTCCTTGGCCTTGCGGTCCACCTTCTTGACCGTGAACGGGCCCGCCGTCTTCTTCAGTGCCGTCCTCGCCCCGTCGTTGAAGGCGTTGGGCGTACCCATGACCTCCTTCGGGTACAGCGGGCTGAACAGCGACTTCCAGTCCGCGTACGGCTTGTTGAAGGTGACCCGGACCTCCAGGTCGTCCCCGCCGCGCTCGATCTTCTCGATCCGCTCGTAGCCCGCGTTGCGCGCGGTCCAGTACGCGGAGTCCTGGCCGCGCAGCGCGTGCCACTGGGCGACGAAGTCCGGCGCGCCGATCTCCCGGCCGTCGCTCCACACCGCCTGCTGGTTGAGCTTGTACGAGACGACCTGCTTGGGCTCCCGGTCGACGATCTTCGCGGACTCCAGGTAGTCCGGATTGAGCTGCGGCCTGCCGCGCTTGTCCAGCGTGAAGAGCGTGGGCAGCACGGCTCCCGCGATCCGGTTGGTCGCGGCGTCCGCGTCCGCCTGGAAGGCGTTGAGCGTGGCGGGCATCGAGTCGATCGCCCAGTGCAGGGTGCCGCCCTGGCTGACCGCGGCGCGCGAGGCCGGCGCGACGTCCACGGCGGCGGCCGGGGCGTCGCTGCCGTTGTCGTCCGAGCTGCAGGCGGACAGTGCGGGCAGGGCGAGCACACCGGTGGTGAGGAGCGCTACGGAGCGGAACGTCCGGGAGCATGTCCTCCCGCGAGGGGCGCCGACGTGGGACATGGCTTGTACCTCTTCATCCTGTTTTGTGGAATTTAGAGATGATCACACCTATTGCCCACCCACTGAAGGGGAAAGAGTCGCGGCGACGCCAGCGACACGGCGCCACGTGCGCCGAAACCCACCCGTGCGGCCCAACGGGACCGCCGGCCGCACCCGTGACGGCGGTCTTGTCAAAGGGAGTGTGACGCGGAACACTCGCAGGCGCATACAGAGCCCTCTGGGGGCGACGGTCCCCCAGACCCCCGCATGCCACCCGCGACCGCGGAAGTGAGGGCAACACATGTCCCTGCAGGACGATTTGACAGCGGTTCGACGCTGCCTCGACGACCTGGTCCGCACGGTCGGACGGTTGGAGCAGAGTCTCGCGCAGCAGCCCGTGACCGAGCTCCACCACCCGTCGGCCGGCCGCGCCGACGACCTGGTCACCATCCCCGACACCCCGTACAACAGCGCGCTGTGGACGGATTCGGACGACGAGGGCCTGGGCGTAAGCGACCGGCGGGCGCCGTAGCCCGTAAGGCCTCTCGTTTGGAGAACTCGTTGGCCACCGGTACCACTGAACCCAGCGCCAGTACGGGCGTACACGGCGCGACACGCGCCGCCATCGCCCCCCGCCATCTGCGGACGGACCGCTGGTGGCTGTCGCCGGCCCTGACAGCGGCAGGGCTGCTCGCCTTCATCGTCTACTCGACGTGGCGGGCGTTCGCGAACAGCGACTACTACTCGGCGCCCTACGTGTCACCGTTCTACTCGCCCTGTGTGGCGGACAACTGCGCACCGATGCGGCACGGCCCGAACTGGGACCTGTTCGGCAGCTGGTGGGGCCTGTCCCCCGCGCTGCTGATCCTGATCTTCCCGCTGGGCTTCCGGCTGACCTGCTACTACTACCGCAAGGCGTACTACCGGGGCTTCTGGGCCTCGCCGCCCGCCTGCGCCGTCGCCGAGCCGCACAAGAAGTACAGCGGTGAGACCCGCTTCCCGCTGATCCTGCAGAACGTCCACCGGTACTTCTTCTACCTGGCGGTACTCGTCGCCGTCGTCCTCACCTACGACACCGTGCTCTCCTTCCGCGACGAGGAGTACCACTGGGGCCATATGGGTCTCGGTTCGGTGGTCTTCCTCGTCAACATCGGGCTGATCTGGGCGTACACCCTCTCCTGCCACTCCTGCCGGCATGTCATCGGCGGACGGCTGCGGCACTTCTCCAAGCACCCGGTGCGCTACCGGCTGTGGGGCTGGGTCGGGAAGCTGAACAACCGTCATATGCAGTTGGCCTGGGCCTCGTTGATCAGCGTCGCGGTCGCCGACTTCTATGTCTACCTGGTCGCTTCCGGAGCCTTCGACGATCCGCGCTTCTTCTAGGGAGAGCCTTCAGAAATGACGCAACTGGAACACCGGCAGTGGGACGTCGTGGTGGTGGGCGCCGGAGGCGCGGGACTGCGCGCCGCCATCGAGGCGCGCGAGCGTGGCGCCCGTACCGCTGTCATCTGCAAGTCCCTGTTCGGCAAGGCCCATACGGTGATGGCCGAGGGCGGTATCGCCGCCTCCATGGGCAATGTGAACTCCGGCGACAACTGGCAGGTCCACTTCCGCGACACCCTGCGCGGCGGGAAGTTCCTCAACCAGTGGCGGATGGCCGAACTGCACGCCAAGGAGGCGCCCGACCGGGTCTGGGAGCTGGAGACCTGGGGCGCGCTGTTCGACCGCACGCCCGAAGGGAAGATCTCCCAGCGCAACTTCGGCGGACACGAGTACCCCAGGCTCGCCCACGTCGGCGACCGTACGGGCCTTGAGCTGATCCGCACCCTCCAGCAGAAGATCGTCTCCCTGCAGCAGGAGGACTTCAAGGAGTTCGGGGACTACGAGGCGCGCCTGAAGGTCTATCAGGAGTGCACGGTCACCAGGGTCTTGAAGGACGGCGAGCGGGTCTCCGGCGCCTTCTGCTACGAGCGGGAGTCCGGGGGCTTCTTCGTCCTGGAGGCTCCCTCGGTGGTGCTCGCCACCGGCGGCATCGGCAAGTCCTTCAAGGTCACGTCCAACTCCTGGGAGTACACGGGCGACGGGCACGCGCTGGCGCTGCTCGCCGGGGCTCCCCTGCTGAACATGGAGTTCGTGCAGTTCCACCCGACCGGAATGATCTGGCCCCCCTCGGTCAAGGGCCTGCTCGTCACCGAATCGGTGCGCGGCGACGGCGGGGTGCTGCGCAACGCCGAGGGCAAGCGGTTCATGTTCGACTACATCCCCGACGTCTTCAAGGAGAAGTACGCCGAGTCGGAGGAGGAGGGCGACCGCTGGTACGACGACGCCGACAACAACCGGCGTCCGCCCGAGCTGCTGCCGCGCGACGAGGTGGCGCGCGCCATCAACTCCGAGGTCAAGGCGGGCCGTGGCTCACCGCACGGCGGTGTCTTCCTGGACGTCTCGACCCGGATGCCGGCCGACGTCATCAAACGGCGGCTGCCCTCGATGTACCACCAGTTCCGTGAGCTGGCCGACGTCGACATCACGGCCGAGGCCATGGAGGTGGGACCGACCTGTCACTACGTGATGGGCGGTGTCGCCGTCGACTCGGACTCGGCGGCGACGATCGGCGTGCCGGGCCTGTACGCGGCGGGCGAGGTGGCCGGGGGCATGCACGGCTCCAACCGGCTCGGCGGCAACTCCCTCTCCGACCTGCTGGTGTTCGGCAGGCGCGCGGGTCTCCACGCGGCCGAGTACGCGGCGGGCCTCGCCGGGCGCCCGGCCGTCGACCAGGCCCAGGTCGACAGCGCGGAGGCCGAGGCGCTGCGCCCGTTCAGCGCGGCCGACCCGGTGGGCGCCGACGCGACCGCGGGGCCGCCGGAGAACCCGTACACCCTCCATCAGGAGCTCCAGCAGACCATGAACGACCTGGTGGGCATCATCAGGCGCGAGGGCGAGATGGAGCAGGCCCTGGAGAAGCTGGCCGATCTGCGGGTACGGGCGAGGCGGGCCGGCGTCGAGGGCCTGCGGCCCTTCAACCCGGGCTGGCATCTCGCACTCGACCTGCGGAACATGCTGCTGGTCAGCGAGTGCGTCGCGCGGGCCGCCCTGGAGCGCACCGAGAGCCGCGGCGGGCACACCCGGGAGGACTGGCCGGGGATGGCGAGCGACTGGCGGCCGGTGAATCTGCACTGCGCCCTGGCCGATCCGACGGGCGCGCTCGCCGCCACCGATCCGGCACACGGCCAGATCACGCTGACCCGGCAGACGACCGAACCGATCCGTCCTGACCTGCTCGCGCTGTTCGAGAAGGAAGAGCTGGTCAAGTACCTCGCCGAAGAGGAGCTCCACAGTTGAGTGCCAGCACTGTTCCCAGCAGTACCAGTACCGCCACGGCGTACGACGCGAAGTTCCGGGTCTGGCGCGGTGACGCCGCCGGGGGCGAGCTGAAGGATTTCACCGTCGAGGTCAACGACGGCGAGGTCGTCCTCGACATCATCCACCGGCTCCAGGCGACCCAGGCGGCGGATCTGGCCGTGCGCTGGAACTGCAAGGCGGGCAAGTGCGGTTCGTGCAGCGCCGAGGTCAACGGACGGCCACGGCTGATGTGCATGACGCGGATGTCCGTCTTCTCCCGCGAGGAGACGATCACCGTCACCCCGCTGCGCGCCTTTCCGGTGATCCGCGATCTGGTGACGGACGTGTCGTTCAACTACCAGAAGGCGCGGGAGGTCCCGGCGTTCGTACCGCCGCCGGGTGTCGCCGCCGGTGAGTACCGGATGCAGCAGATGGACGTGGACAGGTCGCAGGAGTTCCGCAAGTGCATCGAGTGCTTCCTGTGCCAGGACACCTGCCATGTGGTGCGCGACCACGAGGAGAACAAGGCCGCGTTCGCCGGGCCGCGCTTCCTGATGCGGGCGGCCGAGCTGGACATGCATCCGCTGGACGCGGCGGCCGAGTCGGGGCTCGACCGCAAGCGAACGGCCCAGGAGCACCACGGTCTTGGCCTGTGCAACATCACCAAGTGCTGTACGGAGGTGTGCCCCGAGGGCATCAAGATCACGGACAACGCGCTGATCCCGCTGAAGGAGCGCGCCGTCGACCGTAAGTACGACCCGCTGGTCTGGCTGGGCAACAAGATCCGCCGCCGCGGCGAGTGAGGCCGGGGACAGGGCGGGGCCCGCATCCGGTCGGATGCGGGCCCCGCCGTGCGCCGCGCGGTGCCGGTGACTGCCGGATCAGCCGGGTCAGCCGGGCCAGCCGGATCGGCCGGGTCAGCCGAGGAGCTTGATGATCGCCTCGGTGGTGTCGGTCTCGCCGAGGCGCGGGAAGATCCGCTCGACCGCGTTGCGGTGCGTCTCCTCGTCCATGTCGGTCACGGCGTCGGTCGCGACGGTGACGTGGTAGCCGTGCTCGTAGGCGGCGCGCGCGGTGTTCTCGACGCCGATGCTGGTCGCGATGCCGGTCAGCACGACCTGGGTGACGCCCTTGCGGCGCAGCTGGAGGTCGAGGTCGGTGCCGTGGAAGGCGCCCCAGACCTGCTTGGTGACGACGATGTCACTGTCCTCACGGCCGAGCCCCTCGGCGAGGTCGGCCCAGTCGGCGGGCGGCTGCTGGCCGGAGCCGCCGGGGCCCTCGGTACGGCCGGGGGCGCCGCCGGTGACCCGGACGAGGACGACCGGCAGGCCCTTGGCCCGGAAGGCGGCGGCGAGCTTCGCCGAGCGCTCGACGACCTCGGCGGCCGGGTGGACGGTCGGCAGGCCGACGATGCCCTTCTGCAGGTCGACGACGACCAGGGCGGTGGTGGGATCGAGGATGGTGGCGGTCATGGGTGGTGCTCCTTGCGATGGGGGGTCAGCGACGGGCTCGTAGCGCCCGGTCGGTGAAGGTCAGGATGATCAGCAGCACCCCGAGACCGGCGGAGACACCGGCCATGAGGTGCAGACCGCTGTCACTCGCCCGCCGGCCGTAGGCGAGAGCGATCAGACTGGATGCGGCGATGGCGCCGATGTACTGCGCGGTGCGCTGGAGCCCGGCCGCCGAGCCGATCTCCTCCGGCGGGGCGTACGCCTGCACGGCCGCCTGGTTGCTCGTACCGATCAGGCCCTGCGGAACGCCGAAGCAGGCGCCCACCAGCAGCAGCACGGCGAGCGGTGTCTGTCCGCCGACGAAGGCCAGCACGCTCGCGCCGACGGCGAGCAGGACGGCGGCGAGCGCCAGCGGCCCCCGGATGCCCTTGGTACGGGCGCCGAGCAGCGAGCAGACCAGCGCGGCCACCGACATCGGCAGCATCAGCAGCCCGGTGTACCCGGAGGAGAAGCCGCGGCCCTCCTCCAGCCACTGGGTGTAGCCGTACATCACGCAGTAGATCAGCAGATAGCTGAGGCCGTGCCGCAGATAGGTGCGGGCGAGCGGGGCGTTGCCCGCGAGCATCCGCAGGTCGATGAAGGGCCGCGGCCTGCGCAGCTGCCACCACACCAGGACGGCGGAGACGGCGGCGAACGGGGCCAGCAGCCACCACAGGGGGTGGGACAGGTCGAGCAGGAAGAAGACCAGCAGGGTCAGCGCCGTCGAGAACAGTCCGATGCCGAGCGGGTCGAGCGAGCGGCGCAACGAGTTGTCCGCCGTCACGGCGCCGCGCGGCGGGTCGACGGGGATCCAGATCAGCGCGGCGACGAAGGCGACCAGCGCCACCGGCAGGTTCACCGCGAAGATGCCGCGCCAGCCGACCAGGGCGACCAGCAGCCCGCCGAGGCTCGGTCCGACGGCAGCGCTGCCGAGCGCCGCCATGGAGACCCGCGCCAGGACCGTACGGGGAGGGGTACGGCCGACCCGGCGGCCCTCGTCGCGCAGTACGGACATGGCGGCGGGGTACGCGGCCGAGGTGCCGACGCCGAGCAGCAGCCGGGAGACGATGAGCCAGCCGAAAGTGGGCGCGAGGGTGCCGACCAGGCCGGAGGCGAAGACCAGGACCAGGCCGGCGAGGAAGATCCGGCGCGGGCCGAGGGCGTCGGCGAGTTTGCCGAGTACGGGCTGGCCTACGGCGCTGGCGAGGTAGAGGACGGAGATGAGCCAGGCGGTGTCGGCGGCGCCGATCCCGAAGCTGTCGCCGATCGACACCAGCGCCGTGGAGATCATGGTCGTGTTGAGCGGGTTGAGCAGGGAGCCGATGAGCAGCGGGGCGGTGAGCCGGCCGCTGAAGCCTTTCGGCGCGGGACCGCCGGGGGTGCTCTCTTCAGGACTCCTCGGCTCGGGGCTCGCTGACTCCGCGCTCCCTGGCTCGGGGCCCCTCGGCTCGGGCAGCGTGCCCGCCGGTATGCCGGTCGTCGCGTCGCTCACTTCTCGACCAGCCGCCGCAGCAGCGCCGCGGCCTCGGCGAGCGTGCGCCGCTCGGCCGCGTCCAGTTCACCGGCGATGGCCTCGGCCAGCCAGTCCCGTTTGGCGGCGCGCACGCCGGCGAGGGTGTGCCGCCCGCTGTCCGTGGCGGAGACGACCGACTGACGGCCGTCGTCGGGGTCCGGTGTCCGCTCGACCATGCCCTGCTCCTCCAGGGAGCCGAGCGTCAGCCGCATGGACTGCGGCCTGACGAACTCCGCGCGGGCCAGCGCCGCCGTGGTGGCCGGGCCCTCGGTGTCCAGCCGGGACAGCACGGACCGCTGGGAGGGGGTGAGCAGACTGTCCGGGGAGGTCGTCCGCAGCCGTCGCATCAACGTGCTGACCACGGCGGCCACCTCGGCGGCGACCTGCTCGGGCGTCGGGTTCGGGTGGCTTTCGGACATGGCTTCACCGTACGAGATCGACAGGCCGCCTTGCAAGTTTGCCTGTTTTTCTCGGTGCGGCGCCGGATCAGGCGGCGCCGTCGCACGCGACCTCGCCCGCGCCCGGCCTCAGACCGGGTCGCACCAGCCCTCGCGGTACGACGCCCAGTCCTGCTCGCTCGCCGCGAAGTCGACGTACAGGGCGACCCCGAACCGCTGCCGGTCGCGGTCGGTGCGGCCGAGGCCGAGCCGTACGCCGCGCACGGCCGCCGCCGTCGTCTCCGCGTGGCCGTGGTGGCTCATGTCGTCCTCGTAGTAGAAGGGCAGCCCCATCAGCAGGTCCGTCGACGTGGGCGTCACCTCCAGGGCGAGCGCGGTCTGCTGGGCCACGTAGCCCCCGTACAGGCTCTGCACCGGCATCGCCGTGTCGTACGACATGACGGCGATCTGGTCGACCCTGCGGGCCACCTGGGCGAAGAACGCCTGCGACCACCACTTGGGGTGGCGGGTGAAGAAGCCGGCGACCGCGTGCTGGGCGGGCAGCGGGTCGATCTGGTGGGCGGCGACGGAGAGCGGCTTGTGCCGCTTCCCGGTGACGGCGCGCAGATCGTCCAGCAGGGTGAGGTAGTGCCGGTCGCCCGAGTGCAGCGGCTCCAGGTCGAAGTGGACCCCGTCGAACCCGTCGTCCAGCACCTGCGCCGCCGACCGCACGACGGCGGCGCGGGTCGCCGCGCGCTCCAGGCGCAGCCCGTCCGGGATCTCGGTGGCCAGCACGTCCCCGAGCCAGGCGTGCACGCGCACCCCGGGCATCGTGCGGTGCACGGCGGCGATCAGCCACCCGGCGCGTGCGTAGCGGTCGGCGGGCAGGGTGCCGTCGTGCTCCAGCGGCCCCGCGTGCACGTACAGGTCCTTGATCCCCGTCCCGTCGATCCGCCGGGCGAACGCGGCGAGATCGGCGTCCTTCTTGCGTCCGTCCACCCAGGCGTGGCCGAGCCAGATGGCGTCCCGGCCGCGGGTGCGGGTGCCGTCCTGGAGGTCGCCCGCGTAGTTCATCCGCAGCGCGGCCGCCGCCGACAGCAGCGGCACGACGATCACCACCGCGAGCGCCAGCGCGATTCTCTTGGGCCACCGCGCCCGCCTATCGCGCCAGCCCCGCGCCAGCCCCCGCCCGAATCCACGCAGCTGTGTACGCACCGTCCGTCCCCTCCCCCGGAAGGGCCACAGACTAAGCGGGACTCTCTCCGGTCGCGGGGCCGTATTGCCGGACATACTGTCCGAAAGGTGACGTCTCTCATCGGTCGCCGTGACAGAACCCGTACGTACCGGGTCGCGACGAGCGCGCTGACCGTACTGCTGGTCACCGCGTGGTGGCCGGCCGTACCCGCGCTCGCGGCGGCGACCCCGGCCCCCGACGGCGGCGGGTCACCCGGCGCATCGGCCAATCTCGTCCTGCCCATCGCCGTACTGCTCGTCGTCGTCGTCGGCGCCGCGTACACGTACCGCAGGCGCAGACGGCGGGCCAGGGCCCGTACGGTCCGGGTCGCGTCCCACGACGGACGGCCCCATGAGGGCCACCGGGGCTGAGCGGCCGGCTCAGAACATGCTGAGGAGCTGTTCCACCGACGGTTCCGACGACGAGTCCCCGTCGGGCAGGGCCAGTTCGAACCAGACGGTCTTGCCGCGCGGTGTGCGGCGCGAGCCCCAGGCGGCGCTCAGCAGCCCGACCAGCTGCAGCCCGCGCCCGCCCTCGTCGGTGTCGCGGGCGCGCCGCCTGCGCGGCTGGACGAGTCCCGCGTCCCACACCTCGCAGACGAGCGTGCGGTCGCGCAGCAGCCGTAGCCTGATCTCGCCCTCGCCGTACCGCATGGCGTTGGTGACCAGCTCGCTGACCAGCAACTCGACGGTGTCCACGAGCGGTTCGAGATCCCAGGCGAGCAGCTGCGCGCGGGCGCGCTCCCTGGCGCGGCCGACCGAGCGCGGTTCGCGCGGCAGCCGCCAGTCGCCCACCGCGTCCTGCTGGAGCCCCTGGATCCGGGCCATCAGCAGTGCGATGTCGTCCTCGCCGTGCCCGGTGTCGAGGGTGCTCAGGACGTGGTCGCAGACGTCTTCCAGGGGGCGTACGGGATTGCTGAGCGCGGCGCGGAAGGCGCTCAGGCCCTCGTCGAGCGGCTGGTCGCGGGACTCGACGAGACCGTCCGTGTACAGGGCGAGCAGCGCGTCCTCGGCCAGCTCGACCTCCACCTGCTCGAAGGGCTCGCCGCCGACGCCGAGCGGCATCCCCGGCGGTACGTCGAGCAGCAGGGCCGCCTCGCCCGGCTCCACCACGACCGGCGGCAGATGGCCGGCGTTGGCGAAGGTGCAGCGCCGGGTGACCGGGTCGTAGACCGCGTAGACACAGGTGGCGAGATAGACCTCGGAGAGGTCCGCGTCCCGCGATTTGTGCGCGACCCGGGAGGCCTGCTGGGCGCCGCTGGGGGTGCCGAGGCCGCGCGCGATCTCGTCGAGCGCGGACAGCACCTCGGCGGGTTCCAGGTCGAGCAGCGCCAGCGTCCTCACGGCGGTGCGCAGTTCGCCCATGGCGACGGCGGCCCGTAGCCCGCGGCCCATCACGTCGCCGACGACCAGGGCCGTGCGGTGTCCCGGCAGCTCGATGACGTCGAACCAGTCACCGCCCACCTCGGTCGCCGTGTTGCCCGGCAGATAGCGGCAGGCGATGTCCAGTCCGGCCGCCTCGGGGTCGCCGGGCGGCAGCAGGCTGCGCTGGAGGATCAGCGCGCGTTCGTGCTCCCTGCGGTAGAGGCGGGCGTTGTCGATACAGACGGCGGCGCGCGCTGCCAGTTCGACGGCGAGCGCGCGGTCCCGGTCGCCGAAGGGCTCGCTGCCCTTCGTACGGGAGAACTGGGCGAGCCCGACGACCGCGTCGTGCGCCACCATCGGCACCGCGAACGTCGACTGGATCAGGCTGCCGGTCTCGCCGGGGACGGTCTGCACCCGGGCGGTACGCAGCGCGGCGGCGCTGAGCGAGCTGAACGGGAAGCGGTGCACGGCGCCGACCTCGGGCATCACGTACCCGTCGTGCGGCACGGCGCCCGCCGCGCCCAGCGGGGCGTCGGAGACGGCGCTGGCGAAGGCGACCCTGCGCAGCCGGGCGCTGCCGTCGCCGGATTCGGCGCCGGTCGAGCTCCAGCGTCCCGGCGGCGCCTCCTCGCCGGTGAGCAGGTTCTGGTAGAGATCGACCGAGGCGAGGTCGCAGAAGCCGGGGACGGCGACGTCGAGCAGTTCGCGTGCGGTGGTCTCCAAATCGAGCGAGTTGCCGATCCTGGCACTCGCCTCGTTCAGCAGGGCGAGATTGCGGCGGGCGCTGGCGGCCTCACGGGCGGCGATCTGACGGTGCGTGACGTCGGTGCCGATCGCGGCGACGCCCAGAACGCGTCCCGAGCCGCTGTTGACGCGGTAGAGGTTGATGGACCAGAACCTGCGGTCGGCGGAGCCGTCCACGCTGCCCACGAGCTGGAGTTCGGTCACCGGGTCGCCGGTCTCCAGGACCCGGCGCAGCGCGTCGACCAGCCGGTCGGCCTGGGGCGGCGAGAGATAGTCGTGGGCGCTCCGGCCGCGGTGGCCTGCGGGCGTTCCGCCGAAGACGGTCACGAAGCGCTGGTTGGCCCGCCGGATCTTCAGATCGAGGTCGAAGAGCAGGAATCCGAAAGGAGATTGGCCGAAAATCGCCTGCGAGGAGGCGAGGTCCGTCTCAATATGGCGCAAGGCCCGGACGTCCACGACGATGCAGAGCGCGCCACGCCTGCCGTCGTCGGTCTCACTGGGCATCACATAGATCTCGGCGAGACCTTGCTCGGCGTCCTGTCCGGGGAGCCGGAACGGCACGAGTCCCGTCCACTCCTTGCCGTCCAGAATCTCGTCGACCCTGCGGTGACCGTGCGGACGCAGCTCGTCCGGGAGGAAGACCTCGATCGGGTCCTTGCCCCTGACCTGCGGCGCCGTGACGCCGAAGAGTTCGGCGGCACGCTCGCTCCACTGGTCGACCAGCCCGTCGGGGCCGATCGAGAAGGAAGCCACCCGGATGTAGTCATAGATGGAGCCGGGCGGACTGCTCTGCCAAACGACGTCGCCCGTCGTCTCTGGTATCTCGCTCACGCGACCGTCCCCTCCAGCTCACGCACCGGACCGGCCTTGCCCGCAGTATTCAGCACTACGGCCCCGGCCGACACGCCGTTCACGATCACATCACGGTCTCGGTCTGTTTGAGCCGGACAGGACGTGATCGTTGTCCCCCCACACTTCTAACCAAGCAGCGGCAGCTCGAACCACACCGTCTTACCCGTCTTGCCGCGCCGCGTCCCCCAGCGCCTCGCGGAACAGGCCACGAGCTGCAGTCCGCGCCCTCCTTCGTCGTCCGGTCCCGCGGCCCGTTCGGTCGGTGCCTCGGGGACCGGATCGGAGATTTCGACCACCAGTGCGCAGCGCGCCGAAGCGGTGTCAACCGCCGCCCCGTCAGGGCCCGAAGAGAGCGGCCGGACGTCCAGCCGCACTCCGATCGGGCCGGAGGCGTAGCGCTGGGAATTGGTCACCAGCTCGCTGACCAGCAGTACGGCCACATCACCGACCGAGGAAGGGATCCGCCAGCGGCGAAGGGTGTCGCGGACCTCGTGCCGCGCCCGGCGCACCGAACTCACCTCGGCAGGGAAGGTCCACTCGGCACAGGCACCCTCGGCAACGATCAAGCCGACCACTTCCCACAACAGGCGGCAGACCCGCATCTTCTGAGTGGGGTCAATGTGGGGCATACCCCGCTTTCCGCCCGGCCTACCTTCGGGGCGGGCGCACTGTGGCACGAACGGCGTACGGAGTGACCTGACGGGGGCGCACGACGGAGCAGGGCCGGGGCAGGGTGGAGGACAGGCAGGGGCAACGGCCGGGGCAGGTGCTACGAGGGCGTGCGCAGCCGGCGGGCGGCCTCGGCGACGGCGGGGCGGTCCTGGTCCAGCCAGTCGACCGTATGGATCTCGTCGGGGCCGAGCCAGCGCAGCTCGTCGTGGTCCTCAAGTGGCCGCGGGTCGCCGGAGAGCAGCCGGACCGTCCACGCGTGCAGCACATAGCCGGGCTTCAGCGGCCACGCACCGGGGATCCGCTCCAGCGGCTCGCTCTCCACGCCCAGCTCCTCGCGCAGCTCACGCGCCAGCGCCTGCTCGGGCAGCTCTCCCGGTTCGACCTTGCCGCCGGGCAGCTCCCAGCGGCCCGCCAGCTCGGGCGGCGCACTGCGCCGTGCGGCCAGCAGCCGCCCCCGGTCGCACACGGCACCGGCCACCACGACTCGATCACTCATGCGCCGGAGCGTAACGCGCGGCGGCGCGCGGGACAGCGG
>NZ_JTIY01000001.1:1115594-1119059 GCF_000818175.1 Streptomyces sp. AcH 505
CGGCCACCACGACTCGATCACTCATGCGCCGGAGCGTAACGCGCGGCGGCGCGCGGGACAGCGGCGCGCCGTACGGGGGGTGAGCGGGCGGGGCTCAGTGGGCGGGCTGGCTCACGCGCTCCACCCAGTAGAGCTTTCGCTGGCCGCGCCCGTCGAGGGTGTCGGCGATCTGCTGCGCCTCGTCCCTGGTGGCGTATCGGGCGACGCGATAGCGGTTGCCGTTGTCGTCCTGCCGTATCACCAGCCATGGGAGTACGGCTCCGCTGTCCGTCACCGAGCCCCTCCCGCCGCCGGCCTGCCGCTCATTGAAGATCTCCGGGAAACCGCAATCCGCATATGCCCGAGCCTACGCCTGACCTTCACTCAGCGGATACGTGTTTACACAAAGAGACACGCATCCGGCCAACAATGCGCCGAAAACCGAGGGGCGCGCGCCGTTCGCGCGCCCCTCGGCTGCCCGCTCGGTCAGCCGGTGCGCACCGTCGGCATCGGCATCAGCACTGGACCCGCCGTCGTCTCCTGCTGGCAGGCGTCCCCGCACTCGGAGTCCAGCGAACAGCAGAGCGAGCAGATCGGGCCCGACCGGACAGGGCAGTCGGCGATGTCCGGCAGCTCGTACGCCGTCTCGCAGACCGCGCAGAGATGGGTGGCGGTGATGTCGGGGACGTCGGCGTCCGGGCCGTTGACCGGGTTCGGCCGGGCCAGGTAGTACTTCCCCTTCGTCGCCCAGGCGATCAACGGGCAGAGCACCAGGGCGAGTCCGGCGGCGATGAAGGTCGAGAACGCCTCCGCGTACGCGCCGAAGAGTCCGAAGAAGGCGAGGATCGAGACGACGGAGGCGATCACCATCGAGCCGAAGCCGGCCGGGTTGACCGCGTACAGGTAGGCCCGTTTGAACTCGATGTACTTGGGGCTCAGTCCGACCCGCTTGTTGATGACGAGGTCGGCGGCGACGGCGGTGATCCAGGCGATCCCGACGTTGGAGTAGAAGCCGAGGAGCTTGTTCAGCGCGGCGAACATGTCCATCTCCATCAGCGTCAGCGCGATGGCGAGGTTGAGGAAGATGTACCAGACCCGCCCCGGGTGCTTGTGCGTCAGCCGGGAGAAGAAGTTCGACCAGGAGAGCGAACCGCTGTACGCGTTGGTCACGTTGATCTTCACCTGGGAGACGATCACGAAGATCGCGGCGGCCGGCAGCGCGAACGAGCCGAGCCACGGCTTGAGCGCCTCGATCTGCGGTGCGATCGGCTCCAGCGCGTGCGTCTTGCCGACGGCCTCCAGCGCGACGAAGGCGAGGAAGGCGCCGCCGAGCTGCTTGGCAGCGCCGATGATGACCCAGCCGGGCCCGGCAGCCAGTACGGCGATGTTCCAGCGGCGCTTGTTCTGCTCGGTCTTGGCCGGCATGAAGCGCAGGTAGTCGGCCTGCTCGCCGATCTGGGCGATGAGCGAGAGCGCCACGCCCGTACCGAGTCCGAAGCCGATCCAGTCGAAGCCGGAGCCCGCGCCCTCCGTGCCGCCGAAGGAGGTGAAGGCACCCCAGGAACCAGGGGCGTTGAACGCCAGCACCACGAACGGCAGGACGAGTCCGATGAGCCAGATCGGCTGGGTCCACGCCTGCACCTTCGCCAGCGCGCCCATCCCGCGGAAGACGATCGGGATGACGATCAGCGTGGTCAGCAGATAGCCGAACTGGACCGGCAGCCCGATCGCCTGGTGCATGGCCTGCGCCATGATCGAGCCTTCGAGCGCGAAGAAGATGAAGGTGAACGAGGCGTAGATCAGCGAGGTCAGGGTCGAGCCGAAGTAGCCGAAGCCGGCGCCGCGGGTGATGAGGTCCATGTCCAGGCCGTACTTGGCGCAGGCGCGGGCGATCGGGATGCCCGTGACGAAGATGATCGTGGCGGCGGTGAGGATGGAGGCGAACCCGCTGGTGAAGCCATACGTGAAGACGATCGAAGCGCCGATGGCGAAGTCGGCCAGATAGGCGATCCCGCCGAGCGCCGTGCCCGCGACCATCGAGGGCGACCAGCGGCGGAAGGAGTGCGGGGCGTAGCGGAGCGAGAAGTCCTCGCGGCTCTCGTCGGCGGCGAGTTTGGCGTAACTGCGCGGTGGCGCCCCGGGCGGGACGACGTCCGACGCCGGGTCGGGGACGGGGGCGGGGGGCGGGGCTGGTGCGGCTGTGTCCGTCATGAGGTGGCTTCCCCTTCGCCGACTGTGGACCGGTGGGCGGTGCACCGGTAGGAGGGGAAGGTAGGAGGCGGACATGACAAGGCCCGACTGCGGCGCGTTGCCTGGCCGTTACGGCACGACCTGAGGAGTTAACTCGCCGTCACGACCGCCGTACGGCCCGTCCGGATACCGGTCACTTGACAGAAAGGTGGTACGCGACGCGGTAGCGGTCGGCGGGGACGACCACATCGGCGGTCTCCACCGCGCGCCCCGACGCGTAGAACGTCCGCTCCAGGACCATCACCACATGGCCGGGCACCCCGCCCAGCGCCAGCAGTTCCTCGGCGAGCCCGGGGCGGGCGCCGACCTCCTCCAGCACGTTGTCCACGACGAGGTCGATGGCCGCCATCCGCTCGACCACCCCGCAGCCGCCGAGCGGCCCCTCCTCGGGCAGCATCACCGGCGTACGGCCCGTGACGGCCAGCGGCTCCCAGGAGGTGGAGAGCATCATCGGCTCGCCGCCGTCCCGGAAGACGTAGCGCGTGCGCATCACCCGGTCGTCCGGGGAGATGCCGAGGCGCACGGCGATCTCCGGCCCCGCCGCCTCCTGTTCGCTGCGCGACTCCCACGTACCCCTGGCCTCTTCGTCCGTCTGCTCCTGACGGAAGGGGTTGGAGCCCGCCGAAGGGCGGTAGCCGGAGCGGGAGATACGGCGCGGCACGGGGCGCTCGCGCACATAGGTGCCGGAGCCCGACCTGCCTTCGACGAGCCCCTCGGCCATCAGGACCTTGCGCGCCTCCAGGGCGACGGTGTCCGAAACGCCGTACTCCTCACGGATCCGCGCCTGTGAGGGCAGACGGGTGTGGGGTGGCAGCGCTCCGTCGACGATCTTCCGGCGAAGGTCACTCGCCACACGCAGGTAGGCCGGCTGCTCACCGAATGCCACGGGCCACTCCCAATCCCCATCGACCGTCCCCATCAGGCTTTTCCGCCAGCCCTCTCAGGTTGACAGACAGCAACAGCCTGGCAACCGTGGGTTGATCACCGCAAGCGTGGGCCAGGGTTTCACCCGAAGTGATGACTTGCGTTTACGCAGCAGGTATCCCGCCCAGGGCCCTCCGGACCCCCACTGTTGGTCCGCCCTCTTGACCCCATTGGTCCAGACCAATACCTTTCCGGCCATGAGCCTCACGCACCGCAGCACCCCGGCCCGAAGAACCCTGGGCAGACTCGCCGTTGCCGTCTGCTCCCTCGCCCTCGTCGCCACCGCCGCCCCCGCCGCGACGGCCGGCGGCC
>NZ_JTIY01000001.1:1119486-1120813 GCF_000818175.1 Streptomyces sp. AcH 505
CCACCACGCACCGGCGCCCGCCCTGAAGAACGTCGGCTACTTCACCCAGTGGGGTATCTACGGCCGGAACTACCAGGTCAAGGATCTGGACACGAGCGGTCAGGCAGCCAAACTGACCCATCTCAACTACGCGTTCGGCAATGTCGGCGCCGACGGCACGTGCTTCACCGGCAATGTCGCCGGCCAGGCCGACGCCTGGGCCGACTACCAACGCCCGGTCGACGCCGCCGGATCGGTCGACGGCACGGCCGACACCGCCGAGCAGCCCCTCGCCGGCAGCTTCAACCAGCTGCGCGAACTCAAGGCGAAGCACCCCGGCCTGAAGGTGCTGATCTCACTGGGCGGCTGGAGCTGGTCGACCAACTTCTCCGACGCCGCCCGGACGCCCGCCTCCCGCAAGGCGTTCGTCTCCTCCTGCATCGACCTCTACATCAAGGGCAATCTGCCCGTCGACGGAGCCAGGGGCGGCGCGGGCGCCGCGGCGGGCCTCTTCGACGGCGTGGACATCGACTGGGAGTGGCCGGGCTCCGAGGCCAACACCGGCACGGTCTTCCGTCCCGAGGACAAGAAGAACTACGCCGCGCTGGTGCACGAGTTCCGCACCCAGCTCGACGCCTACGCGAAGTCCCAGGCCAAGGCGGCGGCGCACGGCAGGCACCATCCGGCGCCCGCGCCCAAGCACTACGACCTGTCGGCCTTCGTCCCGGCCGCGCCCGCCAAGATCGACGCGGGCTTCGACGTCCCCAAGATCATGCGGGACTTCGACTTCGTGAACCTCCAGGGCTACGACTTCCACGTCTCGGGCGAGGCGACGACCGCCCAGCAGTCGGCGCTCTACGGACGCACCGACTTCAGCGTCGACCGGACGGTGCGCGACTGGGAGCGCCGCGGCGCGCCCGCCCGCAAGCTCGTGGTCGGCATGCCGTTCTACGGGCAGGGCTGGACCGGTGTCACCGGCGGCGGCGACGGGCTCGGCCAGCCGGCCGCGGCGCCGGGACCCGGCACCTGGGCGCCGGGCACCGAGGACTACAAGGTGCTCAAGCAGCTCGCCGACTCCGGTACGTACAAGGTCTACCGGGACCGCGCGGCGGGCGACGCCTGGCTCTTCGACGGCACCACGCTCTGGACGTACGACGACCCGCAGGTGCTGCGCACCAAGGCGCGGTACGTCCGCGACCAGCGGCTCGGCGGCGCGATGATCTGGTCGCTGGACGGCGACACGGCCGACGGCGAGCTGACGACGGCGATCGACCGCGGCCTGAACGGCCACTGACCGGTCCCGACCGCCGGGCCCCCCGCGAGGAGGGGTCCGGGGCCGCTCCGCAGG
>NZ_JTIY01000001.1:1120899-1128309 GCF_000818175.1 Streptomyces sp. AcH 505
GACGACCACCGCACCCCGGACCCGCCCACGCGACCGCGCCGGACGGCGACCCGGCTGACATGCTGGCGCCATGACCACGACGTACCGTTGCCCGGCCGACGGCACCCGCTCCCCCGTCACCTCGGCCGCCTGGTGCTGCCCCGTCTGCCGCGGCCCCTGGGACCTCGACCTCGACACCGCCCCCGTGCCGCGCGAAGCCCTGCCGGGGCGGGTCAACTCCCTCTGGCGGTACGCGGAGGCGCTGCCGCTCGAAGCGCCCGTCACGACGCTCGGCGAGGGCCGTACGCCGCTCGTCCAGCTGACCCCGCACGTGGCGGCGAAGCTCGACTACCTGATGCCGACGCTCTCCTTCAAGGACAGGGGCGCCGTGCTGCTCGCCGAACTCGCCCTGCGACTGCGGCCCGAGCGGGTCGTCGCGGACAGCAGCGGCAACGCGGGCACGGCCGTCGCCGCCTACTGCGCACGCGCCGGGCTGCCCTGCACGGTGTACGTCCCCGAGACCACGTCGCCCAAGAAGACCGAGCAGATCCGCGCGCACGGCGGCCACTTGGAGCGCGTCGCGGGCGACCGCGAGGCGACGGCCGTCGCGGCGCGCGCGGCCGCCGACGAGCCGGGCACCTTCTACGCGAGCCATGTGTACAACCCGTACTTCCTGCACGGCACGAAGACCTACGTCTACGAGCTGTGGGAGGACCTGGGCGGCCGACTGCCCGAGGCGATCGTCGTGCCCGTCGGCAACGGCACCCTGCTGCTGGGCGCCGCGCTCGCCGTCGGCGAACTGCACGCGCACGGACTGATCGACGAACGCCCCGCGCTGATCGCCGTCCAGGCCGAAGCGGTGTCGCCCCTGGCGACCGCCTTCCGCGCGGGCGCCGGGGATCTGCTCGCCCCCGCCGAACAGGCCCCCACGCTCGCTGAGGGCATCGCCATCCCGAACCCGCCGCGCGCGGCCCAGATCCTGGCCGCCGTACGGGAGTCCGGCGGTACGTTCCTCACGGTGACCGAGGACCAGCTCCGCGCGGCCCAGCTGGACCTGGCCTCCCGCGGCCTCTTCGTGGAGTCCACGGGCGTCGCCTGCTGGGCGGCGGCCGGCAGCTGGACCGACCGCTCCGCCGTCGTACCGCTGTGCGGCGCGGGAGCCAAGACAGGCCTGGCGGCACCGCGCGAGCGCTGAGCTTCACCCGCCCGAACGCGCCGCGCCCCGGGCCGTCTTCACGAACTGAACCAACAACAGGGGCCACACTTCTTCACCGCACAAGTATTGACGTGTACGAAACATGGAGGAAGCATCTTCCCTACTCGGAGAGCGCTCTCAGAGGGCCGTTCCCAGCGGCCTCCCGTGCTCCCTGTCCGTACATACGTACACGCTCAGGAGGTCATCCCCCCATGCAGACACCTCCGCTCGGCTCCCCACAGCCGGGCAACAACCCCCACATCAGCCGGCGCGGTTTCGCCGCTTCGGTGACATCGGCCGTGCTCGGCGCGGTGTTCCTGCCCGCCCTCGGCTCCTCCGCCAGTGCCGCTCCCGCCGCACGGTCGAGGGCTGCCGCCGACCCGGTCGTGGGCGGTGGCGACCTCGGTCCCAATGTGATCGTCTTCGATCCCTCGACGGCCAATATCCAGGGGCAGTTGGACAGCGTCTTCAGCCAGCAGGAGTCGGCGCAGTTCGACACCCGCCGCTTCGCGCTGCTCTTCAAGCCGGGCACCTACAACGGTCTCAACGCGCAGATCGGCTTCTACACCTCCATCGCCGGGCTCGGGAAGAACCCCGACGACACCCACATCAACGGCGATGTCACCGTGGACGCCGGCTGGTTCAACGGGAACGCCACGCAGAACTTCTGGCGCTCCGCCGAGAACCTGTCGCTCACCCCGGTCAGCGGCGAGAACCGGTGGGCCGTGGCCCAGGCCGCGCCGTTCCGCCGTATGCATGTGCAGGGCGGCCTCAACCTGGCGCCGAACGGCTACGGTTGGGCCAGTGGCGGCTACATCGCCGACAGCAAGGTCGACGGGACGATCTCCCCGTACTCCCAGCAGCAGTGGTACACCCGCGACAGCAACATCGGCGGCTGGGGCAACGGCGTCTGGAACATGGTGTTCTCGGGCGTCCAGGGCGCCCCTGGGCAGTCCTTCCCGAACCCGCCGTACACGGTGCTGGGCACCACGCCCGTCTCGCGCGAGAAGCCGTACCTCTACCTGGACGGCGACAACTACGCGGTGTTCGTACCGTCGTTGCGCACGAACGCGTCCGGCGCCTCGTGGGCCAACGGCTCCACGCCCGGTACGTCCATCCCGCTCGACCAGTTCTACGTGGTCAAGGCGGGCGCGACGGCGGCCACCATCAACCAGGCCCTCAGCCAGGGCCTGAACCTGCTGTTCACGCCGGGCGTCTACCACGTGGACCAGACGATCAACATCACCAGGGCCGACACCGTCGTCCTCGGCATCGGCTTCCCGACGATCATCCCCGACGGCGGCGTGACGGCGATCCGGACCGCCGACGTGGACGGCATCAAGCTCGCCGGCCTGCTGCTGGACGCGGGCGCCCAGAACTCGCCGTACCTGCTCCAGGTCGGCCCCTCGGGAGCCTCCGCGGGCCACGCGTCCAACCCGACCTCGGTGCAGGACGTGTTCGCCAGGGTCGGCGGCGCGGGCCCCGGCCTCGTCACCACGGCCGTCGAGGTCAACAGCAACGACACGATCATCGACCACACCTGGATCTGGCGCGCCGACCACGGCGCGGGCGTCGGCTGGACCACCAACCCGTCCGACTACGGGCTGCTGGTCAAGGGCGACAACGTGCTGGCGACCGGTCTCTTCGTCGAGCACTTCCAGAAGTACGACGTGGAGTGGAGCGGCGAGGGCGGCCGGACGATCTTCTTCCAGAACGAGATCGCGTACGACCCGCCGAACCAGGCAGCCATCCAGAACGGCGACCGGCTGGGCTGGGCGGCGTACAAGGTCGACGACTCCGTCAACACCCATGAGGGCTGGGGGCTCGGCAGCTACTGCAACTTCAGCTCCGACCCGACGATCCGTCAGGACGCGGGTTTCGAGGCCCCGGTGAAGGACGGCGTCAAGTTCCACGACCTGCTCGTGGTCTCCCTCGGCGGCGTCGGCCAGTACAACCACGTGATCAACAACACCGGAGACGGCACCTCCGGCACCTCGACGGTCCCGTCGAACGTGGTGTCGTTCCCCTGACCCGTCCGTAACCGGAACGCCACGACGGCGGCCGGGTCCTGCCCCCTCCCCGGGGCCGGGCCCGGCCGCCGTCGTGTGATCGGCGAAATGTCAGGAAGTTTATGAATAACCGGTTTCACCGGCGCGCGCGAATTGCCGCCGGGCGAACTCCGGGAACTACGCACGTCTGTCGCGCGTGTTCATGGGGAAAGGGGGATCTATGGATTCACAACTGACCATGGGCGAGCAGATCGTGCTCCTCGCACTGGACGAGCGGAGTGGAGAGCTGCGCGAGCCGCCGCTGCGGGTGGGGCTCGCGGTGTCCGCGGCCACCCTGCTGGGGCTGACGTTCTCCGGGCATGTGGTGGTACGCGACGGGGCGCTGGCCGCGGCGCCGCTCCCGCCGCCCGCCGACCCGGTCGAGGCGGCCATGGCCGAGCAGCTGCGCAGCCACCCCGAGGCGAAGCCGCAGGCCTGGCTGCTGGCGGTCAGGGAGCAGGCGCTCACCGCCGCGTACGACGGGCTGCTGGCGAAGGGCCTGGTCCGCGAGGAGGGCCGCAAGGTGCTCGGGATCTTCGGGTCGGTCACGTACCCGGTCAAGGACACCGCGACCGCCGAGACGCTGCGCGCGCGGCTGGCCGCCGTGGTGCTGGCGGGCCAGGAGCCCGACGAGCGGACGGCGGCGCTGGTCACCGTCCTGCACCACGCGGGTCTGCGGGCCGTTCTCGTCCCCGACGAGCAGGCCGGGGCGGCCGAGGCCGGGTTCGCCGCGATCGACGCGGGCCAGGGGCCCGCTGCCACGCTCGGCGAGGCCGTACGCACCGCGGTCGCCGCGCTCACCGCGGTCATCGCCGTCTCCGGGCTGTAGGGCACGTTCAGCACACGGCAAGGAAGAGTTTCCCGCCGGTTCACCGGCCGGCGGGAACCTCGCGCATGGCTCGGGGGAATGCGTCCCGGGGAGTCCGGCGGTTCCCTCAAATAACCGGTGAAATAGCACAACCTCGGGTTAATCCGTGATCCATTGACAGGTTCATTCCAGGGTGTTCGAATACGCATCATGGGGGAATCAACACTGATCACACTGGGCGTACTGCCTCTCGACGAATCCGTGTACAGAAAGCTTTTGCAGCAACCAGGACTTGGCACATCCGGCTTGAGCATGGCTCTCGGTCTTGACGAAGCGTGTGTACGCGAATCGTTGCAGCGGCTCAGTACGCAAGGAATGGTCAGGTACGACGTAAGCGGAGACGCCACCGCGCTCGATCCCGGCATCAGCGTCGGAAGACTCGTGGAACAGCGGCTCCGGACACTGCACGCGGAAGAACAGGAGGTACTGACGCAAGGCCACTCGTTGATCAACCAGGCGCTGCTCTGGCGGATGCGGGAGCAGGTGCACGACAGCCACGACAACGTCGAACAACTCACCGGCAGTGAGCCGGTGCAGGACACCGCCGAGGAACTCACCGTGCTCTCCCGGCGCGAGGTGCTGACGATGCGGCCCAGCCGCCCCTCGCCGCCCGACGGCATAGCCGCCACCCGCCAGTCCGAACTGCGCTGCCTGCGGCGGGGGATCGCCCTGCGCGCCCTGCTGCACCGAGGCGCTCTGGAGGACAAGGCGACGGCGGCGCATCTCACCACCATGATCGAACACGGCGCGCAGGTCAGGCTGCTGGACGACCGGTTCGAACGGATGCTGATCTTCGACAGGAAGGCGGCCCTGGTGCAGTCGGACCGCGAAGCCACTCCGCGCAGCGCGCTCCTGGTGCGTCAGGAGGGGCTGGTCCGCACGCTCTACTCGTTCTTCGACCGCTGCTGGTCACAAGCGGTCGACGCGGCGCCCCTGCTGCTCCCCGGGCACACCCGCACCCAGCTCGACGCCGTCCAGATCCAGGTGCTCCATGCCATGGCGCGCGCGGAGAAGGACGAGGTCGGGGCGCGTGAACTGGGCATCTCCGTACGCACGTACCGCGGACATGTCGCCGGGCTGCTGAAGC
Source organism: Streptomyces sp. AcH 505 (assembly GCF_000818175.1). Lineage (GTDB taxonomy): Bacteria > Actinomycetota > Actinomycetes > Streptomycetales > Streptomycetaceae > Streptomyces. The sequence continues at coordinate 1,126,077 of NZ_JTIY01000001.1, forward strand.
ACCTCAACGCCACCACCCGCTTCCAGGCGGCGCTGAGAGCCAGGGAGAAGGGGCTTATCTGAGCGGTGTGCCCGCCCCGGCGGGCACACCTTCCCCGGCCTCTGCGCCGGCGCAGGGCCGCGCACCCGCGCCGGCCTGTACGCCGTCCGCCAGCTCCCGCAGCAGCCGCATCTCGCGCGGCTGGATGCCGGGCAGCAACCGGGCGGCGCGGCGCGCGTGTTCGGTACGCGCGCACAGCAGGTTCCTGGCGATGGCGAACCGGCCGCGCTCCGGTACGAGGACCAGCTCGCCGAACAGCTTCTCCTCGCCGAGCACGACCCGTTCGATCTCGGCGTGCAGATCCCCGTCCCAGTCCTGCGGCCGCACCAGCTCGCCGGAGTCGGCCATCTGCCCGTACCACTCCCGCATGTCGGCCAGACACGCGGCGCGGAAGGGCTCATCGTGCCGTCCCGCGCGGAGGTCGCCCAGCAGTGTGTGGGCGGCCTTCGCGTCGTCCAGGACGACCAGCGGCAGCCGGTGCGGGCGCGCCATCCGGTTGCGCCGCGTGCCGCCGTCGACCAGCAGGTCGACGGTCGGCTCCACGACGGTACGGAACGCGTGTCCCGCGTCGGCCATCCGCAGCCACAGGTCCCAGTCCTCAAGCCCCGCCCCGGTCCGCCAGCCGCCGGCCGCCTCGGCGAGACCGCGCCGGTGACCGACCCGGGAGGGCTCGAACATCGGCCCCATCAGCTGGAGTTGCGGGTGCCACCAGGCGGACAGCGCCGGGAACGGGGCGACTTCACCGCCCGTCGCGTCGTGGTACGCGACACCCGTCGCCGCCAGCTCGGCGCCCGCCTCCAGCAGGCCGAGCAGCACCCGCAGATGGTCGGGGCGCCAGCGGTCGTCATGGTCCAGATAGGCGATGAACTCACCCCGTGCGAGGGCCAGTCCGGCGTTGCGCGGCCCGCTGGGATGGCCGCTGCGCTCGATCCTGTGCAGCCGGACGCGGCCGTCGCGCGCCGCCGACCTGCGTACCCAGTCCTCGGTGTCGTCGTCGCAGCCGTCCGAGACGACCAGCAGCTCCCAGTCGGCCACCGACTGCGCGCGTACGGAGTCGATGGTGTCCGTGATCTTCCGCGACCTGTTGTAGGTCGGGCAGATCACCGACACCCGCACGCCGGGCCGGCTCACAGGAACGGCAGGGCGGTCGGAGCGCCGGCCGTCGCGCGCAGCGCGAGCAGCACACCGGCGGCGCCCGTCGCCAGGTCCGTCGACAGCCGTACGTTCTCGACGCCGAGGAACGCGGGCTTGCCCTGGTAGCCGACCCCGTACAGGTCGAGGGCCGCAGCCGGGTCGACCGCGGGGGTGTCCCCCGCCGCGCCGCCGGTACGGCCGAGCCTGCTGAGCACCACCATCACGCCCGCCCAGCCGTGGAAGAGACCGGCGGTGTGCGGCACGCTGTCGCGGGCCGTGCGCAGGACGGTGTCGTGGGCCAGGGCGAAGCGCGGCTCGGCGCGATGCGCCAGGTAGTCGGCCAGCACCATGGCCGTACCGCCCCCGCCGGATGCGAGCAACGGCCGCGCGCCGTAGGCGCCTTCGGCCCAGCCCTCGTCCGGCGCGACACCGCCGGTGAGCGTGGCCGCCTCCGGCGCCGCCGCCCAGCCGAGGGCCCGCAGGTCCGTGTCGAGCAGCAGCCGCGCCGCGTCGAGGAGGCCGGTGTCCGGGCTCTGTTCGTGGAGCCGCAGCAGCAGCAGCGCACCGCCCGCCCTGCCGCGCAACAGCCCTGCCTCGCCCCGGCGGGGCGGCTGCGCCGCGGTCCGCTCGACGATCTGTTCGGCCAGGGCCGTCGCGTGCTTCAGGGCGTCGTCGTCACCCGTCGTACGGGCGAAGTGCAGCTGGGCGAGGCCGAGTCCGGCCCTGCCGTCGAAGAGGCTGTCGTTGCCGGGCTCGGCCTTGGCCGCTTCCTTGAGCAGCGCCGCCGCCGCTTCGCCGCGGCCGAGGCGGTGGAGTGTGGTCGCGATGCCCGCGATGCCGGTGTACAGGCCGGGCGCCGGGTCGGTGAGCCGGCCCGCAGCGGCCTCCAGCCAGTCGACGTGCGCGGCGGACACCTCGACGCCCGCGTCGGCGAGCGCCCACAGCACGCCCGCAGCCCCGTAGGCGAGGCAGACGCCGCCCTCCGGCAGCAGGAACTGCGTCGCGTCGCCGGGGAAGAGCCGGTCCTCGCGCTTCGGCGTGGCCGTGACGAGGATGCCGT
>NZ_JTIY01000001.1:1128648-1152978 GCF_000818175.1 Streptomyces sp. AcH 505
TCGCCGAGCGCCGCCGCCTCCTCGGCGCTCAGCTCGTTGCGCGCGGCGTCCACGGGCCCGGCGGGCTCCGCGGGTGCGGCGACGGGCGCGAGGTCGGCCCGGACCTTGGCCGCGTAGTCGGCGGGCACGGGGTAGCGGGACTCGATGTGCTCGATGATCCGGTCCACCTTGCCCTGGTCCCACGGCAGCAGGCTGGTGAGCGGGGCGAACAGGGCGATCCGCAGACAGCCGAGCGCGTACCTGTCCACGTCCTTGCCCCGGTGGGTGGCCGGCGCCGCGAACCCGGGAGCGGCGTGGACCTGCCGGGCCGCGGGATCGGTCGAAGCGGTCTCCAGGTCGATGAAGACGACGGAGCCGTCCTCCCTGACCATGACGTTGCCCGGGTGCAGGTCACCGAAGGCGACGCCGCGCCCGTGCATGGCCGCGAGCCCCTGCTCGATCTGGTCGAGCACGCCGAGGGCCCACTCGGTGTACTCGGCGGTCCTGCGCGGATCGTCCCCCGGTGAGGGCGGGTTGTCCTTGGTGGTGCGTACGGCGAGAGTCTCACCCGCCACGTACTCCCTGATGAGGAAGTGGTGTTCGTGGCCGACCCGGGCCTCGACGAGCGCCGGGATCCACGGGAGTCCCGCCAGCTTCAGCAGGCACTCGTGCTCCCTGACCAGCCGGGCGACGGCGTCCTCGCCGTTCGTGTCCAGTCCGGAGAGCGGGCGCGCCTCGCGCAGCAGCACCGGCTTGCCGTCACGCAGGTCGGTGCCCCGGTAGACCCCGCCGCCGTTGGAGAAGTGCAGTGCCTGCTCGGCGCGGTACGGGAAGTCGCGCAGGGTGCCCGCGTTGCGCGCCTCGACCGCCTCGGCCAGACAGTCCGGGATGCTCACCCACTCCGGCGGCTTGAAGGAGGGCCCGCGCCGGTCCGGCACGAGCCGGCCGTCGGGGGCCTCGACGCAGGGGACGGTCTCGCCGCGCTCCGTCTTCATCGTCCGGGCGACGAAACCGCCGTAGCGCACGTACAGCGGGCCTGAACGCCATCGGAGGTCGCTCAGGATGTACGGTCCCGGCTCCCCGTCGAGGACGCCGCCGAGCCCTTCGAGCACGGCGGCGAGCGCGGCCTCGTCCTCCGGGTAGACCGTGATGAACTTCCCGCTGGCGCCCCGGTCCCCGTACTTGCCGTTGCGCCGCAGCAGCACCTTCTTGCTGCGGATGAACTTGAACGGCATCCGGCGCGCCACCAGCCAGTCGTACGACCTGGTGAGGACGCTCTCCGCGTTGTCCGGTGTCGCGGACACATGGATCTTCCAGCCCTGCTGGGGCATCCGCGCCTCGGGCGGCGTCAGCATCGTCCAGTCGGGCCCGGTGTTGCGCACCCAGCCCTCCGGCGCCTCGGCCGGCAGGGCGGCGAAGCCCTCGTCCGTGGCGACGTCGGAGTCGTCCCGGTCGAAGAAGGGCGTGCCCGGGGGCAGGAACATCACATGCCGAAATGCGTCCATGACAAATCAACCGCCTTGCGGGGCACGTAGGAGAACGGATGGGGGCGGCGGGGGGAATCAGCGCCAGAAGGGTGCCAGGTACTTCTGGTAGAGCCAGCCGGCCAGGGTGCGCCGGCCGGCCTCGACGGAGGCGAGCCCTGTGGTGTCGGCGGGCAGCCGGTCGCTGTCCAGGACGATCCCGGAGGCCGGGATGCGCACCGAGTCGATGCCCTTGACCGGTACGAAGGCGGCCAGCGGGGCCGACAGGTCGACGGGCTCGACGGAGGCGACCGTTGCCTCGCCCAGCTGGCGGTGCAGCAGGACGCCGCCGCTTTCGAGCCGTACCGTGGCGCCGCGTTCGATCGCCGCCTGGTCCGTCGCGCCGGTCGAGACGAACACCAGCCGGCCATGCTGCTCGACGAAGCCGCCGGAGACGGTGTACGGCAGCGTGACGCCCAGCATCACGGCCGCCAGGGCGCCAAGTGCCGCCGTGGAGACGGTGATCCGGCGCAGCCGCGAGGCCCCCGCCGTACGGGCCTCGGCGCCCAGCTTGAGCGCGCCGCCGTACAGCCGCAGCAGCAGGTATCCGACGACGACGGAGACGATGGCCGCGCCGACCATGCCCATGTCCTCAAGGACCTGGCCCCACACGGTGAAGGCCATGCTGACGACGTAGAGCGGGAAGAGGATGCAGGCGAAGCCGAACAGCGGCGCCCAGCCGACGTCGGGCAGCGCGCGCTCGTAGCGCCCGCCGAACAGCACCTTGGCGAACAGCCGGCGCGCGTCCGTCATGGACCGGTCCCGCAGGTGCGAGATGTCCAGATGGCTCATGAGCGCCAGGTAGCCGTCGAGTTTGACGAACGGAACGGCGTTGAAGACGCCGGAGGCGTAGTTGGTGACCGCGAGGAGCAGCAGCAGGTCGCGCAGCCCGTCGTAGCCTTCGGCCGCCGCGACGGCCGAGGCGATGGCGGCGACACCGCCGATGGCCGCCTGGGTGGTGATCCCGGCCAGCGCGATCCGTACCCGCTGGGTGCTGCGGGGCAGCCGCCAGCCGTCGGAGACGTCACAGAAGAAGGCGGGCGTCAGATAGAAGAGCATGACGCCCATCCGGCTCGGCGCGCCGCCGTAATGGCTCAGCACCATGCCGTGCGCCAGCTCGTGCAGGACGGTGCCGAGGTAGGTGACGACCATCAGGGCGAGCAGCGCCTCGATGGAAATGGGGCTCTCCAGCGCGCTCTTGGCCGCCGAGCCCTGCGCGAGGACGCACAGCAGCCCGGCCGCGGCGACGACGGCGAGCGCGACGGCCCAGCCGCGGTTGGCGAGCCGCGCCATGAGCGGCCGGAACCTGCCCAGGACGTGTTCGGGCCGTACGACCGTGAACTGCACGGTGAGCGGCGGTACGAACGCCCATCTTCGAGGCTTGCGCGTCTTGCGTTCGGTGTCCTGGAGCAGTTCGGTCTTCTGGGCGCGCAGCAGGCCCTGGTTGACCAGTTCGGGGGTCCAGGGCCTGCCGAGTTCGCCCGCGATGTCGTGGGCGGTGTGGGCGCCGTCGGCGAGGCTGAGCAGCCTCGCCATGCCGGCGCCCACCCGCAGATAGCGCTGCGCGCCGAACTGAACGATCCAGGGGGCACCGTCCTCGACCGGCGCGTGCACCTTCACGTCCGGCGCCAGGCGCGGACGTTCGGGCAGCGGCAGCGGTGTCTTGACGGCTTCAGGACGGTTCAGTGTCAGTTTCACGGCAGGTCCCTGCGCAGGAACAGACCACGGGCGGCGACGCCCGCCGCGACGATCCAGGCCGCGATCACGACGAGGGCCCACGGGATCGACAGCACACCGGCGTCACCGCTGCGGTACACCGCGGCCATGGCCTCGTCGATGGTGAACTTGCCGACGTCCGGCGCGAGTCGGAGCAGTCCGCCGCTGACCAGCCAGGTGCTCAGCAGCAGGACGACGACGGCGACGACCTGCTGGCGGATCACCATGCCGAGCAGGATCCCCCACAGGGCGCCGGCCAGCACGACCAGCATCACCCCGAGCAGGGTCCAGGTGGTGGTCATGGACCAGTCGGGCCGCTGGTCGCGTCCGGCGAGGAAGACCCAGGGGCTGACGGCGGCGACCACGCCCGTACCGATGGCGAACACCGCACCGCTGGCGACCCCCGCCAGCAGCTTCGCCGTCAGCAGCCGGGCCCTGCTGCCGCCGAGGAGGACGGACCTGCAGATCGCGCCGCTGCCGAACTCCCTGGTCACCAACAGCATGCCGACGAGCGCCGCGGCCAGTTCGACCATGAACCAGCCCTGCACCAGGGTGTTGGTGAGCTGGCCGTCCGTGCCGGCCGCAGCGCCCTTGTCGAGTTCCTGCTGGAGGTAGCCGGCGTCGGCGAGCACACACAGCAGGAACGCCGTGACGGCCAGGCTCCACCAGGCCTTCCCGGTCCAGATCTTGCGCCACTCGGCGCCGACGAGGTCACGCATGGACGTTCTCCTTCGGCGCCGGACCCGCCAGTTCGAAGAAGCGGCTCTCCAGGCTGACGCTGCCGTTGTGGGTGAGGTCGGCCGCTGTGCCGCTGTAGCGCAGCGAGTGCTGGAGGATGACGATGTCGTCGGCCATCTGCTCGACCTCGGCGAGGAGATGACTGGAGACGAGTACGGTGCGTCCTTCGTCGGCGAGAGAACGCAACAGCTCGCGCAGCCACCGGATGCCGTCCGGGTCAAGGCCGTTGGCGGGCTCGTCCAGGATGAGCAGCTCGGGATCGGCGAGCAGCGCGGTCGCCAGCGCGTGCCGCTGCTTCATGCCCGTCGAGTAGCCCTTCAGCTTGCGATGGGCGTCGGAGGCGAGCCCAACGCGCTCCAGGACGTCGTCGACCCTGGCGCGCGAGATGCCCAGGGTCTTCGCCCAGATGCGCAGGTCGCCCCGGCCGGTGGCGGCGTTGGACGGGCCGATGCCGTCGATGCTGACGCCGACGCGGTGTGCGGCGTCGGGCAGTTCGGCGTACGGGTGGCCGAAGACGGTGGCGCTGCCCGAGGTCGGGCGGGCGAGACCCAGCAGGATGCGCAGGGTCGTCGTCTTGCCGGCGCCGTTGCGTCCGAGGAGTCCGACGACGCGGCCGGAGCCGACCGTGAAGGTGACGTCCTCGACCGCGGTGAGTTCGCCGTAGCGTTTGGTCAGACCGTTGATGTGGACGACATCTGTCATGTTCCGGTCCTCGCCCTCGTACGGAGGTACAGACCGACACAGACGATGATCACAAGCTCCACCCCGACGCAGATGAGAAGACCTCTCGTGCGTTCCTGGCCTTGGGTGAGAGCGTAGACAGTGCCGGGAGCCGCGATGACGACGACCAAAGCGAAGGTCGCAAGGGCCCAGATGACACCGCGGGATGCTGATTGAGGCATCGCGTATCTCTCCTCTGCGGCGTGGAGCCGCGCGTATATTCACTGGTGCGGCCCTGTCCCGGATGCTCTTGGCCAGCATCCGGAACAGGGCTTCGTCATCAGTTTCGGGACCCGATCAGGTCGCGATAACCGAGGTGACGGCGATGGTGCTGTAGGCGGCGCTCACGCCCGCCGAGACGGCGAAGCTCGCGAGGAAGCTGCTCCACCAGTCGGGGGCCTCCATGCCTTCCAGCTCCTCCATGTCCAGCTCCTGCATGGCCAGTTCGAGGCTGTTGTTCTCCATTGTTTTCACCTCCTTCCAGAACGTGTCGGTGTGGGCTCCACGAATGCGGCGCTCCGAGAAGCGCCGGCTCCGGGAGGTCTCAGGTCGCCAGCGTGACGATGGAGATGTACGAGACAACTCCTCCGGCGCTCAGGCCGCCGATGAAGCTCAGCGCGTCGCTCCAGCCGAACGGCGCGTCGAGCGCCTCCAGCTCCTGCATGTCCAGCTCCTGAGCCTCCAGCTCCTGAAGAGCCAGCTCGAGAGGCGCGACGGTGTTCTTGTTCGCAGTCTGCATTTTTCTTTCCCCCTCCCCGTTGAGTGTTCTGTTGGTGTATCCGTCGGCGGACACCGACGGAAATCTGTGGTGCGCGGTGACGCCGCCCGTCAGCGGTGTGTCACAGCGCGGCCGCCGGCTGCGGCACCCGGACGGCCTGGGCCATCACGTGGCGCACATCGGCGAGGGTGAGCGCGCCGAGGGTCGGCAGTCCGTCCCCCCAGGCCCGCGTGGTGGCCCGGGCGATCCGGTCGATCTGCTCCGCTGTCGCCTCGACGCGGTGCTCGATCAGCCAGTCGTCCAGCAGGGCCGCGACGCCCTCGACGGGGTCGGCGGGCAGCGGAGCCCCGCCGCTCTGCGCCTGGTGGGCCTCGGTGACCGTCCGCCACAGCCGGTGCAGCCGGGGGGCCGAGCCCCAGCGCGCGTCGCCCTCGACGACGCGCTGCCAGAGCGGTCCCAGGACCGCGGCTGCGGCCGTCATCTTGCGGCGCCCGAGACCGGACGAGAGCTCGTTGCCCAGGTACCAGCCCTTGCAGGCGCAGGGGTCGCGGCCGAGGTTGAACCACTGGCTGTGGCTCACTCCGCTCAACTTGGCTATCTCCAGGCGAAGCTGGTCGCCCGGCGCCAGGCCGGCCCGCCGGGTCCGCGCCAACTCGGTGCCGAGCCGCACCATCCGGTCGACGAGGGTCAGCACGAAGGCGTCCTCCGTCGGCAGCTCCTGCGGGTCTCCGGTGTACATCCCGGCGACCCGGAACAGGACTTCGAGTACGCCCTCGGCGAGGAGTTCCACCGGCAGGGTGCTGGTGGCGACCGGATCGAGTACGGCCACGTCGGGCTGGAGTCCGCTGCCGAGCACAAGTCGCTTGCCCTGCGCGGTACTCAGACAGGCGCCGCCGCTCAGCTCGCTGCCGGTGCCCACCGTCGTCGGTACGGTCACCACGGGTATCCGCGGCTCCGCCTCGGCCGGCAGGAGCACCAGGCCGCTGCGGTGCCGTACCGCGAGCCGGTCCCGTACGGCGGGGTGGGAACCGAGCAGCACCGCGAGCTTGGCCTGGTCGAGGATGGTGCCGCCGCCGACGGCCACGACGAGTTCGCTCGCGCGCAGCCGTTCGGCCAGGGCCGTGACGCTCTCCAGCGTCCCGGGGCCGGAGGGCACCAGACACTCGACCGTACGGCCGGCCCACGCCGCGCACTCCCGCACCCGGGCCACGGCCTGCGACTCGGCGACCGCCGGGTCCGCCAGGATCGTCAGGCTCCGGCCGCCTCGCAGCGGCAGCCATTTGGCCAGCCCGCCGATGCCGTAGGCGACTTGGGTGAGCGGACGCCTGCTGAGGTTCCACACCGCGTCCATCAGACCGCCCTCGTCCCTGTGGCGCCGAAGGAGCGGCCACGGGCCTCGGCGTGCGCGGCGACCCCGGCCCGTACACAGCCGATCAGCTCGGCGAGTTCGGCGTCCGTGTAGGTGAGCGCGGGAAGCAGCTGTACGCCGTTGACGCTGGGGTGGACGACGGCGCCGGCCTGCCGGATCGCGGCCACGACCGCCGGGACCTCGTCCTGCGGCAGCGGCTCTCCCTGGTCCGTGCACAGCCGCACGGAGCGGAAGCAGCCGATGCCGGTGGTGCCGGCGACGGACGGTTCGGTCTCGACCAGCTCGGCGAGCGCCGTGTCGAGGAGCGCGGAGAGCCGTCGCGCCGAAGCGACAGCGCCGAGCCGCCGCATCTCGTCGATGGTGGCGAGGATCGCCGCGCAGGTGACGGGAGTTCCGGCCTGGGTCTCGCCGTGCACGAACACGTCCCCCGCCGTGTCGAACTGCGCGGCGATCGGCTGCGACACCAGCACGGCCGCCGCCGCGCTCGTACCGTTGGTCAGGCCCTTCGACGTGATCAGCAGGTCCGGGGGCGCCGGCCAGCGCTGCGAGGCGAAGAAGTCGCCGGTGCGGCCGAAGCCGGTGGCCACCTCGTCGGCGACGAGCAGGAAGCCGTGCCGGTCGCGCAGTTCGAGCAGCGTCTCGATGTATGCGGGTACGAGCGGCACCGCGCCGCTGCCGAGTACGGGCTCCACGACCACGGCGGCGATCCTGCTGCCCTGGCGCTCGGCGAGGGCGACGATCTCGTCGACCGCGTTCGGTGTCACATGCCGCACCAGACGCTGGTCGACCCCGTAGACGGCCTGGCCCAGATTCTCGCCGGTGAGCGCGAACCCGCCGAAGGTCAGGCCGTGATAGCTGTCCCGCAGTCCCACGACGAGCTTGCGCGCGCCGTCGCCGCGCAGTGCGTGGTGGTGCCGGGCCAGCTTCATCACCAGGTCGTTGGCCGCGCCGCCGGATGTGGAGAACAGCACCCGGCCGTAGTGTCCGGCGCCCGCCACCTGGACGAGTGCCTGCGCGGCGCGCCGGGCGTAGACGTTCTCGTAGCGGAACACCGACAGGTAGGAGGCCTCGCGCAGGGCGTCGGCGCAGGCGCCGGCGATGGCCTCGTTGCCGTATCCGAGGTTCGCGTTCCACAACCCGCTTGCCCCGCAGAGCAGTTCACGGCCGTCGAGAAAGCGGATCCGGACGCCTTCCGCCGACACCGCGCACAGTTCGTCGGCGCCGTGCAGACCGGGCTCCAGCAGGGAGGGCCACAGTTCGTTCGCCATCAGACGGCCTCCACTTCGAGCAGCACGTCGGTGTGCCGGGGCCCGCCGTGGGGCAGTTGGTGACGGGCGACGACGCGCAGTCCCGCGTCGGCCAGCTCCCGCGTCAGGGCGTCGGCGGGCAGGACCCGGATCGACGTGGTGAGCACGTCGACGCGCTCGGCCGTCGCCGCCTCCCGCGCGGGCGGCAGGATGGTGACGCGGCGCACCGGATCGCCGGCCGGCCAGTGTTCGATCATGCGGTACCGCCGGCCGCTGGCACCCGCCGCCTCGAAGTCGAGGTCGGCTTCGTCGGTCGACTCGCCGCTCGCCGTGACAGCCGTGACGGGCGTGACATCGACGGTGGAGAGCACGAACCGCCCGCCGGGGGCCAGATGGGACCGCACGGCTGCGTAGAGGCCTGCCCGGCCCGCTTCGTCGAGCAGCGACACCGATGTGGTGCCGAGGACCACGACGGCGAACGTCCGGCCGAGGCTGAACGCGGACATGTCGCCCAGTACGGGTACGCAGCGGCGTCCGGCCCCTGCGGGAGCGGCGGCGAGCCTGGTCCGCAGCAGCTCCAGCATGCTCTCCTTGAGCTCCAGCGCCGTGACCTCACGGCCGAGGGCGAGCAGCGGCAGCGTCAACCGGCCGGACCCCGAGGCGAGTTCCAGCACCGGGCCGGGGAACGCGCGCACCACACGAAGCAGTTCCCTGATCTCGCTGGTGTCGCCGGCCGCCAGGTCGTGATAGACCGGCGCGCCTTCCTCGTCGTACAGGTCGTGCAGAGAGACCCGGTCCCCGTAGTCCGCCAGGACCTGCCCGGCAAGTCCCGGGACGGCTGCCGCAGTTGTGGTCATGCCGTCACCGCCACCGCTGAGGTGTCGGGCACGAGCGGCACGCCCTTGGCGGCGAAGAAGGCCAGCACCTGGTCGACGGCGGCGCGGTCGACGGGCGGGGTGTCCGGCTGCGCCGGCTGGTCGAGTACGCCCTCGACACTGCCGTGGACCAGCAGCATCTCGGTGATCTGCGCTGCGCGCCTGCCGAGTTGGAAGGTCCGGTCGAGGCCCGGCACCCGTACGTACGCCTTCTCCGGGGTCCAGGAGAGGAACGGCGCTCCGGGGTCCACGGCGTCGTGCGCGTCGGTGACCGCGTCGAGCGCGGGCACCAGCCGCCGGCCGAAACCGGAGACCCGGGCGTCGGTGACCCCGTGCCCCTGCAGGTCGCGCTGCACGTCCAGGGCGGCCAGGTAGCGGGCGAGCCAGGGCCGTTGGCGCACGGCGGGGCCGCGTACCTCTTCCGGCAGTGCGGCGCCCAGCGCCACCGAACCGTCCGCCGGGGACTCGGAGTTCAACCGGTCCCACTCGGCGCCCAGGGAGGCGGCCGAGTCGCCGACGGTCCCGAGGCGCACGCCCTGCGGCGAGATGGAGACGTCGCCCTCGCGGTTGACGTAGAGCCGGGTGCCGGGCCCATCGCCGGGCTCACGGCCGCCGAGCGCGGGCAGATCGGCGAGCTGCACGGCGGGGCTGACCGCGAACGCGGCGAACGTCCCTTCCGTCTTCGCTGTGTCGGCGTCGGCGAGGAACGTCTCGAAGTCCGTCTCCCCCGCGACCCGTACGAGCGTCGTGCCGAGCAGCGACATGTAGGGGCTCGTGCTGTAGTCCTGCACCTGGAGGAAGAGGACGTCACCGACCGAGGCGTCGTCGCCCGGCTCGCTCAGCGAACCCTCGTACCCGATGACGGTGGCACCGGACGCGTGCTCCTCGCCGTCCTGCTCCCCGGGGACCAGGACGAGCGTGCGCGGCCCCACGACGTCCGAGCCGAGTACGGCGGTGAGATGCCCGGGGTCCTCCAGTACGACGGTGGCCACGCCGGGGCCCGCCGTGTCGCCGAGCGGCGGACGTCCCGTGACCCAGGAACGCAGGTGCCGGCCTACCCGGCCGATCAGTTCCTCATTCACCGGATTCCCTCCGATCCGCGCCTACCGCAGCGAGAATCTTTTTCAAGTCGTCCATTGCGGCTTTGGGGCCGTACAGATTGCACACGCCCGTGAGATTGAGCACGATCTCGTCGACGCCGGCGTCTCGGTATTCGTCGAAGCGCTTGACTATCTCGTCAAGACTGCCGAAAACAAAGGAGCCGGATTCCGCCATCAGCCGCCCTGCGGACCGCGGGTCGAGACCAGCTATATCAACGCCCGCTTTTCCCAGCATGTCAATATAGTGCGGGGCCTGCATATGGGCCGCATTACTCGCCATGACGAACTCGGAGACATCGCGCCCAGGCCGCTCGATCGCCACGGGCACCATCGCCGAGATGCGGGGCACGGGCCGCCCCGCGGCCTGCGCACCCTCCCGCAGCGCGGGCCGCACGGTCCCGTCGAGATAGGCGGCGGGCGTCAGCCAGGTGACGGCCACGTCGGCCACCTCACCGGCGAGCCGCGCCATACCGGGCCGCAGCACACCGAGCCCCAGGTGAACGGGGGGCGCCATGGCCGGTCCCATCTGCGCATGACAGGAGAAGTACTCCCCGTCGACATCGACCACTTCGCCGCTGAGCAGCCCGCGTACGACCGTCAGGTATTCGCGGACGGCGGTGAGCTGGCTCTTGTACGGAGCGCCGAGCAGACTCTGCTGGAACACCTTGGCCCCGGGCCCGAACCCGGCGACCACGCTCTCGCCGGTCGCCATCGCCAGGGACTTCACCTGGTGGGCGGCTTCGAAGGGATGCCGCAGCGGCATCAGGGCCACACCGAGCCCGGTCGGCACCCGGAATCCGGCACCGGCAGCCGTCGAAAAAGCCTGGAAGGGCTCCATCAAAAGACTCTGCCCTTGCCACAACCGCGAAGCGCCTGTCCATTGCACCAACGCCGCATAAGGCAGAACCTGCTCAGGACGGCGCGGCAGGAAAGGCATCAATATCGAGTAGTTCAACATTCTCCCCGTTCACAACTTCGTGTGACGGCGTGAATATTTGCAGGAGACCACCGGACGGCGCAAGGCCCTCAGTCGCAGCTTCATGCAGGCGCGACTGCAACAAACTGCGGGAGCGGAGATATCGACGCGACGTTTAATTCGAGCAGACCCGCAAAACGGCAGCTCGCAGCGGCACCGACCACCCCTCTGACGCGTCGGAAACGGTCAGGGACGAGGCACCGGCGGTGCCGAATCAGGCGCCCACGACAGGCAGTGCCACACCAGAAAGACACACCGGCGGGTCAGTAGGTTGTACGGGAAGCGCCGTTCCCGCTCCCCCGGCACCATCTTTCGAAAGGGGCACGATGAGTGACACCGTCAACCACCTGACCGCCGAGGACCGCGAGTTCCTCGCCCGCCCGCTGCACGGATTCCTGACCGTGGCCGGCTCCCCGCCGCCGTCACAGCCCCGGCCCGTCTGGTTCGAGGCGACGGCCGAGGGCACGATCCAGCTCATCACGGAGCCGGACGCGCTGAAGGTACGGCGCCTGCGCAGCGACCCGCGCGCGTCGATCGTCGTCGCCGCCCCGGTGGGTGAGCGGGAGCGCTGGATCTCCGTCGTCGGCCGCGTGACCCTGGAGTCCGAAGGGGCGCACGAGCTGTGCTCGCGCCTCGCCGCCCGCTACTGGGACCTCGACGACCCGACCCGGGCCGCCGACCTCGCCGGGATGCTGGCCGGCGACCAGTTCCGTATCGTCATCCACCCGGAGACGGTGCGGCGCTTCGCGTACTGAGTCGCGGTCGCCGGCGGTCAGGGTTTGGTGCGCTTCGCGCGGCGGTTGCGCCAACGGGTCACCAGCCACAGGACGTTGACGCCGCCCAGGATGATCAGCACCACCGCGGAGTCGGCGTTGCCCGCGACGCCGTGGTCAGGGCCGAGTCCGCGCGCAGCGCGGACCAGCAGGGTGATGTCGACGGGGAGGGTGACGGCGGCCAGGAACGTCAGACACGCCGCCGTACCCACCACCAGGACGACGCTGTAGACACGGACGGCCCGGCGCTCGTGGGCCGGCAGCCTGCTGCTCGGGTCGGCTGCCGTTCCCGCGCCGCCGGTACGGCCGAAGCGCACCGCCCGCCGGAACGCGAAGCGCGCGTAGGCGAGCCCGTCCCCGTACAAGTCCCGGCAGCCGGTCAGGTCTTGGAGGACGAAGTACAGGTCGGTGCGGGTGAACACCATGAGTTGGAAGGGCAGCGGCAGCAGGGCCAGCAACAGGGCGGCGCCCAGCAGCCGGTGGGCCGTCGTCCCGGTGTCGGTCAGGGCGAGCACCAGGACGAGGGACGAAGCGACGGACAGGTTGAGCGCGATCCCGGCCAGATAGGCGGTCAACCGATGCCGGCGGGGGGCCAGTTCGATGCCGCTGATGTCCGTCTGCATGACGAGGAACTGCAGCCGCGTGCCCAGCCGCATCCGGCCCGGTACGCCCGCGGCGCGCGCGGTCACCAGATGCGCCAGCTCGTGGGCCAGCAGCAGCGTCCATCCGGCCGCCGTCCCGGAGAGCAGGACCAGGCTGCCGTGCGGGCTCCACAGCAGGTCGCGATAGGTGGGGAGGAGATCCGGGCGGCGGACGAGGACGGCCACGGCGGCCGCCAGCACCAGTCCGACCAGTACCGGCAGCGCGGGACGCAAGGCGAACCGGACGTGGTGGGGGCGCAGTCGCGGCAGGGACGCGCGCGGCGGCTCCACGTCCGGGACCGGACAGTCCCCGATCCGGGCGACGAACCCCAGAGCGGCGAGGTCGTCGACGAAGTCGCTGACCTCGAACTCCTCGCCGGTCTCGGCGCGCAGCGTCTCCGCCGTACGCCCGACGCTCATTCCCTCGCCCAGGAGTTCCACGGCCCGCGCCCCAACGGCGGGCAGTGCGACGAAGGTTCGGGTGGTCATGCGGCCGACGATCCACTCGTCCCGGTCGCGGCGCACCGCCAGGTCGTGCAGCAGGACCCGGGTGGACGGCCTGATCCGGCGACGGTCCTCGGCGGCGGTGTCCGTCATGCGGGGGCCAAGGGAGCGGCCGGACGCGGACCGTTGACCGATTCCGCCCCGCAGGCCGGGCAGTCGGGCCGTCGCTCCGAGCGCTGCATGACCGGGTCGCCGGGCAGCATGAGGTTCAGCCCGAACCGGTAGCCGGGTTCGATCGGCGGGACGCCGCACAGCAGCGCGATGGCGGCATGGGCCAGCAGGCTCCCGGACAGTCCCGCGGTCACCGCGTTGGCCGGCTGCCAGGGCATACGGGGCGATGCGGCGTCCTCGTCCTGGCCGGGCGCGAGGCGCAGATCGCGCCGCTCGGCCTCGGCGAGGCGCAGGCATTCCCAGCACGCGCCACGACCCGGCGCGAAGACCCCGACGCTCACCAGCGGGCCCCGGTAACCGGCTTCAGCCCACGGCGTACCGCTCGCCAGACAGGCCGTGTTGGCCCATCTGCGGATGACGGCGGGGCTGTCGGCGGCCAGCAGCAGCACGTCGTACCCCGCGCCGTCACCGAGGCCACCGGGCCCGCTGGGGCCATCGAGCCCGCTGGGGCCGCCCGCCAACAGAGCTTCCAGATCGGCGGGCCCGCGTATCTCCCGCCCCTCGCCGGTGACCGTCGCATGCGAGTTCAGGGCGCGCAACGCCGCCAGCGCCGCGTCGATCTTGGGCGTACCGATGTCCTGCTCACGGAAGAGCGTCTGCCGGTTGAGGTTGGACAGTTCGACGAGATCCGGCTCGACGCAGTGCAGCCGCCCCACCCCGGAGGCCACCAGGTCCCGTGCGGCGGCGCCGCCCGTACCGCCGACGCCGACCAGCAGCACCCGGGCGCGGCTCAGCCGTACCTGCGGCTCCCAGACGCTCTCCCGCGGCGCCAGGTCCATCCAGCGCAGCAGGGTCATCCCCCGCCCGTAGCGCTCCCGTTCCCGTTCGGAGAGCTCGGCCGGCGGCGCGGCACCGGCGTCCTCCACGAATCCCGCCGTGGTCAGATCGGTCAGCGCCTGGACGATGTCCGCTTCCGGCAGCCGCAGTTGGGGGTGGTGCTTGTGCACCTCGGCGACGATCTCCCCGCCGTCCCGTGTGCCGTCCATGGCCTCGACCAGCGTCCACACCCAGCCGTCGGGATCCTTGACCTCGGACCCGATGCCGTGGACGACACTGCCGATCCGTACGTGACCGTCCACCGTCCGATAGGCCCGGTGCTCCGGCTTGACCCTGGGCAGTCGCATCATGCCCGCCGTCATCTTTGCGCCAATCTCGTCAGCCCCAACTCCCCCTGTGACAGCAGTCATTGACAACACTGACCGGACACGCGAAGTCTTGCAAGGGCATCAAACGGCTGCACCGCGCAGTCACCGGAAGGGAGACGGCATGGCGAACAAGATCGAGATCCGTCCGCTGGACAAGAAGGAAACCACCGGCGACAGCGGCGGCAACGGCGGGTCCTGACCGGACGCGAATGATGGACCGTTACCTCACGGTCGCTGAAGTCACCGATTCGGCGCGGCGGTTGGTCTCCCGGTTCCCGGGGGCGAGCCGGCTGCGCCGGATCGGGACATCACGCGCGGGCCGACCGATCCTGATGCTGTCCCTGGGCCACGGGCCGCACCACATCCTGGTGGTCGCGGGAGCCCACCCCGACGAACCGGTCAGCGGCGTGAGCGCGCTCGCACTCGCGGAGCGCGTGGCGCTCGGCGACGCCCCGTCGACGGTGACCGACCTCTCGGCCGTCACCTGGGACATCATTCTGTGCATCGACCCGGACGGCGCCACACTGAGCACGTACGGAGTGAGCGCGTACGGAACGAACGACGCGACGGCGCCCCACACCCTGAAGGACTACTTCGGCTCCGCCTTCCGCCCGATGGCGGCCGAACAGCCCGAGTGGGCACCGATCATCGGGCAGTCGCTCCCGGAGAGCCGCGCGCTCTTCGGCGTGATCGACGAACTGCGGCCGATCCTGCAGTGCTCCCTGCACAGCGTGGACGCGGGCGGCAGCTGGGTCCAGTTGACCCGCGACCTGCCCGAACTGACCGTCCCCTTCCACGCGTCGGCCAAAGAGCACGCCATTCCGCTGCAACACGGCAGCTACGACGCCCTGTACTGGGAGAACCCGGCCGCCGGCATCTACGTCCTGCCGCCGGAGGACAGCACCGACCGGCTGGCGGCCGGGTCGGAGAACATCGGCCGGTCCACCTGGTGCGCCCCCGCCGGGTACGGCGGCGTGACGGCGATCATCGAAGTGCCCCTGTGGGCAACGGACCTGGCCGAGAACTCGTCCCCCCACCCGAGCGCCCTCGCCGCACTCCACGACCTGACCGCGCTCGTACTGGACGGCGGCCGGCAGGTGACCGCCGTCCTCGACAAGGCACGCGACTTCCTGCCCCCGGCCCGGACCAGCCCGCTCAGGCGGGTGCTGGAGTGGATGACCGCCGACCTGTACGACGTGGTCGCCGCCTCCTGGACCCCCCTGACCCACCAGGCAGCCGCCGCCACGCACCCCGACGACCCGAACCGCCTGACAACGGCCCAGGTAACGGCCCTGGACGTCGTCGCCCGCCGCCAACCCCTGCGCGCGGCAGGCCTCCTGCTACGGCTACTGAAAACGGCGGACGACCCAGCCGCCCCGCGACTGCACCGCGAACTGAACGCACTCTTCACCACGTGGTGCACGGACTTCGAAAGAGACCTACGGCTGCGCCGCGTCCCGATAGCCAAACAGGTGGAACACCAGACCCGCACGATAACGGCAGCCGCCGAAAGCGCCCTGACCACCGCCAGCTGACCCCGCCCGACGTGCCCTGTCCGCCGTGACCTACCGCGCCTACACGTTGAAGCGGAATCCGTAGTACAGAGCTCCCACCTGCAGAAACGTTCCTACGAGTGATCATATCCAGCACCGATCCAGCACCGTCGGAGTTCATCCAGCACATCAGGCGGTGGAGTCGCACTCCGAAGAGCCGCGAGATGCCGGGCGCATGGCGTCCTGCAGGACCTCCCGGCAGCGATGCCAGGCGCGGGGTACGAGGTGCCCGTAGATGTCGATCGTGGTCTTGACCGACCGGTGGCCCAACCAGCGCGAGACCTCGTGGATCGGAACACCGTTGACCAAGGCAGTCGAGGCGAAGAAGTGTCGCAGGCTATGCGGCGTGTATTTCGCCGCGCCGTCCACTTCGACCAGGTCGGCCGACGCGCACGCCTTCTTGAAGTGGTAGCCGTAGGTGGAGGCGGTCGGCATCACGCCCTTGCCACGCTGACGCGGCGCGAAGAAGACCTCAAGGCGCCGCCGCTTACCCTTCCGTCCGATGAAATCCACGGGCACCGGCTTCCACCTCGCGAGGTGAGTGTCGATCTCCTGCTCGACGAAGGGGGCAGCCGGAACGTCGCGGTACTCGCCCTCCATCCGGTTCTTGAGGGGCGCGAAGGCCGTGCGGCAGTCTGCCCGGTGGGCCTTGGCGCTGACCTGCCAACGGATTCTGAGGAAGCCGGGCCGCCGACACTCGACGGAAAAGGCCAGGGCCTCGCTCGGACGCTGGCCGGTGCCAGCCTGCAGGTAGACGGCAAGCCGGTACTGCGGCGCGATGTGCTCCGCAATGAGGTCGACCTCGGCCGGCGTCGGGATCTCATCCTCGTCCACCGCCAGCGCATCTCTCCGGGATACCCGGATGCCCCGTGCAGGGTTTTCCGGGATGCGCTTGTCGACGACGGCCGCCTCCAACACGGCAGCCACCATCACCATGCGGTCATTAACCGTAGAGGCCGCCAGCCTCGCCCCGCCTCCGTGAATGTCCTTGGCGAACTTCTCAAAGTCCCGCCGCGCAAGTCCGGTAAGGGGCTTGCTCCCCAAGCGCGGCACGAGATAGTTGTGGACAAATCCTTCATAGTTGCGACGGGTCGACTCACCGACGACCCGTCGCTCGAGCCAATCCTGAGCCCAAAACTGCAAAGGCAGGGCACCGCGCGCCGGGTCTACGGAGGCACGCGCCTTATTGGCGTCCTCAACGCCAGCGGCAAAGGCGTCCGCACCGTCCAGGCCGACCCTCCGCGGAAACGACTTCTCCCGCTGTCTCCCACGTCTACCGCCCGGCTCCCGGTACCGAACCGTCCACCCGTGGCCACATTTGGGACGATTGCAGGGATGATTTCGATCTCGGACATCCCGCTTGCATCTCTGAAAGACGATCGCCACCCAGCACCCCGATCAGTCTGACTCTCCGACCTGAAGCGTTGCCATCACTTCGTAAGTAGACAAGATGTATGACACTAAACCGCCCCTTTCAGCGAACGGGACGCTTCAAACGCAGACGAAGCAACCACCGCGCTCTCGGGGTCGTGTTTCCACGCCGATGGGCGCGGCTTTCTGTGCACCCGGATACAGATAACGCTGCCCGCCACACAGCCACCGAGGCTACGAGGAGCTGCGCTGCCCCATACCCGGCCGACAATGCATCAACGAGACACAGAATGTCGCCACCGGATCGGTAACGCCCATCGTCACGATCACGAAGGCTCTCACGGCCGCGATCACGAGTCCCTCCGCCTCACCTACGCAGGTCCTCTTCTTCTCACGAAGCATGCTCGACGCGACTCCCGCCTCGTCCGGGACTTCCCCTGCGGCTAGGCGCAGGCTCTAGACTCGACCCGGATTGCCAGTGCGACGCGCACGAGGCTCCTATGCCGCTCCCACTTCAGCGAGAAAGCGACTCGCCGGACCGCTCCACGACACGTGCAGTCGGTCGCGTGCGCGCGTACAGGCGACGAAGAGCAGACAACGCTCCGCTGTCAGATCCGTGTGGTGCTGAATGGGGTCGAGTTCCATTGGCGTGATGGCTCCTGGGTACGGAACCGTCCCTTCACGCACCCCAACGACCGCCACGCACCTGAACTCCAGCCCTTTGAGGGAGTGCATGGTTGCGACCCTGACGCCCTCAGCGTCGGCGCTTCCGTCTTGCCGTAGCCGGACCGCGGGGATTCCCTCGTCCCGCAACCGCTGCGCCACGCGATACACGATCTTGTTGAACCGGGCAGCCACCGCAATATCAGAGAGCTCGACCCCACTGCCAGCCCACTCTCGGATGCGCACCACCAGCTCGGCCAGTTCCGCATCCGGGTCATCCGTGGCACACACGGTCGGCCGGGCGCCGCGGAGCGAGGACCGGAATCCTGCCAGTGTGTCCGCACCCCCGTTCTCCAGCTGCTCCACAGGCCGACCGTCCAGCAACGCCACCGCCCAAACGAGAATTTCCTGCGTGCTGCGGTAATTCCTGTGCAGCCGGGTGGAACGGCCGGTCACAGCGATCCCCAGCGATCTCAGAGACACCTTCGTGTCGTAGATGCGCTGATGCGGGTCGCCGGCAATGAACAAGTCGTCAGGGCGAGGGGGTACCACCGCCCGCAGCAGCCTCCACTGGGCGGGGTGGAGGTCCTGTGCCTCGTCAACGACAACATGCCGGTAGAGCGCTACGCCGGATGCGGTGACCCGCAACGCCGCTTCATCGCACACACCAAGATGCGTACGCACGGAGCGCTTGTCGAGCGCAGCCTGGAACGCCTCCACCGCCTGCCAGACCTCGTGCCGTCGAGCGGAGGCGAGCCGGGAGCCCCGACCGCTTCTGGACGCCTCACGGTAGGCGTCGAGCGAGCGCAGGCCCTGCGCCAAGATGACGTGCTTGTACTCCTGGGCCAGGAACTGGCCGTTCCAGGGCAGACCCAGCTGCTCGCCGATCTCTTCCCAGAGAGCCGCCTCCTGCACCCCGTCGAGGTAAGCACGCCGGACGGTGTCATGTGGTTCAACGATTTCTCGTGCCAGGGCGTTGACTGTCGACACGTCCACCCGGCCGCGCAGCTCCTCGTCCTCGATCAGCAGGGCCAGCCCCTCGCGAAGAGCCGACGTGAGCGTCCCGGTGTACGTGGTGAGCAGGATGCGCTCGCCGGCCCGTAGATGCCCCAAGAGGTGCTTGACTCGATGGAGCGCCACCACAGTCTTTCCCGTGCCCGGTCCGCCAGTCACTTGGGCAGGTCCCGAGTAGCTGGGCCGGTACGCCATATACCGCTGAGACGGGTGCAGGAAGATCCTCCACGCGGCGAACGGCTTGTCGAGGATGTCGGACAGTTCTCCCGGGCCAGTCACCAGGGCAATGCGCGACGGAGTATTACGCATCGCACCGGCCAGGTCTGTACGGTCCACCGTAAGCGCGCCGTTTCGGGCGCGGAAGGCGACCAACTCACCCCATACCGTCTGCACGCTCAGTCCCTCTGCGAGGAACTGCAGCACCTGCCACTGGTCCTCCGGCATCAACGGAGCGAATGCATCGAGCTGCTCCTTGGAGGTCAGGGAACGAGCCGCGCGCAGCACGTCATCCTCAATACCCAGCCCACGAAGATCCCCGTCCGTGTGACGGACGAAGAGAGGTTCCACCACCGCGGCGGCCGCCTCCGCCTCCCATTCCGGCACCAGCTGCTCCACGGTGACGACGTCACGGATCTCTAGCCCATGGGTGACCGCGTTAACGCTCGGTACCTGCTTGGCCGCCCACGTGTAGGCGTCGTCGTGCGCCATTACACGCAGCAACAGAAAGTCCTCTCCAGCGCCCGGAGCCAGCACGACTCCCCGATAGAACCTGTCAATACGGCAGGTATAGATATGCTTGTCCCTGGCCCCCTTGGGCTGCTTGAAATCCAGTCCGGCGTCCGACCAGAGCTGTTTGAGCGTGAGCTGCTGGAACTTGAGAGCCGTCTTCACAGCCCCAGACCGCGCCTTGGAGTCGAGCTTCCCGAACTCGTCGAGGAAACGCACCGACAGAGCCAGCTGTGCCATGGGGGAAGCTCCTTCGGTCAGTTTCTGCGTGTGCCGGCCCGGCCGGAGCCGGTGGTACGCGAGGTGCGAAGCCGGATGCGTACAAGCGCATCCCGTACCTGGGCGGTCTCCGGTGCGTCCGGCCCGTACTCGGCCATCAGGTCCCGGTACAGCGGCATCAGCACCTCGACCGCCTCGCGCAGCCGGTCGACCGCCTGAAGCAGCAGGCCGACATGCCTGCGTACCTCAAGGACATCCATGTCGCTGTCCGGCAGCCCCTGCCTCATCTGTCCCAGTACGGCCTCGAACTCGGCCAGCGCACCTTCGCTGTCGCCGAGCTCCATCCGGCAGAAGGCGGCCTGCCTGCGGCAGTAAAGGGCATCCTCGCCACGGGCAGGACCTGCGGCCTCCAATACTTCAACGAGTGCCTCGTACTCCGGCAGTGCTCGTCCGTAGTCATCGTCACAGAAGAGCGCGAGCGCGTGGACAAGACGGAGGCCGACCATCAGCGGTTCGGAAGCGCTACGCACCGCAGCAGCGCGGGCCAGGACGTCCTCCAGCATTCCGGATGCCTGGGAGAACCGCTCCTCCTCGACGAGCGCCGCTGCGTGACCGCGGGCCTGCTGCAGTTCCTCATCCGGTACGGCAGGGGCGGCCGGCCGCAGTGGCGAGTCCACAGCGGTCGGCGTGTACACGGCCTTCTCGGCCGGGCGGGGACGGGGCGCGAGCGGACGACGGTAAGGACCCGTGGGGTCAGTGACTCCCTGCCCCCGCTGCTCGGTGGTCCGCTCAGGGTCGGGTGCGGGGAGAAAAGGCACCAGACGGTCGTAGACATCCTGGGCTGAGTCAGGCCGCTGATGGGGCACCTTGGCCAGCAGATCCAGGACCAGCCGCTCCAGTGCCGGGTCCACCTCAGCGCGCAGCCCGCATAGCGGCGCCGGCGCCCGGTACATGTGGTCCTCCATCAGCTGGAACTCTGCCTCGGCCGTGAACGGCGGTTTCCCGGCGAGCAGTTCATGAAGGATGCAGCCCAGCGCATAGAGATCGCTGCGCGGGCTGACCGCGGCCGCTTGGATCTGCTCGGGCGACATGTAGCGGCGGGTGCCGATGATGTGCCCGGTGGACGTCAGCTTGGTGACATCGGTTCCGAGCACCGCGGCGACCCCGAAGTCGAGAACCTTCACGGTGCCGTCCCCGGCGACCATGATGTTGTCCGGCTTCAGGTCGCGGTGGACGACGGGCACGGCGTGCGCGTACGAGAGCACCGAGCAGACCTGCGCGGCGACGGAGACCGCCCAGGTGACCGGCAGCACACCGGGCCTGGCGAGGATGTCGGTGAGCAGCGCGCCACGCACCAACTGCATCACCATGTAGACGCCATCCGCCGCCCGGTCGAGCACCGCGTCATGGACCGCGGGCACCCCTGGGTGGTCGAACTTGGCTGTGACCCGGGCTTCCCGCTTGAAGCGCTCGGCCAGCTCTTCCGCGTCCGGGCCCGGCGTGGTCAGGTCCCGGCGGATGAGTTTGACCGCCACGTCCCGGTTCAGGATCGGGTCGTAGCCGAGCCAGACCTGTCCCATCCCCCCGGTACTGATCCTGGTCCGCAGTTCATAGCGTTCGGCGATGACTCGTACTTCTGGCGCCACCTGCGCTGTCCTCCCCGTGCCCCGTGATCATGTGTGCCCAGTGTGGCGCGTGTCGCCGTGAACCGTCCACGGTTACGGGGAGTTGCCGTGGACGGTCCGCGCTGCCCGCGGCGGGTTCAGGCCGCATCGTCCATGCCCAGCTCGCGGCGCAGCATGCGGAAGGCGTGCCGCCGCAGGTCACGCTTGATCGACTCCCGGTGATCGCGGTCGTCGTGGAAGTAGTGGTCCCCCAACTCGCGAACGGAGTCGATGTGCTTCATCATCTCGGCGTCCAGCACCGGGTCGATGACGTGCTTGAATCCGTCCTCGTCGTCCTGCGAGGCAGATCGCCGGACCTTTTCGTCGGCCATCACCGCCCGCAGCGGCACGATGAAGTCCTCCTCGGTGAAGTCGGTACCGAACCGCTCGTTGAACCGGTCGATCACCTCGGCCAGCGGCGACTTCTCGGGCTCCGCGGCACCACCGGCACCACTACCGAAGCCCCTCAGTTCGATCGCGCCCTCGGGAGTCAGGCTCACATTGACCTCCCCGACCCTCTCCAGACGCACGGCCTCGAGCCGGGTTTCCCCGATGTCCACCCCTCCCCCCTCGCGCGGGGGCAGCCTGCGCAGCAGATGCTGCCCGAAGAGGTGCAGGCGCTCCAGATCGATGTCGATGTACGGCACGATCTGCGCGAGGAAGCTGTACTTGCGCACATAGTCGGCGAGGTCGGCCCGGAACTGCTCGGCGCTTTCGTGCTCAGCACGCACTTCGCTGTCCCTGAGCGCGATGAACCTGTCGCGGGCGGGGTCGGTGTGCCGGTAGAGCTCCGCGTGCAGCTTCTCCCAGCGGGTATCGTCCCCAGCCGCCGCGTCCTGCGCCCTGAGGTACGCCGCCACGAACGCCTGCATCTCGCCAACGAGCAGGATCGGCGGATCCATGACTTGATGCTGCGCGTCGTAGACCAGGTTAGGGTCGGTGGGCATGGTCTGGGCTTCTTCGAAGAACGGCCGGAACTCGCTCTGGATGACGTGCGGGTCGTTCGCGAAGTCCAGGACGCACAGATCCTGCTGGTCCTTGAGCGGGTGTGTACGGTTGAGGCGGGAGAGCGTCTGTACGGCGGCGACGCCCTTCAGCTTCTTGTCGACGTACATCGTGGTCAGCAACGGCTGGTCGAAGCCCGTCTGGTACTTGTCCGCGACCACCAGGATCCGGTACTCGCGCTGCCGCCCGGCTGATGTGCCCTTCTTCTCGTCGGCCGCGGTGTACGCGAACCTCTTGCGCAGCTCGCCCTCCGAGAAGCCGTTGAGTTTCGCCTCGGTGACCTCCTCCTCTCCCTCCTTGAGAGAGCCGGAGAAGGCTACAAGTACCCCGGGGTCCGGATAGCCGTTGTCGTCGAAGTACTTGACGATCTGCCGGTACAGCTGGAGCGCGCCGTACCGCGAACGGCACACCACCATGGCCTTGGCCCGCCCTCCCAGCCGCCTGCGGGTGTGGGCCATGAAGTGCTCCGCGATCACCCTGGCCCTCTGCACGGCGGTCGTGGTGTGGCTGTGTGCGGTCAGGGCGAGCAGCGCGTTGGCCTTCTTCTTGTCGACCTCGCGGTCCGCCTCATGCGGGTCCTCGTTGACCATCTGCCAGTACGTCTCATACCTCACGTACTGGCACAGCGGATCAAGGATGAACTTCTCCTCGATCGCCTGCCGCATGGAATAGGTGTGGAAGGGCTCGTAGAGGCCGGTGAGCGGGTTTTTGGTGCCGAAGAGCTTCAGCGTCTTGTGCTTGGGTGTGGCGGTGAACGCGAAGTAGGAGAGATTCGCACTCTGTCCGCGAGCGCGGGCGGACGCGGCGAGACGTTCGTCGGTGGTGGGCTCCAACGCTTCCGCCTCGGCCTCCGTGGCTCCGGTCTCTTCGTCGTCGGCGTCGAGGCCGAGATCGCGCAGCGCCTTCTTGACGTCGGTGGCGGCTTCGCCCGACTGGGAGGAGTGCGCTTCGTCGACGATGATCGCGAAGCGACTGCCTCGTATCTCGACCGGCGACTTGCGAAGGTAGGCGAGCAGTGCGGGGAAGGTCTGGAGGGTGACGATGAGGATCTTCGCCGTCTCCTGGGCAAGCGCATCCGCCAGCTGCGACGACTTCGAGCCGCCCTTGCCTCCAATTCCGAGGACCAGGCCATTGGTCTGCTGGAAGTCACCTATGGTTTCCTGCAGCTGATCGTCCAGGACCGTGCGGTCCGTGATCACCAGCACCTTGTCGAAGACCGACTCGTGGCTTGCGTCATGCAAGTCGGAGAGCCGGTGGGCGAGCCAGGCGATGGTGTTCGACTTGCCGGACCCCGCGGAGTGCATAACCAGGTAGTTGTGCCCCGCCCCGTGCCGCGCGGCGTGTGCGGTCAACTCCCTAACGGCATGCCACTGATGGAAGCGCGGAAAGATCAGCTTCTTGACGGTGCTGCCGTCATCCTTCTTCTCCGTGCTCTGGTGAACGTACCGCTCCAGCAGGTCCAGCCAGGTGTCCGGGTGCCAGATCTGTTCCCAGAGGTACGAGGTCCGATACGTGCCGGCGCGAGCCGCGTCAGGGATCGCCGGGTTTCCGGCACCGCCGCTGTTTCCGGGGCCGTCGGAGCCGGTGTTGAAGGGCAGAAAGACGGTGTCCCTGCCCTTCAACTGGGTGGTGAGGAACACAGCGTCCGGATCGACCGCGAAGTGTGCGAGGGCGCGCTTGGCGAAGAGCGGCTCCCGGCGGTCCCGGGTGCTCCGGTACTGGTGCATGGCCTCGGCGGTACCGGTGCCGGTGAACGGGTTCTTCAACTCTGCGGTGGCGACGGGGATGCCGTTTACGAAGAGGGTGAGGTCGGGCTTGTTGCCCGCGTCGCTACTGGTCGCGCCGTCCGGCGCACGGCGGGCGGCGTAGACGAGATCACGGACGATGGTGAGCCGGTTCTTGCTGTACGAGGTGAGGGCG
>NZ_JTIY01000001.1:1153003-1179001 GCF_000818175.1 Streptomyces sp. AcH 505
GGCGAAGAGCGGCTCCCGGCAGTCCCGGGTGCTCCGGTACTGGTGCATGGCCTCGGCGGTACCGGTGCCGGTGAACGGGTTCTTCAACTCTGCGGTGGCGACGGGGATGCCGTTTACGAAGGGGGTGAGGTCGGGCTTGTTGCCCGCGTCGCTACTGGTCGCGCCGTCCGGCGCACGGCGGGCGGCGTAGACGAGATCACGGACGATGGTGAGCCGGTTCTTGCTGTACGAGGTGAGGGCGCCGGGGTCGATCGTCTGTGACGGCTTGAAGTAGGCGAGGTCGAAGTGGATGCCATGCGCCTTGACCCCTTGGCGGAGGGTCTGGAGGGTGCCCCGCTTGTCGATCCACCGGGCGAGGTGCTCGGCAAACGCACGCTGGGCGATGTCGGGGTCGTCGTCGTAGTAGCCGGCGTAGCTCAGCCAGGCATTGTTCTGGGTGGCCCCGATGAAGGCGAAGACCTGTGCGGTGTCGAGGGCGAGGTCGCGGCGGTAGTCGGAGCTGAGGCCCATTTTCCAGCCGTGGGCGAGGAGCTGGTTCATGATCGCGACGCGGAACGCCTCTTCGTGGTGGACCTTGTGCTGGGGTCCCTTCGGGCCCTTATTGCTGAACGGATTGCTGTGAATCACGGAACTCGCACCCCCCGTGCGGTTGTTACGTCGATTTGGCCGGTTACTGCGGCAGTGATCAGGGCGCGGCGACGCTCGGAGAGCAGACGGGTTTGCTTCTCGTAGCAAGCAGCCAGTTCGTCGTGATGCTTAGCCACCTCTTCCACCTCGCGGGCCAGTCGCCGCTGCTCGTGAGCGTCTGTCGGCCACCGGAGGTTGAAGTTCGCGAGGTCTTCCATACCCAGTGTCGGCTGTGCTGTGTCACTGCCCGTCGCGTCGAGGGCTTGACGCATGAAGTCAGCCGTCTCGATCCAGCGGATGAACAAGCCGGGATCAACGTCATGCCGAACCCGCAGTGAAGCGACCGCACGCGCGACATTGGCTCCTTCCAACTCGGCCGGTGCCAATGCGGCGCGACCTAGAGTTCCGACAACACTGAGCAAAATATCGTTCGGCTGGACACGGGTACGGGCGTACTGCTGCGACAGAGCCTCAGGGATTCGCACAAGAGTCGCTGCTCGGCCCCGCAAGTCCAGCAAGTCATTGACACGCACGAAGGGCACCCCAGCGTCTGCGAACTCTGGAACCAGGACTCCATAACGCGGTTTGTTACGCATGAGGTACTTCAAACGGGTCGGCGCAGACGAGGCAGCCTGACCAAACACCTTCGCCAAGGCCACCGCACGACGCACGTGGAGCAAAGAACTCTGCTGATTACGCCTGACGCCCATAACTGCATCAATACGAGCGACCTCTGCATCAAGGAACCCGGAGATCCTGCGCTGTTCCTCAGTCGGCGGAAGGGGCACTGGTGCATCGCCGAGTCGATCACGATTCAACTCGATCTGATTCGTCGCGCCCACTACTAGCGCCGCATAGATGTATTCCTGAAAGGGAATCGATGACAGCCAATAGTAGAGAAACCGGGAGTCCACTTCGGGCGGGATCGCCCGCGCCACGGTCACATGAGTGTCCGCCATGCAGGGAACCTCATCCGGCCCCCCTTGGAAGTAGCCGATTCGCCCCAGGGTACCGGTCCCGGTTGAATTGATGAGGATATCCTCCGGCAACAAGTAGCCCTTAAGCCTGCGGGGATCACCAGTCGCATCGTGAAACCGAGTCCGAGCCCAGTCCAATCCCCCAGGCTGATTAGCCGCTTGGCTGATGGCACGCACGGGGCCATCGTCAACGTAGTCCGGAGCAGATCCCCGGTTCAGCAGGGACGTGACGCGCTTCAGACGGGAAGCGGTCCAGTTCCCCGGCAGCGCAGTTCCAAGCACTTCGGTCACTTCGTCACCTCCCCGAGCAGCCGCTGAATCTCGGCCTCCAGCGACGTCAACTCCGCGTCAATCTCTTCCAACGGCCTCGGCGGCTCATACACATAGAACTGCCGCGTGAAGGGGATCTCGTAGCCGATCTTCGTCTTCGTGTGGTCCACCCACGCGTCCGGCACGTGCTCCAACACCTCGCGCTTCATATACGCGTCGATGTCCTCCTCCAGCGGCACGTTCTCGTTGTCACGAAGGTCGGGGTCCGGTTCCGGGTGCAGGTCGCCTTTTTTGAGGTACTGCTCCTCGCCCTCGGGGTCGCGCACCCCCACCACATCCCGTAGCACCTTCTGGAAGGGCTTGCCCGTCGGCATCATCAGGCCCGCCGGCACCATCGCCTGACGAATCGCGTCCCACGCCTCTGCCTTGGTTGCCCATTGCTCACCCACCAGCAACTTCAGCGCATCCGCGAACGCCCCCGCATCAACCGCCTTGTCGATCACAGCCGAAGCCCGGAGCGCGGTCAGCGTCTCTTCCGTGACCTCGAAGCGCAACTTCAACGGCCTTTCCACTGTGATGCGCTGGTAGCCGAACTCCTTCGTTTCGAGAATCTTCACGTTCTCCGGTGGCGACTGTTCAGGATCAGCCGCCGCAGCCACCGCCTCCATGTACATGTCCGTCACCGCTGCAATCTGGGAATCGGAGATGACCTTGCGCTTGTCGCCCAGCGATTTCCGCATCTTCGTCCACTGGCCTCGCGCATCCAGCAGGATGACCTTGCCCTTGAGGCCCCGGTGCTTCCTGTTCGACAGAATCCAGAAGTAGGTGGAGATTCCGGTGTTGTAGAAGAGCTGGTCCGGCAGAGCCACAATGGCCTCCAGCAGGTCCTCTTCCTCCAGGATCCACCGCCGGATGTCGGACTCGCCGGAGCCCGCCCCACCGCTGAACAGCGGCGACCCGTTGAAGACGATCGCGATACGGCTTCCGCCCTCGAAGCCGCCCTTCCCGTCAGGATGCGCCGGCTTAATCTTCGAGATCATGTGCTGGAGGAAGAGGAAGGAACCGTCACTGATCCTCGGCAGTCCCGCGTGGAAACGATCCCCGTTTCTGGCGAACCGCTCCACATCCTGCTTGACCTTCTTCCACTCCACTCCGAAGGGCGGGTTCGCGACCAAATAGTCGAACTTCTTCTCCTTGTGGCCATCCTGGGTGAAGGAGTTCCCGTACTTGATGTTGTCCGGTTCCTGCCCCTTGATCAGCAGGTCGGACTGACAGATGGCGTGCGACTCAGGGTTCAGCTCCTGCCCGTACAGCCCGACAGTCGTTTGCGGGGCCTTGCGCTTGATATGCTCCTCGGTCTCGCTGAGGATGCCGCCCGTCCCGCAGGCTGGGTCGAAGACCGTCCTGGTCTTGCCCTCCCCTTCGTCCGGGGCCAGCAGCAGGTTCACCATCAGCCGTACCACCTCGCGCGGTGTAAAGTGCTCACCTGCGGGGTTGTCTTCGGAGAACTTCCGAATGAGCTCCTCGAAGAGGTAGCCCATCTGATGGTTGTCGATGCCGTCCTTGTCGTCCGGCCCCTTCGGCAGCCGCAGATCGATCTGGGCGAATTCACCGACCACCTGGTAGAGCAGCCCCTTCTCCTGCAGATCGGAGATGTGCTTCTCGAAGTTGTAGCGGTCGAGGATCTCCCGGGCGTTTTCGGAGAAGGCGCCGTAGTACGACTTCAGCAGCGTCTGCGCCTGCGAATGATCCTTAGCGATCAGCTTGAAGGTGAGTTCGCTGGTGTTGTAGAACCCGTGCCTCGCGACCTCACGGAGCTTCATCTCCCGGTAGGCCAGCGGTCGACCCCGCTCTTCCATCTTCGCAACTTCCGCAAGCACTTCGGTCTTCGTCGGCTCCAGCACACAGTCCAGACGCCGCAGAACCGTGAACGGAAGAATGATCTTCCCGTAGTCATGCGCCCGGAAGTCGCCGCGCAGCAAGTCGGCTACTTTCCAGATAAAGTTGATCATCTCTGAGTGCCTGCTGTGGTCCTGCTCCACCGTTGTCCTTCCGGGCCGCCGGGGCGGCGATTACTTCAGTGCGGTACGTACGCGGTCAGTGTGTCGTGTGTGCGCGGAGGCTCGCACGGGTTCAGGCCGGTGGCGGTGGCCGCAAAGCGCCTGCCGTGAGCGCGGCCCGCAACTTCCCGGCCGTCTCCTCACCCTGGAGCGCAGCCCGGCGCAGAGCCGTCGTAAAGGTGTGCAGCCGCCGGAACGCCGCCCCGTATGTCTGCTGCTCCTCCAGCGGCAGCAAGGGAACTTGGAGCCTGCGCGCGTCCACCCGAACGATGGACGTCCCCTGGCTCGCCCGCTGCACATTGGCCGGGTCGGCGAGAAAGCCGGCCAGGAACCATGGGTCGAGCCGCGCCTCGTCCGGGCGCAGCAGGTGCAGGTTCCTGCCGAGCAGCGCCCCCGCGTCGGTGTCGTCCGCAACCCGCGCGGCGGTCCTGTCCGCGGACAGCAGGGTCCCGGGGATGATCACGTCCCCGACCTTGATCCGCACCGCGTCCTCATCCCCTGCCGGACCACGCCCGGACGGGGAGCGCCCCTCGTTCACATCCGCAGCCGTGAGGACGGGCTCGTCGCCACCCGAATCCCCGTTGCCGCCCGTCGCCTTGGGCCTGAGCAGAGTCAGCGCCCCCGTACGGATCAGATCGGCGAGCGGGGCCATCGTCCATGGCCCGCCGGTCCGGGAGACGCCCCAATCGTCGCTCGGGGCGAGTGCCGATGCCTGCGACAGCAAGGAGCCGAGGCTGTCGCGACGGCCGCTCAGGGTACGGCGGAGGGCGTCTACCTGCGGCATGCCGCGCTCCCCCGCGAGTCGTGGCGCGGGCGTGAGGTCGACTGTGTCGTCGAGCAGATCCGTGATCGGGACGGCACGGTACACGCCCGGCATGGCAGGGCACTTCTCAGGCGCTGCAAGCAGCTCTCGGTAGGTGACGGAGGGGCGCCCGCCACGGCTGTTCATGTCCGGCAACGACTTGCAGTTCATGAACAGCACATGGCTGGCCTCTGCGCCGTTGCCCCCGCCCGGCCTCCGCAGCACCCACAGATGCAGCCCGATGTGCGCCGGCGGAGCGGCCCCGGCAGGCAGTGCCAACACAGCCCGCAGCGCGCCGTGCCGGACGAGCGCCGCCCGGATCCGCCGCCCAGAACTCCGGGAGGCGACGGACGGCGGCAGCAGCATG
The DNA here is from genome assembly GCF_000818175.1 of Streptomyces sp. AcH 505. Lineage (GTDB taxonomy): Bacteria > Actinomycetota > Actinomycetes > Streptomycetales > Streptomycetaceae > Streptomyces. The sequence goes on from NZ_JTIY01000001.1 coordinate 1,158,107, forward strand.
ACCACCACACCACCCGGCCGCACCCGCGACAGGCTGTGCTGCACCCAGGCGAGCTCGGACTCGGACCGGGACGGCAGGCCGTACTCCCAGCGGGAGTCGTACGCCAACTCGTCCGCGCCCCAATCACGTTCGTTGTACGGGGGATTGCACAGGACCGCGTCGAACTCCCCGCCCGTATGCCGGGATCGGGCGAGAGCGTCCTCGGCATCGACAGAGCAGTGCCCTGTACCGCCCAGCCGGAGGGAGAGCCGGGACGCGGCCAGCTGGGCCAAATGCAGCTCCCGGTCCTGGCCGTCAAGCTGCGTGGCCCCCTGGACCCGGGCCGCCTCCAGCAGGTCCCCCGTCCCGCATGCCGGGTCGAGTACGGCGCTCAGCGCGCCGTCCGGCGAGGCGGCCTTGGCCAGTGTCGCCATGAAGTGGGCCACCGCCGCCGGGGTCCCCGGCCCGCGCCTTCGCGACTCTTTCGCGTAGCGGTCGAGCATGTCCGACAGGACCTCGTCCGGCGTCTGCCGTGTCGCGGCAGCCGCGAGCTCACGCATCAGCGACGCGGAACGCAACAGGGCGAGCGGCTCAGGCACGTCCTGAAGTGCTCTGCCGATCTCGTCGAGCATGACGTCACCGAGACCCTCGTCGTCCAGGTCTGGCCCTTCGGCGTAGTGAACGTAACGCGTCTCTCGTGAGGTGTGGCCTTCGCGTTCCAGGAAGGCGAGGAAGAGGGCGGCCCGGGCCATCGCTTCAGTCAGCCCAGACCCCTCGGCCTCTCGCAGCAGCTCACGCCACAACTGCTGCTGCTCGGTGAACTGCGGGAGGCGGCCATGCTCGGCCAGCCACCCCTCCACATCCTCCAGCGTGAACGTGGGACGCGATTCCGTACCGCCCGTGGGAGCGGGGAAATCGGAGTGGCGGCGCCGCCAGTTGGTCACGGTCGCGCGGCCGACGTCCGCGATACGGGCGATGTCGGAGGTACTCACCGTGGTCGGTGCGGCCATCAGCAGCCCCCTTCGTTTTCATCGAACACGCACGAACAGTACAGCACGGCAAAATGCCGTTTGACAATGCTTTCAGGCAGTGCTGTCATCGTTGCTATCGACGAGTGCTGCCGGTGATGGCAATGGAGGGGACGTCATGCAGAGCAACGTAGAAGTGATCACGCCCGAGCTGGCTCGCGAGTGGTTGCTGTTCAACACCAGGAACCGCCCGCTGAGCAAAGCGTTCGTCCAGCAGCTCACCCAGCAGATCGAGCGCGGCGAGTGGCAGCTCACCCACCAGGGCATCGCCTTCGACGACCACGGGGCACTGATCGACGGCCAGCACCGATTGGAGGCGGTCGCGAAGGCGGGCATCCCCGTGCAGTGCGTGGTGACACGTGGGGTGGCGCAGTCCGCGTTCACAGTGATGGACACTGGCCGCAAGCGGAGCGGCCGCGACGCCTTGGCCCTGGCGGGCGAGGACCACAGCACCCACCTGGCCGCCGCTCTGCGCGGTCTGCACCTCTATCTGACAGCCCCGGACTCCGCGTGGAGCGGGCAGAGCGCCGCCGTCAGTAACGATCTACTGCTCACCGTCCTCGACCAGCACCCCGGTATGCGGGACGCTGTCCGGGCGGCGATCCCGATGAACAAGGCGTTCCGCATCACCGTGACAGCCGCTGCGGTCGGCTGGTACGCGACCACCGACGCCCGTCCCGAGCTCGATCAGCTCCCCTGGCACGAGGCCCTGGTCACCGGTGCCGGGCTGCGCATCGGTGACCCGCGGCTGACTCTGCGCAATACGCTGCTGAACCTGGCGGCCGGCAAGACCCACCGCAGGCGCGACGACTCGCGAGAGCACCTGCTTTACTACCTCAAGTCCTGGAACGCCTGGGTCGAGGGCCGCGACATGAAGCTGCTCCGTCGTTCACCAGGCGAGACGATGCCGCGCATTTCGCGGCACACGGCTCGGCCCCGGTTCGCAGAAGGGGCCTGAAACTTCCTCATCCCGGAAGAGTTCGGCCGCGCGGATCAGCTCGCGCATCGTTGGGCGGGACTTCGGCTTCCGATTCACGTTGAGGCCGTGCACTCTGCTTATCGAAGTCACCGATGCTCGCGCAGAGCGCCGCGCGCTCCTGGCTAGCGCCTCGCCCACCGGATGCCGAATCGAGAGGAGGTCGAGGCAGAGCTGGTTCGCCGACACGCGTCACTGTGTCGGGCGTGGCCGGAAGCTGCCCTTACTGGAGCGACTCGAACTGTTCCTCCTCAGGCAAGGACTCCGTCAGGAGCCGCTGCCAGAGCTGCTCTGCAAGGTCAACAAGCGTTCCATCCTCGCCCAGCACACCCCACTGTTTTGGCCCCTGGACCGCGCTCCACGCTTCGCGCCACTCGGCCTGCTGCCAGATATGCGTGACCAGGCCGCTGGGCGAGTATCGGTTCCCGTCAGCCTCCCAGAGCAAGGGCTTGCGCCGGTCGTTGACCCAGGTCGCGTAGGCCCGGCGCGGGTCAGCGTTCAGCCAGTCCCCGATAGCCTGCTCCTCCGTCGCGCTGGGGTGGTACATCAGCCTGGTACCGGCTGGAATACGGTCATGGTCGATCAGCAGGGTCACGGTATTGGGGCGCCTGGGCGGCTTCGAGTCGTCCCGCTGCTGGTACGCAGCAAGATCTCCGGCATCCGTACCGTCGGAGAGCGCCTGAAGGACGGCGCCGACCAGTTTTCGGGAGCGTTCCTCGCTGGCGAAGGTGCTGGTGATGTAACTTCCGCCGCCAAAAAGGTGGTTCACAAGCGGGATAAGCTGGGCAAGCGTTGCGCCGACCCGCGCCGGTACGTCCTCCAGAGAGGACTCCCAACCTGAGTCTGGTTCGTCGATTCCCTCTGATCCGACCTGCTGGGCAACCATGTGCGCCACCAGCAGAGCACCACTGTCAGCGATCGAACCCGCCCGTCCGGTGAGCGTGGAGCGGACCTCGTGCAAGGACTCCCGCACCCGCCGCATAAGTAGGACGCTACGCCAGATCTGATAAGCGCTGGGCCTGCGCCCGAACAGCCGGGTGTAGATGCCTCCAGGACCGTCCTCCCAGAGCGCGTCGGCTGAGCCCTTCACCCGTACCGCCAGGGCCGGGTCCGGGTGAGCGCAGGCAAGGGCGGTGGCGGCCTCGCGGACTGAGCATCCGAACGCCGGCGACGGCTCAATCTCACCGCGCTTGAATACGTAGTCCTTGTCAAGAGAGAGTCGGAAGTCCTCACGGATCAGGCTCTGTACTGGCTTGATCGCGATGAAGTCCGACCGCTCCATGTGGTTCTGCGTGTTGGTCGCCTCGGTGATCTCGCCCGCGAACCCCTCCGGGGCACCGGAAACTGAGATGATCCGGACGGTGACGTACGCCTCTCCCACCGCTTCTTCGTTCTGCTGGAACGCCCGGTGGGCAGAACTGACGGTCTGCGCACCGTTGGCGACGCTTGCGTTTTCGAGGACCAGCTTGACGGGCTCACTGGGTTTCTGCTTCGCGAAGAAATGCGGCTCGATCTTGTCGCACTGAACGGTGATGCCGTTATGGCGGTACCAGAAGCCCTGCGGATCCCGAATCAGACTCTCGACGAGCGTCTGGTTGACTCCGGTCAGGCCCAGCGATCTGCGGACGTTGCGGTCGTACAACCGCTCCCCGTTGTCGGCGTACCACTGAGCGAGTTCGTCGGCCGCTACCAGCCCCGAATATGCCTGAAATGGGGTTTCCCGGGAATGCCAGCCCTGCGTCATGGTGGCGGTGAGGGTGATCGGCTCTGGGGTGAGGTCCTCGCGGACGGCACGGTGGAAGTCCGTCTGGTTCAACACCCGGTGCTCGATGGAGCGCGTGTAGCCACCGAACTCCTCAGCCGCTTCGACGAGTATGGCCTCGGTCTCCGTAGACAGGCGCCCTTCGCCCATGACAGCGATGACGAGGACCACCTTGCAGGTAGGCACGTCAAGCACTGACCGCACACGGTCAGCGAGACGGCGGAACCGTTCGTTGAACTGATCGAAGTCCCGGTTGTCGAGCTTCTTCAGGCCGTGCACCAGCTTGTGTGCGGCACTCGTGTCAAAGCCGGCCTTGCCTTTGTCGCTCCATTTGGCCTGGATCAGCCACAGTTCAGGAGCGGAGGCGGAGAAGGCGACGGCGTCGATACCGAAGTCGTCCCGGCCGTCGATCACGGACTCGGCAGCTTCCTCGGACGTACAGTCCGTGAGCATGCGAGCCGCCCTGGCGGACAAAGCACGCGAGTTGAAGGCATTCTCACGTTCCAACGGCTGACGTTTCTCGTAGTCAGCGAGCGAGATCAGCGGATCGAACTCGCGCTTCAACGCATCGCGAACATGCCGGACTTCCAGCGGCATTGCCTGCCCGCTCTTGCTCATCCCTGCCCCCAGTCACGACCACGCGTTTGAACTTCTCATATGCTACGAGAAGCGTGGGCCAGCGGGACTGAACGGATAGACCGCGTCACAGCTCGTGCTGACGGCGAGGAGCACCAGCCGCTCATAGTCGGCGCTCCCGGCAGGCGCCCCGCCACTGGCAGTGACGCAGAACCGAGGAGGGCGGCTTGGGCCCTTCGTGCACCATCAAAGATGGCAGGCATGACTGATGAGGCCGGAACGAGGTCATTCCGGCCTCATCAGTCACTTGTACTTTCGGACTGAACTCCACCACATCAGCGACGTGGTGGAGTTCAGTTGTTGAAGCGGAACTCGACCACGTCGCCGTCCTGCATCACGTAGTCCTTGCCCTCCATGCGGGCCTTGCCGGCTGCGCGGGCTTCGGCTACCGAGCCTGTGGTGACCAGGTCGTCGAAGGAGATGACCTCGGCCTTGATGAAGCCCTTCTGGAAGTCGGTGTGGATGACGCCCGCCGCTTCCGGGGCCGTCGCGCCCGTTTTGATCGTCCAGGCCCGGGATTCTTTCGGGCCGGCCGTCAGGTAGGTCTGCAGGCCCAGGGTGCGGAAGCCGACGTGGGCGAGGGTGGCCAGGCCCGGGGCTTCCTGGCCCACCGACTGGAGGAGTTCCAGGGCCTCGTCGTCGTCCAGTTCGACCAGCTCGGACTCCAGCTTCGCGTCGAGGAAGATCGCCTCGGCGGGGGCCACCAGGGCGCGCTGTTCGTCCTTGAAGGTGTCGTCCGTCAGCTCGTCCTCGTCCACGTTGAAGACGTAGAGGAACGGCTTCGTCGTCAGCAGGTGCAGGTCGTGCAGCAGCTCGACGCGGTCGGTGCCCTGGACGATGCCCGCGGCGAAGAGGGTCTGGCCGGTCTCCAGGATGGCCTGGGCCTCCTCGATCGCCTTGACCTTCGGGCCCACGTCCTTCTTGATGCGGGACTCGCGCTGGAGGCGCGGCAGGACCTTCTCGATGGTCTGGAGGTCCGCGAGGATCAGCTCGGTGTTGATCGTCTCGATGTCGCTCTTGGGCGAGACCTTGCCGTCGACATGGACGACGTTCTCGTCCTTGAAGGCCCGGATGACCTGGCAGATCGCGTCGGACTCGCGGATGTTCGCCAGGAACTTGTTGCCCAGGCCCTCGCCCTCCGACGCACCGCGCACGATGCCCGCGATGTCGACGAAGTCGACCGTCGCCGGGAGGATCTTCTGCGAGCTGAACAGCTCAGCGAGCTTGTCCAGGCGCGGGTCGGGTACGCCGACGACGCCGACGTTGGGCTCGATCGTGGCGAACGGGTAGTTGGCCGCCAGCACGTCGTTCTTGGTCAGGGCGTTGAACAGGGTCGACTTGCCGACATTCGGCAGGCCGACGATTCCGATCGTGAGCGACACGTTGGCGACTTCCTGAAGTGAGGGGCTGAGCGGGGACTGGCGATTTCCCAGTTTACGGGCGCCCCGGCGGGCTCGACGACGGGTTCGACGTCACGGTCGGGGCCTGGTGCGACGCGGCCGAAGGCCTCGAACGCAACCCCAAGGTCATTCAAAGGGCGTGTCCCACCCCCGATCGGGACCCCCGGGCCACCTACGTTGTTCGGGTGGAGCAGCCCAGGACACGTCCCCCCCAGCGCCGGCAGCGGCCGCAGACCACCCTCCCGGCTCCGACGCGCGGCGCGGTCTCGGAGGCCGCGGGCTCCTACCGGGTGCCCGCTCCGGGCGGCCGGCGGGTGCCGCCCGTCGTGCTCGCGTTGCGCAGACTGCCCAATCCCCGGTTCACCGGGCTCGGCGCCGGGCTCTTCGCCGTCGCCGCGATGCTCTGCGTCGGCTTCCTCGACGAGCTGATCCTCGACGGGGCGCCGCTCGCGTACGGGCTGCTGTTCCTGCCGCTCAGCGCGGCCACGGCGCTCTGGGTGCGGACGGCCGACCTGGTCACGGCGCCGATCAGCGTGCCGATCGCCTTCGCCGTCGGCACCGTACCGATCTCGGGCGGGTCCGGCGGTCTCGGCGGCCAGACGATGGCCGTGATCACCACCCTCGCCGTGCACGCCGGGTGGCTGTACGGCGGCACGCTCGTCGCCGGCGTCATCGCGTCCGTACGGAAGGTACGGCAGATGGGGCGGCGGCAGCTGGCACGTGACACCGCCGCAGCCGCCTCCATCGGCACCGGGACCCGGCTCCCGCGTCGCTAGCCGGGTCAGCGCAGGCCGGGTCCCGCGCCGATCGTGGCTGGATCAGCAGAGGTCCGGTCCGGCGCAGGTCCGCGTCCGCCCTTCGGCGGCGTCGCGGTCGCCGGACCGCTCCCCTCAGCGCCTCGCCGCCGCCATCGCCGCTCCCACGATCCCCGCGTTGTTCTGCAGCTGCGCCGGGACCATCTCCGCCCTGACGCCCTCGATCAGCGGCAGGAACTTGTCCGCCTTGCGGCTGACGCCTCCGCCGATGATGAACAGCTCCGGCGAGAACAGCATCTCCACATGCTTCAGATACTTCTGGACGCGATGCGCCCAGTGGTGCCAGCTCAGTTCCTCGTCGTCCTTGGCCTTGGTCGACGCGTGCTTCTCCGCGTCATGGCCGTGCAGCTCCAGATGGCCCAGCTCCGTGTTGGGCACGAGCGTGCCGTCGATGAAGAGCGCGCTGCCGATGCCCGTGCCGAACGTGAGCAGGAAGACCGTGCCCTTACGGCCACGCCCCGCGCCGAAGGCCATCTCGGCCACGCCCGCCGCGTCCGCGTCGTTCAGCACCGTGACCGGCATGCTCAGCCGCTCGCCGAGCAGCTCGCCCGCGTCCACGTCGATCCATGACTTGTCGACATTGGCCGCCGTACGGATGACGGAGCCGGTCACCACCCCAGGGAAGGTGATGCCGACCGGTCCCGACCAGCCGAAGTGCTCCACGACCTCCACGACGCCGTCCGTCATGCTCTCGGGCGTCGCGGGGTGCGGGGTCAGTACTTTGTGGCGCGGCTCCGCCAGGTCGCCGCGCTCCAGGTCCACGGGCGCGCCTTTGATACCCGAGCCGCCGATGTCCACTCCGAAGACGTTCATGGACGACACGTTACGGCCAGACGCTGACAAGGAGTTACTTCTGTGTCATCGCAGCGGCTTCGGCCCGCAGATCGCGGCGCAGTTCCTTCGGCAGCGAGAAGGTGATGGACTCCTCGGCGGCCTTGACGATCTCGACGTCCTCGAAACCACGCGCGGCCAGCCACTCCAGCACGCCTTCCACCAGAACCTCCGGTACGGAAGCCCCCGACGTCACGCCGACCGACGAGACCCCGTCGAGCCACGTCTCGTCGATCTCGTCCGCCGCATCCACCAGATGCGCGGCGCCGGCGCCGGCGCCGAGCGCGACCTCGACCAGCCGTACCGAGTTGGACGAGTTCTTGGAGCCGACGACGATGACCAGATCGGCGTCGGAGCCCATCTGCTTGACCGCGATCTGCCGGTTCTGCGTGGCGTAGCAGATGTCGTCGCTCGGGGGCGAGATCAGCAGCGGGAACTTCTCCTTGAGCTTGTCGACCGTCTCCATCGTCTCGTCCACGGAGAGCGTGGTCTGCGAGAGCCAGACGACCCTCGACTCGTCGCGCACCTCCACGTTCGCCACGTCGTCGGGGCCGTCGACCAGCGTGATGTGGTCCGGGGCCTCGCCCGATGTGCCGATGACCTCTTCATGGCCGTCATGGCCGATCAGCAGGATGTCGTAGTCGTCGTTCGCGAACCGGACGGCTTCCTTGTGGACCTTGGTGACCAGCGGGCAGGTCGCGTCGATCGTGGCGAGGTTGCGGCCCGCGGCCTCGTCGTGGACGACGGGAGCGACGCCGTGCGCCGAGAACATGACGATGGATCCCTCGGGGACCTCGGCCGTCTCCTCGACGAAGATGGCGCCCTTCCGCTCCAGGGTCTGCACGACGTACTTGTTGTGGACGATCTCGTGTCGGACATAGATCGGCGCGCCGTACTGCTCCAGGGCTTTCTCGACGGCGATCACCGCGCGGTCCACGCCCGCGCAGTAACCACGGGGGGCGGCGAGCAGGACGCGTTTGCGGGACGTAGCAGTCATGCGTCCCATCGTAAGGCCGCCCAGAACAGGCGCGAGATCGCCCGTACCGGTGAGACTGAGCAGGTACGGACGGGGCATACATGCCGGGCATGACGGGCGTACGTGCTCGGCATGACCGGCGTACGTGCTCGGCATGACCGGACGTACACGCCGGACATGAATGAACGACGACGATCGGACTCATGCGATGACGGCTGAGGGGCAGGCGCCCGCGCACAGCGGGTTGCGGCGGACGCTGCGCTTCCGCGATCTCGTCGTGTACGGGCTCCTCTTCATCGCCCCGATGGCCCCCGTCGGTGTCTTCGGCACCCTCGACGCGAAGTCGCACGGCTCGGTGGCGCTGGTCTATGTGGTGTCGACCGTCGCGATGGGCTTCACCGCCTTCAGTTACGCCCAGATGGTGCGGGTGGCGCCGCAGGCGGGTTCGGTCTTCGCGTACGCCCGGAAGGGGCTGGGCGAGGCGCCCGGGTTCATCGCCGGGTGGATGGCGATGCTGGACTACCTGCTGATCCCGGCCGTCGCCTATCTCTTCGCGGGGATCGCGATGGAGGCGCTGGTGCCGTCCGTCGACCGGTGGGTGTGGACCGCGATCGCCGTCGTGATCACGACACTGCTCAATCTGACCGGGGTACGGGCCGCGGCCCGGGTGGGCTTCGCCGTCCTCGCCCTGGAGATCGTCGTGCTGCTGGTGTTCGTGGTGTCGGCGATCGTGGTGCTCGCACGGGACGGCGCGGAGCGTGGCTGGTCCACGCCGTTCACCAGCGATACGAGTTTTTCGGCCGCCGCCGTGCTCAGCGCGGTGTCGGTCGCCGTGCTGTCGTACCTCGGCTTCGACGCGATCGCCTCGTTCGCCGAGGAGGTGACGGGCGGTTCGCGGCAGGTGGCGCGGGCGGTGCTGCTCTGTCTGGCGCTGGCGGGGGTGCTGTTCGTGGCGCAGACGTATCTGGTGGCGCTCCTGGAGCCGCAGACCTCGGCCCAGCTCGCCGCCGATCCGGTGGCGCAGGGCTCGGCGTTCTACGACGCGGTGGACTCATCGGTCGGCAGGTGGCTGCACGACCTGGTCGCTTCGAGCAAGGCGATCGGCGCGGCGTTCGCGGCGCTGGCGGGTCAGGCGGCGGCGGGACGGCTGCTCTTCGCCATGGGCAGGGAACGCAGACTGCCGCGCGCACTGGCCCGTACGGACTCGGGCGTCCCGCGCGTCGCCCTGCTGCTGGCCGCCGTGGTGACGCTGCTGGCGGCGGTCTGGGCGGCGCGGCGGGACGACGGCCTCGACCGGCTGGTGTCGGTGGTCAACATCGGCGCCCTGACGGCGTTCGTGCTGCTGCACGCGTCGGTGGTCGGCTGGTTCGCGGTCCGCCGCCCGGGCCGCAACCCGAACTGGTTCACGCAGGTAGTGGTACCGGTGATCGGCGCGGGGATTCTGATCGCGGTGATCGTGGAGGCGGCGGACTCGGCGCAGCTGGTGGGCGCGGTGTGGTTCGTCATCGGGCTGGTGGTGCTGCTGGTGCAGTGGCGAGGACGGATGGGACCTGGGTCGCCGAAGGCGGGTGCCGGGTCGGGGTCGGGGTCGGCATCCGGCTCCGGGTCGGGGACGGGGTCGGACGCGGGTTCCTGACCGGCAGCGGGCTCCGACGCCACCCGGTACGGCTCCGGCGGGCTCCTGGTGCGCATCCGGGTCGTCGACCGACGTAAGTGGCGGGGTTACGGGCCCGGCTCAGGCTCTGCAAGGTCCTCGCTCCGGGCCGAGGGCCCGGTCGGGCCGGCGGTTTCCTGGGGATGTCGTACGTGGCGGATACGCTCGGCGCATGGCTCTCAACACGTCAGCCGAGGCTCCGCTGCCCGTCGGGGAGGTCTCGCGGCTCATCGGTGGGTGGATCGACCGGCTCGGGGCCGTCTGGGTCGAGGGGCAGATCACACAGCTCTCGCGCAGGCCCGGCGCCGGGGTCGTCTTTCTGACGCTGCGCGACCCGTCGTACGACATCTCCGTGGGCGTCACCTGCTACCGGCAGGTCTTCGACGCGATCGCCGATGTGGTCTCCGAGGGCGCGCGCGTCGTGGTGCGCGCCAAGCCGGAGTGGTACGCGCCGCGCGGCCAGCTTTCGCTGCGGGCCACGGAGATAAGGCCGGTCGGGATGGGCGAACTGCTCGTGCGGCTGGAGCAGTTGAAGAAGGCGCTGGCCGCCGAAGGACTGTTCGCGCTCGACCGCAAGCGGCCCCTGCCGTTCCTGCCGCAGCTGATCGGTCTGGTCTGCGGCCGCGCCTCGGCGGCAGAGCGCGACGTCCTGGAGAACGCGCGCCGCCGGTGGCCCGCCGTCCGCTTCGAGGTGCGCAACACGGCGGTGCAGGGCGTCAACGCGGTCTCGCAGGTCGTCGAGGCGGTGCGGGAGCTGGACGAGCTGCCGGAGGTCGACGTGATCGTCGTCGCGCGCGGCGGCGGCAGCGTGGAGGATCTGCTGCCGTTCTCGGACGAGCAGTTGATCCGAACGGTCGCGGAGTGCCGTACGCCCGTGGTGTCCGCGATCGGGCACGAGCCGGACTCGCCGCTGCTGGATCTGGTGGCGGACGTACGGGCGTCGACACCGACGGACGCGGCGAAGCGGATCGTGCCGGACGTCGGGGAGGAGCTGGACCGGGTGCAGGCGCTGCGGGACCGGGCGCTGCGGACCGTACAGGGGCTGCTGGACAGGGAGGAGCGCGGGCTCGCGCACGCGCTGGCCAGGCCGGTGATGGAGCGGCCCCACCGGATGCTGGAGGAGCGCGCGGCCGAGGTGACGGCGCTGGCCGACCGGGGCCGCCGGGTGCTGCGGCACCAGCTGGACCGCGCCGACTCGGAGCTGTCGCACACGCTGGCGCGGGTGGTCGCGCTGTCGCCCGCCGCGACGCTGGAGCGGGGGTACGCGGTGCTGCAGCGCGAGGACGGGTCCGTCGTCAGGTCCCCGGAAGGGCTCGCGGGCGCGGAGGAACTGCGGGCGAGGGTGGCGGACGGGGAGTTCACGGTGCGGGTGACGGAGTGAGGACGAAGGTGTCAGGCGCGGTGAAGTGCGCGGTTGTTGTCGGAGAGCGCTCGTAGGGTGGATGCCATGGCCAAGACAGACACGGAAACATCAGCGGCCACGGCCGGTGAGCCGCTCGGCTACGAGCAGGCGCGCGACGAACTGATCGAGGTCGTCCGCCGGCTGGAGACGGGCGGCACGACGCTGGAGGAGTCGCTGGCCCTGTGGGAGCGCGGCGAGGAGCTGGCCAAGGTCTGCCGCCGCTGGCTGGAGGGCGCCCGCGCCCGCCTGGACGCCTCCCTGGCCACCCCGGACCGCGACGAGCCGGCAGCGGAGGAGTAGCCGACCGGCCCCCGGCCTCGGGCCCTTGCGGGCACGCTCTCGGGGCGACGTCTCCGGGCGCGCCCTCGGAAGCCGCTGGAACCCGGGCCCACGGCCCGGGGCCTCCCGTTCGGATCCGGCAGGACTCGCATGCCCTCGCACCTCCCCGCACGGCGTCGCCGTCGGTCGCCGACCGGCCCCCGGCCTCGGGCCCCTGGGCACGCCCTCGGGTCGAGTTTTTCCGGACGCGCCCTCGGGAGCCGTTGGATGCCGGCCCCAGGGCCAGGGGTCCTCACGTTCGGATCCGGCAGGCGCTGCCGTCGGTCGCCGTGAGGCGCCCGCACGCGTACGCACCGCGGCCATTACGCCCGACGGCCGGGCATCCCGGTTCCACCGGTGTATGACCGCTGAGCGGGACGCGCCGCGGTATCCGCGCCACCCCGGGCCAACACTGCGCCGTGCGGCGCTGCCGCCGGCCAGCACCGGACACCCGGACACGGGGCCCGGAACCCGGCGAAGGCCGGTATCTCCCGGCTCAGCCCGGCACCATGCCGCATCGCCAGCGAGCCGACGCCCGGTGCCGCCCGGCTCTGCCGGCGCACGGCAGCGAGCGTGGCAGGACACGGCGGCCGCGCGGACGTACGACCGCTGCGTGGGAGCTGACGGCCGAAAGTGTTCCGGTCGGATCCGGCAGGGCCGGCGTGCTGCTCTGGCACCGCGCCTCGCGACGCCGACGCCCGTCGATGACGCGACGCCTCAGCACGCCCGCGCGCCCGCGCCCAGCGCTTAGGCGCCCGCCTGTACCGCCGTTTTCTTGAACTCCAGCGCCGCCGCCATCGCGCCCAGGCGCTCGTACGACGCGGTGCCCGTCACCACCGTTGTCGCGCCGTTCTCCGTCCGGACCAGGGCGTCGTAGCGCGGGCCCTTCCAGCGTTGCCAGGGTTGGCCGGCGACCTCTTGGGTCTTGCCGGTGTTCTTGGCCTCCTGCGTCACGTCGGAGACGTACCGCTTCGTCGGCGACGTCGACTGCTCGATCGCGACGTACTCGCCCTCCGGGTCCAGGAAGCCCAGGTGCCAGGAGTTGCCGTTCGCGCCGTCGTACGTGACGGAGGTGGCCTTCCACTTGCCCGTCAGGCCCGTGGGGGCCGCTACGGGGTACGGCGCCGCGCGGCGCGCCGTCAGGAGTTCGACCCGGTAGTCGACCTTCTTGACCGGGTCCGCCTTGTCGTCATGGGGGATGAACACATAGATGACCGCGACGATGATCCCGATGACCACCATCGACAGCAACATGTCCCGCACCGTCTGTCTGCCTCGCTCGCCTGCCACTCCCCCATCGTCGCATCAGCGTTTCGCGCTCATCCGTGGACCCCTCTGCTCAAGTTGTCGATGTACGGATAGAGTCGTATCACCCTCTTTTCCGGCCGTCGCCGTACAGAAAGGTGCGTTCCGATGACCGAGCATCAACTACCTCCCCCTCTTGAGGTGTCTCCCGAGGCACCTGACCGCAACCTCGCCCTCGAACTCGTCCGGGTCACGGAGGCCGCCGCGATGGCGGCCGGCCGCTGGGTCGGCAGGGGCGACAAGAACGGCGCCGACGGCGCCGCCGTGAACGCCATGCGGACCCTCGTCTCCACCGTCTCGATGAACGGCGTCGTCGTCATCGGCGAAGGTGAGAAGGACGAAGCGCCGATGCTGTTCAACGGCGAGCACGTCGGTGACGGCACCGGCGCCGAGGTCGACATCGCCGTCGACCCGATCGACGGCACGACCCTCAACGCCAAGGGCATGCCGAACGCCATCGCCGTGCTGGCGGCGGCCGACCGGGGCGCCATGTTCGACCCGTCGGCCGTCTTCTACATGGACAAGCTGGTCACCGGCCCCGAGGCGGCGGACTTCGTCGACATCAACGCCCCGGTCGCCGTCAACATCCGCCGGGTCGCCAAGGCGAAGCACTCGTCCCCCGAGGACGTCACGGTCGTCGTCCTGGACCGGCCTCGGCACGACGGCATCGTCAAGGAGATCCGGGAGACCGGCGCCCGGATCAAGTTCATCTCCGACGGCGATGTGGCCGGCTCCATCATGGCGGCGCGCGAAGGCACCGGCGTCGACCTGCTGATGGGCATCGGCGGTACGCCCGAGGGCATCATCTCGGCGTGCGCCATAAAGTGCCTGGGCGGAGTCATCCAGGGCAAGCTCTGGCCCAAGGACGACGACGAGCGGCAGCGCGCGATCGACGCGGGGCACGACCTGGACCGGGTGCTGTCCACGGACGATCTCGTCAGCGGCGACAACGTCTTCTTCGTCGCCACCGGCATCACCGACGGCGAGCTGCTGCGCGGTGTGCGCTACCGCTCGGAGACGGCGACGACGCAGTCGCTCGTGATGCGCTCGAAGTCGGGCACGATCCGGCAGATCGACTCGACGCACCGGCTGTCGAAGCTGCGCGCCTACAGCACCATCGACTTCGACCGCGCGAAGTAGGACGTAGCAGGACGAGTCACATCGGAAGGGGTGTCCCGTTGTGCGGCGGGGCACCCCTTCCGTGCGCGATCAAGTCCGTACGCGATCCAGCCGTACGCGATCAGGAACCGCCGCCGCTCAGCCGGCCGCCGCGATCCTGCCCGCCGGCGCCGCCTTGCGCAGCTCCACCTCGCGCCGCCTGCGCCGCGCCAGCACCACCCGGCGCTCGGCGGCGGTCAGGCCGCCCCAGACGCCGTACGGTTCGGGCTGGACCAAGGCGTGCTCCCGGCACTCCACCATCACGGGGCACCGGGCACAGACCCGCTTCGCGGCCTCCTCACGCGACAGCCTCGCGGCTGTCGGCTCCTTGGAGGGGGCGAAGAACAACCCGGCCTCGTCCCGGCGGCACACAGCCTCCGAATGCCACGGGCCGGCCTGATCCTCCCGAGCGGGACTCCGCTGGGCGGGAACGGCAGCGACCTGCAGGGGCTGATGCGGCGGATGCAGCACGGTCTACTCCTGACGACGGCTTCGCGAGCGAGAGACGATGCAGCTCTCCCTACCCGCTGTGCGTGCTCCTATGCACTGAGTGGCACTCGGGACACGGTCCGCAGTCGCGCGAAGACGGCCCGCGGTCACTGACGGAGGTGCTTGCGCAGCAAGTCCTGGAGGTTGGCGACGAACTTCCCGCGCTTCGGCTTGGCCTCGATGTTGCCGAACACCGAGTAGCCGTTGACCACGACCACCGGCGCGTCCGGCTCCGGCGCTTCCAGCGTGTGGACCTCGAAGTTGCCGAAGACGCCGGTGCCGCTGCCGCGCAGTGAGATGTTCTCCGGGACCCTGACCTCCACGTTGCCGAAGATCGACGTCGCGTTGATCACGGTGGTCCGCTGGCCGAAGAGGGCTTCGGTGAGGTCGATCTCGATGTTGCCGAACAGCGCGAACGCGTTGGTGCGCGCGCCGATCCGCCAACGCCCCTTGCGGGTATTGCTGCTGAAGACCGCGATCATGCTCTCGGCCGTCGCGTTCGGGTCGTCGGGCCCGTACGGGTACGACCCCGGCGCCCCGGAAGCTCCGGGAGCCGCGCCCCGCGCCCCCTGGCCGCCGGACGGCAAGTCCCGTACCAGCGGCGCCAGCTCGGCGACCGTCTTGGCCCGGTAGACGGAATCGATCCGCTCGGCATGCTCCTCGGCGTCCAGACGACCCTCCGCCAGCGCCTCCCTGAGGATGTCGGCGGTCCGGTCCCTGTCCGCGTCGGAGGCCCGGATGTCCGAGGCCCGGATACCTGGGGGCTCCGCCGACGCGACGGGCTTCTGGGGGTGCTTTTCGAGGTCCACGAAACCAATGTAGCGAAACGCGATAGATCGCGACTAGGGGTAGTTGCCGGGCGGCGCGTCGGAGACGCGGACCCAGAGGCGGATCGGCACCGCGGCCCCAGAGGCGGAGAAGCCGGGGCGGGTGAGCCGTACCTCACGGTCCGGGCACCCGCGCCGCGTCCTACGCTGGAGGGCGCTCGGCCAATGGAGGCCGCGCCGCCGCCCGTCGAGTGAGGAATGGCCGTAATGCCGGATTTTGCGTACTCCGATCTGCTTCCCGTCGGAGAGGACACCACGCCCTACCGACTGGTGACCGCCGAAGGCGTCTCCACCTTCGAGGCCGACGGGCGTACGTTCCTGAAGGTCGAGCCGGAGGCGCTGCGCACCCTCGCCGCCGAGGCCATGCACGACATCTCGCACTATCTGCGCCCCGCCCACCTCAGCCAGCTGCGCCGCATCATCGACGACCCCGAGGCGTCGTCGAACGACAAGTTCGTGGCGCTCGACCTGCTGAAGAACGCGAACATCGCGGCTGCGGGCGTGCTGCCGATGTGCCAGGACACCGGTACGGCGATCGTGATGGGCAAGCGCGGTCAGCAGGTGCTGACCGGCGGCGGTGACGAAGAGGCCCTGTCGCACGGCATCTACGACGCGTACACGAAGCTCAACCTGCGCTACTCGCAGATGGCTCCGCTCACCATGTGGGAGGAGAAGAACACCGGCTCGAACCTGCCCGCGCAGGTGGAGCTGTACGCGACGGACGGCGGCGCGTACAAGTTCCTCTTCATGGCCAAGGGCGGCGGCTCGGCCAACAAGTCGTTCCTCTACCAGGAGACGAAGGCGATCCTCAACGAGGGCGCCATGATGAAGTTCCTCGAGGAGAAGATCCGTTCGCTGGGCACGGCGGCCTGCCCGCCGTACCACCTGGCGATCGTCGTCGGCGGTACGTCGGCGGAGTTCGCGCTCAAGACCGCCAAGTACGCCTCGGCGCACTACCTGGACGAGCTGCCGGCCGAGGGCTCCCCCACCGGGCACGGCTTCCGCGACAAGGAGCTGGAGCAGAAGGTCTTCGAGCTGACCCAACGGATCGGTATCGGCGCCCAGTTCGGCGGCAAGTACTTCTGCCACGACGTACGGGTCGTCCGGCTGCCGCGGCACGGTGCCTCGCTGCCCGTCGCCATCGCCGTGTCCTGCTCGGCCGACCGCCAGGCGGTGGCGAAGATCACGGCCGAGGGCGTCTTCCTCGAACAGCTGGAGACCGACCCCGCGCGCTTCCTGCCGGAGACCACGGACGAGCACCTGGACGAGACCGAGGTCGTACGGATCGACCTCAACCGGCCGATGGACGACGTCCTCGCCGAGCTGACCAAGTACCCGGTCAAGACCCGGCTTTCACTGACCGGCCCGCTCGTGGTGGCGCGGGACATCGCGCACGCGAAGATCAAGGAACGGCTCGACGCGGGCGAGGAGATGCCGCAGTACCTGAAGGACCACCCCGTCTACTACGCGGGTCCGGCGAAGACCCCCGAGGGCTACGCCTCGGGCTCCTTCGGCCCGACGACGGCGGGCCGGATGGACAGTTACGTCGAGCAGTTCCAGGCGGCCGGCGGCTCCAAGGTCATGCTGGCGAAGGGCAACCGCTCCCGGCAGGTCACCGACGCCTGCGACGCGCACGGCGGCTTCTACCTGGGCTCGATCGGCGGTCCCGCCGCGCGGCTGGCCCAGGACTGCATCAAGAAGGTCGAGGTCGTCGAGTACGAGGAGCTGGGCATGGAGGCGGTCTGGAAGATCGAGGTGGAGGACTTCCCCGCGTTCGTCGTCGTGGACGACAAGGGCAACGACTTCTTCACCGAGCCGGCCCCCGCGCCCACCTTCACCAGCATCCCCGTCAGGGGCCCGGGACTGGGCTGAGCACTCCGGACAGCCCGCTCGACAGCCGCCCGTTCAGGCGCTGTCGAGCGGGCTGTCGTCCGTCCCGTCGAGCGGCGCCTCCAGCAGCCCCGAAGTCGCCAGCAGAAAGCCGAGTTGGGCCCGGCTGTTACTGCCGAGCTGCTCCGAGACCTTCCGCATGTGCTCCGCGACGCTGCGCCTGCTCATCCCGATCCGGCGCGCGATCGACGCGTCCGTCTCGCCGTTGACCACGGCCAGCAGGATGGTCCGCTGGAGGTCCGAGGTGATGACGGGCGTACGCGGCGACCCGACCGCGGGACGTACCGGAACCGCCCTGGCCCACGAGCTGTTGAAGTGGTTCAGCAGGAAGCGGATCAGGGCCGGGTGCTGGACCCGTACGGCGGTGCTCGCCGTCGACACCTCGTCCGACGGGATGAACGCCACCTCGCGGTCGAATATCAGCATCCGGTCGAAGACGTCGGCGATCGTCCTGACCTCCGCGCCCGCCGCCGTCACCTCCTCGATGTACGACAGCGTCGGCCCGTGCGAGCGCACCGTGTGCTGGTAGATGGTCCGCTGGCGCACCCCGCGCGCCAGCAGGTCCCTGGAGCGCGCGAGTCCGTCGGCCAGCGCGACGGCGGGCCGTGCGCCGCCCGGCTGGATGGTGAGGATCTCGTCCCGGCAGTCGGCCACGGCGGTGTCGATCGCCGCGTTGATGACGGAGAGACCGACGATCCTGGTGAGCACCGGCGGGTCCAGCCGGTGCTTGTCGTCGTAGAGCCCCTCGAAGACCGCGAGCGCCGACCGCAGGGAACGCAGTCTGCTGTGCCGTTCGGCGATCTCCTCCTCGACCGGGCCGAGCGCGGTGAGCGCGGCGGCCCCGGGCGGGATGAGGCTCAGGAACTCGGCCGATTCGCCGTCGTCCACGACGAGTCCCAGCGCGTGCAGACAGCCCGGCACCTCGTCGCGCCGGACGCGCCCCGCCTCCAGGCCGTGCCGGTACACGGCCAGCGCCGTTTCGCACGGCCGGCCCTGGGACGATTCGCGGCAATCGCATGCCCATGGGGTGGATTGATCGTCCTTCACAATCATGCAGATTACATTTGTACGTCCTGTGCCGGTGTCCCGCAGAGCTGCCGGTCAGCCACGATGAGTGGGCGGCGCTCGGTCGCGAATGTCGGAGGGTGTCGCGGTGCCACGGGGGTATACCGCGCCATCGCTCCGAGGTGGCCGGGCCGCCACGGGGAACACATCCCATGACCAGGATGCTGTTGCCCGTAGGAGGTACGACCGACGATGACGAACGACGAGAGCCCGCGCGGCGGGAGCCCGAACCCTGCCCAGGGCGGTTACCGGACCGAGCACGACTCCATGGGTGAGGTGCGGGTGCCGGCGGCGGCCAAATGGCGCGCCCAGACCCAGCGCGCCGTGGAGAACTTCCCGATCTCGGGCCAGCACCTGGAACGGGCGCACATCGAGGCCCTGGCGCGGATCAAGGCAGCTGCGGCCAAGGTCAACGCCGACCTCGGGGTGATCGACAAGGACATCGCGGGGGCGATCCAGGAAGCGGCGGCCGAGGTCGCGGCGGGCCGCTGGGACGAGCACTTCCCCGTGGACGTCTTCCAGACGGGGTCGGGCACGTCGTCCAACATGAACACCAACGAGGTGCTGGCCACGCTGGCGACCGAACGGCTCGGCAGGGACGTCCACCCCAACGACCACGTCAACGCGTCGCAGAGCTCCAACGATGTCTTCCCCTCCAGCATCCATATCGCGGCGACGGCGGCCGTCACCGGCGAGCTGATGCCGGCGCTGGACCATCTGGCGCAGTCCCTGGAGCGGAAGGCGGACGAATTCGCCGAGGTCGTGAAGTCGGGCCGGACGCACCTCATGGACGCGACGCCCGTCACACTCGGCCAGGAGTTCGGCGGCTACGCGGCGCAGATCCGGTACGCGGTGGAGCGGCTGACCGCCTCGCTGCCGCGCCTCGCGGAGCTGCCGCTGGGCGGTACGGCGGTGGGCACCGGCATCAACACGCCGGCCGGGTTCTCGGCGGCCGTGATCGAGGAGGTGGCCCGGACGACCGGGCTGCCGCTGACGGAGGCCCGCAACCACTTCGAGGCGCAGGGCGCGCGCGACGGGCTCGTGGAGACCTCGGGCCAGCTCCGCACGCTCGGTGTCTCGCTGACGAAGATCGCGAACGATCTGCGCTGGATGGCGTCGGGCCCGCGCACCGGCCTCGCCGAGATCACGCTCCCCGACCTCCAGCCCGGCTCCTCGATCATGCCGGGCAAGGTCAACCCGGTGATCCCCGAGGCCGTGGTGATGGTGGCGGCGCAGGTCACGGGGAACGACGCGACGGTCGCCGCCGCGGGCGCGGCGGGGAACTTCGAGCTGAACGTGATGCTTCCGGTGATCGCCAAGAACCTGCTGGAGTCCGTGCGGCTGCTGGCCAATGTGAGCCGGCTGCTCGCGGACCGGACGGTCGACGGGATCACCGCGAACGTGGAGCGGGCGCGCGCGTACGCCGAGTCGTCCCCGTCCGTCGTGACACCCCTGAACAAGTACATCGGGTACGAGGAGGCGGCGAAGGTCGCCAAGAAGTCGCTCGCCGAGGAGAAGACCATCCGCGAGGTGGTGCTGGCCTCGGGATACGTCGAGCGCGGCGATCTCACGCTGGAGCAGTTGGACGAGGCGCTGGACGTGCTGAGGATGACGCGGCCGTGAATGGGTGACGCGCACCGCAGCGCTGAGTGAGCCTCACCTCTAGGATCTGTGCATGACGGAGACGGAAGGGCGGAAATGGCCGCCCGGCACGCAGATCCTGTGGCGCTACCGCGAGAACGGTGGCGATCGCATACACATCTGCCGTCCCGTCACGGTCGTCCGGGACACGGACGACCTGCTCGCTGTGTGGCTCGCGCCCGGCACCGAGTGCGTACGCCCGGCTCTCGCCGACGGCAGGCCCGTCCATCTCGAACCGCTCGCCACCCGCTACACGGCGCCGCGCACGGTGGTGCGCGACGAGTGGTACGGCATGGGGGTGCTGAAGCTGGCCCGTCCCGGCGAGCCGTGGTCGGTGTGGGTGTGGTGGAGCACGGGCTGGCGCTTCCAGAGCTGGTACGTGAACCTCGAAAGCCCGCGCACCCGCTGGTCGGGCGGTATCGACTCGGAGGACCACTTCCTCGACATCGACGTCTACGAGGACCGCAGCTGGCGCTGGCGGGACGAGGACGAGTTCGCGCAGGCGCAGCAGGACGGGCTGATGGACCGGGAGCAGGCGCGCCGGGTCAGGGCGGCGGGCCGGGCGGCGATCGAGACGATCTCGGCCTGGTCGGCGCCGTTCGCCGACGGCTGGGAGCAGTGGCGGCCCGACCCGCGGTGGCCGGTGCCGGCCCTGCCGGACGACTGGGACCGGATGCCGGCGCGGTCCGAGGTGGCGGCCGGATGACCGGGCGTACGGGCCGGTCCGCGCACCGCCGCGCGGG
>NZ_JTIY01000001.1:1179026-1187444 GCF_000818175.1 Streptomyces sp. AcH 505
CCGCCCGGGCGCGGCGGGCAGGCGCGGCCCGAGAGCGGGCCCGGGAACGGGCTCCGCGACGGGCTCAGGACCGGGCTCTGGATCACCGGGTCACAGCGATCGGGGCCGTGAGACCCTTGCTGTGCCCACCGGGTCCAACCGTAGGATCGTCCTCCGCAGGGTCTCACCTGGCCAACGGAGGAGCGCCGCGCACGACCTGACCTAAAGTCAACCGTAAGCAAGTCACCACGAGGGGGTAGGTGGAGCCGTGCGCGAAGGCCGCCACCCTGCCCCAGCCGAAGCGACGATCGCAGCGCATCACCGGCCCGGACGGACGGAATCCCACGCGTGACGGAGCATCCCACCTCCCACGAAGGCCGGCAGCCCCTGGTTGCCCGGCCGCAGGAACGTACCCGGCCGCGCCAGGAGGCGGCGGCCGGCACCGTCCCGGGTCCGGCAGGGCCCGTGGCCGCCGACCCCGCGGTCACGGCGCGCCGCGAGGGTGACCGGCTGCGGTTCGTGGGCGCGGCGACCCGGCGTATCGCCCGCGGCATAGACCTGGACGAGATCGTGCTCGGGCTGTGCAGGGCGACGGTCCCGACGTTCTCCGACGCGATACTCGTCTATCTGCGCGACCCGCTGCCCGTCGGCGACGAGCGGCCCGTCGCGCCGTTCGTGCTGCGGCTGCGGCGCACGGACCGGCTGCGGCTGTCCGACGAGGACACCGAGGCGGCGATCGGTCTCGTACCGCAACTGCCGGACGGACCCGCGCAGATCCTCGACGCGCAGTCCGACGTGATGCCGGCGGCCGAGCTGTGCGAGGTGCTGAACGGCGGCGCGCTCAACGAGGTGCTGCGCGGGGTGCGCCCCGTCTTCGGCGACTCCGCAGCCGCCCGGGTGGCGCTGCCGGAACTGCTCGGCGCCGGCCGGATCGTCCCGAGCGGGCACCGCGCGATCCTCGCTCCGCTGCGCGGCAGACGGCGGGTCATCGGCGCCGCCGTCTTCCTGCGCAGGAGCGACCGCGCGCCCTTCGAGCCGAACGACCTGCTGGTCGCGGCCCAGCTGGCGACGCACACCGCGCTCGGCATCGACAAGGCGGTGCTGTACGGGCGCGAGGCGTACATCGCCGACGAGCTGCAGCGCACGATGCTGCCCGAGAACCTGCCCCAGCCGACCGGCGTACGGCTCGCCTCCCGCTATCTGCCGGCCGCCGAGACGGCCCGGGTCGGCGGCGACTGGTACGACGCGATCCCGCTGCCCGGCAGCCGGGTGGCCCTGGTCGTCGGCGACGTCATGGGCCATTCGATGACCTCGGCCGCGATCATGGGCCAGCTCCGCACGACGGCACAGACCCTCGCGGGCCTCGACCTGCCGCCGCAGGAGGTGCTGCACCATCTGGACGAGCAGGCGCAGCGGCTCGGTACGGACCGCATGGCGACCTGCGTCTACGCGGTGTACGACCCGGTCGCGCACCGGATCACCATCGCCAACGCCGGCCATCCGCCGCCCATACTGCTCCATCTCGGCGGCCGGGCCGAAGTGCTCAAGGTGCCGCCGGGCGCGCCGATCGGCGTCGGCGGGGTCGACTTCGAGGCGGTCGAGCTGGACGCGCCCGCCGGGGCGACGCTGCTGCTCTACACGGACGGCCTCGTGGAGTCGCGGCTGCGTGACGTCTGGACCGGTATCGAACAGCTGCGCGAGCGACTGGCGGCGACGGCCCAGATCACCGGTTCGGACCACGCGCCGCCGCTGGAGGCGCTGTGCGACGACGTGCTGGACGTGCTCGGCCCTGGTGACCGGGACGACGACATCGCGCTGCTCGCCGCCCGCTTCGACGGGATCGCGCCGAGCGACGTCGCCTTCTGGGACCTGGAGCCCGGGGACGAGGCGCCGCGCAAGGCCAGACGGCTGGCCAGACAGGCCATCGCGGCCTGGGACCTGGAGGAGATCAGCGACTCGGTGGAGCTGCTGATCAGTGAGGTCGTGACCAACGCCGTACGGTACGCCGAGCGGCCCGTGACGCTGCGGCTGCTGCGTACCGACGTGGTGCGGTGCGAGGTCGGCGACGACTCGCCGCAGCTGCCGAGGCAGCGGCGCGCCCGGGACACGGACGAGGGCGGCCGGGGATTGTTCCTGGTCAACCGGTTGGCGCGGCGCTGGGGCGCCACCCGGCTTTCCACCGGCAAGGTGGTCTGGTTCGAGATCGCGACGCCTGCCTGATTTCTACCGGTCCCAGGGTTGGACCAAATCCAAGTGTTGCCGAAGGGGTGTCGTAGGGGTTCACTGGGGCAGGCGGGTTCCGTACCCGCTGCCATACCCGGGGCAGTCCCCGGACCCCCGGGCCTTCTTTCGACAGGAGGCCGCTTGTGACCGAGTCATCCCCCACAGTGCCGCCGTACACGACCAACAACGTCGGAATCCCGGTGGAGAGCGACGAGCATTCGCTCACCGTCAGCTCCGACGGACCGATCCTGCTGCAGGACCACTACCTCATCGAGAAGATGGCCCAGTTCAACCGTGAACGGGTCCCCGAGCGAGTGGTCCATGCCAAGGGAGCCGGCGCGTACGGCGTGTTCGAAGTGACGAACGACGTCAGCCAGTTCACCAAGGCTGACCTCTTCCAGCCGGGCCGGCGCACCGAGATGCTGGCCCGCTTCTCGACGGTCGCAGGTGAGCAGGGTTCGCCCGACACCTGGCGCGACCCGCGTGGCTTCGCGCTGAAGTTCTACACGGAACACGGCAACTACGACATGGTCGGCAACAACACGCCGGTCTTCTTCGTACGCGACCCCATCAAGTTCCAGGACTTCATCAGCAGCCAGAAGCGCCACCCCGCAACCGGGCTGCGCAACAACGACATGCAGTGGGACTTCTGGACGCTGTCGCCCGAGTCGGCGCACCAGGTGACCTGGCTGATGGGCGACCGGGGCATCCCGAAGTCGTTCCGCCACATGAACGGCTACAGCTCGCACACCTACATGTGGGTGAACGCGGGCGGCGAGCGGTTCTGGGTCAAGTACCACTTCAAGACCGACCAGGGCATCGACTACCTGACCCAGGCGGACGCCGACGAGATGGCCGGCTCCGACGCCGACCACCACCGGCGTGACCTGTACGAGTCGATCGAGTCGGGCAACGCGCCGACCTGGAGCCTGAAGGTCCAGGTCATGCCGTTCGAGGACGCGCCGGACTACCGGTTCAACCCGTTCGACCTGACGAAGGTGTGGCCGCACGGCGACTACCCGCTGATCGACGTCGGCCGGATGACCCTGAACCAGAACCCGGACAACTTCTTCGTCCACATCGAGCAGTCCGCGTTCGAGCCGTCGAACATGGTGCCGGGCATCGGCCCGTCGCCGGACAAGATGCTGCTCGGCCGGCTCTTCTCGTACCCGGACACGCACCGGTACCGGATCGGGCCGAACTACACCCAGCTGCCGCCGAACCGGCCGCACTCCGGGGTGAACTCGTACTCGAAGGACGGACCGATGCGGTACACCGCGTCGAACGCCGCCGTGCCGTACGCGCCGAACTCGTACGGCGGGCCCGCGGCCGACTTCCAGCGCTTCGGCGACCCGGCGGGCTGGGCGTCGGCGGGCGAGATGGTGCGCGAGGCGTACAAGCTGCGCCGCGAGGACGACGACTGGGGCCAGGCGGGCACCCAGGTCCGTACCGTGCTGGACGACGCCCAGCGCGACCGGCTCGTCTCCAACGTGTCGGGACACCTGCTCCAGGGCGTCTCCCGGCCCGTTCTGGACCGGGCGCTGCAGTACTGGCGCAACATCGACAAGGGCGTCGGTGACCGGATCGCCGCCAAGGTCAACGGCGGCTGACCGCAGCTGAACGAGCGGGGCCCCGGTGGACGCCTGAGGCGTTCACCGGGGCCCCGCTCACGTGCGGCGGCAGCTACCGCTGCTGCTCGTTGCCGCCCAGCAGGTTGGGCCTGACCGGCTGGCGGCCCTCTTCCTCTTCGTTCGACGACGCGCCCTCACCGGGATCGCCGGGGTCGTCCGGATCGGTGGACTCCGTCTCGGACGGGTCCTCCTGCGGGTCCTCGGACGCCGACTCGCTCGGGGTGTCGCTGGGCGGGGTGATGCTCGGCGAGGGCGCCTCCTCCGACGGCGTCTCGGACGGCTTCTCGCTCGGTGACTCCTCCGGTGCCGACGTCGACGGGGACTCGGAAGGCTCCTCGCGTACGACCTTCTGGGCCTCCAGGTCGAAGTCCACGTCCGAGCCGCCGTTGAGGGCGGCCAGCGTGTAGTCGGCCCAGATCTTGGCCGGGAAGCCGCCACCGTTGGCGCGGCCCGAGTTGGCCGTACCGGTCAGGGTGACCTGGCCGCCGCCGTCCTTGGGCGACTCGCCGAACAGCGCGACCGCCGTGGTGATCTGCGGTGTGTAGCCCACGAACCAGGCGGACTTGTTGTTCTCCGACGTACCGGTCTTGCCCGCCGCGTGGTAGGCGTCCGTGTTCACGACCGACCCCGAGCCGTTGCTGACGACCCCTTGCAGGACCTTGGTCACGGTGTCGGCGGTCTCCCGGGTGAGCACCTGCTTGCCGATCGGGTCCGGCAGGTCGACCTTCGAGTCCTTGTGCTCCGCCGACTTCACGATCGACGGCGTGACCTGCTTGCCGTGGTTGTCGAGCGTCGCGTACACCCCCGCCATGTCCCAGGTGGAGGCGCCCATCGTGCCGAGCGCTATCGCCGGCCGCTCGGGGAAGCCGTCGCCGTCGGGCATCCCGAGGCTGAGCGCGGTCTTCTTCACATCGGCAGGACCGACGTCGACGACCATCTGCGCGAAGACGGAGTTGATGGAGTCGTCCATCGCCTTCTGCACGTCGACCTTGCCGTAGCTCCGGTCGTCCTCGTTCTCCGGTGCGAAGGGGGTGTCGCTGCCCTTGACCGGCCGCTGGCTCGTGCCGTCGTAGATCGTGCCGATGCCGATCTGCTGGCCGTCCTGCGTCTCGGCGGCGTTCTGCAGGGCGGAGGCGAGCACAACCGCCTTGAAGGTCGAGGCCGGCTGGTAGTCCGTACGGGTCGCGTTGGAGATCCAGTGCTCGGTGGCGCCCACACCGCCGTACATGGCGACCACCCGGCCGGTCTTGGTGTCCACGGAGGTGGCGCCCGCCTGGACCGTCGCGTCGACCTTGTTCTTCTTGCGGTCGAGATGGTCCTCCAACTGCTTCTTCACCGAGGCCAGCAGTGCCTTCTGCTTCTTCTCGTCGATGTTGAGCGTGATCGTCCAGCCGCCCGCGTCGATCTTCTCCTGGCTGACGCCCTGGCGTACCAGCTCCTTGTTGGCCGCCTCGACCAGATAGCCGGTCTGGCCCTCCATGCCGGGGGCCGCCTTCGGCGCGTGCGGCGTGGGGAACTTCAGGCCCTGGCGCTCCGACGGGTCGAGCCAGTGCTGGCCGACCATGTTGTCCAGGACGTAGTTCCAGCGCTCGGTGACCAGCCGCTTGCCGGTGGGCGTCGCCTGGCCCCAGTCGTACTGGTTCGGCGCCTGGAGCAGGGCGGCGAGATACGCGCCCTGCGAGACGTTCAGCTTGGCCGCGTCGATGCCGTAATAGGCCTGCGCAGCCGCCTGGATACCGTAGGCGCCGCGCCCGTAATAGCTGGTGTTGATGTATCCGGCGAGGATCTCGTTCTTGTCCTTCTGCCGGTCCACCTTCAGGGAGATCACCAGCTCCTTGAGCTTGCGGGTGACCGTCTGGTCCTGGGTCAGGTAGTAGTTCTTGACGTACTGCTGGGTGATCGTCGAACCACCCTGCTTGCCCTTGCCCGAGAGGGTGTTCAGCAGACCGCGCGCCGTGCCTTTGATGTCGACGCCGGAGTCCTGGTAGAAGCTCTTGTTCTCGGCGGCGACGAAGTCACGCTGGACCGGCTTGGGGATCTGTTCGAGCCCGACGATCTCGCGGTTGATCTTTCCGGTACGCGTCAGCACCTTGCCGTCGCTGTACTTGTACACGTTGCTCTGCATCTCGGCCTGCGCATTGGCGTCCGGGACCGGTACGAGCAGATACGCGACGAAGAAAGCGCCCATCGCGAGCAGGCAGAGTCCGAAGAAAGTGCCGAGGATCTTCTTCCAGGTGAAAAGCCGGCGTATACGGCCACCGGTCTCTTTCTTCGCCCGGCGTGATCCTTGCTGCCGGGCCCGTCGTTCATCAGCTCGGCCCATCGGTTTCTCGCTCCGCTCTCGGGGTCGCCTGGTCGGAATCAGCTCAGAAAGCTAACACTGCTCCCTATGCGGACGGACCGCTGATAGCACGTTTGAAGCGTGACAATCAGCACCCATTCCAGTGGAACCGACTCACGAGAGCGCAGAAGGGTTGCCAATCACAGTAATGTGATAGCAGAATGATAGGGGCCCGCCGGACGGCGGACCGGCATCGGAACGGGGTACGAACATGGCTTCCACCAGCACCGCACCGAACGACGAACTGCCCGAGATGCCCAAACCACGCGTCAGGGAATTCCCGGCCCACAGCATCGGCGGCGGGCTCGCCCTGCTGCTCGGGCTGATCGGCCTCGCCGCCGGTATCGCCCTGACCGTCGTCGCCGCCTCGCTCGGTTCCGCAGGCGTCAAGGCGGCGCTGATCATTGTCGGGGTCGTCCTGATCGTCGTCGCGGTCTTCGCGATGATCGGGCTGAACATGGTCGCGCCGGGCGAGGCCCGCGTCGTCCAGCTCTTCGGCCGCTACCGGGGCACGATCCGCACCGACGGGCTGCGCTGGGTCAACCCGCTCACCTCGCGCCGCAAGATCTCCACCCGGGTACGGAACCACGAGACGGCCGTGCTGAAGGTCAACGACGCCTACGGCAACCCGATCGAGCTGGCCGCCGTGCTGGTCTGGAAGGTCGAGGACACGGCGATGGCGACGTTCGAGGTGGACGACTTCCTGGAGTTCGTCTCCACCCAGACCGAGGCCGCCGTGCGGCACATCGCCATCGAGTACCCGTACGACGCCCATGACGAGGGCGGCCTTTCGCTGCGCGGCAGTTCCGAGGAGATCACCGAGAAGCTCACCCTCGAACTGCTCGCCCGGGTCGAGGCGGCCGGTGTGCACATCGTCGAGTCCCGCTTCACCCACCTCGCCTACGCGCCCGAGATCGCCTCGGCGATGCTCCAGCGCCAGCAGGCGGGCGCCATCGTCGCGGCCAGGCGGCAGATCGTGGACGGCGCCGTCGGCATGGTCGAGGCCGCGCTCACCCGGCTCACCGAGCGGGACA
Source organism: Streptomyces sp. AcH 505 (assembly GCF_000818175.1). GTDB lineage: Bacteria > Actinomycetota > Actinomycetes > Streptomycetales > Streptomycetaceae > Streptomyces. The sequence continues at coordinate 1,186,235 of NZ_JTIY01000001.1, forward strand.
TCGTGGAGCTGGACGCGGAGCGCAAGGCGGCGATGGTCTCCAACCTGCTGGTCGTGCTGTGCGGTGACCGGGCCGCGCAGCCGGTCGTGAACACGGGCACGCTCTACCAGTGACCGAACGCAAGCAGGTGCTCCTGCGGCTGGACCCGGCGGTGTACGAGGCGCTGACGCGCTGGGCGGGCGACGAACTGCGCAGCGCCAACGCGCAGATCGAGTTCCTGCTCCGCAGGGCGCTCGCCGAGCACGGACGGCTGCCGGGCGGCGCCGGGCCCATCCCGCGCCGTGGCAGACCGCCCAAGGCCCTGCCGGAGCCGTCGCGGCCCTCGGGGCCGCCGGAACCCCCGGGACCGTCAGAGGCGGAAGCGGACGACCAACCGGGCTGAGCCGGCGCTCACTTGCTGAGCTTCGTCATCAAGTCCCTGATGTCGGCGACCAGTGCGGGCTCGACCACGTCCGGTTCGAGTGGTTCGTGCACGTACTGGTTGCCGGCGCCAGGGCCCGTACCGAACTCGGTGAACGCCTGGACCTCGGCCGTGATCACCGCCTGGCCGTCGAGGACCATCAGCTGGAGCGAGTTGCCCGCCGCGTCCCGCAACACGTAGGCGCGCTCGCCGAGATCGGGGACGAGCTTCGCCGTGTACGTGGGGCCCATGGCGGACGCGGGCCCGGTGGCTATCGCCTCGAACTCGGGCCCCGGGTCGGTCTTCCGGTGCAGGACGTAACTGATGTCGACGGTGGCGTGCTTGGTGGTCGCGCTGATCGCCTCCCGGCCGTTCTTGCCCTCGGGCGTCAACTCGACCATGCAGAAGGACCGGTCGACGGTCTCCCGCTCGTCCACCACGGCCTTCGGCAGCCGTTCGGTGCCGAGCGCGGCCGACAGCGCGGGCAGTTCGGCGTCGAGGCAGAGATTGCGGCTGACCCGGTAGCCGCGCAGATCGGGTCCCGCGCTGTGGTCGAGCTGGATCCAGGCCGCCCAGCCCGCCGAGGCCAGGAGCGCCCCGCAGAGCCCCCACACCCAGGGTCTGCGGTGCGGGGGCAGGCCGTCGGCCGCGATCGTCTCCGGTGGGGCCTCAGGGTCGTCAGGGGCAGCAGGGTCCGGTGCGCCGGCCCGCCAGGCCCCCGGCGGGTCGTCGTCTCTGCGGGGCGCCGGAACGGCCTGCCCGCCCACCAGTTCCGGCTCGGAGATCATTCCGGCCGGTCCCGCGGCTCTG
>NZ_JTIY01000001.1:1187699-1218540 GCF_000818175.1 Streptomyces sp. AcH 505
GCGCCGTGCGGCGGCGGCTGGGTCCGCAGCGCCTGGTCCCTGCTGTACGAGCGCAGATAGCCGACGACGGTGTTGGTGACGGCCACCAGCGGCACGGCGACGACAGCGCCGCCGATACCGGCGACGAGGCTGCCCGCCGCCACGGAGAGGACCACGGCGAGCGGATGGACCCGTACCGCGCGCCCCAGGATGAAGGGCTGCAGGATGTGCCCCTCGATCTGCTGGACGGCGAGCACGATGGCCAGCACCATCAGCGCCGTGAACACCCCGTCGGTGACCAGCGCGACGACCACCGCCAGGGCACCGGAGACCACGGCGCCGACCAGCGGCACGAAGGCGCCGAGGAAGATGAAGACCGCCAGCGGCACGGCGAGCGGCACGTCGAGGAAGTAGATGCCGACGCCGATGAAGATCGCGTCGATCATCGCGACTATGACCGTGCCGCGTACGTAAGCGGTGAGGGTGCGCCAGGCACGCGGCCCGGCGCCCGCGACGCCCGGCCGGGCCGCCGCAGGGACGAGCTTGAGCGCCCACTGCCAGATCCGCTGGCCGTCGTAGAGCAGGAAGAGCGTCGAGAAGAACGCCAGCAGCATCCCGGTCAGCAGCTCGACGATCACCGTCACGCCCTGGATGCCCGCCGAGGTGATCTCCTCGGTGTTGGTGCCGATCGCGTCGCTCAGACTCTTCGCGAGATCGTTGATCTGGTCCTCGGTGACATGGAACGGGCTGTTGAGCAGCCAGCGTTTGAGTTCGTTGATGCCGTCGGTGACGCGGTTGGAGACGTCGTCGATGTTCTCCACGACCTGCCAGACCACGAACCAGCCGACCAGCCCCATCAGGATGAAGCCGAGGAGTGCGGTCAGCGCGGTGGCGAGGCCGCGCGGCAGCCCGGCGCGCTTCAGCCGGGCGACGGTGGGTTGCAGCAGCGCCGTGATCAACAGCCCGGCGACAAAGGCGAGGACGACGATCTGTACGGCGCTGATGATCCGCATCAGCACCCATACGGTGCCGGCGAGGACGAGCAGCCGCCAGGCCGCCTCACCGGCGACCCGGATACCCCAGGGGATGGCGGCGACCGGCTCGGGTCTCGCGGCGACGGCCGGGGCGTACGTGGGCGGTGGCGGGACGCTCTCCGCCGGATGATCCACCACGGGAACGTCGTGATGGTCGTCCGCTTCCGCGGCGGCCCTGCGCTGGTCCAAGCGCTCCCCCATCTGGGTCAGTTCCGCGCCTACCCGACCGAGCCACGCTGGCACTCTTGACATGATGTTCCCTCTTCCCCCCGGATCTCTCCCCACTCACTCCCCCCGAAGCCGTCCGGACCTGACCGTACACGTGCGAAGCCCCCCACCGTAGGGACGGCGGGGGGCTTCGTGAGGTTGAGCGGCCGGCGGGGCCCGGCGCTGCCTCTGACTTCTAGTACCAGCTGTTGGCCTGCCAGAACGACCAGGCGCCGCAGGGGCTGCCGTAGCGGCCGTCCATGTAACCCAGGCCCCACTTTATCTGCGTGGCCGGGTTGGTCCGCCAGTCGGCGCCCGCCGAGGCCATCTTCGACCCGGGCAGTGCCTGGACGAGACCGTAGGCACCGGACGACGCGTTCTGCGCCGTGTAGTTCCAGCCGGACTCGTGGCTGACGATGTTGCTGAAGCACTGGAACTGGTCGGACGGCATCATCTGCCGTGCCATCGCCTGGACCTCGGAGGCCGAGTAGGAGCTCTGGACCGTGAAGCTGGAGGCGTCGGCGCGCGCCGAGTCACGGCTCGCACGCTCCTTCGCGTCCTTGCGGTCCTGCTCTTCCTTCGCCTTCTTCGCCTCGGCGGCTTCCTTCTTCGCCTTGGCGTCGTGGGCAGCCTGGATACGGGCCGCCTCCTCGGCGGACTTCTGTGCCGCCGCGTCGGCCGAAGCGGCCTGCGCGTCGGCCTGCTGGGTCAGCGACGCGGTCTGCACCTGCGCCTGCTGGCCTACGGGGATGTCTGCGAGGAGTGTCGTGTCAGCAGCGGTCGCCTCGAAATTGTCGCTGTTCGAGGTCTGGGGGTCGCCAGAGGCAACTCCCACGACAGCGCCGACGGTGGTGACCGCGGTGGCTGACGCCACGGCGAATCCCCGGACCGAAATCCGGCTCACACGGTGTCCTTCCAGCATCGCCCGCTTGGTGACCTCGCGGACGCGATCGTGCCCCTGGCACTGGTCTCCGTACTAACCGGGTCACTGGAGACACGGGCCCGGTGGGCAATCCCCTGCGGGGAGTGCCGCGTTGGTACGCGGGCGGCATACGGCGGCAGTTGTTGAGTTGTATGGAGCCGCATCCCTGAAGATGCGTGAGTGCCGTATGCGGGGCCTGACGGAAGCAAGACTCTGCCGGACGGTGACGCCGCAAGGCAATTCTTCGTTGCGTGTGAAAGCTCACACCTCGTTTGCCTCAAGTGTTTCGCGGAAATCTCCGCGCAGCGCGGCGCCGCCCGGCTAAGCTCTCAAGCTTTGCCGGGCGGCGCCAACTGCTGCATATGGGTCAGATCTGACCTTCCTCCAGCATTTCGGTCACGAGCGCGGCGATCGGCGAACGCTCGGAGCGGTTGAGCGTGACATGGGCGAAGAGCGGATGGCCCTTCAGCTTCTCCACGACGGCGACGATCCCGTCGTACCGCCCGACCCTGAGGTTGTCGCGCTGCGCCACGTCGTGCGTGAGCACCACCCGGGAGTTGGCCCCGATCCGGGAGAGGACCGTCAGCAGGACGTTCCGCTCCAGCGACTGGGCCTCGTCCACGATGACGAACGCGTCGTGCAGGGACCGGCCGCGGATGTGCGTGAGCGGCAGCACTTCGAGCATGCCGCGCCCCAGCACCTCCTCGATGATGTCGCGCCCGGCGACGGCGGAGAGCGTGTCGAAGACCGCCTGCGCCCAGGGGCTCATCTTCTCGGCCTCGGTGCCCGGCAGGTAGCCCAGCTCCTGGCCGCCGACCGCGTAGAGGGGACGGAAGACCATCACCTTCTGGTGCTGTCTGCGCTCCAGGACGGCCTCCAGGCCGGCGCAGAGGGCCAGCGCCGACTTTCCGGTGCCCGCCCGGCCGCCCATCGAGACGATGCCGATGTCCGGGTCGAGCAGCAGGTCGAGGGCGATGCGCTGCTCGGCGCTGCGGCCGTGGATCCCGAAGGCCTCCCGGTCGCCCCGCACGAGCCGGACATTCCCCTCGGCCGTCACCCGCCCGAGCGCCTTGCCCCGGTCCGACTGGAGCACGAGGCCGGTGTGCACGGGCAGCTCGCTCACCTCGGGCACGAACAGCGTCTCCTCTGTATAGAGGAGATCGATCTGTTCGGCGGAGAGCGACAGCTCGCTCATCCCCGTCCAGCCCGAGTCGGTGATGGCGAGCTCGGCGCGGTACTCCTCGGCGAGCAGCCCGACCGATGACGCCTTGATGCGCAGCGGCAGGTCCTTGGAGACGACCGTGACGTCGTACCCCTCGGCCTGCAGATTGCGCGCTACCGCGAGAATCCGTGAGTCGTTGTCCCCCAATCGGAAGCCGGCGGGCAGAACGCCGGGATCGGAGTGGTTGAGCTCGACACGGAGCGTGCCGCCGAGGTCGCCGAGCGGGAGCGGGGCGTCGAGGCGTCCGTACCGGATTCGGAAGTCGTCGAGCCGGCGCAGGGCCTGCCTGGCGAAATAGCCGAGTTCGGGATGGGACCTCTTGGCCTCCAACTCCGTGATCACCACGATGGGGAGCACAACTTCGTGCTCCTCGAAGCGGGACATGGCGTTCGGATCGGCCAGCAGGACGCTGGTGTCGAGAACGTAGGTGCGCCTGTCAGGCATGCGGCGCTTTGTGCTGGTCACCACGGAAGGACGTACCCCCTCGGATGAGGTCGGGGTGCGACGGCGTCGCGGGCGGGTGGACCGGGCTGCGGCTCCCATGCGCGGGCCGAGCTCCGGCCCTCCACGTCGCCCGTACGTTTCACCGTACGGTCGTCCTGGTGCAAAGGGCCTCCCGGGTGGACGGCCCCATGCCGTCCACTGAGATGCGGCGCCCGCCTGGCATTGCTGACAGAACTTTTCGGACGCCGACCTGAAGGGGGTATTCCCTCGAACACGCGCCGCCATGCCATGGCATATGACGGACACCGGGTGAATCGTGGGTGAAGAGGACGCGGGCGGACCGCTCCCGCCGGGGCGAGATCCGCGGGGAAGGGCCCGGATGCCTTACGGCACAAGGCCCGTTTCAGGCGCCGTAGCGGCGATGGCGCGCCGCGTAGTCACGCAGGGCGCGCAGAAAATCGACTTTCCGGAAGGCCGGCCAGAAGACTTCACAGAAGTAATACTCCGAATGGGCGCTCTGCCAGAGCATGAAGCCGGACAGACGCTGCTCGCCACTGGTCCGGATGACGAGGTCGGGGTCGGGCTGGCCGCGCGTGTAGAGGTGCGAGGAGATCAGGTCGGTGTCGACGATCTCGGAGAGGTCCTCCAGGGAGGTGCCCTTGCCCGCGTGCTCCATCAGCAGGGAGCGGACCGCGTCGGCGATCTCCTGACGGCCGCCGTAGCCGACGGCGACATTGACGAGTATCCCCTTGTTACCGACGGTATCCTGCTCGGCTTCCTTGAGGACGTTCTGCGTGTGGGCGGGCAGCAGGTCGAGGGTGCCGACGTGGTGCACCCGCCAGCGGCCGTCGGCCGCGATGTCGTGCACGGCGTCCTCGATGATGCCGAGCAGCGGGATCAGCTCCCGCTCGGGCCGGTCGAAGTTGTCCGTGGAGAGCATCCAGAGGGTGACGACCTCGACATTGGTCTCCGAGCACCAGCCGAGCAGCTCCAGGATCTTGCTGGCGCCTGCCTTGTGCCCCTGCTCGGCCGTGCCGCCGGACGCCTTGGCCCAGCGCCGGTTGCCGTCGAGGATGACGCCGATGTGCTTGGGCACCTGGGCGTGGTCGAGGCGGCCCTCCACCCGGCGTGCGTAGAGCCCGTACACCAGGTCGCGCAGATTCACGTGAGTCCACCTCTCGATTCTGTGCGGGGGTTCCGTGGCGGGCCGGTCCTGGGGACAGCTGCGGCCCGGGACCTGACCAGACCTGGTCGACCCGAAGCCGTCACACTACTGCTCGGTCGCGGCAGGAGCCCAACCCGGAGTGTCACAAGTCCGTGATAAGGAAGGAAGCGTGACTGATTCTCCCCATTACCTCGCAGCTGACGACCGGTACGACTCGATGGAGTACCGCAGGAGCGGGCGCAGCGGTCTGAAGCTGCCCGCCGTCTCCCTCGGCCTCTGGCACAACTTCGGCGACGACCACGCCCTTGACACACAACGCGCCATTCTTCGCCGCGCCTTCGATCTGGGCGTCACGCACTTCGACCTGGCGAACAACTACGGCCCGCCGGCCGGTTCCGCCGAGCTGAACTTCGGCAAGATCTTCGCGCAGGACTTCGCCCCGTACCGGGACGAGTTGATCATCTCGTCCAAGGCGGGCTACCGGATGACGCCGGGACCGTACGGGGAATGGGGATCCCGTAAGTACCTGCTGGCGTCGCTCGACGCGTCCCTGAAGCGGACGGGCCTCGACTACGTCGACATCTTCTACTCGCACCGCCCCGACCCGGACACCCCGCTGGAGGAGACGATGGGGGCGCTGGCCTCCGCCGTACAGCAGGGCAAGGCGCTGTACGTGGGCATCTCCTCGTACCGGGCGGAGCAGAGCGCGGAGGCGGCCAGGATCCTGAAGGACCTGGGGGTGCCCGCGCTGATCCACCAGCCGTCGTACTCGATGATCAACCGCTGGATCGAGGACGACCGGCTGCTGGACACGCTGGAGGCGGCCGGGATGGGCTGCATCTCCTTCGTGCCGCTGGCCCAGGGACTGCTGACGAACAAGTACCTCGACGGCATCCCGGAGGGCTCGCGGGCCACCCAGGGCAAGTCCCTTGACCCCGGGCTGCTTTCGGACGAGGTGGTGCGCCGGCTGAACGGGCTGAACGACATCGCGCAGCGGCGCGGCCAGTCGCTGGCTCAGCTCGCGCTGAACTGGGTGCTGCGGGATCCGCGGATGACGTCGGCGCTGATCGGCGCGTCCAGCGTGGCGCAGCTGGAGCAGAACGTGGCGGCGCTGGGGGCCGAGCCGCTGTCGGCCGACGAGCTGCGGGAGATCGACACCTTCGCGGTGGACACGGAGGGGACGAACATCTGGGCCGGGCGGAGCTGACGCTCTCGGCCGGCTTCGAGTCCGGCTCGGGCTTGAGCCCCGCTCGGGCTTGAGTCCGGCTCGCGGGCCCGGGCAAGAAAAAACGGGCCGGTCCGTGGGGGGGGGTTACGGACCGGCCCGAGGGGGGGTTTCCACCATAACCCTTTGTAAGTGGTCCTGGGTGCCATGGCGCGATGCCGTGACGCTCCGGAAGCGCTCGGATGCCGCCTGTGCCCCGGAATACTGGGCTCCGACGCGATTCGGCGGTCCGATGTGGCGAGAACTCGCCAGTTATTTTGGTAACCCACAGGAGCGATGGCGCCCGCGGCGTCGCGTTGACGACGCGATCCGCGACGAGGTTCCGCACGGCTGCGGCACGGCGTGCCGCCGGTCAGCCGGGGCGGCCGGGGCGACCGGGACGGCCGGGCTTGACCGCTTCGATCAGGAAGCGGGTCGTCGTCGCCACGAAGGGGCCTTCGGCCTCGATCCGGTGGTGCAGCTCCAGCAGCCGGTCCCGGTACTGGCCGACGGTGAAGCCGGGCACCATCCAGATCACCTTGCGCAGGAAGTAGACGACGGCCCCGACGTCGAAGAACTCGGTGCGCAGCTCGGCCGTCCGCAGGTCGACGACATCGAGGCCGGCCGCCTCCGCCGTCTTGCGGGCCCGCTCGGGGTCGCGGCCTGACCGTACTTCCTGCGGCATCGGCCCCAGGAAGTACTCGACCAGCTCGAACACGCTGGCCGGGCCGACCTCCTGGGAGAAGTACGTACCCCCGGGGGCCAGCACCCGCGCGATCTCGTCCCACCACGCCTTCACCGGATGCCGGCTCACGACCAGGTCGAAGGCCGCGTCGGCGAACGGCAGCGGCGGCTCGTCAGGGTCGGCGACGACCGCCACGCCCCGCGGGTGCAGCAGGGCGGTGGCGCGGGCGACGTTCGGCGGCCAGGACTCGGTGGCGACCGTCAGCCGTGGCAACCGCGCTACGGAGGCGAGCACTTCACCGCCACCGGTCTGGATGTCCAGCGCGGCGCCGGCCCGCGCCATCCGCTCGGCCATGGCACCGGCGTACCCCCACGGCGGGCGCTCCTCGGTGGCGCGGCCGTCGAGCCAGGAGAAGTCCCAGCCGTCCACGGAGACCGCTTCGGCCTCGGCGATCAGTTCTTCGAAGGTACGGGTGCCGTGCATGGCGCGAGTCTCCCAGGGGTGGTTCGGGGACGGCGAACTCTTTATCGGGTGTCGTTGCTGAAAGCCGCTACTGGAGGGCGCCCGCCAGCAGCCCCAGCAAAGTCCCGCCGATCATGAAAGGGCCGAACGGAATCGCGGACTTCCGTCCCGCCTTGCGCAGCAGGATCAGCCCCGCCCCGTAGAGCGAGCCGAGCAGGAAGCCGGCGAAGGCGCCAAAGAACAGCACCTCCCAGCCGTACCAGCCGAGGGCGACACCGAGCGAGAGCGCGAGCTTGACGTCGCCGAAGCCCATACCGCTGGGGTTGATCAGGAACAGCACGAGATAGCAGAAGCCGAGGACGAACCCGCCGAGCACCGCCGTCGACCACGCCCCGTCGGCGCCGGGCCGCAGATCGGCGAAGAGCAGCAGGACGGGGGCCGCTGCGGCGAGCGACAGGGTCAACTGGTCGGGAAGGCGGTGGACGTTGCTGTCGACGAGCGCCAGCAGCACGCCGAAGGGCGCGAGGAGCAGCCAGACGACCAGCTCGGGGCGCGGCCCGGTGGCGGCGGCCAGCGCGCCGCAGACGAGGGCGGTGACGACGGGGACGAGCACGGACGGCGCGTACGCGACCCGGGCGGCGGGGAACTGGGGTCCGGCGCCACGGTCGGCGCCGAAGGCACCGGTGTCGGTAGCCGGTCCGGCATCGGTAGTTGATCCGGCGTCGGGGGCGGGTCCGGTCGCGGGGCTGTCCGGTGCCGGGGCGGGGGCGGGGGTTGCCGCGTCGCCGCCCGTGCCGGCCGCACCGGTCGGGGGGATCCCGGCCGCCACGCATGTGGCGCATCCCGCCCCGCCCAGCCAGCCGCGCGCGACCCCGGTGATCGGGTGACCGGCGGGGCAGCTGTCGCGCCACGGGTCCTCGGGCTCGACCGAGAGCCGGTACGCGGCGCGCGGCAGCAGCAGCCCGATGGCGGCGCCCCAGGCGGCGGCGAGGACGATCAGCGCGGCGTACACAGGGCCGACCCTAACGGCCGCCACCGCGCCCGGTCATGGGTCCTGGGGCCCACTTACGCGCGTCGAGGGCTCCCTGGGTCATGCCCCGGGGGCACCGGGGGCGCTACGGTCTACCGTCATGGGCAAAGTGGGCAAATGGCGTGACGGCAAAGGGACGTTGACGGTCGTCGGCGGGGACACCGTGCCCCTGGAGATCGCCGCGTCGTACCGGGCCCGGCGGCGCGGGCTGCTGGGGCGTACCGGAGTCGAGGGCGCGATGCTGATCACCCCGTGCAGCAGTGTGCACACCTTCCGGATGGGCTTCCCCATCGATGTGGCCTATCTGGACCGGCATCTGACGGTCCTTCATGTCCAGACGCTGAAACCGGGCCGGCTGCCGCGCCCGCGCCTCCGGGCCCGCCATGTGCTGGAGGCGGAGGCGGGCGCGATGGCGGGCTGGGGACTGCGCCCCGGCGAACAGGTGACGATGGACGCGGACGTGGCCACGTAACCCCGCCTACCTGAGCTTGGCGACCTGCGCGGCGACCAGCGCCCGCGGCAGGTCGGGGGTCGAGGCACCTTCGAGATTGGCGGTGTAGAAGGTGGCCACCGTGCCGCCGACCCGTACGACGTGGAACACGAGCGGCACCGGATCGCCCTCGAAGTCCCCCGTCACCTGGTACTTCAGCGACTCGTCACCGGCCTGGGGAGCGGTCAGGTCCCGCACGGCCGTATAGGTCGAAGGGCTGTCGCCACCCGTCGCCCTGAAGCCCCTGGCGCAGGCGGTGACGGCCGTACGCAACCGGCTGAGCAGCGCGCCCGCGTCCCGCGGGCCGTGCGCGGTCAGGAACTCCGACACGGCGGGCACGCCGTTGGCCGCGCCGGTGATCTGCCGGTACGAGACGGCCTTGGCGACCGGCTCGGGCTTGCCGTTGATGACGGCCGTGAGCGGCGCACACGCGGCCGTGGCCGCCCGTTCGCCCTGGGCGGGCGGCGGGTCCATCGGTCCGACGTCGAAGCCGGGCACATCGCCGCCGGCGAGCACCGCGCGGTCCAACTCGCCCTGGGAGAGCACCTTCCCGTTGCCTGCGCCGACGCCGGGCGGGACGGTCGGGCGCGGCGACGCCGGAGGTACCAGGACGGGAGCGGTGGACGACGCCGATGCCTCGCTGGTGGCGGTCCGCTCCGACGCCCCGTCCGACGTACCGGCCGTACAGCCCAGCAACAGCGATCCGGCCGCCACCGCCAGGGCGATGCTCCGGAGCGGGGAGGTGCCTGCGGCGCGCGTCCTCATCAAGTCCCCATCTCACCTCGGCACTTCAGGGCACAGCCCGTGCACCGCACGCTAACGGAACGACGCGGCCCACCGCATGGGCCCACGGACCCAATCACGCCCGGCAGTCACTTCACCCCGGCCACGGCAGCGACCGGGGGACGCGCCGCCACCACCACCCGTCGCCGTGCGGTCCTGCCGAGGGCAGGGCTGCCGCCGCTCCCGCGTCGTCGACCGTGTGCGCGCGGAAGATGCCGTCCAGCTCGGCGACCGCGTGCAGCAGCAACGTCCGCTCTTCGGGGCCGACTTCGGCGACCTGCTTCTCGAAAGCGTCGCGCGCGGCCAGATCCTGCGCGTACAGCTCGGGCAGGTACCGCCCGGACGGGGCCCAGTCGCCGCGCATCCGCTGCCCGAGCCGCTCCCAGATGTGGAGGGACACGGCGGCCGGGCTGTCCGAGCCGAGCGCGTCGGCGACCGGTGTGGGGACGGGCTGCGAGCGCAGGATCTCGGCGAGCGGTGTCACCTCGGCGCCGGGAAAGGCGGAGACCGCGGACTCCACGGCGTCGACCCGGTACACGGGCCGCTCCTCGTCCGTGGCCAGCAGCCGGGCCCGGGTCACCGTCCCCGTCCGGTCGGCCAGCCAGTACGTCTCCGGGTCGATCCGGTCGTCCGGGTAGAGCACCCCCGTCCCGGTGCCGACGGCGAAGGCCAGCGCCAGCTCCGCCTCCGTCCCCGGCGCACCGGCCGTCCCCGCCGCCGAGCGCACCTGGATGTCGAGGCTCATGGCCACGTCACCGCGCAGGCAGTGGTACGTGCAGAGGACGGGAGCCCCCCAGTAGCGGTGATCCATGTCCCCGTCCTCATGGCAGACGTCCACCTGCCCGGCGGGCACCTGGGCGGCGTCCGCGAGTCCGGCGATCAGCTCGGCCGGCTCCATGCGACGGCTGACCAGAAAGTTGCAGATCACTTGTACGTTCCCTCGACGATGGCTCGGGCCTTCTCGACGGCCTGCGGATTGGCCTTGAACTTCGGATCCATCTGCAGCTGCTTCAGGGACTTCGCGTCGCCCTTCGCCAGCAGTTGGAGCGCCGAGTACTCGACACGGTCCAGTTTGACGAGTCCGGGGCCGCCCTTCGGGAAGACGGTGCCGTTGGCCTTCACCTCGTACGTCCGCCCGTTGACGTGGTAGGTGTTCCCGTCCGCGTCGAGTCTGGCCTTGCCCTGGGCTATCGCCTTGATGTCGTCGTCCACCTGCTGCTGCATCCCGTCGAGGATGACGGTGTTGGCCTCCTTCACCTCCGCGCCGACCGACCCCTTGACGGTGTGCCGCTTGTTCGGCCGCTTGAGGACCTTCCCGGCGGCGGGGCCCGGTACGTCGTCGGCCACGGGCCATTCGCAGTCGACGTTGTGGACGAGCGCGGTGGCGGCGCCGACCCCCACGTAGTAGGTGTGCGCTCCCTCGACCTCCAGGTCGTACGTCGTACGGACCCGCTCGTAGCGGCGTACGGCGAGGACGGTCAGCGGCCTGCCCCGCTCGGTGCGGAGCGCGGCACCGGGCACGATGTCGCCGGCGTCCGCCCAGCGCTGCCGGCCGGCGAGCCAGAAGGGATGGGTGTCGGTCGCGGTGACGACGGCGGTCCCGGCGGGGGTACGCACCGTGAGCCGGGTGAAGTCCTTGTCGTCGTGCGTGGTGAACGTACGCGTCACGCGTCTCGCCGCGGTACGTCCGGTGAGCGGATCGGTGGCCTCGACGCGGTCGCCCGTGCGTACGGCTTCGATGGCGACGCGCCGGCCGTCGCCGAGCAGGACGGGGGTGCCGGGCGGGAAGCTGTGGCTGACCGCGCAGGTGGGCGGCTTCTCGCCGGGCTTCTCCCCCGGTTTGCCGCCGGGCTTCCCCGCGCCGCGTGCCTTCTGTTCGGCTTCCAGCTTCCGCTTGGCCGCCGCGAGGCGCTTCTCCGCCTCGCCGACCTTCTTTCGGTTCTTCAGCAGGGTCGTGAGGGCGTCGTACAGCTCCCCGCCGTGCTTCCTCAGCGCCTTGACCAGACCGACGGCCTTCTTCCACTTCCAGGGCGCCCCGTACTTCGCCGCGAGTTTGCCGACGGCGCCGCCGATGAGGCTGAGCAGCACATTGACCAGGGTCGCCGTGCAGGCGCCCATGTCGCCCTTGGTGATGCAGTCGAGTGCGTCCGTGATGCCCAGCTCGTCGGCGAGGATCTTCGCGAGTTCCTTGGCGGCTTCGAGGACCTTCTCGGAGTCGGACTTCTCGGTGGTCCGAGCGTCCTGGAGGTTCTTGAGGGCGGCGGCGTAGTCGAGTTGGGTGGGGGACGTGGGCGCGTCGGCGTCGGCGGCGTCCGGATCGCCGTCGTCGGCGGGCAGGCCTTTGCCGGGCAGGCCCTTGTCGTGGCTGCCTCCTGCTTGGTCGCCGCGCCCGCCGCGCCCGCCGCAGTCGGTACCGCCACCGCCTGCGCCGCCGATGCCGATCCGGCACACCTGTGCCTCGATCCGCTCACTGATCGTCGTACCGATACCGGTCGCCATCAGGGCGCCGACGATCGCGAACACGACGCAGAGCAGGCCCAGATACTCGATCGCCGACTGCCCGGACTGCGCCCGGCGCAGCCCCAGCAGCCGTGCCCCCGCTCGTCCCCCCGTTGATGACATACCGGCGACGGTAGAGACGGGCGGCGTGCCCGTCATGGGCCCCAGGACCCAACCATGGGCTCAAGCATTTACATAAGCGATTTAAATAAATCACTGATACGTTGGGCTCATGGCAGCCAAGAGCCGACAGCACCTGGACACCGCCGAACTCGCCACGGTGATGGGGCAGTTCACCCGTGGTTCCATCCGGCTCCCGACGACCGAGAAGCACAGCTTCACCACCCTGTCGGTCCTGCACACGCTGACCCACCAAGGCCCGATGCGGCTGACCGCGCTGACGGCGAACGAGCAGATCACCCAGCCCGCCGTCACCCAGCTCGTCACCCGGCTGGAGCGCGACGGACTGGTGGAGCGCCGCCCGGACCCCGAGGACGGCCGCGCGGTGCTCGTCGGGGTGACCCCGGCGGGTGCGCGGGTCATCGAGACCCGACAGCAGGACCGGGTACGGCAGTTCACCGAACTGGCCCAGGCGCTGACCGCCGACGAACGGCTCGCCATCGCCGCGGCGTTGCCCGCGCTGGCGCGGATGGCGGCGCGGATGGCGGAGGACGGCTGACCGCGCCTCTCCTCCCCCCTCCTCCTCCCCCGATTCCCGCCACTCGCGCCACGACCCCACACACCCCGGAAGGAACCATGACAGCGCCAACGGCCTTTCCCCTGGAGCCGACGCCGATCCATGTACCGGACGCCGTGCTGGACGACCTCAAGGCCCGCCTGCGGCTGACGAGATGGCCCGACGACGTGGGCAACGACGACGGGTACTACGGCATCAGCCGCCGCTACCCCCAGCAGCTCGCCGAGTACTGGCTCGACCGGTACGACTGGCGCGCTGCGGAGGCCGCGATCAACGCGTACGAGCACTACCGGGTGGATGTGGACGGCGTACCGGTCCACTTCATGCGCAAGCCGGGCGTCGGGCCCGCCCCCACCCCGCTGATCCTCACGCACGGCTGGCCGTGGACGTTCTGGCACTGGTCCCGGGTCGTCGGCCCGCTCGCCGACCCGGCCGCCCACGGCGGCGACCCGGCGGACGCGTTCGACGTCATCGTCCCGTCCCTGCCGGGCTTCGGCTTCTCCGCGCCGCTGCCGGACGACCCGGACATGAACTTCGTCAAGGTCGCCGACCTCTGGCACACCCTGATGACGCGCACGCTGGGATACGAGAAGTACGCGGCCGGCGGCTGCGACGTGGGCGCCCTCGTCACGGGCCAGTTGGGCCACAAGTACGCGGACGAACTCCACGGGATCCACATCGGCTCGGGCCAGCGGCTCGACATGTTCACGGGCGAGCGCGCCTGGGACATCACCGGCGGCCACCCGCTCCCGGCGGGCCTGCCGGCCGCCGCGCACCGCCAACTCCTCTCCCTGGAGCGCCGCTTCGCGGTCCACCTCTCGGCCCACCTCCTCGACCCGAGCACCCTCGCGTACGGCCTCTCCGACTCCCCCGTCGGCCTGCTGGCCTGGATCCTGAAGCGCTGGACCACCTGGAGCGACAGTCGCGGTGATGTGGAGACCGTCTTCTCGAAGGACGAACTCCTCACCCACGCCATGATCTTCTGGGTGAACAACACCATCAGCACGTCGATCCGCTACTACGCCAACGCCAACCGCTACCCCTGGGCCCCGTCCCACGACCGCCACCCGGCCGTCGAGGCGCCGACGGGCATCACCTTCGTCGCCCACGAGAACCCCCCGGGCGTCACGACCCCCGCCGAACGCGTCCAGCACTGGCTGGGCAGCGACCGCGCGTCCTGGTACAACCACACGAACCTCACGGCCCACGAGGAAGGCGGCCACTTCATCCCGTGGGAAACCCCGGAGGCCTGGACCACGGACCTCCGCCGCACGTTCCGCGACCGCCCCTGACCGCGCCGGAGGCCCCGCCCCGGATCAGCTCTGCGATCCACCGCCCTCGCCGCGCGGGAAGGAGACCTCCACGCGACGGTTCTTCTTACGGCCCTCTTCGGTGCCGTTGTCAGCGATCGGATAGTCCTCGCTGTACCCCCGGACCTCGTACGTGACGGTGGCACCGTTCAACTGCTGGGCGAGCAGGCCCTGTACGGCGTCGGCACGCTGCTTGGAGAGCACCTTGCCGTGTTCGTAGGTGCCGAGGTTGTCCGTGAAACCGAAGACCCGGATGTTGCCGGCGTGCTGCTTCTTGATCTCGTTCGCGATGGCGGCGATACGGGAGTTGGCCTGGCCGGTGAGCTTCGCGCTGTCCTTGCCGAAGAGCACCTCGGCCTGGAGCGCGAAGGTGATCTCGGCGTTGGTGTCCTCTCGCCGCTCCTCGCCGCCCTGGTCCTCGACGACCTGGACGATGTCCAGCACCTTGGCCGCGGCGAGGGTGCCACCCTCGGGCAGCTTGAGGTCGGGGTCGTTTCCGTCGACCTCGACGGGCGGAGAGGCGGAAGCCTCGGTACCGGGCGGAACGCTGGGGGTCTCGTCCGCGAATGCGGGGGCGGCCCCTGTTCCGAGGACGCCAGTTGCCGCGAAGAACGCGAATGCCACCAGAACTGTTCCAGCGGTGCGTGGTTGTCTCGGGTGGCTGCGGACACGAGTGCACGTCATGTTGACCATCACCCGGCGATATTCAGCGAGGCGGCAGCGAATGTCGGAACATTGAGCTCAACGCTCGTGGTCCCCGGCGGTGGTGTCGGAAACTGCACGAAGATGGG
Organism: Streptomyces sp. AcH 505; assembly: GCF_000818175.1. Taxonomy (GTDB): domain Bacteria; phylum Actinomycetota; class Actinomycetes; order Streptomycetales; family Streptomycetaceae; genus Streptomyces. The sequence continues at coordinate 1,202,624 of NZ_JTIY01000001.1, forward strand.
CGTCGACTTGCCCGCCTGAAGCGGCAGCAGGGCGGTCGTGCACAGGCAGCGATTGTCTGTGTCCCGAAGCACGTAATAACGCTTCTTCTGAGCCGTGTCGACCAGGGTCGCTCCGGCGACCGAGTTCGGATTGCTCTGCACCAACGAAATCTCGGCGCCTTCCATCCCCGAAAGCGGCAGGATCCCTGAGGTGGGATTCTTGATCTCGGCATTCACCGTGATGAAGCCGCCGGAGTCACGTTTGATCTGATGGACAACCAGTACCAGACCGCCTCGGCCCGCGACTTCGGCCAGTTTCACATTCGTGTCCACGGTGGCCGGGGCACTGGGGGTGCTCTCCGGCGACCCGTCATCACCAGGCGGCTGGGACGACGAAACAGTCTCCTGCGGCTTGGGGTCGTCGTCATTCCCGCTGCCACAGCCGGCGACGGCTACGGTCGCGACTGCCGCCATCGCAGCAGCCACCACTGCCCTTCGGGTTCTCGTCGTACGCCGGATGTTCATGGATACCGCTTTCTCATGTCGTCAGTCGCCGTCAGCTGCCGTCAACCAGGTGAACGGCAAAGAGCTTCTCGCTCAATTCACCCCAAGAACCAGGGTTCGCCGGATCAATCGTGAGATCTCCGCCGTCACACGCGAAACTCACAGGGGCAGGAGGGGCATCGGGGTCAGCGGCCGGATCACCTGTGGGGTCTTCCTCTTGCTCGTCCTCTTGCTTCCACGTACAGCGGGGCTCCAGCACAGCTGTGGCCGTTGCCGTGGCATGTTTCCCCTCCGTACCCGGGATCACCGAATCGCCGACGGTGTACAGAGTCTCGACGTGCACGGTGAACTCATCGCGAAGAAGCCCGGCGTTCAACACGCAGGTGGGAGGAACGAGTCTGGACCTGTTCTTCTCCGCGAACACCTGGGCCTCGAAGCACGGATGGGCCTCCAGGACGTTCTGCCCGTCGAAGATGTCGCCCAACTCGTCCGGTTTCAGCAGCGCGGCCAAGAAGTCAGGACCCAGCAGCTCCCTGGCGTCCTGAGCGGCGGCGAGAGCCGCGGCATCGGCCGCTCCCTGGGCCCCGTTGCGTGTAGCGGCGGCCTTGCCGACAGCGAAGAACGCGAGCGCGAGAAAGAGCAGGCCCGCCACCATCACGATATAGATGGGGAAAGCCTGCCCTTGGTCACCACGACGGTACGTGGTCATCCTGCGGTGATGGAGGCCACCAAACCGGAGATCCGACCCGAGATCGCCCCGCCGATGCCCGTCGCCACAATGGCACCGATGATCGCTACAACGACCAGGATGATCCCCAGGTACTCGAACGCCGTCTGACCCCGGTCCTTGTCCGCGTAACGCTTCTGCATCCGCGAAACGATCGTGTTCGCCCAGCCGTTGACCCGCACCTTGGTGTCGACGGCGGCCTTCGTCATGGCGTTGTTCGGCATGGGGTTCCCCTCCAGGTTGGACCGACCGCCTGACGGCCGCCGAGTAAGTCCCTTGGGCGTCGCCGTCGTTACCGGTCGTCGGTTGCCGGGTACCGCCCGCGACGCGAGAAACGTACGCCTTTACACCATGCCCGGCAGAGGGCCCCTGGACCCATTTTTGGGCCCAAAATGAGCCACGGACGCGTGCAGCCGTCCCCCTCGCCTCAACCATGACCGATCACCCCCCTGCCGGGACCACCGCTCGGCATCGTGCCGAGCCACTTCGCGATCGCTTCACTGCGGCTGCCGCTGGCCAACTTCGCGAAGATCCGATTGATGTGGTTCTTGACTGTCTTCTCACTGATGAAACAGGTCGCCGCGATCTGATGATTACTCATCCCCGAGGCGATCAAGTCCATGATCTCCATCTCCCGCGCACTCAGGCCGAGTTCCGGCCGATCACGGTGAGCCCGGTCGACCGACGGCCGTACCGAAGACTGTGGCACACTCGATTGCAGTTGCGAAACCCCTCGCTCCGACGAATGAGGATTCTTTGTGACCGCCGAAGCAAAACCGCTGGTAAAGGCATCGTGATTCATCGCAGGCAATCGCGGATCTTCATGTGCATTCGCATCGTCTGCATAGACGGTACCGAGCCCTTCCGGCAACACTCGTGCCGGCACAGGTGCCGGCCCCCGGCGCATCTCCTCCAGGAGCGCGTTCGCCGCCGTAGGCGTGAAGTGTGCCCGGCCCTGCTCGATGTCCCGTACCGCCGCGACGAGTTGGTCGGCCGTGAACTCGCCGTGCACCAGGTACCCGCCCGCGCCCAGCCGTAGCGCCTCGTGGACTATCTCGCTCTCGCGGCTGTACGTCAGCATCAGCACCGGGCAGATCCGCACGATGTGCGGCAGCGCCGAGATGCCGTCCATGCCCGGCATCCGTACGTCGAGCAGGACCACGTCCGGACGGGCACGGTGGGCTGCCTCGTAGGCCTCACGGCCGTCCGCCGCCTCGGCCACGACCTCGATGTCGTCGCGGCCCGACAGCAGGACCGTGAGTCCCGCCCGTACCACCGGGTTGTCGTCGGCCACCACCACGCGCAGCGGGGCACTCGCCACCGCGGGTCCGGGAAAGGCGGGGAAAGAGTCGTCCGGCATCGTGCGGCCTCCTCTGGGTGGCACTCGGGTCGGGGTCATGTCGAGAGGGACGTTCATGTCGAGGTGGACATCGGAGAGAACGGGCCTGGCGGCAAGGGCAGTTGCGAGGGGCGAAGGGCGGCAAGCGGCAGCTCGACGCGGACTTCCGTGCCCACCTTCGCCCCTCCTCTGCCGATACGGATACGCGCGCCGATACCGGCGGCCCGCTCGACCATGCCGACGAGACCGAAGTGCCCGGCCCGTCTGAGGTCGTCGAGGGTGGTCCCGGGCGGCAGGCCGCGTCCGTCGTCGTAGACGCTGACCCGCAGTTGGTCGCCGACGACACCGGCACAGACCGCCACCTGGTCCGCGCGGGCGTGCCGGTACGCGTTCTCCATCGCCTCGGAGGCGATGGTCAGCAGTTGCCTGGCCACCGCGTGCGGCAGGGGCGGCACGGCGTCGGCGCCGAGCCGGCCGAACGACGTACGGAGACCGCTGCGGCGCTCGAAGTCGACGGTCCGGGCGCCCAGTTCGGCGATCAGGGCGATACCGCCGTCAAGGCCCGACTCCCGCCGCAGGTCGAAGAGCAGTTCGCGGGACTCCGACGCCGCCCGGCGCGCGGAGCGGGCGACAAGCTCGGCCTGGAGCCGGACGGTTTCGGGGTCCAGGCGGCCCGCGGACCCTGCCAGGCCGTCCGCCGCCAGTGCCAGGCCGTGCAGGGTCTTGGCCACCGAGTCGTGCATCTCCCGGGCGAGCCTGGCGCGTTCCTCCTCGATGGCCTCGCTCACCGCGAGCCGCGCACGGGTGTCGGTCAGCGCCTGGCTCGCCGTACCGAACCGCAGGAGGAGCCCCCGCAGCGTCACGCCGACCGCGCCCGCGATCACGCAGAAGCCCGGCAGGAGCAGCGCGGTGGCCACGACCCCGCCCTCGTCGGGTTCGGCGGCGTGGACACCCACCAGGATCAGTATCTGGAGCGTCGCGAAGACGCCGGCTCCCCGCCACCCGTAGACCAGTCCGGCCAGCAGCGGGGTGCAGACGGTGACGTAGGCCAGGGTGGAGTCCGGGGTGGCGGTGATGAGCAGCAGCGCGCCGAAGATCGTGTCGATCACCAGCAGCCAGGAGTGCTTGAGCAGCAGCGGGCCGAAGCGTTCCCAGTCGCGGAACAGCACGTACGAACCCATGAAGGTGACCAGTACGGCCGCGCCGACCAGGACCGTGGGCAGACCGCGTGCGGTGCGGGCGAGGGCGAAGGGGGTGGCAACGGCGATCATCGCGAGGCGGAAGCCGAACACCTGACGGCACATCGCCTGGAGCGCGTTGAGCTGGATGGGGAGCGCGGGGGCCGCTTCGGGCTCGGTCGGACCGAGGTGCAGATCAGCGCCCAGTCTGCCCTTCAGCCCGCTCAGTCGCGGCCTCATCGGTTCCCTCCCCCCTGCTCGCTCGTCCCGTGGTCAACGACCCATCAGCCGCCGAGGATGCTGAAGTCCACATTGGCTCCGTAGACGAAGCCGACCGTCAGCAGGATCAGCGTGCCCGGCAGCAGGAACGTGGTGACGGCGAAGGTCGCCTTCGGGATGGCCTTCGCCGCTTTGCGGCGCGCGTTCTGTGCGTCGGTGCGCCGCATGTCGTTCGCGATGGCGATCAGCGTGTCCACGATGGGCGCGCCCAGCTCCTCGCCCTGCTGAAGTGCGGTGACGAACATGGCGACCTGCTCCGAGTCGTTCCGCCTGCGCAGTTCCTCGAAGGCCTTCCTGCGGCTGACTCCCATGTCCATCTGGCGCAGGGTGATGCGCAGTTCGTCGGACCAGGGTCCGACGTACTTCTCCGCGACCCGGTCCAGCGCCTGCCGGAAGCCGAGTCCGGCGCTCACGACCACCGCCAGCACGTCCAGGAAGTCCGGCAGGGTGCGTTCGATGTCGGCCTTGCGGACGCGGACAGCCGACCAGATGCCCACCTCGACCCACACCAGACCGAAGGCAACCATGAACATCGCCAGGAAGACCTGCCCGCGCGCGATCATCACGAAGGCGCCGAGGAATCCGAGGAATCCGTAGACCGCCCGGCGCGCCCCGTAACGGTCGATGGTGAGACCGCCGGGATTGCCGGCCATGTCGATCTGGCGGCGCTTCTTGTCGACCAGTTTGGGGCCCATCAGCCGCAGCACCGTGGGCGCCCAGCGCATACCGAGCCGGTCGATGACCGACCCGACGGCGGTGGTGCGGGTCGCGCCCACTTCGAGTGCGATGGCCAGGTCGCTGGGGAGTTTGGCGTCGGCGCGGTACATCCGGATGCCGTGGATCGCCCCGTAGACACTGAGGCCGATCACCGCGGCGAGCAGTAGCTCCATGGTCGTCGCCCTCCTCAGACGTCGATACGGGAAAAGCGGCGGATGACGAGAAATCCGATCGCGTAAAGGACCAGGGAGATAATCACCGCGGCCTGCCCGATGAACGCTCCTGTCATCCGGTCCAGGGCGCCCGGCAGCACGAGATTCAGCATCAGCAGGGCGGCGAGGCCGAACCCCGGGACCGCGTACGCCGTCACCGTCACCTGCGACAGCTGCGTCCGCACCTCGCGCCGCGTTTCCTTCCGTTCCTCCAGCGTCTGCGTCAGGTTCCGCAGCGAGCTGACCACCGTGCCGCCCGCGCGGTTCGACAGGACCAGGGTGGTGACCAGGACGACCAGTTCTCTCGACGGGAGCCGTTCCGCCAGCTCGCCCAGTGCGTCGTCCAGCGATTCGCCGACCGCCAGGCGGTGGGCGACCCGGCTGAGTTCTTCGCCTGCCGGGGCTTCCAGTTCTTCCGCCGCCATCGCGATGGCGGTGCGCAGGGCCAGGCCGGCCTGGGTGGCGTTGGCCAGGATGCGGCTCAGTTCCGGGAGTTGGTTGATGAAGCGCTCGATGCGCTTGCCACGCTGCCAGTTGAGGAAGGTGTTGGCGCCCCAGAGCGCGGCGAGGCCCGCCAGGGGGCCGAAGAAGGAGGCGAGGACGGTGGCGGCTATCAGCCAGAGCACGGCCACCGCCGCCAGCATGTAGACGAAGAACTCGCCCGGGGTGAGGTCGAGGCCCGTCGCACCCAGTTTGAGTTCGATCCGGCGGCCGAGGCGGGTACGGCGCAGGCGGCGGTCGATGCCGGTGAAGCGGCGTCTGCGGGTGGTGACCGCCACCTGGCCCGTCGCGGAGAGCCGGTCGATCAGGTCCTGGCGCTGGGCGTGGCCCGATGCGTACAGGCGTACCCCGAGGACGCCGAACAGGCAGGCCAGGAGCGTGACGCCGATGGTGATCTGTGCGGGATTGGACATGGCGGGCTACCTACTTGGCCTCTCGGGTGAGGAGCTGCTCTTCGGACACGGCGACTCCGAATGCCTGGGGGATGGGCTGGCCCGCCATGTACATGCGCTCGGCCACTCTGCGGGGCAGCGGGAAGTAGCGGAACTCGCCGTACACCCGGCCGCTCGCGTCGAGCGGGCGGGCGGCGAAGCGGACGGCGCTGACGATGCGGTAGCCCTCCCTGCCGTGCGAGTCGAGCAGGGCGATCTCGGTGACCCTGCGGGATCCGTCGGCGTGCCGGGTGAGCTGGACGATGACGTCGATGGCGCTGTTGATCTGGTCGTGCAGCGCCTCGAAGGGGATCTGCACCTCCGACATCGACGCCAGCGTCTGCAACCGCATCAGCGCGTCCTCGGCGCTGTTGGCGTGCACGGTGGCCAGGGAGCCGTCGTGGCCCGTCGACATCGCCTGGAGCATGTCGAGCGACTCGCCGCCGCGGACCTCACCGACGACGATGCGGTCGGGCCGCATACGCAGCGAGTTGCGCACCAGGTCGCGGATGTTGATCTGCCCCTTGCCCTCGACGTTGGCCGGGCGGGACTCCAGCCGGATCACATGGGCCTGTTGGAGCTGGAGTTCGGCCGAGTCCTCGATGGTGATGATGCGTTCGCCTTCGGGGATGAGCCCGGACAGCGCGTTGAGGAGCGTCGTCTTCCCCGTGCCGGTCGCGCCGGAGACGATGATGTTGAACTTCGCCTGGACCAGGCCCGACAGCAGGAGCAGCATCTGCTCGTCGATCGAGCCGAAGCTGATCAGCTCGTGCAGGGTGAAGGAGCGCGGGAAGCGGCGGATGGTGAGGGTGGCGCCGGTCAGGGACAGCGGCGGGATGATGACGTTGACGCGCTCGCCGGACGGCAGGCGCGCGTCGACCATCGGATTCGACTCGTCCACCCGGCGGTTGACGGTCGAGACGATACGTTCGATGGTCTGCATCAGCTGCTCGTGCGAGCCGAACCTGATCGGGAGCTGTTCCACCCGGCCGCCGCGCTCGACGAAGATCTGGTCGGGTCCGTTGACCATGATCTCCGTGATCGACGCGTCCTCCAGCAGCGGCTCCAGGATGCCGAGGCCCAGGGCCTCGTCGACGACCCGGCGGATCAGCTGCGAGCGCTCGGACGTCGACAGCACCGGGCCCTCGCGGCTGATGATGTGCCCGAGGACCCGCTCCAGCCTGGCGCGCCGGTCGGCGGCGGCCAGGGCCGACATCTCGGCGAGGTCGATCTCCTCCAGCAGTTTGGCGCGGTACGTGGTGACGAGGTGGCTGTCTCCTCCCCTCGCGCCGTTCTCCTCGGGGGAGGTGATCCGTGCCCGCAAGCTCATGGTGCGTAGCTCCGTTCGGTTCCTGGTCCGCCGGGTCAGTTGCCTGGCATGGGCATGGTCGAGCTGCGCCGGGCGGTCCCCCAGTCGACACCCGGCACCAGTGTGGGGACCTTGATCGTGGCCGTGTACGTCGCGCTGTCGCCCCCCGCGCCGCCCGAGATGGCGGGGTGCAGCCAGCCGCTGACCGCGTTCTGGCCCGCAGACTCGGGGGACTGCTTCTGGTCCTGCTGGTCCTGGCTCGCCACCCGCGCCGCCACCCGCGCCGCCGTGCCCGCCTGGTTCGCCGCGTACGCGGCGAGCCCCAACTGGATGGCCAGCAGCGCCACTATCAGCAGCAACGGGATGAAGCCCAGGTATTCGATGGCCACTTGGCCCGACTGACCCGACTGACCCAACCGCCGGGCTTCTCCGGCTTCCCGGGCTTCTCCGGCTTCCCGGGCTATTCCGCGACGTGCCCTGCGCATCCCTCAGCCCTCCTCTACCGACGCCGCGCTGCCGTGCACCGTGAACGGCCAGTCCAGCGCGCCCGGCACCAGCACCGGTACCTTCAGCGCCACATCGGCGCGGTACAGGCCGCCGGACGCACCGCAGTTGAACGTGCCGGACCACGCGCTCGGCAGGTCCTCCTGGGCCGCCGCCGCGCACGCACCGCCCGTCGCCCCCACCCGCGCTCCGACGTCGGCCGCGTTGCCGGCGAGGATGAAGGTGTAGCCGATCAGCGCGCACTGCCACATCGCGACGCAGATCAGCAGGATCAGCGGGGTCATGCCGACGAACTCGATCGCCGTCTGCCCCCGGTCGCGGTCCCGGTGCCCGGTGCCAAGCAGACGACCGGCCCGAGGCAGTTGACCAGCCCCGGGCAGTTGACCGGCCCCGAACAGGGGGCGGCGCCGCCGTAAGCCCTTCGCCCGTACTCCCAGAGTTCCCATCGTCAGCCGTCCCCCTCCTTGGTTCCTCGTCTGCGCCGCAGCCCCACCGAGCCGCGGTCGCCCCGGAATTTGGTGGTGCGGTCGGCGCCCTCGGGGACCTTCACCAGGCCCAGTTCGCCGGCCAGGCCCCACAGCGCCTGCTTGACGACGCTCCGGCTCTCCAGGTCCTGGAGCCGTCCCGCGTCCACCACCGCCTGCAGTTCCTTGAAGTTCGCCGGGATCGCGGTCCCGACCAGCCGCGTCCCGGTGATCTTCTGGATCAGCGGCGGCTGGATCTCCGTCGTACGGGTGTAGCGGTTGACGACCGTCGTCGTCTCCTCCGCCTTGCGGATCTGGAGCCGGTCCCACATGCGCACCACCCGCTTCGCCGCCCGTACGGCGATCACGTCGGGGGTGGTGACCAGCAGCGCGATGTCCGCCATCTCGATCGCGGACGCGTTGGCGCTGGTCATCTGCGATCCGCAGTCGACGACCACCACCTCGTACCGCGCGCGCAGGGCGCTGACGATCTGCCGGCCCGACCGGTCGCTGACCTCTTCGCCGCGTTCGCCGTCGCCGGGCGCGAGCAGCAGCGCAAGACCCGTGGCGTGGCTGAACACCGCGTCGGACAGGACCCGTGGGGAGATGTCGGCGATGGCGGCGAGGTCGACGATCGAGCGGCGGAACTGTACGTCGAGGTACGAGGCGATGTCGCCGGCCTGGAGGTCCATGTCCACCAGCGCCACGCTGCGGCCCGACGCCTGCGCCGCGAGGGCGAGTTGGACGGCAACGACGGTGGTGCCCACGCCGCCCTTCGCGCCGGTGACGGTGACGACCGTGCCGCCTGGTCCGGTGAAGACGTCGGCGCCGTGGCCGAGGTGTCTGCGGACCCCGACGGACCACTGGGCAGCGGCCTGGAGCCGGTTGGCCAGTTCCTCGTAGCTCAGCGGCATGGTGACGAGGCCGCGCGCGCCCGCGTCCATGGCGGCGGCGAAGACGCCCTGGCTGAGGTCGGTGGTGACGAGGATGACGCCGACCGACGGGAAGCGCAGCGCTATGTCCCGTATCAGTTCGAGCGCGGGCACCGGGCCGATCCGCTCGTGGACCAGGACGACTTCGGGCAGTTCGTCGAGCGATTCGCCGGCCAGCCGCGCCAGCAGGTCGATGAGCTGGGTCGAGTCGCCGACGGGCGGCGCCGGTTCCGCGTCGGGGAGCTGGCTGAGCAGGGTGGTGATCGAGCGGGCGGCGTCGGGATCTCCGACGACCGGGAGGATACGTGTCGTCATCGGGCGCTCACTTGTTCGCGTCTTCGCTGAGCTCGTACGTTCCCTCACCCGGGCGCAGCGTGGTGGGACTGCCGTCGGCCAGCAGGGCGAGGCGTACGTGATCGGCGAAGGACTCGGCGTAGGCGACGCGTTGGGCGTCGGTGGTGTTGAGGGCGAAGGTGATCGGCACTGCCTCGGTCGGGCCGCTGCCCCGGTCGTCCTGCTTGGGTTCGAGCGGGGTGAGCCTGCCGACGTCGATGACCCGGGCGTTGGCGACGATGATCCGGGACTGGTCCTTCTCCTTGTCGTTCTGGGCGGCGAACGTCGCGAAGATATTGACCGTGTCCCCCGGGTTGATCTTTCCGGCGACGCCCGTCGCCGCGTCGATCATGATGGCGATTTCCTGTTCGCCGCTCTCCAGTGCGGGACGTTTCACAATCATGTCGTCCTGGAGCAGTGAGCCCTTCTTGAGCTGGGTCACCGCGATCTTTCCGCTGACCACGGAGAGGTCCGTCACCGCGTTCTGGGAGAGCCAGCGCTTCGGCATCTTGATCCTCTTGAACTGCCCGTCCTGCAAAGGCGTGTACGGGGCGACATCCGCTTTCAGCTCATACGCCGAGACTTCGGGTCCGACCTTCGAATTGACGTCGCTGATCACCGAGAGGACACCGGCGAAAGCACCGAAGGCGCAGAGGACCGAGAGGAGCAGAAGTATGATGCCGCGGCGTTGCCGTGAATTCATGAGCGGGACGACCTCGTTCGGGGACGTGGGGACGGCGTGGTGGTGGCTGACCTGCGGTTACGACCCGTGGCGCACGGCTGCTCCCTGACTTCCGCGGGCTCCGCCGCCCAGGGCCCGTCTGCCCTGGCCGCCTTGGGTTCCCTGGCTTCCTTGGGTCAGGACACCGACCGCGCGGGTCTGGTTCTCGGGCGGCGCGAGCGGCGCCGAGCAGAATCCGCAACGGTCGCCTATGAGTTCGACACCGCACCAGGAACAGATTTCCCGGCGTACGGATGCGACGAGTTGGTAGAGCACCGTGATGTCCGGCAGGAAAGCGGCGAATTCGATCAGCTTCTGGGTGCCCCACCAGTCGGCCGAGTCGGCGGGCAGGACACATTCCTCGACTCCGCCGACCTGCCAGTGCGGGGCGAGCGTCGTCGTGGGCCAGTCGGACTGCGACTGGCCTTTGGCGACGAGGAGTTGGGTGGCGAATTCAGGTCCGGTGAGTTCGCCCGCGCCGATTTTGACCAACTGCGGTACGGGGCTGGCGAGTACGCCGAACTGGGCGCCGGGCACCCAGGACTTGGCGTGGCTCTTGAGGCTGACGGGGACCCGGTCGAGTTTGGTGACGGAGCCCAGCAGGGCTCCCGCGTAGATGTAGTGCGAGAGCAGCCGGGCGGCGGAGGCGACGACGCCGGCGCTGAAGTCGCAGACCGACAACTGCCGCAGCTGGCGGACGAGTACGGCGACGCCGAGCGGCGGGAGGTCGAGTTTCAGCAGCGCGATCCGGTCACTCTCCAGGACCGAGCGCACGGTGTGCAGCCGCCGTTCATGGGCGGTCGCGATGTTCGCCGGGTAGAGCACGACGACGTAGCCGTGGTGTTCGAGCAGGCCCTGCATGTCGGCGAGCGAGGCTTCCAGGGACTGGGTGTCCGGGGACGGCAGGAGCGCCGCCGTGGGTGTCTGGCGGTCCGTCGGTGGTAGCACCAGATCAGGGCTGGTGACAGCAATTGCGGTCGGCACGCTGGTTCCCCGTTCCGCTCCGGTCGCCGGAGTCCCGGCGACCGCAGATCTCTCCTGCTCCGTGCTCCTGTCCCAGCACTTTATCCACGTCCTCAGGCCCAGAGAACACTTTTAGGATGCGCGGTGCCACCGTCCGTACACAGCCACCGATGGCAAATACGGGCGAACCAGTCATGGGTTGACTCACGTATCAGGACTTGTCCCTTCTTGCCGAAGAGTTGACCCAACTCGGCCGCTTTGGGTCCGGGTTGGGGCCTCGGGCCCTCGCCACAGCTGTGCCCAGATCCGTACGTTCCCACTCGCCCCGGCGCTCCCACGGCGCCCCGCGCCGATCGGGCCGAAACCGGAACTGGCGGCGGAGGGCTTGACAAGTTTATTGGTCTGGACCAGTTTTACGCCCAACGGTGGCCACCGTTCCCGCTTTTCCGTACCTCCCCCCGACGCCAGCGGAGGCTTCAAGTGGAACGTGCACGCGCACACCGAAGACATCTGAGGAACTGGACAGGCCGCTCGTGGATCGGCGGTGCCGTGGCGGCACTGTCCGCCGTAGCGCTGACCATCACCGGACTCACCGGCACGGCGCAGGCCGCCGACATCAACGTCGCCAAGAACGGCGGTTACGAGTCCGGGCTGTCCAACTGGACCTGTTCGGCCGGGAGCGGGACCACCGTCGGCTCCCCCGTCCACGCGGGCGCGGCCGCCCTCCAGGGCACCCCCAGCGGGCTCGACAACGCGAAGTGCTCGCAGAGCGTCGCCGTCCAGCCCAACTCCACGTACACGCTCAGCGCCTGGGTGCAGGGCAGTTACGTCTACCTCGGCGCCTCCGGCACCGGGACGACCGACGTGTCGACCTGGACCCCCGGCACCTCCGGCTGGCAGCAGCTCTCGACGCGCTTCACCACCGGCGCCTCGACCCGGTCCGTCAGCGTCTACACCAACGGCTGGTACGGCCAGCCCGCTTACTACGCCGACGACCTGACGCTCGTCGGTCCCGACGGCGGCGGCGGCACGGACCCCGGCCCGCAGGTGCCCGCCACCCCCGGCGGCCTCTCCGTCGGATCCGTGACGTCCTCCTCGGTCACGCTCAACTGGGGCGCCGTGTCCGGCGCGACCGGCTACAACGTCTACCGCGCCGGGACCAAGGTCCAGTCGGCGACCGGCACTTCGGCCACGGTGACGGGCCTGGCCGCGAACACCTCGTACCAGTTCCAGGTGAGCGCGACCAACTCGGCGGGTGAGTCGGCCAAGTCGACCGCCGTGGCCGGCAAGACCTCGGCCGGCGGCACCGATCCGGGCAACCCCGGCAACCCCTCGGTGCCCAAGCACGCGGTGACCGGCTACTGGCAGAACTTCAACAACGGCGCCACGGTCCAGAAGATCAGGGACGTGCCGTCGCAGTACGACATCATCGCCGTGTCCTTCGCCAACGCGACGGCCACCCAGGGCCAGCTCGCCTTCAGCCTCGACCCGGCGGTCGGTTACGCGTCGGCGGCCGACTTCAAGGCGGACATCGCCGCGAAGAAGGCGGCGGGCAAGTCGGTCATCCTCTCCGTCGGCGGCGAGACGGGCAGCGTCAGCGTCAGCAACGACGCGTCCGCCACCGCGTTCGCCAACAGCGCGTACTCACTCATGCAGGAGTACGGCTTCAGCGGTATCGACATCGACCTGGAGAACGGCCTCAACTCCACCTACATGACGAAGGCGCTGCGCCAGCTCTCCGCGAAGGCGGGCCCGAGCCTGGTCCTGACGATGGCGCCGCAGACGATCGACATGCAGTCGACGTCCGGTGAGTACTTCAAGACCGCCCTGGCCGTGAAGGACATCCTCACCGTCGTCAACATGCAGTACTACAACAGCGGTTCGATGCTCGGCTGCGACGGCAAGGTCTACTCCCAGGGCTCGGTGGACTTCATCACCGCGCTCGCCTGCATCCAGCTCCAAGGCGGGCTCGCCCCGTCCCAGGTCGGCATCGGCGTCCCGGCCTCCACCCGCGGTGCGGGCAGCGGCTACGTCGCCCCGTCCGTCGTCAACAACGCCCTCGACTGCCTGGCCAAGGGCACCAACTGCGGTTCGTTCAAGCCGTCCACGACCTACCCGGGGCTGCGCGGCGCGATGACCTGGTCGACCAACTGGGACGCGACGGCCGGCAACGCCTGGTCCAACGCGGTCGGACCGCACGTCCACAGCCTGCCGTAGCCCGTTCTCGGCGGACGAATCCCGGCAGTGGCGCCGCCGCTCCCCCGGCGGCGTCACTGCGCGAGGTCTTGACAAGGGCAATGGTCTGGACCAACTTGGTGTCACAGCGGTGGCCACCGTTCCGTATCCCCGCAAGACTCTCCCCCCACGGAGGCCATGCAGTGCACCGGACAGAACGTTCACGCGGTATTCGCCGTCCCCACGGCCCTCGCATCCGCACGGCGCTCGCCGCGACCGTCGGCGTCATCGCCGCAGCCGCGTTCGCGCTGCCGTCGGCCCAGGCGTCCCCCAGCGCCCCCGCCGCCACCAAGGCCGCCCCGGCGAAGGCCGCCGCAACCGCGGCCGCGGTTCCCGCCCACGCCGTCACCGGCTACTGGCAGAACTTCAACAACGGAGCGGCAGTTCAGACGCTCGCCGACGTCCAGGACCAGTACGACATCATCGCCGTCGCCTTCGCCGAAGCGACCGGCAACCCCGGCGAGGTCACCTTCAACCTCGACTCGGCGGGCCTCGGCGGCTACGGCGTCGACCAGTTCAAGGCGGACGTCGCGGCCAAGCAGGCGGCCGGCAAGTCCGTGGTCATCTCCATCGGCGGCGAGACCGGCACCGTCTCCGTCAACGACTCGGCCTCCGCCGACGCGTTCGCCAACTCGGTCTACGGGCTGATGCAGGAGTACGGCTTCGACGGCGTCGACATCGACCTGGAGAACGGCCTCAACTCCACCTATATGACGCAGGCGCTGGAGTCCCTCGCCGCGAAGGCCGGTTCGGGCTTCGTGCTGACGATGGCGCCGCAGACGATCGACATGCAGTCGACGTCGGGCGAGTACTTCAAGACGGCGCTGAACGTGAAGGACATTCTCACCGTCGTCAACATGCAGTACTACAACAGCGGTTCGATGCTCGGCTGCGACGGCAACGTGTACTCGCAGGGCTCGGTGGACTTCCTCACCGCCCTCGCCTGCATCCAGCTGGAGGGCGGTCTCGACCCGTCACAGGTAGGCATCGGCGTCCCCGCCTCACCGAGCGGCGCGGGCAGCGGCTACGTGGAGCCGTCCGTGGTCAACGCCGCGCTGGACTGTCTGACCAAGGGCACCAACTGCGGTTCGTTCAAGCCGTCCACGACCTACCCGGGGCTGCGCGGCGCGATGACCTGGTCGACCAACTGGGACGCGACGGCCGGCAACGCCTGGTCCGACTCGGTCGGCGCCCACGTGCACGGTCTGTAGCCCAGCCCGCAGGAACAGCACCACCCCAAGGGCCCCCCACAGGGCCGGCAGCGCCGCCGAACCTCACCCGGCGGCGCTGTCGCGCGTCGTCAGCCGAGCACGGCCAGTGCGTCGATCTCGATGAGCAGGCCCTTGGGCAGCCCCACATAGACCGTGGTGCGCGCGGCGGGCGGTGCCTGGAGGCGCTGCTCCTCGAAGTACGCGTTGTAGATCTCGTTCAGCTCCGCGAAGTGGCCGGTGTCCGTGAGGTAGACGCGCATCATCATCACGTCGTCCCAACTCGCCCCGCCCTCCTCCAGGATGGCCTTGACGTTGGCGAGGGTCTGCAGGGTCTGCTCGCGCAGCGAGGGGCCCGCGGGCGTCGGCGGCTGTCCCTCGACCGCGGGCAGGAAGCCGACCTGTCCCGCGACCTGGAGGATGTTGCCCTTGCGGACGCCGTGCGAGAACTTCGCCGGCGGGGCCGTGTGGGTCGACGGGGTCAGCGCCGTCTTGGGGGTGGTGCCTGTGGTCTGTGCGGACTCGCTCATGAAGCTTCCTTGGTAGGGGTGTTGCCGGAGTACTCGCCGCTGATCGCTTCGGCGGTGCGGCGCACCAGCGGGAGCAGGGAGAGGAGTTCGTCGGCCGTGACGACGACATTGGGCGCCGAGACCGACATGGCGGCGACGACGCGGCCCTCCGTACCCCGGACGGGCGCGCCGACGCAGTTGATGGACTCCTCGTGGCCACCGAGGTCGGTGGCCCAGCCCTGTGCCCTGACGGTCGCCAGCTCGTCGAGGAACGCGGCGGCGTCGGGGGTCGAACGGGGCGTGTACATGGGGTAGTCGAGCCGCTGGGCGAGCGTCCTGCGCTCGGGCTCGGGGAGGTCGGCGAGCAGCAGCTTGGCGACGGCGGCGACGGTGAGCGCCACGGGCTTGCCGATACGGGAGTACATCCGCACCGGGTAGCGGCTCTCGACCTTGTCGATGTAGAGGACTTCGCCGTCCTCGTGGACCGCGAGATGGACGGTGTGGCCGCACTGTTCGTTGAGCGCGACGAGATGGGGGTGGGCGATCTCGCGGATGTCGAGGTTCTCGACGGCTTCCTGGGCGAGCGCGAACAGCCGGGCGCCGAGCCGGTACCGCTGGTCCTGCTGCCGGTAGACCAGGCCGTGTTCGTGGAGGGTACGCAGCAGCCGCAGCGCGGTGGACTTGTGGACGTCCAGCCGCTCGGCCACCTGGCCGAGGTCGGCGGGTCCCTGGGCGAGCAGCGGCAGGATGCTCAGCGCCCGGTCGACCGTCTGGCTCATGGCGTGGCCACCTCCTCAGCGGCCGCCGTCCAGCCGGGGCCCAGACGCAGTGTGCCCCATGCCGTGTCGTCGAGGGCGGCGAGCCGGTCGGCG
>NZ_JTIY01000001.1:1218730-1236031 GCF_000818175.1 Streptomyces sp. AcH 505
GGGAGCCGGTCGGCGTGCGCGCGGCCCGGCGGGGCGGCCAGGTCGGCGGCGACGGTGAGGGTGGCGGCGGCGGTGAGATGGCCGTGCCGCAGCCGTGCGGCCATCGGGAGGCCGCGCAGAGTCGCCGAGAGGAATCCGGCGGCGAACGCGTCACCGGCGCCGACCGGCGCGACGACGTCGACCCGCAGCGCGGGCACGGACGTGACGGTGTCGGACAGGGCGGTGTCGGACAGGGCGGTGTCGCCGGCGCCGGTCTGCCCCGGGGTCGCGTGGTAGACCGTGGCCCCCGCGCTGCCGCGCTTGACGACGACGGTGGCCGGTTCCGGCAGCGCCGCGCGGATCGCGTCCCCGCCGTGCAGGTCCCACGCGTCGGCCGCCTCGTCCTCGCCGACGAAGACCAGGTCGGCGCCGCGCGCCAGCTCCAGCAGGACGCGCGCGCCGGTGGCGTCGCGGGCACCGGACGCGTCGCGCCACAGCCCCGGGCGGTAGTTGACGTCGAAGGAGACCAGCGGGCGCCCCGGCCGCCTGGTGGTGATCTCGCGCATCAGGGCGAGACAGTCGGCGGACAGGGCCGCCGTGATCCCGGAGACGTGCAGCACAGTCCCCGACCACAGCCCTTCGACCGGCGTGTTGGCCGGGGACATCGCCGAGGCGGCCGAGCCGGCCCGGTAGTAGAGGACCTCATGGGTGTCGGTGGCGCGGTCGCCCGCCGTGCGGAAGTAGATGCCGGTGGGCCGGTCCGGGTCGCGGTGGACCCCGGTGGTGTCGACGCCGTACGCGGCGACGGCGTCGACGAGATGGTCACCGAACCCGTCGGCGCCGACCCGGCTGACCCAGCTCACACGGTGCCCGGCGGCGGCCAGGGCACAGGCGACATTGGACTCCGCGCCGCCTATGGTCCGGGCGAAGGACGGGACGTCGGCCAGCCGGCCGGGGCGCGAGGGCACGAAGGTGACCATGGACTCACCGAGGCAGACGACCTCGGCTCCTGCGGTTCCGGTCACCCTGGTGCTCCTCCGCTGCGATCCATGTCGGTCCGTGTCGGCCCATGTCGGTCCGTGTCGGTCCGCCGGCATTGACCCGGCGTCGGCTCGGATGTTAGACAATCATGAGCGTCATACGCAATGGGCGTTGCACACGTTGCAACGCCGGGGATCGGGAGGCTTCATGACCGCCGAGCGGCCGGCACAACCGCTTTCAGGACTGGCGCAGTTGCGTGACGAGCCCGTCGACCACCGCTTCAAGGGCCTCCCGCCGGACGCCGAAGGACTGACCGTGGGCGAGCTGGCGGCCGAGCGTCGCTCGCTGTTCACCGGCGGCTTCACCACCCCCGTACTGGCCCTGTCGGCCGAGTCGGTCGAGCACAATCTGGTGCTGCTGGAGACGTACGCCGAGCGGCACGGCCTGGCCTTCGCCCCGCACGGCAAGACGTCCATGTCGCCCCAGCTCTTCGAGCGGCAGCTCGCGCACGGCGCCTGGGGCATCACGGCGGCCGTCCCCCACCAGGTGCGCGTCTACCGCGCCTTCGGCGTCGCCCGTATCTTCCTCGCCAACGAGGTGGTCGACGCGGCTGCCCTGCGCTGGATCGCCGCCGAGCTGGACCGCGACCCGGGCTTCCGGTTCCTGTGTTACGTCGATTCCGTACGCGGTGTCGAGCTGATGGACGAGGCCCTGAGCGCGGCGGGCGCGACCCGCCCCGTCGAGGTCGTGGTCGAGCTGGCGGCCGGCGAGGGCGCGCGCACGGGTGCGCGCACCGAGGCCGACTGCGCCGCGGTCGCCGACGCCGTGGCCGCCGCCCGCACCCTGCGGCTGACCGGCGTCGCCGGGTACGAGGGCGAGGTGCCGGACGCGGACGACGAGGCCGTACGCGACTGGCTGCGCCGGCTGACCGCGCTCGCCGCCGACTTCGACCGGGCGGGCCGCTTCGACGGCGCCGAGGAGATCGTGATCAGCGCGGGCGGCAGCGCCTGGTTCGACGCGGTGGCCGACGTCTTCGCCGGCATCCCGGATCTGACGCTGCCGGTCCTGAAACTGCTGCGCTCGGGCGCGTACATCTCGCACGACGACGGCCACTACCGCGAGATCACCCCGTTCAACCGGGTGCCCGAGGAGGGCGCACTCCAGCCGGCGTTCCGGCTGTGGGCCCAGGTCGTCTCCCGCCCGTCGGCGGGGCAGGCGTTCGTCAACGCGGGCAAGCGGGACGCGGCGTACGACCTCGACCTGCCGGAGGCGCAGGTCGTACGGGACGCCCGCACCGGCGCCGTCCGCCCGGCGGCCGGTATCGCCGTCGAGAAGCTGTCGGACCAGCACGGCTGGCTGACCACCTCGCCCGACGCCGTCCTGGAGGTCGGCGACTGGGTGGGGATGGGGCTCTCCCACCCGTGCACGTCGTTCGACAAGTGGCAGCTGATCCCGCTGGTCGAGGCGGACGGCACGGTCACCGACCTCGTCCGTACGTATTTCTGACCCGAGAGGCCCCGCACCATGGATCTCGTCCTGCGTGACGCCCGCGTCGCCGACGGCACCGGCGGCGCGTCGTACCGCGCCGACGTCGGCGTCACGGAAGGACGGATCAGCCGCATCCTGCGGGAGGGCGAGGGCCCGCGGCTGTCCGGCGCCCGGGTGGTGGAGGCCGCGGGTCTGGTCCTGGCGCCCGGCTTCGTCGACATGCACGCGCACAGCGACCTGGCGCTGCTCCGCGACCCCGACCACTCGGCGAAGGCGGCGCAGGGGGTGACGCTTGAGGTCATCGGCCAGGACGGACTGTCGTACGCGCCCGTGGACGACCCCGCCCTGGCCGAGGTGCGCAGGGCCATCGCCGGGTGGAACGGCGGCGGCCCCGGCGACACGTCCGTCGACTTCGACTGGCGCACGGTCGGTGAGTACCTGGACCGGCTCGACCACGGCTTCGACGGGCAGGGCATCGCCGTCAACGCCGCGTATCTCGTCCCGCAGGGCACGGTGCGGATGCTCGCCGTCGGCTGGGACGACCGCCCGGCGAGCGGCGCCGAGCTGGACCGGATGCGCCAACTCGTCGCCGAGGGGCTGGAACAGGGCGCCGTCGGCATGTCGTCCGGGCTGACCTACACCCCCGGCATGTACGCGGACGACGCCGAACTCACCGAGCTGTGCCGGGTGGTGGCGCGCTACGGCGGCTACTACTGCCCGCACCACCGCTCGTACGGCGCGGGCGCCCTCCAGGCGTACGAGGAGATGGTGACGCTCAGCCGCACGGCGGGCTGCGCGCTCCATCTCGCGCACGCCACCATGAACTTCGCGGAGAACGAGGGCCGGGCACCCGAGCTGCTGGCCCTGCTGGACCGCGCGCTCGAAGCGGGCGCCGACATCTCCCTCGACACCTATCCGTACACGCCGGGCGCCACCACGCTCGTCGCGATGCTGCCGAGCTGGGCGAGCGAGGGCGGCCCCGACGCGACGCTCGCCCGCCTCCAGGACCGGGCCGAGGCCGAGCGCATCCGGTACGCCCTTGAGGTGACGGGTTCGGACGGCTGCCACGGCGTGCCGATCGAGTGGGACACCATCGAGATCTCGGGCGTATCGGCGCCGGGGCTCGGCGCGCTGGTGGGCCGGACGGTCGCGGAGTCGGCGGCGCGCGCGGGCGAGGAGCCGTGGACCACGGCCCGCAGGCTGCTGGTCGAGGACGGGCTCGGCTCGACGATCCTCCAGCACGTCGGCCACGAGGAGAACGTCCGGCGGATCATGCGCCACCGCGTCCACACCGGCGGCAGCGACGGCATCCTCCAGGGCGCCAAGCCGCACCCGCGCGCGTACGGCACGTTCCCCCGCTATCTGGGCCACTACGTACGCGAGTTGGGCGTGCTGACGCTGGAGGAGTGCGTGGCCCGGCTGACCGGCCGTCCCGCGGCCCGGCTGCGGCTGCCGGACCGCGGTCTCGTACGCGAGGGGTACCGCGCCGATCTGGTCCTCTTCGACCCGGAGACGGTCGCCGCCGGTGCCACCTTCGCCGCGCCGCGCACCCTGCCGACCGGGATCCCGTACGTACTGATCGACGGCCGCTTCGTGATCGACGGCGCCCGCCGGACGGATGTCCTGGCGGGCAGGTCGGTACGCCGGACACGGATCTAGGGTCCGGCTCAGCAGATCCCCGGCTCAGCGGGAGGCGAGCCGCAGGACGAGCGCCACCACGGCGAGGACGACAAAGACGGCGGCGGGAGCCATCGCGTACGCCTTGGCCCGTACGTGGAAGATCAGCGCGCCGATGAAGTACAGGGCGACGCCGACCGCCGCGGCGACGCCGAGGTACGGCACCCACAGCCCGGCGACGAGCCCGACGGCGCCCGCCGCCTTCAGCGTGGCGAGCCGGGGCAGCCAGCTGTCGGGCACACCCACGGACTTCATCGAGGTGACGACGGTCTCCTGGCGGGTGAACGTCGCGAAGGCGGACCCGGCGAGCGCGACGGCGAGCAGCAGACCGACGACGGCGTAGGCGATGAACACGGCAGACCTCTCGGGGGACGGACGAGAACCGGCTCAGCATGTGCCTGACCTCGGGCGGGAGGAACACCGCGCCGAGACGGGTACTGACAGGGCGATGCTGAGCCGGCCACGCGCGGCGCCACGCCGGTACCGTGGGCGGGTGAGCGAAACCGAACTGGGGCACTTCCTGCGCGCGCACCGCGAGGCCGTGACGCCCGCCGAGGTGGGCCTCCCGCCCGGCAGCAGGCGCCGCACGCCGGGGCTGCGCCGTTCGGAGCTGGCCATGCTCGCCGGCATCAGCGTCGAGTATCTGGCCCGGCTGGAACAGGGCAGGGACAACAACCCCTCGCCCCAGGTGCTGTCCGCGCTCGCCGAGGCCCTGCGGCTCGACGCGGAGGCGCGTGTCGAGCTGCTGCACGTCCTGAAGGCGACCAACGGCACGCTCAAGCTCTGCCCCGGCGCCTACCAGCCGCCGGAGCGCACCGTACGGCCCACACTGCGCGCCCTGCTCGACCGGCTTGAGCCGACGCCCGCCGTGCTGCTCAACCGGCTGAGCGAGGTCATCGGCTTCACCGAGGGCTACGCGCACCTGTACGGGCCGCTGGGGCTGCTGGACCCGCCGGCCCCGTGCCTGCCGCGCTTCCTGCTCACCGATCCCCGGGCGCGCGCCGCCCACCCGGAGTGGGGCCGGGTCTGCGACGACGTGATCGTCCGGCTGAAGAACGACTCCGTGCCGGACGATCCTCATCTGCTCGATCTGGTGGACGAGTTGACCCTGCTCGCGGGCGCCGCGTTCACCGACCGGTGGAACAGCCCGCAGCGGACACCGGAACGCGCCGGAGTACGGCGGCTGGTGCACCCCGGCGCCGGTGAACTGCGCCTCGTCCAGGAGACGCTGGAACTCGCCGACTTCCAGCGGCTGGTGGTCCAGCTGCCGGCCGACGACGCCACGGGCGCGGCGCTCGACGAGCTGACGGGCCGCCGGCCGGGCGCGCTGCGCGCCGTGGCCGGCTGACCGCGCGGTACGTGCTCCACGCCCTCCGGGCCCAGGCCGCTCGCCGGGTGAACCGGCCCGGCCGCCCAGGTGAACTCTGCCTCAACAGAAAACGCACACGCTCGCATGGGAACACCTGACCGGGGTGTCACACGAACTTATGAGCATCCTGTGTGGACCGGATCCTCGGCGCCCACTTGCTCGTCTCCCTCCTCGGACGCAACGGAGCGTAGGCGGGAGCGCGGACCATGGCACGCAGGGACATTCGGACGTCGGTCAATCGGTCGTCGGGCGGGCGGGCACGGGCGGCGGTCCTCGCGCTCGCCACCGCCGTACTGCTGGCGGGCTGCGGCGCCGAACAGGCGGCCAGGAGCAGCGCGACCGGCGGCAGCGACGGCAGCAGTACGAGCGACGGGAAGGGCGGCGGCTCGCCCGCGACCACCGTCCGGCCGCAGCGCACCCCGCTCCCCGGCCCCGACCGTACGACGCCGCCGCCGCTGCCCGCCGAGACCTCGTCCCCCGACCCGGCGCTGTCCCGTCCCGTGGTGTCCATGGACATCGCGCACGCGGCGCAGCGCGGCGGCCAGGCGGTCAATGTCACGATCGACGACGGCCCCGACCCGGTCTGGACGCCGCAGATCCTGAAGATCCTGCGGCGGAACGGGGTCAGGGCGACGTTCTGCATGATCGGCCCCGCGGCCGAGGCGCATCCCGATCTGGTCCGCCGGGTGGTGGCCGAAGGACACCGGCTGTGCGACCACACCGTGTCGCACAACACGGCGATGGACCACCGCTCGCGCGCCTACCAGAGCGGACAGATCCTGACCGCCGAGCGCCAGATCGAGCGGGCGTCGGGCGGCGTGGCGCCGCAGTACTACCGGGCCCCGGGCGGCGCCTTCACCCCGTACAGCAGGCAGATCGCCGCGGCGGCCGGCATGCGGCCGCTCGGCTGGAACGTGGACTCGCAGGACTTCGAGCGGCCCGGCGTCGAGGCCATCCAGCACACCGTCAAGGAGGAGCTGGACAACGGCCCTACGCTGCTGTTCCACGACGGCGGCGGGGACAGGTCCCAGACGGTGGCTGCGCTGGGCCGGCTGCTGCCCTGGCTGCGCCACCACGGCTACGGATTCAGCTTCCCGGTCCGCTAGGGCCTGACCCGTTACCGCGACCGCCGGCCCCGTTAGTCCTGTCACGCTGAGCGTTTCCCGCGCCACCAGGTCGTATGGTGGCGGGCATGCAGGTGATCCAGTCGACGAAGCTCGCCAACGTCTGTTACGAAATCCGGGGCCCGGTCCTCGACGAGGCGATGCGGCTGGAGGCAGCAGGCCACCGCATCCTCAAGCTCAACACCGGCAACCCCGCGGCCTTCGGCTTCGAGTGCCCGCCCGAGATCCTTGAGGACATGCTCCGCAACCTCGGCGCCGCGCACGGCTACGGGGACGCGAAGGGGCTGCTGTCGGCGCGCCGCGCCGTGATGCAGCACTACCAGACCAAGGGCATAGAGCTGGACGTCGAGGACATCTATCTCGGCAACGGTGTCTCCGAGCTGATCCAGATGTCCATGCAGGCGCTGCTGGACGACGGCGACGAGGTGCTCGTCCCCGCCCCCGACTACCCGCTGTGGACGGCGTCGGTCTCGCTGGCCGGCGGTACGGCGGTGCACTACCGCTGTGACGAGCAGGCGGACTGGCAGCCGGACCTCGCCGACATCGAGCGCAAGATCACCGACCGCACCAAGGCGATCGTGATCATCAACCCGAACAACCCGACCGGCGCCGTGTACGACGAGTCCATGCTGCTGGCGCTGACCGAGGTGGCCAGGCGGCACAATCTGGTCGTCTGCTCGGACGAGATCTACGACCGGATCCTGTACGACGGCGCCACCCACACCCCGACGGCGGCGCTCGCGCCCGACCTGCTGACCCTCACCTTCAACGGGCTGTCCAAGAACTACCGGGTGGCGGGCTTCCGCTCCGGCTGGATGGCGGTCTGCGGCCCGAAGGCGCACGCCGGGTCGTACATCGAGGGGCTGACGATCCTGGCCAACATGCGGCTGTGCGCCAACATGCCCTCGCAGCACGCGGTGGCGGCGGCGCTGGGCGGCCGGCAGACGATCGACGACATGGTGCGGCCGGGCGGCCGGATCCTGGAGCAGCGGGACACCGCGTACGACCTGCTCACCCAGATCCCGGGGGTGACGTGCGTGAAGCCCAAGGGCGCGCTGTATCTCTTCCCCCGGCTCGACCCGAGCGTCTACAAGATCAAGGACGACCGGGAGATGGTCCTCGACCTGCTGCGGCGGGAGAAGATCATGGTCGTGCACGGCACGGGGTTCAACTGGCCGGAGCCGGACCACTTCCGGATCGTGACGCTGCCGGCCGCCTCCGAGCTGGCCGACGCGGTGACCCGGATCGGCACATTCCTGGACGGATACTCCCAGCCCTGAGCGGTCTCCGAGCGGGTTTCGAGCGGTCTGCAAGCGGTCTGCGGGCAGTCTTGAGTTCCCACTAACTTTAGACTGATTCCAATGTAGGATGGTCTCCTGACCCTGCCAGGAGGCCATCCCATGTACGAGCCCATCCGTACCAAGTCGGTCCACTCGCCTGCCGACGACGCCGACTTCCCCCACCGCAGCCGCGAGGAGGAGCTGGACATCCAGCTCGCCGGCCATCTGTCCGCCCTGCTCGCGCTCACCGACGAGCTGGGCGACGGCGAGGCCGCCGAAGCCCTGGCCCGGCAGCTCACCCGGCTGCGCGGAGCAGCCCCGCTGCGGCAGCCGGGATCCGACAACGACCCGGTCGACCCGGAGGCGCTGCACCGGCGCGCGCTCGCCGTGGCGGGACGGGCGCTCGTGGTCGCCGCCTCACGCGCCGACACAGCGGCGGCGATACTGGCCGCCGAGCGGATGGACGCGCACACGGCGGCGCTGCACAGCGGCGCGCAGCCGCTCGTCGGCGCTCACTGAACGTCCCGTTCCGGTTCCGGACCGGGATGGCTCCTTCACCTTCCGTACACCCTGCGGCGCCCGGAGTGTCGGATTGCGCGAGCACGCTCTGACGTGTGAGACGCATCGTAGGAATCGTCCTGGCGGTGCTGCTGATCGGCGGCGTGGCAGCGGCCGTCGTGGCAGGCCGGGAGAGTCAGGGCACGAGCACGGCAACGAAGACCGTGCGTGGCGTGATCGGATCGGAGAAGGCCGAGTTCTTCGCCGATCCCGGTGTGGTGAAAGCGCTGGCTGCCAAGGGCTTCACCGTGAAGACGGAGACGTCGGGCTCCTGGGCGATGGACCAACTGACGCTCCAGGACGATGACTTCGCCTTCCCTTCGTCCAAGGCCCCGGCCGACGCACTGGACAAGAAGTACGGCGTCCAGGGCGGCCCGATCCGCCCGTTCTACTCGCCCCTCGTCGTCGTGGCGCACCGCGCCGCGGCCCAGGTGCTGGCGGCGAACGGGCTGGTGACGCTGGACGGCCCGTCCCGCGGCACGCTGCGGATGGGCCCGTATCTCGAAGCCGCGGGCCGCAACCGCACCTGGCAGCAGCTCAAGGGCGCGTCCGCGCATACCGAGTTGACCGGGACGCTGTTCATCACGAGCACCGATCCGCAGACCTCCAACTCGGGCGCGCTCTACCTCGCCGCCGCCTCGTACGTCGCCGACGGCGGGAAGGTCGCCACCGACGAGGCAGCCGTCGGCCGGACAGCGCCGCTGCTCAAGAAGCTGATCTCGGTGCAGGGCGCCCAGCAGACCAGCTCGGACGCGCCCTTCCGCGACTTCGTCAGCGGCGTCGGCAATCCGCTGGTGCTGGTGTACGAGTCCCAGGTCGCCTCGCTGCTGCTCCAGCACCAGGACACCGGTGACCTGGTGGTGCTCTACCCGGACACCACGGTCAACAGCGACCACACGCTGGTCCCGCTCACCGACAACGGCCGGGCCCTGGGCGAACTGCTCTCCACCGACAAGACGTTGCGCGAGCTGGCCGTACGCCACGGCTTCCGGCCGCAGGGCGCGGCAGCCGAGTTCGACGCGGCGACCACGCCCGACGCCGCGTTCATCAACCGCACGCTCGCCGGGGTCCGGCAGGCGCCCGTACCCACCAACAGCATCCTGCACGCGATGGCGGTGCGGGCCGGCTCCTGACCGGCTCGCGCGCCACCGCTTCCGTCCCAGGGGGGACCGCATGTCCACAGAGAACAGCACGGAGTCGAGCGGGCAGAGCGAACTGACGCTCACCCCGCCCGAGCCGGTACCGCCGGTGCGCGGCGAGCAGGCCGCGGGTCTGGTGCCGCTCGCCGACTCCGTACGCGACGAGATGACCCGCCGCGCCGCCGACTACGTCGGCTCGCTGGCGGCGCTCGACGCCCGCTCGCCCGAATTCACCGCCCGCGTCGGGGAGATCGCCGGTCTCGGCTCGGGAGAGATCCGCAGCGCGGCCCAGCAGTCCAACCGGATGCTCGACCGTACGGTCCGCTCGCTCACCTCCGGCGGCGAGGACGCCCAGTCCCGGGTCGGGACCTCGCTCGTCGAACTGCGCCGCACCGTCGAGGACCTGGACCCGCGCGACACCCCGGGCAAGGGCGCGCGGCGGCTGCTCGGCAAACTGCCCGGTGGCAACAAGCTCCGCGACCACGCCGCCAAGTACGTCTCCTCGCAGGGCACGCTGAACCGGATCGTCGGCTCGCTGCGCGGCGGCCAGGACGAACTGCGCCGGGACAACGCGGCGTTGCACACCGAGCGCAGCCGGCTCTGGGAGACCATGGGCAAGCTGCAGGAGTACGCGGTGCTCACCGAGGCACTGGACGCGGCGATCGAGCTGCGGATCAGCCGGGTGAAGCCGGCGGACCCCGCGCAGGCCGACGCGCTGCGGGCCGACGTGCTCTTCCCCGTCCGGCAGAAGCACCAGGACCTGCTCACGCAGATGGCGGTGTGCGCCCAGGGGTATCTCGCGATGGACGTCGTGCGCCGCAACAACGAAGAGCTGATCAAGGGCGTCGACCGGGCGGCGACCACGACGGTCTCCGCCCTGCGGATCGCGGTGATGCTGGCCTCGGCGCTGGAGAACCAGCGCAAGGTCACCGAGCAGGTGAACGTGCTCCGTTCGACGACGGAGGACCTGATCCGCGGCAACGCGGAGATGCTCGCCACCCAGAGCGGCGAGATCCAGCGGATCGCGGCCGACCCGGCGGTCGGGGTGGAGACGCTGCGGGCCGCCTTCCAGCAGATCTACCGGACCCTGGACGCGATCGACACGTACAAGATCCAGGCGACGGAATCCATGGCGGCGACCGTCGAATCGCTCTCCACCGAGCTGAGGACGGCGAGTTCGTATCTGGAGCGGACCCGCTCGGCCGGCGCGCTCGAAGGCGGTTCCCAGTGATACGGCGGCGCCCGCTGATGTCGGGACGGCGAAGAACCCGGCAGCGCGCGCTGCTCGCGCTGGTCGTCGCCGCGCTGTGCGCGGCCACCTCTTGCTCGTCCGGCGGCTCCGGCACACCGGACGACCGGCGGAGCGGCGACACCGGCTATCACCCGGGGACCCTGCGGGTGCTGGCGTCGAGCGAACTGTCCGACATGACGGGGGTGCTCGCCCAGGCCGAGAAGAAGACCGGCGTGACGGTGCGGCCGACGTACATCGGCACCCTGGACGCCGCCGAACTCGTCACCTCGGGCAAGGCGGACGGCACGTACGACGCGCTGTGGCTCTCGTCCGACGACTATCTGCGGCTGCACCCGGAAACCGGTGCGCGGCTGACCAACGAGACCCCGATCATGTCGTCCCCCGTGGCGCTCGGCGTGCGGCAGGAGACCGTCACCCAGCTCGGCTGGCAGCCGGACCAGGTCACCTGGGCACAGGTCGAACAGGCCGTCGCAGCGGGGAAGCTGACCTACGGGATGACCGACCCGGTGCGCTCCAACTCCGGTTTCTCCGCGCTGATCTCGGTGGCCTCCGCCCTGTCGGGCGCCCAGTCGGCGCTCACCGACGCGGACGTGGCCAAGGCGACGCGCCGGCTCAAGCAGTTCTTCGCCGGACAGAAGCTGACGTCGGGATCCTCGGGGTGGCTGGCCTCGGCGTACACCCGGGGCAGCACGGTCGCGGGCGGCGGTGTCAACGCGCTCGTCAACTACGAGTCGGTGCTGCTGTCGATGAACCGCGACAGCCACGCGGGGCTGACCGTGATCCGCCCGAAGGACGGCGTCGTCACCGCCGACTACCCCTTCACGCTGCTGACTTCGGCGCCCCGGGAGGCACGCGAGGCGGGGCAGCGGCTCACCGCGTATCTGCGCAGCCCCGAGGCGCAGCGGGCGCTGACCGAGCAGACGTTCCGCCGCCCGGTGGTGCCGTCGGTGCGGCCCGCCGCCGGACTCGGCGCCGACAAGCGCCGTGAACTCCCCTTCCCGGGGACGCAGTCGGTCGCCGACGGGCTGCTGGACAGCTACGAGAACACCCTGCGCCGCCCGTCGCGGACCGTGTACGTGCTGGACACCTCGGGCTCCATGGCGGGCGACCGCCTCGACGCGCTGAAGACGGCGCTCGCCGGGCTGACCGGTACGGACAACTCGCCGACCGGCGACCGCTTCCGGGACCGCGAGGAGGTGACCCTGATGCCGTTCGGCTCCGTGGTGAAGCGGATCACCACGCACACGGTGGACCCGGGCGACCCCGGCGGCTCGCTGGACGCCGTCCGCTCCGACGTGAAGGCGCTCACCTCGTCGGGTGACACGGCGATCTACGGCAGCCTTGAGCAGGCCTACTCCCGGCTGCGCGGCGGCGGCGACACGTTCACCTCGATCGTGCTGATGACGGACGGCGAGAACACCACCGGCCCGGGAGCCGGCGCCTTCGACTCCTTCTACGCGGGGCTGCCCGCCGCGCTGCGCACCACCCCCGTCTTCCCGATCGTGTTCGGCGACTCGGACCGGAGGGAGCTGGCGCACATCGCCGAACTCACCGGCGGCCGGCTGTTCGACGCGACGACCGGCGAGGGCGCGCTCGACGGCGCCTTCGAGGAGATCCGCGGCTACCAATAGTCCGTGGCTGCCGACAGTCCGTGGCTGTCAACAATCCGTGGCTGTCCGTTCCATGGCTACCTACAGGGGGATCAGTGGCCGGCAGGAGAGCGCTCGCCTATCTGGAATCACGCACGAACCTCACCGGCGGTGTCTGCGGTGTGGCCGGTCTCGCCCTGACCTTCACCGGGCTGGCCGGCGCCTACTGGCCGGTGGTGGTCGCCGGGCTGTACGGCGCGGGCGCGCTGATCGCGCCGCCCGAGCGGCCCGCCGCCCCGCACTTCCCCGACCCGGCGCAGCAACTGGACGCGCTGCGCGTCGACTTCGGCAAACTCACGGACTATCTGACCGAGGTGGAGCTGCCACCGGCCGCCGCCGGGCGGCTGACCGAGCTGACCGGTGTGCTGGCGGCCCTGCTCGAACCCGGCTGGGTCGCCGACGCGCTCGCGGGCGACGCCGAGGCCGTACACGCGCTGTCGCGTGCGGTGCGCCAGGACATACCGGAGTCGGTGGACACGTACTCACGGGCCCGCTGGTGGACCCGGCTCCAGCCGGGGACCGAGCCCCCGGAGCGCCATCTGGAGCGGCAGTTGACGGCGCTGCACGAGGAGGCGTCCGCACTGGCCGGTGCGCTGCGGGAGGCGGAGGCGCGGCGCCAGGAGTCGCACACCCGCTATCTGGAGGACCGCAACCGGGCGCAGTGAGCCGGCAGGGGCCCAGCTTTCGGAAGCGGGCGGACATAGCAAACCCCCGGAGCCCATAAGGCGGTTCCGGGGGTTCCCGACGTCAGCCCAGGCGCTCGACGAGCGCGTGGTATTCGTTCCACAGTTCCTTCGGCGTGTGGTCACCGAAGGTGTTGAGGTGCTCGGGGATCAGTGAAGCCTCCTCGCGCCAGACCTCCTTGTCGACGGAGAGCAGGAAGTCCAGCTCGCCGTCGGAGAGTCCGAGCCCTTCGGTGTCGAGGGACGCGCGGGTCGGCAGGATTCCGATGGGCGTCTCGACGCCGTCGGCCGTGCCGTCGAGCCGTTCCACGATCCACTTCAGGACGCGGCTGTTCTCACCGAAGCCCGGCCACACGAACGTGCCCGCCTCGTCCTTGCGGAACCAGTTCACGTAGTAGATCTTCGGCAGCTTGCTCTGGTCCTTGTCGGCGCCGACACCGACCCAATGGCCCATGTAGTCACCCATGTTGTAGCCGCAGAACGGCAGCATGGCGAACGGGTCGCGGCGCAGCTCACCGACCTTGCCCTCGGCCGCCGCGGTCTTCTCGGAGGCGACGTTGGCCCCGAGGAAGACGCCGTGCTGCCAGGTGAAGGACTCGGTGACCAGCGGTACAGCCGAGGCGCGCCGGCCGCCGAAGAGGATCGCCGAGATCGGCACCCCCTTGGGGTCCTCCCACTCGGGGGCGATGATCGGGCACTGTCCGGCGGGCACGGTGAAGCGGGCGTTGGGGTGGGCGGCGGGCGTACCGGACTCCGGTGTCCAGTCGTTGCCCTTCCAGTCGGTGAGGTGCGCGGGCGGCTCCTCCGTCATGCCCTCCCACCAGACGTCGTTGTCGTCGGTGAGCGCGACGTTCGTGAAGACCGAGTTGCCCCACATGGTCTTCATCGCGTTGGCGTTGGTGTGCTCGCCCGTGCCGGGCGCGACACCGAAGAAACCGGCCTCGGGGTTGATCGCGTAGAGCCGGCCGTCCTCGCCGAACCGCATCCAGGCGATGTCGTCGCCGATGGTCTCGACGCTCCATCCCGCGACGGTGGGCTCCAGCATGGCGAGGTTGGTCTTGCCGCAGGCCGAGGGGAAGGCGGCGGCGACGTACTTCGACTCGCCGCGCGGCGGGGTGAGTTTGAGGATCAGCATGTGCTCGGCGAGCCAGCCCTCGTCGCGCGCCATCACCGAGGCGATGCGCAGCGCGTAGCACTTCTTGCCGAGCAGGGCGTTGCCGCCGTACCCGGATCCGTACGACCAGATCTCCCGGTCCTCGGGGAAGTGCGAGATGTACTTGGTGGAGTTGCAGGGCCACGGCACGTCCGCCTGGCCGGCGGCGAGCGGCGCGCCGAGGGTGTGGACGGCCTTGACGAAGAAGCCGTCCTCGCCCAGCTCGTCCAGGACGGGCTGTCCCATCCGGGTCATGGTGCGCATCGACGCCGCGACGTACGCGGAGTCGGTGATCTCGACGCCGATCGCGGACAGCGGTGAGCCGAGGGGGCCCATGCAGAACGGGACGACGTACATGGTCCTGCCGCGCATCGCACCGCGGAAGACGCCCTGGTCGCCGGTGAAGATGTCACGCATCTCCGCCGGCGCCTTCCAGTGGTTGGTGGGGCCGGCGTCCTCCTCCCGCTCGGAGCAGATGAAGGTGCGGTCCTCGACGCGCGCCACGTCGGACGGGTCGGAGGCGGCGTAGTACGAATTCGGCCGGGTGACCGGGTCGAGTTTCTTGAACGTGCCCTTGGCGACGAGCTCCTCACACAGGCGCTCGTACTCGCTCTCCGAGCCGTCGCACCAGACGACCCGGTCGGGCAGGGTCAGGGCCGCGATCTCGTCGACCCAGGCGGCCAGCCGGCGGTGCCGGGTGGGGGTGGTGGTGGGCTCGGTAGGGGTATCGATGGTGGTTTCGGTGGTGGTTTCGGTGGTGGGAGCCGCGATGTCGCGCGCCACGATCGCTCCTTGATGAGGGGTTTTGTTGGGTTGTGCCCCTTGGGGGCTGCGACCCGGACGCTTCGTAGCCCGCTCATCCGGTGCCGCCCGCACTCATTTGATGATCCGATGCTCGCGCCCATATGTCCAGGGGGCCTCACACGTGAGCATGGCCACTGCGTTTCAGCCGAGGGCGGCACGGCGTCGGTAGCATGAACGCATGAATCGCCCCGGGCCCGAAGCGACCGAGATTTCCCCGTCACCCGAAGGGGGGCCGGTCGAGATCGACTTGCCGAGTCCGGTCAAGCCGAAGATGCGCGGCTGGCTGCACGCGGGGATGTTTCCCGCCGTCCTGATCGCCGGAGTGGCGCTCATCGCCCTCACCGACTCCACCCGCGCCCGGGTCGCCTGCTCGATCTACGTAGTGACGGCCTGCCTGCTCTTCGGGGTCAGCGCCATTTACCACCGGGGCACCTGGGGCCCGCGCGGCGAAGCGATCCTGCGCAGGCTCGATCACGCCAACATCTTCCTGATCATCGCCGGCACCTACACCCCACTGACTCTGCTCCTGCTGCCCGACTCGACGAGCGAGACCCTGCTCTGGGCCGTGTGGGCGGCGGCCGCAGCCGGTATCGCCTTCCGGGTCTTCTGGGTCGGCGCGCCGCGCTGGCTCTACACGCCGTGCTACATCGCGATGGGCTGGGCCGCGGTCTTCTACCTGCCGGACTTCATGCGCACCGGCGGCATCGCCGTGCTCGTACTCGTCGTGGTCGGCGGCCTGCTCTACAGCGCGGGCGGCGTGATCTACGGACTCAAGCGCCCCAACCCGTCACCGCGCTGGTTCGGCTTCCACGAGGTGTTCCACTCCTTCACGCTCGCCGCCTTCGTCGCGCACTTCGTCGGCATCTCGCTGGTGGCGTACCAGTACTCGTAGCGGTACCGACCGCTGCCCGTAGCGCCACCGACCACCCCCACGACCCGTAGGGCCACAACTGAAAACTTGACGCCCCCAATCTTTTGAGAGTTACTGTCATTTGACATTAACTCTCGAAGGAGATCGTGATGACCCGTCGATGGTGGGCGCTGGGCGCCCTGGTCGCGAGCATGCTCGTGCTGGGCTTCGACACGACGATCCTGAACGTGGCACTGCCGTCCATGGCCGCGCAGCTCGGTGCGACCACCGGCGAACAGCAGTGGATGGCGGACATCTACATCGTCGTCTTCGCCGCCCTGATGCTCCCCGCCGGACTCCTCGGTGACCGGTTCGGCCGGCGCCGGATGCTCGTCGCCGGGCTCGGGATCTTTCTCGCGGGCTCGGTCGTCGGCTCGCTCGTCCACAGCGTCGACCTGGTCATCACGGCCCGCGCCATCATGGGTGTGGGCGCCGCGCTGATCATGCCGCTCGCCATGTCCGTACTGCCGTCCCTCTTCGGCGCGCCCGAGGACCGGGTGAAGGCCGTCGGCATCATCTCGGCGGCGTCGGCGCTCGGGCTGCCGCTCGGCCCGATCATCGGCGGCTGGCTGCTCGAACACTTCTGGTGGGGTTCGATCTTCGTCCTCAACATCCCGATGGTCGCGATCGGGATAGCCGCCTGTGTCTTCCTGCTGCCGGAGACGGCCGACCCCTCCTCGCCCCGGGTCGACCCGCTCTCCACGGCGCTCACCGCGCTCGGGCTCGGCGCGCTCGTCTACGGCGTCATCGAGGCGCCCGAGCGCGGCTGGGGCAGTCCGCTGGTCATCGGCATGCTGGTGGGCGGGGCCGTCCTGCTCGCCGCTCTCGTATTGCGCGAGCGGCGCATGGCGCGCCCCATGCTCGATCTGACGCTGCTGCGCCACCGGGGCTTCCTGCTCAACACGCTGGCGGCGACGCTGGTGATGTTCGTCCTGTCCGGGCTGCTGTTCCTGCTGCCCGGCTATCTCCAGGCCGTACGCGGCAACGACGCGCTCGGCACCGGGGTGCGGATGCTGCCGATGATGGGCGGCCTGATGGTGACGTCCCGGCTCAGCGGCCCGCTCGGCCGGCGGTTCGGCCCCCGCGCGGTGATCTGCGCCGGCCTGGTCGTGCTCGCCTTCGCCGCGCTGCTCGGCAGCCGTACCACCGTGGACAGCGAATACTGGTTCACCGCGCTGTGGCTGACGATCACCGGCGCCGGCTTCGGACTCGCGGTCGTCCCCGCCATGGACGGCGCGCTCGGCGCGCTGCCCGC
>NZ_JTIY01000001.1:1236695-1243806 GCF_000818175.1 Streptomyces sp. AcH 505
GGAAGCCGAGGCCGTTGCCGAGGGTGCCGAAGCGGGCGCGGACGGCGACGGCAGCGAGGTGGCCCCGGCTGCGGCGGATGCCCGACAATAGCCAGCATGGCCGCCTCCCCACAGCCCTCCGCACTCGAACAGCAGCCCCACCTCGGCCTGCGCGAACGCAAGAAGCTCAAGACCCGCATCGCGATCCGCCGGGCCACCTACCGGCTGATCGACGAGCAGGGCTACGAGGCGACCACCATCGAGCAGATCGCGGAGGCGGCGGAGGTCTCGGCCTCCACCGTCTTCCGCTACTTCCCCACCAAAGAGGACATCGTCCTCACCGACGAGTACGACCCGCTGATGGCCGAGGTGCTGCGCGGCAGGCCGGCCGACGAGCCGCCGCTGGAGTCGATCCGCTTCATCGTGATCCACCAACTGGGCGGCGTCTTCGCGAACGAGGCCGAACTCGACGAGATGACGCAGCGGACCCGGCTCATGGTCGAGATCCCGGCCGTTCGCGCCCGGATGAGCGAGTCCATGTCGGTGACGTCGAAGCTGCTCACCGGCGTCCTCGCGGAGCGCACCGGCCGCGAGGAGAACGACCTCCAGCTGCGGATCTTCACCGCGGCCGTGATGGGCGCGCTGCGCGAGGTGACCCTCTACTGGGGCGAGCACGGCAACAAGGACGACCTGTTCGCCCTGATCGACGGCGCGCTCAACTCCCTTGCGGGCGGCCTGCGCCTGTAGGGTCTGTCGTTCGGATCTTGCCGGGCTTGCGGGCACTGGTGCCGCGCCTCGCGGCGGCCGCCCCGGGGATCACTCTGCGACCCCCAACTCGGCGGCCAACTGGTCGACTTCGGTGGTGGGCGCGGCACACACGAAGTGCCGGCAGACGTACGCGGCCGCCTTCCCCTCGACCAGCGGCCGGTCCCGCAGCAGCGGGAACTCCTCGCCGCCCGCCGCCCCTGCGGCCACCACAGCGCCGGGCGCGGTGCCGAGCAGCGCCGTACGGTGCAGGGCGCGCGTCGCCCCGTCGCCCACGGCCCCGACGACCGCCACCTCGCGCGGCCCGTCGAGCAGCGCCTCCGACACCGCGAGCCCCCAGCCGATGAACCGGGGCGCCCGCGGACCGAGCGTCCGCACCACGCCCAACGCCCCTTCGGCAGCGGTCCGGTGGGCTTCGGAACCGGTGTGCGCCGCGTACGACAGCAGCGCGCCGGCCGCGGCCGACCAGCCGGAAGGCGCCGCGTTGTCCGTCGGGTCCTGCGGGCGGCGGATCAACTGCTCGGCGTCGTCGGCCGTGTCGTACAGCGCGCCGTCCTCACCCTCGGCGACGAACTGGTCGAGCACGGTGTCCAGCAGCAGCCCGGCGAACTCCAGCCAGGCACCTTCGCCGGTCACCGCGGCGAGCGCCAGGAACCCCTCGGCGACATCGGCGTAGTCCTCCAGCACCCCCGCGTTGGCCCCGGCCCTGCCGTCCTTGGAGGTACGGGCGAGCCGCCCCACGTCGTCCATGTGCAGCCGTACCAGCAGATCGGCGGCCTCCGTGGCCCGTTCGACCAGGTCGGGCCGGTCGAAGTACGCGCCGGTCTCGGCCAGCGCGGCGACGGCCAGCCCGTTCCACGCGGCGACCACCTTGTCGTCCCGCCCCGGCCTGTGCCGCGTCTCGCGCGCCGCGAACAGCCTGCCCCGTACGGACTCGACGCGCGCCGCGTCCACATCCCCGCCGTGGTCGGGGAGTTGGAGCACCGACGCACCCTTCTCGAAGGTGCCGTCGAGCGTGACCCCGAAGTGCCGGGCAGCGAACTCCCCGTCGTCGTCGCCCAGCAGCTCCCGCAGCTGCGCCGGCGTCCACGCGTAGAACGCGCCCTCGACGTGCTTGCCCGTACCGTCGTCACTGTCCGCGTCCAGGGCCGAGGCGAACCCGCCCTCGGCCGTGCGCAGTTCACGCACGAGGAAGTCGGCGGTCTCCACCGCGACCCGCCGGGCGAGCTCCGATCCCGTGGCCCGCCACAGATGCGCGTACACCCGGCAGAGCAGGGCGTTGTCGTACAGCATCTTCTCGAAGTGCGGCACGACCCAGGCCCGGTCCACCGAATACCGCGCGAACCCGCCGCCCAACTGGTCGTAGATCCCGCCGCGCGCCATCGCCACACACGTGTCGGCCGCCATCTGCAGCGCCCCCTCGGCGCCGGTACGGGCGTGGTGGCGCAGCAGGAACTCCAGCACCATCGACGGCGGAAACTTCGGCGCACCCCCGAACCCGCCGTGCCGCTCGTCGTACTCCCTGGTCAGCCCGAGCAACGCCTGCGCCAGCTCCTCCTCGGCCGGCACGCCCTCGCCCCCACCGTGCGCGAGCGACCGCCCGGCCAGCTCCCCCACAATCCGCCCGGCCACCTCGGCGACCTCGTCCCGCCGATCGGTCCAGGCGGAGGTGACCCCCTCCAGCACCTGCGGAAAGGACGCCATGCCGTGCCGGGGCGCGGGCGGAAAGTACGTACCGAAGTAGAACGGCTCGCCGTCGGCGGTCAGAAACACCGTCATCGGCCACCCACCCTGCCCGGTGGCAGCCTGCACGGCCTCCATATAAACGGCGTCCACATCCGGCCGCTCCTCGCGGTCGACCTTGATGTTGACGAAGTGCGCGTTCATGTACGCGGCGGTCGTCGCGTCCTCGAAACTCTCCGACGCCATGACATGACACCAGTGACACGCGGAGTAGCCGACGGAGAGCAGAACGGGTACGTCGCGCCGCCGTGCCTCTTCGAAAGCTTCCGGCTCCCAGGGCCACCAATCGACCGGGTTGTCAGCATGCTGAAGCAAGTAAGGCGAGGTCACACCAGCCAGCCGGTTCATGCGCCCCAGCCTCTCACAATGCCCGCCCCCGCCCTGAGAGGCCACCATAATCGGGCGTCCCGGCATTACAGGACAGTAGGCCGAGCCTCGCGGTCACGGACCTGTCGAGGCGCCTCAAAGGAGGTACACCATGACCGCTGAGATGGTGGCGCCCGCGTGGATGCATACGCAGATCAGCGCGGAGCAGTACGACTCCTGGTCCGACGAACAATGTGCCGGCATCGAGATCGTGGACGGGATGATCGTCGTGACCCCGAGCACGTCCAACCGGCACAACCGGCTGGCGTACAGGGACGGCGAGATGTTCACCGGCACGATCAAGGCTGCCGCACCCTTCTCCGTCACCGTAGACCTGGGTTCCATCTGACAGCGCCGGAATGTCCTGACCTCCATCCCTTTGCCTCTCTTTGCCGACCGGGCGATTGTCGGTGTGGCTGCGGCTCGGGGTGGGGGCGCGCGGGCAGAATCTGGCGGGCGGGCGGGGCCTTCGGTGCTGGGCGGTCGGTGTGATCCATTACGTTTTGCTGCTCGTGTGCGCGGTGGCGATCTATCTCTCGTGCGAGTGGTTCGTCAACGCCGTCGAATGGCTCGGCCTGCGGCTGAACGTCGGGAAGATGGCCGTCGGCACGATCCTCGCCGCTTTCGGCACCGCGCTGCCCGAGTCCGTGGTGACCCTCGTCGCGGTGACCACCGGCAGCACCGAGAAGGCCAAGGACATCGGTGTCGGCGCCGCGATGGGCGGGCCGCTGGCGCTGTCGACCATCGCTTACGGGGTCACCGGCGCCATACTGCTGCGTAAGCGGCGCAGGGAGCCGGCCGAGGACGGCGGGCCGGCCGGTGAGGCGCTGGGCGATGCGAAGGACATGCGGCGCCTCGCCAAGGACCAGAAGTGGTTCCTGCCGATCTTCGTCGTCAAGGTCGTCCTGGGTCTGGTCGCCTTCGCCTACAAACCGGTCCTGGGGCTGCTGTTCTTCGCCGCCTACGGCGTCTACTTCTGGCGGGAGATCCGCGGCGGGGGCGACGGGGACGAGGACGACGAGGAGTTGGAGCCGCTGAAGCTCCAACCCAGAGCGGCCTCCCCGGCCACCTGGGCCGTCGTGGTGCAGACGCTGGCCACACTGCTGGTGATCTTCTTCGCCTCCCAGCTCTTCGTGAAGCAACTCGACGCCATCGGGCCGATGCTGGGCCTGCCCACGGCCGTCACCGCCCTGCTCCTGTCACCGGTCGCGACCGAGCTGCCCGAGGTCATGAACGCGATCATCTGGGTGCGCCAGGGCAAGACGAAACTCGCCCTCGCCAACATCTCCGGCGCCATGATGATCCAGGCCACCGTCCCCAGCGGCCTCGGACTGCTCTTCACCACCTGGAAGTTCGACAGCGCCCTCATCTGGGCCGGTCTCATCACCATGGCCGCGATCGTCTACCTGCTCCTGACCATGCGCGCGCACCGGCTCACCCCCGCCCGCCTCACGGTCGCGGCCGGGTTCTACGTCGTCTTCGGCATCGGGCTGGTCCCGATCCTGAGCTGAGCCGGTCAGTGCTGCGGCGCCTCGAGCGTGCCCGTGCGCCCGTTGTGGTGGTCGAGCAGCCTGGACAGCAGCTCGGTGAACCGCTGACGCTCCTCCGCCGACAGCGGAGCCAGCAGCGCCTCCTGGCTCTCGGCCAACGGCTTCTCCAGCCGCCGCAGTTGCCGCTTCCCGGCGGCGGTGAGCGTGACGATGTTGCGCCGCCGGTCATCGGGGTCGGGGGCGCGCTCGACCAGTCCCCGCTCGGCGAGTTCGTTGACCGTCCCGACCATGTCGCTGACATGGATGCCGCTGCGGCGGCCGAGCGTGGCCTGGCTGGCCGGTCCCGAGTCCTCCAGCGTCGCCAGCAGCCGGTAGTGGTAGCCGCGGGCGCCGGCGGACGCGAACCCGTCGGCCACCAGACGCGCCGCGTGGTGGGCGGTCTGGCTGAGCAGCCAGCTGGGCATCCGCTCCCACCTGGCGGGCTGCGTCTCCTCGTACGGATTCTCCATGGGGCGAGTCTACCGAATCGTTGGCCGCACCTATGATTATGTTATCGTTGGTGCACCAAACGTTTATGTGGCAAACGTTAATTGCCCGAACGAATTCCCATGGAGTCGAGACCATGATCAAGCCGTTCCGCGTCGACATCCCCCAGGCCGACCTCGACGACCTCACCGACCGGCTCACCCGCACCCGTTGGCCCAACGAGGTCGCCGACGCCGGCTGGGACTACGGATTCCCGCTGGCGCGCCTCAAGGAGCTGGCCGAGTACTGGCGTACCGGCTACGACTGGCGCGAGCACGAAGCCGCGCTCAACCAGCTCCCGCACTTCACCACCGAGATCGACGGCCAGAACATCCATTTCGTACACGTCCGGTCGGCGAAACCGGACTCGCTCGCGCTCGTCCTCACCCACGGCTGGCCCGGCTCGTTCCTGGAGTTCCTGGATGTGATCGAGCCGCTGTCGCGCGACTTCCACCTGGTGATCCCGTCCATCCCCGGCTACGGCTTCTCCGGGCCGACCCATGAGCGCGGCTGGGACATCACCCGGATCGCCCGCGCCTGGGCCGAGCTGATGCGCCGGCTCGGCTACGAGCGATACGGCGCCCAGGGTGGCGACTTCGGCTCCGGCATCTCGACCGCGCTCGGCGCGGCGGCCCCCGAGCGGGTCGTCGGCGTGCACGTCAACTACCTGCCGACCAGGCCGGATCCGGACGCCGGCCTCGAACTGTCCGCGACGGACGAGGCCCGGCTCGACAAGATCAGGCACCTGATGGCGAACCGCCCGCCGTACCAGGCACTGCAGGCGGCGGCCCCGCAGACCCTCGGCTACGCGCTCACCGACTCACCCGTCGGCCAACTGGCTTGGATCGCCGAGCGGTTCGCCCGGTGGACCGACCCGCAGTCACCCGTCAGCGACGAGCGGATCCTCACCGACGTGTCGCTGTACTGGCTGACCGCCACCGCCGCCTCCTCCGCACGGCTGCACCACGACACCCCGCGCCGGACCGAGCCGTGCCCGGTACCGCTCGGCGTCGCCGTCTTCGCGTACGACATCACTCAGTCGGTACGGCCGCTGGCCGAGCGCCTGTACGACATCAGGCACTGGTCGGAGTTCGAACGCGGCGGCCACTTCGCGGCGATGGAGGTCCCCGAACTGCTCGCCGACGACGTCCGGGACTTCTTCACCCACCTCGCGGGGTCGGCGCAGGAAAGGTGATAAACCGGCGGTCGTCATCTCATGGGCCGTTTACTGTACGGACACGCCGCGCCTGCCCGTGGCAGCCGTCCGAGGAGGAACCCCGTGTCATCGTCCTACGGTCCCCAGCACTCCCCCGTCGGCGATGTGGGCGCGGCCCTCATGATGATCGACTCCCGGCTCAAAGGCATTCACGACGGCAGGACCGAGGCCGACCCCGAACAACAGGCGCTGATCGACCAGTTCACCGCGTCGCTGGGCCCCAAGGGCGCCAACGACCTCTTGGACGGCGCCTGCACGCTCATCTACATGTTCATGACCTGGCTGCGGAAGGCCCACGAGGACCACGACAAGGACGTCATCGAGTACGTGGTGCCTTCCCTGGTCGCCTCACTGCGCATGATGCCCAAGAGCATCCGCCCCGAGGCCATCCCCACGATGGCCGGCCTGGTCATCGCAGCCGGCACGGGCCTGAGCCCCAACCTGTGGCGCAAACAGTACGGAAGCTGGACCGAGGAGGAGATGACTCCCCTGGAGGCGACCACCTTCCTGCTGGCGGAACACATCAACCGCATCACCGAGGACCCCGACTTCGCCACCCACCTGATCAGCGAGGCCCTGACGAACGCGGACGAAGACTGACGCACCGCGCACTTCGGCGCCGATCCCGGCGCAGGCCGGCGCCTCCGCGCAGGTCTCGGCGTCTCCTCGTCCGGCGAGCGGTCTCGCGCTTGTGG
Organism: Streptomyces sp. AcH 505; assembly: GCF_000818175.1. Lineage (GTDB taxonomy): Bacteria > Actinomycetota > Actinomycetes > Streptomycetales > Streptomycetaceae > Streptomyces. The sequence continues at coordinate 1,243,475 of NZ_JTIY01000001.1, forward strand.
CCTTCACGAAGGACACTGTTCGCTCACCCAAGGCTCTCGGAGGGGGACTTACATGCGAGACAGCCACCGGGCCGATGCGGAGCGGCTGTTGGTTCGCGCGGTGGAGGAAGAGGTACGGCGCAGCGGGGGGCGCAGTGACGGGGGTGCTCTGCTGGCGCGGGGGCGGGGTGCTCTGGACGCGCTCGCCGAGGGGGCCGGGGAGGAGTACGCCGCGTATGTCACCGCGCTGGACGCTGCGCAGGCCGAGGAGCGGCCGCTGGGCGAGCGGTTCAGCCGGCAGGCGATCGGAACGCCCGTGCTGGTCACGGCCGTTGCCGCCGTCGCCGCCGTGT
>NZ_JTIY01000001.1:1244639-1246609 GCF_000818175.1 Streptomyces sp. AcH 505
GCTGGCGCTGCGCGTCGCCGGGTCCTCGCTCGGCGCCCGCAGCGCGCACCAACTCGCCGCCGACCTCGCGGCGTACGGCCCGGTCGAGCCGGTGGAGCGCGCGCTGTGGCTGCGCTACACCGACCAGAGTGACCAGAGCCGCCGGCTGTTGCGCAGACTGGCGCTGGCGGGCCGTGCCTCGCTGGGCGTCGCCGCCGCGGCCGCGCTGCTCGCCACCGACGAGCAGGAGGCGGGACGGCTACTGACGGCCCTGTCCCGGGCGGGCCTCATCGATCACGTACGGGGCAGGCGCTACCGACTGCACGACGTCGTCCGCACGTTCGCGCTCGCGCGGCTGCTCGACGAGGAGCCGACGGCGGAGCGCACGGCAGCGCAGGAGCGGCTGATCCGTAACTACGGCGAACTCGCCGACTCGGTGATCCGGCTCGTCGACGGCAACACCTCGACCCGCGCGGACCTGTTCAGGACGGCGGCAGGCGCGCACGGCTTCAACTCGCCCGACGCGGCCCTGCGTTGGCTGGACGAGGAGTCCAGCTTCATCACGGCGGCGCTGCGCCACGCCGAGGGCGTCGACCAGGAGACCGTACTCAACCTGCTGGGCGCGCTGTGCGACTACTGCCTGCTGCGCGGCGACCTCTACCGGCTCGGTGAGATAAGCGAGTTGTCCCAGGCCGTCGGGCAGGGGCTGCTGGCCCGCTCCGTCCAGTGGCGTACCGGTATCGCGGCCCGCCAGCTCGGCGAGCTGGACAAGGCCCGTACGACACTGACGTCGGTGGTCGACCTGTACCGCGAGGCGCAGCACGAGGCGGGCACCGCACGCGCGCTCTGCTCCCTCGGCATCACCCTGCACCACCAGGGCAATCTGACCGAGGCATCGGCCAAGCTCCGCGAGGCGATGGCGCTCCAGTCCGGTTTCGAGCTGTCGGCCGACCGCGCCTGGACCCTGCACGCCCTGGCGGCGGTCGAGCGGGACCGCGGCCAGATCGCCGAGGCACTCACCCTGCTCGCCGACGCGCTGGACCTGCACCGTACGAGCGGGTCCGTGCACGGCGAGGCCTGGTCGCACTTCCAGCTCGGCCAGGTGTGCCTGCGGATGGGCGACGTGCCGCGCGCGGAGGACGAACTGCGGGCCGCGCTGGCCCTGTACGACACGACGCGCGACAACCGCGGCGAGGCGTGGGCGCTGACCCAGCTGGCGCGGGCCCGGCTGGTGGCGGGCGACCCGGAGCCCGCAGTCGACCAGCTCCGGCAGGCGCTGGCCAGGCACCGGGAGAACGAGGACGCGCGCGGCGAGGCCTGGACGCGCTACTACCTCGGCCAGGCCCTGGAGGAGGGCGGCGACCGCGACCAGGCGGTACGCGAACTGGAGCGCGCCCGCACGATGTTCTCCCGGATGCGCGACGTGTACGGCCTGGCCTGCGCCCGGCACCACTCGGGCCGGGTCACCCGCGACCAGCGGGCGGCCCAGACGGGCAATCTGCGCAACTCCGGTTTCGCCCGTCAGCTGCTGGTCGACGCCCGCGCCGACTTCCACCGGATCGGGGTGTCGCACGGCGAGGGCTGGACGTGTCTGGAACTCGCCATCATCGACGCGGGCAACAGCCGGGCCGCGCAGGCGCTGCGGCTGTGCGACGAGGCGACGGCGCTGTTCCTGTCGTACGACGATCTGCGCGGCGCCGACTGGGCCCGCTTCCTGCGCTGCACGCTGCTGCCGTACGCCTCGCCCGGCGGTACGGAGGTGGGCGCCGTGGTCGCGGAACAGGAACTGGCGGAGCTGGTCAGGGCCGGGCACGGCACCCGGGACGGCAAGGTGGCCGACTGCGCCGAGACGCTGACCGTGATCCTCCAGCGCGGCGTCACGCTGGAGGACGGCTGGCAGGCGTGGCGGCTCGGCCTGGTGCCGGACCGGCACGCGCGCGAGGTGATGGGCGTGCCGGTGGCGGCGACCTCGGCGTAAGCCCCCGGGAGGC
>NZ_JTIY01000001.1:1246634-1247571 GCF_000818175.1 Streptomyces sp. AcH 505
CGGTGCGGCGGCGACCGTCGGGAAGGTGACCGCTTCCCATTGGCCGGCCGCGCACCGCCGGGCGGGCGCCGCAGGGCAGCCCGGCGGGGTCGAGCAGCTGCGGTTGCAGTGGCTGACGGCCCTGGACGTACGGGGCATCCGGCCCTTCCTCGACCAGCAGCGGGTACTGACGTCGGCGACCCAGCGCCGTACGAAGAAGCCGGCGACGACCCCGCAGCTGCGCGGCGGCGACCGCAGCGCGGCGGCGCGCAGACGCTCCGTACTGGAGCAGTCTTTCGGCCATCTTCCGCAGCCGGAGGGGCCGTTCGCCGGGCGGCGCGGCGAACTCGCGCAGATCGCGCAGTGGGTGCACGCGGCGCGGGCCTCGACGGAGACGAAGCCGACGGTGGTGGTGCTGTACGGCGAGCCCGGCTCGGGCCGGACCACCCTCGCCGTACGGGCGGCGCACCAGTTGCGGGACCAGTTCCGGGGCGCGTGCGTCGTGGACATGCGGGGCGGCGGCGCGCTCGGCGAGGCGCCGCTGTCGACGCGCGACGCGCTGCTGCATCTGCTGAACCGGCTCGGCGCTCCGCGCGAGCAACTCCTGTTCCGTGAAGGGTCGTCGACCGATCAGCAGGTACGGCGACTCGGCGAGCTGTACCACAAGCATCTGACCGGTCTGCCGGTCACGGTCGTCCTGGACGACGCGGCCGACGCCGAGCAGGTGCGCACCCTCGTACCCGAACGGTCCGACAGTCTCGTGCTGGTGACGGCACGTCAGCAGATTGATCTGCCGGCCGACATCCCGGCCTGGGTGCACCAACTGCCGGTGGACGCCCTGGACGCGGCCGGCGCCGAGGAGCTGCTGCGGGAGGCGGCCGAGACGCCCGTGCAGGGCGCCGACGGGCCGTACGACGCGCAGTCCGTCGACCGGGTGGCCGAGCTGTGCGGCGGGCTG
>NZ_JTIY01000001.1:1249750-1260052 GCF_000818175.1 Streptomyces sp. AcH 505
CCCGCGAAGCCGTCAGCCGACCGCGGAGCCGTCAGCCGGCCGCGACCAACCGTAACCACGCAGCCAAGAGCGCCGCCGACAGCGCCACCCCAGGACCCCGCCGTGCGGGCTCCTGGGGTCAGGCGCGACGCGTCCGCGCTACTCGCCGTGCGGCGTCCTGACCGGCTCCTGCTGCGCGGGAATCGCGGAGGCGGACCCCGACGACTCCCCACGCGCGGACGACCCCCCGCGCGCGGGCGCTTCCTTGAAGTCCACCTTGCCCATGTGCCGGTTCATCGACTTCATCAGCATCCACACGCCCACCGCCATCACCGCGAAGACGACGAAGCCGAGGACGCCGGGCGTCACCTTGTTCTCGTCGAGATCGGCGGCGAGAGGAACGAGATGCGTCACTGCCTGGTTCGCATACATATCAGGCATTGTCGCGGATGCCCGCGAAGAGGTCGCTCTCGGGGATGGATGTATCGACGAGCGACTTGCTGAGCTCGTACTCCTCCGTCGGCCAGACCTCCCGCTGGACGTCCATCGGCACGCGGAACCAGCCGCCGTCCGGGTCGATCTGCGTGGCGTGCGCGAGCAGCGCCTTGTCGCGGATCTCGTAGAAGTCGGCGCACGGCACGTGCGTGGTCAGCGTCCGCTCCTCGCGCTCGGACTCCTTCCAGCGCTCCAGCCACTCCGCGTACGGCGACTCCAGCCCCCGGGCGAGCAGCGCCTCGTGCAGCGCGACCGTGCGCTGCCGGTTGAAGCCCTGGTTGTAGTAGAGCTTCAGCGGCTGCCAGACGGGCCCGAACTCGTCCTCGGGGTACTTCTCCTTGTCGGCGGCTCCGTCGAAGGCGACCACCGAGATCTTGTGGGTCATGATGTGGTCCGGGTGCGGGTAGCCGCCGTTCTCGTCGTACGTCGTGACGACCTGCGGCCGGAACGCCCGGATCGACCGGACGAGCCGGCCTGCCGCCTCGTCCACGTCGGCGAGGGCGAAGCAGCCCTCGGGCAGCGGCGGCAGCGGGTCGCCCTCGGGCAGGCCCGAGTCGACGTAGCCGAGCCACTCCTGCTTGACGCCGAGGATCTCGCGCGCCTCGTCCATCTCTTTTCTACGGACCTCGTGGATGTTCGCCTCGATGTAGGCGTCACCCTGGAGTTTGGGGTTGAGGATGGAGCCGCGCTCGCCCCCCGTGCAGGTCACGACCACCACGTCCACCCCCTCGGACACGTACTTGGCCATCGTGGCCGCACCCTTGCTCGACTCGTCGTCGGGGTGGGCATGTACGGCCATCAGTCGCAGCTGGTCAGTCAAGACTCGGTCCTCAGTGATTCGTCGCATCGGGCGGCTTCTATAGTGACGGATATCGGGGGCGGTAAAATTCCGGCTGCCCGACTCCGAGAGGAACGATCATGGCTGTGGCGCGTGCGGAGGCCCCCCGGGCCCCTCAGCCCCCCCAGGGCCGCTACGGTCGCTCGCCGGACGCGCGGGCCGACCGCAAGCTCAAGATCGCGGGTGCGGTGCTCGGTGCCGTCGCCCTCGCCGTGATCGCCTGGTTCGGGTACCACTCCCTGGCAGATCAGAGTGTCGCCGGGGAAATCATCAAGTACAAGCGCGTTTCGGCCGCCGAGATCCAGATCCACCTCGAAGTGCGCAAGGGCGCGGACACCACCGGCTCCTGCACCGTGCGCGCCCTGGACGTCGACCACGAAGAGGTCGGCCGTAAGGACGTCCGTTTCGAGGGGAAGAAGACCCGGATCGACGAGATCGTCGAGCTGCGGACCACGGGTGAGGCGACGGCGACCGAGCTGGTGGGCTGCTCAAACGACTGAACCCCGGCCGACCCACGGCTGAACCCGCCGTAGGGCACCGCGCTGACCTGCGCCGACGTAGTTCTGACGGCATTCGTCCTCCCTCTTGCGCCACGAAATTGTTAGGCTCGTGGTTTCGCCCACCCGAGAAGGCACAATCTTCTGGGTAGGGCGTTGCTTTGTATTCCCAGTACCTACGAGGAGCACCTGTGACCCAGACCAGCGAGAACGTCACCTGGCTCACCCAGGAGTCGTACAACCAGCTGAAGGCCGAGCTGGATCACCTGTCTGGTCCCGCCCGCACCGAGATCGCGAAGAAGATCGAGGCGGCTCGCGAGGAGGGCGACCTGCGCGAGAACGGCGGGTACCACGCGGCCAAGGAGGAACAGGGCAAGCAGGAGCTCCGGGTCCGCCAGCTGACCCAGCTCCTGGAGAACGCGAAGGTCGGCGAGGCCCCCGCGGACACCGGCGTGGTCGGCCCCGGCATGGTCGTCACGATCGCGTTCGACGGTGACGAGGACGACACCCTGTCCTTCCTGATGGCGTCGCGCGAATACGCGAGCACGGACATCGAGACGTACTCCCCGCAGTCGCCGCTCGGCTCGGGCGTGAACGGCAAGAAGGTCGGCGAGAACGCGGAGTACGAGCTGCCGAACGGCAACAAGGCCTCGGTGAAGATCCTTGCGGCCAAGCCGTACACGGCCTGACCCTCCGGATCCGCAGCAGACGGCGAGACCGCGGCAAACGGCGCGTCTGCGGCAGACAGCGAACAGGGGCCGTACCGCGCCAGGATGCGACTGACGCGGTACGACCCCTGTCGTACGTTCGTACGGTGCGGCCTACGCTCAGGCGTTTGTACGGTCCCGCCGTGGCGTCAGGCTGTCGCCGAGCGGTACTTGCGCACCGCCAGCGTCCGGAACACCGTGATGATCACGACGGACCAGATCACCGACGCCCACACCGGATGCTCCATCGGCCAGGCGCTGGACTGCGAGACCCCCGGATTGCCGAACAGCACCCTGCTGGCCTGCACCGTCGCACTGAACGGATTCCACTCGGCGACCGGCTGCAGCCAGCCCGGCAGATTGCTGGAGTCCACGAAGGCGTTCGAGATGAACGTGACGGGGAACAGCCAGATCAGCCCGCCCGACGTGGCGGCCTCCGGGGTCCGTACGGACAACCCGATCAGCGCGCCGATCCAGGAGAACGCGTAGCCGAGGAAGAGCAGCAGCGCGAAGGCGCCGAGCGCCTTCGGCACACCGTTGTGGATGCGCCAGCCGACGAGCAGTGCCACGCCCGCGAGGACGATGACGGTGAGTGTCGTCTGGACGAGGTCGGCGAGGGTACGTCCGGTCAGGACCGCGCCCCGCGCCATCGGCAGTGAACGGAACCTGTCGATCAGGCCCTTGTGCATATCGTCGGCGATACCGGCCCCCGCGCCCGCGGTGGCGAAGGTGACCGTCTGGGCGAAGATGCCGGCCATCAGGAAGTTGCGGTAGACGGTCGGGCTGATGGTGTTGCCGACCTGGAGCGAGCCGCCGAAGACGTAGCTGAACAGCACGACGAACATGATCGGCTGGATCAGCCCGAAGAGGATGATCTCCGGGATCCTGGTCATCCGGATCAGGTTGCGCTGGGCGACGACCAGCGAGTCCCTGACGGACTGGAAGATCCGGCCGCGCTGGGCGGGGGGTGCGAGCCGTGGGGTGTCGGTGGTGGCGCTCATTCCCCGCCCTCCTTGCTGTCGTTGCTGTCGTTCCTGTCGTTCCTGGTTTCGTCCGAGCCGGACTTCGCCGTGCCCGCCTCCCCGGCGGTCTCTTCCCTCTTCCGCTCCTCGGCTTCCTCCTTGTCCCGCTCCTCCTCGGCCGCATGGCCCGTCAGCGAGATGAAGACGTCGTCCAGGGTCGGCCTGCGCAGCCCGATGTCGTCGATCTCGACGCCACGCGTGTCGAGTTCCCTGATCACCTCGGCCAGCAGCTTCGCGCCGCCGGAGACCGGGACCGTCAGCTTGCGGGTGTGCTCGGACACGGCGACCGACTCCACACCGCCCTTGCCGAAGCCGCCCAGCACCGTACGGGCCGTCTCGACCCTGTCGCGGTCGTGGACGACGACCTCGACGCGCTCGCCGCCGGTCTGCGCCTTCAACTGGTCGGCGGTGCCACGGGCGATGACCTTGCCCCGGTCGACGACGCAGATGTCGTGGGCGAGATGGTCGGCCTCTTCCAGGTACTGCGTGGTCAGCAGCAGGGTCGTACCGCCCGCGACCAGCTCCTGGATGATCCCCCAGAGCTGCTGGCGGTTGCGCGGGTCGAGCCCCGTCGTCGGCTCGTCCATGAACATCACCGGCGGTGAGACGACCAGCGCCGCCGCCAGGTCGAGCCTGCGGCGCATACCGCCGGAGTACGTCTTGGCGGGGCGGTCGGCCGCGTCGGTGAGATGGAACCGCTCCAGCAGCTCCACCGCGCGCGCCTTCGCGTCCCGCGCCTTCATCTGGTAGAGCTGGCCGACCATCTTGAGGTTCTCGCGGCCGGTCAGATACTCGTCGACCGCCGCGAACTGCCCGGAGAGGCCGATCGAGCGGCGGACCTCGTTGGGGTACTTCAGTACGTCGATCCCCGCGACGACGGCCTTGCCGCTGTCGGGCTGAAGCAGGGTCGTCAGTACGCGTACGGCTGTCGTCTTGCCCGCCCCGTTGGGACCGAGAAGCCCCAGGACCGTTCCTTCTGGGACATCTAGATCAACGCCGTCCAGAGCCCTTACGTCGCCGAAGGTCTTCACCAGACCCTCGGCGTAGATGGCGCCCGGCATGTGGGTTCTCCCGTTATTGGCGATTTTGGCGATATTCGTCTCAAGCCACTTACGCAGAGCTTAGATTCGGCGGTTCTTCCCGCGTCACTCATTTCCACGACAACTCGCACCAGGGACCGGAGAGGACGGCACAGTATCGCGATACATCGCGACCTACAAGCGGTTGACGTGAGCGGCCGGCCCGCCGGTTGACCCGGGCTGCCGGCCGCCGGTTGACCCGTAGCCGCCGGTTGACCCGGGTGGCTAGCCGAGGATCGTGTAGCCCGCCGTCCGCAGCGCCGTGGCGACCTCCGTGCAGTGCTCGGGGCCCTTCGTCTCCAGATGGACCTCGACGTCGGCCTCGCCGAGACCCAGCCGCGGATCGGTCCGTACGTGACTGACGTCCAGGACGTTCGCGTCGGCCACCGACAGCACCCCGAGCATCGTCGCGAGCGCGCCCGGCCGGTCGGTCACGCGCAGCCGCAGGCTCAGATACCGGCCGGCCGCCGCCATGCCGTGCCGCAGGATCCGCTGCATCAGCAGCGGGTCGACATTGCCGCCCGACAGCACGGCGACCACCGGGCCCTTGAACGCCTTCGGGTCGCTCAGCAGCGCGGCCACCGGGCTGGCGCCCGCCGGTTCCACCACGAGTTTCATCCGTTCGAGACAGAGCAGCAGCGCCCGCGACAGCGCGTCCTCGGAGACCGTACGGACCTCGTCGAGCAGCTCCTGGACAATCTGGAACGGTACGTCCCCCGGCCGACCCACCTTGATGCCGTCCGCCATCGTCTGCGGCGCGTCGATCGCCATCGGCCGGCCCGCCCTGAGCGACGGCGGATAGGCGGCGGCGCCCTGCGCCTGCACGCCGATCAGCTTCACATCGGGGCGCAGCGCCTTCAGCGCGACCGCGATGCCCGCGGCGAGACCACCGCCGCCGATCCCGACGACCACGGTCTTCACCTCCGGGCACTGCTCCAGGATCTCCAGTCCGACAGTGCCCTGACCTGCGATGATGTCCAGGTGGTCGAAGGGGTGGATAAAGACGGCGCCGGTGTCGAGCGCGTACTCCTGCGCCGCCGCCAGGGTCTCGTCCACCACCTGACCCGCCAGCCGCACCTCGGCGCCGTACTCTCGCGTCGCGGCCACCTTGGGCAGCGGTGCGCCCATCGGCATGAAGACCGTGGACCGGACGCCGAGGAGGGTGGAGGCGAGCGCCACCCCCTGCGCGTGGTTGCCCGCGCTCGCCGCGACGACGCCCGCCGCGCGCTCCTCGGGCGAAAGCCCGGCGATACGCACGTAGGCGCCGCGCAGCTTGAACGAACCGGTCCGCTGAAGGTTCTCGCACTTCAGATGGACGGGGGCACCGACGAGCGCGGTCAGGTGCCGGCTCCCCTCCATGGCGGTCATCCGGGCCACGCCGGAGAGCATCTTCTGCGCCCCCCTGATGTCATCGAGGATCAAGGGACTGGCGTGGCTGGACGTACCGAAGCTCATGACGGCCAGTCTCGCAGCTCGCCGCGGGGTCGGCCGCTTGTCGGCCGCCCGTAGCCCGCTTGTCGGAAAGGCGGCTGGTCCGACATCGGACAAGAGACTGGTCCGACATCAGGGAAAGAGGCTGATCCCCTGTCGGGAAAGAGACTGATCCGATGTCGGAAAGTAGGGTGGTCCGAACTTCGCGGGTTTGTCCCGGGCCGGTACGCCCACGGCCCGCGCCGCGTACTCTGTCCCCCACCAGTCGACCACCGGACGAGAGAGCCCCCAGCCATGCCCCCCATTCAGGACATGACTTCCGCTGCTTCGGCCTCCGACGAGGCCGCAGCGGGACCCTCTGGCGCACCGGGTGAAGACGGCCTCCTCGATGCCCTCCAGCATCAGGTCGCCGTATTCGCGCGCCGCGCAGAACAGACCCGGCTAGGCGGGATCGGCCAGCTCCGCAACTCGATGGACCGGGCGGCCTATCTGCTGCTCAACCGCCTCGACAACGAAGGCCCCATGGGCGTCAAGGCCCTCGCCGCCGGCATGGGCATCGACTCGTCGACCGTCACGCGCCAGGTCGCCCCGCTCGTGGACACCGGCCTGGTGAAGCGCACCTCGCACCCGGAGGACGGCCGTGCCGTCGTACTCCAGCTGTCGGAGCGCGGTCACGTCCGGCTCGACGAGGTACGGGCGTCGCGGCGCGAGCTGATGGCACAGGTCACCAACGGCTGGGCGGAGGAGGAGCGGGAGGCGTTCACGGCCCTGCTCACCAAGTTCAACGGGGCGCTGTCGGCCCGGCAGGCGCGGCTCAGCCCCGCCGAGGGCGGCCCCGAGCCGGTCGATCCGGCCGCCGGTCCCGCGGGCGAACCGACCGGTGGGGCCGACGCGTCCGACGACACCCGCACCACCTCGGGCGCCTCGGACGAGTGACAGAGGTACGCCCTCTTGACCCCGGCCCGTAGCGGGCCTCATATGAAGACGTGGGAGAGCGTCGGACGGCCCTGGACAGCCGTCGCGCCCGGGAGTTCGAATCGTTCCTGGCGGGTGCGGCCGGCCGGCTGCTGCATGCGGCGCATCTGCTCACCGGTGAGCCGCCCGACGCCGCGCCGCACGCCCAGCGGCTGCTGACGGCCGCGCTGGCCGCCACGTACGCGGACTGGGACCGGCTGCGCGGCGAGGACCCATACGTACGGGCCCGGCAGGAGCTCGCCACCCGCTTCGCCCGCAGCCTGTGGCCCGTACGGTCCGGCCGGTCGGGCCGCGCCGGGGTGCTGGGGCCGCTCGGCCGGCAGGAGCGGGTCGTCCTGGTGCTCCGGGTCTACGAGGGCATCGGCGAGGAGCAGACGGCGGCGATGATCGGGCTGTCGGTGGAGCGGGTGCGGGTCATCTGCGCGCGGGCCGTGGCCACGATGCGCAAGGCGGCACGCGACGGGTCGCACGACGCGGCCCGGCAGGGCGTGCGGCCGGCCCCCGGGGCTGCGGGGGCCGGGGCCGCGGGGGCCGTCTCGTGATCAACTCCGAGCGCAAAGAGGCCGAGGTCCGCCGGATGCTGGACCTGCCGCATCCGGCCGTCCCCACCGATCTGCTCCTGCGCGCCACCGCGCGCGGCGCCCGGATGCTGCACAGGCGCCGTACGCTGCGCCGAGTGCTGTGGACGCTGCTGCTGGCGGCGGCGGTGGTCTTCGTCGTCTGGGCGGCGGCCACGTATCCGTGGGAGCCGCAGCCGACGGAGATGACTCCGCCGCCGTTCGGCTTCTGACGGGACGCCTTCCGGCGACAGCGCGACGAACATGACGGCGCGGGCCGCACCGGCCCGCACCACCACCACCACCACCGAACAGAACGGACTACTTGCCGAGGGCCTGCGTCAGGTCCGCGAGCAGGTCGTCGCCCGACTCGATCCCGACCGACAGCCTGATCAGGTCGGACGGCACCTCCAGCAGCGAGCCCGCCGTCGAGGCGTGCGTCATCCGTCCGGGGTGCTCGATCAGGGACTCGACGCCGCCCAGGGACTCCCCGAGCGTGAACAGCTTCGCGCGGTTGCAGACCTCGACCGCCGCCGTCTCACCGTCGGCGATCTGGAACGACACCATGCCGCCGAAGCCCGTCATCTGCTTGGCGGCGACCTCGTGGCCCGGGTGCTCGGGCAGGCCCGGGTAGAGGACCTTCGAGACCCGGGGGTGGGTGGTGAGCATCTCGGCGATGCGGGCGGCGTTGGCGCTGTGCCGGTCCATCCGCACGGCGAGCGTCTTGACGCCGCGCAGCACGAGCCAGGAGTCGAAGGGGCCGGCGATCGCGCCCATCGCGTTCTGGTGGTAGGCCAGTTCGTCGGCCAGCGCGTCGTCGTTGACGACGAGGGCGCCGCCGACGACGTCCGAGTGTCCGCCCATGTACTTCGTCGTCGAGTGGACGACGACGTCGGCGCCCAGCTCCAGCGGCTGCTGGAGGTACGGGCTGGCGAAGGTGTTGTCGACGACCAGCGTCACCCCCGCGGCGTGCGCGACGCCGGACAGGGCGGCGATGTCGGTGATGCTCAGCAGCGGGTTCGAGGGGGTCTCGACCCAGATCGCCTTCGTGCGCGGCGTGATGGCGTCCCGCACGGCGGCGGGGTCGGAGGTGTCGGCGACCGACCATTCGACGCCCCACCGGGAGACGACCTTCGCGAACAGCCGGAAGGTGCCGCCGTAGGCGTCGTTCGGGATGACGACGTGGTCGCCGGGCGACAGCAGCGTACGCAGCAGGCAGTCCTCGGCCGCGAGACCCGAGGCGAAGGCGAGTCCGCGCCTGCCGCCTTCCAGGGCCGCCAGGTTCTCCTCGAGCGCGGTGCGGGTCGGGTTGGCGCTGCGGCTGTACTCGTAACCGCCGCGCAGACCGCCGACGCCGTCCTGCTTGTACGTGGACACCTGATAGATCGGGGGGACGACAGCGCCGGTGACGGGGTCGGCCGTGTTGCCCGCGTGGATGGCACGGGTCTCGAAGTTGTACTGACCGGTGGGGTGCTGGTGGCTCATGAGCCCCGAGCGTAGTCCCGGACGGGCCCTGCTTGTCGCCGGTGACCGCGGCGCGGACGGCGATCAGGGGGCGGTACGGCACACACGGTGACGACTTCGTGGCCGCGGCGGGCGTCCGGGACAATGGAGCCATGGAGATTCTCTGGTTCCTGATGGCGATGGCCCTGCTGGCCGCGATCATCGTCCCGTACGTACGCCGCAGGCGCGGCGGAATCGCCGGCGGCTTCCGCCAGGTCGCGCCCGGTTCGCCGGACGCCGCCGACCCGGCGGCGTACGGGTTCCTGCGGCAGGAGGAGCTGGACATCCGGCTGCCGGGGCCGGACCAGGACCTCCTCGACGTGCTGGACGTCGTCCAGCACACCCAGGACTGGCACGCGGCGTCCCAGCTGCTCGCCGCCACCGGCAAGGACGACGAGATCCGCTGGCAGCGGGTGCAGGCGTTCGCGGGCGCGGCCTCGCTGGAGTTGCGGCAGCGGCCCGGCGTGGGCGGTTCGTGGCTGCGGTCCTGGCGGGCGCAGTCGCCGAAGGACGCGGGCGGGGCCGCCGTGCATGCCGAGTTCCTGGTGCAGCAGGCGTGGCGTTCGTCGGCGGCCGGCAGCGACGACTTCCGGATCATCCTGGAGGAGGCGCGCACGGTCTGCGGCGACGCGGCCCTGCTGGCGCCGGGCGACCCCGTGCCGTACATCGTGGAGCTGGCCGTGGCGCGCGGGCTCGGCTATCCGCACGAGCAGTTCGACGAGCTGTGGGCGAAGGTCATCGACCGGGCGCCCGCGCACATGGGCGCGCATCTGGCGGCGCTGCACTACTGGTGCGAGAAGTGGCACGGCTCACGCGAGGAGGCGGACCACTTCGCGACGACGGCGGCCGCGCGCGCCCCGCGTGGCTCGCTGCTGGCGGCGCTGCCGCTGTTCGCGGTGTACGAGCACCTGCCGGAGGTCAATCTGGTGCGCAGCTTCTACCAGAGCGAAGTGGTGACGAAGGCGATGGGCGGCGCGCTCCACGCGGTGCACGCGGCACGCGAGAACGACCCGCTGCTGCCGCACGTACGGCACCTGCTGATTCTCTTTCTCGTACGCTCGGAGCGGTGGTCGGAGGCGATGAACCAGCTGGTACGGGTCGACGGCCACGTCGGGGCGCTGCCGTGGACGTACGGCGGGGACCCCGCGGCGGCGTACGCCGTGTACCGGGCGCTGGCGGTGGCGGGCTACGAGGCGAGCGGCGGAAGCCCGGCGAGCCT
>NZ_JTIY01000001.1:1260077-1275306 GCF_000818175.1 Streptomyces sp. AcH 505
CCCCGCCCCCCCCTCGCCCCCTCCCAGGAACCAGGTAACCGTGTCCCGCATCATCCCGCTGATCCTGATAGTGATCTGTGTCTTCCTCTGGTACCGGTCGCGGCGCAGCACCGACCGGGTGCTCGCCTCGATGGTCCCGGCGGCGCCGGGCGAGCAGTCGGCGCGCTCACGCGAACTCGGCCTGCTGCCGCCGGACGAGCTGGACACCACTCGCGCCGCCCCGCAGGCACCGGAACTGTCGCAGGCCCTGACCGCGGCGGGAACGGGCGACTGGCACCCGGCCGCCGCGCTGCTCGGTTCGACGGCGGCCGACCGTGAGCTGCGCTGGCTGTACGTCCAGGAGCTGGCCACGGCAGCCGCCGCTGACGACGCCTGGCTGAGCGCCTGGGAGAAGGCCGAGGACAAGAGCGCGGACGCGGCGGTCGTCCGTGCGGCGACGACCCGCGCGGACGCGGATATCACCCGCGCCAAGGAACTGGACCCGGCCGACCCCACGCCGTACGTCGTGGAACTGGGCACGGCGGACGCGGACATGGACCGCGTCTGGCCGGAGCTACGAGCCCGCGCCCCGCACCACTTCGGCGCCCACCTGGCCGCGCCGGGCTACACACCGGCCGCCCACGAGGCGGCGCAGGCCCCGCCCGGCACGCTGATGTCGGCGTTCCCGCTGCTCGCCTGGTACGAGGAACACCAGGACGCACCGGCGGACACCGAGGAGCTGCGCTCCCTCACGGACCACGCCCTGATGGACGCGGCAGCGGCCCCCACCACCCACCCACACCTGCCCGAACTGCGCCACCTGCTGGCGTACTTCCTCTACCGTCAGTCCAGGTACGACGCGGCGCTGGAACAGTTCCGCCTGGTCGACGGCCACGTGAACGCCCTCCCCTGGAACAACGGCAACACCCTCCGCCGCTACCTGACGGCCCGAGAGGAAACGGTCCAGAAGGCCCACACAACATCCCCGGCCGCCTGACGGTCATGGGTTCCGACGAGGGCGACGGGAGCGACGGCTGGCGCGCCACGCGGGCCTGGGTGGAGAGGCGGCAGCTCGCCCCCGCCTCGGAACGTATCGACAACGTGGCCCGCCTGGCCGGCGGGTGGACGTCCGTGATGCGACGTCTGGACATCACCGGGCTGGACGGCAGCCGCTCGGTGGTACTCCGATCCTTCGTCAGGCCGTTCTTCGTGCGGCATGCGGAGGGTCTGTTGACACGGGAGGCCGACGTGCTGCGGCTGCTCGCCGACACGGATGTCCCCGCCGCCGTGCTCCTGGACGTGGACGCGACGGCTGAGTTCTGCGACCACCCATCGCTGCTGATGTCGCTGCTCCCGGGAAGCGTTCGCCTGGACGACGACGACGCTGATCAACGCGGCGACCTGCTGGCACGCCAACTGGCTGCCGTCCACCGAGTACGGGTGGCCTCGGAAGACCGGCCGCGTAGCTATCAGGCGTGGACCGCACCCGACCAGGTCAGCCCGCCGGCGGCCACGGAGCGGCCGGAGTTGTGGCAGCGGGCGGTGGACGTCATCCGCCGTGAGCCACCGAGCCACCGGTCGTGCTTCCTGCACCGGGACTACCACCCCGGCAACGTCCTCTTCGAAGGCGCGGACGACGATCCGCGGATCAGCGGAGTTGTCGACTGGGTGGAGACCTCCTGGGGCCCCGCCGACCTGGACGTCGCCCACTGCTCAACTGCCCTGGCCCTGCTGCACGGTGTCCCGACGGGCATGCGCTTCGCCGACCAATACACCGCCGCGGGCGGCACCGTGGCGAACGCCCCGGCCGCGCACCTGTACTGGCGATTGCTGGACGCACTCGCTTTCGCCCCGGACGCCGAAAAGGTAGCCGTCCCCTGGCGGGACCTGGGCCGCACCGACCTGACCCCCGCCGTCCTGGCGAACAGGTTGGAGGACTACATTGAGGCCCTCCTCACCCGCTACGCGTGACACCGGCCACAGCGGCACCGGCCGCGCCTATCGCTTGCGCGCTCTGCAGCGCTTCATCAACGCGGTGATCCGCGCCGGGTCGGCGTGGCCGTTGAGTTCGGCGAGAAGGTCGTCAGGGCACAGCTCGTAAAGATCGCCCCACCATCGACGCCCCCGGTTGTCCCAGATCCGGTAGCCGCCCGCGATACCCCGGGCAACGTAGCGCCTCCGACTCACCGCCCCCGCCCCCGCTCGGTCTGCGTCATGCGTGACCATACATATGGCGTGGGCGTCAAGCGAGGCAATACTGCGGCTGCACACACGTCTGCAGTTCCATGAGCCTTGGGGAGTGGTTGCGGTATGCCGTCGTCCGAGACTGCGGGCGGGAGGTCCGAGCGGTTCACGTCGGTCCGTGCGTACGAGGTGATGGCCGAGGCGTGCCGTGCGGCCGGGCTGGAAGACGACGGGGCGCGGCTGCTCAGGCTCGGTGAGAACGCGCTCTTCCGGCTTGGGCGGCATCCGATGGTCGTGCGGATCGCCCGGTCGGCGGAATACCTGGACGCCTCACGGACGGAGGTGCGCGTCTCGCGGTGGCTGGAGGCGGAGGGCTTTCCCGCCTCGCGGGCGGTTGCGGACGTCGAGCAGGCGCTCCTGGTGTCCGGCCACCCGGTGACTTTCTGGCACCTGATCGAGGAGAGCGACAGGAAGCCGACGTACGCCGAACTCGGCGGCATACTGCACGACTTGCACGCGCTCCACCTGCCGGCGGGCCTGGACCTCCCTCCGTACGACGCTCTTCGACGGTCGGACCTGCGCATCGAGAAGGCCAAGGGCGTACCGGACGACGACCGCGAATTCCTGCGCAAGCGTGGCCGTGAACTGCGGGAGCGAATCGCGGAGTTGCGGTTCGAGTCGCCGCGCGGCCCGGTCCACGGGGACGCGCATGTGCAGAACCTCATGGTGAACCGCCGCGATCAGGCCGTCCTGATCGACTTCGAGGTCTTCTGTCATGACCACCCCGAGTGGGACCTGATGGTCACGGCGACCGAACACGACAGCCTGGGGTGGCAGACGGCCGAGCAGTACGCCGCGTTCACGCGCGCGTACGGCCGCGATCTGCGCGACTGGCACGGCTTTCCGACACTGCGCGCGACGCAGGAGTTCAAGATGACCACCTGGCTGATGCAGAACATCGGCGAGAGCGACGAGATCGCCCGCGAGTATGCCCGGCGGATTGCGTCGCTCCGCGACGACAGGGCGCCTCGCGACTGGCAGCCGGGCTGACCGAATCCGCTACTCGTCGTCTAGATCGGCGAGGGCAACCCGTACGAGTTCGTTGAACCGCCGCACGGCTGGGTTCGTCGCATGCGGAGCGACCTCGCGCCGAAAGTCCGTGACATAGCGCTGGAAGCGCGCCGACTGGAGTGCGTCCCCCTGCGCCATCGCCGACCCGGCGGTCGTGACAGCAGCCTCCAGCTGGCCGTCGCGGAGCAGGCTCTGCGCGAGCACCAACCGGCAGAAGCCGAGTGTGCGGGCGTACTTGGGGTCGGTCAGCCTGACGGCCCGCTCGGCGTACGAGACGGCGAGCGCCGATTCGCCGAGGTCGCGGAAACAGTGGCTGAACTCGCCGGCCAGTTCGGCCTCGTCCACGTACGCCAACCAGGCGGGATCGTCGGCTGTCTCCGCGCGGTCGAAGTAGCTCTCTGCCTCGCGCATCGCCCGCCGGGCGCCTCCGGGGTTCTGTCCTGTGGCCAGCGCGCGGGCCTCGTGCGCGGCGAACAGCGCCATGGCACGCGGCGTCGCGCGGCCGTGTCCACCACCTTCGACCGCGGCGCGAGCCAATCGTGTGGCCCTCGGCGCTTGGCCCAGGTAGTTGGCCTGGTGACTCATGTTGGCGAGGATGCGCGAGCCCGTCATGCGGTCGCCCGTGACCTGCGTGAGCCGGAGCGTGGACAACAGGTATCGGGCCGCGAGGTGGTGGTTACCGCTGTCGTAGGCGGTCCATGCGAGCAGTTGTGCGATCTCGGCGGCAGCACTGAAAAGAGCCGTCCCCACACGCTCGCTGTAACCACCGCTGAGCAGGGGCAGTACCTCATGCCGGAAGTAGTGGCGCAGCGCCCTGTGCCCGTGGCCACCGCCGTAGAGGAAGTCCAGCCGCATGAACATCTCGGCGGCCGTGCGGACCGCGGCGACGTCGCGCATACCGACACGCCGGGAGCCGCCGCCGTCGGCCGGTAAGCCGTCCGGGCGCGAGACGAGCCACGACAGTACGGCCGTGTTGATCTCGCCGTCGTGCGGCAACTCGGTGACGGACGAGGAGTCCTCCGGTCGAAGCTGCGTCAGACCGTCCAGTACGCCGAGGGCTTCGGCGAGCGACGTGGCATAGCTGGCCCCGGTGGCGGCGGGTCGGACGGTCGCTTCAGGGAAGCCGAGATCGCGCGGTGTGATCCGGCGTCCCAGCTTCTCGGCCAGCGCCTCGGCCAGGTACGCCGCTGTCTCCGCCTGAATGCCGCTTCCGTCGAGCCACCGCTGCACGGCCACATGCGTCGTTCCGACGTGCGCGCCGTGACGCGAGGCCACCCCCTGCACCCGTCGGGCCAGGCCCTTGTTGGAGGCTCCGGCCTCGGCCATGAGCGCGGCCAGTCGGTGATTCGGCTCCCTGCCCACGATCCCCCCTGTCACGGGCCGATTACGGCAAGTGTTCATCGTGCCACGCCGTTTCGGCCATGTACCGGGGGTTCACGAACGAACCCCCTCGCCTCGTCGTGAACCCCCGTGGTCACACGGACCCCACTGTGGACGCTGCCGGTCGGTCACAACTCGCCGTTGACTTGCCCGCACACGGCGGCGCTCCTGGCTGCCGACGAACGGAGGACAATGCGATGACTTCGCGAGAGAACCATCGCCGGCCCTTGCGTACGGCGCACCTCGCGGCTTTGAAGCCGGCCGACACCGCCGGATCGGAACGCAGCCGCGCGGTGACCCTCGACGCGGAAGCCCCCGATACGGGGGCAGTGGTCCGCCGCCTGGCCTTCGATGCCCTGCATGACTGGGATCTCCACCGACTGGTGGACGACGTCAGTCTGTGTCTGTCCGAACTCGTCGGCAACGCCGTGCATCACGCCGTCCCGGACGGGTGGCAGACAGCGGCGGTCAGCGGTGAGAGCAGCGGCGGCCGAAAGATCGCCGTGACCGTCCGGGCCTGGCCCACGTGCCTGTTCCTGGAGGTCGCCGACGAGGACTCGACACCCCCGATGCTTCCGGCAGGTGACCTGCTCGCCGGTGACGACCCGGACATGCCTTCGGACGCGCTGCTCGCCGACAACGGCCGGGGCCTGCTGATCATCCAGTCGCTGTCCGACGCGGCATGGTGGGCACCACGCGAAGAAGGTGGCAAGAGCGTCTTCTGCCGCTTCGACCTGGACGACGGGACTGCGTCCACATCTCCGCCGCTCCCCTCCTGACAAACCCGATGAAGCAACCGTCCCCCATGCGAGATCGTGTGCGAGGACCTAGAAGACTCGGGGGGGGTGGGATCGCGTGATGACGACAACCGGTGAGGTGCCGTCGGCAGGTGTGAAGGGGACGCTCGACGCGCTGCTCGACGGGGGAGGTTCGGCGCGGGCCGCGTTGCGGGCGCAAGTGGGGTTCGTGCGGGTCGTCGGTAGGTGCGCCTGCGGGTGCGCGAGCGTCGATCTGGCCGTGGATCGTGCGGCCGTGGCGCCCGCTCCGGTGCACGGGAACCCAGCGGCGGACGCCTGGTACGTCGAGCCGGCCGACGCGGGCGTGATGGTGTTCACGCGGGACGGCTATCTCTCGCTGTTGGAGATCTACTCGTCCGCCGCCGCGCCGGTCACCGACTGGCCGGAGCCGCGCTTCGTGGCGCCCCTCAGGTGATGTCGAGTACCGCCTTGCCGTGGAGGCGGCCTTCGAGCATTGCTGTGATTGCTTCGGCGGACTCGTTCCAGCTGCCTCGCCAGGAGATTCCCGGGTTCAGGGTTCCGGTCGTGACCTGGTCCGCCAGCCAGGTCAGGGCCGGGGCCAGGTCGGGGCTGGACAGGAGGAAGAAGCTGACGATCGCGCGGTTGTGGCGGCCCTGGTCGCCGAAGAGGGCGCCGTAGGGGAAGTGTTCGGGTTGGCCCGCGCTGTGGCCCAGGGCGACCAGCGTGCCGTTCTCCGCCAACTTGTCGTAGGACTGGACCAGTTGCTCGCCGCCCACCATGTCCAGCACCGCGTCCACCGGGCCGGCCAGGCGGGCGGGGGCCGCGATTACCTCGTGGGCTCCCAGGGTGCGCAGTTCTTCGCCGTGCGTGTCCGGGTCTCCGGTGGAGGCGATGACGTACGCGCCGCTCTGGCGGGCGAGTTGGACCGCGTAGCGGCCGACGCCGCCCGTGGCGCCGGTGATCAGGATTCGGCGGCCGAGCAAGGGGCCCGTTCTGCGGAGGGCGAGCAGGGCGCTGGTGGCCGCCACCGGGATCGTGCTGATCGCGCCGAGGTCGGCGGACGGCTGGACCGTGCCGAGCAAGTCCGTGTTCACGGCGCGCAGTTCGGCCCAGGCGCCGTCGGCGCCGAGTGTGGCCACGGGGGTTCCGGCGGCCGGGCCCGAGCCGTCGGCTGCCGCGCGTTCGACCACGCCCGCCGCGTCCCAGCCGAGCACGGCGCCGTCGGGGGCCGCGCTGACGCCGTGCTTGACCTCGCCCTGGTTGAGCGAGGTGGCGACCACCCTGACCAGCGCCTCGTGCGGACCAGGGAGCGGATCGGGGGCCTCGCCGAGGCGGATACCCGCGGGGGCGGTGCGGTCGACGAGCAGGGCGCGCATGGTGAACACCTTCCGGTCAGTGGCGTGGCCTCCATCGTAATGCCACTCAGTGGCATACGCCTACGCATGGCATTCGCTCCGGCGGTACGATCGGTCCGTGACCAGCTCCGAGACCGTGCCGCGCCCCTCGCTGCGCGAGCGCAAGAAGCAGCGCACCCGCCAAGCGCTCATCGACTCCGCCCTTGAGCTGTTCGGCGAGCGCGGATTCGGCGGCGTCACGCTCGACGAGCTGTGCGACACGGTCGACGTCTCCAAGCGCACCTTCTTCCGCACCTTCAGCAGCAAGGAGGACGTCGCCTCCGCCCCCACCCAGGACATCTGGCTGACGTTCCTGACCGAGCTGGAGACCCCCGGCAGCCCCGGTGGCGCAGTCGAGAATCCGCCGCTGCTGGAGCTGATGCGTGACGCGCTCCTCGCCGCACTCACGCGCGTCCTGGCCGACGACGGCGCCGAGCGGCGCATCCTGCTCAGCAGGCAACTGGCCGGGCAGACCCCCTCCATGGACGCGCACGGCCTGGAGTTCTGCGCGCGCACCACGGAGCGCGCGCTGGAGATCCTGCGCCGCAGGTTCGACCTGCCGGAACGCGACGACCCGCGCCCCCGCCTCGCCGTCGACATGCTGCTCGCCGCGTTCCACCTCGCGCTCGCCGGCTGGGCGGCGCAGCCGGCCCGTACCGACCTCGGCGGGCTGTTCCGCGAGACCGTCGCCGCGCTCCCCGGCAGCCTGACGCTCACCGCGCCGCCGCGCTCTGCCCTCGGCGAATCTGCCGCGGGCCGAGAACGCTGACCTGACGGGGCCGACGCACGGATGGTGGAGGGGTCTCAGCGCCCGGGCCGGCCGGCCCAGGTGCGGCGAAGGAGGACCCATGTACGTACGTGCCGCCGGCGACGGCGATACGCCCGCCACCCAGTTCGACGACCATCTGGCAGCGCAACTGCTCACGCAGCGGATCATCGTCCTCGGCACACAGGTCGACGACGTGTCGGCCAACCGCGTCTGCGCCCAACTGCTCCTGCTGTCGGCCGAGGACCCGAAGACCGACATCAGCCTCTACATCAACAGCCCCGGCGGATCGGTGACGGCCGGGCTCGCGATCTACGACACGATGCGGCTCGTCCCGAACGACGTGTCGACGCTCGCGATGGGATTCGCCGCCAGCATGGGCCAGTTCCTGCTCTGCGTCGGACAGCACGGCAAACGCCACGCCCTGCCGAACGCGCGGATCATGATGCATCAGCCGTCGGCCGGGATCGGCGGCACGGCGGCGGACATCGCGATCCAGGCCGAGAACCTCGACTTCACCAAGAAGGCGATCGAGCGGATCACCGCCGAACACACCGGGCAGAGCGCGGAGACCGTCTCCCGCGACGGGGACCGCGACCGGTGGTTCACGGCCGAACAGGCCAGGGAGTACGGGATGATCGACCGCGTCGTCGAGTCGCTTGACGACGTACGGCCCGCGGGTTCGCGGCGACGGGCGGGGCTGTGACATGAGCCAGTACACGATTCCGACCGTCGTCCAGCGCACCCCGCAGGGCGAGCGGGCGTACGACATCTACAGCCGGCTGCTCTCCGAGCGGGTCATCTTCCTCGGTACGGAACTGGACGACGGCGTCGCGAACGTCGTCATCGCCCAGCTCTTCCATCTGGAGTTCTCCGACCCGGAACGGGAGATCTCGATCTACATCAACTCCCCCGGCGGCTCGTTCACTTCGCTCATGGCGATCTACGACACGATGAGCTACGTGAGCGCGCCCGTCTCGACGTACTGCGTCGGCCAGGCCGCGTCAACGGCCGCCGTCCTGCTGGCCGGTGGCGCGCCGGGGCGGCGGTTCATCCTCGAACACTCGCGGGTGCTGCTGGGGCAGCCGGCCAGCGGCGGGCAGCAGGGGACCGTGTCGGACCTCAGCCTCCGGGCCAAGGAGGTGCTGCGGATCCGCTCGGAGGTCGAGGAGGTGCTGTCCCGGCACACGCCGCACGACGTCGCGACGCTGCGGGCCGACATGGACCGCGACAAGGTGTTCACGGCGCGCGAGGCCGTGGCGTACGGGCTCGCCGACGAAGTGCTCAGCCGGCGCCGGGTGTCAGGCGGCTAGCGAGAGCACCTGGCCCTGGCCCGGGCGGGTGACGGAGGTGCCGGTACGCCGGGACGTCACCGACGTCACGGAGGTGACGGACGTCGCCGAGGTCACCGAGCTGACCGACCTCGCCGCGTCAGGCCCGACCCGGTCCACGGCGGTCAGCCGGATCAACTCGACCCGGGCCAGGCCCAGCAGATCGGCGAGCCGCAGCCCGAGCGCGTGCGCGGCGGCGGCGAGGACTTCGGACGACGCCTCCTTGCGGCCGCGCTCCAGCTCGGACAGGTACGGCAGGGAGATCCTCGCCGCCTCGGCCACCTGCTTGAGCGTGCGCTCCTGCGCGAGCCGTTCACGGCGCAGCACATCACCGACGACATGGCGCCACAGTGGCTCTCTGACCGCGCGGGCGGCGGCCGGGCGCAGCGGGATGACGCGGGCGTCGTTCGGCAGATGACTGGTCACCCCTCCAGAGTAGGAGGGACGCGCCGGGCCGGCAGCCGTGTTCCGCCGCCGGCGAAATCAACTGGCCGACGGCTTACAGCTCCGGCCACCATCGGAGCGTGTTCGAACTGCTGCGGAGCAGCAACCCCGGCCCAGGCCCAGGCCTCGGCACCGCTCTCGCGCTCCCGCACCACGCGGGCGTGCTGCGGGCCGGTATGTCCGAGCGGGCAGCGCAGTGGGCGGTCGCCGCACTGGCGGATGTCCGGGAGACGTGGGTGTGCGGCGCGGGCTGGGCCTTCTCCGCGAGCTACGAGGGACTGGAGCTGTTGGCCTACGGCGGCACGGACGACGCGGACGCCGCTCACAACCGCGCCGGTCTGGACACCCTCGTCCTCAGCCGGCAACCCGGCACCGCGCACGGCCCGTCCGCCGTGCCGGTCGCCCTGGACGATGTCGATCTGTTCGGCCACCCGGCGGCGGACGTTCTCGGCGTCGTCGGTGAACGGCCGTACCCGGATGTGATCCTGCGCACCCACACCCCCGCGAGCAGCTGTCTCGGGGAGATCCTGATCAGGCAGGTACGCCAGGACATCCCGGTTGCGGAAGGGGGCGTTCTGGATACGTGACCCTTACCTTCGCCTAGGCTCGGTGCCGTGCGGACGATCGAAGAGAAGACAGGGAGCGGGCAAGGCGACCCCATGGCCCGGCGCAAGGCCGTCGCGCGGCGCGCCGTTCACCGGCTGCGGGTGCCGCTGATCGCTACGGCCGTCGTCGTACCGCTGTACGCGGTGTGGGCCGTCCTCCTCGCGACGGGCGGCGGCGACCTGGCGGCGCAGTTCGCCTGGGCCGGGTTCATGCGCCGGCACCCGGCGACCCCCTACGACCTGTCCTGGTACGGCGGCACGCACACCGCCAACTACAGCGTGCTGGCGCCCGCGCTGATGGCCGTCCTCGGCGTCAAGGCGGTCTCGGTGGCCGCCGGGCTCGCCGGGAGCTGGGGCATGGCGCTGCTCTTCGTACGGGCCGGGGTACGGCGGCCGTTGTGGCCCGCGGTGCTCGCCGCGCTGGTCCTGTGGTGCAACGTCGCGTCCGGACGTACGACCTTCGCGCTCGGGGTGGCGATCGGCCTGTTCACCCTGCTGTACGTCCGGCGGACGGTGCTCGCTGTGCTGCTCGCCACGCTCACCGCCGCGGCGAGCCCGGTGGCCGGGCTCTTCCTGGTGGTGGCGGGCGCGGCGTATCTGCTGGACCGCCGGTGGACGCAGGCGGCCGTACTGGTTGTACCGCCGGCCTTCGTGGTGGGCACGGTCTCGGTCCTCTTCCCCTTCCAGGGCGAACAGCCCATGGGACCAGGCAAGTTGGTGATGCCGCTCATCGCCTGCGCGGCCCTCGGCCTGACCGCGCCGCGCACCTGGCGGCTCGTCCGGTTCGGCACCGCCGTGTACGCGGCGGGGGTCGTGCTGACGTACGCCGTCACCTCACCGATCGGTACGAACGTGGAGCGGCTGGTGGGGCTCGCGGGGCCGCCCCTGCTGCTCGCGGCGCTGCTGACGCGCGGTGTCAGCCGGGCCCACTTCATGTCCTTCGTGCGCTCACCGAGCCTGCGCCGCGCGGTGCCACGGGCCGTGCTGGTGGCCGCGGTTCTGGTGAACACCGGCTGGGTGATCAACAAGACGGACGACGACCTGCGGGTCTCCAACACCGTGCCCGCCTGGGCGGAGCGCAGCGCGGGCGTGGCGGCGGCGCTGCGGCGGCTCGGCGCCGAGCGCACCCGGGTCGAGGTCGTCCCGGCGCGCGACCACCGGGAGGCGGCGATCCTCGCCCCGCACATCAACATGGCGCGCGGCTGGAACCGTCAACTGGACGTGGTGCGCGGCCGGGTCTTCTACGAGGGCCCGCTCACCGCCGAGACGTACCGCGGCTGGCTGGACCGCTGGGCGGTCGGCCTGGTCGTCCTGCCGCACGGCACCCCCGACGGCCCGGCCGAGGCCGAGGCCACCGTCGTCCGCTCGGAGCCGGACTGGCTGGAGCCGGTGTGGCAGGACAGCGGGTGGACGGTCTACCGGGTACGCGACGCCGTCCCGCTGGTGTCACCGCCTGGCTCCGTAGCGCGGAGCAGCGAGGCGGACCTGCTGGTCCGGATGCCGGTGGCGGGTTCGGTGACGGTACGGATCGCGTACTCGCCGTGGCTGCGGGCGAAGGGCGCGTGCGTGGCACGCGACGGCCACTGGACCCGGCTGACGGTCCCCGAGGCCGGCGACTACCGGCTGAGTTCGACCTACCGGCTGCCGAGGGACGGCGGCTGCACGGCGAAGCCCCCGAGGGCCACGGCGTGGACGACCGCGACCCTGACCCGGCCGGCCCTGTGACCGGGCCGGATCACTGATCCGCAGTTCTCACCGCAGGTAAGGGCAGTCGGCGTCCGGGTCCCGGGTGAGGGTGATCACGTCGTCGAGCCGATCGCGCACAGCCAGCAGGTCGGTGATCCGCTCGTCGATGCGGACCCGCTCGGCCTCCATCTGGTCCAGGAGTTTCGGGGACGCCTCACCCGAGTCCACGCACGGCAGCACGTCGCGGACCACTCGGCTCGGGAGGCCCGCGGCGTACAGCTGCTGGATCAGCCGGACCCGGCTGACGGCGGTGTCGGGGTAGTGCCGGTGGCCACCGGGGCTGCGGCACGCCTGGAGCAGATCCTGCTGCTCGTAGTAGCGCAGCGCCCGTACGCTCACTCCCGCCTGGTCGGCGACCTCACCGATGCGCACCTGTCCTCCTCCGGCCGGTCCGCCGGACGGTGGGCCCGCCCGACTTGCAACTGACGTCAGTGTCAGGTTTTAGCGTAGTGAACGTCGGCGTCCGCCGGACATTCGCCCCACTGATCTCACGTACGGCCGGTGCAGGCCGTGTGGAAAGGCAGTACGTCATGCGCGCAGTCCGCTATCACGAGTACGGCGGTGTGGAGACCCTGGTGGTCGAGCAGGCGCCGGATCCGCATCCCGGGCCCGGCGAGATCCGCGTCCGCGTCGCGGCGGCCGGTGTCAATCCCGTCGACTGGAAGGTGCGCTCGGGTGCGGCGCGCGAGGTGCTTCCCGTGGGTCTGCCGGCGATTCCCGGCCGTGACGCGGTCGGCGTCGTCGACGAGACCGGTGAGGGCGTGCGGGGGGTGAGCGTCGGCGACCGGGTCTTCGGGCTGGGCGGTGTCACCGGTGCGACGGCGGAGCTGGCCGTCTTCTCGGCCTGGGCCCACGCGCCCACCACGTGGACCGACGAGGAGGCCGCGGGCGCCGGGCTTGCGTCCGTGACCGCGCTGGGCGGGCTGAAGGCGCTCGGTCCCCTCCAGGGGCGCACCCTGCTCGTCGAGGGCGCCTCCGGAGGCGTGGGCAGTGCCGCGGTCGAGATCGCGGTAGCTCAGGGCGCCACCGTGATCGGGACGGCGAGCGAGCGCAACCACGCGTTCCTCACGTCACTCGGAGCCGTTCCCACCACCTACGGCGCGGGCCTCGCCGAGCGCCTCGCCGCCCTGGCCCCTGGCGGTGTCGACCTCGCGCTCGACACCGTGGCCTCCGGGTCCCTGGCCGATCTCGTCGCGATCGTGGGCGACCCCGCCCGTGTGTCGACGGTCGCCGACCACACCAACGCGCAGCTTCTGGGCGTACATGTGGCCAACGCGGTGAACGACTCGGCGCTCCTCGCCGAAGCGGCGGAACTCGGCCGGCAGGGCCGCTACATGCCGCGCATCGAGCGGACGTACCCGCTCGACCGGATCGCGGAGGCGCACGCGTACTCCGAGCGCGGGCACGTGCGGGGGAAGATCGTGGTCCGCGTCTGAGCCGCCTGCTCAGCCGCCCGTCCGGCGGCCTGCTCCGGCGCCCGTGCGGCCGCTACAGCTTCGCCTCGAAGAGACCCGCCGGGCGTTCGCGCCGGTAGCCCAGCGACTCGTTCACCGCCAGCATCGAGGTGTTCTCGTCGGCGACGGTCGTGCTGATCTCCCGTACCCCCGGGTGCCGTTCGTGCAGTCCCGCCAGCAGATGGCGTTTGACCGCGCGGCCGAGGCCGCGGCCCCGGTGGCGCGGGACGACGA
This sequence comes from Streptomyces sp. AcH 505, assembly GCF_000818175.1. Lineage (GTDB taxonomy): Bacteria > Actinomycetota > Actinomycetes > Streptomycetales > Streptomycetaceae > Streptomyces. The sequence continues at coordinate 1,273,424 of NZ_JTIY01000001.1, forward strand.
CCGTCGCGTGCTGCAGAGCGCGGGCGTCCGTCGGGGCTTTCAGTACGACCTCGGTGTACGCGGCCACGGCGTCGTCCGCTTCGGGTTCGAGCACCGCCGAGGTGAGGACGACTCCGCCGCGCTGCTCGATCAGCCGGGCCACGGCTTTCGCTCTCGCCACGTCCCGGTCCAGTTGGTGGGTGACCGGCGCCTCGCCGAAGGCGTCGCGTTCCGTGCCGCGGGCGCGGGCGAAGGCCTCGGCCCACTCGTCGGGGACGCTGCCCGTCCAGTCGGCGAAGCGCAGCCCCTCGGGCAGCGGGGGTTCCGGTATCTCTTCGAGTGCCTGGCCGACCTTCTGCACGTACCAGCCGAGCGGCTGCACGTTGGTGAAGCCCAGACTGTCGACGAACGCCTCGCCCGCGCCGCCCAGTTCGAGCACGGTGGTGATGGACGTCCGTCCGTCGGCGGCGAGTTCGGCCCGTATCGCGGTCCAGAGCTTCGCGCCTATGCCGTGCCGCCTGGCTTTCGGGTGCACCACCAGCGGGTCGAGCAGCGCGGTGTGCCGCAGGTGTTCGTCCGAGAACAGCAGGAGCGAGGCGACGCCGTCGTACGAGCCGTCGGCGGCGGTCGAGGCGAGATGGACGTTGCGCCCGCCGACCGGCGGCAGGCTCAGCTTCCCCGCCGTCTCCGCCTTGCTGGGCTCGGGCACTGCGGCCGGCAGGTCGCGCACGTGCGCGGCGCTGACCACCGCGTGCCAGGCGGCTGTCTCGGTGGCCGTGGGCGGGCTTCCCAGAGTGATCAGCATGGACCGAACCTACGCGTACGAGGGTGGTGACGCCCCCGAGTTGCCGGGACGTCCGGGCGGTCGGGCGGTGGGCGGTCTGGCGGAACAGCGCGGACGGAGACGTACAGCACGGGTCGAACAGGACGAGCGGTGTTCCCGCCCCCGGCACCGGGCCGGGGACGGGAACACCGCGAGGACTCAGGCCGCCGCGTTCTCGGTGACCGTGACGCGTCCCTTGCGGATCGTCGCCAGCCGCGGCGCGCGGCGGGCGATGGAGCTGTCGTGAGTGACCATGATGAAGGTCAGGCCGTGCTCTTTCCAGAGCCCCTCAAGCAGTTCCATGATTTCGTCACGCATGGATTCGTCGAGATTTCCGGTCGGTTCGTCGGCCAGCAGCACCTTCGGCCGCTTGACCAGCGCACGGGCGATGGCGACCCGTTGCTGCTGGCCGCCGGACAACTCGCCGGGCAGATGGCCGAATCGCTCGCCGAGTCCGACGGATTCCAGCGCCTGCGCGGCTTGTTCACGCCTGGCCGCCCCCTTGAGGCCGAGCGGCACCAGGGCCGTCTCGACGTTCTCCTGCGCCGTGAGCGTCGGGATGAGGTTGAAGCTCTGGAAGACGAAGCCGATGCTCTCGGCCCTGACCCTGGTCAGCCGCGCCTCGGGCAGCTTCGCCAGGTTCACCCCGTCGAACTCGACGGTGCCCTCGGTCGGCCGGTCGAGGCCGCCGAGCATCTGCAGCAGCGTCGACTTGCCGCCGCCCGTGGGTCCTTGGATGACGAGTCTGCCGCCGTCCTCGATGGTCAGGTCGACGCCCGCGAGGGCGTCGACGGTCTTCTTGCCTCGCTGATAGCGCTTGGTGACGCCGGTGAGCTGGTACACGGTGCAACTCCTGCGGTACGGGTCTGCGTGGGGGCTGTAAGACCCCGGGGACGGGGGACGGTCACTCGACGCGGCGCAGCGCGTCGGCCGGCCGCAGCCGGGAGGCGCGCCAGCCGCCGAACCCGCCGGCGATCAGACCGCCGGCGACCGCGAGACCGACCGCGAGGGCGATCGTGGCCAGGGAGACGGGCGCCGACAGCGCCACATCGACGACTTTGGACGTGGACTGCCGGGCGAA
>NZ_JTIY01000001.1:1275698-1281234 GCF_000818175.1 Streptomyces sp. AcH 505
CCCGCGCCACCGCCACCGCTACCGCCGAGCTGCGCGGTGAGCGAGGGGCTGACGGCGGTGACGGCGTACGCCCCCGCGAGACCCACGGCGATGCCGAGCACCCCGCCGATCAGGCCGTTGACGACGGCCTCACCGACCACCTGCCGGGTGACCCGGCCGCTCTTCCAGCCGAGCGCCTTGAGCGTGCCGAACTCCCGCACCCGGCGGCTGACCGCCGACGAGGTGAGCAGCCCCGCCACCACGAAGGCGGCGATCAGCACCACCAGCGAGAGCCACTTGCCGACGTTCGACGCCAAGTCCGATGCGGTGGACAGCGATCCGGAGACGGTGTCGGCGAGATCGGCCGACGTGGTGACCGTCGTACCCGGCACGTTCTTCTGCACGGCCGACTTGACGCCGTCGATCCGCTGCGAGTCGGTGGCCTTCACATAGACGGTGGTGACCTTGTTCTTGGCGTCGGCCAGGGTCTGCGCCTGGGTCAGCGGCAGATACACGTTGGCGGCCGGATCGCCGCTGTCCGCCGTCGCTATTCCGACAACCTGGAACTTCGTGCCGGAGACGGTGACCGTCGAACCGGCCTTCAGCTTCTTCTGCTTGGCGTAGGCGCTGTCGACGACGGCGACCTTCGCGTTCGTCTCGGACGCCTTGAACGTACGGCCCGACGTGAGCTTCGACGAGGTCAGCGGGCCGAGCGCCAGGTGCGCCACGTCGGTCCCGTACACACTGAACGAGTCGACGTCGAAGTTGGCGCCGCCGCCCTCGACCCGGCCCTGGGTCCTGCCGCCGCCGCCGCCCTGACCGGGTCCCGCGCCGCCGCCCTGCTGCTCGTCCTGCTTGAACTGCCCCCTGGTGAACTGGCCGTTGACCTTCAGTACGGTCAGATTGAGACCGCCGACCGCCGAGGCCACGCCGTCCTGCGCCGCGACCTTGGTGACGGTGGACGAGGCGAGGGTCTGGAAGCCCTGCACCATGACCCGGTCGCTGCTCTGCTTCGAGGTGTCACCCTCGCCCTTGGCACCGAACTTGAAGCTGGGGCGCTGCCCGCCACTGGTCGAACTCGGCGGCGGTGCGGCCTTGGTGACCGTCATGTCCGTGCCGAGGCCGTAGAGGGACTGCAGGACCTTGTCCTGCGCCTTGCCCATCCCCGCGGAGACCGAGCTGACGACAATCACCAGCGCAATGCCGAGGGCGAGCCCGGAGGCGACGACGAGCGCCGCCTTTCTGCGTCGGCGCAGCTCGCGCCGGAGGTAGATGAAGAACATGTGGCGAAGCTAGGCCCGGCTCGTGACGAAGACTTGAGGCCACCGTGAGAGCTGGATGAGAACGGAGAAGGCGGCGGCACCGAAAGGTGCCGCCGCCTTCTCCGACCGCTCAGAAACCGCCCGGCCGGATCAGACCGCCGAACCGGCCTTCCAGTCCGCCCAGTTCATGTTCCAGCCGTTGAGGCCGTTGTCCGGGGCGATGGTCTTGTCGTTGGAGTTCTTGACGACGACCACGTCACCGATGAGCGAGTGGCTGAAGAACCAGTGCGCCGGCATGTTCGGGTCGCCCGCGCCCTTCACGTCCTGCAGGCCCACACAGCCGTGGCTGGTGTTGGCGCTGCCGAACACCGAGGGGGCGCCCCAGTAGTTGCCGTGCACAAACGTGCCCGAGCTGGACAGCCGCATGGCGTCGGGGACGTCCTTGATGTCGTACTCGCCCTTGCCGTCGGAGTCCGTGAAGCCGACCGTCGCACCGTCCATGCGGGTCTTCTTGTACTTCTCGGAGATCACCATCTGGCCGTTGTACGTGGTGTTCTCGGGCGAGCCGGCCGAGATCGGGATGGTCTTGATCGTCTTGCCGTTCTGCTGCACCTTCATGGTGTGCGCCTTGGCGTCGACGGTGCTGACCTGGTTACGGCCGATGGTGAAGCTGACGGTCTTCTGCTGGACGCCGTAGAGACCCTTCGCGCCCTGCACACCGTCCAGTTGCAGCTTCAGCGTGACCTTGGAGCCGGCCTGCCAGTACTGGTCGGGCCGGAAGTCGAGACGCTGCGAGTTGAACCAGTGCCCGACGACCTCCTGGCCGCTGCTCGACGAGACCTGGATCCCCGTCTGCACGGCCTTCTTGTCGGTGATGGCCTTGTCGAAGTTGATCGACACGGGCATCCCGACGCCGACGGTCGAACCGTCCTCGGGGGTGAAGTTGCCGATGAAGCTGTTCGCGGGCGAGACGGTGGTGAAGGAGGAGTTCTCGTTGGCCGAGCGGCCCTTCGAGTCCTTCGCCGTCGCGGCGATCTTGTACGAGGTGGAGCGGTCGAGCTGGCCGTCCGGCTTCCAGCTCGTACCGTCGGCGGACAGCGAGCCCTTGACCGGGTCGCCGGCGGCGGTCGTCATCGTGACCTCGGTCAGCTTGCCCTTACTGACCGTGACCTTCGCGTCGTCGTTGATGCCCGCGTTGTTGGCGCCGTTCTTCGGGAGGATGGCTATCTGGGCCTCGGAGGTGTCCTTGGCCGCCGCCTCGTCCACCTGGGCCTGTGAGGATGACTTGGTCGGGTCCCCGGCGCCGCTGGTGTCGTCCTTGCCGTCACCACCGCTACAGGCCGAGAGCACCAGAACACCGCCAAGCAGTGCGGACGCGGCCGTGAGGCCCTTGCGCCGCTTGCTTTTCGTCATCACACGCTTCTCCATACATCGCCGATTGCAGTGCCGATAACCTTTAAGAACACCCGGTCCGGTTCGTCCGGTTCCACTTCGGCCGAAGATGTGGCGCAAGCCACTCGCCCGGTCCGTGGCGCGGCCCCGGTCCCACGTCTGCCGTCGGACCGGGGCCTTCCAGGGTGTCACGCCCGCGCGCTACTCCCGACCACCGTCGTTCTCGTCGTCCTCGTCGGGGTCCCACTCCAACGAGTCGGGGTCGTAGTCGATCAGCTCGCTCGTCCACGACGCCTGGGTCAGCTCGACCCCCGGGATGTCGCTGATCAGGTCGACGGGCTCCACGAGATACGCCAGCGCCTCGGCGCCGTCCTCCCGCGCGGCGAGCCGGGCGAGCGTGCGCTCGTCCTCCGGCATCGATTCGTCGGTCCCGATCCGCGTGAGCGCCGCTCCGCTCAGCACATCGTGGTCCTCGATCTCCAGTACCAATTCCACCCGTAGCCGTACATACCGTGATGTCTCAGAAGTGGTCATACGACGGAGCGTAGAGCTGATGCCCGCTACGGCTTTCCTCCGACCCGCTGCTTTCACTAGCATCAGCGCACCCCGCCATTCAGGCGTCCTCATGAGGGGGGATCGTTACGTGTCTGTCGCACGCCGACCGCTGCTGACGGCGGCCGCCGCCGGAATCCTGCTCTGCGCCCTCTGGTTCGTCCCTTCCGCCAGAGGCGGCGACGACCACAGCACCCCGCACCAGCAGTCCACCGGCTACTCCCGGGGCTCCGGCTCCCAGCAGCTCGCCCTCGGCGGCACGGACGGCGTCGACGCGACGCCCTACCTGATCGCCGGCGCCGCCGTCCTCGCCGCGGCCGCGGGCTACGGCGTCCACGTGGTCCGCCGCGCCCGCCCCGCGTAGGCCTCGCCGCCCGCGCTCTACGCCAGCGGCCCGGTCACCGCTTCGACCGCCGCCACCAGCTGTCCCTCCCGTACGAACGCGTCCGCCGCCGCCAGGTCCGGCGCGAGAAAGCGGTCAGGCCCCGGGCCCGCGACCCCGGCCGCCCGCAGCGCGTCGATCGCCGCCTGCGAGGCGGGCGCCGGCGTCAGCCCCGTACGCAGCTCGATCGCCCGGGTCGCCGCGTACAGCTCGACGGCGATGATCCGCGACAGGTTGTCGACGGCGGTCCGCAGCTTGCGCGCCGCCGACCAGCCCATCGACACGTGGTCCTCCTGCATCGCGGACGACGGGATCGAGTCGACCGACGCCGGGACCGCGAGCCGCTTCATCTCGCTGACCAGCGCCGCCTGCGTGTACTGGGCGATCATCAGCCCCGAGTCGACGCCCGGGTCACCGGCGAGGAACGGCGGCAGCCCGTGCGACCGGTTCTTGTCGAGCAGCCGGTCCGTACGGCGCTCGGCGATCGACCCCAGGTCGGCCGCGGCGATGGCCAGGAAGTCCAGTACGTACGCGACGGGCGCGCCGTGGAAGTTGCCGTTCGACTCGACCCGCCCGTCGGCCAGCACCACCGGGTTGTCGACGGCGGCGGCCAGCTCCCGGTCCGCCACCAGCCGCGCGTACCCGAGCGTGTCCCGCCCGGCCCCGGCCACCTGCGGCGCGCACCGCACCGAGTACGCGTCCTGCACGCGCGGCGCCGCGTCCTCCTGGAAGTGCCCGGTCAGCCCGGATCCGGCGAGCACCCGCAGCATGTTGTCGGCGCTGGCCCCCTGCCCGGGGTGCGGCCGGATCGCGTGCAGCTCGGGCGCGAGCACCTTGGCGGTACCCAGCAGGGCCTCCAGGCTCAGCGCCGCCGTGATGTCGGCGGAGGTGTAGAGCCGGTGCAGATCGGCGAGGGCCATGACCAGCATGCCGAGCATGCCGTCGGTCCCGTTCAGCAGCGCGAGCCCCTCCTTCTCCCGCAGCTCCACCGGCACGATGCCGTGCGCGGCGAGCAGCTCGCCGGCCGGCCGTACGACACCGTCGGGGCCCTCGGCGTCACCCTCGCCCATGAGCGTCAGGGCGCAGTGCGACAGCGGCGCGAGGTCGCCTGAGCAGCCGAGGGAACCGAACTCGTGGACCACGGGCGTGATCCCCGCGTTCAGCACGTCCGCCATGGTCTGCGCGACCTCGGGCCGTACGCCGGTGTGGCCCGAGGCGACGGTCTTGAGCCGCAGGAACATCAGCGCGCGCACGACGTCCCGCTCGACGGCCGGGCCCATGCCCGCGGCATGGCTGCGCACGATGTTGCGCTGCAACTGCGCACGCAGGTCCGGGCTGATGTGCCGCGTGGCGAGCGCCCCGAACCCGGTGGAGACCCCGTACACCGGCTCGGGCTTGGCGGCGAGCGCGTCGACGATCTCCCGGGCGGCGGCGAGCGCGTCGAGCGCGGAGCCGTCGAGCTGAACTTTCGCGCGGCCGCGGGCGACGGCGATGACATCCTCGGCGGTGGTCCCGGCGGTGCCGACCACGACGGTGTGCATATTCATATTCACGAGCGTACGGATTGAATCCACGCGTGTCACCGTCGGGGGTTTCGCCGTCCGGCGCGGTGTCGCCGTCCGGCGCGGTTCGGGGTTGCGGGTTGTGGTTGCGGTTGTTGCCGGGGGCCGTTCCGGGGGTCGTGTCCTGCGCTGCATGATTTACGGCGCGTACTCCCGAGACGCGGAGCCACCGCAAAGATGCGCCACAAATCACGCTCTACGCTCCGGACACCACCCCTGCACGACCCCCTTCACCCCAGCCGCCCGAATCGGCTGCCCCGCGACCACCAAGGCAAGGCGGACCGGGCGTCCACGCCAGGGACGTGCCCGCAGCCGGTAGGTCACCGCCCACCGGCGCTGACGCGGGCGATTGGGCGGGACCCACCGGGGGGGAGGGGGCCGGGGCCGGAGGAGGGGGGTGTCCGGAC
>NZ_JTIY01000001.1:1281366-1293648 GCF_000818175.1 Streptomyces sp. AcH 505
ACCGGCACGTGTGCCAACAACCGCAACCGAGACCCGCACCCCCCGCCGGAAGGCGACACCGCGCAGGACACGACCCTCACCCCGGCGGAGGCGCGTCCCGGAACACGCGGCGCGACTCGCCCCTCGGCGGCGCGTCCGCCAGGCGGATCACCGCGCCGTCCCGCCCCGCCACCACCGGCAGCGGCGCGCGCGCCGCCTTCGCGCGGTATTGCGCCGCGTCCGCCAGCCGGAACAAGCGTCGCGCCGACGTGACGTTCCCGATCGGGTCGCCCGTCGAGGCGACCCCGCACGCCACGCCCTCCCCCATCTCCAGCGACGCCGAGCGCTCGCACAGCTCCGTCGCGACCGCGATCACCTCGTCCGCCGAAGGGCCCGCCGTCAGCAGGCAGAACTCGTCGCCGCCCAGTCGCGCCGCCAGCGCGCCGGGGAGTTTCGCGCCGCACAGGGACAGCAGCGAGGCGAATCGTTCCAGCAGGCGGTCGCCCACCGCGTGGCCGTGGGTGTCGTTGACCTTCTTCAGGCCGTTGAGGTCGCAGACGACGAGGCTGACGACCGAGCCGTCCGCACGGTGGCCCGCGATGGCCTCGTCGAGGCGCATGTCGACCGCGCGCCGGTTCGCGAGGCCGGTGAGCGGGTCGGTGAAGGCCAAGCGGCGCACCTCTTCCAGGCGTTCCGTCTGGGCGAGGCCCGCCGCGACGACCGCGGCGATGACGGTCGCGAAGTCCGCCTCGTCCTCGCCGAAGGGCGCGGCGCCGAGCGGGCGGGCCACGTACAGCTCACCCCAGGCGCGCCCGTGCAGGATGATCGGCGCGACGACACAGCAGCCGCGCCCCCGGCGGCGCAGCGCGGCGACGCGCTGGTGGCAGTAGCCGGGGTCGCCGCCGGTCGGGCCGTCCGAGGTCTCGACCCAGGCGTGGGGACCGCCGCCGCCCGCCCACTTCTCGTGCAGGAACTCGGCGATCTCGGGGAACTGGTGGACGGGGTACGTCTCGTCCTCGGGGAACTCGTCCTCGTCCGGTGTCCGCTCCCCCGCGTTGACGAGGACCTTCAGCCGGCCGAGGTCGCGTTCCCAGACCGACAGCGCGCCGAAGCTCCCGCCGAGCCCTTCACGCGCGCCCTGCGCCGCGGCCAGCCAGGACTCGCGGGGTGTGTGGGCCGCCGCCATGGCCTGGGCCAGCGCCACGACGGCCCGCAATCGCACATCCACTCCCATCACCCCACCCTAGAGGGGTTCGGGTGGTTGATCACTCGGAGCGATCGACAGTTACTCTGCGTTCACTCGCCCGGCCATTGCGGTGCGCGTTTCTCGTTGAAGGCGGCCACTCCCTCGGCCCGGTCGCCGGAGAACGCGACCGAGCGCCAGGCCGCGTCCTCGACGTCGAGGCCCGCGCGCAGGTCGAGCCCCTGGCCCAGGCGCAGCGCGCGTTTGGCCGCGCGCAGGCCGAGCGGGGAGTTCTGGGCGATGCGGGCGGCGAGGGCGAGGGCTTCGTCGCGGTCGGTACCCGCGTCCACGAGGTGGTCGACCAGGCCCAGCTCGGCCGCTTCGGCCGCCTCGACGCGGCGCGCGGTGAGGATCAGCTCGGCGGCGCGGGCTGCGCCGACGCGGCGCGGCAGCAGTTGCGTACCGCCGCCGCCGGGGATGACGCCGACCGACACCTCGGGGAGCCCGACGACGGCCGTGCGGTCGGCGACGATCAGGTCGCAGGAGAGCGCCAGCTCGAAGCCGCCGCCGAGCGCGAAGCCGTGCACGGCCGCGACGACGGGCATGGGCAGTTCGAGCACACCGGTGTAGGCGGCGCGGGTGACGGGCCGCTGCCGCATGAGGTCGGCGTCGCTGAAGGAGTTGCGCTCCTTGAGGTCGGCGCCGACGCAGAAGGCCCGGGGGTGGGTGGAGGTCAGCGCGGTGACCCGTACGGACGGGTCGGCGGCCAGCGCCTCGCAGGCCGCGGCGATGGACCGGGCCATTTCCGTCGACACGGCGTTCATCGCCGCCGGCCGGTCGAGGACCAGCTCGGCGACGTGGTCGTAGCGCCGTACGCCCACGAACTCCCCGAACCGCAGCTCGGCCTCTTCGGTCTCCGCCATGGCCCCACCCTCTCGGTTAACGATGGTTCACCGGCAGATGTTAGACCGCGTCGCGTCAGCCGGGACGGCGGGCCAGCAGCCAGGGCTCCACGACGCCGAGGCCGCGCACCGGACGCTGCCACATCGGCTGGAGCCCGAAGCGGTACGAGGGGGCGGCCTCGCCCTCCTTCTCGGCCTTCGCCGTCGCCTCGGCCGCCTGCGACTCGGAGGCCGGGGCCTCACCCGTACGGATCAGCCCTTCCGCGAACGCGCCGTCCACCAGGACGGTGTCCTTGGGAGCTATCGACGTCAGCCTGCTGGCGAGATTGACGGTCGTGCCGAAGACGTCGCCCATGCGGGTGGTGACCGTGCCGAAGGCGATGCCGACGCGCAGCGCGGGCATCGTCTCGTCGTGGGTCATGGTCTCGATGAGCCGCAGGGCGATCTCGGCGGCCGTGCCCGCGTCGTCGGCGGCGAACAGCACCTCGTCGCCGAGGGTCTTGATCAGCCGGCCGCCGTGCGCGGCGACCAGGTCGGCCGACGTCGTCTCGAACGCCTCGACCAGCTCGCCCAGTTCCTCCTCTTCGAGGCGCCGGGTCAGCCGGGTGAATCCGACGAGGTCGGCGAAGCCGACGGCGAGCCGGCGGTCGACCATCTCCTCGTCGTCGGCGGCCTGCACGACGCGTCCGGTGGCGGCTGCGAGCTGACGCCGCCACACGTAGACCAGGAACTCCTCCAGCTCGGGCAGGAGGAGTTCCACCAGCGGGTAGGTGACCTCGGTGCGCGTCATGCCGGGCTCGGGCGGCTCGGTGAGGCCTTCCAGGAACGAGTCGATCTGCCACTCGGCGAGCCGGGCGGTGGTCTGTCCGGTGGACCTGGCCACCTGGATCGCCATGGGCTCGCTGAGCAGCCCGGCCTCCACGAGACCCGCGAGGCGGCGCAGCGCCAGCACGTCGGCCTCGGTCAGCGCCTTGGCCTGGCCGATGTCGGCGAAGCCCATGGCGCGCCAGAAGCGGGAGGCGAGATCCATGGAGACGCCGGCGGTACGGGCGGCCTGGAAGGGGGTGTACTGCCGGTCGGCGCCGAGGATCAGCTGTTCGAGCCTGATCGCCAGCGGGTCGTCGGTCGGCTCCGCGGTGTGATCGACGACGTGGTGCGGTGTGTGGTGGGCCGATGAGTCCGACGGCGGCGGTGTGTCGTCCGCGCCGGACGTCGTGTCGTCGACGGTCACCGGCCGCCTCCTGCCCGTTCCCTGCGCACTGCCCTGCCGATCTGTCCGATCTTCCCCGAACGGGCTCAACGATACGGCAGATGTGCCCTGGCTCACGTCCCGGTGGCGCCGTACGGCCGCGCGGCGTCCTGGCGGGCCGGCCGGGGACGGCCGCTTGCGTACGCCATGTCACGCGACGCGCGCCCGGCGCAGCGGGTCGCCGCGTCACGTCCCGCGCCGCGCGCTGTGACGAACCGCCCGGCCGGTTCCGCTCAGCCCGTCGGCCGGACGTGCACGATGTCGCCCGCCGCCACCGCCTGCCGGCCGCCCTGCTCCGTGGCGATGACCAGCCGTCCCTCGCCGTCGATGGCGACGGCCTCGCCGACCAGGTCGGCGCCGCCGGGCAGCTCGGCGCGTACCGGGCGGCCCAGGGTCGAGCAGCCCGCCGCGTACGCCTCCTGGAGCCGGGAGGTCGCGGGATCGCCGCCGGCCGCGCGCCAGTCGCCGTACCACTGGTCGAGCGAGCGCAGCACGGCACGCAGCAGCGTCTCGCGGTCCAGGGAGACGGCGTTCGCCAGGGCGAGCGAGCCGGCGGTCGGTACGGGCAGTTCCTCGGCGCGCAGCGACACGTTGAGGCCGATGCCGATGATCACGGTGTCCTGCGCGGTGCGCTCGGCGAGGATCCCGCCAGCCTTGCGTTCGGCGCCGTCCACGGTCACCAGCAGGTCGTTGGGCCATTTGAGTGCGGTGTCGACCCCGGCGGCCCTGCTGAGCCCGGAGGCGACGGCCACCCCGGCGAGCAGCGGGAGCCAGGACCAGTGCTGTACGGGTACGTCGTCGCCGGGCCGCAGCAGTACGGAGAAGAAGAGCCCGGAGCGGGCGGGCGCCGACCAGGCGCGGTCCAGCCTGCCCCGGCCCGCCGTCTGCTCCTCGGCGACGAGCACGGCCCCCTCCACCGGCCCGGTGGCGGCCCGCGCCGCCAGGTCGGAGTTGGTGGATCCGGTCGAGGCGACCACGTCGAGCGAGGTCCACAGGCTGCCGGGTCGCACCAGGGCGCGGCGCAGGCCGTCCTCGTTCAGCGGCGGACGTTCGAGGTCGGACCAGCGGCTCGCTGGGGTATTCGGCTCCATCATGCAAGCCAGCCTAGGTGTGGCAAACACCGCACTGCCGAACGGTATCCGCGCCGATACCCTACGGATCAGTAGCGTCCACCACGTTCACACGTTCACACCAGCTGACAACCGCAGGGAGCCGCACCCCGATGTCAGATCCGGAAACCGTCCCCGCCCCCGCCGACGACAGCGCAGCACACACCACTGCGGGCAGGATCGCCGATCTTCAGCGCCGCATCGAGGAAGCCACCCACGCGGGGTCCGCGCGCGCCGTGGAGAAGCAGCACGCCAAGGGCAAGCTGACGGCGCGCGAGCGGATCGGTCTGCTGCTCGACGAGGGGTCGTTCGTCGAGCTGGACGAGTTCGCCAGGCACCGCTCGACCAGCTTCGGCATCGAGAACAACCGCCCGTACGGGGACGGTGTGATCACCGGCTACGGCACGGTCGACGGCCGCCCGGTCTGTGTCTACTCGCAGGACTTCACGATCTTCGGCGGGTCGCTGGGCGAGGTCTACGGCGAGAAGATCGTCAAGGTCATGGACCTGGCGATGAAGACCGGCTGTCCCGTCATCGGCATCAACGACGGGGGCGGGGCGCGGATCCAGGAGGGCGTGGTCGCGCTCGGCCTGTTCGCCGAGATCTTCCGCCGCAACGTGCACGCGTCGGGGGTGGTCCCGCAGATCAGCCTGATCGTCGGCCCGTGCGCGGGCGGCGCCGTCTACTCGCCCGCGATCACCGACTTCACGGTGATGGTGGACCAGACGTCGCACATGTTCATCACGGGCCCCGACGTGATCAAGACGGTCACCGGCGAGGACGTGGGCTTCGAGGAGCTGGGCGGCGCCCGTACGCACAACACGACGTCGGGCGTGGCGCACCACATGGCGGGGGACGAGAAGGACGCCGTCGAGTACATCAAGTCCCTGCTGTCGTACCTGCCGTCGAACAACCTCTCCGAGCCGCCGGCCTTCCCCGAGGAGGCGACGCTGGAGACGACGGACGAGGACCGCGAGCTGGACACGCTGATCCCGGACTCGGCGAACCAGCCGTACGACATGCACACCGCGATCGAGCACGTCCTGGACGACGCCGAATTCCTGGAGACGCAGGCGCTGTTCGCGCCGAACATCATCACCGGCTTCGGCCGGATCGAGGGCCGGCCCGTCGGGGTCGTCGCCAACCAGCCGATGCAGTTCGCTGGTTGTCTGGACATCAACGCCTCGGAGAAGGCGGCGCGTTTCGTCCGTACGTGTGACGCGTTCAACGTCCCCGTGCTGACGTTCGTCGATGTGCCGGGCTTCCTGCCGGGTGTCGACCAGGAGTACGGCGGCATCATCCGCAGGGGCGCGAAGCTGATCTACGCGTACGCGGAGGCGACGGTCCCGCTGATCACGGTGATCACCCGCAAGGCGTTCGGCGGCGCGTACGACGTGATGGGCTCCAAGCACCTGGGCGCCGACCTGAACGTGGCGTGGCCGACGGCGCAGATCGCGGTGATGGGCGCGCAGGGCGCGGTCAACATCCTGCACCGCCGCACGATCGCGGCGGCGGGCGACGAGGCGGCGCAGGAGCAGACCCGCGCCACCCTGATCCAGGAGTACGAGGACGCGCTGCTCAACCCGTACGCCGCCGCGGAGCGCGGGTACGTGGACGCGGTGATCATGCCGTCCGACACCAGGGCGCACATCATCAAGGGGCTGCGCCAACTGCGTACGAAGCGGGAGACGCTGCCGCCGAAGAAGCACGGCAACATCCCGCTCTAGGAAGGGAGCTGACGATGATCAAGGTCGTACGGGGCAACCCGACCAGGGAGGAACTGGCCGCCGCGCTCGCGGTGGTCCAGGCGACGGCGGCGGCCAAGGCGGGCACCGAACCACCGGCCCCCGAACCCCCCACGGAATGGTCGGCCCCGACCCGCATAGCCCGCACCCACCTCCCCCAACCGGGCCCCGAGGCCTGGGCCCGCACGTACTGGCCGTAACCGGTGCCGGGCCCCTGCCGGGTGGAGCGGTTCACCGTGAGTTGAGTACACGTACTCAGGCGCTTCACCCGGGGGCGGTCGCAGGATCGGACGTATGTTGTGGTCCGATCCCGAGAACGAGCCGCCCAAGGAGATGCGCGAGACGCAGGCCATGGTGCGGCGGGCCGGTGTGCTCATCGCGTTGGTGGTCGTTGTGCTGACGATCGCCCTCGGGGTTCGCTGACCGGCGTTCGCCGGGGGCCGTTCGTTGATTACTGTTTCCGCATGACCGATCAGCGCCGTCTCGTCCTGGCCTCCCAGTCGCCCGCCCGTCTCGGACTGCTCCGTCAGGCCGGGCTCGCCCCCGAGGTGATCGTCAGCGGGGTCGACGAGGACGCCGTCTCCGCGCCGACGCCCGCCGAGCTCGCCCTCGTGCTCGCACGGGCGAAGGCCGAGGCCGTGGCCGCGCGGCCCGAGGCCGCGGGGGCGCTCGTCGTCGGGTGTGACTCCGTGCTCGAACTCGACGGGCAGGCCTACGGGAAGCCCGCCGACGCCGAAGAGGCCACCGCGCGCTGGAAGTCGATGCGGGGCCGGGCCGGCGTCCTGCAGACCGGGCACTGCGTGATCGACACCGCGAGCGGCGCGCGGGCCGCCAGGACCGCGTCGACCACCGTCCGCTTCGGCAGCCCCTCGGACGCCGAGATCGCCGCGTACGTGGCCAGCGGCGAACCGCTGTACGTCGCCGGGGCCTTCACCCTCGACGGCCGGTCCGCGCCGTTCGTCGACGCGATCGAAGGCAACCACGGCAACGTCATCGGTCTGTCGCTGTCGCTGCTGCGTGAGCTGCTGGCCGAGCTGGGCGTCGCGATCACGGACCTCTGGGTCTGACCGGTCCGGGTCAGGCCGGGGTCGCGTTCTCCTGCGGCGCCGGCTTCGGCGCGTACCCCACCAGCACCAGGACCAGCAGCGCCAGCACCACCATCATGAAGGCGAAGGCGGCCCAGCCGATCAGCCCCACGGTCAGGGCGCCCAGCACCCCGTGCACGACCGCGCAGACGATCAGGGTGATCCTGCCGACCCGGCCGGGGGCGCTGTCCCTGACGGCCGTCCGCAGCAGTATCACCGCGCACACCACCAGATACAGCGCGGCTATCGCGCCCATCACCCACGCGCCCAGCGACATCGCGCCCGGGTCGACGCCCGCGAGCGACATCTGCTGGTTGTCGACGACCGTCGCCAGCAGGGCGTTGACGAGTACGACACCCAGCGCCTCCGCCAGCAGCACCGCCGCCGCCACCCAGGCCACCGGTTTGCGCGACACCGCCCCACCCTCTTCCGTCTGTTACCGCCAGTACGTTGCCACCCGGCACGCTACTCACGGGTAAACGCCCGGACAAGAGCTGGGGCCGCAGCAAAGAATCATTCGGCCATTCGTAGGGACTCCACAAAGAAACGGGATCCCTCACGGCGCACCGGCACAGAGATCGGGGCCACATCGAGGCATTGCTGTGCCGGGCTGAATCGCGGCGTACCTTGGTGCAACTAGGGATTTCGCAGTCTGAACGAGCCTCGAATCACTCTCCGTATGGACAAGTTCACCATTTGGGGCGCGTCGGAGGACCGTGTCGGCAGTCCCTAAACTCAGCTTGTTTATTTCGGAGGGAGCCATCGTGCGCAAGGTGCTCATCGCCAACCGTGGCGAAATCGCTGTCCGCGTCGCCCGTGCCTGCCGGGATGCCGGGATCGTGAGCGTAGCCGTCTACGCCGACCCGGACCGGGACGCCCTGCATGTCCGCGCGGCCGACGAGGCTTTCGCCCTGGGCGGTGACACCCCGGCCACCAGCTATCTGGACATCGCCAAGGTGCTCCAGGCGGCGAAGGACTCGGGCGCCGACGCCATTCATCCCGGCTACGGATTCCTGTCGGAGAACGCCGAGTTCGCCCAGGCCGTCCTCGACGCGGGGCTGACCTGGATCGGTCCGCCGCCGCAGGCGATCCGCGACCTCGGCGACAAGGTAGCCGCCCGGCACATCGCGCAGCGCGCGGGCGCCCCCCTGGTCGCCGGCACGCCCGACCCGGTCAGCGGCTCGGACGAGGTCGTCACCTTCGCCGAGCAGAACGGTCTGCCGATCGCCATCAAGGCGGCGTTCGGCGGCGGCGGCCGCGGCCTCAAGGTCGCCCGCACGATCGAGGAGATCCCGGAGCTGTACGACTCGGCCGTACGCGAGGCCGTCGCGGCCTTCGGCCGTGGCGAGTGCTTCGTGGAGCGCTACCTCGACAAGCCCCGGCACGTCGAGACCCAGTGCCTCGCCGACTCGCACGGCAATGTCGTCGTGGTCTCCACCCGTGACTGCTCGCTCCAGCGCCGCCACCAGAAGCTGGTCGAGGAGGCGCCCGCGCCGTTCCTCTCCGCCGAGCAGACCGCGGAGCTGTACGCGGCGTCCAAGGCGATCCTGAAGGAAGCCGGCTATGTCGGCGCCGGCACGGTCGAGTTCCTGGTCGGCGCGGACGGCACCATCTCGTTCCTTGAGGTCAACACCCGCCTCCAGGTGGAGCACCCGGTCACCGAAGAGGTCACCGGCATCGACCTGGTCCGGGAGATGTTCCGGATCGCCGACGGCGAGAAGCTGGGCTACGACGACCCGCAGATGCGCGGCCACTCCTTCGAGTTCCGCATCAACGGCGAGGACCCGGGCCGCGGCTTCCTGCCCGCCCCCGGCACGGTGACGTTGTTCGCCCCGCCGAGCGGCCCCGGCGTACGGCTCGACGCGGGCGTCGAGTCCGGCAGCGTCATCGGCCCCGCCTGGGACTCCCTGCTCGCGAAGCTGATCGTCACCGGCGCCACCCGCGAACAGGCCCTCCAGCGCGCGGCGCGCGCCCTGGCCGAGTTCAACGTCGAGGGCATGGCGACCGCCATCCCCTTCCACCGCGCCGTCGTCGCCGACCCGGCCTTCACCAGTGACCCGTTCACGATCCACACCCGGTGGATCGAGACGGAGTTCAACAACACCATCCCGGCGTTCGCCCCGCCCGGCGCGGACGACGACGAGGACGAGGCGGGCCGCGAGACCATCGTCGTGGAGGTCGGCGGCAAGCGCCTCGAAGTCTCGCTGCCGTCCCAGCTCGGCATGACCCTGGCCCGCACCGGCCTGGCGGCCGGCGCCCGCCCGAAGCGCCGCGCGGCGAAGAAGTCCAGCGTCGCGGCATCGGGCGACACCCTCGCCTCGCCGATGCAGGGCACGATCGTCAAGGTCGCGGTCGAGGAGGGCCAGGAGGTCAAGGAGGGCGATCTGATCGTCGTCCTGGAGGCCATGAAGATGGAACAGCCCCTGAACGCCCACCGCTCAGGCACGGTCGTGGACCTGGCGGCGACGGTAGGCGCTTCGCTGACGTCGGGCGCGAAGATCTGCGAGATCAAGGACTGAAGGATTCAGCCCCTTCCACCGAAGGCCCCGGGCATCGCGCCCGGGGCCTTCGGCGCACCCGGGAGCCGCCCGTCACTCGTCGAGGCCCGACCCGTCGGCGAGTTGGTACGTGTGACCACCTTGATGCCCGGCGAACTCGCCGCACGGCTCGTGCGTGACCTGGTCCGTGGCCGGGCAGTCGGGAAGCACCTTCAGGACAAACCGCGAGGGCGCCCCGGCCTCCCAGCGGGCCCAGACGGCGCCGGTCTCGGCACCGGAAAGCTCCAGTACGAACGCGTAGTGCTCGTTGGACTTGTGAGCCTGGAGGAGACAACGGAGATGCCTCTCCACGTCCTCTGCTGCCGCTCCACCGTGTGCGGTGGCCAGGGCGACGGCTCGCACGACGAGCGAGGCGGGGAGAACGATCGTCGCTCCGCAGACCGGGCGGGTGGCTGGGGGTGCGAGTGTCATGGTGCGGCTTTCTGGGGGTGCTTGGATCGACCTTGCCGAGTGGAGTTCGCGGGCCCCGGGGCATCAGGAAGCAGGACCTGTGCCCACACCACCTTGCCTGCGGGGGGTTCCGGGAGGGCGTATCCCCAGGCTTCGCTGAGTTCTTCCACCAGTTGCAGGCCACGGCCGCTTTCCGCGTCCGGCGCGGGCCGCCGGAGGACCGGCGGTCGGCGGTCTTGGTCGCAGACAAGGATGAGGACGTAGCAAGGCCACAGTTGCAGTACGAGGGTGCACGAACTTCTCACAGACCAACCTGTCGGCGGCTCCACTTCCGGTGTCGGCCCGGTATGCCGAAGGGCGTTCGTGGCCAGCTCGGAGATGATCGTGACGGCGTTGTCGATGGTGTCGGCGGGGACCCGCCAGCCTTGGAACGCGGCCGTCGCGTAGCGGCGGGCCACTCGGACCGAATGCAACTCGGGAGCGAGATCCAGGCTGCTGATGAGCGGCCTGTACACGGGAACCACGGTCACACCTCCTCACTCGTTCGGGACGAGCACGCTGCGCACGGATGGGCTTCGCGTGGTGCTCGTTGTACGCACTACGCAACCGTGTGAACACGCTGAGCGGTACCGTGAAGCGAAGGGGCAACCATGAAAGTCATGAAGCGGCCCGCGTCTCCGGGGAGTTGGTACGGATGACCCATCCCACTGCGCGTAATCTCGGCCTCGCCGCGTTACTGGACGAGGCGGACTGGTCCCGGACCCAGTGCGCTCTGGCGGTCAATCGCGCTGGTCAGGAAGCGGGCATGGCCCTGCACTACGACCAGAGCGCGGTGAGCCACTGGCTCAGCGGGACGATGCCGAGGGCCAAGGTGCGGCCGGTCATCGTGGAGGTGTTCGCGCGGCGGTTGAAGCGTCCGGTCACCCTGCGGGAAGCGGGATTGGCGAGTATCGACCCTGTGATGCCCTCCGGAGAAGGGGAGACTGCTGACGATCTCCTCGAACTCGGAAAGGCGGACATGGATCCTTCCCGCAGAGGCGTACTCAGCACGGCCCTCTACTCCGCGGCGCTTGCCGTCCCCGGGTTCCCGGCTCACGCCGACGCGGACAGGGCGGCCGCAGCGCGGCCGACGTCACGGATCGGGGACGGGGAAGTCGAGATCGTACGGTCCATGACCGAGCGGATCGCGGACATCCTCGACACCTTCGGGGGCGGTCACGCCCGCCCGATGGCGGCGGCCTTCCTGGTGAACACCGTCTCCCCGTACCTACGGGCCGATGCCAGTACCGCCCATCGCTCCGCGATGCTGTCCGCCGCTTCTGATCTGGTGTATCTGACGGGCTGGATGGCCATGTACGAACGGGAGCACGGTCTTGGCCAGCGTTACTACGTCAAGGCCCTGAAGCTGGCCGGGGCCGCCGAGGACCACCTCACGTACTGCCGAACCCTGCGGGGCATGAGCCTGCAGGCCGGAAACCTCGGTTACGGCGCCAAGGCGCTGCAACTGGCCGACGCCGCTGCCGAAGCGTCACCCCAGGCGGGACCCCGGCTCCACGCCTTCCTCGCCGGGCAGCAGGCGGCTTCGGCCGCCATGACCGGCGACCGGGCCCAGGCGTTCTCGCGGCTGGAGGAAACGGAGTCGGCCTTGTCCAAGGCCGACTCCCGCAAGGACGCGGTCGGCGGGTACGACACCTCCGCGTTCCTCTTCCACACCAGCACGGTCCTCTACCACCTCGGCGACCTCCCCGGCTCTGTGAAGACCATGCAGGACTGCATCCGCGTCCAGCCGCCGCAGGAACGGCAGGGCCGCGTGCACGCCAACGGTCTCTTGGCCCAACGCCAGCTCGAACTGGGGCACTTGGACGCCGCGTGCGCGACGTGGGGGCTCTTTCTGGACGACTACGAGCAGGTGTCGTCCTCGCGCGGGGACGAGCACTTCGACACGATGCGCACCCGCATCCGCACCCATCGCACATCCCGCACGGTCCGCGCCCTGGAACAGCGCGCACGGGAGATCGCGACCCGCAAGGGGGCGGCGGCGTAGTCGAAGCCGTGCGGCCAGACCCGTGGCGCCGGGGGCTG
>NZ_JTIY01000001.1:1293711-1296201 GCF_000818175.1 Streptomyces sp. AcH 505
ACGACCCCGGAACGACCCCCGGCACCAACCGCAACCACCCCGGTAAGCGACCACCGGTCGCACGGCGACCACGACCACGGCAACGGCAACCGCGACCCGACCCGCAACCCGCGCCGGACGGCGAGACCGCCGGACGAGGAACGTCAGCGGCGGCGGAGGTCGGCCACCCTGGCGCCCTGTTCCGTCGCCAGTACCGCGCTGCGCAGCTGCGGTACGCCCTGGCCGCCCCCCTGCGTGCGGCGCTGGGCCGGCAGGGGCATGTCGCGCCCGCGCCGGGCGGCGGTGCCCGGTGGTGCGCCGTCGGTCGGGGCTCCTCCCGGGCCGGGGCCGCCGCCGGTCGCGCCCGCGCCGGGCACGGTGATCTGTACGCCCTGGTCGGCCAGCGCCTGGAGTTCGGTGGCCGCGCGGTCGTCGCCGGCCGGCGGCTCGTCGGTGACGAGCCTGCTGATCAGGTCGGTCGGCACGGTCTGGAACATCGTGTCCGTACCGAGCTTGGTGTGGTCGGCCAGGACCACCACCTCGGCCGCCGACTGCACCAGCGCGCGGTCGACGCTCGCCGAGAGCATGTTGGAGGTGGACAGGCCGCGCTCGGCCGTCAGGCCGCTGCCCGACAGGAACGCGCGGCTGACGCGCAGGCCTTGGAGGGACTGCTCGGCCCCGCTGCCCACCAGCGCGTAGTTCGAGCCGCGCAGCGTGCCGCCCGTCATGACGACCTCGACGCGGTTGGCGTGCGCCAGTGCCTGGGCGACCAGCAGGGAGTTGGTGACGACGGTGAGTCCTGGGATACGCGCGAGCCTGCGGGCCAGCTCCTGCGTGGTGGTACCGGCGCCGACGACCACGGCTTCGCCTTCTTCGACGAGGCTCGCGGCGAGGTCGGCGATGGCCGTCTTCTCGGCCGTCGCGAGATGGGACTTTTGCGGAAAGCCGGATTCTCGCGTGAATCCGCCCGGCAATACCGCACCGCCGTGTCTGCGGTCGAGGAGTCCTTCGGCCTCCAGCGCGCGCACGTCCCGCCGTACGGTCACTTCGGAGGTCTGGACGACGCGGGCGAGCTCACGGAGCGACACGGCCCCGTTGGCGCGCACCATTTCGAGGATCAATTGGCGACGTTCTGCAGCGAACACGAAACTGACAGTAACCCCAACGACCGTCTGCTTTCAGCAGTTTGCGCCGATTTACAGAAGTTGCACACAGATCGGACCAGGCGGTGGTATACGCGTTCCGGGCCGTGAACTCAGACTTCTTCCACCGTCTTCCGCGTGTGCAACTGCCGTGCCACTTCCGCGATCGAACCCGAAAGCGACGGGTACACGGTGAAGGCGTTCGCGATCTGTTCGACGGTCAGATTGTTGTCGACAGCGATCGAGATGGGATGGATCAGCTCACTCGCACGGGGGGCGACGACGACCCCGCCGACCACGATCTCCGTACCCGGCCGGGCGAAGATCTTCACGAAGCCGTCCCTGATGCCCTGCATCTTGGCGCGCGGGTTGCGCAGCAGCGGCAGCTTGACGACCCTGGCGTCGATCCGGCCACTGTCGACGTCCGACTGGCTGTAACCGACGGTGGCGATCTCCGGGTCGGTGAAGACGTTCGACGAGACGGTCTTGAGGTTGAGCGGGGCGACCGCGTCACCGAGGAAGTGGTACATCGCGATCCGGCCCTGCATGGCGGCGACGGACGCCAGCGCGAAGATGCCGGTGACGTCACCCGCCGCGTACACGCCCGGCGCCGACGTGCGCGAGACCCGGTCGGTCTTGATGTGTCCCGACTCCTTGACCTTGACCCCCGCGCCGTCCAGGCCCATGTCGGCGGTGTTGGGAATCGCGCCGACCGCCATCAGACAGTGCGAGCCCGAGATGACCCGGCCGTCGGAGAGGGTGACCTCCACGCGGTCGCCGACGCGCTTGGCCGACTGCGCGCGGGAGCGGGACATCACGTTCATGCCGCGTCGCCGGAAGACGTCCTCCAGGACGGCCGCCGCGTCCGGGTCCTCGCCCGGCAGCACCCGGTCGCGCGAGGAGACGAGCGTGACGCGCGAGCCGAGCGCCTGGTAGGCACCGGCGAACTCGGCGCCGGTGACGCCCGAACCGACCACGATCAGCTCTTCGGGCAGCTCCTCCAGGTCGTACACCTGGGTCCAGTTGAGGATGCGCTCGCCGTCGGGCTGCGCGTCCACGATCTCCCGGGGGTGCGCGCCGGTCGCGATCAGCACCGCGTCGGCGGTCAGCGACTCCTCCGTACCCTCCGGGGACGTCACGATCACCTGCCGCGAGCCGTCCACCGCCTGCCGTCCGTCGAGCCTGCCCCGGCCGCGCAGCACCCGGGCGCCGGCCCGGGTCACGGAAGCGGTGATGTCGTGGGACTGGGCGAGCGCGAGGCGCTTCACCCGCCGGTTGACCTTGCCGAGGTCGACGCCGACGACCCGGGCCGCCTGCTCGAGAGGCGGTGTGTCGTCGGCCACGATGATGCCCAGCTCCTCGTACGAGG
>NZ_JTIY01000001.1:1296701-1301151 GCF_000818175.1 Streptomyces sp. AcH 505
GGGCCGCCTGCTCGAGAGGCGGTGTGTCGTCGGCCACGATGATGCCCAGCTCCTCGTACGAGGAGTCGAAGGACGTCATCACCTCGGCCGTCGCGATCAGGGTCTTCGACGGCACGCAGTCGGTGAGCACCGAGGCGCCGCCGAGTCCGTCCATGTCGACGACGGTCACCTCGGCGCCGAGCTGGCAGCCGACCAGCGCCGCCTCGTAGCCGCCGGGTCCGCCACCGATGATCACGATCCGGGTCACGAAAACGTCCGCCTCGGGTTGTCTTTCGGGATGCAGTTCGTACTCCATTGTCCCGCACGCTTCAAGTAGCTTCGCCCCGGGTCCCACCATCCGGGGGTCCGGGCACCCCGGCCGTACCTCCCGTACCCTCGACCCCATGTCGCTCTACGCCGCGTACGCCGGCAACCTCGACGCGCGGCTGATGTCCCGCCGCGCCCCGCACTCCCCGTTGCGCGGTACCGGCTGGCTCAACGGCTGGCGGCTCACCTTCGGCGGCGAGCAGATGGGCTGGGAGGGCGCGCTGGCCACGATCGTGGAGGCGCCGCGCTCGCAGGTCTTCGTCGCGCTGTACGACATCGCCCCCATGGACGAGGACTCGATGGACCGCTGGGAGGGTGTCGGCCTCGACATCTACCGCCGGATGCGGGTGCGGGTCGACACGCTGGACGGCGAGGAGCCGGCCTGGCTGTACGTGCTCAACGGGTACGAGGGCGGGCTGCCTTCGGCCCGCTACCTGGGCGAGCTGGCCGACGCCGCCGACTCGGCGGGCGCCCCGCACGACTATGTGATGGAGCTGCGCAAACGCCCCTGCTGAGGCGGGTCCGTCAGCGGTCTCGCGGGCGCTTGTAGGAAACGACAACACAACGATCCGAAGTACGTGCGGCCATCATCTACGCGCGTAGGGCATGACCGGCTACCCTCATCCGCGTGAACGCATCTGTTATTCCGGCCTTCGCCGAGGGCCCCGCCGACCCTTACACCGCCGCCGACGGAGCCGCCGCGCGCCTGCGCGAGCTGTCCGGCGCGCAGACCCATGACATCGCGCTGGTGATGGGGTCCGGCTGGGCACCGGCCGTCGACGCGCTGGGCACCCCCGAGGCCGAGTTCCCCGTCACGGAGCTGCCGGGGTTCCCCGCGCCCGCCGTCGAGGGGCACGGCGGCACGATCCGCTCGTACCGCATCGCCGACAAGCGCGCGCTGGTCTTCCTCGGCCGCACGCACTACTACGAGGGCCGGGGCGTCGCCGCCGTGGCGCACGGGGTGCGGACGGCGGTCGCCGCGGGCTGCAAGTCCGTCGTGCTGACCAACGGCTGCGGCGGGCTCCGCGAGGGCATGCGCCCGGGCCAGCCGGTGCTGATCAGCGACCACATCAATCTGACCGGGGTCTCCCCCATCGTCGGCGCCAACTTCGTCGACCTCACGGACCTGTACTCGCCGCGGCTGCGCGCGCTGTGCAAGGAGATCGACCCCGCGCTCGAAGAGGGCGTGTACGTCCAGTTCCCCGGCCCGCACTACGAGACGCCCGCCGAGATCAACATGGTCCGGGTGATGGGCGGCGACCTGGTGGGCATGTCCACGGTCCTTGAGGCCATCGCCGCGCGTGAGGCAGGCGCCGAGGTGCTGGGCATCTCGCTGGTGACGAACCTGGCCGCGGGTCTCTCGGGACAGCCGCTCAACCACGAAGAGGTCCTGCAGGCGGGACGCGACTCGGCCAAGCAGATGGGCGCCCTGCTGGCCAAGGTGCTCGAACGGGTCTGAAGACCCCGAACAGGTCCGAAGACCGGCTCCGGAGGGGTCTGAAGCGGCCCCGGCGGGGAATGACATCGGGTCCGGGCAGGGACGAACACCGGGCCACTTGCGAGCGGCGCCCGAGCGGGCGCGAGGAGGCTTCACCGTCGTGCAGCAGGACATCGTCGCGCGAGCCAGGGCCTGGCAGGCCGAGGACCCGGACAGCGACACCCGCGAGGAACTGGGCCGGCTCATCGACGCGGGGGATCTCGACGCCCTCGCCGAACGGTTCGCCGGGACACTGCAGTTCGGTACGGCAGGGCTGCGCGGCGAGCTGGGCGCGGGGCCCATGCGGATGAACCGCGCCGTCGTCATCAGGGCGGCGGCCGGACTCGCCGCGTACCTCAAGGCCCGTGGCGACGGCGGCGGGCTGGTCGTCGTCGGCTACGACGCGCGGTACAAGTCCGCCGACTTCGCGCGGGACACCGCGGCCGTGATGACCGGCGCCGGGCTGCGCGCCGCCGTCTTCCCCCGCGCACTGCCCACCCCCGTACTGGCCTTCGCCGTACAGCACTTGGGCGCCGTGGCGGGCGTCGAGGTCACGGCGAGCCACAACCCGCCCCGGGACAACGGCTACAAGGTCTACCTCGGCGGCGGCTCCCAGATCGTGCCGCCCGCCGACGGCGAGATCGCGGCGGCCATCGCGGCGATCGGCGCGCTGGACACGGTCGCGCGGCCCGACGACGGCTGGGAGACCCTCGGTGAGGACGTCCTGACGGCCTATCTGGAGCGCGCGGGCTCGGTCCTGACGCCCGGCACACCCCGCACCGCGCGCGTCGTCCACACGGCGATGCACGGCGTCGGCACGGAGACGTTCCTCGCGGCCTTCGCACGGGCCGGTTTCCCCGAACCGGTGCTGGTGGCCGAGCAGTCCGAGCCGGACCCGGCCTTCCCGACGGTCGCCTTCCCCAACCCGGAGGAGCCGGGCGCCATGGACCTGGCGTTCGCCACGGCCCGCGCCGCGCGTCCCGACCTGATCATCGCCAACGACCCGGACGCCGACCGCTGCGCCGTCGCCGTCCCCGACGACACGGCCGAGGCCGGCTGGCGCAGCCTCAGCGGCGACGAGGTGGGCGCGCTGCTCGCGGCGCATCTCGTCCACAAGGGCGTGACCGGCACCTTCGCCGAGTCGATCGTCTCGTCCTCGCTCCTCGGCCGGATCGCGTCGGCCGCCGGGCTCGGGTACGAGGAGACGCTGACCGGCTTCAAGTGGATCGCCCGCGTCGAGGGGCTGCGGTACGGGTACGAGGAGGCGCTCGGGTACTGCGTCGACCCCGACGGCGTACGCGACAAGGACGGCATCACGGCGGCGCTGCTCGTCGCCGAACTCGCCTCGGAGCTCAAGCAGGCCGACCGCACGCTGACCGATCTCCTCGACGACCTCGCCGTCACGCACGGCCTGCACGCCACCGGCCAGCTCGCCGTCCGGGTCAAGGACCTGTCACTGATCGCCGACGCGATGCGCAGGCTCCGCGAGCGGCCGCCGACGGAGCTGGCGGGGCTGCGGGTCGTCTCGGCGGAGGACCTGGCCGAGGGCACGCCGGAGCTGCCGCCCACGGACGGGCTGCGCTACCACCTGGAGGGCACGTACCGGGCCCGGGTCATCGTCCGTCCCAGCGGGACGGAGCCGAAGATCAAGTGCTACCTGGAGGTGGTGGTCCCGGTGGCGGCGGCGAGCGAACTCGACACGGTCAGGGCCGCTGCGGCGGAGGTACTCGCCGGACTGAAGCGGGACCTGTCGGCGGCGGCCGGCCTCTGACCGGAGGCCCCGGGCTGTGGCTCAGCCCGTGACGAACAGCACGATCATGACGATGAGCCCGGCGACGCTCGGCGCGATCAGCTCGTACGCCCAGCGCACCACCGGAGCGCCCTGCGCGCCGGGCCGCTCGGCCCCCTGCTCGGCGAGCAGGCGCAGCTCGACCACGGCCTGGTCGGCGAGCGCGAGCTGCGCCTGGGCGGCGTGGTCGATCCGGGGCCGCACGGACGTCCTGTTGTACGGGTCCTGCGGAACGTCCCGCGGGGCCCGCGCCTGGCGCCGCGACGCGCGCTTGCGCTGCCGCAGCGAGACGGGCACGGCCCACATCGGGAACCGGCCGCCCTCGACCTGCACGTCGGTCGTGTACCGCGCCTCCACGCCGGTGACGGCGGCCCACGGGACGGTGATGCTGCGGAACGGGTTACGGATCCGCAGCAGATCGGCGCCGGCGAAGACGGCGGGGCGCAGCGTGTACGCGAAGATCAGCGGTACGGCGAAGATCAGCCCGGCAAGCGCGATCCACGGGGCCCGCCCGGTCCCCCGAACGAGCGCGTCACCCCCGAGCCAGAACGCGAGCACAAGCAACAGCACACCCCCGGCGATCCCGGCACCGGACCGGAAGACGCGGTCGGCGTAGGTCGGCGTGGGGGTGGGGTCGGGGGTCGTCATACCCCGATTCTGCCGTATCGCCTTCCGGCGGGATGTCGCCGTCCGGCGGGGGGCGCGGATTTGGTTGCACCGCGTGCGGTTGGTGCCGGGTTCCGGGTCCTGCGGAGGGGGGTGTCCGGACTGCGGTGTCGCCGTCCGGCGGGGGCGGCCGGGTCCGGTGGTTGCGGTTGTCGTCGTCCGTGCCGGGGTCCGGGTCCTGCGGAGGGGGGTGTCCGGACTGCGGTGTCGCC
>NZ_JTIY01000001.1:1301937-1307214 GCF_000818175.1 Streptomyces sp. AcH 505
ACGACCCCGGAACGACACCCGGCAACCACCGCAACCAAGACCCGCAACCAACACCCCCCTATACATTCCGCTACGCGCGTAGATATGCTCGGGTGGTGACCATGCCGCCACCCGCACCCCCATTCGCCGACGTGACCGCGTCCGACAGCTCGCTGCGCCGCTTCCTGCACGGGCTCCCCGGCGTCGACGCCGTCGGTCTCGAAGCCCGCGCCGCATCGCTCGGTACGCGTTCCGTCAAGACCACGGCCAAGGCCTACGCCATCGACCTCGCCATCTCGATGATCGACCTGACGACGCTCGAAGGCTCCGACACCGCCGGTAAAGTCCGCTCGCTCGCCGGCAAGGCGATGAACCCCGACCCCACCGACCGCACCGCCCCCAGAACCGCCGCGCTCTGTGTCTATCCGGACATGGCGGCGACAGCCGCAGCCGCGCTCAAGGGGTCCGGCGTGAAGGTCGCCTCCGTCGCCACCGCGTTCCCCGCAGGCCGCGCCTCGCTCGAAGTGAAGCTCGCGGACACGCGCGACGCCGTCGCCGCGGGCGCCGACGAGATCGACATGGTCATCGACCGTGGCGCGTTCCTCGCCGGGCACTTCCTGAAGGTGTACGAGGAGATCAGGGCCGTCAAGGAGGCCGCGGGAGCCGCCAGGCTCAAGGTGATCTTCGAGACCGGCGAGCTGTCGACGTACGACAACATCCGCCGCGCCTCCTGGCTCGGCATGATCGCGGGGGCCGACTTCATCAAGACGTCCACCGGCAAGGTCGGCGTCAACGCCACCCCAGCGAACACGCTGCTGATGCTGGAGGCCGTGCGCGACTTCCGGGCGCAGACCGGGGTGCAGATCGGGGTGAAGCCGGCCGGCGGCATCCGTACCAGCAAGGACGCGATCAAGTTCCTGGTGCTGGTCAACGAGACCGCGGGCGCGGACTGGCTGGACAACCACTGGTTCCGCTTCGGCGCCTCCAGCCTGCTGAACGATCTGCTGATGCAGCGTCAGAAGCTGGCGACCGGCCGGTACTCCGGCCCCGACTACGTGACGGTGGACTGACATGGCATTCGAGTACGCACCCGCACCCGAGTCCCGCTCCGTCGTCGACATCGCGCCGAGCTACGGCCTGTTCATCGACGGCGAGTTCACGGAGGCGGCGGACGGCAAGGTCTTCAAGACCGTCAGCCCGGCCACCGAGGAAGTCCTGTCCGAGGTCGCGCTGGCCGGGGCTGCCGACGTGGACCGGGCGGTACGGGCCGCCCGCAAGGCGTTCGAGAAGTGGTCGGTGCTGCCGGGCGCCGAGCGCGCGAAGTATCTGTTCCGGATCGCCCGGATCATCCAGGAGCGCTCGCGCGAACTGGCGGTCCTGGAGACGCTGGACAACGGCAAGCCGATCAAGGAGACCCGCGACTTCGACCTGCCCCAGGTCGCCGCGCACTTCTTCTACCACGCGGGCTGGGCCGACAAGCTGGACCATGCCGGGTACGGTCCGGACCCGCGCCCGCTGGGCGTCGCGGGGCAGATCATCCCGTGGAACTTCCCGCTGCTGATGCTCGCGTGGAAGATCGCGCCCGCGCTGGCCACCGGCAACACGGTGGTGCTGAAGCCCGCCGAGACGACTCCGCTCAGCGCGCTGTTCTTCGCCGACGTCTGCCGGCAGGCGGGCCTGCCCAAGGGCGTCGTGAACATCGTGACGGGTGACGGCGGCGCCGGCGCCGCGCTGGTCGAGCACCCGGACGTCGACAAGGTCGCCTTCACCGGGTCGACTGCCGTCGGCAAGGCCATCGCCCGGCAGATCGCGGGCACGCGCAAGAAGGCCACGCTCGAACTGGGCGGCAAGGGCGCGAACATCGTCTTCGACGACGCGCCGATCGACCAGGCGGTCGAGGGCATCGTCACGGGCATCTTCTTCAACCAGGGCCAGGTCTGCTGCGCCGGGTCGCGGCTGCTCGTACAGGAGTCGGTCCAGGAGGAGTTGCTGGACTCGCTGAAGCGCCGGCTGTCCACGCTGCGCGTGGGCGACCCGCTGGACAAGAACACCGACCTCGGCGCGATCAACTCCGCCGAGCAGCTGGCCAGGATCAGGGCGCTGACGGAGCAGGGCGAGGCGGAGGGCGCGGAGCGCTGGTCGCCGGAGTGCGAACTGCCGTCGTCGGGTTACTGGTTCGCGCCGACGCTGTTCACGAACGTCACGCAGGCGCACACGATCGCGCGGGACGAGATCTTCGGTCCCGTGCTGTCGGTGCTGTCGTTCCGTACGCCGGACGAGGCGGTGGCGAAGGCCAACAACAGCCAGTACGGGCTGTCCGCCGGTGTCTGGACGGAGAAGGGTTCGCGGATCCTCGCGGTCGCGAACAAGCTGCGGGCGGGCGTCGTCTGGGCCAACACGTTCAACAAGTTCGATCCGGCGTCGCCCTTCGGCGGTTACAAGGAGTCGGGCCATGGCCGCGAGGGCGGTCGGCACGGCCTGGAGGCGTACCTAGATGTCTGAGTCACGACTGACCGTCTTCAAGACCTACAAGCTGTACGTCGGGGGCAAGTTCCCGCGCAGCGAGAGCGGCCGGGTGTACGAGGTGACGGACTCCAAGGACAGGTGGCTGGCGAACGCGCCGCAGTCGTCCCGCAAGGACGCGCGTGACGCGGTCGTGGCGGCGCGCAAGGCGTTCGGCGGCTGGTCGGGCGCGACCGCGTACAACCGCGGTCAGGTGCTGTACCGGGTCGCGGAGATGCTGGAGGGCCGCAGGGACCAGTTCGTACGGGAGGTCGCCGAGGCGGAGGGCCTGTCGAAGCCGAAGGCCACCGCTGTGGTGGACGCGACGATCGACCGCTGGGTCTGGTACGCGGGCTGGACGGACAAGATCGGCCAGATCGTGGGCGGGGCGAACCCGGTCGCGGGTCCGTTCTTCAACCTGTCCACGCCCGAACCGACCGGTGTGGTCACGGTGCTGGCCCCGCAGGACTCGTCGTTCCTTGGCCTGGTCTCGGTGCTGGCGCCGGTGATCGCGACGGGCAACACGGCGCTCGTGATCGCGAGCGAGCGCGCGCCGCTGCCGGCGCTGTCGCTCGGCGAGGTGCTGGCGACGTCCGACGTCCCGGGCGGCGTGGTCAACGTACTGTCCGGCAGGACGGCGGAGCTGGCGGCGCCCCTGGCGGCGCATCAGGACGTCAACGCGATCGACCTGGCGGGCGCGGACGAGACGCTCGCGAAGGAGCTGGAGATCGCGGCGGCGGACAACCTCAAGCGCGTGCTGCGCCCGGCCGCCGAGGACTGGCTGAGCGACCCGGGCACCCACCGGATGACGGCGTTCCTGGAGACGAAGACGGTCTGGCACCCGACCGGCGCCCTGGGCGCCTCGGGCTCGTCGTACTGAGCGAAAACGTAACGACGGCCCGCGTTCCCTCGTTTGGGGGAACGCGGGCCGTTTTTGTCGTGCAGTAGCGTACGCAAGATTACACTTCCCGCATGAGCGAAGCACCCATCCTGGACGGCCCTGAGCCCGCCAGGATAAGCGAATTCACCATGACCGACGCCCGCGCAAAGTTGGGCACACTGGTTCGCCGCGTGGCGCACTCCCACGAACGGATCGCGATCACGGACCACGGGCACGTGGCAGCCGTCCTGATCAACGCGCACGATCTGGAGGACCTTGAGGACGCGCGTGCACTGGCCGAGTACCGCAATCGCGTGGAGGACGGCACTGCCGAGTTCGTGAGTCACGAAGAGGTCAAGCGCATGCTCGGGCTGACGGCCCCATGAGCTACGAGGTGATCTGGGAGACCGTCGCCCTCGAAGCGGCGACACGCTTCATGAAGCAGGATCCCGAAGGATTACGTCAGGTTTTCGCAGCAGCGGATCTACTGGGCGAGAACCCTCAGCCGCCGGGCGCCTACGCATACGGCTCCGGCGATGTGCGGCGCATCCACTGCGGCCGCTACCGACTCATCTACGAGATCCACCGGCAGCAGATCCGGATCGCCGTCGTTCACCTCGGCCGCGTCCCCTGACCTCAGCCGGGGAGCAGGCCCGTCGCCCGGCCGACGACCGGGAGGTCCTGGAGGGCGCCGCCGTTGGTGACCGGGTCGGTGACCAGGGCCGTCG
The DNA here is from genome assembly GCF_000818175.1 of Streptomyces sp. AcH 505. Lineage (GTDB taxonomy): Bacteria > Actinomycetota > Actinomycetes > Streptomycetales > Streptomycetaceae > Streptomyces. Next base: position 1,306,027 of record NZ_JTIY01000001.1, read on the forward strand.
ACAGCGGTTTGAAGTCGGCCACCTGCGTGCCGACCGCGTTGTCCAGCGGGTCGACGCCCGTGTTCGCCAGCGGGTCGAGCTGCAGGGTGGTCAGCGGGGAGACCGCGCCCGTCGTCGAGTGGGTGAGCGCGCCGGTCAGGCCCTGGGTGGCCGCCGTGCCGGCGCCGGCGAGCAGGGGTGCGTCCGTGTCGGCGGCCGCGGCCTGGGCGGCCGTGCCTGCCAGGCCGAGCGCGGCGCCCGCGGCTGTGACGGTGAGTCCGGCGCGCAGCAGAGTGCGGCGCGGGGAGGTGCGGGCTGCGTGACGTGCCATGAGATGTCCTGCCTGGCCGGGGGTGAGCGGAATGACACGAAGCGTAGTTGAGGGTGACTCCCCGTACCACTTCATCGGCCGTATCGGTCCCCGGGGATCCCTTCCGCGGGCGCATGCCGCAGACTGGTGTCCCGTGAGCTCCCAAACCGCCCTGCCCCTTGTCGTGCTGCTCGCCGGCCCCTCGGGGTCGGGGAAGTCGTCCCTGGCCGCCCGTACGGGCCTGCCGATCCTGCGTCTTGACGACTTCTACAAGGAGGGTGACGACCCGACACTTCCGCTGGTCCCCGACAGCGCGGACATCGACTGGGACTCGGTGCGGTCCTGGGACGCGGAGGCCGCCGTCGCCGCGGTGGCCGAGCTGTGCCGTACGGGTCGTACGACCGTTCCCGTCTACTCCATCGCGACCAGCTCGCGGGTGGACACGGAGACGCTCGACACCGCCGGTGCGCCGCTCTTCGTCGCCGAGGGCATCTTCGCCGCCGACATCGTGGCCCGGTGCGGCGAACTCGGGCTGCTGGCCGACGCGCTGTGTCTGCGCGGCCGGCCTTCGACCACGTTCCGGCGCCGGCTGCTGCGGGATCTGCGCGAAGGGCGGAAGTCGGTGCCGTTCCTGCTGCGGCGCGGCTGGCGGCTGATGCGCGCCGAGCGGTCGATCGTGGCGCGCCAGACCGCGCTGGGCGCGTATCCGTGCGCGGGTACCGAGGCGCTGGGCCGGATAGCCGAGGCGGCCAGGGGCCGCTCCGTCGCGGTCTCTTCGTAGCCCCTTCGCGTTCCCGGGACATATGAACGGAGCCAGCCAAGACCCCCCGGCCTGGCTGGCTCCGTCGCACCCCCCGGTGCTGCCCCCCGTGATTCCCCCCGCTTTCCCCCCTGTTTCC
>NZ_JTIY01000001.1:1307597-1324183 GCF_000818175.1 Streptomyces sp. AcH 505
CCCTGTTTCCCCCCACCGCTCCTGCCGTCTCCCCCGAAACGACAGGCCCCCCCCCGCAGCCTTCAGGCCACCAACTCGCCGAAGGACTCTTCCTCGTCACGGCCGAAGCTGAGGACCTGGTCCTCGCGCAGCCGGCGGAGTGACCGCCAGATGCTCGACTTCACCGTGCCGACACTGATGTCGAGGATGTCCGCGATCTCCGGATCGGTGCGGCCCTCGTAGTAGCGCAGTACCAGCATCGTGCGCTGCAGCTCGGGGAGGCGCGCGAGCGCCTGCCAGAGCACGGCGCGCAGTTCGGTGCCGCGCATCGCGTCGGTGTCGCCCGCCGTCTCCGGCAGCTCCTCCGTCGGGTACTCGTTGAGCTTGCGCCGCCGCCAGGCGCTGATGTGCAGGTTCGTCATGGTGCGGCGGAGGTAGCCACCGACCGCGGCCTTGTCGCTGATCCGGTCCCAGGCCCGGTACGTCGAGAACAGGGCGCTCTGGAGCAGGTCCTCGGCCTCGAACCGGTCGCCGGTCAGGTGGTAGGCCGTCGCGTACAGCGAGGCGCGGCGCTCCTGTACGTAGGCGGTGAACGCCGCTTCGGCGTCCGAGGCGGCCGAGGCGTCCGCACGCTCCGTCGCCCCCGCCGTCCCCCCTGCCGCGTCCACGACCGTCATGTACGGCGACTTGTGCTGGCGCCCGGCGCCGCGAACGCACCCCCGCCCGTTCACGGCGCCGGACTTCTCTGCGCTCCGTACGACGTCGTGCAGACGCGTGACCACCGCGCTCGAACTCGTCTCGTGCAGTGCGTTCATCTCGCGCCCCCCGTCGGTTGGAGTCTGCTTGCCGTGTGTCGAAAAGCTTGCCCACGCGATTTCATGGCCCTGTCCTTCGACTGTCACAGGGCTGTCACAGGGGGTCGCTGCCCTTGTGCGACGGAGCCGGAAACAGGCGGTTGAACAAGGGCCGAACAGCTGGGAGCGCTCCAACTGTCGAACTCCGGTCCCCCCATGGGCCAGAATGACCTCTGTGCCTTTCCTGTTGCTGATCGAGGACGACGACGCCATCCGCACGGCCCTCGAACTCTCGCTGTCACGCCAGGGCCATCGAGTGGCCACCGCGGCGACGGGAGAGGACGGCCTGAAGCTGCTCAGAGAGCAGCGGCCCGATCTGATCGTGCTGGATGTGATGCTGCCCGGAATTGACGGTTTCGAGGTGTGCAGGCGCATCAGGCGTACGGATCAATTGCCGATCATTCTGCTGACCGCGCGCAGCGACGACATCGACGTGGTCGTCGGTCTTGAGTCCGGCGCCGACGACTATGTCGTCAAGCCCGTCCAGGGCCGGGTGCTGGACGCCCGGATCAGGGCCGTGCTGCGGCGCGGCGAACGGGAGTCGACGGATTCGGCGACGTTCGGCGGGGTGGTGATCGACCGCTCCGCGATGACGGTCACGAAGAACGGCGAGGATCTGCAGCTCACGCCGACCGAGCTGCGGCTGCTGCTGGAGCTGAGCCGGCGGCCGGGACAGGCGCTGTCGCGCCAGCAGTTGCTGCGGCTGGTGTGGGAGCACGACTATCTGGGCGACTCGCGTCTGGTGGACGCGTGTGTGCAGCGGCTGAGGGCCAAGGTGGAGGACGTGCCGTCGTCGCCGACGCTGATCCGTACGGTGCGCGGGGTGGGCTACCGGCTGGACGCGCCTTCGTGACCGACGCACCGGTGGGGGGTGGGACGGACACCGTCCCGGTGGGTCCTGCGGGCCCGACGAAGAAGGCGATCCTGGCGGGGCTGCGCTGGACCAGTCTGCGGCTGCGGCTCGTGGTCGTCTTCGGCGCCGTCGCGCTGACCGCCGCCGTCTCGGCGTCGGGGATCGCGTACTGGCTCAACCGCGAGGCGGTGCTGACCCGTACGCAGGATTCGGCGCTCGACAGCTTCAAGCAGGAGATGCAGAACCGCGCCGCCGTACTGCCGTTGCGGCCGCGCCAGGACGATCTGCGCACCACGGCGCGGCAGATGGCCGGTGACAACACCGGGGACAACGTGCTGCTGCTGGGCGAGGACAGCGAGGGCAAGCAGATCGTGGGCGCTTCGGACCCGGACGCCTTCGCGCTGAAAGATGTGCCCGACGCGCTGCGGCAGGCGGTGAACGAGCGGCAGAAGGTCACGTCAGGCAACCGGTATCCGTACCACCTCTTCTGGCAGCGCACCGAGCGCGACGGCAAGCCGTACCTGGTGGGCGGCACCCGTATCACCGGCGGCGGGCCGACCGGTTATCTGTTCAAGTCCCTGGACCAGGAGCGGGCCGATCTCAACTCGCTCGCCTGGTCGCTGGGGATCGCGACGGGGCTGGCGCTGATCGGCTCGGCGCTGCTGGCGCAAGCGGCGGCGACGACCGTGCTCAGGCCGGTGCAGCGGCTCGGCGAGGCGGCGCGGCGGCTCGGCGAGGGCCGGCTCGGCACCCGGCTGCGGGTCTCCGGCACCGACGAACTGGCCGATCTTTCCCGGACGTTCAACAGCGCCGCCGAGTCGTTGCAGAAGCGGGTCGCCGACATGAGCGCCCGCGAGGAGTCGAGCCGCCGCTTCGTCGCCGACATGTCGCACGAGCTGCGTACGCCGCTGACCGCGCTCACGGCGGTGACGGAGATCCTGGAGGACGAGGCGGAGAACCTCGACCCGATGATCGCGCCGGCCGTGACGCTGGTGGTGAGCGAGACCCGCAGGCTCAACGAGCTGGTGGAGAACCTGATGGAGGTGACCCGCTTCGACGCGGGTACGGCGCGCCTCGTCCTGGACGATGTCGACGTCGCCGACCAGGTCACCGCGTGCATCGACGCGCGCGCCTGGCTGGACGCCGTGGAACTGGACGCCGAGCGGGGCACGATGGCGCGGCTCGATCCGCGCAGGCTCGACGTCATCCTGGCGAATCTGATCGGCAACGCGCTCAAGCACGGCGGCTCGCCGGTGCGGGTGGCGGTGCGTACCGAGGGCGACGAGCTGGTGATCGAGGTACGGGACCACGGCCCTGGCATCCCCGAGGACGTCCTGCCGCATGTCTTCGACCGCTTCTACAAGGCGAGCGCGTCCCGGCCGCGCTCCGAGGGCAGTGGCCTGGGGCTGTCGATCGCGATGGAGAACGCGCACATCCACGGCGGCGACATCACGGCGCGCAACGTGCCGGACGGCGGCGCGATGTTCGTCCTGCGGCTGCCGCGCGACGGGTCGGAGGCGGCTGACCGGGACGCCGACGGCGACGGGGCGGGCGGCGGGGGCGGGGCGCGGTGACGGCACGGGTGAAGGTGCGGGTGAAGGTGCGGACGGCACGGGTGAAGGTGCGGACGGCACAGATGAGGACGGCGAAGCTGCGGGCGGCCGGTGCGGCGCTGGCGCTGGCCGGTGTCGTCGTCCTGGCCGGCTGCGGGATCAGGACCACGTCCGTACCGGTCGACGCGGGGGCGGCGCCCTCGCGGATGCCGTGCGAGGTGGACAAGAAGGACGTGATCACCCGGTCGAGTCCCGGGGTGCCGGTCCGGGTCTATCTGGTGTGCGCCTCCGGACTGGTGTCGGTGGAGCGTTCGGCGCAGATCCCGCTCCAGCGGACGGCCGACGACCGGGAGAAGATCGCACAGGCGCTGCTGGACGAGTTGCAGGCGCAGCCGTCGTCGAGCGAGCACGCGGCGGGCTTCACGACGTACGTCCAGCCGCCGCTGATCCTCGGCTCGGACCGCAAGGGCGATCCGCCGGGCACGCTGCGGATCAGCCGGCAGCCGGAGGACCTGGCGTCGTCCGCGCTGGCGCAGATCGTCTGTACGTTCGTGGAGAACGGCGCGACGGACGAGTCGCAGGCGCGGGCCGGGCAGGTGGTGCTGGGCGGTCCAGGCGACTACCCGGCGCACGGCTACCGGTGCGACAAGGAGCTGAAGACCAGGCCCGACGCGCCGGTGCCGACGTTCGGGCCGCTGCCGTCCGCATCCGCCGAATGAGTGACTCCGGTCTCATGCGCCTGTTCGCCACGACCCGGCGGAACCGATACTGACGGGCGCCGCGTCTTGAGATTCGTGCGCCATGGTCCGGACGGCAATGCCGTCACCCGCTTGCGTATGGCGGGATTCGCTCTCCTCCTCATGCATCTGCTGCTCGTGGGGTGGCTGACACTCCGTCCCCTGGACGTGACGTGGGTGAGCGCGGCCAATCTGCGCCCCTTCGCCGGCATCAGGGCCGATGTGGCGCTCGGCCCCTTCGAGGCGGCGAGACGGATCATCGGCGGTGTCGTCCTGCTGGCCCCGCTCGGTGTGCTGCTGCCGATGGCGGGCGGCCGGCTCCATGTCTCCCCCTGGGCCTCGCTGGCCCGCACGGTCGCGGCGGGCGCGCTGATCTCGCTGGGCATCGAGCTGCTGCAGACGGGGGTGCCCGGCCGGGTCGCCGACGTGGACTCGGTGCTGCTGGGCACCCTGGGCGTGGCGCTCGCGCATGTGCTGTTCGTACCGGCCGGGCGGGCGAGGCTGCGCCGTGAGCGGCTGGGCGGCCGGGATGACGTACGGGCGGCGGAAGGCATCCCGCAGGAGGAGACCCCCGCCGGCGCGACCCCGACGATTCCCAGGGTCCGCATCGCACCGTAGAGCGAGGCGTCATTCCGCTTCCGGAGCCACCATGGAAGCAGTGGGAGAGCACACGGAAGGTGCTCCCCGGACGGTCTCACGAAGGAGCCCACCATGGCCGCATCACTTGTCCGCCCCCGCGAAGGGCGCATGATCGGCGGGGTGTGCGCGGCGCTGGCACGGCGCTTCGGCACCTCGGCGAACACCATGCGCGTGATCTTCGTGGTGTCCTGTCTGCTGCCGGGTCCCCAGTTCCTGCTCTACCTGGCGCTGTGGGTACTGCTGCCGGGCGAGAAGACGGCATCGGCCGCCTGGTAGTCGTCACGACGCAGTGGGGCGCGCATCCGGTCCGGATGCGCGCCCCACTGCTGTAGGCGGCGGGTCAGCCGCCGAGCGGGATTCCGTTGACGGGCAGCCCGCCCTGCGCGAGCCCGTTGACCGGCAGCCCGCCGAGGAGGCCGCCCACGGGGTTGGCGGTCTTGACGGCGCCGAGCACCTGCGGGGAGGTCTGCCGGACGGTGCCCAGCGCGCTGCGGCTCGCCGTCACCCCGTCCGACGCGCCGGCCGGGAGCTGGGAGGCGACCTCGTCGACGGGCAGGGTCTGGGTGACGGTGTCGAGCGCGCCGGCCGGGTCGGGCAGGGGCGCGGCTGACGCGCTGCCCGCTGCGGTGGCTGCGAAGGCGGCACCGAGAGCGACGGCACCGATGGTCTTGACGGCGGACTGCTTCATCTGAGATTTCGTCCTTGGGGAATGGGGAATCTGAGCGGCTCTGCAAGTTAGTCAGCGTCGCGCCTGTCCCGCAAACACCTGGAAGCGGCGGGAATTTCGTGTTCCCGGCCGCTTCCCGATAGATGTGATGGACGTATTCAGGAGAGAGAGTCGCTGGTCACAGCCGTCTGCTTGAACAGCCATTCGGACTTCAACTCGGCATATCCGGGCTTGATCACATCGTTGATCATGGCGAGTCGTTCATCGAAAGGAATGAATGCTGATTTCATCGCATTGACCGTGAACCACTGCATGTCGTCGAGTGCGTAGTCGAACGTGTCGACCAGCAGCTCGAATTCGCGGCTCATGCTCGTACCGCTCATCAGCCGGTTGTCGGTATTCACGGTCGCCCGGAAATGCAGTTTACGCAGCAGCCCGATGGGGTGTTCGCGGTACGAGGCGGCGGCGCCGGTCTGCAGGTTGGAGCTGGGGCACAGCTCCAGCGGGATGCGCTTGTCCCGTACGTACGCGGCGAGCCTGCCCAGGGTGACCGTGCCGTCGTCGGCGACGGTGATGTCGTCGATGATCCGCACGCCGTGGCCGAGCCGGTCGGCGCCGCACCACTGGAGCGCCTGCCAGATCGACGGCAGTCCGAACGCCTCGCCCGCGTGGATCGTGAAGTGGTTGTTCTCCCGCTTCAGATACTCGAAGGCGTCGAGGTGACGGGTGGGCGGGAAGCCGGCCTCGGCGCCCGCGATGTCGAAGCCGACGACGCCCAGATCCCGGTAGCGGTTGGCCAGTTCGGCGATCTCCAGGGCGCGCGCCGCGTGCCGCATCGCGGTGAGCAGGGCGCCGATCCTGATCCGGTGGCCGCTCTCCCTGGCCAGCCGCTCGCCTTCCCTGAAGCCCGCGTTGACAGCCTCGACGACCTCTTCGAGGCTCAGCCCGCGCTCCAGGTGCTGCTCGGGCGCGTAGCGCACCTCCGCGTACACGACGCCGTCCTCTGCGAGGTCCTGCGCGCACTCCGAGGCCACCCGGAACAGCGCCTCACGCGTCTGCATGACGGCGCAGGTGTGCGCGAACGTCTCCAGATAGCGCTCCAGCGAACCGGAGTCGGCCGCCTCGCGGAACCAGATGCCCAGCTTGTCGGACTCGTGCTCCGGCAGTGCCTCGTAGCCGACCTCGCGCGCGAGTTCGATGATCGTGCCGGGGCGCAGTCCGCCGTCCAGATGGTCATGGAGAAGGACCTTGGGGGCACGGCGGATCTGGTCGGCTGTGGGCGGTCGGAAGGTCTGGCTCGTCATCTGCACATGGTAGCTCCTACGCGCGTAGAACCAGGAGCGTCGATACGTAACAGTGACCGTGCCGAGGGGTGGCGTACACCTGTCCTTCTGAGACTGTTCTGTTATGGGACAGCAGTCAGTTCCCGCGGGCGGCGGATCGGGGCATATGCAGCACACAGAACCACAGGCGCAGTTGGGGCGCGCGGTCGTGGCGGCGCCGGGCGGCGCGTCGGTCGGGGGCGTGGTGCTCGTGCTCCCCGCGGGTGAGCCCTTCTCCGTACGCAGACCGACGCGCGTGTCGCGGGCCGCCGTGCAGCCGCTCGCCAAGTCGCTCGGCAGAGCGGGCGCGCCCGAGGGGCTGTTGGTGCATGTGGTGCGCTACCGCAACCGTGGCTGGAACGGCCCCGACGCGCACCCGTCGGCCGACGCCGAGTGGGCGGTGGACGAAGTCGTCCGCCGCTACGGCGATGTGCCGGTCTGTCTGGCCGGGTACGGGATGGGCGGCCGGGCCGCCCTGCGCGCCGCCGGGCATCCGGCGGTCAACTCCGTGCTCGCGATGGCGCCTTGGCTGCCGGAGGACGATACGGCCGAGACGGCGGAGCCGGTGCGGCAGCTGGTGGGGCGGCGGGTGCTGATCGTGCACGGCACGAACGACACGCGCACCGACCCCGAACTCTCCTTCCGGCTCGCCGAACGCGCCAAGAAGGCGAACCGCGACACCTGCCGGTTCGAGGTGCACTCCGACGGTCACGCGCTGCGCCAGCACCACGCCGAAGTCCTCGCGCTGGCGACGGACTTCGTCATGGGTTCGCTGCTGTCGCGGGCGTACTCGCGACCGGTCGCCGACGCGCTGGCGGCGCCGCCGCCGCTGGGATTGCGGATGCCGCTGGCGGCGGGCTTCGGGCGGTCGTTACGGCCCTAGGGCCTGTCGGGGTTTCCGCGACGAGGTCCCTCACGGGGCTCAGTCCGGCAGCAGTTGGCCGCGCCGGGAGAGCAGGAACCGCTTGAAGGCGGCCACCGGCGGGGTGTCCTCGTGGCCGTCGAGCCAGGCGATGCCGATCTCCCGTACGGCGCGCGGCGCCGTGACGGTCAGTTCGACAACTCCCGGGCGCGGCACGGCCGGTGGCGGGAGCAGGGCGACGCCGAGCCCCGCGGCGACGAGACCGCGCAGCGTCTCGGCCTCCTCGCCCTCGAAGGCGACGCGCGGCCGGAAGCCGGCCTCGGCGCAGAGGTCGTCGGTGATCCTGCGCAGCCCGTAGCCGGGTTCCAGGGTGACGAACGCCTCCTCGGCCGCCTCGGCGAGGCGGACCCGGCGCCGGGCGGCGAGCGGGTGGTCGTCGGGGACGACGAGCCGCAGCCGCTGCTCGTCGAGCCGGTGGCCGACCAGGTCGGGGCTGTCCGGCACGGGCGAGGTCAGACACAGGTCGAGCGTTCCGGCGCGCAGCCCCTCCAGCATCGCCTCGCCGTAGTTCTGCACGAGTTGGAAGCGGACGCGGGGGTGGTCGGCGCGGAAGGCGCGGATCAGCGCGGGCACGGTCTCCGAGCCCATGGTGTGCAGGAAGCCGAAGACGACCCGGCCGGACGCCGGGTCGGCGTCGGCCCGTACGGTCTCGGCCGCGCGCTCCACCTCGGCGAGGGCGCGTTCCACCGCGGCGAGGAAGGTCCGGCCCGCGTGAGTGAGCGCGACCGTACGCCCCTTGCGGGCGAACAGGCCTACGCCCAGGTCCTGTTCGAGCCTGACCAGCGCCCGGGAGAGGGTGGACTGCGGGACCCCCAGCTCCTGGGCTGCCCGGGTGACGTGTTCGTGGCGGGCCGCCGCGGCGAACTGCGCGAGGCGGGGCGCGAGCAGTTCGGACCAGGACTCGGGGTCCTGATACGGCCGTGAGCTGGGTTCATGCACCATGGGAACGATTATGGCGTTTCCGTGCATTGGACGCATGAGTGGGCGGGTCCTTACGTTCGCGTCATGTCGTCAGTCAGTACGGAGCAGATCAGCGGTGGCCGGGTGGCCACCGCGCCCGCCACGGCCGCCACGCCCGCCGACACGCGGCTGTCCCCCGGGAAGCCCGGCTACCGCCGGATGAGCCTCGCGCTCTTCGCCGCCGGGGTCGCGACCTTCGCCCTGCTCTACTCGACGCAGGCGCTGCTGCCCGCCGTCTCCACCGGTCTCGGGGTCACGGCGAGCCAGGCCAGCTGGACGGTGTCGGCGGCGACCGGCGCGCTCGCGCTGTGTGTGCTGCCGCTGAGCGCGCTCAGCGAACGGTTCGGCAGGCGCACCCTGATGACCGCGTCGCTGGCCGTCGCCGTCGCCCTGGGCCTGCTGGTGCCGTTCGCGCCGAACCTCGAATCGCTGATCGCGCTGCGCGCCGTGCAGGGCGCCGCGCTCGCCGGGCTGCCTGCGTCGGCGATGGCGTTCCTCGCCGAGGAGGTACGGCCGAAGGCGCTGGTCGCGGCGATCGGCATGTTCGTCGCGGGCAACAGCATCGGCGGCATGAGCGGCCGGATCCTCACCGGCTGGGTCGCCCAGCTGTGGGGCTGGCGGGTGGCGCTCGGCGTGGTCGGGCTGCTGGCCGTGGGGTGCACGGCCGTCTTCCGCGCGCTGCTGCCGCAGGCACGGCACTTCACGCCGCGCCCGCTGAGCGTGGCCGGTCTCGCGCGGACCGTGCGCGGTCATCTGAGCGATCCGCTGCTGCTGCGGCTGTACGCGATCGGCGCGCTGTTCATGACGGTGTTCGGCGCGGTCTACACCGTGATCGGCTACCGGCTGGTGGCGGCGCCCTTCAGCCTCCCGCAGGGGATCGTCGGCTCGGTCTTCCTCGTCTATCTGGTCGGTACGGTCTCCTCGGCGACCGCGGGCCGGCTCGTCGAACGGCTCGGCAGGCGCGGCGCGCTGTACCTGGGAGCGGGTACGACGGCGGCCGGGCTGCTGCTGACGCTGTCGGACGCGCTGGCCGCCGTGCTGCTGGGGCTCGTACTGATCACGGCGGGCTTCTTCACCGGTCACGCGGTCGCCTCGTCGTCGGTGAGCCGTACCGCGCGGACCGGCCGCGCGCAGGCCTCCGCGCTGTACCAGTCGGCGTACTACCTGGGCAGCAGCGCGGGCGGCGCGCTGGGCGCCGCCGCCTTCCACGCCGCGGGCTGGGGCGCGACGGTGCTGCTGGGGCTGCTCGCGGTCGCCGGGGTCGCCGCCGTCACGCTGTACGGGACGTACGCGGCCCGCGACTGACCTCGTCGGCCACCGCTGTCACCTGGGAGTTTCGCCGTGCGGCCGCGATTGTCAGTGGCCTGCTGTAGCTTCCGAAGGACAGGCGACCGAGCGGCACCGAGGTGACCCATGACTGATCTCGCGACGACCGAGAATCTGGACGTCCGGCTGGAGAAACACCGGACGGAGCTGACCGGCTACTGCTACCGCATGCTGGGCTCCGCCTTCGAGGCCGAGGACGCCGTGCAGGACACGATGGTGCGCGCGTGGCGCAGCTTCGACAAGTTCGAGGGCAGGTCGTCGCTGCGGTCGTGGCTGTACCGCATCGCGACGAACGTCTGCCTGGACATGCTGAACGCGGGCAACCGCAGGGCCCGGCCGATGGATCTGTCGACTCCGACGCCGGTGGCCCAGGCGCAGCTCAACAGCCGCCCGGAGATCACCTGGCTGGAGCCGGTGCCGGACGGCCGGGTACTGCCTTCGGTGACGGACCCGGCGGAGGCCGCTGTGGAGCGCGAGACGATCCGGCTGGCCTTCATGGCGGCGTTGCAGCATCTGCCGCCGAAGCAGCGCGCGGTGCTGATCCTGCGCGAGGTGCTGGCCTGGAAGGCGAGCGAGGTCGCCGAGCTGCTGGACACGACGGTCGCCTCCGTGAACAGCGCGCTGCAGCGGGCGCGGGCGACGCTCGCCGAGTCGGCGCCGGCCGCCACGGACACGGCGGACCCGCTGGACGAGGAGCAGAAGGAGCTGCTGGAGCGCTATGTCGCGGCCTTCGAGGGCTACGACATGAAGGCGCTCACGGCGCTCCTCCACGAGGACGCGACGCTGTCCATGCCGCCGTACGACCTCTGGCTCCAGGGCCACGACAACATCGTGGGCTGGATGCTCGGTGTCGGATCGGTCTGCCGCGACTCGCGACTGGTCCCGGTTGTCGCCAACGGCTCACCCGCGTTCGCCCACTACCACCAGGCGGAGGACGGCAACGGCCACACGCCGTGGGCGCTGATGGTCATCGAGATCGTGGACGGCCGGATCACGGGCATCAACTCCTTCCTGGACACGGACCGCTGGTTCCCGATGTTCGACCTGCCGATGCGCCTCGAAAAGGAATGAGCAGGGCAAAGATCCTGGTCGTCGGCCGGGCGGGACGGAGCCGGACGGGAGCGGCGGGTGCCCGTCGGCCTCGCCCGGGAAAGCCCGTGCGGGCGGGTATGCGGTGATCAGGCCGGTGTCTCTCCCTTCGGGGTGGTGCCCGTCGCACCGTCCCCGGCCAGACCGGCAAGGCCGACCAGCTCCAGCAACAGCAGCAACTCCTGGCCCGCGCCCCGCACCCGCACCCGGCGCCCGCTGCGGCCCGCGAGCAACCGCAGCCGGGCCAGGGCGCTGACCGCGTCCAGGCCAGGCCGGGTGAGGCCGCCGACGTCGCAGACGACATCGGCGCCCGCCGGGGCCCGCGCGTCCAGCGCGGCCCAGTCGTCGCAGAGCCGGCGCACATCGGCCGGGGTGGGCCGGCCGGCCAGGACGAGGACGATCGGTTTCGTGTCAGCCACACCTACAGTGACCGTGGCAACGGCCAGAACTCATCGCAGCCGCCCGCACACAGCCCGTACGCTGCCGGTCATGACCCACGATCCTGTCGAACTGGTGATATTCGACTGCGACGGTGTCCTGGTGGACAGCGAGCGCATAGCCGTCCAGGTGGACGCCCAGGTCTTCGCCAAGCTGGGCATCCACTTCACGGAGGCGGAGATCGTCGAGCGGTTCGTCGGCTGCTCGGCGGAGGACTTCGACGCGGCAGTCGAGGAGCGGCTGGGCCGCCCGCTGGAGCCGGGCTGGCACCGCGAGTTCACCCACCTCTACGACGCGGCGTTCGCCGCGGGGCTGACGGTGATCGACGGAGTCGGTGACGTACTGGAGCGCCTGGGTATCCCGTTCTGCGTCGCGTCGAACAACAGCCACGACGGGATCCGCCGGAATCTCACCACGACGGGCCTGTACGGCCACTTCGAAGGCCGCGTCTTCTGCGCGTCCGACGTCGCCCGGGGCAAACCGGCCCCGGACCTGTTCCTGCACGCGGCCCGCACCCTGGGCGTCCCCCCGGCCCGCTGCGCGGTGGTGGAGGACAGCCCGTACGGCATCGCGGCGGCACGAGCGGCCGGCATGCGCGCCTTCGGCTACAGCGGCGGCCTCACCCCGGCCCACCGCCTCACCGGCCCGGGCACGGTCGTCTTCCGCGACATGCGCGACCTCCCGGCCCTGCTGACGGGCCGCCCCGTCAACTGACGGCGTCAATTTCCCGCCGTATTTCCGACGCCGGTTTCCGACGCCGACACCGGACAGGGCGGCCCTCCCGAGGTCAGGCGATGCGTTCCCGCACCACCCGGGTCGGCTCGTACGCCGTTCCCGTGGCCGCGATGTCGTACGCGGACGCCAGGGCCTCCTCGGCGTAGGCGAACTTTTCCGGGGTGTCCGTGTGGAGGGTGAGGAGGGGTTCGCCCGCTGTCACCTGGTCGCCCGGCTTCGCGTGGAGTTCGATGCCCGCGCCTGCCTGGACCGTGTCCTCCTTGCGGGCGCGGCCCGCGCCCAGGCGCCAGGCGGCTACGCCTACGCCGTACGCGTCGAGGCGGGTGAGGACGCCGGTGGCGGGGGCCGTGATGACGTGCTGTTCGCGGGCCACCGGGAGCGGGGCGTCCGGGGCGCCGCCCTGGGCTGCGATCATGCGGCGCCAGACGTCCATCGCCGAGCCGTCGGCCAGGGCCTTCTCCGGATCGGCGTCCTTCAGGCCCGCCGCGTCGAGCATTTCGCGCGCCAGCGCGAGGGTCAGCTCCACCACGTCGGCGGGGCCGCCGCCCGCCAGGACCTCGACGGACTCGCGGACTTCGAGCGCGTTGCCCGCGGTGCGGCCGAGCGGGGTCGCCATGTCCGTGAGCAGGGCGACCGTGCGGACCCCGTGGTCGTTGCCGAGGCCCACCATGGTCGATGCCAGTTCGCGGGCGTCCTCGATGGTCTTCATGAACGCGCCGGAGCCGACCTTGACGTCCAGCACCAGCGAGCCCGTGCCCTCGGCGATCTTCTTGGACATGATCGAGGAGGCGATCAGCGGGATCGCCTCGACCGTGCCCGTCACGTCGCGCAGCGCGTACAGCTTCTTGTCGGCGGGGGCGAGACCGTCGCCGGCGGCGCAGATCACCGCGCCCGTGGTGTCGAGGACGTCCAGCATCTCAGCGTTGCTGAGGGTGGCGCGCCAGCCGGGGATGGACTCCAGCTTGTCGAGCGTGCCGCCGGTGTGGCCGAGGCCGCGTCCGCTGAGCTGCGGTACGGCGGCGCCGCACGCGGCGACGAGCGGGGCGAGCGGCAGGGTGATCTTGTCGCCGACGCCGCCCGTCGAGTGCTTGTCGGCGGTGGGCCGCGACAGCGCGGAGAAGTCCATGCGCTCGCCCGAGGCGATCATCGCCGCCGTCCAGCGGGCGATCTCCGCCCGGTTCATGCCGTTCAGCAGGATCGCCATGGCCAGCGCCGCCATCTGTTCGTCGGCGACCTCACCGCGCGTATAGGCGTCGATCACCCAGTCGATCTGCTCCGGGCTGAGTTCGCCCCGGTCCCGCTTGGTGCGGATGACTGAGATGACGTCCATGACGGTCCTTTCGAAATTCACACGTGCAGGGAAAAGCGGCCCCTCCGCCGCCGGGTCGCGGCGACGGAGGAACCGGTCTCAGTTCAGATGCTGCGGGCCGAACGCCTGCGGCAGCATCTGATCGAGGGTGCGCAGCCCCTCCGGGGTCTCCAGCACCAGGGCGGGGCCGCCGAACTCGTACAGCAGCTGGCGGCAGCGCCCGCACGGGACCAGCACGTCGCCGGCCCCGTCGACGCAGGTGAAGTGGGTGAGCCGGCCGCCGCCGCTGAGCAGCAGCGCCGAGACGAGTCCGCACTCCGCGCACAGGCTGATGCCGTACGAGGCGTTCTCCACGTTGCAGCCGGTGACCGTACGCCCGTCGTCGACCAGCGCGGCCGCACCGACGGGGTACTTGGAGTACGGCGCGTACGCACGGGACTTGGCGTCCCGCGCGGCCGCGCGCAGGGCGTCCCAGTCGACGGCGCCCGCCGTCACTGGCCCTGCCCCCTTCGGTAGCGCATCCCGTCCGCCTTCGGCATCCGCAGCCGCTGCGCGGACAGCGACAGCACCAGCAGCGTGACGACGTACGGGGTGGCGCCGACGAAGTCGTCGGGCACGGTGTCCGTCAGCAGGTACCAGACCAGGATGACCGCGGCCATGACCGCGCTCGCGATGGCCTGGACCTTGACCTTCTTGTACGCCTTCCACGCGGCGAGCAGCACGAGCAGCACCACCAGCAGGAGCAGCAGCGCGTGCACGGTGTCACCGCCGTTGCGCAGCTGGAGCGCGTCGGAGAAGCCGAACAGTCCCGCGCCCATGGCGAGTCCGCCCGGCCGCCAGTTGCCGAAGATCATCGCGGCGAGACCGATGTAGCCGCGGCCGCCGGTCTGGTTCTCCAGGTAGATGTGCGAGGGGACGGTCGCGAGGAACGCCCCGCCGAGTCCGGCGAGCCCGCCGGAGATCGCGACGGCCATGTACTTGTACGAGTACACGTTGACGCCGAGCGACTCGGCCGCGATCGGGTTCTCACCGCAGGAGCGCAGCCGCAGCCCGAACGGGGTCTTCCACAGCACCCACCAGGTGACGACGAAGAGCAGCGCGGCGAAGATCGTCAGCACCGAGAGGTTGGTGATCAGACCGCCGAGGATGCCGGCGATGTCGGAGATCAGGAACCAGTGGTGGTTGGCGAGCGAGTTCAGCCCCGAGGAGAGCCCGGGGATGGTCACGTCCGGGATCGAGTCGACGGGCGGCGACTGCTTGGGGTTGCCGCCCGCCTCCAGCGCCTTGCCGGAGTTGAAGAAGATCTTGGCGAGGTACTGGGTGACGCCGAGGGCGAGCAGGTTGATCGCCACACCGGAGACGATGTGGTCGACACCGAAGGTGACCGTGACCACGGCGTGCAGCAGACCCCCGAGCACGCCGAAGCCGACGCCGGCGAGCAGTCCGAGCCAGGGGCTGGACTGCCAGCCGATCCAGCCGGCGCCGAAGGTGCCGAGGATCATCATGCCTTCGAGGCCGATGTTGACCACGCCGGCGCGTTCGGACCAGAGCCCGGCGAGGCCGGCGAGGCCGATCGGTACGGCGAGACCGAGGGCGGCGCTGATCTGGCCGACGGAGTCGAGCTGGTCGGAGCCGGTGAGGATCCGGACGGCGGAGACCAGTATCAGCGCGCCCGCGATGATCAGCAGGATCCGCGAGAAGGACAGCTTGGAGCGCCGCGATCCGGCGCCCGGTGCCTTCGGGGCCGCGGGAGGCGGGGTCTCGGTCATCGTGGCGGTCATCGCGCCACCTCCAGCTTCTCGGTCGTGGCTGCCTGGCCTGCGAGTTCGGCGCCGACCCGCTGCTGCTGGCGCTTGAGGCCGTAGCGGCGTACGACTTCGTAGGCGATGACGACGCACAGGACGATGACGCCCTGGATCACGCCGAGGATCTCCTTGTCGTAGCCGATCAGTTCCAGATGGTTGGTGGTGCGCTCCAGATAGCCCCACAGCAGCGCGGCCAGCGCGATACCGACCGGGTTGTTGCGGCCGAGCAGGGCGATGGCGATGCCGGTGAAGCCGATGCCGAGCGGGAAGTCGTTGCTGAACTGGTGGCTGTCGTTGAGCAGCGTCGGCATGCCGATGAGACCGGCCATGGCGCCGGACAGCAGCATGCTGGTGACGATCATCTTCTTGACACTGACACCGCTGGCCGCGGCTGCCGACTCCGACTGGCCGACGGCGCGCAGGTCGAACCCGAAGCGGGTACGGCTGAGCACGAACCAGTAGCCGATCCCGGCGACGGCGGCGATGACGATGAAGCCCCACAGCTCACCGGCGGCGCCGGTGTTGATGCTGAAGAACCACGCCGACTTCGGCAGGCTCTTGGTGGAGACGAGCGTGCCCGCCTGGTCGAGCCGGCCGAGCCGTTCCGGCTGGAGCAGATAGGCGATGACCGCGGTGGCGATGGAGTTCAGCATGATCGTCGAGATGACTTCGCTGACCCCGCGTGAGGTCTTGAGGATGCCCGCGATGCCCGACCACATGGCGCCGACGAGCATGGCCACCAGGATGATGACGATGATCTCGATGATGCCCGGCAGATGCAGGGTCGCGCCGACGACGGCGGCGAAGAAGGCAGCGATGCGGTACTGGCCGTCGACCCCGATGTTGAACAGGTTCATCCGGAAGCCGATGGCGACGGCGACACCGGCGAGGTAGTACGTCGTCGCCTTGTTGAGGATGTAGACCTGGCTGTCGCTGGCGGAGCCGTAGGACAGCATGTCGTTGAAGGCGTCGAAGGGGTTCTTGCCGGTGGCGAGGATGACCAGCGCGGTGACGATCAGCGCGGCGACCAGGGCCAGTACGGGGGCGGCGACCGCGAGGACCAGCCGCTCCTTGTCGAACCGGGAGGTGAGGGTCTTCTTCATCGGTTCTCCTCCCCGGTGTCACTCGTGGCGCTCGTGTCCAGATGGCCGCTCGCGGCGCCCGTCATGGCCGAGCCCAGCTCCTCGGGGGTGATCGTGGCGGGATCGGCGTCGGCGACCAGGCGGCCGCGGTACATGACCCGCAGGGTGTCGGACAGGCCGATCAGCTCGTCCAGGTCGGCGGAGATCAGCAGGACGGCCAGGCCCTCGCGGCGGGCCGCGCGTATCTGGTCCCAGATCTGCGCCTGCGCGCCGACGTCCACGCCGCGCGTGGGGTGGGCGGCGATCAGCAGCTTGG
>NZ_JTIY01000001.1:1324208-1335418 GCF_000818175.1 Streptomyces sp. AcH 505
CCCTCGCGGCGGGCCGCGCGTATCTGGTCCCAGATCTGCGCCTGCGCGCCGACGTCCACGCCGCGCGTGGGGTGGGCGGCGATCAGCAGCTTGGGGGTGTGGCTCATCTCGCGGCCGACGATCAGCTTCTGCTGGTTGCCGCCGGACAGCGAGCCCGCCGTGACCTCGATACCGGGGGTGCGTACGTCGTACTCGCGCACGATCCGCTCGGTGTCGGCGCGCGCGGCCTTGCCGTCGAGCAGTCCGTGCCGGGAGCTGGGCGCCTCGGTGACATGGCCGAGGATGCGGTTCTCCCACAGCGGCGCTTCAAGCAGCAGCCCGTGCCGGTGGCGGTCCTCGGGGATGTAGCCGATGCCGGCCTCGCGGCGCTTGCGGGTCGGCGCGTGGGATATGTCGGCGGTACCGAGGGTGATGACCCCGCCGTCCGGGTCGCGCAGGCCCATGATCGCCTCGACCAGTTCGGCCTGCCCGTTGCCCTCGACGCCGGCGACGCCGAGGACTTCACCCTGGTGGATGGTGAAGCTGATCCCCGCGAGCACGTCCCGTACGACACCGTCGGTGTCGGTGGCGGTGAGCGTCAGGTCCTGGATCCGCAGCATGGGGGTGTCGGTGACGGTCGACTCGCGCGTCTCCGGGGAGGGCAGCTCGCTGCCGACCATCAGCTCGGCGAGCTGCTTGGAGGTGGTGGAGCGCGGGTCGGCGGTGCCGACGGTGGTGCCGCGGCGGATGACGGTGATCTCGTCGGCGACCGACAGCACCTCGCCCAGCTTGTGGGAGATGAAGATGACGGTGAGGCCTTCGGACTTCAGTCCGCGCAGGTTGTCGAAGAGCGCTTCGACCTCCTGCGGCACGAGGACCGCGGTCGGCTCGTCGAGGATCAGCGTGTGGGCGCCCCGGTAGAGCACCTTGAGGATCTCGACGCGCTGCCGGTCGGCGACGCCCAGCTCCTCGACGAGGACGTCGGGGCGTACGCCCAGACCGTACGCGTCCGAGATCTCCTGGATCTTGGCGCGGGCGGCGGAGCCGATGCCGTGGAGCTTCTCGCTGCCGAGAGCGACGTTCTCCAGGACGGTCAGGTTGTCGGCGAGCATGAAGTGCTGGTGCACCATGCCGATGCCGCGCGCGATGGCGTCGGCGGGGCTGCCGAAGGTGACCTGACTGCCGTCGACGGTGATGGTGCCCTCGTCCGGCTTCTGCATGCCGTAGAGGATCTTCATCAGGGTCGACTTGCCGGCCCCGTTCTCACCGCAGAGCGCGTGGACGGTGCCTCGGCGGACGGTGATGTCGATGTCGCTGTTGGCGACGACACCGGGGAAGCGTTTGGTGATGCCGCGCAGTTCGACGGCGGGCGGGCTGGACGCGTTGATGGCGCACTCTCCTCGGAGGAAGGAGCGTTGGGGCGGGGGGCGTTGGGTGACGCTAGCGCGTCAACTCCCGCCTACGCGCGTAGAGTTGACACATCGTTACGACCAAGGGATAGGGCCCGGCGGGAGGGGAGGTCCGCACCTTCCACCGGGCCCATGTCCACGTCGGGCGCGGGGCCTGAAACCCCGCGCCCTGTCAGATCACGGGGTGGTCTTGACCTTGACCGTGCCGTCGACGATCTTCTTCTTGGCCTCGTCGATCTTGGGCTGGATGTCCGTGATGAAGTTACCGCTGGTGGTCAGCGAGACACCGCCCTTGGCGAGCGAGTACGTGTTCGTGCCGACCATCGGCTTGCCGTCCTTGACGGACTTGATCAGGTCGTACACACCGACGTCGACGTTCTTGACGACGGAGGTCAGGATCGAGCTCTTGTACTTGGCGAGCTGCGCCTGGTTGTACTGGTCGGAGTCGACGCCTATCGCCCAGGCTCCCTTGACGCCGTTGACGGCCTCGATGGAGCCGGAACCGGACGAGCCGGCCGCCGCGTAGATCACGTCGGCGCCCTTGTCGAGCATGCCCTGGGCGGCGGCCTTGCCCTTGTCGGGGCTGGCGAACCCGGAGGTGTCGGAGCCGTGCGACAGGTACTGGACGTCGACCTTGATCTTCGGGTTGGTGTCGTGGACACCCTGGACGTAACCCGCCTCGAACTTCTTGATCAGCGGGACGTCGACACCGCCGATGAAGCCGACGTGGTCCTTCTTCGTCTTCAGCGCGGCGGCGACACCGCCGAGGTAGGAGCCCTGCTCCTCGGTGAAGACGATCGAGTCGACGTTCTTCTGCTCGACGACCGAGTCGACGATGCCGAAGGTGACGTTCGGGTACTTGGCCGCCACCTTCGTCATCGAGTTGGCGTAGGCGAAGCCGATGCCGACGACGGGGTTGTAACCGGCCTCGGCGAGCTGCGAGAGGCGGTCGACCCGGTCGGCCTCGGTGTCGGTGGTCTTCGCGGTCAGTTCCTTGATGTCGCCGCCGAAGTCCGTCTTCGCCTTGTCCAGGCCGCGAGCGGCGGAGTCGTTGAAGGAGTGGTCTCCGCGGCCGCCGACGTCGTAGGCCATACCGACCTTGATGCCGCCCTTGGCGGAGGTGGAACTGGACGGCTCGTCGGCCTTGGCCTTGTCGGCCGATGTGCTGCCACACGCGGTGACGGACAGACAGAGCGCGGCGGAGGCGATCCCCGCCGAAGCGAACTTGGTTACCCGGCGCAAGAGGGGTCCCTTCAACCTGACCGAAGCGCCTCTTCCGGCGCTGGTTTCGCGGCGATCGTAACGCGCGTAGATGTCAGATAAGGACCTGTACCGAGTCCGTTATCGGATCGTCGCGAACGTCGGGTGTCCTGGCCGATTACAAATGGTTGCCGTCGATCAACGCAGCGGCGGTGAAAAGCTCCACACCGACCTGGATCGCGTGCTCGTCCACGTCGAAATCGCCGCGATGCAGGTCGTACCCGGCGCCCTTGCCGGGCGGCCGCACGCCGAGGCGCGCCATCGATCCCGGCACGTGCTCCAGGTACCAGGAGAAGTCCTCGCCGCCGAGGCTCTGCTCGGTGTCCTCGACGCTGGACGCGCCACGGCGCCGGGTCTGGGCCGCGCGCAGCAGCTCCGTGACGCCGGGGTCGTTGACGACGGGCGGCACCCCGCGCACGTAGTTGATCTGCGTCTTCGCGCCGTGCAGCGCCGCGATCTCGTCGATCGCCGCGTGCACCAGGTCGGGTGCCTCGTGCCAGGCCGCCAGGTCGAGGCAGCGGACGGTGCCGGAGAGCTCGGCGTGCTGCGGGATGACGTTGCAGGTGTGGCCCGACTCGATACGGCCCCACGTGACGGCCAGCCCGGAGCGGGCGTCGACGCGGCGGCCCAGCAGCGCGGGCACCTCGGTGGCGACCTTGGCGACGGCGGTGATCAGGTCGGTGGTCAGATGCGGCCGCGCGGTGTGCCCGCCGGGGCCGTCGAGGGTGATTTCCAGCCGGTCGCACGCGGAGGTGATGGGGCCAGGACGCAGCCCGACCTTGCCGGCGTCGACCTTGGGGTCGCAGTGCACGGCGATGATCCGGCCGACGCCTTCCAGCGCCCGCGACTCGATCGCTTCGGCCGCGCCGCCCGGCAGCACCTCTTCGGCGGGTTGGAAGATCAGCCGCACCGGCCTGGGCAGCTCGCCCTTGCGTTCCAGCTCGGCCAGGACGAGTCCCGCGCCGAGGACGGCGGTGGTGTGTACGTCGTGCCCGCAGGCGTGCGCCCGGTCCGGCACGGTGGAGCGGTACGGGACGCCGATCTTGGTGTCCGGGATGGGCAGCGCGTCGATGTCGGCGCGGAGAGCCAGTACGGGTCTGTCGGCCGTGACCGTGCCGATGTCGCAGACGACGCCGGTGCCGCAGGCGAGCACGCGTGGCGCGAGCCCGGCCCGCTCAAGACGTTCCTTGATCGCGGCGGTGGCGCGGACCTCTTGGTTGCCCAGCTCGGGGTGCATGTGCATGTCGCGCCGGAACGCGATCAGCTCGGCCCGCAGGGCCTCCGGAAGCGCACCTGCGAGGTTGGTCCCGGGCACCACGGTCTGTCCGGGCAGTTCGGCTTCTGACTCAAGCGACATCAACTGGCTCACCCGTTGAAGAGTAGTTCTCTCCATGGATCAACCAACCATCGATCACCAAAATTTCAGCCACACAGACGAAACCCGGCCCTTCTGTCCGGATCACGCCGGTGACGGCAGCCGGGGCAGCCGGTGGACGTCGCGTGCCGTGCCCGTGACATCCGTCAGGAAGCCGTGGGCGCGGGGTGACGCTGTGTCGTTGAGCCACTCCGGTGCGATGTCACAGACAGCGACCCTGACCCCCGTGCCGGCGAGGGCCAGCGGGAGGGTGTGGACCACCGTGGAGGGGAAGCTGAGGACCGTGCTGCCGATGGGGCCGCGCCGGGCGATCAGCTCCAGGGGAAGGTCCGGGCGGACGATCTCCAGGCCGGTCTCCGCGTGCAGCCGGTGCAGCTTGTCGACGCCCTCCCTGCGGTGGGCGAAGTAGCGGCCCGCGTGGTGGGTGCGGGCCAGCGCCGCGACCGCTTCGAGGTACTGGCCGGCGTCGACCACGCCCGTCTCGACCAGCGAGGTGCCGACCATGTCGGCGCCTTCGAGCACCGTGGGCGGCCCGAAGGTTGCCCGGGTCCAGGCGAAGTCGTTGACCGTCACCGTGATGCCGGGCGGCACCTTGTCGACGGGCATCGCGGTGAAGACCTCGACCGAGCGGGCCGCCGACGGGGTGAGCCGACGGCGGGCCGCGGCCGAGACCGGGGCGAGGACCAGCTCACGCGGCCCGCGGTGGCCGCCGCGCCGGTGCCAGCGCACCAGGCGTTCGCCGCGGGCGACCTGCCCGATGAACTCGATCGTCGCCGTGCCGTCGTCCACGACGGTCAGCTGCTTGCCGCTGACGAGCGTCAGCAGCAGCTGCACGTAGCGGGAGAACGGGTCGCCGATCACGACCCGGTCCGCCTTGCGCAGCAGGGGTGCCAGTTCCCGTACGGTCCGCAGGGGCGCCCCCGCACCACCGCGCGCTTCCTGCCAGCGCACGGTGAAGCCTTCGTCGCGGCCCAGCTCCGCCATCCGGCGGAGCTGGCCACGCGACATGGGGTCGGTGGGCGAGAGGACGACGACGGTCAACTGCTCACCGCGGTGCCTCGCGCCGGCCCACTCCAGCACGTTCAACAGCTGGACCGGGCTTTCGACGAAGGCGATCGCGCGGGAGCTCTGGTTGTCACGTGGGTGCTGGGGACGGTCCCCGCTCGGGCTCGGCATGGCGTCAGACCGATACCGGCGCGGTGGCCTCGGTCTCGGCGACGACACCGGCGACGCGGCGGAGCTTCTTCATCGGGCCCAGCTCCGACTCGTAGACCTTCTTGACGCCGTCACCGAGGGAGGCCTCGATGGTGCGGATGTCGCGCACGAGGCGCTGCAGGCCCTGCGGCTCGACGGAGGCGGCCTGGTCCGAGCCCCACATGGCGCGGTCGAGGGTGATGTGACGCTCGACGAAGGCGGCGCCCAGCGCGACGGCGGCCAGCGTGGTCTGCAGGCCCGTCTCGTGGCCGCTGTAGCCGATCGGCACGTTCGGGAACTCGGCCTGCAGGGTGTTGATGACGCGCAGGTTCAGCTCCTCGGCCTTGGCCGGGTACGTCGAAGTGGCGTGGCAGAGCAGGATGTTCTCGCTGCCGAGCACCTCGACCGCGTGCCGGATCTGCTTCGGCGTCGACATGCCGCTGGAGAGGATGACCGTACGGCCCGTGGCGCGCAGGGCGCGCAGCAGCTCGTCGTCGGTGAGGGAGGCGGAGGCCACCTTGTGCGCGGGGACGTCGAACTTCTCCAGGAACGCGACGGCCTCGGTGTCCCACGGGGAGGCGAACCAGTCGATGCCGCGCTTCTTGCAGTGCTCGTCGATGGAGCGGTACTCGTCCTCGCCGAACTCGACGCGGTGGCGGTAGTCGATGTACGTCATCCGGCCCCAGGGGGTGTCACGCTCGATGTCCCACTGGTCGCGCGGGGTGCAGATCTCCGGGGTGCGCTTCTGGAACTTGACCGCGTCGCAGCCGGCTTCGGCGGCCACGTCGATCAGGGCGAGGGCGTTGTCCAGGTCACCGTTGTGGTTGATGCCGATCTCACCCGTGACATAGACGGGACGACCGGGGCCTGCCGTACGCGTGCCGAGGGTGCGCAGGCGGCTGGAGTTGGACTCGGTGCTCATGGAACTGTCCTTACTTGTCGGGGGTGTTGTGGGGGGTGTGGGGAGCGGCGGCCGAGGCCGCGCGGTGCGGGGCGTGCAGCCCTTCACCCAGGAGCCAGGCGGCGATCTCACGGATCGCCCCCTCGCCGCCGGGGGTTGTGGTGACGGCGCGGGCCGCTGCGCGTACCGCGTCGTGCGCGCTCGCGACGGCCACCGGCCAGCCGACGAGCCCGAAGCAGGGGAGGTCGTTGACGTCGTTGCCGACGTAGAGGACCCGTTCGGGGGTGATGCCGCGTTCGTCGCACCACTGCTTCAGTGCGATGTCCTTGCGGTCGATGCCGTGCAGCACCGGCACCTTCAGCTTGTCGGCGCGGGCGGCGACGACCGGGTTCCGCTCGGTGGAGAGGATGAGCAGGTCGAGTCCGGAGCGGCGCAGCGCGGCGATGCCGAGTCCGTCGCCGCGGTGCACGGCGACCATTTCGCGGCCGTCGGAGTCGACGTAGACCTTGTCGTCGGTCTGGGTCCCGTCGAAGTCGAGTACGACCGCGTCGATGTCGCCGTGCGTGGGCAGCAGCGCCGGGTCGAGCAGCGGCGCCAGCGCGCGGGCGCGGGCCAGGTCGTGCGGGTCGTCGATCTCCAGGACCCGCGCGGGGTCGGTCGGTACGAGCGCGGTACGGCCGAAGAAGCGGTGCCTGGCCTCGCGGAAGCCCCCGGCGCGCATCGCGTACGCGGCGCCGGTCTCCAGGAACTCCTGCGGGCGGTCCTGGCGGCGCGGCCGGTTCGACTTGTCGTGGTTGACGCCGTAGCCGTCGAGTTCGCTCAGGTGCGCGCCGCCCTGGCGCCAGATGAAGCCGTGGGTCGGGGCGACGGTCAGCGCCGTGTCCGCGCCGTCCTCGATGAGCGCCGCGGCGACCCCGTCCAGGTCGCCGGGCGTGATGAAGGGGCTCGTGCACTGCACGAGCAGCACCACGTCGGTGACGGCGCCGCGCATCGCCTCGTACGCGTCCATGGCGTGCAGCACGGCGGCCTCGCTGGTCGCCAGGTCACCGGCGATGGCGGCGGGGCGCAGCACGATCTCGGCGCCCGCGGCGCGCGCCGCGTCGGCGATCGCCTCGTCGTCCGTCGAGACGACGACGTCGGTGACCAGGCGGGCCTTGAGGCAGGCGCGCACCGCGCGCACCACCAGCGGTACGCCGCCCACCTGGGCGAGGTTCTTGGCGGGGACGCCCTTGGACCCGCCGCGTGCGGGGATCACAGCCAGGACGGTCATCGGTTCTCCTTGGTGGTCGGCGGGGCGTCGGCGGGGCCCGGCCCTGCGGCCCGGCGCCTCACAGCTCGCCCATCCGGCGGATGACGGGTGCGACGCGCTGCACTCCGTGGCGGTAGGCGCCGCGGGCGGCGCCGCGTACGGCGTTGCGCACCGCGCGCCGCACCCCGGTGGTGGCGCCGGCGCCGGCCGGGGCCGACGTCTTCGGGGTGCCGTCGGGGTTCAGGTGGTAGCGGGCGAGCAGCGCGGGCAGATAGCGGGGCGCTGTGGTGACGGTGTAGTACGGCGCGACGGGCGGCAGGGCGGGCCCGGTCAGGAGCTTGCCGACGCGGGCGCGGGCCTCGTCGAAGGCTGTGCCGTACGAGCCGTCGGCCGCGACACCCTGCCGGTCCGCCCACACGGCGTCGTGGCGGGGCCGGTGGCCGCT
Organism: Streptomyces sp. AcH 505; assembly: GCF_000818175.1. Classification (GTDB taxonomy): domain Bacteria; phylum Actinomycetota; class Actinomycetes; order Streptomycetales; family Streptomycetaceae; genus Streptomyces. Next base: position 1,332,021 of record NZ_JTIY01000001.1, read on the forward strand.
GTCCAGCTGCTCCCAGGAGGCCAGACAGCCCGAGCCGATGAAGTGGTGGTTGCCGAGCGGTTCCCGTACGCCGAGGTCGGTGAGGATCGCGGTCGGGATGCGCCGGTGCAGGGCTTCCAGGGCCGCCGTCGACGAGACGGTGACCAGCAGGTCCGTACGGTCCAGGACCTCGCCCATGTTCCCGTACACCAGGCGGAAGTTGGCCGGCAGACCGCCGACGACCTTCTCGGCGAGGACCTGGTACGGGTACTCCTCGACGTGCGTGGTCTGCTCGCCGACCTTGCTGCGCAGCTTCAGCAGCACCTCGCGTTCCGGATGCAGCTTCGCGTGGTCGACCAGCCGCTGGAGCAGGTAGGCGCGGTCGGCGCGGGTCTCGGGCACCGAGGGCTGCGCGGCGAACACCACGGTGTCGCGGCCCTCTTCGGGGACGTACCGCTCGCCGCCGAGGAAGGGCAGCGCGGCCTCGGTGACGCTGGACGCGTCGGCGCCGACGCCCTCGTAGACGTCGCGGAAGCGCCGGCCGTCGTGGCGGGAGTTGGCGAGGACGACATCGGCGCCGTGCCGCAGCAGCAGGCCGTCGGCGAGCTTCTCGTAGACGACCCCGACGTAGCCGGTGACGAGCACGGGCCGGTCGGCCAGCCGCAGGGCGGCGATGCCGTGCAGCATCGCCTGGACGGCGCCGCCGACGAGGGCCAGCACGATCACGTCGTACGCGTCGCTCTCGTCCCGTATCGCTCTCAGGAACTCGGTACCGGTCACCTCGCGCAGCGCGTCGGCGTCCGCACCGACCTCGGCGAGCTGCCGTGCGGTGGGGGTCGCTCGTCCGCGCAGCAGGAATCCGCTGAGCTCGATGTCGCTCTCCTCGGCGGCTATGCGGCGCGCGGTGAGCGCGCCCCATTTCCACCGGGTGTCGGAGTCGGCGAGCACTGCGACCCGGACGGCGTGACTGGTACGTGATGGCACATCGTGGACGTTAGAAAGCCAATTCGCTGGGCGGCCCAACTCAACGGCAATAAAGGGTTAACAGCAGGTCTACGGATGGGGCGGGAGGGTCTTCCGCTGCGGGATTCATGGTTCGGCCACACTTCGTTCACCTTGAGTCTGTGCCGATGTCAGACCCGAAGGCGCGGGGCGCCCTAGCCTCACCCGGGTGGTCAAGCTCTCCGTCGTCGTGCCGTTCTACAACGTGCAGACATACGCGCCCGAAACCCTCAGAAGCCTGCGCGCCAATGCGCGCGGCGATTTCGAATTCCTGTTGGTCGACGACCGGTCGACCGACGGGACCCCGGAGATTCTCGAACGGGCCGAGCGTGAGCTGCCCGGTGCCGTCCTGCTCAGACACGAGAAGAACGGCGGACTCGCGACCGCCCGCAATACAGGTCTCGACGCGGCTCGCGGTGATTATGTGACCTTCCTCGACGGCGACGACTGGGTGGCCCCCGGTTATTTCGAACAGCTGTTGACCGCCATAGACGATCTCGGCTGTGACTTCGTCCGTACGGACCACGTGCAGTTCACCGGGCGCACGCGCACGGTCCACCGGGTGCCGGTGGGCAGGCGCGGCGAGGTGCTGCGGCCGAGGGACGCGATCCTGCCGGCCAACCGGACGACGTCCGTCGACTACGCGTACGCGTGGGCGGGCATCTACCACCGCCGGATCGTGGAGCGGGGCCTGGTGCACTTCACCGACGGGCTGCGCACGGCCGAGGACCGGCCGTGGATCTGGCGGCTGCACCGCGAGGCCGAGTCGTTCGCCGCCGTGGGGCTCCTCGGGCTCTTCTACCGGCGGGGCGTCGCCTCGTCGCTCACCCAGATCGGGGACGTCCGGCAGCTCGACTTCATCAAGGCGTTCGACCAGGTCGTGGCCGACACCTCGAAGGACGAGGAAGCGGCCAGGTTCCTGGCGAAGGCCATCCGTACCTACTGCGCGATCATCGCCCACCACCTGGGCTCCAGCGTGCGGTACGAGCCCGCCGTGGCCCGCAAGCTGCGCACCATGAGCGCGGCCGCGCTGCGCCGGCTGCCCCAGGACCTTCTCAAGGAAGCACTGAACTCGATGGACTTGGAGCGCTCGGGCCGGCTGCAGCGACTGCGCAGGCGGACCCTGCCGGGCAACGGCAACTCCGGCGCCGGAACGGCGGCTGCCTGATGGGAACCCCCGCCACCCCCCGCACCCAGATCCTCTGCGCCTCCACGCTGTACGGAGCCGCCACGCTGGCAGCGGCGATCGACGCCGGGCTGCTCGGCACGCCGGACCGGCGGCTGCTGGTCGTCTGCAACAACGCCACGTCCCCCGAACTGTCGCCGTCCGTCGATCAGATGCCCGGCTTCGAGGAGCTGCGCGACCGGTTCGACGGCCTGCTGTCGTGGAACGAGACCATCGCGCCGTTCCATCCGAGCAGCTGGGCGCCGCGCCCCGACGACGTGCCGATCTGGGAGCGTCATCTGCGGCTCGCCTGGGAACTGGGCGACAGCAAGGTCGAGTTGGTCGTCGAGTCGATCCAGGTCACCCCGGCGCTCGCGATCACGGAGATCTTCACCGGCGCGCCGATCCGGGTGTACGCGGACGGGCTGATGAGTTACGGCCCGACCCGCTCCCGGATCGACACGCTGATCGGCGGCCGGGTGCGCGAGCTGCTCCACCTCGATCTCGTACCGGGGCTGCGGCCGCTGCTGCTCACCGAGTTCGGCGTCGAGCCGACGATCGTGCCGAGCGAGGTGTTCCTGCGGGTGCTGGACTCGCTCGCCGAGACGGCGCGGGACATCGCGACGCTGCCCGAGCCGCCCGCGCTCGTCCTCGGCCAGTACCTCTCCGAACTGGGCATCCTCAAGCCCGAGGAGGAGGAGGAACTGCACGTGAAGATGGTGCGGGGCTGTGCGGCGCGCGGCCACACCCAGGTGGTGTTCAAGCCGCATCCGGCGGCGCCGGCCGGCTGGTCGGTGCGGCTGGCCGACGAGGCGAAGAAGGCCGGGGTCGAGCTGACCGTCATCGCGACGCCCGTGCTGGCGGAGGTGCTGTACCAGCGGCTGAAGCCGGCCCTGGTGGTGGGCTGCTTCTCCACGGCGCTGTTCACGGCTTCCGCCTTCTACGGCATCCCGGTCGCCCGGGTCGGCACCGAGATCCTGAAGGAGCGGCTGACCCCGTTCCAGAACAGCAACCGGGTGCCGGTGACGATCGTCGACGCGCTGCTGGCGCCGCTGGACGACGACGGTTCGTTCCGGCCGGAGCCGGAGCTGTCCGGACTGGTCACGGCCGTCGGGTTCGCGATGCAGCCGGAGATCGTCCCGACGCTGCGGCCCGCCGCCGAGCGCCATCTCGCCGCGCACCACGACGAGCGGACGCTGAGTTACTTCAAGCGCCGCCGGCTGACCGCGCTCGGGCTGCCCGGCGGGCTGCC
>NZ_JTIY01000001.1:1335712-1341620 GCF_000818175.1 Streptomyces sp. AcH 505
GGGCGCGCCGGCTGCGCCGCAAGGTGCTGGGCGCGCGCTGAGAGACGTACGGACAAGGGGCGGGGCGCTCGGCGCCCCGCCCCTCGTCGTGTACCGACGGCCGGCTGTCAGCGGCCGGCCGGGACCCGGACGCCCAGGATGGCGCGCAGGTCGGCGGCGTTCGCCTGGGTGACCTTCCACAGCTCCTGCTGCCTGCCGTGCACGTCGGCGACGGTCGCTGCATGGTCCTTCAGCAGCCCCACCGCACGCTCGGTGAGTACGGCCCCGAGGTCCTTCTCGTGGACGGAGACACCCCACTCGGGGCGGCCGATGTCCGCGAGGAAGTACGCCATCTTCGGGTGCGAGATCAGGCTGATGATGGGGGTGCCGCAGCCGAACGGGATCATCCCGGCGTGACCGCGCATCCCGATCACCAGTTTGGTGCGGGCGTAGGTGTCCCGGATCTCGTCGTTCTCGAAGTCGTACATCGGGATGACCGGCAGCGAGATGCCGTGCTCGCGCCGCAGGTCGAAGGCGATGCGCTCGTCGTCGAGGGAGTGCGCCACGCACTTGACCTCGGCGTGCGCGCCCAGCGCCTTGACGGCCTTGGCCATCTCGGCGAGGAAGTGCGCGTAGTCGTGGCCGAAGCGCAGCCCCGCCCGGTCGTAGGCGGCGTTGATCAGGATGGTGTTCTCGCGCTGCGCCGGGTCGGTCCAGCCGTCGACCAGCTGCCGGGTGACCGTGGTCGGGCAGGGCTGGAAGCGCACCTTGTCGTGCAGCTCGGCGGGGAGCAGCGCGCGCACCTTCTCGATCGAGCCGTGGTTGCGCAGCCCGAAGAACGAGGAGCGCTCCACCAGTTGGCGCAGGCTGGAGTTGAACCGCCCGGCCCGGTAGGACTGCCCGTCGAAGGCGTTGAAGCCCACCGCGTACACCATGATCGGCACGTCTATGCGGTTCAGCGTCTCGTCGGGGACGTTCCACTGCCAGGCGCTGTTGCCGTTGGGCGCGGTGTCCGGGATGAACAGCCCGCCGCCGCCGATGACCAGGCCGCGGCGTGCGTTGACCCGCTCCAGCGCGGCCTCGTCGAACAGCCGGTGCGCGTGGACCGAGTGCCAGCGGCTCGGGCCCGTCTCGGGGTCGAAGGTGAGCCGCACCGACTCGGGCAGCAGCTTGTCGCCCGCGTTGCCCTGCTGGGGCATGTAGAAGGCGACATGGGCCAGTTGCTCGGCTGCCGGGCCCTCGGGGGGTCCGGCGGGCGCCTCGGTGCGCAGCCGCATCAGCCGGCTGGCCCGGTGGGTCGGGTCGACGGACAGGCCGTCGACGGCGTACTGGTGCGCCGTGGTGTCGTCGCCGTGGATCCAGGCGATCTGGGCGAGCCTGGCGAAGGCCGTGGGCGCCCGGTTGGGGGCGGCGGTCGCCAGCAGCAGCTGGGCCTCGGCCTCCTCGTAGCGGGACACGCTCATCAGCGCGTGCCCGAACACCTCGTGCGGCCAGGCCTCGTCGACCGGGACGGAGACGGAGCTGAGGACGTCGACCGCCTGCTGGTACTCGCCGCCGTTGAGCTGGGCGAGCGCCAGCCTGCGGGCGCTCTCCACATCGCCGGTGCGGGCGACGTGCGGGGCGCCGAAGTGCACCATCAGGTCGTGGTGCGGGTCCTTGGAGCGCGTCATGAACGCGGCGTGGAACTCGGCGTCGGACAGGTCGAACTCGGCCCACCGGTCCTGCGCCTGGCCGTAGCCGGCCTCGCCGCCCTGCCAGGGCTTGTGCCGGCCGGTGAAGTGCAGGATCACGGTGTCGTCGGGCACCGGCTTGTCGCCGGACAGCCGCCGCTTGACGAAGTTGTAGCGGTTGTCGAGCTGGACGAAGTCACCGTCGAGCACGGCGTTGAGGATGCCCTGGTCGTGCTTGTCGAGTTCGTAGTCGCCGCTGCGGCCCGTGGTGTCGATCCGCGCGCAGAACTCGTCGCTCAGGTACTCGCGCTGGATGACCAGCAGCCCGCTGTTGAGCTTGTGCTGGCCGTAGAAGAACTGCGGTACGGCGGCGAGTCCTTCGCGCAGCTTCAGCAGCGGCCGCAGATCGCCCAGCACCACCATGTCGGTGTCCAGCGTGATCACGGTGTCGTAGTCCCGTATTCGGAACACGTCGAGGATGAAGTACGCCTTGCGCACCAGGTAGTTGTCCTGGTCGCCCTTGGCGTACGTGTCGTAGCGCGCCGCGTCGACCCTGCGCAGTTCGATGCGCGGGTGCAAGGCGCGGATCTTCGCGATGGACGAAGGCCGCAGGTCGTCGTGGAGGACGATGAAGTCCTCGCAGACGCCGGGGTTGGAGAGCGCGAGGCTGCGCAGCAGGGCGAGGAAGCCCGGCAGGTAGTTCTCGTCGACGAAGCTGGCGAAGGCGATGCGGCGCTTCCCGGTCAGTGAGGCGGCGCTCGCGGACGCGGTGTTCGGGGCGGTGGTCGGGGAGCTGGCGGTCATCTCAGGGAAATCCTCGCGTCGGTCACGCTCTGGGCCCGTTCCATGACCCATGCCTTCTCGCTGGTGTACTCGTGGACGGAGGTGATGGGCATCCGCATCGCCTCGCTGATCCGGTAGGCGCCGCTCTCGTAGAAGTCGAAGCCGATCAGATCCAGCTTCGGACTGACGTCGAGGAAGTCCAGCAGCCAGAGCATGTTGAAGCCGCTGGTCGGGATCGACGGCCAGGCGTCGGTGCCGATGCCGCCGATGTTGCGTACGGGCCAGCGCAGCGAGTCGTCGCCCACGTAACTCTGCGCGCCGGGCACCAGCCGCGTGCGCATCGAGTAGCGCCAGTCGTTCGGCAGGCCGCCGAAGATGAGCCGGGTCGTGACGCGCTTCTCCCAGTTGAAGCTGTGCTTGTGGATCGAGACGTGGATGTCGGTGCGGCTGCCGGTGGCGGGCGCGTCGATCCGGTACGAGTTGAAGCGCACCACCAGGTCGTAGGCATCGATCTCCGGGCCGAGCGAACTGTGGCCCACGCGCTGCGAGTTGGCGATCAGACAGATGGACTTGCCGGCGATCTGGTTACGGAACTCGCCGAGCGTCAGCCAGTTGACCCCCGCGTACGTGGGGTCGTCGACCGGGCCGCGCATCCGGTTCCTGCGCTGTTCCGCGTACAGGGCGAGATGCTCGCGCAGCGCGGCGATGTGCGGGCTCCGCTCGCCGATCCGCAGATCGAGGTACTGGCCCAGGCACTGCTGGAGGTCCTGCACCGGGCTGTCCTCGTCGGCTGCCATCGCGAGCAGCGCGCCGACGAGCCTCGGTTCGGCGCCGTCCCGGTCGCCGCTGTCGTACCGGGCGAGGCCTTCCGCCCAGACGTCGGTCGCCGGGCCGTCCGCGTACAGCGTGGCCGTGGGGCACTCGCGCTGCAGCAGCGCGAGCAGTTCGGCCTGGTGCTGCCGGGCGGCGCGCAGTCCCGCGTTCCTCGGCGCGACGGCGAAGCCGTCGTTCTCGGTCAGCTCCAGATAGCGCTCGTACGCCTTGATGGCGCCGATCTCGTCGCCCGTGGCCTCCAGGATCCGGGCGCGCAGCCGCCAGCCGGCCCGGGAGCCCTTGCGCTGGGTCAGGACCGTGTCGCCGACGAGCCGGGCGAGCTTCAGCTCGTCGTCGTAACCGCACTCCAGGGCCTTGTTGCCGACGGCGAGCAGCGCGTCGAGCAGATCGGCGTCGAGGGCGGTCCCCGTGGAGGTGCCCGCCTTGGTACCGCGCCTGAGGAGGGCGGCGGCGGCGCCGCCGGCGGGGGCCGGCGCCTTGGCCGCCTGCGCGGCGTGCGCCGTCGCGTGGCTGGCGAGCAACGCCCGCAGCTTCTCGGCGAGTTCGTTACGCCGTGGGTCGAGCCCCGCCACCAGCTTGCCGCTGTGGACGGCGCAGGCGCGCAGACACTCGTCGAGCCCGGTCGGGGTGATCCGGTCCTCGGCCCGGGTTCTGGACTCGGCGCCCGCGGACGACGTGTCGCGGCTCACCCCCTTGCCCTGCCTCGGCCATCGGTTACGGGCGGCCATTGTCATGCTGCTCCCAGCGTCCTCTGCCCCTCTGACGGATGGGCGGGTCGGGACAGGCTAGGCAGCGTGTGCGACCCGGAGATGAACTCGGCCCGTCGGAAGGGGAAACGTCGGGTTCCGGCCCTCGCCGGGCTCACTCGCCCCGGCGCGGCAGCAGGGTCTGCGCGATGCCGGCAGTGACGGCCCGGAGTCCCGCGTCGAAGCCGGCGTCCTGCTGCTGGAAGATCTCGTAGCCGGCGGCGGCGGCCAGCGGGAAGTCCGCCAGCCGCTCGGCGCGGGCGTCGAGGTCGTACCCCTCACCTCCCCCGCCCTGCTCCCCCTCGCCCTCCTCGACGCGTGGCCCCATCGCCTGTTCCTCGATGACGAAGCCGATGGTGTAGCTGTACGCGGTGATCCAGGCGCGGGCGGCGCCCGCCGGGGTGAAGCCGGCGTCGGTGAAGATCCGCAGGCTGGTGTCCATCGAGGCGGCGTACCCGGTGTCCGTGAAGCGGGTGCCGCTGTAGACCTTGGCGCCGTCGCGGTAGCGCAGCAGATGCGTACGCAGCCCGCGCATCATCACCGTCAGCGACTCCTGCCAGTCGCCCGACGGCTCAGCGGGCAGGTCGGCCGTCATCCGCCGCATCATCTCGGTGGCCATCTCGTCGAGCAGCGCCTGTTTGTCCTTGAAGTGCCAGTAGAGGGCGGGTGCCTTGACGTCCAGTTCCTTGGCGATGGCGCGCAGGGTCAGCCCTTCGAGACCGCCCTTGTCGAGCAGGCGCAGGGCGGTGCGGGCGACCAGTGCGCGGTCGAGTCGTGTCGTAGCCACCTTGACAATTTAACAGCGTTAAGCGCATCGTTCTGAACCATGGAACTTAACAACGTTAAGGAAGCGGTGTCCGAGGTCCTGATCGTGGGAGCGGGCCCCACCGGGCTGGCCCTCGCCTGTGACCTGCGGCGCCGCGAGGTGTCGGTCCGCGTGGTCGAAGAGGCGGCGGGGCTCTTCCCCGGCTCGCGCGGCAAGGGCATCCAGCCGCGCACGCTGGAGGTGCTGGACGATCTGGGCGTCGTCGCGTCGATGCTCGCGTCCGGCGGCCCGGCCCCGGTGGGCATGGTCTGGAAGAACGGCGAGCGACAGGGCGAGCACCGGATGTTCGAGGACGCCGCGCCGTCGCCCGCAGAGCCGTACACCGGGCCGTGGCTCGTCCCGCAGTGGCGCACCCAGGAGATCCTGTACGCGCGCCTGCTGGAGCTGGGCGGGAGCGTCGAGTTCGGCGCAGCGCTGCGCGGACTCGCGCAGGACGGCGGGGGCGTCACGGCCGAGCTGTCGGACGGCAGGACCGTACGGGCGCGGTACGCCGTCGCCGCCGACGGGGGCCGCAGCACGGTGCGCGCGCTGCTCGGCATCGGCATGACGGGTGAGACCGTCGACCCGGCCGCGATGATCGTCGCGGATGTCCGTATCCCCGCCCTCGACCGGCTGAACTGGCATGTGTTCCCGGGCGAGGACGGCTCGTTCCTGTCGCTCTGCCCGCTGCCGGGCACGGCCGACTTCCAGCTGGCGGGCCGGTTCGAGGACGGCTCGACGCCGGACATCTCACCCGCCGGGGTACGGGAACTGATCGCCTCCCGCACCCATCTCACGGCGGACGACGTCACCGAGGTCCGCTGGTCGTCGGACTTCCGCCCGCGCGCGGCCCTGGCCGACCGCTTCACGGATGGCCGGGTCTTCCTGGCGGGGGACGCGGCGCACGTCCACTCCCCCGCCGGCGGACAGGGGCTGAACACGAGCATCCAGGACGCGTACAACCTGGGCTGGAAGCTGGGCCAGGTGCTGCGGCACGGTGCGCCCGACGCGCTGCTGGACACGTACGAGGGCGAACGCCGCCCGGTGGCGGCCGAGATGCTGGGCCTGTCGACCCGCATCCACCGCGGCGA
>NZ_JTIY01000001.1:1342393-1349564 GCF_000818175.1 Streptomyces sp. AcH 505
CGGCCGGGCCGCGCCCGCGCGGGACCGCGAAAGGCGGGCACGGTCTGATGCGTCCGCGGCGCCCGGCCCCGACCCCGACCCCGGTCCGGTCTCCTCCGGACGGGCTGCCCCTAGGGCGCGCCCGCGCCCGCCCAGCGCATGGCCGGTTCGTTGCCGAAGAGGCCCGGGAGGCCGCCGCTGTGGAGGAACACCGTGCGGTCGCCCGCGCGTACGTCTCCCTCGGTCACCGCCGCGATCAGGCCCGCCATCGCGCGGCCGGTGTAGATCGGGTCCAGGACGACGCCCTCCGTGCGGGCGGCCGTTCTGATGGCCGCCTTCACCGGTTCGGTGAGCGTGGCGTACCCCGCGCCCACCTGGTCCAGCCGTAGCCGTAGCGCCTCGGCCGGGCACGGCACCAGGGCCGCCACCGCCGCGCCCGGGTCCGGAACCGCGCCGCAGTGGACGCCGAGCACGCGCTCGGGGCCCAGGGTGCGGACGAGGCCCGCCATCGTGCCGCCGGAGCCGAGCGCCGTGACCACCTGGGCCAGGTCCGGGGCCTGGGACAGGAGTTCACGGCCGCACTCGGCGTAGCCGCGGGCGCCGGTGGCGCTGGAGCCGCCGAACGGGATCAGCGCGGGCTCGGCGCCTTCGCCGCGCAGCCGCTCCACGACCTGCTGGACCACGTCGGCGGCGTCCGCTTCGCCCGCCCAGACGATCTCCGCGCCCAGCAGACCGTCGAGCGCGACATTGCCCGCGCCGAGATCCTGGCCGGCCGCCGGGCCCGCGAGCACCAGCACCACGTCAAGGCCGAGCCGCGCCCCCGCGGCGGCCGTCAGCCGGGCGTGGTTGCTCTGCGGCGCCCCGCTCGTCACCAGGGTCCTCGCCCCGGCCGCGACGGCGGCGCCGCAGAGGAACTCCAGCTTGCGGACCTTGTTGCCGCCGCCGCCGAGACCCGTCAGATCGTCCCGCTTGAGCCACAGGTCGCCGGCCCCGAGGCCGAGTGCCCGCGCCAGCCGTGGCGCGGGCTCCAACGGTGTCGGCCAGGCCCCGAACGTCACCCGGGGTGCTGTGTCTTCCGCCATCTGCTGTGCCTTCCGCGTCAGGACCCCCGGCCCGACTGTAACGGCCGGTCCAGCGGCCGGTCAGGCGGCCCGTTCAGCGGCGGCTCAGCGGCGGCTCAGCTCCGGGCGCGCTTGCGTGCCCGGCTGCGCTGGACGGAGCGGGTGACGAACGGAGGCAGTACGTCGATGGCGAGCCGCGCCGACCGGGACCGCCGGGGCTTCTTCCGCGCCGCGGGGGCCGGGACCGCCGCCTCCTCCGCCACGGGGGCGGGCTCGGGCTCGACGTAGTGCCGGGAGAAGGGGAACTCCGGTGCCCGCATGCCGTGCGAGACGACCCGGACGATCCGGTGCCCGGCCGCCTGCTGGATGGACAGCCCGCAGGAGTCGTCTGCCCTGGCCATCGCGATGACCAGTTCCTGGAGCGGCGCCGGGTCGCCCCACGTGCCGTACAGCTTCTGGGTACTCAGACAGATGGGCCGCAGGCCCCGGTTGAGCACGGCCTCCCAGGCGGCGACGGAGACGCCGGGGGTGTGCTCGCTGCGGAAGTCGTCGAGCACGACGATCCCGTCGGGCAGCAGGGCGTCCTGCGCCGCGCCGATGTCGCCGTACACGTGCTCGTACAGGTGCGAGGCGTCCACGTGCACGAACCGGCAGGACTTCGGCTCGACCTCGGCGGGTACGACAGAGGTGGGGGCGTGCAGGACCCGTGGGAGTTCGTCGTGGAAGGAGAGGTAATTGCTCTCGAACGCGTCCCTGGTCAGGGTCGGGTACGACTTGCCGGTCTCGGCGTTGTTGGCCTTGTCGGGGGCGTCGGACTCGAAAAGATCACACACGGTGAATTTCTCGCCGTCCCGCAGCTGCCGGCCGAGAAAGATCGCGCTCTTGCCCATGAAAACGCCCATCTCCAGCAGGTCACCGCGTTCCCCGAGCCTTTCCTGCCGGGTGAGCAGTGTCGCGAAGAGGGTCTGGTCGAGCGGTGCGAACCAGCCGGACACATCGTCGAGCTTCTGCGGACGTGGCTTTGTGTCGTTGGTGATGTCATTCGTGGCGCTCATCGTGGCAACCTTCAAACGAAACCGACGGGAAGTGCCCGCATCCTGCCATTCGCCACGGGCCACGCGGCGATTCGAACGGTCATTTAGGGCAACGTCCTGCTGTAGTTCATCTCCCGTCAAGGCGCGTTGTCACCGGATCGTTTTTTCGGGGGAGAATGTCACCACGACACCGGAGTCACGAGATTCGACAAGACCATGAGATCCCGGAGATACAGGGGAAGAAGATGCTGAGTTCGCCCGCTCTGTGCCGGGTCCTGGCCGCGGCAGCCGTGCTGGCCGTGACCGCGGGCTGCTCCGTCGACCCGGCGGCAGGAGGTCCGGTGCGCGTCGACCACAAGCCGGGCGGCGGTACGCCGACGTCGCAGGGCCCGTCCGGCACACCGAGCGCCTCGGCCCCGGCGCCGTCCGCTCCGGCCTCGACCCCGGCTGCATCGAAACCCGCGCCGTCGAAGCCGGCGGCATCGAAACCCGCCCCCAGCCGGCCGGCGAAACCCGCGGCGCCCCGGCCCGCGACGGTGCTGGCGAGCGGCGACGAGAGCGGCCAGGTGCGGGAACTGCAGGCGCGGCTGCGGCAGATCGGCCACTTCGACCGCAACCCCACCGGCTACTACGGCTCGGTCACCGCGGCGGCCGTCTCGTCCTTCCAGCACAAGCGCGGGCTGCCCCGTACCGGCACGACCGACACCGTCACCTGGCAGCGGCTGCTCACGATGACGAAGCAGCCGACCGGCGACGAGCTGCGGCCGCCGACGGTCAACCCGCTGCCGAAGCCGGATCCCCGCTGTATGACGGGGCGGGTGATGTGCATCAACAAGACCAGCCGGACGCTCGCGTGGATGATCGACGGCAAGGTGCGCTCGGCGATGGACGTACGGTTCGGCGCGCAGTACACACCGACGCGCGAGGGCGTGTTCAGTGTGTTCTGGAAGTCGCGGCACCATGTGTCGACGCTGTACGACTCACCGATGCCGTACGCGATGTTCTTCAGCGGCGGCCAAGCGGTGCACTACTCGTCGGACTTCGCGGCCCGTGGCTACGCGGGCGCCTCGCACGGCTGCGTCAACGTACGTGACGAGGGGAAGATCGCCTCGCTGTACGCGCAGGTCCGCAAGGGCGACAAGGTCGTCGTCTACAAGTAGGCGGCCGAGGGGAGTTGAGAGGCGCGGGCGGGACCGGGGGAACGTGTCCCGCCCGCGCCATATGCGCTGAGCCGAAGGTACGGGGGGAACCCCCGGCTCGTTGCGCTGCCGATGACCAGTCGGCTCACTCTTTACTGCGCCATGGGGCGGAAAAACGTCACACCTGGCGCCGCGGGGCGAAGAACCGCAGCTCAGAGCAGAGTCGAGGATCCGGTGGGAATCGGCGCGCGCGGTGTGAGCCCCGGTGCGGGGTCCGTTGACACCGGGTCCTTCGACGGCTCGGGCGAACCGGCGTACGGCGACGAGGGATCGGTGGCCGAGGGGTCCGACGAGGTGGGGTCGGGGGACGCGGGACCGGAGGACGACGGGTCGGGTGACGACGTGACATGCGGCCCCCACGGGGACGACGGGCCCTCGGACGGGGACGACGAACCGTCGGTGAGCAGGCCGCCGTTCTTGAGGTCGTTGTCCTCCTCGGGGATGCCCAGGAGCGTGTCGCAGAACTGGACGGCGCCCGCGACCCCCTTGGCCGCCGTCTCCAGGTCGCTCCTGGTACGGGCGTTGATGTCGCCCTCGCGGTAGTCACGGCAGACCTTGACGGCCTTGTCGTACCACGGCGAACTGCTGCGCGGCGCGGCAACGTTGTCCTGACTGCCCAGAGCTGCCCCGGCCCACGCGGACGCCGACGAGGAGGAGTTGGCTGCGGCGCCGCGTGAACTGCCCGCCGTGACAGGGAAAGAGGGAAGGGGCAGCCGCGGTGCGGCGGAGCTGCCGTGCGGCCGCGGTCCCGCGTCGGGACTCCCGGACGCCAGGGGCCTGCCGGTCATCGGCGCCGATACGGTCCCGCCGGGCAGCGGTCCGTCGTCACCGGCGAACGGCGCAGCCAGCATCGTGCTGCCGACGGCCACGAACACGGCGCCCAGGGTGCAGCCCACGACCGCCGTGGCGAATCCCCGTCGTACCGGGCGGCCGAGCCGGGTGACGGGTACGACGCGCGGGTGCGGCCGGGGGCGCGGGGCGAGCCGTATCGTCCCCAGCGTGGCACCGGCATGGCCGGGAGGGTGTTCGGCGGCGCTCCGCGCGGAACTCCGTTCCGCCGTACGGCCGTCCGGGCCGCCCCGCACCGCGGCGGCGGCGCGGGCCCGCCGGAACGCGACCAGCGCCGCCGCCTCACCGGCGCTTTCCGCCGCGTTTGCGTTTGCGTATGTGACGTCGGCCACAGATCGCAGGGCGTCCGAGAGGCGCAGCGCCTGTGTCCGGGTGCGTTCGTCCGCGGTCTCGACGGGCTCACCGCTCAGCAATCTTTCGGCTGTGTCCTTGTCGAGCCACGGGTAACGCTCGTCGGCCATCACATGTCCTTCTGCGTCCGCAGGCGCGAATGCGTCACACCTGCGGACGCCGCAGCTCCCGGTCGAAAGACCCGCTGCGGCGGTACGGCCGCCAGGCTCGCACCCTGACCTGCGGCGCTGCGGCCCGTGCCGTGCGTCGTCCCCTCGTGCGGGTGGTAAGCGGTTTCGTCCGGCGTGCCGTCGGGGCCTTCGCCCCCGTCCCCGCCGGTCCCCCCGTCCGTACCGCCCGCGCCGTCCACCCCGCCCACGGCGTCGGCGCCGATCAGTTCGGCGAGCCGTTTGAGCCCCCGGTGTGCGGCCGTGCGCACGGCGCCTGGCCGTTTGCCCAGGGTGTGCGCGGCGCTCTTCGCGTCGAGCCCCACCACGACGCGCAGCACGACGGCCTCGGCCTGGTCCTGCGGCAGTTGCGCTATCAGCGCCATCGTCCGGCCGGTGGCGAGCGCTTCCATCGCCTCGTCCGCGGTGTCCGAATCGGCGGCGCGTCCGGCGAGTTCGGTCTCGTCCCCGCCGACGGCGGGCCGCCGGCCGCGCATCCGTATGTGGTCGAGGGCGCGGTTACGGGCTATCCGGGCCGCCCAGCCGCGGAAGCGGTCCGCGTCGCCGCTGAAGCTGTCGAGGTCACGCGCGATCTGCAGCCACGCCTCGGACGTCACGTCCTCGGCGTCCGGCTCGCCCACCAGTGTCCTGACATAGCCCAACAACCGCGGGTGCACCGTGCGGTACACAGTCCGGAAGGCGTTCTCGTCCCCCGTCTGCGCCGCGAGCACCGCGGCGGTCAGCTCCGCGTCGTCCCCCAGCACTTCCACAACCCGTCCTGAATCGCAGCTGGTCACTGCCGCGCCACCCCACGCGAATCTGAACGCTACGGCCTTTCCGGGTCCTGCGTCCACGGCTTGTACAACCTGCAACAACTTCGCGACGTTATGCGGTGTGACAGAAAACGCACCCTTGACGCTGAGGGGAGTACGGGGCGGCACTGCCGGCCCGTAGTCGGACGGCGGCCGGGGTCTCTCCTGTGGGGGGTGGCGACCTCGGCCGTCCTCCCACACGGCGGCAGCACCATCGAGGAACGGCGCACGTTCGTCCTCGCCCAGGGCCCCGGGATCGCCGCGGGCGCGCGCCCCTTCGACACCCGCCTCGTGGACGTGGCCGCCACCGTGTTCAAGCAGCTGGGCATCGTCCCCGACCCCGCGTGGGGTCTCGACGGCAAGCCCGTCCAGGAACGGTCCGCCGACCCCTTCGACACCCTGTACCCGGCGCTCTCCGGACGGGTCGACGAGACCGGGATCCCGGCCGGGGTGCTCGGCTACACCCGTACCGCGCCCAGCGGTTGGTCCGTCATCAACTCCGCGATGGGCACCGGCGGTGTCACCGAGTGGCGCGGCTGGTCCTTCGCCACCGACGAGTTCTGGAGCAGGTCCCAGCGCGATCAGTCCCGCGAGCTGAACGTGCGCTCACGCGGCGTCTTCGCGGTGGCCGACTCCGACGAGTGGGACGACAAGGCGTCGTCCGGTACGTACGACTCCACGCTCGTCACCCCGGCGTACGCGGTCGGCGGCAAGGCGAAGGTCCTGCTGGACTTCACCACGCTCTACCGGCAGGAGGGCAGTCAGACCGCGCAGATCCTCGCCTCGTGGAACGGCGCCACCCCCGTCGCCGTCACGTCGTACACCAAGGACGTCATCTCACAGCCGCAGTCGCTGAGCCTGACCGTCCCGTCGGGGGCGACCAGCGTCAGCTTCCGCTTCCGCTACACGGGCAGCAACAACTGGTACTGGGTGATCGACGGCGTGCGGGTCACGGCGAGCTGAGCGAGCGGCAGCCGGGCGAGCGGCTGCCGAGCACACGGACGGGCGGGCGACGCCGACGGACGTCGCCCGCCCGCTCCCGTCTCATCGGCGTCGCAGCTTGCGCATGACCAGGGTCGTGGCGGCGAGCAGGGTGACGAAGCCGACGGGCAGTTGCAGCCAGAGGCTGACATCGGCGTACGAGGCCGCGGTGTTGGCGACCGCGCTGACGACCACCACCGTCCACAGCAGCGCACGGACGAGGTCCACCCGGCCGTCGTCACCGGGGCTCTCCGCGACAGGGGTGGGGGTGGTGCTGAGCCGGTACGGATCGGTGTGCGCCATGGGGACTTCCTCCGGTGGGAGCGGTCGCTGTTGTCGCTACCGACGCTAGGGACCGCGCCCCCTGCCGGACGATCCCGTGGACCGCCCGGTCGGAGGTACAGCAGGCTGTACCTTCCGTCCCTCGGACCGCCGTTAGAGGTGTCTACGCCCTAGGGTCGTGCGCGGACCGAGGAGAGCGGATGACAGAGCGGACGGCAGACCACCCGGCGAACCCCGCGGCAGCGCGCGCTTCGACGCGGCAGGACGGCCCGGTCGAGAGTGTCGGGGGCATCGCCGTGGCGGCTCTGCGCGCCGCCGGAGCGGCGACCGGACAGCTCGCCGGCGGGCTGGGCACAGCGGCCGTGGCGCTCGGCGTGCTGGTCCTGCTGGCCGTGACCGGCGCGGCCGCGCTGGTCGGCGTGGGCCTGCTCATGGCGCCGCTCGCCCTGCGCGCGCTGCACGCCCTGGCCCGCCGGG
>NZ_JTIY01000001.1:1349989-1355151 GCF_000818175.1 Streptomyces sp. AcH 505
GCTCGGCCGCAGGGGCCTGGAGGTGATCGCCCCCGAGCCCCCGCCCACCCGGCTGCGGGCCGCACTCGACGACGCCACCACCCGCAGGGAGCTGCGCTGGCTGGTGCGGCACGCCACGGTGGGGCTGCTGCTGAGCGTCGCCGGCGCCCTGCTGCCGTTCCTCGCCCTGCGCGACGGCGCCTTCCCGCTGTACTGGAAACTGATGCCGGACGACGCGACCGCCACCTCGCTGGGCTTCGGCGTCGCCCACTCGTGGCCGGGCGCCCTCTCCGTGACGCTGCTCGGCGTGGGGTGGATCGCCATCATCGTCGGGCTGACCCCCGGCATGGCACGGCTCCAGTCGGGCCCGGGACAGCGGCTGCTCGCCGCAGGACCCGACGCCGATCTGTCGCTGCGGGTCGCCGAGCTGACCGCCACCCGCGCCGCCGCCCTGGACGCCCACGCCACCGAGCTGCGCCGGATCGAGCGCGCGCTCCACGACGGCACCCAGAACCGGCTCGTCTCGGTCACCGTCCTGCTCGGCGCTGCCCGCCGCCAGGTGGCCCGCGACCCCTCCCACGCCGACGAGATACTGGAACGCGCCCAGTCCGCGGCCGAACAGGCGCTGGCAGAGCTGCGCGCGGTCTCGCGCAGCATCCTCCCGCCGGTCCTGGACGACCGGGGGCTGGCCGGCGCGCTCTCCGGGCTCGCGGCGAACTGCGCCGTGCCCTGCCGTATCGACGTGGAGGCGCCCGAACGGTGCGCCGCTTCGGTCGAGGCGACCACGTACTTCGTCGTGGCGGAGGCCCTGACGAACATCGCCAAGCACAGCGGCGCCGAACGGGCCACCGTGACGGTACGGGCCCGCGGCGGCCGGCTCCGGCTCGCCGTCACCGACGACGGCCGGGGCGGCGCCGACGAGGACGGCGGCTCGGGGCTCACCGGCATCCGCCGCCGCGTCGCCGCGCACGACGGCACCCTCCGCCTGGCCAGCCCGCCCGGCGGTCCGACAACCCTCGAAGTGGATCTCCCCTGTGGATCGTGACCGGCCTCCGGCCCAGCACCTGACGAACCGGCACCCGGCGGCCCCGCACCCGCCGCACGCTCCCCGGATCGTGATAGCCGAGGACGACGCGCTGCTGCGCGAGGGGCTGGCCCTGCTGCTGCGCGCCGAATCCCTCGACGTGGTGGCCACGGCGGGTACGGCCGAAGCCGCGCTGGACGCCATCGAGGCGTACGCCCCGGACATCGCCATCTTCGACGTACGGATGCCGCCCACCCACACCGACGAGGGCATCCGCGCGGCCGTCGAGGCCCGGCGCCGCCGCCCCGGTCTCGCGGTCCTCGTGCTCTCCGCCTACGTGGAACAGAGCTTCGCGACCGAACTGCTCACCGGCGGGGTCGGCGGCCTCGGCTATCTGCTCAAGGAGCGGGTGGGCCGGGTGGAGGAGTTCCTGGACGCGCTGCACCGGGTGGCGTCCGGCGGCACCGCGATCGACCCGGAGGTCGTCGCCCAGCTCTTCACCCGCTCCCGCCAGGACACCCGCCTGGAACGGCTGAGCCCCCGCGAGCGCGACGTGCTCGCCCTGATGGCCGAGGGGCTGGGCAACGGCGCCATCGCGGGCCGGCTCGTCGTGACCGAGGGCGCGGTCCACAAACACATCCGCAGCATCTTCGCCAAGCTCGACCTGTCCCCTGCCGACGAGGTCGACCGGCGGGTGGCCGCCGTGCTGCGCTTCCTGGACGCCGCCCGGCGCGGGGCGCGCTGACAGGAGGCACCGGAGAGACGGTCAAGTACAGCCTGCTGTACCACCACTTGGGGCGCGCACGGGAGTGATCCACGGGCCACGGATTGATGTGCTGAGCACGTCAATAACCCGTGCTTCAGCCCGTCCGAAGGAACCCGTGATGAGCATTCAAGCCCCCACCGACAACGAAGCGCGGCCGGCCGGCGCGGAGCCGGACGGCCGGGCGGCGGACAGCTCCCGGCTGCGGACCGCCGTCCGCCGCGCTCCGCTGGTCTGGTTCTTCTGCCTGGCCTTCGCGCTGAGCTGGCTGGCCTGGACGCCGTACATACTCTCCGAGAACGGCCTAGGGATCTGGCACTTCACCTTCCCCGGCGGCGCCGCGGGCAGCCAGCTCCTCGGCGTGCTGCCCGGCGCCTACCTCGGCCCGATCAGCTCGGCCCTGCTGGTGACCACGACCACCGAGGGACGTGCGGGACTGCGGGTCTGGCGCCGCCGGATGACCAAGTTCCGGCTCGCCTGGTACTGGTACGCCCTGGTCATCGTCTCGGTGCCCGCCGCGCTGACCCTCGCCTCGGCCGCGCTCGCCGGCCGCGCTCCCGTCCTGCCGCCCGCGGCGGTGCTCGCCGCCTTCCTGCCCGGCCTGCTGCTCCAGATGATCACCACCGGCCTCGCCGAGGAGCCCGGCTGGCGTGAATTCGCCATGCCCCGGATGCAGAGCCGCTTCGGCCCGCTGGTCGCGACCCTCGTTGTCGGTGTCCTCTGGGGCTCCTGGCACCTGCCGCTGTTCCTGACCGAGTGGGGCGGCGGCCCGGACGTGGCCGTGACCAAGCCGCTGGAGTTCCTGGCCACGACGATCGCTTTCAGCTTCGTGATGACCTGGGTGTTCAACCGCTCGGGCGAGAGCATGCCGCTGGTGATGCTGGTCCACACCGGCGTCAACAACTTCTTCTCCGTCGCCGCGTCGGACATGTTCCCCACCCAGTCCGACGCCGGCACAGGCCACGCGTTCCTGCTCGCCTCGCTCACGGCGGCCCTGATCATCCTGGCGGCCACCCGGGGCCGTCTGGGCCTGTCCAAGCCGACCGGAATCGGATAAACTCCAGACCTCGGTCTCGACGAAGAAATGCCTGGTCAGAGGCCCTTTACGGCCTGGGGTGGCCGCCTGAATCCGGCCACCCCAGGTGTCGCCGTGTCAGCTCCGCGCCCGCGCCCTGCGGGAGACGACCGCGCGCAGCACCCGCTGGCCCTCGGTCGACAGATCCAGCGCCTGGCGCAGTCCGCTCCCCGCGCCGTCCGGCTCGGCGAGCATCTCCAGGATCCGCACCTGACGGCGCAGTTCACCGGCGACGAGCGGGCCCACTCCCGGGATGGCCGCCACCGTGTCGACGGGCTCCTCGCGGCAGCGCGTGAGCCGCGCCTGAAGCTCCTCGCCCGCGGCGCCGCCGCCGGTGTCGAACTTCTGGTGGATCTCCAGGCCGACCAGCGAACAGGTGTCGGCCCAGACCCGCAGCGGCTCCGGCGCCCAGGCAGCGGGCGCCGAGTTCAGCAGGGTGCGGACGAGCGCGATCTCGACGTTGGTCACGGCCTCGGCGTCGATGGCGTCGTCCAGGGCGCCCCTGGCCGTCACCAGCCTGCCCGGCCAGCCCTCGGCGCCGGCCGCGATACCCGCCCACAGCGGGCGCAGGACCTCGCTCTCCTCGGCGAGCAGCGGCAGACACCGGTCGAGGCAGGCGAGACCGCTCGCGGCCAGCCCGCGCTCATCGGCTTGGGCGATCAGCTTCACCAGGCTCATGGACGGCTCCTGTCACGGACGCGCTACTGCCCTGTACTGCGCCGGGCGGCCGGATTACGTCACTCCGCTCCTGGTGATCATCTCCCACAAGGGACGGCCGCCCGGGTGGTTAGAGCCGCGATACCCGGATATGGAACGGAATATGACCGGCTATTTTCAGCCGACGTCGAGCTTTGTGGCCAGCGCGGTGAAGCCGGTCCAGGAGAGCGCGGGCTTCCCCGGGTTCCAGAGCTTCTGGGCGGTCGCCGCCAGCGGCATCTTGATGCCGGCGGCCACCTGGTCCTGGGTCTGGGCGTTCGGGAAGTCGCCCCACACGGCGAACCTGCCGCCCAGGATCTGCTTCGAGTAGCGCGCGGGCACCGCCGTCGTACCGCGCAGCACCAGCGGGGTCCACTGCTCGTAGATGCGCTGCCCGGTCGGGTAGGTGAAGTCGTTCGGCTGGCCGAGCACGTAGTACATGTACTCGTCGTTGAGGTTCACCATCGGGCGCCCCTCCTGGAGGTACGACACCGGCTGCCGCGCCCCGATCTCCTTGCCCGTCCAGTACTCGATCTGCAGGTTCTTGTCGGCGTGCACGGTGCCGCCGGCGAACACGCCGTCGTTCCAGACCTTGGGCTGCTTGCCGAGCTTGGTGACCACGCCGGCGCGGTCGTTCGTCCAGCCCGCCGTCAGGTCCGTCACGCTCGCGCCGCTCCCGTACTTCTGCCGGGCGGCCGTGGCGAGCTGCGGGAAGGAGGCGGCGGGGTCGCGGACCGTCAGCGCCTGGTACTCGTCGGCGCCGAGGTGCCAGTAAGCGCCGGTGAACAGCGCGGCGAACTCGCGGTCCAGATCGTCGATGAGCCGGGCGGACGCGGGCTTCGAGATGTCGATGGCGCCCTTGGTGACCACGCCGGCGGTGTTGCGCAGCTTGAGCGTGGGGTTCGGGGCCAGTACGGCGCCGAGGTGGCCCGGCGAGTCGATCTCGGGCACGACGGTGATGTGCAGCCGGGCCGCGACCGCCAGGATCTGCCGGATCTGCGCCTTCGTGAAGTGCTCGGCCGAGACGATGTCGGGGTGGGTGGTCGACTCGATGCGGAAGCCCTGGTCGTCCGAGAAGTGCAGCCCGAGCTGGTTGAGCTTGAGGTCGGCCATCTCCCGCAGCCGGTCCTCGATCCAGCCCTCGCTGTAGAACTTCCGCGCGATGTCCAGATTCAGTCCGCGCTGCGGCCGGTCCGGCGAGTCGCGTACGACACCCTCGGGCATCGCGCCGTCGGCCCGTACCGCCTGCTTCAGCGTGCGGGTGCCGTAGAAGACCCCGGCCTGCGCGGGCCCGGTGATCAGCACCCGGTTGTTGGCGGCCGTGAGGGTGTACGACTCGGCGCCGCCGCCGGGCTTCAGGGCCAGCTCGACGTCGCCCGCCCTGGCGGCGACCGCGCCCCGGTACCCGATCTTCAGCTCCTGGGCCAGCAGCTTCGCCTCGTCGGCGAGCCCGCTGCCCGCGCTGCCGCGCGCCACGACGACGCCGCTGTTGGCCGAAGGACGCCAGCCCGGACCGTGGGCCGCCTGATGGCTCCGGACCGCCGGGACGGTGCGCGGCGCGCTGGAGAGCGGGTACGACCGTGTGGGCGACGGCTCGGGCGCGGCGGACGACGCCGAAGCGGCGG
>NZ_JTIY01000001.1:1355745-1361654 GCF_000818175.1 Streptomyces sp. AcH 505
TGGGGGCGGGGGTGGCCGCGCCGCCCGAGTCCGACGACTGGTCCTGACAGGCCGCCAGCGACAGCGCGCCGACCGTAGCCGCCAGACCGGCGGCGGTGAGGCGCAGGGCGTTCCGGGGGTGCCACATCGGTCGAAAACCTCCTAGGTGTGGCGGGCGTACACGGCGAACGTCCCATGGAGTCGTCCACTCCGCGCGTTGAAACTCTCTCTTCCGGGTGAAATTCGCGCATCCGTCGGACAGTTCCCGCCACTCATCGATAACGTTGTGTCACTTCCCTCCCTACCGCCTCTCAGCCGCACCCCCGCTTCCGAGGAGCCCACGCTGTCCAGCGAGTCCCCCGCCGGGCCCCCGAGGTTCCCCGCCCAGACCCGCGACTCCCCCGACGTCCAGGCGGGTCTGCGCCGGTTCAACACGGCCCCGGCGGAAACCGTCCACGCCGCGCTGCTGACCTGCTGCGGCAGCCGCCGCTGGGCCACTCGGCTGGTCGCCCACCGCCCGTACCCCGATCTGGACGCGCTGCTCGCCGCCGCCGACGAGGCGGGCTACGACCTGGCGCTGGCCGATCTGGCCGAGGCGCTGGCCGCCGAGTCGTCGTCAGGCCCCGTGCACACCGCGCCACCCGCGGCCAGGACCGCGCTGCGCGCCGCGCACGCCGCGTACGAGTCCAGCTTCGGCCACGCCTTCGTGATCAGCCTCGAAGGGCACCGCCCCGAGGAGCATCTCGACCACGTGCTCGCCGGGCTGCGGGCCCGGCTGCCGCACGACCCCGACGAGGAACGGTCCGTCTCGGCCGACCAGCTGCGCCGACTCGCCCGGACGCGTATCGCGTACCTCGTCGCCCACCAGCTGGACTGGCCGTCCACCGGTCCGGCCGTCCCACAGGTGTCCCGATAGGGCTGTTCGTCACGAACGCCGTTGGTCCGTCCGTGGCTGTTCGAGGGGGTTTCGGGCCCATGGGAGGACCCCGGGCGAGCGGACCGACAAGTCGTCGCTACGATGGCCGGGGCCGGTGGACCGTACCCGGCCGGGCGCGACCGACACCACTGTGCTTGCCCGAGCAGAAGATGGCGGCCGGCCCCGATCCTTGCTCCCGGAGGGTTTTTCCGTGCCGGCTGGAACGCTGTACCGCGGCCGGGAAGGTATGTGGTCCTGGGTGGCTCATCGAGTCACCGGCGTCCTCATCTTCTTCTTCCTGTTCGTACACGTACTGGACACTGCTCTCGTACGTGTCTCACCCGAGGCGTACGACGATGTCGTAGCGACCTACAAGAACCCGGTCGTCGCGCTGCTCGAGTACGGCCTTGTGGCCGCAATCCTCTTCCACGCGCTCAACGGCCTGCGCATCATCGCCGTGGACTTCTGGTCCAAGGGGCCCCGCTACCAGAAGCAGATGCTGTGGACCGCGGTGGCCATCTGGTTCGTCCTGATGGTCGGCGCCCTCTACCCCGTGCTCGGTCACGCCGCGCGCGAACTGTTCGGGAGCTGAGTCCGATGTCCACAGACACCTCTTCCGCCGGATCGACTCCGGTGATCAGCGACGTCGAAGGCGTCAGCCTGTACGACGTCGACCACCCGGCGCCGCTCATCGAGGCGCCCCGCATGCGTACCGGGAAGACCCCGAAGTCGACGCGCGGCAACTTCGAGATGGCCGCCTGGCTCTTCATGCGGCTGTCCGGTGTCGTGCTGGTCGTCCTGGTCCTCGGTCACCTGCTCATCCAGCTGGTGCTGGACGGCGGCGTCTCCAAGATCGGCTTCGCCTTCGTGGCCGGCCGCTGGGCGTCCCCGTTCTGGCAGGTCTGGGACCTGCTGATGCTGTGGCTCGCCATGCTCCACGGCGCCAACGGCCTCCGCACGGTCATCAACGACTACGCGGAGAGCACGACGGCGCGGCTGTGGCTCAAGGGCCTGCTCTACACCGCCACGGTGTTCACCATTCTTCTCGGCTCGCTGGTGATCTTCACCTTCGACCCGAACATTAGTTAAAGCCGGGGCTGACGAGACCAATGAAGATCCATAAGTACGACACCGTCATCGTCGGCGCCGGCGGCGCCGGCATGCGCGCGGCCATCGAGTCGACCAAGCGCAGCCGTACCGCCGTGCTGACGAAGCTCTACCCGACCCGGTCCCACACGGGGGCTGCGCAGGGCGGCATGGCCGCGGCGCTCGCCAACGTGGAGGAGGACAACTGGGAGTGGCACACCTTCGACACGGTCAAGGGCGGCGACTACCTGGTCGACCAGGACGCCGCCGAGATCCTGGCGAAGGAGGCCATCGACGCGGTCCTCGACCTGGAGAAGATGGGTCTCCCGTTCAACAGGACCCCCGAGGGCAACATCGACCAGCGCCGCTTCGGCGGTCACTCCCGTAACCACGGTGAGGCGCCGGTCCGCCGCTCCTGCTACGCCGCCGACCGTACCGGTCACATGATCCTCCAGACGCTGTACCAGAACTGCGTCAAGGAGGGCGTGGAGTTCTTCAACGAGTTCTACGTGCTGGACCAGATCATGGTCGAGGTCGACGGGGTGAAGCGGTCGGCCGGTGTGGTCGCCTACGAGCTGGCCACCGGCGAGATCCACATCTTCCAGGCGAAGGCCGTCATCTACGCCTCCGGCGGCACCGGCAAGTTCTTCAAGGTGACGTCGAACGCCCACACCCTGACCGGTGACGGCCAGGCCGCGTGCTACCGGCGCGGGCTGCCCCTGGAGGACATGGAGTTCTTCCAGTTCCACCCGACGGGCATCTGGCGCATGGGCATCCTGCTCACGGAGGGCGCCCGCGGTGAGGGCGGCATCCTGCGCAACAAGGACGGCGAGCGCTTCATGGAGAAGTACGCGCCCGTCATGAAGGACCTCGCGTCGCGTGACGTCGTCTCGCGCTCCATCTACACGGAGATCCGCGAGGGCCGCGGCTGCGGTCCCGAGGGCGACCACGTCTATCTCGACCTGACGCACCTGCCGCCGGAGCAGCTCGACGCCAAGCTGCCCGACATCACCGAGTTCGCGCGTACGTACCTCGGCATCGAGCCGTACACCGACCCGATCCCGATCCAGCCGACCGCGCACTACGCCATGGGCGGCATCCCCACCAACGTCCAGGGCGAGGTGCTGTCCGACAACACGACGGTCGTGCCCGGCCTGTACGCGGCCGGCGAGGTCGCCTGTGTCTCGGTGCACGGCGCCAACCGGCTCGGCACCAACTCGCTGCTCGACATCAACGTCTTCGGCCGCCGCTCCGGCATCGCCGCCGCCGAGTACTCGGCCGCCAACGACTACGTCGAACTGCCCGACGACCCGGCGGAGTTCGTCAGGGACCGGGTGGAGCACCTGCGGGAGTCGACGGGCAAGGAGCGCGTCGCGGCGCTCCGCCTCGAACTCCAGGAGTGCATGGACGCCAACGTGATGGTGTTCCGCACCGAGCAGACCATCAAGACGGCCGTCGAGAAGATCGCCGAGCTGCGCGAGCGCTATCTGCACGTGTCCATCCAGGACAAGGGCCGGCGCTTCAACACGGATCTGCTGGAGGCCATCGAGCTGGGCAACCTGCTCGACCTGGCCGAGGTGATGGCCGTGTCGGCGCTCGCCCGCAAGGAGTCGCGCGGCGGTCACTACCGCGAGGACTTCCCCAACCGCGACGACGTGAACTTCATGCGCCACACCATGGCGTACCGCGAGGTCGGCGACGACGGCAACGAGTCCATCCGTCTCGACTACAAGCCGGTCGTCCAGACCCGCTACCAGCCGATGGAGCGTAAGTACTGATGTCTACAGCCACCATGGACCGGGTGGAGGCCGCCTCGGCAGCCTCGCACCTCATGACCGTCACGTTCCGGATCCGCCGCTTCAACCCCGAGGTCTCGGACGAGTCGCAGTGGCAGGACTTCGAGCTGTCGATCGACCCCAAGGAGCGGGTGCTCGACGCCCTGCACAAGATCAAGTGGGAGATCGACGGCACGCTGACCTTCCGCCGCTCCTGTGCGCACGGCATCTGCGGCTCCGACGCGATGCGCATCAACGGCAAGAACCGGCTCGCCTGCAAGACGCTGATCAAGGACATCGCGACGCCCGGCAAGAACGGCAAGCCGAAGACGGTCACGGTCGAGGCCATCAAGGGCCTGACGGTCCTCAAGGACCTCATCGTCGACATGGACCCGTTCTTCCAGGCGTACCGCGACGTGATGCCGTTCCTCGTCACGACCGGCAACGAGCCGACGCGTGAGCGGCACCAGTCGGCCGAGGACCGCGAGCGCTTCGACGACACCACCAAGTGCATCCTGTGCGCCGCGTGCACGTCGTCCTGCCCGGTCTTCTGGAACGACGGCCAGTACTTCGGCCCCGCCGCCATCGTCAACGCGCACCGCTTCATCTTCGACTCGCGTGACGAGGCCGGCGAGCAGCGTCTGGAGATCCTCAACGACAAGGACGGCGTGTGGCGTTGCCGCACGACGTTCAACTGCACGGACGCCTGCCCGCGCGGTATCGAGGTCACGAAGGCGATCCAGGAAGTCAAGCGCGCGCTGATCACCCGCCGCTTCTGAGCGTTCCCGGTGTTCTGAGCGTTCCCGGTGTTCTGAGCGCTCCGGGCGTCACCGAAAGGCCCGTCTCCGTACACGGACAGTACGGCGGCGGGCCTTTGTGTGTCAGGATCGATGCCGGACACCAGCCGGGGGAACGGGGAAATGCGATGACCGAGCCGAATCCGTACAGCGACGGCGAGTACAAGTGGGGCCCCGGGCAGCAGCAGGGCTACCCGGCCTACGGGTACCCCAACCAGCCGCCCGGCTACGGCTATCCGGGCCCGCCCGCCGAGTACAGCGCGACGCTGCCCGCGGGTGTGCCGTTCGGCGCCCCGCAGCAGGCCGGCGGGGCGCCGCTGGTGTCGATCGGTGACATCACGGTCCTGAACGACACGATCGTGACCCCGTCGGGCACGCTGCCCCTGAGGGGCGCGGTGTGGAACGCCACGGACATGTCCCGTACGGAGGAGAGCATCCCGGCGCACGCCATCGTGCTGGCGATCGTCTTCTTCGTCTTCTGTCTGCTGGGGCTGCTCTTCCTGCTGATGAAGGAGAAGAAGACCACCGGCTTCATCCAGGTCACGGTGACCAGCGGCGGCAAGCACCACGCGACGATGATCCCGGCGAGCCACCCGGGCGACTTCATGGGCGTGATGGGCCAGGTCAACTACGCCCGCTCGCTCAGCGCCATGTAACGACCGCTTCCCGACCGGTTCGTGGACCGGCCTCTCGACCGACTGCCCGGGCGCCCGCACCCGGGCAGTCGGCGTTTCTCGCCGTCCGCGCGCGCTTGAACATGTTCAAAAGGAGGGCTAGTGTCATCGACAACAGCTTTTGAACACGTTCAAGAGCACATTCAAGGGGAGGGTGAGGTATGGACCTCACTGTTGTGGCGTATGTGATCTACCTGGTCGTCAGCGTGGCGCTCACCGTGTGGGTGGCGCGGACGCTGAGCAAGAACGGACGGATCTTCCTCGCCGACGTCCTGCACGGGAACGAGAAGCTCGCCGACGCCGTCAACCACCTGCTGGTGGTCGGCTTCTACCTGGTCAACCTCGGCTTCGTCGCGCTGTACCTGAAGACGGGCAACGCCGTCGCCGACTCCCGCGCGGTCGTCGAGGAGATCTCGGTGAAGGTCGGTGTCGTCCTGCTCGTCCTCGGGGTGATGCACCTCGGCAATGTGTATGTGCTCAACAAGATGCGGCGGCGCGGGATCATGGAGCGCGAGCAGACCCCGCCGGTGCCGCCGCAGGGCTGGACCGGCGGACCGAAGGGCCCGGGCCCGTGGGCCGCTCCGGCGACCGGGGCGTGAGCACCGTGCCGGCCCCGCACCGGTACGCGCCCGCGCGCCCGGCGGACCGCCGGGCGCCGGTCCGCCGGCTGACGGTGCTGTAC
>NZ_JTIY01000001.1:1361679-1377701 GCF_000818175.1 Streptomyces sp. AcH 505
CCAGCCGCAGCTCGTCCCCCTCGACCCGGTGCCGGCGGCGTCGCAGGAGGCGCGCCGGCGCTTCCCCGACCTCGACCACGGCAGCACGCTGCGGGAGATCACCGTGATCGGGGACGGCGGCCAGGTCTACCGGGGGACGGCCGCCTGGATCGTCTGCCTGTGGGCGCTGACCGAGCACCGCCCCAAGTCCCACTGGCTGGCAACGCCCGCGGGCCTCCCGTTCGCCCGGGTCACCGTCCTCGCGGCGGCCAGGTACCGGGCGGCGACGAGGGCGCCGGCCGGGGCGGCGGGCGCCGCGCACTGCGAAGGGCTGTGCGAGGCGCCGACGCCGGCTCCCTGACCGGGCGGGACGTCACCGGACAGGGCAGAGCTTGCCGGGAGGGGCACCAGTGCCGCGAGCGGCAATGTTTGCCCGCGCAGGAGCGGGGTCCGGTGCGTGTGATCGCAAGGCGGCCGGAAGTCCTGGTAGCGGAGCTACCTGGGCTTTCGGCCAACGCCGCGAGCGCGCGTGCCGGGCCCCGCGACAGGGCAGAGCTTGCCGGGAGGGGCACTAGGCTCGGGGACCGTGAAGGACGAGATGGACACGAAGGACACCAGGCCTCCCAAGAGCGAGCAGACCCGCACGCTCATCCTCGAAACCGCGCTGCGGCTGTTCCAGGAGCGCGGTTACGACAAGACCACGATGCGGGTCATCGCCCGGGAGGCCGGGGTCTCGGTCGGGAACGCGTACTACTACTTCTCGTCCAAGGAACATCTCGTCCAGGGCTTCTACGACCGGATCGCCGCCGAGCACCGGGCCGCCGTACGGCCGGTGCTCGACCGGGAGACCGATCTGGACGCCCGGCTCTCCGGGGTGCTGACCGCCTGGCTCGACATCGCGGCGCCGTACCACGAGTTCGCCGCGCAGTTCTTCAAGAACGCCGCCGACCCCGAGTCCCCGCTCAGCCCCTTCTCCCCCGAGTCGGAACACGCCCGCGAGGCGGCCATCGCCGTCCACCGCGAGGTGCTCGCCGGGTCGAAGGCGAAGGTCGCCGACGAACTGACCGACATCCTGCCCGAGCTGATGTGGCTCTCGCAGATGGGGCTCGTCCTGTACTGGGTCTTCGACCGTTCCGAGGGCAGCGAGCGCAGCCGCCGGCTGGCCGAGCGCGGCGCCCGGCTGACCACGCGGGGCGTCGCGCTCGCCCGGTTCCGGGTGCTGCGACCGCTGGTGAAGGACGTGCACGAGCTGTTCACGGACTTCCTGCCGGGCATGGCCGAAGCGGCGGTCGCCCGCAAGAAGAGCTGATCAGATCCAGCCCAGCTCCCACAGCCGCCAGATGCCGGTGCCGTCCGAGAGGTACTGGGCGCCGGTGACCTCGGCGCTGCTCAGTACGTAGTCCTTCTTCTGCCACAGCGGCACGACGGGCACGTCCCGCGCGATCACCTGCTGGAGTTCCTTGAAGTCGTCGGCCGCCTGCCCCCGCTCGCCGAACTGCTGCGTGGCCGTGATCAGTTGGTCGACCCGTTTGCTCTCGTAGCCGCCCTGCAGCGCGCTGTCGGCGCCGACCAGCGGCGCGATGAAGTTGTCGGGGTCGGGGAAGTCCGGCAGCCAGCCGACCGTGTACGCGTCGAACTCGCCGTTGGCGTAGTCCTTCTGGAAGGTCGTCCACGGCTTGCCGATGGTCTTGACCTTGAAGAGCCCGGTGGCTTCGAGCTGCTTGCGCAGTTCGGCGGCCTCGGGTCCCGCCGTGCCGCCGGGCGCGTAACCGAGCGAGAACTCCACCGGTGTCGAAATCCCGGCGTCCCCCAGCAGCTGCTTCGCCTCGTCGACGTTCGGCTCGGGGAACTCGTCGAAGAAGGCCGTGCTGTGCGAGGTGATGCCCTGCGGCACGAGCGAGTAGAGCGGGTCGACCGTCGAGTCGAAGACATCCGTGACGATCTTGTCCCGGTCGATGACGGCGGCGATGGCCTTGCGCACCGGCAGTTGGGACATCGGTGAGCCCTGGCGCACGTTGAAGACGAGGTTGCGGATCTCGGCGCTGTCCGCCTCGTTCATCCGGATGTCCTCGGCGCTGGTGTCGAGCCCCGCGATCACGGCGGGCGGCATCTGCCGGTGCGTGACGTCGACCTTCTTGGCCTTCCACGCCTTGGCGAGGTCGGCGGAGGTCTTGAAGTAGCGGATGTCCACCGGGCCGCCGGTCTCGCCGATCGCCCCGTGGTACGAGGGGTTGGGTGCCAGGTGGGCGCGGACGCCGTCGTCGTACGACTTGATGACGTAGGGCCCCGAGCCGTCCGCGCCGTGGTCGGTGCGGAGTTTGTCCGCCGGGTACTCGGTGTGGTCGACGATCGCGCCCGCCCCGGTCGCGATCTTCAGCGGGAACGTCGCGTCACGCGAGCGGAGATGGAAGGTGACCGTCTGCCCCTTGGCCTCGGTCGACTTCAGGGTGCTGAAGAGCGGCAGCGGCCCCTGGTCGCTCTTGATCGTCGCGACCCGGTCGACGGAGAACTTGACGTCCTCGGCGGTGAGTTTGTGGCCGTTGGCGAAGGTGATGTCGTCGCGCACCTCGCACCGGTAGGTCATCAGACCCGAGCCCACGAAGTCGCACTTCTTGGCGGCGTCGGGCACCGGTGTGACCGAACTGGGTTTGAACGTCAGCAGTGATTGGTAGACGTTGCCGAAGAGTGCCCAGGAGCCGGCGTCGTAGGCCCCCGCCGGGTCGAGCGAGGTGACGACGTCCGTCGTGCCGACGGTGATCACCTTCTGCCCCGAGTTGTCGGACGGGAGCAGCTGCCAGCCGCCCACTCCGACGATCGCCAGTACGACGCATGTGATGAGTATCCGAAGACGGATCGACCGCATTTTGTTGTGCCCCTCTGTCACACGCCCACCCCTGACCGTGATGGCGCTCACCCAATCACACGGACTTCACATGGGGAAGGGAAAACAGAGGTGTCCCGCACAACGGTCAGGTCACTGAAACCTCTTCACGGCAGTTGGCTGAAAATCAACGATCCGGGCGGTCATGCCTGCCGGGACGCCAGCTCGATCACGGTGATGTCGGAGGGCGCGTCGACCCGTACCGGCGGGCCCCAGGCGCCCGCGCCGCGCGACACGTACAACTGCGTGTCGCCGTACCGTTCGAGCCCCGCGACGGTGGGGTTGGAGAGCCGGGCGACGAGATTGCCCGGCCACAGCTGACCACCGTGGGTGTGACCGGAAAGCTGGAGGTCCACGCCGTGGCTCACGGCGTCGTCGATGACGATCGGCTGGTGCGCGAGCAGTACGGAGGCCCTGGCCGGGTCGCGGTCGCCGAGCGCCTTGTCGAAGTCGGGTCCGTGCCCCTCGCTCTCGCCGCCCACGTCGTTGACGCCCGCCAGGTCGAACCCGGCGATCTCCACCCGGTCGTTCTCCAGCGGGTGCAGGCCCAGTTCGCGTACGTGCGCGACCCAGGCGGCGGCGCCCGAGTAGTACTCGTGGTTGCCGGTGACGAAGAACGAGCCGTGCCGCGCCTGGAGCCCGGCGAGCGGTTCGGCCGCCGGGCCGAGGTCCTTGACGCTGCCGTCGACCAGGTCGCCCACGACGGCGATCAGATCGGGGTTCGTGGCGTTGATGGTGTCGACGACGCGCTGCGCGTGCGAGCGGCCGAGGATGGGCCCGAGGTGGATGTCGCTGACCACGGCGATCCGGAACCCGTGCGCTGCGCGCGGCAGTTTGGCCAGCGGCACGGTCACGCGCTTGACGCGCGGGCCGCGCAGCACGCCGTACGTCCCGTAGCCGACGGTGCCGAGGGCCGCGGCGCCCGCAGCGCCGCCGACGACCCGGGCGACGAAGAGACGGCGTGAAGGAACGGTGACCGTCGCCGTGGCGACGCTTCCTGACGCTTCGTCAGTCTCCGGGAGGTCCCGGCCGGCCGGCGGGACCGGCTCGGCCCCGCTCGCCCGGCGCGCCAACAGCCGCCGCAGCAAGGGCCGTACGACCTCGCCGACGGCGAGCGCGAGCAGCAGGTAGAGCAGGACGGCGAGCCACAGATACCCCGGCCAGGCCAGGACGCGCTGGAGCAGGAACGGCGCCCCGGACCGCCCGACGGCCAGCGCGCCGACGGCGAGCACCGGCATGAGCACGGCGAGGACCGTACCGGTCCTGCGCCAGCCGCTGCCGTCGGCCGTGGTGTCACGGACCAGCCGCCGCCACACGTACCAGTGCGCCGCACCCACCACGGCGACGGCCAGCAGCACCATCAAGACGACCAACACGATCACGAACGGCTCCTGCCCCAGTCGGCCGCGCCGCGCGACGCACCCCGTCGGCACAGTGTGCCGGGCGCCGGTCGGAGCCCGGACGGCGGGCCGTGGTCGGCGACGTGCGTGGTCAGGGCACGCGCGTCGGTTCCGGTTCCGGCTGTGGCTGGTTGTCGTCCCGTTCGCTCCGCAGCGTGCGCACACTACGGAACCCGATGACGCCGATCACCGTCCCCAATACAAAGGACGCGACAGCCAGCATCAGATGCACCCAGAAGTAGGCGGTCGGATCGCCCGCGTCGTCGAAGGCGAGTCCGCTGCCGTCCTGCCAGAGATTCTTAGCGAAGGTGATCCAGATCCACCAGCTCCAGACTCCGAAGGCGAGCAGGAACCAGGAGACACGGCGGCTGAGCTTCATGGACCCAGTATCGCCGTCGTCCCCCGGCCCGAAGAGGCTGGGGTGGGGATCCATGGGCGGGGCATGTACGTTCTGGTGCGTGTCCGCTCTGAAAAAGACCGCCCTGACGGTCGCCTCCGCCGCGTTGCTGCCCCTCCTGACCGCCGCGCCCTCCTGGGCGGACGGCAAGCAGCCCCAGCCGCCCGCCACGATGTCGAGCGTCGGCGGGACGAGGCTCGCCATGGCGGGCACGCAGGTGGATCTCGGACTCGGTGCGCCGGTCCTGCCGAAGAAGCTGTCGGGACGGTCCTGGATCGTCGCCGACGCCGAGTCGGGCGACGTACTGGCAGCGCACAACCCGCACTGGCGGCTGGCGCCCGCGTCCACGCTCAAGATGCTCTTCGCGGACACCCTGCTGCCGAAGATGCCCAGCACCGAGCAGCACAAGGTGGCGCCCGCCGATCTGGCCGGCATGGGTGAGGGCAGCAGCCTGGTCGGGGTGAAGGAGAACCTCACCTATTCGGTCCACGACCTGTGGCTGGGTGTCTTCCTGCGCTCGGGCAACGACGCGGTGCACGTGCTGGCCGCCATGAACGGCGGCGTCAAGAAGACCGTCCAGGACATGCAGGCGCACGCGGACGAGCTGCAGGCCCTGGACACCCATGTCGTGTCGCCGGACGGGTACGACGAGCCGGGCCAGCTCTCCAGCGCCTACGACCTGACGCTGTTCGCCAGGTCGGGGCTGCAGAACAAGGACTTCCGGGAGTACTGCTCGACGGCGACGGCCAAGTTCCCCGGCGAGATGGTCAAGGCCAAGAAGGGCAAGAAGCCGAGCAAGAAGCGCTCGACCTTCGAGATCCAGAACACCAACAAGCTGCTGACCGGCGCCGGCGGCGTCAGCCCGTACCAGGGCCTCGCCGGGGTGAAGAACGGCAACACCACGCACGCCGGATCCACGTTCACGGGTGTCGCCGAGCGCGACGGCAAGGTGCTGCTGGTCACCGTCATGAACCCGTCGTCGGACGAGAACCAGGCGGTGTACGAGGAGGCCGGGCGGCTGCTGGACTGGGGCTTCGCCTCGGCCGGCAAGGTGACGCCCGTCGGCAAGCTCGTACCGCCGAAGTCGGCCAAGACCGACACCCAGCAGGCGGGCGGCAAGCCCAGCGCCGCACCGAAGCCCTCGCCCGACGCCGGTGCCAGGGCCAACGCCTCGGCCGCCGTCTCGGACGGTTCGAGCGGGGTCGGTATCGCGCTGTCCATCACGGCGGGCGCGCTGATCGTGCTGGCGGCCGCCGCCTATCTGGTCAACCGGCGCTGGCCGCTGCCGGACCTGGTCCGTCGGCGTCCGCGTCCCTGACCTGCCCTGCCCGCTCCTCCGCCGCCCGCTCCCGCGCCTCTTCGCGCTCCTGCTCCTGTTCCCGCTCCGCCGCGCGCTCCTTCTCCTGCTCCTTGCTGGGGGTGGCCGTCCAGGCGGCGCAGAACAGGAGCAGCTTCGCCATGAAGTTGATCCACAGCAGCAGCGCGACGGGCACGCCGAACGCGCCGTACATGGACTTCGAAGCGACGCCCTTCATATAGCCGCCGAGCAGCAGCTTGAGCAGTTCGAAGCCGACGGCGCCGAGCAGGGCGGCGACCGCGAGCCTGCGCCGCTCCGGCTTCACGCGCGGCAGCAGCGTCAGCACGTACAGCAGGAGCAGGAAGTCGGCGACGGCCGCGACGGCGATCGCCGCGACCTGGAGCAGCACACCGCCGGCGCCGCCTTCGGGGATGCCGAGCTTGTCCGCCGTCCAGCCGACGGCGGTCGACCCGAACCCGGAGGCGCCGAGCGAGGCGAGACCGACGGCGCCGAGGCCGAACAGGACCAGCGCGTCCTTGCCCTTGAGGACGATCGGATTGCCCTCGGGGCTGTCGTCCAGCTCCCAGACGGCCCGCAGGCATTCGCGCATGGAGCCGACCCAGCCGATACCGGTGAACAGCAGCAGCGCGCCCGCGATCAGCCCGACCGTGCCGGCGTTCGCGACGAGCGTGTCGATGTTCAGCTGGTCGGAGATGCCGGGCACCTGCTTGGAGATGCTGTTCTGCACCCGGTCCAGCTGCCCCTGGCTGAGCAGCGCCGCGCCGATCGCGGCGCCCACGGTGATCAGCGGGAAGAGCGCCAGGAAGCTGATGAAGGTGATGGCGGCGGCGAGTCTGGCCCAGTGGACCCGGTCGAGCGTCTCGTACGACCGCCACGCGTGCGTCTGCATCAGCCGGGCCACCACGGGGCCGATGACGGGGAGCTTTTTCAGCCAGTCCATGGAAGGAGATTTACCCCCGAATCGGAAGTCCAGCGGTTACATCGCCACGCCTCTCGCTCGGCGGACCGTCAGCCACCCATTCATACGAGTCGGATGGCGAAGGCGACAAATTATGAGGTATAGGGCGATACGGTCACCTTCATGTCTGTCTTGACGAAGGAGCACAGCCCGATGAAGGACGCCTTCGGTTCCCCACGGTCCCTGCTCGTCCTCGGCGGCACGTCGGAGATCGGACTCGCGACGGCGCGCCGGCTGATCACCCGCGGGGTCCGTACGGTCTGGCTCGCCGGACGGCCGTCCGCCGGCCTGGAGAGCGCGGCGGGCGCGCTGCGGGCGCTGCACGCGGACATGGACGTCCGTACGGTCGCCTTCGACGCGCTGGAGACGGACGCGCACGAGGAGGCGCTGGGCAAGGTCTTCGCGGAGGGCGACATCGACCTGGTGCTGCTGGCCTTCGGGGTCCTCGGCGACCAGGCGCGGGACGAGGCGGCGCCGCTCGCGGCCGTGCGGGTCGCGCAGACCAACTACACCGGGGCGGTCTCGGCAGCCCTGGTGTGCGCGGCGGCGCTCCAGGCGCAGGGGCGCGGTTCGCTGGTGGTGCTGACGGCGGCGGCCGGTGAGCGGGCCAGGCGGACGGACTTCATCCACGGGTCGAGCAAGGCGGGGCTCGACGCGTTCACCCAGGGGCTCGGCGACGCGATGTACGGCACGGGTGTGCACGTGATGATCGTCAGGCCCGGGTTCGTACGGTCGCGGATGACGGCCGGCCGGACGGCCGGGCCGGCGGAGGCACTGCTGACGACCACGCCCGGGGCGGTGGCGACGGCGGTGGAGCTGGGGCTGCGGCGGCGCTCGGAGACGGTGTGGGTGCCGGGGGCGACGCGGGTGGTGATGTCGGCGCTGCGGCACCTGCCGAGGGCGCTGTTCCGCGCCCTCCCGCTCTGAGGGGCCCGGCCCGGCCTGTCTAAGGCCGAAGGGAGGGGGCGGGGTGGTGGTCGCGCGGGCTGCTCTGCGAGGGCACCCCGTACGTCTCACCGCCGCCGCCGAACGCGTACTCGTGCAGCTTGCGCCACACGCCGTCCGTGCCCTGCTCGTAGAGCGCGAACGAGGTGCAGCTCCACTGCGCGCCGTACTCGGACAGCTCCTCGTAGGCGCGG
The DNA here is from genome assembly GCF_000818175.1 of Streptomyces sp. AcH 505. Lineage (GTDB taxonomy): Bacteria > Actinomycetota > Actinomycetes > Streptomycetales > Streptomycetaceae > Streptomyces. Next base: position 1,369,752 of record NZ_JTIY01000001.1, read on the forward strand.
TCCATGGCGTCCTCGGCGATGCCGTGCGCCACGGTGACATGCGGGTGGTACGGGAACTGCAGTTCCCGTACCAGGGGTCCCGAGGCGTCCCTGACCCGCTTCTGCAGCCAGCTGCACGCCGAGGCGCCTTCGACGACCTGGATGAAGACGACCGGCGAGAGCGGACGGAAGGTGCCGGTGCCGGAGAGCCGCATCGGGAAGGGCCTGCTGGCCGTCGCGACGGCGGCGAGATGCGCCTCGACGGCCGGCAGCGACGCATGGTCGATCTCCGTCGGCGGGAGGAGCGTGACATGGGTGGGGATGGCGTGCGCCGCGGGATCACCGAAGCCCGCACGCTGCTCCTGGAGCAGACTGCCGTACGGCTCCGGGACCGCGATCGAAACGCCGAGCGTTACGGTCCCCACGTCGTTCTCCTCACTTGATGCGCCATTCGCACCACTTGCACCATTTACGCCTGATGTACCGCTTCGCAGGTCATCTGATATGCCCGGCGCCGTCCGCCAGTGTGACTCGCCGCCGCCGCGCTTACCAGCGTGCCCGGTCGCAGGACCGGGTGCTCAGTGCTTGGCGGGCAGGAGGCCGATGCGGTCGTACGCCTGCGCCAGGGTCTCCGCCGCGACCGTACGGGCCTTGTCAGCGCCCTCGGCGAGGATCGAGTCCAACGTCTCCGGGTCGTCCAGATACTCCTGGGTGCGGGTCCTGAACGGTGTGACGAAATCGACGACGATGTCCGCGAGGTCCGTCTTCAGCGCACCGTAGCCCTTGCCCGCGTACGCGGTCTCCAGATCCTGGATTCCGGTGCCGGTGAGCGTGGCGTAGATGGTGAGGAGATTGCTGATGCCGGGCTTGTCGGCGGCGTCGAAGACGATCTCCGAGCCGGTGTCGGTGACGGCGCTCCTGATCTTCTTCGCCGTGACCTTCGGGTCGTCCAGCAGATTGACCAGGCCCTTGGGCGTGGACGCCGACTTGCTCATCTTGATCGTCGGGTCCTGGAGGTCGTAGACCTTCCCGACCTCCTTGACGATGTACGGCGCGGGCACCGTGAACGTCGGACCGAAGCGGGTGTTGAAACGCTCGGCGAGATCGCGGGTCAGCTCGACGTGCTGCCGCTGGTCCTCACCGACGGGCACGGCGTCGGCCTGGTACAGCAGGATGTCGGCGACCTGCAGGATCGGGTACGTGAAGAGCCCCACGGTGGAACGGTCGGCACCCTGCTTGGCCGACTTGTCCTTGAACTGCGTCATCCGGGACGCCTCGCCGAAGCCGGTGAGACAGTTCATCACCCAGCCGAGCTGGGCGTGCTCGGGCACGTGGCTCTGCACGAACAGCGTGCACCGCGCCGGATCGAGCCCGGCGGCGAGCAGCTGGGCGACGGCGAGCCGGGTATTGGCCCGCAGCTCGGCGGGGACCTGCGGAACCGTGATCGCGTGCAGGTCGACGACCATGTAGAAGGCGTCGTGGGATTCTTGCAGCGCCACATACTGGCGGATCGCCCCGAGGTAGTTCCCGAGATGGAACGAACCTGCGGTGGGCTGGATACCGGAGAGCGCGCGGGGACGGTCAGAGGGCATGTTCACCATTCTCTCAGGTACGGCGGACAGCTCGGGTCGGGGTTGTCCGGTCAGACCGGCAGGCCCGGGGCGGGGAACGCCGTCATGAGGTCGGCCACCTCGGTGCGGATCGTGGCCAGGGCGTCCTCGTCGCCCGCGCCGGCCGCCGTGACGCCGCGGTCGATCCAGTCGGCCACCGTGGGCATGTGCCGCGTACCCAGGCCGCGTGAGGTGAGGGACGGGGTACCGATGCGCAGGCCCGAGGGGTCGAAAGGCTTCCTCGGGTCGTACGGGACGGCGTTGTGGTTGACGACGAGACCGGCGCGGTCGAGTGCCTTGGCCGCGAGTTTGCCCGGGACGTTCTTGGGGGTGAGGTCCATCAGGATCAGGTGGTTGTCGGTGCCGCCGGAGACCAGGTCGAAGCCGCGCTCCAGCAGCGCCTCCGCGAGGGCCTTGGCGTTGGCGACGACGGACCGGGCGTACTCGGGGAAGGACGGCCCGGCGGCCTCGTGGAGGGCGACGGCGATGGCGGCGGTGGTCTGGTTGTGCGGGCCGCCCTGGAGGCCGGGGAAGACGGCCTTGTCGATGGCCTTCGCGTGGGAGGCCCGGGACATGAGCATCGCGCCGCGCGGGCCGCGCAGGGTCTTGTGGGTGGTCGTGGAGATCACGTCCGCGTACGGCACGGGCGAGGGATGGGCACCGCCGACGATCAGCCCGGCGATATGGGCGACGTCGGCGACGAGCACGGCGCCGCACTCCCGCGCGATCTCGCCGAAGGCCGCGAAGTCGATGGTGCGCGGGATGGCCGTACCGCCGCAGAAGATGACCTTCGGGCGCTCCTTGAGCGCCAGGTCACGCACCTCGTCGAAGTCGATCCGGCCGGTGTCGGCGCGCACGCCGTACTGGACGCCCCGGAACCAGGTGCCGGTGGCCGAGACGCCCCAGCCGTGGGTGAGATGGCCGCCCATGGGCAGCGCCATCCCCATGACGGTGTCGCCGGGCTCGGCGAACGCGAGATAGACGGCGAGGTTGGCCGGGGACCCCGAGTAGGGCTGGACGTTGGCGTGCTCGACGCCGAACAGGGCCTTGGCGCGCGCCACGGCGAGCCGTTCGACCTGGTCGATGACCTGCTGGCCCTCGTAGTAGCGGCGGCCGGGGTACCCCTCGCTGTACTTGTTCTGCAGGACGGTCCCGGACGCTTCGAGCACGGCGGCGGAGACGTAGTTCTCGCTGGCGATCAGCCGGAGCGTCTCGGCCTGGAGCCGCTCCTCCGCGCCGACCAGCGCGGCCAGCTCGGGGTCGGCGGCGGACAGGGCGGGGTGGTTCGGGGGCAGGGTCATGGCGTCCTCCCGGGACGACTCGGTGCTGCTCGGTCGTGGTCCCGGGGCGCCCAGGCGGGCGGCGCCTCGTGCGGTCCTGCTGGCACGGCTCCCCCGCGGTCCGTTCCGCGCTCGCCAGTCGCCGTGCCCGGCCAGCGTAAGGGATTTGTCGCCCGATCATGGGGACGGTGGGGTTTCTTCTCCGTACGGCCCTGCGGCGAGAGAAACTGGGGTAGGTACCCGCCCACGCAGGACACCTTGTCCCGATCGAACGGAGAACGTGTGTCGACAACGGAGAGCGCCATCGCCTCGGCGGAGGCCCACAGTGCGCACAACTACCACCCGCTGCCCGTCGTCGTCGCTTCGGCCGAGGGGGCCTGGATGACCGATGTCGAGGGGCGCCGCTTCCTCGACATGCTCGCCGGGTATTCCGCGCTCAACTTCGGCCACGGCAACCGCCGGCTCATCGACGCGGCCAAGGCGCAGTTGGAGCGGGTGACGCTCACCTCGCGGGCCTTCCACCACGACCGGTTCGCCGAATTCTGCACCCAGCTGGCCGAGTTGTGCGGCATGGAGATGGTGCTGCCGATGAACACCGGGGCCGAGGCGGTGGAGACGGCGGTGAAGACCGCCAGGAAGTGGGGGTACCGCGTCAAGGGGGTGCCGGACAACCAGGCGAAGATCGTCGTCGCCGCCGACAACTTCCACGGCCGTACGACCACGGTCATCAGCTTCTCCACGGACCCGGAGGCGCGGGCGGACTACGGCCCGTACACCCCGGGGTTCGAGATCGTGCCGTACGGCGATCTGGCCGCGCTCGAAGCGGCGGTGACCGACAACACCGTCGCCGTGCTGCTGGAGCCGATCCAGGGCGAGGCCGGGGTGCTGGTCCCGCCCGCCGGCTATCTCGCCGGGGTACGGGAGCTGACCCGCGCGCGCAACGTGCTCTTCGTCGCGGACGAGATCCAGTCGGGGCTCGGCAGGACGGGGAAGACCTTCGCCTGCGAGCACGAGGGCGTCGTGCCGGACATGTACCTGCTCGGCAAGGCGCTGGGCGGCGGGGTGGTCCCGGTCTCCGCCGTGGTGTCGTCCGCCGAGGTGCTCGGGGTCTTCCGGCCCGGGGAGCACGGCTCGACCTTCGGCGGCAATCCGCTGGCCTGCGCGGTGGCACTGGAGGTCATCGCGATGCTGCGGACCGGGGAGTTCCAGCAGCGCGCCGCTGAGCTGGGCGACCATCTCCACCACGAGCTGGGGCTGTTGGTGGGCGGCGGCGCCGTCGACGCGGTGCGCGGCCGTGGCCTGTGGGCCGGGGTCGACGTCGTACCGTCGCGCGGCACGGGCCGGCAGATCTCCGAGCGGCTGATGGAGCGCGGTGTGCTGGTGAAGGACACGCACGGCTCCACCATCCGGATCGCCCCGCCGCTGGTGATCAGCAAGGAGGACCTGGACTGGGGCCTGGACCAACTGCGCGGTGTGCTCAGCGAGTAGGCCGCGGACCGGCACCCCGCCCCCGGGCGAGCCGGGGGCGGGGCGGCGGTTCAGCTCACCGGGCCGCTGCCGTACGGGCGGGTGATGGCTTCCATGCCGTGGCCCGCCGGGTCGAGGAAGTACACGCCCCGGCCGCCGTCGTGATGGTTGATCTCGCCGGGCTGCTTCATGTGCGGGTCGGCGTAGTACGTGAGCCCGGCGTCCTGGATCCGCCGGAAGATCCCGTCGAACTCCCGCTCCGTGACGAGGAACGCGTAGTGCTGCATGACGATGGACTCGGCCGGGACGGTCGCGAAGTCCAGGGTGACGCCGTTGCTGAGTTCGAGGGGGACGAACGGACCCCAGGTGTCCCCGGCCGTCAGGCCGAGGATGCCCGCCAGGAATTCGGCGGAGGCCCGGTTGTCCCGGGCGTGGACGATGGTGTGGTTCAACTGGATCGACACGGTGGAATGCCTCCGTAAGGCAAACTCACGGACACCTCCATGCCTCACCCGGTCGGTGACCGGCACGCGATGCCGTCCGACCACCCTAGGGCCTGTCTGACACATCCCGCCTGGCTTCCGACGCCTGGCACGCACGCTCGCCGCGTTGTCGGCTCGTCCAAGTACGTCCAGCACGAGGACGCGCCTCCGCCTTGCGATCACACGCACCAGACGCCGCAAGCCCCGCCCTGAGGGCGGACGGCGCCATGTGTCAGACAGGCCCTAGGCCCTGTCGTGTGGATCTTGCCGGGGCTCGCGGGGGCCGGCACCGCGCCTCGCGGCGTTGTCGTCGGTCGACGACACCAGACCCCGCTCCCTCGTCCGGCCTGATCCACACGACAGCGCCTAGGCGCTGTCCGGCAGTACGCGGCACAGCGCGTCGAGCGCGCCCGTCCAGGCGCTGTCGCTCGGCGTCCCGTAGCCGATCACCAGCCCGTCCGCCGCCGGCATCGGCACCCGCCTGCCGGGACCCGCGTCCGGGTGGCGGTAGCGGCTCAGCCCGTCCACGGCGAGGCCCTGCCAGGTCGCGGCCTCGACCACGGCGCGCTCGGTGCCCGGCGGGAGTTCCAGTACGGCGTGCAGCCCCGCCGCGATGCCGCGCACCGCGATACCCGGGTTGCGCTCGGCCAGCGCCGCGACGAACTGGTCACGGCGGCGCCGGTAGCGCAGCCGGGCGGAGCGTACGTGCCGGTCGTAGCCGCCCGAGCGCATGAACTCGGCGAGCGTGAGCTGCTCCAGCGCGCTCGACGCCCAGTCGCTCGGCCCCTTGGCCTCGACCACCTCGGCGACGAGTTCCCGCGGCAGCACCATCCAGCCCAGCCGCAGCCCCGGCGCGAGGGCCTTGCTCGCCGTGCCGAGATACACCACCCGTTCCGGATCGAGGCCCTGGAGGGCGCCCACCGGCTGCCGGTCGTAGCGGAACTCGCCGTCGTAGTCGTCCTCCAGGATCAGTCCGCCGGTGGCGCGCGCCCAGTCGACGGCGGCGGCGCGCCGGTCGGGGTGGAGCGCGACGCCGGTGGGGTACTGGTGCGCGGGCGTGAGCAGTACGGCCCCGGCGCCGGGCGTCCTGGCCAGTTCCCCGGTGCGGGCGCCGTGCCCGTCGAGGGGCAGCGGCGGGGTGCGCAGCCCGGCCTGGGTGAGCAGGTCCCGGTGCTCGTCGAAGCCGTACGCCTCGACGGCGACGGCCCGTACCTTGCGCGCCTTGAGCACCCGGCCCAGCAGCATCAGCCCGTGCACGAAGCCGGAGCAGACGACGACCCGGTCCGGGTCCGCGTACACGCCCCGGGCGCGCGCCAGGTAGTCGGCGAGGACGGTGCGCAGTTCGACGCGGCCGCGCGGATCCCCGTACCCGAAGGCGTCGTCCGGCGCTTCGGTCAGCGCGCGGCGGGCCGCCTTGAGCCACTGCGCCCGGGGGAAGGTGGCGAGGTCGGGCCTGCCGGACATCAGGTTGTAGGTGACCTGGCGGCTGACCGGCCGGGTCGTACGCGCGGTCCTGGCCGGCCTGCGCGGCGCGGCCCGCCGGGCGACCTGGGTCCCCGAGCCCTGCTGGGCGGTGAGCCAGCCCTCGGCGACGAGTTCGGCGTAGGCGTCGGCGACGGTGTTGCGGGCGATGCCCAGGTCGGCGGCGAGCGAGCGGGACGACGGCAGCCGGGTGCCCGGCGTCAGCCGGCCGGTGCGTACCGCCTCACGCAGGGCGTCCATCAGCCCGGCCCGCAGTCCGCTGCCGCGCAGCTCCAGATGCAGATCGGCCCCGAAGACGGTTCCACTGGCCCAGGAATCTGTCATGAAAGTGGACCATACCGCTGTGCCACCGGACGCGTAGCTTCGTACCCATGACCACGAGCGAAGCAGTGCACACAGCGGCAGCGACGACGGACGACCGGCTCCCCGAACACACCCCCCGGCTCGACGTCGCGAAGCTCGCCCCCGACTTCTACAAGGCGATGGTGCGGCTGGAGGCGGCGGCCCGGCGCGACATCGACCCGGCGCTCTACCACCTGATCAAGATCCGCGCCTCGCAGATCAACCACTGCGCGTTCTGCCTCGACATGCACACCAAGGACGCCATCGCCGCGGGCGAGTCCGTGGAGCGGATCATCCAGCTCGGCGCCTGGGCGGAGTCGCAGCACTTCTACACCGCCAAGGAGGTCGCCGCGCTCGAACTGACCGAGGCGGTCACCGTCCTGACCGACGGTTTCGTGCCGGACGCCGTGTACGAGAAGGCGGCGCTGCACCTGGACGAGACGGAGCTGGCGCAGGTCATCGCGGCGATCACGGTGATCAACGCCTGGAACCGGCTCGGTGTCTCCGCCCGTCTCGTGCCGGGCCACTACGTGCCCGCCGCGCACACCCACTGAGCCGGGGCGCTTCGATGACCGTCGCTCTCTTCCGCGCCCTGCACCACGACCGCGCCCCCGGCGACCCGCTGGTCCTGCCCGGCCCCTGGGACGCGGGCAGCGCGCGCGTCTTCGCCGACGCGGGGTTCCCGGCGCTCGCGACCCCGAGCGCGGGGGTCGCCGCGTCCCTCGGCCACGAGGACGGCGCGACCCCGCCGGACGAGATGTTCGCCGCGGTGACCCGGATCGTACGGGCCGTCCCCGTACCCGTGTCGGCGGACGTCGAAGGCGGATACGGGCTCTCCGCCGAGGAGTTGGTGGCCCGGGTCCTCGGTACGGGCGCGGTCGGCTGCAATCTGGAGGACTCGACGGCCGCCGGTATGAAGGACCCGCGGGCGCACGCCGACTGGCTGGCGGAGGTACGGGCGGAGGCGGGCGACGCGCTGTTCGTCAACGCGCGCGTGGACACCTTCATCCACGGCTCGGCCGACCCGGCCGACGCCGTCGCCCGCGCCCGGCTCTATGTCGCGGCGGGCGCCGACTGCGTCTACCCGATCGGCGTACCCCCGGAGAGCCTGCCGGCGCTCAGGGCCGGCGTCGAAGGCCCCGTCAACACGGCAGCGGGACCCGACGGGCCCTCGGTGGCGGAGCTGGGCCGGCTCGGCGCGACCAGGATCACCTACGGCCCCGGCCTGCAGCGCCGGGCGATGGCGGCCGTCGCCGAGATCGCGGCGGGGCTGCGCGGCTGACCGACCGAGCCGTCGGGGGGCGGCTC
>NZ_JTIY01000001.1:1378111-1381251 GCF_000818175.1 Streptomyces sp. AcH 505
GCTCGGTCGGTCCCGCCGCACCGCCGCACCCTGTCGGTCGGCACCGGGACGCGACGAAGAAGCCGAGCCGCCCCCCGGCGGCTCGGCCGATCAGTTCGTACGCAACGTCAGCGTGGAGTGGCGGTCCAGGCCACCAGGGGCGGGCGGACGGCGCCGCACAGCGGGTGGCCCGCGCCGTCGGTGAGGCGCAGCTTCGCCGTCAGACAGCCGGTGCGCGTCGCCGCCTCGACGGTCCGGGGCGGCACCGCGGCGAACATCAGCTTCGCCCGGCGGAACATCGTGAAGAGTCCCGCGTCGTCGAGGGTCCCCCAGGACAGGTACACGAACCGCCCGCCGAGCCGGTTCTGCACGTAGCGGCCCGTGATGTCGATGCCGGTGTCCGAGGCGGCCGCGGCGCACTCCAGCGTCCAGGCCACCGAACGGGCGTCGCCGGGCTGCGGATCGAGCACCTCGCCCGGCTGGTCCTTGCGCTGCACCCCGACGTGGACGTTGTCGACCGCGTCGAAGGTGGGCCCGGGACCGATGGTGCGTCCCGGCAGGGCGGTGGCCTCGATACGGATCAGCATCACGCCATCATCGTCCATCTGCCGTTCGTACGGCGTCAGTCGTCCGGCGTCAGTCGTCCGCAGGGTCGTCCCTGACCAGCAGGCCGGCCGTCCACAGCGGCATCATCCAGTGCACGACGAAGACCCCGGCCAGGACCGGCACGAGCGCCGCCTGCGGCGTCACGTCCCTGATCCGGCCGACGGCCAGCACCACGAGGGCGGCGGCGGCGAGCAGCAGCGAGGTCGTCCGGTGGGAGCGGGCGAGCACCTGGTCGCGCTCGACGCGCTGCCGCTCGTCCAGGACCCGGCCGCGCAGTTCCAGCAGACCGCGGGTGGCGGCGTTGATGAGGCCGGTGGCGAGGCACCACGGCAGCAGGACGCCGAGGGTCACGAAGAGCGGCCACTTCGCCTCGGTGAAGACCCCGGCGATCCAGGCACCGGCCCCGACGGCGGTCAGCGCGATGTGTGTGCCGACGACCAGGCGTCTGCGGCCGGACGTCGCGTAAAGGCCCCGCCCCTCGGGCCTGTTCATCAGTGCCTGCATGCGCCGGTCGTAGCGCGTCGGTCCCGACATCTCGCGTGCGTTCATCGCTGCTTCCTCCCGTAGACCTCGTCCGTGAGCGGGCTGAACGGCTCCAGGGAGAACAGGGCTTCGACGGGCAGGCCGAAGAACTCCGCGATCCGCAGGGCCAGATCGAGGCTGGGGTTGTACTGCCCCCGCTCGATGTAGCCCACCGTCTGGTAGTGCACCCCGACGGCCTCCGCCAGCTGTTGTCTGGACACTTTCCGCTCCGCCCTGACAACCGCCATTCTGTTGTGCACGTGCTCGCTCATGTATAAGAAGTACTACATTCGGCGGTAGAGACGCAACAGAAAAGCCCCGACCCATCCGGGCCGGGGCTTCTCGGAGACTGACAGGTGTCAGATCAGGCCGAGCTCGCGCACCGCGTCGCGCTCCTCCTGGAGCTCCTTCACCGACGCGTCGATCCGCGCCCGCGAGAAGTCGTTGACCGACAGGCCCTGGACGATCTCGTAGGAACCGTCCTTCGTGGTGACGGGGAAGGAGGAGATGATGCCCTCCGGCACGCCGTACGAGCCGTCGGAGACGATGCCCATGGACGTCCAGTCGCCGTCGGCCGTGCCGTTGACCCAGGTGTGCACGTGGTCGATCGCCGCGTTGGCCGCCGAGGCCGCGGACGAGGCGCCACGGGCCTCGATGATCGCGGCGCCGCGCTTGGCGACGGTCGGGATGAACGTGTCGGCCAGCCACGCCTCATCGTTGACGGTCTCGGCCGCGTTCTTGCCGGCGATCTCCGCGTGGAAGATGTCCGGGTACTGGGTGGCGGAGTGGTTGCCCCAGATCGTCAGCCGCTTGATGTCGGAGACGGCGGCGCCGGTCTTCCGGGCGAGCTGCGAGATGGCGCGGTTGTGGTCGAGGCGCGTCATGGCGGTGAAGCGCTCGGCCGGTACGTCGGGGGCCGCGGCCTGCGCGATCAGCGCGTTGGTGTTGGCCGGGTTGCCGACGACGAGCACCTTGATGTCGTCGGCTGCGTTGTCGTTGATGGCCTTGCCCTGCGGCTTGAAGATGCCGCCGTTGGCCGAGAGGAGGTCGCCGCGCTCCATGCCCTTGGTACGGGGGCGGGCGCCGACGAGGAGGGCCACGTTCGCGCCGTCGAAGGCGACGTTCGGGTCGTCCGTGATCTCGATGCCGCCGAGCAGCGGGAAGGCGCAGTCGTCGAGTTCCATCGCGGTGCCCTCCGCCGCCTTGAGACCCTGCGGGATCTCCAGGAGACGCAGCTTGACCGGCACGTCCGCGCCGAGCAGGTGGCCGGAGGCGATGCGGAAGAGCAGCGCGTAGCCGATCTGGCCGGCCGCGCCGGTGACGGTGACATTCACGGGAGTGCGGGTCATGGCGGTCTCCGTAATACAGCTGGCGGTGGGGGTCCCTGCCCCTGGTGCGGGAGGTCTCGCCGCCGCCAGGAGTCCGGTTCCGGGTCACGGATCCGAATCTTGACGTGAAGAGACATCCGGCGGTCAGGCTATCGGACCCACGACCCCCGACAGCCCCGGCCCCTGGTCCCGCGGCCTCACGGCGTCGTCGTACAGCCGCTCACGCCGGTGGCGAGCGTCGCGCAGGCCTTGGCCGCCGAGGCGGACGGGACCGCGAGCATGGGGGTGTACGCGTCCCCCGCCGCCGCGACCGGGCGGCTCTGCGGCTTGCTCCCACCCGCGCCGGTGATCCGTACCGAGTCGCCCGCGACCGCCTGGGTGATGCGCGCCCAGGCCGCTCCGCAGGTCTTGCTGTAGCGCACCTCGATCGTGGAGGCGCCGACGGTCGCCGTGCTGACGGTGGCCGCGTACTGGCCGCTGCACCCCATGGCCTCCGGGTCCTTGCCGGTGCAGGCGGCGCCCGAGCACTGCACACCGGCCGGCAGCGCGGGCGCCGACGTGGCGACGGTGCGCGAGGGCGACGGGGTCGGGGCGGCCTTGTCGTCGCCGCCGCCGTCGCCGCCGAGACCGGTCAGCAGTACGGCGGCGACCACCACGAGCAGCACCCCGACGACTGCGGCGACAACGATCAGCGGCTTGCGCCGG
>NZ_JTIY01000001.1:1381429-1388280 GCF_000818175.1 Streptomyces sp. AcH 505
GTGCGCGCCGGGCCCCGGGGCCTGGGCGGCGCGCGGTGGGGTCCCCCAGTCGCGCGGTACGACGCCGGGCGCGCCCTCCGGGACGTCCCCGGGCTCACCGAGCGCCGCGCGCGCCTGGGAGATGCGTATCTGTTCCATGGTCATGTCGTGGCGCATCTCCGAGCGGCTCCATGCCCGCTCGGCCAGCTCCCACATCGTGATCAGGTGCGCCGGGTTCGTGTCGGTCGCCTCGGCGAGAGCGACGACGGCACCCTTCGGCGGCAGCAGCCGGCCGTTCAGATACCGCTCCCAGGACGTCCTGCTGTAGCCGGTCCGGTCGGCGACCGCCGCGACACCGAGGCCGCCGCGGTCGAGGAGTCTGCGCAGCTGTCCGGTGAACTCCCTGACCTCCGGGTCCAGTTCGTCCGGCAGCGTCTTCCAGCGCGGCATGTGCCTCACCCTCTTGTCTCACATCCGTTGCGCACGGATCACACCGTGGCGGAATGGTCACTTCCGTGCCACAGCGACCAGGCAGCCCTTGTAGCCGCCCGGCACGTCCATGACGCTGTGGATGTCGGCGGCGCCCGTCCTCGTCTCGGGGGAGAAGACAGGCGCCGCCGCACTCGTACAAGCTCAACGCCTCACGGTGTGGGCGTCTTGACCGTCGAGTGGACCACGTCCTCCAGGAACGGGAACTCCAGCCACGGATCGGGCTGCGTCATCAGCGCGAGCAGCACGATCGCGATACCCAGCAGGCCGTACGTGACCATGTCGGTGAAGCGTGAGCGCACGGCGAGCATGCCGACGGACGGGATCGTCCGGCGCAGCACCGCGCCGCCGATCAGGGCGACCCCGATCAGCATCGTGCCGATCCGGAACGCCTCGTCGAAGGGGTGCAGACCGACGATCAGCAGGCCGAGCCCGGTCGTGCCGAGCACACTGATCAGCGGCCACTGCCGGACCGGCGCGGGCGCGTCGGGGGCCGCGGCGCGGCCACTGCCCTCGGGGCGCGCCGTGGTCGCGGGGACCTCCTCCTCGGGAACGGCGTCGGCCGCGGAGGCCGCAGTGCCGTTCTGCGCGGCCGTACCGTTCACAGCGCCGTTCTGCGCCGCCGTACCGTTCTGTGCCGCCGGCTCCAACGGCTCCGCAGGGCCCTGCGGTTCCGCCGGGGCGGCGGACGGTGCCGTCCCGGCCCGCGACCGTGCCTGCGGACCCGTCGCGTCGCCCGCGCTCGTACCAGCACCCATGTGTGGTGCCCCTTTCCCGTTCGGCTCGCGTTCAGCCCGCGTCGACGACGGTACGCTCCGCCGCCTCGACGACGTTGACCAGCAGCTGGGCACGTGTCATCGGGCCGACGCCGCCCGGGTTCGGCGAGATCCAGCCCGCCACCTCGGCCACGCCCGGATGCACGTCGCCCACGATCTTGCCGTTCTCGTCCCGGCTGACGCCGACGTCGAGCACGGCGGCGCCCGGCTTGACGTCCTCGGGCTTGATGATGTGCGGCACCCCGGCGGCGGCGACGACGATGTCGGCCTGCCTGAGCTGCGCCGACAGATCGCGGGTGCCGGTGTGGCACTGGGTCACGGTCGCGTTCTCCGACTTACGGGTCAGCAGCAGCGGGATCGACCGGCCGACCGTGATGCCACGGCCGACGACCACCACGTGCGCGCCGTTGATCTCCACGCCGTGGTGGCGCAGCAGTTGGATGATGCCGTACGGGGTGCAGGGCAGCGGCCCCGTCTCGTTCAGCACGAGCCGGCCGAGGCTCATCGGGTGCAGTCCGTCGGCGTCCTTGTCCGGGTCCATCAGCTCCAGCACCCGGTTGGTGTCGATGCCCTTGGGCAGCGGGAGTTGCACGATGTAGCCGGTGCAGTCGGGGTTCGCGTTCAGCTCCAGCACCACCGCCTCGATGTCCTCCTGCGTTGCCGTGTCCGGCAGTTCGCGCTGGATCGAGCCGATACCGACCTCCGCGCAGTCGCGGTGCTTGCCGTTGACGTACCAGCGGCTGCCCGGGTCGTCCCCGACGAGCAGGGTGCCGAGGCCCGGGGTCACGCCTCGCTCCTTGAGGGCCGCCACTCGGACGGTCAGTTCGGACTTGATCGCGGCTGCGGTGGCCTTGCCATCGAGAATCTGGGCGCTCATGGCCCCCATCCTCGCGGATGACCCCTCCCCTGTTCCAATTCGAGGCCGGAACGGACTGCGGCACAGGTTGCACTTACACAACGCATACGTCATACGACTGGACAGAAAGTCGGACGGAATACCACGATGACCGCGCAGAGCGCGGAAAGTGTCGGGGGAGCGGTCCGCTCAGTCATGTCTTGTTCCTCCGCGCGGGCCGCGCCGTCCCCGCACCACCGACGGAGGAATACCGCAATGAGCTTCGGCGACCCGAACAACCCGTACGGCCAGCAACAGGGTCAGCCGGGCAGCACACCCCCGGGCCAGCCCGGATACGGCTACCCCCAGCAGGCCCCGCAGGGCGTCCCGCAGCAGGGGTACGGCTACCCGCAGCAGCCCGGCCAGCCGTACGGCTACCCGCAGGCACCCGGCCAGGGCGGATACGGCTACGGATCGGCGCCCAGTTACGCGAACTGGGGCGCGCGGTTCCTCGGCACGATCGTCGACGGGCTCGTCTTCCTCGTCCCGTACCTCTTCTTCATCATCGGCGTGAACAGCGACGGCGCCATCTCCGGGATCTTCGCCGCGATCGGCGGCCTCGCGCTGCTCGGTATAGCCATCTGGCAGCTGATCCAGGAGGGCAAGACGGGTCAGACCATCGGCAAGAAGGCCGTGGGGATCCGGCTGGTCCGCGAGGCTGACGGTCAGCCGCTGGGCGTCGGCATGGCGTTCGTCCGCCGCCTCGCGCACTTCCTCGACAGCCTCCCCTGCTACATCGGCTGGCTGTGGCCGGCGTGGGACGAGAAGAACCAGACGTTCGCGGACAAGATCTGCTCGTCGATCGTCATCAAGACCAAGTAATCACGTGCGCTGACGACAGCCGCAGGACCGCACGAGGGCCGCGCTCCCCTGGGGGAGGCGCGGCCCCTGTGCGTGCGGGTGCGCGGACCCGTGGGACGTGTGTCAGTGGAAGAAGTGCCGCGTCCCGGTGAAGTACATCGTCGCGCCGGCCTTCTCCGCCGCCTCGACCGACAGCGGGTCACGGACCGAACCGCCCGGCTGCACCACGGCCTTGACGCCCGCTTCGAGCAGCACCTCAAGACCGTCGGGGAACGGGAAGAACGCGTCGGACGCCGCGTACGAACCCCGCGCCCGCTCCTCCCCCGCGCGCTCGACGGCGAGCTTCGCCGAGTCGACGCGGTTGACCTGACCCATGCCGACGCCGACGGAAGCGCCGCCCTTGGCGAGCAGGATCGCGTTGGACTTGACGGCGCGGCTGGCGCGCCAGGCGAAGGCCAGCTCGGCCAGCTCGGCCTCGGACAGCGCATCGCCGGTGGCCAGCGTCCAGGTGGCCGGGTCGTCGCCGTCCGCCTGGAGCCGGTCGGTGACCTGGAGCAGCGCGCCGCCGTCGACGGCCTTCACCTCGACGGAGTTGGCCGGGGCACCGGCGCAGCGCAGCACCCGGATGCTCTTCTTGCGGGCCAGCACCTCGACGGCGCCGTCCTCGTAGTCGGGCGCCACGATGACCTCGGTGAAGATCTCGGCGACCTGCTCGGCCATCGCCACCGACACCGGCCGGTTGACGGCGATCACCCCGCCGAACGCGGAGACGGGGTCGCAGTCGTGGGCCTTGCGGTGCGCCTCCGCCACGTTGTCGGCGATGGCGATCCCGCACGGGTTGGCGTGCTTGATGATCGCGACGCACGGCTCGGCGTGGTCGTAGGCGGCCCGGCGCGCGGCCTCCGTGTCGGTGTAGTTGTTGTACGACATCTCCTTGCCGTGCAACTGCTCGGCCTCGGCGAGGCCGCCCGTACCGCTCGTGTACAGCGCGGCGGGCTGGTGCGGGTTCTCGCCGTAGCGCAGCACCGCCGACCGCTCGTAGGTGGCGCCGAGGAACTCGGGGAAGCCGGAGTCGTCCGCCGCGTAGTCCTCGTTGAACCAGGACGCCACGGCCACGTCGTACGCGGCGGTGTGCTGGAACGCCTCGGCGGCGAGCCGCTTACGGGTCGTCAGGTCGAACCCGCCGTCCTGAACAGCCGCGAGCACGTCCGCGTACCGGTCGGGGCTGGTGACAATGGCGACCGACGGGTGGTTCTTGGCGGCGGCGCGCACCATCGAGGGGCCGCCGATGTCGATCTGCTCGACGCACTCGTCCGGGGTCGCCCCCGACTCGACGGTCTCGCGGAACGGATACAGATTCGAGACGACGAGTTCGAAGGGCTCGATGTCCAGTTCGGCCAGCTGCTCGCGGTGCGAGTCGAGCCGGAGGTCGGCGAGGATGCCGGCGTGGACGCGCGGGTGCAGCGTCTTGACGCGGCCGTCCAGCGTCTCGGGGAAGCCGGTCAGCTCCTCGACCTTGGTGACGGGCACACCGGCGGCGGCGATCTTCGAGGCCGTCGATCCTGTCGAGACCAGCGTGACGCCTGCCTCGTGCAGCCCGCGGGCCAGCTCTTCGAGGCCCGTCTTGTCGTAGACACTGACCAGCGCGCGGCGGATCGGCCGCTTCGTACCTTCGGCGGTCACTGGATTGACACCTTTCGTCCCTCAATGCGGTAGCCGTGCCGGGCCAGACGCCCCACGACATCGACGAGCAGCCGTCGCTCGACTTCCTTGATGCGCTCATGGAGCGCGACGCCACCGTCCTCGTGGTCCTCGTCCCGCACCTCGACCACCGCCTGGGCGATGATCGGGCCGGTGTCGACACCGTCGTCGACGAAGTGGACGGTGCAGCCGGTGACCCTCGCCCCGTACGCGAGTGCGTCGCGTACGCCGTGGGCACCGGGAAAACTGGGCAGCAGGGCGGGGTGCGTGTTGATGAAGCGCCCGCCGAACCTCGCGAGGAACTCCTTCCCCACGATCTTCATGAAACCGGCCGAGACCACCAGGTCAGGCTCGTACGCCGCGGTGGCGGCGGCCAGCGCCGCGTCCCACTCCGCACGTGTCGCGTGGTCGCCCACCCGGCAGACGAAGGTCGGCAGCCCCGCGCGCTCGGCGCGGTCGAGACCGGCGATGGAGTCGCGGTCGGCGCCGACCGCGACGATCCGTGCGCCGTAGGCCTCCGGGTCGTCGCCGATGGCGTCGATCAGGGCCTGCAGATTCGTACCGGATCCGGAGACCAGGACCACGAGACGGGAGAGGGGCGCGGAGGCCACGACGGGCGCCTTTCTGTGCGCGAGCACGGCCTCGGCGAGAGGTCCCTGCGGGCTTTGTGTGGTCGTACGAACAAATCGTGTCCCGCGATGTGGGGAACTCTACGAAGGAGCCGACCGTCAGCAACGATACCGGCACACCGAGCCGCCCCCACGGGACGGGGGCGTGGCCGGGAGGTAGCGTCAGGGGACAGGGTTCCGTCTCTCGACGGGCCATACGAGACCAAGACCCCCGCGCGCAGGGTCTGAGGGGAAGACGTTCACCAGATGCCGGACCGACGCCGCCGCACGGCGCTCCACCTCCCGCCGCCCTCCGGGCCGGTGCTGCTGCAGCGGGAACGCCAGTCCTCTTCCACCGGGCCCACGGGGTCCTCCGGGTCGTCAGGACCTGCTGAACCGGGCGACCCGGCCTCGGGTTCCGGCTCGGGCTCGGGTTCCGGCTCGGCCTCGGGTTCCGGCTCGGGCTCGGGTTCCGGTCCGGGATCGTCCGGGCCTTCGTCCGGTTCTTCCGACGACAATCCGTTCGCGCCTCCGCCCGAGGACAGACCCGACCAGCCGTGGCGGCCCCGCCACCACGGCGGCGGTGACTCCCCCGACGACGACGGTTCGGGCACGGACGGCGACCGTCCGGTCTGGGGCAGCCAGTGGAGCAGCCAGCAGCCCGGCCGCTCGCAGGGCGGCTTCGGCAGCCGTCCGGGCAGCCGCAACACCCCGGATCCACAGAACGGCCGACCGGGCCGTGAGCCTGGCCAGGGCGGTCCCGAAGGGGGCCGCGGACTGCGCTGGGACCCGAAGGACCCGGCCCAGCGCCGCGCCCGCTACGCCCTGCTGGCGGGGATGTGGGCCTTCTTCTTCGCGCTGTTCAACTTCCCCGAGATCGCGCTGCTGCTCGGCGCGCTCGGTCTGTACTGGGGCATCAGTTCGCTGCGGAACAAGCAGCCGGCGCAGCGCACGGAGGGCCGCGCCGCCGCCGGCAGGCCCGACCCGTTCAACGCCCCGGCGCAGCCGTCGGCCGAGCCGTCGGACCGCGCCCCTGCGGCGGGTTCGCAGCGGTCGTCGGCCCAGGGCGGACAGCGTCCGCCGGCCGGTACGACCGGTACCGGCAAGCCGCAGACGACGGCCGCGGTGAGCGGGATCGTGACGGCCGGGCTCGCGCTGGCGATCGTGGCGGCGACGTTCACGGTGCAGCTCGTCTACCGCGACTACTACACCTGCGTGGACGACGCCCTCACCAAAACGGGTCAGATTTCGTGCAACGACGAGCTGCCGCACTCGCTGGTCTCGGTCTTCGGGATCAAGGAGTAGCGGTCGGCGGGGTGTCAGCCTCGCCCTTGTCGCGCTGATCGGTCTCGGTCTTGGAGCCGCCCTCCTCCGTGGAGGGCGGCTCCTGCTGCTGAGGGGGCGTGACGGGCACGACGGGTGCGGCCGGCGTGGGGAAGGCGGGCACCGGACCGTCCGCGACCTCCTTGAACGCCGCCCAGCGGGCCTCGCGCGCGTCGTCGTGCCAGGCCTCGGCCGGCAGGAAGTCGTAGTCGGCGTCCGGATCGGTGTCGGCATCCGGCCCTTCCGCCGCCGGACGCGCGGGCTGCGGTACGGCGGCGA
>NZ_JTIY01000001.1:1389910-1391322 GCF_000818175.1 Streptomyces sp. AcH 505
GAGCGGCAGCGGTCCCGCCGAGCGGCCGGTACCCGACCAGGCCCCCGCGAAAGTCGCCGGTACGACGACGAGCGGCAGCGTGAGGGCCGCGCGCAGCGGGGAGGCGGTGAGCGGGCCGCCCGTCGCGTAGAGCACGACTGCGGCGCTGACCAGCAGATACCCGCCGGCCACCGTGGTCACGGCGCCGAGCACGGTGAGCTGGGGCCGTCCCTCGTCGGGTTCCGTCGTGTCACGCGCGGCCCGGTAGGCGAGCCAGGCGGGCAGCAGCACCAGCAGCAGCGGGACGACCCCGAGCGGCGCCGGCGCCCCCGAGAGGGTGTCGGGGCGCATCAGCTCGACGCCGTGCGCGAGCAGCCAGAGCGCAGCCGCGACGTGCATGGCTCCGCCCGCGCCGCTGTCCGGGTACGGCGAGCTGATCCACAGCGCCATCACGAGGACGGCGATGGCGCCGAGTCCGAGCCCCGCCGCGATGGTTCCGCGCAGGAAGGACGCGGTCAGCGCGGCGGCCCGGCCACGCTCGGCGGCCGAGGCCGAGGACAGCGGCATACCGCGATCAGTCACCTGGGTCACGCCGCCATGCTGCCAACGACACGCGCTTTATTCGCGTAACGGGCGAATGGTCGCCGTGTCGCTCAATATACGCTTATGTACTTTTTCGCCCAGTACAGTGCTGCGGGGAGTTCGTCATGACGCAGAGCACCAAGGACAGCGCCCCCGCGCCCCCGCTGCCCGTCCCCAAGGAACGGCGCCGGCTGCGCGAGGCGAAGTCCCTGACGGCCAAGCAGGTCGCGGCTGCCTTGGGTGTCACGCAGTCGACCCTACGGGGCTGGGAGACCGGCAGGGCCGCTCCCCGGGGCCGTAAACGGGACGCCTACGCGCGCCTGCTGGCCGGCTACGCCGTCGAGCTGCGGGAGAAGGAGGAGCGCGAGGCCGCCGAGGTGCGCGCCGCCGCGCTCCAACGCGCCGCAACGGCGCTCGCGCCCGCCGCTCCCGCGCCCGACACGTCCCCACCTGACACGTCCGCGCATACGGCGGTCGCGGTGGCGGTGATCGAGCCGCCCGCGGTGAAGGTCAGCATCGTCAAGGCCCCGCCGTACGCCAAGGCCGAGACGGCTGAGCAGGCGTTCGACGCGCTGTACGCGTACGCGGCGCCCGCTCTCGTCCGCCAGACGTATCTGCTGACCGGCCGGCGCGCGCTCTCCCAGGAGTCCGTCGAGCGCGCGTTCCATCTCGCCTGGCACCGCTGGCCCGAGGTCGCCGTCGACCGCGATCCGGCGGGCTGGGTGCGGGCCGCCGCCTACGAGTACGCGCTGTCGCCGTGGCACCGGCTGCGGCTCTCCCACCGGCGCCCCGACCCGGCGGCAGCGGCGGCCGAGCGGGAGGGACGGCCGCTGCGTGAGGCGCTGTTGCGG
>NZ_JTIY01000001.1:1391347-1400684 GCF_000818175.1 Streptomyces sp. AcH 505
GGCTGCCGCCCCGGCACCGGCGCACCCTGCTGCTCTACGACGGTCTCGGCCTCGACCTGCCGGAGACGGCGGCAGAGACCGAGGCGAGCACCCCGACGGCGGCCAACCGGCTGCTGCACGCGCGGGAGGCGGTCGCCGAGCGGGTGCCCGAACTGGCCGACCCGGAGGAGCTGCACGCGAAGCTCGGCACCCTCACCCGTACCGTCGCGCCGCCGTCGATCGCACCGGCGGGCGCCGTACGGACTGCGGGCGAACGGCGGGCCAAGTTCTGGACGCGGTCGGCCGTCGCCCTGACCGTACTGATCATCGGGGCGACCGCGTTCACCGTCGCGACAGCGCCCAGGCAGTACGAGCCGCCGCGCGCGCCGAGCGAGCGGGTCGGCGGGGTGCCGCAGCGCGGCGGCCCCGAGCAGCTGACGGGCGCGGACCTGAAGCTGCGCGAGAGGCTGATGGACGAGCCGATGAACGGGCCGCCCCGGCTGGTGCCGGAGGCGCACTGACGGACCGTACGACGGCACGCGGCCGGTCCCGCACCCCTGATGTCCGGGGTGCGGGACCGGCCGCGTGTGTGCGCTGTGACGGCGCGTGCCGTCTGCGGTCAGCCGTCAGCCCGCGAGGATGGCGCGCGCCAGCTCGGCGGTCTCGGTCGGGGTCTTGCCGACCTTCACGCCCGCGGCCTCCAGGGCCTCCTTCTTCGCCTGCGCCGTGCCGGAGGAGCCGGAGACGATGGCGCCGGCGTGGCCCATCGTCTTGCCCTCGGGCGCGGTGAAGCCCGCGACGTAGCCGACGACCGGCTTCGTCACGTTCTTGGCGATGAAGTCGGCCGCGCGCTCCTCGGCGTCGCCGCCGATCTCGCCGATCATCACGATCAGGTCGGTCTCGGGGTCGGCCTCGAACGCCTCAAGGGCGTCGATGTGCGTCGTACCGATGACCGGGTCGCCACCGATGCCGACGGCGGACGAGAAGCCGATGTCGCGCAGCTCGTACATCATCTGGTAGGTCAGCGTGCCGGACTTGGACACGAGACCGATCCGGCCGGGCTTGGTGATGTCGCCCGGGATGATGCCGGCGTTGGACTGGCCGGGGGTGATCAGACCCGGGCAGTTCGGGCCGATGATCCGGGTCTTGTTGCCCTTCGAGCCCGCGTACGCCCAGAAGGCGGCGGAGTCGTGGACGGCGATGCCCTCGGTGATGACGACCGCGAGGGGGATCTCCGCGTCGATCGCCTCGACGACGGCGGCCTTCGCGAAGGCCGGCGGTACGAAGACGACCGAGACGTCGGCGCCGGTCTCCTTGATCGCGTCGGCGACGGAGCCGAACACGGGGACCTCGGTGCCGTCGAAGTCGACGGACGTACCGGCCTTGCGGGGGTTCACACCGCCGACGATGTTGGTGCCGTCGGCGAGCATGAGCTTGGTGTGCTTCATGCCGGTGGCGCCGGTCATCCCCTGGACGATGACCTTGCTTTCCTTGGTGAGGAAGATAGCCATGGTTGTGGTTTTCCCTCTTCCCTTACTTCGCAGCCGCGAGCTCGGCGGCCTTGTCGGCCGCGCCGTCCATGGTGTCCACGCGCTGCACGAGCGGGTGGTTGGCGTCCGACAGGATCTTGCGACCCAGCTCAGCGTTGTTGCCGTCGAGCCGCACGACCAGCGGCTTCTCGACCTTCTCGCCCTTGGAGGCGAGCAGTTCGAGGGCCTGCACGATGCCGTTGGCGACCTCGTCGCACGCGGTGATGCCACCGAAGACGTTGACGAAGACGGACTTGACGTCCGGGTCGCCGAGGATGATCTCCAGGCCGTTCGCCATGACCTCGGCCGAGGCGCCGCCGCCGATGTCGAGGAAGTTGGCCGGCTTCACACCGCTGTGCTTCTCACCGGCGTACGCGACGACGTCGAGGGTCGACATGACCAGACCCGCGCCGTTGCCGATGATGCCGACCTCGCCGTCGAGCTTCACGTAGTTGAGGTTCTTCGCCTTGGCGGCGGCCTCAAGAGGGTTGGCCGCGGCCTTGTCCTCAAGCGCCTCGTGCTCGGGCTGGCGGAAGTCCGCGTTCTCGTCGAGCGAGACCTTGCCGTCCAGCGCGATGATCTTGCCGTCACCGGACTTGACCAGCGGGTTCACCTCGACAAGGAGGGCGTCCTCCTTGATGAAGACGACCCACAGCTTCTGCAGGACGTCGGCGACCTGGTCGGCGATCTCGGCCGGGAACTTCGCGGCGGCGACGATCTCGGCGGCCTTCTCGGGGGTGCAGCCCTCGTTGGCGTCGACAGGGATCCTGGCGAGCGCCTCGGGGTTCTCCTCCGCGACGACCTCGATCTCCACGCCGCCCTGCACGGACGCCATGGCGAGGAACGTGCGGTTGGTGCGGTCGAGGAGGAACGAGACGTAGTACTCGTCCGCGATGTTCGCCGTCTCGGCCAGCATCACCTTGTGGACCGTGTGGCCCTTGATGTCCATGCCCAGGATCTGACCGGCCTTCTCGACGGCGTCAGCCGGGTCGGAGGCCAGCTTCACACCGCCGGCCTTGCCCCGGCCGCCGACCTTGACCTGCGCCTTGACGACGGCCCTGCCGCCGAGACGCGTGGTGACCTCTCGGGCCGCCTCAGGCGTGTCGATGACTTCACCGGCCAGCACCGGTACACCGTGCTTGGCGAAGAGGTCCCTCGCCTGATACTCGAACAGGTCCACGCGTGTCCGCTCCGTCCCTATGTCTGTGATTCCGCAGCCTGGTGATCGCGGGTTCGTTGGGTGCGTGGGCGTGCCGCGAAGGGCAACGTGACTGCGCTGTCACAGAGGGAGGCGTACACGCTGTCCGGTACGCGGCATGTCCGTCTCGCAGGTTATCCCCGAGGGCCGTGGGACCCTAAATCGCAGATCACACCTGAGCGGTGATACCTGTCACAGATCGTACGGACGGGCGACCGGCTCGTCCGGTACGGGCAGCGGACGCTTCTCTATCGCGGCCGCCATCGCATCGGGAAACAGGTCCGGGGTGCAGGCGAAGGCGGGGGCGCCCAGCTCGGCGAGTGCCGCCGCGTGCTCCCTGTCGTACGCGGGCGCTCCCTCGTCGGACAGCGCGAGCAGCGCGACGAACTGCACGCCCGACGCCTTCATCGCCGCGACCCGCTTCAGCATCTCGTCGCGTATGCCGCCCTCGTAGAGATCGCTGATGAGGACGACGACGGTGTCGGCGGGGCGGGTGATCTGCGACTGGCAGTACGCCAGGGCGCGGTTGATGTCGGTGCCGCCGCCGAGCTGGGTGCCGAACAGCACGTCCACCGGATCGTCGAGCTGGTCGGTGAGATCGACCACCGCCGTGTCGAAGACGACGAGCCGGGTGGCGATGGAGCGCATCGAGGCGAGGACGGCGCCGAAGACGGAGGCGTAGACGACGGAGGCGGCCATCGACCCCGACTGGTCGATGCAGAGCACGACTTCCTTCTTGACGGACTGGGCGGCCCGCCCGTACCCGATCAGCCGCTCGGGCACGATCGTGCCGTGTTCGGGCAGGTAGTTCTTGAGGTTGGCCCGGATCGTGCGGTCCCAGTCGATGTCGCGGTGGCGCGGCCTGCTGATCCGCGCCGACCGGTCGAGCGCGCCGGTCAGGGTGGCGCGGGTGCGGGTGGCGAGCCGCTTCTCGATGTCGTCTACGACCTTGCGCACGACGGCGCGCGCGGTCTCCTTCGTCGTCTCCGGCATGGCCTTGTTGAGCGAGAGCAGGGTGCCGACGAGATGCACGTCGGCCTCGACGGCCTCCAGCATCTCCGGCTCCAGGAGCAGCGCGGAGAGCCCGAGTCTGCTGATGGCGTCGCGCTGCATGACCTGGACGACCGAGCTGGGGAAGTACGTACGGATGTCGCCGAGCCAGCGCGCGACGGACGGCGCCGAGGCACCGAGCCCGGCCGAGCGGTCGGAGCGCCCGCCGCCGCTCTTCCCCGCGCCGTACAGCGCGGACAGCGCGCCGTCCATGGCCGCGTCCTGGCCGGTCAGCCCCCGGCCCGTGCCGTCGGCGCCGCCCCCGCCGAGCACGAGACGCCAGCGGCGCAGCCGCTCGTCCACCGCGCTGTCGTGCGCGCTGTCGGTACCGGTTCCCGCTGTGCCGTTCGCCGTCATCAGGCCACCTCCGTCAGTTCGTCGCCGAGCAGCAGTCGCAGCACGGGCAGTACGGCGTCGGCGCGCGGTCCGTCGAGTCCCGCGCCGAAGCCGGGGGCGCCCGCGTCGGCCGGCACGGGGACGCCGCCGCCGGACGTCGCGGGGCCGCGCCTGACCAACTCGCCGAGGGTGCGCCGCACTCCGGGCTCGTACGCGGCGAACGTGCGGCGCAGCAGCGGCAGCACATCCGTGAACGACGCCTCGGGTACGCCGGTCAGCCAGGCGTCGAGCAGGCCGAGCAGCCGCTCGTCGTGCACGAGCAGCATCCCGCCGCCGGAGGCGCCGCCGACGAACCCCTCGACCCAGGCCGCCGCGTCGGCCGGTGGTGTGCCCGGGGAGAGCGCGAGGCTCATGAACCGCGCCGCTTCGTCCTCTTCGAGCCGTCCGTCGTCCAGCAGCAGCCGGGCGGCGCGGCCTCTGATCACGCCGGGCACGGTGTCGCGGGCGGCGAGCTTGTGCAGCACCGCTCCCCAACGCTCGCCCATCGCGGGCGAGTTGTCCGGGAGGAGCCCGATGGCCGTGTGGACGCTGTCGAGATGGCCGCGCATCTCGGCCGCGCCGTCCTCGTCGAGTCCCGTACAGGCGGGCGGCAGTCCGACGCAGACCCGCTCCACGAGTCCTGCGGCGACCTCGCCGAGCGCCGCCGTGTCCGTGGACCGTACGTCGCCGTAGCGCAGCGAGCGGGCGAGGGCGGGCAGGGCCTGGGCGAGATGGCCGACGTCCGCGTCGAGCGCGGCGCGGTCCGCGAGGGCGCGCATCACCACGGGCAGCGCTTCGGGCAGTTCGGCCAGCAGGCAGCGCTCGGCGAGCGCGGTGATCTCGGCGAGGGCGGTCGCTTCGACGGCCCGTGCCGCCGCCTTGGCGGTGGCGGCGGTGAGCACGGTCGTGCCCCAGACGCCGGCCTCGGCGACCCGTACGTACAGCTCGGGCTCCCAGCGCAGCCGCCAGCTCTCCCGGAAGGTGCCGGTGCTGCCCCGTCCGGCCGAGGGTTCGCCCCAGCCGATGGCGAGCAGCCGCAGCCGGTGCAGCAGCCGGCTGCGCCCGGCGTCGGTCTCCTTGCGCAGGTCGAGATCCAGCTCGCGCTCCAGCGCCTCGGGCTTGAGGCGCAGGGTGCGCTGCGCGCGGGTGAGGTCGCGCTGGAGCGGCACAGCGGGCGCGGCGTCCGGGACTTCGCCGAGCACGTCGCCGACGACGAGCCGGTCCCTGATGAGGTCGAGCGGCACGTCCGACCCCTCGCAGAGCACGGCCCTGACGGCGTCGGTCGTCTCGGTGAGTCCGGCCAGCGGACGGCCGCGCAGGACGGCGAGGGCCTCGGCGAGCCGGACGGCCTCGATGACATGGGCGGAGGAGACGATCCGGTCCTCCTCCCGCAGCAGCCCGGCGACCTTGGTCAGCCAGCGCTCGACGGGCCGGTCGGCCACGCCGAACAGATGGCTGTACCAGCCGGGCGAGTCGATTCCGGCGCCGTAGCCGCTGTGCCGGGCGAGCCTGCGATGGGTCCAGGGCACCCAGGTCACTTCGGTCTTGACCTTCGGCAGCCCTTTCAGCAGGGCGCGGTCGGCGGTGGCCGTGGTGCGCTCCATCAGCGCGGGCACATGCCAGGCCCCGCAGACGACGGCGACCTCGGCGGCGCCGAACTCCTTTTGCGCCGCGCGCAGTTGGATACGCATATGGGCCTCGCGGACCAGATCGCGCCCGTGCCCGCCGACGCCGTACGTCTCCCGCAGCGCCCCCATCGCCTCGGCGAGCGCTTCGAACGGCGCGAAGGGGTCGCCGGCTCCCGGGCCCTGGTGCTCGACGACGTCCTCCCACCAGCGCTCGGGGTCGTCGTAGCCGGCGGTCTCCGCGAGCACGGCGAGCGGGTCGATCCGCAGCTCCTCCGCGGGCTCGTCGGCACCGTCGGGCGCTTCCCCGCCCCCTTCCGTGCCCGCCTCTTCGGATTCCTGGGCGAGCGTGTGCGCGGCCGGCAGGTCGATGAACCGTACGGGTACGTCATGGCCGAGCGCCCAGCGGATCGCGACCCACTCCGGGGAGAACTCCGCGAGCGGCCAGAACGCGGCGCGCCCCGGGTCGTCCACGGCGTGCGCGAGGAGCGCGACGGGCGGGCGCATCGTCTCCTCGGCGGCGAGCGCGACCAGCGCGTCGCCCTCGGGCGGCCCTTCGACGAGCACGACGCTCGGCGCCGCCGCTTCGAGCGCCGCCCGCACGGCCCGCGCGGACCCGGGTCCGTGGTGCCGGACCCCGAGCAGCAGCGGCCCGCGCCCCGCCCTCCCCCGCGCGGCGCTCACACGCTCACCTCGCGGCAGGCGCGGTAGAAGTCCTTCCAGCCGTCGCGCTCACGCACGACCGTCTCGACGTACTCCTGCCAGATCACCCGGTCGGCCGCCGGGTCACGGACGACGGCGCCGAGGATGCCCGCCGCGACGTCGCCGGGGCGCAGCACGCCGTCGCCGAAGTGGGTGGCGAGGGCGAGGCCGTTGGTGACGACCGAGATCGCCTCGGCCGTGGAGAGCGTGCCCGACGGCGACTTGAGTTTCGTACGGCCGTCGGTCGTGACTCCGTCGCGCAGCTCGCGGAAGACCGTGACGACCCGGCGGATCTCGTCGATGCCCTCGGGTCCTGTGGGCAGTTCGAGCGAGCGGCCGATCTGGTCGACGCGGCGCGAGACGATCTCGACCTCGGCCTCGGGGGTGGCGGGCAGCGGCAGCACGACGGTGTTGAAGCGCCTGCGCAGGGCGCTCGACAGGTCGTTGACCCCGCGGTCGCGGTCGTTGGCCGTGGCGATCACGTTGAACCCGCGCACCGCCTGGACCTCCTGGCCCAGTTCGGGGATGGGCAGGGTCTTCTCGGACAAAATCGTGATGAGCGAGTCCTGGACGTCGGCGGGGATCCGGGTCAGCTCCTCGATCCGGGCCGTCATGCCCTCGGTCATGGCCCGCATCAGCGGGCTGGGCACCAGCGCCGCCCTGCTGGGGCCGTTGGTCAGCAGTTGGGCGTAGTTCCAGCCGTAGCGGATCGCCTCCTCGGGCGTGCCCGCGGTGCCCTGCACGAGCAGTGTCGAGTCGCCGCTGACCGCAGCGGCGAGATGCTCGGACACCCAGGTCTTGGCGGTGCCCGGCACGCCGAGCAGCAGCAGCGCCCGGTCGGTGGCGAGTGTGGTGACGGCGACCTCGACGATCCGCCGCGGCCCGACGTACTTCGGCGAGATGACGGTCCCGTCGGGGAGCGTGCCCCCGAGCAGATAGAGGGACACGGCCCACGGCGACAGCAGCCAGCGGGCCGGCCTCGGCCGGTCGTCGGCGGCGGCCAGCGCGGTGAGTTCGTCGGCGAACGCGTTCTCGGCGTGCGGCCGCAGGACCTCGGCGGTGGTTTCGGGCATGGTCATGGATCCCCCTCCAGATCGATCGACCGGATGTGGTTCCCACCGTGCACCACGGCACTGACAATCGACCGGCGCCGACCTGTTTCCGCAGGTGGGAGTGGTTTGTCAGTGCCGCGTCCTACCGTCGTACACATGAATCAACTGGGGGTGCGCTGGACGTCGGAGCAGGTGCTGGCCCTGGCTCCTGACCATGCGTCACGCAAGGCGGGGACCAAGCTGAGCACACCGGCGCCGTGGTCGGAGGCGGGCAGCACGGCGGAGGGGGTCGTCTGGGGTCTGTGCAAGGGCAGCGGCAGCAAGCCTTACCAGACCGTGGTGGACACGACGGGCCCCGCGTACAAGTGCACGTGCCCCAGCAGGAAGTTCCCGTGCAAGCACGCGCTGGGGCTGCTGATGCTGTGGGCGGAGGGCGAGGCGACGGTCGCGGCGGCCGAGCCGCCCGACTGGGCCGGGCAGTGGCTTGCAGGGCGCAGGAAGCGCGAGGAGGCCAAGGCGGGGCAGGAGGAGGGGCCGGACGGGGCAGGGTCGGCGAAGACGGCGGATCCGGAGGCCGCGAGGCGCAGGGCCGAGCGCAGGGCGGCGCGGATCACGGCGGGCGCGACGGAGCTGGAGCAGCGGCTGGCGGACCTGCTGCGCGGCGGCCTGGCGGCGGCGGAGCAGACGGGCTACGGGCTGTGGGAGGAGACGGCCGCCCGGATGGTCGACGCGCAGGCGCCCGGACTCGCGGGCAGGGCGCGGGAGTTGGGTGCGATCCCGGGCTCGGGTCCTGGCTGGCCGGTGCGGCTGCTCGAAGAGTCGGCGCTGCTGCGGCTGCTGACCGCCGGCTGGCTGGGGCTCGACCGGCTGCCCGAGCCGCTGGCGACGACGGTCCGCACCAGGACCGGTCTCCCCTCGCCTGCCGAAGGCCCGCCGGTCAGGGACCACTGGCTGATCCTGGCGCAGTACAACACCTCGGACGGCAAGCTGACCACGCGTCGGATCTGGCTGTACGGAAGGGACTCGGGCCGCTCGGCGCTGCTGCTGTCCTTCGGCGCCGCCGGCCGCTCCCCGCAACTGGCCCTGCCGGTGGGGCTGATGGTGGACGCGGAGATCACTCCGCACGGCGGCGCCGGGCAGTTGCGGGCCGACTGGGGCGAGCAGCTGGGCCCGCCGGTGCCGGTCCCGGCGCCGCCGCCCGGCGGACCGACGGCCGCGGCCCTCGCCGCGTACGGATCGGCCCTGCGGGACGACCCGTGGCTGGACTCCTGGCCGGTGACCCTGACCGGGGTCGTACCGGTGCCCGGTGTGGCGGACGGCTGGCAACTGGCCGACGCCGACGGGCGGTCCGCCCTTCCGGTCGCTCCGGCCGCGCTCGGCAGGCCCGGGCTGTGGAAACTCGCCGCGCTCTCCGGCGGCGCCCCCGTCACGGTCTTCGGCGAGTGCGGTCACCGCGGCTTCGACCCGCTCGCCGCCTGGTCCGAGGAGTCCTCGGCGATGGTTCCGCTCATCTGACCCCGTTCGGCCCGCGCCCGGCCCCGGCCCCGTCGCCCCCATCCGCAGGGAGGACCCACCCATGACCGACCCCGGCACCACAGCCACGCTCTGGGAAGAACTCGTCACCTCGGCGCTGCTCGGCACCGACCGCCGCACACCCCCGGCGGACATCATGGTCCCCGGCAAGGAAGCGCCGCTCGCGCTGCTGGACGCCGCCGCGCTGCACACCGTACGGCGGCGGGCCGGACTGCTGCCCGCGCCCGCAGCCGAGCTGCCGGGGCGCGCTCCCCACGACGGGCGCCGCACGCTGCCCGAGAAGGCGGGGAAGCG
>NZ_JTIY01000001.1:1400709-1422014 GCF_000818175.1 Streptomyces sp. AcH 505
CGCCGCGCTGCCCGCGCTGCTCGACGCGGCGCGTGGCCGCACCGACCTGCGCCCGCAGGCGCTGGCCTTCGCGGGACCGCGCGGGCTGTGGCTGGCCAGGCTCAACCCGGACTGGAAGTTCGCCCTGCGCGGCGCCTCGGGCGGTTCGGCGCTGCCCGACCTGGCGGACGCCGAAGCGGTCGGCAGGCTCTGGGACGAGGGCCTGTTCGCGGAGCGGGTCGCGCTGCTCGGCGCCGTACGGGCCAGGGACGCGCGTGCGGCCCCCGAGCTGCTGGCCTCGACCTGGTCGGCCGAACGCGCCGAGGACCGGCTGATGTTCCTCGACTCGCTGCGCACGGGCCTGTCGGCGGCCGACGAGCCGTTCCTGGAACAGGCGCTGGCCGACCGGAGCCGTAACGTCCGCTCCACGGCGGCCGAGCTGCTGTCCGCCCTGCCGGGGTCGGCGCTCGCCCTGCGCATGGCGACGCGCGCCGCCACCTGCGTCAGCCTGGACCGCGCCGCCGGCGGTCCGGGCGGCGGTCCTGCCGTGGTGGTCGAGGCGCCGCACGAATGCGACGCCGACATGCAGCGCGACGGTGTCACGCCGGTGCCGCCCGCGGGCAGGGGCGAGCGGTCCTGGTGGCTGGGCCAGCTGGTGGAGGCCGCCCCGCTGGCGACCTGGCCGGACCGGCTCGGCGGCCGGACACCCGCGGAGATAGTCGCGCTGCCCGTCCTCGACGACTGGGCCGACGAGCTGCACGCGGCGTGGTGCAGGGCCGCGGTGCGCCAGCAGGACGCCGCGTGGTCGGCGGTGCTGCTGGGCCCGCCCGCCGTGTCCCCGGCTGCGGGCCCCGGCGCCTCGTCCATCGCCGAGCGGGCCAAACTCCTCGCCGCGCTGCCGGCCGGCGAACGCGCGGACTGGGTGGCGGCGTTCATCGCCGCCCATGGCCTGTCGGAGGCGTTCCAGCTGCTGGGGGTCTGCGCGGTGCCGTGGTCCGAGCCGCTGGGCCGGGCCGTCGTGGACGCCCTCGACATCGCCAGGGACGCCGGAAGCTACCCGTGGAGCTTCAGCGGCGTGATGGGCCTGGCCGAGCGGTGCCTGGACCCGGCGGAGGCGGCCAGGCTCGAACTCCTCACCGCGATACCGGACGAGCCGGAAGGCGCCTCCCCCGGAGCGGGCGGCTACTGGTCGGAGGCGTTCCGCCGCTTGGTGGCGACCCTGCGGCTGCGCGCCGACATGCTGACGGAGCTGGCGGAACAAACGGAATCGGATTCCTCCAATTAACGGCTTGAGCAAAAATCTCTTCCTCATGGAGAAGACGTAATGATCTAATGACCTTTCGGTGCGCACCGGGGGAGGATGTTTCATCGGTGCACCGAACTGTCCGCTTTGCAGGCGTGCAGGCGGAATGGGGGATGTACTCGATTGCGACCACATTCGAGTAGCCCATTCCACGGGCATGCTTAGATTCAGTTCTGACGGCGGACAGTGGGACAGTCATGTCCGATCTTCCCCTCAATGCTACGCAATGAGGAGAGTCATGAATCTGAAGAAGGCCCTGGCGGTCGCCGCCGCAGTCGCGGGTATCGGAATGTCGGCCGTCACTCCCGCCCAGGCCAGCACGGGCGAGGAGAACCAGATGAGCCCGGAAGCCTGCTCGAAGACCCAGGCTGCGTCGACCTTCAAGTTCGCCATCTACTACAACTCGAACTACGGCGGCGCGTACCGCAACATCGGCTACAGCGTCTGGGATTTCGCCGACGAGCGCATCGGGGGCGCACCTCAGGGCGGCACCCAGCCCCTCAACTTCTGCCACGGCGGCAGCGGGAACCTTCAGGGCATCAAGAACAACGCGGCGTCC
This sequence comes from Streptomyces sp. AcH 505, assembly GCF_000818175.1. Lineage (GTDB taxonomy): Bacteria > Actinomycetota > Actinomycetes > Streptomycetales > Streptomycetaceae > Streptomyces. The sequence goes on from NZ_JTIY01000001.1 coordinate 1,402,551, forward strand.
GCGAAGAACAAACACTCCACTTATTACTCGGTCGTGTACTTCAACTCGGGCTACAAGGGGAATTCCGACTGGATTTCCCCCGGCACCGGATGGAGCAAGCTCTCCGGTACGTACAACGAGAACGCCTCGTTCGCCTGGCAGACCCTCTGACCCTCGACGGGAACAGCTCGGCCCCTGTTTCTCGGCAGGGGCCGGGCCGGCTGCTCCATTCCCTTGCCAGAAATAGGTAGAACGATGAAAAGCGTTGTGTCCAGAAGCATCTTTCCGATGATGCTTTCCGCATTGTCCGTGTGTGTGGCGACGGGCTGTTCCGGATCGACGTCCGCGACCACCGCGAAGTCCATCAGGACCCCTCCGGCGCCGTCCGTCCCCTTCGACGCGAAGGACCCGGCGACCTGGACGCTTCCCATTCAGGGCTATCTGCCGTCCGACAGCGCCAGGTCACAGATCCTGCAGGCAAAGAAGCAGCTCGTCGGCGACTGCATGAAGACTTTTGGATTCTCCTGGACCCCGTCCCCCGACCTGCCCAGGATCGGCGGGAAGACCTTCGTCGACTGGCGCTACGGGATCCACGACATGGCGTTGTCGAAGGAGCGGGGCTACAAGCCGGCCGCGGCTGATCAGGCCGCTTACGACGAGGCGATGAACGACGGCGCCGTCGACGGGACGACCGGCGGAGCGGACTCCCAGGTGCTGGACGGAACCGGCCCCAGGACGGTCAACGGGATCAAGGTTCCCGAGGGGGGCTGCGTAGGACAGGCGGACCGTCGAATCGACACGCAGGCGACACAGACGAATACCGCTCAGCGGATCAGTTCGCAGACCTTCATCCAGTCCAAGTCCGACAGCCGCGTGGTGAAGGCCTTCGCCGCGTGGTCGTCGTGCATGAAGGAAAAGGGGTACAGCTACGCGGCCCCGCTCGACGCGAGCGACGACCCGCTCTTCGCCTCGCCGGAAGTCACGCCTCAGGAAATCGCGACAGCCACCGCCGACATCGGCTGCCGCGACAGGACGAACGTCGCGAAGGTCTGGTTCGACGCCGAGACGGAGCTGCAGAGCACGGCCATCGAGGACAAGGCCGAACAGCTGGAGCAGGAGTCCGGTGCCCTTGACGCCGCCGTGAAGAAGGCGGCCGGCGTGGTGGCGGGGACACGGTGACACGTCACGCCGCGGCGGACCCGCCGGCGACGCGCGGACTCGTCCGGCGGCGACGCGTCCTGCTGGCCGTGGTCGTCGGGTGCCTGGTGTGCACCGGCGCCGGTGCCGGCGCGGCGACCTTCGTCAAATCTCCCGCTCAGGCCGCCGCCGAGACGCTCGCTCCGCGCCCCGATGTCCTGACGGCGCCGGTGGTGCGCAAGGTGCTCGCGCAGTCCGTGGTGACCCGTGGCAAGGTGACCGCCTCGCAGCGGGTGGACATCACGGCGGTCGGTGCGGGCAAGGACGTGGGCCGCACCGTCGTCACGAAGGTGAAGGTCAGGCCCGGCCAGGAACTCAGGGCCGGGCAGGTGCTGGTGGAGATCTCCGGCCGTCCGGTCGTGCTCCTCCAGGGCGCCGTCCCGGCGTACCGCGACCTGATGCCCGGGATGACGGGAGAGGACGTCTCTCAGCTGCAGCGTGCGCTGGCCGGCGTCGGCTACCCGTCGGGCGGGGACGTCCCGGGTGTGTTCGGTCCTGGGACCGGACAGGCCGTGACCCGCTTCTACCGTGCGATCGGCTACGCGCCGGCCCTGTCGGAGGTCCCGCAGGCGTCCGCGCCTCGAACCACGGCCGACGCGGAAGCAGGAGCCGACGCGGAGGCGGGCCCCGGCGCGGACGGAGGCACAGCCCCAGGCACAGGCGCAGGCGTCGGTCAGGGAACGACCACGCCCGTGTCCGTCGTGCCCCTGGCAGAGGTGGCGTTCGTCAGCTCGGCCTCGGCGCGTGCGGACACGGTGACGGCCAAGGTCGGGGACGACGCGTCGGGCACTCTGCTGTCGGTCACCTCGGGGGCCCTTGTCGTCAACGGCACCGTCGCGTCGTACGAGAAGGGCCTGGTCCGCCCCGGCCAACGTGTCCAGGTCCTCTCCGAGGTGACGGGAGAGCAGGCCGCAGGCACAGTCGTCTCGGTTGCCGACTCCCCCACCAAGGCCCAGGACGGGGACGAGGGGCAGCACGGCGAGACGTACGCCCTGCGGATCAAGTCGGCCAAGAAGCTCCCCGCCGACCTCAACGGTGCGGATGTCCGGCTGACGATCGTCGCCGCGTCGTCGCGCGACAAGGTGCTGGCCGTACCGACCTCGGCGATCTCGGCCGGCGCCGACGGGCTGACCGGCGTGACGGTACGGACCGGCGGTCGGGAACACCGGGTCGCCGTCCGGGTCGGCATGACCGGCGACGGCTATGTGCAGATCACTCCGGAGAAGCCGGCCCGGATCACCGAGGGCGACCTGGTCGTGGTGGGCGTTCGGACACCGGCCACCGCAGGACAGTCATGACCGGGGCGGACCGGGCAGGCGCACCTGTCATCGCGTTCAGCGGGGTCGGCCTCACCTATCCCGGGCCGCCGGCCGTCACCGCTCTTCACCCGTGTGACCTGCGGATCGACCAGGGCGAGTTCGTCACCGTGGTGGGTCCTTCAGGATCCGGCAAGTCGTCCCTGCTGAACATCGTCGGGCTTCTCGACGCACCCACCCGGGGCACGTACGTCCTGGACGGGATCGACACCGGCTCCGTGGGTGAGGCGAATCGCGCCGCGCTCAGGAGCGAGCGCATCGGTTTCGTCTTCCAGTCCTTCCATCTTCTGCCCCATCGCAGCGCCCAGGAGAACGTCGAGCTCGCCATGGTCTACCAGCGCCGGCCCCGCCGTGAACGGCGCGAACGGGCGGCGGCGGTGCTGCGCCGGGTCGGTATCGGGCACCGTCTTCAGTCACTCCCCACCCAGCTCTCCGGCGGTGAGCGGCAGCGGGTGGCCATCGCCCGTGCGCTCGTGGCCGATCCTTCGCTCCTGCTGTGCGACGAGCCGACCGGCAACCTCGACTCGCGGACGGCCGCCTCGGTGCTGGATCTCCTGCACGGCCTCCACCGGGACGGCATGACGATCGTCGTCATCACGCACGACGCCCAGGTCGCGGCCCAGGGCCAGCGCACGGTGACCCTGCACGACGGGGAGCTGTCGGAGCAGGTCCCGGCCGAACAGGTCAGGGCCGAGCAGGTCCCGGGCGAGCAGGTCGCTCATCGGGGGATCGCGTGAGGAGGGGCATGGGCCGCTCCCGGCTCGCGCCCGGGGATCTGCTCATCGAGGCGGTCGCCGGCATCCTCCAGCGGCCGGCCCGCTCCGTCCTGACCGCGCTGGGCACCGTGCTGGGCGTAGGAGCGTTCATCGCGGTGCTCGGGCTCACCGGGACCGCGGCTTCGCAGATCGACACCCGTTTCAACAAGCTCACCGCGACCGAGGTCAGTGTCGAGGACACCGGCGGAAAGGACGCGGCGCGGGTGCCCCTGGCCTTCCCCCGGAACGCCGACGCGCGCATCGACCGGCTCAACGGGGTCACTGCCGCCGGTGTGTACTGGCGGGTCCGGCTCGGCCGGCAGGACCCCGTCCGGTCCGCCCCGCTCGGCATCTCCAACGGCGCCGACGCCCAGACCCAGGTCATCGCCGCCTCCCCCGGCGTGCTGGCCGCGGCCAACCCCCGTTTCGCACAGGGCCGTTCCTTCGACGCGTTCCACGAAGCGCGGCGTCAGCAGGTCGCCGTCCTGGGCAAGGCCACCGCCGCGCGGCTGGGCATCACGACACTGCGCACCCAGCCGGCGATCTTCATCGGGGACGTGCCGTTCTCGGTGATCGGCATCGTGGACGACGTACAGCGCAAGCCGGAGCTGCTGATGTCCGTCGTGGTCCCCCGTGCCACCGCGGAACTCATCTGGGGACCCCCGACGGACACCCGGGCCCAGATGCTGATCTCCACGGAACTCGGCGCCGCCCCGCAGGTCGCCCACGAAGCGGCTGTGGCCCTGCGCCCGGAACATCCCGAGTACTTCAACGCCGTCCCGCCGCCCGACCCCAAGACGCTGCGCACCGCGGTGAGCGGCGACCTGAGCCAGCTGTTCCTCGTTCTGGCGGCCGTCTGTCTGGTGATCGGGGCCGTCGGTATCGCCAACACCACACTCGTCGCCGTCATGGAGCGCACCGGAGAGATCGGGCTCAGGCGGGCGCTCGGCGCGCGTGGCCGCCACATCACTCTCCAATTCCTCGCCGAGTCGGCGGCGTTGGGGCTCATCGGTGGCCTGGTGGGCACCTCCGCCGGAACGGCGACCGTCGTCTCCGTCTCCGCGTTCCGTCAATGGACCCCCGTCGTCGATCCGACGACCCTCGCCGCAGCCCCGGCCCTCGGACTCGCGACCGGGCTGCTGGCCGGTCTGTATCCGGCCTGGCGCGCTTCCCGGATCACCCCTGCCGAAGCCCTTCGCCGCTGAAGGCCACCGAGGCACCGCCGAACCACCCTCGCACCGCCGCACCTTCCAGCTGAAACCGTCCACCTGAACAGAATGAAAACGAAGGGACCCAGCCCGTGGCTGACGAAATGGTGCTCCGCGCACAGCGGTTCATCAACCTCACCTATCCCAACAACGTCCTCGGCGTCCCGCCGCTGGCCGAGAACGGCCAGACCAGTTGGACCGTCATGTACTCACTCACCCGCGCTCTCCAGTACGAGTTGGGGATCTCCTCGCTGTCCAACTCGTTCGGACCGGCCACCATGGCCGCGCTGAAGACCAAGTGCCCCTCGGTCAACGAGGGGACGGCGCTGTCCGCGAACTTCACCCGCATCATTCAGTCGGCGATGTACTGCAAGGGCTACGACGGCGGCGAGATCGACGGGACGTACAACGACCGCGTCAAGGCCGGGATCGTCAAGCTGAAGTCGAACATGGGAGTCAGCGTCCCCTACCCGGGCAGCTCGCTGGAACCGAAGGTGTTCAAGAGCCTCCTCAACATGGACGCCTACACGACCATCTCGGGCGGCACCGACACCATCAGATCCATCGAGCAGTGGATGAACTCCCGCTACGCGCAGCGGGCCGACTACGGCATCGTCCCCTGCGACGGGCACTTCTCACGCGACGTCCAGACGGCCATGATCTACGCGATCCAGTACGAGCTGGGCATGGCGGACGGGACCGCCAACGGTGTGTTCGGGCCCGGCACGAAGTCGGGCATCAAGGCGCACCCGCTGTCGACCGGTTCGGCAGGGCCGTGGGTGCAGCTGTTCTCGGCGGCCATGGTCTTCAACCGCCGCGCCGGTGTGGACTTCACCAGCAGCTTCACCTCGTCCCTGGCCAGCGCGGTTTCCACCTTCCAGAGCTTCCTGAAGCTGAGCGTCAACGGGACGGCGGATTTCGAGACCTGGGCGTCACTGCTGGTCTCGTACGGCGACGACACCCGTAAGGGCACCGCCTTCGACTGCGCCGACGAGGTCACGGCGGCTCGGGCCAAGAGCCTCTACGACGCGGGGTACCGGGTCGGCGGACGCTATCTGGTGAACGTGCCGGGCACCAGCCTGGACAAGGTGATCAAGCCCGGCGAACTGGCCACCATGGCCGCCGCAGGACTGAGCTGCTTCCCGATCTACCAGACGTTCGGTGACAGCTCCTCCTACTTCGGCCGCTACCAAGGCACTTCGGACGCCATCGCCGCCACCGAGGCAGCCCTGGGCCATGGCTTCAAGAAGAACACCCGCATCTACTTCGCGATCGACTACGACAACACCGACGACGAGATCACCGCGAACCTGATCCCGCATTTCCAGGGGATCCAGGAGGGGATCGCGGCGGCCGGCAACCACTACACGGTCGGCATCTACGCCACGCGCAACGCCTGTTCGCGGGTGTCGGACGCGGGCCTGGCCGGCGCGAGTTTCGTCTCCAACATGTCCGCCGGCTACTCGGGGAACCTCGGGTTCCCGATGCCGGAGAACTGGGCGATCGACCAGATCAAGACCGTCAACGTCGGTTCCGGGACGGGACTGATCGAGATCGACAACGACATCGCTTCCGGCCGTGAGACCGGACAGCGGACCTTCGACACGCCGCCGCCCAACACCGACCTCGACGTCCCGTTCGAAATGTCGTGGACCGATCAGCTCGTGACGGACGTCCAGACATACCTGAAGTCCATCGGCATTCCCGAGTCCGGCCCGCCCGACAGCTGGCCCTCGCTCGGCAAGACCAAGTACACCACCAGCTTCTGCGTCGAGTTCATGCTGTCCTGGGACGACCTGTTCACGTCGCTCGCCCGGATGCTGAAGATGCGCAAGGCACTCATCCAGACCTCCGCCATCTGGGAGTTGCGGCACTTCAACGTCACCAGCATCGGGGACCTGGCCGTGCCGAAGGCCAACGACGAATTCTCGGACGCCTGCGTCTGGGAGTACTACAACGACGGTTCGCTGCCGGACTGGGCGACCCAGTTCCTGAACAAGCTCACGCCGTTCAACGACTGCTCCACCGGAGTGGGACAGATCTTCGGGAACAGGGCGATCACCGCGCGCAACCACGCGGTCGACCTGGGGCTGCTCGACGAGGCGAAGCTCGATCCCACCAAGGACGCGGACATCTGGACCGTGTGGGAGAAGCTGCACTACAACCAGTCGTACAACATCTCGACCGTGCCCTACATGCACATCCTGCACGCGTCCGAGAACGGTATGGCCCGCCCCGGACTGACGACGAGCGAGACCGACACCGAACTGATCCTGAAGTACTACCAGGGCAACACGGCGGAGGCGGCGCAGCAGGCCAAGCTCCGCATGGGGCTCTACCGGATATTCGAGGACAAGTACAACAAGGTGTTCCGCACGTACCTGTCCAAGGGTACGAACCTCCGTCTGAAGTGAGGACCGTGATGGAGCAGGAGAGCAGTGAACTGACGCGGCAGCCCCGGCAGCCCCGGTGGCGCCGTCTGGCGCCGGTCTGGGTCAACCTGCTGCTCGGCGTACCCGCCGTGCTCCCGCTCCATTCGGCGTGGCTGCTCCTCACCACGTACCGCGCGTGCGCGTTCGACAACTCGGGCTACGGGCTCAACACCTGTGGCGATTCCAGCATGGTCGAAGGCGCCGGATGGGCCAGGGTCGGCGTGGTCCTCGTCGGCGGGCTGGGTCTGCTGGTGGTGCTCCTGGTGGATGTCCTGCTCCCGGCCAACAGGGGACGGCGATGGCGGCAGTGGACTGCCGCCGCGCTCGTCATCCCCGTTCCGTACCTGCTTGCGGTAATCGCATTCAAGCTCCTCCACTGACCTGACTGAAGGAAACGGATTCAGACATGACGCAACAGGCCATGCCTCGGCGCGCGATGCTCATGAGACTCGCCGGGATCGGAGCGGGCGCCGCCTTGGTGTCGGCGTCCGGAGGGCTCCTGGTTCCCGCCGCCGCGGCGGAGAACGAGGGGCAGCGGACCCAGGAACCGCGTAAGCACCCGGCGACCCCGAACGGGTGGCTGGTGGCCGACTCGGCCAACACCGACCAGGGGGTGTGGTCGCGGCCGGTCTCCGGCGCCGGATTCACCGTCGCCACCCGCCTCGGCATGGTGGAAACCGTCCTGGTGCACGTCGTCCGGCGCTGGCACTACGAGATAGAGACCCTGCGCGCAGGGGAGGTCGTCGGCTGGCGGCCTCTCACCGGCCTCGACGCCGGTCATCCGGAGGCGAACCAGGCCTCCGGGACCGCGGTCACCATCCGTCCCGGTTCCTATGTGAAGGGCGCCAGGGGCGGGCTGACGCAGCCGCAGCGGAGCGTCGTGCGGGACATCCTGGACGACTGCGGCGGCCTGGTCCGCTGGGGCGGCGACGACGACGTCCCCTACGAGGCGCTGTTCTACATCGACATTCCCCCGAACGCAGCGGCACGTTCCGGCGGCGGCGCGCTGGTGAAGCTGGCCGACAAGGTGCGCGGCTGGAACCAGACACCGGGCCTGGGGGCGGGCGTGAAGGCGTAGCCCGAGCGACGGGACGGACGTACGGGTCTCCGCTGTCGGCGGCGGAGACCCGTACGTCCCCCTGGCCGGGTTTACGCGCCGGCCGGCTGGCGGACGTTCGCGTTGACCCAGTCGACGATCGACGTCGTCGTCGCCCCCGGCGTGAAGATCTCCGCCACGCCCAGCTCCTTCAGCGGCGGGATGTCCGCCTCGGGGATGATGCCGCCGCCGAAGACCTTGATGTCCTCGGCCTCCCGCTCCTTCAGCAGCTCGATGACCTTCGAGAAGAGCGTGTTGTGCGCACCGGACAGGATGGACAGACCGATCGCGTCGGCGTCCTCCTGGATCGCGGTGTCCACGATCTGCTCGGGCGTCTGGTGGAGACCCGTGTAGATGACCTCCATCCCGGCGTCCCGCAGCGCACGCGCGATCACCTTGGCCCCACGATCGTGGCCGTCGAGACCGGGCTTGGCCACCACCACTCGGATCGGACCGGACACACCCATCACTGCCTCCACATACCGACTGCGCTGTCACTGGCACGGGTCTTCGAACCGGTGATGGTACGAAGATGTGAACGAACGTTATCCACAGCATCCCGCAACCTGCTGTTTCGCGGAGGCCGGGAGGGGGAAATCACATAGAGGACATGTTCGCTTTATGGCGTTAGCGCACGACTCGGCAGCGCCGTTCGGAGGTGACCATGAGGATTCCGCCCTTCCAATGGCCACCGCTGATGTGGCTGCAGGCCACCGCCCTGGACCTGGCGATTCTCACGGGCCACCTGCTCCTCTACCCGACCGGCTTCACCCAGGAGCGCCGGGACGCCGATCTGCCGGCCGACACGACGAAACTCCCCACGGAGGGCCGCGCGCACCCGCCGGTCCTGATGGTGCACGGGTTCGTGGACAACCGCTCCGTCTTCGTCCTGCTGCGGCGCTCCCTGTCCCGGCACGGCTGGCGGCATCTGGAATTCATCAATTACTCCCCGCTGACCTGCGACATCCCGACCGCGGCCGCCACCCTCGGCGAGCGCATCGAGGAGATCTGCGCCCGTACGGGGCACCGGCGGGTCGATGTCATCGGGCACAGCCTGGGCGGCCTGATCGCCCGCTACTACGTCCAGCGGCTGGACGGCGACGAGCGGATCAGGACCCTGGTCACGCTGGGCACGCCGCACGAGGGCACGTCCGTCGTCCCGATCGCCAGCGCGCACCCCATCGTGCGGCAGATGCGGCCCGGCTCGGCCGTCATGAAGGAGCTACGGCTCCCCGCGCCCGGCTGCCGCACCCGGTTCGTGAGCTTCTGGAGCGATCTGGACCCGCTGATGACCCCCGTGGGGACGGCCAGGATCGACCACCCGGACCTCGACACCGAGAACGTGCGGGTGACCGGCGTGGGCCATCTCGCCCTGCCCGTCCATCCGGCGGTCGCGGCCGGAATCCGACGCGTCCTCGGGTCCGAGCGGAGCGCCGCCGGGGTCGACGGAGCGGTCTCCGTGGCCTGAGCGAGACGTCAATACGCTCGAACACGTTTCGAACATAGGGCCAAAGCTGTGCCCGCAGTCCCCCGAAAGACGGCCGAATGCCCCTTTCCGCAGGGCCCAGAACCCGCCGAAGATTGTCGCCGTCGTATACCGCCGGGTACAGTCGCGGCCACTGCTTTCCCCTCCCGGGGCCCTCCCTCCAAGGACGGCTTCCGAGAGGCCCTGGTTCTGCTGCCGAGGCGAGAGAGAAGTTGGTGACCGACCAGCACACCCACGCCGGGTACGCCCCATACGGCGGCGACACCACTGGCAGTTTCGACACCGACCCGCTCTTCGGCTCCCTGCCCGGTGGCTACGAGACCGGCATCGCCTACGACACCGGCCAGTACGGAACCGATCAGTACGGCACCGACCAGTACGGAACCGGCCAGTACGACAGCACGCAGTGGACCACCGGGGCGCAGCAGACGGCGGGCTACGACGCGTACGCCACCACCGCCTACGCCACGGGCTACGCGCAGCCGCAGTACGACACCAGCGGCCAGTGGGACGCGAGCGCCTGGAACCAGCCCGACGGCGCGACGCAGGTACAGCAGACGCCTGTCCAGCAGGCTCCCGTACAGCAGACGCAGGTGCAGACCGCGCCGTACGGCTACGACACGACAGGGCAGTGGGGCACTCCCACCTTCGACACCGGCGCCTACGACGCCACCGCGTGGAACGCGACGCAGCTGACGGAGCAGTACGCGGCTGAGCCGTACGAGCACGAGCGGGCGCCCGAGCAGCACCACCAGGAACAGCACCACCAGGAACAGCCGCACACGGAACAGCCGCAGCCGGTGGAGCAGTACGAACCGGAACACTACGAACCGGAGCAGTACGCCGCCGACCCGTACGAGCCCGTGGCGCACGAGCCCGACCCGTACGAACCCGCCGCACACGAACCCGCCGCACACGAGCCCGCGGCGCACGGATCCGAAGCGTACGAGCCCGAGCCGGAGCACGGTTTCGACCCCGGCGACGAGCCGGACCTCGACCTCGCGCCGCGCCCCGAGATCCCGGTCCGCCGGGTCGGTTCGGGCGGCGGCAGCCGTGGCCGGCGCCGTACGCCCAGCAAGCGCTCCGCGCTCCTCACCATCGCCGTCCCCTCCGCCTGCGTGATGGGCGTCGCCGGTATCGCGGCCGCCTCCGTCGGCGGGATCAGCGGCGGCGACGAGACCCAGGACGACCGGACCTCACAGGCCGCGGCCGACCCCGCCTCGGTGCACCCCGTCGCCGCCAACAACAAGGTCGACACCCAGCTCGCCGCGCTCAGCGCCGACGCCCGGGACTTCGGGGACCGCGCCAGCCGCACCCAGGAGCGCATCGACCTGAAGGAGCGGCAGGAGGCGGAGAAGAAGAAACGTGAGGAGGAGGCGGCGCGCAAGGAGGCGCTGCGGCCCAAGTACGTCCTCCCCGTCGAACAGCACGGGCTCAGCGCCTACTTCGGCCAGGCCGGCGTCAACTGGATGTCCGTGCACACCGGCATCGACTTCCCCGTCTCGTACGGCACGACGGTGATGGCGGCGACCGACGGCACCGTGCGCACGCAGTACAACAGCGCCTACGGCAACATGGCCATCGTGACCTCGCCGGACGGGACGGAGACCTGGTACTGCCATCTGAGCAGCACCAAGATCCGCTCGGGTTCGGTCAAGGCCGGTGACGTCATCGCGTACTCCGGCAACTCCGGCAACTCCACCGGCCCGCACATGCACTTCGAGGTGCGGCCGGGCGGCGGCGCGGCGATCGACCCCATCCCGTGGCTGCGCAGCCACGGGATCAACCCCGAGTAAGAGCGGCCCGCAGCCCTGCGGCTCCGGGCCGCCGCCCTACAGCTTCTGGACCGGTGCGTACCGCAGCAGCAGCCGCTTCGGCTTCGTGTCCCCGAAGTCGATCGTCGCCTGCGCGTCCGCGCCCTGTCCCGTGACCGTCACGACGGTACCGAGACCGAACTGGTCGTGTGTCACCCGGTCGCCCACCGCCAGCTGGATCACCGGCTTGTCGGTCGCGCGCCGGGTCGCGAAGCCGGACGGGCCGCCGCCCGAGCGGGACCGAGCCGAGGTGGACGACAGCGACGACGTGATCCCCGAGGTGGGGCCCGCCGGGATCTGCGCGCCGGTGCGCTTCCAGTCCAGATGCGCGCCCGGAATCTCCTCAAGGAACCGCGACGGCGGGTTGTACGCCGGCTGCCCCCAGGCACTGCGCATCGCCGAGCGGGTCAGATACAGCCGCTCGCGGGCGCGGGTGATGCCGACGTACGCGAGACGGCGCTCCTCCTCCAGCTCCTTCACCTGGCCGAGGGCGCGCATGTGCGGGAAGACGCCGTCCTCCATGCCGGTCAGGAACACGACGGGGAATTCGAGGCCCTTGGCGGTGTGCAGCGTCATCAGCGTGATGACCCCTGAGCCGTCCTCGTCCTCGTCGGGGATCTGGTCCGAGTCGGCGACGAGCGCGACCTGTTCGAGGAACTCGGCGAGCGTGCCGGGGGTGGCGGGAGCCGGGGCCGGAGCAGCCGGGTCCGCCGCGGGAGTTGCCGGGTCCGCCGCCGGAGCGGCCGGGTCCGCCGCCGGAGTGTCCGGGGCGTCCGCCGCTCCGTCGTCACCCGCCGCCTGCTGCCTGGCCTGCTCGAACTCCAGCGCCACGGCGGCCAGTTCCTGCAAGTTCTCGATCCGGGTCTCGTCCTGCGGGTCGGTCGACGCCTGCAACTCGGCGAGATAGCCGGTCCGTTCGAGCACGGCTTCCAGGACCGTCGCGGGCCCCGCGCCCGACTCGACGACCGTGCGCAGCTCCTCCATCAGCGTGTTGAACCGCTTGACGGCGTTGGCCGAGCGCGCCGCCATCCCGTACGCCTCGTCCACCCGGCGCAGTGCCTGCGGGAAGGTGATCTTCTCGCGCTGCGCGAGCCCGTCGATCATCGCCTCGGCGCGGTCGCCGATGCCGCGCTTGGGCACGTTCAGGATGCGGCGCAGCGGGACGCTGTCCTCCGGGTTGGCCAGGACACGCAGATAGGCCAGCACGTCGCGGACCTCCTTGCGCTCGTAGAACCGCACACCGCCGACGACCTTGTAGGGCAGGCCGACCCTGATGAAGATCTCCTCGAAGACACGCGACTGCGCGTTCGTCCGGTAGAAGATCGCGACATCGCCCGCCTTGACGTCGCCCGCGTCGGTCAGCCGGTCGATCTCCTCGGCGACGAACTGCGCCTCGTCGTGCTCGGTGTCGGCGACATAGCCGGTGATCTGGGCGCCGGCGCCCGCGTTGGTCCACAGATTCTTCGGGCGGCGGCTCTCGTTGCGCTCGATGACCGCGTTGGCCGCGCTGAGGATGGTCTGGGTGGAGCGGTAGTTCTGCTCCAGCAGGATCGTCGTCGCGTCGGGGTAGTCCTCCTCGAACTGGAGGATGTTACGGATCGTGGCACCCCGGAACGCGTAGATCGACTGGTCCGCGTCACCGACGACGCACAGCTCCCCCGGGTCGTGCCCCTCGCCCGACGGGCCGACCAGCTCCCTGACGAGGGTGTACTGGGCGTGGTTGGTGTCCTGGTACTCGTCGACGAGGACGTGCCGGAAGCGGCGCCGGTAGTGCTCGGCGACGTCCGGGAACGCCTGGAGGAGATGGACGGCGGTCATGATGATGTCGTCGAAGTCGAGGGCGTTGGCCTCGCGCAGCCGGGACTGGTACATCCGGTACGCCTCGGCGAGCGTCTTCTCGAAGCCGTCCGTGGCCTGTCCTGCGAACGTCTCCTCGTCGATCAGCTCGTTCTTCAGGTTCGAGACCTTGGCGCTGAACGACTTCGGCGGGTGCCGCTTGGGGTCCAGGTCCAGATCGCGGCAGACCAGGGCCATCAGCCGCTTGGAGTCCGCCGCGTCGTAGATCGAGAACGAGGACGTGAAGCCGAGCCGCTTCGACTCGCGCCGCAGGATCCGTACGCAGGCGCTGTGGAACGTCATCACCCACATGGCGGCGGCGCGCGGTCCGACGAGCTGTTCGACCCGCTCCTTCATCTCGCCGGCGGCCTTGTTGGTGAAGGTGATGGCCAGTATCTCGCCGGGGTGCACACTGCGGGTGCCCAGCAGATGGGCGATCCGGTGGGTCAGCACCCGGGTCTTGCCGGACCCGGCCCCCGCGACGATGAGCAGCGGCGATCCGGTGTGCACGACGGCGGCGCGCTGCTCCTCGTTGAGCCCGTCGAGCAGCGCGGCGGGATCCACGACGGTGCGCGGAGCGCCGTCGCGGTGGTACGCATCCCTGGCCGCGGGCACGTGGAACGCCCCCTCGAATAGGTCGTCGGGCACCTGCTCGGGCGCGGTGTCCTCGGGCGGCGGCGGAGGCTCGTCGCCGGAGGGCTGGAGGTCCGCCAGGAAGCTGTCGTCAAAGAGGCTGCTCATCGCCTCCAGAGTCTAGGCTCCCGCACTGACACCCCACGCCCGCCTTCACTCAACCACGGAGTGTGACGAGACGCACTTCACGTCAAAGGTCACGAAAATGTATCGGGCATATCGCACATCAACCTTCACAGAGTGTCCACGGTTGGCTAGCGTGCTCGATCAGGCAGCCCGTCCCCTCATGAGGCGAGCCACGCCGGCCGGACGGCTCATGCCCCGGCGGGCGGTTCACGGAAGGAGATGCCGGCCTTGTCGTCGCATCGCAAAACGCGCAGCCGCACCGGAATTCGCGCGGGTTCGCCCGCCGTCGGGCTCACCACCGCGGCCATCGCCTCGGTCACCCTGCTCTCCTCGCAGAGCGCGTACGCGGCACCACGCGACCCGAAGCCGTCCGTCGAAGAGGTGCAGAAGAAGGTCGACGACCTTTACCGGCAGGCCGGTTCCGCCACCGAGCAGTACAACAAGGCGAAGGAGTCGACGGACAAGCAGCGCAAGACCGTCGACCAGGTGCTGGACCAGGTCGCCGCACGCGCCGACAAGGTCAACGAGGCCCGCCGCGCGCTGGGGATGTTCGCGACGGCCCAGTACCGCGAGGGCGCGGTCTCGGGCACGGCGGCGCTGATGTTCTCCGACAGCCCCCAGCAGTTCTTCGAGCAGAGCCAGCTGATGTCCCGGGTGACCGACCGCCAGCAGGCGGCCGTCTCCGACTTCCAGGACCAGCAGACAGCCGCGGCCGAGAAGCGCGCCGAGGCGACGAAGCAGCTCGCGACGCTGACCGCGTCGCAGACCTCGCTGCGCACCAGCAAGGTGCAGGTCCAGCAGAAGCTCGGCGCCGCGCGCACGCTGCTGTCGAAGCTGACCAAGGAGGAGAAGGCGCGGCTCGCCGCGCTGGAGCGCAAGAAGGAGGACGAGGCGCGCCGCAAGGCCGAGGCCAAGGCGAAGGCGGAGGCGCGCGCGAGGGCGGAGGCGGCGAAGGCCGCGAAGAAGCCCGCCGCCACCGGGTCGGGCACCGGCTCCGGCACGGGCTCCACCGGCTCCTCGGCCGGTTCGAGCGGCGGTGCCACCACCGGTTACGCCGCCAAGGCCGCCAAGGTGCTCGCCTTCGCCCGCTCACAGATCGGCAAGCCGTACGTGTGGGGCGCGACGGGCCCCAGCTCGTACGACTGCTCGGGGCTGACCCAGGCCGCCTGGCGGGCGGCCGGCGTCGAGCTGCCCCGTACGACGTACGACCAGGTGAACGTGGGCACGCGCGTCGCGACGGACGATCTGCTCCCCGGCGACCTGGTCTTCTTCTACGACGACATCAGCCACGTCGGCATCTACATCGGCGACGGCATGATGATCCACGCGCCGAAGCCGGGTGCGAACGTCCGCGAGGAGTCGATCTACTACATGCCGATCTACGGCAGCGTGCGCCCCGCCTGACCCACCCCGGTCACCTGACCACCCCGGCCGCCCTGACCCACCCCGGGTCACCTGACCCACCAACCGCCGTCTGTATCACCACTTCGCGCTCCGGCGCCGCGTCCTCGGCGTATCGGTCGGGTCCGGAGCGGAAGCGATGATCTTGCCGTCGGCCATCCGGTCAGAAAACAGCTTTGTACTTTCATCTCGCGCCAATACCTGGCTTGTCGATGCCTCTTCGTGACCTTGCGCCCTAGCGTCCTCCTTGCAACGGACATATGACGTAAGGAAGTGGACGCCCCCGTGGCAGCGCACCGGAAACGCAAGCACCGCCCGTTCACAGGACCGGCCCGCCGTACCGCCGCCACCCTCGCCCTCGCGGGAGCGGCGACGGCGACGGCCTCGGGCGGAGCGGCGCACGCGGAGCCACAGCTCTCGCCGGCCCAGGTCAAGGCCAAGGTCGACAAGCTGTACGAGGAGGCGGAGGCCGCCACCGAGAAGTACAACGGGGCGAAGGTGAAGGCCGACTCTGCCCGCCGTTCGCTCTCGTCGCTGCGCGACCAGGCGACCCGCAGGACGGAACGGCTCAACACCTCACGCAACGCGCTGGGTTCGATGGCGACGGCGCAGTACCGCTCGGGCGGCCTCGACCCCGCCGTACAGCTCGCGCTGTCGTCGAAGCCCGACGACTACCTGGACAGCGCGTCACTCGCCGAGCGCGTGGGCTCGCGCCAGGCGAACACGCTCAGCAGGGTCCGCGGGGAACTCGCCGCGATCGGCCGGCTGCGGAACCAGGCCGACGGCGACCTCGCGGACCTGAAGGCCCGGCAGAAGGAACTGGCGGACCGGAAGACCACCATCCAGACGAAGCTGGACGAGGCGCGGCAACTGCTGGCGCGGCTGAGCGAGCCGCAGCGGGCGGCGTACACCCAGGCGTCCGGCGCCGCCGCCCCGGCCACCCTCACGACCCGCGCCAGCCGCTCGATGTCCCGCTCCTCGTCCCAGGCCCCGGCCCGGACGCAGGCGCCGACGTCCCGCGCGGCCGCCGCCGTCGCCTTCGCGTACGGGGCGCTCGGCAAGCCGTACGTGTGGGGCGCGACGGGCCCCAATTCCTTCGACTGCTCGGGACTGACCCAGGCGGCCTGGCGCGCAGCCGGTGTCTCGCTGCCGCGCACGACGTACACCCAGATCAACGCGGGCCGCCGGGTGTCCCGCTCCGAGCTGGCCCCCGGTGACCTGGTCTTCTTCTACTCCGGGGTCAGTCATGTCGGGCTCTACATCGGCAACGGCCAGATGATCCACGCCCCGCGCCCCGGCACCCCGGTCCGGGTGGCCCCGATCGACCAGATGCCCTTCGCGGGCGCGACCCGCCCGGCCTGAGGCCTCTCGTTCGGCTGATGCCGGGATGCCCTCGGCCGTCCCCCGGGCCACGATGGGCGGGCAGCACACCCGCAGGCCCGCGAAGGGACAGCCGTGAGAGCCGTGAGACGAAGCAGCACCGCCGGCGCGACGGGGCTGGCCCTGGTCGCGGCCGCGTTCTTCGTACTGGCCCCGGTAGGCCCACCCCCGGCGGGCTGCGACGACACCCCCGAAGGCCGCCTGTGCATCGAGGGCCCGATCGGCGCGAAGGGCACCTTCACCACCCGCTACACCCAACGCCCCGGCCACCCGGCCACCGAGGTCCAGCTGGGCTACCAGCGCAAGGACCACCGCCTGACGGCCTTCGCCGACTGGTTCGGCACCGAACGCACCCAACACGGCCGGGCAGAACTGACCGGCACCCTGGCCACCCTCCCGGGCGAATGCATCAGAGGAGTCCTACGCGACCCCCAGGGCCACACAAGAGCAACAACCTGGCACTGCGCGCAGCAGCCCGCGCGACACTGAGCGCGGGGACCGCTCGGACCGGGACCGCTCGGACCGGGACCGGTCAGACCAGGCGGCGGGCTGTTGCCCAGCGGGTTAGTTCGTGGCGGTTGGAGAGCTGGAGTTTGCGGAGGACCGCCGAGACGTGCGACTCGACCGTCTTCACCGAGATGAAGAGCTGCTTCGCGATCTCCTTGTACGCGTAGCCGCGCGCGATCAGGCGCAGGACCTCGCGTTCGCGTTGGGTCAGGCGGTCCAGGTCCTCGTCCACCGGGGGTGCGTCCGTCGAGGCGAAGGCGTCCAGGACGAAGCCGGCCAGGCGGGGGGAGAAGACCGCGTCGCCGTCCTGGACACGGAAGATCGAGTCGACCAGGTCGGTGCCGGTGATCGTCTTGGTGACGTAGCCGCGGGCGCCGCCCCTGATCACGCCGATGACGTCCTCGGCCGCGTCCGAGACCGACAGGGCCAGGAAGCGGACCTGGTGCTCGGACGCCGCCATGAACGGGGCGCAGCGGCGCAGTACCTCGACGCCGCCGCCGCCCGGGAGGTGGACGTCGAGCAGGACCACCTCGGGGCGGGTCGCCGTGATGACGGTGACCGCCTGGTCCACGTCGGCCGCCTCGCCGACGACCTCGACGCCCGTCTCCTCCGTACGGCCGATCTCGGCCTGGACGCCCGTGCGGAACATCCGGTGGTCGTCGACGAGCACGACCCGTACCCTGCGGCCGTCCCCCGTGCTCTCGGCCTGTACGTCCTCGCTGCTCATGGTGTGTGCCCCTCGATCGTCCGCAGGTCGTGTCGCCCGGCTGCTCATTCGTCTGCCCGTTCCATCTCCAGCTCGACCTCGGTGCCGCCGTCCGGCACCGCGCGCAGCCTGGCCGTACCGCCGTTGCGCTGCATCCGGCCGATGATCGACTCGCGGACTCCCATCCGGTCGTCGGGTACGGCGTCCAGGTCGAACCCGGGTCCGCGGTCCCGTACGGAGATGAAGACCGTCCGGCCCTCGACCTCCGCGTACACCTGCACCGCGCCCCCCTCGCCACCGTACTTGGCCGCGTTGACCATCGCCTCGCGCGCGGCCTGGAGCTGCGCGGCCAGCTTGTCGTCGAGCGGGCAGTCGCCGACGACGACGACCTCGATCGGTACGCCGTGGTAGTCCTCGACCTCGGCCGCCGTCTTCTTCACCGCGTCGGCGAGCGTGGTCGGTTCGTCCTCCTCGTCCTTGCCCGTGCCCTCCGGTTTGTACAACCAGGCGCGCAGCTCACGCTCCTGGGCGCGGGCGAGCCTGCGGACCTCGCCCCCGTCGTCCGCGTTGCGCTGGATCAGGGTGAGGGTGTGCAGCACCGAGTCGTGGACGTGCGCGGCGACTTCGGCGCGCTCCTGTGCGCGGATGCGCATCAGCCGCTCCTCCGACAGGTCCTGGGTCATCCGGACCAGCCAGGGCCCGACCAGCAGCCCCACCCCGGCGAGGATGGCGATGGCCGCCGTCAGGACGTTGCCGAACTGTGCCGCCGAGCCGCGTACCACCACGAAGACAGTCAGCCCGAGCCCGACGAGGGCCACCCCCGCGAGACCGCGCGCCAGTTGCAGCACCCGGCGGCGGCGGCCGATCTCGCCCCAGCGGGCCCGCCGCGCGTTGTCGGCCTGCCGCCAGACCAGGACCACGCCCACCGCGATCAGCAGCACCGGCCAGATGTACCGGCCCGCGTGACCACGGCCGAGATTGACGTTGCCGATGAAGATGCCGGCGCCGATGACGAGCGCGATCAGGGCGAAGATCTGCCCCTTGTCGGGCTTGCGCAGCCGGCGTTTGCCGTCGGGCCCCGTCTCGAAGACCGAGCGCGGCTGCGCCGCCGTGCCGCCGACGCCCAGCGGGACGACGATCCAGAACACCGCGTAGAGCAGCGCGCCCAGGCCCTGGGCGAAGAAGAGGCCGAGGAAGACCAGCCGGACCCAGACGACCGGCAGTCCGAGATGGCCGGCGAGTCCGCGGGCGACGCCGCCGAGCAGCCGGCCGTCGGCGCTGCGGTAGAGCTTGCGCTGCGGCGGCTCCTCGGGCGCCGAGGGGCGCGCGGAGCCACGGGCGGAACCACGGGCAGAGGTCGCTCCGGCGGCGGACGTGGCGGCTGGCATGCCACTGATGGTCACACGGACGGCCGCCCCGGGGCATCAGGGTCGCGCCCCTGAGCCGACCCTGATGCCCCCGGCGGCCCGCTCGTGGTCAAAATCAGGGATCGTCCAGGGTCCCTTCCGGTACGGCCACGCCCCGCGGGCCGTCACCATGGACGTATGACTCCGCCGCCCGCCCACCCGGTCGCCGAACCGGCTCCCCCGCCG
>NZ_JTIY01000001.1:1422244-1433113 GCF_000818175.1 Streptomyces sp. AcH 505
GCGCCGGCCGCGCCGCCCGCACGGCCGCCGCTGCACCGCGCCCCGCGCCAGAAGGTGGTGGCCGGTGTCTGCGGCGGTCTCGGGCGGTACTGCGACATCGACCCGGTCATCTTCCGGATCGTCATCGGCGTGCTGTCCGTGACCGGCGGCCTCGGGCTGATCTTCTACGGCTTCGCCTGGCTGCTCGTCCCCATGGAGGGCGAGGACGAGAACGAGGCGCGCCGGCTGTTGTCGGGCCGGGTCGACGGCGCCGCCCTCATCGCCGTCCTGCTCGCCCTGATCGGCTGCGGTCTGTTCCTGTCGATGCTGGGCAACGGCGGCACGCTCGGCTTCGCCGCGCTGCTGTCGCTCGCCGTCGTCGGCTCCGCCGTCTGGTCCCAGCGCCGGCGCGGCGCCGTACCGCAGGGGCAGCCGCTGGACCCCGCCGCGCCCCGGCCGCCGGTCGTGCACACGGTCGAGGCGCCGCCGGAGACCAAGGCACCGCCGACGCCCGGCAGCCCGTCGTGGTGGCGGGACCCGATCGTCAAGGACGGTACGACGGGGCCGGTGCCCACCGGCTACCTCTGGGGCCCGCAGGACGCGGCCCCGAAGGACACCGCGCCGCCCGGCCAGCGCTACGGGGGGTACCGGTACGGGGGGCCGGTCCGCGCCACCCGGGTGCGGGGGCCGCGCTCCATCGGCGGTCTGCTCTTCGTGCTCGCGCTGATCGCGGTCGGCCTCGGCACCGGCCTGTCCTGGCACACGCAGCCGCTGGGGACGAGCCTGCAGATCGGGCTGAGCGCGGCGCTCGCCGTCTTCGGTCTCGGTCTCGCCGTGAGCTGTCTCTTCGGCCGCACCGGCTTCGGCACGATTTTCCTGACCGTGGTCACCGCTCTGCTGCTCGCCGGGGCTGCGGCGGTTCCCAAGGACATCAGCACGCAGTGGAGCCGGCAGAACTGGACGGCGACGTCGGCTGCGGCCGTCAAGCCGGGCTACACGCTGGGCAACGGCGTCGGCACGCTCGACCTGGGGAAGCTGACCGTCCCGCGCGGACAGACGGTGGTGACGTCCGCCGATGCCGGTCTTGGCCGGCTCAGGGTGATCGTCCCGCCGGACGCCACGGTGAAGGTGCGCGTCTCCACGGGGTTCGCCAATCTGCGGCTGCCCGGCGGCACGTCCGACCGGTTCGTGACGGACGACCGGGCGGGGCAGCAGACGCTGCCGCCGCCGGCCGGTTCCCGTCCCGCCGGCTCGCTCGTCCTGCGACTCCATGTCGACCTCGGCCAGGTGGAGGTCACCCGTGCCGCGTCATGACGCCAAACCCGGCCGGCTGGTCGTAGGACTCGCGGCGCTGGGCGCCGCCGCCGTCTACGCGGGCGACGCGGCGGGCGCCTGGCAGGTCCCCTGGTTCCTGGTCCTGACGATCGTCGGCGACAGCCTGTTCCTGAGCGCCGTCGTCGCGATGGGGCATCAGCGCATCCGACGGCGCCGCGAGGCCCACAGGGCGTCGAGGGAGAACATCGGGGCGCCGGCCAGTACCAGCGGCAGCCATGCCATCAGGTAGGCG
Organism: Streptomyces sp. AcH 505; assembly: GCF_000818175.1. Classification (GTDB taxonomy): domain Bacteria; phylum Actinomycetota; class Actinomycetes; order Streptomycetales; family Streptomycetaceae; genus Streptomyces. The sequence continues at coordinate 1,423,791 of NZ_JTIY01000001.1, forward strand.
AGGTCGTTGCCGTAGTAGTACGGCGTGGACTGCCAGCTGACCGTCAGCCACAGGCTCAGCGAGATCAGCGCGCCACCGAAGGCGGCGAGCCGGCCGAGGACCCCGAAGAGGGTGCCGAGGCCGACGGCGAGTTCACCGAAGGCGATGGCGTAGCCGAACCCGGCGGGGCTCTTGAGTGCCAGGTCGACCAGGGCGGGGACGGCGGAGCTGTCGCGGACACCGTTCATCATCTCGCCGACCGAGCCCGCGCCGCTCGCCTGGAAGAAGCCGCTGGTGGTCAGCTTGTCGATGCCCGCGTAGATGAACGTGATGCCGAGGAACAGCCGGAGCGGCAGCAGCGCGTAGCGTACGGAGTTCTCCCGCCACCCCTGCGCCTGCCGGTCACCGCCTATCGTCCCGTAGTTGTCCGTCCGGTAGTCCTGAGTCATGGCCGACCTGCCCTTCGTGTCCCACGCCGCGGCCGCAGGTTCCGCTTTCCCCTGCGTGCTCATTGATGCATACGGACACGGCGCGGCCGACGCTCACCCCTCAGTCGAGAACGTCCACGGTGACCTTGTTCGTCTCCACCCCGGCCGCCGTGATCACCTGCACGTCCACCTCGCCGGGCTCCACGTCGACCGGTACGGGCACGGTCAGCGCCGCGTCCGAGGGGTTGGCGAAACCGCCCGATACCGGGACGAGCGGCACGTGCACGTGCACGGCGCCGATCCGTACGACCATCTTCGCGAGCCGGTCGGGGGTCCCGGCCCCCGGCGGTACGAAGCCGGCTCCCCGGATCTCGATGTCGTCACCGGTCCGGATGGGCGCGTCCAGATCGCCGGCCTCCCTGGCCCGGACGACGGACAGCACGACGGGCCTGCCGCCCTCGGTGTACTTGCCCGCGAAGTACGTGGCGGCCGAGACGGCGACCAGCAGCGCCAGCGCCCAGGGCAGATCGGGCAGTTGCTCGGGGCGCCTGGCGAGCCGTACGCCGCTGAAGACGACGGCCGCCGCGTTGACGAACGCGTACTGCACGTCGGTGAAACTGCCGCGCCCCGCGTCGTCGCAGAGCAGATCGGCGGCGCGCGGCCGGTCGGCGCGCACCTTCTGCAGCCGCTGGGCCAGCACCCGTACGGCGACGACGCGCCGTACGACGACGGCAATCGCGCAGACGATCGCGAGGACGGTCAAGATCCCGGCGCCACGGGCGAGTTCGAGCCCGTCGATGAGCGCGTCACGGTCCTTGTGCCCGGAGGCGCCGGCCAGTTCGAGGGCCAGGACGAGGACGGCGAAGACGACGAACAGCACCCAGGCGGAGGCGACGGCGCGCGAGGTGGAGAGCCGGTTGTCCTCGCCGATCAGCGGCGCGAGCAGCCCGCCGCGTGCGCGGTGCAGCGCGGCGGCGCCGGTGAGCAGCCCGCCGACGACGAGCGCGCCGAGCAGCCCCGCCGTACGCGCCACGGTCCACCCGGCGCCGATGGCGGTGGCCGCCTGGGCGAGCGCGAGGACGACGACTCCGCCCCACACCGCGAACAGCGTGTAGCGCCAGACGGCCTGCAGCCAGGCCTCGCCCGCTTCCCTGCTGCGGTCGGCCACGGCCCGCGCCGACTGGGTGAGTTCGTCGGAGACCCACTGCCGGGACGCCCCCGCCGAGTGCGCGACGGCGGCCGGCAGCCCTTGTCCCGCCGCCAGTTCCTCCCGCTTGGCCAGGAAGGCGGCCACCGCCTGCCGGTGTCCCTCCCGCGCCCCGTGCGGGCAGTCGCCGCACATACAGCCACCGCCGTGCGTGCCCTGTCGCGCCTCTTGCACCGCCACGCCGAATGCCGCCTTCCCCACCCTGTCCGCCATGCCCGGTGAACTTCCTTGTGCCGCTTGCGAATTGTGCCGCACGGAACGGGGGGTACGGGCCGCCCTCCCGGCTGTGGCGGGTGACGACACGATTACGTTGTTGACGCGGGTCGCCGACCTGCGCGGGAAGGCACGTACCACAATGGCGGCCATGGCAGACAACATCTCACCGCTGGTCGCGCTCCTCGGTCTCGAACAGCACGTCGAGGGCGGCTGGTTCAAGGAAACCTGGCGCACCCCGACGGCCGCGACCCCGCCCGGCTACCCGGGCGAGCGCGCCTTCGCGACCGGCATCTACTTCCTGCTGCACCCCGGCGAGCGCTCCCGCCGACACAAGGTGCGTTCCGACGAACTGTGGCTCTGGCACAGCGGAGGCCCGCTGCGGCTGCACATCGGCGGCACGGACGACGACGCGTCGTCGGCGGAGCCGCACATCCTCGGCCCGTCGGTCGAGGCGGGCGAACAGCCCCAACTGCTGGTGCCGGCAGGCGCCTGGCAGTCGGCCGAACCGGTCGGCACGGAACCGACGCTGGTCTCGTGCGTGGTGGCCCCGGGCTTCGACTTCACGGACTTCACCCTCGACGAGAACGACCCGGCCTGACCCCAAAACGAGCCGGCCTGACCCCGAGGGGTCAGGCCGGGCAGGGGTCCGAGGTCACCGGGGTCCGAGGTCACCGGGACCGGAGATCACCGGGGGTCGGAGGTCACTCCCACTCGATCGTGCCCGGCGGCTTGCTCGTCACGTCCAGAACCACGCGGTTGACCTCGGCCACCTCGTTCGTGATCCGGGTCGAGATCTTCGCCAGTACCTCGTACGGCAGGCGGGACCAGTCGGCGGTCATCGCGTCTTCCGAGGAGACCGGGCGGAGCACGATCGGGTGGCCGTAGGTGCGGCCGTCACCCTGGACGCCGACCGAGCGGACGTCGGCGAGGAGGACCACGGGGCACTGCCAGATGTCGCGGTCGAGGCTGGCCGCCGTCAGCTCCTCGCGGGCGATGGCGTCCGCCTCGCGCAGCAGGTCGAGGCGTTCGCGGGTGACGTCCCCGACGATGCGGATGCCGAGCCCCGGGCCGGGGAATGGCTGGCGCTGGACGATCTCCTCCGGCAGACCGAGCTGCTGGCCGACCATCCTGACCTCGTCCTTGAACAGCTGACGCAGCGGTTCGACGAGCTGGAACTCGATGTCGTCGGGCAGGCCGCCGACGTTGTGGTGCGACTTGATGTTGGCGGTGCCGGTGCCGCCGCCGGACTCGACCACGTCGGGGTAGAGGGTGCCCTGGACGAGGAACGCGACGTCCTCGCCCTCGGCGCCCGCCTCGGCGACGATCTCGGCCTGGGCCTGCTCGAAGACGCGGATGAACTCGCGGCCGATGATCTTGCGCTTCTGCTCGGGGTCGGAGACCCCCTTGAGCGCGGTGAGGAAGCGCTCCTCCGCGTCGACGACCTTGAGCTGCACGCCCGTGGCGGCGACGAAGTCCTTCTCGACCTGCTCGGTCTCGCCCTTGCGCATCAGGCCGTGGTCGACGTACACGCAGGTCAGCTGGGCACCGATGGCCTTCTGTACGAGCGCGGCCGCCACCGCCGAGTCGACGCCGCCGGACAGCCCGCAGATGGCGCGCTTGGTGCCGACCTGCTCGCGGATCAGCGCGACCTGCTCGTCCACGACGTTGGCCGTGGTCCAGGTCGGCTCGATGCCGGCGCCCCGGTAGAGGAAGTGCTCAAGGACCTGCTGGCCGTAGGTCGAGTGCAGCACCTCGGGGTGGTGCTGGACGCCGTACAGCTTCTTCTCGTCGTTCTCGAAGGCGGCGACCGGGACGACGTCGGTGGACGCGGTCACGGTGAAGCCGGCCGGGGCCGCCGAGCAGGCGTCGCCGTGCGACATCCAGACGGGCTGCTCCGCCGGGGTGCCCTCGAAGAGGGTGGAGCCGGTCTTGGAGACATGCAGCTCGGTGCGGCCGTACTCACGCGCACCCGAGTTGTCGACGGTCCCGCCGAGGGCCGTCGCCATCAGCTGGAAGCCGTAGCACATGCCGAAGACCGGCACGCCCGCCTCGAAGATCGCGGGGTCCAGGCGCGGGGCGCCCTCCGCGTACACGGACGAGGGGCCGCCGGAGAGGATGATCGCCCGGGGGTTCCTGGCCAGCATCTCGGCCACCGGCATCGTGGACGGGACGATCTCGCTGTAGACCCGGGCCTCACGCACCCGACGGGCGATGAGCTGGGCGTACTGCGCGCCGAAGTCGACGACCAGGACGGCGTCGGGAGTGGCGATCTCGGGGGCGGCGGGGGGCGCTGCTGGCACGGGGCGGCCTTCCGGCGGGAACAAAAAGGAGGTCTGGTCCTACGATTCTAACGGCGGCCGGAGGACCACTTTCCGTCTCGTCCGTCTCACCATCCGAAACCGGGTTGGTCCGGTTCCGGATCCGTGGTCCATACTTCCGGCATGCGCAAGCACCTCACGTACGTCTTTACCTATGGCACCGGCCCGTCCGGCTGCCATGGTCGTGCTGCTTGAGCTGACAAGCGACTTCCGACAGGCGCCCCGGGCCGGCAAGGCCCGGGGCGCCTGTCGCGTTCGGGGCCCGGGCACGGTCCGGGGAGCGATCCCTCCCGACAAGGAGCACCCCATGACCGCCATGGACACGACGGGCACCACGGACACCACGGACGCCCTCATCGCCGACGCGCGCGTGCGCATCGACGCACTCGACGAACAGATCATCGCCCACGTGCGGGAACGGACCGCGGTGTCCGCCGTCGTCCAGCAGGCCCGGATCTCGGCCGGTGGCCGGCGGGTCAGCCTCTCCCGGGAGAACGAGATCCTCGGCCACTACCGGGCGGAGCTGGGCAAGCCCGGCACCGCGCTCGCGATGACGCTGCTGGAGCTGTCCAGGGGCCGGCTCTGACCCGTCGCGCCGCCACGTTTCCCGTACCTGCGTTCGAGCACCGCTCTCACCCGTACGGCGCGTGACCGGGTCCCGAAGGCCGTCGTTGGACCGTTCGTCCGTTGGGGCGTGTGGCGCACCGGAAGGTACGCCGTGGGACCTCGCCCCGGCGCCCCGTGACCGGACGGCAGGGGACAGCAGCCCGGTCACCCAGGGACGGCCGGCTCCGGGGACGCCCGGGGCCGGCCGTTTCCACGTCCGTCCGACGATGCCGGTCCGGCCATGCCGGTTCAATGATGTGACGCAGATCACTCAAGAAGAACACGATCTCGGCAGCAACCATCTACGCGGGTCACCGGTCTTCTATGCGTTGAGACCAACGCGGGAGACGCTGCACTCGGAGGGGGGTGCAGCGCCTCTTTCGTTCATCGACACGGATCGGCGCGGATCAGCGCGGCGGGACCTTCGGCATCCCGAGGAACGGCAGCCGCAGCGCTCCGAACGCCCCCTCGGGGACAGCGGGCGCCACCGGCTCGACAGCGGCCGTACGGACATACGCGGCGCCCTGCTCCGGACGCCCGTCCGCCTCACCCTTGTTGGGCCAGAGCGCCATCGCGCGCTCCGCCTGCGCCGTGATCGTCAGCGACGGATTGACGCCGAGGTTCGCCGAGACCGCCGAACCGTCCACCACCGAGATGCCCGGGTGCCCGTACACCCGGTGGTACGGGTCGATGACGCCCTCGTCGGCCGAGGCACCGATGGGACAGCCACCCAGGAAGTGCGCCGTCAGCGGGGTGCCCATCAGCTCACCGACGTTGCTGCCGGCGAAGCCGTTGATCTCCTCGGCGATCAGCGTCGCCGCCCGGGTCGCCTCCGGTATCTGCTTCGGGTTGGGCGCGCCGTGGCCCTGTCGCGCCGTGAGCAGCCCTTTGCCGACACCGCCCGGCTTGCGGTACGTGGTCAGGGAGTTGTCCAGCGACTGCATGACCAGACCGATGATGGTCCGCTCCGACCAGTGGTGGTTGGAGAGGGAACGCGCCAGCAGCAGCGGATGCCTGGCCGCGTTGGCGAGCCAGCCGCTGACCCGCCGGTCGCTGTGCGGCACCTGGAGGATGGACAGCGCGCCCATCGCGTTCGAGCCCTTGCCGTAACGCACCGGCTCCACATGGGTGTTGGCGTCCGGATGCATCGAGGACGTGATGGCGACGCCCTTGGTGAAGTCCGCCTTCGCCGCGCCGTGGCGCGCCCGGTAGCGCCGGTCGTCGGTCTGCGCGCCCACCAGCGCCTCGGAGTTGGTACGGGTCAGCTCGCCGAGCCGCGCCGAGAGCCGGGGCAGCAGCCCCTTGTCCTTCATCGTGTGCAGCAGGGTCTGCGTGCCGTACGTGCCGGCGGCGATCACCACCTGACGGGCGCGCAGCGTGCGGTACGTGCCCTTCTTGCGGCTCTTGCGGGCGTCGGTCGGCACGGTCGTGACGCGATGGCCGCCCGCCTTGTCCTCGGTCACCGCGACGACCGAGGTCATGGGGTGGATCACGGCCCCCGCCCGCTCGGCGAGATGGAGATAGTTCTCGGTGAGGGTGTTCTTCGCGCCGTGCCGGCAGCCGGTCATGCACTCGCCGCACTCGGTGCAGGCGTTGCGCGCGGGGCCCGCGCCGCCGAAGTACGGGTCGGCGACGCTCTCGCCCGGCCGGCCGCGCGCCGCGCCCTCCGCGTCGTCACCGTCGCCGAAGAAGACGCCGACCGGGGCGAGATGGAAGCTCTCGCCCACGCCCATCGCCTCGGCCGCCGCCTTCAGATGGACGTCGGAGGGGGTCATGGTCGGGTTGAGCCGTACGCCGAGCATCCGCTTCGCCTGGTCGTAGTAGGGCGCCAACTCCCCCTGCCAGTCGGTGATCGAGGCCCACTGCGGGTCCTCGAAGAACGCGGCGGGCGGTACGTACAGGGTGTTCGCGTAGTTGAGGGAGCCGCCGCCCACCCCCGCGCCCGCCAGCACCATCACGTTGCCGAGCAGATGGACGCGCTGGATGCCGTAGAGCCCGAGGGCCGGGGCCCAGAGGTAATTCTTGACGTCCCAGGAGTTCTTGGGGAGGGTCTCGCGGGTGAAGCGGCGGCCCGCCTCCAGCACCCCGACGCGGTACCCCTTCTCGGTCAGCCGCAGGGCGGCGACCGAACCCCCGAACCCCGAGCCGACCACGATCACGTCGTAGTCGTACGTCTCGTCGTCCTCGTCCTTGCCCTTGCGCTCGTCCGAGGCGCCGTACGTCTTGCCGTCGTCCGACACTCGTCCTCCTCGCTGTCGTGGAGAGCCGGCTCAGCGCAGCCGGAACGCCTTCATCGCCCGCAGGCCGCGGCTCATCAGCGCGGCGTACTTCTCGTCGTCCATCCCGAACGAAGGGGACAGCGGCAGCAGTCGCTGGTGGGCGACCGTCTGGGCCTCGGTGTACTTGAGAATGCCCTCGGAGCCGTGCCGCCTGCCGAGCCCGGAGTCCTTCATGCCGCCCATCGGCGACCCGACGCTGCCGTACGCCGCCGCGTAGCCCTCGTTGATGTTGACGGTGCCGGTGCGCAGCCGGGTCGCGACCGCGTGGGCGTGCCGGCCGCTCCTGCTCCAGACGCTCGCGTTGAGGCCGTACGCCGTGGAGTTGGCCAGCCGGACCGCCTCGTCCTCGTCGCTGAAGCGGTAGAGCGAGACGACCGGGCCGAACGTCTCCTGCGCGCACACGGCCATCGGCTCCTCGACGCCTTCGAGGACGGTGGGCTCGTAGAAGTACGGGCCGATGTCCGGACGGGCGACACCGCCGGCGGCGACCGTGGCGCCCTTGGCGACGGCCTCCTCGACATGGCCGGTGACGGCCTTCAGCTGGCGTTCGCCGACGAGGGAGCCCATGTCGGCCCCGTACGAGAGGGAGTTGCCGAGCCGCATGGCTTTCGTCCGCGCCACGAAGCGCTGGACGAACGTGTCGGCGACCGCCTCGTGCACGTACAACCGCTCGATGGAGATGCACAGTTGTCCTGCGGAGGAGAAGCAGGCGCGCACCGCGCCCTCGGCCGCCTTCTCGACATCGGCGTCGTCCAGGACCAGCATCGCGTTCTTGCCGCCGAGTTCGAGCGACACCCCGATCAGCCGGTCGGCTGCGCCGCGCGCGACCTCGCGTCCGGTCGGGGTGGAGCCGGTGAACGAGACGTAGTCGGCGTGCTTGACCAACTCGGGGCCGACCACCGGGCCTTCGCCGATGACGACCTGGAAGACCTCGGCGGGCAGTCCCGCCTCGATCAGCAGATCACGCGTCCACAGTGCGGTGAGCGCCGTCTCCGTGTCCGGCTTCATCACGACGGCGTTGCCCGCGACGAAGGCGGGCAGCGCGTCGCCCGCCGACAGCTCCAGCGGATAGTTCCAGGGGACGATCTGGCCGACGACCCCGCGCGGCTGACGCAGCTCGGTGACCTTGGTCAGCGTCGGTACGACGCCCAGATGGCGCTTGGGCTTCAGGTACGAGACGGCGGCGCGGCCGTAGTGCCGCGCCTCCACGGCCACGCTCTGGACCTCTTCATGGGCATGCTGCCTGGCCTTGCCGGTCTCCAGCTGGATCAGGTCGAGCACCTCGCCCTGCCGGGAGAGCAGCAGGTCGTGGAAGCGCAGCAGCACCGCCGCCCGCTGCCGTACCGGCGTCGCCGCCCAGCCGGGCTGGGCGGCCCTGGCCCGGTCGAAGGCGGTCGCGACGTCGTCGGGCGTCGACTCGGGCAGATCGGCCAGCTTCTCCCCGGTGTACGGGGTGTGGCTGACCGTACGGCCCGAGCCGACGATGTCGCGGGTGAGCCGGGCGACCACCTCGGGGGTGACCACGTCGGCCGCCGTGCGCGCGCCGGCCGGGGCTGCGGCCACGGGGTTGGTGCCGGGGGCGGGTGCCTGCGAGTCCGTCATGGCGCAGAGCGTATGCCGCCTGTCACAGCTTTGGGTACCCGGCGGTAACACCTTTCACCGGCCGCTCACAAAAGCGCCAGTGATCACTGGCGCCTTGCCCGCTCCCCCGCGCCCGACCTCAGGACTTCTCCAGGACGAGCTGGTCCACGACGGTGCCGTAGAACTCCTCGCCCGGCTTCGCCGCCCATCCCTTCGCGGGCATCGACACCCGCAGCCGCAGATAGAAACCACCCGAATCGGGGATGACGAGCTCGTGCCAGCGGTAGCGGAAGGCGTCGTCGTCCGACGCGCTGTAGTCGGTGTAGTCGACGACCGTCTCGAACCCCTTCCTGCCCTGGACGACGGTGTCCTTGGTGGTGACGGCGGCGTCCTTGATCTCGGTGCCGTTGTCCCCGCCCTTCCGGTAGAAGGTCTTCCAGGCGGCGGGCGTCGGCGCGAGGATCTCCGCCTCCGCGTCGGGCCGTACCCGCTCCGCGTAGACGCGGAAGACATTGCTCGGGTCGTAGTAGGTCACGTTGCCGTCGTCGGCGTCCTCGACGCGCAGGTACTCGTCGGGGACGGCGATCTTGGCGTGCAGGATCTCGTTCTCCGTCCGTACGCCCCAGCCGGACGGCAGCCCGCCGCCGCTCGCGAACGGGTTGGCGACGATCAGCGCGATGACGACCGCGAGGGCCAGCAGAGCGCCGCC
>NZ_JTIY01000001.1:1433446-1438006 GCF_000818175.1 Streptomyces sp. AcH 505
GGGTGCCCGCGGTGACCACGCGCGTCTCGCCGGGGCCGCCCTGCGGGGGCCGCGCCACCGACTCCAGCGTCTGCCGGATCTCCGTGACGTCCGGCCGGGCCGCCGGGTCCTTGCGCAGCAGTCGCATGACCAGCGTGCCGAAGGCGCCGGAGCCCCGCGCGGGCATCTGCGGTTCGGCGGACAGCACGGCCTGGAGCGTCGCGGGCGCGTTGGAGCGGCGGTACGGGGACATCCCCTCGACCGCCGCGTACAGCACGACACCCAGCGACCAGAGGTCCGACTCGGGCCCCGGCCGCTGCCCCAGCACCCGCTCGGGCGCGATGAACTCGGGCGAACCGACGAAGGAGCCGGTCTCGGTGAGCCCCTGCTCGCCCTCGACCTGCGCGATCCCGAAGTCGCTGAGGACCACCCGGTCGTCCCGCCCGAGCAGGACGTTGTCGGGCTTCACGTCGCGGTGCAGTACGCCGACGGCATGGGCGGCGGCGAGCGCGCCCAGCACGGCGAGCCCGATCCTGGCCGCCTCGCGGGGGTCGAGCGTGCCCTCCTGGAGCCGGTCGCCCAGCGACTGGCCGCGCACCAGCTCCATGACGATCCACGGCTTGGCGTCCTCGACCACCACGTCGTGCATGGTGACGACGGAGGGATGGTCGATCCTGGCGGCGGCCCGCGCCTCGCGCTGCATCCGCAGATAGACGTGGCCGCGCTCGCGCTCGCCCACGTGGTCAGGAACGCGTGGCTCCTTGATCGCCACATCGCGGTCGACGACCTCGTCGTGCGCGAGCCAGACCGTCCCCATCCCGCCGTGCCCGAGCCGCGAGACGAGCCGGTACCGGCCGCCGAGCACCCGCCCGACGGCGGGGTCGGCGGCCGGTGTCACGGCCTGGGTCGGGCTCTGCGGTGGCACAGTTGGCGCGATAGGCGGCTGAAGTCCGTAGCTGGTGGGCTCGTTCGCCCGTCCCCCGTCGTTGGTCATGGGGATATCTTTACCAACTGTCCCTGCCGTGACCACCGCGAAGGCCGAGCGGATGCACAGCCGTGACAGAGCGGAAGGCCCGGTGCGGGGCCGGCCGGCGGCTCAGCCGGTGGAGCCCGGCGGCTGCCAGCCGCGCAGCGCGGTCGCGAACTGCTTCTGGGTGGCGTCCCAGTCGTCCGCGGGGCCCGACATGAAGATGGCGTACTCGGCGCCGGTCTCGTCGTCGAAGTACATCTGGTCGACGGCGTGCCGGGGGCCCGGCACGCCGTTCTTCGCCGACTGGGTCCAGCTGAACTCCCAGCGCGCCACCTGCTTCTGGTCCCGGTAGTCGACGGGGCCGAGCTGGAGCTGCTGGTAGTCGGGCAGGACGGCGAGCCCCTTCTCCAGGTCGCGCATGTGCGCCTCGGGGGTCGCGAAGTCGGGTTCGGGGTCGATGCTCACCCGCAGCACGTGGTTGCCGCCGTCGGGGCTGTAGTCGATGGTGTTGACGTCCGTCTGCCGGGTCCAGCCGTCCGGCACCCAGAGGCCGAACCCCTCGTCGGCGTTGACCTCCTGGTAGCCGTCGGGGACGGCCCCGCCGTCCGAGGGATCCCCGGTCGGGCTCGGCGTCGTCGTGTCGTCCCCCGCCGTGTCGTCCCCTGCGGTGTCCTCCCCTGCGGTGTCGTCGGCCGTCGGCCCGGAAGCGGTCGGTCCAGGGCCCGGGTCGTTGCCGTCGCCCGGAAAGTGCATGGCGGCGAACCCGATACCGGCACCGAGCACGGCGGCCACGGCGATGGCCGTCACGGTCGTACGCCAGCGTCTGCGGCTGCGCTCGCGCGACGCCGGGGAGGGCGGCGGGTACGGGCCCGAGGGGGCGGTGTGCGGTCCGGACGGCTGCGGTCCTGTCTGCCCGGCGCCCGGCACCGGCGTCGTCCGATAGCCCGGCGGATAACCGGCGGCGGCCGGGTAAGCGACCGTCGGGCCGCCGTCCTGCGGCATGTTCCGCGTCGGTACGTACGCCTCGGCCCCCGTGGGCCGGCCCTCCAGTACGGCGCGCAGCATCCGCTCGGTCTCGGCGACGTCCGGTCTGGCCGCCGGGTCCTTGCAGAGCAGCGCGGCGATGACCGGGGTGAGCGGTCCCGCCCGGTCCGGGGTGGGCGGCTCGTCCGTCACGACGGCCTGCATGGTGGAGAGCGGCGAGTTGCGGCGGAACGGCGACTTGCCCTGTACGGCGGTGTAGAGCGTCGCGCCGAGCGACCACAGGTCGGAGGCGGGGCCCGGGTCGGAGCCGCGGACCCGCTCGGGGGCGAGATAGTCGATGGAGCCGACGATCTCACCGGTCCTGGTGATCGTCGAGTCACCCTCGATGGCGGCGATGCCGAAGTCGGTCAGCAGCACCTGACCGTCGCGGGCCAGCAGCACATTGCCGGGCTTCACGTCGCGGTGCAGCACACCGGCCGCGTGCGCGGCGCGCAGCGCGCCCAGTATCTGGAGGCCTATGCCGGCCGCCTCGCGCGGCTCGATCCTGCCCCCGTCGCGCCCGGACTCGCGGGCGGCGTCGGCGAGCGAGGGCCCGTCCACGTACTGCATGACGATCCAGGGGCGGCCGTCGTACTCGATGACGTCATGGACGGTGACGACGCCGGGGTGGCTGATCCGGGCCGCGGCCCGCGCCTCCTTCTGCGTCCGCTCGTGCAGAACGGCGCGGTCGTCCGCCGAGACGTACAGCCCGGCGGTCAACTCCTTGACGGCGACGGTCCGGTGGAGAAGCTCGTCCTGGGCACGCCACACCCGGCCCATGCCGCCGCTGCCGATGGTCTCGCCGAGCCGGTAGCGCCCGGCGAGCAGCAGACCGGCACCCGTGCTCTGTGAATGTTCCACGTCTCCCGCCCTGATCTTTGAGTTGACAGGTTACGGATGACACCGCCATGCGGGGAACCTCGGGTGGCGTACGGAGACACCACTGTGACCGTCGCCTTTGACGGACCGGCAGGTGTGAGCCGCGGTCAACTCCGGTGCGTGGTCAGCCGGTCGCGCGATAGGAGCTGGTGGCCTGCTGGTAGATGTCGGTGACGGCGTCCCGCTGGCTGTCCGGGCCGATGACCTGGATCACGTGGTAGCGACCGCCGATGATCAGGGCCAGATTGCGCACGTAGACCTGCCGGCCGCTGCTGTCCTGCCAGGTGAACTGCCCCTCGGCCATGGCCTGCTGGCCCACGTTGATCCGGCGGAGGCCGGAGGCGGTGGCCCAGGAGGAGTCCCGGAAGGGCTGCAACTCCCGCTCCTTGTCACGCTGGTAGGCCAGCGGGTCGCCGCCGTTGGCCTGCACGGTGTCCCGCCCGGGGACGATGACCAGCGTGAAGTCGGAGTTGCCGTAGCGCACTTGCCCGCTGTCGTTGATCGGGCTGCGCTGCCAGTCCTTGTTGACGGCGACCTGGAAGCCCTCGGTGTCCTTGCGCAGGACGTAGCCCTTTTCGAGGTTGCCGGCCGGCGCGGTCGGCGCGGCGGGTGAGGACGGCGGCTTGTCCGCACCGGACTTCGACGGCGCGGGGTCGTCCGACACCGGCGGCGGCGCCTGGGAAGCGGTGACCCCGGGGCTCGCCTCGGTGACGCTCTGCCCCTCGTTGTCGCTGGACTTGGGCATGAACATCACCGCGTAGACGATCGCGGCCACCAGCACCAGCAGGATCAGGATCAGCAAAGTGCGGCCCAGGGAACGGGGTTTGCGGTCCCGGTCCCGGTCGGGCCTGCCCTGGCGCTCGTAGCGGTCGTAGCTCTCGGCGGGCTCGTACCGCTCGGGGCTCTCGCGGCGGGGCGGCGACTCGCGGCGCTGCGCGTTCTCGTAGCGCGCGGGACGCTCGTACCGCTCGTCGGCCTGCTCCCCCAACAGCTCGCCGAGGGAGGTCCTTTCGTCCTGCTCGTCGCGCTCCCTGCCCCGGCGCTGGCGGTGCCGGCCGCGGTCGATGTCGCGGTTCTTGTTCCGGCCCCAGCGGCGCCTGCGGACCAGCTCACCCCTGCGGCGGACTATCGGCAGCCGGCCGTCGATGGTCGGTACGGTCACGACGTCCTGGCCCGCGTCGGGCTCGGGCGCCGACCTGACGAGCGAGCGCAGCCAGCCGCGCAGCTCCTCGAAGTCCGGCCGCTCCGTGGGGTCCTGGCGCAGCAGCGACTCGACGACGGGGCGCAGCGGGCCGCACTCCTCGGCGAAGGCGGGCGGCTCGGCGCAGACGAGCTGCACCAGCTCGAACGCGTTCTCCTCGGGGTACGGGGCGTGGCCCTGGACCGCGCGGTAGAGCAGCGCGCCGAGCGCCCACAGGTCGGTCGCGGGCCCGATGGGCGGGGCGAGCTGCCAGTTCTCGTGGACGGGCCCTGCCTGTTCGGGGGCCCAGCGCTCGGTGACGGGGCCGACGATGGCGATCCGGGCCTGCCGGGCGCGCTCGGCGGCGAGCGGGCTGGCCGGGCCCCGGTAGGCGGGGACGGAGCCGCCGCTCGCGACGACGTCGTCCCACCGACCCGCGCCGGGGACCGCGCCCACGACGGCGGGGAGCTGGGCGGAATGCCGCTGGTCGTCGGCGCGCATCGCGTCGTAGGCGCCGGATGTCGTGTAC
>NZ_JTIY01000001.1:1439585-1451622 GCF_000818175.1 Streptomyces sp. AcH 505
CAGCGAGCCGGGCGCGCCGGCGGGCGGTACGGGTGCGCCGAAGGCGCCGGGTGCGCCAGGTGCGCCGATCGGTCCTGGCGCGCCAAGTGGGCCGACGGGACCGAGCTGTTGCTGCTGTCCCGGCACGCCGGGCGGCTCGGGCACCGGCGCGTATCCGCACAGCGCCTCCTCCGCCGCTCCGGCGGCGAGGCCGGTCAGCACCACGCGCCCGTCGTCGCAGACGAGCACCGTACGGACGGTGATGTTCCGGTGGGTCCAGCCGTGGCCGTGCAGCACCCGTACGGCGGTGAGCACGTCGGAGGCGATCTCGGCGGCGCGGTAGGGATTCAGCGGGCGTTCGGCGAGCAGCGCGGCGAGCGGCCTGGCGGCGACCAGTTCACTCACTATCCACAGCGAGCCACCCTCGGCGAACACGTCGAAGACCTGGTCGAGCCGGGGGTGGTCGGGGATCTGCGCCGCGCTCTGCGCCGCCTCGATGGCCCGGCGCACCGCGGGGTCGGTCGGCCGCCGGGTGGTGCGTCCGGAGACCCGGCGCGGCGCGGGACCGCTCTCCGCCTCCACCACCTCGGCGTCCACGACTTCCGGTAACGGGACCTGCCTGACGAGGACTTCCTGGCCGCTGTACGTGTCGAAGGCCCGGGTCTCGACGAGGTCGTACTCGTCGGAGGGCGGCAGGGGCAGGCGATAGCGGTCGGCGAGCACCCGACCCGCGTATTCGTCCACAACGCCTCCCCTCACCTCTCGGGTCTCCTGATCCGGAAGACCTACGAAACCGCCAATTCCGGTCGATTACCGGCCCATTGTGGCTGCGTACGGTTCGCGTACTCTCACGATACGTGGCCGCAGGCAAACGCGCCGCAGGGTCGCGGCAACCGAATCTGGAACGTGTCGTTCCGGAGCCGCGCCCCTGCGCGCCGACGGCTGAAAGGTGTCAGTCCTTCGGCTTGAACGTGGCGAAGGCCGTGTCGCGCAGCGTCTTGCATTCCGCCCCGTCCCATTCGCTCGCCTTGCAGCTGACCATTATCGAATATCCGTGCTTGGAGTCGATTCGGAAACCCCGGTCGAGCACCTTCATCTGCTCGCCGTTCTGCTGCCGTTCGAAAGTCCAGTCCGCCACGGTCGGATACCCGTTGTAGTCGGACTTGCGCATCCCGACGAGCTTGTAGTTGGAACTGCTGCCCCGGACCGCCGACTCCAACTGCTGCCAGGCGAGCAGGGCGTTGCCCGTGGGACTGCTGGTGAAGTCGACCTGGACGCGCGGGAAGCCGCCGTTCTCGCTGTATATGCCGCCGGAGTTCTGGCCCGCTATGTCGGTGCGGTGGAAGCCCTTGGGCAGCGCCATCGAGAAGTGGAACCTGCTGTCGGTCACCGTGGAGTAGCCGGCGGGCAGTTCGGCTCCGCCGCCGCCCGCACCTCCCGTGCCCGCCGAAGCGCCGTCGCCCGGCTCGCCGGACTTCGCCGGTGAGGCGGGGGCCGACGGGGTGTCACCGCTGCCGCCCGCCTTGCCCGGTGCCTCGCTCTGTCCCTGGCCCTTGTCGTCGTCCTTGCCGTCGCCGGTCGGCTGACCGCCCGCGCCGGCCCCCGCCGAAGCCGACGGGTCGTCCTTGCCGGACGCGGAGCCGCCGGAGTCGCCGCCGCTGAGGGTGATGGCGAGGATCGTGGCGATCAGCGCCAGCGCGACGACGGCCGCGATGATCACCAGGGTGCGCCGGGGCACCACATCGGTGAGGGAAGCGCGCTGCGTCGCGGGTCTGGTGGGCGCTCCGGGCGTGGCCGGCTGCGCCGTCGGCCGGGTGGGCGTGCGGCCCGTACCGGCCCCCACCGAGGCGGATGCCGTGGTCTTCACCGGCTTCGGGGTCTTCTGGGGCCTGGGGGCACGCTCGGCCTTCGCCGGCTTGCCCGCCGCCGGGGGCACCGGCGGCAGCGGCACGACGCGGGTCTTCTCGGACGCCGGCAGGGCCGGCGGCGGCGCGGCCGGCTTCTCCGGCGCGTTGATCACATCGAGCAACAGCCTGCGGGTGCCCGGCTCGTCGAGCCGCAGCGCGGGGTCCTTGGCCAGCAGCCCGTATATGACCTCGGCCAGCTCGCCCGCGTTCTTCGGCGGGTCGAGCGGCTCGGTCATCACGGCCGTGAGCGTGGCGATGGCGGAGCCCTTGTCGTACGGGGGCGAGCCCTCGACCGACGCGTACAGCAGACCGCCGAGCGACCACAGGTCGGCGGCGGGGCCCGGCTTGTGGCCGCGGGCGCGCTCGGGCGAGATGTACGAGGGGGCGCCGACGAGCATGCCGGTGGAGGTGACCGAGGGGTCACCCTCGACCTGGGCGATGCCGAAGTCCGTGAGGACGACCCGGCCGTCCTCCCCCGCGATCAGCACGTTGGACGGCTTCACGTCGCGGTGCAGGATGCCCTCGCTGTGCGCGGCGCGCAGCACGTCGAGGATGGCGAGACCGACCTCGGCCGCGCGCCTCGGGGTGAGCGTGCCGTCCTCGCGGATGGCCTCGGCGAGCGACTTGCCCTCGATGAGCTCCATGACGATCCAGGGCCGGTCGTCCTCGTCGACGACGTCGAAGACCGTCACGGCGCCGTTGTTACGGATCCGGGCGATCGCCTTGGCCTCGCGCAGGGTGCGCGTGATGAGCCGGCGCTTCTCGTCGTCGTCGATGCTGGAGGGGAAGCGCAGTTCCTTCACCGCGACCGTACGGCCGAGGGTTTCGTCCAGCGCCCGCCAGACGGTGCCCATGCCGCCGCGGCCGAGCACACCGCCCAGCCGGTACCTGCCCGCGAGCAGCCGCCCTTCGGGGGTGGGGCTCTTGACGGCGCCGCGCGGCGTGTCCGCGGGCGCGTCCGTCGGCGCGTCCGGCACCGCGTCGTCGGGCGCGTCCCGCCGCACGTCCCTGGGCGCGTCTTCCGGTGCGTCCTGGGACGCGTCTCGTCGTGCGTCGTCCGGCGCGTCCTGCTTCGGTTCCGGTTCCGATTCGTGCTGGGGATCCTGCGCCGTGTCCCGCGACTGCTCCGCCTCCGACAT
This sequence comes from Streptomyces sp. AcH 505, assembly GCF_000818175.1. Lineage (GTDB taxonomy): Bacteria > Actinomycetota > Actinomycetes > Streptomycetales > Streptomycetaceae > Streptomyces. Next base: position 1,442,611 of record NZ_JTIY01000001.1, read on the forward strand.
GCGTCCCCTCTGCGTTCCCTGATCCTGGCCCGCGACCGCCGCCAGGCGCTTGTCTGGCCCGGCCCGCGCGATGCCGTAACGCGCCCTGGCAGAGGCTCCATTGTCCCTCACTCCGGCACCACTGCCGCTCCCGGGTCCCGCGTCGGTAAGGATGGGTCCGGAGGAGAGGACCCCCACCATGCCACTACCCCGGCTCCGACTGGTCACCCCGCTGGTCATAGCCCTGTTCGGGCTTGGCGCAAGCGTGCTGGGGACGGGCGTACGAAGCGACGGCCCCGTCCTGTCGCTGCTGGTCTCGGCGGGCGGCGCCCCGCCGCCGCCCAGTTGTCCCGTACACCGGGCGCCACCCGCTTCCAGAGCGCGGGGGCCGGGATCGGCAGGGCCGACCACTTCCGCGCGGGGTCCGTCACCAAGAGTCTGCTGGCGACGGTCGTTCTGCAGCTCTCCGCCGAGGGCGCGTTGAGAGTCGACGACACCGTGGAGCGCTGGCTGCCGGGGCTGGTGCGCGGCCACGGCAACGACGGGCGCCGGCTGACCGTACGCGCCCTGCTCACCCACACCAGCGGTCTGTACGACTACACCGCCGACCGCTCAGCGCCGGCCCCGACGACCCCGCGGGCCGCCGTACGCGTCGCCCTGGCCCGTACGCCGGGCCCGGCAGGCGACTACGCGTACTCCAACACCGATTACGTACTGCTCGGCCTGATCATCCGCCAGGTCACCGGCCGTTCGTACGCCGCCGAGGCCGAGCGGCGCGTCATCGTCCCGCTCGGTCTCACCGGCACCTCGTTCCCCGGGAGCCGCACCACGCTCCCCGACCCGCACGGCCGTGCCTACAGCCGCACTTCGGGCCCGGACGGGCCGCTGAGCGACGTCACCGATCTCGATCCGCGTACGGCGGGGGCGGCGGGCGAGCTGATCTCGACGCTGGACGACCTCAACCGCTTCTACTCCGCGCTGCTGGACGGTGAACTCCTCGCCCCCGCCCAGCGGCGCGAACTGCTCGACACCCGCGCCACGCACGGCGTCTACGGGATGGGCGTCTATCCGCAGCGGCTCTCCTGCGGCGTCACGGTGTGGGGCCACAACGGCCGGATCGCGGGCAGTTACGTCCGCACCGCGACCACGGCCGACGGCCGCCACACCCTGTCGTACCGGATCGACACGGACGCCCTCACCGACGACTCGCTCGAACCGGCCCTCCTCGACGCGGAATTCTGCGGATCCTGATCCTGATCCGCCCGCGCGGGGAGAGCCGCCCGCGCGGGGAGAGCCGCCCGGCGCCCGCCCGGCCCGCGGCTAGATCGGCACGATGTCCGGCGCGCCCAGCCGCGCGGCGTCCGCCGTCAGATCGTCCGGCTGGCGCTGCGACTCGCGCTCGGCCTCCACCCGCTTCTCGTAATGCTCGACCTCCCTGGCGATCTGGTCCTTGTCCCAGCCGAGCACCGGCGCCATCAGCTCGGCGCACTCCTGCGCGCTGCGGGTGCCCCGGTCGAACGTCTCGATCGAGATGCGGGTGCGCCGGGTCAGCACGTCGTCGAGATGGCGCGCGCCCTCGTGCGAGGCGGCGTAGACGATCTCGGCGCGCAGATAGTCCTCGGCGGCCGGCAGCGGCTCACCGAGCCGGGGGTCGGCCTCGATCAGCTCCAGCACCTCCTCGACCAGCGTGCCGTAGCGGTTGAGCAGATGCTCCACCCTGACCACATGGATGCCGGTGCGCTCCGCCATCCTCGCCCGGCCGTTCCACAGGGCGTGGTAGCCCTCGGCGCCGAGCAGCGGCACGTCTTCCGTGACGCACTCGGCGACCCGCTGGTCGAGGCCGTGCACCGCCTCGTCCACCGCGTCCTTCGCCATCACCCGGTACGTCGTGTACTTGCCGCCCGCCACGACGACCATGCCGGGCACCGGATGGGCGACGGTGTGCTCGCGGGACAGCTTGCTCGTCGCGTCCGACTCGCCGGCCAGCAGCGGCCGCAGCCCCGCGTACACCCCCTGCACGTCGTCACGGGTCAGCGGTACCGACAGCACCGCGTTGACATGCTCCAGCACATAGTCGATGTCCGCGCTGGACGCCGCCGGGTGGGCCTTGTCGAGGCTCCAGTCGGTGTCGGTGGTGCCCACGATCCAGTGCCGCCCCCACGGGATCACGAAGAGCACCGACTTCTCCGTGCGCAGGATCAGCCCCGTCGTGGAGTGGATCCGGTCCTTCGGGACGACCAGATGGACGCCCTTGGAGGCGCGGACATGGAACTGGCCGCGCTCGGCGATCAGCGACTGCGTGTCGTCCGTCCACACCCCGGTGGCGTTGACGATCTGCTTGGCCCTGATCTCGTACTCGCCGCCCCCTTCGACGTCCTGCACCCGGGCGCCGACGACCCGCTCGCCCTCGCGGAGGAAGCCGACGACCCGCGACCGGCTCGCCACATGCGCGCCGTAACTGGCCGCCGTACGCACCAGCGTCGCCACATAGCGCGCGTCGTCCATCTGCGCGTCGTAGTACTGCAAGGCGCCCACCAGGGCGTCCTTCTTCAGGCACGGCGCGACGCGCAGCGCGTGGCGGCGCGTCAGATGACGGTGTGTCGGCAGGCCGCGGCCATGGCCGGACGACACCGACATCGCGTCGTACAGCGCGACGCCCGAGCCCGCGTAGAGCCGCTCCCAGCCCTTGTGCTGCAACGGGTAGAGGAACGGAACGGGCTTCACCAGATGCGGCGCCAGCTTCTCCAGCAGCAGACCGCGCTCCTTCAGGGCCTCGCGCACCAGCCCGAAGTCGAGCATCTCCAGATAGCGCAGACCGCCGTGGATCAGCTTGCTCGACCGGCTCGACGTGCCGGAGGCCCAGTCGCGCGCCTCCACGATGCCGGTGGCCAGGCCACGCGTCACCGCGTCGAGGGCGGTCCCCGCACCGACCACACCCGCGCCCACCACCAGCACGTCCAGCTCGCGCTCGGCCATCGCCGCGAGCGCGGATTCGCGCTCAGCGGGTCCCATTGTCGCTGTCCTCACTGTTTGCCTCCCGTCGCCCCCGTGTGGTCAGGCCCACCACTGGTCAGGCCCACCACTCGATTCTGTCCGCCCTCGCCGACTTCAGCCACTGCCTGTGGATAACACCGGTCGAAGATCCGGATCCGACGCCGACTCCCCGGGCCACGCAATGCCGCATAACGGTCATATTTAAGCCTAGTCTGACATTGCGCTTGCTCGTTCTGTCCAACCTGGCTTGCGCTCACTGTCCACTCCGGCTAAGGGAAGGACGGCCACCGCCATGCCCGCAGATCTCGCCGTCATCGGACTCGGCCATCTCGGCCTGCCCCTCGCCCAGGCCGCGGTAGCCGCAGGTATCGACACCATCGGCTACGACACCGACCCGCGCCCGGTCGCCGAACTCGCGGCGGGCCACACCCCGGCCGAGGGTTCACTCACCGCGTCCGACGTGCGCAGGATGCTGTCACGCGGCTTCCGCCCCACCACCAACCCGACCGAGCTGGGCCGGGTCCGCACCGCCGTCATCTGCGCGCCGGCCCCCCTCGGGCCCGACCGCACCCCCGATCTCAGCGCCATCGGCACCGCGGCGCGCGCCCTCGCGGCGCGGCTGCGCCCGCACACCACCGTGCTGCTGGAGTCGCCGGTCGCGCCCGGCACCACCGAGGGCTTCCTGCGCGGCGTACTGGAAGAGGGCTCCGGGCTGCGCGCCGGGCGCGACTTCCACCTCGCGTACTCCCCCGGCCGGCTCGACCCCGGCAACCGCAGCCACGGCATCGCCAACACCCCCAAGGTCATCGGCGGCCTCACCCCCGCCTGCACCGAGTCGGCCGCCGCGTTCTACGGCCGGCTCAGCGACAAGGTCGTACGGGCCCGGGGCCCGCGCGAGGCCGAGACGGTCAAGCTCCTCGAAACCAACTTCCGCCATGTCAACATCGCCCTCGTCAACGAGATGGCCGTCCTCTGCCACGACCTCGGTGTCGACCTGTGGGACGTCATCCGCTGCGCCGAGACGAAACCGTTCGGCTTCCAGGCGTTCCGGCCAGGACCCGGCGTCGGCGGCCACGGCGTACCGCTCGACCCCAGCTATCTGCCGCACGCGGGCCGCACCCCCGGCCATCCGCTGCGGATGGTCGGGCTCGCCCAGGAGATCAACACGCGGATGCCGCAGTACGTCATCCAGCGCTGCGCGACCCTCCTCAACGAGCACGGCAAGTCGGCGCGCGGCGCGCGGGTGCTGCTGCTCGGCGTCACGTACAAGCCGGACCTCGCCGATCAGGAGAGCTCACCGGCCACCGAGATCGCCTGCCGGCTCACGGATCTCGGCGCCGCCGTCAGCTACCACGACCCGTACGTCCCCGACTGGCGCGTGCGCGACCAGCCCGTACCGCGCGCCGACTCGCTGTACGAGGCGGCGGCCAACGCGGATCTGACGGTGCTGCTCCAGCACCACCGCACGTACGACCTCCAGGGGCTCGCCGTCAAGGCCCAACTGCTGCTGGACACCAGGGGCGCGAGCCCGGCGGGGGCCGCGCACCGGCTCTGAACCGGCCACACCGGCCCTGAGCTGGAATTGCGTACCGCGTTGTCGGTGGCGGCTGTTACTCTCCAGGGCCATCGTGTGCAAGTCATGCGCACGCCATAATCCCTGGGGGGGATTTTCACCATGAGCCAGCCTGTCCAGCCGCCCGGCAACCAGCCCGTTCCGCCGTCCGGCAACCCGTTCGCCGACGGCGCGGGCGCCGTTCCGCCCGCCCCGTTCATGCCGGCCCCGCCGCCGGCCAGGGTCCGCAACAACATCGCGGGCGGTGTGGTCGCAGCGGTGATCGCCGCGCTCGTGGCCGCCCTGGTGTACGGCTGGATCATCGGGCTCACCGAGCGCGAGATCGGCTGGGCCGCCCTCGGCGTCGGCGCCCTCATCGGCTTCGCCGCGGGCAAGGTCGGCGGCGGCAACCAGCTGCTGGCGGGCGTCAGCGCGCTCCTCGCGCTGGGCGCCGTCTACCTGGGGCAGATCTTCGGCCTCGCCGCGATCGGCGGCAAGCAGCTCGACGTGTCGGCGACGAGCATGGTGATGGACCACTTCAGCGTCCTCACCGACGCGTGGAGCCAGGAGATGGACTTCATGAGCTTCGTCTTCCTGGCGCTCGCCGCGTTCGCCGCCTTCTCGGCGGCGAAGAAGACGGCCGAGTAGAGCCCGTACGCACCAGGGTGCCCCGGCCGGAATCCGGCCGGGGCACCCTCATCTACGAGCGCCACACACGAGCGTGGTCGTCAGCGCCGGTGCTGCGAGTCCGCGACCGTGACCTCGACGCGCTGGAACTCCTTGAGTTCGCTGTAGCCCGTCGTCGCCATGGCCCGCCGCAGCGCGCCGAAGAAGTTCATCGAGCCGTCCGGGATGGTCGAGGGCCCGGCCAGGACCTCCTCCGTCGTCCCGACGACACCGAGGTCCACCAGCTTGCCGCGCGGCACGTCCTCGTGGACGGCCTCCATGCCCCAGTGCCTGCCCTTGCCCGGCGCGTCCGACGAGCGCGCGAGCGGCGAGCCGATCATCACGGAGTCGGCGCCGCAGGCAATCGCCTTCGGCAGGTCGCCGGACCAGCCGACCCCGCCGTCCGCGATGACATGCACGTACCGGCCGCCCGACTCGTCCATGTAGTCCCTGCGGGCCGCCGCCACATCCGCGACGGCCGTCGCCATCGGGACCTGGATCCCCAGCACGTTACGGGTGGTGTGCGCCGCGCCGCCGCCGAAACCGACGAGCACCCCGGCCGCGCCGGTACGCATCAGGTGCAGCGCCGCGGTGTACGTGGCGCAGCCGCCGACGATGACCGGGACGTCCAGCTCGTAGATGAACTGCTTCAGGTTCAGCGGCTCGGCCGCGCCCGAGACATGCTCGGCGGAGACCGTCGTGCCGCGGATGACGAAGATGTCGACGCCCGCGTCCACCACGGCCTTCGAGAACTGCGCGGTGCGCTGCGGCGAGAGCGCGGCGGCCGTGACGACGCCCGAGTCCCGCACCTCCTTGATGCGCAGCCCGATCAGCTCTTCCTTGATCGGCTCGGCGTAGATCTCCTGGAGCCTGCGGTTGGCCGTGGCCTCCTCCAGCTCGGCGATCTCGTCGAGCAGCGGCTGCGGGTCCTCGTAACGGGTCCAGAGGCCTTCGAGGTTGAGCACCCCGAGCCCGCCCAGCTCACCGATGCGGATCGCGGTCTGCGGGGAGACGACCGAGTCCATCGGAGCGGCCAGGAACGGCAGGTCGAACCGGTAGGCGTCGATCTGCCAGGCGATCGAGACCTCCTTCGGGTCCCGGGTGCGCCGGCTGGGGACGACGGCGATGTCGTCGAAGGCGTACGCCCTGCGGCCGCGCTTGCCGCGCCCGATCTCGATCTCAGTCACGATGTGCCTTTCCCTCTACGTCAGCCGTCCCAGTATCCCCGACACACCGATGCCGCCGGTGACGGGCCACCGGCGGCATCGGGAGATGTCAGTGCTGGTTGTAGTTCGGCGCCTCGACCGTCATCTGGATGTCGTGGGGGTGGCTCTCCTTGAGCCCCGCCGCCGTGATCCGGACGAACTGCCCCTTGCGCTCCATCTCGTCGATGGAGGCGGCGCCCACATAGCCCATGGTCTGCCGCAGCCCGCCGATCAGCTGGTGCAGCACGGCGCCGAGCGGGCCCCGGTAGGGCACCTGGCCCTCGATGCCCTCGGGCACGAGCTTGTCGTCGGAGGAGACGTCCGCCTGGAAGTAGCGGTCCTTCGAGTACGAGCGGGCCTGGCCGCGCGACTGCATGGCGCCGAGCGAGCCCATGCCGCGGTACGACTTGAACTGCTTGCCGTTGATGAACTGCAGCTCGCCCGGTGACTCCTCGCAGCCCGCGAGCAGGCTGCCGAGCATGACCGTGCTGGCCCCTGCGGCGAGCGCCTTGCCGATGTCGCCCGAGTACTGCAGGCCGCCGTCGCCGATGACGGGGACACCGGCGGCCATGCAGACCGACGCCGCCTCGTAGATCGCCGTGACCTGCGGGACGCCGATGCCGGCGACCACGCGCGTGGTGCAGATGGAGCCGGGGCCCACGCCCACCTTGACGCCGTCCACGCCCGCGTCGATGAGCGCCTTCGCGCCGTCGCGGGTGGCGATGTTGCCGCCGATAACATCCACGGAGACACTGGACTTGATCTTGGACATCCAGCTGAGCGCGTTGCTGTTGTGGCCGTGCGAGGTGTCCACGACGATGAAGTCGACCCCGGCCTCGGCCAGCGCCTGGGCCCGCTCCAGGGCCTCCTGGCTGGCGCCGACGGCCGCGCCGACGAGCAGCCTGCCCTCGGCGTCCTTGGCCGCGTTCGGGTACTGCTCGGCCTTGACGAAGTCCTTGACGGTGATGAGGCCCTTGAGGATGCCCGCGTCGTCGACGAGCGGCAGCTTCTCGATCTTGTGGCGGCGCAGCAGCTCCATGGCGTCCACGCCGGAGATGCCGACCTTGCCGGTGACCAGCGGCATGGGGGTCATGACGGCGCGCACCTGCTGGCCGCGGTCCGTCTCGAAGGCCATGTCGCGGTTGGTGACGATGCCGAGCAGCTTGCCGGCCGCGTCGGTGACGGGGACGCCGCTGATCCGGAACTTCGCGCAGAGCTGGTCGGCCTCGGCCAGCGTGGCGTCCGGATGGACCGTGATCGGGTCGGTCACCATGCCGGACTCGGAGCGCTTCACGAGGTCGACCTGGTTGGCCTGGTCGGCGATGGAGAGGTTCCGGTGGAGCACACCGACCCCGCCCTGGCGGGCCATCGCGATGGCCATCCGCGCCTCGGTGACCTTGTCCATCGCCGCGGAGAGCAGCGGGATGTTGACCCGTACGTTCCTGGATACCTGGGACGCCGTGTCCACCTGGTTGGGCAGCACCTCCGAGGCGCCAGGCAACAGCAGCACGTCGTCGTATGTCAGCCCCAGCGTCGCGAACTTCTCGGGCACTCCGTCGACGTTTGCAGTCATGACACCTTCCCCAGATGGCCTTGATCGGTGCGGATGTCCATGCTAACGGGCTCCACGGCGGTCTCATTCCACGATCGTCTCGATCAGGACCTGGGTCACGGCCGGAGGGCCGGGCGCCGGGCCACTGCCGCCGCCTACTGCTCGGCGAGGGCGCGCAGTCTGCTGAGCGCGCGGTGCTGCGCGACCCGTACGGCGCCGGGCGACATGCCGAGCAGCTGTCCGGTCTCCTCGGCGGTCAGCCCCACGGCGACCCGCAGCACCAGCAGTTCGCGCTGGTTGTCGGGGAGGTTGGCGAGCAGCTTCTTCGCCCACTCGGCGTCGCTGCTGAGCAGCGCCCGCTCCTCGGGTCCCAGCGAGTCGTCGGGCCGCTCCGGCATCTCGTCGGACGGTACGGCCGTGGATCCCGGGTGCCGCATGGCGGACCGCTGGAGATCGGCGACCTTGTGTCCGGCGATGGCGAAGACGAACGCCTCGAAGGGCCTGCCCGTGTCGCGGTAGCGCGGCAGCGCCATGAGGACCGCCACACACACTTCCTGCGCGAGGTCCTCGACGAAGTGCCGTGCGTCGCCGGGGAGCCTGCTCAGTCGCGTACGGCAGTAGCGCAGCGCCAGTGGGTGGACCCGGGCGAGGAGGTCGTGCGTCGCCTGCTGGTCACCGTCGACGGCACGGTGGACGAGCGCACCGATCACTGTGGGCTCGTCGTCGCGCATCGGTCCATGGTGCCTTGGCGGCTCCTGATTGGTGGCACCGCGTCCGTAGTTGTGCACTGAAGCGTTATGAGCAGGTGCGGCGGAACTCATGCCCTGTGCCCTCCCCTCGCGCTCGTCCGACTCGTTCCCGAGGAACTCCACATCTCCAAGGATGCGGCATCGCGCGGGAAACGGTCGCGTACGGGCATACGTTGCCCCGCCCACCCTGAGTTATGGCCTGTCCGGCGGATCAGGGTCGGACAGGCCGCGGCGTCTGGTGCGGTGGATCGCAAGGCGCCGGGACGCTTCGATAGCGGAGCTATCGGGGCGGTTCGGCAACGCCGCGAGGTGCCG
>NZ_JTIY01000001.1:1451752-1453397 GCF_000818175.1 Streptomyces sp. AcH 505
TGCGGTGGATCGCAAGGCGCCGGGACGCTTCGATAGCGGAGCTATCGGGGCGGTTCGGCAACGCCGCGAGGTGCCGTGCCAGGCGTCGCGGACCCGGCCATGATCCGCCGGACAGGCCAGAGGCAGCGAGCGGGGTTCAGGGACCGCCGGTCCCGGGGTCCGGGGAGACCGGCGCCCGGAAGGGTGCGGCGGATCGTGAAGCCTGCGGACCGCGCGGCCCCTGCGGGCTCAGCGCACCAGGCCCCAGCGGAATCCGAGCGCGACGGCATGCGCGCGGTCCGAGGCGCCGAGCTTCTTGAACAGCCGCCTGGCGTGCGTCTTCACCGTGTCCTCCGAGAGGAAGAGCTCCCGGCCGATCTCCGCGTTGGAGCGGCCGTGGCTCATGCCTTCGAGCACCTGGATCTCCCGCGCGGTGAGCGTGGGCGCCGCACCCATCTCCGCCGAGCGGAGCCGGCGCGGGGCCAGCCGCCACGTCGGGTCGGCGAGCGCCTGGGTGACGGTCGCGCGCAGTTCGGCGCGCGACGCGTCCTTGTGCAGATAGCCGCGGGCACCGGCGGCGACCGCGAGCGCGACCCCGTCCAGGTCCTCGGCGACCGTGAGCATGATGATCCGGGCGCCGGGGTCGGCGGAGAGCAGTCTGCGCACCGTCTCGACGCCGCCAAGACCTGGCATGCGTACGTCCATCAGAATCAGGTCCGAGCGATCGGCGCCCCAGCGGCGGAGGACTTCCTCGCCGTTGGCCGCGGTCGTCACGCGCTCGACGCCGGGCACGGTCGCGACCGCGCGGCGGAGCGCCTCTCGGGCAAGCGGGGAGTCGTCGCAGACGAGGACGGATGTCATGACCGTCCTCCGCAGCTGATGCGCGTCACCTTGGGCCTCCAGGCTGGTTACATTTCGTCACCTGTGCGATTGACGGCTTTCGGACATGTGCCCGATCGCTCGTTCTCTCAACCGCCTCGCACATTCAACGACGGTCACTCGAAAGAGTTACGGGTCCGACGATCGACTTCAACACTCTTTGTAAGCGGGCGCACACAGAGATGTACGGGGCGGATCACCCGTTTCCCCCGTTAGGGGTATGCCCCATTTAGTGGCTTTTCTTCCCTTTTGCTGGTGTCTGTGGCTAGATTCGCAATGAGTCATATTTACATCTACTTACACTGCAGATGTACGGTCATGAGTGATCCAACGCCGTCCAGGTTTCAAGGGGACTTAAGCAATGGCAGATTTCTCCCGCCTTCCCGGACCGAACGCCGATCTGTGGGACTGGCAACTCCTCGCGGCCTGTCGTGGCGTCGACAGTTCACTCTTCTTCCATCCGGAGGGGGAGCGCGGCGCGGCGAGAAGCGCGCGTGAGAACTCGGCGAAAGAGGTGTGCATGCGGTGCCCGGTCCGCGCGGAGTGCGCGGCACACGCACTGGCGGTGCGGGAGCCGTACGGCGTGTGGGGCGGACTGACCGAGGACGAGCGCGAGGAGCTGATGGGCCGCGCCCGCACCCGGCTGATCACGGCGTCCACCGCCGCCTCGCACGCGGGCGGCGCGCACCAGGGGCCACCGCCGTCGCACGACCCGGGGCCCGGGGGGCACGGCGGTCTTAGCGGCCACGGCTTCGGCGACCACCTCGACGACTGAGGCAGCCCCCAA
>NZ_JTIY01000001.1:1453422-1461077 GCF_000818175.1 Streptomyces sp. AcH 505
GGGGAAACGTTTCTGCGCGGCGGGGGCCGCCTCAGCGGGCGGCGGCCACGGCCAGCTCGTCCAGCGTGGCGGCGACGGCGGGCACCCTGGCCAGGTCCGGCAGGGTGAGCGCGACGACCTCACGGAGCACCGCCGGCTCGACCGCGAGCGTACGGACCCCTTCGGTACGCACCGAGGCCAGCGCCAGCTCGGGCAGTACGGCGACCCCGAGCCCGGCGGCGACCAGGCCGACCACGGCCGGGTAGTCGTCCGTGGCGAAGTCGATCCGCGGGGCGAACCCCGACTCCTCGCAGGCGGCGACGAGTTGGGTACGGCAGCGCGGACAGCCCGCGATCCACGGCTCGCCCGCCAAGTCCCCCATGGCGACCGCTTCGGCGCCGGCGCGCGCCAGCCGGTGCCCTTCGGGTACGAGTCCGACGAGCCGGTCCACCAGCAGCGGCCGTACGACCAGGTCGTCCCACTCGGCGTCGGCGTCGGCGCCGTCCCCGTACCGGAACGCCAGCGCCACGTCGCAGTCGCCGTCCCGCAGCATCCCGGCCGAGCTGGGCGGTTCGGCCTCGACGAGTGAGACCCGGGTGCCGGGGTGGGCGGCGCGCAGCGCGGCGAGCGCGGCGGGGACGAGCGTCGAGCTGCCGCTGGGGAAGGAGACGAGCCTGACCCGGCCCGCTCGCAGCCCCACCAGGGCGGCGATCTCCTCCTCCGCGGCCGTGAGCCCGCCGAGGATCCCCGTCGCGTGCCGGACCAGCACCTCACCGGCCTGGGTGAGCCGCGTCTCGCGCCCGGTGCGGACGAGCAGGGTGGTGCCCGCCGACGCTTCGAGGGCCTTCATCTGCTGGCTGACGGCGGGCTGGGTGCAGCCCAGCTCACGCGCGGCGGCCGAGAAGGAACCGGTGGCGGCGACGGCGCGCAGGACGCGGAGATGGCGGGCCTCGATCATCTCTCAACTATAAGCAACGCTTGGGCACGGCGGAAAATAATCGGTGGATGCTTTGAGGCGGCTGCCGATACCGTGCTGCCATGAAAGTTCTGACCGTGAATGTGGGGCGGCCCGAAGTCGTCCCGTACACCGACACGCCGGGCAAGGTCACGGGCATCGGCAAGCAGCCGGCCGCGGGTCCCGTGCGGGTGCGGGACCCCGGCGCCAAGGGCGAGGGCGGCAGCGGTCTCGTCGGGGACGCGGTGTGCGACCTGCGCCATCACGGCGGCAGCGACCAGGCGGTGTACGCGTTCGCGCGGGAGGATCTGGACCACTGGGAGCGGGAGCTGGGCCGCCCCCTGGCCAACGGCGCGTTCGGCGAGAATCTCACCACGTCGGGGCTCGACATGGCGGCGGCGAAGGTCGGTGAGCGCTGGCGGATCGGGGACGAGCTGGTGCTGGAGGCGACGAGCGGCCGCATCCCGTGCCGTACGTTCCAGGCGACGCTCGGCGAGAAGGGCTGGATGAAGCGCTTCACCCGCCATGCGGTGACGGGCGCGTATCTGCGGGTCATCACACCCGGCGAGATCCGCTCGGGCGACCCGATCGAGATCGTGCACCGCCCGGACCATGACGTCACGGTGGCGCTGGCCTTCCGCGCCGTCACCCTGGAGCGCGAGCTGCTGCCGCGGATCCTGGCCGCCGCGGACGCCCTGCACACCGAGGAGTTGAAGGCCGCCAGGGAGTACGTCGCCAAGTACGGCAGCTGAGCGGCGGCCTGGTACGGCAGGTGAGCGGCGCCCCTGCCGGATCGGCGGGCCGCCGTGGGGCGCTAACGTGCCGTCGCATGACGACTGCTCTCATCACCGGCGCGACGGCGGGTATCGGCGCCGCCTTCGCGCGGCGGCTGGCCACGGACGGACACAATCTCGTCCTGGTGGCCCGCGACACCGAGCGCTTGCGCACGCACGCCACGGAACTGCACGACCGCCACGGCATCGAGGCCGAGGTGCTGACCGCCGATCTGGCCACCGACGCGGGGATCGAAGCGGTCGAGAAGCGGCTCTCCGACCGGAGGCATCCGGTCGATCTGCTGGTCAACAACGCGGGGTTCGGCAGCAAGGGCGCGTTCCTCGAAGTCTCCCTCGCCGACGAGCTGACCATGCTGAAGGTGCACTGCGAGGCGGTGCTGCGGCTGACCTCGGCCGCCGTCGCCGGGATGCGGGCGCGCGAGCGGGGCGGAGTCGTCAACGTGGCCTCGGTGGCCGCCTTCCTGCCGCGCGGTACGTACGGCGCCTCCAAGGCGTGGGTCGTGCAGTTCACCCAGGGTGTCGCCAAGGACGTGGCGGGCTCGGGCGTACGGCTGATGGCGCTGTGCCCGGGGTTCGTACGGACCGAGTTCCATGAGCGGGCCGGGCTCGGCACGGAGAAGATCCCCGACTGGATGTGGCTGGACGCGGACAAGCTGGTGACGGCGGCGCTGGCCGACCTGGCGCGCGGCAGGACGGTGTCGGTGCCGGATCCGCGCTACAAGGCGCTGATGGGCGCGGTGAAGATCGCGCCGCGCGGGCTGCTCGGCGGGATCACGTCGAAGGCGCGGAGCAAGTACGGCCCGCAGTGACCGTCCGCCTCGCCGCCGATCGGTCGCGATGAGCGCCGGGTGTCGCTGGCTGTCATCGCCCGCTGTCAGCGCCAGCTGTGGTCGACAGCCGTGATCGAATGATCGGATGCCCGCCTTTCGATCGTACGCATTAGGCTCGTCGCGTCCGGGCCATGCCGTGGCGCGTGACATCACATTGCGAAGGGTCTGCCACCGTGCGCGAAGGTGCCGCTGAACGTCATGACCGCCTGCTGAACCTGGTACGCGAACGGGGCACCGTCCGGGTCGCCGACCTCGCCGTCGAGCTGCGGGTGTCCCCCGTCACCGCCCGCCGTGACGTGGAGACGCTGGCAGGCCGCGGGCTGCTCGACCGGGCGCACGGCTCGGTGTCCTGGCCCGAGCGGCGGGGTCCGGCCGGTACGGCGCCGGGCGGCGGCGGCCCGGTCATCGGGATGCTGGCGCCTGCGGCCGCCTACTACTTCGCCGAGGTGATCAGGGGCGCCCACGAAGCGGCGGCCAGGCTCGGCGCCCGGCTGATCCTGCGGGTCTCCGACTACCGCCCCGACGACGACGCCTCGCACGCGGCGGGGCTGCTCGCCGCCGGCGCCGAGGGCCTGCTGGTCGCTCCCAGTTGGACGGCCCCCGACCACCCGGCCCTGCACAGCGACTGGATCGCCCGGCTGCCGGTGGCCACGGTGCTGGTGGAGCGGGCCGGGGTGCCCGGCGGCCCGCTGGACGACATGGACCAGGTCAGGTCCGACCACGCGCACGGCGTGCTGATCGCCGTCCGGCACCTGGTCCGGCTCGGCCACGGGGCGCCGCTGCTGGTGGCGCGCTGGGACAGCCCGACCGCCATGGCCGTACGGGCCGGGTACGGGCGGGCGCTGGACGCGCTGGGGCTCACGGCGCCAGGGCCGATGATCGACTCGAACTCGCCCGAGCGTGACCCGGAGCTCTTCGAGCGCGCGGCGCTCGCGCTGCGCGACGCGGTGACGTCCGGTGAGGCGACGGCCGCGCTGATGCACAACGACGAGGACGCCACCTGGATCGTCCGGCGCCTGGCCGAGCTGGGCGTACGGGTGCCGGGCGACCTCGCGCTGATCACGTACGACGACGAGGTGGCGGCCCTCGCCGACACCCCGCTGACCGCCGTGGCGCCGCCCAAGCGCGAGGTGGGCGCAGCGGCGGCCGAACTGCTGATCGAGCGGCTCACCGGCAGGTCCGGCGGCGGCGCGGGGCCGGGCGCCGAGGTGACCCGCCGCCATCTGGAGCTGCTGCCGCGGCTGCGGGTGCGAGAATCCTGCGGCGCCCCGGCAAGATCGAAACAGCGCTAGACCCAGCCGTTTCGCTCATTTTTCGATCATTCAATCTTTCGCTCTTGACTTCGCTCACGGCTCCTCGAAGTATCACGGCACGCCTGTCCCCGCACGCATCAGGAGCCGCGCCGTGAGTCGCAGTTGGTCCCGTCCCATCCATGCCCTGGCCGGCGCCGCCACCGCGCTGGCCGCACTCGTGGCGCTCACGGCGTGCGGTGGCGGCGCCGAATCCCCGGCCCAGGGCACCGCCGAGCACCCGGTCACCGTCACGTTCTGGGCCTGGACCAAGGGATCCCAGGAGGTCGTGGACGCGTTCAACGCCTCCCACGACACGATCAAGGTGAAGTTCGAGGAGATCCCGTCGGGCGGTCTCGGCGGCTATCCCAAGATCGCCAATGCGGTGAAGGCGGGCATCGCGCCCGATCTGCTCTCCATCGAGTATCCGCAGCTCGGACAGTTCGTCAGCCAGGGCTCGCTGCAGGACCTCAGCGGCTATCTCACCCCGGCCGAGAAGCGGAAGTTCCTGCCGCAGACCATCGAGCTGACCACCCTGGGCGGCAAGAACTGGGCGATCCCGTCCGACGCCTCGCCGCAGATCTTCTACTACCGCAAGGACTTCTTCCAGCAGCACCACATCGCACTGCCGCGCACCTGGGCCGAGTTCCGCACGGCGGCGCAGCAGGTCAAGAAGATCGCGCCGGACACCAGGATCGCCACGTTCTTCCCCGACGATCCGACCTTCTTCCAGTCGATGGCCTGGCAGGCCGGCGCCGAGTGGTTCAAGACCGACCACGACGCCTGGCAGATCAACACGACGGACCCGGCGACGCTCAAGACCGCGAAGTACTGGCAGGGCATGATCGACGACAAGCTGATCAGCACCGCCTCGTCGTACAGCCCCGAGTGGACCAGCTCGCTCAAGGCGGGCACCACGCTCGGCTATCTCGGCGCCTCCTGGAGCGCGGGCACCCTCGCCGGGATCGTGCCGGAGGAGAAGGGCAAGTGGGCGGCCGTACAGATGCCGAGCTGGGACGCGGCCAAGCCGTCCAGCGGCATGATCCAGGGCTCGTCCTTCGCGGTCAGCAAGAACAGCAAGAAGACGGCCGCCGCCGTCCAGTTCGCCCTGTGGATGACCACGTCGAAGGAAGCCGTCCAGGCCAGGATCGGCGCGAGCACGTCGAGCGCCCTGCCCGCGGCCCCGGCCATGGTGCCGGTCGCGCAGAAGGCCTTCGACACCAGCTTCTACGGCGGCCAGGACCTCTACGCCCTGTACGAGAAGGCCGGCGCGACGATCAACCCGGACTGGATCTGGGGCCCGAGCACGGGCGCGACCAACGACGCGCTCGGTGACGCGCTGACCAAGGTCGTCGGCGGTACGTCCACCCTGCCCGAGGCGGTCAGGACGGCTCAGAAAGCCACTGTCGCCGATCTGAAGAAGCGCGGCCTGAAGGTCGAGGACCCCTCATGAGCACCGACGCAAGCACCAGTACCCGCACGAGCACCGATGTGAGCACCACGGCGAGCACCAGCGGAAGCACGAAGCGGCTGAAGACCAACAGGGCCCGCACCGGCCTCGCCGCCGGTGTGCTGCTCACTCCCTTCTTCGTCCTGTTCACCGTCGCGATGGTCGTCCCCATCGGCTACGCGCTCTGGCTCAGCCTGTTCACCGAGAAGTCGACCGGGCTCGGCTTCGACGGCCCCACGACCGTCTTCCACGGCCTCGGCAACTACGCGGCCGCACTCGGCGACTCCGCGTTCCGCGACGGGTTCTGGGTGCTGGCCAAGTACTGCGTGTTCTACATCCCGCTGATGGTCGGCGGCGCGCTCGTCCTGTCGCTGCTGCTGGACACCGCCCTGGCCAGGGCCCGCCGCTTCTTCCAGCTGGCGCTGTTCCTGCCGCACGCCATCCCCGGCCTGATCGCGGCGCTGATCTGGATCTACCTCTACACACCGGGGCTCAGCCCCGTCGTCAACGCCATGCACTCCGGCGGTATCGGCTTCGACTTCTTCTCGTCGGACGGCGCTTTGCCGTCCATCGTCAACATCGCCCTGTGGGAATGGCTCGGCTACAACGTCGTGATCTTCTACGCCTCGCTCCAGGCCGTCGACCGCTCCCTGCTGGAAGCGGCGACCGTGGACGGCGCTGGTCAGTGGCGGCTCGCCTTCAGCATCAAGATCCCGCTGATCCGCTCCTCCCTGATGCTCGTGCTGCTCTTCACGATCATCGGCTCGATGCAGCTGTTCACCGAACCGCTGATCCTCAGCGGCTCGGGCGCGGCCGTCACCAGCGCCTGGACGCCCAACATGTACGCCTACAGCGCGGCCTTCCAGCGCAACGACTACGGCCTCGCCGCCGCCGCTTCCGTCTTCATCGCCCTCGTCGCGGCCGTGCTGTCCTTCGTCGTCACCCGACTCTCCAACCGGAAGGAGGCGTCGGCGTCATGACGACTCCTCTCGTGGTCGACCCGGCCACCCAGCTCAGCTCGCAGCGTGGCCGCGACACCGGCCGCCGCTCCCCCGTCGGGGCCGCCCGCCGCCCCGGCACCAGCCGCTGGCTGTCCAAGTCCGCGGTCAACGGCGTCCTCGTACTGGCCGCCGCGTACACGCTCTTCCCGCTCGTCTGGCTGATCACGGCCTCGACCAAGGACGCCGGGAATCTGCTGGGCGGTGACGTCTTCTCGTTCGAGGGCTTCAACCTCGGCAACAACCTCTCCGAGCTGTCGTCCTACCAGGACGGCATCTACTTCCGCTGGTACGGCAACTCGCTGCTCTACGCCGGCATCGGCGCCCTCGGCTGCTCGCTGGTGAGCATCGCCGCCGGGTACGCCTTCGACAAGTACCGCTTCCGGGGCAAGGAGAAGCTGTTCGCCGTCGTCCTGCTGGGGGTGCTGCTGCCGTCGACCGCGCTGTCGCTCCCGCTGTACCTGCTCGCCGTGAAGACGCACACCATCAACACCTACTGGTCCGTGCTGATACCCGTGCTCGTCAATCCGTTCGGCGTGTACCTGTCCCGGATCTTCAGCGCCGGCTATATCCCGAACGAGTCCCTGGAGGCGGCCAGGATCGACGGCGCCGGCGAATTCCGCACCTTCTGGTCGATCGGGCTGCGCATGGTGATGCCGGGGTTCGTGACCGTCTTCCTCTTCCAGTTCACCGCGATCTGGAACAACTTCTTCCTCCCCCTGGTGATGCTCTCCGACAAGAACCTGTATCCACTGAGCCTCGGGCTCTACAACTGGCACAGCAACGCCAACGCCACCCCGGACTTCTATCCGATGGTGGTCACCGGGTCCCTCCTCGCCGTCGTCCCGCTGATCGTCGCGTTCATCGCGCTGCAACGGCACTGGAAGGCCGGCCTCACCGCAGGCAGCGTCAAATGACCGTCGCCCCCCAGTGACCAGCCCCACGTGATCCCGAGGAGCACACGTCCCACCATGCACCACACCACTGACAACCGGCCGTCCGCGCTGCTCGCCATGAGTCCGGGCATCGCGGACCGGCTGCTGACCGCCGCCCACCGCACCCGGCTCACCGGTCTCGTCCGCACCGATCCGGCCCTGACGGCCCATCAGCTCACCGACCCGACCCCGGCGGTCGCCGCCGCGCTCGCCGACGCCGAACTGCTGCTCACCAGCTGGGGCGCGCCGCCCCTCACCGCCGAGGTGCTGGCGGCGGCGCCCCGGCTGCGCGCCGTCGTGCACGCGGCGGGCACCGTCAAGCACCACATCACCGAGGCGTGCTGGGAGCGCGGCATCACGGTCACCTCCGCCGCCGCGGCCAACGCCGTGCCGGTCGCCGAGTACACGCTGGCCGCGATCCTCTT
>NZ_JTIY01000001.1:1461207-1476271 GCF_000818175.1 Streptomyces sp. AcH 505
CCGAGCACGACTGGCGCGCGGAGCTGGACGGCGCGGGCAACTACCGCCGTACGGTCGGGCTCGTCGGCGCCTCCCGCATCGGCCGCCGGGTGGCCGAGCTGCTGCGGCCGTTCGATCTCGACGTCCTGCTGTACGACCCGTACGTCGACGCCGAAGCGGCGGCGGCGCTCGGCACGGCGGCCGTACCGCTCGACGAGCTGTGCGCGCGCAGCTCGATCGTCTCCGTACACGCCCCGCAGCTCGCGGCGACGCACCACATGATCGGCGCGGCGCAGCTCGCGGCCATGGCGGACGGCGCGACGCTGATCAACACCTCGCGCGGCTCGCTCGTGGACGAGCGGGCGCTGCTGCCCGAGCTGGTCTCCGGCCGGCTGCACGCCGTACTGGACGTGACGGAGCCGGAACTGCCGCCTGCGGATTCGCCGTTGTACGACCTGCCGAACGTGCTGCTCACCCCGCATGTGGCGGGCTCGCTCGGCAACGAGATCCACCGTATGGCGGACCAGGCGCTCGACGAGATCGAGCGCTACACGAAGGGCCTGCCCTTCGCCGATCCCGTACTCCCGGCGGCGCTGCACCTCTCCGCGTAGCCCGCGGCGCCGGACGGCGTACGCACCGAGGCCCGGTGCCCCCGCGAGGGGACACCGGGCCTCGGTGTACTGAACAGACTGAGCAGCGACGCGCTACGTCAGTGGCTGTGCCCGTGGCCGCCGGCCGCCTCGGGCTCCTCCTCCGCCGGCTTCTCGACGACCAGGGTCTCGGTCGTGAGCAGCAGGGCGGCGATGGAAGCGGCGTTCTCCAGCGCGGAGCGGGTGACCTTGACCGGGTCGATGACGCCGGCCTTCACCAGGTCGACGTACTCGCCGGTCGCGGCGTTGAAGCCGTGGCCCTTGTCGAGCTCGGAGACCTTCGCGGTGATGACGTAGCCCTCCAGGCCCGCGTTCTCCGCGATCCAGCGCAGCGGCTCGACGACGGCGCGGCGGACGACGGCGACACCGGTGGCCTCGTCGCCCTCCTTGCCGAGGTTGCCTTCGAGCACCTTGGCGGCGTGCACCAGGGCGGAGCCACCACCGGAGACGATGCCCTCCTCGACCGCGGCGCGGGTCGCGGAGATGGCGTCCTCCAGACGGTGCTTCTTCTCCTTGAGCTCCACCTCGGTGGCGGCACCCACGGAGATCACGCACACGCCGCCGGCCAGCTTCGCGAGGCGCTCCTGGAGCTTCTCGCGGTCCCAGTCGGAGTCCGTGGACTCGATCTCGGCCTTGATCTGGTTGACGCGCCCGACGACCTCGGTGCTGTCGCCACCACCGTCGACGATCGTCGTGTCGTCCTTGGTGATCGTCACGCGGCGGGCGGAGCCCAGCACGTCGAGACCGGCCTGGTCGAGCTTGAGGCCGACCTCCTCGGCGATGACGGTCGCACCGGTGAGGGTGGCGATGTCGCCGAGCATGGCCTTGCGGCGGTCACCGAAGCCGGGGGCCTTCACCGCGACGGCGTTGAAGGTGCCACGGATCTTGTTGACGACGAGGGTGGAGAGCGCCTCGCCCTCGACATCCTCGGCGATGATCAGCAGCGGCTTGGAGCCACCCGCCTGGATGACCTTCTCCAGCAGCGGCAGCATGTCCTGGATGGAGGAGATCTTGCCCTGGTTGATCAGGATGTACGGGTCGTCGAGGACGGCCTCCATACGCTCCTGGTCGGTCACCATGTACGGCGACAGGTAACCCTTGTCGAAGGCCATGCCCTCGGTGAAGTCCAGCTCAAGGCCGAAAGTGTTGGACTCCTCGACGGTGATGACACCGTCCTTGCCGACCTTGTCCATCGCCTCGGCGATGAGGTCACCGACCTGCTGGTCCTGCGCGGAGAGCGCGGCCACGGCGGCGATGTCGGACTTGTCGTCGATCGGGCGCGCGGTCGCCAGCAGCTCCTGCGAGACGGCGGCGACGGCTGCGTCGATGCCCTTCTTCAGGGCGGCGGGGGAAGCACCGGCGGCGACGTTGCGCAGGCCCTCGCGGACCAGCGCCTGGGCCAGCACGGTCGCGGTGGTGGTGCCGTCACCCGCGATGTCGTTGGTCTTGGTCGCCACCTCCTTCACCAGCTGCGCGCCCAGGTTCTCGTACGGGTCGTCGAGCTCGACCTCGCGGGCGATCGTGACACCGTCGTTGGTGATGGTCGGGGCGCCGAACTTCTTGTCGATGACGACGTTGCGGCCCTTGGGGCCGATCGTCACCTTCACCGTGTCGGCAAGCTTGTTGACGCCGCGCTCGAGGGCGCGACGGGCGTCCTCGTCGAACTTCAGGATCTTCGCCATTAGAGCTTCTGTGTCCTCTCAAATGAACTGCGCCCCCGTCCGCCCGGCAATCGCAGGGGGGCCGAGGGCGCAGATCAAAAGCAAACGAACTGGTGAATTACTTCTCGATGATCGCGAGAACGTCGCGAGCCGAGAGGACGAGGTACTCCTCGCCGCTGTACTTCACCTCGGTGCCGCCGTACTTGCTGTAAAGAACGACGTCGCCGACGGAAACGTCGAGCGGAAGCCGCTCGCCGTTCTCGAAACGGCCCGGACCGACTGCCAGGACGACGCCCTCCTGGGGCTTCTCCTTCGCAGTGTCCGGGATGACCAGGCCAGAGGCCGTGGTCTGCTCGGCGTCGAGCGGCTGGACCACAATGCGGTCCTCGAGCGGCTTGATGGCAACCTTGGTGCTGGCGGTCGTCACGATCCGACCTCCCCCTTCGGAGATCTCACGGGGTTAACTGTCTGGGGTGGCGACAGCTGGGATCCGTCGTCGCGGGAGCCGGACCTGCTTGTCGCGCTTTGGCACTCTCCAGTGGGGAGTGCCAGACCTGAGACTATGACCGCGGTTAGCACTCGGTCAAGCGGAGTGCCAGCGGGCGGGCGCGTGGCGGATCCGCGCGGATCACGAAACCGCTGGCCGGAGGCGGCCGTTCCGTACGAGAGTACGAGCGTGACAAACCCTCTCGACCCGGCGTCCTCCGCCGACGCGGCACCCTCCGCCGACGCGGCGCGGCCGACGCGTGGCGCCGACGCGTTCCTGGCCTTCGTCGTCCTGGTCGGCGACGCCATGCTCCTGGGGATCGGCACGCTGCTGCTGATCTTCGCCCAGCTCGACGTGGGCCCCCGGGACCTGCCGCCGCGCACGGTGCCGGAGATGGACTGGGCGCCGCTGCTCTCGTACGGCGTCCCGGTGCTGCTGATCGCGCTGTCGGTCTGGTGGTTCGTACGGAGCAGGCACCCGATCACCGTCTGCGTACAGGTCCTGGTGGTGCTGGTGGTCGGCGGGGCGATGCTGGCGGTGACGGCACGGGCCTACCAGCACGCGCACCCGCCGCCGCGGCCCCCGCAGCGCCACTACGTGCCGTGCTACAGCGGCAGCGGCGACTGCCCGGGCGGCTGAAGCGCGGCGGCGCGGGCGGCTGAGCGCGGCAGCCCCCGTGGGGGCCGGGGTCAGACGTAGTCCTCCAGCTTGGCCACGGCGAAGCCGCTGTCGGTGATCCGCTTCAGCAGCGACCTGATCAGGTCCGGCATCGACGCCTTCCAGTCGGAACGGCCCCTGAAGTGGGTAAGGATGATGTCGCCGGGGTCCAGGTGCTGGTCGGCGTCCCGCCAGTCCATGTGGTCGGGGAACGCCTCGGTCTCCCACAGCGGTACGGCGGTCACTCCGCACGCCTTGGCGATACGCAGCGTGTCGGCGTTGTAGTTGCCGAACGGCGGCCGGAAGAGCGTCGGCCGCTTCCCGTAGTGCTTGGCGAGCTTGTCCTGCTGGTCGCAGATCTCGTGCCGCTGCTGGGCCGGGGTGAGCTTGGGAAGGTAAAGATGGTGCAGGGTGTGGTTGTTCAGCGAGACGCCGAGGTTCTGCGCCTTCTTGAAGTAGCCGTAGTTGTCGCTGATCAGGTAGTCGCTGAGGAACGCGCTGTACGGAATGCGCAGCTCGGACATCATCCGCAACAGCTCGGGGTCCTTCTCCGCGCCGTCGTCCATGGTCAGGAAGACGACCTTGTCCTTGACGGGGACGGTCGTGAACACCGGTGGCAGTCCCGCGTCGCCGCCCCTGACCTCGAAGCCCTTGCGGGTGGTGATCTTCGGCTTGACCGCGGGCGGCGGGGGCGCGAGCAGGGGCACCTTGCGCAGCCCCCACTTCTTGGCCAGGGCGACCCGGGCGAGCTGGCCGCGCTTGAGCAGGTCCGCCTGTGCGGCCACGGCCCCGGCTGGTCCGCCCAGCGCCTGCGCTGCCTGCGCCGCCTGCGGCCCGGCGGCGGGCTTGGCGGGTACGGGACGCAGGGCCGGCTTCGATGCGGGAGCGGCGGGCGGGAAGGTGATCGGGCGGACATCGAGCGGCAGGGGCATCGGCCGGGACGTGGGACCGCCCCCGGCGCCGTCCGCCCCTGCGGCGCAGCCGGAGCCGATCGCGGCGACCAGCAGTACCGCGAGTGCCGTACGGGTACGCCGGGCGCCCCGGAGCCGGGCTCGCGCCTGCGCCCTCGGCCGCGCCGTTGCCACCCCTTTGGTCACCGCATCTTCCTTTTGTCTTACTAGTTGCATGGCCCCGCATCCTGTCAGCGCTGCGCGCCGCCGCCCGGCAGACACCTCCGCCCGAAGCGCGCGGTCCCCCGGCTGGCCCACAATGGCCGGGTGACCGACCGCACGCCCGCCCCGCACCCGTCGCCCACCCCGCACCCCGCGCCCGCGCCCGCACCGTCGCCCGCCTCCGCCGGCCTGGCGCCGCTGCTGTCGGCCGAGGGCCAGGCGCTCCTCGCCGAACTGCGCGACCACGACCCCGCGACGGAACTCGCCCTCGCCACCCGGCTGCGCCGTGACCACCCGGCCGAACTGGTCTCGGCGGCGCTGGCGCAGGCGCGGCTGCGCCAGCGCGCGGTGGCGAAGTTCGGCGCCGAGGACGCGTACCGGATGTTCTTCACGCCCAACGGCGTCGAACAGGCCACCCGCACCGTGGTCGCCGCCCACCGGGCCGCCCGGTTCCGCCGCACCGGCGCGCGCCGGATCACCGACCTGTGCTGCGGGATCGGCGGCGACGCGCTCGCCCTGGCCCGCGCGGGGTTCGCCGTGACGGCCGTCGATCTGGACGGTCCGACGTGCGAGATCGCGGCGGCCAACCTCCGTACGCTGGCGCCCGCCCCGCCCCCGGCGACCGTGCTCAACGCCGACGTCCTGACCCACGACCTGTCGGACGCCGAGGCCGTCTTCGTCGACCCGGCCCGGCGCGGCGGCCGGGGCAGGATCTTCGACCCCGAGGCGTACGCGCCGCCGCTGTCCTGGGCGATCGAAGCGGTACGCCGGGTCGGCACGGGAGCCGTCAAGATCGCCCCCGGCATCCCGCACGAACTCGTCCCCGACGACTTCGAGGCGGAGTGGATCTCGGCGGGCGGCGACGTGAAGGAGGCGGTGCTCTGGCACGCGCCCGCCTCGTCCGACATCACCCCCGGCGCCCGCCGCGCCACCCTGCTCCCCACCGGCGCGACCCTCACCACCCGCGGCCTCCCCAACCCCCCGGTCCGCCCACTCGGCCGCTACCTCTACGAACCGGACGGCGCCGTCATCCGCGCCCACCTGGTGGCCGAGGCAGCCGAAGACCTCGCCGGCGCCCTGATCGACGAGACGATCGCGTACATCACCTCCGACCACCTGCGCCCCACCCCGTACGCCACGGCGTACGAGATCACCGACCAACTCCCCTTCGGCCTGAAGAAACTGAAGGCACTGCTGCGCGAACGCGAGGTGGGCGTACTGACGGTGAAGAAACGCGGCTCGGCGGTGGAACCGGAAGAACTCCGCCGCCGCATGAAACTCAAGGGCCCGAACGCCACGACGGTCTTCCTGACGAGAGTCGCCGGAGCCCCGACGATGCTGCTCGGCGCCCCCGCCAAAGGGGCCGAAAATCTCTGACGTCCCCTCACGGTCCCCTGTTTATAGTATTGACGGCAAGATCCATACGGGGTGATGGACAACTGTCCGGGGGGGGATCATGGTGGACCGGCCCGATCTCGACGTCTCGGAGGACGACCTGACGCGCCTGTCGGGCGACCTGGACGACATGCAGCAGCATCTGAACAGCCAGGTACGGCGGATGGACGCGATCGTCGACCGCATCGAGGCAGGGTGGCAGGGCGCGGCCGCCACCGGATACCGCGACCTGCACCGAGGCGCCGCCGAGGACGCCGTACGCATCCGTGAGGTCCTGGTCGTCATCGAAGAGGCAGTGCGCCTGAGCCGCGACGGCTTCACCCACCAGGAACTCGAAACGCTACGCCGGATGCGCGGCGCCGAGTCCCAGGTCGACGTGGCGGGCGAGGCGGCGAAACTGTCCGACGACACCTCCGCACCCCAGAGCCGCATCCTCGACATCTGACCGATCTGAGCCATCGCATCCAACCGGGGGGAACAGATGCCGGACGACGACCACATCAAGGTCAGCTTCGCCACGTTGCGCGAACTCGCGGGTGAGCTGGAGGACATACTCAAACAGCTGAACCAGCGCCTCGACTCGCTCTACGACCGTACGGAGAAGGTCGTCCTGAGCTGGGACGGCCAGGCGCGGGACGCCTTCGTGGACGAACTCGACACCTGGGACCGCTCGATGCAGGACCTCCAGGCCGCCCAGGCCTGGCTCCACGAGGTCGTGACGACGGGCCACGCCAACTACGCGGCGGCACACCGGGCGGTGCTGCGCGGCTGGGGAGCAGCCTGATGGCCACCCCACCACCGCCCCAGCCCTCACCGTCCGCTTCGCCGTCCGCAGGCGACGCACCGCCTGTACCGCCGATGCCCGACCGGACGCCCAGTCCTACCCCTGGCCCGTCCCCCGATCCGAACTACGAACCGCCGCCCCCGCCGCCCACCGGGGCGGACGGTCTGCCCAGCGACAAGCGCCGCAAGTGGGAGCGGGAACAGCTGAAGCAGCCGGCGCCGGACGCGGGAGGCGGCTTCGACGTGCGGCCCGGCCACGTCTACTACACGTCCGCACTCGTGCGCGACGAGCAGTTCACGTTCCACAAGGCCGGCCAGCAGATGGTCGAGGACGTCGACCATCGCCAGGCCGCGGGCAAGGGCGAGGGCCCCGACGCGTTCGCCGCCGCGTACGAGGATGTCGCCAAACGGTTCCTCGACGTGTGGGCCAGATGCATCCAGAGCATCGGCGGCGTGGCCGTCGGACTCACGGAAACGGCCAACCACTACCAGGCCGCAGACTGGGCAGCGCGCAAAATACAGGGCCCGCCGCCCCGCAGGGACCCGCCGATCGGCGTCGGCAACACGCACTACGGTCCTGTCGCCTCCATCAAGTGGACCGGCACGGGAGACGGCACGGACATCCCGTTCGTGGCCGGGATAGGCAACTTCCCCGACTTTCTCTCCGACTTGATCGAGCCGGCCATCAAAGAGGGACTCCGGCTCGGGAAGACCCACGACATCACGCCGGGCGCGGACAGTGACGATCTGCGTGGCATCGGGGACGGCTGGAAGCGGACCGGAGACTCCGCGAAAACGTCGGCCGGTAACTTCGCGGGGATCATCGGCTATCTGACGGACGACGGAAACAGCGAATGGCAGGCCGCGATGAACGGCTTCTGCCAGTCCATCTGGGGAACGACACCGTGGGGCGAACCGCGCAACGCGGACGGCACAGCGGTGCCCAAGGGCTCCTCCGGGGGACGGGAATGGCGCACCAACCCGTCGAAGAAACCCGGTGAGCGGCAACCCGTCATTGAGGTGCTGCAGAAGACGGCGAATGCCGTGAAGAAGGCGTGCGACGACCTGGCCACCACGGCGGACACCACCAGGGAGACCACGTCCCGGCTCGGTTCCGAGGCCGCGAAGGCGACCGTGAAGGACCTCACGACCGGTCTTGACTTCGGGGAGCTGACGCGGCTGGGCTCCACCTTGGCGTTCGGCGAGATCGTCATGACGTTCCGGTCCCACATGGACAAGTCAGGTGTGGACGCCGCCGTGGACGCGTACCAGCAGGCCTTCCACGATGCCGCCGCGACGCTCAGCGGCCTGCTCCCCGAGCTGGAGGAGGCGTACCAGAGCGCGCCGACCTACCAGTCGGAGGAGGCTCGGGCCGAGGGGTTCGGCGCCCGGTCCCTCGACGAGTTCAAACCACGGCACCGTTGGACGAAGGACGGGGACACCGCCAACGGCAACTACCAGCTCGACCTGGCATCGACGGAGTGGCTGAACAACTCGCACACGCTCAACAAACATGTCGGGCTGACCGACGACCAGCTCGCCCAGCGGCTGCGCGACGATTTGAAGAAACCGCCGCGACCCGGCACCGCCTGGCCGTACGGACAGCCGAAGATAGGAAACGCATCGACGTTCCCGGACATCGACACGGCGCAACGACTCACGCAGTACACGATTGACCGGAACAACAGCAAGATCAGCACCTGGCTCGCGACCCAGCCCAATCCCAAAGAACCGCGTCTCGATATTCGAGTGGATCATCCGGCCAACCCGGATGAATTCAGCGGACGCAGTATCGACAGGACGGAGATGCAGACGTCACCCTTCCCGTCGGGCAAGGCAACGGACGTGAAGGGCGTCGAAACCCGCCTGGCGTATGATCCGGACCTGGACCCTCCCTTCACCGTGGTGACGTCCATGCCGGTGGCCGCGAAGCCCGGCACAGGCCCTTAATGCCCCGCCAGGAAACAAGGGAGGTTATTTTGACGCCGATTCGAGACCATTGGCGACTGCCCGGCGCCAGAGAACTGCTGTCGATCGTCGACCACAAAGGCATCCCGGACGACCGCACCGAATGGGAGCCCGCGCTGGCATCCTCGATTCGAGGGCTCTATTACGCCGCGAGCGGCGGCGGTCGGACCCTGCACGAGACTGCTGCTCAACTACGCACGGCTGCCGATCTGTTCATCGACGATCCCGGCTCATCCGTACTGGAGAACATTCCCAGGACAGTCACTCCCGAGAAAACACCCGCAGTCCTCCGGGAAATCGCGGAGCATCTCGACACATGGAAGCCTTTCCCGGCCGAAGGCAGAACCTGTCCCGTCAGGACGACAGCCACCGAACTCGAATTCCGATTCCCTCGGTTGAGTCAGATCCTGCCCATCTACTTCGGTCAGGACGGTCTTGCCGTCTCGGACGACATGAGCGACGCGACCACCGAGGAGGGCATCGCCATGGTGATCAACGAGGCTCACCCTGCCTGTCCGTGGCACCTGCCTGCCGTGGCCGGCGAGTGCTATGAGGCGTTGGCCACGTTCCAGACCGAGGAACGATTGGATCTGTTCTTCACCGGCGTGATCCACGGCGGCTCCAGCTACGCGGACTTCACGGAATTCTTCCCCATGCTCGCGCAAGCCTGCATCGACCACATGACGGAGTTCCACCCAGTCAGCTGGGACGGACGCTGACCACATCCAGGCAGGGCAATCAATCATGCGAACGCGCAGCGCCAGCTATCCCGACCGGGAGACCGCCCAGTGGGCCACGCAGCAGGTGGTGACGTGGAACGAGCAGGCGATTCATCGGTGGCTCGCTCAGAACACCCGACAGCGGCTCACCGTCGAGGCCGCCTGGCCTTCGCGGGCCGAGCCCGTGGGGCGGGTGTTGTTGCAGGCCATGATGCTGGCCGGGCGGGAGCCTGTGGACGTGCGGGCCGCTCGGGTCGTGCTCAAGCGGGACGCCGGCAGTCCGCACGGTTTCACCGTCCACGCCACCTTCCCGATCCACCTCTAGAGGCAGGCCGTCCATGTCCCTGAAGCCCCTCGAACACGACCGTAAGTACGGCGAGTTGGATCAGGTCATCCGTGCGTTCGTGGGCAGGACCGCCGACGACGAGGAAGCGCTGGCCGGCTATCTGCGGCATACCTGGCGTACCCGGCCGTGGGCGCTCGCCGTGGCCGAGGAGCAGTTGCGGCAGTACGCCGAACATCCGCCGGGGCGGCTGCGGCTGCGGCTCGGTGAGTTCTATCCGGTGCCCGATGTCGGACTGGCCGACTCCGAGATCCAGGCGTGGCTGCTGTCCCTCGCCGATCGCATCAAAGTAAGCGTCGAGAACGGCGCGGCACCGCCGGCCTCGACTCCGCGGACCCATGGCGAGTGGCATGCCCGCTTCCCCGAACTCGCGCAGTTCCTGGGCGGGTGGTTCTCGCAGGACATGCCCGACGAGTTCGAGGATCACGACGCGGCGCTCCAGGACTACCTCGACACCACCGACCCCGGCCTGGTCGCCGCGCTCGCCGGGGAGCTGGCCGAGCTGTTGGCGCTGCCGCTCGGGGAGTCCGACCACGCCGTCGCCGTCGCCGAGCTGGGCATGGAGATGGATCCTCCCGAGCCCTACTCCCCCAGCGGCTGGCTCGCCGCCCTCGCCGTCCGGCTCAGGTGATCGGGGGCTCGGCGGGCACGAGTTACCGGTCCGCTTCGGAGGTGCCGCCTGTTCGTTCGTCTTGTGTGTCCGTCTCCGGGGACCGGCAGTGGATGCGGATGCCTGTGGCGTCCGGGGCGTGGTGGGGGCGGAGGACCAGGTGGTCGTCGTAGTCGCCGCCGTTCTGGTGGCGGTAGGAGATCGGGGGCGTTTGCGGGAGGGTGAGAAGGCGGTCGCGTAGTTGGGTCGCCGCCGTCGCGTAGTCGGCGTCCGACAGGGCTACCGCGCCGTTGACGACCAGTGGGGGGACGACGTCCATGCCCGTGTACCAGAGCGTGCCGTGCAGGACGGGGAACAGGACCTCGTTGATGTCGCCGTGGATCCCGCGCGGGCCCGTCGTGGCGGCGTTCGCGCCGACCGTCGTCACCACCATGGCGCGCCTGCCGGTCAGGCCGCCGTTGCCGTAGCGCTGGGCGCGGCCGGTTTCCGGGTCGAGGACGCCTTGCGCGTAGCCCTGCACGAACAGCCGGTCGAACCAGCCCTTCAGGATGGCCGGCATGCTGAACCACCAGAGCGGGAACTGCACGATCAGCGTGTCCGCCCGGTCCAGTTTGGCCTGTTCGCGGCGGATGTCGTCGCTGAGCGTCCCCGACTCGAAGGCCTGCTGGGACTCGTTGAGTACGTCGAGCCGCTTCACCGGGTCGTGACGGAAGTCGGCATGGTCGACGACCGGGTTCCACTTCATGGCGTACAGGTCCGACTCCACCACCTCGTGCCCGTGTTCGCGCAGCACGGCGATCCCCTCGTCGCGCAACGCGCCGTTCAGCGAGCGCGGGTCGGGGTGGGCCGACACCCAGAGCACCTGCATGGAGTCATCCCTTCGCGCGTGGTCTTTTCCGTGTGCGGTCGCGCAGAAGGCGACCGCACACCCGCACGACGGTGCCTGCCCTCACGCCAGGTCCGTAAGCTCGTCGGCGTAGATCTGCGACAGCGGCTGCGGGCCGATGTACTGCTGGCAGTTGCACTGCCTGCGTTCGTACCGCAGCGGCTTCTTGTTCTCGTCCCACTCCGTCGGCACTTCCACGTCCTCGTGGCACTTGCCCTTGCGGTCGTGCTTTGCCAGATGGTGTGAGCATCCGCATACCGGCTCGGGTGGCTTGTGTGCCTCTTCCAGAGCCAGCCGTTCCTTCTCGCCCAGCTTGAGCCGTTCCATCCTTCGCTCATGCCGGGTTTTCAGCGCCGTACGCCCGGTGTCGGCTATCCAACTGAAGCCGCCCACCATAAAGAAGACGAAAACCCACCAAAACCAGTCCATCCGCCGCCCCTTAACCCTGAATGGCGCATGCGTTCCCACTCCAGGATAGGCCGGACACGGTAGGAACCGCCTCAGCGATGGGCGCCGCCCCTGCCCCGCCCGGAAACCGGCCGCAGCAACCGCCCTGACCAGCGCAGATGTCCGGCCGCCCGAACGAAGCCCAGAACACCCGCCAGCAGGACTGTCGCGGCGAGACCGTACGCGTACAACATCTGACCGACGGTGACCGATTCTGCTGCGCCGCCCGCGTTCAGTAGCGTCCACACCCCGTACCCGCAGAGCGCGGCCGACGACAGCAGCCAGCCGGCGCAGCGGCGCTCCGCCCGCAGCCGCTCGTCGGTGACGAGCTCGGCGCCCACATCGGCCCAGTCGTCGAGCCGGTCGCGTATCTCGCGGCCCGTGCTCACCCAGACCGCGATACCGATCGAGGCGGGCAGCAGGAACAGCGCCCCGAGGACCAGGCCGACGAGCCCGGACAGCGCCCCGAGGCCGCCCTGCTCGAAGCTGTCACTCGCCAGCCCCAGCGCCGCCCAGCCGAGGACCGCCACCCCGGCCGCCAGCCAGAGCGCCAGCAGCCGCCACACCGACAGACCCCGGGTCGCCAGCTCCAGCATCGCCGCGTCCCTGGCCGCGACCACGGCCTCGTCGTCGGGCCCGAGGTCCGCCGGCTCCTCGTCGGGCCCGAGGTCCGCCGGCTCGTCGGAGGACAGCTCGTACGGGGACGGGGGCAGCGGGCGGCGGTTGATCATGAGACATGACAGTAGCGGGGCGCCTCGGGCCCTACGCCGGGTGCCCGGCCCCCGCCGACCCCGTGCCCGCCGGGTCGGGCGCGCCCCCGCCGAACAACTCCAGCTTGGCGTAACGCGACTGCCAGAACAGCCGGTTGACCAGCCGCGCGGGCGGCGGCAGGGCGGCCAGGAACTGCCGCTGCTCGACGCGCGGCCTCCCGTCGAGTATCCACGGGCTGTAGACGGCGGCGCCCTTGACGCCCTGAGCCCGCCGCATCTGACCGCCGAAGGCGGCCCAGTCCGCCGGTGTGAGCACGGCCTGGATCAGCGGGAGCGCGCTGATCTCCTCGTGTACGAGGTGATGGCCCAGCGCGTCGGAGAGCTCCCGCAGCCGCTCCGGCAGCACGTCCGGCCGGTCGTCCCTGGCGGCGCCCCTGGGGGCGTCCAGGCCGGCGTCCATGGCGGCGTCGACCGCGGCGAGCAGCGGATCGATCAGGGCGTGTTCCGCCTCCATCTCGTCCAGCAGGGCCAGATCCGCCGGGTCGGTGACGGCGGCGCGCAGCCGGGGCCACAGCGTGTCGTCCTCGACCGTGTGGTGGATGTGCAGCTGGTGCTTGAAGTTGCGCCAGCCCGCCCGGGTCTGCGGCGTGTCCGCCCGGCCCCCGGCAGCGGCGGCCTGGATCCGGCCCAGATCCCGCCGGAAGGCGTTGTGCGTCGCGTACATCATGATGAAGTCGATCTTCTCGGTGTCCGCGCCCCCGGTCATGACGGCCTCCCCGCCTCTGCGACGGCGTGCGGGTGCGCGAACGCGTCGGCGTGGTCGGCCACCCAGTCGGCGAAGGTGCGCGCGGGGCGGCCGAGCAGCCGCTCGACCGTGTCGGTGGCCGGGCCCGGCTCGTGCAGGCACGCGGCGAGATAGCCGAGCATCCGGTCGGGGACGTTCTCCTCGACGCCCTGGGCGAGCATCGCCTCCCTGACCTGGTCGGGCGGGACCTCCTCCCAGGACACCTCCCTGCCGAGCGCGGCGCCGACGGCGGCGACCTTGTCGCGCTGGCTGAGCGACCGAGGCCCGGTGAGCGCGTACGCGCGTCCCGCGTGCGCCTCGTCGGTCAGCGCCAGCGCGGCCACCTCGGCGATGTCCCGCTCATGGATCGCCGAGGTCGCCGCAGCTCCGTACGCCCCCCGAACAACTCCGGTCGTACGGATCTGCGGCGCCCAGACGAGGGCGTTCGCGTCGAAGTCGGCGCAGCGCAGATGCGTCCACGCCAGTCCCGACGCCTCGGCGGCGGTCTCCACCGCCGTGAACGCCTCGGCGAACCGCCGGTAGCCACCGCCGTACTCGACGGTGACCGCCGACAGCACGACCACCCGCCGTACGCCCGCGTCGGCGGCGAGCGCCAGCAGTTCCCCCACCCCCGCGCCGACCGCGCGCGGGCTGAGCAGGATCGCTTCGACGCCGCGCAGCGCGGGCGCGAGGGTCGCGGGCCACGACGGATCGCCGCCGATCACCCGCGCCTCGGCCGGCAGGGCCGCCCCGGCCGGATCGCGGGTGACCGCGGTGACCTGCTCGCCCGCGGCCAGCAGCAGGTCGACCGCCGCGCGGCCGACGTGGCCCGTCGCTCCAGTAATCAAGATCATGGCGTACCTCTCCAGGCACCCCTCGGGGTACCCTGGTCCATGAAGTCCATATCTTACGTGGAGAATATCATATGAGTTCCGTAGAATCAGAAGGGCTCGACGGTGCGGCCGTGGACCCGGCCGGTGGTGCGGCCGGTGACGCGCGCGCCCGCAGACGGCTCGGGGTCTCGGTGAAGGAGTCGCTCCGGGAGCTGAGCGTCCAGCTGTCGCTGCTGAACAACCGGGTCGGCGCCCGGCTGGACCTCAAAGAGGTCGATGTGGACTGTCTTGACCTGATCACCCGGCACGGGCCGATCGGCCCCAGCTCGCTGGCGCGCCGCGCCGGCCTGCATCCGGCGACCATGACCGGCATCCTCGACCGGCTGGAGCGCGGCGGCTGGATCGCGCGCGAGCGGGACGCGTCGGACCGCCGCGCTGTGCTGGTACGGGCGTTGCGCGACCGAACGGGCGAGCTGTTCGGGCTCTACGCGGGGATGAACACCGCGATGGACTCGATCTGCGCGGGGTACGCGGATGCGGAGCTGGAGGTCCTGGCCGACTTCTTGCGGCGCACGGTGGACGCGGGCCGGGTGGCTACGGACGACTTGGCGTCGGACTGACGCGGCGCGGTGTCGCCGTCCGGCGCGGTGTCGGTTGGCGGTTTTGGTTGCGGTTGTTGCCGGGTGTCGTTCCGGGGTCGTGTCCTGCGCTGCATGATTTACGGCGCGTACTCCCCAGACGCGGAGCCACCGCCGAGATGCGCCACAAATCACGCTCTACGCTCCGGACACCACCCCTGCACGACCCCCTTCAGCCCCCGCCCCATCGGGACGGCTGCCCGGACCCGCTGCCCGCAGGGCACCGCTCACCCGCGGCGACGCGGACGGGCGTGCCCGACCACCGGGGGGAGGGGGCCGGGGCCGGAGGAGGGGGGTGTCCGGACGTAAAGCGAAGGAGCTCATGCGACAAGCAGTCCGGACACCCCCCTCCGCAGGACCCGGACACCGACACGGACGATGACAACCGCAACCACCGAACCC
>NZ_JTIY01000001.1:1476296-1478896 GCF_000818175.1 Streptomyces sp. AcH 505
CCGGACACCCCCTCCGCAGGACCCGGACACCGACACGGACGACGACAACCGCAACCACCGAACCCGGCCGCCCCCGCCGGACGGCGACACCGCCGGACGGCGAACCGTCAGGCGCCGACGATCTCGCGGACCTCGCAGGCGATCTCCCACTCCGGTTCGTGCAGCTCGATGAACTTGCGGGACCACTCCACCGCCTGGGCCAGATCGTCGGCGCGCAGGATCATGTAGCCGCCGACGACCTCCTTGGTCTCCGTGAAGGGCCCGTCGGTCACCGCGATCTGCCCGCCGCGCTGCCCTACGCGTGCCGACTTCGACGTCGGCAGGAGGCCGCCCGTTTCGAGCATGACGCCCGCCTCGGTCATCTCCTCGATCAGCTTGCCCATGCCCTCCATGAGCGCGTCGCTCGGGCCGCCTGCGGGGTGGTTGTTCTCGTCGTTGCGGATCATGGACAGAAAGCGCGGCATGGTGACTCCTCGATGTGCTGGGCGGGCTGTTCCCCGCCTCTCACCCTTACGTCGATCGAGGGGGGCCCGCATCGACACACGCCGGAGAATTCTTCTACTCCACCGTCTCGAACCGCCAGCGGTGCACCGCCCGCGCCACCAAGTCGTCGGCCGGCTCGGGGAGTTCGGGCAGCTCCGCGTCGTAGGGGGCGTCCCACCAGGTGAGGACCAGGACCCGGTCCTGCGGGGCGCGCAGTACCTCGCTGCGCAGCGGCGCGGGCGAGGGGCGCTCCAGCGCCCGTACCCAGGCCAGCAGGTCGGCGCCCCGGCCGGGCGCCGCCTTCGCCTCCCACATCAGTGCGACGGTCATGAGTACAGGTTGTCCTTGCTCAGCTCGTGCAGGTGGTCGTGGCCCGGTACGTGTGTCTCCGTCACCGGCAGCGAGGAGTCGGCCGACAGGTCCCAGTCCGACGGCGCCCGCCCCCGTGCCACCATCTCGGCGCCGAGCGCGGCGACCATCGCGCCGTTGTCCGTGCACAGCCCGGGCCGCGGCACCCGCAGCCGGATGCCCGCGCGCTCGCACCGTTCGGCCGCCAGCGCCCGCAGCCGGGAGTTGGCGGCGACACCGCCGCCGATCATCAGATGGTCGACGCCCTCGTCCTTGCAGGCGCGGACCGCCTTACGGGTCAGCACGTCGACGACCGCCTCCTGGAACGACGCCGCCACATCCCGTACCGGAACCTCCTCGCCGGCCTTCCGCTTCGCCTCGATCCAGCGCGCGACCGACGTCTTGAGGCCGGAGAACGAGAAGTCGTACGCCGCGTCGCGCGGCCCCGTGAGGCCGCGCGGGAACGCGATTGCCGCCGGGTCGCCCTCCCGGGCGAGCCGGTCGATCACCGGGCCGCCGGGGAAGCCGAGCTGCAGCACGCGCGCGATCTTGTCGAACGCCTCGCCCGCCGCGTCGTCGATGGTCGCGCCCAGCGGCCGTACGTCGGCGGTGATGTCCGGCGCGAGCAGCAGCGACGAGTGGCCGCCGCTGACCAGGAGCGCCATCGTCGGCTCGGGCAGCGGCCCGTGCTCCAGCTGGTCGACGCAGATGTGCGAGGCCAGGTGGTTGACGCCGTAGAGCGGCTTGCCGAGCGCGTACGCGTACGCCTTCGCCGCCGATACGCCCACCAGCAGCGCCCCGGCGAGCCCCGGGCCCGCCGTCACGGAGATCCCGTCGAGGTCGCGCGCGGCGATCCCGGCGTCCTTCAGGGCGCGCTCGATGGTGGGGACCATGGCCTCCAGATGGGCCCGGGAGGCGACCTCGGGCACCACTCCGCCGAACCGGGCGTGCTCGTCCACGCTGGAGGCGACGGCGTCGGCGAGCAGGGTCGTCCCGCGCACGATGCCGACGCCGGTCTCGTCGCAGGACGTCTCGATGCCGAGGACGAGAGGTTCGTCAGCCATGGTTCTCAGTTCCTTGTATGTGGAGTCCTTGCATATGGAGGCGCATGACGAGCGCGTCCACGTTGCCCGGCTGGTAGTAGCCGCGCCGGAAGCCGATGGGCTCGAAGCCGAAGCGCTCGTACAGCTTCTGCGCGCGGTAGTTGTCGACCCGCACTTCGAGCAGCACCTCCTCGCACTCGAAGGCGGTGGCGTGCTGCAGCAGGTCGGTGAGCAGCCGGGCGCCGAGACCGCCGCCCCAGTGGTCGCGGGCCACACCGATCGTCTGGACGTCACCGAGGCCGCCGGCCGCGGCGAGGCCCGCGTAGCCGACGATGCGCTCGCCGTCGTCGGCGACGACGTAGCGCCGGGTGGCGTGCGGGCCGCGCGCGTGGGCCAGCTCCGACCAGAACATGCCCGTGGACCAGGCGTCCTCGGGGAACAGCTCGTGCTCAAGGGTCAGTACGGGCTCGATGTCCCACCAGCGCATCTCGCGCAACGGCACGGACGGGCGCTCGGTATCGGTCACTTCGGAGTGACCACCTTGTAGTTCTTCGGGACCTGCGCGTCGGGCCTGCGCAGATAGAGCGGCAGCGGCGGCAGGAACTCCCCGCCCGCCGCCAGTCGCTCGGCGGCCAGCGCGGCGAGCGCCGCTGCCGACTGGTGCTCGGGGGCGCGGGCGACGGGGAAGGAGTCCGGGTAGAGCAGCGCGCCGGCGCCCACCACGGG
>NZ_JTIY01000001.1:1479481-1483453 GCF_000818175.1 Streptomyces sp. AcH 505
CGGGTCGGTCGACCGCCGGTTCGCCGGTACGGGTACGGGCGTCCGCGTACCGCGCCCAGTAGACCTCCTTGCGGCGCGCGTCGGTGGCGACGGCGAACGGGCCTTCGAGCCCCGCCGCGTACGCGAGGCCGTCCAGCGTGCACAGCCCGTGCACCGGAACGCCGAGCACGGAGCCGAAGGTGACGGCGGTGGCGAGCCCCACGCGCAGGCCCGTGTACGGTCCTGGTCCGACGCCGACGACCACATCCGTCACGGCGTCGAGCCGCATCCCGGCGCCGGCGAGCACCCGGTCGACGGCGGGGAGCAGCAGCTCGCCGTGGCGGCGCGCGTCGACCTGACTCTCCTCGGCGATGACGGACGTGCCGTCGTGGAGGGCGACGGTCACGGCTGATGTGGCGGTATCGACAGCAAGCAGAAGCACGCAAACAGCCTACGGCTCCTGAGCGCCAGGCACGGCGCCCCTGAGCGTCACCCGGCTGCTGCTACCGTCACCAGGCAGTCATACGTACGAGAGGTGGATCAAGGTGCCCAAGCGCAGCTCGGGAATCGTGGCCGGGCTCACCGCTGCGGCTCTCGCCGCCGTGGGCTTCCTCGCCTACCAGGCGTCGGCGAACGTACCCGACAGCCTGGCGAAGCCCGCCGCACCGAGTTCGGCGGCCCCAGGCCCGTCCGGCTCCCCCGTCAAGAAGCCCGACCCGCTGGTCGTCCCGGCCAAGTCGGGCACGGGCAAGCGGGTCGTGTACGCGCTGAAGGCCCGGCGGGTGTGGCTCGTGTCGGCGAGCGGCAAGGCGCAGCGGACGTTCCCCGTCATGCCGAGCACGATCAACCCGAAGCCCGGCGCGTACGCGGTGACGAGCCGGAAGGACCGGACGGCAGGGTCCGACGGCGTTCCGATCGAGCATGTGGTGCGGTTCGCGACGGTGGGCGGGGCGACGATCGGGTTCAGCGCCGCGCTGGACAACACCATGCCGAGCCCGGACCCGACGTCGAAGACCGGCGGGGTCAGGATGAAGCGGGCGGACGGCGACGCGCTGTGGTCGTTCACGACCGTCACGTCGAAGGTCGTCGTCGTCCGGTAGCGCCGAAGCCGGAATTACGCCGCGTCGAGCCGCGCCCCGGCACGTTCCTGTTCGGCCTGCGCCGACACGGCCGACGGCTCGTCGGGCGGTGTCGATACGGCCGAGGCCGCCGCACAGGACGCCAAGAGGTCCTTCATCGACACGTCCGACGGCTGCGGGCGACGCTGCGGACGCGGTTCGCTGTCTGGCGCCGGCATGGATGCCTCCTGAGGCTCCGGGGGCAGGCCTGGTTAGGTAGACCTAACCATGTCTCTCCACCCATGTGAACACGCCAGGACCGGCGTGCGCAACATTTTGCCGACGTCTTGTCGGAATCTTCCCCGGAAAGGTGGGTCAGCGGCCCTGCCGTGCCAGCGCGGCGACTTCCGCCTCCGCCCAGCGGCTGCCGTACCCGGTCAGCGTGACGACCCGGCGGTCGTCGTCCGTGTCGCCCGCAACCCGGTCGATGACGACGTGCAGCCGGTCGTCGGACAGCTCCTCCACCTTGCCGTCGCCCCACTCCACCACCACCACGGAGTCGGGCAGCGACACGTCGAGGTCGAGGTCCTCCATCTCGTCGAGTCCGCCGCCGAGCCGGTACGCGTCGACATGCACCAGCGCGGGCCCGCCGGTCAGCGGCGGGTGGACGCGCGCGATCACGAAGGTCGGGGACGTGACGGCGCCGCGCACCCCGAGCCCGGCGCCGAGCCCCCGGGTGAGCGTCGTCTTCCCCGCGCCGAGTTCACCCGTGAGCATGACGAGGTCGCCGGGGCGCAGCACGGCGGCCAGGGCGCGGCCGAGATCGGCCATCAGCTCGGGCGAATCGACGGTGAGGGTGTGGGCGGCGGTGGTGCCGGCGTCAGCCGCCGGGCCGTGCGGTGCTTCCATGGGGGTCAACGTTAGCCCCGGCGGGCACGGCACCCGCCCGGGTCAGCAGGTCCGCGAGCCGGTCGGTGACGACCTCCGGGTGCTCCAGCATCACCAGGTGGCCCGCGTCGGGCACCAGCACCAGCTCGGCGTCCGGCAGCAGGTCCGCGATGGCCTCGCTGTGCGTACTGGGCGTCACCAGATCGCTCTCGCCCGCCAGCACCAGCGCCGGCACCTCGCGGAACTCCGCCAGCGCCCCGGTCTTGTCGTGGTCCGCGAAGGCCGGGTAGAACTCGGCGACCACATCGATCGGGGTGCCCTCGATCATCCGCTCCGCGAACCGCGCGACGGCCGGGTCCACGTCCTTCGAGCTGAACGAGTAGCGCTTGATCAGCCCGGCGAACAGATCGGCGCTGGCCCGCCGGCCGCGCTCGACCAGCTCGGGCTGCGAACCCAGCGCCTTCAGCACCCCGGGCAGCACCCGCCGTACGGCGTTCACACCGGCCACCGGCAGACCGTAGTTGACCTCGCCGAGCCTCCCGCTCGACGTGCCGACGAGGGCGACAGCGACGACCCGCTCCCGCACCAGCTCCGGGTACTGGTCGGCGAGGGCCATCATCGTCATCCCGCCCATCGAGTGCCCGACCAGCACCAGCGGCCCCTCGGGCGCCGCAGCGTCGATGACGGCCTTCAGATCGCGGCCCAGCTGCTCGATGGTGACCGGCACGGCGCCGGGGCCGCGCTGGGCGACTCCGCGCCCCGACCGGCCGTGGCTGCGCTGGTCCCAGTGGACGGTACGGACCAGACCGCGCAGCGCGGCACGCTGGAAGTGCCAGGAGTCCTGGTTGAGGCAGTAGCCGTGGCTGAAGACGACCGTGACGGGCGCGGGCGCCTTACGGCCGAACAGCCGCCGCCTGCGCGGCGCGTCGGCGGCCGGATCGGGCAGGTCGTCCAGCTCGTCGGTCTCGTAGTAGAGCTGCGTGCCGTCGTCGGCGACGGCCTTGCCGGGGGCGCCGCGCAGCGCGCCGTACGGGCCCGTCGCGTCGAGCGCGAGACGCGCCTTCTTCCGCATGCCACGGCCCACGGCGAGGCGGTCCATCGCGATACCGGCAGCGGCGCCCGCAGCGATCACGCCTATGGCGACGCCGGCCACACCGGCCCTGCTCCAGTTACCGGCGGCAGCGTCCCTCGACATCGTCACCGTGGCGGCCGCGACAGCCGCCGCGTCCCCCGCCGCGCTTCCCTTGCTCAACGTGCCGCTCCTCGCTGTCCTGGCTTGTCTTCCCCTTCGTGCGGTGGTTCACCCGAGCGGGATCACACGGGATCCTCGTTCACATACACCCGCGGCA
This sequence comes from Streptomyces sp. AcH 505, assembly GCF_000818175.1. GTDB lineage: Bacteria > Actinomycetota > Actinomycetes > Streptomycetales > Streptomycetaceae > Streptomyces. The sequence continues at coordinate 1,482,756 of NZ_JTIY01000001.1, forward strand.
CCCGCGCGCCGATCCGGGTGACGATCTCGTACGCGATGGTCTGCGCGGCCTCCGCCCAGTCCTCGGCGGTCGGCTCGCCGTTGTCGCCGGGGCCGAAGAGGACGGCGGGAGCGCCCGCCTCGACCGTGTCGTCGCCCATGTCGACCACGAACTGGTCCATGGCGACCCGCCCCGCCACCCGCCGCCAGGCACCGCCGACGAGCACCGGGCCGCGCCCGGAGGCGTGCCGGGGGATGCCGTCGGCGTACCCGAGCGGTACGAGTCCGAGCGTCGTCTCGCCCGCCGTGCGGTACGTGTGCCCGTAGCTGACGCCGTGTCCCTCCGGCACCCGCTTCACCAGCGCGACGGAGGCGGCGAGCGTCATCACCGGGCGCAGCCCGAAGTCGCGCGAGGTGCCCAGCTCGGGGCTGGGCGAGATGCCGTACGTGGCGATGCCGGCCCGTACGAGGTCGAAGTGCGACTCGGGGACGGTCAGGGTGGCGGCGGAGTTGGCGATGTGCCGCACCTCGGGCTCGACGCCCTCCTTCTCCGCGTAGCCGACCATCTCGTGGAAGACGTCCAGTTGCGCGGCGACGGACGGGTGGCCCGGCTCGTCGGCGCACGCGAAGTGCGACCACAGCCCGGTCACCTCGACGGCCCCCTCGGCCCGCGCGGCGAGCGCGGCGCCGACGAGTTCCGGCCAGTCGGCGGGCTGGCAG
>NZ_JTIY01000001.1:1486235-1490079 GCF_000818175.1 Streptomyces sp. AcH 505
CAGCCCCCGCCCCACGGGACGGCTGCCCCACGACCACTGGCCGCAGGCGGCCGGGCGTTCACGCCAGGGACGTGACCCTCGGCCCGCAGGTCACCGCTCACCCCCAGTGACGCGGGCGGCTGGGTGGGACCCGCCTACGGGAGGGGGCCGGGGCCGGAGGAGGGGGGTGTCCGGACGTAAAGCGAAGGAGCTCATGCGACAAGCAGTCCGGACACCCCCCTCCGCAGGACCCGGACACCGGCACACGCACAACGCGGCGCAGCCAAAACCCGCAACCCCCGCCGGACGGCGACCCGTCAACCCTCCGCGATCACCACCGCCGACGCCACCCCCGCGTCATGGCTCAGCGACACGTGCCACCCCCGTACCCCCAGCTCCGCCGCGCGCGCCGCCACCGTTCCGCGTACGCGCAGGCGTGGCTGGCCGGACGGTTCGACGTAGACCTCCACGTCCGTCCAGCTCAGGCCGCCCGGCGCGCCCAGCGCCTTCGCCGTCGCCTCCTTCGCCGCGAAGCGCGCCGCCAGCGACGCCACCCCGCGGCGGTCGCCGCCCGGCAGCAGCAGTTCCTCGTCGCGGAACAGCCGCGCCGCGAGCTGCGGCGTGCGCCGCAGGGACGCGCCGAACCGTTCGATCTCCGCCACGTCGATCCCCACCCCGATGATCAAGCCGGACTCCTCACTCCACCGTCACGGACTTCGCCAAGTTACGAGGCTGATCCACCTCGTTGCCGCGCGCCGTCGCCAGCTCGCAGGCGAACACCTGGAGGGGCACCGTCGCGACCAGCGGCTGGAGCAGCGTAGGCGTCGCGGGGATCCGGATCAGGTGGTCGGCGTACGGGACCACCGCCTCGTCGCCCTCCTCCGCGATCACGATCGTCCGCGCACCCCGCGCCCTGATCTCCTGGATGTTCGACACGATCTTGTCGTGCAGCACGGACCGGCCGCGCGGCGACGGTACGACCACGACGACCGGTACGTCGTCCTCGATCAGGGCGATCGGTCCGTGCTTCAGCTCGCCGGCGGCGAACCCCTCGGCGTGCATGTACGCCAGTTCCTTCAGCTTGAGCGCGCCTTCGAGGGCCACCGGGTAGCCCACGTGGCGGCCCAGGAACAGCACCGTCCGCTTGTCCTTGAGCGAGCGCGCCAGCTCCCGTACCGGCTCCATCGTCTCCAGCACCCGCTCGACCTCGCAGGAGATCCGCGACAGGTCCTTGATGACGGCGCGGATCTCGTCGCCCCACTTCGTGCCGCGCAGCTGGCCCAGGTAGAGCGCCACCAGGTAGCAGGCCACGAGCTGGGTCAGGAACGCCTTCGTGGAGGCGACGGCGACCTCGGGGCCGGCGTGTGTGTAGAGGACGGCGTCGGACTCGCGCGGGATCGTCGAGCCGTTGGTGTTGCAGATGGCCAGCACCTTCGCGCCCTGCTCGCGCGCGTGCCGCAGCGCCATCAGCGTGTCCATGGTCTCGCCGGACTGCGAGATGGCGATGACCAGGGTGCGCGGGTCGAGGATCGGGTCGCGGTAGCGGAACTCGCTGGCCAGCTCCACCTCGCACGGCATCCGGGTCCAGTGCTCGATGGCGTACTTCGCGATGAGCCCGGCGTGGAACGCCGTTCCGCACGCGACGATCACGACCTTGTTGACCGCGCGCAGCACGGACGCCGGCATCCGCACCTCGTCCAGGTGCAGCGAGCCCTCGCCGTCGATCCGTCCGAGCAGGGTGTCGGCGACGGCCTTGGGCTGCTCGGCGATCTCCTTGAGCATGAAGTAGTCGTAGCCGCCCTTCTCGGCGGCGGAGGCGTCCCAGTCGATGTGGTACGAGCGGACGTCGGCGGGTGCGCCGTCGAAGTCCGTCACCGTCACGCCGTCCCTGCGCACCTCGACGACCTGGTCCTGGCCCAGCTCGATGGCTGAGCGGGTGTACGCGATGAACGCGGCGACGTCCGAGGCCAGGAACGTCTCGCCCTCCCCGACGCCGACGACCAGGGGGGAGTTGCGGCGGGCTCCGACCACCACGTCCGGCGCGTCCGCGTGGACGGCGACGAGTGTGAAGGCGCCGTCGAGCTGACGGCAGACCAGACGCATCGACTCGGCGAGGTCGCCGCAGGAGGAGAAGGCCTCGGCGAGCAGATGCGCGACGACCTCGGTGTCGGTCTCGGAGGCGAGGTCGTGGCCGCGGTCGGTCAGCTCGGCGCGCAGCGCGGCGAAGTTCTCGATGATGCCGTTGTGCACGACGGCGACCCGGCCCGCGTTGTCCAGGTGCGGGTGTGCGTTGGCGTCGGTGGGGCCGCCGTGGGTGGCCCACCTGGTGTGTCCGATCCCGGTGGCGCCGCTCGGCAGCGGCGCTTCCACCAGTGCTTTCTCCAGATTGACGAGCTTTCCGGCCTTCTTGGCGGCCGCGAGCCCCCCGTCGGCGAGCACGGCGACCCCCGCCGAGTCGTACCCCCGGTACTCAAGCCGCTTGAGGCCTGCGACGACCACATCAAGCGCCGACTGTCCGCCGACGTAACCCACGATTCCGCACATGTCGGCAGCCTACGGTGAGGGTCCCCACGCCTCTCGTGACCGACGCTCCCGAGCGGCCGAGTCGGCGAACCGGTCGCCGGAACGTCTGGTGTCAACCACCCCCGACCGCATTCAATGGCCCGGTGACGCTCCGCACGTTGATCACCCTGCCCCGGATGCTCCGGCACGGCTCCGCCGTCGGCGCCGACCTGCCGCCCGACACCGCCGTGGTCCTGGACCCGCCCGCCCCCGAGCTGCGGGGCGCCCTGATCGCGGCAGCCGCCGGTGACCACCGTCCCGCGCGTGACCTGCTGGCGGCGACCCGGCTCGGCGGCGAGTGGGAGCGGCGCGGCAGTTGGGTGCCCCGGCTCGCGGCGAGCGCGCTGCACAGCCCCGGGTGGCTGGACGACTGGCTGGCGGCGGAGCCGGAGAATCCGGACGCCGCGCTGGTCAAGGCCGATCTGTGCGTGAAGCAGGCGTGGGAGATACGGACGGCGGCCCGCGCCAAGGATGTGGCCCAGGACCAGTTCCAGGCGTTCTTCGCGCTGCTCGACGACGCCGTACCGGTCATCGGCGCGGCCGCCGAGCTGAACCCGACGGACCCGGTGCCGTGGCAGCTCGCGCTCACCCACGCGACGGGCAGTCAGGCGCCGCGTGAGGTCTTCGACGCGTACTGGGCCGAGGCGGTGGAGCGGGCCCCGCACCACTACGGCTGTCACGCGGCGGCGCTGCAGTACCTGTGCGACAAGTGGCACGGCTCGCACGAGGAGATGTTCGACTTCGCCGAGCGCGCGGCGCGCGGCGCGCTGCCCGGGTCGCAGCTGCACGCGCTGCCGCTGCTGGCCGCCGTCGAGTACGACGTGGTGGCGAACGCGAACGTCACGTCGGGCGACCAGCGGATCCCCCGGGCCCGGATCGAGGCCGCGATCGAGCGGGCCCTGAAGCTGTCCGCCGGATATCCGCCGGGCGATCCGGAGGCGGCGGGCGTACGGAACCAGCTGGCGCTGATGCTGATCCTGGCCGGGCGGCACGAGGAGTCGCTGGAGCAGTTCCGGGCGCTCGGCGTGCACGCGACGGAGCTGCCGTGGGCGTACTTCGGCGACGCCCGCAGGGAGTTCCTGGACTTCCGTACGGGCGTACGGATGCACGTGGCGGCCCGGATCCCGTTCTTCTCCGCGCCGAAGCCCGCCCCGCGGACGCGGAGCGCCGACCACACGCCGCGCTCGCTCGCCCTGGTCAAGGCGCCGCCGCACAAGGTCGCCGAGGCCGCGCTGATCTGTGGCGTGCCGCTGCGGATCGCACCGGCGGCCGAGGGGATCTCGTACGTGGAGGTGGCGGCGGT
>NZ_JTIY01000001.1:1490310-1502590 GCF_000818175.1 Streptomyces sp. AcH 505
GGCTGACCTCGGCCGCCGACAACTTCACCACCGGCGAGCGCTGGCCGGCGCTCGTGCTGCGCAGGACGGCGGACCGGTACGGCGTCACGCTCGTCCAGCGGGGCAAGACGCTCGCCGACCACGAGTGGGACCCGGCGGCCCCGGTCCCCGACCACGCGACGGCCGCCGCCACGGCGCGGGCGCTGGCCGCCGTCTACGGCATCGACGACATCCGTCCGCTGACGTCCCTGCTGCGCGGCTCGGACGCCCCCGACCGGCGGCAGAGGGGACTCGTCGCCGCGCTGGGCCTGCCCCCGCTGCCGGCCGCGTTCGGCGAGCGTGACGAGGTGCTGACGGAGGTGCCGGGCGCGCAGGTGCTGGCCAGGCACGGCTTCTTCGCCGGTCTGCGGCGGGTGCTGACGGTCGGCAACGGCCACCGGGCCGCCGCGTTCCGGCCGCAGCCCGCGCTGCCCCGGCCGGTGGTGCCCCGGCCGCGCGGCTGGTGGACGCTGCGTCTGCTGGGTGTGCTGCTGTTCCTGCCGACCACGGCGTACGCCTGGTGGGCGCCGGACGTGGGCCATCTGCGCGCGGTGCTGGCCTCCGTCGCGACGCTGTATCTCGGCGGCCAGCTCACCAGGGCCTGGCGCCAGCGCACCCGCGCCCCGCGCGCCGCCGCCCACGTGACCGAGCCCACCGCCCACGGCGCGCCCGCACCCCCGACAATGGACGCGTGATCAATTCAGCTCCACACACCTCTCAGCGCCGGGCCGAGCACGGGCCGACCCCCTACGTCGACCTCACCCGCGCCGAGTGGAGCGCGCTGCGCGACAAGACGCCGCTGCCGCTGACGGCCGACGAGGTGGAGCGGTTGCGCGGGCTCGGCGACGTGATCGACCTCGACGAGGTGCGGGACGTCTATCTGCCGCTGTCCCGGCTGCTGAATCTGTACGTGCAGGCGACGGCCGGGCTGCGCGGCGCCCTCAACACCTTCCTCGGCGAGGCGGGCGGCGGCCACGGCGCGCAGCGCGGCACGCCGTTCGTCATAGGGGTCGCGGGCAGTGTGGCGGTGGGCAAGTCGACCGTGGCGCGGCTTCTGCAGGCGCTGCTGGCGCGCTGGCCCGAACACCCGCGCGTCCAGCGGATCACCACGGACGGTTTCCTGCTGCCGATGAAGGAGCTGCAGGCGCGCGGGCTGATGGCGCGGAAGGGCTTCCCCGAGTCGTACGACCGGCGGGCGCTGACGCGGTTCGTGGCCGACATCAAGGCCGGCAAGGACGAGGTGACCGCGCCGGTCTACTCTCATCTGATCTACGACATCGTGCCGGGCGAACTGCTGACCGTACGGCGCCCGGACATCCTGATCGTGGAGGGGCTGAACGTCCTCCAGCCGGCCCTGCCGGGCCAGGACGGCAGGACCAGGGTCGCTCTGGCGGACTACTTCGACTTCAGCGTGTACGTCGATGCCCGCGCGGACGACGTGGAGGCCTGGTATCTCAACCGCTTCCGCAAATTGCGCGAAACGGCGTTCCAGGACCCTTCTTCGTACTTCCGGAAATACACCCAGGTTTCCGAGGAAGAGTCGCTGGACTACGCACGCACGATGTGGCGAACCGTCAACCGGCCGAACCTGCTCGAAAATGTCGCGCCGACCCGCGGTCGCGCCACGCTGGTGCTGCGCAAGGGCCCTGACCACAAGGTACAGCGGTTGTCGCTGCGCAAACTCTGAGTGACCGCATCTGCCCCTCCCCGTACGTGAGTTCTTTTTCGCTGACTGAATGTGTTCCTTCCATTACCTTGGTGTGGCCAAGCGAGGTCGTGACAGCGATGTGATGGAGCATTCAACTATGTTCGGTCCGGGGATTGGCCAGAAGTTAGCCGTGCCGCCGACGGCCGGGGGCAGGACCTGATGCCGCGCCTGTCACGGCAGACGATCCGCGAGCAGGAACAGCTCCAGGACCGGCTGGAGCGCGAGATCGCGGCGCTGAAGGGCGAGTTGGCCCAGCGGGACGACACCCTGCGGGCGATCGTCGGTGAACTGCACCATCTGAGCGCCGTACGGCTGCCGGAGTCGGTGATGTCCACCGCCCACCCCCGCGTCCATGTCCCCGGACTGCTCGACAACCGCCTCGCGGGCGGCGATGTCGACCGGCTCCTCACCCAACTGATGCAGCAGGCGGCCCAGTTCGTCGTGGACGAACGGCGCAGGGGCGACGAGGCGGCCAAGGCCGTGATGCGCGGCGTCATGGGCAAGCTCCAGGCCCAGCACTACCGCCAGCAGACCTTCGTGCAGAGCATGCAGGAGCGCTACGACCATCCGGACGTGGCCCAGGACCTGGTCAGGCTCGACGAGCTGAACGAACGCAACCTCCGGCTGGTCCAGGGCCTCGCCGTGGTGTGCGGCCGGTGGCCGGGTCTCGCGCGGGAGGACTCCCCCGTCCAGGACATCGTCAAGAGCGCCACCGGCCGGGTCGTCGGCTACCAGCGCGTCGCCCGGTCGAGTTACCAGGTCAGGGGCCGACTGGCGGTGACGGCTCGGGCCGTCGAACCGCTCGCGATGATCCTCGCCGAACTGCTCGACAACGCGCTCAGCCACTCGCCCAGCAACGTGGACGTGGAGGTCGCCGTCAAACACGGCGCCAGCGGCTGCACGTTCTTCGTCACCGACTGGGGACTCGGCATGAGCGCCGAGGAGTTGCGGCGCGCCAACGGCCTGGCCTCGGGCGAGCTGGGGCAGTTGCTCACCGACCTGGAGGGCGAGCCGCCCGGCATCGGCCTGCCGGTGGTCGGCGCCATCGCCCGGCAGTACGGCTTCCACACGGTGCTCGAACCGTCCCCGTACAGCCATGGGCTGCGCGCGGCCGTGCTCGTACCCGAGCCGCTGCTCGTGACGATCGAGGACCGGTACGTCGAGGACCCGTACGAGGAACCCGCCGTCCTCCCCGCGCAGCGCGAGACGTACGAGCCCGGTCCCGGCGCCGTTCCTTCGACCGCTCCCTCGGCCGTTTCTTCGGCCGGCCTGGACGGGCTCGGCGGCTTCGGCGTCCTGGAGAGCCCGGCCGCCGAGCCGGGCCACGACGAGCACACCCGCAGCGCGCTGCCGCAGCGGCGGGCGCTGCGCAGACGGGCGGCCGAGGGGCAGGCGCCGCCGGACCAAGGCAGCTGGGCGCAGCCACCGGGCGGCTGGGAGCAGGGGGATCCGGCGATACACACGCACGCCGACGACCACCCCCCGCTGCCGCCGCTCCAACTCGCCGAGCAGGCCGGATTCCCCGAGCCTGACGGGCCGAGCCCGGCGGAGAGCCGGAACCGGTGGGCGGCGCTCCAGCTGGGCACGGCGGCGGGCCGCGCCGCCGACGACGAACACGCAGTCGAAGAACGGGGAACCCACTCATGACGACCGCAGCGCGCCACCCCAGGCTCCGTACGACCGAGGAGACCATGTCGTGGGTCCTCGATCCGCTGACCGAGATCCCGCATGTGCGGCACGCCGTCGTCCTGACCACCGACGGACTGATCGAGGGCCGCTCGGCCGATCTGCCGAGGGCCGACGCCGAAGGCGCGTCCGCCATGCTGGCGAGCATCATGTCCGCGTCGCGCGGGCTGCTCGGGGCGTACGAGGGCTCGGCGGGCGCCAGTCCCGTACGGCAGGTCGTCATCGAGGGCCATGACGGATACGCCTTCCTCACCAGCGCGGGCGAGAACACCGTCATCTCGGTCTACGCCGACATCGACGTGGACCTGGGCGTGGTGGCCCACGAAGTGCAGGTACAGGTAAAGAAGTTGCGCCGGGCGATGGACAGCCCGCCGCGCGAGACCGGCGCCGCCGGTACGGGCGTGCCGGGCCGCGCGGCCGGTACAGGCGTGACCGGCACCGGCGCGGCGGACACCGTGTCATGACAGCGGGCCGGGTGCCGAGGCCATTGGTGCGGCCTTATGTCGAGACCGACGGCAAGGCCCGGACCGATCGTTACTCCCTCGAACGCATAACGCTGCTGCACCGCGTGAGCGACGAGGTCCCGCCGGGCCTGAGCGACAAGCAGCGCGAGGCCATGGACCTGCTCGGCGGCGGCGCCCTGACCCTGGTCGAGACGGCCTCCTGTCTGCGGATGCCGGTGTCCCTCTCGAAGGTGGTGCTGGCGGATCTGATCGCGTCGGGCTGTGTGCTCGCGCGGCCCCCGGTGCCGCAGGCGGCGCGGCACGACCCCGACCTCCTGAGAAAGGTGCTCGATGCGCTCCAGCGAGCCAAGTCCGTCTCCTGACGCCGCGTCGGCCGGCCATCCGGCACCCGACTACCTGCCGTCGAACGCGCTGATGCTGAAGGTCGTCGTGACGGGCCCGCTGGCGGTCGGCAAGACCACCTTCGTCAGCACGGTCTCCGAGATCAAGAGCCGGCACACCGAGGAGCGGATGACCCAGGCGGGCGCGCTGGTCGACCAGTTGGACGGGTACCGGGCCGACGGGGAAGCGGCCAAGACCCACACCACCGTCGGCACGGACTTCGGCCGGCTGACGCTGGACGAGCGCATGGTGCTGTATCTGTTCGGCAGCCCGGGCCAGCAGCGGTTCCGGGTGCTGTGGGACGACCTGGTGCGCGGCGCCCTCGGCGTGCTCGTCCTCGTCGACACGAGCCGGCTGGAGGCCGCCTTCGAGGTGATGGACATGGTCGAGGCCGCCGACGTGCCGTACGCGGTCGGTGTCAACCGCTTCCCCACCTCGCCCGTGCACAGCCTGGGCAGCGTACGGGCCGCTCTCGACCTGTCCCCCGGCACCCCGCTGATCAGCGTGGACGCGCGGGACCGCGACGAATGCCTGGACGCCCTGATCGCCATGACCCGGCACGTCTTAGCCCCGTTGGAGTCAGTGTGACGACGCACGCCACCCCCGCCCCCGCCGCAGGACCCGCCCCCGAACTGCCCGCCCTCTACGGCCCCGAGTACGCGGCGGACGCCTACGGCCTCTACCGGCGGCTGCGGGCCCGCGGCAAGGTCGTCCCCGCCGAGATCGCCCCGGGCGTACGGGCGATGCTGGTGACCGACCTCGACACGGCGCTGGAGGTGCTGCACGGCACCGACCTGTGGTCCAAGGACCCGCGCACCTGGGAAGCGGCCCATCTCGCCCCCGATTCGCCGGTGCGGGGCATGCTCGGCTACCGCAGGAACCCGATGTTCACCGACGGCGAGGAACACGCCCGCTACCGGGGCGCCGTCTCCGACTGCCTGGCCCGTTTCGAGCCGCACATACTGCGCGCCATGGTGCAGCGCAGCGCCGACCGGCTCATCCAGGGGTTCGCCGCCAGGGGTGAGTGCGACCTCGTCGCGGAGTTCGCGATGGGCCTGCCCGTCCTGCTGTTCAACGAGATGTTCGGCTTCCCCGACAAGGAGAGCGACCGGCTGGTCGGCGCGCTGACCGACCTCACCAGCGTGCACGAGGAGACGGCGCAGGCCGCGTATCTCACCTTCGCCGGTTACATCGGTGATCTGGTCTCGCTCAAACTCCGCGAGCCGGGACGGGACTTGACCTCCTGGCTGCTGTCCCACTCGGCGAACCTCACCACGGAGGAAGTCACCGAGGAGCTGATCCTCACCATCGGCGCCGCCCACGAACCCACCAGCGGGCTGATCGGCAACAGCCTGCACCGCATGCTGACCGACGACCGGTACTACAGCACCCTCACCGACGGCGCCCTGACCGTGCACGACGCGATCCGGGTCGTGCTCTGGCACCAGTCGCCGGCCGCCAACTACGGCGCCCACTTCGCCCGTAAGGACACCGTCCTCGGCGGGGTGCGGGTCAAGGCCGACGAACTCGTGCTGATCTCGTTCGCCGCGATCAACGACGCCGGCGCACCCGAGCGGCCGGAGGAACCCGGCAACGGCGGCCGCTCGCATCTGGCGTTCTCGGCGGGCCCGCACGCGTGCCCGGCGAAGGACCCCAGCGTGCAGATCGCCGCGACCGCCGTCGAACAGCTGACGTCCTGGCTGCCCACCCTCGAACTGGCCGTCCCGGCGGACGAGTTGGTGTGGCGCCCGAACGGCTTCCTGCGCGGTCTCGCCGCCCTGCCGGTGCGCTTCACCCCCATCCACCCCGACCAGGTAGGGACCACACCATGGACACCGACCCCCAGCGCGTCCTGATCGACCCGACAGGCCGCGATCTGCCCGGCGAGACGGCGCGGTTACGGGAGTTGGGCACGGCCGTGCCCATAGCGCTGCCCGGGAACGTACCGGCGTGGGCCGTCACCCGGCACGCCGCCCTGCGCACGCTGCTGCTCGACCCGAAGGTCAGCAAGGACCCGGGCCACTGGACGCTGTGGACGGACGGGACCATCCACGCCGACCCGGCGACGCACTGGCTCTACGGCTGGATAGGCGTCGACAACATGTTCACCGCCTACGGCCCCGACCACCGCAGGCTGCGCACGCTCGTCTCCCCCGCGTTCACCGCGCGCAGGACCGAGGCGATGCGGCCCCGCGTCCAGCGCATCACCGACACCCTCGTCGCGGAGCTGGCCGCCGTACCGGACGGCGAGAGCGTCGACCTCGTCGCCGATTACGCGCACCCGCTGCCGATGCGCTTCATCTGCGAACTCTTCGGCCTGCCCGAGGAGTTGCACGCCGACACGGCCCGCCTGGTGAACGTGATCGTCACCACGACCGCGCCGCCGGCCGAAGTGGCCGCCGCCATGGGCGAGTTCCAGGAGATGCTCGGCACGTTCGTCGCGGCCAAACGGCTGAACCCCGGGGACGACCTGACCAGCGACCTGATCGCCGCCCGGGCCGACGACAACGACCATCTCGCCGAGAAGGAACTGATCGACACGCTCGTGCTGATCCTGGGCGCGGGACACGAGACGACCGTCCACTTCATCGGCAACACCGTGGCCGCGCTGTTCAGCCACCCGCAGTACCGCGACCAGCTGGCGGCGGGCGAGTTGACGTGGCGTCAGATAACCGACGAGGTGCTGCGCTGGGCGCCGCCGGTCGCCAATCTGCCGCTGCGCTACGCGACCGCCGACATCGAGGTCGACGGCACGGTCATCCCGGCGGGCGAGGCGATCCTCACCACGTACGCGGCGACGACCTGGGACCCCGAGCAACACGGCGACGACGCGCATGTGTTCGACCCGCACCGCACGCAGCGGGACAACCTCGGCTTCGGCACGGGCGTGCACCGCTGCATCGGCGCGCCACTGGCGCAGCTCGAAGCGAGCATCGCGCTGCCCGCGCTGTACGAGCGCTTCCCCGACATGACGGCGGCGTACGGGACGGAAGAGGCCGTCACGCACGAGTCGTTCATCATGTACGGCTACCCGAGGCTGCCGGTGAGACTGAGCAAGTAGCCGGGCGCGGGTGGCGGGGTTCCACGTGGACGGACCGTGGAACCCCGCCACCGACGTCACCCCAGGGCGGACTTGACGACGTCGGCGAGGCGGCCGGCGACGGACCGGGCCTGCTCGATGTCGGCGGCCTCGACCATGACCCGTACCAGCGGCTCGGTCCCGGAGGGGCGCAGCAGCACGCGGCCCGTCTCGCCCAGCTCCCGCTCCGCCTCGGCGACCGCGGTCGCCAGCTCGGCGGAGGTGTCGACGCGCGACTTGTCGACGTCCGGCACGTTCACCAGCACCTGCGGCAGCCGCCGCATGACGCCGGCGAGGTCGGTCAGCGTACGTCCGGTGGCGGCGACGCGCGCCGCGAGCATCAGCCCGGTGAGCGTGCCGTCGCCGGTCGTCGCGTGGTCGAGGACGATGACATGGCCCGACTGCTCGCCGCCGAGGGCGTAGCCGTGCTCCTTCATCGACTCCAGCACGTAACGGTCGCCGACGCCCGTCTGGACCAGCTCGATGCCCTCGCGCTCCATCGCGATCTTGAAGCCGAGGTTCGACATGACCGTGCCGACCACGGCGTTCCCGCGCAGCGTGCCGGCCTCGCGCATGGCGAGCGCCAGGACGGCGAGGATCTGGTCGCCGTCGACCTCTTCGCCCGCCGCGTCCACGGCGAGGCAGCGGTCGGCGTCGCCGTCGTGCGCGATACCGAGGTCGGCGCCGTGTTCGACGACGGCGGCCTTCAGCTGGTCCAGGTGCGTGGAGCCGCACCCGTCGTTGATGTTGAGCCCGTCCGGCTCGGCGCCGATGGTGATGACCTCGGCCCCGGCCCGCGCGAACGCCTCGGGCGAGACCCGGGCAGCCGCGCCGTGCGCCTCGTCCAGGACGACGGTGAGCCCGTCGAGCCGGTTCGGCAGCACCCCGATGAGGTGGGCGACGTACCGGTCGAAGCCCTCGTCGTACGTACGGACCCGGCCGACGCCTGCGCCGATGGGCCGCTTCCAGGAGGGCCCGGTGTGGTGCACCACGCTCTCCACGGACACGGCGTCCCGGTACGCGGCCTCGATGCGGTCCTCCAGCTCGTCGGCCAGTTTGTGGCCGCCGCGCGCGAAGAACTTGATGCCGTTGTCGGGCATGGCGTTGTGGCTGGCCGACAGCACGACGCCGAGGTCGGCGCCCAGCACGCCGGTGAGATACGCCACCGCGGGGGTGGGCAGCACACCGACGCGCAGAACGTCCACACCCGCGCTCGCGAGTCCGGCCACCACAGCGGCTTCGAGGAATTCCCCCGAGGCGCGTGGATCACGCCCGACGACGGCGGTGGGCCGATGCCCCTCGAACGTCCCCACCTCGCCGAGCACATGCGCCGCAGCGACCGACAGCCCGAGCGCGAGCTCAGCCGTCAGATCGGCGTTGGCGACACCGCGCACGCCGTCCGTGCCGAAGAGTCGTCCCACAGCTCTCCCTCCGAAAAGGCTCAGAAATACACAAGCTCATGGGCCCTGGTGCCCGAGCGTTTAATGTTGTTTATACGCCCGACCTGGCTCATTCCCATAAACGAACGCCCCGGCAAGCACAAAGTGCTGCCGGGGCGAACCATTTGCCGTACGGGCCACAGGGCCGGTCCGGTTTAGCGCTTGCTGTACTGCGGAGCCTTACGGGCCTTCTTCAGACCGGCCTTCTTACGCTCGACCGCACGGTCGTCGCGGCTGAGGAATCCGGCCTTCTTCAGCGGGGCGCGGTTGTTGTCCACGTCCGCCTCGTTCAGCGAGCGGGCCACACCGAGGCGCAGCGCGCCGGCCTGGCCGGAGACGCCGCCACCCGAGATGCGGGCGATGACGTCGTAGCGGTTGTCGAGCTCAAGCACCTTGAAGGGCTCGTTGACAGCCTGCTGGTGCACCTTGTTGGGGAAGTACTCCTCAAGGGTGCGACCGTTGATCTTCCACTTGCCGCTGCCCGGAACGATCCGGACACGGGCGATGGCGTTCTTCCGACGGCCCAGGCCGGCAGCCGGCTGGGGGTCGCCGAAGCGGGACGCCAGGGACTCGGAGGTGTACTCGCCCTCGACGGGGGTCTCCGACTCGAAAGTCGTCACCGCGTCGAATGTCTCCTCGGCCTCGGGGGCTTCGGCGGGCGTCTCAACAGTGGTCTCGGCCACGATTATCCTCAGATTTCTTTTGTCTTAGGGGGTGGCCGGAACTACTGCGCGACCTGGGTGATCTCGAACGGGACAGGCTGCTGAGCAGCATGCGGGTGCTGGTCGCCCGCGTAGATCTTGAGCTTCGAGATCATCTGACGGCCCAGGGTGTTCTTGGGGATCATGCCCTTGATGGCCTTCTCGACGGCCTTCTCGGGGTTCTTGGCGAGAAGCTCGTCATAGCGGACGGACCGCAGACCACCCGGGTAACCGGAGTGGCGGTACGCCATCTTCTGAGTGCGCTTGTTGCCGGAGAGGTGCACCTTGTCGGCGTTGATGATGATGACGAAGTCACCGGTGTCGACGTGGGGTGCATAGATCGGCTTGTGCTTACCCCGGAGGAGGTTAGCGGCGGTGGTCGCCAGACGGCCCAGGACGATGTCCTGCGCGTCGATGATGTGCCACTGACGCGTCACATCGCCGGGCTTGGGGCTGTACGTACGCACGGTCGTAGCCTTCGCTTCTTCAGTGGGTGAGTCCTGACAAGGCCACCCGGACGATCACGACAGCCCTGGCGGTACTACGGGGACGCAACCCGTGCACCTGCCGCTGTCCATCGGCCCGGCGGACCTGCGTAAGGGCCCCTCGCGTGAGAACGACCAAGCCAATACGCATAACGAACCAGAAGAATACCCGGGCGCCCCCACACGGGTCAAAACGCGTCCACGTAGCCCGTCCGGCCTACCCCTATGTCCCCGTCCGCCCCGAATCGCCCCACCCGGGCACACCTTCCAGTCGGTCCGGGCGCACTTCCAGCCCGTCCGCCCGCCCCATCAAGCCCGTCCGGCGATTGAGGACCGGGGTCCGGGGCGGAGCCCCGCACTCAGCCCGCGCACTTCCCACCCGCCCCGGCCCACTTCCAGTCGGTCCGGGCGCACCTTCCAGCCCGTCCGGCGATTGAGGACCGGGGTCCGGGGGCGCCCCGGGGCACCCCCGGGGGCGGCCGGCGTAAGCGGGTCGCTAGCGCGAGCGGACCACGCGGCGTTCGTCCCAGACCGGTTCCGGGGTCTCCCGGACCACCCCGTCCGAGCCGAACACCAGGTACCGGTCGAACGTCCGGGCGAACCAGCGGTCGTGCGTCACCGCCAGCACCGTCCCCTCGTACGCCTCAAGGCCCTCCTGCAGCGCCTCCGCCGACTCCAGGTCCAGGTTGTCCGTCGGCTCGTCCAGGAGCAGGGCCGTCGTGCCGCGCAGTTCCAGCAGCAGGATCTGGAAGCGGGCCTGCTGGCCGCCCGAGAGCTTTTCGAAGGGCTGGTCCCCCTGCCGCTCCAGCTCGTACCGGCGCAGCACGGACATCGCCCCGCCCCGGTCCTTCGCGTGCTCGGTCCACAGGATGTCCACCAGCGTCCGGCCCAGCAGCTCCGGGTGGGCGTGGGTCTGGGCGAAGTGGCCCGCCACCACCCGCGCGCCGAGCTTCCACTCGCCCGTGTGCGCCACGTCGCCGCCCGCGAGCAGGCGCAGGAAGTGGGACTTGCCCGAGCCGTTCGAGCCGAGCACGGCCACCCGCTCGCCGTAGTAGACCTCCAGCGAGAACGGCTTCATCAGGCCGGTCAGCTCAAGGTTCTCGCAGGTCACGGCCCGTACGCCGGTACGCCCGCCACGCAGCCGCATCTTGATGTCCTGCTCGCGCGGCGGCTCCGGCGGGGCTCCGGCGTCCTCGAACCGTTTGAAGCGGGTCTGCATCGCGTGGTAGCGCGACGCCATGTCCGGGCTGATCGCCGCCTGCTGCCGCAGCCGGTGCACCAGCGCCTTCAGCCGCGCGTGCTCCTCGTCCCAGCGCCGCTTCAGCTCCTCGAAGCGCGCGAAGCGCTCCTTGCGGGCGTCGTGGTACGTCGCGAAGCCGCCGCCGTGCACCCATACGTCGGAGCCCGCCGCGCTCGGTTCGACGCTGACGATCTTCTCGGCGGCCCTGGCCAGCAGCTCCCGGTCGTGGGAGACGAAGAGGACCGTCTTACGGGTCTCCTTCAGCCGCTCCTCCAGCCACCGCTTGCCGGGCACGTCCAGATAGTTGTCCGGCTCGTCGAGCAGCAGCACCTCGTCAGGCCCGCGCAGCAGCGCCTCCAGCACGAGCCGCTTCTGCTCGCCCCCGCTCAGGGTGGACAGCAGCCGCCACTGCGCCTTGTCGTACGGCATGCCGAGCGCGGCGCTCGTGCACATGTCCCAGAGCGTCTCGGCCTCGTACCCGCGCACCTCGGCCCAGTCGCTCAGCGCCTGCGCGTACCGCATCTGCGCGGCCTCGTCGTCGACGGTCATGATCGCGTGCTCGGCCTTGTCCACGGCGAGCGCCGCGTCCCTGATGCGCGGCTGCGCGACGGATACGAGCAGGTCACGCACGGTGCGCTCGTCCCGTACGGAACCGACGAACTGCGACATCACCCCGAGCCCGCCGCTGACAGTGACCGTCCCGCCGTGCGGCTGGAGGTCCCCCGCGATCAGCCGCAGCAGGGTGGTCTTGCCCGCGCCGTTCGCCCCGACCAGCGCGACGACGGCGCCTTCCCCCACCCGGAACGACGCGTCCCCGAGCAGCACCCGCCCGTCGGGCAGGTAGTACTCCAGGTGTGCCGCTTCTAGATGTCCCATGCTCCGCATTGTGAAGGGAGTCGGCCCCAGGACCCAACCCAATTCCGGTCGGGGGGTGGGGGGCGGTGTGCGGGTCAGTGCCATGAGCCCGGGGCAGGGCGGGCCCGGAGTTTGGTGCGCCCGCAGGGCCGCCCCTTGATCTTTGAGTGTCGCGGCTCCGGTCCGGGCGTCAAGGGCGCTCCTTCGTCGCGTCGGCTACGCCG
>NZ_JTIY01000001.1:1504238-1505109 GCF_000818175.1 Streptomyces sp. AcH 505
TTGCGTGGGCGGGGGTCGTTGGGCCGGGGCAACGGGCCGGTGGGTGGGGCGGGTGTGACTGGAGTGACGGAGGGTGGTTCGTGGGCGGTCGCCGGGCATCTTTTGCGTCCCGTGTTGCGTTAAGCGCGGCACAGGGCGGCGGAGGCCCATCGGGCCTGTGGGTCTGGTCTCGGCGGGCGCCTTATGCGTGGAGAGTTGCATTCCGCGCGCTGCGGCGCGCACCAAGGCGGTGGGGCCCTCGTCGTAACGGCCGGTGTTGAGGTCTCGGCGGCCTTCCGCCCCGGAGCGGAAGCGGGCTGCGGCAGGGGTCTGCCACAGGTGGGGGCGCGCCACCACCCACACGAAACCGACTGCCCCACTACTCAGGCCCCTTCACCGGCCTGTTGTGCCCCGCAGTGCGCGGAATGCAACCACACACGCAAAAGGCTCCCTACGGGCACCGCACCAGGCACTCTCGCCACACCTGCCCCACCGACGGGCCGGGGGTCCAGCCTCCGGGCCCACGGCCCGCACGAAACACTCCGCCTGGGGCCATCTCACCGGCCTGCTGTGTCCCGTGGCGCGCCTAACGCAACCACCCACGCATAAGGCGCCCGCCGACCGTCTCACCGGACACCCTCGTCACACCCGCCCCATTGCTCGGCCGCCCACTGCCCGGGGCTCGCACCGCCCTGATGTGTCCCATGGCGCACCTAACGCAACCACCCACGCACAAGACTCCCCATCGCCGTCTCAGGAGCCACTTACCGTCACGCCAGTCACACCCGCCCCGCCCACCGGCCCGTTGCCCCAGCCCAACGACCCCCGCCAGGGAGCCATCCCGCCCCACCCCCACCCCCAGTGACCAGCGGGGCATGAGTCGCAACCGATA
>NZ_JTIY01000001.1:1505392-1525559 GCF_000818175.1 Streptomyces sp. AcH 505
TCGCGAAGCGACGCGACGAAGGAGCGCCCTTGACGCCCGGACCGGAGCCGCGACACTCAACAGAAAGGGGCGGCCCTCCGCTCGCCTGACTTCCCGGTCCGCCCTCTCTACTGCTTGGTACTGACCCGCACCTGCCCCGCTATCAGCCCCATTTTGATGGCTACAGCAGCGACTTGGGCCTTCACTCTTGGGGTCTAAACTGCGCGCTATGAGCTTTGGGCAAGGGGGACCCCAGTGGGGCGGTCCTGGGGCACCAGGACAGAGACCGTACGGGTCGCAGGACCGCAACACACCGGACTGGGCAGCGCTGGCTGACGCCTCCGCCGCGCGTGCCCGGCGTAAGCGGTGGCTGCTCGCGGGCGGCGGTGTGCTCGCGACCGCCGCGATAGCCGCCATCGTGGCGACCGCCGTTGTGTCCACGAGCAACGGCAGCGACGCACACGCGTCCAACGCCTCGGAGACGGCCGCCACCACCCTCCCCCCGGACTCCGCCCTGCCGGGCGGCGGCGACGAGCCCGAGCCGTCCTTCTCCTCGGTCGCCCCGCAGGCACCGCCGACCCCGAAGGACTTCATCGACAGCGCGGACAAGGACAAGGCCCCGCTCAGCGCCGAAACCCTCTTCCCCGGCGCCAAGTTGACGATGCCCGGCAACCACGTCTACCTGAAGGCCGCCACCGCCCGCACCACCAACTGCGCGGCAGCGGCCCAGGGCGCCCTCGGCTCGATCCTCGCCTCCAACAGCTGCGACCAGGTCATCCGCGCCACGTACCACAAGGGCGGCGTGGCAGTGACGGTCGGCGTCGCGGTCTTCAACAAGGAAGCGCAGGCCCTCAAGGCGAAGTCCGAGGCCAGGGACGGCATCGCCTCCCTCTCCGGCGCGGGCGTCCCGACCTACTGCCGGGCCGGCGCGGTATGCAGGAAGACGACCAACTCCTACGGCCGGTACGTCTACTTCACCGTCAGCGGCTTCACCAACCGCAAGAACGTGACGAAGGCCGACAAAGACGTCTTCGCCATCAGTGACGACCTCGCCCAGTTCACGTTCCAGCAGATCGTCCAGCGCGGCGAGATGCAGGCATCAGCGGCGGCGACGGCCCCCATCTCATAGCCGCGGCCGGCCCCACGAACACCACACGATCTTGCCGGGGTTCCGTTCCCCCACCCCCCACTCGTCGGCGAGCGCGGAAACAAGCATCAGCCCGCGCCCCGTCTCGTCGCCGCCGTCGGGATGCCCCTCCTTCGGCGCACCGTCCCCGCTGTCATGCACCTCGACGGTGAGCACGTCCCCGTCCCACCGCAGAAACAGCCGAAAACCGCGCCCCGGCGGTACGCCGTGCACCAGCGCGTTGGTGCACAACTCGCTCACACAGAGCAACACTTGATCGGCGTACGACGTCAGCTCCCACACCTCAAGAGCAGCGGCGGCGAACCGCCGCGCGGCGGGCACGGATCGGCGTTCCCGCCGGTAGAAGCGTTCTCTGACGGACGCGAATTCGGTATGTGTGTTCACGGTACGAGGGTCGCGGAGAGTGACTAGTCTCTGGCAGTGAGCGAGGTCGTACAGATTTTTTGTACGGGTTCCGCATGGTGGATGTACGCACGTCCGTGGGGAGTTCGCCCTTATGCAGCCAAGGAAACGCCGCAACCGCAACGGGTCGGCGATGAAGATGCTGGGCGCCCAGCTCGCCCACTTCCGCAGGTTGGCCGGATACACCCAGGAGTCGCTGGCCGATGCAGCGCTGATGAGCGTGGAGACAGTGGCCTCAATCGAGCAGGGGAGAAGGTTGCTGAAGACTGATCAGGCGGCTCTGCTGGATGACTTGCTAGGCACGAAGGGAGCCCTGGCAGCAGCTCTGGAGCACCTGCCGGACGTAGACATGATTCCGGAGTGGGCAGCCGAATACGTGGAGATGGAGAGCGAGGCGATCACGCTGTCCTCGTACGAGAACCAAGTACTGCCCGGCCTGCTCCAAACCGAGAACTATGCACGTTCTGTGCTCAGCAATCGCGTCCCAGCATTCGATGAGGACGAGTTGGCCGCGCAGACAACGATCCGTATGGACCGGCAAGTCATCTTTCAGCGCAAGGAGCCTCCGACAGTCAGCTTTGTCATCTGGGAGCCGGTGCTGTCGATGCGTCTGAGCACCGATGCGGACTACGTGGAGCAGATTGCACACCTCCGCGAGTGTGCCGATCTCCCGTGCCTCACCATTCAGGTCCTGCCACTGAACGTACGCAGCCACGCGGCTCTGAGCGGCGCGTACGTCCTGTTGGAGACACCTGAGAATCAGCTCGTCGGTTACTGCGAAACCCCTCGGGGAAGCCAGCACGTCTCCGACCCGAAAGAAAACAGCATCCTCGCCCGCAAATATGCAATGCTGCGGACGCAGGCTCTCAACGCCGAAGACACGAAGAGCCTGCTGGACCGGCTGGGAGAGTAATGAGCGTCGCACTGACATGGTTCAAGTCCAGCTACAGCAACGACGAGGGCGGCAACTGCCTCGAAGTCGCTCACCACTGGGACGGCAACTGCGTCGCCGCCCACCCCACCACCATCCACGTCCGTGACTCCAAGAACCCGGACGGCCCCACGCTCACCCTCTCCCCCACCACCTGGGCCGCCTTCACCAGGCACGCGTAAGGCTCGCCTGGACGGCGGCCTCAACGCCGGTTGGCGAGGCCGGTCACGGCTGGAAGTACTCCGACATCATGCGGGTCACCCACTCCGGCTGCTCGGTGTGTGCCGCGCGGAACTCCGCCATCGTCGGCTTCAGGTCGATGACCGGGGTGCCCGAGACCGCGTCGAGGCCCACCACCGTCAGTTCGCGGCCGTTGACGGATTCGATGGCGCAGCACGTCACTCCGATGCGGTTCGGTCTACGGGGACCCCGGCCGGCGAAGACACCGACGGGCGGGAGGTCGGAGCGGCCGCGGTAGGGGCGGGGTTCGCGGTAGTCGTCGTCTTCGGGGAACTGGTCGAAGACGAAGAGGACCTCCACGTGGGAGAAGCCCTCCAGGCCTTGGAGGCAGGCGTCACCGAAGCGCTCGTCGACGGTGATCGTGCTGCGGACGGCGCCCCAGTTGTCCGTGTGCTGGACGTCCGTCCGGTTGTTCCGGACCGTGCCTATCGGTGTGATCTCGAAGCTGGGCATAGCAAGGTTCTACCGGAGACCAAGGCTCTCGTGCGGTCCGTACTCACCGCACCCGAGGCAGAAACCCGTACGGTTTCGCCATCAGCAGAGGCAGTGCCCGACCGCCGACGCGTGGCGGCAGGATGCCCCTATGCAGCCAGTCTTCGTTCTCGTGCACAGTCCGTCGGTGGGTCCTTCCACCTGGCACCCGGTGGCCGAGGAACTGACCGCGGCGGGACACCAGGTGCGGGTGCCGTCCCTGCTGCACGTGGGCGCCGGTGAACCACCGTTCTGGCCTCGGATCGCCGACGCCGTCCGTGACGGGCTCGGGGGGATCCCGACGGACCAGCCACTCGTCCTGGTGGCGCACAGCAACGCGGGTCTGTTCCTGCCGTCGATCCGCTCGGTCCTCGCCCATCCGGTGACCGGTTCGGTCTTCGTCGACGCCGCGCTGCCGGCCCGCACCGGACCGACCCCCGTCGCCCCGCCCGAGCTGGTGGAGTTCCTCCGTCCCATGGCGGTGAACGGGACGCTGCCGCGCTGGACCGACTGGTGGGACGAGGCTGACATCGCGCCGATGTTCGCCGATCCGGCCATGCGGCGGAAGGTCGTCGCCGAACAGCCCAGGCTGCCGCTGTCCTACTACGAGCAGCGCGTCCCCGTCCCTGCCGGCTGGGACGACCACCCCTGTTCCTACCTGCTGTTCGGCCCCCCGTACGACGCCGTGGCCACCGACGCGCGCGAACGCGGCTGGCGGGTCGCCCATCTGCCCGGCGCGCATCTGCACCAGATCGTCGACCCCGCCGGCACCGCCCGGCACCTCCGTGAACTGACCGCCGGTGCTGCTTGACAGCTACGGCGCGCCGACCACCTGGCGGCTAGCCG
Organism: Streptomyces sp. AcH 505; assembly: GCF_000818175.1. Classification (GTDB taxonomy): domain Bacteria; phylum Actinomycetota; class Actinomycetes; order Streptomycetales; family Streptomycetaceae; genus Streptomyces. The sequence goes on from NZ_JTIY01000001.1 coordinate 1,509,409, forward strand.
CAGCACCCGTCGCCGCCGCCCGAAACCCCCGGCAGGGTGCGCTTGTTGCGGGCCTCGCGGCTGCGGGACAGCAGCAACTCGTCGGCCGGGTAGCCGACTTCCTCCAGCGTGAGGCCGTGCGGGCGTACGACGTGGACCGCCGAATCGCGGACGCCCGCGGCGAGCACCTTCGCGGGCCAGTCGACGCCGCGGTGGCCGTCGCCGACGAACAGCAGCGCGCCGACCAGGGAGCGCACCATGTTGTGGCAGAAGGCGTCGGCCCGCACGGTCGCGGTGATGATGCCGTCGTCGCCGCGCACCCACTCCAGCCGCTGGAGCGTACGGATCGTCGTCGCGCCCTCGCGGCGCTTGCAGTACGCGGCGAAGTCGTGCTCGCCGACCAGGCCCGCCGACGCGGCGTTCATCGCGTCGACGTCAAGTGCCCAGTCGTGCCAGAGGACATGGCCGCGCAGCAGCGGGTCGACTCCGCCGGGGTTGTCCGTGACGCGGTACGCGTACCGCCTCCAGACGGCCGCGAAGCGGGCGTTGAAGCCCGCCGGGGCCTCGGCGACACTCCACACCCGTACGTCGTGCGGCAGGCGCCCGGCGAGGCGTCTGACGAGTTTGTCGCCGTGCTCGGCCCACACCTCGTCCGGCAGGTCCACATGCGCCACCTGCCCGCGCGCGTGCACGCCGGCGTCCGTACGCCCGGCCACGGTCAGCTCGTACGTACGCGCCGACCGCGTCACCGTGCGCAGCGCGTCCTCGATCTCGCCCTGCACCGTGCGCCGGGTGGTCTGTTTCGCCCAGCCGGAGAAGTCCTTGCCGTCGTACGACAGATCCAGCCGCACCCGCACATGCCCGGCCGCCGCGCCCTCGTTCTCTTCGCTCACCGACCCATCCTCCCAGGCCGCCGCAGCGGCCCGGTCCGCAGCCGCCGGGCGTCAGCTCCGCCGTGCTCCGGCGACCGGGTTGGCCGGCTCGTCGAGCCAGACCGTCGTCCGGCCGCCCGGGCCGACATCGAGCCCGTAGCGGGTCCGTGCGGGCGCTCCCGCGTGCTGCCACGCCTCGTACGCGTCCGTCATCTCGTCCCACACCCGGCGGGGCCCGAACTGCTGGATCTCGAACTCGCTCGCCTCGGGCTCGTAGTCCACGGACGCCCACGAGTCGGTGCCGGTGTCGGCCAGCCAGAGGGTGAACTCTCCGTCCGGGCCGTGCCCGACCGAGTACCGCACGGTCGGGCAGGCGACACCGACGGCGAACGCGGCGTCGTCCACGCCCAGCACGTAGCGGGGGTCCAGCGGGCCGCGCGAGGTGGCTGCCAGCTCCTGGTCATGGACGCAGTCCATGACGTCCCGACGTGCCGGCGGCTCGGCGGTCACGTCCCGCCGCATCCACATGAACGCGGAATCTCCGATCACCGGGCCCGAAGCGACTGGCCCCTCGTCCCCGTCCGCCACGGTCAGGCGCACCAGGACGCCGTTGTAGAGGCCCGTGCCCCACGGGGCCACGACGATCCCGCCGGGAGCGGTCTGCTCGACCAGCGGGTACGGGACGTCCGCCAAGGCGCACGTCACGACGACCCGGTCGTACGGAGCCCGGCCCGGCAGACCGGCCGCGCCGTCGCCGGTGGCCAGCGTCGGCTTCCACCCGGCGGCTGCCAGCCGGGCACGCGCGGCTTCGGCGAGCACTGGGTCGATCTCGATGCTGGTCACCTGGCTGTCACCGAGCCGGTGGCAGAGCAGGGCCGCGTTGTACCCCGTGCCGGTGCCCACCTCCAGGACCCGCTGCCCGTCACGGACGTCGAGCGCGGCCAGCATGCCGGCGACCATCCGAGGCATCGACGCCGACGACGTCGGTACGCGGGCCACGTCAGCGTCCGGGGTGTCGACCCGCACGACGACCGGCACATCCCCGTGGACGGCGGCCTCCCACCGGTCGGAGGCGCGGGTCCGGTCGACGGGCCGGTAGCCGTCGTCGTCGCGCAGCCAGATCCGGTCGGGGATGTACCGGGCCCGGTCGACGTCGAGAAATGCGGCAGCCCAGCCGTCCGGGAGATGACCGCCGGCCTTGAGCAGGGCGGTCAGAGCGGCCGAACCGCCGGAGCCGGCCGAACCGGTCACGCTCACGGCTTCTTGGGCGGTGGAGGCGGGATCGGCCTGTCAGGCTTGTGCCCGTCGCTTTCCGCGTTGTCAGGTTTGCCGCCGTGCTTGCCCATGGCGTGCTTCCGTGAGGAGGGGCTGGTCGGACCCCCACGTTAGCCACATGGGAGCCGGTCAGGCAGGGGGCGCACGGAGCGCGAGCTAGCGCCCCGGAACCGCGTACCCGCCCCCGCGCGTCCCTTGCGGGCATGGACGAGGGAAGCACGGGTGCGCGCCCGGAGCGGGGCGGCGGTGGGGCCGGGTGTCTGCTTGCCGGGGTGGGGGCGGCGGTCGCGCCGGTTGTCTGGGCGCCGCAGGCCGCCGTCAGTGTCGACGGGGGGTTCGAGGGGCACGCGCGCGATCTGAGCGTGCTCTTCATCGACCTGCCGCTCATCGTGCTCGGCGGCGCCCTGGTCCCGCTCTGCACCTGGGCGTTGGCCACCCGCTGGGGCCAACGGCCCTGGGTCGCCGTGCTCGTGGCGCTGGCCTCGCTCGCGTTCGCCGTGTGGGGGCTCACCGAGTGGTGGACCCCCCGGAAGCAGCTGGACCCCGGCTACGGTCCCGGGATCTGACCCGCAGGGCGGCGACGGCCAGCGCCGCCATCGTCGTGGTCGCCGCAGCCCCGATCGCGAAGCCGCCCTGCGCGCCGAAGGTGTCCACCGCCCGGCCGGACACCGCCGCCGCACCCGCGGCCCCCGCCGCGCTGGCCGAGTTGAGCCAGGTGAAACCCTGCGTCAGAACGGCCCGGTGGACGGCGGATTCGGCCAGGACCGACAGCAGCACCAGGACGGGCGGCACAGCCGCGCCGGTGAGTACGACCACGGAGCCCAGCGCCAACGGCGAGCCCGCCGCGAGCAGTAGCAGGCTGCCGAGCGCCAACACGGCCGTGGCCACGGCCAGTTGCGTACGGGGCGGGGTACGCCAGCGCCGTAGCCCGTACAGCCACCCGGCCAGCAGCCCGCTGCCGCTCGACACCGCGAAGATCGGTGCCGCCGTGGCTGCCGCGTGGTGCTCGGTCGCGAAGGACGTCACGGACACCTGTACGGCGCCGAAGTACACGCCGATGGCGAGGTTGAGCCCCACCAGCACAGCGAACGCGGGCCGCAGCAGCGAGCTGCCCGGTCCCACGGCCGACCCGGACGCCACCGACCGCACAGGCGGCGGCGCCGTACCGCGCTGCGCGGCGAACGCCCCTCCCCCGGCCACCACCAAGGCCGCCGCCAGTACGGTGCCCAGCGCCGGATGCCCGGCCGCTCCGAGCGCGCTGACCAGGGTCGGCCCCGCCAGGTAGCCGAGTGCGTTGCTCAGCGACTCCAGCGCGAAGGCGCTGGGCAGCTCCGCCGGCCGCTTCTCGCCCAGCAGCGCCACCCAGCGGGCGGATGACAGCGCGCCCAGCTGCGGGATCGTGGCGCCGGCCAACGCCCCGCCGGCCGTCATGAGCCAGGCCGGGCTGCCGCCGGCGACCAGCGCCAGCAGCGCCGTTACGGCCCCCGCGTGGGCGAGCAGGGCGGGCGGCAGTACCCGGGTCTGGCCGAAGTGGTCGATGAGCCGCGCCAGTTGGGGCCCGGCCAGGGCCTCGGCGACGGCGAACCCGCCGCTCACCAACCCGGCCGTGGCATAGGAGTCCGTCCGGCCGTGCACCAGCCAGACGATGCCGAGGCTGGTCATCGCGATGCCGATGCGGCCCGCTGTGGCGGTCAGGAAGAAGGCCGCTGCACCAGGAGTGCGCAGCAGCTGACGATAAGGCGCCGACGACACGGCGTATCCTCTTCGCTGCCCGGCGGGGCGCCGCCCATTCGGGGGCGTCGCCTGGAACCGTCCAGTTCTGGCGTGGAGCGGGGACACACACCCCACGCCGACTCCGTCACCGGGCAGAAATATCTGTCTCTCGTAGTCCGCAACTCTCGTACGGTTGCGTCATTCAAACACAAGAACGGGCCCGCCCCCCAAAGGGAGCGGGCCCGTTCTTCGGACGTCAGGCGTCCTTGGACTCGTCAGCCGCTTCCGCGGGCTTCGCGTCCTCGACCGGCTTCGCGTCCTCGACGGTCTCGGCGGGGGCGTCCTTCTTCAGGGCGTCCTCCTTGACCGCGCGCTTCGTCGCCGCCTCGGCCTCACCGGTGGCAGCCTGCGCCACGGTCAGGGCCTCGACCAGCTCGATGACCGCCATCGGGGCGTTGTCGCCACGACGGTTGCCGATCTTGGTGATGCGGGTGTAGCCACCGGGGCGGTTCTCGTACCGCGGCGCGATCTCGGTGAAGAGGGTGTGCACGACCGACTTGTCGGTGATCGACTGCAGCACCTGGCGACGGTTGTGGATGTCGCCCCGCTTCGCCTTGGTGATCAGACGCTCGGCGACGGGCCGCACACGGCGGGCCTTCGCCTCGGTGGTGGTGATACGGCCGTGCTCGAAGAGCGACTTCGCGAGGTTCGCGAGGAGAAGCTTCTCGTGCGCGCCGCTGCCGCCCAGACGGGCACCCTTGGCGGGCTGAGGCATGGTGTTACTCCTTCATATCTGCACCGGCCGTATCAGGTACCGATGTCAGTTCCCCCGGAGCGGCCGCCCCGGGAAATTCGAGGGACTGCTCAGTACTGCTCGGTCTCCACGAAACCCGCGTCCGCGTCGTCGTCGGCGCCGAAGGCGTCGGCGGCGGCGGTCGGGTCGAATCCGGGCGGGCTGTCCTTGAGCGCCAGGCCCATGCCGGCCAGCTTCGCCTTGACCTCGTCGATCGACTTCGCACCGAAGTTGCGGATGTCGAGCAGGTCGGCCTCGGAACGCGCCACGAGCTCACCCACGGAGTGGATGCCCTCGCGCTTGAGGCAGTTGTACGACCGAACGGTGAGCTCAAGCTCCTCGATCGGCAGGGCGAGATCGGCGGCGAGCGCCGCGTCCGTCGGCGACGGGCCCATGTCGATGCCCTCGGCGTCGATGTTGAGCTCGCGCGCCAGACCGAACAGCTCGACCAGCGTCTTACCGGCGGACGCCATGGCGTCGCGCGGCCGCATGGCCTGCTTGGTCTCGACGTCGACGATCAGCTTGTCGAAGTCGGTGCGCTGCTCGACACGGGTCGCCTCGACCTTGTACGTGACCTTGAGCACCGGCGAGTAGATGGAGTCGACCGGGATCCGGCCGATCTCCTGGCCCACCTGCTTGTTCTGGACGGCGGAGACGTAGCCGCGACCGCGCTCGACGGTCAGCTCCATCTCCAGCTTGCCCTTGCCGTTGAGCGTGGCGAGGACGAGGTCCGGGTTGTGCACCTCGACACCGGCCGGGGGCGCGATGTCGGCGGCGGTGACCAGGCCGGGACCCTGCTTGCGCAGGTACATCACGACCGGCTCGTCGTGCTCCGAGGAGACGACCAGCTGCTTGATGTTGAGGATGAGGTCGGTCACGTCCTCCTTGACGCCCGGCACGGTGGTGAACTCGTGCAGGACTCCGTCGATCCGGATGCTGGTGACAGCGGCACCGGGGATCGAGGAGAGGAGCGTACGGCGGAGGGAGTTACCGAGCGTGTAACCGAAACCCGGCTCCAGCGGCTCGATGACGAACCGGGAGCGGTATTCGTCGACGACCTCTTCGGTCAGCGACGGACGCTGAGCGATAAGCATGCGTGATTCCTTCTTTTGGGGACGCCCGCTATTTGACGTCCTTCAGTACTGCTCAAACTCACCGTGCAGCCAAAACCCACTGCACAGTCTCAAGGGTACGGGCGGCACGGCCCTTACGAGCCGTACCGCCCGGACACTCAAGGCGTGCGAGACAACCGGGCCTCAGACGCGGCGGCGCTTGGGCGGACGGCAGCCGTTGTGCGGGGTGGGGGTGACGTCCTGGATCGAACCCACCTCAAGGCCGGTGGCCTGGAGGGAGCGGATCGCGGTCTCACGGCCGGAGCCGGGGCCCTTGACGAAGACGTCGACCTTGCGCATGCCGTGCTCCTGCGCGCGACGGGCGGCCGACTCGGCGGCCATCTGCGCGGCGAAGGGGGTGGACTTACGCGAACCCTTGAAGCCGACGTGGCCGGCGGAGGCCCAGGAGATCACGTTGCCCGAGGGGTCGGTGATCGAGACGATGGTGTTGTTGAACGTGCTCTTGATGTGGGCGTGCCCGTGAGCGACGTTCTTCTTTTCCTTGCGGCGCACCTTCTTGGCTGCGCCCTGACGGCCCTTCGGAGGCATGTCTTTACTCCTGCGTGGAGGTGGTCGGTCCTACAGCGAAGACCGCTGATAAGCGTCCGGCTGAGGACTACTTCTTGCCCGGCTTCTTCTTGCCGGCGATGGCGCGACGCGGACCCTTGCGGGTACGAGCGTTCGTGCTGGTGCGCTGACCGTGCACCGGCAGGCCACGACGGTGCCGAAGACCCTGGTAGCAGCCGATCTCCACCTTGCGGCGGATGTCGGCGGCGACCTCACGACGGAGGTCACCCTCGGTCTTGAGGTTGGCGTCGACGTACTCGCGGATCTTGACGAGGTCTTCCTCGGCAAGGTCGCGGACGCGGACGTCGGGGCTGACTCCCGTGGCGGCGAGCGTCTCCTTGGACCGGGTGCGCCCGATACCGAAGACGTACGTGAGGGCGACCTCGACGCGCTTTTCGCGCGGGAGGTCAACGCCTGCGAGGCGTGCCATTCATGGCTCCTGATGATTTCGGAGGTCTTCCGCAGTGTCGGTCCCGGTGTCCGCAGGAGCTTCACAGCGACTGCGGTCGGGTCTCCGGCCTCCGCCGGAGGTGTCGGCATTCGCACACCAGGTGTGCTCTATGTCGGACACTGCGTGATTACGATTGCTCGCGTCGCGCGAAGTACTGCGGTAAGGCAGGGGGTCGTGCGTCAGCCCTGGCGCTGCTTGTGGCGCAGGTTGTCGCAGATGACCATGACCCGACCGTGACGGCGGATCACCTTGCACTTGTCGCAGATCTTCTTGACGCTCGGCTTGACCTTCATGGGATTGAGGTTCTCCGGGTCAGTGCCAACGCCCAAGAACGGGCGGCGGCAAGATCTACTTGTATCGGTAGACGATCCGGCCACGCGTCAGGTCGTACGGAGACAGCTCCACCACGACCCGGTCATCGGGAAGGATCCGGATGTAGTGCATCCGCATCTTGCCGCTGATGTGCGCGAGGACCTTGTGACCGTTCTGGAGCTCCACCCTGAACATGGCATTCGGGAGGGACTCGATCACGGTGCCCTCAATTTCGATGGCACCTTGCTTCTTGGCCACGCTTCGCCCTTCGAATCGGCTACCTTGATCGACTCCGGCCACTCGGCATCCTCATGCGTTGCTGCATGCGGACACACGGATACACCAGAGCCGACGCGTCAGTCTACGACAGCACCCTCGAAAAGACGAATCCGAGAAGTGTGCCCACTACCAGAGATTTTTAAGCAACGCGCACATCAGGCCAGCGGGTCCGGCGCGGCGGTCACGCCCAGCTCGGCCAGCTTCGCCTTGCCGCCGTCGGGGGCGGTCAGCACCAGCGGGCCCTCCTCGGTCAGCGCGATCGAGTGCTCCCAGTGCGATGACCAGGTGCCGTCGGTCGTGATGACCGTCCACTCGTCCGCCAGCACCTCGGTGTGCGGGGTGCCGAGCGAGACCATCGGCTCGATCGCGAGGCAGAAGCCGGGGATCAGCTTGGGGCCCTTGCCGCGCTTGCGGGAGACATAGTTCAGCAGGTGCGGGTCCATGTGCATCTCGGTGCCGATGCCGTGGCCGCCGTAGTCCTCGACGATCCCGTACTTGCCGCCGCCGGGCCGCGGCTGGCGGCGGATGTACGTCTCGATCGCGCGCGACACGTCGACCAGCCGGGCGCCGTTGCGCATCGCGGCGATGCCCGCCCACATCGACTCCTCGGTCACCCGGGACAGCTCGACCAGCTCGGGCGCGTGGCCCTCGCCGACGAACGCGGTGAAGGCGGCGTCGCCGTGCCAGCCGTCCACGATCGCGCCGGCGTCGATGGAGATGATGTCACCGTCCTTGAGGACGGTCTTGTCGTCCGGGATGCCGTGCACCACGACCTCGTTCACGGACGTGCAGATCGTCGCGGGGAAGCCGCCGTACCCGAGGAAGTTCGGCTTCGCGTCATGATCGGCGAGCACCTTGCGGGCGACCAGGTCGAGGTCCTTCGTGGTGGCACCCGGAACCGCGGCCTCGGCCGTGGCCGCGTGCACAGCGGCGACGACCAGCCCCGCCTCGCGCATCTTCGCGATCTGCTCGGGGGTCTTGATCTGCACCATGGTTGTGCGCCTTCCACCTGACTCGGACGATCCGTGACTCAACGATCCGTACTCAACAGTACGGCCGCGGCGTCCGGGGACACCGCGGCCGTAACGTCACTCTGAACTGCACACCGCACACACTCGCCGGAGGCGCTACGCGGCCTCGTCGTCGCGCCGGAGCGCCTCCATCGCGCGGTCGGTCACCTCGGTGACCTTGCCGAGCGCGGAGATCGTGATCACGAGGCCCTGGGACCTGTAGTGGTCGATGATCGGCTCGGTCTGCGTGTGGTAGACCTCAAGACGGGTCCGGACGGTCTCCTCGGAGTCGTCGTCCCGCTGGTACAGCTCGCCGCCGCACTCGTCACACACGCCCTCGCGCTTCGGGGGGCTGTAGGTGACGTGGAAGACGTGCGAGCTGTCGTTACGGCAGACCCGCCGGCCGGCGATCCGCTTCACGACCTCGTCCTCGGGGACCTCCAGGTCGAGCACCGCGTCGAGCTTCACACCGTCGGCGGCGAGCGCCGCGTCCAGTGCCTTCGCCTGCGACACGTTGCGCGGGAAGCCGTCCAGCAGGAAGCCGTTGACGGCGTCCGGCTGCTTCATCCGGTCCTGCGCCATGGCGATCGTGACCTCGTCGGGGACCAGCTTGCCCTCGTCCATGAACGATTTCGCCTGTTTGCCCAGGTCCGTGCCCTGACTGATGTTGGCACGGAAGAGGTCGCCCGTGGAAATGTGCGGGATCGAGAGGTTCTTGGCAAGGTACGCGGCCTGCGTTCCCTTGCCGGCACCGGGCGGTCCGACGAGGACGATTCGCATCAGCGGAGGAACCCTTCGTAATTGCGCTGCTGAAGCTGGCTCTCGATCTGCTTCACGGTCTCCAGACCCACACCCACGATGATCAGGATGCTCGTCCCGCCGAACGGGAAGTTCTGGTTCGCACCGCCGTAGCCTGCCAACGCCAGTGTCGGCACAAGAGCGATCAGTCCCAGGTACAGCGAGCCTGGCCAAGTGATCCTGTTGAGCACGTAGCTCAGGTACTCGGCGGTGGGCCGGCCCGCCCGGATACCCGGGATGAAGCCACCATACTTCTTCATGTTGTCAGCGACTTCTTCAGGGTTGAACGAGATCGCCACGTAGAAGAAGGCGAAGAACACGATCAACAGGAAGTACGTGACGATGTAGTACGGGTGGTCGCCCTTGACGAAGTGGCCCTCGATCCAGGTCTTCCAGCCCGACTGCGAGTTGGAGAACTGCGCGACCAGCGCCGGGATGTAGAGCAGCGACGAGGCGAAGATGACGGGGATCACACCCGCCTGGTTGACCTTGAGCGGGATGTAGGTCGACGTACCGCCGTACGACCTGCGGCCGATCATGCGCTTCGCGTACTGCACGGGGATGCGGCGCTGCGCCTGTTCGACGAAGACCACGAGCCCGACCATCACGAAGCCGATGAGGATGACCGTCCCGAACTCGATCCAGCCCTTGGCCAGGTGACCGCTCTGCTTGATGGCCCAGAGCGAACCGGGGAAGCCGGCGGCGATCGAGATGAACATGAGGATCGACATGCCGTTGCCGATGCCCTTGTCGGTGATGAGCTCACCGAGCCACATGACGGCGCAGGTACCGGCGGTCATGGTGACCACCATCACGACGGTGGTGAAGATCGACTGGTCGGGGACGATCTCCGAAGCGACCGGGCAGCCGCTGAAGAGCGCTCCGCTGCGGGCGGTGGCGACGAGGCCGGTGCCCTGCAGGATGGCGAGGGCCACGGTCAGATAACGCGTGTACTGCGTGATCTTCGTCTGACCTGAGGAGCCCTCCTTCTTGAGGGCTTCCAGCCTGGGGATGACCACGGTCAGCAGCTGCAGAATGATGCTCGCTGTGATGTACGGCATGATGCCGAGCGCGAAGATCGTGATCTGCAGCAGTGCCCCGCCGCTGAACATGTTCACCAGACCGAACAGGCTGTTGTTGCCCTTCTGGGCCGCGTCGACACACGTCTGGACGTTCGTGTAGCTGACACCGGGGACGGGGATGTGCGCCCCGAGCCGGTACAGCACGATCATGCCGAGTGTGAAGAGCAGCTTCTTGCGCAGGTCGGGCGTCCTGAACGCCCGGGCGAACGCGGTGAGCACGGTGCCTCCTGCGACCCCCGCGCTACTGCGTCAGAGGTGACGGTATTGAGGATCGACGGATACGGTCCGAGAGAGAACCCTCGGTGTAATGCAGCAGCAATGCAACGCCACCATACCGGCGGCAGTGCTTCAGGTGGAACGGCCAACCAACGACCAACCGGGGATGCCCCCTTAGTAGAGGCATCCCCGGCTGGTTGAATCAATCCACCGACGTGTCCGAAATGTCTCAGACGAGCTCGGTGACGGTGCCGCCGGCGGCGGCAATCTTCTCCTTGGCGGAGCCGGAGACGGCGTCAACCGAAACCTGCAGCGCCACGGAGATCTCGCCCTGGCCCAGGACCTTGACGAGGCTGTTCTTGCGAACCGCGCCCTTGGTGATCAGATCGGCCACCGTGACCTCGCCGCCCTCGGGGTAGAGAGCGCCGAGCTTGTCCAGGTTGACGACCTGATACTCGGTACGGAACGGGTTCTTGAAGCCCTTGAGCTTCGGCAGACGCATGTGGAGGGGCATCTGCCCACCCTCGAAGCGCGCCGGAACCTGGTAACGGGCCTTGGTGCCCTTGGTGCCACGACCTGCGGTCTTACCCTTGGACGCCTCACCACGACCCACACGGGTCTTGGCGGTCTTGGCGCCCGGGGCAGGCCGGAGGTTGTGGACCTTCAGCGGGTTGTTCTCCGCCATGTCAGTCGACCTCCTCGACCGTGACGAGGTGCCGCACGGTGTTCGCCATGCCGCGGAACTCGGGACGGTCCTCCTTGACAACCACGTCGTTCAGGCGCTTGAGCCCGAGCGAACGCAGGGTGTCGCGGTGGTTCTGCTTGCTGCCGATGTACGACTTCGTCTGCGTGATCTTGAGGCGAGCCATTACGCACCCGCTCCCGCACGCGCACGGAGCAGAGCCGCGGGGGCGACGTCCTCGAGGGGCAGACCGCGGCGGGCCGCGATCTCCTCAGGACGCTGCAGGCCCTGGAGGGCCGCCACGGTCGCGTGCACGATGTTGATGGGGTTCGAGGAACCGAGCGACTTCGACAGGATGTCGTGGACGCCGGCGCACTCGAGCACGGCACGCACCGGACCACCGGCGATAACGCCGGTACCGGGGGAAGCAGGCTTCAGCAGGACGACGCCCGCGGCCTTCTCACCCTGGATCGGGTGCGGGATGGTGCCCTGGATACGGGGGACCTTGAAGAAGTGCTTCTTGGCCTCCTCAACACCCTTGGCGATGGCGGCCGGCACCTCCTTGGCCTTGCCGTAACCGACACCCACGGTGCCGTCACCGTCACCCACCACGACGAGCGCGGTGAAGCTGAAGCGACGACCACCCTTGACAACCTTGGCGACGCGGTTGATCGCGACGACGCGCTCAACGTACGCGGTCTTCTCGGCGGCAGACGCGCCGCCGTCACGGCCCTTCCGGTCCCGCCGCTCGCCGCCACCGGCACCGCTTCCGCGGCGCTGGGGTCCAGGCATTTGTTTACCTCTCTCTGTTACGTCCGCTTTGCGTAGGAACCGGGGCTCAGAACTTCAGCCCGGCTTCGCGGGCGGCGTCAGCCAGAGCGGCAATCCGCCCGGCGTACTGGTTGCCACCACGGTCGAAGACGACAGCCTCGATACCGGCGGCCTTGGCGCGCTCGGCGACCAGGGCCCCGACCTGCTTCGCCTGGGCGCTCTTGTCGCCCTCGGTGCCGCGGATCGAAGTGTCCAGTGTCGACGCCGAAGCGAGCGTGTGGCCCGCGATGTCGTCCACGACCTGAGCCACCATGTGGCGGTTGGAACGCGTCACGACGAGGCGGGGGCGCTCCTGCGTGCCCGACACCCTCTTGCGGACGCGAATGTGACGGCGCTTGATGGCAGCGGCCTTGTAGGCCTTGCCCTTGGCGATCTTCACACCGTATGCCATGGCTTACTTACCAGCCTTTCCGACCTTGCGGCGGATGACCTCGCCCGCGTACCTGACACCCTTGGCCTTGTACGGGTCAGGCTTCCGCAGCTTGCGGATTTTGGCGGCGACCTCGCCGACCTTCTGCTTGTCGATGCCCTCGACGGAGAACTTCGTCGGGTTCTCGACCTTGAAGGTGATGCCCTCAGGGGCCTCGATGAGGATCGGGTGGCTGTAGCCAAGCGCGAACTCCAAGTTGGAGCCCTTCGCCTGGACACGGTAACCAACGCCACTGATTTCGAGCGCCTTGACGTATCCCGTGGTCACGCCGGTGATCATGTTCGCCACCAGCGTGCGAGACAGGCCGTGGAGGGCCTTGTTCTGACGCTCGTCGTTGGGGCGCAGCACCGAGATGATGCCGTCATCGCCCTTGGTGACCTCGATCGGTGCCGCAACAGTGTGCGTGAGGGAACCCTTGGGGCCCTTCACAGCGACCGTACGGCCATCGATGGTGACGTCCACACCGGCGGGAACCTGGATGGGGAGCTTGCCGATTCGCGACATGAGCTTTTCCTCCTCCGTTCCCGACTACCAGACGTAGGCGAGGACTTCCCCACCTACGCCCTTCTTGCTGGCCTGCTGGCCGGTCAGGAGACCGTGGGACGTGGAGATGATCGCCACGCCCAGGCCGCCGAGAACCTTCGGCAGACTCGTGGACTTCGCGTACACACGCAGACCCGGCTTGGAGATGCGCTTGATGCCGGCGATCGAACGTTCACGGTTCGGGCCGAACTTCAGCTCCAGGACGAGGTTCTTGCCGACTTCGGCGTCCTCGACCTTCCAGCCGGTGATGAAGCCCTCCTGCTGGAGGATCTCCGCGATGTGCGACTTGATCTTGCTGTGCGGCATCACGACGTCGTCGTGGTATGCCGAGTTCGCGTTACGCAGACGCGTGAGCATGTCTGCGATGGGATCAGTCATGGTCATGTATTGGCCTTCGGCCTCTCTCGCCGGGGTTTCCTGTATGCGCCATCCCTCTCCCCGATCAGAGCCGGGACGGGTGCGGTGCGGGGACCTACGGCGTAGTAAGTCGTTTGGGACGGCGGGCGCCCAACCCCACTAGCCTACGGCATTTGGGGGTGGGCTCCCGCCAACCAATTACTTACCGAGAGCTTCGGGAAATCCCAGAAAAGGGATTACCAGGAGCTCTTGGTCACGCCCGGCAGCTCGCCGCGGTGGGCCATCTCACGAAGGCACACACGGCAGAGGCCGAACTTGCGGTAGACGGAGTGGGGCCGGCCGCAGCGCTGGCAGCGGGTGTAACCGCGCACGCCGAACTTCGGCTTACGGGCGGCCTTAGCGATCAGAGCCTTCTTCGCCACGGTCAGTTCTCCTTGAACGGGAAGCCGAGGTGACGAAGGAGGGCACGACCCTCGTCGTCGTTGGTCGCCGTGGTGACCACGGTGATGTCCATGCCCCGGACCCGGTCGATCTTGTCCTGGTCGATCTCGTGGAACATGACCTGCTCCGTGAGACCGAAGGTGTAGTTGCCACGGCCGTCGAACTGCTTCGGCGACAGACCGCGGAAGTCACGGATACGCGGCAGCGCGAGCGACAGCGTACGGTCCAGGAACTCCCACATGCGGTCGCCACGGAGTGTGACGTGGCAACCGATCGGCTGACCCTCGCGCAGCTTGAACTGCGCGATGGACTTCCGGGCCTTGGTGACGGCCGGCTTCTGACCGGTGATCGTGGTGAGGTCGCGGATGGCGCCCTCGATCAGCTTGGAGTCGCGGGCGGCGTCGCCCACACCCATGTTGACCACGATCTTCACAAGACCGGGGACCTGCATGACGTTCTCGTACTTGAACTGGTCACGCAGCTTGCCGGCGATCTCTTCGCGGTAGCGCGTCTTCAGACGCGGCGAAGTGGTGGTGGTCGTCATCAGATGTCCTCACCGGTCCGCTTGGCAACGCGGATCTTGTTGCCCTCGTCGTCAAAGCGGTAGCCGACGCGCGTGACGACCTTCTTGCCGTCCTTCTCCACGACCAGCTGAACGTTGCTGATGTGGATGGGGGCCTCGGTGGTGACAATGCCGCCGGTCTGCGAACCGCGGGCCGTCTGACCGGCCTTGGTGTGCTTCTTGACCCGGTTGACACCCTCGACCAGAACACGGTCACGCTCGGGGTAGGCCACGATGACCTTGCCCTGCTTGCCCTTGTCCTTACCGGTGATGACCTGAACCAGGTCGCCCTTCTTGATCTTCATGCTTACAGCACCTCCGGCGCGAGCGAGATGATCTTCATGAACTTCTTCTCGCGCAGCTCACGGCCGACCGGGCCGAAGATACGGGTGCCGCGAGGGTCGCCGTCGTTCTTCAGAATGACGGCGGCGTTCTCGTCGAAGCGGATGTACGAACCGTCCGGACGACGGCGCTCCTTCACGGTGCGAACGATGACCGCCTTGACGACGTCACCCTTCTTCACGTTGCCACCGGGGATCGCGTCCTTGACGGTGGCGACGATGACGTCACCGACGCCCGCGTAGCGGCGACCCGAGCCACCGAGAACACGGATGCAAAGGATCTCCTTGGCACCAGTGTTGTCGGCGACACGCAGTCGCGACTCCTGCTGGATCACGTCTATCTCCTGATCGTCTGCCGGTTCCCGGCGAGGTCCGTGAGTGACTCACGGACCTCGCCGAGCCTGGCGGAACTGCTCCGGGGGAATGCCCCCGGAGGGATTACTGCCTTGGAACTACTTGGCCTTCTCGAGGATCTCGACGATGCGCCAGCGCTTCGTGGCGGACAGCGGCCGGGTCTCCATCAGGAGGACGCGGTCGCCGATGCCGGCGGCGTTCTGCTCGTCGTGCGCCTTGAGCTTGTTCGTACGGCGGATGACCTTGCCGTACAGGGCGTGCTTCACGCGGTCCTCGACAGCGACGACGACGGTCTTGTCCATCTTGTCGCTGACGACAAGGCCCTCACGGGTCTTGCGGTCGCCGCGTGCGGCCGTGTTGTTGTCGGTCACGTTGCTCTCAGTCATCAGGCGCTCTCCACCGTCTCGATGCCCAGCTCGCGCTCACGCATCAGGGTGTAGATCCGCGCGATGTCCTTACGGACGGCCTTCAGCCGACCATGGTTCTCGAGCTGTCCC
Organism: Streptomyces sp. AcH 505; assembly: GCF_000818175.1. GTDB lineage: Bacteria > Actinomycetota > Actinomycetes > Streptomycetales > Streptomycetaceae > Streptomyces. The sequence continues at coordinate 1,524,906 of NZ_JTIY01000001.1, forward strand.
GTCGCCGCCTGGAAGCGGAGGTTGAACAGCTCTTCCTTGGCCTCGCGGAGCTTGCCAACAAGCTCCTCGCTGCCCAGCTCGCGCAGCTCGGATGCCTGGGTACCGGCCGCCATCACGACTCACCTGCCTCGCGCCGAACAATCCGGCACTTCATCGGAAGCTTGTGAGCAGCGCGGGTAAGCGCCTCACGCGCAATCTTCTCGTTCGGGTAGGACAGTTCGAACATCACCCGACCGGGCTTGACGTTCGCGATCCACCACTCGGGCGAACCCTTACCGGAACCCATGCGGGTCTCGGCGGGCTTCTTCGTGATGGGACGGTCCGGGTAGATGTTGATCCAGACCTTGCCGCCACGCTTGATGTGGCGGGTCATCGCGATACGCGCGGCCTCGATCTGACGGTTCGTCACGTACGCCGGGGTCAGCGCCTGGATGCCGTACTCGCCGAACGAAACCGCCGTACCACCCTTGGACTTGCCACTGCGGCTGGGGTGGTGCTGCTTACGGTGCTTGACCCTACGGGGGATCAGCATGTCGGTCAGGCCTCCGATCCGCCGGTAGAAGTGGGCGTCGCCTCCGCGGCGGGAGCTGCGGCGGCCTCGGCCTTGGGGGCCTCGGTCGCGGGAGCGCCCTGCGGCTTGCGGCCACCGCGGCC
>NZ_JTIY01000001.1:1525713-1562229 GCF_000818175.1 Streptomyces sp. AcH 505
CCACCGCGGCCGCCACGCTCGCCACCACGGCCACCGCGGCCTGCGGGACGGTCGTTGCCGCCGCCACGTGCCGGACGGTTGCCCGCGCGCGCCGCGGCGTTCTCGGCGCGCACCTCGGCGATGTTCTTGACGTCGCCCTTGTAGATCCAGACCTTCACGCCGATACGGCCGAAGGTCGTCTTGGCCTCGAAGAAGCCGTAGTCCACGTTCGCGCGGAGCGTGTGCAGGGGCACACGGCCCTCGCGGTAGAACTCCGAGCGGGACATCTCGGCGCCGCCGAGGCGGCCACCGCACTGGATCTTGATGCCCTTGGCGCCGGCCTTCATCGTCGACTGCATGCTCTTACGCATGGCGCGACGGAAGGAGACACGCGAGGAGAGCTGCTCGGCGACGGCCTGGGCCACCAGCTGAGCGTCCACCTCGGGGTTCTTGACCTCGAGGATGTTCAGCTGGACCTGCTTGCCGGTCAGCTTCTCCAGCTCGCCGCGGATACGGTCGGCCTCGGCGCCGCGGCGACCGATGACGATGCCCGGACGCGCGGTGTGGATGTCGACGCGGACGCGGTCGCGGGTGCGCTCGATCTCGACCTTCGAGATGCCGGCCCGCTCCATGCCCTTCGTCATCATGCGACGAATGGCGACGTCCTCTTTGACGTAGTCCTTGTACAGCTTGTCGGCGTACCAGCGGGACTTGAAGTCCGTGGTGATGCCGAGCCGGAACCCATGCGGGTTAACCTTCTGGCCCATTACCGGGTTCCTTCCTTGCTGCTGAGGACCACGGTGATGTGGCTGGTCCGCTTACGGATCCGGTAGGCACGCCCCTGGGCGCGCGGCCGGAACCGCTTGAGGGTCGGACCCTCGTCCACGTACGCCTCGCTGATGACCAGCGTGTTGGCGTCGGAGTGGTCGTAGTTGTGCGCGGCGTTGGCAATGGCGCTGTCAAGCACCTTGCCTACCGGCACGCTCGCGGCCTGCGGGGCGAAACGCAGGACCGCCTGAGCCTCCGTGGCGTCCATGCCACGGATGAGGTCCACCACGCGGCGGGCCTTCATGGGCGTGACGCGGATGTACCGCGCCTGGGCCCTGGCTTCCATGGTTGTCCCTTCGGTGTGAGTCATAGTCGGTTCCACCCCGCGTTAGCGGCGCTTCGACTTCCGGTCGTCCTTGACGTGGCCGCGGAAGGTGCGAGTCGGCGAGAACTCACCGAGCTTGTGGCCGACCATCGACTCGGTGATGAACACCGGGACATGGATCTTGCCGTTGTGCACCGCGATCGTGTGGCCCAGCATGTCCGGGACGATCATCGAGCGACGGGACCAGGTCTTGATGACGTTCTTGGAGCCCGCTTCGTTCTGGACAGCCACCTTCTTGATCAGGTGGTCGTCGACGAAGGGCCCCTTCTTGAGACTGCGCGGCATCTAAACCCGCTCCTAGCGCTTCTTGTTCGTCTTGCGGCGGCGGACGATGTACTTGCTGCTCGCCTTCTTGGGAGAGCGAGTACGACCTTCCTTCTGACCCCACGGGGAGACCGGGTGGCGACCACCGGAGGTCTTGCCCTCACCACCACCGTGCGGGTGGTCGACCGGGTTCATGGCGACACCGCGGACGGACGGGCGGACGCCCTTCCAGCGCATACGGCCGGCCTTGCCCCAGTTGATGTTCGACTGCTCGGCGTTGCCGACCTCACCGATCGTGGCGCGGCAGCGGACGTCGACCATGCGAACTTCACCGGACGGCATACGAAGGGTGGCCATGGAGCCCTCCTTCGCCAGCAGCTGGACCGAAGCACCCGCGGAACGGGAGATCTTCGCGCCGCCGCCGGGACGCATCTCGATGGCGTGGATCGTCGTACCCACCGGGATGTTGCGCAGGGGAAGGTTGTTGCCCGGCTTGATGTCGGCGCCTGCGCCGTTCTCAACCCGGTCGCCCTGGCTCAGCTTGGCCGGGGCGATGATGTAGCGCTTCTCGCCGTCCGCGTAGTGCAGCAGCGCGATCCGCGCGGTGCGGTTCGGGTCGTACTCGATGTGCGCGACCTTGGCCGGCACGCCGTCCTTGTCGTGACGACGGAAGTCGATCACGCGGTAGGCGCGCTTGTGGCCGCCACCTTGGTGGCGCATGGTCACACGACCGGCGTTGTTACGGCCGCCCTTGCTGTGCAGAGGGCGGACCAGCGACTTCTCCGGCGTGGACCGCGTTACCTCGACAAAGTCGGCGACGCTGGAGCCACGACGGCCCGGCGTCGTCGGCTTGTACTTGCGGATACCCATTTCTCAGTCCTCGGAAGATCTCGGACTTCTGAACGACTCGACCTCCGTCAGGAGGTCGGGCCGCCGAAGATGTCGATTCGGTCGCCCTCAGCGAGGGTCACGATGGCGCGCTTGGTGTCAGCACGCTTGCCGAAACCGTTGCGGGTGCGCTTGCGCTTGCCCTGGCGGTTGATCGTGTTGACCCCGGTGACCTTGACCGAGAAGACCGCCTGGACGGCCTGCTTGATCTGGGTCTTGTTGGCACGCGGGTCGACGACGAACGTGTACTTGTTGTCGTCGAGCAGTGCGTAGCTCTTCTCGGAGACGACCGGCTTGACGAGAATGTCGCGCGGGTCCGAGAGGGTCTTGCTCAGCGGGGTCTCAACGGTGGGGCCGGGTTCACGACGGGCCTTGGCCTGACGGGAAGCCTTGGCGGCCTTGGCCGCCTTGGAGGCGATGCTCGGGTGACGCGTAGCCATCAGGCTTCGCTCCCTTCGGTCTCAGCAGCCTGTGAAGCCGGCGCGCCGGACACGAAAGACTCGAATGCGGCCTTGGTGAAGACCACGTCGTCGGAGACGAGCACGTCGTACGTGTTCAGCTGGCCCGGCGCCAGGATGTGCACCTGGGGCAGGTTGCGAGCGGACAGCCACGCGGCCTCGTCGGCCCGCTCGGCGACCAGGAGCACGTTCTTGCGCTCGCTGACCTTGCCCAGCAGGGACTTGGCAGCCTTGGTGGACGCCGCACCCTCGACCACGTCGGAGACGACGTGGATACGGGAGTGACGGGCCCGGTCGGTGAGGGCACCGCGCAGTGCGGCGACCTTCATCTTCTTCGGGGTGCGCTGCGAGTAGTCACGCGGCACGGGACCGTGGACGACGCCACCGCCCGCGAACTGCGGGGCGCGGGTCGAACCCTGACGGGCGCGGCCTGTGCCCTTCTGGCGGTACGGCTTCTTGCCACCGCCGCGGACTTCGCCACGCGTCTTGGTCTTGTGCGTGCCCTGACGGGCAGCGGCCAGCTGAGCGACGACGACCTGGTGGATCAGCGGAATGCTGACCTTGGCGTCGAAGATCTCCGCGGGGAGTTCGACGGTCCCGGCCTTGTCGCCCGCCGGCGAGAGGATGTCAACGGTGCTCATCAGTTACCGGCCCCCTTGGCAGCGGTACGGACCAGGACGAGGCCGCCGTTCGGACCAGGAACCGCTCCCTTGATCAGGAGCAGGCCCTTCTCCGCGTCAACGGCGTGAACGGTCAGGTTCTGTGTGGTCACGCGCTCGTTGCCCATCCGGCCGGCCATGCGCATGCCCTTGAACACACGGCCAGGGGTGGCGCAGCCACCGATGGAACCGGGCGAGCGGTGCTTGCGCTGGACGCCGTGACCGGCGCCGAGGCCGTGGAAGTTGTGACGCTTCATGACACCGGCGAAGCCCTTGCCCTTGCTCTTGCCCGTGACGTCTACCTTGACGCCGGACTCGAACACCTCGGCAGTGACCTCCTGGCCGAGCGTGTACTCGGACGCGTCGGAGGTGCGGAGCTCCACCAGGTGGCGGCGCGGGGTCACGTCGGCCTTGGCGAAGTGGCCCTTGAGGGGCTTGTTCACCTTGCGAGGGTCGATCTCGCCGAAGGCGATCTGGACCGACTCGTAGCCGTCGGAGTCATTCGTACGGACCTGGGTAACGACGCAGGGTCCGGCCTTGACCACGGTCACCGGGACGACACGGTTGTTCTCGTCCCAGACCTGGGTCATGCCGAGCTTCTCGCCCAGGACGCCCTTGATCTGCTTTGCCATCTCTTCCGCGCCTCTCAGAGCTTGATCTCGATGTCGACGCCGGCCGGAAGGTCCAGGCGCATCAACGAGTCAACGGTCTTGGGCGTCGGGTCGAGAATGTCGATCAGGCGCTTGTGCGTGCGCATCTCGAAGTGCTCGCGCGAGTCCTTGTACTTGTGCGGCGACTTGATGACGCAGTACACGTTCTTCTCAGTGGGCAGCGGCACCGGGCCTGCGACCGACGCGCCAGTGCGCGTCACGGTCTCGACGATCTTCTTCGCGGAAGAGTCGATGACCTCGTGGTCGTAAGCCTTGAGCCGGATGCGGATCTTCTGTCCCGCCATGGCTGCTTCGTAATCCTGTCTCTCGTAACGCTCTGGTACCCGGTGGGCCTACTGCGTCTGCTCCGACCCCCGTGGTCGGGCGTGTCGCATCCCCTCCAACAAGAACTCCCGAAGGATTTCCCTACCAAGGGGGTGCGGACCGCGAGGCCGCGAGCCGGGGGCAGACCACCCGCCGGGTGCCTGGCCGGCACCACACTGACACTTCCCGGAAGATTCCCGTACGTCCGTCCCATTGCTGCCCCGGAAGGCAGTTAGGACGACGAGTACTGTGGGACTCGCTTCCGGTCCTCCCGGCGGGAGGCGTGCAGCATTGGCGCTCAACCGAGCAACTGGAACAGTGTGCCATAGGGGCCGTGGCCCTGGCCAATCGCGGCCGGAAAGAGTACCCCACGGGGGCAGATACGAATCCTCGTGCCCCTTCGAGGCGTTTCCCCGGCCCTCCTCCGAGGCGTTTCCCCCGTGCCCCTCGGGGCGGGCGGGCTCGGCCCGCGACGCCGGCTCAGCCCGCGACGAGGACGGCGGCGAGCGCCACGGCACCGGGCAGCGCCTGCGCGAGCAGGATCCGCCGGTTCGCCGTGAGCCCCCCGTACACCCCGGCGACGACCACGCAGCAGAGGAAGAAGACCCGCACGCGGTACCCGGTCGGGTCGTCGGCGACGAGGCCCCAGACGAGTCCCGCCGCCAGGAAGCCGTTGTAGAGACCCTGGTTGGCGGCGAGCGGCGCGGTCGCCCGCGCCATCTCGGCGTCGAAGCCGGAGAGGCCGCGGCCCGGACCGCGCTCCCAGAGGAACATCTCCATGATCATGATGTAGAGATGGAGCACGGCGACCAGACCCACCAGCACACCGGCGGCGACATCCACGGCTCGAACCCCTCTTCGGATCAACAGGTCCGCAGAGAGTAGCGGGCGGCCGGTCAGCCGAGGACGGCGAGGTCGAGTTCGCGCAGTCGCGCGGGGTCCGCGATCACGTCGTACGCGGCGATCCTGTCCCCCTCGACCGTGAAGGTGAGCGCGAACAGCAGCCGGCCGCCGGGCGCCACGACGGCTCCTACCGCGCCGTCGACCAGGGCCAGTTCGGCGAGCTTCGACCGGTCAGCGAGGACGACCGTCCCCTCGGCGACCTCACGTGCGCCGCGCGCCACCGGCGATCCGCCCGGCGGTACGGCGACGAGGTCGGCGGTGCGCACCACGTCGGGGGCGAGCACGGCGAGGACGGCGGGGAGGTCACCGGCGCGAGCCGCCGTCAGGAACGCCGAGATGACCTGGCGGTGCCGGGCCAGCTCGGCGGGCGGGGCGGCGGGGACGCCCCGGACCTTGTGCCGGGCCCGGCTGGCAAGCTTCTTCGTGGCGACCGGGGTGCGTTCCACGATGGGGGCGATCTGGTCGAACGGCACGGCGAACATGTCGTGCAGCACGAAAGCGACCCGCTCGGCCGGCGCGAGGGTGCCGAGCACCACGAGCAGCGCACGGCTCACCGAGTCGGCCAGCAGCGCCTCGTCCTCCGGCCGGCCCGCCGGGGCCGGGTCGGGGACCTCGTCGAGCGGCTGCCCGGTCACGTACTCGGGGCGGGCCCTGCGGGAGCGCAGGACGTCGAGGCAGATCCGGGTGACCACCGTGCGCAGCCAGCCGGGCAGGTTGTCCAGCTCGCCGGCGTCGACCCGGCCCAGCCGCAGCCACGTCTCCTGCACGGCGTCGTCGGCCTCGGTCACGGAGCCGAGCATCCGGTAGGCGACGGCGCGCAGCTTGCCGCGCTCCGCCTCGAAGAGTTCCGCCAGTTCGTCGCGCTCGTCCATCGGTCACCTTTGTTCGTCCTGCTCCGTCACTCCCCCTGACGAACGCGAGACAACCGAAGTGACAGGAGATCCCCCGATGCCGTCCTTGCCATCCTTGCTGCACCTGGATTCCAGCGCCAACCGCTCCGGCGAGTCGGTCAGCCGGCAGCTGACCGCCCGGTTCGCCGACACCTGGCGGGCCGCGCACGGCCCGGCGGCCGGCTACCGCTACCGCGACCTGGCGGCCGACCCCGTACCGCCGCTCGACACCGCGTACTGCGTGCTCGGGCGGCGGCTGGAGCGCGAAGGCCTCGTCCCGCCGCAGGAGGTGGACGCACTGCTCGGGACCCCGGCCGAGAAGGAGACCTGGGAGCTGACCCACCCGCTGATCACGGAGCTGCTGACGGCGGACACGGTGGTGATCGGCGCCCCGATGTACAACTACGCGGTGTCCGCGTCGCTGAAGGCGTGGATCGACCGGATCACCTTCCCCGGCGCCTTCACCGACCCGGCCACCGGCGGGAGCGCGCTGCGCGGCACGAAGGTGGTGGTGCTGGGCGCGCGGGGCGGCGCTTACGGCCCCGGCACACCGCGCGAGGGCTGGGACTTCCAGACGCCGTACCTGCGGAAGTACTTCGCGGGCCTCGGCGTACGGGACGAGAACCTGCGCTTCGTCACGGCCGAACTGACCGTGGCACCGGCCCTCCCGGCGCTGGCCGAGTTCCGCCCGCTGGCGACGGAGTCACTGGCGGCGGCCCGGGCGGAAACCACGGCCCTGGCGCACTGACAGCGGAGCTACCCCAGGGCCTCGCGGGCGGCGTCCAGATTCTTGGCGAACTCACGGCCGTACGCCTGCGCCATCTCGACCCGGTAGTAGGGACCGCCGTTGTAGCGGGTGGCGAGCTCCTGCATCTGCTCACGGGTCAGCCGCTCGGCCGGCACGTCGGCGCAGTCGCTCTCCGTCTTGACGTGCGCCAGGTACTGGGCGGCGATGAAGATGTTCTGCCGCGGCTCCCTGACAGCCTCCACCACGACATCCCGCTGCGCCCCGGCCAACGACTCGGGGTCGTACCCCAACACCTCGGCGGCCCGCCGGACTTGAACGGCCAGCGGCCCCATGGACGTCTTGTCGGGATCTTCGAGCCCGGGGACGACCGACCGCACCTCGTACGCCACGTCGTCGACGATGCGCGGATTGCCACCGATCTCCTGCCAGGCGATCCCGGCCAGCAACTCGGCGGGCAGGGCGCAGTGTTGGGCGGCGGCCCGGATGATCTCGCGATTGGCGGAGATATAAGCCCGCCGGTCGTCCTCGGACCCGGAGGGCAACCAGTACCCGTTCCCCTGCCCTTCGGGCAGCTCGGCCAGCCGAGCCCGAATCCGCTGAAGCGCCTCGGAGACCACGACGTCCTCGATAGCCATGACCGACTTCCTCCCACCGCCACCAACATCGAGCGCCCAGCTTCCCACGAGCGCCGTAGCTCCCTGGCCGTGGATAGCATGAGAGCAGCAGTCCGGCGGAGCCGCAGACCCAGTGAGGAGCGAGCCATGACCGCCCCGGATCACGCGCGCAATGACGCCCTTCACTACCGGGCGATGCGCGACATCGTCGAGCAGATGCAGGACAGCGTCCCCGGCAAACTGGAGATCACCAAGGAAGGAATCGTCCACGACATGATGGCGGCCGACGGGCCTCATGAGCTGACTGCGGCCCGCGTCAGCCGGCGGCTGGAAAAGGTCATGCCCGAGGGGCTGCTCGCGCACACCGGCACGCCCGATGTGGAAGACGCGGGCGAAGGCGTGGTCCGCCATCCCGACGTGATGGTGATCGCCGAAGCCGACATGGAGATCGACGGTCCCTTCGACCCGCGCTCCCTCATCGCGGTCGTCGAGGTCGTGTCACGGTCGAACCCGGACAACGACTGGGTCGGCAAGATGCGCGACTATCCGCTGCTCGGCATCCCGCTGTACGTGATCTTCGATCCCCGCACCGGTACGGGTGCCGTCTGCTCCGACATTCACGCCACTCCGAGCGGACCTCGGTACGCCACCCGGAAAGACTTCGTCTACGGCGAGGACATCACCATCGGCGAGTGGGTCATCTCGACCGAGCAACTGCCGCGCTACGCCTGACACGACGGCGCTGCCTCACCGCGGAGTCCCTACGGCTCCGCCCGGCGCCCACTCGACCTCGACCCCCGGCAGGCCCCTGGTCCAGGGCGTGGCGATCGTGGCCAGGTGGTCGGGGTCCGGTGGGGTGTGGCCCAGGCCTATCGCGTAGTGGAGGGTGTCGGGGGTCGTCGTGTGCGGGCGGGGCCAGGCGTGGGCGTCCGGGTGCCGACCCCGTCGAGCCGGGCGGCGAAGGTGCTCTTGCCGCTGCCCGAAGGGCCGACGAGCTGGATCAGCCGGGGGAAGTCCCCGGACCGCCACCGCCAGGTCGCGGCCACCGCCTCGTCGGCCGTACTGATCCTGCCGTCCGCCCAGGCCTCCCGGGCCTTCGCCCAGCACCGGTCGGCGGCGTCCGCCTCCAGCCCGCACGCCCCGGCGAGCGCCGCACGGACCCCCGCACGCAGCGGCTCGGCCGGCGACTCCCCCAGCAGCCCCGCCTCCTCCGCGTGCAGCGCCGACCATTCGACCTGGTCACGCGCCGCCTCCGCTGCGGGCCCTGTCCGCCCGGCCAGCACGGCGGCGGACACGGCATGCAGTACGCCGAGATCGGCGGCGACGGACAACGAGCCAAGACCGGCGCGCCGCTCCTCGTCGGGGAACGGCCGGTGCAGACCCGTGTGCAGCCCCGCCAGGTCGGCGACGCGGCGCGCCTGCGCCATGCCCAGCGGGGCGGCGAGCGAGGCCGCGAGCCGTGCCCGCGGCACGCGGTGGAACAGCGCGGCCAGTACGCCGGCCAGCCGGGCGTCCCCCGAGCGCCCCAGCACATCGAGCCGCGCGCACGCGTCGGCCACGACCGCGTCCACGCCGGCGTCAGCCCCCGCGCCGAGACCCACCGCGGCAACCAGCTCCGGCACATCGGCGGCCCCGCCGGACCGTACGGCCCACAGCGGGGCGGCGGGACCGAGCCCGTTCTCCACGACCGCCGTATGCATCCAGTGGGTGTCGGTCTGTACGTGCCGGGGCCGCACCCACTTGGCCACGCGCCGCGCGAACTCCGCGCGCCCGAAGCCCTCGGCGGTCCTGACGACGTAGCCCTCCTGCCGCACGGTGTCCAACCGCAGCCCGCGCAGGGCCCGTTCGTCGAACGTGCCGCGCCACAGCACGGGGGCGGCGGGGATCCCGAGCCGGCGCAGGAAGCGCACGGTGTCGTCCCAGCCCAGACACGCGTCGCCGGCCCAGACCGAGAATCCGTAGAACCAGCTGTCGAGTTCGCCGTACGGGATCGAGTGGCGCGCGTACACGTTCTCCCCGCACACCCGGTGGCCCGCCGGGATCAGCGCGCCGATGCGGCCCTGCAGTCCCTTGACCCACGCGCGCGACGGGTGGTGCCCCGAGTCGAGGGAGCGGGCATGCACACCGTCCGCGTACAGGGTGGTGTTCTCGCCGTCGAGCTTCTCCGTGACCACGACCTCACGGCCACGCAGCCCCGCCAGGTCGACGGCCCGCACGTCGTCGGCCGTCGCCCCCGGCGACCAGGGCAGATGCGGGGTGCGCGGGTACTGCGTCCACATGGTGATCACAGTAGGAGCCGGGGACGCGGGCGGGCCATCGAATAAACCCCTCGGACACAGGACAGGGGCCCCGTACCGCCGTCCTCTCGGACGGGATACGGGGCCCCTGTAACGGCTGCTCCGGAGAGCGACCAGGTCAGACCGGCAGAACTACTTGTCGATCTTGGTGACCTGGCCGGCGCCCACGGTCCGGCCACCCTCACGGATGGCGAACTTCAGGCCCTCTTCCATGGCGACCGGCTGGATCAGCGAGACGTTCATGAGGGTGTTGTCACCCGGCATGACCATCTCGGTGCCCTCGGGAAGGGTCACCACGCCCGTCACGTCCGTGGTACGGAAGTAGAACTGCGGGCGGTAGTTGTTGAAGAACGGGGTGTGACGGCCACCCTCGTCCTTCGACAGGATGTAGGCCTGGGCCACGAACTCGGTGTGCGGCGTGACCGAACCGGGCTTGATGATGACCTGGCCGCGCTCGACGTCCTCGCGCTTGATGCCACGGAGGAGCAGACCGACGTTCTCACCGGCCTGGCCCTCGTCGAGCAGCTTGCGGAACATCTCGATGCCGGTGACCGTGGTGGTGGTCTTCTCCTGCTTGATACCGACGATGTCGACGGTCTCGTTGACCTTCAGGACACCACGCTCGATACGACCGGTGACGACGGTGCCACGACCGGTGATCGTGAAGACGTCCTCGATCGGCATGAGGAACGGCTTCTCGATGTCACGCTCGGGCTGCGGGATCGACTCGTCGACGGCCTTCATCAGGTCGAGGACGGTCTGGCCCCACTCCTTGTCGCCTTCGAGCGCCTTGAGCGCCGAGACCTTGACGACCGGCAGGTCGTCGCCCGGGAACTCGTACTCGGAGAGGAGCTCACGGACCTCGAGCTCGACGAGCTCAAGGATCTCCTCGTCGTCCACCATGTCGGCCTTGTTCAGCGCGACGACGATGTACGGCACGCCGACCTGGCGGGCCAGGAGCACGTGCTCCTTGGTCTGCGGCATCGGGCCGTCGGTGGCGGCGACCACGAGGATGGCACCGTCCATCTGGGCCGCACCCGTGATCATGTTCTTGATGTAGTCCGCGTGACCGGGGCAGTCGACGTGCGCGTAGTGACGCGACTCCGTCTGGTACTCGACGTGCGCGATGGAGATGGTGATACCGCGCTGGCGCTCTTCGGGAGCCTTGTCGATCTGGTCGAAGGCCGAGGCCTCGTTCAGGTCCGGGAACGCGTCGTGCAGCACCTTGGTAATGGCGGCCGTGAGGGTCGTCTTACCGTGGTCGATGTGACCGATGGTGCCGATGTTGACGTGCGGCTTGGTCCGCTCGAACTTCGCCTTCGCCACTGGGGTCCTCCTGTGGAGTGGTTCTGGTACGCCTTACTCATCGGCGCCAGGTGATCTTTGCTGGGATGCCGGGGCCCGGGACATTTCCTCGCTGTCGCGGAAGAAATGCCCCAGTGCCTGCCGGTGACAAGGCTACGGGCTGAACTCGGGTGAGTTATTCGCCCTTGGCCTTCGCGATGATCTCCTCGGCGACGTTCCTCGGAACCTCGGCGTAGGAGTCGAACTGCATCGAGTAGCTTGCGCGACCCGAGGTCTTGCTACGGAGGTCTCCGACATAGCCGAACATCTCCGAGAGGGGCACGAGGCCCTTCACGACACGAGCGCCGCTCCGCTCCTCCATGGCCTGGATCTGGCCACGGCGGGAGTTGAGGTCGCCGATCACATCGCCCATGTAGTCCTCGGGCGTGGTGACCTCGACAGCCATCATCGGCTCCATGAGCACGGGGGACGCCCTGCGGGCACCCTCCTTGAACGCCTGCGAGCCGGCGATCTTGAAGGCCAGCTCCGAGGAGTCGACCTCGTGGTAACCACCGTCGAGCAGGGTGATCCGCACGCCGGTCATCTCGTAACCGGCCAGGATGCCGAACTGCATGGCCTCCTGCGCGCCCGCGTCGACCGAAGGGATGTACTCCTTCGGGATGCGGCCACCGGTCACCTTGTTCACGAACTCGTACGACGCGTCGCCGCCCTCGATGGGCTCGATCGCGATCTGCACCTTCGCGAACTGACCGGTACCACCGGTCTGCTTCTTGTGGGTGTAGTCGACCCGGTCGACGGCCTTACGGATCGTCTCACGGTAGGCGACCTGCGGCTTACCGACGTTCGCCTCGACGCGGAACTCGCGCTTCATGCGGTCGACAAGCACTTCGAGGTGAAGCTCGCCCATACCACCGATGATGGTCTGGCCGGTCTCCTCGTCCGAGTGAACCTGGAAGGAGGGGTCCTCCTCCGCGAGCCGCTGGATGGCAACACCCAGCCGCTCCTGGTCACCCTTGGACTTGGGCTCGATGGCGACCTGGATCACCGGCGCCGGGAAGTCCATGGACTCCAGGATCACCGGGTTCTTGTCGTCGCACAGCGTCTCACCGGTGGTGGTCTGCTTCAGGCCCATCACGGCGACGATGTCACCGGCGCCCACCGACGCGATCTCCTCACGCTTGTTCGCGTGCATGCGGTAGATCTTGCCGATGCGCTCCTTGCGGCCCTTCACGGAGTTCAGCACCGCGGTGCCGGCCTCCAGACGGCCGGAGTACACCCGGACGAAGGTGAGCTTGCCCAGGTGCGGGTCGCTCGCGATCTTGAACGCAAGACCGGCGAACGGCTCGTCCTCGGACGGCCGGCGCTTGATGACCGTCTCCGGGTCCTTGACGTCGTGACCCTCGATGGCGTCGACGTCCAGGGGAGAAGGCAGGTAGCGCACGACAGCGTCGAGCAGGGGCTGGACGCCCTTGTTCTTGAACGCGGTGCCGCAGAAGACGGGGGTGACGGTGACGGAGTCGGCGGCGCCCTTGGACGCGAGCGTGATGCGGCGGATCGCCTCGTACATCTGCTCCACGGTGGGCTCCTGGCCCTCCAGGTACAGCTCCATCATCGCGTCGTCGTGCTCGGCGACGGCCTCGACGAGCTTGCCGTGCCACTCTTCAGCGGCCTCGGTGTGCGACGCCGGGATGTCGACCGTGTCGTACATCTCGCCCTTGGTCGCCTCGGCGGACCAGACAAGGGCCTTCATCGTCACGAGGTCGACGACGCCCTTGAAGTCAGCTTCGGTACCGATCGGGAGCTGCATGACCAGCGGAACCGCGCCGAGGCGGTCCACGATCATGTCGACGCAGCGGTGGAACTCCGCGCCCGTACGGTCGAGCTTGTTGACGAAGCAGATGCGGGGGACGCCGTACCGGTCGGCCTGGCGCCAGACCGTCTCGGACTGCGGCTCCACACCGGCGACACCGTCGAACACGGTGACGGCACCGTCGAGGACGCGGAGCGAACGCTCCACCTCGACCGTGAAGTCCACGTGACCCGGGGTGTCGATGATGTTGATGGTGTGGTCGACGTCGTCGAGCGGCCAGTGACAGGTCGTCGCAGCAGACGTGATCGTGATGCCGCGCTCCTGCTCCTGCTCCATCCAGTCCATCGTGGCAGCGCCGTCGTGGACCTCACCGATCTTGTAGCTCACACCGGTGTAGAACAGAATGCGCTCGGTGGTCGTCGTCTTGCCCGCGTCGATGTGGGCCATGATCCCGATGTTGCGGACCTTGGCCAGGTCAAGCGAAGTGGTGGCCATAAGGCTCAATCTTCTCTCGGTCTCGATGTGGGTAGCGACTACCAGCGGTAGTGCGCGAAGGCCTTGTTGGACTCGGCCATCTTGTGCGTGTCCTCACGCTTCTTGACCGAAGCGCCGAGGCCGTTGGAGGCGTCGAGCAGTTCGTTCAGGAGGCGCTCGGTCATGGTCTTCTCGCGACGGGCGCGGGAGTAACCCACGACCCAGCGCAGAGCGAGCGTCGCGGCGCGACCGGGCTTGACCTCGATCGGCACCTGGTACGTGGCACCGCCGACGCGGCGTGACTTGACCTCAAGAGCGGGCTTGACGTTCTCAAGCGCGCGCTTCAGCGTGATGACCGGGTCGTTGCCGGTCTTCTCGCGGAGGCCTTCCATCGCGCCGTACACGATCCGCTCGGCAGTGGAACGCTTGCCGTTGAGCAGGATCTTGTTGATCAGCGAGGTGACAAGAGGAGAACCGTAAACCGGGTCGATGATGACCGGGCGCTTCGTTGCGGGGCCCTTACGAGGCATTCTTACTTCTCCTTCTTGGCGCCGTAGCGGCTGCGGGCCTGCTTGCGGTTCTTGACACCCTGGGTGTCAAGAGAGCCGCGGATGATCTTGTAACGAACACCCGGCAGGTCCTTCACACGGCCACCACGCACGAGCACGATCGAGTGCTCCTGCAGGTTGTGTCCCTCACCCGGGATGTAAGCCGTGACCTCGATGCCGGAGGTCAGTCGCACACGAGCGACCTTCCGCAGCGCCGAGTTCGGCTTCTTGGGGGTGGTCGTGAACACACGCGTGCACACGCCACGGCGCTGAGGGGAGCCCTCGAGCGCAGGCGTCTTGTTCTTCTCGACCTTGTCCTGCCGGCCCTTACGGACCAGCTGCTGGATCGTAGGCACTACTTCTCCGGTTTCTGTGTGCCGTTCGTAAAACTAACCTGGAACATCGCCGACCCACGCGGTCGGGTGTGTCGAATACTGCATAATCCCGCCGAGGGCGGAGAAGGCGCAGATTACGGTGGCCGATACTCGAACTCCGCGTGCGGTTGAGGACACGCACAGGAGCCCAGGCACACCCCAGGCACAAGGCTTGAGCGTACCTACCTCATCGACTCCGGTCAAAACAAATGCTGAGAGGCCGTTTGACGGACCTGTCACACGTGATTCACACACGCCGGAGGGCGGCCGCCCCAGGGGGTGACCGCCCTCCGGTGTGTGCGCTACGCCTTACTGGTTGTACGGACCGTAGTCGTAGTCCTCCAGCGGCACGGCCTGACCGGAACCGGTACCGAACGGCGAGTAGTCGATGTCGTCGTAGCCGACGGCCGAGTACATCGCGGCCTTGGCTTCCTCGGTCGGCTCGACCCGGATGTTGCGGTAGCGGGACAGACCCGTACCGGCCGGGATGAGCTTACCGATGATGACGTTCTCCTTGAGGCCGATCAGGGAGTCCGACTTGGCGTTGATCGCCGCGTCGGTCAGGACCCTGGTCGTCTCCTGGAAGGACGCCGCCGACAGCCACGACTCGGTGGCCAGCGAGGCCTTGGTGATACCCATCAGCTGCGGACGGCCGGAGGCCGGGTGGCCGCCTTCCGTGACCACACGACGGTTCTCGGTCTCGAACTTCGAGCGCTCGACGAGCTCGCCCGGCAGCAGTTCCGCGTCGCCGGACTCGATGATCGTCACACGGCGCAGCATCTGCCGGATGATGATCTCGATGTGCTTGTCGTGGATCGACACACCCTGCGAGTTGTAGACCTTCTGGACCTCGCCGACCAGGTGGACCTGGACCGCGCGCTGACCGAGGATCCGCAGCACGTCGTGCGGGTTGGTGGCACCCACGGTGAGCTTCTGGCCCACCTCGACGCGGTCGCCCTCACCCACGAGCAGACGGGCGCGCTTGGAGATCGGGAACGGCGTCTCCTCGCTGCCGTCGTCGGGCGTGACGACGAGCTTCTTCGTCTTCTCGGTCTCCTCGATGCGGACGGTGCCCGCGGCCTCGGAGATCGGGGCGACACCCTTCGGCGTACGGGCTTCGAAGAGCTCGACGACTCGGGGCAGACCCTGGGTGATGTCGTCACCGGCCACACCACCGGTGTGGAAGGTACGCATCGTCAGCTGCGTGCCGGGCTCACCGATGGACTGGGCGGCGATGATGCCGACCGCCTCACCGATGTCGACCAGCTTGCCGGTGGCCAGCGAACGGCCGTAGCAGAAGGCACAGGTGCCGACCGCGGACTCGCAGGTCAGGACCGAACGGGTCTTGACCTCCTCGACCCCGGCGCCCACCAGCGCGTCGATCAGGACATCGCCCAGGTCGACGTTGGCCGGCGCGATGACCTTGCCGTCGACGACGACGTCCTCGGCGAGCATGCGCGCGTACACGGACGTCTCGACGTCCTCGGTCTTGCGCAGCTTGCCGTCGGCGCCCTTCTCCGCGATCTTCAGCTTCAGACCGCGGTCGGTGCCGCAGTCCTCCTCGCGGATGATCACGTCCTGCGAGACGTCCACCAGACGACGGGTCAGGTAACCCGAGTCGGCGGTACGCAGGGCCGTGTCGGCCAGACCCTTACGGGCACCGTGCGTGGAGATGAAGTACTCCAGCACGGACAGGCCTTCACGGAACGACGCCTTGATGGGACGCGGGATCGTCTCGTTCTTGGCGTTGGACACCAGACCACGCATACCGGCGATCTGACGCATCTGCATCATGTTTCCGCGAGCGCCCGAGTTCACCATCATGGAGACCGGGTTGGTCTTCGGGAAGTTCGCGTTCATCGCCTCGGCGACCTCGTTGGTCGCCTTGGTCCAGATCGCGATGAGCTCCTGCGTGCGCTCTTCCTTGGTGATCAGACCGCGCTCGTACTGCTTCTGGACGCGCTCGTCCTGCGCCTCGTAACCCTGGACGATCGCCTTCTTCGCCTCGGGAACGACGATGTCGGAGATGGCCACGGTGACACCGGAGCGGGTCGCCCAGAAGAAGCCGGCCGCCTTCAGGTTGTCGAGCGTCGCCGCCACGATGACCTTGGGGTAGCGCTCGGCCAGGTCGTTGACGATCTCGGAGAGCTGCTTCTTGCCCACCGAGTAGTCGACGAACGGGTAGTCCTCGGGCAGCAGCTCGTTGAAGAGCGCGCGGCCCAGGGTCGTCCGCAGCCGGAACGGGTCGCCCTGCTGCCACTCGGTGTCGGGCGCGCCGTCCTCGCCGGCCGGCGGGGTCCAGCCGCGCGGCGGGATGGTGCCCACCGGGAAGCGGATGTCGACCTTCGCCTGCAGCGAGAGCTCGCGGTTGTCGAACGCCATGGTGGCTTCGGCGCTGGAGCCGAAGGACCGGTCGGCGCCGATGACCTTGCGCTCTTCCTCGTCCGTCGTGAGGAAGAAGAGTCCGAGCACCATGTCCTGGGTCGGCATGGTGACGGGACGGCCGTCAGCCGGCTTCAGGATGTTGTTCGAGGACAGCATCAGGATGCGGGCCTCGGCCTGCGCCTCTGCCGACAGCGGCAGGTGCACGGCCATCTGGTCACCGTCGAAGTCCGCGTTGAACGCGGTGCAGACGAGCGGGTGGATCTGGATGGCCTTGCCCTCGACCAGCTGCGGCTCGAAGGCCTGGATGCCCAGGCGGTGCAGGGTCGGCGCACGGTTCAGCAGCACCGGGTGCTCGGCGATGACCTCTTCGAGCACGTCGTACACGACCGTGCGGCCGCGCTCGACCATGCGCTTGGCCGACTTGATGTTCTGCGCGTGGTTCAGGTCCACCAGGCGCTTCATCACGAACGGCTTGAAGAGCTCGAGCGCCATGGCCTTCGGCAGCCCGCACTGGTGCAGCTTGAGCTGCGGGCCGACGACGATCACGGAACGCGCCGAGTAGTCGACACGCTTGCCGAGCAGGTTCTGACGGAACCGGCCCTGCTTGCCCTTGAGCATGTCGCTCAGGGACTTCAGGGGACGGTTACCGGGACCGGTCACCGGGCGACCACGGCGGCCGTTGTCGAACAGCGCGTCGACGGCCTCCTGCAGCATCCGCTTCTCGTTGTTCACGATGATCTCGGGGGCACCGAGGTCAAGGAGACGCTTGAGGCGGTTGTTGCGGTTGATCACACGGCGGTACAGGTCGTTCAGGTCGGAGGTCGCGAAGCGGCCACCGTCCAGCTGCACCATCGGACGCAGGTCCGGCGGGATCACCGGCACGCAGTCCAGCACCATGCCCTTGGGGCTGTTGCTGGTCTGCAGGAACGCCGAGACGACCTTGAGGCGCTTGAGCGCACGGGTCTTCTTCTGGCCCTTGCCGGTACGGATGATCTCGCGGAGACGCTCCGCTTCCTCGTCCAGGTCGAAGGACTCCAGGCGCTTCTGCAGCGCCGCGGCACCCATCGATCCGTCGAAGTACGTGCCGAAGCGGTCACGCAGCTCGCGGTAGAGCAGCTCGTCGCCCTCCAGGTCCTGGACCTTGAGGTTCTTGAAGCGGTTCCACACCTCGTCGAGACGGTCGATCTCGCGCTGCGCACGGTCGCGCAGCTGCTTCATCTCACGCTCGGCACCTTCGCGCACCTTGCGGCGCACGTCGGCCTTGGCGCCCTCGGCCTCCAGCTCGGCCAGGTCGGTCTCGAGCTTCTTGGCGCGGGCCTCGAGGTCGGAGTCGCGGCGGTTCTCGGTCTGCTGACGCTCGACGGAGACATGCGCCTCCAGCGACGGCAGATCGCGCGTACGACGGTCCTCGTCCACGAACGTGATCATGTACGCGGCGAAGTAGATGACCTTTTCGAGGTCCTTCGGCGCGAGGTCGAGCAGGTATCCCAGTCGGGAAGGGACGCCCTTGAAGTACCAGATGTGGGTGACGGGAGCGGCAAGCTCGATGTGGCCCATCCGCTCACGGCGCACCTTGGCGCGGGTGACTTCGACGCCACAGCGCTCACAGATGATGCCCTTGAAGCGGACACGCTTGTACTTGCCGCAGTAGCACTCCCAGTCCCGGGTCGGGCCGAAGATCTTCTCGCAGAAGAGTCCGTCCTTCTCGGGCTTGAGCGTGCGGTAGTTGATGGTCTCCGGCTTCTTCACTTCGCCGTGGGACCAGGTCCGGATGTCGTCCGCGGTGGCGAGGCCAATCCGCAGCTCGTCGAAGAAGTTGACGTCGAGCACTTGTCGTCAATCCCTCTTTCGGGGTCGAGTCTCAAATCATGGTCTGTACGGGTCCGGGGAGAGCCGGCCGCCCCGAGACGAGGGCGGCCGGACAACCCGTCAGACCTCTTCGACGCTGCTCGGCTCTCGCCGGGACAGGTCGATTCCGAGCTCCTCCGCCGCGCGGAAGACGTCCTCGTCCGTGTCGCGCATCTCGATGGACATGCCGTCCGAGGACAGCACCTCCACGTTGAGGCAGAGCGACTGCATTTCCTTGATGAGCACCTTGAAGGACTCGGGAATGCCGGGCTCGGGGATGTTCTCGCCCTTGACGATGGCCTCGTAGACCTTCACGCGGCCGGTCACGTCGTCGGACTTGATCGTCAGCAGCTCCTGGAGGGCGTAAGCGGCGCCGTAAGCCTCCAGCGCCCACACCTCCATCTCACCGAAGCGCTGACCGCCGAACTGGGCCTTACCACCCAGCGGCTGCTGGGTGATCATCGAGTACGGTCCGGTCGACCGGGCGTGCAGCTTGTCGTCGACCAGGTGGTGGAGCTTGAGGATGTACATGTAGCCGACCGAGATCGGCTCCGGGAACGGCTCGCCGGAGCGGCCGTCGAACATCCGCGCCTTGCCGGAGCCCTTGACCATGCGCTCGCCGTCGCGGTTCGGGATCGTGGACTCGAAGAGTCCGGAGATCTCGTCCTCGCGAGCGCCGTCGAAGACGGGGGTGGCGACATTGGTACCGGGCGCGACGTCGTCGGCGCCGATGACCTTCAGCCGCTCCATCCAGTCCTCGCTGCCCTCGACCTTCCAGCCCTGGCTGGCGAGCCAGCCGAGATGGATCTCCAGGACCTGCCCCGGGTTCATTCGGGACGGGACACCCAGCGGGTTGAGGATGATGTCGACCGGGGTGCCGTCCTCCAGGAACGGCATGTCCTCGATCGGCAGGATCTTCGAGATGACGCCCTTGTTGCCGTGTCGGCCGGCGAGCTTGTCACCGTCGGTGATCTTGCGCTTCTGCGCCACGTACACGCGCACCAGCTGGTTCACACCGGGGGGCAGCTCGTCGCCCTCTTCACGGTCGAAGACGCGGACGCCGATGATCTTGCCCACTTCGCCGTGCGGCACCTTCAGCGAGGTGTCACGGACTTCACGGGCCTTCTCACCGAAGATCGCGCGGAGCAGACGCTCTTCCGGGGTCAGCTCGGTCTCGCCCTTGGGCGTGACCTTGCCGACCAGGATGTCGCCGGCGACGACCTCGGCACCGATACGGATGATGCCGCGCTCGTCGAGGTCCGCGAGGACCTCTTCGGAGACGTTCGGGATGTCCCGGGTGATCTCCTCCGGGCCGAGCTTGGTGTCACGGGCGTCGACCTCGTGCTCCTCGATGTGGATCGAGGAGAGGACGTCGTCCTGGACCAGCCGCTGGCTGAGGATGATCGCGTCTTCGTAGTTGTGGCCTTCCCACGGCATGAACGCCACGAGGAGGTTCTTGCCGAGGGCCATCTCGCCCTGCTCGGTGGCCGGGCCGTCGGCCAGCACCTGGCTCTCGACAACGCGGTCGCCCTCGTTGACGACGACCTTCTGGTTGACCGAGGTGCCCTGGTTCGAGCGGGAGAACTTGGCGATGCGGTACGTGGTGTACGTGCCGTCGTCGTTGGCGACGGTGATGTAGTCCGCGGATACCTCCTGGACCACACCTTCCTTCTCCGCCTTGATGACGTCACCGGCGTCGACCGCGCAGCGGTACTCCATGCCGGTGCCGACGAGCGGCGCCTCCGACGTGATGAGCGGCACGGCCTGCCGCATCATGTTCGCGCCCATCAGGGCGCGGTTGGCGTCGTCGTGCTCCAGGAACGGGATCATCGCGGTCGCGACCGACACCATCTGGCGCGGCGAGACGTCCATGTAGTCGACGTCGTCACCGGGGATGTAGTCGACCTCACCGCCACGACGGCGGACGAGGACGCGCGGCTCGGTGAACCGCATCTCCTCGGACAGCGTCGCGTTGGCCTGGGCGATGACGAAGCGGTCTTCCTCGTCGGCGGTCAGGTAGTCCACGTCGTCGGTGACGACGCCGTTGACGACCTTGCGGTACGGGGTCTCGACGAACCCGAACGCGTTGACCCGGCCGTAGGAGGCGAGCGAGCCGATCAGGCCGATGTTCGGGCCTTCCGGGGTCTCGATCGGACACATGCGGCCGTAGTGCGAGGGGTGCACGTCACGGACCTCGAAGCCGGCCCGCTCACGGGAGAGACCACCCGGGCCGAGCGCCGACAGACGGCGCTTGTGGGTGAGACCCGACAGCGGGTTGTTCTGGTCCATGAACTGCGACAGCTGGCTGGTGCCGAAGAACTCCTTGATGGAGGCGACGACCGGCCGGATGTTGATCAGGGTCTGCGGCGTGATCGCCTCGACGTCCTGGGTCGTCATGCGCTCACGCACGACGCGCTCCATCCTCGCCAGACCCGTACGGACCTGGTTCTGGATGAGCTCGCCGACGTTACGCAGACGGCGGTTGCCGAAGTGGTCGATGTCGTCGGTCTCGACGACGATCTGGTTGCCGCTCTCGCCGACCGTCTCGGTCTCGCCCGCGTGGAGCTTCACGAGGTACTTGATGGTGGCGATGATGTCGTCGGTGGTGAGCACACCGGCGTCCAGCGGCTCTTCAGCGCCGAGCTTCTTGTTCACCTTGTAGCGGCCGACCTTCGCGAGGTCGTAGCGCTTCGGGTTGAAGTAGAGGTTCTCGAGCAGCGTCTGGGCCGCCTCGCGGGTCGGGGGCTCGCCCGGACGCAGCTTGCGGTAGATGTCGAGCAGTGCGTCGTCCTGGCCCTGGGTGTGGTCCTTCTCCAGGGTGGCGCGCATCGACTCGTACTCGCCGAACTCTTCAAGGATCTGCTCGGTGCTCCAGCCGAGCGCCTTGAGGAGGACGGTCACGGACTGCTTGCGCTTGCGGTCGATACGGACACCGACCATGTCGCGCTTGTCGATCTCCATCTCCAGCCAGGCACCCCGGGACGGGATGATCTTCGCGGAGAAGATGTCCTTGTCGGACGTCTTGTCGATGGAGGAGTCGAAATACACACCCGGCGAGCGCACCAGCTGGGACACCACGACACGCTCGGTGCCGTTGATGACGAAGGTGCCCTTGTTGGTCATGAGCGGGAAATCGCCCATGAAGACCGTCTGGGACTTGATCTCGCCGGTCTCGTTGTTGGTGAACTCTGCGGTGACGAAGAGCGGAGCCGCGTACGTGAAGTCGCGCTCCTTGCACTCGTCGATCGAGTTCTTGGGAGGCTCGAAGCGGTGGTCGCGGAAGGTCAGCGACATCGACCCGGAGAAGTCCTCGATCGGAGAGATCTCCTCGAAGATCTCCTCCAGACCTGACTTCCTGGGGACGTCCTGCCCGTTCTCGAGAGCCGCCTCGACACGAGCCTTCCAAGCGGCGTTCCCGAGCAGCCAGTCAAAGCTCTCGGTCTGCAGCGCAAGGAGGTTCGGAACCTCGAGGGGCTCCTTGATCTTTGCAAAGGAGATGCGCAGCGGGGCGGTGCTGGCGCCGTTGTTCATATTCGTGGTCGAGGCGTTGCGCGAGGCGGCCAAGAGGGGGTCCTTCCGAGGGCTCGGACTCACTACGCGCGTACCGGTCCCAAGTACGGACACGGAGACAGAAACCCCAGCTAGGGCTTTTGATCGCCGATGTTCGTACGAGAGGGTGCCCCTGGTGACGGGCAGGGAGCAGCTAACAGGCAGCGCAAAGGGTCAGTGTAGCCACTTGGCACACTGATGTCCAGCGCGGGTTTTGGAAGACCCTCGTCGCTCTCAACACCTTGTCTCAACTGCGGCAAGCCTCGCGCCGTAGGCGCACATCGATACTGCCCTCTTCGCCTTCGATCCATGCCTCGGATCCGGATCGATTGTGACGACGCGTCCTGAGAATTGCGCGCTGCGTGCGGTTCGTCAAGGCCCCCGCCCCCGGGAGCCGTCCCTCGGATCCCCACCGGGCGCACGGAAGGCGCGGTAATGATCACGATACTCGCAGGCGTACGGAGAACAAGGTACCCCTCGCGGGCACGCCGAAGGGCGACCACCCGGATGGGTGATCGCCCTTCACGTCAACGCTGCGCCCCGGGGCCTCTCAGCCGAACGAGAGGCCCTGGCGGCGCGAGGTCGCTACGAGGTCACTTGACCTCGACGGAGGCGCCGGCGGCCTTGAGGGACTCGGCACCCTTCTCCGCCTGCTCCTTGGTGACCTTCTCCAGGACGGGCTTCGGGGCGCCGTCCACGAGGTCCTTGGCCTCCTTGAGGCCCAGGGAGGTGAGCTCGCGCACAACCTTGATGACCTGGATCTTCTTCTCGCCGGCACCCGTGAGGATGACGTCGAACTCGTCCTGCTCCTCGACGGCCTCGGCCACGGCGGCGCCGCCACCGACAGCGGCGGCGGCCACGGGGGCGGCAGCCTTGACGTCGAACTTCTCCTCGAAGGCCTTCACGAACTCGGAGAGCTCGATGAGGGTGAGCGACTCGAACTGCTCAAGCAGCTCGCCCTGGGACAGCTTCGCCATGATGGCGTCCTTCCACTAAGTCGGCAGGTGCCGGATGTATATAGACGGCGGGCGTACGGGGCCCGCTGTGACGCGAAGCCGAACTATTCGGCGTCGGCCTCGGCGGGAGCCGGCGTACCGGCACCGCCCTGCTCGACCTTGGCGCGAAGTGCTTCCGCGGTGCGGGCGAACTCCGTGAGCGGAGCCTGGAAGGTCGCCGCGGCCTTGGCCATGGACGCCTTCAGGCCACCGGCCAGCTTGGCGAGCAGAACCTCGCGGGACTCGAGGTCCGCGAGCTTCTTGAACTCATCGGCGGACAGCGCCTTACCGTCAAGGACACCGCCCTTGATGATGAGGTTGGGGTTGTCCTTGGCGAAGTCACGAAGACCCTTCGCCGACGCCACCGGGTCACCGGTGACGAAGGCAACCGCCGTCGGACCTGTGAACAGGTCGTCCAGCGTGTTGATCCCGGCCTCGTTGGCCGCGATCTTGGTCAGCGTGTTCTTCACCACGGCGTACTGGGTGTTCTCACCGAGCGAACGACGCAGCTCCTTGAGCTGCGCCACGGTGAGACCCCGGTACTCGGTCAGCACGGCGGCGTTCGAGCTGCGGAACTGGTCCGTCAGCTCGGCTACCGCGGCAGCCTTGTCGGGCCTTGCCATGAGCGTCGGCCTCCTTCCGGGTGATGAGGACCGCTCAGAAGGGGCTGCGCAAAACGAAACGCCCCGGCGCAGGCGCACGGGGCGTAGCTCAACCGGACGACGTCCGGGAACTCTCCTCGATCACCTGCGCGGGTCGTCCGCAGCTAGCGGATCCTTCGGCCGCCTTGCCCTCTTGCGAGCGCACGGCAACGACCAGCGGTCTTTGGCTTCATGTGGAGAGTACGGGAGCGGGGGTCCGGCAGGCAAATCGCCTGCCGGACACCGGGGATCAGGCCCCGCTGTCGGCTGCCATGTCGTTGATCATCTTCATGAGGTCGAACGTGTCAGCCGCGGCCGGCGGCGTCGCCGTGACCGGGGTGCCGTAGTCGGAGAAGTGCTCGCTGATGCTGGTCTTGCCCTGCTTCATGTCCATCACGACGTCGAGCCGGACCGGGTAGCCGTCGGCGTTGACCCAGACGTCCGTGTTGTAGGTCTTCATGCCGGCCGTCTTCATGGCGGCGACGAGGTCCTTGCGCTGCTTCGGCGTGAGCGTGTCGGCGGCGGAGTTGGTGTCCAGCATCTCCTGGAACGTCAGGCTGCCCCGGTAGTGCTCCGCCTGGACGCCGTCGACCTTCTCCGGGCCGACGTGCTTGATGCTGGGCGAGTCCACCAGCATGGCGAGCTGCTGCGACGGGTCCTGGTTCGCGTTCTTCAGGCCGCCCAGCGTGCCGATCGAACTCGCCGGGTTGCCGGCCGACTTCGACAGCTTGCCGACGTCCAGTTTCATCCAGCGCTTGCCGTCGAACTCCTCCTGCTTCGCGGCGGCGGCTCCCATGTCCACGTACGTGACGTCCTTGAGCATGAGAATCCGGATCTTCTCCGGCGCCCCGGGCTCGGCACCGAGCGCCGAACCGTCCATGGTCACGTCCATGGCCGTCGGGTCCCAGGCCATGACGCCGGACATCGTGACCGTCTCGGTCTTGCCCGCGCCCTGGGCCGCGGCGGCCGGCGTCGTCATCTTCATGCTGATCTTCGCGGACTTCGCCCCGGAGGTCTTCTTGTACGCGGCGGTCAGGACCGCGGCAGGATTGGCGTCCGCCTTCTTCGAGGCGGCCGGCTTCGCCGCTCCGTCGTCCTTCTTCCCGTCATCGCTCGTACAGCCCGCAACGCCGGCAATGACGGCCACAGCCGTCAGTGCCACGCCCCCACGTGTGAATGCGGACATGTTCATTTCCCACCCCAGATTGTGCAGTTGGCGCTGACCCCGATGGTCAAGACCACCTCAAGAAGATAACCCACGCCACTGACAGCAAATCAACAGAAAAACCGGTCCCCGCACCTCAACGAGGTGCGGGGACCGGCCGGTTCCAGCCTTTGTCGGACGTCGGGGACGTCAGACGGACGCCGGGTCCTCCTCGACGAGGAGGTTGCGGGTGCGGTTGGCGTCCAGCGGGATGCCGGGGCCCATCGTCGTCGCGAGGACGGCCTTACGGATGTAACGGCCCTTCGCGGCCGACGGCTTCAGACGGAGGACTTCCTCCAGCGCCGCGGCGTAGTTCTCGACCAGCTTCGTCTCGTCGAAGGAGACCTTGCCGATGATGAAGTGCAGGTTCGAGTGCTTGTCGACCCGGAACTCGATCTTGCCGCCCTTGATGTCCGTCACAGCCTTCGTGACGTCAGGGGTGACGGTGCCGGTCTTCGGGTTCGGCATCAGACCACGCGGGCCGAGGACACGGCCGAGACGGCCGACCTTGCCCATGAGGTCAGGGGTGGCGACGACGGCGTCGAAGTCCAGACGGCCCTTCGACACCTCGTCGATGAGCTCGTCGGCGCCGACGATGTCGGCGCCCGCGGCGCGCGCTGCCTCGGCACGGTCACCGGTCGCGAAGACCAGGACCCGGGCGGTCTTGCCGGTGCCGTGCGGAAGGTTGACGGTGCCACGGACCATCTGGTCCGCCTTGCGCGGGTCCACACCCAGGCGCATGGCGACCTCGACGGTGCCGTCGAACTTGGACGTGCTGGTGTCCTTGGCAAGGCGGACGGCCTCGAGCGGGGCGTAGTTACGCTCCGCGTCGATCTTCGCGTCCGCGTTGCGGAGTGACTTGCTGCGCTTCACTTCTTCTCCTGTGGTTCTTCAGGTGTGGAGTTCGTGGTGCGGGCCGCGCATGGCCCTGCCACTGGGACGTACGGGGCTGGACTCAGCCCTCGACCGTGATGCCCATCGAACGGGCGGTGCCGGCGATGATCTTCTCGGCGGCGGCCAGGTCGTTGGCGTTCAGGTCGGGCATCTTGGTCGTCGCGATGTCCCGCACCTGGTCGCGCGTGAGCTTGGCGACCTTCTTGACGTGCGGCTCGCCGGATCCCTTGTCCACACCGGCAGCCTTGAGGATCAGCTTCGCGGCAGGCGGCGTCTTGGTGATGAAGGTGAACGAGCGGTCCTCGTAGACCGTGATCTCGACCGGCACGACCATGCCACGCTGCGACTCGGTCGCGGCGTTGTAGGCCTTGCAGAACTCCATGATGTTGACGCCGTGCTGACCCAGCGCGGGGCCGACCGGCGGGGCCGGGTTGGCGGCGCCGGCACTGATCTGGAGCTTGATGAGCCCCGTGACCTTCTTCTTCTTGGGAGGCATTGCTCTCTCCGGGTCCTAGTGAGAGTTATCGGCCAGCCACCCGGTCATCCGGATGGAGGCATACCGCACAACGATAACGGGTATAGCTGCACGGCCAAAACCGACAGGTCAGACAGGTAGGAACACCTGTCTGACCTGGTCGGAAGCTGTTGTTCCAGAAGTGGTGGCTGCTCAGTTCTTCTGGATCTGGTCGAAGCTCAGCTCGACCGGGGTCTCGCGACCGAAGATCTCGACGAGGCCCTTGACCTTCTTCGAGTCCGCGTTGATCTCGTTGATCGTCGCCTGCAGCGTCGCGAACGGGCCGTCGGTGACGGTGACCGAGTCGCCCACCTCGAAGTCCAGCACCTGGACCTCGACCTTGCGGGCCGGCATCGGCTTGCCCTCGGCCTCGGCCGCCTCGCGGGCTGCCTTCTCCTCGGCCTCGGGGGCGAGCATCTTGACGATCTCGTCCAGCGTCAGCGGGTACGGGTCGTAGGCGTTGCCCACGAAGCCGGTGACACCGGGGGTGTTACGGACGACGCCCCAGGACTCGTTCGTCAGGTCCATGCGCACCAGGACGTAGCCCGGGAGCTTGTTCTGGCGGACGTTCTTGCGCTCGCCGTTCTTGATCTGGACGATCTCTTCCTCGGGGACCTCGGCCTGGTAGATGAAGTCCTCGACGTTGAGCGAGACGGCGCGCTGTTCCAGGTTGGCCTTCACGCGCTTCTCGTAGCCCGCGTAGGTGTGGATCACGTACCACTCGCCGGGCAGACCGCGCAGTTCCTGGCGGAGCGCCTCGACCGGGTCGACGGCGGGCGCGGCCTCGGCCGGCTCCTCGTCGTCGTCGGCGGCGGAGTCGGCTTCGGCGTCGCTGTCGTCAGCCTCTGCGTCCGCGTCAAGGCCTTCGCCCTCGGCGGCCGCGACGGCCTCTTCGACCTCGTCCGCCTCGGTGCCGTCTTCTTCCTCGACCTGCTCGGCGTTGACGGCAGCCTCTTCGGCCGGCTCGCCCGCCGCGGCGTCAGCGGCTTCGGCCTGGTCTGGCTCGACAGCGTCCGCCGCCTCGACGATGTCGGTTTCGTCCTCTCGGGACTCGACCGCCTCGCTGGCGTCGTTCAGGTTCGGGTCAGACACGGTGGCTGCTTCTTCCTGGCTAAATGGGTGGCACACGCGAAAGGGGCGCCGCGTCGGGCGCCCTCGCGGGATCAGCCGAAGACGTACTTGATTGCGTTGTTGAAGCCATAGTCAATCACGGTCACCAGACCGATCATGATGACAACAAAGACAATCACCACTGTGGTGTACGTCGTCAGCTGGTTGCGAGTCGGCCAGACGACCTTGCGCAGCTCGGCGACGATCTGACGGTAGAAGAGCGCGAGCCGGCCCAGAGGGCCCTTCTTGCCGCGCTTGCCACCCTTACGGGGCTTCTTCGACTCTACGGACTCATCATCATCGGCATCAGGTTTGTCGATGGAGCCCACGGCGTCCGTCACGCTCTCTCACCTGATTCCGGGTCGTGGCCATGCCGCGCCCGGGGGGAGCCGCACGGCGATGCAGTGAATGTTCGTACATGCGCACACACCCTGGCGAAGGTGTGCGTAGCAGGGCCGGAGGGACTTGAACCCCCAACCGCTGGTTTTGGAGACCAGTGCTCTACCAATTGAGCTACGACCCTTTGTGTTTGCCCCAACCTACCGCATCCGACCGGGTGCACGGAGTGCCCTGTGGGACGTGACTGACGAAGGCCAACGACGAGTGAGTGTACGTGGTCACAGGCCCGACGTCGAACAGCTAACTCCGCGACGAACGGGGACTGCCCGGTTCGCTGCGCATCGTCTTATGTGTCCATCGTACGAAACCTGTGTACCAGGGACGTTTCAGGTCTGGGAGCATGGGAGACATGAGCGCTGCAATCCCTCCGACCGAGCGCCGGGTCTCCGCGCGCATCGGCGCGATCTCCGAGTCCGCGACCCTCGCCGTGGACGCCAAGGCCAAGGCCCTCAAGGCCGCCGGGCGTCCGGTGATCGGCTTCGGCGCGGGCGAGCCCGACTTCCCGACACCCGACTACATCGTCGAGGCCGCTGTCGAGGCTTGCCGCAATCCCAAGTACCACCGCTACACGCCCGCGGGCGGCCTCCCCGAGCTCAAGGCCGCCATCGCGACGAAGACCCTGCGTGATTCGGGTTACGAGGTCGACGCGTCGCAGATCCTCGTGACCAACGGCGGCAAGCAGGCCATCTACGAGGCCTTCGCCGCGATCCTCGACCCGGGCGACGAGGTCATCGTCCCCGCTCCGTACTGGACGACGTACCCGGAGTCGATCCGGCTGGCCGGCGGGGTCCCGGTCGAGGTCGTCGCCGACGAGACCACCGGCTACCGCGTCTCGCTCGACCAGCTGGAGGCGGCCCGCACGGACCGTACGAAGGTGGTGCTCTTCGTCTCCCCGTCCAACCCGACGGGCGCGGTCTACAGCGAGGCCGACACCGAGGCCATCGGCAGGTGGGCCGTCGAGCACGGCCTGTGGGTACTGACGGACGAGATCTACGAGCACCTCGTCTACGGCGACGCGACGTTCACCTCGCTGCCCGCGATCGTGCCCGAGCTGCGCGACAAGTGCGTCGTCGTCAACGGCGTCGCGAAGACGTACGCGATGACGGGCTGGCGGGTGGGCTGGTTCATCGGCCCCAAGGACGTGGTCAAGGCGGCGGCCAACCTCCAGTCGCACGCGACGTCCAACGTGGCCAACGTCTCGCAGGCCGCCGCGCTGGCCGCCGTCTCCGGCGACCTGTCGGCCGTCGCCGAGATGCGCTCCGCCTTCGACCGGCGCCGGGGCATCATCGTGCGGATGCTGAACGAGATCGACGGCGTCGTCTGCCCCGAGCCCGAGGGCGCGTTCTACGCGTACCCGTCGGTGAAGGCCCTGCTGGGCAAGGACATCCGCGGCAAGCGCCCGCAGTCGTCGGTCGAGCTGGCCGCGCTGATCCTGGACGAGGCCGAGGTCGCCGTCGTACCGGGCGAGGCCTTCGGCACCCCCGGCTACCTGCGCCTTTCGTACGCGCTCGGCGACGAGGACCTGGTCGAGGGCGTCGCGCGGATGCAGAAGCTGCTGGCCGAGGCCAAGGACTGAGCACCCGCCCCGCGCGCGTACGGTGAATCGGGCCTCCGGCGACCGCCGGGGGCCCGATTCTTCGTTCGGCCGGAACCCGATGGGGGAAAGTGGGTGCCGGGAGACGTTTTCTTACGGCAGGATCTTGGAATGGAGAGCACCACCCGCCCGCGCGACCTGAGCCTGTTGCCCAAGGCCCATCTGCATCTGCACTTCACCGGGTCCATGCGGCCCACGACCCTGCTCGAACTGGCCGACAAGTACGGCGTACATCTGCCCGAGGCGCTGACCGGGGGCGAGCCGCCGAAGCTGCGCGCCACCGATGAGCGGGGCTGGTTCCGCTTCCAGCGGCTCTACGACATCGCCCGGTCCTGTCTGCGGTCGCCCGAGGACATCCGGCGGCTGGTCCGCGAGGCCGCCGAGGAGGACGTGCGCGACGGCTCCGGCTGGCTGGAGATCCAGGTCGACCCCACGTCGTACGCCCCGCATCTCGGCGGTCTGATCCCGGCC
This sequence comes from Streptomyces sp. AcH 505, assembly GCF_000818175.1. Taxonomy (GTDB): domain Bacteria; phylum Actinomycetota; class Actinomycetes; order Streptomycetales; family Streptomycetaceae; genus Streptomyces. The sequence continues at coordinate 1,555,656 of NZ_JTIY01000001.1, forward strand.
ATGGAGATCATCCTGGACGCCGTGGACAGCGCGTCCCGAGAGACCGGCCTCGGCATGCGCGTCCTGGTCGCAGCGAACCGGATGAAGCACCCGCTGGAGGCCAGGACACTGGCCAGGCTCGCCGTGCGCTACGCGGACCGCGGCGTGGTCGGCTTCGGACTGTCCAACGACGAACGGCGCGGTATGGCCAGGGACTTCGACCGGGCCTTCGCCATCGCCAGGGACGGCGGGCTGCTGGCGGCGCCGCACGGCGGTGAACTGACCGGGCCCGCCTCCGTACGGGACTGTCTGGACGATCTGCGCGCCGCCCGGATCGGCCACGGCGTGCGGGCGGCCGAGGATCCGCGGCTGCTGCGCAGGCTGGCCGAGCGCGGGGTGACCTGCGAGGTCTGCCCCGCGTCGAACGTGGCGCTCGGGGTGTACGAGAAGCCGGAGGACGTACCGCTGCGGACGCTGTTCGACGCGGGTGTCCCGATGGCGCTGGGCGCAGACGACCCGCTGCTGTTCGGTTCGCGGCTGGCCGCGCAGTACGAACTGGCCCGGGAGCACAACGGCTTCACCGACGCCGAACTGGCCGAGCTGGCGCGGCAGTCGGTACGGGCGTCGGCAGCGCCCGAGGGCGTAAGGGAAGCGCTGCTGGCGGGGATCGACGGCTGGCTGGCGAGCTGACCGGCCGCTCACTCAGAGGCTGACGCCTACCGTCACCGGTTCGTTGACGAGGGTGATCCCGAACGCGTCCCGTACTCCGCCCACCACTTCGCGCGCGAGTGCGAGCAGGTCCTCCGTCGTCGCCGCGCCGCGGTTGGTGAGGGCCAGGGTGTGCTTGGTGGAGATACGGGCCGGGCCCGTGCCGTACCCCTTCGTGAAGCCGGCCTTGTCGATCAGCCAGGCCGCCGACGTCTTCGTGAAGCCCTCGCCCGCGGGGAAGGCGGGCGGCGTGATGTCGCCGCCGAGCCGGACCCTGGCGCGGGCGACGAAGGACTCGAACTCGCCGTCGTCAAGGATCGGGTTGGTGAAGAAGGACCCGGCCGACCAGGTGTCGTGGTCCTCGGGGTCCAGGACCATGCCCTTGCCAGCGCGCAGCTTGAGCACGGTCTCGCGTGCGGTGGCCGCGGGGACCCGCTCGCCCGCCTCGACGCCCAGCGCGCGCGCCGTCTCCGGGTACTTGAGCGGGGCGGAGAGGCCGCCGGCGTCCTCCAGGGCGAAGCGGACGCGCAGCACGACCCAGCGGGTGGGCTGTTCCTTGAAGCGGCTGTGCCGGTAGGCGAATTCGCACTCGGCGTTGGTGAGGGTGGTCACGGCGCCGGTGGTGCGGTCGTAGGCGACGACCTCCGTGATGGTGGCGGACACCTCCTGGCCGTAGGCGCCGACGTTCTGGATCGGGGTGGCGCCGGCGGACCCGGGGATGCCGGCGAGACATTCGACGCCGGCGAGGCCCGCTTCGACGGTGCGGGCGACAGCGTCCGTCCAGACTTCGCCGGCCGCCAGTTCCAGGGTGGTGCCGTCGAGCCGGAAGCCGGTGGTGGCGATGCGCAGGGCGGTGCCTTCGAAGCCCTTGTCCCCGATGACCAGGTTCGAGCCGCCGCCGATGATCAGCAGCGGGGTGCCGGCCGCGTCGGCCTCGCGTACGGCCGTGACCACCTCGTCGTCGGTGGTGGCGGTGACGAGCCGGGTCGCGGGGCCGCCGAGGCGGAAGGTGGTCAGGGGGGCGAGGGGGGCGTCGTGTAGTTCCTGCACGGGGACAAGAGTACGGTCCGTGGCCCGCCTCGAAGGCGGACCACGGACCGTGGTGGCGGGTGCTGGTGCCGGGTGCTGGTGTTGGGTGCTGGTGCCGGTCGGTGGCGGGATCAGACCGCTGCGGGCGCACGCTCGTCGGTCGGCTCGTCGCTCGCCTCTTCCGCCGTCGTGGCCTGCTTGCTGCGGTGACCGGGGATGAGGAGGGCGAGCAGAGCGCCGACCGCGACCATGCCGGCGCCGATCCACAGGGCGGGGACGGTGCCGTCGACGAAGCTGTCGGGTGTCTCGTAACCGCCCTGGGCGGCGAAGACCGCACCGAGGACCGCGACACCGAGGGCGCCGCCGACCTCACGGAGCGCGTTGTTCGTACCGGAGGCGATGCCCTGCTCGGCGGGGCGGACGCTGGACATGACCACGGTGGCGGCGGGGGCGAAGTACAGGCCCATGCCGATACCGCTGATGATCAGGGCGGGCAGCTGCGCGCCGTACGAGACGTCGGGGGCGAGGACGACCGCGAAGAGGCCGAGACCGATGGCCTGCAGGGCGAGTCCCGCGACCACGACGGGCCTGCCGCCGATGCGGTCGGTGATGAGTCCGGCGACCGGGGCGACGATCAGCGGCATCGCGGTCCACGGGAGCATCCGCAGCCCGGCCTCGGTGGGCGAGTAGCCGACGACCGTCTGCAGGAACTGGCTGAGCAGGAAGATCGAGCCGAACATGCCGAGGAACATCAGCAGACTGGCGCCGTTGATGCCGGCGAAGGCGCGGATCTTGAACAGCCGCATGGGCAGCATGGCGTCGGGGCGGCGGATGCCGTGGCGTACGAAGGCGGCGATCAGGACGGCGCCGCCGATCAGGCCGAGCAGCACGGTCGCGCTGGTCCAGCCGTCGGAGTTCGCGTTGACCAGGGCGTAGACGATGCCGAAGAGGCCGGCGCTGATGAGGATCGTGCCGGGGACGTCGAGGCGGGCGTTGGGGGCGTGGGACTCTTCGAGGCGCAGCCGGGCGAGCGGGATCAGCGCGAGGCCGATCGGCACGTTCAGCCAGAAGATCCACTCCCAGCTGAGGTGCTGGGTGAGGCTGCCCCCGACGAGCGGACCGCTGGCGACGGCGAGTCCGGTGATGGCGCCGTAGATACCGAGGAAAGCGCCCCGCTTGGCGGCGGGTACCGCGGCGATGAGCAGGGTGAGGGTGAGCGGCATCATGATCGCCGCGCCGACCCCTTGGACGGCCCGTGCCGCGATGAGTGTGTTGATGCCGGGGGCGAGCGCCGCCGCCGCCGAAGCGCCGGTGAAGACGGAGAGCCCGACGATGAACAGCTTGCGGCGGCCGAACCGGTCGCCGAGGGCCGCGCCGAACATGAGGAGGACGGCGAAGGTGAGCGTGTAGGCGTTCACCGTCCACTCCAGGTCCTCCAGCTTGCCGCCGAGGTTCTCGCGGATGGAGGGCAGTGCGGTGGTGACGACGAGGTTGTCCAGGGCCGCCATGAAGCTGGCGGCGCCGGTGATGACGAGGGCCCAGGTGGCTCGGGAGCCGCGGGCTTTCGGCTGCTGGAGTTCTGCTTGCTGGTTCATGACTCTCCCCCGTCGGCGGCCCGGATGCCGCCGACTTTGTTAGTTATCGATGACTAACTTTGCTGGACATGAAGTGACCCGCGGGGTGCCGCGGGGTTGTTCAGTTCGCCGGATCGCCGACGGGGTGCGACGACTCGTAGATCTCCGACCAGACGCGATGCCCGGCCGGAAACCCCAGCGAGACCAGGGTGTTGATGAGCATGCCGAATGCGAGGAACACGGTGGTCTCGGTCTCGTCGGCACCGAGCGCCAGGTGGACCGTGTCCCACAGCCGCTCCCAGCCGGCCCGTACCGAGTCGCCGAACTCGTGGTCACCCTCGGCCTCGGCGGCGGCGACCGCCGCGTACATCTGCATCTGCATCAGCAGCTTCTCGGGGTCCTCGGCGATGGTCCGCTGGTAGGCGATGCCCATGGCGTGGACGGCGTCTTCGCCCTCCAGCCCTTCGGACGCCTCCCTGAAGAGCCGGCTGGTGTCGTCCAGGCAGCGCTGCGAGGCGGCGAGGAACATCGCCTGCTTGTTCGGGAAGAGACGGAAGAGATACGGCTGCGAGACACCGACACGGCGGGCGATGGCCTCCGTCGAGGTGCCGTTGTAGCCGCTGCGGGAGAACTCGGTGACCGCCGCGCGGATGACGCTCTCGCGTCGCTCTTCTGCGCTCATCCTGACCATGCGAAAAGGTTATTGGCCACTCACTTACTTTGTCAACCGCAGTTCTGCGGCCTATGCGTAAGGGGTGTCCGCCATTGCGGACACCCCTTACATACGTGCAGCTCAGCGCAGACCCGGCCCGGCTCAGCGCAGACCCGGCCCGGCTCAGCGGTATCCCAGGCCGGCTCGGCTCAGGCCAGCGCGACGACGGCGCGGGACATCCCCAGCACCTTCTGTCCCGCGCTCATGGCCGTCAGATCCACCCGGACCCGGTTGTCGTCCAGCTTGGCCGCGACCTTGGCGCTGACCTCGACCAGCGCGCCCTTGTCGTCGTTGGGCACCACCACCGGCTTGGTGAAGCGCACCCCGTACTCGACGACGGCCGCCGGGTCCCCCACCCAGTCGGTGACCACACGGACCGCGGCCGCCATGGTGAACATGCCGTGCGCGATCACGTCCGGCAGGCCGACCTCCTTGGCGAACTTCTCGTTCCAGTGGATCGGGTTGAAGTCCCCCGACGCCCCCGCGTACCGCACGAGCGTCGCCCGCGAGACGGGGAAGCTCTGCGCCGGCAGCTCCGTACCGACCTCGACCTCGTCGTAACCGATCTTCGCCGTCACCGGTCTCACGCCCCCTCGGCGGCGCGCGCCACCAGCTTGGTCCAGGCGGTCACGACATGCTCGCCGGACTCGTCGTGCACCTCGCCGCGTACGTCGATGATGTCGTTGCCCGCGAGCGACTTGATCGCGTCGATGGTCGACGTGACGGTCAGCCGGTCGCCGGCCCGTACCGGGCGCGAGTACGCGAACTTCTGGTCGCCGTGCACCACCCGGCTGAAATCCAGACCCAGTTGCGGATCGGCGATGACATCGCCCGCCGCCTTGAAGGTGATCGCGAACGGGAACGTGGGCGGGGCGATCACATCGCTGTGCCCCAGCGCCTTCGCCGCGTCCTGGTCGGTGTACGCCGGATTGGGGTCGCCCACCGCCTCGGCGAACTCGCGGATCTTCTCCCGGCCGACCTCGTAGGGCTCGGTGGGCGGGTAGCTCCGCCCCACGAAGGACTGATCGAGCGCCATGGACTCGCTCCCTCCTGATGAGTGTGTGCCCACATCAAACGACACGAGGCCGCCCCCAGAGGGGACGGCCTCGCATACGAGCCTGATTCAGCGCGTTTCGCGGTGCGCTGTGTGCGAGTTGCAGCGCGGGCAGTGCTTCTTCATCTCAAGACGGTCCGGGTTGTTACGCCGGTTCTTCTTGGTGATGTAGTTCCGCTCCTTGCACTCCACGCAGGCCAGCGTGATCTTCGGGCGGACGTCGGTGGCAGCCACGTGAGTGCTCCTTGGACGGAATGGACGGGATGAACGAAAAAACGGACAAACACTTCAAACAGATGAACGCAAAGAAGAGTAGCCGATTGAAGGACCGACCCCGCAATCGGCTACTGTGTGTAGCGGTGACCGGACTTGAACCGGTGACACAGCGATTATGAGCCGCTTGCTCTACCGACTGAGCTACACCGCTTCGATGTTGGATCTCCTCGCCCGGAGGCGAGGATCACCGAACACCGGAGCCCCAATACGGAATCGAACCGTAGACCTTCTCCTTACCATGGAGACGCTCTACCGACTGAGCTATTGGGGCGAGCGATGAAGACATTACACGGTCCCTCGCCGATCGCCCAAATCCGTTTCCGTGCCCCTTGCACGCCTCTCACCCCACCTGTCCCCAGGTGTCTCGTAGGCCACAGGTGGGCTCGCCGGTACGACTATTGCGCCCCTCCCAGAAGGCTGCCAGCAGCCCGCTTAGGCTCGACTCACGCTGCGTGATCTTGCCCACCGCAGGCCCGACCCAGCGCCCCGAGAGCCGAGCCGACCAGGAGCGCGATGCCCGACAGCCAGCAGCAGCCGTCCGACGGCGCCACGGCCGACACCACGGCGCTCGTCCTGTGCGGCGCCCGGCTCGCCGACGGCCGCACCGTCGACGTACGGCTCAGCGCCGGCCGGATCGAGGCCGTCGGCACGGCGGGCAGCCTGATCGCGCGCGGCGCCCGGGTCGACCTCGACGGCTATCTGCTGCTCCCGGCCCCCGCGGAGCCGCACGCCCACAGCGACACGGCGCTGACCGCCGAGGGGCCCGTCCCCTACTCCCCCGACGACGTGCAGCGCCGTGCGACCGAGGCGGCGCTGCTCCAGCTCAGCCATGGCGCGACGGCGCTGCGCTCGCACGTACGGATCGGCGGCGCCCAGGAGTTGGGCCGCCTTGAGGCGGTGCTCCAGGCGCGGCGCTCGCTGCGCGGGCTCTGCGACCTGACGGTCGTACCCGTGCCGAGGCTGCTGACGGGGGTCGCGGGCGCCGACGGCCTCGCGATGCTGCGGGACGCGGTGAAGATGGGCGCGGGGGCGGTCGGCGGCTGCCCCGATCTCGACCCCGACCCGTCCGGATACGCGGAGGCGGTGCTTGAGGTGGCAGCCGAGCACGGCTGCCCGGTCGATCTGCATACGGACGGTGACGATCCGGCGCGGCTGGCCCGGCTCGCCGCGATGGTGGCCGGGCTGCGGCCCGGGGTGACCCTCGGCCCGTGCGGCGGGCTGTCCCGGCTGCCCGCCGACGCC
>NZ_JTIY01000001.1:1562293-1578981 GCF_000818175.1 Streptomyces sp. AcH 505
CAGCGGGGCGTCGCGCCCGTACGGCTGCTGCTGAGCGCCGGGGTGCGGCTGGCGGCGGGCAGCGGGGCGCTACGGGACGTGTCGAACCCGGTGGGGCGCGGGGACCCGCTGGAGGCGGGCTATCTGCTGGCGGCGCAGAGCGGGCTGCGGCCCGCCGACGCGTACGGCGCGGTGAGCACGGCGGCGCGGGCGGCGATGGGGCTCGGTGAGGTGCGGGTGGAGGCGGGGTTCCCCGCCGAGCTGCTGGCGGTGCGCGGCGAGCGGATCGCGGGCGTGCTGTCGCAGGCGTACAGCAGGATCGTCATCCACCGGGGGCGGGTGGTGGCGCGGACCAGTGCCGTACGGGAGTACTGCGACTCGGCGACGGCGGTGGTGACGGAACTGCCGCGGCAGGGACGGTCGGGGTCGGACCCGGGGGCGTGAGCGGTGCCGGTGTCCCGGTGGCCGCGTCCGGGCGCGCGGTGGGCGTCCCCGACGTACCGTCGTGAGCATGCGAATTGTGATCGCCGGAGGACATGGTCAGATCGCGCTACGGCTGGAGCGGGTGCTCGCCAGGCGCGGACACGAGGTGGCGGGCATCATCCGCAACCCCGAACAGGCGGACGAGCTGCGGGCGGCGGGCGCCGAACCGGTCGTCCTCGACCTGGAATCGGCCTCGGTCGAGGAGACCGCCGAGGCGCTGCGGGGCGCGGACGCCGCGGTGTTCGCCGCGGGCGCGGGCCCGGGCAGCACGACGGAGCGCAAGGACACGGTGGACCGGGCGGCGGCGGTGCTCTTCGCGGACGCGGCCGAGCGGGCCGGTGTGCTGCGCTACGTCATCGTCTCGTCGATGGGCGCCGACGCGAACCACCAGGGCGACGGCATCTTCGACGCGTATCTGCGGGCCAAGGGCGCGGCTGACGACGACGTACGGGCCAGGGAGGGTCTCGACTGGACGGTGCTGCGGCCGGGCGCCCTGACGAACGACGACGCCATGGCCGGGGTGCGGCTGGCGAAGTCGACGGGCCGGGGCGAGGTGACGCGCGAGGACGTGGCGGAGGTCATCGCCGAGCTGCTGGCGACCCCGGGGACGGGGAAGCTGACGCTGGAGCTGATCGGCGGCACGACGCCGGTGGCTGACGCGGTGAAGGAAGTCGCCGAGGACCGATGAGTTCCGGTACCCCGGGCGGTCGTCCCTGTCGTCGGCATCGACCGTGAGTATCTGAGTACCAACGACGACAGGGACGAAGGCATGAGCGAGGTCATGGGTGACGAGATGAGCGGAACCCGGCCGCCGGTGGTCGTCCGGCGCCAGGAGCAGCCGTACGTGGCCATCGGCAGGTCCGTCCGGATGGGCGGCCTCGCGGAGGTCGCGCACCAGCTGCCGAAGGTCATCGGCTGGCTGCGCGACCAGGGCCTGGAACCGGCGGGGCCGGTGTTCTTCCGCTACCGGACCGTCGACATGGCGGCGGAGCTGGAGGTGGAGGCCGGCGTGCCGGTCGCCGTACTGCCCGAGCCGGACGGCGAGATCACCGCCGGCACCCTGCCCGCCGGCCACTACGCGACGCTGACCCACATCGGGTCGCCCGACGGGCTGGTGGGGGCGACCAGGCGGCTGCTGGACTGGGCAGCGGGCGAGGGCCTGGAGTGGGACATGACGGAGGAGGCCGGCGCGCAGCGCTGGGGCTGCCGGATGGAGTCGTACCTGACGGACCCGGCGGACGAGCCGGACACGGCCAAGTGGGAGACGGAGCTGGCGTTCCGGCTGGCGGACCTCGACCGGATCGGCGTCAACTGACGTACGGCGGCGGCGCCGCGCGGCGCTGTGTGCGAACACCGCCGCGCGGCGCTGTGTGCGAACGCACGGGCCCCCGATCCGCGTCCCGGCGGATCGGGGGCCCTGTCATGCGGGTGGTCGTCCCTCAGGTGCTGTTGCGACTACCAGCCGACGGCGACCTCAAGCCACTGCGGGTCGCCGTGCGAGACGAAGGACGACTGGCCGGCGTAGTCGTCGTACGGGAAGCCGTACGCGAGGTTGTTGATGGAGTGGTCGTGCCAGAACTTGGCGTAGTAGTTCGCCGGGGCGTCCTGGTAGTACAGGCCGGGCGTCGACCAGTCCGACTGGGGCAGCTGCGCGACATGGCGGTTGAGCGCCGAGCACATACCGGGGTCGTTGGCGAGCACGCCGGCGCAGCCGGTGATGTCGGAGGTCGGCGCGTTCACGCCGACCGACTGGGCGTAGCTGGTGAAGTAGTCGGCGTACTGGCCGCCGGCCCGGAAGTCGGGGGCGCTGCCGGGCGCGGGGATGCGGTACGGCGCCTCGACGTCGGCAAGCCCCTTGAACTCGGTGGGCACCTCGTCCTTGAACTGCTGGAAGGTGGCTTCCCTCGACTGCTGGAAGGTCTGGTAGTCCTCGCCGACCTGGACGTCGTACCCGTCGCTGGCGTGCAGCCGCATGGCGAGCTTGAGCGCGAACGCGTCGACGCGGGTGGTGTTGCCGTTGAACACGTCGTCGCCGACGGTGAATTCGATGAAGTCGGAGTACTTGCTGTCGGGCGCGCCGAGGAAGAAGTACATCCGGCCGGCCGAGTTGGCCGGCATGTCGATGTAGGGCTGCTCGGCGATGGAGTGCACCTGGCCGTTGAAGCTCCAGTACACCTGGTCGTCCGGGTACTGGCCGTTGGTCTTGTTGAGGACCTTGACGGTGAGGACGTTCTGGGCGGGCGGGATGGTGCTGGTGTCGCCCCAGAACGAGTCCGGCGGCGGGTCACCCGCAGCCACACTCGCCTCGGCGGACCCGCCGGCGGACGCGCTGACCGCGTGCGCGGACGGGGCTGAGGTGGCGAAGGCGCACATCGCGAGGAGCGCCATGGCGATGGCGGCGATCAGATAGGTGGAGCGTCGGCGTGAATACGCGGACGTTGCTGTGGGGGGCATGTGTCCTCCCTGGCACGGATGGACGGCTGCGGACACTACGGGCCGCCGGCCAGGTGGCGACCACGTCCGACCTCGGGGAAGCACGTCACGCCCAGCCGGTGTGTGGGGACCGGACCCGGAACGTGAGAGCGCTCTCTTCGAGACTCACGCGTGTTACATGTCCTTGTCAATACACGCGCGCCGACCGATCCCCCGCGGGGGCACAACACGACGACGGCCCCCGCTCCGCGTCTCCGCGAACCGGGGGCCGTCGTTTTCCGTGTGGCGGCGCCAGGATTCGAACCTGGGAAGGCTAAGCCGGCGGATTTACAGTCCGCTCCCATTGGCCACTCGGGCACACCGCCATGGGATTTACTGCCGGTTGGAGCGGCCCATGTGGGCGGTGCTCCGTGGCAACGACGTAAACGATACCCGATGCCCGGGGGTGCTCCGCCACCCGATTGATCAGCGGTCGCAGGCCGCTCGGTTGACTAGGCTTGACGGCGGCGGCCGGCGGCGGCCGGCTCGTCGTTGGAGCACAGGACGATCACCCCACAAGCACCCGATACAAGGAGCCACAGGACATGGCCGACTCCAGTTTCGACATCGTCTCGAAGGTCGAGCGGCAGGAGGTCGACAACGCCCTCAACCAGGCCGCGAAGGAAATCCAGCAGCGCTACGACTTCAAGAACGTCGGAGCCTCGATCGGCTGGTCCGGCGACAAGATCCTGATGGAGGCGAACGGCGAGGAGCGGGTCAAGGCGATCCTCGACGTCTTCCAGTCCAAGCTGATCAAGCGCGGAATCTCGCTGAAGTCGCTCGACGTCGGTGAACCGCAGCTGTCCGGCAAGGAGTACAAGATCTTCGCCTCGATCGAGGAGGGCATCTCTCAGGACAACGCCAAGAAGGTCGCGAAGATCATCCGCGACGAGGGCCCGAAGGGGATCAAGGCGCAGGTGCAGGGCGACGAGCTGCGGGTCAGCTCGAAGAGCCGGGACGACCTGCAGACCGTGATCTCACTGCTCAAGGGCCAGGACTTCGACTTCGCGCTGCAGTTCGTCAACTACCGCTGACCGGTGGCTTGAGCTGCACCAACCAGCAGTGACCATGGCGGGAGGGCACCACGCGGGCACATCGCCGAGGGCTCCGCCGCGGCCCGCGTCGTGTCCTCCCCGTCCGCCCACGGATGTGGGCAGCTGTCGAGCGGCCCGACGGCCTGCACCGTCGGCCTGTACTCCAGTCCCGCAGGCCCGCGTGTTCTCATTCCCTCCGGGACGGGCAGCGCGCCTCCTCGCTGAGAGCCGCGGGATCAGGCGCCGGGGCGCCGGTTGTACGACTCCAGGGTGGCCTTGTTCGTGGAGGCGCTCTGGAAGACGAGTTCCCACGGTCCTGTGTTCACGTCGAACTCCTTGCCGAAGCCCACCCACTTGCCGGCCATGCGGCGGCCCGTCGGCTCGACGAGCAGCTGGATCGCGCCGTGGTAGCGGGCACCGAGGTAGTAGCCGTCCGATGCCGTCTGCTCGGTCCACGTCCCTGTCGCCACGTGGCTGTCTATCTCCAGATCCATTGTCAGCGGTGAGTCCGACGAGCCGGGCAGGCTTCGCGCGGAGAGCCGGTTGCCGTGCTGCAGCACGACGACGTAGTGCAGGCCGGTGAACGAGGCGTCGCGCCCGCTGGAGAAGTACTCGTACCGCGACAGCCAGACACCCGAGTAGTTGCTGCTCGTCGGTCGCGGCTCGGCGGCGGGGGCCGCAGGCGTGATACCGCTCTCGGAGGGTTCCACGTCGTGCCCGCCGTGTCCGTCGCCTGAGACACGAGCCAGGGGAACGGCCATGGCGAAGCCGAGGGATTCGATCGGGAGCCCGGTGACCGACTCAAGGGCGCGCGCATAGACAGGGCGAGGGGCGGCGGTCGAGCCGGACTCCCAGCGCTGTACGAGGCGCTTGTTGGCGTCGTTGGGCTGACCTGCGCGGGTGCCTGCGTCACGGACTGCGCGGGCGAAGTCGTCCTGGGACATGAGCATTCCCATGCGCACGGCCCGAAGCGTGGCGTTCGGTGTGGTCATGAGGTCCACGGTAGGCCCAACCCGCCGCGAATGACACCGCTTTGACGCCCCGTAGGTCGCCGCTTTGACGCCCATATCGACGCCGCGCAACACAGGTCCGAGGCGTCATCTTGAAGGCGTGACGAACCCAGTGCCTGACCGCGCCGCCACCGGGCGCGCTTGACCGGCCCGGCAGAACACGTGCCGAACAGCTCCCGATCCTCCGGCCGACAGCTGCGTCCTTCGCGTCGCCGGCCAGAACCGAAAATCCCGTCTCGACCGCCCCAACCCTGGACAGGTCGACGGCCGAGACGGGTTCCGCTCCATCAACTGAGGGAGAAACACATGAGTACCACCATCCATCAGGCCGCCGTACGGGATGCGCGGTCGTTACTCACCGGCGATGACTTCGCCGACGTCCGTGCCACCTTGATGGACAGCAACCCGGACATGGCTACGTCGCTCGCCAGCCGTATCGTCACCCAGGCACTCGCGTTCGTGGGCACGGCCGCCCGCTTCCCGACAGCGGACATCGCGCCCTCCCCCGTGGTCGACGAGGGGTGGCATGCCCTCATCCTCCACACGGCCCTGTACGCCGAGCTGTGCGACCGTCTCGGCAAGTTCGTCGATCACTACCCGCAGCGGCCCGAACCGTCCGGATACAGCCCCGACAGGATCGCCCATACCCTGGCGAAGATCACCGAGGCCGGTTACGCGGTCGACGTAGAGCTGTGGCGGGGTCCCGGGGACAACCGGATCACGGTCGGCGCGCGGACGTGGCACACGCCGCCCGGTGGCTGCGGGCCCATCACACCCATGCCGAGGCCGAAGCCGCCTGCGGGCGGGTAGGCTCGCCAGTCACTGCGGAAGGGGTGAGGGCCATGGAGTGGATCGATCCGCGCTACGCGGACCTGGTGAAGGCCATGAAGCAGGCCGCCGAGCAGCGGCGTGAGTCGGGCGATGCGCGACCCGTGCGTGGCTTCGTCGTTCCGCCCAAGCCCTGACCTGCGGACGTTGCCGTCGGCCTCGGCGTCGCCGGGAAGTGACTTCTCGGTGGCCCTCGTTGTGCGGCTTCGGGCGGTTGGGTGGGGCTGAGGGGAGCCGGGTGTGAACGGGGAGCTTTTTCCTCGGCCTCGGGCCGTTCTCGCGCCCGGCGCCGTGCATGTGCCCGGGTGGCTGTCCGAGGCGCGGCAGCGGGAGTTGGTGGTGGCCTGCCGGGACTGGGCGCGTGGGCCCGTGCCGATCCGGCACACCGTGCTGCCGGGTGGCGGCGTCATGTCCGTAGAGACCGTGTGTCTGGGCTGGCACTGGCAGCCGTACCGGTACACCCGCACGGCGGGGGACGTGAACGGTGCGCGGGTGGCTGAGCTGCCCGGATGGCTCGTGGAGCTGGGCCGGGCCGCGCTGGCCGACGCGTACGGCGACCCCAAGGGCGAAGGTCCGCCCGCCGGCGCCTCGTACGACTCCGTCTACACGCCCGACACCGCCCTGATCAATTTCTACGAGGGCGGCGCCGCCATGGGGCTGCATCAGGACAAGGACGAGAAGTGCGGGGCGCCCGTGGTGTCGCTGAGCATCGGTGACAGCTGTGTCTTCCGCTTCGGCAACCCGGAGACCCGCGGGCGGCCCTACACGGACGTGGAGCTGGCGTCCGGGGACCTCTTCGTCTTCGGCGGGCCTTCGCGCTTCGCCTACCACGGCGTGCCGAAGGTCTACCCGGGGACGGCGGGTCCCGGGACGGGTATGGCCGGCGGGCGGCTGAACATCACCCTGCGCGAGACGGGCCTCAGCGACGCGACGTCGAGTTCCCGAACAGCAGCCGGTAGATGATCAGCAGGACGAGCGCCCCGCCTATCGCGGCGAGCCAGGTCGGGCCGTCGAAGAAGTCCTTGCTGATCGGGTGGTCGAGCCACTTGGCCGAGATCCAGCCACCGACGAAGGCACCCAGGATGCCGACGACGATCGTGCCGAGCAGACCGCCCGGGTCCTTGCCCGGAAGCAGGATCTTGGCGATGGCCCCGGCGAGCAGTCCGAGGATGATCCAGCCGACAATGCCCATGGCATGACCTCATCTTTCGTCGCGTGCTGATCGATGCGTCTTCCTGCTGCCCACAGAGACGTAGTTGAGTCATGCATCGGTTGCGTCTTCATCGTGGACCACGCCACTGACAACCGGCCCCGGTATCGCTCGGGCCCTGGTCGGCCTGATACTGGCTGTGAGCGGCGACGACGGATGTCATACACGGAAGGCGCGCGATCATGAAGCTCTTGGAGCTGATCCTCAATGTCCTGTGGCTGATCTTCTGCGGGATCTGGATGGCGATCGGGTACGTGATCGCGGCGGTCATCTGCTTCGTGCTGATCGTGACGATCCCGTTCGGCATCGCGTCGCTGCGCATCGCGGGCTACGTGCTGTGGCCGTTCGGCCGCACCACCGTGGAGCGTCCCGACGCGGGCGACGCGTCGTTCATCGGGAACGTGATCTGGGTGGTCTTCGCCGGCTGGTGGCTGGCCCTCGGCCATCTGCTCACCAGCATCCCGCTCTTCATCTCGATCATCGGGATCCCGTTCGGCTGGGCGAACCTGAAGCTGATCCCGATCTCGCTGATGCCGCTGGGCCGCGAGGTCGTCCCGTCGGACGAGCGGTTCGCGGCCACCAGGACGACATCGGGCTGGTAGATGCCGGTCAGGGCCGGTCCGGTCAGCGCCGGCCGCCTGCCATCTTTTCCAGGCGGGCGATACGTTCCGCCATGGGCGGGTGCGTGGAGAACAGCTTCGAGAAGCCCTGCCCCGGACGGAACGGGTTGGCGATCATCATGTGGCTCGCCGCCTCGATCCTCGGCTCCGGCGGCAGCGGCAGCTGCTTCGTACCCGCGTCGAGCTTGCGCAGGGCGCTGGCGAGCGCCAGCGGGTCGCCGGTGATCTGCGCGCCCGACGCGTCGGCCTCGTACTCGCGGGAGCGGCTGACGGCCAGCTGGATGACCGAGGCGGCGAGCGGGCCGAGGAGCATGACCAGCAGGAAGCCGAAGATGCCGGGGCCCTCGTCGTCGTCCGAGCGGCCGAAGGGGATCAGCCAGGCGAAGTTCACCAGGAACATCACGACCGAGGCGAGCGCTCCGGCGATCGACGAGATCAGGATGTCCCGGTTGTAGACATGGCTCAGCTCATGGCCGAGCACACCGCGCAGCTCGCGCTCGGTGAGGATCTGCAGGATGCCGTCCGTGCAGCAGACCGCCGCGTTCCGCGGGTTACGTCCGGTCGCGAACGCGTTCGGCGCCTGGGTCGGCGAGATGTACAGCCGGGGCATGGGCTGGCGCGCGGCCGTGGAGAGCTCGCGGACGATGCGGTAGAGGTCCGGTGCCTCGAACTCGCTGACGGGGCGGGCGCGCATGGCGCGCAGCGCGATCTTGTCGCTGTTCCAGTACGCGTACGCGTTCGTACCGAGCGCCACGACGACGGCGACGATCAGTCCTGTCCTGCCGAAGAGACCGCCGATGACGACGATCAGCGCGGACAGTCCGACGAGAAGTACGGCTGTTCTCAGCCCGTTGTGCCGACGGTGCACGGTACGCCCTCCAATCTGCGGCAGGGGAACCCTTGCTCGGTGCTCCTCCACTCTTCAGTGGACCCTTCCGTACTGGTCAACGCCAGGCGGCGGGTACGGGTTCCCCTGCCCCCCGGCGGCCGTCGTACGCCGTACGGGTGGTGGGGAGCGCGGCGCGGCCCTCAGAAAAGGCTGGTGTCGGCGAAGCGCAGGACGAGCTGGGGCGCACCGGACAGGGCGACGGCCACGGCCGCCGTCAGGGCGATGGTGGCCGTGACGGCCGCCGGGGCGCGCAGGACCGCCGGCTGGAGGACCGCCTGCGGTCCTTCGGCGCCTGCGACGGCCCCGCCCTCGCCCGGTACGGCCCCGCTCCCGCCCGGTACGGCCCCGCCCTCCTGCTCGACCGCCGGGCGGAACAGGGTCGCCGTCCACCGGAGGTAGTAGTACAGCGCGACGACGACATTGACGGCCATGACGACGGCGAGCCAGCCGAGGCCCGCGTCGACCGCCGCGGCGAAGACCGTGACCTTGGCGAAGAGGCCGATGACGCCCGGGGGCAGGCCGGCCAGGCAGAGCAGGAAGAAGCCCATGGCGACGGCGACGACGGGGCGGCGGGCGTACAGGCCCTGGTAGTCGGCGATGCGGTTCAGCGGCTTCGTACGGGCCACCAGGGCCACGACGGCGAACGCGCCGAGGTTCACCACGGCGTACATCAGGGCGTACGCGACGGTGGAGCCGATCCGCCGCTCGCCCGCGTATCCGGCGGCGGCGATCGGGACGAGCAGATACCCGGCCTGGGCCACCGACGACCACGCCAGCAGCCGGACCGCGCTCCACGCGCGCGTGGCCGACTGGCGCAGCGCGGCGACGTTGCCGACGGTCATGGTGAGCGCGGCCAGTACGGCCAGTACGGGGCCCCACTCGTCGGCGTACGAGGGGAAGGCGACGACGGTCACCAGGATGAGCCCGGAGAAGCCGACGGCCTTGCTGACGACCGACAGATAGGCGGCGATGGGCAGCGGCGCGCCGACGTAGGTGTCGGGGACCCAGAAGTGGAAGGGCGCTGCGGCCGTCTTGAAGGCGAAGCCGACGAGGGTGAGGGCGACGCCGGCCTGGGCGAGGGTCTGGAACTGGGCGGGTACGTGGTCCAGTTCGGCGGCGATCCGGGTGAGGTGCAGGGAGCCGGTCGTGACGTAGACGAAGCTGACGCCGAGCAGCATCACGGCCGTCGCGGCGACCGACGAGAGGAAGAACTTGAGCGCCGCCTCGGCCGAGCGCCCGTCGCCGCGCTTGATGCCGACGAGCGCGAAGGCGGGCAGTGAGGCCACTTCGAGGGCGACGACGAGCGTCGCGAGGTCACGCGCGGCGGGCAGCAGGGCGGCGCCCGCGGCCGACGAGAGCAGCAGGAACCAGTACTCGCCCAGCGGCGGCTTTCCGGCGAGGTCGGGGTCGGCCGGGTCGGTGGAGTCGGTGAGCGAGAGCAGCGCGGTGAGCAGCGCCCCGCCCAGGACGAGCAGCTGGATGACGAGGGCGAAGTGGTCGGCGGTGTAGCTGCAGGTGTGGGCGTCGTCGGCGAGGCAGAAGGTGGAGCGGTCGCCGGCGCGCAGCGGCAGCAGCATGACGAGCGCGGCGACGAGCCCGGCGACGGTGATGCCGCCGAGGAGCCGCTTGCGGTGTTCGGGGACGAACAGGTCGGCGACGAGGACGATCAGCGCGGCCAGCGCGGCGATGGTGGGGGGCGCGACGGCCAGCCAGTCGACGGACTGGACGAGCCCGGCGGCCTGGGTGAGCCCGGCGGCGCTCCCTGCGGTCTCTGCGGCCACGGTCACGACTTGCCTCCTGCGAGGAGCTTCTGCACGGCCGGATCGGTGAGGCCGAGGAGGACCGCGGGCCACAGACCGCCGAGGACGGTGAGGGCGACGAGCGGGGTCCAGGCGGCGAACTCGTAGCCGCGTACGTCGGGGAGGTGCGGCACCTGCGGGGCGCGCTGGGATTGCGCGCCCTGCGCCGCCGCTCCGGGGGCGGCGCCCATGCACACGCGCCGTACGACGACCAGCAGGTACGCGGCGGTGAGCAGGGTGCCGATCCCCGCGACGGCCATGAAGGTGAGGAAGGCGGGGCGGCTGAGCCCGTCGGCGGGGTCGAAGGCGCCGAACATCGTGAGCATCTCGCCCCAGAATCCGGCGAGTCCCGGCAGTCCGAGGGACGCGACGGCCGCGAAGGCGAGAAGGCCGCCGAGCCGGGGGGCCCGGCCGTAGAGGGCCGCGCCGGTGGCGCCGGCGAGCGTGTCGAGGTCGGCGGTGCCGTAGCGGTCCTTGAGCGCGCCGACGAGGAAGAACAGCAGGCCGGTGATGAGGCCGTGGGCGATGTTCGCGAACAGCGCGCCGTTGACCCCGGTGGGGGTCATGGTCGCGATGCCGAGCAGGACGAAGCCCATGTGGCCGACGGACGAGTACGCGATCAGCCGCTTGAGGTCGCCGCCCGCGCCCTGCCGGGCGAGGGCGAGGCAGGCGAGGGACCCGTAGATGATGCCGGCGACGGCGAGCGCGGCGAGGTACGGCGCGAAGGTGTGCATCCCGTGCGGGGCGACGGGCAGGACGATCCGGACGAATCCGTACGTGCCCATCTTGAGCAGGACCCCGGCGAGGAGGACCGAGCCGACGGTCGGGGCGGCGGTGTGCGCGTCCGGGAGCCAGCTGTGCAGCGGCCACATCGGGGTCTTGACCGCGAGCCCGATCCCGATCGCGAGAACGGCGATGACCTGCACGGATGTACTCAGCCCACGGCCGTTGTCAGTGGCGAGTGCCACCATGTCGAAGGTGCCGGCCTTGATCCCGATCAGGAGCAGGCCGAGCAGCATGACCACGGAACCGAGCAGCGTGTAGAGGATGAATTTCCAGGCAGCGGCCTCCCGGCCGCCCGCCACGCCTTCCGAGCCGCCCCAGCGGGCGATGAGGAAGTACATCGGGACGAGCACCATCTCGAACGCCAGGAAGAACAGGATCAGGTCGAGGACGGCGAAGGTCGCCAGCGTGCCGGATTCGAGGAGGAGCAGCAGGGCGACGAATGCCTTGGGCGAGGGGCCCTGCGGCATTTTGAAGTAGCTGTAGAGCGCGCAGAGGAAGGTCAGCAGCGCGGTCAGGACGAGGAGGGGGAGCGAAATGCCGTCGATGCCGAGATGGATCCGCACGTCCAGTGCCGCGATCCAGCTGATGTCCGTGGTGGCCTGCATCTTCGACGCGTGGCCGTGGCCGCGGTCGAAGCCCAGGGCCAGCACGATCGCGGCGGCGAGGATCACGCCCGTGACGACGACGCCGTGCCGGAGCACGGCCTGGTCGGGGCTCTTGCCGCGCAGCCCGGGGGGTGCCGGGAGCAGGGCGGCGAGTGCGCCGACGAGCGGCCCGGCGACGATCAACGCCAGAAGGGCCTGCATCACGGACTCACTGATATCGATCACGGCTCACGCTCCGGCGGCGACGAGTACGGCGGCGATCGCCAGGACGAGCGAGCCGGCGAGCAGGGCGCTCAGGTAGGACTGCACGTTGCCGGTCTGCGCCCGGCGTACGGCGGCACCGAGCCAGCGGGTGCCGGTGCCCGCTCCGCGTACGTACGTGTCGACGACCTCGCGGTCGAGGAAGCGGACCAGCCGGGCCGCCGCGAGGACGGGGCGTACGAAGAGGGCGCCGTACAGGGCGTCGAGGTGGAAGCCCGCCGCCGCGTGCCGGTGCAGCCGTCCCAGCAGCAGCCGGCCGGGGTCGGCGGGGTCGTACGAGCCGGCGATGTCGCCGTAGACGGCCCGGTGGCTCTCGATGGCCTCTTCCTCGGAGAGGGCCGGCTCGGCGTCGGGGTGGGCGGAGACCGCGCCCATCGGACTGCCCGCCGCGAGGGCCGAGGTGTGCTTCCAACTGCCGTAGGTGGTCAGCCCGCCGACGAGCGCGACTCCCGTGCCCAGGACGGAGGTGGTGAGGGTGGGGGCGAGGCTGTGTCCGTCGAACCAGTCCGTGAGGTAGCCGATCGTCAGGCCGAGCCCGACGGTGGGGATCGCGAGCACCCACAGGACGGCGCTCATGGCGACGGGCTGTCTGCCGTGGGCCACGGCCTCGGGGCCGTGGCCGTGGAAGGCCAGCAGCCACAGCCGGGTGGCGTAGGCGGCGGTGAGCAGGGCGGTGACCAGACCGGCGACGAGCACGGTCCAGCCCGCGGCCCCGGGGGCGAGCGCGGAGTCGCCGAGGGCGGCGTGTTCGGCGGCGCCGAGCACGGACTCCTTGGAGAAGAAGCCGGCGAAGGGAGGGATCGCGGCGAGTGCGAGCAGGGCGACGGTCATCGTCCAGTACGCGTCGGGGATGCGTTTGGCCAGACCGCCCATGCGGGACATGGCGGCGAGCGAGTTGGTGCCGGCGGCGTGGATGACCACACCGGCGCCGAGGAAGAGCAGGGCCTTGAAAGCGCCGTGCGCGAGGAGGTGGAAGACGGCTGCGCCGCGGTCGCCGACGGCCAGCGCGCCGGTCATGTAGCCGAGTTGGCCGAGGGTCGAGTAGGCGAGGACGCGTTTGATGTCGTCCTGGGCGAGCGCGGCGAGCGCCGAGCCGACCATCGTCACCGCGGCCATGACGGCGAGGACGACCAGGGCCGCCCGTGAGGCGGCGAAGACGGGGAGGAGCCGGGCGACGAAGTAGACACCGGCGGCGACCATGGTCGCCGCGTGGATCAGCGCGGAGACGGGCGTGGGGCCCGCCATCGCGTCCGGCAGCCAGGTGTGCAGCGGGAACTGCGCCGACTTGCCCGCGACACCGGCGAGCAGCAGCAGCGCGATCAGCGTCGGATGGTCGAGTTCGCCGTTGCCGACGGCCGTCAGCACGCCGGTGACGCGGAACGTGCCCGTGTCGGCGGCGAGCGCGAACAAACCGATCAGGAAGGGGACATCGCCGAGCTTGGTGACCAGGAACGCCTTGAGGGAGGCGGCGCGCGCCTCGGGCGTCTCCCAGTAGTGGCCGACGAGGAAGTACGAGCAGATGCCCATGATCTCCCAGCCGACCAGCAGCACCATCAGGTCGCCCGAGTAGACGACGAGCAGCATCGCGGCGGTGAACAGCGAGACCAGGGCGGCGTAGGAGGGGTAGCGGGCGTCGTCGCGCAGATAGGCCGTCGAGTAGATCTGCACGCAGGAGGCGACGACGGCGACGAGGACGGCGACGAGCGCGGCGAAGCCGTCGATGTGCAGGGCCAGGTCGACGGGGACCGAGCCGGTCGGGGTGAGCTGGGTCGCCGCGTCCAGCGGTGCCTTGCCGCCACCGGCGCCGCCGCCCTGCCGTACGGCCACGAGCACGGCCAGCACGGCGGAGACGAGCGGCGGCAGGACGGCCAGCGGGCGGACGAATTCGGGTGCGGTACGGCCGAGCAGCAGCCCGGCCGCCGCGCCCAGGAACGGAAGGAGCGGGACGAGCACGGCGAGGGTCGTGGTGTTCACGCGCTGGCCTCGGCATTCTCGGCGGGTCCGTCGGGCGTGCCCGCCTCGGCGGTGTCCCGGAGCCGGTCGATGTCCGAGGTGCCGCGGTTGCGGTACACGGCGAGGACGATCGCCAGGCCGATGCCGATCTCGGCGGCTGCGACGGCGATGACGAACAGGGTGAGCGCCTGGCCGGCGTGCAGGGTGTCGCGGAGCCAGGCGTCGAAGGCGACCAGATTGAGGTTGACGGCGTTGAGCATCAGCTCGACCGACATCAGCACGAGGATCGAGTTGCGGCGCGCGAGCAGCCCGTAGACGCCCGTGCAGAAGAGGAGGGCCGCCAGCACGGCGGGATAGACGAGATGCATCAGCGCTGCTGCTCCTCACCGCTGGCGGCACGGCTCTTCTTGCGGGACAGGACGATCGCGCCGACGAGCGCGGCCAGCAGCAGCACGGACAGCGCCTCGAACGGCAGCACCCAGTGCCGGAACAGGATCTGCCCCGACACCTTCGTGGAGCCCTGCGCCGGTCCGTCCAGATCGATCCAGGTCGTGCGGAACGCGTCGACGACGACCCAGACCAGGGCCGCAGCGGCGAGGACGGCGACCGCGAGGGCCGCGGCCCTGTTGCCCGAATCGGCGTCCGGCGAGCGGCCGATGGGGGCTCTGGTGAGCATCAGACCGAAGAGCAGGAGGACCACCACGGAACCGACGTAGATCAGGACCTGCACCCAAGCGATGAACTCCGCCGTCAGCAGCAGGTATTCGACGGCCAGGCCGCCGAGCGCCACGATCAGCCAGAGCGCGGCGTGCACGAGCTGCTTGGTGGTGACGGTGACGAGCGCGGCGCCGAAGGTGACCAGGCCCACCAGCAGGAAGGTGATCTCGACGCCCGTCGGGGACAGGAAGCCGGGTCCGGTGGTGGCAGCCGCTGCGGTCGCGGTCGCGGCGAGGGTCACTCGCCCGCCCCCGCTTCCCGCTGTTCTCCCGGCTGCTCGTCCCGCTGCTCCGCCAACTGCCGGGCGGCCTCGGCCTTGTCGACGGCCTTGCGCGCGGCGCCGATCTCCTTGGGCTCCTCGGCGCCGGGGTCGAGCGCGGGCGGCGCGGGGACCGTCCACATCCATTCGCGGAGCTTGTCGCGTTCATGGGTCAGCTCGTGGATGTCGGTCTCCGCGTACTCGAACTCCGGTGACCAGAACAGCGCGTCGAAAGGACAGACCTCGATGCAGATACCGCAGTACATGCAGAGCGCGAAGTCGATGGCGAACCGGTCGAGGACGTTACGGCTGCGCTCACGGCCGCCGGGGGCGGCGGCCGGGACCGTCTCCTTGTGGGAGTCGATGTAGATGCACCAGTCGGGGCACTCCCTGGCGCAGAGCATGCAGACCGTGCAGTTCTCCTCGAACAGGCCGATCACCCCACGGCTGCGGGGCGGGAGTTCGGGCTGGGCTTCCGGGTACTGCGCGGTGACGGTCTTCTTCGTCATCGTGCGCAGGGTGACGGCCAGGCCCTTGGCGAGGCCGCTGCCGGGGATCGGAGGAGCCACTAGGTGATCACCACCTTGACGATGCCGGTGAGGGCGATCTGAGCGAGGGCGAGCGGGATGAGGACGGTCCAGGCGAGCTTCTGCAACTGGTCCTCGCGCAGCCGCGGATAGCTCACCCGCAGCCAGATGACGACGAAGGCGAGCACGGCGGTCTTGAGCAGGGTCCAGACCCAGCCGAGCCCTTCGGCGCCGAAGGGACCGTGCCAGCCGCCCAGGAAGAGGACGGCGGTCAGCCCGGACAGGACGACGATGCCCGCGTACTCGGCGAGCAGGAAGAGGGCGAAGCGCAGCCCGGTGTACTCGGTGTAGGCACCGAAGATGATCTCGGAGTCGGCGACCGGCATGTCGAAGGGCGGGCGCTGGAGTTCGGCGAGCCCGGCGACGAAGAAGACGACACCGCCGACGATCTGCCACGGCACCCACCACCACGCGAAGGCGTCGAGGATGCCGGGCAGCGAGACCGTGCCGGCGGCCATCGCGACGGAGGCGGCGGCGAGCAGCATCGGCAGCTCGTAGGCGAGCAGTTGGGCGGCGGTGCGCAGCCCGCCGAGGAGGGAGAACTTGTTGGCCGAGGCCCAGCCCGCCATGAGCGAGCCGAGCACCCCGACGCCGAGTACGGCGAGGACGAAGAAGATGCCCGCGTCGACGGCCTGACCGACGGCGCTCCCGGACGGTCCGACGGGGATCGCGATCAGCACGATCAGATACGGCAGCAGGGCGACGGCGGGGGCGAGTTGGAAGACGCGGCGGTCGGCGGCAGCGGGGACGATGTCCTCCTTCTGCGCGAACTTCACCCCGTCGGCGACGAGCTGGGCCCAGCCGTGGAAGCCGCCCGCGTGCATGGGGCCGAGCCGGCCCTGCATATGGGCCATCACCTTGTGCTCGGTCTGCCCGACGACAAGGGGGAGGACCAGGAACGCGACGAAGACGACGACCAGCCGCAGGACGACGTCGAGCACGTCATTCACGCGTCTCCTCCGGGGCGGTCGGTCTCGGGGCGGTCCGTGTCCGGGCGGTCGGTGTCCGGGCGGTCCGTGTCCGGGCGGTCACCGGATTCCGGCTTCGGCTCCGGCTTGGATTCCGGCTTCGGCTCCGGCTTCGGCTCGCGCCAGGGTGCGTCGGCGGCCGGGGCCTGCTGGCTCGCCGAGCCCTCCGACACGCTGCGGGCGCGGCGTACGGGCCGCTCGGGCCGCTCCCCCGTCGCGGTGTCGGCC
>NZ_JTIY01000001.1:1579115-1590206 GCF_000818175.1 Streptomyces sp. AcH 505
GCCGCGCGGGGGCCGGCGGGAGCTGGCCCTTCAGCGGGCCCCATTCGTTCGGGTCGGGCACGCCGGGCGGCAGCATCTGCCGCCGGCGCGGGCCGCCGCCCTCGGACTCCCCGGGTTCCTTCGCCCCCGGCCACGCCTTGGCGACCCGGGCCGCGAGGACGAAGTCCTTGCGCAGCGGGTGACCTTCGAAGGTCTCGGGGAGCAGCAGGTGGACGAGGTTCGGGTGGTCGGTGAAGGAGACGCCGAACATCTCGTACGTCTCCCGCTCGTGCCAGCCGGCGCCCGCGTACACGCCGAGCGCGGTCGGCAGGACGGGCGCCTCGTGCGGGACGGTCGTACGGAGCAGCAGTTTGCGGACCGTGCCGCCGCCCAGCGCGACGACGTGCGCGCAGACACGGAAGCCGGTGCCCGGTTCGTCCACGGCGCTGAGCCAGTCGAAGAAGCCGCAGCCCAACTGGTCGCGTGCCGCTTCGAGTGCGCTGATCCAGGAGGCCGCCGGGACATCGACGGTGAGGAGTTCGTACGCCCGCTCCGCCGTCGCGCCCTCGCCGAAGACCTCGGCCACGGCTGCCGGGTCGGGCAGCCGGTCGTACGCGTTCACGACGCTCCCTCACCAGGGGCAGCAGGAGCGGCAGGCGTGGCATCCGGCGCCGGAGGTGCGACCAGATCGCTGCGCAGCGCGGCGGTCGACGGCCTGGCCGCCGACGCGTACCGGTCGCCGAGCGTCTCGCGGGCGATCTTCTCCTGGAGTTTGAGGATGCCCTGGAGGAGCGCCTCGGGCCGGGGCGGACAGCCCGGTACGTACACGTCGACGGGGATGATCTGGTCGACGCCCTTCGTGACCGAGTACGAGTCCCAGTACGGGCCGCCGCAGTTGGAGCAGGCGCCGAAGGAGATCACGTACTTGGGCTCGGGCATCTGCTCGTACAGCCGCTTCACGGCGGGTGCCATCTTGTCCGTGACCGTGCCGGACACCACCATCAGGTCGGCCTGGCGCGGCCCGGGGGCGAAGGGGATCACTCCGAGCCGGATGAAGTCGTGCCTGGCCATCGAGGCGGCGATGAACTCGATGGCGCAGCAGGCGAGTCCGAAGTTGAAGACCCACAGGCTGTAGCGGCGGCCCCAGTTGAGGACGACCTTCATCGGTTCGGGTGCCAGCCGCGAGAGCACGCCGAGACGCCTCGGCTCGGGCAGCAGCTCGGGCTCGGGAGGCAGCGCGGGCTCGGCGGCAGGGGCGGGGGTCACGTCCATTCCAGGACGCCCTTCTTCCATGCGTAGAGCAGTCCCACGGCCAGGAAGCCGAGGAAGACGAACATCTCGACCAGCGTCGTGGCGCCGTAGCCCGGGGCGGCGAAGACCGTGGCCCACGGGAAGAGGAAGACCGAGTCGACGGCGAAGATCACATAGAGGAACGCGTAGACGTAGTAACGGACCTGGGTGTGTGCCCAGCCCTCGCCCACCGGGTCGACGCCGCACTCGTAGGTGAGCATCTTCTCCTGGGTGGGGACCACGGGGCGCAGCAGCTGTCCCGCCCCGAAGGCCACCGCGACGAACAGCACACCGATGACGGCGAGCAGCCCGACCACCGTGTAGCCGTGGAAGTAGTCCCCCGCGAGAACGGTCGGTTCCGACACGTCCGCCCCTCGCTCCCTGACCTCGTAGCAGCCTCTTCGACGATCTGTACGGACGGGAGTCTAGGCCCTGTTAAAGATTGGGTAAGCAGCCGCGTCCGGCAAGGGTGGGGTTATCCCTAGTTCCCTCCTCCCAGCTTCCCCATGGCGCCGGCGACTCCGGCCCGGCAGGCTGGGGGGTTATGACCGCCAGTGCCAGCCCCGCCTCGTCCGATCTGCCGCCGCCCGCGCGCTTCGCCTACAACCGGCACACGTGGAAGGAGGTCTCCTACCTCCTGGCGAACCTGCCCGTTTCCATGGTCGCGTTCGTGCTCATCGTGTTCGCCATCACCACCGGTGTGGGTCTGTCCGTGACGGTGATCGGTCTGCCGTGGCTGGCGCTCGGCCTCGCCGGTGCGCGGCTGTACGGCAAGGGCGAACGGGCCCGCGCGCGGGGGCTGCTGGGGCTGCGGATCGACGAGCCGAGTCCGCTGTTCCGCAAGGGCAGGCGCGAGCCGGGCACGGACGGCTTCTTCGGCCGGCTCTGGACGGGGCTCAAGGACACGGTGGCCTGGCGGACGGCGCTGTACGCGTTCATCCGGCTGCCCTGGGGCGTTCTGACGTTCGCCGTCACGCTCGTCGGCCTCATCGTGCTGTGGCCGGTGCTGCCGTTCGTGGTGCGCGGGCTGACCAACGTCGACCGGGCGATGGTGCGGGGCCTGCTGTCGCCGTCCGACGGCCTTGAGCGGCGGATCGCCGAGCTGGAGTCGGACCGGGGCGTGGTCGTGGACACGGCAGCCGCCGACCTGCGCCGGATCGAGCGCGATCTGCACGACGGGGCGCAGGCCCGGCTCGTCGCCCTCGCCATGGGGCTCGGCCTGGCGAAGGAGAAGCTGCTCGAAGATCCCGACGCTGCGGCCGTGATGGTCGACGAGGCGCACGGCGAGGTGAAGCTGGCCCTCCAGGAGCTGCGGGACCTGGCGCGCGGCATCCACCCCGCCGTCCTCACCGACCGGGGCCTGGACGCCGCGCTGTCCTCCGTCGCCTCCCGCTGCACGGTCCCGGTGAAGGTGACCGTCGATCTGGCCGACCGGCCGGCGCAGGCCATCGAGGGCATCGCGTACTTCACCGTCTCGGAGCTGCTGCAGAACGTCAGCAAGCACAGCGGGGCGCGGATGGCCTCCGTCGACCTGTGGCGTGCCGAGGACCGGCTGCTCATCCAGGTCGGCGACGACGGCCACGGCGGTGCGCGGCTCGACGGCGGTACGGGGATGGCGGGGCTCGCCGAGCGGCTCGGCGCCGTGGACGGGCTGCTCGTCCTCGACTCGCCCGAGGGCGGTCCGACGACGATCACGGCCGAGCTGCCCTGGTGGGAGCGCGGCACGGCCTGACCACCGTCGCCCGGCCGGCGAAGAGGGTGGGGAAAACCCCCGGTCAAGTAGGAGACGGACCTCATGGTGCGCAGGACTCGGCCCGGGGAGCATGGAGTACATGGAGACCTACATCAACAGCGGCTCGCAGCCCCGGCGCCATGTCCTGCCCCCGGTGCTGCGCGCTCCGGTCGAGGCCCGCACCTGGCGCGAGTTCGGCTATCTGCTGCTCAGTTTCCCGATCAGTGTGACCGCGTTCTGCTTCGCGCTCACGATGACGGTGCTCGGCTCGGGGCTGCTGATCACCTTCCTCGGGGTGCCGGTGCTGGCTGCCGCGCTGGCGGCCTGCCGTGGCCTCGGTGTGCTGGAGCGGGCCAGGGCCAGGACCCTGCTGCGGGTGGAGGTGGCGAACCCGGAGCCGGTGCGGAGCAAGAAGGGCGGACCGCTGGCCTGGATGGGGGCGGTGCTGAAGAGCGGGGTGTCCTGGCGGCATCTGCTCTACGCGCTGCTGCACTTCCCGTGGGCGACGTTCGCCTTCACGGTCTCCCTGACCTTCTGGACGACGGCCTGGGCGCTGTTCACCTATCCGCTGTGGCAGTGGATCTCCCCCGACTCCGGTGACGCGCGCATCCAGCTGTTCAGCGACGCGCAGGGCAACGTGGTGGTGCTGGACAGCCCGTTCGAGATCGCGGCGGTCAGCGCGGTCGGTCTGGTGCTCGTGCTCGCCTCCCCCTGGCTGATCCGGGGGCTCACCAGCGTGGACCGGCTGTGGATAACGGGTCTGCTCGGCCCGTCCAGGCTCGCGACCCGCGTCACGGAGCTGGAGTCGGACCGGGGCGTGGTCGTGGACACGGCAGCCGCCGACCTGCGCCGGATCGAGCGTGACCTGCACGACGGGGCGCAGGCCCGGCTCGTCGCCTTGGCGATGGATCTGGGGCTGGCGAAGGAGAAGCTGACGGAGGACCCGCAGGCCGCGGCGCGCATGGTCGGTGAGGCGCACGGCGAGGTGAAGACGGCGCTCCAGGAGCTGCGGGACCTGGCGCGCGGCATCCACCCGGCGGTCCTCACCGACCGGGGCCTGGACGCGGCGCTCTCCTCCGTGGCCTCGCGCTGCACGGCGCCCGTGGAGGTCACGGTCGATCTGCCCGCCAGGCCGGCCGCGGCCATCGAGGGCATCGCGTACTTCACCGTCTCGGAGCTGCTGCAGAACGTCAGCAAGCACGCCAGGGCCCGGCGCGCCACGGTCGACGTGTGGCGTACGGCGGACCGGCTGATGCTCCAGGTGACGGACGACGGGCAGGGCGGCGCCGACATGACGGCCGGCAGCGGTCTCGCGGGGCTCACGGAGCGCCTCGGCGCCGTGGACGGCATCCTCGTCGTGGACTCCCCCGCCGGTGGTCCCACGGTGGTGACGGCGGAGCTGCCCTGGCGCGGCTGACCCGTCCTTTCCCCGCCCGCTGTTCGTCCGTTCCTCCGCCGGCCCCCGGATCTCCCTAGATTCGCCGCAGGTGCGGGCGGAGCGATCGGAACCCTGGGATGCTGGGGGCACCTGGATTTTCACGGGTGCGGACGGAAAAGCGACATGGGGGCTGCGGGGACGTGGAGGACAGAGTGCGGGTGGTCATCGCCGAGGACTCGGTGCTGCTTCGGGAGGGCCTGACCCGCCTGTTGACCGACCGCGGGCACGACGTGGTCGCGGGCGTCGGGGACGCGGAAGCACTGATCAAGACGGTGGGGGACCTCGCGGCGCAGGACACGCTGCCGGACGTGGTCGTCGCGGACGTACGGATGCCGCCGACGCACACCGACGAAGGCGTACGGGCCGCCGTGCGGCTGCGCAAGGACTACCCCGGCATCGGGGTGCTGGTCCTGTCGCAGTACGTCGAGGAGCAGTACGCGACCGAGCTGCTGGCCGGATCCAGCCGGGGTGTGGGCTATCTGCTCAAGGACCGGGTGGCTGAGGTCAGGGAGTTCGTGGACGCGGTGGTCCGGGTGGCGCGGGGCGGTACGGCCCTCGACCCGGAGGTGGTGGCCCAGTTGCTGGGCCGCAGCCGTAAGCAGGACGTGCTGGCCGGGCTGACCCCCCGGGAGCGCGAAGTGCTCGGTCTGATGGCCGAGGGACGGACGAATTCGGCCATCGCCAAGGCCCTGGTGGTGAGCGACGGAGCGGTGGAGAAGCACGTCAGCAACATCTTCCTGAAGCTCGGCCTCTCCCCCAGTGACGGAGATCACCGGCGGGTCCTCGCCGTCCTCACCTACCTGAAGACATGAGCCGCTCAGGACACGATCCGCCGGACCGGGCGTGGCGGCGGCCGCCGCCGCCGCGCCGCCGCTGTGCCGTAGCTCCGCCGGATGGTCCTGCGGGACCTAGACCCAAAGGATGAGTACGGCTCAGCCGGTACCGAAGCCCCCCAATGTGGGGCACATCACCCCAAAACATGGTGGGGAGATGTCTCACCATGCGACCCAGCACGCAAGCGGTCCAAGGTAGGCCACCCTTACCGACGTAGGGTGGCTTCCGGGACTGCCGGGTGGCCGGCCGGTCCCGAGCCGCCGCCTCGAGGGAGGTCCAGTTCAGTGACCAGCCAGGTCAGTAGCCCAGCCGATGAGGCCAACGACGCCGATGAGGCAGTCGTCGGGGAACAGCGTGCCCATCTGTCCGGACAGGGGGGTGCGGGCGAGAAAGAGGTCCGCCGTCTCGACCGGGTGATCATCCGGTTCGCGGGTGACTCCGGGGACGGTATGCAGCTGACGGGTGACCGGTTCACTTCGGAGACGGCGTCGTTCGGCAACGACCTGTCGACGCTGCCGAACTTCCCTGCCGAGATCAGGGCGCCTGCCGGGACCCTGCCGGGTGTCTCCTCGTTCCAGCTGCACTTCGCGGACCACGACATCCTGACCCCCGGTGACGCGCCGAACGTGCTGGTCGCGATGAACCCGGCGGCGCTGAAGGCGAACATCGCCGACGTACCGCGCGGTGCGGAGATCATCGTCAACACGGACGAGTTCACGAAGCGTCCGATGGCGAAGGTCGGCTACGACGTCTCGCCGCTGGAGGACGGGTCGCTGGAGGGCTACCAGGTCCACCCGGTGCCCCTGACGACGCTGACGATCGAGGCGCTCAAGGAGTTCGGTCTCTCCCGCAAGGAGGCCGAGCGCAGCAAGAACATGTTCGCGCTGGGTCTGCTGTCGTGGATGTACCACCGCCCGACGGAGAACACCGAGAAGTTCCTGCGGACGAAGTTCGCGAAGAAGCCGCAGATCGCCGAGGCGAACGTGGCCGCCTTCCGGGCCGGCTGGAACTTCGGCGAGACGACGGAGGACTTCGCGGTCTCCTACGAGGTCGCCCCGGCCGACGCCGCTTTCCCCACCGGCACCTACCGCAACATCTCCGGGAACCTGGCCCTGTCGTACGGGCTGATCGCCGCCGCCGAGCAGGCCCAACTGCCGCTGTACCTCGGCTCGTACCCGATCACCCCGGCCTCCGACATCCTGCACGAGCTGTCCCGGCACAAGAACTTCGGCGTACGCACCTTCCAGGCGGAGGACGAGATCGCGGCGATCGGCGCCGCGCTGGGCGCCGCGTTCGGCGGGTCCCTCGCCGTGACCACGACATCGGGCCCCGGCGTCGCGCTGAAGTCCGAGACGATCGGGCTCGCGGTCTCCCTGGAACTGCCGCTGCTGGTGGTGGCGATCCAGCGCGGCGGCCCCTCGACGGGGCTGCCGACCAAGACGGAGCAGGCGGACCTGCTGCAGGCCATGTACGGCCGCAACGGCGAGGCCCCCGTCCCGGTGGTCGCGGCCCGCACCCCCGCCGACTGCTTCGACGCCGCCCTGGAGGCGGCGCGGATCGCGGTCACCTACCGCACCCCCGTCTTCCTGCTCTCCGACGGCTACCTCGCCAACGGCTCCGAGCCGTGGCGGATCCCGGAGATCGACGAACTGCCCGATCTGCGCGTCCAGTTCGCCAGCGGCCCGAACCACGAGCTGGCCGACGGCACCGAGGTGTTCTGGCCGTACAAGCGCGACCCGCAGACGCTGGCCCGCCCCTGGGCCGTGCCGGGTACGCCGGGGCTCGAACACCGGATCGGCGGGATCGAGAAGCAGGACGGCACGGGCAACATCTCGTACGACCCGGCCAACCACGACTTCATGGTCCGCACCCGGCAGGCCAAGATCGACGGCATCACCGTGCCCGACCTGCACGTGGACGACCCGGACCACGCCCGCACCCTCGTCCTCGGCTGGGGCTCCACGTACGGCCCGATCACGGCGGCGGTACGCCGGCTGCGCAAGGACAGCGTGCCCATCGCGCAGGCGCATCTGACCCACCTCAACCCCTTCCCCGCCAACCTCGGGGACGTGCTGAAGTCGTACGACAAGGTCGTGGTGCCGGAGATGAACCTCGGCCAGCTCGCCACCCTGATCCGCGCCAAGTACCTGATCGACGCGCACAGTTACAACCAGGTCAACGGGATGCCGTTCAAGGCCGAACAGCTCGCCACGGCCCTCAAGGAGGCCATCGATGTCTGAGATCACCAACGAGCTGCTGACGCTGGTACCCAAGGCCGAAGCCAAGCAGTCGATGAAGGACTTCAAGTCGGACCAGGAGGTGCGCTGGTGCCCCGGCTGCGGCGACTACGCCGTCCTGGCCGCCGTGCAGGGCTTCATGCCCGAACTCGGCCTGGCGAAGGAGAACATCGTCTTCGTCTCCGGCATCGGCTGCTCCTCCCGCTTCCCGTACTACATGAACACGTACGGGATGCACTCGATCCACGGCCGCGCCCCGGCCATCGCCACCGGTCTGGCCACCTCGCGCCGTGACCTGTCGGTCTGGGTCGTCACCGGTGACGGCGACGCCCTGTCCATCGGCGGCAACCACCTCATCCACGCGCTGCGCCGCAATGTGAATCTGAAGATCCTGCTGTTCAACAACCGGATCTACGGGCTCACCAAGGGCCAGTACTCACCGACCTCCGAGCTCGGGAAGATCACCAAGTCCACCCCGATGGGCTCCCTGGACTCCCCGTTCAACCCGGTGTCGCTGGCCATCGGCGCCGAGGCCTCGTTCGTCGCGCGCACCGTCGACTCCGACCGCAAGCACCTCACCCAGGTGCTGCGCGAGGCGGCCGAACACCCGGGCACCGCGCTGGTGGAGATCTACCAGAACTGCAACATCTTCAACGACGGCGCCTTCGAGGTCCTGAAGGACAAGGACCAGGCGCAGGAGGCGGTGATCCGGCTGGAGCACGGGCAGCCCATCCGCTTCGGCGCCCCGCTGGAGAACGGCCTGGGCAGCAAGGGGGTCGTGCGCGACCTGGCCACGGGCGATCTGGAGGTCGTCGCCGTGACGCCCGAGAACGAGTCGCGGGTCCTGACCCACGACGCGCACTCGGCCTCGCCGACCAACGCGTTCGCGCTGTCCCGGCTCGCCGACGCCGACACCCTGCACCACACCCCCATCGGGGTCTTCCGCAGCGTCGACCGGCCCGTCTACGACACCCTCATGTCCGACCAGCTCGACACGGCCGTCGAGAAGCAGGGCAAGGGCGACCTCGCGGGCATGCTCGCGGGCAACGACACCTGGACCGTCGCGGGCTGACGCTCAGCCGCGTACGCGCGCGGCCACGTACGCGCGCTCAGGCACGCACACGCGGGGCCCGGATCTCCTCGGTGGAGGTCCGGGCCTCGTCGTACTCCTCGCGCGCCGTCAGCACGGCCGCCACCCGGCTCTCGGTCCAGCGGGCGAGCGCCCAGACCTGCTCGGCCGCCTCGCGCCCCAGCTCGGTCAGCGCGTAGTCGACGCGCGGCGGGATGACGGGCTTGGCGTCGCGGTCCACGAATCCGTCCCGCTCCAGCGTCTGGAGCGTCTGCGCCAGCATCTTCTCGCTGACCCCGCCGATCAGCCGCCGCAGCTCGCTGAAGCGGTACGAGCGCTCCAGCAGCGCCGCCAGGACGAGGACGCCCCAGCGGCTGGTCACATGCTCAAGGATCAGCCGGGATTCGCACATCGGCTGATTGACGTCCGGCCGCGCGAGCTGCGGGTACACCTCACTTACTGTCATGTCTGTACCTTACTTCAAGGTGGGTACTTACTCATAGTTAGTGCGCGCCGTAGGGTGGTGAGCGAGCAATACGAACCAGACAAATTTGGAGATATGGCATGAGCGTCGTCGTCACAGGAGCCACCGGCCACCTCGGCAAGCTCGTCATCGCGTCCCTGCTGGACTCGGGGGTGCCGGCCGCCGGTATCGCCGCCGTCGCCCGCAGCAAGGAGAAGGCCGCCGAGTTCGAGGCGCGCGGTGTCGAGGTGCGGATCGCGGACTACGACGACCCGCAGAGCCTGGCCGCCGCGTTCCGGCCGGGCGACCGGGTCGTGCTGATCTCGGGGAGCGAGGTCGGCCGCCGCGTACCGCAGCACGGCGCGGTCGTCGATGCGGCCAAGGCGGCGGGGGCGGCGCAGCTCGCGTACACCGGTGCGCTGGGCGGGCCCGAAGCGGACTTCGCGCTGGCCGACGAGCACAAGGTGACCGAGCAGCTGATCCTCGACTCGGGGCTGCCGTACACGTTCCTGCGCAACGGTTGGTACTCCGAGGTCTACACGGAGAATCTGGCTCCGGTGCTGGCGTCGGGCGAGGTCGTCACCAACGCGGGCGACGGCCGGGTGTCCTCGGCCGCCCGCGCCGACTACGCAGCGGCCGTCGCCGCCGTACTGACCGGCGAGGGCCATCTGAACACGGTGTACGAGCTGAGCGGCGACTCGGCGTGGTCCTTCGACGAGTACGCGGCCGAGCTGTCCCGGCAGACCGGCTCCACCATCGTCCACCGGTCCGTCAGCGAGGCCGAGCACACCGCCATCTTCGTCGGGATCGGGCTGCCCCAGCCGTTCGCCGAGATCCTGGCCGGCGTCGACACCGCGATCAGCCGTGGCCTTATCGCGGGCACGAGCGGCGACCTGGCGCGGCTGATCGGCCGGCCGACGACCCCGCTGGCCGACTCGATCGCCGCGGCGCTCGCGTCCTGACGTCAGCCCTCCGGTCATGACCGTATTCCGATACGCACATGACATCCCGGCCCGTGCCGCACTACCTTTCCTCGGGAGGCTCCGCCAGGACGGCGGGGGACGGCGGCGCGGGGCGGGGAGGGCCAGTGAAGGCAGAGGGTGAACAGCGGGCCGGACTCGAACAGCGGGCCGGACTGCTGTACGGAATCGCCGCGTACGGAATGTGGGGCCTCGTCCCGCTCTTCTGGCCGCTGCTCAAGCCCACCGGGGCGATGGAGATCCTCGCCCACCGGATGGTCTGGTCGCTCGCCTTCGTCGGCGTCGCCCTGCTGGCGCTGCGCCGCTGGGGCTGGATCAAGGACCTGGTCCGGCAGCCGGCCAAGCTCGGACTGCTGGTCGTCGCCGCGGCCGTGATCACCGTCAACTGGGGCGTCTACATCTGGGCGGTCAACGCCGACCATGTCGTCGAGGCGTCCCTGGGCTACTTCATCAACCCGCTCGTCACGATCACGATGGGCGTCCTGCTGCTGAAGGAGCGGCTGCGGCCGGCGCAGTGGACGGCGGTCCTGATCGGCTTCGTCGCCGTGCTCGTGCTCGCGATCGGCTACGGGCAGCCGCCGTGGATCTCGCTGGTCCTGGCCTTCTCGTTCGGCACGTACGGGCTGGTCAAGAAGAAGATCAACCTCGGCGGAATCGAATCGCTCGCCGCCGAGACCGCGATCCAGTTCCTGCCCGCCCTCGGCTACCTGCTGTGGCTCGGCGCCTCCGGCGACGGGACGTTCACCACCCACGGCCCCGGGCATGCCGCGCTCCTCGCCTCGACCGGCATCGTCACCGCCGTACCGCTCGTCTGCTTCGGCGCGGCCGCGATCCGGGTGCCGCTGTCGGTGCTCGGCCTGCTCCAGTACCTGGCGCCGGTCTTCCAGCTCATCCTGGGGGTCACCTACTTCCACGAGGAGATGCCGCCCGAGCGGCTGGCGGGCTTCGCGCTGGTGTGGGTCGCGCTGGCCGTACTGACCTGGGACGCGCTGCGGACGGCGCACCGTACGAAGGCGCGGGCGCGGCGGCTGGCGGCGGAGCTGGAAAGCCGTCAGGACCCGCCGCCCGC
>NZ_JTIY01000001.1:1590755-1611352 GCF_000818175.1 Streptomyces sp. AcH 505
CGACCGGGACGGCCGGCAGGCCGAGGCGCCCCGGCTCCCGCAGGCGCCCTGACCGACCGCCGTCACCGCACCGGTTCGGCGCTGCGCGCCGCAGGCAGCGCGTCAGCTGTCCGGCCGGGCTTCCCGCCGGGCTTCCGGCCGGACTTCCCGCCGGGCTTCCGGCCGAGCAGCCCCGACAGCGTGATCAGCGCACCCAGCACCACCATCACGAGCGGCACCGTCAGCGCCGTACGGAACGCGGCCGTCCGCGCCTCGGCCGAGCCGTCCGTACCGCTGACGGCGATGCCGTACACCGCGGCGACGGCGGAGATACCGACCGCCGAGCCGAACTGGATCGCGGTGTTCAGCAGCCCGCCCGCCAGGCCCTGTTCCTCCGCCGCCACCCCGTCCGTCGCCGCGATGGTCAGCGGCCCGTACGCCAGCGCGAACGCGACCCCGGTCAGGATCAGGGTCGGGAACATCGCCGCGTACGACCAGTCGAGGCCGACCGGCAGGAACAGCCCGTACGAGACGATCCCGAGCAGGAAACCGCCGAGTATCACCCGGGCGTTGCCGAAGCGGTTCACCAGACGCGGCGTCAGGGTCGGGGCGAGGACCGCGTCACAGCCCATGATCACCAGGGCGAGCGCGGTCTCCAGGGACGACCAGCCGCGCAGTTCCTGGAGGTAGAGCGTGACGACGAACTGGAAGCCGAAGAACGAGCCGACGAAGAGCAGCGCCCCGAGATCGGCCCTGACCATCGCCGCCCTGCGGAAGATCCCGAGCCGTACGAGCGGGGCGGCGGCGCGGCGCTCGATCACGACGAAGAGCCCGAGCAGCAGCAGCCCCGCGGCGAAGACACCGGCGGTGCGGAGCCAGTCCTCCGTGCCGTGCTCCAGCCGCACGATCCCGTACGCCAGCAGCAGCATCGCCCCGGCCGCAGCGGTGGCGCCGGGCAGATCGAAGCCGCGCTTCCCGGTCTCCTCCCCCGTGGGCGCCGGGGGCTCCTCGCGTGGCAGTACGCGGAAGGCCGCGACGAGCAGCGCGCCCGCCAGCAGTACCGGGGCGAAGAAGACCCAGCGCCAGCCGAGTTCGGTCAACAGCCCGCCGATGACGAGGCCGAGCGAGAACCCGCCGGCGCCCGTGCCCGCGAAGACCAGCAGGGCCTTGTTGCGCTGCGGTCCCTCCGCGTAGGAGGTGGTGATGATCGACAGCGCCGCCGGGGTCATGAAGGCGGCGGCGACACCGGTGGCGAAGCGGGCGACGACCAGCATCCAGCCCTCGCCCGCGAAGCCGCCGAGGCCCGAGAAGAGCAGGAAGACCGTCAGCGCGACGAGGAACGTCCGGCGCCGGCCGAGCAGATCGGCGGTACGGCCGCCGAGCAGGGTGAACCCGGCGTAGCCGAGCACGTACCCGCTCATCACCCAGGCGGCCGTGTCGGTCGTCAGGGCCAGGTCGGACCTGATCGAGGGGATCGCCACGGCGAGCATCGCGATGTCGATGCCCTCCAGGAAGATCGTCCCGCAGAGGACGAGTAACAGCGCCCAGGCGCGTGCGGACATGACGGGCGGCGCTGCGGACACGGACGGCATGGCGGTCTCCTCGCAAGGCGGTTACCGGACCGACTGTCGGTTCCTTCTTGTAACCACTGGAATCCTGCGGCACCATGACGTGTCATGGAAGAAGGCACTTTGAAGTCACCGAGTAACTGCGCGAGCACCGCCCAGTCCGACGGCTACGGAGACACCGATCCCTTCCAGTGGGACGCCCGGGAGGACTGCGAGGTACGGCAGATCCTGGACCGGGTGGCCGACAAGTGGTCGCTGCTGGTCATCGCACTGCTCGAACACCGGAGGCTGCGCTTCACCGAGCTGCGGCGGGAGATCGACGGCATCAGCCAGCGCATGCTGACCGTCACCCTGCGCCAGCTGGAGCGCGACGGCCTGGTCGAGCGGACGGTCCACCCGGTGGTGCCGCCGCGGGTGGAGTACGAGCTGACGGCGCTCGGCGGGACGTTGCACACGACCATCCGCGCGCTGGTCAGCTGGACCGAGGAGCACCAGTCGGAGATCGCGGCGGCGCGGGCCGCCTACGACACGCGGGCGGCCGAGGCCGCGGCCGAAGCCGCCGCCCCGGCGCGCACCACGCCCTGACTACGCGGTCGGGGCCGCGAAGTAGTGCCCCTTGTCGAGGTCGGCGATGAGTCCGGGCCGCGTCGGCTGCCAGCCGAGCAGTTCCCGGGTCAGCTCGTTCGACGCCGGGCTGTCGAGCCCGACGAAGTCGGCCATCCAGCTGAAGTGCCCGGCCGCGTCCTCGTCGGAGACCTGGGCCACCGGCAGGTCGAGGTGGCGGCCGATGACCTCGGCGATGTCGCGCATCCGCACGCCCTCGTCGGCCGCCCCGTGCAGCGCGGACCCGGCGGGGGCCTTCTCCAGCGCCAGCCGGAAGAGCACCGCTGCGTCGAGCCTCGGCACCGCTGACCAGCGGCTGGATCCGTCGCCGAGGTAACCGGCGACGCCCTTGTCGCGCGCGATGCCGATCAGGCTCGGCAGGAAGCCGTTGTCGCCCTCGCCGTGCACCGTCGGGGACAGCCGTACGACGGACGAGCGGACGCCCCGTGCGGCGAGACCCCGGGTGAGCTGCGCGTTGGCCGAACGGCCCGACGTGGGGGACGAGTCGACGACCGGCTCGTCCCGTTCGGTCGCCACCCGGCCGGGTGCGAGACCGAGGAGCCCGCCGGCGATGACGAAGGGCTTGTCGGAACCCTCCAGCGCGTCGCCGAACGTCTCGATGGCGGCGCGGTCCGCGTCGGTGGCGCC
The DNA here is from genome assembly GCF_000818175.1 of Streptomyces sp. AcH 505. Taxonomy (GTDB): domain Bacteria; phylum Actinomycetota; class Actinomycetes; order Streptomycetales; family Streptomycetaceae; genus Streptomyces. The sequence goes on from NZ_JTIY01000001.1 coordinate 1,593,554, forward strand.
CTTGAAGTCGCCGGTGAAGGCGATGTCGTGCTTGAACGCGAGGTGGATCACGCCGTCGGAAGCGGCGGCTCCGTCGCGCAGGACGTCGAGATCGTCGATGGTGCCGCGGCGCACCTCGGCGCCGGCGGCGGCGAGAGCGTCGGCCGAGGCGTCCGAGCGGGCGAGCCCGACGACCTGATGGCCGGCGCCGATGAGTTCGGGTACGACGGCGGAACCGATCCAGCCGGACGCGCCGGTGACGAAAACACGCATGGGAAACCTCCAGGTAGCTCGGCCGCCCTGCCGTGAGGCTCACGCCAGGACCACCGATGTCAGTCGCTGTCATCAACCGTAACACCCGATGTCAGTGACTGCCATCGCGTAGGATCAACACATGAGTCGATGGGAGCCCAACGCGAGCAAGCGGCTCGGGGAAGCCGCGATGGAGCTCTACAGCGAGCGCGGATTCGAGCAGACCACCGTGGCCGAGATCGCCAAGCGGGCCGGTCTCACGGAGCGGACGTTCTTCCGGTACTTCGCCGACAAGCGCGAGGTGCTGTTCGCGGGCGCCGGAGAGCTGCAGGACCTGTTCGTCAGCACGCTCGCGGGCGCACCGGACACCGCGACGCCCGTCGAGGCGATGACCGAGGCGCTCGAAGCGGCCGGTGCGCGGTTCCAGGACCACCGGCCGTTCTCCCAGCAGCGCCAGGCGATCGTCGCCGCCAACGCGGAACTCCAGGAACGCGAGCTGATCAAGCTCGCCCGGCTGTCCAGGGCGCTCGCCGACACCTACCGCGCACGCGGCCTCGCCGAACCGGAGGCGAGCCTGGCGGCGGAGGCGTGCGTCGCCGTCTTCAAGATCGCCTTCGAACGCTGGGTCGACGAGACCAACGAGCGCGGTCTGACGGAGCTGATGCGGGAGTCGCTCGACGCGCTGAAAGCCGTCACATCGGCCGCGGACTCGCCCGCATCGCCCGTGACGCCCGTGACGTCGGCGAACTGACCGTATGTCCGTTGAGCGAACAGGCGTGACCGGTTTGCGCTCTTGACGGTCGCGGGGGCCGTCATCGACCATTCAGCACGCACAACCCGCTCACAGCTCACGCACAGCGCAGCACCAACTCCAGCGCCTCACGCCGCAAACGGTGTGGGGCGCCTCGCACGTTCCGTTCCCATCCCCCGTTCGGAATCCGGAGCCCCCACATGAAGCGTTCCGTGCGCAACAGCGCCGTGGCAGCGGCGGCAGCCCTCGCCGGGCTGCTCGCCTTCACCGTCCCCGCAGCCTCCGCCGCCCCCGTCGCGGCACCCGCCCCCGTCGTACTGGCCGCCCCCGACATACCCCTGGCCAACGTCAAGGCGCACCTCTCCCAGTTCCAGTCGATCGCCACCGCCAACGGCGGCAACCGCGCCCATGGCCGCGCCGGTTACCAGGCCTCCGTCACCTACGTGCAGGGCAAGCTGAACGCGGCCGGATTCACCACGTCCGTCCAGCAGTTCACCTCGGGCGGCGCCACCGGCTACAACCTGATAGCCGACTGGCCGGGCGGCGACACGAATCAGGTTGTCATGGCCGGGTCACACCTCGACTCCGTGGCCGCGGGACCCGGCATCAACGACAACGGTTCCGGCTCCGCCGCCGTGCTGGAGACCGCGCTCGCCGTCTCCCGGGCGCAGCTCCAGCCCACAAAACATCTGAGATTCGCCTGGTGGGGCGCCGAGGAGCTGGGGCTCGTCGGGTCGCAGTACTACGTCAGCCATCTCGCCGCCGCCGACCGGACGAAGATCAGCGGCTATCTGAACTTCGACATGATCGGCTCGCCCAACCCGGGCTATTTCGTCTACGACGACGACCCCGTCATCGAGCAGACCTTCAAGGACTACTACGCGGGTCTCGGCATAGCGACGGAGATCGAGACCGAGGGGGACGGCCGCTCCGACCACTCGCCGTTCAAGAACGCGGGCGTCCCGGTCGGCGGCCTGTTCAGCGGCGCCGACTACATCAAGACGGCGGCGCAGACGCAGAAGTGGGGCGGTACGACGGGCCGGGCCTTCGACGCCTGCTACCACCGCTCGTGCGACACCCTGACGAACGTGGACGACACGGCGCTCGACCGCAACAGCGACGCCATCGCCTACGCGGTCTGGACGCTCTCGGCCGGCGGCACCGTCCCCTCGGGCACCGTCTTCGAGAACCTGGCCGACGTCACCGTGCCGGACAACGGTGCGGCCGTCACGTCGTCGGTCACCGTCTCGGGCCGTACGGGCAACGCGCCCTCCGCGCTCAAGGTGGGCGTCGACATCAAGCACACCTTCCGGGGCGACCTGGTGGTGGACCTGGTCGCACCCGACGGGACCGCCTACCGGCTGAAGAGTTCCAGCAGCAGCGACTCGGCGGACAACGTCACCACCACGTACACGGTGAACGCGTCGAGCGAGGTCGCCAACGGCGTCTGGAAGCTGCGGGTCCAGGATGTCGCGGCGCAGGACACGGGCTACATCAACAGCTGGCGGCTCACCTTCTGAGCGAGCGTTGACGCGTCGAGGACATCACGGCCCGGCCAGGGTCTCGGCCAGGCCTCAGGCCGTGATGTCCTTCGTCGTGAAGCGGGCCCAGGCCGCCGAGCCGAAGACCGCCGCGTACACCGCCTGGATGCCGAGGTTCTTGCCGATGTCGGTCCAGTAGACCGGCTCGCGCAGCACGTCCGAGAACGACAGCCAGTAGTGCGAGAAGAGATACGGCTGGATCCCGTGCAGCTGCGGGATGGTGTCGAGGATCTGGAGGGTGATGACCAGGCCGACCGTCGTGGCCATCGCCGCGATACCGCTGTTGGTGACGGTCGAGACGAACAGGCCGAGCGCCGCGAGCCCGATCAGCGAGGCGGTGACCAGCACGGCGATGAACAGGGCGCGGGCCAGCCCTTCGCCGAAGGAGATCCGGGTGCCCGAGATCGTGGTGACCTCGCCCAGCGGGAACAGCAGCGCCCCGACCACCAGGGCGGAGACCGCCACGATCAGGGTCGCCACCAGACAGAACGTCAGCGTCGTGGCGTACTTGGCGAGCAGCAGTCTGGTGCGGCCCGCGGGGGCGACCAGCAGGTAGCGCAGGGTGCCCGCGCTCGCCTCGCCCGCGATCGAGTCACCCGCCACCACCCCGATCGTCATGGGCAGGAAGACCGGCAGGGTCACCGCGAGCGCGGCGAAGACCAGGAACAGCCCGTTGTTGGTGATCTGGGTGAGGAAGGCGGGCCCGTCACCACCGCCGCCCGCCGTGCCGCCGTCGTCCGTCTGGATCTTCACGGCGATCCCGATGAGGACCGGTACGGCGCCCAGCACCGCCAGCAGCGCGAGCGTGCGCCAGCGCCGGAAGGTCGTGGTCAGCTCGGAGCGGAACAGCCCCAGGGTCCAGCGCAGCCGGGGCGCACCGCCCGCAGGACGCGCGGCAGGTACGTCCTTGTCAGCCACGTCCGCTCCGGACACGTCCGTACCGACCGTCTCAGCCCGCGACATCGAAGCCCTCCCCGGTCAGCGCCATGAAGGCGTCCTCGAGCGAGGCCCGTTCGACGCCGAACGACCTGACCCGCACCCCGGCCCGTACGAGCGCGGCGTTGAGGTCCGCCAGCTCCACATCGGCCGTGGGCAGTTCGCCGGTCACCCGGTCGTCCGTCACCGAGACATCCGTGACGCCCTGCTCCTTGAGCAGCCGCGCCGCGTCGGCGGGGTCGGGCGTACTCACGACGAGCCGGCCGCGCGTGCCTGCCGCGAGGTCGGCCACCGGGCCCTGGGTGATCAGCCGGCCCTGCGCCATCACGGCCGCGTGCGTGCAGACCTGCTCGATCTCGTCCAGCAGGTGCGAGGAGAGGAAGACGGTCGTGCTGTCGGCAGCCAGCTCCCGTACCAATGTCCTGATCTCGCGCATGCCCTGCGGGTCGAGACCGTTCGTCGGTTCGTCCAGGACGAGCAGCCTGCGCGGCTGGAGCAGGGCGGCGGCGATACCGAGCCGCTGCTTCATGCCCAGCGAGTACGCCTTGGCCTTCTTGGCCGCGGCGGCCGTCAGCCCGACCCGGTCCAGCGCCGCGTCGACCCGGGCACCCCGGCTGCGGGGGTCGGCGGTCGGGTCGGCCGAGTCGTACCGTACGAGATTGTCGCGGCCGCTCAGGAAGCCGTACGGGGCCGGCCCCTCGATCAGCGCGCCCACCTGCGGCAGGACGCCGCGGGCGGCGCGCGGCATGGGGCGGCCGAGCAGCGTCGCCGAGCCCGCTGTCGGCTCGATCAGGCCGAGCAGCATCCGGATGGTGGTGGTCTTGCCCGAGCCGTTGGGGCCGAGGAAGCCGAAGACGCTGCCCGCGGGGACCGCCAGGTCGAGGTGGTCGACGGCGAGCTGGCCGCCGCGGTAGCGCTTGGTGAGCCCGCTCGTCTCGATGACGGATGCCATCTCGCTCCCCCGTTCTGTCGGTCGGCGGACGCGGGGTGGGGTGCCGGGTCCCGCGCAGGGTGCCGATTCAGGAACGGACGCGGGCCGCTCAGCGTTCCGCCCCGCCGTAGGACCACTACGGCGGGGCGGCGCCACTGTCCTGCTACTTGGCGCTGTCGGCCGCCTTGACCAGCGCGTCCTTCGTCACCGCTCCGACGTAGACCCTGCCGTCTTCCGTCATCAGCGCGTTGACGACGCGGGTGTGGAACACGGTGCCGGAACCGAACTTGCCCGACACCTTGTCGCCCAGCGAGTCCAGGAAGCCCTGGGCTTCCTTGGGCAGGTCCTTCGAGCCCGCCGCCGGAGCGCCCTCGCCCGCCGGCAGCTTCAGCTCGGCGATCGACGTCCAGCCCTTGCCGATGACCTTCACGCCACCGCCCGAGGGGACCCCGGGCACGGCCGGCTTCGGCTGGTCCTTGCGCGGACCGCTCTCCGTCACCTTCGCGCCCTTCGGCGCCTTGAAGTCGAACGTCGAAGCGGCAGGCTTGCCGAAGTCGACCTTCGTGAAGCCGACGTCGAGGACGGCCTTGCCGCCGCCGCTCGGGGCGAGCGTGAACTTGAGCGGGGTGCCGGTCTTCGCATCGACGGCGACCCTCACCGAATCGACCGTGGAACCGGCCTGCTTGGGCTTGATGACCAGCGTGTACGCGTCGCGCCCCGCGATCTGCGCCGTGTCCCCGACACTGACCGACGTCGTGCCGGCCGACGCCTTGAGCGCCTGCTCGGCGAACTCCTTCGGCGTCGTCGGCAGCTCGGTGCCCTTCGGCAGCTGCGGCGCCTTGCCCTTGGGGGCGTCGCCCTTCGGCGCCTGCCGGGTGGCGTGGAACGCCTGGTTGGTCGCGCTGTCGTAGCCCCACACCTGGTCGCCGTTGTGGATCAGGCTGTACTCGGCGGCGTTCTCCAGGATCGAGACGCGCTGCTTGTCGGGGCCGTCGGCGGCGACCCGCAGGGTGTGGGTGCCGGAGCTGAGCTCCAGTGCCTTGGTGCTCGGGTCGGCCGACGAGCCCTTGGCGTCGTCACCGCCGCCCCTGGGGGCCAACGCCCCGCCCGCCGCACCACCGAGGCCGGCCAGTGACGGCAGACCCAGATCCGTGGTGATCTTCACCGAGCCCGAGAGCTGCTGGGTGTCGGATGCGGCGATCTTCTCGATGAGTTCCTGAGCGGTGATCTTCGGCAGATCCGGACTGCCGTTGGCCGCGAGAGCCGGGACCAGTCCGATGGTCGCGGCAGCCACGCCGGCGACCGCGACCGGAACCACGTACCGCACCGTCTTGCTCCGGCGGTGCGAGACGAAGGCTCCGGCCTCGTCGGTGGTCTGTGCGCTGTCGTTCGGTGCCATGTGTTGCCCTACCTCCGTGGTCGGCGGCCTTCCGTGCACTGCACTCGTCCACTCCCCGCCGCCATTCTCACCCGAATTGGTCAGGAGTGCTGTTGTTCATCTGACCAAATCGGCCACGGTGAAGCGTCAGACCGCAGGCGCAACTTCCCGTACCCCGCTGGGATGAGACAGGGACATGACGGGGCCCCCGTCCAGTAGGGGACGGGGTGCGGGACGCTGCCAAGGAATCCACCGGGAGAGTGAGGCGGATCACAGGATTCCGCCGACCGGGCGAAGCCGGCCGCCGGCCGGCCCGACGGAGCGTCAGCCGGCCCGACAGGTCGTCAGCCTGCGCGGTGGACGACCACGTCGCACAGCTCGACGAGCGCCGACTTGGCGTACCCCTCGGGCAGCGGGGCGAGCGCGCCGCGGGCCGCCTCCGCGTACCGGACGGTGTCCCGGCGCGCCTGTTCCAGGGCGGGGTGGGCACGCAGCCTGCGCAGCGCCTCTGCGAGGCCCGCGTCGTCCGACAGATCGCCGTCGAGCAGCCGGACCAGCTCCAGGTCGGCGGGCCTGCCGTGCTTCTCGGCCTCGGCGCGCAGCAGCAGGACGGGCAGCGTCGGGATGCCCTCGCGCAGGTCCGTGCCCGGGGTCTTGCCGGACTCGTGGCTGTCGCTGGCGATGTCGAGGACGTCGTCGGCGAGCTGGAAGGCGACACCGAGCCGTTCGCCGTACTGGGTGAGGATGTCGACCACGGTCTCGTCGGCGCCCGACATCAGCGCGCCGAACCGCCCGGAGACGGCGAACAGCGCGCCGGTCTTGCCCGAGAGCACGTCCAGGTAGTGGCCGACCGGGTCGCGCCCGTCGCGCGGTCCCGCCGTCTCCAGGATCTGTCCGGTGACCAGCCGCTCGAACGCCTCGGCCTGGATCCGGACGGCCTCGGGGCCGAGGTCGGCGAGGATGTGCGAGGCGCGGGCGAAGAGGAAGTCGCCGGTCAGCACGGCGACGGAGTTGCCCCAGCGGGTGTTGGCGCTGTCCACGCCGCGCCGCACGTCGGCCTCGTCCATCACGTCGTCGTGGTACAGCGTCGCGAGGTGGGTCAGCTCGACGACGACGGCTGACGGCACGACACCCGGCGCGTAGGGGTCGCCGAACTGCGCGGCGAGCATCACCAGCAACGGCCGGAATCGTTTGCCGCCGGCCCGCACCAGGTGCTGGGCCGCCTCGGTGATGAAGGGCACCTCGCTCTTGGTGGCATCGAGCAGCCCCGCCTCGACGGCCGACAATCCGGTCTGGACATCGGCCTCAAGAGCCTGGTCCCGCACGCTCAGCCCGAACGGCCCGACGACGGTCACGAGGGGTACTCCTGTCTGCTGACGATCAAACGAAATGTCGATGTGTCGGTGTCTTCACTCAAGTCAGCGTATCCGGTCGCCTTTCGATCACCATGGGCGGCTTCCCGGCGCCCCCCGGATGCTCGTGATCAGTCGTACGACGCGAAGTAGCTCTTTTGTCCGAAGCCACGGCCGACACCGAAGGGTACGGAGAAAAGCCGCCCCCACGCGACGATCATGCCCTCTCCGGCCGCCCAGGAGAACTCCTGACGCAGCCGGACCCCGCCGAGGCCGCCGCGCGCTTTGTGCGCCGCTCCAGGAAGGTGAGCGGTATGTCCCCCACGATCCGCACCGACTTCCCGTACGACACGGTCCACGAGGACGTGCGTGTCCCGCTGCCCGACGGCACACGGCTGTACGCGCGGATCTGGCGTCCGGTCACCGAGCGGCCCGTGCCCGCGCTGCTGGAGTACCTGCCCTGCCGGCTGAGCGACTGGACGGCGCCGGTCGACCGGCAGCGGCACCCCTGGTACGCGGGCCACGGCTACGCGTCCGTACGCGTCGACGTACGCGGGCACGGCAACAGTGAGGGGATGCCGGGCGACGAGTACGACGCGACGGAGCTGGCCGACGGGGTCGCGGTCGTCAACTGGCTCGCCGCCCAGGACTGGTGCACCGGACGGGTCGGCATGTTCGGGATCTCCTGGGGCGGCTTCAACTCGCTCCAGCTCGCCGCCCTCGCGCCCGAGCCGCTGAAGGCCGTCGTCACGGTCTGCTCGTCCGACGACCGCTACGACAACGACGTCCACTACCTGGGCGGCTCGGTCCTCGCCGTCGACATGCACGCCTGGGCGGCGACGACGCTGGCCTTCGTCTGCCGGCCGCCGGACCCGGCCGGGGCGGGCGACGACTGGCGGGAGATGTGGCTCAAACGCCTCGAAGCCGTCGAGCCGGGCGTCCACACCTGGCTGGCCCACCAGACCAGGGACAGCTACTGGAAGCACGGCAGCGTCTGCGAGGACTACGGCGCCGTCGAGGCGGCCGTGCTCGCCGTCGGCGGCTGGCACGACCCGTACCGGGACACCGTGCTGCGGCTGGTCGAACACCTCGACCAGGACCGGGTACGGGGCATCATCGGACCCTGGTCGCACCAGTACCCGGACCAGGGGCTGCCGCCGGGGCCGGCGATCGGCTTCCTCCAGGAGACGCTGCGCTGGTGGGACCACCATCTGAAGGGCGTCGACAACGGGGTCATGGCCGAGCCGCTGCTGCGCACCTGGATCAGCGCCTCGCACCCGCCGGCGACGCTCTACCCCGAGCTGCCGGGGTACTGGGCCGCCGAGACGAGCTGGCCGTCGCCGAACGTCGTGCCGGTGCCGTACGCCTTCCAGGGCGAGCCCGTCGTGGTGGACTCCCCGCACCAGACGGGCCTGGACGCCGGGCGCTTCGCCCCTTCGGGCAACGACGCCGACCTGCCGCCGGACCAACGCGACGAGGACGCCAAGTCGGCCTGCTTCGAGTTCCCCGTCACCGGCGGCTCCATCGAGGTGCTGGGCAGGCCGCGCGTGACGCTGCGGCTGCGGATGGACGCCCCGGCGGGCCAGGCCGTCGCCCGGCTCTGCGACGTGGCGCCGGACGGCTCGTCCACCCTGGTCACCCGGGGCGCCCTCAACCTCTCCGCCAGGCACGGCAGGGACCGGGTCGAGCCGTGGCCGGAGGGCGCCACCGAGGACGTCACCTTCGAACTGGGTGGCATCGGCCACACCTTCCCGCCGGGCCACCGCATCCGGCTCGCCGTCTCGTCCGCGTACTGGCCGTGGATCTGGCCGCAGGCGAACTCGGCGGGCTTCACCCTCGATCCGGTGGGCTCCTCGCTCCACCTGCCCGTACGCAGGCCCGCACCGCAGGACCCGGTCAGCTTCGAACCGGCCGAGCAGGCCGAGCCGCTCGGCGTCGTGCGTCCGGTCACGCTCGACGAACAGCGCCCGGAACGGCTGGTGATCAGGGACGTGGCCCAGGGCACCTGGCGGCTGGAGACGGACCCGCGCCCCGGCGGCACCCGGGTCTACCCCGACGGCCTGGAGCTCACCGAGGAGGCGCTGGAGACGTACACGATCCAGGAGAGCGACCCGCTGTCCGCGCATGCCGAGTCCGAGTGGACGGTACGGCTGCACCGGCCCGACATCGGCTGGGACGCGCTGGTCGAGACGCACTCCGAGATCAGCTGCGACGCCGACGACTTCATCACGTCGGACGAGGTGATCTGCCGCGACGGTGACGAGATCGTCTTCCACCGCACCTGGGAGAAACGCGTCCCGCGCACCGCGGGCTGACCGAACGGGCAGCGCCGCAGCAGCCGCCACTTTCCGGTCATTACGGGCACGTATTTCGCTGCCGCCGGCCGTCGGCGGACACGTAACGTGTCCTGCATCGACAGGAAGCGAGGCGGCACCATGCCCGAGCACAGCCCGCTCGAACCTGCCGAAGGCGATCCCTTCGGCCCGCACAATCTGCCGTACGGCGTGTTCTCCACCCCCGACGACCCGGGTCACCGCCGGGTCGGGGTCCGTATCGGCGATGCGGTGCTCGACGCGGGAGCCGCCGCTCAGGCCCTGGGCTCCCCGTACGCCGCGCTGCTCGCGAGGCCCAGCCTCAACCCGCTGATGGCGGCCGGGCGTACGGCCTGGCGCGACGTCCGCAGGGCCCTCACCGCGTGGGTGACGGTCCCCGCGCACCGCCCCGACATAGAGCCGCTGCTGCACCCGCTCGGCTCGGTGACGCTGCACCTGCCGTACGAGGTCGCCGACTACGTCGACTTCTACGCCAGCGAGGAGCACGCCACCAACGTCGGCAAGATCTTCCGCCCGGACGGGCTCGCGCTGCCGGTCAACTGGAAGCACCTGCCGATCGGTTACCACGGCAGGGCCGGCACGGTCGTCGTCTCGGGCACCGACGTGAAGCGGCCCTCGGGCCAGCGCAAGGCGCCCGCCGACCCGGCGCCGGTCTTCGGGCCCTCCGTGAAGCTGGACATCGAGGCGGAGGTCGCCTTCGTCGTCGGCGTGCCGTCCGAGCAGGGCGGCCCGGTCGATCTCGCCTCCTTCCGCGACCATGTCTTCGGGCTCTCGCTCCTCAACGACTGGTCGGCGCGCGACATCCAGGCGTGGGAGTACGTACCGCTCGGCCCGTTCCTCGGGAAGTCCTTCGCCACCTCCGTCTCCGCGTGGGTGACGCCGCTGGAGGCCCTGGACGCGGCCCGGGTGGCGCCCGCGCCCCGTACGGAGCCGCTGCTGCCGTATCTCGACGACACGGACGAGGAGGAGCCGGGCGGCTTCGACCTGCGGATGTCCGTGGCGCTCAACGGGCAGCTGATCTCCGAGCCGCCGTTCTCCGCCATGTACTGGACGGCGGCGCAGCAGTTGGCCCATATGACGGTCAACGGCGCCTCGCTGCGCACCGGCGACGTCTTCGCCTCGGGCACGGTCAGCGGCAGCGGCCGTGCGCAGCGCGGCTCGCTGCTGGAGCTGACCTGGAACGGCAGTGAGCCGCTCGAACTGCCCGGCGGCAGGCGCGCGTTCCTGGAGGACGGCGACGAGGTCACGATCACGGCCTGGGCGCCGGGACCCGACGGGACACGGGTGGGTCTGGGCGAGGTGACCGGACGGATCGTCTGAGCGCCCCCGTTCGTCCGGACACCCCTGTACGGACATGACGAAGGCCCGGCCCCCCCCAGGGCGAATTCCAGGGGGCGCCGGGCCTTCGACGTACGCGCCGCGAGGCGCGCTGTGCGGCGCTACCGCACGAACGTCCCCGCCTGGCCGGCCAGATCCAGGAAGTACTGCGGGGCGATGCCCAGCACGACCGTGACGGCGACGCCGAACGCGATCGTCGTCATCGTCAGCGGTGAGGGAACGGCGACCGTCGGGCCGTCGGCCTTCGGCTCGCTGAAGAACATCACCACGATGACCCGGATGTAGAAGAACGCGGCGATCGCCGAGGAGATCACACCGACCACGACGAGGCCGGAGGCCCCGCCGTCGGCCGCCGCCTTGAACACCGCGAACTTCCCCGAGAACCCGGAGGTCAGCGGGATACCGGCGAAGGCCAGCAGGAAGACGGCGAAGACCGCGGCCACCAGGGGTGAACGTCTGCCGAGCCCGGCCCACTTCGACAGATGCGTCGCCTCGCCCCCCGCGTCCCGCACGAGCGTCACGACGGCGAAAGCGCCGACCGTCACGAACGAGTACGCGCCGAGGTAGAAGAGGACCGACGAGACACCGTCGGGCGTCGAGGCGATCACACCGGCCAGGATGAAGCCGGCGTGCGCGATCGAGGAGTACGCCAGCAGCCGCTTGATGTCGGTCTGGGTGATGGCGACGATCGCACCGCCCAGCATCGTGACGATGGCGATGGCCCACATGACCGGGCGCCAGTCCCAGCGCAGCCCCGGCAGGACCACGTAGAGCAGCCGCAGCAGCGCGCCGAAGGCGGCCACCTTGGTCGCGGCGGCCATGAAGCCGGTGACCGGCGTCGGGGCGCCCTGGTAGACGTCCGGGGTCCACATGTGGAACGGGACGGCGCCGACCTTGAAGAGCAGCCCCATCAGGATCATCGCGCCGCCGATGAGCAGCAGCGCGTCGTTGCCCATCGTGCTCGCCAGCGCCGGGTCGACGTTGGTGACCGTGCCGTCCACGACCTCCGCGATGCGGGAGTACGAGACGGAGCCCGCGTACCCGTACAGCAGGGCGATGCCGAACAGCAGGAACGCCGAGGAGAAGGCGCCCAGCAGGAAGTACTTGACGGCCGCTTCCTGCGACATCAGCCGCTTGCGGCGGGCGAGGGCGCAGAGCAGGTACAGCGGGAGGGAGAAGACCTCCAGCGCGACGAAGAGCGTCAGCAGGTCGTTGGCCGCGGGGAAGACCAGCATGCCGGCCACGGCGAACAGGACCAGCGGGAACACCTCGGTGGTGGTGAACCCGGCCTTGACCGCGGCCTTCTCGCTGTCGCTGCCCGGGGTCGAGGCGGCCTGGGCGACGAAGGAGTCGGTGCGGTTGCCGTGCGCCTCGGGGTCGAGCTTGCGCTCGGCGAAGGTGAACACGGCGGCGATGGCCGTCAGCAGGATCGTGCCCTGCAGGAACAGCGCCGGGCCGTCCACGGCGATGGCGCCCATGGCCGCGATGTGCGCCTTCGTCGTGCCGTAATGGCCGGCCGCGAGCGCGACCACGGCGGCGAAGGCGGCCGCCAGGGCGACCACGGTGAGGAAGACCTGCGCGTAGTAGCGCGCCTTCCGCGGCAGGAACGCCTCGAAGAGGATGCCCACCAGCGCGGCGCCCAGGACGATGAGCACCGGGGTCAGCTGCGTGTACTCAATGGTCGGGGCCGGGATCTTGTCGATCGAGTCGGCCGCCGTCGTTGTCCACAGGCTGTGGACAGCTGTCGCACTCACGGAGCGGCCTCCACCTCGGGCTTGGGATCGGTCTTGTGAACGTCGGACATGGTGTGGTTCACCGCCGGGTTGATGATCTCGGTCAGCGGCTTCGGGTAGACGCCCAGGAAGAGCAGCAGGGCGATCAGCGGGGTCACCACGACGAGTTCGCGGATCTTCAGGTCCGCCATGCCCTGGACCGACGCCTTCACCGGGCCCGTCATCGTGCGCTGGTAGAGCACGAGCACGTAGAGCGCGGCGAGCACGATGCCGATGGTGGCGATGATGCCGATCACCGGATACCTGCTGAACGTGCCGACCAGGACCAGGAATTCACTGACGAACGGGGAGAGCCCCGGCAGCGAGAGGGTGGCGAGACCGCCGATCAGGAAGGTGCCGGCCAGGACCGGGGCGACCTTCTGCACCCCCCCGTAGTCCGCGATGAGCCGCGAGCCGCGCCGCGAGATCAGGAAGCCGGCCACCAGCATCAGCGCGGCCGTCGAGATCCCGTGGTTGACCATGTAGAGCGTGGCGCCCGACTGGCCCTGACTGGTCATCGCGAAGATGCCCATGATGATGAAGCCGAAGTGCGAGATCGAGGCGTAGGCGATCAGCCGCTTGATGTCCCGCTGGCCGACGGCGAGCAGCGCGCCGTAGACGATGCTGATCAGCGCGAGCACCAGGATCACCGGGGTCGCCCACTTGGACGCCTCGGGGAACAGCCCCAGGCAGTAGCGCAGCATCGCGAACGTGCCGACCTTGTCGACCACGGCGGTGATCAGGACGGCGACGGGCGCCGTCGACTCCCCCATGGCGTTGGGCAGCCAGGTGTGCAGCGGCCACAGCGGCGCCTTCACGGCGAAGGCGAAGAAGAAGCCGAGGAACAGCCAGCGCTCGGTGCTGGTCGCCATGGACAGACTGCCGTTGGCCCGCGCCTCGACGATCTCGGAGAGCGAGAACGTACCGGCGACGACGTAGACGCCGATGACGGCGGCCAGCATGAGCAGCCCGCCGACCAGGTTGTAGAGGAGGAACTTCACTGCCGCGTACGACCGCTGGGTCGCCGCCGCCTCGTCCCCGCCCGCGTGCGCCCGGTCGCCGAAGCCCCCGATGAGGAAGTACATCGGGATGAGCATCGCTTCGAAGAGGATGTAGAAGAGGAAGACGTCGGTGGCCTCGAAGGAGAGGATCACCATCGCCTCGACCATCAGGATCAGCGCGAAGAAGCCCTGGGTGGGTCGCCAGCGGCGGTTGGGCGCCGCGTCCTCCAGCGGGTCGGCGTCATGCCAGCCGGCCAGTATCACGAACGGGATCAGCAGCGCGGTGAGCGCCATGAGCGCCACCCCGATGCCGTCCACGCCCAGTTCGTACCGGACGCCGAAGTCCTTGATCCAGGCGTGCGACTCGACCAGCTGGTAGCGGTCGCCGCCCGGCTCGAACCGGACGAGCACGACGGCCGCCAGGGCGAGCGTGGCGAGCGAGAAGAGCAGCGCCAGCCACTTGGCCGCGGTGCGCCGGGCGGCCGGGACGGCTGCCGTGGCGATGGCGCCGACCGCGGGAAGCGCGGCCGTCACCGTGAGAAAGGGGAACGACATGTCCGTCACACCGCCCTCATCAGCAGGGTCGCGGCGATGATCACTGCCGTACCTCCGAACATCGAGACCGCATAGGAGCGGGCGTAGCCGTTCTGCAGCTTGCGCAGCCGGCCGGAGAGCCCGCCGAACGACGCCGCGGTGCCGTTGACCACCCCGTCGACCAGCGTGTGGTCGACGTACACCAGCGAGCGGGTGAGGTGCTCGCCGCCGCGGACCAGGACCACATGGTTGAAGTCGTCCTGGAGGAGATCGCGGCGGGCGGCGCGGGTGACGAGCGAGCCGCGCGGCGCGAGCGCCGGTACGGGCCTGCGCCCGTACATCAGCCAGGCGATACCGGCGCCGACGACCAGCAGCACGAGCGTCGCCGTGGTGACGGCGGCCGCGCTGACCGGGGAGTCGCCCTCGCTGTGCCCGGTGACGGGCTCCAGCCAGTGCAGGAACCGGCTGCCGACGGAGAAGAAGGCACCGGCGCCGACCGAGCCGACCGCCAGGACGATCATGGGGACCGTCATGGACTTCGGCGACTCGTGCGGATGCGGCTCATGGCCTTCGGCGTCGGGCTGCCAGCGCTTCTCGCCGAAGAACGTCATCAGCATCACGCGCGTCATGTAGAAGGCGGTGACCCCGGCGCCCAGCAGGGTGACGGCGCCGAGGATCCAGCCCTCGGTGCCACCCTTGGCGAAGGCCGCCTCGATGATCTTGTCCTTGGAGAAGAAGCCGGAGAGTCCGGGGAAGCCGATGATCGCCAGATAGCCGAGGCCGAAGGTGACGAAGGTGATCGGCATCTTGCGCCACAGGCCCCCGTACTTCCTCATGTCGACCTCGTCGTTCATGCCGTGCATGACCGATCCGGCGCCGAGGAAGAGACCGGCCTTGAAGAAGCCGTGCGTCACCAGGTGCATGATCGCGAAGACATAGCCGATCGGGCCGAGCCCGGCCGCCAGGATCATGTAGCCGATCTGCGACATCGTCGAACCCGCGAGGGCCTTCTTGATGTCGTCCTTCGCGCAACCGACGATCGCACCGAAGAGGAGCGTCACGGCGCCGACGACCACGACCACCACCTGGGCGTTCGGGGCCGCGTTGAAGATGACTCCGGAGCGGGTGATCAGGTAGACGCCCGCCGTCACCATCGTCGCCGCGTGGATCAGGGCCGAGACCGGGGTCGGGCCCTCCATCGCGTCACCGAGCCAGGACTGCAGCGGCACCTGGGCCGACTTGCCGCAGGCGGCCAGCAGCAGCATCAGGCCGATCGCCGTCAGCTTGCCCTCGGTCGCGTTGTCGGCGGCGGCGAAGACCGGGCCGAAGGCGAAGGTGCCGAAGGTGGTGAACATCAGCATGATCGCGATCGACAGGCCCATGTCGCCGACCCTGTTGACCAGGAACGCCTTCTTGGCCGCCGTGGCCGCGCTGGGCTTGTGCTGCCAGAAACCGATCAGCAGGTACGAGGCGAGACCGACGCCCTCCCAGCCGACGTACAGCAGCAGGAAGTTGTCCGCGAGGACGAGGATCAGCATCGCCGCGAGGAACAGGTTCAGATAGCCGAAGAAGCGGCGGCGCCGCTCGTCGTGCTCCATGTACCCGACGGAGTAGATGTGGATCAGGGTGCCCACACCCGTGATCAGCAGCACGAACGTCATCGACAGCTGGTCGAGCTGGAAGCCGACGTCCGCCTGGAAGCCGTCGACCGGGATCCAGCTGAACAGGTGCTGGTGCAGGGCCCGGTCGTCCGCGTTCTTGCCGAGCATGTCCGTGAACAGCACGGCGCCGATCACGAAGGAGGCGGCTGCCAGCACCGTACCGAGCCAGTGGCCAAGACGGTCGAACCGGCGGCCGCCGACCAGCAGGACGGCAGCTCCGAGCAGGGGCGCCGCGACGAGCAGCGCAATCAAGTTCTCCACGATTCAGCGACCCCTCAGAGCTTCATCAGGCTGGCGTCGTCGACCGAGGCCGAGTGGCGGGAACGGAACAGCGACACGATGATCGCGAGCCCGACCACGACCTCCGCGGCGGCGACGACCATCGTGAAGAAGGCGATGATCTGGCCGTCCAGATTGCCGTGCAGCCGGGAGAACGCGACGAACGCGAGGTTGCAGGCGTTGAGCATCAGCTCCACGCACATGAACACCACGATCGCGTTCCGCCGGATCAGCACACCCGCCGCACCGATGGTGAACAACAGGGACGCGAGATAGAGGTAGTAGACCGGACTCATCGCGTGACCTCCTCCTCGTCGTGGTTGTCACGGCCGAGCCGCTCCTTCGAGCGCTGCTCCAGCGCCTTCAGGTCGGCGATGGCCTCGTTGGACACGTCGCGGATCTGGCCGCGGCCCCTGAGTGTCTTGTTGACGGTCAGCTCGGACGGTGTGCCGTCGGGCAGCAGCCCGGCGATGTCCACCGCGTTGTGCCGGGCGTAGACACCAGGCGCCGGCAGCGGCGGGAGCTGCTTGCTGCGGATGCGGTCCTCGGACATCTCCCGCTGGGTCTTGGCCCGTTCGGTGCGCTCCTTGTGCGTGAGCACCATCGCGCCGACGGCCGCGGTGATCAGCAGCGCGCCGGTGATCTCGAAAGCGAAGACGTACTTGGTGAAGATCAGCCGGGCCAGCCCCTGCACGTTCCCGCCGGCGTTCGCGCCGCCGGTGCCCGCCCAGGTCTTCAGCGAGGCGTTGGCGATGCCGACGATCAGCAGGATGCCGAAGCCGAGCCCGCAGACCACGGCCCACACGCGCTGGCCCTTGATGGTCTCGGTCAGCGAGTCGGCCGCTGTCACGCCGACCAGCATCACGACGAAGAGGAACAGCATCATGATCGCGCCGGTGTAGACGACGATCTGCACGATGCCGAGGAAATAGGCCCCGTTGGCCATGTAGAAGACCGCGAGGATGATCATCGTCCCCGCCAGGCACAGCGCGCTGTGCACGGCCTTGCGCATCAGCACCGTACAGAGCGCGCCGATCACGGCGACGATGCCGAGGATCCAGAACTGGACCGCCTCGCCGGTCGAGGTGGTGGAGGCGGCAGCGGCGATGGTGGCGTTCATGAGCGGGCCTCCTCACCGGAAGCCGACTCGCCCTTGCTCACGGCGACCTGACGGACCGTGTCGGGCGCGGCCTCCGTCACCAGACCCCGGTAGTAGTCCTGCTCGTCGGTGCCCGGGAAGATCGAGTGCGGCGACTCGACCATGCCCTCCTCAAGACCCGAGAGCAGCTGCTCCTTGGTGTAGATCAGGTTCTCGCGCGAACTGTCGGCCAGCTCGAACTCGTTGGTCATCGTGAGCGCCCGGGTGGGGCACGCCTCGATGCACAGCCCGCAGAGAATGCAGCGCGCGTAGTTGATCTGGTAGACGCGGCCGTACCGCTCGCCCGGGGAGTAGCGCTCCTCCTCGGTGTTGTCAGCGCCCTCCACATAGATCGCGTCCGCCGGGCACGCCCAGGCGCACAGCTCACAGCCGATGCACTTCTCCAGGCCGTCCGGATGCCGGTTGAGCTGGTGACGGCCGTGGAAGCGCGGCGCTGTCACCTTCTGCTGCTCGGGATACTGCTCCGTCAGCCGCTTCTTGAACATGGCCTTGAAGGTCACGCCGAAGCCGGCCACAGGATTCCGGGGGGCGCTCGGGGTCCCCCCCTGCGAAGACTCGTCAGACACCGCCATCCTCCTTTCCGTCACTCTCAGTTCCGTCAC
>NZ_JTIY01000001.1:1611392-1613830 GCF_000818175.1 Streptomyces sp. AcH 505
GAGTACGGTCGGGGGCGCTCGGGGTCCCCCCCTGCGAAGACTCGTCAGACACCGCCATCCTCCTTTCCGTCACTCTCAGTTCCGTCACTCACAGTATTGGCCCCGCCACTGACAATCAGCTCACGCTCACGGCGCGGGGTCCTGCGCGGCACGGGCGGCAGCGCCTGTCCCGGCAGCGGTGGCACGGGGAAACCGCCGGCCATCGGGTCGAAGGCGGGAGCTTCGGGCTCTCTCGCCGCCGCCTCCTTCTCCTGTTTGTTGCGGAACATGTCCACGACGAAGGAGAGCAGCAGGATCACGATGATCGCGCCCGCGACGTACAACAGGATCGAGGTGAAGCCGTAGTTCTCGTTACGCAGCGCACGCACCGTCGCGACGAGCATCAGCCAGACCACCGAGACCGGGATCAGGACCTTCCAGCCGAGCTTCATCAACTGGTCGTAGCGCACGCGTGGCAGCGTGCCGCGCAGCCAGATGAAGCCGAACAGCAGCAGCTGCACCTTGAGGACGAACCAGAGGATCGGCCACCAGCCGTGGTTGGCCCCCTCCCAGAAGGTGGAGATCGGCCACGGCGCGCGCCAGCCGCCCAGGAAGAGCGTGGCGGAGACGGCCGAGACGGTGATCATGTTGACGTACTCGGCGAGCATGAACATCGCGAACTTGATGGACGAGTACTCGGTGTTGAAGCCGCCGACCAGGTCGCCCTCGGACTCCGGCATGTCGAACGGGGCGCGGTTGGTCTCGCCCACCATCGTGATGATGTAGATGATGAAGGAGACCGGCAGCAGCAGGATGTACCAGCGGTCCTGCTGGGCGTCCACGATCGCCGAGGTCGACATCGACCCGGAGTAGAGGAACACCGAGGCGAAGGCCGCGCCCATCGCGATCTCGTACGAGATCATCTGCGCGCAGGAGCGGAGTCCGCCGAGCAGCGGGTACGTCGAGCCCGACGACCAGCCGGCCAGGACGATGCCGTAGATGCCGACCGAGGCGACGGCGAGGATGTACAGCATCGCGATCGGCAGGTCGGTGAGCTGCATCGTCGTGCGGTGGCCGAAGATCGAGACCTCGTTGCCCGAAGGGCCGAACGGGATCACGGCGATCGCCATGAAGGCCGGGATCGCGGCGATGACCGGCGCGATGATGTAGACGACCTTGTCGGCGCGCTTGACGATGATGTCTTCCTTGAACATCAGCTTGGCGCCGTCGGCGAGCGACTGGAGCATGCCCCAGGGGCCGTGCCGGTTCGGGCCGATGCGCAGCTGCATCCAGGCGACGACCTTGCGCTCCCAGACGATGGCGAACAGCACGTTCACCATCAGGAAGGCGAAGCAGAAGACGGCCTTGATGACGACGAGCCACCACGGGTCGCGGCCGAACAGCGACAGGTCCTCCGCGGCGAGCACGGTCTGCGGTGCCGTCGCGAGTTGGGCGAAGGCGGTCATGCGCGCACCTCCGGTGCGGGGGTGGCCGCTTCCTGCGCGGCCGGGCCGATACGGACCAGCGTTCCCGGGCGGGACCCGGTGTCGGCGAGGACACCGCCGCCCGTGGAGTTCAGCGGCAGCCAGACGACCCGGTCGGGCATCGCGGTCACCCGCAGCGGCAGCGTCACGGCGCCGGCCGGGCCGGTCACCGTCAGCGCGTCGCCGTCCTTGACGCCGGTCTCGGCGGCCGTCGTCGCGGAGAGCCGCGCGACCGCCTCGTGCCGGGTGCCGGCCAGGGCCTCGTCGCCCTCCTGGAGCTTGCCCTGGTCGAGCAGCAGCCGGTGGCCGGCGAGGACCGCCTCGCCGTCGCCGGGGCGCGGCACGGGAACGGCCGACTCGACCGGCGTACCTGCCCGGGGTCCTTCCCAGCCGCCCAGCCGGTCCAGCTCGGCCCGTACGGACCGCAGGTCGGGCAGGGCGAAGTGCACGTCGAGGGTGTCGGCGAGCATGTGCAGCACCCGCGCGTCGCTCGGCGCGAGCTGCCTGGTCATCTGCTCGGGCTTGAGCGCAGCCTCGAACAGCCGTGCCCTGCCTTCCCAGTTGAGGAACGTGCCGGGCTTCTCCGGTACGGCCGCGACGGGGAAGACGACGTCGGCGCGGTCGGTGACCTCGCTGGGCCGCAGTTCGAGCGAGACGAGGAATCCGACGGCGTCCAGCGCGGCCAGCGCGCCCGCCGGGTCCGGCAGGTCGGCCACCTCGACGCCCGCGACGACCAGCGCGCCGAGTTCGCCGGTCCTGGCGGCCTCGACGATCTGGCCGGTGTCGCGGCCGTAGCTGTGCGGCAGTTCGCGTACGCCCCAGACGGCCGCGGTCTCCTCGCGGGCCCGCGGGTCGGTGGCGGGACGGCCGCCGGGCAGCAGCGACGGCAGCGCGCCCGCCTCAACGGCGCCGCGCTCACCGGCCCTGCGCGGGATCCAGACGAGATAGGCGCCGGCCGCCGTCGCCGCCTTGGCG
>NZ_JTIY01000001.1:1613873-1630840 GCF_000818175.1 Streptomyces sp. AcH 505
GTCAGACCGCCGGGTACCGCGGCCAGCCGCTCACCGACGACGATCACGGCGCCGGGCGCGCGCAGCGCCTCGGACGCAGTCGCGCCGTCGCCGTCGAGTCCGGTGCCGGAGGCGAGCGCGTCCAGCCACTCGGTCTCGGTGCCGGGGGCGGCGGGCAGCAGCGTGCCGCCCGCCTTCGCCAGGCCGGGCGTCGCGTGCGTGGCGAGCGAGAAGGTGCGCTGGCCGTGCTTGCGGTACGCCTTGCGCAGCCGCAGGAAGACGCCGGGCGCCTCCTCCTCGGACTCGAACCCGACGAGCAGGACGGCCGGGGCCTTCTCCAGCTTGGCGTTGGTGACGCCCGTGCCGTCCAGGTCGTGGCCGTGGCCCGCGACCTGGGACGCCAGGAAGTCGGCCTCCTCGCTGCTGTGCACGCGCGCGCGGAAGTCGATGTCGTTGGTGTCGAGGGCGACCCGCGCGAACTTCGCGTACGCGTAGGCGTCCTCGACGGTGAGCCGGCCGCCGGTCAGCACCCCGGCCCTGCCGCGCGCCGCCGCGAGACCGCGGGCGGCGGCCTCCAGCGCCTCGGGCCAGCTGGCGGGTGCCAGGATGCCGTCGTCGCCGCGTACCAGCGGGGTGGTGAGCCGGTCGGGCTTCTGCGCGTAGCGGAAGCCGAACCGCCCCTTGTCGCAGATCCACTCCTCGTTGACCTCGGGGTCGTCGGCAGCCAGCCGCCGCATGACCTTGCCGCGCCGGTGGTCGGTACGGGTCGCGCAACCGCCCGCGCAGTGCTCGCAGACGCTCGGCGACGACACCAGGTCGAAGGGGCGGGAGCGGAACCGGTACGCCGCCGAGGTCAGCGCGCCGACCGGGCAGATCTGGATGGTGTTGCCGGAGAAGTACGAGGCGAACGGGTCGCCCTCGCCGGTGCCGACCTGCTCCAGCGCGCCGCGCTCGATCAGCTCGATCATCGGGTCGCCGGCGACCTGGTTGGAGAACCGGGTGCAGCGGGCGCACAGCACGCAGCGCTCACGGTCGAGCAGCACCTGGGTCGAGATCGGGACCGGCTTCTCGTAGGTGCGCTTGCGGCCTTCGAACCGGGTGTCCGGGTCGCCGACCTGCATGGCCTGGTTCTGCAGCGGGCACTCGCCGCCCTTGTCGCAGACCGGGCAGTCCAGCGGGTGGTTGATGAGCAGCAGCTCCATCACCCCGCGCTGGGCCTTCTCGGCGACGGGCGACGACAGCTGCGACTTGACGACCATGCCGTCGGTGCAGGTGATCGTGCAGGAGGCCATCGGTTTGCGCTGGCCCTCGACCTCCACGATGCACTGCCGGCAGGCGCCGACCGGGTCGAGCAGCGGATGGTCGCAGAAGCGCGGGATCTCGATGCCGAGCAGTTCGGCGGCGCGGATCACCAGGGTCCCCTTGGGGACGGAGATCTCGATGCCGTCGATCGTCAGCGAGACGAGATCTTCCGGCGGGACCGCCGCCTCGCCGCCGCCGGAGGGAGCGGACGTGGTGACTGTCATGCGTTCACCTCCAGGTGCGGGTTGTGCTGGTCTGCCCACACGGTGGACTTCGCGGGGTCGAGGGGGCAGCCCTTGCCGGTGATGTGCTGCTCGTACTCCTCGCGGAAGTACTTGAGCGAGGAGAAGATCGGGGCGGCGGCGCCGTCGCCGAGCGCGCAGAACGACTTGCCGTTGATCGTGTCGGCGATGTCGTTCAGCTTGTCCAGGTCGGACATCTGGCCCTTGCCCGCCTCGATGTCGCGCAGCAACTGGACGAGCCAGTAGGTGCCTTCACGGCACGGCGTGCACTTGCCGCAGGACTCGTGGGCGTAGAACTCGGTCCAGCGGGTGACGGCCCGTACGACACAGGTCGTCTCGTCGAAGCACTGGAGCGCCTTGGTGCCGAGCATGGAGCCGGCCGCGCCGACGCCCTCGTAGTCCAGGGCGACGTCGAGGTGCTCCTCGGTGAACATCGGCGTCGAAGAGCCGCCGGGCGTCCAGAACTTGAGCCGGTGGCCCGCCCTGATGCCGCCGCCCATGTCGAGCAGCTGGCGCAGGGTGAGCCCGAGCGGGCCCTCGTACTGGCCGGGGTTGGCGACGTGGCCGCTGAGCGAGTAGAGCGTGAAGCCCGGGGACTTCTCGCTGCCCATCGATTTGAACCAGTCCTTGCCGCGCTGCAGGATCGCGGGAACGGACGCGATGGACTCCACGTTGTTCACGACAGTGGGGCATGCGTAGAGCCCCGCGACCGCGGGGAAGGGAGGACGCAGCCTGGGCTGTCCGCGACGGCCCTCCAGGGAGTCGAGCAGCGCGGTTTCCTCACCGCAGATGTACGCGCCGGCGCCCGCGTGCACGACGATGTCGAGGTCGAGTCCGCTGCCCAGGATGTCCTTGCCGAGGTAGCCGGCCTCGTACGCCTCGCGCACGGCTTCGTGCAGCCTGCGCAGGACCGGCACGACCTCGCCGCGTACGTAGATGAAGGCGAGCGAGGAGCGGATCGCGTAACAGGCGATCACGATGCCCTCGATGAGGGAGTGCGGGTTGGCGAAGAGGAGCGGCATGTCCTTGCAGGTGCCGGGCTCCGACTCGTCGGCGTTGACGACGAGATAGTGCGGCTTGCCGTCGCCCTGCGGGATGAACTGCCACTTCATCCCGGTCGGGAAGCCGGCGCCGCCACGGCCGCGCAGACCCGCGTCCTTGACGTAAGCGATGAGGTCGTCGGGCGACATCGCGAGGGCCTTCTTCAGTCCCTCGTAGCCGTCGTGCCGCTGGTAGGTGTCCAGCGTCCAGGACTCCGGCTGGTCCCAGAACGCGGACAGGACCGGTGCCAGGAGTTTCTCCGGGCTGGTGCCGTGCTCGTCGACTTCGGTCGGCATGGTCGTCATCACTCCCCCTCCTCGGCTGCGGGCCCGGCGGGGTGCGCGGGGTCGGAGGCCGAGGTGTCCTGCGGTGCGTCGTGCGAGCTGAGGTGCTGGGAGCCGGGCTGCGGTGCGTCCTTGGGAGCGGCCGCGTCGTCCCCGCCGCGCGGCGACACCACACGCTGGGTGCTCTCGCCCCTGGCGAGCCGCAGACCGATCAGCGAGGCGGGTCCCGCGCCGCCGGTCGCCTCGACGGCACCGGGGCGCTCGTCGGGGAACCCGGCGAGGATCCTGGCCGTCTCCTTGTACGTGCACAGCGGTGCGCCACGGGTGGGCGCGACGGGACGACCCTCCCGCAGGTCGTCGACGAGCTGCTTGGCGCTGTCCGGCGTCTGGTTGTCGAAGAACTCCCAGTTGACCATCACCACGGGGGCGAAGTCGCAGGCCGCGTTGCACTCGATGTGTTCGAGGGTGACCTTGCCGTCCTCGGTGGTCTCGTCGTTGCCGACCCCGAGGTGCTGCTTCAGTTCGTCGAAGATGGCGTCGCCGCCCATCACCGCGCAGAGCGTGTTGGTGCAGACGCCGACCTGGTAGTCACCGCTCGGCTTGCGCCGGTACATGGTGTAGAAGGTCGCGACGGCCGTGACCTCGGCGGTCGTCAGGCCGAGTTGGTCGGCGCAGAACGCCATGCCCGTACGGGAGACGTAGCCCTCCTCCGACTGCACGAGGTGCAGCAGCGGCAGCAGCGCCGACCTGGAGCCCGGGTAGCGCGCGATGATCTCCTTCGCGTCGGTCTCCAGCCTGGCCCGCACATCGGCCGGGAAGTCCGGGGCGGGCAGCTGGGGCATCCCCAGGCTGACCTCGGAGTTGGCGGGTGTGGTCGTCACCGGTCGACGCCTCCCATCACGGGGTCGATGGACGCGACAGCGACGATGACGTCGGCGACCTGGCCGCCCTCACACATCGCGGCCATGGCCTGGAGATTGGTGAAGGACGGGTCCCTGAAGTGGACCCGGTACGGGCGCGTGCCCCCGTCGGAGACGACGTGCGCGCCGAGTTCGCCCTTGGGCGACTCGACCGCCGCGTACGCCTGTCCCGCCGGGACGCGGAAGCCCTCCGTCACCAGTTTGAAGTGATGGATCAGAGCCTCCATGGACGTGCCCATGATGTTCTTGATGTGGTCGAGCGAGTTGCCGAGTCCGTCCGGGCCGAGCGCGAGCTGCGCGGGCCAGGCGATCTTCTTGTCCGCGACCATGACCGGGCCGGGTTCGAGCCGGTCCAGGATCTGCTCGACGATCCGCAGCGACTGCCGCATCTCCTCAAGCCGGATCAGGAAGCGGCCGTAGGAGTCGCAGGTCTCCGCGGTCGGGATCTCGAAGTCGTAGTTCTCGTAGCCGCAGTACGGGTCGGACTTGCGCAGGTCGTGCGGGAGTCCGGCGGCCCGCAGGATCGGCCCCGTAGCGCCGAGCGCCATGCAGCCCGCCAGGTCGAGGTAACCGACGTCCTGCATACGGGCCTTGAAGATGGGGTTGCCGGTGGCGAGCTTGTCGTACTCCGGCAGGTTCTTGCGGAGCGTCTTGAGCATCCCGCGCAGATGGTCGACGGCGCCGGCCGGCAGGTCCTGGGCGAGGCCGCCGGGGCGGATGAACGCGTGGTTCATGCGCAGCCCGGTGATCAGCTCGTAGGCGTCGAGAATCAGTTCACGATCGCGGAAGCCGTAGATCATGATCGTGGTCGCGCCGAGCTCCATACCGCCGGTGGCGATGGCGACCAGGTGCGAGGAGAGCCGGTTCAGCTCCATCAGCAGGACGCGGATGGCGGTGGCCCGGTCCGGGATCTGGTCCTCGATGCCGAGCAGCTTCTCCACGCCGAGGCAGTACGCCGTCTCGTTGAAGAACGACGTCAGGTAGTCCATGCGCGTGACGAACGTGGTGCCCTGCGTCCACGTGCGGTATTCGAGGTTCTTCTCGATGCCGGTGTGCAGGTAACCGATGCCGCAGCGGGCCTCGGTGACGGTCTCGCCGTCGATCTCCAGGATCAGCCGCAGCACGCCGTGCGTGGACGGGTGCTGCGGGCCCATGTTGACGACGATGCGCTCGTCGTCGCTCTTGACCGCCGATTCGACGACCTCGTCCCAGTCGCCGCCGGTGACCGTGTAGACGGTGCCCTCGGTCGTGGCGCGGGGAGTCGCGTGCGGAGCTTGGGGAGTTGACATCAGGAGTACGACCTCCGCTGGTCCGGAGCCGGGATCTGGGCGCCCTTGTACTCGACGGCGATACCGCCGAGCGGATAGTCCTTGCGCTGCGGGAAGCCCTGCCAGTCGTCCGGCATCATGATCCGGGTCAGGGCCGGGTGACCGTCGAAGATCAGGCCGAAGAAGTCGTACGTCTCGCGCTCGTGCCAGTCGTTGGTCGGATAGATCTCGACCAGGGACGGCACGTGCGGGTCGGCGTCGGGGGCCGACACCTCCAGGCGGATCAGCCGGCTGTGGGTGATCGAGCGCAGGTGGTAGACGGCGTGCAGCTCGCGGCCCTTGTCACCGAGGTAGTGGACGCCCGACACCCCCGTACACAGCTCGAAGCGCAGCGCCGGGTCGTCACGCAGGGTGCGCGCGACCTGGACCAGATGCTCACGGGCGATGTGGAAGGTCATCTCGCCGCGGTCGACGACCGTCTTCTCGATCGCGTTCTCGGGCAGGAGTCCCTGCTCGTCGAGGGCGCCTTCGAGTTCGTCGGCGATCTCGTCGAAGACGCCGTCCCGGCCGCCGTACGGACGTGACGAGGCGCCCGGGAGGGCCACGGGCCTGACGAGTCCGCCGTAGCCGGAGGTGTCGCCGCCGTTCTCGGCGCCGAACATCCCCCGCTTGACCCGGATGACCTCGGCGGCCTGGTTCCGCTCGGAGGGAACGTTCTTGCCGGATCCGTTCTGCCCGGACCCGTTCGCCGCTTCGGCGGATCGCTGCTCGTCGGTCACCGCAGCAGCCCCTTCATCTCGATGGTGGGGAGCGCCTTGAGGGCCGCTTCCTCCGCCTCGCGGGCGGCTTCCTCCGCGTTGACGCCGAGCTTGCCGTCCTTGATCTTCGCGTGGAGCTTGAGGATCGCGTCCATCAGCATCTCGGGCCGCGGCGGGCAGCCGGGCAGATAGATGTCGACGGGGACGACGTGGTCGACACCCTGGACGATGGCGTAGTTGTTGAACATGCCGCCCGACGAGGCGCAGACCCCCATGGAGATCACCCACTTGGGGTTGGGCATCTGGTCGTAGACCTGCCGCAGCACGGGCGCCATCTTCTGGCTCACCCGGCCTGCGACGATCATCAGGTCGGCCTGGCGCGGCGAGCCGCGGAAGACCTCCATCCCGAACCGTGCCAGGTCGTACCGTCCGGCACCCGTCGTCATCATCTCGATGGCACAGCAGGCAAGGCCGAAGGTCGCGGGGAACATGGACGAACTCCGCACCCAGCCCTGCGCCTGTTCGACGGTGGTCAGCAGGAAACCGCTCGGCAGCTTCTCTTCGAGTCCCATTGGTGGCCCCTCAGCCCCTCTAGTCCCATTCCAGACCGCCCCGCCGCCACACATACGCGTAGGCGACGAAGACGGTGAGCACGAAGAGCAGCATCTCCACGAGCCCGAAAATCCCCAGGGAGTCGAAAGTGACCGCCCAGGGGTAAAGGAAGACGATCTCGATGTCGAAGACGATGAAGAGCATCGCCGTCAGGTAGTACTTGATGGGGAAGCGACCGCCCCCGGCGGGTGTCGGCGTCGGTTCGATCCCGCACTCGTACGCTTCAAGTTTCGCCCTGTTGTACCGTTTTGGGCCGATAAGCGTGGCCATCACCACGGAGAAGATCGCAAACCCAGCTCCGAGGGCGCCGAGCACGAGGATGGGCGCGTAGGCATTCACGCTCCTCAGCTCCTTCCAGTCGTCCTTGACCGATGGACCGCAGCGGGCTTTTCGCTCGCCACCCCACGAAGATCGCTTACATGTGAGGCAGTTCACAAGCCCGGCTGCCCCGCATCCTATGCCTGGTGGTCTGTGATCTGCGACACGGGGTGCGACAAGGGCTTTGTGATCTCCACCACCCGGCCGAGGATCATGAAGTCGGATGAGCGGAAGCCGTCCCACGTGAGGCGCCCGAACGGTCACCCGACGTCACAACGGCGGGCGTTGCCGCTGGTCGTGGCCGCCCGCCTCTATCAAGCGGTGCTCGATACAGGCAAATTGGCGATGGACGGCTTTTGGGTGATAAGGCGCTCGCGCTCACCCGGTCGAGGGGGTCGCGCGGAGCGAGGTGGACACGTGCGCGCATTCACGAGCGACGGGTCCGGACAATTCCCACCCGCGCGTGCCGACGGTGTGACCTGTACCACGTCGCGCAGATGGCGGAAAAGCGGGGCTTGGCCAACCGTGTGAAGGGATGGTAGGCGGCGGGCAATTCGGGCGTTTAGCTGAAAGGCCGTGATCATGCCCGTGATCGCGACTGCCCGTTTTGCCCGTTACGGCGTCAATAAAGGCCCCGAATAAGCGGATTCACAGATTCCGAACGTAACTGTGGCGCAACACACCTTGCTTGACGGCAACCCGGGAACCCCTGATACGGGTTGTCCCATGTCCCACACCGCTCTCATACGAAGCCACCGGAAGCCCCGCCAGAGTGCGTCGAGAACCGCGCTCCGTGCCGGAGTTGCCGGTGGCGTCCTCAGCACCATCGCGGTGGCAGGTGCTGCCGGCCCGGCGAACGCCGAGCCGGTGACCCAGACCATCGAGATCCCCACGCTCACCACCGGGTTGGCGGGCAGCGCGGCACAGTCCGCCGAAGCCACCCAGCAGATCGCGCTCACCCTGGAACTTCAGGCCCAGGAAGACGCGGCAGCCACCAAGGCGGCACACGCCGCCAAGAAGGCGCACGCCGAGGCCGAGCGCAAGGCCGAAGCGAAGAAGAAGGCGGAGAGGGCGGAGAAGGCCGCCCGCGCGAAGGCCGCCGAGCGCGCCTCTCGCACCACGGAACGCACCACCCTCACCGCGACCACCACCGCGGCCTCCACGTCCGACTCGGGCTCGTACAGCGCCTCCACGGCCTCCGGCTCGGCCGGCGCCGTGGTCGCCTTCGCGAAGGCGCAGCTCGGCGACGCGTACGTGATGGGCTCCACGGGCCCCAACGCCTGGGACTGCTCGGGCCTGGTCCAGGCGGCCTACCGCTCGGTCGGCGTCGACCTCCCCCGGGTCTCCGGCTCGCAGTCGACGGCCGGCACCCAGGTCTCCCTGAGCAACCTCCAGCCGGGCGACATCCTCTACTGGGGCGGCGCGGGCAGCGCGTACCACACGGGGATCTACGTGGGCGACGGCCAGTTCGTCGGCGCGCAGAACCCGAGCACGGGAGTGGTGGAGAAGTCCCTGGACTGGGACCCGCCGTCGGGCGCGGTCCGCGTCCTCTGACGCACCACACACCGGACACACGCGAAAGGCCCGCACCCGACGGGGGGTGCGGGCCTTTCGCGTACGGGGTTACGCCGTACCTGAGCCCTCGGTGCGGAAACATCTGGAATACACGTCGACCGAGATCAGTGGGTCGTGACCGTCGAGTCCCCTCATCCAGGTGACCTCAAGCTGGGAACTGGTGGCCATGTGGACGGCCAGGATCTCGCGGTTCTTGTTCTTGCTGGAGTCCGCGCCGTCCTTGACGACCTTCCAGCCGCGTGCGGGCAGCGAGTCGGCAAGGCTGTCCATCGCCTTCCGCAGCGCGTTGTCGCTCAGCCCGTAGAGCGACCACGGATGTCGCACTCTGCGCAACGTGGTGTCGTCGTCCGAGCAGGCGCCGTCCGCCGGACCCGGCTTCGTGACCTGGCCTTTGGTGTCCGTCATGTCGAGGACCTGGCTGGAGAGCGTACCGATCTCGTCCTCCACGGCCCGGCTGTCGCGCGTCCGCGGTTCGTACCCGATTCCGTCCGTGTCTTTGCCCATGGCAGAACACCCCATCGCCAGCGTCAGAGAACCCAGTAGCGCCAGACCCGCCAAGGCGCGTTTCCCGTTCATGTGAGCCTTCGGCACGCTATTCCTCGAGTGTGACGTCGCCATACCTACCTACCACGACTCTCGCTTGGTTCTCCAAGCTGACCGATGCCCTGCCGTCGTGCTCGTCCCAGAAGGCGCCATGGTCGCCGGCGTCCGATTGCATGATGTTCGCGCCGAACGGCGGGTCCGTGGGGAGCACCAAGTCGCCGGCGAGTCCCATGACCCGACCCCCTTGCCGGACGATGTGGTCGTCGGTGCCGCCCGCCATGGCCCACATGTGGCCGGGTCTGACCCCGAGATCGGCCGCGCGGTCCGCCTGCATGCCCGGGCTGCCCGCGACCAGGACGTCGTCGGCCGCCAGCGGGCCGTCCGGGTAGGTCCCCTGCTGGGCGGCGTCTCCGATGAGCGTGCTGCCGTAGCTGTGGCCGATGAGCGTGGTGTGGGCCGTGCCACCCGTCGCTGCCTGGTGTGCTGCGGCGTTTCCGTCCAGGAATTGACGGAGGGTCGGTCCGCCTGTCTCGGCATACGTGTCGTGCGTGGCCGCCTGAATCCCGTCCGGGGCGTTGTAGTCGAACCAGGTGATGGTGGAGATGCTCTCGCCGGGCGCCAGGACGGAACTCTGCCGCCACAGTGAGCTGCCCCGGTTCAGATTGCCGCCGATGCCCTCCAGATTGGTTCCGGTGCCCGGGACGTAGATCGCCGTGTGGTCGGCCGTGTCCGGGTTGCCGTTGGCCAGGATGACCTTTCCGTCACCCTTCCCCCGGGCGTCGAAACCCAGGAGGTACGCCTCGGGGAGACTCCTGCTCCCGGTGTCGTCGAAGCGCTGCTGAATCGCGTTCATGCCCTTCAGCGCGGCTTCCAGACGCGCGTGTTCGGCGCCGTACTTGGCGTTCCACGCCGACCACTCGGGGTTGTAGCGCGCGTTCGCGATTTTCGGTGGCTCCGGCGGGATCGCGGCCAGCCTCACCCCGTAATCACCTTGCGTCTCGTCCAGCACCGTACGGTTGGCCTCGTCGCGCGCGTCGGCGGGAAGACCGTCCAGCGCACCGACCCGGTCGGGGAATGCCGAGAGGTAGTCGGCTCTCTGCGCCGCCGACAGACCTTTCCACCAGGCCGCGTTGTCCTCAGGAGTACCGCCCTCGGGCGGCGCCCCGATCTCCGCCAGATAGGCACCGGCGTCCTTGCGGACCCCACGCATGTCCTTCCCCGCGTCGGACCAGTCCCCCGCGGAGACCGTCAGGTCGTCGTCCGCCAGCAGCTTCCACAGTTGCGGCGTCCACTTCTGGTCGGCCTCCGTCGCCTCCTGAAGGGCCTCCGCGATCCGGTCCGCGCATTCGTGCGCGTATACCGCGTTGGGGTTGGGGTCAAAGTTCGCAGCCTGGCGACCGACCGCCCCGGCCACATCGGAGGTCGTACCGTTCGAAACGCCGCCCTGCGGCTTCGCGCCGTCCGAATCGGGGCCCGCCGCCGGATAGCTGACCGATCCGTCGGCCCCCACCGTGAACTGCCGCGTGCGCGCGTCCTCCAAGGCGGCTTCCAGTTTGGTCTGCGCGGGCCGTACCTCGGAGGCGAACGCGTTCAACGCGGTACTGACAAGACCGCACTCGACCTGGATGTAGTGGAAATCCTCCGCCAGCGCCTGGAGTTGCTCCACCGCGGCTTCAAGGGCCGCTCCCCCGAGCGACCCCCGCATCTTGGCCGCGATCTGGTTCTCCACGGTGTCCTTGGCCTGGGAAGCCATGTCACTGGTCGCGCGGTAGCCGTCCGCAGCCCCCTCGTACGCGGCCGGCTTGAGAGCTTTCAGCGAGGCGAGATCCACGGTCCTGGCTCACCCGCCCTGGCTCTGGTCGGCGTTCGCGGTGTCCTTGTACCGGGCGCCGAGTGCCTGGAACGCCTTCTCGATCGCTTGGGTGTTCTCGTCCTGGCGGGCGCCCGTCTGTTCGAGCAGCGTCGCCAGGGCCTCGCAGCGACCGCTCGCCAGATCCAGATACCGCGTCCACGACGTGGCGACCGCGGCCTGGGCCACCGCGCTCTCCACTCCACCGACCGCGTCGCCCCAGCCGCCCAGCTCCCCTTGCGCCTGGTCCAGGGCCGTACGTGCCTTCTTGATGTCGCCCCTCAGCAGACCGACGCCGTGCCCTGCCGCCGACCACGCGGCCTTGTTCGTCTGCACGCCGCCGGAACCGGTCCAGTCAGGGCCCTCGTCGTCGGCACTGGCGAGCGTCATTCCTGAGCCCGACGACGCGTGTCTGATCTGTGCCCACTCCGCCTCGAAGGTGGCCATACTCCGTAACCCCACTCTGTAAGAAGGCCGTGCACAACGGCCTTGAGCTTACGGAGCGTGCCGGGACGACGACATGAGTTGTCGTACTCAGTCGAGCGGTCGGCAGAACGGCCGGGTCAGGCCTTCGGGGCTACCTTTGTCAGGCCGTTGATGATGCGGTCCATCGCGTCGCCGCCCGTCGGGTCCGTCAGGTTCGCCAGCATCTTCAGGGTGAAGCGCATCAGCATCGGGTGGGTCAGGCCGCGTTGGGCCGCGATCTTCATGATCTTGGGGTTGCCGATGAGCTTCACGAAGGCGCGGCCCAGGGTGTAGTAGCCGCCGTAGGTGTCCTTGAGGACCTTCGGGTAGCGCTGGAGGGCCAGTTCGCGCTGGGCCGGGGTCGCGCGGGAGACCGCCTGGACCATCACGTCGGCGGCGATCTGGCCCGACTCCATCGCGTAGGCGATGCCCTCGCCGTTGAACGGGTTGATCAGGCCGCCCGCGTCGCCGACGAGCAACAGGCCCTTCGTGTAGTGCGGCTGGCGGTTGAAGGCCATCGGGAGGGCGGCGCCGCGGATCGGCATCGTCATGTTCTCCGGGACGTAGCCCCAGTCCGCCGGCATCGAGGCGCACCAGGCCTTCAGCACCTCGCGCCAGTCCAGCTCGCGGAAGGCGGCGGAGGAGTCGAGGATGCCGAGGCCCACGTTGGACGTACCGTCGCCCATGCCGAAGATCCAGCCGTAGCCGGGCAGCAGCCGGTCCTGCGGGCCGCGCCTGTCCCACAGCTCCAGCCAGGACTCCAGGTAGTCGTCGTCGTGGCGCGGCGAGGTGAAGTACGTGCGGACGGCGACGCCCATCGGGCGGTCCTCGCGGCGGTGCAGGCCCATCGCGAGCGACAGCCGGGTGGAGTTGCCGTCGGCAGCGACCACGAGCGGCGCGTGGAAGGTGACCGGGGTCTTCTCCTCACCGAGCTTCGCGTTGACGCCGGTGATGTGGCCCGTGCGCTCGTCGAGGATCGGCGCGCCCACGTTGCAGCGCTCGTACAGCCGGGCGCCGGCCTTCTGCGCCTGCCGGGCCAGCTGCTCGTCGAAGTCGTCGCGCTTGCGGACGAGTCCGTAGTCCGGGTACGTGGCGAGGTCCGGCCAGTCGAGCTGGAGCCGCACACCGCCGCCGATGATCCGCAGGCCCTTGTTGCGCAGCCAGCCCGCCTCTTCGGAGATGTCGATGCCCATGGACACCAACTGCTTCGTGGCGCGCGGGGTGAGCCCGTCGCCACAGACCTTCTCGCGCGGGAACGCCGTCTTCTCCAGCAGCAGGACGTCGAGTCCCGCCTTGGCGAGGTAGTACGCGGTGGTCGAGCCGGCCGGGCCCGCACCGACGACGATCACATCTGCGGTGTTCTCGGAGAGGGGCTCGGTCACAGCGGGTTCTCCCGAAGACTGGAAATGACGTACCGGACGGCACTGGACGTGTGCAGTCTATGGGTGCGTACTGATCCAACAGTTGAAGGGCCGCCATCGTGAACGACATGACAGGACAGGTGCCCGCCGTACGGCTGCGCGTCCCCACCGAGGAGGACGCCCTCGTCTGGCACCGGATCTTCGCCGACCCCGACGTGATGGAGTTCCACGGCGGCGCCCCCGCCGAGCTGTCGGTGTACGAGGAGCTCACGGCGCGCCAGCGGCGGCACGACGCCGAACGCGGCTTCTGCCTCTGGAGCGTGCTGGACGACAGCGGTGAGGTGATCGGCTTCACCGGCGCCCAGCCGTGGCCGCACGAGACCCAGGGCCCGGTCGGCGAGATCGAGATCGGCTGGCGGCTGGCCAGGGCCGCCTGGGGCCACGGCTACGTCACGGCCGCCGCCCGGCAGACCCTGGACCGGGTACGGGCCGCCGGGGTCGGCGAGGTCGTGGCGATGGTCAACTCCCGCAACGAGCGCTCCATAGCGGTGACCCGGCGGCTGGGGATGGAACTCGCCGAGACCTACCCGTTCAGCAGGGAGCGGCAGGGCGGCGAGACCGAGGAACTGCTGGCGCTGTGTTTCCGGCTGAAGCTGTGAGGCACCGGCCGGGTCAGACGCGTACGCCCCTGTGCAGTGCCACCACTCCGCCCGTCAGGTTCCGCCACGCCACCTTCGACCAGCCGGCCCGCTGGAGCTTCGCCGCCAGCGCCGGCTGGTCGGGCCAGTCGCGGATCGACTCGGCGAGGTAGACGTACGCGTCGGGGTTGGAGGACACGGCGCGCGCCGTCGGCGGCAGCGCGCGCATCAGGTACTCCTCGTAGACGGTCCTGAACGGCGCCCACGTCGGATGGGAGAACTCACAGATGACGACACGGCCGCCGGGCTTCGTCACCCGGAACAGCTCGCTCAGCGCCCGATCCGTGTCCTGGACGTTGCGCAGTCCGAAGGAGATCGTCACCGCGTCGAAGACCTCGTCGGCGAAGGGCAGTTTCGTCGCGTCCCCGGCCGTGAACGGCATCCAGGGGTGGCGGTTCTTGCCCTCGCGCAGCATGCCCTGCGAGAAGTCGCACGGCACCACGTAGGCGCCGGTCGCGGCGAAGGGCTGCGAGGAGGTGGCGGTGCCCGCGGCCAGGTCGAGGACCTTCTCGGCGGGGCGCGCGTCGACCGCCTTCGCGACCTCCTTGCGCCACAGCCGGGCCTGGCCGAGCGAGAGCACGTCGTTGGTGAGGTCGTACTTGGCCGCCACGTCGTCGAACATCGAGGCGACTTCGTGCGGCTGCTTGTCCAGGGATGCTCGGGTCACCCGCCCATTCAAGCAGCCCCGGCCCCACGCGTACGGCGCGCCCTAGGGAGTGTCCGCGAAGTATCGTCGTCCGCCCTCGGGGCGGGGCTCGCGGGGGCTGGTGCGTGCGATCGCAAGGCGCCGATGTGCCCTCGTAGCGGAGCTACTTGGGCAGGTCGGCAACGCGGCGAGGCGCGGCACCAGGGCGCGCGAGCCCGGCAAGATCCAAACGACAGACCCTAGGCGCGGCGGAACACCAGCCGGCCGCCGAGTACCGTCACCAGGCAGCCGCCGTCGTCGGCGAGGACCGCGAAGTCGGCGTCGGCGTCGACGGCCAGCGGCCTGGCGGCGGCGCGCAGGCCGGAGCGTTCCACCGCCGTGCGGACCGAGGCGCGGGCGAACGGGCCCGCGAGCGCCGTCACCCCGCGCGCCAGCAGCCGCTGCACGCCACGGCGCGCGCTCGCGCCCCAGCGGGTGTCCGTGAGGTCCAGCGCGGCGAGTGCGGCGCCGGTCAGCGGCTCCGTGCCGAGGTCGGCCGCCTCGCGCGGATCGGGCCAGTAGGCCGCCTCCAGCAGGGCGGCGCCGTCGGGCTCGTACCGGCCGGGGCCGAGCACGCCGTGCCACTCACGGACCCGGGCCCGCTCCCCGTACCGGGCGAGCAGTTCTTCGTACGGCCCGAGCGCCGCGATCCGTCCGCCGTCGACGACGACCGCCTGTCCCGGGGTGACGGGCCCGTCCCACTCGGCACGCAGCCCGCCCCACGGGTGATGGATCGTCAGCACGCCCGGCTCAGTTGGCGCTGAGCAGCTTCAGCTCGGGGTGCGCCGTACCGCCCTCGATCGCCGTGGACGAGATGTGCGAGACCACCCGGGCGTCGACCGGGTCGTTCGCCGGGTCGTCGTGCACGACGATGTGCTCGTACGTCGTGGCGCGCTGCGCCGGCACCCGGCCCGCCTTGCGGATCAGGTCGATGATCTCCAGGCGGTTGGAGCGGTGCTTGGCGCCCGCCGACGAGACGACGTTCTCCTCCAGCATGATCGAGCCGAGGTCGTCGGCGCCGTAGTGCAGGGAGAGCTGGCCGACCTCCTTGCCCGTGGTCAGCCAGGAGCCCTGGATATGGGCCACGTTGTCGAGGAAGATCCGGGCGATGGCGATCATCCGCAGGTACTCGAAGAGCGTGGCCTGCGTCTGGCCCTTCAGGTGGTTGTTCTCGGGCTGGTAGGTGTACGGGATGAAGGCGCGGAAGCCGCCCGTCCGGTCCTGCACGTCGCGGATCATCCGCAGGTGTTCGATCCGCTCGGCGTTGGTCTCGCCCGTGCCCATCAGCATCGTGGACGTCGACTCGACACCGAGACCGTGCGCGGTCTCCATGATCTCCAGCCAGCGCTCGCCGGACTCCTTGAGCGGCGCGATCGCCGTGCGAGGCCGCGCGGGCAGCAGCTCGGCGCCGGCGCCCGCGAAGGAGTCGAGGCCGGCCGCGTGGATCCGGCTGATCGCCTCTTCGGCGGAGACACCCGAGATGCGGGCCATGTGCTCGATCTCGGAGGCGCCGAGGGAGTGGATGACCAGCTGCGGGAACGCCTTCTTGATCGCGGAGAAGTGCTCCTCGTAGTACTCGACACCGAAGTCCGGGTGGTGGCCGCCCTGGAACATGATCTGCGTGCCGCCGAGTTCGACGGTCTCCGCGCAGCGGCGCAGGATGTCGTCGAGGTCGCGGGTCCAGCCCTTCTCGGTGTCCTTGGGCGCGGCGTAGAACGCGCAGAACTTGCACGCCGTCACACACAGGTTGGTGTAGTTGATGTTGCGCTCGATGATGTACGTCGCGATGTGCTCCGTACCGGCGTAGCGGCGGCGGCGCACGGCGTCGGCGGCCGAGCCCAGCGCGTGCAGCGGGGCCGAGCGGTAGAGGTCGAGCGCTTCCTCGGGGGTGATGCGCCCGCCTGCGGCGGCGCGGTCGAGGACTCCAGTGACTTCCACGGGCGTGAGGGCGGCCTTCTCGGTCACTGGCGCGGGTCCTTCCCAAGGGGGGGTTGCGAGGTCCGATCCAGCGTACGCCAGGGTGCCCCGGCGGCCGGGGCACGGGGCTCACTGCCTGGTCAACGTGCCGGTCGGGTCGCCCGCCGCGTCCTCCTGCGACTCGTAGCGCAGGCTGTCCGCGCGGGTGAGGGTGAAGGTGAGCGGGGCGGCGGCCGAGCTGGTGCACAGGTCGGCGGTGCCGGGACGGTCCGGGTCGGGGCGCTCGTCGACCCGCAGCCGCTTGTCGGTCGCGGAGACGAGCTTGCCGATGCCGTAGCAGTGCACGGTCGTGCCGAGCAGGGAGAAGCTGCTGGTCGTACGGACCACATCCGTACCGACGGCTCCCTTGCTGAACTCGACGAGGTAGTCGCCGTGCGGCAGTCCGCCGCTTTCGACGGTGGGGCCCGACCAGGTGCCGACGAACGACTTGGGCAGTTCGGACAGGGCCGAGGGCGCGGGCGGGCCGCCCGGATCAGGTGTGCCGCCCGGCTCGGGTGTGCCGGTCGGGTCGGGGGAGGTCGACGGGCCGGAGGACGCCGAAGGGGCCGAGCCGCCCGGCGTGGCCGCCGGGTCCGACGTCTTCGGTGTGCCGCCGACGCTGCCGTGGTCCGCCGTGGTGTCCCGGTCGTCGCCCTGGCCCGGCATGAGCCCGGCCAGGTAACCGCCGCCGATCATGACCGCGGCCAGCGCGCCCGCGACGGCGAGCGCCACCGTGCAACTGACCTTGCGGCGGGGCCCGGCGGTACCCGCGGCGGTCGAAGCGCCCTGCGGGCCGTGGCCGTTGAGGCGGGTGCCCGGCCCGGCGCCGGCCTCGAAGGAGAACGACACCGCCCGGTCGGGCCGCCGCGGATCCGGCACCGGCTCGACGGGGTCGCCGAACACCCCGAGCGGCGGCGCCGTACCGAGCGGCCCCGGGCCGTTGCCCGTTCCGTTCCCGGTTCCGTTCCCCGTTCCCTGGCCGGGGCCCTGGAGCGAGTCGTTGGTGAACGGTACGAGCCCGGTCGGCGCTGGCGCCGAGGGCTCCAGGTCCAGCAGTTGGACGACCGCGCGGCTGACCTCCTCGACCAGCGGCCCCGGCAGCCAGCCGGCC
>NZ_JTIY01000001.1:1631100-1648536 GCF_000818175.1 Streptomyces sp. AcH 505
CCGGCCGCCACTGCGCCCGCCGCGCCCTGCGGGGCCAGCAGCGCCGCGACCTCCTGGGGCGCCGGGCGGGCCGCCGGGTCCTTGGCGAGGCAGCGTGCGACGGTCTCCCGCAGTCCGGCCAGTTCCTCGCCGGCCAGACCGCTCAGATCCGGCTCCTCGTGGACCACCCGGTACAGCAGCGCCGCCGACGAGTCACCGGGGAACGGGCTCGCGCCCGTCGCCCCGTACGCGAGCACGGCGCCCAGCGAGAACACGTCGGCCGCTCCGGTGACGCCCTTGCCGAGTATCTGCTCGGGCGACATGTAGCCGGGCGAGCCGACGGAGACGCCGGTCGAGGTGAGCGAAGCGGTGCCGTCGGTGGCGCGCGCGATGCCGAAGTCGATCAGCCGGGGGCCGTCGAGGGCGAGCAGGACGTTCGAGGGTTTGACGTCCCGGTGCACCAGGCCCAGCGCGTGGACGGCGGCCAGGGCCTCGGCGAGCCCGGCGCCGAGGGCCCGTACGGTACGGCCCGGCAGCGGCCCGTGACCCTGCACGGCCTGGGTCAGCGAGGGACCTGCGACATAGCCGGTGGCCACCCACGGCACGGCGGCCTCCGGGTCGGCGTCGAGCACCGGCGCCGACCAGCGGTGGCCGCCGGGGCCCGTACCGACCCGGCGCGCGGAGTCCACCTCGCGCCGGAAGCGGGCGCGGAACTCCTCGTCCGTCGCGAAGTGCGGATGGACGACCTTCACCGCGACCGTGCGGCCCCCCTCGGAGCGCGCCAGATAGACGCGCCCCATCCCGCCGGCCCCGAGCCTGCCGAGCAGCCGGTAGGGACCGATGGTCCGTGGCTCGCCCGCATCCAACGGCTGCATGGCCCCCGACCCCCCGGTGTCACCGCGATACTGCGTCCACGCAGCAGCCTAACGGGCTCGTCGTGACACGGAGGGGTTCATTCAGGGTCTGTGCGGAGTCCTGTGCCGGCTCCGGCCGGTGTCCCGCTCAGCCTCCGAGCAGTTCGATGTGCACGTCGGACGGGTAACCCGTCGTCGCTCCCGTCCTGCGGGCGAACTCCCGTACGCCCGCGAGCTGGTCGGCGCCGAAGCGGAAGTCCAGCGTCCGGAAGTACCGCTCCAGCAGCTCCGCGTCGAACGCCTCCCAGCGCGCCGCCTGCTTGGCCACCTGGTCGACCTCCCGCAGGGAGACGTCACGCGAGTTGAGGAACGCCTCGTGCACCTGCCGCGTGACCCTGGGCTCGCGGGCCAGGAAGTCCTTGCGCGCGGCCCACACGGCGAAGACGAACGGCAGTCCCGTCCAGTCCTTCCACATCTGCCCGAGGTCATGGACCTGCAGGCCGAGCCGCGGGGCGTCGTGCAGGGACGCCCGCAGCGCCGCGTCGCCGATCAGCACGGCGGCCTCGGCCTCCTGCATCATCAGGCCCAGGTCCGGCGGGCACCGGTAGTAGTCGGGGGTCACGTGGTGCTGCTCGGCGAGCAGCAGCTGGGCCAGGCGTACGGCCGTACGGGACGTGGAGCCGAGCGCGACCCGGGAGCCGTCGAGCTGGTCGAGCGGCACCTGCGAGACGATCACGCAGGACATCACGGGGCCGTCGCAGCCGACCGCCACATCGGGGAAAGCGACGAGGTCGTCCGCATTGCGGAGGAATTCCACAAGGCTGATCGGCGAGATATCGAGGTCGCCGCGTACGAGCTGGTCGTTGAGCTTCTCAGGGGTGTCCTTCGTCAGCTCCAGATCAAGAAGGGTTCCGGTCCTGGCAAGCCCCCAATAGATGGGCATGCAGTTCAGGAACTGGATATGACCGACACGCGGCCGGTTTCGACTGTGGTCGGCTCCGGCGGTCCCGGCGGCTTCCGGCGCTGCTTGTGACGCCGCTTCTCCTGCTGCGTTTTCTACTGGACTGTCCACATCGTGAGGCTAAACCCGCGACCGGGCGCGGGCAGCCCCGGGGGGCGGTTCGTGAGCACGTCAGGAGCGCGTCAAACCTCCGGGTGACACCTCGCGGAGAGGTGATCTTTCCCTCTACCGCTGTGCGTGGAGTGCGTGCTAGGCTCGCCGCAAGTTGCAGTTTGGTTTCCCTTGCAGTACAGAGCCTGCGGAGCATGTAACCGCAGGCTTTTGTAGTATTCAGACTTCTTTGCAGGTTCTGGAGCAGGGCAACCCTTTGGCCCAAGGAGGGCTTATGGCTACCGGAACCGTCAAGTGGTTCAACGCTGAAAAGGGCTTCGGCTTCATCGCCCAGGACGGCGGCGGCCCGGATGTCTTCGTCCACTACTCCGCGATCAACGCGACCGGCTTCCGCTCCCTTGAGGAGAACCAGGTCGTGAACTTCGACGTCACACAGGGCCCGAAGGGCCCTCAGGCGGAGAACGTCACCCCGGCCTAGGTGCCCGGGTCGGCGATCGCAGATCACTGAGCAGTACCCAAGGGGCCCTGTTTCCTCCACTCGGGTGGGGAAGCGGGGCCCCTGCCTTGTGGCCGCGCCCGTCCTACGGCTCGTAGAGGGCCTTGATGTCCGACGCGAAGTCCGTCTCGATCTGGGCGCGCCTGAGTTTGAGCGAAGGCGTCAGATGCCCGCTCTCCTCGGTGAAGTCGACGGTCAGGATGCGGAAGCGGCGGATCGACTCCGCCCTGGACACCAGCCGGTTGGCCTCCACCACCGCGCGCTGGAGGATGCCGCGCAGTTCGTCGTCGTCGGCCAGCACCTCGCGTGAGATGTTCGGCTTGCGCGTCATCTGGCCCCAGTGGGCGAGCCCTTCGGGCTCCAGCGTGACCAGCGCCGTCACGAAGGGGCGGTTGTCGCCCACCACCAGACACTGACTGATCAGCGGATGCGCGCGCAGCCAGTCCTCCAGCGGGGCGGGCGCCACGGTCTTGCCGCCGAGGGTGATGATGACGTCCTTCTTGCGGCCGGTGATCGTCAGATAGCCGTCGGGGTCCAGCGCGCCCAGGTCACCCGTCGCGAACCAGGACCGTCCGTTCTCGTCCCGCTCCGTCGCGGGCACCGCCTCGCCCAGTTCGGCGTCCCAGTAGCCGGCGAACAGGTTGCCGCCGCTCAGCAGTACTTCGCCGTCGTCGGCGATCCGTACGGCGGTGCCCGGCAGCGGCCAGCCGACGGTGCCCATCCGGGGGTTGCGCGGCGGGGTGACGGTCGCGGCGGCCGTGGTCTCCGTGAGCCCGTAGCCCTCGAAGATCTCGATGCCGACGCCCGCGTAGAACGAGGCGAGCCGGCGGCCGAGCGGGGAGCCGCCGCAGATCGCGTACTTCACCTTGCCGCCGAGCGCAGCGCGGATCCGCCGGTACACCAGCGGGTCGTACAGCGTGCGGGCCGCGCGCAGGGCGGTCGAGGGGCCGGGGCCCGTGCCGTTCTCCGCCGCCTCCAGGTCCTCGCCGTAGCGCCGTGCGATGCGCGCCGCGCGGTCGAAGGACGAGGCGCGGCCCATCCGTTCCGCCGTGGCGCGTGCGGTGTTGTAGACCTTCTCCAGCACGTACGGGATGGCCAGCAGGAAGGTCGGCCGGAAACCGGCCAGGTCGGCCAGCAGGTCGTCGGACTTGATGGACGGCGCGTGGCCGAGCCGTACCCGGGCCCGCAGACAGCCGATCGACACCATCCGCCCGAAGACGTGCGAGAGCGGCAGGAACAGCAGGATCGACGCGGGCTCCTTGCTGACCGTCTTGAAGACGGGGTGCAGCAGCTCGATGGCGTTGTCCACCTCGGCGAAGAAGTTGCCGTGGGTCAGGGCGCAGCCCTTGGGGCGGCCCGTGGTCCCCGAGGTGTAGCCGAGGGTCGCGACGGACGACGGGCTCAGCGCGGCGCGGCGTTCGGTGACGGCCTCGTCCGGCAGGTGCGCGCCGGCCTGGCGCAGGGTCTCGACGGCGCCGGTGTCCAGCTGCCACCAGTGCTTGAGCCGGGCTATCTGCTGGCCCTCCTGGCGGATCAGCCAGGCCTGCTGGCCGTCCTCGACGACGCAGCCCGCGGCTCCGGAGTCCTGGAGGATCCAGCGGGCCTGGAAGGCGGACGCGGTCGGGTAGATGGGTACGGTGACCAGCCCTGCGGCGAGCGCGGCGAAGTCGAGGAGCGTCCACTCGTACGTCGTACGCGCCATGATCGCGAGCCGGTCGCCCGGCTGGAGCCCTTCGGCGATCAGCCCCTTGGCCACGGCGCGCACCTCGTCGGCGAACGCGGCCGACGTGACGTCACGCCACCTGCCGTCGGGGCCTTTCCTGCTGAGGACCGGCTGGTCCGGGGCGGCCTCGGCATTGTCGAAGGGGATGTCGGCGAGCGAACCGCCCGGCGAGAGCGGAACGAGCGCGGGTACGGACACCTCCCGTACCTCCCCGTCCTCGTCCCGCAGCTTCTGGGGCCCTGCCTGGGGTACGGACAGGGCGTCGGCGGACGCGGCGAAGGACACGGGCGGCTCCTCGTGTGGGGGGTGAGGTCGGACGTGGGGGCCATGGGACCGGAACAGCCTGCCCCGGGTCAACTCCCCATGGCCGCGGGGCTCAAAGACGTTCGAGATCACCACAGAAGGCGCACGCGCTTCGCCGTCCGGCGCGGCTTGGGGGCGGGCTGGTGTTGTGGTTGCGGTCTCGCCGTCCGGCGCGGGCTTGGGGGGCGGGTGTTGTGGTTGCGGTC
Organism: Streptomyces sp. AcH 505; assembly: GCF_000818175.1. GTDB lineage: Bacteria > Actinomycetota > Actinomycetes > Streptomycetales > Streptomycetaceae > Streptomyces. The sequence goes on from NZ_JTIY01000001.1 coordinate 1,635,734, forward strand.
TCGCCGTCCGGCGCGGCTCGGGGGGTGCGGTCTGGGTTGCGCTCTCGCCGTCCGGCGGGGGGTCGAGGGTGCAGGTCTTGGTTGCGGTCTCGCCCTCCGGCGCGGGCTTGGGGGTGCGGGTCCGTTGCGGTCTCGCCGTCCCGCGCGGGTTCCGGGCCCTTCGGAGGGGGGTGTCCGGACTGCTCGTCGCATGCGCTCCAGCGCTTTACGTCCGGACGCCCCCCTCCTGCGGCCCCGGCCCCCTCCCCCCAGCGGTCGGCTGCTGCGACGCCGACCAGCGTTCGCCGTTCAGCAGGCGGCCGAGCCCCGCCCAGGCGAAGTTCATCAGCGTCGACGCCGCCTCTTTCGCCGTCACCTCCGGCGTCTCGTTGGCCCAGGCGGCGAGCGATTCCGCGGCGCCCACGAGCGCTTGGGCGAGCCCGGCGATGTCCCGCTCGCCGAAGTCGTCGGGGCCGTGCGTGTCGCGGGCCGCCTCGCCGAGCAGGCCGGCGACGTACGCGGCCAGTTCGTCCCTGGTCTTCCCGGCCTCGGCGGCGAACGGCTCCCCGTTGGTGCGGGCCTGACGGTGCAGTACGGCCCAGCCCTCGGGATGCTCAGCGGTGTAGCCGAAGAACGCGGTGAGCCCTGCCCAGAGCTGCCGGTCGGCGGGCCAGCCCGGCTCGACGGCCGCCTCCACCGCGCCGAGCAGCGCCCGCGCCTCGCGCCGGATGCAGGCGATGAACAGGTCTTCCTTCGAGTTCAGATACAGGTACACCAGCGGTTTCGAGACCCCGGCCAGCTCGGCTATGCCGTCCATCGAAGCGGCCCGGTACCCGTGCCGCCCGAACGTCACCACGGCGGCGTCCATCATCTGCCGCTCCCGCACGGCCCGCGGCAACCTCTTGCTCCGACCGTCCCCCGCAGCCATGACGCGACTAAGCGGGAAGAGGCGCCATCAGGGCCGGCTCCGGCAATTCTGGATTTACGCCGAGAAGCCAGTCGATACAGTCCGCGGTCTCTTCCCAGCCGGTGACCGAAATGCACGACACACCCATCGCGCGCACCGGGAAGTCATTTCCGCCCTCGTCGAGGCGGTCGCCGACGAAGAGCACGTCCTGGATTTCCAGGCCGAGATGTGCCATCAGCTTCCGCATTCCGTACGACTTGTCGATTCCTTTTCGTGTCACATCGATCGACGTACTGCCGCCGCTGCGCACCTCCAGCTCCGGGAGCCGCGCGGCGGCGTACGCGCGCAGGCTCTCCTTGCGCGAACCGTCCGGGTCCCAGGCGGCTTTCGCGTCGGGCGGCGCCTGCTGGCCGAGGGCCGAGAAGGTGACCTGACTTCCGCGGTCCTCGATCACGTCTCCCCAGGTCTCCGACTCCCACAGCCCCAGGGAGCGGGCACCCTCGGACAGGACGGAGACGGCGAGTTCCGTCTGTTCGGGCTTGAGGTTCTCGGCGTAGATGTCCTGCCAGCCGCCCGATTCCCAGCGGAGGTAGCGCGTTCCGCAGGTGGGCATCAGATGCAGCCGGCCGGCCAGTTCGGGCGTGAGCGGCAGCTCGTCCAGGACCTGGTTCCGGAACTGTTCGTACCGGCCGCCGGAAATGATGCAGACTTCTTTTTCCGCGAGAAGCGCTTCGAGGCACTTGGCTATCCGGGGCGTGATCTTCGTCTTCGAAAGAGCGAGAGTGTCGTCCAGGTCGAAAGCGACGACGCGCGGAGCAAGTCCCACGATTCACCTCATGTGATTCCGTGCATCCGTCCGATGCGGGGCCCCACGATATCGTGCCCCCCGAGCACGGGCTCGGGGGGCACTTGCGGCGCGGGGGCGCCTCGGACGGGCCGTACGGTCAGGCGGCGACCGGGACGCGGTGCCGGTCCTCGGCCACGTTCTCGTCGGGGTTCTCGTCCGGGTTCAGGGACGTCGCCGAGTCGTAGGCGTCGCGGTCGAGGATGTTCTCGCGCGCGGCCACGATCAGCGGGGCGACGATCTGGCCCGCGACGTTCGTCGCGGTCCTCATCATGTCCAGGATCGGGTCGATCGCCAGCAGCAGGCCGACGCCCTCCAGCGGGAGGCCCAGCGTGGAGAGGGTCAGCGTCAGCATGACGGTCGCGCCGGTGAGACCGGCCGTCGCCGCCGAGCCGACGACCGAGACGAACGCGATGAGCAGGTAGTCCTGGATGCCCAGGTGCACGTCGAAGATCTGCGCGATGAAGATCGCGGCGAGCGCCGGGTAGATCGCGGCGCAGCCGTCCATCTTGGTCGTCGCGCCGAACGGCACGGCGAAGGAGGTGTACTCCTTCGGCACGCCCAGGCGCTCGGTGACCTTCTGGGTGACCGGCATCGTGCCGACGGACGAGCGGGAGACGAAGGCCAGCTGGATCGCGGGCCAGGCGCCCTTGTAGAACTGGATCGGGTTGACCTTGGCGACGGTGGCGAGCAGCAGCGGGTAGACGCCGAAGAGCACCAGCGCGCAGCCGACGTAGACGTCGGCGGTGAAGGTCGCGTACTGGCTGATCAGGTCCCAGCCGTAGTCGGCGATGGCGAAGCCGATCAGCCCGATGGTGCCGAGCGGGGCGAGCCGGATGACCCACCACAGGGCCTTCTGGAGCAGTTCGAGCACGGCCTCGCTGATGGTGAGGATCGGCTTGGCCCGCTCGCCGAGCTTGAGCGCGGCGATGCCGGCGATGGCCGCCATGAAGACGATCTGCAGGACGTTCAGCTCGGTGAACGGGGTGACGACGTCGGTCGGCACGATGCCGGTGAGGAAGTCGATCCAGGAGCCCGTGTGCTGCGGGAGCTTGCCGTCCTTCGGGGTGAGCCCCGTGCCCGAGCCCGGGTTGGTGATCAGACCGATCGCGAGGCCGATGGCGACGGCGATCAGTGAGGTGATCATGAACCAGAGCAGGGTACGGGTGGCCAGCCTGGCCGCGTTGTTGACCTTGCGGAGGTTGGTGATCGAGATCAGGATCGCGAAGAACACCAGCGGGCCGACGGCCAGCTTCAGCAGCTGGACGAAGAGGCTGCCGATCTCGTCCAGCGTGGTGTACAGCCAGTGGATGTGCTGGCTGCGGGCGAGCCAGCCGAGCAGCACACCGAGCACGAGGCCGGCGACGATCTGGACCCAGAACGGGACCTTGGGTATGCGGAAGCCGGTGGACCCGGTGGGGGCCGGGGATTCGGCCGGCGCCGGGGATCCGGTGGGCGCGGGATTCGCGGACACGGACACACTCCAGTCGTGGCGCGTCCCGGCAGGGCGGGACACGGTTTTCCGAGGGGGACGGGGTGCGGCGCCCGCGCGCTGCTGAGCGTGGCTGAGCTGTCCGGGAAGGCGCCGCTGCTGATGCCGGGTCAGACGGCGCGGCAACAGACCGCGGACATGCAGCGGCAGAGATCGACATGCAGGCGCGCCACGAGCGGGACGCTCATGTCGTGGCGGAGGCGCACTGCTGTCTTCATGTCGAGGACGTTAACACTCGCGCTTTGAGCTGCTCAAAGCGTTTCTTTGGGGCTGCGGCGGTCCGGCGGGCCGGGAACGGGCCTCTTGATCGCCCAACTCCCCCCGCACACAAGACAACACCCCGGCTCCAGGGGGAACGGCCCCGGAGCCGGGGTGCTGCGCTGATGTGAGGAAGCTTACGCGGCGCTTACTCGGCGACGCCGTCCTCCTGCGTCCTGTTGGCCTCCAGCTTGGCCTTCACGCTCTCCACCCGGCCCGACAGCTGTACGGACATCTCGTCGCGCTGCTTGCGCAGCAGGACGAAGCTCAGGGGGGCCGAGAGGACGAGTGCGAGCAGCAGCACCCAGATGAAGTTGGAGTCCCCGAGGCCCTTGGGCAGCACCCCGACGTGGACCAGAGCGGCCGAGAGGACCAGGCAGCCCATGAAGATGGCGATGCGCATGCCGGTGTAGCGGACGGTGGCGCTTGGCTTCGCTAGGGACACGACGGGCCTTCTCTCATTCTCCGGTTCCTCCTGAACAGTGAAGCACGGCCGGTTCAGCCCCGGTTCAGGGGGAGCAGCATCGTAATGTCGTCCCTGTCGTCACCTGGGGCGACGCGTATCGCGCCGGGCACCCGGCCCATTTCCTTGTAGCCGCAGGACGCGTAGAAGCGGTCGACGCCCGTGCCGCCGCGGCAGGTGAGCCGGATCGCCTCGATGCCGTCGAACCCGCTCGCCGCGTCCGCGGCGGCGGCCATCAGCTCGCGGCCGTACCCCTTGCCCTGATGGTCCGGGTGCACCATCACGGTGTAGAGCCATATCCAGTGCCGCATCAGCCGGTGCGTGTTGTACGTGAGGAAGACGGCGGCGGCGACGGCGCCCTCCTCGTCGAACCCGACGAGGAGGCGGGCGCGGCCCTCCGCCATCGCCACGAAGTGCCTGACCAGCTCGGGCCGGACGTCCTCGGTGGTGACCGGCGGTACGAAGCCGACGGCCCCGCCGGCGTTCGAGACGTCGGCCCACAGGTCCAGCAGGCCGTCCCTGAGGTGGGCGTCGACCCCGGGGTCGAGACGGAAGGTGAGCGCCACTGCCGTACCGGTCCTCACACCCGCATGGGCTGCGGGGACTCGCGCCGGTCCGGGTCGGGGCCGGGGAACTCGCGCACGGTCTCGTAGCGGGTGTTCCGCTCGACCGGGCGGAAGCCGGCGTCCCTGATCAGCTCCAGCAGATCCTCGCGGCCCAGCTTGTTCGGCGTGCCGAAGTTGTCCGCGTCGTGCGTGATCTTGTACTCGACGACCGAGCCGTCCATGTCGTCCGCGCCGTGCTGGAGGGCGAGCTGCGCCGTCTGCACGCCGTGCATGGGCCAGAACACCTTGACGTGCGGGACGTTGTCGAAGAGCAGCCGGGAGACGGCGAAGGTCTTCAGCGCCTCGGCGCCGGTCGCCATCGTCGTCCGCACCTGGAGCTTGTTGCGGACCTTGCCGTCCTTCATGTCCACGAAGTCGTGCTGGTAGCGCAGGGGGATGAAGACCTGGAAGCCGTTGGTCTCGTCCTGCATCTCGCGCAGCCGCAGGACGTGGTCCACCCGGTGCCGGGGCTCCTCGATGTGCCCGTACAGCATCGTCGCCGGGGTCTTGAGACCCTTCTCGTGGGCGAGGCGGTGGATACGCGACCAGTCTTCCCAGTGGGTGTTGTGGTCGACGATGTGCTGCCTGACCTCCCAGTCGAAGATCTCGGCGCCGCCGCCGGTCAGCGATTCAAGGCCGGCCTCGATCAGCTCGTCCAGGATCTCGCTCGCCGTCAGCCCCGAGATGGTCTCGAAGTGGTGGATCTCGGTGGCGGTGAACGCCTTGAGCGAGACCTCGGGGAGCGCTTCCTTGAGGGCCTTGAGCGAGCGCGGGTAGTACCGCCACGGCAGCGTGGGGTGCAGGCCGTTGACGATGTGCAGCTCGGTCAGGTTCTCGCCCTGCATCGCCTTGGCGAGCCGGACGGCCTCCTCGATGCGCATCGTGTACGCGTCCTTCTCGCCCGGCTTGCGCTGGAACGAGCAGTACGCGCAGGACGCGGTGCACACGTTCGTCATGTTCAGGTGGCGGTTGACGTTGAAGTGCACCACGTCACCGTTCTTACGGGTCCGCACCTCGTGGGCGAGGCCGCCGAGCCAGGCCAGGTCGTCGGTCTCGTACAGGGCGACGCCGTCCTCACGGGACAGCCGCTCCCCGGCGTGGACCTTCTCCTCCAGCTCGCGCTTGAAGCCCACATCCTGGATCGATGCAGTCATCCCGCCGCCTCCCATACGTCTACCAATCGGGCCGATACGTCTACCAATCGGGCCAGTCGAGCCTACGCCCCCGCGCCGACATGACCGCAGCGGCCCTCCGTGCCGGGCCGCGCGCGCCGTCTCGCGGCGGTCACACCTCTTCGGGCAGCTCGCCGACCCTGTTCTCCCACTTCGTGGAGAGAACGATGGTGGTGCGGGTCCGGGAGACGCCCTTGGTCTTGCTGAGCCGGCCGATGGTCTTCTCCAGACCGTCCACGTTGTCGGCGCGCACCTTGAGCATGTACGAGTCGTCGCCCGCGATGAACCAGCAGTCCTCGATCTCGCCGAGGTCGCGCATCCGGCGCGCCACGTCCTCGTGGTCGGCGGCGTCGGAGAGCGAGATCCCGATCAGCGCGGTGACGCCGAGACCGAGGGAGGCCGAGTCGACCGTGGCGCGGTAGCCGGTGATGACGCCCGCGGTCTCCAGGCGGTTGATGCGGTCGGTGACGCTGGGCCCGGAGAGGCCGACGAGCCGGCCCAGCTCCGCGTACGAGGCTCTGCCGTTCTCTCTGAGGGCCTGGATGAGCTGCCTGTCCACGGCGTCCATATACCTGAAGCCTTCCATTATTCAGCGATCGCGCAAGATTACACTCAGAAACAAAGGACAGAATCGGGCCGCGCCTCAGTCTCCGCGAGATCCGCCGAGGTCTCCGTCACGAGATCCGCCGAGGTCCCCCGTCCACCTGCGGTACAGCCCGTGCGGCACGCCCGCCGCGTCCAGCACCCGGCCCGCCACGAAGTCCACCAGGTCCTGGATGTGCGTCGCCCCCGCGTAGAAGCCGGGGGACGCCGGCAGCACCACGGCGCCCGCCTCGTCCAGCGCGACCAGCTGCTTCAGCGTCTGCCCGCCGAGCGGGGTCTCCCTGACGGCGACCACCAGCCGCCTGCGCTCCTTCAGCGTCACACTCGCCGCGCGCTGCAACAGGTCCTTCGACAGGCCCAGCGCCACCCCCGCGACGGAGGCGGTGGAGGCGGGCACGATCAGCATCCCCTTGGCCGGGTACGACCCGGAGGACGGGCCCGCCGCCAGATCGCCGGCACTCCAGTGGCGCACACCGGACAGGTCGGGCGCGAACGTACCGGGCTTGCCGTCGGCGCCGCGCGCCAGCCAGGCCGCCAGGTCCTCGCGCCAGTGCGCGTCCCGGAAGGCGATGCCCGTCTCGTCCAGCAGCGTCAGCCGGGAGGCCCGGCTGACCACGAGGTCGACGCTCTCCCCCGCGTCCAGCAGACCGCGCAGCACGGCGGCGGCGTACGGGGTGCCCGAGGCGCCGGACACGCCGACGACCCAGGGCCGCCGGGGGCCTTCCCGGCCGGGCCTGCCGTGCTGGTCCTGCTGGTTCGCGGGCTGTCCGGGCTTCACCCGACCGAGCCTATCCGGCCGCCGGTGGCGGGAACCCGCGCAGGGCTGGAACCGCGGACGGTGCCCCGCGCGTTGCAGAGACGGCAGGGCCGGGGATGTGTCCCGGCCCGCTCAGGACCGCAGGGGGCTGCGATGCCGTATCCGAACCTCGACACCACCTCACCGCGCAGGCCGGGCAGGACCGGCCGGGTGAAGGCCGCGGGCGCCGTGATGGCCGCCTGGGTCGCGCTGCTCTGGGTGCTGGAGATCGTGGACGCCACGACGGGCGGCTCCCTGGACACCTTCGGGCTGAGCCCGCGCAGCGCGGGTGAGCTGCGTGACGTGATCCCGATGGCCTTCCTGCACCACGGCTTCGAGCACCTCGCGTCGAACACCGTCCCGCTGCTGGTCCTCGGCTTCCTCGCGGCCCTCGGCGGGCTGCGCCGGTTCGCCGCGGTCGTCCTGACGATCATGGTGGTCGGCGGCCTCGGGGTCTGGCTCACCGCGGCCGACCACACCAACACCGTCGGCGCTTCCGGGGTGATCTTCGGCCTGCTGGGTTTCCTGCTGATACGCGGCTTCGTCGACCGCAGCGCGGTCGACATCGTGATCGGTCTTGTGGTGCTGGTGGTCTACGGCTCGGTGCTGTGGGGCGTGCTGCCCGGTGACCCGTCGATCAGCTGGCAGGGCCATCTGTTCGGGCTGCTGGGCGGCGTGCTCGCGGCGTTCCTGTTCCGCAAGGAACGCCGCCCGCAGGCTCCCCTGTTCACACCGTGAGGCCGCGCACCAGCAGGTCGAGCAGCGCGAAGAAGAACAGGCTTATCCCGACGAAGCCGTTGACCGAGAAGAACGCCCTGTTCAGCCGGGACAGGTCGTGCGGCTTCACGATGGTGTGCTCGTAGAGGAACGCCCCGGCGACCACCACGAGACCGACCCAGAAGAACGCCCCGGCGTGGGTCGCCAGGCCGTACCAGACCAGCAGCACGGTCGTGACGACGTGCGCCGCGCGCGCCCCGTACAGCGCCGCCGGGATCCCGAAGCGCGCCGGTACGGACTTCACGCCGTGCGCACGGTCCGCCTGCACGTCCTGGCAGCCGAAGATCAGGTCGAAGCCACCGATCCAGATCCCGACAGCGAGACCGAGAATCACCGCGTCCCAGGACCACTCGCCGGTCACCGCGATCCAGGCGCCGACCGGGCCCATGGCCTGCGCGATCCCCAGGATGGCGTGCGGGAAGTTGGTGAACCGCTTGCCGTACGGATAGACCACCATCGGGACGACGGCGACCGGCGCGAGCGCCAGGCACAGCGGGTTGAGCAGCGCGGCGGCGCCCAGGAACACGACCACCGCGATCCCGGCCCCGGTCCACGCGGACCGTACGGACACCGCGCCTGTGACGATCTCCCGGCTCGCGGTACGCGGGTTACGGGCGTCGATCTCCCGGTCGATGATCCGGTTGCAGGCCATCGCGAACGTACGCAGACCGACCATCGCCACCGTGACGAGGAGCAGCCGGACCCAGTGGATGTTGCCGTCGAGCTGGAACATCGCGGTCAGTGCCGCGATGTAGGCGAACGGCAGGGCGAAGACCGAGTGCTCGATCATCACCAGCCGCAGGAACGCCTTGGTGTGGCTCGGCTGCCGCATGGGCGCCGCAGCGCTGGTCACAGGCCGTACTCCTTCCAACGGCGGTCGACCGTCGCCGCCGTCCGGGGATCGGACTCGACCATATGCGGCCAGCCGCCGTCCCGCGTGTACCCCTCCTCGGGGAGCTTCCTCGTCGCGTCGATACCCGCCTTGCCGCCCCAGAACTGCTGGTAGGAGGCATGGTCGAGATGGTCGACCGGGCCTTCCACGACGGTGAGGTCGCGGGCGTAGTCGGTGTTGCCCAGCGCCCGCCAGGCCACTTCGTGCAGATCGTGGACGTCGCAGTCGGCGTCCACGATCACGATCAGCTTCGTCAGCGACATCATGTGGGCACCCCAGACGGCGTGCATCACCTTCTGCGCGTGCTTCGGGTACTTCTTGTCGATCGACAGGATCGCGCAGTTGTGGAAACCGCCCGCCTCCGGCAGGTGGTAGTCCACGATGTCCGGCACGATGATCTTCAGCAGCGGCAGGAAGAACCGCTCCGTCGCCCGGCCCAGCGGCCCGTCCTCGGTGGGCGGCCTGCCGACCACGATCGACTGGAGCAGCGGCCGCTTGCGCATCGTCACACAGTCGATGGTGAGCGCGGGGAACTCCTCCTGCGGCGTGTAGAAGCCCGTGTGGTCGCCGAACGGGCCCTCCGGCAGCGTCTTGCCGGGCTCCAGCCAGCCCTCGACGACGACCTCCGCCTGCGCCGGCACCTGGAGCGGCACGGTCTTGCAGTCGACCATCTCGATCCGCCTGCCCTGCACGAACCCGGCGAAGAGGTACTCGTCGATGTCGCCGGGGAGCGGCGCCGTCGCCGCGTACGTCACGGACGGCGGGCAGCCGAAGGCGATGGCGACCGGCAGCCGCTCACCGCGCCTGGCGGCGACCTGGTAGTGGTTGCGGCTGTCCTTGTGGATCTGCCAGTGCATACCGATGGTGCGCCGGTCGTGGCGCTGGAGGCGGTAGAGCCCGAGGTTGCGGATGCCCGTCTCGGGGTCCTTGGTGTGCGTCAGACCGAGGTTGAAGAACGAGCCGCCGTCCTCGGGCCAGGTGAACAGCGCGGGCAGCTGGTCCAGGTCCACGTCGTCACCTGTCAGGACGACTTCCTGGACGGGCGCCTCCTTCACCTTCTTGGGTGGTACGTGCGCCATCGTGCCGAGCTTGCCGAACGCCTCGCGCACCCCCACGAAGCCGTGCGGCAGCTCGGGCTTGAGCAGCCCGCCGATCTTGTCGCTGATGTCGGCGTACGACTTCAGGCCGAGCGCCTTGAGGAGGCGGCGGTCCGTCCCGTACACGTTCATGGCCAGCGGCATCGACGAGCCCTTGACGTTCTCGAAGAGCAGCGCCGGCCCGCCGGCCTTGTTGACGCGGTCGGTGATCTCCCCGATCTCCAGATACGGGTCGACCTCGGCCTTCACGCGCTTGAGGTCGCCTTCGCGCTCCAGCGCCCTGAGCAGCGAGCGAAGATCGTCATAAGCCATGAGGTCAAGTATCGGTCACTCGCTACGCTGGTCCCGTCACGGGGCCGCGATCCGGTCCCGACCGCCACGCGCGGACCACGCGCAGAGGGGACCCGCCATGCTTCGGGTGCTGATGATTCTGGTGCCGCTGGGCCTCAGCATCTATGCCTTCATCGACTGTCTCACCAGTGACGAGAAGGAGATCCGCCATCTGCCCAAGCCCGTCTGGGCGATTCTCGTGCTGCTGTTCCCACTGGTCGGGTCCATTGCCTGGCTGGTCGTGGGGCGGGACAGGCGGGCGCCGCGCGCGGGGCGTGGCGGCGGCTGGGTCGCGCCGGACGACAACCCGGAGTTCCTGCGGTCCCTCAAGGACCGCGACGACGACACCCCGCCGAAGCAGTGACGCCGGACGGGGCCTTGGCCGGGCCGTTGGACGCGGCACAGGCCCGGGAGTGGCTGGCGACCGCTGTCGCCGAGGCGCGGGCCGGGCTCGCCGAGGGCGGCATCCCCATCGGCGCGGCGCTGTACGGCCCCGAAGGGGCGCTGCTGGGCCGGGGCCACAACCGCAGGGTCCAGGACGGCGACCCCTCGCTGCACGCAGAGACGGCGGCCTTCCGCGCCGCGGGCCGGCAGCGTTCGTACCGCGGCACGACGATGGTGACGACACTCTCACCGTGCTGGTACTGCAGCGGTCTGGTGCGGCAGTTCGGCATCTCGCGGGTGGTGATCGGCGAGGCGCGGACGTTCCACGGCGGGCACGACTGGCTCGCCGAGCACGGTGTGCGGATCGAGCTGGTGGACGACGCGGAGTGCGCGTCGATGATGCGTTCGTTCATCGAGGAGCGCCCCGAACTCTGGTACGAGGACATCGGCCGCGACTGAGCGCCACATCTGACCGTTCGCCACACTCCAGGTGAATGCCCGGTGGCGGGCGGTGACGTACCCGCGCCGCGCGCCCGGCGCCGGTACGCCCCGGCGTCGCTGTCCGCTCGCCTCGAAAGTCAGCTGACGGCCGGTCGGTCCGGTCGGGCGACACCTGCCCGGACCAGGCAGCACGCACCGTACGGGCCGTTACGGCGAGCCCCGGCGCGCCATTGGTCGCACCACTGGCACACTTTGCGATCAATTGGCGCCTTTGCGATGCCTTGATATGCCGTTCACGCAATCCCCCTCTTCCTCGGGTCCCGCGCCCCGGGAGAGTCGTCTGCGGTCGACCAACCCCCATGCGTCTCAAGGGAAGTGGGAATACCCATGCCCGAAATGACCCGTCGCAGACTTCTCGGTTCGACGGCCGGTGTGCTCGGTGGCGCCGCCGGTCTGAGTCTGCTTCCCCCCAGCATCCAGAAGGCCGTGGCAGCGGGCCCCGCGCGCGGCGGCTCGATCGACGACATCGAGCATGTCGTCCTGCTGATGCAGGAGAACCGCTCCTTCGACCACTACTTCGGCACGCTCAAGGGAGTGCGCGGCTTCGCCGACCCGCACGCGCGCAAGCTCTCCACCGGCAAGTCCGTGTTCTACCAGCCGGACACGGTCAACCCGCAGGGCTACACGCTGCCGTTCCACCTGGACACGCACACCACGAGCGCCCAGGCCATCCCGTCCACCAGCCACGCGTGGGCCGTGCAGCACCAGGCGTGGAACAACGGCGCGATGGACCAGTGGCTGCCCGCGCACCGCAAGGCGGACGGCGCCAACGGCCCGTACGTGATGGGCTACTACACGCGTGACGACATCCCCTTCCAGTTCGCGCTGGCCGAGGCGTTCACGATCTGCGACAACTACTTCTGCTCGGTGATGGGCCCGACCTGGCCGAACCGGCTCTACTGGATGACCGCGAGCATCGACCCGTCAGGCACCAAGGGCGGCCCGGTCATCTCGAACTCCGCGCCCAAGCCGTACAGTTGGACGACGTACGCCGAGCGCCTGCAGGCGGCGGGGGTCGACTGGAAGGTGTACCAGCAGACCGACAACTACGGCACGAACATGCTGTCGGAGTTCCAGCAGTTCCAGGACGCCAAGCCGGGCGATCCGCTGTACGACCGGGCGATGGTCGCGCAGCCCGAGGGCACCTTCGAGGACGACGCGCGCAACGACCGGCTGCCGACCGTGTCATGGATCCTGCCGACGGCGGCGCAGTCGGAGCACCCCAACTACCTGCCCGCGGCGGGCGCGGACTTCGTGGCGTCGAAGATCGAGGCCATCGCGTCCAACCCGGCGGTGTGGCGCAAGACGGCGTTCATCCTCAACTACGACGAGAACGACGGCCTCTTCGACCATGTCGTGCCGCCGACCCCGAAGGCGGGGACGGTGGACGAGTTCGTCCAGGGCCTGCCCATCGGCGGCGGGTTCCGGGTGCCGTGTCTGGCGATCTCCCCGTGGACGGTGGGCGGGTGGGCCGCGGGTGAGGCGTTCGACCACACGTCGGTCCTGCAGTTCCTGGAGAGGTTCACCGGGGTCGAGGAGCCGAACATCACCGAGTGGCGCCGCCGTACCTTCGGCGACCTGACCTCGGCGTTCGGCTTCAGGTCCGCGGCACACCGGCCGCCGGCGCTGCCGACGGACACGGCCGAGCAGCTGGCGGAGGCCAAGGAAGAGGTCGCGACGCTGCCGAAGCCGACGCTGCCGGG
>NZ_JTIY01000001.1:1648765-1653784 GCF_000818175.1 Streptomyces sp. AcH 505
TCGCGACGCTGCCGAAGCCGACGCTGCCGGGCGACGGCCAGACCCTGCCGAAGCAGGAGCCGGGCGTACGGCCGCGCCGCTGACACACACGTACCGCCTGCCCCGTACCGACGGGGCAGGCGGTACGGAGCAGGCGGTACCTCGCGGGCAGACCGCTCAGACGCCGGCGTACGAGTGCTTGCCGGTGACGAAGATGTTCACGCCGTAGTAGTTGAACAGCCAGCAGCCGAAGGCGATCAGCGCCAGGTAGGCGGCCTTGCGGCCCTTCCAGCCCGCGGTGGCGCGTGCGTGCAGGTAGCCGGCGTACGCGACCCAGGTGATGAACGACCAGGTCTCCTTCGGGTCCCAGCCCCAGTACCGGCCCCACGCGTCGCCCGCCCAGATCGCGCCCGCGATGATCGTGAACGTCCAGAGCGGGAAGACGGCGGCGTTGACGCGGTAGGCGAACTTGTCGAGCGTGGCCGACGCGGGCAGCCGCTCCATGACGGAGGTGGCGAAGGCGCCCGGCTGCCGGCCCGCCGCCAGCTTGGACTCGTAGCGCTCCCGGAAGAGGTAGAGCAGCGTGGCGACCCCGCCGACGTAGAACACGGCGCCGCAGAAGATCGCGGTGGAGACGTGGATCCACAGCCAGTACGAGTGCAGGGCGGGAACCAGCTGGTCGCTGGCGGTGTACAGGACGGTGACGGCGAGGCCGAGGTCCAGGAGGACCGTGGTGACCAGGGGCAGCCCGAGCCAGCGGATGTTCTTCTTCAGCGCCAGGAAGGTGAGGTACACACCGACGGCGACCGTGGAGAAGGTCAGGTTGAACTCGTACATGTTGCCCCACGGCGCCCGCTGTACGGACAGCGCGCGGGTGAGGACACCCCCGGCCTCGACGACGAAGGCGAGGATGGTGAGGGAGATGGCGATCCGGCCGTACATGTCGCCCTGCTCGTCACCGCCCGCGGCGCCGGGTCCGTCGGGGACGTCACGGGTGCCGGACGCGGTCCTGACGACGACCTTCGGCCGGTCGAGTACGGCGGTCCCCGCGCCCTTCCGGGCCACCTGCACCTTGACGGAGCCGGCCGCCGTGGACTCCTTCGCGTCGCCGGTCAGCGCTGCGGCGGTGCGGGCGATCTTGCTCCTGCTGCCGAACAGCCACTCCGCGATGTGCGCGAAGAAGGCGAACATATAGACGGCCATGGATGAATAGATCAGCACATTGCTGGTGTGCGCCAGGCTCTCGTTGGTTACCGCGGCGGCGAGATTCACTTCTCAGCCCCTTCGACAGTTTCGACGGTTTCGGCAGTCTCGGCGGGTTCGGCGGGTTCGGCGGGTTCGTCGGGTTCATCGGGATCGGGCGCTGTGGGCGCCTGATTGTTGAGGGCCAGGGCCAGATCGCCCAGCTCCTCGGGGAGTTTGGCGGACTCGCTGCGGCCGAGCCCCGCCATCTCGACGACGGTGACGCCGTCGGCGCCCCGGGCGGCCCGGACCCAGATCCGGCGCCGCTGGATGAAGAGGGAACCGGCCAGCCCCAGGATGGCCGCGATGGCGCCGCCGAGGGCCCAGCCGGCGCCGGGCTGGTGGGTGATCTGGAAGCTCGCCCACTGCTTGACGTCCCTGTCCATCGTGATCGAACCGGCCCCGTCGGGCAGGGTCAGGGTCTCGCCCGGCAGCAGCGTCTTCTTCAGGATCTTGCCCTGGGCGTCCTTGAAGGGCTTCATCTTGCTGGTGTCCAGCTGGTACACGTTCTGCGGCACACCGGCGTTGACCCCCAGGTCCCCGTGGTACGCGCCGATGTTGAGCGCCGGGAAGTCGAGGTCCGGGAACTGCGAGAACATCTGCCCGGACGCCTTGCCGCCGTACGTGGGCACGAAGAGCGCGGCGAAACCGAGCTGGTCCTTCTTGCCGTTCTTGTCCCGGTACCCGTCCATCACCTTGATGGCGCCGCTGGACGAGAGGTTGGTGTCGAAGGGCAGCAGCGGCGTCGCGCCGGAGAAGACGACCTTGCCCTTGCCGTCCTTGACGGTGACGGTCGGCGCGTAGCCGTGGGAGATCAGGTAGACCTTCGAACCGTCGACCACGAGCGGCTTGTTGACCTTGATGAGTTTGGTGTGTTCCTTGTCGCCGGGTCCCGCCGTGTAGCGGACCTTCGCCTCGAAGGTCCTGGCCGTGCCGATCTCGGGCCCTTGCCGCTCCCACGTGCCGACGAACTTGTCGAGGGTGAAGCTGAACGGCGCGAGGTTGTCCGCGTCGAAGAGCGACCCCGACTTGAAGTCGTCGAACTGGGTGAGGGTGTTGGAGAAGGCGCCGCCCTCGACGATCAGCTTGCCGCCCTCGGACTTGAAGAGCTGGCCGCTGGCGAAGGAGACCAGCATCACGATCAGCGCGATATGGAAGATGAGGTTCCCGGCCTCGCGCAGATAGCCCTTCTCGGCCGTGACGGCGTCCCCGTCGGCGTCCGCGCGGAAGCGGTGCTTCTTGAGCAGCGCGAGCGCCGCCGTGCGCGCCTCTTCGGGTTCGGCCGTGGTGCGCCAGGTGGTGTACGCGGGCAGCCGGGTCAGCCGCTTGGGCGCGGCGGGCGGCCGGCCGCGCAGCTGGCCGACGAACTGCCAGGTGCGCGGGACGATGCAGCCGATGAGGGAGATGAACAGCAGGATGTAGATCGCGGAGAACCACACCGAGCTGTAGACGTGGAACAGCTGGAGCTTCTCGTAGATCGGCGAGACCGTCGGATGCTGCTTCTGGAACGTCTCGACCTTGAGCTGGTCGCTGCCGCTCTGCGGGATCAGCGAGCCGGGGATGGCGCCGAGGGAGAGCAGGAACAGCAGGAGCAGCGCGATCCGCATGGAGGTGAGCTGCCGCCAGAACCAGCGCGCCCAGCCGACCACCCCCAGCACCGGGCCGCCGATGAGGGATTCCTCGCGGGGGGCGGTGGAGAGCTGGGACCCTGCGGCGCCGAGTTCCCTGGCGTCCTGGACCTCGGCCCGGACCTCCGCCTGGGCCGCGCCGTCCGTCGTCCGTGCTGTGTCGTCGGCCCGTGCTGTGCTGTCGGCCCGTGCTGTGCTGTCGGGCTCTGTCTTGCTCATGGAACTAGATCCCCACCGTGAAGCCGTTGGACCAGGACTGCGTCTGTTGCACGATGCTGTCCCACGCGCCGGTCAGCAGCAGCAGCCCCGTCACGATCATCATCGCGCCGCCGATCCGCATCACCCACGCGTAGTGCCGCTTGACCCAGCCGAACGCGCCGAGTGCCTTGCGGAACGCCACGGCGGCGAGCAGGAACGGCACGCCGAGACCGAGGCAGTAGGCGACGGTCAGTATCGCGCCCCGGCCCGCGCTCGCCTGGTTCATCGCCAGGAAGCTGACGGACGAGAGGGTGGGGCCGAGGCAGGGCGTCCAGCCGACGCCGAAGAGCGCGCCGAGCAGCGGTGCGCCCACCAGACCCGTCACCGGCCGCTTGTGGAAGCGGAATTCGCGCTGGGTGAGCCAGGGCATCATGCCCATGAAGAACGCGCCCATCACGACCAGCAGGACACCGAGGACCTTGGAGATCACTTCCCGGTTCTCCTGGAGCCGCTCCCCGAAGAAGCCGAAGAGCGCGCCGCCGGAGACGAAGACCGCGGTGAAGCCGATGACGAACAGCGCGGCGCCCGCGACCATCCGGCCGCGTCGGGCGTCCGCCAGATCCGTACCGGCGACGCCGGTCACGTACGAGAGGTAGCCGGGTACGAGCGGCAGCACACAGGGCGAGAAGAACGAGACGAGGCCGCCGAGCAGCGCGATCGGCAGCGCCGCGAGGAGCGCGCCGTCCATGATCGTGCCGTTCTGGAGGGATGCCTCGGCGAGAGCCAGCACGGGATCACTTCTCCGCGATCAGCGGGTCGATCATCTTGTGCAGCGAGTCCGTGTTGACCCCGCCCAGCGACCGGGCCGCGATCTTCCCCTGCCGGTCGAGCACGATCGTGGAGGGGATGCCCTGCGGGTTGAGGGTGCCCTTGGGGAAGCTGTTGAGGATGAGCTTGCCCGCCGGGTCGTAGAAGCTCGGGTAGGTCAGACCGCTGTCCTTCTCGAACGCGATGGCCGGACCCTTCGACTCGTCACGGGTGTTGATCCCGACGAACGCCACGCCCTTGGGCCCCAGGTCCTCGGCGCCGCGCACCAGATAGGGCGCCTCTTCACGGCAGGGCGAGCACCACGAACCCCAGACGTTCAGGACGACGACCTTGCCCTTGAGGCTGGCGATGTCGAGCTGCTTGCCGGTGAGCGTGTCGCCCGACATCTTGACGGCCGAGCCGCGGTCGCCCTTCGCGACGGTGTCTATGCCGCCGCTCGTCGACACGAAGTTGGTGTTGCCGCCGCCGCCGGACTTGCCGCCACCGCCGCACGCCGTCAGCGCCAGCGCCGCCGCCACGCCGATGACCGGCAGGGCGACGGCGCGAAGTCGACGGCTGGAGCGGCGTCGGGGGGCGCTGCCAAAGTTCATGTGAAAAGTTTCGCATGGGCGTTTCGGGGGATCTTGCGCACCCCCCTCTGTGCCGGCGGCGCCCGCGAATCCCGCTGCGGGCGGCTGTGCGGGGGCTGTCAGACGGCTTTGAGGAAGGTGTTCCAGCCGCCGGCCGGGTTCTGTCCGACCTCAAGTGTGCGCAACTTGGCGAGTACGGCGGGGTCCTGGACGTCGAGCCAGTCGGTGAACTGCCGGAACGACACCATTCGGACGTCTTTGGTGCCTGCGATCTCCTTCATCGCGTCTTCGACGGCATCCATGTAGATTCCGCCGTTCCACTCCTCGAAGTGGTTGCCGACGAAGAACGGCGCCCGGTTCGTTTCGTACGCCCGCCGGAAACCGGCGATATACGACTGGGTCGCCTGCTGGCGCCAGGCCGGGTAGTTGGAGGTCATGCCGTGGGTCGAATTCTTCGACTGGTTGGCGAGGATGTTGTAGTCCATGGAGAGGACTTCGAAGCTGTGCCCCGGGAACGGGATGCCCTGGAGCGGGAAATCCCAGATGCCCTGTTTCTTGTCGGGCCAGACCTGATT
>NZ_JTIY01000001.1:1653809-1677766 GCF_000818175.1 Streptomyces sp. AcH 505
CCGCCGGGGGAACTCGCGTCGTAGCGCCAGCCGAGTTCGGCCGCCGCGGGCAGCAGCCGCTCCTGGCCGAGCAGACACGGGGTGCGGCTGCCGACGAGTTCCTTCGCGTAGTCGAAGGGGAGCGGGTCGGCGTCGGGCAGGGCGCAGTTCGTGCGCCACTGGGTGACGAAGGACACGGCCTGGTCGATCTCGTCACGCCACTGGGCCGGGGTCCAGTTGTTCACGGAGCCTGAGCCCGCGCAGAAGTGCCCGTTGAAGTGGGTGCCGATCTCGTGGCCGTCGAGCCACGCCTGGCGGACGTTGGTGAGGGTCGACCTGATGTGCTCGTCGGTGAGGTAGCCGATGTCCGACGCACCGGTCGGGTTGTTCGGCGGCCGGTACATGTCCTTCTTGGATTCCGGCAGCAGATACAGCCCGGAGAGGAAGAACGTCATCCCCGCGTTGTGTTCCTTGGCGAGTTGCAGGAAGCGCGGGAAGAGTCCGTTGCCGACTTCACCCGCCCCGTCCCAGGAGAAGATGACGAACTGTGGCGGGGTCTGGCCCGGTTCCAGCGGAATGGGCGCCTCGGGCTGGTTGGGCTGTTTTCCGGTGTCGGCGGTGGAACCGTCACCGATGAGTTTGACGTCCTTGTGCGGAGGCCCCGCCGCTTTTCCGTGTCCACCGGGGGCGACGCTGCTGTTGCCTGTCGGTTTGTTATGTGATTCGGTCCGGCCGGTGCCGCAGCCCGCGATTCCGATCGCGGCTGCGGCGCCGATTCCGGCTCCGAGCAGACCCCTCCTGCTGATGTCGCGCATATTGTCCCCATCCGCGTTGGTACATGCGTTGGCCCCTCTCTTTTACAAGCGGCAACACGTGAGATGTCGTAGCAAACGCGGAGGTTCTTGTAATTGTCATATCTTTACTTTTGTATGACTAACATCACTACGCTCCGTAAGCCTTACCCGCACCCTTCACGGGCTTGGCTCCGGCCAGCAGATGGGCGGGGACGAGGTCCCTGGCGGGCTCCGAGTAGCCCACGGACACGATCCTGTTCCCCTGGTACGTGACGCTCGTCAGCGAGGCGAGGGTGCACTGCCGCTTGCGCGGGTCGTGCCAGAGCCTGCGCCGCTCCAGGAAGCTGCGCACGATCCAGATCGGCAGCTGGTGGCTGACGCACACCGCCTCGTGCCCGCGCGCCGCGTCCCTCGCGCTGGTCAGCGCGCCCATCATCCGGACGACCTGGTCGACGTACGGCTCGCCCCACGACGGCCGGAGCGGGTTGGTGAGGTACTTCCAGTTCGCGGGCTTGCGCAGGGCGCCGTCGCCGACCCCGAAGGTCTTGCCCTCGAAGATGTTCATGGCCTCGATCAGCCGCTCGTCCGTCTCCAGCGTCAGACCGTGGCTCTTGACGAGGGGTGCGGCCGTCTCCTGGGCGCGCTCCAGCGGGGAGGCGACGACGTGAGTGATGTCACGCCCCGCCAGATGCTCGGCGACCCGGTCGGCCATCTGCCGGCCGAGCTCCGAGAGGTGGTAGCCGGCGCGGCGGCCGTAGAGCACGCCGTCGGGGTTGTGGACCTCACCGTGCCGCATGAGATGGACGACGGTGAACTCCTCCCCGCCGTCCAGGGCGCCCCTGCTGTCGGTGCTGTCGGTGCTGGTCATTCGGCATTCTCCGTGGCTTGGGCTGCGGCGCGCGCGGCGGCCGGCAACGCGGCGGCGATCCGCTCGACGGCGCGCTCGTCATGGGCGGTCGAGACGAACCAGGACTCGAAGGACGACGGCGGCAGATAGACGCCGTCGGCGAGCATCGAGTGGAAGAAGGGGGTGAAGCGGAACGACTCCTGCTTCTTGGCGCTCTCGAAGTCGTGGACGTCGTCCGGCGTGAAGAACACGGAGAACATGTTGCTCGCCGACTGCACGCTGTGCGCCACGCCCTCCTTGTCCAGGGCGGCCGTCAGCAGATCCTGGATCTCCAGCGAGACGGCGTCGAGCTTCGCGTACGCCGCGTCGTCGAGGAGCCGCAGCTGCGCGAGGCCGGCCGCGGTGGCGACGGGGTTACCCGACAGCGTGCCCGCCTGGTAGACGGGGCCGACCGGGGCGAGCCGCCCCATGATGTCGGCGCGCCCGCCGAACGCGGCGGCGGGGAAGCCGCCGCCCATGACCTTGCCGAAGGTCATCAGGTCGGGCTCGACGCCGTCGATCCCGTACCAGCCGGCCTTCGACGTACGGAACCCGGTCATCACCTCGTCGGAGATGTACAGCGCGCCGTTGGCCGCGCACAGCTCCTTGAGCCCGGCGTTGAACCCGGGGCGCGGCGGCACGACGCCCATGTTTCCCGGCGACGCCTCCGTGATCACACAGGCGATCTCGCCGGCGTTCGCCGCGAAGGCCTTTTGTACGGCCCCGAGGTCGTTGTACGGCAGGACGATGGTGTCGCCGGCCTGCGCTCCGGTGACCCCCGGTGTGTCCGGCAGCCCGAACGTCGCCACCCCGGAGCCGGCCGACGCGAGCAGCGCGTCGACATGTCCGTGGTAGCAGCCGGCGAATTTCACGATTTTCGCGCGGCCCGTGAAACCACGGGCGAGCCGGATCGCGGACATGGTCGCCTCGGTGCCCGAGGACACCAGCCGCACCTGTTCGAGGGGTCCGATTCGGGCCACCATCTCCTCGGCGAGCGCGACCTCACCCTCCCCGGGCGTCCCGAAGGACGTGCCGCGGGCCACGGCGGCCTGGACCGCTTCGACAACCTCTGGCCGGGAATGACCGAGAATCATCGGCCCCCAAGAACATACGAGGTCGACATATTCGCGGCCGTCCGCATCGATCAGATATGGACCGGTACCGGACACCATGAAACGGGGCGTACCGCCCACGGCCCGAAAGGCACGGACAGGAGAGTTCACGCCGCCAGGTGTCACAAGGGCGGCGCGGTCGAAGAGGATCTGTGAAACTGGGGCGTCATAGGGGAAGCTCACGGAATCCATGGTGTCAGAGGCTCGGATGTTCTTGCGGACAGGTGTTTCACCGCACGTTCGTTGGGGAGGTCACTGTCACGATGATCGGGTTGCGCGGCCGGGGCTGCGAGTGGTCGGGTGGAGATATGCATCGCGGTGGCGGACTGGGCGAGGGGACCGACGGCCTGGGTCCCGAGCCTGCCCGGCGTGGGAAACACCGGCGCCACGAGCGGGAAGCACGTGACGAGCCTCCCCCTCCGACGAGCAGGAGCGGGGGCCGCGTGGGGGTGACGTACAAATACTTCGGCGCACCCGACGGAGCCACGGCGGCACGCGTCCCGATCTCGATGCGCCCCGAGGAGCTGGGCGGCGACGAGCTGGGCATGGGCGGCATGTTCAGCAAGGTCAAGCCCGAGACGATAGCCGCGATGGTCCTGACCGGCATCCAGGGCATGCCCCTGCACAAGGTCCCCCCGCTGGAACTGGTCGTCCTGCACCCGGACTACGCGGTGGTCAAACTCCCGATGACGGTGGTCGACCCGCTGCGCGACATAGGCGAGGAGTCCGTGGGCGCTGCGGCCTTCATCTGGTCCACGGTCCCGGACCGCGGCGGCCCGCGCGACGCGTTCAACGTCTACCAGATGCTCCACGAATGGCAGGACTTCAGCCACCGCCTCCACGAGGCAGGCCACCAGCCGTACTGCCTGGTCTGGCCCTGACGCGGTTGACGTGCGGGTAACCAGCGGGGTCCCCGGATCCCGCCCTCGCCGTGCGCCGGAAGGCGCCGCCAGGCCGTCAGGGCACGTTCCGCTTCTGTGCGGGCACCGATATGCCCCAGCCATGCAGTGCGTCCTCCGCGAAGGCGTCGTTGACTGCCTGCGGGTGCCGGTCTCGCTGGACACAGAGACCGGTCGGCGGCGACGAGGAGACAGAAAAGGCGACGGAACGTTCTGACACTCCCAAGCCGAGAGCGCAGATCTCCTGCTCCAGTGGAAGGCCCGGGATGGCAAATGATCCCCTTCCAGACTCAGCGAAGGGTCCCGGGCATGAACAGCACATCGCTGTTGATGCAGCGTCACCTGATGCGAGGCCACGTGCGGTTGCGCGGGCCCGACTTGCTTTCGTATGGTGTGCAGTGAGGCATTGCGGATGCCGTGCGCCAGCGCTCACCCCGACCCAACGGAGCGCGAGAGGGTGCAGAAGACAGTCGAACTGACACCGTCGCTGGAAACGTATTGCGCTTGCGGGACTCCCACTCAACCGCCGAGCGTCACGGTCGGGGGTGGCGTTGTGGCCGAAAGGGATCCTCCATGCGGCAGACGAGTCGAGCGCGTGACGCCAAGGCTCTTTCCCTCTTTACCGGCATGCCGGTTGAGTTGGCGAGCGAGGCTGTACGTACAAGCGAAGGCGAGCCCCTTATTCCGGAGGCCAACGCCGACCAGCGATTGTTCGAGCAATGGGTAGTCCGACGAATCTGCTGGCCGTCGAACAGCCCCATTTACCCTTGGGGCATCAAGTACGTCTATCCACGCCCTGACGGCCTCACGATTGCCGTCGAGGGTGACAATATGGCCCCCGAGTTGGCCAACACCCTCGTACCTCGATACGACCCAATTACCGGCGAGGTCTACGGAGTGCCGGGGTGCCGCATCACCGAGACAGGCCGACATGGCCTTGTCCTGCACCTCCTCGACACGGACGCCACGATTCACATCATCGGGATCCACCGAAAAGCGTGGCGCAGCGGCCTTGGGGAGACGGATCAGGAACTGTGTCACGCAGGACTGCGCCTGTGCACCCACGAACGGCCCCACGAGTGGACCGCCGCAGAACTCGCGTACACCGCGCGCCCCTGGCGTAGAGCCACCCACAGTGATGCCGACTGGAACACCGCTTGGCTTGCCAGCGGCCTGCTCCGGCGCATCGGGCTTCTGCGAACCATGGGAATTCCCCTATACACCACGGCATGGACCAACCCAGTCGGCATTGGGCAGCAATGGATCCTGGAGACGCAGTACCAGCCCCAGGCAGCGCGCGCCTCATCTCACCACGAGACATTCCTCCATCTCCTCAACAATGAGGCCTGGGGACTCGGGCTCGACTGGACAGACTCGCACTGTACTTGCGAAACCGAATACTCAAACCAGTGCACCTTCACCGGACGGCCTCGACTCGAACAGGCCGGCGAGCTACAGCTCCGCTTCCCTCGCCGAACAGCCGAGCGTGCCTCCCGGCTGCTTGCCAATCCACAGGACTACGAGGCCCATCGTCGCATCGCCGTGCGGGTGCCTGCTCGGTTCTCTCCGCCAGCCCGAATCCCGTCGAAACTCTGGCCTGCCTCGGAAGCAACACCCGGGGGACCCGAGGGGGAAAGGCCTTCAGGGAAATCCCCAACACTGCGAGCCACGATACGACCGCTGGTCACACTCTGCCCTAACTGAGTCTCTCGCCTCATCACTCAGCCTGCGAGAGCCTCCGGCTAGTCAGACGAGGCTTCGGGCTCACTCGCAAACCTTGAGGGCGCAAAACGCCCTAGATCTTCGTTTGGAGAATCCGGCCGTGGTCAGCAAATTTTTCCAGCTTCCATCGAATGCAATGTCATGGCTGGGCATCGCATTTCTGCTCTTCCTCTCCACTTTCTTGGTGACCGTGGTGATCGCATTGATTCGTGCCGACAGACGGGACATCGTGGATGTCCTGGAAGCGGCTGCCAACTGGCTTCCGTGGCGCCCACGCCGACGCAACCGACGTTAGAGCCAACCCACATCGGCAACGACCGGGGCACGGTCCGGGTTGCGTGGCGGACAGCTCAGCGCTACGGAGCTGATTACATCGCCGGGAGGTGACACGGCCCTACCGCTCCGCGTAGCGCAGGAACTGCCAGCCCAGTACGGCCAGGGCAGCTGTCTGTGCGAGGGAGACGATCACGAGTAATGGCTCGACGGCCGGAGAGCACCAGAAGGCGGTGACGCAGATCATCGGCAAGGCCACATGCGTGAGCAGATCCACAGCGGTCTGGAGTCGCTTGCGCGTGGTGTGGGTCGCGTCGGTGCGGTGGTACGTCTCCCAGCCGAACACCGCGCCGGGGGCGTCGCTGAGTTCGGCCAGGCGCGGTCCCAACTGGTCGCGAATGTAGCAGCCGACCGCCGAGATCTTCTCGTCGTTGACCAGGTAGGTCCAGCCCAGGATCATGCAGATCACGGGGACGGCGAGCAACAGTTGAGACTTGCCGCTCTGGACGGCGATCGCCACGACCGCGGTGGACGCGGCGAGTGTGAAGTAGAGCAGGTTGTCGCGGAATCCTATGCGGGTCTTCTGCTCCTCCTTGATGCGGTCGTACTCGGCCAGCAGCAGTCTGCTCTCGGTGACGTCTTGGGTGTCGGCCACGGCCATTCCTCAGCTCGGGTTCCGGCTGCGCTGATGCGTGGGCGGGCAGGGCTCCGGCGTTCCGGCCCCTGCCCGCCCTGAAGGCCCGGACGAGTCAGTCGGCTGCACGGAAGGACGGAAGATTGTTCGGGTTGTTTCGCTCGATCCAACCCTTTCCGTCCGCCGCGATTCCTTCCAGGAGGCGGAAGGTGTGGATGAAGCCAGCCGCGTTGAGGTTGATCTCGGCGATGTCCTGGGCGTTTTCGTCCGGCGCCAGTTGATGGGTGTCGGCGTCTTTGACGCGAATGTTCCTGGCCGGCCCGTTGGTGAGGACGAGCTCCAGGTCGTAGCCGGTACGGGTGCGTTCCGTGACCTGTACGGAGGACAGCGCGTCGAACCGGTAGTTGCTTCGCTGCTCGTCCCCACGCTTCGCGTCGGTGAAATCGAATTCTGTGCTGATTTCACGCACGCCGTCCTGTGTGACCAGGAAAAGACGGATGCTGTAGCGCGAGTACCGCCAAGGACCGCCCTTTACCCGCCCTCGCTTGTAGGGGCGCGCGGGCGTCAGCAGGATGGTGTGGGTGATCAGGTCGCGCCAGGTGAGCTGGTAGTGGCGGAGTGCTTCGTCGACGAACAGCGTCTTGTCGCAGGTGAGCCAGGTCTCCATCTCCAGCTCACTGGGTCGCGTGGCGTCCAGGAACGACTTCCAGTTCTGGTACGCGACTTGCCGCCCGTACAGCCGCTCTTGGTACAGATGTGTTTCCTCGGCCGTTCGACGCTCCTCACCCCAGGCCTCCAGCCACAGGGACGCGGCCTCGCGTCCCGACCAGACCGCACCGACCACCGCCAGGATGGCCAGCAGCACCCGCGACGCGTCCGCGCCTGCGGCCACTGTCGCGAGCAGGGCAAGAGTCGAGATGCCGAGAATGATGACGGCGACCACACACAGGACCTTCGTGACCACCGGCGTCTTGTTCTGGTGGCGTTGATCGAACAGAGTGCCTTTGTTGAACCGGTCGCGGGCGTCCTCGGCGAGATGGCGGATCAGCCAGTTGACCCGGTCCACGCTGATTCGGCTCTCGCGGTACAGATACGCGATCTCGGTGGCGAGGCCATTGCGGACGTGGAAGGTGTGACCGAGCCATTCGTGCGAGGCGAACCCGTAAGGCGTGCGGATGGCGAAGTAATGATCGAACGAATGACGGACGCGCTTGGTGAACCCGTCGCCGGCAGCGGCGGGATCACCTGTCTGTGCGACGTAGAGTTCACGATTTGCGGCCTTCAGCTGCCGGTCCTGGTACCACCACGGGCGGCCGAAGTGAGCCGCGGTCAGGCCCGCGCCGAGCGCCACCAGCAACTCGATCACCGCCGCGGCCGGATCTGCGGCCAGCGCCAGAAGCCAGAGGACTGCGGTGACGACGACAAACAGCCCGGCTCGGAGGGGGAGGGCTGCCCGCGCGGCGGGAGCGGTGCTCGGACGGGGCGGTAGGGCCCGTGCCCCGATGGGGTCGGCTTCGAAATAGGCCCACACCCGTTGGACCCGGTCCTTGCTGAAGCGAGCTGCTTCGGCCCGCTCGCGGTTCTCGACCCAGAGGCTGTCCTTCAGCCCTCCGGTGAGTACGAGGTCGAGGTGATGCAGGATCTCGTCACGCCGGAGAGGTGACAGGGCCTCCAGCCGCTCCAGCACACGTCCTGTCTCACCGTCCGCGGTGCTGAGCATCGCCAGCAGTTCGAAAGCGACGCGCAGAGCGTCCTTCCACTCCCCCTCGGCATACGTCCGTACGAGCCCGGAGGCGTGGTGCAGGCGCTGGATCTCTTCGGTGCTGAGGTCGTGGTAAGCGCGTGCACTGAGCATGGCGAGCACCCAGTGGAAACGGACCTCCGCGCTGTCGTATTCGTGGGCGATCGCGTCGCTGATCATGTCGCGAGCACGGCTGGGGATACCGTCCTCCAGGAACCGCACCCCGACCTTGTACTTTTCCTGCGGCGACGCATCCGGATGGACGAAGTACACATTGGAATTGTGTACGGTCTCGGCCTGGATTCCGACGTTGGAGTCGTACGCGGCCGAATTGTGCGTGCCGCCGCTGCCGTCGTTCATGACAAGTCACCCGCCGCTACGACCAAGGGTGCCAGCCTGGCCGCCAGCTCGGGACAGTCCGCGATCAGACCGCGTAATCTCTTGAGCGCCATGGTCGCGCTCCTGGCCGATTCGGGAATGCTCTCCCTTGCCGCCCGGCGGGCGAAGTCCAGCTCGGCCAGCGCCTCCCGGTAGGTGTCGTCGTCAAGGGCGCCATCGGCGTGGTGACGCTTCAGATGCTCACGAAAATCGTCCAGTTCCGCGACCAGGTCCGCCGGACTGCTCACCTGCGGGGTCGAGTTCAGGTAGACGCTGCTCCCCTTGACCGACCCGGCCATGATGCCAACGGTGCTGTTATGGGCGGTGTTACTGACGCGCTCTTCGAGTCTGCCGGCCGTACGGTCCCTGCCGGCCGTACGGTCCCTGTCGGCCGTACGGTCTCTGTCCGCCTCGGACATGGAGATCTGCTCCCTTTCTCCCACCAGTTCCACGGCAAGCCGGGTGGCGAATGCCGCCGCGTTCGCCGCGGCCCGTGGCTGCCAGTTGCGGTCTTTCGCGCTGCTCTTCGTGCCGTCCGCCCGGTCGCTGATTCCCCTGATGATGGCCACCGGCGCCCCGTTGAGATGGCCGGCCTGCGCCACACCGGCGGCTTCCATCTCGATCGCGAGCGCGTCGTTGTAGTGCTGGCGGATCCACCGTGCCTCGGCCGAGATCTTCGAGTTCTGTACGACCTCGCCGGCCGCGATCGCACCGAAGCGCACCTGCGGTGCGCGCCCATGACCAGGTGTTTCGTCGGCCCAGTCGTTCACGCGAGCCAGATGCGAGCCCAGCTGGCTGATACCGTGCGGCGCCTCCCACACCCGGGGACGGGCCTTGAGGCCGTCGTCCTCGCTGGTCCCGCCGTGGTACGCGTACACGTGTGTCGCCATCACCACGTCGCCCAACTTCGCGGTCTCCCAGAGGGCACCGGCGACGCCGACGAACAACACGGCCACCGGCGAGAACTCCTGGATCGCGCGCTCCGCGATCACTGCGGCCGAATGATTCCCTTTGTTCGTCAGACCGAGCGCGACACGACATGAAGTGCCCCGCACGGTTCCGACCTCGAACCGCGTCCCACGCTCATGAAGGTGCACCTGCGGGTCGGCCAGTTTCCCGCGCACGGCCTGGTATTCGAGATTGAGGGCGGTGAGAATCACCACCAGATCCTTCGACATCTATTCCCCTTCCTCCTTCGTCTCTTGATCAGTCGCGTCTGCTGCTTCAGTCGTAGACGGCACAGGTCGGATCAGTGGTGGGAACAACACCGTCTTCGGACCGGCCCGGTAAAGCCGCGCGGGGCGCCCTCCCGTGGTCCTACGTCCCGCAGCGGCGGGCACGATGAATCCCTTTACGCCCTGTACCTTTCGGTAAAAATTACGGGTGTCGAGTTCGGTGCCCCAAACCGCCTCGTACACCTGCTGCAACTCGACTATGGTGAAGAATTCTCCACAGAACGCCGTGGCCAGCGCCGAGAATTCAAGCTTGGTACGCGCTCGTTCGACGCCGTCCGTCACGATCCGGCGGTGGTCGAAGGCCAGTTCCGCCTCAGCTGACAGGACGGCTTCCACGGGAACCCACGCGGCACCCATGGCATCCGTTCCGGCGACCGGTTCGGGGAGTCCCGGCGCGATCGCCAAATGAGCCACGGAAACGACGCGTCCCCGTGGATCACGTCCTACGTCCCCGTAGATGGCCAGTTGTTCGAGATGTACCGACCCGGCGAGCAGAGCGGTTTCCTCACGCAACTCACGGTGGGCCGCGTCCAAGATCTCCTCCCCGGCGTGATTGAGGAATCCGCCAGGCAGGGCCTGCATCCCCTGAAAAGGATCTTCGCCCCGCTCCACGAGCAGGACACACAGTCGCCCCTCACGCAGCGTCAGGATCACAAGATCGACCGTCAGCAGCACGGGCGAGGGTGACCACACGTCAACTTTCATGCCATGTAAGGTACTTCGCTTCTTGTCACTTTAACAAGAAGGGCGGCAGGGAGACCTCGGGTGCTGTAATGCGCAATCACTCCGAGCTGCTTGGCCATCAGGGGGTTGTCCGCCGAGTGGGTCAGGAAGACCAGGGCCAGTGCCAGGGCCCAGCCGCGGGCCCGGTTCCAGGTGTTGTCGTCGGCTCGGGCGGAGGCGCGGCGGGCCGTCCCATGCGGGCGCGGTGAGGGCGTCGTACCACACCTGTTGCGCGGCGGACCGTTCTGCGGGGGCGGCCAGGTGGGTCAGTTGGGACGTCGTGCCGGCGGCGACGAGGTCGGCGGCCAGGGCGCGCCGGGGCGCGCGTACCAGGTGGTCGCCGCCGAGCCGGCGGACCACGTTGTCCCAGCCGTTGGCCGGCACCGTGATGTCGGGCCCGGCATGTCGTTGACGTCCACCGGACGATCCCAGGTTTGTGTGGTGACAGTTGTGACAGGCTTGCTGACGACCTGGTGGAAGCCGACTGCCGAGGAGGGCCTCGATCATGACTGACCCATGGTCTTCGGACGATCTGCGACTCCTGAGCGAGGCCGGGGAGCTGGAGATCGCGGTCAGACGCTCCGACGACACACTGCGGCAGTGGGTGCCGATCTGGGTCGTCTGCGCCGGTGGGCAGACGTACGTGCGGACCTGGTACCGGCGGGACACCGGCTGGTTCGGTGCCGCTCTGCGGTCGCGCCGGGCCCGTGTCCGGGTGCCGGGTCTGGAGGCCGACGTCACCGTCGAGGACATCGGCGACGCGTCGGCCGAGGTCACGGGCGAGGTCGACGCCGCGTACCGCGCCAAGTACGGCGGTGGTGACGACGGTTCGATGGTGACGGCCACGGCTGCGGCGTCCACCCTGCGGCTCGACCGCGCGTAGGCGGAACCCTAGGTCGTGTCCGGTACGAGTACGGCCGCGCCGTTGACGCGGTCGGCCGCCAGGTCGGTCAGCGCCTGGTCCGCGCGGCTCATCGGGTACGGGGTGACGGTGACCTGAATCCCGATGCGACCGGCGAGGGCCAGGAACTCCCGGCCGTCCTGACGGGTGTTGGAGGTGACGCTGCGCAGGTCGCGCTCCTGGAAGAGGTGGCGCTGATAGTTCAGCGAGGGGATGTCGGAGAGGTGGATACCGGCGACCGCGAGCGTGCCGGAGCGGTCCAGTGCCTCCAGGGCCACCGGGACCAGGTCGCCGACGGGGGCGAACAGGACGGCCGAGTCCAGCGGTTCGGGCGGCCGGTCGTACGCGTCGCCCGCCGACGCGGCGCCGAGGCTGAGCGCCAGTTCACGTGCCCGCGCCGACCTGGTCAGCACATGGACCGTGGCGCCCTCGGCCAGGGCCACCTGCGCGGCCAGATGCGCCGAGGCGCCGAAGCCGTAGATGCCGAGCCGCCCGCCCTCGGGCAGTGCGCTGCGGCGCAGCGCGCGGTAGCCGATGATCCCGGCGCACAGCAGCGGCGCGAGCGAGGCGGCGTCCTGGTCCTGCGGCAGCGGGTAGGCGAAGGCGGCCGGAACCAGCGCCAGGTCGGCGAAGCCGCCGTCCTCGTCCCAGCCCGTGTAGACGGACCGGGGGCAGAGGTTCTCCCGCCCCGCCCGGCAGTAGCGGCACGTCCCGCAGGTACCGCGCAGCCAGGCACCCCCGGCGCGGTCGCCGACACCGAACGTCGTCACCCCTTCACCCACGGCGACCACACGCCCGACGATCTCGTGGCCGGGGACGGTCGAGGGGTGCCGGGGCGCGAGATCCCCTTCGGCCAGGTGCAGATCCGTACGGCAGACGCCGCACGCCTCGACGCGTAGCGACAACTCCCCCGGGCCCGGCGCGGCCGGTCGCCGCCGGACCCGTACCAGCGGGCCGGTGTCCATGGGGCCCGGCCGCTCGACGGCCCAGCTGTGCGGTGTCTCCGGGACGGAACCGGCGGTGGTCATGATTCCAGCGTGCGGCGGCCGCCCCGCAGGGGCAACCGGGTCCGCGCCCCCGCCGGAGCGGCCGGGACGGCCAGGACGGCCAGGACGGCTAGCACGGCCAGGACGGCTAGGAGGCCTGGCTCAGCGCCGGGTCGGTGCGCCAGATCGCGGCGAGGTCGGACAGCGGTACGCCGAGTACCTCGCTGAGCCGGACGACGGTGCCGAACGCGGGCGTGGGCAGCCGGCCGGTCTCGATCTTGCGCAGCGTCTCGGGCGAGATCTCCGCGGCCAGGGCCACTTCGGCGGGGCTGCGTCCGGCTCGGGCGGTCCGCAGCGCGGCCCCGAGGCGTCGGCCCGCCTCGATCTGTTCGGGGGCGAGCGGATGGCGAACCATGCCCACATGCTAGAGGCGTGGGTGTACGGCGGCAACCATCACACCCTCCACCCCTCTGGTATAAATATACCTGTCGGCCGCCCCGGGAATCGAGGATCGCAGTGATCGTGCACAAAACTCCGCAGGACATCGAGCGTATGCACGTCACCGGCCAGTTCGTCGGCGAGGTGCTGGCCGAGCTGGGCGACCTGGCGGCGGTCGGGGTCAACCTGATGGACCTGGAGCACCACGCGCGCCGCCGGATCAAGGAGCGCGGCGCGGAGTCGTGCTACTGGGACTACGCGCCCTCCTTCGGCAAGGGCCCGTTCCGCAACGTCGTATGCCTCTCGGTGAACGACGCCGTGCTGCACGGCCTGCCGCACAGCTACAAGCTGCGCGACGGCGACCTGCTGACGATGGACATGGCGGTGACCGTCGACGGCTGGGCCGCCGACTCGGCCCACTCCGTCGTCGTCGGCACCCCGGCCGAGGAGGACCTGCGGCTGATCGAGGCCACCGAGGTCGCCCTGGAAGCCGCGATCAAGGTCGCCGTGCCGGACAACAGGCTCGGCGACATCTCGGCGGCCATCGGCGGCGTCGCCGCCGAGTACGGCTACCCGGTCAACCTGGAGTTCGGCGGCCACGGGATCGGCCGCACGATGCACGAAGACCTGCACATCCCCAACGACGGCCGCCCCGGACGTGGTTGGAAGCTGCGCCCGGGCCTGACGATCGCGATCGAGCCCTGGTTCGCCGCCGGCACCAACAAGATCGTCTTCGACCCGGACGGCTGGACGATCCGCTCGGCCGACGGCTCACGCACCGCTCACTCCGAACACACGGTCGCGGTGACGGAGTCCGGCCCGCTGGTCCTCACCCGACGCCCTCAGAAGAACGAGCAGAGCAACAAGGGCCGGGCACCCCGGAAGAAGTCGTCGACACCCGGCCGCTGACGAGGACTTCGTCGGGGGCGGCGCCCATCCGGTCGGCGTCCGCCTTGACGACGTAGACCTCCCAGGGCTCCCTGCCGGGGCCGTGGACCCACACCTTGTCCTGGACGGCGTAGCAGCAGGACGTGTCGTTCTCCTCGAACGTGGCGAGCCCGGCGTCCTTGAGGCGGGTGGCGGCGGCGGTGACCTGCTCTGCGGTCTCGACCTCGACGCCGAGGTGGTCCAGCCGGGTCTCCTGACCCGGTTCGCCCTCGATGAGGACGAGCTTGAGCGGCGGGGTGCTGATCGCGAAGTTCGCGTAGCCGGGCCGGCGCTTGGCCGGTTCGACGCCGAACAGCTTGGAGTAGAAGGCGACCGACGCTTCGAGGTCGCCCACGTTGAGGGCGAGTTGGGCACGGGACATGGCTGTCTCCCCGGATCTCTCTGACATCCTGCATCGATGACTGTCGATGACTGTCGATGCAAGCTTGCGTCTTGTATCGACAGCCGTCAACATAGACGCATGTCGAAACAAGAGCTGGTGGTCCTCGGCCAGGACGACGACGGTGACGGCTGCTGCCCCACCCTCCTCACCGCGCCGCTGGACGAGGAGCAGGCCGCCGACCTGGCCAAGGTGTTCAAGGCCCTGGGCGACCCGGTGCGGCTGCGGCTGCTGTCGATGATCGCCTCGCGCGCGGGCGGTGAGGTCTGCGTCTGTGACCTGACCCCGGCCTTCGACGTCTCCCAGCCGACCATCTCCCACCACCTCAAGCTGCTGAAGCAGGCCGGGCTCATCGACTCCGAGCGGCGCGGGACGTGGGTCTACTACCGGCTGCTGCCGCGGATGACGGACCGGCTCGCCGCGATCCTCACCCGCCCCGCCGGGCAGCAGCCGGCCGGGACCGCGTGGTGAGCGACACCGCCGCAGCGACGCCGGCAGCGCCGGCAACGACCACGGCCGGTCGTCAACTCCCGTTCCTCGACCGGTTCCTCACCGTCTGGATCCTGCTCGCGATGGCCACCGGCCTGGGCCTTGGCCGACTCGTCCCCGGCCTGGGGAACGCGCTCGCGAAGGTCACCGTCACCGGGGTCTCACTGCCGATCGCGGTCGGTCTGCTCGTCATGATGTACCCGGTCCTCGCGAAGGTCCGCTACGACCGCCTGGACACCGTCACCCGCGACCGCCGCCTGCTCGTCCCCTCCCTCGTCCTGAACTGGCTCGTCGGCCCGGCCCTGATGTTCGCCCTCGCCTGGGCCTTCCTGCCGGACCTGCCCGCGTACCGCACCGGCCTGGTCATCGTCGGCCTCGCCCGCTGCATCGCCATGGTCATCATCTGGAACGACCTCGCCTGCGGCGACCGCGAGGCCGCCGCCGTGCTCGTCGCGCTGAACTCGGTGTTCCAGGTCGTCGCGTTCGCCGCGCTGGGCTGGTTCTACCTGACCGTGCTGCCCGGCTGGCTCGGTCTCGAACAGACCGCCCTGAACGTGTCGGTCTGGGAGATCGCCCGCTCCGTCCTCGTCTTCCTCGGCATCCCGCTGCTCGCCGGATTCCTCACCCGCCGCCTGGGCGAGAAGGCCAAGGGCCGCGGCTGGTACGAGACGAGGCTCGTCCCGCGCATCGGGCCCTTCGCCCTGTACGGGCTGCTGTTCACCGTCGTCGTCCTCTTCGCCCTCCAGGGCGACGCCGTCACCTCCCGGCCGCTGGACGTCGTACGGATCGCCCTGCCGCTGCTGGTGTACTTCGCCGTGATGTGGGCCGGTTCCATGGCCACCGGCCGCGCGGTCGGACTGGGTTACCCGAAGGCGACGACCCTGGCGTTCACCGCGACGGGCAACAACTTCGAACTCGCCATCGCGGTCGCGATCGCCACCTTCGGCGCCACCTCGGGCCAGGCCCTCGCCGGAGTCGTCGGCCCGCTCGTCGAGGTTCCCGTCCTCATCGGCCTGGTCCACGTGGCCCTGGCCGCCCGCCGCTTCTTCCCGGAAGGCACCGGTCCCGCCCATGCCTGACCCGAACCCGCCCGCGTCCGGGACCAAGCCGTCCGTACTGTTCGTGTGCGTCCACAACGCCGGCCGCTCACAGATGGCCGCGGCCTTCCTCACCCGCCTCGCCGAGGGCCGGATCGAGGTCCGCTCCGCCGGATCCGTACCGGCCGACACCGTGAACCCGGCAGCCGTGCGGGCCATGACGGAGGTCGGCATCGACCTGTCCGCCGAGACGCCGAAGGTGCTGACGGCGGAGGCCGTTCAGGCGTCCGACGTCGTCATCACCATGGGCTGCGGCGACACCTGCCCCGTCTTCCCCGGCAAGCGGTACCTCGACTGGCAACTCGACGACCCCGCAGGCCAGGGCATCGAAGCGGTACGGCCCATCCGCGACGAGATCGAACGACGCATCCACACCCTGCTCGCCGAACTCCCTTAACTCCGCTACCCCTGCCGACCTACAGGAAGGACTGAACCGTGCCCGACCGACCTGAGATTGTCTGCATCTGCGGCTCTACCCGGTTCGTGGACGAGATGAGCGCGGCCAACCGTGATCTGACCTTCGCAGGTGTCATCGTCGTCGCGCCAGGCGTCTTCCTGCGCGCCGAGGATCGCGAAGCGGGCGAGTCGATCGCCGACGAGCAGAAGACCGCGCTGGACGCCCTCCACCTGCGCAAGATCGACCTGGCTGACCGGGTTCTGGTCGTCAACCCGGGCGGGTATATCGGCGAGTCCACGAGCAGGGAGATCGCATACGCCCGCGCCACCGGCAAACCGGTCTCGTTCACCGATCCCTTCTGACCGGTGGTTCCGCCACCATCGCGGACCACGGCTGGTGATCCATCAGGCGCCTCTCAGAACGTGGCTATCGGGTTGACCGGGGCTCCCGTCATGCCGTGGATGCGGGGCGGGGCGACCGTGAGCATGAAGCTGTAGCGGTTCAGCTCCGCGCACAGTGCCGCGAGGTCGTCCAGTTCGGCCACGTCGATCAGGGGCATCGCCAGCCGCCCCAGCGCGACGCCGTGCAGCGGGGACGGTCCGCCGGGGTCCAGGGGCGGGTACGCGTCTCCGCGGTCGCCGGCGAAGACCGAGACGCCCCGGCTGTGCATCCAGCGCACCGCGTCGACGCTGACTCCCGGCGTCGGACGGTCGGCGAGCAGGGGGTGGGCCGGCCAGCCGAAGCGGACCACCAGCGCGTCTCCCGAACGTACTTCGACGCCCTGACGCTTCTCGGCCGCCTCGAAATCGGTGGACGACACGGGGTGTCCGGACGGAAGGGGCTCTTCGGGGGCCAGGTCGAGCAGCACTCCCCGGGTGACGATGCCGGCGGCGAAGGCCGTGGTCGACGCCGCCGTGACACCTCCGGCCGTCACGACCTCGGCCCTCGGCCGGCCGGGGTAGACCTCGTCGTCGCTCGACCAGTGCGCGAGCGCGTCGATGTGCGTGGACTTGCCGTGGTGGTTCGCGACCAGCATCACATCGGCCGCGACGCCCACCCCGGTGTAGGCCATCATGTGCTGGACGGGCGAGGTCTCCACCGTCGTGGGCGAGAACGGGGTGCTGAGCATCGGCTGGGGAATGATCGGCTGCGCCAGCGAGGCCCATCGCCCGGTCCGTACCTCAGCTGCGGCCGCCGCGCGTACGTCGTCGGTGATCAGGTTGAGCGTGCCCAGTTCGTCCTCGGCCCCCCACCGGCCCCAGTTGTCCGGCAGGTCCGGCAGGTCCGGCAGGTCCGGCATGGCGGGCTGGGTCGGGTCGGTCTGATCGGCCATGTGGTCGGCGCCCTCTCGTCACTGTCCGCCGCGGCCGGCGGCTCCACGTCGGGGCGACGCTACTCCACCGCGTCACAGGGCGATGAGGCCCGCCTCCGTGGGGCGGAAGCCGCAGGCTTCGAAGTAGAACGGGCGGAGGTGTTCCTCGAAGTCGACGTGCAGCCATTCGCAGCCCGCCGCGCGGGCGCCCTCGGCCGCTGCCTTGATCAGGGCCGCGCCGATGCCCTGGGAGCGGGCCGCGGTGGAGACGACCGTGTCCAGGACGAAGGCGTGGGAGCCGCCGTCCCAGGCGACGTTGACGAAGCCGACGAGGGTGTCGTGCCGGCGGGCGCAGACCCAGCCGAGGCTGTGGCGGGTCAGTTGGGTGCGCCAGTCGGTGAACTCGGCCGGGTGGCCGAAGCCTTCCGCGTGGAGGTCGTTGAGGGCCTTGTTCTCGAACTCGCCCCGCCAGGTGTACGTGTACGTGTCGGTGTCCGGCGCCTTCGGGGTCAACAGGTCGAGCGCCTCTGTCCAGTTGAAGACGCCCGGCGTCGTGACGTGTGGTTCGTACGTGCCGATGCGGACGTTCATCTCCCGCAGGCGGGTGAGGCTTTGGCGGTAGGCCGGGTGGGCTGCCTGCGCCGCGTTCACGCACGGGAGGGCCGCCGTGGGGACGCGCAGGCCGTGGGCCTCGCAGAGGATGCCGAGGGCCAGGGTGTCGGAGACGCCCGCCGCCCACTTGTTGATCGTGTTGAACGTGGCGGGGGCGACCGCGATGGCGTCCGGGTCCGGCAGGGGGCGTGGGTCGCCGGGGCGGCGCCAGGCCGAGCGGATCGGGTAACCCGTCTGCGCCTCGATCGCCTTCGCGTCGATGAAGCCCAGGCCCTGCGGGGTCGCCACCACGCCCACGTCCCAGCCCTGTCGCTGGGCCGCGGTGATGAGTTCGCCGACGCCGCCGGCGATCCCGGACGCGCAGACGACCACGTACAGGAAGGGTCTCGTCCCGGGGCCGGCCTCGGATGTGTTCGCGGTCATTCCGGTCAGCCTAGACCGGCCGGCCCCGGGACCGCTCGCGCGTTTCCCGGGGCCGGCATGCAGGTCGTACGCGGTCAGCGGCGGGGCGCCAGGACCTCCGACAGCACGTCGTGCACGTACGTGTTCGGGTGCTTGCCCGAGAAGCGGTCCGAGAGCGGGCCGCTCGCCGTCACCGCGACGTCCACGCTCGTGTGGCCCGACGTCGTCCAGTCGAGGTAGAACTTCTTCTCGCTGCCCCGGATCGAGAACGGACCGTCCTCGGCCGAGATCCCGTCGCCCGACTCGTCGGCCGTGTCGGTCTCCTCGACCGCCAGGCCGCCCGTCTCGTGGTCGGCGGTGACGACGAGCAGGGTGTCGGGGTGCGTCGCCACGTACGCGCGGGCGACCGCGACCGTCTTCTCCAGCTGCCGCATCGACTGCAGCAGCTTGGCACCGTTGTTGGAGTGCGCGAACTCGTCGGTGCCCTCCTCCTCGACCATGAGGAAGAAGCCCTTCTTGTTCTTCTCCAGGCTGCCCAGGGCCTTGGTCGTCATGGTCGGCAGGTCGACGACCGGCTTGTAGATGTCGCCCTGGCCCTCGGGGCGCTGCTGGAACATCTCCTCGTTGCTGAACAGGCCCAGGATCTTGCCGTTCTTGGCCTTGTCGAGCTGCTTGGCGCTGGAGACGTACGAGTAACCGGCCTTCTTGGCCTTGTTGATGAGGTTGCCCTGGGTGCCGACGCTGCCCTCGGCCGGGTCCTCGGCGGGCTTGTCCTTGAACGCGCCCGGGGTGCCCTTCGGCAGCCACCAGTCCTCGCCGCCGCCCAGGATCACGTCGGGCTTGCTGACGTCGAGGTACTGGCGCGCGATGTCGTCCTGCTTGCTGCGGTCCGCGCTGTTGGCGAAGAAGGCGGCGGGCGAGGCGTCGGTGACCTGCGCCGTGGTGACGAGACCTGTGGCCTTGCCTGCCGACTTGGCCTGCTGGCCGAGCGTGGCGAGACGGTTGCCGTCGACGTCGACGCTGATCGCGCCGTTGTACGTCTTCTCACCCGTCGCCCAGGCGGTGGCGGCGGCGGCCGAGTCCGTGATGACGGCCTTCGGGTCGTCCGGAGTGGTGGTCAGCTGGCCGGAGTTGGTCAGCTTGTCCATGTTGAGCTGACCGTACAGACCGGTCAGGTTCAGCCGGGCGGCCTCGCGTGCGGCGGCGCCCATGCCGTCGCCGTTGATGAAGATGACGTTCTTCGCCTTCGGGGCCTTGGCCTTCGCCGCGACCTGCGGGGCGCTCGCCGAGGCTCCGAACGTCGGGCTGATCACCATGGTCGCCACGACCGCGGCCGCCGCTGCCGCCCCCGACGCACCCCACATCCGTGTATTACGCACGCGTGTGTTCACAACAGCTCCTAGTGAGTCTTTACCCGGCTTTGCCAAGGCATCGGCAAGGCATCGCCAGGACCATAGGCGCGCATGAAGTACCGCACGGTGAACGTGGGGTGGCCGGTGGCTGACGGGGTGGCGGAGCCGTTATGCGTCCCCGCCCCCCGACGAGCCTTCTAAGACCCCTCCTAGGACCCCTCCGCCGAGCCCTCCGACGAGCCCTCCAACTCCCCCTCGGTCTCCAGGAACGCCGCCCGCAGCGCGTCCAGCACCGCCGGGTCCGGCTTCGCCCACATCCCGCGCGACTCCGCCTCCAGCAGCCGCTCCGCGATGCCGTGCAGCGCCCAGGGGTTGGCCTCTTGCAGGAACTCCCGGTTCTCCGGGTCCAGTACGTACGTCTCGGTGAGCTTGTCGTACATCCAGTCGGCCACGACGCCCGTCGTCGCGTCGTACCCGAAGAGGTAGTCGACGGTCGCCGCCAGTTCGAAGGCGCCCTTGTAGCCGTGCCGCCGCATCGCCGCGATCCAGCGGGGGTTGACCACCCGGGCGCGGAAGACCCGCGACGTCTCCTCGACCAGGGTGCGGGTGCGGACCGTCTCGGGCCGGGTCGAGTCGCCGATGTACGCCTCGGGCGCCGTGCCCTTGAGCGCGCGCACGGTCGCGACCATGCCGCCGTGGTACTGGAAGTAGTCGTCGGAGTCCGCGATGTCGTGCTCGCGGGTGTCGGTGTTCTTCGCGGCGACGGCGATGCGCTTGTACGCCGTCTCCATCTCCCCGCGCGCGGGCCGCCCGTCGAGTTCGCGGCCGTACGCGTACCCGCCCCACACCGTGTAGACCTCGGCCAGGTCGGCGTCGGTGCGCCAGTCCCGGCTGTCGATGAGCTGGAGGATGCCCGCGCCGTACGTGCCGGGCCGGGAGCCGAAGATACGGGTCGTGGCGCGGCGTTCGTCGCCGTGCTCCGCGAGGTCGGCCTGGGCGTGCGCGCGGATGTAGTTGGCGTCGGCGGGCTCGTCCAGTGAGGCGGCGAGCCGTACGGCGTCGTCCAGCAGCCCGATGGCGTGCGGGAAGGCGTCGCGGAAGAAGCCGCTGATGCGCAGCGTGACGTCGATGCGGGGGCGGCCCAACTCGACTGCGGAGACCGGCTCAAGGCCCGTCACGCGCCGCGAAGCGTCGTCCCAGACCGGCCGGATCCCCAGCAGCGCCAGCGCCTCGGCGATGTCGTCGCCCGAGGTGCGCATCGCGCTCGTGCCCCACAGCGAGAGCCCGACCGAGGTCGGCCAGTCGCCGTTGTCGGTGCGGTAGCGCTCCAGGAGGGATTCGGCGAGCGCCTGGCCGGTCTCCCAGGCGAGCCTGGACGGTACGGCCTTGGGGTCGACGGAGTAGAAGTTGCGGCCCGTCGGCAGGACGTTGACCAGGCCGCGCAGCGGCGATCCGGAGGGACCCGACGGTACGAAGCCGCCGTTCAGCGCGAGGACGGCGTGGTCGATCTCGTCCGTCGTCGCGGCGAGCCGCGGCACGACCTCGCGGGCCGCGAACTCCAGGATGTCGGCAACGGCCTTGCCGTGCCCGTCCGTTACGCCGGCGACGGCGGCCGGGTCCCAGTCCGCGTCCTCCATCGCCTGGACGAGCGCACGCGCCCGCTCCTCCGCCTCGTCGGCCGTGGTGCGGGTCGCCGCCGACTCGTCCAGGCCGAGCGCCTCGCGCAGTCCGGGCAGCGAGGTCGTACCGCCCCAGATCTGCCGGGCGCGCAGGATCGCCAGGACGAGACTGACGCGCGCGTCGCCGGCCGGGGCGCCGCCCAGGACGTGCAGCCCGTCGCGGATCTGCGCGTCCTTGATCTCGCAGAGCCAGCCGTCGACATGGAGGATGAACTCGTCGAAGCCGTCGTCGTCGGGCCGGTCCTCAAGGCCGAGGTCGTGGTCGAGCTTGGCGGCCTGGATCAGCGTCCAGATCTGGGCGCGGATCGCGGGCAGCTTCGCCGGGTCCATCGACGCGATGGCCGCGTGCTCGTCGAGCAGTTGCTCAAGGCGCGCGATGTCGCCGTACGACTCGGCGCGGGCCATCGGCGGTACGAGGTGGTCCACGAGCGTCGCGTGCACCCGGCGCTTGGCCTGGGTGCCCTCGCCCGGGTCGTTGACGAGGAACGGGTAGATCAGCGGCAGATCGCCGAGGGCCGCGTCCGGCGCGCAGGCGGCGGACAGGCCGGCGTTCTTGCCGGGCAGCCATTCCAGGTTGCCGTGCTTGCCGAGGTGGATCATCGCGTCGGCGCCGAAGCCGCCGTCCTCGCGCGCCGCCTGGATCCACCGGTAGGCGGCCAAGTAGTGGTGGGAAGGCGGCAGATCGGGGTCGTGGTAGATCGCGATGGGGTTCTCGCCGAAGCCGCGCGGCGGCTGGATGAGGATCAGCAGATTGCCCCGGCGCAGTGCGGCCAGGACGATGTCGCCGTCCGGGTCACCGCCGTTGGCGGTCCGGCTGCGGTCCAGGAACATCTCGCCCGGCGGCGGCCCCCAGTGCCGCTCGACCGACTCCCGCAGCACGGCGGGCAGTTGCCCGTACCAGCGGCGGTAGTCGGCGGCCGGTATCCGCACCGGGTTACGGGCCAGCTGCTCCTCGGTGAGCCATTCCTGGTCGTGCCCGCCCGCCTCGATCAGGGCGTAGATCAGCTCGTCACCGTCACCGGACTCAAGGCCGGGTACGGGCTCGTCGCCGAAGTCGTAGCCCTCGGCGGCCAGTCGGCGCAGCAGCGCGACCGCGCTCGCCGGGGTGTCGAGTCCGACGGCGTTGCCGATCCGCGAGTGCTTCGTCGGGTACGCGGAGAGGACGAGCGCCAACCGCTTGTCGGGGTTGGGGATATGGCGCAGCCGCGCGTGCCGTACGGCGATCCCGGCCACCCGCGCGGCCCGCTCCGGGTCGGCGACGTACGCGGGCAGCCCGTCCTCGTCGATCTCCTTGAAGGAGAACGGCACGGTGATCAACCGCCCGTCGAACTCCGGTACGGCGACCTGCCCGGCCGCGTCCAGCGGCGAAAGTCCCTCGTCGCTCTCCTCCCACGCGGCGCGCGACCCGGTCAGGCACAGCGCCTGGAGGATCGGCACGCCGAGCGCGGCGAGCGCGCCCGCGTCCCACGACTCGTCGTCCTCGCCCGCCGACGCCTGCGCGGGCTTCGTGCCGCCCGCGGCGAGCACGGTCGTGACGAGCGCGTCGGCGGCGCCCAGCGCGGCCAGCAGCTCGGGTTCGGGGGCGCGCAGGGACGCCACGTACAGCGGCAGGGCCCGGCCGCCCGCGTTCTCGATCGCGGAGCAGAGGGTGTCGACGAAGGCGGTGTTGCCGCTCATGTGGTGGGCGCGGTAGTAGAGCACCGCGATCAGCGGCCCGTCGGCAGGCGCAGAGGCAGCCGGCGACGCGGTCCGCTCCAGCTCGCCCCAGGTCGGAGCGGGGGCCGGCGGCTCGAAGCCGTGCCCGGTCAGCAGGACCGTGTCGGAGAGGAACCGCGCGAGCTGGTCCAGGTTGGCCGGGCCGCCGTGCGCGAGATACGCGTGCGCCTCGGCCGCGATCCCGATCGGGACGGTCGACGCCTCCATCAACTGCGCGTCGGGCGCCTGCTCGCCTGTGAGGACCACCACAGGCAGGTCGCGCGCGAGGAGCAGGTCGATGCCGTCCTGCCAGGCACGCAGACCGCCGAGGAGCCGTACGACGACGAGGTCCGCGCCGTCGAGCAGCGCGGGCAGCTCGTCGAGCGGCAGCCGCGCCGGGTTGGCGAAGCGGTACGGGACCGGGCTCTCGGCCGCGTTGGCGGCGCGCGCGCTGAGCAGGTCGGTGTCGGACGTGGACAGGAGCAGGATCATGAGCCGGCTGGCCTTCCTCGGGGTCCGCGCCCCGGGCGGTAGGTCGGACGGCGGGAGTTCCTGGCTCGCCCGGCTTTCGCCCGGCTCACAGTGGCGGGACCGCGCCGGCTTCGCACCGGGCTTCCTCCCTGATCGCCGTCCTGGCGATGGCGGGCCCGGGATCCGGCGGCCCGCCGCTCTGCATAGTA
Source organism: Streptomyces sp. AcH 505 (assembly GCF_000818175.1). Taxonomy (GTDB): domain Bacteria; phylum Actinomycetota; class Actinomycetes; order Streptomycetales; family Streptomycetaceae; genus Streptomyces. The sequence continues at coordinate 1,677,553 of NZ_JTIY01000001.1, forward strand.
GGTGGTGCAGGTCATCGGCCGGGAGAGCGCCCGCTTGAAGGGGCCCGGCGTCCGGCAGGGGAGCTGGGGTCTGTCGTGTGGATCAGGCCGGATCAGGGAGCGGGGGCTGGTGTCGTGGATCGCAAGGCGGAGGAGGGAGGCGACGCGGAGCGTCGCCGACCGACGACAACGCCGCGAGGCGCGGCATCAGCGCCCGCGAGCCCGGCAAGATCCA
>NZ_JTIY01000001.1:1677865-1693524 GCF_000818175.1 Streptomyces sp. AcH 505
CACGACAGACCCCAGGGAGGCGCACGTGGGTATGCTCGCCGCCATGCCGCCGACCTCGCCAACACCCGTGAACCGGGACGAAGCTCCCGCACGGGAGCGCGGCCCCGCCGTACGCGAGCGCGGCGACGCGTGCCCCGGCGCGCTGCGGCTGCATCCGGCCGACGACGGCCGCCTCGCGCGACTGCGGCTGCCCGCCGGACTCCTGACGTTCCGTCAGGCGGAGGTGCTGGCGTCGGCCGCCGAGCGTCTTGGCGACGGCCATCTCGACCTCACGTCCCGAGGCAACGTCCAGCTCCGCGGTCTGGGCGAGAGCTGCGGCGGCGAGCTGGCGCGGCTGCTGTACGACGCCGGTCTGCTGCCGTCGGAGGAGCACGAGCGGGTCCGCAACATCGTCGCGTCACCGCTGGCCGGACTGGACGAAGTCCCTTACGCGGACGTCCAGTTGTGGGCCCGCGAGCTGGACGGACTGCTCTGCGCGAGCCCGGCGGCGACGGGACTTTCCGGCCGCTTCCTGTTCGCGCTGGACGACGGCCGGGGCGATGTCGCTGAGCTGGGCGCCGATGTGACGTTGCTCGCACGGCCCGACGGCTCGGCGACGGTACGTACCGGCACGAACAGGACAGGCGGCCCGGTCGTCCCGGCCGCGAACGCCCCGAAGGCGGCACTGCTGGCGGCGGAGACGTTCCTCACGCTGGCGGAGGCGACCGGCTCGGGCGCCTGGCGCGTAAGGGAGTTGCCGGACGGCCACGGCTTGGCCGGGGCGGTGGAGGGCGCGCTGCGCGCGGCGGGCCTCCTGGCGGCCGCGATACCCCGGTCACCCGACGCCGGCACCGCTCACCCTCACGTCCCCGGCGCGCAGCCCCCGCCCGGTCTCATCCACTCCCCCCGCGACGGCACCACCGCCGTCTCCGTCTACGCGCCGCTCGGCCGCCTCAGCGTCGCGCAATGGCGGCTGTTGCAGGACACCCGCAGCGGAACGGGTGAGCTGCGCGTCACCCCCTGGCGTGGCGTCGTGATCCCCGGCCTCGCCCCCGCCGCCGCGCGTGACCTGCTGGCCCGCCTCCACACGGCGGGCCTGATCACCGACGCCACCTCCCCCTGGTACGGCGTGAGCGCGTGCACCGGCCGGCCCGGCTGTGCGAAGGCGCTCTCGGACGTACGGTCCGACGCGGCCCCGCGCCGGCACCCGGACGACCCGCCCGTCCACTGGTCGGGCTGCGCCCGCCGCTGCGGCCATCCGGCCGGGCGGAGCTGGGTCGACCTCGTCGCGACGGGCGAAGGCATCTACCAACCATGGCGACAGACGAGATGAGCGAGACCCCTGTGTCCACAGCGTTCGACTACGAGAAGGACGGCGCGGCGATCTACCGCCGCTCGTTCGCCACGATCCGCGCCGAGGCGGACCTGACCGGACTCCCCGCCGATGTCGCGCAGGTCGCCGTCCGGATGATCCACGCCTGCGGCATGGTCGACCTGGTCGCGGACCTCGGCTTCACCACCGGCGTGGTGGCCCGCGCCCGCGAGGCGCTGCGGGCGGGCGCGCCGATCCTGTGCGACGTCTCGATGGTCGCCAGTGGTGTCACCCGCAAGCGGCTGCCCGCCGGCAACGACGTCGTCTGCACCCTGTCCGACCCGTCCGTGCCCGCCCTCGCCGCCGAGCTGGGCACGACGCGCAGCGCGGCGGCCATGGAGCTGTGGCGGGAGCGGATGGGCGGCGCGGTGATCGCCGTGGGCAACGCGCCGACCTCGCTGTTCCGGCTGCTGGAGATGATCGAGGACGGCGCACCCCGCCCGGCCGCCGTCATCGGCGTCCCGGTCGGTTTCATCGGCGCCGCCGAGTCGAAGGACGCGCTCGCCGCGCACCCCTCGGGTCTGGAACACCTCGTCGTACGGGGCAGGCGCGGCGGCAGCGCGATAGCGGCGGCGGCCATCAACGCGATCGCGAGCGAGGAAGAGTAGTGACCGAGAACACCGCAGGAACCGGCAGGCTGTACGGCGTGGGCCTCGGCCCCGGCGACCCCTCCCTCATGACCGTCCGCGCCGTCCAGGTCATCGCCGAGGCCGACGTCGTCGCGTACCACTGCGCCCAGCACGGCCGGTCCATCGCCCGCTCCATCGCCGCCGAACACCTGCGCCCCGACCACGTCGAGGAGCGGCTGGTCTACCCGGTCACCACCGGGACGACCGACCACCCCGGCGGCTACCAGGGCGCCATGGAGGACTTCTACGCCGAGTCCGCCGCCCGGCTCGCCGCGCATCTGGACGCGGGCCGCACGGTCGCCGTGATCGCCGAGGGCGATCCGCTCTTCTATGGCTCGTACATGCACATGCACAAGCGGCTCGCCGACCGGTATCCCACCGAGGTCGTCCCGGGCGTCACGTCCGTGAGCGCCGCTGCGGCCCGGCTCGGTACGCCGCTGGTCGAGGGCGAGGAGGTGCTGACGGTCTTGCCGGGCACCCTGCCCGAGGAGGAGCTGACGGCCCGCCTCGCGTCGGCCGACTCGGCGGTGGTGATGAAGCTCGGCCGCACCTTCCCCGCCGTGCGGCGCGCCATCGAACGCGCGGGCCGGCTCCCCGACGCCCAGTACGTCGAGCGCGCCACGATGAGCGGCGAACGCACCCTGCCCCTCGCCGACGCCGACCCGGACTCCGTGCCGTACTTCGCCGTCGCCGTCCTGCCCAGCCGGGTCGACGCGGCACCAAGACAAAACCGCGAGCGCGGCGAGGTCGTCGTCATCGGCACCGGCCCCGCAGGCCCGATGTGGCTGACGCCCGAGGCGCGCGGCGAGCTGGCGGCGGCCGAGGATCTGGTCGGCTACACGACGTATCTCGACCGCGTGCCGGTACGGGCGGGCCAGCGGCGCCACCCGTCCGACAACAAGGTCGAGTCGGAGCGCGCCGAGTTCGCCCTGGACCTCGCGAAGCGCGGCCGGCGCGTGGCGGTCGTCTCCTCGGGCGACCCGGGCGTCTTCGCCATGGCCACGGCGGTCCTGGAGGTCGCCTCGACCGACCCGTACCGCGACGTGCCCGTACGGATCCTGCCGGGCCTGACGGCGGCCAACGCCGCCGCCTCCCGGGTGGGCGCCCCGCTGGGCCACGACTACGCGGTCATCTCGCTCTCCGACCGGCTCAAGCCGTGGGAGGTCATCGCGGAGCGGCTGCACGCGGCAGCGGCAGCCGATCTCGTCCTCGCCCTCTACAACCCGGGCTCCCGCAGCCGCACCTGGCAGGTCGGCAAGGCACGCGAGCTGCTGCTCGAACACCGCGCCCCCGACACCCCGGTGGTGCTGGCCCGCGACGTGGGCGGTCCGGAGGAGCGGGTACGGATCGTCCGGCTCGCCGACCTCGATCCGGCACAGGTCGACATGCGGACGATCCTGCTGGTGGGCTCGTCCCAGACGGTGACGGTACGACGCGGCGACGGCAACGGAGGCGACGGCGACCAGGTCGTGTGGACGCCACGCCGCTACCCGGAGCGGTAGATCCCGTCCGTCACTCCCCCAGCCGCACCGACAGCTGCTCCAGCCACGCCGCCGCCTCGTCCGCCGTCGACACCACCGCCACCCCCGCCGGCATGGCGGGCCGCCGTACGACGACGACCGGCAGCCCGGCCTCCCGGGCGGCGGCGAGCTTCGGGGCCGTGGCGGCGCCGCCGCTGTCCTTCGTCACCACGACGTCGATCTTGTGCCGCCGCAGCAGCTTCCGCTCCCCGTCGAGCGTGAAGGGCCCCCGGTCGAGCAGCGGCTTCATACGGGCCGGGTGCGGCGGCTCGGGCGGGTCCACGGACCGGGCGAGGAACCACACGTCCTCCAGGCCGGCGAACGCGGCCAGCCCCGTTCGGCCGGTCGTGAGAAAGACCCGCCGCGCCCCGAGGCCGGGCAGCGCTTGCGCCGCCTCGTCCAATGAGCCGACCGGGTGCCAGTCGTCGCCCTCGGCCGGGACCCAGGACGGCCGGCGCAGGGCCAGCAGGGGAACATGGTCAGCGGTGGCCGCACGGGCCGCGTTGAAGCTGATGATCTCGGCGAAAGGATGGGTGGCGTCGATGAGCGCGTCCACACGGTGCTCACGCAGCCAGTCGGCGAGCCCTGTCACGCCGCCGAACCCGCCGATCCGCACCTCGCCCGGCGGCGGTACGGGCCGGGCGACCCGGCCGGCCAGCGACGTCGTGACGCGCAGCTCCGGCCGCCCGTGCAGGAGCCCGGCGAGGGCGCGCGCCTCGGTCGTACCGCCGAGGATCAACACATGGAGCACCGGCAATCCCTTCACGTGTTCCCCCTTCGCCCGCGGCCCGCACGGGTCGTGCCATGACTGAGCCTGCCAGGGGTGGGCGCGCGGCCCAACTCGAACACACCGGACTGCGGGCCGGCTGGACCACCGGCGCGTGCGCGACGGCGGCGGCGACCGCCGCGTACACCGCCCTCCTGACCGGCGATTTCCCGGACCCGGTCAGCATCACCCTGCCCAAGGGCCACACCCCGTCCTTCGCCCTCGCGACGGAGGAGCGCACCGCCGGGCAGGCGACCGCCGGGGTGATCAAGGACGCGGGCGACGACCCGGACGTCACGCACGGCGCGCTGATCCGCGCGACGGTACGGGAGCTGCGCCCCGGCGCGGGCGTCGTCTTCCGCGCGGGCCCCGGCGTCGGGACGGTCACCCTGCCCGGTCTGCCGCTGGACGTCGGCGAACCGGCCATCAACCCCGTACCGCGCCGCCTCATCCGCGAACACATCGCGCAGGTGGCGGCCCGGCACGGCGGGACGGGTGACGTGGAGGTGACGGTCTCCGTGGACGACGGCGAGGAGATCGCCCGCTCCACGTGGAACCCGCGGCTGGGCATCCTCGGCGGCCTGTCGATCCTCGGCACCACGGGCATCGTCGTCCCGTACTCCTGCTCGGCCTGGATCGACTCGATCCGCCGTGGCGTGGACGTGGCGCGCGCGGCGGGCCTGACGCATGTCGCGGGCTGTACGGGCTCCACGTCGGAGAAGACGGTCCGCGCGGCCTACGACCTCCCGGAGCTGGCGCTGCTCGACATGGGCGACTTCGCGGGCGCGGTGCTCAAGTACATCCGCCGCCATCCGGTCGACCGGCTGACGATCTGCGGCGGCTTCGCCAAGCTCTCCAAGCTGGCGGCTGGCCATCTGGACCTGCACTCGGCCCGCTCCCAGGTCGACAAAGCCTTCCTCTCGGAGCTGGCGGTGGCGGCGGGCGCCTCGGCCGAGCTGGCGGCGCAGGTGGCGGAAGCCAACACCGGCCTGGCCGCGCTGCGCCTCTGCCAGTCGGCAGGGGTCCCCCTGGGTGACGCGGTCGCGCTGAAGGCCCGCGAGGAAGCGCTACGGGTCCTGCGCGGGGCGCCGGTGACGGTCGACGTCATCTGCATCGACCGAGCGGGCGCGGTGGTCGGCCGCAGCGACCCCGCCTAGGCCCTGCTACGAACCAGTGAGCGCCTTCCGCGCCGCAGCGAGATGGTCCGTCATCGCCCGGCGTACGCCGTCCAGGCGCGCGCCGTACTGCTTCACGGCCGCCTGCTGGTAGCCGAAATCGGCCGTGAACCACACGCCGACGACGTTGGTGTCGTGACGGCACTCCTGATCGGCCACCGCTACCCGCAGTTCCTCGGCGGTCGGGGCAGGTCCCGAGGACCAGCGGGCGTCGCCCGAGGCCGCGAGCGGGTCGGCGTACGGGTGGCCCTTGCGCTGCATGCAGTCCGCCCAGGAGGCGAACACCGCGCGGGTCCGGGGGTCCTGCTGCCCCTTGGCCAGCGTGTCGAACTTGAGTGACACGACGAAGTCGGGGTTGCCCGCGCTGCCCGTGACGCTGCCGGTCAGGATCCGGTTCGCCTCACCGACGCAGCCGTGATCCGGGACGGTGCGGCCGTTGAGCGTCATGCCGCCGGGGCCGTTCTTACGCTTCGGGTCGGCCGTACCGGTCAGGGCGGTGTTCTCGCCGGCCGTCAGCGCGGGGGCCTGACCTCCGGCCGCCGCTCCGGCCTGGGCTCCGGCCTGCGGAGACGCGCCCTCGGAGTGATAGCCGAAGGTCTTCGCATGGGCCATGGTCTGGAACCCGAAATAGCCGTCCATGCGGGTGGTGGGCGCGTCGGCGCCGATGCCGGTGGTATCGCCGCTCTGCGCAGGCTGGGCGTAGTCGAAGCGCAGCCGTCGCATACACCGGGAGACCAGGGCCGCGGAGGCCTGGCTGATCGTCCGGGACTGCTTCGGGTTGAGCAGGTACGGATCCAGCGGCATGGCCCGGTGGTTGGCGTCGGTCAGCACCGGGACGCCCGACAGGTCGTCCAGCGCCTGCGGTGAGGCGCCCGTGGAGGCCGAGGACGAGGGCGACGCCGAAGGGGACGAGGAGGAGCACCCCGGCAGCAGGAGGACGGCACACCCGAGGGCGAACAGGGCGGCCAGGCGACGCACGGTCATGAGTCCCGGTTCCTTGAGGTGAACGGAGGAACGGAGCCGGGGAGGGCGGCTGCCCTCCCCGGCCCGCGCATCACAGGAACTTGCCGGACGCGTTGTTGTTCTTGAGCGAGGAGTTCAGATCCGCGCTTCCCTGCGCGGGGATGTCCTGGCAGGCCACGGAGCAGTTGTAGCCGCTGTTGTAGTAGATGCGGAACGTCGAGTTGCCCCAACTGTCCACGGCAGCGGCGTGGTTCTTGACGCTCAGGCCCGCGCCCGCGCTGCCGTTCTTGCCTGCGTAGAACTGCCAGTTCTGGTAGTTCGAAATGGGCGCGGCGGTGGCGAAGACGGCCCCCCAGCCGTACGCCGAGGAGTTGTAGTAGAGGCAGACCCAGCCGGCGGTGCAGTCGTGACCGGGCGGCACGACGGCGGGCTTGGCTGCTGCGGCGGGTTTGCTCGGTGCGGCGGACGCGACGGGCGCCATGGCCAGCCCCGTTCCGACAAGTCCGATCGCCGCTACGGCGACTGCGGCCGTTCTGTTGATGCGCATGGTGTCAGCTACATCCTTCACATGTGGTCAAGCATGCGGAATGGCAACCTCCCCCGTTCCTAAGGGAGTTGATGCCATCCCAACAGGCCGTGGCCATACGTGGGGCAGCGGAATGTTCAAGGCCGGGCCAAGTCGTTCACCCCTTGAACGAACGCGGACCAGCTCGCGGCCTTGAGGCGAAGGACGGGCCCGGCAGGGCTCTTGCTGTCGCGTACGGGGACGACGCCGGACGCGGCGGCGGAAGCCGGGTCCCACTCAAGGCAGTCGCCGCCACCGCCGTTGCTGTAACTGGATTTGATCCACATGCAGCCCATAAGAACGGACGGCCGGACCCTGCACCAGGCAGGTTCCGGCCGTCCGTTGTTGTGGCTCAGGCTATGGGAAAACCCTCGTCGTTCAGAGCGTGGACGAACGCGGCCCAACCGTCGGCGTTGACGAAGAGGACCGGACCTGCGGGGACCTTACTGTCCCGTACGGGTACGACACCGGACGCGGCGATCTTCGGCGCCCACTCCACACAGTCGCCGCCGTCACCGTTGCTGTAGGTGGACTTGACCCACTCCGCCAGAGAAGGGTCCAGGGTGGTGCTCATGTGGGTAGTGCCTCCATGACCGATCGGATGAGTGCCGCCGAGTCGCGGGGCGGCAGGGCGTAAGCCCTCATCAGATGGTAGGCCCGTGCTCGGGTCCTGACGCTTTCCGGGTCTTCGAGGAGCGTGCCACTCGCGAAGCTCTCTTCATAGGCGACAACCTGCTTTTCGTCCAGGGTCATCAGCGTCAACGAGCCCCCCATAAGCGCATGCGCGCCATGGGAAAACGGGAGCACCTGCACGGTGGTGTTAGGCCCGTCCGAGAGATCTATCAGACGGGCGAGCTGCGCTCGCATCGCATCCGGGCCCCCGACAGGCCGCCGGATTACAGCCTCGTCAAGGATCATGAACAGATCCAGCGCCGGAGAACCGTTGAGCAGCAACTGACGGCTCATTCGTGCGGTGACAAGCTCCTCGATCCGGTCCTGGGCGGCCTGTGGATGCGTCTCCTGGAAGATCTGCCGCGCGTAATCCTCCGTCTGCACCAGCCCAGGAACGATCTGCCCGGCGTACTGGTCAATGGTCCGAGCCCGAGCCTCAAGCTCCATTCGGCGCCGGTACCTGTCCGGATGGATCTCCTTCCGAGCCAGCGCGTACAGCTCCTGGAAGATCCCGTCCGTCCCGAAGCAGGCGTCCAACTGGGCCGCCAGCCCCGGCGGTGGCACGTAGTCGGCGATCTCGATGCGCGACAGATGGCTCTTACTCATGTGCACGACGGACGCCAACGACTCCAGCGTCATTCCGTGCCGTTCCCTGAAGACCCGCATCTTCGCACCGAACAAGTGTCGGGCTGACAGGTCGGGGGTTAATTCGCGCGAAGGGCGGGCCATAACACTGCCTCCAAAGCTCCCATGGATGGGCTCGGGACTCAAAACGCTTCTCACGGTACGCGGTTGGGCCGATGGTGGAGAGAGAAAAGCGTGAAGAGCACGTGACCCGGTGAAAGGTACCCGACCCATGGCGGAATCAATGACCCCCGAATCCAGCATTGTTCACGGCCCGAGCGAGGCCCGCAGGATGCTGTCGGAAATGACGGAGGAGTTCGGTCAGGACGGCATCCTCGTCGTCCGCAAAGCCCCTGGTGCCTGGGTCGAGGACGAGGGGGCGGAGCTTGCGCCCAAGTCGGCGCTGGACTGGCCACCGTGCGAGTGCGGCCACCCGAAGTGCCCCGACCGCAAGACCTCCGAGGACGCCGGCCCCGGTGCGTGAGGTGGCTGGGGCGGCGCATCCGAGCACATTTTCGGATGCGCCGGCGCACGCCGAAACAGAAACTCGTCCGCAGCTCCACGATTCGCCTTTTCATAGCGGCCCATCACGACCGTGAGGCGTTCCTTGCCGAACTCCACGCGACCGCAACGCCCTTACCGAGGACCGAAACTGCCGGGCCGCATTACTCACACGAATGAGCAGTGCCGGCGTCGTGCCACGTGACGAATTCCCCGCCCGCCTGCCCCCGACCGGCAAGCGGCCGCCGCCCGCAGTACGCTGGTCAAAACGTGCTAAACCCTGCCATACGCGCAAGGGACGGAGTCCCATGACGGCGTACCTGATCAACCATTTGCGTATCCCCGGCGGTGTTCCCACCGAGGAGGGACTGTCGTATCTGGAGCAAGTGGAAGGCACCGCAAAGCCGTTCGGCGGCCGGTGGCTGGCTCAAGGCCCTGTGGAGGTCGTCGAAGGCGCCTGGCCGGACTCCGCCGTACTGATGGAGTTCCCGACCATGGACGCCGCCCGCGAGTGGTACGACTCGCCGGAGTACCGGGCGATCCGGCACCTGCGGATCAACAGCGCCATCAGCGACTTGGTCTTCATCGAGGGCGTGGCCCCCGATTTCACCGTGGCCGGGTTCGCCCAGCAGGTACGGGCCGCCATCGCGGCGGCGGGTACGACGTGAGGAGGTCACGATGCGTGCTGACATGAAACTTGAAGTGGTCACCCTGCCCGTCTCGGACGTCGACCGGGCGCGGGAGTTCTACCAGAAGCTCGGCTGGCGGCTGGACGAAACTCCTCCGTGGGTCGTCCAGTTGACGCCGCCCGGCTCGTGGTGCTCGGTCCAGTTCGGTGAGGGCCTGACGACAGGCGCGCCCGGGTCGGCCCAGCGGCTGTACTTGATCGTCTCGGACCTCGCGGCGACGCGCGACGACCTGCTGGCCGCCGGTGTGAACGTGGGCGAGATCTTCCACCTCGGTGAGAACGGCCCGGTCGCAGGCCCGGAGGCGGGCCCCGACCCCGGGCACAACAGCTACTCGTCCCTCGCCACCTTCGCGGACCCCGACGGCAACACCTGGCTGCTCCAGGAGATCACCTCCCGGCTGCCGGGCCGTGTCGACTCCGCGGGGACGACGTTCACCTCGACCCCGGACCTGGCGAGCGCGCTGCGCCGCGCGGCGGCGGCCCACGGCGAGCACGAGAAGCGGACGGGCGAGGAGGACATCAACTGGCCCGACTGGTACGCGGACTACATGGTGCGCGAGCAGTCGGGCACGCAGCTCCCCACCTGAGCCGCGAACGCGTCCCACCCGGAAAAAGCGATTGCACGAGCCGTCCTCCGGCAGACAGGGTGCGTGGGTCACCGCCCGACGCGTCTGCCGAGGACTTGCCGGCGCGCTCTGGGCCGCCCTCGAAACGGGCGCGGTCGCCCGGCTGGCCCCGTAACCTCCGGCCCCCGGCTTGTCCCCCGCTATCCGTCGATGACCGACATCAGTGCCGCGGTGAAGGGCGCGGGGTCCAGGTCACCGCGGATGGCGAGCTGCTGGCTGTAGCTCATGCAGAGCGCGACGAACCCTTCGGCGATCTGCGCGGCCTGCGGCCGGCGGCTTTCGGGCACCAGCCCGGCGACCGCGTCCCGCATGGCGGCGAGCTGTCGCTGGACGACGGCCGCCAGCGGCGGCGACACCGCGGCTTCGGCGTAGATCTGGGCGACCAGCCGCGCGTGGTCGCTCTCGCGCGCGCGGGCCCGTACGAAAGCGAGGAAGCCCGCGACGGCCTCGGCGGTGAGCGCTTCCGGCAGGGCTTCGGTCCCCTCCTCGCAGACGGCGACGACGATCTCGTCCTTGCTCTTGAAGTACCGGTAGATGGCCCCGTTGGAGAGTCCGGACTCGGTGACGATGTCGGCCATGGACGTGCGGGCGAAGCCATGACTGGCGAACCGGGCGCGGGCGGCGTCCACGATCTGCTGACGGCGGGCGTCGAGGTGCGCCTGACTGACCTTGGGCATAAAAAGAGTGACCCCTCGTTTTTCTTGGTACGGTGGTGGAGCTTATCGCACCACCAATTTTCAGGAGTTGTCATGCGCTATCAGACGTTCGGCCGACTGACCGGGCTACGGGTGTCGGAGTACGCGCTGGGGACCGCGAACTTCGGCACCTCGGCCACCAGTGCGGGACCCGAGGCCTCGCGGCAGATCTTCGAGGCCTTCGTCGCCGCGGGCGGCACCACGTTCGACACCTCCAACCTCTACCAGGACGGAGCGGCCGAAACCGTGCTCGGCGAGCTGCTCGGCCGCCGGCGGGACGACTTCGTGGTGCTCACCAAGTACAGCGGGACCCGGCAAAACAAGCCCCGCCCCGGCACCACCGGAAACAGCCGCAAGATCATGGTCCGCTCCCTGGAGGCGAGTCTGCGCCGCCTGAACACCGACCACGTGGACGTCTTCATGCCGCATTTCCCCGACGGCACCACCCCGGTCGAGGAGATCCTGGCCGGCTTCGACGACCTGATCCGCTCCGGCAAGATCCTCCACGGCGGACTCTCCAACTTCCCGGCCTGGCGGGTGGCCGGCGCCGCGGCCCGTGCGGACCTGCGCGGCCTGGCCCCGCTGGTCGGCATCCAGACCGAATACAGCCTGGCCGAGCGGTCGGCCGAGCGGGAACTGCTCCCGATGGTGCAGGCCCACGGCCTGGGCGCGTTCCTCTACTCGCCGCTGGCCGGAGGGCTGCTCACCGGCAAGTACCGGCAGGGCGGACAGGGCCGGCTGTCCGCGCGCGGCGACGCGGTCGAGGGCGCCGCGCAGCGCGCCACCGTCGATGCCGTACTGGCGGTCGCCGACGAGCTCGGCACCAGCCCCGTCCAGGTCTCGCTGGCCTGGCTCCGCCGCCGGGGCGCGCAGGCGCACACCGCCCTGGTCCCGATCGTCGGCCCCCGCTCACTGACGCACCTGGCGGAATATCTCGCGTCGCTCCAGCTCGAACTCGGCGACGAGCACTACCGGCTGCTGGACCAGGTCAGCGCGGTCCGGATGGGCACCCCGCACGAGGACGTCGCGGCGGCGCTGAGCCACGGCTTCGACGGCGACCGCTCGCTGCTCGACGCCCCGGCCGTTCCGGTCAGCTGATCCGCACGGCTCAGGCTTCGCCGCTGTCGTGGTCGCGGTCGCGTTCCGCCGAGTACAGGTGGCTGTCGCGGAACTGGGTGGCCGCCAGGGTGCGGCCGACCAGGATCACCGCCGTGCGGACCACGCCCGCCGCCTTCACCTGGCCGGCGATGTCGGCCAGGGTGCCGCGCAGGATCAGTTCGTCCGGGCGGCTGGCCATCGCCACCACCGCCGCCGGGCAGTCGGGGCCGTAGTGCGGGAGGAGTTCGGCCACCACGCGGTCGGTGTAGCGGGCCGCGAGGTGCAGGACCAGCAGGGCGCCGCTGCGGCCGAGCGTGGCGAGGTCTTCGCCGGGCGGCATCGGGGTGGCCTGCTGGGCGACGCGGGTGAGGATGACCGTCTGGCCGACGGTCGGCACGGTCAGCTCCCGCTTCAGCGCGGCAGCCGCCGCCGCGAACGCCGGTACGCCGGGAACGACTTCGTACGGGACGCCGAGCGCGTCGAGCCGTCGCATCTGCTCGGCGACCGCGCTGAAGACCGACGGGTCGCCTGAGTGCAGCCGGGCCACGTCCTGGCCGTTCTCGTGGGCGCGGACCAACTCGGCCGTAATACCGTCCAGATCCATCCGCGCGGTGTCGACCAGCCGTGCGTCCGGCGGGCATTCGGCGAGCAGTTCGCGCGGGACGAGGCTGCCCGCGTACAGACACACCTCGCAGGCGGCGAGCCTGCGGGCGCCGCGCACCGTGATCAGGTCGGCGGCGCCGGGGCCCGCGCCGATGAAGTACACCGTCATCGTTGGCCTCCTGGGGCCGTGTCGCTCGCGGATTTCGTGGCCGCGGATTTCGTGACCGCCCACTGGGTGACCGGCATCGCCTGCCGCCACCCGGTGAAGCCGCCCACCGGCACGGCGTGGGCGACGGCGAGCCGGGTCAACTCCCCGCCGTGGCGCCGGTACCAGTCGGCGAGCAGCGCCTCGGACTCCAGCGTCACGGTGTTGGCGACCAGCCGGCCGCCGACCGGCAGAGCCTCCCAGCAGCTCTCCAGCATCCCCGGTGCGGTCAGTCCGCCGCCGATGAACACCGCGTCCGGCGCGGGCAGTTCGGCCAGCGCCTCGGGCGCGGCTCCGGTGACGACCCGCAGGTCCGGCACCCCGAGCGCCCGCGCGTTGCGGCCGATGCGCTCCGCGCGCGCCGGATCGCGCTCCACCGAGACCGCGCGGCAGGACGGGTGCGTACGCATCCACTCGACGGCGATCGACCCCGAGCCGCCGCCCACGTCCCACAGCGACTCGCCGGGCGCGGGCGCCAGCGCGGCCAGCGTCGCCGCGCGCACATGGCGCTTGGTGAGCTGGCCGTCGTGTTCGTACGCGGAGTCCGGCAGCCCCGGCACAGCGCCGAGCCGCAGCGCGGCCGGGTCGCGGCGGCACTCCACGGCGACGACGTTCAGCGGATCGCCTTCGGCCGCCGACCAGTTGGCGGCGGTTCCCTCGACGCACCGCTCGTCCGCCCCGCCGAGCTGTTCGAGCACCCGCAGCCGGCTCGGCCCGTAACCGCGCTCCCGCAGCAGCGCCGCCACCTCGGCGGGCGTCGCCGCGCCGGCGCTCAGCACCAGGACCCGGCGCCCGTCGTGCAGCGCGGCGGTGAGCCGGTCGGCGGGGCGGCCGACCAGGGTGACGACGTCGGTGTCCTCCACCGGCCAGCCGAGCCGGGCGCAGGCGTACGACACCGACGACGGGTGCGGCAGGATCCGCAGCGCGGCGGCGCCGACGGTCTCGGTCAGCGCGCGGCCGATGCCGTAGAACATCGGGTCGCCGCTGGCCAGGACGCAGACGGCGCGCCCCGCGTGGGCCGCGAGCAGGCCGGGCACCGCGGGCCGCAGCGGCGAGGGCCACGGGACCCGTTCGCCCGCGCACTCCCCGGGGAGCAGGTCGAGCTGACGTGGTCCGCCGATCAGTACGTCCGCGCCGCGCAACGCCGCCCGCGCCGGGCCGGACAGTCCGTGCCAGCCGTCGGCGCCGATCCCGACGACGGTCACGGCGTCGGCATCGGGGTCGGCGTGGGCATCGGCGGTGGTCGGTGGGCGGCTCACCTGCGAACTCTAACGTGAGCGGGGTGAGGGCCTGTCGGGTGGCGCGATGCCCGCCAGCAGCGCCCGGACCGTCTCCTTCGCGAACTCCTCCTCGCCCGCCGGGAGCAGCACGCCCGGCGGCGGGTCCGGTGCGTAGAACAGCTCAAGGAAGGCGCGGTGGAAGCAGGCGCCGACGAGGAGCATCGCCGCCGCGTCCGGGTCGACGTCCTGGGCGATCCGGGACAGGGCCTGTTCCGCCGCCAGATACCCGGCGAGCGACCGGGAGGCGGCGTGCGGGCCCGAGTTCTCCTCGGCGATCCGCTTGCGGTGGGCCGCCAGCAGACCGGGGCTGGCGAAGAGGGAGGCACCCATCGGGAACGTCTTGCGGTAGAAGGGCACGCCCATCCGCACCACCTCCTCCAGGTGGTCCGCCACCTCGCCCAGGCCGACGCGGGACGGCAGTCCCGCGAGCGCTTCGGGAAAACGCGGGGCGCGCTCGTGCAGGACGCGGACGAAGATCTCTTCCTTGTCGCTGAAGTGCTTGTAGAGCGTGGCCTCCGAGCAGCCGGCCTCGCGGGCGATCTCCTTCGTCGTCATCCGCGTCAGCCCCACGCTGGTCATCAGCCGGGCCGCGGCGTCGAGGATGCGCGAGCGGGTGAGGGCGCCCCCGGTCAGGGCGGGCGGAGAGGTGTCAGCGGCCATGGGACGGAGTCTAGCTTTGACAGGTGGGTGAGTATTCACTCACACTGGAGGGAGTAAGTATTCACTCACCCACGTCCCCCGAGAAGGGCAACGCCATGAAGCTCACGGTCCTGGGAGCCACCGGCGGTGTCGGGCGGCAGATCGTCACGCACGCGCTGGCGGACGGACACAAGGTGACGGCCGCCGTACGGGATCCCGCACGGCTCGGCGTCGAGCACGCGAACCTCGACGTCGTACGGGCCGACGCGCTCGACGCCGCGTCCCTGCGGGGCGTGGTCGACGGGGCCGAGGCCGTGCTGTCCGGGATGGGCCAGGCGGGCCGCACGGACCCGCTCAAGCCCGCCTCGGCCTCGGCGCGCGCCGTGGTCGACGCGATGCGCGCGACCGGCGCCCGCCGTCTGGTGGTGGTCAGCGCGGCGCCGCTGAACCGTACGGGAGCCGGGCAGCCGTGGGTCACGCACAAGCTCGTCGTGCCGGTCATGTGGGCAGCGCTCAGGGAGCTTTACACCGACCTTGAGACGATGGAGCGGATCCTGCGGGACAGCGGACTCGACTGGACGTCGGTCCGGCCGCCCCGGCTGACGAACGCGGCGGGGAAGGGCACGTACCGGCACGCCGTCGAGGCGGGCCCCGCCGGTTCGTCGATCAGCCGCGCGGATGTCGCACGGGCCATGCTGGACTTCGTTACGGTTCCGGAGACGGTCGGCCACGCGGTCGGCGTCAGCAACTGACGGCGGCGGAGGGCGGGGGACGGCGGATGACCACTCGGCTGACGCTGGTCTCCCCCGCCATGACGACGGCGCTGCGCGAGGCGCGCTTCAGCACGGACGACGCCGGGTTCGACGCGGCGGCCGTGGCGGCTGCCGGCCCCTTCCCCGCGGGCCGCGCCGAGGTCTACGCGTCCCCGTCGCCGCGCTGTGTCCGTACGGCCGAGGCGCTCGGCCTGGATGCGACGCCCCTGCCCGCGCTCGCGCCGTGCGCGACGGGCCGGTGGCAGGGCAGCACCCTGGACGAAGTCGCCGCCGCCGAACCGGAGTC
>NZ_JTIY01000001.1:1693573-1696386 GCF_000818175.1 Streptomyces sp. AcH 505
GGCCGCGTGGCTGGCCGACCCGGCGGCGGCGCCGCACGGCGGGGAGTCGCTGGCGGCACTGCACGAGCGGGTCGGCGCGTGGCTGCGGGACCTGGCACCGGAGGGCGGCCGGGTCGTCGTCGTGGCCGAGCCGGACGTCGTACGCGCGGCGGTCGCCCTCGCCGTCGGCGCACCCGCGTCGGCGTTCTGGCGGATCGACGTACGGCCGCTGACCGCGACGGAGCTGAGCGGACGGAACGGCCGCTGGAACCTGCTCAGCGGCCGTTCTCTGTCCTCTGACTGACTGTTGACTGATGGGTGACGCCGCGCTGCCGCTGGTCAGCGGCGGCGGCTCGGGGACTTCGCACGGTCCAGAGCGGCCACACCCACCGCCGCCAGGACGATCTGGATGATCCACTCGATCCAGTCGGGTCCGTCCGTGTCGGCGACGCCGATACCGCTCGCGATGGCGGAGCCGATCAGCGCCGCGACGATGCCGATGATGATCGTCCAGATCACCCCGATGTGCTGACGACCCGGTACGACCAGCCGTCCCAGAACACCGATGATGATGCCGATGATGACGGCTGCGATGATGCCGGAAATCTCCATGTCCGCTCCCTCTTCGCCGCACCCGCAACGCGCGGTGGCGTGCATGCGAACGTGTGCCCGCTGAACGTGGATTCAGTCGGCGGGCGCGGGGCGGGGGCGCGTTGGAGAGCGCGCGTTACGAGGCTCGGCGCTCCCGCCAGTCCCGTACGACCTCTTCGACGTCGTACGGCCTGATGCCCAGCACGGGCCCCGGCGGCGGTTTCGCCAGGCACGCGGCGATCTTCTCGTTGATCTCCGCCAGGATCTGTCTGACCTGCCGCTCCGAGCGGGCCGCCCGCGCGCCGACGAGGGCGTCCTCCGCCTCCTTGCGCAGCATGAGCGTGGGCGGGAGGTAGGACAGGTTCTCCCGCCGCATCTTGTCCTTGACCCACCACAGCTCGTCGTACGGCGCGTTCGCCGAGGCCAGCGGCTTGCCGAGACCCGGCAGGTCGGCGAAGGCGCCGCGCTCCTCGGCCTCCCTGATCTGCCGGTCCGCCCAGCTCTCGAAGCTCACACCCGGTGGCTTGCGCTCAGTCATCCCCGGTCCTCTGCTTACGTAGCGAGATACGTCACCATCATGACCCGGACCGGGGCGCAGGCGGAAGGAACCCCCCGACGGACGGCGGAGGCCGTGCTCCGCCTACCGGCCCGCCCAGGCCGGGTCGCGGCCCGTCAGTCCGAGCAGCGCGGCGAACGGGCCCGCGCCGGCCGGCACCGGCACCTCTTCCCCGAAGACCCCCATCCTGCGGGCGGTCGGTGCCAGCGCCGCGTACTCGGCGCAGAGTACGTCCACGAGCGCCGGATCCAGCTCGTACGGCTGTCCCGTCGCGCGGGCCAGGTCCCACCCGTGGACCATCAGGTCGCCCAGCCCCATGGCGCCGATCGTGCGCGACGGCAGCCCCATCCCCTGCGAGACGCCCTCCTCGGCGCCGGGCTCCTCCCAGGCCCGCACGAGCCGGTCCGTCTCCTCGGCGAACCGCTCGCGCCAGTCCCCCGTCAGCGGCGGCGGTGGCGAGCTGAGATCGGCCTGCTCCTTGGCGGCGAGCGCCTGGAAGCCGACCACGACCTGGAGGAGGTGCGCGGCGAGCGCGCGGACGTCGTACTCACCGCACGGGGTGGGCGCCGTGAGCTGGTCATCGGTGATGCGGCGGACGACGGGGACGGTCCGGCCGGCCGCCGAGCGCAGCAGCTCGCTGATCTTCTCGGTCATGGGCACGAGCCTAGGAATCCGGCAGCCCCGGCGTATTGAAGAAACGCGACATAGGATCGGTTCCATGGCTGGTCCACGGCGTGACACCCGGGGCATCATCGACGCCCCGGAGCTCTTCGCGCAGGTGCGGTTCCGCCGCCGCGAGCCCGCCGCAGCGCTGCGGCCGTACCTGGAGCACTACTGGCTGATCGACTGGGATCTGACCCGGCCGTACGTCTCCCATCTCGTCCCGCATCCGTCGGTGAACGTGGTCTTCCAGCACTTCGCGGAGCAGGAGCCGTTCGGGGAGGTCGCCGGCATCGGCCTCGAACTGTTCACGCAGAAGCTGGAGGGGCGCGGCCTGGTGCGCGGGGTGCAGTTCAGGCCGGGCGGTTTCCGGCCGTTCGCGCCGCAGTGGCCGGTGTCGCGGTGGACGGGGCAGCGGCTGCCGGTGGCGGAGGCGCTGCCGACGACGGAGGCGGAGATCGCGACGATCCTGGCCCCGGCGGGTCCGGGCGCGGGTACGGGTCCGGGTGCGGGTACGGGGGCCGACGACGCGGCGGTGGCGGCGCTCGACACGTATCTGCTGGGCGTCGCGGATCTCGGCGAGCCCGGCGGGCCGGCCGAGCCCGACCCGCAGGTCGCGCTGGCGATGCGGCTGGCCGACCGGATCAGGACCGACCGCACGGTGCGCCGGGTGGCGTCGCTCGCGGAGACGGAGGGGATCTCGGCGCGCTCGCTGCAACGGCTGTTCGCGACGTACGTGGGGGTGGGCCCCAAGTGGGTCATCCTGCGCTACCGCATCCATGAGGCGCTGGAGCGGGCCGAGTCGAGCGAGGGCGCCGAGGTGGACTGGGCCGAGCTGGCGGCCGAACTCGGCTACAGCGACCAGGCCCATCTCGTACGGGACTTCACGGCGACGGTCGGGGTGCCCCCGACGGCCTACGCGCGCTGACCGCCGGCGCCGCCGGTGACTCCGAGGGCGCCCGCCCCGGTCGCCGCCGCGTGGCGCAGGACGCGCAGCGGACCCGCCAGCAGCTCGGCGGAGTCGAAG
>NZ_JTIY01000001.1:1696511-1711568 GCF_000818175.1 Streptomyces sp. AcH 505
TCGAAGCCGGCGGGCGCCGCCGACATGGCCGACAGCCAGGCGTCGATCCTGGCGAGCACTTCGGTACGCCGTGGCCCCGTGACGGCGAGGACGGCTTCCGCGTGCGGCAGCACGCCACGCACTTCGTCGGCCCGCAGCAGGAAGTCCCCGAAGGAACCGGGCAGTTGGGCGGCGGCCTCGGCGCCGAGGCCGTGGTAGAGCGCGGTGGCGGGATCCCCGTCGGGGACGGAGACGACGAAGCGCGCGTCAGGACCCACCCCGGTACCCGCGTCCCGCAGCAGCTCCAGACCGGCTTCCTTCATGGCGGCGACCGCCGGAGCGGTGGGCCCGCCGCTGCGCGCGAACGCGTCGAACCGGCGGGCCGCCGCGGTCGGACCCGGCGTGAAGTACGGTTCGCGGTCACCGCCTTCGAGCCACCACCGCAGATCGTCGGCGTACCCGGGCGGCACGCTCCAGGCGCCTTCGGCCCCGGAGAACCGCAGCGGCAGGGCGGCGACTTCACCGTCCGGCACAACCCCGACGGTCCAGACGCCGGTCCGGCTCATATGTCAGACCCCCCACCTAGAGTTCCGTGACATGGAGATCAAAGCACCGCGAGTACGGCTTGATCCATGGTCCGAGGGCGATCTCGACCTGCTGCGCGGGATGAACGCTCCTGAGCTGATGGAGCATCTCGGCGGCCCCGAGACGGACGAGCAGGTGCTGAAGCGGCACCGGCGGTACGTGGAGCTGAGCGCCGACCGTACGGGCAAGGGCAGGATGTTCCGCGTCGTGCTGCTCCCCGGGGACGGCGAAGCGGAGCAGCCGGTCGGCACGGTCGGCTTCTGGGAGCAGACCTGGAACGGCGAGGCGGTGTACGAGTCGGGCTGGGGCGTCCTCACGGCGTACCACGGCCGAGGCATCGCCCCGGCAGCGACGACGGCCGTGGTGCACGAGGCCCGCACGGCCGGCAAGCACCGCTTCCTGCACGCGTTCCCGTCCGTCGACAACGCCCCGTCGAACGCGGTGTGCCGCAAGGCGGGTTTCACGCTCCGGGGAGAGGTGGACTTCGAGTACCCGGTGGGCCACCCGATGCGCTGCAACAACTGGCGCCTCGACCTCACCGCCTCCTAACTAATGGGATAGCCTCCATCTACCATTAGCGCAATGGAGGGGGCTTCATGCTGCTCGCCCATATCAGCGATCTGCATCTGGACGGTACGGAGCGGGCGACCGACCGCACCGCGCGCGTCATCGCGTATCTGAACGGCCTGACCCGCCGGCCGGACGCCGTCCTCGTCACCGGAGACATCGCTGACCACGGCGCACCCGACGAGTACGCGCAGGCGGCGAAGTTCCTCGCCGAACTCGAAGCACCCGCCTTCCCCTGTCCGGGAAACCACGACGACCGCGCCAACTACCGGGGTTTCCTGCTCGGCGAGCAGCCCGCCCCGCAGTCCACTCCCGAGACCGCGGGCCGACCGGTCAACCGGCTGCACCACGTGGCCGGTCACGCGCTGCTGCTCTGCGATTCGACGATCCCGGGCGAGGACGAAGGACTGCTGGCCGACGAGACCCTGGAGTGGCTGGCGAGCACGCTGGACGAACTGGGGGACACCCCCGCCCTGCCCGCCTTCCACCACCCGCCCGCCGGCCTGATGCATCACGACGCGGTCGACGGCATGGGCCTGGCCGAGGCGGACCGGCTGGCCGGGATCCTCGCGGCGCACGGCAACGTACCGGCGGTGCTGACCGGACACGCGCACTCCCCCGCTGCCACGACGTTCGCCGGAAGGCCGCTCCTGGTGGCGCCGGGCGTGGTCTCGACGCTGCGGCTGCCGTGGGAGAGCGGCACGGAGTTCACGAACCGCACGGCACCGCCCGCCGTCGCGTTCCATGTCGTGGGCGAGGGCGGCCCCGTCACCACGCACTTCAGGTTCGTCCCGTAGAATTTATCTGCGCGACGCAGCTTCTGCGCTACGCTGCACACCATGACCATTCTCGTCACTGGTAGCAGCGGCCGCGTCGGCGCCGCCCTCGTTCCCCTCCTGCACGGCGCGGGCCATGACGTACGCGCGGCCTCCCGTCGCCCGGAACGGCTGAGCCCCGCGCCGGGCGTCGAGGTGGTGGTGTGCGATCTGGGGGATCCCGGCACGTTCGCCGCCGCACTCGACGGCGTCGACTCCGTCTTCCTCTACGCCGAGCCCGCACATATCGGGGAGTTCGTCCGGCAGGCCCGGACGGCGGGAGTGACGCACATCGTGCTGCTCTCCTCCAGCTCCGTCGTCCTCCCCCGCGCCGACGACAATCCGATCGCCGTCGCCCATCTCGACGTCGAACGCGCCCTGACCGCCTCGCCGGTCGAGGCGACCTTCCTGCGCCCCGACGCCTTCGCGACCAACGCGTACCAATGGGCGGGTGCGGTGCGGACAACGGGCGCCGTGGACCTGCCGTACCCGCGGGCGTACACCAGCCCGATCCACGAGGCGGACATCGCCGACGCGGCGTTCGCGGCCCTGACCGAGGCCCGCCATCGCGGCGGGGCGTTCCTGCTGACCGGCCCCGAGTCGCTGACCTTCGCCGACCAGATCGCCGTCCTGGCGGAGATCACCGGCCGGGAGATCGCGGTCAACGCCCGCACGCCGGAAGCCTGGCGGGAAGCCACCTCCGCCTTCATGCCTCCGCCGGTCGCCAAGGCCCTGCTGCAGTACTGGGCGGCACAGGACGGCGTACGCAGCGAGGTCACGGACGCGGTCCAGCACCTGACCGGCCACCCCGCCCGCACGTTCACGACCTGGGCAAGGGACCACGCGGCCGCGTTCGCTGACTGAGGCGCGCTAGGGGCTGCCGGGGGTGCGCAGGCGCTGGATCTGGGCCGCGCTGAGTTCGATCGTGCGCCGCATGTGTGTGATGAGCAGCGCGATCTCGGCGTCGTCGTACGCGTCGAACATCGCACCCCAGGGCGCGCGCAGCGTGTCCCAGACCTCGCCGAACCGCGCCATCCGCTCGGGCACGGTCGCGACGAGCACCTTCCGCCGGTCCCCGGTGTCGCGGCGGCGCGACACGTAACCGGCACGCTCCAGCCGGTCGACGAGCCGGGTGGCCGACCCGGTGGTGAGACCGGTGAGTTCGGCGATGCGCCCGGTGGTGACGGGGCCCGGCTCCAGGCTGAGCAGGTTGAGGCACTGGACGTCGGTCGGATGGAGCGACAGGTGATCGGCGACGGCCTGGTTGAACAGCGCGTACGACGCCATGTAGAGCCGCGAGGTGTCGGCCAGCTCGGCCAGCAGCCCGGGGCGCTCAGGGGTGTTCCGCTGCGGCATGCAGAGAGTGTACGGCGCAGACGACAGCCGCCCGCCGCCGCTCAGCAGGCGTACGGCCTCAGTAGGCGTACGCGTCGCCCGTGGCCGGCACGAGTACCCGGTGCCGGTTGTTGTCGGGGTTGCGGTCGCTGGCACCGCCGTTCCACACCGTGTCGATCTGCACGACCGCCTCGTCCGGATCGCCCACGGTCCGCAGCGCGATGGCCGTCTCGCCGCCCCGCCCGACGGCCCGCAGCTGCCCGGTGCGGCACAGTACGGTCCGGTCGCCGCCCCACAGACAGTTCGCGGGCAGCTCCTGGCCGCGCACCAGCGGCACCGAGAAGTCCAGCCGTACCGTCGCGTCGGCGACCGCCGAAGGGCCGTGGTTCTCGGAGGCGACCCGGACGCTCAGCTCGCCGCTCCACAGCGACAACCGCCCGTGGTGCGCCACATCGGCCTCGGGCGCGATCACACCCGTACCCGTAGCGGCAGCGGCACCAGCGCCCGAGTCGGCCTCGGCCGCCGCCCCGGCGCCCAGCACCACCACGGTCATCGCGGACACCACCACCAGCAGCGACTTACGCATTGGAGTCATGGCGGAAAGGTACAGATGATCACACCGCAACCCTGACCATCCGTCAGCCCGGCGCGCCCGCGATCACCCGCATGGCACGCTGTGCCCATGTACGTCCTCCGGTCCGCCGCCTTGTTCGTCGTCGCCGCCCTCTTCGAGATCGGCGGCGCCTGGCTCGTCTGGCAGGGCGTGCGCGGCGACGGCAACAGCGGCGGGCGTGGCTGGGTCTGGATCGGCGCGGGGGTCATCGCCCTCGGCGCGTACGGCTTCGTCGCGACGCTCCAGCCGGACGGCCAGTTCGGCCGGATCCTCGCCGCCTACGGCGGGGTCTTCGTGGCCGGCTCGATCCTCTGGGGCGTGGTCGCCGACGGCTACCGGCCGGACCGCTGGGACATCGGCGGCGCCATGGTCTGTCTGCTCGGCATGGGACTGATCATGTTCGCCCCCCGAGGGCACTGAATTCCCGTACCGGACCGCCCGTTTATCCTGGTCGGCACAGCCCACGGCCAGCACATCACCCCCACGCGCGAGGAGCACGCCATGACCGCCGCCGGTACCCGCATCGCCGTCGTCACCGGAGCGAGCAGCGGTATCGGCGCCGCCACGGCCCGGCAACTCGCCTCCGCCGGGTATCACGTCGTCGTCACCGCGCGCCGCAAG
Organism: Streptomyces sp. AcH 505; assembly: GCF_000818175.1. Classification (GTDB taxonomy): domain Bacteria; phylum Actinomycetota; class Actinomycetes; order Streptomycetales; family Streptomycetaceae; genus Streptomyces. The sequence continues at coordinate 1,701,027 of NZ_JTIY01000001.1, forward strand.
GACCGTATCGAGGCGCTGGCCGCCGAGATCACCGACGGCGGCGGGCAGGCCACCGCGTACGTCCTCGACGTCACGGACCGCGCCGCTGTCGACGCGTTCGCGGCCGACCTCGGCGGCTTCCCGTCCGTGGACGTGCTCGTGAACAACGCGGGCGGCGCGCTCGGCGCCGATCCGGTGGCCGACGGCAGCCCGGCCGAATGGCGCCAGATGTACGAGACGAACGTCATCGGCACCCTCAACGTCACCCAGGCCCTGCTCCCCGCGCTCACCGCGAGCGGGGACGGCACGGTGGTCGTCATCTCCTCCACGGCGGGCCTCGCCACGTACGAGGGCGGCGCCGGTTACGTCGCGGCCAAGCACGGCGCGCACGTCCTCGCCGAGACGCTCCGGCTCGAAATCGTCGGCACACCGGTGCGGGTGATCGAGATCGCCCCCGGCATGGTCAAGACCGAGGGCTTCGCCGTCACCCGCTTCCACGGCGACACGGAGAAGGCCGCGAAGGTCTACGCGGGGGTGGCGGAGCCCCTCACGTCCGACGACGTGGCCGAGACGGTCACCTGGGCGGTGACCCGTCCCAGCCACGTCAACATCGACCTGCTGGTGGTCAGGCCGCGCGCCCAGGCGTCCAACTCCAAGGTGCACAGGGAACTCTGAGGCCCGCAGGGCGCGCGGCTCAGCCCTTCACGCAGATGACCTGCTTCAGCTTCGCGACGACCTCGACCAGGTCGCGCTGCTGCTCGATGACCTGCTCGATCGGCTTGTAGGCCGCCGGTATCTCGTCCACCACACCGGAGTCCTTCCGGCACTCCACCCCGCGCGTCTGGTCCTCCAGGTCCCGCGTCGAGAAGCGCCGCTTCGCCGCGTTACGGCTCATCCGGCGTCCCGCGCCGTGCGAGGCCGAGTTGAACGCCGCCGCGTTCCCCAGGCCCTTCACGATGTACGACCCTGTCCCCATCGAGCCCGGGATGATCCCGTACTCGCCCGAGCCGGCGCGGATGGCGCCCTTGCGGGTGACCAGCAGGTCCATCCCGTCGTAGCGCTCCTCGCTGACGTAGTTGTGGTGGCAGGAGATCACCTCGCCGAAGGTCACCTTCGCCTTCCTGAACTCCCGCCGGATCACTTCCTGGGAGAGCGCCATCATGATCGCGCGGTTGTGCTTCGCGTACTCCTGCGCCCAGAACAGGTCGTTGCGGTACGCCGCCATCTGCGGGGTGTCGGCGACGAACACCGCGAGATCGCGGTCGACCAGTCCCTGGTTGTGCGGCAGGGACTGCGCCGTGCCGATGTGGTGGTCGGCCAGCTCCTTGCCGATGTTCCGCGATCCCGAGTGCAGCATGATCCACACGTCATCGTCGGAGTCGACGCACAGCTCCCAGAAGTGGTTCCCCGAGCCCAGCGTCCCCATCTGCTTCGTGGCGCGCTCCTGACGGAACTTGACCGAGTCCGCGACCCCGTCGAACCGGTCCCAGAACCCGTCCCAGCCCGCCGCCACCCCCGGCAGCCCGTACAGCCGGCCGGGATCCACCGGGTCCGCGTGCATCCCGCGGCCCACCGGAATGGCCTGCTCGATCTTGGAGCGGAGCCGGGACAGGTCGCCCGGCAGGTCGTTCGCCGTCAGTGACGTACGGACGGCGGACATCCCGCAGCCGATGTCGACGCCCACCGCCGCAGGGCAGACAGCGCCGTGCATGGCGATGACGGAACCGACCGTCGCGCCCTTGCCGTAGTGGACGTCCGGCATCACGGCCAGGCCCTTGATCCAGGGCAGCGTGGCCACGTTCTCCAGCTGGCGCATCGCGACGTCCTCGACCGACGCGGGATCGGCCCACATACGGATCGGAACCTTCGCTCCGGGCAGCTCCACGTACGACATAATTTCCTCGATTCCCCCGAAAATTCTTGAAACGCAAAAACCGGAACGATGGCTGTGCAAAGGGACAGCCGACCAGCGTCGACGGCATCGCGTGCGATAGACATTGTGTCCATCGGCTGTCGTACGACGGCAAGCCGTTTTCGCGCGGGGCCCCGCGCGGAACCCCCGCACGCAAGGGAGCCCGGGACCGTGCAGCGAAAGGCGCGAAAGGCGTACGTACCCGGCGCGGCGGTGCTGCTCGTGGCACTCGCCGCCGGCTGTTCGTCCGGCGGCGGCACCGACGGGACCGCCACCGACGCCAAGGCGGGCGGCCCGACCGTGTCGGCGGCGGCGCCCGGCAAGTACCGCACGCTGCGTGAGCCGTGCGGTTCCGTGCCGCGCTCGACGCTGAAGACCCTGCTGCCCGGTATCGCGACCCTGCCCAAGGACCAGCAGGAGAAGGCGTACCAGGGCACCCCGGCCGTGACGTACGACACGGACCGCAGGGTCGGCTGCTCCTGGAAGTCCGACTCCCCCGACGAGTCGTACCAGCTGTCCGTCGACGTCGAGCGCGTCGTCTCGTACGACCCGACGGTGAGCGACGCGGACCAGGCGCAGGAGATCTACGCCAAGAAGCAGGACACCGCTCACCTGCCCTCGCCCAGCACCTCCCCGGCGCCGGACGCGAGCAACACCACCACGCCCCCCGCGAGCGGCGCGGCGGGCGGCAGCACGGCGCTGACGGGGGCGGCCCCGGGTGTCGTTTCGGGCTCGGCCTCCGGATCGGCCTCCGCCTCGGTGACCGACTCGCCTTCCTCCTCCACACCGCCCGGCGGGCCGGAGGAGGAGAGCGACGATCTCGAACCGCGCCGGCTGGACGGTCTCGGTGACGTGGCGTTCCTGAACGATGTCCTCGGCGGCAGCGGTTCGACCGTCCAGTCGCGCAAGGTGAGCGTGGTCTTCCGCACATCCAACGTCATCGTGACGATCGGCTACACCGAGCAGCCCGGCCGCGTCGGCGAGGTCCCCGACCGGAAAGAACTGCAGGAAAAGGCGCGGGGACTGGCCAAAACGCTCGCCGGCCAGTTCAACGAATAGCGGTCCGTGGCCCCCGCACGGGTCCGCCGCCCTGGAGCGGCGGAGTCCGGTTCCCCGGCACGCGGACGTGCCAGGGCGGTTACCGTGGCCGATCGGACCGTACGACCAATGACTGAAGGAACCATGCGCCGATCAGCTTCGCGACTCCCCCGCATTCTCGCCTGCGCAGCCGTTCCGGTGATGCTCGTCGTCGCCGGCTGCTCGTCCGGGTCGGACGACAAGAGCGACGCGGACGGACCGAGCAAGACCTCTTCTTCGCAGCCGTCACCCTCGGTCGCCCCCGCCAAGTTCAGCACGCTGCCCGACGCGTGCAAGACCGTGGGCGCCAAGACGATCGGCTCGCTCGTACCGAAGGCCAAGTCGAAGTCCGGCACGCAGGGCAAGTCCACGGACGTGGCCACGCGCGGCGCCTGCTCGTGGAACGGCCTGGACGACAACGGCGTCAAGGGCTCGCAGTACCGCTGGCTGGACGTCTCCCTCATGCGCTACGACTCGGACGTGACGGTCGGCAGCGGCGCGTCGCGCGCGGGGAAGTTCTACGCCGAGGAGATCGCGGACGCGCAGGGGACGGTCGGCGCCAAGAGCGTGAAGACGGCGGCGGCGGCCGGTATCGGCGACCAGGCGTCCACGGTCACGTACACCCTGAAGAAGACCGGCGAGGACTTCTCGTACGCGACGGTCGTCGCCCGTACGGAGAACGTCGTGGTCACGCTGACGTACAACGGCGCGGGGTACGCGGGCGCGAAGTCGCCGAGCGTCGCGGACGTGTCGAAGGACGCGGCGAAGGCCGCGAAGGAGGCGGTCGCTTCGATCTCGGGCGGCAGCGCCGCGGCTGACTCGGGCTCGGGTTCGGGGACGGGTTCCGGTTCGGGACATTCGCCCGCACCCGGCAAGTCGTCGTCGGAGAAGCCCTCGAAGCCGTCCTCGTCCACCTCCCCGAAGCCGAAGTCGTCGACCGGCGACGCGTAGCCGCCGGACCGGCCGTTTTCCGGTCTTTGTCCGGTCCTTGGCCGGTCCTTTCCGCTGAGCCCGGCCCCGCGCGTACGGCCGGGCTCACCGCCCAGCGAAGCGGCGACCGCACACATGTGCCAGGCTGTGCCCGCCAGATGTCGGGCAGTCGAGCCCTGATTCGAGTACGGGGAGGGGATCGCGGGTGGCCGCGATGCAGCTGACACGCACGCACCGCATACTCATCGGCGTTGTGATCGCCGGTGCGGTGATCATCGCCGGGATCGGTTTCGCGGGTTCCTACGCGGCGGTGCGCGAACTCGCCGTGGAAAAAGGCTTCGGGAACTTCTCGTACTTCTTCCCCATAGGCATCGACGCGGGTATCTGCGTCCTGCTGTCGCTGGACCTCCTCCTCACCTGGATCCGGATCCCGTTCCCGCTGCTCCGCCAGGCGGCCTGGGTCCTGACGGCCGCCACGATCGCCTTCAACGGCGCTGCGGCCTGGCCGGACCCGCTGGGCGTCGGCATGCACGCCGTGATCCCGCTGCTGTTCATCGTCGCCGTCGAGGCGGCGCGCCACGCGGTCGGCCGGATCGCGGACATCACGGCCGACAAGCACATGGAGGGCGTGCGGCTCACCCGCTGGGTGCTGTCGCCCGTACCGACGTTCAAGCTGTGGCGCCGGATGAAGCTGTGGGAACTGAGGTCGTACGAGCAGGTCATCAAGCTCGAACAGGACCGGCTCATCTACCAGTCGCGCCTCCAGGCGCGCTTCGGCCGCAACTGGCGGCGCAAGGCGCCCATCGAGTCGCTGATGCCGCTGCGGCTGGCGAAGTACGGGGTGCCGCTGGCCGACACCGCGCCGTCGGGCCTCGCGGCGGCCGGCATCGACCCGATGCTGCTGCCGGCGGCCCCGGTGACCCCGGTGGTGCCGGTGGTGGCGGAACTGCCGCAGGGGCAGCCGCAGATGCCGCAGCCGCAACTGCCGGGCCAGCAGCAACAACAGCTCCCGCAGCAGCAACAGCAACAACCGCTTCCGCAGCAGCAGCCCGTCCCGCAGCAGGACTGGGCCCGGGACCAGGAGTGGTCCCAGGAGCAAGACTGGCCCCAGGAGCAGGAGTTCGCCCAGGAGAACCAGGGCAGCCCCTGGTTCGCCGCGCCGCAGGTCCCTGAGGGCGCCTACGAGGGCGCGTACAACCCCACGTACGTCGAGGGCCTGGAACCGACCCCGGTGATGATCCCTCAGCCCGAGGGCCCCGAGGGAAACGGCCGCCGCCCGCTGCGGGTGCCGGGCCAGCGGTCGGAGGAGCAGTACGCGCAGTACGAGCAGCAGCCCGTACCGGAGCAGCAGCCGGAACCGGAGCAACTGCCCGCCCCCACCCCGCCCGACGACCTCTCGTCCCGGGAGGAGACGTACTTCACCGCCTTCCGGAAGTACGTCAGCGAGCACGGTGACTTCCCCAACGCGCGCCAGTTCGGGCTGTACTTGCAGGATCTGTACGGCTTCAAGGGACGCAGCGGCGGCCCGCTCAGCGAGAGCACGCTACGGGGCCCGCTGCGCGAGTTCCGCCACCGCTACCAGGCGGAGCTGGACGCGGACGCCGACGACTCCGAGCACATCGCGTAGCACGCGACGCACCCGGAGCCGACGAGGATCAGCCGGGGGTCAGGCGGGGGTCAGGCGCCCAGCAGCTTGCGCACCCGGTCGGCGCCCACCGCCAGCAGCAGCGTGGGCAGCCGGGGCCCGGTGTCCCTGCCGACCAGCAGCCGGTAGAGCAGCGCGAAGAACGACCGCTGCGCGGTCTTCAGCTCGGCCGTCGGCTTGGCGTCCGGCTCCAGGCCCGCCAGCGTCTTCGGTACGCCGTAGACGAGCGTCGTCAGCCCGTCCAGCGACCAGTGGCTGTCCAGACCGGCCAGCAGCAGCCGCAGCGCCTCGCGCGCCTGCTCGTCCAGCGAGCCGAGCAGCTCCTCGTCGGGCTCGGACCTGACGATCGTCCGGGCCTCGGCGGGTACCTGGCTCGTGATCCAGTTCTCGGCGCGGTCCAGCCGGGGGCGCGCCTCGTCGAGCGTGGCCAGCGGGTGCGCGGGGTCCAGCTCGCTGAGGATGCGCAGCGTCTGCTCCTCGGCCCCCGCCGTGACGTCCACGACGGACGCGAGCGTCCGGTACGGCAGCGGGTGCGGCGTGCGGGGCAGCTCGCCGTCGGCGGTGGACGCGGCGCGGGCGTACGCGGCGGCGTCGGCCGGCAGGACGGACCCGTCGGCGACCTTGCGCTCCAGGGCGTCCCACTCGTCGTACAGCCGCTGGATCTCCTGGTCGAAGGCGATCTTGAAGGACTGGTTGGGCCTGCGGCGCGCGTACAGCCAGCGCAGCAGCGGCGCCTCCATGATCTTCAGGGCGTCGGCCGGGGTGGGCACTCCGCCCTTGCTGGACGACATCTTGGCCATGCCGGAGATCCCGACGAAGGCGTACATCGGGCCGATCGGCTGTACGCCGTCGAAGATCTCCCGGACGATCTGGCCGCCGACGACGAACGAGGAGCCGGGCGAGGAGTGGTCGACACCGGACGGCTCGAAGATCACGCCCTCGTACGCCCAGCGCATCGGCCAGTCGACCTTCCAGACCAGCTTGCCGCGGTTGAACTCACTCAGCAGCACCGTCTCGCTGAAGCCGCAGGCCGCGCAGGTGTAGGTCAGCTCCGTCGTCGCGTCGTCGTACGACGTGACGGTGGTGAGGTCCTTGCCGCAGTCGCCGCAGTACGGCTTGTACGGGAAGTAGCCGGCGGAGCCGCCGCTGCCGTCGTCCTCGGCGGCGGCGCCGGAGCCTTCGGCGGCTTCGAGCTCGGCCTCCTCGGGCTTCTTCTGCTGCTGCTTGCCCTTGCCCTGACCGTCCTGCTTGGGCTTGTCCTTGGTGCGGTACCGGTCGAGGATCGCGTCGATGTCGGCGCGATGCCGCATCGCGTGCAGCACCTGCTCGCGGTAGACCCCGGCGGTGTACTGCGCGGTCTGGCTGATGCCGTCGTACGTGACGCCCAGCTCGGCCAGGGACTCGGTCAGGGCGGCCTTGAAGTGCTCGGCCCAGTTCGGGTACGGCGAGCCGGCCGGGGCGGGCACCGAGGTCAGCGGCTTGCCGATGTGCTCGGCCCAGGACTCGTCGACCCCCGCGACGCCGGCCGGGACCTTGCGGTAGCGGTCGTAGTCGTCCCAGGAGATCAGATGCCGGACCTCGTAGCCGCGCCTGCGGATCTCGTCGGCGACCAGGTGCGGGGTCATGACCTCGCGGAGGTTGCCCAGGTGGACCGGGCCGGAGGGAGAGATTCCGGAAGCGACGACGACCGGTTTGCCAGGCGCACGTCGCTCCGACTCGGCGATGACATCGTCCGCGAAACGGGAGACCCAGTCGGTCTCGGTGCTCTGAGCCACGATCGGCACGTCCTTCTTTCTCGTACGCCTCGGCCGCGTCGGCAACGGGCGAAGGCCATTCTCCCAGGTACCACCGACAGAGCGAAAACGGGTTGATGGCCCATGGGATACTGGGGACACGACTCCCCGACGATTTCCCCACCCCTCAACAGGAATGGAAGCCGGCCCATGGCCTCGGTCCCCTCCCTCGCTTCGACCGTCGATCAGCGCATCGCGGACGCCCTCTCGGCTGCCCTGCCGGAGGCCGGTTCCGCGGATGTCCTGCTGCGACGCAGCGACCGGGCGGATTTCCAGGCCAACGGCATCCTGGCGCTGGCGAAGAAGCTGAAGGGGAACCCGAGGGAGCTGGCGACGAAGGTAGTTACGGATCTGACATCCGCCGACGCCTCCCCCTCCAGCCTGATCAAGGAGGTCGAGGTCTCAGGGCCGGGCTTCCTCAACATCACGGTCGCGGACCGGGCGATCATCGAGACGCTGGCCGCCCGCGCCGCCGACGACCGGCTCGGCGTGCCGTACGCGGAGCACCCCGGCACGACCGTCATCGACTACGCCCAGCCGAACGTGGCGAAGGAGATGCACGTCGGGCATCTGCGGTCGGCGGTGATCGGCGCCGCGATGGTCGAGATCCTGGAGTTCACCGGCGAGAAGGTGATCCGGCGGCATCACATCGGCGACTGGGGCACCCAGTACGGCATGCTCATCCAGTACCTGATCGAGCACCCGCACGAGCTGGACCACGAGGGCGACGAGGTCGACGGCGAAGCCGCGATGTCCGCACTGAACCGCATCTACAAGGCCTCGCGGGCCGTCTTCGACTCCGACGAGGAGTTCAAGGACCGGGCACGGGACCGGGTGGTGGCCCTGCAGTCGGGGGACCCGGAGACCAGGGCGCTGTGGCAGCAGTTCGTGGACGAGTCGAAGATCTACTTCTACTCGGTCTTCAACAAGCTGGACATGGAGATCAGCGACCCCGACATCGTCGGTGAGTCCGCGTACAACGACATGCTGGACGAGACGTGCCGGCTCCTTGAGGAGTCGGGTGTCGCCGTGCGGTCCGAGGGCGCGCTCTGTGTCTTCTTCGACGACGTGAAGGGCCCGGACGGCAACAAGGTCCCGCTGATCGTCAAGAAGTCGAACGGCGGGTACGGCTACGCGGCCACGGACCTGTCGGCCATCAGGGACCGGGTCCAGGGCATCGGCGCGTCGACGCTCCTCTACGTGGTGGACGTACGGCAGTCGCTGCACTTCAAGATGGTCTTCGAGACGGCCCGCAGGGCGGGCTGGCTGAACGACGACGTCCAGGCGGTCCAGCTCGCGTTCGGCACGGTCCTCGGCAAGGACGGCAAGCCGTTCAAGACCCGTGAGGGCGAGACGGTCCGGCTGGAGGACCTGCTGGACGAGGCCGTGGAGCGGGCGACGGCGGTCGTCCGCGAGAAGGCCGAGCGGGCGGGCCTCGACGAGCGGGAGATCATCGAGAACGGCCGGTACGTGGGCATCGGCGCCGTGAAGTACGCGGACCTGTCGACGTCGGCCGTCCGGGACTACAAGTTCGACCTGGACCAGATGGTCTCGCTGACCGGCGACACATCGGTCTATCTCCAGTACGCGTACGCCAGGAACCGCTCCATCCTCCGCAAGGCGGGCGACACCGTCCCCACCCCCCACCCGGAACTGGAACTGGCCCCGGCAGAACGCGCCCTGGGCCTCCACCTGGACGCGTTCGCGGCGACCCTCGCCGAGGTGGCCACGGCGTACGAACCGCACAAGCTGACGGCGTACCTCTACCAACTGGCCTCGCACTACGCGACGTTCTTCGAACAGTGCCCGGTCCTGAAGGCAGACACCCCGGCCCAGGTCGAGAACCGCCTCTTCCTCTGCGACCTGACAGCCCGCACCCTCAAGCAGGGCCTCACCCTCCTGGGCATCCGCGCCCCCGAGCGCCTGTAAGACCACGGCGTGGCGCCGACCGTGTCGGCGACGAGCGCTGGTGTCCCCCCGGTCGGCGTCACGCCGGGGGGATGTTGTGGTTCAGGCGGAAGACGTTGTTCGGGTCCCAGGTCGACTTCGTCCGCCGCAGGCGGGTGAAGGCGTCATCCGTGTAGGCGGTACGGACGCCGTCGGGGGTCGCGTCTTCCACGCCCAGGAAGTTGAGGTTCGCGGCTCCCGTCGCCCATGGGGTCAGTTTGGCGTGCAGGGCGTCCCGCTCGGCCAGGGCGGCGGGGTCGTCTGCCGTGCCCGTGAAGAGGGAGAAGGCCGCGTCGCGGCCGCCCACCGCGTTCGGGACCGCCGGCGGGCGGGTGTACGCCCCGCCGAAGTGGCGTAGTTCCGCTACGAAGGGGGCCTGGGCCGCCGGGCCGGTCAGGGACAGGAGCGTGTCGATGCCCGCCTCGTCCGGGTGGTGGAGCAGGAGGTTGCGGTCGTAGCTGACGTAGGACGCGTTCACCGGCTCGTGGTGGATCGTTCCGACGTCGGCGTACGGCATGTCCCGTACCGTGTCGAGCAGTCGGGGGCCCAGCGCCCGCAGCGGGTGGATCAGGCGCTCGCCGTCCTCCGTCCGGGTCGGGGTGTCCGGCGAGTACGCGATCCGTACGTGCGCCACGAAGTGGCCTCGCAGCGCCGCCAGTTGGCCCGGCAGGTCCATGTCCGGGTAGCGGAGCAGCAGTACGGACGACGCCATCTCCTCGGGCACCGTGCGCGTCCACTCCGCGTACGCGTGCAGGACGTCGGCGGTCGCTCCGCCGGGGAAGTACAGGCCGCCGCCGTACAGCCGGCCGACGGGGAACAGGTCGATCTCCATCTCCGTGACCACACCGAAGTTGTCCTTGCCGCCGCGCATCGCCCAGAACAGCTCGGGATCGCTGTCGGCCGTCACCTGGCGCAACTCGCCCTCGGCGGTGACCACTTCGAGCCTGCGCACATGGTCCGCCGCGTACCCGTACCGCCGTCCCAGCAGCCCCGCTCCGCCGCCGAGCGTGTAGCCGACCGCGCCGACGCTCGGACTCGATCCGTTGAGCGGGGCAAGACCGTACGGCGTCGTCGCGGCCAGCACATGCCGCCACCGCGCCCCGGCGGCGACCACCGCCGTCCGCCGCGCCGGGTCGACCCGTACCTGGTCCATCCGCCGCGTGGCGATCAGCACCCCGTCGTCCCCCGCCGCCACCGCAGGACCGTGCCCGGTCGCCAGCACCCCGACCGCCCGGCCGGTTGCCGCCGCCCCCCGTACG
>NZ_JTIY01000001.1:1712145-1718531 GCF_000818175.1 Streptomyces sp. AcH 505
CCCCGTACGGCGGCAACCACATCGTCGGCACCGACCGCGCCCACCACGAGAGCCGGCCGGTGCTCGGCCGCGAGGTTCAGTCCTGCGCGCTCGGTGTCGTACGCGGCGTCGTCCGGCCGGAACACCGGGCCTGCGAAGTCGTTCATACAGGTCACGGTAGGAAAGTGCGGCGCTCGGCGTCTTGTACGAATCGGACACTGGTTGACTGGGGCCGTGGACGCCCTCACGATCGACGCGGACCTCGTCCGCGCCCTGGTACGCGACCAGCATCCCGACCTCGCCCACCTCGACGTACGCGAGGTGCCCGGCGGCTGGGACAACCAACTGTGGCGGCTCGGCAACGACTTGGCCGTACGCATGCCACGCACCGAGCGCGCGCCCGCCCTCCTGCGCACCGAACACCGCTGGCTGCCCACGCTGGCGCCGCGCCTTCCGCTGCCGGTCCCCACCCCCGTACGGATCGGTGAGCCGTCCGCACGCTTCCCCAAGACCTGGACCGTCGCCACCTGGGTGCACGGCGAACCGGCCGACCGCGCCCCGATCAGCGACGCCGGCGCCGCCGACACCCTGGCCGCCTTCCTCACCGCGCTCCACGAAAAGGCACCCGCCGACGCACCGGTCAGTGCGGACCGAGGCGTTCCGCTGACCCAGCTCTCCGACGGTATGACGAGGTCGCTCGACGACTTCCCCGAGTTCCCCGGACTTCGCGACATCTGGCAGCAGGCCGTCACCGCCCCCGAGTGGCACGGCCCCCCGCTGTGGCTGCACGGCGACCTTCACCCGGCCAACGTCGTGGTCAGCGACGGCACACTCGCCGGCGTGATCGACTTCGGCGACCTGTGCGCGGGCGACCCGGCGGTCGATCTCGCGGCGGCGTGGGTGCTGCTCCCCGAAGGGGCCGCGGCGCGCCTCTTCGACGCGTATCCGCACACGGACGACGCGCTGATCCGCCGCGCCCGTGGCCTGGCCGCAGCGAAGTGCCTCTTCCTCATCCAGATGGGCCGCAACGGCGAACTCGGCCTGCCCGGCGGCAAACCCGGCTGGGGGCCGGTGGGCCACCGGGCACTCGCCCGCGTCCTGGCAGCGGCACCGGCGCCAGCACCGGCACCGGCCTCGGCAGCGGCACCGGCACCGAGGCCGACCGGAAACTGAACCCCTCAGCGACCCAGCTTCTGCGCGACCTCCGTCGCCCAGTACGTCAGGATCGTGCCCGCGCCCGCCCGCTTGATCCCGGTGAGGGTCTCCATGATCGCCGCGTCGCGGTTGATCCAGCCCTTCTCCGCCGCCGCCTCGATCATCGCGTACTCGCCGGAGATCTGGTACGCCGCCACCGGCACGTCCGACTCGGCCGCGACGCGCGCGACGATGTCCAGGTACGGCAGGGCCGGCTTGACCATCACCATGTCGGCGCCCTCTTCGAGGTCGAGCGCCAGCTCGCGCAGGGCCTCGCGGGCGTTGGCCGGGTCCTGCTGGTACGTCTTGCGGTCGCCGCTCAGCGACGAGGCGACGGCCTCGCGGAACGGGCCGTAGAACGCCGACGAGTACTTCGCCGTGTACGCGAGGATCGCGACGTCCTCGTGGCCCGCGCCGTCCAGGGCCTCCCGGACCACCCGCACCTGACCGTCCATCATCCCGCTCGGGCCCACCATATGGACCCCGGCGTCGGCCTGGACGCGGGCCATCTCGGCGTACCGCACCAGCGTCGCGTCGTTGTCGACCCGGCCCTGGTCGTCCAGGACACCGCAGTGGCCGTGGTCGGTGTACTCGTCCAGGCACAGGTCCGACATGATGACGAGGTCGTCGCCGACCTCGGCCTTCACGGCGCGGATCGCGACCTGCAGGATGCCCTGCGGGTCGGTGCCTGCCGTGCCGGTCGCGTCCTTCTTGTCGTCGTCCGGGACCCCGTAGATCATGAACCCGGAGACGCCGGCGGCGACCGCGTCGGCCGCCGCCTTGCGCAGCGAGTCCAGCGAGTGCTGGACGACCCCGGGCATCGCCGAGATGGCGACGGGCTCGCTCGCACCCTCCCGTACGAACGCGGGCAGGATCAGGTCCGCCGGATGCAGCCGTGTCTCGGCCACCATCCGCCGCACCGTCGGGTTGACCCTGAGCCTGCGCGGGCGCGCGCCGGGAAAGGATCCGTACTCACTCATCGTCCATCGCCTCTTGCGTCGTGAGGGTCGTCCCCGCAGCGGGGCGGGTGTGCTCAGGTGGTGCGCCGCCGCCGGCCGCCCGGGCGGCGCTCGCTCGGCCGGGTGACCGTCTCGCCCGCCTCCCGCGCCGACTCGCGGCGCCGCGTACCGAACGCGGCGAGCGCCTCGGCCAGCTTGTGGACCGACGGCTCCGGTGAGAGGACGTCGACCCGCAGCCCGTGCTCCTCGGCCGTCTTCGCCGTGGCCGGGCCGATACAGGCGATCACCGTCACGTTGTGCGGCTTGCCCGCGATCCCGACCAGGTTGCGCACGGTCGAGGACGATGTGAACAGCACGGCGTCGAAACCGCCGCCCTTGATCGCCTCACGGGTCTCGGCCGGCGGCGGCGACGCGCGCACGGTGCGGTACGCCGTGACGTCGTCCACCTCCCAGCCCAGCTCGATGAGGCCGGCGACGAGGGTCTCGGTCGCGATGTCGGCGCGCGGCAGGAACACCCGGTCGATCGGGTCGAAGACCGGGTCGTACGGCGGCCAATCCTCCAGGAGTCCGGCGGCCGACTGCTCGCCGCTGGGCACCAGGTCCGGCTTGACGCCGAAGTCGACCAGCGAGGCCGCCGTCTGGTCGCCGACGGCGGCGACCTTGATCCCGGCGAAGGCGCGGGCGTCGAGCCCGTACTCCTCGAACTTCTCCCGCACGGCCTTGACCGCGTTGACCGAGGTGAACGCGATCCACTCGTAGCGGCCCGTCACCAGGCCCTTGACCGCGCGCTCCATCTGCTGGGGCGTACGCGGCGGTTCGACGGCGATGGTCGGCACCTCGTGCGGCACCGCGCCGTACGACCTGAGCTGGTCGGAGAGCGAGGCGGCCTGCTCCTTCGTGCGCGGCACGAGCACCTTCCAGCCGAACAGCGGCTTGGACTCGAACCAGGCGAGCTGGTCACGCTGGGCGGCCGAACTGCGTTCGCCGACCACGGCTATGACGGGCTGGTGTCCGTCCGGGGACGGCAGCACCTTGGCCTGCTTGAGCGTCTGCGCGATCGTGCCGAGCGTGGCGGTCCAGGTGCGCTGCCGGGTCGTCGTACCGGCGACGGTGACGGTCATCGGGGTGTCCGGCTTACGGCCGGCCGCGACGAGTTCACCGGCGGTGGCGCCGACGGCGTCGAGCGTCGTGGAGACGACGGCCGTGCCGTCGCTCGCGCCGACCTCGGTCCAGCAGCGCTCGCTGGCGGTCCTGGCGTCCACGAAGCGCACGTCCGTGCCCTGCGCGTCGCGCAGCGGCACCCCGGCGTAGGCCGGCACGCCGACCGCCGCCGCGATACCGGGCACCACCTCGAAGGGGATGCCGGCGGTCGCGCAGGCGAGCATCTCGGCGCCGGCGTCGCCGTCGAGACCGGGATCGCCCGTGACGGCACGGACGACCCGCTTGCCGCCCCGCGCGGCCTCCATGACAAGATTGGCCGCATCCCTGATCGCGGGGATCCCGGCGGCTGTTGACACATCGTCAACGACCGTCAGAGCAGGCGTGCTCACACTCGCACGGGCATGGCTGCGTACAACATCGAGCACATCCGGCTCGGCAATCAGTACATCCGCCCCCGCGAGCGCCTCGACGGCGCGGAGTGTCAGCAGACCCGGGTCTCCGGGTCCGGCACCGAGGAAGGTGACGTGCCCTGATGTGGAGTAGGCCGGAAGGTCAGTGGCGGTGGCGCTCAAAGTGCTCGCTCCCCCATAAGACCGGCCGCACCCTTGGCGAGCATCTCGGACGCGAGTTCGCGACCGAGCGCGACGGCGTCGCCATGCGACGTGGGTACAGGACCGGTGGTGGACAGCTGCACCAGCGTCGAACCGTCGGTTGTCCCGACGACCCCCCGCAGGCGCATTTCGTTGACAGCCTGTCCGTCGTCCAGCAGGTCGGCCAGAGCACCCACAGGTGCGCTGCAGCCGGCCTCCAGGGCGGCGAGCAGGGAACGCTCGGCGGTCACGGCGGCCCGGGTGCCCGGGTCGTCGAGTCCGGCGAGCAAAGCGGCGAGATCTACGTTGACCGCGGCGCACTCTACTGCGAGAGCCCCTTGACCGGGGGCGGGCAGGACGGTGTCGGCCGACAGGACGTCGGTCACCTCGCCGGTCATGCCTATCCGGTGGAGCCCCGCCGCGGCGAGTACGACGGCGTCGAACTCCCCGCTGTGGACGTATCCGACGCGGGTGTCGATGTTCCCCCGGATCGGCACGGTTTCTATCCGGCGGCCGTGGCCGCGCGCGTACGCGTTGAGCTGCGCGGACCTGCGCGCCGAACCCGTACCGACCCGGGCGCCGTCGGGCAGCTGCTCGAACGTCAGCCCGTCCCGTGCGACCAGGACGTCCCTCGGGTCGGCGCGCGGCGGCACGGCCGCGATCACCAGCTCGTCGGGCTGGGCCGTCGGCAGGTCCTTCAGGGAGTGCACGGCGAAGTCGACCTCGCCGCGCAGCAGTGCATCGCGCAGCGCGGTGGCGAACACGCCGGTGCCGCCGATCTGCGCCAGCAGCTCACGGGACGTGTCCCCGTACGTGGTGATCTCGACCAGCTCGACCGGCCTGCCGGTCAGCTCGGTCACCGCTCGGGCCACCAGTGCGGACTGGGCCTTGGCGAGCTTGCTGCGCCGCGTTCCCAGCCTCAGTGGCCTGTTGTCCGGCGTGTTCTCCGGCGTGCTGCCCGGCGTGCTCTCCGGTGTCAGGGCCTTGTCCGGCCTCAGGGGCCTGTGTGCCTCGGTCATACCTGCCCTCTGCCTACACCGTCAGTGGTGTCATTCAGGTCGGCCCTGCTGACGGCGGCGACCGTCTGCGGGTCGATGTCGAAAAGTTCCCGCAGGGCGTCCGCGTACCCGGCGCCGCCGGGTTCGCTGGCCAGCTGCTTCACGCGCACGGTGGGCGCGTGCAGCAGTTTGTCGACGACGCGGCGTACGGTCCTGGTGATCTCGGCGCGCTGCCTGTCGTCGAGCCCCGGCAGCCTGCCTTCGAGCCGCGCGACCTCGCTGCTCACCACGTCGGCCGCCATCGCGCGCAGCGCGACCACGGTCGGAGTGATGTGCGCGGCGCGCTGAGCCGCCCCGAAGGCGGCCACCTCGTCGGAGACGATGGTGCGTACCTGGTCGACGTCGGCCGCCATCGGCGCGTCGGCCGAGGCCTCGGCAAGGGACTCGATGTCCACGAAGCGGACCCCGCCCAGCCGGTGCACGGCGGCGTCGATGTCGCGCGGCATGGCCAGGTCGAGCAGGGCGAGCCGGTCGGTACGGTCGGTGCGCCCCGCCAGCGCGGCCTCGACGGCGACGACGCTCAGCACGAGCCCGGTCGAACCCGTACAGGACACGGCGATGTCGGCGCGCTTCAGCTCGTCGCCGACGGCCGCCATGTCGACGGCGCGCGCCGCGACGCCCGTACCGCCGGGCCCGGTGAGGATCTCCACGAGCCGGTCGGCGCGGGCCGCCGTGCGGTTGGCGACGACGATCTCGGCGACACCGGCCCTGGCCAGCGTGGCCGCGGCGAGCGAGGACATCGAGCCGGCGCCGATGACGAGCGCGCTCTTGCCCTTGGCCCATACGTCTACGGCGCCGCCCGCCGGGCCGGCCGCGAGCTGTTCGAGGCCGAAGGTGACGAGCGACTGTCCCGCCCTGTCGATACCGGTCTCGCTGTGCGCGCGCTTGCCGACCCGCAGGGCCTGCTGGAAGAGGTCGTTGAGCAGCCGTCCCGCGGTGTGCAGCTCCTGGCCGAGGGCGAGCGCGTCCTTGATCTGGCCGAGGATCTGGCCCTCGCCGACGACCATCGAGTCGAGTCCGCACGCCACCGACAGCAGGTGGTGGACGGCGCGGTCCTCGTAGTGCACATAAAGATAAGGAGTGAGCTCGTCCAGGCCGACGGAGCTGTGCTGCGCGAGCAGCGTCGACAGCTCGGCGACGCCCGCGTGGAACTTGTCCACGTCGGCGTAGAGCTCGATGCGGTTGCAGGTGGCGAGGACGGCCGCCTCCGTCGCCGGCTCGGCGGCCAACGAGTCCCGCAGCAGTTTGACCTGAGAGTCGGAGTCGAGCGACGCGCGCTCCAGCACACTCACCGGCGCGCTGCGGTGGCTCAGTCCGACGACCAGAAGACTCATGCCGGCATCACCGCGGGGACGTCCCCGTCGGGTCCCTTCCGGCCGGGGGCGGTGCCGTCCTGCGCGGCCGAAGCCTCGGCCGCGGGGTCGGCGGCGGGCTCGGCGGGCGGC
>NZ_JTIY01000001.1:1718556-1724485 GCF_000818175.1 Streptomyces sp. AcH 505
CGCCGGGGGCGCGACGGGCGGCGGCGCCGCCGCTGCTTCCGCCGCCTCGGCCGCGGCGTCCTCGCCGGCCTTGCGCTGCTCGTGGAAGGCGAGGATCTGCAGCTCGATGGAGAGATCGACCTTGCGCACGTCGACACCGTCGGGAACGGTCAGGACGGTCGGCGCGAAGTTGAGGATGGACGTGACACCGGCGGCGACGAGCCGTTCACAGACGGCCTGCGCCGCTCCCGCGGGGGTGGCGATGACACCGATCGAGACACCGTTGTCACTGATGATCTTCTCCAGCTCGTCCGAGTGCTGGACGGGCATCCCGGCGACCGGCTTGCCGGCCATCGCGGGATCGGCGTCTATCAGGGCCGCGACCCGGAAGCCGCGCGAGGCGAACCCGCCGTAATTGGCGAGCGCCGCGCCGAGGTTACCGATACCGACGATCACGACCGGCCAGTCCTGGGTGAGGCCGAGCTCACGCGAGATCTGGTACACGAGATACTCGACGTCGTAGCCCACACCGCGGGTCCCGTAGGAGCCGAGGTACGAGAAGTCCTTGCGCAGCTTCGCGGAGTTGACCCCGGCGGCCGCGGCCAGTTCCTCGGACGAGACCGTGGGGACCGAGCGCTCCGAGAGTCCGGTGAGCGCTCGCAGATACAGCGGAAGCCGGGCGACGGTTGCCTCGGGGATTCCTCGGCTACGGGTCGCCGGTCGGTGAGTTCGGCCAGTTGCCACGGTGCTCCTGCGGGATGAGCGGGGCTGCAGGCGGCCGTATGTCCCAGGACCGCCCCGTCGAATGCAGGCTATGTCTTTGTGAACGCGTGCACAAAGATGGTGTCCGCTTTGTCCGAGCAAAGTGACCGGGGTCACGCGTCCCGATCGGCCGCCGGAGGAACCGCCGGCCACGTCAGCCCGTTGCACACACGAAGGGGGCAAAGCCGTACACACTCCTCACGAATACGCCCCCGGGACCTGAGAAAACACCAGCAAAGCGCCCACGATGGTAACCGCCTTTTCGGTCAGGCCCCCAGTTCGCGACGGAGCCGATCGGCGTCCACCCGCCAGAACGTGTGCTGCTCGCCGTCGACCAGGACCACCGGAATCTGCTCCCAGTACTCCCGGTGCAGCGCCTCGTCCCGCGAGATGTCCTTCTCCTCCCAGACCGCACCCGCCTCGGCGCACACGGCCTCGACGACCGAGCGCGCGTCGTCACAGAGATGACACCCCGGTTTGGAGATGAGCGTCACAACACGCTCGGCCGCATCCTTCTTCTTCACGCCACGCCGCAACAGAGGACTCATGGACCCCATTCTCCGCCCGACCGGCGCGAGAAGCCGCCGGTCATCCACAGCCGCCCGGGATCTCCCGATTAACACACCGGTCGTGGAGAGTTCACGCCCTCGGCGCCACGACACGTCAGGAACTGACAGACAGACTGGCTATGCTCACGATATGGCCGCACTGGGATGGCTCACCCCCCGTAGGCGCTCCGCGACACCCCGGAGCGTGCTGGCAGGCGAAGCCGCAGCCGAGGCAGCACGCAAGTCCTCGCAAGGCTCCCAGGTCCTGCCGGACCTGCTGGACCAGCAGGACCCGGCGGCGCAGGGCGCGGACGAAGACCCCGGGCGGACGCCCGACTTCCCCGTCATCGGCGACGAGCGGGCAGCCGCCTTCTTCGACCTCGACAACACCGTGATGCAGGGCGCCGCGATCTTCCACTTCGGCCGCGGCCTCTACAAGCGGAAGTTCTTCCAGCGCCGCGAGCTGGCCAGGTTCGCCTGGCAGCAGGCGTGGTTCAGGCTGGCAGGCGTCGAGGACCCGGAACACATGCAGGACGCGCGCGACAGCGCCCTGTCCATCGTCAAGGGCCACCGCGTCTCCGAGCTGATGTCGATCGGCGAGGAGATCTACGACGAATACATGGCCGACCGCATCTGGCCGGGCACCCGCGCCCTCGCCCAGGCCCACCTCGACGCCGGCCAGCAGGTCTGGCTCGTCACGGCGGCGCCCGTCGAGACGGCGACCATCATCGCCCGCAGGCTCGGCCTGACCGGCGCGCTGGGCACCGTCGCCGAATCCGTCGACGGCGTGTACACGGGCAAGCTCGTCGGCGAGCCGCTGCACGGCCCGGCCAAGGCCGAGGCCGTACGCGCGCTCGCCGCGGCCGAGGGGTTCGACCTCGAACGGTGCGCCGCGTACAGCGACTCCCACAACGACATCCCGATGCTCTCGCTCGTCGGGCACCCGTACGCGATCAACCCGGACACCAAACTCCGCAAGCACGCGCGGCAGCTGGACTGGCGCCTGCGCGACTACCGCACCGGCCGCAAGGCGGCCAAGGTCGGCATCCCGGCCGCCGCCGGAGTGGGCGCCCTCGCGGGCGGTACGGCAGCCGCCGTGGCGCTGCGCCGCCGCTACCGCTGACAGGTATCCGCCACACCCCCGGAGCGGTCCGGCCGCGGACAGATCTTGACGCAATCTGATCAATTAGCGATCACGATGTGCGACTTAAAGCGCTACCCAGACGCCACAGAAGCGACCTAATCGGTGATTTGAGCAACTGGGTGTAGCGATGCCTGTACGAAGCGTTATTCTCCTCAGACGCATACCGGACCCCACACGTCGCCACGACGAGTGAACGGTCCCGCACTGCACGTGATGGAAGCTCTGCCTCTGGGAGTCCCGTGTACCCACACGTCGGGGTTGACGCCTCGGGCCTGGCTACGCTGCGCGCAACGGTCCTCGACCACTTGCGCGGCTTCGTCCCCACCGCGTACGCCGTCCCCGCCTTCGCCGCACCGGCCCCTGCCGTGAGCGGCCCTATCGGACCTTGTTATGCCCTGGCGAGCGGCGGTGCGGCAGTCGGCAGACGGGGAAGCCGAAGCAGCGCCGCCGCATCGACCACCGCTCGCCGGCCCAGCGCCGACAGCGACAGCGCGCGCATGATGGATCTCGTCGAGCGCGCCCAGGCCGGTGAGGCCGACGCGTTCGGCCGGCTGTACGACCAGTACAGCGACACCGTCTACCGCTACATCTATTACCGCGTGGGCGGAAAGGCGACCGCGGAAGACCTCACCAGCGAGACGTTCCTGCGCGCCCTGCGCCGGATCTCCACCTTCACCTGGCAAGGGCGCGACTTCGGCGCCTGGCTGGTCACGATCGCCCGGAACCTGGTCGCCGACCATTTCAAGTCGAGCCGCTTCCGACTGGAAGTGACCACGGGCGAGATGCTCGACGCCAACGAGGTGGCACGCAGCCCGGAGGACTCCGTCCTGGAGTCCCTCTCCAACGCGGCGCTGCTCGAAGCCGTACGCAAGCTCAACCCCCAGCAGCAGGAGTGCGTGACACTGCGCTTCCTGCAGGGCCTCTCGGTCGCCGAAACGGCCAGGGTCATGGGCAAGAACGAAGGAGCGATCAAGACCTTGCAGTACCGGGCCGTCCGCACCCTGGCCCGGCTGCTCCCGGAAGACGCCCGCTGACCGAACCACCCTCGACCCCCGCCCACCCCTGGTGGGCCCTGTCCGGCCGAAGACCCAACTCACAGTCGGTGACGCCTCGATGACGCACTGGTCCGATCATCCGTCGCGCGTAACCCAAGTGCCGCGCCGCTCGTTGTGCGGGATGCAGGCTCCCTGCGGTCACGCCGTGCTCGCAGCCACTCACTCGATCGTGTGGCTGCGCTCAAGGCGTGCAACCTTCCGGACCCCCAGGGGAGTCGATCGTCATGACGAGAGGAGGTGCCGCCAGTGATCGCGAACGTTTCGTCACACCGGCGGGCGAACGCCTTCGCCCAGGCCCTGGAAGACCAGACGGTCCAGGGCGCGGCGGCCGAACAGCCCGCCGATTCGGCCGAACCGGCCGAACAGGGGCGGCTGTTGGCCCTGGCGAGCGGGCTCGGCGAACTGCCGAGACCGACGCTGGACCCCGAGGTCAAAGTGGTGCAACGAGCACAGCTCGTGGCAGCCATGGAGACCATGCTGCGGGAAGGCACAATCGGCGGAGGTGTGACGTCGGGCCCCACGGTGCCCGAGCAGCGGACGGCAGGCAGGGGTGCCCACCGGGCCTCCCCGCTCCGGAAGCTGCGCCCGCGGTCCCGCTGGTCGAAGAGTCTCGCCGCCGGCGGACTCACGGTCGGCGTGGCAGCCGGCGCGTTCGGCGGCGTGGCAGCGGCAAGCAACAACGCACTGCCGGGTGACTCGCTCTACGGGCTCAAACGCGGCATGGAGGACTTCAAGCTCGGCATGGCGGGGGACGACTCCGCGCGGGGCGGGATCTACCTCGACCACGCCTCGACCCGTCTCAACGAAGCCCGCCGGCTCCTCGAACGCGACCGCGTCGGCCATCTCGACCACGAGCAGCTGAACGAGATCCGGCGCGCGCTGAGCGGGATGAAGTACGACGCCACGCAAGGCCACCGGCTGCTCCACCAGGCGTACGAACGGGACGGCTCGCTCGGCCCGATCGCCACGCTCTCGTCGTTCTCCGCCTCGCACCGCCAGGCGTGGAACGGGGTGCGTGACCGGCTGCCCGTACAGCTCACCGACGTCGGAAACCAGGTCAGTTCGGTCTTCGACGCCATAGACGAAGAGGTCGCCCCGCTCCAGTCCCTGCTGCCACCCACCCCGGAGAAGCGCCACCGCTCCACCTCCACCAGCCCCGGCTCCACCCAGGACGCCGGCGGCTCCGCCCACAAGGACAGTCCCTCGCCCTCCTCAGCGCACAAGAGCGAGAGCGGCGGCCCGCACCACGAGAGCGGCACCCCCTCACCGTCGGGATCCCGCTCGCACTCCGGCAGCACGCCGGACAAGGGCCTCCTCGACGGCGGTGCGGGCGGACTGCTCGACCCCCCGTCGGACAGCGACGAACCGTCGTCCCCGCCCGACAAGCAGGACAACGGCAACCCCGGTCCGGACGTCACGATCCCGCCCCTGCTGCCGGATCTGCTGCCGGGCCTCGGCCTGAACGCGGAAGACGCCGACTGATCACGGCTGAGGCGCGGCGCACCCGATAGGGAGCGCCGCGCCTCAGCCATGTCCCGGCGGCCGACCTCAGAAGAACTCAGAAGACCTCAGAAGAAGACGGACCGCCGCTGCACCAGCAGCTTGTACAGCGTGTGCTGGATCTGCTCCCGCACCTGGTCCGTCAGGTTGAACATCAGCATCGGATCCTCCGCCGCCTCCGGCGGGTAGCCGTCCGTGGGGATCGGCTCACCGAACTGGATCGTCCACTTCGTCGGCAGCGGCACCGCCCCGAGCGGTCCCAGCCACGGAAACGTCGGCGTCAGCGGGAAGTACGGGATCCCCAGCAGCCGCGCGACCGTCTTCGCGTTGCCGAGCATCGGATAGATCTCCTCGGCCCCGACGATCGAGCACGGCACGATCGGCGCCCCCGCGCGCAGCGCCGTCGACACGAACCCGCCCCGGCCGAACCGCTGCAGCTTGTAGCGCTCGCTGAACGGCTTGCCGATGCCCTTGAAGCCCTCCGGCATCACCCCGACGACCTCGCCGCGCTGCAGAAGCCGCTCCGCGTCCTCCGCGCACGCCAGGGTGTGCCCGGCCTTGCGCGCCAGCTCGTTGACGACCGGCATCATGAAGACCAGATCGGCGGCCAGCAGCCGCAGATGCCGCTCGGCGGGATGGTTGTCATGGACGGCGACCTGCATCATCAGCCCGTCCCACGGCAGCGTCCCCGAGTGGTTGGCCACCACGAGCGCCCCGCCCTCCGCCGGGATGTTCTCGATGCCCTTCACCTCGACGCGGAAGTACTTCTCGTACAGCGGCCGGATCAGCGACATCAGGACCTGGTCGGTCAGCTCCTTGTCGTACCCGAACTCGTCGACCTCGTAATCCCCGGTGACCCGCCGCCGCAGGAACGCCAGCCCGCCGGCCAGCCGGCGCTCCCAGCTGTCGCCGCGCGGCTCGGGCTCCGCAGCCGCGGCCAC
>NZ_JTIY01000001.1:1725081-1731080 GCF_000818175.1 Streptomyces sp. AcH 505
CGGGCCGCTCGTCCGCCGCGGGCTGCTGGAGCGGCTCTTCCTCCGGTACGGGGATCAGTCCACCCGGTTTGCGTGTGCGGCCCTGTGAACGCTTCGTGGCCGCGTCCTTGGCCTGCTTCTGCCGGCCGGCCGCGCCCCGCCTGGACCGCGGATCGTCACCGAAAGGGATGACCTTGGCATCCGCCATGTCAGATGCCCTCCTTGCCGACGAGTTGGGAGCTGACGAATTGGGACAGCCTGTCGACCGCGAGAGCCACCGTCTGCGGCGGCAGCAGCCCCGCGCCACGGCTCCGCGCGAAATCGGCGAAGGTCTGCGCGGTCGAATACGTGGGCACGAATCCCAGTGTCTCGCGCATCTGGTCCGTACTGACCACCCTGCCGTGGGTCAGCAGCCGGATCTGCTCCGGCGAGAAGTCCGTCATCCCCGCCGTACGCAGCGCCGAGCCGACCCAGGTCACCGCCGGCAGCAGCACGGGCACGGTGGGCCGCCCCAGCCGCCGCGAGCACTGCGACAGCAGCAGCACGCCCTCGCCGGCGACGTTGAAGGTCCCGCTGTTGAGCGTCCCGCGCCTGGCCTCGGCCGCGGCGATCAGCAGGACGTCGATCACGTCGTCCTCGTGGACGAACTGCAGCCGCGGGTCGTAACCGAAGACCGTCGGCAGCACGGGCAGCGACAGATACTCGGCGAGCGGCGAATCGGCCGCGGGCCCCAGGATGTTCGCGAAGCGCAGCACGCAAACAGCCACATCGGGCCTGCGGCGCGCGAATCCGCGCACGTATCCCTCGACCTCGACGGCGTCCTTCGCGAATCCGCCGCTCGGCAGCGATTTCGCCGGCATCGTCTCGGTGAACACGGCAGGATCGCGCGGCGCCGAACCGTACACGCTGGTACTGGACTTGACGACGAGGCGGCGGACCGTCGGCGATTTCTGGCAGGCGCCGAGCAGCTGCATCGTGCCGATGACGTTGTTTTCCTTCACCGACGCACGGCTGCCCGTACCGCCCAGCGCGGTACCCGTCACATCCAGATGAACCACGGTGTCGACACTGTGTTCGGCGAGAACTCTCGCTATGGCCGGCTGACGGATATCGGCCCGGACGAATTCCGCCTCGCCCAAATGGTGCTCGGGAGGAACCGCGTCGACCGCGATCACCCGCTCCACACCGGGGTCGCGTTGAACGCGCCGTACGAAACGGCCGCCCAGCTGTCTGGCCACTCCGGTCACGAGCACGACCTTGCCCAAGATCAACTGCCTTCCCCTAGAACTGCGTCTACGCGTCACCGTAGCGGTTCACGATTGCCCGGGGATGACACCGCGGCCCTCCCACCGTGCTGGTGGAAGGGCCGCGGATGTACGAACAGCTGCCGCTTACTTCTTGTTGCGGCGCTGAACGCGGGTGCGCTTGAGCAGCTTGCGGTGCTTCTTCTTGGCCATCCGCTTACGCCGCTTCTTGATAACAGAGCCCACGACTACCCTCGCTCACTTCTCTTCACTCGGTGCGGGGCGTCTGGGCCCACACGACCTACGTCGGCCTAGCCTACCCGTCAGCGAGTGAGGGACGTAATCCGAGGGGATGCCGCCGGCTCAGCTCAGGCCGACTCAACCCCCACAAAGGACTCGCGGAGGTACTCGTGAACCGCTTGCTCCGGAACCCGGAAAGACCTGCCCACCCGGATCGCCGGCAGATGACCGCTGTGCACCAACCGGTACACGGTCATCTTCGACACTCGCATCACCGAGGCGACCTCCGCCACGGTAAGGAACTTGACCTCGTTGAGAGGCCTCTCGCTGCCAGCAGCCATGACCCACCTGTACCTTCCGCACCCGACGGCCACCGGCTTCCCCTCCGGTAACTCTTCGTCGCTGTGCGCTCACACACCAGACTAGGGGCGGGTGATACGAGTGGGGAAGAGGAGCAACCTCCGGCTGATTACTGTGACAGACACGCCCGATTGAGTACATAGCGAGTAAGCGGGCGGTAGTAATCGGAGCGCACCGCGTCATCAAGTGGCACCACCACGGACACCCGGCCCTCCGCCTCACCGACGAACAGCGCCGGATCGTCCGTGTCCGCCAGCCCGATCGCCTCAATGCCGAGCTGACCTGCCCCGCAGACCCAGCCGTGGTCCCCCACCACCAACTCGGGCAGCGGCCGGCCGGCCTCCGCGAGACCGTCGAGCGCGACCCGCACGGGCAGCGGCGAATGGGTGTGTGCGCCCGGCTCACTCCCGGCGCACCGAACACCCGGTTCGCGCACCAACGCGACGCCCCGCACGTAGTCAAGACGGTACGTGCGTACCCCGAACCGGGTCGTTATGTCGATACATCGCCCCTGCGAAGGTGTGAGAACAACACATCCCGCCGCCGACAAAGCGTCTGCGAGACCTGCGTAGAAACCCAGCAGCCGATGCGGATGGCCCGTCCCGAACAGCACAGGCGCCCGCTCCGCCACCGCCTGCCGCAGCCGCCCCGCGAACGCCTCCAGCGCACCGAGCGTCCGCTCGGGATCGATCACGTCCTGCCCCGACACATGACCGGGATCGGCGGAGACCCCGCACTTGTCGGCCATGAGACTGAGCAAGTCCCGCTCCCCCCAGGCCCATTCGGGGTCCAGGCCGAGCATCACCCGCGGATCACGGGCGGCGAAGAGCCGGTAACTGCGCAGACTCTCCTCCCGCGACGTCGCCACAGGACCGGCCAGCCTGGCCGCCAGCAGATGCGCACGCAACGCTCCGGTGCTCAACACACCACCGATGCTCGCGCACCAGGACCGGCGAGGGGCCGGAACCCGGTATACACCCCACAGTTGGCGTAACGTGCCTGCGCCGCCCCCGCATGTGCCCGCACCGCCACGGCCCAACCGGCGGACGGCTCAGGCGAGCAGCCCCCGCAGCGGGAACACCGCCTTACGCGTCGCCAGCACCGCCTGGTCCAGCCGGTCCGCCGGATCGTACCCCGCGTCCCACGGCTGCCACTGCGCCGTACGCCCGTCCGTCATCCGCACCGGACCCGGCTGCCGCGTCCGCGCGTACACCTCGTCCCGCCACGACGCCGGCACAGCCGACTGCGGGTCGACCGGCGCGTGCGCGGCGATCCCCACCAGATGAGCCCAGGACCGGGGCACCACGTCGACCACCGCGTAACCGCCACCGCCCAGCGCCAGCCAGCGGCCCCCGTCCGCGTACTCGTGCGCCAGGTCATGGCAGGCGGCCTGCACCGCACGCTGCGCGTCCAGCGACACCGCGAGATGCGCCAGCGGATCCTCGAAATGCGTATCGGCGCCATGCTGCGTCACCAGCACCTGCGGCCGGAAGTCCGCCACCAGCTCGGGCACCACGGCGTGGAACGCCCGCAGCCAGCCCTCGTCCCCGGTCCCCGCGGGCAGCGGCACATTCACCGCACCGCCCTCACCCGCACCGGCCCCGGTCTCCTCGGCCCACCCCGTCCCCGGGAACAACGTCCGCGGATGCTCGTGCAGCGAAACGGTCAGCACCCTCGGGTCCTCCCAGAACGCCGCCTGGACCCCGTCGCCGTGATGCACGTCGACGTCGATGTACGCCACCCGCTCGGCACCCAGCTCCAGCAGCCGGGCAATCGCCAGCGCCGCGTCGTTGTAGATGCAGAAACCCGAAGCGGCACCCGGCATCGCATGATGCAGACCACCCGCGAAGTTCACCGCGTGCGCGGCCTCGCCCCGCCACACCGCCTCCGCCGCACCGACCGACTGCCCGGCGATCAGCGCCGACGCCTCGTGCATCCCCGCGAACGCCGGATCGTCCGCCGTCCCCAGACCGTACGACCCGTCGGCGGACCCCGGGTCCAGCGACAGCCGCCGTACGGCCTCGACGTAATCGGCCTGGTGCACCAGCCGCAGCGTCGAATCACCCGCCGCCGGCGCCGCCACCACATCCACCGCTCTGTCCAGCCCGTACGCCCGGACCAACCCCATGGTCAGCGCCAGCCGTACCGGATCCATCGGGTGGCTGGGTCCGAAGTCGTATCCCGAAACTGCGTCATCCCACATCAACAGTGCGCGGCCGCTCATGCCCGCCACCGTATCCGGCCGGGTCCGTCCCGAACGAGCGGGCGTACACGAGGGTCACCAGAACCATCACCATCGGCACGAGCATCGCGCCCCGGTAGCTCCACGCGTCACCCAGGGCACCCACCAGCGGCGACCCGATCAGAAAGCCCACGTAGTTGAAGATGTTGAGCCGCGCCACCGCCGCGTCACTCGCGGCGGGAAACAGCCGGCCGGCGGCGGCGAAGGTCTGCGGCACGATCACACACAGCCCAAGACCCAGCATCGTGAACCCGAGAATCCCCACCCAGGGCCCCGAAGCGATGGCGACCACCCCGAACCCGGCGGCGGCGAGCACCGTCCCGCACCGCACGACAGCCACAGCACCGAAGCGCCGCACGCCGAAGTCCCCGACGGCGCGGCCCAGCAGAGTCGTCACCATGTAGGCGTTGTACGGAACGGTCGCCAGCTCCTCCGAGCTGTGCAGCACGTCCTGGAGGTACTTGGCGCTCCAGTTCGAGACGGTGGAGTCACCGATGTAGGCGAAGGCCATCACCAGACACAGGGGCAGCAGCAGCTTGAAGACGACGGGCTTGCTGCCCGCGGTGACGGGCTTGTCCGCCGACCCGACGGCTGCCTCGACCGCGTCCGGTGTCGCATCGGCGTACCACCGGCTGCCGATCAGCGTCAGCGGCAGCAGCACGACCACCACCGGGAGATACGACACCAGCAGCGACAGATCCCAGTGCGCCCCCGCCCAGGCCAGCGAGGCCCCGGCGATCCCACCGAGGCTGTACGCGGCATGGAACCCGAGCATGATGCTGCGCCCGTAGGCCCGCTGGAGACTCACCCCGAGCATGTTCATCGACGCGTCGAGCGCCCCCACCGCAAGACCGAAGGCAGCGAGGGAGACGGCGATCTGCCACAGCGCGTCGCCGGCACCGACCCCGAGCAGAGCGAGCAGCACCACGGGCTGCGCAGACCGCAGCACCATGCTCGGCCGCACCTTCGCGACCAGCTTCTCGGTGACCACACTCCCGACACCCGCGAGAATGGGTACGGCGGCGAGGAACACCGGCAGCAGCCCGTCGGATATCCCGTACCGGTCCTGGATCGCGGGGATACGGGTGACGAGGAGAGCGAAGGCCACGCCCTGGGCGAAGAAGCTCACCGCAAGGGAGGCCCGACCGTGCCGCAACCGCACATCTGTCATGGCCGGAAAGCGTATGACGCCGCGCTACCCATGGGTAGATGGATCAGGCGAGCAATCCCAGCAGTTCGTTCATCCCGCCGAAGTACCCGTTGGCCCCCGCCAGCTTCTCGGCGGGCGTCATGGCAGTGAACGCGTACACATCCATCCCGGCGGCCCTGGCCGCCGCGACACCCAGCGGCGAATCCTCGACGACGGCGCAGACGTCGGGGGCGACTCCCATCTGCTCGGCGGCATAAAGGAAGAGATCCGGCTCGGGCTTGCCCCTGCCGACGTCCTGCGCGCTGAAGATGACCCGGTCGTCGAACCACCGGTCGAGCCCGGTCTTACGATGCCCGACCCTGATCCGCTCATGGCTCCCGGAGGACGCCACGCAGTACGGCACCCCGTCGGCGGCAAGCTTCTCCAGAACATCCGCGACGCCGTCGACCGGCGTCAACTCGCGCTCGAAGGCGGCGAAGACGCGGGAGTGCAGGGTCTCGTCGAAGTCGTCGGGCAGCAGACGCCCGGTACGGGCACCGATGAGGTCGTGGACGCGATGCACCGCGGCGCCCATGTAGTCCCGCAGGGAGTCCTCGTAGGAGGTGGGATGTCCCAGCTCGGTGAGATAGCCGGCGAGAATGGTGTTGGAGATCGGTTCGCTGTCGACCAGCACGCCGTCGTTGTCGAAGATGATCAGTTCGTAGCGCATACGTCGACCTTAAACGGCACATGACCGTGAACGCAGAAAAGCCCCCGCACCACGTGGGTGCAGGGGCTTCCCTGA
>NZ_JTIY01000001.1:1736243-1741792 GCF_000818175.1 Streptomyces sp. AcH 505
AAGTCCCTCTCAGGACTCTCCGGGCGCTTCCCTCCGGTACTTCGTGTCTCCGACTCTATCAGACCCTTTCGGCCCTGATTCCCAGTCAGCGGGATTTGCCTTCCCGGCCCTTCGGCCGTTCCGACGAGTGAGACTTTAGCGAATCACCGGCCCCGACGCTAATCGGGGTTGCGCTCATTCGAACGCGGATTCTTCATTTCGCACTGGGCCGCACGAAACAGGACGACCCAGCTGGTCGCTCTGCTTCTTGTGGCCCTGCGGAATGACTGCCCGGGGCCGGCCTGAGCCGGTGCTCACGTCGGACAGCTCGGAGAACATTACGGAGCCACGTTTGGCGTGTCAACTTGGGGGTAGCGCGGTAGTCTTCACCTCATGACAACGCATGCGTGCACCTCTCAGTGGTGGGCCGCCTGACGGCGGCCGCCCCTCACGTATGCACTCAACGGCCGCCGCTTCGGCGGCCGTTCGCGTTTCTCCTCCGAGAGTCCGGGCGACGCCGCAGGCGGCGGCTCCGATCAGGAGGTTGAAGCGGGATGACGCGGATCTTCAGCGGGCTCAAGCCGACCGGGCATCTGACCCTCGGCAACTACCTCGGCGCTCTGCGGCAGTGGGCGGACGTCGACCAGCACCGGGCCGACGCGCTGTTCTGTGTGGTCGATCTGCACGCACTGACAGTCGAGCACGATCCGGCGCGGGTGCGCCGGCTCAGTCGGCAGGCCGCCACGCTGATGCTGGCCGCCGGTCTGGATCCGGCCCTGTGCACCGTCTTCGTACAGAGTCATGTGGCTGAGCACACCCGGCTGTCGTATCTGCTGGAGTGCGTGGCCACCGACGGCGAGCTGCGGCGCATGATCCAGTACAAGGAGAAGAGCGAGCGGGCTCGGACCACCGGGCAGAGCATCCGGTTCTCCCTGCTGTCGTACCCGGCGCTGATGGCGGCGGACATCCTCGCCTATGCCGCCGACGAGGTGCCGGTGGGCGCCGACCAGACCCAGCACGTCGAGCTGACCCGGGATCTGGCCGAGCGGTTCAACCAGCGGTACGGGCCGACGTTCACGGTCCCCCGTGCCACCCCGCCGGCCGTGGCCGCGCGGGTGATGGACCTCCAGGACCCGACGTCGAAGATGGGCAAGTCGCACGAGGCCACGAGCGGGATCGTCTATCTGCTGGACGAGGCCGACGTGGTGCGCAAGAAGATCATGCGGGCCGTCACCGACAGCGGGCGAGAGGTCGAGTACGACCGTGAGGCCAGGCCGGGGCCGGCGAATCTGCTGGAGATCCTGGCGGCCTGCGAAGGGCGGAGCCCGGACGAGCTGGCCGGTGAATACGAGTCGTACGGCGCGCTCAAGAAGGACACCGCCGAGGCCGTGGTCGAGCTGCTGCGACCGCTGCGGGAGCGGCATGCGGCGCTGGCCGCCGATCCGGAGTACGTGGACGGAGTGCTGAGGGAGGGAGCCGAGCGGGCCAGGGGGATGGCCCGGCCGGTGGTCGACGCGGCCTATCGGGCCATCGGTCTGCTGCCTGCGACATGACCCGTCAGGACGGAACCGGCCCGAGCGCGGCAGGATCGGGGCATGGAGATCTCGGAGAAGGCCGCGCTGGTTGTCGTCGATGTGCAGAAGGGCTTCGAGGAGGAGGCGTTCTGGGGACGGCGGAACAACCCTGAGGCGGAGCGGAACATCGCGTCGTTGCTCGACGTGTGGCAGGCGAGCGGGCGGCCGGTCGTGTTCGTACGGCACGACTCGGCGGCCCCCTCGTCACCGCTGCGCGCGGGGTACGAGGGGAACGACTTCAAGGAGTTCGTGGCGGAGCGACGGGGGAAGGGGGCGGGTGCCGAGCTGCTGGTGACGAAGTCGGTGAACTCGGCGTTCTACGGCGAGCCGGATCTGCACGCCTGGCTGACGGAGGCCGGGATCGGGCAGCTCGTGGTGGCGGGCATCCAGACGAACATGTGCAACGAGACGACGGCGCGGATGGCGGGGAACCTCGGCTACGAGGTGTTCTTCCCGCTCGACGCCATGCACACGTTCGACCTGACCGGGCCGTTCGGCTGGCAGCAGTCCGCCGACGAGCTGTCGCGGGCGACGGCCGTTTCGCTGCACGGCGGCGGGTTCGCGAAGGTCGTACGGACCGAGGAGTTGGTGGCGGCGGCCGGCTGACGGCCGGAGCCCGTCAGCCGTTGCCGGAGGCGAGCTCGCGGCTGCGGTCGCGGGCCGCTTCGAGGGCGGCGATCAGGGCTGCCCGTACGCCGTGGTTCTCCAGCTCGCGGATGGCGCTGATGGTGGTGCCGGCCGGTGAGGTGACGGCCTCGCGGAGCTTGACCGGGTGTTCGCCGCTGTCGCGCAGCATGACGGCGGCGCCGATGGCGGCCTGGACGATCAGGTCGTGGGCCTGGGCGCGGGGCAGTCCGAGCAGGATTCCGGCGTCGGTCATGGCTTCGACCAGGAAGTAGAAGTAGGCCGGGCCTGATCCGGAGAGTGCGGTCGCCGCGTCCTGCTGGGACTCGGGGACGCGGAGGGTCTTGCCGACCCCACCGAAGATCTCCTCGGCGTGGCTGAGGTGTTCGGCGACGGCGTGGCTGCCGGCCGAGATGACGGACATGCCCTCGTCCACGACGACCGGGGTGTTGGGCATGACGCGGACGACGGGGGTGCCGGCGGCCAGGCGTTCCTCGATGAAGGAGGTGGGGATGCCGGCTGCCGCGCTGATGACGAGGGTGGTCCCGGCGGCGACATGGGGGGCGAGTTCGTCGAGGAGCTTGCCCATGTCCTGCGGCTTGACGGCGAGGATGAGGGTGTCGGCGCGCTTGGCGGCGTCGGCGTTGGTGACGGGCTCGACGCCGTAGCGGTCGTGGAGTTCCGTGGCGCGTTCGGTGCGGCGGGTGGTGACCAGCAGGTCGGCGGGCCGCCAGCCGGCCCTGATCATGCCGCTGAGCAGGGCTTCGCCGATCTTGCCTGTGCCGAGGACTGCGACTGTCTTGGTCATTCGGGGGTCACCTCGCCGGTGGTGCTGGGTCTCGCTGTCTACCGGTTCATCCTCGCACCGGGCGGGGGCGTCGGGCGTGCGGTGTCCGAGGGGCGGTACGCGGGTTCCGGGCGGCCTCCGGCGTACCGGCGCTGGGCGGTGCGGCGGCGCTAGGCGGTGCGGCGGCGCAGGGTTGCCGCGCCGAGGGTGAGGACGAGCAGGGCGCAGCCCGCGACGATCAGGATGTCGCGGACGAAGTCGCCGGTGATGTCGGTGTGGCGCAGCACCTCGTTCATCCCGTCGACCGCGTACGACATGGGCAGCACGTCGGAGACGGCCTCCAGTACGGGCTGCATGGTGGGGCGTGCGGCGAACAGTCCGCAGAGCAGCAGCTGGGGGAAGATCACCGCCGGCATGAACTGGACCGCCTGGAACTCGGACGCGGCGAAGGCCGAGACGAAGAGTCCGAGCGCGGTGCCGAGGAGCGCGTCGAGCAGGGCGACGAGCAGGAGCAGCCAGGGCGAGCCGGTCACGTCGAGGCCGAGCACCCACAGGGCGAGGCCGGTGGCGAGTGCGGACTGGACGACGGCGAGCAGCCCGAAGGCCAGGGCGTAGCCGGCGATCAGGTCGCCTTTGCCGAGGGGCATGGCGAGGAGGCGTTCGAGGGTGCCGGAGGTGCGTTCGCGGAGGGTGGCGATCGAGGTCACCAGGAACATGGTGATGAGGGGGAAGATGCCGAGCAGCGAGGCGCCGATGGAGTCGAAGGTGCGCGGGCTGCCGTCGAAGACGTAGCGGAGCAGGAAGAGCATCACGCACGGGACGAGGATCAGCAGCGCGATCGACCGGGGGTCGTGGCGGAGCTGGCGCAGCACGCGGGCGGCGGTGGCGAGGGTGCGGGTCGCGGTCATCGGGCGCTCTCCTGAAGGGCGTTGGCCTCGTCGACCAGGTGGAGGAAGGAGTCTTCGACGGTGTCGGAGCCGGTGCGGGCGCGCAGGGCTTCGGGGGTGTCGTCGGCGAGGATCCGGCCGTCGCGCATGAGGAGCAGCCGGTGGCAGCGTTCGGCTTCGTCCATGACGTGGGACGAGATGAGGATCGTGGCGGAGCGCTCCTGCGCGATGCGGTGGAAGAGGTCCCACAGGTCGCGGCGGAGTACGGGGTCGAGGCCGACGGTGGGTTCGTCCAGTACGAGCAGTTCGGGCTTCCCGAGCAGGGCGACGGCGAGGGAGACGCGGCTGCGCTGGCCGCCGGAGAGCCGGCCGGCCAGGGACTGGGCGTGGGAGGAGAGGTCGACGTCGGAGATGGTGCGGGTGACGCTCTCGTGGCGCGCTTCGCGGCGGGCCCGGCCGGGGTCGAGTACGGCGGCGAAGTAGTCGAGGTTCTGACGGACGGTCAAGTCGTCGTAGACGGACGGGGCTTGGGTGACGTAGCCGATCCGCGCCCGCAGTGAGGCGTCGCCGGCCGCGAGGCCGAGGACGTCGAGGGTGCCGGTGGTCTTGGCCTGGGTGCCGACGACGGAGCGCATCAGGGTCGACTTGCCGCAGCCGGAAGGCCCGAGGAGACCGGTGATCTGGCCGGGGGGTACGGCGAAGTCGAGGCCGCGCAGGACGGTGCGGTCGCCTCGCAGGACGGTGAGACCGCGGGCATGGATGGCAGCCCCGGAAGAATTCATCATGTGATGAATAATGCGCGCGGGGGTGGACGCCGTCAAGGGCGGGCGGCGGTCGGGGACGCGTTACCCGGTGGCGGGTTACTCGGGCGCGGGGCTACTCGGGCGCGGGGCCGCGTCGCGTGACCGCCAGCTCCACGGCGTACGCCTCCTCGACGGTTCCGTCGGGGAAGACGCTGAGCAGTTCGGCGCGCTCGGCCGCGAGGAAGGCGGCGGTGGCCTCGGCGCCGAGCACCCGGAAGATGGAGTGACTGCCGAGGTTGCCGAGGTGGGTGTCGAGGGACACCTCGCGGGTCCAGCGCACCCGCCGCCGGATGAAGCCCGCGTCCGCGGGCCGGTCCGGTGTCGCGGCGCGGGGGCCGTGGCCGCCGTGCGCGCCGTCCCCCGCCACGCTGCGGAGCCGGGCGTCCTGCGCGGCGATCCACGGCACATCGGGGTCGGCGACGTTCCACCACAGGACGAGCGCGCCGCCGGGCCGCAGCACGCGCAGCGCCTCGGGCAGGGAGCGCGTGGGGTCGGTCCAGTGCCAGGACTGGGCGTACGTGATCAGATCGGCCGTGCCGTCGGCGAGCGGCAGGGCGTCGCCGGTCCCCCGTACGAGCGGTACGTCGGGCAGGTCGCGACGCAACTGGGCCGCCATGCCGGGGCCCGGCTCGACGGCGGTGACGCGGGCGCCGCGTTCGCGCAGCAGCCGGGTGGCGATACCGGTGCCGGCGCCGACATCGACGACGCGGGCGCCGGCGAGGGACCGGCCGGCCAGGGTCTCGACGGTGTCGAAGAGAACGGGCGGGTAGCCGGGGCGGGCGGCGGCGTACTGGGCGGCGACGGAGTCGAAGGAGAGCGCGCGATCAGTCATACGGCCCATCCTGACGAACCGGCCGACCGGTGTCAGCCGCGCTTGGCCCGCTTGCGCTTGCCG
>NZ_JTIY01000001.1:1741817-1750916 GCF_000818175.1 Streptomyces sp. AcH 505
CTTGCCGCCACCGCCGCTGCCGGCGCCACCGCTGCCGCCGCTGGCGCCGCGCCGGGCGGCCGGGTTGCCGGAGCGGGTGGTGCGCCGGCGCTCGTACTCGACGACGGCCTGCTCGTACTCCTTGCGGCGCAGGGTCTCGCCGGGGGCCTCGTAGAGGGAGCGGAGGAAGTACGCGATCAGCGAGCCGATGAAGCCGATGGCCTTGAAGCTGCGCAGCGATTCCTCACGGGCGGGGTCGGCGGGGCGGCGGCTGAAGCCCTCCCAGGTCTTGCGGAAGGCGACGGCGCTGCACACCGCGAAGACCACGACGACCAGCAGACCGACGAAGGAGCCGACCTTCGCCAGCTCGATCCCGTCGTAGGCGAACCGCAGGACGAGACAGGCGGCGAAGGCGGTGACGAGCGACCCGACGGCGACGGCGACACGGCGCGCGGCGTAGCCGCGGTCGCGCCGGAGCCAGGTGGTCCCGAAGAACCGCAGGGTCTCGGGCACGGGACCGCCCGCGCCGCCCGAGCCGCCCGCCCCCGCGGCTGCGGAGGCGGCGGCCCGGGTGGTTTCGGGATGCCCGTTCTGTACGTCGTGCTGCTCGGGGTGTTCGGTGTGCTCGCTCACGGGGTCGATTATCCCCGGTGGGCGGAGGGGGGTGGCCAGGCGCAGCGGACGGTGAAGTACCCGTCACTGCCTGTCTGCACGAAGGTGTCCGAGATGAACTGCCCGTTGGCGATGTTGTCCCAGATGTTCGAGGTCCCGTAGGGGCCGGTCTCGGTGGTGCCCGGGGTCTGGCAGTTGATCGGTACGCGGGTGCCGGCGGGAAGTCTCCGCACAATGCCGTAATTCGTACCGGGACCGCTCCGTACGTTCACGACGTAGCCCGGCGCGATCGGATAGCGGAGGGTTTCAACCGCAGAGCCGGAGCCCACCACGGTCACCTCTGCGGCATGCGCAGCCGGAGTCGTCGTTAAGAGCAGTACGACGGCGGCGGCTGCGCCGCCCAGCGTTGAGATCGTTCTCTTGGTCAGCATGGGAACTACCGTGCCCACGCCTCGCGCGAGTCAGGCGCAGCGGACGGTGAAATATCCGTCACTGCCTGTCTTCACGAAAGTGTCGGAGATGAACTGACCGTTGCCGATGTTGTCCCAGATGTTCGACGTTCCGTACGGGCCGGTTTCCCTGGTCCCCGGCGTCTGACAGTTGATCGGTACCCGCGTTCCGGCAGGCAGAATGCGCACGACTCCAAAGTTGGTGCCCGGTCCGCTGCGGACGTTTACGCGGTAGCCCGGCGCGAGCGGATAGTGCGTGGACGCGAGCCCTTCGGCGGCCAGCGTCCCGACTTCTTCCGTGGTGTTCTCGACTTCTTCAACAGCCATGAGGTCCCCCCTCGTTGATGGCGTACTCCCTGCGCCGCGCAGGCTAGCAACCCATGGCTGGATCGCACGCATCATCGACTAAGGTCGGTGCGTCGCGCTTGTGCACGAACACACGGGGGTGGGCAATGCCACCACTGCGCAACACTGGATCTGCCCCGGAAGCGGAACTTCCGGAGTATGCCGGGCGGTACGAGCTGGAGTCCTGTCTGGGCTCGGGCGGAATGGGTGTGGTCCATCTGGCCACATCGGCCTCGGGGATGCGCATCGCCGTCAAGGTCATTCATGCCGACCATGCGCAGGACTCCGAGTTCAGGGCCCGTTTCCGGCAGGAAGTCGCCGCCGCGCGGCGGGTGAGCGGTGCCTTCACCGCACCCGTGGTCGACGCGGATCCGGAGGCGCCGCGGCCCTGGATGGCCACCCTCTTCATCGACGGTCCCACCCTGTCCGAACAAGTGAAGCGGAACGGTCCGCTCAAGGACGACGA
The DNA here is from genome assembly GCF_000818175.1 of Streptomyces sp. AcH 505. Lineage (GTDB taxonomy): Bacteria > Actinomycetota > Actinomycetes > Streptomycetales > Streptomycetaceae > Streptomyces. The sequence continues at coordinate 1,743,669 of NZ_JTIY01000001.1, forward strand.
ACTCGTCCTGCTCGGCGCGGGACTCGCCGAAGGGCTGCGCGACATCCACCGGGCGGGCGTGGTGCACCGCGATCTCAAGCCGAGCAATGTCCTATTGGCGGCGGACGGCCCGAAAGTGATCGACTTCGGTATCTCACGGCCGACGGACAGCGACCTGCGGACCGAGACCGGCAAATTGATCGGTACACCGCCGTTCATGGCGCCCGAGCAATTCCAGCGGCCACGCGATGTCGGTCCTGCGGCCGATGTCTTCGCGATGGGTGCGGTGCTGGTGCACGCGGCTACCGGGCGCGGTCCCTTCGATTCGGACAGTCCCTATGTGGTCGCCTACCAAGTCGTGCATAACGACCCGAACTTGACCGGAGTTCCGGAGAAGCTCCTTCCGCTGATCAAGAGTTGCCTGGCGAAACAGCCGGAAGACCGGCCGACGCCGGACGAATTGATGGCCATGCTCCATCCGTCGTCACGCGGTGCGACGCCGTTCGTACCGGCGCGGCGGGGCGGGGACCGTACGGCGAGCGCGGCTGCGGCGACGCATCCTCGCGCCACCGCCCGCCCGCGCGGCCCGCTGGCCCGCCCGCGGGTGCGCTGGGCGGCGGCGGGTGTCGCCCTGGTCGCAGTCGCCGCGGGATGCCTATTCGGCGTACAGCTCGCTTCGGGAACCAAGACCTCCGGCAGCACACACGCCAACTCCCCGGTGGAGAAGAAGTTCCGGCCCTGGCAGACCATGCTCCGCAGCTCGACGACAGAGAACAGGGCCCCCCTGTGCTCGGCCGACGGTCCGAGCCTCTACTGCACGGCTCCTGGTATCGCGGCAGCACGCCTCGATCAGGCGGACGGCCACGTGGAGTGGTCGGTGAAAGACACCGATGTCACGGGCGTAGCAGCCGGGGACACCGCCCCCGTCCTCACCGGCGGCCTGCTGTACGTCGTCGCACCTGGTGCCCTGCGGCTGGAGGCGATCGACCCCGCGTCCGGAGCCAAGCGCTGGGAAGCCGACATCTCCCAGTACCCCACGGTCCGTTACGCGGAAGACTCGGTCGTACTGATGACGGGCGACGGGCGGCATGTGCGAGCGCTGGACAGCGCCACAGGGAGGGAGCGCTGGAATCTGCGGCCGGCGCAGCCGAGTTCCCTCTGGGCGAGCGGTACCGGCGGCCGGCTGTTCATCGCGACGCAGTCACCGGACCAAGCCTTCACCGACGTGAAGGCGATCGACCCCGTGACCGGGGCGGTGCTCTGGAAGAAGCGGCTGACGGGTTCCCTGACTGCCACCGGCGCCTCGGACGACGCGCTGTTCCTGCTGTCCCAGAACATCGACGACGGGACGAACGCCGTCATACGTCTCGATGCCAAGACCCACGACGTCAGGCGCACCCGGCTCCCCGCCCCCGTCGAACAGGCCCAAGCCACCGTCGCCGACGACATCGTCTACGTCGTCGGCTACACCGGCTCGCTGCTCGCCGTCGACACCCGCGAAGGTGTGCAGCGCTGGCGGCTGGAGACGTCCGTCACGCGCGCCTCGCGGCCCGCCGTCGACGGGAAGCGGGTCTATGTCAGCGCCGGGGACGGGCGATTGCTCGCCGTCGACGGGGTGACCGGGGCGCTGCTCGGGCAGACCAAGCCCCGGATGGACGCCGCGGCCCGGACGCTCGTGCCCACGCTGCCGCCGCCCGTCGTCGCTCCCGGCAAGGTCGTCGCCACCGCGCCCGACGGGTCGGTGTTCGCCGTCGACAGCGGCGATCCGGCCCGCTGGTGACCCCGGCGGACCGGATACGCGCCGCGTCGGCGGCTGCGAAGCGTCAGCCCAGGCGCGTGATGTCCCGCACCGCTCCCTTGTCCGCGCTCGTCGCCATCGCCGCGTACGCGCGCAGCGCCACCGAGACCTTGCGGTCGCGGTTCGCCGGGGCGTAGACGCCGTTCAGAGCCGCGCGGCGGGCGGCCAAGTCTTCGTCGCTCACCAGCAGTTCGATCGAACGGTTCGGGATGTCGATCCGGATCCGGTCGCCGTCGTTGACCAGCGCGATCGTGCCGCCCGACGCCGCCTCCGGCGAGGCGTGGCCGATCGACAGGCCCGAAGTTCCGCCCGAGAAGCGGCCGTCGGTGACCAGGGCGCAGGTCTTGCCCAGGCCGCGGCCCTTCAAGTACGAGGTGGGGTACAGCATTTCCTGCATACCGGGGCCGCCGCGCGGGCCCTCGTAGCGGATGACGACCACGTCGCCGTCGGTGATCTCCTTGCGGAGGATCTTGTCGACGGCCTCCTCCTGCGACTCGCAGACGACCGCCGGGCCCTCGAAGGTCCAAATGGACTCGTCCACGCCCGCCGTCTTCACCACGCAGCCGTCCTCGGCGAGATTGCCCCGCAGGACCGCCAGGCCGCCGTCCACGCTGTACGCGTGGGCGACGTCACGGATGCAGCCGCCCGCCGCGTCCGTGTCCAGCGTCTCCCAGCGCTCCGACTGCGAGAAGGCCGTGGCGGAGCGGACGCAGCCGGGGGCCGCGTGCCACAGCTCGACGGCCTCCTCGGACGGGGAGCCGCCGCGCACGTCCCACGTCTCCAGCCAGTCCTTGATGCCGGTCGAGTGGACGGTGTGCACGTCCTCGTTGAGCAGCCCGCCCCGGTACAGCTCGCCGAGGATCGCGGGGATGCCGCCGGCGCGGTGGACGTCCTCCATGTAGTACGTGCCGCCGGGCGCGACGTTCGGCGCGACCTTGGCCAGGCAGGGGACGCGGCGCGAGACGGCGTTGATCTCTTCGAGCGTGTACTCCAGCTCGGCTTCCTGCGCCGCTGCCAGCAGGTGCAGGATCGTGTTGGTCGAGCCGCCCATGGCGATGTCCAGCGCCATGGCGTTGTCGAAGGCGGCGCGGGTGGCGACGGCGCGCGGCAGGACCGTCGCGTCGTCCTGCTCGTAGTGGCGCTTGGTGATCTCCACGACCGTCCGGCCGGCGTTCTCGTACAGCGCCTTGCGTGCCGTGTGGGTGGCGAGGACCGAGCCGTTGCCGGGGAGGGCCAGACCGATGGCCTCGGCCAGGCAGTTCATCGAGTTGGCGGTGAACATGCCCGAACAGGAGCCGCAGGTGGGGCAGGCGTTCTCCTCGATACGGAGCATGTCGGCGTCCGAGATGGACTCGTCGACCGCGTCCGACATGGCGTTGACCAGGTCCAGCTTGCGGACCGTGCCGTCGACCAGGGTGGCCTTGCCTGCCTCCATCGGGCCGCCGGAGACGAAGACCGTGGGGATGTTGAGCCGCAGCGCGGCCATCAGCATGCCCGGCGTGATCTTGTCGCAGTTGGAGATGCAGATCAGCGCGTCGGCGCAGTGCGCCTCCACCATGTACTCGACGGAGTCCGCGATCAGGTCGCGGGACGGCAGTGAGTACAGCATCCCGCCGTGGCCCATCGCGATGCCGTCGTCGACGGCGATCGTGTTGAACTCGCGCGGCACGGCGCCCGCCGCCTTGATCGCCTCGGAGACGATCCGGCCGACCGGCGCGAGGTGCGTGTGGCCCGGCACGAACTCGGTGAAGGAGTTGGCAACGGCGATGATCGGCTTGCCGATGTCCTCGCTCGCTACGCCCGACGCACGCATAAGGGCTCGCGCGCCCGCCATATTGCGGCCGTGGGTGACAGTGCGGGACCTCAGCTCGGGCATCGTCGCTCGCTCCTTCATGGGATCGGTCGACTGCTGCGTCGGCAGATCCTCCAGCAGAAATGATTGCCTTCGAGCGTACGCCCCGGATCCAAGATCTGGACAGCTCGTCCGGAATGCGGGACGAGTGTTCAGCTTTCGGTCAAGTACCGCTGCAGCGTGGGGGCCACCATCGCGATGATCTCCTCCGGATCCACCGAGGCCAGCGGCTCGGCCTTGATCACGTACCGCAGCAGCGAGATCCCGATCAGGTGCGAGGCCGCCAGCTCGGCGCGGAACGTCGGGTCGGGTACGTCCAGCTCGCCCGCGATCCGGCCGAGCAGCTGGCGCAGGACGAACGCGCGCAGGATGTTCGCCGCCGCCTCGTGCGTGAGGGCCGAGCGGACGATCGCGAGCAGCGGGGCCCGGGTGGCCGGGTTCTCCCAGACGCCGATGAAGTACCGGGCCAGTCGCTCCCCGAGGTGGTCGGTGTCGCCCGCCAGCAGGGACGGCACGAGCAGGGCCGGTTCGAAGGAGACCTCGATGGCGGCTGCGAAGACCTCGTCCTTCGTACCGAAGTAGTGGTGGACGAGCGCGGCGTCCACGCCGGCCGCCTTGGCGATGCCCCGTACGGACGTCTTGTCGTAGCCGCGCTCGGCGAACTCGGTCCGCGCCGCCGTCAGGATCCGCTCCCGGGCGCCGGGGCCTTCGTCCCGCTCCGTACGGGCGGGGCGGCCACGGCCGCGCCTGCCGGGGGCCGGATGCGGGTGCGGGTCCGTCATGAGCGGCGGGACCTGGACGGCCGGACCTTGGGCGACCGGGGCTTCGACGGCGACCGCCCCTCGGACGACCGCGCTTCGGACGACCGGGGCTTCGACGGCGCCGGGGTCGCGGTCGCCGCAGGCGCCGGGGTGGGGGCAGGGGCCGGTGCGGGCGAGGGTGAGGCCAGGTGGAGCCGGGTGAACGCCAGCGCCTCCGCCAGGTCCGCCTCCCGCTCCGCCGCCGACATCGCCCGCCGGGTGTTGACCTCGATCACCACATGCCCGTCGAACCCGCCGACCGCCAGCCGGTCCAGCAGCTCCGCGCACGGCTGCGTGCCGCGCCCCGGCACCAGGTGCTCGTCCTTCGCCGAACCGTTGCCGTCGGCGAGATGCACATGCCCCAGCCGGTCGCCCATGCGGTCGATCATCGCCATGGCGTCGGTACGGGCGGTCGCCGTGTGGGAGAGGTCGACGGTGAAGTGCCGGTAGTCGTCCTTCGTGACGTCCCAGTCGGGCGCGTAGGCGAGCATCTCGCGGTCGCGGTAGCGCCACGGGTACATGTTCTCGACGGCGAACCGCACGTCGGTCTCGTGGGCCATGCGCCAGATGCCGTCGACGAAGTCGCGCGCGTACTGCCGCTGCCAGCGGAACGGCGGATGTACGACCACCGTCGACGCGCCCAGCCGCTCGGCCGCCGCGCGGGCGCGCAGCAGTTTCGTCCAGGGGTCGGTCGACCAGACCCGCTGGGTGATCAGCAGACACGGCGCGTGGATGGCGAGTATCGGCACGCCGTGGTGGTCGGAGAGTCTGCGCAGCGCCTCGATGTCCTGGCTGACGGGATCCGTCCAGACCATGACCTCGACGCCGTCGTAACCGAGGCGTGCGGCGATCTCGAAGGCCGTCGCCGTGGACTCCGGGTAAACAGAGGCCGTCGACAGGGCGACCTTCGCATCGGGGACGCGCACCACTGGATCTGCCACGAAGACAGCGTACGGGCCTCCCTCAGGTGGTCGGGAGCCTGCCTCAGGTGGTCGGGAGGTGGTCGAGACGGCGGAGGATGACGCCTTCGCGCAGCGCCCAGGGGCAGATCTCCAGGGTGCCGACCCGGAACAGATCCATCGCCGCCTCGGCGACCAGCGCTCCGGCCAGCAGCTGAGGGGCCCGGCCCGACGAGACGCCCGGCAGCCCCGCGCGCTGCTCCGCCGTCATGCCGGTCAGCTTCGGAACCCATTCCTCCAGTGACGAACGACTCAATTCGCGCTGGACGTAAAGCCCCTCCGCCGAGCGGGCCGCGCCGGCGATCCTGGCGAGCTGCCGGAAGGTCTTGGACGTCGCCACCACATGGTCGGGACTGCCGAACCTGGCGAACTCGCCGACGATACGGGCGATCTCGGCCCGCACATGGCGGCGCAGCGCCCGTACGTCCGTCGGGTCCGGCGGATCGGCCGGCAGCCAGCCCGCCGTCAGCCGGCCGGCGCCCAGCGGCAGCGAGACGGCGGTGTCGGGCGCCTCGTCGATGCCGTAGCCGATCTCCAGCGAGCCGCCGCCGATGTCGAGCACCAGCAGCTTGCCCGCCGACCAGCCGAACCAGCGGCGGGCGGCGAGGAAGGTGAGCCGGGCCTCCTCCTCGCCGGTGAGCACCTGGAGGTCGACACCGGTCTCGGCCCTGACCCGGGTGAGGACGACCTCGACGTTGCTGGCGTCCCGCACGGCCGAGGTCGCGAAGGCCAGCACGTCCTCGCAGCCCTGGTCCTCGGCGGCCTGGGCGGCCTCGGCGATCGTCGCGACCAGCCGGTCCAGCCCCTCCGCCCCGATCGCACCGTCCTCGTCGAGGAGTTCGGCGAGCCTCAGCTCCGCCTTGTGTGAGTGCGCGGGCAGCGGGCGCGCGCCGCGGTGGGCGTCCACCGCGAGCAGATGAACGGTGTTCGAACCGACATCGAGGACTCCGAGTCTCATGGGCGGAACGCTATCGCCGTCACGCGCATACGCTGGGGCTTGTGCCAAAGACGAAAAAGGCGAAGCAGGGCAAAGCCAGTGCCCCGGACAAGCAGAATCCGCGCCGGAACGACGAGAAGGGCTTGGACTTCGCCCGGGCCTGGGTCGAATTCCCGGACCCGGCCGACGACGAGCAGATCTTCCGCTGCGACCTGACCTGGCTCACCTCACGGTGGACATGCATCTTCGGCAGCGGCTGCCAGGGCATCGAGGCGGGCCGCGCCGATGACGGCTGCTGCACGCTGGGGGCGCATTTCTCGGACGAGGACGACGAGAAGCGCGTCGCTGGGCATGTGGCGCGCCTCACCCCCGAGCTGTGGCAGTTCCACGACGAGGGGACATCGACGGGCTGGACCCAGACCGACGACGACGGTGAGCGCCAGACGCGCCGCTGGCAGGGCTCCTGCATCTTCCAGAACCGTCCCGGCTTCGCGGGCGGCGCCGGCTGTTCGCTGCACATCCTCGCGCTGCGCGAGGGCCGCGAGCCGCTGGAGACGAAGCCGGACGTGTGCTGGCAGCTGCCGGTGCGCCGCACGTACGACTGGATCGACCGGCCGGACGACACGCGCGTGCTGCGGGTGTCGATCGGCGAGTACGACCGGCGCGGCTGGGGTCCCGGCGGCCATGACCTGCACTGGTGGTGCACGTCTGCGACGTCGGCGCACGGCGCGGGCGAGCCGGTGTACAAGACGTACCGCCCCGAGCTGACCGAGCTGATGGGCAAGGAGGGGTACGATGTGCTGGCCGAGCTGTGCGAGCGGCGCGTCGCGACCGAGCTGCCGCTGGTGGCGCCGCACCCGGCGGACCCGGTCAGGCCGTAGTCACGCTCAGCCGGTCCTGGCCGGCTGCTGCCCCGAGCCGCC
>NZ_JTIY01000001.1:1751887-1755942 GCF_000818175.1 Streptomyces sp. AcH 505
ACGCTCCCTGCGCCGCCGCGGTGCCCGCGCCCGGCCAGGGACCCGACGCCTCGACGTGCTCGGCGGCGCGCCGGCAGCGCGGGCAGTCGTCCACGTGCCGCACCAGCTCGCGGCGGAGGGTGGCCGACAGCAGCACCTGGCTGTCGCCGGTGAGCCGGGCGACGGAGGGGCAGTTGCCGCTCTCGACGACGGCGAGCGCGGCGCGGGTGCGCTCCACCTCGCAGGCAGCCGACGCCAACAGCTCGCGGGCGGCCATCAGTTCCATCGACAGGACGGCGGCGACGTCGCGCGGGCCGAGCTGGTGGCGTACGGCCAGCTCCAGGATCTCGCGCTGCTCGGGTGTGGTCCCCGCCGCCTCCGGCCAGGCCAGCATGGCCAGTTCGCGGCGGCGGCGCTCGGCGGTCTCCGGCGCGACGGCCGGGTCGGACGCCGCAGGCGTCGCGTCCGCCGCCGGCGCCGGGCCCTTCACATGCGCGCCTTGACGGCTGGTGCGCTGTTCGGTGAGCTTGCGAAGACACGCCCAACGGGCGAGCGCATAGAGCCAGGCCTTGCGCTCCCCCTCGGCCGAGGGACAGCGGCCGAACTGCCTCTCGGAGAGCGACAGGACGTCACCGAGCACCTCGATCGCGGCGTCGTGGTCGCACAGTACGGAGAGGCAGTAGGTGAACAGCCCGTCCAGATAAGGCTCGTAGCGCTCGGGCGGGCGCTGCGCCACCGAACGGGGCGCACGACGGGGCGCACGATGTACGCCGGTGGTGTGCATGGAGGTCTCGGGACTGCTGCTCGTCACCTGGCGACGGTAGACAGAGAAATGCGCGCCCTCCGCCCCCCTTGAGCACATTTAATCCGTATGAGTGAAGCTGTCGGCGATGGTGGGGAAGCGTCCCGTGACCGCTGTGGTCGGCGTTGTCAGTGGGGGCCTATACGGTGACGCCATGGCCACCCGTACGAAGACCGCCAAGGACCGGCCGTCCTACCGCTGCACCGAATGCGGCTGGACGACCGTCAAATGGCTCGGCCGCTGCCCCGAGTGCCAGGCCTGGGGGACGGTCGAGGAGTACGGCGCGCCCGCCGTACGGACCACGGCCGCGGGGCGGGTCTCCACGGCCGCGCTGCCCATCGGCCAGGTCGACGGCCGTACGGCGACGGCGCGCTCGACGGGCGTGCCCGAGCTGGACCGGGTGCTCGGCGGCGGTCTCGTACCCGGCGCCGTCGTGCTGCTCGCGGGCGAACCGGGTGTGGGCAAGTCGACGCTGCTGCTGGACGTCGCGGCGAAGGCCGCCGACGAGGGGCACAAGACGCTGTATGTGACCGGCGAGGAGTCGGCCAGCCAGGTGCGGCTGCGCGCCGACCGGATCAAGGCCATCGACGACCATCTGTATCTCGCGGCCGAGACGGACCTGTCGTCCGTGCTCGGTCATCTCGACGCCGTCAAACCCGCCCTGCTGGTGCTGGACTCCGTGCAGACCGTCGCCTCGCCGGAGATCGACGGCGCGCCCGGCGGGATGGCGCAGGTCCGCGAGGTCGCGGGGGCGCTGATCCGCGCGTCGAAGGAGCGCGGCATGTCCACGATCCTGGTGGGCCATGTCACCAAGGACGGCGCCATCGCCGGGCCCCGGCTGCTGGAGCACCTGGTGGACGTGGTGCTGTCGTTCGAGGGCGACCGGCACGCCCGGCTGCGGCTGGTGCGCGGCATCAAGAACCGGTACGGGGCGACCGACGAGGTCGGCTGCTTCGAGCTGCACGACGAGGGGATCACCGGACTCGCCGACCCGTCGGGGCTGTTCCTCACCCGGCGTGACGAGCCCGTGCCCGGCACCTGTCTGACCGTCACGCTCGAAGGCCGCAGGCCGCTGGTTGCCGAGGTGCAGGCGCTGACCGTCGATTCGCAGATCCCGTCACCCCGGCGCACGACCTCGGGTCTTGAGACCTCCCGGGTGTCGATGATGCTGGCCGTGCTGGAGCAGCGCGGACGGATCAGTGCGCTGGGCAAACGGGACATCTACTGCGCCACGGTCGGCGGGGTGAAGCTGTCCGAGCCCGCCGCCGATCTCGCGGTGGCGCTCGCGCTGGCCTCGGCCGCCGGCGACACCCCGCTGCCGAAGAACCTCGTCGCGATCGGCGAGGTGGGGCTCGCGGGTGAGGTCAGACGGGTCACCGGCGTGCAGCGCAGGCTCTCCGAAGCCCACCGGCTGGGCTTCACCCACGCCCTCGTACCGCGCGATCCGGGCAAGATCCCGGCCGGTATGAAGGTGATAGAAGTCGCCGACATAGGTGAAGCGCTGAGGGCCCTGCCGCGCCGGGGTCGCGCCGAGGCACCACGGGAGGACAACGCGCGCCGGTAGACTTTGCCCTGGTCTCGCCCATCCGTACGAGCCGGAGGAATGCAGTGGCAGCCAACGACCGGGCATCAGCACCCGGAAAGTCCGGCGCGGGCTCCGGCAACGAAGCTTTGATGCGCGCCTCGCTGAGCGCCGTCGCGCCTGGAATGGCGCTGCGCGACGGCCTGGAGCGGATCCTGCGCGGCAACACCGGCGGTCTGATCGTCCTCGGCATGGACAAGACCGTCGAGTCGATGTGCACGGGCGGCTTCGTGCTGGATGTGGAGTTCACCGCCACGCGCCTGCGCGAGCTGTGCAAGCTCGACGGCGCGCTCATCCTCGACAAGGACATCACGAAGATCCTGCGGGCCGGTGTGCAGCTGGTCCCCGAGTCCTCGATCCCCACCGAGGAGACCGGCACCCGGCACCGCACGGCCGACCGCGTCTCCAAGCAGTGCGGGTTCCCCGTCGTCTCGGTCTCGCAGTCGATGCGGCTGATCGCCCTGTACGTGAACGGTGAGCGCCGGGTCCTGGAGGAGTCGGCGGCGATCCTCTCCCGCGCGAACCAGGCGCTGGCGACGCTGGAGCGCTACAAGCTGCGGCTCGACGAGGTCGCCGGGACGCTCTCCGCGCTGGAGATCGAGGATCTGGTGACGGTCCGTGACGTCACGGCTGTCGCGCAGCGCCTGGAGATGGTGCGCAGGATCGCCACGGAGATCGCGGAGTACGTGGTGGAGCTGGGCACCGACGGCCGGCTGCTCTCCCTCCAGCTGGACGAGTTGATCGCGGGCGTGGAGCCGGAGCGCGAGCTGGTCGTACGGGACTACGTCCCGGAGCCGACGGCGAAGCGCTCGCGCACGGTGGACGAGGCCTTGGCGGACCTGGGCTCGCCCAGCCACGCCGAGCTGCTGGAACTGGCCGTGGTGGCGCGCGCGTTGGGCTACAGCGGATCACCGGAGACGCTGGACTCGGCGGTGTCGCCGCGCGGTTACCGGCTGCTGGCGAAGGTGCCGCGGCTGCCCGGCGCCATCATCGAGCGGCTCGTGGAGCACTTCGGCGGCCTGCAGAAGCTGCTCGCCGCGAGCGTGGACGACCTGCAGACGGTCGACGGGGTCGGCGAGGCCCGCGCCCGCAGCGTCCGCGAGGGCCTGTCCCGGCTGGCGGAGTCGTCGATCCTGGAGCGCTACGTCTAGGCCCTGTCCGGCCTAGCAGGCGTCCGCGATCTGTCGCCCGCCGGGAGCGCCCGGCCGGACCGCCGTCAGTCCTTGTCGAGGCGGATGGACTTCTGGCCGAGCTGCACCGAGGCGCCCGCCGACTTGATCTCCACCAGGTAGGTGCCGGGCCCCACGGCCTTCGCCTTGGCCGCCGGGGTCGGGCAGTTCGGTGCGCTCTGCTTGCGGTCCCACTGCACGACCCGGGTGATCGTCGCGCCGGCCGGGACCTCGAAGTACGCGCTGCCGGTCTTCGGGCAGTCCTTGGACGACCAGACGTCGTCGTCATCGGCGTTGGTGACGGTCAGTACGACCGCCTTCGGCCCGAAGTCCGCCTTGCAGGCGGTGTTCGACGTGTTCGTGGCGACGAGCCGGAACGCCGGCTTCTCGCCCGGCGCGTAGGCGACCTTCGTACTGTCGAGCCGCAGCGTGAGGGAGTTGCGCGCGCAGGTGGGGAGCGTCGAGCTGACCGGTACCTGGCGGCCGGTGCTGCCGGCCGTACCGCCCGCGCCACCCGTGCCCG
>NZ_JTIY01000001.1:1756020-1762074 GCF_000818175.1 Streptomyces sp. AcH 505
GTGCCCGTACCGCCCGCCGCTGTCCCGCCGGCGCCGCCCGACCCCGTACCGCCGGGGGGCTGGGTCGCGCCGGGGCCCGTGCCGCCGCCGGACGTGCCCGACGTGTCGCCGTTCTTGTCGCCGTCACCGCCGCCGGTGTCACCGCTGCCGGTGCCGCCCGACTCGTCGCGCCCGCCCGGCTGTTCGCTGATGGCGGGTCCTGAGCCCGAGGGGCCAGGGGTGATCGAGGTCGCGGGGGCCGCGCCGCCGTTGTTGTCGTCGGGCTTCTTCTTCCCGCCGCCGCCCTGGGTGACGATCCACACGATCAGGAGCGCGAGCAGCGCAACCAGCGTCGCCGCTACTGCCCTCCGTCGCCAGTAGATGGAGGAGGGAAGCGGCCCGACCGGATTGCGCATAGATCCCACGGCGCAAACTGTACGAGAGATCAGGGCCAACTCCTGCCCCACATGCCGCTCGTCTCGGCAAGTTTTACGGATCATCATCCCGGGGTGGCGACCGGGGCACCCGCTTTCGTCCAGTACGTTCCCCGCCGCGCCGCCCGCCACGGCCCCCCGCCGCGTTCCCTCACCGCCGTGCGCGGGGCTGATCGCCCAGGGCCGCCGGAGCATGCCAGGATCGGTGCTGCCATGACTGTTACTCCTGCGACGACCGCCGCATCCCCCAGCCCGGACGACCCGGCCGCCCTGCACACTCCCGTCATCGCGTGGTTCGAGACGCACGCGCGCGACCTGCCCTGGCGCCGCCCCGAAGCGGGCGCCTGGGGCGTGATGGTCAGTGAGTTCATGCTCCAGCAGACCCCGGTGAGCCGGGTGCTGCCCGTGTACGAGCAGTGGCTCGCCCGCTGGCCGCGCCCCGCCGACCTGGCGGCCGAGCCCCCCGGCGAGGCGGTGCGCGCCTGGGGCAGACTCGGCTACCCGCGAAGGGCTCTGCGGCTGCACGGGGCGGCGCAGGCGATAACGGAACGGTACGGCGGTGACGTACCGCGCGAGCACGGGCAACTGCTCGCGCTGCCCGGCATCGGCGAGTACACGGCCGCCGCCGTCGCCTCGTTCGCGTACGGGCAGCGCCATGCCGTGCTCGACACGAATGTGCGCCGGGTCTTCGCCCGCGCCGTCACGGGTACGCAGTACCCGCCGAACGCGACGACGGCTGCCGAGCGCAAACTCGCCCGCGCGCTGCTGCCCGCCGACAGCGGCACGGCCGCGCGCTGGGCCGCCGCTTCGATGGAGCTGGGCGCCCTGCTCTGCACGGCGAAGAACGAGTCCTGCGAGCGCTGCCCGATCGCGACCGCCTGCGCCTGGCGGCTCGCGGGCAAGCCGGCCCACGAGGGCGCGGCGCGGCGCGGCCAGACGTACGCGGGCACCGACCGGCAGGTGCGCGGCAAGCTGCTCGCCGTGCTGCGCGAGGCCGTGACGCCGGTGGAGCAGCGGGTGCTCGACGCGGTGTGGGACGAACCGGTGCAGCGGGCGCGTGCGCTGGACGGTCTCGTCGCCGACGGACTGGTCGAACCGCTGGAGCACGGCAGGTACCAACTGCCGCAGAGGTAACCGAGGTACAGAGGTACAGAGGTAACAAGGACAGCGCCGCGTGGACCCGTGCCCGGTCCGGCCCCCCGCCGGTCGGGCATTTGTCCGGTCGTTACACAACCGATGGACAGCCGTGCGCCCGCCTATGGCTGACCCGCACAGCCCCGTGACAACAGCTCCGTAATTTCTGGTGTGGCAGAGAACGGCGGGGAAGGTCCAGGGGTCGGAGGCGGTTGGCATGGCGCACGGTGAGGTAATCGGTTTCGAGGAGTACGTACGGACACGGCAGGACGCCCTGCTGCGCAGCGCCCGGCGGCTCGTGCCCGATCCCGTCGACGCCCAGGACCTGCTGCAGACCGCGCTGGCGCGTACGTACCGCCGCTGGGACGGCATCGCCGACAAGTCGCTGGCCGACGCCTATCTGCGCCGCGTCATGATCAACACCCGTACCGAGTGGTGGCGGGCGCGCAAGCTCGACGAGATCCCCACCGAGCAGCTGCCCGACGCGAGCATCGAGGACGGCACCGAGCAGCACGCCGACCGGGCCCTGCTGATGGACATCCTGTCCGTGCTGGCACCCAAGCAGCGCAGTGTGGTCGTCCTGCGACACTGGGAGCAGATGAGCACGGAGGAGACCGCCGCCGCGCTCGGAATGTCTGCGGGTACGGTCAAGAGCACGCTGCACCGGGCGCTGGCCCGGCTCCGCGAGGAGCTGGAGAGCCGGCGGTGCGAAGAGGATCGTGAGGGACGGGGGCAGGAGAGGTGCGCGGCCTGAGAAGCGGATCGTTGGCGGCGAGCGGTACGGCACTGGCCGGGCTCGCCGCCTTCGGCCTGCTCACGACCGGTTGCTCGGCGGGCGGTACGGGCACGAGGGACGAGGGTCCCGCGGCGCCGGCGCCCCTGGAGCGCGGTGTGCCCACCCCGTCGGTCTCCGCGTCGCCACCCCCCAAGTCGGTGGACGCCGTGGCGCTGCTGCGCAGGGACCCGGCGGTCAGCGAGCGCGTCAAGGCCGGTCTGAAGCCGTGTGACAAGGACGCGTACCCGGTGGACACCTCGTACGGCGATCTCACCGGCAGCACCGCCCACTACGTGGTGGTCAACGTCATGACGTGCGGCGACGCGATGGGCGTCGGGACGTACGTGTACCGCGAGGACCCGGCCGACACCCTGACCGGCGGGTACCGGAACGTGTTCGCCGCCGAGGAACCCGCCGTCTACGCCACCATCGACCGGGGCGAGCTGGTCGTCACCCAGCCCGTGTACGCGAAGGGCGACTCGGTGTCGTACCCGTCGAGCGAGGACGTGGTGACCTACGCCTGGACGAACACCAAGTTCACCGAGCGCTACCGGGTGCGCAACAGCTACAGCAGGGCGGTCGGGGGCGGCGGTCTCGACGAACCGGAGCCCGAGCCCGAGTCCGAGTCCGGTTCCGGGCAGACCGTACCGAGCGAGAACTGAGAGCTGAGAGCCACGGCAATGGCCGACACCCATGTCCTGTTCGTCGAGGACGACGACGTCATCCGCGAAGCCACCCAGCTCGCGCTGGAGCGCGACGGCTTCGTGGTCACAGCGGTCCAGGACGGACTCGCCGGCCTGGACGCCTTCCGCAGCGACCGGCCCGACATCGCCCTGCTCGACGTGATGGTGCCGGGGCTCGACGGGGTCAGCCTGTGCCGGCGGATCCGCGACGAGTCGACGGTGCCCGTGATCATGCTGTCGGCGCGCGCCGACTCGATCGACGTGGTGCTCGGCCTGGAGGCCGGGGCCGACGACTACGTGACGAAGCCGTTCGACGGCGCCGTCCTGGTCGCCCGGATCCGCGCCGTGCTGCGCCGGTTCGGCCATGCCGGCGGACCCGCGCCCGGCCAGGACCGGCAGCCGGAGCCCGGCGCCAGGGGCGGCGTGCTGACGTTCGGGAACGTGGAGATCGACACGGAGGGCATGGAGGTCCGCAGGGCCGGCCGCCCGGTGTCGCTGACGCCGACCGAGATGCGGCTGCTGCTGGAGTTCTCCGCCGCGCCCGGCACGGTCTTCTCGCGTGACAGACTGCTCGAACGCGTGTGGGACTACGGCTGGGGCGGTGACACGCGCGTCGTGGACGTCCACGTACAGCGACTGCGCACGAAGATCGGCCAGGACCGGATCGAGACCGTCCGCGGCTTCGGCTACAAGCTCAAGGCATGAAGCGACTCCTGATGCGGCTCCTCATATGAAGCGACTCGCCCTGCGCACCGGGGTCCGGTGGAAGATCAGCATCGCCATCGCCGTCGTCGGCGCGCTCGTCGCGGCGGCGCTGAGCCTCGTGGTGCACAACGCGGCCCGTGTCTCGATGCTCGACAACGCGCGCGAGGTGCAGCTGGAGCGGCTGCTGTTCGCGCAGCGGATGTACGACACCACCAAGGACGCCAAGTTCAACACGAAGATCAACGATCCGGCGCTGCCCCGGGACCTCCAGGACAAGACGCGGCACGGCCGCCGCGCCACCTATGTCCAGGACACCGGCGGCGGCCCCGACGTCTGGGCGGCCGTCCCGCTCGGCAACGGCGCGGTGCTGTCGCTGCACAGCAGGTTCGCCGGACGGTCCACGGCGATCATGACGGACCTGGACCGCGCGCTGCTCATCGGCTCGGTCTCGGTGGTCTTCGGCGGCTGCGCGCTGGGCGTGCTGATCGGCGGCCAGCTCTCGCGGCGGCTGCGGAAGGCGGCGGCAGCGGCGGGCCGGGTCGCGCAGGGCAACACGGACGTACGGGTCGGTGACGCGGTCGGCGGGATCGTGCGCGACGAGACCGACGATCTGGCGGGCGCCGTCGACGCGCTGACCGACGCGCTGAACGAACGGATCGAGGCCGAGCGCCGGGTCACCGCCGACATCGCGCACGAGCTGCGCACGCCGGTGACGGGTCTGCTCACGGCGGCCGAGCTGCTGCCGCCGGGGCGCCCGACCGAGCTGGTGCGTGACCGGGCGCAGGCGATGCGGACCCTCGTCGAGGACGTCCTGGAGGTGGCCCGGCTCGACAGCGCCTCGGAACGGGCCGAGCTGCAGGAGATCGCCCTCGGCGAGTTCGTGGCGCGCCGGGTGGCGACGCTGGACCCCGCGGTGACGATCCGGCTGGTGCAGGACTCGTTCGTCAACACGGATCCGCGGCGGCTCGAACGCATCCTGGGCAATCTGCTGGCCAACGCGGCCAAGCACGGCGGTACGCCGGTCGAGGTGACCGTCGAGGGCCGGGTCGTCCGGATAAGGGACCACGGCCCGGGTTTCCCCGACGCGCTGCTGCGCGAGGGCCCCAGCAGGTTCCGTACGGGCGCGACCGACCGCGCGGGCCACGGCCACGGCCTGGGGCTGACCATCGCGGCCGGCCAGGCGCGGGTCCTCGGCGCACGGCTGACCTTCCGCAACGCCGGGCCCGAGAGCCTGGACGCCGAACCGGGCGAGCCGGGAGGCGCGGTCGCGGTGCTCTGGCTGCCGGAACACGCACCCACGAACACCGGCAGCTTCCCGATGATCAAATTCCCCGACCAGCCGTGACGCGCCCTCGCCGCCGTACCGCGACGGTGGCTAGGACCATTCCTTGTCGAGGTCCAGATCGCCGCTCCGCCGGGCCTGGGTGAAGGAGAACCAGTTGCCCGAATCGTCGCGCAGGATCGCCTCCGTGCCGTACGGGCGCTCCTGCGGCGGCTGCAGGAACTCGACGCCGCGCGCCTTGAGCGTCTCGTAGTCCCCGTGTATGTCGTCGGTGGCCAGCACACCCGCGCCGAGCACGCCCTTGGCGACGAGCTTCCTGACCGCCTCCGCCGACTCCTCGTCCATGGCGGGGGCGCCGGGCACCATCAGGGTGAGCGTCACGTCCGGCTGGTCCTTGGCGCCGACGGTGAGCCAGCGCATGCCGCCCTCACCCATGGTCATGTCGGTGCGCAGCTCGAAGCCGAGCTTCTCCGTGTAGAACTCCTTCGCCCTGTCGTGGTCCAGAACCCAGACGGTGGCGATGGCGAGACCCTTGATCATGACGCGCTCCTCGGATTCGGCGGTCCTGTACGGCCGTGCTGCCACCGTAGGCGCCGGGTCCGTCAGCCGGCTTCTTCAGAATTGCGGTCCCGGCCGGGGAACCCGCCGGCCCACAGCATCGCGTAGCAGCCCGGTATCAGCGCGGCGCCGCGTCCCGCGTGCTTCGCGCGGTACTCACCGGGGGTGCACCCCGTCTGCCGCTTGAACAGCGTCGTGAAGCTGCCGAGACTGCCGAAGCCGACCAGCGCGCAGATCTCCGTCACGGTGAGGTTGGCCGACCGCAGCAGCTCCTCGGCGCGCTCGACCCGCCGGGCGGACAGATAGCGGCCGGGCGTCTGCCCGTAGACCGCCTTGAAGGCCCGCACGAAGTGGTAGCGCGAGTAGCCGGCGTGGGCCGCCACCGCGGCCAGGTCGAGCGGCTCGGCCCAGTCCCGGTCCATGGCGTCCTTGGCCCGGCGCAGCTGCCGCAGATGGGCGAGATGCGCGAGCCCCGGCGCCGTACCCGCGCCCACCCCCACCCCC
>NZ_JTIY01000001.1:1762720-1779920 GCF_000818175.1 Streptomyces sp. AcH 505
CGGCCGTGGCCGTGGCCGCTGCCGCCGGGGCAGCGCCGTCGGTGGCGGCGGGCTTGGGGGCGGCGCCCCTGAGCGGGGTCTCCTTGACGAACCAGGCGGCGGCGAAGGCGATCACGGCGATGGCAGCGCCCAGGGTGAACGAGGCGTGCGTACCGACCGCCACCGCGTGCTGGTAGGCCTCGCGCATCGCGTCCGGCAGCTTCGCCAGGCTCGCCGCGTCCAGCTGCGCCGACTGGAGCGCGGGTGCGCCCTGTCCTGCGGCGTGGGCGCTGGCGGCCATCTCGTTCTGCACGCGGCTGGTGAACAGCGCGCCCATGATCGCGACACCGAAGGAGCTGCCGAGCGTACGGAAGAGGGTCGTGGACGAGGAGGCGACGCCCATGTCCTTCATCTCGACGCTGTTCTGCGCGACAAGCATCGTGATCTGCATCAGGAAGCCCATGCCCGCGCCGAGCACGGCCATGTAGATGCCGGAGGTCAGCCGGCTGGTGTCGGTGTCCATCGTGGAGAGCAGGTAGAGACCGACGACCATCAGGCCGCCGCCCAGGATCGGGAAGATCTTGTACTTGCCCGTGTTGGTGGTGACGCGTCCCGCGATCAGCGAGATGACCATCATCGCCAGCAGCATCGGCAGGAGCAGCAGACCGGAGTTGGTGGCCGAGGCGCCCTGCACCGCCTGCTGGTAGAGCGGCAGGAAGAGCGTCGCGCCGAACATCACGAAGCCGGTCACGAACCCGATCAGCGACATGACGGTGAAGTTGCGGCTGCGGAAGATGTGCAGCGGCATGATCGGCTCGGGCGCCCTGGTCTGGACGACGACGAAGCCGATGAGGGCGACGACACCCAGCGCGATGAGCTCCATGATGATCGCGGACGACCAGTCGTACTGCGTGCCGCCCCAGGTGGTGACGAGCACGATGGCGGTGATGCCGACGGTCAGCAGGCCCGCGCCGAGATAGTCGACCTTGACCTTGGAGCGGTCCTTCTTCTCCAGGTGCAGCACGGTCGTGATCATGATCAGCGCGACGGCACCGAGCGGGATGTTGATGTAGAAGCTCCAGCGCCAGCCGAGGTGGTCGGTGATGGTGCCGCCGACCAGCGGTCCGCCGATCATGGCGAGCGCCATCACGCCGGCCATCATGCCCTGGTACTTACCGCGCTCGCGGGGCGGGATGAGGTCACCGATGATCGCCATGACGCCGACCATCAGACCGCCCGCGCCGAGGCCCTGGATGGCCCGGAAGCCGATCAGCTCGTTCATGTTCTGTGCCATACCGCTCAGCACGGAGCCGATCAGGAAGATCACGATCGAGGTGAGGAAGACTCCCTTGCGCCCGTACAGGTCGCCGAGCTTGCCCCAGATCGGTGTCGACGCCGCCGTCGCCAGGGTGTACGCGGTTACCACCCAGGACAGATGTTCCAGTCCGCCCAGCTCACCGACGATGGTCGGCATCGCGGTGCCGACGATCATGTTGTCCAGCATGGCCAGCAGCATGGCGATCATCAGCGCCAGCAGTACGACCCGTACGCTGCGCGGCTGAGGTTCGGCCTTGGCCGGCTTGTCTTTCGACAGCTTCCCCGTAGAAGTCATGGTCCCCACTCGTTTCCTGGAACTTACTTGCCGCCCGGCAAGTTGGTTACACTGGGAAGGTAGCCTCGTACTAGCCGGGCGTCAAGTAAGTAATTCTCAGGAGAGTCGCATGGGCAGCACGCAGCACCCACGTAGGGGGGACACCCGCCGGCGGATCCAGGACGTGGCCCTGGAACTGTTCGTGGAGCAGGGGTACGAGAAGACCTCGCTGCGGGAGATCGCCGAACGGCTCGACGTCACGAAGGCGGCGCTGTACTACCACTTCAAGACCAAGGAAGACATCCTGGTCAGCCTGTTCGAGGACCTGGCGCGGCCGCTCGACGAGCTGATCGCCTGGGCGAAGGAACAGCCCCAGACGCTGGAGGCCAAGCAGGAGATCCTGCGCCGCTACAGCGAGGCGCTGCAGGGCGCGACACCGCTGTTCCGGTTCATGCAGGAGAACCAGGCCGAGGTACGCGACCTCAGCATCGGCGAGACTTTCAAGGGCCGCATGATGGGGCTCGCCAGCCTGCTGCTGGTCCCGGAACCCTCACTGATCGACCGGGTCCGCTGCTCGTCGGCGCTCTTCACGATGCACGCGGGCATGTTCGCCCTGCGGGACGTCGAAGGCGACCCCGAGGAGAAACGGAATGCCATCCTTGAGGTCGCCATCGAATTGATCAGCCAGGCCTACCAGCGGTCCGGCTCGGATCCGAGCGTCACACCTTGACGCCGACGGAGTGCAGGAACGTGACCGGGTTGATCGCCGAGCCGTAGTTCGGGGTCGTCCGGATCTCGAAGTGCACGTGCGGGCCGGTCGTGTTGCCGGTGTTGCCGGACAGGGCGATCTGCTCGCCCGTCTTGACCTGCTCGCCTATGTGCACCTGAACCTTCGACAGGTGCGCGTACTGCGAGTACTTGCCGTTCGAGTGCTTGATCACGACGGCGTTGCCGTAGGCCGGACCGTCACCCGCGCCGTTGCCGCCCGCCTTCACGACGGTGCCGGTGTGCACGGCGTGCACGGGGGTGCCGATCGGCACCGCGTAGTCCTGGCCCGAGTGCTTGTGCGCCCAGCGGTTGCCCGCGTCGTCGAACTTCGCCGTGAGCTGGTACTTCGAGACGGGGTCGATCCAGGAAGCGGCCTTCTTCGCCGCCGCCTTCTTCACCGCCGCCGCCTTCGCGACCTTGGCCTGCTTGGCGTGGACCGCGGCCGTGGCCTGCGCGTCCGCCTGCTTCTGTACGGCGGTGACGGCCGAAATGTCGGAAGCGGCCGAAACGTTGGACACCTTACCGAGCGAGGCGGCGCCGGCGCCGGCATCGCTGCCGGTCGCTGCGAACGCGGCCCCGGCCCCGGACGCCATCGCCACACCCAGTCCTGCGGCCAGCACAACGGCGCGGGTACGCATGACGGACGAGCGGGAAGAACGGGACTGTGTGCGCTGCGACATACGGAATGAACCTCCGGGCAAGAATGGACCCGGCACGGGAAGCCGGGCTGACCACACCTTGATAACCCGACCGCCCATCTCCCCCCAAAACGCCCATCTACGACATGACGTCGTAGCCGCGGTCACGGCAGTCCGGCCCTTGACGCCGCCACCACGCGTCCATGCGGCGCATCGAATGCACCGATTAATGCGAAATGCCAAACATGCGGCACTATTCCGGCTAGTAGCGCGGAAAACGCCTGTGCGCCTTGTCACGGCCGCCGGGCACTAAGGCTGTCCGATTCGGGACCAAGGGCCTTACCTGTCGCCCGGCGCATTTCCCCGCCCCCGCATTACCCGCGGCGTAATCGACCCCGGACAGGCCCCGCCGCAGGATGGATCCCGCACCGGAGCCCCACGGAGCCGAACGGGAAGGGCCAGCACCATGCCGTACTTCACCACGCCGACCGACGACACCCGGCTGCACTACATCGACCACGGACCGCGGAACGGCCCCACGACCGTCTTCCTGAGCAGCAGCTACCTCGGCTCCGAGATGTGGGAGCGGCAGACCGTCCCGCTGGCCGAGGCCGGCCACCGCTGCGTCGGCATCGACCGGCGCGGACACGGCCGCTCGGACGACGTCTGGGACGGCTTCGACCTGGACACGCTCGCCACGGACGTCGCCGCCCTGCTGGACCTGCTCGATCTGCGGGAGGTCACCCTGGTCGGCCACTCCATGGGCGGCGTCGAAGCGGTCCGCTACCTCACCCGGTACGGCGGGCGCGGGCGGGTGGCCAGGCTGGCACTGGTGGCGAGCATCGCCCCCGGACTGGCCGCATCGGCCACCAACCCCGACGGGATGACACCCGCCGAGCTACGGGCGTCGAGCGACTGGTTCCGCCGGGACAGGCTGGACTTCTTCGAGAGCGGCGCCGACTCCTTCTTCGCCTCCCACCTCCCCGGCAACGAGGTCTCCCCCGCGTACGTGCGGCACATGGTGGGACGCTGCGCCCTCTCCACCCTGCGGGCCGGGCTCGCGATGCAGGACATCGGAGCGAGCGTCGACCTGACGCCGGAACTCCCGGAGATCGGCCTGCCGGCCCTGGTCCTGCACGGCACGCACGACACCTCGGCGCCGATCGAATTCACCGGGCGCAGGTCGGCGGAGCTGCTGCCCGACGCGACCCTGCGGGTGTACGAGAACGGCGGCCACGGCATGTTCGCCACGCACGCCGCCCGGCTGACCGCCGACCTGCGGTCGTTCGCCGACGGGGTACTGCCGGCCTGAGCGCGCCGCGAGGCACCTGGGCACAGCGGAAAAGGGGCTGCCCCGGACCGTACGGTCCGGGGCAGCCCCTTCAGTCGTTCAGCTCGGAGCGAGCGTCACGCTTCCTTGGTCAGGTTCGGTCCGGCACCGCCGGCCGCCTGCTCGATCGGAGGAGCGTCCGGCAGGGCCGACTTCTCCTCGCCACGGAAGGTGAACTTCTCCGCCTCGCCCTCGCCCTCGGCTCCCACGACCACGATGTGGCCGGGGCGCAGCTCCCCGAAGAGGATCTTCTCGGAGAGCGAGTCCTCGATCTCGCGCTGGATGGTCCGGCGCAGCGGCCGGGCGCCCAGCACGGGGTCGTAACCCTTCTTGGCGAGGAGCGACTTCGCGGCCGGGCTGAGCTCAAGGCCCATGTCCCGGTCCTTCAGACGCTCGTCCACCTTGGCGACCTCAAGATCGACGATCTGGATGATGTCTTCCTCGGTGAGCTGGTGGAAGACGATCGTGTCGTCGACACGGTTGAGGAACTCGGGCCTGAAGTGCTGCTTGAGCTCTTCGTTGACCTTGTTCTTCATCCGCTCGTAGTTCGACTTGGTGTCGCCCTGGGCGGCGAAGCCCAGGTTGAACCCCTTGGAGATGTCCCGGGTCCCGAGGTTGGTCGTCATGATGATGACCGTGTTCTTGAAGTCCACGACCCGGCCCTGGGAGTCGGTCAGGCGACCGTCCTCCAGAACCTGGAGCAGGGAATTGAAGATATCGGGGTGGGCCTTCTCGACCTCGTCGAAGAGAACGACGGAGAACGGCTTCCTGCGGACCTTCTCGGTGAGCTGGCCGCCCTCCTCGTAGCCCACGTAACCGGGGGGCGAACCGAAGAGACGGGAAACCGTGTGCTTCTCGCTGAACTCCGACATGTCGAGGGAGATCAGCGCGTCCTCGTCGCCGAAGAGGAATTCGGCGAGCGTCTTGGACAGCTCGGTCTTACCGACGCCGGACGGGCCGGCGAAGATGAACGAGCCACCGGGGCGCTTCGGGTCCTTCAGACCCGCTCGCGTACGGCGGATGGCCTGCGAGAGCGCCTTGATGGCGTCCTTCTGGCCGATGACGCGCTTGTGGAGCTCGTCCTCCATGCGGAGCAGCCGCGAGGACTCCTCCTCGGTGAGCTTGAAGACCGGGATGCCGGTGGCCGTCGCCAGGACCTCGGCGATCAGCTCCTCGTCCACCTCGGCGACGACGTCCATGTCGCCGGCCTTCCACTCCTTCTCGCGCTTGGTCTTCGCCGCCAGCAGCTGCTTCTCCTTGTCGCGGAGAGAGGCTGCCTTCTCGAAGTCCTGGGAGTCGATCGCCGACTCCTTGTCGCGGCGCACGCCCGCGATCTTCTCGTCGAACTCGCGGAGGTCCGGCGGCGCGGTCATCCGGCGGATACGCATCCGGGAGCCGGCCTCGTCGATCAGGTCGATCGCCTTGTCCGGCAGGAAGCGGTCCGAGATGTACCGGTCGGCCAACGTCGCGGCGGCGACCAGCGCGGAGTCCGTGATGGACACGCGGTGGTGCGCCTCGTAACGGTCGCGCAGACCCTTGAGGATCTCGATCGTGTGCGGCAGCGACGGCTCGGCCACCTGGATCGGCTGGAAACGGCGCTCAAGGGCCGCGTCCTTCTCCAGGTGCTTGCGGTACTCGTCGAGCGTCGTGGCACCGATCGTCTGCAGCTCGCCACGGGCCAGCATCGGCTTCAGGATCGAGGCGGCGTCGATCGCGCCCTCGGCGGCGCCCGCACCCACCAGGGTGTGGAGCTCGTCGATGAACAGGATGATGTCGCCGCGGGTGCGGATCTCCTTGAGGACCTTCTTCAGCCGCTCCTCGAAGTCACCGCGGTAGCGGGAGCCCGCCACCAGCGCGCCGAGGTCCAGCGTGTAGAGGTGCTTGTCCTTCAGGGTCTCGGGCACCTCGCCCTTGACGATGGCCTGTGCGAGGCCTTCGACGACCGCCGTCTTGCCGACGCCGGGCTCGCCGATGAGCACGGGGTTGTTCTTCGTACGGCGGGACAGCACCTGCATGACCCGCTCGATCTCCTTCTCGCGCCCGATGACCGGGTCGAGCTTGGACTCACGAGCGGCCTGGGTGAGATTCCGGCCGAACTGGTCGAGGACCAGGGACGTGGAGGGCGTGCCCTCGGCAGGACCGCCGGCTGTGGCGGCCTCTTTGCCCTGGTATCCGGAGAGCAGCTGGATGACCTGCTGCCGCACCCGGTTGAGATCGGCGCCCAGCTTCACGAGGACCTGGGCTGCGACGCCCTCGCCCTCGCGGATCAGGCCGAGCAGGATGTGCTCCGTGCCGATGTAGTTGTGGCCCAGCTGAAGGGCCTCGCGGAGCGACAGCTCCAGGACCTTCTTGGCACGGGGGGTGAAGGGGATGTGCCCGGACGGGGCCTGCTGGCCCTGACCGATGATCTCCTCCACCTGCTGGCGGACCGCCTCGAGCGAAATCCCGAGGCTCTCCAGGGCCTTAGCGGCGACACCCTCACCCTCGTGGATCAGGCCCAGGAGGATGTGCTCGGTGCCGATGTAGTTGTGGTTGAGCATCCGGGCTTCTTCCTGAGCCAGGACGACAACCCGCCGCGCGCGGTCGGTGAACCTCTCGAACATCGTTAATCGCTCCTCAGAGCGGTCAGGCAGTAAAGGGGTCGGTCCCCTCCCTGTCCTTCCGCAGCTTAGTCCCGCAAGCGGGGACCGCTCATTCCAACTGCCGGATCCGTCCGGAACACCCACGCTACGACAAGGGACGTTCATCCCGAACAGCTGACAACAGCTCCAACCTGATGGTGCGAGACGATGTTCCCCCAGGCCAGCCACATACCCTCACCATCACTACGCCGATGGCGAACGTGAGACGCCCGGGACAGCGTGTCGCCCCTCCCCACTAGGAATGTCTTACCCGCAAGCACGGACAGTCCATGCGGCGCGCACGGTTTCCCTCCGCTACGGGCGAACACCATTGCACTCCCGAATGCTCCCGCACGCCCCAATACCGGATACTCAGTGCGAACGGTCGCCGACACAGCGTAACTCCGCGCCGCGATCGGGAGTTGCTGGGGGTATGGCCTCCACAGTCCCGCATCCGCGCGGCCCGCTCGACGGCGCGGCGCGGTGGTACGAGCACGAACTCGGCTGGGCGGCGCGGGAAGGCTCCCCGCTGCGGCTGAGAACCGGGCTGAGTTTCGACGTCCTGGAGATGCCGGCCGGTGCGGGCGCGGCCGTCCTGCGCAGAATCGGCCGCACGGGCCCGGTGGCGCTCAGCGGCGACCGGCGGCTGCTGCGGTTCCTGGTGGCGGCGGGAAGCGCGGAGGAGCTGCCCGGACTGCTCAGCTGGCTGGAGTGGGGCGGCATCGAGCTGGGTCTCACGGCGCTGGGCGCCGGCGGGCTGATGCGGGCGCCCACGCCGCCGCGGTGGCCGTACGCCGCCGCGCAGGGGGCCGCCGTATGGGTGCGGCCCCCCGAGCCTGGACGCGAGGTGGTACCGGCACTGCCGGTCCTGGCGCCGTTCGGTGACGGCGCTCGCAGCGGGGGCAGGGGTGGGGGTGCCCCCGATCTCGTACGACTCGTGGACGCGGCGGCGACGGAGTGCCACCGGGCCCGACTGCTCTCCGGCGGAAATATTCGTGCGAATGGTCAGCCGTTGGCCTTCTCGTAAGCCTCGCGGATCTCGGCGGGAACACGGCCGCGGTCGTTCACGCTGTAGCCGTTGTCCTTGGCCCACTTGCGGATTTCCGCGGTGTCCTTGTTCCCACCGGTGGCGACGCGGCCCTTCCCGCGGCCACCCGCCGCACGGCCACCGGTACGGCGGCCACTCTTGGTGTAAGGATCGAGCAGCCCACGGAGCTTGTCCGCATTGGCAGTCGTGAGGTCGATCTCGTAGGTCTTGCCGTCGAGCGCGAACGTGACGGTCTCGTCCGCCTCGCCGCCGTCGAGGTCATCGACAAGAAGGACCTGAACCTTCTGTGCCACCGGATTTCCTTTCATCGAAAATGCAGTACGCGGAAAGGAAACCGCTTTTCTCCGAAAAACACAAACCCTCGGCAGAGGTTCAGAGGCGCAAGAAGACGGGAAACGTGCGCGATTCGGACATAGGGATCCCGTAGGTTCCGCTGTCACAGGTGCAGAAGCATCCGACTGTTGCCCAAGGTGTTCGGCTTCACTCGTTCGAGACCCAGGAACTCGGCAACACCCTCGTCATAGGAACGCAGCAGCTCCCGGTAGACATCTCGGTCGACCGGTGTCTCACCGATCTCCACGAACCCGCGCTTGCCGAAGAAGTCGACTTCGAAGGTGAGGCAGAATACCCGGCGCACTCCGAGCCAGCGTGCCGTCTCCAGCAGCTTGTCCAGCAGTTGATGGCCCACTCCGAGGCCCTTGACCGCAGGATCCACCGCCAGCGTGCGCACTTCCGCGAGGTCTTCCCACATCACATGAAGGGCTCCGCAGCCGATGACACTCGCGTCCTCGGCGCGTTCCGCCACCCAGAACTCCTGGATGTCCTCGTAAAGGGTCACCGGCGCTTTGTCGAGGAGGATGCCTTCGCCCACGTAAGCGTCGACGAGTCGGCGGACAGCGGGTACATCCCTGGTCCTGGCGCGCCGGACGGTGACGGCATTTGCGGCGGCATTGGGAAGCGGAAGCACTGAGGACATGACCGGGACGCTATCGCCCCGCGTCCGCTCCCCCGTCGGCGGGCTCGTCCCCGGCTTCCGGATCCTCTTCCGGTTCGACGCGCACCATACGCACGGCGTCCTGCAGAGCCGTGCGCTGCTCGGCCGACATCATGCCGAAGAAGGCGACTAGCGCGGCCGCGGGGTTGTCACTCTTCCCCCATGCCTCGTTCATGAGAGCCGCCGCGTAGGCGGCGCGGGTGGAGACCGCCGTATATCTATAGGCGCGGCCGTCGACTTCCCTGCGCACCCAGCCCTTCTGATGGAGATTGTCCATTACGGTCATGACGGTCGTGTAGGCGATGGACCGTTCCCGCTGAAGGTCTTCGAGGACTTCCCTGACGGTGACCGGACGGTTCCATTGCCAGACGCGAGTCATGACGGCGTCTTCCAGGTCTCCCAATTGACGGGGCACACCGTCACCCTAGTGCGAGATGTCCGAATAGCCAGTTATCCACCGCACAGACGGCGCGGACAGCACAAAAAGGACGTACGACCGGCGCCGGTCGTACGTCCCCGAGCCGGCCCGCGGCTCACTTCTGCTGGGCGGCTGCTTCCGCGCGTGCGATCGCCGCGTCGACCGCGGCGTCTTCCTTCGCCTTGTTCGGGCCGCCCTGGCTCTTGACGATCGTCCGGACCAGGAAGATGAAGAAAGTAGCCATCACCACGGGGGGCACAAGCGCGGATACATAGTCCATACCGACCAGACTAGCTACCCCGCGGCCAGTTCCTCCGGCGGGGGCGCCGGACGGCGGCGTGGCGGGAAGACCTCGGACGGCTTGGGCATCGGACGGCCGGGCGCGGGGCGCTCCCCCGGCTTCGGCCCGTCCGGCCGGTTCGGTTCCTTCGGCTCGGGCTGCTCGGGCTTGTGCGGCCCTTCGGCCGCCCCGACGAGCGTCAGCACCCGGGCGGCGCGGCACCGCTCCAGCAGTGCGGCTGCCGCGGGGTTGCCGCGCAGGGCGCGCAGCGCCGCGAGGTCGTCGGGCCGGGCCTGGTACCCGACGGCCAGCGCGTCCTGAAGCAGTTCCAGATAGCCGCTGAGCGAGCCGGGCAGGGCGGCGCGGTACCTCGCGAGGTCGGCGACGAGGAACGCGCGCAGCCGGCCTGCCTCCTGGTCCGCCTCGTCGACGGACCTGGCGAGCGTCAGACAGTCCCGTACGGCGTCGTCAGGAAGCGGGGCGGGGTCGAGGGCGACAGCGAGGGCGCGTCGGAGCACACGCAGCTCGTCAGCGCCGAACGCCATGCCGCCGCGGAATCCGTATGGCGTGGGCATGCGGCGACCTTACGCACCGAACCGGACAAAATCCGTTTAACGTTCATTGGTGGGCGCGGCTCGCACAGGCTCCCGGTTCGCACCGGCCCCCGGCTCGCACAGCGCCCACCCCGCTCACATCCGGGCGACGTTCCTCTCGTACACCAGGCGCAGCCCGATCAGGGTCAGCCACGGCTCGTGCTCGTCGATCACCGAGGCCTCGCCCAGCACCATCGGGGCCAGCCCGCCCGTCGCGATGACCGTGACCTCGTCGGGGTCGTCGGCCAGCTCGCGCGCCATCCGCGCGACCACCCCGTCGACCTGCCCGGCGAAGCCGTACAGGATGCCGGACTGCATCGCCTCGACGGTGTTCTTGCCGATCACGCTGCGCGGCCTGGCCAGCTCGATCTTGCGGAGCTGGGCGCCCCTGACGCCGAGCGCCTCGACGGAGATCTCGATGCCGGGCGCGATGACACCGCCCGCGTACTCGCCGCGGGCGCTGACCGCGTCGAACGTCGTCGCCGTACCGAAGTCGACGACGATCGCGGGACCGCCGTACAGATCGACGGCGGCGACCGCGTTGATGATGCGGTCGGCGCCGACCTCCTTCGGGTTGTCCATCAGGATCGGCACGCCCGTCTTGATGCCGGGCTCGACCAGGACGGCGGGCACGTCGCCGTAGTAGCGGCGGGTCACCTCGCGCAGCTCGTGCAGCACGGACGGGACCGTCGAGCAGATCGCGATACCGCTGACCCCGTCGCCCAGGTCGTCGCCGAGCAGCGGGTGCATGGACATCAGGCCCTGGAGGAGCACCGCCAGCTCGTCGGCGGTGCGGCGGGCGTCGGTGGAGATCCGCCAGTGCTCGACGATCTCCTCACCGTCGAACAGACCGAGCACGGTGTGGGTGTTGCCCACGTCGATGGTGAGCAGCATCAGCTCGTCGTCCCGTCCGCTTCACGCAGGTCGAGACCGATGTCGAGGATCGGGGACGAGTGGGTGAGGGCGCCGACCGACAGATAGTCGACGCCGGTCTCCGCGTAGGCGCGGGCGTTCTCCAGCGCGAGCCGTCCCGAGGACTCCAGGAAGGCCCGGCCGTCGACGATCGCCACCGCCTCCGCCGTCTCCTCCGGGGTGAAGTTGTCCAGCAGGATCAGGTCGGCGCCCGCTTCGAGCACCTCGCGCACCTGGTGGAGGGTGTCGACCTCGACCTCGATCGCCAGGTCCGGGTACTGCGCGCGGACGGCCTTGAACGCCTCGGCCACCCCGCCCGCGGCGACGACGTGGTTGTCCTTGACCAGCGCGGCGTCGGAGAGCGACATCCGGTGGTTGACCCCGCCGCCGCAGCGCACCGCGAACTTCTCCAGGGCGCGCAGCCCCGGCGTCGTCTTGCGGGTGTCGCGGACCTTGGCGTGGCTGCCTTCGAGCACGTCGGCCCAGGCGCGGGTGGCGGTCGCGATGCCGGACAGCCGGCACAGCAGGTTGAGCGCGCTGCGCTCGGCGGTGAGCAGGTCGCGGGTGCGGGTGGTGACGCTGAGCAGCTTCTGGCCCGCCTCGACCCGGTCGCCGTCGGCCGCGTGCCGCTCCACCTCGAACTCGTCGGAGCAGACGACGGACAGCACGGCCTCGGCGATGTGCAGACCGGCGACGGTGCCTGCCTCACGCGCGGTGAAGTCGCCGGTGGCCACGGCGTCCTCGGGGACGGTCGCCGCCGTCGTCACGTCGATGCCGTGGTCGAGGTCTTCCTCGATGGCCACGTGCGCGACGTCCTCGACCTGGACGGGGTCCAGGCCCGCCTCGGCGAGCAGCCGGGCGAGCGCGGGGTCGAGGCCGCACTCCAGGTCGTCGAGGCTGAACCCCTCGTCGCCGGTGGAACAGGCGCAGCCGTCGCCGCAGGCACCGGCGGACGCCGAGGCGGCCGGGGCGCCGATCTGGATCAGCGGTACGGCCACCGGCTCGGGACGCTGATTTTCTTCGGGCGTGCTCACGGTTACGGCTCCCTGGGGACGTCGGCGGGAAGGGTGAACGGGGACGGTGCGGCGGAGGGTGACACGGGCGGGAACCCGGATCCTTCGGTACGGGTGACCACGAGCCCCTGGGCCTGGCTCTGGTCGCGGCCCTGATCGGACGTCAGGCGTACGACCAGGTGCCGGCGCCAGTGCGCGTCGTCCCGGTCGGGCCGGTCTTCGCGCCAGTGGCAGCCACGGGTCTCCTCGCGCCGCTGGGCGGCGGCGACCAGCACCTGGGCGACGCAGAGGAGGTTGGTCGTCTCCCAGGAGTCGACACCGGGCTCGGCCGCCTTGCCGTCGGCGTACGGGACGTCCTGGTGGACGGCCTCCAGCGCCTCGGCGGCGGCGCCCAGACTCCGGGCGGAGCGCAGGACGCCCGCGCCCTCGGACATGATCCGCTGGATGGCGAGCCGGGCCTCGGGGGCGACGAGGGGCAGCGGGGGACCGGCCAGTTCGAAAGCCGTGACACCCGCTTCAGGAGAGCGGTGCTCTTTGGTTGTGGACGCGTGGTGCTCCGTGATGTCCGCCGCGATGCGCTCCGCGAACACCAGTCCCTCCAGCAGCGAGTTGGACGCCAGCCTGTTCGCGCCGTGCACGCCCGTGCACGCCACCTCGCCGCACGCGTACAGCCCCGGCACCGTCGTACGGCCGCGCAGGTCGGTGCGGACGCCGCCGGACGCGTAGTGGGCCGCGGGCGCCACCGGGATCGGTTCGGTGACCGGGTCGATGCCGTGCGCGCGGCAGGCCGCCAGGATCGTGGGGAAGCGGGTCTCCCACATCTCGGCGCCGAAGTGCCGCGCGTCCAGGTACATGTGCTCGGCGCCCTGCTCCAGCATCCTGCGCGTGATCGCCTTGGCGACGATGTCGCGCGGCGCCAGCTCGGCCAGTTCGTGCTGGTCGAGCATGAAGCGCACCCCGTCGGCGTCCACGAGATGGGCGCCCTCGCCCCGTACCGCCTCGGAGACCAGCGGCTGCTGGCCCTCCGCGCCCGCGCCCAGGAACAGCACCGTCGGGTGGAACTGCACGAACTCCAGGTCCGAGACCTCGGCCCCTGCGCGCAGCGCGAGCGCGACGCCGTCGCCGGTGGAGACCGGGGGGTTGGTGGTGGCCGAGAAGACCTGGCCCATGCCGCCGGTCGCCAGGATCACGGCGGGGGCGAGGACGGCCCCCACGCCGTCGTGCTGGCCCTCGCCCATGACATGGAGGGTCACGCCCGACGTACGGCCCTGCTCGTCCGTGAGCAGGTCGAGCGCCAGGGCGTTCTCGACCGTGGTGAGCGCGGCGCCGCGTACCGCATCGACCAGGGCGCGGGAGACCTCGGCGCCCGTCGCGTCGCCGCCCGCGTGGGCGATACGGCGCCGGTGGTGGCCGCCTTCGCGGGTGAGCTGGAGGTCGCCTGCGTCCGACAGGTCGAAGTGGGCGCCGGTCTCGATCAGCCGGCGTACGGCGGCGGGGCCTTCGGTGACGAGGGTCCGTACGGCGTCCTCGTCGCACAGGCCGGCGCCCGCGACGAGCGTGTCGTCCAGGTGCTGCTCGGGGGTGTCGCCCTCGCCGAGCGCGGCGGCGATCCCGCCCTGCGCCCAGCGGGTGGAGCCGTCGTCCAGCCGGGCCTTGGTGACGACGACCGTACGCAGTCCGGCGGCGGTGCAGCGCAGGGCCGCGGTGAGTCCGGCGACGCCGGAGCCCACGACGACGACGTCCGCGTCGACCGCCCATCCGGGTGCGGGCGCTGTCAGCCGTATTCCGTTCACGTGCGGGCTCCGAAGGTCAGGCTGATGTTGTCGATCAGCCGGGTGGTGCCGACTTTCGCCGCCACGGCGAGGATCGCCTCGCCCGTGTGGCCTTCGGCGGCCTCGGTGAAGTCGGCCGGGTCGACCAAGGCCAGATAGTCGAGGTCCAGGGGCGGTTCGGCGCCCGCCGCCTCGTCGAGGACGGCGCGGGCGGCGGCCCGTACGGCGTCGGGCCCTGCCGGCTCCGCCGCCGCGAGCCGGTCGCGGCCCGCGAACAGGGCCCGGGAGAGCGTGAGTGCGGTCCGCCGCTCGGCGTCGGACAGGTAGCGGTTACGGCTGGACAGGGCCAGCCCGTCGTCCTGACGGACCGTCGGAGCGGCGACGACCTCGACGGGGAAGTTCAGGTCGGCGACCATCCGGCGTACCAGCGCGACCTGCTGGGCGTCCTTCGCGCCGAAGAACACCACGTCGGGCGCGGTGAGATGGAGCAGTTTGGCGACGACGGTGAGCATGCCGTCGAAGTGCCCGGGGCGTGACGCGCCTTCGTAGCGCTCCCCCATGGGCCCGGCGGCAATGGTGATCTGCGGGGCGCCGCCCGGGTAGACCTCGTCGACCGGCGGGGCGAACACGGCGTCGGCGCCCGCCGCCTCCACGGTCTTCAGGTCGGCTTCGAGGGTGCGCGGGTAGCGGTCGAGGTCTTCGCCCGCGCCGAACTGGAGAGGGTTGACGAAGACGGTGACGATCACGAACCCGGCGGGCCCGACGGCTTCGCGCGCCGCGCGCACCAGGCTGGCGTGGCCCTCGTGGAGCGCGCCCATGGTGAACACCGCCGCCGTTCGACCGCGGCCTTCGGCGGCGGCCAGCAGCCGGTGCAGATCGGCGCGGGTGGGCGCGAGTGCGAGGGGGGTCATCGGCTGTCTCCGTCCGCGGGGGCGTCGTCGGAAAGGGCGTCGAGCAGGTCTTCGGCCAGCTCCGGCTTGAGCAGCCCGTGCGCGAGCGCGCGGTCCGCCGTCGTACGGGCCATCGCGAGATAGCCGGCGACGGCGCCGGGCGCGTGCTTGCGCAACTCGCTGACGTGCGCGGCGACCGTGCCCGCGTCGCCGCGCGCGACCGGTCCTGTCAGGGCGCTGTCGCCGGAGCGCAGGGCGTTGTCGAGGGCCGCGCCGAGCAGCGGGCCGAGCATCCGGTCGGGGGCGGCGACGCCCGCGGTCCTGAGCAGTTCCATCGACTGGGCCACCAGCGTGACCAGGTGGTTCGCGCCGAGCGCCAGGGCCGCGTGGTAGAGCGGGCGGGACTCCTCGGCGATCCACTCGGGTTCGCCGCCCATCTCGATGACCAGCGCCTCGGCGGCCAGCCGCAGCTCGTCGGGGGCGGTGACGCCGAAGGAGCAGCCCGCCAGCCGCTGCACGTCCACGGAGGTGCCGGTGAAGGTCATCGCGGGGTGCAGCGCGAGCGGCAGGGCCCCCGCGCGCAGGGCCGGGTCGAGGACCCGGGCGCCGTAGCGCCCCGAGGTGTGGACGAGGAGCTGCCCCGGCCGTACGGCGCCGGTCTCGGCGAGCCCTTCGACCAGTCCGGGCAGCGCGTCGTCGGGGACGGTCAGCAGGACCAGCTCGGCGCGTGCGAACACGTCGGCGGGGGTCACCAGCGGCACGTCGGGCAGCAGCTCCGCCGCTCTGCGTACGGAGGCGTCCGAGACGCCGGACACGGCGACGGGGCGGTGCCCGGCCTGCCGCAGCGCCGCTGCGAGGGCCGGCCCCACCCGTCCCGCACCGACCACACCGACGGTCAGACGGGCGGGCCGGTCCCGGGGATCGAGAGGTTCCTGTGCTGCTCTGGGGTTCACGCGGCGGGGCCTTCCGTTCCAGTCCGCGGGGGGTACCGGACGATTTCTGGCCATGCTACGCCAGCGCACAGGGCACTTTCCTGGGCACACGGACCGGGCTGGGAAACGGGCGGCGGCTGCGCGATGATCGGCTCATGGGTGACACGAGCGAGCAGGCGGCCGAACAGCCGGAACAGGACGGTACGGCCTCGAAGCGGGACGCCGGCCGGCGCAGGCGGGCCGCGCACCGCGGCGCCGAGCGGGTGCTGGCGCGGGGTGCCTGGGACCGGTCGATGGGCGAATGCCTCACCGCTCTCGCCGAGGACGGCGCTTCGGTGTACGACATGGCGGCCTCGCCCGACATCTACGGCGACGGGGTCGTCGCCGAGCTGGAGCGCCGGGTCGCGGAACTGCTGGAGACGGACGCCGCCGCGTTCTTCCCGACGGGCACGATGGCGCAGCAGGTGGCGCTGCGCTGCTGGGCGGGGCGTACCGGCAACCCGGTCGTGGCGATCCATCCGCTCGCCCACCCCGAGGTCCACGAGGAGGGCGCGCTGCCGACCGTCAGCGGCGTGCGTACGGTCCATCCGACCCGGGAGCCCCGGCTGCCGACCGCCGACGAGGTCCGCGACCTCGGTGAGCCCTTCGGCACGCTGATGCTGGAACTGCCTCTGCGGGACGCGGGGTTCGTGCTGCCGTCCTGGGACGAGCTGATCGACGTGGTGGACGCGGCGCGCGAGCGGGACGCCGTCGTGCACTTCGACGGCGCCCGGCTGTGGGAGACCGTGACGCACTTCGGCCGCCCGCTCGCCGACATCGCGGGGCTCGCCGACAGCGTGTACGTGTCGTTCTACAAGTCCCTGGGCGGTCTGTCCGGCGCGATGCTCGCCGGCTCGGAGAGCCTGGTCGACGAGGCCCGGGTCTGGCGCCACCGCTACGGCGGCCAGCTCTACCAGCAGTACCCGGCGGCGCTCGCCGCCCTGGTGGGCCTCGACCGTGAACTGCCCCGGCTGCCGTCGTACGTGGCGCACGCGCGCGTGGTGGCCACGGCGCTCGCCGAGGGGTTCGCCGCTTCGGCGGCCCCGTGGTTCCGGGTGCACCCCGACCCGCCGCACACGCATCAGTTCCAGGTGTGGCTGCCGTTCGGGCAGCGGGTGCTGAACGAGGCGTCGCTGCGCCAGGCGGAGGAGACGAAGGTGGCGCTGTTCGGCCACTGGAGCGCGCCCGGCACAGCGCTGCCCGGCGTCGCGATGACCGAGGTGACGGTGGCGGCGGCCGGCCTGGAGTGGACGCCGGACGACGTGCGCACGGCGGTCGCGGACTTCGTCGAGCTGGTGGTCGAGGAACAGGAACGCGAACTGCGGGTGTAGCCGGCGGGGCCGTCGGGCTGGGCGCCGCGCCGCCCGCCCGCGGCTGGCGCA
>NZ_JTIY01000001.1:1780116-1782463 GCF_000818175.1 Streptomyces sp. AcH 505
CCACCCAGGTCACATCCGGCGGGCCCGGCAGCCGCGCGCGCCGCCGGCTCAGGCGCCCGCGCCGCCGCCTGCCCGTACCAGACCCGTCTCGTACGCCAGCACGACGACCTGCACCCGGTCACGCAGCCCCAGCTTGGTGAGGATCCGGCCCACATGGGTCTTCACCGTCGCGTCCGAGAGCACGAGCCGCCCGGCGATCTCGCCGTTCGAGAGCCCCTGCGCGACCAGCATCATCACCTCGCGCTCGCGGGTGGTCAGCCGGTCGAGTTCCTTGTGCTCGGGCTCGGCCGCCGACGGCAGCATCGGGGAGAACCGGTCGAGCAGCCTGCGGGTCGTGGAGGGCGCGACCACCGCGTCGCCGCTGTGCACCGACCTGATGGCGGAGAGCAGTTCGCCCGGCGGCACGTCCTTGAGCATGAAGCCGCTGGCCCCGGCCTTGAGCCCGGAGAAGGCGTACTCGTCGAGGTCGAAGGTGGTCAGGATGAGCACCTTCGGCGGGTTCGGCGCGGCGCAGATACGGCGGGTGGCCTCGACGCCGTCGAGGCGCGGCATCCGTACGTCCATCAGCACGACGTCCACCGCTCTGCCGCGGAGGTTCTCGATCGCCTCAGCGCCGTCCCCCGCCTCGGCGACGACCTCCATGTCGGGCTGCGCGGCCAGCACCATCCGGAAGCCGGTGCGCAGCAGCATCTGGTCGTCGACGAGCATGACGCGGATCGACATCAGCGGGGTTCCTGTCCGGTAGGAGCGGTGGGTGGCGGGGTCAGTGCGCAGGTTTCAGGGGGAGCAGGGCGCTGATCCGGAAGCCGCCGCCGGGCCGCGGCCCCGCGTCGAGCGTGCCGCCGACCATGCCGACCCGCTCACGCATGCCGATGAGTCCGTGGCCGTGGCCGTCGGCGCCGCCGTCCTCGTACATCTCGTGCGCCGCGCCCCTGCCGTCGTCCTCGACGAGCAGCCCGAGGCCGTCGTCGAAGTAGACCAGGCGCACGCTGGCACCGACGTCGGGGCCGCCGTGCTTACGGCTGTTGGTGAGGGCTTCCTGCACGATCCGGTAGGCGGTGAGCTCGACGCCGCTGGGCAGGGCGCGCGCGGTGCCCTCGATCTTGAAGTCGACGGTGATGCCGGTCTTGCGCACCTGCTCGACCAGGTCCTCGATCTGCTCCACGTCGGGCTGCGGCACGTACTCGCCGCCCTCCTTGGTGTCGCCGGTGCGCAGCACGCCCAGCAGCCTGCGCATCTCGGCGAGCGCCTGCCGGCCGGTGCTGGAAATGGTCTCCAGCGCCTGCTTGGCCTGCTCGGGCGCCGCGTCCAGGACGTAGGCGGCGCCGTCGGCCTGGACGACCATCACGGAGACGTTGTGCGCGACGACGTCGTGCAGCTCGCGGGCGATCCTGGCCCGCTCCCCCGCGACCGCCACCTTGGCCTGCGCCTCGCGCTCCTTCTCCAGCCGGGTCGCGCGCTCCTCCAGCTGGTCGAAGTAGGCACGGCGGGTGCGGATCGAGTCGCCGAGCACCCAGGCGAGCACGAACGGCACGGCCAGCACGACCGTGAAGAAGATC
The DNA here is from genome assembly GCF_000818175.1 of Streptomyces sp. AcH 505. Classification (GTDB taxonomy): domain Bacteria; phylum Actinomycetota; class Actinomycetes; order Streptomycetales; family Streptomycetaceae; genus Streptomyces. Next base: position 1,781,676 of record NZ_JTIY01000001.1, read on the forward strand.
TGTCCGCCGGTGCTCGTCGTGTTCGGCGGCCAGCGCAGCTGGGACAGCGGGGCCGCACACAGCCCGCCGAAGAGCGCGAGCAGCGAGGCCCAGCGCGGTCCGCCACGGGCGGCGACGGTGTAGATGATGACCAGCATCGCGAAGTCGCCCGGCCCCACCCGCACGTCCAGGGCGAGCTGGACCAGGCCGAGGGCCGTCACCAGCAGCAGCATCCGCTCGGGTGCCTTGCGGCGCAGCGCCACGACCAGACTCAGCAGCGCCGCCACCGCCATGGCGGTCAGCCTCGGCTCGACGCCCCGCGTCTCCTGGATCGCCCACAGCAGTGAGATCCCGAAGAGCACGACAGCCCAGAAACTGTCGACGCCCGTCGGGTGTCTGCGGAGGAAGTCGTAGAGGCGCTGCACGTAACCCAGCGTAGGGATGTGTAAAAGGGCGAGGGGTCAACCGGAGGACCGATCCGGTCGGCGGAAGCGTACTCCCCAAGGTGGAGACTTGGCGCCGTGACGGATGAGACAGATCAGTCTGACGAGGTGCGGGGCGACCTGAGCGGCGCGCGGGGAGCGCGCCGCTGGCGTGCGGCGGCCGAGGCGGCGCTGTACGGGCCCGGCGGCTTCTATCTGCGCCCGGAGGGCCCCGCCGGGCACTTCCGCACCTCCGTGCACGCCTCTGCGCTGTTCGCCGCCGCCGTGGCCCGGCTGCTGGCCGGTACGGCGCGGGCGCTCGGTGGCGGTGAGGTGGCCTTCGTCGACATGGGCGCGGGCCACGGCGAGCTGGCGGCGGGCGTGCTG
>NZ_JTIY01000001.1:1783313-1803321 GCF_000818175.1 Streptomyces sp. AcH 505
GATCGGCCGGCCGCGTGACGAGGCGTGGGCCGCCGCCGTGGCCTCGCTGGACTGCGGTCTCGCGGTCGCCGTCGACTACGCCCATGTCCGGTCCGCGCGCCCGCCGTTCGGGACGCTGACCGGCTTCAGGGACGGCCGCGAGGTGCCGCCCGTCCCCGACGGGAGCTGTGACCTGACCGCCCATGTGGCCCTGGACGCCTGCGCGTTGCCGGGCGCCGAACTGATCAGCCAGCGCGACGCCCTGCACCGGCTGGGGGTGTCGGGGCAACGGCCGCCCCGTGAGCTGGCCACGACGGACCCCGCGGGCTATCTGCGGGCCCTGTCGGCGGCCGGAGAAGCGGCGGAGCTGACGGCGCGCGGCGGGCTCGGCGACTTCGGCTGGCTGCTCCAGCCCGTCGGCACCGACCCGGCGGAATGCTGGCTCTGAGAGACTGTCGCCCATGACGGAGACCACCCGGACGACGGTCGGTGTCGGCGGCGCCGCCGAGAGCACCGACATGGTGCTCAACATCGGCCCCCAGCACCCCTCCACGCACGGCGTGCTGCGGCTGCGGCTGGTGCTCGACGGCGAGGTCATCCGCAGCGCCGAGCCCGTCATCGGCTATATGCACCGGGGCGCGGAGAAGCTGTTCGAGGCGCGCGACTACCGGCAGATCGTGATGCTCGCCAACCGCCACGACTGGCTGTCGGCGTTCGCCAACGAGCTGGGGGTGGTGCTGGCCGTCGAGCGGATGCTCGGCATGGAGGTGCCCGAGCGCGCCGTGTGGACCAGGACCCTGCTCGCCGAGCTGAACAGGGTGCTCAACCATCTGATGTTCCTCGGCTCCTATCCGCTCGAACTGGGCGGTATCACGCCGGTGTTCCACGCGTTCCGGGAGCGCGAGGAGGTGCAGAGCGTGATGGAGGAGATCTCCGGCGGGCGGATGCACTACATGTTCAACCGGGTCGGCGGCCTCAAGGAGGACCTGCCCGCCGGCTGGACCGGCCGGGCGCGGCACGCGGTCGCCGAGGTCAGGTCGCGGATGGACGTCTACGACGGACTCGTCCTCGGCAACGAGATCTTCCGCGGCCGTACCCGCGGGGTCGGTGTGCTGTCGCGGGACGCGGTCCACGCGTACGGCGTTTCGGGGCCGATCGCCCGCGCCTCCGGCGTCGACTTCGACCTGCGGCGCGACGAGCCGTATCTCGCGTACGGCGAGCTGGGCGACACGCTCACGGTCGTCACCCGCGAGGACGGCGACTGCCTGGCGCGCTTCGAGTGTCTGCTGGAGCAGACCCACAACGCGCTGGCGCTGGCCGACGCGTGTCTCGACCGGCTCGCGGAGCTGCCGCCCGGACCGATCAACCAGCGGCTGCCGAAGGTGCTGAAGGCGCCGGAGGGGCACACGTACGCCTGGACCGAGAACCCGCTCGGCATCAACGGCTACTACCTGGTGTCGAAGGGCGAGAAGACGCCGTACCGGCTGAAGCTGCGCTCCGCCTCGTTCAACAACATCCAGGCGCTGACCGAGTTGCTGCCGGGGACCCAGGTCGCCGACATGGTGGCGATCCTGGGCTCGCTCTTCTTCGTCGTCGGAGACATCGACAAGTAGCGACAAGTAGCCCGTCCCCGGCTCGTGTTCAGCCGGGACTCAGCCGGTCTTGCTGCGCAGTCGGCCCAGTTCGAGCTGTTCGGTCTCGTCGTGCTCGGTCAGGTCGATGACCTGGCCGACGGTCCGTTCGTCGGTCGTGCGCTGCTCGGCGACCGCTTCCTCCCCGACCACGTCGGCGAGGTCCTCGCCCTCGACGTCGGCCAGTTCGGCGGCCGACGCCGGTCCGTCCTGGCCGCTCTCGGTGTCCTTGTCGCCGCTGTCCGCCTCGGCCTCGGCGCCCTTGTCGTCCTCGCCGTGCTGCTCGGCGGGGGCCGCCGCCGTGTTGTGCGTGGTCCCGGCGATCTGGGTGCCGAAGAAGTCGAAGCCGCCGCCGGGCAGCCGCACCGGGCCGCGCTGCGGGGAGTACGGGACGATCGCCGAAGCGGTGGGGACGCGGGTGGCGGGGAGAGCGGACGACGTGCGGCTGTGCTGCTCTCCTCCGGCGGCAGCCGCGTGCTTCCCCTGCGGCTCCTTGGCCTCGGCGCGCTGCTCGGCGGTCTCGGCGCGCTGCTCGGTCGTTTCCCGCTTCTCCCGGTTGAGGGCGGCCTCGACGGTGCGCCGCACCTGCTGCTCCGCGTGCTTGCGCGGCAGGCTCTCCATGGCGCGCCTGGCCATGAGGTAGGCGGACGGCGTGGCCGCGTCGCCCGCCGGCAGCAGGGCCTTGGGCTCGGCCGCGGCTTCGATGGCGAGCTGGCGGCGCCCTTCGAGTGCCGTGGCGCGCTCGGTCTCCGCCGTGGCGTACCGCCGCAGCAGGGCGGCGTGTTCGCCGCGCAGCCGGGCCAGTTCGACGCGTTTGGCGCGCAGCCGGCCGTCGAGCTTGACGCGGATCTCCCTCGACTCGTCTATGTCCGCCTCAAGTTCGGCTATCCGCTCTTCCGTCTGCCACTGGTCGCTCTCACGGGCGCGGGTCAGATCGGCGACGCGGTGGCCGGCGTCCTCGTCCCAGCGGCGCATGAAGACGGCACCGGTGGCCGCGGCTGCCGCGGCCAGCGCCGCGCAGGTCCGCAGGACCACCGGATCCGCGAACAACCAGGCGCCTGCGGCGCAGACGACCGCGGCTCCGGCGACCGAGATCGGCGGCAGGAGCTTGTGAAGGGGTGGCGAATGGCGGTGGCGTCCACGTGGCATGGCGGAAATTTACCGTGCGTGGGGACGGAATGGGGGGCCGGTCGGACAATCTTTCCCCGCCCGTTGCCGACTCCCCTCCCGTTCCCCTCCTGTTCCCCCGCGGAACTACTTCTTGAGCAGGCCCTTGGAGTCCAGGTAATCCTTCGCGACATCCGCCGGCTTGGCGCGCTCGGCGTCGACCTTGAGGTTCAACTGCGCGAGATCGTCGGTCGTGAGCGTCGCCGTGAGCTTGTCGAGCGCCGCGGCTATCTCCGGCGAACCTGCGTCCTTGGCATTGACCACCGGCAGCAGGTTGTCGGCGTTCTGCAGCTTCTTGTCGTCCTCCAGGACGACCAGGCCGAAGCTGTCGAGCGTGCCGTCGGTGGTGGTGGAGAGAACCAGCTGGTCCACCCCGTCCTTGACGGCCTGCTTGGACTGCGGGGTGCCGACGCCCTTCGGGTCGAGGCCGGTCACGTCGATGCCGTAGGTCTTCTTCAGACCGGGGATGCAGAACGGCCGTACGGCGCACTCGTCACCGGCGGCGACCTTCACCTTGAGCTTCGACTTACCGAGGTCCGAAAGGGTCGTGAGCTTGTTCTTCGCGGCGAATTCCTTCGTCACGGCGAAGGCATTCTGGTCGACGGCCTCGCCGACCTGGAGCACCTTCAGCCCGCGCGGCTCCGCCAGCTTCTTCAACTCGGCGACGGTGGCCGCCGGGTCGCTGGAGGCGAGCGGCTTGGCCAGCGCCGTCTTGGCGCCGTTCACCTTCGCGTTGAGGAATTCGGTGACCGTCGCCGCGTATTCCGGTACGACGTCGATGTCGCCCTTCTCCAGCGAGGGTTCGTACAGCTCACGGTTGCTCACCGTGGTGACGGACGTCTTGTATCCGGCGGCGCCCAGGGTCTGCGCGTACAGCTCCGCCAGCACCTTGGACTCGGTGAAGGCGGCGGCGCCGACGACCAGCGAGCCCTTGCTGCCGGAGCCGGAGCCCGCGCTCGTGTCGCTGCTCGCGGAGCCCCCCTTGTCCTTCTCCAGGCTGTCGCCGCCGCATGCGGCGAGCGAAACGGTCAGGGCCGCCACTCCGAGTACCGCACCCGCGATCTGCGAGGTCTTGCTCATCAGGTTCACCATCCAAAAAGGCCGAAGTTCGGTCGTCACACGGTTGTGCGGGTCTTTGTCGTGGGGGTCGTCGCGGTGGGAGGTGCGGGGGACGCGGCGGTGGGGCGGGCGGCCTCGGAAGCGGCGGGCCTGGCGGGCGCGATCAGCCGGTCGAGCAGCAGCAGCGTGCCCTCGACGAGCAGCGCGAGCAGCGCGACGAGGATCGCGCCGGCGACGACCTGGGCTGTGTTGTACGTGTTGAAGCCGGCGGTGATGATCCGGCCGAGCCCGCCCTGGCCGACCATCGCGGCGATGGTGGCGGTGGCCACCACCTGCACGGCGGCGGACCGGAGCCCGGTCATGACCAGCGGGTAGGCGAGGGGCAGCTCGACCCGGGTGAAGACCTGGGTGCCGGACATGCCCATGCCCTTGGCCGACTCCACCACCGCGCGGTCGACCTCGCGCATGCCCACGTACGCGTTGGTCAGCAGCGGCGGCACGGTGAAGAGGACGAGCGCGATGATCGTCGGCAGGAAGCCCGAGTTGCGCAGGGGCGAGATCATGAAGAGCGCGAGGACCGCGAAGACCGGGATCGCGCGGCCCACGTTGGAGATGTTGATCGCGAGCGCGCCGCCCTTGCCGATGTGGCCGAGCCACAGCGCGAGCGGCAGGGCTATCAGGCACGCGAGCAGCATCGAGACGCCGCTGACGTAGGCATGCTCGCCGAGGCGGTGCCACACGCCGTTCTGCCCCGACCAGTTGGCGCCCGTGGTGAGCCATGTCCAGGCTCCGCCCAGCTCCCCCATCGTCAGCTCACCGCCTTCAGCGTGCGTATCCGGGTCCAGGGCGTGAGCAGTCGCTGCACGCCCAGCAGCAGCAGATCGGCGACGACGGCGAGCAGGACACAGAGCACGGATGCGGTCAGCACCTGTGCTTTGAAGAACGTCTGCAGGGCGTCACTGATCAGATTGCCGAGTCCGCCCCGGCCGACGATCGAACCGATCGTCGTCAGGGCGATGGTCGAGACCGTCACGATGCGCAGCCCGGCCATCAGCGCGGGCAGCGCGAGCGGCAGCTCGACCTCCCAGAGCAACCTGGCGGGTCCATATCCCATTCCGCGTGCGGCGTCCCGTGCCTCTTCCGGTACCGATTCGAGACCCGCGATGATGTTCCGCACGAGAATGGTCAGCGAATAGAGCACGAGTCCGGTGATCACCAGACCGGCGGAGAGCCCGAAGAGGGGCAGCAGCAGCGAGAACATCGCCAGCGAGGGAATCGTGTAGAGAAGAGTCGTCAGTCCGAGCACGGGAGCGGCGAAAGCCGGTTTGCTCCGGGCCAGCAGTGCCAGCGGGAAAGCCACCACCAGCCCGATGGCGACCGAGACCGCCGTGATCCACACATGCTGGACCGTGGCATCGATCAGCTCGTGACTGCGGGAGTGAAGATACTCACCACAGATCCAGTCGTTGGCCGCCATGCATCCTTGCGCGCTCATCCGTCCCCACCTCCCCTCGGGCCTGTCCGGCGGATCAGGGTCGGACAGGCCCAATCCCCGAACGTATGTCTCTCACCTACGTCTGGGGACCCTATCCCCGACCACTGACATTCGCGGAAGTCCGCCACATTCCAGCAACATGGCCTTCACACAACACGGCTCACAATGGGGAACCATGATCCGATTCGAGCACGTCACCAAGCGGTACGCGGACGGCACCACCGCCGTCGACGACCTCTCCTTCGAGGTGTCAGCGGGCGAACTGGTCACGCTCGTCGGACCGTCCGGCTGCGGGAAGACCACGACCATGAAAATGGTCAACCGGCTCATCGAGCCCACCGAGGGCCGGATATTCCTCGACGGGGACGACATAGCCAAGATCGACCCGGTCGAGTTGCGGCGCCGTATCGGCTACGTCATTCAGCAGGTCGGTCTCTTCCCGCACAAAACGGTCCTGGAGAACACCTCGACCGTTCCCCATCTCCTCGGCTGGCAGCGCGCCAAGGCCAAGAAGCGCGCCGCCGAACTCCTCGACCTGGTGGGGCTCGACCCGTCCGTCTACGGCGACCGCTACCCCGCCCAGCTCTCCGGCGGCCAGCAGCAGCGCGTGGGCGTGGCCAGGGCGCTCGCCGCCGATCCGCCCGTCCTGCTGATGGACGAGCCGTTCGGCGCCGTCGACCCCGTCGTACGCGACCACCTGCAGAGCGAGTTCCTGCGGCTGCAGGCCGCCGTCCACAAGACCGTGCTGTTCGTCACACACGACATCGAGGAAGCCGTCCGCCTCGGCGACCGCATCGCCGTCTACGGCCAGGGCAGGATCGAGCAGTTCGATCCGCCGGCCGCCGTGCTCGGCGCTCCCGCCACCCCGTACGTCGCCGACTTCGTCGGCGCCGACCGCGGCCTCAAGCGGCTCTCCGTGACGCCCATCGAGGAGGGCGACCTGGACCAGCCGCCGGTGCTGCACCTCGACGACCCGCTGGACAAGGCGGCGGCGCGGCTCGCGAAGGACGGCGCGCGCTGGGCCGTCGTCCTGGGCCCCGACGACAAGCTGCACGGCTGGATCTCCACCGAGCAGACCGGCGCGTCCGGGACCGTACGGGAGCGCGCCCGCCGGATGGAGGCGTGGCTGCCCGTCGGCGCCTCGCTCAAGCAGGCCTTCGCCACGATGCTCCAGCACGACGCGGGCTGGATCGCGGTCATCGACAAGGAGGAGACCGGCCGGTTCCTCGGCGTCCTGACCCCGGCCCGGCTGCACGAGGCACTGCGCAGGTCGATCGACGCGGACGCGCAGGCCATCCCGCGCACGGCGGTGGAGCTGGAGACGGTCAGCACGGTCGCCCCGCACTGAGCCGGGCCCGGCCATAGGGTTGGGGTCATGAGTACGTTGCGCGGAGGACGCGAGGGAGGCACCGTCGAGGGGCTGCCGGACTGGGGCAGGTGCGCGGTGATGGGTGTCGTCAATGTCACGCCCGACTCCTTCTCCGACGGCGGCCGCTGGTTCGACACCACCGCCGCCGTCAAACACGGCCTCCACCTCGTCACCGAGGGCGCCGACCTCGTCGACGTCGGCGGTGAGTCCACCCGGCCCGGCGCCTCGCGCGTGGACGAGGACGAGGAGCTGCGCCGGGTCGTGCCCGTCGTACGGGGGCTGGCCTCCGAAGGCGTCCTCGTCTCCGTCGACACGATGCGCGCCTCCGTCGCCGAGCAGGCGGTCGCCGCGGGCGCCGTCCTCGTCAACGACGTGAGCGGCGGTCTCGCCGACCCCCACATGGTGCCCGCCGTCGCCGCCGCGGGCGTGCCCTTCGTGGTCATGCACTGGCGCGGCTTCAGCCAGGACATGAACAGCCGCGCCGCCTACACCGACGTGGTCGCCGAGGTCGTCGCCGAGCTGCGGGAGCGGATGGACGCCGTGATCGCCGGCGGTGTCGACCCCGCCCGTATCGTCGTCGACCCGGGCCTCGGCTTCGCCAAGCAGGCACCGCACGACCTGACCCTCATCGCCCACCAGGCCGAGCTGCGCGCCCTCGGCAGGCCACTGCTGGTTGCCGCCTCCCGCAAGCGGTTCCTCGGGCACGTACTCTCCGGCGGCGAGGGCGCACCGCCGCCCGCCAGGGAACGCGACGCGGCGACGGCGGCGATCTCGGCCATCGCCGCGCTCCAGGGCGCCTGGGCCGTCCGCGTCCACGAGGTACGGGCCACGGCCGACGCCGTACGCGTGGCACGCGCCGTGGAAGGCGCCGCCTGATGGCCGAAGGACGCGGCACGGCGCACACGGACAGCGAGCAGGTCGAGCTGGCCAACACCACGTTCTACGAGGCGATGGAGCGCGGCGACATGGAGACGCTGTCCGGGCTCTGGCTGGACGACGGCGTCTCCTGCGTCCACCCGGGCTGGCCGGTGCTCACCGGCCGCGGCGAGGTGCTGCGGTCGTACGCGCTGATCATGGCGAACACGGAGTACATCCAGTTCTTCCTCACCGATGTCGCGGTCTCGCTCGCCGCCGACACCGCGCTGGTGACCTGCACGGAGAACATCCTCAGCGGCGGCCCCGCCGAGGAGGCGGGCGAGCTGGGCCCCCTCGTCGGCCAGCTCGTCGTCGCCACGAACGTGTTCCGGCGCACGGCCGACGGCTGGAAGATCTGGTCGCACCACGGCTCACCCGTGCTGGCCGAAACCGACGAGGAACAGGACGACGAGCCACCCGCTTGAGTGGGTAAGGGCCTCGGGTGGATTGGTTCAGGGCCCCACGGGTATGGGCGGGGCGACCGGCACCGCCGCTCCCCGTCCTGACCCCACGGGCGAGTGCTGTCGGTGCTCGCAGGTAGATTCGACCGAGATGACCCGGCAGCCCGCACGCGGCCGGGGCGTCCGCCGACCAACGACAGCAGGAGTGATTCGCGTGGATCGTGTCGCGCTGCGCGGCCTCAAGGCCCGCGGGCACCATGGCGTCTTCCCACGGGAGCGCGAGGAGGGCCAGACCTTCGTCGTGGACGTCGTGCTGAGCCTGGACACACGGCCCGCCGCAGCCGGCGACGACCTGGCGAAGACCGTCCACTACGGCATCGTGGCCGAGGAGGTCGTGGCTGTCGTCCAGGGCGAGCCGGTCGACCTGATCGAGACGCTGGCGGAGCGCATCGCCCAGCAGTGCCTGAAGCACGACGGCGTCGAGGAGGTCGAGGTGGTCGTCCACAAGCCCGACGCCCCGATCACGGTGCCCTTCGACGATGTGACCATCACCATCACCCGGAGCCGAGTATGAACGCACAGAGCGATCCGACCGTCCAGCCGGTCCCCGCCTCCGTGGTCGCCCAGGTGGACGCCGCCGATGTCACCCTGTCCAACCCCCGGCGTGCCGTCATCGCCCTCGGCTCCAACCTCGGCAACCGGCTGGAGACCCTGCAGGGCGCGGTCGACGCGCTGGAGGACACCCCGGGGCTGCGGGTGAAGGCGGTCTCCCCGGTGTACGAGACGGAGCCCTGGGGCGTCGAGCCCGGCTCCCAGCCCTCGTACTTCAACGCGGTCGTGCTGGTGAAGACGACGCTCCCGCCGTCCTCGCTGCTGGAGCGCGGCCAGGCCATCGAGGAGGCGTTCGACCGGGTACGGGACGAGCGCTGGGGCCCGCGCACCATCGACGTGGACATCCTGGCGTACGCGGACGTCGTGTCGGACGACCCGCTGCTGACGCTGCCCCACCCGCGCGCCCATCAGCGCGCGTTCGTCCTCGCCCCCTGGCGCGACGTGGACCCGGAGGCCCAGCTCCCCGGACACGGCGCCGTGCTGGAGCTGCTGGCCGGCGTCGGCGAGGACGGCGTACAGCATCGCGTCGACCTGGAACTCCGGCTGCCCGAGTAGTCGTTAGGCTCAGCGGGTCGATCAGGTACGGGTAGGCGAGGCGAAGGGCGGCTTTCTCGGTGAAGCAGTTGAGGATCGGCGTCCTGGCCGGCCTTTTTGTGGTGGCCGGCGTGCTCTCCTGGAGCGGCGCCCGTCTCTGGGACTCGGTGGGTACGCTGCCGAGCGTCCCGCTCGCCGCACCCATCGTCCTCGCCCTGATCGCCGTCATCCTCTTCGCGACGGCGATCTCGCTCCGCGGCCAGCTGAAGGCCCAGCGCGAGCGGCGCCCGGGGGCGAAGGGCGTCGACCCGCTGATGGCGGCGCGCGCCGTGGTCTTCGGCCAGGCCAGCGCGCTGGTGGCGGCGCTCGTCGCCGGTATCTACGGCGGCGCCGGTGTCTTCCTGCTGGGCTCGCTCGACATCCCGCCCCGCCGTGACCAGGCCATCTACGCGGGCTTCTCGGTACTGGCCGGCTTCGCCGTCATCGCGGCTGCCTTCTTCCTTGAGCGGGTCTGCAAGCTCCCGGACGGCCCGGACGACGACAACGACCACCACGGGGCGAGCCCCATACGCTAGGGAGTGTCCGCGAAGTATCGTCGTCCGCCCTTTGGGCGGGGCTCGCGGGGGCTGGTGCGTGCGATCGCAAGGCGCCGATGTGCCCTTGTAGCGGAGCTACTCGGGCAGGTCGGCAACGCCGCGAGCGTGCGTGCCAGCCCCCGCGAGCCAGACGAGACTTCGCTGACACGATCTAGGCCCCTTCGGCCCGGTATCAGCGGCCGATGATCAGGCTCATCGCCTCCGAGCGGGTCGCGGGGTCGCGCAGCTGGCCGCGGACCGCCGACGTGATGGTCTTGGCCCCCGCCTTGCGGACGCCCCGCATCGTCATGCACATGTGCTCGCACTCGATGACCACGATCACGCCGCGCGGCTGGAGGATCTTCATCAGCGACTCGGCGATCTGGGTCGTCAGCCGCTCCTGCACCTGGGGGCGGCGGGCGTAGACGTCCACCAGCCGGGCCAGCTTCGACAGACCGGTGATCTTCCCGTCAGCCGACGGGATGTAGCCGACGTGCGCGACACCGACGAACGGCACCAGGTGGTGCTCGCAGGAGGACATCACCTCGATGTCCTTCACCAGCACCATCTCGTCGTGCCCGAGGTCGAACGTCGTCGTCAGGACGTCCTCGGGGCTCTGCCACAGTCCGGCGAATATCTCCCGGTACGCCCGGGCCACCCGGCCCGGCGTCGCCCGCAGGCCCTCCCGGTCCGGGTCCTCCCCGACGGCTATGAGCAGTTCGCGAATGGCGTTCTCGGCGCGTTTCTCGTCGAACTCGCCGATGGTTCCTTCGCCGTCCAGCGTCATCGGGTCCGTCATGTGGTGCCTCGTTCCTGTTCCGTCCCCGCGAGCGGGCAGACAAATACCGCGCCCCCACAGGCTAAAACCTGGGGGGCGCGGTATCCATTCCGGGCCTGTTGTGGCGCCCGGGATCAGCTCTCCGGACGGTCCTCGGGGACCGCCTCGGTCGGTGTCTCACCGGTCGTCACGGCGGGCAGGCCGCCGTTCGTACCGTTGGCCCCGTTGGTCAGAGCGAGCTCCTTCGGGGAGAGCACCGGCGGCCGTGTCGAAGGCGTACGCCGCGAGGAGCCGGTCCACGCCGGACGGGCCGGGCGCTTCACGATCGTCGAAAAGACCTCGGCGATCTGCTCCTTGTTGAGCGTTTCCTTCTCCAGCAGCTGGAGGACCAGGTTGTCGAGAACGTCGCGGTTCTCGACCAGGATCTCCCAGGCCTCGTTGTGCGCGGTCTCGATCAGCTTCTTGACCTCTTCGTCGACCAGCGCGGCGACCTCTTCCGAGTAGTCGCGCTGATGGCCCATCTCACGGCCGACGAAGGGCTCGGTGTTGTCGCCACCGAACTTGATCGCGCCCAGGCGCTCGGTCATGCCGTACTGCGTGACCATGGCACGTGCCGTCGCCGACGCCTTCTCGATGTCGTTGGCGGCGCCGGTGGTCGGGTCGTGGAAGACCAGTTCCTCCGCCGCGCGTCCGCCCATCATGTAGGCGAGCTGGTCGAGCATCTCGTTGCGCGTGGTCGAGTACTTGTCCTCGTCGGGCAGGACCATGGTGTAACCCAGGGCCCGGCCTCGGGACAGAATCGTGATCTTGTGCACCGGGTCGGAGTTCGGAGACGCCGCCGCGACCAGGGCGTGGCCGCCCTCGTGGTACGCGGTGATCTTCTTTTCCTTCTCGGACATGATCCGGGTCCGCTTCTGCGGGCCCGCCACGACGCGGTCGATGGCCTCGTCCAGCGCGTTGTTGTCGACGAGCTTGCGGTCACCGCGCGCCGTGAGGAGCGCGGCTTCGTTCAGCACGTTCGCCAGGTCGGCGCCGGTGAAGCCGGGCGTACGACGGGCGACAGCGCCCAGGTCGACGTCCGGGGCGACCGGCTTGCCCTTCTGGTGGACCTTCAGGATCTCCAGCCGGCCCTGCATGTCGGGCCGGTCGACCGCGATCTGCCGGTCGAAGCGGCCCGGACGCAGCAGCGCGGGGTCGAGGATGTCGGGCCGGTTCGTGGCGGCGATCAGGATGACGCCGCCCTTCACGTCGAACCCGTCCATCTCCACGAGCAGCTGGTTCAGCGTCTGCTCGCGCTCGTCGTGGCCACCGCCGAGACCCGCACCACGGTGCCGGCCGACGGCGTCGATCTCGTCGACGAAGACGATCGCCGGGGCGTTCGCCTTGGCCTGCTCGAAGAGGTCACGCACACGGGACGCACCGACACCGACGAACATCTCGACGAAGTCGGAACCCGAGATCGAGTAGAACGGGACGCCCGCCTCACCGGCGACGGCACGGGCGAGCAGCGTCTTACCCGTACCGGGGGGGCCGTAGAGCAGCACACCCTTCGGGATCTTGGCGCCGACCGCCTGGAACTTCGCCGGTTCCTGGAGGAATTCCTTGATCTCGTGGAGCTCCTCGACCGCCTCGTCGGACCCGGCCACATCGGCGAAGGTCGTCTTCGGCGTGTCCTTCGTGAGCAGTTTGGCCTTCGACTTCCCGAACTGCATGACCCGGGAGCCGCCGCCCTGCATCGAATTCATCAGGAACAGGAACACCACGACAAGGAGGACGAACGGAACGAGCGAGATCAGTACCGAAAGGAACGGGCTCTGCTTCGACGGTGAGACCGTGTAGCCCTTGCTGATGTCGCCGTTGTTGAACTTGGACTGCAGCGTCTTGGCCAGGTCGGCACCCTGGGTGCCGATGTAGCTGGCCTGGATCTTGTCGCTGCCCTTGATCTTCTGGCCGGACTTGAGTTCGACCTTGATGACCTGTTCGTCACCAGTGGTCAGCTTGACCTGTTCGGCCTGGTTCTTGGAGATCGCCTGGACGACCTCGCCGGTGTCCACTGTCTTGTAGCCGCCCGACGAGCCGACGACCTGCATCAACACGACCACGGCGAGGACGGCCAGCACGATCCACATGACCGGCCCACGGAAGTATCGCTTCACGTCCATCCATACGGAGCGATGACGCTCCGTCCCTCCTGCCCGTAGGTAAATGCTGCTGTGAGAAAAAGACTGTTCTTCGGACGGTACCCCAGCATTGTCACCCGCGACCGCACGGGACCGGCGACAAACCCGCCTTCCCCTGCTCCAACGCCGGGCGGGTGGCAGGGGTTCCCGCCCCGGTCAGCCGCCGTAGACGTGGGGTGCCAGCGTGCCGACGAAAGGCATGTTGCGGTACTTCTCGTTGTAATCAAGGCCATAACCCACGACGAACTCGCTGGGAATGTCGAAACCGATCCATTTCACATCGATCGCGACCTTTGCGGCATCCGGCTTACGCAGCAGGGTGCAGACCTCCAGCGAGGCCGGCTCCCGTGAGCCCAGGTTGGACAGCAGCCAGGACAGGGTCAGTCCGGAGTCGATGATGTCCTCGACGATCAGGACATGCCTGCCCTTGATGTCGGTGTCCAGGTCCTTGAGGATCCGGACGACACCGGAGGACTGGGTGCCCGCCCCGTACGAGGAGACGGCCATCCAGTCCATGGTCAGGGGGGAGGACAGCGCGCGTGCCAGGTCCGCCATCACCATCACGGCGCCCTTGAGCACCCCGACGAGGAGCAGGTCCTTGCCCGCGTACTCCGCGTCGATCTTCGCCGCCAGCTCGGCCAGCTTCGCGTCGATCTCTTCTTTGGTGATGAGCACCGACTGGAGGTCGCTGCCGAGGTCCTTGTCGTCCACCGCTTCACTTTCGTTGTCGGCCGGGGTCCGGGATCGCGGCCCCGGTGGACACAGCCGGAGAACTTCAGACCGTCAGGTCCCAGCACTTCAGCCCTGCCGGATGACCAGTCTGCCACCCTGCCGTCTGGCCTCGACGCGGCCGGGCAGGTTGATGGCCGCCTGACCCCGCCAGCCGGTGATCAGCCGGTCCACCTCTTCGATGTGCCGGGCGAACAGCGAACCCGCGGGGGCGCCCGCGGTGATGGCGGCCCTGCGCAGCACCCGGCGGCGGACGGCGGGCGGCAGCGCGTACAGCTTGGCGCACTCCAGCTGCCCCGCCGCGTCCCGTACGGTCCCCTCGGCGTCGGCGGCCCAGGCGTCGAGTGCGTCGGCGTCGTCACGGGAGAGCTGGGCGGTACGGGCCAGGGCCTCGACGACGCCTTTGCCGAGCGCCTTCTCCAGGGCCGGCAGCCCTTCGTGGCGCAGCCGGGAGCGGGTGTAGGCGGGATCGGTGTTGTGCGGGTCGTCCCAGACGGGGATCGACTGCACGAGGCAGGCCTTGCGGGCCGTCTGACGGTCGATCGTGAGGAACGGCCGGCGGTATCTGCCGGCCGCCCCCGAGACGGCCGCCATACCGGACAGGGACCGGGTGCCGGAGCCCCGCGCGAGCCCGAGCAGAACGGTTTCCGCCTGGTCGTCGCGGGTGTGGCCGAGCAGGACGGCCGCCGCACCGTGTTCCTCGGCGACCTGGTCGAGTGCGGCGTAGCGGGCGTCCCGCGCCGCTGCCTCGGGGCCGCCGGCCTGGCCGACGGTCACGGCGACGGCTTCGACGGGGTCGAGCCGCATGGCGCCCAGCCGGGCGACGACCTCGGCGGCGCGGCGGTCGGAGCCGCTCTGCAGGCCGTGGTCGACGGTGACACCGCCGGCGCGTACGGAGAGCTTGGGGGCCTCGAAGGCGAGGGCGGAGGCGAGCGCCATGGAATCGGCGCCGCCGGAGCAGGCGACGAGCACCAGCGGCGGTCCCGCCTCGGGGGCGCGGGAAGCCGGGGTGCTGTCGGTGAGGATGTCGTGAAGTACGCGGCGAACCGCCAGGCGTATCGCCGCGACCGCAGGATGGGGACCCATGTCCGGTGCCCTTCGTGATGTTTTTCGGGAGGTGCCTCGCTCGGATTCGGGACGATGTCCGTCACTCAGAGTGCGTCGATGGTGACAGAACCGAGCCGATACCCGAGCATCGCACGCCTACCCATCACCTACGGTCCCTCGGATGGGTGATACCTGGGGCGTTCTTACGCTACGGACAGTTTCCGGCGGTCCGGAATCCCGCTCAGGAATCGGCCTTGCGGTGCACGCGCGCGATCCAGTCCGCCGGTTTGGCGATCTCCGCCTTGGTGGGGAGCGTGTTCGGCGAGGTCCATACCCGGTTGAAGCCGTCCATCCCGACCTCTTCCACCACGGCCCGGACGAAACGCTCGCCGTCGCGGTACTGGCGCAGCTTGGCGTCGAGGCCGAGCAGCTTGCGCAGCGCCTGGTCGAGCCGGCTCGCGCCGCTGGCCCTGCGCTGCTGGAACTTCTCGCGGATCTCGGCGACGGACGGCACGACCTGCGGGCCCACGCCGTCCATCACGTAGTCGGCGTGGCCTTCGAGCAGGGACATGACGGCGGTGATCCTGCCGAGCACCTCGCGCTGGCCCGGGGTCTGCACCAGTTCGACGATGGAACGGCCCTCGTCGTCGTCCTCGGCCGCACCTTCGGCCGCGCTCTCCGAGCGGTTGCCGCCGAGCGACTGGGCGGCTTCCCTCAGCCGCTCCAGAATCGTCATGGGATCGACGTCGGTCTCGCGGAGGAACGACTGGATCTCGCCCTCCAGGTGGTCCCGCAGCCACGGCACACCGGTGAACTGGGTGCGGTGGGTCTCCTCGTGAAGGGTGACCCAGAGCCTGAAGTCGTGCGGGTCGACGTCCAGTTCACGCTCGACATGGACGATGTTGGGGGCGACGAGCAGCAGCCGGCCGCCGCCGCCCGCCGAGGGCAGGTCGCGGGTGTCGGGGGCGAAGGTCTCGTACTGGCCGAGCACCCGGGACGCCATGAACGACAGCAGCATGCCCAGCTCGACGCCGGTGACCTTGCCGCCGACCGCGCCGAAGACGGCGGCCCCCGGACCGCTGCTGCTCTGCCTGCGCTCCTGCATCTTCTCCAGCAGGGGCTTCAGCAGCTCGCGGAACCCGGCGACGTTGGCCTTCACCCAGCCGGCCCTGTCGACGACCAGGACCGGGGTGTCCACCGGTTCCGTTCCTTCGGGGATCATCCGCGTGTACGCGCGGACGTGCTCCTCCGCGGACTTCGCGTGCCGCCGCAGTTCCGCGACGATCTCGCGCGCTTCCTCGCGGCTCACCTCGGGACCCGGCCGCACGAGGCGGGTCGCGGTCGCCACCGCGAGATTCCAGTCGACCATCTCGGCACCACCGATGCTCGTCATGCGTCAACCGTACGTTGTCCGCGCGGAATGCGGTGAGGTGTCGGTGGCCCGGTTCTTCCCCTACGTGTCCCCCTAGGGGAGACGTGGGGGACGGCGCGCGGGCGGTCAGGCGGTCGGTACGAGGGTGGCGGCGAGCCGGTCGAGGGCCTTCTGCGCCGCGTCGGGGCCCGGGGTCGAGCCCGCCATGAAGGCGAAGGCCAGCAGTCGGCCGTCCGCGTCGACGACCGTGCCCGCGAGCGTGTTCACGCCGGTGAGGGTGCCGGTCTTGGCGCGGATCAGCCCGGCGGCCGGCGCCGCGTCCGCGAACCGGGCCCGCAGGGTGCCGCTGAACCCGGCGATGGGCAGCCCGGTGAGGACGGGGCGCAGCTCAGGGGACTGCTGGTCGCCGTCCCGCACGAGCAGTGCGGTGAGCAGGGACGCGCTGACCTTGTCCTGGCGGCTTAGCCCGCTGCCGTCGGAGAGCCGCGCGCCGGTGAGCGGCAGCTTCAGCTTCTTCAGCCGGGCCAGCACGGCCCGCCCGGCACCCGCGAAGCTGGCGGGCTCGTCGGCGGCGACGGCGGTCTGCCGGGCCAGGGACTCCGCGATGTCGTTGTCGCTCTGGGTCAGTGCCCGCTCGACGAGGGCCGAGAGCGGCGCCGACCAGATCCTGGCGACGCGCTCGGCGTCCCTGGCCGCCCGCTCGGGGCGCGGCGGCGCCGTCGTACCGATGCCCCGGTCGCGCAGCAGCGCGGCGAATTCCCGGGCGGCGGCGCCCGCGGGGTCGCCGCTGCGCGGCGCGGGCCCGGTGGTGGACCTGTCGAGGCGGCCTTCGTTGCTCATCAGCGCGACGACGGGGGCGATGTTGTCGTTGGGGCCGATGGGGTGCTGGCGCGGCCCCGAGTAGAGGGACGTGTCGAAGCCCAGGTGGACCTTCTTGACGCCGCGGGTCCGCAGGGCCTTCGCCGTCTGGTCGGCGAGCGCCGCGAGCCCCTTGGTGTCGAGGGTGGCGTCGCCGCCGCCGACCAGGGTCACCTTCCGCCCGTCGGAGCCCGCGACGACGGTGGTCGCGATACGGTGGTCGGGACCGAGCGCGGACAGGGCGGCGGTCATCGTCGCGAGCTTCACGGTCGACGCGGGCGTCATCGGGACCGCGGCGCCCTTCGCGTAGAGCTGCTTGCCGGTCGCCACGTCGACCACGACCCCGGTGTGCCGGGAGCCGAGCGCCGGGTCGGCGAAGAGCGGGTCGAGCTTGCGGGCGATGGTCCTCGGCACGCTCGCCGGCGTCTTCTCGGCCGCCAGGCCGGACCCCTGCCCCGACCCGCCCAGCGCGGCCAGGACGGCGCCCGCGCTGGGCGCCGGCGCGGGTTCCCGAGCGGCTCCCGGCGCCGGGCGCACCTCGTGATGTGCGCCACCCGTACGGCCCTGGGCGACCGCCCACTGCCGCTCGGCCTTACGCTGACCGTTGTCCCAGGGGCCGGCCGCCGCCACCGCACCGGCCGCAACCAGCAGCCCGACGACCACGGAACCTGCCGTGATCTGCCACACTTTC
Source organism: Streptomyces sp. AcH 505 (assembly GCF_000818175.1). Classification (GTDB taxonomy): domain Bacteria; phylum Actinomycetota; class Actinomycetes; order Streptomycetales; family Streptomycetaceae; genus Streptomyces. The sequence goes on from NZ_JTIY01000001.1 coordinate 1,800,706, forward strand.
GGCTCAAGCACGGCTGACCAGCCCCTTTCGCGATCACACTGCTGCGTGGGGGACACTTAACCACTGCGCCTTGCCGCGAGCATGGCACCCCTGCCCATGCGGCCTGTCAGGCGGCGATCCGGGGGGCCTCCTCCGCGTGCGGGCACACCATCACCGGACAGATGTGTTGATCATGGAGGAGCCACCCGTGGAGTTCGACGTCACCATCGAGATCCCCAAGGGATCACGGAACAAGTACGAGGTGGACCACGAGACCGGTCGCATCCGCCTTGACCGTCGTCTCTTCACCTCGACGAGCTACCCGGCCGACTACGGCTTCGTCGAGAACACCCTCGGCGAGGACGGCGACCCGCTGGACGCGCTGGTCATCCTGGACGAGCCGACGTTCCCCGGCTGCCTCATCAAGTGCCGCGCCGTGGGCATGTTCCGGATGACGGACGAGGCGGGCGGCGACGACAAGCTGCTGTGCGTCCCGGCCTCCGACCCCCGCGTCGAGCACCTGCGGGACATCCACCACGTGTCGGAGTTCGACCGGCTGGAGATCCAGCACTTCTTCGAGGTCTACAAGGACCTGGAGCCCGGCAAGTCCGTCGAGGGCGCCGACTGGGTCGGCCGCGCCGAGGCCGAGGCCGAGATCGAGAACTCGTACAAGCGCCTCCAGGCGCAGGGCGGCACGCACCAGCACTGACGTACGCGCGAGTTGAGCGCCACGACGGGCGGCACACCCTCCGGGGGGTGCCGCCCGTCGGCGTGTGGCGGCCCATGACCGTGCCCATACTGGGCAGACGCGGGCGGGGACAGGTGTGACAGGACGGGCGACGAGAGGACGTGTGGAAGCTCAGTGGTGGCCGAGCCGGACGGTCCTGAGGACCGGAAACCTCAGTCGGACGAGGCACACAGCGCCTTCACCCCACCCTTCGGGGTGGAACAGCCGCCGGTCCCCGACGACGACCGCCCCACCTCCGAATTCGCGCTGCCCGAAGGGCTGAACACCGAGCAGCCGGCCGGCAGCGAGGGCTCCGCCTTCGACACTCCCCCGGGGCTGCCCGCCTCGTACGGGGTCCGGCAGTCGCCGCCCTCCTTCACCCCGGCCGAGGGCATCCCGATGGTCCGCATAGTCAAGGAGGCGCCCTGGCAGGACCAGATGCGCACCCTGCTGCGGATGCCGGTCGGCGAGCGGCCCGTACCGGAGCCGGTGCAGCGGCACGACGACGCGGGGCCCGCCGTACCGCGCGTGCTGGACCTGACGCTGCGTATCGGGGAGCTGCTGCTGGCGGGCGGTGAGGGCGCGGAGGACGTCGAGACGGCGATGTTCGGCGTCAGCCGGGCGTACGGACTCGACCGCTGCGAGCCGACCGTCACGTTCACGCTGCTCTCGATCTCCCATCAGCCGTCCCTGGTCGAGGACCCGGTGACGGCCAGTCGGACCGTACGGCGCAGGGGCACCGACTACACGCGGCTCGCGGCCGTCTACACGCTCATCGACGACATCACCACCGAGTCGACGGACGTCACGCTGGAGGAGGCGTACCGGCGGCTCGCCGAGATCCGGCGTAACCGGCACCCGTACCCCGGCTGGGCGCTGACGGTGGCGAGCGGGGTGCTGGCGGGCTCCGCCTCCGTGCTGGTCGGCGGTGACCTGGTGGTCTTCGTCGCGGCTGCGCTCTGCGCGATGCTCGGCGACCGGCTGGCCTGGCTGTGCGCGGGGCGCGGGCTGCCGGAGTTCTACCAGTTCGTGATCGCGGCGATGCCGCCGGCGGCGATGGGGGTGGCGCTGACCCTGCTCAGTTCGGCCGAGCACTGGGACATCCGGCCGTCGGCCGTCGTCACCGGTGGGCTGTTCGCCCTGCTGCCGGGACGGGCCCTGGTCGCTGGCGTGCAGGACGGCCTGACGGGCTACTACATCACCGCGGCGGCGCGACTGCTGGAAGTCATGTACTTCTTCATCGCGATCGTCATCGGGGTGCTGCTCGTGCTCTATCTCGGCGTGCAGCTGGGCGCCGAGCTGAACCCGGACTCGTCGATCCACACCCATCCCCGCCCGCTGCTGCAGATCCTGGTGTCGGTGGCGCTGAGCTTCGCCTTCGCGATCCTGCTCCAGCAGGAGCGGTCGACCGTGCTGCTGGTCTCGCTCAACGGCGGGGTGGCGTGGGTGGTGTACGCGGCGATGCACGACGTGGGCCACATCTCGCCGGTCGCGGCGACGGCGGTGGCCGCCGGGCTGGTCGGCCTGTTCGGGCAGCTGCTGTCCCGCTACCAGTTCGCTTCGGCGCTGCCGTACGTGACCGCGGCGATCGGTCCGCTGCTGCCCGGTTCCGCGACGTACTTCGGGCTCCTCGGCATCGCCCAGAACGACCTGGACAAGGGGCTCGCCTCGCTGTCGAAGGCGGTGGCGCTGGCCCTGGCCATCGCGATCGGGGTGAACCTCGGTGGGGAGATCTCCCGGCTGTTCCTGCGGGTGCCGGGCGGGGGCCGCACCTCGGGGCGCCGCGCGGCCAAACGGACGCGCGGGTTCTGACCCCGCCCGCTGTGCGGGTGCCCGCGTCAGTTCTTGGCGTGGCGCCTGCGGCCACCGGTGCCCGGCGCCTCGGGGCCCGGCGCGCCGTCACGGCCCGC
>NZ_JTIY01000001.1:1803460-1815051 GCF_000818175.1 Streptomyces sp. AcH 505
CGGCGGGCTGCTGCGGCGCCTGGGCTGCGGCCTTCTTGGACTTCGAACGGGCCCGCAGGTACTCGATCGCGATCGGCACCACGGAGACCAGCACGATGGCGACCAGGATCAGCTCGATGTGCGCGTTGACGAAGTCGACCTTGCCGAGCGCCGCGCCCAGCAGCGTGACCCCGGCGCCCCACAGCGTGCCGCCGATGATGTTGAACGTGATGAACGAGCGGTAGTTCATCTTGCTGACGCCGGCGATGATCGGCGTGAACGTACGGATCACGGGCACGAACCGGGCCAGGACCAGCGACTTCGGGCCGTACTTCTCGAAGAACTCGTGCGCCTTCTCGACGTTCTCCTGCTTGAAGATCTTGGAGTCGGGCCGCCGGAAGAGCGAGGGGCCCACCTTGCGGCCGAAGAGATAGCCGACCTGGTCACCGACGATCGCCGCGACGGCGACCAGGGTGCAGACGAGCCACAGCGGCTGGTCCAGGGAGCCGGCCGTGACCAGCAGTCCGGCGGTGAACAGCAGCGAGTCGCCCGGCAGGAAGAACCCGATGAGCAGGCCGGACTCGGCGAAGACCACCACCAGGACGCCGAGGAGACCGAAGGTCCCGATCAGCTGGTCCGGGTCCAGCCAGCTGGGTCCGAGCGCAATGGTGGTCACGGGTTCGGGACTCCTGTGTCGTGTCGGTCGATCGTCGAATCGGCGTTGTCGGCCGCCCAAAGCTATCAACGTCCGCCGGGCTCCTGCGGTTCCACCCGTCTGCCGGGGTGCGGGCGGGGCAGACGAGTACGAAGGTGAAACCAGGGAGAGTTCGGAGAGAGGGACGGCACATGGGAACGGAAGAATACGGCGGCGGCCAGGGTACCGGCGACGACGTCCTCGTCGTCACCACGAACGACGTGCCCGGCTACCAGGTCCGGCAGGTGATCGGTGAGGTCTTCGGCCTGACCGTCCGCTCCCGGAACGTCGGCAGCCAGTTCGGCGCCGGGCTGAAGTCCCTGGTCGGCGGCGAACTGAAGGGGCTGACGAAGACCCTCGTGGAGACCCGTAACCAGGCGATGGAACGGCTCGTCGAGCAGGCCAGGTCGCGCGGCGGGAACGCCGTGCTGATGATGCGGTTCGACGTGACCGAGGCGGCCGACGTCGGCACCGAGGTGTGCGCGTACGGCACGGCCGTGGTGCTCGAACCCACGGCCTGACGGCAGGGCGAGGGACGGGCCGGCCGGCTGAAGCGAGCCGGCCGGCCCGTGACCCGTTTCCCGTGACTCGTTTCCCGGGCCGTTCCGGGGCTTTTGTCCCGTTACGGTGACCGCGTGGCCACCGACGCTCAGCACGCTCCCCCCGCGCCGTCAGCGCGCACCCTGCTGCCCCTGGTCCTTCCCTCGCTGCTGATCGGCGTCGTCGCGAGCCTGGTGCTCCTCGGCGTGAGCGAACTCGCCGACCTGCTGGAGGACGTCCTGTGGCAGACGCTGCCCGACGCCCTCGGGATCGGCCGCTACTCGATCCTGTGGATGATCGTGGTCCTCACGGCGACCGGGATCGCCGTGGGGCTGGTGGTCCTGCTCGTCCCCGGCCACGCGGGACCCGATCCGGCCACCACCGGGCTCGTCGACGAGCCGATGGCTCCGGGTGTCCTGCCCGGTCTGCTGCTGGCGGCGACGCTGGCCCTCGCGGGCGGCGTGAGCGTCGGTCCCGAGAACCCGATCACCGCAGCCAACATCGCCCTCACCTACTGGCTGGGCCGCAAGATCGCGCCGCAGAGCCCCACCATGGTCTGGGTCGCGCTCGGCGCCGCCGGCACGATCGGCGCGCTGTTCGGTACGCCGGTGGCGGCGGCGCTGGTCCTCTCCGAGACGCTCAGCTCCCGGCCGGGCCCCGGCTCGCTGTGGGACAAGCTCTTCGGGCCGCTGATCGCCGCGGGCGCGGGCGGGCTGACCACGGTGCTGATCTCGCACCCGACCTTCGACCTGGACCTGCCCGGCTACCACGGCACCACTTGGGGCGACCTGCTGGCCGCGCTGGTCATCGCGTCGGCGGCGGCGCTGCTGGGCATGGCGGCGGTGTACTGCCTGCCGTACGCGCACACCGCGTTCCGCACGCTCAGGAACCCGGTGCTGACGCTGGCGGCCGGGGGTGTCGTGCTCGGGCTGCTCGGCGCGCTCGGCGGGGAGCTGACCCTGTTCAAGGGGCTCGACCAGGTGAAGACGCTCGCCGCCGACCCGGGCGGCTGGTCGGCGGGGTCGTTCGCACTGATGGCGGTGGTGAAGCTGGCGGCGGTCGTGGTCGCGGCGGCCTGCGGGTTCCGGGGCGGCCGGATCTTCCCCGCCCTCTTCGCCGGCGTCTCCCTCGGTCTGTGCGCGCACGCGCTGGTCCCCGCCGTACCGGCCACGCTCGGGGTCGTCTGCGGCGCGCTCGGCGTGCTGCTCGCCGTCACCCGGCAGGGCTGGCTGAGTCTGTTCACCGCCGCCGTCCTGGTCGCCGACCCGAATGTGCTGCCGCTGCTCTGCGTGGCGACGATCCCGGCCTGGCTGCTGGTCACGGGCCGTCCGCTGATGCAGCTCAAGAAGGACGGCACCTCGCTGCGCTGACGGACCGCCGGAAAACGTCGGGACCGCCGCCGGGCGGTGCGGCGGGTTCCTTCGTATCCTCGCGGGAGAGGGACCGGACCCGTCGCGAGGAGATCAGCTCATGCCGCTCCGCCCAGGTACGAACGACTCCGGGGACGCCCAGGCCGCGGCCGAGGACCACGCCGAGATGCGCCGTCTCTCGCTCAACCCGTTCTTCGGCGCTGCCGACCCGACGAGCGAGATGAACTCGGCGCCGCCCACCCACCGGCTGCCCGACGGACCGATCCCGCCCGAGACGGCGTACCAGCTGGTCCATGACGAGCTGATGCTCGACGGCAACTCGCGGCTCAACCTCGCCACCTTCGTCTCCACGTGGATGGAGCCGCAGGCGGGGCGGCTGATGGACGAGTGCCTGGACAAGAACATGATCGACAAGGACGAGTACCCGCGCACCGCCGAGCTGGAGCGGCGCTGTGTGGTCATGCTCGCCGATCTGTGGAACGCCCCGGACCCCTCGACGACCGTCGGCTGCTCGACCACCGGCTCCAGCGAGGCGTGCATGCTCGCCGGGATGGCGCTGAAGCGGCGCTGGGCCAAGCGCAACGCCGACCGCTATCCGGCGACGGCCAGGCCGAATCTCGTCATGGGCATCAACGTCCAGGTCTGCTGGGAGAAGTTCTGCAACTTCTGGGAGGTGGAGATCCGGCAGGTGCCCATGGAGGGCGACCGCTTCCACCTCGACCCGCGGGCCGCCGTCGAGCTCTGCGACGAGAACACCATCGGTGTGGTGGCCGTGCTCGGCTCGACCTTCGACGGGTCGTACGAACCGGTCGCCGAGCTGTGCGCCGAACTCGACGCCTTCCAGGAGCGGACGGGCCTGGACGTCCCCGTCCATGTGGACGGCGCTTCCGGCGCCATGATCGCGCCCTTCCTCGACGAGGACCTGGTCTGGGACTTCCGGCTGCCGCGCGTCTCGTCCATCAACACCTCGGGGCACAAGTACGGGCTCGTCTACCCGGGCGTCGGCTGGGCGCTGTGGCGCACCCCGGAGGAGCTGCCCGAGGAGCTGGTCTTCCGGGTGAACTATCTGGGCGGTGACATGCCCACCTTCGCGCTGAACTTCTCCCGTCCCGGCGCGCAGGTCGTGGCGCAGTACTACACCTTCCTGCGGCTGGGCAGGGAGGGGTTCCGCGCGGTGCAGCAGACGGCCAGGTCCATCGCGATGCGACTGGCCGACCGGATCGGCGCGATGGACGAGTTCCTGCTGCTCACCCGGGGCGACGAACTGCCGGTCTTCGCCTTCACGACGGCGCCGGGCGTGACGAACTTCGACGTGTTCGACGTGTCACGGCGGCTGCGCGAGCGCGGCTGGCTGGTGCCCGCGTACACCTTCCCCGCCGACCGGCAGGACCTGTCGGTGCTGCGGATCGTCTGCCGCAACGGCTTCTCCGCCGACCTGGGCGCTCTGCTGCTCGCCGACCTGGAGCAGATCGTGCCGGAACTGCGGCTCCAGGAACACCCGTTGAACCGGGACAAGTCGCAGGTCACGGCGTTCCACCACTGATCGGCCGCGTCAGCCGCCGTACGGATTCACCTGACCGTCCGCGAGCACCCCGACGAACGGCTCGCCCTCACCGGCGAAGGTGTAAGCGCCGGCCTCGATGCGCCGGATCAGGCCGCGTGTCCATTCGGCGCCGGTGTCGGCGGAGTGGATCCACAGGTGCATGATCTCGCCGATATGGCCAAGGGACTCCGGGCCCTCGTCGGGGACGTAGTGCTCGGTCACCGCGTCCCGCCAGGCCTGGATCGCCCGCAGCCGCTCGCCGAGCAGGCCGACGACCTCGGCCCGCTCCAGATCGACGATGCAGCCGAGCGCGGCGGAGAGCACGTCCATCTTCTGGTCGTAGGAGACCAGGGATTCGCGCAGCAGCCGGAAGTACTCGGCCGTGCCCGCCTCGGTCAGCTCGTACTCCGTGCGCGGCGGGCCGCCCGCCGTGCTCGGCGCGACCTCGTGCGCCAGCAGGGCGCCTTGCTTCGCGAGCTGTTTCAGGGCGTGGTAGATCGAGCCCGGCTTGGCGTTGGACCACTCGTGGGCGCCCCAGTACTCCAGGTCGTTGCGGACCTGGTAGCCGTGGGCCCGCCCGTGCTGGCGCACCGCGCCGAGCACGAGCAAACGGATCGCTGACATCCGCCCAGGCTATTGCCCCTCAGAACGGGAACTGCGAGCGCCCGTACTGGACGGAGATCCACTTCTGGGTGGTGAACGCGTCGATCATCGACTCGCCGTTCAGCCGTCCCGAGCCCGAGTGCTTCTCGCCGCCGAACGGGACGATCGGCTCGTCGTGGACCGTGCCGTCGTTGATGTGGATCATGCCGGTCCGCACCCGGTGCGCCAGCTTCACCCCGCGCTCGATGTCGCCGGTGTGCACGGCGCCGCTCAGCCCGAACGGGGTGTCGTTGGCGATACGGACCGCCTCGTCCTCGCCGTCGAACGGGACGAGGATCGCGACGGGGCCGAAGATCTCCTGCGACAGGAGGGGCGAGTCGGCGGCGAGGCCGGTCAGTACGGAGGGCGAGACAACGTTGCCTTCGGTGCCGCCGTGCAGCAGGGCCGTCGCGCCCGCCGCGACCGCGTCCGTGACGGTCTTCGAAACGGCCTCGGCCTGACGGGAGTTGATGAGCGGACCGATGTGCGTCGACGGGTCGGCCGGGTCGCCGGCCTTCAGCGTCCGCACCTTGGCGACGAACTTCTCGGTGAACTCCTTCTCCACCGTGCGGTCCACCAGGATGCGGTTGGCCGCCATGCAGACCTGGCCCTGGTGCACGAACCGGCTGAAGACCGCCGCGTCGACCGCGTAGTCGATGTCGGCGTCGTCCAGCACGATCAGCGCGCTGTTGCCGCCCAGTTCGAGGATGGCGCGCTTGAAGTTGGCCGCGCAGACGGTCGCGACATGGCGGCCGACCGCGTCGGACCCGGTGAAGGAGATGACGGAGGGGATCGGGTGCTCGATGAGCGCGTCACCGATCTCCGCGATGTCCGTGATCACGACGTTCAGCAGGCCCGCCGGCAGGCCCGCGTCCTCGAATATCTTGGCGACCAGCGCCCCGCCGCAGATCGGCGTGTTCTGGTGCGGCTTGAGCACCACGGCGTTGCCGAGCGCCAGCGCGGGCGCGACCGACTTGATCGACAGCAGGAAGGGGAAGTTGAACGGGCTGATGACCCCGACGACTCCGACGGGCAGCCGGTAGACACGGTTCTCCTTGCCGTCGATCGGCGACGGCAGGATCCGGCCCTCGGGGCGCAGCGCCACCTGCACGGCCTCGCGCAGGAACTCCTTGACGAGATGCAGCTCGAAGGCCGCCTTCAGCCGCGTGCCGCCCAGCTCGGCCACGATGGCCTCGGATATCTCGGCCTCGCGGTCCTCGACCAGCCGCAGCGCCCGCTCGAACACCAGCCGCCTGGTGTACGGGTTGGCGGCGCCCCACGCCTCCTGCGCACGCGCGGCCGCCCGGTACGCCTGGTCCACCTCGTCAGCCGTGGCCACCGTGATCGACGCGAGCTTCTCCCCGTTGTACGGGTTGAAGTCGATGATGTCCCAGGACCCACTCCCGGGCTTCCACTCACCGTCGATGTACTGGTGGGCCAGGTTGGTGAAGAAGGACATGAGACCCCTCGTCGCGTCGTCGCACAAGCGCGTGGACTGATGTCCCGCCATCGTACGGGCGTGCGTGGACAGTTGGGGCGGATCCTTCAGGACAGCTGCGTCAGCAGCCGGTGCAGCAGGTCGCGCGTTTTCTCCGGTCCGGGACTGTCCGCATGCAGGCGCTGCATCACCCGTTCGTACTGGGCGACCTCCTCACGCTTGTCCACGTAGAGCGCGCTCGTCAGCTGCTCCATGAACACGACGTCGGACAGATCGGACTCGGGGAAGGTCAGCATCGCGAACGAGCCGGTCTCGCCGGCATGGCCGCCGAAGCTGAACGGCATGACCTGGAGCGTGATGTTCGGCTGCTCGGAGGCCTCGATCAGATGGGTCAGCTGACCCCGCATCACCGAGGCGTCACCGTAAGGACGGTGCAGCGCCGCCTCGTCGAGGACGGCGTGGAAGTGCGGAGCGCGCTCGGAGACCAGCACCTTCTGCCGCTCAAGACGCAGGGCGACCCTGCGGTCGATCTCGGCGCGGTGCGCCTCCGGGTTGGGCATGCCGCGGGTGACGACGGAGTGCGCGTACGCCTCGGTCTGCAACAGGCCGTGGACGAACTGCACTTCGTAGACCCGGATCAGCGAGGCGGCGCCTTCCAGACCGATGTAGGTTGGGAACCAGCCGGGCAGCACATCGCTGTAACTGTGCCACCAGCCCGCGACGTTGGCCTCGCGTGCGAGGCCGAGAAGTGCCCCTCGCTCGCGTTCGTCGGCGACGCCGTAGAGGGTCAGCAGGTCCTCGATGTCTCTGGCCTTGAAGCTCACCCGTCCCAACTCCATACGACTGATCTTGGATTCGGATGCGCGGATCGAGTAGCCGGCGGCCTCACGTGTGATGCCGCGTGTCTCGCGCAGTCTTCTCAGCTGTGAGCCAAGAAGGATGCGCCGCACCACGGAACCGCCCGATTCGGTTGCGGTCACGTCTCCAACCCTCCCCATCCATGGACATCTGCTGGAGCACCCCCGAACCCCAAGTGCCGGATTCTGCCACCAAAACGCTTCAGCGCGTACTCATTCGATTACGGAAATAAGAAGCCTTTGGGAAGAGGACAGAAGCAGCCAGAAGAAGAAATCGGTTGGAAACACCCTACGAAGGGTCAAGACAGGCAGCTGCACGTGCATCTGCCCTTGCATCTGCCCTGCGCATTGGGAACCATGGTGCTCGCGCACCTGCGTGCTCGTTTCAGACCACCGCAGTATCGCCACGGCCGCGAACCCCGGGAGTGCCCGCATGGGGACGAATGGATCGACCATGCTTGAGCCGTTAAGGCGCGGGCTCCCTCCGATCGATCCGACTGCTGCGTCCAGCTCGGCGTCGTGCGCCCTCCCCGCCCGGTACGAAGCAGTGCGCGGAGCACGCCAGTTCACCAGAGCAACGCTCGACCAGTGGGGTCTCAGCGACCGTTTCGACGATGTCGCGCTCGTCGTCTCGGAACTCGTCACCAACGCCCTGCGGCACGCGCTGCCCGCCGACACCCCGCGCGAGCACTCCGACTCCGCGGTACGGCTGCACCTGATGCGGTGGCAGAGCCGGCTGGTCTGTGCCGTGCGCGATCCGAGCTACGCCAGCCCGGAGACGCAGGAGGTCGACGAGAGCTGTGCGGCCGAATCCGGTCGCGGGCTGTTCCTGGTGGAGTCGTTCAGCGACACCTGGGGCTGGCACCCGCTCGCCGGAACACTGCACGGCAAGGTCGTCTGGGCGCTGTTCCAGCTTCAGAAGGACTGAGAGCTGACGGCTGACGGCTGACGGCTGACCACGAACGACGCCAGGAGAGGGGCCGGTTCGCCGGCCCCTCTGTTGTCGGTTCGCTCAGCCGGTCGCGGTGAGGTGGTCGAACTCGCCGTCCTTGACGCCGAGGAGCATCGCCTCGATCTCCGCAGGCGTGTACACCAGAGCGGGTCCGTCGGGATGGCGTGAGTTCCGCACCGCCACCTCACCGCCGGGCAGCTTGGCGAACTCCACGCAGGAACCCTGCGAGTTGCTGTGCCTGCTCTTCTGCCAGGCCGCTCCGTGCAGCTCTGTGGCCGCCATGCCGTTGTACACGTGGTGCACAGGTCGCTCCCCGAGTTGCAAGGTGCAGGTGTCAACTATCCCGGATCATAGCTGTGTTCATGTGCTACTGCATGAGCATATGCACGTGCACGCGGGGTGTTCCCTTGGTTACAGACGTTGCCGCCTCGCCCCGGCCCACTGAGAAGAGAGACGCACGAACAGCCCTTTCGGATCCCCTACCCCGGAAATGGTCCAGTCCGCACGCCGGGGCGCACCCCCGACAGGACCCGGTCCCTGCTGATAACTTGGCGCGCTCCGGCGTCGACGAGGGGGACCTGACCATGCGCGAGCTCATACGGACGGGCGTGACGGCGGCGGGCGTCGCCGCCGCACTCGTACTCACCGGTTGCAGCAGCGGTGACGACGGCGCCGCAGCCGACAAGAGCAGTACGCCGCCGCCGAGCGCCGCGCCGAGCATTTCGGCCGCCCCGGGCGCCAGTTCGGCCGCCGAGGTCGCCAAGGACATCGAGGGCAGCTGGGCCGGGCTGACCGACGGCAAGTCCGTCGCTCTCGTCGTCCAGAGCGGCAAGGCGGCGCTCGTCGCCGAACAGCACGTCTGTCAGGGCTCCGTGCAGGACATGGGGCAGCCGATGCTCTCGATGACCTGCACCGACGGGAACACCGACCGGGCCATGGGGACGATCACGTCCCACGACGGCAAGACGCTGGTCATCTCCTGGGGCACCAAGAAGGACACCCTGAAGAAGACCGAGGCACCGGGCAAGGGACTGCCGACCGCCATCCCCTCTCTCTGAGCCCGCTGCCCCCTCTCTCTACCGCCGCTGCGAGCGGGCCTCGACGGCGCCTCCCGCGCCCGGCACCTGCGCCCGGTCCGCCGCCGATGTGCCCTGCGTCCAGCCCTCGGCGTCGGTCACCCCGCGCACCCGGGTCGCCACCGTCTCGGGGAACATCCGGTCGGCGTGGTCCGTCACCGCCACATCCCTGGCGGCCAGCACCGGCAGCAGCGCGCCACCGCCGCCGTCCGCCTCCGCCGTCGCCTGCCCGGTGGCCTGCTCGGTCGCCGCCGCCAGCCGTTCGCCGACGCGGTGCGCGTAAGCCAGCAGGAACGACTGCCGGAAGGTCTTCGTCCGCCGTCGCCCCGCCGCCCGCTGGTCCGCCTCGGCGCGGGTCATCGCGGCCGTGCCCTGCACGAGCAGCGACGTGTGCAGCAGCTCGACGGCCGCGAGATCCGGCTCGAAACCGACCACGGTCGAGAAGCCGAACGCGCTGTTCCACACCGCCCGGCAGCGGTTGGCCGAAGCGACGGCGTCGAGCAGGATCGCCTTCGCCGTCTCGTACGGCGCGTCCACCCCGATCCGGCAGGCGCCCGGCACATCACCGCTGTGCGCGCGGTCGGCGAGCAGCGCCTCGTCGATGCTGTGCCGCGCCATCAGCTCCTGCGCCTTGGCCGTGAGCGCCTCGGCCTCCTGCGGATAGCCGGTCGCCTCGGCCTTGGCGAGCAGCGCCCGGATCCGGGTGAGCATGCGCGGCTCACCCGCCGCGTCGGCGGGCGGCAGATGGACGGGGGTGCCGGGCACCGGCCCGACCGGCTCGATCGCCGGCAGCCGGGCCAGCAGCAGGTACAGCTCCAGTACGGAGGTGGCGTACGAGAAGCGGTCGGGCCGCCGCTCCGGGCGGCCGGTGCCCGCGGCCGGCGCGGTCAGCTCGGCCAGCTGCTCGCTCCAGCGGCGCGGCAGCCGCTCGTACCGTCCCGTCTCCGCCCCGATCAGCTCGGCGACGAGCCGTACATGCGTCTCTTCGAGGTCGCGCCGCACCATCCGTACGACGTCGGCGGGCTGCCAGCCGCGCTCCCAGGCCAGCCGGACGTACCCCTCGCCGCGCCGCCGCAGCTCGGCGTCGGCCGCCGGGTCGGCCGCCAGCAGGGAGGCTCCGGTGTCGGTGTCCGACGAGAGGGCGGCGCGCAGCGCGCGCTCGACGGTCCCTGCCGCCGTCTCCCCCGTACCGCCGTCGTTCGTCTCACCCATGCCGCCATGATCCCACCGTCCACAGGCTGTGGATCACGAATGGATTACGGTGACGGGAGGAGCGGGCGGCGAGGAGAGGACACCTGTGGGCGAGAACAAGGACCGCATGCTGGCCGGGGACTGGTACATCCCCGACGACCCGGAGCTGATGGCGGAGACCGAGACCCGGACAGCGCTCTGCGCCGCCTACAACGCGGGCGGCGCCAGCCGCGCGGCGCGGGAGAAGGCGCTCGAAGAGCTGCTCGGCTCGGTGGGCGAGGGCGTGAACGTACGCCCGCCGTTCCAGTGCGACTACGGCTCCTACATCACCATCGGCGACCGGACCTTCATCAACTTCAACGCGGTCTTCCTCGACGCGGCTCCGATCACCATCGGCTCGGACGTCCAGATCGGTCCCAATGTCCAGCTGCTCACCCCGGCCCACGAGCTGGACGCCGAGCGCCGCAGGGCCGGCTGGGAGAGGGCCCTGCCGGTGACCATCGGCGACAACGTCTGGCTCGGCGGCGGCGTGATCGTCTGCCCGGGGGTGACGATCGGTGAGAGCACGGTGGTGGGCGCGGGATCCGTCGTCACGAAGGATCTGCCCGCCGGGGTGCTGGCGGTGGGCAACCCGGCCCGGGTGGTCAGGCGGCTGGACGGCTGAGCGCCCGGCGCGCGACCGCGGGTGTCGCCTATCGTGGGGCGTATGGAGCGCGTGTTGACGCCGAAGGGTGCCGCCACCCGGCAACGGATCGTGGAGGGCGCGGCCACGCTCATCCGGGAGCGGGGCACGACCATAGGCCTGGACGACATCCGGGCCGTCACCTCGACCAGCAAGAGCCAGCTGTTCCACTACTTCCCGGACGGCAAGTCCGACCTGCTGCTGGCCGTCGCCGAGTACGAGGCCGGGCAGGTGCTCGCCGACCAGCAGCCGATGCTCGGGGAGCTGACCAGCTGGGCCGCCTGGCAGGCGTGGCGCGAGCGGGTGATCGCGAAGTACGACGCGCAGCGCAGGAACTGCCCGCTGTCGGCCCTCACGGCGCAGCTGGGCCTGGCCGACCCGGCCACCCGGACCATCGTCACCGAGCTGTACGACCGGTGGCACGCGTATCTGGTCGCCGGTGTCCAGGCGCTGAAGGACAGCGGCGAGATCGACGCGGGGGTCGACGTGGGCCGGTCGGCGACGGCGATCCTGACGGCCGTCACCGGCGGTGCGACGCTGCTGATCGCGACGGACCGGCTGAGCTATCTGGAAGAGGGACTGACGGAGGCTCTGGACGCGCTGCTCCGCAGGGCGGGAGCCGGCACC
>NZ_JTIY01000001.1:1815076-1822088 GCF_000818175.1 Streptomyces sp. AcH 505
GGGGGGGAGCCGGCACCGGCGGCTGAGTGACCGCGCCCGGTCCCCCGGCACCGGCCGCCGCGGCCACCGCCGCTGCCGCGAACTCGCACCACACCACCTTGCCGCGGTACTGCCGGGCGTGATCGCCCCAGTCCGTCGCGAGTCCCGTGACCAGCAGCAGCCCGCGCCCTTCGGCTGCCGCCGACTCGGCGTCCACGGCGCCGATCCCGGTCGGCCAGCGCGGCGGCGTACGGGACGGGTCGCGGACCTCGACGCGTAACCGCTCCCCCGCCCCGAGCAGGGCGAGGGAGACGGTGCCGCGGGTGCAGCCGCAGGGGCACACCCCGTGCCGCACCGCGTTGGTGACGAGTTCGCTGACGGCCAGCTCCACGGAAGCGGCGAGTTCGCTGTCCACCCGCCGGACCGCGAGGATCTCCCTGGTGTGCCGGCGGGCCCTGGACGCGGCCTCCGGTTTGTGCGGCAGGGGCAGCCGGGTGAGGGGCAGCCAGGGCCGCTCGGGGGCGTAGACGTCGTGGGCCACAAGTCCATTGTCAGTGAGCATCATTACTCTCGGACATCAATAGGTCACTGTGAGCTACCTATCGTGCACGAGAGGAGCGCCGTGATGCCACTTCAGCGCGTGTCAGGGGAGCGCGCGTCAGGGGCGCACGCGATGCGGGGGCCGGTGTCGGGGCGTGCCGGGGGCGGCTCGGAGGGCGGGTCAGGGAGCGATGACGAGCTTTCCCCGTACGTGCCCCGCCTCGCTCGTCTGCTGCGCCTTCGCCGCCTCGGCCAGCGGGTACGTGTGCGCGACCTGCGTCCGCAGCGCCCGCTCGGCCGCGAGCCCGAGATGGCGCAGCAGGACGTCCCGGCGCTCCTCGTCGGACATGCCGCCGGCCGTGAAGACCACGCCGTACTTCTCCGCGTCCATGTCGGCGATGGTGACGATCCGCTCCGTCGTGCCGCCGCGCAGCTCGATCGAGTCCGGCAGCGCGCCCTTGCCCGCGACGTCGAAGACGGCGTCCACACCCTGGGGGGCGACGTCGCGCACGCGGTCCACGAGCCCGTCGCCGTACGTCAGCGGGACCGCGCCCAGCGAGCGCACGTAGTCGTGGTTGGCGGGCGACGCCGTGCCGATCACGGTCGCGCCGCGCGCCACGGCGAGCTGCACGGCCACCGAACCGACGGCCCCCGCCGCGCCGTGCAGCAGCAGCGTCTCGCCCTCGCGCAGGTCGACGAGGTCCAGCCCGCGCTGGGCCGCGTTGCCCGCGACGGGGATCGCCACGGCCTCGTCCCAGGCCACCCCCGCCGGCTTGGGCGCGATGACCCCGGCGATGGCGTACTGGGCGTAGGAGCCGGTGAGCGACCAGCCGACGACCTCGTCGCCGACGGTGAAGCCGGTCACGGAGTCACCGATCTCGTCGACGACCCCCGCCACCTCAAGACCGGGGATCGCGGGGAAGGTGGTGGGCATCATCTGCTGGACCCAGCCGTTGCGGATCTTCCAGTCCATCGGGTTGACGCCCGCGGCCCTGACCAGGATCCGGATCTGGTCGGCGGCGGGGTGCGGCTCCTCGACGTCCCGCAGCCGCAGTACGTCGGGGCCGCCGAACTCGTCGAACACGATCGCTTTCACATCAGCCTCCATAGGGGTCCGTCGGCGCGTCTCCGCGTCTCCACGGTCGATCTTGCCCCGCCGCTGTCAGTCCCGCCTGCGAAACTCGCTGCCATGACCGAACGATGGGCGGTGGCGGAGACGGGCGACGGGGGCGCGCTGCTGGCCCCGCTCGGTCCTGACGGCCGCCCGGCGGGACCTGTGCTGCGGGAGCCCGATCTGGTCGGTGCGGTCCGCGCGCGGCTGCCCGAGGCCGGCCGGTGGGTCTGGCGGTCGACCGCCACCCTCTTTCCGAGGCTACTGGCCGCCGGCGTGCGGATCGACCGGTGCTACGACATCGAGGTGGCCGAGGGGCTGCTGCTCGCCCATGAGGGGCGGCTGGGCGAGCCGCGCTCGGCCGCCGCCGCGTGGGCCCGGCTGCACCACGGCCCCGTACCGCCCGATCCGCCGGCCCGTTCGGCCGAGCCCGGCTCGCAGTCCTCGCTGTTCGAACCCACGGCCGGGGCGGAGCTTCCGTTCGACGCGCTCGTCGACGTGTACGCGGAGCAGCAGCGCAGACATGAGGCGGCCGAGCATCCCGGCCGGATGCGGCTGCTCACCGCTTCCGAGTCGGCGGGCATGCTGGTGGCCGCCGAGATGCACCGCGCGGGGCTGCCGTGGCGGGCCGACGTGCACCGGGAGGTGCTGGCCGAGCTGCTGGGCGACCGGTACGCGGGCGGCGGTGAGCCGCGCAGGCTGGCCGAGCTGGCGGACGAGGTCTCGGCGGCGTTCGGCCGCCGGGTGCGGCCCGATCTGCCGGCGGACGTGGTGAAGGCGTTCGGGCAGGCCGGCATCAAGGTGAAGTCCACGCGCCGCTGGGAGCTGGCGGAGCTGGACCATCCGGCGGTGCAGCCGCTCATCGAGTACAAGAAGCTGTACCGGATCTGGACGGCGCACGGCTGGGGCTGGCTCCAGGACTGGGTACGGGACGGCCGGTTCCGCGCCGAGTACCAGCCGGGGGGCTCGGTCTCGGGCCGCTGGACCACCAACGGCGGCGGCGCGCTGCAGATCCCCCGGGTGATCCGCCGCGCCGTCGTCGCCGACGAGGGCTGGCGTCTGGTCGTGGCGGACGCCGACCAGATGGAGCCGCGGGTGCTGGCCGCGATCTCCCGCGACCCCGGCCTGATGGAGGTCGCCGGGCATGACGGCGATCTGTACACGGCCCTGTCCGACCGCGCGTTCTCCGGCGACCGTGACCACGCGAAGGTGGCGCTGCTGGGCGCGATCTACGGCCAGACGTCCGGGGACGGCCTGAAGAATCTGGCCGCGCTGCGCCGCCGGTTCCCGCTGGCCGTCGCGTACGTGGACGACGCGGCGCGGGCCGGCGAGGAGGGCCGGCTCGTACGGACCTGGCTCGGCAGGACGAGCCCGCGCGCGGCGGGCGCCGCGGACGACGAAGAGGCGGGGCTCCCGCAGGAGGGCCCGCCGGGGACGGATGCGGACGCACCGCGGGGCGGCGGCGACAGCGGCTCACGCGCCCGCGCCCGTGGCCGCTTCACCCGTAACTTCGTCGTGCAGGGCAGCGCGGCCGACTGGGCGCTGCTGATGCTGGCCGCGCTGCGCAGGGCGACCGCGGAGATGCGCGCCGAGCTGGTCTTCTTCCAGCACGACGAGGTGATCGTGCACTGTCCGCGCGAGGAGGCGGCGGAGGTCGCCGAGGCGATCCGCGCGGCCGGTGAGCTGGCCGGGCGGATCACCTTCGGGGAGACACCGGTGCGGTTCCCGTTCACGACGGCGACGGTGGAGCGGTACTCCGACGCCAAGTGACGCACCGGGCGAGGCGAGGGACACATCGGCCTCAGCCGAACGTCAGCCACTTCGAGCTGCTGGCGATCTTGACGAGCTGCCCGATGGTCAGTGCGGGCTCCTTGCGGCTGGCCGGGCCGTGCTGGTCCGCGCCGTTCGTCTCGAAGACGACGACGCGCAGCCCGTCGGGCCGGATGGTGTCGGCCTGCCACATCACCATGCCCACACCGCCCTTCTCGCCGGGCTGCTTGGCCGTGTTCAACCGCACGCCGCCCGGCAGCTCTGTCGTGCCTTCGCCGAAGAGCTCACCGGCGACATCGTTCATCCCGCGCTGGACATTGATCTCGACGCGGGTCGGACCGTTGCCGTCGTCCACCACCACGTAGGTGTAACCGCTGTCCGGAGGGCCGGACTCGATGATCTTCAGCTCCTTGGGCAGCAGCGAGGTGAACGTCTTGTTGATGTTCCCGCCGTGCGACGCCATGCCGGGGTTCCCCTTCGGCTTGCCGGGGTTCCCCTTCGGCCCGGACGGCGGCTGCTTGGCCAGGTCCGCCAGCGGGCCCGCCCACTTGGCCGAGGTGACCAGGTCCCGCAGCTCCTTCGGGTTCAGCGGCGGTACGGCGCGGGAGACCTTGGCGCCCTTCTCCGCGGGGGCGTTGTACTCGGTGAAGTCGATGACGAAACCGCTCTTGGTCAGCAGCACGGCGCGCCACGACCGGGTCTCCTCGCGGCGGTCCGGATATTCGTACCCCTGAAAGACGGTGAGCCTGTCACCGCCCGCCAGATCCGTGCTGACGCAACTCTGGTCCTTGCTGAGACCGTTGACGGGGCAGGGGGACACGTCCTGGCCGGCCGCCGCCGGGTACAGCGCGACCGAGACCTCCGCCTCGCCCTTCCCGTCGTCCAGGACTCCGGTCACATGCGCGAGACCCGGACCGCCGAAACCGGTCACCGACGACGGGGTCAGCTTCCCGGGAGCCAGCAGCCCGCTCAGGATCGACACCAGCTCCTGCCCGCCCTTGCCCGCCTCGGCTCCCCCGGGGAACGCGGTCGCCGGGGCCGGGTCCTTGGGGCCGGCCAGCGACGACTTCCCGCCCCCCGAATCGCCCAGCACCCCGCTGCCGTACGCGCCGCCGACGCCGACCAGGGCGAGCGCGAGCACGCTGCCGGTGACCGCCGCCGTCCTGCGGCGCACCACCCGGCGGCGGCCCCGCGTGAGTCCGCCGTCGACCAGCGCCTCGCTGTCGGCGGGCTCGAAGGTGTCCCCGGCGCGGCGCAGCGCGGGACCGAGCCTGTTCTCGAAGGGTCCGGAGTCATCGAAAGGATCTTGAGAAGACACGGGTCAACCACGCTCTCTGCTCGGGTCGGTGTCGGTCGTCGGTTGGGTACGCGGCAGCGGGACGGTGCTCAGTGCGCGGCGAACTCCGTGAACCTGCCGCCGAGTTGTTCGCGGAGTTTGGCCAGCGCCCGGCCCGACCTGGTGCGTACGGCGGCGGAGCTGACGTTCATCACGTCGGCGGTCTCCTCGACGCTGCGGTCCTCCCAGTACCGCAGCACCACCACCGCGCGGTCCTTGGGCGCGAGCCGGCCGAGCGCGTCGAGAAGCGCTATCCGCAGCGCCGGGTCGTCGCCCGGCCGCACGACCGGCTCCGGCAGTTCCGCCAGCGGCCGTTCGGTGGCGGAGAGCCGGCGCTGATGGGTGAGATAGGTGCGGACGAGGACCGTCTGGGCGTATCCGGCCGGGTTCTCCACCCGCGAGACGCGCCCCCACAGCGCGTACATCTTGCCCAGGGTCTCCTGCACCAGGTCCTCGGCGAGATGAGTGTCCCCGCCGGTCAACAGGCAGGCGGAGCGGAAGAGTTGACGGGTACGGCCCGCCGCGAAATCCCTGAAGTCAGCCGCCCGGGCGCTCCGGGCCCCGCCACCGCCTCGCACGCTCTCCCCCGTCGCCGGTGCCCGCGGGCTGTTCGCCCCTCATCTCACTGACGCGGTGGCACGGGGGAAATGTTTCAGTCGGTGCCGTGCCGGTGGTGCTGGCGGTCCAGACTGCGGCGCAGATGGCCGGTCATCGCCTCGGCGGCCCGTTCCGGGTTACGGCGCAGCACGGCGCGCAGGACGCGGTCGTGCTCGGCGAGGGTGAGCGGCCCGGCGCCGGGCACGCTGCCGAGCCGGAAGATGTGCAGGTGGCTGTGGAGGCGGCCGATCGCCTCGGCGAGCAGCGGCCGACCCGCCGCACCGGCGACCGCGTCGTGGAACCGCTGGTCGAGCGCGGCGAACTCGCGGTACACGGCGTACCGTTCGCCCGATCCCGGCCGGTCGCGCATCTCCTCGACCAGGCCCTCGATCGCGTCGAGCTGCGCCTCGTCGGCGTGCGCCGCGGCGAGGGCCGCGGCGTGCGGCTCCAACAGCAGCCGCATCTCGAAGAGTTCGTCGAGCCCCTGCCGGGTGAGCAGTTCGGTGGCGCGGTAGCCGGCCAGCGAGCGCTTGGTGACGAGTCCGTCCGACTCCAGCCGCGCCAGGGCTTCGCGTACGGGCGTGGGCGACACGTCGAGCCGACGGGCCAGCGCCTCGATACCGACGCGGGCGCCGGGCTGGATCTCGTGGTCCATGACCAGGGCCTTGACCGACTCGTAGACGCTGTCGGCGAGCACCTGGCGCTGCGGCTGCCGCCCAGCGGCGCCTTCCGTACCGTCCACAGCCCGGCCTCCTCCGCTCGTCCAGCGCGGATTCTATAGGTTTCCCGGACTCGGAAGGGTGCACGGACCCGGACCGCGCGACGGTCACTCCATCAGGAAGACCTGCTCAAGCCGGGTCCACCAGTCGCCAGCCGCGGCCTCCGGCACCGGCTCCTGGCAGGGGTCGGTCAGCTTCCACCACTCCTTGGTCGCCTCGTCGTCCGCCATCGCGGCCATGTCGGCCGCCAGGTCGTCGCCGTGGTACTCGAAGTAGGCGAAGAGCCGGTCGCCCAGCAGATGGATCGAGTAGTTCGAGATCCGGCAGGCCCGCAGCCGCGCCAGTACGGGTTCGGGCACCGCGCGGTGCAGCTCCCGGTACTCGTCCACCTTCTCCGGTTTCACTCTGATCACCTGTGCGATGCGTTGCATGACCGGGAACCTATAGGAAAGGCCCTCACACGAGAACCCCTCGCACAGGGAAAATCCACCCCAAGCCCTTGACGTGCGGGCGCACCGCACGGCTAACCTCCGGAGGCCCCCAGATTTCCTATAGGAAACTCATCCATGAGCGAGATCAAGAGCGTCGACTGCAAGCTCGTCACCATCGAACCGGAGACACTGCGCACGGACGCCACCCAGACCTTCGTCCGCCAGGAGACGGTCCTCGTCACCGTCGAGACCGCCGACGGGCTGCGCGGCACGGGCTACTCGTACACGATCGGCACCGGCGGCAGCTCCGTACTCGCCCTCCTGCGCGACCACCTCGCCGCCACCCTGATCGGCCAGGACGCCCGTAACGTGGAGGCGGTCTGGGCCCGCATGCTCGCCGCCACCCGGGCGACGGCCTTCGGCGTGCTGACCTCGCTCGCCCTGGCCGCCGTCGACACCGCCCTGTGGGACCTGCGCTGCCTGCGGGCGGGCGAACCGCTCCGGCGGCTGGCCGGCGGTGCGCACGAGC
>NZ_JTIY01000001.1:1822388-1825841 GCF_000818175.1 Streptomyces sp. AcH 505
CTGCCGGTGTACGACACCGAGGGCGGCTGGCTGCACCTGTCGACCGAGGAGCTGGTCGCGAACGTGTCGGCGGCCAAGGCGGCCGGGCTGCGCGGCGCGAAACTCAAGGTCGGAAGGCCGACGGCGGTCGAGGACGCGGAGCGGCTCGCCGCCGTACGGGAAGCCGTGGGCCCCGCCTTCGAACTCATGGTGGACGCCAACCAGTCGCTCACCCGCGCCGAGGCGGTCCGTCGCGCCCGTACCTTCGAACCGCTCGACATCGCCTGGTTCGAGGAGCCCCTCCCCGCCGACGACGTCACCGGCCACGCCCTGCTGGCGCGCGCCACCTCCGTCCCCGTCGCCGTGGGCGAATCGGTCTACAGCGCGGGGCACTTCGCCGAATACCTCACGGCGGGCGCCGCCGGCATCGTGCAGGTGGATGTGGCCAGGATCGGCGGCATCACGCCGTGGCTGAAGGTCGCGCACGCGGCGGAGGCCTTCAACGTGCGGGTCGCCCCGCACTTCCTGATGGAGCTGCACACGAGCCTGGCCTGCGCCGTACCGGCCGGGATGTACGTCGAACACATCCCGCAGCTGGGCGCGATCACGCGCAGCGCGCTGACAATCGAGAACGGCGAGGTGATCCCTCCGGACACCCCGGGCCTGGGCATCGAGTGGGACGAGGACGCCATCGCCGATCTGCGGGTGGCGTGAGCGCCGTGGGAGCGGACCGGCGTGCCCGCGAGAGGCGTAATGAGGCGGTCCGCGGGACCGGCACGGTCAGGCTGGGGCGATGAGCGACAGCAGAGCGGACGAGCGGAACGTGGTCCGGCTGATCGCGCTGTCCGACGGGATCTTCGCCATCGCCATGACGCTGCTGGTGCTGGACATCCATGTCACGCCCGACCTGGACGGGCCGCACTTCCAGGACATGGTCGAGGACCTGCTGCCGCACATCGGCGCGTACGCGCTGAGCTTCGCGATCCTCGCCGGCTTCTGGCGCGACCACCGGCGCATCCTGCAACTCGCCCAGCGCGTCGAGGGCCTGTCCCTGCGGCTCTCCCTGGCCGGGCTCGGCGCCATCGCGCTGCTGCCGTTCCCGACCACGCTGCTGTCGGAGTACGCGTCCCAGACCCTGTCCGTGGTCATCTACGCGGCCACGGTCATCGTGATCGACCTGCTCCAGATCGCGGTGCTCCGCACGATCCACTACCAGCCGCGCGCCGCGGGATCGGGCCCCGAGCCCGCCCACCGGAACCTGATCACCGACCTGGTGTCGAACGTCGTCGTGTTCGGCGCGGCGCTGCTGATCGCCTTCGCCTCGCCGAGGGGCGCGCTGTGGACGCTGGTGCTGCTGGTCCCGCTCCGCTTCGTCCTCGCCCACCGCGCCAGGAAGCGGGCCTGACGGCGGCGGGCCCGCTCCGACCGACCTCGGAGCGGGCCCGCCCGGTATCCCGGCACACGCACCGGACTTGACGGACCGTCAGGCCTCCGGCGCCTCCGGGTCGTCGTGCGGGTACGGGTAGAACGCCGTCCCCAGCTTCGGCAGCCAGCCCACCGTCGCCACCGGCTCGTCGCCGTCGCCCGGGTGCTGCGGCAGCAGCCCCGCGTTCAGTACCGGCTCCCAGCCCACGGTCAGAAAACTCATCGCAGGGCCTCCTCGGCGATCAGCGGGTCGTTGGACAGCTCGGGCGGCACGGGCAGTTCGGCCGTCAGGGCGCGCGGTACACGCTCGGCGGCCGACGCCGGACGCGGGTCGGGCGGGGCCGCGTTGTGGTACTCCGGGTAGTTGTCCTGGTAGTCGATGGCCGCCTGCACGATCTCCGGCTCGCTGAAGCGCGGCCCCCAGAACTGCGCGGTGATGGGCAGCCCCGCGTCCGTGCTGTCGTAGCCGACGGGGAACGAGACCATCGGCCAGGCAAGGGCGTTGGGGAGCTGGTAGTACGCCCGGTAGACCGGGAAGCCGTTGCCCGTACGCGGGCCGATCTGCGCCCCCAGGCTCATCACGAGCATGAAGTCGACCCCCGCGTCGTCCAGCGCCGCCTGGTAGTTGGCCTGGAGCGTACGGCGCCGGTGCTCGCCCTCCACCCGTACGGACGCCGGTATCGCGCCGCCGAACCGGGTGGCCGACTCGAACGAGGCCGCCGACTCGCCGGGGGCGCGCCGTCCGTACTGGGACTGGAGCGTCTTCGCCTGGTCGGCGGGGCGGGTGGCGGCGAAGTCCTTCACCGCGTCCCAGTACCGGATCTCGTACCGGTTGGGGCTCAGCACCGCCGACGACGGCGAGACCGGTGAGCCGTCGACCGTGGCCAGCACGTCGGAGCTGGAGAAGTACGGGTCGTTCTCCGCCTGCGTCACGTCGAGCCCCGCGAACTCCTTCACCTTCGCGCCGAGCGAGGTGAGCTGGCGGCGCAGCCGCTCGAACGCGGCGCGGTGGTCGTCGTCGTACGTGTCCTGCGGCGCCACGCCGACCTGGACACCTGCGCCGGTGCGCATCCAGTCCGTCTGCGGGATGCCGATGGTGATCCCCGCCAGCGGCTTGCGGCCCTTGCGCGGGGTGAGCGGCATCGCGGGGAAGGGGTCGGGGGCCGCGAGGGTCAGCGGGTCGTTGGCCGGGTCGGGGCCGAGCATGACGGACAGGATGAGCGAGGCGTCGCGTACGGACCGGGCGATCGGGCCGAGCACGTCGTACCCCGGCGACAGCGGCATCAGCCCGGCGACCGACGACGTGCCGAGCGACGGCTTGATGCCGCTCGCGCCGTTGGCGGCCGACGGCATGACGATCGAGCCGCCGGTCTCCTCGCCGATGGTGGCGGCGGCGAGCCGCGCGACCGTGGCGACGCCCGAGCCCTGGCTGGAGCCGCCGGGTACGTACTTCAGCCCCCAGGCGTTCCCCGCGAAGGTGCCGGTGATCGAGCCGGAGAAGGCGGAGCAGATGGTGTGCCCGAGGATCACGGCACCGGCCTCGCGCAGCCGGTGGACGACGGTCGCGTCCCGCAGGGCCGCGTTCCCGTCGAAGGCGTGGCTGCCGTCCTTGGCCTCGAACCCCTTGACGGCGACGGAGTCCTTGATGCCGAACGGGATACCGAGCAGCGGCGGCAGGTCGTCGTCGCCGTGGCCGCCGGAATGCCCGTGCCCGTGCTGCCCGGCCTTGGCGAACCGGGCGTCGGCCGCCCGGGCCTGGGCCAGGGCGCCGGCCTTGTCGACCCGGACGAAGGCGTTGTAGAGGCCGTTGTCGGCGTACGTCTCGAAGGGGCCGTTGAAGCGGTCGATCCGGTCCAGGTACGCCTGGGTGATCTTGACGGAGGTGGTGACCCCGGCCCGCAGCAGCGCGGCGAGTTCGATCACCTCGTAGTCGACGAGTCTGGAGCGCTTCTTGATGCCCGACACGCTCGGGAGCGCGGCGGCGAAAGCGGCGGGGGTGGCGGCGGCGGGCGGTGCCGCGGCGAGGGCGGGGGCGGCGGTCGCCGCTGA
>NZ_JTIY01000001.1:1826123-1842756 GCF_000818175.1 Streptomyces sp. AcH 505
GCCGAGGACGGCGCGCCGGCTCAGCCCGCGGGAGGCGGGAGCGGAAGAGGTACGGGGGGTGCTGACGGGGGTGGTGTCCGCTGACATCAGGCGAGTTTCCCTGTCGTCGTAGGTGGATGGCCCTGACGCGTGGGGGGATACGAAGTCGGCGAAGAAGAGGGTCGCCGAAGGCATGTGTAGGAAGCACCGAATGAGCGCCGCCAGCGTACCTACCAGGCTGTTTCGGCTGCGTACCGATCATGTGACCGGAACCGCGCTTGATCACCCGGACCCGTCCGGCGGCCGACCACCTCATGGACAAACGGTGTCAGATCCGCCACATTCGGCCGCACGAGCCGGGCGTCCACACCTGCCCGCATCCCCCACGCAACACGGAATCGGAGCCTCCGCCAACAGTTACCACTGTGGCGCAACTGTCCGGGCCGTCCTGCCGCAGCGCCCCTATGGTGACGCGAATACCGAGGTCGGGGGCGTGTGTCGTCCCATATCGATCGGAGCGACCGTGCACGATTTCCTCCACACGTTCTTCAGCTGGCACGAGATATGGAACGTGTTGCCCAGCCTGCTCACCGAGGGGCTCGGCAACACCCTGCTGATCGCGGCGCTGGCCATTGTCTTCGGCCTCGTCGTCGGCATGCTGCTCGCCGTGCTGCTGCTGTCCGGCAGGCGGCTGGTGCGGCTGCCCGCCCGGATCTACGTGGATGTCTTCCGGGGCATGCCCGCGATCGTGACCGTCAGCCTCGTCGGCCTCGGTCTCCCCGCCGCCGGCATCCGGCCCTTCGGGCGCAGCCCGCTCGGGTACGCGGTCGTCGCCGTCGGGCTGATCTCCGCCGCCTACTGCGCCGAGATCTTCCGCTCCGGCATCCAGTCCGTACCGCCGGGCCAGATGCAGGCGGGGCGCAGCCTCGGCATGTCGTACCTGAGCACCATGCGGGTCGTCGTGGTGCCGCAGGGCATCCGCAACGTCCTGCCGGCGCTGACGGGCCAGTTCATCGTCGACGTCAAGGAGAGCTCCCTCGTCTATCTGCTGGGGCTCTCGGTCGGCCAGCGGGAGCTGTACTTCATCGCGCAGGAGCACCAGGCGGCCACGTACAACTCGTCGGCGCTGGTCGCCGCCGCCCTGTGCTACCTCGTGATCACCGTCCCGCTGACCTACTTCGTCAACTGGCTGGACCGCAAGATGCGCAACGGCCCGTCAGGTCCGCGCCCCGCCGCGGCGGCGCCGACGCCCGGCACCCCGCTGACCGGTGAGGAACAGCCGGGAGTCGGCCTGTCCGCCGGTCCCCTCGACAAGGAGGTACGGGCATGAGCGAGCCCGTCATCAGCGTCAAGGACCTCCACAAGTCCTACGGCTCGAACGAGATCCTGTGCGGGGTGAGCTTCGACGTCGCGCCCCGCGAGGTGGTCTGTGTCATCGGCCCCTCCGGGTCGGGCAAGTCGACCGTGCTCAAGTGCCTCAACCTGCTGGAGCAGCCGTCCAGCGGCTCGGTCGTCGTGTCGGGGGTGCCCCTCACGGACCCCGGCGTGAACGTCGACGAGCTGCGCGCCCGGATCGGCATGGTGTTCCAGCACTTCAACCTCTTCCCGCACCTGACCGTGCTCGGCAATCTGACGGCCGCCCTGCGCAACGTACGGAAGATGAAGCGCGAGGACGCCGAGGAGCGGGCCCGCACCCAGCTGGGCAGGCTCGGCCTCGGCCATCTCGCCGACAGCAGGCCGGCCAATCTGTCCGGCGGGCAGCAGCAGCGGGTGGCGATCGCCCGGGCGCTGGTCATGCGGCCCGAGGTGATGCTCTTCGACGAGGCGACCTCCGCGCTCGACCCCGAGCTGGTCAAGGGCGTGCTCGACGTGATGCGCGAGCTGGCCACGTCCGGAATGACCATGGTCGTCGTCACTCACGAGATGGGCTTCGCCCGCGAGGTCGCCGACCGGGTGATCTTCATGGACGAGGGCCGGATCGCCGAGCAGGGCACGGCCCAGGACCTGCTGGAGAACCCGTCGAGCCCCCGGCTGCGCGCGTTCCTGTCCCAGGTCCTCTGAACACCATCCGATGATCACAGCACAGACAGGACCCAGTGCCATGAGAAATCTCGCCATGAAGGCAACAGCCACCGGAGCCGTCGCTTCGGCCGTCCTCCTGCTCGCAGCCTGCGGCGGCGGCGACTCGTCGGCCGGCGACAAGTACGGTCTGCACCAGTCCGGCACCATCACGGCGGCGGTCTCCACCGACCAGCCGCCGTTCGCCAGCGCCACCAAGAGCGGCAAGCCCGTCGGCTTCATCGTCGACATCACGGACGAGGTCGCCAAGCGCCTCGACGTCAAGGTCACCTACAAGGCGAGCACCGTGCCCGGCGCCCTCCAGGGGCTGACCTCGGGCCAGTACGACCTGGCCGCCTCCGGGCTCGGTGTCACGGCCGAGCGGCAGAAGTCGGTGGCCTTCACCAAGGGCCTGTACTGGTCCACCACCGACGTGCTGACCCGCCTCGACGACAAGGCGACGGCCCTCGACGCGTTCAAGGGCAAGGACGTCGGCGCCGTCACGGGCTCCGTGCAGCAGGACTTCGTGAAGTCGAAGATGCCCGGTGCCAAGCTCAGCAGCTTCCAGACGCAGCCCTCGGCCGTCTCCAAGCTGCTCTCCGGCGGCCTGGACGCGTTCGTCGTCGGCGGTCCCGACTCGGACGCGTACCGCAAGCAGTACAAGAACCTCCGCGTCGCCGTCTCGGCGCCGGTGGACCACGCGACGGCGATGGCCGTCCCGAAGTCGAACACCAAGCTGCAGAAGGCCACCGACGCGCAGCTGTCGAAGATGGTCGACGACGGCACGTTCATGAAGATCTACGACAAGTGGTTCACCGAGGCGCCGGCCCCCGAGCTGATCAAGATCTGGCCCGGTCTGGCGAAGCAGGTCAATAAGTGACGACGATCGGCACCACCGGAACCACAGGCACCACCGGCACATCGGGTGAGGAGATCCGGCTGCCCGACGGCGGCTCCGTCTGGCGGCGTACGGTGCGCACCCCGCTGCGCGACGGCGTCGTCCTCGTCGCCGACCTCTACACCCCGCACGAGGAGCCGGCCCCGGCTCCGGTCCTGCTGGAGCGGACACCGTACGGACGCAGGGACCGCCGCTACTCGGACGGTCTGCACGCGCACGGCGGCCCGATCCGGCCCGAGGACCAGGCGGCCTTCTTCGCCGGCCGCGGCTTCAACGTCGTACGGCAGGACTGCCGCGGCCGGGGCGACTCCGAGGGCACGTTCGTGAAGTACCTCGGCGAGGCCACCGACGGGTACGACACCGTCGAGTGGCTGGCCGGGCAGCCGTGGTGCGACGGCCGGGTCGCGACCACCGGCGTCTCGTACTCGGCGCACGCCCAGACCGCGCTCGCCTCGCTGTCGCCGCGCCACCTGGCCGCGATGTTCGTCGACTCGGGCGGCTTCGCCAGCGCGTACGAGGCGGGCGTCCGGATGGGCGGCGCCTTCGAGCTGAAGCAGGCGACCTGGGCGTTCCGGCACGCGTTCCAGAGCCCCGAGGTGCAGGCCGACCCGGTGACGCTGGCAGCGCTGGAGTCGCAGGACATGCGCGAGTGGTTCCAGGCCATGCCCTGGCGGCGCGGGGTCTCACCGCTGCGCGCGGTGCCGGAGTACGAGGAGTATCTGCTCGACCAGTGGGAGCGCGGCCCGTTCGACGGCTTCTGGAAGCAGCTCGGCATCTACGGCCGCGGCTTCTACGACGACTTCCCCGACGTACCGAGCCTGCACATGGTGAGCTGGTACGACCCGTACGTACGCACGGCTGTGGAGAACTTCCAGCAGCTCGGCGAGCGCAAGACCAGCCCGGCGTATCTCGTCGTGGGCCCCTGGACGCACGGCGCGCGCAGCGACAGCTACGCGGGCGACGTGGACTTCGGCGCCGCCGCGACGCTGGACGGGAATCTCGCGCCGGACTATCTGGAGTTCCGGGCGCGCTGGTTCGAGCGCCATCTGGGGGAGCACGCGGGCGACGACTTTCCGCGGGTGCAGTACTTCCTGATGGGCGGCGGCACCGGGCGGCGCACGGAGACCGGCCGGCTCGACCACGGGGGCGGCTGGCGGGTGGCCGACGCCTGGCCGCCGCGCGAGACGAAGCCGGTACGGCTGTATCTGCGCGAACAGGGCGCGCTCACCGAGGCAGCGCCGCTGGCCGGGATCGACACCCAGGTCGCCTACGACTTCGACCCGGCCAGGCCCGTGCCGACCATGGGCGGCCAGATTACGTCGGGCGAGCCCGTCATGGTCGGCGGCGCCTTCGACCAGCGGCCCGACGCCACGGTCTACGGCAGCGAGCCGCCGCATCTGCCGCTGGCGTCGAGGCCCGACGTGCTGGCCTTCGAGACGGAGCCGCTGGCCGCGGACGTGGCGGTGGCGGGCCCTGTCGAGGTGCGGCTCTCCGTGTCGTCGAACGCGCCGGACACCGACTTCACCGTCAAGCTCGTGGACGTCCATCCGCCGACCCCGGACTATCCGAACGGGTACGCGATGAATCTGACGGACGGCATCCTCCGCGCCCGCTACCGCAACTCGTACGAGAAGCCCGAGCCGCTGTATCCGGGCGAGGTGTACGAGATCACGGTGACGGCGCCGGACACGGCGAACCTGTTCAAGGCGGGCCACCGGATCCGGCTGGACGTGTCGTCGAGCAACTTCCCCCGCTTCGACGTCAACCCCAACACCGGCGAGAACGAGGCAGCGTCGCGGCGCAGGGCCGTCGCGACGAACCGGGTCCATCTGGCACCGGAGAGCCCGTCGTGGCTGACGCTCTTCGTACTGCCGGCCTAGGGAGTGTCGTCGAAGGAGCATCGTCCGCCCGCAGGGCGCCGGACGGGGCTTCGACGACACGACCTGGGCGGAGCGGTAGTCCGGTCCCGCGTGCTCTGCCGGGACCTCGGTCCCTGGCAGGACACGCGGCGCACGCCTACAGTTGACGCGTGGTAGTCGTGCTCGACGTAGCGGGGGCAGGCGCTTCGGATGTGGTGGCGGGTACGTCGCCTCTCGCGGAGCTTCTGTCCTGCCTGCATGTTCTGGCGGAGCCCGAACACCACCCCGAGTCCCGCACCTGGCTGGCGCGGGCCGGTGAGCGGCTGCCCGCGAGTCTCACGCAGGAGCTGCGGTACTACTCTCCGTTGTGGGCGCGCTACCGCTGCCGGCTGTTCTTCCCGCTGCGGGGCCCGCTCGGCCGTGAGCTGTACGACGAGCTGGACGCCCTGCTCGACCTCGACCTGGCGACCTTCGTCCCGCTCGCGGCCAACGCGATACGCGGTGTCGTCTTTCCCGGCTCGAACCTGCTGCGGAGCGGCAGGACCGAGCAGCGCGAGTTCGTGAAGGCGTGCGAGCGCCGCTCCTTCTCCCGTGGTGAGCTGGCGAACGCCCTGGTCGACGACCCGGAGGCGTTCCGCACCGGCCTGGTCGAGACGGTCGGGCACTGCGCCGAGGCGTTCTTCGACGAGGAGTGGCGCAGGGTCGGCCCCCGGCTGAGCGATGTCGCCGCCCGGGTGCGGGAGCAGCTGCGTACCGAACCCGCCGACGCGGTGCTCGCTTCCGTCAGCCCGACCGCGACGGCGACCCAGCAGCCGGCGCGCGTCTCGTACGACAAGCTCCAGTCGGCGCGCGGGAAGGTCCGTGACCGCGGCTGCTTCCTGGTGCCGACCATGCACGGCTGGCCGCATCTGATCCTGAAGCTGGACGAAGGGCTGCCGCTCGTCGTGCACTTCATCGCCGACGACTGGGAGCAGCGCCCCTCGGTCTCGCAGTCGCTGGTACGGGACCGGCTGTCGGCCATATCCGAACCCGCCAGGCTCGAACTCTGCCGCCATCTGCTGAGCGAGCCGATCACCACGTCGGAACTGGCCGGGCGCATGGGCATCGGGGAGCCGCAGGTGTCGCGGCATCTGCGGCGGCTGCGGGAGGTGGGTCTGGTGACCTCGCAGCGGGAGGGCCGGATGGTCTATCACCGGCTGCACGCGGAGCTGCTGCTGAACCTGGGGGCCGACGTGCTCACCACGGTCATGCGCTGACCGTGGTGAGCGGGCGTCAGATCCTGCCGGTCAGTTCCTGGTCCCGACGGTGACGTCGCTCGCGTTGACGAGCGCCACCCGGTGGTTGAACTGGATCGTGTACATCTTCCCGCCGCCGACGACCAGGGTCTTGCTGGTCGCGAAGTAGTCGTCGGTGCTCACGGGCTGCTGCGTCGCCACGTACGCCTGCCCGGCGGGCAGTGAGTACGAGGTCAGCGGCGTCTCCGTGGAGGGCGAGAGCCCGGCCGGGTACTCCCCCGGCTGCGGGTAGCCCGAGCCGTAGACGTCGACCGCCGCCGTACCCGCGCCCTTGATCACCTTCGTGCCCGTGGCGATCGTGGTGTTCTTGCCGAGCGGGTTGTAGAACCACACCTTCTTCCCGCTGAACCAGATCGCCGTCCAGTCGACGCTGCGTCCGGCGACCACGTACTGCTGGCCGTCCTGGACGACGCTGCCCCAGTCGTTGATCTCGTTCGTACCGGCGGCGCCGCCCGGGTGCAGGGCCTGGTCGCCGAAGAGCGGCGCCGTCGCGCTCGGCGCCGTGCGGACCGGCAGGAAGTTCACCGGCTGGGTCCGGTTGACGCAGGACGGCGTGTTGCCGCTGGGGTCCTCGGCCGGGCAGACCCGGACCGTCTGCTTGTTGGTGGCGAAGGCGGGCGAGATCGTCACGACGGAGCCCACCGGGCCCACGCCGGGCCGGTGCACATTGGTCGGGGCGCCGACCAGGCTCATGAACAGCGACCAGTCCCAGGACGGTCCCGGGTCCCAGTGCATGCCGGCCACGGAACTGTTCACCGGGCCCGGCACGTTGTCGTGGCCGATGAGGTGCTCGCGGTCGAGCGGGATGCCGTAGCGCGCCGCGAGGTACTTCACCAGATCGGCGGTGGCCTGGTACTGCGTCTGCGTGTACCAGGTGGCACCCTGCGCGGCGAAGCCCTCGTGCTCGATGCCGATGGAGTGCATGTTGAACCAGTAGTTGCCCGCGTGGAAGGACAGGTCCTTCGTGGGCACCATCTGGGTCACGGCGCCGTCCGACGCCCGCATGACGTAGTGCGCGGACGAGCCGCCGGGCTGCTGGAAGGTGGCGATGGCCGAGGCGTACGAGCCCTCGGTGTCATGGATGACGATGTACTTGACGTCCATGCCGTCGGCGGGCCGGTTCGCGACCTGGCCGTTCGACGGGTCGGCGGCGACGAACGTGCAGTCGACGGTCGCCGGGCACTCGGTGGCGGGGGCGGCGGGCGCCGCGCGCAGCTTCAGCCGGTCCAGCTGCGCGGTGGCGGGCCGTACGGACGGGTCGGCGGCCAGTCGCATCCGCTGGCCGTCGGTGGTCTGCCGCCGCACGCCGGTCTTGAGCCCGGCGTACACCCGGTCGGCGAAGGTCGCGGCGGCCTTGCGGTCGGGCGACCGGCTGTAGCGGGCGACGGCGCCGTACCAGTCGGCAGGGTCGGCGGACGTGGTGCCGGTCAGCGCCTTCTCGTACGAGGCGAGCAGCGCCGCGCCGCCGCGGATGTTGTCCCGGCCGCCCGCGCGGAGCCGCTCGGCGGGAACGCCGGCGAGCTTCGCCGCAGCGGGCAGCGTGTGCAGAGCCGGGTCGGCGGTGAGCTTGCCGAGGTCGGCGCGGCCCGCGGCCCCCGCCGCGCCGTCGGCCAGCATCTTCGGCGTCACATCGGTGAGGTTCATCGGGCCGTAGCCACCGCCGGTGTTGTACTGGCCGGCGTGCGCGTCCCAGCGCGATTCCTGGTAGGCGACACCGAGCAGCACGGACACGGGTACGTGGAACTCGGCTGCGGCGGCGGCGAAGTCCGCCTGTCTGCCGGCGGCGGTGCCGGTCGCACCGTCCGCCTGCGCGGCGGCGGACGGGAGCAGCGCGAGACAGCTCGCAGCGAGCGCGCCGCTCGTGACGATCGCCGGCAGCAATCGTCCTGACTTTCGCTTCAGCAAGGGGATTTCCTCTCGTCCAGGCGTCGTTGGGAGTAAAGCACCTGTCGGTGAACGATGTTGGAACGCCCTTGCGAGTGAAACGGGAGGATGATGGCCGGATGGATTCCGTTTCCCGTACTTTGCGCGCCGCCGGCCGCCGCTGCCTCGCCTCCTGGCGTATCGCGGTGGAGGCGGTCTTCGAGAACCCGGCGCTCGGCGGAGTCGTCGTCCTGGGCGGCCTGACGATCTTCTGGGTCGTCGAGGGGAACGTGTACGGCATCGTGTCGTCGCTGGTCGCGATGGCGGTCACCCTGGCGGTCGCGGTACGCACGGCCCGCCGCTGACAGCCCGCCGGGGCCCGGCCGGCCCGTAGCGCGGCCCCGGCCCGCTCCCGTCACCCTTCCGGACCGCTTCGGTGCGTGCGTACGGGCAGCTCACCGTAGGTTCTCCCCTGAGAAGAGGGGTACACGGACGGACCGAAGACCCAACCGGCAGGGAGCGACAACGTGCGGGCACTGACATGACGCGGGCGGCGCTGTTCGACGTCGACGGCACCCTCGTCGACACCAATCACCTTCACGTGACCTCCTGGTGGGAGGCGTTCCGGCAGGCAGGGCACCAGGTGCCCATGCCCGCCATCCACCGGGCCGTCGGGCTCGGCTCCGACGACCTCATCGCGCATCTGCTCGGTGACGAGCGGGACACCGGCCAGGACGCCGCCATCAGCGCCGCGCACTCCACCCTCTACGGGACGTACTTCGACCGGCTGCCCGCCCTGCGGTCGGCGGCCGAGCTGCTGTGGGCCCTGTCCGACCGGGGCTGGCGGATCGTGCTCGCCACCTCGGCCGGCGGCTCCGAGCTGACCGCGCTGCGCCGCGCCATCAACGCGGACGACGTCATCGCGGGAACCGCCAGCGCCGACGACGTCTCCGCGGGCAAACCGGCTCCTGAGCCGGTGCGGGAGGCCCTGCGGCTGGCCGACGTGTCGGCCGAGCGTGCGGTGTTCGTCGGGGACACCGTCTGGGACATGGAGGCGGCGGCGCGAGCGGGCGTGCGCAGCATCGCCGTCCTGTCCGGCGGCATTCCGCGCGCCGCGCTCGAATCGGCTGGGGCGGGCGGTGTCTACGAGGACCCGGCCGACCTGCTGGCGCGGCTCGACACCAGCCTCTTCGCCGACATGGAAGCCCGCTGACCGCCGGCCCGGGTCCTTCCGGCCCGGGTCCTTCGGGTGTCCGAAAACCAAAAACGCCCGGAGGCATTTCCCGCCTCCGGGCATTCCGTTCGCCTCACTCCTACTCCTCGACGAGCAGTCCCGCACGCAGCTTCGACAACGTACGAGCCAGCAGTCGCGACACGTGCATCTGCGAAACGCCGAGCTTCTCGCCGATCTGCGACTGCGTCATTTCCTGACCGAAGCGCATCTCGACGATGGCACGCTCCCGGTCGTCCAGCTCGTGCAGCAGCGGGGCGAGCGAGTGGAAGTCCTCGATGAGTTCCATGGCGGGGTCGCAGCCACCGAGCGTGTCGGCGAACGTACGGCCGCTCTTGTTGACCTGGCCGTCGTCCGACGTGTCGTTCGGGAGGTCGAGCGAACCGGCCGTGTAGCCGTTGGCCGCGACGATCCCCTCGATGACCTCTTCCTCGGTCAGGTCGAGATGCTCGGCCAGCTCGGCGACCGAGGGCTTGCGGTCGAGGACGGTTCCCAGGTGGTCCTGCGCCTTGGCCAGCTCGACGCGCAACTCCTGCAGCCTGCGCGGAACGTGGACGGCCCAGGTGGTGTCACGGAAGAACCGCTTGATCTCCCCCACGATGTACGGGATGGCGAACGACGTGAACTCGACCTCGCGTGAGAGGTCGAACCGGTCGATGGCCTTGATCAGTCCGATGGTACCGACCTGGAGAATGTCCTCCATGTCGCCACTGCCCCGGTTGCGGAAGCGGCTCGCGGCGAAGCGCACCAGCGACTGGTTCATCTCGATCAGGGTGTTGCGCGCGTACTGGTGCTCGCGCGTGCCTTCTTCGAGGACCAGCAGCTGGTCGAAGAACATCTTCGACAGTTCGCGTGCGTCCTTCGGCGCGACCTTCCCCGCATC
Source organism: Streptomyces sp. AcH 505 (assembly GCF_000818175.1). GTDB lineage: Bacteria > Actinomycetota > Actinomycetes > Streptomycetales > Streptomycetaceae > Streptomyces. The sequence goes on from NZ_JTIY01000001.1 coordinate 1,836,190, forward strand.
CTCGATCCAGGGGAGCGCGCCCGTGCCGTCGTCGGTACGCGTGGGGAGAGCACCGTCCGCCAGCTGTATGGACGCGTTCGTGGATGGGGTGGGCATCGTCATGTCATCGCCTTACCTCGTCGGGGTGCCAACAGGCGCCTGCCCCCGAAGTACGCGATTACCCACCCAGGGGGCAACAGTTTCTAGACGGCAATGATCCTGTACCGACATAACGACTGAATAGAATAATCCGCCCATTCAGTACGTATACGGACACACCAACCCCGATCACGCCTCGGGGGGCGCCGGCTCCGGAGAGCCGGCCGCCCCCCGGAGTCGGCCCACAGGCCCGGGCGCGGCACCCATCAACGACGGCGCAGCAGCAGAATGATCACGACAATAATAAGAATAACGACCACGGTACCGATACCTATATACATCTGAATTTCTCCTCTTCCTTGGTAAGCACTCGGATTTCCATGGCTCTCCATGGATCTCATTCGCTGTCTGCACACTGGTTGCCCCGTTTCCCCTTCCTAAACGAACCCGAGAGTCGGACAAGATCCGTTCACCCGCCTCGATTAGGCTGCGGAGGAGACAGGACGGACTTTTGCGGCGGATCCTCGGCGACAGGTGGTGGGCCAGGTGTCGGTGCCATGGAGCGGTGAAGGTCTGCCGCCGGCGGCCCGGGAACGCATCGACGGGGCCCGGCGCAGCGGCACCTGGTCATCGGCGCTGTCGACCGGCGAGTTCACCGCGATCCGCGCGGCCGGCTTCGAACCGGTCGGTCAGGCGATGGGCTCCGCCGTCTACCACGTCGGACGGGCCGGCCGGTACTGGGGCTACTACGACTGCCTCTACCTCAACGCGGGCTTCACGATGTCCAGCGCGCCGGGCCCCGTGGCACTGTCCGGCGACGGGGCGCCCTCCGCCGGTCTCGTCGAGGTCTTCGACAACGCGCGGCGTACGGCGCTGGACCGGCTGTCCGCCGAGTGCACCGCGCTCGGCGGCGACGGGGTGGTCGCGGCCGAACTGACCATGGCACCGTTCCCGACCCAGCCGAACTGCCTGGAGTTCAAGGTCATCGGCACAGCGGTACGGGCGCGCGGCGACGTACGTTCACCGCGTCCCTTCACCTGTCACCTCGACGGACAGGGGTTCGCGAAGCTCATCGCCGCGGGCTGGGTGCCCGTCGAACTGCTCATCGGCATGTCCGTCGGCGTACGCCACGACGACCTCGGCACCCGCACCCAGGCGATGTCGTGGGGCAACATCGAGGTCGACGCGTGGAGCGAACTCGTCGGTGACGTACGGGCCGACGCCCGCCACCAGTTGGAGCTGCAGAGCACGCGCCAGGGCGGCGACGGCGTCATCCTCGCCAGCGGCAGTCTGCGGATCTGGCGGGAACCCTGCATGCGGGCCTCCCGGTTCGGCGGCGAGGGCGAGGACCACGTGGCCGAGTCGACGATGGTCGGGACGACCATCGCCCACTTCGACGCAGGGTCCCGGCGCCCGCCGACGCTCGCCGTGATGCCGCTCGGCAAGCGCGGGGAGCGGCTGCGCGCGCGGCTCGCTGCGGTGGAGTCGAGCCCGTACGGCGACCCGGCCGAGCAGCGCAGGATCGCAGCCGAGCTGGCGGAACTCGGCGACCAGGGATGACAGCACCACCGAATCAGCAGCAGCACCGAACGAGCAGCACCGACAGTGAGGATGTGGCGAAGTGAGCGGTGACGGTCCGAGCGATCAGGGTGTGCCTGCCGATGCCATGCGCAGGCTGGCGGATCTGGAGCCGGGCAAGGCCGGTTCGATCTTCACGAGCGATCTGTCGGTGAATGAGTTCCTGCTGGTCAGGGAGGCGGGATTCCGGCCGATCGGGCTGGTGCTCGGCTCCTCGATCTACCACGTCGGTATCCAGCTCGGCCGCTGGAGCAAGAACCAGGAGCTGGAGACGCTCAGCCAGGCGATGTACCACGCGCGTGAGCTGGCGATGACCCGGATGGAGGCCGAGGCGGCGCAGCTCGGCGCCGACGGCATCGTCGGGGTCCGGCTGAGTGTCGAGGCGCGGGAGTTCGGCAACGACATCGCGGAGTTCATCGCCATCGGCACGGCGGTGAAGGCGGACGAGCCGCCGCCGGGCGGCGGTGTCTGGCGCAACAACAAGGGCCAGCCCTTCACCTCCGACCTCTCGGGCCAGGACTTCTGGACGCTGATCAGGGCCGGCTACGCGCCGCTCGGCATGGTCATGGGCACCTGCGTCTACCACATCGCGCACCAGCGGATGACGGCCGCTTTCTCCAACATCGGGAAGAATGTGGAGATCGAGCAGTTCACCCAGGCGCTGTACGACGCGCGGGAGTTGGCCATGGCGCGGATGCAGGCCGAGGCGGAGGAGCTGGCGGCGGAGGGCGTCGTCGGCGTCCAGCTGAACGCGCACAACCACCGCTGGGGCGGGCACACGACGGAGTTCTTCTCGATCGGCACGGCCGTACGGCCGCTGCGCCCGGATCATGAGATCGAGCGCCCGACCATGGTGCTCAGCCTGGACGGCTGACCGCCCGCCGGTGAGGGTGGGGGGACACGACGAAGGGGAGCCCGATGAGCGACGGTGACGGTGCGGACAGCGCCCCCGACGGCCGTATCGAGAAGGCCGAGGACGCCACGGCCGCCACGGCCGGCTCCGTCGACGAACTCGCGGCCGCGCTCCGCAGGGACGCCGCCGACCTGGACCTGTACGCCCAGGTGCTGAGCGGTTCGCTGGCCGAGGCGCTGCCGCCGGACGCCGTCGCACTCGACCGCAAGCGCACCATGAGCGACCGGCTCGCGGGCCGGGACGGCCGGGTGGAGCGGGTCGAGATCTCGCTGGACGACCAGCGGCTGATCCTGACGCTGACGCACGGACGGCCCGCGTGCGAGATCGCCAAGGTCGTACGGGGCGTCGTGCTGTCCCGTACGCCGGTGCCGCTGGACGAGTGGACGCAGCGGCTCGCGGCGGCCGTCGCCGCACGGGCGCGTACGGACGCACGGATGCGGGCGGCGCTGGAAAAGCTGGTCCTGGGCGGCTGACCGAGCGCCACCGCCGCAGTCAGCCGGCCCCGCCACCAACCATTGCTGTCAAGGGGATTGACTGCGTGCTGGTCTAGTCCTTTACTTTCATCCAGCAACGACAGTTCACGTGGGGATCCCCCATTCCCCTATGTGAACAGCCCTGCGCTCCAACCCCCCACGGTGTGCGCCCCCACGCGCACATGACAGGAGTGTTCCTGTGTTCCGATCGACGAAGAAGATCCTGGCCCTCACCCCCGCCGCCCTCGCCCTGGCGGCCACGGCCGTCGTCGCCACCGGCGCGAGCGCCAGCGCGGCCGCCGACCCCGGTCCTGGCTTCCCGGACCACTACTCCGCGCCGTACGCGGAGACATGGGCATCGCCGCAGGCGCTGACCGACGCCCGCGAGGCCACCGGGCAGAAGTACTTCACGCTCGCCTTCATCATCGACGGCGGCGGCTGCGACGCGAAGTTCAACGGCGACACCGACATCACCGACGCCGGCTGGACCTCGGCCATCAACTCGCTGCGGGCGGCCGGCGGCGATGTCATCGCCTCGTTCGGCGGCGCGAGCGGTACGGAGATAGGCGCTTCCTGTACGTCGGTCGGCGCCCTGAAGGCCGAGTACCAGCGGGTCATCGACGAACTCGACCTGACCAGGGTCGACTTCGACATCGAGGGCGCCACCGTCGCCGACGACACGGCCAACGACCGCCGCAACCAGGCGCTCGCCGAACTCCAGCAGGAGTACGCGGACGCGGGCAAGACGCTGGACGTGCAGTACACGCTCGCCACCAACCCGGACGGGCTGCCGCAGGACCAGCTCGACCTGCTCTCCAACGCCAAGAGCAACGGCCTGGACGTCAACCTCGTCAACCTGATGACGATGGACTACGGCTCGGCGATGGACATGGGCAAGGCGGCCACCGACGCGGCGACCGCGCTGCACGACCAGCTCGGCGCCATCTGGACGGACAAGTCCGACGCCGAACTGTGGGCGATGGAGGGCAACACCCCGATGATCGGGGTCAACGACACCCAGTCGGAGGTCTTCTCCGTCGACAACGCCAACACCCTGGCCGACTTCGCGAAGTCCAAGGGCATCCAGGAGCTGTCGTTCTGGGCCCTCGGCCGGGACAAGGCGTGCGGAAGCGAAGGGCAGTTGTCCGACACGTGCAGCGGGACCGCGCAGGACGACTGGCAGTTCACCAGCACCTTCAACGGCATCACCGGCTGAGCACCGCCGGCTGAGCACCGTCGACTGAGCACAGGAACTGAGCACCGGACCCGGAGGGCGGCTGCCGACGGCAGCCGCCCTCTCCCCTCCTGGCCCTCGTTCCACGGCGGTTCAGTGCGCCGCGTCGTACCGCATGCGCGCCGCCGTCTTCCTGATCCAGGGCAGCGCCGCGTACAGCTCGGCGCCCGGGCAGTCGGTGTCGTACCCGTCCCGGTGACCCGAGATGGTGCGCAGCTCCACCGACGTGCCCTTGCGGTACCGGCTCTCGTCGCTCGTGGACGTCAGCTTCGCCCGCCCCTGCGGGTCCACGCCAGGGGCCAGCTTCCACGCCGCGATGGCAGCGATGGCCTTCAGCATGGCGCGGGGCGGCTTCGACCCGTTCGCGAAGCTGCCGAGCACGGCGATACCGGCGCTGCGGACGTTGAACCCCTTCGTGTGCGCGCCGCGCACCGGCCGGTCGATGCCGCCACGGCGTCCCTCGTAGATGTTTCCGCAGCGGTCGACGACGAAGTTGTATCCGAGGTCGTTCCATCCCATGTCGTGGATGTGGTGCTCCTCCATCGACCGCAGCATCTCGGGGACGTCCCGCTTGCAGTCGTACTTGTCGGAGTGCGTCGTGTGATGCACGAAGATCACCTCCACGGGGCCGGAGTAGACCGGCTTCTCCCGCACGGCCTTCTCGTCCGCATGCCACTCACGCCGGCCCAGGATGACGGGGCGGGGCGCCAGCCGTGCCGCCCGCGCGGCGGGGGGCCGCTGCTCGGGCGCCCGGTGTTCGTGTCCCGGCGCGTCGCACGTCACCACCAGGGTCAGTGGGAGGAGCGCTATCCACTGTTTGAGCCGTCTTGGCCACATCTGCTCACCCTGGCGCGGTTACCGGCGGCGCCCAAGTTCACTGCGGCCAGTCGAGTGACCTTTTGACTACTGTCAGGTAGACGCGAGACCCCCTCGGCGTTACCCGCTCGGTGCACCCGCTCTTGGCGGTTACGGCTCCCTTGTCAGTACCTTTGCAGTGACACACATGGGGAGAGCGAGGTCGTTGGTGGATGGCGTGAGGTATCCGGGCGGTGTGCGCGCGGACGGGATGCCGGCGGTGCTGTCGGACCCGGACAGGCTCGCGGCGCTGCGGACCGCAGGCCTGGTGGGCAGCGGCCCCGAGCCCGTCTTCGACGACCTGACCCGGCTCGCCGCAGCGGTGACCGGCTGCTCGCTGGCGGCCATCACCTTCGTCGACGAGTACCGCACGTTCTGGAAGTCCGTCCCCAGCCTCGAATACGGCGGTGTCGCCGCCTGGCAGAACGCGGTCCCCGACAGCTTCTGCTACTTCCCGGTCGGCATGGGCGCTCCGTTCATCGTCGAGGACGCGGCCCTCGACCCGCGCACCGAAGGCCACCCCGCGATCAAGCCGTGGGGGGTGGGCGCCTGGGCCGGCTTCCCGATCCTCGGCCCCGGCGGGGAGGCGATCGGCAGCATGTGCGTGATCGATCCGAGTCCGCGGGCGTGGCGGCCGCAGGACCTGGAGACGATGGCTGCCCTGTCGCGCGCCGTCAGCAACGAGATCAATCTGCGGATCTCGCTGGCCGCGACCCGCGCGGCGCTGGAGGTCTCCAGCGATCTGGCCCGCAGCTTGCAGGACAGTCTGCTGCCGCCGTCGCTGCAACCGGTGCCCGACCTGGACACGGCGGCCCTCTATCTCTCCGCCACCGGCTCCCCCGGCCTCGTCGTCGGTGACTTCTACGACCTGTTCCACGCCCGCGGCCCGTGGTGGTCCGCGGTGATGGGCGACGTCTGCGGCAAGGGCGTCGAAGCGGCGAAGGTCACCGCGCTGGCGCGGTACACGCTGCGCGCCGACGCGTCCGAGCATCTGTCCCCCGCCACGGTCCTGGACCGGCTGAACACGGCGATGCGCAGCCAGGGCGCCACCCGCTTCCTGACCGCCGCGTACACCACGTTCCGCACGTCACCGTCGGGCGTCACGGGCCGGCTCTGCCTGGCCGGTCATCCCCCGCCGCTGGTCAGAAGGGCCGACGGCCGGGTGGAACAGCTCGGCAAGTTCGGCACCCTGCTCGGGGTGGTCGACAAGCTACGGCTGACCGACGTCCGCTTCCGGCTGGCAGCGGGCGATCTGCTGCTGCTCTACACGGACGGCGCCTGCGAGGCCCGGCCACGGCCTGGCAAGAACGGCGGCCCGGCCCGTCCCATGTTCGGCGAGGAGGAGCTGGCCCGGACCCTCGCCGACTGCCACGGCCTGGACGCGGCGGCCACCATCGACCACATCGCGGCGGCGCTGGCGGCCCGCCACGACGGCT
>NZ_JTIY01000001.1:1842781-1848539 GCF_000818175.1 Streptomyces sp. AcH 505
GGCCCGCCACGACGGCTGGGCGAGCGACGACACGGCCCTGCTGGCCCTGCGGGTCCCCGACCGGACCTGACCGGACCTGACCCGACCGCCGACCGCTGGGCGGCGGTCAGCCTTCCGTGACGCGGATGATCGTTCTGCCGGGCGTCCGCCTGTCGCGACTGCCCCGGTCCTGACCGAACGCGGCGGCGGCCTCGGCCAGCGGCCGCACCGCCCCGACGAGCGGCTTGAGCCGCCCGTCCCGTACCCGCCGGGCGAGGTCCGTGAGGACGCGACGGTCGGGTTCGACGACGAAGAAGACGGCCCGGCCGTCGCGGGGGCGGACGGTCACCGGCCGGGCGATGGTGACGAGCGTGCCGCCCGCACGCACCAGCGCGGCCGAGCGGTCGAGGATGTCGCCGCCGATCACGTCGAACACCACATCCACCTCCTCGACGTCCTCAAGGCGCTCGTTCTGGAGGTCCACGAAGGTGTCGACGCCCAGGCCGACCGCCGTGTCACGGGCGTCGGTCCGGCCCGTGCCGATGACCCGGGCGCCCACCTCGCGGGCGAGCTGCACGGCAACGGATCCGACGCTGCCTGCCGCGCCGTGGACCAGCACCGTCTGGCCGGGGGCCAGCCGGGCGTGGTCGAAGAGGGCCTGCCAGGCGGTGAGTCCGGAGATCGGCAGGGCCGCCGCCGTGGTGTGGTCGACATCGGCGGGGAGCGGGGCGAGGTTGCGGGCCTCCACGGCGGTGTACTCGGCCAGCGAACCGTCACGGGTCCAGTCGGCCAGACCGAAGACACGCTGACCGACCGTCAGCCCTGTCGTGCCGTAGCCCAGTTCGGCGACGACACCGGACAGCTCGTGCCCGGGCACGCTGGGGGTGCGGTCACGCCCGGCCCGGTCGGTCCAGCTGGCGGGCCAGGCCAGCTCGCCCGGCGTGAATCCGGCCGCGTGGACGCGCACGATCACGTCGTTCTCCGCGGCGTGCGGATACGGCAGATCGGTGAAGGTGAAGCCGCCGACGCCGGCGTCACGGTCCTGGACGGTGATGGCTCGCATGCGTCATTCCTCCGGGTCGGGGGCTGTCACCGACGACCGTACGTCGCGTGAGCCTCCCGCACGCCGCACACGGGGCGGACTTCTCGCGCGATGGCCCGAATGGCGTCTGTCGGTGTGTCAGGGGAGTGACGATCCGGGGGTACGTGCGCCGCCGGGCGCCCGCGCGCCCCTCGGTAGGATCCCCGGCAGGCGCCGACCGCGGGAAGCGGGACAACGAGCGCCGACTCAGCCGGATTTCACCCCCGGTTGCGCCCGGTGCGACAGCGCGGGGAACGGCGACCGGAACACCAAGTGAGTGGAGAGCCAGTCATGCGTGGAGGCAGCATAGCGGTCGTCGGCGGCAGCATAGCGGGGTGCGCCGCGGCCCTGGCGGCGTCGCGCGGCGGAGCCGGGAAGATCACCGTCTTCGAGCGCGCCGATGCCCAACTCCGCGACAGGGGGGTGGGTATCGCCCTCCAGAGCGACCGGTACGACGAGCTGCGGGACGCCGGGTACGTGGCACCCGAGATGCCCTGGGCACCGCTGACCCGGCGGGTGTGGACCGTACGCGACGGCGAAGCGCGGCACGGCAGGGCCCTCGGTGAGCAGCCGTTCCCCTTCCGCGCCTACAACTGGGGTTCGCTGTGGAGCGAGTTGCGCCGCCGCGTGCCCGAGGACGTCTCCTACCGCTCCGGCGCCGTGGTGACCGGTCTGGAACCGGACGACGAGGGTGTGACGCTGCGGCTCGCCGACGGCCACGAGGAGCACTTCGACGCCGTGATCGGCGCCGACGGGTACCGTTCCGTCGTCCGTGAGGCCATGTTCCCCGGCGCCGGCGCGACGTACGCCGGCTACATCGGCTGGCGCGGTACGTCGCGGGACACCTCAGGTCTCCCCTCGGACGGCCACGACGCGCACAACATCGTCTTCCCCGGCGGCCATTGCATGGCCTACCGCATCCCGGACGGCTCGGGCGGCCACCTGCTCAACTGGGTGCTCTACACCGAGCCCCCGCAGGTCGACGGCCTCCACCCCGACCTGAAGACCCCGACCTCCCTGCCGCCCGGCCGGCTCAACTCGCAGCTCACCGCGCACCTGCGCGACCTCGTCGCCGAGCACTTCCCGCCGTACTGGGCGGAGAAGGTCCTCGGCACGCCCGCCGAGACGACCTTCATCCAGCCCATCTACGACCTGGAGGTGCCCCACTACACCTCGGGGCGGATGGTGCTCGTCGGCGACGCCGCCAGCGTCGCCCGGCCACACATCGGCGCCGGCAGTGTGAAGGCGCTCCAGGACGCCACCGCGCTGGAGGCCGCCCTGGTGGCCGGGAGCAGTTGGAAGGAGGCCCTGGAGAGGTACGACGTGAACCGGGGCGCCGTGGGGTCGGCGATGGTCGCGCTCGCGCGGCGGATGGGCAGCGCGCAGGTGGAGAACACCCCCGACTGGTCCGCCATGGGCCAGCCGGAGTTCGAGGCGTGGTGGCAGGACCAGAACAGCGGCTCCGACCGGCGCAGCGGCTTCGGCGGCCACAGCATGAAGACCAAGTAGCCCTGGGCGCAGGCCGGGTGCGGTGGTCGGTGACGCCGCACCCGGGCCCACATGCGGGTGCGGGGCCGGGTGCGCATGCGCACTGCCTGCCGCGCGCGGATCAGCCTGCCTGCGGGGCCAGTTCGAGCGCGGCGTGCAGCTCGGTGGCGTCGGTACGGGCGTCCGCGCCGTCGAGCCGTAGCGTCATCCGTCCCGAGGTGAGCACCGTGATCGTACGGGCGCACTCGACCGCCCGCGCCGGGCTGGGCGACACCAGCAGGACGGCGATACCCTCGTCCGCCAGCGTGACGACCAGCTCGTGCACCTGCTGGACGAGTGCGGGCGCGAGGCCTTCCGTCGGCTCGTCGAGCAGCAGCACGCTCGGCGAGCCGAGCAGCGCGCGGGCGAGTGCCAGCATCTGCTGTTCACCGCCGGACAGATCGGCCCCCCGGTTGTCCCGGCGCTCGCCGAGCCGGGGCAGCAGTTCCAGGACGCGCGCGGGGGTCCACACGCTGGGGCGCGTGGTGTCGCCACGGCGCGGCGGACGGTGGGACAGCCGCAGGTGTTCCGCGACGGTGAGCCCGGCGAACACGCGGCGGCCCTGGGGTACGAGACCGATCCCGGCGCGGGCGATCAGGTGCGCGGGCTGCCCCGTCACGTCCCGGCCGTCGAGCCGTACGGTGCCCGCGCTGGGGCGCATCAGCCCCGCGACGGTGTGGACGAGCGTGGTCTTGCCGGCGCCGTTGTGACCGACGACGGCATGGACCGTGCCTGCGGCCACCGACAGGTCGAGACCGTGCAGGACGGTGCCGCCGTGGTAGCCGGCGGTCAGACCGGAGAGTTCGAGCATCGGGGGTCCGTCATCCTCTCTCGTCTGCGGGAGCGGCGGACACGTCGGCCTTCGGATCGGTCTGGTACACGTCGCGCACCTCGGGGTGCGCGAGCGCTTCCTGCGTCGGTGCGGTGACGACCACCCGTCCCGCCGCCAACACCGTCACGGTCGAGGCGAGTTGGGCCACGACTTCGACATGGTGCTCCACCAGGATGATCGCGACGTCCGCCGGCAGCCCGCCGAGGATGCCGAGCAGCCGCCCGATGTCACCGTCCGTCAGCCCCGCGGCCGGCTCGTCCAGGAGCAGCAGGCGCGGCTCGCCCGCCAGCGCCGCGGCGAGGTCGAGCATCCGGCGCTGTCCGTGCGAGAGCGTGGCGGCCGGCTGGTGAGCGATGTCGGCGAGACCGACGGCCTCCAGACGGCGGAGCGCGGACTCGGCGTGCAGCCGCAGCCGGGACGGGCTGCGCCAGGCACCGCGGCGCTTCGGGTGGTGCGGCCAGCCGGCCAGTACGACGTTGTCCAGCACCGTCAACTCGGGTATGACCACGGGCTGCTGGAAGCTGCGGGCGATCCCGAGACGGCTGCGCCGGGCGGTGGACTTGCGCGTGACGTCCGTACCGCCGAGGACGATCGTGCCCTGGTCGGGCTTGTCCGTACCCGCGATGAGATTCAGCAGGGTGGTCTTGCCCGCGCCGTTGGGGCCGATCACGGCGTGCCGGGCGCCGGCCGGAAGCCGCAGGCTGACGTCGTCGACGGCGGTGAGACTGCCGAACCTGCGGGTGAGTCGGGTCAGGTCCAGCACCGGATGCGCCGGTGCGTCGGCCGATACCTCGATCGGTGCGTCGGTCGGTGCGGACGTCATGAGGAGACCTTCCCGGCGAGGGTCGGGGTGGCCGCGTCCTGCGACCCGCCGCGCCTCGATGCGCCGCGCAGACCGGCGAGGCCGCGGGGCAGCAGGTACACGGCGGCGACGAACAGCGCGCCGAGCAGCAGCGGCCCGTGTCCCGGCCATGAACTGGCCACCCAGTCCCGGGTGGCGACGATCAGGCCGGCGCCCAGCAGGGCGCCGATCACGGACGTCGAACCGCCGATGACGACCGCGAGCAGCGCGAAGGCGGCGATCTCGAAGCCCACGTCGGCGGGTGAGAGGTACTGCTGGACGGTGACCATCAGCGAGCCGCCGACGCCCGCGAGCGCGCCCGCGCAGATGTGCGCCACCAGCAGATACCGTCCCACCGGATGCCCGGAGGCGCGCATGCGTGCCTCCGCGCTCCTGGTGCCGGTCAGCAACTTCCCGGCAGGGGACCGCAGTACGAGCAGGGTGACGGCCACGGCGACGACGGCGACGACGAGCGCGTAGTTGTAGACCTGGCTCTCGTCGGTCATCCCCTCCCCGCCCCACAGCGCCTGCGTGGACGGGAAGCCGACGAGGCCGTCGGCGCCACCGGTGACGGACTTGAACTGGTTGATGACCGCGCTGCTCAGCTCGCCGATGGCGAGCGTGATCATCAGTACGGTCGTGCCGCGTGCCCGGATGACGGCGGGTCCGGTCGCCAGGGAGAAGACCGCGGCGGCGAGCGCCGAGAGGACGACCTGGACCGGGCCCATGTTCCACCCGGCGTCTGCCAGGTTGGCCGTGGCGTACGCGCCGACGGCGAACGGCGCGGTCTGGCCCAGCGTGGGCAGCCCCGCGTACCCCGTGAGGATGGTGACACTGACCGCGAGCAGCCCCAGGGCGAGGGCGGACCCGGCCAGCGTGATGCTGTACGCGTCGAGCATCCCCGGCAGCGCGATCAGCAGGACGAGCAGAACGAGCAGCGGAGCGGCCTGCCGCCACGCGCCCCCGCCCGGAAGCCGGTTGAGGGCGGCGAAGGGACCCACGCGCTTGACGGCCGGTGCGGGCGACTCGGACGGCGCGGGCGGCTCGTGCGGTCCGGACGGCTCGTGCGGCGAAACCGCAGGTACCGAACTCGCCTGTGCGGGAACGACACTTGACCGACGCGACCGCAGCCGCCCGGCCAACTGCCGCCGGAGCCGCGCCACCGGGTCCGCCGACGGTCCCTCCGGGCCGTGCACGGTCGCCGGTTCCGCGAGGCGGGAGCGGAGTACCAGCACGGCCGCCATCGCGGCGAAGAGCAGGTAGGGCGCGAGGTCGGGAGCGATCGAGACGCCCAGGGTCTGGACCTCGCCCACGGCGATCGCCGCGAGGAGCGTCGCCCACAGCGAGCGCAGCCCGCCGAGGACGACCACCACGAGGGACAGCATCAGCACGTTCTCGGACGTACCGGGCCCGGGGCCGATGATCGGCGCCCCGAGCACACCCGCCGCGCCGGCCAGCGCACCCGCCGCCGCGAGGACGCCGGTGTGCACCGCCCGGG
>NZ_JTIY01000001.1:1848610-1851199 GCF_000818175.1 Streptomyces sp. AcH 505
GGCCGCCAGCATCTGCGGGTCGTCGGCGGCGGCACGTACCGCGGCGCCGACCCGGGTCCTGGTCAGCACCCAGGTACCGAACGCGGCGAGCAGCAGCGCCATCACGATGAAGCAGAGCCGGTACGCGGGGTACCGGTGGCCCAGCAGCGTCACCGACGAGTCGAGCGCCTCGGGGACGCGGACGGGGAGCTCGTCCGCCCCGAAGAACTGGATGAGCAGATCACCGCCGATCAGGGCGAGCCCGAACGTCAGCAGTGCTTGCGCGAGATGCCCACGCCGGGCGAGCGGTGCGGTCGCGGCGGAGAGACCCGCCCCGGCCGCGCACGCCGCCGCGGTCCCGGCGGCCAGCCCGAGGGCCAGACCGCCCCAGGTCCCGTCGCTCAGCTCGGCTCCCGTGTACGCGCCGATGGCGTACAGCGTGCCGTGCGACAGGTTCAGCACCCCCGCGGTGCCGAAGGCGAGACTCAGGCCGGCGGCGACGACGAACAACAGCAGCCCGTAGGCCACTCCGTCCACCGCCGGCATGAGGTGGGCATCGATGGATCCCATGTCAGCCGCCGAGCGTCGCCAGGTCCTGCACCACGACGTTGGCGAGCTGGTCACCGTCGGGCCGTACCTGACGCAGGTACCAGGACTGCACGGGCGAGTGCGCCTTGTCGCCGAACTCCCAGGCGCCGCGCGGGCTGTCGATCTGGCCCAGGCCGCCGATGGCCTTGTTGATGGTCTGCGGCGTGACGTCGCCCTTCTTCGCCGCGTCGGCTATCGCCTTGTCCAGGACGGAAGCGGCGTCGTACGAAGCCATCGCGTACGTGGTGGGCTGCGAGTCGTGCTCGGCCGTCCAGTCGGCGACGAACGTACGGTTGGCCTGGTTGTCCAGGTCCGCCGCGTAGTTCAGGACCGAGTAGATGCCCTTCGCCGCGGGGCCCTGCGCCTGGAGCACGCTGCCCTCGGTGACGAAGGCCGTGTACAGCGGCAGGTCGGCGACGTCGGACTGCGCGTACTGCTTGGCGAAGTCGATCGCGGCCTTACCGGCGTAGAAGCTGTACACCGCCTTGGCGTCGGACTGCGCGATCTTCGCGAAGTACGGCATGAAGTTGGTGGTCTGCGGGAACGGCGTCCAGGCGGTCTTCCCGTCCGGGTTGGCGAGCTTGCCGCCGATGCGCTTGTACTCGTCGGTGAAACCGCGCAGTTCGTCGTAGCCGCCCTGGTAGTCAGGGCCGATCGCGTAGACCGGTCCGTTGACCTTCTCCTTGACGTACGGGGCGATGGCCTTGCCCGGCTCGTCGGACAGGAAGCTCGTCGTCCAGACGTAGCTGAGGTCCTTGATGGGCGGCCGGGCGTTCGACCCCAGGAAGGGGATCTTGGCCTGGTCGACCAGCGGCATCACCGCGGCGACCGAACCGCCACTGACGAGACCCGTCAGGACGTCGACCTTGTCCTTCTTCACCAGCTTGGTGGTCGCGGGCACCGCGGTGGGCGGGCCGTCGCCCTCGTCCGCCACGAGCAGTTCGACCTTGCGGCCGCCCAGCTTGTTGTCGTGGGTGTCGAGGTAGAGCTTGAAGCCGGCCTCAAGCTCGGTGCCGACCGGCTTGTACGTGCCGGACAGGGAGGCCACCAGGCCGACCTTCACGGTGTCGTCGTCGCCGGCGGCGCTGTTGCCGCTGCACCCGCTCGCGGCCGCCAGACCGAGGACGAGGACGGTGGCGCCGACCGGCCGGAATCTACGGCGGCGTGAAGGGGATATATGTCGAAGAACATGAAAGCTCTCATCAGGTGGAGGGGGCGGGACAGCTCGTACGGATGGTGCGGTCGTACGGTGAAGCGGCTACGGAGGCGGCCCTGCGGTCAGCCGGGCAGCGTGCTCGGGTCGCGGACCTGGGGCGACAGCGAGTCGCCCACCTGGTTGATCAGTTCGGACATCATGTAGCTGACCTCACCGATGTCCGCGTCCCTGGTGGTGGTCACCAGCAGGGAGGCACCGCTGGAGACGGCCATCGAGAACATGTAGCCGCCCTCCATCGCGGTGAGGCTGTGCTCGACGGGATCGGTGTTCGTCAAGTGCGCAGCGGCGGACAGCAGGTTGACCACACCTGAGGAGATGGCGGCCAGCCGGTCGGCGTCGTCCTGGCTCACCCCGGTGTAGGCCAGGGCCAGTCCGTCCACGGACACGGCGATGGCCGAGGAGATCTCCGGGATGCGTCCGGCGAAGCCGCTCAGTATCCAGCTGAGGTCGGTGGGTGAGGTCATTTCTTGCTCCGTTCGGTGTCGGCGTCGCTGGCGGAGCGCCCGCGGTTCGTACTCCTGCTGATCCCCTGGGTGTATGCCGCCAGGACATCAGAGACCTGCCGGGAGTCCCGGCGGCGGGGTGACGGCCTCGGTGTGGCGGCTGCCGAACGCGGTTCGGCACTGTCCTTGTTGCCCAAGGTGGGCCATTGCTGCGGGGTGTTGCGCTGCCGCAGCGGCAGTCCCGAGGAGCTGACGCCGGCGACACGCGAGACCGGTTCGTCGCGCACCGGGTCGCGCACGGGGCGCGCGGCGGGCGGGGGGCCCTGGCGGACTCCGCCCTGGTACCCGCCGGACGCCTGGCCG
>NZ_JTIY01000001.1:1851456-1864296 GCF_000818175.1 Streptomyces sp. AcH 505
GGACGCCTGGCCGCCGGCCCCTTGGCCGGGCGGACGGCCGCCCACGGTCGTACCACCGGCGCCGGCTCCGACCCCGGCCCCGACGGGGGCGCCGGGCCGTTCGGGCGTACGCAGGGGACCGTTCGGCCGCTCGGGCATACCGGCGGACGAGCCGTTCCGGTTGTTCGGGTCGTTCGGATTGTTCCGGCCGGGCCGGTTGTTCGGGTTGTTCTGGTCGTTCGGATTGTTCTGGTCGGGCCAACCGCCGCCTCCGGCGGGCTGCCTGCGGCCGTTCTGGCCCGGCGCCGCGATGGGCCGGGGCGCCTCGTAGCGCACCTGGTTGCCGCGGTCGTCCTGGTCACGGTCCTCGCCGAACATGCCCTGCGGCGCGGACGGCGCCGTCTGCGGCAGCGTGGCCAGCACGTTGGACGGCAGGGTGACTTCGGCGATCGTGCCGGGGCCGGACGAGTCGCGCAGTTCGACGACGATGCCGTGCCGCGCGGCGAGCCGCGACACCACGTGCAGGCCCATGGACCGTACGTCGCCGATGCCCGCCTGCGGCGCGCGCAGCGCGGCGTTGTGCACGGCGCGGCGCTCGGCCTTGATACCGACGCCCTCGTCCACGATCTGTACGACGGCCCGGTCGGACAGCCGCCAGACGGCGACCCCGACCTGCTTGTCGGGCGGCGAGAACCGCGTGGCGTTGTCGAGGAGTTCGGCCAGGATGTGCGCCACGTCGTGCACGGCGCGGGCGGCGATGCCGATCCCCGCCTCGATGACGCCGAGCGACACCCGGTCGAAGCGCTCGATCTGCTGCGCGGCGGCCACGACGACGGTGGAGCACTCGATGTCGCTCGCGCGCACCCGGGCGTTCCCGTAACCGCCCAGCACCAGCAGGTTGTTGGTGTTGCGCTCCATGCGGATGGCGAGGTGGTCGAGGGCGAAGAGCGTCTTCATACGCTCGGGGTCGGCCTCGTCACGCTGCACCGCGTCCAGCTCGGACACCATAACGGTGGTCAACTGCGCGCCCCTTCGGGCGACACGGACCAGCGTCTCGGCGAACTGCTCGTGGATGTGGGCCTGTTGCGCGGCCAGCCGGACGGCTTCGTGGTGGACGGCGTTGAACGCCTCGCCGACCTCGCCGATCTCGTCGTCACCCGTGGTCTTGACCGGGTTGCCGGTCCGCGCGGCCATCTCCTCGGGCGATGCGGATCTCAGCGCGCCGGGCTGGGACAGCTCGGTCATCACGGCGGGCAGCCCGGTGTGGGCGACCTCGTGGGCGGCGTTACGCAGGTCACGCAGCCGGCGGATCATGACGCGGCCCAGCCGGATGGCGACGAAGACGGCGCCGAACAGGGTCAGCAGCACCAGGGCGGCTTCGGCCCCCGCCGTCCACAGGAGCGTGGAGCGCTCCTCCTTGACCGTCGCGTAGACGGCCGCGTCGATCTGCTTCTCCACGTCGCCCAGCAGGGACAGCCGGTCGGTGGACGCCTTCTGCCAGGCCTTCGGCGTGACGTCGATGTCCTGGCTCGTGCCCGTACGGCCGATCTTGTCCTCAAGTCGCCGGGCCTCCAGCGCCTTCGGACCGGAGAGCGTGCGCTCCAGCCAGGTCCGCCACTCGGCGGGGCCGAGGTCGTACAGGACGCCGATCGACTCGGTGTAGCCCAGCTGACCGCCCTCGAACGTCCGCTGCGAGGCGGTCGTGAAGCCGCCGGCGGACTGCGCCCGCATGACCGTGACCTGGTCCTGTGCCCGGTACTCGGCCGCCTTGGACAGGGCGGCAGCGGCCCGGATCTGGTCCGCGATGTCGGCGTCGACGCCGTCGGCCTGCGCGATGCCGTCGCGGTAGTTGTTCAGGTCGGCGATCACGATGCGGTAGCCGAAGGCGAGCGCGGAGATGGTGCTGGTGCCGGAGCGCACCTGGGCCCGCAGGGCGGGCATCTCGTCGATGAAGCGCTGGATACGGTCCAGGGCCCCCTGCGCGCTGCCCGGCACCTCGGTCAGCTTCCGGGCGTCCTTACGGAAGTCGGCGACGCTCTTGTCGGTCTTGGTGGTACTTACTCGAAACTCATCCAAATCTCCCTGCTTGGAGACAAGCGCGGTGGCTGCGACCCGCTCGCTCTGAAGCTGACGGGTCAACTCTCCCGCGCTGGCCGCGACATCGACCATCGCGGTCAGCCGGTTGGCCTGGACCGCCTGGTCGGTCGCCGGCGCGAGTGCCAGCACCGAGAAGGTGACCGCCACGGTGAGAGGCGCGGTGACCAGCAGGACGAGACGACGATTGATTTTCACTGGGCGGCTCCGTTGCCGGAACCACTGCCGAGTATCGGTGTCAACGCAGATACCTGTTAACGGGTCGTGGGGTGTCGCTGAGGTCTCCGGTCATGGTGCTCACGGTGCGGATGAGGCCCCAGTGGCGCGGCTTGATCTTAAGCCGTAGCACGTAACCACAGACGCGTCACAGGCGAAAAATGTCCGGTCACACCAGAACAAAGTCGATCCAACACGGTCACCGACGCGACGGCAACAACCCGGCCTGAGACGCGGTCAATTAGCCGAAACAATCCACCAAACCCCCTTTGACCAGGGGTCGGACACTTCGCGACGCCACCACAGACGCCCGACCGAACGCTCACGAACCGCTCCGGCGCGGCGACTTGACTGCCCGTCCACGCCTGTCGGGTCGTTGCAGAATGGTTAGATTCGCTAGCGCAACGTGTCCTCTCATACCTCCAATTTCAGTCACACCGGAACAAGAGAACTTCCCCTCCCGCGCCTGCCGACCGCGACGGTCTCCCTCCCCTCCGCCTCGGCCCTCGTTCGTTCGGCCGAGGCCGGGGTTCGCAACCAGCCGATGTGCCGATGTGGCGTGGGCCGGCGCAGGAGGAGGCTCTGCGGAGAACGGCCGGTGGGGACCGGCCGTGACGCGAACCGAGGAGCACCGCATGAAGCGCATCATCATTGCCCTGGCCGTGGCCGCGGTACTGGCGGGAGGCATCGTGGTGGCATGGAACGTGATGGACAACTCGTCGGTCGCCACCGCGAGCGGAGCGGATCACACGGTGCCGCGCGCCGAGGTCGAGAAGCAGGCCAAGGAGAACTACGCCATCCCGTTCGTCCAGGACGGGCCGCAGTCCGTGAGCTGCCCGCAGGGGCTGCGCGCGAAGGTGGACGACACCGTGTCGTGCACTGCTGTGTTCAAGGGTGAGCACAAGACGATGCTGATCTCCGTGACCGGGGTGAAGGGCGGCAGGGTGAGTTTCGACTACGGACTGGACAAGTAGCGCGGCGTGGTGCGGCGACCGGATCAGCGGTCGCCGACCACCCCGCAGCGCGAAGCCCAGGCGGCGACCTCCACGCGGTTCCGCAGCTTCAACTTGGTCTGGATACTCGCCATATGGGTCTTGACGGTGGAGAGCGAGACAAAAAGCTCGTCGCTGATCTCCTGGTTGGTCCGCCCATCGGCGACCACCCGGGCCACTTCCAGTTCCCGTGCTGTCAGCGGGGTGGCGGACACCTCAGCCCGAGCGGTGGGCTGCTGCTCGCCCATCCGCTCCAGGAGCCGTACGGTCACGGCGGGCGAGATCAGTGCGTCGCCGCGCGCCGCCGCGCGTATCGCCTCCACCAGCAGTGCCGGGCCCGCGTCTTTCAGCAGGAACCCGCAGGCGCCGCCGTGCAGCGCCCGTAGACGTAGTCGTCTTGGTCGAAGGTGGTCACGACCACGACGCGCAGCGGGTCGACGGCCTTCGGACCCGCGAGCAGCCGGGTCACCTCAAGACCGTCGAGTTTCGGCATCCGGATGTCGACGAGGCACACGTCGGGCCGCAGCTTCCTGGCCAGTTCCACGCACTCCGCGCCGCCGGCCGCCTCGCCCACGTGCAGCGTGCCGCCGACGGCCTCGGTGCGCTCGGTCAGCCCGACGAGGCCAAGGCCGCCGCGTCCGCCGAGCGGTTCGGCGTTGGGCGCACCAAGGTCCCCGTGGCAGGCGGTAGTTGGTACACCGCGGACCTATGGGTCGGCGCGCCCGCGCACCACTTCGACCACGACTTCCACCTCTCGACACTCGCCGTGCTCGGCGCGAGCTTCGCCGTCGCCATCGCCTCGACGGGCATCACGGCAGCCTCATCCGTCCTCGACCGCCGCCGCACCTACGGCTTGCTGCATCTGGCAGGCACCCCCCTCCGGGTCCTGGACGCGGCCAGGCGCACGGAGTCGGTACTGCCCGGCGCCGTACTCACAGGCGGCGCGGTCCTCACCGGCCTGTTCTGCGCGGCCCCCCTGACATTCGCCGGAGGCACCCCCCACGCGGACGCCCGCGGCCTCACACTCCTCGCCACCTGCCTGGCCCTGGGCCTCGCCGGCCTAATGACCGCAAGCGCGGCAAGCCGCCCACTGCTACGCACGGTGGTAACAGAAGCCGGCCCCCGCCCGGACTGAACCCGGCTTCTTCGGTCAACCGGGCGGCGCCCACCCGGCGTAATCCTCCGTTGGGTACAGGAATCAGCGCTTTGTCACACCGCGGCGATCGTCAGGTCGGTAAGCCGGTCGAGGTACTCGTCATTCACCGGCCGGGCGTGGGTGAGACGCCAAAATACCGGCGCGATGGTCAGGTCCAGCACCAGGTCGACGTCGTCGGCTGCCAGCTCCCCCCGGTCACGTGCCCGCTCCAGCGCGGCACGAGCCCAAACGACGCGCGGACGTGTGACATGCTCCGCCACCGCCTCGGCGAGCACGGAGTTGCGGTCGGACTCGGCAATCAGGTCGGGCAGCACCGCCCGGATACGCGGGTCACTGAGCCATTCGAAGGCGGCCTGCATCACCGCCCGCACGTCACCGCGCAGGGATCCGGTGTCCGGGGCGGGCCCGATCGGTGTGCTGAGCCGGACGAGCCCGTCGACGATCATCTCCAGCTTGGACGGCCAGCGCCGGTAGATCGCACTCTTGCCGACATCGGCCCGCCGGGCCACGCCGTCCATCGTCAAGCGCGCGTAGCCCGACTCCACCAGCAGGTCGATGGCCGCTGAGGTAATGACATCGGTGACCGCCGGCTTCAACACGGCAGCACCCGTAGGGCTCCGTCGGGACGTAGTCATGCGTTCAGCGTACCTCAGGACGGGACGGTTCCGTCCCGTCCATGGTACGGTCCACGAAACGGACGGGACGATACCGTCCCGTCCAAATAGATAATGAGAAGAGCCAGCTCATGCGAACTGTTCTCGTAACAGGCGGAACCGGAACCACTGGCCGCCGGGTCGCCGCCTTCCTGCGCGCCCGTGGTACAGCGGTGCGAACAGCCAGTCGGCACCCTGTGGCCGGCGATGACCAGCATGTGATTTTCGACTGGGCCGATCCCGGTACTTTCGCGACTGCCCTGGAAGGCGTCGACCGCGTGTTCCTGGTCGCCCCGCTCAGTGACTCCGACCCCGCCGCCGCTGTCGGTGGCTTTCTTGACGCGGCTGTCGCGGCCGGCACCCGACGGGTCGCTCTGCTGAGCTCTTCCGCGGTCACCGACGCCCCGTCGGGACTGGGCGCCCTGCCACCGTTGGTGCGGCAGCGCGTGCCTGAGGCGGCGGTGCTCAGGCCTTCCTGGTTCATGCAGAACTTCGTCGGAAGCCATCCAGTGGCGGTCGGAATCCGGGAGCGGGGGGAAATCGTCACCGCGACCGGTCGCGGGCGGGTGGCCTTCATCGACCCGGACGACATCGCCGCCGTCGCCGGTCACCTGCTGCTCGGGACCCCGATCCCTGACGGCGAGCTGATCCTCACCGGCCCGCAGGCCCTGAGCTACGACACGGCGGCCGCCGTGATCAGCGAGGTCACCGGCACCGCGGTGCGCCACACCTCGGTCACGGTCGAAGAACTGACTGCGGCGATCGAAGCCGGCGGAGTGCCTCACGACTACGCACGGGTGCTCGCCGACATGGACGCGGAGATCGCCGGAGGCAGCGCGGAGCGGATCACCACGACCGTACGCGACATCACCGGCCGAGAGCCCCGCTCCCTGCGCGACTTCCTCGGCGACGCCTACCGGATCCCCTCAGCCCACCCGGCGCGGGCGATGATCTGATGCGCCCCGTGATGTTCGCCGACGACCGGCAGTTCTGGTTCGAGACGCTGCGGATCCTTGGGCACGCCGCCTACGGCGGATCCGACATAGGCGAGGTGCTGACCACCGCCGAGGCGATCACCCCTGGCGACTACGACAGCTGGCACGACGCGTGGCGAGCGACCGCCGATCGAGTCGGTGCCCAGGCCGAGGCAAGTCTGAAGGCGGGACACCGGGTCAGCGCCCGCGACGGCATGCTGCGCGCGGCGACCTACTACAGCACTGCGGAGTTCTTCCTCCACGGCAACCCCGGCGACCCCAGGATCAACGACGCCTACGAACGCGGCACTGCCTGCTTCGCGACGGCGGCGAGCCTGTACCGTCCGGTGATCGAGCCTGTGCGGATCCCCTACGAAGGGACCGTCTTGGAGGGCTGGTTCTACCGCCCCTCCCTCGACGGGGCCCCGCGCCCGACGCTGGTGATGCACAACGGCTTCGACGGCAGCGCCGAGGAGCTGCACTACCTGGGCGGACTGGCCGCACTCGACCGCGGGTACAACGCGCTGTCCTTCGACGGGCCAGGACAGCCCAGCGCGATCCACCGACGCGGCCTTGTGCTGCGCCCCGACTGGGAGCACGTGGTCGGCCCTGTCCTGGACCACCTCAAGACACTTCCCGGCGTCGACCACGACCGGGTCGCGCTGATGGGCGTGAGCCTGGGCGGGATGCTCGCCCCGCGGGCCGCCGCGCACGAACCGCGCCTGGCCGCCGTGGTCGTCATCGACGGCGTGTACGACGCCGCCGAGGCGCTGACCGGGCTGCTGCCGCTGCCCCGCGCGGAAGTCGAACACCGCGCCCGAGCCGATCATGACCTGGCTCTCGACGACCTGCTCGATCGAGCCGCCGCGGACAGCCCCACCCTGCGTTGGGCATTCGGACACGGCCGGTACGCCACCGGCACCGCCACTTCACGGGAGTTCCTCGCCCGGTACCTGGACTACCACCTCCGCGACGGCGTCTCCGAGCGGATCACCTGCCCTGTACTGGTCTGCTCGGCGGGCGACGACCTGTTTTTCGCCGGCGACGGGACGACCAAGCCCCAACCCCAGGAACTCCACGACCATCTGACCGCCTCCGCGCACCTACAGCACTTCACCGCCGCGGAGGGCGCCGACGCCCATGGTCATGCCGGCGCCGAACGCCTGGCCATGGCCCGCGTCTTCGACTGGCTCGACACCACCCTGGCCCACGCCGACAACGTCCGGCCCTCCCAAGCGACTCAACAACTTACGGAGATCGCATGAACCTGCGGGAAATCAGCGACCGCTTCGAGATCCAGGACGCCGTCCACCAGCTTGTCCGCGGCTTCGACCGCCGAGACTGGACCACTGTCGAGCGCCTGCTCGCGGACACCGTCGTCTCGGACTACACCGCGATGCTGGGTGGTGAAGCGCAAACGCGCACCGCTGCGGAACAAACCCGGTACTACCAAGAGCAGCTCGACCCCTTCGACGCGACGATGCACGCGGCCACAACGTTGCTGGTCGACCTTGACGGCGATCGCGCGACAGCAAGTGTCAACATCCTCACCTGGCTACGTCGTGAAGCCGCCCCGGCCGGCCCGATCTGGTCCAACGGCGCCGCCGGTGAGATCCAGCTGAAGCGCACCGCGGGCGGCTGGCGCATCACCCGGATCACCGTGCGACCCGCATGGTCCGAGGGCAACCGAGGCGTATTGGACCCCGCCCACTAAGACCCTCAACAACGGACGCTCGGTTTCCAGCCGCACCACGCAAGCGCCCGTCCCAGTCCCCTCTCTACGCGAAGGAACACGTCATGCGCGCTCTCCACGCCGTCCCGCTCGCCGCCCTGACCGCAGTTCTGGTCATCCCCGCCGGTGGTCCGGCCTTCGGCCACTCGCACAACCGGTCGCTCACCTGTGCCGGCGTACACCCCGACGAGAACGCGCCGGTGATCACCCGCAAGAGCGTCGTCATCAACGCACCGCTGAACACGATCTGGAAGGTGCAGACGGACGTCGAGAACTGGCCCACCTGGCAGCCGAATATCACCTCGCTGACCAAGGACACGCCCGGCGCGCTACGGTCCGGCTCGGTGTTCCGCTGGGCGACCGAAGGTCTGGACATCACGTCCACCGTCAAGAAGGTCGAGCACGGAAAGTGCCTGGCATGGGGAGGCCCGGCCCAGGGGATCGACGCCATCCACGTATGGACGTTCACCCCCGTGAAGGGCGGCGTACTCGTACGCACCGAGGAGTCCTGGACCGGCGCACCGGTGACCGCCAACGCCGCCACCCTCCAGACGGCCCTCGACACGTCACTCCAGAACTGGGTGAACAACCTCAAGCACGAAAGCGAAAGCCACTCCTGACGATCGAGCCCGTGCAGCGTCCCCTCCACGAGACTCGGCCGAGCACCGAGACGGTACGGGCGCCATGCGCGGCGGAAATGGAAAAACCCCAGGTCACGTCGAGTGAGTCCGGGGGCCCTCCGGAGCCGCCTGCGGGATTCGAACCCGAGACCTACCATTACGAGCTGTCCGGCTCTTGTTCCGCGGCGGAGCCAGCTCAAGGAAGCACCCGAACCGGCTCCAAACTGCGAGCAGACGACTTGCCTCTTACTGCCAACCGTGCTCGACAGTGACGGAGTTGGAGACCGTCTCGGCCCCGGGCGGGAGCTTCCACGCGCACGTGTCGTGCAGGTTGGCAAGCAACTCCTGCTCCTCGTCGTTGGTGACCTTCAGGTAGTACAGGGTGCGCTTGGAGTGGAGCGACGATTCGTGGATATCGCGCGTAATGGTGTAAGTCCTCGCCTCCTGCCCCGGCGTGATCGGGTCTGTCGGGCAGAAGACCGTGTGCTCGGTGCCAGGTTCGCCGACGTTGTCCATCTGGGCGATCAGGTAGTACTTCGTCGCCTTGTCAGGCGGGCAGGCCACCTTGGCCGTCGTCTGGAAAGTACTTCCAGCCTTGTCCGGAGCGCTCAGCTGGACGGCCGGGAACAAGCATCCACCGGACGCCGGGTCCCCACCTCCCCAGTTGGCGGCGACAAGCGCAGCGCCCACGGTGCCAGCAGCAGCGATGGCTGCGGCGATGGTGACCTGGTACCGGGACAGATGGAAGCGGCGCCGTGGACGCGGTGTGCGTGGTGGAGGAGTGGAACCCACAGGTGCCCCCTATGTCGGACGTTTCATAGGAAGAGAGCGGCGGGCTTGTCTTAGTTGCACAAAGCGGAGGGGGACTTAGATGGATATACGAGGGTATTGGGCCGTCGTCTTTGCGCGTAGCGTGCGTAGTACTCGGTGCAGTGCGCATCTTCCGCTTGAGGCAGGACAAGGCCAGCTCCGGCCCCTGGCCGCGTGGGCGTGCACCCTGGACATGCCCACGATCATGGAAATCCTGCGGCACACCCAGATCAGCCAGACCCGCCGCTACGTCAAGGGCCGCTCGCACCTCACCAAAGACGCCATGCGCCGCATGGGAGACACCTTTCTACCCGCGCCGGCGCCGACGTCTGAGCCCGCAACTGAGACTGGAATTGAGACTGGAGGCCGCCGCGCCGCCCGCGCTCGACGGCGCCGCCGTATCCGACAAAAGCAAAAGCCCCAGGTCACGGCGAGTGAGTCCTGGGGCTTCCACAGAGCCGCCTTCGGGATTCGAACCCGAGACCTACGCATTACGAGTGCGTTGCTCTGGCCAACTGAGCTAAGGCGGCATGCCGTCTGCACCATGGTGCGATCAGCAGCGACGCCAAGTCTACACAGTTTCGAGGGGTGGTCAGTACACGTCCCTCTTGGGGGCCTCTGGGCAGGTCAGGAGCACTTTTTGTGCGCTGCCGGGGGTGTGCCCTCCAGGAGGTAGGTGTTGATCGCCGTGTCGATGCAGTCGCTGCCGCGGCCGTAGGCCGTGTGGCCGTCGCCGTTGTAGGTGAGGAGGGTGCCGGAGGAGAGCTGGGCGGCGAGGGACTGGGCCCATTTGTAAGGGGTCGCCGGGTCGCGGGTGGTGCCGACCACGACGATCGGGGCCGCGCCGTCGGCTGTGATGCGGTGCGGGGTGCCGGTGGCCTTGGTGGGCCAGTAGGCGCAGTTCAGGGAGGCCCAGGCGAAGCCTTCGCCGAAGACCGGGGACGCCTTCTCGAACGACGGGATCGCGGCCTCGACGTCCTTGGGGGTGGCGAAGGCCGGCGGCAGGTCGAGGCAGTTCACGGCGGAGTTGGCGAACATCAGGTTCGCGTAACTGCCGTTGCTCTGGCGCTCGTAGTACGAGTCGGCCATGGCGAGGAGCGCGGCTCCGTCGCCGGACATCGCGCTGGTGAGCGCGTCGCGCAGCTGCGGCCAGGCCGACTCGTCGTACATGGCCTCGATCACCCCCGTGGTGGCGAGGGACTCGCCCAGCTTGCGGCTCTGGCCGGTCGGGATCGGTTTGGCGTCCAGGGTGTGGAAGAACGACTTCATCCGCGTCGAGGCGTCGGCCGCGGACTTCGTGCCCAGGGGGCAGTCGCTCTTCTTGACGCAGTCGTCGGCGAAGGACGTGAAGGCCGTCTCGAAGCCCGCGGTCTGGTCGCGGTTGAGTTCACGGGCCGGGAGGGACGGGTCCATCGCGCCGTCGAGGACGAGCCGGCCGGTGTTCTTGGGGAACAGGCCCGCGTACGTCGCGCCGAGGAAGGTGCCGTACGAGGCGCCGACGTAGGAGAGCTTCTTGTCGCCCAGCGTCTGCCGGAAGATGTCCATGTCACGGGCGGCGTCGACGGTGGAGACGTGCGGGAGGATCTTGGCCGACCGCTTCTCGCAGCCCTGGGCGAACTTCTTGAAGGCCGCCGACAGCGCCGTGGTCTCGGCCTGGTCGTCGGGGGTCTGGTCCACCTGGGTGTAGGCGTCCATCTCCTTGCCGGTGAGGCATTCGACGGGGGCGCTGCGGGCGACGCCGCGCGGGTCGACGGCCGCCATGTCGTACCGGGCGCGGATCTGGGCCGGGTAGCCGATGCCCGCGTACCCCGTGAGGTAGTCGATGGCCGAGCCGCCGGGGCCGCCCGGGTTGACGAGGAGGGAGCCGAGGCGTTTACCGGGGCCCGTCGCCTTCTTGCGGGCCACCTTCAGGTCGATCTCGGCGCCGGACGGCTTCGCGTAGTCGAGCGGGGCCTTCAGCGTGGCGCACTGGAAACCCGAGGGGCCGCACGAGCGCCAGTCGAGCTTCTGGTCGTAGTACTTCTTCAGGGCCGCCTGGTCCACGGGGCCCGCGCCGCCCTCCGGTGCCGCGCTGCCGGCCGACGCCGTGCCAGAAGCGGCGCCGGACGCCGCGTCGGAGGCCGACGCCTTCGGCGAGGAACTGCCCGAGCTGCAGCCGGAGATGAGCAGGCCGACCGCGACGACGGCCGTGGCGGAGGAACGGAACAGGCGCCTGGTGTCCATCAGCGGAGCCTAACCGCCCCGGCCGGTCCGCCGCCCGCCGGAACTCCTCGTACGGGTGAGCGGGACGGCGCAAGCACCGGGCACGCGGTCAGCCCGCGCGCAGGGACACCGCCATCGACTCCACCGCCAGCAGCGGTGCCACATTGCGGTCCAGCGCCTGGCGGCAGGCGACGACCGCCTCTATCCGGCGCAGCGTGCGCTCGGGGGTGGAGTCGCGGGCGACCCGATCCAGCGCGTCCCGTACGTCCTCGTTGGCGAGCTGGACCTTCGAGCCGACCTGGATGGCCAGCACGTCCCGGTAGAAGCCCGTGAGGTCGGTGAGGGCGAGATCGAGGCTGTCGCGTTGCGTACGGGTCGAACGGCGCTTCTGACGGTCGGCCAGCTCCTTCATCGCGCCGGCCGTGCCGCGCGGCATCCGGCCGCCCGCCGACGCGCCGAGGGCCGCCTTCATGTCCTCGGTCTCCTTGACGTCGACGTCCTCGGCGACCTGCTTCGCGTCTTCCGTCGCCGCGTCGATCAGCTCCTGTGCCGCCCGGAGGCAGCCGCCGATGTCAGCGACCCGCAGCGGGAGTTTCAGCACCGTGGCGCGCCGGGCGCGGGCCCGCTCGTCGGTGGCGAGGCGGCGGGCCCTGCCGATATGGCCCTGGGTGGCACGCGCCGCCGCATGGGCGGCGTCGGGCTCGATGCCGTCCCGTCTGATCAGGACGTCGGCGACAGCGTCGACCGGCGGGGTACGCAGGACGAGATGGCGGCAGCGGGAGCGGATCGTCGGCAGCACGTCCTCAAGGGAGGGCGCGCAGAGCAGCCAGACCGTGCGGGGCGCGGGCTCCTCGACGCCTTTCAGCAGGACGTTGCCCGCGCCTTCGGTGAGGCGGTCGGCGTCCTCCAGGATGTTGACCTGCCAGCGCCCTCCCGCGGGGGAGAGCCCGGCGCGGCGGATCAGCTCGCGGGTCTCCTTCACGCCGATGGACAGCAGGTCCGTGCGGATGATGTCGACGTCCGCATGCGTGCCGATCAGGCTCGTATGGCAGCCGTCGCAGAATCCGCAGCCCGGCTCGCCGCCGAGCGCACGGTCCGGGCTCGTGCACTGGAGGGCGGCGGCGAAGGCACGGGCGGCGGTGGAGCGCCCCGACCCCGGCGGGCCCGTGAACAGCCAGGCGTGCGTCATCTTGGACGCCTCGGGCGGTGCGGTGCCCTGGGCCTCCGCCGTCACCCTGGCGTCGGCGTCACGGGCGGCGGCGGCGAGCGTGTCCCGGACCCGGTCCTGTCCGACCAGGTCGTCCCAAACGGTCATCCGCCGTCACCGCCTCCGCGCGTCATGTCCTTGCTGGATTCGTTGCTGGATCCATTGTGCGGGCGGGGTCTGACAATCAGCGGCGGCGGCCACGCCG
>NZ_JTIY01000001.1:1864464-1880398 GCF_000818175.1 Streptomyces sp. AcH 505
CCACGCCGTCCGCCGGTGTCCTCCTCGTCGTCGTGCGGGCCCAGCAGCTCGTCGGCCAGGGTCGGGAGGTCGTCCAGGGGAGTCTCCTCCGCCCAGTCGGAGCGGCGGCGGGGCGACGGCTGGGCCGCCTGCGCCGACTGCGCCGGATCGATCTGCGGCAGCTCCCTGGTCCGGTCGTTGCCGCCGTCCGCGGGCTCGGCCGTGCCGTGCTGCGCGGCACCCTGCTGCGCCGCGTCGTCGCGGAAGAAGCCGTGCGGAACCCGGTCCGCCGGGTCGGTGTCCCGCCCGGCAGCGGAAGCCGCGGCAGGGCCAGACGTAGGAGCGGCGGCCGACGACGGTACGGGCGGCAGCTTGGCCGTCTCGTCCACCGACCGGTCGGACGCCGACCTGTCAGACCCCGACCCAGACCCCGACCCCGACCTGCCGGGCTTGCGGCCCGGCTCAGGACTGCCCTGCGCGCCGCTCTCCGGCGCGTCCGTGATCTGCGGCATCACCGTCGTCTCGGCGTCGTCCGGCCGCGTCGCGTCGGGCCGTACCGCCGGGACCTCCTGCGTCACATCGTCCGGAGCAACACTCCGCTCACCGGCGCCCGGCTTGCCGGCATCCCGCTCACCGGCGGCCGGCTTGTCCTTGCTCCGCTCGTCCTCGGCCTGCTTCTCAGCCGCTGCCTGCCTCTCGGCCGCTGCCGCAGCCGCAGCGGCGGCCGACTCCTCGGCGAGCCGCCGTGCCTCCTCGGCACGCAGCAGCGCCTGCTCCGCCCTGCGCTGCTTCTCCAGCCGGCGCTCCTCGGCCTCGGCGCGCAGCTTGGCCTCTTCCTCGGCCTGCTTCCTGAGCCGCGCCTGCTCCGCCTCGTACGCCTGCTCCTCGGCCTCGCGGCGCCTGCGGTCCTCCTCGGCCTGCTGACGGGCTTCCTCCGCCCGCTGCCTGGCCTCCTCCGCCTGCCGTTCGGCCTCGCGCTGCCGCGCCTCCTCCAGCTCGCGGCGCTTGCGCTCCTCCTCCTCGGCGCGGAGCTTGGCGAGCTGCGCCTGCCGCTCACGCTCCAGCCGCTCCTCCTCCGCCTTGCGCGCCGCCTCTTCCTCGGCGCGCTTGCGGGCCTCCTCGATCGCGGCCTTCCGCGCGTCCTCCTGGGCCTGGATCTCGGCTTCGGACAGCGGCAGCATCTGGTCGAGGCGGTGCCGTACGACGGTGGAGACAGCGCCCGGCTCCTGGGCGCCGTCCACCACGAGATAGCGGCCGGGGTCGGCGGCGGCCAGGGTCAGGAAGCCGGTCCGCACCCGCTGGTGGAACTCGGCGGGCTCGGACTCCAGCCGGTCAGGCGCTTCGGTGAAGCGCTCGCGCGCCGCCTCGGGCGAGACGTCGAGCAGCACCGTCAGGTTCGGTACGAGTCCCGCCGTGGCCCAGCGGGAGATCCGGGCGATCTCGATCGGTGACAGGTCGCGGCCCGCGCCCTGGTAGGCCACGGACGAGTCGATGTACCGGTCGGAGATGACGATCGCGCCGCGCTCCAGGGCGGGGCGTACGACCGAGTCGACGTGCTCGGCGCGGTCCGCCGCGTACAGCAGGGCCTCCGCGCGGTTCGAAAGGCCCGCACTCGACACGTCGAGCAGGATCGTGCGCAGCCGCTTGCCGACCGGAGTCGCGCCGGGCTCGCGCGTGACGACCACTTCGTGGCCCTTCGCGCGGATCCATTCGGCGACGGCCTCGACCTGCGTCGACTTGCCGGCTCCGTCCCCGCCCTCTATCGCGAGGAAGAAGCCGGTCGCCGCGGGTGCCTGCACCGGGTCGGCGCCGCCGCGCAGCGCGTCCCGCAGGTCGTGGCGGAGCGGCACGCCGGAGCGGTCGTCCGTCTTGGCGAGGACGACGGCGGCGACGGGCAGCAGCAGCGCGCCGACCAGCATCAGGGTGAAGGCGGCTCCGCCGTGGGCGAAGACGAAGTCACCGTTGGCGAGGCGGTGCGGGCCGATCGCGGCGGCGACCAGCGGGGCGATGACGACGCCGAGGCCCACGAAGACCCGGACGACGGCGTGCAGATGGTCGGTGACCCGGCCACGCCGGTGGTCCTCGCTCTGCAGATCGATGAGCGTGTGGCCGGTGTTGGCGGCGACGCCCGCCGCGTAACCGGCGAGCAGCGCGAGGAACAGCACCGTGGCCGTGTCGGCCACGAGGCCCATGACAAGCAGGGCGATGCCGGTGACCGCGATGGCCAGCACGAGCAGCCGGTTGCGGGACAGCTTGGGCAGCACCTTGGCCGCCGACCGGATGCCCAGGCCCGTACCGCCCGTGAGGGCGAGTACGAGCAGGGCGAAGGCGACGGGGCCGCCGCCCAGGTCCTTGGCGTGCAGTACGGATACGGCGACGGCGGAGGCGATAGCCGCGGCGATGGCCGAGCAGGCCAGCACGAGCAACGGCACGGCGCCCGTACGGCCCTTGTCGAGTCCGTCGCGCTGACCGCCGGGCCCGCCGACGGGCCGGCGCAGCCCTTCGAGCGGCGAGTGCGGACGGGGCGTCCGGCCGCCGGGCAGTTCCAGGAAGTACAGGGTGGAGACGGACGCGGCGAACAGCCCGGCCGCCACGTACGAGGCGAGGGCCGCCTGGTGCAGCGAGAACCAGCCGATGCCCGTGCCCAGCAGATTGCTGATCAGCGCGGCGACGAGCAGGACCGCGGCCGCGGCCGGTACGGCCAGGAAGGTCGTCCGCAGCGACAGCCGGCGCAGCGCGTCGAGGTGGTCGGGCAGCGGCCGTACGGCAGCGCCCTCCAGCGGCGGGGCCGGGAGCAGGGCGGGCGCCGCGCTCTCCTTCGCGACCGTCCAGAAACGCTCGGCGACACCGGCCACGAAGACCGTGCTGAGCAGGATCGGCAGGGCGCGGTCAGGCGTCCATGTGATCCACAGCGGCGCGACGATGAGCAGCGCGACCCGCAGCACGTCCGCGACGATCATCGTCCAGCGGCGGTCGAACGGACCGCCCTCCCGCGCCGGTTTGACCGGTTTGGGAGCCTTGGCCGGCTCGGCGTCGAGGGTGGGCACCGTGGCACCGGACGGCGCTGTCGCGCCGACGGGTGTGGCACCGGGATCGGTCGCGTCGGGGACGGTCTTCCTGGGTCGGGTGCCCGGGGTCAGCAACGTGGTGATCGGGCCCAGGAGAAGGGCCCCGAACAACAGCGTGGCAAGGATCCGGGCACCGAACACCGCGGCGACCGCGAAGGCCACCCCTCGGTATCCGGCACCGAACGAGCCCTCGGAGACCGCCGCTTGCAACGACAGCAGCAGAAGCACGAACACGGCGAGTACGTCGCCGATCCCGCCGACGAGCTGAGCGCCCCACAGCCGCCGGAGCGGAGGGAGGCGCAACAAAGATCGTACGGCGCGCTCTCGTGAGTCTGCGGCAAGTGCGTCGGAGTCGGAGGTGGGGCTCACGACCGTTGGCTGCTCGGCTCGCGTCATTCGCCCAGCCTATCCGGAGCGTCCGACACCATGACGACCCCGTCCGAACAAACGGACGCGGCAGGGCAGAACTCGCCCCGCCGCGTATCGCCACAGCGCCCGGCCGGAGGGTCAACTCCCCCGGCGGCGCGGTCCGCTCGTCCGGCTACTCGTCCTGCTGGGAAGCCGAGGACGCGGTCGACTTCGCGGTCGACTTCTTCGCCGCCGTCTTCTTGGCCGTGGTCTTGGCGACCGTCTTCTTGGCGGTGGTCTTCTTCGCCGCCGCCTTCTTCGCCGGTGCCTTCTTGGCGGCGGCCTTCTTCGCCGTCGTCTTCTTCTTGGCCGGGCCCTTGGCGCGCTTCTCGGCGAGTAGTTCGTAGCCCCGCTCGGGCGTGATCTCCTCGACGCTGTCGTCGCTGCGCAGCGTCGCGTTGGTCTCGCCGTCCGTGACGTACGCGCCGAAGCGGCCGTCCTTGACGACGACCGGGCTGCCGCTGACCGGGTCCGTGCCCAGCTCCTTCAGCGGCGGCTTGGCCGCCGCCCTGCCGCGCTGCTTGGGCTGGGCGTAGATCGCCAGCGCCTCGTCGACCGTGATGTCGAAGAGCTGGTCCTCGGTCTGCAGCGAGCGCGAGTCCGTGCCCTTCTTCAGATACGGGCCGTAGCGGCCGTTCTGCGCGGTGATCTCGACACCTTCGGCGTCCGTGCCGACCACCCGGGGCAGCGACATCAGCTTGAGGGCGTCGGCCAGCGTGACCGTGTCCAGGGACATGGACTTGAAGAGCGAGGCGGTGCGCGGCTTGACCGCGTTCTTGCCGGTCTTCGGGGTGCCGTCGGGCAGCACCTCCGTGACGTACGGGCCGTACCGGCCGTCCCGCGCGATGATCTGGTGCCCGGTCTCCGGGTCGGCACCCAGCTCGAAGTCGCCGCTGGGCTTGGCCAGCAGCTCCTCCGCGTACTCCACCGTCAGTTCGTCGGGGGCCAGGTCCTCGGGCACATCGGCCCGCTGGTGGCCCTCTTCGTCCTTCTCGCCGCGCTCGACGTACGGGCCGTAGCGGCCGACGCGCAGCATGATCCCGTCGCCGATCGGGAAGGAGGAGATCTCCCGGGCGTCGATCGCGCCGAGGTCCGCGACGAGTTCCTTGAGGCCGCCGAGGTGGTCCCCGTCGCCGTTCCCGGCCGCCGAAGCCGCGCCGGCTTCCTCGTCGCCCTGGCCGAAGTAGAAGCGCCGCAGCCAGGGCACGGAGTGCGCCTCGCCCCGCGCGATGCGGTCGAGGTCGTCCTCCATCCGGGCCGTGAAGTCGTAGTCGACGAGCCGGCCGAAGTGCGTCTCCAGCAGGTTGACCACGGCGAAGGACAGGAAGGACGGCACGAGTGCCGTGCCCTTCTTGAAGACGTAACCGCGGTCGAGGATGGTGCCGATGATCGAGGCGTACGTCGACGGGCGGCCGATCTCGCGCTCTTCCAACTCCTTGACCAGCGAGGCTTCGGTGTAGCGCGCCGGCGGCTTGGTGGCGTGGCCGTCGACCGACATGTCGTCCGCCGACAGCGGGTCGCCCTCGGCCACCTGCGGCAGCCGCCGCTCGCGGTCGTCCAGCTCGGCGTTCGGGTCGTCGGCGCCTTCGACGTACGCCTTCATGAAGCCGTGGAAGGTGATGGTCTTGCCGGAGGCGGAGAACTCGGCGTTCCGGCCGTCGTTGGAGAGGCCGCCGATCTTGACGGTGACGCTGTTGCCGACCGCGTCCTTCATCTGGGACGCGACGGTCCGCTTCCAGATCAGCTCGTAGAGCTTGAACTGGTCACCGGTGAGCCGGGTCTCCGCAGGAGTGCGGAAGCGGTCGCCCGAAGGACGGATCGCCTCGTGCGCCTCCTGCGCGTTCTTGACCTTGTTGGCGTACGTACGCGGCTTGTCCGGCAGGTAGTTCGCCCCGTACAACTGCGTGACCTGCGCGCGGGCCGCCGAGATCGCGGTGTCCGAGATGGTCGTGGAGTCCGTACGCATGTAGGTGATGAAGCCGTTCTCGTACAGCTTCTGGGCGACCTGCATGGTGGACTTCGCGCCGAAGCCGAGCTTGCGCGAGGCCTCCTGCTGGAGCGTCGTCGTACGGAACGGCGCGGACGGCGAGCGGCGGTACGGCTTCGACTCGACCGAGCGCACGGCGAAGGACGTCTCGCGCAGGGCGGCGGCGAGCGCGAGGGCGTTCGTCTCGTCGAGGTGCAGCACCTGGTCGGACTTGAGCCGGCCGTCGGAGCCGAAGTCACGGCCCTGGGCGACCCTGCGGCCGTCGACGGCGGAGAGCCGCGCGACCAGCTGCGACGGGTCGGACGCGTCGCCGGCGCGGCCGGTGTTGAACGTGCCCGTCAGGTCCCAGTACTCGGCGGAGCGGAACGCGATGCGGTCCCGTTCGCGCTCGACGACGAGGCGGGTGGCGACGGACTGGACGCGGCCGGCCGACAGGCCGCGCATGACCTTCTTCCACAGGACGGGCGAGACCTCGTAGCCGTAGAGGCGGTCGAGGATGCGGCGGGTCTCCTGGGCATCGACCATGCGTGTGTCCAGCTCACGCGGGTTGGCGACGGCGGCCCTGATCGCGTCCTTGGTGATCTCGTGGAAGACCATCCGGTGGACGGGGACCTTGGGCTTGAGCACTTCCTGCAGGTGCCACGCGATGGCTTCGCCCTCGCGGTCCTCGTCCGTCGCGAGGAAGAGTTCGCCGGAGTCGGCCAGCAGGTCCTTGAGCTTCCTGACCTGGGCCCTCTTGTCGGCGTTGACGACGTAGATCGGCTCGAAGTCGTTCTCGACGTCCACGCCGAGCCTGCGCACCTCGCCGGTGTACTTCTCGGGCACCTCGGCCGCGCCGTTCGGGAGGTCGCGGATGTGCCCGACGCTCGCCTCGACGACGTAGCCGGGGCCGAGGTAGCCCTCGATCATCTTCGCCTTGGTCGCCGACTCGACGATGACGAGTCGGCGGCCGCCGTGTGCGGTCTCGCTGGTCGGGGACAACTTCGCTCTTCTCTCCGGATCGGCGCTCGGTGGGCCCGTACTGCTGTACGGCACTACGGCACCGCGGGCCCGCCCTGGCCTCGCTGTGACGCTGCTCCGCTGCGGAGTGTGACGGTACAACCCGCCCCCGTGTCAAACGGCAAAACCCGCAACGGACCCTCGAACGGTAACCCGACTCCAGCCATTCCTGCCGCCCGGACCCCGCTACCTGCCGCGCCGGGCCGTCCGGCCGACGGCTTCCGCGCGGTGCGGCGGGACGGTCGGTGCCCGGGGCACGGAAGCGGGTCCCGCGCAGGTCCGGTGCCCTGTCGGGGCCACCTGGCGGAGCTGGTCGATCATGGTCGGGCCGTGGTGGCCGACTCCGCCGATTAACCTGCCGGCGGCAGGACGCTTGGATCACATACGACTGAAGCACCACACGCCGAGAGCGAGAAAGACCACGCCCGAGAGTGTCGCGAGCGTGATGGACGTCGCAGGCCGCACCCCGTGGGCCACCGGCGCGCGGTGCAGGACGCGCGCTCCCGTCCACAGCAGCAGCGCGGCGCCGAACAGCGCGAACACCGCACCCGCGAAGACCGCCGGGCCGCTCTCCATGTCCGTACCTCGCCGTCCCGTCGTGCTGCCTGAGCCCCTGCCGAACCGGCAGAAGGCCGAGGCTGGCACCTCGGGACGTCACGGACACGAACTGCGGGTGAACGCCACACACGGCTTCACCCGGCTGCTTCCGCGGCAGGTCCGTCCGGTCCGCCCTGGGCGGGCGGGGTGGTCGGCGTCAGGAAGCCCTCCTCGACCAGCAGCCGGATCGACTGCGGCGTGCGGTCGCGGAGCAGCACCGGATCCTCCCCGACGAGCTGCGCGATCGCGTCCAGGATCCGGCCGGCGCTCAGCGTCCCGTCGCAGACCCCGGCGAAGCCGGCGCCGACCGTGTCGACCTCGGTCGCCCGCCGCATGCCGCGGTGCTGACGGAGCACCACATGCTCCGGGTCCTCGGCGCCCGGCAGCCCGACCTGTTCCTGGACGACCTCGGGCGCCAGCAGGAAGTGACCGGTGAGCAGCGCCGCGTCGTCATGGGTGCGCAGGTAGTCCTGCCGCTCGAAATGCGCCCGCACGGTCTCGCCGAGCGGCTGCTCCACCGAATGCGGCCATTCCTCGACGACGACCGACGGCCGGGCGGCGCCCGACTTCCGCAGGGTGATCCAGCCGAAGCCGATCCCCGTCGTCCTGCGCGCCTCGAACTCGTCGAGCCAGGCCTCGTACCGCGCCGCGTAGTCGGCGGGGTCCGTGCGGTGGTCGCCGCTGTCCCGCAGCCACAGCTCCGCGTACTGCGTCGGGTCCTGCACCTCGCGCTGCACGATCCAGGCGTCGCAGCCGCGCGGCACCCAGGAGCGCAGCCGGTCCTGCCACTCCTCGCCCTCCACATGCTGCCAATTGGCGAGGAACTGGGCGAAGCCGCCGTCGTTGAGCCGCTCCCCCGCCTGCTGGACGAGCGTGCGGCACAGGTCGTCACCGCCCATCCCGCCGTCGCGGTAGGTGAGCCGGGCGCCGGGCGAGATGACGAACGGCGGGTTGGAGACGATCAGGTCGTACGTCTCGCCTGCGACCGGTTCGAAGAGCGAGCCCGCGCGCAGCTCGGCCTCGGGCGCCCCGGACAGCGCCAGCGTGAGGCGGGTGAAGGCGAGCGCCCTGGGGTTCAGATCGGTGGCCGTGACCCGGGTGGCGTGCTGGGCGGCATGCAGGGCCTGGATCCCGGATCCGGCGCCGAGGTCGAGCGCCGAGCCGACGGGGGTCCGTACGGTGAGCCCGGCGAGCGTCGTGGAGGCGCCGCCGACGCCGAGCACGACCCCTTCGTGATGGCCGCTCGCGCCGCCGGCCCCGCCGACGGACAGGCCGAGGTCCGAGACGATGAACCAGTCCTGACCCTCGGGGCCGCCGTAGGGCCGCACGTCCACCGTGGCGCGGATCTGCCCCGCCCCTGCCCCGTCCGCCGCCTCGTCGCGTACGACCCAGGCGTCGGCGAGCGCCTCGGCCAGCGGGAGCGCCGCTTCCGCCCGCGCGGCCGGCACGGGGAGCTGGAGCAGAAAGAGCCGCACGAGCGTCTCCAGCGGCGAATCGCCGCGGGTGGCGCGCAGCGCGGGCACGGTCTCGCTGCGCGCCAGCGCCGCGTAAGCGGCGGCGCCCAGCACGTCGAGCAGGCCGTCGACGGTGAACCCCGCGGCGAGCAGGGCCGTACGCAGCCGGGACGAGTGGTCGGGCGTCGGCAGGCCGGGGGCGGCCGGAGGGCCGTCGGGCGTGGGAAGGCTGTTCGTGCTCACCTGGCCATTGTGACCGGTGCCACTGACATCGCGCCTGCGCCCGCCCCCGCCCGGCGGTGTCCGGGCGGGGCGCGTCAGGTCGGCTCAGGCGGACGGCGAGGGGGACGCCTGGGCCGACGGCTCCAGCTGGCAGCTGGGCTGCTTGGCCATGGCCTTGCCCACATCGCCCGACTGCAGCTTGCGCAGCGCCTGGTCGCTGCCCTGGCTGACCTTCTGCAGCTGCTCACCGACGTCCTTGAGACCGTCGGCGAACTTCGCCTGGTCCTTGGTGTCGAGCGCGTCGACCTGCTTCTGGAGCGCGGTGTACGCCCCCGATGTGGCGTTGAGTTCGGCGACCGCCGCCTGCTGGGTCTTCTTCTGGTCGTCGCCCCCGGGCGGCGGGCCCGCCTTCTGCAGGGCTGCGGCCTGCGCCTTGAAGGCCTCGGCCTTGGCCCCGAAGGCGGCCGAGTCGGTCTTCTGCACATCGGCCGGCTTGATGTTGCCCGACGTCGCCTGCTGGATGGACGCGTCCGCGGCCTCGATCTTCTTCCGCTGCGGCTGGACCTGGTCGCAGACCTGCTTGGCCCAGTCGTTCACCTTGTTGTCGCTGTCGTCGTCGCTGCAACCGGACAGCGACATGAGCAGTACCGCACCGCCGGACAGCGCGGATACGAGCTTCTTGTTCACCGGATTGGTTCCCTTCCAAGGCTCTCGGCCCCGGAACATACACGCCGGGCGGGCGGCCATCGCGCACCGAACGTCCGATCGATAGGCTATTGAAGCCATTTGCACCAGGAGAGAGACAACTCACGCCATCTGCGCCGCCGCACGCCCAGAGCGGGCGAATCCGGCGTCAATTCGCCAGTTCCGCCCGCTCTTTGGCTCCCCTGACCAGCCGTTACGTCGTCGTCACCGCCGAGTCCTGCGCAGCCGTGGCCGCGCCGGCCGGGCCTGCGGTCGTGCTACCGCCGCTGCCGTCGCCCGCGTCGTCCACCGTCACCGAGCGCCGCTTGGAGACGTACACAGCGGCGACGATCACGACGATGGCGATCACCGCGATCAGCGCCCGGATCCACGCGTTCGCGTCGTCCCCGTAGCTGAACTGCACGACAGCGGGGGCGATGAGCAGCGCCACCAGGTTCATCACCTTGAGCAGCGGGTTGATGGCGGGTCCCGCCGTGTCCTTGAACGGGTCGCCGACCGTGTCGCCGATGACGGTCGCGGCGTGGGCGTCGCTGCCCTTGCCGCCGAAGTTGCCGTCCTCGACCAGCTTCTTGGCGTTGTCCCAGGCACCGCCGGAGTTGGCGAGGAAGACGGCCATCAGCGTGCCGGTGCCGATCGCACCGGCGAGGAACGAGCCGAGCGCCCCGATGCCGAGCGAGAAGCCCACGGCGATCGGGGTGAGGACGGCGAGCAGCCCCGGCGTGGTCAGTTCGCGCAGCGCGTCCTTGGTACAGATGTCGACGACGCGTCCGTATTCGGGCTGTTCGCTGTAATCCATGATCCCGGGGTGTTCACGGAACTGCCGTCGCACCTCGTAGACGACCGAACCGGCCGACCGCGAAACGGCGTTGATGGCGAGCCCGGAGAAGAGGAAGACGACAGCGGCGCCGAGGATCAGCCCCACCAGGTTGTTGGGCTGGGAGATGTCCATACTGAGAGTCATCTCACCCGCTCTGGCTCCCACGTCGGAGACGGCGGTGGCGATGGCGTCCCGGTACGAGCCGAAGAGCGCCGCCGCCGCGAGTACGGCGGTGGCGATGGCGATGCCCTTGGTGATGGCCTTGGTGGTGTTGCCGACCGCGTCGAGGTCGGTGAGCACCTGCGCGCCCGCGCCCTGCACGTCGCCCGACATTTCGGCGATGCCCTGGGCGTTGTCGGCGACGGGACCGAAGGTGTCCATGGCGATGATCACGCCGACGGTGGTGAGCAGTCCGGTGCCGGCGAGGGCCACGGCGAACAGCGCGAGCATGATCGACGTACCGCCGAGCAGGAACGCCCCGTACACCGCGAGACCGATCAGCAGGGCCGTGTAGACGGCGGACTCCAGGCCGATGGCGATGCCTGCGAGGACGACGGTCGCGGCGCCCGTCAGCGAGGACTTGCCGATGTCCCTGACGGGGCGCCGGGTGGTCTCGGTGAAGTAGCCGGTCAGCTGCTGGATCAGCGCGGCGAGCACGATCCCGATGGCGACGGCGACCAGGGCGAGGATCCGCGGATCGCCGCCGTGGCCGAGGATCTCCTTCGCGCTGACGCCGTCCAGGTCCGCGTAGGAGGACGGCAGATAGACGAAGACGGCGACGGCCACCAGGACGAGCGAGATCACGGCGGAGATGAAGAAGCCGCGGTTGATGGCGCTCATGCCGCTGCGGTCGGAGGGGCGCGGGGCGACGGCGAAGATGCCGACCATCGCGGTGATCACGCCGATCGCGGGGACGATCAGCGGGAAGGCGAGACCGAAGTCACCGAAGGCCGCCTTGCCCAGGATGAGGGCGGCGACGAGGGTTACTGCGTACGACTCGAAGAGGTCGGCCGCCATGCCTGCGCAGTCCCCGACGTTGTCGCCCACGTTGTCGGCGATGGTCGCCGCGTTGCGCGGGTCGTCCTCGGGGATGCCCTGTTCGACCTTGCCGACGAGGTCGGCGCCGACGTCCGCCGCCTTGGTGAAGATGCCGCCGCCGACACGCATGAACATCGCGATCAGCGCGGCGCCGAGGCCGAACCCCTCCAGGACCTTGGGGGCGTCGGCCGCGTAGACGAGCACCACGCAGGAGGCGCCGAGCAGGCCGAGGCCCACCGTGAACATGCCGACCACACCGCCGGTACGGAATGCGATCTTCATGGCCTTGTGCGAGACGGCCGTCAGATCCTTTTCCGGCTCGCCTTCTCCCGGAGTCGCCTCACGGGCGGCCGCCGCCACCCGTACATTGCTGCGTACGGCAAGCCGCATGCCCATATATCCGGTGGCCGCCGAGAAACCCGCACCCACCAGGAAGAACAGCGAACGGCCCGCGCGTTGTGACCAGTCGTCGGCCGGCAACAGCAACAACAGGAAGAACACCACGACGGCGAAGATGCCGAGGGTGCGCAACTGCCGTGCCAGATAGGCATTCGCGCCTTCCTGGACGGCGGCCGCGATCTTCTTCATGGATTCGGTGCCCTCGTCGGCCGCCAGGACCTGCCGCACCAGCAGTGCGGCCAGGAACAGCGCCGCCAGTGCGACGACAGCGACGACGATCACGATCAGCCGGTTGCCGTCGGTGAGTACCGCGGCAGCGAGAGATGTGGGGTGGTCGGACAGTTGTGGTTGGAAGTGCCCCGCCATTCGTCCTCCTTGACGCTCAGCGCTCAAGATGGACGGATTGTAGGGAGCCGGAGACGATCAAAACAGAGTGCTTACATTTTAATTGACCTTGAGGCCGAAAACAGTCGGGCTAAGGGTAATGGGATAAACGCGTTCGACGATCTACAAAAACAAGAAAGGCCCTGCTCAGGCAGGGCCTTTCCAAGAATTGGATCAATCAGGGGAGCGTAATGGCCGGAGTGGTCGGCCAGCTCATTCTGATCACGCCGCCGTCGTCGCCCGAGGTGACCTCGACATCGTCGACGAGCCCGCTGATGACCGCGAGCCCCATCTCGTCCTCGCCCTCGGCGTCGGTCTCGAAGAGATCGCCCGACGGCACTCCGTTACGGGCGCCGGGCACGCCGGACGCTCCGCTGCCGGATCCCGGCACCTCGTCGCCGACCTCGATGGAGAAGGTCTTCTCCTCCTCGGTCAGCACGACTCTCACCGGGGCGGTGATGCCATGACTGCGATGCAGCCCGACCGCCCGGCTGCATGCCTCACCGACCGCGAGTCTGACCTCGTCCAACACTGCTTCGTCGACCCCGGCCCTGCGCGCCACGGCGGCCGCCACCAGACGGGCCGTCCTGACATGCTCGGGCTGGGCGCTGAAGCGGAGTTCAACGGTGGCCATGCGATCCCCCTCGAACGTACGAGCGTGCACTCTCAACCACTCTCAAAGGCGGCAGACACCCGGGCGGAACGCCCGGGTCTCCTGCCGTCATCCTCCGGACCGAATGGCCGGCACCGACCTCAGTCGGTGGCGGCCACGGCCTCGTCGACCGTGGTGTGGATCGGGAACACCTTGGTGAGACCCGTGATCCGGAAGATCTTGAGAATGCGCTCCTGGTTGCAGACCAGACGCAGCGAGCCCTCATGGGCACGCACACGCTTCAGGCCACCCACGAGCACGCCGAGCCCGGTCGAGTCCAGGAAGTCCACGCCTTCCATGTCGACCACCAGGTGGTAGCTGCCGTCGTTCACCAACTCGACCAACTGCTCGCGCAGCTTTGGCGCGGTATACACATCAATCTCGCCACCGACCTCGACGACCGTACGGTCGCCACCAGGGCCGGACACATTGCGAGTCGACAGGGACAGGTCCACGGATCCTCCAGCACCTTGCTATCGAGCGGTCGC
The DNA here is from genome assembly GCF_000818175.1 of Streptomyces sp. AcH 505. Classification (GTDB taxonomy): domain Bacteria; phylum Actinomycetota; class Actinomycetes; order Streptomycetales; family Streptomycetaceae; genus Streptomyces. The sequence continues at coordinate 1,877,662 of NZ_JTIY01000001.1, forward strand.
CCCTCGGGTCTCCCCGACGGAGCCAGGGGACGTATCGCCAGCCGCGATGGCATTCAATCACTTACCAGCGGCCACGCACGACGCCTTGGGGCCATTGTCCGTCATGCCAGTGACACACTCGATGCCGATGGCCAGGAATCACCGCCCCAGTCGACTCCCCGCGAGCGGGGACAACCGCCCCTCCCCGAGTATGGTCCTCGACCGGCTCACCGCGGGGGCGGGCCGGGCTGCGCGCATCACCCATACGGAGCACCTGCCCCCACGTGCGGGTCGTCATGCCGTCTGGCCCGATCGCATCCGCGCGGAAGTGATCAGCGCCATCCAGCAGGCCGGAATCGAACACCCGTGGGCCCACCAGGCCGAGGCCGCCGAGCACGCCCTGGACGGCGAATCCGTCGTCATCGCCACCGGCACCGCCTCGGGCAAGTCGCTGGCGTACCTCGCGCCCGTGCTCAGCACCCTCCTGGACGGCTCGGAGGCGCCGAACGGCCGGGGCACGACCGCGCTCTACCTGGCGCCGACGAAGGCGCTCGCCGCCGACCAGCGGCGCGGCGTCAAGGATCTCGCCGGGCCGCTCGGCAACGCCGTACGGCCGTCCGTCTACGACGGCGACACGCCGGTGGAAGAGCGCGAATGGGTCAGGCAGTACGCGAACTACGTCCTGACCAATCCCGACATGCTGCACCGGGGGATACTCCCGTCCCACCCCCGCTGGGCCTCCTTCCTGCGCTCGCTGCGCTATGTCGTCATCGACGAGTGCCACACCTACCGGGGCGTGTTCGGCTCGCACGTGGCGCAGGTGCTGCGCCGGCTGCGCCGCGTCTGCGCCCGCTACGGCGCCGACCCGGTCTTCCTGCTGGCGTCGGCCACCGCCGCCGAGCCCGCCCTGGCGGCCGGCAGGCTCACCGGACTGCCCGTCACCGAGGTCGCCGACGACGCGTCACCCCGCGGCGAGCTCGTCTTCGCGCTCTGGGAGCCCCCGCTCACCGAACTGCACGGCGAGAAGGGCGCGCCCGTACGCCGTACGGCCACGGCCGAGACCGCCGACCTGCTCACCGACCTGACCGTCCAGGGCGTCCGTTCGGTCGCCTTCGTACGCTCCCGGCGCGCCGCCGAACTGATCGCCCTCATCGCCCAGGAACGGCTGGCGGCGGTGGACCACTCGCTGTCGCGCCGGGTGGCCGCCTACCGGGGCGGCTACCTCCCCGAGGAACGCCGCGCCCTGGAGCGCGCCCTGCACTCCGGCGAACTGCTCGGACTTGCCGCCACCACCGCCCTGGAGCTGGGCATCGACGTCTCCGGCCTGGACGCCGTCCTCATCGCGGGCTATCCCGGCACCCGGGCCTCCCTGTGGCAGCAGGCGGGCCGGGCGGGGCGCTCCGGGCAGGGCGCGCTGGCGATCCTGATCGCCCGTGACGACCCGCTGGACACGTTCCTCGTCCACCACCCCGAGGCGCTGTTCCAGCAGCCCGTCGAGTCGACCGTCCTGGACCCGGACAACCCGTACGTCCTCGCCCCGCACCTGTGCGCGGCCGCCGCCGAGCTGCCGCTCACGGAGGACGACCTCGCGCTGTTCGGCCCCGCGACACCGGACCTGCTCCCCCAGCTGGTCACCGCAGGACTGCTGCGCAAGCGCGCGGCGGGCTGGTACTGGACCCGCAGGGAGCGGGCCGCCGACCTGGCCGACATCCGGGGGGAGGGCGGCAGCCCGGTCCAGATCGTCGAGGCGGCGACGGGCCGGCTGCTGGGCACGGTCGACGAGGCCGCCTCCCACACGGCCGTCCACGACGGCGCGGTCCACCTCCACCAGGGCCGTTCGTATCTGGTGAAACGGCTGGATCTGGCCGACTCGGTCGCGCTCGTCGAGGAGGCCGACCCGCCGTACTCGACGACTGCCCGGGACACCACCGCCATTTCCGTGCTCGAGACGGACACCGAGATTCCGTGGGGCGACGGACGCCTCTGCTACGGGTCCGTCGAGGTCACCAACCAGGTCGTCTCCTTTCTGCGCCGCAGACTCATCACCGGCGAGGTGCTCGGCGAGACCAAGCTCGACCTGCCGCCGCGCACCCTGCGCACCCGCGCCGTGTGGTGGACCGTCACCGAGGACCAACTGGACGCGGCCCGCGTCAACCCCGAGCAGCTGGGCGGCGCCCTGCACGCCGCCGAACACGCCTCCATCGGGATGCTGCCGCTCTTCGCCACCTGCGACCGCTGGGACATCGGCGGCGTGTCCGTGCCGCTGCACCCGGACACCTTGCTGCCGACGGTCTTCGTGTACGACGGCCAGCCCGGCGGCGCCGGCTTCGCCGAGCGGGCCTTCCAGACGGCCAGGGAATGGCTCACCGCCACCCGCGAGGCGATCGCGTCCTGCGAGTGCGACGCGGGCTGCCCCTCGTGCATCCAGTCGCCCAAGTGCGGCAACGGCAACGATCCGCTGCACAAGCGCGGCGCCGTACGACTGCTGACCGAGCTGCTCAGAGGCGCCCCTGACGCCCTGGCGGCGGCCGGGGCCCTCCCAGGACCGACGACCTCGCCGGAGGCGGCGACACAGCCGGTGGGCCCGCCCGCGACCTGACCGTGGGGGCGTAGGGGCCCAGTCGCGCCCTCGCCGTCACGTCCGCGATCTCCCCGCTCACCACGCAGCTCGTGACCTCCGCCCGCTGGGCCGCCGCCACCTCGACCGCCCTGGCGCAGGCCGCCACCGGGCCCGACAGGGCACGGTCGGCGGCGGCGA
>NZ_JTIY01000001.1:1881013-1882929 GCF_000818175.1 Streptomyces sp. AcH 505
GCGGCGCCCGCGCGGTGGCGGGCAGCGACCGCCTGGCCCAGTGCGAGCACCACGGCGAACACGGCGCATATCGTGGCCGCCGCCATCGCCACCCAGACCGTCGCCGCCCCCTGGTCACCACCCCGTTCGCCGTCACCGTCACGGATCATGAGGCGCCCCTCTCCCCGGTGTGCTGGGTGTACGGGGCGTCCTGGGCGTTCTGGGTGTCCTCCGCCGAGGCTGCGGCCTCGGCCGTGAGGGTCAAGGCCAGCGCCCCCGGGCCCGGCGTCGGAGCCGCCACCCGCACCCGCCACAGATCGCCGGACCGGCCGAGGGTGACCTCGGCGCCCTGGGGCGCGGCCGAGCGGGCCGCGTCCAGCGCCGCTTCCCGTGGTTCGGACCTGGCGACGGCCCGTGCCCCCGCCCGCGCGGCGTCCACGCACTGGATCTGTGCCGCCGCCGCTGTCAGCGCCCAGACGAGCGCCATGGCGAACACCACCAGCGCCGGCACCGCCACGGCCGCTTCCGCCGTGACATATCCGCGGTCGTCCCGATCGGCGACGCGCACCGCCGCATCAGACCTGGACATTGAGGGCCTTGCCGATCACCGACTGAAGCGCCTGTGACACGGGTCCACTCGTGACCACTTTGTACAGCACCGCGGCGAAAGCGCAGGCGGCGATCGTGCCCATCGCGTATTCCGATGTCGTCATTCCCGCGTCACCCGATTCCGTGCCGCGCCGAATCCGACGCAGCCATCCTTTTCGCATACGCGTCCACATTTCGGCCTCCCGTTTCGCTCAGCTCTGTTTCCTGCGTTTCATGCGTTTTCACGCGTTGATCTGCCGTTGATCCGCTGTCCGTCAGCCGCCGCCGAGCAGTCCGCTCGCCAGGCCGATGACCACGGGCGCCACGCCCACCGTCAGAAAGGCCGGCAAGAAGCACAGCCCGACCGGCGCGGTGATCAGCACCTGTGCCCGATGGGCCCGGGCGGTCGCCCGACGCGCCCGCTCCGCCCGCAGGCCCGCCGCGAGCCGCGACACCTGTTCGGCGGCCGGCGCCCCGCTGGCCCCTGCCCGCTCCAGACAGCGGGCGAGACCTGCGGCACCCGGTATCTCGCCGAACCTCCCCCACGCTTCGGCCGGTTCACCGCCGAGCCGGACCTCGGCCGCCGTCCTGGCGAGCCGGTCGCCGACCGGTCCGCCGAGCGACTCCCCCACCGCCTCGGCCGCCTCCCTCGGCCCGGCGCCGGCCGCGACGCACGCGGCCAGCAGGTCTGCGGCCAGCGGCAGTTGACGTACCGTTCGCTCGTCCAGGCGGCTGTCGTCCCGTTTCCTGGTGCGCAGCCAGCGCCGCACGCCGTAGGCGCACGCCAGTCCCACAGCGCAGCCCGCCACTCCCCCGAGCAGCACCCAGCCGGTGGCGAGCGCCGCCAGCGGTGGCCCCCAGCGCCGGATCCACTCCGTCGCAACCGCCGTCGTCCGCGACCGCACCTGCCGTACCGGTTCCACCGACAGCAGCTCGACGCCGCGTCGGCGCACCTTCCGCGCCCTGTGCCCGGCAGCCACGGCAGAGGCCAGCGAACCGAGCGCCGCCAGCACGGACACCGCGACCCACAGGCTGTGGACGAGCGATCCGGTCATGACGCCTCCCCCGCCCGGACGATCCGGGCCGCCCACCACAGCCCCACGCCCTCCAACGCGGCGCCACCAGCCAGGCACGCCAGGCCTGCCGGGGTATGCAGCAGGACCCGCAGCGGGTCGGCGCCCAGCGCCCAGCCCATCGCCAGGCCCACCATCGGCAGGAGCGCCAGCAGAACCACCGTCGACCAGGCACCGGCCAACTCGGCGCGAAGTTCGTCCCGCTGGGCCCGCTCGGCGCGCAACGCGCCTTCCAGCCGGTCGAGTCCTGCGGCGAGCCCGGCCCCGCCGTCCACG
>NZ_JTIY01000001.1:1882954-1887123 GCF_000818175.1 Streptomyces sp. AcH 505
CGGCGGCCTCCGCGCCACCCAGACCACCGGTGGGCCCCGCTGCCGCCAGCAGCGCCTGTGCGGGCTGCTGACCGGCCCTCAACTCGCCCGCAGCCGCGCCGCACAGCTCCACGACGCCGTCCGCACGCCGTTCCCGCGCCGTACGCCGCTCCCTGGCCCGCAGCCAGCGCCGCACCAACGGCACCGCGCCCGCGCAGGCGACCACCGGCAGCACCGACGCCCCCAGCACGGCCAGCACGAGTCCCACCGGCAGACACAGCCACTCCCCTCCGATCCCCCGGGCCCACAGCCTCAGTTGCCCCGGCCACCGCTCCCACGACGGCGCCCGCCGCCCGTCCACCGCCTCGCCGCCACCGGTCGCAGCCACGTCCGCCAGCAGCAGCTTCGCCCTGCGCAGCGCCCGGCTCCGCCCCGCGAAGAGCCAGGTCGCCGTGCCCGCGCACAGCGCGGCGGCATACGCCGAAGCCGACAGGGACACCGCCGTCACAGCGCACCCCCGAGCAGCGTCGACAGCTGCGGCCAGCCCCGCTCGTACACGAACCCTGAGGCGCCCCAGCGCAGCGCGGGAACCGGCACGACCAGTCCCGCCGCGTCGCGCTCCAGGACATGTACCTCGGCGATCCGCCGCCGCCCGGTCCTGTCCCGTACGAGATGGACGACCACCGACAGCGCCGCCGCCAACTGGCTGTGCAGCGCGGCCCGGTCGAGCCCGGCCGCAGTCCCGAGGGCCTCAAGACGCGCCGGTACATCGGCCGCCGTGTTCGCGTGGACAGTCCCGCAACCGCCCTCATGCCCCGTGTTCAAAGCAGCCAGCAACTCGGTGACTTCGCCGCCCCGCACCTCGCCGACGACCAGCCGGTCGGGCCGCATCCGCAGCGCCTGCCTGACGAGATCCCGCAAGGTCACCTCGCCGGCGCCCTCCTGATTCGCCGGCCGCGATTCCAGCCGCACCACATGCGGATGGTCGGGCCGCAACTCCGCCGAGTCCTCGGCGAGTACGATCCGCTCCCGCTCGCCCACCAGACCGAGCAGCGTCGACAGCAGCGTGGTCTTGCCGGAACCCGTGCCACCGCTGATCAGGAACGACAGCCTGGCCCTGATCAGCGCCCGCAGCACCCGCTCCCCGCCCGGCGGCACCGTCCCCGCCGCGGCGAGTTCGGCCACCGAGAACGCCTTGGGCCGCACCACCCGCAGCGACAGGTACGCCGAGCCGACCGCGACGGGCGGCAGCACCGCGTGCATCCGGGTGCCGTCCGGCAACCGGGCATCGACCCACGGCCTGGCGTCGTCCAGCCGGCGGCCCGCCACGGCCGCCAGCCGCTGCGCCAGCCTGCGTACGGCGGCGGTGTCGGCGAACGTCACCGCTGTCAGTTCGAGACCGCCGCCGCGGTCCACCCACACCCGGTCGGGCGCGCAGACCAGCACATCCGTGACCGAGGGATCGGCGAGCAGTGGCTCAAGTGGGCCCGTGCCGACCAGTTCGCAGCGCAACTCCTCCGCCACTCCCAGCACTTCCGCGTCCCCGAGGAGCCGCCCCTGCGCCCGCAGCGCGGCCGCCACCCTCGCCGGTGTCGGGTCGGCCCCGCTTTCCGCGAGCCGCTGCCGTACGGCGTCCAGCAGCCCGCCGTCGGCCGGGCCGCGCCCGGCGGCCACGCGCTCGACCGTCATGACGTCACGCTCCCGTCCCCGGCAAGTGCCCGCTCCCAGAAGGCCGTACAGAAGCCGGCCAGGGGTCCGCGCGCCCGCGACCCGGGCGGGGATCCGTTGTCCTGCGCCTGCGACAGGCCCGGTTCAAGGGGCAGTTCGCCCGCGAGCGGCAGCCGCAGGGCGTCGGCGATCCACCGCTCGTCGAGACCGGTGGCGTACGGCCCCCGGACCACGGCCCGCAGGTCCTGGAGGACCATGCCGACCATCGAGGCCACCCGGCCGGCAGCCGCGACGGCGCGCAGTTCACCGGGCACCACCAACAGCCCGACATCGAGCTGGGCCAGCGCCTCCGCCACCGCCTCGTCCACCCGGCGCGGCAGGTCGACCACTACGACGCCGCCGCCCCGGCGGGCCGCGGCGAGCACCGACCGCATGGCCTCGGGGCGGATCACCACGCTGTCGCCCCTGTCCCAGCTGAGCACGCGCAGATCGTGGAGCCGGGGCAGCGACTCCTCCAGCGCGCCGCCGGCCACGCGCCCCTTGGACGCCGCGAAGTCCGGCCACCGTCTACCCTCGGCCTGCTCCCCGCCGAGCAGCACATCGAGCCCGCCGCCCAGCGGATCACCGTCCACGAGCATGGTGCGCCGCCCGGAACGGGCAGCGGTGACGGCCAGCGCGCAGGCCAGGGTCGAGGCGCCGGCACCGCCCCTGCCGCCGATCACCCCGACGGTCAGCGCCTGTCTGCCCACGCCCTCGGCGGCGTCCGCGATCCGGTCGACGAGCCAGCTCTCCGCGTCGGGCAGCCGCAGCACGCAGTCCGCGCCGATCTCCACGGCACGCCGCCACACGTCGGGGTCGTCCTGATCGCGGCCGACGAGCATCACCCCGCGCCTGCGGGTGGCCCCCCGGCACCGCGCCGCCGCGTCGTCCCCGACGAGGACCATCGGCGCTTCCTCCCAGCTGCCCTTCCGCTCCGGGACCGAGTGGTGCACCTGCGGCTCGGCGCCGGCCGCGGCGCACAGCCGCAGCAGATCGTCGAGCAACGCCACGTCCTCGGTGACGATCAGCGGCCCCGCCCTGCGGCCTTCCGCGACCTGGGACCGATCGGATGTCATGGATCCAGCCACGCTCTCCGCCCCCTTTTTCTCCGTCGAACCGGGATCCGCGAGTGCTTCTCGAAGCGGTCCCGGACAGATCCGGTATCGGTGATTCCGGCTAACCGCGCACTTTCGCGGTCGCAATCACCGTGCCGGGCAACGGAAAATCGTGTGGATCTTGCTGGAAAACTGTGGACAACTCGACGAATGTGAATATCCCGCTAGCTCATACCGGTGACTTCCGCAGAGCAGCGCAGCCATCACGGAGCGTGACGTGTAGTACTGGACAGACACACCGGCAGCGCGACGGAGAGACGAGACGAAGAGAGGGGACAGCCAGATCCAAGAGAAGGAAATGGGTCCGGACATGCGACGACCCCCGCCGGGGGGGAGAGCGGGGGTCGTCCCCACGGCCGACTCGGGGGGGGGAGGAGTCGGACCGGGTTAGACACGGTCGCGAACGATCCGTGACTTCCATGGTGTACCCGAGAGGCTTCTCAAGCAAACCCACACGCCAGACCTTACGCCGAATGGTGGGCGCCTATGCTCGGCTCGTGGAAAACCACTCCTTGCCGCGTACAGCAGCCTTCTTCGACCTGGACAAGACGGTCATTGCGAAGTCATCGACCTTGACCTTCAGCAAGTCGTTCTACCAAGGCGGTCTGATCAACCGCCGCGCCGTACTGCGGACGGCTTACGCGCAGTTCGTCTTCCTCGCCGGAGGCGCTGATCACGATCAGATGGAACGCATGCGCCAGTACCTCTCGGCGCTGTGCAAAGGCTGGAACGTCCAGCAGGTGAAAGAGATCGTCGCCGAGACCCTGCACGACCTGATCGACCCGATCATCTACGACGAGGCCGCCTCCCTCATCGAGGAGCACCACACAGCGGGTCGCGACGTCGTGATCATCTCCACCTCGGGCGCGGAGGTCGTCGAGCCCATCGGCGAACTCCTCGGCGCGGACCGGGTCGTGGCGACGCGGATGGCCGTCGGCGCGGACGGCTGCTTCACCGGGGAGGTGGAGTACTACGCGTACGGGCCGACGAAGGCCGAGGCGGTCCGGGCCCTCGCCGCGTCCGAGGGGTACGACCTGGCGCGCTGTTACGCGTACAGCGACTCCATCACCGACGTACCCATGCTCGAATCGGTCGGCCACCCGTACGCGGTCAACCCCGACCGTGCGCTGCGGCGTGAGGCGACCACCCGCGACTGGCCCGTTCTTGTCTTCAACCGTCCGGTACGGCTGAAGCAGCGGCTGCCCGGCTTCTCCATGCCGCCGCGCCCGGCACTCGTCGCCGTCGCGGCGGTGGGCGCGGATTATTTTCTGTCGCCGCACACCATCGCCGGCTTCGCGCTCGCCGGCGGCGGCACGAGCTTCAGCGTCGCCAATAATGGCGGCACCGGCCGCAGCGACCTGTTCCAGG
>NZ_JTIY01000001.1:1887256-1910425 GCF_000818175.1 Streptomyces sp. AcH 505
CGGCGCCGTCCAGGCGCCGCCGCCGCTTCCAGCCCAGGCCGCTGCGCGTCAGGCCGCCCCGCGCTGAAGCGCCTCGCAGACGGCCGTCGACTCCCTGACCCCCAGCTCGACCGCGCGCCCGCAGTGCGCGATCCACGCGGCCATGCCGTCCGGAGTGGCCGAGACATACGCCTCGAACGCCGCCGCGTAGGCCGCGCGCCCCAGCTCGGCATGTCCGGCCTCCGCCGGACAGATGGACTTGGGGTCCAGCCCGCTGCCGATCAGCACGATGCGCTCGGCCGCCCGCGCCACCAGGCCGTTGTACGACCCGAAGGGGCGCAGCGCCAGCAGCTCGCCGTGCACGATCGCCGCCGTCACCAGCGCCGGCGCCTCACTTCCGGCGATCACCAGCTGGGCGAGGCCGTCCAGCCGGCCCGCCACCTCGGCCGCACCGGGCAACGGTGCCTCCATCAGCGGCCCGTTGATGTCGGTGCCCGGCGCCTCGACGACGGGCTCGCCCGCGAGCCTCGGCCGGCCGACCGTCCCGTCGTCGACGCCGGCCTTGCCGGCGGCGACGAGATGGAGTCTGGCCAGCACCCGCACCGGGGACTGGCGCCAGATGGACAGCAGCTGGCCGGACTCGGCGGTCAGCCGCAGCGCGGCACCGACCGTACGGGCCTGCGCCTCCGCCCCGAAGTCCGTGCGCCTGCGCACCTCTTCGAGCGCCCAGTCGGCGCCCGACAGCGCGGCCGAGCCGCGGGCCGCACGCAGCGCCGCCTCCGAGGTCACCTCGTTGCTGCGGCGTCGCATCACCCGGTGTCCGTAGACGCGGTCGACGGCGTTGCGGACCGAATCCACCGCGCCGGGCACGCCCGGCAGAGAGGCCAGCGCGGCCAGGGGATCCTCCCGCCGAGGGGCGGAGGAGGCGTCTGAGGCTGTCGTACTCATAGGTAGCGAGGCTACGCGCCCGGCACCGGCGGCCCACGTTGGAGTGGTCTTCTTCACGGAAGTCGACCACGCGAAGCGACGAAGCGACTACCCTACGTGAACATGAAGATCGCTTTCGTGGGGAAGGGCGGCAGCGGCAAGACGACGCTGTCCTCGCTCTTCATCCGTCATCTGACCGCCAACGAGGCTCCCGTACTAGCGGTGGACGCCGACATCAACCAGCATCTGGGGGCCGCGCTCGGCCTGGACGAGGCCGCCGCAGCCGCGCTGCCCGCCATGGGCGCGCATCTGCCCCTGATCAAGGACTATCTGCGCGGCAGCAATCCGCGGATCGCATCGGCCGAAGCGATGATCAAGACGACACCGCCGGGCGAGGGATCGCGGCTGCTCCGGGTCGACGAGGACAATCCGGTGTACGAGGCCTGCGCCCGGCCCGTCCAGCTCGACGACGGCGAGATCCGGCTGATGACCACGGGGCCCTTCACCGAGTCGGATCTCGGGGTGTCCTGCTACCACTCCAAGGTCGGGGCGGTCGAACTGTGCCTCAACCACCTGGTGGACGGCCCCGACGAATATGTCGTGGTCGACATGACGGCGGGCTCCGACTCGTTCGCCTCCGGCATGTTCACCCGGTTCGACATGACGTTCCTGGTGGCCGAGCCGACCCTGAAGGGCATCTCCGTCTACCGCCAGTACAAGGAATACGCACGGGACTTCGGCATCGCGCTGAAGGTCGTGGGCAACAAGGTGCAGGGCCAGGACGACCTGGACTTCCTGCGTACGGAGGTCGGCGACGACCTGCTGGTCGCCGTGGGCCACTCCGACTGGGTCAGGTCGATGGAGAAGGGCCGCCCGGCCCGCTTCGAGCTGCTTGAGGCGGACAACCGGCTCGCGCTGCAGGCCCTCCAGGACGCGGCCGAGGACAGTCATGAGCAGCGCGACTGGGAGCGGTACACCCGCCAGATGGTTCACTTCCATCTGCGGAACGCGGAGAGCTGGGGCAACGCGAAGACGGGGATCGACCTGGCGGCCCAGGTCGACCCCTCGTTCGTCCTCGGCGAGACACCGGCCGTGGCTCAGATCGGCTGATCATCCCGACAACGGATCAGCGGGAACCGGCGGATGAACTGATCAGCTGGTCCGCGACGCCGGGGCGCCGGCTGTCAGATACGACTCCCAGCCGGCCTTGGGGGTCTGCCCGACGGCGAGAGCCTGGAGCTTGTCCAGCGTCGCCGGGTCCTGCGCGTCCAGCCAGTCGGCCAACTGCCGGAAGGACACGCACCGCACGTCCTTCTGACCGCAGACCGTCCTGATCGTCTCCTCGACGGCGCGCATGTACGTGCCGCCGTTCCAGGACTCGAAGTGGTTGCCGATGATCAGCGGGGCGCGGTTGCCCAGATACGCCCGGTCGAACGCCTTGATCAGGCCGTCGCGCATCTGGTCGCCCCAGTAGGCGTGCTTGGCGGGGTCGCCGTTGACCGTCTTGGACTGGTTGAACATGAAGTTGTAGTCCATCGACAGGGTCTCGAAGGCGCGTCCCGGCACCGGGACCGCCTGGAGCGGCATGTTCCACAGGCCGTCGAGCTTGCTGGGCCAGACCTGTGTGCCGGTGCCGCTGGAGTCGTAGCGGAAGCCCATGTCGCGCGCCGCCGGCAGAAGGTTCTTCTGCCCTTCGAGACAGGGCGCGCGACCGCCGACGAGTTCCTTGTCGTAGTCGAAGGGCAGCGGGGCCTCGCCCGGGAGGGCCGAATTGGTCTTCCAGCTCTTCACGAAGGACTTGGCCTGACTGATCTCGCTCTTCCACTCCTCGACGGTCCAGGTGCCGACCCCGCCGTTGGGGCCGCAGAAATGGCCGTTGAAGTGGGTGCCGATCTCGTTTCCGTCCTGCCAGGCGCCGCGCACCTCCCGCAGCGTGTTCGTGATTCCCTCGGTGTCGTTGAAGCCGATGTCGGAACTGCCCCGCAGATGGTGCGGCGGGTCGTACTGGAGCGCCTTGTCCTTGGGCAGCAGATAGACACCGCTCAGGAAGTACGTCATGTTCGCGCCGTATTCCTTGCCCACCTTGCGGAAGTGGGAGAAGAGCTTCTGACCGTCCTCGCCCGCGCCGTCCCACGAGAACACCACGAACTGCGGCGGCTTCTGGCCGGGCCTCAGCCGCTGCGCCCGGGGCAGATTCGGCTGGACGCCGGTGAAGGCGGTCGAGCCGTCACCGATGAGCTGTACGGGGCGCTTGGGCGCCGCGGGGGCCTTCTTCGCGCCGGGGGCGCCCTTCTCCGTGTCCGTTCCCGTCGACTTCCCGGCCTTCGGGGCACCGAGCCCGGAACAGCCGGCGAGACTCACCGAGAGCGCCATGACAGCGGCGCCGAAAGCGATTCCTTTTCTGGCGGCCAGCATCCGCCCACCCTCTTCCTTCAGATTTACCTACCGAAGTGCCGAGCGGCGGTTTGCCGGCACGGCGCCGAGCGCCGTCAACATCGCACCGGGGTCGAAGAGGCAAAGAAACGACAAGCCGTACAAAATTACTAATCACCACTCCGGGTGAATGATTGCCCCATTTGCCTCGAAAGTCATGCCAAAGTCTTTACCCTCCATTACGATCCATTTACCGAGAGTAGAAATTGCGCATCCCGCCGCTGCACGCCGTGACTCACGGCCGCGACCCAACTTTCCGCGACCGCGCCGCCCCGGAGGAGACGGGAACATGTCTGCCTGCGTCCCCACTCGCACGTCCCCCACCCCACCGACACCGCCCGGGTCGGGTGACGGCCCCGGAGGCCGTCGCCGCCGATTCCGTATCGCGGGCGCGGATGTGTCCGCGTCCATCACCGTGTTCTTGCTCGCCATCCCGATGTCCCTCGGCCTCGCCGTCGCCATGGGCGCCCCGCTGGGGGCCGCGCTGCTGTCCGCGGGGCTCGGCGGCATCGTCGCCGGACTGCTCGGCGGCTCACCGCTCCTGGTGAGCGGTCCTTCGGCGGGGCTGACCGTCGTCACCGCCGGGATGATCCATCAGTACGGCTGGCGTACGACCTGCGCGATCACCATCGGCGCCGGTCTTCTCCAGATCGCGCTCGGCTCCCTGAAGGCCGCGCGCTCCGCGCTGGCCGTCAGTCCCGCCATCGTGCACGGCACCCTCGCCGGCATCGGCGTCGCCATCGCGCTCGCCCAGCTCCATGTCGTCCTCGGCGGCTCCCCGCAGAGCTCCGCCCTCGACAACGTCCTCGCACTGCCCGAGCAGTTGACCCGGGTCGGCTTCGCGGAACCGCTCATCGGCGCGCTCGCCCTCGCCGTACTGATCGGCTGGCCACGGATCCCCGGCCGGGTCGGACAGCTGCTGCGCCGGGTGCCCGCCGCGCTCGCCTGTGTCGTCGTCGCCACCGCGGTCGCAGCCGTCGCCGCCCCCGGCATCGCCCGCGTCGACCTGCCGTCCTGGAGCGCCCACGTACTGCCGGAAGTTCCCCGGGGGCCGGTCCTGGGACTGATCACCGCCGTCCTGACGATGACGCTCGTGGCCAGCCTCGAATCGCTGCTCTCCGCCGTCGCCGTCGACAAGCTGGCGGCCGAACGGCGCGGTTCGGGCGAGGAGCAGGGCTCACCGCGCGCGTGCTCACCGCGTACGCCGCGCGCCGACCTCGACCGCGAGCTGCGGGCGCAGGGCGTCACCAACGCGCTCAGCGGCATCCTGGGCGGGCTCGCCGTCTCGGGCGGCGCGGTGCGCAGCTCCGCCAACGTACGGGCGGGCGCGACCAGCCGCGCCTCCACCGTGCTGCACGGGGTATGGGTGCTGGTCGCCGCCGGACTGCTCGTCTCGGCGCTGGAGTGGATCCCGCTCGCCGCCCTCGCCGCGCTGGTGATGATGGTCGGCATCCAGATGGTGTCGTACGCCCATATCCGCAACGTCCACAAGCACCGCGAGTTCCTGGTGTACGTGGCGACGGTAGCCTCGGTCATCCTGTTCGGCGTCCTGCAAGGGGTGTTGATCGGCGGCGCGGTCGCGGTGGCCGTGGCGCTGCGCCGGCTGGCCAGGACGCGCGTCTCGGTCGAGGAGCGGGACGGGGTCCACCGGGTACGCGCCCGGGGCCAGTTGACGTTCCTCGCGGTGCCCAGGCTCAGCCGGGTCCTGCATCAGGTGCCGCAGCACGCCGACTGCGTCGTCGAGTTGGACGGCTTCTTCATGGACCACGCGGCGTACGAGGCCCTGCACGACTGGCAGACCTCGCACATCGCCCACGGCGGCAAGGCCGAGTTCACCGGCCCGGCCGGCGGCCGGATCGCCGAGCCCGCCTCGGGCGCCTCGGGCGCCGCGCACGCCTGCTGCCGTCCCTGGACACCGTGGCGCAACCACCACTGCGGCGAGCAACTGGCCGCCGAACAGCCAGCGCCGGGGCTGGCGACCGCCGGACAGCCGACCGCCGGACGGCCCACCACCGTGCCGCCGGACCCCGACGCCGAGCCCCCGGCGCCCATCGTCATGGCCCCGCTGCTCCGGGCGACCGGCAACAGTCTCCGGCTGGCCGAGGGGCTCAGCTCCTTCCAGCGCAACACCGCCCCGCTGGTACGGGACGAGCTGGCGCGGCTGGCGCGCGAGGGCCAGCGGCCCTCCCAGCTCTTCCTCACCTGCGCCGACTCGCGGCTCGTGACCAGCATGATCACCTCCAGCGGCCCCGGCGATCTCTTCACCGTGCGCAACGTCGGCAATCTGGTGCCCCTGCCCGGCACCGAGGGCGGGGACGACTCGGTGGCCGCCGCCATCGAGTACGCGATCGACGTGCTGCACGTCGAGTCCATCACCGTCTGCGGACACTCCGGCTGCGGTGCGATGCAGGCCCTGCTGCAGAGCCCCGACGAAGAGGCGGACGGGACGGGCGGAGCGCCCAACTCCGCGCCCCCGTCGCCGCTGCGGCGCTGGCTGCGCCACGGGATGCCCAGCCTGGAGCGGATGCGCAGCAGGCACCACTCCTGGGCCAGGATCTCCGGCCGGCTGCCGGCCGACGCGGTCGAGCAGCTCTGTCTCACCAACGTGGTCCAGCAGTTGGACCATCTGCGGGCCCATGAGGCGGTCGCCCGCCGCCTCGCCGAAGGCAAGCTGGAGCTGCACGGGATGTACTTCCACGTCGGCGAGGCGCAGGCCTACTTGCTGGCGGACGGCAACACAGCGGGAGACGGCTCCGGCAGCGGACCCGTCGGCGGCGAGGAGGTGTTCAACCGGGTCGCCCCGACCGTACGGGCCGAGGTGAACGCCTGAACCGCTCCCCCGTTCCCGCCGTGAGTATGGGCGGCCCCCTCTCTCCTCCGGCTGCGGTTGGACTCCGGTCCGACGTCGGTCCGGCTCAGGAGGAGGCCGCCCTCGTCCTTGTCGCCCGAGCGCGATAGGTTTCAGCCGGTCATCTCATAGGTCTAAACCAATTCCTTTTCAGGCCCTTGTCACCCGGGCATCCGCCTGATGAGCTAGACCAGGGACAATCGGGATACAAAAGGACGCCCTGGGAATGGGAGCTGCTGTGAGCAATGAAAGCCTGGCCAACCTGCTCAAAGAAGAGCGACGGTTCGCGCCGCCCGCCGAGCTCGCCGCGCACGCGAACGTGACTGCGGCGGCCTACGAGCAGGCAGCGGCGGACAGGCTCGGCTTCTGGGCCGAGCAGGCGAGGCGGCTCACCTGGGCCACCGAGCCCACCGAGACGCTGGACTGGTCGAACCCGCCGTTCGCCAAGTGGTTCGCCGACGGTGAGCTCAACGTCGCGTACAACTGCGTCGACCGCCACGTGGAGGCGGGCCACGGCGACCGGATCGCCATCAACTTCGAGGGCGAGCCGGGCGACAGCCGCACCATCACCTACGCCGAGCTCAAGGACGAGGTGTCCAGGGCGGCGAACGCGCTCGTCGAGCTCGGAGTGCGCAAGGGCGACCGCGTCGCCGTCTACCTGCCGATGATCCCCGAGGCCGTCATCTCCATGCTGGCCTGCGCCCGGATCGGCGCCCCGCACTCCGTGGTCTTCGGCGGCTTCTCCGCCGACGCCGTCGCCTCCCGTATCCAGGACGCCGACGCCAAACTGGTCATCACCGCCGACGGCGGCTTCCGCCGCGGCAAGCCGACCTCGCTCAAGCCCGCGATCGACGACGCCGTTGCGCGCTGTCCGCAGGTCGAGCATGTGCTGGTCGTCCGGCGTACGGGCCAGGACACCGCCTTCGACGACAGCCGGGACGTCTGGTGGCACGACATCGTCGCCCGCCAGTCCGCCGAGCACACCCCGGAGCCGGTGGACGCCGAACACCCGCTGTTCATCCTCTACACGTCGGGTACGACGGGTAAGCCCAAGGGCATCCTGCACACCTCCGGCGGCTATCTCACCCAGGCCGCCTACACGCACCACGCGGTCTTCGACCTCAAGCCGGAGACCGACGTCTACTGGTGCACGGCCGACGTCGGCTGGGTGACCGGCCACTCGTACATCGTGTACGGGCCGCTGGCCAACGGCGCGACGCAGGTCATGTACGAGGGCACCCCCGACACCCCGCACCAGGGCCGGTTCTGGGAGATCGTCCAGAAGTACGGCGTCACGATCCTCTACGCGGCGCCCACCGCGATCCGTACGTTCATGAAGTGGGGCGACGACATCCCCGCCAAGTTCGACCTGTCGTCCCTGCGGGTCCTCGGCTCGGTCGGCGAGCCGATCAACCCCGAGGCCTGGATCTGGTACCGGCAGAACATCGGCGGCGGCAAGGCCCCGATCGTGGACACGTGGTGGCAGACCGAGACCGGCGCCATGATGATCTCCCCGCTCCCCGGCGTCACGCACACCAAGCCGGGCTCGGCGCAGCGCGCGCTGCCGGGCATCTCCGCCACGGTCGTGGACGACGAGGCGAACGAGGTCCCGGACGGCGGCGGTGGTTATCTCGTCCTGACCGAGCCGTGGCCGTCGATGCTCCGCACGATCTGGGGCGACGACCAGCGGTTCCTCGACACGTACTGGTCGCGTTTCGAGGGCAAGTACTTCGCCGGTGACGGCGCCAAGAAGGACGACGACGGCGACATCTGGCTGCTCGGCCGGGTGGACGACGTGATGCTGATCTCGGGTCACAACATCTCCACCACCGAGGTCGAGTCCGCGCTCGTCTCGCACCCGAAGATCGCCGAGGCGGCCGTGGTCGGCGCCAACGACGAGACGACGGGCCAGGCCATCGTCGCGTTCGTCATCCTGCGCGGCACGGCGTCCGTGGACGACGGGCTCGTCGCCGAACTGCGTAACCACGTGGGCACGGTCCTCGGCCCGATCGCCAAGCCCAAGCGGATCCTGCCGGTCCAGGAGCTGCCCAAGACCCGCTCCGGCAAGATCATGCGCCGGCTCCTGCGGGACGTCGCGGAGAACCGCGCGCTGGGCGATGTCACCACGCTCACCGACTCGTCCGTCATGGAACTGATCCAGAGCCAGCTCCCGGGCGCCACCAGCGAGGACTGAGCAAGTCGTAGAAACGGGCCGCGAGGGCGGCCCGTAGAAACGAGCGGCGACAAGGGGCGCCCGGCACATCCGCTGGGCGCCTCTTCGCGTACCCATCCATGAGCAGGACATTTCGGGGTACCGGAGCAGCACGGCTCGGTCTGACACGCGGGGGCAGCGCGCGGTGACGGCCGCAGTCCGGCATGATCTGACAACGGATCGAAAGACGAGAAGTACCAGAAAAGGGAGTCACCGATGAGCGACCCCGGCAAGCATGTTGCCGATGCGGTATTGACCGGCACCGCCGTCCCAGCCGTCAGTGCCGACCGTAGCCTCGGTCAGCTGGTCGCCGGCGCGACCGCCGAGATGTCCGAACTGATGCACGACGAGATCGCCCTCGCCAAGGCCGAGCTGCGCCAGGACGTCAAACGCGGCGTGATGGGCGGGGCCGCGGGCGGTATCGCAGCTGTGTTCGCCCTGTTCTCGCTCCCCGTGCTGAGCTTCGCCGCCGCGTACGGGATCCACAACCTCGGCCTGGGCCTGGCCTGGTCGTTCCTGATCGTGGGCGGCGCGTTTCTGCTGCTGGCCGGAGTGCTCGGCGGCCTCGCCATGCTGAAGTTCAAGAAGATCAAGCCGCCCGAGAAGACCATCACCTCCGCCAAGGAGACGGCCGCCGTTCTGCAGAACGCGAAGCCGCACCCCCGTGAGGCTCTGGAGAGCGGCAAGACTGTGGCACGCTCGTCTGCATGACCGCCCCTGTTACAGGCTCTGGTGCGACGGTTGCCTCCGCGGTACGCCTCGACGGCCCCTGGACCCATCGCGACGTGGCGGCCAACGGTGCCCGCTTCCACATCGCCGAGATGGGCGACGGACCGCTGGTGCTGCTGCTGCACGGCTTCCCCCAGTTCTGGTGGACCTGGCGCCACCAGCTCCCCGCCCTCGCGGACGCCGGCTACCGCGCCGTGGCCATGGACCTCCGGGGTGTCGGCGGCAGCGACCGTACGCCCCGGGGGTACGACCCGGCGAACCTGGCGCTCGACATCACCGGCGTGATCCGCTCGCTGGGTGAGCCTGACGCCGCGCTCGTCGGCCATGACCTGGGCGGATATCTCGCCTGGACGGCCGCGGTGATGCGGCCCAAGCTGGTGCGCCGCCTCGTGGTGTCCTCGATGCCGCACCCGCGCCGCTGGCGCAGCTCGATGCTCTCCGACGTGGCGCAGAGCCGCGCGGGCTCGTACATCTGGGGCTTCCAGCGGCCGTGGCTGCCGGAGCGTCAGCTCGTCGCGGACAACGCGGCGCTGGTCGGTGAGCTGATCCGGGACTGGACGGGTCCCGGGCTGCCCGACGACAAGGCGATCGAGGTCTACCGGCGGGCGATGACGATCCCGTCGACCGCGCACTGCTCGGTCGAGCCGTACCGCTGGATGGTGCGGTCGCTGGCGCGTCCTGACGGCATCCAGTTCAACCGGCGGATGAAGCGGCCGGTACGGGTGCCGACGCTCCAGCTGCACGGGGCGCTCGACCCGGCGGTACGCACGCGCAGTACGGCGGGCTCGGCCGAGTACGTCGAGGCGCCGTACCGCTGGCGCCTCTTCGAGGGGCTCGGGCACTTCCCGCACGAGGAGGACCCGGTGGCGTTCTCGACGGAGCTGATCAACTGGCTCAAGGACCCCGAACCGGACCGCTGACCGCCCCGCCGGAGCCCCGGCAACACCACGGCCCGCACTCCGCCGGCACCACGGTCGGCACCCCGCCGGCACCACGGTCGGCACTCGCCGGGCACCGCGGTCGGCAGCCCGTGGGCACTCCCGCCCGCAACCCTGCCGACGCCCCGTCAGCAACCCCGTCGAGGCCACCGCGACCGGCCGTGCGAACACCCGTCCTACGAACAGCCAATTGCCGCGCGCATAGGCCAATTGGCCGCGTTCCGCGCGATTACCGACCATGGGCCACGGGCACACGTCGGTGTATGGGCTGGACGCACGACTACGGTGATTCACCACGCAACCGCCGCTCGGCAGCAGTGCCGATCACCCACCAGGGGGGTGCCCCGCACGTCGGGGGCCATGATCCCAGGCTCGGTATTTCCCTCATCCTCCGCCGCAGGGCGCGCTGGGTCTCCGCCCGGCTGCGCCACCAGCGGAGCTGACCCTTACGCCCTTACAGCGCGCAGTCCTGGGTGTCGACCTCTTGGTTGGCGTTGCGCCCGAGCGTGATGTCCGGGCGGATCTCGTCCGCCGTGAGGGCGTAACCGGTCTGCGCGTCGTCCAGTGACCTGGCGAAGATCACGCCGTACACCTTGCCGTCAGGCGTGAGCAGCGGGCCGCCGGAGTTTCCCTGCCGGACGGTCGCGAAGAGCGAGTACACGTCGCGCCGTACCGTGCCGCGGTGGTAGATGTCCGGGCCGTTGGCGTCGATACGGCCGCGGACGCGCGCCGAGCGTACGTCGTAGCCGCCGTTCTCCGGGAAGCCGGCGACGATCGCGCTGTCGCCGCTGCTCGCGTCCTTGTCGCTGAACTTGAGCGGGGTCACGTCCAGGCCCGGCACGTCGAGTACGGCGATGTCGCGCTGCCAGTCGTACAGGACGACCTTCGCGTCGTACAGCCGGCCCTGGCCGCCGATCTGGACGGTGGGCTCGTCCACGCCGCCGACCACGTGCGCGTTGGTCATCACCCTGCGGTCGGCGAAGACGAAGCCCGAGCCTTCGAGCACCTTGCCGCAGCCGGACGCCGTGCCGACGACCTTGACGATCGAGCGCTGGGCACGCGCGGCGACCGGGCTGCCGGCGAGCGCCGGGTCCGGCGGCTCGACCTGGTTGATCGGCTCGTTCGCGAACGGGCTGAAGACCTGCGGGAAGCCGTTCTGGGCGAGGACGGACGAGAAGTCGGTGAACCACGTCGACGCCTGATTGGGCATCACCCGGGAGACGCCCAGGAGCACCTTGGAGCTACGGACCTCCTTGCCCAGCGTCGGCAGGGACGTACCGGCGAGGGCCGAGCCGATCAGCCACGCCACCAGCAGCATGGCGAGCACGTTGACCAGCGCGCCGCCCGTCGCGTCCAGGGCGCGCGCCGGTGACCAGGTGATGAAGCGGCGCAGCCGGTTGCCGAGGTGGGTGGTGAACGCCTGGCCGACGGAGGCGCAGACGATCACGATCACGACGGCCACGACGGCGGCCGTCGTGGAGACTTCGGCGTCCTGCGTGATCTGGTCCCAGACCACGGGGAGCAGATAGACGGCGACGAGACCGCCGCCGAGGAAACCGACCACCGACAGGATGCCGACGACGAAGCCCTGGCGGTAGCCGACGATCGCGAACCACACGGCGGCGAGCAGCAGCAGGATGTCCAGCACGTTCACCGTCAATAGCCTCGCAGATTCGTCTCCGGTCGCCCCCACCGCCCCGATGGGGCGACTGCCGCGGGGGTGGGGTCAGCTGGGCCAGCCTGTCATGCGCGCCAATCGAGTGGGACCTGCCGGTCCTGGTCCCACGGGCGCTCCCAGCCCGCGAAGTGGAGAATCCGGTCGATCACGCCCGCGGTGAAGCCCCAGACCATCGCGGACTCGACCAGGAACGCGGGGCCGCTGTGCCCGCTGGGGTGCACGGCGGTCGCGCGGTTGGCCGGGTCGGTGAGATCCGCCACGGGGACGGTGAAGACCCGCGCGGTCTCGCCCAGGTCGACCGCGTCGACCGGGGTCGGGGTGCGCCACCAGCCCAGTACGGGCGTGACGACGAAACTGCTCACCGGAATGTAGAGCTTGGGCAGCACACCGAAGACCTGGACGCCCGACGGGTCGAGCCCGGTCTCCTCCTCGGCCTCGCGCAGGGCCGCCCGCAGCGGTCCCGTGGTGGCCGGGTCGCCGTCCTCCGGGTCGAGAGAACCGCCGGGGAACGCCGGCTGCCCCGGATGCGAGCGCAGATTGCCGGCCCGCTCCATCAGCAGCAGCTCGGGACCGCGCTCGCCCTCCCCGAAGAGGATGAGCACGGCGGACTGCCGCCCGTCGCCGCTCTTCGGCGGCAGGAAACGGCTGAGCTGCTCCGCCCCCATCGTGCGCGCGGCGCGCTCGACCGGGCGGAGCCAGTCGGGCAGCCCGTCGGTCGCGACGGCGACATCGGCGGCACTGGCCGTATCGGCGACATCGGCGGCTCTCGCCGGGTCGGCGTACTGCTCCGGATAGCCCACTTGGTGACCCTCTTGAACGATCTCTTCAGCGTGCGTCATCGGCACCCCCGTCGTACAACGCCTGCTGTCCGCCGGATCGTTCCGGTCGGGTCCTGCGCCATCCTTGCGTGTGCTGATACGGCGCTGCTCCCTTCTGTGCTCAATCTTCTGCGCTCAATCGGATTCGCCTTACGCCGCGCCGGGGGTCACGCCGCCGAGCGGCGGGGCCGGTGCCCCCGGGTAGTCCGCCGGCGGGTTGAGCCGCTGGCCCGGCTGGCCGCCCAGCTCGTACTTGAGCAGCTTCTTGGCCTTCTCCGGATCGGTCTCGCCCTCGCCGTACGAGGGGCACAGGTGCGCGATCGGGCAGGCGCCGCAGGCGGGCTTACGGGAATGGCAGACCCGGCGGCCGTGGAAGATGATCCGGTGCGAGAGCATCGTCCACTCGCTCTTCGGGAAGATCTCCGCGATCTCCGCCTCGACCTTCTCCGGATCCTCCTGCTCGGTCCACTTCCAGCGGCGGACGAGCCGCCCGAAGTGGGTGTCGACCGTGAGCCCGGGGACGCCGAAGGCATTGCCCAGCACCACATTGGCCGTCTTGCGGCCCACGCCGGGCAGCGTCACCAGATCCGCGAGACGACCGGGCACCTCGCCGTCGAACCGGTCGCGCAGGGCTGTGGACAGCCCGATCAGCGACTTGGCCTTGGCGCGGAAGAAGCCCGTCGGCCGGATGACCTGCTCCAGCTCCTCCGGGACCGCCGCCGCCATGTCCTCCGGGGTCGGATACGCGGCGAACAGCGCGGGCGTCGTCTGATTGACCCGCAGGTCGGTGGTCTGCGCGGACAGCACCGTGGCGACCAGGAGCTCGAACGGACTGCGGAAGTCCAACTCCGGATGGGCGTAGGGATACACCTCGGCCAGCTCACGGTTGATCCGCCGGGCCCTGCGGGTCATCGCCAGCCGCGACTCCGGCTTGGACGCGGGCTTGGCGGATGCGGGCTTCGCGGGTTCGGGTTTCGCCGCTGTCCGCTTGGCCGACTCGGGCTTCGTCTGCTTGGTGGCTGCCTTGGCCGCTTTCTTCGTTGGACCTTTTGCGGCTTTTTTCGCTTTCGCCGAGGGCTGTTCGCCCACAGCGGAATTAGGCTCCGCTGACACTCTTCCAGCCCCCTTGGCCTGCGCTGTCATGGGCGATTTCGACACCCGGCCAGCGTAAAGCCCGACACTGACATCCGCCCGGGCCATGGGAGATCACCACCCGAATCGGCCCCCCGGGCACGCTGGGACACTCCTGTGCGTCAAACTTGTGACTGATCGCACGGTTTCACCGCGCGTAATCGGAGAGGTGGTGCCGGGCAGCGAGTAAAGGCGCAGTCCGTACGACATCACCAGTACCTACGGCATCATGGGGACCACGGTTTCCTGACCATGGATCCCTGAGCATTCTGAGCATTTCAAGAGCAGGTCGATAGGAGAGAACTCGTGGACGACGTTCTGCGGCGTGCCCCGCTCTTCGCGGCGCTCGATGACGAGCAGGCTTCGGAGCTGCGCGCCTCGATGGGTGAGACGACGCTCGCCCGCGGCGACGCGCTGTTCCACGAAGGCGACCCCGGCGACCGCCTGTACGTGGTGACGGAGGGCAAGGTCAAGCTGCACCGCACCTCCCCCGACGGCCGCGAGAACATGCTGGCGGTCCTCGGCCCCGGCGAGCTGATCGGCGAGCTGTCGCTCTTCGACCCCGGCCCGCGTACGGCCACGGCGACGGCCCTCACCGAGGTCAAGCTCCTCGGTCTCGGCCACGGCGACCTCCAGCCCTGGCTGAACGCCCGCCCCGAGGTCGCGACGGCCCTGCTGCGCGCCGTGGCGCGCCGGCTGCGCAAGACGAACGACCAGATGTCCGACCTCGTCTTCTCGGACGTCCCCGGCCGGGTGGCCAGGGCGCTCCTGGACCTGTCGCGCCGCTTCGGTGTGCAGTCCGAGGAGGGCATCCACGTCGTGCACGACCTGACGCAGGAAGAGCTGGCCCAGCTGGTCGGCGCCTCACGCGAGACGGTCAACAAGGCGCTCGCCGACTTCGCACAGCGCGGCTGGCTGCGGCTTGAGGCCCGCGCGGTGATCCTGCTGGACGTGGAACGCCTCGCGAAGCGCTCGCGCTGACGTCGCTGACACCGCTGACGTCGCTCGCCCTGACGCCGCAGTGGCCGTCGACATCTCAGTAGTCGTCGGGCACGTCGATCAGGCCGTGTTCCCGCAGGTAGGCCAGTTGCGCCCGGACCGAAAGCTCGGCCGCCGGCCACAGTGACCTGTCGACGCCCGCGTACACGTGGGCGACCACGTCGGCCGCTGTCCGGTGGCCGTTCTCGACGGCCGTCTCGACCTGCGCGAGACGGTTCGCCCGGTGGGCGAGATAGAACTCGATCGCGCCCCGCGCGTCGTCCAGCACCGGGCCGTGCCCCGGCAGGACGGTGTCGACGCCGTCGTCGACCGTGAGCGAGCGCAGCCGGCGCAGCGAGTCGAGGTAGTCACCGAGCCGGCCGTCCGGGTGCGCCACCAGCGTCGTACCGCGCCCAAGGACGGTGTCGCCGGTCAGTACCGCCCGGTCGGCGGGCAGATGGAAGCAGAGCGAGTCAGCGGTGTGGCCGGGCGCCGGTACGACCCGTAGCTCAAGGCCGCCGGTGGTGATCACGTCCCCGGCTGCCAGGCCCTCGTCCCCGAGCCGCAGCGCCGGGTCCAGGGCCCGTACGCCGGTACGGGTCAGCTCGGCGAAGCGCGCGGCGCCCTCCGCGTGGTCCGGGTGGCCATGGGTGAGGAGGGTCAGCCCGACCCGCTTGCCCACCCGCTCCACCGCCGTCATGACCGCCTTGAGATGCAGGTCGTCCAAGGGGCCCGGGTCGATGACGACAGCGAGGTCGGAGTCCGGTTCGGCGACGATCCAGGTGTTGGTGCCGTCGAGCGTCATCGGCGAGGCGTTGGGCGCGAGTACGTTGACCGCGCGCGCCGTGGCGGGGCCGGACAGCACGCCGCCGCGCGGCTGACCGGGAAGAGCTGCGGCCTCGGTCATCGGGACTCCCCCTCGCTGTGTCCGGCGTCGACGTCGGCGTCAACGCCGGCGGGACCGCCCGGATCCGCACCGGGGCCCCCGTCCGAACCCGCGCCCGCGCCACCGCCCGGACCCGCCGGTCCGACCCGTTTGGTGAACTCGTCGTGGCCCGGCCAGCTCAGCACCAGCTCGTCGCCCTCCAGCCGCGCCTTGGCCAGCACGGGCGTCATGTCGCACGTCTCCGCCGCCGCCAGCGCCTCCGCGGCCGTCGCGCTGCGGCCGAGCTGCCGCAGGGTCGAGACGGTCGGCGGCATCATCAGCAGCTCGCCCTTCTCGTACGCGTCGAGCGCGTCGGCCGGTGCGATCCACACCGTACGGTCGGCCTCGGTCGACGCGTTCCTGGTGCGCTGGCCCGCCGGCAGGGTGGCCACGAAGAACCACGTGTCGTAGCGGCGCGGTTCGAACTCCGGGGTGATCCAGCGGGCCCACGCGCCGAGCAGGTCGCTGCGCAGCACCAGCTTCCGCCGGTGCAGGAACTCGGCGAAGGACAGCTTCCGCTCGACCAGCGCCGCGCGGTCCGCCTCCCAGTCGTCACCCGTGGTGTCGGTGACGACGGTCGTGGGGCTCTCCCCCGCGAGCAGGACGCCGGCCTCCTCGTACGTCTCACGGACAGCGGCGCACACGACGGCCTGCGCCGAGGCGGCGTCGACACCGAGCCGCCGTGCCCAGACGTCCCGGCCGGGCCCCGCCCAGCCGACGGGCCGGTCGTCCGGGCCTGGGGCGTCCCTGGGGTCGACCCCGCCACCCGGATAGACGTACGCGCCCGCGGCGAACGCCATGGACGCCTGGCGGCGCAGCATATGGACGGCGAGACCGCCAGTACCTTCGGCGCCCGGATCGTCGCGTACCAGCATCACGGTCGCGGCCCTGCGCGGTGTCACCGGCGTGAGTTCGCCGGCGGCGAGGGCGCGGATCCGGTCCGGCCATTCGGGCGGGTACCACTGACCATTGGGCATGGCCGGATGCTATGCGCTGATGTGCGGATGTTCGAGAGGGTGTGGCACGCGCCTCATCAGTGACGTACCGCGTCCCACACCCTCACCCCATAGCGCTGCTCAAGCTCCAGTCAGGCCTCAGGCCTCGGTCAGCTCGACCAGGATCTCGACCTCGACCGGCGCGTCCAGCGGCAGCACCGCCACGCCCACCGCGCTGCGCGCGTGCACGCCCTTGTCGCCGAGGACCTGCCCCAGCAGCTCGCTCGCGCCGTTCACGACGGCCGGCTGGCCCGTGAAGTCGGCCGCCGACGCCACGTACCCCACGACCTTCACGACGCGCGCGATGCGGTCCAGGTCGCCGGTGACGGACTTCACGGCCGCCAGCGCGTTCAGCGCGCAGGTGCGGGCGAGTTCCTTGGCCTCGTCGGCGGTGACTTCGGCGCCGACCTTGCCGGTGACCGGAAGCTTGCCGTCCACCATCGGCAGCTGGCCGGACGTGTACACGTACAGACCGGTCTGCACGGCGGGCTGGTACGACGCCAATGGCGGTACGACCGCCGGCAGGCTCAGTCCGAGCTTCGCGATGGACGACTCGACGGCCCCCAGGGCGCCCCCGGCCGCGGCGGACACGCTCATGCCGACTTCTCCCGCTTCAGGTAGGCCACCAGCTGCTCGGGGTTGTTCGGCCCGGGAACGACCTGGACGAGCTCCCAGCCGTCCTCGCCCCAGGTGTCCAGAATCTGCTTGGTCGCGTGCACGAGAAGGGGCACGGTCGCGTATTCCCACTTGGTCATGAGGGCGACTGTAGCCGTAACCGTGTGGCGGCCTCGTGCGTAGCCCACGACCTGACTGGTTAGGCTCGAATACGTGAGCAGGCTCCAGGTCGTCAGCGGCAAGGGTGGTACCGGTAAGACGACGGTCGCCGCCGCCCTCGCGCTTGCCCTCGCGACCGAGGGCAAACGCACTCTCCTCGTCGAGGTCGAGGGAAGACAGGGCATCGCCCAGCTCTTCGAGACGGAAGCCCTTCCGTACGAGGAGCGCAAAATCGCCGTGGCCTCGGGCGGCGGTGAGGTGTACGCGCTGGCCATAGACGCAGAGCGGGCCCTCCTCGACTATCTCCAGATGTTCTACAAGCTCGGCAGCGCGGGCCGGGCCCTCAAGAAGTTCGGCGCGATCGACTTCGCGACGACGATCGCGCCCGGGGTCAGGGACGTCCTGCTGACCGGCAAGGCGTGCGAGGCGGTACGGCGCAGGGACCGGCAGGGCCGGTACGCGTACGACTACGTCGTGATGGACGCGCCACCCACCGGCCGCATCACCCGCTTCCTGAACGTGAACTACGAGGTGGCGGGGCTGGCCAAGATCGGCCCGATACACAAGCAGGCGCAGGCCGTGATGCGGGTGCTGCGGTCGAGCGAGACGGCGGTCCATCTGGTGACGCAGCTGGAGGAGATGCCGGTCCAGGAGACCGCCGACGGCATCAGCGAGCTGCGCGCCGCCGAGCTGCCGGTCGGCAACGTGATCGTGAACATGGTGCGGCCGCGCCTGCTGGACGAGGCGGCGGTGCAGGCCGCGGCCGGCGACCGCCGCAAGGAGGTCTCCAAGGCGCTCGCCGCCGCCGGGGTCTCCGCGCCGACGAAACTGGTGGGTCCGCTGCTGGAACAGGCGGCGGAGCACGCGCAGCGCGTCGAGCTGGAGCGTGAGCAGCGGGCCGTCCTGGCGAAGCTCGGGCTGCCCACGTACGAACTCCCCCTGATCGGCGAGGGCATGGATCTCGCGGGTCTCTACCGGCTGGCGGGGGAGCTAAGGAAACTTGGGGAGGTCTTCGCATGAACCTCGACTCCGCCGCTGCCCCGCTCGAAGTCGACGCGCTGCTCGACGACCCCGCCACCCGCATCATCGTGTGCTGCGGCTCGGGCGGCGTCGGCAAGACCACCACGGCCGCGGCCCTCGGCGTACGGGCGGCCGAGCGGGGCCGCAAGGTGGTCGTGCTGACCATCGACCCGGCCCGCAGGCTGGCGCAGTCGATGGGCATCGACTCCCTCGACAACACCCCGCGGCAGGTGAAGGGCGTCGAGGGCCCCGGCGAACTGCACGCGATGATGCTCGACATGAAGCGGACCTTCGACGAGATCGTCGAGGCGCACGCCGACGGCGAGCGGGCCCGCTCCATCCTGGAGAACCCCTTCTACCAGTCCCTGTCGGCCGGTTTCGCGGGCACGCAGGAGTACATGGCGATGGAGAAGCTGGGGCAGCTGCGGTCCCGCGACGAGTGGGACCTGATCGTCGTCGACACCCCGCCGTCGCGCTCCGCGCTGGACTTCCTGGACGCGCCGAAACGTCTCGGCTCGTTCCTGGACGGGAAGTTCATCAAGCTGCTGATGGCTCCGGCGAAGATGGGCGGCCGGGCCGGGATGAAGTTCCTGAACGTCGGGATGTCGATGATGACCGGCACCCTCGGGAAACTCCTCGGCGGCCAGTTCCTCCAGGACGTGCAGACGTTCATCGCCGCGATGGACACGATGTTCGGCGGCTTCCGGACGCGCGCCGACGCGACGTACCGACTGCTGCAGGCGCCGGGCACGGCGTTTCTGGTGGTCGCGGCCCCGGAGCGGGACGCGCTGCGCGAGGCGGCCTACTTCGTCCAGCGGCTGGCCGCGGAGGGGATGCCGCTCGCCGGGCTCGTCCTCAACCGGGTGCACGGCAGCGGCGCTTCGCGGCTGTCGGCCGAGCGGGCGCGGGCGGCTGCGGAAAATCTTGAAGAGGGCGGCATTGTGGATCAGGAGGCCGGGAATGGTCTCCCTGGCACCGCCACACCTCTGGCCGGTTCTTCTCCCGAGACCGCCGCCGGAGCTTCCGAGACCGTGTCCGATTCAACCGAAAAAAGCACATCCGCGTCGTCGCCGACCCCCGATCCCGACACGCCCTCTGTCACAACTGTGGAACAGCTGACCGCCGGTTTGCTGCGGCTGCATGCCGAGCGCATGCAGGTTCTCGCACGCGAACAGCGCACGCGCGACCGCTTCACGGCGCTTCACCCGGAAGTCGCCGTGGTCGAAGTGGCCGCCCTGCCCGGCGATGTCCATGACCTCACGGGTCTGCGGACGATCGGTGACCGGCTGGCGGCGGGGCGTACGAGCCGTCCGGGCCGTACGGCCTGAGCGGAAGCCCCTGACCAGGGCAGAAGTCAGCCGGTGGCGGTACGGAAGGGACCAGCAGCCGACGTAGGAGCCGTACGTACGTGAGGTACGTGCGGGTCGTCCGCGTGACGTCGTACGGATCGACGTACGAGCATGCGGCGGCACGTACGGGCACACGGCCATTGCGCGCGTCGGTTCCGCGCATCAATTCCACACGTTCGACGCGGCGCGGGCAGGCCGATGCGGGCAGGGTGATGCACGCAGGCGAGCGCGTCGGACCGCGCGCCGTCACCCTGTGACGGCGCGGCTGTCCCATGCCCGCCCATGACCGGCCTGCGGCGCACGGCTGACCTGCGACGTCAGCCGATCCGCTGTGCCGGCCTGCGGCGCTAGCCGACCGCTGCGTACGTCGCGTACGTCTCGTCGTCCTCCAAGCCCACGGGCAGGATCCCCGCACTGCGCTCGTACTCCGTGCGCGCGGTCTCAAGCAGCCGTCGCCACGAGGTGACGGTGGGGCGCCTGCGCAGCAAAGCGCGGCGCTCCCGCTCGGTCATTCCGCCCCACACGCCGAATTCGACGCGATTGTCCAGCGCATCGGCCAGGCATTCGGTGCGTACCGGGCACCCGGTGCACACCGCCTTGGCTCTGTTCTGCGCTGCACCTTGAACGAACAGTTCATCCGGATCGGTAGTGCGGCAAGCTGCCTGCGCACTCCAGTCGGTTACCCAGCCCATGCCGGCGCCGTCCTCTCCCGAATCGAGGCTCCCCCACGGCGGCAGCGGCATATTCACCGCTGCCAGTTGAGGACGTTACGGCCGGGGGGCACAGCGCAACACCCCCTTCGGGCCCAATCTTGCATGGCCCGAACGGACTATGGGTGCGCGGCAGATCACCCAGGGGAGTGACCTGTGGCATAACCGACCAACCAGACATAGCCGGGCAGTTCACTTGTGTCACAACGGGCGTCAGCGGACGCATGGGGCGGAATCGGGCAGAGCTTTCCGCGATTCGGGTTCACGGGAAGTTCATGCCGGTGTCTTGATGCACAACCGCACTGCTGTGACAGTTGGGTACAGCTTAGGCCAGAGCCTTGACGCGTGTCCGGCGAATGAGAACGTAGGCTGCCCTCATGCCAAAGAAGCGCTCGGGCGGGGGTCTGACCAAGACCCAGCAGGCCGCCAAGTTCCTCGGTGTCAGCGTGCTCGCAGGGGCGGTGCTCGCCGGAATCGCCCTGCCTGCCGCCGGGGCGCTGGGGCTGGCCGCCAAGGGAACCGTCGACGGGTTCGACGAGATCCCCGCCAACCTCAAGACGCCGCCGCTGAGTCAGCGCACCACGATCCTGGACGCCAAGGGCGGCAAGATCGCGACGGTCTACTCACGCGACCGCACCGTGGTGCCGCTGAAGGCCATCTCGCCGTACATGCAGAAGGCGCTCGTCGCCATCGAGGACTCGCGCTTCTACGAGCACGGCGCGGTCGACCTCAAGGGCGTACTGCGCGCGCTGAACCGCAACGCGCAGGAGGGCGGGGTCTCCGAGGGCGCTTCGACCCTCACCCAGCAGTACGTGAAGAACGTCTTCGTCGAAGAGGCGGGCAACGACCCGACGAAGGTCGCGCAGGCCACCCAGCAGACCCTCGGCCGCAAGGTCCAGGAGCTCAAGTACGCGATCCAGGTCGAGGAAGAGCTGGGCAAGAAGAAGATCCTCGAGAACTACCTGAACATCACCTTCTTCGGCGAGCAGGCCTACGGCGTCGAGGCGGCCGCCCAGCGGTACTTCTCCAAGTCGGCCAAGGACCTGACGCTGGAGGAGTCGGCGCTGCTCGCCGGCATCGTCCAGTCGCCGAGCCGCTACGACCCGGTCAACGACGTGCAGGAGGCCACCAAGCGCCGTAACACGGTGCTGGCGCGGATGGCGGCCGTCGGCGACATCTCGCAGGGCGAGGCGGACAAGGCCATCGCCAAGCCGATCAAGCTCCATGTGACCGAGCCGAAGAACGGCTGCATCACCGCGGTCAAGGGCGCCGGCTTCTTCTGCGACTACGTACGCCAGGTGTTCCTGAACGACCCGGTCTTCGGCAAGACACCGAAGGAACGGGCCGCGATCTGGGACCAGGGCGGTCTGACGGTCCGTACGACGCTGGACCCGCAGGCGCAGGACTCGGCGCAGGCGTCGATCAAGGACCACGTCTACAAGACCGACCCGGTCGCGACGGCGCTGTCGATCGTGCAGCCCGGCACCGGCAAGATCCTCGCGATGGGGCAGTCGAGGCCGTACGGCTTCAAGAAGAACGAGACCCAGATCAACCTGTCCGTCGACAAGGACATGGGCGGCGGCGCCGGTTACCAGCCGGGATCGACGTTCAAGCCGATCGTCGCGGCCGCGGCGCTGGAGCGGGGCATTCCGGCGACGCAGACGTTCCCTGCGCCGTACAAGATGACGTACCCGACGCCGGTGCAGACCTGCAACGGCCCGTGGACGGACAAGGACGTCCCGGTCGAGAACGAGAACGAGTCCGAGAAGGGCCCGATGGGCATGAAGGAGGCGACCGCGAAGTCGGTCAACACCTACTACGTCCAGCTGATCAGCCAGATCGGCGTCTGCCCGGTGACGGACCTGTCGAAGAAGATGGGCGTCGTACGGGCCGACGGCAACCCGATCCAGCAGGTCCCGTCGATCACCCTGGGCTCGCAGGAGGTCTCACCGCTGACGATGGCCGGCGCGTACGCCACCTTTGCCAGCCGGGGCACGTACTGCACCCCGATCGCCATCGAGTCGATCACCGGCCCGGACAAGAAGCCGATGGCCGTGCCGAAGTCGAAGTGCGATCGGGCGATGTCCGAGAAGACCGCCGACACGGTCAGCGCCCTGCTGAAGGGTGTGGTCGAGGACGGTACGGGTACGGAGGCGGGCCTCAGCGACCGCCCGAGCGCAGGCAAGACCGGTACGACGGACTTCCGTTACGCGGCCTGGTTCGTGGGCTACACGCCGAACATGGCGGCCGCGGTGTGGGTCGGCGACCCGATGCACAAGAAGCGGATGGAGAACATCACCATCGGCGGGCAGTACCACGAGAAGGTCTTCGGTGGTGACACCCCGGGCCCGATCTGGCGCGACGCGATGAGCGGCGCTCTGCAGGGCGTGCCGGCGCTGAACTTCAACGAGATCAACATCCCGGACCCGCCGAAGGAGAACGACCCCGACAAGGGCCACGGGAAGCCGGGCGACGACGGCGGGAACCAGG
This sequence comes from Streptomyces sp. AcH 505, assembly GCF_000818175.1. Taxonomy (GTDB): domain Bacteria; phylum Actinomycetota; class Actinomycetes; order Streptomycetales; family Streptomycetaceae; genus Streptomyces. The sequence goes on from NZ_JTIY01000001.1 coordinate 1,910,191, forward strand.
GCGGCGACCAGGGGAACGACCAGGGCGCGAACCAGGGCGGCGACCAAGGTGGCGACCAGGGGGCCGACCAGGGCGGCGACGGAAAGCCGGGCGACAACGGGAACCCGGGGTTCCCGGGCTTCACGACGGGCGGCAACGGCGGCCCCCAGGACGGCGGAAACCAGGGGAACGGCGGGAACGGGCCGTAGCGGCTGATGTGACGTGAGCGGAGGGGCGGGCGCCGGAAGAGGCGCCC
>NZ_JTIY01000001.1:1910550-1920555 GCF_000818175.1 Streptomyces sp. AcH 505
GGGCGCCGGAAGAGGCGCCCGCCCCTCTGTCATGCCCGGCCTTCAGGCACCAGGCCGGCAGCAGACGAGAAGGAGGCCGCCGGGAGCGAGCCGGGGAGGAGAAAACAGCAGCGAGACCTCAGCCGGCGAGAAGGCGCTTGACGGCGCCGGCGACGCGGCCGCCCTCGGCCCGCCCCGCGACCTTCGGGCTGACGATCTTCATGACGGCGCCCATGGCCCGCGGCCCCTCGGCCCCGGCCGCCCGCGCCTCGTCGACGGCCTGCGCGACGATGGCGCCCAGCTCCTCGTCGGAGAGCTGCTGCGGCAGGTACGCGTCGAGGATGACGCCCTCGGCCCGCTCCTTCTCGGCCTGCTCGGGCCGGCCGCCCTGCGCGAAGGCGTCGGCGGCCTCGCGTCGCTTCTTGGCCTCCCTGGCGATCACCTTCCGCACCTCTTCGTCGGAGAGCTCGCGGGCTGTCTTGCCCGAGACCTCCTCCTTCGTGATGGCGGACAGGGTCAGCCGGAGCGTGGCGGAGCGCAGCTCGTCACGCGCCCTGATGGAGTCGGTGAGGTCGTCGTGCAGCTTGGACTTGAGGCTGGTCATACGGCCAAGTGTGGCAGGTGCGATTACCGGCCCGCCCGGATTTCCGAGCCCTGCGGCGTCTGCGACGATGGGCGCATGCGCGCACGCTACGGAGTACCTCTGTCCATCGCGGCGGTCGGCGCGGCGGGTATCGCCTACGCCGCCGGATTCGAAGTCCGCTCGTTCCGGCTGCGGCGGGTGACCGTACCCGTACTGCCGCGCGGCATGCACGACATCCGGGTGCTGCAGGTCTCCGACATCCACATGGTGAGCGGCCAGGGCAAGAAACGGCGCTGGCTCCAGTCGCTGGCGGGGCTCCGCCCGGACTTCGTCGTGAACACGGGCGACAACCTCTCGGACCCGGACGGCGTCCCGGAGGTCCTGGACGCGCTGGGGCCGCTGCTGGAGCTGCCGGGCGTCTACGTCTTCGGCTCGAACGACTACTACGGCCCGAAGCTCCGCAACCCCGCCCGCTACCTCTTCGAGAAGGCCCAGGGCAGCCACGGCCTGAACGGCAACCCCCCGGCGGTCCACGCGATCCACAACCCGTGGGAGCCGATGCGCGACGCCTTCGACGCGGCGGGCTGGGTGGGCCTGACCAACACCCGCGGCCGGCTGAAGATCGACGGCCACGAGATCGCCTTCACGGGCCTGGACGACCCGCACATCAAACGGGACAGGTACGAGCACGTCGCCGGCGGCCCGGACGAGGCGGCGGACCTGTCGATCGCCGTCGTGCACGCCCCGTACCTGCGCGCCCTGGACGCGTTCACGGCGGACGGCTACCCCCTGATCCTGGCCGGCCACACCCACGGCGGCCAGCTCTGCGTCCCCTTCTACGGCGCCCTGGTCACCAACTGCGACCTGGACACGGCCCGCGTGAAGGGCCTCTCCACCCACACCACCGCAGGCCACACCGCCCACCTCCACGTCTCGGCAGGCTGCGGCACCAACCGCTACACCCCCCTCCGCTTCGCCTGCCCCCCGGAAGCCACCCTCCTGACCCTGACAGCCCGCCCCTGACCCAACCGAATCGGATTTCGCCTCCGGCCGACGGTGGGCTAAAGTAATCGATGTCGCCGCGACACGGGCGACATCGGGGTGTAGCGCAGCTTGGCAGCGCGCTTCGTTCGGGACGAAGAGGTCGTGGGTTCAAATCCCGCCACCCCGACAGGTGAAACACCAGGTCAGCCCAGCCCACTCAATTTGAGGAGGCTGGGCTGATTTGTTGTGCGTGACTACCGCTCGAGATGCGGCCCGGCGCCGAAGATCGATCCGGTCCATGGCCACGGCTCCAGTCTGGATCACCGGGCGGGTTTGCTTCCGGTAGTCCTCCTCCGTCACGGCGGTACTGGAGTGGCCGACCAGTCGGGAAATCGCTTCGAGCGGAGTACCTCGATCCGACAAGATCGAGACAAAGCAGGTCCATGTCTCTCGCGTGGCGCCGGGACGTCGGGGTCCGCGCCTACATGGCCAGGCTCGACGCGTTGGAACGCGACCTGCCCGTCGCCCGGGATGTCGAGTTGTACCTTGCCCCAGCTGACCTCGTCCCTGGTCGAGATCGGCGGGATATCGGATCTGTCCGCCGAGGCAGGCCTGGAGATTGTCGACCTGACCCACCTCAACGACGCGCTCGTCGCCAAGCTCCAGGGCAGCCACACCCCCGCACCTTGCCGCAGAGGCACTGAGGCGGCTCATTGATCAGAAGATGCGCGAGGTCACACGTCACACATCGTCCGGCGCACGGCCTTCTCCGACCGCCTGCCGGACCTGATGATCCGGTACACGCGGCAGCAGTACACGAGTGCCGAACTCATCGCCAGGCTGGCGGAGATGGCCAAGAAGGTAGTCGATAACGCTCGTCGCGGCGAGAAGTTCGATCCGCCACTGATCTGGCGCGAGCTCGCCTTCTACGACGCCGTGGCCGAACACGGCACGGCTCAGGAACACATGGGCGATGAGATCCTGGCGGCCATCGCCCGCGATCTCGTCGCAGAGGCCCGGAAGAGACCCAAGCCCGACTGGATCGCCCGTGAACCGGTCCGCGCCAGCCTCGGCAGCGCCATCAAGCGCCTGTTGGCCCGCCGCGGTTACCCGCCGGACAGGCGCGCGGAGGCTGTCGGCCTGGTGCTGAAGCAGGTGGAGCACTTCGCCGACGAATGGTCCACAATCGGGGTCCCGGACAGCTGGCACCGTCCGGACACGATGACGCAAGGCCCGTGCAGCCTGGTCCTGTCTGGGTCAGCACCGAGGTCTCCCGTCATCGGCAGATCTCGGCCAGCCCGGCGATCACGGTGCTGACCCCGACCACCTTCATCTGCGAGACGCCAGTTCAGGAGCGGACGATGGACAACACGATCCAACTAATCAGTGACGGTGACGGACTGACGGTCATCGGGAATGCGACGGATGTCTCAGACTTCCTTGTCTCGGAGGGGCTGCCGTCGAAGGACCTCGGACCGCGCTGGCTCAAGTCCTTCTTAGGTGCAGGAGCCGCAGTCGCGCAGGCAGGTTCGGAGATCGCCGCCAACTCCGCTCACTGGGTGAAACTGAGCCCGGAGTCGGCACGGCTTTTCAAGAAGTACGGACTGAGAGAAAGCTCGAAGACGGGACTGAGTACGGGTGTACTGAAGGGGCACAAAGGCCGGATCAAAGGATACGTCGAATTCGCTAAAGCTCCCCGCTCGTTTCTGACCAATCCGGCGAACCTTGCCAATGCTGGAAGACTAATGGCGCAGGTTGCGATGCAACAGACGATGGATGAGATCACCGACTATCTTGCCGCAATCGACAAGAAGGTCGACGACATACTGCGCGCCCAGAAGGACAATGTGCTGGCCCGCACAATCGGGCTGGGTTTCGTCATCGAGGAGGCCATGACCATCCGAGATACGAGAGGTAGAGTCGACGAAATCACGTGGTCGAAGGTGCAGGCCGCGCCTGCGACGATCGCAGAGACCCAGGCTTACGCATTGCGTCAACTCGACGCACTTGCCGAGAAGATGGAACACCAGGCCAAGATCGGCGATCTCGCTACGACGGCCAGGGAAGCCGAGTCCACGGTTCGGGAATGGCTCGCTGTTCTGGCTCGTAGCTTCCAACTGCAGGACGCGATCGCCGTGCTCGAACTCGACCGGGTGCTGGACGCGGCTCCGGAGGAGCTGAACGGACATCGCCTCGGGCTGAGGGCTGCCCGCCAGACCCGGCTGGAACACATCTCGCGAACCACCGAGCGTGTGGTGGCCAGGATGAATGCGGCTGCCGGCACGGCCAACGCGAAGGTGTTGCTGCACCCGACAACGTCCCCGGCTGTAGTCCAGTCGAGCAACCATGTCGCGACCGAGGTCCATGACTTCCACGAGCGACTGGGAATTGAGTCTGGTCGTGAGTCATCGGAGGCGAGACGATGGGTGGAAGCAGCCACGGAGACGAGGGATAGGGCGCTCGAGACAGGGGCAAAGGGTGTTGGTGCCGCCATAGGCCTCGCCAACGAGACCCTCGACCGGGCGAGTTTGGTAAAGGACAGGCTCTCCAGCGGGATCGCCGAGCGAGCGCGCCGTAGGCGCGGGGAAAAGGAGCAGCCCGACGAGGAAGGCTGAGTGAATGAGCGTCGACGGCAACGTCCGTGCGAGGATCCCAATGCCACCGAGGCGGCGGATAGCGGCTCCTCAGAAACCTGCGTAAATCTGAGCCGCTCTCGCATGATCTCTGGAGCTCTGCGTGAGCGGACCAGGTGGCATCGGATGGCCTTGGCATCATCTTGGGGTTTGTTCACGCGGCTCTGACCAGCCAAAGCAGCATTGGCAGAGTCCCGCGGCACCTGTTCTCACAACCGTGCAGATCCTCGAGATGCGTGGGCTGTGGGTCGCTCTCAAATGGCTGGCGCTACAGGGTGGCGTACGACGTCAACACTCCGTCCTGCGGCAGCGCGGGGTGGTGAGCAGTGAGCGGGCGGGGCCCGCATACCGCGGTGATGGCGTCTCCTTGCCGTTGGCCATGGCCAGGCTGGTGGCGAAGCGTAGGAGGTGCGGGGCGGGGACGAAGGAGTCGCGGAGCCATACGGTGAAGACGGCGGCTTCGTCGGCGGAGACATCGGTGAGGGTGATGTAGGCGTAGTCGGGCCTGGGCATCGCCGCCGTTCCGTCCACCCGTACGTCCGGGGGCAGTTCGACCTCGAAATCGAGTGCGGTCCTGTCGTGGATTCCGGACTTCCGGTATTCCAGGGTGAGTTCGGAAGACCCCTGCCGCAAAGCCCTCTCCAGGGAAGGCGCACCTGGCGCGTGGTCGGCGTACCTGGCGCCGCTTCGGCGAGCTGGGTACTCCTGGTGGAGCTGCCCGCGAGGCAGAACCGAAGGCGCCGTGTGGAGTGTTGGAGGTCTGCCCTAATCTTCACTCACTGGCCACAGAGCCGGTACAGGCCGCACACAGTGGCCACATGCTTGGGGGGTTCGAATCAACTTGCGCATGCGCATACTTCCGGCCGCCGTCGCGACGGCGGCTCTCGTCAGTTCCGTGGTGCTCGCGGCCGTCCCGGCGGCCGCCGACACCAGCGTGCCGATCGGCGTCGACAGTGTGCTCGACACCGTCGTCGACGGCGCTCACCAGCAGCTCTACATGAGCGGCAACAGCGCGATCGCCGTCGTCGGGTACACCGGCAAGGTGGTCAGGACGCTCACCGGTCTTTCCGGCGTGTCCGACCTTCAACTGAGCTCGGACGGCGGCACGTTGTACGCCGCCGTCACCGGCGCCGACAAGATCGTCGCCTTCGACACCGCGACGCTCGCACAGACCGCCGAGTATCCGACCGGTGACGGGACGGCGCCGCGCCGGATCGCGCTCACCGAGGGGCGGATCTGGTTCGGCTACGGCGACCAGTGGGATTCCGGGCTCGGCGAGATCGATCTGACCGCCGACCCGGCGGCGGTGACGCTCGACCTCGCGGGCGCCCACGACTTCGCCACCACGCCGATGCTGTACGCCGACCCGGCGAACCCGGACACTCTGGTCGCCCTGGACGGCGGCATCAGTTCCGGGCCGATCGTCGTCTACGACGTGTCGTCCGGTAGCCCGGTCATCCGTGTCACCGCGAACGAGGGCGGCTTCTACCGGGACGCCGCGCTCACGCCGGACGGACAGTCGATCGTCGTGGCCGGGCCGGGGAACCGGGCGGTCACCGAATACCGGCTCTCCGACCTGCAAGAGGTACACGAGTACCCGGTCAAGGACGAGCCGGAGACCGTCAGCGTCGCCCCGGACGGCACGGTCGCGGCAACCGCGCTCGACACCGAGAACACCGGCGACACCTACGTCTTCCCCGCCGGCGCCGGCGCCCCCGCCAGCGTCCGCAACCTCTCGAACGAGTGGATGCCGTGGGGCGGGCACTCGACGGTCTGGTCGGCGGACGGCACGAAACTGTTCGTGCTGACCGGGTCGTCCGGCTCCACGCAGTTCCACGCCGTGAACGAACCGCGCAAGTACGAGGCGAAGCTCACCGCGGTCGCCCCGGCCACGGCCACGCGCGCCAAGACACTCACCGTCAAGGGCACGCTCACCGCCGGTCTCGTGCCGCCCGCGGGGACACCGCTGAACGTCGTACGCACGGACCTGCTGTCCCCGTCGGGCAAGTCCCTCGGCATCAAGGCGCTCGGCGCGAAGGGCGCTTTCTCCTTCACCGACGCGCCCCCGTCCGGCGGTTCGGTGCGGTACACGGTGACGTACGCGGGGGACGCGGCGCACACCTCGGCGTCCGCCTCCGACACCGTCGCCGTCACCCGCGCCACGCCCGCCCTGACGCTCACCAACAACCACAAGACGTACGACTACGGCAAGAAGGTCGTCTTCACCGCCCACCTCGGCACCACCTACACCAACCGCACGGTGGAGATCTGGGCCGACCCGTACGGCGGGGACAAGCCGAACAAGCTGCTGAAGACCGGCAAGGCCGACTCGCACGGCAACCTGTCGGCGACCGTCCCCATGTCGCGCGACACCAACGTGACCGCCGTCTTCAAGGGCGATTCCCGGTACAGCGCGCGGACCGTCAAGTCCACCGCTTACGCGCACGCGAAGATCACCTCCTCGCTGTCCAAGTACTACCGGACAGGCAAGATCGGCTCGACCCGCTACTACTACTTCCACAAGAAGACCGACGCCATCGTGAACACGACGATGACGTACTACAAGGGCCGCAAGGAGCGTCTGGACCTCCAGATCTACTCCAAGGGCAAGTGGTACACGACGGATTCGGAGTACTTCAAACTCGGCACGAACGGCAAGTGCGCCGTCAACCTGGGCCATCCGGGGACATCGGGCGTACGCGCCCGGGTGCGCGCCGCGTACATCGACACCTCGTCGGGTGACAACGTGAACACCACGACGTACGGCGCGTGGTCGTACTTCTACTTCAGCAACTGACCAAGCCGGACAACCACGTTCGGAGCTCAGAAGATGTCCGGGCACCAGGGGCGGCGGGGCGTGCGGAAGAGGTGTTCTGCCGTCGCCGCCGCCCCTGGAGTCTCCTCCGCGACAGCGCCCAGCGCCGCCAGCCGCAGGGCCGACTCCTCGCCCAGGTAGAGCGAGCCCAACTCCCTGACGTCCAGGGTGAGATCGGCCGACTCCGTCGTCGCTGTGACGCACGCGCCCTGTGGGGTGGCGTCCAGCCGGAAGCGGCCCGCCGCCAGCCCGGCCTTGTCCTGGACCTCCAGGGTGAGGGTGGCCGACGTGTCGTACGTACGGGCCTCCAGGGCGCGCGGGACGTCGAGGAGCCGCACCCACAGGAAGTCCGCCTGCGTGACGATCTTGGCGGCGCGCGGGTCGGGGAGGAAGTACGGCAACAGGTCGTCGGAGGCGCGGTAGCCGGTGCGGACCGTGTTGACCCAGTCGATGGAGCAGAGGAACCGCCACAGCGCGCGATCGGCGGCCGGCGTCAGGCCGATCAGGCGCCGGACGCTCACGGTGTTCAGGGGCTGCTTGGCATCGCCCCACTCGGCGTCCGCCGTGTACGCGGCGAGCCCCTCCACCTCGCCCGCCGCCGAGCGGTACACCGCGTAGAACGGCTCGGTCCAGGGGCGGCCGACCGGGTCCTGGCCCGTGTGCGTCTTCCACCACACGTCGTCGAGGCTGATCGCGCCCGGCTGCGCCGCGCGGAACCGGTCGTGGAACTCGGGCCCGAGCTTGCGTACGTCGGCTGCGTCGACCAGATCGATCCTGCCGCCGTCGTCGGGGCGCGACCAGCGCGGGTCGAGCCCCGCGCGCGGCACGTCGATGCTCCACTCGGTGATCGCGGCGGCGGGGCCGAAGCCGTAGCGGCCGTAGATCGGGTACTCGGCGGCGATCAGCGTGGAGACGACGTCGCCGCGCTCCTTCGCCTGCGCCTGGTCGTCGGCCATCATCCGGCTGAGCAGCCCGCGCCTGCGGTGGGTGGGTGACACGGTCACGTTCGAGATCGCGTCGGCCGCCAGCACGGCGCCGCCCACCACCGTCAGCTCCTGGCCGAAGGAGCGGAACGTCGCGACGCACCGCCCGTCGTCGAACGCGCCACGCGTACGCGTCAGATCGCTCAAGGCCAGCCTCGCGGCCACGGCCTCGTCGGACGCCACCGGCGGCCGCAGGAATCCGGTGTCCAGCGCTCGTGTCCAGTCGCGGAGTTCGGATGCGGTGACGGTACGGACCTCAAGGCTCATGGCGCCACGCTAGGCGAACCGCCTCCGAGCGCGCACGCGGTTTTCCGCCGGCGGGAGGCCCTGCGAGAACGACAAGGAACCTGGTCAGAACGCCACCCGCACCTCGCCCACCTCCGCACCACCGCCCAGCACCGGCGCCCGCCCGATCCGCTCCAGCACCTCGTCGTCCTCGCCCAGCATCCGCAGCGCCCGCGCCAGCACCGGGCCCACCGCGCGCCCGCCGCCGTCGTCGATCTTGAAGGCCACCGTCCGGCCGTCGGCCAGGGCGACCGCCTGGACCGCCTCGGCGCCGTTCTTGGACAGCGCGCCCGGCAGCGCCCGCATCAGCCACGTGTCCGAGCGGTGCGTACCCGCCACGTACTCGGGATGGGCGCGCATCGCTGCGGCCACCCGGCCCTCGGCCGTACCGGCGTCGGTCTGCACGAAGTGCCGGAAGGCGCGGGCGAGTCCGGTGAGGCTGAGCGCCATCAGCGGGGCGCCACAGCCGTCCGTACCGACCGCGGCGACCTCCTCGCCCGACGTCTCCTCCACGACCGTACGGACCAGCCGCTGGAGCGGGTGGTCCGGGTCGAGGTATGTGGCGGTCGGCCAGCCGTTCAGCAGGCAGGTGGCGAGCATCGCCGTGTGCTTGCCCGAGCAGTTCATGGCGATCCTGGCCCGCTCATGCCCCGCGGCGAGATACGCCTCGGCCGCCTCCCGGTCCAGCGGCAGGTCGGGCGGCGTCTGCAGATCGTCCTCCGTCAGCCCGTGCTCGGCGAGCATCGTACGGACGAGATCGAGGTGGAACTCCTCGCCCGAATGGCTCGCCGAGGCCAGCGCCAGCCGCTCCCCCGACAGGTCGAGCCCGGCCCGCAGCATCGCCGCCGCCTGCATCGGCTTGTTGCTGGACCGCGGGAAGACCGGTACGCCGGGGTCGCCGAGCGCGAACTCCACACCGCCGTCGGCCGCGAGCAGCACCAGCGAGCCTCGGTGGTGGCCCTCCACGAAGCCGGACCGTACGACCTCGGCGAGGACCGGCAGTGCGGGGGTGGCGGGAGCGGTGTGTGCGGTGCGGGCTTGCTGGGTCGTCATGGTCGGCCTTCCGAGGGGTGCTGGGGCCTGGGGACCCCCGCCCGACCCTGACCGGGGCCGGTCCGGCCCCGATACGGGCCGCTCCGGCCTGATCCGGCCGAGAGACCCTAGGTGAGCAGGTCGTCCACCTGCGCTTCTCCCACACGGTACCTGCGGGTGATCTCCGCGCTGCAATCGTCGACCGTCCGTTGCAGCAGGTGCCTGCGGCGCGAGATCTGCCGCTCGTGCCGCACCAGCCGGCCCATCGCGGCGTGCAGCTCCTCGCTCGTACGCGCGTCCAGGTCCGACAGCTCCACCTCGGCGAGCGTCTCGGCGGCCAGCTCCCGGCACTCGGCGCTGCGCGGCGTGGAGAGGGTGAGATGCCGGGCGGACGAGCGGTGGCGCGAGGGCGCGTCGGTCAGGATCTCGGAGAGCCGGTCCACCACGGGGGTCTCCAGCAGCGCCGGGTTGCCGGCGGTCGGCAGGGACTCCGGGGCGTTACGGCGCGACAGCTCGGCGCGCAGAATGTCGATGCGCCCCTGCAACAGCCGCCGCAGATAGCTGAGATCGGCCTCGTCGCGCTGCGAGTCCCTGCGCAGCATGCGCAGGTCGGGCAGGCCCAGCTCGGTGAAGTCGTACGGGAGCGGGTCGGTCGGCGCCGGCAGCGCGGCGAGAGCGGTCAGCCCGGCGGGCCGGCCGGCCGGTGCGGCG
>NZ_JTIY01000001.1:1921072-1930153 GCF_000818175.1 Streptomyces sp. AcH 505
CGGCGTCCTGGCCGGTGTCGCCGGCCGTCCGCTGCGCCGGTGGCCGCGACCCGGCCGCTTCGCCCGGCAGGGCGGGGCTGCTGCCGGTCCCCATGGTCGTACGGGTCGTCGGTACGGGACCGGGCGACTGCCCGGCTCCAGATGTGCTCATCGCGCGTGCTTCCCCTCACTCCGCTGGGGAGACCCCCATCCCTCGACCGGTGCGCGAGCGCACCGCCTCCCTGCATCGTGCCACTCATGCGGCTGCCCGTGCGGGCACTCTGCACCCGTTCGGCCCCGGATAGGTTGGTCCGTATGCGAGCTGTGGTGCAGAGAGTCGACGGCGCGAGCGTCGCCGTCGTGACCGGATCAGGGACGGAAACCGTCGGCGAGATCATCGGCGAAGGGCTGTGTGTGCTGGTGGGAGTCACCCACGAGGACACGAAGGAGAAGGCGGCGCAGCTGGCCCGCAAGCTCTGGTCGATACGGATGCTGGAGGGCGAGAAGTCCTGTTCGGAGGTGAACGCCCCGCTCCTGGTGATTTCGCAGTTCACTCTCTACGGGGACGCCCGCAAGGGCCGCCGCCCCACCTGGAACGCCGCCGCGCCGGGGCCCGTGGCCGAGCCGCTGGTCGACGAGGTGGTGGCGCAGCTGCGCGCGCTGGGCGCGCAGGTGGAAACGGGCCGGTTCGGGGCGGACATGCGCGTCTCGCTCACGAATCACGGCCCGTTCACGGTGCAGCTGGAGATGTGACCGCCCGCGGGGGCGTGGAGATGTGACCGCCCGCGGAGGCCTGGAGGTGCGACCGCCCGCGGGGCGCGGCTCAGACCTCGACGACCGACTCCTGCGCCGCCGCGGTGTCCCCCGCCATCAGCTCGGCGTCCAGCGGCACGTTGCGCTTCACCAGCGCCAGTGCGATCGGCCCCAGCTCGTGGTGGCGGGCGGACGTCGTGATGAAGCCGAGCTGGCGGCCGTCCTCGCCGTCGGCTGCGAGCCGGACGGGCGTGCCGTGGCCCGGCAGGTGCACGTCGCTGCCGTCCAGGTGCAGGAAGACCAGCCGGCGCGGCGGCTTCCCCAGGTTCTGGACCCGCGCCACGGTCTCCTGGCCCCGGTAGCAGCCCTTGTCCAGATGGACGGCGGTGCCGAGCCAGCCCAGCTCGTGCGGGATGGTCCGGTGGTCCGTCTCGAAGCCGACGCGCGGCCGGTGGCCCTCGACGCGCAGCGCCTCGTAGGCGAGCGTCCCCGCGAGCGGACCGTGCGCCGCCGCGTACGCCTCAAGCTCCGCGCGCGGCAGGAAGAGGTCGCGGCCGTACGGGGTCTCCCGTACGACGACACCGTCCGGCGCCTCCGTGATGGACCCGGCAGGCAGATGGACGACCGCGAAGTCCTCGGTGCGGTCGGCGACCTCGACGCGGTAGTAGAACTTCATCGATTCCAGGTACGCGACGAGCGCGTCCTGCGTACCCGGCTCGACGTGCACCCAGACCGTCTCGCCGTCGTCCACGAGATACAGCGCGTGCTCGATGTGGCCGTTGGCGGAGAGGATCAGCGCCTCGGTCGCCTGTCCCACCGGCAGCTCGCTGACGTGCTGCGTGAGCAGCAGATGCAGCCAGCTCAGCCGGTCGGCGCCGGTGACGGTCACGACTCCGTGGTGCGACAGGTCGACCAGCCCCTTGCCGTCGGCAAGGGCGCGCTGTTCACGGAACAGATCGCCGTAGTGGGCGGCGACACCTTCGTCCTGTCCTTCGGCGGCGACAGCTCCGGGCAGCGACAGCAGAGGGCTCTTCATGCTTATCAGCCTACGACTCGCCGCGAGCGGCGCGTTCGGCGCGAGCCGTGCAGTCTCGGCAGCGGCCGAAGATCGCGAAGTGTTTCATGTCGGTCGTGAAGCCGAAGTCCTCGCGCAGCTTGTCCGCGAACTCGGCGGCGACCTTGGTGTCCGCCTCGATCACGTTCCCGCAGTCGCGGCAGACCAGGTGGATGTGGTGGTGCCGGTCGGCGAGGTGGTACGTCGGCGCTCCGTGGCCCAGATGGGCGTGGGAGACCAGCTCCAGCTCCTCCAGCAGCTCCAGCGTCCGGTAGACGGTGGAGATGTTCACGCCCGACGCGGTCTTGCGCACTTCGCAGAGGATGTCGTCGGGCGTCGCGTGTTCCAGTGAGTCGACGGCTTCGAGGACAAGCTGGCGCTGGGGCGTCAGCCGGTAGCCGCGCTGTCGCAGGTCGCTCTTCCAGTCGATGCTCACCACGGCCCCAGTGTAGGCAGCCGGTGCGGCGGAACGGACCGCTCCGGCCCGCCGTTCCTGGTTGCCGGGTTACTTGAAGAACGTGCCGGGTTACTTGAAGAAGGCGATGCCGTCGTCGGGGAGGTCGCCGAGGTCCTTGGCCCAGGCGGCGACCTGCTCGGGGCTGACGACCTTCTTCAGATGCGCCGACATGTACGGCCGCAGCGGAACCTCGGGCGTCGACTTCTCGCCCACCCACATCAGGTCGCTGTTCACATAGCCGTAGAGCCGCTTGCCGCCGCTGTACGGGCCGGCGCTCGCGGTACGGGCCACCGCGTCGGTGACCAGGTCGATCTGCGGCTTCTGGTCGGCCAGCTCGCCGTACCAGATCTCCACCACGCCCTGGTCGCGGACCATCACGACCTCGACCTTGCGGTCCTCGTCGATCCGCCAGAAGCCGGACTCCGACTCGATGGGGCTGACCTTGTTGCCTTCGGTGTCGAGCGCCCACGTGTGCGAGACGTACTCGATGAAGTCCCGGCCGTCGTGGCTGAAGGTGACTTCCTGGCCGAAGTTGGCCTTCTCGTCACCGGGGAAGTCGAAGACACCGACGCCTTCCCAGCGGCCCAGGAGAAAGGCGAGGGGGACAAGGCCCGGGTTCAGGTCGGACGGGATCTCGATCATGAGCGGCTCAGTCTCTTGGCTGGGTCTTGGTGGGAATTGCCGGTGCTGGAGGCTGTCAGCGCTGGCCCTGGTACAGCTTCTTCACGACCAGGACGGTGAAGGCGAGCACGGCGACGCAGACCAGGATCAGCAGAGAGGTGTAAGTGTCCTCAAGCACGGAGTGCTCCTCGGATGAGCGGGATGAGCGGAACGGCCGGTCCCCAGCCTAATGGGTGGGGACCGGGCCTTCTTCCGGAGGTGGGCCGGTCAGCCGAGCAGCTGGCTCTGCAGCAGCAGCGTCTGATGGAACGGCACGGCGGGAGCGGTGCCCTTCTTCTCCTCGATCACCAGCGCGAGGGTGTCACCCGCCAGCACGTACGCCTGCCGCACATGGGTGGCCCCGTACGGCTTGAGCTCGGTGAACACGCTGACCGAGGTGTCCGAGACCTGGAGATCGCCGGGCCAGCCGTTGTCGAGGGTGGTCTGGGGCGCGGAGGTGAGCGGGGTGCCGGCGTCGAGGCCGGCGTGGGACTGGATCTGCGCGTCCTTGTAGTCGTTGGCCGCGCTGACCGACAGGAACGCCAGCAGGTAGATCCGCGTGCTGGTGCCGTCCGGCATCGTCCAGCCACGCGCCGCGATGTGCCGTACGGGGAGGTTGCGCAGGCCCGACGCCATGACCTCGCGGCTGTCCGCCTCGTACTCCGAGAGGTACTGGGCGTTACTGATCCAGCCGCCGGTCAGCTTCTTGTCCTGGACGGCGCCCGCAGGCGCGGGCAGGAGCAGCTTCCGCAGGTCGGCGTAGTGGATCTCACCGTCGTTGCCCACGGTGAAGGGGCGCGGGGAGCCCGCGGGCAGCGCGGGGAGGGACAGCTTCGGGTAGTCCCAGCGGCCGTCGCTCCGCGTGGCGAGGCCGGGGACGTCGTCGCGGTCCATGCCGGTGATGCCGTAGGCGACCCCGCCGCCGACCCCGGCGAAGACCACCGCCGCGAGTGTCCACCGGGCGACCGCGCGCAGCACGCGCCGGGGCGGCCGGACGCCGACGACCGGCGGCTCGTTGGGCGGGGGCGGGAACGCGCCGAGCGGTACGGGCGCGGGCTCGGCGGCCGGTACGGTCGCGTCGGCCGACAGCGGGGTGATCTGCTCGGTCATACGGCCTTCCCCGGGGTGTCGATACGGTCGAGCTGGTCACCGAGCAGGCCGGCGACCTCGGACGCCGCGAGCGGCTCCGTACCGAAGGCGTTCACCTTGATGAAGAGTTCGCCCTTGTACGCCGTGCACACCATGTAGCGGGGATCGAACTCCAAGCCCTCGGGCGCCAAGAAGCACTTGGCGTTCTTCTGGCCCTTGACGGCAGGACCCTTGTGTCCGCCGATGCTCGAAGCGTTCCGGTACATGTCCGCCACGGCCGAGCGGTCCTTCATCTGCGTCACGAACGTCTCGACGACCAGGTCGCCGGTCGCGGCCACGTAGGAGCGTGCGGCCATGCCCTTGATGCCGACCTTCTCGATCTCCTTGTTCATCTCGGTGCGCACCCTGCTCGGAAGGCCCTCACCGCTGCCCTTCAGGAGCGCTCTGGCCTGCTGGGCCGAGAGCGAGGTGTCGTTCCCGAACTCGTCGAGGTCAGGACCGAGGCGGTAGCCCTCGGGCGCGGGCAGCAGTTGCTTGCTCAGCTCGGTGTCGGTGCGGCCCTTGTACGCGTTCGCCGCCGGATCCCGGTTCGGTTTGGCGCGTGCCGCCAGCCACAGCTTGGTGGGGACGGTCCTGTCGGCACCGTCGACGGTGGATTTGACGTACACCGCACCGCCGCCGACGGCACCGAGCACGAGTACGACGGGCAGTGCGATCCCGAGGATCCGGCGCACCCGGCGGCGGGGCGCGGGGACCTGCGGGACGTCGTCCGGTGTGACCGGCGCGGCCTCCGGCGCGGGCGTGCTGACTTCTTCCTCGTTCACAGGCGCTCCATCTGCCGCTCGGCCAGCGTCCTGATGGCGCTCTCGCGGATCGTGCCCCTGTCGAAGATGTCGATCTCCATCATGATGTCGCCGCGCCAGGCCACTGCTCTGGCCCTGTCGCGCGACTGGTGACGGGGGTTGTCGTACACCCAGTAGCGGCCGTCGTCGGTGCCCTCGATCACCGAGCCGTTGTTGCCGGCCGCGGTCGCTTCGGGCATGTACGACTGCTGGTCCAGCGCATAGCCGGCGGCGTCCTGGAACGCGCTGGGTTTGAACTGGACGAGGGTGACGACCACCTCACGGTTCTTGCCTTCGTTCCAGGAGACGTTCACGGCCCGCCGGAAACTGGGGGCCAGCGACGTGATCAGGGATTCCGGGTCGGCGAAGTGGCCGGCGTAGGTGTCGAGCGCCATCCAGCCGTCCTCGCTCCCCTCGACCTTGGTCGCGCCCCTGGGCTTGCTGATCAACAGCTTCCGCAGGTCGCCCGAGGTCTTGAGCCCGGCGTCGTGCGCCACGGTCAGCGGCTCGGGCTCCTTGCCCTCGGGAAGGGACTTCGCCGGGTACGCCAGACCCGGCTGGTTCAGCGGCGGCAGCGCCTTCGGCGCGCGGTCCGCCTGTACGGCGTATCCGGTCGCCGTGCCGGCGACGACGCCGAGCACGGCCGCCGCGACGACGATCAGCGTCGTACGGCCGCGTCTTCGTTTCGTTTTCAAGGGGGTCCCCCACGAGACCTGGCTGCAGGTACCAATTACCTGCGCACAGAGCTGACTTGCGAGAGGGAAACGCGGTTGTACAGGGGCGGATTACAGTTCGGTATATGCAATCGGCGAAGAAGCTCGTGATCAAAGTGACGGCCGGGGCCGACGCCCCCGAGCGCTGTTCCCAGGCCTTCACGGTGGCGGCCGTCGCCGTCGCCAGCGGTGTCGAGGTGTCCCTGTGGCTGACGGGCGAATCCGCGTGGTTCGCGCTGCCCGGCCGGGCAGCCGAGTTCGAACTCCCCCATTCGGCGCCGCTGCCCGACCTGATCGAGTCGATCCAGGCCGGCGGACAGATCACGCTCTGCACCCAGTGCGCGGCCCGGCGGGACATCGCGGAGAAGGACCTCATCGAGGGCGTACGGATCGCCGGGGCGCAGGTCTTCGTCAGCGAGATCATGGCCGACGGCGTACAGGCCCTCGTCTACTGAGGGCGGCGGGGGCGCTTCTTGTCGTCCATCTCGTCCCACCACTCGTCCGACTTGGCGTCGTCCGGCGGCTCGTCCCACCAGCGGTCGTCCTTGCCCCGCCGGTTTCCGACGATCGCGGCGACGGGCGGGATGACCATGGCCACCACGGCCATGGCGACGGCGGCCGGAACCGACCACAGCCGCACGAAGGACCAGGCGGAGACGAACAGGACCAGGCATCCGCCCATGAGCAGGAAATAAGCGCGACGCCGTCGCGTGTACATGTTTCCAGCGTACGACGGCACGAAGGACCGCACCCCTTCCAGTGAGCGTCCGACTCCCCTGGGGTGCGGTCCTCCGGCCGATCAGCAGTTCCGGTCAGACAGCTGTCAGACGGCGATGGCGACCTCGGAGAGACCGCCCGTCTGCGCGACGACCGTACGGTCGGCCGTGCCCCCGGGGACCAGTGCGCGCACGGTCCAGGTACCTTCCGCCGCGTAGAAGCGGAACTGCCCGGTCGCCGAGGTGGGCACCTCGGCGGTGAACTCACCGGTCGAGTCCAGCAGGCGTACGTAACCGGTGACGGGCTCGCCGTCACGGGTCACGGAACCCTGGATCGTGGTCTCACCGGGCTTGATCGTCGAGGCGTCCGGGCCGCCGGCCTGTGCTCCACACATACTGTTCAGTCCTCCGGGGTCAGGCGTGATTGCTGGTCGGGACGTGCTTACTTGGCGGCGCCGAGCTCGATCGGCACGCCGACGAGGGACCCGTACTCGGTCCACGAGCCGTCGTAGTTCTTGACGTTCTGGACACCGAGCAGCTCGTGCAGCACGAACCAGGTCAGCGCGGAGCGCTCACCGATACGGCAGTACGCGATGGTGTCCTTCGCCAGGTCGACCTGCTCGTCGGCGTAGAGCTCCTTGAGCTCGTCGTCCGACTTGAAGGTGCCGTCGTCGTTGGCGTTCTTCGACCACGGGATGTTGCGGGCGGACGGGATGTGGCCCGGACGCTGCGACTGCTCCTGCGGGAGGTGCGCGGGGGCGAGCAGCTTGCCGCTGAACTCGTCGGGCGAGCGCACGTCGACCAGGTTCTGGCTGCCGATCGCGGCGACGGCGTCGTCACGGTAGGCACGGATCGAGGTGTCCTGCGCCTTCGCCTTGTACGTGGTGGCGGCGCGCTCGGGCACGGCGTCGACCAGGTCGCGGGAGTCCAGCTCCCACTTCTTGCGGCCGCCGTCGAGGAGCTTGACGGAGTCGTGGCCGTACAGCTTGAAGTACCAGTACGCGTACGACGCGAACCAGTTGTTGTTGCCGCCGTAGAGCACGACCGTGTCGTCGTTGCCGATGCCCCTGGCCGACAGGAGCTTCTCGAAGCCCTCCTGGTCGACGAAGTCGCGGCGGACCGGGTCCTGGAGGTCGGACTTCCAGTCGATCTTGACGGCGTTCTTGATGTGGTTCTTGTCATACGCCGAGGTGTCCTCGTCGACCTCGACGATGACGACCTTCGGGTCGTCGATGTGGGCCTCGACCCAGTCGGCGTCTACCAGGACGTCACTACGGCTCATGCTGTTCTCCTCCGGGGCAGGTGCGGCGAGATGGTGCGGGTTCGTGGACAGTCTCCGGGCGCCAGAGGCGCGAAGGGGGGAGACCCGCTGAACGGCGCGGGGGTGGCCCTGGGCCGCCTGACACGGTCGGGGGCCGGGAATGCGGGAATGCGAATGTCCCGCTCAGACAGTGCGACAGAGCATGGCGGAAACGCGGCACAGGTCTACTGCCCGCCGCTTGGTGAGATCCGCGCGGCCTCCTTGCGGAAGGCCACAGATGAAGCACTGCATAGGGTCGATCGTAAGGACGTGGCGGCGGCAATGTCACCGGTGTGTCACATGATGAGACGCGATCGTCCACTCCGTGAGAATTTTTGCTCACGCGTGCGATTTCCCGGGCCCGGCGGCGCTCCCCCGGTCACATTTCTTCTACGAGCCGGACACCGTCGTCTCACCATCCGGCCCGGTGCGGGCCGCCCCTGAGCCCGGCTCAGCTGGTCAGCGAGACGTCCGTGCCCGTCCCTGAGAAGCGCAGTCCGTCCGGGGACGCCGTCACCTTGCTGAGCGCGACCGACGACGGCATTCCGTCGATCTTCAGGTCGTAGTCGATCAGCTTCTGGAGCTGTTCGTCCAGGCCGGGCACCGGCAGGTCGGGGAGGCTCTTGGCACGCAGCCGCACGGTCTTGCCGTCCGAGACGGACACCTCGCTGTACGCGGTGAAGACCTTGTCGCCGAGCAGGGCCGCGACCGCGTCCGGCATCGGGATGCCCGCGCCCTTGAGGATGTCGGTCAGCTTGCCCGCCACCTTGACCTGCCCCTTGGCCGCGCGCTCAGGACCCGCGTAGCTGACGGTCGCGCCCTTGGGCGCCGAGCCGCTGAGGTCGGCGTACGAGATGCTGGCCGCGCCGTCGGCCTGCGAAGCGGTCGCCGACGAGAAGCTGCTGTTGATCCGGACGTCCTTCAGGACCGCCCGCACCTCGGTGACCCGGACCGAGTGGCCCTCCGTCGTGGCGGTGACCCCGTCGAGGGTGATGTCGACCTCGTCGAGCTGGGAGTTGGCCACCTGCGTCAGGAAGGGAAAGCCCTTGATGGAGACCTGGGGATCGCTTTCCAGGCCCTGGCTCGACTTGATCTTGTCGGCGACCTTGCCCTCGGCGAAATTGACCGCCAGCCGGTCGGCGGCGACGAAAAGACCCGCCAGGATCACGACAAGAATCAGCAGTATTCGAAGCCCACGCATCGCTCGGTGTCCCCCACCATCGGTCGTACACGTCCCCCTGACGACCGTGAGCCTAACGTGACGACGATCAGGTCAGCGCTCGCCCCAGCAAGTAGACGGCGGGTGCCGCGGCCGCCAGCGGGAGGGCCACACCAGCGGTCATATGGACGAAGCGGGACGGGTAGTCGTAACTCGCCGCACGCAGTCCGATCAGGGCGCATACCCCGGCGCCGAGGCCCAGCAGCGCGCCGCCCGACCCCAGGTCGGTGAAGCCGCCGACCGCGATCCCGGCGCCCGCCGAGACCAGCAGCGCCACCACGACGGACGCGACCGCGGGC
>NZ_JTIY01000001.1:1931222-1936993 GCF_000818175.1 Streptomyces sp. AcH 505
TGGATCTGCGGCTGGTACTGGGTGTCCCAGGTCTGGCCCTGCCAGGTCTGGGTCCCGGGGTCCTGGAACGACGGGTCCTGAGCCGGGTTCTGGTACGCGTGGTCCGGATACGAGGGGTCCGGGTAGGCGGGCTCCGGGTACGAGGGGGCCTGGGGCGCCGGGTCGTACGGCGCCTGCCCCTGCGGGTACCGGCCGTACTCGTCGTACGGCGGCTGCGGCTGCGGCCGGCCGTTCGGCTGCGGCTGACCGTCGGCCCGGTGCTGACCGTTGGCCCGGTGCTGGCCGTTGCCCTGCTGGTGCCCGTTCGGCTGCTGGTGCCCGCCGTACTGGCCGCCCTGGCCGGTCTGGCCGCTCTGCTCGCCGTACGGATACTGCTGATCGCTGCTCATCTTCTGCGGTTCACCCTCCTGCGAACGGCGGGAGCACCTCGACCGTGCCGCCCTCGGCAAGCCGTACGGTCTCATGCTCCCGGGACCCGACGGGGTCACCGTCGACAAGGAACGAACACCGCTGGAGTACCCGGACCAGCTCGCCCGGGTGCCGCTGCCGTGCCGTGTCGAGCGCCGTGGCCAGGTCATCGGCCAGATACGGCTCCTCGGCGACGCCAGCGGCCGCCTTCGCCGCGGCCCAGTAGCGGATCGTGCCCGCTGCCATAGCGGCTCTCCCTTCGGTCTTCCCGTTCCGTCTTCCGTCGGCGGTCCGTTGCCTCGTGTGGCCCCCCATGATGGCCGATGCGAGGCACTGCTCCCTCATTGCCGCTTCGTCACTGCTTCATCAGCCAGTCCGCGATACGGGACAGCAGCTCGTCGTCGGCGGCGTCCTCCGCGTGCCCCATCCCCGGTTCCACCCACAGCTCGGCGGGCCCGGCGGCGGCCAGCATGCGCGGATGGTCCAGCGGGAAGTAGCCGTCGCGGTCGCCGTGCACGATCAGCAGCGGGGTCGGCGCGATCAGCGGCACGGACTCGACGGGGGACAGCGGCACCGGGTCCCAGTCGCGGTCGACGATGCGCGTGTGGAACCCGTAACGGCCGACGATCCGGCCGACCCGTCGTGTTACCACCCAGTGAACGCGGCGCATAGGGGCTGTACCCCGGTAGTACCAACGGGCGGGAGCGCTTACGGACGCCACGGCGTCCGTCCGCGACTCCGTGCGCCCCCTGTGCAACGCGGCGTGCCGCAGCACGACGGAGCCGCCCATCGAGAAGCCGACGGTCACCACCCGCTCATGTCCGAGCGACCTGGCCCACTCCACGGCGGCGGCCAGATCGAGCACTTCACGGTCACCGACCGTGGAGCGTCCCCCGGAGCCGCCATGGCCACGGAACGAGAAGGTCACCACGGCCGCACGCTGCGCGAACGCGCGTGCGGCGCGCCGCACGGCCGGCCGCTCCAGCCACCCGGTGAAGCCGTGCGCGACGACGATCGCCGTCCCCGGCGAGGGTGCTGGATCGCCGGCTTCATCTGCCGTACACGGCTCGTACATCGCCTCGATCCGGACCCCGTCCTCGGTGCGCAGGACGGTCCGTACCGCCTCCGCCGGGTGGGAGGAAACAGATGATCTGCGGGATTGCCCCTCTGACACGGAACGCATGTGGGCTATTCTGCTTCCAAGAGGATCCGGGCAACGTAGCCCCCGGGTCCTTTTGTGTTTCCCGTCCGGTGTTACAGACAGATGAACAGACGGGAATGGGCGACACAGCCCGATACCAGCTCGACCGGAACCATCAGAACGACCGGATCCACCCGAACCACGGATCCAACAGTGCCGCATACGTCCTCGCAGGGACCGAGGAGGAACCGACGTGATGGGCAAGCGAACCACGCACGACCTATGTACGGCTTGTACGGCTCAGGCAGGTGAGCGGCGATGAGTTCACTGCTGCTCCTGACCAACGCCCTCCAGCCGTCGGCGGAGGTGCTTCCCGCCCTAGGACTGCTGCTCCACAACGTGCGGGTGGCCCCGGCGGAGGGACCCGCCCTCGTCGACACACCTGGTGCCGACGTCATCCTGATCGACGGCCGCCGCGACCTGCCGCAGGTGCGGTCGCTGTGCCAGCTGCTGCGGTCCACGGGACCCGGCTGCCCGCTGGTCCTCGTCGTGACGGAAGGCGGCCTCGCCGCCGTCACCGCCGACTGGGGCATCGACGACGTGCTGCTCGACACCGCGGGCCCCGCCGAGGTCGAGGCGCGGCTGCGGCTGGCCATGGGCCGGCAGCAGATCACCGCGGACGACTCCCCGATGGAGATCCGCAACGGCGACCTCTCGGTCGACGAGGCCACCTACAGCGCGAAGCTCAAGGGCCGGGTCCTGGACCTGACCTTCAAGGAGTTCGAGCTGCTGAAGTATCTCGCCCAGCACCCCGGCCGGGTCTTCACCCGCGCCCAGCTGCTCCAAGAGGTGTGGGGATACGACTACTTCGGCGGCACCCGCACCGTCGACGTGCACGTACGGCGGCTGCGCGCCAAGCTCGGCCCCGAGCACGAGTCCCTGATCGGGACCGTACGCAACGTGGGCTACCGCTTCGTCACGCCGGAGAAGCCCGACCAGGGCGAGGTCCCCGGCCACCAGGCCCGTACGGGGTCCGCGACGGCCGCTGCGCCGGCATCGGCGGAACCCGCGGCGGAGGCGGCGGACACCCCCGCCGAGCACGCCGAGGTACGGCCTGCCGACCGGTAGTTCACCACGCGTAGACTGCCGCGCGTGGCCAAGGTGACGCGGGACGATGTGGCAAGACTGGCGGGGACTTCGACCGCTGTCGTCAGCTATGTCATCAACAACGGACCCCGGCCGGTCGCCCCGGCCACGCGCGAGCGGGTGCTCAACGCGATCAAGGAGCTGGGCTACCGCCCCGACCGGGTGGCCCAGGCCATGGCGTCGCGGCGCACCGACCTCATAGGAATGATCGTCCCCGACGCCCGGCAGCCGTTCTTCGGCGAGATGGCACATGCCGTCGAGCAAGCGGCTGCCGAGCGCGGGAAGATGGTCCTCGTCGGGAACTCCGACTACCGCGACGAGCGCGAGGTCCACTATCTGCGGGCCTTCCTCGGAATGCGGGTCTCGGGGCTGATCCTGGTCAGCCAGGGCATGAGCGAGCGCGCCGCCGCCGAGATCGAGGCCTGGGACGCACGGGTCGTGCTGCTGCACGAACGCCCCGAGGCCATCGACGACGTCGCCGTCGTCACCGACGACATCGGCGGCGCGCAGCTCGCCACCCGCCATCTGCTGGAGCACGGCCACCCGTACGTCGCCTGCCTCGGCGGCATGGAGTCGACGCCGGCCGTCGGCGACCCGGTGGCCGACCACGTGGAGGGCTGGCGGCGGGCGATGCAGGAAGCCGGCCGGTCCATCGAGGGGCGGCTCTTCCAGGCGCCCTACAACCGCTACGACGCCTACCGGGTCGCGCTCGACCTGCTCGCGGGCCCGGACAGACCCCCGGCGATCTTCTGCGCGACGGACGACCAGGCGATCGGTGTGCTGCGGGCCGCGCGCGAGCTGCGTCTCGACGTACCGGAGCAGCTGGCGGTGGCCGGCTTCGACGACGTCAAGGAGGCCGGGCTCACCGACCCGCCCCTGACGACGATCTCCTCCGACCGACCGGCGATGGCGCGGGCCGCCGTCGACCTGGTGCTGGACGACGGGCTGCGGGTGGCGGGGTCGCGGCGCGAGCGGGTGAAGCAGTTCCCCTCGGCGCTGATCGTGCGGCGCTCCTGCGGCTGCGAGTGACACCCCGCCCCTGACGCGCGGCGGCCTTCGTGTGACGGCCTTTATTTGGCGGCCTTTATATGGGGCGAACGCGGTTCTGTCGGCCTTCTCACAGCGTACTCAGCCTGTTTTCATGTCCGGCGGCGACAGTCAGTGACATGACCAACTACTTCCGCCACAGCGGCGACGACGACAGCAGCAGCCGGCAGGAACCGCAGCACCAGGACCCGTACACCCAGCACCAGCACACCCAGCCGTACGGGGCGGACTTCCCGCCGCCCCCGGCGTACGCGCCCACCGCACACACCGCGCACCACGGCCGCCGCGCCAAGGGCCCGGTCGGTCTCCTCGCCGCTGTCGCCATCGCGGCGGCGGTCGTCGGGGGCGGTTCGGCCGCGCTCGTGGAGCACGTCAGCGACAACGGCGGGGACGGCACCAGCAGCGCCGTCAGCGGTACAACGGTCTCGCAGAGCAGCAAGGGCACGGTCGCGGGTGTCGCCCAGGCGCTCTCCCCGACCGTCGTCGAGATCACCGCCACGTCCAGCTCCGGCACCTCGCAGGGCTCCGGCGTGATCATCACGTCCGACGGCGAGATCGTCACCAACAACCACGTGGTGGCTGGCTCCTCGCAGCTCTCCGTCAAGGCCGGCGACGGCAAGACGTACACCGCGCAGGTCGTGGGCACCGACCCCGACAAGGACCTGGCCCTGATCAAGCTCCAGGGCGCGAGCGGGCTCAAGACGGCCGGTTTCGCGGACTCCAGCCAGCTCCGGGTCGGTGACCAGGTCGTGGCGATCGGCTCCCCCGAGGGCCTGACCGGCACGGTCACCACCGGTATCGTCTCGGCGCTCAACCGGGACGTCACCGTGCCCAAGGAGGACGGCCAGGACCAGTCGCAGCAGCAGGGGCAGGAGCAGCAGGGCCAGGGCGGGGGCGACAACTGGCCGTTCCAGTTCGGCGGGCAGCAGTTCAACGGGGACACCGGCAGCTCGACGACCACGTACAAGGCGATCCAGACGGACGCGGCGATCAACCCCGGCAACTCGGGCGGCGCCCTGCTCAACATGGACGGCCAGGTCGTCGGACTGAACTCGGCGAACGCGGCGGCGCAGAGCGCCGACGGCGGCGACTCGGGGTCCGGCGGCAGCATCGGCCTGGGCTTCGCGATCCCCGCCAACACCATCAAGGCGGACCTGGCCAACCTGCGTGACGGCGGCTCGAACTGATTCCATGGTCTCCTGAAGAGAGTCCCGAGGAGGCGGACAGCCGCCGACGAAACCGAGAGAGGACGCGCCATGAGTCCCGCCGAAGGCGATCCGCAGAGAATCCTGATCGTCGACGACGAGCCCGCCGTACGCGAGGCGCTGCAGCGGAGTCTCGCCTTCGACGGCTACGGGACCGAGGTCGCGGTGGACGGGTACGACGCCCTCACCAAGGCCGAGGCGTACCAGCCGGACCTGATCGTCCTCGACATCCAGATGCCCCGGATGGACGGCCTGACCGCCGCGCGCCGGCTGAGGGCCGGCGGCTCGACCGTACCGATCCTGATGCTGACCGCGCGTGACACGGTCGGCGACCGGGTGACCGGCCTCGACGCGGGCGCCGACGACTACCTGGTCAAGCCCTTCGAGCTGGACGAGCTGTTCGCCCGCATCCGGGCCCTGCTGCGGCGCAGCTCGTACTCGACCACCATCGGCGAGCAGCCGGACGACGACGTCCTGTCCTTCGCCGACCTGCGGATGGACCTGAACACCCGCGAAGTCACGCGTGGCACGCGGCGGGTGGACCTGACCCGTACCGAATTCACCCTGCTCGAAATGTTCCTGGCGCACCCCAGGCAGGTGCTGACGCGGGAGCAGATCCTCAAGTCCGTCTGGGGATTCGACTTCGAGCCCAGCTCCAACTCGCTGGACGTGTACGTGATGTACCTGCGCCGCAAGACGGAGGGCGGCGGAGAGCCGCGCCTCGTGCACACGGTGCGGGGCGTGGGGTACGCGCTGCGGGCGGACGGCGCGGCGGGCGCGGCGGGCGCGAGCGGTACCGGCCCGAGCGGTAATGCCCCGGGCTC
>NZ_JTIY01000001.1:1938817-1939961 GCF_000818175.1 Streptomyces sp. AcH 505
CCTCCACCGCAAGGGAAGGCTGAGGGGGGCGGCCGGGGGGCTCCACGGGGGAGCTGGGCTCGTGGTGACGGCGGCTTGGCCGACTGCGGGCGCCGCGCACCAGTTGCGTGGGGGGACTCGGGCCGTCTCGGCGTCCACCCCCACCGGGTAGCAGCTGAGACCCATGCCCCGCTGATCACTGCCAGAGCGCATGAGCCAGGAACTGTGCAGGCCGGAGAGATTAGGCGGCCCGGGGGGCTCCACGGACCAGACCGGCCGTCGTGACGGGTGCTTGGCCGGATGCGGGTGCCACGCGACAGCTGCTCGGGTGACTCGGCTCGGCTCGGCGTCCGCCCCCGCCGGTGGGCTCAGAGGGCGTTGCCGATGAGGGCGACGGTCGGGACGGATGTGCCGAGAAGGCTGAGTGCCCAGTACTGGGCGGGCTGGAGGCGGGTGCGGCGGGCGAGGGGCAGGTTGGCCAACCACCAAAGGAAGCCGCAGATGGCGACGGGGATCCCCAGCCCGAAGAAGACGACACCGAAGCCGTCGTTCTCTTCCGGTGCCGGATCCACCCACGTCGAGCCGATGTAGTAGAGCATCCACAACGGGACGACCGCTGGGATGCCGAACAGCAGGTTGATGCCGAGCGCCGCGTACCACTGCCTGATCATGGCTCCCCCGCCCCGTGATCATTTGCCGGTGACCCTATCTCGGTTTCCGCGCACAACGCCCGTCGGTCGATGGGTGAGCAGAGCGGGTGTGACTGGTGGGACGGGTGTGGGCTTGTGAGGCACCCGTCGGGCGCCTTATGCGTGGGGAGTTGCGTTAGACGCACCGCAGGGCGCATCAGTCCGGTGTGGAGGCGCAGAGGGCTGCGACGGGCCGCCGGGCATCTCACGAGCCCATCCTCGCCCCCCGGCCGGGCGGCCCACCCGCTTGATGCGCCCTACGGCGCAC
The DNA here is from genome assembly GCF_000818175.1 of Streptomyces sp. AcH 505. Taxonomy (GTDB): domain Bacteria; phylum Actinomycetota; class Actinomycetes; order Streptomycetales; family Streptomycetaceae; genus Streptomyces. Next base: position 1,939,754 of record NZ_JTIY01000001.1, read on the forward strand.
CTAACGCAACACGGGACGCAAAAGGCTCCCGGCGAGCACCCCACAGGTCGCGTTCTCCCCCGTGAGTCACATCCGTACCACCTACCGGCCCATTGCCCCGGCCCAACTACCTCCGCCGGGGCACGCTCCCGCCCCACACCCACCCCCAATGACCAGCGGGGCATGAGTCTCAGCCGCTACCCGGTGGGGGCGGACGCTTAGCCAGCCC
>NZ_JTIY01000001.1:1939986-1941735 GCF_000818175.1 Streptomyces sp. AcH 505
TCCCCTCCGCCGGTTCCGCACGCTGCCGATCCGGTCCAGGCTCGCGCTGCTGGTCGCGGTCGCGGTGGCCATCGCGGTCGCGGCGGTGGCCGTCGGCTCCTGGCTGCTGACCCGCTCCCAGCTGTTCAACGAACTCGACACGTCGCTGAAGAACATCGGCGCTTCCGACAGCCAGGTGGTCCAGGCGCTGGAGAGCTGCCAGAGCGGCGCCAACCCCGCGGCGACGGCCCAGCGGGGATTCGCCTACACCCAGGTGATCCTGTCCAACGGCGGCCGGTGCGTCACCCCCGGCGCCCAGCCGGTCAAGGTCCAGCCGGCGGACGTCGAGGTCGCCAGGAACCTCACCCTGCACGGCGTCAGCAGCATGACGCTCCACGACAGCACGACCGACAAGGGCGAGCACGTCCGCGTCCACACCTCCGTCGTCACCGTCCGGAGCCCGAACCTGAACGGTCCCGTCGCCGTCTCCGTCTCCCGCCCCGACGGCGAGATCGAGACGTCCCTGAACCGGCTGGCACTGCTGCTCACCGCCGTGGCCGGCGTGGGCGTCATCGGCGCGGGCGCCGCCGGGCTGTGGATCGCCAGGACCGGGCTGCGCCCCGTCGACCAGCTGACCCGCACGGTCGAGCATGTCGCGCGTACGGAGGACCTGACCGTACGGATCCCGGCGGAGGGCGAGGACGAGATCGCCCGGCTGTCCCGGTCGTTCAACTCCATGACCGCGGCGCTGGCCTCCTCCCGCGACCGCCAGTCGCAGCTGATCGCGGACGCCGGACACGAGCTGCGCACCCCGCTCACCTCGCTGCGGACCAACATCGAGCTGCTGGCCCGCAGCGACGACACGGGCCGCGCGATCCCGCCCGCCGACCGCAAGGCGCTGATGACGTCCGTCAAGGCGCAGATGACGGAACTCGCCTCCCTGATCGGCGACCTCCAGGAACTCTCCCGCCCCGACGCCCCCACCCCCGGCCCCCTCCAGGTCGTCGCACTCCACGAGATCGCCGAGACCGCCCTGGAACGCGCCCGGCTGCGCGGGCCGGGCCTGACGATCGACGCCCGGCTGCACCCCTGGTTCGTACGGGCCGAACCGGCGACGCTGGAGCGCGCGGTCGTCAACATCCTGGACAACGCGGTCAAGTTCAGCCCGGAGGGCGGCACGGTCGAGGTGGCCCTGACCGAAACGGGCGACCTGACGGTCCGCGACCACGGCCCCGGCATCCCGCCCGACGACCTCCCCCACGTCTTCGAACGCTTCTGGCGCTCATCCTCGGCCCGAGCCCTGCCAGGCTCAGGCCTGGGCCTGTCGATCGTGGCCCGCACGGTCCAACAGGCAGGCGGAGAGGTGACGTTGCGCCCGGCCCAGGGAGGCGGCACGGTGGCATCAATCCGCATCCCAGGAGCCCCGACCCCACCTCCGGAGACCCCGGTCTGACGGGTGAGGACGGCATGAACCGGGGGCTGTGCGGGCCGGGAAGTTAGCCGAACGGAGGGCCGCCCCTGAGGTTTGAGTGTCGCGGCTCCGGCCCGGGCATCAAGGGCGCTCCTGCGTCGCGTCGGCTGCGCCGATTGCGCTTCGCTTAACCCTTGACCCCCGGCCCTCCACCGCAAGGGAAGGCTGAGGGGGGCGGCCGGGGGGCTCCACGGGGGAGCTGGGCTCGTGGTGACGGCGGCTTGGCCGACTGCGGGCGCCGCGCACCAGTTGCGTGGGGGGACTCGGGCCGTCTCGGCGTCCACCCCCACCGGGTAGCA
>NZ_JTIY01000001.1:1943253-1949777 GCF_000818175.1 Streptomyces sp. AcH 505
ACGGGCGGCAAATCCCTCCGGCCCACACAGCTCCCGGCCCATGCGCCCGCACCCGCACACACCCACCCCCAGTGACCAGCGGGGCATGAGTCTCAGCCACTACCCGGCCGGGGTGGACGCCGAGCCAGCCCGAGTCCCCCAGGGAAGACCACCCGGGCCGCCAACAGCGAAGGGCGGCGGACACGCCCTCGTGTGTCCGCCGCCCCGTCAGTCACGTACTACCGACTGCTCGTTACTTCACCACCGTGATCCGGTCCGTCGCCGGCGGCGCCAGCGGCGCCGCCGCCGTCGAGTTGGCCGCCAGGTAGTTGTTGAACATGTCTAGGTCCGACGCGCCCACCAGCTTGTTCGCGCCCTGGCCCAGGACCGCGAAGCCGTCGCCCCCGCCCGACAGGAACTCGTTCATCGCGACGCGGTACGTCGCCGCCGGGTCGAGCGGTTCGCCGTTCAGGCGGATCGAGTCGGTGACCACCCGGGCCGCGCCTGCCTTCGTCATGTCCAGCGTGTACGTGAAGTTCTTCGACACCTGGAGGATCTTCGGCGACGCCTCGTTCGCGCCGCTGACCTGCTGCTGCAGTGCCGTCACGACCTGCGCGCCCGTCAGGTCGATCGCCGTCATCATGTTGGTGAACGGCTGCACGGCGAACGCCTCGCCGTACGTGACGACCCCGTCGCCCTCGCTGCCCGACGCCGCGTACACCAGGTCGGTCCTGATACCGCCCGGGTTCATGAACGCGAACTGCGCGCCGCCCTTGTCCGGCGCCGACATGCCCGCGAGCTGCGCGTCGGCGATCACGTCACCCAGCGGCATCTCCGGGCCGCTGCGGCCGATGTCCGCCGAGATGAAGCCCTGCGGGGTGTTGGCGATCGGCGCGGCGATGGTGTTCCACCGGGCGATCAGGTCCGTCATGTCCTTGGCCTTGGGCTGGTCACGGGTGACGACGTGGTTCGCCGACGCCACGCCCGTACGGACGATGTCGTTCGTCCGGCGGTCGTACGTCAGCGTCGTGTCCGTGTACAGCCGGCCGAAGGACGAAGCCGACGTCACCATGCGCGGCTTGCCCGCCGGGTCCGGGATCGTGCAGACGTACGCCTGGTGCGTGTGGCCCGTGACCAGCGCGTCCACCTTGGGCGATATGCCCTTGGCGATGTCGCCGATCGGACCTGAGATGCCGTCGCCCGAACCCGGGCTGTCACAGTCGTAGTTGTACGACGTCGAGGCCGGCTGGCCGCCCTCGTGGATCAGCGCGACGATCGACTTGACGCCCTGCTTGTCCAGTTCCTTGGCGTACTTGTTGACGGTCTCGATCTCGTCGTGGAACTTGAGCCCCTTGACGCCCTCGGCCGTCACGATGTTCGGCGTGCCTTCCAGGGTCACCCCGATGAAGCCGATCTTGACGCCGTTCTTCTTCCAGACCGTGTACGGCTTGAGGATCGGCTTGCCGGTCTTCTCCGACGTCACGTTGGCCGCGAGGTAAGGGAAGTCGGCGCCGGGGAACTTCTTCCCCTTCTCGTAGCAGCCGGCCGTCGGGTGGCAGCCGCCGTTCTGCAGGCGGGCCAGCTCCGTGGCGCCCTCGTCGAACTCGTGGTTGCCGACGGACGTCACATCGAGGTCGATCTTGTTGAGCGCCTCGATGGTGGGCTCGTCGTGGAAGAGGCCCGACAGCAGCGGGCTCGCGCCCACCATGTCGCCGCCCGCCGCGGTGATGGAGTACGGGTGACCCTTGCGCGCGGTGCGCAGCGAGCTGGCCAGGTACTCGACGCCACCGGCCGGGATCGCCTTCGTCGTACCGTCGGGCTGTATCTCGGTGACGCTGCCGGAGGAGCCGGCCGGCGGCTCCAGGTTGCCGTGCAGGTCGTTGAAGGACAGCATCTGGACGTCGACGGTGCGCGGCGACGGCTGGTGGTGGCCGTGACCGGAGTTGTGGCCGGAACCATGTCCCGAGCCGTGCCCGTGGCCATGTCCGTTTCCGTGGGCCTGGGCGGCCGGGGCGGCGGCGATCAGCGCGCCCACGGTGGCCAGACCGGCGACGGCGGTGAGCATCCGCCGGGCCGCACGGTTCTTCTGCGGTGTCGCTGACATCGTTCCCCTTGTGAGTTCAGCGTGAGCATGGAGAGTCGTGAGGTCGTACAGGTGGTCGTACAGGTTCATGAAATCTTCATGAGGAATGTCAGCCGCAGCCTAGAGTCAACGCGCGTAGCGCGACAGGGGCTCCCGGGTTACGAGCTGGTTGCCATTACGACCCCGCGGCGCCTGACACACGGTCACGCGCTCGGCGACCCCGGGCACTCACCTCGCCTGCGTACCGGCACCGGCGCCGTACCCTCGTTGCATGACTGACGCAGCAGCCCGCGAGCCCGGCCGGCAGATCCAGACCCTCGACGCGCTCACCTCCGAGCAGGCCGCGGCAGTGGCCGGACTGCTCGCCGAGGCCGCCGCTTCCGACGGCGTCCAGGCCGTCTCCGAGCAGGGCAGGCTCCAGTTGCGCGGCGGTCACCGCGAGGGCGTACGGCACTTCCTGCTGACCGTCGGCGACGAACTCGTCGGCTACGCGCAGTTGGAGGACACCGATCCGGTCGAAGCACCCGCGGCCGAGCTGGTCGTGCACCCGGGGCGCAGGGGCCGCGGCCACGGCCGGGCGCTGGGCAACGCGCTGATGGCCGCCTCGGGCAAGCGGATGCGGGTGTGGGCGCACGGCGGCAAGTCGGCGGCCCGGCATCTCGCGCAGGTGCTCGGGCTGACGATGTTCCGCGAACTGCGGCAGCTGCGCCGCCCGTTGAGCCCGCTGGAGATCGCCGAGCCGGTATGGCCCGCAGGGGTCACCGTCCGTACGTTCGTGCCGGGGCAGGACGACGCCGCGTGGCTCGCCGTGAACGCCGCCGCCTTCGCCCACCACCCCGAGCAGGGCGGGATGACGCAGCGCGATCTCGACGACCGCAAGGCCGAGCCGTGGTTCGACCCGAAGGGCTTCTTCCTCGCCGAGCGCGCCGGCAGCGACAGCGGCACCGACGGACCCGCCGAGCTGCTCGGCTTCCACTGGACGAAGGTGCACGCCGAGGAGCAGCTCGGCGAGGTGTACGTTGTCGGCATCCGCCCCGACGCGCAGGGCGGCGGCCTCGGCAAGGCGCTCACCGCGATCGGACTGCGCCACCTGGCGGCCGAGGGGCTGCCGACCGCGATGCTCTATGTGGACGCCGACAACATCGCGGCGCTGACGGTGTACGAGCGGCTGGGCTTCAGCACGTACGAGGTCGACCTGATGTACCGCACCGAGACCTGAGCCGTCCGCGAGGCTCAAGCCCCGGCACGGGAGCGTTTCGCGCCCACACGCGCGCCCACCCGCGCGCAAACAAGCGCGCCCGCCCGCGCGTAAACAAGCGACCGACCGCGCCCACACGCGACCGACCGTGACCGTATGTGACCACCCAGCCGCTCCCCGCCCGTTTTTCGGCCAAGCCCCCGCACCCCCGCCCCCTGGGAGCCCCGCCCCGCTTCCCTCCACGTCATGTCCCCGTTACCAGCCATTCAGACGGCCTTGCGACGCTCGCTGAATGCAGCCCGCTGTGCCCCCCACCCCGAACGGCAGGAATCCGAACCCACTCCTTCCTGCGCTCTCCGACGCGCCTCCTGTCCCCTCAGCGCGGAAGAATAGGGACATGAGTCAGCAGCCCGCCGAGGTTCCGGTCCAGCAGCCCCAGCCGTCCGTCGGTTTCATAGCCGCGCACCGGCCCCATACCGTCGCCGCCGCCGTCTCCGATCTGGAGCCTGATCTCGACGCGGATCTCGACACGTACGAGGAGGACGGCGACCCCGACGACGCCGCGCTGCCCCAAGGACGGTTCCTCGACCGCGAGCGCAGCTGGCTCGCCTTCAACGAGCGCGTGCTGGAGCTGGCGGAGGATCCCGCGACGCCACTCCTCGAACGGGCGAACTTCCTTGCGATTTTCGCGTCCAACCTGGACGAGTTCTTCATGGTCCGGGTGGCCGGCCTGAAACGCCGCATCGCGACCGGGGTCGCCACCCGCTCGGCCTCGGGGCTGCAGCCCCGCGAGGTGCTGGACCTGATCTGGACCCGCTCCCGCGAACTCATGGCCCGGCACGCCGCCTGCTACCAGCAGGACGTCGCCCCCGCCCTCGCCGACGAGGGCATCCACATCATCCGCTGGCCGGAACTCACCGAGAAGGAGCAGGCCCGCCTGTTCACTCTCTTCCGCCAGCAGATCTTCCCCGTCCTGACCCCGCTTGCCGTGGACCCCGCGCACCCCTTCCCGTACATCTCGGGCCTCTCGCTGAACCTCGCGGTCGTCGTGCGCAACCCCGTCAGCGGCCATCAGCACTTCGCCCGGGTCAAGGTGCCGCCGCTGCTGTCGCGGTTCCTGGAGGCGTCCCCCGCGCGGTTCGTCCCGCTGGAGGACGTGATCGCCGCCCACCTGGAGGAGCTGTTCCCCGGGATGGAGGTGCTGGCGCACCACATGTTCCGGGTCACCCGCAACGAGGACCTGGAAGTCGAGGAGGACGACGCCGAGAACCTCCTCAAGGCGCTGGAGAAGGAGCTCATGCGGCGCCGCTTCGGCCCGCCGGTGCGCCTGGAAGTCGAGGAGTCCATCGACCCGTACGTCCTCGACCTGCTCGTCCGTGAGCTGAAGGTGTCCGACGCGGAGGTGTATCCGCTGGCCGGGCTGCTCGACCTGACCGCGCTCTTCGGGATCTCCGCCCAGGACCGGCCCGAGCTGAAGTTCCCCAAGTTCATCGCGGGCACCCACCGCGATCTCGCACAGGTGGAGTCCGCCTCAGCACCGGACATATTCGCGGCTCTCCGCGAGCGCGACGTCCTGCTGCACCACCCGTACGACTCGTTCTCCACCTCCGTGCAGGCGTTCCTGGAACAGGCCGCCGCCGATCCCGACGTGCTGGCGATCAAACAGACGCTGTACCGCACCTCGGGCGACTCACCGATCGTGGACGCCCTGATCGACGCCGCCGAGTCCGGCAAGCAGGTGCTGGTCCTCGTCGAGATCAAGGCCCGCTTCGACGAGCAGGCCAACATCAAATGGGCGCGCAAGCTCGAAGAGGCCGGCTGCCACGTGGTGTACGGGCTCGTCGGGCTGAAGACGCACTGCAAGCTGTCCCTCGTGGTGCGCCAGGAGGGCGAGAACCTCCGCCGCTACAGCCATGTCGGCACGGGCAACTACCACCCCAAGACTGCCCGGCTGTACGAAGACCTCGGCCTGCTCACCGCCGACCCGCAGGTGGGCGCCGATCTCTCCGACCTGTTCAACCGGCTCTCCGGCTACTCGCGCCGGGAGACCTACCGCCGGCTGCTGGTCGCACCGAAGTCCCTGCGTGACGGGCTGATCACCCGGATCAACAAGGAAGCGGCCCACCACCGCTCGGGACGCCCCGCCTACGTGCGGATCAAGGTCAACTCGATGGTCGACGAGGCCATCATCGACGCCTGTTACCGGGCGTCGCAGGCGGGCGTGCCCGTCGACATCTGGGTGCGTGGCATCTGTGCCGTACGGCCAGGCGTCGCGGGCCTGTCCGAGAACGTACGCGTGCGCTCGATACTCGGCCGCTTCCTCGAACACTCCCGGGTCTTCGCCTTCGGCAACGGCGGCGAGCCCGAGGTCTGGCTGGGCAGCGCCGACATGATGCACCGCAACCTCGACCGCCGTATCGAAGCGCTGGTACGGGTCATCGACCCGGCCCACCGCGCGGCACTGACCCGGCTGCTGGAGACCGGAATGTCCGACACCACCTCCTCCTGGCACCTCGGCGCTGACGGCAACTGGACCCGGCATGCCACGGACCCGGAAGGCCAGCCGTTGCGGCACGTACAGGAAATGCTCATAGACGCCCGGAGGCGCCGGCGTGCAGCACCATGACACGGACACCGACCGGCTGACGGCGGGCGAGGTCCTGGCCGGCTATCTGCACGGCCGGGCCGCCGACTTCCTGCGCAGCCTGCGGCTGTACAGCGAGAGCGGCTCGGACACGGCAGCCGCCGACCAGGCGGCGCGCGCGCTGCGCTCGTCGGCCCGGCGGATCGGGGGGAGTCTGCACACGTACCGTGCGCTGCTCGACCCGGCCTGGGCCGACCAGCTCCGCAAGGAGCTGGGCTGGCTGTCCGGCACCCTCGCCCAGGAACACGCGTGCACGGCCCGGCTGCACCGGCTGGTCGGCGCGCTGGCCCGGCTGTCGGGGGCGGGCGCGGTCGCCGAGTCCGTACCGGTCGCGGTGTCCGTGCCCGCGACGCGCGCGGAAGGCGCGAACGGCGCCGGGCCCGCGCTGCCCGGCGGTACGCCGACGGCCGCCCCCACGGCCCCCGCCGCTCCTGCCGTCACGAGCACGCTGACCGTCGGGGCCTCGCGCGCGGGCGCCCTGCTGGAGCGCCAGCTGACCCTCGCCCGGACACGCTCGCACTCGGCCGCGCTCCAGGCGCTCGGCTCGTCACGGTTCCACGCGGTCGCCGACGCCGTCGCCGTACTGGCCTCCGAGGTGCCGCTGGCGCCGGCGGCGGCGG
>NZ_JTIY01000001.1:1949802-1968810 GCF_000818175.1 Streptomyces sp. AcH 505
CCGCTCGCGGTCGCCGCGCATCCGTACAACGCCGAGGCGCTGGTGCACGGGCTGGCCACGGCTGCGGACGGCGAGGCGCAGGACGCGCCCTGGCACCAGGTACGGCAGCTGCTGCGGCTGCACAGGTACGCGCAGGAGGTGTGGTGCGCCGGCGGGGCGCCCGACCCGCTGCTCGCCGGCGCCGGGCAGGCGCTGGACCGGCACAGGGACGCGGCGGAGGCGGCGGCAGCGGCGGCGAACGCGGCCCGCACGCCCAGGATCGCGCCGGCCACGGCGTACGCCCTCGGGGTGCTCCACGCGGATCAGCGGCTGGAGGTGGAGGCGGCCAGGTTCGCCTTCCAGCAGGTGTGGCAGGAGGCGGCGGTGGCCGCGTCCTGACCGGGTAAGCGCTCGAAGCGGTGGGTTCGGTACGACGGGACAGACGGGACGACGGGGCAGACGGGACGACGGGGCAGACGGGAGTCCGGACATGTCGGTGAACAGTACGAACGGCACGGGCGGCACGGGCGGCACGAACGGCACGGGCGACGGCGCGAACACGGTGCTCGCCGCGGGTTGCGTGCTGTGGCGCCGCGCCCCCTACGGCAACGCCGGCCTCGAACTGTGTCTGGTGCACCGCCCCAAGTACGACGACTGGTCCCACCCCAAGGGCAAGCTGCACCGCGGCGAGGACCCGCTGGCCGCCGCGCTGCGCGAGGTCCTGGAGGAGACGGGCCACCACTGTGTGCCGGGCGCACGCCTGGGTACGGTCCGCTATCCCGTGCAGGGCCGGCCCAAGCAGGTCGACTACTGGGCGGGCGAGGCGTCCGGCGGCGCGTTCCGGGCGAACGACGAGGTCGACCGCGTCCTGTGGCTGTCCCCCGCCGCGGCGCGTGAGCGGCTCACCCAGCCCCGCGACCGGCTCCTGGTCGACGCCCTGCTGAACGCCCTGCACACCGCCTGACCGTTCCTGCCCCGGCCCCCGACCCCGGCCCGCGCCCGTTCCCCCCAAGCCCTGCCCCCGGCTCCCCCCGACGGCGTGTCCACCCACCGCCCCGGCCGGGCCTCCGTAGCGTCCTCATCTGCCGCTGGAACCGATTCCTCCGCCCGCGTACGCCCTCCCGGACAGAGCCGCACCAGGCCGTCCATCACGGTTCACCTTCCGTTCACTCGCTCCCGTCGGCGGCTTCACCTGATCTGCCTAATTTCGGACGTACACGGTGACGGGCACAGCGCCGCACCGACCACCCCGACGCACGCCGCCGTAGAAATACGACTACCGGCGGCTCTTGGAAGGAATCACCCGAAGTGAAGCTTTTGCGCAAGAACGGGCTGCGCGCCACCGCGCTCGGTGCCCTCGCCGTCTCCGGCGCCCTGGTTCTCACGGCGTGCGGATCGGACGACAACAGCGACGACACGGGCAGCGGAAGCACGTCGGCGGCCGCGAGCGCCCCGGCGGCCAACGCCGCATGCGACGGCGCCAAGGGTCAGCTGCGCGCCTCCGGTTCCAGCGCGCAGGCCAACGCCCAGAACGTGTGGGCCAAGGGCTACATGGCCGCTTGCCCCGGCGTCGAGATCAACTACAAGGCCTCCTCCTCCGGTGAGGGCATCACCGCCTTCAACCAGGGTTCGGTCGGCTTCGCCGGTTCCGACTCCCCGCTGAAGCCCGAAGAGGTCGCGGACTCCAAGAAGGTCTGCGCCGGCGGCCAGGGCATCGACCTCCCGATGGTCGGCGGCCCGATCGCGATCGGTTATCACCTGGAGGGCGTGGACAACCTCACGCTCGACGCCCCGACCCTCGCCAAGATCTTCGCCACGAAGATCAAGAAGTGGGACGACCCGGCGATCAAGGCGCTGAACCCCGACGCGAAGCTGCCCGGCAAGGCGATCCAGCCCTTCCACCGCTCCGAGGACTCCGGCACCACGGACAACCTGGGCAAGTACCTGACCGCCGCCGCGCCGAAGGACTGGACGTTCGAGGGCGGCAAGTCGTGGCCCGCCCCCGGTGGCCAGGCCGCTTCCGGCTCCGCCGGTGTCGCCACGCAGGTCAAGCAGGTCGACGGCTCGATCGGTTACTTCGAGCTCTCCTACGCCACCTCGCAGCAGATCTCCACGGTCGACATCGACACGGGTGCCGCCACTCCGGCGAAGGCCACCACGGACAACGCGTCCAAGGCCATCGGCGCCGCGAAGGTCGTCGGCACGGGCAGCGACCTGTCGCTCCAGCTCGACTACACCACCAAGGCCGACGGTGCCTACCCGATCGTCCTGGTGACGTACGAGATCGTCTGCGACAAGGGCAACAAGGCCGACACCCTCGGCACGGTCAAGTCGTACCTGAACTACACGGCCGGCGACGAGGGCCAGAAGCAGCTCGCAGCCGCGGGCTACGCCCCGATCCCCACGGAGATCAACGCGAAGGTCCGTACGGCCATCGCCGCACTCTCCTAGGGAGTGTCGCGAAGTATTCGTCCGCCCTCGGGGCCAGACGAGACTTCGCGGACACGACCTAGTCCCACCGACAGTCCGTACGAGCCGGCCCGTCCTGCTCAGCTGAAAGTTGACGGCGGCCGGCCCGGCACTCCTGCCGGGACCGGCCGTCCGTCGTCCACTCATCCGGTGCACCGCCGCCAGGGGAGCCGAAGCTCCCCCACACAGACCGGAAAGACCATGGCTACCACCACACCGATAGACACGCCTCCACCGGCGCCGCCCGTCAACCGCCCGTCGGACACCTCGACCGGCCGCATGGGCGACAAAGTCTTCTCGGGCCTCTCCAGGGGCTCGGGCATCCTGCTGCTCGTCGTCATGGCGTCGATCGCCGGCTTCCTGACGTACCGGGCGGCCATCGCCATCTCGGGCGACCACGCGAACTTCCTCACCACCTTCGAATGGAACACCGGGCTCACCCCGCCCGTGTTCGGCATCGCCGTGCTGCTGGTCGGCACGATCGTCAGCTCGATCGTCGCGATGATCATCGCGGTGCCGATCGCCGTCGGCATCGCCCTCTTCATCTCGCACTACGCGCCCCGCAGGCTCGCGACGCCGATCGCCTACGTGGTGGACCTGCTCGCAGCGGTTCCCAGCATCATCTACGGCATCTGGGGCGCGATCGTCCTGGTGCCCTACCTCGAGGGCCTGAACCTCTGGCTCGACCACTACTTCGCCTGGACGTACATCTTCGACCAGACGCAGCCCGGCGTCGCCAGGAACATGTTCACCGTCGGCATCCTGCTGGCGATCATGATCCTGCCGATCGTCACCAGCGTCAGCCGTGAGGTCTTCCTCCAGGTGCCGCGGATGAACGAGGAGGCGGCCCTCGCGCTCGGCGCGACCCGCTGGGAAGTCATCCGGCTCTCCGTGCTCCCCTTCGGCCGCTCCGGCATCATCTCCGCCTCGATGCTGGGCCTCGGCCGCGCGCTCGGCGAGACGATGGCCGTCGCGACGGTCCTGTCGCCCAGCTATCTGATGTCGCTCCATCTGCTCGACCCGGGCGGCGGTACGTTCGCCCAGAACATCGCGGCGAAGTTCGACGAGGCCAACGAGTTCGGGCGGGACGCCCTGATCGCTTCCGGTCTGGTCCTCTTCGTCCTCACTCTGCTGGTGAACGGCGGCGCCCGGCTGATCATCGCCCGCCGCAAGGAGTACTCGGGGGCCAACGCATGAGCCACGCAGCCGTACAGGACAAGCCCGCTCCCGTTCCGCCGCCGGACAACGGCGAGAACAGCCTGAGCGAGCGCCGACTGCCGCGCTGGGCAGGGGCCGGCTTCGCCGCCGCCGGGATCGTCGTCGGCGTGGCCGTCGGCGCGGGCGCCGGGCTGGACAGCAAGGTCCAGTGGGGACTGATCGCCGTCATCGCCTTCGTCGTCATCTCGTACGTCGTCACGAGCACGGTCGAGAACAAGCGCCAGGCCAAGGACCGGCTCGCCACCAGCATCGTCTGGGTGTGCTTCATCCTCGCCGTGATCCCGCTGTTCTCGCTGCTCTACACGACCATCAAGCGCGGCGTGAAGGTCCTCGACGGGAACTTCCTGACCCACTCGATGGGCGGGGTCATCAACACCGAGGCGGGCGGCGGCGTCTACCACGCCATCATCGGCACGCTGGAGCAGGTCGGCATCGCCACGGTGATCGCCGTGCCGATCGGGCTGCTGACCGCGGTCTACCTGGTCGAGTACGGCAAGGGCGCGCTGGCCAAGGCCGTGACGTTCTTCGTGGACGTCATGACGGGTATCCCGTCGATCGTCGCCGGTCTGTTCATCCTGTCGATCGTCCTGATCATCAAGGCCGGTCCTTCCGGCCTCGAAGGCTCGCTCGCGCTGACGATCCTGATGATCCCCGTGGTGGTCCGCTCCACCGAGGAGATGCTGAAGCTCGTACCGAACGAGCTGCGTGAGGCGGCGCTCGCCCTGGGTGTGCCGAAGTGGCGCATGATCCTCAAGGTGGTCCTGCCGACCGCGATCGGCGGTATCACCACCGGTGTCATGCTGGCCATCGCGCGTATCGCGGGTGAGACGGCACCGATCATCCTGCTCGTGTTCGGCAGCCAGTTCATCAACACGAACCCCTTCGACGGAGCCCAGTCGTCGCTGCCGTTCTACATCTACGAGCAGTACCGGTACGGCAACCCGGCCAGCTACGACCGTGCCTGGGGCGCGGCGCTGGTGCTGATCGCCTTCGTCATGATCCTGAACCTCGTCGCCCGCGGCATCGCCCGCTGGAAGGCCCCGAAGACCGGCCGCTGAGGCCAGGGAAAGAAGTGATTGACATGGCCAAGCGAATCGACGTCAGCGGACTCTCCGCCTACTACGGCAGCCACCGGGCGATCGACGACATCTCGATGACCGTGGAGCCCCGCTCGGTGACGGCCTTCATCGGCCCGTCCGGCTGCGGCAAGTCCACGTTCCTGCGCACGCTCAACCGCATGCACGAGGTCACGCCCGGCGGGCGGGTCGAGGGCAAGGTGCTGCTGGACGACGAGAACCTGTACGCCTCGACCGTCGACCCGGTCGCCGTGCGCCGTACGGTCGGCATGGTCTTCCAGCGCCCCAACCCGTTCCCGACGATGTCGATCTTCGACAACGTCGCCGCGGGCCTGCGGCTCAACGGCCGGTACGGCAAGCAGGAGCTCTCGAACATCGTCGAGAAGTCCCTGAAGAGCGCCAACCTCTGGAACGAGGTCAAGGACCGGCTGAACAAGCCGGGTTCCGGCCTCTCCGGCGGTCAGCAGCAGCGCCTGTGCATCGCCCGCGCCATCGCGGTCGAGCCGGACGTGCTGCTGATGGACGAGCCGTGCTCCGCGCTCGACCCGATCTCGACGCTCGCGATCGAGGACCTGATCGGCGAGTTGAAGGAGCGCTTCACGATCGTCATCGTGACGCACAACATGCAGCAGGCGGCCCGTGTCTCGGACCGCACGGCCTTCTTCAACCTCTCGGCGGTCGGCCAGCCCGGCAAGCTCATCGAGATAGACGAAACGGAACGGATATTCTCCAACCCGTCCGTCGCGGCCACCGAGGACTACATCTCCGGCCGTTTCGGATAGTTCGTACGAATCCGACCGGTCGCCAAGCCGTCCTGCGGTGCTGCATGGCGGTGCCACCGCACGACGAAAGGGCCCGCCCCCTCTCCCAGGGGGCGGGCCCACATACGTTCCGGTCCGCGCCCAGGCGGACGGTTCCCGGTCAGCCGAAGGCGAGGTTCACGATCCAGAAGCTGACCGCCGCGACCAGGGCGGCCGCCGGCATCGTGATGAACCAGCCGAGGATGATGTTCTTGGCGACGCCCCAGCGCACGGCGTTCACCCGCTTCGTCGCCCCGACACCCATGATCGCCGAGGTGATCACATGGGTCGTGGAGACCGGCGCCTGGAAGATGTAGGACGTCGAGTACAGGATCGCGGCGCCCGTCGTCTCGGCGGCGAAGCCCTGCGGCGGGTCCAGCTCGATGATCTTGCGGCCGAGCGTCCGCATGATGCGCCAGCCGCCCGCGTACGTACCGAGCGACAGCATCAGCGCACAGACGATCTTGACCCAGACCGGGATCGGGTCGCTGAAGTTCTCCGAGCCGGAGATGACCAGGGCCATCATCACGACACCCATCGTCTTCTGGGCGTCCTGCAGACCGTGGCCGAGCGCCATGGCGGCGGCCGAGACCGTCTGGGCTATCCGGAAGCCGCGCTTCGTCTTGTGCGGGTTCGACCTGCGGAACAGCCACATGATCGCGACCATGATCAAATAGCCGACGACGAGACCGACGATCGGCGAGAGGAACATGGGGACGACGACCTTCTCGACGACCCCGGACCAGATGACATCACTGCCACCGGCCAGCGCGGCGCCCACCAGGCCGCCGAACAGCGCGTGCGAGGACGAGGACGGCAGGCCGAAGTACCAGGTCCCGAGGTTCCAGACGACCGCGCCGACCAGCGCGGCGAAGAGGACGCCCATCCCCTTGTCGCCGGAGGGCGTGTCGATCAGCCCTTCGCTGACGGTCTTGGCGACCCCCTGCCCCAGGAACGCGCCCGCGAGATTCATCACGGCGGCCATGGCCAGAGCGGCACGAGGAGTCAGCGCCCGGGTGGACACCGAGGTCGCGATCGCGTTCGCCGAGTCGTGGAAGCCATTGGTGTAGGTGAAACCGAGCGCGACACCGATGGTCACGATCAGAGCGAAGGTGTCCACGTGGGTCAGGACTCCTTGACCGTGATCGTCTCCACCGTGTTCGCGACGTGCTCGAACGCGTCGGCGGCCTCTTCAAGCACATCGACGATCTGCTTGAGCTTGAGCACCTCCATCGCGTCGTACTTGCCGTTGAAGAGATGGGCCAGCAGCTTGCGGTGGATCTGGTCGGCCTGGTTCTCCAGGCGGTTGACCTCGATCCAGTACTCGGTGAGGTTGTTCATCGTGCGCAGATGCGGCATGGCCTCGGCGGTGAGATCCGCCGCCCTGGCCAGCACCTCGATCTGCTGCTCGACGCCCTTCGGCAGCTCTTCGACGTTGTAGAGGACGACGAGGTCGACGGCCTCCTCCATGAAGTCCATGATGTCGTCGAGCTGCGATGCCAGGTTGTAGATGTCCTCGCGGTCGAACGGCGTGATGAAGGAGGAGTTGAGCTGATGGAAGATCGCGTGGGTGGCGTCGTCCCCCGCGTGCTCCGCCGCCCTCATCCGCTCCGCGATCTCGGCTCTGGCGGAAGAATCCGCCCCGAGCAGTTCCATGAGGAGCTTGGAGCCCGTGACGATGTTGTCCGCGGAGGCGGAAAACATGTCGTAGAAGCTCGTCTCCCTTGGGGTCAGACGAAATCGCACCTGGGGTCCTCGGGTTACATGGAATTCGGTCAGGCTGATGCTAGATGAGTGCGCCCCCAGTGTCGCTCATCAGGCAACACCATCCGAACAGGCCCCCTGCCGCAAGGCTCCCAGCGGGGTATCATATACCTACCTGGGGTATATACCCCCGTTTCGGACACCGCAAGATCTCAGCCACCCACCCCACAGGAGGACGCGATGACGACCACCGAAGCGGCCGGCTCGACCGCCAGCGAAGCGCCCTCCACGACGGAGGGTGAGACCGGTCACGCGGTGCACGGATACCACAAGCAGAAGGACGAGCACCTCAAGCGGCTGCGCCGGATCGAGGGCCAGATCCGCGGTCTGCAGCGGCTCGTGGACGAGGACGTCTACTGCATCGACATACTCACCCAGGTCTCGGCCTCGACCAAGGCCCTGCAGTCCTTCGCGCTCCAGCTCCTGGAGGAGCACCTGCGGCACTGCGTCGCCGACGCGGCCGTACGGGGCGGCGAGGAGATCGACGCGAAGGTCGAGGAAGCGACGAAGGCGATCGCCCGGCTGCTGCGCACCTGAGAGCGCCGGCCGCGGGGGCGCAGCGAGCTGCACCCCCGCGTCGGGCGGTCACTGACCACTCGGGCCACTCGGATTACTCGCGGCCACTCTCGGCCGCGACGTTCAGCACCTCGTCGATACGGTCAGGGCTGAGCCGGTCCTCGTCCGCGGCGGACGCCGCGATCATCAACTCTCCGCACAACTCGATCTCGGCGAGGGCCACGTGGTCCTGGACGGTCGCGGTAGGCAACGGAGCCACGTGCAATCACCTCTTCCTGCCGGTGTCTTCCTGCCGGTGTCGGCTTCCTAGCGTAGGGAGCACGACACTCCCCGCGCATGGCACGTCCGGACCATTTCCGCCACGATCTTGGAGGATTTCCGGTCACCGAGAGGCCCTGATACCCCGATTACCCGCCCTTTGCCACTATTTGCCGCCGCTTGGCAGCGCTTGCCGGTGAGTGCCCCGCTACTTGACCGGTACGTAGCGCTACTTGACCTTCCCGGCGAAGATGTCGGCGCCCGGCGGCAGGGTCACCGTCACCGGGGTCCCGAAGCCGAAGAGGAGCGTCGTCGACGAGACCGCCACCGTCTTCCCCGCGTTGACATAGCTGAAGCGGTGTCTCACCTTGCGCAGCCGTCCCGCCTCGTCGAGATACGCGTCGAACGGGACGACGTCCTTGGCGAACCCTTTCGCCGCGGCCGTCAGCGCCGCCCGCGTCCCCGCCGACGCCACCTTCGCCGCCTGCCCGATCTCCGTCACACCCCGGTAGTGCCACACCAGCGTCCCGGCCAGATCCTGCTCGGCGACGAATCTCACATCACGGGCGGTACGCAGCAGTTCGGCGGCGGCCAGCGGATCGGTCACCCCGCCGGTGACCAGATTCCCGTCGGCGAGCGCGGTCGAATCCACCCTGACCCACTTGTCGGCGGGCACCCCCGCGCCGCGGTTCTTCATGTAGAGCACGCCGGGCGACAGCAGTTCGGTGATCGGCCGGTGCTCGCTCGCACCCGCCGGGTCCTTGGGCAGCGTCACGGTGAGCCGGCCACGCCGGCGGCCGAAGTCGTACCCGCCCTCGCCCCTGATGGTCACCCGGGTGCCGCCGGCCGCCATCTCCATCGACGTACGGGCCTTGGCACTCCCCGAGGCGAGCAGCACGTCGGCCGCCTCGCGCACCGCCCCCGGGTCGGCGCCCGGACGGTCGTCGGCCGCCGCGCCCGCGCCCTGCGTGCACCCGCCGGTCGTCGCGACGACCCCGGCCATGGTCACCGCCGCCAGGGCCACACCCCTGTGTCCGTGCTGCCGCACCGCCATCGCCTGCCAACCCCCAACGCCTTACCGCTGCTTGTCCGAAACTCCACCCGTTCCGGATAACGACGCCCGGCGTCGCCCGTCACGCCGGACCACCCGGCGAGGGGACCCCGGTACGGTGGAGACGTGTGCGAGCAAGGCATCTCCGAAGCCCAGACCGCGTCCCCCCACACCACATCGACCGTCGAGCGCGGTTCCTTCTGCACCGCCCGCTGCGTCTGCGGCTGGGCGGGGCCCGCCCGAAGATCACGCGATCTAGCGCGCAGGGACGCGCAGGCCCACGCCGAAGCACAGCCGCAGGTCACCTAGGGCCTGTCTGACACATCCCGCCTGGCCCGAGGGCGGACGGCGCTATGTGTCAGACAGGCCCTAGGACTGAGACGGCGAAGCCGGGACACCCGCAAGAGTGCGTGACGCGCGCAGGACCCGCGCGCCGCGCACTCCTTGCCCGCCTGTCACGCTCCTTTGTCACCTCTTCACCTCGTCCACGGAACCCGGCGGCTCCCGGGGATCGTCCCGTTCCGGGGAGGCCCACCCAGGTCTCCCGGTTCACCGGTTCGCCGCCCCCTCGGAAGGCCGTCCCATGGTTCGTACCGTCCAACGCCGCACGCTGCTCGGCGCGGCGGCGGCGCTCGCCGCCACCGGCGCACTGAGCGCCTGCTCCCCCGACGACGCGACTGCCGGGAAGGGCGGTGACTCCCCGGGCAACTCCCCGTCGGGCGGCACCCGGCCGGCCGGCGGCGCCGCGTCGGCGAGCGCGTCACCGGGCGCGCCGAGCTGGGGCGCGCTGGCGAAGGGGCTGGACGGCGAACTCGTACGCCCCGGGGACGCCGACTACGCCACGGCGCGCCAGCTCTACAACACGCGCTTCGACAACCTGAAGCCCGCAGCCGTCGCGTATGTCACCGGCGAGGGCGACATCAAGGAGTGCCTGGCCTTCGCCCGTACGCACCGCACGCCGGTCTCCATACGCGGCGGCGGCCACTCGTACGCGGGCTGGTCGAGCGGCAACGGCCGGCTCGTGATCGACATATCGAAGCTCAACTCGCTCGACGGGGCCGCCGACGGCAGGGTCGGCGCCGGCGCCAAGCTCTCCGACGTCTACCGGGCCATGGCCGACCACGGCCGTACGATCCCGGCGGGCTCCTGCCCCACCGTGGGCGTCGCGGGCCTGACCCTCGGCGGCGGTCACGGCGTCGCCGCCCGCGCCTACGGGCTCACCTGCGACAACCTGACCTCCGCGACCCTCATCACGGCGGACGGCCGGCGGCTGACCGCCGACGCGGACGAGAACAAGGACCTCTTCTGGGCGCTGCGCGGCGCGGGCAACGGCAACTTCGGGGTCGTCACCGAGCTGCGCTTCAAGACCCACCCCGCCCCCGAAGGCATCGCGGGCTTCATGAACTGGCCCTGGTCGAAGGCCGACACCCTGCTCGCGGCCTGGCAGGAGTGGGGCCCCGAGCAGCCGGACGAGATCTGGTCGTCCCTGCACCTCGACGCGGGCCCCGGCGGCGTCACCCCCACCCTGTCCCTCTCGGTCTTCTCGCTCGGCGACGAGGCAGGGCTGCACAAAGCGGTCGACCGCCTCGCCGACGGCCCCGGGGGCCCGGGGCCCGCGAGTTCCGTCTCGATCAAGCCGCGCGGGTACGAGGACGCGATGCAGGTGTACGCCGGCTGCTCGGGCCTCACCGCCGAACAGTGCAAGCTCCCCGGCGGCACCCCGGGCCGCAGCAGGCAGGGCGGGCTGCACCGCGAGACGTACGCCGCCGCCTCGGACTTCTACGACCGCTCGCTGTCGCCTGCGGGCCGGCAGGCCCTCATATCCGCCGTGGAGGACTTCACCAAGATCCCGACGAGCCAGGGCGGCGGCAGCGGCTCGGTCGCCCTGACGGCGCTCGGCGGCGCGGTCAACCGCGTCGACCCGTCCGCCACGGCCTTCGTCCACCGGCGTTCGCGGATGCTGACGCAGTACATCGGCTCCTGGCAGCAGGGCACCTCGGGCTCGGCCCAGCAGGCGTGGCTCAAGAGCGCGCACGGCGCGATGCGCCGGTACGCGTCGGGCGCCGCGTACCAGAACTACATCGACCCGACGCTGAAGGACTGGCGCAACGCGTACTACGGCTCGGCGGCGGGGCGGCTGGCGACGCTGAAGAAGCAGTACGACCCGGACCGCCTGTTCGACTTCCCGCAGGCACTGTGACGGCGGTCGCCGCGGACGCGGGCGCCGCAGCGGTGCGGACCCGGCCGCTCCGGTAGCCCGTACGGCCCACCGAAGTGGCCGGAAGGACCGGCTGCCGGTGGCCTGTATCCATGCACCGTTACGGACCCCGGTCAGCCGCAGCCGTCGTGACCACCGCTCTGCTGCTCGCCCTCGGTCTCGCGACCGGTACGGCGGCCACGGCCGTCGACCGGCCGACGAAGCCACGCGAGCTGACGCTCATCAACACCGCGAGCGGCGCGGCCCTGGCGGACGAGAAGGGCAACCCGCTGTATCTGCGGAAGGCCGACAAACCTGACGTCTCCGGCTGTACGGGCACGTGCGCGAAGACCTGGCCGGCCGCTGTCGGCTTCCCGACGAAGGCGCGCGGGGTGACGGGCGACACGGGACAGACGAAGCGGCTCGTGCCGGGCACGCGGCTGCCGCAGGTGATCTACGACCAGCACCCGCTGTACTACTACCGGAACGACGAGCCGAAGCACCCGCAGGGCCAGCACGTGGCGGGCTTCAGCCTGATCGCCCCGGACGGCTCCCCGCTCCCTGCGGCCGAGCCGGGGACCGGGGAGACGATCTCGTCGACGTCGCGGCCGGAGTCGGAGGTGACGGGGAAGGCGACGGGACGGGCTACGGCGACGGCCTCGGCATCCCGCCGCCCGGCGGCGACTTCCCGGCCGACTTCCCACCGGACGGCGACTCCCCGGCCGACGGCGACTCCCCGGCCGACCGCGACGTCCTCCCGGACCCCGTCCGCCACCCGATCCACCATGTCGTCGTCGGGGATCGCATCCGGCGTCGCGACGGGGATCGCTTCCGGGCTCGCATCCGGCGTGGCGTCCCCGACGGGGTCCGCGTCCGCTGTGGTGGGGGCGGTCCAGGTGACACCGTCCGGCGCCGCGCGCGGCGGCGCGGACCATCCGGCGGAGGTGGCGGACGCCTCGGGCCCGACGGGTCCCGCCGAGCTGTCCCTCGCGATCGGTGCCACAGCGGCGGCCGGGGCGGGTGCGCTGCTCGTCATCCGCCGGCTCCAGCGCCGAGCCGCGGGCGGGGACCACTGACCGTGAGGGCGACGGCGCCCGCGGACACCGCGATAAAGGTGCTGCTGGCCGTCGCCGGTCTGTGCGCGGTGGGCGCCGTACTGCTCCAGCTGTTCGTGCCGCGCACGGCGCCGCCGCGGGCGCCGGTGCAGTCGGCGGCCGAACCACGGCAGATCCGGGTGACGGACGCGCACTCGGTGCCGGTGAAGCTGCACATCCCGTCGCTCGGCGTCGACGCGGACATCCTGCCGCTGGGGCTCGACGCGACGGGCGCGCTGGAGGTGCCGGGGTTCCGTAACCCGATGCGGGTCGGCTGGTACGCCCTGGGCCCGCGCCCCGGCCAGCGGGGGCCCGCCGTGCTGGTCGGCCACCGGGACGCCCCCGCCAACGAGTACGAGCACGGCAAGCGCGTCGGCGGCAACCACCTCAGGAAGGGCGTCTTCGCCAAGATCGGCCGGTTGCACGACGGCGCCCGGATCGAGGCGGAGCTGGGCGACGGCAGGCGGCTGCCGTTCCGGGTGACGTCCGTCGAGACGTACCGGACACGGCGGTTCCCGACGGCCCGGGTGTACGGCCCGGTGGATCAGCCGCAGCTGCGGCTGATCACCTGCGGCGGAGTGATCGACGCGCAGGGCCACTGGGACTCGAACGTGGTGGTCAGCGCCGTACAGGTCGCGGCGCCGCCCGGGTAACGCACCCTCAGGCGGCGAGGTTGTTGTCGTCGGGCCGGGGCTCGGGGATGTCCAGCGCGCGCGTACCGCCGGCGCTGAGCGCCGCAGCGTCCGCCGCGCGGGCGGAGCGGGAGCGTACGAACCAGCCCGCGAGGGCCGACCGGGAGACCGCCGACATCAGCGGCGTGAGCAGGGCGAGCGCGATGGGCGTGAGCAGCAGCGTGACAGCCGTGCCGAGGGCGAATCCGCCGATCACGTCCGTCGGGTAGTGCACCCCCATGTAGACGCGGCAGAACCCTTCGAGCATCGCGAGGCCGATCGCGACGAGCCCGAACTTGCGGTGGACGATGAAGATCCCGACGCCGAGCGCCATCGCCATCGTGGCGTGGTCGCTGACGAACGAGAAGTCGTCCTTGCCCGCCACGAGCACGTCCAGGCCCTTGTGGTCGACGAACGGCCGGTTGCGGCCGACGAAGTCCCGAATGGGGATGTTGATGAGCAGGGCGACACCGGCGGCGAGCGGCGCCCAGACGAGCCCGGCGACGCCCGAGACCGAGTCCCCGGCAGTCCCGCGCCGGCGCACACTCCACCAGCTCCACAGGACGACGAGCACGAGCCCGAGGAGAATGCCGTATTCGCCGACGAATTCCATGACGCGGTCGAACCACGAAGGGGCGTCCTTCGCGAGTCCGTTGATGTCGTAAAGCAGACTGACGTCGGGGTTCGACCCATCCAGTACGAGTCCAGCCATCTGCTGCGGCCCCTTGCCTTGTTGCCCGCTGCGACCGCACTTCCTCGTGCGTCGCTTCTACCAACCCCCGTGGTCAGTACGAGACGTGCTGCGTGATCAGTACCGCAGTCACAGTCCAGGGAACGGCCCACTCACCGACTACGTTCCGCACTCCACCGAAAGATCACCATCACGTTATCGAAGAGTGACACGTCGTCGCAGTTCAGCGCCCGCGTCCGACGGACAGTTCCAGCCATCGGACCGGGCCGGCGCGGTCCGGGCGGCGACCGCCGTCAGGCCGCTGACCGGCTCTTCGGCAGGTGGGTGGGCAGCGATTTCGCGCCGTCGTCGGTAACTCGCGTCGCGCCGAAATAATCCGGGGAGTCGATCTTGTCGAACCTGATCACCGCGCCGGTGTAAGGAGCGTCGATCATGTATCCGCCGCCGACGTACATGCCGACGTGGTGAATGGCCCGGGAATTGTTGAGATCGTCCGAGAAGAAGACGAGATCACCAGGCAACAGCTCATTACGTGCGGGATGCTCACCGGCGTTGTACTGATCGTTCGCGACGCGCGGCAGCTCGATCCCGACACTGCGGTACGAGGCCTGCGTCAGCCCTGAACAGTCGAACCGCCCGCCCTGCTCGGGCGTGCCGTTGCCACCCCAGAGATAGGGCGTCCCGAGCTTCTGCTGCGCGAACTCGATGGCCCCCGCGGCCTGTTGCGACGGCAGTATCCGCCCGGCGGGCGCGGTGAAGCTCTTGGCGAGGGTACGGATGGTTTTGACGTAGTTCTGCGTCTCCTTGTACGGCGGAACCCCGCCATACCGGATGACGGCGTACGCGCCCGCGTTGTACGCGGCGAGCATGTTGTCGGTGATGTCGCCGGGGACGTCCTTGACGTAATTCGCCAACTCGCAGTCGTAGGCGGCGGCGGACATGATCCCGTCGGCGGGATCCCAGATGTCCTTGTCGCCGTCCCCGTCCCCGTCCACGGCGTGCGCGGCCCAGGTGGCGGGCAGGAACTGCCCGATGCCGCGGGCGTTGGCGGGGGACTGGGCGGAGGGGTTCCAGCCGCTCTCCTGATAGATCTGCGAGGCGAGCAGCGCGGCGTTGACGGCGGGACAGGTCTCGCCGGCCCGCTGGACGTAGAGCCGGTACTCGGCGGGCACAGCGCCCTTGGCCAACCCGACGGCCCCCCCACCCCCGGCCCCGGCGATCCCGGAAGCGGCGGCGAAGGTCCCGACGACGAGAACCCCGACAAAGGTGACCCCGACGCCACCAAGCGCCCCCGCGACGAGCCAGGCCTTACGCACCGTCAAACGCCCTTCGGCAGAGGGACACCACGTCTGTCGGGGCAAGTGTAGGTGGGGAGGGGAGGGATCAGGGGGTGGCGGGCGAGGACGACGCAAGAGGTTCGCTGGATGACCAAAAGTCGTCCTGCACGTTGGGACGAGGGATCGGCCCGCTGGTGTAGGCCGGACCGTTTGGCGGGACGGTGGACTCGGCCACGGCCGACGCGTCTACGCATGGCGTGGCCACCTCGAAGAACGCCTGCCCTTCGCCGCCGATGCTGAGACTGATCTGGAAGCCGTCGACAGTCCTGGCGTAGATGCCGGGGAACTCTGCGTCACTGTTGACCGAGGTGATCTCGTAGCCGGTCTTACGCCAGAAGCGATCAATCACGCCGAGAAGAGCGCCGCGGCGATTCGGTGAGATCTGTGTCATTACCGTACGACGCCGGGAAAGATCACAACTTCCCGTTGTCGTTGGACCGTGAGTCCACTGAACAGGAGGCTTGATCGCACCAATGGTGCCGTCAAGCATTCGGTCCGCCCGGTCAGCGGCCTGCTGCATGTCCATGCCCTTACCGTCTCCATCCCCTACCGAGTCACGGGATGCACTGCATCCCAATAGCGTCATGCAGACGGCAAGCAATCCCAGAACCCATGCCGTTCCTTTGGTCATCGCCATTCCTCCGCCTTGATGGACCGGGATCTACCGGTAACGATCTTGGCGATGTTGTCAGCGGACACGAGGTCCTTCTGCGGATCGAAATAGTTCGAGTGCGCGGGCAACGGAGCGCCACCACTCATAGGTAACGGCCCGTCACTGACCTCAAACCGCCGCGCCCCGAACGCCCTGCTCGCCGGGTCTCTTCCGAACCACAGGTCGTCGTCCCCCCGGTCGGCCAGGTCACCCGCCACCGCCGCCCCGATCGGTCCGGCCACGGAGAAGCCCGCCGCCCCCGCCGCCGCCTCCTGTTTCGAGGGAAGCCTCGTCACCGCGTCGTTCCCGGCGGCGCCCACGAAGACGTGGTCCTTGCCCACTCCCAGGTCCTCCGCCCGGTCCACCCCCACCCCCGGGCTGCCGACGAAGACGATGTCGTCGGCACCAGGAATCCCATCGTCGTGCTGCGCGGCAGCGCCCACCGTGCGCGAGCCGTACGAGTGGCCGATGGCCGTCAGGTGCGGATCGTCGTGCTGATTCGTGGCCGTCAGGCCACTCATAAAGCTGTTAAAGGCAGGCGCACCCGCCTCCGCCCGCCCCGCTCCGGCGACGTCGAATTTCGACGCCTGCGGAGCGTCGTAACCCAGCCACGTGATCGCCGCACTCGACGGGTCATATTTCTGCGCACCGATGGCGGTGTCACGCGCACGCTTAAGGTCATTCTCCGCGAACCCCTTGTCCAGCGCCGTCCCCAGCCCCGGCACATACGCCGACACATTCCTCGCCGTATCCGGGTTCCCGTACGCCACAATCGCCCGGCCGTTCCCCTCGTCCCCGATTCCCAGCAAATACATCGGCGGCACCCTCGGGTCCACCGCACGCAACTGCCGGTCGATCTCCCTCAGGCCCTCCAGCCGCGTCTGCGACTCCCCGTCGTCCTGTGCGGACAGTTTTCCGATCAGGAGTTGGAGGTTGTCGCGGTTCGCCGCGTCGCGTGCGTCCGACGGGATGCCGTCCAAGTTGCCGATGCGGTCCGGGAAGACCGCCAGGTACTCCTCGCGGGCCTCCTGGGTCAGGCTCTCCCACCAGGCCTTGCGTTCCGCCGGGGTCTTGTCCTTCGGGATCGAGTCGCTCAGGTACTCGTCCGCCAGGCCCCGTACCGCCGTCGCGTCCCCGTACGCGTCCGTCCACGTCTCCGACGTGACCCCCAGGCCCTCCTCGGCCGTCAGTTTCCGCAGCGTGCGCGTGTACCGGCTGTCGATGTCCCGCGCGTCGAACAGCGCACGCGCGATGCGGTCCGCGATCTCCTGCGCCTTCGCCGCGTTCGGGTTCAGGCCCGAAGGGCCCGGCAGGCCCGGCAAGGCCGGCGACGCCGGCGCGGCTCCCAGGTCCGGTGGCCGCAGCAGCCGGCCCGCGCTCGTGCCGCCCGGCGGCTGAGGCGCCGTCAGCGTCGGTTCGCCCGCCGGCGGGTAGCTCACCGACCCGTCCTCGTGCACGGTGAACCGCAGACCCCCCGCGTCGTCCAGCGCCCGGCGCAGCTCCCGCTGCGGCGCCCTCAGCTCGTTCGCGAAGCTGTTCAGCGTCGTACGGACCAGGCCGCACTCCGTGTAGATGTACTGGAAGTCCCGGCTCAGCACCCGCAGCCGCGCCACCGCCGCCTCCGCAGCGGCACCCTCCTGCGTGGTCGCCAGCCCGACCAGGACCTGCTTGTCGATACGGTCCCGCGCCGCGTCCGCGCGGTTGCTCGCCCTGCCCCAGCCGTCGGCCGCGTCCTCCAGCTCCGCGCAGTCCAGCGCCCGTAACCGCGCCAGCGTCAGACCACCCGCACAGTCCGGCGTCACCGGCCGTCCCCCTGCGTCAGCCGCGCGAACGACGACCTGATCGCCGTCTCGGTCTCGCCCTGGTCCCGCGCCACCGCCCGCAGGCTCGCCGAGAGCCCGCCGCACTCCCCCATCGCCCGCTCCACGCGCCGCTCCCACGACCCGCGTACCGCCCCCAGCACCGCAGCGACGCCCAGGCCCGCCGTACCCGCCGTCAGACCGTCGTGCGCCGCCGCGAAGTCCGCCCGTACCCGCCCGAGATCCGTACGCAGCGCCTCCGCCGCACCGGCCGCGCTGGTCCACGGCCCGGCGCTGTGCCGGAGAGAGGGGCCACCAGCCGCCCCCAGTCCCGCCTCCTCGATCAGCGATCGCCATTTGTCCGCATCCGAATGCACCGTCATGCCTTCGCCCCGTTCTTTCCGTTCCGGGCGGCACCCTCCCAAAGCCCGCACCGGTGACATGCCGAGGCGCCCAGCAGCTGACCGGGACTGGAGACCCTCGGCGGCGGGCATATTCGCCCATGTGATGGGCCGTTCGACGGACGGGCGGGCGGCGCGGCACCCTTCGTGAGGTTCACCCGTACGGTGGGCGGACCAACCGACGGACCGTCACCACCCGTCGTGCCGAGTGATCTTGCGCCAAGGTGGAACAACGACAGTCATTGCCCGGAGTCACGCACCGTGATACACAGAGTAACCATACGCGTACTCGCATACACCGGTCCGCGCCAGGTCAGAGCACTGCGGTCGGTCATATGTGCGGGGAACGGGTAAAGAGACCCGCCAAGCGGCATACGAGGCCGGTTCCATCAGCGAAGATAGAGCGTGACCCATGCCGTGGGGCACGGGCAGTGAACAACCCAACAGGGGTGGTGAGTTACATGTACCTGGCGGCCGACAAGGGCGACATCTCCACCATCATCGGTGGCATCGCCCCGAACTGGGGTCCGTTCGGCAGTCTCGGGAACGAAGCCAAGGTGATGATCGAGGTCGTGATGGCCGTTGCCATTCTCCTCTGCCTCGGTATCGCGATCTGGGGCGCGGCGAAGCAACGGATCGGCGCGACAGCACTGAGGGACACGTTCAGCGCCGAGCAGGGCAAGGGGTTGATCGTCGCCGGACTGACCGGCGTCTTCATCATCGGCTCGCTCGGGACGCTGTTCACCATCGTGTACGGGATGGCCGTCTGACCACCCGTCCGATGCCCCCGTTCCATCCCCCGCCCCGCCACCGACACCACCCGTCCTTCGCGCCCACCGGCTGAGGTTGCGTCTCCCTGATGTCCAGTCACCACACCCCGCCCGCGCGGGAACCAGGACGGCTACCGTCGTACTACGAGGCACCGCAATCGGTCGAGGGAGCACACGCGGCATGAGCTTCGGTGACGAGCAGGGTTACGGCGGCGACGCGAACCGCGCCGACGACGGCTTCGGCGGCTCCGGGCAGACGCGCACC
>NZ_JTIY01000001.1:1969049-1976648 GCF_000818175.1 Streptomyces sp. AcH 505
GGGCGCAGGCCGGTGCGCGGCTCGCGCTCGCTGGTCACGGTGGTTGGGGTCGTCGTCGTCCTCATCGCGGCAATCGCTTTCGCGAATCGCGGCGGCGGGGACGACAAGACGCCGGCCGCCGGCGCCAAGGGCGCAGCGGCCGACCCGACGGCGGCCTCGGGCGTGAAGCCGGTCACGGGGACGAACGGCACGAACGGGGCGATCCCGGCGGGCTTCGCGAAGGATGAACAGGGCGCGGCGAGCGCGGCGGCGAACTACGCGGTAGCACTGGGCTCGGACGGCATGTTCAACCCCGCCTCCCGGCGGGACATCGTCACCGCCACGTACGACCCGGCCACCGTGAACAGCCTCCTCACCAGTCTCGACCAGGCGTATTCAGCGGCCTTCTTCAAGAAGATCGGCCTCAACGAGGACGGCAGCACACCCCCCGGGCTCACCTTCGTGTCCCGGACGGTCCCCGTCGGCACGAAGGTCACCGAGCTGAACGGCGACGCGGCCACCGTCGAGGTGTGGTCCACCGGTCTCGTGGGGCTCGCCGGCACCGCGTCGACGAAGCCGGTGACCGAGACGTGGTTCACCCTCACGGAGAAGCTCAAGTGGCTCGGCAACGACTGGAAGATCTCGTCCTCCAGCCAGGTCGACGGCCCCACGCCGGTCAGCGGCGACAACCGCGCTTCCTCCGCGGGCGATATCGCGAAGGCTGTCCAGGGATACGGAGGCTTCACCTATGCCCGGTAGCACCGGCCCGACCGGCATCACCGGCAGCGGCCCGCGGCGCTTCGCGCGCTCACTCCTCCTCACGCTCACCGGCGTGCAGGCGTCCCTGTTCCTGCTCGCCGCCCGCGCCGCCGCCGCACCGTCTCCCAGCCCCTCCCCCACCACCAGCAAAGACACCTGCGACCTCATCAAGGGGATGGCCAGGGAGTACTGCGAGGACGACCCGTCGACCCCCGGCGGCGGCGGACCGCCGAACGCGGACACCGCGCTCGACCCCCTCTCCTCCCTCGCCAAAGGCTGCGCCGACGCCGCCTCCTGGATCATCGGCAAGCTCAGCGACGCCGTCACCTCCACCGCCAACGTCGACTTCACCAACGCCGCGTTCCTCCGGCAGTACGCCGTCGTGTTCGCCGCCTCCACCGTCCTCACGCTCGTCCTGTGGCTGCTCGCCGTCGCCAAGCGGGCCATTCGCGGGGTGCCGTTGTCGACCGCGCTCTCCGAGGCCATCGGGTTCCTCTGGCTGACCGTGCTCGCCTCCGCCTTCACGCCGCTGATCCTCTACACCGTCGTCTCGGCGACCGACAGCGTCACGCAGGTCATCTCCAGCTCCACCGGCGGCCACACCGACGTCTTCTTCGGCGGCTTCGCCGACGCGCTCAAGAAGGGCGACGACATCGGCGGCGGGC
Organism: Streptomyces sp. AcH 505; assembly: GCF_000818175.1. Taxonomy (GTDB): domain Bacteria; phylum Actinomycetota; class Actinomycetes; order Streptomycetales; family Streptomycetaceae; genus Streptomyces. The sequence continues at coordinate 1,970,453 of NZ_JTIY01000001.1, forward strand.
CGATCATGCTGATCGTCGTCTCGCTCGTGTCGATCCTCGCCGCCGGCGTCCTCTGGCTCGAACTCGTCATCAGAGCCGCCCTGCTGTACGTCGGCGCGCTCCTCGGCACCGTCGTCTACGCCGGGCTCGTCGACAAGAACATGTGGGGCCACGTCCGCCGCTGGGCCGGCATCATGATCGCCGTGATCATGGTGAAGCCCGTGATCGTCGTCGTACTCGGCCTCGCCGGCGCGCTCTCCTCCGACAAGGGCCCCGACAGCTTCTCCGCCGTCGTCTCCGGGCTCGCCATAATCCTCCTCGCGATCTTCGCCTCCGCGATGATCTACCGCTTCGTGCCCGGCTTCGGCGACGAGATCGCCTCGTCACACACCAACCGCAAGCAGGCCACCGACGGCTCCCAGGCCGCGGCCCTCATCAGCTCCCCCGCCGCCCTCGTCTCCCAGGGCATCAAGACCCACAGCAGCCGCAACAACGGAGACGGTGGAGGCGGCGGAGGAGGCGGAGGAGGCGGCGGCGGCCGGTCGGGGAATTCACTCGCCGGCGGCGTCGCCGCGCACAGTTCCCGTACGCCCCAGTCCGGGGGCGGGTCGGGCGGCGGACATGTCCCCTCCGCCGCACCCCCGCCCCGCAGCAGCAGCCCGACCAGTGGCACCCCGCACAGCGGCCGCCCCACCGGCGGTCCCGGCGGTTCAGGTAACAAGAGCACAGGAGGTGGCGGGCGTTGACGACCCAGTCCCAACCCATCGCGCCCCGCCGTACGTATCTCGTCGGCCGCGCCCGGCCGAACGCGATCGTCGGCAAGAACCGCGAGACCGGCGAGATCGCGCTCATCATCGGCGGCGCGTTCCTCGGCATGATGTGCGGCCTCCTGGTGCCCGTCCTGCCGCTGCGGATCGTGACGCTGATGGGCTTCCCGCTCATCGCGCTCGCCGCGGTGTACGTGCCGTACAAGCACCGGACCTTCTACAAGTGGTTCGAGATCAACCGCAGCTTCAAACGCACCCTGCGCAACGGCACCACCTACCGCTCCGCCGCCATGGAGTCCGGTACGCACATCGACGGCCGCGAGGTCGAGGTCGGCCCGCCGCCCGGCATCGGCCGGATCAACTGGCTCGCCGCGCCCTTCGGCCCCGACGAGATCGCCGTCCTGCTCCACGCCGACCGCCGCACCGTCACCGCCGCCATCGAGATCGAGGGCCCCGGCGTCGGACTGCGCGACAGCGAGGACCAGGAAGCACTCGTCGACCGCTTCGGCACCCTCCTCAAACACGTCGCCAACGGCGACGGCTTCGTGACCCGGCTGCAGATGCTCGCCCGTACGCTCCCCGCCGACCCCGACGCCCACGCCAAGGACGTCGCCCAGCGCGGCGACGGCGCCTCCCCCGGCTGGCTCCAGGAGTCGTACGACCAGCTCCAGTCGATGGTCTCCACCTCCAGCGAGCAGCACCGCGCGTATCTCGTCGCCTGCATGCACTTCACCCGCGAACTCGCCACCGAGGCCCAGACCATGGCCCGCGCCGCCCGGCAGGCCGGCGGCCCGAAGAAGCTCGACCACGACGCCGGGCTCGCCGTCGTCATGGCCCGCGAACTGACCGACATCTGCGCCCGGCTCGCCGAGGCCGACATCCGGGTACGCCAGCCGCTCGGCCAAGGCCGGCTCGCCTCCCTCGTCCACTCGATGTACGACCCGGACCACCCCATCGACCACATCCAGGCCATGACGAAACGAAACGCCTGGCCGGCCGAGCTGGACGCGATGGAACCGACGTATCTCCAGGCCAAGACCCGCGAGTCGTCGACCCGTCAGCCCTGGTGCCACTCCACGGCCTGGGTCAAGGAATGGCCGATGACCCCGGTCGGCGTCAACTTCCTCGCCCCGCTGCTCGTCCACACCCCCGACGTCATCCGCACCGTCTCCGTCACGATGGACCTCGAACCCACCGAGATCGCCATCGAGCGGATGCTGACGGAGAAGACGAACGACGAGGCCGAGCGCAACCGCCAGGCCAAGATGAACCGCACGGTCGACCCGCGAGACATGGCGGCCCACGGCCGGATGGACCAGCGGGGTGAAGATCTCGCCAGCGGTGCGGCGGGAGTCAACCTCGTCGGGTACATCACTGTGTCGTCCCGTACCCCCGAAGCCCTGGCCAGGGACAAAAGGACGATCAGGGCCTCGGCCGGCAAGTCGTATCTCAAGCTGGAGTGGTGCGACCGCGAACACCACCGGGCCTTTGTGAACACCCTGCCGTTCGCGACCGGCATCCGCCGATAACCGATGGCCGACCGCCGAGAAAGGGGCCTGTGATGCGAGATCCGCTGTCCATCGTCACGGACGCCTTCACCAGCTTCCTCTTCGGAGCTGTGGAGACGACCCGGCTGCCCGTCCGTACCTCGACGGGCCAGGCGCAGGCCATCTACCTGCCGACCGCCGCACCCGGCCTCGGCGACTCCGGGGTGATCATCGGCCGCGAGGTCTACAGCGGGAAGGGCTACATCTACGACCCCTTCCAGCTGTACGGGCAGCAGCTGCCCGCCCCGCACTGGCTGGTGCTCGGCGAGTCCGGCAACGGCAAATCGGCGCTGGAGAAGACATACGTACTGCGCCAGCTGCGGTTCCGCGACCGCCAGGTCGTGGTCCTCGACGCCCAGGGTGAGGACGGCGCGGGTGAATGGGCCCTGATCGCCCGTCAGCTCGGCATAACCCCCATCCGCCTGGACGCCATGGCCGCCCTGGACGACGGGATCCGGCTCAACCCGCTCGACCCCGCCATCACCACCACCGGCCAGCTCGCCCTGCTCCGCACGATCATCGAAGTCGCCATGGGCCACGGACTGGACGAGCGCTCCGGCTTCGCGCTCAAGGTCGCCCACGCCTACGTCAACGAGACCATCGTGGAGCGCCAGCCGGTCCTGATGGACATCGTCGACCAGCTCCGCCACCCCGAACCCGAGTCGGCCGAGGCGATGAACGTCGACATAGACGACGTACGGGCCTGGGGCCTGGACGTCGCCCTCGTCCTCGACCGCCTGGTCGACGGCGACCTGCGCGGCATGTTCGACGGCCCGACGACCGTCGGCATCGACCTCGACGCACCGCTGATCGTCTTCGACCTCTCGCACATCGACCGCAACTCGATCGCGATGCCGATCCTGATGGCAATCGTCGGCGTCTGGCTGGAGCACACCTGGATCCGCCCCGACCGCAGGAAGCGCATCTTCCTGGTCGAGGAGGCCTGGCACATCATCAACTCCCCCTTCGTCGCGCAGCTCTTCCAGCGGCTCCTGAAGTTCGGCCGGCGGCTCGGCCTCTCGTTCGTCGCCGTCGTCCACCATCTCTCGGACGTCGTCGACGGAGCCGCCGCGCGGGAAGCAGCGGCCATCCTCAAGATGGCCTCGACCAGAACGATCTACGCCCAGAAGGCCGACGAGGCGAGAGCCACCGGCCGGGTGCTCGGGCTGCCACGGTGGGCCGTGGAGATCATCCCGACGCTCACGCCCGGCATCGCCGTCTGGGACGTCAACGGCAACGTCCAGGTCGTCAAACATCTGGTGACGGAGGCCGAACGCCCCCTGGTCTTCACCGACCGGGCCATGACGGAGAACTCCGAAGCATCGGACGCAGCCGACGCACTGGAAGCCGGCGGCGGACTGCCCGCCGACGTACAGGCCGCCGAGTGGGAGGCGGAACAGCGGGCGGCGCTGATGGAGCAACAACGCCAGTTCAACGAGTCCTCCGAGTCGACGGTGGCGTGACATGCCGGCCCGCGACGACCGACCGTCAGGCGCCGGCGCAGGCTCGGGCCGCCAGGGAGGCATCCCCGACGGCCTGCTGCTGGCCCTGCTCGCCTTCCTGCTCGGCCTGACGATCCTCGTCTGGACGTCGACCGGTCTCGCCGGGCTCTTCTCGCACGGCGGCTGGCCGGACGGGGTGACCTTCGGCCGTACGCCGCTGGCACTGCGCGAGCTGGTGACGAAACCGCACGACGTGGCGGGCGCCTGGCCGGCCACCCCGCCCGCGCAGCTCTCCGGGTACGGGCTGTTCTGGGGGCTGCTGATCAGCCAGCTGATGGTGCTGACCGTGCTGACGGTGTTCGTCATGGGGGTGCTGGCGCGCTGGCGACTGGTACGGAAGCGGCGGAAGCAGTACCCGGAGTACCCGCAGTACCCAGAAGGTCCGGCGGCCGGCGTGGACGCGGGTTCGGGCGTGGGCGTAGAGCGGCAGACGCCTCCGGCGCCCGTACCGGCCTCCGTACCGGCCCAGGCACCGCCTCAGCCGCCGGTCCAGCCGCTGCCGGTCCAGCCGCCGGTGCAGCAGCCCCCGGCACCGGAACAGCCCCTCCAGCAACAGCTCCCCGCCGCCGAACCCGAGCGGATCGTCATCGCCGCCGTCCCGGCGGCCGTCCCCGCACCCCGCGCGGCCCCGCAGGTGCGCTACGGCGACCTGCACACCCGCCGCCCGGCGGCCATACAGGCCGTCCGGGACGCCGAAGGCCCGGCGCTCGTCGTCACGTCCGACCCGACCGTATGGGCCGAGACCAAGGACGCACGGGCCAAGCTCGGACCGGTCCTCGTCTACGACCCGGGGCACCTGTGCGACACCCCGGCCCGGCTGCACTGGTCGCCGACCGCCGGCTGTACCGACGCGGCGACCGCGGCCGCACGCGCTGCGGCACTGCTGGCCCCCGTACGCCCCCGCGCCCTCATCGACGCGGCGATGGCCGACACGGCGGAGACCCTGCTGCGCTGCTGGCTGCACGCGGCGGCAGTCGACGGCAGGCCCTTCAAGCAGGTGCACAGATGGGCACAGGGCGGCAGCGCCCAGGAGGCGGTACGGATCCTGCGCACGCACGCCAAGGCCGCGTCGGGACTGGCAGGACTGCTGGAGTCGGCCTACACCGCGCACCCGCAACGGCGAGAGATCGCGCAGCAGTTGACGGCGCGGGCACTGTCGTCGCTGTCGTCGATCCACATCCGTGAGACCTGCACGCCGAATCGGGCCGATTCGCTGACGCTGGAATCTTTCGTCGACGAGGGGGGCACGCTTTACGTAGTGGGCGAACCGATTGAGGATCCCCGCTCGCGCCCCGGCGCGATGCCGCTGCTGACAGCGCTCTCCTCAAGCGTGGTCGAGCACGGCCGCCGCATGGCCGCACGGTCATCTGACGGCCGGCTCGACCCACCACTGACCCTGGTCCTGGACGATGTGGCGGCTGTCGCCCCGCTGCCGCTGCTGCCCGAGTTGCTCGCCGGGGGCAGATCACAGGGCCTGCCGACGCTGGCGCTGCTGCGCTCACGGGAACAGGGCCGCGACCGCTGGCCGGACCACGAACTGCCCTACGAAGAACCGCAGCACGAAGCGCCGCTCCGGCCTTCGCCCCCTGCGTGAGCGCTCAGTCTCCGGGGCGTGCAAACGCCAGCTCCAGCTCCTCCACCGAGGAATGAGGCTCGAACCGGACGGTAACGCCGGTCGGCTCGAACCCGATCCGCCGATAGGCCCCCTGCGCCCGCAGGTTCTCCGGGTGGACATGAAGCAGTACCCGGGCCAGCCTGGGCTCCTCGATCGACCACGCCCAGTCCAAGGCAGCCCCGATCAGCTTCCCGATCAGCCCGGTACCGCGATGCTCGGGCCGTACGAAGACGCCGACGACCAGCCCCTGCGCCTCCTTCACCACGGCGCCGCCGAAGTCCGTCGTGCCCGCGTCCTCGATCAGCAGGACCACCGAGCCGGCCCAACTGCCGTCCGGCGCCTCAGCGATGAACTGACCAGCCGGAGCACCTGGCTGGGCCGTGGCTCGCGCGGACCGCTCCTGCCAGAACGAGTCGGGCTGCTGGACGGCGTCCTCGTAAGAGTCGAGGAAGGCGACCGGAGCTGCGGGATCCTGGAGCGCGACCAGCCGGAGCTCCTTCGCCTTGGCCCATTCGTCGGCACGGGCGGCTCGTATCACATGGTTCATGCACCGATCGTGGGTGCAGACCGGACGGCAACGCAACTTGTTTTTGAACGCAGAAAAGCCCCTGCACCACGTGGGTGCAGGGGCTTCCCTGGTCTATCTAAAGATTGTTCGGCGGCGTCCTACTCTCCCACAGGGTCCCCCCTGCAGTACCATCGGCGCAATGAGGCTTAGCTTCCGGGTTCGGAATGTAACCGGGCGTTTCCCTCACGCAATGACCACCGAAACACTATGAAGTTGAA
>NZ_JTIY01000001.1:1981431-1989858 GCF_000818175.1 Streptomyces sp. AcH 505
TTCGTGTCTCCGACTCTATCAGACCCTTTCGGCCCTGATTCCCAGTCAGCGGGATTTGCCTTCCCGGCCCTTCGGCCGTTCCGACGTTTCAAACCTTAGCGGATTCCGGCTGCGACTCATAATCGAGGTATTCGAGCTGAGTCGCGAAATGGATTTCGGCATGCCGAAATCCACCCTGCTGAGATCACACATAGTTTGGGTGCCGCTACTTACTGCGGCTGAGTGGCTGTCGGTGGAACCTACCGGCTCCGTGACAACTCGAAGAACCTTACGGATCGGTCCCGGACGTGTCAAGTCGGTTCCAGGTGGGTACTGCGACCCCGCCTAGTCCAGGTCCGTCAGTCTGCCGCCGGCGTCCGGCTGGGCGTGTTCCACCCTGCGGAGCAAGCGGATCAGCATCTCCCCCAGGACTCCACGCTCCTCGCCCGACAGGTCCTGGAGCAGCTCCTCCTCGAACTCGGAGGCCATCCGCATCGCCGCCAGCCACTTCGTGCGGCCCTCGTCCGTCAGCTCCACGATCACGCGCACCCGGTTGTGCTCGTCGCGGTCGCGGGTGACCAGGCCTTCGCTCGCCATGCGGTCGATGCGGTGGGTCATGGCGGCCGGAGTGAGGCCGAGTCGTCTGGCGAGTTCACCCGGGCCCAGCCGGTAGGGGGCGCCGGCGACCACGAGGGTCTTCAGGACTTCCCACTCGGCGTTGCTGATGCCCAGGTCGGCGACCTGGCGGCCGTACGCGACGCTCATGCGCCGATTGAGCCGGCCGAGGGCCGAGACGACCTTTTCGACCTGGGGGTCGAGGTCGCGGAACTCTCGCTGGTAGGCCGCGATCTGCTCGTCGAGGCTCGGCTCACTGAGTCCCGTCGGGCCTGCCGGGTCGGGGGTTTCGGACATCCCGACAGTGTCCCACGGGCTCTCCCTGGCCTTGAAGTCCTTCGAGGTGTATTGTTCAAATCCTAACTTTAGCTTCGAAGTCTTCATAGTCGAGTACTTCACGATTCAAGGGTAGGTGAGTGTGACAAGGCTGATGGGCGCGGACATGCGCCGGATCCAGGCAGGGAACGTGCTCAGCGCGTTCGGGCTCGGGTTCACCGTTCCGTACCTCTATGTGTATGTGGCCCAGGTCCGTGACCTGGGGGCGAGTACGGCGGGTGTCGTGCTCGCCGTCTTCGCGATGGCCGCGCTCGTGGTGCTGCCGTTCACCGGGCGGGTGATCGACCGGCGCGGTCCGCTGCCCGTGCTGATGGGCGGTGCCGTGCTGGCATCGGCCGGGGCGCTCGGCATGGGGTTCGCCGGGAGTGTGCCGGCGGCCGTCCTGTCCGCCGCCGTGCTGGGGGCCGGGACCGCCGTGATGCAGCCGGCGCTGGCCACGATGATCGTCTGGGGGACGACGCCTTCGACGCGCACCCGGATGTTCGCCATGCAGTTCTTCCTGCAGAACCTGGGTCTGGGCATCGGCGGGCTGGTCGGCGGACAGATCGTCGACGAGAGCCGGCCGGGGAGCTTCACGCTGCTGTTCTCCGTCGAGGCCGTGATGTTCCTCGTCATGGTGGGGCTCGCCGCCACCGTACGGCTGCCGCGACCGCCGTCGGTGGTCGTCGGTGATCTCGCCGGGGCCGCCGGGACGCGGGCCAGGAGCGGGCTGCGGGCGCTGCTGGGGCACCGGGCGATGGTGCAGCTGCTGGTCCTCGGCTTTGTGGTGTTCTTCGCCTGCTACGGACAGTTCGAGTCCGGTCTTGCCGCATACGGGACGGAGGCCGCGGGCATCGATCCTTCGGTGCTCGGGATCGCGCTGGCCGCCAACACGGCGGTGATCGTGGTCGCGCAGTTCGTCGTCCTGCGGGTGGTGGAACGGCGTCGGCGGACCCGGGTGATCGCCGCTGTCGGGCTCGTCTGGACCGTCGCGTGGATCGTGGCCGGGTTCGCCGGGCTCGGGAGTGTCGGTCCCGCGTTCGCGACCGTGGCGTTCGTGTCCACGTACGCGCTGTTCGGGCTCGGCGAGTCGATGCTGGCGCCGACCGTCGCGCCGCTGGTGGCCGACCTGGCGCCCGCGTCGCGTGTCGGGCAGTACAACTCGGCGTTCGCGCTGGTCAAGCAGCTGGCGCTGGCGCTCGGGCCGGCCGTGGGCGGGCCGATGGGGGCCGCGCTGCACGGGCCGTACATCGTGACGTTCGTGCTGTTCTCGCTGGGCATCACCGTGCTGGCGCTGCGGCTGGGCAGGCAGCTCACCGCCGTTCAGGACCAGCCGTCGCTCGCTTCGACGTCACGCGTCGTCGTCCAGCATGTGCCCGAGCACGCACCGGAGCCGGTGCGGGAACCCGCCCGGGAGAGCGTGCACTGACGCGCCTCCCGCGGGGCCGCCCTGCCGGGTCACTTCGGCAGGGCGAATTCGCACCAGACCGCCTTGCCGCCGCCCGGTGTGCGGCGTGATCCCCAGGACGAGGCGATCGTCGCGACGATCGAGATACCGCGCCCTGCCTCGTCGATCGGTTCGGCGCGGCGGCGGCGCGGCAGGTGGTCGTCGCCGTCGGTGACCTCGATGATCAGCCGGCGGTCCGTGCGGCGCAGCCGCAGGCGCATCGGGGGTGTGCCGTGCTGCAGGGAGTTCGCGACGAGTTCGCTGGTGGCGAGGACACCGAGGTCGCGCAGTTCGACGGGGAACCGCCAGGAGGCGAGGACGCCCGACGCGAAGGCGCGGGCGCGTGGCGCCGCCTCGATGCCGCCGAGCAGGTCGAGCGCCGCGTTGTGGAACAGCTCGGCGTCGGGGCCCGAGCGCTCGGGGTGCTGGAGGACGAGTACGGCGACGTCGTCGTCGTGTTCGGCGGTGACGCCGAGGGCGCGGATCAGCCGGTCGCAGACGACCTGGGGTGTTCCCTTGGCGCCGGACAGCGCGCGCTCCAGTGAGCCGACGCCTTCGTCGATGTCCTCGCCGCGCCGTTCGACCAGGCCGTCCGTGTAGAGGACGGCGGTGGAGCCGGGCGGCAGGGCGATGCTGCCCGAGGTGTGCTGCCAGCCGCCGGCGCCGAGCGGCGGGCCCGTGGGGTCGGCGGCGCGTTCGACGGTGCCGTCGGCCGCGCGCACCAGGATCGGCAGATGGCCGGCGGAGGCGTAGACGAGTACGCCCTCGTTGGGGTCGTGCACCGCGTAGACGCAGGTCGCGATCTGGCTGACGCCGATCTCGGCGACGAGTACGTCGAGCAGCTGGAGGATCTCGTGCGGCGGCATGTCGAGGCGGGCGTAGGCGCGGACCGCGGTGCGCAGCTGGCCCATGACGGCGGCCGCGCGTACGCCCCGGCCCATGACGTCGCCGATGACGAGGGCGGTGCGTCCGGCGCCGAGGGTGATCACGTCGTACCAGTCGCCGCCGACCGCGGCGTCCAGCCCGCCGGGCTGGTAGGTGGCGGCGACGCGCAGGTCGTCGGGCTGTTCCAGTTCCTGCGGCAGGAGTGAACGCTGGAGGGTGACGGCGGTTTCGCGGAGCCGGCGTTCGCCCGCGCGCAGCCGTTCGGCGGCTTCCGCGTGGTCGGTGACGTCCGCCGCGTAGATGAGCACGCCGCCTTCGCCGGAGCCTTGGGCGTCCACGGGTGTGCAGGTGACGGTGAAGGAGTTGTCGCCGCGTCGGGTGTTGCTCGGGGACAGGGTCCTGGCCTTGCGGGACTTGACGGTGCGTGGCTTTCCGCTGCGCAGGACCTGGTCGAGGAGGGGGAACAGGCCCAGTTCGGCGAGTTCGGGGCAGCTCTCGGCGGCGGGGGTGCCGAGTTCGCGGGCGCCGAAGGCCGTGGTGTAGGGCTCGTTGAGGTACGCGACGCGGTGCTCGGTGCCGTGGACGAGCGCGACCAGGGCGGGGAGTTCTTCCAGGATCTGCCGTACGGACAGGTCTTCGAGCGCGGGCACTTGCGGTGCGTCGGCGGACTCGGGGGGCTGGTCGTACTCACCACGGGCCGCCGGCACGGATCCGTGCTCCGTCCGTGCGGCGGCGCGGCGCTGTGTTCCGGGGAGCCGGGCGCTCCAACGCGTGAAGTTCACGGATTTTTGGGCCTCATGGTGTCGTGGTGCTGTTCGTCTTGCCGGGCGGGTCGGGCCTGGCGGGTCGTCGGGGCCTGCTGCCGAGCCGGCCGGATCACTCTGTGCAGATGTGAACCCACCTATGGTCACACGTCCGGACGGGCGAGGGCACTGGCGAGGACGCGGAGGGCCTTCGGATCGTTGCCGTTGCTACTTCTTTTCGGGGTGTTCGCCTCCTGCGGCGACTTCGAATTCGGCGCGGGGGTGCTCCAGGGAGCCGAGCGAGACGATCTCGCGTTTGAAGAGACCGGAGAGTGTCCACTCGGCGAGGACCCTGGCCTTGCGGTTGAAGGTGGGGACCCGGCTGAGGTGGTACGTACGGTGCATCAGCCAGGCGGGGTAGCCCTTGACCTTACGACCGTAGACATGCGCCACGCCTTTGTGGAGGCCGAGGGACGCGACGGAGCCCGCGTAGGCGTGACGGTAGTCCTGGAGGGGCGCGCCGCGCAGCGAAGCGAGGATGTTGCCCGCGAGTACCTTGGCCTGCCGCACGGCGTGCTGGGCGTTGGGGGCGCATCGGCTGCCGGGTTCGTCCGAGGTCAGGTCGGGTACGGCGGCGGCGTCGCCGGCGGCCCAGGCGTTGTCGACGCCTTCGACGGCGAGGGTGGTCGTACAGGCCAGCCGGCCGCGTTCGTCGCGGGGGAGGTCGCTCGCGGCGAGGACGGGGTGGGGTTTGACGCCCGCCGTCCATACGAGGGTGCGGGTGGGGAAGCGGGTGCCGTCGCTGAGGACGGCGACGCGGTCCTCGCAGGAGTTGAGCCGGGTTTCGAGGCGTACGTCGATGTTGCGGGCGCGCAGTTCCCGTACGGCGTAGCTGCCCATCTCGTCGCCGACTTCGGGCAGTATCCGGCCTGTTGCCTCGACGAGGATCCACTTCAGGTCGTCGGCCTTGATGTTGTGGTAGTACCGCGTGGCGTAGCGGGCCATGTCTTCGAGTTCGGCGAGTGCTTCGACGCCGGCGAAGCCCCCGCCGACGAAGACGAAGGTCAGGGCGGCGTCGCGGACGGCGGGATCGCGGGTGGACGAGGCGATGTCCATCTGTTCGATGACGTGGTTGCGCAGGGCGATGGCTTCTTCGACGGTCTTGAAGCCGATGCCGTGTTCGGCGAGGCCGGGGACCGGCAGGGTGCGGGAGACCGAGCCGGGCGCCAGGACGAGCTGGTCGTAGGCCAGTTCGTAGCTGCCGGTGCCTTCTTCGTCGGATGCGGGGGTGCGCAGGGTGACGGTGCGTTTGGCGTGGTCGACCGCGGTGGCCTCGCCGACGACGATCTTGCATTTGTCCAGCAGCCGCCGTAGCGGGACCACGACATGGCGTGGCGAGATGTTGCCGGCCGCCGCTTCGGGGAGGAATGGCTGATAGGTCATATATGGGTCGGGCGACAGTACGGTGATCTCCGCTTCGCCGCTCTTCAGTTTCCGTTGGAGGCGCAGCGCTGTGTACATGCCGACGTAGCCGCCGCCGACCACGAGAATGCGCGTGGCGGGCGTCGACGCGGGGGTCGCCCGGGGAGAGATCTCAGCCATCACTACCCCATGACGCATCCCGGCACGGTGTTTGTCCACAGCCCCGACAAATTGTGTGACCGGAGCCCGGTCGGGCGCCCACCCGGGCAAATGCTCATGTTTTACGGGATGTTCGCAGGTCAGGATGGGTGTGCGGGGGTGCGGTCCTGGGGTGAATCAGACGCCTTCCGGTCCTTGCTCCGATCGGGGGGCGCGCCATACGGAACTCCCCCCTTCTGAATTGCCGTGGGCTCAACTATGTTCGTAGTCATCGGAGCGTTTGGCTCGTGACTGGGCCTTCAGCGTGCTCCGATGTCAATACGGGGCGTCTCCGGGGGGAGACATCATTACCGGGGGAACACATATGCACATTCAGGATTCGACATGGCAGCCTGCTGTCGTCTCTGACGACGACGCACGGGTGGGCGGTTCCGGGGTCGGGCGGCCAGCTCCGCTCCGGGTGGACGCACAGCGCAATCTGGAGCATGTACTGCGCGCGGCGCGCGAGGTGTTCGGCGAGCTGGGGTACGGGGCGCCGATGGAGGACGTGGCCCGGCGGGCGAGAGTCGGCGTGGGCACGGTCTACCGGCGCTTCCCCAGCAAGGACGTACTGGTCCGGCGGATAGCCGAGGAGGAGACGTCCCGGCTGACCGACCAGGCGCGTTCCGCCCTCGGTCAGGAGGAGGAGCCGTGGTCGGCCCTCTCGCGTTTCCTGCGTACGTCGGTGGCGTCGGGTGCCGGACGGCTGCTGCCTCCGCAGGTGTTGCGGGCGGGGGTGGACGTGGACGACGAGCCGGTGATCAGGGAGTTGCCCGCCGAGCCCCGGGTGCCGCAGCAGCGGCAGAGCCAGCAGGATCTGCGGGTGCTCGCGCGGCATCTCGCGGTGGAGGGGATCGACGACCCGGGGGCGATCGAGCTGCTGGACGTCGTGGGTCAGCTGGTGGAACGGGCCAGGGAGGCCGGGGAGTTGCGCGGCGACGTGACGGTCGCCGATGTCCTGCTGGTGATCGCGACGGCGGCGCCGGCGCTGCCCGACGCGGCGCAGCAGGCGGCGGCTTCGGCGCGATTGCTGGAGATCCTGCTAGAGGGGCTGCGCCCGCGGGCCGCCTAGGCCGCCGGATGTGACAGGTGCTGCCCCCGCATCGAACTGGCGTGCAATCGGGCGCTGTTGGATCTTTCCCGAACGGGTGAAGTTGCGGGTGCGGACCGGTGGGCGGGCCACCGTGCGGTGCTACGGCGACCCGGCCACGGGCCTTCGGCGGCTTCGAATGCAAGGTGTCGGGGCGTCCGCAGGATGGTTTCCTGTGGGCGCCCCGGCCCTGCCGCAGACGGAGTGGTGTGCCGGGCCCTAAACGTCCCCGGACGGGTGGTTGCCGGGAATCCGGCCGGGACGGGGCTGCCCGCTGTGGCACGCTGGCCCGGTGTTTGGGTCTGAGCGGTGCGGACGGGGGCTTCCGCGATGAGCGGTGACGGACGGGACGAGCCGCTCGGTGGCGGCGGTGCCGGTGGCGCCGACGGCGGGACGGAACCCGGTGAGCCACCGTCGCGGCAGGTGCCGAGCCAGGGCGGCCCCAAGGGGTCACCCGGGCTGACAGGTCCGACGAGTGTGCCCGGAATGAGCGGGCCCACGACGGGTGGCCCTGTCCGCTTCGGCCACTCGGCGGCGCCGGGAGCCGAGGAGCCGGGCTCTGTCGTGCCGAACCCGGCCGCCGGGCCTGACGACAGCATCGTGCCCGACGCGGACAGCAGTGTGCCGCAGCAGCGCGAGGGGCGCTGGACGGGACCCGAAGGCATCCTCGGCGGCGGGCAGTTCGCGGACCGGCAGTATCCGGACGGGCAGCACCCGGACGGCCAGGATCCGGACGGGCAGCTGACCGGCGAAGCCCAGGCCGACGGCATGGCCGCCGAGGACGACGTACCGACACTCGAACTGAACGTCGCGGGTGCCGGGGACGCGGCCGGCGCGGCGGCCTCCGCCGGTGAGTTGCCGCCTGCGGACGCCGATCTCATCCAGCGCATGCGCGGTGGCGACGACAGCGCGTACGAGGAGCTGTTCCGCCGGCACTCGGAGGCGGTCCGCCGCTACGCCCGCACCTGCTGCCGTGACGCGCACACCGCCGACGACCTGACCGCCGAGGTGTTCGCCCGTACGCTCCAGGCGGTGCGCGGCGGCGCCGGGCCCGAGCAGGCGGTGCGGGCCTATCTGCTGACGACCGTACGACGCGTCGCCGCCTCCTGGACGAAGTCGGCGAAGCGCGAGCAACTGGTCGAGGACTTCGCGGTGTTCGCCGCGCAGGCGGTCGCCTCCTCCGGTATCTCCGACGACGACACCCTGGAACTGGGCGCCGACGTACGGGCGATGCACGAGGCGGAGCAGTCGCTCGCCATGCAGGCGTTCCGCAGCCTGCCCGAGCGGTGGCAGGCCGTGCTCTGGCACACCACCGTCGAGGAGGAGTCGCCGAGTCAGGTCGCGCCGCTCTTCGGACTGACCGCCAACGCCACCGCCGTACTGGCGGGCCGGGCGCGCGAAGGCCTCAAGCAGGCCTATCTCCAGGCCCATGTGAGCGCGTCGCTCACCGCGGGCGGCGACTGCGCGCGCTACGCCGACCGGCTCGGCGCGTACTCACGCGGCGGCCTGCGGATGCGGGCCGAGCGCGGGCTGCGCAAGCATCTGGCGGAGTGCGCCAAGTGCCGTCTCGCGGCAGGCGAGTTGGCGCACGTCAACTCCGGCATCCCGAACGTGATTCTGATCGCCGTGATCGGCTGGTCCGCCGCCGGTTACTCGCTCAAGGCCGTCGGGCTGGTGGCGGGTGGCGCGGCGGGTGCGGCCGGGGCCGGCGCCGCCGCGGCGACGGGCGGCGC
>NZ_JTIY01000001.1:1989883-1992537 GCF_000818175.1 Streptomyces sp. AcH 505
CGGCCGAAGGGGTCGGCGCCCCGGTGAAGGTGGGCATCGCGGGCCTGGTGGTGGTCGCAGCCGCCGGTGTCGTGTGGGCGCTGACCGCCGGTGGCGGCGAGCACGCGCCGGACCGGCCCGACGCGAAGCCGCCGGTCGCCCAGCAGGTCGTACCGCAGCTCCCGCCGAAGCCCGATCCGCCCAGGAGCAAGCCCCCTGCGGCGCCCGAGCCGGCGGCCAAGCCCCCCGCTCCTGAGCCGTCCGCCAAGCCCAAGCCGAAACCGAAGCCGCCGCCGAAGAAAGCGCCGCCGCCCGCGCCGAAGCCGTCGGTGCGTACGACACCGCCCGTGCCCGACGCCCCGGCCCCGCCCGCGCCGAAGCCGCCGGCACCGAAGCCGCCGCCGCCCGCACCCGCCGACTTCCAGGTGAACCAGCTCTCGTACGGCGTCATCGGGGACGGCACGAAGCCCGAAGTCCGGCTGGGCAGCAGCGGCTGGCTCTGGCAGCGTACGAATGTGTCCGTGGGCGGTGTCCACTACGCGCACGGCGTGAGCATGCACGCCGGCACGTCGGTCACGATCGACCTCAACCGCAGCTGTTCGTCGTACGAGGCGATGGTCGGGGTGGACGACATGACGCTGGGCCTCGGCTCCGTACGGTTCGCCGTCTACGGCGACGGGGGCCGGCTGTGGCGCTCCCCCGTGATGCGCGGCGGCCAGCGGGCCGCGCCCGTGTCCGTGGGGATCGCCGGGCAGAAGTCGATCCGGCTGGTCGTCGAGCCGGACTCGCCGTTCAGCTCGGTGGCCGTCGCGGACTGGGCCGAGTCACGGATCAGCTGCCGCTGACCGACGCACCGGAGGAACGGTCGGCGGGCGCTTCGAGCAGCTCCGCGATCTGCTCGAAGGTGAGTCCGCTGCCCGCCGCGCGCTCCGCGGCGAACCGGGCGGGGCCGAGTTCCGCGCGTGCCTCGGCCTCGACCTGCTCGGCCGCTCTCTTTTCCGGTGCGGAGCGGGGCACGTCGCCGGCCTGCGCCTCGACGGCGGCCAGCACCCGCACGGCGTCGGCCGACCGGCCGGCGAGCAGCAGCACGGGCGCGGACATCTCGGCCCAAGAGCCGACGATGCCGGTCGCGAGGCCGCTTCCCATCGCCCGCCGCAGCACCGCCGCCAGCGATCTGACGGCGGCGGCGGGTCCCGCCGCCTCATGGGCCGAGATCCGGGCCTGCACGCCGTCGAGCACGAGCTGGAACTGCGGCGGCGGTGTGCCGCGCTCCGCCGCCCGGTACGCGCCGTCCAGCGCCTCCCTGGCGCGTGCGTACTCGCTCCCGTCCAGGGCGATCACGGCGCGCATGACGAGGACGAAGGCGCGCGTGTCCTGGACGTCGTGCCGCTCCGCCTCCGCCCATGCCTCGTCGAGGCCCCGCGCGGCGGTGGCCGTGTCCCCGGCGCGGAAGGCGAGTTCGGCCAGCCGCGCCAGCAGGAACGGCGCTTCGGCGTGCGCGCCGACCTCACGGGCGAAGCGCAGGGCCTGCCGGTAGGACTCCTCGGCCGCGTCGTACTGGCCGCGCGCCATCGCCGCCTCGGCGACGGCGCTCGCCACCTGCGCCCGTACCCAGCGGTCGCCGACCCGGCCGGTGAGCTGGTGCAGCTCGGCAAGGCCCTCGTCCACGTCCGCCATGCCGCCCGGCGCGTCGACCAGGACGTGCGTACGGCCCATCAGCAGGACGGCGACCTCCCAGTCGCCCCCGTACACCCGGCAGTTGGCGAGGGACGCGTCCATCTGGGTCCGCATGTCCATGGTTTCGTCGTGGAAGTGGCCGACTATCCCCCAGAGCAGGCCGGGGAACCGGGCGCCCTGCGGACCCGGCTTGCTGAACGCTTCGGTGACGCGGCGGACGTGCCCGTCGAAGGACGGGTCGGCGCGCACCTTGTCCGTCCCGTCGCTCTCCACCACGAGGAGGAGCCGCATCATCAGCAGATGCATCCGGGGCCAGTAACGGGGGTCGTCGGGGTCCGTCGTGTCGGGTCCCAGCTTCAGGGCGCGCTCCACCCAGGCAAGGCCCTCGGGGCGGTAGTTGCGCAGCCACCAGAACCAGCCGACGGCGAAGATGATGCGCAGCGCGGTGTCCTCGTCGCCGGTGACGGTGACCGTGCGGTGCAGGGCGGCGCGGATGTTGTCGAGGTCCGCCTCCAGCCGCCGTATCCAGGGCAGTTGCTCCCCGGACCGCAGCAGGGGCTCGGCCTCTTCGGCGAGTCCGGTGAAGTAGGCGGTGTGCAGGCGCTCGGCGGCGGCGCGTACGGCGGGGGTCTCGGCCGCGCGCTCCACGGCGTACTCGTGGATGGTCTCCAGGAGGCGGTAGCGCATCTCGCCGCCGGGGCCGCCGGCCGGGGCGTCGACGGGGGCGGCGACGACGAGGGACTTGTCGACGAGGGCGCCGAGCAGGCCCGGCACGTCGACGGTGGATGCGGCGGTGACGCTCCCGGGGGCTGCTGCGACAGCTGCTGATACGGCTCCTGGGGCGGCTTCCGCGTCGGCGGATCCGCACACGCTCTCCGCCGCGGTCAGGTCCCAGCCGCCCGCGAAGACGGAGACCTGGCGCAGCACCGTACGCTCCCGCTCGTCCAGCAGGTCCCAGGACCAGTCGACGACGGCCCGCAGGGTCTGCTGGCGCGGGA
>NZ_JTIY01000001.1:1992737-1995325 GCF_000818175.1 Streptomyces sp. AcH 505
CAGCGGCTCCACGGGGCGTACGGCTTCACCGGGGACCCCGAGCGGTTCCCTGCTGGTCGCCAGCACGCGCAGCCCCGGGCAGCGGGTGAGCAGCGTCTCGGCGAGGGCGGCGGCGGCGCCGATCACATGCTCGCAGTTGTCGAGGATCAGCAGCATGGGGCGGCGGGCGAGGTGGTCGACGAGCCGGGCCGTCGGATTGTCCTGCGCCGACGTCCGGTCGTCGCGGGTGGACAGATGCGTCTCGCGCAGGCCGAGCGCGCTCAGTACGGCGCCGGGGAGCGCGGACTCGTGGTCCAGCGGGGCCAGTTCGACCAGCCAGGCGTCCGGCGGGGCCGACTCCTCGGCGAGCCGGGTCTTGCCCGAGCCGCCGGGGCCTGTGAGCGTCACGAGACGGGAGCGGTCCAGGTCGGCGCGGATGACGGCGAGTTCGCGTTCGCGGCCGACGAAGGAGGTCAGCCGGGGGCGGATGTTGCCTGCGGGCGCGGCGGGCGCTGCGGGCGCGGCGGGGCCTGTGGCTCCGCCGGGCGGCGGACCGGGTCCGGTGGCGGTCAGCAACTGCCCTTGCAGCGCGACCAGTTCGGGTCCGGGGTCGACGCCGAGCCCGTCGGCCAGGGTGCGGCGCGTCCGCTCGTAGGCGGCGAGGGCGTCGGCCTGGCGGCCCTGCGCCCGCAGCGCCCGGATGAGCAGCGCGTGGAACGGCTCGTCGTACGGACGGGTCGCCGTCAGCTCCTTCAGCTCGGGTACAAGGCTGTGCGTGACCCCGCAGCGCAGATCGGCCTCGATGCGGTGCTGGAGCGCGGCGAGCCGCTGCGCCTCGGGCCGTACGCCGTGGTCACCGCCGGGCAGATCGACGAGCGCGGTCCCGCGCCACAGGGCCAGCGCCTCGCGCAGGGTGCGGGCGGCGGCCCGGGGATCGTCCGCTTCGAGCTGCGCGGCGCCCTCGCGGGCCAGCTTCTCGAAGACGTACAGGTCGACGTCGTCGGGCCCGGCGGCGAGCCGGTAGCCGCCGGGGTCCGAATCGACGGCCTCTTTACCGAGGACGCGACGCAGCCGCCCCACGAGCGCCTGGAGCGCGGCCCCCGCGTCGTACGGCGGGTCGGCGCCCCACACCCCGTCGACCAGTTCACCGACGGGCACGGCCCGCCCGGGCCGCAACGCGAGCACCGCAAGCAGAGCCCGCAGCCGCGCCCCGCCGAGCGGCAGCACGCCGCCCGTCGCGTCCCGCGCCTCGGTGACCCCCAGGATGAAATACCGCACGGCCCCATTGTCACCTCAGGGTCTGACAACGGCCTGTGGTTTCTCCGGGGAGTCGCCCCGTGGCCGCCCGCCGGACCCGCTCCACGGATGCGCCCGCTACGGATGCGGCCTCCACGGATGCGGCCTCTACGGATGCAGCGTCGGGCGCGGGATCACGCCTCCCGCCACCGCACGCTGGCGTGGCGCCGCCGTGCCCGTCCAGCACGTGCCCCTGCGGGACAGCAGACGGCGCAGCCACAGCTCCGTGGAGACCAGGTCGGCCAGGCCGTCCAGGGGGACCCGTTCGCCCTCCGCCGCCGCCCGCAGGGCCTTGCGGACCACTCGGGCCTCGATCAGGCCCGCGTCCGCCAGCAGGGGGGCGTCGAAGAGGGTGATGAGGTCGCCCACCGCCACGCGCAGTCCGGCGCGGGTGGCGGCGGCCGAGGTTTCGCGTGAGGTGGCGCCCCAGCCCTGCGGCAGGTCGTGGATGCCGGCCCCGGCGAGGACGGTGCGCAGGATCTCGGCGCGGGCGTCCGGCTGGACGCGCAGCGCTTCGGGGAGTTCGCGGCAGGCGCGGACGACCTGGTTGTCGAGGAACGGCGCGTGCAGGCGCTGGCTGCGGATCTCGGCGGCCTGTTCGAAGACGCGGTGGTCGGCCGCGTACCGGGCGAGCACGGCACGCGCGCGTGCCTCGCCCGGGCGCTGGACGGAGGTGGGGCGGATCGCTGCGGCGGTGAGCCGGGCCGCGACCTGCGCGAGTGCTTCGCCGGTGAGCCAGCGGGCGGCGGGGCCAGGCCGGGACCAGGTGAGGGCGGACAGCGCCGCGTTGACCGGTCCGTCGTACACGGGTGAGCCCGCCGCCCTGTTGGCGTCGGGGAGGCGGGCCGCCGCCTGTTCGAGGCCGGTGCGGTAGGGCGTACGGGCGAGTCTGCGCGCCGCCCGGTAGACGGTGAGCGGCACGAACAGTGAGGCGGGCGAGGCGCCTTCGGCCTTGACGAGTTCGGTGACGGGCCGCAGCAGGTTGCGTCTGCGCCGGTCGAGCAGCAGGTCCGCCATGCGCGCGGGGTGCGCGTCGAGGACTTCGCGCGCGCCGGCGCCGGTGAAGTGGTCGGCGCTGCCCGCGGCGAAGCGGCGCCGGTGCCGCTCGGCGGAGATCAGCGAGGGGCCGGGTTCGTCGGTGAGCGCGCCGTCGAGTTCGGCGTACGGCAGGGCCTCTTCACCCGCGGCGACGACGACGTGGTGCAGCCGGGGGTTGGCGGCGATGATCCGGGCGCGTTCGAGTTCGGCCTCGTCGCGGCGGCCGGGCGCCAGGTCGTTGAAGGTGACGGCGAGCAGCCGCTCCCCCGCGCCCG
>NZ_JTIY01000001.1:1995856-2000128 GCF_000818175.1 Streptomyces sp. AcH 505
TGCGGCGCGCCGGTCGGCGGGGCCCATGCCGGGGACGGGCCCCGGGTCGGGGGCCACGGTCTCGGGCGCGTGCCGCGGGGCGGTCAGCCGGGCGCGTACGGCTTCGACGAGGGCGTCCCGTACGCCTTCGACGGCGCGGTCCGGGTCGCGCTGGGCCGCAGCGACGGCGAGCGAGGCGACCGGTTCGTAGCCGGTGATCTCGCGCGAGCCCTCGCGCAGGATCAGCGCGTGCCCCGGCGGGATGCGCTTGACGCCGTCGTAGGGGGTGGAGTCGCGCAGCGCCTCCGGGGTTTCGGGGCAGGCGAGGAGCGCGGCCAGGTGTCCGATGTCGAGTTGGGCCTCGATGAGGTCGGCGAGCGGCAGGGCGGCGGTGGCGTACGCGGTGCCGCCCGCCCATGGCGTGTAGAAGACGGGTCTCGCGCCCGCCAGGTCGCCGGCCACCGTTATCCGCCGGCCGATCTGGGCCACGGCCGTGTAACTGCCCGTCCAGGCCGTCAGATGGCGCAGGGCGCCGCCGCGCGCGGCGAAGAGCCCGAGACGCAGTTGCTCGTCCGTCGCGCCGCAGCAGCCCAGTACGGCAAGCCGGTTGAAGGCGTCGATGGACACGACGCGCACCTCGTCGGGCCGCCAGTCGCCGACGGCCCACAGCGGATCCGGGTCGCCCCACAGGAGTTGGGAGCCCACCGGGTGCACGGAACCCCCGTCGGACCCCTCGCCGACCGGCCCCACGGCACCCGCCGTGCCGAAGTGCGCGGCGATACTGCTCCACCCCACCAACCAGCGCATCGCCGCCTCCACAGCCTGTGGACAAAGTCGGGCGCGACCGAGGTACATGCCCGTTCGGGACCATGCTGCCACGACAAGTGGGCACAGGAGGGGCTACGGGGCGCGCGTACGGGAAAGTGAATGCGCCCCTGGCATGAGCCATTTGGCGAAGATTCGGCTGTCGGCGGACAGACAGCATTCAGCCAATCTCCGAACTCGGCACGGCGTCGATACACCGGCAAACGCTCGGTCCGGGAGGCGCGCCGCGCCTCCCGGACCGATCCACCGCCCGCGGGGATTGGGGCGGCGGTATCCCCCAGCCCACTGGTTCCAGTACGCAGTGGGCCGACCCACGCAGGTCTCATGGAAGCGCCACCGCTCCCTTCGGGCCAAGGCGCACGGCCGGGCGCACGGCCACACACCCGGAGCACGGTGCGCCGCCCCGCGATCTCCGCACGTACTCCCGTACGGACAACAATCCCGCCATCCGGAAGTCCGCCCCTTAACGGTCGGGATGTGGCGAACTACGCTGGGTTTACGAATGCCGCGCGCCTATGCCGCGACGCGGCGGCCGTCTGTGTGTCGAGGGGTGACGCATGTCCAGAGAGCTACGCGGGCCGAACGAAAAACTCGGCACCGTTCTCGCCCTCGCGGGAATCAGCAACGCCGGGCTCGCCCGGCGTGTCAACGACCTCGGAGCGCAGCGCGGTCTGACTCTTCGCTACGACAAGACCTCGGTGGCGCGCTGGGTGTCGAAGGGGATGGTCCCGCAGGGTGCGGCGCCCCATCTCATCGCCGCCGCCATCGGCGCCAAGCTCGGCAGGCCCGTACCGCTGCACGAGATAGGGCTGGCCGACGCGGATCCCGCGCCCGAGGTCGGTCTGGCCTTCCCCCGTGACGTGGGTGAGGCGGTCCGCTCGGCGACGGAGCTCTACCGGCTCGATCTCGCGGGCCGCAGGGCCGGCGGGGGCGGCATCTGGCAGTCGCTGGCCGGATCTTTCGCAGTGAGCGCTTACGCGACGCCCGCTTCACGGTGGCTGATAACACCCGCCGATTCCTCCGTCGCGCGTGACGCGGCGGTGGCGGAGGCGGCGCAGGGAGCGCACGGACAGGGCGGCGAGGCCTCGGGAGAGGTGTCGCCGCTGCGTGTCGGCCACAGCGACGTGGCGAAGCTGCGGGAGGCGGCGGCCGACGCGCGGCGCTGGGACTCCAAGTACGGCGGCGGCGACTGGCGTTCGTCGATGGTGCCCGAATGCCTGCGGGTGGACGCGGCTCCACTGCTGCTCGGGGCCTACAGCGACGAGGTGGGCCGGGGGCTGTTCGGTGCCACGGCCGAACTGACCAGGCTGGCCGGGTGGATGGCCTTCGACACCGGTCAACAGGAGGCGGCGCAGCGGTACTACATCCAGGCGCTGCGCCTGGCGCGCGCCGCAGCCGACGTACCGCTCGGCGGCTACGTCCTGGCGTCGATGTCGCTCCAGGCGACGTACCGGGGCTTCGCCGACGAGGGCGTCGACCTGGCCCAGGCGGCGCTGGAGCGCAACCGCGGTCTCGCCACGGCCCGCACGATGAGCTTCTTCCGGCTGGTGGAGGCACGGGCACACGCGAAGGCGGGCGACGCCGTCGCCGCCGGTGCCGCCCTGAAGGCCGCTGAGGGGTGGCTGGAGCGCTCGCGGCCCGGCGACGCGGACCCGAACTGGCTGGGCTTCTACTCGTACGACAGGTTCGCGGCGGACGCCGCCGAGTGCTACCGCGATCTGAAGGCGCCACGCCAGGTGCGGCGGTTCACCGAACAGGCGCTGTCCCGGCCGACGGAGGAGTTCGTACGGTCGCACGGCTTACGCCTGGTGGTGAGCGCGGTCGCCGAGCTGGAGTCCGGCAATCTGGACGCGGCGTGCGCGGCCGGCACCCGCGCCGTCGAGGTGGCGGGGCGCATCTCGTCGGCCCGCACCACCGAGTACGTACGCGACCTGCTGCACCGCCTCGAACCGTACGGCGACGAGCCGCGCGTCGCCGAGCTGCGCGAGCGGGCGAGGCCGCTGCTGGTGGCACCCGCGTAGCGGGTGCCGGTGGTCCGTGATTGCGGCCCCTGACGGCGGGGCACCCGATGGGGGCGCCGGTCGGAGCCGTCGGGCGCCGGTGTGCGTGGACCCGCCGTAACCACCGCCCGGTGCCGCGCGCTGTCAGTGGTCCGGTGCACTATCGGGGTGGGAGGTGGTGCGCCATGAGCGGGCGAGGACCTGCGGAGTTCGACTGCGACGTGCTGGTCGTCGGCGGCGGCATCGTCGGCCTGTCCACGGCGTACGCGCTCACCCGCGCGGCGCCGGACACCCGCGTCGTGGTGCTGGAGAAGGAGCGCGGCCCGGCGCGCCATCAGACGGGCCACAACAGCGGCGTGATCCACAGCGGGATCTACTACGCCCCCGGCTCGCTGAAGGCGCGGTACGCGGTCAGCGGCTCGGCCGAGATGGTCGCGTTCTGCGCCGAGCACGGCATCGCCCACGAGGTCACCGGCAAGCTGATCGTCGCGACGCGCCGCGACGAGCTGCCGAGGCTGCACGCGCTGGCCCAGCGCGGCAGGGAGAACGGCATTCCGGTGCGCGAGCTGGGCCGCACCCAGATCGGGGCGTTCGAGCCGCGGGTACGGGGCGTCGCGGCGATCCACGTCGGCTCGACGGGCGTGTGCGACTTCGTCGCCGTGGCCGCGCGGCTGGCCCAGGAGGCGGCGGCTGCGGGCGCCTCCGTGCGGTACGGCGCCGATGTGACGGCCGTCGACCGGCGCCCCTGGGGCGTCGCCGTCCGTACGGCGGCGGGCGAGGTCGTCAGGGCCCGCGCGCTGGTGAACTGCGCGGGGCTGCAGAGCGACCGGCTGGCGCGGCTCGCGGGCGACGACCCGGAGATGCGGATCGTCCCATTCCGCGGGGAGTACTACGAGCTGGCCCGCCCCGAACTGGTCCGCGGGCTGGTCTATCCCGTGCCCGACCCGGCGTTCCCCTTCCTGGGGGTCCATCTGACGCGCGGTGTCGACGGCGGGGTGCACGTCGGGCCGAACGCGGTCCTGGCGCTGGCCCGTGAGGGCTACGGCTGGTCGGTGCTGCGCCCCGGCGAGCTGGCGGACACCCTGAGCTGGCCCGGCTCGTGGCGTACGGCACGGAGGCACTGGCGGTACGGCGCGGGCGAGCTGCACAGGTCGCTCTCGAAGCGCGCCTTCGCGACGGCGGTGCGGCGGCTGCTGCCCGCCGTACGGGACGCCGACCTGCTGCCGTCCCCGGCCGGGGTGCGCGCCCAGGCGGTCCTGCGGGACGGCACGCTGGCCGACGACTTTCTGATCCGCGAGGCACCACGCACGGTCCACGTACTGAACGCTCCGTCCCCGGCCGCCACGGCGTCACTCCCGATCGGCCGCGAGGTGGCACGCCGAGCGCTGGCAGCGCTGGCGGACGCCTGACGGCTCGGGGCTGCGGGCCTGGGTTGCGGCCGTCGCCGGGAGCGGTGTCGCCGTCCGGC
>NZ_JTIY01000001.1:2000474-2009275 GCF_000818175.1 Streptomyces sp. AcH 505
CGCCGGGGGCCGTTCCGGGGTTCGGGGCTGCCGGTCTCGGTCGCGGTTGTCGCCGGGGGCCGTTCCGGGGTTCGGGGCTGCCGGTCTCGGTCGCGGCATCGCCGTCCGGCCGGGTTCGGGGTCGGCGCTGCCGGACTTGGTCGCGGTGTCGCCGTCCGGTCGGATTCGGGGCTGCCGGACTTGGTCGCGGTGTCGTCGTCCGGCGCGGCTCGGGGCTGCCGGTCTTGGTTGCGGTGGTTGCCGGGGGCCGTTCCGGGGTCGTGTCCTGCGCTGCATGATTTACGGCGCGGTACACGCCCGACGCGGAGCCACCGCCGAGTCGCGCCACAAATCACGCTCTACGCTCCGGACACCACCCCTGCACGACCCCCTTCAGCCCCCGCCCCACGGGCGCTCTCGGGCCACCGGACGGCCGCCAAGGTCGCGGGTTTCTCGGTCGCTTCGGCGCTCCGTAGAATCGACCGCATTGTGTCCGAGCCTGAGAAGACCGAGATGCCCCCGCTGACCACCCCCACCGAGCCGGAAGACCGGCTGCGTGCCGCGAGCCGGATGTTTCCTGACGGGACCGGGCCGGCCGCCGACCCGGCCGGGGCGCACTTCGAGCGGCGGATCCGCAGCTTCCAGCCGCGCCGCAGCCGGGTCACGACAGGCCAGGCCGACGTGCTGCGG
Organism: Streptomyces sp. AcH 505; assembly: GCF_000818175.1. GTDB lineage: Bacteria > Actinomycetota > Actinomycetes > Streptomycetales > Streptomycetaceae > Streptomyces. The sequence goes on from NZ_JTIY01000001.1 coordinate 2,001,144, forward strand.
CGGCTGTGGGCCGACTGGGGCCTGGACATCGACGGGCAGCGGGTCCTCGACCTGCCGGAGATGTTCGGTGGGCTGCCGGTCGTCCTGGAGATCGGCTTCGGCATGGGCGAGGCGACGGCCGCGATGGCCGAGGCCGACCCCGGCACCGGGATCCTCGCCGTGGACGTACACACCCCGGGACAGGGCAACCTGTTCCGTCTCGCCGAGCAGAACGGCCTGTCCAACATCCGGGTCGCCAACGGTGACGCGGTGATCCTGCTCAGGGAGATGCTGCCGAGCGCCTCGCTCGCCGGGATCCGCGTCTACTTCCCCGACCCGTGGCCCAAGAAGCGGCACCACAAGCGGCGGCTGATCCAGCCCGAGTTCCTCGACCTCGCCGCCGCCCGGCTGAAGCCGGGCGCCGTGCTGCACTGCGCGACCGACTGGGAGCCGTACGCCGAGCAGATGCTGGACGTGATCAGCGCCCATCCCGGCTTCGAGAACACCAGCCCGGACGGCGGCTACGCCCCGCGCCCCGCGTTCCGGCCGCTGACCCGGTTCGAGGGGCAGGGGCTCGACAAGGGGCATGCCGTGCACGACCTGCTGTTCCGCCGCACGGGCACCGACGCGTAACCTCGCCGGCCATATCCGGCCGCACCCGCTCCAGGCACCATCGCGGGTGTCGGCGGCGCTCGTTAGGGTCAACAGGTGCCAGAACCGTCCCCGCAGAGCGTCGAGCCGCAGCCCCCGATCCCCGTCGCCGAGGTGTGGGACCGCAGCGGTGAGCTGTGGGGCGCGGTCCCGGAGCCCGTGCGCCGGCGGCGCTACTGGCCCGGCCGGGCGTTCTGGCACAGCAAGGCGGTACGCGCGGGTGTGGTGATCACCCTGCTGGCGCTCTGCGGTCTGGTGATCCTGACGCTGGTCAGGCACGAGACGGGCACCCAGGGCTTTCTGGTGGGCCTCGGCCTGGCCGTGCTGCCCGTGCCGCTGCTGATGGCGGCCTTCCGCTGGCTGGAGCGGGTCGAGCCGGGCCCGTGGCGCAATCTGCTGTTCGCCTTCGCCTGGGGCGCCTGCGCGGCCGCGCTGGTCGCGATCATCGCGAACTCCTTCGCGACCCACTGGATAGCCACGGCGACAGCCGACCCCGCGGGCGCCGAGTCCCTCGGCGCGACGGTCGTGGCGCCGGTCGTCGAGGAGAGCGCGAAGGCGGCGGCCGTCCTGCTGATCTTCCTCTTCCGAAGACGCGACTTCACCGGCCTCGTGGACGGCGCGGTGGTCGCCGGCTTCACCGCGACCGGCTTCGCCTTCACCGAGAACATCCTCTACCTCGGCAACGCCTTCGGTGAGGACCGGGACTTCGGCCAGACGGGCTTCGCGACGTACACCGTCGCCACGTTCTTCGTACGGATCGTCATGTCGCCGTTCGCGCACCCGCTGTTCACGGTCATGACCGGCATCGGCTTCGGGCTCGCCGCGCTGGCGCCCCCGCACCGCAAGCTCCGCCGCCTCGGGCTGCCGCTGCTCGGCCTGCTCCTGGCGATGGGCATGCACGCCCTGTGGAACGTGTCGTCGTCCGCCTTCGGCCCGTACGGCTTCTACGCGGTCTACGGCATGTTCATGTTCCCCGTCTTCGGCCTGGTGACCTGGCTGGTGATCTGGGCCAGACAGCGCGAGCTGCGCACCGTCGCCGCGCAGCTGCCCGCTTACGCGGCGGCGGGCTGGCTGGGGACGGCCGAGCCGGCCGCGCTGTCCTCGATGCGGGCCCGCACCATGGCGCGGGACTACGCGGGCCGTACGTACGGCACGACGGCCGCGCGGGCCGTCACCGAGTACGAGGTGACGGCGACCTCCCTGGCGTTCCTGCGCCACCGCGCCGGGCGCGGTCTCGCCGTCGGCGACTTCGCCGAGCGCGAGCGGGAGCTGCTGGACCGGCTGTGGGAGCGCAAGGAGCTGGCGGGGCCCGCGCTCACCTACGCGGCGCGGGCCACGGGCCGGGTCTGGGTGCCGCCGCCGTACGTCGACTACGACGGCTACAACCCGTACCGCCAGTACTGAGCCCGGATACCCGGACCGCGGCGCGCCCCTACGCCGAGGCCGCCGTCAGCTCCGCGAGCTCTTCCGGCGTCAGTTCGAGATCCGCGACCGCCAGCAGCGACGGCAGCTGCTCGACCGTACGCGCGGAGGCGAGCGGCACAGCGACGGTCGGCTGCGCGGCCAGCCAGGCCAACGCCACGGTCGCGACCTCGGCGCCGTGCGCCCCCGCGACCCGGTCGAGCGCGGCGAGGACCCGGGGACCACGGTCGGTGTTCAGATATTCGGCCGCGCCCTCGCTGCGTACGCTCTCGACGGTGGTGCCGGGCCGGTACTTGCCGGTCAGGAAGCCGCGGGCGAGCGAGAAGAACGGCACGGCGGCCAGCCCGTGCCGGGCGACGACGTCCCGCAGTTCGCCCTCGTAGCTGTCCCGCGAGACGAGGTTGTAGTTGACCTGGAGCGCCGCGTAGCGGGCCAGGCCCTCCTTCTCGGCGAAGGTGACGGACTCGGACAGCCGCTCGGGCCCGATCTGGGAGGCGGCCACCGCGCGGACCTTGCCCTCCTTCACCAGCTGGTCGAGGGTCGTGACGATGTCCTCGACGGAGACGCTCGGGTCGTCGACATGCGTGTAGTACAGGTCGATGTAGTCGGTACACAGCCGGCGCAGCGAGTCCTCGACCGCCGCCTTGATGTTCGCCGGCGCGAGCCCCTTGCGCTTCGGGTGGCTGGCGACCTTGGTGGCGATCAGGACGTCGGAGCGGTTGCCGCGTGAGGCGACCCAGTCGCCGATGATGGTCTCGGACTCGCCGCCCTCGTTGCCGTCGACCCAGGCGGTGTACGAGTCGGCGGTGTCGATGAAGTTGCCGCCCGCCGCCGTGTACGCGTCCAGTACGGCGAAGGACTGTGCCTCGTCGGCGCCCCAGCCGAAGACGTTGCCGCCGAGGGCCAGCGGGGAGACGTGGAGGTCGGAGGTGCCCAGCTTTCGCAGATCGGTCATTCGTCCATTGAACGCCGAAAGACCGACGACTCCGACGTCGGGGGGTGAGCGCCGGAGCCGCCGGGGTCTGGTGGGGTCAGGGGTTGATGCCCCTGGCCTGCAGCCATCCGTTCGGGTCGATACCGGTGCCGTCCGGGGTGTGCACCTCAAGGTGCAGATGCGGCCCGGTCACGTTGCCGGTCGCGCCGACGCGGCCGATCACATCGCCGGTGGTGACCTTCTGGCCCGCTGTGACGGTCATCGAGGACTGGTGGCAGAACCACAGCTCGGTGCCGTCCTCCAGCTCCAGGACCGTGCGGTAGCCGTACGAGCCGGCCCAGCCCGCCGACTTGACGGTAGCGCTGTGGATGGCCTTGATCGGGGTGCCCGTGGGCGCGGCGAAGTCCAGTCCCGTGTGGTAGCCGGAGGCCCACATGGAGCCGGCCTCACCGAAGGTGGAGGTGATCGTGTACGAGGCGACGGGGAGGGTGTAGCTGGAGGCGAGCTTGGCGAGCCGGAGCTCCTCGGCCTTCTTCTTGGCCGCTTCCTCCGCCTTCTGCTTCGCCTCTTCGACCTTCTTCTGGGCCTCGGTCTGCTGCTTCTTCGCCTCGGCCTCGGCCTGCTTCGCCGCGGTGGTCTCGGCGGCCGCCTGGGCCGCCTGGTCGGCCTCCGCCTGCTGGTGCTCGGCCTGCTGGAGGATCCGGGCCCGCAGGGCCTCGCCCGCGTCGCCGCCGGCGGTCGCGCCGTGCTGGACCGCGGAGCTCGCCACCAGGTCCGTGCCGCCGAGGGGGGCGCTGGCCAGGATGTTCGGCTCGGTCTCGTCCGGCAGCAGCGCGCTCACACCGGGCAGCGACTTGGCGTCCGGGATGTGGTCGGTTATCGCGTCCGGCAGCGAGATGGAGACCGCGGGCTTCTCCTGCGCCGTGGCGATACCGCCGGCGCCGACGGCGGCGATGACACCGACACCGAGGACCGTGGAGCTGCGGGCGAGTCCGTTGCGCTGCTTGGCGACGCGATGCCTGCCGCGTACCGGGAGGACGGACTCCTCGGTGGGATTCCACTCACCGGTGGGATTCCAGTCGCCCCAGGCCCCGTCCGGCGGGGCTTCGGTGGCGAGGCCGCCGAAGGGAGATGTTTCGAGGGAGGCCTCGGGGGCAGGCTTGTTGGACGCCACTGGGGCGCTCTCCTTTCCTTCCTTCTCGCCTACCGGGTTAGCTGACGGGTTCGGAGCAGGAAGGTCTCCTACGGGTGTGACTCGCTGCTTTGCGGCAGCAAGAAACTCCCGATTCACCCCAATTGTTGGTTCCCCGGTTCCCTTGCGGGATTCGGCGCGTGCGCACGGCGCCATCTCTGACGACGGCTGGGACGACCGCGCTGCGTTATCGAACGTTAATAGAGACCAGGCCGTTATTCCAAGCTGTTCCCGGTGATCGTTAACAAGTTCGCATCGGACGTAACAGGACACATGCAGGCGCAAGTGGGCGAGTTGACGGGTTTACGGACCCACACGTGTTTCTGATGGTGTGTCAGTAGTTATGCGCAGGGGCGCCGTTCGAACACGGAAGGTAGCGGGACGGGATCCGGGCGAGGTCCGGCGAGCAATACGCGCGATCTACGGCACGACCGGCATCGTTCTGCGCCGCTCGGGCTGACCCTCCGCCGGCCTGCTGACCGCGAGCAGCGCCATGTCGTCGTTGGGGCCGCCGCCCGTGTGCACCCGTACGTCGCCGATCATCGCGTCGAGCAGTTCGTCGGGCCCCGGGAAGATCACCCCGTCCAGCCGGCCGCGCGGGTCGTAGAAGACGCCCTGCCGGTCGCGCGCCTCGGAGAGGCCGTCCGTGTAGAAGAGCAGCGTCGCGCCCGTCGGGTAGTCGATCTCGTCGGCGCGGTCCGGCCACCCGCCCAGCTCGGCCATCCCCAGCGGCAGCGCGAACTCGGTCGGCGAGAGCATCAGCGCGGCGCCGTCGGCGAACAGCATCAGCGGCTCGGGGTGCCCCCGGTTGATCAGCCGCACGACGTCCTTGCCGTGCGGGATCTCGGCGAGCACGGCGGTGGTGAACCCCTCGAAGAGATCGATGGTGCCGCGCCGCGCACCCTCGCGGGTCATGGCGCGCTCCAGCCGCTGCGCGACCCCCTCCAGCGAGCTCTCCTGCTCCGCCGCCTCCCGGAAGGCGCCGATGACCACGGACACCGTCTCGACGGCCCCGAGCCCCTTGCCCCGCACGTCGCCGACGACCAGCCGTACGCCGTGCGGGGTGTCCTGTACAGCGAACAGGTCTCCCCCGATGAACGCGCCCTCCTGCGCCGCCTCGTACCGCGCGGCGATGTGCAGCCCGCCGATCCGGTCGGCGGGCGTCGGCAGGACGGCGCGCTGGGCCGTCTCGGCGATGATCCGGGCAGAGGTCAGCCGCTCGTTGGTGCGGCGGACGATGCGGTTGATGGCGAGCGCGAGGACGGAGACCACCAGGATCGTCAGCAGTTCGGTGAACGCCTGGAGTCTGAAGAGCCCGTCCCCGAAGACGCGCAGCACGATGTCGATCGCCACGGCGGCGGTGCCCGTCAGCAGGGTGCCCGTCAGGGTGAAGAAGGGCGCGGCGACCAGCGGGGCCGCGGCGAAGAAGGGGGACGCGGTGAAGCGGGTGGGGGTCGCCGAGTCGAAGACGACCCCGACGAAGATGACGAAAGCCGGCATACAGCGCACGATCCAGCGCGCGCGGGGGCTCTGGTCGCCGTCCGCGCGTGGCACCCTGCGCGCCGCCGGAGTCTTACGGCTCCCAAGCATCCCCACCAGTTGTCTCTCCTGCCGCTCCGGCTACGGTCGCGGACGGTACCGCGCCCCACCAAGGCTGGCCGCTGCCGCGCCGGGCTGCGACCCGCATCGACCGAGTGGGCTACCGGCACGCCCGGCGAAGATCCGGCCGTCCACTCCGACGATCCGCCCCTCGGCCGGACGACGCAAGCTCTGACAGCGAGCTCTTGCGCCTGGTCGGGCGGCGGAATCACCGAAGGCCCGGATCCAGTGTGGATCCGGGCCTTCGGTGGTGAGTAGCGGGGGCAGGATTTGAACCTACGACCTCTGGGTTATGAGCCCAGCGAGCTACCGAGCTGCTCCACCCCGCGTCGGTAAACCCAACTCTACGGCATCCCGATCAAGATCATCTCCACTCTCGGGCTGCCACGGTTTTCAGGCCGCCGTCACAACCTCGGCCTTCACCGCCGCCGACCACTCCACCAGCAGTCGCTGATAGCGCTCCTGCTCGGCCGGCGAGAGGCCGGCACCTGCCTGCGCCCAGAGGGCGCGGATCTCCGAATTGACGACGGCCGCGGACCGCACGGAACCGCGGGCGCGGGAAGAACGCGAAGAAGCGGACGGATAAGCGAACATGGGAGCAAGGCTACGGCCAGCCACTGACAATCGGCGGAGAGTCGCACCCTAGGGTTGGACCGGTGATTGAAACCATCGTGTTCGACGTCGGCGAGACCCTCGTTCGCGACGACCGCTACTGGGCCTCCTGGGCCGACTGGCTGGGCGTTCCCCGGCACACCATGTCCGCTCTCGCCGGGGCGGTGACCGCGCAGAACAGGGAAGCGACCGACGCCCTGCGCCTGATCAAACCGGGTATGGACGTGGCCGAGGCGTACCGCGCGCGGGAGAGCGCGGGGCGCGGCGAGCATCTGGACGAGTCCGACCTCTACCCCGACGTACGCCCCGCGCTCGCCGGGCTCCAGGCGCTCGGCGTCCGGGTCGTCCTCGCGGGGAACCAGACGGTCAGGGCGGGCGAGCTGCTGCGCGGCCTCGACCTGCCCGTCGACCTGGTCGCCACCTCGGCCGAGTGGGGCGCCGCCAAACCGCTGCCGGAGTTCTTCGCGCATGTCGTCGAGGTGGCACAGGCACCGGCCGACCGGACGCTGTACGTCGGCGACCACCCCGCGTACGACCTGTTTCCCGCCCGCAGGGCCGGGCTGCGCACCGCGCATCTGCGGCGCGGGCCGTGGGGCTTCCTGTGGGCGGACGACCCGGATGTGGTCGAGGCGGCGGACTGGCGCGTCAACGGCCTGACGGAGCTGGCGGCCATCGTGGCGGAGTGAATGCGGAGAGAGACGGAGACGTCAGCCCGAGGACGTCAGTTCGAGCCGTACTCGTGCGGGAGGCCGCCCTGCCACTCCACCCAGCCCGGATCGTCGAGCAGATCGAAGGCGTCGGGCAGGCCGGCCAGCCGCAGGAACTCGACCAGGTGGTCGTCCGAGTGGGCGAGTCCCATGATCTGCCCGCGGACGGTGACCCGCCGGCCGCCTGTCCCGGACGCCCGGTGTACGACGATCGGTGCATCACTCATAGGCCCAAGAGTGCGACGATCCTGGCCGCTCCGCAGCCTCTCGGGGCTTTTCTTTTCCCCTGGACCCCGCCGATTCCGTCACACCCCACCGCGGGCCGCCCCGCGCTCCACCCCACGTCACGGCGCCGCTACTGAGCGTAGAGCCGCCGCGCCCTGCCCCAGGTCCAGCTGAGGGCGCCGGCCGTCGCCGCCGCCACCAGCGCCGCCGAGACGACGAGCGCGGTCGGGTGCGCCGTACCGCCGGACAGGTAGTACACGGCGGGGGCCAGCGCCGTGCAGATGACCAGCGGCGCCCGTACGTACCAGAGCAGCACCTGCACCGGCGCCGTGTTGCCCATCATCGTGTCGGTCCCGATGAACAGCGCCTGCGGCATGCTCCCCCGGTTCGCCGACACCAGCGCGGCGCCCACCAGCGCGGGCGCCGACACGAGGACGGCGACGCCGGGCATGACCGGCAGCCCGAGCAGGGCCAGTACGCCGCAGCCGACCGCCGCCGTACCGGCCAGGGCGGCCGTCGGCAGCAGCGCGTGGCGCAGCATCAGCGAGGGGTACGGGTACGGCAGCAGCCGGGAGCGGCGCAGATCGTCCGCCTCCGTCCAGGCCGGTTCGACCCAGCGGCCCGCCGCCAGATAGCCGAAGACCAGCGTGGCGGCGAGGGCGCAGAGCCGCGCGGCGGTCGTGTCGGCGGCGACGGCCGTCGAGGAGGCGGCGAAGGCGGCGGTCCACCACGCCAGGCCCCAGCCCGCCTGGGCGGGGGCCGCGGTCAGGGCGACGGCGTCGCGCCAGGGGATCAGCAGGCTGGGGCGGCG
>NZ_JTIY01000001.1:2010112-2015489 GCF_000818175.1 Streptomyces sp. AcH 505
GCCGTCGGCCGTACGGGCGCGCTCGCGCAGGAACTCGCCGCTGATCAGCGGCGCCTGCCGGCCCGCCCACAGCGCGCAGCCGACGGCCGAGCCGACCAGCAGCACGGCGGCGAGCAGCCAGCCCACGCCGGACACGACGGCGTTGCCGCCCGTCGCGAGGACGAGGGTGTGCGCGGCCCAGCCCCACGGCCCCGACCAGAGCGTCACGTTCTCCAGCGGCTCACTGCGGTGTCCGTACCAGGCGAGTACGGCCTGGAGGACGAAGAGCATGGCGAGGGCGCTCAGCAGCAGCGTCCACCAGGCGCTCCCGCGCCCGCCGCGCACGGCGACGAACGCCGAGGCGCTCACGGTCAGTACGCCGAAGGCGCCGCCGGCGAGGGCCCCGGCCAGCAGGTCGACGGGGAACGGGCCGAGCCCCGCCAGGCACAGGCTCAGCCCGCCGAACGCGCCGAGCAGCACACCGCCGACGGCGCCCTTGGCGACGGCGGCCCGGAACTTGGGCCGCAGCAGCCGGTCCCAGCGCACCGGCAGCGGCAGCAGCCAGTCGACGGTGAGCGCGTCGAGCAGGACGGGGCCGCGCCAGCGCGCGGTGCGCAGCACGGCGAGCAGCGCGAGGACACAGACGGCCGTCGCCGCGTACGGCAGAGCGGCCTGCCAGGGGATGTCGGGCCGGGCGACCTGCGCGTGGAACGTGCCGTCCTGGATGACCTGGATGGTGTAGAAGCCGCCGTACGTGCCGACCATCAGGACCGTGACGTACACGGCGAAGGCGGTGTCCCGGCGCTGCTGGGCCCGCGCGTCGGCGCGTATGCGGCGCAGATGGGCGAGGGTGTCGTCGGTGAGTTCGTCCCAGTACGCGTCGTGGTCCGCGGGCAGCGCCTCGTCGTCGTCCTCGGGCAGGACGTCGCCGTCCAGCGTTGTCTCGGCCGCGCTCACAGGGTCAGCTCGGCCAGGACGGCGGCGGGGTCGCCGGAGTTGAGCACTCTGCCCTCGTCCAGGACGACCACCCGGTCCGCCGTCCGCAGGGCCAGATCCGTGTGGTGGGTGGCGACGAGCACGGCGACCCCGTCCTCCTTCTCGGCCCGCAGCTGCTCGGCCAGCCGGCCGCGGGCGCCGGGGTCGAGGCGCTGTTCCGGCTCGTCGAGGATGAGCAGTTCGCGCGGCCGGACGAAGGCGGTGGCCAGCAGCAGGGACTGGAGCTGGCCCGAGGACAGCGCGGAGGGGTAACTGTCGGCGTGCGCCCCGAGCCCCCGGTCGGCCAGCGCCCGGTCGGCCCACTCCCCCGCCTCGTCGCCCACACCCTGTGCGATGGCCACCAGCAGCAGATGCGCCCGCGCCGTGAGATCGGGGTAACAGGCAACGGTGTCACCGACCACGGCGACCCGCGCGCGGGTGGTCGGGTCCTCCTCGCGCATCTTCCGCCCGTCGAACTCGACCCGCCCCGCCGTCGGCTGCTCCCGCCCGGACGCCAGCCGCAGCAGGGTGGACTTGCCGGACCCGTTGGCACCGACGAGCGCCACGCACTCACCGCGCTCCAGCGTGAGATCGACGGGCGCGAGCGCCAGCCGGCTCCCGTAACTGCGCGCGGCACCCCGCAGCCGCAGCAGCGGCTGCCGGGCACTGTCGGCGAGGCTCCTGCCCCCTGCTGTCCCGTCGGCCATGAGCCACTTCCCGTCCGGTGGAGAGCGGGCACACGGCGGTCGGCGGCCCCACTGCCCACCAGTGTGCGCCACCGGCCTGTGGCCGCCGGCGGGGCGGGGTCAACCCAGGGTGCCCCCTGTCATCTATCCGGGCCGAAGACACACATAGCCGACGCCTGTTCGCACGTGATCTGAATACTCAGGCCCAGGACGTGCTGAGAGTGACGTGCCGAAAGTCGGGAGGCCCCATGGCGTGCACCAAGTGCGGCGGGCAGATGACGCGTACGCAGGACGGCTGGTACATCTGCTACCCCTGCGGCACCAGCCAGCCCGCCTGAAACGCGGACGGCGCCAGGTCAGACCCGTCTGACCTGGCGCCTCACGTAGGCCGTGTGGGACTTGAACCCACAACCAACGGATTAAAAGTCCGCTGCTCTGACCAATTGAGCTAACGGCCCGCACCCGAAGCATAGTGGGGCGCGGTCAGAGCTCTTTGCGGAGGGCGGTCAGGATCTGCTTCGTGCGGGCGGCGGTCTCCGCGTGGGCGACCATGCGGTCCATGGCCTCCATGTGTCCCGCGACCTCGTCCGGCTCGTCGAGATAGAGCGCGCCCGTCAGGTACTCGATGTACACCATGTCGGGCAATTCAGGCACGGCGAAGCGGAAGAGTACGAAGGGGCTGTACGTCCCCGCGTGGTGGCCGGCGGCGAACTCGGCTATTTGCAGCGTCACATTCGGCAGTTCCGTGGCCTCCAAGAGCCGTTCCACCTGTTCGCGCATGACCGCCGGCGAACCGACCGTCCTACGCAGGACCGTCTCGTCCAGTACGGCCCAGAACGCGGGCGCGTCCTCGGATCGGGTCAGCAGGGACTGGCGCCGGGTGCGCAGTTCGACATGGCGGTCGACGCGGTCCAGGTCCAGCCGGCCCATCGCGCCGGCGATCAGCACCTCGCGTGCGTACGCCTCGGTCTGGAGCAGTCCCGGCACGAAGTGCGGCTCGTAGCAGCGGATCGTCATCGCGGCCTCTTCGAGGCTGACATAGCCGCTGAACCACTCGGGCAGTACGTCGTAGAACCGCTGCCACCAGCCCGGCTGGTTCGCCTCGTCCGCCAGCCGCAGAAAGGTCTCCATGTCGGCGTCGGCGACACCGTAGGCGGGCAGCAAGGTCTGGACATACGGAATCTTCAGCGAGACCTCCGCCATCTCCATCCGGCGCACCGTCCCGACGGTCACCCGCAGCAGCTTGGCCGCCTTCTCACGGCTGAAGCCCGCGTTCTCGCGCAAGGCACGTAACTGCCTGCTGAGCACGAGCTGACCGATCGTCGGAGCCGACCTGGGCTCGCTCACATCACACCCCCGGGCGGTGAAAGATGCGCGCAGTCTGCCACAGCTCAACTCCGCTCAGTACATGGCCTTTTCGGCCGGGGCCGCGCCTTGCCGGGTCCGGGCGTGTGACCTGCTACGGCGTAAGCGGAAGGCGCAGCGAACCACGCGCGCCGCCCCGTGCGCCGAGGGCGTACGCCGCGCCGTACACGGCCGTGGCCGCCGCCATGACGCCGAAGCTCGGCGGCACGCCGGGCACCGCGTAACTCAGCCCGAGCCCGGCCCACATCTCGGCGACGGCGAGCCCGGCCGACAGGGCGAGCGCGCGGTACGGCCGGTCGGTGAGCCGCTGGGCCGCGCCCGCGGGCGCGGCGAGCATGCCGAGCAGCAGCAGCGAACCGACGGCCTGGGTCGCCTCAGCCGCGCACGCGCCCACCAGCACCAGGAACACGAAGCCCAGCAGCCGTACGGGCACCCCGCGCGCCGCCGCGACCGCCTCGTCCACGGACGCGAACAGCAGCGGCCGGGCGATGGCGACGACGGCCGCGCAGATACCGGCGGCGACCAGGGCAGCGGTCAGTGCCTGCCCCGCGGAGAGCCCGAAGACCGAGCCGAAGAGGACGTTGACCCCGGCGCCGCCGTTCCCCGCGCTGCGCGAGGTCGTGTAGAGGGTGAGGAAGAAGACGCCGAGGCCGAGGATCCAGCTGAAGACGGAGCCGATGGCCACGTCGTCGGCCCGGCCACCGCGCCCCAGGGTCCCGAGCAGCAGCGCGACGGCGATGGTCGCCGCGAACAGGCCGAGCCGCAGGTCGTAACCGAGGGCGAGCGCGGCGAGCGCGCCCGTGAAGGACACATGGCTGAGCGCGTCGCCGGTGAACACCTGGGCGCGCAGTACGAGGAAGTAGCCGACGAGCCCCGAGGCGGCGGCGATGGCGGTGCCGGCGAGCAGCGCGTGCTGGAAGTACGGGTGCGTCAGCGCCCCGGCCCAGCCGGGCGCGGCGATGACCTGTCCGGCGCTCGTGCCCACGCCCGTGCCCGGCCTCATGTCCGGCCGCCGGCGAAACGCACCGAGCGGGTCATGACGTACGCGACGACATAGCCGGCGAACGCGAACGTCGTCACGTAGAAACCGATCGGATAAGGGGAGTAGTACGCGGTGATCAGCCCGAGCCAGGTCACCGCCACGGCGACGGCCACGGACAGCGCGAGGCTCACGGCGGGCCGGGCGCTCAGGATCTGCGCCGTGGCCGCCGGCATCACGAGCAGCGCGAACACCAGCAGCGAGCCGGTGATCTGGCTCGCCTCCGCCGCCGCGGCGCCGAGCAGCACGAGGAAGGCCGTGGACAGCAGCCGTACCGGTACGCCGCGAGCGGCGGCCACGTCCGGGTCGACGGAGGCGAACAGCAGCGGCCTGCCGATGACGGCGAGCACCCCGAGGACGGCGGCGGTCACGGCGAACAGCAGCCACACCTGGGCTGTGGTGATCCCCAGGAAACTGCCGAACAGCAGCGAAGTGACCCCGCCGAGCAGCCCCTTGTACAGCGTGGTGAACAAAAACCCGCAGGCCAGCAGGAACGCCTGGACGGTCCCTGTGACGGCCGACTCGTGCCCGCCGGCCGCCCGCCCGGCGCGCGGCAGCGCCGCGATGACGAGCGCGGCGGCGACGCAGAACGTGACGTACCCGTAGACCGCGCCGACACCGAGCAGCGCGGCGCCCGCGGCGCCGGGGAAGCCGACGGTCGCCACCGTGTGCCCGGCGAAGCTCTGCCGCCGCAGCACCATGAACCAGCCCATCACGGCGGCCCCCACCGCGATCAGGGTGCCGGCCCGGAAGGCGTTGACCATGAAGGGGAACGCCCACATCTGGCGCAGGTCGGTGAGCAGGTTCCAGGACCAGCCGCCGGACCCGACGGACCACCCGGCGGACAGCCCGGCCGCGCCCGCCGCGCCGTACACGTCAGCCGTCAGCACGGCCGGCCCCCGCGTGCCGGTCGGTGTGGACGGCCGGTGCCTCCGGCTGTCCTACGACCACGAGCCGGCCGTCGGAGGTCCGCAGCACCTCGACGGGCGTGGAGTAGAGCCGGCTCAGCGTCGCGGATGTGATGACCTCCGCCGGAGTACCGGCCACCGCACCGCCCTCGGCGAGATACACCACCCGGTCGAGCCGGGACAGGATCGGGTTGACGTCGTGCGCGACCATGATCACGCTGACCCCCTCCGCCCGGCAGACATGGCCGACGAGCGCGGCGACCGCCGCCTGGTTCGGCAGGTCGAGGCTGTCCAACGGCTCGTCGAGCAGCAGCAGTTCAGGACGGCGTACGAGCGCCTGCGCGATGAGCAGCCGCTGCTGCTCGCCGCCCGAGCAGCGCCCGATCGGCCGGTCCGCGTACGCCTCGGCGCCGACCAGCGCGATC
>NZ_JTIY01000001.1:2015514-2018029 GCF_000818175.1 Streptomyces sp. AcH 505
GGCCCGGAGGCCGCCGAACAGTGGCACGCCCCACCGGTCGCCGTCCCAGCCGAGCCGCACGATGTCGGTGCCGCGCATCCGCAGGGACGCGTCGAAGCTGCGCCGCTGCGGCAGACAGCCGACCCGGCGCCCCGCCCGGCCCGGCCGTCCGCCGAGCACGCGTACCTCACCGGCCGCCGGGGGCAGTACCCCGAGGAGGACCTTCACGAGCGTGGACTTGCCGACCCCGTTGGGTCCGAGCACGGCCACGAACTCCCCGGCGCCGACGTCCAGATCGACCCCGGACCACAGGGTCCGCCCGCCGACCCGCACGGCGGCGCCGCGCATCGACACCACAGGGGCGGTCATGGGCGGGCCGCGTCGGCCAGCGCCCGCTGGATGCCCTGGAGTTGACGTACCTGCCAGGCCTGGAAGGAGGCACCGGCCGGGGTCAGCGTCTCGGTGACGGTCGCCACCGGAATCCCGTGCGCCTCGGCCGCCTTGACCTGGGCCCGCACGTCGGGGGTCGCGTTCTGGCTGTTGTAGACGTAGACCTTGATCTTCTTCTCGGCGATCTGCCGGTCGATGGCCGACTTGTCCTTGGCGGTCGGGTCGGCGCCCTCACTGACCGCGTTCAGGAAGGAGTCGGGCGTCAGCATCTTCAGCCCGAGCCCCTCGGCGAGCGGGCTGACGATCGATTCGGACGCGCCGACGGGCGTGCCGGCGTAGGCGGCCCTGATGTCCGCTATCAGCTTGTTGTACGGGGCGAGGGTCGTCGTCTCGAAGGTCTTCTTGAGCTTGTCGAAGTCGGCCGCGTCCGCCGGGTCCTTCTTCTTGTAGTCGGCGGTGATCCGCTCGACGACCTGGTGGACGTCGTCCGGCGAGTACCAACGGTGCGGATTGCCCCCGGCCTTGACGCCGACCAGCTCGCCGACGGTCAGGTCCGTACGCCCGGACGACGGGCTGGACGCCAGCAACTTGCCCGCCCAGGAGTCGTATCCGACGCCGTTGACGATCGCGTACCGCGCGCCGGCGACGGTACGCGCGTCGGCCGCCGTGGGCTCGTAGTCGTGCGGGTCGGCGTCGGGGTTGTCGATGATGCTGGTCACCTGCACATGGCTGCCGCCCAGTTGGCCGGCGATGCTCCCCCAGAAGTTCTCGGCGGCCACCACCCGGATCGGCCCCCCGCCGTCCTTGACGGCGCCGCCGGACGACGGGGAACTGGAACAGGCGGCGACGCTCGTCGCGGCCAGAACGGCGACACCGCCGACGGCGAGCCGGGTGCGGACAGCATTCATGGAACGGAATCTCCTCAGCGAGACCGGACGGCTCGGCGGGCTGCCGACGCTCCGGACGTCCATGACGCTAGATGGAAACGATTGTCAGAACCAGAGCCGGTACTGGAATATGAAAATCATCACCATTAATTGAGCCCAGCAGCTCACAACCAGGGCGCCGGACCAGAGTCGGAGCCCCGAACCGCTCTCACGCGCCGGAGACGCGGTACAGCCAGTCGCCGAACAGCGCGCGCTCGTGGGGGGTGAGCGTCGCGAGTTCCGGCAGCGCGGCACGCAGGGTGACGGCGGCGACGACCGGACCGGCGGGCGCCTCGGCGGACGCCCCGGTCAGGATCGTCGCGCAGACCGCCTCCCAGGCGAGGTCCGCGAGGCCGCGCCTTCGAGGGCGCCGACCAGCTGCTGCTCGTCTCCGCGAACGAACCGGATCCGGACCGCGCCCTGGCTCTGCACCGCACCGCCGTCGAGGCCGCCGTCACCACGGGCGCCGGGCACATCCTCTACACCAGCCACCAGGCCGCCGCCTCCGACACCCCTACGACGGTCCGACCACGCTCACCGTCGGCCCCGCGCCGACGTTCGAGGAGATCGCCGAGATCGCCTCGGAACTCACCGGGCACACCGTCGAGCTCGTCGTCACGGACGAGGAAGAGTGGATGGCCGACCAGGTCGCCCAGGGCGCGCAAGAGTTCATGGCGCGCTTCCAGCTCGGCTTCTACCGGACCGCACGACAGGGCGGTTTCGCCGGCGTCGACCCCCTGCTCGGCAAGCTTCTGGGCCGGGAGCCGCACACGGCACGCGACGTACTCTCCCGGCCCACCGGCTGACAGCCGGCAGCCGAAGGGACCTGGTGGGGTAGGCCGTGTGGGACTTGAACCCACAACCAACGGATTAAAAGTCCGCTGCTCTGACCAATTGAGCTAACGGCCCAGGCACAACAACCCGAGCATAGCCCGCCGGGGGGCGCGGGCCGATCGGGTATCCGGTCGTCGGCGGGTCATGAAGCGGGGCAGCACAGCGACAGGGCCTGTGCCCCACCTGGTCGGTGGGGCACAGGCCCTGTCGTCGTGTCAGTCAGCCGTGCCGGTCAGCGGTACGGCCGGACGGTCAGCCGTTGCGCTTCCAGCGCGGCTTGTCGTCGCGGCGGCCGAAGGAGCCGGTGCCGGTGCCCGTCGAGCCACCGCGGTGGTCGTCACGGCGGCCGGTGGGCCGGTCGTGACCGCCGGTGCGGAAGCCGCCGC
>NZ_JTIY01000001.1:2020026-2020793 GCF_000818175.1 Streptomyces sp. AcH 505
TCCGGGATGGTCGCCGCCTGGATCGGGAAGGGCGAAGTGACGCCGTTCTGCGCCAGCTTGCGGACGATGCCTTCCGGCAGACCCAGGTCGGTGAAGGTGATGCCCGGGTTCTCGGCGTTGTTGTCCGTGACGGCCGGCGTCTCGGGCGTCTCGGCAGCCTGCGGCGCCTCGGCGGCCGGGGTCTGCGTCGCCGGGGTCTGCGTCGCCGGGACCTGCGCGGCCGCGGTCTCGGGCGCCGGGGTCTCGGTCGGCTCGGTGATCAAGGTCTCGGTGTTCGTGGTGTTCACGGTCTCCGTGTTCGTCGTGCTCGTCGTCTGGGGGCCCGAAGCTTCGGCAGCCTCGGGGGCCGTCTCCGTACCCGTGAGGGTCTCTACGGTCTCGACAACCGCTGCGATCTCGGCGATCGCCTCGGGGGACTCGTTGGACTCGTTCTCGGGCATGACGGCGTGGTCAGTACTGGAAATGGACATGCGAAATGCGAAACCTTCCGGAGTCTCGGCACGCGCCCAAACTCCGTGATTCGCAAATCGACCGCCTCAATGCGGTCAGCCACGGCAAGGGAGAGTACGCGCCACGCGGCGCTCTTCTGTGTCGGCGCCAGGCAATGGTCAAACGATCTACTACCATACGCATCCTTCCCCCGCTTAGGCAAACGCCCTCGCTGCGACCCCCGTCACACCGGTCCCACCTGCGGCGATGCCGACGGCTCCCGGCGCAGTCCCGGGCCGCCGGCACCCGCCAGCGCGCCCGTCCGCGACATCGGCCGC
>NZ_JTIY01000001.1:2020818-2022147 GCF_000818175.1 Streptomyces sp. AcH 505
TCGGCCTCGGCGGCCACCTCGGCCACCGCCTGCTCGGGGTCGTCGCCACGCTCGCGCGCGGCACGGGCGACCAACCGGTCGGCCTCGCCACGCAGTTCGGTGGCGCGACGCTGCACGCGCTCCAGCTGCTTGGTCAGCTCGACGGCCTCGCGCTCGGCCTGCTTGGCCGCGTTGTTGGCGGAGTCGGCCTGGACCTCGGTGAGCGAACGGGCGCCGGTGATCTCGGCGACCTCCGTCTCGAAGACGCCGGTTCCGCCGACGATGTGGCGCGAGGCGTCGACGCCCGCGTCCTCCATCATCCGGAAGATCTGCCGGCGCTGGTGCGGCAGGGCGAGCGACACCACGACGCCCGACTTGCCGGCGCGGGCGGTACGGCCCGAGCGGTGCAGGTAGTCCTTGTGGTCACCGGCCGGGTCCACGTTCAGGACCAGGTCGATGCCGTCGACGTGGATACCGCGCGCGGCGACGTCGGTCGCGACGAGCGCGTTGACGTAGCCCTTCTTGAAGTCCTCAAGGACGCGCGTACGGGCACCCTGCGTCATCCCGCCGTGCAGCGCGTCGGCCTTCACGCCCGAGTCGCTGAGCTGCTCGGCGATACGGTCGGCGCCGAGCTGCGTCCGTACGAAAATGATCGTGCGGCCCTTGCGGGCGGCGATCGCCGCCGTGACGGGCGCCTTGTCCTTGGGCTTCACGACGAGCACGTGGTGGCTCATGGTCGTGACGTTGCCCTGGGCGCTGTCGACCTCGTGGCTGACCGGGTTGGTCAGGTAGCGCTTGACCAGCGTGCCGATCTCGTTCTCCATGGTGGCGGAGAACAGCATCCGCTGGCCGCCGGCCGGCACCAGGTCGAGCAGTTCGGTGACCTCGGGCAGGAAGCCCAGGTCGGACATCTGGTCGGCCTCGTCGATGACCGCGATCTTGACCTCGCTCAGCGAGGCGGCGCCGCGGTTGATGATGTCGCGCAGCCGGCCAGGGGTGGCGACCAGGATGTCCACGCCGCGCTCAAGGGCGTAGATCTGGTTGCTCATCGACGTACCGCCGCAGACGACCTTCATCTTCAGGCCGAGGACGTCGCCGTACGGCTGGAGCGCGTCGGCGACCTGCATGGCCAGCTCACGGGTCGGCGTGAGGATGATGCCGCGCGGCTTCTTCTTCTCGGTGTGGCCGCCGGTGAGGGTGGCCAGCATCGGCAGACCGAAGGAGAGCGTCTTGCCGGAGCCGGTACGGCCACGGCCCAGGATGTCCTTGCCGGCCAGGGCGTCCGGGATGGTCGCCGCCTGGATCGGGAAGGGCGAAGTGACGCCGTTCTGCGCCAGCTTGCGGACGATG
>NZ_JTIY01000001.1:2023979-2028747 GCF_000818175.1 Streptomyces sp. AcH 505
CCGGCCACCGCGCCCGTACCGCCGTCCGGCTCCGTGCCGGCGCCGTGGTGCCCGGCGGAGTGCGCGGGGGACGGCTTCCGCGCGTCGTGGCCGACGCTCACGCAGCCGGCCGAGGCTGCGACCGCCAGCGAGGTGGCGATCCAGAGAGCGAGACGGCCTGGGGCGGGCAAAGGGCGCACGAGTGGCACCTCCGAGGGGCACGGACGCGGTCCGCCCCGGCGGTGGCGGGGGCGGGATTTCACTGCCCAACGCGCTTTTCCCGTCCGGGGACACGCCCTCGCCCGCCCTGACCGGGCGGGTACGGGAAGCCGTCGCGCCTCAGTGCCCGAAGAACCCCCGGCCCAGCTCCGTCCCGAGGAACACGGCCCCGAGCCCCACGAACAGCGACACCAGCACATTCGCCGCCGAGAAGAACTTCCAGCCGCGCTCGGCCAGCCGCAGCGTCTCGTACGAGAAGGTCGAGTACGTCGTGAGCGTCCCGCACAGGCCCGTACCGATCAGCGCGTACGTCCCCGACGAGACCGCCGCCCCTGACACGATCCCCAGGATCAGGCTCCCGGCCGTGTTGGCCGCCATCGTGCCCCAGGGGAAGACGGAGTCGTGCCGCGCCTGGACCGTACGGTCCGTCAGGTAGCGCAGCGGGGCACCGACCGCGGCCCCGACGATCACCAGCAGCCAGTTCACCGGGCCGCCTCCGTACGGTGCACCAGCCGGCGGGTCACGGTCGCCGCAGCCCAGACGGCCGCCATGGCGCCCGCGAGCGTCCCTGCCGCGTACGCCAGCGCCCTGCCCGCCTCGTCGCGGGTGAGCAGGTCGGCGAAGCCGGACGCGTACGTCGAGAAGGTCGTGAACCCGCCCAGCACCCCGACCCCGAGGAACGGCCGCACCAGCCGGTGCGCCGATCTGCCCTCCTCGCTGACGAGCACCATCAGCACCCCGATCAGCCCACAGCCCAGCAGATTGATCCAGAAGACCGTCCAGGGAAACGCGCCGGCCGGCGTCGGCCAGAGCAGGATCGCGCCGTAGCGCGCGGCGGCGCCCACGGCGCCGCCCGCCGAGATGACGGCGAGCACCGGCCCGGGATGACCGGCCGCCAGCTCCGCGCGCTGGGCGGGCATCTGGAGATCGATGTCGGGGTCGACGGGCTCCAGCGCGGCTTCATGGGAAGCGTCATGCCGGCTGTCGTGCCGGTCGTCGTGCCCGTCGTCGGGGAGATCCTGCCGGTCGTCGTCGCTCATCCGTACCCCAGGGCGTGCAGCCGCTCGTCGTCGATCCCGAAATGGTGCGCGATCTCGTGCACGACGGTGATCTCCGTCTCCGCCACCACGTCCTCGCGCGTCGCGCACATCCGCAGCGTAGGACCGCGGTAGATGGTGATCCGGTCGGGCAGCACCCCGGCGTACCACTCCCCCCGGTCGGTCAGCGGCGTCCCCTCGTACAGCCCGAGCAGCTCACGGTCGGCGGCCTCGGGCTCGTCCTCGACGAACACGGCCACGTTGTCCATCAGCCGGGTCAGCTCCTGCGGGATCCGGTCGAGCGCCTCGGAGACCAGCTCCTCGAACTCCTCACGCGTCATTTCCAGCACGCGGCCATTCTCCCGTAGCGCGGGTACCGGCGTCCGCCAGGCATGGCGGGTACCCGGCGTGGGCATACGCGCCCAATGGTCCGTGAGGTACTCCATGTCCCGATCCGCGCCGCCCGCACCGCCCGCACCGCCCTCGTACGACTGGAACGCCGCCTCAGGCCGCCGGGCAAGGGCCCGGCCGACTCGCTCAGCCACTCGCCGCACGCGCCGCATCCGTACACGCGCTCGTTCGGCCTGGTCGCCGTGGTGCTGCTGGGCGCCTATCTGGGGCTGCTGGTCGTCGGCAGCGTACGGACGCCGGTCGGCCCGATGGACACGCGGATGGCGCTGCGGCCGTCGCTGACCGGCGGTACGAAGATCAACGTCTCGCCGCTCGGCGCGCTCGAACTGGACTCGCACACCGGGCCCCTGCGGCTCGACGTGGACGTCGACCGGCTGGACCCCGTCCGCTCCCAGGCGCTGGTCAACCACCCGGACCGGATCTCCGGGCTCCAGGAGGAGGTCGGCCGCGACGTGGCGAACGGCGCGACCGAACTGGCCGTACGCTCCTGCGTCGCCGTCGTGTCCGGCGCGACCGCCCTGGGGCTGGCCGTCTACCGCAGGCCCCGCCGCGCCCTGGCCGCGGGCGGCCTCGCGCTGACCCTGCTGGCCGCGTCGGCCGGCTGCGCGTACGCCACCTGGAACCCGAAGTCCGTGCTGGAGCCGAAGTTCTCCGGGCTGCTCTCCTCGGCACCGCAGGTGGTCGGCAACGCCCGCTCGATCGTCACTGACTTCGACGTCTACCAGAAGGAGCTGGCCCGGCTCGTCACCAATGTGACCAGGCTGTACGACGCGACGTCCACGCTCCCCGCGTACCAGCCCGACCCGGCGACGCTGCGGGTGCTGCACGTCTCGGACATCCATCTCAACCCCGCGTCCTGGCAGATCATCAGCTCGCTCGTCGACGAGTACAAGATCGATGTCGTGATCGACTCGGGCGACACCATGGACCACGGCACAGCGGCCGAGAACGGCTTCCTCGACCCCGTCGCCGACCTGGGCGTCCCGTACGTCTGGGTGCGCGGCAACCACGACTCGGACGTCACCCAGCGCTATCTGGAACGGATGAAGAACGTCCGGGTCCTCGACAACGGCAAGGCCGTGACGGTGGCGGGCGTACGGGTGGCCGGGATGGGCGACCCGCAGTTCACCCCCGACCGGTCGGTGGCGGCCAAGGGCGACCCGGCCGAGCGGCTGGCGGGCGCGCGACTGGCGTCGGCGCTGCGCGACCAGGCCCAGGCCGGCACCCCGGTGGACATCGCCGTGGCGCACGAACCGACGGCGGCCGAGCAGACCGACGGCGCGGTCCCCCTCGTCCTGGCGGGCCACATCCACCACCGGGAGAACAAGGTGCTGCCGTTCGGTACGCGGCTGAAGGTGGAGGGCTCGACGGGCGGGGGCGGGCTGCGCGCCCTGCAGAACAACAGCCCGGAGAAGGTGAACGCCTCGGTGCTCTACCTGGACCGTACGACGAAGCACCTCCAGGCCTGGGACGAGATCACGCTGGGCGGCCTGGGGCTGACCACGGCGGAGGTGAGCCGCCACCTGCCGGCGGAGGCGGGAGCGCCGGGCGCGGGCGCTTCGCCGTCGCCCTCCCCGTCGGCGTCCCCGTCCCCGTCCCTCTCGCCGGGCCGGACCCCGCCCACCTCCGGGAACCCCGGTCTACCCGCGCCCACCAGCGCCGTCCCCGCGCCCGCGCGATAAACCGTTTTGGCGATACCTCGGCCGATCCCATATGCTGCTCGCGCCCTAGCCCTCATCGTCTAGTGGCCCAGGACGCCGCCCTTTCAAGGCGGTAGCACGGGTTCGAATCCCGTTGGGGGCACAATTCCAGAACACTCCAGGCCGGGACGGCGACGCCGTCCCGGCCTGGAGTGCGTTCGGCGGAAAGATCAGCGCGCGAGCGAGGCGGCGTCGCCCATGACGACCACCGGGTGCAGCGCGGGGTCGAGGGTGCGCAGCAGTGTCTTCATGTGGGGCTCGGAGAGGCTGACGCAGCCGTGCGTGGGGCCGCCGTGGTCGACGTGGAACCAGATGCCGCCGCCCTTGCCCGCGCCTTCGGGGCGGGTCCAGTCGCGCGGCGAAGTCCCCGGCCGGCGGTTGTAGTTGATGGCGACGACGTAGTCGAAGGACCCGGCGAGCGGTTCACCCGCGAAGCCCGTTCCGCCGATGGAGAAGCCGACGGGCGCGTGGTCGTACGGGAGGCGCGTACCGGGATCGCCGAGCCGGCCGCCCGCGTCGGTGAGGGCGAACACGCCGACGGGCGAACGCAGATCGCCCGCCCGGTGGTCGGCGCGCCAGCCCTCCTTGGCGTTGTGCGCGGCCCATGTGGCGCCCGCGTCCCAGCCGTTGGCGGTGCGCCGGTACAACACCACCCGGGACAGCGGGGAGTTCTTGCCCCGGCCGGTCACGATCACGACCTGGCGGGCGTTGCCGGGCACCTCGGCCAGTGTCCGCGCGCCGAGCCCCGCCAGCTCGCTGGGCAGCGGGCTCACGGTCACTGTGGCCGTCCCGCCCGTCCCGTCCGCTCCGGAGAGGGGCGAGAGCGGCGCGGCTTGTTGCGTGTGCGGCGCGGCGTCGGTGCCGCTGCCGGACGTACCGCCGGTGCCGCAGCCGGACACCGAGGCCAGTGCGGCAGCCGCCAGCACGAGGGCGACGGGAAGGCGTGAAGGCATCGAAGATCCCTTTCGGAACGGAACAGAACGGATCGGATCAGTGGTGCGGGTACCCGTCCGGCTCGGCGGACGGGACCGCGGGCAGTACGGCGTCGTCGAAGATGTCCTCGACCTGGGCGAGGGTCGACGACGACGGGCCCCTGAGACAGACGTAGGCGTTGATCACGGGCCTCTTGACCGCGGGTTCGGGGGCGGCGCCCCAGCCCATCAGCTCCTTGTACCCACCGATCGCGCGGCAACCGTCGTCCACCTGATCCGCCGGCCGGACGGTGAACGTCTTCCGCCAGGACCAGTTGTACGGCTGGTCCTCCTGCCTGAGCACCATCAGCGCCTCGCCCGCACCGAGCCGGGAGACGGGCGCGCAGGTGAAGGGGTCGCGGGTCGGCTCGTCGCACGTACTGCCGGTCAGCCGCTGCCCGTTGCCGATGAAGATCGTCACGAGCGACCGCGCGTCGGACGTGGACAGCCG
>NZ_JTIY01000001.1:2029903-2032061 GCF_000818175.1 Streptomyces sp. AcH 505
CGGGCAGCGGCATGACGAGCCCGAGGTCGTCCGCGTCCTTCTCCGTATCCGTACCCGCGCCGCCCGGCGACGACGAGGCGCCGACCGTTCCGACGGCGGCGGGCAGGCGCGCGGGGCGCTGCGGACCCGGGTCCAGGACGCCGGCGCCGGTCAGCGTGCCGACGGCGAGCGCCACCGCCCCGACGCCCGTCACGGCGGTCAGCAGAGCGAGCCGGCGACGCCTGCGCCGTACGACGCGGCGGCGGATCTGCCGCATCCACTGCGGCGACGCGGTGAGTTCGGGGGTGGCGTACTTGAGCAGGATGCGCAGATCGTCCTCCGCCACCCGTACCGTCTCCTCTTCGTCCACCACCATTCACCGCCCTTCCACGAGCACGTTGACGGCCAGCAGGCCGCGCAGGGAGCCCAGCGCCTTCGCGGCCTGGCTCTTGACCGTCCCGGGCCGGCAGCCGAGGATTTCGGCCGTCTCCTCGACGCTGAGGTCTTCGAAATAGCGCAGCACGACCACCGTTCGCTGCCGAGGCGGCAGCGAACGCAGCGCGACCGCGAGCGAACGTTCCAGGTCGACGGCTTCGAAGACGTCGACCCCTGCCGTGTCCCGCGACGCGTCGGGCAGCACGTCGTGCGGCACCTCGCCGCGCCAACGCCGCTGCCACCACGACGCGTACGTGTTCACCAGCGCCTTGCGGGCGTACGCCTCCGGACTCCCGTCCGGGCTCCCGGCCGCGATACGGCGCCACTTGGGCCACATCTTGGCCAGCACCGTCTGCACCAGGTCCTCCGCGAGATGCGCGTCCCCGGTCAGCAGCCAGGCGGCGCGCAGCAGGCGGGGCCCGCGTGCCGTGACGAACTCCTCGAAGTCCGCGAAGTCCGCTTCCGAGTCCGTCACCGCCCTCCTCCGGCACTGCCCCGTCGCGTCAACCCCCCACCGGGTCAACCGGTTGGAGGGAGGATCCGGTTGCCTGGGTCCCGAAAGTATTTTCTACGACCGCCCGGTCGGCCCTACGGCGAGCCGCAGCGCGCGGATCGACCAGTCAAGCGCCGGTGTCACGCGCTCCGGGGCCGGCCAGCCGTTGATCACAGCGAGCAGTTCCAGGTAGCGCTCCCTGCGGGGGTCGTTCGCCGTCTCCAGCCTGGCCAGCAGGCGACGCGGGCCGCCGTCGTGCGCGTACCGCGCCGTGATCTCCGCCACCACCCCGTCCGCGCCGGGCGACGCCGGGTCGACGCCGGCCGCCAGGGCGGGGCGTACCTGGTCGCGGACCGTCGCCACCGGGTCGCGGCGTACGAACCCGCTTCCTCCCGCGTCGGCCGCGAGCTGCTCGGCCATGCGCCTCAGCGCGGCCCGGAAGTCCGGGTTCTCGGTGAGTTCCGCCAGTTCCACCCAGCTTTCGATCTGTTCGGGTTCCGGGTGGGCGGGCAGTTCCGGGGTCAGGGTCCGGACGAGCCCGGCGATGGCCGGGGCGGTCGCCAGGTCGCCGAACACCGCGTCCAGGAAGTCCGCGATCAGGGCGCGGCGCTCGTCCTCCGACAGCTTGGCCAGCTTGTGCATGAGATCCATCTCCTCGGGTGTGGAGCCGCGTCTGGCCACCGCCGTCAGCACCGCGCGCCGCAGCCGCAGCGTCCCGATCCGGGCCGTCAGCGCCTCGGCCTGCGCCGCCGCGGCCTCCGGGAGGGTCAGCTCACCGGCCAGGACCCGGCCGACCGTGGGCAGGTCGAGGCCCAGCTCGCGTAGCGTCCGTACGAGATCCAGGCGGGCGACGGCGTCGGCGCCGTACAAGCGGTAGCCGGCCGGGCTGCGCTCGGCGGCCGGGACGATGCCTCGGTCGGAGTAGAAGCGGATGGCGGTGACCGTCAGCCCCGTCCGACGGGCCAGCTCACCGATCGAATACAGCGTCTTGCCGTCCATGGGTTCACCCTCCCGTCTCCACCCGGTGGAGACTCAAGGCCGCCCACAGCGCGGACAGGGCATGTGCCGCATTCTGATACGCTCATCTAGCGACATCGGGCCACCCCAGCGTGTCTGTTCGATCACTCAAGGACACCGTGGAAATCCCGTTGGGAGCATGTTTGACCGTGTGCGAGACTTGTCCCGCACATCAGCGAGGTCCTGTGGAGCAGCTTGGAGTGCTCGCCACCCTGTCAAGGTGGAGGCCGCGGG
>NZ_JTIY01000001.1:2032086-2054892 GCF_000818175.1 Streptomyces sp. AcH 505
TTGGAGTGCTCGCCACCCTGTCAAGGTGGAGGCCGCGGGTTCAAATCCCGTCAGGACCGCTGCAATCGCGAGATTGCGTGGCTGGGTAGCTCAGTTGGTACGAGCGATCGCCTGAAAAGCGATAGGTCGCCGGTTCGATCCCGGCCCCAGCCACCTCGGCCCGCAAAGGCCCGAAGCCCCCTACCGAGATCATCGGCGGGGGGCTTTCTCGTGTGCGGGCCGAAATGGTTCGCCACTCTCTCGCCCCGGGTGAGATCCTGGTTCCGGTATGTCTACTTCCCTTGCCGACCTCCAGACCCTGCTGGCCGACGTCTCGCTGCGTGACGCGCAGCGGCTCGGCCGCCGTCTCGAAGGCTCCCGGCGCATCCGCAAGCCCGAGGCACGGCAGGCCGTGCTGGACGAGATCGCCGCCGAGGCCGAGAAGGCCACCGACCGGGTCCGGCGGCGTGGCGCCCGTGTGCCCGCGGTCAGTTATCCCGAGCAGCTTCCCGTCAGCCAGAAGAAGGACACGATCCTGGAGGCGATACGCGACCACCAGGTCGTGATCGTCGCCGGTGAGACCGGGTCCGGCAAGACGACGCAGATCCCCAAGATCTGTCTGGAGCTGGGCCGCGGCGTGCGCGGCATGATCGGGCACACCCAGCCGCGCCGGATCGCGGCCCGTACGGTCGCCGAGCGCGTCGCCGACGAGCTGGACACCCCGCTGGGTGAGGCCGTCGGCTGGAAGGTCCGCTTCACGGACCAGGTGAACCCGGAGTCGACCTTCGTCAAGCTCATGACGGACGGCATCCTGCTCGCCGAGATCCAGACCGACCGCGAGCTGCTCGCCTACGACACGATCATCATCGACGAGGCGCACGAGCGCAGTCTCAACATCGACTTCCTGCTCGGCTATCTCGCCCAGCTGCTGCCCAGACGCCCGGACCTGAAGGTCGTCATCACCTCGGCGACCATCGACCCCGAGCGCTTCTCGCGCCACTTCCGCAACGCCCCGATCGTCGAGGTCTCGGGCCGTACGTACCCCGTCGAGGTCCGCTACCGGCCGCTCCTGGAGGAGGACGGCGAGGAGGGCGACCGCGACCAGATCACCGCGATCTCCGACGCCGTCGACGAGCTCCAGTCGGAGGGTCCTGGCGACATCCTGGTCTTCCTCTCCGGCGAGCGGGAGATCCGGGACACCGCCGACGCCCTGGAGAAACGCAGGATCCGCGGCACCGAAGTCCTCCCGCTCTACGCCCGGCTCTCGCACGCCGAGCAGAACCGCGTCTTCCAGCGGCACAGCGGGCGCAGGATCGTCCTCGCCACGAACGTCGCCGAGACGTCCCTCACCGTTCCCGGCATCAAGTACGTCATCGACCCGGGCAACGCGCGCATCTCCCGCTACAGCCACCGCACCAAGGTCCAGCGGCTGCCGATCGAGCGGATCTCGCAGGCGAGCGCCAACCAGCGCAAGGGCCGCTGCGGCCGTACGTCGGACGGCATCTGCATCCGGCTCTACTCCGAGGACGACTTCACCTCGCGCCCGGAGTTCACCGACGCCGAGATCCTCCGTACGAACCTGGCGTCGGTCATCCTTCAGATGACGGCAGCCGGGCTCGGCGAGATCGAGAAGTTCCCCTTCATCGACCCGCCGGACCACCGCAACATCCGCGACGGTGTCCAACTCCTTCAGGAACTGGGCGCGTTCGACGCGGCACAAAAAGATACGAAGAAGAAGCTGACGCCCCTCGGGCGCAAGCTCTCCCAGCTCCCCGTCGACCCGCGCCTCGCCCGCATGGTCATCGAGGCCGACCGCAACGGCTGCGTACGGGAGGTGATGGTGATCGCCGCCGCGCTCTCCATCCAGGACCCGCGCGAGCGCCCGGCGGAGAAGCAGACCCAGGCCGATCAGCAGCACGCCCGCTTCAAGGACGAGACGTCCGACTTCCTCGCCTTCCTCAACCTCTGGCGCTACGTACGGGAGCAGCAGAAGGCGCTGTCGTCCTCGGCGTTCCGCCGCATGTGCAAGTCGGAGTACCTGAACTTCCTGCGGATCCGGGAGTGGCAGGACATCTACTCCCAACTGCGCACGGTCGCCAAGCAGATGGGCCTGAAGATCGGCGACGAGGACACGGCAGCCGCCGACCAGTCCGTCCATGTGTCGCTGCTGGCCGGGCTGTTGTCGCACATCGGCATGAAGGACGTGAAGGACGGCGCGAAGAACGAGTATCTGGGGGCGCGCAGCGCGAAGTTCGCGGTCTTCCCCGGCTCGGCGCTGTTCAAGAAGCCGCCGCGGTTCATCATGTCGGCCGAGCTGGTCGAGACGTCCCGGCTGTGGGCGCGGGTCAACGCGAAGGTCGAGCCGGAGTGGATCGAGCCGCTGGCCGGCCATCTGCTGAAGCGCACGTACAGCGAGCCGCACTGGGAGAAGGACGCGGCGGCCGTGATGGCGTACGAGAAGGTGACGCTGTACGGCGTCCCGATCATCGACCGGTGCAAGGTCAACTTCGGCCGGATCGACGCGGAGGCCTCCCGCGACCTGTTCATCCGCAACGCGCTCGTCGAGGGCGACTGGCGGACGCACCATCAATTTTTCCATGACAATCGCAAATTGCTGGGCGAGGTCGAGGAGTTGGAGCACCGCGCCCGGCGCCGCGACATCCTCGTGGACGACGAGACGCTGTACGACTTCTACGACCAGCGGGTGCCCGAAGACATCGTCTCCGGGGCGCACTTCGACTCCTGGTGGAAGGCCAAGCGGCGGGACGAGCCGGAACTGCTCGACTTCGAGCGGTCGATGCTCATCAACGAGAAGGCCGGCTCGGTCACCAAGGACGACTACCCGGACACCTGGCGGCAGGGACAGCTCAGCTTCCGGGTGACGTACCAGTTCGAACCGGGCGCCGACGCGGACGGGGTGACCGTCCACGTACCGCTCCAGGTGCTCAACCAGGTCACTTCGGAAGGGTTCGACTGGCAGATCCCCGGGCTGCGCGCCGACGTGGTCATGGAGCTGATCCGCTCGCTGCCCAAGCCGATCCGCCGGCACTACGTACCGGCGCCGAACTACGCGGAGGCGTTCCTGGACCGCGCCGTACCGCTCCAGGAGCCGCTGCCGGTCACGCTGGCGCGGGAACTCCAGCGGATGGTGGGGGTGCCCGTCACGGGCGACGACTTCGATCTGGGCCGGGTGCCGGACCACCTCAAGATCACCTTCCGGATCGTGGACGAACGGCGGCGCAAGATCGCCGAGTCGAAGGATCTGGACGAGCTGAAGCTGCAACTGCGGCCCAAGGCCCGCCAAGCGCTGTCGAAGGCCGCCGCGGCGACCGCCGAGCGCTCGGGCGGCGAGACCATCGAGCGCACGGGCCTGACCGACTGGACCATCGGCACGCTGGTACGGATCTTCGAGACGCGCAGGGCGGGGCAGCCGGTCAAGGCGTACCCGGCGCTGGTCGACCGGGGCGACAGCGTCGCCGTACGGCTCTTCGACACGGAAGCCGAGCAGCAGCAGGCGATGTGGGCGGGGACGCGGCGGCTGATTCTGCTCAGCATCCCGGTCAGTCCTGCCAAGTTCGCCTCGGACAAGCTCACCAACCAGCACAAGCTGGCGCTGTCCCGCAATCCGCACGGCTCCGTCCAGGCGCTGTTCGAAGACTGCGCGACGGCGGCGGCGGACAAGCTGATCGCCGACCACGGCGGGCCCGCGTGGGACGAGGAGTCCTTCCGCAAGCTGTACGACAAGGTCCGCGCCGATCTCGTGGACGCGACGGTCCGTACCGTCGGCCAGGTCCAGCAGATCCTGGCGGCCTGGCAGGCGTGTGAGCGCCGGCTGAAGTCCACGAACAGCCTGGTGCTCATCAACAACGTCCAGGACGTCAAGGACCAGCTGGCGGCGCTCATGCCGGCCGGCTTCGTCACCCGCACCGGGCTGCCGAGGCTGCCGGACCTGATGCGCTATCTGGTCGCCGTGGACCGCCGGCTGCAGCAGATGCCGACCAACGTCCAGCGCGACACGACGCGCATGGAGAAGGTCCACGAGATGCAGGACGAGTACGCCTGGCTGCTGGAACAGCTGCCGCAGGGCAGGCCGGTGCCGCGCGAGGTCCTGGACATCCGCTGGATGATCGAGGAGCTGCGGGTGAGCTATTTCGCCCACGCCCTGGGCACGGCCCAGCCGGTCTCGGACAAGCGGATCGTGAAGGCGATCGACGCGGCGGCGCCGTAGGTCGCGCGTAACGCCGCCATCGCCCGGAGTGAGTTCGACCGGACCCTCTGAGCTGCTGTAGAGTCTGTCTTCGCAGCCGCCGCCAAGGGGCAGCGGAACAAGGTCCTGTGGAGCAGCTTGGAGTGCTCGCCACCCTGTCAAGGTGGAGGCCGCGGGTTCAAATCCCGTCAGGACCGCATCACCGAAGAGCCCGCGTTCTCACGAACGCGGGCTCTTCTGCGTATTGACCGCCCCGGGCCGACCCGAGTAATCAAGCATCTGTAACCAGTACGCACGGCTGCGACGACGGCCCGGCCATCCGCCAACCACCCGCCGTCCGGCGTTGGCAAGAGGCGTGCAGTGTGACGGTAGTCACCTCAGGTTTTTCTGGAATGGGCGTTCTTACACCCTTCCTACAATCCGGCAATTTAATATGTGCAATTGTACTCACCCACCAAGGGTCCCCACAGGCGCACAAAAAAGATCGCGCTGGACCCGGCGGAGTCCAGCGCGATCGACGACTTACCCATGTTGCTTGGGTACGGAGCCTGTTGGGGCAGGCGCCCGTCGTTTGGAGCTGTCAGTCGGGACGACCGTGTTGGGGGAACCCGGCTGTTGTCCCTGCGTGCTTATGGTGCTGGCGGTACTGGTGGAACAAGTGGTGCGTGTGGAACAGGTTGTGCGTGTTGATCCCTAATCTGTTGATCAAGCTTCGCTACGCTGCTGCGGAATACCCGCAAGCAGTGCGCGAACCTCTGCCTCGCGATACCGGCGATGCCCACCGAGCGTGCGGATGGACGTGAGCTTGCCTGCCTTTGCCCAGCGTGTGACCGTCTTCGGATCCACACGGAACATCGTGGCAACCTCAGCCGGGGTCAGCAGCGGCTCGGCATCAGGGGTGCGAGCGGTCATGAGCGGCCTCCTCGGGAGAACCGAACCATCTCGGTTCTTTCCTCTAAATTCTGCACCTTGACCCACGTTGCCCGAAATGGCGGACGCGGGCCGAGTCGGTTATAGGACGAACGGCTTGTCCTCGGCACTACAACTACACCATCCGTCCAGCCACGTCGGCCAAACCGATGGAATTGCCCTCTGAGGTGTTCATCAACGGCGGAAGCCGATGGACCATGCCATAGCGGACAGTCACGGCACAGTAACGATCAGTCACAGAGCGATCAGGAGTCAGCAGAACCCCCGCATAGCGTGCGATACCGAGCATTCCGCCCGTACCGGCACGGAAGGAACCCTCCCCGGACTCCTTGTCCTATTTTGACACGAGGGTGGGCGATGGGCGCAAGGCCCTTGTTAGTGCGGTCCGTCACGCTTAAGGCCCTGTTAAGAAAAAAGCCCGGATCGGGACCTTCAGACGTAGGACCTCTGACGGGCCGTCGGTCTCCGTCGCCCTCAGTTGGCGAACTGGCGGTCACGGACGGCCCGCCAGCGCTCTGTGAGCCGCCCGTAGGCCTCTCCTGCCCGCTCGCCGTCCCCCGATCGCAGCGCGGCGATCCCGGCCGCCACATCGGCCGCTGAGCGGTCCTCCGCCAGCTGCTCCTCGGACAGCACGTGCACGAGCCCGCCGTAGTCCAGCTCGACCAGCGAGCGCGGGTGGAACTCCTCCAGCCACCGCCCCACGTCGACGAGACCCTCGATCATCGGACCGTCGTCGATGCTGTCCCGCAGCGCCTTGAGGCCGCGCGCCAGCCGCCGCCGCGCCTGGACCATCGGCGTCCGGTAGCGCAGGACGGGCGCACCCGGGCCGGCGGCGCCGGACTCCCCCGGCTCCCCGGGCTTCGCCGGCTCACCCGGCTCGTACGTCCGCTCGTCGTCAGAGAAGAGCGTGAACCAGCGGACCGGCACCTGCCAGACACCCGTCCTGATCCACGGCCGCGCGTCCGGGTTCCGCTCGCGCCAGCGCTCGTAGTCCGCGCTCGCCTGGACCCGCACCACGGCGGGCAGCACCGCGTCCAGCAGCGGCAGCGGCAGGACGTCGGCCAGCTCCTCCAGGGCGAGC
This sequence comes from Streptomyces sp. AcH 505, assembly GCF_000818175.1. Taxonomy (GTDB): domain Bacteria; phylum Actinomycetota; class Actinomycetes; order Streptomycetales; family Streptomycetaceae; genus Streptomyces. Next base: position 2,038,284 of record NZ_JTIY01000001.1, read on the forward strand.
CAGCCGCGCAGTCGGGTCCGCCACGGGCAGACGCAGACCACCCCGTCCACCTCGGTCACGAACGCGTCCGCGCTCTCGTGCACCGGCACGGGCACCGGCGGGGTGGGCAGCAAGTCCGCCAGGGCGCGGCGCAGTTCGTCCTGGACGGTGGGCGTACGGCCGCGCCGGGCGTACTCGGCCCAGTGACTCCTCTCCGGTTCGGGAAAGGCGGCCAGCGGCTCGTACACCCGCAGGTAGGACGTGTAAGGGACGAGAACCGAAGACACCGCTGGCATGCCGGAATCGTCCCACGCCCAGGGCGCACGAGAGGGTGATCCTCCGCACTGCGGCTGATCTACGCCGGGGTAAGACTTACTCTCAACCCCAACTGGTCCCTCCCACACCCACGGAGGGGCCGATCCCCGCCGCTTCGTACTTGGGAGTCACCACCGTGACCGATGTGACCGACGGCGTCCTGCACACCCTGTTCCGATCGGACCAGGGGGGCCATGAGCAGGTCGTGCTCTGCCAGGACCGCGCGAGCGGCCTCAAGGCCGTGATCGCCATCCACTCCACCGCCCTGGGCCCGGCCCTCGGCGGCACCCGCTTCTACCCGTACGCGTCCGAGGAAGCCGCCGTCGCCGACGCGCTGAACCTCTCCCGTGGCATGTCGTACAAGAACGCGCTGGCCGGGCTCGACCACGGCGGCGGCAAGGCCGTGATCATCGGCGATCCCGACCTGGTCAAGAGCGAGGAACTGCTGCTGGCGTACGGCCGGTGCGTGGCGTCGCTCGGCGGCCGGTACGTGACGGCCTGCGACGTGGGCACGTACGTCGCCGACATGGACGTCGTGGCGCGCGAGTGCGCGTGGACGACCGGACGCTCCCCCGAGAACGGCGGCGCGGGCGACTCGTCCGTACTGACCGCCTTCGGGGTCTTCCAGGGCATGCGGGCCAGCGCGGAGCGACAGTGGGGCGATCCCTCGCTGCGCGGCCGTACGGTCGGCGTCGCCGGCGTCGGCAAGGTCGGTCATCACCTGGTGGAGCACCTGCTGGAGGACGGCGCGCAGGTCGTCGTCACGGACGTACGGGCCGAGTCGGTCGCCCGGATCACCGATCGGCATCCTGAGGTCAGGGTCGTCGTCGACAACGAGGCGCTGATCCGTACCGAGGGTCTCGACGTGTACGCGCCGTGCGCGCTCGGCGGCGCGCTGAACGACGTGTCCGTGCCCGTGCTGACCGCGAAGGTGGTGTGCGGAGCCGCCAACAACCAGCTCGCCCACCCCGGTGTCGAGAAGGACCTCGCCGACCGCGGGATCCTCTACGCGCCGGACTACGTGGTGAACGCGGGCGGGGTGATCCAGGTCGCCGACGAGCTGCACGGCTTCGACTTCGAGCGGTGCCGCGCGAAGGCGGCGAAGATCTTCGACACCACTCTTTCGATCTTCGCACGTGCGAATAGCGACGGCATTCCGCCGGCTGCCGCCGCCGACCGGATCGCCGAGCAGCGGATGGCTGCGGGCCGCGCGGGCTGACCCGGGGAGACGTGACTCACCCCGGCCGGGCGGGTCGCCCTCAAGAAGAGGTTAAAATCGCAGCTGACCAGCGAGGACGGGGCGTCTCGCCGGTCGAGCGCCGAGGCGCGTCATGCGGGCGGCGTACCGTATGGCCGCGGAAGCAGGTACCGTTGAAGACCTACGGACGGGTCTCTCCGAGGAGAGCTCGTTCTGAAACATGAACGCGTGTCAAGACTCTGGGGCCGTCGAGCCCCGTCACCGAGGGGGTCGAGCCATGGGGCGCGGCCGGGCCAAGGCCAAGCAGACGAAGGTCGCCCGCCAGCTGAAGTACAACAGCGGCGGGACGGATCTGTCGCGTCTGGCCAGCGAGCTGGGCGCATCTCCGACAAGTCAACCGCCGAACGCGGAGCCGTTCGAGGATGACGAAGAGGAAGATGACCCGTACGCACAGTACGCGGATCGTTACAACGACGACGAGGACGAGGACGACGAGTCCGGACCCTCGGCTCAGCGCCGCGGCGCTTGACGTCTGGATACCTCCAGCAGTTCCTCACAGTGGCCCGGTCCGGGGCCGTAGTCCTGGACCGGGTTCTGTGCTGCCCCGCGGCATGACGGGCGCCGTCCCGGAGGACGGCACTCGCTGATCAGCTGCGGTAGTCGCCTGTCAGGGCGGCTCCGGTGGCATGTCCACCGCGCTCGGTGATCTCTCCCGCGACCCAGGCGTCGACCCCGCGGTCGGCGAGGGTGTCCAGTGCCGCGTCCGCCGAGTCGGCCGGCACGACGGCGATCATGCCGACGCCCATGTTCAGCGTCTTCTCCAGCTCCAGGCGCTCGACCTGGCCCGCCGCACCGACGACATCGAAGATCGGACCCGGCTGCCAGGTCGACCGGTCGACGGTCGCGTGCAGCCCGTCCGGTACGACCCGGGCCAGGTTCGCCGCGAGTCCGCCGCCCGTGACATGGCTGAAAGCGTGCACCTCGGTGGTCCTGGTCAGCGCCAGACAGTCCAGCGAGTAGATCTTGGTGGGCTCCAGCAGCTCCTCGCCGAGGGTCCTGCCGAACTCCTCGACCTCGCGCTCCAGCGCCCAGCCGGCCCGGTCGAAGACCACATGCCGCACCAGCGAGTACCCGTTCGAGTGAAGACCGGAGGACGCCATGGCGATCACCGCGTCACCCGTGCGGATACGATCCGCGCCGAGCAGCCGGTCCGCCTCGACCACGCCCGTACCCGCGCCCGCGACGTCGAAGTCGTCCTCGCCGAGCAGCCCCGGGTGTTCGGCGGTCTCGCCGCCGACCAGCGCGCAGCCCGCCAGCACACAGCCTTCGGCGATGCCCTTGACGATGGCGGCGACACGCTCGGGATGAACCTTGCCGACGCAGATGTAGTCGGTCATGAAGAGCGGCTCGGCGCCGCAGACCACCAGGTCGTCGACGACCATCCCGACGAGGTCGTGGCCGATCGTGTCATACACGCCCATCCGGCGGGCGAGGTCGACCTTCGTACCGACACCGTCGGTCGCGGAGGCCAGCAGCGGCCGCTCGTAGCGCTTGAGCGCCGAGGCGTCGAAGAGACCGGCGAAGCCGCCGATGCCACCGAGCACCTCGGGGCGCCGGGTCTTCCTGACCCACTCCTTCATGAGCTCGACGGCGCGGTCACCGGCCTCGATGTCGACGCCAGCGGCGGCATAGCTGGCACCAGTTGTCGTATCGGGCGTGGCAGGCATGGCTGGAAACCTTCGTGTCGTCGTACGGAGCGTCGTACAGGGCGGGAGAGGACGCGGGACCGGGCTCCGCCCAGCCCCGCGGGGTGCCGCTACGGGCGGCGCAGGGCGTCGCTCGCCGCCGTGTCGGCCGGCCCTGCGGCCAGCTCGGTCTCCAGGAGCTGCTTGCCGAGCAGTTCCGGGTCGGGGAGATCCATCGGGTACTCGCCGTCGAAGCAGGCCCGGCAGAGATTGGGCTTGTCGATCGTGGTCGCCTCGATCATCCCGTCGATGGAGATGTACGAGAGCGAGTCGGCGCCGAGCGAGGTGCCGATCTCCTCGATGGACATCCCGTTGGCGATCAGCTCGGCGCGGGTGGCGAAGTCGATGCCGAAGAAGCACGGCCACTTCACCGGGGGCGAGGAGATCCTGATGTGGATCTCGGCCGCGCCCGCCTCGCGGAGCATCTTCACCAGCGCGCGCTGGGTGTTGCCGCGGACGATCGAGTCGTCGACGACCACGAGGCGCTTGCCGCGGATGACTTCCTTGAGCGGGTTGAGCTTCAGCCGGATGCCCAGCTGGCGGATGGTCTGTGAGGGCTGGATGAAGGTCCGGCCCACGTACGCGTTCTTCACCAGGCCCGAGCCGTACGGGATCCCGCTGGCCTCGGCATAGCCGATGGCCGCCGGAGTGCCGGATTCCGGTGTCGCTATGACCAGATCCGCATCGACCGGGGCCTCACGCGCCAGTTTCCGGCCCATTTCCACCCGGGACAGATAGACGTTCCGGCCGGCGATGTCCGTATCGGGACGCGCCAGATAGACGTACTCGAAAACGCAGCCCTTGGGCTTCGCTTCCGCGAATCGCGACGAGCGCAGACCGTTCTCGTCGATGGCGATGAACTCGCCGGGCTCGATCTCGCGCACGTAGGAGGCGCCGCAGATGTCGAGAGCGGCGCTCTCGGAGGCGACGACCCAGCCGCGCTCGAGACGGCCGAGGACCAGCGGGCGGATGCCCTGCGGGTCACGGGCCGCGTACAGGGTGTGCTCGTCCATGTAGACGAGCGAGAAGGCACCCTTGACCTGGGGCAGCACCTTGGGCGCCGCCTCTTCGACGGTGAGGAACTTGCCGTCCTCGTCCGTCTGGCAGGCCAGCAAAGCCGTGACCAGATCGGTGTCGTTGGTGGCCGCGACCCGCGTCGCACGGCCGTTCTCCCTGGGGAGTTCGGCGACGAGCTCGGCGAGCTCGGCGGTGTTGACCAGGTTTCCGTTGTGACCGAGCGCGATGGAGCCGTGGGCCGTGGCCCGGAAGGTCGGCTGCGCGTTCTCCCACACCGAGGCTCCGGTGGTGGAGTAGCGGGCATGGCCCACCGCGATATGGCCCTGGAGAGAGCCGAGGGACGTTTCGTCGAAGACCTGTGAGACGAGGCCCATGTCCTTGAAAACCAGGATCTGGGACCCGTTGCTCACTGCGATGCCCGCGGACTCCTGTCCACGGTGCTGCAGGGCATACAGTCCGAAGTAGGTGAGCTTGGCGACCTCTTCACCCGGGGCCCAGACTCCGAAGACGCCGCAGGCGTCTTGGGGGCCCTTCTCACCGGGGAGCAGGTCGTGGTTGAGTCGTCCATCACCACGAGGCACGCCACCGAGTGTAGGCGAGATCGACCACTGGTCCGAATTGGGGACGGGGCGCAGTGGGCGGGATCACTTCGCGGCGGGGGCCGTCTCGGCCCTGACCCCTTGGCCGTCCTGGCCGGTGAGGGTCAGCGAACGGTGAGCCAGCTCATAGCCGACCTTGCCTTCGCGCAGCAGTTCGGACAGCCGCTTCTCGACGGCCGAGGCGGGGGTGTCACAGGCCATTTTGGTCGAGGTGACCTTACCGAACGTGACCGTCGAACCCGCTACGTGCGCCGTGGTCCGCCAGGAGTTGCAGCGCAGTCCTGTGCCCTGCACCGAGCCGTCCTTGGTGAGGGTGAACGAGGGGGCGCCCGCCGCCGTCGCCGCCGGCCGGTCGGTCCTGGAGGTGACGCTGCCGTGGTCGACGAGCGAGGTCACCACCCACTTGGTGCCGGCGAGGGCGGCGTCCTTCTCCGCCGTCAGGGCGATGGTGTCGCCGTCCGCGCCGGTGAGGGTGAGCCGCTGGTCGGCGACCTTGGCGGTCAGCTTCCCCGAGAAGGCGCCGTTGAGGCGCTTCTCGAAGGCGGCCAGTTCCTCCGGGCAGCCGATGAGCGTCGACTCCTTCTTGCCGACGACGACGGTGTCGCCCTTGACGGTGACCTGTGCGCCGATGGTGTTGCAGCCGGTGCTGGCGCTCGCCCGGCCCTTGGAGTCGATCTCGACGCCGGCCCCCGCGGGTGCGGCGGTCCTCGCCCCGTCGACGGTCACGCTGTCCACGCTCCAGTGCACCCCGGTCAGCGCGGGCGCCGACTGTACGGAGCTGTCCGGGGCGGCCGGGTCACCCGGTCCTGAGCCGGTCTCCGTACCGCAGGCTGAGGCGGCCAGCGCGAGCAGGGCACCGGCGGTGATGTAGGTGATCTGCTGATTCCTCATGCGGCTGGGACGTGCCGGGCGGACGGACGGTTCCGCGGTGTCCGTGCCGGCTCAGCCCATGAGCGGCAGCAGCCCGGACAGGTCGGCGCGCTCGCCGCTGGCGCTGACCCGCGCCGCTTCGAGCGCGTCCGCCCAGGTCGTACGGCCGGTCGCGAGCCTGATCCAGGTGAGCGGATCGGTCTCCACGACGTTCGGCGGGGTCCCCCTGGTGTGCCGGGGGCCTTCCACGCACTGCACGACCGCGTACGGCGGGATCCGCACCTCCGTCGAGGCGCCGGGCGCCAGCACGGCGAGGGCGTCGGCGAGCATCCGCGTACAGGCGGCGAGCGCCTGCCGGTCGTACGGGACGGCGAGGCCCGTCGCCCGGTTCAGGTCGTCGGTGTGGACGACCAGCTCGACGGTGCGGGTGACGAGGAAGTCCCCGAGCCGCATCGCGCCGGCCCTGGTGGTGACCAGCCGGTCGTCGGCGGCGCTCGGCAGCAGCGCGGCGATCCGCTCGGCGGCGCGGGCGAACAGCTCGGCCGGCTCGGCCGAGGTGGCGATCGCCTCGGTGTCCTCCGCGATGTCGTCCGCCAGGCCGGCCGTCGCGAACGGCCAGTCGAGCAGGGCGACGACGGGCCCGGCCGGCTCGGGCTGTTCGACGGCGCGGCTGACGGCCTCGACCGCCATCGTCAGGTGCGCGGCCAGCTCCCGTACGGTCCAGCCGCCGAGCCCGGCGGGCAGCGCCAGCTGCGCCGCGGTGAGCGCGCCGGCCGCTTCGCGTACGTGCGCGAACTGGGCCAGCACGGCGGTGCGGGTCTTGGCGTGGTCGTAGCTACGCAGACGCTTCTTGGCCGGGGGCATAGCGGGGAGGCTAGCCGAGCCCACTGACAGTCTGATCGGCCCCCGCACGGTCGACACCGGCCGGCCGGAGGCCGGCCCGACGGCGTAAGGCCGGTGCCGGCCAGGGTCCGCACCGGCCTACTCGGCAGCAGCCTGCCCGGCGGCCGTCCGGTCCGCACCGGGGTCCGCCGCTTCCTCGCCCGCCGTGAACACCTCGCCGTCGGCCGGGACCCCGATGCCGTGCCAGCGGAACGGGAGTCCGCGGGCCACGTCCATGTCGGGGTGGTCCATCAGCTGGAAGTGCACGTGCGGTTCGGTCGAATTGCCGGAGTTGCCGCAGCGCCCGACGACCTGGCCCGCGCGCACCCGGTCGCCCGCCCGTACGGCGAGGGAGCCGCGCTGGACGTGCGCGTACATCGCGTACGTGCCGTCGCCGATGTCGATGATCAGGTGGTTGCCGGTGATCCAGGCGGCTCCCGCCATGTCGCGGACGGCGGCCTCGATGAGCATCAGGTAGACGAGCGCCAGCAGCGAGTTCCTGCTGAGGTGGTCGCGCCGGCTGTCGGAGGCATGCACGACCGTCCCGTCCGCGACGGCGAGCAGCGGCCGGCCGAAGGCGGGAAACGCCTTGCTCCGCCGGGCCACCGGCCAGGCCCAGGCGAAGCCGGGCCGGCTGCCGGGCTCCGGTTCGGCCACGATGTCGATCGCGTACGTCTGCCCGTACGCGTGGGTGCGGTGGCTGGGCACGCGGCTCGCCGGGCTGTTGAGCGCGGACCAGCGGCCGGTGACCGGCGCCGCCACCTCGACGGCCGGCGGCCTGGCGGCCACGTGCGCCCGTGCCGTACGCCGGCCCAGGGCGACGACGAGGGTGACCGCGATGATCTCCGGCACCCAGATCAGCCACCACGCGAACGGCAGGTCGACGAAGGCCCCCACGAAGACCAGCGCGACGAAGAGCACGGTGAACAGCCGGTAGAAGATCATGACGAGTTTGCGTACGGACATCGTTCCCCCTGGGTGGATTCGGTATCGCGGTCAGGTCGGCCGGGTCGCCGCCAGCATCACCAGCAGCGGCACCACCCGGCCGCCGGGGACCTCGTACTTGCCGCGCCCGACGGTGTGCAGCCAGCCGACCGAGGTGAGCTGGCGCAGGTGGTGGTAGATCTGGCCCGTCGTGCCGAGTTCGGCCAGCTCGGCGAGTTCGGCGGCGGTACGGCGGCCACCGAGGATCTCGCGCAGCAGCCGCAGCCGTACGGGGTGGCCGAGCGCGCCGAAGGACTCGGCCGCCGCAGGCCAGTCGGTGTCCAGGACGGCGTCGGTCACCGTGCCGTACTGCCACTCGTACCGTTCGTCGGTCGGCAGCCGGACCGCGCCGGTGAAGAGCACTCCCCCGGTCGCGGCCCCCGCCTCGGCGAGCTGGTCCTTCAGCCCGTGCAGAGCCCAGAATTCGCCGCCGTCCAGCGCGGGCGCGGCCGCGGGTACGGGCGCGGTCGGCGCGGTCGGCGCCGTCTGCTCCAGCGCGGCGAGCCGGCGTTCCAGCTCGGCGACGCGTTCCTCAAGCTCCATGACATTCAATTTACGTAATTACGTAATCCCGCACAAGGAGAAAAGCGATACGGGGCGCTGTGCGTACCAGTAGGTACAATCCGGTGCGTGAGCAGCACACCGGAACGCCTGATCGAGACCACCCGCGAACTCCTCTGGGAGCGCGGTTACGTCGGCACCAGCCCCAAGGCCATCCAGCAGCGCTCCGGGGTGGGCCAGGGCAGCATGTACCACCACTTCGACGGCAAGCCCGATCTGGCGCTGGCCGCCATCACCCGCAGCGCGGAGGAACGGCTGACCACGGCGGAGGCCCTGTTCGGCGGGCCCGGCACGGCGACCGAGCGGATCGCCGGCTATCTGCGCGGCGAGCGTGACGTGCTGAAGGGGTGCCCGATCGGCGGACTCACCCAGGATCCCGAGGTGATGGGCGACCCGGCGCTGCGCCGGCCGGTGGAGGAGACCTTCAGCACGCTCAGGGCCCGGATCGCGGGGCTGCTCGGGGAGGGGGTGGCACGCGGCGAGTTCGGAGCGGGACTCGACCCGGTGACCACGGCGTCCACGGTCGTCGCCGTACTGCAGGGCGGTTACGTTCTCGCCCGCGCGGCGGATTCCGTCGAGCCGTTCACGGAGGCGGTCGACGGCGTACTGGACCTGCTCGCGGCGCACGCACCAGCGGCGAAGTAACACCGATCCCCCGGGGAACGCCGATCGCCCGGGGAACGCCGATCGCCCGGGGAACGCCGATCGCCCGGTGAACGCCGATCGCCCGGTGAACGCCGATCGCCCGGTGAACGCCGATCGCCCGGTGAACGCCGATCGCCCGGCCGGTGTTCGCGAACACCGGCCGGGCGATCGTACCGGCGGGATCAAGCCTGCCGGGGGCGTTCCAGCGTGAGCAGCAGACCCTCGACGGCACCGGGACCTATCCGGCCCTTCACGTCGGCGGCGGTGATGGCCTTGAGGGCCCAGCCGTCGGCGGCGTGCTTGTTGAGCGTCTTCTCCAGCTTGTCGCTGTCCAGGGCGTCGCCGATGAGCGACTCCCTGAACGTCACGACCTTGTACTCGTAGGACATCGGGCGTTCCCCTCGTTCAGGCCGGCACGCACGGCGGATCCCGTGCGGGCACAGCCAATCACGCGAGGCCCGCGCCGATCACGGCGAGGCTCAGGCCAGCAGCGCCGGGATCGTCGCCTCGTGCGCCGTGCGCAGTTCGTCGAGACCGATCGTGAACTCGCCCTGGACCTCGACCTCTTGGCCGTCCACCACACCGATACGGGTGGCCGGCAGACCGCGCGCCCCGCACATGTCAGTGAACCGCAGCTCCTCGCTGCGCGGCACCGCCACGACAGCGCGGCCCGCCGACTCGCTGAACAGGAGCGTGAACGCGTCGAGGCCGTCCGGCACGATCAGCCGGGCGCCGGTGCCGCCGCGCAGGCAGGACTCGGTGACCGCCTGGATCAGACCGCCGTCGCTCAGGTCGTGCGCCGCGTCGATCATGCCGTCGCGCGAGGCCGAGATCAGGATCTCGCCCAGCAGGATCTCCCTGTCCAAGTCGACCTTGGGCGGCAGCCCGCCGAGATGGCCGTGGATCGTGCCCGACCAGGCGGACCCGCCGAACTCCTCGTCCGTGTCGCCCAGCAGGTACAGCAGCTGGCCCTCCTCGGCGAAGGCCATCGGCGTACGCCGCGCCACGTCGTCGATCACACCGAGCACCGCGACGACCGGCGTCGGGTGGATCGCGCGCTCGCCCGTCTGGTTGTAGAGCGAGACGTTGCCGCCGGTCACCGGGGTGCCCAGCTTCTGGCAGCCGTCGGCGAGACCGCGGATGGCCTCCACGAACTGCCACATGACGGCCGGGTCCTCGGGCGAACCGAAGTTCAGACAGTCCGAGACGGCGAGCGGCTTCGCGCCCGTCGCCGCGACGTTGCGGTACGCCTCGGCCAGCGCGAGCTGCGCCCCGGTGTACGGGTCGAGCTGCGCGAACCGGCCGTTGCCGTCCGTCGCGATGGCGACCCCGAGGCCGGTCTCCTCGTTGACCCGGATCATCCCGGCGTCCTCGGGCTGGGCGAGGACGGTGTTGCCCTGCACGAACCGGTCGTACTGGTCGGTGACCCAGGACTTCGACGCCTGGTTCGGCGCCGAGACCACTCGCAGCACCTGCTCGCGCAGCTCGGCGGCCGTCACCGGACGGGCCAGCTTGTTCGCGTCGTCGGCCTGGAGGGCGTCCTGCCACTCGGGCCTGGCGTACGGGCGCTGGTAGACCGGGCCGTCGTGCGCGACCGTGCGCGGGTCGACGTCCACGATCTTCTCGCCGTGCCAGAAGATCTCCAGCCGGTCGCCGTCGGTGACCTCACCGACGACCGTCGCGATGACGTCCCACTTCTCGCAGATCTCCATGAAGCGCCCGACCTTCGCCGGCTCCACGATCGCGCACATGCGCTCCTGCGACTCGCTCATGAGGATTTCCTCGGGCGAGAGCGTGTGGTCGCGCAGCGGTACGTCGTCCAGCTCGACCCGCATGCCGCCGGAGCCGTTGGACGCCAGCTCGCTCGTCGCACAGGACAGGCCGGCGGCGCCGAGGTCGGAGATGCCGTCGACCAGCTTCTCGGCGAAGACCTCCAGCGTGCATTCGATGAGCAGCTTCTCCTGGAAGGGGTCACCGACCTGCACGGCGGGGCGCTTCGACGGCTTCGTCGCGTCGAAGGTCTCGGAGGCCAGGATCGAGGCGCCGCCGATGCCGTCACCGCCGGTGCGGGCCCCGTACAGAATGACCTTGTTGCCGGGGCCGGACGCCTTGGCCAGGTGGATGTCCTCATGCCGCATCACACCGATGGCACCGGCGTTGACCAGCGGGTTTCCCTGGTAGCAGGCGTCGAAGACCAGCTCGCCGCCGATGTTCGGCAGGCCGAGCGAGTTGCCGTAGCCGCCGATGCCCGCGACGACGCCCGGCAGGACGCGCTTGGTGTCGGGGTGGTCGGCAGCGCCCATCCGCAGCGGGTCCACGACCGCGACCGGGCGTGCGCCCATCGCGATGATGTCGCGGACGATCCCGCCGACACCGGTGGCCGCGCCCTGGTACGGCTCGACGTACGACGGGTGGTTGTGCGACTCGACCTTGAAGGTGACCGCGTAGCCCTGCCCGACGTCCACGACGCCCGCGTTCTCGCCGATGCCCACGAGCATCGCGTCGCTCGCAGGGGCCTTCTCGCCGAACTGGCGCAGATGCGCCTTGCTGCTCTTGTACGAGCAGTGCTCCGACCACATGACGGAGTACATGGCCAGCTCGGCGCCGGTCGGGCGGCGGCCGAGGATCTCGCGCACCCGGGCGTACTCGTCCTCCTTGAGGCCGAGCTCCTTCCAGGGCAGCTCGATGTCCGGGGTCCCGGACGCGTGCTCGACTGTGTCCAGAGTCATGAGGCGGCTACCAGCTTCTTCAGGATCGAGGTGAAGAATCCGAGGCCGTCGGTACCTCCGGTACCGATCAGCGGCTCCACGGCGTGCTCGGGGTGCGGCATGAGTCCGACGACGTTCCCCGCGGCATTCGAGATTCCGGCGATGTCACGGAGCGAGCCGTTGGGGTTGCCGTCCGCGTAACGGAACGCGACGCGGCCCTCGGCCTCCAGCTCGTCGAGGACGTGCTCGTCGGCGACATACCTGCCGTCGATGTTCTTGAGGGGGACGGCGATTTCCTGGCCTTCGGAATAGTCGGCGGTCCAGGCGGTGTCCGCGCGCTCCACCCGAAGTTTCTGATCGCGGCAGACAAAGTGGAGATGGTTGTTGCGCAGCATCGCGCCCGGCAGCAGATGGGACTCGGTCAGGATCTGGAATCCGTTGCAGATCCCGAGGACCGGCAGCCCGGCCCGCGCCTGCTCGATGATCGTGCCCATCACGGGCGAGAAGCGGGAGATGGCGCCGGCCCGCAGATAATCGCCGTAGCTGAAACCGCCGGCCAGCACGACGGCGTCGACCTGCTTGATGTCCTTGTCGCGGTGCCACAGCGGTACGGGCTCGGCACCGGCGATACGGGCGGCGCGCAGCGCGTCCCTGTCGTCCAAGGTGCCGGGGAAGGTGACGACGCCGATACGAGCCGTCACGACTCCACCTTCACGACGAAGTCCTCGATGACGGTGTTGGCGAGAAACGTCTCCGCCATCTCGTGGATACGGGCGAGCGCGGCCTCGTCGACCGGTCCCGCCACCTCCAGCTCGAAACGCTTTCCCTGACGGACGTCGGCGATCCCCTCGAAGCCAAGACGCGGCAGCGCGCGCTGCACTGCCTGTCCCTGCGGGTCGAGGATCTCCGGCTTGAGCATGACGTCGACTACGACGCGTGCCACTGGCACTCCCGGTGGTGTGGTGCGGCTGTGTTCTCCAGGGGAATCCCCCTCGACCCCCCGAGCTTCCGTGCTTGACTCAGGGTACCCGGCTCAGAAATCTACGCGGGTAGATATCCCAGGTCACAGATCACCCGGCGATATCCTCCACCGAGAACAACCGAAAAGTCCGCGAAAAAAATCAGCGTCAGCTATTGCCCGGGGACACGCTGATGCAATTGGCTGGGCTTCACAATGCGAGGTCTTCCGCTGTACAAAGGAATACAGCGGAAAACAGCATTGCCCATTGACAGCCGGAAGGCCGGTGCCGCCGCACGTCAACCGCGATTCCCGTGCGAGCGGGGACCGGGCACGGCAGGCGGCGCCGCAGGAAAGGACCGATATCCGTGGCGCAGCGCGTAGTGGTCACGCTCTCCGACGACATCGACGGCGGAGAAGCGGCGGAAACGGTCACGTTCGGCTTGGACGGGAAGACGTACGAGATCGACCTGAACCCCGCCAACGCGAAGAAACTGCGGAAGGCCCTGGCCCCGTACCAGGCAGCGGCCAGGAAGCAGACGAACGCGGCCAGGAACGGCAAGGCCCGCACGACGTACCACCACACCTCACTCGAACCGGCTCCGGCGGCCGTCCGCGCCTGGGCGCAGTCCCACAAGATGGAGGTGCCGGCCCGCGGCAGGATCCCCAAGCGGGTCTACGAGGCGTTCCGCGAGGCCAGTTGAGCGACCCGGGCGTGTCCCGAGTTGCGGACCACCCCTGCCGATCGGCTAGAGTCTGGAGCACGCCGAGGGGCGAGGCCGAAAGGCCGGACCTCAAGCAGCGTGCGGGTGTAGTTCAGTAGTAGAACGCCCCCTTTCCAAGGGGGAGGCGCAGTGTGCGATTCCTGTCACCCGCTCGCGGACGTAGCTCAGTTGGTAGAGCGCAACCTTGCCAAGGTTGAGGTCGCCAGTTCGAACCTGGTCGTCCGCTCAGAGTGAAGGCCCTGATCCACTGGATCAGGGCCTTCGTCGTGTCACGCCCGGGAAGCGCCGATGACATGTGTCATGAGCGGCGATGACAGCGCGGTGTGAGGGTCGCCACATCGAGCCGGGGCGAACGGTCCGACTGCCGCCTCAAGCGGCGGTATAGTGGTTCTCGCGCTTCGGCGCTTGCGGACGTAGCTCAGTTGGTAGAGCGCAACCTTGCCAAGGTTGAGGTCGCCAGTTCGAACCTGGTCGTCCGCTCATAGTTCAGAAGTCACAGAAACCCCCGGCCGACGCGGCCGGGGGTTTCCTCGTGTGCGGCTACTGCCGGCCTACTGCTGCCAGGGGGTGCCGGTCAGGCGCTCGTACGCCTCCACGTACTTGGCCCGGGTCTCGTCCACGACATGCTGCGGCAGCTCGGGCGGCGGCAGCTCGCCGTGCCGGTCCCAGCCCGAGGTGTCGGACGTCAGGTAGTCGCGGACGAACTGCTTGTCGTAGGAGGGCTGGCTGTGTCCCGGCTCCCAGGACTCGGCGGGCCAGAACCGCGAGGAGTCGGGGGTCAGCGCCTCGTCGGCGATGACCAGCCGGTCACCGTCGAAGCCGAACTCGAACTTCGTGTCGGCGAGGATGATGCCGCGCTCACGGGCGATGTCCCGGGCCCTGCCGTAGACGTCGAGCGTCGCCCTGCGCAGCTGCGCGGCGGTCTCCGCGCCCACCTGGCGGGCGACTTCCTCGTAGCTCACGTTCTCGTCGTGGTCACCGACGGCCGCCTTCGTGGCGGGCGTGAAGATCGGCGCGGGGAGTTCGGAGCCGTCCACGAGCCCTTCGGGCAGGGCGAGTCCGCAGACGGTGCGGTGCTCGTCGTACTCGACCAGACCTGACCCGGTCAGATAGCCGCGGGCGACGCACTCCACGGGGACCATCCGCAGCGACGTACAGACGAGGGTGCGGCCCGCCCAGTCGGCGGGGGCGCCTTCGGGCACGTCGGTGGAGATCACATGGTTGGGGACGAGATCGGCGAACTGGTCGAACCACCAGAGCGAGAGCTGGGTCAGCACGCGGCCCTTGTCGGGGATCGCCGTGGGCAGCACCCAGTCGTACACGGAGATACGGTCGCTGGCGACCATGACGAGGTCGCCCGCCTCGTTCCGGTACAGGTCCCGCACCTTGCCTGTGTGCAGATGCACAAGGCCCGGCACCTCAAGGGGTTCGGGTTTTTCGACGAATCCGGGCACGGTTCCTCCGCGTCGTTCGATTCGATCCAAGAGATCCGAGAGTTGGGTCCTGGAGTTCGGTCCTGGAAGTCGCCTTTATTCTCCCGTATGCCCGGTGCGGAAGAAGTGGAGGGGTGCCGTTCCGGATCGGCGTGGCGAGTCGGTGACCGCCGTGGCGGACGGCTCAGTCCCGTTTGCAGATGCGGTCGAGGAGATTCGCCGTGGCGCGCTGGATACGGGCGTCGACGTGGCCGGGCCGGTCGAGCGCGGGGGACCAGGCGAAGGTGCCCGAGGCGAAGACGAGCGCGCCTGACGGGGCGCGGTAGAGCGAAGTCTCCTGATGGCGCTTGGCGTTCTCGGTGTCGCGGTACGGGGAGTGCGCGAGCAGGATGCGGTCCTGGTGGTCGGGCAGTGCCGTACGGGGGAAGTAGCGGTCGGCCTCACCGGCGACGAGCCCCGCGATCTCCTCGCCGTCCACGGCGCCGGTGGAATCCCACAGCCAGTGATCGGCGTTGCGCACGATCAGCGGGTGCGGCTCGGGGACGCGGCCGGCGTACTGGATGCCGAGGAGCTGCTGCTCGGGCCGGTCCACCTCACGCCAGAGCGCGGGCTTTCCGGGGCCGTGCCGCTTGCGGCAGTGCAGCATCCGGTCGGGGACGCCGGAGGCCGAAGGGCCCAACTCCACCTGCCAGTACATGGTGTTGGCGGAGAGGAAGACGAGCGACGTGCCGTGCTCACGGGCCAGCTCGACGTTGCGGCGCATCGGCACCGACCAGTACTCGTCGTGGCCGGGGAAGACGAGGCCGCGGTAGCGGGTGGGGTCGACGCGGCCCGCGTGCAGGTCGCGGGTCTCCGCGTACGCCAGGTCGTACCCGTACCGCTCGGCCCAGCGGATGAAGTCGTAGGCATGGCCCACGTGGAGGGGCAGCCCGGCGCCGGCGTACGGGCGGTCGAAGGAGACGGTCGTGGCCGCGTCCTCCTCGCCGAGGAGCGTGCCCTGCTCGTCCCAGGCGTGGTAGAGGCTGGCGCCGGTGCGGCCGTCCTCGGGGTAGAGGTTGTACGCCTGCCAGGTGATGTCGGGCAGCAGGAGGAGCAGGTCGGCGGGGTGGGTGTCGCGGACCGTGAAGGGGATGTGGGACCGGTAGCCGTCGACGGTGGTGAGCACGGCCACGTACGCGCCGATCGCCCAGTGCGCGGGGATCTGGAGCCGCCAGGAGAGCCACCAGTGGTGGCAGGAGACCGTGCGGTCGGCGGCGAGCGGCGGCGGCTGGACGAGGCCGGAGATGCGCGGGCTGGTGATGATCTTCCGGGCGCCCTCGCCGTTGTAGTGCCCGATCCGGTAGATGTCGATGAAGAACTGCTGCGGCGGGTCGACGGTGACGTGGAAGTCGATCGCCTCGCCGGGGGCGGCGGCGCCGGTCGAGACGAAGCCCTTGATCTGCCGCCCGACATCGTCAGCGGTACGCGGCCCGCCGCTGCGCCCACCGCCGGTGAGGGTCTCGTCGGCGTACCAGGGCACGAGATGGCCGGTGTCGTCGAAGTAGTTCTCACTGCCGCGCAGCCAGGGCAACGGGCCCTGGCCGAAGGGGTCGGAGACGGCATGGGCGAGAGCGCCCGAATCCCAACGCCGGATCGGCTCAGCCCCCATCGTGCGACCCTCCTTCGAACCTCCGGCTCCGGGCTGTCGATTGGCGACGGCCGGAACACCGGTGGCGCGATCGTTCAAACGCCGGCTGTCAGCGCCGGTCCCCAGCACATCACATAACGCACGCACTCCGTCACCGTTCGTCGCGAATTGGCGTTAACGGAAGGGGTAGTTCCGGCTCTTGGGTGGGATTGTCGGGGTTGTTGGTGACCAGGGTCACAGAGGGAAGGGCGGGCGGAGGACGGGAGTTGGGGGCGCGACGGTTTTTTTGGGGGCGCGGTGGGGGTGGCGGGTGCGGCTCGGCTGGCCGCGTCGGCGGCACGTGTCGGCTGCCGCGGCGGGGGC
>NZ_JTIY01000001.1:2055383-2060137 GCF_000818175.1 Streptomyces sp. AcH 505
TGCCGGGCCGGGCGGCCGCGTACGGGCAGGCCGTCAGGCCCGTCAGACAGGACGGGCCGAGCGGTGCAGACCACGCCGTGGGCGTCGGCCACTACGGACGGGGCCGTCCAGGACGTACGGACCGGCGGTCACGGACCGGGCGGTTGGCCCGGGCCCCGCGACCACCGGCCCCCTATGGCCTGACGTTCGGATCAGGCCGGATCAGGGAGCGCGCCCGCCCGCGGACGCGGCCGGTGTCGCGTTGGTGCCGTGGATCGCACGGCGGACCGGTCCTAGGGGCCGGGCGGTCCGGACCGGGCGTGCGGACCGGACGGCGCGAGCCAGCCGTTACCGAGCCGGGCAGTGCGAAGAGGGCCGGCCGACACAGACCGGCCGCCACCCCGCCCGGCCGTTCGAGCCGACCGCCACGGGTCGGCCGCCAGGGCCGTCAGACAGGGCCGGGCCGACGGGCGGGGCCGTCCGGGACGACCGGCACAGGCGAGCGTCAGACGAGGCGGACCGGTTTCTCCGGGCGTACGCCCAGCGCCGCCAGCCACGCGCGCAGGGGCTCGGGGTCGCCTTCCTCCACCAGGCTCAGTACGTGGCCGCCCAGGTCCGCGCGGCGGCGGCCGTCGACGATGAGGGCCGGGCCGTCCAGCCAGTCGAGGCCGGGTACGGCGCCCGCCGTGTCGACGGCGGAGCAGCAGACCATCGCCGTCACGTGATCCGCGAGCAGATCACGGCCCGTGCGGGGCGGCTGGAGCGGGAGGAGCGGCAGCGGGTCGGTCCCCCACGGGGGCGCCGACGTCTCGCCGCCCGCGGCGGCAGGCGTCGCCGCCTCCTCGCGGGCCACCTCGGCGCTGATCCCGGCGGCCAGCATCGCTCCCCACCCGTCGCCATCGGCGTCGCTGTCGCCGCCACCCTCATCCGCCCGGCCCGCCTGCGACAGGTGCTCCATGACCCGGCTGAGCGTGGGGCCGCCGGGGCCTGTGGGGCCCACGGGGCGGCGTACGCCCATGTCGTCCAGTACGCGATGCAGCCTGGACGCTTCCGTACGCCACTTACGGTCGACAACCTCTTCCGGGTACTGCTGCCAGTCCACCGGGGCCCAGTCAGGGCCCGCGCCGGCCGGACCGCCGTGGAACAGCCGGGCCGCGAGCAGCGACGTGGCCTCGTCCATCGCGCCCGGCTCTTCGAGCAGGTCGCAGGCGGGCCGCTCGCCGAGCCGGGACGTGAACCCGTCGGCCAGGCGGTCGCGGCGTGACAGCTCGGTCAGGGCCGAGACCACGCCCGCGTCCAGCCGGGACGGCCAGCGGCCCATGCGCCAGGCGGGCAGCGCCACGCGTGTCAGCAGCCGGTCCCAGCCCGCGTAGGCGAGGCCGACCTGCTCCTGGGCGACGATCCGCAGTCCGTAATCCACAGCCTGTGCACGCTCGGAGGCGGCCGAGGCCACCCCCCGCTCCATCAGGGCCGCATGCTCACCGCAGCCACGCAGCAGCAGCCGGGCGACCCGGCCGACGACCCGGAGCGGTGCACGGCGTATCGGCCCCAGGTCCGCCCTGCCGCCGAGCGCGACGGCCGCGTCCAGCCCGCGCACGAAGCGGCGGGCGGCGGCTATGTCGGGCTGCGCGGCCGGACCCGTACCGGCGACAACGGGGGCGAGCACCGCGCGGAGCTCGGCGACCCGCATCCACCACAGGAAGGGCGAGCCGATGACGAGAACGGGCGCGGCGGGTGCCTTGCGGCCCCGCCCGCCGGCCCGCACATCGGGTCCGGTCTGCGCGGTCGGTACGCCCTGCGCGTGCGCCGGGTGCGTACGGTCCTCCAGCCAGCTGTCGCAGTCGGGGGTGAGCGCTATCGCCGAGGGCGCCGGCACATTGAGCCGGTCCGCCAGGTCCCTGACCAGGCGGTAGAGGTCCGGCGCCGACCGCTCGGCGACCTCGACCGTGGGGCTCAGGGCGGGCCTCGCCCTCGCCACCACGACGGCGACGGCCGCCGCGAGCAGCAGCACGAGCACCGCGCAGGCCGACACGGCCCAGCGGGCGGCGTCCCAGCCCGCACCGGTCAGATGCCCGGTCGCACCGCCGACGAGCAGCACGACGGCGACCGCCGCGGGCAGCAGCGCGACGGCGAGCGCCCGGCTACGGACGCGCAGCACGCCGAGCGCCCGGGAACGGGCACCCTGAGCGCCCATCTCGACGCCGATGTCTGAGCCGGCGGAACCCGTGGAACCAGCGGAACCGAACATGGTCGACCTCACCCCCTCTGCCCTGCGGCGGCGTTGCTCACTCCCCCACTGTGGCACCCGCCACCGACATCGCAATGCCGGTGGGCCATGTGCCCGAATGCTTGCGCCGCACCCTAGTTGGGGCCCTCGCGGCAGTCATCCGGATGGCCTAGCCGTCACCCGATGGAATGGCTTTGGCTAAAGCTGCTGACGCGGCGGGGTTGAGGAGCTCGGGGTTCTACGGAGGTCCGAGAACGCGTGCCAGGGGAGCCGGTCCGGGAACGCGCGCCCGGAGGTAGCCGGTCCGGGAACGCGCGCCCGAGGGGCGTAGCCGGACCGGGAACGCGTACCCGAGGGGGAGCTGGTCCGGGAACGCGTACCCGAGGGGGAGCCGGTGCCGCAGGCTCAAGCCCGCGCGTCAGCCCCGGCGCCCGAACGGGCCCCGGCCCCGGACCCGGCCCCCGCCTCGGCCTCCGACTCCGCGGCGCGGCGAGCGATGTCCGTACGGTGCTGGGCACCGTCCAGCCGGATCCGGTCCACGGCGGCGTACGCGCGCTCTCTGGCCTGCGCCAGGCTCTTGCCCGTACCGGTCACGGACAGGACGCGACCGCCCGCACTGACGACCGCGCCGTCCGCGAGGCGGGTGCCGGCGTGCAGGACGTACGCGTCGGGTCCATCCTGTGCCGCGATCTCGTCGAGGCCCAGGATCGGGTCGCCGGTGCGCGGGGTGTCGGGGTAGTTGTGCGAGGCGACGACCACGGTGACCGCGGCGTCGTCGCGCCAGTTGAGCGGGAGCAGCCCGGCGAGCGTGCCCTCGGCCGCCGCCAGCAGGACACCGGCGAGCGGGGTCTTCAGCCGGGCCAGCACCACCTGCGTCTCGGGGTCGCCGAAGCGCGCGTTGAACTCGATGACCCGTACGCCGCGGCTGGTGATCGCGAGACCCGCGTACAGCAGCCCGGCGAAGGGCGTGCCGCGCCGGCGCAGCTCGTCGACGGTCGGCTGGAGGACGGTCTCCAGGACCTCGTCGACCAGCTTGGGATCGGCCCACGGGAGCGGCGAATAGGCGCCCATACCACCGGTGTTGGGGCCTTCGTCGTTGTCGAGGGCGCGCTTGAAGTCCTGCGCGGGCTGGAGCGGGAGGACCGTACGGCCGTCGGTGACGGCGAAGAGGGAGACCTCAGGACCGTCGAGGAACTCCTCGATGACGACCCGGCCGCAGGCGAGCGCGTGCGCGCGGGCGTCGGCGAGATCGTCGGTGACGACGACGCCCTTGCCCGCGGCGAGCGCGTCGTCCTTGACGACGTACGGGGCGCCGAACGCGTCGAGCGCGTCGTCGATCTGCTGCGGTGTCGTACAGACGTAGCTACGGGACGTGGGGACGTTCGCCGTGGCCATCACGTCCTTGGCGAAGGCCTTGGAGCCTTCGAGCATGGCCGCTTCCGCCGACGGACCGAAGCAGGGGATGCCCGCTTCCCGTACGGCGTCGGCGACCCCGGCGACCAGCGGCGCCTCGGGCCCGACGACGACGAGCCCGACCGCCAGCTCCGTGGCGAGCCGGGCGACGGCGGCGCCGTCCATGGCGTCGACCGGGTGCAGCTCAGCGACCTCGGCGATGCCGGCGTTGCCGGGGGCGCAGAAGAGGGAGGTGACGTCGGGGTCGAGGGAGAGAGAGCGGCACAGGGCGTGTTCGCGGGCACCGCCGCCGATAACAAGGACCTTCACGGGAGGCAGCCTAGCCGGGCGGCCCGGAGGCCATTGCCGCTGCCCGAGCCGGGCAGACGAGCCGGCCAAGATCCAACGGGGCGGCCCGAGCCGGCCAAGCGCCCCTGGTCGTTGGTGTACTCGTCAGTCGTTGGTGTACTCCTCCACGACCGTGGCACCCAGCTCGCGCACGATCAGGTCGTGCCCGGAGAGGGCGGAGTCGACCAGATCGGGGTCGTCCGCCTCGGCGGTGTCGTCCTCGGGGGCGACCGGGGGGCGGGCCGAGGGTCTGGACGGCTCCGGGGGCGGCGGGGTGCGCTGCGCCTGTCCGTCCTGTTGCGAGGGCGAGGGCGAGGACGGGGGCGGCGAGGACGAGGGGCGTTGCTGCTGCTGTCCCGGCTGCCCCTGCTGTTGCTGCGGAGCCGGACCGCCGGGGGCGGGCGCTGACGAGGGGCCCCCGCCGAACGCACCTCCGCCGAACCCTCCGCCACCGGCACCACCCGGCCCGGGGGCTCCTCCCCCGCCGTTCCCGCCTCCGTATCCGCCCGGAGGGGGCTGCGGGGTGCCGCCCGACGGGTCGACGATCGCCTCGATCTTCCACTGGACGCTGAAGTTCTCCGACAGCGCCTGCTTGAGCACGTCCTCGCTGCCGCTGCTGACGAAGGTGTCGCGGGCGCCGGCGTTGATGAAGCCGACCTGCAGCGTCGTCCCGTCGAACCCCGCCACCTGCGCGTTCTGACTGAGCAGGATCCAGGTGAAGCGCCGGCGGCCCTTGACGGCCTCCAGAACGTCCGGCCACATGTTCCGCACCTGGCCGGCGCCCTGCGCGGCGCCGGGGCTGGGGCTG
>NZ_JTIY01000001.1:2060404-2068518 GCF_000818175.1 Streptomyces sp. AcH 505
GGTGTCTCCTGTACGGGAGCCGGAGACGGAGTCGGAGTCGAAGCTGGCGCGGGCGCGACAGGAGGCGCGGGGGCAGGCGCCGGTGCGGGCGCGGGGGCATGGGCCTCCGGCCCGGGAACGTACCCCACGGCGGGCCCGGCGGCCGGCCCCGGACCGCCGACCGAGAACGCGGCCGTGGCGACCCCACGCTCCAGCCGGTCGAGCCGGGCCTGCACGGACCGCTCGTCGTCGAAGGCGGCGGGCAGCAGCACCCGCGCACAGATCAGCTCCAGCTGAAGCCGCGGCGAGGTGGCGCCACGCATCTCGGTCAGCCCGGTGTTGACGAGATCGGCGGCGCGGCTCAGCTCGGCGGCGCCGAGGACCGAGGCCTGGGCCTGCATCCGCTCCACGACATCGGCCGGGGCGTCGATGAGCCCCTTCTCCGCGGCGTCGGGCACGGCGGCCAGGATCACCAGGTCCCGCAGCCGCTCCAGCAGGTCGGCCACGAACCGCCGCGGGTCGTTGCCACCCTCGATGACCTGCTCCACGACCTCGAACGCCGCTGCCCCGTCACCTGCCGCGAAGGCGTCAACGGCAGCGTCGAGCAGCGACCCGTCGGTGTATCCGAGCAGGCCCGTGGCCATGGCGTACGTCACACCGTCCTCGGCGGCGCCGGCGAGGAGCTGGTCCATGACGGACATCGAGTCACGCACGGACCCGGCCCCGGCCCGTACGACCAGCGGCAGCACCCCGTCGGCGACGGGGATCTGCTCCTGGGCACACACCTGCCCCAGATAGTCCCGCAGCGTCCCCGGCGGCACGAGCCGGAACGGATAGTGGTGCGTACGTGACCGGATCGTCCCGATGACCTTCTCGGGCTCGGTGGTCGCGAAGATGAACTTCAAATGCTCCGGCGGCTCCTCAACCACCTTCAGCAGGGCGTTGAACCCCGCCGGGGTGACCATGTGCGCCTCGTCGATGATGTAGATCTTGTACCGACTGCTCGCGGGCCCGAAGAACGCCTTCTCGCGCAGATCACGGGCATCGTCCACACCCCCGTGGGACGCGGCGTCGATCTCGATGACGTCGATCGACCCCGGCCCGTTCCTGGCCAGGTCCTGACAGGACTGGCACACCCCACAGGGCGTCGGCGTGGGCCCCTGCTCACAGTTCAGACACCGGGCGAGGATCCGCGCGCTGGTCGTCTTCCCACAGCCTCGCGGCCCGCTGAACAGGTAGGCGTGATTGACCCGGTTGTTCCGCAGGGCCTGCTGCAGCGGGTCAGTGACATGCTCCTGCCCGATGACCTCGGCGAAGGACTCGGGGCGATAACGGCGGTACAGCGCAAGGGACGACACACCTACGACGATATCGGCCCCCACCGACAACGCACCCGAACCGCCCCCACAACGCAGACGCCCCCCACGCACCCGCCAGAGCCAACCTACCCTTGCTGCCTTCCGGCCCTGGGGGAGTTCAGTCAGATAGCGCCACGTGAGGGGCTCCGCACACAGTACCTGATCCCCACCCCCACGAACGAGTTCGCGAGCACCGCTCCCCGTCTTGTATGGTTCGTCGCGGAGGATTCGCCTAGTGGCCTAGGGCGCACGCTTGGAAAGCGTGTTGGGGGCAACCCCTCACGAGTTCGAATCTCGTATCCTCCGCCATTGCTCTCACCGGGCAATAGTCGAAGGCCCCCGCAGCTCTTGCTGCGGGGGCCTTCGACGTTGAGGGTTGCGGTCGTCACAGTCACCGCCGATCCGACCCTTGCCGCACGCACGGCGGAGATGGTCCCCGCGCCAGTCACCGGCGGCCACGTCCTGCGACCAGGACGTCCCGGCCGGTTTCCGTAGGGCCTCGTCCCATTCACTGAGATGTGACGCACCAGATTTCGCCATCCTTCGCTCCCGCCGACGATTTCGATATACGCGGTATGACACGTTCTGTGGTGAAAAAACATAGCCATGGCACCGTGAATTGTTCCGGAATGTTCCATTCCTGCCGACGGTCACCTGGGGGTATCCACGGAACTTTTCCGTCCGCTCCGAACGGGTCCGCGCAAGGTCGTTTTGCGCCAGCCAAAAGAGCTCACTCGTCGAACCTCCGTACCCGACCTAGGGTCATCGACGGACCACTGAGGTCCAACTCGATCTCACCGAGAGGGAGTTCTATGAGACTCAAACACCTGGCAGCTGTCGGCGCGGTCGCTCTGGCGACCACCGCGGGCAGCCTCGTCCTCGCTTCGCCGGCCAGTGCGGCCGTCTCCTGCAGCGTCGACTACGCCTGCCTGCACTACAACTCCAACAACGAGGGCGCCCTGTACAAGCAGTACTACGCGATCCCGGACTACGCCGGCCTCAAGTTCTCCGCCAGCACCAGCGTCAACGGCGCGAACGGCGCCGGGCAGCCGGTCAAGAACAACGCCGCGTCCGTCGACAACTGGGACTTCGACCTCGGTATCCGCATCTACTACAACTCGAACTACAACTCCAGCTTCGCTTCGCAGGCCATCGGCAAGGGCGGCTTCGCGAACCTGAACTCCACGATGAAGAACAACAACGCGTCCGGCGACTGGTACTGAGCAAGCCCATCCGCAGAACCGCGTGACAAGAACCGTGCCCCGAAGCGTCCTCAGGACGTGGACGAGATTCTCCGCACGGTGCACGGGCACTCCGCTCGCCGGAATCGGGCGGAGTGCCCTTCTTCCTGCTCAGCTCCCAGACGCCCACTCATCAACAAGGAAGTGCCGCTCGTGAAGCAGGTCCGCTCCCGCTCCCTCCAGGGCGCAGCCGTTCTGACCGTTCTGGCTGCCGCGCTGGTCACTGGTTGTTCCGGTTCATCGACGGAGACCGCGGCATCCGACGCCGCGGGCTCCGACGGCGTCCCCGAGGTCTCGTCGACCCCCAAGATCACCACCCGGGTGGAGACGCCGGTTCCGGTCGAGGCCTACCTCCTCACCGACGAGCAGTCGGCTGCGCTCGGCAAGGCCGAGAACACCTTGCGCGAGCGCTGCATGCAGCGGTTCGGCATCCAGTTCCACGAGCCCACGACGGAGCTGAAGGGCCCGAAGTACGTCATCTCGCAGTACCGGTACGGAAAACTCGACCCTGCCGTCACCGCCCAGTACGGGTTCCAGGTGCCCGGCCAGCACACCGCGTCCGACCTGGCCAAGGCGAAGAACGCGGGGACCGACTCCCGGTCGAACCTGTCGACGGCCCAGCTCGGTGTCCTCAGGGGCACCACCGATCCCTCGGTCAAGTCCGGTCCTGGCGGCCAGGACTACAACGGCCAGAAGGTCCCCGCGGGCGGCTGCTACGGCGAGGCGAAGAAGAAGCTGGGCAACTACCAGGACGCCCCGGTCGCCGTCGACGTCAACATCAACAGCTTCCAGAAGTCGACGGAGGACAAACGGGTCAGGGCGGCCTTCACCAAGTGGTCCGGCTGCATGAAGAAGGAGGGCTTCGACTACCCGACGCCGATCAAGGCCGACGGTGACCCGAAGTGGGCGGGCACGACCGTGAGCGCCGAGGAGAAGCAGGTGGCGACGGCCAGTGCCACCTGCATGGAGAAGTACAACGTGGCGGGCATCTGGAACGCGGTCGACGTCGCCTACCAGAAGCAGGCCATCGAGAAGAACGCGCAGCAGCTGAACGACGTCAAGAAGGACATCGAGCACGACGTCAAGCTGGCCGCGCAGGTCACGGCTGAGTGACATGACGACGACCGGTGACATGACGACGGCCGAGGACGACAACGCGTCCGTACTCGCCAGGCGGCGGCGCTGGGTGGCCCTCGTCGCCGCCGGGGCGGTGCTGCTGGCCGGGGCCGGCGTCGGCGCCTCCCTGCTGATCAAATCCCCGGCGCAGGCCGCCGCCGACGCGCGGGCCCCCTCTCCGGACATCCTGACCTCACCGGTCGAGAACCGGGTACTGAAGGACTCGGTGATCCTGCGGGGCACGGTCACCGCCGGACAGTCCGTCGACGTGACCCCGGCCACCGCGGGCGGAGAGGACGGCGGCCGCCCGGTCGTCACCAAACTGCCGTTGCGCCAGGGGCAGACCGTCTCCGCGGGCCAGGTCGTGATGGAGGTGTCCGGTCGCCCGGTGTTCGCGCTCAAGGGCTCGGTGCCGGTGTACCGGGACCTCAAGCCGGGCACCGAGGGCGACGACGTCAAGCAGCTCCAGGAGGCGCTGACCTCACTCGGGCACCACACAGGGAACGACCGCGCAGGACACTTCGGAGCGGGTACCAAGAGCGCCCTCAGCGCCTACTACGCCTCCATCGGTTACGACCCGCTGCCCGCGTCCTCCGACGAGGCCGACCAGATATCGGCAGCGGAGAGCGCGGTGACGGCAGCGGAACGCGCCCACGAGGACGCGCTGGACACCCTGCACGAAGCGACGGCGGCCACAGCGCCCTCGACTGCTTCGGCGTCCACAGCCGCACCGAGCCCCTCGGCTTCCGCGACACTCTCGGCGGCCGACCTGGCCGACGGCAAGACGGTTCCCGGCTCCGCCGGTTCGCGCGGCGGCGACGGCACGTCCGGTGGCGCGGACACCCGTTCGCTGCGGAAGGGTGTCAACCGCGCCGCGGAGGACCTCGCCACGGCCCGGGAAGCCCTCAGCAAGGTCAAGCAGAAGGCCGGGCCGATGCTGCCGTCCGGCGAAGTGGTGTTCATCCGCAGCTTCCCCGCCCGGGTCACCCAGGTCTCCGCGGTGGTGGGCTCCGGCGCCGACGGTGCGGCGATGAAGATATCGGCCGGTCAACTGGTGGTGGACGGCTACCTGCAGGAACAGCAGAAGGGCCTGATCAGATCCGGGCAGAAAGTGCAGATCGACATCGAGTCGGCCGGCCTCACCGTGCCTGCCACGGTCACTTCGGTGGCCGACTCCCAGGACAACAGCCAACAGGCGACCGGGCAGAGCGGCACTGACGGTTCCACCGCGGGTGACACCGCGGGCAGCGACACGGGCGGCAGCCCCGCTTCCGTCCCTCAGGGCTATCTGATGGTGGTTCACCCGAACCGGCCGCTGCCGTCGAAATCCGCCGGCGAGGACGTACGGCTGACCATCGAGGCGGCCTCCACATCGGGCGCCGCACTGGTTGTTCCGGTCACCGCCCTGTCGTCGGGAGCCGACGGAAAGAGCGTCGTCACCGTCCTGGAGGCCGGTGACGGACAACAGGGCGGCAGACAGCGCAGGGTCGCGGTGCGGCCCGGCACCTCCGGTGACGGGTTCGTGGCCGTGACGCCCGAAGCGGGCGCATCCCTCAAGGAGGGCGATCAGGTGATCACCGGCGTCAAAAAGGGCGCGGGGAGCGGCTCGTGACGCTGACCCAGCAGGACGCCGTACCGCGGGCTCCCGGCGTACCGCCTCCGGTCATCGAGTTCCGGCAGGCGGGCCTCACCTATCCGGGACCGCCGCCGGTACCGGCGTTCAGACCGTGCGACCTGATGATCCGCCGCGGTGAGTTCGTGTCCGTCGTCGGCCCCTCCGGGTCCGGCAAGTCGACGTTCCTGAACATCGCGGGGCTGCTCGACGCACCGACCCACGGCAGCTATCTGCTGGACGGCATCGACACCGGCGCCCTGCGGGACGCGGACCGCACCGCCCTGCGCGGACGCCGTATCGGATTCGTTTTCCAGTCCTTCCACCTGCTGCCGCACCGCTCGTCGCAGGAGAACGTGGTCCTGGGCATGACGTACAACGGCGTCGCCCGCGCGGAGCGTTCCGCGCGGGCGCGCGACGCGCTGGTACGGGTCGGGCTCGGCCACCGGCTCAACGCGCTGCCCACCCGGCTGTCCGGCGGTGAACGCCAGCGCGTCGCCATCGCCCGCGCCGTGGCGTGCCGTCCCTCGCTGCTGCTGTGCGACGAGCCGACCGGCAACCTCGACACCCGTAACGCCGAAGCGGTGCTGGAACTGCTGGACGAACTGCACGCCGACGGCATGACGGTGGTCGTCATCACCCATGACCCGCTGGTCGCCGGCCGCGGCGCCCGTACCGTCGCGATCCGCGACGGCGTGCTGCACGAGGACCGGGAGAGCACCGCGTGAGCGACACCGAACGGCCGGACCGGGCCGTCGAACCGTCCTCCTTCAGCGTGCGTGACCTGCTCGCCGAATCGCTGGCCGGACTGCTCCAGCGACCGGCCCGTTCCGCCCTGACCGCGCTGGGTACCGTCCTCGGTGTCGGCACCTTCGTCGCGATCCTCGGCCTGACCGCCACCACCTCCTCGCAGATCGATGCCCGGTTCTCCGTACTCACCGCCACCGAGGTCACGGTCGAGGACGTGGCACGGGAGCAGGACCCGTACGCGTCGATGGCCTTTCCCCACAATGCCGACCAGCGGATCGGGCGACTCGCCGGGGTGGAGCACGCCGGGGTGTTCTGGACCGTGCGCACCGGCCCCGACATGCGGGTACGGGCCTCCCTGGGCGGCGGTTCGGCCGACGGGACCGGCGAGGACGCCGCCCTGGTGGCGGCCTCCCCCGGGGTCCTCGAAGCCGCCGTACCGCACCTGTCCCAGGGCAGGATCTTCGATGCCTACCACGAGAAGCACGCCGCTGACGTGGCCGTAATCGGCTCCGGCCTGGCCGAGCGACTGGGCGTCACCACCCTGGAGACGCATCCGGCGATCTTCGTCGGCGAGCAGCCGTTCACCGTCATCGGCATCATCGACGACGTCCGGCGCAAGGCCGATCTGCTCTCGTCGGTCGTCATCCCGCGCTCCACCGCGCTCGGGCTGTACGGCGAGCCGCAGGACACCCCGGCGAAGATGCTCATCTCCACCCGCCTCGGCGCCGCCCAGCAGATCGCCGCCGAGGCGCCGACCGCCCTACGCCCGGACCATCCCGGATACCTCAAGGCCGTGCCACCGCCGGATCCCAAGTCGCTGCGCTCCCACGTGACCAACGACCTCAGTCAGCTCTTCCTGCTGCTCGCCTCGATCTGTCTGGTCATCGGCGCGGTCGGTATCGCGAACACCACGCTGGTCGCCGTCCTTGAGCGCACCGGAGAGATCGGTCTGCGCCGGGCGCTGGGCGCTCGCGGCCGCCACATCACCGTGCAGTTCCTCGCCGAGTCCGCCGCCCTGGGCGCACTCGGCGGCCTCATAGGAACCAGTCTCGGGACCGTGACCGTGGTGGCTGTCGCCGCGGCCCGCGACTGGACGCCGGTGGTGCACCCGTCGACCGTCGCCGCCGCCCCGGTGATCGGCCTGGTCACCGGCCTGGTGGCCGGTCTCTATCCGGCGCTGCGGGCATCCCGCATCCAGCCGGCGGAAGCACTGCGACGCTGAGATCGGTATGTCGCCGCTGAGATCGGTATTTCTTTTCCCGACGCCGTGACAGGATCCGCACCCCGCGGCGTCCTTAAGGATGTGGAAGAACTCCGATCGGCTGAAGGGCTGGGGCACAGTGGCGTCTTCGGAGGACCTCGGGCAGTTCGAGGAGTTCGCCCGTGCCGGCAGCCCGCGCCTGTTCCGTACCGCCCTGCTGCTCTGCGGGGACTGGCACCTCGCCGAAGACCTGGTACAGACGGCCCTGGGCAAGGCGTACGCCTCCTGGCACCGGGTGCGACGGGCCGACAACCCGGAGGCGTACGTACGGACCATGCTGATGCGCGGCTTCATCTCGCACACCCGGCTGCGCCGCTCCACCGAGCGCCCGGTCTCGGCCGTGCCCGAAGGCACGGCCATGGATTCGGACGCCGCGCTGCGGGTCACGCTCCTTGCCGCGCTCGCGGAGCTCCCGGTGCGTGAGAGAGCCGTGGTCATCCTGCGGTACTGGGAGGACAGGAGCGTGGCCGAGACGGCACGTGAACTCGGCCTCAGCCAGGGATCCGTCCGCAACCGGAGCGCGCGCGGCCTGTCCCGGCTGCGCAAGCTCATCGGTGGCGAGCACGCCTCGTACTCTCCGCACTGATCATGGCAGTCCAACCGAACCACCCTGCCCGCCAGCGAGAAGGACGGTGCTCCGATGCCGCTGCACGAACACGATGACCCAGCCGCAGACCTTTTCGGACCCGAGCTGTCCCGCACCATGAGCTCGACGCTCCGCGACCTTCCGGTGCAGACCGAGACCCTGGTGAGCGGCGCCGTGACCCGGGGCCGCCGCACCCGGCGCCGCCGGCGGG
>NZ_JTIY01000001.1:2068545-2073112 GCF_000818175.1 Streptomyces sp. AcH 505
CCGCACCCGGCGCCGCCGGCGGGCGGTGGCCTGGAGCACGGCGGGCACCGCGCTCTCCGCACTCACCGCATTCGCCGTCGTCACCGTGCTGCCGGGCAGCCACGCCGGCGACACCACCGCGACCAGCGTCAGGATCCCCGACTTCGCGGCCGTCGGGGCGCAGACCTCCCCGCCCGCGGGCAAGGAGGCCCTGACCGGAGCCGCGACCGTGGACATCCTGCGGGACCTGCTCCCCGGCGGGGCGGGCGCACAGCCCACCGTCCGCTGGCAGAACACCGATCCGCGCTTCGCATCCGTCCAGACCACGGGAAGCATCACCACCCGCCCCGACAAGAACGTCGTCGACGTCCGGTTCATGGGCGACTTCGTCTTCAGCCCCGCGGAGGCCGAGGCCGCTCCCGGCACCGCCCCCGGTGCGGACAAGGCATCGCCGGGGACGGACAGCGGCGGCACCGTCGCACCCGACAAGGAGGCCGGCAAGAAGGACGCCGCCCGCCGCAGGCACGAATCGGACATCGCCAAACAGCGCCACGACACCAGCAGGAGTCAGCTGCAGCACCTCTACACCTGCGACGTCCGGAGCACCACGCCCCTCACCGACTGCCACCTGAGCAGCCTCGAAGGCGGCGCCATGCTGCTCGCGTACACCACCACCACCGACGGTGTCCGCACCCGTACCGCCGACCTGCTGCGCCCCGACGGCACCAGGGTCCTCGTCACCGCCACCTCGCTCACCGAAGCCCAGTTGCGTACCATCGCGGCCAGCCCGCGCTGGCAGCAGTGGGTCGACCCGGCCGTGAACGACAAAGCCGCCGGGAAGACCCCATAGGTGTACCGACGGGCCCACCGACGCCGTGGCCCCGCCCTATTCCGGAGGGCGGGGCCACGGTTCTGGTCGTTGGGGTGGCTGAAGCCTTGACGGTCAGAAGCGGCAGTGGCGATCCCCCAGCATCGGCTGCGGGGTCGCGACGGTCTCAGTTCCCTGGTCTCATTCGCTCCCGTCCGGCCCCGTCCGAACCAGCCTGCACCGATCGCCGCATCCCAGGTCAGAATGTCCCCGCTTCCTCGTGCACGGCCTCGTGCGCCCCCAGGGACCACGGGCCGCCCGCCGCCGCAACGGCGGTACCCACGGGCGGGTTGGCTCACCAGGGGCGGGTGACGGTGTTGGTGTCCAGGGTCACGGAGCCGTCGCGGGCCAGGGTCTGGCCGGCGACGGTCACACCGGCGTTCACCGTGATCGATGTCGCGGCCAGGATCCTGCCGGCGAACGCGGTGTCGGGGCCGAGGGTGGCGGAACTTCCGATCTGCCAGATGACGTTGCGGGCCGCGGCGCCATGGGCGAGAAGTACGCGGCTTGCTGTTGCCGTCGTCAGAGTAGATCCGATCTGGAAGATCCACCGGGCGTTGCGGTTGCTCTGAGCATCCAGCGTGAGGGTGCCGGTGAGCGCGATGGAAGAGGTCGCGTTGTAGACGCCGGGAGTCAGCGTCAGGCCGCCGAGGTCTCCGGAGATGCCGGCGTCCGGGATCCGGCCGGCGGCGTTGTCGTACGCCGCGGCGAGATCGGCGTGGGCTTCCAGAGCAGCTGCGTCCGAGATGTGGATGGTTCCGTCCACCTGGCCGGGCGGGAATCCGGTGACGGAAACCCCCGGGCTGACTCCGAGGTCTCCCGTGATGGTGGACAAGCCGGTGTTGGTGACGGACTGTCCGCCCAGCACCGCGAAACGCCCCAGATAGGTGTAGGCGTCCGAGGCCGTGGTCGTACCGCCGAGGGTGGTGACGGAGACATCGACCGGGCCGCGCGCTCCGGCGGGTACCAGGGCGTCGATCTCGGTGTCGGAGGCGACCCGGTAGGAGGTGGCGGGTATCGCGCCGAAGGTGACGGCGGTGGTGTGGGAGAACGCGGTGCCGGTGATGACGACGAGGTTGCCGCCGTCCTCTGGTCCCGAATCGGGGGTGACGACGGTGATGAGAGGGAGGCCGAGGTAGGTGTAGGTGACCGCGCCGGCGATCCCTCCCCGGGTGCGTACGGTGACTGCGACCGGGCCCGCCGAGAGCGCCGAGGGGACGATCGCGGTGAGTTGACCGTCGGAGTCGACGGTGAACCGGGCGGCTTGCGTTCCGAAGCTGACCTGGCTCGTGGTGGACAGGCCGAGGCCGGTGAGGGTCACCGTGTTGCCGCCTGCCAGGGGTCCGGCGGGAGGCGGGACGAGGCGGAAAGAGGGCGGTGGCAGGTAGTAGAAAGTTCCGACCACTCCCGTTCCCCCGGGGGTTGTCACCGAGACGGGCACGGGGCCGTGGCCGGAGGGGGTGATGGTTTCGGTGGTGGTGTCGCTGACGACCGTGAAGCTCACGGCTTGGCGGGAGGCGTAGCGCACGCCGATGGTGCCGGTGAAGTGGCTGCCCGTGAGGGTCACCGCGTCGCCGCCGCCGGTGGATCCCTGGTTCGGTGAAACCGCCATGGGGGACTCCTCGAATCCATGGGTCGACGAACCTGGAGTACCGCGGACCGGCCTGTCGACCAACACAGCTGTTTGTTAGGCGAAGTAGCCCAGTGGCTAGAGGCGGTGGCAATGCCCGGGGCGCTTTTTCACCCGAACGGGGGGGGGAGCGCGGCACGAGGGGGCGGCGAGTGCCCTGCGGGGCGGCGGTGAGTGGTGGTGAGGTCACCGATCGGTCGCGAGAGGAGGCGGACCGCTCAATTCCGGTCTCAAAAATACTATAAAATCAATATCTTTTATTCACAAATACGCCCTCAGGGCGCCGTGTTTCACTCTTGAGCGCTCGACCGAATGGCTGGCGTTTTGGCATAGGCCTTGTGGTCATGCCACCCGGATGGCCTACTCGAAGTGTCCGTTTCGACGGATGTGTAACCTTCGGGCCAGATGCGAGCAGGTCGCTGATTCGAGCGTCGGCCGACGCCGGAATCACGGTGTTCCTCGATAGCCCCGCGTATCACGCAGGCGGCCGACACCGCCAAGCGCGCGCCATCGCAGGGCCACCGAATGACCACCTGGCCAGTGGACATGAGATCCGATTCGCACCCGGTCGAGGCACCCGAGAAATCCGAACGCCCCATCACTGCTCGTAATGTACCGCATTGCGAGCGAGGAAGAAGCTCTCATGCCAATCAGCCCGAATCAAGGATCAAGTGGCGGCGGCACACTCGTCACCATCACCGGTACCGGTCTCAGCGGCACCACCGCCGTGCGCTTCGGCACCCGGGCCGCCACCGCCGTCACCAACGTCTCGCCCACCCAGGTCACCGCCGTCTCCCCCTCGGGTAACGGGTCGGTCGGCGTCACCGTGACCACGCCGGGAGGGACGAGCAACCCCCTCCCGTTCTTCTACGTCGGGGCACCGTTCAAGCAGTCCCTGAGCCCGACCTCCGGGTCGACGGCGGGCGGCGAGACCGTGACCATCAACGGGACCGGCCTGTCCACCGCCAGCAGCGTCGCCTTCGGCGCCAACAACGCGGTCCCGACGGTCGTGTCCGACGGCAGGATCACCGTCGCCGCACCGGCGGGCACCGCAGGGTCGGTAGGAGTCAGCGTCACCACTGCGGGCGGCACCAACAACGGGCTGTCGTACACCTACGTCGCCGCTCCGACGGTGACTACGGTCACCCCCGCGGAGGGGCCGACGACGGGCGGCACGACCGTGACCGTGGCCGGTACCGGCCTCACCAGTACCAACCAGGTCACCTTCGACGGGAACCCGGCGCCCTTCACCGTGCTCTCCGACACCGCGGTGTCGGCCGTCACGCCTCCCGGGGCGGCCGGCGCCGTCGACGTCGTCGTCACCAACGACGCGGCCAGCGCGACCGCCGCGGACGCGTACACCTATCTCGCGGGGCCCGGCATCTGACCGCCCCGGAGGGGACCGGCCACCGCCGGCGATCGTCGTCCCACCCATAGCGGACGCGCCGACCACACAGGGCGCCGTGCCCGCCTCACAAGCCCCCGGTTCGGAAGTCATCCCCGGGCCGGGGGCCCGAGCCGTCCAACCCCGCGCCACGTCAAGACCAGGCCGCGAGCGTTCTCCCGACGTCGCCGGAGCCCGCGTGACGGGTGGTGGTGGCGGGCGGGATCCGATCAGTAGTCCCCGACCTTCCCGGGCGGGGAGGCACACCTACGGAGACACCGTGGAAAACAGTGATCCAACGGCGCGAGCGGTACAACCCAGCGTCGCGGCCGCCGCCCCCGTCCTCAGTTCCGTCGTCCCCAACACCGGGTCCGCCGCAGGCGGCAGCACGGTCACCTTGAACGGCAGCGGCTTCACCGGAGCCACGTCGGTCACCTTCGGCGCCAACCCCGCCCTCAGCTACACGGTCGACACCTCCGCGAAGATCACCGCGGTGACACCGTCCGGCACCGGGGCCGTCGCGGTCACCGTGCGATCCCCCAGCGGGACGAGCAACTCCGTCACCTACACCTACGCGGCCACGCCGGCCCTCACCGCCATCGCGCCCAACCAGGGTCCGGCGTCGGGCGGTACAACGGTCACCCTCACCGGCACCGGCCTGTCCGGAGCCACGGCGGTGGCCTTCGGCGGCAACGCCGCCACCACG
>NZ_JTIY01000001.1:2073137-2083127 GCF_000818175.1 Streptomyces sp. AcH 505
CCGGCCTGTCCGGAGCCACGGCGGTGGGCCTTCGGCGGCAACGCCGCCACCACGTTCACCGTCAACTCCGCGACCCAGATCACCGCCGTGGCACCCGCCGGAACAGGAGCGGTGCCCGTCACCGCCACCACCGTCGGCGGCACCACCGGCCCCGTCTATTTCTTCTACCTGAACGCGCCCTCCCTCATCGCCGTCTCCCCCAACCAGGGTCCGGCGTCGGGCGGTACAACGGTCACCCTCACCGGCACCGGCCTGTCCGGAGCCACGGCGGTGGCCTTCGGCGGCAACGCCGCCACCACGTTCACCGTCAACTCCGCGACGCAGATCACCGCCGTGGCACCCGCCGGAACAGGAGCGGTGCCCGTCACCGCCACCGGGCCGGGCGGGACCAGCAACACCGTGGTCTACACCTACGTGGCGGCCCCGGTGCTCACCGCCCTCTCGCCGGCTCTGGGGCCGACGGACGCGGGGGCCGGCATCACCCTCACTGGCATCGCGATGACCACCACGACCACCGTCTCCTTCGGTGCCGTACCCGCCGCGTTCACCGTGTTGTCCGACACCACCATCGTCGCCCAAGCGCCCGCGGGACCGGCGGGGCCTGTCTCCGTCAACGTCACCACGGCCGGCGGCGTCAGCAACTCCCGCACGTACACGCGCGTTTCACCACCCGGGATCTAGGCCCTGTCCGGTCGAGGGGTGCGGCGGCCTGCCTGGCGCCGCATGGGGGGTGTGGGCGCCTGCCCGGCGTGATGCCGGGCAGGCGCCCACCCGTGTGATGCCCAGGTCCCGCCCATCCGGGGGAACCTCCGTGATCAGATCCGCCGATCGCCCATTTTTGTTATGTAATGGCAGGATTAGCGCCTTACTGTGTCGCTACTGCAGTACCGCGTCGACCTCGGCACGTGACCGAACAGGGAGTCGAACAGTGACACGTTGGAACGATCGGGCAGCCTGGAACCTGGTCCCCCTCGCCGCCTTGACAGCGGTAGTGGCCTTCTCCTCGCCAGCAGCGGCGGCGGAGGCGTCGACGACCACGGCCCAGGCGTCACCATCGGCCGCGACGATCGGCCAACCGGTGAATCTGACCGCGATGGTGGCCTGCCCGGATGATCCCAGCGGCGGCCTGGGCATGACGTTTTTCGACGGCGGCGACATTCTGGCCACCGTCCCCGTCACCGCCGCCGGGGCCGCGGCGTACACGGCCAACCTGTCCACCGTAGGCACGCACACGATCACCGCCGCCTACAACGGCAACGACAACTGCAGCGCCTCGAACGCCGAAACGACAGTGCTGATCTCAGCGGCGCCGACGCCTCCCACAACCCCGACCGGTTTCTGCCTCCTCGCCTGCGGCGGCCTGATCAAGTTCAACGTCGGCGACATCCACAACGAGGTCAACATCTACCGCGGGAGTCGGGCGCCCTTGGTGCGCCACCACGGCTAGCCCGATCGCCGCGAGCACGAGCGCCGCCGCACCGCCATGACGGGCAGCGCCGCGGAGTCTGCGTGAAGAAGCGGAGCGGTGAGCACAGACCCACGGCGGTGGGGCCCTTCGGCGTTCGTGATCACAGCGTGCCTCAGGTGGGGTCACGATCGACGCCGAAGAGGGCGCGCCAGACTGGGTCAGCGACGAGGCAGAGGTTTTTGGGGGCGCCTCCGGCGATGGTTTCGATGGCTTCAGCGACGTCGAACTGCTCGCCGGGACCCGGCGGGGGCGTCTCGTCGCAGATCAACGGTTTTTTGGGCTTGCCCAGGTGGGACAGGGTCGAGCGGGCCGCCCGTGTGCGTTCGATGTCGCCGACCGCGGTACAGGCGGCCACGGCTCGTTCCAGTACCGGGCGGGCGCCCGCGCGATCACCTGTGTGTGCGAGGAAGCTGCCGAGTTGGTGCAGAGCCTGGGCGGTGAGTGCCTGGTCTGTGCC
The DNA here is from genome assembly GCF_000818175.1 of Streptomyces sp. AcH 505. Lineage (GTDB taxonomy): Bacteria > Actinomycetota > Actinomycetes > Streptomycetales > Streptomycetaceae > Streptomyces. Next base: position 2,075,063 of record NZ_JTIY01000001.1, read on the forward strand.
CGCTTCGGCGAGTGCGAGTCCTTCCCGGGTCCATCGGACGGCATCCGAGCCGTGGCACACCATGCACCGCGCCCCGTAGGCAGCGCCGAGCTTGATGGAGGCGACCGCTACTTTCGCCTGCGAGCCCGTTGTCCGGAAGTCGCGGACTGCGCAGGCCAGGAGAGTCAGCGCGGCTATTGGTGTGCGGCCGTCGTACAGCAGGGTCTGTGCATGGCTCAGCGCCACCATGGCGCTGCCGTGCACGTCGGCCGTTTCGTGGACCAGGTGTGCGGCTCGGACCGTAGCCGAGACGGCGTCCTGGGGGGCGCCGCTCGCGCGGTGGGTATCCGCGAGAGCGACCAGTGCCATGGCTTCGCCCCGCCGGTCGCCGCAGCTCCGCGAGAGTTCCACGTCCAGGCGGTGGACATGTTCGGCGCTGGCCCAGTCACCGCGCCGAGCGTGGACCAGGCCGAGGTTGTGGAGCGCCGAGCTGAGCGCACCCGGACGACCGGCGTTCCCTGCCACGCCCACGGCTTCGGTCAGCCGTTCAACTCCCTCGTCCAGACGGCCGGTCAGGCGGCAGGCGTTGCCGACGAAGGAAAGCGCGGCCGCCAGATCAGCCGGCGTCAGATGTCTCGCTGCTTCCACCGCGTGCGTGCCGCACTGATAGGCGTCGGCGCCGTACCAGCCCTCCTCCAGATAGTGGTGAAGGTTGGAAGTGACGGTGAGAGCCGACCGCCAGCGGCCGGCTTGCCGGGCGGCGGCGACCAGGGCGACGAGATTGGCCCGTTCGGCATCGAGCCAGGCCAGCGCCTGTGTGGCGCTGCCGAATTCATGAGCAGCCGGAACTGGGATCGCTGTGCTGCCCAGACAGTTGCGTGCGGCTGCGGTCAACTCCGTGAAACGTACGTCGAGTCTCCCCGCCGCAGCGGCGACCTCGGGTGGGTGCCGGTCGGCCTGCTCGGCCCCGTAGAGCCGTACCAGGTCGTGCAGAGACCACCGTTCGGCATCTTCAGGCGACAGCACGGCGTTCGCACCCGCGTTACTCAAGTCGGCACGGGTGAGCAGATGATGGCGCGCCAGGCCGGCGAGATGACGGCGGGCATCAGGCCGGGGGAGGTCAAGAACGGCGGCAGCACTGGCCGTTGAGACGTCCGGGCCCGGGGTGGTGGCGAGCAGACGCAGGGCGCGGGCCGACTCCGCCGTCAGGTGCCGGTAGGACAGGTCGAGGCTGGCCCGGACCGCCAGCGGCCGGCCCTCGGCGTCTTCCTCGTCGAGTTCCAGCGCGTCCAGTCGGCTGCGGACCTCGCGCAAGTCTGCGGCGTGAGCCGCCAACGGCCGCTCGGAGTCCGCCCGCAGCAGCGCGGCCGTGATGCGCAACGCGAGCGGCAGTCGGCCGCACAGCTCGGCCAGGTCCAGAGCTCCGACCGGGTCGGCGGCGCAGCGTACGTCGTCGGTCTCCCCGGCCCGCAGCGCCGTGTTCAGTACGGCCACCGCCTCGTCCGGTGGCAGCGGTGCGAGGCTCACGCGGTGGGCGGGCAGCGACGACAACGCCTGCCGTGAGGTGACCAGGGCCCGGTGCGGGGACCTGGGCAGCAGCGCGCCGACCTGGCCCAGATCACGGACGTTGTCCAGCACCACCAACAGTGAGGTTCCCTCAACTGCCAAGGAATGCAACAGGCGTTGCCAGGCATCCACCGAGCCGTCGTCCGTGCCGGGTAACTGTCGCGCCGGTATGCCCATGGCTCGCAGCAGCCTGTCCGCGACAGCGCCCGCGCCCACGGGGTCCTGCGCGCTGTACCCGCGCAGGTCCGCGAAGACGGCCCCTCCCGGAAACCACCCGCGCCCGTGTGCCTGATGGGCCGCGTGCAGGGCGAGTGCGGTCTTGCCGATCCCGCCCATCCCCGCCACCGCCGAGACGACAACCGCGGTCGCGGTCGCGGTCGCGGAACCGTCGGCTTCCGGGTCCAAACAGCGCAGAACTTCGTCGAGTTCGGCGGTGCGGCCCGCGAAGTCGTCGGGCGGTGGCGGCAGGGTTACCGGCCCGGACACCGGCCGTACTTCTCGTTCGCGGGCTCGCGGCCGGCCACCAGGCCGTTCCGCCGCCCGCTCCTTACGTGCGGCACGCACCATGCTCAGCCATAGCGCCCTGTCGGCGTGGACGCGCACGGGGACGCCGGAACGCCCGCTCTCCGGGAGCGCGGCCCGCTGATGAAGGTAGGCGACCAGGTCCAGGAGGAAGCGTTCGCTCGCCTTCGCAGGCACCGAGACACCGCCCAGCCACTCACTGAGGCTCGAACTCCCCAGCACCGGGGCTGTCGTTGACCGGCCGCCCCCCAGACGCTGCATCGCATCCAGCGTCGGTTCACCGGCAGCCTCGTACGCCTTCCTCAGCTCGGCGAAGAACCGCTCGATCTCACGTCCCACCCCTGTACCGCCCTCCGGCCTGTGCTCCGGTCCCGGCTCGGTTCTGCCCCGGGACCGGATCCGGATCCGGATTCCTCCGGAATACCCGCCGCGCCCGTCCTGGCCAGGCTAGCGACGGCCCTGCTCCTGGACGGCCGGTCGCCGGAAACCCTCCGGATGCTGCTCCATCGGCATCCCAACCGGCACCAAGGAGATGGAGAACGTCATGGACGTCACACCCACAACGCCACAGGAGCGGCAAGTCCCCTCAACCGCTGGCGCACTGTGGAGCCGCACTTCCCGGCATTTCGCCCTCGCGCTGGCCACCGGCGCGGCCAACGCCCTGGTCAGTGCCGTACTACGCCTGCTCCACTCGCTCATGAGCTGAGGGCGGCAGACGCCCGCCGGGTTCGGTCACGGAGCCGGACGATTCCACGGGGCCACCCGGGGGCGGATGATGGGGACTGACGCGGGGACGGCGGATGTGAGGGGCGAGGCAGTGGCAGACAGCGAATCCACCCGGGTGGAGACGGACGTTCGGCCGGACGAGGGCGGCAGTCCGCGTCCTCGGCGGTCTGTGCGGCGGCGGCTGGGCGGGGTCGTTGTCTTTCTCGTCCTCGGGCTGTTGTTCTTCGTGCCCTGGTGGACGCTGTTCGCCTCCGGGGTCGACTGGCCGTTCCCGGTCTTCCTGGCCGGCACGGTCGTCTTCGCCGCATGGCTGGTCTCCTTCCCGTTCCTCATGGTCGCGGGCCATGGAGGCCGGAGGGCCGACCGGGCGGCTCGCTTCGCGGACAGCACCCTCGGGATGGTCTGGGTGCTGTTCACCTGGTCGCTGCTGGGCGGGCTGGTGCATCTCGTGCTGATCGGGCTCGGTGTCGGCGGAGACGGCGGACCCGACCGGGCCAGGATCGTCGCCGTGGCCGTCGCTGTGGTCTCCGCCGGGCTGCTGGCCTGGGGGCATTACGAAGCCATGCGCGTCCCCCGGGTGAAGCGGCTGGACGTCCACGTGCCCCGGCTCGGCGGCGGTCTGGACGGGACTCAGGTCGTCGTGCTCGCCGACACCCACTACGGGCCGATCGACCGGGCCCGCTGGTCGCAGCGCGTCACCGAGGCCGTCAACGCGCTCGACGCGGACGTCGTGGTCCACGCCGGCGACATCGCCGACGGCACTCCCGTACAGCGCCGGGAGCAGTCCGCGCCGCTCGGGACCATCCGGTCGCGGCTGGCGAAGGTCTACGTCACGGGCAACCACGAGTACTTCGGCGAGGCCCAAGGCTGGCTGGACCGCATGGCCGAACTGGGCTGGGAACCGCTCCACAACCGCCATGTCGTCGTGGAGCGCGGCGGCGACTCCCTGGTCCTCGCGGGCGTGGACGACGTGACGGCGGAGTCCTCCGGCCTCGCCGGGCACCGCGCGAACCTGGCCGGCGCGCTGGCGGAGGCAGACCCGGACCTCCCGGTCCTGCTCGTCGCCCACCAGCCGAAGTACGTCGCCCAGGCCGCCGCCGGCGGCATCGACCTCCAGGTCTCCGGACACACCCACGGCGGCCAGATCTGGCCGTTCAACTTCCTCGTCCGGATCGACCAGCCGGTGGTCCACGGCCTGAGCCGACACGGCGAGCGGACCCAGCTCTACACCAGCCGCGGCACCGGCTTCTGGGGCCCGCCCTTCCGGGTCTTCGCCCCGAGCGAGATCACCCTGCTGACGCTGCGATCGGGCCCCGCCGCCGGCTGATCGGTGCGACGGTCTTGTAGGCGTCGATCAGCAGGGTTGGACGGCGTAGGACTCCGGTGTGCATTCGGGGTCGAGGTTCCCTTTGGTGTCGGCGTCGTGCACGATCCACCAGATGAGAGCCAAGAACAGCAGGAGAACGACCCCGGCGCGCCGTCTGTTGTTGAGTCGCCTTCGGTAGAGGCAGGTCGTGCAGAGCGGTTCCAGTTCACGCTGCGGGCTCGTCGCCTTCTGAGCCTCGCGCAGTTCGGCCGAGGTCAACTGTCGCTCGCAGCGTGTGCAACCGCGTTGTCTTACGTCTGACATCCGCCCCCCTGAAAGGGGGCTGAGCATACAGCGGGTTGGTGCGTGCGCCGAGCCGCCTCGGTCCCGCGTCGCTGGTTCGCGGCGCGGGACCGGGGTTTCTTCGGACGGTCAGGCCGCCGTTTTTGTGATCAGGTGGTCTGCCGGGATGCCGGCCTTGTCCGGGGCGTAGTAGTCCCTGATTGCCTCGTCCCACGTCTGGACCGCGACGCGGTCGTCGGGGGTTGGGTCGAATGCGTCGAAGAGGGCGTCGATGTTGGGGCGTTGGAAGCCGATCGCCGTCATCAGGTCGATGAACAGGGGGCGTTCGACGAAGCCGGTGCCGTCCGGGTCTCCCAGGGTGGAGAGGGCCTTGGCGAATTGCGCGATCGTCGGCTCGAACCGCTCCGGGGACAGGACGCAGGCGGTGAATTCCTCGAAGCTGATCTCGCCGTCCCCGTTGGCGTCCAGTTCGGTGAGCAGGGTCGTCCAGTAGCGGGCGAAGGCCGCGCGGATCGCTTCCTTGGCCCGTCCGTCGGAGCGGGGTGCCGCGGCGATGACGTTGTCGGTCATCAGTGTGAAGTCCTCTGCGTCGAGAACTCCGTTCCCGTTCGCGTCGAACAGTGAAAAGATCAGTGCGACCCGCTGGATGGCCTCTGTGCGCATGATTCCGACCCCTTTTCCGCGCCGGGTCCCCGGCGCCCGTAATGGCTGTCCACCTGGCCGGCGGGCATTCCGGCACGCGTCGCTGTTCCCCTGAAAGGGGGAATCCGCCGCGACGTGTTCACGCGCCCGCGAGCAGTGGGTCGAATGCCGTCGAGGAGCGGCGGCCGGACATGAAGGAGAGGAAGTCCTGCACGAACTCGCTGCGGGAGTAGCGGGCTTCGGCGCCGGGCAGTGTGCGGCGGAAGGCGGTACGGAACAGCGCGCGGTACTCCTCCGCGTCGATGAAGTCGTTGCCGTCCGCGTCTGTTACGTCGAAGAGCACCTCGGCGACCCTGATCAGCGCGGGGCCCGCCAGGGACGGGACGGCGGCGGCGTACTCGTCCTTGCTGACGCGGCCGTCGCCGTCGATGTCCAGGGCCGCCTGGAGCTCTCGCCACCATGCCGCGTACGCGTTGTAGAGCTTGGTCTCCTCCGGTTCGTCCAGATCGAGGCGGGAGGCCAACTCGCGGGCCATGGCGGCGAGGTCGGGCCAGTCGAGATAGCCGTCCCCCGTCTGGTCCAGCACCGCGGTGAAGAAGTCCCCCGCGCTGCGCAGGGGCGTTGTTCCCTCGGCGGGCTCGCGTTGCGCGGGAAAGGGCGTGACCAGCCGGAACAGTGCGCCTGCCCGCTTCATCCGGCCGCGCAGCGCGGTCAGCGTCGCGGCGTGGGAGTCGCCGTCCGGGGACGGATCCGGGGTCAGGTAGAGCAAGTTGGTGAGGCTCTCGGTCTTGAGCCAGTTGTCGGGCAGGAAGCGCGCCAGGCCTGCCGTCAGGTAGATGCTCTGCATCAGGGTCTGGGCGCCGGGGACTTCGGGCAGGCCCGCCCGGCGGCGGAAGGGCTCCGGGAGGGACGCGACGGTGATCGTGCCGATCACCGGTCCGGCGAGCGCCCGGCTCGCGGCCCATACGGTCGGCAGGCCGTCCAGCAGGGGCGGCGCCGGGAGATGGTCGAAGAGCCGGTAGAGGATGATGCGCAGCGCCTCCGTGTTCTCCAACTCCTCCTCCACCATGCGGTCGTAGTACACCCAGAACTCGGGCACCGTGGGCGGCAGATGGCCCGCGTCGCTGCCCAAGGCCGCCAGGAACGCGCGGAATTCGGCGTAGAGCTGCTCCATGGTGTCCTGGTCGAGCGGCTGTCCGCTCAGCCGGCACATGGTGACGGAGCTTTCGAAGAGCGTCGCGACGACCCAGGCGCGCACCTCGGGGTCCATCGCGTCGTACGGCCGGTTCTGCACGTCGGCGCCACTCAGCCGGGCGTGCAGCCGGTTGAGCCGGGCCGCTTCCCTTTCCCTGACCGCGTCGTCGGTCCCGAACATGCGCTGCAGACTGACGAGCGTGTTACGCAGCCGGCGCCACGGGTGGGCGACGAACGTCGAGTTGTCGAGCAGCGCCGCACCGATCTGCGGGTGGGCCGCCTCCAGCACCGTGGCTCTGAGCATCGCGAGCGCCCAGCGCGGGTCGTTGAAGAACCGGTGGAACTGGGAGTCCGCGCCGAAGAGCGAGCCGATCTCCACCGCCGGAGTCGCGGGCGGGGGCGGGGGGCCGGGGGTCGCGTCGGGGTGGGGGTTCGCCTTGGGCTTGGTCTTCTTCGTCACGGGTGGTGTTCTCCGATCACTTGCGGCGGCACGCCGCCGAAGCGGCGGTTGCGTTGCTGATAGGTGTGCAGGCACTCCAGGAAGTGCGGCCCGCGGAAGTCGGGCCAGAGCACCGGCGGGAAGATCCACTCGGCGTAAGCCACCTGCCAGAGCATGAAGTTGGAGATCCGCTGTTCACCCGAGGTCCGGATGACGAGATCGACGTCCGGGGTGTCGGGGAAGGGCAGATGAGCCGCGAAGTGCCGCTCGTCCACGGCGTCGGCCCGCACCCCGCTCCGGATGAGGGATCTGGCCGCCTCGACGATGTCCCCGCGCCCGCCGTGATCGAATGCCACCGTCAGCGTCATGCCACGATTTCCGCTGGTCAGCGTCATCAGATCGGCGAAGTCCTGGGCCAGCGGCGCGGGGATCCTCGGGTCGGCCACACCGAGGAACCGGCAGCGGATGCCGCGCGCGTGCAGCAGCGTGGCGTGTTTGCGTACGACGCGGCGTACGAGCCGCATGAGGAAGTCGACCTCGTCGGTGGGCCGTCGCCAGTTCTCGGTGGAGAACGCGTACAGGCTCAGCCACCGCACCCCCGCCGTGCGCGCCGCCTCGATGACGTCGATCACCGTGGTCTCGGCCGCCCGGTGACCTGACGTACGCGGCTGGGACCGCAGCGCCGCCCACCGGCCGTTCCCGTCCATCACGCACGCGACGTGGTGCGGGACACTTCTCCGTTCTCCGGCCACACGTGCTCCCCCGGCTGTCACCGCACTCGGATCGACATGCAGCAGCGTGCCGGTAGCCGCAGGCGAACACACCGTGATCCCGGCATATTCATCCGCCGCACACCTGTCCGAATCACAGCTGGGGGGTGCCTCAGTCGGCCGTCAACGCCCGCTCCCAGGGCGCCAGTTCGTCCTCCGACGGGAGCTTCCGCGTGGCGGTGTAGCGCTTCATCCCCACGGACACCTTCAGCACCTGGACCGGGATGAGCAGCAGGGAGCGTCTGGTCCTGAGGGTCGCCTCGGTCACCCCGGTCGCCCCCGCGGAGAAGATCCCTTGGAGCACCTTGCCCGCGTGGTCGTCGATGACGTCGTCGAAGATCCAGTCGTCGAGCAGCAGCCGCACCTTGCGTGCGTCCGGCGACTTGCCGGTGAACGCCACATACACGTCGGAGTCGGCCAGCTTGCCCGCCCAGTCGGCGAACCACCGGCCGCGCCCCACGGGCCGCTGGTTGAACGCGGCGCGCACGCCCAGGGAGCGCAGGGCCGTCTCCGCCTGCGCCACGGCGGGCGACTTGTTCATCCGTTGCGAGGCCATACCTCCACCGTACGGCGATGTCAGCCGCCGCGGTCAGCCGCTGCCCGCCCCGCCCCGCGCCG
>NZ_JTIY01000001.1:2083225-2085525 GCF_000818175.1 Streptomyces sp. AcH 505
CCGCGGTCAGCCGCTGCCCGCCCCGCCCCGCGCCGACCCGGCGCGCGGGGCGGCGTACGAACTCCAGGGGGGTCAGTCGCCCGGGCCGCCTGCGCCCAGCTCCCCCGGCGGCCAGTGTTGCGCCGCCTTTCCCGGCGCGAGGTTCTCCACCACCTCGGCCAGGTCCACACACACCTGCTCGATCTTCCGGTGCACGTTGCGCTGCTCCGTCACGATCGCCGCGAGCAGCAGTGCGGTCAGCGCGACCGATCCGTTGAGCGCCTGAAGCGCGATCATCGTCCCGGTCAGGCTGTGGTGGACGAAGGGGCCTGTGCCGTCCGTCGCCGCCACGATAGTCAGCACGGAGATGAACAGCGCGATCGGCACGGCCCCCGCGAGCTGGAAGCGCAGGGCCGCCCAGATCAGGACGGGGAAGACCAGGAAGAGCAGCGGCACGGTGCTGTGCGTGACCAGCGGTACGACGACGAGGACGGCCACCACCAGCGCCGCCACCTCCATCGTGCGGTACGTGTCACGGAACGGCCGGCCGTCGCCAGGACCCCGCGCGGCACGGGCCAGCCACGCCTTGCGGATGAGCAGGAACAGCGGGGTGACCACCAGCACCCCCATGGCGTCGCCGGTCCACCACGCCGTCCAGACCGGCCAGAAGCCGTACTCCGGCAGCGTCCCGTCGACCACCAGCACGGCGGTGCCCACCGTGGGACTGATCAGCATTCCGGCGAGCGCGCCGACGACGACCAGGCTGAAGCCGTCCCGCAGCCGTTCCAGCTCCAGCTGGAAGCCGAGCCGCCGGAGTACGAGGTACGCGCAGACCGGGGCGAGGGTGTTCCCCGCGAGGATCACGAAGCTCGACCATCCCAGCGGGCCGAGGGTCAGTACGGTGCCGAGCGCGCCGAGCGCGATGCCCGGCCAGATCCGCAGTCCCATGAAGAGCAGCGCGGCCAGGGCGACACCGGTGGGTGGCCAGAGTGGCGTGCAGGTGGCGCCGTCGATGTAGAGCCGCTTGATCAGACCGAGGCGTCCCGCCCCGTAGTAGGCGGCAGCGACGACGACGATCCCCAGAGCGGTCACAGCAAGGCGTCGGAGTTCCTGGGTACGCACCACAGCAGTCATCAGACAACGTCACCGGCTCAGGCCCGGCCGTGACACGCGCTACGGAGGCGGCGCCGCGTCGTGGCGCAGGACCAGTACGGCCGCGTCGTCCGAGTGCCCGGTCAGCTCGGCCACCTTCAGCACCTCGGCTGCCAGCTCGCCGGGCTCGGCGTCCGCGCCCTCCCTGACCAGCCGGGCCACCTGGTCGAGGCCCTGGTCGAGCGGGAAGGTGGGGCCCTCGATCACGCCGTCCGTGAGCAGCACGTACGCGCCGGCCCGCGTCAGTCGGTGCCGGGTCACCGGGTAGCTCTCGCCGGGCTGGATGCCCAGCGGCAGCCCGCCCTCGTCCTCCGCGAAGCCGTACCGGCCGTCGACGGTGGCCCAGACCGCCGCCACATGTCCCGCGCGTGCGGTGCGCAGCTCCCACGCGACCGGGTCGAAGCAGACGAAGCTGCAGGTGGCGAAGAGGGCGGAGTCCATCGAGAGCAGCAGGTCGTTGGCGCGGCGCAGCACCTCGCCGGGGTCGGTCGCCGTGTTGGCGACCGCCCGCAGTCCGATCCTGATCTGGCCCATGAACGCGGCCGCGTCCACGTCGTGGCCCTGCACGTCGCCGATCGAGTAGCCGAGCGTGCCGTCGGAGAGCGGGAAGCCGTCGTACCAGTCGCCGCCGATGTCCAGACCGTCCCTCGCGGGTACGTAGCGGGCGGCCACCCGCAGTCCCGGTACGGCGGGCAGCGCGGCCGGCAGCATCTTGCGTTGCAGCGCGACGGCCAGCTCCACCCTGGCCTGCTGAAGCTCGGCGCCCTCGCGGGCCTGGGCGGTCAGCCGCCCGAGGGTGCTCAGCAGATCGTCCGCGCTCACCGCATGGGAGGGACGCCGCCGAGTCATGCATCACTCCGATGTACATCATCTGAGGGAAGAGCCTGGAACATACGAAGATGACACGAATGCCACATTCACTCTATTTCGGCGCGGCCTCCTCCGCCTCCGGTCAGCTCCGGCGGCTGCGTGTGAAGTCGCCGCGCGTCACGCGCTCGGCCATGCCGTCCGGGCTGCCGGCCGGCTCCAGCGAGCCGTAACCGGTCGCCGCCCAGACGCTGTCGCCGGGCGGCAGCTCGAAGTACGGCACCCGGACGCCGTCGGCGCGTTTGTCGGTCAGCACCTCGGGGGCCCGCTTGGCGCGCACCGCCTGGAGGCAGGCGCCGCAC
>NZ_JTIY01000001.1:2085591-2091187 GCF_000818175.1 Streptomyces sp. AcH 505
CACCGCCTCACCGAGCGCGAGCACCTCCGCGTCGGCGCGGCGCCGCAGCTCGCCCTCGTCGGCCGCGCGGGCCGCGGCGAACACCGCCTGCGGGAACGCGAACGGCGAGCCGTGTGCCCGGCCCCGACGGCGCCGTACGAGATACAGCGCGCCGCCCGCGCACAGCACGAGCGCGACGAGCCCGATCGTGACCGGCAGCCACACCCCGCCGCCGTCCGACGACGCGGGCTTGTCCCCGTCCGACGACGCGCCGCCGCCGCCCAGGTCGGCGGTCTCCCGGTCGTACACGGCCGAGCCGTCCCCCTCGGCTATCAGATCGACGGCCTTGTCGACGCGGTCCGCGAGCCCGGCGTCCTTCATCGAGTCCATGAACTCGACGGCGCTGACCGCGTCCCGCGCCTGATGGGTGTCGGAGGGCCACTCGTGTCCGGACAGCGAGTCCGTGTAGTCGGACATGGTGATCAGGACGAGATCACCATGTCCGAGCTGCTCATGGATGATGTCGGCCAGGATCTGCGGATCGCCGCCGAAGGCGTCGCCCTTCACCAGCGGTACCAGCGCGGCCTTGATCGGCAGCCCCGTCCGGCCGATCCGGGCCACCAGCTCCTTCTGCCGCTGGGGTGGTACGGCGCCCGCGTACGCCGGGTCCACGTACACGGGCGACACCCGCAGCGCGTCGGCGATCTTCTGTCCCGGGCTGGGGGCGGCGGCCGTCGCAGCGGCTGCCGTGGCGGGGAACGCGCCGAGCACGGTCAGCGCGAGCAGTGCGAGCGCTGTGAGGAGCGCCGCGAGCAGCGGTTTGCGGTCACTGGACACTGGCGTACTCCCTTACCTTGACGATGAGCTGGGGTATCCCGTCGCGGGCCGCCGGCAGCGCGCCGGAAGCCTGCGCGTACGGGATCCGGCCGCCGCCCTTCGGCAGGGTCAGGCCCGGGGGCTCGACTCCGCCGACGGCCGTCCGGCATGCCTCGCACAGCCATGGCCGTGGCGTACGGCGCCTGCCTCCCCGAGCGGCAGAACCGCCCCGGGCAGCCGATCCCCGGGCAGCCGGTCCGCCCCGGCCGGCCGGTCCGTGCATCGGGTTGCGTTCACAGCAGTGCGCATAGGTCTGTTGGGTCCTGAGCATCGCGAGAGCCGTCCTGGCCAGCGCTATCGCTGCGGCCATGTCGGCGGCCGGCACATCCTTGTCGACGAAACCGTCCGGATCGCCGTCGGTCAGCAGCATCGCGGCGTCGAAGCAGTCCCAGACCTGCGCCTGCACCGCGGCGTCGGCCGACTCCACCGCGAATTCGGTCCCCAGCGTGGTCAGTTCCCGCTGGGCCGTCCGCCGCAGATACGCGAGCGACGGCGCCGCCGGGGCGTCGAAGGCCGTTGTGGGCTTCCCCGGGGAAGCCGTCCCGCGCTCGCGCCGCCGCACCTCCACCAGGCGCGCGATGCCCAGACCGGAGGTGATGAGGCCGAACAGCAGGGCCGCACCGAACGCGCCGATCATCAGCCCCGGCCAGAAGTCACCGGTGTACAGCGCCGGCAGGGCGTTGTCGTAGAGCGGGTCCGGCGTGGCGTCCGTACCGCTGCCCAGGGTGTCGGTGTCCGAGGCGTCCGAACGCGGAATGCCGCCGAGGAACGTCATCAGTTTGTCGAGCCGCTGCGCGAGACGGTGGTCGTCGGCGGGATGGTCGAAGTCCTCGTGCCGGATGTCGTCCGGCAGCTGGTAACCGAGCCGGTCCGGGTCCAGCGGAAGGCCGTAGTTGACCAGGTCGATGTCGCCGTTCAGCGGGTCGGCGACGACATAGGCACCGTCCTTGCCGAGCCGGCGGTGCAGGGCCGCCGCGAACGCGTACGGGTCGCCGCCGGACTCGTCGTCCGTGAGCTGCGGTACGACGGCGACGTAGACGGGACCGGGCGTGAACGCCTTGATCTCGGCCTCCAGCCGCTTGCGGCTCGCCGGGTCCAGGAGCTGCGGGCTCTCCAGATCGGTGTAGACCGGGTCCTGCCGCAGCCCGGCGGCCACCCGGTCCAGCCGCGCCGTCAGGTCGGCGCGCGTGGGCGTGACCGTGGCGCTGTCGATGGTCTGGTCGAATACCTGGGGCGCGCCGAAGCCGATCAGAGCCGCCAGGACGCCGGCGACGACCAGCTCGATGATGTTCGGCCGGGCCCGTGGCGCCCGGGAAACGCCCTTCGTGAGGGAACGGCCCTTCGCGCCGGAAGCAGCCTTTGTGAGGGACAGGCCCTTCGGCGCGGCCCGCGGCCCACCGGGAGCAGCCTTCGCACGGGAAACACCCTTCCCGTCCGTCCCCTGCGTACGGCGATGCCGCCATCGCCGTACATAAGGACCGGTCAGCAGCACCAGCAGCGGCACACCCAGGAGCAGCATCCCGGTGAGGAACGACTGGTTCTCACGGTCGGTCCGGTCGATGTAGAGGTCTTCGACCTCCGCCTTGCCGTCCCCCGCATGCGCGTCACGCAGGGAGTCGGCACGCTGCGCCGCCCGCTCCGGGCCCTGCGCCACGGCGCCGACGAACTCCTGGAACGAGCGCAGCGCTCCCGCGTCGTACGGCAAGGCGTACAGCGCGACGGTCGCCGCGTCGGCGGCCGGGGCCCGTACACCGAAGGCCCGCGCGTCCGTGACGCCCGTCGTGCCGACCAGGACATACAGCCCGTCCTTGCCGAGCCGGTCATGGACGGCGCCGAGCAGCGACCCGCCGCTGCTCGCGTCCGGCAGGACGAGTACGTACGTGGGGACGCCGGTGCGCTTCGCGAGCTTCGCGTACGCGGGGGCCGTGGAGCGCGGCACCTCGCGGGGCAGCTGATCGCTGACGTAGACGGGGTTGTGGCGCAGCAGCTCGGCGAGCCTCGCCGACTGGGTGCCGCCGTCGTCACCCCCCGCCGCCGACGCCGTGGAACCACCGGCCAGCAGCGCCAGCGCCGCCAGGAGCACACACGCCACGACCACCACCGGACGCGGCACCGCTCGCCGACCTACCGGACACGCCACGACCTCCACCGGACGCGGCACACTCCCCCGCCCCGCCCCCCGCACTGTCGTCATGCCGACCGGCATGGCAGCCTCCCCCGATTGCCCGCGTCGCCCGCAATGCCCCCGTTGGCTGCACACGACAACGAACCCGACTTTACCGGCCACCCCCGACCCCGCGCCCAGCCTGTGGACAACCTGGAGAACAGGCAGGTCGGACGGGGTCATGAGAGCGTGGATTGGGAATGTCCGAAGATGTCCGAGGCCGTCAGCCTGCGGCCGGGAAGAGGCGATCAGGATGAGCGATCTGCAGGCGCTGGCCAGTGACGCGTACGTCTACGGCTATCCCATGGTGTTCAACCTCGACGAGGTCGACCGGTTCACTCGCAAGGGCATGAACGCGGTCGCCCCAGCCCCGTTCAACACCTTCAGCCACGCGACGAAACTCGCGGGCCCCGACGACACCTTCGTCAGCGTCAACAACGACACCGTCTACTCGATGGCGCAGATCGACCTCAGCGCGGGCCCGCTGCTGCTCACCGTGCCCGGCACCGGCGGGCGTTACTACGTGATGCAGTTCGTGGACGCCTGGACCAACAACTTCGCGTACGTGGGCCGCCGCGCCACCGGCACCCGCCCCGGCCGCTTCCTGTGCACACCGCCCGGCTGGTCGGGGAAGGTGCCCCAGGGCGCGACCCGGATCGCGTTCCCCACCACCGTCGCCTCGATCGTCGCGCGCTGGGCGTGCGCGGGCGAGGCGGACATCGCCGCCGTACGCGCGCTCCAGGACGCCACGGCGCTCGAACCGTACGGCACGCCCGGCGAGGCCGAGGGGCTGCCGGTCGCCGACGTCGGCGTGGTCGACGTCATCGACGGCGGCCTGATGTTCTTCGAGAAGCTGCGGGTACGGATGGCGGCCTTCCCGCCCGCCCCCGCCGACATCGACTTCCAGGGCACGTTCGCGCCGCTCGGGCTGCTGAAGGCCGTCAGTCCGTACACCTCGCCCGATCCGGAACTGGCGGAGGCGCTGCGGGCCGGGTTCGCCGACGGCAAGGAGAAGGTGGAACTGGCCACCACGCACGGCATGAGCCCGGAGGACAACGGCTGGAAACTGGCGTACCACGCCTTCGACTACAACGCCGACTTCTTCGAGATCGGCACCGTCACCGACCCCGCCTGGATCGTCGAGGACCGGGCCAGGGCCCGGGTCATGCGGGCGGCAGCCGCGCGCGCCGGGCTGTGGGGCAACCACGGGTACGAGGCGGCGTACGCGATGACCTGGAACGACGCGGCGGGCGAGCCGCTGGACGGCGGCAGTTCGTACACGCTGCGCTTCGAGAAGGCGCCGCCCGTCGACGCGTTCTGGTCCGTGACCATGTACGACCTTCCCGAGTACCACCTGGTCGACAACGCGGCGGACCGCTACTCGATCGGCGACCGCACTCCCGGCCTGGTCCGCGCCTCCGACGGGTCGCTGACGCTGCGTCTGAGCAGCGAGCGCCCGGCGGACGAGACGGAGGCGGCCAACTGGCTGCCCACACCGCCCGGTCGGTTCCGGCCCGTCCTGCGGATGTACGAGCCGCGCGACGCCGTGGTCACCGGGTCCTACAGGCTGCCGCCCATCACGCGCGTCTCCTGAGCCCCAGCGTCCTTGGCTCCCGCGTCCTGGATCAGCGTCTTCTGAACCCGCGAATCCTGAACCCGCGAGTCGTGAACCCGGGTCTCCTGAACCCGCGAGTCCTGCACCACTACTTCCCGCGCTCCCTGATCATCCGTCAGGACAGCCCCGCCCGCAGCCGCGTGGCACGCGCCGCGCCCGTCCGCCCGGCTCACGATCCGGCCCGCCTCGACCCGTATCGCGACCTCGGTCTCCTCGCTCACGGCAGGCACACCGGCCGCAGCCGCCACCACCCCCGACGGGTCGACCACCACCTGCAACCGCGGCCAGGCGGCCGTCGGGAACGCCCGGCGCAAGCAGCCGCACAGGTCGGCGACGGCCAGCCGGGCCAGCGGGGCGAGTTCGTCGGGACTGCCGGTGACCAGCACGGCGGTCACGGTCGTGCCCGGCCGGGCCGCCCGTACGGCGTCCTCGACGGACTCGATCCGGTGCAGCCCGAGCACGGCCACCACCCCGTCGCCGCCGAGCCGCGCCGGCGCGTCCCGTACCGCGTCCACCGCGCCCTGCGGCGGCGACCACGGCTCGTCGGCGGGCAGCGCGCGGGTGATCACATGCGTGGGTGCGTAGCGCTCCTGGAGGACGAGACCCGCCAACTGGCCACAGGCGCGCACGACATTGAACGGCTCGACGAAACCCGGCGCCGCGGCGGCCAGTTGGCTCGCGCCGTGCAGCACGGTCAGGACGGCCTCGGCGACCCGAACCAAGCTCCCCCCTGTGGACGTAACCCCGGACCCGGACCCGGCCCCGGCCCCGGACACCGGCGCCGACCCCAGCCGCTCAAGAGCGAGCCCGAGCAGCAGCGCGTCGAGCTTCATCAGTTGCGCGTACGGCCGCCGTATCCGCTCCTCGGCGAGGACTTCGGGCACCACGTACACACCGAGTCTGGCCGCGCCGTGCTGCTCGTCCGTGTCGGCGAGCGGCAGCCGCGCCACCCAGGCGCGGGC
>NZ_JTIY01000001.1:2091572-2100155 GCF_000818175.1 Streptomyces sp. AcH 505
GCAGCCGCGCCACCCAGGCGCGGGCGAGCGCGCCGAGCGCCTCGCCGAGGGTGCGGCCGGGTTCGGGCCGTGGCGCCGCGGGTGCGCGTTCGGTACGCTCGGCCCGCTCCGCGAGCACGGCGAAGTACAGCCCGCGCTTGCCGGGGAAGTTGGAGTACACGGCGCCACGGGTCAGACCGGCCCGTTCCGCGATACGGTCCACCTTGGCGTCACGAAAGCCGCTGTCGGCGAACTCCCCCTCGGCGGCTGCCAGTACCCTGGCCCTGTTGCGCTCCTGCAGCTCCGCCCTGCTGAGCCGACCCATCACCCTCACACTCACCAATCGATCCGCCCGTCATCCTCCAGATGGTAACGTCATATGTTCTGAGCATTCAGAGCCGTCCGGACCCTCGCGGTCCGCACAACCGTTGAGGAGACGTTTCCGAGTGGCACGTATCGGTGACGGCGGCGACCTGCTGAAGTGCACGTTCTGCGGGAAGAGCCAGAAGCAGGTCAAGAAACTGATCGCGGGCCCCAGCCCGTTGTGCATCTGCGACGAATGCGTCGGGCTCTGCAACGAACTGATCGAGGAGGAGCCGGACGCGCTCGCGGGCGGCGACCGGGACGGCGAGGGCGCGGGGCCGCACGAGACCCCGAAGCCCATGGAGATCCATGAGTTCCTCGGTCAGTACGTCATCGGCCAGGACAGCGCCAAGAAGGCACTCGCCGTCGCGGTCTACAACCACTACAAGCGGCTGCGTTCGCTGGCCGCTTCCAACGGCCGACACGCGGCGAAGCAGGACACGATCGAGCTGGGCAAGTCGAACATCCTGCTGCTCGGCCCGACCGGCTGCGGAAAAACGTATCTGGTGCAGACGCTCGCCCGGATGCTCGACGTACCGTTCGCCATCGCCGACGCCACGGCGCTGACCGAGGCGGGGTACGTCGGTGAGGACGTCGAGAACATCCTGCTGAAGCTGATCCAGGCCGCCGACAACGATGTGGAGAAGGCCCAGACCGGCATCATCTACATCGACGAGATCGACAAGGTCGCGCGCAGGAGCGAGGGCCCCTCGATCACCCGTGACGTGTCGGGCGAGGGCGTGCAGCAGGCGCTGCTGAAGATGCTGGAAGGCACGACGGCCAACGTGCCGCCGCAGGGCGGCAGGAAGCATCCGCAGCAGGAGTTCATCCAGATCGACACGACGAACGTGCTGTTCATCGTCGGCGGCGCCTTCGCCGGCCTTGAGCAGATCATCGAACAGCGGGTCAGCCACCGGGGCATCGGCTTCGGCGGCGCCGTCAGCAGCCAGGAGGAGCGGGAGGCGCGCGACACGTTCGCCGAGGTCATGCCCGCCGACCTGCTGAAGTTCGGCCTCATCCCGGAGCTCGTCGGCCGGTTGCCGGTGATCACGACCGTACGGCCCCTGGACGGCGCCGCGTTGAAGCGGATCCTCACCGAGCCGCGCAACGCGCTCATCAAGCAGTACCAGCGGCTCTTCGAAATCGACGGTGTGGAGCTGGAGTTCACCGACGACGCGGTCGAGGCCATCGCCGAACAGGCGCTGCTGCGCCGCACCGGCGCGCGGGCCGCCCGGACCATCCTCGAAGAGGTCCTGCTCAATGTGATGTACGAGGTACCGAGCCGCGACGACGTCGCGCGTGTCGTGGTCGACCGCGACACCGTGCTCGACAACGTGAACCCGACACTCGTACCGCGCGGCAGGCCGCCGAAGCGGGAGCACCAGGAGAAGTCAGCGTAGTGACCCGCGAGATCACCTGGCACGACATGGCCATCGCCGTCGCTGCCGTCCTCATCGGTCTGGCCGCCGGTGTGCTGCTGCGGATCGCGCTGCGCTGGCTCGGCGAGCGGGCGAGCGCCACCCGGTGGGGCGGCGACGACATCGTCGTCTCCGCGCTCCGTACGCTCGCGCCGTGGGCCGCGCTCGCGATCGGCGGTTCGGCCGCAGCCGCGGCGCTGCCGCTGACCGCCACGGTCGGCCACCGCGTCAATCAGGTCATGATCGCGGTCGTCATCCTGGCCGCCACCTTCGCCACCGCCGGTGTGATCGCCGACCTCGTGAAGTCGGTGACGCTGTCGCGCTCGGCCGTCGCCGGATCGGCCTCGATCTTCGTCAACATCACCCGGCTCACCGTGCTGGCGATCGGTGTGATGGTGCTGCTCCAGACGCTCGGCGTCTCGGTCGCGCCGCTGATAACGGCCCTCGGGGTGGGCGGTCTCGCGGTCGCGCTGGCGCTCCAGGACACCCTGGCCAACCTCTTCGCCGGCGTGCACATACTCGTGTCGAAGACGGTGCAGCCCGGCGACTACATCGAGCTGAGCAGCGGCGAGGACGGCTATGTCATCGACATCAACTGGCGCAACACCGTGGTGCGTCAGCTCTCCGACAACTTGGTGATCATCCCGAACTCCAAGCTCGCGGGCACGATCATGACCAACTACCACCGGCCCGAGCAGCAGATGGGGCTGCTCATCCAGGCGGCGGTGGGGTACGGGAGCGATCTCGGCCAGGTCGAGCAGGTGACCATAGAGGTCGCGACGAAGGTGATGGCGGAGGTGACCGGCGGGGTCGCCGACTACGAACCGTCCGTGCGCTTCCACACGTTCACGGAGTCCGGTGTCGGCTTCACGGTGATACTGCGCGCGCTGGAGTTCAGTGACCAGTATCTGATCAGGCACGAGTTCATCAAGCAGCTGCACATGCGGTACCGCGCCGAGGGGATCGAACTCCCGGTGCCCGGCCGGTCCGTTGTCGTGCACGAGCGCGTCACCATCGCTCAGGACCAGGTCACAGCTCAAGCCCGTCCAGCAGTGCCAGGTCCGGCGGCACCAGCGTCGTAGAGAGCAGAAGCTCCCGCAGGAGGTGGTCGTTGAGGGTGTTGCCGACCGGCTCGCCGACCTCCTCGCGGGTCAGCCACGGCACCCCGTCGCGGGAGAGCCGTATCCGCACGGCTGTCACCAGCCGCTCCACGCGTTTGGCGTTCCAGCCCGCGTCCGGCTGAAGCTCCGTCAGCTGGGCGGCCGTCTCCTTCCAAGTCAGCGGCTGCGGACGCAGATCGTGCAGCAGATAGCGGCGGCCGAGGACGACCAGGGCCAGCCGCTCGTCGTCGGTGAGCACCCAACTCCTCGGCGGGCGGGTGATGTCGGCGGGCAGCGGGACAGGCGTCGCGCCTTCCGGGCCCGCCACGAAGACCTCCAGCAGGTGCTCCCGGTGCTGCGAACCCCGCACGAACAAGGGGGTGTAGCCGGGGCCGAGCGGCAGCGGGTCCTCGTCCTTGAACAGCAGTCTGGCCCCTTCGAGCCGGATCGGGACCCGGCCGTGGTTGCTGACCCACCACTGTCCCTGCCGGTGGGTGAGCGTGCCGTGGTGCCGGCTGACCAGCGAGTCGTCCTCCCCCAGACACACATGGACCTCGGGCCGGTTACGCCCGAAGATCACCTCGCGCCCCTCGCCGGGACCGAGCCGCATACCGCCGGTCAGCGCCAGCGCGAACACGGTGCCCGGCGCCGTCGCTGGCACACCCCGGGCCAGACTCCCGTACGTGGCGGGCAGCTTGCTGCCTCCCTCGACGCGTGCCGTCATGACGCCGCCTTCGGCAGGGCGGCAGCGGCGGCCGCCGCCAGCCGCTCCGTGCCGCCGCACAGCTTGTCGACCGTGCCGGGGCCCGAGAGCGTGAGCTGTACCAGCTCCACCTTGGTCTCGCCGGTGATGTCCTGGTAGGTGCGGTTCACGATCCGTACGGTGCAGCTCTCGTCGCCGTCGAACTCCGGTGACACGACCGCCTGGTGGCCGGCGAGTTCGGTGGGCCTGCCCTCGTCGGCGTCCAGCGGACCGTCGTGGTCGAAGCGCAGGTCCACGTCGTTGTCGTCGGCGGTGTCGCTCCACCGGCACTCCCAGTTGCCGAAACCGGCGTCCGGACGGGCCACATCGACCCCCGGCAGGGTCCGGGTGAGGACGGTGGCGCTCAGCAGCCCGCAGGCGTCGACATGGGCGAGCGAGCCCGGGACAGCCGCCAACGGACGCCGTGGCACAGGGCCCTTGGCCAGTACGGCGACGGCGTGCCGCGTCGCGGCCTCGGCCATGGCGCACAGATCGGGTGCGCTGTCGCCGGTCTGCCGGGCCATGATCTGGATGTAGTTGCCGTCAGGGAGACCCAGGGTCGTGTCGCACTCGTCGCCGTCGAGCGGTTCTCTGGCAACGGTCAGATTCCCGGACTTCTCCGCGCGGACATGCGGCCCTATCTCCGTCTCCGTGCCGATGAAGGTGACGGCGACATCCGTCTCCGCGTCGGCTCCGCCGCCCTTGTCCCCCTGCCCCTTCCCCGACACGACGATGTCGCAGCGGTCGAAGTTGCCGTACGCGGGGTCGAGTTCGGTGTCGCCGAAGGAGTCGAGCGACGCGGTGTCGAGCAGGGCGCAGGGGTCGGCGGTACGCGCCTCGCCGAGGGTGCCGGCGGCCACCGGCTCCGTACGCGGATGCGCGGTGGCGCCCACGCCCGGAGCCGCCCCGGACCCCGCGCCGCCGGAACCGCCGCCGCCCGGCCCGTCGGAGCCGCCAGGCCAGAACAGCAGCGCACCCGTGACCACGGCGGCGACAGCCACCGCGGCACCGGCCGCGAACAGCACGCGCCGCCGGGCCGGAAGGACGGGTAACGGCGGCAGGGACAGCGGGACATGGCGGCCGGTACCGCCGCGCAGCCGCAGGATCTCCTCCGACGGCGGGGCGACCGCCTCCAGCAGCTTCCTGGTCTCGACCGCCGTCGGCCGTGCCTTGGGGTCGCGGCGCAGCAACGCCGTCAGCGGTTCGGTGAGCCCGTCCGCCCTGCTCGGCGCCTCGATGTGCCCTTCGAGCGCCCGCCCGATGTACGCCATCGGGCTGCCGGCCTCCCCGTACGGCGAATGGCCTTCGACGGCGGCGAACAGCGAGGCGCCGAGGGAGAACCGGTCGGACTCGCGGCTGACCGCGGCGCCCCGCGCCACCTCGGGGGCGATGTAGCGGGGTTTGCCCGGCACCCCGCCCGTCGGGTCCTGCGTCGCGTCGCTCCACAGCGCGCGGGCGATGCCGAAGTCGGTGAGCTTCGCGACCCCTTCGTCGGTGACGAGGATGTTCTCCGGTGTGACGTCGCCGTGCACCACGCCCTTGGCGTGCGCGGCCGCCAGCGCGTCCGCGATCTGCCAGCCGATGGCGGCGACCCGCTCGGGGCTCAACAGGCCTTCGGCCTGGACGATTTGGGCCAGGCTGCGCGAGGGGACGTACTCCATGACGAGCCAGCACCGGGTTTCGTCGTCGACGTGGTCGAAGACCGACACGATGTGCGGATGGTGCAGCCGGGCCGCCGTACGCGCCTCGCTCCTGAGCCGTCTCGCGGCGTCCGCGTCCTCCACCCGCGCGCACTTGACGGCGACCTGACGGTCGAGCTTCGCGTCGTGCGCCCGCCACACGATGCCCATCCCGCCGGCGCCGATGCGCTCCTTGAGGAGGTACCGCCCGGCGACCTTGTCCCCGGCTTCTGCCAAAACCCGCACAGCGTCACTCCATTGCACGCATCGTGCTCCGGCGTCGGAGCGTAACGCACCGGTGACGCCGTAGAAAGCGGTTCCCCGGATCGCCCCCGACCGGTTACCGGGACCGGTCCCGGCGGGCCGGACCTAGCCTTCGCGCCGTACAGCCCGCCACGAGTGGAGAGGACGGCGCGATGCGGCCCGGCGGTTCCGGTCATTCCCCCGTTCCCCCTCCGCCGACCCCGCACGGCGGCCGTCCGCTGCTCGCCGACGGCCGGCGCACCCGTGCGGGTCATGTGGTGGAACGCTTCCTGGGCGAGGGCGCCTACGCCGAGGTCTACCGCGTACGCCACCCGTACCTGGGGCGGCAGGCGATGAAGGTCTTCAAGCGGACGGGCAGCGCCGCGCTGGTCGAGGAAATGCTCGCGGAGGCCGTCCTGTTGTCCCGGATCGGCCATCCGAACATCGTCCGTGTCTTCGACGCGGGCACGGTCACCACGGTGTTGGGCGAGCGGGGCTACTTCACGATGGAGTACGTCGCGGGCGGCACGCTCGAACGCTTCCGTACCGCGCACGAGGAGCGGACCGGCGCCGTACCGGTGGCCGACGTGGCGCGGATCCTGCACCAGGTCAGCTCGGGTCTCGCCGTCGCACACGCGGCGCACCCACCGATCGTGCACCGCGACATCACCACGCAGAACATCCTGATCGGCTACGACGGGGACGACAACGGCCCCGGCGAGGGGCTGCGGGCGCGCCTCGGCGACTTCGGCCTCGCGACGCACACCAACCCCGTCACCGAACTGGCCAGCGCCCAGGGAGTCCTGGCGTTCAAGCCGCCCGAGACGCTGCTGGGATTCCGGGGGGATTCCCGCACGGGTGACGTCTGGGCGCTGGGCGTCGTCGGCTATCTGCTGCTGACCGGCCACTTCCCGTACCCGAAGGGCCTCGCGGGCTGGATCGCCGGTACGTACCGGCGCGCGCCGCCCGAGCCGCCGCGCGAACTCAACCCGGAAGTGGACGAGTCGTTGGAGCGGATCGTGCTGGGCGCCCTGCGGCTGGAGCGCGAGCAGCGGACGCCCGACGCGGGCGCGCTGGCAGCGCAGTTCGCGCGCCGGGACGCGGAACGGTCAGCGCAGTCGCACCAGTCGCACCAGTCGTCAGAGAGGAGTAGCGGGACATGAGCACACCCGGGGACGACCTGCACCCCGTCCTGGACCGGATCTCTGGCGCCGATCTCTACCGCAACAACGCCTTCCGCGTCACGGGACTCGCGTCGGACGCGACACCCGCGCAGATCCGCCGCGCACGCGAGGAGGCCGTCCTGGCCAGCCGGCTGGCCGCGCCGACGCGCGGCCCGGTCCACGACCCGGCGCGGGCCCCGGATCCGGATCCGGCGCGGGACCCGTCCGGGGCAACTCCCGCCACCGCGCCGCCGGCGACCGAATCGGTGCGGGCCGCGTACGAGACGATGCGCGACCCGGTCGCCCGGCTCGTCCACGAACTGCTGTGGCTGTGGCGCTCGGACGAGCCCGGCCGCCCGCTCTCCGTCGAGCACGACCTGGCGGTCCGTACCCACCGCGAGGCCGTCGAGATTGAGGAAGCGGGCCCGTACCCGCCCGGCTCCGAAGCGATCAGGGCACTGGACGAGCTGTGGGCGCGGGGCCTCGCCGCCTGGGCCTCGGTGCTGGCGTCGCGCGAGTTCTGGGACCACGCCAAACGGCGGGTCACCGACATCGGCGATCCCCGGCTGACCACCGGGACCGTACGGCGGCTACGCGACCGACTGCCCCGCCATCTCGCCTCCGTGAGCGCCGAGTTCGCCCTGCGCGCCGTGCGGACCGGGAGCGAGGGCGCCGGGCACCGGCTGGTGACACTGCTGCGTGACTCGCCCCTGCCCGACGACGCCGTGGCCGACGCGCTGCGCGAGGTGGTCCGCCCGGCGGAGCGGGCCGTCCGTACGGCCTGCGACGCCGCGCGCGAGAAGGCGCGGGCGGACGAGGACGGGGCGGGCGCCGCAGGCAACGAGCTGCTGGAGAAGGCCGACGAACCAATGCGTACGGTACGGGCGTTGCTGGGCGCCGAAGCGACGCTCGCCGGCGCGCTCAGCGAGGAACTGGCCGTCGTGCTCAACCAGTGCGCCGTCACCCACTACAACGCGGACCACCCGCCGGGCATCTCGCTCGGACTGCTGCGCCGGGCAGAGGAGTTCGCCCGCGACCCCAGGACGCGGGAGCTGGTCGCGACCAACAAGAAGGGCGTCGAGGCCAGTGTGGGGGCCGCCGTTCCGACCGGACCCTCGCCCGATCTGTTCCCGTACTTGCAGGCGATGTGCCGGCGCGGCAGGGTCGAGCGGGCCGCCGGCCATCTGCGGGCCCTGGCGTCTGCGGTCGCTCCGCGCGACCGCACCATGTCCCGGCAGTTGCGGGACCTGGCCACCGACCGCAGGAGCGTCGCCGCGCCGGTACGGGGCGAGCCCTTCATCGGCTCGGTCGCGGGCTGCGGCGTACGCCCACGGCGCTCGGCGGGCCCCGACGCGCACGGCGTGCTGTGCGCCACGTACATGCTCACCTTGCTGTACGTACCGGTCTTCCCGATCGCCGCGTATCTGATGAACGGCGACGGCATCCACGCCAAGGTGCCGGTGAGTGCCGCCGCGCGCTGGTGGCGACGGCTGCTGCTGGTCCTGGCGCCCTGGCTGGTGCTGCTGCCGTTCATCGGAGCGCCCACCGCCATGGGCTTCGTCATGCTCTCGCTGCTCGCGCTGAACGTGACGCTGGTGTCCCTGCGCAAGCACCGGGTCAGCACGCTGCGGCGCTACCAGGCGGCACGGTGAAACGCGACCGCGCAGGCGACGGCGACCGCGAGGCGCCTCGGGCCGGGCTGCGCGGGCGGCTGCGACAGCGGCACTTCCCGCCGGAGTTCCGTATCCCCCCGGAGGCCCATCAGTCACCGCCGCGCCCCGAACTCCCCTCCCCGCGCGTCGGGTCGGCGCCCCAGGACGCGGTACCCCACCCGCCCGACGCGGCGCTGGCCGATCTCGCCACCCAGCTGTGGCGGCTCGGCAAGAAGCTCACCGA
>NZ_JTIY01000001.1:2100180-2103303 GCF_000818175.1 Streptomyces sp. AcH 505
CCGCCGAAGACCCCGGCAGCGGCGGCCGAGGCAGCGGCGCGGCAGCGCGTAGAGCGCCCAAGGCCGCCCGGCATCTGCGGGCCGCGCAGGACGCCCTCGCCAAGGCCGGAGTGGAGATCCACGACCACGACGGCATGGAGTACGACATCGGGCTCGCCCTCGACGTACTCGCCTACCAGCCCACCCCGCACGCGACGCGGGAGACCGTGCACGAGACAGTCCGGCCCTCGGTCTACCGGGACGGCCGCTGCATTCAGACGGGCCAAGTCATCGTGGCCCAACCGGAAGGAGAGCAGGACCATGGCTCGCGAGACCGTTGACTTCGGCATCGACCTGGGCACCACCAACAGCGCCATCGCCATGTCGACGGGCGCCGACGCGGACATCGTCCGCAACAACCTCCGCGACGAGTACACCCCTTCGGCCGTCCACATCAACCGGTCCGGACATGTGCTGGTCGGCAAGCGCGCCAGGAACAAGCTCGACGCCGATCCGGCCAACACCCACGCCGAGTTCAAACTCCAGATGGGGGTACGGGACGCGGCGCGCGGCTTCGCTGGCTCCGGGCGCACGATGTCACCCGAGGAACTGTCCGCCGAGGTGCTGAAGTCGGTCAGGCAGGACGTCCGGCGCGCGTACGGCGAGGAGATCGGCGCCGCCGTCATCACCGTACCGGCGGCCTTCGAACTCGATCAGTGCGACGCGACCCGGCGGGCCGCCGCGCTCGCCGGGCTTGAGTTCGCGCCGCTGCTCCAGGAGCCGACGGCGGCGGCCTGGGCGTACAGCGCGGTCGCGACCGATGTGCCGAGGCGCGGCTTCTGGCTGGTGTACGACCTCGGCGGCGGTACGTTCGACGCGGCCGTGATCCAGGTCCAGGACGGCGAGTTCACCGTCGTGAACCACGCGGGCGACAACTTCCTCGGCGGCAAGCTGATCGACTGGCTGCTCGTCGAGGAGATCCTGATCCCGGCCGCGCGCGCCGCGCACCCGGGGCTCGCGTCGCTGGAGCGCTCCGACCCGCTCCAGGCGGCGAACATCGCGAAGCTCAAACTCGCTGCGGAGGAAGCCAAGATCGAGCTGTCGCACATGGCGGCCGTCGAGGTGGACGTCGAACTGTCCGACGCGCGGGGCGACCGGATCCCGTTCGTGCACGAGGTGACCCGCGCCGACGTGGAGCGGGTGGCGATGCCGCTGTACCGGCGCTCGGTCGAGCTGTGCCGCAAGGCGCTCGCGGAGAAGAGCCTGGCGCCAGGCAACATCGAACGGGTCCTGCTGGTCGGCGGCGCGACGCTGGCGCCCGCCCTGCGTGACCTGCTCGCCGACCCCGCCGACGGGCTCGGGATCCGGCTGGACCACAGCCTCGACCCGGTGACCGTGGTGGCGCGCGGCGCCGCCGTCTTCGCGCGTACGCAGCGGCTGCCGCACGGGGCCAAGGACCGGGCCGCCGAAGTCGGCGACGTCCTGCTGGACTTCGCGCACAAGCCGACCGGCCGCAGCACGGAGCCGCTGGTCGGCGGGCAGGCCAGGACGGCGCAGGACGCCGAGGCCGGCGCCCGGGACTGGACGGGCTACACCGTCGAGTTCGTCAACACGGCCGACAACGAGCTGGAATGGCGCAGCGGTCAGGTGCCGCTCGGGGCGAGCGGCAGCTTCACCGCGCGGCTGAAGGCACGGGCAGCGCACAACACGTACGCGATCGAATTCCGCACCCCGCAGGGCACGTTGGTGCCGACGAGCCCCGCCACCACCTCCTACCAGCGGATGGCGATGGAGGGCGGCGACGCCACGCTGAGCCATTCCTTCGGGGTGTGGGTGGAGGGCAACGAGGTGGCGTGGATCCTGCGCAAGGGCACGGAACTGCCGGCCGAGGGGCGGATCGTCCTGGAGTCCACGGTCGAGGTGCGGCGCGGCCAGCACACCGGCCTGATCAGGGTGCCGATCGTGCAGGGCGAACGGGCGAGGGCCGACCGCAACTCGATGGTCGGCCAGCTCGACATCCGCCCCGACGAGATCGCGCGTGACGTGCCGGCGGGCAGCGAGATCGAGGTCCTGGTGGAGATCGACGAGAGCTTCCGCACGCACGTCGACGCGTACATCCCCATCCTGGACGAGGAGTTCGAGATCGACGTCGAGCTGGGGCGGGACAACCCCGACGTCGAGGAGCTGCGCGGGCAGGGCGCCGCTGTCACCGCCCAGTACGAGGAGCTGCGCCGCCGTTCGGCGACATCGCAGGCGGGCCGTACGACGGAGCTGCTCGACGCGTTCGACCAGCGGGGCGGGCTCGAAGGCATCAGCCGCGAGCTGGACTCGGCCGACGTCAACCCCGACGGGCCCGCCATCGCACAGGAGTTGCTCAGGAAGGCCGAGTCGGCGCTGGACGAGGCGGAGGACGCGCTCGTACTGCCCCGGCTCGTGCAGGAGGCCGAGTCGGTACGGGACTGGGTGCGCGAGGTGATCGAGGAGTACGGCGACGGGCACGCCAAGAGCGCCCTGCGCGAGGCGGAGGCGGAGCTGGACGCCGCGATCACCTCGGGCGACCCGACGCTGGTCGACCACGCGAGCGAGGCAGTACGCAACGTCGGACTGCAGGTCCTGGACGCGTCGGGGCGGCTTCCGGTGCTGCAATTCATGTCCCTGAAGGAGCAGTTGGCGGCCAGCGCCGACGGACGAATCCAGCGGCTGCTGCACGAGGGCGAGGCGGCGGTCGCCGCGCAGGACACCGCCCGCGTACGCAATCTCGTCATCCAGCTGCGGCGGTTGCTGCCGAGGGACGCCGTCGTGGCTGACGGCAGCGTCGACACGACGGTGCGGGCGCAGCGATGAGGGCCAACGCCACGGCCGCTGCCACGACCACTGCCGGCCGTCCGGCGCCGCTGGTCCGTGCGCTGGACTCGGCGCGGCTGGGCCGGTACGCGGACGCCAGGGGCGCCCTGGACCAGCTGGGCGGCGACAGCAGTGACGACCCGGTGGTCCAGGATCTGCTGGCGCGGCTGCACGCGCAACGGGGCGAGCTGGCGGAGGCTGACGCCTGCTGGGCGCGGGTGCTGGCCTCGGCACCCGCCGACGCTCCGGTGGCCGTCGCTGCCGTGGCGGGACGACGGCGGATCGCCGCGCTCCAGGCCC
>NZ_JTIY01000001.1:2103733-2110694 GCF_000818175.1 Streptomyces sp. AcH 505
GTGGTCGCCGGGGTGCTGCTCCCGGTGGCCGCCGACCCGGCGCCGCCGGACCCGGCGGTCGGGAGGCGACTGGCTGCGGTACAGCGCGAACAGCGGGATCTGGCCGGGCGGCTCGACACCTTGCGTGCGCAACTCCCGCCTGCGGTGGTGGACTTGTCAGGGCCGGGGACGACGGTGACCCGGCAGGGCGACGGGCAGCTGATCACCTTCGACGAGGGGCTGTTCGGGCAGGACGCGACGCTGACACCGGCCGGTACGGAGGCGCTGCGGGCCCTCGGCAGCCGGCTCGCCTCGGCGGGGGCGAGCGGTCCGCTCGTGATCACCGGCCACACGGACGACACCCCGCTCCCGCCGGACAGCCCGTACCCGGACCGGATCAACCTGGGTTTCACCCGGGCGCAGACGGCCGCCGAGGCACTGGCCGGCAGCGGCGGCATCCCGCTCACCGCAATCGGCATCCGCAGCACCGGCACGGCCCGGCCGCCGTTCCCCGACGACTCGACGGCGAACCGGGCGCGGAACAACACGGTGACGGTGTTCGTCGGGCAGCCCTGACAGCGGCCAGTCGCAGCCGTGCGGGTGGTTCTCGAGTCGTGCCTCCCCGGCGGCGGAACAGATCGCTCCGAAGGCTCGTTCCAGCAGGTATGGCAACTCTTGGACTCATTGGCAGTGGACATATCGGCAGCACTCTGGCGCGGCTCGCCGTCGCCGGCGGACTCGACGTGGTGGTCAGCAACTCACGCGGGCCCGAGACGCTCTCCGACCTCGTCGCCGAGCTCGGCCCGCGGGCCAGGGCGGCTACGGCGGCGGAGGCGGCGGCAGCCGGGGACTGGGTCGTGGTGACGATCCCGCTCAAGGCGTATAAGCAGGTGCCGCAGGAGCCGCTGATCGGCAAGACCGTTCTCGACACGAACAACTACTACCCGCAGCGCGACGGCCAGATCGCCGAGCTGGACGCGGCGAAGACCACGAGCAGTGAGCTGCTCCAGGACCACCTGAGCCAGTCGCATGTCGTGAAGGTCTTCAACAACATCTTCTTCAAGCACCTCGCCGACCTGTCCCGCCCCAAGGGCGCGGCCGACCGTACGGCGCTGCCGATCGCGGGTGACGACGCCGGGGCGAAGGCGAAGGCGACGGAGCTGCTGGACGCGCTCGGGTACGACGCGTTCGACGCGGGCCCGCTGGCCGAGGGATGGCGCTACGAGCCGGGGACGCCCGCGTACGGGAAGCCGTTCGCCTCGACGCCCGGTGACGACTTCATGTCGCAGCCCGGCGGTCCCGCCTCGGCGGCTGACGTATCGGCGGCACTGGCGGCGGCGCAGCGCTGAGCTGAGCCGAGCTGAGCTGAGCTGAGCCGAAAGGAGCAGGGCCCGTCAGTCGGCCCGTCCGTCAGTCGGCCCGTCCATCCGCCGGCAAGGCCTGGACGGGCCGCAGGTCCGCGCTCCACTTCTCCTCGATCCGGCCGTACTTCCACACCAGCAGCGCCAGCACCCACGTGACGAAGAACAGCCCGACGATCACGAATCCGACGATGTTCAGGTCGAGCCCGCCCACCCAGTCCCAGAACAGCCCGTGCAGCCCGAGCTGGTCGGCGAGCAGGCCGAGCAGTTCGACCGTGCCGATGATCAGGGCCACGGCCACCGAAAGGCCTGTGATGGTGAGGTTGTAGTAGACCTTGCGGACGGGCTTGGAGAAGGCCCAGCCGTAGGCGAAGTTCATGAACGAGCCGTCGATGGTGTCGAGCAGCGACATACCGGCGGCGAAGAGCACCGGCAGGCAGAGGATCGCGTACCAGGGCAGCCCGGAAGCAGCGCCCGACCCGGCGAGCACGAGCAGCGCGACCTCGGTGGCCGTGTCGAAGCCGAGCCCGAAGAGCAGGCCGAGTGGATACATCTGCCACGGCTTGGTGATCGACTTCGTGACCCGGCCGAGCAGCCGGTTCATCAGACCGCGGTTGTTGAGCTGCCGCTCCAGCGCGCCCTCGTCGAAGCGGCCCGAGCGCATCCCCCGGAAGACCTTCCACAGGCCGATGAGGATGATCAGATTGATCGCGGCGATCAGATAGAGGAAGGCGCCGGAGACCGTCGTACCGATCAGCCCGGTGACGTCGTGCAGCCGCGAGCCGTCGTCCTCGACGGGCCCGGCGAGGGTCTTGATCCCGAGCGAGAGCAGGACCGCGAGGCCGAAGACGATGCTGGAGTGGCCGAGGGAGAACCAGAAGCCGACGGACAGCGGCCGCTGCCCCTCGCCCATGAGCTTGCGGGTCGTGTTGTCGATCGCGGCGATGTGGTCGGCGTCGAAGGCGTGCCGCATGCCCAGCGTGTACGCGGTGACGCCGATACCGATCCCGAAGGCCTGCGTACCGACCTTGTGGTGCTCGGGGGCGACGACCGCCACGAGTGTGACCCAGCCGATGACGTGCAGCGCGAGGACGAAGGCGCCCATGCCGCCGAGCCGGGTCCACTCCTCGCGGGTCATCGAGGCACGGACGCGACTCCAGCGAGAGCCCCCCGCCCCCGCACCGGGTGGGGTACCCGGTGCGGTCCCTGATTCGGGTCCTGGTTCGGGTCCTGATCCGGCGGGGGGCTGAGGCTGGGTGTCGGACGACACGGTGAGCACGGTGCGGCGGCCTTCCTTCGGTGGGTCTGCTTTCGCCACCTTGGTGCGCCGTGCCCGTAACTGCAACCTATGTGCAGTAAAGCTCCGTCACTGCTTCGACAGGTCGGCGTCGACAACAGGCACGGCCGAGGTCGCCACGAGCGAGGGACCCATCTTGGCGCGGGCCGGAATGCCGAGGACGACCAGCGCGGCGACCACCGCCGCACCCGTACCGATCATGAAGGCGACGCGGAAGCCGCTCTCGGTGGGGATCGTGACCGGGCCGAGCCGGGTGGTCATATGGGCCAGCACCACACCCATGACCGCGCTGGAACTCGACGTGCCGATGGAACGCGCCAGGCTGTTCAGGCCGTTGGCCGCCGCGCTCTCCGACGGCGGTACGGCGCTCATGATGAGCGCGGGCATCGCCGCGTACGCGAAGCCGACACCGGCGCTGATGATGGCGGCGAACGCCAGCACGCCCCACGTACTGCCCATCAGGCCGAGGGCGGCCCCGTAACCGACAGCGATGATCAGCGCGCCAACCAGCAGCGACAGCTTGGGCCCGTACGCCGCGGAGACCTTGGCGGCGAAGGGCGAAACGGCCATCATCACCAGCCCGGCGGGCGCCATCCAGAGGCCGGCGGCGAGCATGGACTGGCCGAGGCCGTACCCGGTGCTGCCGGGCAGCTGGAGGAGCTGCGGGGCGACGAGCGACATCGCGTACATGGAGAACCCGACCACGACGGACGCCAGGTTGGTCATCAGGATCGGCCGCTTGCCGCTGGTGCGCAGGTCGACCAGCGGGGCGGGGTGGCGCAGCTCCCAGAGGCCCCACAGCAGCAGGATCACCACGGCCCCGCCGAACAGTCCGAGCGTCGTGCCGCTCCCCCAGCCCCAGTCGGCGCCCTTGGAGATGGGCAGCAGCAGACACAGCAGCCCCGCGGAGAGGGCGAGCGCGCCGAGTACGTCGAAGCGGCCACGGGCGGTGACGGAGGACTCCGGTACGAGCAGCAGCGTCAGCAGTCCGACGACGAGGCCGAGCCCGGCCGAGCCCCAGAACAGCGCGTGCCAGTCGGCTCCTTGGGCCACGGCGGCGGAGAGCGGCAGCCCGAGCGCGCCGCCGACACCGAGCGACGAACTCATGACGGCCATGGCCGAACCGAGCTTCTCGGCCGGCAGCACGTCCCGCATGATGCTGATGCCGAGCGGGATGACGCCCATCCCGAAGCCCTGCAGCGTGCGGCCGATCACGACGGGCGTCAACGAGTCGGCGGGCGCGCACACCAGCGAACCTATGACCAGCAGGGCGGTGCTGATCAACAGCATCCGCCGCTTGCCGTACAGATCACCGAGCCGCCCGACGACCGGGGTCGCGATGGCGCCGCCGAGCAGGGTCGCGGTGATGGCCCAGGAGGCGTTGGCCGCCGAGGTGTGCAGGAGTTGGGGCAGATCAGGGATGAGCGGGACAACGAGCGTCTGCATCACGGCGACGGTGATGCCTGCGGCGGCGAGGACGCCGACGATGACGTTGCTGTTGCTGTTGCCCGGTCGAGAGGCTTGCATCATGCACAGAGTATGCATGATGCAAGGCGTGTGCACCATGCATATCTGCCGGGGTAGGGTCGGGGAGAACCAGGTGAAAAGCCCCAGGAGGAACAGGCGTGCAGACGGACCGGGAAACGGACCGGGAACCCGACCGGCGTGAGGCCGCGCGGCGGGACGCGCAGCGCGACGCTCAGGGGGACGTGCGGCGGGACGCGCAGATCGAGGCGATCGAGCGCGAGCTGAGACTGGTCGGCCGGCACGCCACGATGGGCTCCCTCCACCAGTGCCCGCCCGGTGTCCGGCTGGAGCGCAGCGCCCATCTGCTGCTCAGCCGGCTCGAAGCCGAAGGGCCGCTGTCCATCGGCCAGCTCGCCGACGCCTTCGGCCTCGACACCTCCACCGTCAACCGCCAGACGGCGGCGCTGCTCCGCGTCGACCTGGCCGAGCGGATCCCCGACCCCGACGGCGGCATGGCACGCAAGATCCGGATCACCGAGGAAGGCCTGCGCAAGCTGCGCGCCAACCGCGCCTGGGCGACGGACGGCCTCGGCACCGTGCTGGAGGACTGGACCCCGGACGAAGTCGCCACGCTCGCCGACGCGTTGCGGCGGTTCAACACGACGGTGGAGGAGAAGGAAGGCCGGCCGTGGCCCCGCGCCGCCGAGGCGGACGGCTGACGCGGAGCCGACGTGGCCCTGGCGGCTAACGGACCTTCACGAAAACGGGGTTGGAGTAGAACCACAGGTCGTCCCAGGGGCTCTCCAGCCCGTCGGCGAGCGGCTCGGCCTCGTCCGTGCTCGTACCGCGCACCCGGGCGTACAGGTCACCCTCGACGTCCCGCAGGGTGTGCCGGATGACGTACTCGTTGCGGTGCTTGTCCCAGTCGCGCGGGCCGAACCGCGCGACGACCTTGGTGGTCGGGTTGGTGTCGGAGTCGAGATCACGGCTCGGTCCCGTGATCTTGCCGACGATCAGGTCGACGCGGCGGACCTGCGGACGGTCGCCGTTGGCGTTCTTGCCGTCCAGCGGCCGGAACCTGATCTCGATCTCGACGTCGGTACGGCCCCGGCTGCTCACGGCCAGCGTCTCGCCGACGGCCGCCGAGCGGCCGTGGTTGCTCGCGCTGACGTCGAGGCTGGTGATGAGGTCGCCGGTACCGACCCAGATACGCCCGTTGCGGAGCCCGTCCATGATGTCGGCGTAGTCCTGCCGGGCCAGCACATGCGTCTTGCTGTACTCGCCGGGCCAGAAGTCGGAGCCGCCGCGCGTCCAGTGCACGTGCGAGTCGGACGTGGCGGTGATCCACCAGCGCCTGCCCTCGCCGAGCAGCGCGTCCCACAGACCGCCGACCCGGGCGGTCATCTGGTCGAAGCCGCCGTGGGTCGGGTAGCTGCTGTACGAGCCGCGCGCACCGCCGTTGAGGGGTCCGGCCTGGTGGCCGGGCGCGCCCTCGAAGCCGACGTAGATGTCGGGCGCCGCGTTGTTGCCGTTACGGAACTCGCGCGGCGTGTCCTGCCCGTACACCCCGAGACCGGTCGCGGACCGCGAGGCGTGGTGGGCGATCACCAGCGGCTTGCGGGGCATGCCGCGCGCGGCCTTGAGGAATTCGACCATCTTGGCCTCGGTGTCCCGCGCGGGATCCGTGGGGAAGGCGTCGAACTTGGCGAAGCGGCTCTCCAACTCGAAGAGCTGCTGGGCCTCTTCACTGTGGTGCGGGATCATGAGCGTGTGGTGGTCCAGCGCCGGGGCGTCGAACTCCATCCCCCAGAACTGCAGCACCTCTGGCACGAGCCGGCGCGAACGCAGCAGGTCGGGGTAGGCCTGCTCCAGGTTGACCTTGGAGTGCGTAGGACCGCCGTGGTCGGTGCACATCGCCCAGGTGAGGCCGAAGTTCTTGGCCATGATGGCGTTGGTGACGATGGGGTAGACGGCGTCGGCGCCCTTGTGGAAGACCGGCGGGTTCTTCGTCGTGTCGAACTCGCCGCTGTACTCCGAGTGCACGTGGTGGTCGCCGGCCCGCCACACGCGGTTACGGGAGTCACCGCCGTGGGAGTCACCGGACTTGCCCGGCTTGCGCTCGTCGTCGTCGGCCCAGGCCGTGCCGCCGCCCACCAACGGACTGGCAGCGGCCAACGTGGCCCCGACACCGGCGTACTTGACCAGGCGCCGCCGCGACATCGCCGCGTTCTCGGGATCTTCGCTGTTCTTGTCCTTCACGTGAAGCCTCTCATTCGACCGCTGGGGGGCAACCACTGCTGGGGGGCTCACCGAGTGTCGAAGAGTAAAAGGAACGCAAAGTGAACGGAGTTGCGGAGCCACGAGAACAACGAGACGGAGACCGGGCCCGAAACGCCGAAACGGCTTCACTTCGCGGTCACATGAAGGCGCGCGGCCCCGGACCTGTGCGGGCGGTGACTTGAGGCAACCGTGAGGCCGCCCCAAGGGGGACGACTTGGACGTGGCGTCCCAGAAAAGCTGCCCGGGCACACGCACGGAGGTAGTGACGCCGATGGGAGCGACGAGCTTCGCGGACGGGGTGGGCTGAGCGGGGCTGGGCGGGGCGGGGCGGGGCTGAGCGGGGCGGGGCTGAGCGGGGTGGGTGATGGCGGGTGCGGGTCAGGGCGGCATGAGCCGGGAGCTGTGCGGGCCGGAGCTTTTAGGCGGTCGGAAGGCCGCCCCTGAGGTTTGAGTGTCGCGGCTCCGGTCCGGGCGTCAAGGGCGCTCCTCCGTCGCGTCGGCTGCGCCGATTGCGCTGCGCTTAACCCTTGACCCCCGGCCCTCCACCGCAAGTACTTCTTTGAGGGGGGGGGCGGCC
>NZ_JTIY01000001.1:2110948-2111845 GCF_000818175.1 Streptomyces sp. AcH 505
GGACACCGGGCGGTGTGACGGGAGTGCCCAGCGAGGTGGCCGTCAGGGGCCTTGTGCGTGGAGGGCACATGAAGCCGGTGCGATCCTCCGAGAGGCGGGGCGGGTGTGACGGAAGCGCCCAGTGCGGCGGCCGCCGGAAGCCTTATGCGTGGCGGGTTGCGTTCGGTGCACTGCGGGGCGCACCAAGCCGGTGCGGGCCCCAGGCGGTGGAACCGGTGTGACGGGAGTGTCCGGTAAGGCACCCGACGGGCGCCTTTTGCGTGGCGGGTTGCCTTCGGTGCGCTGCGGGGCACATCAAGCCGGTGCGTTCTCCCGAGCGGCGAGGCGGGTGTGACGGGAGCGTCCAGTGCGGCGGCCGCCGGAAGCCTTATGCGTCGCGGGTTGCGTTAGGCGCGCTGCGGGGCGCACCAAGCCCGTGCGATCTCCCGAGCGGCGAGGCAGGTGCGGCAGATGCGTCATCCGTGAGTGGTGGCATCCCACACACCCCGGCCCGCAACAGGCCCCAGGTGCAGCTCACCCGCACCGGAGCCGACCGGGACTCCATGGCCCCACCCGTCACACCCGCCCCGACACCCAGGGCCCTCCACCCACCTGATGCTCCCTGCGGCGCGCCTAACGCAACACAGGACGCAAAAGACGCCCGATGGCCGCCCCACCAACCACCTCAGTCACAACCATCACACCCGCCCCACCCACCGACCCGCTGCCCGGCCCAACCACCCCAACCGGGGCGCCCTCCCGCCCCACACCCACTCACAGCGACCAGCGGGGCATGAGTCTCAGCCGCTACCCGGTGGGGGTGGACGCCGAGCCAGCCCGAGTCCCCCCATGCAACTGGTGCGTGGCACCCGCACCCGGCCAAGCCGCCGCCACCACGAACCCAGCTCCCCCGTGGAG
>NZ_JTIY01000001.1:2112742-2119550 GCF_000818175.1 Streptomyces sp. AcH 505
TCGGCTCAGCTAACTTCCCGGCCCGCACAGCCCCCGGCTCATGCCGCCCTGACCCGCACCCACCGCCCCACCCGGGCGGACGCCGAGCCAGCCCGAGTCCCCCCACGCAACTACCGCGCAGCACCCGTCAGGGGCGGCCCTCCGACCGGCTAACTCCCCGGCCCACGCACCCCGCGCAGCGGAGGACGCGCAGGTCACGCGCCGAAATTCCGGGTGCGCTCCGTGGCCGGCCGTGGCAGGCTCCCCGCATGCCGGTCATTGCTGTGTCTCCCGAGGTGTCCATCGCGTACGAGACCTTTGGCGACCCCGGGGATCCCCCGGTCCTGCTCGTGATGGGATTCGGCGCGCAGATGATCGCCTGGCACGAGGACTTCTGCCGGGCGCTGGCAGACCACGGCCGCTACGTGATCCGGTACGACAACCGCGACTGCGGCCTGTCCACCACGTTCGACGATCACCCCGTCGACATGGGCGAGTTCATCGCCGCCGTCAGCTCGGGCGACATCCCCGCCGCGCTCGCGATGGTTCCCTACCGGCTCCTCGACATGGCCGACGACGGCCTCGGCCTGCTCACCGCGCTCGGTGTCGAACGTGCCCACGTGGTCGGCGCGTCGATGGGAGGAATGATCGCCCAGACGATGGCCATCTCCTCCCCCGAGCGGGTGCTGACCTTGACGTCGATGATGTCCTCGACCGGCGAGAGTGAATACGGCCGGCCCAGCCCGGAGGCCCAGGCGGTGCTGTTCGGTCCGAAGCCCGCCGACCGCGAGGGCTACGTCGCGGCGGCGGAGAGAGAACTGGTCTGGGCGTCCAAGCGATACGGCAATGCCGCAGCGTTGCGGGAACTGGCCGCCGCGAGCTACGACCGCGCCTACTACCCGGCGGGGATCGGACGACAGCTCGGCGCGATGATCCTCAGCGGTTCACGCGCGGACGCGCTCCGTGAACTGCGCGTGCCCACGCTGGTGATCCACGGCCTGGACGACACACTGATCGACCCCAGCGGCGGAAAGCGCACAGCGGAGCTGGTGCCCGGTGCCGAACTGCTGCTCATCCCCGACATGGGTCACGACCGCCCGCGCGAACTCTGGCCCACGATCATCGACGCCGTGGTGGCCCACACCCGCTGAGCAGGCACGTGCCACCCGCCGGACAGGCCCTAGCCGAGGGTGATCCGGATGCCGACAGTCCCGTCCGCGCCCCGCCGCAGGCGGCTGCCCAGCAGCGTAAGTCTGCCCACCAAGCCGTACTTACGGCCCAGGAGATCGCGGTAGTGCTTGGTCTGGACGCCGTCCAGGATCTCCGCCCGCCCTGCGACCGGCTCACCCGACGGGTTGCCCCGCAGGTCGCAGGCGGAGACCACGACGTCGGCGCGGTTGCGGATCCGCTTGACCTTGCCGGAACCGGTGACCGTCCAGACACCGAGGGCGTCACCGTCACGGATCACCCACACCGGGGTCGCGACCTCCCGGCCGTCCCGACGGAAGGTGGTGACCAGGAGGTACTTCCCTGATGCGAGACGTTCGAGGTCCGCTCGGCCATCTGTCATGCCGGAAGGCTATGCCACGGACCGCCCGCCCTACCCAGCAGTCGCGCCAACTCCCGCATCCACGCCCGCTGCCTCCCCCCGTTGCGGGCGCCTCGCAGGCGCGGTCCGGTCCAGGGCCGCGACGACGTTCGCGCAGAAGCGGTCCACACAGTCGTCGACACTGCGGATGAAGCTGGACTCCGCATGGCCCCGGGTGTTGCCCATGCTCTTGAACAGGGACAGCCGGAAGCCGGTGATCTCGGTGTCCCCCTTGGGCAGCAGATCCGCAGGCTCAGGCCGAAGCCGCTCCAGGGTGCCGCGCGGCCCCGTCGCCCCCTCCGGTACCAGCGTCTGGATGTGCAGGTCGGCCGGGGCTTCGTCGAGTTGGCGAACGAGCCGCTTGGCCCAGGTCAGCGGGTAGCCGGTCGCCGGGGCCGGGATGTCGATGGACGTGCGCAGCCGGCCGGTCCGCAGGTCCGCCGCGAGCGCCAGCACTCCCGGCGCGCCCTCGATGCGCAGTTCGGCGTGGAGCCGGCCCTCGTCACACAGCAGGTCGGCCAGCGCACCCCGGCGGCCTTGCGGGTCGGCCGTGCGCCTCACGCGCTGGACGGGCAGCACTTTCTGGCCGAGTTCACCGCCCAGGCGCAGACAGACCTGCCGTACGAGCCGTTCCCAGCTCTCCACGACATCGACGGCGCGCGGATCCCCCTGGCACAGCGTCTCGTCGTCGATGCCGTTACGGACGGGGACCCAGGCGGGGCCCATGTTCTGGAAGCCGTGGCAGCCGGAGTTCTCGTGCTGGAGGTAGTGGAGCAGTTCCTGGAGCAGCCAGGCGTGCGCGGCGTTGCCGACTCCTTCGTGGCGGATCAGCAGCTGCGCCTGGTGGGTGACTTCGGCCCAGGACAGATGCCGGAGGACGACCTTGTGCTTCCGTCGTCCGTCGACCTTGACGTCGACCAGCGGACGCCCTTCCAGGGCCACGTCGTTGCACAGGGTGATCACGGCTTCGTAGCCGCGTCGCGCGGCGATGTCCATGTAGTCCTGGACCTGTTGGGGCTTCAACGGGTTGCCGTTGGTCTTCGTCTCGACCAGCGCCGTCCACAGCTTGCCCGCACGCTCGACCCGGATGATGCCGTCCGGCCGCTTCGGAGCGTCGCCGTGCGGCAGGGAGACTTCGGTGAATGTCTCCATCCGCCCGACCGGTGCCCCGAAGCCGGCCATGAGCCGCCGACCGAACTCGGGGACCTGCGCCATCACCGACAGCAGGACGGATGTCGCCCGCGTCTCGCGCTCCCGGTCGTTCTTCAGCGACGGCACGGGGAACAGCCGTGCCGCGTGCCAACTGTCGTTCTCGGCGAGGGACTTCCGGGCCACCTTGGGCAGGGTGATCTTCTTCTTGACGGTACGGGGCCGACGTACCGGCGGCGCCAGGACCGGAGTCTCGCCCTGACCTTGCACCGCCACCTGCGCTGTTACATGGACCGACGCCTGCGCCGGCGCCACCTGCGCCGGAATGATCGCCGAAGGCCCGGTCGCGGTGCCCGTACTCACGCCGTCGTCAGGCTGCGGCGCGGCAGCGACCACCGCAGGGACGTCGCCCTCGTCACCGTCGGCATGGACATCACTGTCGGCCTCCGCCGCGTCGTCCACGTCGATGCCGAAGTCCGTTGCCAGACCGGCCAGACCGGTCTCGTACCCCTGCCCGACGGCGCGGAACTTCCACTCGCCGTCGCGCCGGTAGAACTCGCCGAAGACGAAGGCGCTCTCCGGCCCCGCGTCGTCGATCGAGAACCCGAGGATCCCCTCACCGGTCCGGTCGGCGACGGTGAGCCGTAAGCCGTTGAGCTCGCCGAACCGCGCGCCCTCGTACCGGCTTGCGGCTACGACGATCCGTGCCACGTCCGGCGCCATCGCCTGCAGATCGATGCTGATGCGGTCCTCGCTGCCGCTGTCCGTGGGCGTCTTGCCCAACAGGCTCACACTGCCGTCAGCGGCGACCGCGTTGTTGTAGAAGAAGAAGTCGGCATCGGTCCGTACCTTCCCCTCCCCGCCGAGCAGCAGTACGGACACGTCGGCATCCCCGTCGCCCTGCTCACTGCTCCAGCTCAGCCCCACCTGCAGGGACCCGGTCCCGGCGTCCTCACTCAGCGTCGCCAGCACGACGTTGGCGCCCTTGGCCATTTCGCGCATGCCACCCCACCCCACCTCATGTGACGCACCGCACACTCACGGTGCGAGGTGTGCACTTTAGCGCCCGAAGTACCCCGTTCGGTGGGCTATGAAGCAATTAAGCAGAGTCGACGCGGGAGTCGACAGGAGAGCCGGCTCGGCGGCCCCTGTCGGCCGCTCCGCCCGCTCCCAGCAAACCCGTTGTCGGCATCCCCGCCGCTCTCCTTTCCAGCTCGGGGAGTTGGCGGCGCGCGCTGCGGGTCACCGCGCCTGGCAGGGCCGACCGCAGCAAGTACGCCGTCCGCAGCCAGGGTTGGGCGTAGACGTGACGGGCGCGGCGTTCGATACCCGCCGCCAGGCGGGTGACGGCCGGGGGCAGGGGGGACGTTCGGTTGGCGGGCCAGGGCATGCGGGCGCGCAGGTCGCGCAGTACGGCTTCGTCGGCCGCGCCCCGCGCCATGTCCGTGTCGGTCCAGCTGAGGTAGCCGACGCCGACCGTCACGCCGTGGTGGGCGACCTCGGTGTGCAGGGTGTGGGCGAAGGCCTCCACGCCGGACTTCGACGCGCAGTAGGCGCTCATCATCGGGGCGGGCGCGAGGGCCGCGAGTGAGGCGATCTGGAGGTAGTAGCCGCGTGCCGCCAGCAGCGCCGGGAGGAACGCGCGGGCCGTGACCGCGCCGCCGATGAGGTTGACCTCGACGACGCGGCGCCACGCGTCCGCGTCGGAGTGCAGGAAGAGGCCGCCGGCCGCGACACCGGCGTTGGCGACGACGATGTCGACCGTCCCGAAGCGGTCCGACACGTGAGCCGCCGTACGCGACATGGCGTCCGCGTCCGTGACATCCGCGTACCAGTGGCCGGCCTCGCCCGGCAACGACGCCGCCACCCGCGCCAGTTCGGTCTCTTCGAGGCCGACCAGCGCGAGTCGCGCGCCGCGTGCGGAGAGCGCGTGGGCCAGTTGCTCGCCCACGCCGCGCGCCGCGCCGGTGATGACGGCCGTACGTCCCCGGAGGGCCGATTTCGTGCTCATGGAAGCTCCTTCGGGGACGTACGGGCAGGGGCGAGGACCGTTACGCGCGTTCCAGCGCGACCACCGCGTTGTGCCCCCCGAAACCGAACGAGTGGCTCACCGCCCGGTCGATCCGGTCCAGCAGCCGAGGCTGCTTCGTCACGCAGTCGATGTCGAACTCCGCAGACGGCGCGTCCAAGTTGGCGATCGGCGGTACGACGCCGTGCTGCAGGGTCAGCACGGTCAGTCCCGCCTCGATCGCGCCCGCCGCGCCCATGCAGTGGCCGAGGACGCCCTTCGGGGCCGTGACCGGGGGCCGGTGGGGGTAGACCCGGCTGATCAGCGCCGCCTCGGTGGCGTCGTTGAGGGGGGTCGACGTGCCGTGCGCGTTGACGTGATCGACGTCGTACGCGCTCCAGCCCGCGTCCCGCAGCGCCGCCTCGACCGCGCGCTGTGCCACGGCGCCCGACGGGTGCGGGCTCGTGGGGTGGTGGGCGTCGGTGGTGGCGCCGGTGCCGGCCAGCAGCGCGCGGGGGACCGCGCCGCGCGCCCGCGCGTCCGTCTCCCGCTCCAGCACCATGATCGCCGCGCCCTCCCCCATGACCAGACCGCGCCGGTCGGTGGCGAACGGCCGGCACAGCAGCGCCGGGTCGTCGTCGGGTCCTGCCGTCGCCGCAGCGCCCGAGCGGGCGAGCCCGGTCATGGCGACGGGGAAGACGATCGACTCGGTGGCGCCTGCCACCGCGATGTCGCACTGCCCGGTCGCCAGCAGGTCACGGGCCACCGACAGCGCCGTCACGCCGGACGAACAGGCGGTGCACGGCGCCATGCTGGGGCCTGTGGCCCGCATCTTGATGGCGATCTCGGCCGCCGGCATGTTCGGGATGGTCAGCAGGATGCCGGTGGGTGAGGTGGCCTCGGGGCCGCGCCGGTCGAGGGCGACGGCCTGTTCGGTGAGGCTCGCCGAGCCGCCGCTGCTGGTGCCGACCACGACGGCGACCCGGGTGCCGTCCCAGGTCGCCGGGTCGAGCCCGGCGTCGGCGACCGCCTCGCGCGCCGCGAGCAGCGCGAACTTGACGTACCGGCCCATCCGGAAGGCGGTACGGCCGCCGACCGCGGCGTCGAGGTCGATGCCGTCGACCGTGCAGGCGAAGTCGACTACGCAGTCGCGCAGTTCGGGGACCCTGCGGGCGGGCGAGACCCCGGCGTTGACGCCGGCCCAGGTGGACTCGGTGTCGTTGCCGACGGGGGTGATCATGCCCAGCCCCGTGACGGCGACGGCGGGTTTCGTCACGATGGGCGCGCTCGTCACGATGGGCGCGATCACGGCGTGACGCCCACAAGTGCCTTGTCCAGGAAAGCGGAGATGTCGGCGAGGGTGGCCGTCCTCAGTACCTCTTCGGCGTCGGCGTCGACGCCCAGCGTCTCCTTGATGATGACGGCGAACTCGGCGACGGCGAGGGAGTCCATCTCCAGGCTGTCCATCGTGGCGGAGGGGATGATCTCGTCGGCCGGCACCTTGAAGGTCTCGGCGAGAACCTCGGTGATCTTGGGGTGGATCTCGTTCATGTCAGTTCCTTTCGAACGGAGTTGAGGGGTCTCGGCCAGCAGGTAGGCCGCTCCCCAGTACGTGCACAGGACGGCGCGCAGGCCCCAGCCGGCCGCCGCCTCCCGTACGCGTCGTACGGTGCGGTTCGCTCTCACCGCGTCCGCTGGAGGGACGGCCGGGCTGACGGCTCGGCGGACGGCTGAGCGGATGGTTCGTGAGCCGGTTCGTGAACCGGTTCGTGAACCGGTTCGGTGTGCCATGGCGCGGCCGGGTCGTCGTACGCGCCGGTGTAGTGCGCCCGGCCGATGGGGTGGTCGGCCAGGAGTTCTTCGGGCAGGGCGAACGCCGCGACGAGCGTCGGGGCGCTGCCCGCAAGTTCCGCGATCAACCGTTCGACGAGGTCCGGCAGTTGATCGATGTGGTAAGCGGTGAGCCGGCCGCGCGCCAGCAGATCGCCGCTGTTGCGGTCGATCCAGCGCAGCGCGAACAGCCGTTGCAGCGCGCGCAGCAGGCCGTACGCCTCCGTCCCCGGTGCCAGCGTGTCGACCGCCGT
>NZ_JTIY01000001.1:2119823-2123930 GCF_000818175.1 Streptomyces sp. AcH 505
GCGACCGCCTCGGCGGCCCGCCGGTACGCGTGTGCCTCGACGGCCCGCAGGGCGGCGCCGGACGCGGCGTTCCAGCGGGCGACGGGGTCGCCGTGCGGTACGCCGCCCATCCGGGCGCGGGCGCGGGACAGCCACATCTCCTCGACCTCGCCGAGGAGTTCGGTGAGGTAGCTGGTGTCACGGAGATGGCCGGTGTCCCGGAGACGGCCCGTGTCGCTGTAGGCGCCGGAGCCCGCGAGGTCCGTCCGCGCCGGGCCCGCGGTCTCCGTCCCCGCCGGGCCCCCGGCGGCGAACAGCATCTCCGCCGCCGCCTTCGTGTAGATCGCGACGTTGTCACCCTCGGCCGTGATGGCGCCCTCGATGCCGGCCATCAGGTCCGTCATGCCGTTGGTCTCCAACAGCCCCTGCGCACCGCAGCGTTCGCGGCACTCCAGGATGATGTCCCTGGCCTGCCAGGTGATCCAGCCCTTCGCGACGGCGACCAGCCGCTCCGCCTCGGCCTTCGTCTTCTCGGTGTGCGACTCCCACGCGGCGAGGGCCGTACGGTGCAGCAGGGTCATCGCGAAGACCGTCGCCAGCGCCTCGACCAGCGGGCCGTGGTGCGTGCGGTGCGCGATGACGGGGATCCGGTCCGCCGCCCGCGAGCCGCTGATCAGCCGGTTCCCGCCGTACCGCACGGCGAGCGCCAGCGTCGTCCGCGCCGAGCCGACGGCGCAGGCGCTCATCGAGAGCTTGCCCGGGGTAACCCGCCCGATGGAGGCCAGGAACCGTCGGCGGCGGTTGCGCTGCGCGCTGCTGAACCCGCCGTCCGCGCCGAGCCGGCCCTGGGCTCCGCCGAGCAGCGCGTCACGGCCGACGAAGACGTGGTCGAACGAGGTCAGACAGTGGTCGACAGGGCTGCCGATACGTGGCGGCAGCCGCCGTACCCGTACGCCCGGCAGTGCCCGTACGGCGTCGGTCAGCGGCGTCAGGAAGAGGAAGACCCCGTGGTCGGTGCCGTCCACCAGCAGCCGGGCCGCGACGACGCCGCTCTTGGGGCCGCCGGCCGGGCTGGTGTTGGGCATGAACTTCTGCGCACCCGCGTGCGGGGTGTGCAGCACGAATCCGGCCCGCTCGCGGTCGTACGTGGCTGTGGTCTCGACGGCCGCCGCGTCGTTGCCGTGCGCCACCTCCGTACAGAGGAAGGTGCCGACGCGGCGCAGCGTCAGGAAGTCCGTCAGATCACGGCCGCCCGGCGCGTCGCCTACCCCGCCGTCGTGGTCCAGCAGGCTGCCGAGGAACAGGTTGTAGTGGATTCCGGCGACCGTCGTGAAGGCCGGATCGACCGGGCCCAGCCACTCGTGGAGCGCGGCGAGGCCCCGGGGGTCGGCGGCCAGCGCCGCCGGGCTGTCGAGGGTGTCATTGACGGTGCGCAGCCGCGCGTACGCACGCGAAAGGCGCTCCTGGGGCGAGGCGCCAGGACTGCCGGGTGCGGCCATTTGGCGGAACGATTCTGCGGCGGCGATCCTGCGCCACGGTGCGTGCTCGCGGTGGAAGTCCGTACCGAACAGCACGTCGGTCAGCCGGGCGACGACAGGTCCGGCGACAGGTCCGGAG
Source organism: Streptomyces sp. AcH 505 (assembly GCF_000818175.1). GTDB lineage: Bacteria > Actinomycetota > Actinomycetes > Streptomycetales > Streptomycetaceae > Streptomyces. The sequence continues at coordinate 2,121,420 of NZ_JTIY01000001.1, forward strand.
ACAGGTCCGGACAGAGGTCCGGAGACAGCGCCCGGGGCTGAGCCGAGGCCGGGGCGGGACGGGCCCACGGCGGTGTTGTTGATCATCACGGTCACGCGAGGAGAACGACAGGGAATCGCTGAAGAAACGACACTTCAGCACTCCCGCGCGTGAAACATTCGTTCGGCCGTATACCTCGTCCACTTGGGTGTCGACCACCCGGATCAGCGGTTTCACCCCGCCGTTCGGCGCAGCGGAACGCAGAACACAGCGAACACAGCGCGGAACACGGAACACGGCGGAGCACCCGGCCGGCGACCTCGCCCGGCCGGGTGCCACGACAAGAGACCTCAGGCGCGGCGGAACGCCAGCGCCACGTTGTGCCCGCCGAAACCGAACGAGTGGCTGACCGCCGTCTCCACCCGCTGCCGCCTCGGCTGCTTGACCACGAGGTCGAGATCGTCGGCGATGTCGATGTCCGGCGCGTCCAGGTTGGCGATCGGCGGGACGACACCGTGCTGGAGCGTCAGCACCGTCGCCACCGCCTCGATCGCCCCTGCCGCCGCCAGCGTGTGTCCCACCACGCCCTTGGCGGCCGTGACCGGCGGCCGGTGCGGGAAGACCCGGCTGATCAGCGCCGCCTCCATCGCGTCGTTGAGCGGGGTCGACGTGCCGTGCGCGTTGACGTGTTCCACGTCGTACGCGTTCCAGCCCGCCTCCCCCAGCGCCGCCTCGACGGCCGCCTGCGCGCCACGGCCCGTCGGCTCGGGAGCCGTCGGGTGGTACGCGTCGGTGCTCGCCCCCGCGCCTGCCAGCAGCGCGCGCGGCGCCCGGCCGCGGGCCAGCGCCGCCGACTCCCGTTCCAGTACGAGCATGGCGGCGCCCTCGCCGATCACGAACCCGTCGCGGTCGGCGGCGAAGGGCCGCGAGGCGCCCGCCGGGTCGTCCGTACGCCGGGACAGCGCGCCGAGCCGTGCGAAGGCCGTCACCACCAGCGGCGTCAGTACGGACTCGGCGCCGCCCGCCACGACCAGGTCGCACTGGCCGGTCGCCAGCAGGTCCTTGGCGGCGGCGATGGCCGTCGCCCCGGAGGCGCAGGCCGTGGCCGGTGCCAGGCTGGGGCCCTGGGCCTTGAGCGCGATGGCGACCTCGCCCGCCGCCGCGTTCGGGATCATCATCGGCACCAGCAGCGGGGAGACCGCGTCAGGCCCCTGCTCGTGCAGCTTCAGCGCGTTGTCGACGAGTACGGAGACGCCGCCGACCCCGACGCCCAGCACCACGCCGACCCGGCTGCCGTCCCAGGTCTTCGGGTCGAGTCCGGCGTCGGCCACCGCCTGGCGCGCCGCGATCAGCGCCAGCTTCACGAACCGGGCCATCCGCCAGCCGGACCGGCCGCCGACCGCAGCGTCCACATCGAAGCCACCGGTACCGCCGCTGCCGCCGCTGCCGTCACGACCTCCGCCGCCCGTGCCCCCGACCGCGCAGCCGAAGTCCACCGGCTGCCCCGCCAGTTCGGGCAGCCGGGAGGCGACCGAGCGCCCGGCGCACAGGCCCTGCCAGAAGGACTCCTCGTCGGCGCCTGCCGGGGTCACCACGCCCACCCCGGTCACCGCCACCGAGCCGGCTGTTTTCGTCACGATGATTCGTTCCTTTCGTCGTTCTGAGCGAGGTCGTTCTCAGCGATGTCGTCCTGAGCGGTGTCGTTCTCTGCGACATCGCTCTGGGGCGCGGGCGCGGGCCAGCGCAGCGCCGCCGAGCCCCAGGTGAGACCGCCGCCGAAGGCCGTGAGCAGAACCCGGTCGCCGGTGTGGAACCGGCCCCGGCCCGCCGCGTCGGCCAGGGCGAGCGGGATGGACGCGGCGCCGGTGTTGGCGACCCGGTCGAGATGGATGACGCAGCGCTCCGCCGCGATACCGACCCGGTCGGCGACGGAGCGCAGGATCCGGGCGTTGGCCTGGTGGGGTACGAAGTGGTCGACGTCCGACGCCGCCCAGCCGACCTCGTCCAGCAGGGAGCGGCAGGAGCCGGTCATCCGCTCGACGGCGTGCTGATAGACGGCGCGGCCCTGCATCCGGAAGAACTCGTCGCCCGCCGGGGGCGGTTCGGCCGTAACCGCAGAGCGAGCCCGGGAGCGGGCGCCGCCGCCCGGCACGGTGATCAGGTCGTATCCCGTGCCGTCGCTGCCGAGGTCGAAGGCGAGCAGCTCGCCGGGATCGCCGGTCCGGCCGGCCGCGACCAGCGCGGCTCCCGCGCCGTCGCCGAACACCACACCGGAGGAACGGTCCTGCGGATCGAGCCAGGCCGAGTAGACGTCGGCGCCGACGAGCAGCACCCGCTCGAAGAGGCCGGAGACCACCAGGCCCTGGCAGACGGCGAGTCCGTAGACGAAACCGCTGCACACCGCCGCGATGTCGAGGGCGGGGGCGGTGCCGAGGCCGAGCCGGGCGGCGAGCGCGGGCGCGGTGGCCGGGCAGAGGTGGTCGGGGGTGGCGGTGGCGAGCACGACGGCGTCCACCGGCCGTCCCGCCGCCG
>NZ_JTIY01000001.1:2124597-2130895 GCF_000818175.1 Streptomyces sp. AcH 505
CTCGGCCGCCTCGTACGCGAGATCGCCGGTCGACTGCCCCGGCGCGGCGCGGTGTCTGCTGCCGATGCCGGTACGGCCGCGGACCCACGCGTCGTCCACGCCCCAGGCGGCGGGCAGCGCCCCGTTCGGGACGGGCTCTCCAGGGACGCGTCCGGAGACGGCTTCGATCACCGCCGCCGTACGCCCCGCCGTACGCCCGTCCCCTCCGTGCCTCCCGGGCCCTCGGTGCCTCCCGGGCCCTCCGTACCGCTCACGCGCATATCCGTTCGCCACCCACGTCCCCCATCCACTCGATCTGCGTCGACCGGATGGCGAACGGATTGCGCCCTGCGAGGGTTACGGTGCCATTTGGGGCACAGCCGCTACGGAGCCGGCCGAACCGGCCGAACTGCCCGCCGGCAGCAGGATCCTGGCGGCCGATGTGCCGCGCCCCGTCAGCGTCGGCGGCATCCAGCGCGGCTCAGCCCGGTCCTGGAGCAGGTCCGACTCCTTGTAGCGGTGGCAGCCCGCATGCCAGACGAGAATCCCGGAGAGCCAGTTCTCCAGCTCCTTCACATATCCGTCGAGCACCTCCCGCACTTCCGCGCTCAGGTCGAAGTCGTCGTACAGCACGGGCAGTTCGTTGGCGGCGACATGCTGGAACTGGCGCATGCGCGAGTTCATCAGGTCGTCGACGATGTGCAGCGCCGTCGGATAGTCGCAGTTGAAGAAGTTCTGGACGACGAGGACGCCGTTGTGCACCTCGCCCTCGAACTCGATCTCCTTCTGGTACGAGAAGACGTCGTTGAGCAGGCACGCGTAGTCCTGCGCCGCGTGCTCCAGCGCCTGCATCGGTCCGCTGCGGTAGATCTCCTCCGGTACGACGTTGCCGTGGCCGATCCGGCACAGGCTCATCGTCATGTCCGAGCCGAAGGTCGCCCGGCGCATCTCGATGTAGTCGACGGGCTCGGGGATACGGTTCTGCACCTGGTTGGCCAGCTCCCACAGCCAGCTCTCCGTCATGTCCTCGACGGCCTTGCGGAACGTGCGCCGGGCGTCGAGGTCCATCGGGCCCGCCGTACGCGCCCACAGGTCGGCGAGGGCGCGTTCGAGTCCGGTAGCGGGCAGCGGGGTGTCCAGGGACTCGACCGGCATGAACAGCGACAGGCGCTCGTTGCACGCCTTCGCGCCCGCCAGGTCGCGGGTGGTGCCGTAGACGACCGGGAAGTAGTCGTCCCCGTACGTCCCCCAGGCCAGCCAGTCCGACGACAGGTCCAGGCCCTCCGGTGTGGCGTCCGGGTGGATACCGGCCGCACAGAGCGGCAGGTCGATACGGCGGATCCGGTCCGCGTCCCACACGCCCGAGTTCGGGATGCCGAGCTGTTCCTCCAGGATCCCCATCCGGGCCGCCCATGCGACGACATGCTCGCGTGAGGCGTCCAGATGCGGGCTGAGCGTCGCCTCGAACGGCATCTGGAAGTCGGGCAGTTGCGAGGGTCCCACCCGCTGGAACGGGACATGGCTGTGGCTGCGCAGCCTGGCGGGGCCGCCCGCGGTGAGCGTCTTGAGGAAGTCGGAGGCGGCCGTGCCCCGGCCGACCGGGGTCTTCGGGAAGAGCGGCCCCGCCGTCTCGTCGGTGTCGACGCCGCCGCCGTTCATGTACCGGCTGGAGCGCATGTGCCATTCATGGCCGCCCGACTGCCAGTCCTGGAGGCCCTTCACATAGGCGAGGGTGTCGGCGACGGACGCCGGGTCGGTGCCCTTCTCCACGAACAGCGGGCCCAGTTCGGTGAGGGCGGTGTTGTCGAACTGCTGGAGGCGCGCGGTCAGCAGGTCGTTGACGGCTTCGGCCGCCTCCTGCGTCGTGCAGCCGAGGAAGGTCTCCAGCACGAGCACGCCGTTGCTCAGCTCGCCCTCCTCCTCGATCTCGCGCTGGTACGAGAAGAGGTCGTTGCGCAGATGGACACCGTCCGAGAACGTGTCGCGCAGGACCCGCAGCGGCCGCGACTCGGCCAGGGCCGCCGGCACCTCGGCGCTGACGTACTCGATGAGCCCCGCGGACCAGGGGGCCCCGCCGACCTTGCGGCGCATCTCGATGTACTCGACGGGGTTGGAGATCCGCTCGGCGTTGATGTTGGAGAGCTCCCAGAGGGACTCGTTCAGCAGATTCTCCGTGGACTCGGCGAACCGCTCCCGCCACGCCATGGACATGCTGGGGACCGTACGGGCCCAGAGGTCGGCGAGGCCGGCCTCCACGGGGTTGGTCGGCTCGGGGAACCCGTCCTTCAGGTCCATCGGCATGAAAAGGGGCAGCCGGTCGAGATACGCCTTGCCGCCCTCCCTGTCGTGGTCGCGCTTGAAGATCTCCAGGAAGTGGTCGTCGAAGAAGAACACCCACACATACCAGTCCGTGACCAGCGACAACTGGGGTCCGTCGCAGTCCGGGTGGGTGTACGAGCAGAGCAGCGCGTAGTCGTGGGAGTCGAGGTCGTGCTGCTCCCAGATGCCCGAGCCCTCCAGCATGCCCATCTCCCTGGCCCATCTGCCGGAGTGCTCCCTCGCCTCCTCAAGGTGCGGGTTGAGCCGGGCCGGATATGGCATGTAGAAATCCGGCAGTTCAAAAGGCTGTGTCACCGGTGCGCGGCCTTTCCCGAAGGTTCCGGTCCCGAAGGTGCCGGAATTGGTTCTCCTGGGCCGGGCTCTACCCCTCCGCCGGTTGGGCCATTCGCGCGACGAAACAGTCATATGAACACATGGGAATTGCGTGGCGTGCATGCGCCCGCCCGCGAGCCGCGAGATCATTCGGCAATGAGCACCACAATTCGGCTCGCCCAGCAGCCCGAGGCGGACGCCCTGCTCGGCCGCAGCCCGCTGGCCGCCCTGGTCGGCATGCTGCTCGACCAGCAGGTCCCCATGGAGTGGGCCTTCTCGGGCCCCTACACCATCGCCGTACGCCTCGGCGGCGACGACCTCGACGCGCGGCAGATCGCCGCCTACGACCCGGAGGCGTTCGCGGCACTGCTCTCCGAGAAGCCGGCCGTGCACCGGTATCCGGGGTCGATGGCGGGGCGCGTTCAGCAGCTCTGCCACTATCTGGTCGACCATTACGACGGAGATCCGACGACGATTTGGCGAGAAGTCGCCACCGGCGCCGAGGTACTCGAACGACTGAACGCATTGCCCGGCTTCGGAAAGCAGAAGTCGCAGATTTTCCTGGCGCTGCTGGGCAAGCAATTCGATGTACGGCCCACCGGCTGGCGCGCGGCGGCGGGCGCGTACGGGGACGAGGGGTCGTACCGCTCGGCGGCCGACATCACGGGGCCCGAGTCGCTGGCAAAGGTGCGGGCGTTCAAGCAGGAGGCGAAACGGGCGGCGAAGGCGGCCAAGGCAGCACCATCGAAGTCCGCACCATCGAAGTCCGCGAAGTCCGCGAAGGCCGCGAAGGAGACCGGCAAGTGAACCTGGTCCCCCGCAGCCTCGTCGCCACCCTGGCAGCGACCGCCCTCACCGTCCCGCTGCTGCTCGGCGCCGCCCCGGCGCACGACCAGGCCAGGGACGCGGCCAGGGACGCGGCGCGGCTCTCCCGCGAGCTCGTACGGGACGCGTCGGCCGAGAGCGCCTACCGCCATCTGGAGCGGTTCCAGGCCGTCGCGGACGCGTCAGGCGGCAACCGCGCCGCAGGCTCGGCCGGCCATGAGGCCTCGGCGCGCTATGTGCACGACCAGCTCGAAGAGGCCGGCTACGACGTCGCGTACGAGCCGTTCGACTTCACGTACGTCGAGACGCTCGCCGAGAAACTGACGGTACGGGCGCCCGAGCGGCGCGAGATCGCGATCACGGCCATGACGTACACGAAGTCCACGCCCGAGGGCGGCATCACGGCCGCGGTCGCCGCCGTCCCCGTGGACGCGACGACCGGCTGCGAGCCCGCCGACTACGCGTCCGGGAGCGTCACGGGCAAGATCGCGCTCATCGAGCGGGGCGGCTGCGACTTCGCGGTGAAGCAGCGGAGCGCGGCGGCGGCAGGGGCCGTCGGCGCCGTGATCTACAACAACGCCGACGGCGCGCTCAGCGGCTCCCTCGGCAGCGCGAAGGACGCACCCGCCCCCACCGCCGGAATCCCGACCGGCGGGATCACGCGCAAGGACGGTACGGCGCTGGCCGCAGCGGTCAAGAAGGCCGAGGCGGGCGGGGCCGCCGAAGCGGTGCGGGTCACCATGGACGTACGGCAGCTCCGGGAGCAGCGCACCACCCGCAATGTGATCGCCGAGACCAGGGGCGGCGACCCCGCGCGGACCGTCATGCTCGGCGCGCATCTCGACTCCGTCGGCAAGGGCCCCGGCATCAACGACAACGGCTCGGGCTCGGCCGGCCTGCTCGAAGTCGCCCTGCGGCTCGCCGCGACCCACGAGCGCCCGGACAACAAGGTGCGGTTCGCGTGGTGGTCGGCGGAGGAGCTGGGGCTGCTCGGCTCCGAGGCGTACGTGAAGGCCCGCACCCCCGCCGAGCGCTCCGCCGTCGCGCTCTATCTGAACTTCGACATGATCGCGTCGCCGAACTTCGCCCAGCTCGTGTACGACGGCGACGACTCCGACCGCGAGGGCGCGGGCCCCGGCCCGGCGGGCTCGGCACAGCTGGAACGGGGCATCAACGACTTCCTCGACAGCCACGGGATCGCACACAAGGGCGCGGACTTCGACGGCCGTTCCGACTACGGGCCCTTCGTCGCCGCCGGCATCCCGTCCGGGGGCACCTTCACCGGGGCGGAGGTCGTGAAGACGCGCGGTGACGCCGAGCGGTTCGGCGGCGAGGCGGGTGTCGCGTACGACGCCTGTTACCACTTGGCGTGCGACGACCTGTCCAACATCAACATGACCGCTTTCGACAACAACATCGATGTGATCGCCGACGCCGTCGGCACGTACGCGCACGATCTGGGCCCGCTGACGGCCGGGCCGAGCAGCGCGCCGCAGCGCCCGTAAACCCGGCCACGAACCCGTTCGAGGGAACCAGCGGAGCGGAGGGAACCGCTCCGCTCGTGCATCACTCCCGCTTTAACGGTGAATGTCACTTTTGGACTACGTCGCCTTGGCTGCGCCCGGAGCCGCTCGACCGGTAGGCTTTCCGTGTGATCTTCAAGCGCATCGGTAACGGGCGGCCGTATCCCGACCACGGCCGGGAATCCACCCGGCAGTGGGCGGATGTCGCGCCGCGCCCGGTCCGCCTCGACCAGCTCGTGACCACGAAGGGCCAGCTGGACCTGGAGACGCTGCTCGCGGAGGACTCCACGTTCTACGGCGACCTCTTCGCCCACGTCGTGAAGTGGCAGGGCGATCTCTATCTGGAGGACGGACTGCACCGCGCGGTGCGTGCCGCGCTCCAGCAGCGCCAGGTGCTGCACGCGCGGGTGCTGGAGCTGGACCGGGGCTGAGGCCGAGCGGCGGGGCGGAAACCCGCCCGGTGACTGCCCGGTGACTGCTCGGTGACCGCCCCGCAGACCGCTCCGAGGGTCTTCGACTGAGCCTTTCGGGGGCTTTCCCACCCTGTCGGCGCAACCTGTTGATCATTTAGTAGGAAACACACTCGGCGCGCACTACGCTTCGCACATGAGCATGCTCACTCCCCCCGGCATGGGCGGCAAGTACCGCATCACGGGTGACAAGTACCCCCGCATGCGACGCCCACGTCACCGCCGCAGGATCGTGCTCGTGTCCGTCGCCGCCGTCGTCGCCCTCGGCCTGGCCGGCTGGGGGACCTTGCAGCTCATCCACGTCTTCAACGGCGACAGCGAGCAGACCAGCGCGGCGGACCGCAAGCCGTCCTGCAAGCCGTCGAAGACGCCGGTGAAGGCGCTCCCGAAGCCCGGCCAGATCAAGGTCAACGTCTACAACGCGACGCCGCGCGGCGGACTGGCCCAGAGCACCGCCGACGAGCTGAAGAAACGCGGCTTCGTCATCGGCAAGGTGGGCAACGCGTCCGCCGCGTACGACAAGAAGATCCCCGGCACCGGGATACTGCTGGGCGCCCCGACGACGTCGGACAGCTCCCTGTCCGTCCTCGGCACCCAGCTGAAGGGGGCGACCCCGAAGACCGACACCCGCAAGACGCGGGACGTCGACCTGATCCTCGGGACGGCCTTCAAGCAGCTGACGGTCCCGAAGGACGCGAACCAGGCGCTGGCCGCCCTGTCGAAGCCGGTGGCCGACCCCGGCTGCACGGCCGAGCTGGGTTCACCGGCGAAGTCGATCAGGGCGACGGAGCACTGAGCGCTCCGGGTGCGGGCCGGCCGCGTCCGCACCCGGAGCCCTAGGGCCTCTCG
>NZ_JTIY01000001.1:2130920-2145332 GCF_000818175.1 Streptomyces sp. AcH 505
CGTCGGTCGGCGACGCTCCGCGTCGCCTCCCTCCTCCGCCTTGCGATCCACGACACCAGCGCCCGCTCCCTGATCCGGCCTGATCCAAACGAAAGGCCCTAGCCGTCGTCGCCGCTGCTCCCGCTCACACCCCGGCGGCTGTTCCGCCGGGAGAGACGCACCGCGTCGCCGGCGGCAAGCGTCACGGCCGCCACCCCTCGGACCCAGCGTGGGCCGCCTCGCGCTGCCCAGACCACACAGACGCACCCGGCGACGGCAAGCACCACGACCACGAGCAGTACCAGAACGATCATCTGTCCCCCATCCGGCCTGATTCGGAAGACAGGACCTAGTCGACGGTGCCGTACATCCGGTCCCCGGCGTCGCCGAGGCCGGGGACGATGTAGCCCTGCTCGTTCAGCCGCTCGTCCACGGCCGCAGTGACGACGGTGACCGGCGCACCCGCCAGCTCGCGCTCCATCACCTCGACGCCCTCGGGCGCCGCGAGGAGCACCACGGCTGTCACGTCGTCGGCGCCGCGCTTGATCAGCTCGCGGATCGCCGCGACCAGCGTGCCGCCGGTGGCCAGCATCGGGTCGAGCACGTACACCTGACGGCCCGACAGGTCCTCCGGCATGCGGCTCGCGTAGGTCGACGCCTGGAGCGTCTCCTCGTTCCGCATCATCCCGAGGAAGCCCACCTCGGCGGTCGGCAGCAGCCGCACCATGCCGTCGAGCATGCCGAGACCGGCCCGCAGGATCGGCACGACCAGCGGACGCGGGTGCGAGAGGCGCACGCCCGTCGTCGCCGTGACGGGGGTCTCGATGTCGACCTGTTCGGTGCGCACATCCCTGGTGGCCTCGTAGGCGAGCAGCGTCACCAGTTCGTCGGCGAGGCGCCGGAAGGTGGCGGAGTCGGTGCGCAGGTCGCGCAGCGTGGTGAGTTTGTGCGCCACCAGCGGGTGGTCGACGACGTGAATGCGCATGGCGACCACAGTAACGGCCGGGCCGCCGGGCAAAGGCCAGGGATGTACGCACGGGCATCAACCCCGGACCCTGCGGGAAGGTGTGAGTGAAGGACCCGCAGCCAAGGGGTGGTGAGAGCGTCGATGCCGGACCAGGAGCCGCAGAGCGACCCCGGACAGGACGATGCCGAGGCGGAGGCCGCCCGGCGCAGACGCCGCGCGCAGTTCCTGCGCGAGCTGAACGAGGCGAAGGCGCTGCGCGAGCGGGTGAAACCCCGGCAGGCGCGGGCGGCACGGATGCGCCAGCAGATGCGGATGCGTACGTTCCGCTGGTGACGGCGGCGTACCCGTCGGCACCCTCCCCTTCACTCTCCGCACCACCGTTTCCCTACGCACGGGTAACCAGGGGTGACCCGCGGTAGCCCCCCGGGCGCGCCCGACGCCGTTCCCGATTCGTGACCGTCCAGACGCGCCCCGAGGGGTACGCGGCGCTTGGCGGCGAACGGGCGGTGAATAAAATGGCCGCACGACGCAACGGTGGAAGACCTCTCGCACAGCGCGAGTTTCTGCCACGATTCCGAGTGGGCGGGGCACAGAGCAGCGCACCGCCGGACCGTCACACCTCTGACCAGTGGGAGAGTCACGGTGTACTTCGCCGCACTGCTCGCGCGCACCGAAGACGGGTGGGAAGCGAGCGATACAGATCTCGACGATGTGGAAACCCTGTCGGACCTCACCGACCTGGCCCGCGAAGCCTCGGTTGACGAGGAGACAGTTCTCCTCTTCATCGAGCAGGAGGATGCCTGGTTCGGCATCGTCCGTGTGGAGGGCGAGGAAGATCCTCGTTTCTACGTCTCTGACGCGGCCGCGGCCGCACGCTCCTCGTACGGGGAGATTCTCATCGATGAACTGATCGGCGCGGACGATGATGACCCGGCAGCCGACCTGGACACGCTGGACCTCGACGGTACGGAGGACGGCGAACCGGATGTGAGCGACGAGGAGGACGACGACGACACCCCCGCGACGAGCGGGGAGGCCGCGACGGCAGGACCGATCGGGGACCGCGAGATCCTCGCCGACCTCGGGCTGTCCGAGTCGGACCTGCTGGCACTGGAAACCGACGCGATGGCCGAGATCGCGGAGGCTCTCGGCGCCGCTGACGTCCTGGAGACTGTCCGATAGTGCTGGGGCACGAACCCGTGCCCGACCCGGTACGCGATCCATGGCAGGCGCCGATGCGCCAGGCCCTGGACGAGGCGGCACGGGCGGCGCGAGCCGGTGATGTGCCGGTCGGCGCCGTCCTGCTGTCCCCGGAAGGGACGCTGCTTGCCGCCGCCCACAACGAACGTGAGGCCACCGCCGACCCGACGGCCCACGCGGAGGTTCTCGCCATCCGCAGGGCGGCCGGACAACTCGGCGCGTGGCGCCTCACCGACTGCACCCTGGTCGTCACCCTCGAACCCTGCACGATGTGCGCGGGCGCGATCGTCCAGTCCCGCCTGGACCGCGTCGTCTTCGGCGCCCGGGACGAGAAGGCCGGCGCGGCCGGCTCCCTGTGGGACGTCGTACGCGACCGCCGCCTCAACCACCGCCCCGAGGTGATCGAAGGAGTCCTCGCCGACGAGTGCTCCCACCTCCTGACGTCCTTCTTCCGCACCCCCTGAGCAACCCCTGAGCGGGCCTTGAGCGGGCCTTGAGCGGCCCCCCGAGATACGGATTTCGAACCACGGCCCACCGTGGGCTAGGATCTCTCCCGGTAGCGTGTCCGAGCGGCCGAAGGAGCTCGCCTCGAAAGCGAGTGTGGGGAAACTCACCGAGGGTTCAAATCCCTCCGCTACCGCCAGCAAGAACCGCCTCTGACCTTGGAAGCCAGGTCAGGGGCGGTTTTTCGTTGCCCGGCGGGCGACGGTTCCGCCGCCGAATGCCCGTCGCGGTGCGGGGTGCCGATGGCGTTCGTACGGTGGGGCGGGGGAGGTTTTTCCGCTGCGTCTTCGGTCAACCGAGAGACACAGGCCGGAGGAACAGAGGCCAGAGGAGAGTGACATGCCCGCAGGTTCCAGCCCCAAGCGTGAGCGCCAGTACGAGCACGTCAAGGAGAGCGTCGAGAAGCGCGGCGCCTCCGCCGGGCGTGCGGAGGAGATCGCCGCACGGACCGTCAACAAGGAGCGCGCCAGGTCCGGCGAGTCGAAGACCGCGAGCAAGGTCTCGACCAAGGACCCGAAGTCGGCCTCCCAGCGCGGCGGCGAACGGTCGCACAGCGGCGCCCAGGGGCCGACGAGGGATCAGCTGTACGAGGAGGCCAAGAAGAAGAACGTCGAGGGCCGCTCGTCGATGAACAAGCAGCAGCTGCGCAAGGCACTCGGCCGCTGACGACAAGATCCGAACGAGAGGCCCTAGGCCGGGTCGACCCGTACCTCCGCCGTCTCGTTGTCCGAGAGGAACGCCGCCATCGCCCGGCCCTCTTCGGTGACCGCCGTGCGGTCGCCGCGGGCGAGGTGGTGGAGCGGGGTGACCGCTACGGTGCCGGATTCGACCCGCCAGGTCGCGGCGACCCGGCCGTCGACCAGGACGACGCGCTCGCCCGCGACCGACAGGCCCCGGTGGGCGGCGTCGATGACGCGGGTGCGGTCCTGGTAGCCGAGGATCGCGTTGTCGAAGGCCGGCAGGAACCGCACGGGGGCCGGGGTGTCCGGGTCGGGGCGGGGCGCGTCAGGGAGGTCGAGGAGTTCCCGGCCGCTCTCGTCGCGGAAGCTGACCAGCTCGTGGCGGATCGCCGCCACCGCGGCCGGCAGGCCCGCGAGGCCGCACCAGGCGCGCAGGTCGGCCGAGGCCGCCGGGCCGAAAGCGGCCAGGTAGCGGCGTACCAGCGCCTGGCCCACGGGATCGGCGCCGTCCGGGGACAGCGGGTCGACCTCACGGCCCAGCCAGGACGCGAGCGGGACGTTGCGTACTCCCGCGCGTGTGCGCCACAGCCCGCGCGGCGGCAGTTGCGCCATCGGGACGAGCGCGGCGATCACCATCTCGCCCAGCGCCCGGGGCCCCGGCGCCGGCCAGCGGTCGGCGAGCGCCCGCGCGAGTTCGGCCATCGAACGCGGCTCCCCGTCGGCCATCACCGCCAGGGCGGCCGCGGCGAGTTCGTCGAGGTCCACAGCGGCCAGCTCGGCGCGGTAGACGCCGAGCACCCGCTGGCGCAGCATGGCGCCGTGCCGGGACCGCCAGGCCAGTACGTCGGCGGCGGTGACGAGATGGACCGTGCGACGCATGAGGTGGGTGCGCACCACGCCCCGTGCGACCAGCAGCCCGGAGAGCACCGCCGGGTCGAAGCCGCGCAGCCGCGACCAGAGCCCCAGATACGGCTCCTGCGGTTCCTGCGCCTGGAGCCCGCCGAGATGCGCGACCGCGTCGAGCACCGGCAGGTCGGCGCGGTCGAGCAGCAACTGGCGGGCGAGCGTGGCGCGGTTGAGCGCACGGGTGTCGAGAACGGTCATCGCATGCTCGCTCGGGTGGTCCTCACGGTCGGTCAGATTTCCTTGTGGAGAGGGCGGGTCGCTTGTGGAGAGGGCAGGTCGCTCAGGGCGCGGTACGGCTGTCGAGGCCTCGCGCGGGATGTCCGCCGTCGCCGTTCTCCGGCACACGACACACACTCGCAGGAGTAGCGGTCAGGAGCTGTCCGCTACTCGGGGCATCCTGGGATCATGCCGAAGACCTCAGCACGGCTGCTCTCGCTGCTCCAGGCCCGCAGGGACTGGCCAGGGGCGCTGCTGGCGGAACGGCTGGACGTCAGTCCGCGCACCGTACGCCGCGACGTGGACCGGCTGCGGGAGCTCGGCTACCCGATCGTCGCCGCCAAGGGCCCCGACGGTGGGTACCGGCTCGGGGCCGGTACGCGGCTGCCTCCGCTGCTGTTCGACGACGAGCAGGCCGTCGCCCTCGCCGTCGCGCTCCGGACGGCCGCCGCCACCGGGGCCGGGATCGAGGAGGCAGCGGCGCGCGCCCTGAACACCGTCCGGCAGGTCATGCCCGCGCGGCTGCGCCACCGTATCGACGCCTTCCAGGTCACCGCCGTCGAGCAGTCCGGGGGGCGGCGGGAACCGCAGGCCGACAGCGGCGTACTCCTGGCGCTCAGCGCCGCCGTCCGCGCCCGTGAGGAGCTGCGCTTCGACTACGCGCCCGCCGGGTCCCCGCCGCGCCGGGTGCAGCCGCACCATCTGGTCGTACGGGGCAGCCGCTGGTATCTCGTCGCGTGGGACCTCGCCCGGGACGACTGGCGCGTCTTCCGCGGCGACCGGATCACCCCCCGTACCCCCACCGGCCCCCGCTTCACCCCGCGCGAGCTGCCCGGCGGGTCGGTGGCGGGCTTCGTCACCGGGCGGTTCCGTGGCGCGGCCGACGAACCGGGCGGCTCGGGCGGCGGCGGCAGCGACGGCTCCGGTGACTGGCCCTGCCGCGGCGAGGTGATCCTCGGCCTGAACGCCGCCGACGTCTCCCGCTTCGCCCGTGACGGCGTCGTCGAGGAGCTCGGCCAGGACCGCTGCCGGCTCGTCCTGGGCTCGTGGTCCTGGCCGGCCCTGGCCGCCACCGTCGGCATGTTCGACGCCGGCATCGAGGTCGTCGGACCGCCCGAGCTGACGGCCGCCTTCGGGCTCCTGGCGCGTCGTTACGCCTCGGCGGCCGACGGCGCCGACGGCGTCTGAGCCGGAACTCCCGCGCCGGGCGTGCCACTTGCGGTACACACCCAACCAGCCCGTCCCCCCGGCGACTTCGACCGTGCCCGCACCGGCGATGATGCACACTCAGCGATCTTATTTTTTGACCGGAACCGATCAGTTGCTGTCCGGTCCCGTTCATACGGTTAGACTCACGCGACTGCATCGGGGCGGCAGGGGAGGCAGCACACAAGATGGCAGCGGCTAAGAAGATAATTCTCTACGGAGCGGTCGTCTTCGTGCTGTATACGATCATCACCTCGCCGGCCAAGGCCGCCGAACTCGTCCAGGTAGGGTTCGAGGGCATATCGAGCGCCGCGCAAGGCGTCGGCGAGTTCATGACCCAGCTCGTCCAGTGACTCTCACCTGACGACCCTCGCACGACCGCGGTCCTGCCGTGGCGCTCCCGTCGCCCCCAAGGAGTGTCCGTGATCCGCCACCTGGTCCTTTTCAAGCTCGACGAAGGCGTCTCCCGGGACGAGCCGCGCGTGGTCGCCGGCGCCCGTGCGTTCGAGGCGCTCGGCGGGCAGATCCCCGAGCTGGAGTTCTGGGAGTGCGCCTGGAACATCAGCGACCGGCCGATCGCGTACGACTTCGCCATCAACTCCGCCACGGCGGACCGCGATGCGCTGCGGCGCTACATCGAGCATCCGGCGCATCAGGCAGGCGTCGCGCAGTGGCGTGAGTTCGCCACCTGGGTGATCGCCGACTACGAGTTCTGACCCCTCGGCCTCCCCTGCCCCACGCCGCTACGGCGTGGGGCTTTTGGGCTTTTTGCCCCAACTTGCCGTCAACACGGAGTGATCAGGTGCTTGCGCACGGTGGACATGTCTTGTGATGCTATGACCGCTTTTGACGGATGAGTTGACCGCAGTCGACCGCAAAGGGGTGGCGTGACCGTGCCGGCCAGTACTACGCCTCAAGTGCCGCCCCAGCCCGAGAGCCCCGCCGAGCCCGAACCGGCACCCAGAGCCGGCCCCGGGCCCGGTCCCGACGCAGAGCCTCAGACAGAACCGCGGACCACGCCGGCGACCGAACCGGTCACGGAGACCGAGCCGGTCACCGAGACTGAGCCGGTCACCGAGACCGAGACCGAGCCGCGCACCGCCGCGCAGAGCCGGGGCGCCGACACCCGCGCCCTGACCCAGGTCCTCTTCGGCCAGCTCAAGAACCTGGAGCCGGGCAGCCACGAGCACGGCCGGGTGCGGGCCGCGCTCATCGAGGCCAATCTGCCGCTGGTGCGGTACGCCGCCGCCCGCTTCCGCAGCCGTAACGAGCCGATGGAGGACGTCGTCCAGGTCGGCACGATCGGGCTCATCAACGCCATCGACCGGTTCGACCCCGACCGCGGGGTGCAGTTCCCCACCTTCGCGATGCCCACGGTCGTCGGCGAGATCAAGCGGTACTTCCGCGACAACGTACGGACCGTCCACGTACCCCGGCGGCTGCACGAGCTGTGGGTCCAGGTCACCGGCGCCACCGAGGACCTGACGACCGCTCACGGCCGCTCACCCACCACCGCCGAGATCGCCGAGCGGCTGAAGATCTCCGAGGACGAGGTGCTCGCCTGCATCGAGGCCGGCCGGTCGTACCACGCGACGTCGCTGGAGGCCGCCCAGGAGGGCGACGGACTGCCGGGACTGCTGGACCGGCTCGGGTACGAGGACCCGGCGCTCGCCGGCGTCGAGCACCGCGATCTCGTCCGCCATCTCCTCGTACAACTGCCCGAAAGGGAACAGCGGATCCTGATGCTCCGCTACTACAACAATCTGACGCAGTCTCAGATCAGTCAGGAACTGGGAGTCTCTCAGATGCATGTGTCAAGACTTCTGGCCCGTAGCTTTGCGCGACTGAGATCCGCAAATCGGATCGAAGCGTAACCCTCCCGAGTTTGCGGATATGTTTCTTCTCCGCACGGTCGAAATGATCCCCACACCCCCTCCGGGCTGCGCAGACGTGGTTATGGCTTGTCGACATGTCACTACAGCGTGTTGACGACTTGTGACATTCTGCGGGAACCGCGTTTGCCGCAGCCCCGCCTCCGGTATTCAGGTGGAGGCTGCGTTCCTCCGACGGGAGCGGCCACCGCGACCGTCAGCGACCTCAAGGGGGTGGCATGTCCGAAGAACAGGGCAGCTCGAAGGTGCTCACGCTTACGAAAAGCGATCCCGAGCCCAACGCTCTCGACACCGTGACCGTGGTTCAGCCGCGCGTGTCCCAGCCGGAAGCCATCGATACGCGCACTCTGTCCCGCTCCCTGTTCCTACGCCTCGCCGTGCTGGTCGGCGAGGGCCAAGAGGCGGACAGCCCCGAGCGCACCTATGTGCGCGACACCCTCATCGAGCTGAACCTGCCGCTGGTGCGGTACGCGGCGGCTCGCTTCCGCAGCCGTAACGAGCCGATGGAGGACATCGTCCAGGTCGGCACGATCGGCCTGATCAAGGCGATCGACCGGTTCGACTGCGAAAGAGGCGTCGAGTTCCCGACCTTCGCCATGCCCACGGTCGTCGGCGAGATCAAACGATTCTTCCGTGACACCTCATGGTCGGTGCGGGTGCCGCGCCGGCTCCAGGAGCTGCGGCTCGCGCTGACCAAGGCCAGCGACGACCTGGCACAGAAGCTCGACCGCTCGCCGACCGTGCCCGAACTCGCCGCCGTGCTGGGCGTGTCCGAGGAGGACGTGGTCGACGGCCTCGCGGTCGGCAACGCGTACACGGCGTCGTCGCTCGACTCGCCCTCGCCCGAGGACGACGGCGGGGAGGGCTCGCTCGCCGACCGGCTCGGCTACGAGGACATGGCGCTGGAAGGCGTCGAGTACCGCGAGTCGCTGAAGCCGCTGCTCGCCAAACTCCCGCCCCGTGAGCGGCAGATCATCATGCTGCGGTTCTTCGCGAACATGACGCAGTCCCAGATCGGCGAAGAGGTCGGCATCTCGCAGATGCATGTCTCGCGGCTGCTGACCCGCACGCTCGCGCAGCTGCGCGAGGGCCTGATCTCGGACTAGGGATCGCGGACCGGCATCACGGACCGGGATCTCGGCCCAGGGATCGCGGCTCAGGGATCTCGGTCCGAGAAGCGGCCGAGGACATACGGAGACCCCGCCCAGCAC
This sequence comes from Streptomyces sp. AcH 505, assembly GCF_000818175.1. Lineage (GTDB taxonomy): Bacteria > Actinomycetota > Actinomycetes > Streptomycetales > Streptomycetaceae > Streptomyces. Next base: position 2,139,682 of record NZ_JTIY01000001.1, read on the forward strand.
TCAAGGCGTCGGGCGGGGTTCCGGTGGTGAATACGCTCAGCCGAAGGCCAGCCAGGCCACCACGGCCAGGATCACGACGACGGCCACGACGCCGACGATCACGCCGACCTTCGGTCCGCCACTCTGCTGCGGTGCTGCCTGACGGCGCTGCGGCTCTCCCTCGTCGACGAAGGCGCGGAACATCTGGGTGCTGCCGGCCGGGTCGGGGTTGCCCTCGGGACCCTGCGGGGCATGGGGATTGTGTGCCATGTGCCAGGACCCTAGCGAACGTACGCGTCCGGCCCAACCCCGGGCCCGCCCCGGATCGTCATATGCACGGTTCGGACCGGTGCTGACCGCACCCTGGCCCCGGTCCCGAGTGACCTTTCGAACACACACGCCGGTGTTTGACCATAACCATGCGATCTGTTTTGAATTCCTTTGCCTCTCTCTGCCCGATTTCGTTTGCCTGCAGCAACCAACAGCTTCTATGGTTGCCCCAAGCAACAAGATGCCGGGAGGGTCCATGGCCGCACACAGCCAGTACGCGGAACTGGCCCGGCAACTGTCGGCCATCGGCGCCATCAAGCGGGGCCTGACCCGCATCCTGCCCGCCGACTGCCCGGGCGGCTCGGCCGCCGTACTCACCCTGCTGGACCGGCACGGCGAGATGCGGATGAGCCGCCTCGCCGAACTGCTCGCCGTCGACATGTCGGTAACCAGCCGCCATGTGGCGCACGCCGCGCAGCGCGGCTGGCTGGAACGGTCCCCCGACCCCGGCGACAAGCGCTCACGCATCCTGCGGCTGACCCCCGCGGGCATCCGCATGCTCGACGAGCTGGCCGGCAGGACGACCGAGATGTTCGCCCGCGTGCTCGACGACTGGACCGACGAAGAAGTCGGACAGCTCAGCTCACTGCTGAACCGGCTCCGCGCCAGTTTCGGTGACTGCCGCGAATGGCACACGACAGACCGGTTCGACCACGGGACGCCGGAACACCGGCCCTACGACGACGACTCGTACTCCCGTACACCCGCGCATTCAGACACGTAAGACAAGGAATTTCATGGCTACGACCACACCCACAGGTGTGCGGGGCGGCCACGCCAAACACGGGGGCGAAGCAGCGCCCGGCAACGGCACGCCGATGACACACCGTCAGGTCATGGAGGCCCTCTCCGGGCTGCTCCTTGGCATGTTCGTCGCGATCCTGTCCTCCACGATCGTGACGAACGCCCTCCCCCACATCGTCTCCGACCTCGGCGGCGGCCAGAGCGCGTACACCTGGGTGGTGACCGCGTCGCTGCTGGCGATGACGGCGACCACCCCGCTCTGGGGCAAGCTCTCCGACCTCTTCAGCAAGAAGCTGCTGGTCCAGGTCGCCCTGATCATCTATGTCGCGGGCTCGGTCGTGGCCGGCCTCTCGGTCAACTCCGAGATGCTGATCGCCTGCCGTGTCTTCCAGGGCATAGGCGTGGGCGGTCTCTCCGCCCTGGCCCAGATCGTGATGGCCGCGATGATCTCGCCGCGCGAGCGGGGCCGGTACAGCGGCTACCTCGGCGCGACCTTCGCCGTCGCCACCGTCGGCGGCCCGCTGCTCGGCGGTGTCATCACGGACACCTCGTGGCTGGGCTGGCGCTGGTGCTTCTACGTCGGCGTGCCGTTCGCGGTGATCGCCCTGATCGTGCTGCAGAAGACGCTGAACCTGCCGATCGTCAAGCGCAAGGTCAAGGTCGACTGGTCGGGCGCCTTCTCCATCGCCGCCGCCGTCTCGCTGCTGCTGATCTGGGTGACCTTCGCCGGCAACAAGTACGAGTGGCTCTCCTGGCAGACGTACGCCATGGTCGGCGGCTCCGTCGTCCTCGGCGCGCTCTTCGTCCTCATCGAGTCGAAGGCCAGCGAGCCGATCATCCCGCTGCGGCTGTTCCGCAACCGTACGATCACGCTGGCCTCGCTGGCCTCGCTCTTCGTCGGTATCGCGATGTTCGCCGGTACGGTCTTCTTCAGCCAGTACTTCCAGCTCGCCCGCGACAAGTCGCCGACCATGTCCGGCGTCATGACCATCCCGATGATCGGTGGTCTGTTCCTCTCCTCCACCGTCTCCGGGCAGATCATCACCAAGACGGGCCGCTGGAAGGTCTGGCTGGTCAGCGGCGGCTTCCTGGTGACGGCGGGCCTCGGCCTGCTGGGCACCATCCGGGTCGACACCCCGTACTGGCACATGGCGTTCTACATGGCGGCCCTCGGTCTCGGCATCGGCATGATGATGCAGAACCTGGTCCTGTGCACCCAGAACCAGGTGTCGGCCTCCGACCTGGGCTCCGCCAGCTCCACCGTCACCTTCTTCCGCTCGCTGGGCGGTGCGATCGGTGTCTCGGCGCTGGGCGCCGTGCTCGGCAACCGCGTCACGCACTACGTCAAGGACGGGCTGACCGCGCTCGGCCCGCAGGGCGCCGGCGTCGGCAGTGCGAGCGGCGGCGACGGCACCATCCCCGACCTGGCCACCCTGCCCGCCCCGCTGCGGACGATCATGGAGGCGGCGTACGGGCACGGTGTCGGTGACGTCTTCCTCTACGCGGCCCCCGCGGCCCTGGTCGCCTTCCTCATCACCCTGTTCATCAAGGAGATCCCGCTGCGGACCCGCGCGGTCGGCGACGCGGCGCAGGAGGCCGCAGCCGCGGCCGAGGCCGCTGAGGCTCCCGTACCGGCGGCTGTCGGCGCGCCGGTGGGCTCCGCCGCTTCCGCTGCGGTCGCCGACGTACCGGTTCAGGCGACCGCGCCGATCCCGGCAGCCGAGTCGCAGCCGCAGGACGGTACGCCTGTGCGGGGCGTGGTGCGCGGCGCCGAGGGTGCTCCGGTGCCCGGCGCCGCCGTCACCCTCATCTCGCTGGGCGGCACGCAGCTCGCCCGTGCGGTGGCGGGACCCGAAGGCACGTATGCGCTGGGCGCTCCGGGCTCCGGCTCGTACGTCCTGATCGCCTCGGCCGACGGCTTCCAGCCGCAGGCCGCGACGGTGGTCGTCGGTGACGGGCCGCTGGCGTACGACGTGCTGCTGTCCGGTACGAGCGGGCTCAGCGGCTCGGTGCGCGGCGCCGATGGCGGGCTGCCCGTGGAGGGCGCGATGGTCATCGTGACCGACGTGCGTGGCGATGTGCTGGCCACCGGCAAGACCGTCGAACAGGGCGAGTTCGCGTTCGGCGAGCTGGTCCCCGGATCGGTGACCGTCGCGGTCAACGCGACCGGTTTCCGGCCGCTGGCCCTGCCGGTCGAGATCGGCGGCCAGGGTGTGACCCGGATCGAGGCGGTGCTGCAGTCCGGCGCCTTCGTGCAGGGCACGGTACGGGCGGGCGCCGCGCGGCGTCCCCTCCCCGACGCGCGGGTGACGCTCGTCGACGCGGCGGGGAACGTGGTCGCCACGTCGACGACCGGCGAGGACGGCGCGTACGGCTTCGCCGATCTGGACGCGGGCGAGTACACGGTCATCGCGACCGGCTACCCGCCGGTGGCCGGCTCGTTGACAGTGGCAGGGCGCGGGGTCGACGACCACGACATCGAACTCGCCCACCCCGGCGCGTAGTCGGATCCCTTCGGGGGACCGGGGCAGGCCCTTGCCGGGCCTGCCCCGGCGCGTCACTGCGTCACTGCGTCACTGCTCCACGCGCCACCGCGGCACCGCGTAAAGAAAGAGAGAAAACGGGATGGGACTTCGCGCACAGGTACGGACGCGGGACGGCTGGGCCGTTCAGCACGCGATCGTGACCATGACCGACATGACCGGCTCGCAGGTGCTGCGGGCGGCGGCCGACGACGACGGGGGCGTGGCGGCCGACCTGGCGCTGGCGCCGGGCCCGTACACCGTGGTCGTGACGGCCGTCGGCTACGCGCCGGCGGCGGCAACCGCGCTCGTCACGGCGAGTGGCAGGGCCGAGGTCGGCACGGTCGTCCTGGCCAGGCAGGGCGGCTCCGAGCTGCCGCCGCCCGGCTCCTGGAGCCTGGACCCCGCGCACTGCTCGGTGAGCGCGGTCGCGCAGCATCTGGGGATCTCCAGCGTGCACGGCCGGTTCAAGGAGTTCGGCGGCCGGATCGAGATCGTCGAGGCGGGCGGCGGGTACGAGCAGTCGCGCGTGGACGCCGTCATCAGCGCGGCGAGCATCGACACCGGCAACGGACTGCGGGACAAGCACCTCAAGTCGCCCGACTTCCTGGACGTCGAGCGCTTCCCCGAGATCAGCTACCGCAGTACCGGGCTGACCCCGGCGGGCCAGGACCGCTGGACGGTGCACGGGCAGCTCTCGCTGCACGGCGTCCTGCGCGACGTGGACCTGGACCTGCGCTACCTGGGCAGCGGGCCCGACCCGTGGGGCGGCGTGCGGGCGGCGTTCCGCGCGACCACCGAACTGCGCCGCGAGGACTTCGCCATGAACTACAACCAGGTCATGCAGGCGGGCATCTCGATGATCGGGACGACGCTCCGCGTCGAGCTGGACATCCAGGCGGTGCAGGGCGACCTGCCGCCGATGTGACGGGAGCCGCACGTCCTGGGCGTCGTAGGCTGCGGAGCATGGCACCGAACATCGCAACGAACACATCAGTCGACCGCGACGAGCTGCTTGAGTTCGTCCGGCCGAGGCACCGCGCGATCCTGCTGACCACCCGCTCCGACGGCCGCCCGCAGGGTTCCCCGCTCACCTGCGGCGTGGACGACTCGGGGCGGATCGTCATCTCCACGTACCCGGAGCGCGCGAAGACCCGGAACGCGAAGCGGGACGAGCGGGTCAGCGTGATCGTCCTGTCGGACGACTGGAGCGGGCCCTGGGTGCAGATCGACGGTACGGCCGAGGTGCTGGACGTACCGGAGTCGGTCGAGCCGCTCGTGGAGTACTTCCGGAACATCTCCGGCGAGCACTCGGACTGGGACGAGTACCGCGCGGCGATGGTGAAGCAGGGCAAGTCGATCATCCGTATCACCCCGGAGCGGTGGGGCCCGCTGGCGACCGGCGGCTTCCCCGCGCACCTGGCGCCGAAGGAGTAGCGCGTTCGGCGCTCGACGTTCGGCGTTCGGCGTTCGGCCCTCGACGTGGCGCCGGTGGCGGGCGTCTGTGGCGCGGCGCCGCTCGCGTATGGCCTGTGGTGCGTGCGGGGGCTGATCCTTACGGTCAGCCCCGCGCGCGCATCGCCTCGATGCCGGCGATGAGCAGTTCGAGCGCGAACGTGAAGTTCCGCTCGCGCATCTCCTGCACCGTGTCGCCGTCGCGCGGCGCCATGATGTTGCTGGCGCTCTCGAAGTCCCGCCGGAACGTGGGCTCTTCGCTGATCGTCCCCATGGCCAGATGGAAGTACTCCTCCTGGCTCAGTCCCGCGTCGGCGCAGCGCTGCACGAAGTGGCCTTCGATCGTGCCGAATCCGTACACGAACTGGAAGACGGCTGCCAGCGCGCCCGTCTGTCCTTCCGTCCCGAGGCCGGTCCTGCTGAGGACGCCCTGCACGGCCGATGTGAACACCGTCGCGTGCGGGCCGATGTTCAGATACCGGCCGACGAGCGGCGAGACCCAGTGGTGACGGACCAGCACATCGCGGTAGCTGGCGGCGAGTTCGCGCATCTGGTCGCGCCAGTCGGCCGACTCGTCCGTCAGGTCGGGGACTTCGACCTCGCCGAAGACGGCGTCGAGGG
>NZ_JTIY01000001.1:2145357-2146384 GCF_000818175.1 Streptomyces sp. AcH 505
TCGGGACTTCGACCTCGCCGAAGACGGCGTCGAGGGCCAGCTCCATGAGGTCGTCCTTCGTATCCACGTACCAGTAGAGGGACATGGCCGTCACGCCGAGCTCCGCGGCGAGCCGGCGCATGGAGAACTTGGCCGGGCCTTCGGCGTCGAGCAGCCGTACGGACACGGCGGTGATCCGGTCGCGGTCGAGCCCGGTGGACTGCTCGGCGCCCTCGGCCTTGCGTCCGCCGCCGCCACCGCGGCGGCCGTGCTGCTTCCCCTCCAGCCAGACGCTGGTCCGGGGGGCCCGCTCGGTGCGATCGGCTTCCGACACCATGGATGAGCCTCCTCGGTTCCTGTCTGCCGGACGGGCGCCGCCGGAATCCGGACGTCCGCTGCTGAGATGCTATGCCGCTCCTGTCAGTGATAGTGCCCGCTCAGCGCGGCTCAACAGCAAGGACGCCGGTCCGCGACGGACCGGCGTCCTCGGTGACGTGCTGTCAGCTACTGCCGCTGCGTGAGGTCGTACAAGGTGGTGCCGTCGACGGTGACTTCGTGGAAGGTCGCGGCGACCCAGGTGGTGATGGCTGAGCTGGCGGCGCCCCCGGGACCGCCGCCCGCGTTCTCCCCGCCGCCGCTCGCGCCGCTCGCGCCGCTCGTGCCGGCCAGGAAGTAGTGCACCTTGCCGTCGGACACGTACTGCTTGAACTGCGCGAGGGTCGGGGACGGGTCGCTGCCGTTGAATCCGCCGATCGCCATGACGGGCCGCTCGGTGGCGAGTTGGTAGCCGGCGGCGTTCTGGGAGCCGATCGCCGCTGCCGCCCAGGTGTAGTCACCCGCGTTCTTGAGGAGCGCGGCCTTCACCTGGGAGCTGACCTTCGTACCGCCGAGCAGGCCACCCATGCCGCCGCCCATGCCCCCGTCCATGCCGCCCATGGCGCCCCCACGGGGGCCCCTCGCGGTGCCGCCGGGCGCCTGGCCCGTGCCCGGCTGCTGCCCGGCTCCGGGCTGCTGACCTGCCGTCCCGGGCTGCTGTCCGGTCGTCCCG
>NZ_JTIY01000001.1:2147306-2159283 GCF_000818175.1 Streptomyces sp. AcH 505
CCTCCGAAGCCGCCGCCGGGGCCGCCCCGCGCCGACGCGGGTCCCGCCGTGATGATCGACCCGGTGTGCGGCGTACTGACCGTGGACAGCGTGTACGCCAACGGCCCGGCCAGCGAGGCGGCGACGGCGAGGACCGCCACGGCGAGCACCGCGCGCCGCCCGAGCAGGACCGTACCGATCAGGGCCGCCGCCGCGAGCAGCCCGCCCACCAGCACCGCCCAGCGCAGCCACGGCAGGTAGTCGGGGGTCCGGTCGAGGAGGACGTACGACCAGACGGCGGTCCCCGCGGTCGTCACGCTCAGCGTCAGCGAGCCGAGCAGCCGGCCGCGTTCCTCCCACAGGACGGTGGCACCCATCCCGACGAGCGCCGCGATGTACGGGGCGAGCGCGACCGTGTAGTACTCGTGGAAGATCCCGGCCATGAAGCTGAAGACCGCCATGGTCATCAGCAGGGCGCCGCCCCACACCAGGAACGCGGCGCGCGCCGTGTCCGTACGCGCGGCCCTGCGGGTCACCACCAGACCGGCGACGAGCAGCAGCAGCGCGGCGGGCAGCAGCCAGGAGATCTGGCCGCCGACGGTCTCGTTGAACATGCGGCCGAGCCCGGTCTGACCCCAGCCCCTGCCGCCACCACCACCTCCGCCGGGGCCGCCTGGCGCGCCGCCGCCCGGGGCCCCGCCGCCTCCGACACTGCCGGTCTCGTCGCCGCTGATCCGGCCGAAACCGTTGTAACCGAAGGTGAGTTCAAGGAACGAGTTGTTCTGCGAGCCGCCGATGTACGGGCGCGACGACGCGGGCCACAGCTGCACGATCGCGACCCACCAGCCGCCGGAGACCACCAGGGCAACTGTGGCCAGGGCGAGTTGGCCCAGCCTGCGCCGTACAGGGGTGGGCGCGCACACCGCGTACACGACGGCGAGCGGCGGCAGGATCAGGAACGCCTGGAGCGTCTTCGTCAGAAAGGCGAAGCCGACCGCGACGCCCGCCCACAGCAGCCACTTCGTCCGCGCGTCCTCCAGCGCCCGCAGGACGAAGTAGACGGTGGCGGTCATCAGCAACGCGAGCAGCGCGTCGGGGTTGTTGAAGCGGAACATCATCGCGGCGACCGGTGTCAGCGTCAGCACGAGACCCGCCGTCAGCCCGGCGGTCGCGCTGAAGCGACGGCGTACAGCGGCGTACAGCAGCGCGACCGTCCCGACGCCCATCAGGGCCTCGGGCACCAGGATCTGCCAGGAGCCGAGGCCGAAGAGACGTACGGACAGCGCCATCGGCCAGAGCGCGGCCGGGGGTTTGTCGACGGTGATGGAGTTCGCGGCGTCGGACGAGCCGAAGAAGAACGCCTTCCAGCTCTCGCTGCCCGCCTGGACGGCGGCGGAGTAGAAGGAGTTGGCGTAGCCGGACGAGCCCAGGTCCCAGAGCTGGAGCAGCGCGGCGGCCAGCAGGAGTACGAGCAGGGCGGGCCGCACCCAGCGGGCGTCGTCGGCCCTGCCGCGCCAGAGCCGGCCGGCGGCGGACGCGGCAGCGGCGGAGGCGGTGGTCCGGGACGGGCCGCCGTGGCGGTGGGGGGTGATGGTCGTGGTCATCGCGCGTTCCTCGGGTCGGGAGCGTGGGTGTCGACGCGGTCGGTGCGGTCGGGGCTTTCGGCGCGGTCGGGGCTTTCGTGGCTGTCGGCGCCGGCTGTGTGACCGTGGGTCTCTGCCGGAGTCCGGCGGTCGGGGAAGACCCAGGCGCGCAGCAGCAGGAACCGCAGCACCGTCGCGGCGAGGTTGGCGGCGATCAGTACGGCCAGCTCGGTGGAGTGCGAGGGCGAGCCTGCCGCGGCGTCGAGCGCGGCGAGCGAACCGCTGGTCAGGGCCAGTCCGATGGCGAAGACGACGAGGCCCTGCGCCTGGTGGCGGGCGGCACGGTCCCGGCCGCGCACACCGAAGGTGAGTCTGCGGTTGGCGGCCGTGTTGGCGACCGCGGAGACGAGCAGAGCGGCGGCGTTGGCGAGTTGTGGACACAGGGTGGCGCGGAAGAGGGAGTAGAGCAGAAGATAGAAGAGCGTGGACAGGGCGCCCACGAAGCAGAAGCCGACCAGTTGCCTGGCGAGTCCGCCCGGCACTCCCCCGATCCGGCGGTCCCTTGGGTCATCACCGAAGGGCCTCACGAGCCGGTCCAGCGGCAGCGCGCCCATCGCCAGCGCACGTCCCACCCGCCAGACGCCCTTGAGATCCTCGACGGCCGTGGACACGATCCGCACACGGCTGTCGGGGTCGTCCACCCAGTCCACGGGCACCTCGTGGATCCGCAGCCCGGCGCGTTCGGCGAGGACGAGCAGTTCCGTGTCGAAGAACCACCCGCTGTCCTCGACCATCGGCAGCAGCCGTTCGGCGACGTCCCGCCGTATGGCCTTGAAACCGCACTGCGCGTCGCTGAAGCGCGCGGAGAGGGAGGATTTGAGAATGAGGTTGTAGGCCCGGGAGATGAACTCCCGCTTGGGCCCGCGCACGACCCGCGACGACCGGGCGAGCCGGGACCCGATCGCCAGATCCGAGTGGCCGGAGATGAGAGGGGCGACAAGCGGCAGCAGTGCGTTGAGGTCGGTGGACAGATCCACGTCCATGTAGGCGAGGACCGGCGCGTCGGAGTGCGACCAGACGGCCCGCAGTGCGCGGCCCCGGCCCTTCTCCTCCAGACGGCAGGCCCGTACGCGGGGCATCGTCGCCTCTAGTCGGGCAGCCACCTCGGCGGTGCGGTCGGTGCTCGCGTTGTCGGCGACGGTGATGCGGAAGCTGTACGGGAAGGTGCGGGCGAGGTGGTCGTGCAGCCGCCGCACACAGGGTTCGAGGTCCCGCTCCTCGTTGTGGACGGGGATCGTCACATCGAGCATGGGGGCGGTGTCCGCACCGACCGGGAGGTGTTCCCGTGCCGGGAGGGCGCCCCAGGGCGTATCGGTTCGCATGCCGTCGACACTCGCCAAGGGCGCTGTCAGGGCTGTGTGGTGAGGCTGTGCCCAGGCTGTGAGTCGGTGGCTTCGCCGTCCGGCGAACCGGTGCCGGGTGAACCGGTGTCGGCCGGCAGCCGGACCGTGAAGACGGTCCGTCCGGGCGCGCTGCGTACGTCCACGCTGCCGCCGTGCGCGGTGACCACGGCCCGCACGATGGCGAGGCCGAGGCCGGTCGACCCGGCGGCGCGGGAGCGCGAGGCGTCGCCGCGCGCGAAGCGCTCGAAGACGCGTGGCAGCAGGGCAGGCGGGATCCCGGGTCCGTCGTCCTGTACGTCGAGGACGACCCACCGGCCGGCCTCGTGACGTATCCGCGCGGTGACGGTCGTGCCGGGCGGGGTGTGCGTACGGGCGTTGGCGAGGAGGTTGACGAGCACCTGCTGGAGACGGGAGGAATCACCCCGGACGACTGCTGCCGCGGCGGCGGCGTCCGGCAGGTCGAGGCGCCAGTGGTGGCCCTGGCCTGCGGCGCGTGCGTCGCTGACCGCGTCCACGACCAGCGGGGTGAGGTCCACGCTCCCGTACGACTCGCTCGCCGGCAGCCGGCCGGCGTCGAGCCGGGCGAGGAGCAGCAGGTCCTCGACCAGCCCGGTCATCCGCTGCGCCTCGGACTCGATCCGGCCGAGGGCGTGCCGGGTGTCAGGGCCCGTCTCCTCGTCGCCGCGGCGGGTGAGTTCGGCGTATCCCCTGATCGAGGCGAGCGGGGTGCGCAGTTCATGGCCGGCGTCGGCCACGAACTGGCGTACGCGCGTCTCGCTCTCCTGGCGGGCGGCGAGCGCGGAGCCGACATGGCCGAGCATCCGGTTGAGGGCGGCGCCGACCTGACCGACCTCGGTGCGCGGGTCGGCCTCCGCCGCCGGTACACGGACGAGGGGGGCCACCTCGCCGCTGTGCAGGGGCAGTTCGGAGACATGGGTGGCGGTCGTGGCGACCCGGCGCAGCGGGCGCAGCGCCACTCCGACGAGTACGGCTCCGGCGATGCCCGCCGCGATCAGTCCTGCGACGGTGACGCACACCTCGACCAGGACCAGGGTGCCGAGGGTGTTCTGGACGGAGGTGAGCGGTACGCCCACGAGGAAGGAGCCATGGCCGCTGCTCACGTACACCACGCGGTAGTCGCCGTGTCCGGGCAGCGGAAGGGTGTGCGGGGAGCCGTCGCGGGAGACGCCGGCGAGGGCGGTGTTCTGGTCGGTGGTGAGGGGCTGCCCGGCGATACGCGGGCCCTGGCCGTCGGTGTTCTGCTGGGTGCTGATGAGGGCGCGGCTGATGGATCCGGCGTCGGACAGTTCGGCGCCGACCGTGCCGACGGGCGCGCCACCGCCCGTCACGATCTTGAGCGCGTCGTCCCGGTCAGGCAGCAGGACCGGCGCGTCGGGGCCGGCGCCGCCGGGCGGTCCTGCGGCCCGCGCGGCTATCGCGTGGACCTGCTGGTCGAGCTGGTCGTAGAGGTACGAGCGGAAGGCGATCGTGGTGACCGTCCCGATCACGGCGGCGACCACGGCGATCAGCGCGACCGCCGACACCACGAGCCGGGTGCGCAGCGACCAGCGCCTGCGTATGCCGGTACGGGTCCGCGTGCGCGTGGGCGTGCCTGTGCCTGTGCCTGTGCGGCCGGTCACTGAGGTGCGAGGCTCGGCTCGCCGGGCTTGATCAGATAACCGGCGCCGCGCCTGGTGTGGATCATCGGCGGGCGTCCCGCGTCGATCTTCCGGCGCAGATAGGAGATGTAGAGCTCGACCACGTTGGCCTGGCCGCCGAAGTCGTACGACCACACCCGGTCCAGGATCTGTGCCTTGCTGAGCACCCGGCGCGGGTTGCGCATGAGGTAGCGCAGCAACTCGAACTCGGTCGCGGTCAGATGGATGGACTGGCCTGCGCGGGTGACGTCATGGCTGTCCTCGTCGAGGGTCAGATCCCCGACGACCAGCAGTGACTCCGACCGTACGGCGGCAGCGCCGGAGCGCCGGATCAGGCCGCGCAGCCGGGCCACGACCTCCTCCAGGCTGAACGGCTTGGTGACGTAGTCGTCGCCGCCCGCCGTCAGCCCGGCGATCCGGTCCTCGACCGCGTCCTTCGCCGTGAGGAACAGGACGGGCACGTGCGGGAGTTCGCGGCGCAGCCTGCCGAGGACGGCCATGCCGTCCATGTCGGGCAGCATCACGTCGAGTACCACGGCGTCGGGCCGGAAGTCGCGTGCCGAGGTCATCGCCGAGGCACCGTCGGCCGCGCTGGCCACCTCCCACCCCTCGTACCGCAGGGTCATCGAGAGCAGTTCGGTGAGGGAAGCCTCGTCGTCGACAACGAGTATGCGGACGGGGCTCCCGTCCGGCCTGAGCATTTCGGTACGCCCGCGGGGCGAGGTGATGGTCATGCTCCATACCCTGGGGACGCCCTCTGAGAGGGTTCTTGCGCCTTTCTGTGATTTCCCTGAGAAACGTGAAGGGCTCTCAGCCCGCCTGCGGACCGGCCGGGTCCGTCACCGGGTCCATCGCCGGATCCGTCACCGGAGCCGCCACCGGAGCCGTCACGGCGTCGGCCAGGCCGAAGAGCCGGGCGCCGTTCTCGTAACAGACCGCCCGCAGCCAGGGGTCGCCGAGACCCAGCGCTTCCAGGGCCTCCAGCTGGTGGACGTACGGATACGGAATGTTGGGGAAGTCCGACCCGAGCAGGATCCGGTCCCCGAGGTCGGCGAGGCGGCCCCGCGCCTCCTTCGGGAACGGCGCGAAGCCTTCGCCGAAGTCCGTGAAGGCGATGGTCGTGTCCAGCCGCACCTCCTCGTAGAGCGCCGCCAGCTTCAGGAAGCCCGTGTACTCCGGCATCCCCAGATGCGCGATCACGAGCGGCAGCCGGGGATGGCGCGCCAGCAGCCGTGCCACCGGTTCGGGCCCGGTGTACTGTCCGGCGACCGGACCCGAGCCGCAGTGCATCACCACCGGCACCGCCGCGTCGCTGAGCAGCCCCCACACCCCGTCGAGACGCTCGTCGTTGGGGTCGTAAGCCCCCACCTGCACATGCGACTTGAAGATCCGCGCGCCACCCTCGACCGCCTCGCGTACGTACGTCTCGACGCCGTCCTCGGGGAAGAGCGTCGCGGTCTGCAGACAGTCGGGGGTGCGGGCGGCGAAGCCGGCGGCCCAGCCGTTCAGCCAGTCCGCCATGCCGGGCTTGTGCGGGTAGAGCAGCGAAGTGTAGGCGCGCACGCCGAACGCGCGGAGCAGGGCGACCCGTTCGTTCTCCTCGTGCCGGTAGGTGATGGGCCACTCCATCCCGACGAGCGGACCGGCCGACTCGAAGTACTCCCAGACCTTCTTGAGGACGCGTTCGGGCATGAAGTGCGTGTGTACGTCGACGAGTCCGGGCAGTCCGACCCGCGCGCGGAACCGCCGTACGGCCTCGACCTCGGCGTCGCCGCCCGCCACCGTGATGCCGTCGGCCGTGACCGCACCCGCGGTGACCGCGCCCGACGTGATACCGCCCGCCCCAGACCTGCCCGCCCCGGACCCGCCCGCCCCGGACCTGCCCGCCACAGACCTGCCCGTCACAGACTCGCCCGTAATACCGGCACCCGCGCCGCTGACCCCACCCGCCTCTTGATCGTTCATGTGCTCCACCTTCCGACCGGGACCGGCGCCGTGTCCACCGAACGCGGAAGTGAAGTCAAAAGAGCCCGTCCTGCCCGGTGGGAACGACATCCGCGCGCAACTCCCGTACGGGAACGGTCAGCGCACCGCCAGGATCGGACGAGACCAGTTCCCAGCCGCTCATCAGCCGGGTGTCGAGGACGACGAGGCCGCCGTCGGCCGTGGCCAGATGCAGATCGGGTCCGGCGGCGGCGACCAGCCGTCCCGCCACGTGACCACCGTCGACCAGTTCGCCCACCACGCCCGTCGCCGGGCCGAGCCCGTCGAGTCCGAAGGCGTCCGCGTGGTCCACCGCGCCGAACCCGGCACGTTCCAGGGTCTGCGGCCACGCTTCGAGCGCGACCGCGCGGACATGTAGCGCGCCGACCTCGGCCGCCCGTTCGCCGCGCGGCGGCAGCGCCGTACGGACGGCCCGCTTGCGCTCGTACGGGATACGGTCCGGCACCCCGAGCGCGGTGCGCAGCACCTCCTCGGTCCGCCGGGCGGCCATCAGCGGCCCGCGCCCCAGCCAGGAGAAGGTGACGGCGCCCTGTTCCAGCAGCCGCGCCGATCCCCGTGCCTCGGCGGTGATCCCGACCTTCACCAGACCGGGGCCGAACCAGGCGAGATAGACGCGGTAGGGGCGCGGATCGTCGAAGGTGTCGGCGGCGACGGAGTGCGCCCGGTCGAGCCGTGCGCACTCGGGGCACTGCCCGCCGGTGCTGCGTCCCGCCACGACGGCGCCGAGGGGGCAGACGTTGCCCCGGGCGCCGGGGCAGTACCGGCCGCCGACGGCACGAAAGGCCAGCTCACGCCCGTACACCAGCTCGCTGGCACGGGTCCGCACGCGGCTGCCGTCGCCGCTCAGCCACTGGAGCGCGGGCGCCCCGCCGGGCCACCGCAGCCCGGCCGCCCGCCAAGCGCCACTCACGCTGTGCCCCCTCCGTACCGAGGGATCCACTCTAGGGGGCGCGCGGGGCGCGGAGCTGAGCGCCGGAACGCGGCGCAGGACCGATGGCGCTAGCGTCGAAGGGGAGAAAAGCTGCATTTCACCAACCGCCCCGCTGAAGGACGCGATTCCCATGAAGCACGCGAAACTCGCCGACCTCGACGTCGCGCGTATCGGCCTCGGATGCATGGCGATGTCGGCGTACTACACCGGCGCCGGATCGGACGACGCCGAGGCGATCCGCACCATCCACCGGGCGATCGACATCGGAGTGACCCTGTTCGACACCGCCGAGATCTACGGCCCCTACAAGAACGAGGAACTCGTGGGCCGCGCGCTCGCCGGCCGGCGCGACCAGGTGGTGCTGGCGACGAAGTTCGGCGCCCTCTCGCACCGCGAAGGCGTGGACGGCGACCTCGACAGCACGCCGGAGAACATCCGGCTGGCCGTGGAGGGCTCGCTCAAGCGGCTCGGCACGGACCACATCGACCTCTACTACCAGCACCGGGTCGACACGAACACCCCCATCGAGGAGACGGTGGGCGCCCTCGCCGAGCTGGTCGCCGCGGGCAAGATCCGCCATATCGGCCTCTCCGAGGCCGCCCCCGCGACGATCCGCCGCGCGCACGCCACCCACCCGGTCACGGCGCTGCAGACCGAGTACTCCCTGTGGGCCCGCGAGCCGGAGGCGGAGCTGCTGCCGCTGGTACGGGAGCTGGGCATCGGCTTCGTACCGTACTCACCACTGGGCCGCGGCTTCCTGACCGGCGGCATCCGCTCGACGGACCAGCTGGCCGACGACGACTTCCGCAGGACCGACCCGCGCTTCGCGAACATGGCGCAGAACGTCCACATCGTCAACGAGGTCGAGGCGGTGGCCGAGGCGGCGGGAGCGCGGCCGGCGCAGGTCGCGCTGGCCTGGCTGCTGGCCCAGGGCGACGACATCGCGCCCATCCCGGGGACGAAGCGGGTCTCCCGGCTGGAGGAGAACGTGGCGGCCGACGCCCTGACCCTCACCCCCGACCAGCTCGGCCGTCTGAACGCGCTCAAGCCGCCGACGGGCGACCGCTACGCGGACATGACCACGCTCAACAACTGACCCGGGCCTTGCTCCGCGGGTGCCGTGGCGGCGTACCGTTCGTCGGGAAGCGAACGGCGAGCGAGTGACGCGGCGACGCGTACGCGACATACGCGGCGTATGCGACGCACGTGCCGCGCGTGCCGCAGCACGCGACGTATGCGAACGGAGGCACGGACGCCATGGCGGCACCGGAAGCACGGCCCACGCCCCACCACCGCGCACCCCCGGTCCACACGGACCCCGCGGCGGTCACGCTGGAGACCGCCCTCCTGGCCCTCGCCGATCCCGTACGCCGCATCCTGGTACGCGAACTGGCAGCCGCCGCCGACTGGGAACGCCCCTGCGGCAGCTTCGACGTACCGGTCACCAAGGCCACGCTGAGCCGCCACTTCACCGTGCTGCGCGACGCGGGCCTGCTGGAGCAACGCGACGCCGGCGCCAAACGGCTGAACCGCCTGCGCCGCCCGGAGTTCGAAGCCCGGTTCCCGGGGCTGCTGACGCTGGTGCTCACCTCGACCGAGAGCTGAGCGCCTTCACTCCTCGCCGGCGGCGTGGTCGGTCAGCCCGGCGGCGGTCTGGGTGAGGTGCTGGACCAGCACCTCGACCGCGGTGTCGGCGTCACCGGCCAGCGCCGCCTGCTCCAGCCGCCGGTGCTCGGCGACGCCGTCCCGGCCGGGATTACGATGCGCCGACCAGCGGCGGGCCAGCTCGCTCGCTGTCCACATCCGGTCGAAGGTGTCCATCAGGACCGGGTTGTCGCAGCCCTCCAACAGGGTGCGGTGGAAGACCCGATGGGCTTCGGCCCACGCGCCGCTGTAGTACTCGCCCTCCTCCGGGAGGTAGACGGGGGTACGGCTCAGCCGGTGGTGCGCGGCACGCACCCGGGCCTCCCAGCCGACGTCGCCGCGCTCGACGGACATCCGCAGCAGGACCGGCTCGATGGTCCTGCGCGCCTCGGCGATCTCCTGCCAGCGGCGGTCGGAGAAGGCAGGCACGGCGAACCCGCGGTTCGGCAGCCGGTCGGCGAGCCCGTCCCCGACGGCCCGCACCAGCGCCTCACGCACCACGGCCAGACTCACGCCCTGTTCCTTGGCGAGGTCCTGCGGCTTGAGAGCGGCCCCGGGAGCGTGGTCCCCCCGCATGATCGCGTCCCGCAGGCGCACGTAGACCTGCTCGGAGAGCATCTGCTTGCCCTGGGCGGCCGGGGGCTGGGAGGTCTGACTCATGTCGTCACAATAGACGATGGTTTGAATAATCGATTATCACTGCTATCGTCGATTGAGTGAGCCCGGAGCACACCGGACCACACCCGAGCAACGCATCACCCCCGAAAGGAACAGCACGATGACCGCGAACGACCCCTTCGCCCGGCTCCCCGAGGCGGCCACCTTCACCGTCACCAGCACCACCGTCACAGAAGGCTCCGCCCTGCCCCCCGCGCAGCTGTCCGGCATCTCCGGTGTCCCCGGCGGCCAGGACGTCTCCCCGCAGCTGTCCTGGACCGGCGCCCCGGAGGGCACGAAGAGCTACGCCGTCACCGTCTACGACCCCGACGCCCCCACCGGCTCCGGGTTCTGGCACTGGGCGGTCGCCGACATCCCCGCAACCGTCACCGAACTGCCGGCGGGTGCGGGCGACGACACCGGCTCGGGCCTGCCCGAAGGCGCCTTCCAACTCCCCAACGACGCCCGCGCGTCCCGCTACATCGGCGCCGCCCCACCGGCCGGCCACGGCCCGCACCGCTACTTCACCGTGGTGCACGCACTCGACGTCGACTCCATCGGCATCCCCACCGACGCCACCCCGGCAGTCCTCGGCTTCACGATGGCCGGCCACATACTCGGCCGAGCGCTCCTGACCACCACGGCCGAAACTCCTGGCCGATGAGTTGAGGGCTCGCCAGCCGTCTACAGGGGAGAACACCCAAGAAGAGCCCGAGGAAAGGTGATCGCCATGGACGTGGCGCGCGTACTGATGGTCGCACCGGTACGAGACATCGAAGCGGCCGTGACCTGGTACGAACGACTCCTGGGCCGCCCGGCCGACACCCGCCCGATGCCCTCCCTGGCCGACTGGCACCTCACCCCCGGCGGCTGGCTCCAGGTCTTCGAGGACCCCGAGCACGCGGGCACCACCCTCCTGAACCTGGAGGTCCCGTCCTTGGACAAGGCCCTGTCAGAACTCAACACGCGCGGCCTGACGACGACCCCGGTCCAACAGGGCGGCAAAACCACCCGCATCGCCTCCCTACAAGACCCGGACGGCAACCGAGTAACCCTCCTGGAAAACCCAGTCACCTGACACCCCGTCCAGATCCACCTCGACCGCCGGCCCAGAATCGCCCGCAGCCGATCCACCCCACCTCGCCCGATCGGTGAGCAAGGCAGAGCCGACTCCGATCACCGCACCAAGTGCGGCAATGACTGGCGATATCCACTGCATGCCAGGAGAGGTCAGAACCGCCCTCACTGGCTGCTCAGCTTTGTACAGGCAACGCAAGAGGCCCCCCGGATTTCTCCGGGGGGCCTTTGAGCTGCTGTGCACTCGGCAGGATTCGAACCTGCAACCTTCTGATCCGTAGCTCTAGATAGAGCGGTCATGGCAGATCATTTAGGTGATTCTTCGGCCCCGAGCGGTCACCAACAGACGCAGTCGGTTGCTGTCGCTGCTGTACTTCGCTGCTGTACTTCGCTGCTGTACGGCCGGGGCCCAGTGGGGACTATTCAAGACCCCGTTCACCCGCCACGTCGTGCGGCCGCCCGAAGGCCACCTCCTATCCCACCGGATCGGCTTCCGCTTCGGGTGCCCCTCGGGCACCTGTCGTCGGGGCGACTCGGCTCTATGACCGTCATCGCCTGGGGCCAAGTGCTTAGAAGGCCCTTGGCTCATCGGCTGCTGACCTGGTCCCGACGTGCGCGCGTTTCTCTCTTCCGACCTGCGGCGCCGCTACCTGCGACGCGTATTCCACAGCCGATACCCGAGCCGGTGAATGCCGGATCGGCGCATCAAGATCATAAAAAGCGTCATATTTGATGCTGACTTGACTCTCCTAGCCGCGCAGAGTTGCCGTAGCGAGAGCAGTTGTTCGCACCACGACTTGGAGCTGACGGCGATCGGGCAGAACGCAAGGTGCTGAAGCGACCACTTGGGTACTGACTCCGGTTCTCGTGCGCGAAAGCCTGACGGAACCACGCGACCGGAGGAGCTGTGATGGCCAGTCACTGGAGCCGCAACGACACGCAGCGGTCAACGATTGATCGGGATCTCGTAGACGATCTCGCAAAGCGCGGTCGGGACCACGATGTCCGCAGTCTCAACGGGGCGCCCCTGTTCGCTGTAGT
>NZ_JTIY01000001.1:2159942-2174416 GCF_000818175.1 Streptomyces sp. AcH 505
TAAGTCCGCCGGATGTGGGTGACCAGAGCAGCCTTCTGAATGCCGAGCAGCGACGCCTCCTCGGCTGTCGCCGTGCGTGGCTCCGGTTGCTCCACCGCGTGGCTGACTGTGACTCCGATCGCCGCCATCCGGTTCACGACTCCCGCTCCCGCGTGCGGCCCGCCCTCGGGGAGAACTACGAGAGTGCTGGCGGTGAGGTCGTACGGCTCCCAACTCGTCGACAGCTGCACCGGCCTGCCATCGGCAAGGAACTCGTACACGGTGCGGACGCACAGGTCGTCCTCACTGATACCGAGGCGCGACGCGACCTCGGCGGGTGCCGGCACCTTCGCCTCGGTCCGGCTTTCCCAATCCCCCTGCTTGCCCATGGCCTTCATATCCGTGCGGAACGGTGAGCCTTGGGGCTGCTCGCGGGCTGAGGAACGGACCACGCGCACCCGTGAGCGGGGAGCGGCGACGTACGTACCGGAACCGGCACGGCCTTCCAGAGTCCCTTGAGAGATCAGTAGCTCCTGAGCCCGGCGGACCACGTTCTCTCCGACGCCGCACTCCTGAGCGATCTGGGCGCGCGAGGGGAGACGGTCTCCCGGTGTCCACTCCTGCTCCGTGATCCGTCGCCGGAGTTCGTCGGCGATACGGAGATACGGCGGTTGCTCAGACATATGGAAAATCTAGTCCACTAGCCCTAATCTAGTTAACTAGCTTCACTTACGGTGATCCAGTGATGACGGGGGCTGCTCTGTGCCTGCTTCGGAGGCAAGCGCCGAAGACATCGCAACGCGGCTGTCCGCCCTGGGACTCACCCCACGCGTAGAACGCCACGCCCACTTCACATCGATCGAAACGGAGGTCCCGGAATCGCTCTCCGCCGAGTCATGGCGAGGGGTCCTGGCGGCGATAGCGGAGGCCGATCGATTCGGACTCCACGCCAACAACCTGAACGGCCGCACTTTATGGGCCGCCGTACGAACGGTGGGCTCCGCGACGGACGACGTCCGAGGGCCTGGCCCTAGCGATAGGAACTGATCAGCATGTTCAACCACATCCGCCGTACCGACACTCACCCCGACGAGCCGGGCGCCCAGCACGATTACAGCGGGCGCAACCGGCTCGCGACGGCCAAGGTCGTCTGATGCCTCCTCGCCACGAGTCTCGCGCCACGCACACACTGGCCGCTCTCTACCGGTCGAGTTCCTGCCTGATCGGTACACACGTCGCGTGCGCGCAGTCCGTGCCGGCTGAAGCACCGGACGACATTCCCGTGATCTATGAGGCGTGCAGCTGCACCTGCCACGCGGTGACCGCCGGGCGTGATAGCCGGACGGAGCCGCACCGATGAGGTTCCAGGCAAGGGGAGTTGCACTGATCAACCCGGTCGAAATCACCTCTGCGAGTGTGCAGCGCGGGGACGTCATCCAGATCGGCGGCCAGGCGTGTCGTGTGTCGGACCTCTTCCAGCTCCGCGGAGGAGCAAAGCGTCTGCGCTTCGAGTCGGGCGAGCTGCTCACCATGCACGCGCGGACTCGGCTCGTCGCCCTGCGGACGACGAGAAGGTGGTGACGCAATCCGTGTCATCACACCGTCACGCCATCGCCTCCGACCTTCGGAACCAGATCACGACCGGCCGCATCAAGGCCGGCGAACGCCTCCCTTCCGAGACACGGCTCGCCACCCACTACACAGTCAGCACGGCGACCCTGCGGAGCGCTCTGGCAGTCCTGCAGAGCGAAGGGCTCGTCGAGAAGATCCATGGCAAGGGAAACTTCGTCCGCCACCCACTCCGCAGAATCACGTATGTCGGCGGTGCTTGCGACACAGCAGCGATGCCCTCGTTCTCACGCATCAGCATCCGTACCACCCACGTCCAGGCGCACGGACAGTTGATTGGCTTGCTGAGGGTGCCGGCGAACAGCCAACTGACCGAATACTTCTGCCTCGGCCACGAGGAGAAGTCGCCGCACAGCTTCGCGCGCATCTACGTCCCACCCGACCTGTCGCCTGCCGAGGTACCTGACGAGGCGCCCTGCTTCAAGACCATCCAGGCGCGGTTGGAGAAGCTCCGTCCACCACTGGCTGAGATCCAGGAACAGGTCACCGCTCGCCACCCGACACCGGAGGAAGCGGCGATCTTACGGATCAGCTCGACCCTGGCAGTCCTCGCGATCACACGCGTGACGACCGACCGCACAGGACGCGTAGTGGAGGCAACCCTCTCGGTGCTCCCCGGCGACCGCGCCCACGCCTGCTTCACCACTCACCACACGACCGAAGAGAAGGCGAAGGAACATGACGACCCACAATGAACTGCGACTTCTCCCGTGGTCGGGCCCCGAGGGGAAACCCTGCTACTTAAGCACCGACGACAGCGGCGGCTACCTGTCCCGCCTGGCCGACAACACCGAAGCGGTACAGCTGGGCATGGCCGGCGAACTCCTGGAACACGCAGCCGTAGTACTCAGCGACCAAGAGACGGAACCGAACGAACTGCGGCTCCTGGCAACGGACATGAGCGGAACCCTCCGGGACGTGCTCCGAGTAGCAACCAGCCGCGGCCACCGCCTCCCGTAAAGGCTTGCATCCCAACCACAAGGGAGGCGACAAACGCCACGACCCGAGTGGCCTCGGCTAGCAGCTGGACAGAGATCGGCAGAGGGGTCCCAGACTTGGTCTGGGACCCCTCTGTCGATCGAACGCGCTCCACATCGTGACCCTGAACAAGACAACAAGACCTGAGCTTGGGAATCACCGTCTGCGTGGCTAGGCCGTGCGCGTGACCTGCGAAGAACGGTCTACTACGTATCTACATCTGTGTGGGAAATCTGGTGTTGACCGTGGTTGGCCGCTCGTTCTGGTGCTCATTTGGTGCGGCCAGATGCTAGGCAGACGGCCCGTGTCGCACCTCGGGTCCCGCCCTATACCGTGCCGGGAACTCAGCAACGGGAGGCCAGAGTGGTGCATGCCCTCCCGTTGAGGCCCGCCCCGGTGCCGGCGGCTTCTTCGCCCTGTACCAACGCAACCCGGCGTCGCGACCTGCCCCCATCCTCTGCGACCTGCGCAACTGTTCGCCAGCGTCTGTGGACGGCCTTGGTGCAGGGCAGTCGTAGCGCAGCTCGACAATCAGACCGTGTTTCTAGAGGCCACGTAGTGCCTCATGTAGATCGCCGTACGCAGACCAACAGTCGATGCTGCCGTCGTCATGCAGGCTGCCCATGTACCAATCGTCGTTGTGGACGGGGCTGACGAGGCACAGGCTGTGGAAGCCGAGAATGATCTCTGGCTGCATCGTCTCGTCGGCTCCGGCGCCGTCGACCCACTTCACCGTTCGGTTCGGATCCAGGGCGACAGCTTCGTGGTCGCCGGATACATCGCGGATCTGCTCAAGGGTCCAGCCCCGGGGTAGTTGTCCGTTCGCCATCCGGGGATGATGTCACCCACCAGGCGGACCACTGCTTTGGGAACTCGATCAGTAGCCAGTGAGCCCGTGGCACCCCCAGGACGGGAGGACCACGAGTGGTAGTTGCGGGGACACACGTCTGCCTTCATTGATATCAGCCGAGATGCCAGCCACGTCGGCTGGGCCCGTCTGCGAGGGACCGGGCTCAACCCGGTGGATATCGATGACGAGCGGAATGTGGCGGGGGCTGTGGTCCACGAACACACCGCGATTGGGCTGTCCATCGTTATGGCCCAGCGAGACTCGCTATCAGGCTCCTGCTCGCCACCCAGAAGTACAGCCAACTCGTCGGCGGCGTGGACAAGTCCACGTTGGAGCGGAACTGCCCAAATCGTCAGCGGGTCCGGTCTGTCGTGTCCTAGAGTACGAGCGCGGCCGAGAGCAGGAAGCGTGAGCTGGAGGCGGAGAGACGTACGAATGTTGAGATCGTCAAGGTGCCGATCTCTCAGAAGCGCGGGGGGAAGAGTTGATGGACGGGGACAAGAAGAAGGACGTCGAGCTACCACCCTTGCTCTCACGGCTTGTGGACGCGGCAGTGTGGGCCAGGACAAACAGTGATCTTGTCTGGGACAGGCAAACAGATGGAAAGTTCCGCGCTGGACTCGTCCTCCAGTTCTCCGCTTCCCAGTCGGTCATGCTGAAGATCGAGAAGAATCCCGGCAGCCGTCTCGACTGGCAGTTCGGTCCCGCCAAGCCCTTCCCCAAGCTGCGCAGCAAGCCTCTACGCTGACATGTGAACCCATGCCCTCTTCGTCCCGAAGCAACTCGGGATGCCCGCTGTTCTGCGGCTGCTACGCCCGTCACCTGGGCTGATGGTCCGCTGACGTCCACGGTTGTTCGCGGTTGTGCGTCGCGGTTGTCACGCAGTTAGACACTCACCGATCCGGCAGTGAATCGGAGATCTGTCGCGCAAACTCCTCGACGACCTGCGGCACAACGCGTTGAGCGTCCTCTGCTTGCAGAGCTTCAACGAGAGCTTGGTGCACTTCGGTATACGGCCGCCCGCCGTGCGAGGCGCGGGTGCGATCAACCGCGCGCTCGACCTTAGCGAGGTGCGCCGCAACGGCCGGCATGGACTTGTCGTACTCGCTCGGATCGGTGGCCACGTACCCAGCCGATCAGTCCGGAGCGGTTGGGTCAAGGCAGGGAACTATGAGCTTGGTAAGCTCGGGTGATCTAGGGGGAGTTGGGCGTCTGACCTGCGTGGGAGTGGACTGACGACCCTCGACGCCGACGGTCCGTTGCCCCGCCGTTCCCCGTGGTTCCCCGCCCAACCTGGCACGGATCTGGCACGGTCTCGTGCAACCGGCTTCGACGGTACCTCTTCTTGCCCTGGGTGTTTCCCGGAATCTTGGCGGCCTGCATCGTTGCAGCTCCCGGGCCTGGTCGCGACTGCCTGACTGGTCGTCATTGGTCGTTTTCGGCCGGTGTTGAGCGGCATCGGACGGCCCAGAGACGGCCCAGGCGAAGGACGCCTGCGGTCGGCAACCTCGTACAGATGCTGCGGGACAAAGACTCTTCCTGAAGCTCCGCCACCGACGCTCAATACCTGCAATCATCCAGCATGAACTATCAGCCCGCGGCTGCGGCCGTAGTTGCCGTCTGCGGTCTAGTCGGCTTGTACGCGCAGAACCGACGTACCACTCATCATGCCGCGGAGGAGATCAAGAGGGAGCTTGAGATCCTTGCAGCCCTTCCCGACAAGAGCGAACTGCGTGCTCCCCTGCAGGAACGAGTCGAGACGAGCCTGCAGCGCTACATGGCAGAAAAGAAGCACCGCCAGCGTGACCCCTTTGGCATCAGCCTGGCTCTGTTCTTGCTGGGGGTAGCTGGCCTGGCGATCTGGATGTACCTGAAGAACGGAGGCTGGTGGTGGACCAGCCTCATTCTGGCTGCTCCATGCGCTCTATTTGGTGTCGTCGGGTTTGTGACTTCGGTCGTCAAGGTAGAGCGCGACGCAGCTGGTCACAAGATCGAGAGTCCTGCCGCAGAAGTCGAGTCCTAGTTCGTTGGCTCAGCATAGGCCAGGTGGTGAACGCTTCCCGCGCCATCAAGTAGTACTTGCCATGCCTTCCGAGTGTGCTGAGTCATACGCATCGCCCCCTTCCCTGCTCCTGCAGCCAACGCGACTGCGAGCAAACGTGTCTTAAGCCAGGCCATCTTCATGCGATGGGCCGTGCCGGAGAGTGCAGATTTGATAGCGGCCGGGCTCGCACCGGCTGCCTGACGCAATGCTCAACCAAGAAACTCTCACTATCATAACATAGAACCTGACGCAAGGTCAAACTACGTTATCCGCCTATCTTTTGTGGCTATTCCACGCTTTGATCTCCTGTCTGGATGGCGTCCCCTCTACATCAACCCACCACTCTCCCCCAGCTCCCATCCCGTCCGCCGTCGACCCACACATCGTGGAGCGGGCGTGGTTCATGGCGTCCAGGTGGAGCGCGCCACTGTACGAACGACCTGGACGCCATGGGCCGCGTCTGCTCGGCTCTGCCTGGGTCGACGGTGGACGGGATGGGAGCACCCCACGCTCGCCACGATGTGCCCGCGGCCGGGAACGGCGCCCCCTCCCACCCGGTGCCGGCCGATCCCCCGCCGGAGGCATCGTCTGTGACCGGACCGTGCATCCGGGGCTCTACTTCATGGCCGTAACTTGCTTGCGGCCCCATGGACAGGCCCCCTGCGCCGTAGGCGTGAGGGGGCCTGTCTGAGGGGGCCAGCCCGCGCCGTGCGCGGGCCTTGATGAAGTAGGGAAAGTTCTATCGCGCGGGCGTCAGGTGCTTGCCGTCGTGGCTTCGTACGTGGGGACCGTTGTCGTCCAGCGCGTCCAGGAGCCGGACCGCGTAGACCTCGGACATCCGCTCGGCGACCTCGTCGGCCGTGAGCCAGGCAACTGCCGTCGACTCGTTGGACGTTCGCTCGATGCCGCCCGCGGGCTTGCAGCGGAAGACCAGGGCCACGATGCCTCGCGTCGTGTTCTTGTAGACCCCGGTGAGCTCGTCCACCTCGACGTGGATGCCCGTTTCTTCCCGGACTTCGCGCTGCACGCCTGTCTCGGGGCTCTCGTCGAGTTCGAGCACGCCGCCCGGGAGCTCCCAAGTGCCGTCATCGGCACGGCGGATCGCCAGGAGTCGACCGTCCTCGCGTACGACCACTCCGGCCACGGACACGGAGTGGAGCGGCGTTGACGTGCCTTCCCCGGCGCTGTTACTCATGTACAGGAGCATAGGAGGAAGAGAAGGACTATGGGAACAGCAGTGGGAGGTGGGAAGGCCGTACCTCGGTACGTGCAGATCGCCGACGAAATCGTTGAGCAGATCCGGGCCGGCATCCTCAAGCCCGGCGACATGGTGCCCAGCGAATCAGAGCTGATCGAGCGCTATGGCGTCGCGGGCGGCACGATCCGCAAGGCCATGGTGGAGGTACGGGCAAGCGACCTTGTCGAGACCCGCCAGGGCAAGGGATCCATGGTCAAGGCGCGTCCGCCTGTGCGGCACCGCTCCTCCGATCGGTTCCGGCGCTCGCACCGGCAGGGTGGGAAGGCCGCGTACCTGGCTGAGTCCGAGCAGTCCGGCGCGACCCCGAGCGTCAGCGTCCTCTACATCGGCCCGACGGAGGCCCCCGAGGACATCGCGGCACGGCTGGACCTTGCGGCCGGCACTCAGGTGCTCGCGCGTCGGCGCCTCTACTTCCGTAACGGAACGCCCGTCGAAACCGCGACCTCATACCTCCCCTGGGACGTCGTGAAGGACATCCCTGAGCTGTTCGCCGAGAACCCCGGCGGTGGAGGGATCTACGCCAGGCTTGAAGAGCACGGGCACGAGTTCGCCGAGTTCATCGAGACCCTGCAAGCCCGGCTCGCCTCCAAGGCCGAGGCATCCGAACTGGCCCTGAGCCCCGGTGCGTCGGTGGTTCACCTCATCCGTGAGGCCAAGACGACCGAGGGCCGTGTGGTGGAGGTCTGCGACACCCTCATGGCCGCTGACCAGTTCGTTTTCAGCTACCGGATCCCCGCGACCGACTGACGGACGCTCAACTCTCCACAGCCCGCCGCGACTTCTTCGTCTCGGCGGGTTGACTCATGTATAGGAGTCAGGCACTCTTCTTCATATCACTCATATACATGAGTGACGGAGTCCAGCCTCTCTATAGGAGTGATCCTCTGTGCGTACGATCCCCGTCGACACCTCCGCCGCCTCCGTGATGGTCGCCAAACCTCCGGTCACCAAGGTCAAGGACCGCCGTACCGGTGAGATCGCCATGGATGTCGAGAGCGGCGCGAAGCTCATGACCGTGGACGTCATGTTCGCGGCGAACGACGAGGTGGAGATCCTGTCGGTGACCGTCCCCGAGCCGGGCATCTCCGGTGAGCTGATGATGGGTACGCCCGTCGCCGTCACCGGACTGATCGCCCGCCCGTGGGAGAACGACTTCAACGGGCAGAAGCGGCACGGCATCGCCTTCCGCGCGGTGGCCGTCACGTCCCTCGCCGCCGGTGCTGAGAACCCCAAGGCGGCCTGACCATGACCGGCTTCCTGGTCACACTGCTGCTGGTCGTCGTCACCGCAGTGATCCTGCGGTGGCGGCGCCCCGCCTGGTACTGGCTGACCTTCGGGGTCACCTTCGCCGCGCTGCGGGTCTTGATCCGCTACACCTCGGTCATGGACGCCTGCGGCCTCACCGTCCCGCCCTCCCGCTGGCGTCTCGCGCTCGCCCGCCTCACCCACCGTCCGGTGCCCGAGTCCCGTGCTCCGCGCATCCTGCGGCTGCGGCCGACCCGCACCGGGTTAGTGATCCGCCTCAAGCTCCGTCCCGGCCAGGACGCCTTCGACGTCTCGGCGGCCACCGACAGACTCCGCCACTCCTTCGGTATGTACGGAGTCACCTCCCGCGAAGTCCGTTCCGGCATGGTCGAGTTGCGGATGACCGGATACGACGTCCTCAAGCGGGTACAGATGCCCGCCAAGACCGACCATGCGCTGATGCGCATCCCCGTTGCTCTCTGCGAAGACGGTGCGGTCCACTACCGCGACTACCGGTCCGTCCCGCACGGGCTGACCCTGGGAGCCACTGAGTCCGGGAAGTCCGTCTACCAACGCAACCTGGTCGCCGGCCTCGCGCCCCATGACGTCGCCCTGGTCGGAATCGACTGCAAGCAGGGTGTGGAACTTTTCCCGCTCGCCCGCCGCTTCTCCGCGCTCGCTGACGACCCGGACACCGCGCTCGCACTGCTCGATGCCCTGGTGGGGCACATGGAGAACGTCTACCAACTGATCCGCTCAGCCCAGCGCATCACAGTCGACGTCCCCGACGCGGAGATAGCCGCCGACATCTGGGACCTCCCCGACGACATACGCCCCACCCCCGTCGTGGTCCTGGTCGACGAGGTCGCGGAACTTGCTCTCTTCGCCACCAAGGACGAGGAGAAACGCCGGGACCGGATCATCACCGACCTGGTCCGCCTCGCCCAACTCGGCCGCGCCGCAGGGGTCTACCTGGAAATCTGCGGGCAGCGCTTCGGCTCCGAACTAGGCAAGGGCATCACGATGCTCAGGGCCCAGCTCACCGGCCGGACCGCTCACCGTGTCAACGACGAGGCCAGCGCCAACATGGCCTTCGGCGACATCGCCCCGGACGCGGTCCTCGCCGCGATCCAGATCCCCACCGACGTACCCGGCATCGCCGTAACCGGCGACTCGACCGGCGGATGGACTCGCATCCGTGCGCCGCACACCTCGCTGCGTCAGGCCGTGAACATCTGCAACCGGCACTCCGACCGCACCCCGGACCTGCCCGCGCTCGCGGCCTTCCGGCCCGCCGTCAATGCGCTGGTCCCGGCCTCCGTGACGCTCTCCAAGGCCGCGACAGCCGCCGTCTGATTCTGCCCGCACTCCGGTCGGCGCGGCCTCCTCGCGCCAGGTCCCTACCCGCCCCATGCCGAAAGGAGAAGCCACGATGGCCCGTCCCACCGTCCGCGTGGACGCCGTACTCGTCCAAGCCGTGATTGCCGGCGCGCTGTCCTTCGCTCACCTTCACGACCTCGCATCCGCCGCCGGACAGGACGGGTGGAAGGCGTGGGCCTACCCGATCAGTGTTGATCTGCTCATGGTCGCCGCCTGGCGTCGGCTCAGGAACGACGGTCCCTCCGGGCTGGCCTGGTGCTGGTTCCTGATCGCGCTCATCGCCTCGCTGGGAGCCAACGTCGCCACCGCGGGCTTCCTCGACCTGCAACACCCGCCGGGCTGGCTGCGCTTCGGCGTGGCCGGATGGCCCGCGCTCGCCTTCCTCGGCGGCACACTCCTCGCCCACACCGCGCACCCGCCGGACACGGCCGACGCTTCCGATCGGCCGGCACCCGAGGCCCCCGCGCGTCAGCCTGTGGCCACCGAGGAACCGCCCACCCCTGCGCTGGCACCGGCCGCGACTTCGGAGGACAAGGGCGTTCGCCCGCTTCCCGTCGCCGATTCGGCGCCGCCCCTCCCGGCCGCTCTCGTCGACCACGCCCGGAAGGTCGCCGACGACCACCGCGCCCGTACCGGATCCCCGATCGACACCGAGACCTTGCGCATCCGCCTCGGCGTCCCGCCCCAGCTCGCCGACGCCATCGCGGCCCAACTCACCTGATGCCAAAGGAGATTCGCCTCATGCCTGCCCGAGATCACTTCCACTCCGTCATGCGGATCGGCCCCGTGCAGATCGGCACCCACCGCGACCGGCACGGCCGTACCAAGCACGCCGCCGTGTGCACCGCCGACCGCTGCGGCTGGTCGTCCGACTTCACCAGCCAGTCCGCCGCCCAGCTCGCCGCCCGCACCCACCGCTGCAACCCCCGCTGAAGGAGGGCACTCCCGTGGACGTCCCACTCTGGCTCGCCCTGATCGTCGTCGGCTGGCTCGGCGTGAAGCTCTTCCGCCCGCCCTGGTGGCTCGTGCTCGTCCTGCTCGTCGGTGGATACCTGCTCGCCGACAGCCAGCTGTCCCCCGTGATCGACACCGCCGTCAAGTGACCGCCACCGAAAGGACGAACCCCATGCTCCGCCCGAAGATCCCCACCAATCCCATGCCGACCGGCATCGTCGCTGCGCCCGTCACCACCGAACAGCCCGCCGTCATCCATCACGTGCCGGCCCCCGTGCCCGTGGCTCCGGCTCCCGGCCGCCCCACGGTCCAGCTGACGCCCGGTGCCGTCGTCGCTCTCGTGGGTGGCGGTACGGCCGTGGTCCTGGTCGTCGGCGCCGTACTCGTCTCCATGCTCCTCGCGGTCGCGATCACCGCCGCCTCGCTCGCCGTCTGCGCGCTCGTCATCCGCTCGCTCGTGGCCTCGCAGACCCGCCGCTGACCGGCTTCCGGGCGGCCTCGATACCGCCAAGCATCCGCCGCCCGGAAGCCGTGCCCCTCCGAACCGTCAGATCCGGAAGGAAGCACCATCATGACCGACCGCACTCGGCCGCCGACACCGGGAACAGCCGTCCGACCCGTGGCCGGACAGACGCCCGTGCCTGAGACGCTGCTCGACCGGACCACTCTCAACGACCTGCTGCGAGTGGCCTCCGCCCCGGACTTCGACCGCTGGGAGGACCAGATCCGCCGCACCGGCGGCTGCTCCGACCCGATCCACCTGACCGGCTGGACCCGCACCAAGGACAGGACCACCGGCGAGACCCTGAGCGAGTACTCCACCGGCACCGAGCCCGGCGGACGCCTCCGCCTCGCCTGCGGCAACCGCCGTGCCTCGCGCTGCCCGTCCTGCGCCTGGACGTACGCCGGTGACACGTACCACCTCATCCGCGCCGGCCTCGCCGGAGACGACCGCCGCGACATCCCGTCCGCCGTCCGCGACCATCCCCGCGTCTTCGCCACCCTCACGGCCCCGTCCTTCGGCCCCGTCCACAACCACCCCGAGCGTGGCACCTGCCGCTGCGGCGTCCGGCACTCCGAGGACGCCCCGGAACTCGGCACGGCACTCGATCCCGAGACGTACGACTACGCGGGCTCAGTCCTCTTCAACAATCACGCGGGCGACCTCTGGATGCGCTTCACGACACGCCTCCGCCGCGAGATCGCCGCCCGTGCCGGTCTCACACAGACCGAACTCAAGGAGTCGGCCCGGCTCTCGTACGGCAAAGTCGCGGAGTTCCAGAAGCGCGGTGCGATCCACTTCCACGCCGTCATGCGCCTCGACGGACCCGACGGACCGGACACCTCGCCGCCGTCTTGGGCCACTATCGAACTCCTCACCGACTCGATCCACGCCGCCTCCCGGCACAACTACACCTCGGTCTCCGCCCCGGCGGCCGACGACCAGTCCGCCCGTACCTTCCGCTGGGGCACACAGCTCGACGTACGCCCCGTCACCGCCTTCGGCGACGGCTCCGACCTCACCGAGCAAGCCGTGGCGTCCTACGTCGCCAAGTACGCCACCAAGGCCGCAGAGAACACCGGAACCCTGGACCGGCGCGTCGGAGAACTCTCCGAGCTGGACCGGTACGGCGTACCCGACCACGCCCGCCGCCTCATCGCCGCGTGCAAGCTCCTCGATCCGCTCTACCCGGAACGCCGCCTCTGGGCCTGGGCGCACATGCTCGGCTTCCGGGGCCACTTCTCCTCCAAGTCCCGCCGCTACTCGACCACTCTCGGCGAACTCCGCCAGGCCCGCGCCGACTTCCGCTCGGTCCAAGAGCGCCAGGCCCTCGGCCTCGACGACCGCGAGCCGGACTCCGTGCTCGTCCTGGCCGACTGGCAGTACGCGGGCCACGGCCACACCCCCGGCGAACACGCTCTCGCCGCGACGATCGCCCACGACCTCCAGCTCAACCGCGAGACAGCCCGCGAGGAGCTACGTCACCAACTCGTCCTGGAAGGAGCGGACGCATGACCAGCACCGTGATCACAAGGAAGTGGCACAGCACGGCAGAGGTCGCCGAAATGCTCGGCTACGGCCTCTCCAAGACGAAGATGCTGGTGCTGACAGGAGAGATCCGGTCGATCAAGGACGGGCGCAACCGTCGCATCCTTCCGCGCTACGTAGACGAGTACGTCGAGCGCCGTGCCCAGGAAGCCGAGCGGGGGTGGTCGGCGTGAGCGGCAAGCGCGGCAACGGTGAGGGCTCCATCTACCCGTACCGAAACGGCTTCGCCGCGTACGTCTGGGTCACCAAGCCCGATGGGAAGCGCGCCAGGAAGTACGTCTACGGCAAGACCCGCGACATCGTGCACGACAAGTGGATCAAGGCACACGCCGAAGCGAAGCGCGGACCGGTGGCCACGCAGCACCGCACCCTCGCGGCCTTCCTGACCTACTGGTTGGACTCGATCGTGGAACCGAATCTGGCCCCGCTGTCGTACGTCTCGTACGAGGGCTACGTGCGCCTCTACATCGCCCCGTACCTCGGCCCGAAGCGGCTCGACAAACTCAGCGTCCGGGACGTCCGCGAGTGGCTGACCAAGCTCGCCACCACCTGCCAGTGCTGTGCGCAGGGCAAGGACGCCAAGAGGCCCGTTGCTCGCCGGAAGTGCTGCGCGGTCGGTGAGTGCTGCGAGTCGTACCCGTCTCGCCGGGTGATCCAGGGTTCCCGCGATGCCCTGCGCGCCGCGCTGACCCACGCGGTCACCGAGGAGGAGATCGGCAAGAACGTCGCCTCCCTCGTCAAGGTGCCCAAGCCGCGCCGCCGGCGGATCAAGCCTTGGTCCGTCGCCGAAGCAGGGCGGTTCCTCGCTGACGCAGCTGCTCGGGGCGACAACCTGTGCGCGGCCTGGGTGCTCGTGCTCACCCTCGGATTGCGTCGCGGTGAGGTGCTGGGACTGACCTGGGACTCCATCGACTTCGAAGCAGGGGAGCTCTACATCGACCACCAGATCCAGCGGGCCGGTCGGCAGATCCTCCATCGCGAGACCAAGACCGAGGACTCGGACGACTTCCTCCCGCTGCCCGCGCTCTGCCTCAAGGCACTGCAGATGCGGCGCGCTCAGCAGCTTGGGGACCGCAAGTCGGCCGGCCACCTCTGGCAGGACGTTCACGGTCTGGTCTTCACCACGAAGTACGGCTCCCCGATCGAGCCGGGGAACCTCACCCGGATGTTCGCCCTGCGGGCCCGACGTATCGGTCTCCGGGTCATTCCGCTGCGGAACACGCGGCACACGTGCAGTTCGCTCCTGGTCGCACTCAAGGTCCACCCGAAGGTGGCCCAGCGCATCCTCCGGCACTCGCAGATCGCGATGACCATGGAGGTCTACGCCGAAGCCAGCGAGGAAGAGGTGCGGGACGCGATCGGCAAGCTGTCCGATGCCATGGGCGCCGGCGGCTGACCTGGTTGCTGTACTTCGCTGCTTGCAGGCACGAAAAAGCCCCCGCCCGGTTTCCCCGGCGGGGGCTTTGACCTGCTGTGCACTCGGCAGGATTCGAACCTGCAACCTTCTGATCCGTAGTCAGATGCTCTATCCGTTAAGCTACGAGTGCTTGGCGTTCCGGGTTTCTGTGGCCCGGGCGGCGTTGCTTGAACAACATTACATGACCTGTGGCGCCAGGTGAAATCCGTTAGTCGGACCGCTGCTGACCTGCGAAGACGCCTCAAACGTACCGAAGCCCCGGCCGGGTGGCCGGGGCTTCGGTGGTGGTGCGGAGGCGGAGGGATTTGAACCCTCGATGGGCGTTAAGACCCAAACCGCATTAGCAGTGCGGCGCCATAGACCGGACTAGGCGACGCCTCCAGCACGTCCGCGCGGGCGCGGACGGTGCGTGCAGATGATGACACAGCCGGGTGGGGTGTCACCAATCGCTCCACACGGTACTAGGCAGTCGGGGGCCAGGGCAAAGCCGTACCGGTGCGCAACGCCGGGGCCGTACGCGCGTTAGAGAGGGCGGGCGCCGTCCGCCCGTCCCGGCACACGCCATCCCCGACAGGAGCCTCCATGTTGCGTCGCAGCCGTCTCGTCCTCACCGCCGCCGCCTCCCTCTCCGCGCTGGCCGCCCTCGCGCCCGCCGCCTCCGCCTCGGCCGTCTCCGCCGCTTCGGCGGCC
>NZ_JTIY01000001.1:2174441-2176920 GCF_000818175.1 Streptomyces sp. AcH 505
CGTTGCCGCTGCCGTTGCTCCAGACGCAGGACAAGCTCGACCTCACCGTCACCGACCCCGCCGTACAGAAGACGGCCGGCGTGTACGAGTTGACCTGTGGGCCCGCCGGCGGGACCCACCCGCGGGCGCAGGAGGCCTGTGACCGGCTGGCGGAGCTGGCCGAGGGCGGGCGGGATCCGTTCGCGCCGGTGCCCGAGGGGCAGATGTGTACCCAGATCTACGGCGGCGCCGCCACGGCGCGCATCACCGGCACCTGGCACGGCCGCAGCGTCGACGCCAGCTTCAACCGTTCGAACGGCTGCGAGATCGCCCGCTGGCAGGGTCTTGAGCCCGTTCTGCCCAGCACCAGGCCCACCGCCCGGGGCTGAGGACAGGGGCGAGGACAGGGGCTAAGGACAGGCGCGGACAGGGGAGGACAGGAGGTGAGACCCGGCAGGGCCCGCCTCCGGGTGTTCCGACGGCCACCCGTCGAGGGGTGTGCGGGCGTTCGTACAGGGCATTCGCACAGAACCTTGATGAGAGCTCCTTCTCATCCGCAGCCGCGCTCGCACCCACAGCCTTTAGACTCCCTCCAGTGACAGGCTGAGACCATAGGGGCAAGATGGGACGCGGCCGTCCGCAAGGTGCAGTAGGTCAGGGAGGAAGCGTCGTCGTGAGCAGCAGGCCATCCCGAGGCGCTGCTCGCCTCGCGGCGATACTCGACGCACTCCCCGACGGCTTGGTGCTCGTCAACGCCAACGGCACGGTCGTCAACGCCAACACCATCGCCCTGGAGATGTTCGAGACGCCGGGTACGGCGCTGGTCGGGCGCGGGCTGCTGGACCTCCTGCCGGAGTTCGACTCCAAGCTGATCCCCGGTTCCATGCGCCGCCCCGACTCCGCCGACGCGCGAGGCCGTACGAAGCCGACGCGGATGACAGCCCGGCGCACGGACTCCAGCGAGTTCCCCGTCGAGGTCACCAGCGCGAGCCTGGAGGACGGGCGCGACGCGTACAACGACATCCACAGCTACACCGGCGACGAGCTGCTGATGCTGATCGTCAGGGATCTGTCGGGGACCGTCGACACCGAGGCCGAGCTGGCCCGTTCGCAGCGGCAGACCGAGATGATCCTGCGCGCCGCTTCGGAGGGTGTCGTCGGTACGGACACCGACGGCCGCGTCGTGCTCGTCAATCCGGCGGCCGCGCAGATCCTCGGCTTCCGCGCCACCGACCTCGGCGGCCGTGAACTGCACACGCTCGTCCTGCACTCACGCGCGGACGGCGAGCCGTTCCCGTACGAGGACTCCCCGCTCGCCGACACCCTGCGCTCCGGCCGCAAGCACCGGGTGCGCGGGCAGGTGCTGTGGGCGAAGAACGGTTCGGCGGTGCCCGTCGACCTGACGACCGCCCCCGTACGCGACGGCGACCAGCTCGTCGGCGCCGTGATGACGTTCACCGACCGGCGCGCCCACGAGGAGCTGCTGAAGCAGCACAGCGACGAACTCACCGAGGCGAAGGAACGCCACGCCGCCGAGCTGAAGGACATCACCGAACGGCTCGGCGCCGAACTGGCCGAGACGACGGAACGGCAGACGGCGGAGCTGGCCGACCGCAGCGACCGGTACGCGGCGGAGATCGAGGAACTCACCGAGCGGTACGACTACGTCGCCGCCCGGCACGCCCAGCTCACCGCCGTACTCGGCGAGTCCCTGCGCGGCCCGCTGGAGGAGCTGCGCGGCGAACTCGCCACGCTCGCCGCCGACCAGGCGGGCCAGCTCTGGCCCGAGGCCAACCAGATCCTGCACCATCTCGCCGCCGGCTACTCCCGGATGACGACGCTGGTCGACAACGTCCTCGGCTACCAGCGGCTCGACGACGGCACGGAACAGCTCACCAAGATGACGGTGCTGCTCGACGGTGTCGTGGCGGCGGGCGTCGAGGGCGCCATCGAGCTGATCGGGCCCGGCAGGGCGCAGTTCGCCGTGCACGCGCCGCCGATCGAGGCCGAGGTGGACCCGGGCAGGCTGGCGACCGCCCTCGCGCATCTGGTCGCCGACGTGGCCGGGGTCGACTCGACGGGCCGGGCCCGGATGATGCCGGCCGGCGGTTACGTCGACTCGACAATCGTGGTGGCGGCGGCGCAGCGCGGCAATGTCGTACGGATCGAGGTGCGCGGCCCGTTCCCCGGCGGCGACCCGGTGCACGAGCCGATCGTGCGCGGGATCGTACGGGCGCACGGCGGCGTGCTGCAGACGCACGAGGTGCCGGGGATGAGCGGCAGCGCGTACGTCCTGGAGCTGCCCCTGGGCGAGGGCTCGGGTACGGTCCCGCCGCCCGCGCAGCCCCCGCAGGCGCAGATCCCGGAGCAGTCGGCACCCGCCGTGGCGGGTCCCGGTACGGGTGCGGGTACGGGTACGTCGGGTGGCGGGCGCCGGCGTGCGCGACGCGCCTCGACGGACGCCTTCCTGGAGGCGCCCGCCGAGGACGTCGCCGGGGAG
>NZ_JTIY01000001.1:2177899-2196488 GCF_000818175.1 Streptomyces sp. AcH 505
CCGGCCCGGCTGGCCGGACCCCGACCCCGGTGACGGCGACAACGGACCGGACACCTCCGGCCCGCAGTCCTCGGTGGGCCCGCCGACGGCCGACTCGTCGGCCCCGCATCCGCCCCGTGCGGCGCACCAGCCGCTGCCGCCCGCGCAGCCGCTGCCCGAAGAGGCACCGGCGGCGGACTCGGCGCAGGGGCGCGCGTACAGCGTGCGTACGCTCGGCCAGGGCGTCCCCTTCGTGCAGCAGATCGCCAAGAAGCAGGCGCAGGCCCAGAGCCAGCATCAGACGCAGGGCCAGCAGGTCCAGAGCCTGCATCAGGCCCAGGCCCAGGCGCAGCAGGCACAGGCACAGGCACAGCAGCAGGCCCCGAGCCGGCAGAGCCACCAGACCCAGGGCCAGCACGTCCAGGGGCAGCAGATCCAGGGTCAACACGCCCCCGCCCAGCACCCCGCGCAGGATCACTCCCTCGGCGGCCAGGGCCAGTCCGGCCAGTCCGGAACGCTCGGTTCCGGCAGGCGTCGCAAGCTCGGTTCGCGTGCCGACGGCGAGTCCGCCGAGCCGGACGCCAGGTCACACCCCCAGCCGCCCGACCAGCCCGCGCAGGGCAACGGCTCCCGGCTCGCGGGCGGCCGCCCCGAGGGCAGGTCGTACGCCATAGGCGCCCCCGACGAGGGCGCCGAGGGCCCCGAACCGCTGGACGGCCCCGGTGGCGCCGTCGAGGTGGCCAACCGGCCCCAGCCGCAGCCCGTGGACGACGAACTGCCCCCGGAGCCGCTCGACAACCCGCGCCGGCTGCTCGTCTGGCCCGCCCCCGACGTCTCCACCTCGCAGGCGCTCAGCGACCGCGGCTACCGCCCGGTCGTCGTGCACTCACGCGAAGAGGTGGCGGCACAGATCGCCGCGTTCCCCGCCGCCCTCTTCGTCGACCCGCTGACCGGGCCCATCACCCGCACCGCGCTCCAGTCGCTGCGCCAGGCGGCGGTCGCCGCCGAGGTCCCCGTCCTGGTCACGGCCGGGCTCGGGCAGGCCACCAGGGAGGCGGCGTACGGCGCCGACCCCGCCGTCCTGCTCAAGGCGCTCGCGCCGCGTGACAGCGAACAGCACCCGCCGCGCGTGCTGTTGATCGAGGAGCACGAGGAGATCGCCATCGCGCTGACGGCGACGCTGGAGCGGCGCGGCATGCAGGTCGCACGGGCCGCGGACGACAACGAGGCGGTCGCGCTGGCCGCGCAGATGCGGCCGAACCTCGTGGTCATGGACCTGATGCAGGTGCGCCGCCAGCGCGCCGGAATCATCGACTGGCTGCGCTCGAACGGCCAGTTGAACCGTACGCCG
This sequence comes from Streptomyces sp. AcH 505, assembly GCF_000818175.1. GTDB lineage: Bacteria > Actinomycetota > Actinomycetes > Streptomycetales > Streptomycetaceae > Streptomyces. The sequence goes on from NZ_JTIY01000001.1 coordinate 2,179,230, forward strand.
CTGGTCGTCTACACCTCGGCCGGCATCGACCCCGCCGAACTGCCCCGGCTCACCTCGGGCGAGACCGTACTGTTCCTCGCCGAGCGCTCGACGAGCGTCGATGTGCAGTCGAGGATCGTCGAGTTGCTGGCGAAGATCGGTACGAACTAGCCCCCGAGCGCCGGTTCGGGGGCGTTCGGGGCGTGGGGGCGCTGGCCCGGCAGGGAAGCAGCCGGCAGGGTCTCAGACCCCGCCCCAGCCGTACGCACGCGTCAACGGCAGCCGGACGAGCAGCCGTTGCTCGCTCACCATCGCCTCACGGAACTCGGCCCAGTCGGGGTGCTCGCCGCGCAGCGCGCGGTAGTGCTCCACGAGCGCGTCGGCGGACTCGTCGTCACTCCGCCGCGTGACGGCGCCCAGTTCGGCCACGCCCTCGCCGACGGCGTAGGCGCCGAAGTCCGGCGATGTCACGTAGTAGCTCGCCCGCGGGTCGCGGCGCAGGTTCCGGGTCTTCGCGCGGTCGTCGGTGACCGAGATCAGCAGGACGCGGGAGTCCGCGTCCCAGAGATGGCCGACGTTGGACAGCTGCGGCCGTCCGTCGCGCTTCAGGGTCACCAGGGCGCCGGTGGTGGCGGCGCCGAACAGGCTCCAGATGTCGGACATATGAGCGCTCTCCCGGTCTCGAAGTACTCTCGGCATGCTCGTGGGAAGTGAGAAGGGCGGCGCCCCCGAAGAGCACCGCCCCCCCTCGAACGCTACGAACCTACAACCGCGTCACGTCCAGCTCCCCGTTCGCGTACTGCTTACGGATCACCTTCTTGTCGAACTTCCCGACGCTCGTCTTCGGCACCGACTCCACCAGCACCCACCGCTCCGGCACCTGCCACTTCGCGACCTTGCCGACGAGGAACGCCTTGAGCGCCGCGTAGTCGACGGACGCGTCCTCCTTGAGTACGACCGTCGCCAGCGGCCGCTCGCCCCACTTGTCGTCCGGTACGGCGACGACCGCGGCCTCCGCGACCTCCGGATGGGCCATGATCGCGTTCTCCAGCTCGACGCTGGAGATCCACTCGCCGCCGGACTTGATGACGTCCTTCGCGCGGTCGGTGAGGGTCAGATAACCGTCGGGGCTGATGACACCGACGTCGCCGGTGCGCAGCCAGCCGTCCGGGCTGAACTTCTCCTCCGGCACCAGCTCCTCGCCGCCCGCGCCGCCGTAGTAGGCGCGGGCGACCCACGGCCCGCGCACTTCGAGCTCGCCCGCCGACTCGTTGTCCCACGGCAGGATGTCGCCGCCGGGGCCCACCAGCCGGGGCTCGACGCTCGCGGGGAAGCGGCCCTGCGTGATGCGGTACGGCCACTCCTCCTCCTCGGTGAGCCCCGCGGGCGGGTTCGACGTCGTACCGAGCGGCGAGGTCTCCGTCATGCCCCAGGCGTGGCAGAGCCGTACGCCGAGCTTGTCGTACGCCTCCATCAGCGCCGGCGGGCAGGCCGAGCCGCCGATGGTGACCCGGGTCATCGAACTCAGGTCGCGCGGGTGCGCGGTGACCTCGGCGAGCAGCCCCTGCCAGATGGTCGGGACGGCGGCGGCGTGGCTGGGCCGCTCGCGCTCGATCATCTCGGCGAGCGGTGCGGGCTGGAGGAAGCGGTCGGGCATCAGCATGTTGATGCCGGTCATGAACGTGGCGTGCGGCAGGCCCCAGGCGTTCACATGGAACTGGGGGACGACCACCAGGGTCGTGTCCCGGTCCGTCAGGCCCATCGACTCGGTCTGGTTGACGTTCATCGAGTGCAGATAGATCGAACGGTGCGAGAAGACGACGCCCTTGGGGTCGCCGGTGGTGCCGGAGGTGTAACACATCAGCGCGGCCCGGCGTTCGTCCAGCTCGGGCCAGGCGAAGCTCTCGAAGGCGGCGGAGTGGCGGGCGAGCAGTTCCTCGTAGTCGTGCACCTCGGCGGCCGCGCCGTCCAGGACCGCACGGTCGCCTGCCCCCGACACGATGATGTGCTCGACGGTCGGCAGGTCGTCGAGGAGCGGGGCGAGCAGCGGCAGGACCGTGCCGTTGACGATGATGACGCGGTCGGCCGCGTGGTTGACGATCCAGCTCAGCTGCTCGGCGGGCAGCCGCAGATTGAGGGTGTGGAGGATCGCGCCCATGGACGGGACCGCGAAGTACGCCTCGACGTGCTCGGCGTTGTTCCACATGAGGGTCGCGACCCGCTCGTCGTCCATGACGCCGAGTTCGTCACGTAGCGCGTTCGCGAGCCGCGTCGCGCGCCCGCCGATCTCGGCGAAGCTGCGGCGCTGCGGTTCACTCTCCCCGGTCCAGGTGGTGACCTGTGCCTTTCCATGGATGGTCATCCCATGGCGCAGGATGCGGGTCACAGTCAGCGGTACGTCCTGCATGGTGCTCAGCACGGCGTCCTCCCGGTCGGCGATAGCGCTACGTGGCAGACAATGCCTCCGAGGATTCTGCGCACGTACCGCTTGGTATGTCACTACCCGGGAGTAGATGGGCCGCGTCACGCCGTCTGTCACCGCTACCGCTACCGCAATTCGCTGCCGCTGCCCAGCCGGCGGCTACCGGTGCCGCTGCCGCTGCCCAGTCCGCGGCGCGCTCGCCGATGCGCCGTTCCCCGTGCGGCGCTCCCCGTGCGGCGCTCCCCGATGCGCCGCCGCTCGGGCCGCCCGCTACCGGACCGGCGACAGCTCCGGGTCCTCGCGCAGCTTGCCGAGGGCGCGGGACACCGCGCTCTTGACCGTACCGATCGAGACGCCCAGCACCTCGGCGGTCTGGGCCTCGCTGAGATCCTCGTAGTACCGCAGGACCACCATCGCCCGCTGCCGGTCGGGCAGCCGCAGCACCGCGCGCCACATGGCGTCGTGCAGCACCTGCCGCTCGGCGGGGTCCGGCTCGGGCACGCCGGTCGGTTCGGGCAGCTCCTCGCAGGCGAACTCGTCGACCTTGCGCTTGCGCCACTGCGAGGTGCGGGTGTTGAGCAGGGCCCTGCGCACATACCCGTCGAGTGCGCGGTGGTCCTCGATCCGGTCCCACGCCACATACGTCTTGGTGAGCGCGGTCTGGAGGAGGTCTTCGGCGTCGCTCGGATTGGCGGTGAGCGAACGCGCCGTACGCAGCAGGACCGGCCCCCGGGCCCTGACGTACGAGGAGAAGGAGGCGTAGGGCGGACGGGCCGCGTGCACGGGGTTCCGCTGGCGCGGAACGTGCCCCGTGCGAGCCCCCGCTCCGGCGGCTTCGGAGGAAGTCGTGCAGACAGACGTGGTCATGGCTCCACGCTAGGAGTGGGCGCCTCGCGGGGGATCGGCCCCAGGTCCCGAAACGATGTCCGCCCTAGGGTGTAGGGCTGGGGCCTGCCCCACCTCCTGAAGGTGGAGGTGACGTGGTCCTGAGCCTCGGGGTAGACCCCGAGGCGGCAGCGGTACGGGGGCGTCGCGGGGCCGAGCGCGGGTGGGCCGCCACGTAACGTACCGCGCTCGCCGTACGGACGGCACGGACGTACGGACGACACGCACGAAGAGGTCTGCGCGACGGCGCCTCGGCACCGTCGCGCAGACCTTCATTCACTCCCAGCTCACCCTTCGGCCCCCCGGCCCCCCTGGGTATCGGACCGGCTGTCACCAGAGATTGGTGAAGTTCACGGCGGTGTTCGACTGCTTGATCGCGGTGAAGGCGGAGCCCGCCACGCTCGCGGTGTTGTTCTGATTGGAGGCCCCGGCGCCGGACGCCACCTGCTGTGTGGTGGTCGAATTGCCGGAGTTGTTACCACCCACACCGCTGCCCACGATCGTCGCCACCGTCGCGTTCGAGCCGTTGCTGGCCGCTCCGCCGTTGTCGGCAGTGGCAACCCCGGTGAACAGGGCGGCGGCGAGGGGCAGCGCGGCGACTGTGGCGATGACGCGGGCGGTACGGATGCTTGCCATGTCTTTTCCTCCAGGAACGAGAAGAACGAGAAGTACGGCTTTTTCCAGGGAAGTTGGCCGACCGCCCCGGACGTTGGCTCGACGTCGCGACCTCAGAATTGCCCACCGAATCCCTCTCGAACCACCCCTCAGGCCCCAATTCCCCCGCAAGCGTGATGACATGTCGATAAACCCCCGTTGCCCCGACAAAACCGCCGCGCGTGTTCGTGAACGGGTGAAACGCGACGGCCGCCCGGGCGCCGCAAGGGAGGAAGCGTTCCGGCAGATTTCCGGCCAACCTCTTTCCGGCCGCCCCTGAGCGGCCCGTAGGGGCCCTTCGGAGCCCGTCGAGACCCTCCGGGAGCGGATCCCTCTTCCCTTATTCGAACGAGTGTACGAACATAGAGCTATGGCCACCACCGTCCGGCACTCCGCCACCCTGGCCCTCGCTCACGCGCTGTCCGCCGCCGAGCGCGGTCTCCCCGTCATCCCCTTGTCCCCCACCAAGCTCCCGGCTCTGCGCTCACCCCACCGCGGCGAGCCCGAGCCCGTCCTGTGCCACGGCGAGTGCGGCCTGCCGGGCCACGGCGTGCACGACGCGACCACCGACCCGGACGGCGTGCGCGCGCTCTTCGCCGCCGCGCCCTGGGCCACCGGCTACGGCATCGCCTGCGGCCGGCCCCCGCACCACCTCATCGGCATCGATCTCGACATCACGGACGAGGACCGGAGCTCGCACACCACCCCCGACTCGGTGGCTGCGCTCCAACAGATCGCGCTGCAGCACCTGTTCACGCTGCCGGAGACCGTCACCGTTCTCACCCCGAGCGGTGGCCGGCACATCTGGCTGAAGGGGCCGCCGAACGTGGTCGTGCCCAACTCGGCGGGCCGGCTGGCCCCCGGCATCGACGTGCGCGGCGCGGGCGGCTACCTGGTCGGTCCCGGCTCGGTCAGCGCACGCGGCGCCTACCGGCTGGCCTCCGGTACGGAGGACCTGGCGCCGGCACCCTGCCCGCGCGCGCTGCTGCGCCTGCTCACGCCGCCGGTGAGGGCGCACCACGGTGACGACGTACGCGCCGGCGCCCCCGTACCACCGCCCCAACAGGGTTACGGCCTGGTGCAGTTCGTCCTCGCGGCGCACGCGGGGCAGCGGAACACACGGCTGTTCTGGGCTGCGTGCCGGGCGTACGAACACGGCTTCGGCGCGGAGTTGGCGGACAGCCTGGTCGAGGCGGCTGTTCGAACGGGGCTGAGCGAACACGAGGCGCGACAGACGATCGCGTCGGCGGCGCGTCTGACGTCGGGCGGGTAGCCGTCGTCGCGGCCGTGCCGGCTCACGACCGGGAGGGGCCCGGCCGGGCTAGCGGCCGAGGCCGGGGGACGCGGTGACGTCGCCGTTCACCGTACGAAGAGTGAGGGTGCGCTTCGCGGACGCGGGCGGCGGCGGGACGGTCGGGACGGTGATGTGGGGCCGCCCGTTGTTGGTCGTCGCGTCGACGTTGTACGGAGCCGCGTCGTGCGGGACGGTGAGGTCGACGGAGCCGTTGGTGGTCCTGGCGTTCACGTCGGTCGGGGCGACGGCGCAGTCGAGGACGACATCGCCGTTGACGGTCCCGGCACCGAGGTGCGCGGCGCGCAGACCGGTCACCCTGATCGACCCGTTCCGTGTGGTCAGCGTGACGGAGGCGTGCGCACTGCCGGTCTCGACGCCGGTGACGTCACCGTTGACGGTGGTCAGATGCAGATCGCCGGTGAGCCCGCCGACGTCGATGCCCGCGTTGCGCGCGGAGACGGTCACGGCTGTGCCGTCGGGGACGGTGACGGTAGGCATACGCGTACACCCGGCACCGTCGCCGTCCCCGTCCCCGTTGTCGTCGCCGTCATCCCCATTGCCGCCGTCCGCCTGCCCGGGGCAGTCGAGATCGAGGACGCTGGTGGAGTCGTGGTGCGACCAGTGGGCGGAGATGTGCCCGTCGAGGGAGACGTCGTGGGCGTCCGTCGGCCTGAGCCGTACGCCGTTCTCGGTCTCGATGACGAGCCGGCCGCCGGCCGGGATGGCGGCGGCGGAGGCGGCGGCCCCTTGCCCGCCGCCGCGCCCGTCACCGGGGACGCCCCCGTGTCCGTCCCCGCAGCCGGCCAGCAGCCCGACGGCGGCCAGAAGTCCCAGCGGGATCGCGGCCGTTCGACCTTTGCTCATGCTGGTCGTCTGCCCACCGTCGTCGCGGTCAGCACACCTTGGATGAGACCTTTGTCGAGTTGTAGGAGCAGGTGTCGACGACCGTGCCGTTCGCCTTCTTGAACGTCGCCTTGTCCTTGTCGTTGTTCCAGACGTACGCGGCCCGCCCCTGGTAGCGGCTCACGGACGTGTTGGTGCCCTTGCCGGTGTGCACGGTGACGGTCTTGCCCTTACCGAGCGTGAACGTACCGAAGGTGTACTTGTGTGCCGAGGCGTCCACCAGCGTCCAGCCCTTGAGGCTCACGGACTTCGTCGTGGTGTTCTTGATCTGCACGTACTCGGCGTTGAGGCTCTTGGTGGAACGCGTGTCCGAGCCCGGCGAGTTGTAGTAGATCTTGGTCAGGTGGACCGACCCGGCAGCCGCCTGCGCCTGGGTCGGCAGCAACGCGGCCCCGGCGAGAGCCGTCGCGGCGACGGCGGTGGCGATGGTGCGTATCTGGAGCATGAACGTCCCGTCCTAGAGCCGGGGCACCCCCCACGGGTCCCGGCGGAAGCTCAGAGTACGAACAACACACCCACACCGAGGCGCAGTTACAGAATCCGGACGTCAATCGGATAAACCTGGCAGCCAACTCCCTCCCGGACAGGCCCCTTCACCCCGATCAGGACGAGAACAGCCCGGGATGCCGGTCCCGGTCGAACGCCTGGCGGAACTGCGGAAACCGCACCGCCTTCGGATCCAACACCTCGACGAGAGCGATCAGTTGCTGCTGAATGCCCTCGATGCGGGCGAACGACGGCCCGGCGTCGTCCGCGAGCCGGTCGACGTCGTCGAGCGGCTGCCGGAACCACTCACGGAACTCCTCGTCCGCGTCCAACCGCGCGCAGAACTCCACGTACCCCAGACACCGCCGCCGGCCGGGCTCCCCGCCCGCATGGATCATCAGCTCACCGATCGCGCGCTGATGCGTACGGAAGAGACGCAACTCGTTGCCGTCCGCCGAGATCTGGCTGAGCGCCGACCCGATCTCGGAGATCTTGACCATGACGTCCCGATTGACCCGGGACCGGCCGAGATCGAGGAACTGCACGTCGCGCCGGAGCATCTCCACCCAGCCGAGGTACTCGGCGAGGACGAACACCGTGCTCCGCCGTACGTACTCGCCCTCCTCCGGGGTGCCACGGGACAGGAACGAACTCAGAAACCCCGCCCCTGCTCCGGGTGTTCGGTCGAGCACATGCCCGCGCAGAATGTTGAACAGCCTGCTCTGCAGGTCGAAGGCCGCCCACGCGAGCGAGGCGCCATACTGGTCCATGAGATTGCGCTGCTCCATGGTCCGCAACCGCCGCTGCTGCCAGTAGCCCAGCACGGCGGCCACGGAAGCGCTGACCACGGCCACCCCGGCGGACAGCAGAGTCACCAGATCCATCGCGCCGAACTCCCTCACCGTGAACTGACGTTGCCCTCAAGGATGGCGGAACTATGGCCTCCGTCACAGCGCATATCTGCCTGGACCTGATGAAGTGCGGCCATGCTCGGACTGCTGCTCAACTTCCTCCCGTTCTGGGTCCGCGAGCCCCTGTTCATCGTGCTCGGCGTCCCCTTCAGCGGCTTCCTCTTCTACCTGGCCGCCACCGACGGAAAGCCGGTCTTCGCCGTCCTCGGCCTCGTGGTCCTCGCCTTCACCGCGGTACGCGTCCACAGCGTGATCCGCGCACTACAGGCCCGCCGCCTGGCGAAGGAGACCGCCGGCGCGTGACGCCCGCGTTCGACCTCCTCCTCACTATCGGGTGGTCCTTCGCCCTTTCCGCATATGTCCGTCCCTCAACCCCCATGCTGGGCGCCCTGATCCGCGACGTCCTTGGGGGGACCATGCACATCCGCATCACCACAGCAGGCGTAGCCGCTGTCGCACTCCTCGCGCTCACGGCCTGTACGGCGGGGTCACCCGATACGGCTTCGACGCCGCCGCCGCAGGAGCCGACCGCCGGCCAACCCGCGGCGCCTGTCGCGACATCGGCCGACCCCGACACACCGGACGACGGTGCCGCACCGGACGACCCCGCCGCATCGGACGACGGTGCCGCACCGGACGGCGCGGACGCCGCGGGGGACTCCGCCGCCCTCCCGGATCTCACCGGCCAGGACCTGCAGTCGGCCCAGGACCAAGCACAGGCGGCGGGGTTCTACGTACTCACCTCGCACGACGCCCTGGGATCCGGCCGCATGCAGATCCTGGACCGCAACTGGACGGTCTGTTCGCAGACGCCCACCGCGGGAGACCGGCCGACGGACACCAGGGTGGACTTCGGGGCAGTGAAGACCGAGGAGTCCTGCCCGTAGTCCGACCCGCGAACAGGCCAGGCCACTCCGTCGTGGAGTGGCCTGGCCTGTGTACGCCCCGAGGATGACGGAGCGCAGGTGCGTCACCAGGTGAGGGCGTCGGCCATGTCCGACTGCCAGTACGTCACAGAGGTGTCGTCGGCGATGCGGGTTCCCGCGGGGAGGGTGATCGGGGCCGAGGCGGCGCCCACCGAGCCCTGATTGTCGCGGCCGGGGAAGGACACGGTCAGCTTCTTCGCCGGGAGCTGCGGGTTCCCGTCACCGTTCAGGGAGATCGAGGCGTAGGCCGCCTCCCCCGGGGCGAGTGTGACGACGGCCTGCGGCTGGCTGTCCTCGATGATCTGCGTCGCGGCCTGGGCCTGGTCGAAGCGGAGGAAGGGGGCGTAGTAGGCGTCGCAGTTCGTGCTGCCGGTGTTGACGACCGTCAGGAGCAGGTGGTTGATGGGCCGGCTCACCTGGCTGATCTTGACCTTGGTGTTGGAACCGGTGCAGGTGACGTACTTGGTGCTGGAGCCGCCCTTGCTCCCCTTACTCCCCTTGCTCCCACTGCTCCCCTTGACGCCCTTGCTGCTGACCTGAGCTGCGGGCGCCTGCTCCTTGCTGTCCGTGGAACCCGTCGAGTCCGAGGAGCCCGCAGACCCCTGGGTGGGAGCGTCGGTTGCCGCCGACTCGTGCCCGGACACCGCGGTCTCGGTGGCACCCTTCGCCGTGTCCTTCGCGGCGCCGGAGGATTCGCCCGACCCGCAAGCGGTGAGTGCGAGGGAGGCGACGAGCGCGGTGGCGGCAAGGGTGACGTTGCGGTTACGGATAGTACGCATGCGGATGTAGCCCCGTTTCGATGAGGTGATGGATCTTGAGGTGGTTGCGACGTGGTCAGTGACGGTTGACGATCGTGATCACGATCGTCGTGGAGACGATCAGGACGATGACGGCCAACCAGTCGACCAGACTGATACGGAGTCGGATTCTGATGACGGCTCCCCGTTCGGTTGGTGCTGCACTCACCTTGCGGGGCGGCCGGAAGCGCCCGCAACCGGCAGCGGACAATGGGGGATGCTGGAACGCTCACGCACCATCTGACCTGGTGATATGTGGTCTCCCTGGAACGCGTTCCTGGGACGGTCCCGCAGGGACGACGAGGAGGAACAACGGGTGGCGACGACCGAGGCCGAGGCCTTCGCTGAACTGCTCAGGGAGTTGAAGGACCGCTCAGGACGCAGCTACGGCGTCCTCGCGGCCAAGCTCCATGTGAGTACGTCCACGCTGCACCGCTACTGCAACGGGGACGCCGTGCCGACCGACTACGCGTCGGTCGAGCGGCTCGCCCGGCTCTGCGGGGCGAGCGCCGAGGAAATGGTCGAGCTGCACCGCCGGTGGATCATGGCCGACGAGGCGAGACGCCGAGCCCGCTCGGCGACGCCCGCCCCGGAAGCTCCGGCGGCACCTGAGCCCACCAAGCCCGAGGCCCCGGTAGCGACCCCAGCACCAGAACCGGCCACGCCGACCCCCGTCACCGACACCCACCCGCACGGCGGGACGGAGCCCCGTACCAAACGCCAGCGCCTCCGCCTGACCCTCGCCGCGGTGGCGGTCGTGGCGGTCGCTGTCCCGGCCGTCGCGTACGGCATGGGGGCGACCACCGGCACCAAAGACCGGTCAGCGGCCACGACCGTGTCGGAGAGCCCGGACCAAAAGCCGGGGGACAACACCACGTCCTCCCCCTCCCCGTCGCACCGCAGCTCCAAGAAACCGTCGTCCCCCGCCCCGCCCTCCGCCTCCGTCTCGCACCCCACGGAAGAGAAGCCGAACCCGCCGGCCTCCCACCAGGCGGGCAACGCGGTCCCGGTGGCGGTATCCACCCGTCCGTACGCCTTCGAGGACCCGTGCAGTCAGCACTACCTGATCGACAGCCCGCCGACCCAGGTCCCGCCGCCGCCCACCGAACAGGACGCACCTGGCTGGGTCGGCGCACTCGGCGGCGTCGCGAGCGACAACCAGTTCATCGAGCTGACGGTGCAAGGCACGGGCAGCGACACCGTCGTACTGACAGCCCTGAACGTGCACATCGTGAAAAGCGACGCCCCCCTCCCCTGGACGGACTACGCGATGGGCGTCGGCTGCGGCGGGGGCGTCTCCACCAAGTCCTTCGCGGTCAACCTGGACGCCGGCCGCCCCAGCTCCGTACCGAAGGCGGGCCAGCGGGACTTCCCGTACAAGGTCAGCGAGTCGGACCCCGAGGTCTTCTACATCTCCGCCGGCTCGAAGACCCGCGACGTCAGCTGGTACCTGGAACTGGAATGGTCCAGCGGCCCCCGCACGGGCAAGCTCCTGGTGAACGACAACGGCAAACCCTTCCGCACCAGCGCCTCGACGGGCCGCCCGAGGTACGACTACCCCCTGGGCGGCTCGGAGTGGGAAGTAGCCCAAACAGGCTGACCCTCACCGCCACATAAGAACGGCCCCCGACCGAGTCACCCGGTCAGGGGCCGTTCACGTGCGGTGGGTGTGGGATTTGAACCCACGGTGACATCGCTGCCACGACGGTTTTCAAGAGAGTGCTGCGGGGAAGCCTGAGTACGTGGCTGACCTGGTCGTTCCGTACGGTCCAGGCCCGACGCCGCCACCGGCGGTCCACACCTGGTCCATTGGGTCGGCTCAGCCCCTCCCCTGCTACCTACTCGGGCCCGGACACCTGACCTTGCCGGAGCGCCCAGCTGCCTCCTGAGCTGATCGTCCACGTTAGCGATCAAGCGCTGCTGGGTGCCGTCGTTGCGGTCAGCGCGCCGCGCACCTATTTGAGGCCGTGGGCAGCCGCGATGTGTGGTCGCTGCGCGAGGAGGGTTTCCAGCCTGCTGTCAGGCCAGAGTTCGATGTAGGGCGCGTGGCCCTCCGAGTTATGCCGCTCCGCCCAGGACACCGCATCAGCAGTGAATCTGCCGCTCGTAGCGATGACAATCCCTCGCACGAGCGGGGGTCCCCATAGCTTTCCTGCCGTTGCCGTCTCGCTAACGGCGGCCGCGTTGACCGAACGGCTGCGCCAGTGTTTGGCCTGAACGATTACGCGCTCGGTGCGGACACCGCCGGTACCGTCTCGAAGAACTCGGTCCATGGAGAGGTCACGGCCTCGGTCAGGGGCGCGGGTTTGCATCAGCCACTCGACGTTCTGGTGCTCCGGGATGCCACGAAGTAGGTCGTAGAGGAGCCGTTCGAACCCATCGTCGTTCAGCAACTCCCAGGGAAGTGCCAGGGTGGCCGCCCCTGTGAGGTTGCCCGAGGCCGCCTGCCCGAGGTCGATGTCCGGGACCGGTAGCGGATCGCTGTCGCCGAGAGACTTGGCTTCGATGCCGGCGCGCACGGCTGGCCAGTCGAATTCCACGATGTCGTGCCAGTCGTGGCCCTGGCTAAAGCGCATGTGCCGCTGCAGATCCCACCAACGATCAATGCTTTCGGCGTCTTCGCCCAGGAGCCTTGCGATTTCCCCGATCGCAGTCTCGACCTCTCCGGTCTGTTCGTTTTCCAGGCGTCCAACGGCGTCTCGTACTGTGTCTCCCAAAGCGAGGGGGAGCGCTGCGTCGACCGTGGCGACGAGTTGCTCAAGTCGACTCCGTGCGGCACGTCGGCGAGCCCGGTCCAGGCGGTATCGGTAGGCGGCAAGATCCGCTCCAGGTTTTTCCCCGGCAGCATGTACCGCAGTGGGGTGCTCGCCGATGTCGAGGTAGTCGATGAAGGCTTGGCCCATTTCGTCGATGTCCGGGAGCGGCTCAGTGATGGTCCAGCCGTCGATTCGCGGGAGACCGGGGAGCAGATCCGCCCAGGCCGCCCGAAGGGCGTCGTACTGAACATCTGAGCCGCGTTGCGGGCCGGACGGGATGAACGGCTTTGCGCGCTCCCACACCCTGTCCATTTTTCTCAGGTTGGCCGCTGTACGGTCCATGGCGCGCAGCAGATCTTCTAGGTCCATGCTCACAGACTCACACTCCTCGCGCGGGGCGTGGGGCCTTCTCTCATCAGGAGGCCGTACATGTGCGGGATGAACGTCGATCGTGCCACCAGCACCTGGGTGTCAGGTGTACCGGGCCACCGTGTACGCGGTCGGACCGGTGAGGGTGCCTCCGGAGCTGTCAATCATGTCCAGGATCTCGAAGCCGACGCCCTCCGCGTACTGTTCGAGCTCGCGCGGGAAGAGGACGCGTCTGCGGATCTCGTCCTGGGCTTCGTCCCCTGAGGGGAGTGCCCAGTGCCGACGCATGGTGTTGATCTGGATCCGCAGGTCCCACTCGTGGCGGATCGTGACGGTCGCCGGGCCGCTCGGGGTATCGACCGTGGCGGTCATCGGTTCGGTACTCGTGATGGGTGCGACGGGGGAGCACAGGATGAGCAGGCTGCCCTTCTGGGCGTGGGCCGCGAACGTGGCGAAGACCTGGGTGATCTCGTTGTTGTCGTGGACATAGGCGAGGCTGTTGCCCATGCAGGTCACGACGTCCATGCGCTGCCGGAGTCGCGCGGTGCGCATGTCTCCGATGCGGATGTCCAGCTCCGGCCGGGCCTGGCGGGCGTAGTCGACCATGCCGGGCTGGAGGTCCAGGCCGGTGCACTCGAAGCGCTTGGCCAGGATCTCCAGATCTCTGCCGGTGCCGCATCCGAAGTCGAGCAGCGTCCGGGCGTCCGGCAGGTACGTCTCGATCACGGTCTGACACATCCCGGCGCCGGTGCTGTCGGACTGGATCAAGTCGTACAGGGCCGGGTCCCGGTAGAGGAGGTTCGTCGCTTCCACTGGTTCCGCTTCCGTGTCGTGGCTGGTCACATGAGGCTCCGCAGTCCGACCTCAAGGGCGAGGACATCGCACAGCAGATCAGGGACGGCCAAAGCGGCATCTGCGTCCTTGCGGGCCTGAGCGAGTGCCTTGCCGTCAACGTAGCCGAGATCGACCAGGACGGATTCCGCGAGCATGTCGTCCAGTACGGGCAAGCCGTAGGAGCGCAGCCCCTTCTCCAGGACGGCCAGGAAGTTCTCCGGTTCGGCCGGCGACGCCACCGACTTCGGTAGTCCCGCCCGCCTGATCCGCTCCCGGAACAGCGCCTTGCCTCGCTTGTACTCGTGCGGCAGCTGCTCCATGAAGCGCACGATCCGCGGGTGTACGAGCGGGCTCACTGGCCAGACGCCAGCTCGCAAGAAGCCGGGGTTGTGCATGCCGAACGCCATCAGGGTCGGCACGGGCAGGACGGGAATGGGCGCCAGGTGCTCGTTCACCTCGCGCAGGGCACCGACCGCCTTTGGACCGAGCCACGGAACGGGTTCCGGCATCGGCAGTTCCGCGGCCGTCCTTGAATGGTGGGCGTTGACCTCGTCCCCTCCGCTGCCGGTGAACATGACCTCGCACCGTCGGGTGGCTGCCTGCTCGCGTACGACGTCGAAGGCTTCCTGGTAGAACGCCCCCGCCGGATCATGCGGGCGACGCAGAGCACGTACGCCGCCGGGGCAGAACGGCGGGTACCGCAAGGCGGGAGTGGCCACGTCTCGGAAGCCGCAATGTTCGGCGTACGCTCGGCGACGCTCGCTCTGCTGTCTGCCGATGCTTCCCCCGACCAGTAAGCCGAAGCTGTGCACCTGCGGAATGCGCGCCGCCTTCACGGCTAGGGCGACGTTCCCGGAGTCGGCGCCACCCGACAGTTCGACGCCCACACACCCTGTAGCACTCGGCGCTTCGCGGATCACGTCGGCCAGCAACTCGTCGAGCATGGCGAGTGGATCGACACCGGGCCGCAGCGCGCGGGGCTCCAGGACGTGTTCGGCAGGTTCCGGGTAGCGGATGCCGAGTCCGGCAGCGGTGAACGTGGCCGACGCCCGCTCAGTCAGGCGGTGGACACCCTCGAACAACGTCTCGGACGTGTAGCGATGCTGCCTGGTCAGCGTCCGCGCCACGACACGCGGCGCCAGGCGGTCAGCCGACAGGTACGGCCCCAGTGCTGCCACGTCCCATGATGCGTGCAGTTCGCCGGCCTTCTCCAGCAGGTACAGCGGGGCTGTACCAAATGCGCCCGCTGTGAGTCGGGCTTCGCCGGTCGTCATGACGACCTCGACGAAGTCGGCCTCGCCCCTCTTGCATTCCTTCACCCTCATCCGCACACATGGCGCCTGGTCGTCGCGTACCTCCATGACCAGCGTGGACACGTTCGCGGGCTCGATCCAGCTCTCGCCGTTGACCCAACGGCCTCCTTCCGGCCTCCATCGGGACTCCTGGAGATCGGCCAGGCGCAGATGCATCGACAGCATGTCGTCCCTTTCCGAAGTCATGCGGCGGGGCGGGGCCGCGAACGGCCCCGCCCCGCCTGGCGTCAGCCCTGGACTACTTGGAGCAGTGGTCGCCGTTGTTGTCGCCACCGCCGGGCATCTTGTCGAGCAGCGTGGCCTCGACGGCCGGGACACCGGTGATCAGGTCCCCGGTGAACAGTTCGTCCACGTTCATCGTGTTCTCCTCTTACGGTTGAAACGGACCCCGCGGCTGATGCTGCGGAGTTGAGCCCGTCCGGCTGCCGGCCCTTACGAAGAAGGCGGCCGGACGGGTGCCCACCCCTTCCGGCAGTGGGCTCTCCCCCGCCACACGTGGAACTGATCTGTGGCGGGGGAGGAGTCAGGTGGGGGTGGAGGCAGATGTCACGCCCAGGACGAAGCCGATCGATACGGAGACGGTGATGATCAGCAACGCTCCGGCGTGACGGCCGACGACTGCGGATAACCGCCTCACAGCCGCTCGCCGCGACTGCGCTCGTTCGCCTCGCGCACTGCGCTGCTCAGCCCAGCCGCAGCGTCCTGATGATCGGGACGGCTGTGCTGCGGGAACAGGTTCGAGCCCGGCGGCGGGTCCGCACCCTCGTAGGTGCCGATGCTCAGCACCCCGTCCACTCCAGGCTCTTCGATCAACTGGGCCAGTCGGGCCCGCGCTTCGCTCTTCATCACTCAGTCCCTCAGACGATGGCTGCGGCGAGGTCTCGCCGTCCCCTACTGCCTCTACGCAACCGTGTGACCACGCACAGCGGTACCGTTACAGCAACGCCGGGACTTGAAAGCCTTGAAAGTTCGCAAAGGCACGGGGAGTTGAGGACATGGCCAAGCGTGAACCGAACGGGGCGCTCGGGCGCCTGCTCACCGAGAGCCGCTGGACTTACCGCCAGTTCGCTCGGGCGGTGAACCGTGTGGGAACCGAGATGGGCACGCCCCTGCGATACGACGAGTCGGCTGTGAGCCATTGGCTGGGCGGCACCGTGCCTCGCGGGGCCGTGCGGGTGTGCGTCCTGGAAGCCCTCTCTCGGCGTCTGGGGCGGCCCGTAACGCACGCTGAGGTCGGTCTGCCCGTTCCCCGCGATCACTCCCCGACAGCCGCGGATACCGTGGAGGAGCTGATCGACCTCGGGAGGCAAGACATGGACCCATCGCGCCGCAGCGTCCTGGGGGCCGGCCTTTTCTCCGTCGCCATCACGATTCCCGGGTGGCCGGATGTCATCGGCCGTGCCGAAGCGGTCCAGTCCGGCCGCGCCCGCCGGATCGGCATGAACGAAGTGGACATGGTCATCGCCATGACCGAGCGCGTCTCGGAACTCGACGACCAGTTCGGTGGTCGCCACGCACGCCCCATGGCCGCCTCGTTCATGGTGAACACCGTGGCGTCCTATCTGCGCGCCGACGCCCCCGACGACGTACGGAAGGCCATGCTGTCCGCGGCTTCGGACCTGCTGTACCTGACCGGTTACATGGCCGTGGACGAGGGGCTGCACGGCCTCGCGCAGCGCTACTACGTCAAAGCATTGGAACTGGCGGGCACCGCCGAGGACCACCTGACGTACTGCACCACTCTGCGCGGCATGAGCGTCCAGGCCATCGACCTCCGCCACGGGGGCAAGGCCATGGAACTGGCAGACGCCGCAGCAGCCGCCTCCCCCAAAGCAGGACCTCGCATGCTGGCATTCCTCGCCGGCCAGCAAGCACACGCCGCCGCGCAGACCGGCGACAGGACTCGGGCGCTGCGGTACATCCGGGAGGCCGAGACCGCCATGGACCGTGCCGAATCGCGCGGCAAGGCGTTCGGCTCATACGACCCTGCGTCACTCAACTACCACATCAGCCAGGTTCGTTACGAACTCGGCGACGTCTCCGGCGCCATCGAAGCCATGCAGCAGTCCGACAAGGTGCGCTACAGCGTCTATCGCCGTGCCCGCGTCCGACACCGCGCCATGCTGGCCGAACGGCAGCTGGAGGTCGGCCACCTGGAAGCGGCCTGCGATACCTGGCATCAGGCGCTCGACGACTACCCCATGGTGCAGTCCGGCCGAGCCGACGACCGGGTCAGAACCATGTTCGGCCTTCTCCGGCCGCATCTGAAGAACGCCACTGCGCGGGACCTCTACGACCGCGCACGAACGATCGCGCCGCCTTCCCTGGTCAGCTGACCGGTGCCGTTGGCGCCCTCAGCCACAGAAAGTCAGCCACGACGGCGGGTGCGCCGACCGAGCACCCGCCACGTGTGTCTCCAGCAACCACCCACCGGCCCCAGCCACGTTTCGCCAATCCGTCACGGCCTCGGCCCCATTGCCGCCCGAGCGCTGCCGCCGGCCTCGTCTGACGAATAAGTGGTAGGTCGGCTGCCCAGGTCACGGCTGGTTGAACGG
This sequence comes from Streptomyces sp. AcH 505, assembly GCF_000818175.1. Classification (GTDB taxonomy): domain Bacteria; phylum Actinomycetota; class Actinomycetes; order Streptomycetales; family Streptomycetaceae; genus Streptomyces. The sequence continues at coordinate 2,196,314 of NZ_JTIY01000001.1, forward strand.
CAATCCGCGGTGAACGGTGCGGACTTGGCATGCACCCCGCCCCTGCTGGCCGTGCTCGCCGGAGGACGGCTGTCGGGTTCTTCACAGGTCTGACTGCCCGCTTCTCGGGCTTTTGCGGCGCGAGTGGGCGGGGGCGGTCGCGGGCGGTGGCGGAGACATGGAGCCAGCGGCGGCC
>NZ_JTIY01000001.1:2197131-2203411 GCF_000818175.1 Streptomyces sp. AcH 505
GGGCGGGGGCGGTCGCGGGCGGTGGCGGAGACATGGAGCCAGCGGCGGCCTGGGGCCGCCGCGCCGCGCGGCCGCGTCAGCGGGCTTCGACCGGGTCTCATTCGAAGCAAAGAAGAGCAACGTCGATGACGTTTTCATCAAAGAGGCCATCTGGGGGATCCCCTACGGGAAGCACGCAGATTATTCAGACGAGTTGACTAAAGCTGGAAACCCCGAGCTCGCAGATCGAGTACGTCGCGCGGAGAACGAACCTCCTTTCTAGCAAGACCGGGGGATCACGGATCGCGTTGCTTGACTGAATCCCTGCCAGACGCTCTGTATATTCCGCCATAGGATGCCTGTCTGTTTTCCGAAACAGCCCCCATCCAGGGCCGTTGGCCTGCATTCTGCGTTCATGGACGAAGGACTTGTAGCGCTGATCACCGCAGGTGTGGGGCTCATAGGCGGAATCAGTGGAGCCGCCATCGGGGGCCAGGCCGCTGTGAGGGGCACACGCCTCGGGGCAGAGACGGCTGCACAGGCCACTGCCAGACAGGTACACGATCAAGGAGCGATCAATCACGAGCATTGGCTCCGCGGGCAACGTCTGGAGTCCTGCCGCGCCTTACTCGCCGCGTACGACAGGTACGCGATCACTGCGTCAGACATCAGCCGGGCGCTGGAGGCCCAGAGTCAACCATCACGTGAGATGTGGTCAACCATCGGGCAAGCCGTCTCTGACATCAGGAACAGCTACTTCCAAGTCCGGCTTTTGGTCTCCGAGGACCTCCTTCAGCCCACCCGTGATCTCCGGCTTCACGTGGAGGACCACAAGGAGTGCTTGGACCGCTGGGCGGACGCATTCCTGACCGAGGACGACCAGAGGGCGGCGGCTGAGGAAGCCGAAGAGGAACGACGCTGCAAGCAGCTTGGTGACCTTCACGGCGACTTGGTGGAGGCGGCTCGACGCGCCATGGCCGAGCGACCGGCGATCAGCTGACCATCCACGTCCGGCAAGCCCGGTGATTCCTTCTCTCTACAGAAACGCAGGTCAGCGACGCGTGGAGCGATGGGCTGTGGACCACGCCTGGTCCACAAGCAGTGATCCAAAGCGGTACAGGGGTGGCTCAGGGCGAGACACGGCAGATAGCGAAGGGGTGCCCCTCCATGAGGGGCACCCTTTCTGATCAGCACGTTCTCTGACCTGCTGCGGTGGGTGTGGGATTTGAACCCACGGTGACATCGCTGCCACGACGGTTTTCAAGACCTTTCGGCGATCACCGGCCGCCGCAGGCTTCTTGCAGGTCAGACGAGGGCAGGAACACCCGCCGACCCGTCGTCATCGTCATCGTGCCCCTTGCGTGCCCCTCGGCCATGATCGTGCCCCTCAAGCCACGCGTCAGAGGCCGAAGCCACCTCGGCATCACGGCCGGCCACTGGATGGGCGTAGTGCCGGGTGGTCACGCTCGCGTTCGAGTGGCCGAGGCGATGCGCCGCAGTCATGACGCCGTAACGATCAGCAACCCCCGTACCGTGCGAAGCGCGCAGATCGTGCGGTGTCAAGTCGGTCAGCCCGGCAGCGGCAACCGCAGGGTCAAAGTACGCCTTGCGCCACTGGTTGTAGCGGAGCGGTCGGCCACTCAGGTTGGTGAAGATCGACGCGTCATCACCGCCAGGCAACGTGTCGAGATACACCCGAGCCGTTTCGCGAGCGACGGAGCCAGCGTGAGCGTTCTCTTTTGGTGTGACTTCGGAGTGTCGAAGAACAGGGCGCCGTTGGCCTCAGCCAGGTTCTCGTCCACGACCAACAGCCGGTTCGGCACGTCCACGTCCATCCGTCGGAGCGCGAAGGCTTCCCCGATGTGCAAGCCGGCGAAGGCCAAGACCGCGATCAGCAGGTCATGAGGCTTGGTCGCGGAGCGAACCACTCGTGACGCTTCTAGTGGCGTCACGATGTGCGGCTCCGTCTGCGGCATCCGAGGAAGCCGGACCCCACGGCACGGGGTCTGAGCAATCAAGTCGTTGTCGACGGCAGCAGCCATGATCTGTGACAGCACCCGATACGCCTGATGGACGGGGCGCCGTACGCGAGTGCCGGCCGCAGTGTGGCGAGCGTGGGGGCTCCCATCCCGACCACCTTCGACCCAGGCAGAGCCGAGCAGACGAGGCCCCTGGCGTCCAGGTCGTTCATACAGTGGCGCGCTCCACCTGGACGCCAGGAACCACGCCCGCTCCACGGTGTGTGGGTCGAAGGCGGACGGGATGGCAGCTGGGGTGAGTGGTGGGGCAAGGTAATCATGGATGGTTAAGCGCCCGTTTTTACCCAATCAAGAACACAAGCAGGCAGCCGATAACAATTCCCATAAGACCAGCAAACGCGATTGGGATACCCTTTCGCGACTGCTGAGCGTCACGCATCTCTTCGATTATGCGCCCTTGACTAAAAATTACTTCAACAAGGTTTTCAAACTGAGCATTCCTATCGGTCGAACCATTGTCGAGCTGGTTCACCGTTGACAGAATTTGATCAACAGAGGCAGGGCGAGTAGCAGTACCTGAACGCACCCAGAGCTGGCCGGCGTTGCTGGTGATGCCACTAATTGGCGCGGCCACCTGCACTGCACCGATCGATTTGCCCTCTACCTGGATGACCGAGACCCAGACGGCAGGTGACGGCTGCAGCAAGAGAAGGGCTCGATCGACGTCCCTCCGAAGCCTGGCATCATCGATTCCCCCGATGAGCCGATTGGGCATCTGCGTCGTCTCATCCCGAAGCCCGAACAGAATCACCCCGCCCGCCGTGTTGGCAAACGAACCAATAAGCTTGGCCAATTCCGACGGGCGAGGGATTGAGTACTTTACCTCTAACGTCTCACTTTCAGGCTGATCGAGTAGCCGATGAATATCGCCGTACGCTAATGGCATGAGCTCTCCATCCTGTTGGCAATGAACTAGCTCGCCTTCCGCCAACTCTCCAGGGCCTGTCGCGCCCGGGTCTCCAGGTCCTTGGCGCGAGTCGCCTGACTTGCCACCGCACTCATCCGCTGCTCGGTGCCCATGTCAGGCGATGCCAGCGTGCTGCTCGCCACCAAGTAGCCGCTCAACACATTGACTAGGTTGGATCGGACATCGAGTCCTTGAATCATCGGTTCAAGCTGCCGAAGCGCATTCGTCGCCTCCTCGCCGCCCGATGCCCGCCACCAGGCTGCGTCACGGTACGTCAGAGTCGCATCGGTGGCGATTCTGATCAGAACCAGTAGGTGCGCCCCGACCTCAACCGGAGGAGCATTCTGCATACGCCGTTCAAGAGCATGTTGCCTCCAGGCCGCCCACACGGCCGTGGGACCGCTGACGGCTCCGATTGCGCCGCCGATGCCGCCCACCCACGCTGCTATGTCCGCCACGATGCCGCGTGCCCCTAACGTGCCCGAACAACCGGGGAACCAGGGGGAACCACGGATCGTAACGGCCAACTGATGACGTATGGCCCCCGACCGAGTCACCCGGTCAGGGGCCGTTCACGTGCGGTGGGTGTGGGATTTGAACCCACGGTGACATCGCTGCCACGACGGTTTTCAAGACCGTTCCCTTAGGCCGCTCGGGCAACCCACCTCCGCCCCGCCGACCAGCGGTGGAGCGGCTACAGCCTACCGGCTGTGGGGGGTCCTTGCTCGTGCCTGGGCCGTGGGGGCCGGGCCGGGGGCTGGGGGGCTTCAGACTCGGTCGAGTTGGGGTGTTCTGTCCAGGATCGCCAGTTCCGTTTCGGTGGCTTGGAGTTTCCAGTCCGGGGCGACCGTGGCGTACGTGGTGACGTCGTGCCAGCAGCCCTGGGTGTGGAAGAGCTGGCGGAGGGTGGCTTCGGGGCGGAGGCCGGCCGCGTGCATCACCTGGGGCATGTAGTGGTGGTCGCTGCGGTGGCCGGCCCAGATGCGGTGGAGGTTCAGGCTGCCGAAGCCGTACGCCATCAGCAGGCGGCCCGCTTCGTGGCCGTGGCCGCTCACCGGGGCACCGGGCAGCAGGGCCAGGCTGGTGAGCATCGCGTTGCTTCCGTAGTCCTCGACCAGCATGCCCATGGTGCCGACGAGGGCGTCGTCGTCCAGGGCGCAGACCGCGAGGGTGTACTTGCGTCGCGGGTGGGTGTGGGGCTGGGCGAGGCACTGGGCGAAGGTGTCGTGGGCCTGGTCAGCGTCCATGCGGTCGATGCCGAGGAAGCGGGTCAGTACGCGGTGGGTGAGGATGCTGGCGAACCGGTCGTGGTCGTCGGCGTGCAGCTCCCGCAGGCGGAGGTGGTCTCCTCGCAGCTCGGGGATGCGGTTCACAGGGTGGCTCCGAGTGGTGTGGGGAGGGCGGCGGCCCGGGCGGGGATGTGGGAGTCGAGGTCGATGTAGTGGCGGCCCGAGGGCACGGGTTCGCCGAGCAGGATGCGGCGGGCGGTGTCGGTGACCAGGGCGGCGCCGAGCATGACGCCGCCGGCGAGTTGGGGCCAGCTGGAGAGGGTGCTGCCGACGCGGGTGAGGGCGTCGGTCATGGCGGGGCTCAGTCCCTGTTCGTCCACGACGCGGAGCAGGAAGCGGACCGTCTCGGCCCGGTCGAGGCCGCGTACGTCGGCGGCGGTCGTGTCGCCGGTGCGGCCGTGGAAGAGCGGGCGGTCCGGCTCGATGTCGAAGCGTTCGATGTCGAGCAGCCCGCGGTCGTTGGTGTCCATGAGGACGGGAATCCGGCGGCGGCGTGCGTGTTCGCGGGCGGCGACCTTCACCCACGGGGTGTCGCACTCCTCGATCAGCAGGTCCAGGCCCCGGTCGCCATCGCCGCCGCCGTCGCTGCCGCTGCCGCCGAAGAAGTCCTCGACCGTCTCGTCCGTGACGCCGGCGCGGTAGACCTCGATGTCCAGGTAGGGATCCAGCTCGTACATGCGCCGGGCGCACAACAGGCTCTTCTCCACGCCCAGTTCGTGGACGCCGGCGCGCAGCCGGTTCAGGTTCGACAGGCTCAGCCGGTCGAAGTCCGCAAGCCGGAAGGCCCCGCCGACACCCTCCATCGCACAGGTCAGCGCGGCGCTGCTGCCGACCGACAGGCCGATGACACCCACCCGCCGCCGGAGCAGCGTCTGCTGCTGCTCGCGGGTGATCTTGTCGCGGTTGCGGTCGAAGCGCACCAGACGGAACTCGTCTTCGGGCAGTACGTGGACCAGCTGGCCCGACCACGGGTACCAGGCCCAGCTGCCGTACGTGTCGGGCCGTCCGCCTGTCGCGTCGGCGACCGCGCGGTCCATGGCCTGCCGAGTAAAGGTTTCTCCAGGTGCCAGGCAGCGTACGAGTTCCGCGACCTGGTCCGCGATCCGGTCGTGGATCTCGTGCACGAGCGGCGAATCCCGCAGTGCGGCCAGGGCGGCGGCGTCAGCGGCGTCTGCCGGGTCCAGCAGCATCGGACGAAACGATTCGCTCGGTTCCGATTCCGACCCGGGGTGGATGGTGTCGATCACGGCGAGGACGCTAGCAAGCGGACGATCTTGGACGGCGACACGTCACCCTCGGGGGCACACTCGAATTGATCTTCTACTCTATCCCCGCGGTTGGGGTGGGCGGGGCGGCGAAGGTCGTGTCCGTCGGGGCGCCGAAGGTTCGGTGAAGGCCACGGTGACTCGGTACGTTCCCGTGCGGGCCGCCCGGCTCGTCACCCGTACTCGCGCTGTGGGGAGGCCCGTTGACGGGTCTCGCCGACAGGACGTGACGGTGACCGTCCTGGTCGGGTGACGCAGGCGCTCGTGGTTCTTCCCCGTCGTGTGGATCGCCGGACCGTGCAGAGCCGTGCCCCACTCCGGCAGGCGTCCACGTGGCGGGAGTTGGATGTGCGGCGGGTGGGTCGGGTACGGACCCGATCCCGCCGGTCTTCCGGGCGTCAGCCTCTCGGCCGTTTCTGCTTGGCGGCCGCGTAGGCGCGGAATTCGTGGAGGGTGTAGAGCATCCAGCACCAGCCCCTGCCCTCGTGCCAGTCCGCGTGCAGGACCACCGGCTCGTCCAGGTGTTGGGCTTTTCTGCGGGCCGCCGTCAGTGCCGCCAGCAGCTCCAGGTGCAGATCCGGGGGCAGTTGGTCGCCCGCGCGGTCGCTTCGCATCGCGACGAGCGCAACGCCCGGGCGGTCCAGGCCTGTTGTCTGGGCGACGAGGGTGGTGCGGGACGCGCGGTCGATGCTGAGGCTGCGGATCTCGTCCGCGTGGACCAAGTCGTACGAGTCGGGCGGCAGATGGTCGTAGAGCCGTCCCTCTCTGTTCGTTGCCACCCAGACGTCAGCCATGCCTCAT
>NZ_JTIY01000001.1:2203675-2204918 GCF_000818175.1 Streptomyces sp. AcH 505
CCTCGCGCTGCTTCGGGTACGACCCGTCAGCTGCCCGTCAGCTGTCGCCCTTGCGCTCGCCCAGGGTCAGTTGGACGGTCGACTGCTTGCCGTCGCGCTTGTAGGTGATGTTCACCTTGTCGCCCGGCTTGTGTGTCCAGATCTCGCCGATCAGGGTCGGGCCGCTGTCGATCGCCGTGTCGTTGAACTTGGTGATGACGTCGCCCGCCTTGAGTCCGGCCTTCGCCGCCGGGCCGTCCGGGGTGACCGCCGGCGTACCGCCCTCACCCTGGGTGGTGATCTGCGCGCCGTCGCCGCCCTCGGTGCCGGCCTGGCTCTCGTCGCCCATCGAGACCGTGGCGCCGATGACCGGGTAGACCGGCTGGCCGGTCTTGATGAGCTGCTTCGCGACGGTCGACGCCTGGTTGATCGGGATGGCGAAGCCGAGGCCGATGGAGCCCGCCTGCGACTGGCCGTTGCCGCCGCCCGACGGCTGGATCGCGGAGTTCATGCCGATCACGGCGCCGCGCGAATCCAGCAGCGGGCCACCGGAGTTGCCCGGGTTGATGGACGCGTCCGTCTGCAGGGCGCTCATGTACGAGTTGCTGCTGCCCGTCTCGTCACCGGAGGCGACCGGGCGGTTCTTGGCGCTGATGATGCCCGTCGTGACGGTGTTGGACAGGCCGAACGGCGCGCCGATCGCGATCGTCGAGTCACCGACCGCGACCTGGTCCGAGTTGCCGATGGCCAGCGGAGTCAGTCCTGACGGCGCGTTCTTCAGTTTGATGACGGCGACGTCGTACCCCTCGGCGCGGCCGACGACCTCGGCGTCGTACTGCTTGCCGTTGGAGAAGGTCGCTGTGATCGCGGCGCCGTTGGCGGCCGAGGCCACCACGTGGTTGTTGGTCAGGATGTGACCCTGTTTGTCGTAGATGAAGCCGGTGCCCGTGTCGCCCGAGCCGTCGCCGCTCTTGGCTTCAAGCGTGACGACGCTCGGCAGCGCCTTGGCCGCCACTGCGGCGACCGTGCCCGAGGCGCGGTCGCTGACCTTCGGGGCCTCGCCCGCCGAGACCGTCGTCGAGCCCGTCGAGCCTCCGTCGTTGCTCTCCGCCGCCCAGTAGCCGATCCCGCCGCCAACGCCGCCCGCGACCAGCGCGCCGACGATGATCGCGGTGATCAGGCCGCCCGCGCGCCTGCGGGGCGCGGGTGCGTGGTGATGGCTGGAATCGGGCGCACCCCAGGCGGGCCCGCCGTTGCCGCCGTC
>NZ_JTIY01000001.1:2205025-2219860 GCF_000818175.1 Streptomyces sp. AcH 505
CGGAGGCGGGGTGTCGGGACCGCCCGCCGACGCGTGGCCGTGTCCTTCTCCCTGGCCGGGGCCCTGCCCCTGCCCCTGCCCCTCGCCGTATCCGGGGCCGGGCGACGGCGGCTGGTCGGACGGCCGGTCCTGCGCCGCGTAGCCCGGCTGACCGGGCTGAGCGGGCCGGGCGTGCTGACCGGGCTGGGTCGGCTGACCGGACGGGGCCGGCGGGTGGCCCGGCTGCCCCGGGTACCCCTCCGTCGCCGACGGCTGCTCGTACGCTGCCTCTCGCGGAGCGGACGCGGGTGTGCCATCGGGAGCGGCATCCGGCACGGGAGGTACGGACGGGGCGGCCGGGGCCGCAGTGCCCTCGTTCTCGGTGCTCACAGCTCTTTCTCCTCAAGGTTCCACATCAGTCTTCGGCAAGAGTCCCGCTGTGCAAGTGTCTGCGGTCAGCTTTTCCCACAGCACGTCAGGCCACTGTAAGCAGGACCTGTGCGTATTCACGCCATCCTTTACTTAGGGCAAAAGGGACGCATCCGGAGTCGACCGGCCATAGAACCCCGCCGTTCACCCGGCTACCCCTTCACGATGGCACCATGACGCGGTGACCCAAGCTCGTCAGTCCAGTATTCAGGTCGTCGCTCACCGGGGAGCGTCCGAGGACGCCCCCGAGCACACCCTCGCCGCCTACACGAAGGCCATCGAGGACGGTGCGGACGCCCTGGAGTGCGACGTACGGCTCACCGCCGACGGACACCTCGTCTGCGTCCACGACCGCCGCGTGAACCGCACGTCCAACGGCCGCGGCGCCGTATCGGCCCTGGAGCTGGCCGACCTCGCCACCCTCGACTTCGGCTCGTGGAAGGACAGCGAGGAGAGCCCCGACTGGCGCGATCCGGAGCTCACCTCCGTACTGACGCTGGAGCGCCTGCTGGAGCTCGTGGCCGACGCCGGGCGTCCCGTGCAGCTCGCCATCGAGACCAAGCACCCCACCCGCTGGGCGGGCCAGGTCGAGGAGCGGCTGCTCCAGCTGCTGGGCCGGTTCGGTCTCGACGGACGGCCGGAACCCGGCGAATCGTCCGTACGGGTCATGAGCTTCTCCGCGCGCTCCCTGCACCGCATCGCCTACGCGGCGCCCCAGCTGCCCACCGTGTACCTCATGCAGTTCGTCTCACCCCGGCTGCGCGACGGCCGGCTGCCGGCCGGGGCGCGGATCGCGGGCCCCGGGATGCGGATCGTGCGCAACCACCCGGGGTACATCGCGCGGCTGCACCGGGCCGGTCACCGTGTCCATGTCTGGACGGTGAACGAGCCGGAGGACGTCGACCTCTGTGTACGCCTCGGAGTCGAAGCCATCATTACGAACCGTCCCAAACAGGTACTTTCCCAGCTCGGCCGCGCGGTCTGAGCGGCGGAACCGCCACAGGGAGTGCACCGGCGCGTTCGGTCCGCTGCCGGCCGTTACGAATGCGTCAAAGGGTCGCCCTTGGCCGGTTTCCGGTCCAGGCCAATGGGGCATCCACACCGTGGCGTGGGGCGAAGGAGGTCTCGGGGGTGGCATTCGTGGTGGCACAGGAAGTGCCGACGTCGTCCAGCATGGCCGTGACCCACGGCCCTGCGGGCGTGGGCGAAGCCCGGCATCGTATGCGGGAGCAGTTGCACCGCAGCGGCATGTCGGACTCGGTCGTGGACGACGCTGTTCTGATCCTGTCCGAACTGCTCAGCAACGCCTGGCGGCACGGCAGGCCGCTGGGCCACACGGAGATCGGCGACGGCGACATCCGTGCCGCCTGGCAGGTCGACAAGTCCGGCCGGCTGACGGTCGAGGTGACGGACGGCGGCGGCCCGACCCGGCCCGTTCCGTCGACCCCCTCGGTCACGGCGCGCGGCGGCCGCGGGCTGAACATCATCACGGCGCTCGCGCAGGACTGGGGCGTACGGGACAGCGCGTCCGGCGAGGTCACGGTCTGGGCGCTCGTCAACGAGGGACACCGCCGCGAGGCGCAGCGCCGCGAGGACTTCGCGAGCCGTATCGCGGCACCCGGGCTGCGCGGGCTCGACGGCCTCGACGGGCTGGACTTCGCGGATGCCTTCGACTTCGAGGACGCGGACTGAGCGGATCGCTCGTCCCTGACCTCCGGTCCGTCCCTTACGAGGACGGCCGCCGCGCTCTCCGCGCGAGCGAGGGCCGGTGCGGGTGCGGGGTGCGGGTGCGCGTGATGTACGGGTGATGCACGGGCGACCGCACCGCGGCCCCGCGTGCCGGGAGCCGCGACAGCACGAAGCCCGTCGGGAGGGGCGCTAGGCTCGCGGCCTGTACCGCATCGCCGCTCCCGGGAGAAAGCCACACCATGGCCAAGAAGCGCCCCCAGACCAAGGCCACGAAGGCGCAGCTCAACGACGGGCCGATCCCGGTGGTCGGGGCCCGCGAGCCCTGTCCGTGCGGCTCGGGCCGCCGCTACAAGGCATGTCACGGCCGGGCCGCGGCGCACGCCGTCACGGAGCTGGTCCAGCGCCCGTTCGAAGGACTCGCCGGCGAGTGCGACTGGGTCGCGATGCGCGAGCTGGTCCCGGCGGCGACGGCGGAGCTGACGCTCAAGGACGGGCTGCCCGAAGGCGTGCCCTCCGTGACGCTCGCGACCGTACTGCCCATGGCATGGCCCGCGCTGCGCCGCGACGACGGTTCGGTGCTGCTCGCCCTGCAGAACGACACCTCGTCCGGCGACCTGAGCCGCGATCTCGCCGACACCCTGCAGCGCGCGCTGGTCGCCGAACCCGGCAACCCCGTTGCCGCCGAGCGGGTTTCGGCCGACGGTCCGCGGTTGCAGGATCTCCTCGACCCGGACGCGGACTTCACACCGGTCGTGCACCCGGGCTTCGAGTTCTGGGTGCCGGACGCGGAGAACGCGTCCGCCGAGGTGACGGCCTCCCTGGAGCGCGCCAACGCGGCGGCGATCCCGACCGTGCTGCTCAGCGGCTCGGACGCCGCGTACTGGTGCGAGACGCCGGAGAAGAACCATCTGCGCTGGGTGATGCCGTACCCGGAGGAGAAGCTGCTCGACGCGCTCGCGCGGCTGCACGCGGCCGGCACCTCCGACCTCGGCGAAGGGACCCGGCTCGTCGGCTCCTTCCGGGCGCACGGCGTGACGGTGCCGGTGTGGGACCTGCCGACGACGATGGGCGCGGACGACTGTGAGAAGCCCGCGGCGGAGTTCGCCGAGCGGCTGACCGCCGCGCTCGCCGTCGACGCGCCGCTGACCGGCGACGAGCGCCGGGCGCGCGGCGGCCTCACCAACCGCCAGGTGACGCTGAGCTGACGGTGGGACGGCGCCCGTACGGCGTTCGTACGACACCCGGCACGACCACCGGCACGGCCTCCGCGTGACAGTGGGCGCGGAGGCGGTGGCGATCCGTGTCCGTGACACGCGACCGGCATGCGCGGGTGCGGTGAGACCGGTCACACGCTTTCTGCGCAAGTGCCGTACTGGCAGGTAATTCGATGCGTGAATATGCCGGATCGAATTTGCTAACCGCCGATCTCTTGTTACGGTTCTAGGAGCCCGGTCGCTGGTGCATCCCCCGTCGCCAGCGACCGGGTCTTTTCATGCGCCGACGGCTGCCGGGGTGTCAACGCCCCCCAGGCTCCGTCGAGTTGCTGCCCGACCTCAGCAGCAGCGGACCGACGTCCGTGCCGTCGACCGGCGTCGCGAACTCCGCCACCGCCGTGTACTGCGCCGATCCCCCGGCGGACGGTTCCCTGGGTGTCTCACACGTCGCCGGGTCGTCCTGCGCCTCGACGGCGCAGTGTGTCTGTACGGTCCGTCCGCCGGGTCCCATGAGGCTGAGTGCCGCGAGCAGTTCGCCGCCCGACGTGTTGCGGTAGTACGTACGCGCCCATGTGTCGGGCGCCTCGGTCAGCACGCAGGTCTGCGCCTCGATCCCCTCGGGAGAGGTCACTTCGGGCCCGCACCGCTCGGCCGTACGCACCGGAGACATGTCGCGCGGCGCCCGCGCGGCACCCGGCTGAGCACCGCCGGGCGCCTTCGCGTCACTCGCCATGTCATGGGCACGCGGCGCCTCGGCGTCCTTGCCCGCAGGTCCCGCCGACGCCACCAGCGGCAGCAGCGCCGCGACCACCACGACGGCGGCGAGCCCGAGCATGCGGAGGTTCATGGCGGGGCCCACCTGTCACTGCCGGGAGTTCGCTGCGGTCGGCAAAAGATAACGGCGGATCGAAGCGGGCCACGGCGCCGCGCGCCCAATTCCCGTACAACTGGGATCCGCTCGCACCCGTACGAGTGACGAAACGCCGACGGGCGGGCCGACGGGCCCGCCCGCAGTCGTCTGCGTAGCTCTGCTGCTCGGTGAACGAGAGCTCAGGTGCTCGGTGCGCGAGAACTCAGGTGCTCAGAGTGCTCAGGTACTCAGGTACTCAGGGTGCTCAGTACGCGAGCCTGCTGCCGCCGTCCGGCGCGCTCGTACTCGCCTCGACCAGCGCGTCCACCACAGCCTCCACCCCCGGCAGCCACGGCGCCGCGGAACCCGGCAGGGGAGCCCGCTCCCAGCGGACCTGACCGCCGGCGGCCTCGGACGGCGGCAGGACGATGTAGCCGCCCTCCCCGTGGAACCGCAGCGAGCTGGGCACCCAGTCCTTCGCGTACAGCAGCTCGCCGAGCTGTTCCAGGGAGTACGGGGCGACCAGCAGCGACCAGCGCGTGGGCGTCGCGACGACCGGGCCGAGCCGCATGCCCATCCCGTCCAGCTCCGCCAGGGCGCGGGCTGCGGCGACCGCCGGCAGGCTCACGGCGCACGGCGCACTGCCGCCGGTGGCCAGCACGATCGGGGCCGCCGGGCGGTTCTGCCACCACCAGCGCACCATGCGCCCGTCGGTGGTCGCCGCCAGCAGCCCGGGGTCGAAGGGGTGTGCGCCGGGTACGACGCACTCGGGGTCCGGGCAGGCGCAGCCGCGCCCGCGCGCTCCCCGGCCGCCGGCCGATTTCAGGCCCGCGCCCGGCAGTACGGGCCAGTTCCACGCCGTGGCGCAGGTGAGCGCCGCTTCGAGTTGGGCAGGCATCCCATTGCGCCGGAGCCGCAGCCTGCGTCGCCTTCCGAGGATCTCGCGCATGAGCGCTCGTTCCTTTCCGTTGAACGCCGAGGTCCACATGACACTGACACCATGTGTGTGCATCACTTCGCTGTGCGTACTCGCTGTGCGTATTCGCTCTGCGTACACGTGTGTGCCGTCGACGCCGCGTCCGTAACGCCGCGCCCATGACACTGTGCGTTTGACACTGTGCACTTGACGCTATGCCCGTGACGCCGTGATCGGACCGAGCTTGACTGTATTCCGCGAGTTTCCGCGAATTGCCGCGAACGGATGGCGAGTGGTGGCGTGCGCATGGCGCTCGCTGTTCCGCTGTGCTGTCCTCGCCACTCCGGGGGATGGGGCACGGCCTACGGCGGTTAAGACGCCCGGGCCGACCGCCAGGTTCCGGGGCGGTCCCAACTGCCCCTGTCCGTCACCGTTTACGTACCCATCACGTTCGGAATGACGCTCCACCGGGGGCGGCGTATGCACGTCGGCCCTGGCAGATCCCCTGTTGAGCGTCCTCAGTCGACAGCAAAACCAAGCCAGGTGGGTCATTTTTCGGCCAACTTGATTCGGCTCGGCTGCGCCACGGACACCGGCCGTCCCCCCAGGACAATGCTGGACATTAACGCTGTTGTGCGTGTACATGTGGATGCATCGACAGCTGCGCGAAATGACCTGAGGTTTTGCCCGACTGTCGAGCGAAACGCACCAGTCAGAAAGTCGGCTGCCATGAGCGCTCCGAACATGCCGAAAGTGGCTGGAATCGATTCCACAGTTCCGGCCCCCGCTCACACTGTCCCGCCTCTCGACGATCTCCAGGCCCCGCCGGTCGTACTGATCCAGGACCGGCTGGCCGGCTGGGTCTCCGATCTGACCACCCTCCACGAACTCACCGAGCGGCTCACCAGGACCCGTTCCCTGGCGGACGCCCTCGACGAGCTGCTGCGGGCGGGCGCCGCGCTGGTCGGCGCCAGGCGGGGGCTGGCCGTGCTCGAACCGGCCGACGGCCTCGGCCCCGTCACCACCCTCGGCCTCGGTCTCGCCCATGCCGACCTCGGCCATCTGGAGACGGTGCCGCGCGGCGTCACGTCGCTCGGCCCGCTCCTCGACAGCTCGGGCGCCCCCGCCGAACACGTCGCCGTACCCGACCTGCTCGCCGACAGCGCCCTCGACCCGCGCCACCGCGAGGTGGCCGCCCGGCTCGGATACGGCGCCAGTTACGGCGTACCGCTGGCCACCGACCCCGGGAGCAACGAGGCGGGCGAGCCGACGGGGGCCGCGCCCGTCAAGCTCGGCGCGGCGATCTGGCTGTACGACGAGCCGGCCGAGCCGATGGAACGCCAGCGCCACCTGATCTCGCTCTACGCCCGGTACGCGGGCGAGCATCTGGCCCGGCTGCTGGAGCTGGAGCGGGCCCGCGCGCGGGTCGCCACCATCGCCGACGAACTGCTGCCGGGGAGGCTCCCCCGGGTCTCCGGCGTCCAGCTCGCCGTGTGCCACCGCACCGGGCCGCGCGGCGGCGGCGACTGGTACGACGCGCTGCCGCTCCCGGAGGGCGCGCTCGGCCTCGCCGTCGGCTCGGTGAGCGGTTCGGGACCCAGCGCCGTGGCGGCGATGGGCCGGCTGCGCGCCTCGCTGCGGGCGTACGCGGTGATGGAGGGCGAGGACCCGGTCGCCGTCCTGTCCGATCTGGAGCTGCTGCTGCGGCTGACCGAGCCGGCCCGTACGGCCACCGCGCTGTTCGCGTACGCGGAGCCGGTGCGGCGGAAGATCGTGCTGGCCGGGGCGGGACACGCGCCGCCGCTGGTCGTCGGGGACCGGCGTACGGAGTTCGTCGAGACGTCGCTCTCGGCGCCGCTGGGGATGCTGGCGTGCTGGGAGGCGCCGAGCGTGGAGCTGTATCCCGAACCAGGAGAAACGGTGCTGCTGTACACCGACGGGCTGCTGCGGCGCACCGGCGAGCCGATGGACCGCGCCTACGCCCGGCTGCACGCGGCGGCGGCGAGTGTGCCGCGCGCGCTGCGGGACGATCCGGCGGCGGTCGCCGGGCACGTCCTGCGGACCGTCCTGCCCGACCTGCCGCCGGCCGGTGACCCGATGGAGGACATCGTGCTGCTGGCCGCCCGCTTCGACTGATTTCTCACATCACACACGCAGCGACCTGGGCCGTCTTGCCCTCGCACATACGATGGAAAACGGTCCAATGCCGGGCCGGTGTCGTAGCGAGGAGAAGACGTGGCTGAGGAGCTCACCCCGGAGCACCTGGAACTGCCGGAGACGGAACCAGTGCTCCCGGAGGCGGAAGAAGAGCCGATCAAGCAGCGGAAGAACGGACTGTACCCCGGCGTGTCCGACGAGCTCGCGGAAAACATGAAGTCAGGCTGGGCCGACACCGAGCTGCACGGCCTGGAGCCGATCGCGCAGGCGGCCGAGACCGCGGCGCGCCGCGCGGCGCTGTCCGCGCGCTTCCCCGGTGAGCGGCTGGTCATCCCGGCGGGCCGGCTCAAGACCCGGTCCAACGACACCGACTACGTCTTCCGCGCCTCCACCGAGTACGCGTATCTCACCGGCGACCAGACGCAGGACGGCGTCCTGGTGCTGGAGCCGGCCGGCGAAGGGCACACCGCCACCGTCTATCTGCTGCCGCGCTCCAACCGGGAGAACGGCGAGTTCTGGCTGGACGGCCAGGGCGAGCTGTGGGTCGGCCGCCGACACTCCCTGGCCGAGGCGGAGCAACTGCTCGGCGTTCCCGCCAAGGACGTGAGGGAACTGCCCGCGGCGCTGACCGAGGCGACGGGCCCGGTCCGTAACGTACGCGGGCACGACGCCGTCATCGAGGCCGCGCTGAGCGACAAGGTCACCGCCGAGCGCGACGAGGAGCTGCGCGTCTACCTCTCCGAGGCGCGCGCGGTGAAGGACGACTTCGAGATCGGCGAGCTGCAGAAGGCCGTCGACTCGACCGTGCGCGGCTTCGAGGACGTGGTGAAGGTCCTCGACAAGGCCGAGGCCACCAGCGAGCGGTACATCGAGGGCACGTTCTTCCTGCGCGCCAGGGTCGAGGGCAACGACATCGGCTACGGCTCGATCTGCGCGGCCGGACCGCACGCCACGACGCTGCACTGGGTACGCAACGACGGCGACGTACGCTCCGGCGATCTGCTGCTGCTCGACGCCGGTGTGGAGACCCACACCCTCTACACCGCCGACGTCACGCGCACACTGCCGATCGACGGCCGGTTCAACGAGCTGCAGCGGAAGATCTACGACGCGGTGTACGAGGCGCAGGAGGCCGGCATCGCCGCGGTCAAGCCGGGCGCCAAGTACCGCGACTTCCACGACGCGGCGCAGCGCGTGCTCGCCGAGAAGCTCGTCGAGTGGGGGCTGCTGGAAGGGCCGGTGGAGCAGGTCCTGGAGCTGGGCCTGCAGCGCCGCTGGACCCTGCACGGCACGGGCCACATGCTCGGCCTGGACGTCCACGACTGCGCCGCCGCGCGCAGGGAGGTGTACGCCGAGGGGACGCTGGAGCCCGGCATGTGCCTCACCGTCGAGCCGGGGCTCTACTTCCAGCCCGACGATCTGACGGTGCCCGAGGAGTACCGCGGCATCGGGGTGCGGATCGAGGACGATCTCGTCGTCACCGAGGACGGCAACCGGAATCTGTCGGCGGGGCTGCCGCGGCGCTCCGACGAGGTCGAGGCCTGGATGGCGGAGCTCAAGCGGTCGTAACGCGCGAGCGGCCGGCCAGCGCCTGCGAGGCAGGCAGGCGGGCGCTAGCCGGCCCGCAGCAGCGCGTCCTCGCGCCACTTCAGGGTCTTGTCGAAGCTGACGACGGCGCCCTGGCCCGGACGGTTGCGGAAGTGCACGTGGTCGGCGAGCTGCTCGATCAGACACAGCCCCCGGCCGCTCTCCGCGGTGAGGGGCGCGGGCGCCGGGCGTCTGACCACCCGGCGGGCGGGGAAGCCGGGGCCGGAGTCGGCCACTTCGATACGGCACGTCGCGCCGTCCAGATACGCGGTCACCCGGTAACCCCCGGGCGCCTCGCCCGTCCCTTCGTCCCCGCCGTGCTCAACGGCGTTGGCACAGGCCTCGGTGAGCGCGACCGACAGGTCGAAGGAGATGTCGGGATCGACGCCCGCGGTGTCCATGGCGTCGAGCAGAAGGCGGCGGGCGAGTGGAACACTCGCGGCTTCGCGCCGCAAATGGAGAGACCACCAGATGCTCATGCTCCAGCCTCCTGGCTGCGGCTCGACATACCGATACGTATTGCCCTTCCGGACCCTCCGTAAGCGCGCCGGGGGTGTGAGACCCCTCATTCGGCGGACGCGTATGTGACGTAGAGCGGTGTATGGGACGGAGGCTGACCTTCCGGACCTGCCCTACGGAGCGGGGGGACGCAGTGCGATGATGAGCCCGCCATGTCTGCCCCTGTCGCACACGCAGGAACCGGCCCCCGGCTGGTAAGGGCCGCGGTGTTCACCGCGGTCTGTCTTGTGCTGTCCGCGACGGGACACGTCGTCGCCGCCTGTGCGCCCGTGCCGTGGTGGACCCTGCTGGCCGGCTTCCTCCTGCTGTTCGCCGTGGTGGCGCCACTCGCCGGACGGCCGCGTTCCACCGCGACCATCGTGTCGGCCCTGACGGCCGGACAGCTCGGTCTGCACAGCCTGTTCGGACTCGGCCAGCAGCACATGGTGATGCCGGCCGGCGGCAACGACGCACTGGTCAGGATGGCGGCGAAGCTGCTCTGCGGAGCCGGCCCCGCCTCACTCAGCCATGTCGACGCGCAGCGGATCGTGGCCGAGGCCGGCATCGGCACGTCAGGCGCCTCCGGTGTACCGGGCCTGTCCGGTACGGCGGGCACGGCGCACGGCATGGCCGGTATGGCGGGCATGCCCGGGATGGACACGCACGGCGGCCCGATGGCCATGGCTCCCGCCGCCGGTACCGCCGCCGGGCTACTGCCCTCGCTCCCCATGGTGCTCGCGCACCTGCTCGCCGCTCTCGCGACGGGCTGGCTGCTGCGCCGCGGGGACCTCGCACTGGTCAGGATCGCGCGGCTCTCCGCCCGGCTCTCGGCGCAGGGCATCGGCGAGGTCAGGGAGAGCGTGGCGGAAAGCCTTACGGACAGCGCCCAACTGCGCGCCCTGCGGGCCGCTTTCACGCTGGCCCGCGCCCTGCTGGCCGGGCTGCCCTGCGGCTCGGCGCCCGAGACCGCACGGGCCGCGCGCTTCTCGTACGAACCACCGCCCGCACCTGCCGGGCGGGCACTCCAGCACACGGTGATCAGGCGCGGCCCGCCGGCCGCACTCGCCCTCGCAGCCTGAAGCGACGCCCTCCGCACTCTCCGCCCGTCGGGACGCCATGTCCCGCAGGGGATCGGGGCGGTGTCGCGATGCCGCCGTGCGGACGCACGCCGGCGCCTGTTCTGCCTCCGTCCTCCTCCCACAGCCACTGGAGTGTTCTGTGTTCCCAGCCGTGAAGTTCTCAGCCGCGAAGTTCCCAGCCGCGAAGACCGCCCGTTTCGCCGTCGCGGGCGGTGTGGCCGCCGCTTCCGTCCTGCTGCTCGCCGGACCCGCGTCCGCCCACGTCGGCGTGTCGGCGGCGGGCGAGGCCGCCAAGGGCGGCTCGGCCATCATCAACTTCAAGGTGCCGAACGAGCGCGACGACGCCACGACCACCAAGGTCGAGGTCAACATCCCGGCGGACCACCCGCTGGCCTCCGTGATGCCGGAGCCGATCCCCGGCTGGAAGATCGACATCGTCAAGACCAAGCTCGCCAAGCCGATCGACCTGCACGGCTCACCGGTCAACGAGGCGGTCTCGAAGGTCACCTGGACCGCCGACGCCAAGAGCTCGATCCCGGCGGGGCAGTTCCAGCTCTTCCCGCTGTCCGTGAGCCCGCTGCCCACGGACACCGACCAGCTGGTGTTCAAGGCCATCCAGACGTACTCCAACAAGGAGGTCGTCCGGTGGATCGAGGAGCCGAAGGAAGGCGCGGCCGAGCCGGAGAACCCGGCGCCCGTGCTGAAGCTGACCGCCGCCGCCCCCGAGGACGGACACGGCGGGGCTGCCGACAGCAAGGCCAGTGACACCGCCGCCAAGCAGGACGACACGAAGGCCGGTACGACCGCGGCCTCGTCCGACTCGGACAGCAGCGACAACCTCGCGCGGGTCCTCGGCATCGTCGGCATCGTCGTCGGCATCGCCGGTGTGGCCTTCGGCGTACTCGCCGGCCGGCGCCGCACCGCCTGACGCACCAAGCACCCGCGGCGCGCGAGGCTGGGACGGCATGCCATCCATGGCGTCCCGGCCCCGCGTGCCCGGTGCCCCGCACACCACCACCAGGAAATACCTCATGCGTAAGAAGACAGTCCCGCTCGCCGCCACCCTCGCGGTACTCACCGCGCTCACCCTCACCGCCTGTGGCAGCGACGGCGACAGCAACGACTCCTCCTCCAAAGCGATCGCCGACGTCTCGCAGCCGGCCGACAAACCGGCGACCGTGCTCGACACCCCCTTCAAGAAGCCGGACCTCGTCCTCAAGGACACCCACGGCAAGCCGTACGACCTGCGCGAGCGCACCAAGGGCAAGCCCACGCTGATCTACTTCGGCTACACGCACTGCCCGGACATCTGCCCGCTGACGATGAGCAACCTCGCCATCGCGCGGAAGTCGCTCACCAAGGCAGAGCAGGCGCAGCTGCAGGTCGTCTTCGTCACCACCGACCCGGACAGGGACACCCCGGCCGAACTCGGCAAGTGGCTGCCCAGCGCGGGCGACCCGTCCTTCGTCGGCCTGACCGGCGACTTCCCCACGATCCAGGCCGGCGCCCGCCAGCTCGGCATCGACGTCGAACCGCCGGAGAAGCACAAGGACGGCACGATCACGTCCACGCACGGCGCCCAGGTCATCGCCTTCTCGCCGAAGACCGACGGCGGATACGTGCTGTACGACTCGGAGGCGACGGCCGACGACTACACCAAGGACCTGCCCAAGCTCGTCAAGGGAGAGACGCCGTGAACCGGCGCGCCCCGCTGACGGTCGCCATAGGTCTCACCGCCGCACTGGCCCTGGCGGGCTGCTCGGCGGACTCCTCGGCGAACTCCTCGGTCGACGCCGGCAAGGCGTCCGGCGCGAAGCCCGAACTGAAGGTCACCGGCGCCTATATGCCGCAGCCCCCCGTCACCGACCTGGCGGCCGGATTCCTCATCGTCACCAACGACGGCGGCGCCGACAAACTGACCTCTGTCACCAGCGACATCTCCGACAACATCTCCATCCACCAGACCGTCAACGACCGGATGCAAGAGGTCACGTCGTTCGGAATTCCCGCCGACGGCACTCTTGATCTGGAACGTGGTGGCAACCACATCATGTTCATGGACCTCAAGCGGAAGCCCTTGCAGGGCCAGAAGGTCGACGTCGTACTGCACTTCGAGAAGTCCGGACCGGTCACGGTCGAGCTTCCCGTGAAGGAGCCCACGTACAACCCGCCCAAGCAGTGAGGGATCAGGACGCCATGACAGCCACCGCCCCACGCTTCGGACCGCCATCCCTGACGGTGCGACTGCTGCTCGTCGTCTCCGTGCTCGTCGGGACCGTCTTCACGGTCCTGTCCGGTACGGCGTCGGCGCACGCCGCTCTCACCGCCAGCGATCCGGCGGACGGGGCGGTGGTTGCCACTGCTCCCAAGGACATCACCCTCACTTTCTCCGAAGAGGTCTCTCTCGGCGACAACGGTGTCCGCGTACTCGACCCGGCCGGCAAGCGCGCCGACGCGGGCAAGGTCCGGAGCGCCGGCGGGGGTTCGGGCGCCCGTTACGCCGTCGCCCTGCACGCGGGCGTGCCCGACGGCACGTACACCGTCGCCTGGCAGGCCGTCTCCGCCGACAGCCATCCGGTCTCCGGCGCCTTCACCTTCTCCATCGGGGCGCCGTCCAAGACCACCGTCCATGTCTCCGACGACGAGGCGGGCGGCGGACTCGTCGGTGTCCTGTACGGGGCCGCCCGCTATGCCTCGTACGCCGGGTTCATCCTCCTCGTCGGTGGCGCGGCCTTCGTGCTCGGCTGCTGGCAGCGCGGCGCGAGCGCCCGGCCGCTGCAACGGCTCGTCGTACGCGGCTGGGTCACGATCACCGCCGCCACTCTCGTCCTGCTGTTGCTGCGCACCCCCTACACCGGCTCCGGCAAACTCGCCGACGCCTTCGATCTCGGCGGACTCCAGGACGTACTCGCCACGAAGGAGGGAGCGGCCCTCATCTCCAGGCTGCTGCTCCTGGGCGCGGCAGCCCTCTTCATCGCCGTGCTCTTCGGCGCCTACGCCAAGCGTGAGGTGGCCGCCGGGAGCGAGCAGCCCGATGGCGAACACACCGACAGTGAGCAGCCCGACAGCGAGCAGCCCGGCACGGACGCGGGCAAGGAGAAGCAGGACCTCACCTTCGGCCTCGCGATAGGCGGCGCCGTCGTCGCGGCGGGGATCGCCGCGACGTGGGCGCTGTCCGAGCACGCGTCGACCGGGATCCAGCCCGGCCTCGCCATGCCCGTCGATGTCATCCACCTGCTGGCCGTGGCCACCTGGCTGGGCGGTCTCACCGCCCTGCTCGTCGCTCTCTACCGCACTCCCTATATAGAGGCAGCGGCCGTACGGCGCTTCTCCGGCACCGCCTTCGTCAGTGTCGTCGTACTCGCCGCCTCCGGCCTCTACCAGAGCTGGCGGCAGGTCGGGTCGTGGTCGGCGCTCGGGGGAACCTCATACGGACAACTCCTTCTGGTCAAGGTCGGGCTTGTCGCCGTGCTCGTGGGGATCGCCTACTTCTCCCGGCGGTGGACGGGACGGCTGGCGACGACGGCCCAGGAAGCGGTCGCGGAGACGGAGGCCGGGTCCGAGTCCGCCATCGCGACCGATACCGAAGCCGCTCAGGAGACCGAGAGCGTGGCCGTCCCGGCCGCCGCCTCGGCGGGCACAGCGGCTGATACGGAGACCGGGACCGCCGCGCCGGTCGGTGACACCCGTAGAGCTACCCAGCTGGAACGGCAGAAAGCGGCGTTGGCGACTGCACGCCAAAAGCGGCTGCGTGACGCCGATCCGAGCCGTTCAGGACTGCGCCGTTCCGTCCTGGCCGAGGCCGGTGTGGCCGTCGTCCTCCTCGCCGTCACCACCATCCTCACCACCACCGAACCCGGCCGCACCGCCGAGCAGGAAGCGGACCGCACCGGCGGCGCGAGCACCGCGGCGCCCGCCACAGCGGGTCCCGTGGACGTCCTGCTGCCCTTCGACACCGGCGGCGAGAACGGCAAGGGCACGGCGGAGGTCTACATCAGCCCCGCCCGCTCCGGTGACAACCTGATGCACATCTACGTCAACGGCCCCGACAAGCAGCCGCTCGACGTCCCCGAGGTACGGGCCTCCATCACCCTGAAGGCGCAGAAGATCGGCCCGCTGCCCATCGCGCCCAAGCGGTTCGCCCCTGGACACTGGAGCGCGGAGAACATCCAGATCCCGTTGCCGGGCGAGTGGCAGCTCCAAGTCACCGTCCGCACCTCCGACATCGACGAGCAGACCGTCTACAAGAACGTCAAGATCGGCTGAACCACCGTGAGCGAGACCTCCACAGGCCAGGACCAGGACCGGGACCAGGGCCAAGACCGGGACCAGGGCCACCCTGCCGGCACCGGCAGCGGCACCGGCAGCGGCGTTTCCAGGCGGCGCGTGCTCGGGACTGCGGGCGCCGCCGGGGCGGCCGGGCTGGTGCTCGGCGCC
>NZ_JTIY01000001.1:2220299-2229582 GCF_000818175.1 Streptomyces sp. AcH 505
GACGGCGCTGAGCACCGTCGGCGCGGACACCGTCGCCTTCCACGGCGCCCACCAGCCCGGCATCACCACCCCCACGCAGGCCGCCGGGCATCTCGTCGCCTTCGACCTCTCCCCCGGCGCCGGCCGCAAGGAGGCGGCGGCGCTGCTGCGCCGCTGGTCGGCCTCGGCGAGCGCGCTGATGGCGGGTCAGCCGGTCACCGGCGCCGCGGCGGCAGGTGAGCACGACACCGGTGTCGCCCTGGACGCGGGCCCTTCGTCCCTCACGGTCACCTTCGGCTTCGGCCGCAGCTTCTTCGGCCGTACGGGTCTGACCGGCAGCCTCCCCGCCGCCCTCGACCCGCTGCCCGCCTTCTCCTCCGACCAGCTCGACCCGGCGCGCAGCGAAGGCGATCTGTGGATCCAGATCGGCTGCGACGACCCGCTCGTCGCCTTCCACGCCCTGCGCGCGCTCCAGAAGGACGCGGGCGGGGCGGCCAGGGTCCGCTGGCAGATGTCCGGCTTCAACCGGGCGCCCGGCGCGACCCCGCACCCGATGACCGTCCGCAATCTGATGGGCCAGGTCGACGGGACGGCCAACCCCAAACCGTCGGCGCCCAACTTCGAACGGGCCCTGTTCGTACCCGCCGCCCCGCCGGCCGGCACCCCCGCCTGGATGGCGGGCGGCTCCTACGCCGTCGTACGGCGCATCCGGATGCTCCTCGACGACTGGGAGAAGCTGCCTCTCGCCCGGCAGGAACGGGTCATCGGCCGGCGTAAGTCGGACGGCGCCCCCCTCACCGGCGGTACGGAACACACGGCGCTCGCCCTCGACAAGCGGGGCGCCGACGGCGAGCTGATCATCCCCGCCAACGCCCACGCCAGGATCTCGGCGCCGGCGGCGAACGGCGGCGCGACGCTGCTGCGCCGCCCCTTCTCGTACCACGACGGCATCGGCAAGGACGGAACCCCCGACGCCGGGCTCCTCTTCATCTGCTGGCAGGCCGATCCGCTCAAGGGGTTCGTGCCGGTGCAGCGCAAGCTCGACCGGGGCGACGCGCTGTCGGAGTTCGTCCGGCACGAGACGAGCGGACTGTTCGCCGTGCCGGGCGGCGCGGCGAAGGGCGAGTACGTGGGCCAGCGGCTGCTGGAGTCCTGAGCCCGGGGCGGGGCGGGGCACTCCGTCGGGCTATTAGGGTGACGGTATGTCGGCCACGCGCTACACGTATCTCGGCCCCGAGGGCACCTTCACCGAAGCCGCCCTCCGTACCCTCCCGGAAGCGGCCACCAGGGAACTGATCCCGATGGTGTCCGTACCCGCGGCGCTCGACGCCGTACGGAGCGGGGAGGCGGCCGCCGCACTCGTCCCGATCGAGAACTCGGTGGAGGGCGGTGTCACGGCGACCCTCGACGAACTCGCCGCGGGCGAGCCGCTCATGATCTACCGCGAGGTGCTGCTCCCGATCACCTTCGCCCTGCTCGTACGGCCCGGCACGGAGCTGTCCGAGGTGAAGACCGTCACCGGCCATCCGGTCGCCCAGCCGCAGGTGCGCAACTGGCTGCGCGCCCAGCTGCCGGACGCCGTGTGGGAGTCGGCCGCGTCCAACGCGGACGGCGCGCGGCTCGTCCAGGAGGGCCGGTACGACGCGGCCTTCGCCGGTGAGTTCGCCGCCGCCACGTACGGCCTGGTGCCGCTCGTCACCGAGATCCATGACGCGCAGAACGCGGAGACCCGCTTCGTGCTGGTGGGCAGGCCGGCACGGCCCGCCGCGCCGACCGGCGCGGACAAGACCTCGGTCGTCATCTGGATGGGCGACGACCACCCCGGCGCGCTGCTGGAGCTCCTTCAGGAGTTCGCGGTGCGCGGGGTCAACCTGATGCTGATCCAGTCGCGGCCGACGGGCGCCGGCATCGGTAACTACTGCTTCGCCGTGGACGCCGAGGGCCATATCTCGGACCGGCGGGTCGGTGAGGCGCTGATGGGGCTGAAGCGGATCTGCCCCAAGGTGCGCTTCCTCGGGTCGTACCCGCGCGCCGGTGTGGCGGTCGCGGATGTGGCGGCCGCCCGGCCGGGGACGTCCGACACGGCGTTCATCGAGGCCGCCGAGTGGCTGGCGCGCAGCCAGGACGGCCGCGCCTGACACCGGGACCGCCCCGGGATCCACCGCCCCACCTCCTCCCCTGTGGATAACCCACCGGGTTATCCACAGGCTTGCTTCTCGACCTGGGGACAAGTCGACACGGCAAGCCGACATGGTCGACAAATCGCTCCAGTTACCCCACTTCCGTCCACAGGGCGTCAGGTCACCCTTGTCACCCCAATTCCACTCGGCAACTCGTCAGAGTTAACGAATCCCACCCGAATGAGCGTGTGAAGCGGGTTTGGCCGGGGAATTATTCGGCCCGCACACCGACCTCGGAACGATCACTTCCACGATCCACAGATCCACCGCACAGCCTGTGGATAACTTTCCCTCCGCAGTACAACGCTGTGGACAACCGCCGGGCCAAGTACCGCCTCCCACAAGGGAGGTGAGTCAAGGCGAGTCGACCGGAATGCTTCGTTCCGGGGAATTGCATTCCCCTCATTGACGAACAGCGGGAGAAGCGCACCCACTTTCCCACCGCTTTGCCGACAGTTTTCCCATTTGTAGCAATTTGGACAAAGAGCCGCACAGGTGGATATCGAGTGGGGTGGTGTCACCGCGCACCGGTAGCCTGGTGGGGTGATTGACCTTCGCCTGCTCCGTGAGGACCCCGACCGTGTGCGCGCCTCCCAGCGTGCCCGTGGAGAGGACGTCGGCCTCGTCGACGCCCTGCTCTCCGCCGACGAGCGGCGCCGGTCCTCCGGCCTGCGCTTCGACGAGCTGCGCTCCGAGCAGAAATCGCTCGGCAAGCTGATCCCGAAAGCCTCGCCCGACGAGAAGGCCGAGCTGCTCAGGAAGGCCGAGCAGCTCAAGACAGCCGTCAAGGCCGCCGACGCCGAGCAGCACGAGGCGGACGAGGACGCACGGCGGCTGCTCCTCCAGCTGGGCAACGTGGTGCACAGCGACGTCCCGGTAGGGGGCGAGGAGGACTTCGTCGTCCTGGAGACGCACGGCACGATCCGCGACTTCGGCGAAGAGGGCTTCGAGCCCAAGGACCATCTGGAGCTGGGCGAGGCGCTGGGCGCCATCGACGTGGAGCGCGGCGCGAAGGTGTCCGGCTCGCGCTTCTACTACCTGACGGGGGTCGGCGCGCTGCTGGAGCTCGCCCTCGTCAACGCGGCGATCGCGCAGGCCGGCGAGGCCGGCTTCACCCCGATGCTCACCCCGGCGCTGGTCCGCCCGCGCGCCATGGAGGGCACGGGCTTCCTCGGCCAGGCCGCCGAGGACGTGTACCACCTGGAGAAGGACGACTTCTACCTGGTCGGTACGTCGGAGGTGCCCCTCGCCGCGTACCACATGGACGAGATCATCGAGGCCGACAAGCTCCCGCTGCGCTACGCGGGCTTCTCGCCGTGCTTCCGCCGCGAGGCGGGTACGTACGGCAAGGACACCCGGGGCATCTTCCGGGTCCACCAGTTCGACAAGGTCGAGATGTTCACGTACGTCGACCCGGCCGAGGCCGAGTCGGAGCACCGCAGGCTGCTGGAGTGGGAGAAGCAGTGGCTGTCGGGGCTCGGGCTGCCCTTCCAGGTGATCGACGTCGCTTCGGGCGACCTCGGCGCCTCCGCCTCGCGCAAGTTCGACTGTGAGGCGTGGATCCCGACGCAGGGCAAGTACCGCGAGCTGACGTCGGCGTCCAACTGCGACGGGTTCCAGGCCCGCAGGCTCTCCGTGCGGATGCGGGAGGGCAAGCAGGTCAAGCCGCTGGCGACGCTGAACGGCACGCTGTGCGCCGTACCGCGCACGATCGTGGCGCTCCTGGAGAACCACCAGCAGGCCGACGGTTCCGTGTGGGTGCCCGAGGTGCTCCGCCCGTATCTGGGCGGCCGCGAGTTTCTGGAGCCGATCGCCAAGTGAGCACCACCCCCGCGCCGTTCCCGTACCGGCTTGTCGCGACCGACCTCGACGGCACGCTGCTGCGCGAGGACGGCACGGTCTCGGCCCGTACGCGCGACGCGCTCGCCGCCGCCACGGCGGCGGCGGGCGCCGCGCACATCATCGTCACCGGACGCGCCGTGCCGTGGACGCGCCATGTGCTGGACGACCTCGGTTACGACGGCCTGGCCGTGTGCGCCCAGGGCGCGCAGGTCTACCACGCGGGCGAGCACCGGCTGCTGACCTCGGTCACCCTGGACCGGCAGCTGGCCGCGCTCGCCCTGTCCAAGATCGAGGCCGAGACCGGTCCGCTGGCGCTCGCCGTGAGCAGGGACGGCCTCGACGGCGACGTACTGTTCGGCCCCGGCTACCGCGTGCAGGACGGCCCGCTGGCCTCGTTGCGGTCGGAGGACCCCGAGGAGCTGCTGGCGGCCCCGATCAACAAGGTCTACATCCAGCACCCGGAGCTGGACGACGACGCGCTGGCCCTGGCCGCGCGTGCGGCGGTCGGCGGTCTGGTGAACGTGGTGATGGCGGGCGCGGGCGTCGTGGAGGTGCTGCCGCTCGGCCTCACGAAGGCGACGGGCCTGTCGCTGGCCGCACGGCGGCTGGGTGTGACGGCGGCGGAGACGATCGCCTTCGGTGACATGCCGAACGACATCCCGATGTTCGGCTGGGCGCGGTACGGCGTGGCGATGGCGAACGCGCACGAGGAGCTGAAGGCCGTGGCGGACGAGGTCACGGCGTCGAACGACGAGGACGGCATCGCCGTGGTGCTGGAGAAGCTGCTCCAGGGCTGAGCATGCCCGATGCTCTCGACGTTCGCGGGCGGAGGATGCGCGGATCGAACGCGCGCGGGGGTCGTACGCCCCGACGACGGCTTAGCAAGCCGCTGCCTTACCACTCGGCCAATCCTCCGGGAGGGGCGGCCCGCGCGGATGCGCGCTCGAAGCGGCCGCCCCCGGGCAGTGCCTGCGGCACCCGGAGCGGTCGGTGGCTACTCCGGTGCCTGCGTGGCGCTGCCCTGCTGGGAACTCGACGGACTCTGCGTACTGGTCATCGCCGCGCTCCCGTCCCGGTCTCTGATGTGGCCTCGGCCGGCCTGTCACGGCCTGCTCGGGCCTGCCTCGGCCTGTCCGTACCTACGGTGCCCGAAGGCGGAGTTCGCCGCCACCGATTATTCGCGGTGGCGGCGGGGCTCCGTCAGCGGTCCGCTCACTCATCGCCCGCGAGGGTCAGCGTGCGCAGCTTCTGGCCCGCGTACCAGGTGGCGACGCCCGTCACGACGACCAGCAGCACCACGGCCACCGGCAGCCCCACGTCCGAGGTGACGATGCCGCCGCCGCCGATCTTCTCGGCGAGGGCGAGCGACCACTGCTGGACGCTGAGGGTGCGGGCTCCGGAGACCAGACTGCCGAACAGCGTCTCCCAGACCAGCGCGTAGACGAGGCCGAGGACCACCGCATGCCGGCTGACCGTCCCCAGCAGCAGGAACAGCGCGCTGTAGGCGATCGAGGCGACCAGCGCGGCGACGGTGTAGGCGACGGCGATCTGCTGGCCGTTGCCGTTGAGGATGTAGCCGGCGATGAACGTCGGGATGGCCGAGAAGGCCATCGTCACGCCGATCGCGACGATCAGTTTGGTGAAGATGATCGTCGGCCGTTTCACCGGCTTGGCCAGCAGATAGACGATCGAGCCGTCGTCGATCTCGGGCCCGATCGCTCCCGTACCGGCGATCACGCCGATCAGCGGCACCATCGTGGCGATGGCGAAGCCGCCCAACACGTCAGAGGCGATCTGGTCGTCGGCGCCGTTCAGGGCGCGGACGGCCGCGCTGATGACGATCAGCAGGGCCGGCAGGACGAAGAGAATGGCGGCCCGGCGCCTGCCGAGCAGAGCCCGGTAGGTGAGCCGGGCGACAGTGGGGTTGTACATGGACTGTCTCAGCTCCTTTCAGGCCGCTCAGGCCGCTACGAGGTAGGAGAAGACCGACTCGAGGGACTCGTCGGACGGCGAGACCGTGAGCAGGCTGATGGAGTGTTCGACGGCGACCTTCGGCAGCAGCTCCGTGAAGCGGCCGAAGTCGACCGCCTGGATACGCAGCGCGCCTTCGGTGAGATCGACCTCGATGCCGGCCGTGGACGGATCGGCGATGAGCGCGGCGGCGAGCGCGCGGTCGTCGCTGGACCGTACGAGATAGCGGTGCGGGCGGTCGGTCATCAGCCTGCGGATACGGCGGAAGTCACCGCTGGCGGCATGCCGGCCTGCCACGATCACCTCGATGTGCGAGGCGAGTTGCTCGACCTCCTCCAGGATATGGGAGGAGAACAGCACCGTACGGCCCGTGGCGCCCATGCGCCGCAGCAGCTCCATGAGCTGCATCCGCTGGCGCGGGTCCATACCGTTGAACGGCTCGTCGAGCAGCAGCACGGACGGGTCGTGGACCAGCGCCGACGCCATCTTCACGCGCTGGCGCATGCCCTTGCTGTACGTCGCGATCTTGCGGTCCTGGGCGTACTCCATCTCGACGGTGGCGAGCGCAGCCTGCGCCTCGCGCCCGCCCAGCCCGTGCAGTTCGGCGTTGGCGACGACGAATTCGAGGCCGGTGAGGAAGTCGTACATCCCCTCCCGCTCGGGCACGATGCCGATCTGCTTGTACGCGGACTCGTTGCGCCAGATCTTCTCGCCGTCGATGGTGACGGTGCCGGTGGACGGGGCGAGGAAGCCGGCCATCATGTTGATGAGCGTGGACTTGCCGGCGCCGTTGGGGCCGAGGAGTCCGGTGACACCGGGACCGATGGTCATGGTGACGTCGTTGACGGCGACCACGTTGCCGAACCAGCGGGACGTGTGGTCGATGTTGAGGGTGGTCACAGCCCGACCTTCCGGTAGCGGCGCATCAGGACGGCGTACGAGCCGGCGATCAGGCCGAGGATGACCAGCAGATAGACGATGCCGACGCCGGCCGAGGGGCCTGCCTCGCCGGGGAAGGCGGAGGTGGCGCCGAGGAAGGCGGTCTGCAGGCCGTCGATGAGGGTGATGGGGGAGAACAGGCCGATCCACTTGACGACGGAGCCGGAGTCCGTGGACCAGGCGATCGCCTGCACCGTGGAGACGGCGCCGTACGTGATGGTCAGCGTGGCGATCACGGCGGCGACGCCGAAGCCGCGGCGGGGGGTGAGGGCCGCCATGACGAGGCCGAGTCCGCCGAAGAGCAGGGACAGCATCGCCACCGACACGATTCCCTGCCCGAATCCCTTGGTCTGGTCGGCGAAGTCCAGCTTCGCCAGCAGCGCGCCGACGTAGAGGACGACCAGCGGCGCCGCGGTCAGTACGAAGAGCGCCGACGCCATCGCGCCGAACTTGGCGAGGACGTAGTCGACACGCTCGATGGGGCGGGAGAAGTAGAGCGGCACCGTCTTGAAGCGCAGGTCGCGTGAGACGGTCTGCGGCGCCTGTGCGGCGAGGAAGAGACCGATGACGGCCTGGGTGACGATGGCGTAGCGGGTGTAGTCGAGGGGCAGGCTCTTCGCGTTGGTCGCGACGGCGACGGCGACGATGATGCCCGCGGGCAGGCACATCACGCCGAACAGGATCATCGGCAGGACCTTGGACTTCGCCGAGCGGCCGAGTCCGTACGCGCCGCGCAGGGACTGCGTGAACAGGGAGCGCCTGGCGTAGGTCCGGCCGAGCCGGGGTCCGTCGTAGTTGCGGTAGCCGATGTTGTGGATCTGAGTCGTGTCAGTGCTCATCGCTGACGCCTCCCTTCTGCAGTGCGTAAGTCGGATCGGTGGCCGCCGTGGTGGTGGCCGGCTGTGTCTCGGCCGGTGCCGTCTCGGCGGGCGACGCCTCGGCCTGGCGGAACACCTCGGCGATGTGGTGACGGCGCTGTTCCATCCGGACGAGTCCGAGGCCGAGCCCGGCGACGGTGTCGCGGACGATGTCGTTCGTCTCCGTGCCGACGGCCTCGATCAGCAGGATGTGGCCGGCCCCCGGGAGCCCTTCCTCGGTGCTCGCGAGGAGCGTGACGCCGGCGGCCGTGAGGGATTCGCGCAGCGTCGCCGTGCCGTCCGGGTGGGTGTCCGTGTCGGTGACCTCGACGGCGATGGTCGTGGTCATCTGCGTGAAGTCGCTGGTGGAGCTGGAGCGCAGCAGCGTGCCGCCGTCGATGACGACGACGTGGTCACAGGTGCGTTCGAGTTCGCCCAAGAGGTGCGAGGTGACCAGGACGGAGATGCCGAAGTCGGAGTAGACGCGGCGGATGAGGCCGAGCATCTCGTCGCGGCCGACGGGGTCGAGCCCGTTGGTCGGCTCGTCGAGCAGGACGAGCTGCGGGTCGTGGACCAGCGCCTGGGCGAGCTTGACGCGCTGTTTCATGCCGGTGGAGTAGCCGCCGATGGGGCGGTAGCGCTCCTCGTAAAGACCGACGTGGCGCAGCGTGTCCGCCGTACGTTCGCGGGCCGCCGACGGCGGTAGGCCGGACATGCGCGCCATATGGACGACGAACTCGGTGGCCGAGACGTCCGGCGGCAGACAGTCGTGCTCGGGCATGTACCCGACGCGCTCGCGGATGGCGGCGCCCTTGGTGGCGACGTCGAGGCCGAGCACCTCGGCCCGGCCTTCCGTGGCGGGGGACAGACCCAGCAGGATCTTGATCATGGTGGACTTGCCGGCTCCGTTGGCACCCACCAGACCGGTCACGCCGGGTCCGATGTCCAGGGATAGCCGGTCGAGCGCGGTTACCCGTGGAAACTTTTTGCTCAAGCCTTCTGTCAGGATCACAGTCACGGTTCGACCGTAGTGGCGCGGGCCACACCGGTCGTCAGACCTGACGGCTGTATCGGCGTCCCCCTGGAGATGTACGAACCCGTAAGGGCTACGTAAAGAGGCCGAGGGTCCGTGTCGGGGTGCCGTGGGTTATCCACAGGCCAGGGCCTGGTCTTGACGTAGCCGCCGGGCATTGTCACATTCATCAGTGGCAGGTTCACGTGGCCGGGTGGCAGGTTCACGGTTCACGTGGCTGCCGGCTTCTCGGGGTTGGGAGACGACCGCATGGGCGAGTTCAGTGAGCGCCGGGAGCGCCGGGTGCGCACCGGCGGTGTCGAGTTGAGTGTCGCCGAGCTGGGTGATCCGGCAGATCCGACGGTGCTGCTGGTGCACGGCTATCCGGACAGCAAGGAGGTCTGGTCGCAGGTCGCCGCCCGGCTCGCCGACCGGTTCCATGTCGTCCTGTACGACGTGCGGGGCCACGGCGGCTCGACGGCGCCCGAGCCGCTGCGCGGCGG
>NZ_JTIY01000001.1:2229607-2244686 GCF_000818175.1 Streptomyces sp. AcH 505
CGGGGCCACGGCGGCTCGACGGCGCCCGAGCCGCTGCGCGGCGGCTTCACGCTGGAGAAGCTGACGGACGACTTCCTGGCGGTGGCCGAGGCGGTGAGCCCGGACCGGCCGGTGCATCTGGTCGGCCACGACTGGGGTTCGGTGCAGGCGTGGGAGTTCGTCACGGTCGCGCGGACGGAAGGCAGGATCGCCTCGTTCACGTCACTTTCGGGGCCCTCCCTCGACCACCTGGGGCTCTGGATCAAGAAGCGGGCCGCGCGGCCGACACCGCGCGCGGTCGGGCAGTTGGTCGGTCAGGGCGCCAAGTCCTGGTACATCTACCTGCTGCACACGCCCCGGCTGCCCGAGCTGGCCTGGCGCGGACCGCTGGGCAGACGGTGGCCCGCGATACTCCGCAAGGTGGAGAAGGTGCCGGACGGCCCCGGCGCCGCCTATCCGACGGCGTCGCTGCCCGAGGACGCGGCGCACGGCGCGTGGCTCTACCGGGACAATGTGCGCGCCCGGCTGCGCAGGCCCCGTACGGACGCGTACGCGCACGCGCCGGTCCAGCTGATCGTGCCGACGGAGGACGCCTTCCTGTCGGAGCGGCTCTACGACGACCTCGCCGAGTGGGCGCCGCGGCTCACGCGTCGTACGGTCCCGGTCAAGCACTGGGTGCCGCGTACCCGCCCCGATCAACTCGCCATCTGGATAGCCGACTTCGCCGACCGGTACGCGGAGGACGGCGCCGGGAGCGGACCGGGCGGCGGCGCCGCGGCTGTCACGCCGGCGAGCGGGCGGTACGCGGAGCGGTTCGGCGGGCAGCTCGTCCTGGTCACGGGCGCCGCCAGCGGGATCGGCCGGGCCACGGCGCTGGGGTTCGCCGAGTCCGGTGCCCGGGTGATCGCGGTCGACGTGAACGGCGAGGGCGCGGCCAGGACGGCGGAGCTGGCGCGGCTGATCGGCTCCCCCGAAGCATGGAGCGAACAGGCCGACGTCGGTGACGAGCAGGCGATGGAGAAGCTGGCGGCCAAGGTCGCCGCCGACTACGGAATCGTCGATGTCCTCGTCAACAACGCGGGGATCGGGCTCTCCGGCTCGTTCCTCGACACCACGGCCGACGACTGGCGGAAGGTCCTGGACGTCAATCTGTGGGGGGTCATCCACGGCTGCCGGCTCTTCGGCAGGCAGATGGCCGAGCGCGGGCAGGGCGGCCATATCGTCAACACCGCCTCGGCCGCCGCGTATCAGCCGTCACGTGCGCTGCCCGCGTACAGCACGTCGAAGGCGGCGGTGCTGATGCTCAGCGAATGCCTGCGGGCCGAACTGGCCGGGCGGGGCGTCGGGGTGTCCGCCGTCTGTCCGGGCTTCGTCAACACGAACATCACGGCCACGGCCCGCTTCACCGGTGTCTCGGAGCAGGAGCAGGAGCGGCGCAGGAAGAAGACGTCCCGGCTCTACGGGCTGCGCAACTACCCGCCGGAGAAGGTCGCCGACGCCGTGCTGCGCGCTGTCGTGCACAACCAGGCGGTGGTCCCCGTGACACCGGAGGCCCGGGTCGCCCGGCTGCTGTCGCGGATCTCGCCCGGCGCACTGCGGGCGATAGCCAGGGTGGAGCCCCCGCTGTGAGCGAGGGAGCCGCCGAGAGCAAGGATGTCGCCGAGGGCGGGGACGCCGCAGCGACCGGAGAGGAACGCCGTCCGATCGTGCCGCGCCGGGTCTCGTTCGACTGGCATGCGACACCGCTGCACTGGATACCGGACGAGCCCACCGCCACGCATGTCATCAATGTGCTGCATCTGCTGCTGCCGGCGGGCGAACGCTGGTTCGTCAAGGTGTTCAAGGAAGCCCTGCCGCTGGTCACCGATCCCGAACTGGCCAAGGACGTCAAGGGATTCATGGGCCAGGAGGCCACCCACAGCGTGCAGCACGCGTATGTGCTGGACCATCTGGCGGAGCAGCGGCTGGACACGGCGGAGTTCACCCGCCGTGTCGACTTCATCTTCGAGCACCTGCTCGGCGACCGGCCGCCGTGGCGGATCCCGTTGCCCGCCGGCAGGTGGCTGCTCTACCGGCTGGCGTTCGTCGCGGCGATCGAGCAGTTCACCGCCGTCCTGGGCGACTGGGTGCTGCGCGCCGAAGCGCTGGACAGCGCGGCGGCGGATCCGGTCATGCTCGACCTGCTGCGCTGGCACGGCGCCGAGGAGGTCGAACACCGCGCGGTCGCCTTCGACATGTACCAGCACTGCGGGGGCGGCGAGCCGCTGCGCTACGTCCGCAGGGTGGGGACGATGTGTGTCACGGCGCCCGTGCTGCTGTGGATGTGGGTCTGGGGGACCCGCTACCTGATCCGGCACGACCCGCGGCTCGCCGGCTCGCTGCGCTACTCACGCCGGGCCCACAACGCGGCTGTGGCCAAAGGTCTGTTGCCGGCCTGGGGCGAGCTGGGAGCAGCCCTGCCCCGCTACTTCCGCCGCTCGTACCACCCCTCCCAGGAGGCTTCGCTGAGCAGGGCCGTCGGCTATCTCGCGGCTTCGCCCGCCGCGCGTGCGGCCCGGGAGGGGGAGCGGTGAGCGGCGCCGAGTACCGGATCGAGGCGCTGGCCCAGGCGAGCGGTGCCACCGTCCGGACGATCCGCGCGTACCAGGACCGCGGCCTGCTGCCGACGCCCGAGCGGCGCGGCCGGGCCAATGTGTACGGCGAGACCCATCTGGCCAGGCTCCGGCAGATCGCCGACCTGCTGGAGCGCGGCTACAGTCTGGCGTCCATCAAGGAGTTGCTGGAGGCGTGGGACGCGGGACGCGGCCTCGGCGGGGTGCTCGGCCTGGTCGCCGAGGTGCACGGACCGTGGACCGACGAGGAGGCCGCCCGGATCTCCCGTACGGAGCTGGACGAGCGGTTCGGCGCGATGCGCGACGACGCGGCGGTCGAAGAGGCGCTGGAGCTGGGCGTGCTGGAACGTGTCCCGGGCCGTGACGACACCTTCGTGGTGCCGAGCCCCCAGGAGCTGACCGTGGCGGTGGAGTTGTACGCGGCGGGCGTCCCACTGGCCGCGATCTCCGGCCATCTGCGGGAACTTCGCGGCCAGGTCGAACATATCGCCGCCCGGTTCCTGGAGTTCACCGGCGAGCATGTCTTCGCCCGCTACCTCGGCCACCGCCCGCCGACGGACGCGGAAGCGGCCGAGGCCGCAGCGCTGGTACGCCGGCTCCGCCCGCTCGCCCAGCAGTCGGTCGACGCCGAACTGGCCCGCGCGATGCGCCTGTTCGCCACCCGCCAGCTGGAACAGCACCTGTCGGCCGGGCTCCCCCTGCCGACGGACGTCGAGGAACGCTCGGTGGCGGTGCCGGCCGGGACAATCCGGGCCGTCGAGGCGCTGGTTGGCCTGGAGAACGTGGCGGCGTTCGTCGCCGCGGCCACGGAACGGGAAGTCCAGGCCAGGGCGTTGGATGCGCTGACCTCAACAGACTGACAAACGAGACATATTGATCAAATTGACTAAATCATAAGGCAGTTATCCACAGCAGCATCACATAGCCTGTGGATAAACCAAGTTGGCTGTGGATCAAACTTGTGGATCATGAACACTTGAAATCGGCTGGCGAAGCACCAGGTTCACCGGCACGCTGAACGGATGACAGGAAAACCCGACGAACAGCGCACCGTGAAGGTGTCGAAGTACCTCTCGAAACACCTGCGCCACCGGCCCGAACGGATCGGCCTCACCCTCGACGCCCACGGCTGGGTGGCGGTCGACGACCTGATCCGCGCGACGGCCGCACACAACTTCCCGATCACCCGTGCCGAACTCGACCATGTGGTCGCCGTCAACGACAAACAGCGCTTCACCGTCGAGGGCGAGCGGATTCGCGCCAGCCAGGGCCACTCGGTGACCGTCGACCTGGACCTCCCCCCGGTCGAACCACCGCCGTACCTCTACCACGGCACGGCCCCGCACGCCCTGGCCGCGATCCGCGCCGAAGGCCTGCGCCGGATGAACCGCCACCACGTCCACCTCTCCGCCGACCGCGAGACAGCAACCCGCGTAGGCGCCCGCCGAGGCCGCCCCGTCGTCCTGTCGGTGGACGCGGGCACGATGCACACCGACGGCCACACCTTCCACGTGAGCGCGAACGGCGTCTGGCTCACCGACGCCGTACCGCAGCGCTACCTGCGCTTCCCGACGGCCTGACCCTCAACCGGCCGGGGCGCGTACGGCCTGGTCGGTGCGGGGGGAGACGGGACGTAGGGTCGGATCATGAGTCTGCGTCTGAGCACCGTGATCCTCCCCGTCGACCGCTGGCACGAGGGAGGCCGGGCGAAGTGGCAGCGCGCCGAGGAACTCGGTTTCCACACGGCGTACACCTACGACCACCTCTCCTGGCGCACCTTCCGTGACGGCCCGTGGTTCGGGGCCCTGCCCACGCTCACCGCCGCCGCCACAGCGACCGACCACCTCCGGCTGGGCACTCTCGTCACGTCACCGAACTTCCGTCACCCCGTGACGCTCGCCAAGGAGCTGATGTCGCTCGACGACATCGCGGGCGGCCGGATCACCCTCGGCATCGGCGCGGGCGGCAACGGCTTCGACGCGACGGCGCTGGGTCAGGAGCCGTGGACGCCGCGCGAACGGGCCGACCGCTTGGGCGAGTTCGTGCCGCTGCTCGACCGGCTGCTCACCGAGGGCGCGGTGACGCAGGAGGGGGACTTCTACTCGGCGGTCGAGGCGCGGAACATCCCCGGCTGTGTGCAGCGGCCCCGGCTCCCCTTCGCCGTCGCGGCGACCGGCCCGCGCGGGCTCAAGCTGGCCGCGCGGTACGGGCAGGGATGGGTCACCACGGGCGACCCGAAGCTCTTCGAGGAGGGCACGCCCGAGCAGTCGCGGGCCGCGCTGCGCGACCAGATCGACCGGCTCGGTTCCGCGTGCGCGGAGATCGGACGTGACCCCGCCGAGCTGGACAAGATCCTGCTCCACGGTTTCACGCCGGACCGCAACCGGCCGCTGGATTCGGTCGACGCCTTCGTGGACTTCGCCGGGCACCACCGCGATCTCGGGATCACCGAGATCGCGGTCCACTGGCCGATCCCCGACTCCGACTTCGCCGCAGACCAGGCTGTCTTCGAGGAGATCGCCAACGAGGCCGTCGCGCAGCTCGGCTGACCCGGGCTCCGTGGTGCCCCGGGGCGGGGGCACCACGGGGCACCACGGGGCACCACGCAGTCGGGTGTCAGGCCAGGTGGCGCAGGGTGTCTTCCAGTTGCGAGACCGTTCGGCGGGCCCGGGTGTCGTCCTGAGTGCGGAGTTCGGCGGCCAGGGTGGTGAGGCGCGCGGTGGCTTCGTCGGCCCGGCCCATGGCGTGTTCGGACCAGGCGGCGCCCGTCAGGCATCTCGCTCGCTCTTCCAGAGCGTCGAGGCCCAGCGTCGCGTAGGCGTCGGCGGCCTGTTCCCAGAGGCGTATCGCCTCCAGCCGTACGGCCTTCTCGTCCACCGCGTCCGGGGCCGGTTCCGGCTTGTCCTGCTCGTCGTCGTCATCGTCGTCGTCGTCGAAATCGTCGTACTCGTCGTCCGGGAGCCGGGACATGGTCAGGTTGGCGAGTTGGTGCCAGGTCTGGCCGCGTTCGTAGCGCGACTGGTCGTCGTCCGCGCCGTCCAGTACGGCCAGGGCCTGG
Source organism: Streptomyces sp. AcH 505 (assembly GCF_000818175.1). Classification (GTDB taxonomy): domain Bacteria; phylum Actinomycetota; class Actinomycetes; order Streptomycetales; family Streptomycetaceae; genus Streptomyces. Next base: position 2,235,257 of record NZ_JTIY01000001.1, read on the forward strand.
TGCATCAGGTCGCGTGCGGCGTCGAAGTCCTCCTCGTTCCGGTATCCGGCCAGCCAGGCGAGTGAGCGCAGGATCCGTACCTCGGCCACGGGGTTGTCGCCCGACTCGCGCCACAGCTGCAGGGCTCTGCGGTACGCCGACCGTGCCTCGTCCGGCAGGCCCGCCCTCGACAGTGACTCGGCCGCGAGCTGGGCGAAGTGGGCCTGCGGGGCCGGGTCGTCCCAGCCCTTGGCGGTGTCGGCGGCGAGGAGGTACTGCTCCGCCGCGCCGCGTGCGTCCCGCAGCTGTCCCAGCAGGTCGCCCAGCGTCTCGCGAGCGTGGACCCCGCGGTACTCGCCGTGGCCCAGCAGGTCCGGCAGCGCGGACTGGAGGACTTCCGCCGCCTCGGCCGTACGTTCAGCCGCCGCGTACGCCTTGGCCAGCACCAGCCGGGCCTGGGCCCCGCCGGCGGCGCCGAGGCCCGCCTGGTCGAACCAGTGCGCCGCGTCCAGCGCGTGATCGGCCGCCTCCGCCTGTCGGCCGCCCCGGCGCACCAGGATGTCGGCGAGCGTGAGCCGGACGATCGCCTGCTCCTCCGGGTCGGTCAGCTCCGTGCTCTGCTCGACGGCAGCGCGGGCTGCGGCCTCGGCCTCCTCAACGCCGCCGCGGGCGAACAGCAGCCCCGCACGCCGGGCGAGCGGCTGCGCCGCCTCCCCGGGCTGGCCCGCCGCGATGTTCCGCTCGGCCGCCGAGCCGAACAGCGACTCCGCGCGCTCCTCGTCCCCGCTCCGCAGCGCGAACTCGGCCAGCATCAATTCGGCCTCGGCGACGAGGTGTCCCAGCCCCTCGGCCGACTCCCTGGCCGCGACGAACGCGGTCAGCTCCCGCTCCAGTCGGCCGTCCACGCCGTCGTGGTCATGGTCCGCTTCCCCGGCCCGGAGGAACGCCTCTATACGGATGCCGTTGATCTCGGCCGCCGCCACCCGGCGTGCCCGGCTCGGGTCGGTGTCGGCCAGGGCCTCGGCCGAGCCGAGCGCCGTCGCCAGCAGCTCCCGTATCTCGGCGGCCTCGGCGCCGGACTGCGCCGCGGCCGTGGCGAGCCGCAGCTCGGCGAGGGCGGCGCGGCCGTCCTGCCCGATCGCCCGGTGTGCGGCCAGGCTCTCGGCGAACAGCTCGCGGGCGTCCTGCGCCCCGGCGCGGGCGGCGCGCAGCGCGCGGTGCTCCAGCAGATCGGCGGCGAGCAGCGGATCGGGGGTCTGGCCCGCTGCTTCCAGCCGGGCGGCGACCCGCTCCCACTGGGAGTCCGCGCCGGGATGGCCCTGCTCCCGCAAGGACCGGGCGCGGGCGGCGAGTTCGGCGATGTCGTCCGTATCGGTATCCGCCCCGGTCGGGGTGTCGGGGCCCCGGCCGGCTTCGGCGGCGGTACGGGCGGGTGCGGCCAGCACCGGGCTGCGCACCCCCAGCGGCAGGAAGTCGACCAGCGGCTGCCGGGCCAGGCGCTCGGTGAGCCTGCTCGACATATGCGCCGTGCCGTTACGGGCGTCGAACCGGTCGACGATCGCCGTGGCGTCCGCGTACAGCTGGTCGTACAGCTCGCTCACCGTACGGGCGGTGCCCCGGTAGGGCACGGCCGGCCGGTCGCCGTGGCCGAGGTCGGTGAGGCGGCGCAGCAGGACGAGGATTCCGCCGTTGAACTCCAGCTGCGATTCAAGGTCGGTGAGCGGGCCGAGGTGCGCGGTGTGCTCGGAAAGGATCTCCAGACCCCGGGACTCGTTGCCGGTCAGCGCGCAGAACTCGATGTGCTCACCGATCTCACGCAGCAGCGATTCGTTGCCCCGGGCCATCCGGTAGCCCCGCAGATGGTGGGAGCGGGCGTCTGCGGGCCGGCCGAGGCGCATCAGCGGCAGCAGCGAGTGGGCCAGCACCCGGTGGGGCTCCTCCAGGCAGGTGTCGTTGCCGGACAACACCGGCTGCCAGACCTCGATCGCCTTGGCGTCCTCGCCCTTGCGGGACCAGTAGCCGCCCTGGGTGTTGATCTCGCAGGCCAGACAGTCGCTCATCCGGTCGCGCTCGGTGTCGGCCCAGCCAGCGATGGCGCGGTCGGCCCGCGCCGCGTCGCCGACCGTGTCGGCCAGGTAGAACTCGGCCTTGCGCACGGCCCGTGCGCTGAATCCGGCGACCCGGTAGCGGCGTTCCATGTCGGCGAGCCAGCGCTCGACCACGTCCAGCGGGATGTCGGGGGACGACACGACGTTGCTGGTCACCCACTTGAAGTGCCAGAACAGCCGGTGCGTCTCGTAGCCGTCGAAGGCCGCCGCGTCGGTGTCGTACTCCTGGAGGAGCCGCGCGAAGGGCACCAGCATCTTCGTACGCTCCGAGCTGTACTCGTACGCGTCGATGAGGGAGCTGAGGGACCTGCGCAGCAGCGCGCGGTCACCGGTCCGCTCGGCTGCGGCGGACAGTTCCTCGGCGCGGGCGTTGCGTGCGGCGCCGTTGGGCGCGTTGTCGTTCTCGAAGAGGCCCCGCTGGATCTCGGCGGGTGTCAGCGTCGTCACTTCTGGTCATCCTCCGGGTCGGCCTGCTGCGCTGCGGAGTGGGTCGCCCATTCCAGGAGTCCGAGGAACGCGCGGTTGAGCAGGGTCGTGTCGGCGGGGCGCAGCGGTCGCTGGGACATCAGCAGCGCCTGGCCGTACAGCGACTCGACGGCCGTGCCGGTCAGCTCGGCGTCGGGGAGCGCCGATATCCGGCGGATCAGCGGGTTGTTGTGGTTGAGGACGAGCCGGGCGCGCGGCGCCGAGCCGCGCAGCGAGCCGAGGATGTCGCTCCACAGCGAGTCGGCGCCGTCCTGCGCGGTCGCCCTGTCCCGTTCGTGCCTGGCCTGCCGGTCGTCGAGGAAGAGCGCGGGTACGGAGACGGGCTGGAAGGCGCGCAGCGCGACATCGCAACCGAGCGCGTCGAGGCGGGTCCGCGCGGTGGCGAGGAAGCCCGCCAGGGCCAGTTCGGCGCCGGTGTCCACCGGGTCGAGCCGGTCGGTGACAGCACCGGCGTCCAGCTCGGTGACCTTGATACCGGGCCGGACGGCCGGCAGCAGGGCCAGCAGATCGGCGTCGTACGTGTACCCGGCGTTGATCACGCCCAGGCCGTGCGCTGCGGCTATCGGCGCGATCTGCCGGAACTCCTCGACGGTGCGGGTGAAGTGGATGTCGTCATGGGCGGCTGCGAACTCTTCGAGGCTGACCTGTCCGTCACTGGTCTCGAACGGCAGCCAGGGCAGCATCAGGTCGAGCAGCTCCGCGTCGTGCCGGGCGAGGGACTTCACCCCGAGGTGATGCACGCTCAGGAAGGCGGCGAGCCGCTCGGGTTCGCCCGCGGCGAGCTCGGTGAGCCAGTCGCGCACGCGGGCGCCGAGCGCGTCGCGTACGGCGGCGAGCGTCTCGTCGTCGTACAGATTCTCGCGGGAGGCCGTGGGGCGCAGGGTGTCCGTGTCGAGGACGGCGCGCACGAAGAACGCCCAGTCGGGGAGGAGGTTGTCCGCGTGGTCGGTGAGCAGCATGCCCTTGAGGTAGACGCGGTGCCCGGCGCGGTGCGCGGGGCTGGTCGGCTCGGGCAGGACGTACGCGACGCCGCGCACCCCGGCCACCGGCAGGTCCAGGTCGATGGTGTCGAGCGGTGTGAAGCCGAAGACCCGGGCGCAGTGCCCGGCGAGCGCGACGCGCCGCGCGCCGGGGGTGGGGTGTTCGCGGTCCCAGACGGCGGGCCGGTCGGTGAGGGCGCGCTCGATGCCGTCACCTGTGCTGAACGTGATGTCGTACGGCAGGAGGGAGCCGAAGTCGCGGGCGAGCTCCTCCACGCGGACGGGCTCGGTCCACTCCTCGGCGCCCGGCCTCGGTTCGAGGAAGACCGTGGTGCCCGGCTCCGGCCTGGCCTCGTCGGGCAGGGTCCGCACGGTGTACGAGCCGTCGTCGGTGGCCAGCCACTCCACGGGCGGGGCTTCGGGGGTGCGGGCGGAGCGCGTGACGACCCGGATCTGCCGGGCGACGACGAAGCAGGCGAGCAGGCCGATACCGAACTGGCCGAGGAATTCCCTGCGCGCGTTCTCCAGGCCCTGCGCGTCGCCGCGCTTGGAACTGCGGCCGATCGTGGCGAGCAGGGTGTGCACCTCGTCGGCCGTCAGACCGATGCCGGTGTCCTCGATGGACACCTGGCCGCCGGCCGTCGACAGCCGGATCCGGATGACGGCCGCCGGGTCGTGGGCACGGCGGGCCGTGACCGCGTCGACCGCGTTCTGCAGGAGTTCGCGGACGTAGACACGCGGGCTGGAGTAGAGATGGTGGGAGAGCAGATCCACGAGCCCGCGCAGATCGACCTGGAAGGTGTTGACGGCGGGATCAGTGGTCCCGGCCCTGGTGGAAGACGTCATGGGGCAGCACCTCGCGTGCTCGCATACGGAATTGACGACCGCGAGGTTCCCCCCTCACCGATCGTGAAGTGAGACACAGCGTAAGGCCCGGGACTGACATTCCGGCCGGAAATTTTTCGGGCGCGACGACGGTGCGACCAGGGTGCGACGGCGACGGGACAGCAACGAGACGACCGCGCGAAAGCGGCCGGGCCGCGCGCGTCCCCCACGCCCCCACGGCGCGCGCTCTCAGATGTGCGCCCCTGCGCACGCCCGTGCGGCTCCGTACGTGAGAATGGGGATGTGACCTCCGCTGACGACTCCCCGCTCCCCGCCCGCCCCCGGCTGATCGCCACGGATCTGGACGGCACCCTGCTCCGCGACGACAAGACCGTCTCCGCCCGTACGGTCGACGCCCTGGCCGCCGCCGAGAAGGCCGGTATCGAGGTCTTCTTCGTCACCGGCCGGCCCGCCCGCTGGATGGACGTCGTCAGCGCGCATGTGCACGGCCACGGCCTCGCGATCTGCGCGAACGGCGCCGTCGTCGCCGACCTGCACGCGGGCGGCGAACCGGTCGAGGTCCGGCCGCTGCCGCGCCCGACCGCGCTCGACGTCGTACGGATCCTGCGCGACGCCGCTCCCGGCACATCCTTCGCCGTGGAACTGACGACCGGCATCCACTACGAGCCCGAGTACCCGCCCTTCCACCAGGACCCCGGCGCCACTGTCGCTGCCGCCGAGAAGCTGCTGCACGAGGAGGAGAAAGGTTCCTGCGCACCCGTCGTCAAGCTGCTCGCCTACCACCCCACGCTCACTCCCGACGGCTTCCTCACGCTGGCCCGTACAGCCGCCGGCGACCGCGCCTCCTTCACCCGCTCCAGCCCCAGCGCGCTGCTGGAGATCAGCGATCTCGGGGTGAGCAAGGCGAGCACCCTCGCCCTCTGCTGCGCCGAGCGCGGTATCTCGTCGGACGAGGTCGTCGCCTTCGGCGACATGCCCAACGACCTGGAGATGCTGACCTGGGCCGGTACGTCGTTCGCGATGGGCAACGCGCATCCCGACGTCCTGGCCGCCGCTTCCGGCCGTACCGCCACCAACAACGAGGACGGGGTCGCGGTCGTCATCGAGCGGATCCTCGCCCGCCTCTGACGGCCGGGCGGACAACCGACCGGCGCCGCCCGGTCAGCCCGCCACTCTCACAACTCGGCCGCCACCTGCAACGGTGCCTCCCAGACCACCGTCGTACCCGCCCCTTCGGCGCCGATGCCCGGCGCGCCCGCGCTCGATCCGCCCAGCGCCTCGGCCCTGCGCGCCAGATTGCGCAGCCCGCTGCGCCGGCCGCCCTCCGGGATGCCCACCCCGTCGTCGGCGACCGAAAGCCGGACCGCCGGCGCGCCGTCGGGCAGCCGCGCCGTCGCGTCGACCGTCACCTCGATCCGGCTGGCGTGCGCGTGCCTGAAGGCGTTGGACAGCGCCTCGCGCAGCGCCGCGATCAGGTTCTTCCCCGACAGCTCACCGACAGTGGCGTCGACCGGGCCGACGAAACGGTGGACGGGGGTGAAGCCCAGCGGCACCGCCGCCATCTTGATCTCCCGCAGGACCCGGGTACGCAGCCCGGCCGGCGCCTCGGCCGGCCCCTGCTGCAAGGCGAAGATGGCCGTCCGGATCTCCTGGATGGTCACGTCCAGCTCGTCCACCGCCTTGCCGATCCCCTGGTGGACGGCGGGTGTGACCGTGCCGCGCTGGGCGCTCTCCAGCATCATGCCGGTGGCGAACAGCCGCTGGATGACGAGATCGTGCAGATCACGGGCGATCCGGTCGCGGTCCTCCAGGACGGCCAGCCGCTCCCGGTCGCGCTGCGCCTCGGCCATCATCAGCGCGACGGCGGCCTGCGAGGCGAACTGCGTCGCGAGGATGCGTTCGGTCTCGCTGAACCGGCGCGCCTCCCGCCCCCGGGGGGTGATGAGCGAGCCGAGCACCCGGCCGCCGCTCTGCAGCGGCAGGATCATCATCGGCCCGAACGGCTCGGAGTACTTGGTGACCATCCGCGGATCGGCGGCGGCGTCGTCGAGGAACAAGGACTCGCCGTTCATCATGGCCGCGACGACGAAGCTCTCCGGCGGGACGATGTCGCCCAGCTCGGCGGGGGTCGGCAGGTCGGTGCTGATGGCGGCGATCTGCAGACCGCCCTCGGCGGTCGGCAGCAGGACGACACCGGCGGCCGCGTCGGCGAGCCTGCGGGCCTGTTCGGCGACCACGGACAGCGCGTCGGTCGCCTCACCACCGGAGAGCAGCGCCGTGGTGACGGCGACCGAGCCGTCGATCCACCGCTCGCGCTGCCGCGCCGCCTCGTACAGCCGGGCGTTGCCGATGGCGATGCCCGCCTCGGTGGCGAGGACGCGCAGCATGTGCAGATCGTGCTCGTTGAACTCCTCGCCGTCGTGCTTCTCGGCGAGACAGAGATTGCCGAAGATCCGGCCCTGGACGCGGACGGGGACGCCGAGGAAGGTGCGCATCGGCGGATGCCCCGGCGGGAAGCCGGCGAAGCGGTCGTCGGCCGTCAGATCGGCGAGCCTGAGCGGTGACGGATCGCGGATCAGCGCCCCGAGCAGCCCGCGGTGCCCGTCGGGGCGCCGGCCGATCACCTCGGCCACGTCGTCGTCCACGCCGTACGTCACGAACTCTTCGAGCCCGTCGCCCGTCTCGTCCACGACACCGATCGCCGCGTAGCGGGCGTCGCCCAGCTCGGCCGCCGTCTCACAGATCCGGTCGAGGGTGGACCGCAGTTCCAGCCCCATACCGATGGAGCGCATGGCCTCCAGCAGCCGCGGCACCCGCGCGGTCACCTCGGTCGACAGGCCCTGGAGGTCCCGGGCCGCGTTGGCTGCGGCGTCGGCCGGGTCCAGGTCCGGGTTCCGGTCCGGATCCGGGACTGCCGATTCGGACTGATTCATACAGTCGAGACTAGTAAGTGTTATTTGCTGGGGAAAGTCGGATGTCGACCGGATCCCCCGCCAGGTCTCCCACCGTGCCTCCCACCAGGTCTCCCGCACGCTCGCGCGCCAGCAGCCGTCGCAGCGGTCCTTCGACGAGGGCCAGCTCCTCGTAGGGACCACGCTGTACGGTCCTGCCCCCGTCGAGGACGATCACCTCGTCGACGCTGTCGAGACCGCGCAGCCGGTGGGTGATGAGCAGCGTCGTCCGGCCCTCGGTCGCCGCCAGCAGATCGGCGGTCAGCGCGTCGGCCGTCGCCAGGTCCAGATGCTCGGCGGGCTCGTCCAGCAGCAGTACGGGAAAGTCGGCGAGCAGCGCGCGGGCCAGCGCCAGGCGCTGGCGCTGGCCTCCGGAGAGCCGCGCGCCGTGCTCGCCCACGAGGGTGTCCAGGCCGTACGGCAGGGCGTCGACCCACTCCAGCAGCCGGGCCCGGCGCAGCGCGTCGCGCAGGTCGTCCTCGGTCGCCGTCGTACGGGCGAGCCTGAGGTTCTCGCGCACTGAGCTGTCGAAGAGATGCGCGTCCTGGGCGCACAGGCCGACGAAGCGGCGCACCGCGTCACCGTCGAGCGTGGCGGCGTCCGTACCGCCGAGCCGGTAGCCGCCCTCCCCTGCGTCGAGGAACCGGAGCAGCACCTGGGCGAGGGTGGTCTTACCCGAGCCCGAAGGGCCGACGACGGCCACCCGCTTGCCGGGGGTCAGGGTCAGGTCGAAGCCGCTGAGCGCGTCGCGCTCCTGACCCGCGTACCGCGCCGCCAGCCCGCGTACCTCCAGCGGGAACGGTGTGGCGGGCGCAGGGGCCGGGTGCTCCGGCTCCTGTACGGGGACGGGCGCGTCCAGCACCTCGTACACCCGCTCGGCGCTGCGCCGGGCCCGCCGGCGGTACTGGACGGCCAGCGGCAGTCCGGTGACGGCCTCGAACGCGGCCAGCGGGGTGAGGACGACAACGGCGAGCTGGACGCCGGCCAGGCGCCCTTCGCGTACCGCCTGCACCCCGACGACCGCGGCGGCGACGACGGTCAGTCCGCACGCCAGCGCGGAGAGCCCGCCGCCGAGCGCTGCGGCGCTCGCGCCCCGCCGGGTGATCGCCGTCAGCGTGGCGTCGCTCTCCCGGGCCCCGCGCAGTCGGCGCTTGAGCGCGCCGGCGACGGTCAGTTCGGCGGTTCCCCTCAGCAGATCGGCGACATCGGTCGCCAGCGCGCCGCGTGCCGGGGCGAGTCGCCGCTCGGCGCCACGGGCACAGGCGCCGCTCACCAGCGGTACGCCGACGCCTGCGACGAGCAGTCCCACGGCCAGGACGGCACCCGCCTCGGGCAGCAGCCAGCCGGTGAAGCCGACGGTCGCGGCCGACACGACCACGGCCGTCCCCGCGGGCAGCAGCCAGCGCAGCCAGTAGTCCTGGAGGGCGTCCACATCGGCGACCAGCCGGGACAGCAGATCACCGCGCCTCGTCGCGCGCAGCCCTGCCGGAGCGATGTGCTCCAGCCGCCGGTAGACGGAGACCCGGAGGTCGGCGAGCATCCTGAGCACCGCGTCGTGCGACACGACACGCTCCGCGTAGCGGAAGACGGCGCGCCCCATGCCGAAGGCGCGGGTCGCCGTCACCGCCACCATCAGGTACAGGACGGGTGGTTCCTGCGAGGCGCGGGATATGAGCCATCCGGAGACGGCCATGAGGCCGACGGCGGAGCCGAGCGCCAGGCTGCCCAGCAGCAGCGCCAGGGCGAACCGGCCGCGCAGCGCTCCGGCCGCCGCCCGAACCCGCGCCAGGGGCGCAAGCGCCCCGCGCGACGCGGCATCGGAATCAGGAGCAGAAGCAGAAGGAGGAGCAGAAACGGAAACCGAGCCGGGAGCCGTGCCGGTGTCGGTGTCGGTGCCTGAAGCCTCGGACCGCGCCGAAGCCTGCGAAGCCGCCACCGACGCCGGGCGCGACGGTACGTCCACGGGCGGCGCCGCCAGCGTCACCACCCGGTCGGCGACCGCCAGCAGCGCCGGCCGGTGGACGACCAGCAGCACCGTCCGGCCGGCCGCCAGCCGCCGTACCGCGTCGACGACACCCGC
>NZ_JTIY01000001.1:2245155-2273537 GCF_000818175.1 Streptomyces sp. AcH 505
CCGTCGGCTCGTCGAGCAGCAGCAGCGGCCGGTCGGCGAGGAAGGCCCTGGCCAGGGCGAGCCGCTGGCGCTGGCCCGCCGAGAGCCCCGCACCGTCCTCACCGAGCACGGTGTCCACACCCTGGGGGAGCGCGGCCACGAACTCCTCGGCCCCGGCGTCACGCAGCGCGCGATCCACCGCCGCCTCGTCCGCCTCGGGCCTGGCCAGCCGTACGTTCTCCGCGATCGTCCCCGCGAAGAGATACGGACGCTGCGGCACCCACGCGATCCGTTCCCGCCACCGTTCCTGGTCCAGCGACGCCAGGTCACGGCCGCCCACCCGGATCCGGCCGCTGTCAGGGGCGGTGAACCCGAGCACCACGTCAAGCAGCGTGGACTTGCCGACGCCGCTGGGGCCGACCAGGGCGACCGTCTCCCCCGGTTCGACCGTCAGCGTCGCCGCGTCCAACGAAGGCGCCCCGCGCCCTTCATGGCGGACCGTCACAGCGTCCAGTTCCAGCCGTACCGCTCCGGGTATCTCGCCCGCACCGCCGCGCCGCGGCTCGGTCTCCAGGACGGCGAAGATCTCCTCCGCCGCAGCCAGGCCCTCGGCCGCCGCGTGGTACTGCGCGCCCACCTGCCGGATCGGCAGATACGCCTCCGGCGCGAGGATCAACACCAGCAGGCCCGTGTACAGATCGAGGTTCCCGTGGACGAGCCGCAGTCCTATGTCGACCGCGACCAGCGCCACGGACAGGGTCGACAGCAGCTCCAGCGCGAACGACGACAGGAAGGCGATCCGCAGGGTGCGCAGGGTCGCCTGCCGGTAGTCCGAGGTGATCCGGCGGACCGCTTCCGCCTGTGCCTTGGCCCGGCCGAAGACCTTCAGGGTCGGCAGCCCGGCGACCACGTCCAGGAAGTGGCCCGACAGCCGGGACAGCAGCCGCCACTGACGGTCCATCCTCGACTGGGTGGCCCGTCCGATCAGCACCATGAACAGCGGGATCAGCGGGAGCGTCACGACGATGATCCCGGCGGACAGCCAGTCCTCGGTGACGATGCGCGCGAGGACGGCGACGGGCACGACCACCGCGAGCCCCAACTGCGGCAGATAGCGGGAGAAGTAGTCGTCCAGCGCGTCCACCCCGCGGGTCGCCAGCGCGACCAGCGAGCCGGTGCGCTGACCGCTCAGCCAGCCGGGGCCAAGCTCGGCCGCCCGCGCCAGCAGCCGGCCGCGCAGTTCGGACTTGACCGCCGCGCTCGCCCGGTGGGCGGCCAGTTCGGTGAGCCAGCCGATCAGCGCCCGCCCGACGGCGACAGCGCCGAGCAGCAGCAGGGGAGTGCGGAGTCCCGAGCCGTCGAGGCCGTGCTGGAACGCGCCGATCACCACTTCGGCGATCAGCATCGCCTGGGCGACGATCAGTCCGGCGCCCGCCAGCCCGAGGGCCACCACGGCGGCCAGGAAGAACCGGGTCGCCCGTGCGTAGCGCAGCAGTCGGGGGTCGATTGGTTTCACGTGAAACACCGCCCTCTCAGTGCGCGTCGGCGATGTGCTGGGTGCCGATCCGCTTGCGGAAGACCCAGTACGTCCAGCCCTGGTAGAGCATGACCAGCGGCGCGGAGATGCCGGCGCACCACGTCATGATCTTCAAGGTGTAGGGCGTGGAGGAGGCGTTGGTGACCGTCAGATTCCACTGCTCGTTCAGCGACGAGGGCATGACGTTCGGGAAGAGTGTCAGGAAGAACATCGCGATCACCGCCGCGATCGTCACCCCGGACAGGGCGAACGAGCGTCCTTCCCGTCCGGCGCCGATGGCCACGACTGCTCCGGCGAGCGCGACCACGGCGACGATCATCGCGATCAGGCTCTTGCCGTCGCCGCTGGCCGCCTGGGTCCAGCTCAGGAAGCCGACGGCGAGGGCCGCCGTGACGGCTCCCAGCACCAGGGCCAGCTTCCTGGCCCGTACCCGGATGTCCCCCACGGTCTTGAGCGCGGCGAACACCGCGCCGTGGAAGGTGAACAGCGCCAGCGTGACCAGTCCGCCGGTCAGGGCGTACGGGTTGAGCAGATCACCGAGACCGCCGACGTACTCCATGTGCGCGTCGATCTTCACGCCGTGCACGATGTTGCCGAACGCGACACCCCACAGCACGGCGGGCAGCAGGGAGGTCCAGAAGATGGCGTGCTCCCAGTTGCGCTGCCAGCGCTCCTCCGGGCGCTTGGCCCGGTACTCGAAGGCGACACCGCGCACGATCAGACAGACCAGGATGAGCAGCAGCGGCAGGTAGAAGCCGGAGAAGAGGGTGGCGTACCAGTCGGGGAACGCGGCGAAGGTGGCGCCGCCCGCGCTCAGCAGCCACACCTCGTTGCCGTCCCAGACGGGTCCGATGGTGTTGATGAGGACCCGCCGCTCGTCGCGACCGCGCGCGAGCAGTTTGGTCAGCACCCCGATGCCGAAGTCGAACCCTTCGAGGAAGAAGTAGCCGGTCCACAGGACCGCGATCAGCACGAACCAGACGTCGTGGAGTTCCATGATCGGTCAGCTCCTCTCAAGCCTCAGTACGAGAAGGCCATCGGCCGGTCGGCGTCGGTGTGGTCGCCGCCGATCCGGGTGGGCGGGTTGAGGTCGGCCTCGCTGAGTTCGGGCGGTCCTGCCTTGATGTACTTCACGAGCAGCTTGACCTCGACGACGGCGAGGACGGCGTAGAGCAGGGTGAAGACGATCAGCGAGGTGAGCACTTCGCCCTGGGAGACGCTGGGGGAGACCGCGTCGGCGGTGCGCAGCACGCCGTACACGACCCAGGGCTGGCGGCCGGTCTCGGTGAAGATCCAGCCGAACGAGGTGGAGATCAGCGGGAAGCCGATCGTGCCGAGTGCGGTGATCCAGTACCAGCCGCTGAGCCGGGGACCGAGCGCCTTGTTCCGGAAGAGCACCAGATTCGGCACCTCGTCCTCGCCCGTCCGCAGCCGGGCCGGCAGCAGGAACTTCCGCCGGGTCAGCCAGAGTCCCGCGGCCCCGACGGCGAACGACGTCATGCCGAAGCCGATCATCAGCCGGAAGCTCCAGTACTGGACCGGGATGTTGGGCCGGTAGTCGCCGGGGCCGAACTTCTGCTGCTCGGCCTTGTTCACGTCGTTGATGCCGGGCACGTACGAGGTGAAGTTGTCGTTGGCGAGGAAGGACAGCAGCCCCGGGATCTCGAACTCGACGGTGTTGTGGCCCTTCTCCACGTCGCCGTAGGCGAACAGGGAGAAGGGCGCGGGCTTCTGGCCGTCCCACAGGGCCTCGGCCGCCGCCATCTTCATCGGCTGCTGCTTGAACATGACCTTGCCGAGGGCGTCGCCGCTGAGGGCGGTGAGCGCGCCCGCGATCACCAGCGTGACCAGCCCCACCCGCAGCGAGGTGCGCATCACCTGGATGTGCTTCTTGCGGCCGAGGTGGAAGGCGGCCGTACCGGCCATGAAGGCGCCGCCCACCAGGAAGGCCACCGTGATGATGTGGGCGAACTGGGTGAGCGCGGTTTCCTGGGTCAGTACGGCCCAGAAGTCGGTGAGTTCGGCGCGGCCGGCTTTTTCGTTGATCCGGTAGCCGATGGGGTGCTGCATCCAGGAGTTGGCCGCGAGGATGAAATACGCGGACAGGATCGTGCCGATCGACACCATCCAGATACAGGCGAGATGGATCTTCTTCGGCAGCTTGTCCCAGCCGAAGATCCACAGCCCGACGAAGGTCGATTCGAAGAAGAACGCGATGAGCGCTTCGAAGGCGAGCGGGGCGCCGAAGATGTCGCCGACGAACCGCGAATAGTCGGACCAGTTCATGCCGAACTGGAACTCCTGCACGATGCCGGTGACCACACCCATCGCGATATTGATCAGGAAGAGCTTGCCCCAGAATTTCGTGGCCGTGAGGTACTTGGGGTTCTCCGTACGCACCCAGGCGGTCTGCAGCCCGGCGGTCAGGGCGCCGAGCGAGATCGTCAGGGGGACGAAGAGGAAGTGGTAGACGGTGGTGATGCCGAACTGCCAGCGCGCCAGGGTCTCCGGTGCCAGAGCGAGGTCCACGTCGTCTCTCCTTACATCGCCGTGGTCGTCAGCGGCGGGTTGTCCCCTTCGTCCCGGAGGTAACGGCGGAAACCAGAGGAAACCTTGTGAATGCGTTCACATTCACAAGCATTATGTCGCACAGGCATCCGGATATTCACGGGGGGTCCCGTGACCCCGGTCACTCCTCGCGGAGCCACCGGATCACGGGGTCATCACACCGGCCACCAGGCCGTCACCAGCCGCCGGGACCGGTGGCTACAACAGGTGGCTACAGCTCCTTGCGGAAGGCCTCGGCCGCCTGCAGGAACAGGTCGTTGGCCGCGACCTCGCCGATGGTGACGCGTACGCCCTCGCCGCCGAACGGCCGGACCACCACACCGGCCCGCTCGCACGCCGCCGCGAACTCCTGGGTGCGCTCGCCGAGCCGCAGCCAGACGAAGTTGGCCTGCGTCTCGGGCACCGTCCAGCCCTGCTCCAGCAGCCCCCGGTGGACCCGGTCACGCTCGACCACCAGCGCGTCGACCCGCTCCAGCAGCGCGTCCTCGGCCCGCAGCGAGGCGACCGCGGCGTCCTGGGCGATCTGGCTCACCCCGAAGGGCACCGCCGTCTTGCGCAGCGCCGCAGCCACCGGCTCGTGGGCGATGGCGAAACCGACCCGCAGCCCCGCGAGCCCGTACGCCTTGGAGAAGGTCCGCAGGACAGCCACATTCGGTCGTTCGCGGTAGAGCTCGACACCGTCCGGGATCTCGGGGTCCCGGTTGAACTCGCGGTACGCCTCGTCCAGGACGACCAGCACATCGCTCGGCACCCGGTCGAGGAACCGCTCCAGCTCCGCCCTGCGGACCACCGTGCCGGTCGGGTTGTTCGGGTTGCAGACCAGGATCATCCGGGTCCGGTCCGTGATCGCCCCGGCCATCGCGTCCAGGTCGTGCACATCCCCCGCCGTCAGCGGCACCTGTACGGACCGGGCGCCCGAGATCTGCACGATGATCGGATAGGCCTCGAAGGACCGCCAGGCGTAGACGACCTCGTCACCGGGGCCCGAGGTGGCCTGAATCAGCTGCTGGGCCACACCGACGGATCCGGTGCCGGTCGCCAGATGGGCGACGGGCACATCGAAACGCTCGGCCAGCTCGTTCATCAGACCGGTACAGGCCATGTCCGGGTAGCGGTTGAAGACCCCGGCGGCCGCCGTCACCCGCTCCATCACGCCCGGCAGCGGCGGGTAGGGGTTCTCGTTGGAGGAGAGCTTGTACGTGACGGGCCCGCCGACCGCCGCCGGCCTGCCCGGGACATAGCTCGGGATGCCGTCCAGTTCGGCGCGCAGTTTGGGGCTCGTCTCACTCACCGCAGGTCCTCCTCGGCCGTTCGCGGATCCGTACCGCGTTCAATACTCCTCACCATATGAGGATTCAGGGCCCCTGCGAATGGCGGGCCCGGCATTGGCCCGGATCGGGGCCACGGGCCCGCCCCCGGTGGGGGCGCACTCCCCGGCAGGCGCGCGCCCGTGGCTCGCGCCGTGGCGCGCGTCCCCCGTAGAGGTGAGTTGAGACCTCTTCGAAACATGGCCCCTTCGACAGGTCTACACCGCCCGATGCATGGAAGACCATCGCAGAATCGCATAAGTCCCTTGCAATCCATACCCGTTGGCCATTGTTGATCATGCAGAAACGTGCCTGTCAATAGGTGCATATGCGACCGGCCTTACCACCCGCCAGCGCCCTACTATCGGCTCGCCATGACAGCAGCAGGGAAACACCAGGTGAGCCGGACGGACACAACGCGCCGGGGAAGCCGGCAAGGTCGGGCGGGCATCCGGGACGTAGCCGCCGCAGCCGGTGTCTCCATCACGACTGTCTCGGACGCGCTCAACGGCAAAGGCCGCTTACCCGACGCCACCCGGCGTCATGTCCGCGAGGTCGCGGAACGGCTCGGTTACCGGCCGTCCGCCGCCGCAAGAACCCTCCGTACCGGCAAGTCGGGCCTGATCGGCCTGACCGTGACCACGTACGGGGATGAACCTTTCACCTTCACCGAGTTCGCCTACTTCGCCGAGATGGCCAGAGCCGCCACCTCGGCCGCGCTGGCCCGCGGCTACGCCCTCGTCATCCTGCCCGCCACCTCACGCCATGACGTCTGGTCGAACGTCGCGCTCGACGGCACCGTCGTCATCGACCCGTCCGACCACGACCCGGTCGTCGCCGAACTCGTCCGTCAGGGCCTGCCCGTCGTCTCCGACGGCCGCCCGGCCGGCACCCTCCCCGTCACCGCCTGGGTCGACAACGACCACGAGGCGGCCGTCCTCGATCTGCTCGACCATCTCGCCGACGCCGGCGCCCGCCGCATCGGACTGCTCACCGGCACCACGACGGACACGTACACCCGGCTCTCCACCACCGCCTACCTGCACTGGTGCGAGCGGGTCGGCCAGGACCCGGTCTACGAGTCGTACCCCGCACACGACCCCTGCGCGGGCGCCGTCGCCGCCGACCGGCTGCTGGCCCGTCCGGACCGCCCGGACGCCGTCTACGGCCTCTTCGACCCCAACGGCACCGATCTGCTCGCCGCGGCCCGCCGCTACGGCCTGCGGGTGCCCGAGGACCTGCTGCTGGTCTGCTGCAGCGAATCCACCGTGTACGCGTCGACCGAGCCGCCGATCACGACGCTCTCGCTGAAGCCGCGCCGCATCGGCACCGCCGTGATCCAGCTCCTCATCGACGCGATCGAGGGGATCGACACCGAAGGCCCCGTCGAGCAGGTGATACCGACCGAACTCATCGTGCGGACCTCCTCGCAGCGCCGCCCGCCCCGCACCACCGTCAGCGCGCCACGCTCGCCCACCTCCCCGAAGAGGGACTGACCGAAGGTCTGTTCCTTTCGCAATTGGGGCGATCAGCGCGAAAACAGCCTGTGAACCGGGAGACCGATCGGATTCACCACCCCTGGTGCGTCACACAGGAGGAGCTGCATTCCTATGATGGGCGCACGACACCACGGACTTTCCCCGGCGACGGGTGGGCAGACCCCCACCCGACCGGGCAGGCCCGACAGGTGTACGGCGGCGCGACGGTGGTGGAGGGGTCGATGACACAGGGGGCCGGTCAGGAACCCGTGGTGCGGACGGCGACGTTGCGCGACTTCCGCGTACCGCCGTACGCGCAGGTTCCCGTGCAGTCGGGGCAGTCCGGTCAGCTCGCCGCGCCGGGCCCCGTGGCCCTCGGCCCGAGCGGGCACCCCGGCAACGCGGTACCCGACGACGAACCGCCGGAGGGCTACACCCCGACCGAGCGCGACCTGCCGGTGATCGGCCACGAACCCACCGTCCAGGTGCGGGTCGAGGCCGACGACGCCCCGTCCCCCGACGGCCTCGGGCCGCTCTACGTCGTCGGCGACGTGCACGGCTACATCGACGAGCTGCTCGCCGCGCTCACCGAGCAGGGCCTCATCGACGCCGAAGGCCACTGGGCGGCCGGCACGGCCCGCCTCTGGTTCCTCGGCGACTTCACCGACCGCGGCCCCGACGGCATCGGCGTCATCGACCTCGTCATGCGGCTGTCCGCCGAGGCGGCGGCGGCCGGCGGCTACTGCAAGGCCCTGATGGGCAATCACGAGCTGCTGATCCTCGGCGCCCGGCGGTTCGCCGACACCCCCGTCAACTCGGGCGCGGGAACCGCCACCTTCCAGGCGGCCTGGCTGCTCAACGGTGGCCAGAAGAGCGACATGGAGCGCCTCCAGGACGTCCATCTGCAGTGGATGTCCCGGCTCGACGCGGTCGTCGAGGAGGACGGGCATCTGCTGATGCACTCCGACACGACCGCCTACCTCGACTACGGCTCGTCCATCGACGACGTCAACGACACCGTCCACCAGATCCTCACTCGCAACGACGCCGACGAATGCTGGGACCTGTTCCGCAAGCTCACCAAACGCTTCGCGTTCCGTGACGACGGCGGCCCGCAGGCCGTCCAGGAACTGCTCGACCAGTACGGCGGCCACCGCATCGTGCACGGTCACAGCCCCATTCCGTATTTGCTCGGCGAAGTGGGCACGGAAGACGCGTCGGACGACAAGGACGACTCGGGGCCCGTGGTGGAAGGGCCGCATGTATATGCCGACGGACTTGCCATCGCCATGGACGGCGGCGTGACCATGGCCGGAAAGCTACTGGTCGTCCAACTTCCGTTGCATAACTGAATCAACCCCGGGCAGGTCATTTCCGGAAAGCCACTGTCAACGGGTACCCGTACAGCTCTACCATCGGTTATCCGTAGCAGGCTCTCCTCCGTTTCCGCCGATCGTCCGCAGTGAGCGGACAAAGCGGCCCTACGGAGCATCGGGGGATGCACATGAAAAGCGCTCCGCACCTGCTGAGCGAGGATCGCGCGGATTTCGAGCGGCTCCTCGACGAAGCACTGCGCAACGCGCACGACCGTCCGGAACTCGCCGCTGTCGGGCAGCGGCTCAACGCCGAACAGCTGCGCACCATGGCTCTCAACGCCACGGCACTGATCACTGGTTCCGCCTCGGCGGAATACGAACACTTCGCGGCGCTCCGCGAGGAATTCCGTACGCCTGCCACGACGGCGCCCGTCGGCGGCTCCCTGCTGGCCCCGGCCATCGGGGACGCGGCCGAGACGGGCGCGGGACTGGCCGCCGTCATCACGGTCCTGGTCCCGCTGCTCGCCGGGATATCCGCGGCGATCTTCCTGCTGGTCGGCTACGTGCTCAAGGCCCTCAGCCCACCGCCCGCCTTCGCCGACACCCTGCTCACCGCTGGCTGGTTCTTCGGAGCAGTCACCGCCGCGGGCATCCTGGCCGCCGCGATAGCGCTGCTCATGACGGCGCTGCGCAACGGCTCGACCCAGCTGTCCGCCGGTGAGCCGGGCTCGGGGCCCGAGCTGCCCGAGGAGGTGGCGGAGGCGAGAGAGGTGTGGCGCGAGGCGGTGCTGGAGCGCGGCATCCTGCCGTATCTGCGGGCCGCCCTCGCCGCGCCCGCGGTCGAGCCCACCCCGGCGCCACCGCGGCCGGCCAGTCATCTGCCGAAGATGGGGTACAGCCGCCCGGACTTCTCCAGCCCGGACGAGGGCGGATCGAGCGCTGCCCGGCCCACGTACAGCAGTCCTGACTTCTCCAGCCCCGACTTCGGCGGGCCCGAGCACCGCCCGGAGTAGGCCCCGGGCGGCGCTCAGCCGCAGGTTGAGTGCTTTGCGAGTCAGTCCTGCGCGGTCAGTCCGCCAGCGGCAGATACACGCGGTTGCCGGCCGCGGCGAACTCCTTCGACTTCTCCAGCATCCCCGCCTCGATCTCCTCGTCCGAAGCCGAGGCGGCCAGATCAGGGGCGAACTGCTCGGCGATGCTGTGACTGATCTTCATCGAGCAGAACTTGGGCCCGCACATCGAGCAGAAATGCGCGGTCTTCGCCGGTTCCGCCGGCAGCGTCTCGTCGTGGAACTCCCTGGCCGTGTCCGGGTCAAGAGCCAGATTGAACTGGTCCTCCCAGCGGAATTCGAAACGGGCGTCGGACAGCGCGTCGTCCCAGTCCTGCGCCCCGGGATGGCCCTTGGCGAGATCCGCCGCATGCGCGGCGATCTTGTAGGTGATGACACCGGTCTTGACGTCGTCCCGGTCCGGCAGGCCCAGATGCTCCTTGGGCGTGACGTAGCAGAGCATCGCCGTGCCCCACCAGGCGATCATCGCGGCGCCGATCCCGGAGGTGATGTGGTCGTACGCGGGGGCCACATCGGTGGTCAGCGGGCCGAGCGTGTAGAACGGCGCCTCCTCGCAGATCTCCTGCTGAAGGTCGATGTTCTCCTTGATCTTGTGCATCGGGACATGCCCGGGGCCCTCGATCATGGTCTGTACGTTGTGCCGCTTGGCGATCGTGTTCAGCTCCCCCAGCGTGCGCAACTCGGCGAATTGCGCCTCGTCGTTGGCATCGGCGATGGAGCCCGGCCGCAGCCCGTCGCCGAGGGAGTACGTGACGTCGTACGAGGCGAGGATGGCGCACAGCTCCTCGAAGTTCTCGTACAGGAAAGACTCCTGATGGTGCGCCAGGCACCAGGCGGCCATGATGGAGCCGCCGCGCGAGACGATGCCGGTCTTGCGACGGGCCGTCAGCGGGACGTACCGCAGCAGCACACCGGCGTGCACGGTCATGTAGTCGACGCCCTGCTCGGCCTGTTCGATCACGGTGTCCCGGTAGATCTCCCAGGTCAGCTCCTCCGCCTTGCCGTCGACCTTTTCGAGCGCCTGGTAGAGCGGCACGGTGCCGATCGGCACGGGGGAGTTGCGCAGCACCCACTCGCGGGTGGTGTGGATGTTGCGCCCCGTGGAAAGGTCCATGACCGTGTCGGCGCCCCACTTGGTGGCCCAGGTCATCTTGTCCACCTCCTCCTCGATGGAGGAGGTGACGGCGGAGTTGCCGATGTTGGCGTTGACCTTCACCAGGAACCGCTTGCCGATGATCATCGGCTCGATCTCCGGGTGGTTGACGTTGGCGGGCAGTACGGCACGGCCGGCCGCGATCTCCTCGCGTACGACCTCGGGCGCGACGTTCTCCCGGATCGCGACGTACTCCATCTCCGGGGTGATGTCGCCGCGTCGCGCGTACGCGAGCTGGGTGACGGCCTGCCCGTCCCGGCCCCTGCGCGGCTGGCGGGGACGGCCGGGGAAGACGGCGTCGAGGTTGCGCAGCCCGCCGCGCGGGGTGGTGTGCTTGAGCCCGTCGTCCTCGGGGCGTACCGGGCGGCCCGCGTACTCCGCCGTGTCGCCTCGGCTGATGATCCAGTTCTCCCGAAGCGGCGCCAGACCGCGGCGGACGTCGGTTTCGACTGCGGGATCGGTGTACGGCCCTGACGTGTCGTACAGCGTCACGTCGTTGCCGTTGGTGAGGTGGACCCTGCGGACCGGCACCTGAAGGTCGGGGCGCGAGCCCTGGAGATACCCCTTGTGCCAGCCGATGGACCTTGCGGCCTCGCTCGATTCACTCGAAGTGCCGGATCCGCTCGCGGAATCCGAGCCGTCCGAAGAGCCGGAGGCAGACGTGTGTGCGTCCTGAACGGTCATGAGACCTACTCCCTACGCCGGCATTACCCGGTAACAGGTTCGGCGGTCGGCGCAGCGTGGTGATCCGGGGATACGTCCCAGGGACCACACGGTCAGCGCCCTCTCAGCCCGGTGCTCCGAGCTCCCGCGTGTGCAAAGGCGTCACCACGCTAACCCCGGCACGGGCGTGCTGAACAGAGGGCCCCTCGCGTTCTTGCGATGATCGGGCGCGTGACCTCACCTCAGCTGACCCACGAGCCGGTCGGCCACTCGCACAGCCATGGGCCCGCGGCGCCTGTTTCCCGTCATCTCCGCAAGGTCATCGCGGCGGTACTGATCCCGTTCGCGGCCGCGGTGGTGGTCGGCCTCGCCGTGCTGTGGCCGGGCGGGGCTCCGGCGCACGAGCGGTCCGGTGTCGGCTTCGACCGGCAGACCGAGCAGGGCCGGGTGACACAGATCCATCCGGTCGACTGCAAGGACGTGAACGGCTCCCAGGTCCCCACAACGGACCCGACCGCGCCGGCGACCGGTGCGCCGTCGACCGGCGAGTGCAAGAAGGCGACGGTCGAGGTCACCTCGGGCAAGGACAAGGGGCGGACCTTCGTGGAGGTCGTCCAGCCGGACGCACCGCGGCAGTTTCACGTGAAACAAGAGGTGGTGCTGGCGTACGCACCGGACGCGCCCCGCGATCTGCAGTATTCGGTGACGGATGTGAACCGCACGTTCCCGCTGGCGCTGCTGGCCGGGATCTTCGCGCTGGCGGTGGTCCTGGTCGGGCGGCTGCGGGGGCTGATGGCGCTGGTGGCGCTGGCCGCCTCGTTCGCCGTGCTGACGCTGTTCATCCTGCCCGCGATCCTCCAGGGCTCGAACCCGCTGGTCGTGGCGGTGGTCGGAGCGAGCGCGATCATGCTGATCGCGCTCTACATCTGTCATGGACTGACGGCCCGTACGTCCGTGGCCGTGCTCGGCACGCTGATCTCACTGCTGCTGATCGGACTACTCGGGTCGGTCTTCATCGACTGGTCGAGCCTGACGGGCAACACCGACGAGAACACCGGTCTGATCCACGGTCTCTATCCCGGGATCGACATGAGCGGTCTGCTGCTGGCAGGCGTGATCATCGGCTCGCTCGGTGTCCTGGACGATGTGACGGTGACGCAGACGTCGGCGGTGTGGGAGCTGCACCAGGCGGATCCGTCGATGGGGCCGCGCGCGCTGTACCGGGCAGCCATCCGGATCGGCAGGGACCACATCGCGTCCGTCGTCAACACGCTGGTGCTGGCGTACGCGGGCGCGGCGCTGCCGCTGCTGCTGCTCTTCTCCATCGCGCAGTCGGGCGTGGGGACCGTCGCCAACAGCGAGTTGGTGGCGGAGGAGATCGTCCGGACGCTGGTGGGCTCGATCGGTCTGGTCGCCTCCGTGCCGGTCACCACGGCACTGGCGGCGCTGGTCGTCTCGGCGGACCGTACGGAGTCCGTGGACGCTGCGCCCGGATCCGTGCCCGGGTCGACGCCTCCCGGGCAGCGGACGGCGCCTCCAGGGCCCCTGCCGGCTCCCTCGGGACACGGCGGCAGGGGACGGCGGCGCAAGAAGTAGCCGGGGCGGCAGCCAGCCGTCAGCGGTCGGCGGTCAGCGGTCGGCGGTCAGCCCGCGTTCTCCTCGGCCAGGATGCGGCCCAGCGCCTCTTCGAGGCACCCTTCGAAGTCCCCCAGGGCCCGCTCCTGACCGAGCGGGACGAGTCTGTCCGTACGGTCGAGGAAAGCGACCAGCGGCGGCGCGCTCACCCGGAACAGCGCGTGGTCCTCGGCGACCTGGAGCCGGATATGGACGTCGGACAGCTCCTCCGGGGTGGTCGGCGCGATCCGTACGTCGCCGTCCCCGCTGGGGATGTTGATGCCGTCGAGCATCAGCTCGCGGCCAAAAGTCCAGGTGACGGGTTCGTCACCGGGGAGATGGAAGGTCATCCGTACCGCGTAGGGATCCCCCATCTCGTAATGGAGCTCCACCGGGATGCGGAACGACAGCTCCTCGGAGACGAGGAAGCTCATCAGAACCTCGGCCTGGACCGACTCGCGCATCATGCACCACTCCGGAGTAGATACGGCTGGGAATGATCCCCTTGACCCTCTTGACGCAATCGTGCTCCACGCGCTAGCAGATCACAAGGAGTAATTTTTCAGATACTGATAGAGAAGATTCCCGAGGTCAGCAGCGCGCCGATCTCTCTGCGTAACCGATCGACCGCCGGAAGCAGTTTTTCCTGCTGGCGCAGCGGTACAGATACAGCCACCGTCGCCGCGGTGGATCCGGCCGTGATCGGCACGGCGCCGCAGACCGTGCCGAGCGCGTACTCCTGCCGCTCCACGACGGGCTCCATCCGCTCCAGCGAACCCAGCCGCTCCAGCAGGGCGGCGCGGTCCGGCACGGAGTAGGGGGTGACCGGCGTGACGGGGTGGCGGTCGAGATGATCGAGGCAAGCCGGCTCGTCGAGCTGGCTCAGCAGACACTGTCCGATCGCGTGCGCGTGGCCGGTCTCCCGGAAGTCGGCCCATTCCTCGACCGCGGGGGCGGTGACGCTGTCGGCGACGGATACGAGGTCGATCTCACCCTCGTGGTAGACGGCGAAATACACCGGGGCGCCGATCACGTCGCGCCAGTGGCAGAGCGAGTCGATGATCTTGCTGCGACGATTCTGCACCGCTTCGGCGTGCGTCAGCCGCTGAACGGCGTCCCCGAGTACGAAGACGCCGTTCTCCCTGCGCAGATAGCCCTCGAAGGTGAGGGTGCGCAGCAGGTGGTAGGCGGTGGGCAGCGGAAGTCCGGTCTCGCGGGCCAGCTGCTTGGCGGGGGCTCCGTCCGGATGGGAGCCCACCGACTCCAGCAGACGCAGCGCGCGCTGCACCGACCCGATCAGGGTGGGAGCTGCGGTGGATTGGGCTGTGGCCAAAGGTCATCCCCAGGCGTACTGACTGATGAGAGCCCGCCCGCGGGGCGCGGCAGAGGATTGTCACTCTAGGGGCAGCCCATCCCCAGGAGTGGTTTCCTCCGCGCCATTCCCTCGCGCGGGCTAACGCCTACCAGTCGTCGCGCGAGGACGTGGACGAGGACATGAACTTGCGTACGACGTAGACGAGTCCGCCGACCAGCGCGACCACGATCAGCAGCTTGAACAGGAGCGCGATCACAAACCCGACAATGCTCGCGATCAGGCCACCGAACACGACGAGGACGATCACGGGGACCGCGATCCACTTCACCCACCAGGGCATTCCCGCGAAAATCTCCCGTACCGCCATCGTCCCTACCTCACTTGTCTCGCCGGTTCACGTGTCTCGAACATCTGCCTGACCTCTTCGATGCTAGAGCGGGGGAGGCGCGAACGGGCGTCCCGCGTCCCCGGCTCTCCCCTGATCCGACCCTGAGCCGGGAGTGAGGGTCCAGGTCAGCTCTCCGGCGGAGAGAAGACGACCATGACCCGCAGGTCCTCGGTGATGTGGTGGAACTTGTGCGCCGTCCCGGCCGGCACGTACACGACGCTGCCCCGGCCGACCACAGTCGTCTCCATCCCCACCGTGATCGACGCCCGGCCGCTCACGACCAGATACACCTCGTCCTGCCGGTGCGGCTGCTGCGGATCACTCGTCCCCGCGTCGAGGGCGTACAGCCCCGCGGACATGTTGCGTTCCCGCAGAAACTGCAGATACGCGCCGTCGTTGGCGGCACGTTCCGCCTCCAGCTCGTCAAGTCGGAATGCCTTCATGCCACGATCACACCATGAAGAATTTCGTAGTCAAGACGATCGCCAACGCGCTGGCCCTGGCGGTGGCGATCTGGCTGGTCGGCGACATCACGCTGAGCGGGGACAACACCGGCAAAAGGGTCCTGGCCCTGGTGTTGGTCGCCCTGGTCTTCGGACTGGTGAACTTCGTCGTCAAGCCGGTGGTGAAGCTGCTCACCCTGCCGCTGTTCATCCTGACGCTCGGCCTGATAACCCTCGTCGTCAACGCCTTGATGCTGCTGCTGACCTCTTGGCTCGCGGACCTGCTGAACCTGAGTTTCCACGTCGACGGCTTCTGGGCCGCCGTGCTCGGCGGCCTGATCATCTCGATCGTGTCGTGGGCACTGAACGTCGTCCTGCCCGACGACAACGACTGACCGCCCTCCGCGCCGCCCAGTGACGCGCGGCCGCCAGTGACAAACAGTTGAGGACACACCATGAGCATCGGGGATATCCGAGACATCGGTGACGGCACCCGCTCGGTACGGGCAGGACTGCCCGAGCCCGTCGCCTACGAACCGACCCTGCCGGGCCCGGTCTTCGCCGCCCATTTCCATCTGCCCGGTGAGCCGACAGGCCCGTACACCTACGGCCGTTACGACAACCCCACCTGGACCCATCTGGAACAGGCGATCGGCGAACTGGAAGCACCCGGGCGCCCCGCGCACACCATCACCTTCGCCTCGGGGATGGCCGCCGTCGCCGCGACCGCCTTCTCCCAGCTGCGCTCCGGTGACGCCGTCGTCTTTCCCGACGACGGGTACCAGGCGCTGCCCCTGCTGCACGAACGCCTCCGGGCGGGCGGCGTGGAGGTACGGACAGCGCCCACGGGCGGCGACGCCCAGCTGCGGGTCCTCGACGGCGCCCGGCTCCTGTGGATCGAATCCCCCTCCAACCCCGGGCTCGACGTCTGCGACATCCGGCGGCTGGTGGCGGCCGCCCATGAGGCGGGCGCGCTGGTCGCCGTGGACAACACCCTCGCCACGCCGCTCGGCCAGCGCCCGCTCGAACTCGGCGCCGACTTCTCGGTGGCCAGCGACACCAAGGGCATGACCGGCCACGGCGACATCCTGCTCGGCCATGTGACCTGCACCGACCTCGAACTCGCCACCGCCGTACGCGACTGGCGCAAGACCGTCGGCGCCATTCCCGGCCCCATGGAGGCCTGGCTGGCGCACCGCTCGCTCGCCACCCTCCAGCTGCGTGTCGAGCGCCAGTGCGGCACCGCGCTCGTCCTGGCCGAGGCCCTGGCCGAACGCCCCGAGGTGACCGGGCTGCGCTACCCCGGACTGCCCGACGACCCCTCCCACCGCATCGCGTCCCTGCAGATGCGGCGCTTCGGCTCCGTGGTCTCGTTCGTACTGCCCGACGAGGAACGGGCCGAGCGCTTCCTGAACAGGCTCCGGCTGGTCGACAACGCCACCAGCTTCGGCGGCGTGCGCTCCACGGCCGAACGGCGCGGCAGGTGGGGCGGGGACGCCGTGCCGGACGGCTTCATCCGCTTCTCCGTCGGCGCCGAGGACCCGGAAGACCTCATCGCCGACGTACTGCGCTCACTGGACCAGCTGGACAAGCCCCAGGACTGACCCGGTACGCGTGCGCGCCGGTACGGAGCCTGCCGCACATGCCGGACGGTCCGAGCCTCCCCCCTCATGGCTCGGACCGTCCGGGGATCCCGCGCAGCGGCGCAGGGACCACCTGACCAAGGCTAGTTGACTCTGCGTCAGTGTCCAATCACCGTAGCGACAGGTGCCTATCGACATATTTATAGTGCTGGGCATGGACCTGGCACTGCTGCGCACCTTTCTCACCGTGCACCGGGCCGGCTCCTTCACCCGCGCCGCCGCGCTGCTCGGCCTCTCCCAGCCGGCCGTGACCGGCCAGATCCGGACCCTCGAACGGCAACTGGGCCGCCCGCTCTTCCTGCGGCAGGCCCGTGGAGTGACGCCCACCACCATCGGCGACGAACTCGCCCACCGGGCGGCGCCCCATCTCGACGCCCTCATCGAGATCGCCGGATCAGGGCTCACCGGGGAGTCCGGCACCACCGGCACCCTGCATCTCGCGGGGCCGCCGGAGTTCACCTCGCTGCGCGCCCTGCCCGCGCTCACCCCGCTCACCACGCAGGGGCTCGCCCTGCGTGCCTCGTTCTTCGACAATGCCGAGCAGACGCTGGAGAGCCTCGCCGCCGGACATCATGATCTGGCCATCGCCACGGCCCGCCCGCACCGCGGACCGCTCACGGCGACTCCGCTCTGCGACGAGGAGCATGTGCTGATCGCCGCCCCGCGCTGGGCGGCCCGGCTCGGCCACAGCGTGCTGCGCGACGGCCATCTCGTCCTGGAACAGCTCCCGGTCGTCGAAGTGCACGAGTCGCTGCCGCTCGTCTCCCGCTACGGACAGCGGTGTTCGACTCCAAGCCGGCCGCAGCGGGCGCCGTGATCGTCCCCGATCTGCGCGCCGTCCTGGAGTGCGCAGCCGCCGGGGCCGGACTCGCCGTCCTGCCCCGCTATCTGTGCCAAGGCGCCCTGGAACGCGGCGAAGTGGTCGCGCTCCTCGACCCGCCCGTACCGCCGCTGCGCACGTATTTCCTCGTCGCCCGCACCGGCACCCTCGCCCTGCCCCCGGTGGCGCAGGCCTACGAATGGCTGCTGCGCGCGGCGGTGGACTGGTGACGGCACGCCGTCAGGGAGTTTCAGAACCCGGATCTCGGGCCAATCTCTTCCCATGACCGAACGGCCCGTGGTCAAGCGCACCGCACGCGCCCTCCTGCTCGACGGCGACGACCTGATCCTGATCAAACGCACCAAGCCCGGCGTCACGCCGTACTGGATCACCCCAGGTGGCGGCGTCGAGGACTCGGACGCCACTGTCGTCGACGCGCTCCACCGTGAGGTCGACGAGGAACTGGGCGCCAAGATCACCGACGTGGTGCCCTGCTTCGTGGACACCGTGGAGCACATCGCGGCGGCGGGCGTCACCGGCGTCAAGGTGCAGCATTTCTTCGTCTGCCGGCTGGAGTCGATGGACCCCTCGCTGCGGCACGGCCCGGAAATCGACGAGCCGTGCGGCGAGTACGAGATCGTCCGCGTCCCGTTCAGCCGGGTCGGCATCGCCGGCGTCCACCTCGTACCGCTGTCACTGCGTCACTATCTGGACGGCAACATCGAGGGCGTACGCGCCATGCACGCCCCCGACCTCGGCTGACGCGGCCCGCGCTAAGCGCCAGCGGAGCGCACCAGCGCGTAGGCCTCGCGCAGATCACCGCCGGTGTAGGTGTGCGTGGCCAGCCCCGCCAGATGGTGATCCGCGTTCACCGCCACCGCCGTGTCCACCACACGGAAGACCTCGGCGTCCGACATGGAGTCCCCGAAAGCCACACAGTCGGCCAGCCCCACGCCGAACTCGGTGCACAGCCGTCCCGCGATCTCCACCTTGGCCGACGGGTTGAGGATGCCGGCCCGGTCGATCGGCTCGGTGAACGGCAGCCCCGGCCAGCGCGAGCCGTGCGCGGCGTGCGCGCCCCAGTCCAGCAGCCGCTCCACGAAGAAGCCGGGACCGAGCGAGATCACCGCGCAGTAGTCCCCCTGGGCCCGGATCTCCGCCCACACCTCACGGATCCCGGCCAGCCACGGCGCCCCCGCGAACGCGGCGTCCACCTGCTCCGTGGTCAGCTCCGACCACAGCTCCCTGGCCCGTACGGCGAACTCGTCGGGCGCCAGCCCCAGCTGGAGGAACTGGCGTTCCAGCTCGTCGATCTCCGCGCTGACCCCCAACTGCCGCGAGATCTCCACAGCGGCGGCCGAGCCCCGGATCAGCGTGCCATCGACGTCGAACAGATGCAGTCTTCGTTGGCTCCCCATGACTGCCGAGATTAGTACGCGCTGTTCGGCACGGTGTTTCACGTGAAACAGCACGTCGCCGCGCGGCGGATCCTGGCCACTTCCGGTAAAGCGGTGGACGAACGATCACTGACTCCGTCAGCCTGAACCCCATGTCGACACCGCTTGCCGCGCTCCCGATCCGGCCGCTGACCATGGGCGATCTCCTGTCATGTGCCGATCTCGCCGAGAACCGGGGGTGGCCGCGCGAGGAACGCAAATGGGGGCTCCTGCTCGCTGCGGGGACGGGATACGGCATCGACGATCCCGATGGCAAGGGCCTCGCCGCCTGCTGCGTGCTGACGTCCTACGGACCGGATCTCGCCGCGATCGGCCTGCTGCTCGTCGCCGAACAGCACGCGCGTCAGGGGCTGGCACAACGGCTGATGGCGCACGTACGGGAAGCGGCCGACGGGACCCCGCTCTCCCTGTACGCCACCAGCCTCGGTCTGCCGCTCTACGAGAAGCTCGGCTTCACCACCGTCGGCCGCACGGAGACGCTGCGGGGCCAGTGGCAGTCCCCCGAGGCGACCGGACAGGTCCAGCCCGTACGGACCCGCCGGGCCACCGGCGCCGACCTGCCGGCGCTCGTCCGGCTGGACACCGAGGTGTTCGGCGCCGACCGGACCCATCTCGTCACCCGGCTGCCCGCCTTCGCCGACCAGCTCCAGGTGGCGTTCGACGGCCCCACGATCACCGGATACGCGGCCCGCTGGCCCACCTCGGCCACGGATGTCATCGGCCCGCTGATCGCCCCAGACACCGAAACAGCGAAGGCGCTCGTCGCCGCGCTGGCCGACGGTACGGGCCGCTCGCTCCGTCTGGACGTCGACGCCCGTCACCAGGAACTGCTGGGCTGGCTCAACGAGCGTGGCCTGGAGAGCGTCAAAGGCTGTACCGCCATGACCTACGGTGTCGCGGACCTGCCGGGCGACCGGAGCAGGCTGTTCGTGGTCCTGAACCTGGCCACGGGATAAGCCCGGCGACCAACCCGCCCGATCCACCCCGCCCGATCCGCCTCGCCGAAGCCGACTCTGCTCGCCTTAGGCTGAGGATCATGAGCGATCTCGACATACGACCCGCGACCCCCGGCGACATCCCGGCCGTCGTCGCCATGCTCGCCGACGACCCGCTCGGCGCACAGCGGGAGTCCCCCGACGACCTGACCCCGTACGCCGCGGCCTACGAGCGCCTCGCCGCCGACCCGAACCAGCATCTGGTCGTCGCCGAACGCCAGGGCAAGGTCATCGGCACTCTCCAGCTCACGGTCCTCCCCGGGCTGTCCCGGCGCGGCGCCGTCCGCTCCATCATCGAGGCGGTCCGTATCCACGCCGACGAACGCGGCAGCGGTCTCGGTACCCGGCTGATCGAGTGGGCGATCGAGGAGTCCCGCCGTCAGGGCTGCCAGCTGGTCCAGCTGACTTCCGACAGCAGCCGTACCGATGCCCACCGCTTCTACGAGCGGCTGGGCTTCACCGCCTCACACGTCGGATTCAAGATGAGTCTCGGCTAGGGACCGCCCCGCCCACCGGGGCGGTGGCCGGGGCGACGTTTCACGTGAAACAGCCCGTCCGTCTCAGCTCCGGAGCCCGCGCCAGCCCTCGGCGTCCATCCCGCCGGGAACCACGTCGGCCGGCTCGTACGGCTCCCGGGTGAAGACGAACGACCCGAGATCGAGATGGCTCACCGAACCGTCCGGTCGTCGGACGGCGCGCAGCGTCTCCCCCGTGTAGTAGCCGTCGAGCCCGGTCCAGCTACCGCCCGTCCCGGCGGCGAACCGGGAGCCCCGGCCCGTACCGCGCAGCGGTTGCAGCTCCACGCCGCCGTCGGCCAGCAGCTTCAGCCCGTAGGAGTTCGTCCCCCAGTACCAGGGCCCGGTCAGCGCCAGCAGCTCAGGATCGAACTCCGGCATCGGGCGCCACGGTTCGGGAAGCCGTGGCTCGGCATTGGCGACGATCCCGACGAGGTCGGCGTTGATCGCCCCGATGGCCGGCCCTGAGGTCGCGTTGGAGAGCGTCACGGCGGCGACGTCGTCCTCGACGCTGATCCACAGACAGGCCAGGAAGCCCGGCAGTGAACCGGTGTGTCCGAACAGGGACCGCCCGCCGCGCCGGGCGAGCTGTACGCCCAGCCCGTAGCCGCCGTCCCAGTCGCCGGCCTCCGGTGCCACAGCGGGTGTGCGCAGCTCCCGTACGGACGACTCGCTCAGCAGCCGCTCGTCGCCCCGGGCGAGCAGACCGGCGAACCGGCAGAGGTCGGCCGCCGTCGACCAGAGCTGGCCGGCCGGTGCCATCAGCCCCAGATCCTCCGACGGTTCGGGCAGCATCACATCGGCCCAGGGGTGTACTGCCCAGCCGCCGGCGTGCGGCGCGACCGGCTGTCCGGTCGTACGGTCCATGCCCAGCGGCGCCAGCACCTCGTCGCGCAGCACCTCCTCCCAGGAGGCGCCGCGAAGCCGCTCGACCAGTGAACCGAGCACGGTGAAGCCGGGGTTGGAGTAGTGATGCAGCCGCCCCGCCGGGTGCGTACGCGCACCCTCACCGAGCACATCGGCGAGCGCGGGACGCAGCGTGCCCGGCGTCCTCTCCCACCAGGGCGCGGGCGACTCGGCGCTCAGGCCTGCCTGATGGCTCAACAGTTGGGCGATGGTGACCTCACCCACCGGCGTGCCCGGCAGATGCCTCTCCAGCGGGTCGTTGAAATCGAGCAGCCCCTCGTCGCGCAGCCGCGCCACCAGCACAGCGGTGAACGTCTTGGTGATCGAACCGATCCGGAACTGGGTGTCGGCGTCCGGCGCGTGCCCGTCCACGCAGCTGCGCGCTCCGGTCCACACCAGGTGGCCCGACCGGGCCACCGCGGCGACCAGCGAGGGCGTGCGCCCCTCGGCCTGGGCGACGGCGACGCGGTGCAGCAGGGCTCGTCGGGTGGTGGGCAGCAGCTCTTCGAAAGGTGAGGTCATGGACAAGAACTATCCCGGGGAGCCGGTCCGGTCGACGTCTTTTAGCCCCGGCAACTCCGTGTCCGGCTGTGTGTCCGCCTCGGTGGCCGGTGCTGCCGGGCTCGGCGTGCGGTAGGCGCGGAGGGAGGAGTTGGTCGCGGCCACGACGCCGACCGCCAGGACGGCTGACAGGCCGCCGGCGACCAGCGAGAAGGAGGCCGAGGTGACCGAAGCGAGCAGGCCACCACGGAAGTTGCCGAGGTCGGGGCCCGCGACGCCGATGACATGTTCCACGGAGGAGACCCGTCCCCGGTACGCGTCCGGGGTCTCGAACTGGACCAGGGCGCTGCGGGTGATCACGGACACGGTGTCGGCGGCGCCTGCGACCGCCAGAGAGCCGAGGGCCGCCCAGAGCGGCCCGGCCAGACCGAAGCCGGCCAGCGACAGGCCCCAGACGACCGCTGCGGTCAGCTGGACCTGGCCGGCCCGGCGCAGGCGGGTCACCGTGCCGGAGAGCAGCCCTGCGGTGATCCCACCGACCGCGACGGCCGAGAGGAACAGACCGAGGGTCTGCGGATTGCCGTCGAAGCGGACCTCGTTGACCAGAGGGAAGAGCGCGATCGGCATGGAGAGCAGCGTGGCGGACAGGTCGGTGGCCATCGAGCCCCACAGCGTGGGCCGGTGCCGGATGATCCGCCACCCGCCGCGCTCCGCCCGCCGCCCGGGCACCGAGGCGCCGCCGTCGGGTCGCATGGCCGGGAGCCGGATCACGGCGAGCATCGCGACCACTGCGGCGAGGGCCTGTGCGGCATAGGCGGCGGAGAAGTCCCAGCGGGCGATGATGACGCCTGCCAGCGCGGGCCCCGCGAGCATGGCCGCCTGGAAGGAGACGTTGGTCAGCGCGAGCCCGGACGCCACCTGGTCGGCCGGCAGCAGCCGGACCGGAAACGTACGCCGGGCGGGCGCCCCGAGCGCGCCGAAGGCGGTCTCCAGGGCCACCAGGACGAGCAGCAGCAGCACGCTCCGGTTGTCCGTCAGCGCCTGGGCACACAACCCCGCGGCGGCAAGCAGCTGGCCCGCGCTGGTGGCGCGCACGATCGTACGGCGGTCGACCGCGTCGGCCAGCGAGCCGCCCAGCAGCCCGAACAGCACCATCGGCACCCCGGTGGCGAGCCCGATGGCCCCGGTGCCCACCGGACTGCCGGTCAGCTCCCAGACCTGGGCCAGCACCGCCACGTTGGCTATCTGGCCGCCGAGTTGGGCGGCCGAGGTCCCGATCCACAGGTCCCGGAACGGCCGGCTGCTGTGCAGCGGCCGGGTGTCGAGGAACGCACCGCGTCCCCTCATCCCGGCGGCTCGTCGAGGTGGTCAAGAATCCGCTGCCGCATCGACCGCTGCTCCAGCGCCCGCCACAACTCACCGACCACGGCGGTCAGCGCGTACGACGCCTCACCGTCCAGCTCGGCCACAGTGGCGTGAGTGGCCCGCCACTCGGCCTCAAGGAACGGCACCAACGACCGGCCCCGCTCGGTCAACTCGATCCGCCGCGTCCGCGCGTCCGGCCCGGGGGCGGAGGTGACCAGATCCTCCTTGCGCATGGCGGCGACGGTCTGGCTGATCGCGGAGTGCGACCGGTCCAGGGACTCGGCGAGTTCACGAATGGTCAGCGGCCCGGTATGGGCAAGGCGAATCAACGGATACGCAAACCGCGGCCGCACCCCCTCGATGCCCCGCGAGACGTAGAACTGCTCGATCTCGGCATCCATTACGGCCAGCATCTTGTGCAACGCATGCCACGGATCGGGCACCGTCGTGGGATCAGAAGATGTCACAGCGCTAATATAACAGCGCTGCGATAATTATGGGGGCCACCAGGCGAGGCCGGATCGGGCACCGATGAGTTTCCCGCGCCGCGCTGGTCTATACGCCGGACATCCACGGACGGAAGGCTGGCGCCATGCGGAAACTGATCTACGGCATGAACGTGTCCCTGGACGGCTACATCGCCGGGGCAGGCGACGACATCGGCTGGAGCGGACCGCCGAGCGACGAGCTGTTCCAGTGGTGGCTCGAACACGACCAGGCCAGTGGGCTGGCGCTGTACGGGCGCAAGCTGTGGGAGGCGATGAGCTCCTACTGGCCGACCGGCGACCAGCAGCCGGGCGCCACCCCGGCGCAGATCGAGTTCGCGCGGAACTGGCGGGACACGCCGAAGGTGGTGTTCTCCTCGACGGTCGACAAGGTCGACTGGAACACCCGCGTGGTCACCGGCGACGCCATCGCCGAGATCACCCGGCTCAAGGCCGAGGACGGCGGCCCGATGACCATCGGCGGTGCGACGCTCGCCGGGGCGGCCATGCGCGCAGGGCTGGTCGACGAGTACGCGGTCGTCACCCATCCGGTCCTGGTGGGCGGCGGCACGCCGTTCTTCACCGCACTGGACGGCTGGGTGAACCTGAACCTGCTGGAGACGCGGACCCTTCCCGGCGGCGTGGTCCTGACCAGGTACGAGACGAGGCGCTGAGCAGCAGCACCCACGCGCCTGTCAGGTCTGGGCCATGTCCACGAAGCGGGAGTAGTGGCCCTGGAAGGCCACCGTGATCGTGGCCGTCGGGCCGTTACGGTGCTTGGCGACGATCAGGTCCGCCTCGCCCGCGCGTGGGGATTCCTTCTCGTACGCGTCCTCGCGGTGCAGCAGGATCACCATGTCCGCGTCCTGCTCGATGGAGCCCGACTCTCGGAGGTCCGAGACCATCGGCTTCTTGTCCGTGCGCTGTTCCGGGCCACGGTTCAGCTGCGACAGCGCCACCACCGGCAGTTCCAGCTCCTTGGCCAGCAGCTTCAGGTTTCGCGACATGTCCGAGACCTCTTGCTGGCGGCTCTCCGCCCGCTTCGAGCCGCCCGACTGCATCAGCTGCAGGTAGTCGATGACCACCAGCTTCAGATCGTTCCGCTGCTTCAGCCGGCGGCACTTGGCGCGGATCTCCATCATCGACAGGTTCGGCGAATCGTCGATGTACAGCGGGGCCTGGGAGACGTCCGGCATGCGGCGCGCCAGTCTTGTCCAGTCCTCGTCCGTCATGGTTCCCGACCGCATGTGATGCAGCGCCACCCGGGCCTCGGCCGAGAGCAGACGCATCGCGATCTCGTTGCGCCCCATTTCCAGGGAGAAGATCACGCTCGGTAGGTTGTTCTTGATCGAGGCGGCCCGGGCGAAGTCCAGCGCGAGCGTGGACTTACCCATCGCGGGACGGGCCGCGATGACGATCATCTGGCCCGGGTGCAGACCGTTCGTCAGCGAGTCGAAGTCGGTGAAGCCGGTCGGTACACCCGTCATCTCACCGCTGCGGGAACCGATCGCCTCGATCTCGTCGAGGGCGCCTTCCATGATGTCGCCGAGCGGCAGATAGTCCTCGCTGGTCCGCTGCTCGGTGACGGCGTAGATCTCGGCCTGTGCGGAGTTGACGATCTCGTCCACGTCGCCGTCGGCCGCGTATCCCATCTGCGTGATCTTCGTGCCGGCCTCGACCAGCCGGCGGAGCACCGCGCGCTCGTGGACGATCTCCGCGTAGTACGACGCGTTGGCGGCCGTCGGCACGGACTGGACCAGCGTGTGCAGATACGACGCCCCGCCGACCCGGGTGATCTCACCGCGCTTCACCAGCTCGGCGGCCACCGTGATCGGGTCGGCCGGCTCGCCCTTGGCGTACAGGTCGAGGATGGCCGTGAACACCGTCTCGTGCGCCGGCCGGTAGAAGTCGTGGCCCTTGATGATCTCCACGACATCGGCGATGGCGTCCTTGGACAGCAGCATGCCGCCGAGCACGGACTGTTCGGCGTCGAGATCCTGCGGGGGGACCCGCTCGAAGCCGGGAGATCCGCCGTCCCAGGAGGGACTGTCATGGCCGCGCTCGTGCTGCTCCTCGCGGCCTCGGCCGTCACCGCGCCGCTGCCGGGACACGGGCAGTCGGTCACTGGGACCGGCGTCGGTCCAGGGGTCGTCCAACGGCTCGGGAATGCTCACCGGCCACCTCCTCATGTCCGCTCAACGGACCTCGCCGTGCCACTCTTTCTACGGCACGACACTGACAAAACGAGAGGGTCGTCTCCGGTTCGGGCGCGTCGGACGCTCGCCTACGTTAGGCCCGTCTGCACCGTCAGCCAATCTGGTTATCCACAGGCCCTGTGGGCGAACGACCAGATGCTGTGGAGAACTCCCGAGAACCTGTGCACGGACCGGGGGACAGCACTGTGGACAAAGTCATAGCCATCCCACCGTAACCATGCTGACCTGGTGTTTTTCCGTCCACCGGCTGTGGGGGAGAAAAACTTTCCCGACTGGACCAAGATCAGAACAAACGACGCACAAGCGTGCTCACACACTGTCCACAAGTAAGCCTCGTAGCTGCATTGCGTCTCTTACCTGTGGAAGATTAGATTGAGTTCATGACACAGGCCCCCGCCCCGTCCCGAACCGGTCGGCGACGGCACGACCGCGAGATCGTCGCGCTCGCCCTGCCCGCCTTCGGCGCGCTGGTCGCCGAGCCTCTTTTCGTGATGGTCGACAGCGCCATCGTCGGCCATCTCGGGACACGCGAACTCGCCGGACTGGGCATCGCTGCGGCCCTGCTGACCACCGCGGTGAGCATCTTCGTCTTCCTCGCCTACGCCACGACGGCGGCGGTCGCCCGGCGCGTCGGCGCCGGGGACCTCCGGGCCGCCATCCGGCAGGGGATGGACGGCATCTGGCTGGCGCTGCTGCTCGGCGCCGTGGTCATCGCCGGCACTCTGCCGAGCGCGCCCTGGCTCGTGGAGGTGTTCGGCGCCTCGGACACCGCGGCGCCCTCCGCCATCACCTATCTGCGGATCTCCAGCCTCGGCATCCCCGCGATGCTGGTGGTACTGGCCGCGACCGGTGTGCTGCGCGGGCTGCAGGACACCAAGACTCCGCTCTATGTCGCGATCGGCGGCTTCGGCGCCAACGCGGTGCTCAATCTGGTGCTCGTCTACGGCGTCGGGCTCGGGATCGCGGGCTCCGCCTGGGGCACGGTCATCGCCCAGTGCGCGATGGCCGCGGTCTATCTGTTCGTAGTCGTCCGGGGAGCCCGCCGGCACGGCGCTTCCCTGCGCCCCGACGCCGCCGGTATCCGGGCCAGTGCCCAGGCCGGGGTGCCGCTGCTGGTCCGTACGCTCTCCCTGCGAGCGGTACTGATGATCGCCACCGCGGTCGCCGCCCGACTGGGCGACATCGACATCGCCGCTCACCAGATCATCCTGTCGCTGTGGAGTCTGACGGCCTTCGCGCTCGACGCGATCGCCATCGCGGGACAGGCCATCATCGGCCGCTATCTGGGCGCAGGCGACACCAAGGGCGCCCGCGAGGCCTGCCGGCGGATGGTGCAGTGGGGGCTGGTCTCCGGGATCCTGCTCGGCGTGCTGATCGTGGCGGCGCGGCCGCTGTTCATTCCGCTGTTCACCGGCGACCAGGGGGTTCGGGACACCCTGCTGCCCGCCCTGCTCGTGGTCGCGGTGGTGCAGCCGGTCGCCGGGATCGTGTTCATCCTCGACGGCGTGCTGATGGGCGCGGGCGACGGACCGTATCTCGCACGGGCCATGCTGGTGACGCTGGCCGTGTTCGCGCCGGTGGCCCTGCTGGTCCCGACGGTCGGCGGCGGGCTCACCGCGCTCTGGTGGGCGATGGGGCTGATGATGGCCGTCCGGCTGGTCACGCTGTGGGTGCGCACCCGGTCCGGCCGCTGGCTGGTCACCGGCGCCAGCCGCTGACCGCCGGCCGCACACATGACTTTGGGCGCTGTTTCACGTGAAACAGCGCCCAAAGAACGAGAGCTCATCCCTGGCGGGGATGAGCTCTCATCGTGTGCGGCGTTACGCGGCGATGACCTCGATGCCGAGCTTCGCAGCGACCTCGGGGTGCAGACGCACGGACACCTGGTGCGAGCCCAGGGTCTTGATCGGCGCACCGAGCTCGATCCGACGCTTGTCGACCTCGGGGCCACCGGCGGTCTTGATCGCCGAGGCGAGGTCGGCCGGGGTGACGGAGCCGAAGAGGCGGCCGGCGTCGCCGGAGCGAACGGCCAGCCGGACCTTCACGCCTTCGAGGCGGGCCTTGATCTCGTTGGCCTGCTCGATGGTGGCGATCTCGTGGATCTTGCGGGCGCGGCGGATCTGCGCCACGTCCTGCTCGCCGCCCTTGGTCCAGCGGATGGCGAAGCCACGCGGGACGAGGTAGTTGCGGGCGTAGCCGTCCTTGACGTCGACGACGTCGCCTGCGCCTCCGAGGCCGGTGACCTCGTGGGTGAGGATGATCTTCATGATTCGGTCACCCTTCCCTTATCGCGCGGTGGACGTGTAGGGCAGCAGCGCCATCTCACGGCTGTTCTTGACTGCCGTGGCGACGTCACGCTGGTGCTGCGTGCAGTTACCGGTGACGCGACGGGCACGGATCTTGCCGCGGTCGGAAATGAACTTCCGCAGCATGTTCGTGTCCTTGTAGTCCACGTACACGGTCTTGTCCTTGCAGAATGCGCAGACCTTTTTCTTCGGCTTGCGCACAGGCGGTTTCGCCATGGTGTATCTCCTGTGTGATCAAGAAGTGGGGGTACGGGCCCCGCCCTTTAGAAGGGGGGCTCGTCCGAGTAGCCGCCGCCTGAGCCGCCGGAGCTTCCGCCCCAGCCGCCTCCGCCGCCTCCGCCG
>NZ_JTIY01000001.1:2273562-2284662 GCF_000818175.1 Streptomyces sp. AcH 505
GCGGGTGCACCGCCGCCGCCCTGCTGACCGCCGCTGCTGGGACCGCCGCCCCAGCTGCCGCCGCCGCCCTGCTGGCCGCCCCGGCCGGTGGTCTTGGTGACCTTGGCCGTGGCGCTCTTGAGACTGGGGCCGACTTCCTCGACATCCAGCTCGTAGACCGTGCGCTTGACGCCCTCGCGGTCCTCGTAGGACCGCTGCTTCAGCCGGCCCTGCACGACGACGCGCATGCCTCGCTGGAGCGACTCGGCCACGTTCTCCGCTGCCTGACGCCAGACCGAGCAGGTGAGGAAGAGGCTTTCGCCGTCCTTCCACTCATTGGTCTGGCGGTCGAACATACGGGGAGTGGACGCGACGCGGAACTTCGCGACCGCCGCACCGGACGGGGTGAAGCGCAGCTCGGGGTCGTCGACGAGATTGCCGACGACCGTGATGACGGTCTCGCCTGCCATGGGTGAACCTCTCGGCGGGGATTGCTTCTGGCTGCTTGCTGCTGCTACTCGAACCCGATGACCGCTGAGCTAGACGCTCAGTGGGTCTCGGGACGGAGGACCTTGGTCCGGAGGACCGACTCGTTCAGGTTCATCTGTCGGTCGAGCTCCTTGACGATCGCGGGCTCGGCCTGCAGATCGATGACCGAGTAGATGCCCTCGGGCTTCTTGTTGATCTCGTAGGAGAGACGACGACGGCCCCAGGTGTCGACCTTCTCGACCTTTCCGTTGCCCTCGCGGACGACGGAGAGGAAGTTCTCGATCAGCGGGGAGACTGCTCGCTCCTCGAGATCGGGGTCGAGGATGACCATCACCTCGTAGTGACGCATGTAAAACCCACCTCCTTTGGACTCGGCGGCCACGGTCGTTCCGTGGCAGGAGGGTCGTGATGCGTAGCAACGGTATCCGCCGCCACTGACAATCAGGCTCGGGATTCGAGGGATGATCGTTTACTGGCTCGGGCAGACACCGCCGCAGACCGTACAGAGTACCTGTCGGGCGGCCCCCGGTTGAAATCCGGGCGCTACTGGACGCAATCTGGACGCATCGGGGTAGGTATGGGTGTGTGCGGCGCTAAGGTGCGCCGTCGTTCGGCAACGCCAGGAGGTGCCTCATGGCACAGGCAATGCGATCGAATTCCGCAGGCTCCCTCTTCGCCACCGACGGCAAGGTGCATCCGCTCCAGGACACCCTGGTGGCGGTCACCCTGGTGCTGGGTGTGCTCGCCTTCACCACGGCGTGGTTCCACAACCTGCATCTGCTGACGTCGGTGGTCGGCGTCATCGGGATCCTGACCGGCGCGTACGGCCAGTACGTGTCCGTGACGACCCGCGAGAGGTTCCTGGTCATCCTGGGTCTGGGCGCCTCCGCCATCGGGTTCTTCCTCGGTATGGCCCACGGCGGCTTCTTCCAGTAGGGCGTCACCGCCGCACGGCCAGTCTGGGCGCTCCGAGGGGGCAGTAGGCTTCGGCGCGAGAGCCGGAGCCCCTGTATCCATGGGGACACACCTGCCGAGGAGCGCCCCGCATGAGTCTGACCCTGAGGACCATCAGCCGAGAGCAGCATCTGGCGTACATCCAGAGCCTGCCCGCGGCGAGTCACTGCCAGGTCCCGGCATGGGCTGATGTCAAAACGGAATGGCGTTCCGAGAACCTTGGCTGGTTCGACCAGAACGGACAGCTGGTGGGCGCCGGCCTGGTGCTCTACCGCCAGCTGCCCAAGATCAAGCGCTATCTCGCGTACCTGCCCGAGGGCCCGGTGATCAACTGGTACGCCCCCCACCTCGACGAGTGGCTGCAGCCGATGCTGGCGCATCTGAAGGAGCAGGGTGCCTTCTCCGTGAAGATGGGCCCGCCCGTGGTGATCCGCCGCTGGGACTCCGTCGCGATCAAGTCGGGCATACAGGACCCGGACGTGAAGCGGCTGCGTGACGTCGAGGCGACGCACATCGAGCCGCGCGCGTTCGAGGTGTCGGAGCGGCTGCGGAAGATGGGCTGGCAGCAGGGCGAGGACGGCGGCGCCGGCTTCGGCGACGTCCAGCCGCGCTACGTCTTCCAGGTGCCGCTGGCCAACCGCTCGCTCGACGACGTCCTCAAGAGCTTCAACCAGCTGTGGCGGCGCAACATCAAGAAGGCCGAGAAGGCCGGCGTCGATGTCGTCCAGGGCGGCTTCGAGGACCTCGGTGAGTGGCAGCGGCTGTACGAGATCACCGCCGAGCGCGACCACTTCCGGCCGCGGCCCCTGTCGTACTTCCAGCGCATGTGGACGGTCCTGAACACCGAGGACCCCAACCGCATGCGGCTCTACTTCGCCCGGCACGAGGGTGAGAACGTCGCCGCGGCGACGATGCTGATCGTCGGCGGCCACGTCTGGTACTCGTACGGCGCGTCCGCCAACCACAAGCGCGAGGTCCGGCCGTCGAACGCGATGCAGTGGCGCATGCTGCGCGACGCCTACGCGATGGGTGCGACCGTCTACGACCTGCGCGGTATCTCCGACTCGCTGGACGAGACCGACCACCTCTTCGGTCTGATCCAGTTCAAGGTGGGTACCGGCGGCGAGGCCGTCGAGTACATCGGGGAGTGGGACTTCCCCCTCAACAAA
Source organism: Streptomyces sp. AcH 505 (assembly GCF_000818175.1). Taxonomy (GTDB): domain Bacteria; phylum Actinomycetota; class Actinomycetes; order Streptomycetales; family Streptomycetaceae; genus Streptomyces. The sequence goes on from NZ_JTIY01000001.1 coordinate 2,276,154, forward strand.
CTGCTGCACAAAGCCCTGGACATCTACATGTCCAGGCGCTGATCCGTGGGAGTCTCCCGTTAAGACCCCAAGACCCTCACATCCCTTCATATCCTTCATACACCGCAGCCACGAGAAAGGTTCCGGACCGGCATGGCGCTCTCCCTCTACGTCGACACCGCGCGCTGGCGGGCGCACCAGAAGTCGGTCATCGAGCAGTTCCCGGGGCTGGTCCCGGTCTGCAAGGGCAACGGCTACGGCTTCGGCCACGAGCGGCTCTCCGACGAGACGACCCGCTTCGAATCCGACATGCTCGCCGTCGGGACCATCTACGAGGCCGCCCGTATCAAGGACTGGTTCAGCGGCGACCTGCTGGTACTGACGCCGTTCCGGCGCGGCGAGGAACCGGTGCCGCTGCCCGACCGGGTCATCCGTTCCGTGTCCTCGGTGGACGGGGTGTTCGCCCTGGTGGGCGCCCGCGTCGTGATCGAGTGCATGTCCTCCATGAAGCGCCACGGCGTCAAGGAGGAGGAGCTCGGCCAGCTGCACGCCGCCATTGAGGACGTACGCCTGGAGGGCTTCGCCCTGCACCTGCCGCTGGACCGTACGGACGGCTCCGACGCGGTGGAGGAGGTCATCGGGTGGATGGACCGGCTGCGCGCCGCGCGGCTGCCCCTGCACACGATGTTCGTCAGCCATCTGCGCGCCGAGGAGCTGGCCCGGCTGCAGCAGCAGTTCCCGCAGACGCGGTTCCGCGCGCGTATCGGCACCCGGCTGTGGCTGGGTGACGACGAGGCGACGGAGTACCGCGGCGCCGTCCTCGACGTCACGAAGGTGGTCAAGGGCGACCGGTTCGGCTACCGCCAGCAGAAGGCGGCCGCGGACGGCTGGCTCGTGGTGGTGGCGGGCGGCACGTCGCACGGGGTCGGTCTGGAGGCCCCGAAGGCCCTGCACGGTGTGATGCCCCGTGCGAAGGGTGTGGCGCGGGCGGGTCTCGCGACGGTCAACCGCAATCTGTCGCCGTTCGTGTGGGCGGGCAAGCAGCGCTGGTTCGCCGAGCCGCCGCACATGCAGGTGTCCATCCTGTTCGTACCGGCCGACGCCGAGGAGCCCCGGGTGGGTGACGAGCTGGTGGCGCATCTGCGGCACACGACGACCCAGTTCGACCGGATCGTCGACCGCTGACCCCGAGGCCCTCAGACGGCCGCTCAGGCGTCTTCGGAGGGCCTTCCCCATTCGACCTCGGTCCATGGCCCGCTCCTGTCCTCCCGTGGACCGGGGCGGGCGGCGTCGCCCAGGACGAACACGTCGGGCGCTCCGTCGAGTACGCCGCCCGACGGGTCGTCGGAGCCGTCGGTGCGTACGCCGTCCCGCTCCGGCAGCAGCGCGTCGCGCACCACCAGCGCGCACAGGTAGAGCGTGCCGGCCAGATGGATGGCGATGGCGAGCTGGTAGCCCTCGGTGGGCAGTCCCTTGTGGGCGTCGCCGCTGCTGGTGTACGCGAGGTACATCCAGATGCCGAGGTAGTACATGACCTCGCACGCCTGCCAGATCAGGAAGTCGCGCCAGCGGGGCCTGGCCAGGGCCGCCAAGGGGACCAGCCACAGTACGTACTGCGGCGAGTAGACCTTGTTGGTGAGGATGAAGGCGGCGACGACCAGGAAGGCGAGCTGCGCGAAGCGGGGCCTGCGGGGCGCCATGAGGGCGAGCGCCCCGATGCCCGCGCAGGCGAGCAGCATCAGCAGCGTCGCGTACGTGTTGACGGTGCCGACCTTGAAGCCGCTGCCGGTGCGCTGGGTGATGATCAGCCAGAAGGAGCCGAAGTCGACCTGGCGTTCCTGGCTGAAGGCGTAGAACTTCTTCCACCCTTCGGGTGCCAGCAGCATCACCGGCAGGTTGACCACGAGCCAGGCGCCGGCGGCGCCGAGCACCGCCGCCCCGTACGCGCGGTACTTGCCGGCCCGCCAGCACAGCACGAGCAGCGGCCCCAGCAGCAGGACGGGGTAGAGCTTGGCCGCCGTGGCGAGCCCGATGAGGATGCCGAAGGCCAGGTTCCTGCCGCGTGACCACATGAGCATGGCCGCCGCTGTGAGGGCGACGGCCAGCAGGTCCCAGTTGATGGTGGCGGTGAGCACGAAGGCGGGCGCGAGCGCGACCAGGAGGGCGTCCCAGGGGCGGCGGCGGTGGGTGCGCGCTGTGCAGACGGCGATGACCGCCGCGCAGACCGTCAGCATGCCGGCGTTGACCAGCCAGTACACCTGCTCGCGGTGTATGAGCGTGCCGCCGCTCGGCGTGAACCAGGAGGCGACCTGCATGAACAGTCCGGTGAGTACGGGGTACTCCAGGTAGTCCATGTCGCCGCTGAGCTGGTCGAAGTACGGAATCCGGCCGTCCGCGAAGCCGCGCCCGAGGTAGAGGTGCGGGATGTCGGAGTAGCAGGCGTGGGTGTACTGCGAGCTGGTGCCGCGGAACCACGCCCAGTCGTAGCAGGGCATCTTCTGCGCCAGGCCGAGCGCGAACATGCCGAGCGCCACCAGCGCGACGACGCGTACGGGGGTGAGCCGGCTGCTGCCGAGCCAGGCCCAGCGGCCGACCGGGCCGCCGATCAGTTCGCTGCCCGCAGCGGCGACGCTGTCACGCCGGGTGGGCGCTACGACCGACTGGTCCTGGTGCACGGTTGTCTCTTCTGCGCTCGGCATGCTGGACATCCTGCCGTACGCCGCTGTGCGCATGGCGAGGGCCGCCGCACCGAGGCGTACAAGGTCTGTACGCGCTTGGTGCGGCGGCCCTGGAGGAACACGGTGCAGAGCGGCCTGTCAGCCGCCTGGGCCGCCGAAGAAGCCTCCGTCGTCCTGGCCTCCGCCGTCCGGATTCCCGGTGTTCTGGCCGCCTCCCTGGTCCGTTCCGCCCTGGTCGCCGCCCGGCGGTGTGGTCGTCGGGGTTCCTTCGCCGCCGTTCCCGCCGTTGTCGCCGCCCTGGTTCGCGCCGCCCTGGTCGGCGCAGCCGAAGAACTTGTCGCAGCTCGGGCTGGACGGCGGCGGGGCCTGGGACGACGAGGGGGGTGCCTGCGTCGTCTCCGACGGTGTCTCGGAGGGCGTCTCGGACGGTGTCTCGGTGGGCGTGGGCTTCGGGCTGCTGGCACCGCCGCCGAAGACCGCCGAGCCGATCGGCTCGGGCTTCGGGAAGGTGAGGGCCTCTTCCCCCTTCAGCGCGCCTTCCATGTAGTCGTGGAAGATCTCCGACGGGAACGAGGCACCGTGGATCTTCGCCTGGTTGCCCGTGCCGTACATCTCCAGGAACTTGCGGTCCTTGGCGTCGGCGTTGTCGTCGAGGCGGTACATGGAGATCGCGGTCGACAGCTGCGGGGTGTAGCCGACGAACCAGGCGGACTTGTTGCCGTCGGTCGTACCGGTCTTGCCGGCCACCTGGCGCCCCTTGAGCTGCGCGTTCGTACCGGTGCCCTTGTCGACCACGGTCCGTAGGACGTCGGTGACGTTGTCGGCGACCTGCGTCGAGTAGGCCCGCTTCGCCTTGTCCTCGTGCTTGTAGACGACCTTGCCGCCGTGCTGCACCTCGGTCACCGAGTACGGGTCACGCTGCTCACCGTGCGCGGCGAAGGTGGAGTAGGCGCCCGCCATGCGGATGGCGCTGGGGTCGGAGATACCGATGGAGAAGGACGGCACGTCGCTGCGCGACAGGGACGACTTCAGCAGCCCCGCGTCGACCGCGGACTGCCTGACCTGGGGGATGCCGATGTCCATGCCGAGCTGGACGTACGGGGAGTTGACCGACTCCCGCATGGCCTCACGCAGGCTGATCGGGCCGAAGCTGTCGTTGCCGTCGTTGGTCTGCAGCCACTCCTTGCCCTCCTCGTTGTGCCAGATCGAGCCGTCGTAGTTCTTGATCTTCAGCTTGTTCTTGCCGCTGTAGCGGCTCTTGTCGGGCGAGACGAGGATGCGCGAGTCCACCCCCTGCTCCGCGCCGAGCTTGGGATCCCTGACGCCGTCGGTCATCGCTGCCGCCAGCACGAACGGCTTGAAGGTCGAACCGACCTGGGCACCGGTCTGGTCGGCGTTGTCGGTGAAGTGCTTGGTGGCGTCCTGGCCGCCGTAGATCGCGACGATCTTGCCCGTCTCCGGGTCGACCGAGGCGCCGCCGAACTCGACATGGGTGTCGGTCTTGGGGCGCTTCTTCGGGTCGATGTTCTCGTCGTAGACCTTGGTGACGGCCTTGGTCAGTTCCTGGACCTTCTTCTTGTTGAAGGTCGTGTGGATCTCGTAGCCGCCGTGGGTGAGGTCCTTCTCCGTGATGCCCTGGGTGTTGTTGTTGACGAAGTTCGCCTTGGCCAGGTCCACCAGGTAGCCGGTCTGACCGCCCAGCTGGGCGTTCTTCTTCGGCGGATCGGGCATCGGGAAGGTCGGGTACTTGGCCCGTTCGGCGGCGCTGAGGTGCTTGTCCTTGACCATCTCGCCGAGGATCCAGTTCCAGCGGTCCTTGGCGGCGGCGGTGTTCGCCTCGCGGGTCGCCGCCGGGTCGATCTCCGGGGCGCCGGCCGGGTCGAAGTAGGTCGCGCCCTTGAGGAGCGTGGCCAGGAAGGCGCACTGGCTCGGATTCAGGTTCTTGGCGTCGATGCCGTAGTACGTGCGGGCGGCGGCCTGGATGCCGTAGGCGCCGCGTCCGTAGTACGAGGTGTTCAGGTAGCCCGCGAGGATGTCGGGCTTCTCCATGTCGGTGCCGACCTTGATCGAGATGAAGAGTTCCTTCATCTTGCGGCTGATCGTCTGGCTCTGGTCACCGAGGCGGGCGTTCTTCACGTACTGCTGGGTGATGGTCGAGCCACCCTGGGTCTGGCCGCCCTTGGCCATGTTGACGAAGGCGCGGGCGATACCCATCGGGTCGACGCCCGAGTCGTCCCAGAAGGTCTTGTTCTCGGCGGAGACGACCGCGTTCTGCATCGCCTTCGGGATCTGGTCGATCCCGATGACCTGCCGGTTGACCTCACCGCCGGTGGAGACCATCGGCGTGTTGTCGTCCCAGTAGTAGACGTTGTTCTGCGCCTGGGAGGCGAGGCTGGGGTTCGGGACGCCGACCATGGCGTACGCGATGGTGCCCGCGGCCATGAGCGAGCCGACGAAGCCGATGACGAGACCGCTGGTGAGCTTCCACGACGGCATCCAGCGGCGCCACCCGTACTTGTCGTAGCGCGGGTAGTCGATCAGCCGCTTCTTCGAAGGACCGCGGCTGCGGCCTGCGCCGGCCGATCGTCCTGGACCGGTCTCAGCCGCACGCCTGCGGCCGCCACGCTGGGCGCGCCTGGCCTCGGCCCGGCCACCGTAGGTGCGGGCGTCCTCCTCGTGCGGAACAGAGGCCGAGGCAGCCGGTTCGGCTCCTCGGGACGGGGCTGCGCGGCGGCCGGAAGGCTGCGGTGCTGCACGCCTGGCCGCGGCACGTCCGCCACCCTGTGGCTGCTGTGGCGGTTTACGACGGTGCTCGCTCATCGAACGACTACTCCTCGGGCAGGCGCGAACGCCTGGAAGCGGCAGTTGAGTTCCGGTCCCCCCGACCTGAATACGGATGAGGCGTCCTGGGCGCTCATCCGCCATGCGTCCGGTAAGCCGACGCTCACGGGCGTCATGCGGTCTCCGGTGGTCTGCATGCCGCACAGACTACGCACGGTCAAAACCCGCCCAGTACTGAAGTTCACCCCAAACCACGCAAGTTGCTCGCTGTGAATTGACGATGTGACGGCCTTCACCGTGTCCCCTCTTGTCGCAACTGCAACTTCGTTCTATCGTCCTGATGTATCGAGTCGATACATCAGCGCGGCATAAGTGTCCCGGACGACGAAGGAGGCGAGGGGTGAGCAGACGCTCTGGCATCCTTGAGTTCGCCGTCCTGGGTCTGCTGCGTGAATCCCCGATGCACGGCTATGAGCTGCGCAAACGGCTCAACACGTCGCTGGGGATCTTCCGGGCGTTCAGCTACGGAACCCTATATCCGTGTCTCAAGACGCTGGTCGCCAGCGGCTGGTTGATCGAGGAACCGGGCAGTGCTCCGGAGGACGCGCTCGCCGCGTCACTCGCGGGGCGGCGCGCCAAGATCGTCTACCGATTGACGGCGGAAGGCAAGGAGCACTTCGAGGAACTGCTCTCGAGTGCCGGGCCCGACGCCTGGGAGGACGAGCACTTCGCCGCTCGTTTCGCCTTCTTCGGCCAGACGGAGCGTGAAGTACGGATGCGGGTGCTGGAAGGCCGCCGCAGCCGGCTGGAGGAGCGTCTGGAAAAGATGAGCGCCTCCCTGTCCCGGACGCGCGAGCGTCTGGACGACTACACGCTGGAGCTGCAGCGGCACGGCATGGAGTCCGTGGAGCGCGAGGTCCGCTGGCTGAACGAGCTCATCGAGAGCGAGCGGTCAGGGCGGGATCAGCGACGATCCGACCCGGCCGGTGCCGCCCAGCACGAAGACACACCTGAGAACCACACACCGGGAGAAACGGATGGCCTGCCCCGGAGCCGGGATGCCGCATCTGCCGGGGGTACGCCCCCGCGGCATCCCGGACCGGATCCGTCCGCCGACACCGCCAAGTGAGGCCCGCATTTCCGTCGGGCCTCAGCAGAAACACCGAGAACACACAGGGAGCAACAGGAATGGGTTCGGTTCGCGTAGCCATCGTCGGCGTGGGGAACTGCGCCTCCTCGCTGGTTCAAGGCGTCGAGTACTACAAGGACGCTGACCCGGCGGGCAAGGTGCCGGGTCTGATGCACGTCCAGTTCGGCGACTACCACGTGCGGGACGTCGAGTTCGTGGCCGCCTTCGACGTCGACGCGAAGAAGGTCGGTCTCGACCTCGCTGACGCCATCGGTGCCAGTGAGAACAACACCATCAAGATCTGTGACGTGCCGTCGACGGGCCTCACCGTCCAGCGCGGCCACACCCTTGACGGTCTGGGCAAGTACTACCGCGAGACCATCGAGGAGTCCGACGAGGCTCCGGTCGACATCGTCCAGACCCTCAAGGACCGTCAGGTCGACGTGCTGGTCTGCTACCTGCCGGTCGGTTCGGAGTCCGCTGCGAAGTACTACGCGCAGTGCGCCATCGACGCCAAGGTCGCCTTCGTCAACGCCCTCCCGGTCTTCATCGCCGGCACGAAGGAGTGGGCGGACAAGTTCACCGAGGCCGGTGTCCCGATCGTCGGCGACGACATCAAGTCCCAGGTCGGCGCGACCATCACGCACCGCGTCATGGCGAAGCTCTTCGAGGACCGCGGCGTGGTCCTGGAGCGCACGATGCAGCTGAACGTCGGCGGCAACATGGACTTCAAGAACATGCTTGAGCGCGAGCGTCTCGAGTCCAAGAAGATCTCCAAGACGCAGGCCGTCACCTCGCAGATCCGTGACCGTGACCTGGGCGCCGACAACGTCCACATCGGTCCTTCGGACTACGTGGCCTGGCTGGACGACCGCAAGTGGGCGTACGTCCGCCTTGAGGGCCGCGCGTTCGGCGACGTCCCGCTGAACCTGGAGTACAAGCTGGAGGTCTGGGACTCCCCGAACTCCGCCGGTGTCATCATCGACGCCGTGCGCGCTGCGAAGATCGCCAAGGACCGCGGCATCGGCGGCCCGATCCTCTCCGCGTCCTCGTACTTCATGAAGTCCCCGCCGGTCCAGTACTACGACGACGAGGCCCGCGAGAACGTCGAGAAGTTCATCCGCGGCGACGTCGAGCGCTGAATCACCGCTCCACAGCGTCCATGAGAAGGGTCCCCGGGCTGCCCGCCCGGGGACCCTTCTCGTACGTGCCTCACGGATATGTGTGACGCTGATCCACATGCCCGTCGTAGGTGATCTGCGCGTACTCCTGCGCCTGCCCGATTTCCGCCGCCTGCTGGCGGTCCGGCTGCTGTCGCAGGCCGCCGACGGGGTCTTCCAGGTGGCGCTGGCCACGTACGTCGTCTTCTCCCCCGAGAAACAGACCTCGCCCGCCGCCATCGCCTCGGCCATGGCGGTCCTGCTGCTGCCGTACTCACTGATCGGCCCGTTCGCCGGAGTCCTGCTGGACCGCTGGCAGCGCCGGCAGGTGTTTCTCTTCGGCAACCTCCTGCGGGCCGTGCTGGCCGGCTGCACGGCCGTCCTCGTCGTGGCCTCCGTCCCGGACTGGCTCTTCTACGTCTCCGCGCTGTCCGTGACAGCGGTCAACCGGTTCGTGCTCTCCGGGCTGTCGGCCGCCCTGCCGCATGTGACCGGCGCCGAGCAGCTCGTCGTCGCCAACTCGCTCTCCCCGACCGCCGGCACCCTCGCCGCGACGCTGGGCGGCGGGCTCGCCTTCGTCTTCCGGCTGACGGTCGTCGACTCCGACGCCGGCGTCGTCCTGCTGGGCTCTGTCCTCTATCTCTGTGCGGCACTCACCTCGCTCCTGATGGCCCGCGAACTGCTGGGTCCCGACCGAGTACCTGACCGGCCACGGCTGACCGACGCGCTCGCCTCCACGCTGCGCGGGCTCACCGCCGGGCTGCGCCATCTCGCCGAGCGGC
>NZ_JTIY01000001.1:2284777-2309965 GCF_000818175.1 Streptomyces sp. AcH 505
GCTGACCGACGCGCTCGCCTCCACGCTGCGCGGGCTCACCGCCGGGCTGCGCCATCTCGCCGAGCGGCGGGACGCCGCCCGCTCGCTCGCCGCGATGACGGTCCTGCGCTTCTGCTACGGAGCACTGACCGTGACGGTGCTGATGCTCTGCCGCTACGCCTGGACAACACAGGAGTCCGAGGGGCTGGCGCTGCTCGGGGTGGCACTGGCCGTCTCCGGGGCGGGCTTCTTCGTCGCCGCCGTCATCACGCCGTGGGCGACCGGGCGGCTCGGCCCGTACGGCTGGATGGTGGTGTGCGCCGGTTCGGCCGCCGTGCTCGTGCCGGCGCTGGGGCTCACCTTCACACCGGGGCCGGTGCTGGCCGCCGCGTTCGTTCTGGGTCTGGTCACCCAGGGCGCGAAGATCGCCACCGACACCGTGGTGCAGACCTCGGTCGACGACGCCTTCCGTGGCCGGGTGTTCTCGCTCTACGACGTGCTGTTCAATGTCGCCTTCGTCGGAGCGGCGGCCGTGGCCGCGCTGGTTCTGCCGCCGGACGGCCGCTCGGTGCCGCTGGTGGTGGCGGTCGCCTTCCTCTACGCGGCGGTGGCACTGTCGCTGGCACGCGGCGCCAATGTTTCACGTGAAACACCGTCGGCCCCGATGACCGACGGGGGTCATGTTTCACGTGAAACATGACCCCCGTCGAAACTGACGGTTCCGCTGACCACGTCGCTCAGTTCTGCGCCGCCCACCATGACGTGAGCGCCGCGACAGCCGCTTCGCGTTCCATCGGCCCGTTCTCCAGCCGCAGCTCCAGCAGGAACGTGTAAGCCTTGCCGATCGCCGGACCAGGACCGACCCCCAGGATCCCCATGATCTCGTTGCCGTCCAGATCGGGCCTGATGGAGTCCAGCTCCTCCTGCTCCTGCAACTGGGCGATGCGGTCCTCCAGGCCGTCGTAGGCGCGGGAGAGGGCTGCCGCCTTGCGCTTGTTGCGTGTGGTGCAGTCCGAGCGGGTCAGCTTGTGCAGTCGCGTCAGCAGCGGGCCCGCGTCGCGTACGTAGCGCCGTACCGCCGAATCCGTCCACTCACCGGTCCCGTAGCCGTGGAAGCGCAGATGCAGCTCCACCAGCCGTGAGACGTCCCGGACCATCTCGTTGGAGTACTTGAGCGCGGTCATCCGCTTCTTGGTGAGCTTGGCGCCGACCATCTCGTGGTGATGGAAGGACACCCGGCCGTCCGACTCGAAACGCCGGGTCCTGGGCTTGCCGATGTCGTGGAGCAGCGCGGCCAGCCGCAGCACGAGGTCGGGACCGTCCTCCTCCAGATCGATGGCCTGCTCCAGCACGGTCAGCGAGTGCTCGTAGACATCCTTGTGCCGGTGGTGCTCGTCGCTCTCCAGCCGCAGCGCCGGCAGCTCGGGCAGTACGCGGTCGGCGAGGCCGGTGTCGACGAGCAGCGCCAGGCCCTTGCGGGGCTGTGCGGAGAGCAGCAGCTTGTTCAGTTCGTCGCGGACCCGCTCGGCGGAGACGATCTCGATACGGTCGGACATCGCCTTCATGGCGGCGACCACCTCGGGGGCGACCTCGAAGTCCAGCTGCGCGGCGAAGCGTGCCGCCCTGAGCATGCGCAGCGGATCGTCGGAGAAGGACTCCTCCGGGGTGCCGGGCGTACGGAGCACCCGCGCGGAAAGGTCCTCAAGACCGCCGTGCGGGTCGACGAACTCCTTCTGCGGCAGCGCGACGGCCATCGCGTTCACGGTGAAGTCGCGGCGGACGAGGTCCTGCTCGATGGAGTCGCCGTAGGACACCTCGGGCTTGCGCGACGTGCGGTCGTACGCCTCGGACCGGTACGTCGTGACCTCGATCTGGTAGCCGTTCTTCTGGCAGCCGACCGTGCCGAAGGCGATCCCGACCTCCCACACCGAGTCCGCCCACGGTCTGACGATCTTCAGCACATCGTCGGGGCGGGCGTCGGTCGTGAAGTCCAGGTCGTTGCCGAGCCGGCCGAGAAGGGCATCCCTGACCGATCCGCCGACCAGGGCGAGGCTGAATCCGGCTTCCTGGAACCTGCGGGCGAGGTCGTCGGCGACGGGGGACACCCGCAGCAGTTCGCTGACCGCGCGGCGCTGCACCTGGCTCAGTGCACTGGGGCTGTCTTCGTTGGCTGTCGGCACAACAGAAAAGGGTACGTGCCGCGGCACTCGCCGTTGGCCGCGTTTTCGCTACCGTCGGCCTCCGGTGCAAGGGTTTGCCGCGGTCCATGAGATTCTTCCGATCATGTGGAGCAGTCCCCAGCACTTCGCCACAGCGCACATCGTTACCATGCGTGGACGCACCAATCGACAACCAGCGGCAGCAGACGATGACGAGGGACGGGCGAGCGCGTGGCCGAGGCGGCAGACTCTCAGGGGACGGGCCACACCGGTGCCCGCCGACGGCTGCGACGTACAGCTTCCCTGATCGCGGGAGCGCCCCTGCTGGCCGGTCTGCTGGTCGGCGCGATGGGTCCCCAGGCGCATGCCGCGGACGCCAGGAGTGCCACGGGTACGACGGAGAAGGCGAGCGGATCCAGCACGGTCGCTGTGGCGCTCGACACGCTGTCGCCCAGCGCCCCCGTGAAGGGCGACACCCTCACCGTCTCCGGCACGGTCACCAACAAGGGCAAGCGAGCCGTCACCGAAGCCGAGGTCGATCTGCGGGTCGGGCCGAGGCTGTCCGGCCGGACAGCGATCGACGACGCCGCGCAGCGCACGGGCGAAGCGGCGATCGACGTCGCCCCGCTGGGCGGCAAGTACACCGTCAAGCTCGGCAAACTCACCTCGGGTACTCCCCAGGACTTCTCGCTGTCCGTGCCGGTCAGCCAGCTCGGCCTCGGCGAGGACGGCGTCTACCAGCTCGGTGTCTCGCTGTCCGGGCAGACCTCCGACGTGCCGTACGACACGGTGCTGGGCATTGAGCGCACGTTCCTGCCCTGGCAGCCGGAGACCACGGAGAAGAAGACCCAGCTGACCACCATGTGGCCGCTGATCGCCTCGACGCCGCTCTCCGCGCAGACCGGCTCGGACGAACAGCAGACGGCGGTCTTCGACAACGACGATCTCGCCGCCGAGCTGGCGCCGGGCGGCCGGCTCCAGGAGATGGTCTCCCTCGGCAATCAGCTTCCGGTGACCTGGGTCATCGACCCCGATCTGCTCGCGACCGTCGACTCGATGACCCGTAACTACCGGGTCAGGAGCGGCAACACCACGGTCGCCGGCAAGAACCAGACCGTGGCCAACCAGTGGCTCGACGCGCTGGAGAAGGCGGTGCAGGGCCACAAGGTCGTCGCGCTGCCGTTCGCCGACCCCGACCTGGCGTCGCTGGCCCACCGCGGCAAGAACGTCTCAGGCACCCTCAGCCATCTCCAGCCGGCCACCGAGGTGGCGACGGCCACCGTGGACACGATCCTCCATGTGACGCCGTCCACCGACTTCGCCTGGCCCGTGGACGGTGCGATCGATCCGTCGATCGTCGACGTCGCCACCTCGGCCGGAGCGCACAAGGTGATCACCCGGGGCGACAGCCTGGAGGACAACCTGCCGTACACGCCGTCGGCCGCGCGGCCGATCGGCGGGGGCACGACGGCGGTCGTCGCCGACACCCGGCTGTCCAAGGCGTTCGAGGGCAATATGACGAGCGCGAACAGCTCCACGCTCGCCGTACAGAAGTTCCTCGCCCAGACGCTCGCCCTGACGCTCCAGCAGCCGGAGAAGCAGCGCAGCGTCGTCGTCGCCCCGCAGCGCATGCCGAGCATCGCCCAGGCGGAGGCGCTGGCGAGCGCACTGCGCGGGCTCGACCCCGAACGCTGGACCCAGCCGTCGGACCTGCCCGCCGCGGCAGCGGCCACCCCGGACACCGAGGCCAACACCAAGGTGCCCGGCGCGTCCCGGTACCCGAAGCGGCTGAGCAAGCAGGAGCTGCCGACCGAGGCGTTCCAGAAGCTCAAGGACACCCAGGACCAGCTCACCAAGTTCAAGGACATCCTCAGCTCGCCCGACCGGGTCGAGGCGCCGTTCGCCAACGCCATGCACCGGGCGATGTCGACGTCCTGGCGCGGCAACCCGATCGGGGCCCAGCGGTACCGTGACTCCACGCAGAGCTATCTGCAGGGGCTCACCAGCGAGGTCCGGCTCATCCAGAAGTCGGTGCTGACCCTCTCGGGTCGCAGCGCGACGATCCCGGTGACCGTCCAGAACCAGCTCCTGCAGGACGTCGAGCATCTGGTGCTGCGGCTCAGTTCGGCGCAGCCGACCCGTCTGAAGGTGGACGGTGACCACGCCGTCGCCGAACAGCCGATCACGGTCGAGGGCGGGCACAGCCAGTCGGTGAAGTTCACCGGCGCAGGGAACGCCAACGGGCCCGTCCAGGTCACGGCCCAGCTGTACACGGAGGACGGCAGGCCGTACGGCAATGCCATGCAGTTCCAGGTCAAGGTCTCCGAGATCACGCCTACCGTGATGCTGGTCATCGCGGGCGGTGTGCTGCTGCTCGTCCTCGCTGGCGTCAAGATGTACAGCCAGCGCAAGCGCGCGGCGGCCCGCAAGGCCGCCGCCGGGCAGGACGCGGAACCCGACGACGGGGGTGACGGCGGTGACGGCGAGGAAGCGGAACCCGGGCAGCCGAGTGACCCGGCAGGGGACACCGGACCGGAAAGCGCGGCACCGTCAGGCCCGGGTGAGAAAGTGGACCGTTGAGCGATGTCGTGGCCGGTCGGCCGGGGACGATGAGGTGGGGTAACCATGAACGCGCCGTACGACGGTGAACGCGGACAGGGCGCGGGTGGCGATCCGGCAGGGCAGGGCGCGCCTTCGCCGCCTGCCCAGGAGCCCTATGCCCCCCAGGACCCCCGGGGACGCGATCCCCGCGTTCAGGACCCCTACGTCCAGGATCCGTACGCCCAGGACCCGTACGTCCAGGGTGCCTACCAGGAGGATCCCTACTGGACGCAGGAGCTCGCCGCACAGGACCCGGTGAACGGGGCGCTGTACGACCGCGCCGCGCACCCCCCGCCGCCGCCCGCGCCCACGTATCAGGACCCGCAGCAGCTCTACCAGCAGCCGCCGGCGCAGCAGTACGCCCCCGACCCGCGGATCTGGGCGCAGCCACCGCCGCCCGAACCTGCGGGGCCCTCCCGGCACCTGCCGTACGGGGACGATCCGCAGACCACCCAGTTCATGGGTGTCGACGAACTCGTCTCCCGGGCGGGCGACGAGGCACCGCAGCAGGACGCCTTCGCCCATCTCTACCGCGACCAGCAGGGTCTGGGGCAGCAGCCGCCCGCAGTGCCTGAGCCGGAACCCGCCCCCGTACCGGTGGCGGCGCCGCCGGCCGCCCGCTCCGGCGGCAAGGCGTCGGGTCTGCTGAAGTCGAGCGCCGTCATGGCGGCGGGCACCCTGGTGTCGCGGCTGACGGGATTCGTCCGCAGCCTGGTGATCACCGCGGCGCTCGGCGCCGCACTGCTCGGTGACAGCTTCACCGTGGCGTACACCCTGCCGACGATGATCTACATCCTCACCGTCGGCGGCGGCCTCAACTCCGTCTTCGTCCCACAGCTCGTGCGGTCAATGAAGGAGGACGACGACGGCGGTGAGGCGTACGCGAACCGGCTGCTGACGCTGGTGATGGTGGCGCTCGGCGCCGTCGTCGTCATCGTCGTACTCGGCGCTCCCGTGCTGATCCGGCTGATGTCCGACACGATCGCCGGCGATCCGACCGCCAACAACGTCGCCGTCACCTTCGCCCGGTACTGCCTGCCGACCATCTTCTTCATGGGCATCCATGTGGTGATGGGTCAGATCCTCAACGCGCGCGGGAAGTTCGGCGCGATGATGTGGACGCCGGTACTCAACAACATCGTCATGATCGCCACGTTCGGTCTGTTCATCTGGGTCTACGGCACCGCCGCCGACTCGAACATGAGCGTGCGGACCATCCCGCCGGACGGTGTGCGGCTGCTGGGTGTCGGCACCCTCCTGGGACTCACGGTGCAGGCGCTGGCGATGATTCCGTATCTGCGGGAGGCCGGTTTCCGGTTCCGTCCACGGTTCGACTGGAAGGGCCACGGTCTCGGCAAGACGGTCAAGCTGGCCAAGTGGACCGTCCTCTTCGTGCTCGCCAACCAGGCCGGCGTGCTGATCGTCACCCAGCTCGCCACGGCGGCGGGCAAGGCGTCCGGCAAGGACGGCACGGGCATCCTGGCCTACAGCAACGCCCAGCTGATCTGGGGCATGCCGCAGGCCATAATCACGGTGTCGGTGATGGCCGCGCTGCTCCCCCGTATCTCCCGCTCGGCGGCCGACGGCGACCCCGGGGCCGTGCGCGACGACATCTCGCAGGGCCTGCGCAACTCCGCCGTCGCCATCGTCCCCATCGCGTTCGCGTTCCTCGCGCTCGGTGTCCCGATGTCCACGCTGCTCTTCTCCTCCAGCGGCCTGGAGTCGGCGCGGTCCATGGGCTTCATCCTGATGGCGTTCGGCCTCGGACTGATCCCGTACTCCGTGCAGTACGTCGTGCTGCGCGGCTTCTACGCCTACGAGGACACCCGGACGCCCTTCTACAACACGGTCATCGTCGCGGCGGTCAACGCGGCCGCTTCGGCGATCAGTTACGTCGTGCTGCCGGCCCGCTGGGCGGTCGTGGGAATGGCCGCCTCGTACGGTCTCGCCTACGCCGTCGGCGTCGGTGTCGCCTGGCACCGGCTCGCCAAGCGCCTCGGCGGCGACCTCGACGGCGGTCGCGTCATGCGGACGTACGCCCGGCTCTGCCTGGCGTCCATCCCGGCGGCTCTCGCGGCTGGTGCCATTGGCTACGCCGTCCTCGGCGGCGTGGGTGAGGGCGCCCTCGGCTCTCTCGTGGCGCTGGTTCTCGGCGGCGTCGTCCTGTTGGGGGTCTTCTTCCTCGCGGCGAAGAAAATGCGGATCGAGGAGATGAACTCGATGGTCGGCATGGTGCGCGGACGCCTGGGACGCTAGTCCGGGACGGCCGAGCACAACCATCGTCGGCCCCTGTGTGTCGTGCATAGCGTTGGACTGTGGGCACAATTGGCTTGGCTGTTGAACAGCGCGCAACGGATGGGGAGGCAGGAGCGACGGTGGCGGAACGTAGCACGGCGTCCGTCGACGTGGCCGACAACGGCGGGAACGAACCGCCGGCCGCCAAGGCGGACAAGGCCACGACCGACGGTGTGGCGGAAGCCCAGGACACTGCTGAGGAGTCCGGGCAGTCCGAGGACAAGAGCGGGGACAAGGGCGGGCAGAACACCGAGCCGACCGTCGTCACCCCCGAACTGCACAGTGGCCACAAGCTCGCCAGACGCTACCGCCTGGAGGAGTGCGTCACCCGTCTGGACGGATTCAGCAGTTGGCGTGCGGTCGACGAGAAACTGCGCCGCGCCGTTGGCGTCCACCTCCTGCCGGCCGACCACCCGCGCGCCCGCTCCGTACTCGCCGCCGCCCGCTCGGCTGCGCTTCTCGGTGACCCTCGCTTCGTCCAGGTCCTCGACGCCGTCGAGGAGAACGACCTCGTCTACGTCGTCCACGAGTGGCTGCCGGACGCCGTCGAACTCACCGCGCTCCTCGCCGCAGGGCCGATGGAGGCGCACGACGCCTATCAACTCGTCAGCCAGGTCTCCCAGGCCATGGCGGCCGCGCACCGCGAGGGCCTCGCCCATCTGCGGCTGACGCCGGGTGCGGTGCTGCGGACCTCCAGCGGCCAGTACCGGATCCGTGGTCTCGCCGTGAACGCGGCGCTGCGCGGCATCAGCGCCGACCGTCCGCAGCGCACCGACACCGAGGCCATCGGAGCGATCCTCTACGCGGCGCTGACCCAGCGCTGGCCGTACGAGACGGACGCGTACGGGCTGGCCGGACTGCCCAAGGGCGTCGGGCTCATCGCCCCCGACCAGGTGCGGGCCGGCATCCACCGGGGCCTGTCGGAGCTGGCCATGCGGGCGCTGATCAACGACGGTGCCACGGCGTCCCGTCAGGAGCCGCCCTGCACCACGCCGGACGAACTGGCCAAGGCTGTGGCGGAGATGCCGCGCATCCGGCCGCCGGAGCCGACGTTCACCGCGCCGCCCGACTACCAGCGCACCACCTATCAGCAGGGCAGCTACGGCCTCCCGCAGTCCGCCAACGGCGCCCCCGCGCCGGCGATCGTGGCCCCGCCGCCGCCGCTTCAGGGGCGTACCGGCAAGGCACTCAAGTGGATCGTCTCGGCGCTCCTGATCACCGCTCTGGGACTCGGCAGCTGGCAGGTCGCCGACCGTCTCCTCGACCACAACGAGTCCTCGGACAACGGTCCGGCCAAGACGAAGACCACCGACGAGCACGGAGACGACAAGGTCGTCGAGCACGGCAAGCCGATCGCCATCACCGGCGCCCACGACTTCGACCCGCTCAGCTCGGACCACTCCGAGAAGCCCGACCAGATACAGAACAGCTACGACCGCGACCCCGCCACCGCGTGGGAGACCGACCGCTACCTCAGCCACGACTTCGGACGCCTCAAGTCGGGCGTCGGCATCGTGCTGGACCTCGGCAAGGCGCAGAGCGTCGGCTCGGTGGACGTCTCCTTCCTGGGCGGCGACACCGCGGTGCAGCTGCGGGCAGCGCCCTCAGGAGCCGCGGAGGCACCGGGCGGGCTGGACGGTTTCACGAAAGTTGCCGAGGGATCCGGTGAGAAAGTGGCCCTCAAGCCCGGCAAGGCGGTCACGACGCGGTACGTTCTGGTCTGGCTGACCGATCTTCCGCCGATCGGAGACGGCGGCTACCGGGGCAAGGTCTCGGAGATCCAGGTCAGCAGCTGACCGGACCAGGGGAGGGGGCTCACCGTTGGACGACGCCGCACTCGCCGACGCAGGCGACCAGGAACTCCTGGACGCTCATGTCGCGGGCGACCCGGACGCCTTCGGTGAGCTGGTACGGCGCCACCGCGACCGGCTCTGGGCCGTGGCCGTACGCACACTCGGGGACCGTGAGGAAGCGGCGGACGCCGTCCAGGACGCGCTGGTGTCGGCCTTCCGCGCCGCCCACACCTTCCGTGGCCAGTCGGCCGTGACCACCTGGCTGCACCGCATCACCGTCAACGCCTGCCTCGACCGGGTCCGCAAGGCGTCCTCCCGTAAGACATCCCCCATGGACGACACGGAGCGGCTGGAACAGCTCCTCGAACCCCATGAATCCGCAGAGGCGCCCGCCGAGCGGCAGGATCTCCACCGTGAGCTGCTGGCGGCGCTGGCCAAACTCCCCGTGGACCAGCGGGCCGCCCTGGTGCTCGTGGACATGCAGGGCTACCCCGTCGCCGAAGCCGCCCTGGTGCTGGGCGTGCCCACGGGAACGGTCAAGAGCCGCTGCGCCCGGGGCCGGGCGAGACTTCAGCCCATGCTCAGCCATCTGCGGGCGGACGCCCCGGATAGCGGCGATCCCGGTGGGGGAAGGAACCGGACGCCAGGGACATCCGTCCCACCACCGGCGCCGGCACCCGACGGCACCAAAGGACCGAGTGACCCAGCAGCGGTGAAGGGAGGAGGTGGGCGCACATGACATCCACGGCCGACACAGAGCAGCACCCCGACGTCTCGGAGATCTCCGACCTCACCGACGGCCTGCTCTCACCGTCCCGCACCGCCGAGGTGCGCGAGCACCTCGACAGCTGTGCGCTCTGCGCCGATGTACACGCCTCCCTCGAAGAGATCAGAGGACTGCTGGGCACCCTCCCCGGACCGTCGCGGATGCCGGACGATGTCGCCGAGCGCATCGATGCCGCGCTCACGGCCGAGGCACTCCGTCAGGCGGACCCGCCCGAGGCCGCCGCCGCTCATGTTTCACGTGAAACATCTCCCCCGGCACGCACACCCGCCGGCCATCCGCGGGCCGCGACCGGCCCCGGCCGCTCCGCCGGTGTACGCCGCCGGCGCCGCAACGCCGTCCTCGGAGCTGTCTTCGGCACCGCCGCCGTCGGAGTGAGCGTGTTGCTGCTGCGAGCGGCGGCGCAGGCGCCGAGCGACAACAGCGCCGCCGACGCGCAGGTTTCGAAGAGCAGCGTGGCAGCCGCCAAGGATTTCTCCGATCCGTTCCTGCGTAGCCAGGTGGACGCACTTCTGGCCGGTAATCCCGCCGCCAAACACACGGACAGCACGCATCGCAACGGTGCGGCGAGCGACAACTCGCCCCTGCTCGGGCAGGCACCGGTGGTGCCGGCCTGTGTGGAGCAGGGCACCGGCCGCAACGCTGCCGTCCTCGCCGTCGAACAGGGCACCTACGAGGGCCGAAAGGCCTATCTCCTGGTCCTGCCGCACCCGACCGACAGCGCTCAGGTGCAGGCGTATGTGATTGACGCGTCCTGCGTCAGTGCCACCCCGCCGGCCAAGGGGAAACTGCTGCTGACCCATGTCTATCCGCGCGGCTGACGACACTTCCGCGCAGCCGTGGCACCACGGGAATGTAAGACCCGTAGGATCCGTTCCCTGGGGTGACAGTCGTGGAACTGACCCCGATAGGCAGTAGGCAGTCTGCAGAGACGAGGAAAAAACCCGTGAGCGACGTCCGTAATGTGATCATCATCGGCTCCGGGCCCGCCGGGTACACGGCCGCGCTGTACACCGCGCGCGCGTCGCTGAAGCCGCTGGTCTTCGAGGGTGCTGTCACCGCCGGTGGTGCGCTGATGAACACCACCGACGTGGAGAACTTCCCGGGCTTCCGGGACGGCATCATGGGCCCCGATCTCATGGACAACATGCGCGCGCAGGCCGAGCGCTTCGGCGCGGAGCTTGTTCCGGACGACATCAACGCCGTCGACCTCACCGGAGAGATCAAGACGGTGACCGACACAGCCGGCACCGTGCACCGCGCGAAGGCCGTCATCGTCACGACCGGCTCTCAGCACCGCAAGCTCGGGCTGCCCAACGAGGACGCTCTCTCCGGACGTGGCGTCTCCTGGTGTGCCACCTGTGACGGCTTCTTCTTCAAGGACCAGGACATCGCCGTGGTCGGCGGTGGCGACACGGCCATGGAGGAGGCAACCTTCCTCTCCCGGTTCGCCAAGTCGGTCACGATCGTCCACCGCCGTGACACCCTGCGGGCCTCCAAGACCATGCAGGACCGCGCCTTCGCCGACCCGAAGATCAAGTTCGCCTGGGACAGCGAGGTCGCGGAGATCCATGGCGACCCGAAGCTGACAGGTCTGACGCTGCGCAGCACCGTGACCGGCGAGCCTTACTCGCTCCCGGTGACCGGCCTGTTCATCGCGGTGGGCCACGACCCGCGGACAGAACTGTTCAAGGGTCAGCTCGACCTCGACAACGACGGCTACCTGAAGGTGGACGCGCCGTCGACCCGGACCAATCTCACCGGCGTCTTCGGCGCCGGCGATGTCGTCGACCACACCTATCGCCAGGCGATCACCGCTGCGGGCACCGGTTGCTCCGCCGCTCTCGACGCCGAACGCTTCCTTGCCGCGCTCAGCGACACCGAGAAGACCGCCGAGCCGGAGAAGACCGCTTCGGTCTGACCGGCTGTACCCATCACCCCTCGAAAGTGAAGGAGGCCGCCGTGGCCGGCGACCTGAAGCATGTGACCGACGACTCGTTCGAAGAGGACGTCCTCAAGAGCGACAAGCCCGTACTGGTGGACTTCTGGGCCGCGTGGTGCGGACCGTGCCGCCAGATCGCGCCCTCTCTCGAAGCCATCGCGGCTGAGCACGGCGACAAGATCCAGATCGTCAAGCTCAACATCGACGAGAACCCGGCCACCGCAGCCAAGTACGGCGTCATGTCCATCCCGACGCTGAACGTCTACCAGAACGGCGAGGTCGCCAAGACCATCGTCGGCGCCAAGCCGAAGGCCGCTCTCGTGCGCGACCTGGAGAGCTTCATCGGTGAGTAAGTAGGTTCACCGCCGACGCTCGATGTTTCACGTGAAACGGGCCCGCCCCTCCATCAGGGGGCGGGCCCGTTTCTCATGTATCGCAGCCGGGTTGTCTCACAGCGGCCTCAGTACCGGTTCCTTCTGTACGGCGCCCAGCAGCCGGTCCAACGCCAGCTCCACGTCTTCCTTCCAGGAGAGCGTGGTCCGCAGCTCCAGCCTCAGCCGGGGGTACGTCGGGTGCGGGCGAACCGTCTTGAAGCCCACGGCCAGCAGATGATCGGCGGGCAGCACACAGGCCGGCTCCGTCCACCGCGCGTCACCGAACGCCTCGATGGCCTTGAAGTCCCTGCGCAGCAGATCCTTGGCCACGGTCTGCACCATGACCCGCCCGAGCCCCTGGCCCTGATACTCGGGCATGATCCAGGCGGTCATCAGCTGGACCGCGTCGGGCGAGAGCGGACTGGTCGGAAACGCCGTGGCGCGGGGGACATAGGCGGGTGGCGCGTAGAGCACGAACCCGACCGGCACGTCGTCCACGTAGACGACCCGGCCGCAGGAGCCCCACTCCAGCAGCACGGCGGAGATCCAGGCTTCCTTCTCCACCTCGGGACGGCCCGCTTTGACGGCCGCCTCTCCACTGACCGGATCGAGTTCCCAGAAGACGCATGAACGGCAGCGGTTGGGCAGGTCCGGGAGATTGTCCAACGTGAGCGGTGCGAGCCGACGCCCCATGAAGGCTGTTCCTCACTTCCTTCGTCCGAACGGCGCCACAGGCGCGGGCGCATCCGTATCAAGGTGGATGCGTCCTACCAGAACGCATCGTATCCACCCAGAGATGTCCGGCACACCGAGAGACAGCAAAGGGCGGGCTGCCTTCCGGTAAGCCCGGAACACAGCCCGCCCTTCGGCCGAGCGCGCTGGTCAGCTCTCGTCTTCCTCCGGGCTCTCCTCCGCAAGTCCCTTGTCCAGGACCCGTCCCTCACCAGGGGCGAGGGTGCCGAGGATCCGGTCCAGATCGTCTATCGAAGCGAACTCGACGACGATCTTTCCCTTCTTCTGCCCCAGATCCACCTTCACCCGCGTCTCGAAGCGGTCGGACAGCCGCGAGGCGAGATCCGTCAGCGCCGGCGACAGCCGGGCACCGGCCCGTGGCCCCTTCGTCTTGGGCGCCGACTGCGGGCGCGACCCCATCAGCGTCACGATCTCCTCGACCGCCCGCACCGAAAGCCCCTCGGCGACGATGCGGTGCGCCAGCCGGTCCTGCTCCTCGGAGTCGTCCACCGACAGCAGCGCCCGCGCATGACCCGCCGACAGGACTCCGGCGGCCACCCGGCGTTGCACCGGGGGAGAGAGCCGCAGCAGCCGCAGCGTGTTGGAGACCTGAGGACGCGAGCGCCCGATCCGGTCGGCCAGCTGGTCATGGGTGCAGTTGAAGTCCTTGAGCAACTGGTCGTAGGCGGCTGCCTCTTCCAGCGGATTCAGCTGGGCGCGGTGCAGGTTCTCCAGCAGCGCGTCCAGCAGCAGCTTCTCGTCGTCCGTGGCACGGACGATCGCCGGGATACGCTCCAGCCCCGCCTCCCGGCAGGCCCGCCAGCGCCGCTCACCCATGATGAGTTCGTAGCGCTCGGCCGCCACTTGCCGGACGACGACCGGCTGGAGGAGCCCGACCTCCTTGATGGAGGTGACCAGCTCGTGGAGCGCGTCCTCGTCGAACACCTCCCGCGGCTGACGCGGGTTGGGCGTGATCGAGTCGATCGGCACCTCGGCGAAGAAGGCTCCCGCCGCCACCTCGGGCTCAGGAGCCGCTTCCGGCTCCGGCGCGCTCGACTCCAGGTCCGGCGCCTTGGCGGCCTGCGGCAGTGAGGTCACCTTCGCGGCGGCCACCCCGCGCTCCGCCGTCAGCACCGGGGACGCTCCGGAGGAAGCACCGCCCGATCCGGGGGAGGGCACCTGCTCCTGCGGAGCGGCGGGAATCAGCGCACCGAGCCCACGCCCCAATCCTCTACGTCGCTCACTCACTGGATCCCCTCCGACATACTCTGCTGGCTGGTCTGGCGGCCTGTGTGGGCTTGCTGGACGTCATAGTGCACCCCGACACCGCGTAGGGCGATCTCACGGGCGGCTTCGAGATACGACAGCGACCCGCTCGATCCCGGATCGTAGGTGAGCACCGTCTGACCGTAGCTCGGCGCCTCCGAGATCCGGACGGAGCGAGGGATGCTCGTGCGCAGCACCTCTTTGCCGAAGTGGCTGCGCACCTCGTCCGCCACCTGCGAGGCGAGCCGGGTCCTGCCGTCGTACATGGTGAGCAGGATGGTGGAGACATGCAGCGCGGGGTTGAGATGCCCGCGCACCAGGTCGACGTTGCGCAGGAGCTGACCCAGCCCCTCCAGCGCGTAGTACTCGCACTGGATGGGGATCAGCACCTCCGCACCGGCGACCATCGCATTGACCGTCAACAGGCCGAGCGAGGGTGGGCAGTCGATGAGGATGTAGTCCAACGGCTGCTCATACGCTTCGATGGCCCGCTGCAGTCGACTCTCCCGCGCCACCAGCGAGACCAGTTCGATCTCCGCACCGGCGAGATCGATGGTTGCCGGGGCGCAGAAGAGGCCTTCGACGTCCGGGACGGGCTGGACCACTTCGGAAAGTGGCTGGCTCTCCACCAGGACGTCATAGATCGAGGGGACTTCGGAATGGTGGTCGATTCCGAGTGCCGTGGAGGCGTTGCCCTGTGGATCGAGGTCGATCACCAGGACGCGCGCGCCGTGCAGCGCGAGCGAAGCGGCGAGGTTGACCGTGGTGGTGGTCTTCCCTACGCCGCCCTTCTGATTGGCAACGACCATGACCCGCGTCTGTTCGGGACGTGGAAGCCCCTCGCCGGCGCGGCCGAGTGCCTCCACGGCCAGTTGGGCAGCACGGCCAATGGGGGTGTCGTCCATCGGGGGCGGTGTTTCACGTGAAACATCCTCCCCCACCGACTCGGTGCGGGGACCGGGGACCGGATCGGCCATCGGTCCCGCGATGTTGGCGTCGGACCGCAAGGATTCACTCTCCTCGACTTCAGACTCGCAATGAACAGAGCCTGCCATGCTTTCGGGGTCGTGAACCAGCGAGGCCCGTGGTTCTGTGGAGGAATCCACCTCTGTGGACAACCTCGCACCTCTTACGAGGGACTTTCGGTCGCGCGGTGTGGCAGCGCGACCACGGCCGATGATGCCCTGCAGCAGTGAGCGACGTTTCACGTGAAACACGATGCACGGGCCGCTGGGTCAGATCGTCACGACACTCCGCAATGCGTAGGTATGGCAGCTTGTATGGAGCATCACTGATAGGCACTACGGACTGTACGGCTCAACGGCGGCGTCGCGCACGCCCGACCCGGGCGGCCTTGGCTCTTTTCGCGGCGAACCGCACTCCGCCAGGGCTCTCCCCGACCTCCGCCCGCACCACGGTGGCCAGTGGATCGACGATGCCCTCACCGACGCGCAGTACGGAACTCTCCACCACACCGAGCTTGCTCAGCGCGGAACGCGCTCCCTTGAGCTCTTCCTCGGCCGTGTCGCCCTTGAGCGCCAGCATCTGCCCGTAGGGCCGCAGCAGTGGCACTCCCCAGCCCGCCAGCCGGTCCAGCGGGGCCACCGCGCGCGCCGTCACCACATGGACCGGGGGCAGCTTCCCCAAGACCTCCTCGGCCCGTCCACGCACCACCGTGACATGGTCCAGGCCCAGCAGCTCCACCACTTCCTGGAGGAAGTTCGTCCGCCGCAGCAGCGGTTCCAGCAGGGTGATCTTGAGGTCCCGCCGGACCAGCGCCAGCGGAATGCCGGGCAGGCCCGCGCCCGAGCCGACATCACAGACCATGACATCGTCCGGCACGATCTCGGAGAGCACCGCGCAGTTCAGCAGATGCCGCTCCCACAGCCGCGGCACCTCACGCGGGCCGATCAGCCCCCGCTTGACCCCGGCCTCCGCGAGCAGTTCCGCGTACCGCACAGCCTCCGGGAAGAACTCGCCGAAAACAGTCCGTGCCTCGTCCGGAGCAGGGGGAAGCTCTGCTGCCTCCGTCACGGGAACCGTCCTTCCATACCGAACCACCGCTCGGTGGCTGCCTATCAGGGCCGACTATCAGGCTGACAAAGTTCGGCCCCGCCTGCGAAACAGACGGGGCCGAAACGGATGGGCCGGTCAGGCCGGCAGCACCACGACGAAACGCTGCGGTTCTTCGCCCTCGGACTCGCTGCGCAGCCCTGCGGCCGCGACCGCGTCATGCACGACCTTGCGCTCGAAGGGCGTCATCGGGTCCAGCTTCACCGGCTCACCGGTGGACTTGACCTCGTCGGCCGCCTTCGCGCCCAGCTCGGCGAGTTCCGTGCGCTTCTTCGCCCGGAACCCGGCGATGTCCAGCATCAGCCGGCTCCGGTCCCCGGTCTCCCGGTGCACGGCGAGCCGGGTCAGTTCCTGGAGCGCCTCCAGCACCTCGCCGTCACGTCCTACGAGCTTCTGCAGATCCCGGCCGCCCGAGTCACTGATGATCGAGACCGCAGCCCGGTCCGCCTCGACGTCCATGTCGATGTCGCCGTCGAGATCGGCGATATCGAGCAGGCCCTCAAGGTAATCAGCCGCGATTTCCCCCTCCTGCTCCAGTCGAGTCAGGGTGTCGGCCCCCTCGGCGGCGGCGGAGATGGTGCCTTCCGTCACGGATGGACTCCTTCGTTACTTCTTGGACGGGTGCTTGGACCGTGGCTGGCCCTTGCGCTGTCCCGACTTGGCTTGGCGTGCGGATCCGGATCCGGCGGCCGGCTTGCCCGCTGCCTTGGACCTGGTGGCTTGTGACTGGTTCTTCTGCGACTGGCCCTGGCCCTGCTTGGCCGGCTCGTCCTGCTTGGTCAGCGAGGTCTTGGAGGCGCCACCTGAGGGCTTGGCGTCCTCGGGAGCCGGGGTCGCCGTGTCGTCGGACGCCTTGTCGTCCGCCGCCTTGGCCGTGCCCGCCGGCTGAGCGGCGGCTGCCTGCCGCTTGGCCTTCGTCTGACGCTTCGGCTGCTGGCGCCTGGCCGCGGCCGCACTGGCCTCGGCCTCGGCCGCCACGGTGTCGCTCTTGACGACGCTGCCGTCGGGCTGAGCCGCGAAACCGGCCTTCGCGAGGCTCGTGACGAACTTGCGCTCGATGTCGTTGCGGTCCGGACCCTTGGCCACGATCGCCTTGACCATCGTGCGCTTTCGGCGCGAGCGAACCTCACCGTGGGCGGTGACGCCCTTGAGGAGCCGCTCGAGGAACGCGTCCTGGGCCTTGCTGCCGGGAGTCGGGTTCTGACTGATCACGTACATCTGCTGGCCCATGGTCCACACGTTGGTGGTCAGCCAGTAGACGAGGACACCGACGGGGAAGTTGACACCCATGACCATGAAGATCACGGGGAAGACATACATGAGCATCTTCTGCTGCTGCATGTACGGCGTCTTCACCGAGAGGTCGACGTTCTTCGTCATCAGCTGGCGCTGTGTGTAGAACTGGGAGGCCGACATCAGAATGATCATGACGGCGGTGACGATCCGCACATCCGTCTGCGAAGCGCCGAGCGACGCGACCTTGTCGGCGCCGTCGGTGAACTTCACGGCCAGCGGAGCACCGAAGATGTGGGCCTCACGGGCGCTGTTGAGCTGCGACTGGTTGATCGCGCCCATCTGCTTGCCGTTGGCGATGGACGAAAGCACGTGATACAGGGCGAAGAAGAACGGTGACTGCGCCAGGATGGGCAAGCACGAGGAGAGCGGGTTGGTACCCGTCTCCTTGTACAGCTTCATCATCTCTTCGGACTGACGCTGTTTGTCGTTCTTGTAGCGCTCCTGGATCGCCTTCATCTTTGGCTGGAGCACCTGCATGTTCCGGGTCGACTTGATCTGCTTCACGAAAAGCGGGACCAGACAGATCCGGATCAGGACCACCAGGGACACGATGGACAGCCCCCAGGCCCACCCGGTGTCGGGGCCGAAGATCGCCCCGTACAGCGTGTGGAACTGGACGATGACCCATGACACAGGTGTGGTGATGAAACTGAAGAGACCGGCGATCGAGTCGAACATTCAGGCTCCTTGAGCATTGGACGAGGTCTCAGCGGCTGGACTGGGGGTTTCGGGGGTGGTCGATCCCCCGGAAGGCACGCCAGCGGCGGAGTGCCCGCCCTTACTGCCGCGCCACGCATTGCGCAGCAGTTCGTGCCAACGCGGTCGGCTGCGCGGCGGGACATGGTCCACGCCGCCCGGCGACCACGGGTTGCACCGCAGGATGCGCCAAGCGGTGAGTGCCGTGCCTTTCACCGCGCCATGCCGATCGATGGCGGTGTACCCGTAGTGCGAGCACGACGGGTAATACCGGCAGACGGGACCCAGCAAAGGGCTGATCGTCCACTGGTACAGCTTGATAAGAGCCAGCAGCGGGTACTTCATCGCGCGCCCCCTCCCAGCAACCGCTGGAGAGCGGCGTCCAGGTCTCGGGCCAGCTGTGCATATTCGGCGTCACCCGCTCCGGGTAGCGCCCGTACGACAACCAGGCTACCGGGGGCAAGCTCGGACAGTCGTTCGCGTATCAGATGGCGAAGCCTTCGCTTCACCCGCGTCCGGACGACCGCGCCTCCCACAGCCTTGCTTACGACGAAACCCGCACGCGTCGGGGAAGCACTCTCCCCCGGCACGTGCGGGTCCCGTGAACCGCTGCGTAGGTGGACGACCAGGAGCGGTCGTCCGGCTCTGCGTCCTCGGCGTACCGCGGCCGCGAAGTCCTCGCGCCGCCTCAGCCGATTCTCGGTAGGCAGCACGTCATAACCTGTAGACGATCAGGCGGACAGACGGGCGCGACCCTTGCCACGGCGGGTGGCGAGAATCGCGCGGCCGGCACGGGTACGCATCCGCAGCCGGAACCCGTGGGTCTTGGCGCGACGGCGGTTGTTCGGCTGGAAGGTGCGCTTGCTCACTCGGGGGCTCCAGAAAATGATGTGTGATGGCGTGGCATCGCCTGGCTGTCACCGTGCGCCCACGAGTAGCAGCTCGCGTTTACGCCCGAGTGCACCGCTTCATAACCACAGATCGTGGCCTTTGCCCATCGGAGGCAGGCGGCAGCAGCCATCGACAACTCGACCTGGTCACGGTACGCGCGGCTACGCCATCCGGTCAAACCAGCCCGACACCGGCCCCCACTATGCACAGCCTGTGGACAACAACTTGAACCACGTGAGTGCCCTGACTACCGTGGCTGAACTCCGGTCTCGTTTCCTGCCGGTCTTCCCATCACGTCCCGAGAAGCACACATTCGTGGGACCAGCGAGAGAGCGTGCCCTGTGGCTGACGTACCTGCCGATCTTGCCGCAGTGTGGCCACGAGTGCTGGAGCAACTCCTCAGAGAGGGCCAGCAGGGCGTCGAGCCCAAGGACAAGCAGTGGATCGAACGCTGCCAGCCGCTCGCACTGGTCGCCGACACCGCGTTGCTCGCCGTCCCCAACGAATGGGGCAAGCGCGTGCTCGAAGGCCGGCTGGCCCCGCTGATCAGCGAGACCCTGAGCCATGAGTGCGGCCGGCCCATCCGGATCGCGATCACGGTCGACGACTCGGCGGGCGAGCCGTCCCCGC
The DNA here is from genome assembly GCF_000818175.1 of Streptomyces sp. AcH 505. Lineage (GTDB taxonomy): Bacteria > Actinomycetota > Actinomycetes > Streptomycetales > Streptomycetaceae > Streptomyces. The sequence goes on from NZ_JTIY01000001.1 coordinate 2,304,289, forward strand.
CGGCGCCGCCCCCGCCCCGCCGCTACCAGGGCCCCCAGCACGACGAGTCCCGGCAGAGTGACGGATACGACACCTACGGACACCGGCCGTCCGACGACGGCATGCCGTCCGTGCGTCCCGCCTACCCGGACTACCAGCAGCAGCAGCGCCCCGATCCCGGCGCCTGGCCGCGCACCCAGGACGACCTCTCCTGGCAGCAGCAGCGGCTCGGCGGCTACCAGGACCGCGATCCGTACGCCACCGCGCACCAGCAGCAGCCGCAGCACGACTACCGCCAGCCGCAGGGACCCGACCGCTCCCCGTACGAGCAGCAGCGCCCCGAGCAGCACGACCTGCAGGACCCCCAGGGGCCGCGGCACGGCGGCCACCAGGGCGGCAGGCACCGCGGCGCGCCGGGACCGCTGGGCGCGCAGCCCGCCCCGGCGCCGGGACCCGGCGAGCCGCACGCCCGGCTCAATCCGAAGTACCTCTTCGACACCTTCGTCATCGGCGCTTCCAACCGGTTCGCGCACGCGGCGGCCGTCGCCGTCGCCGAGGCGCCGGCCAAGGCGTACAACCCGCTCTTCATCTACGGGGAGTCCGGCCTCGGCAAGACGCATCTGCTGCACGCCATCGGGCACTACGCGCGCAGCCTCTACCCCGGCACCCGGGTGCGGTACGTGAGCTCGGAGGAGTTCACCAACGAGTTCATCAACTCCATCCGTGACGGCAAGGGCGACACCTTCCGCAAGCGCTACCGCGATGTCGACATCCTGCTCGTCGACGACATCCAGTTCCTGGCGAGCAAGGAGTCGACGCAGGAGGAGTTCTTCCACACGTTCAACACCCTGCACAACGCGAACAAGCAGATCGTGCTCTCCTCGGACCGGCCGCCCAAGCAGCTGATCACGCTGGAGGACCGGCTGCGCAACCGCTTCGAGTGGGGGCTGACCACCGATGTGCAGCCGCCCGAGCTGGAGACGCGGATCGCGATCCTCCGTAAGAAGGCCGTGCAGGAGCAGCTGAACGCGCCGCCCGAGGTGCTGGAGTTCATCGCCTCCCGTATCTCACGCAACATCCGTGAGCTGGAGGGCGCGCTGATCCGGGTGACGGCGTTCGCCTCGCTCAACCGGCAGCCGGTGGATCTCGGTCTGACCGAGATCGTGCTCAAGGACCTGATCCCGGGCGGCGAGGACGCGGCTCCCGAGATCACCGCGCCGGCGATCATGGCGGCGACCGCCGACTACTTCGGTCTGTCGGTGGACGACCTGTGCGGCTCGTCACGCAGCCGGGTGCTGGTGACGGCCCGGCAGATCGCGATGTATCTGTGCCGGGAGCTGACGGACCTGTCGCTGCCGAAGATCGGCGCGCAGTTCGGCGGCCGTGACCATACGACGGTGATGCACGCCGACCGGAAGATCCGGGCGCTGATGGCCGAGCGGCGCTCCATCTACAACCAGGTGACGGAACTCACCAACCGCATCAAGAACGGCTGAGACGAAGCGCTGAGACATCGTTGAACGGACCGCGCGAAGGGCGCCCGGGGACCTCGTCCCCGGGCGCCCTTCGTCGTCCGGTGCGGCCGCTGTTCGAACAGATCCCGGCGGAACGGGCTTCTCCACAGATTTGGCGCCGATCTGCCGTCCACAGCCTGGGGACCGCGAAGTTGTCCAGTTCGTCTCCACAGGCGGACCGGCCGCAATACCATCAGGCCAGGTCAACCGCCTGTGGAATTGTGCGCGACCGTCCTCCACAGCCTGTGGACAGATTTTTCGTCCACAGGGCGTGATCGATGTTGTCCACGGGCGGCCCACAGGCGCGGGTGTCTTTCCCACAGCTTCTCCACAGCCCTGTCCACTGTTCGGCAACGAAACGTGGACCGTAGCTGAGTCGAGTGAAAGGCGTCACACCAAGGGGGTCGGTTGGGCTGTGGGGAACCTGGGTAAAGCTGGGGACGCACCTGGGGAGAAGTCGGGGTGTCCTGTGTATCGGGTGTGCAGAACTTTCCGCCGTCCACAGAGCAGCCAAGTTGTCCACGGGTGGCGCCCACAGGACCGGTGGACAAAAAAGCGGGTCTGACCTGCGAAAACGACGTTATCCACGGTTTCCACAGCCCCTACTACTACTCCCACTCATAGTTATCGAGGGATCTGCTTCGAAGTGGGTGCTGTGCACAACTCGCTCCCGGAGGCCCCGACACCCGCAGCGGTGACTTGACCCGGACCCGCACCGACTGTCGGCGCCGTAGGACAGACTGGTCCCCGGCAACACAGCCGACGAAGGCCAGCAGGGCGAGCGAGCAACAGCAGGAGGCGGTTCCGGTGAAGATCCGGGTGGAGCGCGATGTACTCGCGGAGGCGGTGGCCTGGGTGGCCCGCAGCCTCCCGGCCCGTCCGCCGGCGCCCGTACTTGCGGGCCTTCTGCTGAAGGCGGAGGACGGCGCCCTCAGCTTCTCCAGCTTCGACTACGAGGTCTCGGCGCGGGTCTCGGTGGAGGCGGAGGTCGAGGAGGACGGCACGGTGCTCGTCTCCGGCCGGCTGCTCGCCGACATCTGCCGCTCGCTGCCGAACCGGCCTGTGGAGATCTCGACCGACGGGGTGCGGGCGACCGTGACCTGCGGCTCGTCGAGGTTCACGCTGCACACACTGCCTGTGGACGAATACCCGGCGCTGCCGCAGATGCCGACCGCGACCGGCACCGTGCCCGGCGAGGTCTTCGCCTCCGCAGCCGCCCAGGTCGCCATCGCCGCGGGCCGCGACGACACGCTTCCGGTGCTGACCGGCGTACGGATCGAGATCGAGGGCGACACGGTCACCCTGGCCTCGACCGACCGCTACCGCTTCGCCGTCCGCGAGTTCCTGTGGAAGCCCGAGGTCCCCGACATCTCGGCGGTCGCCCTGGTGCCCGCCAAGACGCTGCTGGACACCGCCAAGGCGCTGACCAGCGGAGACACCGTCACGCTCGCGCTGTCGGGCTCCGGTGCCGGCGAGGGGCTGATCGGTTTCGAGGGCGCCGGACGGCGGACCACGACCCGGCTGCTCGAAGGCGATCTGCCGAAGTACCGGACGCTGTTCCCGACCGAGTTCAACTCCGTCGCCGTGATCGAGACGCCGCCGTTCGTCGAGGCCGTCAAGCGCGTGGCCCTGGTGGCCGAGCGCAACACCCCGGTGCGGCTCAGCTTCGAGCAGGGCGTGCTGATCCTGGAGGCGGGCTCCAGCGACGACGCACAGGCTGTGGAGCGCGTGGACGCGCAGCTCGAAGGGGACGACATCTCGATCGCCTTCAACCCGACGTTCCTGCTCGACGGCCTGAGCGCGATCGATTCGCCGGTGGCGCAGCTCTCGTTCACGACGTCGACGAAGCCGGCGCTACTCAGCGGCCGGCCCGCCGTGGACGCCGAGGCGGACGACGCGTACAAGTACCTGATCATGCCGGTGCGCCTGAGCGGCTGACCCCGCAGGTGAGTACCCGGGCCCCGGCGTAGGCTCGGGCGCGGGTACGAATCGCCTCGACGCTTAAGGATCCCCTGATGGAGCTCGGTCTCATCGGTCTCGGCAAGATGGGCGGCAATATGCGTGAGCGTATCCGCCACGCAGGCCACACCGTCGTCGGATATGACCGCAACCCGGACGTTTCCGATGTGCACAGCCTGCAGGAGCTGGTGGGCAAGCTCAAGGGTCCGCGTGTGGTGTGGGTGATGGTCCCGGCCGGGGCCGCCACCCAGGCCACGATCGACGAGCTGTCCGGGCTGCTGGAGCCCGGCGACGTCGTGGTGGACGGCGGGAACTCCCGCTGGACGGACGACGAGAAGCACGCGGTCGAGCTGGGCATCAAGGGGATCGGCTTCGTCGACTGCGGTGTCTCCGGCGGCGTCTGGGGCCTGGAGAACGGCTACGCGCTGATGTACGGCGGCACGCCGGAGAACGTGGCGAAGGTCGAGCCGATCTTCGACGCGCTGAAGCCCGAGGGCGACTTCGGCTCCGTGCACGCGGGCAAGGTCGGCGCCGGGCACTTCGCGAAGATGGTCCACAACGGCATCGAGTACGCGATGATGCAGGCGTACGCCGAGGGCTGGGAGCTGCTGGAGAAGGCCGGCTCCGTCACCGACGTACGCGAGGTGTTCCGCTCCTGGCAGGAGGGGACGGTCATCCGTTCCTGGCTGCTGGACCTCGCGGTCAACGCCCTGGACGACGACGAGCACCTGGAGCAGCTGCGGGGCTACGCGGAGGACTCGGGCGAGGGCCGGTGGACGGTCGAGGCGGCCATCGACCACGCGGTGCCGCTGCCCGCGATCACCGCGTCGCTGTTCGCGCGGTTCGCCTCCCGGCAGGACGACTCGCCGCAGATGAAGATGGTCGCCGCGCTGCGCAACCAGTTCGGCGGGCATTCGGTGACGTCCAAGGAGTCGACCGGCGCCCCCAAGGGGTCGAAGCCGGGTTCGGCGAAGAAGAAGTAGCTCAGACCGGGGAGGCCGGCGCACATCCATGCACGTCACGCATCTGTCGCTGGCCGACTTCCGGTCGTACGCCCGGATCGAGGTGCCCCTCGATCCGGGCGTCACCGCGTTCGTGGGGGCGAACGGGCAGGGCAAGACCAATCTCGTCGAGGCGGTCGGCTATCTGGCGTCCCTCGGCAGCCACCGGGTGTCGTCGGACGCGCCGCTGGTGCGCGCGGGCGCCGAGCGCGCGGTGATCAGGGCCTCGGTCACCCAGGGGGAGCGGTCCCAGCTGGTCGAGATCGAGCTGAACCCCGGCCGGGCCAACCGGGCCAGGATCAACAGGTCCTCGCAGGTCAGGCCGCGCGATGTGCTGGGGATCGTCCGGAGCGTGCTGTTCGCCCCGGAGGATCTCGCGCTGGTGAAGGGCGACCCGGGTGAGCGCCGCAAATTCCTCGACGAGCTGATCACCGCCAGGTCGCCCCGGATGGCCGGGGTGCGCTCCGACTACGACCGGGTGCTGCGCCAGCGCAACACGCTGCTGAAGTCGGCCGCCATGGCCCGGCGGCACGGCGGGCGCGGGGCCGACCTCTCGACGCTGGACGTGTGGGACCAGCATCTGGCCCGGGTCGGCGCCGAACTGCTGGCGCAGCGGGCCGATCTGATCGCCGTGCTCCAGCCGCTGACGGACAAGGCGTACGAGCAGGTGGCGCCCGGGGGCGGCCCGGTGGCGCTGGAGTACCGCTCGTCGGCCGTCGGGGACGGCGAGGGCCTGGGCGACGGACCGCAGGGGCGCGACGAGCTGTACGAACGGCTGCTGGTGGCGCTGGCGGAGGTGCGTAAGCAGGAGATCGAGCGGGGTGTGACGCTGATCGGCCCGCACCGTGACGATCTCGTGCTGAAGCTGGGGCGGCTGCCGGCCAAGGGGTACGCCAGCCACGGTGAGTCCTGGTCGTACGCGCTGGCGCTGCGGCTGGCCTCGTACGACCTGCTGCGCGCCGAGGGGAACGAGCCGGTGCTGGTGCTGGACGACGTGTTCGCCGAGCTGGACAGCAAACGGCGCGAGCGGCTGGCCGAGCTGGTGGTCCCGGGCGAGCAGGTGCTGGTGACGGCCGCGGTGGACGACGACGTGCCGGGAGTGCTCAAGGGCACCCGGTTCCTGGTCGCCGACGGGACCGTGGAGCGCGCGTGAGCGGCCGCAGGAGCGAGCCCGAGCTGCCCGAGCCGGGCAGCGGACCGGCCGCAGGACCCGGCCCCGGAGGG
>NZ_JTIY01000001.1:2309990-2315896 GCF_000818175.1 Streptomyces sp. AcH 505
GCGCGCGGCGAAGGAGCAGGCCCGCGCCCGCGGGGCGGCGGCCCAGCAGAAGAAGGACTCGCGCAGGGGCGGCGGGCTGCGCTCCGGGGCGCGTGCGGACGGGCGTGACCCGCTGCCGCTGGGCGCGGCGATCAACCGGCTGATCACGGAGCGCGGCTGGGAGACCCCGGCCGCGGTCGGCGGCGTGATGGGCCGGTGGCCGCAGATCGTCGGGGGCGACGTCGCCAACCACTGTGTGCCGGAGCGCTACGACGAGGACGAGCGGATCCTGACCGTGCAGTGCGACTCGACGGCCTGGGCGACGCAGCTGCGGCTGCTGACGCCCCGGCTGGTGGCCCGGCTGAACGAGGACCTGGGGCACGGAACCGTACGCGTGATCAAGGTGCTCGGCCCGCAGGGACCGCCGCAGCGCTACGGCCGGCTCCGCGCGCCGGGCAGCAAGGGCCCCGGCGACACGTACGGCTGAGCCGGCCGCCGGCCCTGCCGCCCCCGCCGACCTCCGACCGCCGTCGGCTTCGCCCGGCGACCCCTGTGTGACCTGGGAAGACGCCCGGGAAGATTGAGGCGTCCCTCACCGTGGCGAGAGGTTGACAGTGCGAAGCGCTCAATGCCCGTGTGAGCCTCTTGGAGCCCCGTCCCGAATATGGGGAGTCGGAGGGCGCTGATTCAGGGCGGCACATGCGGACTCAGGTACCCGCAAACCCCCATTCGGGTCGGCGCTACCGGTAGACTGATGGTAAATCCCGCTGTGCTTGCGGGAACCGTCAACAGATGCTGACACAAGCCGAACGACGCAGCCGCTCCCGCTTGCACGGAGAACGGCCTGCGCTGTGCCAGAAAGGGCGCTTCGTGGCCGATTCCGGCAACCCCCATGAGAAGACACCGTCCGCTGCGACCGGCGAGCACGGCGAGGTGACTGCCTCGTACAACGCCAGTGCGATCACCGTGCTGGAAGGGCTGGACGCGGTCCGCAAGCGGCCCGGTATGTACATCGGCTCGACCGGTGAGCGTGGCCTTCATCACCTGGTGTACGAGGTCGTCGACAACTCCGTCGACGAAGCGCTCGCCGGGCACGCGGACACCATCGACGTGACGATCCTCGCCGACGGCGGGGTGCGCGTGATCGACAACGGCCGCGGTATCCCCGTCGGCATCGTGCCGTCCGAAGGCAAGCCGGCCGTCGAGGTCGTGCTGACGGTGCTGCACGCGGGCGGCAAGTTCGGCGGCGGCGGCTACGCCGTCTCCGGTGGTCTGCACGGCGTCGGTGTCTCGGTCGTCAACGCGCTGTCCTCGCGGGTGTCCGTCGAGGTCAAGACCGAGGGACACCGCTGGACGCAGGACTACAAGCTCGGCGTTCCGACGGCTCCGCTGGCGCAGAACGAGGAGACGGACGAGACGGGCACGACCGTCACGTTCTGGGCCGACCCCGACGTCTTCGAGACGACCGAGTACTCGTTCGAGACGCTGTCGCGCCGCTTCCAGGAGATGGCCTTCCTCAACAAGGGCCTGACGCTGACGCTGACGGACGAGCGCGAGTCGGCGAAGGCGGCGGTGGCCGCGGACGTCGCGGGCGCCGACGCGGCGGCCGAGGAGGCCGCTGCCGAGCAGCAGGCCCGTACGGTGACGTACTTCTACGAGGGCGGCATCGTCGACTTCGTGAAGTACCTGAACTCCCGCAAGGGCGAGCTGATCCACCCGACGGTCATCGACATCGAGGCCGAGGACAAGGACCGGCTGCTCTCGGTCGAGATCGCGATGCAGTGGAACGCGCAGTACAGCGAGGGTGTGTACTCCTTCGCCAACACGATCCACACGCACGAGGGCGGTACGCACGAGGAGGGCTTCCGCGCGGCGATGACCGGTCTGGTCAACCGCTACGCGCGCGAGAAGAAGTTCCTGCGCGAGAAGGACGACAACCTCGCCGGCGAGGACATCCGCGAGGGTCTGACGGCGATCATCTCGGTGAAGCTGGGCGAGCCGCAGTTCGAGGGCCAGACGAAGACCAAGCTTGGCAACACCGAGGCGAAGACGTTCGTGCAGAAGATCGTGCACGAGCATCTGACGGACTGGTTCGACCGCAACCCGAACGAGGCGGCGGACATCATCCGCAAGTCGATCCAGGCCGCCACGGCCCGGGTCGCCGCCCGTAAGGCGCGGGACCTGACCCGTCGCAAGGGGCTGCTGGAGAGCGCCTCGCTGCCCGGCAAGCTGAGCGACTGTCAGTCCAACGACCCGTCGAAGTGCGAGATCTTCATCGTCGAGGGTGACTCCGCCGGCGGCTCGGCGAAGTCCGGCCGTAACCCGATGTACCAGGCGATCCTGCCCATCCGCGGCAAGATCCTGAACGTCGAGAAGGCGCGGATCGACAAGATCCTGCAGAACACCGAGGTGCAGGCGCTGATCTCGGCCTTCGGCACGGGTGTGCACGAGGACTTCGACATCGAGAAGCTCCGCTATCACAAGATCATCCTGATGGCGGACGCCGACGTCGACGGACAGCACATCAACACGCTGCTGCTGACGTTCCTGTTCCGCTTCATGCGCCCGCTGGTCGAGGCCGGCCATGTGTATCTCTCCCGGCCGCCGCTCTACAAGATCGGCTGGGGCAGGGACGACTTCGAGTACGCCTACTCCGACCGGGAGCGCGACGCCCTGATCGAGCTGGGCAAGCAGAACGGCAAGCGGGTCCGCGAGAACTCGATCCAGCGCTTCAAGGGTCTGGGCGAGATGAACGCAGAGGAACTGCGGATCACCACGATGGACATCGACCACCGGGTGCTCGGCCAGGTCACCCTGGACGACGCGGCCCAGGCCGACGACCTGTTCTCGGTGCTGATGGGCGAGGACGTCGAGGCCCGGCGCTCCTTCATCCAGCGCAACGCCAAGGACGTCCGCTTCCTCGACATCTGAGTCGGCCTCAGCTGACGGATTCGACAAGGCCGAAAGGAACATTGACCAGCAATGGCCGACGACAACGCCCCCCACAACGCTGACAACGCCGACGAGGCGGGTACGCCTGACTCGTCGGCGAGCCCGACCCCCGGTATGCCCGGCTCCCCTGTCGTCTCGGAGACGGTGCAGGTGGAGGGTCTGGCCCTGCGCGTCGAGCCGGTCGGGCTCGAGACGGAGATGCAGCGCTCGTACCTCGACTACGCGATGTCCGTCATCGTCTCGCGAGCGCTGCCGGACGTACGGGACGGTCTCAAGCCCGTGCACCGCCGCGTGCTGTACGCGATGTACGACGGCGGCTACCGGCCCGAGAAGGGCTTCTACAAGTGCGCCCGCGTCGTCGGTGACGTCATGGGTACGTACCACCCGCACGGTGACTCGTCGATCTACGACGCGCTGGTGCGCCTGGCGCAGCCGTGGTCGATGCGGATGCCGCTGGTGGACTCCAACGGCAACTTCGGCTCTCCCGGCAACGACCCGGCCGCCGCCATGCGGTACACCGAGTGCAAGATGATGCCGCTGTCCATGGAGATGGTCAGGGACATCGACGAGGACACCGTCGACCTCACCGACAACTACGACGGCCGTAACAAAGAGCCTGTCGTGCTGCCGGCCCGTTTCCCGAACCTGCTGGTCAACGGCTCCGCCGGGATCGCGGTCGGGATGGCGACCAACATCCCGCCGCACAACCTGCGCGAGGTAGCGGCCGGTGCGCAGTGGGCGCTGGAGCACCCCGAGGCCAGTCACGAGGAGCTGCTCGACGCGCTGATCGAGCGCATCAAGGGCCCCGACTTCCCCTCGGGCGCGCTGGTCGTGGGGCGCAACGGCATCGAGGACGCGTACCGCACGGGCCGCGGCTCGATCACGATGCGCGCGGTCGTCGCCGTCGAGGAGATCCAGAACCGGCAGTGTCTCGTCGTCACCGAACTGCCGTACCAGACCAACCCGGACAATCTCGCCCAGAAGATTGCCGACCTGGTCAAGGACGGCAAGGTCGGCGGGATCGCCGACGTCCGTGACGAGACGTCGTCGCGCACCGGCCAGCGGCTGGTCATCGTCCTGAAGCGGGACGCGGTCGCCAAGGTCGTCCTGAACAACCTGTACAAGCACACCGATCTGCAGAGCAACTTCAGCGCGAACATGCTGGCGCTGGTGGACGGCGTGCCGCGCACCCTGTCGCTGGACGCGTTCATCCGGCACTGGGTGACGCACCAGATCGAGGTCATCGTCCGCCGTACGCGCTTCCGGCTGCGCAAGGCCGAGGAGCGGGCGCACATCCTGCGCGGCCTGCTCAAGGCGCTCGACGCGATCGACGAGGTCATCGCGCTGATCCGGCGCAGCGACACGGTCGAGACCGCGCGCGAGGGCCTGATGGGCCTGCTGGAGATCGACGAGATCCAGGCCAACGCGATCCTGGAGATGCAGCTGCGCCGGCTCGCCGCGCTGGAGCGGCAGAAGATCGTCGCCGAGCACGACGAACTTCAGGCCAAGATCAACGAGTACAACGCGATCCTGGCATCGCCGGAGAAGCAGCGGCAGATCGTCAGCGAGGAGCTGGCCGTCATCGTCGACAAGTTCGGCGACGACCGGCGCTCCAAGCTGGTGCCCTTCGACGGTGACATGTCCATCGAGGACCTGATCGCCGAGGAGGACATCGTCGTCACGATCAGCCGCGGCGGCTATGTGAAGCGCACGAAGACCGACGACTACCGCTCGCAGAAGCGCGGCGGCAAGGGCGTGCGGGGCACGAAGCTGAAGGAGGACGACATCGTCGACCACTTCTTCGTGTCGACGACCCACCACTGGCTGCTGTTCTTCACCAACAAGGGCCGCGTCTACCGGGCGAAGGCGTACGAACTGCCCGACGCGGGACGCGAGGCCCGCGGCCAGCACGTGGCCAATCTGCTCGCTTTCCAGCCGGACGAGCAGATCGCGGAGATCCTCGCGATCAGGGATTACGAGGCCGCCCCGTATCTCGTTCTGGCCACCAAGGCGGGACTGGTCAAGAAGACCCCGCTCAAGGACTACGATTCACCGCGGTCGGGGGGTGTCATCGCGATCAACCTCCGGGAGACGGAGGCGGGTGGCGACGACGAGCTGATCGGCGCCGAGCTGGTGTCCGCCGAGGACGATCTGCTGCTCATCAGCCGTAAGGCGCAGTCGATCAGGTTCACCGCGACGGACGACGCCCTGCGGCCGATGGGCCGTGCCACCTCTGGTGTCAAGGGCATGAGTTTCCGTGAGGGAGACGAACTGCTCTCGATGAATGTGGTCAGGCCCGGTACCTTCGTCTTCACGGCGACGGACGGCGGGTACGCGAAGCGGACCCCCATCCGGGAGTACCGCGTCCAGGGCCGTGGCGGCCTGGGCATCAAGGCTGCGAAGATTGTGGAGGACCGCGGGTCTCTCGTCGGAGCGCTGGTGACCGAGGAAACGGATGAGATCCTCGCCATCACGCTGAGCGGCGGTGTGATTCGCACGCGAGTCAACGAAGTCAGGGAGACGGGCCGTGACACCATGGGCGTCCAACTGATCAACCTGGGCAAGCGTGATGCCGTCGTCGGTATCGCTCGTAACGCCGAGGCAGGCCGAGAGGCCGAAGAGGTCGACGGGACCGATGACCCGGGGACCGAAGAGGCCACAGCGGCCGATGCCGTCGAGGGCACGGAGCCTTCGGCCGGGGAGCACGAGGAGTAAAGCGTGAGTGGAGCCACGGGCGCCGGGTCGGCCGCTTCCGGAGCGAACGGTGCCCGTGGCCCTGCCACGGACTCCCAGGGGGTTACGGTGACGGACAGTCGGGGGCAGCAGCCCCCGTACGAGACGTACGGCGCTGAGCAGTCGCAGCAGGCGGGACCTCAGCCGTACCACCCGCCGCAGGCGTACGCAGCGCCGCAGGGCGGGACTCAGGGCGGGACCCCGACGTCGGGCGGTCAGTCCGGCAGGCACGGCGGCGCCCA
>NZ_JTIY01000001.1:2316311-2335467 GCF_000818175.1 Streptomyces sp. AcH 505
CGGTCGGATCGGCCGGTCCTGTCACCGCGCCGCCGGCCGCGGTACGCAGGCCGCGTACGGGAGCGCGTACGACACCGCGCACCCGCAAGGCGCGGCTGCGGGTGGCCAAGGCCGACCCGTGGTCGGTGATGAAGGTCAGCTTCCTGCTCTCCATCGCCCTCGGCGTGTGCACGGTCATCGCCGCCGCCGTGCTGTGGATGGTCATGGACGCGATGGGCGTCTTCTCGACCGTCGGCGGCACGATCAGTGAGGCGACCGGTTCCAACGAGGGCAACGGGTTCGACCTCCAGTCGTTCCTCTCGCTGCCGCGCGTGCTCATCTTCACCGGCGTCATCGCCGTGATCGATGTCGTGCTCGCGACGGCTCTGGCCACGCTGGGATCGTTCATCTACAACCTCTCGGCGGGCTTTGTGGGCGGCGTGGAGCTGACCCTCGCCGAGGACGAGTGAGGACCGGATACCGATTTTGGGGCTGGCCGTGAAGTGCGCTAATCTTCAGGGGCAGCGCGGGGCTATAGCTCAGTTGGTTAGAGCGCATCCCTGATAAGGATGAGGCCCCAGGTTCAAATCCTGGTAGCCCCACCGCGACATTCGGCCCGCACGGTATCCGTACCGTGCGGGCCGATTGCATTCCGTGTTCTTATGACCGGCTGTTCTTTCTCCCCGTTGCGCCGCGAGTTGAGGGCCGGGTTGAGGGCCGGGAGTCGGCGGGCGGCCAGGTCACTGATCGGTATCGGTCGGTGTGTATAGTCGGGCGCCAGAAGACTCCTACGTCAAGGAAAGACGAGGTCGCGCGGTGAAGAAGCTTCTCCTGGTCGCACTGGCCGCCATCGGCGGGCTCCTCGTGTACCGCCAGATCCAGGCGGACCGCGCCGAGCAGGATCTGTGGACGGAGGCCACCGACTCCGTGCCCGCAGGTTCGGGTGTGTGAGACGCGGCAGTCCCGATAGTCGAATGCGAGCCCCGGTCGCCGAGCGGCCGGGGCTTCGTGCTGCCTTGCCGGGTCCGGGTCCGGGTGCCTTGCGGTCTGCCTTGCGCGCGCAAACCCGTGCCAGGTGAGGTGCGGGCGGTGCAGGATGGACCGGCACCGTGACCGGTGCGCGGGGCGATGAACGGGGGAGGCGCGTGAGGCGCGTGCAGCGCTTGAAGAGGCGGCGGCCGGCGGGACGTCCGCGCGGCCGGGTGGGTGCGACAGCGGCAGCCACGGGGGCCTGCGCCGTACTGTTCCTGGCGGCGCTGCCGGGTCAGTCCGCGGCTGCGGCCGACGGGCCGGGCTCGTACGCCTTCCAGCCCGGGGCGCAGCGGATCGCGGGGGCGGCCACGACGAGCGACGCGAAGGCGATCCGGGCGGGGTCCACGTACCGCGACACGATCAGGCTGGACGGCAAGCTCATCTACCGCGTCGACCTGGACGCGAAGACCAACGCGTACGTCTCCGCCGTGGCGGTGCCGGGGTCCGGTGCGAAGGTCGCGTACGGGGACAAGATCGAGGTGTCGCTGCAGAATCGTGACGGCATCAACTGCAGTTCCAACAATGCCCAGTTCGGGCCGTCCACGGAATACCCCAGACCGCTGGCCGCCTATGCGTACCGGACGGTCGACCCGACCTCGCCGCTGTGCCAGGAGGCCGGCACGTACTACGTCGTGATCGAGCGGACCGGCGGGGACGACGCGGCCGACGATCCGTGGGAGCTGGAGATACGCGACGTCGCGGAGCCGGGGCTCAGCGCGGCGGGACCGACCAGGCCGCCGGAGAACTGGCCCAGCGCTTCCCCCGCGCCGCTCGTCGCCGAACCGCGGCAGCGCGCCGGCGGGGCCGGCTTCTCGGACGCGACGTCGCTGACGCGGGGCGAGTGGGCGACGAAGATCGAGCCGGGGCAGTCGCTGTTCTACCGGGTGCCGGTCGACTGGGGGCAGCAGCTCTTCACCAGCGTGGACCTGGGCAGTTCGGGCGGGACGGGGTACGTCGGCGGGGCGCTGTCCGTGGCGCTGTACAACCCGGCGCGCGGTCTCGTCGACAGCAGCGACTCGCTCTCGTACGACGGCAAGCAGAAGACGACGTCGCTCCCGCCGCTGCCGCCGGTGGCGTACGAGAACCGCTTCGACCCGTCTTCGGGCGACAAGGACATGCGGTTCGCCGGCTGGTACTACCTGCGGGTCAGTCTCAGTCCCGAGGTGGGCAAGACCTTCGGCGACAAGGCGTACGGGCTGACGCTGGAGACGAACGTGAAGGGCAACGCCACCAGCGGGCCTGGATACGCGGGCCCCGCGGGCGACTTCGCGGTGACCGACGACGACCGTGAGGCGGCGACGGACGGGCGGAGCGCGGCGGGGGCGGCGGGTCCCGACGGGACGATGCGGCTGGTCGGGTTCGCCGGGATCGGCGCGGGCACCGTGCTTGTACTGATGCTCGGGGTCTGGACGCTGCTGGCCAGGCGGCGGGCGGCGGGTGCGGCGGGTGCGGCGGGTCCGGCTGGTGCGGCGGGTGCGGCTGGTCCGGCGGGTCAGGAACCGGGCGCCGGGCAGGGGTTCGGGCCGCCGCCGGCCTGGTGAGGAAGGCCGGTCAGGCCTGGGTCAGTGCCCAGATGCCCACGGCGAAGCAGACAAGAGCGAGCAGCAGGACCGGGACCGTCACCTTCGGGGGCGGTCCCGGTCGTGTGCTGGGGGCCCGGTGGGAGGGCGCGGAGGCCTGCGGGCGCTCGGCGGTGTAGGGACGGGTGGCGGCCGCGTGCATGGCTGTGGAGGGCGTGGGCGACTGCTGCGGGAAGTGTTGGCGTGGGGGCGACGGAGAGGGCGGCGGCGGGAGGTGGAAGCTGCCGGTGTCCGACATGGCGGAGGCGTGGGCGGCGGGTGTGACCGGTGTCGCCGGTGTCTCGGCCACGGTCGGCGGGTGCGCGGGCGGCGGCGGGGTGGGGGTCGGCGTCGGGGTGGGCGTGGGGTCGGCCTGGATCACCTGCTGCCGACCCGACCGCGGGTCCGGCTGAGCGCCACCCGGCTGAGGACCACCTGGCTGAGCGCCACCTGGCTGAGGACCCGGCCGGGGACCCGTCGGGGGACCGGACGGGCCGAAGGGGGCGGGCAGCGGACCGATCTGGTCGAAGACCTCGACCGGCTCGTCGTCGGGGCCGGGTTCGGGGAGCAGCTGTACGGCCGTCGACAGGGCCTTGAGCGTGCCGGTGGCCGTCCGGAACCGGAGGTTCGGGTCCGGCTGCAGCAGGCCCGCCAGCACGTGCCACAGCGGCTCGGGGATGCCCTGCGGCGCTCCGGGGGTGCCGTGCGCGGCGAAGTACTCGATCAGGGCCTTCGCGTCGGGTTTCTGACCCTGCAACAGGTAGAGCGCGACCAGGCCGACGGCGAAGAGGTCGGCGGGGAAGTCGGGCTCGGCGCCCATCATCTGCTCGGGCGCGAAGTAACCGGGCGTGCCCACCACGTAGTTGGTCTCGGTCAGGCGCGGTTCGCCCTTGCGCATGGAGATGCCGAAGTCCGACAGGCGCAGATGCGGCCGGGCCGTGCCGGTGGCCTCCAGCAGGATGTTCGCCGGTTTGATGTCGCGGTGCACGACGCCCTCGGCGTGCACGGCGGTGAGTCCGGACAGCAGCTGTTCGAGGAGCGTGCAGACGAAGCGGGGCGGCAGCGGTCCGTAGTCGCCTATGAGATGCGCCAGCGAGCCGCCGCTCACCAGGTCCATGGTGAACAGCACCTTGTCGTCGTCGGCCGCCCAGCTGGCCGGCGCGAGGACATGGGGATGATCGATCCGCAGGGCCTGTTCCCTGACGAAGCGCAGCAGGGTGTGCGCGTCGCTCTGCTGGAGGACCTTGGCCGCGACGTACCGCTTGCGCCGCTGGTCCCAGGCCCGCCAGACCGCGCCGACACCGCCGCGCCCGATCGGGTCGATCAGTTCGTACCGTCCCGCGAAGACCTCACCCATTGCGCCGCGCCCGCCCCCCGTCGTCCTCGGTCAGCCCTGGTGCGCCTCGTAGTGGGCCACCGCGTCGGCGGTGCGCCCGGCGCCGTACACCCTGAGGAACTCTGCCAGTTCGGGCTGGCTGAGGGCGAGGGAGTCGGCGGCGTCGATGATGTCGCCCGCAGCGGCGACGGACCGCAGCAGGGACTGGATCTCCCGCACCACCCGGCGGACCGTCGGCGCGCCCGAGCTGTTCATCGTCTGGCTGGTCCCGGTGAGGACGGAACCACCCTGCGACTTCTTGATCGCTTCCATCCGGTCCGTGGCCTCCACGGCGCCGACGCTGCCGTCGGCGACCTGTCCCGCCAGGTCCTGCAGGGCCTGGACGCGCTGGACGACGGCGGGGTTGCCGATCTTCGCCCGCTGACCGCTCATGAGCTGGGAGAGCATCGGCGCCGAGAGCCCGAGCACCGCGGCCAGCCGGGCCTGGTTGAGACCCAGGTCGTCGATGAGCCTGCGGAAGAGAGCGCCCAGCGGCTCTCCGTACCAGCTTCTCTGCAGCTCTCTCGCTCTGGCTGTGGATTCCTGCTGTGCGGCGTCCATCGCGTCTCCCCATCGCATCCCCTTCGCGGCAGCTTCGCTGCTGCGAACCTCGTGGGGCATCCTACGGAGCGTGGTCGCGGACGGGGAGTCCCAATCCTTTTGCGGGATCCCCCGTGGGACCCGGTACTCTGGTCCCCGGTACCGGCCGCGCCGCTCTGCGCAGCTCAGCCGTACCCGACCCGTTCCGGGGGCCTTAGCTCAGTTGGTAGAGCGCTGTCTTTGCATGGCAGATGTCAGGGGTTCGACTCCCCTAGGCTCCACTTTTCGAGAGGCCTCCTGACCCGCGGTAACGCGAGTCAGGAGGCCTCTTTGTGTTCGTGGGCTCCGGATGCCTCTCCGCCGCCGGTCCACACCCCCTGGCATGCGTCGATACACCGTGCGAATCACTGTGATGGCGAGAGCATATTCGACATGTGCGTCATGGGCGGGTTTGACTTCCGGACGACTCGGAAACGGAGAGCACCTTGACGCACACCGGCAGCCGGAACAGCCACGGCCCGCACACCACGCACGGACGGTGGAGACGCCAGGGGCGACTGCTCGCCGTCCTCGTGGCCCTCGGCCTGCTCGCGGGAGGCGGGTACGCCGTCTTCAGCCTCCTGGGCGGCGACGCCCAGGACGACGAGCAGGTCACGTCCGCCCGCAAGCCCTTGGCGGCCTTCCTCGCCGGGTGGGCCGCGCACGACGCGCGGAAGGCGGCGCGCTACACCGACACACCCGACAGCGCCGCCTCGCTCCTCACCTCGGTGCTGACCAACCTCAAGCCGTCGAAGACCACCATCGACGCGGCAGGGGGCCGGAAGAAGGACGACGGGGAGGTGGACTTCCCCTTCACCGTGTCCATGACGGTCCCCGGCGCCGGCGACCTCACCTGGCGCTCCCGGGCGCGGGTGGTCGACACGTCGGGCAGCTGGAAGGTCGCCTTCACCTCTCCGACGGTCCATCCGGAGCTGACGTCCGGGCAGACCCTCGCCCTCAAGAGCACCGGCAACCGGGCGCGGGTGCTGGACGCCGAGGGTGACCCGCTCCAGGCCGACAGCCTCGTCGGAACCGTCGACCCGGCGACCGGCAAAGGCGCGTCAGGTCTTGAGGCCCGCTACGACAAGGTCCTGTCGGGGGGCGGGAAGGCGGGCAAGTCACTGGTGGCCGCCGACCGGGAGAGCGGACGCGCCGTCAAGAACCTCGGTACGGAGGCGAAGGCCGCGGGCCGCCCGGTGCGCACCACCATCGACCCGCGGGTCCAGCGCGCGGCGGCCGACGCGCTGGCGGACTTCGACGGCAACGCAGCCATCGTCGCCGTCAACCCGGACAACGGCCGCATACTGGCCGCCGCCAACCGGCCGGGCGGTCTCAACCGCGCGCTCGAAGGGCGCTATCCGCCCGGTTCCACCTTCAAGGTCGTCACCGCGGCCGCCCTGCTGAAGGGCGGTCTGCGGCCGGGGGACCCGGCGGCCTGCCCCAAGTTCGCCGACGTCGACGGGCAACGGTTCGAGAACCAGGACCAGTTCGACCTTCCCTCCGGCTCGACCTTCCGGGACGTCTTCGCCCGGTCCTGCAACACCTACTTCGTCAACGCGCGCGGCTGGCTCTCCGACACCGCCCTGCGCGACGCGGCCCAGGCGTTCGGCATCGGCGGCAGCTGGGACGTGGGCGCGAGCACGTATGACGGCAGCGTCCCCGTCAACACGGGCGACAACGACAAGGCAGCGGCCACCATCGGCCAGGCACGTGTCCTGGCCTCACCCCTGGTGATGGCCTCCATGGCCGCCACGGTCAAGAACGGCGGCTTCGACCAGCCGGTGCTGGTGCCGGACGAGGTACGGAAGAAGTACCGGGCCCCGGCGCGACTGGACACCGAGGTCGCGGGCCGGCTCCGCGAGCTGATGCGGGCCACCGTGACGTCCGGTTCCGCCCATGCGCTGAAGGGACTGCCGGGCGAGCCGCACGCCAAGACCGGAACGGCCGAGTTCGGTGGCGACAACCCGCCGCGCACCCACGCCTGGATGATCGGCTACCAGGGCGGATCCGACCTCGCGTGGTCGGTGCTCCTGGAGGACGGCGGCTCGGGCGGCGCCGACGCGGGGCCCGTCGCCGCGCGGTTCCTGCGCGCCCTGGCCCGCTGAACAGCGCGCCGAACAGCCCGCTGAACGGCGCCCGGCCCGCCCCAACGACCCCATCGGAACGGAGAGTCGGCACACCATGCGCACCTCAACCCCTTTCTCCCGGCGCGCCGCGCTCGCCACGCTGGCCGGGGCCGCGACCCTGCCGCTGGTCGGCTGCGGTGACGGTGACACCCGCGGCGAGCAGCCGGCCGCCGCCAAGCCCCCGGCCCCGCTGCCCGCCGCTCCTCGTACGGAGGGCGCGTTCGGGGGCCTTGAGCAGGAGTTCGACGCGCGGCTCGGCGTGTACGCCCTCGACACCGGCAGCGGCCGGACCGTCACGCACCGGCCCGACGAACGGTTCGTCTACGCCTCCACCTGCAAGGCGCTGCTCGCCGGCGCCGTACTGGACCGGTACTCGCTCCGGCAGCTGGAGCGGCTGGTGCGCTACGACCGCGACGATCTCGTGTCCGATTCGCCGGTCACCGAGAAGCACGTCGGCACCGGACTGACCCTGCGTGAGCTGTGCGACGCCGCGATCCGCTACAGCGACAACACCGCGGCCAACCTCCTCTTCCGCCAACTCGGCGGCCCCCGGGGCCTGCAGACCGCGCTGCGCGGGCTCGGGGACAACGTCACACGATGTGACCGCTACGAAGTCGCGCTCAGCGACGCGGTCCCCGGTGACGTACGCGACACCAGCACGCCCCGCGCGCTCGCCGGCGGTCTGCGGGCGTACGTACTCGGCGCCACGCTCCCCCCGGACCGGCGTGCCGTGCTGACCGACTGGCTCAAGCGCAACACCACCGGCGCCACCACGATCAGGGCCGGCGCCCCGGACGGCTGGCAGGTCGGCGACAAGACCGGCACGGGCGGCTACGGGACCCGTAACGACATCGCCGTCCTGTGGCCGCCCGCCGCCGCTCCCGTGGTCCTCGCCGTCATGTCCCGCCGGGACACCAAGAACGCCGAACGTGACGACGCGCTCATCGCGCGGGCAGCGAAGATCGCGCTCGGCGCGATCGTCTGAGGACCGCGCCGGGGCGACATTAAGCTATGGGGCATGGCTCAGTCGTCGCTCTCCGTGGTCGCGGGTCGGTGGCGGCCGGGCGGCCGGTCCACCGCCCGCTTCGGGCGCCGCACGCTCGTGGAATCGCTGTACCTCCTCACCGCGCCGGTCAGCGCCGTGGCCGGTCTGCTGCTGATGACCGGCGCTCTGTGCGCCGGAGCGGCCGCCTCGCTGCTGCCGCGCGGGGCGCGCCTCGCGGCCCACGCACTGGCGACGGCGCGGTGGCCGGGCGATCTGGAGTGGTGGCGGATCGGCGCCGCCCGGTCCCAGGCGGCCAGGACGGGGACGACGACAGCGGCCCGGCGGCCGGGGCCGAAGGGGACGCCCGAAGCGGCCGACCCGGGGCTGTGGCTCGACCTGGCGCACGCCGTACTGGTGCTGCCCGTCGTGCTGGTGACCTCGGCGGTCACCGCGCTGTGGTGGTTCGCGGGCGTCGCGACCGCCACGTACCCCCTGCGCAGCCAGGTCACGCCGGGATCGCTGCGGCCCATGACGCTGTACGCGGGCAGCGAGCGCTCCCACGTCGCCCTGAGCCTGGGGCTGACGTCGCCGGGCGGGCGGCTCGCCTTCGCGCTCACGCTCGCCGTCCTGCTGCTGTCCACCCTGCCGCTGGTGACCCGGATGTGCGTGGCCGCGCAGGCCGGTCTGGGCCAGGCGCTGCTGTCCGACATGTCCGCGCTGCACCGCAGGATCAGCGGTCTTGAGCGGGAGCGGGACACCGCACGCGCGCAGGCCGTCGCAGCGGTGACGGCCGAGGCGGCGGCCCTGCGCCGGCTCGAACGCGACATCCACGACGGGCCCCAACAGCAGCTCGTCCGGCTCGCGATGGAACTGGGCCGCGCCCAGCACCACTTCGACCGTGATCCGGAACTGGTACGGGCGGCACTGGCCGACGCCGTCGTGCAGACCCAGGAGGCGCTGGACGAGCTACGGGCCCTGTCACGCGGCATCGCCCCGCCGATCCTCGCCGACCGGGGGCTGCGGGAGGCGCTGTCCGCGCTGGCGGCGCGCTGTGTCGTACCCGCCGCACTCGACGCCGGTCCGACGGACGGCCGGCTGGACCCCGCCGTGGAGACGGCCGCCTACTTCGTGGTCGCGGAGGCGCTGACGAACGTGGCCAAGCACAGTTGTGCCGGCAGCTGCACCGTCGGCATGCGGCACGCGGAGGGCACCCTGCGGGTCTGGGTGACGGACGACGGGGTGGGCGGCGCGGCTCTGGCCAAGGGCCACGGGCTGCGCGGGCTGGCCGACCGGGTGCAGGCGGTCGGCGGCCAACTCCGGGTGGACAGCCCCGAGGACGGCCCTACGACGGTCAGCGCGGCGCTGCCATGTCGCTGACCTCCGTCCCGGCCGCCCGGGACCCGCTGCGGATCGTCGTCGCCGACGACGCCGTGCTGCTGCGCGAGGGGCTGGTCCGGCTGCTCGCCGAGGACGGTCACGAGGTGGTGGCCGCCGTCGGTGACGGCCCCGCCTTGGTCGAAGCGGTGCTCGCACACCGCCCGGACGTCTCGGTCGTCGACGTACGGATGCCGCCGACGCACACCGACGAGGGGCTGCGGGCGGCGATCACCGCGCGCGGACAGCTGCCGGGCTCCCCCATGCTCGTGCTCAGTCAGTACGTGGAGGTGTCCTACGCCGCCGAGCTGCTCGCCGACGGGTCCGGCGCCGTCGGCTATCTGCTGAAGGACCGGGTCGCCAAGGTCGAGGAGTTCCTGGACGCCCTGGCGCGCGTCGCCCGTGGTGCGACGGTGCTCGATCCGCAGGTGGTCGCCCAGGTGCTGACCGGCCGTCGCCGGGACGACCCGCTGGCCGCGCTGACCCCGCGGGAGCGGCAGCTGCTGGGGCTGATGGCCGAGGGGCATTCCAACACGGCCATCGCCCGCCGGCTCGCGCTGTCCAACAGCGCGGTGGAGAAGCACATCGGCAATGTCTTCGCGAAGCTCGGGCTGCCGCCCGACGACGCCCAGCACCGCCGGGTGCTCGCCGTCCTCGCCTATCTCAACCTCAGCGCCTGACCGCCTGTCACCAGCCGCCCGTCACCAGCCGCCTTCGAAGAAGGCCAGCAGGGCGGGCGCCGGATCGGCCGTGACGGTCACATTCGCCACGGCGATGACGACGAAGGGGACGGCGACCACGGCCCAGCCGAGGCCGAACGACCTGAACAGCCGCCGCGCCCGCCGGTCGGAGGCGTCCGTCCGGACAAACCGCTTCCACGCCACCACGCTCAGCGCGACAAGGACGGCCACCACCGTCGTCGCGGCGACGGCTATCACTACGTGATAGCGGGCGAAGTCGTCGACCATCACCCTGAGGGCGGGGGGAGTTCCGGCGCCGGTCTCCGGATAGTCGGCCAGCCGCCGGCGTATGTCGTGGACGGCGTCGGCGAGTGCTCCGTGCGGCGGATGGTCCAGCAGCGAAAGGAGTGAGGAGAAGGGGGCAATCGCGCCCTGGACATTGGCCATGAGCAGCACGACGGAGAAAAGCGCGAGCGCCGTGACGACCGCCCCGGCCGACGCGACAGCGGTTCTTCTCCCCTTTCCCGCAGTCCGCTGTCCCGTAGTCCGCGGAAACGCCTTCCGGAGGAGAATTCCGAGCGCGACGAGCACACCCAGCAGCAGTGCGGCGGCCACCGCCTTCACCACGTGATAGGCGGACCAGTAGTCGACGACCCTCGCCAGGTCCGGGGTGTATCGCCGGTCGCCGGAATTCCAGTAACCGACGAACGTCTCGGAGAAGCTGTCGGTGAGATCGCCCTGACTGCCGTAGTCGTGGCCGGAGACGGCGGCGGCCAGCGGGCGGGGAGCGTAGACGAACGCGGGGACGAGGGCCACAGCGAGGGCGGTGAGCACGCCGAACGTGCTGGTGGGACGGGATGGTGATCGCATACGGACGACCATGTCGCAGCGCCGCAGCCGGGTCATTGCAGTGCGCCATCCACTTGGGGTGTGGCCAGCCACACCCCGACTGCCTCAGCGGTCCTGCCTGCGTACCGCGTCGGCGGTGACGGGCGTGAAGAGATTCAGCAGATTTCCGTCCGGGTCCCTGAGCAGCAGCGAACGGTTGCCCCACGGCATGGTCGTCGGGGTCTGTACGACCTCGCAGTCGAGGGCGGTCAGCCGCCGGTATTCCGCGTCCACGTCGGCGACCCGGAATTCGATGATCACCGTACGGTTGGCGGCCGGCTCCGCGCTACCGGCGCCGAACAGGGCCACGGTGCGGGTGCCGGCGATGGCCAGCGTGCATGAGGGCGTGACGAGTTCGGCAAATTCCGGGGTCGACCACGCGGCCGGAACGGCGATGACCTTTTCGTAGAACGTGACGAGACGAGCGACGTCGTCGGTGATGACCCGGACCGAAACGAAATTCATGAGGGGGCTCCTGTCAGTAAGGGCGGTAAAGGTGCGGACACCTCGAACGCTACGACCGATACCGGACAGAATCCGCCCGGTATCTGCGGCAGACTTCGTGCCGTGACCACATCGACCGCCCGAGTCCTCGCCCTGCTGGAGATCCTGCAGAGTGGCGGCCTGCGTACGGTGCCCGACCTGGCCGCCCGGCTGGACGTGGACGAGCGCACCGTGCGCCGCTACGTCGGCCACCTCCTGGAGCTGGGGGTGCCCGTCGACTCGGTGCGTGGCCGCTACGGCGGCTACCGGCTCGCGCCCGGTTACCGGATGCCGCCGCTGATGCTCACCGACGAAGAGGCCCTGGCCGTGCTGCTCGGTCTGCTGGCCGGTCAGCGGGCCGGTCTTGTCACCGCGTCCGCGGCGGCGGGCGAGAGCGCGGCGGCGAAGCTGCGGCGGGTGCTGCCCCGGGCTCTGGGGCAGCGGCTTGAGGCGCTGCTGGCGACGGCCGACTTCACCGCGCGTCCACGGCCGGGCGTCGCGCCCGGGACGGATGTGCTGCTGGAGCTGGCCGAGGCCG
This sequence comes from Streptomyces sp. AcH 505, assembly GCF_000818175.1. GTDB lineage: Bacteria > Actinomycetota > Actinomycetes > Streptomycetales > Streptomycetaceae > Streptomyces. The sequence goes on from NZ_JTIY01000001.1 coordinate 2,327,910, forward strand.
CACGCGCGCGGCGGCCGGTGGCGATCAGCTACACCGACCGCAAGGGCCACGACAGCGAACGCACCGTGCTGCCGTACGGACTCGTGGCGCATTCCGGGCGCTGGTACCTGACCGGCGCCGATCCGGACAGCGGTGAGGTGCGCACCTTCCGTCTCGACCGGATCTCCGCCCTGCGCGTACTGCCCGGGTCGTTCGCCGTTCCGGCCGGCTTCGACCCGGCGGCCACCGTGGTGGACAGCCTCGCCCGCACCCCGTGGGCCCACGACGTGTCCCTGCGGATCAAGGCCGGTCCCGAGCACATCCGCCGCCACCTCCCGCCCGGCGTCGCCACCCTGTCCCCGGCCACGGCGGGGCCCGACGGGGACACCGGCTGGATCCAGGTCCGGATCCGGGCCGAGCGGCTGGACTGGATCCCACCCGTGATCGCCGCTCTCGACAGCCCGTTCGTGATCGAGCACCCGGCCGCGCTGCGTGATCTCGTACGCGCGCTGGCCCGCAGGCTGGACGAGAACGCCGGCAACGATTACGATCCGGACCGGTCCGGATCGTAATGAGTCCGGCAGCAGCCACCAAGGGGGAGCCATGCGCGTCAAGGACTTCGATCATCTGGTGCTCAACGTGGGGGACGTGGAGCGCGCCCTTGAGTTCTACTGCGGGCCGCTCGGCCTGGAACCCGTCCGGGTGGCGGAATGGCGGGCGGGGAAAGTGCCCTTCCCCTCCGTACGGGTCAGCCCGGTGACGATCATCGACCTGGTCGACCGGCCGCGCGGCGAGTCGAACGTGGACCATCTCTGCCTGGTCGTCGAGCCGTTGGACTGGCAGGAGGTCATCGACTCCGGGGTCTTCACCGTCCTGGAAGGACCCGTCGGACGGTACGGGGCGCGCGGCGAAGCGCGCTCCGTATACGTGGCGGACCCGGACGGCAACACGGTCGAGCTGCGCTGGTACCCGCAGGACGCCGGGCGATGACCCCTTCGGCGCCCGGCCGCCCGCGCGATCCGGCCATCGACGCCGCCGTCCTGGCCGCCACGCTCGACGTGCTGGGCGAGAGCGGATACGCCGGGTTCGCGCTGGAGAAGGTGGCCGCCCGTGCGGCGACGACGAAGGCGGCGATCCGCAGGCGCTGGCCCGTACGCCAGAACCTGCTCATCGACGCGCTCGCCTCGGTCCTCGTCGTCCCGCCGGTGCCCGACAACGGCTGCACCCGCTGCGATCTGATCGAGAGTGTCGAACTGCTCGCCGACGTGCTGCACGAACGGCTGCCGTCCGGGGTGCTGGCCGCGCTGATCGCGGACTGCGCCCCCGACGCCGACCTGCACCGCAGGCTGCTCGACGAGCTGCTGCGGCCCAGCCGCAGGGCCGCGACGACAGCGGTCGCCCGCGCGGTCGACCGGGGTGATCTGCTGCCCGACGTGGATCCGGAGCTGCTGGTCGATCTGCTCGCATCGACGGTGTATCAGCGGGCCCTGTTCGGCGACGTATCGCCCGGCAAGGGCGCAGCGGGCCGGCTGGTGGACCTGCTGCTGCGCGGCGTCGCCGTCGACTTCGACCGGCTCGTACGGATCAGCCGACAGCCCGCGCACCTGCGGCACCGGGCCTGACGCACACACAGATCAGGATTTCCGCACGGTGATTGGACCGTAAGAGTGGTGTTCATCCTAAGAGCTGCGCACGGGCGGCGTCGCTCCGTGGATTCCCGAAATGCGTACTCATCATAAGGAAGGTAAGTAGATCGCCCAACCCGAAAGCGAGGGGTCATGGCCGCCTTCAAGGTCAAGAGTCTGTGGACCGTCTTCCTCACCGCGTTCTTCGCGGTGCTCACCTCACTGGGCCTCACCGCCCCCGCCACCGCGGCCGGTGCCGCTGTTCAGCAGCCCGCCGAGCAGCCGGCCGACCAGCCGGTTCCCGCGCCCTTCGGCACGACCCACCGAGAGGAAGGTGCGGCCCAGTCGGGCTGGGCACTACTGCCCGCCCCGCTGCCGCGTGACCGCTCGCTGCCGCCCACGATCAAGCAGCGCATCCGCGCCGAGGCGCACGGTTCCTCACCCTCGGTCCGGCACCTGCCCGTAGGCATCGACGACGCCGACGGTTCGTCCGAGACATCTGCCGCCGCCGACGAGAACGCGTACGCCGCCCAAGCCGCGCTCGTCGCAGCGTGAGGCGCCGGGATACCCGCGGTCTCCCGGCGCCCTGCGAACGCGCTGTCACCGCGGCGTGTACCACCGCGGCGCACGATCAGGAACGATCCTCCCGATCAGCCTTCCGAGCCGCTGCCTCAGCTTCCGCCTCGGCCTGCTTGGCCTCGACCTCGGGGTCGAGCGGATCCACGACCGTGGCACCCGTACTGCCGTCGACGGACGTCAGCGGAGCGCGGTCGGAGACCTCGGTAGCGGCGGGCGGCTCGACCAGCCAGTCCGGATTGGCCTGCTTGTCCCACCACTTCCACGCGGCGAAGGCCCCACCGGCCAGTACACCGACGACGGCAAGGCCCTTGGCCAGCCGGCCGGCCCTGGCCCGGCGCTCGTGCTTGCGCACCAGCTTGTGGATCTCCTTCGCCGTCACCTGTCCGCGCAGCGCGGCGAGGGCGGCAGCGGAACGTGCCGCGGCCTCCTCCGCGACCGGCTGGGCCGTGGCCACGGCCTGCTCGACCCGCGGGACCGTGTAATCAGCGGCCTGACGCGTGTACTCGGCAGCCTGACGGGCCGCCTTACGGGTGCTGACCGCGGCCCGGTGCGCGGCGACATCGACCTTTGGGGGCACATGAGGCGCCACCCTGGCGTCGTACTGAATACGGGCCTGTTTAGCCTGAATACGGGCCTGCTTGGCGGCCTTTGACATTGTCGGGGCGAGCCGTACGCGCGCCTCGTGCGCGTACTGAGCGGCCTGCTCCTTGGCCGTGTCGGCGTAAGGGGCCACCGCTTCCGCGGCGTGCTGCACGCTCTCCTTCGCCGAACCGGTAGCGGCGCGCACGCTGTCCATGCGGGTCACAGGATCATCCTCCTCGGTGGCGTTCGTTATGTCGCCTGTCCACCCTTTTCGAAATCATGCCTGCTGGGCTCGGCCTCGGCATGCCATACGGGCATCCGGGTCATGCCCGTGTTTCCGGCGCGACCTCGGTCACCTCTTCTCCACACCTGTCCGCCGACGGCGGACTCACACACGTCGGTGACCCCGGAATCGCCCGCCGGCCGCGCCCGCGCGTCGCTTCGGCGACCCCTCAGCGCCGTTCCGGCGCCTCTTCGGCGACCCTTCCTGGCCATGCCCGGCCGACCGCCGCACCTTCCGTGCGAGGATCGTGAGAGTCAGTGACGACTCATGGAAGGCACATCGTGGCCGAGCAGCTTTACGCCACCCTGAAGACCAATCAAGGCGACATCGAGATCCGGCTCCTGCCGAACCACGCGCCCAAGACGGTCAAGAACTTCGTGGAGCTCGCCCAGGGCGAGCGCGAGTGGGTCCACCCCGAGACCGGCAAGAAGACCACGGACCGGCTCTACGACGGCACGGTCTTCCACCGCGTGATCAGCGGATTCATGATCCAGGGCGGCGACCCGCTGGGCAACGGCACCGGCGGCCCCGGCTACGAGTTCGGCGACGAGTTCCACCCCGACCTCGCCTTCGACAAGCCGTACCTGCTGGCCATGGCGAACGCCGGCCCGGGCACCAACGGCTCGCAGTTCTTCATCACCGTCTCGCCGACCACCTGGCTGACCCGCAAGCACACCATCTTCGGTGAGGTCAGCACGGACGAGGGCAAGAAGGTCGTGGACGCCATCATCGCCACGGAGACCAACCCGCGCACCGACCGTCCGGTGCAGGACGTCGTGATCGAGTCGGTCGAGGTCGAGACCCGCTGACCGGCCGCTGACGTCCGGTTCTCCGCTTCGGGGAACCATCCCGCCCCGCCCGTCCGTACTGCTTACGTACCGGACGGGCGGGCACGCGGTGCGTGCTGCCCGGCGGGCCGGTACGCAGCGCACGCAGCACCGAGGACCGAGGGGAGCAAGAGGGACCGATGGAGCAGCCGCCCGACGGCCATGGAGGCCAGGACCAGCCCGCCGTCAGCGACGCACCGCCCCGCTGTTACCGGCATCCCGACCGCGAGACCGGCATACGGTGCACCCGCTGCGACCGGCCCATCTGCCCCGAGTGCATGGTCAGCGCCTCGGTCGGCTTCCAGTGCCCGAACTGCGTGCGGGAGGGCTCGGGTACGGGCCAGCCGGCGGCCGCGACCCGGCCGCGCACCCTGGTCGGCGGGTCCGTCACGGCCGACCCCCGGCTGGTCACGAAGCTGCTGGTCGCGATCAACCTCGTGGTGTTCATCCTGATCCAGGTCGTGGGCACGCGGCTGGCCGACGATCTCGGTCTCGTCGGCTACGCGGCCGACGGGCGCGGCGGGCTCATCGGGGTGGCGGACGGCGAGTACTACCGGCTGTTCACCTCGGTCTTCACCCACGAGGCGTTCCTGCACATCGGCTTCAACATGCTCAGCCTGTGGATGATCGGCGGTCCGCTGGAGGCCGCGCTCGGCCGGGCGCGCTATCTCACGCTCTACCTGGTCTCGGGCCTCGCGGGCAGCGCGCTGACGTATCTGCTCGCCAGCCAGTACCAGCTCACGGTCGGCGCGTCCGGTGCGATCTTCGGCCTGTTCGGCGCGACGGTCGTGCTGGTGCGCAAGCTCAACTACGACATGCGACCGGTCGTCGCCCTGCTGGTGATCAACCTGATCATCACCTTCGGCTGGGCCGGGATCGCCTGGCAGGCGCATATCGGCGGACTCGTCGCCGGCACGGTGATCGGTGTCGCGATGGTCTACGCGCCCCGCGCCCACCGGGCCCTGCTGCAGTACGGGGCGAGCGGGCTGATGCTGCTGGTGACCGTCGCGATCGTCGTCTACAGAACCGCCGCGCTCACCTGATGTGACCGTCAGGGCCGAGCTGAGGCCAGAGTTGTCCACAGAGTGTGCCGGATCTTGTGCAAACTGTGGGGAACATCTGTACCCCTTGTCGCCGATGTGGGTCTGACCAGCGGCGACAAGGGGCGACCGGATCGGCGCGAGGGCCGACGCAGTCACACCGGCGTCAACAAACCGTGGAGTTATCCACAGATCGTCTGACCTTTTCCCCTGCTTGTGGACAGTGCTGTGGATAACTCCACGTCACGCCGGAGAGGCGCGCTACTTCCACTGGGTGGAGAAGCCGAACCCGGCCGCGATGAAGCCGAAACCGACCACGATGTTCCAGTTGCCGAAGGGCTTCAGCGGCAGATCGCCCTCGGTCACGTAGAACAACACGATCCACGCGAGTCCCACGAGGAACATCGCGAGCATGAGCGGTGCCACCCAGCTGCGGTTGGACAGCTTTATGGCGGCCGGCTGCGTCGCCGACGGCGGCGGCGTGAAGTCGGCCTTCTTGCGGATACGTGACTTCGGCACGAGGAACTCTCCTGTCGATGCGCTGCGTGACCGCGCAGGGAATGGAACGGGGTGCCGGGGGCGGAGAACAGGGGGAACACCGGCTCCCCCGGGCGTCCGTTAGCGTAGTGCTTCCGTGGCGCCTAGGGAGATAAGGGTACGTTGACCAATTCCGCCGACTTCCCCGAAGGTCCGGACAAGGCGCGGGACCGCGGCCAGGACCACATCCCGGCGCAGGCCCCCGACCCCGCCCCGGGCCCCTCTCCGGCCCGGCGCGGGCTGCGGCCGGTGCGGCTGCTCACGATCGCCGTCTTCGCGCTGGCCGGGCTGATCTTCGTCACGAGCTTCAACACGGCCAAGGGCACCAACATCCGTACCGACACCTCCCTGCTGAAGCTCTCCGACCTCATCCAGGAGCGCAGCCGCAAGAACGGCGAGCTGGACAGGTCGACCGCCACCGTACGCACGGACGTCGACACCCTCGCCGGACGGGACGACGGCTCCACCGCCGCCGAGGACGCCAAGCTGCGCGGGCTGGAGAACGCCGCCGGTACCCGCAAGCTCACCGGCCGGGCCGTCACCGTCACCCTCAACGACGCCCCGCCGGACGCCACGGCCAACCCCGGCTACCCCGACCCGCAGCCCAACGACCTCGTCATCCACCAGCAGGACCTGCAGGCCGTCGTCAACGCCCTCTGGGAGGGCGGCGCCCAGGGCATCCGGGTCATGGACCAGCGGCTGATCTCCACCAGCGCCGTACGGTGCGTCGGCAACACGCTCATCCTCCAGGGCCGGGTCTACTCACCGCCGTACAAGATCACCGCGGTCGGTGACCCGGACAAGCTCCACAAGGCGATCAACGCGTCGCCGCCGATCCAGAACTACCTGCTGTACGTCCAGGCGTACGGCCTCGGCTGGAAGGTCGAGGACGACGGCACGACGACGCTCCCCGGCTACTCGGGTCCGGTCGATCTCCACTACGCGAAGCCGGCGCTGTGACGAACGGCAAACCCCGACGGCTCCCTAGGGCCTCTCGTTCGGATCTTGCCGGGCTCGCGGGGTCTGGTGCCGCGCCTCGCGGCGTTGTCGTCGGTCGGCGACGCTCCGCGTCGCCTCCCTCCTCCGCCTTGCGATCCACGACACCAGACCCCGCTCCCTGATCCGGCCTGATCCAAACGAAAGGCCCTAGCTGACCCATCGCCGCCCACGTGTCCGTGGCGACCTTTAGTCTGGTGCGGTGCCGCCTGGTGCGGTACCGAACGGAAGGGACAGCATGTACGGCTGGTTCTGGCGACATCTGCCGGGCAACGTGTGGGTGCGGGCGGTCATCTCGCTCGTCCTCGCGCTCGGCGTCGTGTATCTGCTGTTCCAGTACGTCTTCCCGTGGGCCGAGCCACTGCTGCCCTTCAACGACGTGACGGTCGACGGCGGATCGGGGGCCGCAGGATGAGCCCCGCCCGCATCCTCGTCGTCGACAACTACGACAGCTTCGTCTTCAACCTCGTCCAGTACCTCTACCAGCTCGGCGCCGAGTGCGAGGTGCTGCGCAACGACGAGGTGGCGACCTCCCACGCGCAGGACGGCTTCGACGGCGTGCTGCTCTCACCAGGGCCCGGCACCCCCGAACAGGCCGGTGTCTGCGTCGAGATGGTGCGGCACTGCGCGGCGACCGGCGTGCCCGTCTTCGGCGTCTGTCTCGGCATGCAGTCGATGGCCGTCGCGTACGGCGGGGTCGTCGGCCGGGCCCCCGAGCTGCTGCACGGCAAGACGTCGCCGGTGACGCACGCGGGCGGGGGCGTCTTCGCCGGACTGCCCTCGCCGTTCACCGCGACGCGCTACCACTCGCTGGCGGCCGACCCCGCCGAGCTGCCGGCCGAGCTGGAAGTCACCGCGTGGACGGCCGACGGCATCGTCATGGGCGTACGCCACCGTGAACTGGCCGTCGAGGGCGTGCAGTTCCATCCCGAGTCGGTGCTCACCGAGCACGGCCATCTGATGCTGGCCAACTGGCTGGCGCAGTGCGGGGATCCGGAAGCGGTGGCGCGGTCGGCCGGACTCGCGCCGGTGGTGGGCAAGGCAGTCGTCGCGTGACCGCCCTCCGCCCCGAACACGAAGCCGGGATCGGCGCCGGCGGCCCGTACGAGC
>NZ_JTIY01000001.1:2335967-2339238 GCF_000818175.1 Streptomyces sp. AcH 505
CCGTCCCGCTCGCCGAGCCCGCACCACCCACTCGCGTCCAGCCCGCCGTGCCCGCCCAACCCGCGCCGCCTGCCCAACCCGCCCCTCCCGTACGGCCCGTGGCGCCCGTGCTGGACGACGAGACCGTCGGGCTGCGTACGGCCGATCTGCGCCGCGCCGTCGAGGCGCAGGAGGCGGCGGACGCCGAGAGCGCCTCCGTGGACGCCGAGCCGCGCCCTGGAGGCCGCGCCGAGCGCCGGAAGGCGGCGAAGGGCGGCCGGGGACGTCCGCGCCCCCAACAGGCGGCGACAGCAGCCGCCACGGCCGCTGGCGGCGCGTCCGCCCGCCCGCTGTCCCGGGTCGAGGCGCGGCGCGCGGCCAAGGCACTGAAGGACAGCCCGGGGGTCATCGCCAGCCGCGCCGTCGGGGAACTGTTCATCACCTTCGGCGTCCTGATGCTGCTCTTCGTCACGTACCAGCTCTGGTGGACGAACGTGGCGGCCGACCAGTACGCGGGCAAAGAGGCGAACAAGATCCAGGACACCTGGAAGAACAACAAGGGCCATCCGGCGGGCGTCTTCGAGCCGGGACAGGGCTTCGCCATCATGCACATCCCGAAGCTGGACGTCGTCGTGCCGATCGCCGAGGGCACCAGCAAGTCGAAGGTCCTCGACCACGGGATGGTCGGCCACTACTCCGAGGGCAGCCTCAAGACGGCGATGCCGTCCGACAAGACGGGCAACTTCGCGGTGGCGGGCCACCGCAACACCCACGGCGAACCGTTCCGCTACATCAACCGGCTGAAGCCGGGCGACGAAGTGGTCGTCGAGACGCAGGACACGTACTACACGTACGACGTGACAAACACGCTCCCGCAGACGCCTCCGTCGAACGTCAGCGTGATCCAGCCGGTGCCGCAGGGCTCCGGTTTCACCAAACCCGGGCGGTACATCACGCTCACGACCTGTACCCCGGAATTCACCAGTACCTATCGAATGATCGTGTGGGGCAAGATGGTCGGCGAACAGCCACGCAGCAAGGGCATGCCCGACGCTCTCGTGGACTGACCGCCCGTCGACCGGGCGGACGGACGAATGGGACGGGGACGGTTGCGGTGGCAGCGACGACCGAGAGCGGCGAACAGCCCGACACCGAAGCCGACACCGGTACCGACACCGTCCGCAGGACCCGCGGCCCTGTCGCGACGGTGGTCAGCGTCTTCGGTGAACTGCTCATCACAGCGGGCCTGGTGCTCGCGCTCTTCGTCGTCTACTCGCTGTGGTGGACGAACGTCCTCGCCGACCGCGAGGCCGCCAAGCAGGGTAACCAGGTGCGCCACAACTGGGAGGCGGGCGGCGGCGGGGCCGGCGACAACGGGCCGCCGCCGTTCAACACCAAGGACGGCATCGGCTTCCTGCACGTCCCCTCGATGAAGAACGGCGAAGTCCTCGTCAAGAAGGGCACCGACACCAAGACCCTGAACGAGGGCGTCGCCGGCTACTACGACGCCCCGGTCAAGTCGGCGCTGCCCTGGGACAAGACGGGCAACTTCACGCTGGCCGCGCACCGCGACGGCCACGGCGCGAAGTTCCACAACATCCACCAGGTGGACGTGGGCGATCCGGTCGTCTTCGAGACGAAGGACACCTGGTACGTCTACAAGGTCTACAAGGAGCTGGAGAAGACCTCGAAGTACAACGTCAACGTGCTCGCGCAGGTCCCCGAGGAGTCCGGCAAGACCAAGCCGGGCCGCTATCTCACGCTCACGACCTGCACGCCGATCTACACGTCGGACTACCGCTTCGTCGTCTGGGCCGAGCTGGTGCGCACGCAGAAGGTCGACGCGGACCGCACCCCGCCGCCCGAACTGCGCTGAGCCGCCGCCTCCGACGTACGGAACCGAGGTACCAGGAGAGCCCCGCCGCCCGTGAGGGCGCCGGGGCTCTCCTCGTACGGGGGTGGCTAGTCCTCGGTGCGGTAGGCGACACCGTTCGGGCCGCCGAAGAAGCCTCCGCCGCCTCCGCCGTTGTCGTTACCGCCATTGCCGCCGTTGTCGCCTCCGCCGCCCGGGGCACCCACGGTGTTCAGCGTCACCTTGGAGCCCTTGGGGGCCTGCTGGCCGGGGCCCGGGGTGCTGTTGATCACAATGGCGTTGTCGTCGCCCGGCTGGCCGGGAGCGACCTCGGCGGTCAGGCCGAGGCTGCCCAGCAGGGCCTTGACCTCGCCCAGCGGCCTGCCTTGGATCTGCTGGTTGGCCGGCAGCGTGACCATTTCCTGCTTCGGGCCCTTGGAGACGTCCAGGGTGACCTTGCTGCCCTTGTCCGCCTTGCTGTTGCCCGCCGGGTCCTGCTTGACGACCTGGCCCGCCGGCTGGTCGCTGTCCACGTCGTTCCTGGCGACCTCGAAGCCGGTCCCCTGGAGCTGGGCCGTCGCGGCGTCGATCTGCTTGCCGACGACCGGGGCCACATTGACCTGGGCCTTCTTCGCGATCTTCAGCGTGATCTCGGAGTTCTTCTCGGCCTGCGCGCCGCCCGCCGGGTCCTGCGAGATGACCGTGCCCGGGTCCTGGTCGTCCGACTCGACCTGCTTCGTGTCGACCTTGAAGCCCTTGTCCTCCAGGATCGAGGTGGCGTTCTCCTCGGTCTTCTCCGTGACGTCGGGCACCTCGATCTTGGGGGCGCCCTCGGAGACGACGACGTTGATCGTGTCACCGGTGTTCATCTTGCCGCTCGCGGGATCCTGGCTGCAGATCGCGCCCTTGGGCTGGTCGCAGCGCTCGGAGCCGGACTGGGCGACCTTCACGTCGGCGTTGGTCGCGAGCGTCTGCGCCTCGCTGAGCGGCTTCCCGACCAGGACCGGCACCGGCACCTGCGCGGTGTCGTCCCCGTCGCCGCTGAAGACGGACTTGCCGATCAGGATCGCGCCGACGAGCACGAGGATGCCCGCGGCCACGAGCAGGATCGTGGAGGTGTTGGACTTCTTCTGGCGGCGCCGGTCGGGCCGGTCGTCGTAGCCCTGGTACCCGCCGTCGTCCGGGTTGGCCGGCGGCAGCATCGACGTCTGGCCCGCCGGGTCGGTGGGCCGCAGCGCCGTCGTCGGCTGGTCCTGCCCGCCGTAGCCGTAGCCGACGGAGCCCATGGCCGCGGTGGCGGCGACGGGCTGGCCGTCGAGGCACGCCTCGATGTCGGCGCGCATCTCGTCGGCCGACTGGTAGCGGTAGTTCGGGTCCTTGACGAGGGCCTTCAGCACGATCGCGTCCATCTCGGGCGTGATCTCGGGGTCGTAGACGCTC
>NZ_JTIY01000001.1:2339263-2345690 GCF_000818175.1 Streptomyces sp. AcH 505
GCGCATCTCGTCGGCCGACTGGTAGCGGTAGTTCGGGTCCTTGACGAGGGCCTTCAGCACGATCGCGTCCATCTCGGGCGTGATCTCGGGGTCGTAGACGCTCGGTGGCTGCGGCTCCTCCCGTACGTGCTGGTAGGCGACGGCGACCGGGGAGTCGCCGACGAACGGCGGTCTGACCGTGAGCAGCTCGTAGAGCAGGCAGCCGGTCGAGTACAGGTCGGAGCGCGCGTCGACCTGCTCGCCCTTGGCCTGCTCGGGGGAGAGGTACTGGGCGGTGCCGATGACGGCGGCCGTCTGCGTCATGGTCATGCCGGAGTCGCCCATGGCGCGCGCGATGCCGAAGTCCATGACCTTGACCTGGCCGGTGCGCGTCAGCATGACGTTGGCCGGCTTGATGTCACGGTGGACGATCTGCGCGCGGTGCGAGTACTCCAGCGCCTGGAGGATGCCGACGGTCATCTCCAGGGTGCGCTCGGGCAGCAGCTTGCGGCCGGAGTGCAGCAGTTCCCTGAGCGTCGACCCGTCGACGTACTCCATGACGATGTACGGGATGGAGACCCCGTCGACGTAGTCCTCACCGGTGTCGTAGACCGCGACGATCGCCGGGTGGTTGAGCGAGGCGGCGGACTGGGCCTCACGGCGGAACCGGGCCTGGAAGGACGGATCGCGGGCCAGGTCGGCCCGCAGCGTCTTCACGGCGACGGTGCGGCCGAGCCGGGTGTCATGGGCGATGTAGACCTCCGCCATGCCACCACGGCCGAGCACCGAGCCCAGCTCGTACCGGCCGCCGAGGCGACGCGGCTCTTCCATAACGTTCCGGCCCTCTCCGTCAGTCCCGACCGCACCGGTGTGTGGTCCGGCGGTGTGCTGTTCGCGCATACGCTACCGGGCACGCCGTGTCCCTTCCGCCGGTGGCGGTGACCCGATATACGACCGGTATCGCAATGTGCAGATATGGGCGTGAGCAGTGACTCGCGTCACTTCTCGCTGTCGATGACCGCCTTCATGACGTCCGTCGCGATGGGGGCCGCGAGACCGCCACCCGAGATGTCGTCCCGGCTGGCGTCGCTGTCCTCGACCACGACGGCCACGGCCACGGGCGAACCCGAACCGGTCTTGGCGTACGAGATGAACCAGGCGTACGGGTTCTGGTCGTTGTTCTCGCCGTGCTGAGCGGTACCGGTCTTGCCGCCCACTGTGACGCCCGGGATCTGTGCGTTGGTTCCCGTGCCCTGCTTGACGACGGTCTCCATGATCGACTGGAGCTTCTGCGCGTTCTCCTGGCTGAGCGGGCGGCTCAGCTCCTCGGGCTCGGTCTTGCTGATGAGGTCGAGGTTGGGGGCGCGCAGCTCGTCGACCATGTAGGGCTTCATGAGCTTGCCGTCGTTGGCGACGGCCGAGGCGACCATCGCCATCTGCAGCGGGGTGGCGCGGGTGTCGAACTGGCCGATGGAGGACAGCGCCGTCTGGGACGCGTTCGGGTCCTCGGGGAAGACCGAGGCGTCGGCGCGTACCGGCGTGAACTGCTCGGAGTTGAAGCCGAACTTCTTCGCCGTCTCCAGCATCTTGTCCTTGCCGAGCTGCTCGCCGAGGTGGCCGAAGACGCTGTTGCAGGAGACCTCCAGCGCCTTGCGCAGGGTGGCGTTCTTGCAGGGCAGGTTGCCCTCGTTCTTCAGCTCCGTGGTGGTGCCCGGCATGATGTACGGCAGCGGTGAGTCGGTCGGCTTGTCCACGTCGGTGACCATGCCGTGCTCCAGGCCGGCGGCCGCCGTGACCACCTTGAAGGTGGAGCCCGGCGGGTAGGTCTGGCGCAGCGCCCGGTTCAGCATCGGGTCGTCGGGGTTGTTCTTCTTGTCGAGCCCGACCCAGGCCTTCTCGTCGCTGCTGCCCGCGATGGTGGACGGGTCGTAGCTGGGCGTGGAGGCGAGGGCGAGGATCTTGCCGGTCGCCGGGTCGATCGCGGCGACGGCGCCCTTCTTCTTGCCGAGCCCCTCGAAGGCCGCCTTCTGGGCGTCCGCGTTGAGGGTGGTGACGACGTTGCCGCCCTTCTTCTCCTTGCCCGTGAACATGGACATGGTGCGGTCGAAGAAGAGCCGGTCGTCGTTGCCGCTCAGGATGCCGTCGTCGATCTGTTCGAGCTGGTTGGCACCGTAGACCTGGGAGGCGAAGCCGGTGACGGGCGCCCACATGGCGCCGTCCTTGTAGGTCCGCTTGTACTTGAAGTCGGTGCCGCTCGTCGCGACGGAGCCGGTGATCGGCTTGCCGTCCACGATGATGTTGCCGCGCGGGTGGCTGTACCGCTCGATGCCGGTCCGGCGGTTGAGCGCGTTCGTGTTGAGGCTGTCGGCCTGGACGTACTGCACCCAGTTGTCCCGCACGAGCAGAGCCAGCACGAGCAGGGCGCAGAAGATCGCGATCCGGCGGAGGGGCTTGTTCACGGGCGGACCACCTGGGTCATCTCGGCGTCGGAGGTCGGCGCTGGGGCCGGTGCGGGCCTGCGCGCCGTGTCGCTGATGCGGATGAGGATGCCGATCAGGCCCCAGTTGGCGATCACCGACGAACCGCCGGCCGCCATGAACGGCATGGTCATACCGGTCAGCGGGATGAGTCCCATCACACCGCCGGTCACCACGAAGACCTGGATGGCGAAGCCTCCGGAGAGGCCGATGGCGAGCAGCTTGCCGAACGGGTCGCGGGCGGCGAGGGCCGTTCTGACGCCGCGCTCCACGATCAGGCCGTAGAGCAGCAGGATCGCCATCGTCCCCGCCAGGCCCAGCTCCTCGCCGACGGTGGAGAGGATGAAGTCGGCGTTGGCGGCGAAGCCGATGAGGTCGGAGTTGCCCTGGCCGAGCCCGGTGCCGATGGTGCCGCCGGCGCCGAAGGACATCAGCGACTGGGCGATCTGGTCGCTCTGGGCGAGGGTCTTGTCGGCGAAGGGGTGCAGCCAGGCCTGGACGCGCTGCTCGACGTGCGGTTCGAACGAGGCGACGCTGACGGCGCCGACGGCGGACATCAGCAGACCGAAGACGATCCAGCTGGTGCGCTCCGTCGCGACGTACAGCATGACGACGAAGACGCCGAAGAACAGCAGCGACGAGCCGAGGTCGGTCTCGAAGACCAGGATGAGGATCGACAGGGCCCAGACCACGAGGATCGGGCCGAGGTCACGTCCGCGGGGCAGGTACAGGCCCATGAAGCGGCGGCTGGCGAGCGCCAGCGCGTCCCGTTTCACCATCAGGTAGCCGGCGAAGAAGATCGAGATGATGATCTTCGCGAACTCTCCTGGCTGGATGCTGCCGACTCCGGGGATACGGATCCAGATCCGGGCGCCGAACTGGGCGGGGAAGAAGACCGGCAGGATCAGCAGCACCATGGCCACGACCATGGAGATGTATGTGTAGCGCTGCAGGATGCGGTGGTCCTTGAGCAGGATCAGCACGCCGACGAAGAGCGCGACACCGATCGCGGAGAACAGCATCTGCTTCGGCGCCGAAGGTGAGAACGCCCCGTAGATGTTCTTGGCCCGGTCGATCAGCCGCTGGGACTGGTCGAGCCGCCAGATGAGCACGAGACCGATGCCGTTGAGGAGCGTCGCCAGCGGGAGCAGCAGCGGGTCGGCGTAGCGCGCGAACTTCCGTACGACGAGGTGCGCGACACCGGCGAGGGCGGCGAGACCGAGCGCGTACCCGAGCACCCCCGCCGGCACCTCGCCGTCGAGCGCGAGCCCGACGTTCAGGTACGCGAAGACGGCGATGGCGACGGCGAAGGCGAGCAGGGCGAGTTCCGTGTTGCGCCTGCTCGGAGCTTCGATCGCACCGATGGTGGTGGTGTTGGTGACAACGCTCATGGTGGTGAAAAGGCCCCCTACGGCCGGCTACTGCTTCGAGCAGTTCGAGACCAGCTTCTGCTCTTCCCCGGTGAGGCTGGGGCCTGGAGAGGGAGCTGCTTTCGGCGTGGTGTCGGTGGTGTGGGTGGCGGTATTCGCGCCGGTCGTGCCGGGTTTGGTGGTCGGCTTGGTCGCGCCGGGCTTGGTCGCCCCCGCGGCCACGCCGGCCTCCTGGTCGGCCTTGCGCCGCAGCTCGTCCTTCCGGCAGGCGGAGGCCTGGGTGGCGAGTTCGGCGATCTTCTCGTGCGCGTTGCCGAGGCTGCCCTCGGCGATGGTGTCCTCGACCTGCTTGCGCTGGTACGGCGGCAGGTACTTGAGTTCGATCTCGTCGTGGTCGCTCTCCACCTTCGAGAGCGAGACCCAGGCGAGGTCCTGGCTGATGCCCCGGTACAGCGCGACGTGCTGCCCGTTGGAGCCGACGAAGTACTGGGTCTGCGTCCAGCGGTAGCCGCCGTACAGACCGCCGCCGACGACGGCGAGGACGAGCACCGTGTACAGCGACCTCTTGAGCCACTTGTGGCCCTGCCGCGGCTTGGTCAGGTCGCCCGCGTACTCGTCGCTGTACGCCCCGAAACCGTCGCCGGACGCCTCGCCGTAGCCGCTGTGCTGACCGCCGCTTCCGGGCGGGCCGAAGCCGCCGGACGGCTGCGGCGGTACGGCCCTGCCGAGGCCCGCCGCGCGGCCGGCCGGCGTCTGCATCGACGGGTCGTCCTGGCCGGCGTTCAGCTGCTGGTTCTCCGCCACGGCCCCGACGACGACCGGGGTGTCGTTGAGCTGGGCGGCGAGGGTGTCGTTGGAGTCGACGTCGAAGACGTCGGCGACGATGCAGGTGATGTTGTCGGGACCGCCGCCGCGCAGGGCGAGCTGGATGAGGTCCTGGACGGTCTCCTGCGGGCCCTGGTAGTCGGCGAGCGTCTCCTCGATCGTCTGGTGGGAGACGACGGCCGACAGACCGTCGGAGCAGATCAGATAGCGGTCACCGGCGCGGACCTCACGGATCGACAGGTCCGGCTCGACGTGGTCGCCGCTGCCGAGCGCGCGCATCAGCAGCGAGCGCTGCGGGTGGGTGGTGGCCTCTTCCTCGGTGATCCGGCCCTCGTCGACGAGCCGCTGGACCCAGGTGTGGTCCTGGGTGATCTGGGTGAGGACGCCGTCCCGCAGCAGATAGGCGCGGGAGTCGCCGACATGGACCAGGCCGAGGCGCTGGCCGGTCCACAGGAGGGCGGTGAGCGTGGTGCCCATGCCCTCCAGCTGCGGGTCCTCCTCGACCATGAGGCGCAACTGGTCGTTGGCGCGCTGCACGGTCGTGCCGAGCGAGGTGAGGATGTCCGAACCGGGGACGTCGTCGTCGAGCTGGACGAGGGTGGAGATCACCTCCGACGAGGCGACCTCGCCCGCGGCCTGCCCGCCCATGCCGTCGGCGATGGCCAGCAGCCGGGGACCGGCGTAGCCGGAGTCCTCGTTGCCTTCCCGGATCATGCCCTTGTGCGATCCGGCGGCGAAACGCAGCGACAGACTCATGCGCACCTCTCCCGTCGGCTCGCCCGTCGACCCCGACTCCGGGGCCAGCCGGTCTCTCGATCGAGCCACACTGCCCACCCTCCGGTCGGGAGCCAGCCCTGGTCCGCTGTCGGGACCGCTGCGGCTCGCTCGCTCCGCTCGCTCATTGTCGTACTACTTCCGCAGCTCGATGACGGTCTTGCCGATGCGGATCGGAGCACCCAGGGGGATCGGGGTCGGGGTGGTGAGTCGGGTCCGGTCGAGATACGTGCCGTTGGTGGACCCGAGATCCTCGACGATCCACTGGCCGTCACGGTCCGGGTAGATCCTGGCATGCCTGGAGGACGCGTAGTCGTCGTCCAGCACGATCGTTGAATCGTGGGCGCGGCCCAGCGTGATGGTCTGCCCCTGGAGGGCCACCGTGGTTCCGGTGAGGATGCCCTCGGAGACGACCAGCTTGCTCGGCGCTCCCCGGCGCTGCCTGTTTCCCCCCTGCTGCTGGCGCTGTTGCGGCGGAGCCGCGTTCTGGCGGGCCTGTTGCGGTCTGGCGTCGCTGTTGCGGCGTGAGCCGCGCTGCGTGACGCGGGTTCCGAACAGGTCGCTGCGGATGACCTGCACGGCCACGATCACGAACAGCCACAAGACGGCCAGGAAACCTAGCCGCATGACCGTCAGGGTCAGCTCTGACATTGCCCCCGCTTCACCCTTCGGCTTGCCGATAAACGATGGTGGTTTGGCCCACGACGATCCGGGAGCCGTCGCGGAGCGTAGCGCGGGTGGTGTGCTGTCCGTCTACCACGATGCCGTTGGTGGACCCGAGATCCTGGATGGTCGAGGGCGTTCCGGCCCGGATCTCGCAGTGCCGGCGCGATACGCCGGGGTCGTCGATCCGCACGTCGGCGTCGGTGCTGCGGCCGAGCACCAGGGTCGGACGGGAGATCTGATGGCGGTTGCCGTTGATCTCGATCCACCGCCGGACCTGGTTGTTCGGCAGCGCGCTCGGCGCCTGTGGCGGCGCCTGCCGGCCGGCCGCGGGCGGCT
>NZ_JTIY01000001.1:2345886-2364775 GCF_000818175.1 Streptomyces sp. AcH 505
GGGGCCGCCGGCATGGGCGGAGCGGACGGCACGGCGCTGGGCGGATAGCCGTAACCGCCGGGAGCACCGGCCTGCGGAGCAGCGGGGCCGCCGGGGCCGCCGCCGGGTCCTGCCTGCGACGTGCTCGATGCGAGGGTGCGGCTGCGCACCCGGTAGAGCCCGGTGTCGAGGTCGTCGGCCTTCTCCAGATTGACCTTGATCGTGCCCATGAAGGTGTAGCGCTGCTGCTTCGCGTAGTCGCGCACCAGACCGGCCAGTTCGTCGCCGAGCTGGCCGGAGTACGGGCTGAGGCGCTCGTAGTCGGGCGTGCTCAGCTCGACGATGAAGTCGTTCGGTACGACGGTCCGCTCGCGGTTCCAGATCGTTGCGTTGTTGTCGCATTCGCGTTGCAGTGCGCCGGCGATCTCGACCGGCTGGACCTCGGACTTGAACACCTTCGCGAAGGTGCCGTTGACCAGACCTTCGAGGCGTTGCTCGAACTTCTTCAGGACTCCCATGAGGCACCTCCTCGGTAGTTCTCGGCGTCGGTGGCCGGATCGGCGTCGACGCTGTCGCTGTCGTGCTTACTGATCGTATCCACGCGTCGGGAAATCGGCTGGTTCCCCTTGTCTGCCCCGTCGATGAGTGTCACCTCTCACACGGATCGTAGAGGGGGCCTCCTGACAGTGTCCCGCACCCCGGGTGCACTCAGGAGGAGTGGGGGGCGACGGCTCTCCGTTCCCTGTTCCGTGTGCGGACTGCTCAAACAATTGGATGTGAACCCACCCTCCGCTGCGTGCTAATCTTCTCGATGTCGCCAGGAGCGCACACCGGCAAGAGCGCAGGTGAAGCACCGGACGGCACACCCAATGCGCGGGTGGCGGAATAGGCAGACGCGCTGGATTCAGGTTCCAGTGCCCGAAAGGGCGTGGGGGTTCAACTCCCCCCTCGCGCACAGATGGAAGCCCCGTAGGTCATCGACCTACGGGGCTTCCTCGTGTTCCGGATCAGGCGTCGCGCGCGATCAGGTGTCGTGCGCGATTCAGGATGTCGTGCGCGATCAGGCGGCGAGGCGGGAGGCGAGGGCCTTGGCCTTCGCCTCGGCGTCCTCGCGGGCCTTGGCGCGGGAGGCCTCGGCGAGCGGGATCAGCTCGGTCATCGCGGGCACGGTGTGGGCCAGCGTCAGCTCGGGGACGATGAACTCCAGGTCGGTGACGCCGAACATGCCGGTCAGGACCTTCTCCAGGTAGTTCTGGACGAACTCGAAGTCCTCGCGCGGGGTGCCGGGGGCGTACGAGCCGCCGCGGCTGGCGACGACGGTGAAGGGGGTGCCGGCGACCGGGCTGTTCTCCCCGGCGTTGTGGCCGTTGATGATGACCAGGTCGAGCCATGCCTTCAGGGTGGAGGCGATCGTGAAGTTGTACATCGGGGCGCCGATCAGCACCGCGTCGGCGGCGGCCAGCTCGTCGGCCAGCTCGGCGCGCAGGGCATGGCCCGCGCCGGCCGAGGCGGCGGCGACGTCGAGGTGGGGCAGCGGGGAAGCGGCGAGGTCGCGG
Organism: Streptomyces sp. AcH 505; assembly: GCF_000818175.1. GTDB lineage: Bacteria > Actinomycetota > Actinomycetes > Streptomycetales > Streptomycetaceae > Streptomyces. The sequence goes on from NZ_JTIY01000001.1 coordinate 2,347,422, forward strand.
TAGACGACCTTGCCTTCGGGGTGCTGCTCCAGCCAGCTCTTGACGAACACCGAGGTGATGTCACGGGAGGCGGAACCCTCGGGGAAGACGGCGGAGTCGATGTGCAGCAGCGTGGCCATGGGGATCTCCATACGTATGGGAACGGGGGTGGAACGGGATGGAACGGGATGGAACGGGGGTTGAGCAGTGAGCGGATTTTCCGTTCGTACCTATGGATAACATAGTCGCTTACTTTTTTTCATCCCGGGTCGGGGGACCAGTACTCTGTGGACATGACGGAGCACAGCGAGGGCGCGTGCAAGAAGGTCGACGTAGGGATCTCCCGCGTCTTCGAGCTGTTCGGCAAGCGCTGGACCGGCCCGATCGTCTCCGTCCTCATGCAGCGTGCGGTCCACTTCGCCGAGCTGCGGCGGGCGATCCCGGGCATCAGCGAGCGCATGCTCTCCGACCGGCTGACCGAGCTGGGGGCGGCGGGTCTCGTGCTGCGCGAGGTGGACGAGGGGCCGCCGCTGCGGGTCTCGTACCGGCTGACGGAGGCGGGGTCCGCGATGGAGCCCGCGCTGAAGGAACTCTCGACGTGGGCGCAGTCATATCTGCGCGAGCCGCCGCAGTCGCCCTGCTAGGCCCTGTCCGGCCGGACAGGGCCCAGGCGCGGAGCCGGCGGAGGGCCGGGGGGGCTGTGGACAACCGTCTCGACCGGGTTGTCCACAGGGGGCGACGGCTGTCCTTGACCGGCGGTACGGTCAGGGGCAGTTGATGTTGGTCCGGCGCAGGCCGGCCGAGTACGGGGGAGGCGGCGCGCCATGGGCGAGGTCGAATCGGCGGTGTCCGGGCAGCTGACGGCCGAGTCGCGCGGGTCCGAGCGGCCGACGGCGGGGACGGCGACCGGGACCGGGCGGATCCCGGTGGTGCCCGGTTTCGCACCGCCCACGGCGTCCGGCTCGCCCAAGGCGGCGGGGCGCGAGCTGCGCAGCAGGGTGCCCCGCTCCTCGCACGACTCGGTGGTGTTCGCCGCGGCCCGGCCCGACGCCGTGCGCGCCGTCGAGGAGTCGAGCAGGGGCCGGGTGCCCGGGCTCGCGCCGCTGCGGGTCGGCAGGATGGCGGCGTCGCCCTTCGCCTTTCTGCGCGGCGCGGCGGGGCTGATGGCCCATGATCTGGTCGGCACCCCGGTCACCGGGGTCGCCGCGCAGATCTGCGGTGACGCGCATGCGGCCAACTTCGGCCTGTACGGCGATTCGCGCGGCCATCTGGTGATGGACCTCAACGACTTCGACGAGACCGTGGCGGGTCCGTGGGAGTGGGACGTCAAACGTCTCGCCGCCTCCCTGGTGCTGGCCGGGCGTGAGGCGGGCGCGGACGAGGACAGCTGCCGGGGCGCCGCTCACGACGCGGTGGGGGCCTACCGGCGCACGATGCGGCTGCTGGCCAAACTGCCCGCGCTCGACGCGTGGAACGCGATCGCGGACGAGAAGCTCGTCTCGCACGCGGACGCCCGCGATCTGATGGGCACGCTGGAGCGGGTGTCCGAGAAGGCGCGGAAGAACACCAGCGCCCGGTTCGCGGCGAAGTCGACCGAGGCGGTCCCCGAGGAGGACGGTTCGCCCGGCGGGCGCGGGGCGCGGCGGCGCTTCGTGGACGCGCCGCCCGTGCTGCGCCGGGTGCCGGACGCCGAGGCGGCGGCCGTGGCCGCCTCGCTCGAGGAGTACGTGGGCACCCTCGCCGACGACCGGCTGCCGCTGCTCGCCCGGCACGCGATCCATGACGTGGCGTTCCGCGTCGTGGGCACCGGCAGCGTCGGCACCCGGTCGTACGTGGTCCTGCTGATCGACCACAGGGGCGAGCCGCTGGTGCTCCAGGTGAAGGAGGCGCGCGCCTCGGCGCTGCTGCCGTATCTGGCCGCCGCCGGTTTCCGGTCGCCCTCGGTCGCGCACGAGGGGCGCAGGGTGGTGCTCGGGCAGAAGCGGATGCAAGTCGTCAGCGACAATCTGCTGGGCTGGACCACGGTCGACGGCAGACCGTTCCAGGTACGGCAGTTCAGGAACCGCAAGGGGAGCGTGGACCCGGCGGCGCTGGCGGACGGACAGCTGGACGACTACGGCCGGATGACCGGCGCGCTGCTGGCCAGGGCCCATGCGCACAGTGTCGATCCGAGGCTGGTCGCCGGCTACACCGGCAAGAGCGACGAGCTGGACTCGGCGGTCGCCGCCTTCGCCGTCACGTACGCCGACCGTACGGAAGCGGATCACGCGGAGCTGCTGGCGGCGGTCAGGAACGGGCGGATAGCGGCCGAGCTCGGGGTGTGACCCCCGTACGGCCCCGTAGGCTGGTGCGGTGATGCAGGACGTCCCCGGGGAGCCGACGATCCGTAACGACGACAAGCAGGACGTGCCAGACGTGCCGGATGTGACGCAGCCCACGACCCCGTCGTCGGATGCCCCGCCTCGTCCTGAGGCGCGGCTGGAGAAGGCGGTGCGGGCGGCCGAGCAGGCGCTCATCGAGTTCGAGATCGCGCTGGAGACCTTCCGGGTCGAGGTGGAGAACTTCTCCCGGCTGCACCACCAGCGGCTCGGCCCGATGTACTCCAGGCTCGACGAGCTGGACGCGCTGATCGCCGAGGCGAAGGCGAAGCACTCCGGCGATCCGGAGGATCTGCGCAAGGCCCAGGAGGCCCGCGCGATGGTCCAGCCGATGCCCGGGGTCGAGGAGCTGTTCCACGACTGGCTGGACTCGGACGGTCTGTCGCCCGAGGCGGCCGCGATGCTCACCGATCAGCCGGTCCGGCCGCCCAAGCGGGTGCGGCCGAGTGACGAGGCCCGCAAGCTCTACCGCGATCTGGCCCGCAAGGCCCATCCCGACCTCGCGCAGGACGAGCCGGAGCGGGCGCGGCGTGAGGAATTCATCACACGGGTCAACGCGGCGTACGGGCGCGGCGACGAGCCGCTGCTGCGGGAGCTGGCCGAGGAGTGGGCGGCGGGCCCTGCCCCCGCCGAGCCCCGGCTGAGCGAGAGCGACGAGCTCTACGCCCGGCTGGACTGGCTCTCGCAGCGCAAGGAGCTGCTGACGCTGGTCGCCAAGGATCTTGAGGAGAGTGCGATCGGCTCCATGCTGCGGATGGCGCCCGACGACCCCGACCGGCTGCTCGAAGAGATCGCCGAGCAGCTGCTGGCGCAGGTCGCCGAGCGTGAGGCCGAGCTGGCCGCGCTGGTGGGTTAGGTTTTTTGCGGACGTTTCGTGCCGGCCGGTCCGTCCGGTCCGGTTTGGTTTTCCGTACGAGAGAAGGCACCACCCATGAACTTCGCCCCGCTGCCCTCGGTCGATGTCGCGGCGGTCCCGTCCGACGGCTTCGTGCTGGACGTCCGCGAGGACGACGAGTGGGCGGCCGGTCATGCCGAGGGCGCCCTGCATATCCCGATGAGCGACTTCGTGGCGCGCTTCGGCGAGGTCACCGAGGCGGTGTCCGACGGACGCAAGGCCTATGTCGTCTGCCGGGTCGGCGGGCGCTCGGCGCAGGTCACCCAGTATCTGGTCCAGCAGGGTGTGGACGCGGTGAACGTGGACGGCGGAATGCTCGCCTGGGACGGCGCGGGACGCCCGATGGTGACGGACGACGGCAGCCCGGCGTTCGTGCTCTGAGCGCCCGTCAGGGGCCCTTGGAACATGAACGAGAGGCCTGGGCAAGGTCGTTGGGAGCAGCCCTTGCGGACACGGCCTAGCGGTCGAAGTCCAGCTCCACCTCGGCCGTCGCCGGGTGGGACTGGCAGGCCAGTACGTAACCGGCGTCCGTCTCCTCCGGCTCCAGGGCGAAGTTGCGGTCCATCCTGACCTCGCCCGAGACGAGGAACGCCCTGCATGTGCCGCACACGCCGCCCTTGCAAGCGTACGGGGCGTCGGCGCGGCTGCGCAGCACCGTCTCCAGCAGGGCTTCGCCTTCTCTGACCGGCCAGTTGCCCGAGCGGCCGTCGAGCGTCGCGGTGAGCGTGCTGCCCTCGGGCGCGCGCGCCGCCGCGGTCGAGGGCGACTCGGCGATGGCGGTGCCGCCGGCCGTCGCCTCGTCCACGTGGAAGATCTCCTGATGGATCAGGCCCCGGGGGACGCCGAGCCCGCGCAGCGCGCGGTCAGCCCCGGCGACCAGACCGAGCGGGCCGCACAGGAACCAGCCGTCGACATCGGCCACCGGCAGCAACGCGGGCAGCAGCCCGGTCAGCCGCTCCTGGTCGAGCCGTCCCGAGGGCAGCCCGGTCTGCTGCTCCTCCCGTGAGACGACGGTGACCAGCTGGAAGCGGTCGGGGAAGCGGTCCTTGAGGTCGGCGACCTCCTCCAGGAACATCGTCGACGCCACGGAACGGTCGGCGCGGACCAGACAGAACCGGGCCGCCGGCTCCCGTGCCAGCAGCGTGGCGGCGATCGACAGGACGGGAGTGATCCCGCTGCCGCCGACGACGGCCGCGAAATGCCCGGCGCGCGGCTCCAGGACGAACCGGCCGGTCGGCTCCATCACGTCGACCGTGTCGCCCACGGCCAGTTCCTTGAACGCGTACGTCGAGAACTCGCCGCCGTCGACCAGCCGGATCCCCACCCGCAGCACGGGCTCGGCCCCGGCGGGCGCGCAGATCGAGTACGTACGCCGGATCTCCGTGCCCGCCACCGTCCTGCGCAGGGCGACATGCTGGCCGGGGGTGTGCCGGAACGTCTCGCGCAGCGCGGGCGGTACGGCGAAGGTCACGGCCACCGCGTCGTCGGTGAGCCGCTCGACCTCGCTGACCCGGAGCGGATGGAACATCTACAACTCCTTGAAGTGGTCGAACGGTTCGCGGCAGGCCGCGCAGCGGCGCAGTGCCTTGCACGCGGTGGAGGAGAACCGGCTGAGCAGTTCCGTGTCGGTGGAGCCGCAGTGCGGGCAGCGGATGGCGAGCGAGAGCGGCACGGGGCCGGCGGCGCCCTGCGGGCGGGGCGGCGCGATGCCGGACTCGGCGAGCTTGCGGCGGCCTTCGGCGCTGATGTCGTCCGTCGACCAGGGTGGGGAGAGCACCGTGACGACGGAGACCTCCGGCATCCCGCGTGCGTGCAGCGCCTCTTCGATGTCCGCCGACATCGTCTCGATCGCCGGGCAGCCGGTGTAGGTCGGGGTCAGCTCGACCCGGACGGAGCCCGGGCCGCTGACCCGCACGGCGCGCAGGACGCCCAGCTCCTCCAGCGTGACGACGGGCAGTTCGGGGTCGGGTACGGCGCCGGCGAGCCGGCGCAGCTCGGCCTCCAGCGCTGTCGGGGCGGTCGCCGCCACCGGGACGGTCGCCGCCGCCGGGGCCGGGGTCGGGGCTGCCGGGGGATTCACCATGACGCCCCCGGGTGGCTGCGGTGCAGATGCTGCATCTCGGCGAGCATCCGGCCGAACGGCTCGGTGTGCAGCCCCTGCCGCCCGGCGCCCGCCGTCCAGGCCCCCGAGTCGGGTCCTGTCGGTACGGACAGGGTGGCCCGCTTCAGGACCTCCGTGACGGACTCGGTCCAACTCGCCCGCAGGGCCGCCCAGTCGACGTCGAGCGTCTCCAGCCCGGCCGCAGGCCGGAACATCTCACCGGTGAAGCGCCAGAGCGCCTCCAGGCCGCGCGTCATCCGCTCGTGGCTCTCCGCCGTGCCGTCACCGAGCCGCAGCGTCCACTGCTCGGCGTGGTCCCGGTGGTAGGTGACCTCTTTGACGGCCTTCGCGGCGAGCGGGGCCAGCTCGCCGTCCCCGGCGGCCAACTGCCCGTACAGCAGCAGCTGGTAGGTGGAGAAGTAGAGCTGGCGGGCGATGGTGTGCGCGAAGTCGCCGTTCGGCTGCTCGACCAACTGCAGGTTGCGGAAGGCGCGCTCCTCCCGGAGATACGCCAGCTCGTCCTCGTCACCGACGAGGGAGAGCAGCACCCGGGCCTGGCCCAGCAGGTCGAGCGCGATGTTGGCGAGCGCCACGTCCTCTTCCAACACCGGGGCGTGGCCCGCCCACTCCCCCAGCCGGTGCGAGAGCACCAGCGCGTCGTCGCCGAGGGCGAGGGCCGCGCTCACAGGTGCTTCACCCCGTCCGGGATCTCGTAGAACGTCGGGTGCCGGTACGCCTTGTCGGCGGCCGGGGCGAAGAACGGGTCCTTCTCGTCGGGCGACGACGCCTCGATCGCGGTGGACGGCACGACCCAGATCGAGACGCCCTCGCTGCGCCGGGTGTACAGATCCCGGGCGTTGCGCAGGGCCATCTCGGCGTCCGGGGCGTGCAGGCTGCCCGCGTGGGTGTGCGAGAGCCCGCGCCGGGAGCGTACGAAGACCTCCCACAGGGGCCAGTCGGTCGAGCCGCTCATGCCGCTGCCTCTCCGCCGTGCGCCCGGGGTGCCGTGTGCTTCGCCGCGTAGGCGGCGGCGGCGTCGCGGACCCAGGCGCCCTCGTCGTGCGCCTGCCGGCGCTGGGTGAGCCGCTGCTCGTTGCAGGGGCCGTTGCCCTTCAGGACCTGCTGGAACTCCGTCCAGTCGATCGCCCCGAAGTCGTGCTTGCCCCGCTCCTCGTTCCAGCGCAGGTCCGGGTCGGGGAGCGTGAGACCGAGGGACTCGGCCTGCGGGACGGCGATGTCCACGAACCGCTGGCGCAGCTCGTCGTTGGAATGCCGCTTGATGCGCCAGGCCATGGACTGCGCCGAGTGCGCCGAGGCGTCGTCGGGCGGGCCGAACATCATCAGCGACGGCCACCACCAGCGGTCCACCGCGTCCTGCGCCATCGCGTGCTGGGCGGGGGTGCCCTTGCTCAGCGCCAGCAGCAGCTCGTAGCCCTGCCGCTGGTGGAAGGACTCCTCCTTGCAGATCCGGACCATCGCGCGGGCGTACGGCCCGTAGGAGCAGCGGCAGAGCGGGACCTGGTTGGTGATCGCGGCGCCGTCCACCAGCCAGCCGATCGCACCGACGTCCGCCCAGGTCAGCGTCGGATAGTTGAAGATCGACGAGTACTTCTGGCGGCCGGAGTGCAGCTTGTCCAGCAGCTCGTCACGGCTCGTGCCGAGCGTCTCCGCCGCGCTGTAGAGGTAGAGGCCGTGGCCCGCCTCGTCCTGGACCTTGGCCATCAGGATCGCCTTGCGGCGCAGCGAGGGCGCGCGGGTGATCCAGTTGGCCTCCGGCTGCATGCCGATGATTTCCGAGTGGGCGTGCTGCGCCATCTGGCGGACCAGCGAGGCGCGGTACGCGTCCGGCATCCAGTCGCGCGGCTCGATGCGCTCCTCGGCGGCCACGGCCGCGTCGAACGCGGCCTCGAACGCCTCCGCCACTCCCGCCGTCGTTTCCGGCGCGGCCTCTGCCGTCATCAGGACTCCTACCGACCGATCGTTCGGTTCATGGACTTCAATGGTGGGTCGGCGGCCCGTAGGGTGTCAACCCTTGGATGGCTCGCGGGGGGCGCGACGGCGATCGGGGCGGGATGGTTTCGTACGACGACGAGGGTGCGCGGGAGACGCCGCCCCCGCCAGGCCCCGGTATCGCGGGGCTCTCCTTCCCCTTCCAGGTGGCCGCCGCCGTCGCACTCGCCGTCGTCGGACTGCTCGGCTGCGCGCATCTGGCCATGGTGTTCCTCTACGTCGCCCCCTCGAACACGGTGACCAAGGAACACGGCAAGGCCGTCGCCGAGTGGGTCAATCCCGAGTTCGAGCAGAACTGGAAGCTGTTCGCCCCCAACCCCCTCCAGCAGAACATCCACGTCGAGGCGCGCGCCGAGGTCGAGACCGCGGCGGGGGAGCGCACGCTCAGCCGCTGGATCGACCTCTCCGCCGAGGACGGCGCGGTGATACGGGGCAATCCCCTGCCCAGCCATGTCGACCAGAACGAACTGCGCCGCGCCTGGGACTTCTACACCGGCTCCCACGACGACAAGGACCGTCCGGTCGGCACGCGCGGCCAGCTCTCCGAGGGCTATGTCCGGCGCATCGTGATGCTGCGGCTGGCAGGACACGACCTCGGCGGGTCCGTGGCCCGCGTCCAGCTCAGGTCGTCCACCAGCACCGTGCCGGCCCCGCCGTGGAGCGACGAGAAGATCAACACCCGGCCCGTCCTGCACACCTACTCCTGGTGGACGGTGAACTCCGCCGACCTGCCGGCCGGTGCGGGCGGCGCCCGGACGAGGGCGGCGCGGTGAACGCGGCACGCGCGGTCCAGCGGATCACCGGCGCCGCCCTCGGCCCGTACCAGAGCGCGGTCGTCCGGATCGGCTTCGCCGGCACCTGGCTGGTCTTCCTGCTGCGCGAGCTGCCGCACCGCCGCGAGCTGTACGGACCCGACGCGCCGTGGAGCTGGGACATGGCGAGCCAGCTCATCGCGGGCAACGGCGCCTTCAGCACGCTCATGTGGTCGCGGAGCACGGTGTGGTTCGAGATCGTCTACGCCGTCGCCGTCGTGTCAGGGCTGCTGCTGATGCTCGGCTGGCGCACCCGCGCCATGTCCGTGGTGTTCATGCTCGGCGTGCTGTCGCTGCAGAACCGCAGCGTCTTCGTCGGCGACGGCGGCGACAACGTGATCCACGTGATCGCGATCTACCTCGTCTTCACGCGCTGCGGCCAGGTCTGGTCGCTGGACGCCCGTCGCGCGGCGCGAGCCGCGCGTGCCGGGGAGGAGCGGGGCGGGCAGGAGCGCGCCGCTGATCGGGCGGGGCCCGTGCTGTGGGCGGTCCTCGGGGCCGTCCTCCTCGGCGCCACGCTGCTGGGCCGGGTCCAGGGGGAGGGCTGGCTGCGGGTCCTGCTCTGGGGGCTGTGGGGCACGGCGGCCCTCTGGTGGGCGCTGAACCGCTACGCGCCCGGCGGCCAGCCGCGCGCCCTGCTGGACGTCCTCGCCAACATCCTCCACAACACGGCCCTCGCCGTGATCATGGGCCAGGTCTGTCTCGTCTACGCCACGGCCGGCTGGTACAAGATCCAGGGCTCCCGCTGGGGCGACGGCACGGCCCTGTACTACCCGCTGAAGCTCGACTACTTCACGCCCTGGCCCGCCCTCTCCGACCTGCTCGCCGCCAACGGCACGATGGTGATGCTGGTGAGCTACGGCACCGTCATCGTGCAGGTGGCCTTCCCGTTCACACTGTTCAACCGGCGCGTCAAGAACGTGCTGCTGGTCGCGATGATGCTGGAGCACGCGGGCATCGCCGTCCTGCTGGGGCTGCCGTTCTTCTCCCTCGCGATGATCGCCGCCGACGCGGTGTTCCTGCCGACGGGCTTCCTGCGCAGGCTCGGCGGCTGGGCCGAGACCGGCCGTGGCCGGCTGCTCACCCGGGGCAGAGCCGTACTGCCCGGTCAGCGCGACGGCAGCGACGAACAGCCCCGCGCGCTCGCCGACGAGCGGCCCGTAGGCTGAGGCGATGAACGACGCCGACGCCGCCGCCACTGCCGTACGGCAGTGGCGGGAGGCAGGCCCCGAGCTGGTCGTGCTCGACGGCTTCCACGCGCTCAAGCACGCGCTGCGCTTCGGCGCCGACGTACGGTCGGCCGTCACGAGCGACAAGGCGGCGGCCCTGGCGCTGGCCGCCGAACTCGCCGACGACCTGACCGAGCAGATCGGCGACTCCCTCGTGGAGGTGCCGGCCCAGGTCCTGAAGGAACTGGTGCCCCGGGTCCACGCCACCCGGATCGCCGCCCTGGCGGTCCGGCGCGAGCGCCGCGTCAATCTGGCCGAGCTGTCCGCGCTGCCCCGCCCGTCCCCCGTGGTCGTCCTGGACAACCCGCGCAATCTGGGGAACGTCGGCGCCGTCGTACGGCTCGCCGCCGGTTTCGGGGCGACCGGGGTGGTCACCACCGGCGATCTGGACCCCTGGCACGCCAACGCCGTACGGGCGGGCGCGGGGCTGCACTTCGCCACCGCCGTCGAACAGCTGCCCCTCGACGACTTCCCTCCGGGCCCGCTGTACGCGCTCGACCCGGAGGGGGCCGACATCAGGTCCGTCACCCTGCCGGACGACGCCCTGCTCGCCTTCGGCTCCGAGCGGCACGGGCTCTCGGCCGAGGTGCGGGGCAGGGCGGCCGGCCTGCTGTCGCTGCCGATGCGACCGCAGGTGTCCAGCTACAACCTCGCGACCAGCGTGGCCATGACGCTGTTCCACTGGACGGGCCCGAAGGCCTGACGGCGGCGCCGCTGTCAGGCCGGGTGGAGTTCCGCTGTCAGGCCTGGCGGCGGACCTCCACCACCCGGAAGCGGTTCGCCACGAACGCCGCGTCGCACAGCGCCGCGTTGGCCGCGGGATTGCCGCCCGAGCCGTGGAAGTCCGAGAACGCCGCTGTCTGGTTCACATAGACGCCGCTGGTGAGATTGAGCGAGAGCTGCGCGCGCTCCTCAAGACAGACGTCCTCGATCGCGCGCTCCGCCTCCTCCGAGGTCGTGTACGCGCCGACCGTCATCGCGCCCCGGTCGCGGACCGTGCGCCGCAGCAGCTCCACCGCGTCCTCCGTGGAGTCCACGGCCACGGCGAACGACACCGGGCCGAAGCACTCGGCGAGATACGGGACGTCGTCCCCGCTCTCCCACACCTTGCGCGCGCCGTCGCTCTTCACGATCACCGGCGTACGGACCACGGCGTCGGGGAAGTCCGGGTGGGCGATCTCACGGGACGCAAGCGCCACCTCGCCGAGCCCGGCCGCCGCTTCCAGCCTGGCCTTCACGTCGGGGTTGACGAGGGCGCCCAGCAGGGCGTTGGCCCGCGCGTCGTCGCCGAGCAGGCCGTCGACCGCCGCGGCGATGTCGGCCACCACCTCGTCGTACGACTTCTCGCCCGCGTCCGTCGTGATCCCGTCGCGCGGAATGAGCAGGTTCTGCGGGGTGGTGCACATCTGGCCGCTGTAGAGCGACAGCGAGAAGGCGAGGTTGGCGAGCATGCCCCGGTAGTCGTCGGTCGAGTCGATGACGACGGTGTTGACGCCCGCCTTCTCCGTGTAGACCTGCGCCTGCCGGGCGTGGGTCTCCAGCCAGTCGCCGAAGGCCGTCGAGCCCGTGTAGTCGATGATCCGGATCTCGGGGCGCACGGCGAGCGTCTTGGCGATGCCCTCGCCGGGCCGCTCCACGGCGAGCGCCACCAGATTCGGGTCGAAACCGGCCTCGGTGAGCACCTCGCGGGCCACCCGGACCGTGAGCGCGAGGGGCAGCACGGCCCGAGGGTGCGGCTTGACCAGCACCGGGTTGCCGGTGGCCAGGGAGGCGAACAGGCCCGGGTAGCTGTTCCACGTCGGGAAGGTGTTGCAGCCGATCAGCAGGGCGATGCCGCGCGGGACTGCCGTGAAGGACTTCCGCAGCTCCAGCGGGCCGCGCTTGCCCTGCGGCTTGGACCAGTCGGCCACGGCGGGCGTCCTGGTCTGTTCCTGGTACGCGTACGCCACGGCCTCCATGCCGCGGTCCTGCGCGTGCGGTCCGCCGGCCTGGAACGCCATCATGAACGCCTGGCCGCTGGTGTGCATGACCGCCTGCGCGAACTCATGCGTCCTGGCGCTGATCCGCGACAGGATCTCCAGGCAGACCAGCGCGCGCGTCTCGGGCCCCGCCTGCCGCCAGGCAGCGCCGCCCGCGCGCATCGCGGGCAGCAGCACGTCGATGTCGGCATGCGGGTACTCGATGCCGAGCGCGGGTCCGTACGGCGAGATCTCGCCCCCCGCCCAGCCGTCGGTCCCCGGCTGGTCCAGCTCGAAGCGGGTGTCGCGCAGCGAGTCGAAGGCGGCGAGCCCGTCGGCGGGGGCGCTCTCGCCGTACGCCTTCGGGTGCTCGGGGTGGGGGGACCAGTAGGCGCGGCTGCGGATCGCGTCGAGCGCCTGGTCGAGCGTGGGCCGGTGGGCCTCGGCGAGCTTCTGGGGGGTGAGCTGAGCGGCCATGACGGACCAACTCCTCATCGAGCTGGGGCAGGGACACGAGCAGAGACACGTACGGAAGGACAGGGTTAGAGTAACCGAACGATCGGTCGGTGCCAGGGGGCCCGCAGAATCTGTGGACAACTCACCTGTGGATCAGGCATGCGAGAGGATCGCGACCATGACAGCTATCGAGACCTCGCGGACCGTCGCGGTCGTCGGGGCGGGCACCATGGGCCAGGGCATAGCCCAGGTGGCGCTGGTGGCGGGCCATCCCGTACGGCTCCACGACACCGCACCGGGCCGCGCAGAGCAGGCGGCGGCCGCCATCGTGGGCCGCCTCGACCGGCTCGTCGACAAGGGCAGGCTGACCGGGCAGGCGCGGGACGCCGCGCGGGACCGGCTGCGGCCGGCCGCCGACGCCGCCGAACTGGCCGACGCCGCGCTCGTCGTGGAGGCCGTCGTGGAACACCTCCCCGCCAAACAGGAGCTGTTCGCGGCCCTGGAGGCCGTCGTCGCCGACGACTGCCTCCTCGCCACCAACACCTCGTCCCTGTCCGTCACGGCCGTCGCCGGCGCGCTGCGCCTGCCGGGGCGGCTGGTGGGACTGCACTTCTTCAACCCGGCGCCGCTGCTCCCCCTGGTCGAGGTCGTCAGCGGGTTCGCGACGGACGAGGCGGCGGCGGACAGCGCGTACGCGACAGCGGCCGCGTGGGGCAAGACACCGGTGCGCTGCGCCGACACCCCCGGCTTCATCGTCAACAGGATCGCCCGGCCCTTCTACGCCGAGGCGTTCCGGCTGTACGAGGAGCGGGCCGCCGATCCCGCCACCATCGACGCCGTGCTGTGCGAGGGCGCCGGTTTCCGGATGGGCCCCTTCGAGCTGACCGACCTGATCGGCCAGGACGTCAACGAGGCCGTGACGCGCAGCGTGTGGGACTCCTTCTTCCACGACCCGAAGTTCACCCCCTCGCTGGCCCAGCGCCGGCTCGTCGAGTCGGGCCGGCTCGGCCGTAAGACGGGCCACGGCTGGTACCCGTACGGCGAAGGCGCCCCCGCCCCCGAACCGCACACGGCCGAGCCCTGCGACCCCCCGGCGGCCGTGGGGATCCGGGGCGATCTCGGACCCGCCGCCGCGCTGCCCGGGATGATCGGGGAAGCCGGCATCAAGGTCAGTGACGACGAGCGGGAGTACGGGCCGGACAGCCTGATCGTGCTCCCCGGCGGTACGTATCTCGGCCTGGCCTCCGGGGCCGCCGCCTCGGACGGCGCCGACGGCACGTACATCCACTTCGACCTCGCCCTGGACTACCGCTCCTGCACTCGGGTGGCGCTCGCCCCCGGCGCGGGCGTCGACCCGGCGGACCTGCGGGCCGCCATCGGCCTCTTCCAGCGGCTCGGCAAGAAGGTCAGCGTCATCGAGGACGTCCCCGGCATGATCGTCGCCCGTACGGTCGCCATGCTGATCGACTTCGCCGCCGACGCCGAGGGGCGCGCGGTGGCGAGCGCGGATGACATCGATACCGCCATGACGCTCGGCGTGAACTACCCGGGCGGCCCCGGGGAGTGGTCCCGGCGGCTCGGCGCGCACTGGGCGGAGGACTTCCTCACCGAACTCGCGCAGATGTATCCGGGGGGCCGCTACAGCCCGTCCCGGGCCCTGGTCAGGCTCGGCGGGAACCGGCGGCAGGGCGGTGGGCGGTCATGACCACGGCGCGGCGCGACACGTACACGCCGGAGACCCTGCTGACGGTCGCCGTGCGGGTCTTCAACGAGCGCGGCTACGACGGCACGTCGATGGAGCATCTCTCCAAGGCGGCCGGTATCTCCAAGTCGTCGATCTACCACCATGTCGTCGGCAAGGAGGAGCTGCTGCGGCGGGCGGTCAGCCGCGCCCTGGACGGCCTGTTCGGGATCCTCGACGACGAGGGGGCGACGAAGGGGCGGGCCGTGGCGCGCGTCGAGTACGTCACCCGCCGCATGGTCGAGGTGCTGATCGCGGAGCTGCCGTACGTGACGCTGCTGCTGCGGGTGCGGGGCAACACCGAGACCGAGCGCTGGGCCATGGAGCGGCGGCGCGAGTTCGACCAGCGGGTGGCCGAGCTGCTGAAGGCGGCGGCGGCCGAGGGCGATCTCCGCGACGACCTGGACAGCAGGCTGGCGACCCGGCTGCTGTTCGGCATGGTCAACTCGCTGGTGGAGTGGTACCGGCCGCACGCGCCGGGCGGTTACGAGGGCCGGCAGGTCGCCGACACGGTCGTACGGCTGGCCTTCGACGGCCTGCGCAAGCCGTAGGGCTCACACACCGAGACTGGTCAGAGCGCGGGACCCGGGTCCAGGTCCGTCTCCTCGAAGACCAGCAGCGTGCGGGTCGAGAGCACTTCCGGCATGGACTGCAGCCGGGTCAGGACCAGCTCGCGCAGGGTTCGGTTGTCCGGGGTGTGCACCAGCAGCAGGACGTCGAAGTCGCCGCTGACCAGCGCGATGTGCGCGGCGCCCGGCAGCTCCTGGAGCTGTTCGCGCACCGTGCGCCAGGAATTCTGGACGATCTTCAGGGTGATGTAGGCCGAGGCACCCTGACCCGCCCGCTCATGGTTGATCCGGGCGCTGAAGCTGCTGATCACGCCGTCGTCGAGCAGCCGGTTGATCCGGGCGTACGCGTTGGCGCGCGAGACGTGGACGCGCTCGGCGACGGACCGTATCGAGGCGCGCCCGTCCGTCTGCAGGATGCGCAGGATGTCGCGGTCGATGTCGTCCAGCGGGCGCGGTGGCTGTGCCGGCTCGGCTTTTTCGCCGCGTGCCCCGCCGTCGTCTTCGGCCATTTGTTCAGCTGCCATGTCCCCCTGCCTCTCCGCCGTGGACGCCCTGTGTCCATCCCAAGCTGTGCAGAACCGTTTGTCCACAGGCTGGCGGCCCATGTAGCCAAAATGCGCCCGCGACCGAACAATCGGTAGGTGAGACGTGCCACATCCCGGCACTGCCCTCACCCACTCCCAAGAGGAGGTGCACGCGTGAAGAAGAGCAGTACGCCGGTCCAGGAACCGCCCGCCACTGCCGCGTCCCGCCGGCCCACCCCGCCCCCGGCGTGGCAGCCGCGTACCGCTGCCGCGCCGCTGCTGCCGGACAGCGAGCCGTACCGCGTGCTGGGCACGCCGGCCGCCGCAGCGGCCGATCCCGCGCTGCTGCTGCGCCTCTACGGCGAGCTGGTGCGCGGCCGCAGGTTCAACGCGCAGGCCACGGCCCTGACCAAGCAGGGCAGGCTCGCCGTCTACCCGTCGAGCACCGGCCAGGAGGCCTGCGAGATCGCCGCCGCGCAGGTCCTGCGCGAGCAGGACTGGCTCTTCCCCAGCTACCGCGACTCGCTGGCGGCGGTGGCCCGCGGCCTCGACCCCGTCGAGGTGCTCTCCCTGCTGCGCGGCGACCGGCACACCGGCTACGACCCGTACGAGCACCGCGTCGCCCCGCTGTCGACGCCGCTCGCCACCCAGCTCCCGCATGCCGTGGGCCTCGCGCACGCCGCCCGGCTCAAGGGCGACGACGTGGTCGCGCTCGCCCTCGTCGGCGACGGCGGGACCAGCGAGGGCGACTTCCACGAGGCGATGAACTTCGCCGCCGTATGGCAGGCGCCGGTCGTCTTCCTCGTCCAGAACAACGGCTTCGCGATCTCCGTACCGCTCGCCAAGCAGACCGCGGCGCCCTCCCTGGCCCACAAGGCCGTCGGGTACGGGATGCCGGGCAGGCTGGTCGACGGGAACGACGTACTGGCGGTGCACACGGTGCTCGGCGAGGCCGTGGAGCGCGCCAGGCGCGGCGGCGGACCGACCCTGGTCGAGGCCGTCACGTACCGCATGGAGGCGCACACGAACGCCGACGACGCGACGCGCTACCGCGACGACAGCGAGGTGGCGGCCTGGCGCGCGCACGATCCGGTCCGGCTGCTCGAACGGGAGCTGAGGGAGCGCGGAGTGCTCGACGACGAAGGTGCGGGCAAGGTGGCGCAGGCCGCCGACGAGATGGCGGCGGGGCTGCGCGAGCGGATGAACGCCGATCCGGTGCTGGACCCGATGGACCTCTTCGCACATGTCTACGCCGAGCAGACCAGCCAGCTCCGCGAGCAGGCCGAGATGCTGCGCGCCGAGCTGGACGCCGCGGGTGAGCCGCGATGACCACGGCAGCGGTGAAGCCGGCGCTGAAGCCCGCCACGATGGCGCAGGCGCTGCAGCGCGCCCTGCGCGACGCGATGGCCGACGACCCGTCCGTGCATGTCCTCGGTGAGGACGTGGGCACCCTCGGCGGGGTCTTCCGGATCACCGACGGTCTCGCCGCCGAGTTCGGCGACGACCGCTGCACGGACACCCCGCTCGCCGAGGCGGGCATCCTGGGGACGGCCGTCGGGATGGCGATGTACGGGCTGCGGCCCGTCGTGGAGATGCAGTTCGACGCCTTCGCCTATCCGTCGTTCGAGCAGCTGATCAGCCATGTGGCGAAGATGCGCAACCGCACCAGGGGCGCGATGCCGCTGCCGATCACGGTGCGGGTGCCCTACGGCGGCGGGATCGGCGGCGTCGAGCACCACAGCGACTCGTCCGAGGCGTACTACATGGCGACTCCGGGGCTCCATGTTGTGACGCCCGCGACGGTCGACGACGCGTACGGCCTGCTGCGTGCGGCCATCGCCTCCGACGATCCGGTGGTCTTCCTGGAGCCGAAGCGGCTCTACTGGTCGAAGGCGTCCTGGTCGCCGGACGCGCCGTCGGCGGTCGAGCCGATCGGCCGGGCCGTCGTGCGGCGTCCTGGCAGCAGCGCCACCCTCATCACCTACGGGCCCAGCGTCCCGGTCTGTCTGGAGGCCGCCGAGGCGGCTCGGGCCGAGGGCTGGGACCTGGAGGTCGTCGACCTGCGCTCGCTGGTGCCGTTCGACGACGAGACGGTCGCCGAGTCCGTACGGCGTACGGGCCGGGCGGTCGTCGTGCACGAGTCCAACGGGTTCGGCGGGCCCGGCGGTGAGATCGCCGCCCGGGTCACCGAGCGCTGCTTCCACCATCTGGAGGCGCCGGTGCTGCGGGTGGCGGGGTTCGACATCCCGTATCCGCCGCCGATGCTGGAGAAACACCATCTGCCGGGTGTCGACCGGGTGTTGGACGCGGTCGCGCGGCTCCAGTGGGAGGCGGACAGCTGATGCCCCAGGTGTTCGAATTCAAGCTGCCCGACCTCGGCGAGGGACTGACCGAGGCGGAGATCGTGCGCTGGCTGGTGTCGGTGGGCGATGTCGTCGCCGTCGACCAGCCGGTGGTCGAGGTCGAGACGGCCAAGGCGACGGTCGAGGTGCCCTGCCCGTACGGCGGCGTCGTGACGGCGCGGTTCGGCGAGGAGGGCAGTGAACTGCCCGTCGGCGCCGCCCTGATGACGGTGGCGGTGGGCACGCCGGACGGCGCCGCCGCCGAGCCGCCCGACGCCGAAGGTGACACGTCGGGCAATGTGCTGGTCGGATACGGGACGGGCGCACCGGCTCCCCGCAGGCGCCGGGTCACCCGCGAGC
>NZ_JTIY01000001.1:2364800-2367080 GCF_000818175.1 Streptomyces sp. AcH 505
GCGCCGCGAGCCGCGTCGCCGCGCGCCCCACACCCGCGCCTGCACCCGCACCCGCACCCGCGTCTCCGCCCGCGTCTCCGCCCGCGTCCGTGCCTGCCGTGAACGGTACGGCGGTCGGCGCTGCGCCCTCGGGGCCCGTCGCGGTCATCTCGCCGCTCGTGCGGCGGCTCGCCCGGCAGAACGGGCTCGATCTGCGCGCGCTGACCGGCTCGGGCCGCGAGGGACTGATCCTGCGCTCCGACGTCGAGCAGGCGATCGTCCGGGCCGCCGAGGTGCCGCGGGCGCCGCAGCCGTCCACCCCTGCGGCCGGCCAGGTCCGGATCCCGCTGCGCGGGGTGCGCGGCGCGGTCGCCGAGAAGCTCTCCCGCAGCCGGCGGGAGATCCCCGAGGCGACCTGCTGGGTCGACGCCGACGCCACGGAGCTGATGGCGGCCCGTACGGCCATGAACGTGGCCGGCGGTCCGAAGGTCTCGCTCCTGGCGCTGCTCGCCCGGATTTGCACGGCGGCGCTGGCCCGGTACCCGGAGCTCAACTCGTCGGTGGACATGGCGGCGGGGGAGATCGTCCGGTTCTCCGAGGTGCATCTCGGCTTCGCCGCCCAGACCGAGCGCGGCCTCGTCGTCCCCGTCGTCCGTGACGCGCACACCCGCTCCACCGACGCGCTGAGCGCCGAGTTCGGACGGCTGACGGAGGCGGGCCGGTCGGGCACGCTGACCCCGGCCGATCTCACCGGCGGCACGTTCACGCTGAACAACTACGGCGTGTTCGGGGTCGACGGCTCGACGCCGATCATCAATCACCCCGAGGCGGCGATGCTCGGGGTCGGCCGGATCATCCCCAAACCGTGGGTGCACGAGGGCGAGTTGGCGGTCCGTCAGGTCGTCCAGCTCTCGCTCACCTTCGACCACCGCGTCTGCGACGGCGGTACGGCGGGCGGCTTCCTGCGCTTCGTGGCGGACTGCGTCGAACAACCGGCGGTGCTGCTGCGCACGCTGTGACAGGACCATACTTCGGTCATGACCGCGTATGACGCCATCGTGCTGGCCGGAGGGGCCGCCAAGCGGCTCGGCGGCGCCGACAAGCCAGGGGTACGGGTCGGTGGCCGGGCACTGCTCGACCGGGTGCTCGGCGCCTGCGCCGGTGCCGGCCGTACCGTCGTCGTCGGCGGCAGACGGCCCACCGTACGGCCGGTGAGCTGGGCCCGTGAGGAGCCGCCGGGCGGCGGTCCGCTCGCCGCGCTCGAAGCGGGCGTACGGCATGTCGAGGCACCGGCCGTGCTGGTGCTCTCGGCGGACCTCCCGTTCCTCCGGGCGGCGACCGTGGAGCGGCTGATCGGTGCCCTCGCTGCCGGTGACGCCGAGGCGGCGCTGCTGACGGATGCCGAAGGCCGCGACCAGCCGCTGGTCGCCGCGTACCGCACCGAGCCGCTGCGCCGCGAGATCGCGCTGCTGCACACCGAGTACGGCAGCCTCGCCGGGCTGCCACTTCGCCTGCTTCCACCCGAACTTGACCTGGTACGCGTCGAAGCGGGACCGCTGGCCTCGTTCGACTGCGACACCTGGGAGGACATCTCGGCGGCCCGCGCCCGGATCAGGGAGCATGGGACCGTGCTGGACGAATGGATCACCGCAGTCAAGGACGAACTCGGCATCGAGCTGGACGTCGACACGGGCGTACTGCTCGACCTCGCCCGCGACGCCGCGCACGGCGTCGCCCGGCCCGCCGCTCCGCTGACGACCTTTCTGGTCGGTTACGCGGCGGGGCAGGCGAGCGGGGACGGACCGCAGGCGGTCGCCGAGGCCGCCCGTAAGGCGACGGCGCTCGCGCTGCGCTGGGCGGAAGAGGCCGAGGGGGCCGACGGCGCCAAGGGGGACGAATCCGGATGACCGCTCCGGACCGCGGGACGGGGGCCGCGGCCAGGCCCGAGACGGACGGGGTCGAGGAGGCGCTGGCCCTGGTCGGCAGGCGACCACCGGAAGGGCGATCACGGGACGGAAGCGGCTCCGACCCGGAGCGGCATATCGCCCTCCCCTGGGCGGCGGCCCGCGCCGTCGCGCAGCGCTCCGGCCGGCAGGGCGCCACGCCGGACGCGCGGGCCCGCCGGGTGCCGCTCGACCGGGCCATCGGGGAGGTGCTTGCCGAGCCGCTGGCCGCGCTCACCGATCTGCCGTCCTTCGACACCTCCGCCATGGACGGCTGGGCGGTCTCGGGTCCCGGCCCCTGGTCGGTGATCGGCCCCCTCGGCGGCGACAACGACAGCCGCGAGGGCCGTACCGGGCG
>NZ_JTIY01000001.1:2367258-2380514 GCF_000818175.1 Streptomyces sp. AcH 505
GGGTCCCGCCCGAGGCGACCGCCGTCATCCGCAGCGAACATGCCCGCACGGACGCCAACGGCCATCTCCACGCCCAAGGCGATGTGGTGCAGGGTCAGGACATCCGGCCGCGCGGCCAGGAGTGCCGCTCCGGCGACCAACTGCTGCCCGCGGGAACACCGGTGACCCCGGCGGTCCTGGGTCTCGCCGCCGCGGCGGGCTACGACGAACTGCTGACCGTCCCCCGGCCCCGCGTCGAGGTGCTGGTCCTCGGCGACGAACTGCTCACCGAAGGCCGCCCGCACGACGGACTCATCCGCGACGCCCTCGGCCCGATGATCGGCCCCTGGCTGCGGACCCTCGGCGCCGAGATCGTCGCCACCCGCCGGATCGCCGACGACGCGGGCGCCCTGTACCGCGCGGTCACGCGCTCCACCGCCGATCTCGTCATCACCACCGGCGGTACGGCGTCAGGGCCCGTCGACCATGTGCATCCCGTGCTCCACAAGGCGGGCGCCGAACTGCTGGTGGACGGCGTCACGGTCCGGCCCGGCCACCCCATGCTGCTCGCCGGACTGGCCCCCGGACGCCACCTGGTGGGACTGCCGGGCAATCCGCTCGCCGCCGTCTCCGGGCTGCTCACCCTCGCCGAGCCGCTGTTGCGTGCCCTGGCGGGACGGCGGGCACCGCAGCCGTACCGGGTGCCGGTTCGGGACGAGATCCCGGGGCATCCGTCCGACACGCGCCTTGTACCCTTCGTCCACCGGGCCGAGCGGCTCGTACCCCTGCACTTCAGCGGTCCGGCGATGCTGCGCGGTATCGCCGCCGCGGACGGTCTCGCCGTTGTTCCGCCGGGCGGCGCGCTGCCGGGCGCCGAGCTGGAGGTTCTTGATTTGCCCTGGACGGCCGCAGTCGAGGGCGGGTGTTTCACGTGAAACTTCCCGGCCATGACGCGATGGCGCGGAACGCGGACGAGCATCTGGTCACCGCCCGGGTCGAACTGCCCCGCCGCCAGATCAACAGGCCGCTGGTCCAGGTCACCCGACGGCTGGTGATGGCGCTGGCGGTCCTGTTCGTGACGGTCTTCATCGTCTGGATCGACAACAGCGGCTACCACGACAACTCCGACAACAACGTCGACTTCCTCGACGCCGTCTACTACGCGACCGTCACGCTCTCCACCACGGGCTACGGCGACATCGTCCCCTACAGCGACTCGGCGCGGCTGGTCAATGTGCTGCTGGTGACCCCGCTGCGGGTGCTCTTTCTCATCATCCTGGTCGGTACGACCCTTGAGGTCCTCACGGAGCGCACCCGGGAGGAATGGCGGCTGAACCGCTGGAGGTCCAACTTGCGTGATCACACCGTCATCGTCGGCTTCGGTACGAAGGGCCGGTCGGCGATGCAGACCCTGTGTGCCACGGGCCTCAAGAAGGACCAGATCGTGGTCGTCGACCCCTCGGTCAAGGTGATCGAGGCGGCCAACGCCGAAGGTTTCGTCGGAGTGGTCGGTGACGCGACCCGCAGCGAGGTGCTGCTGCGGGCCGAGGTGCAGCGGGCCCGGCAGATCGTCATCGCGACCCAGCGCGACGACACGGCCGTCCTGGTCACGCTGACCGCGCGCCAGCTCAACCGCCCCGCCAAGATCGTCGCCGCGGTGCGCGAGGAGGAGAACGCGCCGCTGCTGCGCCAGTCGGGCGCCGATGCCGTGATCACCAGTGCCAGCGCGGCAGGACGGCTGCTCGGCATGTCCGTCCTCAGCCCCACGGCGGGCTCGGTGATGGAGGACCTGATCCAGCAGGGCAGCGGCCTCGACCTCGTGGAGCGCCCGGTGATAAAGGCCGAAGTCGGCCTGGGGGTACGGGAGACGGACGATCTGGTGGTGAGCGTGCTGCGCGGCCACCGGCTGATGGGCTACGACGACCCGCAGGCGAGCCCGCTCCAGCTGACCGACCGGCTGATCACCATCGTGCGGGCGGAGAACCCGGTGACGCCCGACGCGACGAGCTGAGCCGGCCCGAGGCGGCGAAGGCGGCGGCGGGGGCCGCCGCCGGTCAGGAGGCGTCGAACAGCGCGCTGACCGACTCGCCGTTGTGGATCCGCCGTACCGCCTCGGCCAGCGCCGGGGCGATCGACAGGACCCGCAGCTTCTCCGTGTGCTCCTCGATCGGTATCGGCACGGTGTTGGTGCAGACGATCTCCAGCACGTCCGGCTGCTCGGACAGCCGCTTCAGCGCGCCCGCGGCGAACAGCCCGTGCGTACAGGCCACCCGGATGGAGCGCGGGCCCCGCTCGCGCAGCCGGTCGAGGAGTTCCAGGACGGTGCTGCCCTTGGCGATCTCGTCGTCCAGGACGATCACGTCCCGGTCGGTGATGTCACCGATCACGGTGCTGATGGAGACCCGGTCGTCGGCGAACCGCTGTTTGGCGCCGGCCGCGACCTGCGCCCCCAGCATGCGCGCGAACGTGGCCGCCTCCTTGGCGTTGCCCAGGTCGGGCGAGACGACCGTGGTCCGCGACAGGTCGTAGCCGTGGAAGTGGTCGGCCAGCTCACGCAGTGCGTGCAGATGGTCGACGGGCACCGAGAAGAAGCCGTGCACCTGCGGCGAGTGCAGCGTCATCGCCAGCACCCTGCTGGCGCCCGAGGTCACCAGCAGATCGGCGACCAGCCGGCCGCCGATGGAGATACGCGGCGCGTCCTTCTTGTCCGAGCGGGCGTACGCGTAGTGCGGCATCACGACGGTGATCCGGCCGGCCGAGGCGCCGCGCGCCGCGTCGCACATCAGCAGCAGCTCGACAAGGTTCTCCTGCACCGGCGTGACCAGCGGCTGGATGATGAAGACGTCCCGCTCCCGGCAGTTGGCCTGGAGCTGGACCTCAAGACAGTCGTTGGCGAAGCGGCTGACCCGCGTGGGACTGAGCGGAACCCCCAGATGCGCACACACCTCCGCCGCCAACGCAGGGTGAGCACTACCGCTGAATACAGCGATATCTCGCACGAATCCGCTCCTCGGCTGGCCGATCAGGGCGTATCTCACACTAGTGGCCCGGCCACGGGCCCGCTGCGGCGAGGTCCTCGTGCGGGCGGGAACGGGTGAGCGCGGTACCGGCCGGGGTACGTTCGGGCGTATGAAGGCAATCACGATCACCGAACCGGGTGGGCCCGACGTACTGGTGTGGTCCACCGTGCCGGATGCCGAGGCAGGTCCGGGGGAGGTACTCGTCGAGGTGGCGGCCTCGGCCGTCAACCGGGCGGATCTGCTCCAGCGGCAGGGCCACTACGAGCCGCCGCCCGGTGCCTCCCCCTACCCGGGGCTCGAATGCGCGGGCCGGGTCGTCGCGCTCGGGCCGGGGGTGGCCGGCTGGGCCGTCGGGGACGAGGTGTGCGCGCTGCTGGCCGGCGGCGGTTACGCCGAGAAGGTCGCCGTACCGGTGGGGCAGCTGCTGCCGGTGCCCGCAGGACTCGATCTGACATCGGCGGCGGGGCTGCCCGAGGTCGCCGCGACCGTGTGGTCGAACGTGTTCATGATTTCCCACCTGCGGCCCGGCGAGACGCTGCTGGTGCACGGCGGCGCGAGCGGCATCGGCACGATGGCGATCCAGCTGGCCAAGGCGGTCGGCGCGCGGGTCGCGGTCACCGCGGGCGGTCCCGAGAAGCTGGCGCGCTGCGCCGAACTCGGCGCCGACATCCTGATCGACTACCGCGAACAGGACTTCGTCGAGGAGATCCGCAAGGCCACGGACGGCGCGGGCGCCGATGTCATCCTCGACATCGTCGGCGCGAAGTATCTGGAGCGGAACGTGCGGGCCCTGGCCGTGAACGGCCGGCTCGCCGTGATCGGGATGCAGGGCGGGGTGAAGGCCGAGCTGAACCTCGGCACACTCCTCGGCAAGCGGGCCGCCATCACGGCGACCTCGCTCCGCGCCCGCCCGGAGAGCGAGAAGGCGGCGATCATCGCCGCTGTGCAGGAGCATGTGTGGCCGCTGATCGCCGACGGACAGGTCCGGCCGATCATCGACCAGAAGCTGCCCATGGCCGACGCGGCGGGTGCCCATCGCGCCCTGGAGGCCGGTTCGCACATCGGCAAGATCCTGCTGGTGGCGGGCTGACGCCCGGATCCGGCGACGAATACGTGGTGTGCCCCCTTCGGCGAGGGGGCACACCACGCCGGGTCCGGCAGGTGCGAGACAATGGGCACATGGATAAGCCGAGGAACGAACGTTCGCAGGAGAGCCCCCACGTGCTCGTGGTGGGACAGGACGGGATGGCGCTCGGCGGCGGCGACGCCGACAGCGAGCCGCGCGAGATCCCGGTGACGGAAATGGTCGAGCAGCCGGCGAAGGTCATGCGGATCGGCAGCATGATCAAACAGCTGCTGGAGGAGGTACGGGCGGCCCCTCTGGACGAGGCGAGCCGGGTCCGGCTGAAGGAGATCCACGCCGGTTCGGTGAAGGAGCTGGAGGACGGGCTCGCCCCCGAACTCGTCGAGGAACTGGAGCGGTTGTCGCTCCCCTTCACCGACGAGGCCATTCCCTCGGAGGCCGAGCTGCGTATCGCGCAGGCTCAGCTCGTGGGCTGGCTCGAAGGGCTCTTCCACGGCATCCAGACGGCGCTGTTCGCCCAGCAGATGGCGGCCAGGGCGCAGCTGGAGCAGATGCGGCGGGCACTGCCGCCGGGCTCGATCCCCGAGGACGACGAAGACCAGGGCGGCCACGGCGCGCTCCGCTCGGGCCCGTACCTGTAAGCGAGCGGTATCCGTACACGAGCGGACTCGTACGACGACGGCCCGGCGCACCTCGCGGTGTGCCGGGCCGTCCGCGCGTCCGTCTCCGTTACGTCGCGGCCCTGCGGGACAGCGCCCCGCGCGAGCGGGTCACCAGCGCCGCCAGTACCGCGGCGCCCAGCGGGACGGCGATCAGGAGCAGCCCCAGCGTCTCCCAGGGGATGACGATCGGGATGTGCGGCACGGGCATCCTGCCCGACCCCGCGTCGATGGACTCCTGGTAGTTGGCCAGCGCCGACCGTTTCTCGGTCAGCCGCAGCCCTATCGCAGGCAGCACCCCGGACGCCGTGCCGAGCAGCACCCCCATCGCGGCCACCACCCCGCACTGGAAGCCGCTGAGCGTCCTGCGGACCCGGGAGGGCGCTCCGACGGCGGCGAGCGTCTTCAGATCGGCCTCGGCGTCGGCCTGGGCGAGGCCGGTGGCGATACCGGCCGCGCCGATGGTGACCAGACCCGCGAAGATGCTCAGCGACAGCAGCACGATGCTGTTCTTGCTGACGTAGCCCTTCTCGACCTGGAGATCGACGGAGCTGCCGGTCTTGGCGAGTTCGGAGTCCAGCTTCTGCTGCTGGGCGCTGCTCGGCATCGAGGTGGTCGAGAAGTAGGCGCCGAGCGGCAGGGTGCTGATTCCCGCCGCCTTGGCGGCGGCCGGCGGAATCAGCATCTCCAGGCCGTAGGCGTTCGTGCCCGCGGGAACCTGGTGCGTCGTGAACTTCTTGAC
The DNA here is from genome assembly GCF_000818175.1 of Streptomyces sp. AcH 505. Lineage (GTDB taxonomy): Bacteria > Actinomycetota > Actinomycetes > Streptomycetales > Streptomycetaceae > Streptomyces. Next base: position 2,372,743 of record NZ_JTIY01000001.1, read on the forward strand.
GGTGCCCGGCGGGTCCTCGCCCTTGGCGCTGGCCTCGTCGGCGGCGGTCGGGTCGGTGATCAGCCGGATGCCCGCCTTGCCGTCCTTGCCGAGGTTCAGCTTGTTGAACGAGACCACATGGCCGGCGTCCAGCGCCTTGACGGCCGCCGGATCGTCGATGCCGAGGACGCTGAGCACCTTCGCGTCACCGACCGCCACACCGCCGTCGATGCCGCTGTACACGGTTGACTGGACGCAGCGCGGGTCGTCCGCGAGCTTGCGCCGCTCGGCCTTGGAGAACTTGGGCGTCTCGCCGTTGGCGTCGTTCTCCCAGAGCGGGCAGTTGTTGGCCGGGGGGACGACGACCTCGTAGCGCCCGCAGCCTTCGGCGTCGCTGTACGGGGAGCAGCCGGGCTTGCCGACGGAGATGCGGGCGATGTCCGCCTCCACGTCGACCGGGGTCGTCTTCGCGACGGCCTGGCGTGCGGTCGCCACGTCACGGCCGGCGTCCTCGGTGATCATCATGGAGATGGCCCCCCTGGGCAGGGACGGCTCGTACGCCGCCCTGTTCTCGGCGTCGCTGCTCGCCGCGTACGTGGACACGGCGACCGTACCGGCCACGGCGGCGAGCACGGCGGCCACGGCGGGCGCCGTACGGCCACGGTTGCGTACGGCGTCGCGCAGCGCGAGCCGCGGGGAGAGCGACATCCAGCGGCCCGCCTTGCCGAACAGCCCCACCAGGGCCGGGGTCAGCGCGACGACACCCAGCTCGGCGATGGCGCTGCCGCCGGCGACGACGGCGTACTGCTTGGTCATCGTCGACCCGTACAGGGCGAGCGCCCCGCCCAGCAGGAACGCGATCAGCCCGAGCGTCGGGAGCACCCTGCTGGTCCTGCGGACGCCGCGGCGGCCGGTGAGGGACGCCAGGACGGTCTGCCGGGACGCGGTGACCGCCGGGACGATCGCCGCCAGCAGCCCGGTCAGTACGGCGAGCAGCGCGATGCCGAGCAGTTCCAGCGGCCGGACGTTGAAGCTGCCGAACCGCTGGCCCAGGACGTCCTCGAGGACGGGCTGCAGGGCGAGGGTCAGGCCGACACCCAGCACCGTACCGACGACGGCCGAGGCCACGCCGATGACCAGGCCGCCGGAGAGCACGATGGCCCGGATGTGCCGGCGGTCGCCGCCGTTGGCGCCGACGAGGCCGAGCTGTCGGCGCGAGCGCCGGGCGCCGACGGCGAAGGCGGGTCCCGCCAGCAGGCAGATTTCCAGCATCGCGAGGCCCACGACGGTCGCGGCAGCGGCGAGTTGTTCCGAGGCGGCGGAGGATTCCTGGTAGTTGTTCCAGTCCTTCGACTGGAACAGGGGGACGTCGGCGTCGGCCGGCGGGTGCAGCATGACCGCTCGCGACAGCACCGTTATGCCGCTTTTGTTGGTTTTTTGCACCATGTTCCACGTGAAACCACCGGGCACGCTGACCAGCTGTGTGGAGGACTGGTAGCCGACTTCGAGTCCCTGCGCCTTGATGGCCTTGCCGAGCGGTGCGAGCAGCGCGCCGGGCAGCGCGTTGACCTGTTCGGCCTTCAGATCGCTCGGCAGTTCGTAGGCACCGACGATGCGGTAGTCGACGGCGAGCCCGCGTGCGGTGACCTTCGAGCCGATGTGCAGCCCGCTGTTCTTCAGGAACTGCGTGGTCGCCGAGACCTCGTTGATGTTCCGGGGGAACCGGCCCTTGGTGAGCCGGGCGATGCCCTTGGTCATCGGGTCCGTGGTGGTCAACTCGCGCACCTGGGTGGACAGCAGACCGTGGGTGGTGCGCAGCTTCGCCGAACCGACGGTGTCGGTCAGGGTCTTGGCGCCCGGCGGCAGGGCCTTGCGTATGTCGCCGTGGCCGTCGGGGTACGGCTTGTCGTCGAAGTCGCCGACCGGGTTGTACTGCTCGGCGTTCGGGGACTGGAGCAGGGGCGTGCCGCCGAGATCGGGATCGGTGAACCGCGCGTCGGCCGCGCCTATCTCCCGCCGCAGATTCTGCTCGGTGGACAGTTCGGCGCTGCGGATCGTCAGATCGGCGGCGCTCACCCCGAGGATGGGCAGCGCGATCATGGCGAGGACGAGGAAGCTGCGTCCCTTGAAGCGCCAGGCGTCGCGCCTGGCGATCCGGATCGCGGCACGCCAGGAGTGGTAACCGGTCATCACAGCTGGGCCGCCTGGCCGGTGAGCAGGGAGTCCGCCTCGCTGCGGATGGTCTGGTCGACGACGGCGCCGTCCCGCAGGAAGACCACCCGGTCCGCCCAGGCGGCGAACCGCGGTTCGTGTGTGACGAGGATGCCGGCGGCGCCCGCGTCGCAGCGGTTGCGCAGCAGGGCGAGCACCGATTCGCCGGTCTCGGAGTCCAGGGCGCCGGTCGGCTCGTCGGCGAGCACCAGCCGGCGGTCACCGACGAGGGCGCGGGCGATGGCCACCCGCTGCTGCTGGCCGCCCGACATCTCGTCGGGGAACCGGTCCGCCAGGGCTTCGAGCCCCATCTCGGTGAGTGAGGCGAGCGCTTCGACCCGGCTCTTGCGCGCGGAGACCCCGTCCAGTTCGCGCGGCAGGGCGATGTTCTCGGCCGCCGTGAGGGCGGGGATGAGGTTGTAGTCCTGGAAGACGTAGCCGATGCTGCGGCGGCGCAGCGCCGCTATCGTCTTGCGGTCGGCGGTGGTGATGTCCGTGTCCTCGACGATCACCCGCCCCGATGTGGGCATGTCGAGTCCGCCGGCGATGGTGAGCAGCGTGGACTTGCCGGAGCCCGAGGGACCCATGACGGCGACGAGTTCGCCGGGGAAGACATCGAGGTTGATGCCGCGCAGGGCGTGCACCTCGGTGGCCCCGCTGCCGTGGACGCGGGTCAGCTGCTGGAGCTGGAGCACCGGACGCTGTGCGCTTCGCGCGTCCGCCGAACTCTGTGACTCATGCGGCTGTTGTGGCTGCTGGGGCTGTTGTGACCGGGCAGGCATGTGGGGTCCCCCTTTGGGCGTACGTGTGGCGTATGTGTGGCGTGCGAATGGCGTTGTCGTCGGTGGCGGGACCGGCCGCGGGGGCCGGTCCCGGGTCAGCGCTGCTCGGCCGGGTGTCCGGCGGCCGTTCCGGTCACCGGGGCGGCCGGCTCCGGCGCTGCCGCGGTGTCCTCGTCGGGCGGCAGCATCGAGAGCCGCACCAGCCGGGCTTCGCAGTGGTCGAGCCACCTCGCCTCGGCCTCCGTCTGGAAGATCAGCTGTTCGAGCACGAGCAGCCAGGCCACCTCGTCCCGGTTCACCGGCTCGGTCCCGAGCGCGCGGGCCTTGAGCCGGGTGTAGTCCTGCATCGCCTGGACGGTGTGGTGGCGCTGCGACTGGATGACCTCCCGGATATCGACACCGGGCGCGCCCACCGCCATGGCGAGCTTGATCGCCAGTTCGTCACGCGGCGGATTGCTGCGGTCGACGGGGGTGCGGAACCAGGAGTTCAGCTCCGCGCGTCCGGGGTCGGTGATCGCGTACAGCGCGTGCCCCGACCCGTCCTCCCCGTCCTGCTCGACCATCCCGTCCCGTTCGAGCCGGCTGAGGGTCGTATAGACCTGGCCGACGTTGAGCGGCCAGGTGGCACCCGTGCGGCTCTCGAACTCCGTACGCAGCTGGGAGCCGTAGCGCGGACCGCGTTCCAGGAGGGCGAGTAGCCCGTGGCGAATCGACATACTCAGTATGTATACCGAGTATGTCGTCGTCCGCAAGCGACCTGAGAGGGAGCTGTGCGGGTAGTACTCAAGGGGGACGGACGCGGTCAGCGGCGGCGCAGTCGCAGTCCGAGAAAGCCGAGACCCAGGCCGAACAGGGTGATTCCGGCTCCCAGGGTGAGCACGGGCACCGGCCGTTCGGATGACTTCCCCACCGCTTGAGGGTCCGGTCGGCGGGCCGCGTCGGGCAGCGGGACATCGGGGAGCGGCGCGACGGGCGCGACCGACTGCGTGGCCGAGGGGGAAGGCGTACCGGCCGGGACGTCGGCCGAAGGGGTGTCCTCGGGGCGGGAGACCTCGGGCCCCGTCGTCCTGCCGGGCCGCTCACGGCCCTCCCCCGCCGGCCGCCCGGCCAGCGAGGCGCCCGCGTCGGGCGACGGGGGCGGTGACTCTTCGGCGTGCGCGACGACGGGCGGTACGGCGAGCAGCAGAGAGGCCGCAGCCGGCACCCAGCGGGCGCTGATTCGAAGCCGTGAAGTCACCGACTCAGCGTCACATGTGACTACACACCCGGCATCTCGGGCGCCCGGCGGGCTACTCCGGGTTGCCCGACGAGATCGTCAGCTCGAACTGGGTGCCCTTGGCGTCCATGGGGGAGCCGGCCGACGGGTACTGCTTGATCACCGCGTCCTGCGGGTACTGGGCGGTGTCGACGATTTCCTGCGGGTCCTTCCACGTCCAGTGAGCGGCCCGCAGACATGCCTTGACCGACAGCAGGTCCTTGTACCGCAGGTCGGGGGCTTCCACCTTCGTGGGGTCGCTGCCGTCCTCGATCGGGTCCGTGCACTTGTCGCTGTCGATCGTGCGGCTGCGGTCGGGGCCCAGATGACCGGCGACGGGCGCCGCGGTCTTCTCGTCCGCCTTGGTCTTGTCGTCGTCCCCGCCGGCCCGCATCGACAGCGCGATCCCGCCGCCGATCACCACCAGCGCGACCACGATCGAACCGACGATCACCGGCATGTTCCGCTTGCGGCCGCCGCCCGCGCCGCCGGTGGTCGTCGCGTGCGGCGACATCGAGTACGGCGGCGGCGTCTGCTGCCCCGGCAGCTGGTAGCCGCCCGAATGCGGATAGCCGTAGCCCTGCACCGGCTGGTGCATCGGCTGCTGGTGCAGGGGCTGGGGTGTCGGCGCGCCGTACGGGCCCGGCTGCTGCGGGTACGGCGTCTGCAGGCTCTGCGGCGGCGGCGCCTGCAGCGACTGGTCGACCGGCGGGAAGACCGCCGAGGCGACCCCGGCCCCGCTGTTCGTCGGAGCGCCCTGGATGATCACCGGCGCACCGGTCTGATGCCCCGAGGGCAGGACGCGCATGCACTCGTCGCGCATCGCCTCCGCGCTCGGGAAACGCTCGTTCGGGTTCTTCTTCAGCGCCCGCGCGACGAGCGCGTCCATCGCCGGGGTGACCGTGCGGTTGATGCTGGACGGCGGGACCGGCTCCTCCTGCACGTGCGCGTACGCGATCGCCAGCGGCGAGTCCGCGTCGAACGGCAGCCGGCCCGTGAGGAGCTGGAAGAGCATGATGCCGACCGAGTACAGGTCGGAGCGCGCGTCCACGCCGCGCCCCAGCGCCTGTTCGGGCGACAGGTACTGCGGGGTGCCGACGACCATGCCGGTCTGCGTCATCGACGTGACGCCCGACTGCATGGCGCGCGCGATGCCGAAGTCCATCACCTTGACCACGCCGCGCTTGGTGATCATCACATTGCCCGGCTTGATGTCGCGGTGGACCAGACCCATCTCGTGGCTGGTCTCCAGCGCGGCGAGCACGTCGGCCGTCACCTTGAGCGCCTTGTCGGCCGGCATCGCGCCGTACTGCGCGATGTCCGTCTGGAGGACCGAGCCGAGCGGCTGCCCCTCCACGTACTCCATGACGATGTACGGCATCAGCGAGCCGCCCAGATCGTCTTCGCCGGTGTCGAAGACCGAGACGATGTTGGTGTGCGACAGTTTGGCGACGGCCTGCGCCTCACGCCGGAACCGCTCGCGGAACGACTGCTCGCGGCCCAGTTCCGTGTGCAGGGTCTTGATCGCGACCTGCCGGTCCAGCGCCGAGTCGTACGCCAGATATACGGACGCCATGCCGCCTTCGCCGAGCAGGTCACGAAGCTGGTACCGGCCGCCCGCGACCGAACCGCCCGCGTAGCGGCCGTGTGCGCCGTCCTGACTCATGACTGTGCTTCCCCCTAGGCCGCGACGATGCGCGAAGATCCCCCTATTTACAGGGCAAGTCTGCCGCAGGCCCCTCAGACGTCAAGCGAGGTGCCCGTTCCGTGACCGTACGCACAGCAAGCGTCTCGGAAGCGTTACAAGAACCTCAAGGAATTTGCATGCCTGCCACGGCACCGGGTTTGATGACCGGTCTCAGTGCCGGACCGGCGTGTCACCGGAAGGCTGTAGCGTGACGTGGCATAGCACCCTTGGGACATACCGATAACACCGCGGTCCGCGCATGTGGACAGAACCCCCATGCCGACAGACGCGGACAGAAACGACGGCGAGGACTGATGTCACCCGAACCCGAAGCAGGCGGCGGCGGCGTGCCGGATGCTGCGGACTCCTGGGGCGTCGGCGGGCTGGTCGGCGACGGCCGCTACCGGATGACTTACCGCCTGGGCCGCGGCGGCATGGCGGAGGTGTTCGCAGCCGAGGACGTACGGCTCGGCCGTACCGTCGCCGTCAAGCTGCTCCGCTCCGATCTCGCCGAGGACCCGGTCTCCAAGGCCCGCTTCACGCGCGAGGCCCAGTCGGTCGCCGGGCTCAACCACCACGCGGTGGTCGCGGTCTACGACTCCGGCGAGGACACCGTGGGCGGCCAGACCGTCCCGTACATCGTGATGGAGCTGGTCGAGGGCCGCACCATCCGTGACCTGCTGGTCAACGCCGAGGCGCCGCCGCCCGAGCAGGCGCTGATCATCGTCTCCGGGGTGCTGGAGGCGCTGGCGTACTCGCACCAGCACGGCATCGTGCACCGCGACATCAAGCCGGCGAACGTGATCATCACGGACGCCGGCGCGGTCAAGGTGATGGACTTCGGCATCGCGCGCGCCCTGCACGGCGTGCAGTCGACGATGACCCAGACCGGCATGGTCATGGGCACGCCGCAGTACCTGTCCCCCGAGCAGGCGCTCGGCAAGGCCGTCGACCACCGCAGCGACCTGTACGCGACGGGCTGCCTGCTCTACGAACTGCTCGCGCTGCGGCCCCCGTTCATCGGTGAGACGCCGCTCTCCGTCGTCTACCAGCACGTCCAGGACGCGCCTGTGCCGCCGTCCGAGGTCTCGGACGTGGCACCGCCGGAGCTGGACGGTCTGGTGATGCGCTCCCTCGCGAAGGAGCCCGACGACCGGTTCCAGAGCGCCGAGGAGATGCGCGGCCTCGTCCAGTACGGGCTGCAGATGCTCCAGCAGCAGGGCAGCCACACCGGCACCTGGAACACCGGACCTGTGGACGCGCTCGGCGGCGCCGGCGCCATGGGCGGTACGGCGACGACGGCGGCGCTGGGTCACCCGCCGCACAGCGACACCGCCCAGCGCCCGCTCCTGCCGCCGGTCAATCCGGAGGACGGGGCGTACGCGTACGACGGCGGCAGGGGCGGTGGCGGCGGGCGCAACAAGATGTGGCTGTTCGTCGCGCTCGCGCTGGTCGCGATCGTGGCGGGCGCGGCGTACGCGGTGCAGAGCATCGGCGGCGACAACAAGAAGGAGACCCCCTCCGACAAGCCGTCGGCGACCGTCTCGCAGACGAAGGACACCGCTGAGCCGACGCCTTCGGACGACGAGGGCGACCAGCAGTCCACGGACCCCGACTACACCTCGGGCGACAACGACCAGCCGGACTACACCCCGAGCGCTCCCGAGGCCCCGGCGCCCTCCCACTCGCCGAAGCCGTCCGACGATCCGTCGGCTTCGAACACCGGGTCGGCGGACGGCGGTACGGACGCGGGCGGCACCGACGGCGATCCCTCGGGTCCCCCGGTCAGCGACCCGCCGACCGGCGGCGGCGACGACGGCGGCGGCACGCCGGGCACCAACGCCGGCGGCGACGACGG
>NZ_JTIY01000001.1:2380804-2386229 GCF_000818175.1 Streptomyces sp. AcH 505
TTCGCTTTACGTCCGGACACCCCCCTCCTCCGGCCCCGGCCCCCTCCCGTAGGCGGGTCCACCCAACCGCCCGCGTCAGCGCGGGTAAGCGGTGACCTGCGGGCCGGGGGCTGAAGGGGGTCGTGCAGGGGTGGTGTCCGGAGCGTAGAGCGTGATTTGTGGCGCATCTTGGCGGTGGCTCCGCGTCTGGGGAGTACGCGCCGTAAATCATGCAGCGCAGGACGCCTCCCCGGAACGGCCCCCGGCGACAACCGCAACCAAGAACCCGCACCACGGACCCGCAACCAAGACCCGTAACCACGACCGGGCCTGACGTTCAGTCCGCGAACGCCTCGCGTACCGCCTCGTACTCCCGGGTCCACCAGACCGCCAGGGCCGACACCGCAGCGAACTGCGGGTCGGCCCTGCGGTCGTTCCGCAGATAGCGCCAGCGCAATATCCAGAAGTCGTTGAGCCGCTCCCACCACACCCGGTGCACGGCGGCGGCCAGTTCGGCGCCGTCCGCGCCTGACGCCCCCCGGTAGGCCCGCGCGTACGCCCGTACCTTCGCCAGCTCCAGCGCGCCCGTCGGCAGGACGAAGAAGATGGCGGCGGCCCGTACGGCCTCCTCGGCGCGCGGCTGCACCGCGAGCCGGTCCCAGTCGACGATCGCGGCCGGCTCGGCGCCCCGGTAGAGCACGTTCAGCGGGTGGAAGTCGCCGTGCACCCACCCGGCGGCCGGCTCGGCCCCCGGCGGCGGCCTGCGGTGCGCGTGCCGCTCCAGCAGGGCGCGGCGCTCGGCGAGCCGGTGCAGGGCCAGTTCGTCGAAGGCGTTGCGCCGGGCGCGGCCCCGGGCGAGGCCGATCAGCTCGTCGATGACGGCGGAGGTGTCCGCGGGGTCGGCGCTGTCGTGCGCGAGGGCGGCGGGCCGCGCGTCCATCACCTGCTCAAGACAGACGTGGACGAGCCCGAGGAGACCGCCCAGCCGGTGCGAGGCGAAGGCGGTCAGCTGGCCGCCGTCGCGGTGGCGGCCCTCGATCCAGGGGTGCAGGGCGTAGCAGCGGCCGCCGATCACGGCGACGGTCTCGCCCCGCGCGTTCTCGACGGGCGGCGCGACCGGCACGCCGAGCGTCTGGAGCTGCCGGACGGCCCGGTGCTGGCGCGTGATGGCCTCCTGGTCGCCGTCCAGGTGGTGCTTGAGGAAGTAGGCGCCCCGGGTCGTGGCGAGCCGGTAGCCGCGGTTCAGCAGGCCCTGGGCGACGGGTACGCAGGAGATCGGCTCGCCGGCGTCCGGGTAGCGGCGCAGCAGCGCGCCGACCGGTGGCAGCGCTTCGGGCGGCGGGGCGGGGGCCGGTAAGACCAGAGCGGGGGCGGATAACGCCAGAGGAGTCAGAGTGTCAGATGAGCGCGGCACTCTTCAGATGATAGTTGACGCTGCGTGTCGGACCTGTCGCTCAACCGCGTAATCGAGCGTGTGTACGGTCACGAACTGCGGGACCAGCCGCAGATAGACCGGCTCGAACGGCTCGCTGTCCACCTGGAGCGGCTGCGGCTCGGCCTCGAAGAGCGCGGTCTCGCGCGGGGTCGGCGCGGTGAGCTGGGCCGTCCCCGTGCACTGGACGGACCAGAGGTTCCGCTCGCCCGAGCCGAAGTTGTCCGCGGAGTACGTGACGACGCTGCCGCCGCACGCCCGGTGGTAGCCGAGCCCCTTGTGCATGCGCAGCACCACCGAGTCGGCGCCGACGAAATGCCGGGCCGGGGCCACGAACGGCATGGCCCGCATGCTCGTCGTGACACGGCCGAAGGGGACGCTGGTCAGCAGCTGGAGGGCGCGGTCATCATCGGTGGGCATGTCCTCCACTGTCCGTCACCGAAACGCCCGTCAACAGGGGAGACGGCCCCGGATCACCCGGGACGTTGGTCCCTGACCCGGCGTGCTGCTCGGCCTTCCGGCGGTCCCTGCCCCGCCGCCGAACGGCCCGTTCAGCGCTGCTCGGCCTGGAGTCTGGCCACGTAGGCGGCCGCCTGCGAGCGCCGCTCCATGCCCAGTTTGGAGAGCAGGCTGGAGACGTAGTTCTTGATCGTCTTCTCCGCCAGATGCAGCTGCTCGCCGATGGCCCGGTTCGTCATGCCCTCGCCGATCAGATCGAGGATCTTGCGCTCCTGGTCGGTGAGGCCCGACAGCTTGTCGTTGGTCTTCGGGTTGTTGCCGTCCCGCAGCCGCTCCAGCACCCGCGCCGTCGCCTCGGGGTCCAGCAGTGAGCGGCCCGCCGCCACGTCGCGTACCGCCGTCAGCAGCTCGCTGCCCCGGATCGCCTTGAGCACGTAACCCGAGGCCCCGGCCATGATCGCGTCGAAGAGCGCCTCGTCGTCGGCGAAGGAGGTGAGCATCAGACAGTGGATGTCCTCGTTCTGCGAGCGGATCTCCCGGCAGACCTCGACCCCGCTGCCGTCCGGCAGCCGTACGTCCAGCACGGCCACGTCCGGGCGCGTCGCCGGAATCCGGACGAGCGCGTCGGCGGCGGTGCCTGCCTCGCCGACGACCTCGATGTCGTCCTCCACGGACAGCAGCTCGTAGACGCCCCGGCGGACCACTTCGTGATCATCCAGTAGGAATACGGTAATTTTTCCCTTTTCATCCACCTTCGCAGTCTCACACACTCGCCTCTTCCCTGCCGCAGACGGGCGGGATAACGTGCCGTTGTCCCGACGGCCTGCAAGGCTGTGACCAGTGGTTGTTCCCGACTTTTTCGATTTACTTGGAAATCCAAGCAAAATCGCAGGTCAAAGGGGGTTTCGCAGGAATGCGGCCCACTGGGTAACGTGCCTGTGACAAGGCGCTCGCCGGGGCACCTGTCACGCCTGTTCCGACCGGTCGCACCCACCCCGTGCGCACGAAGGAGCAAGCGACCGCACTGGTACCCGGCGGATCCCGGGAGCCGGACAGACGGAGGAGCACGCACGTGACCGTGGAGAGCACTGCCGCGCGTAAACCGCGCCGCAGCAGCGGCGCCAAGCGCACCAGTAGCAGCGCCGCAGCGAAGAAGACGCCACCGGCGCAGCAGGGGAGCACCGAGCCCCAGCTCGTCCAGCTCCTCAGCACCGAGGGCGAGCGGGTCGAGAACCCCGAATACGAGGGCTACGTCGCCGACCTCACCCCCGAATCCCTCCGCGGCCTGTACCGGGACATGGTCCTGACCAGGCGCTTCGACGCGGAGGCCACCGCGCTCCAGCGCCAGGGCGAGCTGGGCCTGTGGGCCTCGCTGCTCGGCCAGGAGGCCGCCCAGATCGGCTCGGGACGCGCGCTGCGCGACGACGACTACGTCTTCCCGACCTACCGGGAGCACGGCGTCGCCTGGTGCCGCGGGGTCGACCCGACAAACCTGCTGGGCATGTTCCGCGGCGTGAACCACGGCGGCTGGGACCCCAACACCAACAACTTCCACCTGTACACGATCGTCATCGGCTCGCAGACCCTGCACGCCGTCGGCTACGCCATGGGCGTCGCCAAGGACGGCGCCGACTCGGCCGTGATCGCCTACTTCGGCGACGGCGCTTCGAGCCAGGGCGACGTGGCGGAGTCGTTCACCTTCGGCGCCGTCTACAACGCGCCGGTGGTCTTCTTCTGCCAGAACAACCAGTGGGCGATCTCCGAGCGTACGGAGAAGCAGACCCGGGTGCCGCTCTACCAGCGCGCACAGGGCTTCGGCTTCCCCGGCGTACGGGTCGACGGCAACGACGTCCTGGCCTGTCTCGCCGTGACCCGCTGGGCGCTGGAGCGGGCCCGCGCGGGCGAGGGTCCGACGCTGGTCGAGGCGTTCACGTACCGGATGGGCGCGCACACCACCTCCGACGACCCGACGAAGTACCGCGCCGACGAGGAGACGGAGTCCTGGCAGGCCAAGGACCCGATCCTGCGGCTGCGCAGGTATCTGGAGCGGACGGGCGACGCCGACGAGGCGTTCTTCGCCGCGCTGGAGGAGGAGAGCGAGACGCTCGGCAAGCGGGTGCGTGACGCGGTGCGGCAGATGCCGGACCCCGAGCACCTGGCGATCTTCGATCATGTCTATGCGGACGGGCACTCGCTCGTGGACGAGGAGCGGGCCCAGTTCGCCGCCTACCAGGCGTCGTTCGAGGACGCGGGGGAGGGCAAGTAGCCATGACGATCCAGAAGCTTCCCATCGCGAAGGCGATCAACGAATCGCTGCGGCACGCGCTCGACACCGACCCCAAGGTCCTGATCATGGGCGAGGACGTCGGCAAGCTCGGCGGCGTCTTCCGGGTCACCGACGGGCTGCTGAAGGACTTCGGCGAGGACCGGGTCATCGACACCCCGCTCGCCGAGTCCGGCATCATCGGCACGGCGATCGGCCTCGCGCTGCGCGGCTACCGCCCGGTGGCCGAGATCCAGTTCGACGGCTTCGTCTTCCCCGCGTACGACCAGATCGTCACGCAGCTCGCCAAGATGCACGCCCGCGCGCTCGGCAAGATCAAGATGCCGGTCGTCATCCGTATCCCGTACGGCGGCGGCATCGGCGCCGTCGAGCACCACAGCGAGTCGCCCGAGGCGCTGTTCGCGCACGTCGCCGGGTTGAAGGTCGTCTCGCCCTCCACGCCGGCCGACGCGTACTGGATGATGCAGCAGGCCATCCAGAGCGACGACCCGGTGATCTTCTTCGAGCCGAAGCGGCGCTACTGGGACAAGGGCGAGGTCGACACCGAGGCCATCCCGGGACCGCTGCACAAGGCACGCGTCGCGCAGACCGGCACCGACCTCACGCTGGCCGCCTACGGCCCGATGGTGAAGGTCTGCCTGGAGGCGGCGGCAGCGGCGGCCGAGGAAGGCAGGTCGCTGGAGGTCGTCGACCTGCGGTCGATGTCCCCGATCGACTTCGACACCATCCAGACGTCGGTCGAGAAGACCCGCCGGCTGGTCGTGGTGCACGAGGCGCCCGTCTTCTACGGCTCGGGCGCGGAGATCGCCGCCCGGATCACCGAGCGGTGCTTCTACCATCTGGAGGCCCCCGTCCTGCGGGTCGGCGGCTTCCACGCGCCGTACCCGCCGGCCCGCCTGGAGGACGAGTACCTCCCGGGCCTGGACCGGGTGCTCGACGCCGTCGACCGCTCGCTCGCGTACTGAGGAGTGCCGTGACCATGACTGCTGACACTTCGACCCGCTTCCGTGAGTTCAAGATGCCCGACGTGGGCGAGGGGCTCACGGAGGCGGAGATCCTGAAGTGGTACGTACAGCCGGGCGACACCGTGGCCGACGGCCAGGTGGTGTGCGAGGTCGAGACGGCGAAGGCGGCCGTCGAACTGCCCATCCCCTACGACGGGGTGGTGCACGAGCTGCGGTACGAGGAGGGCACGACCGTCGACGTGGGAGCGTCGATCATCACGGTGGACGTGGCGCCGGGCACGGGCGACGCGCCCGCCGCTCCCGCGC
>NZ_JTIY01000001.1:2386626-2387777 GCF_000818175.1 Streptomyces sp. AcH 505
CGGCTCCGGTGGCCGAGCCGGTGGCTCCCGAGCCGGTCGCGCCTGTCGCGGCCGGGCGTCCGCTGGCGAAGCCGCCGGTGCGCAAGCTGGCGAAGGACCTCGGCGTCGATCTGGCGACGATCATCCCGACCGGCCCGGACGGGATCATCACGCGCGACGACATCCGCGCGGCGACCGCCGCCCCGGCACCGGTGACCGCTGTCGCGCCCCCCGCCGCTGATGCTGCCGCTGCCGTGGCGGAGCCGGCACCGGCCGTCCAGCCGGGTGCCCGGGAGACCCGGGTCCCGGTCAAGGGCGTACGCAAGGCGACGGCGGCGGCGATGGTGGGCAGCGCGTTCAGCGCGCCGCATGTCACCGAGTTCATCACCGTCGACGTGACCCGCACGATGAAGCTCGTCGAAGAGCTCAAGTCGGACAAGGACATGGCGGGTCTGCGGGTCAACCCGCTGCTGCTCGTGGCCAAGGCGTTCCTGGTGGCCGTCAAGCGGCACCCGGACGTCAACGCGTCGTGGGACGAGGCCCGTCAGGAGATCGTGCTCAAGCACTACGTCAACCTGGGCATTGCTGCGGCCACGCCGCGCGGTCTGCTCGTCCCCAACATCAAGGACGCGCACGACAAGACCCTGCCCCAACTCGCCCAGTCCCTGGGCGAACTGGTGTCCACGGCCCGGGAGGGCCGTACGACGCCCGCCGCCATGCAGGGCGGTACGGTCACCATCACCAACGTCGGCGTCTTCGGCGTCGACACGGGCACGCCGATCCTCAACCCCGGCGAGTCCGCGATCCTGGCCGTCGGTGCGATCAAGCCCCAACCGTGGGTCCACAAGGGCAAGGTGAAGCCCCGTCAGGTCACCACGCTGGCACTCTCCTTCGACCACCGGCTGGTCGACGGCGAGTTGGGGTCGAAGGTGCTCGCGGACATCGCGGCGGTCCTGGAGCAGCCGAAGCGCCTGATCACCTGGGGCTGATCACCTGGGGCCGACGTCCCCGGAGCGCGACGGAGCCCCCGTACCGACCGTACGTACCGGTCGGGGCGGGGGCTTCCGCGCTGCTGGGCGGCGGGTGTCAGTGGCGCTCGCGCCGCACGGGACGGCGGCGCGGGGCCGCGGCTTCGTCCTCGTCCCTGCGGTGGGTGCGCTTCGTCGGGGTCC
>NZ_JTIY01000001.1:2387802-2396175 GCF_000818175.1 Streptomyces sp. AcH 505
CGCCGGCTTGCGCCGCCTCGCCTTTGCCGTACCGGCGATCTCGCCGGACCGCTCGGCCGTCCTCTCGCCGGTCCGCCCGGCCGTCCCGCGTACGCCGTCGGTGGCCGCCCCCGCGGCCTCGGTGGCCTGCTCAGCGGTGTCGGTGGCCTGTTCCGTGGCCTGCCCGGCGGTGTCCTCGACGGTTTCGGCGGCGTCCCCGACGGCGTCCCCGGCGACGTCGCCCGCCTTGCCGACAGCGTCGCCGGCCTTCTCGCCGACGCCTTCCACCGTTTTGCCCGCGCCCTTGCCGACGCCCTCCACCGCTTCGCCTGCCCCCTTGCCGACACCTTCGACCGCGCCCCCCGCGCCCTTGCCGACGTCCTGTACGGCCTCGCCTGCGCCGCGGCCGACATCCTGGACCGCGCCCCCCGCGCCCTGCCCGACGTCCTCGACGGCGGCGCCCGCGCCATGGCCCAGTTCGCCGACGGCCTGCCGCGTACCGCTGCCGATCTCCTCGACCGCCGAACCCACCCCGCGGGTGAGCTGTTCCAGGATCTGGGGATTGCGGTCGATCGTGGTCAGCACCCGGTTGACGATCACCGCGACATGGTGCAGCCGCACCTTGAGCTGCGCCTGAGCGTCGACGCCCTTCACTGTGAGCTGCACCCGTCCGAGGTCCACGTCGGCGCCGACGTTCAGCTTGAGCAGATCGAGCACTTCGGCCTGGAGGGTGACACGGGCCCGTAGGTCCTCGACTTCAAGGTTGATCTCGTCGACATGGAGCGTGGGGACGTCGAGGAACACATCGGGAGCGCCCTGGGTGGCGGAGTTCTCGGCCATGTCGTCGTCGACAAGCTCGCCTTCGCCCTCGAACGTGTCCTCGCCCTCGTAAGCGTCCTCGGCCTCGTCGGGATCCTCGGGGGCCTCGGAGTCCTCGGCCTCGTCGTCGGCTTCGTCGGCGATCTCGGCGTCGAACTCCTCCTCCTCGTAGGGCTCTTCGGCGTTCTCTGCGTCCTCGCGCATACGAGTGCCTCCTCAGCAGTACGCTTTAAGTGCGGTTTGTTAATACTGTCACGTTTTGAGGTTGTTCACCCGAATGGCGACATTGCGCCATGCCGCGCACAGTGGGACGTGAGACCGCGAGCCGAAGCACAGCTATCAGCAGGGCAGGTGCCGCACTTATGGATCAGGAAACGAAAGTCTCGCTCGCCGCGGCGGTGGCCGGAGGCTACGTACTGGGCCGGACGAAGAAGGGTCGGCTCGCCCTCACCACGATGACGCTCCTGCTCGGCAGGCGCCTCGGTCTCGACCCACGGCAGCTGGTCACGGAGGGCGTCCGGCGGCTCGGTGAGGTACCGCAGGTGGCCGAGTTGCAGGAGCAGATAAAGACCGAGGGGCTCGACGCGGCGCGGCAGGCCGTTTCGGCCGTCGCGGGCCGTGGGGTGGGCTCCATCTCCGACGCGATCAGCAGCCGGGTGCCGGGAGTTGGCGGCGGAGAAGACAAGAACGAGGACGAGGACGAGCCGGCCGAGGCGGAGGATTCCGAGGACACGGAAGACACGGAAGACACCGAGGACTCCGAGGACGACGGCGAGTACGAGAACGAAGACGAAGAAGAGGACGAAGAAGAGGAAGAGGACGAGGAAGAGGAAGAGGGCGAACCCGAGGACGAAGCCGACGAGGAGCCGGAAGAGGAGCCCGAGGAGGAGCCCGAGCCGCCGAGGCGTCGCAGGCGCCAGCCCGCGAAGCCGGCCCCCGCCAGGAAGTCCGCGCCCGCGAGGAAGGCACCGGCGAAGAAGGCACCGGCCAAGAAGGCCGCTCCCGCGAAGAAGTCCGCGGCGGCGCCGAAGAAGGCGGCCAAGAAGGCTCCTGCTCAGCCGCGCTCCAACCGACGGAGGTAGCTCGCCATGGCCAGCTCAACTCTCGTCCTGTTGCGCGAAGAACTCACGAAGTACGTCGGCTCCCAGGTGGGCAAGCTGGCCGAGAAGGCCGGCGACAAGCTGACGGGTGTCACCACGCAGCTGACCGATGTCGCCGAGAACGGCGGGAAACTCCCCGCGATCGGCGGCCCGGTGAAGGCTTTCGCGGCGGACAAGGCGAAAGGCGTGAAGGACAACGTCGTGGACAAGGCCAAGAGCGCCGTCGGCAGGGGCGACAGCGACCGGGAGGCGGGCGACGTCAAGGTGACGAGCATCATCGAGACCCTGGACGTCGGCGTACCGCTGCGCACCGCCTACGACAGCTGGACGGAGTACGACGCGTTCGGCAGCTTCACCAAGGGTGTGCAGGACGTCTCGAAGAACGACGACGTGACGTCCGAGTGGAAGGCGAAGATCGGCCCTTCGAGCCGCAGCTTCACCGCCACGGTCGAGGAGCAGGTGCCGGACGAGCGCATCATCTGGAAGTCGGAGGGCGCCAAGGGCACGACCAAGGGCGCCGTCACCTTCCACGAACTGGCCCCGTCCCTGACCCGCATCGTGCTCGTGGTCGAGTACTACCCGGCCGGCTTCTTCGAGAAGACCGGCAACCTGTGGCGCGCCCAAGGCAGGCGGCTGCGGCTGGACTTCAAGAACTTCCAGCGCTACGTCACGCTCACGGACGAGGAGCCGGAGGGCTGGCGCGGCGAGATCCGCGACGGCGAGGTCGTCGTCACCCACGAGGAAGCGCTCGAAGCCGAGGACGAGGCCGACGAGGACCAGGACGACGACGACGGCGGCGAGTACGAGGACGAAGACGAAGAAGAAGACGAAGAAGAGGACCCCGAGGCCGAAGACGCGGACGACGACACCGAGTGGGAGGAGGACGAGGAAGAGGAAGAGCCGCGCAAGGCGAGCTGATCCGCGACGGCGGTCGGCGTGAGCGTCCCGTTCAGCGACGGCGTTGGCGGGACGCTTCGTACAGCAGCACCGTCGCCGCGTTCGACGCGTTGAGGGAGCTGGCCGAGCCGGTCATCGGGATGTGGACCACGTGGTCGCACAGCTCGCGCCAGGCCGTGCTCAGGCCGGCCGTCTCGTTGCCGATCAGCAGCAGCACCGGCCGGGTGAGGTCGAAGTCCGAGGCCTCCGCCTCGCCGTTCTCGTCCGTGCCGACCACCGTCACCGCGTGGCCGCCGGCCCGCTCCTTGGTCAGCCACTCCGTCACCTCGTGGTGCGAGGGCGTGCGGACCACGGGCAGCGCGAAGAGTGAACCCGTCGTGGCCCGGACGGACTTGGGGTCGTATACGTCAGCGGCGTGGCCCGTGACGATCAGGCCGTCGGCGCCGAAGGCGTCCGCCGAGCGGACGATGCTGCCGATGTTGCCCGGCTGGGTCGGGCGGTCGAAGAGGACGCCGAGGAAGGCGTCGTGCACGGGGATGCGCGTCAGGTCGTCCGGGCGCATCTCGACGACGGCCAGCACCTCCGGCGCCCCGTCCGTACGCTCGCTCAGCTCGGCCAGCAACTCGGGCGCCATCGCGACGCGTTCGGTGCTGATGCCGCGCAGCAGTTCCTCCGCCCAGCGCGACAGCGGGCGGCTCGCGTCGTACAGCAGGGCCCGTACGGTCCAGCCGTGCTCGACGGCCATCGTGATCGGCCGTACGCCCTGGACCAGGAACTCGTTCTGGCGCTTGCGCTTGTTGCGGTTGCCGAGCAGCGCGTGCCATTGCTGGAAACGGGCATTGCGGGTCGTGATCCGCTGAACGGCCACCCGTCCTCCGATGCCGTGCGATCCGTCGTGTGAGGTGTGTCCGTAATCCTAGGCATACGCGGCGGCCTTCCCCGGCCGCAGTCCCGGCGCCAACACCAAGGTGACGGCCACGGAGACGGCGGCCATGGCCGTCATCGCCGCCGCGGGCGAGGTGAGTTGGGCGACGCCGCCGGCGAGCGCCGCGCCCACGCCCTGCATGGCGAGCATCCCGGAAGAGCTGAGCCCCAGGGCGTGGCCGCTCAACTCGTGCGGGGTCAGGGCCATCAGGCGCTCCTGGAGCAGCAGGCTCGCCGAGTAGCCGACCGACGCGAGGACGACGGCGGCGACCGCGACCGGCAGCGCAGGGTGCAGTGCGAAGACCAGGTAGGGGGCGGCGAGCAGCAGCCGCAGCGGCGGGCCGAGCCGGGTGCGCCACAGCGGGGTGACGAACCGGCCGGTCAGCGTGTCCCCCGCGAGCATGCCGAGCGCGGCGCAGGCGAAGAGGAGTCCCGCGTGGTGGGGCGCGTAGGGGACGTACAGGGATTCGCAGCCGACGATCAGCCCGTTGGGCACCCAGAGCGCGAGATACACGTACCGGCGCGACCGGGCCGACCACAGCAGCGCGTTCGTCCGCCAGGTCTCGGCGACGGACGGCCGCCCCGCCGCACGGGCCTGCCGGGCGGCGAGGCCGAGCCGGGCGACCAGCGCGGCGGCGAGGTACAGGCCGGCGCCGGTGAGCAGCGTGCCGCGCGGCGACAGGGCGGTGACGAGCAGGGCGCCGGTGGCGTACCCGCAGATCTGCATCGTGCCGGACGACATGTTGAGCACCGAACGGCCCAGCAGATAGCCCTCCTTGCTGAGGATCTCGTTGAGCAGCCCGTACCGCACCCCGCCGCCGACCGACGCGAGCAGCCCCTGCGCCAGCAGGATCGCGAACGCGGCCCACACGGGCAGTCCTGGGACGGCCTGCGCCGCCGTGCCGAGGCCGAAGAGGAGGGCGAGGCCGGCGGTCGCGGCGCGCGGCGGCAGCCGGTCGGCCGCGGACAGGAGCGTGGTCGCGCCGAGCAGTTGGGCGAGCGACGGGCCGAACATGGCAAGCGCGGACAGCAGCGGTGACCCGGTCGCCCCGTAGATCAGCGTGCCGAGGGCCAGGCCGCTCACGGTCTGGGCGGCGACCTGGACGGAGGAGGTCAGGAAGAAGGGGGTGAACTCCGGTGTCCGGAAGACCTCTCGGTAGGTGCGCATGGACCGGAGTCTCGGCCGCTTGGACTGCGGACCGTTAGAGTTTCGCGTGGAGGCGAAACAATGGGCTGGTGGCTGGTCAACGCGGACACGCTCGCGGGCGGCAGGTTCGTGGTGTCTCCGCTGGCGGAGGTCACGGCGAGCCTGAAGACCCTGGAGCGCGGATCGGCCGCGCACCCGGGCGAGCGCGTGTGGCTCGACACGTACCGCCCCGCCTACCGCGCGCGGCTGGCCGCCGACCCGGCAGCGCCGCTGCTCGTACGGATCGGTCTCTGCCGCTCCTGGAACGCGGACTTCCTCACGCCCACCCCCGCCGGTGACGGCGGACAGTCCTTCGAGGAGGAGCTGGCGTGGATCCGCCGGACGCCCCCGGCGGCGGCCCGCGCGGATCTGGCCTTCTCGCTGGGCGGCGGCCCGCTCCCCGCCGAACTCGAAAGGGACGATCTGCCGCGCCTCGCCGCCGCGTTGCTGGAGTGGGTGTGGACCGAGACGGTGCTGCCCGAGTGGCCGCGCCGCCGGCGCGTCATCGAGGCCGACATCGTCGCGCGGACCGAACAGCTCGGCAGGGGCGGCTGGGCGGCTGCCCTGGACACGCTGAGGCCGGAGATGCGCTGGCTGGGCGAAGGCCGGCTACAGATCAACGCGCGCGACCACCCGCCGCGCGAGATCTCCGGCGCCCAGCTGCTGTTCGTACCGGTCACGCCGCGCACCGGCTGGGTCTCCTGGGACGAACCGCACCGCTACGCCGCCGTGTACCCCTGCGCTGGCGCGCTGGCCGAACCGGCGGCGGCGCAGGTCCCCGAGGCGCTGGGCGCCCTGCTGGGACCCGTACGGGCCACCGTCCTCGTCCTGCTCGACACCCCGAAGAGCACGACACAGCTCGTGGCCCTGACCGGCCAGGCCCTCGGCTCGGTCGGCCGCCACCTGAAGATCCTCCTCGACGCCCGCCTGATCCACCGCCGCCGCGCGGGCCGTTCGGTGCTGTACTACCGGACGGACGCGGGCGAGGCCCTGGTCGGCGCGCAGCGCGAGTGACGGGGCGGCGGGTCAACGGGTGGGTCAACGGGTGAACGGCCTCAGGAGGCACGTTCCTTCGCGCTGCGCACCACGCAGAACTCGTTGCCCTCCGGGTCCGTCAGGGTCAGCCAGCCCGAGCCGTCAGGGCGGCGGTGGTCGGCGGCGAGGCTGGCGCCGAGGGTGTAGAGGCGGTCGGCCTCCTCGTCGCGGGTGCGGTCCTGGGGCTGGATGTCGAGGTGGATCCTGTTCTTGGTCTCCTTGGCGTCCGGCACCGAGACGAACAGCAGGCTCGCGCCCGCCGAGGTGACCTGCGCCTCCGGATCCCCGGCGAAGTCGTCGTCCGCCAGGGAGCCTTCGAGGGCTTCGGCCCAGAAGCCGGCCAGGGTGTAGGGGTCGGAGCAGTCGATCACGATGTGGTGTACCAGAGAGGACATGCGCGCCACTGTGTGAGACGCGGCCCGTGCTTGTCCAGCGAGAAACGCCCCGCCGTTCCGGGCCCCGCCCGTTGTGGTCGGAGCCCGGTGAGGTCAGCGGTCTGCGTCGTCAGCGGCCGGTGCCTCAGCGGCCTGTGTGGACGATCTCCCGCTGCCATGCGGTGCGCGGCTGGGTGTGCAGCCGCCAGTAGTGCTCGGCGATCTCGTCCGGATCGAAGTCCGTGCCGGGGGCGACGGCGCCGGTCACCGTCACCGAAGCGGCGTGCACGCCCGACGGGCCGTACCGGAGGTCGAGCAGCTCCACCAGGGTCCGCACGCCCGCCTTGCCGAGCGAGAGGCTCACGTACTCCGCCTTCGGCTCCGGCATGCCGCCCGTCACGATGAACGAGCCGCTGCCGCGCCGCGCCATCGCGGGCGCCACCCGCGCCGCCGTGGTCAGCGCGCCGCCCACGTTGACCGCCCAGGCGGCCAACTGGCCGCGCGCCGACAGGTCGCCGGGTGCGTCCGGCCTGATGACCGCCGCGTTGTAGACCACGGCGTCCGGTACGCCGAACGCTTCCGACGCGGCGTCCAGGGCCGCCCCCAGCGCGTCCTCGTCGGTGACGTCGGCCGACAGCGCCAGCACCTCGGCGCCCGTGGGAGCCACGGCGTCGGCAGCCGCGCGCAGCGACTTCTCCGTACGGGCCACCAGCGTGACCGGCAGCCCCTCCTGTCCGAAGCGGCGCGCCACCGACGCGCCGATCCCCGGGCCGGCTCCGACAATCACTGCCCCCGACATCGCTGCCTCCACGGTCGTTCGTCCCCGGGCCCCGGCAGGGCCGTCGGTCGTGGGTGGGAACATCGCCGTCGCGCTCCCGCATTCCGGCCGCCCGCCGCCGGTCCATATCCCGGACGGGCGATGCTGATGCACCTCTGTTGTATCTAAGCTGTGCGCATGCTGAAGCAGCCCGTCAAGCAACCCCCCGCCGCCGAGCGCGTCTACAGCCATGTCAAAGAGGCCGTGCTCGACCGCAGCTACGAAGGCGGCACCCTCCTCACGGAGGGGGAGCTGGCCGAGGCCGTCGGGGTGTCCCGCACCCCCGTACGCGAGGCGTTGCTCAAGCTGGAGGTCGAGGGGCTGATCAAGCTCTACCCGAAGAAGGGCGCGCTGGTCCTCGCCGTGTCGGCGCAGGAGATCGCCGACGTCGTCGAGACGCGCCTGCTGGTCGAGGAGTTCGCCGTACGCAAGGCCGTGCCCGCTTCGGCGCGGCTGATCGAGCGGCTGGCGGAACTGCTCGACGAGCAGCGGCTGCACGCCGCCGCGGGCGATCTGACCGCCGTGTCCGTCAGCGACCGGTGTTTCCACGCCGAGATCGTGCGGCACGCCGGCAACCAGATCCTGTCGAAGCTCTACGACCAGCTCAGGGACCGGCAGTTGCGGATGGGCCGCGCCATCATCGAGGCGCACCCCGACCGTGTCGCCAAGAACCTCACCGAGCACACCGAGCTGTTCGAGGCGATCAAGGCGGGTGACGTCGAGGGCGCGGCGCAGTGCGTGCGCCGCCACGTCGGCCGGGTCAAGGTGCTGGTCAGGGGTGACGTGCCGTGAGCGCGGCCAGTGCGAGCGGCGCGGGGAACGGGAGCAGTGCCGGTTCTTCGACGCTGCCCGGCGATCCGCCCGGCGGCCGGCGCGCCGCCTGGGTGTGGGGCATCGGCATCGCCGTCTACTTCGTCGCCGTCATCTTCCGTACCAGCCTGGGCGTCGCGGGACTGGACGCGGCCGACCGCTTCCACATCGACGCGTCCGCGCTCTCCACCTTCTCCATCCTGCAACTGCTCGTCTACGCGGGCATGCAGATACCCGTGGGGCTGCTGGTCGACCGGCTCGGTACGAAGAAGGTGCTGACGCTCGGCGTCGTCCTGTTCACCGTCGGACAGCTCGGCTTCGCCCTTTCCCCCTCGTACGGCGCCGCGCTGGCGTCACGCGCCCTGCTCGGCTGCGGCGACGCGATGACGTTCATCAGCGTCCTGCGGCTGGGCGCCCGCTGGTTCCCCGCCC
>NZ_JTIY01000001.1:2396787-2410247 GCF_000818175.1 Streptomyces sp. AcH 505
GGCGCGGGCCGCTGATCACGCAGGTCGCCGCGCTGTTCGGGATGGCGGGCAACCTCGTCTCCACGCTGGTCATCGCGCGCACCCTGCACAGCCTCGGCTGGACGGCGACGTTCGCGGGCAGCGCCATGGCCGGCGTCGTCGTCCTGGTCCTGATGCTGCTGTTCCTGAAGGACCACCCCGAGGGGTACGAGCCGCCGCCCGTCGAACACGCCGGCGTCAGTTACGTCCGCAAGCAGATCGCCGCCGCCTGGCGGGAGCCCGGCACCCGGCTCGGTCTGTGGGTGCACTTCACCACCGGCTTCCCCGCGATGTTCTTCCTGCTGCTGTGGGGGCTGCCGTTCCTGGTCGAGGCGCAGGGCCTGTCCCGGTCGACTGCGGGCGAACTGCTCACGCTGATCGTGCTGTCCAACATGGTGATCGGGCTCGTCTACGGACAGATCATCGGCCGGCACCACGCGGCGCGGCTGCCGCTGGTGCTCGGTACGGTCGGGACGACGACACTGCTCTGGGCCGTCACCCTCGCGTATCCCGGCGACCGGGCCGGGCATGCGCCGATGTGGCTGCTGATCGTCCTGTGCGCCACCCTCGGCGCCTGCGGACCCGCCTCCATGATCGGCTTCGACTTCGCCCGGCCCGCCAACCCGCCCGCGCGTCAGGGCACGGCCTCGGGAATCGTCAACATGGGCGGTTTCGTGGCCTCGATGACGACGCTGCTCGCGGTCGGCGTCCTGCTGGACGCGACCGGCGACAACTACCGGATCGCCTTCTCGTCCATCTTCGTGCTCGAAGCGGTCGGGATCACCCAGATCCTGCGGCTGCGGGCGCGTGCGGTACGCAGGGAGCGGGAACGGCTCGTGGCCAGCCGGGTGGAGGCCGTGCACGTGCCCGCGTGAGACGGAGCGTGAGACGGAGCGTGCGGCGCGCGCAGGCCGGCGGGGATCAGCCCGGGGCCCGGCCGGCGGAGATCAGCGCGTGACCGCGAACTCCCGCAGGATCGCCTCTGCCAGGTCGTAGTCACCGTCGATCTTGACCCGGTCCACCACCGAGGCGAGCCGGACCCGGCCGCAGGCCAGTCGGAAGTACGTCTCCCAGTCCATCGCCAGCGTCACGGCGGGACCGAGCGAGGGCGCGCCGTCGATCGTCCCGCGCCCTTCCGCGTCGACCCGGATCGTACGGAGGAACTCCACCGGTCCGTGCACGTCGAGGACGACGGCCGAACTCGGCGGGGCGCCCGCGTCCTTGGCGACCACCTTCGGCAGCGCGGCCAGCAGCGCGTCGCGCGCCACCAGCGCACCGGGCGAGTCGAGGTTCCCCGGCTTGTCCAGCGCGGTCCGCAGATCCTGCTCGTGCACCCAGATGTCGAACGCCCGGTCGCGCATGGCGGTTTCGAGGGTCTGTTCCGTGCCGAGCGGTGCGCGGACCATCGCGTCGGGCTGGCGCGTCTCGTTACGCAGCTGGCGGTTGCGCCGGATGACCGTGTACTCCAGCTCGGAGGTCATCTCCGGAGCCGTGTGGTGCCGGCGCACGTCGACCTGCATCTCCATGTAGCGGGAGATCTCGCTCTTCACGTGGTAAAGATCACGCGGCAGGGTGTGGATCGGCCGCGGGTCCCCGAGCATCTCGCACTCCATGCCGATGACATGGGAGATGATGTCGCGGACCGACCAGCCGGGACACGGCGTGCGCCGGTTCCACTCGCCCTCGCCGAGTGGCTGTACCAACTCGGCTATCGCTTCCACTGAGTGGGTCCAGGCATCGACGTAGGTTTGAAGGCTGGGATGGACGGTCACGGGACCCCTCGGCGGTTCTGCGGTACGCGGGCTGGCTTGCTGGGTGGCTGGCTGGCTGCGGGCTGCGTGGGAGGTTCGGCAGCCTAAGTTACGCTGCCCGGTGGCACCCCGGCAGTGCTTTCGTGTGACGATCGTAGGCCCGTGTTGACGGCTCGAATGCCAGGACGGTGGTAGTGTGCGCGCCTCGCTCATCCAGATCGCAGTAGACCCGGACGAAACGGTCAATGCGCGCAGGCGGCGCGCGGCATCGCTGGTACGCGAGCAGCGCGGCGCTGACCTGGTGGTCCTTCCCGAGCTGTGGCCGGTGGGCGCGTTCGCGTACGAATCCTTCGCCGAAGAGGCCGAACCGGTCGAAGGTCCGACGTTCGAGGCGATGTCGAAGGCGGCGGCCGACGCCGGGGTCTGGCTGCACGCGGGTTCGGTGGTCGAGGGCGCCGCCGACGGCGTCCTCTACAACACCTCGCTGCTCATCTCCCCCTCGGGCGAACTCGCCCGTACGTACCGGAAGATCCACCGCTTCGGCTTCGACAAGGGCGAGGCGACGCTGATGGGCGCGGGGGACGAACTCGTCACCTTCGAGCTGTCCGGCCTGACGCTGGGCCTCGCCACCTGCTACGACCTGCGCTTCCCCGAGCTGTTCCGGGGCCTTGTCGACGCGGGCGCCGAGGCGTTCGTCGTCCCCGCAGGCTGGCCTGCCCGCCGCCGCGCGCACTGGACGCTGCTCGCCCAGGCCCGCGCCGTGGAGAACCAGGCGTACGTCCTGGCCTGCGCCACCGCGGGCACCCACGCGGGGGTCGAGCAGTCGGGCCACAGCATCGTCGTGGACCCCTGGGGCGAGGTGCTCGCCGAGGCGGGCACCGGCGAGGAAGTCCTGACGGTCGACCTCGACCCGGCGAAGGTGGCGAAGACCCGCCGGCAGTTCCCGGCGCTCAAGGACCGGCGGCTGGGCCTGCCGAAGCCGTCCGCGCAGCCCGAGCCTTCCGAGTAGGGCGTCGCGACAGGGCGTCACAATCCATGTGCGCGGCGGCGGTCACCGTCCCTCAGTGGTCGTCGCCCTCGCGTTCCTTCTCCGCCATCCGGATCACGCACACCGCGACCGCGAGCAGCAGTGAGTGGTCGGTGTCCTCCCGTACGACATCGACGCCGTAGGTCTCGCGCACCCGCAGCCAGCGGCGGGAGATGTCGGCCAGCAGTTCGCCCTCGTACTCGATGGCGAACTCGCGGTCCAGGATCTTGCCGCTCACGTCGAGTTCGGTGCCCTCGACCAGGGTGACCCGGTAGTGGTTGCGCAGCAGCGAGAGCCGCTTCTTGCGGACGGTCGCCAGCGGCTGCTCGTCGCGCTCGATGGTCATCGTGTCCCGCAGGCTGAGCATCTTCTCGCGCAGCGTGATCAGGACGGCCCCCGAGGGGTCCTTGAGTTCCAGGGTGTCACGCAGCCGCAGCGCCTTGCCGTCGACGAGGAAGGCCTTGCGGCCGTGCTCGTCCTCGATCCAGTAGTCGTCGCCGATCGCGAAGATTTTGTCGCGTACGAGGTATTTCATGAAGGACGGGTACCCCCGCCGTACGAGCCGATGACCGACAGGGCGTAGGTGCACGCGTTCGGGTGGGGCGTACGCCGTCACGGACGCGTGCAGCGGAGCACGTGCAGCCGGATCCGCCCGGCCGACGCGCTCAGCGGCCCTGCTCGCTCCGGATCGCGAGCACCTGCGCCACCGCCTCGTCCACCAGGCTCAGCTCCCGCTCGCTCATCGTCGGGTTGGCCAGCCGGCGGGCCCGTACGGCGTCGAGGTGCCCGGGGTCCACGTCGCCGTGCGCCAGCAGCTCGGCGAGACCCACCCGGATCGGCTCGGGCGGCAGCTCGCCGGCCACCATCACCTGCGCGAGGATCAGCGCCGACATCGCCCAGTCGAGCCCCGGCGGCCCTTCCTCGGTGTTGGTCCAGTCGATCACCATGGGGCCGCTCGGCGTGAGGATCACATTCTCCGGATGCAGATCGAGATGCAGGATCCGGTCGGCCGGATCGTCCCCGGTCATCGGCGGCACCGCGTGCAGCCGGTGCAGCAGCCGGGCGAGCATCAGCCCGCCTTCCTGCGGCGTCGTGGTGCCCTGCAGCAGCGACTGGACCATCGTCGGCCCGGACAGCCGCCGCATCACCAGCTCGGTCCGCGCGCCTGCTCCGGGACCCGTGTCCGCGGGCAGCCGCACCTGCGGCACCGGATACCCGTGCTCCCACAGATACGCCATCACGACGGCTTCGTCGGTCACGTCGAGGCCGTCCCTGGTGCGCCGCAGCACCCACTCGTCGTCTATCGCGTACACGTCCGCGCTCCGGCCCGAGCCGAGCAGTTCCCCAGTCCCCATGCGGGGAATCTACTCGGCGCGAAACGCGTGGGGGCGGGGTGGCACCCTTGAACCATGAACAGTGCGACTTCCTCCCCGCGGCGCGTCCGCGTCCGTGCCCCCGAGCTGACCGGCAAGGGCGGCTGGCTCAACACGGGCGACACCTCGTACACCCTCGCCGACCTGCGCGGACGGATCGTCGTACTGGATTTCTGGACGTTCTGCTGCATCAACTGTCTGCACGTGCTGGACGAGCTGCGTGAGCTGGAGGAGAAGCACCGGGACACGCTGGTGATCATCGGCGTCCACTCGCCGAAGTTCGTGCACGAGGCCGAGCATCAGGCCGTCGTGGACGCCGTGGAGCGCTACGAGGTGCACCACCCCGTCCTGGACGATCCCGAGCTGGCGACCTGGAAGCAGTACGCGGTGCGGGCCTGGCCCACGCTGGTCGTCGTCGACCCCGAGGGGTACGTCGTCGCGCAGCACGCGGGCGAGGGCCATGCGCACGCCATCGAGAAGCTGGTCGAGGAGCTGGAGGCCGAGCACGCGGCGAAGGGCACGCTGCGGCGCGGCGACGGACCGTACGTGCCGCCCGAGCCGGTCGCGACCGATCTGCGGTTCCCGGGCAAGGCGCTGGTGCTGCCCTCGGGGAATCTGCTCGTCTCCGACTCGACCCGGCACCAGCTGGTCGAGCTGGAGCCGGACGGCGAGAGCGTCGTACGCCGCGTCGGCAGCGGTGATCGCGGCTTCCGCGACGCCACGGCCGCCGACGGCTCCTTCGCCGCCGCCTCCTTCGCCGAGCCGCAGGGGCTCGCGCTGCTGCCCGACGGCCGGGTGATCGTCGCGGACACCGTGAACCACGCCCTGCGCACGTACGACCCGGTCAGCGGCGCCGTCGAGACCGTCGCGGGAACCGGCAGGCAGTGGTGGCAGGGGTCGCCGACCGCGGGGCCCGCACGCGAGGTGGACCTGTCGTCGCCGTGGGACGTGGCGTGGTGGGCGGACCGGGTGTGGATCGCGATGGCCGGCGTCCACCAGCTGTGGACGTACGACCCGGCCACCGGCACCGTCGAGGCGGTGGCGGGGACGACCAACGAGGGCCTGTTCGACGGCCCCGCGGCCGAGGCGTGGTTCGCGCAGCCGTCCGGCCTCGCTGCGGCGGGGGACCGGCTGTGGATCGCCGACTCCGAGACGAGCGCGCTGCGTTACGTGGAGCGCGCCGCTGGGGAGCGTGCGGGCGAGGCGGGGAGCGGGGGGCGTGCGGGCGAGGGGTACGGCGCGGAGTTCGTCATCCGTACCGCCGTCGGCTCCGGCCTGTTCGACTTCGGCCACCGCGACGGCCCCGGCGCCGAGGCGCTGCTCCAGCACCCGCTCGGCGTGACGGCGCTGCCCGACGGCTCGGTCGCCGTCGCCGACACGTACAACCACGCGCTGCGCCGCTTCGACCCGGCGACCGGTGAGGTGACGACCCTCGCGACGGATCTGCGGGAGCCGTCCGACGCCGTGCTCGTCGGGGACGACATCGTCGTCGTCGAATCGGCCCGGCACCGGCTGACCCGGCTGCGGCTGCCCGAGGAAGCGGTACGGGTCGAGTCGGTCGCCCACCGTACGCAGCGCACGGCGACCGAGGTGGCGCCGGGTGCGTTCGAGCTGGCTGTGGTCTTCACCGCGCCGACCGGCCAGAAGCTGGACACCCGATACGGGCCTTCGACCCGGCTGCTGGTGTCGGCGACCCCGCCGGAGCTGCTGGTCTCCGGGGAGGGCGCGGGCACGGACCTCAGCCGTGAGGTGGTGCTCTCCGACCAGGTCGCCGAGGGCGTCCTGCATGTGTCGGCGATGGCCGCGTCCTGCGACGACGACCCGGCGAACGAGTACCCGGCGTGCCATGTGCACCAGCAGGACTGGGGTGTTCCGGTCCGGCTCGCGGCCGACGGCACGTCACGGCTCGCTCTGGTCCTGGCAGGGATGGACTCCTGACGGGGTGTCAGTACGGAGTGTCAGTCAACATCGGCGACGCTGCCGATGGCTGACGGGGCGCCTCAGTAGTTGCCCGGACCTCCGAAGCCGCCGCCGGCGCCGCGGTCGTCCCGCTGGACGACGGTCTCGGACACGACCGCGCGCCGCCGCCTGGCGATGCTGGTGAAGGTGGCGATCCCGATGATGCCGACCGCCATCATGATCACGCCGACCAGGTCGATGTTGACGCTGTCCGAATGCCAGTCGGTTGCGAAAGTGAGGATCGCACCAACCCCGATAAGAGCGATACATCCGCCGATGCCCATGAATCCCGCCTCCTGATACGAGTGGTGGCCGTTCCGGGCCACTGCTCGGGTACCCCCGACTCGATCGGGCATGCGAGCGTTGGCGGTTGATCGGTCGTCAGGCGGGACGGAAGGTGTTCAGGGGGCCGTTGGCCGAGGTCTGTCCCGTCAGCCTTCCAGGAACGCGGCCAGCACGTTCGCCAGGAGGTACGGGTCGTCGGCGCCGCACAACTCGCGCGCGCTGTGCATCGACAGGATCGCCACGCCCACGTCGACGGTGGTGATGCCGTGCCGCGCCGCCGTGATCGGGCCGATCGTCGTGCCGCAGGGCATCGCGTTGTTGGAGACGAACGTCTGCCACGGGACGTCCGCCTTCTCGCAGGCGGCGGCGAACACGGCCCGGCCGCCGCCGTCCGTCGCGTACCGCATGTTCACATTCACCTTGAGGATCGGGCCGCCGTTGGCCCGGGGGTGGTGCGTCGGGTCGTGCCGCTCGCCGTAGTTGGGGTGTACGGCGTGGCCGGTGTCCGAGGAGAGACAGATGGAGCCGGCCAGCGCACGCGCGCGGTCCTCGAACGTCCCGCCACGGGAGAGCACCGAGCGCTCCAGCACCGTGCCGAGCAGCGGGCCGTCGGCGCCGGTGTCCGACTGGGAGCCGCTTTCCTCGTGGTCGAAGGCGGCGACCACGGGGATGTACGGCAGGGGCTCGTCGGCGGCGGACGTCCCGTCCGGGGCGGGGGTGTCGTCAGGGGTGGGGTTGGCGACGGCGGCCAGCGCGGCGGTGGCCGCGTGCACCGAGAGCAGGTTGTCCATCCGGGGACCCGCCACCAGCTCGCGGTCGCGGCCCAGATAGCCCGGCGGCTCGACGGGATACGGCATCAGGTCCCAGCCGGTGATCTCGGCGGCGCCGACGCCGCTCTCCTCGGCGACGAAGCGGATCAGATCGCCTTCGTCCGGCTCCCCGAGGCCCCAGATGGGCTGCATGTGCCGCTGCCGGTCCAGCTTGAGCCCGTCGGTGTTCACCGAGCGGTCCAGATGCACGGCGAGCTGCGGGACGCGCAGCACGGCGCGGTCGACGGCGACCAGCCGGTGGGTGCCGTCGCGCAGCGAGATCCGCCCTGCCAGGCCGAGGTCGCGGTCGAGCCAGGTGTTGAGCAGCGGTCCGCCGTAGATCTCGACGGCGACCTGACGCCATCCGTAGGCGCCGATGTCGGGCTGCGGCTTCACCCGCAGGCTCGGCGAGTCCGTGTGCGCGCCGATGATCCGGAACGGCGTGTGCGCCGCCGCGCCCTCCGGCACGAACCAGGCGATCAGGGCCCCGCCGCGCAGCACGAACTTCCCGCCGGCCGCGCCGTCCCACGCGTCGGTCTCCGACACCTGCCGGAAGCCCGCCTTCTCCAGGCGCGCCGCGGCGTTCGCCACAGCGTGGTACGGCGACGGGCTCGCCGCCAGGAAGGACATGAGGTCGTCGGTGTGGCCGCGGTCGAAGCGGGGGGAAGAACGCATGCCTTCACCTTAACGACGGCTTATGACACCTGCTCTGCGCCTGCCAAGAGCCTTGACAGGCGGCTCCGCCCATGGGCGGAGGTTTGGTGCGACAGGCGTCAAAGCGGTCGGGAGCGGGAGGAACACGGGGTCCGGGGCGCTGGGGGGTTGCTGCGGCGGCACACAACTGTGGGGCGTTCCTCCGGACCGAGGACCCGGTCCGAACGAACGCCCCACACCTGACAGTTGCGCCGGTCAGAAGGCCGACTCGGCCAGCTCCATCAGCGAGCTGTCCACCGACTCCGCCAGCGCCCGCTCGGCCGAGACACCCGGCAGCACGTTCGCCGCGAAGAACTTCGCAGCGGCGATCTTGCCCTGGTAGAACGCGACGTCCTTGGCCGCCGCCGTCTCCAGCTTCTCCGTCGCCACCGCGGCACCGCGCAGCAGCAGGTAGCCGACGACGACGTCGCCCGAAGCCATCAGCAGGCGGGTCGTGTTGAGCCCGACCTTGTAGATGTTCTTGACGTCCTCACCGGTGGAGGTGAGGTCGGTCAGCATCCGCCCGACGATCGCCTCCAGGTCGACGGCGGCCTTCGCGAGCGCGTCACGGGCCGGCGCCAGCTCCGTACCGCCCGTGCCGACGGCGAGGAACTGCTTGATCTCCTCGGCCAGTGTGTTCAGCGCCACACCCTGGTCGCGGACGATCTTCCGGAAGAAGAAGTCCTGGCCCTGGATGGCCGTCGTGCCCTCGTAGAGGGTGTCGATCTTGGCGTCCCTGATGTACTGCTCGACCGGGTACTCCTGCAGATAGCCGGAGCCGCCGAAGGTCTGCAGCGACTGCGCGAGCTGCTCGTACGAGCGCTCCGAGCCGTAGCCCTTCACGATCGGCAGCAGCAGGTCGTTCAGGCCGTTGAGCGCCTTCACGTCCTCCTCGGCCGCTTCCTTGACCGCGATCTCGTCCTGGAGCGCCGCCGTGTACATCACCAGGGCGCGCATGCCTTCCGCGTACGCCTTCTGCGTCATGAGCGAGCGGCGTACGTCGGGGTGGTGCGTGATGGTGACCTTGGGCGCGGTCTTGTCCATGAACTGGGCCAGGTCGGGGCCCTGCACGCGCTCCTTGGCGTACTCCAGCGCGTTCAGGTACCCGGTGGAGAGCGTGGCGATGGCCTTCGTGCCGACCATCATCCGGGCGAACTCGATGATGCGGAACATCTGGCGGATGCCCTCGTGCTTGTCACCGATCAGCCAGCCCTTGGCGGGGTGCCGGTCGCCGAAGGTCAGCTCGCAGGTGTTGGAGACCTTCAGACCCATCTTGTGCTCGACGTTCGTGGCGTAGACGCCGTTGCGCTCGCCCAGCTCGCCGGTCCCGAAGTCGAACTCGTACTGCGGCACCAGGAAGAGCGACAGGCCCTTGGTGCCGGGTCCGGCGCCCTCGGGGCGGGCGAGCACGTAGTGAAGGATGTTCTCCGAGAGGTCGTTCTCACCGGACGTGATGAACCGCTTCACGCCCTCGATGTGCCAGGAGCCGTCCTCCTGCTCGACGGCCTTCGTCCGGCCCGCGCCCACGTCGGAGCCCGCGTCCGGCTCGGTGAGCACCATCGTCGACGTCCACTGCTTGTCGACGGCGATCTCGGCGATCTTCTTCTGCGCCTCGTTGCCCTCCTCGAAGAGGACGCCGGCGAAGGCGGGGCCCGAGGCGTACATCCACACGGCGGGGTTCGCACCCAGCACCAGCTCCGCGTACGCCCAGATCAGGGAGCGGGGCGCGGTCGTGCCGCCGATCTCCTCGGGCAGCCCGAGCCGCCAGTACTCGGCGTCCATGAAGGCCTTGTAGCTCTTCTTGAAGGAGGCCGGGAGGGGGGCGGTGTTGGTGTCGGGGTCGAAGACCGGGGGGTTGCGGTCGGCGTCGGCGAAGGACTCCGCGAGATCGTTCTCGGCGAGGCGGGTGACCTCGGCGAGGATGCTCTTCGCTGTCTCCGCGTCCATCTCGGCGAACGGACCGGTGCCGTACAGCTTGTCGCGTCCGAGGACCTCGAAGAGGTTGAACTCGATGTCGCGGAGATTCGACTTGTAGTGCCCCATGGCGACGGCTCCGTAAGGCTCGTGTGGCTCGTGGCTCGTGTGTCGGCTGTCCAAGTATGGGCTTCGCACGTGGTTGTGTACGCGGCTGTGTACTTGGCTACCTACGATGATGCTACCCATGGGTAATAAGACGCAACCCCGACAGGTCATCTGTGACGAGGCTCCCTCGGGGCCCATTCGTCAGTACTCTTGCGTGCATGTACGGCTACGACCAGACCCCGGGCGCACAGCAGCAGTACGCCGCGCCGCCCCAGCAGCCGATGGGTGGCCAGCCGATGGGCGGCCAGCCCATGGGTGGCGTCGGCGGGTACGGCGAGCAGCCGCTCTACCCGGAGCCGTCGCCGCCTTCGCTCGGTGACGCCGTCAGGGCCTTCACGACGGGCTCGCTGGCCGCCGAGGACTTCCAGCAGATCTTCGCGACGTCGAAGGTCTACTGTCCGCGCGGCGACAACCCGGGGTTCCTGGCGCTGCACAACACGCAGCAGCCGGTGATCCCGATGTTCAGCACGCTGAAGGAGCTGCGCAGGTACGCGGGCAAGGAGTCCAAGTACTTCGTGATCACGGGCGCCGAGGTGATCGACCTGCTGCCGACGGGGTACGGCTTCGTCCTGGACATGGAGGGCGACCACCGGATGGTCTTCGACGCGAAGGCGGTCGAGCAGATGGTGGACTTCGCGATGCGGCGGATGTACGGCTGAGGTTTTCCTGACGGCGACGGCCCGGCCCCCGCGTAGAGGTACAGGTACGCGGGGGCCGGGCCGTCGTGGTGTTCTGTGTTCTGCGGGCTGTGGTCAGGCGCAGTGTTCCGCGCGCTCCTGGTCCGTCATCGCCCGGGTGTGCTGGGTCTTGGTGCTGGGCGCGTCGGGCAGCGGGCCGGTCGCGTCGAACGGCACGTACCAGTAGTAGTGGCCGTAGAACGGGTCACCGAAGTGCAGCTCGTAGGTGCCAGAGACGTGCTGCATCTGGGCCTCGCGGGTGATCCAGCCGACCTCGCCGGGACGGACGTCGACGTTCGTCTGCTCGGACTCGGTGTGGGAGCTCTCCCAGGTGTGCTGGTAGCTGGTCTCGATGGTCACCTTGAAGACCTCGGAGAAGCCGTACTCCGCGCTCAGGGAGACGCCGAGGCTGTTCGACTCGCCTGTGGTGTCCGACCAGCCGACGGTGGAGCGCTGGAGGTCGGCGGTGCAGTTGTAGGCGCTGTCGCCGACCTGGTGGGCCTCACCCATGGAGACGGAGGGCGGCCCGTCGGGGTGGAAGACGCAGAGGTCGCTGCCGTTGTCGCACTTGTCGAGCAGCTCGCGGGAGGTGGGGGTCTCCTCGGCGGAGGCCGTGCCCGTGGAGAGGGCGGCGCTGCCCGCTGTCGCGAGGGCCACCAGCAGCATGGACAGGCGTGCTCTTTTCGTCATGGATTTCTCCGAACGGTGTGGGGGGATATGTGCGGGGGTGTGGGGGTTTCCTTGGGGGTTTTCGTGGGGGTTTTCGTCGGCGTGTTGACGTGTGCGTGTCAACTAAACCCGACGGACTGGGCGCGGTCGTTCATGAACGAGCCCACGTCGGCGGTGTTCTCGTCGAACGGACCGTCCCTGTCACCGGTGAGGTTCGGCTCCGGGTAGAGCCAGATCCAGCAGTCGGCCCAGGGCTGCACGGACGAGACGCGGTTCTTCCAGTCGTCCGGGAAGTCGTACTGGTACTCGATCCAGCCGTCCTTCACGCAGGGCGCGGTCCCGGTGATCGTCAGTGACGATCCGCCGAACTGGACCTCGTCGAAGAAAGTGCCCTGGACGACGGAGTCGGCGGCGGCGAGCGTCGACGATTTCGCCGACTCCGACTCCGACTCCGACTCCGACTGCTTTGACTGCTTCGACCGGGTGGGCGCGTTGAAGCGCTTCATCTCCGTACGGAACGACTGGTCGCCGGCGGCCGCCTTCGCGGAGGCGGGGGTGTCGGTGACCTGTCCGCCGGTCGCCGCCTCGATGGCGTCGGGGAAGGCGGCGAAGCAACTGTCCGCGCCGGTGGCGCTGTTCACGACGCAGTGCCGGGCGGCGGTGCCGGAGGCTGTCTCGTCCGGGGCTGCGGCGTCGGCGGACGGCGCGGCGAGCGCGCCGGTGACCAGGAGCGTCGCAGCGACGAATGCGGTGGTGCGGGCGGTTCTTACCACGATAAGCAACTCCGTTCTTTCGAAAGGTAGTTGGTCGCAGAGCGCCTGCTCGAAACGGCGGAAGGGCAAACCGGAAGCCCGCTATTGCCCGCTATTGGGGCGGGAAGTCCCTGGTGGGGCTGGAGTACCTGCCCGATCGCCGTGGTTTTCGCGGACGGGGCTACGCGCGTCGCGGGCGGGGGAGAAGGCGCCGGGGGGCGGCGGGGAATGAAGTGCGCCTTGCGGGATGTTCACCGTTCAACTAAATTGGAACGCGAAGACTCCCGAGGAGGGCCCTCATGCCTGCTGTGACCGTCGAGAACCCGCTGACTCTGCCGCGGGTGTCCGCCGCGGCCGATGCCGTGGCCCGCCCCGTGCTGGCCGTGACCACCGCGCCCGGCGGATTCGAGGGCGAGGGCTTCCCGGTGCGCCGCGCCTTCGCCGGGATCAACTACCAGTACCTCGACCCGTTCATCATGATGGACCAGATGGGCGAGGTGGAGTACGCGGCGGGCGAGGCCAAGGGCACGCCCTGGCACCCGCACCGCGGCTTCGAGACCGTCACCTACCTGATCGACGGCACCTTCATCCACCAGGACAGCAACGGTGGCGGCGGCACCATCCAGAACGGTGACACGCAGTGGATGACGGCGGGCTCCGGCCTGCTGCACATCGAGGCGCCGCCGGAGGCGCTCGTCATGGCGGGCGGACTCTTCCACGGGCTGCAGCTCTGGGTGAACCTCCCGGCGGCCGACAAGATGATGGACCCCCGGTACCAGGACATCCGCGGCGGCCAGGTCCAGCTGCTCACCTCGCACGACGGCGGCGCGCTGCTGCGCGTCATCGCGGGCGAGCTGGACGGCCACGAGGGCCCGGGCATCACGCACACCCCGATCACGATGATCCACGCGACGCTGCGCCCCGGCGCCGAGGTCACGCTGCCGTGGCGCGAGGACTTCAACGGCCTGGCGTACGTGCTGGCCGGCCGCGGTTCGGTCGGCACGGACCGCCGGCCGGTGCACACGGGCCAGACGGCGGTCTTCGGCGACGGCGCGTCGATCACGGTCCGCGCGGACGAGATCCAGGACGCGCACACCCCGGACCTGGAGGTCGTCCTGCTGGGCGGCCGCCCGATCCGTGAGCCGATGGCGCA
The DNA here is from genome assembly GCF_000818175.1 of Streptomyces sp. AcH 505. Lineage (GTDB taxonomy): Bacteria > Actinomycetota > Actinomycetes > Streptomycetales > Streptomycetaceae > Streptomyces. Next base: position 2,410,036 of record NZ_JTIY01000001.1, read on the forward strand.
CTACGGCCCGTTCGTCATGAACAGCCAGGCCGAGCTCAAGCAGGCATTCGAAGACTTCCAGGCCGGCCGCCTGGGAACGGTCCCGGTGCCGCACGTATAAGGCCTTCCGGCTCACTCCCCCCGCCCCGCCGCAGCTCGCTGCGACGGGGCGGGGGGCGGTTGATGGGCCGGGGGCGTGTGCGGGCCGGGAGGTTAGGTGACGAGGCGCCCTT
>NZ_JTIY01000001.1:2410494-2411568 GCF_000818175.1 Streptomyces sp. AcH 505
TAGCGGTTGAGACTCATGCCCTGCTGGTCGCTATGGGTGGGTGAGGGGCGGGAGGGTGCCCTGGTTGGGGTAGTTGGGCGGGGCAGCGGGTCGGTGGGTGGGGCGGGTGTGACTGGGGTGACGGCGGGTGGTTGGTGGGGCGGCCCTGGGGCGTCTTTTGCGTCCTGTGTTGCGTTAGGCGCGCGGCAGGGAGCATCAGGCGGGTGGAGGGCCCTGGGTGTCGGGGCGGGTGTGACTGGTGGGGGCCGTCCAGACCATGGCCAGGGCGAAGCCGAGGTCGTCGAACCGGGCGCCGGGGAAGACACTTCCGTAGAGCTCCCGGAACTGTTCGCGCGACAGGTAGCGATCGGAGAGCAGGTGCGCCAGCCACGGTCGGCTGTGCCAGAAGCGCAGTTGAAACCAGGCGTCGCGAAGCCCGATGCGGCGGATCTGGTGGGGGAAGCTCCACAGCGCGGGCCAGGTGTAGGCCTGGCGCGGCGGGGTGGGGTAGAGATCGCAGACGTTGTCGACGATCGCGACGGTGCCGCCGGGCCGCACGAGACTCTTCAGGCGCCGCAGTCCCGCGCGGTAGTCCGCCAGGTGATGCAGCATCGTGTGGCTGTAGACCAGATCGAAGCCGCCGTCGTCCAACTCGAACAGGTCCTTCACCACGTAACGCACGTTGGGACGTGCCCTCTTGGCCTCGGCGATCTCGATCAGGGGCCCGCTGAGGTCCAACCCGACGACCTCCTCAAAGCGGTCCGCCAGGGCGACCGCCGCATGCCCGGAACCACAACCGGCATCAAGAGCGCGCCCGCCACCCGGCCCCAGGCCGAGCACCCAGGCGGTGTTCTGCCCGGGCAACAGGCTCACGAAGCGGTCGTAGTCGAGGGCGAACCGGTCGAATGACTGAGGATCAACCACCTGCGCCATAACTCTCCCTACACGCCACAGCCACCAACCGCCGGACGTATCCGGGGGCAGGGGCCCACCGCCTGATGCGCCCTATGGCGCGTCTAACGCAACCACCCACGCAAAAGGCGGCCGAGGGCCGCCCCACGGGCTACCCTCCGTCACCCCAGTCACACCCGCCCC
>NZ_JTIY01000001.1:2412543-2430448 GCF_000818175.1 Streptomyces sp. AcH 505
CCGAGGACTTCGCGATGCTTCAGCACCTGGCCGACGGGCGGGTCGATCTGATGATGGGGCGCGGCAACACCGGGCCCGTCTATCCGTGGTTCGGTCAGGACATCCGCCAGGGCATCCCGCTCGCCATCGAGAACTACGCCCTGCTGCACAAGCTGTGGCGCGAGGACGTCGTCGACTGGGAAGGCACGTTCCGTACGCCGCTCCAGGGCTTCACCTCGACGCCCCGCCCCCTCGACGGCACCCCGCCGTTCGTGTGGCACGGCTCCATCCGCTCCCCGGAGATCGCCGAGCAGGCCGCGTACTACGGCGACGGCTTCTTCGCCAACAACATCTTCTGGCCCAAGGGGCACTTCCAGAAGCTGATCCGCCTCTACCGGCAGCGGTACGCGCACTACGGCCACGGCACCCCCGAGCAGGCCATCGTCGGTCTCGGCGGCCAGGCGTTCATCCGCAAGAACTCGCAGGACGCCGTCCGGGAGTTCCGGCCGTACTTCGACAACGCGCCGGTCTACGGCCACGGCCCCTCGCTGGAGGAGTTCACCAAGGACACGCCGCTGACCGTCGGCAGTCCGCAGGAGGTCATCGAGAAGACGCTGGCCTTCCGGGACGCCTTCGGTGACTACCAGCGTCAGCTGTTCCTGATGGACCACGCGGGACTGCCGCTGAAGACCGTGCTGGAACAGCTCGACCTGCTGGGCGAGGAAGTCGTTCCCGTACTGCGCAAGGAGTTCGCGAACAACCGTCCGCTGTCCGTGCCCGACGGTCCCGTCCACCCCTCCGTCGCCTCGTCCGTCGCCAACTCCGCGAAGGGAGCTTGAGTCCCATGGAGACCCTGAAGCTCGTCGTCGTGTCCGCAGGTCTCGGCAAGCCCTCCTCCAGCCGGCTCCTCGCCGACCGGCTCACCGAGGCCGCCACCGGCGCGCTCGCCGGCGCCGACCGTAAGACGGACGTACGGGTCGTCGAACTGCGCGACCTGGCCGTCGCCGTCGCGAACAACCTCGTCACCGGCTTCCCGGCGGCCGACCTGCGTGACGCGCTGGCGGCCGTCGGCGAGGCCGACGGGCTGATCGTCGTCACGCCCGTCTTCGCCGGCTCGTACAGCGGGCTGTTCAAGTCGTTCTTCGACCTGATCGAGCCGGACGCCCTGACTGGGACGCCCGTCCTGCTCGCGGCGACCGGCGGCACCGCGCGCCATTCGCTCGTCACGGAGCACGCGCTGCGCCCGCTCTTCTCGTACCTGCACGCCCTGACCGTCCCGACCTCCGTGTTCGCCGCCACCGACGACTGGGGCGCCGGGGCCGACACCCACGCCGGCGGTCTGCCCGCGCGGATCCGGCGGGCGGGCGAGGAGCTGGCGGGGCTGCTGGGTGGCACCGCGAAAGCAGCCACAGCCGACGCGGACGACGACGCGGACGAGATCGTTCCGTTCGAGCAACTGCTGCGCGGGCATTAAACGGGCCGCGCGCCCGTTGCCTGGGTAGACGTTTGAATGATCGATCAAAAGGGAGTGCGCCATGGGCAGGATCGTTGTCGGGGTAGACGGCTCGGAATCGTCGTTGAAGGCGCTGCGCTGGGCCGCACGGCAGGCCAAGGTCACCGGGGACCGCATAGAGACGGTCATCAGCTGGCAGTACCCGGCGACCAGTTGGGCCTCGATGACCCCCGGCGTGCCGGCCGAGTTCGACCCGGAGAAGCTGGCGCGGACGATCCTCGACGAGGCCGTCGACAAGACGCTCGACGCCGAGGCCGCCGCGGCCGTCGACCGTCAGGTCATCACCGGCCATCCCGCGCAGGTCCTGGTGGACCGCTCGGAGGGAGCGACGCTGCTGGTGGTCGGCGACCGCGGGCACAGCGACTTCACCGCCGCGCTGATCGGTTCGGTGAGCCTGCACGTCTCGCAGCACGCGAAGAGCCCGGTCGTGGTGGTCCGCGGCGAGATCGTCGAGGACTGACCGCTCCGGCGGCCCGCGTCACGGCTCGACGGTCAGGTCCCCGATCAGGCCGTCGCGCAACGCGAACCGGTAGTGGAGGTCGACGATCCCGCCGGGGAAGTCGCCCTCCAGCCGGTTCGTGACGACGTAGTGCGTCTCGTCCAGCCGTTCCACGCCGGTCAGTTCGACCGTGTACGTGTACTCGCTGCCGGCCGCACCCAGCCACTCCTCGACGGCGCCGATGCCGGTGTACGTCGAGCCGTCGTCGGTGACGGTGGCGTCCCGGTGGAAGGCGGCCGCGGCCGTCTTCGCCTGCCCGGCGCGCTGGGCGGCCAGATAGCGGCTGACGACGCCGGGCAGCTGCACGCCGCGCGGCTCCCCACCCGACAGCTCCCCACCCGACAGCTCCACAGCCGGCAGCTCCGCACCGGGCAGCTCCGCACCCGCCGGCTCCTGCGTCACATCCGCCACCACGCACGCGATGTTGTCCGGACCCCCGGCCGCCCGTGCCAGCTCGACCAGTTCGCGTACGGCGGCCGCCGGCTCGTCCGTGTCCGCGACGACCCGCCGTACCTCCGCCGTGTCCACCACCCTGGACAGGCCGTCGGAGCACAGCAGATAGCGGTCCCCCGCCCGCGCCTCGCACATCCGGAGATCGGGAGCCGCCTGGCTCGCGTCGCCGTCCAGTGCCTTGAGCAGCATCATCCGCTGCGGGTGCGACAGCGCCTCCTCCTCGGTGAGCGTGCCCGCGTCGATCATCGACCTGACCACGGAGTGATCCTCCGTGAGCTGGAAGAACTCCCCGTCCCTCAGCAGATACGCACGGGTGTCGCCGATGTGGACGAGTCCCAGCTCGGCGCCGGTCCACACCATCGCCGTGAGGGTCGTGCCCGAGTCGGCGAAGCCGTCGACCGCGTGGTTCGCCCGCTCGAAGGAGTCGGCGAGCGCGCCGAGCAGATCGCCGCTGTCGACGGTGTCCGGCAGCGCCTTCAGCGCGTCGACCGCCGCCGTACTGGCCGGGGCGCCTTCCGCCCCGAAGCCGTCGGCGACGGCGAGCAGCCGGGCACCGGCGTACGCGGTGTCCTGGTTGGTCTCGCGGACGAGTCCGCGGTCGGACAGCGCCGCGTAGCGCAGCCCCAGCGAGTTGGATGACGTCGACGACGGTATGGACGGCATAGGAATAACGCCCTTTCCTGCGTGGTCCGTCGGCCGGACAGCTCCGGCCGACAGATGGCCGATGAGGAAGGTCGCCAGGTCACGCCGCGCCGCTGTCTCGGCTTCCACCTGTGCCCAGTACGCCCTGAGATCGCGGGCGGCGGCCGCCGCGTCCGTCTCGTACACGTCGCATACGTGGCGGATCCTGGCCAGCGGCATCCCGACGCGGCGCAGCCAGGCGACCAGCCTGGCCCGCTCCAGCTGCGCCTCGTCGTAGTACCGGTATCCGGTGTCCGCGTCGACCCGGGCCGGCGGCAGCAGCCCCAGCTCGTCGTAGCGGCGCAGCGCCTTCGCCGACAGCCTGCACAGGCGCGCGAAGACGCCGATCGTCAGTCCCGCCGCCGGCGCATCCATGGCTTCCCTCCTCGTACCGGGCCCCTCGCCCGGTACGACCCGATGCTGGGGCTTCCCCGAGGAGGAAGGTCAAGCAGCGAACGCCGCGCCTTTCGGCGCGGCGTTCGCATGGGGGGACGGAGCCGGAGCCCGCGACGGCGGAAGGGTCATCGGTGGGTCATTGGCGGGTCATTGTTCTCGCATGTAGAACGCGTAGAACGTCGCCGCGATCGTACCGACCGCGACGAAGAACCCCACCGCGCACGACCGCAGCACGCTCTGGTCGGTGAGGCTGTAGAGGAAGCCGATGGAGCCGCCGACCAGGACGCCCCAGGCCGCGGCGCGCAGCTCGCGGGGGAGGGCCGGTGCGACGCGTAGCAGGCCGAAGACGAGCAGGGCCATGCCGACGCCGGAGATCAGCGCGAGGGCGAGCTGGCCGTAGGTGGCGGGGCCGCCGCTGCGGGCGATGAACGACGCGTAGGCGCCGTACGCGATGCCCAGCAGGACGGGTACGGCGACGGCGAGCCGCGAGATGTGCCGGTGATCGTTCCGCTGGTCCTGTCCGTGGTCCTGCCCGTGGTCCTGGCGGTAGCGGTGTCGGCGTCGCGTCGGTATCGCTGCGTGTGCCATGGCAGGCGCTCCTTCCGTCGTACCCCCGTCGCACCCCCCGTTCGTTCCAGAGCACACCCGGACGCGGGACCCGGCAACCCGTGGCGACCGCGGCGGCCGGAGCGTGGCGATCGGACGCGGTCCGATCGCGGCCCCGGGCCCCGCCCCGTTCACTTGAGGGGTGCGGACCTTGCGGAACTCCCTCTCCATGACGCTGATCGTCCTGTTGGCATTGCTGACGCCGGTCAGCGCCGTCGCCGCGTGGGCCCGTCTCGAACTCGACGACTCCGACCGCTTCGTCGCCACGATGGCGCCGCTCTCCTCCGACAGGGACGTGCGGAACGCGGTCACGGACCGGGTCACCGAGGAGGCCCTGCGGCAGCTCGGTCCAGGGCCGCTCCGCGACGCGGTGCGCGCGCCGCTGCACGACGCCGTGCACGCCTTCACGACCAGCGGCGCCTTCGCCACCGTGTGGAAGGCGCTCAGCCGCGCCGTGCAGAGCAGCACCCAGCAAGCACTGGAAGGCGACTCCGACAAGTCGGTGACCATCGATCTTGCGCCGGTGAGCCGGGCGGTGAAGCGGCAGCTCGTCGCCGACGGGGTGCCGTTCGCGGGCCGGATCCCGGTCCGGCACGCGAGCATCACCGTGCTGGACCCCGCCGATCTGGGCGTCTCGCGCGAAGCCGTACGCGGTCTGCAGCGGGCCGGGATCTGGCCGGGGGTGGCGGCGCTCGTGGTCGCCGTCCTCGCCGTGCTGGTCGCCGTACGCCGGCGGCGGGCGGCGATCCTCGTCGGCGCCGCCTTCGCCGTGGGGGCCGTCGTGCTGATCGTGCTGATCACGGTGGGCCGCGGGCTGTCCCTGGACGCGCTGCCGTCCGACGTGGACCGCTCGGCGGGCGGGGCCGTGTACGACGCGCTGACCGGCTCGCTGCGTACGGCCTCCTGGATCGTTCTGGTCTGCGGACTGATCGTCGCCGCTGCTTCTTGGCTGGTGGGAGCCTTGCGAGGGCGCCTTTACTGAATCTTTATACCCAAATGCTTCGTCTCAAATGTCGTAATTGCACCATTCGGAGCACAGTGGAGACATGAGCCAGAACACAACGCATCGCCCCCCTTCAACGGGCATGGGCGCAGGCACCAACCAAGGCACCGGAAACGGCAACGGCAGCATGAACGGGATGGGCAGCAGGGCGGGAACCGGCACCGGTTCCGGGACCGGCTCCCATACGACGAGGAACGCCGCCTGGGCGATGGGTGGCACTCTCTTCGCCGGTGTTCTGATGCTGGTCTCCGGTGCGACCGACATCCTCCAAGGCATCGTCGCGATCAAGAAAGATGCTGTGCTGAACAGCACCGGGAACTACGCGTACGCCTTCAACATCACGTCGTGGGGCTGGATCCACCTCGGCCTCGGAGTTCTGATCGCACTGGCCGGTCTCGGCATCCTGACCGGAAACCGGATAGCGAGGTACGTCGGCATCGCCCTCGCCTCGCTGAACATCGTCGCGCAGTTCATGTATCTGCCGCACCAGCCCGTCTGGGCGGTCGTAGGCATGGCACTGTCGGCGTTCGTGATCTGGGCACTCGCCTCGGACCACTACGTGCCGAAGCCCCGGTGACGAAAGTCCCGGTGACCGACCGTCAACAGCACTCTCCCTCCACACCGTCCTTGCCCCCGTCGCGACCCAGCGGCGGGGGTAAGGTGCGAGCCCGGCTCCGAAGGAGGAGGCAGTCATGAACGCCCCCAGTGACAACGGCGACATCCTCGCCAACATCAACGACCTCGTCGCCGAGGAGCACAGCCTGCGCTCGCGGTCGACAGGGAATCTCGGTCTCGACGCCGAGGAGCGGGTACGGCTGCGCGCCGTCGAGGTGCAGCTCGACCAGTGCTGGGACCTGCTGCGCCAGCGCCGCGCCAAGACCGAGTTCGGCGAGAACCCCGACGAGGCGCGGGTGCGCCCGGAGGGCGAGGTCGAGGGGTACCAGGGCTGAGACCTTCGGCAGGCCGCCGCCCCCTTCGGCAGGCCCGCGCACCCCTCCGCAGACGCTCCCGCGCTGTCAAAGCTGACGTCACCCCGCCCCGTAGGCCAAGGTGGCGCCCATGGGAGACCGGGACCGAGACCGAGTACGCACCGACGCGCGAGCCGCCCTGCCGGCACCGCCCGCATGGCTGGTCGCCGGGCTGCGGCCCAAGAAGGCGCCCGTCCCCTGGGCCGCGGCGGCCCGGGCCTCCGTCGCCATGGCCGTACCGATCGTCGTCGGCCTCGCCACCGACAAGCCCGCGTACGGCGCGCTCGTCTCGATGGGCGCCCTGACCGGAGTCATCGGCGACACCGCCGACGCGTACCGGATGCGGGTCTTCAACATCGCCCTCCCCCAGTTCTTCGGCGCCGTCGGCGTCACGCTCGGCACCCTCGTCTACGGGGAGGGCTGGCTGGCCGTCGGGATACTGACGCTCATCGCGCTCGTCTCCGGCATGATCTCCTCGATCGGCGCCGTGGCCTCCGTCTCCGGACTGCTGCTCCTGCTCAACGCCGTGGTGGGCGCGGGCCTCCAGATGCCGGACCCCTGGTGGAAGGCCCCGCTGCTGCTCTCCCTCGGCGGTCTTTTCGTCCTCGCGCTGTCCCTGCTGGCCTGGCCGCTGCGCGGCCGGGTGCCGGAGCGCGGCGCCGTCGCGGCGACGTACGGCGCGGCGGCCGATCTGCTCGCCGCCGCGGGCACCCCGGCGTACGAGACGCGCAGACAGGCCGTCACCCAGGCGCTGAACCACGCGTACGACCTGGTGCTGGCCCGCCGCGCGCACGACCACGGCAGACGCAGCTCACTGGTGCGGCTGCTCGCCCAGCTCAACGTCGTCATCCCGCTCGTCGAGGCGGCGCCCGCCGCGCATCTGCACGGCAGCCCGCTGCCGGACGCGATCCCGGCGGCGGTACGGGAACTCGCCGCGACCGTGGCGGCAGGACGCGGCGGCGACCCCACGCTCGAACTGCCCGCGCCCGCCACCCCTTCGCAGCGCGCTGTGGACGTCGCACTGCGGTACGCGTCCGCCGTGGTGCACAACGCCGACGCCGACCCGCCCGCCACCGGCGACGACCCCCTCGGCCGCCCCGCCGCCCTGCGCATCCGGGCCCGCCGCGCGACCCGCGACGTCCTGCTGTCGGAGGCGTCCTGGCGCTACGGGCTGCGGCTCGCACTGTGCATCGGCCTCGCCCAGAGCCTGGTCTCGCTGATCCCGGTGCCCCGCTCGTACTGGGTCGCCCTCACCATCACCTTCGTGCTCAAGCCCGACTTCGGCTCGGTCTTCTCCCGCGCCGTGCTGCGCGCGCTCGGCACGGCGGCGGGGGTCGTGGTGGGGGCGGCCGTGCTCGCCGAAGTGCCGCGCGGCTGGTGGAACGTGGCGGTGATGGCGGTGCTCGCGCCGCTGATCCCGGCCCTGTCGGTGAAGGGGTACGCCTTCCAGACGGCGGCCATCACGCCGGTGATCCTGCTGCTGTCGGACATCCTCAACCACCAGGGCTTCGACCTGGTGGTGCCCAGGCTTCTGGACAGTCTGATCGGCTGCGGCATCGCGCTGATCGCCGGCTATCTGCTCTGGCCGGAGAGCTGGCACACCAGGATCGGCGACCGGCTCGCGGACGCCGTCGACGACGCGGCGGACTACGTGAGTTACGCGTTCGGCACGGCGGGCGAAGGTGACGGTGGAGGCGGCGGCGCGGACCGGGCGGAACGCGTGCGCAGGCGGCGGCGTATCTACCGCGACCTGTCGCTCGTACGCTCCGAGTTCCAGCGCGCCCTGACCGAACCGCCGCCCACCGGCCGCCGGGCAGCCGCCTGGTGGCCGCTGGTCGTCGCCGTCGAACGGGTCGTGGACGCCACGACGGCGGCCCGCGTCCGCGTCAACCACGGGGCGCCGCCGCCCGCGCCCGCCGAGGTCGCCGCCATCGAGCGGCAGTTGCGCGGGATGGCGGAGGGCGTGCGGTCGAGTACGACGCTGACGCAGGTACGGGCCGAGCTGACCGGTGACGAGACCGGCGTCCTGGCCCCGCTGCGCCAGGAAGTGACGGCGGCCCGCGCGATCACCTCACCGGGCCGGCACCGGGCGACCTAGGCCCGAGGTGCGCGCGCCTCGGCGTCCTGCCTGCTGTGGGCCCGCCAGGCGGCCCACAGCAGATAGATGCCGACCAGGGCCACCACCACGCCCAGCAGGGCGTACTGGGAGTGGCCCGACATGGCCGAGCCCTTCATCGACCCCGACCCCTGGGCGATCCAGACCGCTCCGAGCACCACCAGTACGATCCCGCCGATTCCGCGGCCCCAGACCTGCATGCGTACGCTCCCGCCCTGCGATGCCGGCCCCTCGCGGTACGCGTACGGCCGGCCGGCTCCAGCTTCGCGCAGTCCCCGGACGCGGATGCCGTGGAAGTTCTTACGGATTACGAACGCCCGACGGCACCCGCGGCGGCACGTCACCCGCGTGGCGGTGCGCACGCGACCAGGACGGGACAAACAGGCCTCCGGCGTGGTCGGGTGGGCCCGTGTCCCCGCCCACGCCGCCGTCTCCTTCGCTGCCGCCGTCCCCGCTCCTGCCCGTCGGCGTCCGGCGCTTCGCCGCCTGGTGCGGGGTGCTGCTGCTCGCCTCGGGGGTCGTGGCCGTCGCGGTCTGGCTGTGCGTCACGTTCAAGACGGCCGTCACGCCGCTGCTGCTCGCGCTGCTCGGCACCGCGCTGCTGGGGCCGCTGCACCGGCGGCTCGTCGCGCTGCGGCTGAACCGGTCGCTGGCCGCCGCGCTCACCTGCGCCGCCGTCGTCGCCGTGGTCGGCGGGGCCGGGTACATCGTCGTCAACGCGATCGTGGACAGCGGCGACCAGATCGTCTCCTCGCTCAAGCAGGCGGCGAAGGACGTGTCCAAGCACTTCGGCGCCGCGGGGACCTCGCTGGACGACATCGCGAGCAACGCCAAGGAGCTGCTGGGGAAGTTCGGCGCGACGGCGGCGTCCGGCGTGGTCACCGGGATCAGTGTCATCGGTGAGCTGATCGCCACCTCCGTGCTGGCGCTGCTGCTGATGTTCTTCTTCCTGCGGGACTCCGACAAGGCGGCGGGGGCGCTCAGGTCGCTCGCGCCGCGTGCGACGGGTGAGGCCGTCGAGGCCATGGCGCGCCGCGCCTTCCACGCCGTCGAGGGGTTCATGCGCGGGACGACCGTGATCGCCCTGATCGACGCCGTCTGCATCACGGTGGGCCTGCTGATCCTGCGGGTGCCGGGCGCCGTCGGGCTCGGCGCGCTGGTCTTCGTCGGGGCGTACATCCCGTACCTGGGCGCCCTCATCTCGGGCGCCGTCGCCGTGCTCGTCGCGCTCGCCGACCGGGGCTGGCCGATCGCGCTGTGGGCGCTGGGGGTGGTGCTGGCCGTGCAGGTGCTGGAGGGGCATGTGCTCCAGCCGGCGGTGCAGAGCCGTACGGTCCAGATGCACCCGGCCGTGGTGATGGTGACGATCACCGCGGGCGCCGCCGTCGCCGGGATCCTGGGGCTGCTGCTCGCCGTACCGCTGACGGCCGCGGTGTTCGGGGTGATCTCCGAGCTGCGGGGCCGCTACAGCGCCCCGGGCGAACCGGGGCCGCCGGACGGCGCGTCCTCGCCGTCCTCGTAGAGCTCGAACCAGATCGACTTGCCCTCGCCGCGCGGGTCGACGCCCCACGCCGTCGCGAGCACCTCCATCAGCACCAGTCCGCGCCCGCTGGACGCCAGCTCCCCCGGGCGTCTGCGGTGCGGCTGCTCGTCGCTCGCGTCGGTGACCTCGACGCGCAGCCGCCGCTTGCCGCGCTTGCCCGCGGCCTCGGCCGTCAGCAGCGCGTCGCCGTCGGTGTGGACGAGGACGTTGGTGACCATCTCGGACAGCATCAGCACGGCGGAGTCGATCTGGTCCTCGTCGGCCCAGTCGTGCAGCAGGTCCCGCAGCTGCTGCCGGGCGTCGGCGATCCGCTCGGGTTCGGCCTGGGCGATGCTCAGCGCGGTACGCCGGGTGACCGGGGTGCGGGGCCGGTCGGGCGAGTCGTTGCGGGCGAGCAGCAGCAGCGCGATGTCGTCCTCGCGGCGGTCGGCCAGCGGCCCCGTCGTGTAGTGCGAGGTCGGGCCGATGACGGATTCGACGAGCGCGTCGGCGAGCTTCTCCATGGAGCCCTTGGTGCCTTCGAGCACCGGCTGGAGCCTGCCCCAGCCGGTGTACATGTCGTGGCCGCCGGTCTCGATGAGGCCGTCCGTGCACAGCATCAGCAACTCGCCCCTGCCCAGTACGAGCCGGGTCGTCGGATAGTCCGAGTCCGCCTCGATGCCGAGCGGCAGACCGCCGGCGGTCTGCCGGATGACGGCTGTGCCGTCCGCCATGCGCAGCACGGGGTCGGGGTGGCCGGCGCGGGCGATGTCGAGCGTGCCGGTCGCCGGGTCGACCTCCAGGTAGAGGCAGGTCGCGAAGCGCGGGGCGCGCGCGTCGTAGTCCAGCGTCGCGTTGTCGGAGGAGTGCGTGACGCCGAAGGGCGGCCGTTCGTCGGGCTCGGAGTCCGGGTCGGGTCCGGTGCCCGGGTACTGCTGGAGGCCGGCCAGGAAGCGGGAGGCGCGGGAGAGCACGGCGTCGGGGCGGTGGCCCTCGGACGCGTAGGCGCGCAGGGCGATCCGCAGCTGCCCCATCAGCCCTGCCGCCCGTACGTCATGGCCCTGGACGTCGCCGATGACCATGGCGAACCTGCCGCCCTCGCCGCCTTCGCCGTGCGGCCCCGGGCCCGGGAGCGGGATCATGTCGTACCAGTCGCCGCCGACCTGGAGCCCGCCGCCGGTCGGCACGTACCGGGCGGCCACGGTCATGCCGGGGATGTCGGGGCCGATGGTCGGCATCATCGAGCGCTGGAGCCCGAGGGACAGCTCACGCTCGGTCTCGGTGATCTCGGCGCGGGCCAGCGCCTGCGCGAGCATCCGGGCGACGGTGCTCAGCACGGACCGTTCGTCGGGGGAGAACGTGACGCGGTGCTTGAACGCGGCCATCCAGGCGCCGAGCGTGTGCCCGGAGACGATCAGCGGGAGGAAGGCCCAGGAGCTGCGCCGGAACGGCTCGACGGACGGCCAGATGGCCGGGTAGCGCTCCGCGTAGGCCTTGGGCGTGGGCAGGTAGATGGCCCGGCCGGTGCGGATGACCTCGGACGCCGGATAGTCGGAGCCGACCAGCAGCTCGGGGAAGTTCTCGGCGTCGAGCACGGTGTTGCCGTGCATACCGATGATCCGCAGCCGGTCCCCGTCGGTGCCGAAGAGGGTGAGCGCGTCGGGCGAGAACCCGGGCATCGAGAGGGAGGCGGCGACCCGCAGCACCTCGGCAGTCGATCTCGCCTCGGCCAGCGCGCGCCCCGCGTCCAGCAGGAACGCCTCGCGGGAGCGCCGCCAGTCGCCCGTGACGGTGGTGGCGTCGACGGTGGTGCCGGGCTGCGGCTCGGCGACCTCCTGGAGGGTGCCGACCAGCTCGTAGTGGTGCTTGCCCGCCGCGTCCGTACGGGTGTACGGCTTCGAGCGGGACCGTACGGTGCGCAGCACCCGGCCGCCCCGGTCGACGATCCGCAGCCGGGCCTCGGCGAGCCCGCCCTCGGTCAGGGCGAGCTGCACGATCCCGTCAACCTCGTTCCAGTCGACGGGGTGGAAATGGGCGCGGACCTCCGCCGCGGTGAGGACCGCGGCCTCCTCGGGCCGTCCGAGCAGGCGGGCCGCCTCCGCGTCGACACTGACAGCTCCTGAGCTGTCGTCCCAGCGCCACAGGCCTGTCGCGATCGCGGCAAGGACGTCCTCGGTGCGCATTTTCCCACTGTATGAACAGGTTACGAACCCTCGCCACCGAGAGTGGCGCCGGAACCGGGCGCTAACCTGGTGTCTCCGTGTCCCACCCCGGCTCGACCCAGCTCCACCCGAACCGGCTCCACCCAGCTCCACCCCCAATCCCGACTTGCTAAGACTGGATGAACGACGATGCATCGGTACAGGTCCCACACCTGCGGCGAGCTCCGCGCCTCTGACGTCGGCACCGACGTCCGGCTGAGCGGCTGGCTGCACAATCGCCGAGACCTGGGCGGCATCCTCTTCATCGATCTGCGCGATCACTACGGACTGGTCCAGTTGGTGGCCAGGCCCGGCACGGCCGCCAACGAGGAGCTGTCGAAGCTCACGAAGGAGACCGTCGTCCGGATCGACGGGCGGGTCTCCGCGCGCGGCGCCGAGAACGTCAACCCGGAGCTGCCGACCGGCGAGATCGAGATCGAGGTCTCGGAGGTCGAGATCCTGGGCGCGGCCGCCCCGCTGCCCTTCACCATCAACGCCGAGGACGGGGTCAACGAGGAGCGCCGTCTGGAGTACCGCTTCCTCGACCTGCGCCGTGAGCGCATGCACCGCAACATCATGCTGCGCTCGGCCGTCATCGCCGCCATCCGGTCCAAGATGGTGGCGCTCGGCTTCAACGAGATGGCGACCCCGATCCTCACGGCGACCTCGCCCGAGGGCGCCCGTGACTTCGTGGTGCCGTCCCGGCTGAACCCCGGCAAGTTCTACGCGCTGCCGCAGGCGCCGCAGCAGTTCAAGCAGCTGCTGATGATCTCGGGCTTCGACCGCTACTTCCAGATCGCGCCGTGCTTCCGCGACGAGGACGCCCGCGCCGACCGCTCGCCCGGCGAGTTCTACCAGCTCGACGTCGAGATGAGCTTCGTCGAGCAGGAGGACGTGTTCCGGCCGATCGAGAAGCTGATGACGGAGCTGTTCACGGAGTTCGGCGGCGGCCGTGAGGTCACCTCGCCGTTCCCGCGCATCCCGTTCCGCGAGTCGATGCTGAAGTACGGCAACGACAAGCCGGACCTGCGGGCCAAGCTGGAGCTGACTGACATCTCGGACGTCTTCGACGGCTCCGAGTTCAAGGCGTTCGCCGGCAAGCACGTACGCGCGCTGCCGGTGCCGGACACGGCGGGCCAGCCGCGGAAGTTCTTCGACGGGCTCGGGGACTTCGCGGTCGAGCAGGGCGCGAAGGGCCTGGCCTGGGTGCGGGTCGGCGAGGACGGCGCGCTGAGCGGCCCGATCGCGAAGTTCCTCACCGAGGAGAACGTGAAGGTCCTCTCCGAGCGGCTGTCGCTGGCCCCCGGTCATGCCGTGTTCTTCGGCGCGGGTGAGTTCGACGAGGTCTCGAAGATCATGAGCGCGGTCCGCGTCGAGGCGGCGAAGCGCGCCGGCCACTTCGAGGAGGGCGTCTTCCGGTTCTGCTGGGTCGTCGACTTCCCGATGTACGAGAAGGACGAGGAGACCGGCAAGATCGACTTCTCGCACAACCCCTTCTCGATGCCCCAGGGCGGCGTGCGGGACCTGGAGGAGAAGGACCCGCTGGACATCCTGGCGTGGCAGTACGACATCGTCTGCAACGGCATCGAGCTGTCGTCGGGCGCGATCCGTAACCACGAGCCCGAGGTCATGCTGAAGGCGTTCGAGATCGCGGGCTACGACCGCGAGACCGTCGAGCACGAGTTCGCCGGCATGCTCCGCGCCTTCCGGCTCGGCGCCCCGCCGCACGGCGGGATCGCCCCGGGCGTCGACCGCATCGTGATGCTGCTGGCCGACGAGCCGAACATCCGCGAGACGATCGCCTTCCCGCTCAACGGCAACGCGCAGGACCTGATGATGGGCGCGCCCACCGAGCTGGACGAGTCGCGGCTGCGTGAGCTGAACATCGCGCTGCGCAAGCCGGTCGCCAAGTCGGGCGAGTAACGACGTCGGGCGGCTGACGACACACGGCTGAGGCCCGGAACCAGCCGGTTCCGGGCCTCTTTCGCGTTCCGGGTCATGGCGTGTATATCGCGATTTCCGTGCCGGTGGCTGGATAAGCTCGCGGTGCGACTGCCCGGACGCTGGGGGACACTGGAGCAGCCCGAAAGACGCCTCCAGCAAGACCGGACCGCGAGGTTCCTCCCTCGTCGCGTCAAATGAAGGGCCCACTCCATGTCGTCCGTCCGTTCCCTCGGCCCCGCCGCCGCGCTGCTGACCGCCGGTCTGCTGCTGACCGGCTGCGCCGGCGCGGCCGGGACCGCAGGACACGCCGACCCGGCGCCGGCGGCCACCACCACGACCTCGGCGAAGGACAGGGGCCTGATCGGCAGGGCGGGCCCCGAGGCGCGGACCGCGTCCTCCGGGGAGATCCCGGGCCTCGGCCCGCGGACCCGCGCCGAGATCCCGCAGGACACCCGGCAGGCCGTCGTGGTGACCGGCGCGGGCAGGGACGCCAACCGCTCCACGGTCCGCGTCTGGGAGCGCGACAGCGGCTCCGAGTGGGCCGCGGGGACCTCGGGAGTGGCGCCCCGCCTCGGCTGGCACCCGGTCGCGGGACCCTGGCCCGCGCACAACGCCCTGGACGGCTGGACCGGGCACCACGTCCAGAGCGACCGCCGCTCACCGATCGGCGTCTACGGCCTCACCGACGCGGGCGGCTCGCTGCCCGACCCCGGCACGAAGCTCCCGTACGACAGGTCGGACGCCTTCTACGCCGACGGCACCGGTTTCCACGGCGAGTCGCTGGAAGGCTCCTTCGACTACGTCGTGGCGATCAACTACAACCGCGAGGCGGGCACCACCCCCCTGGACTGGACCCGCCCCCTCGGCGGCGACCGGGGCGGCGGCATCTGGATCCACGTGGACCACGGCGGCCCCACCCAGGGCTGCGTCTCACTGCCGCGCGACCGGGTGAAGCAGCTGCTGGAACTGCTGGACCCGGACAAGGAGCCGGTGGTCGTGATGGGCGACGCGACCTCGCTGGAACGCTGAGCCGTACGGTCCGTCACACGGCGGCAGGCCCGGAACCGTCGCGGTTCCGGGCCTGCCGTACGTCACGCGGACGCGGTTACGCGGGCTTCTCCTCCAGGCGGGGGAAGAGCACCGCGCCCTTCGTCACCTTCGTGCCCGGGGCCAGCCGGCCCCAGTCGGCCGCCGACGCCACCCGCTGGTCCGCCAGCGCGCCCAGCGACTCCTCGGCGCCCAGCGACTCCCACAGCTTCTGGGACGTCTCCGGCATCACCGGGTTCAGCAGGACGGCGCAGGCGCGCAGCGACTCGGCCGCCGTGTAGAGAATCGTCGCGAGCCGGGCCCTGCCCGCCTCCGACTCGTCCTTGGCGACCTTCCACGGCTCCTGCTCGGTCAGATAGCCGTTGACCTGCTTGACGAAGTCGAAGACCGCGGCGATACCGCCCGCGAAGTCCAGCTCCTCGCCGATCCGCCGGTCCGCCTCGGCGACCGCCTTCGTCAGACCGTCCCGTACCGCCTGCTCGGCCGGACCGGAGTCCGTCGCCTGCGGCAGCGCACCGCCGTAGTACTTGCCGACCATGGCGGCGACGCGCGAGGCGAGGTTGCCGTAGTCGTTCGCCAGCTCGGAGGTGTAGCGGGCGCTGAAGTCCTCCCAGGAGAACGAGCCGTCCTGCCCGAAGGCGATGGCCCGCAGGAAGTACCAGCGGTAGGCGTCCACGCCGAAGTGCGTGGTCAGGTCCTGCGGCTTGATGCCGGTCAGGTTCGACTTCGACATCTTCTCGCCGCCGACGAGCAGCCAGCCGTTGGCGACGACCTTGCCGGGCAGCGGCAGCCCCTGCGCCATCAGCATGGCCGGCCAGATGATCGCGTGGAAGCGCAGGATGTCCTTGCCCACGAGGTGCACGTCGGCGGGGAACGTCCCGTCGAACTTCTCCTGGTTCGCGCCGTAGCCGACGGCCGTCGCGTAGTTCAGGAGAGCGTCGATCCACACGTAGATCACATGCTTCTCGTCCCACGGCACCGGGACGCCCCAGTCGAAGGTCGAGCGGGAGATCGACAGGTCCTGGAGCCCCTGCTTGACGAAGTTCACGACCTCGTTGCGCGCGGACTCGGGCTGGATGAAGCCGGGGTTCGCCTCGTAGTGCGCGAGGAGCTTAGGGCCGAACTCGCTGAGCTTGAAGAAGTAGTTCTCCTCCTTGAGGATCTCCACCGGCGTCTTGTGGATCGCGCACAGCTTGACGCCGTTCTCGTCCTCGATCAGCTCGCCGGGGAGTTTGTACTCCTCGCAGCCCACGCAGTACGGGCCCTCGTAGCCGCCCTTGTAGATCTGGTCCTTGTCGTACAGGTCCTGCACGAACTCCCGCACCCGGTCGGTGTGGCGCTTCTCCGTCGTCCGGATGAAGTCGTCGTTGGCGATGTCCAGGTGCTCCCAGAGGGGCCGCCAGGACTCGTCCACCAGCTTGTCGCACCACTCCTGCGGGGTCACCCCGTGGGCTTCGGCGGTGCGCATGATCTTCTGACCGTGCTCGTCCGTGCCGGTGAGGTACCACACCTTCTCACCGCGCTGGCGGTGCCAGCGCGTGAGCACGTCCCCTGCGACGGTCGTGTAGGCGTGGCCCAGGTGAGGAGCGTCGTTGACGTAGTAAATGGGGGTGGTGACGTAGTACGCCTTCCCACCCTGCTCTTCGGATCCATTGGCCGCCATGCCGGAAATCCTAACGGCCCCGCGGAGATCACTTCACCCGCATAAAGGCCGGTGAATACCCGGCGGAGAGCTTTGCGAAACACCCGGTGCCGTAGGACGGGCGCATCCTGGGAGGAGAAGGACGTCATGTACGAGGCAGGGCGCAAGGAGTCGGTACGCGAGGTGGGGGACGAGAGCATGCGGGTACTGGGTCGCCCAGGACGATGAGCCACGGCGATACTCGCCGAGCTGGTCGCCACCGGACTGCGGCGGGCCGGCTTCGCCACCGTGTACAGCGGTGACGCGGCCCTCGCCTACCTCGGTCTGCACGACTACGACGTGGTCGTCCTCGACCGGGACCTGCCGCGCGTCCACGGCGACGACGTGGCGCGCAAGCTCGTCGCCGATGCCTCCCGTACGCGGATACTGATGCTCACCGCGTCCGCCTCCATGGAGGACCGCGTCGAAGGCCTCGACCTCGGCGCCGACGACTATCTGGGCAAGCCCTTCGAATTCCCCGAGCTGGTCTCCCGGGTCCGCGCGCTGCGGCGGCGCGCAGGCTGTCGGAGCGCAACCTCCACGAGCGGATCGGCGCGAGCGGGCCCGACGACGAACTCAAGGAGCTGGGCGACACGCTCGACGCGCTGCTCGGCCGGCTCCAGACGGCTTTCGACAGCCAGCGCCGCTTCATCGCCAACGCCTCGCACGAACTGCGGACCCCGCTGGCGACCCAGCGCGCCGCGATCCAGATCGGCCTGGACGACGGCTGCTCGGCCGCCGATCTCGCCCGTACGAAACAGACCCTGCTCGACAACAACCGGCGCAGCGAACAGCTCATCGAGGGGCTGCTGGTGCTCGCGCGCAGCGAGCGCGGTCCTGCGGCGGGGCCCGGGGCAGGGGGCGAGGACCAGGAGGAGCTGGACCTCGGGACGCTGGTCACCGACGAGGCGGCCGGGCACGGGGTGCGGGTGTCGGTGACGGGCGCGGGCGCGGTCCGTGGCAGCCGGCTGCTGCTGGGGCGGCTGGTGGCGAACCTGCTGGCCAACGCCGTGACGTACAACGTGCCTGGCGGGACGGTCGACGTCAGCGTCGAGGGCACGACGCTCGTGGTCCGCAACACCGGGCCCGTGGTGGCGTCCGGCGAGATCCCGGGCCTCTTCGAACCGTTCCGGCGCGGCGAGGGACGCGACCGGATGGGCCCGGGGGCCGGCCTCGGGCTGTCGATCGTCCGGTCGATCGCCGTGGCGCACGGCGGTTCGGTGACGGCGCTGCCGGGCGGTGCGCGCGGCGGCCTGGAGGTGACGGTGGAACTGCCGCCGGCCGGCACCGAAGCGG
>NZ_JTIY01000001.1:2430473-2431209 GCF_000818175.1 Streptomyces sp. AcH 505
AAGCGGTGCCGGCCGGCGGGTGAGCGGGGTACCGGGGATCAGCTGGTGGTTTCCGGCTTCCAGACGGCGAGCAGCTCGCGGTACACGTCGGCGTGCGGCAGCTCGGCCGGCGCCGGGCCCGCGTGGAAGAACCCGACGTGGTCCAGCTCCTGCTCGGTCTTGCGCAGGAAGTCGAACGCCTTCGAGTCGTACGGGCCGAAGGCCACGAACGCCCAGAACAGGCCCTTGCCGGCGACCTCGTTGAGCGCCAGCCGCGCGGTCTGCTTGGCGTCGGGGGCGCCGTCGGTCTGGAAGACGACGAGCGCGGGCCCGGTGGCACCCGACTTCTCGCGGTGCGCGACGACCTCTTCGACGGCCCGGTGGTAGCTGGTACGGCCGAGGCGGCCGTAACTGGCGTGCGCCTTGTTCACGGCGTCGGAGAAGTCCGTGAGGGACAGGTCGGTCGTGCCGTCGATGTCCGTGGAGAAGAACACCGTGTGGACGACCGGCTCGTCACCGAGATGCGCGGCGAGCGCGAGCGTCTGCTCGGCGAGATGCTGCACGCTGCCGCTCTTGTAGAACTCCCGCATGGAGCCTGACCGGTCGAGTACGAGGTACACGTCGGCCCGCTCGCCGGTGAGCCCGCGCGCCTTGAGGGCGGCGTCGGCGGCGTTGTAGGGAGCGACGAGCGCGTCGGGCACGGTGCCGGGGACGGCGGGCGCGGGCGCCTCAGCGGCGGGCGCCTTGGCCGCGGCGG
>NZ_JTIY01000001.1:2431626-2437674 GCF_000818175.1 Streptomyces sp. AcH 505
GCAGCCGCCGGTGCGGGCGTCGGCTCGGGCTCCACTACAGGTTCGGGTTCCACGACAGGTTCGGGCTCGACGACCGGCGCGGGTTCCACGACCGGGTCCGTCTCCGCGATCCGTGCCGCCTCGGCCGCCGGCGACTCCGGTGCCGGCTCCGCCGCCACCGGCTCGGATTCGGCCACCGGCGTCGGCTCGGCCTTCTCCGCCACCTGCTCCGGCTCCGGCACCTGCTCCGGCTCGGGTTCCGGCGTCGGCGTCGCCACCGGCGTCGGTTCCGTCGTCGTCTGGGCCGGGACCGTCGGGGCCGGGTCCGCGGGGGCCGGGTCCGCCGATCGCGGTGCCGTGGCCTGGGCCGGGACGCTCCGGGGGGTGGGGTTGTCGAACGACTCGGCCACCAGCTTGGCCGCCGCGTCCTCGTGCGGCGCCGGACGCCGCTCGGGGGCGGGCGCCTTCGCCGGGACCGTCACCGATTCCGTGACCGTTTCCGTGACCGGCTCCGTCACCGACTCCGCGGCCGGGTCCGTCGTCGTGGCCGATTCCGCGCCGGACGACGAACGGTCGGCCTGGGGCGGTACGGAGGCTGCCGCCGACTCGTTACGCTCCTCGCGGTCGCGACCGAACACCTTGCGCAGCAAGCTCCGAATGCCCATGGGTGAGCCTTTCAGACGAGTTGGGTGCCGTGTATGTCCATACCTGGGAACAGGGGTGCGGGAGACATTCCCCGCGACAACCCCGCATCCCTGGCCAGGGCGGATACGTAAGGTTAGCGGCCGTCCGGGACGATCACCGGCAGGGGCGCCCCAACAGATGGCCGGTCACGGCCGGTCAGGACAGCCGCGCCGCCTTGCGGTACGAGGTGAACTGCTCGGCCGGGTCGCCCGTGTACGACCACGGCACCCGCGCCGCACGCCACCCCAGCAGCCGGAACAGCTCGCGCGCCTCGCCGTCCAGACCCGCGTAGCAGGCCGCGTGGGTCAGGTAGTTGAGCTCGCTGACCTCTTCCGGACGTACGGGTCCCGCGGGGCGCCAGCCGATCCACCGGTCGAAGGTGCGGCGCACCTCGGTCACCGCCAGTTCGTGGTGCCAGTGCTGCTCCTGGCCGAAGTTGCGGCCGACGAGGTCCCTGGCCCTGCGCCGTTCGTGCGCCGTCTCCGCGACATGGCGGTACTCCTCGACGCGGGCTATCTGCACCAGGACCGGCAGCGGCGAGCCCTTGGGCGCCACGCCGGCGGCGTCGCGCGCGAAGTCGTACATCCGGCCGTGGGTGCCGTGCCAGCGCGCCGAGAGGTAGCGCAGCAACTGCACGTGGCCCTCCATGTTGTACGGGTCGCGCCGGCGCAACTCGTCCCACCAGCGCTGCAGCTCGCCCCGGCTGACGCCCTTCTCGTAGAGCCGGGCGACGGTGAGCAGCGAGACCCAGGGCATCGGGTCGTCGCGGCGGGCGCGCGCCGCGTTCACGCACGACAGCACGACCGCGTCGAGCCGGGTCTCGTCGATCATCCCGGGGCCGCGGCCCGCAGCGATGGCCTGGTTGAAGACGCGTACCACCTCGGTGGCCGCGCGCAGCACCGCCGCGTCGGGGCAGTCGGGTTCGGCGGCCCGCCAGGTCTCGGCGGCCGAGCTGTCGGCGGCGGCGTGGGAGAGGATCCGCAGCCGCTGGGTGCGCAGCGGCCAGTTGTCGCCGGTTTCGCGCAGCAGGTCGCGTACGCCCTGCCAGCGGCCGATAACGATGTCTTGGCGCGCCGCTGTGAGCTGTCGGTCGCCGAAGTCCGGGTCGAAGTCGGGGCCTTCGTTCTTCCCCGGCTGGCGCTCCGGACGCTCGGGGCGGTCCGGGGCGCTCTTCGGTGCCCGGTGCCGGTGTGTGGTGATGGCGGCCCCCCTCCCTCGGACGTGGATACAAGCTCAACGGACGTGGCGCCGACTCGGATCAGAAGTCGGTCGCCATCGCCTCCTCGGGGCGGCCGGCCCCCGCCGTCAGCCCCGTGTCCGCGTACGCCCCGTCGTCTTCGGCGGAGCGTGTGGCGTCCAGTGTCGCCGGACGGTAGTACGAACTGCCCTTCCGCCAATACCAGAACATCGGCACAAGCCCCGCTGCGAGCCCGCCGATCCCGATGCAGATCGCGGTCGTCGTCAGTTCGCCCAGCGACTCGAAGAAGATCCAGAACATGAACACCGCGCCGACCAGGGGCCACAGGCCCGCGAGGAAGAACGTGCGGAACGACCGCAGCAGGAGCTTGCGGTACGCGACGACGACGGCGAGCCCCGCGAGGCCGTAATAGACCGACACCTGGAGGGAGATGGCGGTGACGGCGTCGGAGATGATCTCGGTGACCGAGCCGAGCACGGTGGCGGCGGCGAGCATGCCGATCCCGGCGCACCCGACGACCGTGATCGCCACCCAGGGGGTGTTCCAGGTGCGGTGCACCTTGCCGAGCGAGGCCGGCAGGGTGCGGTCGCGGCCCATGGCGAACAGCGAGCGCGTCACCTGAATGAGTGTCGTCTCCAGCGTCGCGACGGTGGACAGCAGCACGGCGACGATGAGGAACTTGCCGCCGACGCCCGGCCAGATCACATCGCCGAGCACGCCGAGGACGTTGGCGCTGCCCGCCGAGATCTGCCGCTCCGTCAGGATGATGTTGGTGGCGATGGTGAACGCCTCGAACAGCAGGAAGACGATCCCGACGCCGACGAGCGCGGCGAACCCGGAGTTCCTGCGGCTGTTGCGGGTCTCCTCGCTGAGGTTGCTGGTGACGTCCCAGCCCCAGTAGTAGAAGGCGGCGATCAGCGCGCCGGACGCGAACCCCGAGGGCCCGTCGAAGTGGCTGAAGCCGAGCCAGGACCAGTCGAAGGCGTGCGCGGTGCCGTCGTGCAGGAGGGCGGCCAGCAGGAAGACGACCAGCAGCGTCACTTCGACGCCGGACAGCAGCAACTGCGCCCGTACGGTGAGCCGCGCGCCGCCGAGCACGATCAGCACCATCAGCGCCAGCCAGCCGGCGCCCACCAGCGCGGCGAGCGACGTGTGGGTGGCGAGGGCCGGGTCGAAGATCGCCAGGGTCATGGCACCGGCCGGCAGCGACCCGGCCACCATGAAGATCGTCGTGGAGATGACCAGCGCCCAGCCGGAGATGAAGCCGAGGAACGGGTGCAGGGTGCGGGCCACCCAGGAGTACGCGGCGCCCGCGTTGGGGTCCAGTCTGCCGAGCCTGCCGTAGGCGAGCACGATCCCCAGCATGGGTATCGCGCAGTACAGGAGCGCGGCGGGGCTGGCGAGTCCGACCGTGGCGACGAGCACGGCGGTGGTGGCCGCGATCGAGTAGGCCGGCGCACTTCCTGCGACCGCCATCACCACGGTGTCGAACCTGCCGAGGACATTGGGCTGCAGCCCTCTGCGGGAATTGCTGCGCATGGCGTTCACTGCTTCCGTGTTTGGAAGGAAGCCTTCTTAAAAGAAGATCGAGCCGCATGGTAGCGGTGTGCGGCCCGCCCTGTGGGGGCGAGCCTGTCGGTCGCCGCCCACCTGGGGTTTGCCCCACCCCGAGGTCGCCGGGAGACCCCATGGGCCGGGGCGGCCCGGCTCCGTAGCGTCGTAGCCATGACTAAAGGCGGCGGTACGGGGCGGTTGGCGGTACGGACTCTGAGGTTCCGGAAGAGTGGCTTCCTCGCCACCTTCGTCGCGCTCTTCTTCGGCACGGCCATCGTCATGGCCTGCGGCGGACTGATGGAGACCGGGATCCGCAACAACGTGCCGCCCGAGCGGCTCGCCGGTGCCACGGCCGTCGTCGTCGGCGACCGGTCGTACGAACTGCACCCGGGCAACTCCGAGGACAGCGAGAGCGCCGTCCTGGCGGAGAGCGTGCCGCTGGATGCCGCGCTGGCCGGGCAGCTCGCGCGGACGCCTGGGGTGGAGCGGGTCGTCGGTGACGTCACGTTCCCGACGACGCTACTCGGTGCGCACGGTCCGGCACAGACGCGGGCCGAGGGTCACGGCTGGGATTCCGCTTCCCTCGCGCCGTACACGCTCGACGGCGGCAGGGCGCCCGCCGGGCCCCGCGAGGTCGTCCTGGACGCCGGGACCGCCGCGCGGGCCGGGGCGGCCGTCGGTGACACCGTCACGGTCGCCGCGCACGGCGGCGCCGCCGGGTACCGGGTCAGCGGCATCGCCGCCGCCCGGGACACGTCCCCGGAGCCCGCGCTGTTCTTCGCCCCCGCCGAGGCGGCCCGGCTCGGTGGCCACCCGGGCACGGTCGGCGCTTTCGCCGTCGTGGCGAAGCCGGGCACCGACGTGGCGCGGCTCAAGGGCGCGCTCGCCTCGGCCGTGGGCACCGGCGGCACCCCCGTCACGGTCCTCACGGGCGACGACCGCGGCCTCGCCGAACACCCGGACGCGGTGGCGCAGCGCGAGGACCTGATCGCCGTCTCCGGTGTCTTCGGCGGTACCGCCGTGATGGTCTCGCTGTTCGTCACCGCGGGCACGATGACCCTCGCGGCGGCCCGGCGCAGGCGCGAGCTCGCGCTGCTGCGGGCGATCGGCGCCACCCCGCGCCAGCTGCGCAGGATGCTGCTGACCGAGACCCTGGCGGTCGCCGTCGGCGCGATCCTGCTGGCCTGGCTGCCCGGGAAGTGGCTGGGCCGTGAGCTGTTCGACCGGCTGGCGGGCGGCGGGGTCACCGACCGGGCCGTCGAGTTCAGCCAGGGGTGGATCCCGGTGGTCACCGCCGGCGGTGCGCTGCTGCTGACGGCGCTCGGCGCCGGATTCGTCGGCGCGCGCCGCGCGGTCAAGGCGAAGCCCGTCGAGGCCCTCGCCGACTCGGCACTCCAGCAGCGCTGGTTCAGCGTGACCCGGCTGGTGTTCGCCCTGGTGTTCCTGGCGGGCGCCGCCGCCCTGTCGATCGTGACCTGGGCGGTCATGGACGGTCCCACGGCGGCCAGTACGGCCGTCCCGACGGTCATCTGCGCCGCCATCGGTCTCGCGCTGATCGCCCCGGCCCTGACCAAGGTCTGCGCGGTGCTGCTGCACGGACCGGTGCGCGCCTTGACCGGTGTCTCCGGTCGGCTCGCGATGCTCAACTCCCGTGCCCGTACGGTGCACATCGCCGGCGCCGTGGCACCCGTCCTGCTCGCGGTCGGCTTCACCACCGCTTCCTTGTACGTGCAGACCACCACGACCGAGGTCAGCGAGCGCTCCTTCACGGAGAACCTGCGCGCGGACGCCGTCCTGACCTCCGCATCCGGCACGGTCGACGCCGGACTCGCCGACCGGGCCGCCCGGCTGCCCGGGGTCGCGGCGGCCAGCGCGTACGTGACCAGCGTCGGGTACCTCGAACTGCCGGACGGGAAGGGCTCGCAGACCGACGAGGACGGCATCCCGCTGCAGGGCGTCAGCGCCCGTGGGGCCGCCGGTACGACGGCGGTCGCGGCGAGCAGCGGAAGCTTCGACGGGCTGCGCGGTGACACGATCGCGCTGCCCGAGGGCGACGGGCACCGCACCGGCGACACGGTCACGATGCGGTTCGGCGACGGCGGCACGGCGCGGCTGCGGGTCGTCGCCACGTACCGGCCGAAGGGCACGTCCGAGGCGGCGCTGCTGCCGGTCGGGCTGCTGGCGCCGCACACGACGGCCGGACTGCCGCAGCAGGTCCTGGTGGCGGCGAAGCCGGGCACCGATGTCGTACCGGCGCTGGCGAAGCTGGCGGCGGCCGAGCCGGGGCTCGCGGTCGCCGACCGGGACGCGCTGGTCGCGGCGAACACGGAGAACAGCGACACCCAGGCGGCGGTCAACTACCTGATGGTCGGCGTGATCATCGCGTACACCGCGATCTCGGTGATCAACAGCCTGTCCCTGTCGACCGGCGGCAGGCGCGGGGAGTTCGGGCTCCAGCGGCTGACCGGCGCGACCAGGGCGCAGATCATGCGGATGATGACGATCGAGGGTCTGGTCGTCGCCGCGATCGGGGTGCTGCTCGGCACGGCCGCCTCGCTGACGACCCTGGTGCCGTACGCGCACGTGGCGGGCGGCAGCCGCGGGTGGCTGCCGTCGGGTCCCGGCTGGATCTA
>NZ_JTIY01000001.1:2438133-2442409 GCF_000818175.1 Streptomyces sp. AcH 505
CCGCCGCGCCACCACGCCGGGGTCCGCGTCCGAATTTCACGAGCCGGGTCCTGGTGTGGTCGTTACCCTCGGAGTATGGCTTCTGAGGGAACGAGCGAGGGCACGGCGCGGGTCGACACCTGGATCTGGTCCGTACGCCTGACCAAGACGCGCTCCCAGGCGGCGGCGGCCTGCCGCGCGGGCCACGTCCGCGTCAACGGGGAGCGGGTGAAGCCCGCGTACACGGTCAAGGCGGGCGACGAGGTCCGGGTCCGGCACGCGGGCCGTGAGCGGGTCGTGGTCGTCTCCCTGATCGTCCGCAAGCGGGTCGGCCCGCCGGTCGCCGTGACCTGCTACGTCGACAACAGCCCCCCGCCGCCGCCCCGCGAGTTCGTCCTCCCGATCGCGATCCGCGACCGGGGCGCGGGCCGGCCCACCAAGCGGGACCGCAGGGAGCTGGACCGGCTCCAGGACCCGGGCTCTAACCGAACGTGAACGAGTAGGCGCTCAGCCCCGGCGACAGCGTGACGTCGAGCGTGCCGCTCTGCTGGTCCTCGGCGCTGAGCAGCGGATAGATGTCGGGCGCGCCGGAGATCCGGTAGGTGGTCGTCCTGCCGTTGATCTTCGCCGTCACCGTGCCCGTACCGCCCACGTCGAGGTAGATGTCGTTCGCCAGGTAGTTGAGCCGGATGCCCGAGCGTCCCTCGGCGGTGACGGCCTCGCCGCCGACCTTCCAACTGCCACTGAGCGCGAAGGTGTTGGGCGGCTGTGAGGCGGGATAGCTGAAGTCCCGGGTGCCCGCGGGCAGTGGCGTGCCGGCCGCGTAGGTGTTGGCGCGCTCCGAGCCGAGGTAGGTCTCCGGCGTCATCTGCGGGGAGCTGGGTGTCGTGTCGCTGACGTGCGTGGCGGTCGGCAGCTTCACCGTGGGGTGCGCGGCGGTGAGCAACTGCCGGATCAGCGCCTCGGTGCCGTCGTAGTCGCCCTCGCCGAGCGCGACGTGCCGCACCTCGCCCTTCGCGTCGATCAGATACTCGGCGGGCCAGGAGTCGTTACCGAAGTTGTCCCAGGTCGTGTACTTGTTGTCGAGCGCCACGGGATAGCTGACACGCAGCCGCTTCGCCCCCGCGGCGACGTTGCCGGGGACGTGTTCGAAGGCGTACTCGGGGGTGTGCACGCCGATCACCTCGAACCCGGCGGCCCGGTAGGTGTCGTACCAGGGTTCGACATGGGTGATGGCGCGCTGGCAGTTGATGCACGAGTACGCCCAGAAGTCGACGAGGACGACCTTCCCCTTGAGCGAACTCGCGCTGACCGGAGCGCCGTTCGGGGTGTTCAGCCACTGCTGGATCCCGGAGATCGCGGGCGCCTTCCCGCAGTCCTCCAGGGTCTCGGACGGCTGCTGGGCGCAGTCCGCGAGCGACGCGCTCCCGCCGGAGCCGCCGAGCCTGGCCGCGGCCCCGCCCTGGCCGTCGAGCGCGTTGTTGAGGGTGGCGGTGTAGTCGGGCACCGCGCGCTGGAGCACGTCGGTGACGTTGAACGTGAGCGCGACGGCGAGCGCGATCACCACGACCCCGGCCAGCACCCGCAGCCCCCGCTGGCGTTCGCGGAACGCCCGTACCCGCTCGGCGACGCCCTGTCCCGCGAGGGCGAACCCGAGCAGCGGCAGTGCGGTCCCGACGGCGAAGGCCACGGTCAGCAGCACGGTCCTGACGCCGATCCGCCCGGTGGCGCCGGCGACGGTGATGGCGGCGAGCACAGGGCCGGCGCACGGCACGTACACCGCGCCGAGCGCGAGTCCGAGCACGAACCCGCCGTGCTCGGCCCGTACCCGGCGCTGCGGGATCCAGTTGAACGGCTTCTCCAGCAGATGCTGCACGGCCGGCACCATCATGGCGACCCCGAGCACGACGAGCACCACGAGCCCCGCCCACCGGACGGTGTCGTCGGGCAGCGGCAGCGCACTCAGGATCAACGTCCCGAGCAGGGTGAACACACTGAAACTGAGGGCGAGTCCGAGCACGATCAGATACGGCCGACGGCCGGGCCGGCCCGCCGGCCGTTCCCCGGACCGCACCCCGCCGGACAGGAACACGACGGGCAGCACCGGCAGGACACAGGGCGAAATCCCCGTGATCAGCCCGCCGACGAGCCCGATCAGCACCAACGTGACCACAGGCGACCTCCCGCACGGACGGACAGGCCGAGCCTACGACCCTAACCTGTGCGCCCGGGGCCGTGCCCGGTTCGTACGGGGGCGTCGACCGAGGGGCCGGCCATCGGGTACAACATGGCTCGTACACCGGGAAAATTCTCATGAAACGCACATCCATTGGTCCGTCTCGCGCATCTCATGAGCAAGCGGCGACCTCAGACAGCCGCACCGCTTTGGGTATTTGGAGTATTCATCTTGAAAACCGGCATTATGGGCATCCGGCGCCTGTCCGCTGTCGTCGTGGTCACCGCGGGCTCCGTCGCCGCCGCCGGGGCGTTCGCCCTCCCGGCGCAGGCCGCCGCCGCGCCCAAGACCCCGACCATTGTCGCCAAGGGCGGCTTCGTGATGAACAACGGCACCGGCAAGAGCCTTTACACCAAGGCCGCCGACACCCGTCGTTCCACCGGGTCGACCACGAAGATCATGACGGCGCGGGTGGTGCTCGCGCAGAAGAACCTCAACCTGGATTCCAAGGTCACGGTCCAGAAGGCGTACAGCGACTACATCGTCTCGAAGAACGCCTCGTCGGCCCGGCTGATCGTCGGCGACAAGGTCACCGTGCGGCAGCTGCTGTACGGGCTGATGCTGCCGTCCGGCTGCGACGCCGCGTACGCGCTGGCCGACAAGTTCGGCACGGGCTCGACGCGCGCCGCGCGGGTGAAGTCGTTCATCGGGAAGATGAACTCCACCGCCAAGACGCTCGGTCTGAAGAACACGCACTTCGACTCGTTCGACGGCATCGGCAGCGGTTCGAACTACTCGACCCCGCGCGACCTGACGAAGCTCGCCAGCAGCGCCATGAAGTACTCCACCTTCCGTACGGTCGTGAAGACCAAGTCGACCAAGCAGAAGGTCACCACCAAGACCAACGGCTACCGCTACATGACGTGGACCAACACCAACAAGCTGCTGGGCAGTTACTCCGGCACCATCGGCATCAAGACGGGCTCGGGGCCCGAGGCCAAGTACTGCCTGGTCTTCGCGGCCACCCGCAGCGGCAAGACCGTCATCGGTACGGTCCTCGCGTCCTCCTCGGAGGCCAACCGCACGGCGGACGCCAAGAAGCTGATGGATTACGGCTTCAAGAAGTAGCACCGCGCCAACTCCCGTACGCGGCAGCGCCTCGCACACCCGGGCGATCTCCGGATCGCCCGGGGCCGGGGTTACCGCGATCCGCTGCGGCCTGCGACGATGGAAGCAGGCGCGCCGCGGGTTGGCGCACGTGTACAGCGGGCGGGAGGGCACGTGGCAGAGGTGTTCATGCGGCGCCTGAGTCGGTGGCAGGCGGAGCAGCAGCGGGAAGCCGTGGCTGACGTGTACGTCGAGGCGTACCAGCGGGTGCACGGCGAGGAGTTCCACGACCGGCAGCGATTCCTCGAAGCCTTCGCCAGGGACGTGCAGCGCCCCGGCTTCGACATGATGGTGGGCAGCGGCAGCGGGGGCGCCGAGTCGGCGGGTTACGCGTACGGGTTCCTGCTCGACAGGGCGGGCGAGTGGTGGCGCGGCATCGGCCGTGACACCCCGTGGGACGTGGAGGAACTGACCGTCTCCGGGCAGGTGTTCGCGCTCGCCGAGCTGATGGTCGTGCCGGCCTTCCGGCGGGACAAGGTGGCGACGCGGCTGCTGGAGCAGCTGCTCGTACGGACGGACGCCTCGCTGGTGACGGCGAGGGTCGACCCGGACAACGCGGCGGCGGTCGGCGCGCTCAGATCCTGGGGCTGGGTCCCGCTGGGGGCCGTCACCGGCACGGTCTCCTCGGTCCCCTCGCTCGGCTCGGGCACGGCGACCGAGATCTGGGGCCGCGCGCTCAAGGGCTGAGCGCGCAAGGGGTGAGGCGTCGAAGGTGTGTGCGGGGCCAACTGTGCGCCCGTAGTGCGCGTTTCCCGCTGGGCCGCGGTGTGGCTTAGGCTCACCTAAGTATCTGGTGGCCGGTGCGTACGGGGGGACGTGGGGGGCTGCCGCGCGCCACCTCCGCCGTCAGTCTCCGTACCGCACATTCCGGAGTCGAGCCATGACCCTGTCACCCAGCACTCTGCCCGCGATTCTCCAGGAGGCGGCCCTCGGTCCTGCGGCCCCCGGCCCGGG
>NZ_JTIY01000001.1:2442434-2453150 GCF_000818175.1 Streptomyces sp. AcH 505
GCCGGCGGCACCGGGGGCGCCGCCGCGCTGGAGCCCCTGGTGCGTACGGTGCTGGACGCGCTCGCCGAGGGCGCGGCGCGCCGGGGCGGCCCCGTCCAGGGCGGGGAGCCCGACGAGATCGCCACAGCGGTCGCTGCCGCCTTCCGGAACGCGGCGGGTCCGGGCCAGGGAGCAGGTGTGGGCGCCGGTACGGGTACGGGCCCGACGAGCGCCGGGGGCGGCGACGCGGGCGCGCTGCACCGGCTCACCGAGCTGCTCGCCCACGGCAGCGCCGACCCGGCCGACCCGGCCTGCGCGGCCCATCTGCACTGCCCGCCTCTGGCCGTCGCCGTCGCCGCCGATCTCGCCGTCTCCGCGCTCAACCCGTCCCAGGACTCCTGGGACCAGGCACCCGCGGCCACCACCCTGGAAACCCTGCTCCTCGCCGAGCTGGCCCAACTCGTCGGGTACGAAGCGGAGTCGGCGGCCGGTGTGCTGACCTCCGGCGGCACCGAGTCCAACCTCATGGGGCTGATGCTGGCCCGCGACCGCGTCGTCGGCGGCTCGGCGGGGCGCCAGGTCGAACTCACCGGGGTGCCGGGCGCCGGGCAGGGGCGCAGCCCCCGGATCCTCGCGTCCGTAGCGGCGCACTTCTCCGTACAGCGCGCCGCCGCGCTGCTCGGGCTCGGCGAGGACGCCGTGGTGCCGGTGGCCGTCGACCACCAACAGCGGATGGATCCTGCCGCGTTGGAGGCCGCGCTGGAAGGCTGCGCGCTCCGCGGCGAGCTGCCGGTCGCCGTCGTCGCCACGGCCGGTACGACCGACACCGGCGCGATCGACCCGCTGCGCGCGTGCGCGGCGCTGGCGGCAGCGCACGGCGCCTGGCTGCATGTGGACGCCGCGTACGGCGGTGGGGCCCTGCTGTCCGACCGGCTCGCACCGCTCCTGGACGGGCTGGCGCTGGCCGACTCGATCTCGCTCGACTGGCACAAGCTGGGCTGGCAGCCCGCCGCTGCCGGGGTGTTCCTGGTGCGCCGCGCCGAGACGTACGCCTCGCTCGCGCGCCGCGCCGTCTATCTGAACCCGGTGGACGACGAGGAGGCCGGCTACCCGAGCCTGCTCGGACTCTCGCTGCGCACGACGCGCCGCGCCGACGCGTTCAAGATCGCGGTCACCCTGCGCACGCTCGGCAGGGAAGGACTCGGCCGGCTGGTCGACGCCTGTCACGACCTGGCGTGGTCGGGCGCGCGCGCCGTCGCTGACCACCCACGGCTCGAACTGCACGCCGAACCGGTGCTGACCGCCTTCCTGTTCCGCTACGTCCCCACGGGCCCCGCGGACCCGGCGCGCACCGACGACATCAACGCCTCTTTGCGGCGGCGGCTGTTGCGCGAGGGCCGCGCCGTCGTCGGCCGTACCGAACTGCCCGGCGAGGGCCCCGGACGGGTGCGCCTCAAACTGACCCTGCTCAATCCGCACACCACCCCGGAACAGGTGGCGGCGCTGCTGGCAGCCGTCGTGGCCGCGGGCGCCGCCGAGGAGGACGCGCGGTGACCGACTCACCGGCCGTGGAAGCCGTCGACGAAGGGCAGTCCGTGTACGAGGAAGAGCCGGCGCCCGAAGACCAGGCGCACGAAGAGCCGACGCGCGAAGAGGGATCCGTGTACGACCTGGTCGGCGTCGGGATAGGCCCGTTCAACCTCTCGCTCGCCGCCCTCTGCGACCGCGCCCCCGAGCTGCGCACGCTCTTCCTCGACGCGAAGCCCGCCTTCTCCTGGCACCCCGGGCTGCTCATGGAGGGCACCGTCCTCCAAGTGCCCTTCCTCGCCGACCTGGTGACGATGGCCGACCCGACCAGCCCCTGGTCGTACCTCAACTACCTGCACGCGCACGACCGGATGTTCCCGTTCTTCTTCTCCGAGCGGTTCCACATCCCACGCCGTGAGTACGACCACTACTGCCGGTGGGTCGCCGACGGGCTGGCCAGCTGCCGCTTCGACGCCCGCGTCACCCAACTGGACTGGGACGACGAAGCGGACGCCTTCGCCGTCACGTACCGCTCGGCCAAGGGCGGTACGACGCGGTTACTCGCACGCCAGATCGTGCTGGGTGTCGGCACCCTCCCGGTCGTCCCCGCACCGCTGCGCCCGCTGCTCACCCCGGCGCACGAGGGCCGGATCCTGCACAGCGCCGACTACCGCACCCACCGGGCGGAGCTGGCGGCGGCCGACGACGTCACCGTCATCGGAGCCGGTCAGTCGGGGGCCGAGGTCGCCCTCGACCTGCTGCGCCACCAGGACGGCGACGGCGCGGGCGGCCCGTACGTCCGCTGGCTCGCCCGTACCCCCGCGTTCGCGCCGATGGAGTACTCCAAGCTGGGACTTGAGCACTTCACCCCCGACTACATCCGCTACTTCCGCACCCTGCCCGCGCCCCGGCGCGACGAACTCGTGCGTGAGCAGTGGCAGTTGTACAAGGGCGTCAGCGAGGAGACGCTGGCCGAGATACACGACGAGCTGTACGAGCGCACCATCGGCGGCACGGAGCCGCGCGCCGCGCTGCACCCGGGACTCGAAGTCGTCGGCGTCGCACCGGAGAAGGGGCAAGGACCGGACGGCGCCGGCGGGTACGTACTGACCTGCCGGCACACCGAGCAGGACACGGTCATGGAGATCCGTACGTCCGCGATCGTCTCCGCGACGGGTTACGCGGCGGCCAGACCCGACTTCCTCGACGGCGACGGGCCGGCGAAGCTCATCGACTGGGACGACAGGGGCCGCTACCGGATCGACGGGACGTACCGGGTGGCCCTCGACCCACGGGTGCGGGGCGCGCTGTACGTGCAGAACGCCGAGCTGCACACGCACGGGGTGAGCGCCCCCGATCTGACGCTGGGGGCGTGGCGCGCCGCGACCATCCTCAACGCGGTCGCGGCGCGGACCGTCCTGCGGGTGCCGGAACGGGCAGCCTGGACGACGTTCGGGGCGCGGCGGTCCTGACGGGGTCTTCCGCGCCGACTCCGCTACTTCGAGAGGTCCTTCTGGATCTCGTCCAGCACCTTGTTCGCGCCGGTGTAGCCGATGCCGAGCATCCACAGGTTGTCGTCGACCTTGAAGGCCGTGCCCTTCCGCACCGCGTCGAGCTTCTGCCACAGCGGCCCGGCGACGGTGTCGGTCTCCTTGGCCTTCTTCGGGTCGCCGTAGGCAGAGTAGAAGATGACGCCCGCGTCGGCCTGGTCGATCTGCTCGGGGCTGACGTCGAGCGAGAAGCCGTCCTTGTCCTGGTTGGCGGGCCTGCCGACCTGGAGGTCCTTGAAGACGGAGCCGACAAAGGTGTCGTTGAGGTAGAGCCGGGTGTCGGCGCCCTCCACGAACCGTACGAAGCCGAAGGTGGTCCGCCTCGCCTTCGCGGCGCCGCCGAGCGCGTCCGTCACCCGCCCCGCGTGGGCGGTGTAGTCGGCGACGACCTTGGCCGCCTCGTTCTTCTTGCCGAGCGCGTCCGCGTGCAGGTCGAAGTTCTCGCGCCAGGTCGGGCCGGTGGTGTCGGTGAAGACCGTCGGGGCGATCTGCGACAGCGCCGGATAGCTCTTCTCGTCGCGCACCTTGCTGCTCAGGATGAGGTCCGGCTTCAGCGCGGCGACGGCTTCGAGGTTGGGCGCGCCGATCAGCCCGACGGGCTTGACGCCCTTGACGGCGGCGGCCGGCAGATAGGTGGAGACGGGCGCCTTGTCGACGACGGTCGTGGCGCCGACGGGGGTGACGCCGAGCGTGACGGCCGAGTCCAGCGCGTCGGTGTCGAGCACGACCACGCGCTTCGGGGCGTTGCCGACCTTCACGTCGCCCATCACCGTGGACAGCGTGTGCGTACCGGCCGCTCCCGCGCCGTCCGACGCGCTGCCGCCGTCCGCCTGCTCGTGGTCGTCGCTGCCGCACGCGGCGAGGGAGACGGCGAACGCGGTGGCGGCCGCTGCGACGGTGATCCGGCGGGTGAAGGTTCTGGACGTGGTCGTGGACACGTGTAGCGGCCTCCCCGAAGTCACCCGGAGACCTTCCGGGCAAGGTGAGGGAAACCTAACCTCAGCGGCCCACAGGCAACAAGTCCGCCCGGCCGAGCGTCAGATGACGGGGGGTCGGCCCAGGGCCGTCATCCGCCGGACCGTGCGCCAGTGCATCGGCCGGCGCGCGCCGCACGCCGTCCGTACGCCTTCGAAGAAGCCGCCGAACCAGGCGCGCAGCCCGCTGAGCGAGCGCGTGCGGGCCACCGTCAGCAGGATCCACGTACCGAGGTAGAGCGGCACGAGCAGGGCGGGCAGATGGCGCCGCGCCAGCCATACGCGGTTGCGGGCGGTCATCCGGTAGAACTCGGCATGCCGCGCGGGGGACGTACGCGGGTGCTGGAGCACCAGCTCGGGCACGTACCGGATCGTCCAGCCGGCGTCGAGCGCGCGCCAGGCGAGGTCCGTCTCCTCGTGGGTGAGGAAGAACTCCTCGGGCCAGCCGCCGGTCTGCTCCAGCATCGGCATGGACAGGGCGTGCCCGCCGCCGAGGAAGGTGGTCACCTCGCCGCCGCGCATCGGGTCGTCGGCGCGCAGCCGGGGGACGTGCCGCCGCTGGGTGAATCCGGTCTCGTCCGCGATGCGGAAGCTGACGATGCCGAGCTTCGGGTCCGCCTCGTACAGATCGGCGACCCGGGTGATCACGTCGGCCTCGATGAGCAGGCCGTCGTCGTCGAGGTCGACCAGGATGTCGATGTCACCGGCCTCCTGGAGCGTGCGCATGGCCACGTTGCGCCCGCCGGTGACGCCGAGGTTCGACGGGAGTTCCACACCGACGACGCCCTCGGGCAGCTCGGGCAGCGGGGCGCCGTTGCCGACGACCACGATCCGGTGCGCGGACTCACGCTGCTTGGCCACGGAGTCCAGCAGTGCCCTCAGCTCGACGGGCCGGGTCCCCATGGTCAGTACCGCCACACCCACACGCGGTCGCGTCACTCCAGATCACTCCAGCTCTCGATAACGGCAGAGGCTGATTCTATCGGCCTCATCCATCAACCGGTCACTGGAAGGTACCTCTCCTGACGCCGGAGGTTCACTTTGGTGTCCTGTGCCGCCGCTCTTTGTCCGTACCGATGCCCGACTTGTCCGTACCGGTGCCTGACTCACCCCGGAAGGGTGTCACTCACCCCGGTAGGTCCCGGAAGAGCATGGAACAGGCGTCTTCCGCCTCCACCTGGACCACCCGGCCCCATCGTTCGCTCAGCGCCCGGCCGACCTCGCGCAGCAGCGTGCGCTCCTCGGGGGTGGAGGCGGGGCAGCGCGCCCAGCCCTTGTCGGCGATCTCACTGCTGATCCGGCTGAGCAGCGCCCCGCGCAGCCGCTGCTCGTCGTCGGTGTTCGTGTCGCGATCCACGGAAGCTCCTCTGCCGGTGCCGAGTTGCGGAGTTGCGTAGGTGTGGGTGCATGGTCCCACCAGTTGGCACGACCCGGCGACGCGCTGATCGTCACCGGTGTGACCATGGCATATTCCAAATGGCTTGAAAGCGCTTACTCGACTCGTTTCGGTTCACAATTCAAGAACCACCGACAACAGAGGGTTCGTGTTGATCTCCCTATGGCAGACTGCGGCCATGGCGGTGCTGGGGGGTGGGGTGTGAGCGAAGCCAGATCGGCCCCGACAATAGGTCAACTCGTACTCAGCAGGCAGCTTCGCGCCCTGCGGGACAAGGCGGGTCTCACCCGTGAGCAGGCCGCGAAACTGCTGCATGTGACGGCCGCGACGGTCCGGCGCATGGAGATGGCCGAGGTCGCGCTGAAGATTCCGTACCTGCAGATCCTGCTGCCCGCCTACGGGGTTCCGGACGCGGACGTCAGCGCGTTTCTGCAGATGACGGACGAGGCGAACAAGCCAGGCTGGTGGCAGCGCTTCCACGACGTGCTGCCGGACTGGTTCAGCGGTTACGTCAGCCTCGAAGAGGCGGCGAAGACGATCCGCTGCTACGAGCCGCACTTCGTGCCCGGCCTGCTGCAGACCGAGGCGTACGCCCGCGCGATCCTCACCAGCGGTGAGGTGGGGCGGGCCAATCCGGGACGTATCGACCGTACGGTCGCGCTGCGACTGGAGCGCCAGGCGCTGCTGACGCGCGAGGAGAACCCGCCGACGTTCTGGGTGGTGATGGACGAGACGGTGCTGCGCAGACCTGTCGGCTCGTCACCCGACATCATGCGCGCGCAGGTGGAGCAGCTGCTGGAGGCGACGGAGCTGCCGAACGTGACGCTCCAGATCGCCGAGCTGGCCGCGGGCCACCATCCGGGTACGTACAGCCCGTTCGTCCTGTTCCGCTTCGACGTTCCCGAAGTCCCCGACATGGTGTACATCGAGTATCTGACCGGTGCGCTCTACCTCGACGAGGTGAACGAGGTCAGCGAGCACAAGGAGGCCATGGACCGCATGGTCGCGCTGGCCGAGTCGGCGTCCAACACGAAGAAGATCCTCATGGCGGCCCGCCGCGACCTGCACCGGTACTGACCGCGCTCCCGGTGCCGGCTACTGGGCTGTCGCCGGTACCGGACGGACGACCGCGGCCTTCGCGCGCCTGCTGTGCCGCCGGGTCAGCGGACGCTCGACGAGGTAGTGGGAGGCCGTCGCCGCGGCGAAGCTCGCGGCCAGGGTGGCGTACAGCAGCCAGGTGTCGCGGACGCCGAGGTCGTGCAGGAGCCGGCCGAGCGGGTAGTGCCAGAGGTAGAGCCCGTAGCTGAGATTGCGGCCGACCCAGGCGACGGGCGCGAGGGAGAGGCCCCGGGACAGCCAGGAGCGCGGCTGGAGTTCCAGCGAGGCGACCACCGTCGCCGACAGGACCGCCGTCACCAGGAAACCGACCGTGTACCAGGCCTGCGTCCAGCCGTTCGCGCTGGTCATCGGGATCTGCCAGACGATCAGCCCCAGCACCGCCAGCGCCGGCCAGGCCAGCCGCGCGGACCACTTCCGCAGCGCGACGAGGCGCCGGTCCTCGGCGTGCAGCCGGGCCACCACCACAGCCAGCAGCGCGCCGGCCAGCAGTTGGTCGGCGCGGGTGTCGGTGCCGTTGTAGATGCGGTGCGCCGCCGTCGGACTCCACAGCTCCCACCGCCACACCACGGGCAGCAGACACAGGGTCAGCGTCCAGAGCAGCACGGTACGGGGTCTGACCTTGCCGAGCAGCACCCGCAGCAGCGGCGGCCACAGCAGGTAGAACTGCTCCTCGACCCCGAGCGACCAGTTGTGCGCGAGCAGCGAGGTGCTGTCGGAGTAGAGCCCGGGCTGCACCGCCCGGACGATGTTGACGAGGAAGGTCGCCGACAGGGCGATCGACGCCCACGCGCCGTCGAAACCGGGCAGCCCGGTGAAGGCGAGCACCGCGCACACCACGCAGAGCGTCAGCAGCGCGGGGACGAGCCGGATCCAGCGCCGCCAGTAGAACGGCCGCATGGCGATGTCGCCCGTACGTGCGAACTCGGCGACGAGGAGCCGGGTGATGACGAATCCGCTGATCGTGAAGAAGACATCGACCCCGAGGGCGCCGCCGGGCAGCAGCTCCGGCTCCTGGTGGTAGACGATGACCAGCAGAACGGCCAGCGTCCGCAACCCGTCGACCCCGCCGACCCGCCCGCGCCCCCGCAGCGCGGAGGGATAGCCCCGGCCCCCGGCGACGGGCGGCGGCGCGGTGGCCACCGGCCGCGGCGGGGCGAGTACGGAGCCTTCGGCGGCTCTTCCGGAGTGTGCTGGAGAGATACCTTCCACTTCGAGCCCATGCCCGGGATCCAGTTTTCCACGCGAGCCTTAAGCCAATACTCATAAACGCCGCGCGGCTGCGCGCACCTCCGCCGGGCCGACACCAATTCGGTTGCCGCAGGTCAGCTCGGTCGGATAGGAAGCGTGCATGCTAATGGGCGACAAGGTCGGGCTCCGGGCCCGGCACGACGACGACATCCCGGTCCTTGAGACCCAGCTCTACGACGACGTGGTCAACGCCGCGCGGGCCGAGGGGCGGCCGTGGCGGCCGGTCACGCCCGGGTCGAAGGCGTCGCCCGCGGTGGTGGACGACGAGGACCAGGGGAACGTCCCCTTCTCCATCGTGGCGCTGGACGGGGGCGCGCTGCTCGGCGCCGCGTCGCTGTGGGGCATCGACA
The DNA here is from genome assembly GCF_000818175.1 of Streptomyces sp. AcH 505. Lineage (GTDB taxonomy): Bacteria > Actinomycetota > Actinomycetes > Streptomycetales > Streptomycetaceae > Streptomyces. The sequence goes on from NZ_JTIY01000001.1 coordinate 2,450,578, forward strand.
ACCACAACCGGTACGCGCACGTCGGGCTCGGACTGCTGCCGTCCGCCCGCGGCAAGGGCTACGGCACCGACGCGGTCGGGGTGCTGTGCCAGTACGGGTTCGTCGTCCGCGGCATGCAGCGGCTGCAGATCGAGACCCTGTCGGACAACACCGCGATGCTCCGCTCCGCCGAGCGCAACGGATTCGTCCGTGAGGGCGTGCTGCGCTCCTCGGCCTGGGTGATGGGCGAGTTCCTGGACGAGGTGCTGCTCGGTCTTCTCGTCAAGGAATGGAAGCCCGCGGCATGACCGACGCCCGCCATCTGCTCACCACCCGCGATTCCTACGACGCCGCCGCCGGCCGCTACGCCACGCTCTTCCGCGACGCCCTGGCCGGCGCGACGCTGGACCGGGCCATGCTCGGCGCCTTCGCCGAGTTCGTGCTGGCCGGAGGCGGCGGGCCCGTCGCCGATCTGGGGTGCGGGCCTGGGCGGCTGAGCGGGTATCTGCGGGATCTCGGGCTCGATGTGTTCGGGATCGACCTGTCGCCCGCCATGGTCGCGCTGGCCCGGGAGGCGCATCCCGAGCTGCGGTTCGACGAGGGGACCATGACCGCGCTGGATCTCCAGGACGGCGCGCTCGGCGGCATCGTCGCCTGGTACTCGGTCATTCACACCCCGCCCGGGGAACTTCCCCTGATCTTCGCCGAGTTCGGGCGGGTGCTGGCCCCGGGCGGCCATCTGCTGCTCGGCTTCTTCCACGCCGACGACGAAACGTCCGAGCAGCCCCAGGAGTTCGACCACGCAGTCGCCACCGGCTACCGCTGGTCGGCCGGGCGGCTGGCCGAACTGCTCGGCCCGCACGGTCTGGTGGAGGTGTTCCGGCTGGTGCGGGCGCCCGGGGAGGGCGAGCGGTTCCTGCAAGGGTGCCTGCTGGTGGTGCGGAAGCCGTAGGGCATGGCTGCCGGACTAGTCTGCGGCCATGGTTTCTGACGCACGGCTGGCCGTCGCCGCCGCCCAGGCAGGCGCATCCGTCGTAGGGAGACGGTGCTCGCCCCTTCGGTCGCCACGACACTGCTGTCCCGGCTGCGCGGCGGCGCACCGGTCGGCCGTCACGACGGCCATGCGGCACGGCCTGTTGCCGTCGGACTGACCGGCCCTGACCCGCCGTACTCACTAGGGTGCGTACATGCGGCTGCTGATCATGTCCGACACCCATCTCCCCAAGCGGGCCAAACGGCTGCCCGCCGAGCTGCTCGACGCCATTCCGCGGGCCGATGTGGTCATGCACGCGGGGGACTGGGTGGACACCGACACCCTGGATCTGCTGGAGGAGCGGTCCGCGCGGCTGGTCGGGGTGTACGGCAACAACGACGGTGCCGAACTGCGGGCGCGGCTGCCCGAGGTGGCGTCCGTGACGCTGGGCGGGCTCCGCTTCGGTGTCGTCCACGAGACCGGACCGGCACAGGGGCGGGAGCGGCGCTGCGCCGAGCGGTTCCCCGATCTGGACGTGCTGGTGTTCGGGCACAGCCACATCCCGTGGGACTCGTACGCCGACGACGGGCGGCTGCGGTTGCTCAATCCCGGCTCCCCGACGGACCGGCGCCGTCAGCCGTACCGCACGTATCTGACGGCGGAGGTGGCGACGACGCCCTCGACGGGGCCGGAGTTGAGCGACGTACGCCTGCACCGGCTCACCGACGGCTGAGCGGCCGGGCGGGCGGCCGGACGCCGGGGATCAGTCCGCCTCGGCCGCCGTCCAGCCGCTCCAGCCGCTGACCGCGACCTCCACCACCGGCCCGGCCGGCGGCCGGTTCGCGTACTGCCGTGGGTACTTGGCCACCAGCAGAGCCACGTGCCCCGCCGACACGGCGCTCTCGGACGCCGGCGGCAGCTCCCGGGCCCGGCCGTCGGCGCGGGCCCACCACAGCCGGTCCCAGTCCTCGTCGTAGCCGTCGGCGAGCAGGCACACGGCCGGATTGACGGCGATGTTGGCGAGCCGCTTCAGCCGGGTGGTGCGCTTCGGCTTGTGGTCGACCGCCAGCACCAGTGTGTCGCCGGACAGGGCGAAGACGACGGGCACCAGATGCGGGCGGCCCGCGGCGTCGGCGGTGGCGAGGCGCAGCACGCGGCTCGCCGCGAGCAGGCCCCTGGCCCGCGCGCTCGTCAGTGTCGGCACCCGCAGATCACAGGGCGTCGGCAGCGGCGACCGCCGCCATCTCGTCCAGCTGTGACAGCGTCTCGTCCTCGGGGCGCGGCTGGAGTTCGAACAGCAGCCGCTCCACACCGAGTTGGCGGTAGGCGGCGATGTCCTCGGGCTCGTACGTGGTGTCGAAGACCGTCACCGGCACCTCGCGGCCCGCCGTCTCGCGCATCCGCTCGATCTGCGCGCCGAGGTCGGCGGGCGGTACGGAGTTGGCGAGCCAGGCGTCCCCGAACTCGGCGACGCGCGGGAAAGCGGCGGGGCCGCCGCCGACGTAGATCGGCGGGTGCGGCCGCCGTACCGGCTTGGGCCAGGCGTACACCGGGTCGAAGTCCACGAACTCGCCGTGGAACTCGGCCTTCTCCTCCGTCCACAGCTTGCGGATGGCGGCCA
>NZ_JTIY01000001.1:2453371-2454737 GCF_000818175.1 Streptomyces sp. AcH 505
CTCGTTCACCAGCCGGCCACGGCTCGTGGGGTCCGTGCCGTGGTTCTCCATCTCCTCGCGGTTCCAGCCGACGCCGACGCCGAACACGGCGCGCCCCGCCGACACGACGTCGAGCGAGGCGACCTCCTTCGCCGTGTGGATCGGGTCCCGCTGCGCCACCAGAGCGATGCCCGTGCCCAGCAGGATCCGGTCGGTGACGCTGGCGGCAGCGGCCAGCGCGACGAAGGGGTCGAGGGTGCGGTAGTACTTCTCCGGCAGCTCGCCACCGTTGGGGTAGGGGGTCCTGCGGCTGGCCGGGATGTGGGAGTGCTCGGCGATGAGCAGCGAGTCGAAGCCGCGTTCCTCGATCGCGCGGGCCAGGGCGGCAGGCGCGATGCCCTGATCGGTGATGAAGGTCGAGATGCCGAATTTCACTGCGCCTCCTGGGAGCGGACGGGGAAGGGACGGGCGGCGGTGCACCCCGACGGTACGGGGTGCACCGTCCGCCCTCCCTACCCGGCACTCCGGGCCGTATGCCCGGATTGCGGCTGCTTGCTCCTAGCGCCTGTCAGCAGGTCCGGCGGTCAGACGGCGCCGGCCTGCCGGTAGACGTCGAGCGCCTCGTTGCCCAGGGTCGGGTGGTACTCGTTCGCCCCGGCGCTGACGCTGATGTTGCCGACGAGGGCGCCCGCGCCCGCAGCGGTGTCGAAGTCGGCCAGGAAGCCGCCTCCGCTCGATCCGCCGCTCTGTACGCAGTCGATGCCCCACATCGTGGAGCCCGGCCGGCCGCCGTCGATGAACTCGTCGCCCTCGCAGTGGTTCAGCCGCTCGCCGCTGCCCTCCTCGGCGGAGCCGCCGTAGCCGAAGGAGTGCACATGCCGGCCCGTGGCCGAGTTGAACGCGATGCCCTGCGCGCCGACGGTGTCGACGAGCGAGCGTCCGTCGACCTGTCCGACCCGGGCGAAGGCGAAGTCCCAGTTGGCGTTGCCGCCCGTGGAGACGTACTGGTCGAGGTGGAAGAGCTGGGTGGCGGTGAACGTGCCGAACGGCCGGTTGCCGTTGGCGTAGCCGGGGATGAAGACCCAGTTCCGGTAGACCTCGCCGGTGCCCGCGTCGACCACGCAGTGTCCTGCGGTCAGGACGACGGACTTGTTGTCGCTGTTGGCGACGGTGGCCGAGCAGGTGAACGTGCCGCCGTCGGCGCGCTGGAAGAACACCTTGCCCGCCGTGGTGCTGATCAGTCCGCCGCCGGTCCAGGCGGTCGGCGCCGAGGCCGCGACGGACTTCGCCGACCGTACGGCCGCCTCGGCGGGCGCGGCGACCGGCGGTACTTCGGTGAGCGGCCGGGACACGGCGGCGGACGCGTGACCGGCGGGCGACGGCGCCG
>NZ_JTIY01000001.1:2454772-2458327 GCF_000818175.1 Streptomyces sp. AcH 505
CCGGTCGGCGGTCCAGAACCGGATCGCCGCACGCTGGTCGGCGGCGGAGACGGAGGTGCTGTGCGAGCCGGTGGGGGCGGGCGCGGGTGCCGCTTGGGCGGTGCCGATCAGACAGCCGGTGGCGGCGAGTGCGAGTGAGCCGAACAGGATGGCGGCGCGTCTCATGGAGGCAGCTCCTACTCTCCGGAGAGGTACGTCCTCCCCGGGTGGGGGGTGAGTACGTAAGGCCGTGTGGGTGCGCCGGGTTGAACGGGGTGGACAACGTTGTCGGCGTACCACCCGCACGGTCTGTGCCGCCGTCAGAATCCCACGCCGGTAATGGCATGTCCATGCTGCACGCGCCCGCCGCCTTCGGCGTCGGTCCGGAGAGATCGGCCTGACGTGCTGTTACATCTTTCGCAGCCGACGCTTGTCGGCCGTCCGCTTCCCGGCGGTCCGTTTGTCGGCCGTCCGCTTGCCGTCCCTTCGACCTGCTCCGCTCCGAGAGGTGGCGCCGTGCCCGCCAGTCCCCTGACCGACGACAGCTCCGCCCCCGTCGAAGAGCCGGGCCGGCGCGACGAGCCGTTGCAGCGCCTGCTGTTCGGCGGTGTGTACGGCACGGTGCTCGCCAGCGCGCTGGCGGCGGCTCTCGGCCATGACGAGGGTCCCGCCGACCCCGGGTACGACGCCGTCTGGGTGCTGCTCGCCGCCGTCGCATCGGCGGCGGCGCACGGCTACGCCCACGCCATCGCGCACCGCGCGCCCGCCGGCCGGAAGGCCACCGCCGACACCGTACGGTCCGTGCTGACCGAGTGGCCGCTGGTGGCGGCCGTGCTGCCGACCGTGGCCGCGCTGCTCGGCGCGTTCATCGGCTGGTGGAGCGAGGACGTCGGGATCGAGGTGGCGCTGGTCATCAACGTGGTCGCGCTCTTCGGCTGGGGCTTCTGGTCGGCGCGGGTGGCCAAGCGCGGCCGGTTCGCCGCCTGCCGGGTCGGCGGGGTGGATGTGCTGCTGGGGCTGCTGATCATTCTCGCGAACGTGCTGAGCAAGTAGCCGAGCAAGTAGCCGGGTAGGCAGCCGGGTAGGCAGCCGGGTAGGCAGCCGGGTAGGCAGCCGGGCGGGGAGCCTCGGGCGGCGACCGGCGCGCATGCGAGGGTGGTGACCATGACGAATGAGCGATTTGAGGTCCGGCGGGAGATCGCGGCGGCTCCCGCGAAGGTCTTCGACGTGCTGTGCGAACCCACCGGGCACGTGTCGATCGACAGCTCCGGCATGCTTCAGTCCGCCGAGGGCGAGCGGGTCGGGAAGGCGGGCGACGAGTTCGTCGTGCACATGGACCGCGAGTCGCTGAACGACCTCCCGATGGGCAAGTACGACGTCACGGTGATCATCACCCGCTTCGAGCAGGACGCGGCGATCGAGTGGACCATCTCCGGCACGATCCAGCCGCCGATCCGCCATCTCTACGGCTACCGGCTCGAACCCAGCACCACCGGGACGCTCGTGACGTCGTACTACGACTGGAGCCAGATCGCCGAGCGATACCGGGAGGCGGGCATCTTCCCCGTCATCCCCGAGGCCGGCCTGCGCGCCACGCTCGGCATCCTCGCCCGTACGGTCGAAGGCTGAGCCGCCGCGTGTGAGGCGGTCACCCGCCCGAATCCGCGGCTGAGGCGGTCACACGCCCGAATCCGCCTGGGCCGGGGCGATCGGCAACTGGCGCTTGTGCTCGGTGAGACGGTAGCGGCGCACGATCGACTCGTAAGCCGCCTCGCTCACCTCCTTGCCCTCCAGGAAGTCGTCGATCTGCTCGTACGTCACACCGAGCGCGTCCTCGTCGGCCTTGCCGGGGGTGAGGGTCTCCAGGTCGGCCGTGGGAATCTTGTGCACCAGCTCGTCGGGGGCGCCGAGCCGTGCGGCCAGCGCCCGTACCCGGCGCTTGGTCAGACCGGTGAGCGGTACGACGTCGGCGGCGCCGTCGCCGAACTTGGTGAAGAAGCCCGAGACCGCCTCGGCCGCGTGGTCGGTGCCCACGACCAGTCCGTCGTGCGCGCCCGCCACCGCGTACTGCGCGACCATGCGCTGCCGCGCCTTGATGTTGCCCTGCACGAAGTCCTGGTGACCCGCGTCGCGGAACGCCACGTCGGCGGCCAGGCAGGCATCGAGCGCCGCGTCGCTGGCGGGCCGTACGTCCACGGTCAGCAGCCGGTCGGGACGGATGAACCGCACGGCGAGCTGTGCGTCGTGCTCGTCGGCCTGGACCCCGTACGGCAGCCGCATGGCGAAGAACGTGGCGTCGTGGCCCGCCTTCCGCGCCCGCTCCACGGCGAGCTGGCAGAGCCTGCCGGTCGTCGTCGAGTCCACGCCACCGCTGATCCCCAGGACCAGTGCGCGCAGCCCCGTCGCCGTCAGCCGCTCGGTGAGGAAGGCCACCCGGCGCTCGATCTCCCGATCGGCGTCGAAGGTCTCGGACACCTGGAGATCGCGGGCGATCTCCTTCTGCACGGGGGTCGGGGCCGGCTCGTTCACAGTGCTTCCTCCTGGTAGGGCTGGTGCCAGGGGAGGCGGACCGCGCCGCTCCCGGCCCCACCGACCCTATGCGCCGGGTGCGGGCGGGTGGAACGGGGCCAGGAGTGGCGCGGGTCTCGTGTCGGTCAGGTGCTGATCAGCGGTCGGTCAGGAGCCGAAGATGTCGGTGAAGGCCAGCTGGTTCTGCGAGACGCCACTGCACGTGGGCGATGCGGCGGCGCCGACCGATCCGGGGCCGCAGGACTGGTCGCGGTTGATCGACCAGTACGACAGCCGTCCCACGCCGTTGGCCGATGCCCAGTCCTTGACCGTGGACGCGTTGTCCGTGGTGAAGACCGAACCGTCGTCGTTGACCCCGATCATCGGGGTGATCCCGAGGTTGCCGTAGCCGTAGCTCGCATCGACGGACCGGAGTTGGGCGAGGGTGCTGGTCGCGGCGCTGATCGCGGCCTGCCCCATGTCCTGGGAGCCCTGGTAGTAGTCCATCGTCATGATGTTCACGACGTCGATCTTGACGCCCGCGTCCTTGGCGGCCTTGATGATGTTGACGCCGTCCGCGGTCAGTCCGTCCGGCAGTACGGGCAGGGTGACCGAGAACGTCAGACCGGGGTTGGCGTCCTTGAGGCTCTTCATCGCCGTCATGTTGCGGGTGGCGGCCGCGGTGTCGGCGATGGCCCCGCCCTCGATGTCGAAGTCCAGGGAGCTGGGGTGGTACGAGTCGATGATCTTCTGGTAGCCGGCGGTGATCGCGCTCTGGTCCGTACAGCTCCAGGCGAGCGGCAGCCCTGCGGCGCCGCCCGAGGAGACGATGACGGAGGCGCCCTCGGACTGGGCCTTCTCGATGAGCGGGTCGGTGAAGGAATCGTCGCCGACGGGCAGCGTGTCTCCCCAGATCTGGTTGCAGCCCGAGCCGATGACGAATCCGGCGGTGAAGGTCCGCACACCGTGCTGGGTTATCGCGGTGTCCAGCAGGCCTTCCTGCGAGTTGGACATGTCGGTGTACGGGGCGAAGCTTGCCGCCGCGTCCGGCCGTACGGAAGCGGGGGC
>NZ_JTIY01000001.1:2458487-2466280 GCF_000818175.1 Streptomyces sp. AcH 505
CGCCGCCGCGGCCAGCCGCGCGGCGGTGCGGGACGTGGCGATCGTCCGGCGTGACGTGGTGGGGGTACGTCGACGCATGATCTTGTCCTCTCGATGACAGTGGGGGGACGCCATCAAGGCAGACGCCTTGACGGCGCGCCCCCGAGATTGGACTAGACCAGGACGGGAGTCAAGACCCTTGGCACAGCCACCGAGTTCGGCGGCTTCGGCTCAGTCGGCGCGCGACACCTCGGCGGGCTGCTCCGCCATCGGCTGCCGGCTCGCCGGGATCGCCCGCCGGGCGTGCACGGTCCGCGCCAGCCGCGGGCCGAGCCAGCGCTTGAGTGTGCGCAGCGGGCCCAACCGACCTGCCAGTTGGTCGAGTCGGTAGTACAGCCGCGGCGGCAGGTGCGGCAGCAGCGGGGAGTGCCGCTGGCCGAGCAGCGCGAACATCTGCCGGGGCGGGAGGCCGAGGTAGCGGGGCAGGTTCTCGTACCACTGGGCGCTGTAGCGGGCCGCGCTCTGTACGGAGAGCAGGGCGGCGCGCCGCTCCCGCTCGTACCGGGCGAGCGCTGACGGTAGTTCGGCCGCGCCACCCGGGCCGCTGCTCCCCGGGCCGCCGCTCCCCGGCCCGCTGTCGCGCAGCGCGTCCGCCAGGGCGATGGCATCCTCCAGCGCGAGGGTCGTGCCGGCGCCGATCGAGTAGTGGGTGGTGTGGGCGGCGTCGCCGAGCAGCACGAGACGGCCGTGCGACCACGCCCGGTTGGTGAGCGTGCGGAACGTGAGCCACTGCGCCGTACCGTCGGCGTGCTCCCGCCCGATCAGCCGGTGCCCTTCGAGGGGTTCGGCGAACAGCTCCTCCAGTACGGCGAGGCCTTCGGCCTCGGTCGCCCGGTCCAGCCCGAGGCCGGCCCAGGTGGCCGGGGAGCACTCGACGATGAAGGTGCTCCGGTCGGCGTCGAACCCGTAGCCGTAGCACCAGATCCAGCCGTGCGGGGTCTCGACGAAGGCGAAGGTGAAGGAGTCGAAGACCTTGGTGGTGCCGAGCCAGCTGTAGACGTTGCGGCCGGGTGCGGCGGCGGGGCCGAAGTGCGCGGCGTGCTGCTCGCGCAGTGCGCTGTTGACGCCGTCGCCCGCCACCACCAGATCGGCGTCGGGCAGTTGCGCGAGGTCGGTGATCTCGCTCTCGAACTCGACCCGCACGCCGAGGGCCCTGGCCCGTTCGGCGAGGATGTCGAGCAGCTTGCGGCGGCTGATGCCGAAGCCCTCGTCGCCGTGGTGGACGGTCCTGACGCCGCCGACATGGGCGACGCCGTCACTCCAGCGGACCGAGTGCTCGCCGATGGTGCGCGCCGACTCGGGGTCGTGGACGTGGAGTTTCTCGATGAGCCCCGCCCAGTAGGTGACGCCCCAGCCGTAGGTGGAGCCGGCCGGGTTCCGTTCGTGGACGGTGATGTCGTGGGACGGGTCCTGTCGCTTCATCAGGATCGAGAAGTACAGACCGGCGGGCCCGCCGCCGACACAGACGACCTTCATACACGCTCCCGCTCGTCACGCAAGGTAACTGATTGGCGACGAAGGGTAGCAAAAGGTCGGGTGCGTACGGCGGCGGGTGTGGAGCGCGTCGGATCAGTTGTTCCAGACCTGGAACTCCGACAGCTGTCCCGCCGGCCATTCGGTGTTGGCCGTGATCGTCACCCGGAAGTAGCGCTGGGTGGTGGCAGGGAAGGTGATGGTCACCTTGTTGTCGGTGGTCGGGTTGAAGGAGTAGGTGGCCGAGGCCTTGACGGTGGTGAAGGTGGTGCCGTCGGTGCTGCCCGACAGGGTCAGCGTCTGGTTACGGGCTCCCCAGCCGGCGGGGAGTTCGAGTACGACGCGACTCGCGCTCTGTGCCGAGCCGAGATTCACCTGCGCCCACTGCGGGAACGCGTTGTTGGCGCTCTCCCAGTAGGTGCTCTGGTTGTTGTCCGTCACGTTCGACGACGGGTAGACGTCGCTGTGGCTGGACTCGGTGGTGGCCTTGCCGGCGGCCAGGTTGGTGCTGACCGTGCCGGTGCCGGTGCCGGTCAGCGCCACGGTGGTGGGGCTGTTCGACGCGTTGCTGGTGACGGTGAGGGCGCCGGTGCGGGTGCCCGCCGCTGTCGGGGTGAACTTGACGGCGACCGAGCAGGTGCCGCCGGCGGCGATGGACGAGCCGCAGGTGTTGGTCTGCGTGAAGTCACCCGAAGCGACGACGGAGGAGACGGCAGCTGCCGCCGTTCCGGTGTTGCTGACGGTGACTGTCTGCGCCGCGCTGGTGGTGCCGGGTGCCTGGCTCGCGAAGGTGAGCGAGGAGGGCCCCGTCGTCAGCGTCGCCGGTGTGGACGTACCGCCGCTGCCGCTGGGGAACACCTCGAAGTCGGACAACTGGGCCGCTGCCCAGCCGGTGTTGGCGCTGATGTTGACCCGCAGATAGCGGGCGGTGGTGGCGCTGAACGGGATGGTGACCGTGTTGTTGTTGGCGCTCGGGTCGAAGAGGTGCCCGGCGGATCCCGCGATCGTGGAGAAGGACGAGCCGTCCGTCGACCCCTGCACCGACAGGGTCTCGGTACGGGCGGACCAGGCGGCGGCCGGCGGCAGCTTGAGGACGACCTTGCCGACGCTGTAGTTCTTGCCGAGGTCGACCTGGGCCCACTGCGGGAGCGAACCGCTGCTCTCCCAGTACGTCGAGGCGTCCGGGTCGGTGAGGTTCGCCGGCACGTACGGGCTGCTGCTGGAGCTCGCCGAAGCGGGCTGCCCTGCCGCGATGTTGGTGGAGCTGTCGATGCCGCTGCCGCTCAGTCCGACGGTGGTCGGGCTGTTGTTGGCGTTGCTGGTGACGGTCAGGGTGCCCGCACGCGAGCCGCCCGCCGTCGGTTTGAACCCGACGGTCACGGCGCAGGAAGCGCCGACCGCCACGGTGGAGCAGTTGTTGGTCTGGCTGAAGTCACCGGTGACGGCGACGTTCGAGACGGTCGCCGATGTGGTGCCGGAGTTGGTGACCGTCACCGTCTGCGCCGTGGCCGACGAGCCGACCACCGTCGCGGCGAAGGAGAGCCCGCCCGGGGTGGCACCCAGCACCGGGCCCGGCGCTGTGCCGGTGCCGGACAGGGTGACCGTGTTGTTGTTCCCGCCGGCGTTGACCGTCAGGGTGCCACTGCGGGTGCCGGTCGCCGTCGGGGCGAACTTCACGCTGACGGCGCACGAGCCGTGCGCGGCGATGGACGAGCCGCACATGTTGGTCTGGGTGAAGTCGCCCGAAGCGGCGACCGAGGAGACACTGGCGGCCGAACTGGTCGGGTTGGAGACCGTCACCGTCTGCGCCGTGCTGGTCGAACCGGTCGCGACCGAACCGAAGTTCAGCGCGCTCGGGGTGGCCGTCACGCCTTCGGCCGGGTACGGCGGGAAGACCGGCGCGGGCCACGGACCGCAGATCGGCGTCCCGCTGATGCCGGAGTTGCCGCCGCCGTCGGTCACCACGAAGTTGCCGCCCTCACAGCTGTACACCGGGGAGGAGGCACCGACCCCGGTCGCCGTGACGTTGGTGAACTTCGCCGCTCCGCCCGTCTGTTCCTGCAGGGCGAAGGTGCCGGTGCCCGCGATGGTCACGTTGTTGAGGTTGACCCCGCTGATCGTGCCCTCGACCCACTGGACCGCCTCGTACGGGCTCTGCTCGATCAGCGCGTTGGTCACGTTGATCGGCCCGGTGATGGCGCCCTGGCTGCCGTCGAACCACAGGGCGCCGACGCCGAACTGCCAGTTCGGGTCGAGCCCGCCGTCGCGGATCATGGTGTTGTTGGCGATGGTGGTCGTACCGACGGGCGTCGAGGTGAACCGCTGCCCGACATGGATGCCGCCGCCCTGGGCGAGCCCGGTGTCCTGGACGAGGTTGCCGCTGACGGTGTTGTCGTGACCGCCGTAGATCGCGATGCCGTTGGCGAGGATCTGCGTCTCGACCGTGTTGTCGGAGATCGTGATGTTGGCGTCGGCGCCGAGGGCGGAGTCCGCCCAGGTCGCGATGCCGTCGTCACCGGTGTTGCGCAACTCGCTGTTGTTGACGGCCGAGTTGGTGACGCCGCCGTGGAAGTTGATGCCGTCGGCCGTGGTGTCGCGGATCCGCATGCCGCTGAAGGTCAGCCCCGTCATCGGGCCGTCCATCCAGGCGCCGACCTTCATGTGGTCGATCCACAGGCTCGACACGGTGGAGCTGCTCATCGCCCCGCCGATCCCGTTGACCTGGGCACTGTCGTCCCGCTCCTGGACATCGCCGAAGATCGCGAAGTCCTTGAGATGGACGTTGGTGCTCGGGCTGGGCGCCGAGTTGCCGTAGAAGCCGGGCGCAGCGCCGGTCACGGTCGAGTACCACATACCGGCGCCCGCGACCGTCACGTTGTTGACGCTGATGTGGCCGGGGATCTTGTACGTGCCCGGCGGGATCCACACGGTGCCGCCCGAACCCGCCGCGCTGACGGCGGCGTTGAAGGCGCTGGTCGAGTCGCTGACGCCGCTCGCGTCCGCGCCCTTGCTGGTCACCGAGACCGAGCCCGACGGCTGCGGGAGGGCCGCGCCTACCTGCTCGAAGTCGGCGAAGTCGATCGTGTACGAGGACGCGGTGTCGCCCGCGTCGACCTGCAACTTGAAGGTGGTGCCCGCCGGGTACGACGTCGGGAGCAGCCGGTGCGCCTCGTCGTAGAAGTGGTGCGGGTTGCTGCCGGGGGAGTTGGTGAACGGGTAACTGCCGTAGTACCAGCTGTATGCGTTCGTCAGGCTGAAGTCCGGCTGCTTGGTGCCGTTGATGTACAGCGACAGGGGTGCGCTGTACACCGAACCGCCCGAGGTGTCCGGGATGCTGTAGCGGAAGTCGATGGAGTTGGTCGCCACGGGGGTGGTGAACGTGACGTACTTCCCGGTGCCCTGGAGGGTCACCGCCTTGCGGTACGACGCTTCGTCGGCCAGTTGTCCGGCCGTGTAACTCGGGCCTATCGCGGTGCCGTTGGTGGCGGAGTTCTCCGCCTGCACCTCGGCGTACGGCAGGCTCGCCCCGCCACCGCCGGTCGCGGCGGCCGCCGCCGCGGCGAACGCCGGCTGGACCGCCAGTGCGATGAGGCCGACCGCGGCCACCATCGCCGACGTGACGACCAGGACGAGGACACGTCGTAGCTCTCGGAGTGGTTCTGGGATGGAACGGAACACCTTCTGCTCCTTTCGGCACGGAATGCCGGACTACGCCGTGTTTGACACAGGTCGGGGCTGGCGGCGCAGGGTGGACCGTAATCTCAGCGACATAGGAGCGCAATAACTTGATGCATCCTTGTCGAATCTATACTTTTCCTTGCAAGATCCAATGCGTGACAGGGCGTCAGCGATCCGGACGTGCGGGATCCGGCAGCGCGGGGCCGGGTGACGGGAGGAAGCGGGAGGAGCGGGACCGGGAGGAGCTACGCCTCGACCGGTCGGGGGGTCGCGTGAACACGACGCGGCACGGCCTCCGAGCGGAAGCCGAAATGCCTTGGCGCCGGGCGCTGTTGCCCACCCCCGTGGGGCAGCAGACGCCCAGCGTCCACAGGTGCCGATCCTCCACTTGGGTCCGAGGTAAAGTCAACTAAAGTTGATTATTTTACGGATCCGCAGTAGCGATTCGACGCCCTCTGTGACGTTTAGCCGGTTTATTCGCAACGATCGTGTAGATCATCGGGGGTGCGGGATCCCCCTCGGTGGAGGAAGAGTTCTATGATCCGGCACATGGCCACCGATTCTCCACGCCCGGACGCGGCAGAAGCGTCGGATCCGCTGGACTTCGCCGCCCGCTTCCGGCGAGTGATCTCGGTGATCTACCCGAAGGATCTTGGCCGGCCGTGGCGCGATACGGAGATCGCGGACGGAACAGGGCTGAGCGGTACATACATCGGCAACCTCCGTAAAGGCACCCAGAAGCCAAGCCTGGAGAATGCGGTGAAGATCGCCAAATTCTTCGGAATTCCGCTGGATTATTTCAGTGACTCCGCCACGGCTCAGGCCGTCGAGCGGGACCTGCGGAAAATTGAGACACTGCGGGATGCCAAAGTTGAGCGCATCGCGATGCGGGCCGCCGGGCTGCCGCCCGAGATGCAGGACGCTGCCCTCACCGTGGTGGAACAACTGCGAAAGGCAGTCGGGCTGCCCGACGCGCCCGAGACGTGAGCGACTACCGGCGGACGCGGTTGGGGCACTGGCAGCCGGTTGATGGGGATGACGTGCGAGATCTTGGACGTACCCGCCGCCGAATGCGGGCCATGGTCAAGGAGTTGGATCTGCCACGCCTCGGCACGGTCGAGGAGCTGTGCGCCGTCGTCGCCGAGCGGGCCGGGCGGCCCGTCCGGCTGGTCCCGCGCCGGATGCGGGTCGGCGAGCCGTCGGGTTTCGTCGAACGCCGCGCCGACACCGACTACATCTACTTCGAGCAGGAGACCTCGGGGCTGCACCGGGCCCACATCATCTGCCACGAACTCGCCCATCTGCTCTGCGGCCATCTGGCGGTCGCGCCCGAAGGGCCCGGCGACGAGGTCGAACTGCCCACCATCGACGCCGACATGCTCCGGCTCGTGCTCGGCCGCTCGCACTACGACGGCACGGCGGAAGAGGAAGCGGAGATCCTGGGGGCCGAGTTGACCCGGGCCCTGATGCTGGCGCCGGGAGCCGGTACGACCTCCCAGCTCGCGCCCGCGCTGGAGCACCGTAAAGGACAGCATGTCTGACATACCCGACACACCGTTCAATGTCGTCTACCTCGGCATCGGAACGGTGGCCGTGGCCGTTGCCGTGCTCAAACTCCGCGCCTGGTACCGCGATCCGTCCCCCGGGCTGCTCGTCGTCGCCCTCACGATCACGGCGCCCGCCCTCGCCTTCGTCGTGGCGTCGCCCGTGCTCTACCGGCTGATCGACCGGGCGGCGCACCGCGGCAACCTCGCCACCCTCTTCGTCTACCTGGGCATCACCGGCTTCTCCGCGGGCGCCGTGGCGCTCGCCCGGATCTGGACCCCGCCCAAGGACCGTCCCGACGAGGGGATCTGGGACGCGGCCACCACCGTCACGTGGCGCCAGGTGCGCAAGCGCCTCGCCGTGTTCGCCGCGCTGGCCGCCGCCATGACCGTGCTGTTCCTCACCGGCGGCGCCCACCGCCCCGAAACACCCCTGACGTTCGACACCACCTTCGCCACGAGCGGGCTCATCGCCGCGTTCCTCGTCCTCTACCAGGCCGGGTTCGGGTTCGCGCTGATCGACATCGGCCGGGTCTGCCTCGGCCACGCCGCCCGGCTGCCGGAGGGACCGCTGCGCCGCGGTATCCGGCTGATCGCCCTCGGCGCCGTCGTCGCCTGCGGATACGTGCTGTGCAAGCTCGTCGCGATCACGACGGCCGCCGCCGGCGTCACCGGCACGGACTGGCTCAGTACGGCGCTCGGCCCGGTCTTCGCCGCGCTCGGCGCCGCCCTGATCACCGCGGGCTTCGCCAGCCCGGCGTCCGCCGCCTGGACCCGGCGCCGCCGCGACTACCAGGCCCTGCGGCCGCTGTGGGACGTGGCGTATCTGGCCGACGAGCGGCTGGCCCTCGAAGCGCCGCCATCCGCCTGGACCGAGCGGCTGGCCTTCCGCGACCTGGAGTGGCGCACGGCCAGGCGCGGCCTGGAGATCCGTGACGGCCAGCTGACCCTGCGGCCCTGGGTCGACCCGGCCGTCGTCAGCGCGGCGACCGAGGTCGCGGACCGGGCCGGGCTCGACGAGGCGGACCGGGCCGCGCTGATCGTGGCGGCCTCGCTGCG
>NZ_JTIY01000001.1:2466906-2513929 GCF_000818175.1 Streptomyces sp. AcH 505
CGCCTGCCGGCCGCCCTGGCCCCGCTCGCCTCCGCCGTGGCGGCGTCCCTGCTGGACGGCCCGCTGAGCGCGGCGCTCGGGGTACGCCGCCCCGCGGCGCCGGTGCGCGCCGTTGTGACGTACGCGCTCAGAGCCCGTTCGGGGCAGGTAAGGCGTAAAATGACGGCGGAGAGGGGTTGAGATGACGCACTCAGAGAAGCCTGAAGACACCGCCGAGGCGGCTCGTCACGCTCGGTTCGGGAAGCTTCCGGAGCGGGTCCGTCCGGAGGACACCACCGAGGAGACCCCGGCGAGCACCGTGGACCCGGCGAGGGACCGCTACGACGACGATTGGCTCATCCGCAACGTCGCTCCGTAGGGGCCTGAGGGCCTGTGGGCCTGTCCGGCGCTGTCAGATCACCAGGCCATGGCGGTACGCGTAGACCACGGCCTGCACCCGGTCGCGCAGCTGCAGCTTGGCGAGGATGCGTGACACGAACGTCTTCACCGTCTCCGGGCTGATCACGAGCGCGGCGGCTATCTCGCTGTTCGAGAAACCGTCCGCGATCAGCCGCAGCACCTCCAGCTCGCGCGGGGTCAGCGGGTTGCTGTCGTCGGGCGTGGTGTCGGCGGGCCGGATGCGCGTCGCGTACCTGCCGACGAGCCGCCGCGTCACCTCGGGGTCCAGCAGCGCCGCGCCCGTGGCCACCGTCCTGATGCCGTGCAGCAGTTGGGCCGGGGGCGCGTCCTTCAGCAGGAACCCGCTCGCCCCGGCGCGCAGCGCCTCGTACACGTACTCGTCCAGGTTGAACGTGGTGACCACGAGCACCTTGACGGGGTCCGCGACCCCGGCGCCCGCGAGCAGCCGGGTGGCCTCCAGGCCGTCGAGTACGGGCATGCGGATGTCCATCACCACGACGTCCGGGCGCAGTCGGGACGCCAGGTCGACGGCGGTCCTGCCGTCCCCGCACTCGCCCGCCACCTCCAGGTCGGGCTGCGCGTCGATGATCGTCACCAGGCCGGTGCGGACCAGCATCTGGTCGTCGCAGACCAGGACCCGGATCGGCTCGGTGGCCTGGCCGCTCATGACGTGCTCCCCGCCGGTATCCGGGCCCGTACGACGAAGCCGCCGCCCGTCCGCCCGCCCGCGCTGAAGTCGCCGCCCAGCACGTCGACCCGCTGCCGCAGACCGGCGAGGCCCCGGCCGCTGCCGCCGGGGGACGCGCTGCGGGAGCCGCTGCCGAAGGTGCTGACCTCCACCGTGATCTCTCTTTCGCTGTGCCGCACCTGGACCGACGTGCGGATGCCGTGGGCGTACTTGAGCGCGTTCGTCAGGGCTTCCTGTACGACCCGGTAGGCGACGAGTCCCGCGCTGCCGACGGACTCCGCCGGTGTGCCCTCCTCGGTGAACTCCACCGGCTGCCCGGCTTGGCGGGCCTGTTCCACGAGGGTGAGGAGCCTGCCGACCGTCGGCGCCCTGGTCTCCGGGCCGTGGTCGGGGTTGAGCAGGTCGAGCAGATGGCGCAGGTCGGTGATGGCCCTGCGGCCGGTGTCGCTGACCGCGGTGAGCGTCTGGTCGAGGCGGTCGGGTGCCGCCGTCAGATACCGGGCGGCCTCGGCCTGGACGACCATGGCCGTCACATGATGGGTCACGACGTCGTGCAACTCCCGCGCGATACGCGTGCGTTCGGCGACGAGGGTGTCCTGGGCGACGCGCCTGCGGCGCTCGGCCTCCGCCGCCCGGGTGTCGCGCAGCCAGATCCCGATGCGCCACGGCAGGATCAGCGCCAGGTAGTACATGACGAAGTCGGCCGGCCCCTCGGTCGCGCCGAGTGCGCACAGCCCCGCCACCAGCGCCAGGTAAGCGGCGGTGGCGGTGAGCACGGTGGTACGGCGATGGCGCTCCAGATGCGACCCCGCGCTCAGCAGCGCGACGGGCAGCGCCGTACCCGCCAGGGAGTGGTAGCCGCGCAGTTGGTCGACGGCGAAGCCGAGCGACACCAGCGCGAGCGAGACAGCGGGCCGGCGCCTGCGTAGCGCGAGCGGGAGGCATTCGGCGGCGAGCGCCACGACCGCCAGGGTGTCGAAGGAGCGGTTCGGCAGCCCGCCGAACTGTGTTCCGTGGCTCTGGAACGACGGTACGAACGACGTGCCGAGGATCAGCAGGGCGAGCGGGAGGTCCCGGACCGGGACGCTCACCTTGCGCCACAACTCCGGGACCCGCCGAAGGTCGATCACCGGGAAAGCGTAACGGCGGCGCCGGCCCGGCTCGCGACCCGGTCGGCGCGGCGGCGGGGCACGATGGTGCCGCGCTTGTGGGCGAGCCGCAGGAAGACGGCCGCCGTCAGCACGCAGAACAGGATCGCCCACACACTGCCCTCGGGGCCGAACTCGCCACCGGTGAGGAGCTTCGGGCCCGACGTCGTGGACTCCAGCAGCCCCCGGGTGCTGCCGTTGCCGGACACCTCGGTGCTGAAGATGCCGGCCGCGGCGAAGTTCCAGCCGAAGTGCAGACCGATCGGCACCCACAGCTTGCGGGTGGCGATGTACGCGGCGGTGAGCATGCCGCCCGCCTCGAAGACGATGGCGACGGCGCCCCACAGGCTCGCGTCCGGGTTGGCCAGGTGGTAGGCGCCGAACAGGACGCCGGTCAGCGCCATCGAGATCCAGGTGCCGGTGCGCTCCTCGATGATCCGGAACAGCACACCGCGGAACAGCAGTTCCTCCGTGACGGCCGCTGCGGCCATGAAGCCGAGCAGCCCCGCCGCTCCCTGCGCCGAACCCGCGCCGTCGACGTGGTAGTACCCGTTGGCCGCGAAATTCGCGACGACGGCCCCGAAGACCCCGACGCCGATCAGCGTCCCCCGGCCGAACGCGGCTCCCGCGCCGCTCAGTTCGACCTCGGTGACGGTACGACGCTCGGTCCGGCCCACCACCCAGCCGTAGACGAACAGCGCGAGCACGGCCGTCAGCGCGCCGATGGCGAGTTCGAGCCAGGGGTTGCTGTCCTGGACGGCGGCGAGCCCCTGCCCGCCGAGGAAAGAGACGGCCGCGACGGCCACAAGCTGCCAAACAACCCGCATGATGACTCCCTTGCCGGACCCGCGACCGGAGCGCCGCGGCACGCTCAGGACGCTACGGATCCGAGCAGCGGGAATCGTCACCGCGCGGTGGACACCTGCGCGTAGCTCGCACGGGGGACAACGCGCGCGCGGCGCCCCTGCGCACGCGCTCGCCGGCTACCAGCGCCCGGTTTTGGCCGGCTGCCGTTCGTGGTGCGGGTGGTAGAGGCACGACGAGACGACGAACAGCGGCCACACGGTCTGGGCGGTGGTCAGGACCCGCTCGGCGATGCCGTCGGGGCCGTCCGTCTGCAGTGTGATCACGAACCACAGCCCGCTGAGCCACATCAGCGCGCTCGCCACGACCGCCACCCGGGTCCGCAGCGCCCACGGCGGCGAACCGTTGTGATCGCCGAGACCGCTCTGCCGGCCCCAACCGCTGAGGTGGGCCCAGCCGCCGTGCGCGCTCCAGGCGCTGATGCTCGCCCAATTGCCGTGGCCGACGGCCAGCACCGGCCATACGGCGAGCAGGGCGAAGCCCACGGCGACCACCGTCCCGTGCGGGAACGAGCCGCCGCTGGGCGGCGCCGGAAACACCGTCAGCAGGATCGCGCACACCCCGCCGGCGGCGAGCGCGAGCCGCCCGAGCGGTGCGGCCGGGTGCAGTCCGAGCGCCGTGATCACATGGCAGGTGCCGAGGCCGAGCACGGCGGAGGTCATCACCCAGTACCCCGGGGCGCCGTAGGCCGCCAGGATGCTGATCGTCTTCTTGACGGGGTCGTAGGTGGGCCCCTGGATCGCACCGGCGATCGTCCAGCCGGCGGTCAACAGGACGGGAGCAGTCCCCGAAGAGAGCAAGGCCCACCAGGGTACAGGTCGCATCACATCACCATAAGACGACCCATCGTCCAACTCGTGCGCACACGCGGAACGCGTCGTCACACGTCACATGGCCGTCACACGGCGTCGAGCCAGATCACGATCCCGGTCAGCTTGTTGAGTACGGCCGCCACACCGGCCCTGACGGCGGCGGCGCAGCGCGCGGCGGTGAACGAGGCGGGGTCGTACGCCGAGGACGCGCCGAGCCCTTCGCCGCGGAACGAGGCGCCGGTCCAGTCCACCGACGTGACGTTGTGGGTGGGCTCGGCCAGCTCCGCGCCGACGACGAGGAACTGCTGCGACAGGTGGTTCGGGGTGACCATCGCGAGGGGGTCGACGAGGTCGTTGCCCGCGCTGATGATCAGGTCGGGTTCCATCGTGAGGGCCTTGCTGGCGCTGGCCACCAGGGCGGTCGGGTCGTCGGCGGCCACCGTCCGCATGTCGACGTCCTCGTCGTCGGCCCACTTCTCGACCGCTTTCACGAGCGCCTTGGTGGGGCGGTCGTGGCCGGCCGTCAGCAGCACGACGCGGTAGTCGTCCGGCGGCCGTACCCCGTCCCAGGAGCCGGGGCGCGGTGTGGTGGTGGACTCGGGGGCCGGCGGGGACGCGAGGGCGACGAACTCGGAGCCGAGTGTGCCGACGGAGGTGGGTTCGGGGTGCGGCCCCGACCAGTCGTCGCCGGAGCCGCAACCGGTGACCAGGGTGGCGGCCGCGGCCACGGCCAGCGTGGCGACGGCCCGTAGCGAGGGGCGCAAGGCGATCTTCCTCCGAATGGTGGCGGATGGTGCGCCTCCATCCTGCTATCCCGTTTTCTGTCTTTTTCCTTCACAGCTGTCGTTCGAGCGCTTGTTTTTCCAGGGTTCGCCGTTGGGTCCGTTGCTGTTCATCCGTGCCGTGGAGCGTGCGCTGGCAACCATGAGGAGCAACATGTCATCACGAGTCCGCCGCGCCCTTGTCGTCACCGTCACGGCGCTGATCGCCTTTCTGAGCCTTGGTGTCATCGGTCAGTCGGCGCAGGCACACGGATTCTCCTCCGTCGTGTACGTCCACGTCACCGCGGGTGACGACGGTCAGCTGCGTACGGAGCTGAAGCTGGAGTACGACCTCTTTGTCATATCCACCGCCGATTACGAGAACGACGACCCCCTCTACCGGACCGGCAACGCCGCCTTCGACGACCGTGACACCGAACGCATGGCCGCCGCCGTCAACGCGCACGCCGCCACCGCCGTCAAGTACGTCACCCAGCGCTTCAAGGTCACATCGAACGGCGCCGCCTGCACACCGAAGCAGGACGGCGCCTTCACGATGGGCGTCGAGGAGGGCGCCCCGTACACCACACTGCCCCTCGCCTGGGCCTGCCCCGACGACAGCAGCGACCACGAGCTGCGCAGCGGGCTCTTCCCCGACTCGGAGACCTATGTCACCGGCACCAAGACGATCGTCACGTACGACGTCGACGGCCACTCCGGCAGCGGCGCGCTCGACGCCGCGCATCCGACGCTCTCGATCAGCCAGGCCTGGTACGAGCGGTTCTGGGAGTTCTTCCGGCTCGGCGCCGAGCACCTGCTGAGTGGGATCGACCACATCCTGTTCCTGCTCGCGCTGATCGCCGGCTCACGGCGGCTGCGCGAGATCGTCCTCGCCGCGACGAGCTTCACGCTGGCGCACTCGGTGACACTGCTGCTGGCCGCCCTGGGGCTCGTCGATGTGCCCAGCAGGATCGTGGAGCCGGTCATCGCGCTGTCGATCGCGGTGGTCGCGGGGTGGTACCTGTGGCGGCTCTGGCGGCGCGGCGGCCATGCCACCGACCTGGAGGCCATGGGCGAGGGGCACTTCAGCCTGGACCGGGCCGGCTGGGCCAGGCTCGGGGTGGTGTTCTGCTTCGGTCTCGTCCACGGCCTGGGCTTCGCCGGCGCGCTGGGAGTCCACCAGGCGTTCTCGTGGACCCTGCTGTGGTCGCTGCTGGTGTTCAACATCGGCATCGAGGGCGTGCAGTTGGCGATCATCGCCGTTGTGTTCCCCGTGCTGACCGTGTTGCGGCACCGCACACCGACAGCCGGACTGTGGGCGACCGGCGCCATCTCCGCCGGTGTGTTCGTCATGGGCATGGTCTGGTTCGTCCAACGCGCCTTCGGCCTCTGAACATGCTCCGCCGCTGGTGAGCGACCGGATGTTCAGCTGAATCAACGGTCGCGTTTGCGAGTGATTTACCAAGCGATGGGAGGTTGATAACCCCACACTTCGCACTGATCCGTCCGCAAAAGGAACAGAAACTGATGAGATCCAGCAGACCGACGCAGGCCATGGGGCCTGTGCCGCGCCGTGTGGCCGCAGGTGCCACCGCCGCGTTTCTGGGCCTGACCCTCGCCCTCGGCAGTGGCCTGACATCGGCCGCCGTCGCGGCGGAGCCCACCGCACCCACCGGCATCATCCTCGGTGTGGGCGCCAACGAGACCCAGCGCACCGTCACCTGGTACACCTCGTCCGACACCGCCCAGAAGATCCAGGTCGCCCCGACCGCCGACCTCGTCAACAACGAGTTCCCGGCCGGCGCCGCCACCTTCGACGCAGCGGGCGGGGCGAACATAGCCACCAGTGGCGGCTTCAACCGGCACGCCACGATCACCAACCTGCAGGAGAACACGCAGTACTCCTACCGGGTCGGTGCCGAGGGCGCCTGGTCCACGGTGTACTCCTTCAAGACGCAGGACTTCGAGGGCGAGTACGACTTCCTGTTCTTCGGCGACCCGCAGATCGGCTCGTCCGGCGACACGGCCAAGGACCAGGCCGGCTGGCAGGACACCCTGGACGTCGCGCTGGGGGCCAACCCCAACTCCGAGCTGCTCGTCTCGGGTGGTGACCAGGTCGAGACCGCCAACACCGAGGCGCACTGGAACGCGTTCCTCGCGCCCGACAAGCTGCGCCAGTACCCGTGGGCCGCGACCATCGGTAACCACGACGTCGGCGGCAAGGCGTACGAGCAGCACCTCTACACCCCGAACACCGACCGCTCGGCGCCGTTCTACTCGAACGGCAACCCGGCGTCCAACACCTCGGGCGGTGACTACTGGTACATCTACAAGGATGTCCTGTTCATCGACCTGAACAGCAACAGCTACGACCCCGCCACCGGCGGCGGCGGCGACGCGGCGCACACCAAGTACGTCGAGGACGTCATCAACCAGCATGGTTCAGAGGCGAAGTGGAAGGTGCTCACGTACCACCACTCGATCTACTCGCCCGCCGACCACGCCAAGGACAGCGACAACAAGAAGCGTCGCGTCGACTTCCCGACCACCTTCTCGAAGCTCGGTGTCGACCTGGTCCTCCAGGGTCACGACCACAGCTACTCGCGCAGCTACGAGATCAAGAACGGTGAGAAGGCGAACCCGGCCGAGAAGCCCGGCGCCGCCGATGTGTACGCCGGTCCCGGCGGTGTCGTCTACGTGACGGCCAACTCCGCCTCGGGCTCGAAGTACTACGACATCACGGCCCCGGACAACAGCGGTACGAGCGGTGCGGGCAACGGCGCCGACCCGCTGAACATCAAGAACTACTGGTACAACTCGGTGCAGAACCAGGAGCACGTCAGGACCTACGTCAAGGTCCAGGTGCGCAACGACAAGCTCGTCGTCGAGAACCTGCGCTCCGGTACCTGCGCCGCCCCCAACTCGGCTGTTGAGCACGGATCTTCGTGCACCAACACGCCCGAGGGCCAGCCGGTCGGTTCGACCGTCGACAAGGTCACCGTGCACCCGTACCACGGCTCGGGCCAGGACCTCCAGGTCAACGTGCCGAAGGCTGCCCCGGGTGAGTTCGGCTGGACCATCGACGGCTACAACGGCCTCGTGGACCTCGGTACGGCGAAGGAGGCCGGCGACCACTTCCAGGCCAACGGCAAGATCAACCCGATCGCCGTCACGGACAGCCGCCGTTCGCTGGCGCCCTGGTCGATCTCGTCCAGCGTGAGCGACTTCAAGGACGCCGCCAAGACGTTCTCCGGCTCGTACCTGGGCTGGTCCCCGCGCGTCCTCCAGGACGGTGCGGGTGCCAAGGCGAGCGACTCCGTCGCCTCCGGCTTCGACGACAACGGCAAGGGCCTGTCGGTCTCGCGCAGCCTCGGTTCGGCCGCGCAGGGTCACCCGCGGGGTACCGCCAAGCTCGGCGCCGACCTGGATCTGAAGATCCCGGACAGCGTCGACAAGGGTGGCTACCGCGCCACGCTCACGATCACCGCGCTGAGCAGCTGATCCGAGCGTTCGCTCGGACGACCTGAATGACTGTACGACCTGCACGTCCGTACAACCCGCATGACCGTATGTCCCGCATGACCGCATGACCGGGTGGGGCGGGCGCCTCCGGGTGTCCGCCCCACCTCCCGCCCGACCTCCCCCGCCTCCCGGCCGGCTGACCGGGCCGTCCGACCGTCCCACCGGGCGTGGCAGCAGCCGCCTTTCGGTGGCCCGCCCCGCCTCTCGCGCCAGGAGACCCCAACCATGTACGCGTCCGTAACCCGCCGGAAGGCCAGAGCCACCGCGCCCGTCCGCGCCCTCGTCCTCGCCCTGCTCGCCGCTCTCGCGATCGTCGGCCTGCCTGCCGGCCTCGCCCAGGCGGCCGACGGCGGCGACGTCACCTGGACGGTGAGGACGGCCGAGAACGGGTACGGCGCCGACCGGTCGAGCTTCAGCTACACCGTCAACCCCGGTGCCGAGGTCAAGGACACCATGGTGGTGGCCAACCGCGGCAAGACCCCGCTCACGCTCGCGGTCTACGCGGCCGACGGCTTCACCACGGACACCGGCCAACTCGACCTGCTCCCCAAGGAGAAGAAGTCCGTCGGCATCGGCGCCTGGGTGCACGCGGCCCGCTCCAGCGTCACGATCCGGCCGGGGAAGAGCGCCAACGTCCCCTTCACGGCGGCCATTCCGGACAACGCCACGCCCGGCGACTACGCGGGCGGCATCCTCAGCTCCCTGAAGCAGTCCGACGAGGCCGAGGGCATCAACGTCGACCGGCGCCTCGGCATCAAGATCAAGCTGCGGGTCAGCGGGGCGCTCAGGCCGACCCTCGCCGTCGAGAACCTGCACACGGACTTCAACGGTTCGCTCAACCCGTTCGGCACGGGTGACGCCACCGTCACGTACACGATCCACAACACCGGCAACGCGATCCTGTCGGCCAAGCAAGGCGTGTCCCTCTCGGGCCCGTTCGGCTGGCTGAAGAAG
Source organism: Streptomyces sp. AcH 505 (assembly GCF_000818175.1). Classification (GTDB taxonomy): domain Bacteria; phylum Actinomycetota; class Actinomycetes; order Streptomycetales; family Streptomycetaceae; genus Streptomyces. The sequence goes on from NZ_JTIY01000001.1 coordinate 2,476,055, forward strand.
GACGCGGGCGCCGTCGCCGCGCCGCCGGAGCTGCTGCCGGGCGAGAGCTGGCCGGTGAAGGTGGCCGTGCACGACGTACGGCCCGGTGTCAGCCTGACGGCGACCGTGAAGCTCACACCGCTGCTCACCGACGCGTCGGGCTCCACCACTCCGCTGAAGGTGGTCGAGGCGACGGCCCACGGCTGGGCCGTCCCGTGGACGCTGTTGCTGCTGGTCGTCCTGGTGATCGCGGCGGCCGTCGGGTCGTACCTGCTCAGGCGCCGAAACCGCGCGCGGCGCAAGGAACTTGAGGAGAAGCGGGTACGGGAGGCAGTGGAGCAGGCGCTCAGTGGCCAGGGGAGCGCGGGCGTCCGCTGAACGCGGGAGGACCGGCCCGCGGGGAGACGGACCGGTCCTCAGCTGTGGGGCAGTTGTCGTGCGCGGGCTCAGTGCAGGGTGAACTTCTGGGCGCCGGAGCCGTTGCAGTCCCAGATCTGCAGCCGCGTCCCGTTGGCCGTGGCGCCGCTCGGTGAGTCGAGGCAGCGGCCGGACTGCGGATTGAACAGCGAGCCGTCGGACCGCTGGTTCCAGACCTGGCCGCCCACCCCGTTGCAGTCCCACAGCTCGACCTGGGTGCCGTTGGCCGTGCCGTTGCCGTTGATGTCCAGGCAGCGGCCGATCGTGCTGAGGGACCCGTTGGTGTGGTGCGTCCAGAACTGGTCCTCGGCGTACGACTGGCAGTTCCACAGCTGGACGGGGGCCAGGTTCACGCCGGTGTCGTCGGCGGCGACGTCCACACACTGACCGCCGGGACCGGTGATCTGCCCCTGCGGTCCGTTGGGCACGTTCGTCTGGCCGGAGTAGCCGACCGAGACGACGTTGGACTGAACCGCGTTCTCCGCGGCGTCCGTCGGATAGCCGGAGACCATCACGCCCTCGAAGAACGTGCCCATGTTCCAGTTGCTGTTGTCCCCGCCGGTGCCCAGGATGATGCCGCCCTCCTGATGCATCGGCGCGTAACCGCCCCTGGTCGGCAGGGCGCCGTTCCACCAGGTGGTCAGCGCGCCGGACTGCGAGTTGCCGCCCTTCAGCGCGTAGGTGGTCTGCCCGTTGTTCTTGAGCACGGCGGTGACGAACGCGCTCTTGTTGCCGGTGTTGGCCGTGTTGGAGCCGTTGTTGCCCTGGAACATCCCGTTCTCCAGGTCGGCCTCGACCCACGGCCCGGTGCCGGTGCACGGCGCGAAGTAGCAGGTGGTCGCGATGCTCACGGCGTCCATGTGCCCGTTGCCGGTGTCGGCGGGCGTGCTCTCGGCGTTGCCGTAGTCGAAGCAGCAGGCGGAGCCGACATGCGTACCGCTGGCCACCATGTAGGCGCCCTCGGCCTGCCCGTTGACGGCGACCCCGGCGGCGCGCCCGGTCGAGCGGTAGCCGACCCCCGGCGAGATCCAGATGCCGTACACCTTGTGCCCGCCGGCCGTGACCGACAACTCGGCGGCGTCGGCGCCCCGGTCGGCCCCCATACCGGCGGTCCCGGCGGGCCCGGGGGTGAGGTCGTTGTGGCGGGAGGTCTGGTCGTAGACCTTGGAGATGCTGCACGTGGTGTCCGCGCAGAACGAGTCCTGCTGCGCCGCGTTCGCGTAACCCCCTTGCGCCAGCAGCCCGATGTCGGCGGTCCCGCCGTTCGACGCCCGACGCACCTGGTAGAGGGGCCCGTTGTACGAGGAGAACAGAGCGCGCGTCGTACTGTGCGCGGCGACGCACGGCGTATTGGCCGCGGCGTAGATGTCACAAGGCAACGACCCGGCAGCCTGCGCGGCCCCCGGCCCGCTGACGAACGCCCCGAGGACGAGCCCGAGGACCGCGAAGACGGCCAACAGACCCCGCCGATACCGAAGAGCCGAAGATCTCGTTCTGCGCATGGTGTGCTCCTGAATGGGAGGAGGGAGCTCTGACTCGTCTGCGCGGCAGTGCGGTTCGCACTACAGGGTGACGGCAGGGAAGCTACGACCGCTGTTCGGTTGCGTCAATAACTGTTGCTTTCATTTTTGTACAACCTTGTAAATCAGTCTGGATCTGTTGCTTTTGCCGGCCGCGGGCGCGCGGCTGCCGCCGGGCGCCCGCTCCGTATGACGGAAATTTCCGGATGGCGCCTGCGAGGCATGTCACCGGGCAAGACTGAACGCGTGACAGACCTGAGAGCAGTCGTGGACCGCGCGTTGGCCCGCTGTGGCGTGGCGTGGTCGCCCGAGGCGGAGCGGCAGATCGCCACCGCCGGGACGGACCCGCAGAGCTGGCTTCCGGCCGCGACCGGACTGCTGCGCGCCTCGTGGAGCGGTGACGAGACGGGCAGGGCGTCGGCGGTCGCCGCCGCGGCACTGATGGAGTTCGCACTGGACACCGGTCCGCGCGAACATCCCGAGCGGCCCAGCTGGGTGCTGCACCTGTGGCTGGCCGAGCGCACCCTCTCCTTCCGTTACGGCGACTATCAGTTGTCCCGCGATGTGCACCACCACCTCGGCGCCCAGACGCAAGGACGCGCAGCCGACGACCCGGTCCTCGTGGCCGCCACCTACCTCGGACTCCCGCTGCCCCGCCACTTCCAGCCGGTCCAGCAGATCGAGCAGTCCGCGCTCCGGCTCGTCGCCATGCTGCCGCCGGACGACCTCGGCCGCTGCTGTGTCCTGGTCCGGCTCGCCCAGGCCGCCTGCTTCCGTTACGAGTCGGGGGACCAGTCGGCGCTCGACGACGCCTGGCAGCGGGCGCGTGAGGCGTACGACTGCGTCACCACGGACCATCTGGAAGCGGAACTGGTCGGCCGCACCGCTGTGCACGCGGGTGTGAGCTGGTTCCGGGCGCACCCGCAGGACCGCTCGGCCGTCGACTTCGCGCTCCGCGCGGGGCGCGCGGCTGTGGCAGCCGTGGAGTTCGCGCGTGAGCGTGGCAGCCGGCACTCGGGGTACGAGACCGCCTCGGTACACCTGCTCATGGCCATGGCGCTGATGGCGGTGGTGAGCCATACCCTCGAAACCGCCGAGATCGACGAAGCGATGGAGCACCTTGAGGTGTTCCGCGCCGAAGGACCGCCCGACGACCGTGGGCTCTATGCGGTCAACATGGCACCCCTACTGGCCGTCCGAGCCTTCTTCGGCGGATCGGCCAAGGACATCGCACGGGCCGACGAGCTCATGGCAGCCCTTCAAGCCGATCTGCCGGCCGACAGTCCGCTACACCCGCACATCGTCCAGAAGCGCCAGGCGTTCGCCGAACTTCCCCGGCTGATCAAGCTGTTCCCGTTCGGCACCGCCGGAGTGCTGCGCCGGCTGCGGCCCATGCTGGGCCCGCTGCTCGGCGGGGCCGCGCTGCCGTCGATCCAGATGTACGCCCCTCCTCCGTCCCCCGGATACCACTCGCCGGGCCCCGGACCGGAGGACTTCGCCGACATCCTGGGCCGGGCCCCACGTCCCGGCGCCGGACCGGGGGGCGCGTCCGGAGTCCCGCCTACAGGACGGCCCGACACCTTCAACTGGCCGGCCGGACCGCAGGATGTCCCGTCGCTGCGCGATCTGCGGACGCCGTTCGACCCGCAGAAGGAGTCGGACCGTACCGGCCTCCCGCCGCACGCCGAGGCGGTCTCCCGGGGGCTGTTCGGCAGCGCCCCGACCGCGAACGATCCGCGCCGACTGGCCCTCGCGGAAGATGAGTTACGAGCACGTCTGGCTGAACGGGGGCTGGACGACGGCCGTCGCGGCTGGACGGCGACGGTTCTGGTGTTCGCGCTCGCCGCCAAGTACGTCTTCAGCGAGAACGTCGACGAGCTGAGGACAGCCGTCAACGCCGGTGACGAGGTGCTGGCCACGCTGCCGCCCACCAGCTCCCGGTATGTCGACCTACTCTGCGCGGTGGAGTTCTACCGTCATGGGTACGGCTTTCTGCACCAGGACACGGAGACGGTCCGACGTGCGTGCGGCGCCCTGGGCTGGGCCCTCGGACGGCTGCCGGAGGGGTCGTGGCAGTGGCTGGGCTGCGCGCTCCAGTACGCGTCCGTCCTGGCCGACGAGGCTGTGCTGCTCCGCGATCCGGTCAAGGTGAGGGAGGCGCACCGGCTCTACACCGCGGCGGCGCGCGGATTGGAGGGGCCGCCGGACGGGATCCGGTTGCCGGGCGGAGCCGGCGACGAACTGGCGCGGCAGTGGCAGGTTCTCCGTGTCCAGCTGGACATGCTCCGCACGAAGGTCGAACTCGCCGTTGCCGATGTCATCGGTGATCTGTACGCCGTCGAGGAGACCGACGTGCGCTGGGATCCCGATGCCGAGACGCGGCTGCCGCCTTGGGCGAGATTCGAGAACGCCCGCGCCGCGCTCGGCCGGGAGATGGAGCGACCTGACTGGGACAGGGCCGCCGACGCCGCAGCCGTGGCGCTGGCCGTGCTGCCGCTGCTGACGTCGTCGGCGTTGCGCAGGGACGACCGGCAGGCCGTCGTGCGCTCCGCACTGCTGGGCCGTCGTTACCCGGACGCGTCAGCTGCCCGGCGGGCGGCCGACATACCGGATCAGCTCGCCGGGACGAGCCTTGGGCGTACCGGCTGTGCGGTGGCGATCACCGCGAACCGCATCGATCAGGCCGCCGTTCTGCTGGAGCAGGGCCGGGCCGTGCTGATGAGCCAGGACCTGGAGGCGCGGACCGACATCTCGGTGCTTGCGGCCGCACACCCCGCGGAGGCCGCCGAGTTCACCGCCGTCGGAGAGCGGATGTGGCGGGCCGAGGACGCCACGGCTCCCGACGAGGCGACGCGGGTCGGCACGCAGCACGCCGTGGCCGAGGAATGGCAGCGTCTGCTGGACCGGATCCGGTCGCTTCCCGGCTTCGGGGATTTCCTGCTGCCTCCCACCGTCGCGCAGATGCGGGCGGAGGCGGCACAGGGACCCATCGTGCTGGTCAACATCGACCGTCTGCGATGCGACGCGCTGGTGGTCACGCTCCACGACATCAAGCTCGTACCGCTCCAGATAAGCGAGGGGCAACTGGCCCACACCGCAAAGGAGTTCCTGGAGGCGGCGGCCGTTGACCGGGATGCGGCGCTCGACCGGAAGGACGCGGCCCGCGAGACGGTCTTCACGACCCTCGAGTGGCTGTGGGACACCGTCGCACAACCGGTGCTCGACGCCGCGGGCTTCACCGGCCCGATCCCGGACGGCACACCACGCTCCGAGATACCGCGGCTGTGGTGGTCCACCTCGGGACCGCTGGCGCACCTCCCGATCCATGCCGCCGGATACCAGCGCAAGGAGGCGCTGGGCGAGCGGCGCTCCGTCCTCGACCGGGTCGCCTCGTCCTACACCCCCAGCATCAGGGCGCTGCACCATGCCCGGCAGGCGCCGACGGCGCGCTGCGACGCTGGTGCGTTCCTGGCGGTAAGTCAGCCGACCGGCGACAACGGCTCGGACGGGGCGTCCGGAGACGAGGTCGACGCGATCACCAGGACGCTGCGCGGACTCCGTGTCATCGCGGGAGCCGACGCCGGTGTGGAGCATGTCCTCGCCGAACTGCGGTCGGCGGCCGCTGTGCACTTCGCCTGCCACGGCATCAGCGACCCCGACGACCCGTCGAAAAGCCGGCTGGAGCTCGCCGACGGGCCCCTCGACGTGCTGAGTGTCACCCGGCAGCGGTTGCCGCAGGCACAGCTCGCCGTGCTGCTCGCCTGTCACACCGCGCGGAGCGACCGGCTGCCGGACGAGGCGATCCACGTGACGTCGGCCTTCTTGACCGCAGGCTATCCGCAGGTGGTCGGAGCGTTGTGGGGCTCGGCCGACCTGGCTTCGGTGTTGCTGACCGAGAAGCTCTACCGGTCACTGCGCCACTACGGGGCCGGGCTGGACGTCACCGACACAAGCCGGGCCTTGCACGGCATCGTCCGCCAACTGCGCAAACGCTATGTCAAAGCACCGGCGATGTGGGCTCAGTACATCCACACAGGCCGGTGACGGGCAAAAGGGGTTACGTCATGAACGCACCGGACACGCCGCCGCTCGTCGACCGGGAGAGGGCACGAGCTGTGCTGCGCGCGCTACGGGCCGTGCTCGGCTGGGAACTGCCGGACGAAGGGTGGCAGGAGGTTGGCCAACTCGTTGCGGACCTGGCCGAGGCCGTCCGGACGTCGGACACCGATCTCGTGGACGAGCTGACGGCCGACCTGGAGACCGGCGGCTGGCGCGTGACCCGGCTGGGCGCCGCCGACGACGACCGGGTGACCTCCGGCAAAAGGAAGGCGCCCACGCCCGCACCGGTGCGCGAAAGGGTGGTGACGCTCATTCACGTCCTCGATACGACGTCCGACAGGAACGGCGGTCCGGCCGGGGGACCGACAGCCGGGCCCGGCCGCAGATGAGGGGGCAGAGATTCTCGCGGTGCTCGCGAACATAGGAATCGGACTGGTGACCAGCCTGATCGGAGGATGTATCGGCTGGATGTGGGAGCGGGGGCGGCGATCGAGGGCGCTGAACAGGAAGGCGGACTTCTTCGGCATCCGGCCAGGAGAGGACTGCCTGATCGTGCTCGGCAACAAGTACAACGCCCCGGGCACCGCACACCAGCGGGATGTGCAAGCCGTGGTGGAACTGGCGATGCTGGCCGGTGAACTGGGCTGCCGGGTGACGGTGGAGACCGGTGACTACCGCGGCAGCAACGAGGACCGCACCGAGTTCAGTATCGGCGGCCCGATCGGTGACTCCAACGTACGCACCGGCGGTCACCTGGCGGCCCATCTTCCGGGGGTGTCCCTTCGCCCGCACAGCGACCGGGCGGACTCGATGGCCGTCCTCGTGGACGGCGAGCGCTACCTGTTCGACCGTGGCAACCAGGAGTACGCCCTGGTCGCGAAGTTCACCCCGGCGGAGTCGAGCCGTCCGGTGGTCCTCGTCTGCGGGCAGAGCTCCGTGGCGAACCAGGCGGCCATCCACTTCCTGCGGCGCGAGCACGCGCGGGTGGCCGCGGTACTCGCATCGGTGGAGCGCTACTGCTTGGTGGTCAAAGTCTCGTACATCGGCGTCTACACCTTCCACCAGGCGGTCCTGGAGAAGGACGTCTCCCGGGCCGCCTTTGGAAACGAGTGAACCCCCGGTGTGCGACCGGGGGTTCACCCATCTCCGAAAACGGGCCGATCCCTTCGCTCAGATCCCCGAGTACTTGAGTGAGGGGTCTCCTTCTTCGAGGGCGGCGATGAACCGGCGGACCTTGCCGTTCGCCTTGATGCCCAGCGCCTCCAGGGTCCTGACGACCTGGACCGCGATCTCCCGCTGTTCGCCGCGGTCCCACACGTACATGTGGACCCCCGCCCCACGGCCGCCGAGAAGCGCGACCACGGCGAAGTCGGGCCGGTCCTGGTCGACATGGTCGAAGACCGATCCCGTGGGCTCCTCGAATCTCGTCCCGGCACCGGTGATGTTCTCGTTGATCCAGCTCACCCGCATCGACCTGCGGAAAAGCTCCGCGATCTCCTGCATGGACGCCTGGGTGATTATCTCTACAGGCTGTTTGGCCATTTGCTCGACTCCTTGATCTGGATTTTCCCGCCACGCACCGGAGTTACTTGTCCTCGAAGACCTTCTCGCTGAAGCGGTACCGATTTCCGCTGGCTATGTAGTTCTTGCAGGCGGGGTTGCGGCATTCGTAAACCACCCATGAACCCATGGGTTGCCGCTGCTCGCTCTTGACGGTCATGCGCTGTCTGCATACCTGGCAATTCAGTCCTTTGGCCACGGAACTGTTCTAAGCAATGGGCCGGTTGTCCGCAACGGTCTTCCCGTGAAGTGGACGATTACCGGAAAACGCCTTCTCCGCGCGGTGATCGCGATCCGGGGCGGGCCGCACGGGAATGTGGAACACTCGGTGATGTCGCCGGAACCGTGAGAAGGGTGGGTGATCATGGGTCGCCCGCAGAAGGAAATAATCTTGGACGGATCGCCGACCCGGCTCTTCGCGTTATGGCTGCGCGATCTCCGTAGTACCGCGGGGCTGACGCTCGAACAGCTGGCGCGGCGCACGGGATACGGCCGGACGACCGTGAGTGACGCGATGCGCGGCAAGGATCACCCCTCGCGTCCGGTGACTCTGGCGGTCGTGGGCGCCTGCGGCGGCGACGTGGACCGGTGGGCCGTGTTCTGGGCGGAGGTGCGCCGTGCCCTGGACCCCAACGCGTACGGACCCGTGGACATCACCCCGCCACCCTGGGACCCGCCGGCTCCCGAGAACGGGACACATGGTGTCCACGGCGAGCAGTGCCCAGCCGGCTGCACACGCACCGACCCGCACGGCTGGTACGTGGAGTCGGTCCATACCCAGGTACGTCTCGACACGCCGGCCGCCGAAGCGGTCGAGCGACGGGTGATCGTCGCGACCTGCGACGGTCTGACGGACATCCCGGTCGCCTTCAGCGTCCCCCGGCGCGCGGGGGACGTGACCGCCGGCCACGGGCTGGACGTCTCGGCCGTCCGGGGCGGCCGGCTGGAGCTGCGCGAACACCCCTACGAGAGCTACTTCCAGCAACGGCTGGTGCTGCCCGCACCACTGCGGGTGGGGATCCGGCACGAGTACGTGCTGCGGCTGCGGATACCCCCGGCGCAGCCGATGGCACCGCACTTCGTACACATTCCGCTGACCCGCAGCGAGCACTTCCGTCTGCGCGTCCGCTTCGACCCCGCCAGGGAGCCGCGTGCGGTCTGGCAGCTGGCCGGGGTGCCGCCCGCCGTGATCTACCAGCAGAGCCCTGGGACCCGCCTGCTGAGCCCCGACCGACGCGGCACGGTGGCCGTCGAGTTCGAGGCGATGAAGGTGGGATACGGCTACGGGCTGTGCTGGCAGTTCGAATAGCACGGCTGCCGACCCCGGTCAGACCCTAGGTCGTGTCCGCGAAGTCTCGTCTGGCTCGCGGGGGCGGACGACGATACTTTGCGGACACTCCCTAGGGGACATGCGTGCGCCGCAGCTGGGCGCGTACCCGTGCGGCGTCCGGATGACGCAGTTCTTCGAAGAGGGCAAGCGCCTCATCGAGCAGCCGACGGGCGTCCTGGTGGTGGCCGAGTTCCGCCCAGGCGTCGGCCAGATGGTTCAGGGCGTGCGCTTCCCGGTACCGGTCGCCCAGCAGTCGGTCGAGCGCCAGGGACGACTCGTAGTGGCCGATCGCCTCGGCATGCCTGCCCAGCCCCTGCTCCGCACGTCCCATGCTGAGCAGGATCCCGGCACGGCCGTCCAAGTGATCCAGCTCCGTGTACAGGTCGAGGGCCCGTCTCCCGTGCTCCAGCGCGACGGCGTGGTGGTTCAGTTGTTCCTGTTGCTGGGCCAGGGCGGTGAGGCCCTCGGCGAGGGCCAGCGGTTCCCGGGTCTGTTCGGCCATTGCCAGGGCCAGCCTGGCGTGCGGTAGTGCCCGCCGGTGGTCGCCACGGGACGCGTACACCCGTACGAGAGACAGCCGCACCTCGCGTGTCCCTTCGCGGTCCTCGAGCCGGTGGCACTCGCGCAGCGCCGCGAACAGCAGGTCAAGGGCCTCTTCGGTGCGGTGCAGCCGGGACAGGGCGTCGGCGAACTGGCGGGTGCCGGTGGCCCACGCGAGCCGGTTTCCGGCGCGGGAAGCGGCCTCGCGGGCAAGGCTGTGGACGGAAGCGCGCTGGACGCGACGCCCTGACCGGCGCAGGTACACCGCACAGGCCCTGGCCAGCTCCCAGGCGTACGCCTCGAAGCTGTCGGTGACAGCGGCCAGTGTCATCACGTTCTGGAGCGTGGCCAGTTCGGCCTCGAACCACGCCATGGCCTGGACGTGGTCGCTGACGGGCGGCTCCGTACCTGTCCGCCGGCCCGCCGGGGTCAGCAGCGGCCGCCACGGTTCGAGGTGGTGGTCGGCCAGCCGGGCCGAGTCCAGGTAGTGGCGGAACAGGCGCTCGGTCCCTGCGCGGTGCTCCTCGGCGGGCCCCAACTCCGTCAGCTCCTTCGCGTAGAGCCAAAGCAGGTCGTGCGGGGCGAATCTGCCCGGCGTCTGCTCCTGGACCAGGTGGGTCGCGCTCAGCGTGTCGAGCAGCACGCGCGGGGGCGTCCGCTCGTCCATCAGCGCGGCGCACGCGAGGCCGTCGACGTCCGGACCGGGGTGGCAGCCGAGCAGCCGGAACAACCGGGCCGCTGCCGGAGGCAGGAGCGCGTACGACCCCTGGAACACCGTCCGGAGGTCGAGGTCGGCGTCCTGGAGTCCCAGGACGTCCAATCGGGCCTGCGCCTCGCGGAGTTCGGTGACGAGGTGGCCGATCGACCTCGCAGGAGCCATCGTCGCGCGCGCCGCCGCGACGCTGAGCGCCAGGGGCAACCGGGCGCAGAGGTCGACCAGTTCGTCCGTCGCGGCTGGTTCGAGGGCCGGACCCTGCGTGCCGATCCGGCGCTCCAGCAGGTCCCGGGCGGCGTACCGGGGCAGTACGTCGAGGCTGACCCGCAACGCTCCCTCCCGTACGACCAGGCCGTCGAGGCGGTTGCGGCTGGTGACGACCGCGACGGATCCGGCGTCGCTCGGAATCAGCGGACGCACCTGCTCGGCGGAGCGGGCGTTGTCCAGCAACAGCAGCATGCGCCGGCCGGCCAGCAGGGTCCGCAACAGCGCCGAGGCGACAGCCTGATCGGCCGGAACGGCGGCGGGTGCGACACCGAGCGCCTGGAGGAAGCCGTGCAGCGCCTCACCGGGGTCCATGGGTGCCTCGGAGCTGAAGCTCCGCAGGTTGACGTGCAGTTGGCCGTCCGGAAACCGGTCCTGGACGCGGCGGGCCCAGTGCAGTGCGAGGGACGTCTTGCCGACCCCGGCCGTGCCCTCGACGACAGCCACCACCGTGGATCTCGCGCCGGCGGCGTCCTGGGTCTCCAGCAACGAGTCGAGTCGGTCGATTTCGGCCTCTCGGGCCACGAAGCCCGGCCTGGCGAGGGGAAGTTGGTGCGGCACTCGCGGCAGCGGCGGTGCTGCTCCCGCTCTCGTGGCACGCAGCCGCCGGGCGGTGTCGGCGGAGTCCCGCAGCGTACTCAGCCTGCCGGCCTCCGGGCCTGTCACACCGAGTGCGGAGAGCAGTTCGTCGAAGACCCGGACGCTCGCGAGCGTCGTGCCGTTGAGGTAGGCGTACACGCTGCTGGGGGAGACGCTGAGCCGTCTGGACAGTTCGTGACGGTCGATCGCACGGCCCCGCCGCTTCTCGGCGCGGACCACGGCCCGGGTCAGCTCGGCGGCCAGCCGCTGTCTGAGTGCCGCGGGGTCCGTGTCGTCCTGCCGGGACATGTCGCTCGACACCGTTCCTCCGCGCGCCGTTCGTGATTCCGCACCGCGAATTCCAGACCTTTCCAGTGTCGTCCAGAACAGCCGCGAGGTCAGCGGTTCCGCATGTTCCCGTGAGCACCGACGCCGCCGAGGAAGGCCCCCGCCGGTTTGCCCACAGGAGGACCGCCACCATGCAGACCCATTGATTTCCGGAGTCGGCGCCCTTCAGGGAAGACGCCGGCCGTCAGTCCGTGGGCGGCGCCGACTCCCGCGCACAGTCCAGCAACTTGGTGGCGGCGGCGTGCCAGGTCACGCGGTCGGCCATCGTCTTGCGTACCTCCGCCGCCTGCTGGAATGCCCCGGACACGCTCCACATCATGTTGCTGATGGCCCGCGCCCAGCGAGTGACGTCGTTCTTCACCTCGCGGGCCGTCGCGCCCACGTCCATCACCATCCGCTCCACCTGGTCGGGCGGCAACGTCTCGGTGAGCAGCATGCCGAGGCCGCTCCTGCTGCTCACCAGAACGGGCACTCCTGCGGTGATCGCCTCCAGTCCCACCAGGCCGAACGATTCGGCCCGGGACGGCATGAGCACCAGACTGGCCCGCGCGACATCGTCGATCACCTCCTGCGGATCGGAGCTGTAGGGCCGGGGGATGACGTGCACGGCGGGGTTGTCGATCCATTTCTCCGCCATGGTGCGGAATGCGTGGGACTCTCCTTCCGGCACTCCCCGGGCGACCAGTTCCCATCTCCCGGGGTGAGATCTCTCCGGCACGGCCTTGCCCAGTGCCCGGCAGGCGATGTCCAGTCCTTTGCCGCCGGCCACGTCCAGCCGTCCCATCAGCAGGATCTGCGGGACGGCTTCGGGCGGTGGTGGCCCGGTCACCGGGGTCCCGGTGTCGAATCCGGGGTAGATCCGCAACGGCGGCCCGAGGGCTTCATGTCTGCGCGCATGTCGCTCTCTGAGAAGCGCATTCTCCAGCCGTGCTCCTACCGGCACCGTCCGCAGGGCGCCCCGGCACAGATCGAACTCCCGTTTGGTGCGTGCGGCGGTGTGGGCACCCACGTCGACTTCGCCGGGCAATTTGTACCACTCCCCCTGATCGGGCTCGACGTGGAGGAAGTGCAGCCGCTTCGAGCCCCGGAAGTGGTCCTCCGACTGCTGTCTGGCCGCCGGTCCCGTGACCCGGCCGTGGCCGATGACGAGTTCGGGTTCGAATCCGCCGGGCAGGTCAGGGCGGCGCATCAGCGTCTCAGCGCCGATATGGCCGGGGCGGGCTGCGTTGTGCAGCCGTACCCCGTGCTGCGCCGCGTGGGCACGCTCCTGGTCGGACAACTTCTCGACCAGGACACAGAGATCGGCTCCGGCCGCCACGAGCGCGATGCACAAATGCCGGTTGAACGTACTCAGACCGCCCGCCTTCGAGAACCACTCGTCGGCGACGACAAGCACCCGTACGGGCCGTTCCGACGATGTGCCCCGCACGGCGGGCATCGTCTCGGTCCGGGAAGGAGCCTCTGCGCTGCGTGAGGGCTCGGCACGGCTCGCCTCCTCGGGCTGCTCCGCGCGCTCCGGAACGTCCGGCGCTTCCTTGTCGCGGACCAGTTCGACCTGCGCCAGCTCGTCGTCGAGCACCTCGGTGAACCAGCCGACGAAGTTCCGGTCGTCATCGAGGACTTCGGTCGCGACGAGGGTGTCACCGGCCGGGTCGCAGACCCGAAGCGCGCGGCAGGCGTTGTCCCATGCCCTTTCCACGGAGTGGCGGGTCGCTCTCAGCTGCTCGGCCGGACCTGTCAGTTCCCGGTCCGTCCCTCCGCCGCCGTACGGCGGCCGGAGGAAGGCCCGTGAGCCGCCGTCGGCGAGACGGCTGTGGCCCGCCAACTGGTGCCGGACGGAGGTCATATGCATCAAGTACCGGACGAACACGGGCATCTCGGTCGCGTCGCCGTTCGACCACGCCCACGCGCCGAGCAGACTGTCCTCCGGAACGGTGCCGAGCAGCGACAGGTTGCGCATGGATTCCCTTTCGTCCCGCGTCCCCAGCTCCGACAGTTCCAGCTTGCCCGCCGTGGCGTCCGGTTTCTTCCCGAGCAGCAAGGTCACCCCGCCCAGGTGCGCGGGGCCGAGCGGACCGACCAGCTCGTCGAGTCGCCGGCGCAGATCCGGCCAGGTGCGCCCCGGAGCTGCGCCCAGCAGCAGCGACAGACCGAGGATCTCGTGGTCCCGGCGCACGATCGCCTGGTCGAGGCGCTTGTCGGCCTGCACGGCCGCCACCGGTACGGAGCCGTGCAGTGGCGCGTCGGGGAGGTGGTCCGGAATCCGGGTCGGAATCCAGGCGGTCACCGGTTCATCCGCTCCCTGACGCTGCCGGAACCGGTTCCAGATTCCGGCGAACGACCTCAGGCCCTGATCGGTGAGCGAACTGTCCAGAGGCACGAAAAGGTGGGCGGCGACTTCCTGCTGCACCACCGCGGGTTCGGACACGTGACAGCTCACCTCTGCGTCGCGCGAAGCGCTGGTTAGAGTAAGTCCATGCAGTCTAGAGGGGATTCACCCGGTTCGGGCATGGACGACGAGACGCTCACCCGGGCATGCGAAGTGCTCGGTGACCTCCAGGAGTGGCGGCTTCCTCCGGCGAACTGGGCGCGTCCCGCCGGCATCGTGGACAGGCTCGCGGACGCATGGAGCTCGGGTGACGCGGACGCCGTCGACGCCGCCACCGCCGCCCTGGAGATGCTCAGCCCGCACCGGGTCGAGCGCATGCGTGACTCCGCCGACGTCCCGCCGCCCAAGGTCCTCCGCGAGCGGGTGGTCACCCTGATCCATGTCATCGCGGGCGAGGACACAACTTCGGACGACGCGGTGACGGGTACGGAGGCCACATCCCAGGACAGCGGTACGCGACCGGGCGGGCAGTGAGCGAGGCACCGACGGGTCCGGTGACCGACTCCCCTGCCGTTGAGGGTGGTTCACCGCTGCACGTCGCCAACGACTGGCGGCTGCGGTACGAGCGGACCGGTGACGCCCACGATCTGGTACGAGCCGAGACGGCGGCCAGAGACGCCGTGCGACGCCGCCGTGAACTGGGCCTCGAAGCGCTCGAGGAATTCGCGGAACTCGCCCAGATCCTGCGCTACGGCTTCGCGGCGACGGATGATCCCCGCACTGCCGCCGAGGCTGTTGCCGCCGGCCGCAGCGCGCTGGCGGAGAGCCACGGTGCCGGGCCCGGCGCCCATGCTGGCGCCGGTCCCGACAGCGAGATCCACAAGCGACGCTGCCTGCTCGCCGGGACCCTTGTCGAGTGCCGTTTCGCGCTCCCGGACGGCGCGTTGACGGAGGCGGTGGACCTGGTGCGCGAGTCGATGGCCGCTGCTCCCCGCAGCCGTGACGTGGCGCAGATCTCCGCAGCCGTGCTCAGCGTATGGGCGGACGAGTACGGGGACCTCGACGTGTCCCGTGAGGCCGAATCGGCGGCGCGGCTCGCGGAGTCCGTGGCCGGATCCGACGAAGGGCGGAAGGCGCAGGCGGTCGACACCCTGGCGGACGTATTGCGCGAGCGCTACGACCTGACCCGCGAACTCGACGTGCTGGACGAGGCGATCGCACTCGGTGAGCGGGGTACGGAAACCGCGGACGGCCTGCCCGAGGACAGGGCGGCCCGCCTGGGGCACCTCGGCGTCACGCGGTTGATCCGCTACGAGGCGACCGGGGAGCGGGCCGACCTGGACGAGGCGATCCGGCTGCACGAGGAGGCGCTTGCGCTGATCCGGGCCGACCATCCCGATACCGGCATGCACCTGAACAACTTGGGGGCGGCGGTGGGCGAACGCGCCCGACTCCTGCGCACCGATGTTGAGTTGGACGCGGCGATCGAGCGGAGCCGCGCCGCCGTGCGCCGTCGCGCGGCCACACCGACCCGCGTCAAGCGCCTGAGCAATCTCGGCGGCGCCCTGTTCAACCGGTTCGTGCGCTTCGGGGATCTGGCCGACCTCGACGAAGGCATCGACCATGAGCGTGAAGCGGTGCGACTGGCGCGTGGCGGCACCGCCCGGTCCGGTCTGCTCGGGAACCTGGCCGGTGCGCTGGCCGAGCGGTACGACTGGCAAGGCGCCCGCGGTGACCTTGTCGAGGCGTTGGCCCTGCTGCGTGACGCCCTCGACGCCGGGCCGCGGCCCGGCACGCTCGCCAACCTGACGAACTCCTACGGTGTCGCGCTGCACGCGTGGTACGAGCTGACCGGCGACCAGGACGCGCTGGACGCGGCGCTCGGCCAACTGCGCAAGGGTGCCACGGTCGACAGCGTCACCGATCCGCAGTTCTCGCTCCGACTGGCCAATGTGGTGACATCGTTGCAGGTGTCGTCAGCGCAGCGGGAGCACGCCGCGGCCGACGCGGTCGCCGTCGCTCGCCGTGCCCTCGTCACCCTGCGGGACGGCCCTGCGGCCGCCGCGATCCGCACCAGCCTCCTTCTCGCCCTGCATGCCCTGGGCGGGCAGGACGACGTGGACGAGGCGGTCGAGCTGGCCCGGACCCTGGTCGACGAAGCCCCCGAGGACGATCCCGGAGGCGGGCAGTCGCTGTCGAACCTCGCCTACGTTGTGAACAGCCGTTACGAGAACCGTGGTGACCCACGGGACCGCGCCGAGGTGTTGACCGCGTTGCGTGCCGCCGCCCTGAGCGAGGCCGCCGGACCCACCGTCCGGCTGCACGCGGCACGGTCGTGGGGGCAGTTCGCCGCCCGGGAGGGCGACTTCGAACAGGCGGCCACCGCCTTCGCGGCAGCCGTCGAACTGCTGCCGGACGCGGCGCCCCGGCGCCTGGAGCGGCCCGACGCGCAACGATGGCTGGCCGAGTTCTCCGGACTGGCCTCCGACGCGGCCGCGATGTGGCTGGCCCGCGCCGAGCCGGAGCGGGCGATGAGCCTGCTGGAACTCGGGCGCGGTGTGCTGCTCCACCGCACCCTGGGCATCAGGGGCGACACGGCGAAGGTGCGGGAGGCGGACGCCGCCCTTGCCGACCGGTTCGAGGAGCTGCGCGACGAGCTGGACCAGCTGGATATGGTCCGGTCGCCGCTCCCCTCGATACCGTCGCCGCTCCGGGGCGGTGCGGGCGGCGTGCCCCGGCACGCCCCTGGGAGTGAGCGGAACCGTGAACGCCGCCGGGACCTGGAGGCCGAACTGGCGGCGGTGACCAGCCGGATCACCGCGCTCCCCGGTCTGGCGGGCTTCCGGCGTCCGCCGGAGACCACCGCACTGCTCGCCGAGGCGGCCGAGGGTCCGGTCGTCGTCGTGAACGTCAGCTCCTACCGTTGCGACGCTCTCCTTCTCACCTCCGGTGGCCTGCGGCACGTACCCCTGCCGGGGCTGACCGCCGAGGAACTCGACCGTACAGCCGTCGAGTTCCACCGGGACGCGGTGACCGCGCTGGATCCCCGCGCCGATCGGGGCGACGTCGAGGCCGCCGAGGCCAGACTCGGCGGAGTGCTCGACCTGCTGTGGCGGGAGGTGGCGGCCCCTGTCCTCACCGAGCTGGGCCCGCCCGGTTCTGCCACGCGTCTTTGGTGGGTGCCGACCCAGGCGCTGTGCCAGTTGCCGTTGCACGCCGCCACCGCCGCCGACTCCGGTGAGTCGCTGGTGGACCTGACGGTCTCCTCGTACAGCCCTACCGTGACCGCACTGCATCACAGTCGGCGTCGCGCGTCAGCGGTGCTGCCGGGCGACGACGCCGTGCCCCGTGGTGCGGCCGTGATCCACGCGAGTGGCGACGGGATCGACGCACCGATGCTCCCGGCGGCGCGTCGGGAGGTACACGCGGCCGCGCGTTATCTGGGCGTCGATCCGCTCGACGCGGGGAACTGCGACCGCTCGGTCCTGACGAGTGCGCTGGTGACCTCTTCGTACCTGCACCTGGCACTCCACGCCAAGGCGGATGCCGAGGATCCCGGGGACAGCCGTTTCCTGCTCCCGGACATCGATCTGACCTTCGCCGACATCGCCGCACTGCGGAACGGGTGGGGCCGCCTGGCCTACCTGTCTGCCTGCGAAACCGCACATACGGTACGGGAGTTGGTGGATGAGTCGATCAATCTCACTGCGGCGTTCCAGCTCGTGGGCTTCTCCGGCGTGATCGGAACCCAGTGGCGCGTCCCTGACGCCGTGGCCGAAACGGCCGCCCGCCGTTTTTACACCGAGCTGGCCCGCACCGACGGCGACCCGGCCCAAGCCCTTTCCCGTACCGCCCGCCATCTCAAGAGGCGCTATGCGGCCGCCCCGGCGGCGTGGGCGGCCCATCACCACGTCGGCGTCTGAGGCCGCCGCCGCAATGAAAAGGCGTACGCCATCCGGAGGGCCGGGGCGTCCGCAGAGCGGGGCAGAGGAACTCGATTCCGCTGCCGGCGCTGTGACGGCAGGCGATGATCCGAGTGGTACGGCGCGTTCGCCGAGGTCGCGAACTCTTCCGGCGGTCCTTGGGACCGCGCCGGCCGACACCACGACATCATGGAGGCGTCATGCCGCTTTTCGGACGACGCAAGCAGCAGTCGGCCGGTCCTGTCGTACGGATCGGCCGGAAGTTCCATTCGGATGCCGGCATCGAGGCGTCCGTGGCGAACTTCCACGCCGCGGCCACCCAGCAGTTCGGGCAGGAGCCGGTCCTCACGGCGGCGCGGTGGACGGCCCCGCACCCCGCCCCTGAGCGCCTGATCGCCGCCCGCACGCCGAGTGGTACGTCCTACCTCGCTCTGTGGAGCGACGGCTCGATGTACTTCGTCGCCCCCGACTACCAGCAGCTGCCGACCCCGCCCCTGGTGGGCATGTGGAAGATGCGTGACAACTCCCTGTCCAGCACCGGCAGCGTCGAGGCGTCCGAATTCGGCGCCGACCGCGTGGGCTGAGCCGCTCCGCACCGTGCCGACGCGCCGTCGGGCCCGTCCAGTTGCGTGGACGGGCCCGACGGCGGGGAGTGGCGGTACGCGGCGGGTCAGCGCACGCGGATGGTTACCGTGACGGTCTTGAGGACCGCCGGGAGCTTTGTCGTGTCGACCTTCAGGATCTCGCCGTTGTCGGTCTTGCCCGTGGACGGCAACACCTTCTGGTGGACGGTCCACTTGCCGTCGGGGTCGACGGCGATGGTGTCGATGCCGAAGTCGTCGTCGTTGGACAGGTACAGCGTCTTGCCCGCGTCCGTCGTGGCGACGCCCTCGATCTTGTCGTGCGCGAAGAAGCCGCCGGTCGGGTCGAGTTGGCTGACCAGCGAGCCGACGTTGACGTACGGCTGCTTCTGCGCGACGTTGACGCCCGCGCCGGTGAGCGCGGTGAGCGCGGCGTTGGTGCCCGCGGCGCCGACGAAGGCCTCGGGGGACTTGCCGCCGATCGTCAGGCCGCTGACGTCGGTCGCGCCGTTGGTGTCGAGCTCGTAGAGGCTCTTCTGCGCGAACGGCTGGAACTTGCCGTCGCGTTCGTCGATGAGGAACTTCGTGCCGGACAGCGCGGTGATCTCGCTGTTGGCGTTGCCCGTGGTGCCCGGGTCGTCCAGCAGGTACAGGTACTGCTTCGACCGGTACGTGCGCAGGTCGATCGTGACGATGCGGCTGGGCGAGACGTTGGCGGCCTTGGTGGCGCCGAGGTCCGGCTGCTGCAGCGCGGACTGCATGACGCCGACCAGGGTCTTGCCGTCAGGCGTGACCGTCAGGCCCTCCATGCCTTTGTTCTTGACGCGGTTGGCGAGTTCGGCGGGGAGATATCCGACGATCTTGTGGTGCGCGTTGTCCGGGCTGTTCTTGTACGGGGTCAGCCGGCCCAGCTCGTAGCCGTTGGCGTCGAAGTGCGTGACGTACGGGCCGTACTCGTCCGACACCCAGAACGTACCGTCGCGCAGCGCGACGAGGCCCTCGGAATCGTAGCCGTACGCGTCCCTGGCGACGGGCACCGGCGTACCGCCGTTGGCGTTCGTCGCGGCGACGTCGTCGATGACCTCGCTCGTGTCGTGCGGCGGCCGACCGCTGTACTTCGTGCCGCCGAGCTTCTTCGGCCCCTTCAGCGTGACCGTCTTGACCAGCCGGGCCTTGCCGTCGACGAGCTTGAACTCGCCGATCTCCGGGGTGAAGTCGAGCAGCATCTCGGACTTGTTGCCGTCGGGCGCGTCGGCGTTGGGGCCGCGGTCCGTGAGGCCGTAGAAGCGGCCCGGCTTGCCGGGCACCGGGGCGAGCGACGAGCCGAAGCCCTCGCCGGAGAGTTCGGTGGTGGTGCCGCCGGGCCCCGCGACGTGTCCGAGCGGCGGCAGCGGGGCCCCGTTCGACTGCGTGTCCTTGAACAGCTCCACGGCGTCGGTGGTGGTGTAGGTGAAGGTGTCCGTGCCCTTGAAGCCGGGCTTCGGTGTGTACGTGAACGAGCCGTCCGCCTCGACCGTCGCCGTACCGTCGGAGGGGGCGGTGTGCCGTACGACCGCGGTAGCGCCGTGGTCGTTGCGCAGCACGTTGCCGGTCAGCTTGCCGTGGCCGGAGAAGGAGTCGGCGGTCGCGCGGAAGTCGTGCGAGGGTGCCGACAGCCAGCCGGCGGCCTGAGCCGCGGCCGTACCTGCGCCCGCCACGGCAACGGTGGCGGTGATCGCTATGGCGATCCGGGTGCGCTTGCGTGAGAAGGGTCTTGAAGCCATACCCCTGAACTTGGCGGTCGGTGGTGAACACCGGGTCGGCCTTCGGTGAACCCTCGGTGCCAAAAGAAACGGTTCTGCGGAGGCAGTCCGTACCCTCGGCAGGGGGTCGCCGTACTCGCGCGCGGGCTACTGTTGCCGTGGGCCGGTGACGGCGGCGCTGACTCTTGGCTCGCGTGCGGCGGACGGGTGGCGCCGGGCCGGCGGCGCCGGGTTTCGGGCCGGTCGCGGCCGGGCGGGGGGAGGGGTCCTGCGGTGCGAAGTGTGACGTTCCCCGGCGGGCTGCGCGGCGACGGTCTGCCGGCCGCCCTGTCCGACCAGCGGCGGCTTGCGGCGGTGGCGGCGACGGGCCTGCTGGACACCGGGCCCGAGCGGGAGTTCGACGATCTGGCGCGGCTGGCCGGTGCGGTGACCGGGTGTGCGCGGGCCTTCATCACCCTGGTCGACGACCGCCGTTCGTTCTGGAAGTCGTGCGTAGGCGTGGACATCCAGCAGATCGCCGGACGGCAGAACGCGGCCCGGGAGAGCTTCTGTTACTTCCTGGTCGGCCTGGAAGGCGCGCCGTTCGCCGTGGCGGACGCGGCGACCGACCCGCGCACCAGCGACCACCCCTCGGTGGCGCCGATGAAGATCGGCGCGTGGGCCGGCTACCCGATTCTGGCGCCGGGCGGCGAGGTGGTGGGCAGCATGTGCGTGATCGACGAGAACTCGCACCCCTGGCAGCCCGCCGAACTGGCCACGCTGGCGACCCTGGCCAGAGCGGTCAGCAACGAGATCAATCTGCGCACGTCGCTGGAGAACACGCGGGCCGCGCTGACGACCTCCAACCAACTGGCCCGCAGCCTCCAGGACAGCCTGCTGCCCCCGGCCCTCCCTTCGATACCCGGCCTGGACGCCGCCGCGTCCTACCTCCCCGCCGCCGGCGGCTCCGCGGTCGTGGGGGACTTCTACGACCTCTTCCAGGCGCGCGGCCCGTGGTGGTGCACGGTGATGGGCGACGTCTGCGGCAAAGGCACCGAGGCCGCCAAGATCACGGCCCTGGCCCGCTACACGCTGCGCGCCCAGGCCACCGAGCATCTGTCGCCGGCGACCGTGCTGGACAACCTCAACACCGCGCTGCTCGAACAGCGCAAGGGCGAACGCTTCCTGACCGCCGCCTACGCCACGTTCCGCACCACCGCCACGGGCGTCTCGGGCCGGCTGTGCACGGCGGGACACCCGCCGGGGCTGATCCTGCGCGCCGACGGCCGCGTCCAGCGGACCGGCCGCCGCGGCAGCCTGCTCGGCGTCCTGCCGCAGGTGGACCTGACGGACGTACGCTTCCGCCTCGCTCCCGGCGACACCCTGCTCCTCTACACCGACGGCGCCCCGGAGGCCCGCCCCCGCCCCATCGTCCCCGGCGGCCCCCGCCCGGTCTTCGGCGACCAGGCCCTCGCCACGGCCCTGGCCGCCTGCCACGGCATGGACGCGGCGGGCACCGTACGCCCCATCGGCCGCGTCCTGGCCGCCCACACCGGCGACTGGGCGAGCGACGACACGGCGCTCCTGGCACTACGCGTACGGGAACGCCCCCCAACACCGTCGCCTCCCGCGGTCGCGACCCGGGGCCCGATACCGGCGCCGCGCCGCGCATGAGCCTGGAAGAACTCGGCGCCACGATCGGCCCCGCCACGGAGATCCTGACGGTGACGGAACCGGGCAACCGCCACAACTGGCGGCCTACGTAAGCGAACACCTCACGTCCTGGGCCGCCTTAGCGCCGGCGGCGGGCGGGTGCGCGTGGCTCAGTCTTCGTCTTCCAGGGGCTGTTCGGCCCAGATGGTTTTGCCGTTGGACGAGCGGCGGGTGCCCCATTTGTGGGTGATCTGCGAGACGATGAACAGCCCGCGACCGCCTTCGTCGGTCACCCTGGCGTGTCTGAGGTCGGGGGTCACGGTGCTGGAGTCGCCCACCTCGATCGTCAGGGACTGGTCGAGGATGAGCCGCAGGGTGATGGGCGGCGTGCCGTACCGCACCGCGTTGGTGACCAGCTCGCTCACCAGCAGGCCCGCCGAGTCGACGCTGTCCTCGGAGACGGGGTGGGGGAGTCCGGTCAGCCAGCGCCGGGTCAGCCGGCGGGCCTCGGAGGCGGCCCGGTCCTCCTGGGGCAGTTCCCACACGGCGGTGTTGTCGGACGACAGTTGGTGGGTGCGGGCCAGCAGCGCGGTGCCCGTGTGGCGCGGACTGGCTGCCAGCCGGGTGAACAGGCCGTCCGCCAGGTCCTGCGCCGAGTCGTACACGGCCAGGAGCCGGCTGACGACTTCCGTGCTCAGCGCCTGGTCCAGGTCGTCACCGGCGAGGATGAGGGTCGTACCGCTCTCCAGGCTCCGGCCGGCCATCGCGAACGGCGCGGTGTCGGGGGCTCCCAGGCGCGGACCGACCGGTGCGTCGATCCGGTCGACACGGCCGTCCGGGCCGATCACCCGGGGCCCGCGCTGTCCGGCGCAGGCGACGCGGCAGGCCTGCGCCACCGGATCGTAGACGGCGAAGGTGCAGCTGGCGGTCAGTGCGTCGGCGGGGCCCGTCGTCCGCTGGTCGTCGGACAGCCGGGTCACGGTGTCGCCGAGCCGGGCGAGCAGTTCGTCCGGCTCGAGTTCCAGGTCGGCGAGGGCGCGCAGGGCCGTACGCATATGTCCCATGATGGCGAGGGCATGCGCCCCGGCGCCGTCGACCTCGCCCACGGCCAGCGCGCAGCGGGCGCCCGACAGCGGGATGACGTCGAACCACGTGTGGCTGTCCGAGCTGGGTGACAGCGCAACGTACGCGGTGTCGATGCCCAGTTGCGGGCTGGGCCGCTTCGGCAGGAGCTTGCGGTGCACGGTCGAGGCCAGGGCACGGTCGTGCGCGGCGCGGCGCGCGTTGTCGAGGCAGAGCGCCGCGTGCGTGGCGCTGTCCGCGACGGCCGTCAGGTCGTCCCTGGTGAAGGGCTCGGAGTCGCCGCAGCGCAGCAGCCGCAGCAGTCCCAGCACCCGGCCGCGGACGGTGAGCGGGGCCACGATCATGGTGTGGGCGCGGGTCTGGGCCTGGGCCCGGGAGTCGGCGGGGTCGGTGCGGCTGCCGTCACCGCTCTCGTCGTCGGCGTCCGCCCGTACCAGTACCGGACGCTCCTCGCGCAGCGCCTTGTTGACTGCGGCCTCGTCCCCGACGGCGCTCACCTCACCGATACCGATACCGATACTGATACCGGCACCGGCACCGGTCTCGGCGTCTGCGTCGGCGGACCCGCTCGTACGGAAGGCAGCGCGGCGTAGCAGCAGCTTCTCGGTGTCGACAGGCCGCAACGGCGGGTAGTCGCCACCTGCGACCTGTTCGGTGAGCGTGACGAGAGCGATGTCCGCGAAATCGGGCACCAGCGCGTCGGCGAAGTGCTGGCAGCTCTCCGTCACTTGGAGGGAGCGGCCGACGAGTTCGCGGACCCGGGAGACGCAGTCCGCCCGCTCGCGGTCGCGTTCCCTTCGGGTCACTTCCAGCAGCGTCATGGCCAGTCCGAGCGGCTCCCCGTGCGGCCCGGACAGGCGGAAGGCGGAG
This sequence comes from Streptomyces sp. AcH 505, assembly GCF_000818175.1. Taxonomy (GTDB): domain Bacteria; phylum Actinomycetota; class Actinomycetes; order Streptomycetales; family Streptomycetaceae; genus Streptomyces. The sequence continues at coordinate 2,499,526 of NZ_JTIY01000001.1, forward strand.
ACGGAGTAGTACTGCCGCCTGCGGGGACGGACCGTGGTGAAACTCGTGACCAGCCGGGAGAACACCGGTGTCCCGGTCTTCAGTACCTCGCGGGCCGCCGCGACCTCCCGCGCCGGGTCCTCCAGGTCGTACGCCTCGTCGAGCGGTCTGCCGAGGAGCTTGTCGGCCGAGTCGCCGTACATCGCCCGGGCCGCGGCGCTGGCCCGTACGAGCCGCAGGTCCTGGTCGAGGACGATCAGGCCCAGCTGTGACTCGGCGAAGAGCGCCCGTACGAGCGCGCCCTCCAGGTCGGGGCCGGCGGCGCGCGGTCCCGAGCCGGCGCCGTCGTACGGGTAGATCTCCCACCCCTCGGCATCCGGCCGGGGCACTGCGCGCAGCGGTACGCCGGATCCGGCGACGGCCTCCGCCGCGCCACGGTCCCGTACCCGTACCGCAGGACTGCCGAAGAGCCGGGCGGCGGCGTCGCTCCACGAGGTGACCCGTCCGGCGTCGTCCACGGTGAACAGCGGCTCCGGCGTCCGTTCCATCGATGCCTGCCGATCTGGCGTCCGATGTCCACGCCGGTGGCTTGTCCGTCCCCTCACATCATCGCCGCGAACGGGTCGTCCGTCCTGTTCGGAGGCTCGGAAGCGGCCCGTCCACTACGCCGGCGGCCGTACGTCCGTGAAGTGCGCGAGCGCGGTGATGACCCGCTCGGCGATGTCCGGCGGCCAGCGGAAGGAAGGGGCGACCGCCTGCTGGTGGGCGAGACCGTGCAGACCGAGCCAGAGCGCGACCGCGTCGGCGGCGAGATCGGTGCTGGTCGCGCGGCCGGCGGCGACACAGCTGCCGAGGGCTTCGGCGAGCCGCCGCATGCTGGCCTGACCGAGGGTCGCCACGTCCTCCTCGGTCACGGAACTCGCGTCCAGGTCGGGTGTCCAGAGCCCGCCGAACATGGCGCGGTAGCGGCCGGGGTGGGCGCGGGCGAACGCCAAGTAGCTGTGGCACAGGGCCGTCAGCCGTTCACGGGGCGCGTCGTCAGCAGAGTCCTCAGCCGGGTTCGCGGCAGAGTCCTCAGCCGGGTTCGCGGCAGAGTGCTCAGCCGGGTTCGCGGCGGTGTCCGCGGCAGCCTCTACGGCAGTGCCCGTGGCGGTGTCCGCGGCAGCCTGTGCGGAGGTGCCCGCAGCAGTGTCCGCCGCGCCCAACTGCTCGTCCAGCTCGGCGAAGGCGTTACGCACCACGGCCAGCATGATGGCGGGCTGGTCCGGAAAGTGCCGGTAGATCGACGGGGCCGCGATCCCGACGCGCCGGGCGACGGAGCGCAGGGTGACGGCGCCCGCGTCACCGGCCTCGTCGAGCAGGTCGACCGCCGCCGTCACGATCTCGTCGCGCAGCCGATCGCCCTGCCCGCGGCGATTGCGAACGCGGCTCCGTGTCGCTGCTGCTGATGTGTCGGGTCTCATGGCTTCACCTTACGCTCTGAACCTTACGGGCGTTGCCTCTTGCGCACACACCCCTAACGTGCGTAGCCTTACGCTCGTAAGTTCAAGCGGGGCCGACCGGGTCCCGCCCAACCGATCGGACCTCTCATGAACACAACGACGCTCGTCACCCACGTCACCGAGATCGTCCTCCCCGGTGAGGTCGAGCCGGACGGTCTGCGGGTCACCACCCGCGACCTCCCGGACCCCGCAGCCGGGCAGGTCGTCCTGCGGATGGAGGCGACCGGAGTCGCCTTCGCCGAGCAGCAGATGCGGCGCGGCAAGTACTACGACCAGCCGCCGTTCCCCTTCGTGCCCGGGTACGACGTGGTGGGTACGGTCACCGCGACCGGGCCCGGTGTGGAGACCGCGCTCACCGGACGCCGGTTCGCGGCCGTCACGAAGACCGGCGCGTGGGCCAGCCATCTGGTGGTCGACGCCGAGGACCTGATGCCGGTGCTCGACGGGGTCTCCCCGGCTGCCGCCGAGACCGTACTCGTCAACGGAATCACCGCCTGGCAGATGCTGCACAGGACGGCCAAGGTCCGCACCGGCGGGACCGTCGTCGTGCTCGGTGCCAACGGCGGCGTCGGCTCCACCCTCGTACAACTGGCCCGGCACGCGGGCATCACCGTGATCGGCACGGCCTCGCCGCGCCACCACGCCACCGTGCGCGAGCTGGGCGCGACCCCGGTCGACTACCGCGACCCCGACATGTACGCCAAGATCCGGGAGCTCGCACCCGACGGCGTGGACGCGGTCTTCGACCACGTCGGCGGCGCCGGCCTGGAACAGTCGTGGCGGCTGCTGCGCCGCGGCGGCACACTCGTCTCGTACGGTACGGCGGCGACGAAGGACGACGAGGGCAACTCGCAACTGCCGGTGCTGAAGGTGTTCGCGCGGCTCGCGGCGTGGAACTCCCTGCCCAACGGCAGGAGCGCCCACTTCTACAACTACTGGGCGGGCCGCCGCCGTCGGGCGATGTGGCAGCGGCGGCTGAACGAAGACCTCACCCAGGTACTGCGGTTGGTGGCCGACGGCTCCCTGGTTCCGCAGATCGCGGCGGAACTCCCCCTGACCGAGGCGGCGTCGGCGCTGGAACTCGCCGAGTCCCGTACGGTCCTGGGCAAGGTCATCCTCGTACCTGACCCGCACCAGGCATGAACGCGGAAGCGGGGGCCGGTGTGGACGCCGACGCGGAGTCGTCTGCGGGTACGGGGGCAGCCGCCGAACCGTCCAGGGTCCGGCCGAGGAACCGGCGGGGCGAGGGCGGCAGGCTACGCGCCGACATCCTCGCCGCCACGGCCGAACTGCTCGACGCGGAGGGCGGCGACGAACGCGCCGTCACCCTGCGGGCCGTCGCCCGCAGAGCCGGCATCGCCGCGCCCTCGATCTACCCGCACTTCCACGACAAGCCGGCCCTCATGTTCCAGGTGGTACGGCAGGCCTTCGCCGAACTCTCCGTCCGGATCAGGGCCGCCCTCGACCGCGCGGGCGACGATCCACGGGAGCGGCTGAGCGCCGTATGCCTGGCCTACCTCGCCTTCGCCCACGACCACCCCGAGCGGTACCGCGTCATGTTCGGCGGGTCGTGGAACCCCCTCGCCGGGTCCGGGAGTGAGGAAACGGTCGGCGAGGAGCCGATGCGGATCCTCGCCGACTCCATCGGCGACTGCGTCGCCGCGGGGCACTGCACCAGCACCGACCCGGCCGCCGACGCGGTCGCGCTGTGGCTGGGCCTGCACGCACTCGCCCACCAGCGGGCCGTCGCCACGGCGTTCCCCTGGCCAGCGGACATCGTCCAGCGCATCGCCGTATCCCTGTCCCACCTCGTGTGAACCCTCGCCCCTGCCCAGGAGACACCGCCATGACCCCCACCAGCCCCGCCACGGCCGCTGCCGCCGCGACCGATCCCGCCGCGACCGCTCCCACTGCCACGCGTATCGCCGGCACCGCCGCCATGGACAGCGCCGGCACCGGCCCCCGCCCCGCCCCCCGCCTCGGACCCGGTCAGATCGACAACCGCGCCACGTACATCTGCTTCGGGCTCGCGTACCTCCTCGGGCACGGCGCCGCAGCACTCTCCCGGGGCGACGACCCCCTGGTCGGGCTGCCCGAGTGGCTGCCGACAACGCTGCTCGGGATTGGTCTGGCGATCGGCACGGTGTACGCCACGATCGCCGCGCTCCGCGCCCAACGCGGCGCCGATCAGCCGGAAGTGCTCAGCGGCAGGCTCCTCGGCCTCGCCTGGGTCGTGGCCTTCGCCGCCCTGTTCCTCGCCATCACGGGACTCACCGCCACCACCGATGTGCCCGACCTGGCCGACATGCTCTGGCCCGCCGGATCCGGCCTCGTCGTCGGCCTGATCTACATCGCGGAAGGCTCGGTGCGCCGCAACCTCCTCCACTACAGCCTCGGCACCTGGCTCGCCCTGACCTCGTCCGCCGCCCTCCTCCTCGGCACGCCCGGCCTGTACCTGGTCCTCACCGTCGCGGGTGGCGGTGCGTACGCGGTGGCCACGGTCCTGGAACACCGGCGCCTGGCTGCCGCCTGACCGCCGTACTTCACACCCCACACCTCACACCCCCTTTTGCAGACGCCACACCCCCTTCTCCACACACCCTTCTCCACACACCGATCTCCACACACCGATCTCCACACACCGAAAGAAGCAAACAATGCTGATCACCACACGACGCAGGCTCTTCATGGGCATCGGTGCCGCCGCCCTCGGCGCGACGGCGACGCTGGCCGTCCAGCCGGCCGCGGTGGCGGACGAGGCGCGGCCGAGCGCCCGTACGTTCCAGGAATGCCGGGGCCTGACCGTCGACAAGCACGCCCCCGTGATCAGCACGGCCAGTGTCTTCGTCAAGGCGTCGCCGAAGACGGTCTGGCGTCTGCACACGAACATCGACAACTGGTCCTCGTGGATCCCGGAGATCACCCCGGCCCAGAAGAAGACCCCGGGCCCGCTGCGGCCGGGCTCGGTCTTCGAATGGTCCCCGCAGGGCATGCACGTCACCTCGACGGTCAAGAAGGTCAGGACCGAACGGTGCACCGCCTGGGCCGCACCCGTGAACGGCATAGCCGGCGTGCACCTGTTCACCTTCAAGCCGGTCAAGGGCGGCGTGATCGCCACCACGCAGGAGTCCTGGTCGGGCGCCCCCGCCGAAGCCGACATCCCCGGCAACCAGGCAAGCCTCGACACGGGCCTCAGGGACTGGGTGAACCGCCTGAAGGAAACAGCCGAGACGCAGCACGCCTGCCACTGACTGCGACAGTCGTCGACGAGAAGCCCCGGTCCACGTCGGCCCGGGGCTTCTCGCCTTCGTGGCAACCGCTTCAGCGCCCCCGCCCCGGTCCCGCCGCGTCATGATCGTGCCCGTTAGGCTGCTGGCGTTGGCCCATGCGTCAGAACGGGGGGAGCAGGCCGATGGATCACGCGACGAATGTATTCCAGCCCCTTCAGGCGGGCGACCCGCTGGTGGTGGCCGGTTACCGGCTCGCCGCCCGGCTGGGCGCGGGGGGTATGGGACGGGTCTACCTCTCGCACACCCAGGGCGGCCGGCCCGTGGCGATCAAGGTCGTACGGCCGGAGCTGGCGGACGACCCGGACTTCCGGCGGCGGTTCGGCCGGGAGATCAAGGCGGCCCGGCGGGTCCGGGGGGCGTACACGGCCGAGTTGATCGATGCCGACGCCGACGGCGTACCGCCCTGGCTGGCCACGTTGTACGTGCCCGGGCCGTCCCTGACGGACGCGGTGGCCCAGAACGGTCCGCTGCCGGTGCCCGCGGTGCTGTGGCTGATGGCAGGGGTCGCCGAGGCGTTGCAGGCCATCCACGCCGAGGGCGTCGTCCACCGGGACCTGAAGCCGTCGAACGTGCTGCTGGCGGCCGACGGGCCACGGGTGATCGACTTCGGTATCGCGACGGCCGCCGACGGAACCGCGTACACGGCGACCGGAAACGCGATCGGCACGCCCGCCTTCATGGCCCCGGAGCAGGCGTCGGGGGACGAGGTCACGGCGGCGACCGACATCTTCGCCCTCGCCCAGACGGCGGCGTTCGCCGCACTGGGCAGGCCGCTGTACGGCGAAGGCTCGGGCGTCCAGGTCATGTACCGGATCGTGCACTCCGAACCCGAACTGGACCTGCTGCCCGAGCCGTTGCGTCCGCTGTTCGCCCGCTGCCTGGCCGCCGATCCGGCGGAGCGGGCCACCCCGGCGGAGGTCGTGGAGTGGTGCCGTCAGCGCTTGGCGGCGGCCGACGCGGGCGGTGGTCCTGCGGTGTGGCGGGAGATCACCGGGCCGGAGATCGCGGTGCCGGCGCCGGTGTCGGCCCCCACCCCGGTGCACCCGCAGCCGTTCACCGGATCCCCGTACCCCCCGGCCGGGTGGATACCGCCGACGCTGGAGGACCAGAAGGTACGCAGGCGGCGTACCGCGCTGCTCACGGCCGCCGGTGTGGTGGGAGGCGTGCTGCTGGTGGGGCTCCTGGCCTGGGGAGTCATGGACGCGACGGGCCGGGACGACGATCACCGGAACACCGCCGACTCGTCGGCGTCCTCGCCGGCCTCCACGCGCGGATCCTCGTCGGATTCCGGAAGGTCGAGAGATTCGGGGGATGCGGGGGATGCGGCGGACTCCTCGAAGTCCTCGGGAGCTGTGGGCGCCGGTGAAAACGCGGCCGGCAGTTCGCCGTCCTCCCCGGCGTCGCCCTCGGATCCGCGACCCGAGGGGTACGGCCAGGTGACGCTGGACGCGAAGGAGCCGTTGAGCCTCAAGAACCCACGCAAAAAAACGAAGGCCGACAAGGGAGATATCCGTTTCGGCTGCCGGTCCTACGACTGTGCGCTGGAGAGCGACGCGAGCTTGTTCGTCCAGATCTTCGGCGACCCGGGTACCACCCTCGACGAGTGCCGTCTCATCGTCAACCACTCGAAGCAGCACCGCCTCCCGCTCGCCGCCGCAGCACGCGGCACCGAAATCTGCATCAAGGACCCGGCGGGGGACATCGCGCTGTTCGTGGTCGGGACGAAGTCGACCGCCATCCCGGACCTCGCCTTCCTCGACGGCGACTTGACGATCTGGCGAGGCGCGGCCTAGGCGCGGCCTGGGGGCCGCCTAGCCGCTGCCCGGTGGGGCGACCACCGCATGGCCGCCCACCGGTGGTTCAGTTCCCGGAGCCGACGATGGCGGTGACGCGGATCTCCACGCGCATCGCGGCGAGGCCGAGGACCGTCGCACCGGTCTCGGTCCAGATCGGCGCGCGGCCGTCGAGGCGACGCCGGAACTGCTCGGCCATGACCCTGTTGTGGTCGTCGCCGATGACGTCATCTCCCGGCGCCACCTTGTGGTACGAGTTGACGTGGATGACGTCCTTCCATGTCGCGCCGACCGTGGCGAGTGTGCGCTCCACGTTGTCGAAGGCCAGGACGATCTCGTCCTCCAGCGCGTCGGGGACGACCAGGTCGTCATCCACCCCGGCCTGGCCGGAGATCTCGACCCGGTCGTCGACGCGGACAGCCCCGCTGTAGCCGAGGGCCGCGTGCAGCTTCTCGCCGAAGCCCGGGGTGACGCCGAAAGTGACGGTGCTCATGATGCTTCTTCTTCCTGTTCGCAGGGGTGCGTTTTCACTCCGATGAGTTCACGCGTAAAGTGAGACTAGCGCGCGATGACTTCAAGCGCAAAGTGATGACGGGCTTCACGGGAGGGGAAGGAAGATCCATGAGCGACACGGCAGGGCGCACAAGCGACACGGGCGGACACGAGGATGTCGCGGACGACAAGGAGCTGCGATGGCTCGACGAGCAGGAGAAGGCGGCATGGACGGGGCTGATCTCGCTCGTCCTGCTGCTGCCCGGCAAGCTGGAGTCGCCGCTGCGGCAGGAACACGGCCTGACCCTGTTCGAGTACCTCGTGCTCAGCCATCTCTCCGAGGCCCCGCAGCGCAAGCTGCGGATGGGTGAACTCGCCTTCCTCGCCAGCGGGTCGCTCTCCCGCCTGTCCAACGTCGTCAAACGCTGCGAACAGCGCGGCTGGGTCGTACGGACGCCCGACCCGGCCGACGGCCGCTACACCCTCGCCGAACTCACCGAAGCCGGCTTCGACATCGTGCGTCTGGCGGCGCCCACCCACCTGCGCTCGGTTCGCCGCACCGTCCTCGACTCGCTCAACACGACGGACCAGAAAGCTCTCGCCCGTATCGCGGAGAAACTCCACATCGTCCCCGACGACTTCGGCTGACGACGGAAGGCCCTAGGTCGTGTGGCCGTCGGCTCGGCGCAGGTCGTGGAGGTAGATGTGGAAGGGGTCGCGGGTGAACCCCTCCGCCTCGTAGAGGTGTTGGGCCGTGTGGTTGTCGTAGGCGGTGTCGAGCTGCACCCCGCTCATCCCGGCCTCGCGCGCCCTGCGGACCACGTCGCGCACCAACGCCCTGCCGACACCGCGGCGGCGGCCGGCGGGGGACACGTACAGGTCGCTCAGGAGCCAGGACGGTGCCATGTCGAGTGACGAGATCATCGGATACACCTGCGCGAACCCGAGCGCCCCGGCCCCGGCCTCGGAGGCGGACGCGGAGGCGGCTTCGGGCGCGGAGGCGAGCAGGATCAGGGAGTCCCGCTCCTTCAGCCGCTCGGCGATGAAGGCGCGCGGCCGGTCCGGGTCCTGCGGCTGCACCTCGTAGAAGTCGAGGTACAGCCGGAACAGTCCGGCTGCCGCGTCGAGGTCCGCTTCTTCAGCGACGCGGATCGCGACTTCGGTAGGACCAGGACCGTTCACACTCGACCTCCATGTCGGCAAGCTCGGCTCATCTCTGAGGGCAAGTGTGTCAGTGCCTGCCGGTACGTTTCTCGCATGAAGCCAGAGATGCTGGACAAGCTCGGCCCATTCCGCGAAGAGGCACTTGCCCGGGGAATTCCGTCCGACGATGTGGAACGGTGGATCGGCATAGCCCGGCCCTGCGCAACGCTGTCCGAGGCCCGGAACGGACCGGTCGTTGCCCAGTTCGGCGGCCCTTTGATGCTTCCCGTCGACACCCCGGATCCCCGGTTCCCGTTCGTCGCCTCCATCGACTGTGCGGCCCTGCCCGAGGGCGTGACGGATCTCCCGCTGCCCCCCGACGGACAGTTGCTGTTGTTCGCCTTTCCCGACAACGAGGAGATTGCCTCCATGGGGGAGGTGGTCTACATACCGGCCGGTGCGGCCGTCGAAGAGCGGGCGAAGGATGCCCACTTCTTCGCCGAGATCCCCGACTACCGGGAGGTCTGCCAGGCTTTCCCGCAAGGCCCGCTGACTATCGCCGCCGCCAACGTGTCCCTGCCGTACCACTGTTGGATCGAGCTCCCCGACGAACCCTGGAGCGCACCGCTCCCCGGGCACCCGCACTCCGAGCAACTGCTCGCGGTGTGGCTGGACAAGGAGGAGGACATCACCACCCCCGGGGCGCTGCAGATCGGCGGATACGCCTGGGACGAGTACACCGAGATCGACCCGGTCGCGAAGGCGGCTTCGCTCGCCGCGGAGCAGCCGGGCGAGGACTGGGTGTTGCTCGCCCAATGGGATCCCGGCATCAGCGGCAGGGAAGGAACCTCCGTCCACTGGGTGATCCGGCGGAACGATCTGGCAGCGCGACGCTTCGACCAAGTGCAAGTTGGTGTGTTCTGGAATCCCTGACAGGCGGAGTCAGATCAGGCCGGCGCGTATGGCGTACGAGACGGCGTGGGCGCGGTTGCGCAGTCGCAGGCGCTTCATCAGGCCGTAGAGGATGTACTTGACGGTACGTTCGGAGTAGGACAGCCTCGTCGCGATCTCGTAGAGTTCCTTGCCCTCGGCGACCAGGCGCAGTACGTCCACCTCGCGAGGGCTGACCCCGGACGCTGTCAGGCCCCGTGGAGCGAGAACTTCCCTTTGAGTCCACCGGACTTGTTCCATCAGGGTGCCCTGGAGGCTGGGCGGGAGACTGCCGCCGCCGTCCGCGATGGTGAGCAGGGTCTGGATGAAGGTCGCCGGGCTGAAGGAGTCGTGCCACAGCACGGCGCGGACCCCGCGGTCGACCGCGGCCGACACGTCGGCCTGCCACTGCTTTCCCACCACCATGGCGAAGCGTGCGTCGGGCTTGTCGCACAGGTTCCCCAGCAGTTCCAGGGACGAGGCTCCCACGATGTCCACGGCGACCACGATGACGTCGGCCTCCCGCAGTTTGTCCGGCGGGACCTCACGGGTGCGGCGGTCGTTCTGAAGGTAACTGACCAGCCCCGCGCGGACGATGGCGTCAGGTGCGTGAGTCGCGACGCGCACCGTGTCCGTGAGTACCTGTTGAGGCATGTGCCCTCTCCATCTGGGACTCAAGTGGTTCCTGCGCTCCGGAAGGTGATCGTGCCACGGGCAGTTGCGCCGATCCGCTCCCTCCGGGGACTCGTGCGTCAAGGGCAGGGAAATCTGTCGCCAGTCGGCTCGGCCGAGGGGTCCAGCGTTACGTGCGGTCAGGAGTCGTCCACGGTCAGCGGCGGCCCGTGCTCAGCAGCGGCTCGTGCTCAGCGGCCCTCCGTGCTCAGCGGCCCGCCGCCGAGCACGGCGGTCACGACCTCGGTGCGGGATCGCATGCCGGTGCGTGCGAACAGCCGGGACAGGCGGTTCGCGACCGCGTCCTCAGTGAGCCGTAGTACGCCGGCGATCTGTCGGTTGGTAAGGCCCTCGGCGAGCAGGGTGGCCAGCAGGTGCTCGTTCTCCGCTGTCGCCTGCCTGCGACCGGGCACGACAACACCGGTCTCGCGCATCGCGGCCCTCGTGCGGAAGCGCCACAGCGCGGCACCGGTCTCGCCGAACAGTTCGTACGCCTCGTGCAGCAGCGCCGCCGGGCCCGCGTTCGCTTGCGCGGTGGCGGTGGCGGTGGCGGTGGCGGTGGCGGTGGCGGTAGCGGCGGCGGTGAGCGTCACCGCCGTTTCGAACATCTGGCCCCGTTCGCGGGCCAGTTCGACCGCTTCGAGTAACTGCGCTGGTTTGGCGGCGGGTTGGGGCTTCGGCTGCGACACCCGCGCGGACGTCAGCAGGTACAGCAGCCGGGTCCGGCCGCTGTCCATCCGCCGCGCCAGCCGCTCAAGGCGTTCCAGGCAGGCCAACGCTTCACGTGTGTGTCCGGCTTCCGCGTGCACCTCGGCCAGGGAGGCCCACAACTCGTCGGTGCCGTAGACGGATCCGCGGTCGTCCGCCGCGCTCAGCCCGCGCCGCAATATCTCCTCGGCACGGCCGAGGTCGCCGACGGTCCGCAGAACCTCGGCCTCGGCGTGGTCCAGGACGTGTTCGAGAGGCCCGTCGCCCTGTCCGCGTGCGCTGCCGATCAGACGGCCGGCGGTGGTGACGCGCCCCCTCGCGAGGAGAACGGCAGCCGTTCGGGCGGGGATCAGCTGATGCCCGGGGACCACGTTCAGCACCCCGCCGTTGACCAGAAGCCGCCGCGCCGCCGGAAGCGCCTCGTCCCACCGGCCCTCAAGGTGCCACAAAAGGAACTGGCTGCAGAGGGGCAGGAGTTCCACGGCCAGACCTCGGGCCGCCAGCAAGGCTCTCGCCCGCCGCAGATCACCGGTACCGAGCACCACGTCGAGTTGGGCGATGGCGATCGCGAACACCTTGGCGCGCGGCAGCTCGGGCACCGGCGGCATGGTCAGTACGCGCATGAACCGGTCCGGTCGGCCCAGCACGAACTCGGCCACTACGCTGAACAGTTCCAGCAGGGCGCGGCTGTCAGGGGTCGTCTGCCACAACTGCTCGGTCTGCGTGAGCAGGGCCAGTGCTTCCTGCCATTTCTCCAACTGCCACAGGGCCTGGACACGGCCGGACACGGTGGCGACGACGGGCAGTGGCAGTCCGTCCCACCAGGAAGCGGCGCTCATCCGGGACAGCGCGGGCCAGTCCCTCTCCGCGGCTGCCGACGCCACCAGCAGCGTCGCGGCTTCGTAGAGTGTCGGCGGGTCAAGACCCTCGGCCGGGGCGGACACGATCCCCTCGGCCGCTGCCCTGGCCGTGGCGTAGTCGCCGCAGCCGTGGGCTGCCTGACCGCATCGGAGCACCGTCAGGGCGCGGGTGGACGGTTCCTCGATGAGGCGCACCGCCCCCAGGTACCAACGCAGCATCCCCCGGCGGTCGAGATCGGGGTACAACGCCCTTGCCGCCGTGGTCAGTTCCGCGACCGCGCGTTCGGGGTCGACCAGGACGCCCGCCTCGGCGATCCGGTCCGGCAGATACGTCTGCGCGTCCGCCTCGTCGAGGAGCACCGCCGCCGGTGCTCCGTGCGAGGACCCGATGGCTCCCGCTGCCCCGTCCGCCCACAGCGCTTCCACCGCGGCGGCGGACAGTCGGCCCCGCTCCAGCGGTCCGAGCCGTTCCCGGACGGAGTGTGCCAACAGTGGTACGCGGAAGGACCACCCCCGTACCACTGTTCCGCCCCGACCGGTCGGTTCGTTCGGTTCGTGCAGTTCGTCTACGATTCCCTCGTCCACCAGCGTGCGAATGGCGTGGTCAACAGCCTTGGTGGACAGCTCGGTTGACATCGCGAGCAGCTCTACGGTCGGCCGGCCGAGCGGCCACAGGATGCTCAGCGCCGAGGCCACCGTCCAGCAGGGCTCGCCCAGCGCCCGCAGCGCCAGGACGTACCTGTCGCCGTCCGGCAGCACTGGCGCCGGCGTTCCGACGCCCAGGAAGGCGTGGCCGTCGGCCATGCGTATCGCGTCGCGTCCGACCCACTCGGCGAGCAGGGCGTCGACCACCCCGGGAATCCCACGGCTCAGCCGGTACACCCGACGTACCAGGCCCGCGTCGGGTACCGCCCGCAGCCGCCGTGCCACCAGCGCGGTGACATCCGCCTGCCCGAGACGCGGCAGGACGATCGTGTGCGCGGCCCGGTGGCGGGCCAGCCGTTCCAGGTAGAGGGAGTGCGGGCCGGTCAGGGCGGGCCGGGCGGTACGGCCCGACGGCCCGATGTGCCGCCCCGCCGTGACCATCAGCCGGGTGCCGGACAGCACCTGCTCGAAGTCGAATCTGCCGAGCAGGGCGAGGGATTCGGTGTCAGCGTGCTGAGCGTCATCGACAACGACGGCCGTGGGCACCGGTTGGGCCAGAGCGGCGGCGAGCGCTTCGGCCATCGCCCCGCCGTCGCCCTCTTTCACCGCTGCCACAGCCGCTGCTGCCGCCGGTTTGTGCTCCGGCCGAGGTCTCGACGCGGCCGGCCGGCGCCCCGGCGTCCGGTGCTCCTCCAGAGCCATGACCAGCCGCAGTGCCAGGAGCAGAGGACGCTCGGCGTCGTCGGGAACGCAGGTCACCGGCAGGACCGCGACGCCCTCGGCCCGCAGCCGCTCGGCAGCGGCATGCGTGAACGCGCTCCGCCCGACGCCCCGTTCCCCCCGGACAACCACCACTTTCGGCCCGGTCGGATCGCGGAGGAGGCCGTCGACTTCCGCCGACTCCCGCTCCCGGCCGAGCAGGCTGTCGCCCATTGCGTGGAAACGCGCGGACGTGCCGCCGAAAACGAACTCGGTGTCTCTCCGGGCAGCCACTGGATTCACCGTATCCTTGATAGCGCACGTACCTGATGGGTCCCGGTCCTGGACTTTGCCATCATGGTCAACTTGTCGGAAATGACGATGGCTTGTTCGGGAAGTTCGCGCAAACCCGCGGTCTCGACGCGTCGGTCGACGTGAAGAATGGAGCCAACCAAGGAGTTGTCGTGCAGCAGTACCGTTCACCTCTCGTCGGCAGGCCCGGCGAAGTCGAGGACGTGGCGGCGTTGTTGCGTTCCACCGGTACCGCCGCGCGGATCCTGCTGGTCAGGGGCGCGGCCGGAGCCGGCAAGACCGCCGTGCTGGGCGAGGCGCGGCGGGCCGTGGCCGAGGAGGGCACCAAGGTGCAGCGGCTCGGCTGGGAAGCCACGCGGGGCCCGGCAGGTACGGGTGCCCTCGCCGACGCCGTCTGTGGCGTACTGGCCAAGATCCATGACGGTCGTCAGCTCGTACGCGTCACCACGGTGCGCCGGGCGGCGCGTTCGCAGACCCTCGCCCGTGGCGGCGAGGTGGCCCTGCTCGCCACCTTGGGCGACACACTGGCGGACGCGGCTCAGTACGTTCCGTACGCCCTGATCGTCGACGACACCCATCGGATGCCGGCTCCGACAGCCTCCGCTCTGGGGCTGCTGCTGCGCGTGTTCCGGCCGGCGGGTGTGCCCGTCGTGATGGCCGCCAGACCGCAGGGCCCCGGGCAGGTCGGCGTCGCGCGGCTGGCTGCGGCGGCCGACCGGGTGCTCGAACTGCCGCCGCTGTCGTCGGCCGAGGCCGGCGAGCTGGTCGTACGGCGCCTCGGCCGACCCGTCGAGCCCGGTCTGGTGACGGCGGTGCTGTGTTCGCTGGGCCCGCTGGCGGGGAGCCCGGCGGCCGTCCTGTCGGTGCTCGCCTCGCTGGAGGAGCGCGGCGGCCTGCTCGAACTCGACGGGCGGATATGTCTGACCGTGCCGGAGGGTGGGCTGCGCCTCACCCCGGACGTCGCGGATCTGGGCCGGCTCGGCTGGCCGGACGCGCCACCTGATGCCGACACGGTCAGGATGGCGGCCGTGCTCGCCCGGCTGGTCGAGCGGGCCGAGCTGCGCCTTGACGACCTGCACCGCGTGCGACCGCTGGGCGGCCTGCCCGAAGCTGCCGGCCGTGCGCTGGACGGCCTGGTCAGGGACCGGGTGATGACTGTCGGCCGGGACGGCAGGACGGCGTTCGCCGTTCCGGCTCTCGCGGCGGCGCTGCTGACGCTGTCCGCCGACCGTGACCTGCGGCCGCTGCACGCCGCCGTCACCAGATCGGTGGCAGATCGGCTGGGTGCAGCCGCTGCCGGGGCCGCCCACCCCCGGCTGGCCGACCATGTGGCCGAGGCCGGGCCGGCGCTCGGCGCGGCGCTCGCGGTGCCGCTGCTG
>NZ_JTIY01000001.1:2514267-2524880 GCF_000818175.1 Streptomyces sp. AcH 505
AGCGCGAAACTCGACAGTTCCCGGGCGGTCCGCGGTTACCACTCGGCGCTGCTGCGGCTGCCGCCGTACGACACCAGAACGCCCGGCGTGCTGCGCGAGGCCGCGGCCCTGGGCCTGCGGTACGGCGACCACATCGGCGTACTCGCGCTCGGCGAGCCGCTGCTCGACTGCCTCGACACGGCGTACGGCGATGACCGGAGCGGCCTGGAGTGGGTCACCCGGACGTGGACCCTCTCGGCGCTGCACGAACATCGCTCCCCGTACGCCGACGACGCCGACCCCCGGTACGCGGCGGCGCTCGGGCGGATACCGGCGGCTGCCGGGCCGGCGGGGCTCGGCGGACTGTACGGGATCGGTCCGGTCACGCGGCCGTTCCGGCCGGGGCCGGTGGCCGGCCACGCCACGGACGACGCCGGCCAGGAGTCCGGCTCCGAGTTCGGCCCCGACTCCGAGTTCGGCCCCGGCCCCGGCTCCGAGTCCGAGTTCGGCTCCGGGGCGCTCCCGTCGCCCGCCGAAGTCCGCCTGCTGGCAGCGGCGGTGGGCGGCGGTGCCGAGTTCGAGCGGGCGCGGCGAGGGCTGCCGCAGGACGCCTTGGGCGAGGCGGCCTTGGACCGGCTGCGGAACGCAGCCGCGTACGGAGACCTGGCGGGCGCTCTTGAGGCTGTGCTCGGTGAGCGTTACGTCGGGGCCGGGCAGAGTACGGCCGTCCAGTACCACGCCATGGTGGGCGCGTATCTGGCCGGACACTGGGACAGCGCGCTGGCGGCCGCCCGGCGGATCGAGACGCGGGTCAGGACCGACAGCGCGGCCCGGACCGAAAGTGTGGCCGGTCCCGCACAGTCGGCCCGTGCGCTGGCAGCCGAAATCCAGTTAGCGCGCGGGGAGTTCGGACGCGCCCGCGCGTGGCTGGAGCTGATCCCCGACTCCGTCGGCCATCCGCTGGTGATCCGGGCGCGGCTCGGTGCCCGGTACTGGTCGGGTCAGCGGGACGGTGCCGACGGTGCTCTGGAAGAGGCGTGGCGCGCTGTGCGGCGTGCGCGGGAGAGCGGACTGCTCGCGGGCGTCGACAGAGTGCTGCTGCGGATTCTGTCGATCGCGATCGAGAAGGGCGACCAGGCGGCGATGCGGCTGACCATGGAGGAACTGGAGGCCCTGTACGAAGAGTCGGCCTCGCCCATGACGCGTGAGGTGATGCTCCTCGCCCGAGGCATGGTGCACGGCGACGCGGAGAGCGCGTCGGCCGCTTACCGGTTGGCGCGGCAGCGGGGCGACGTGCCCCTGGAGGCCGAGTGCAGTGGGTATGTGGCGGACCTCGGCGACGATTTCAAGTGGCGGGAGGCCGGGGCGACACGGAGCGGGTACGCGTTGGGTAGGGGGCGGCCCGTCCGCGGTCGGCTCGGCGCGGCGGCCCGCCGGCGTAACGTCTCCCTCCCCAGGCGCCGGGCGGCCCAGGAGGGGCGGAACGAGCGGGACGCCCGGCTGATCGCCATGGTGAGCGAGGGGTCGACCAACCGGCAGATCGCGGCCCGGTTGGCGTGCAGCGAGAAGACGGTGGAGCAGCGCCTCACGCGGCTGTTCCGGCGGACCGGGTGCCGTTCCCGGGTCGAGCTGGCGGCGGCATGGCTGGACGGCAGCCTCGCCCGGCAAGGGCTGGTGCCCGATGCCGGTCCTGCCCGGCACGGCGGGGACAGGACGGCGCCGCCGACCGGCTGAACCGCGCGCGGATCAGTGGTCGTTCGGCAGGTATGGAGACCAGTCGTAAGGCCGCTCTTGAGGCTGGTCGTGCGGCCGAACATTGTGCTGTGAGTGCTGCTCGGCCTCGTCCTTGCGTGGCCTGCGCAGATGCACGGTGTCGAACGCCCCCGCACCGTGATAAGTGAACCTGACCGTCGGGCTTTCGCCGTAGCCGGCCCACTCCACTCTGGGATCGCGATCACGTTCAGCTTCGTGACGGTACGCCAATTGTCCGGGCACGGGTCGTGGCTGGACGGCGGTGTACGGGGCATAGGCCGGATAGGGCGGTATGTCGGGACGGTACGTGCCGTGCTGTGCCGCCGCACTTTCCTCTTTGCCGCTTGTCAGCACGATGGTGACACCGACGATGATCAGCAGCAGCCCGGGTACGGTCGCGGGCTTGATGTCCTGACCCATGAGCCACCACGCGGTCAGCGCGGCGACGGGGGTCTCCAGCAGGAGCAGGATGCTCATGGTCGTCGCCGATGTCCTGCCGAGAGCGAAGTTCAGCGCGCTGAGCCCCAGAAGCTGGGGCAGGACGAGCAGCCCCAGCAGCGACAGATGGGTGGCACGGTCGAATCCCGTCAGCGGGATGTCGGCCAGCCAGCAGACCACGAGGAGTTCCGCACCGCAGACCAGCGAGGTGAACGTCGAATACAGCGGTGTGCTCACGTCCGCGCGCGACCGCTCGCTCAGCGCGGTGTACCCGGCCTGGGCGAGGGCCCCGAAAAGGGCGAGCAGGTCGCCCAGCAGCGCCGTACCGCCGGCCTTGATGTCGAGACCGGCTGCCGCGGCAGCTCCGATCACGGAGAGTGCGAGACCCGTCCATGTTCTGCGGGATGTCTTGGCCCCCTGGCCGGCGGCGATGAGAGCCTGCCAGACGGGCTGGGTGGCGACGAGTGCGGTGGACATGGCGACCGAGGTGAGCCGGGTGCTCGTCATGAACGACGCGAAGTGGAGAGCGAGCGCCGTGGCCGCGAGGAAGCCGAAGACCAGGGGCCGCCACTGCTCCCGGCGCAGCAGTGCCCGCTCGCCGCGCACCACACGCCGCACCTCACGGCGGCGCAGCAGCAGGAGGAAAGGACCGAGTACGGCGAAGCCCAGGCAGTTCCGCCAGAAGGCCATGGCGAGCGGCGAGGCGGAGCCGGCGGCGGTCAGGGGGGCGGTGGCCGAGATGGAGACGACGGTGATCACCATCGCGGCGACGGACAGCGGATCGAGTTTGCTTTTCACGTTCTTGTGTCGCCGCACGCGCAATATTCCATCGCCGTATTGACTCCGATTGAGTCTGGTTGGTGGGGGAGCGGGGAAATGCGGAGAAGGCCGGCAGGGCCTTCGGTGAGGGCTTTGATGAGGCTTCTTGATCGAATCAGATCGTAAGGGGCTGCTGATGTATCACCCGTGCGATTTGACGGGCTTGTCACCGGTCCGACGGTAAGTCGGCCCGTCTGTACAACCTGCTGTGTACGGACGGACGCGACAGTCATTTCCGGGCGCGGTTCACCGCCGAGACAATTGCTTTTTTTGAGTGATGACGACGTCGCGCTGGCATCAATGCCGATGCCCCACAACACCTCGTCCCCGACGGCGCATTCGACGTACGAGACGGCCTGCGCGCAGGCGCCTTGGCGCCGTGCCACGGAGATCCCCACGGGGAGCGGCCGAAGTGCCGCAGGATCACACGCGACCGTCGGTCGATTCTGAGCCGGGGCCATGTCCGCGAGGAATGGCTCGGGCCTTCGTTGCCCTCCGGTACAGGACGGTGTGCCCGTGTGCCCGTGTGTCCGGCGTCGCCGGATGCCGCCCGCCCCCGCCGGACCTGCCGCCGCGCCCTCTGTCAGAGCCGCTGCCCCGCTGCCAGACTGAAACGCATGGCTGGCAGTGCGCGTCCGTCGATGCAAGAGCTCATCAACCTGCGCCGACATGCGGGGTTCGTCGGACGGCGCAGTGAACTCGCGCTGTTCCGGGCGAACTTCGACACGCAGCCGGAAGACCTGGAGCACCGGTTCGTGTTCCACGTCCATGGCAACGCGGGCGTGGGCAAGACGACTCTGGTACGCGAGTTCGTCAGGACCGCCCGCGAGCGCCAGGCGCTCACCGCCACCGTCGACGAGTCCGTGAACAGCGTGCCGGAGGTGCTGGAGGCGCTGGCCGACCAGTTCGCACGGCTGGGGCACCCGCTCAAGGCTCTCGACCGGGCGCTCGCGACCTACCGCCGCCGGCGGGACGAGGCGTCGGCCGCGTCCCTCGCGCAGCCCGAGCAGGGTCCGACGGCAGGATCGCTCGCCGTCGCGCAGGCCGGGCTGGTCGGCCTCGGCATGGTTCCGGGGGTCGGAGCGCTCACCGGAGCCGTCGACCCAGCTCAACTCGCCCGCGGCGCCGACCACGTACGGGCCGCTCTCGGTACCCGTACGAGCAGGCAGGAGGACGCGCGGCTGCTCACCGACCCGCTCCACGTCCTCACGCCGACCCTGGTCGCCGAACTGGACCGCGTCGCGTCCCAGGCTCCGTGGATCGCCGTCTTCTTCGACACGTACGAGCGCACCGGACCGTTCCTCGACACGTGGCTGCGCGATCTCGTCATCGGCGGACCGTACGGCTCGCTGCCCGCGAACGCCGTGATCACCCTGTCCGGACAGGGCCCGCTCGCCCCCAACTGCTGGGCGGACTGCGCCGACCTGGTGACCGAGGTGCCGCTCACGCCGTTCACCGAGTCCGAGGCGCGGCAGTTTCTCACCGCGAAGGGAGTGGTGGACGACACGGTGGTGCGGGATGTGCTCAGGCTGTCCCGGCGGCTGCCCGTCCTGCTCTCGACCCTCGCCGTCGCCGAGAACGCCGCGCTTCCGGGCGGTGTGGACGACCCCAGCGCCACCGCCGTCGAGCGCTTCCTGAAGTGGGAGCGGGAACCGACCCGTCGCGCGGCGGCTCTTGCCGGAGCGTTGCCACGGCGGTTGAACGAGGACATCTTCACCTCCGCTGTCGGCGACGCGGGCGGTGCCGACCCGAGCGCGCTCTACAGCTGGCTGCGCACCATGCCCTTCGTGAGCGACAGCGGAGGCTTCGCGCACTACCACGACGTGGTGCGCGACCCGATGCTGCGGCTCCAGCGTTCCGTGTCGCCCGATCGGTGGCGTGCGGCCCATGACCGGCTGGCGGAGTCGTTCGGACAGCGGCGGGAGTCGGCGGGGGCGGGGCTGCAGACCTGGGAGCAAGTGGAGTCGGAAGCATGGTGGGTCGAGCGCCTGGAGGAGATCTACCACCTGTTGTGTGCGCAGCCGCGCCTGGCCTTCGCGCGGGCACTGGGAGACGGTCCCGCTGCATGCGCGGCAGGAGCGGAGTCGGCACGACGGTGGGCTCACGTCTTCACCGAAGCCGGTGAGGCGGTGACGGACGACGCGTTGCGCGACTGGGGATCCCACTGTCTGGCCGCGTTGGGGGACGAACAGCGCGGTGTGGAGAAGCTGCTCGGAATGCTCTTGTCCCGGACGGAACTTGACGACACGGGCCGCGCCCTCGCGTTCATGATTCGTGGTGAGGGCCACAGCGACGAGGCAAGGTACGCGGCCGCCTTCGAGGACTTCGACCGGGCGATCGGCCTGGCCCCGCAGTGGGCTCGGGCGTACACGGGGCGAGCACTGGTGCATCGGGCGCTCGGTCAGTACGAGAAGGCGCTGGAGGATCATGACCGGGCCGTCGAGCGGCGGGTGTCCGGTACGCGCCCCTTCTGGCACCGGGGCGAGACGAACAGGCTGGCGGGTCGCCCCGAGGCGGCTATCGCGGACTTCGACCAGGTGCTCGTCATCGACCCCGGCCATGTCCTGGCACTGGCCAGCCGGGCGCGTACGGCACACACCCAGGGTCGGTCCGCGGCAGCGCTGGCCGACCTCGATCTCGCCCTCGACATCAAGCCCGACCACATCTGGTCCCTGGTACGCCGTGCTCAGGTACGGCGCTCGCTCGACGACACCGGCGGCGCACGGGCCGACCTGGACAGGGCGCTGGCGCTGTCACCACGCAATCCCTGGATCGTGGGAGAACGAGGCGAACTGTTGCGACAGGAAGGGCGGTTCGAGGACGCGATCGCCGAGTACGACCGGGCGCTCGCCCTCGACCCGGGATACGCCTGGGCGGTGGGCAGCCGGGCGATGGCGCACGAGGCGCTCGGCAGACGGGTGGAGGCGCTGGCCGATCTCGACCGCGCCCTCACGATGAAGCCTTCTTACCGCTGGGCCGCCGACCAGCGTGAACGGATCCTCGCCGCAACGCTGTGACGGCTCGGTGTGCCGTGCCTGTCGTGCCTGTCGTGCCTGTGTGTCGTGGAACCGCTGGGTTTGTCGCCGCCCCCCTGCGGGTTCGTCCGTGATCGGTAACAGAGGGGACCACTACGG
This sequence comes from Streptomyces sp. AcH 505, assembly GCF_000818175.1. GTDB lineage: Bacteria > Actinomycetota > Actinomycetes > Streptomycetales > Streptomycetaceae > Streptomyces. The sequence goes on from NZ_JTIY01000001.1 coordinate 2,520,390, forward strand.
CCCTTCGTGTGTCTTCATGGGTGCACGGCAGCAACGGCACCGGCGGAGACAGCAAAGGGGCGGCCCGACATGGCAAGTCACAAGAGAATGGGATGGCACAGCCGGGTCCTCGCGGCTGCGCTCGGCGTGACAGCCCTGGCCGTCGGCACCTCGATGTGGACCGCGCAGGCCGATTCGGCCGGCGGCCGGCAGCCGGCGGCCCATGCCTCAGCGCCCGCCGCCGGAGACCGGAACCAGAAAGTGGCCAAGGTGTCGGAGGAGATCGCGCACGCCTCGGACCGTGGCCCCCGTGGTGTCAACATCACCATCGACGACGGCCCTGACCCGGCGTGGACGCCGCAGGTGCTGCAACTGCTGAAGGACAGCGGCGTGAAGGCCACGTTCTGCATGGTGGGTACGCAGGCGCAGGAATACCCGGACCTGGTCAAGGCGGTCGTCGCAGGCGGGCACCGGCTGTGCGACCACACGGTCTCGCACGACACCACCATGGACACCAAGTCCGAGGCCTACCAGTCCCAGCAGATCCTCGACGCCGAACGCATGATCACCAAGGCCTCCGGCGGCGTCCGCCCCCAGTACTACCGCGCCCCGGGCGGCGCCTTCACCCCGTACAGCCGGCACCTGGCGGCGTCCCGCGGGATGCGGCCGCTGGGCTGGAACGTCGACACGAAGGACTTCGAACACCCCGGCGTGGAAACCATCGTCGCCACGGTCAAGAGCGAGATCGCCGACGGCCCGACGATCCTCTTCCACGACGCGGGCGGAGACCGCGCCCAGACCTTGGCGGCGCTGCGCGAGGTGCTGCCGTGGCTGAAGGAGCAGGGCTACACCTTCGGCTTCCCCGTACGGTGAGTCTCGCCGAGCCCCACCCGCACCGACATGGGAACGAGCGCCGCAGGGGCGCCGACCCTGTGGTCGGCGCCCCCGTGGTTCGTGCCCCTGTGACGGTAGTTGTTACTGGTGCTGGGTCGTCTTGAGTGGGTCGAGGTTCGGCTTGACGGTCGGCCGGGCCGGGGTGGTCGGGGACGTCGGAGTCGACCGTGGTGTGGCGCCCTTGAGTGGCGTTGTGGGTGCCTCGGCGCTCTTGCGCAGGCCCTGCGTGCCCGTGCCCGTGGCCGTGGTTGTGTTCTGGTCGCCGTTGTAGTCCGCGTGGTACAGGAACATGTTCCCGTTCGCGCTGATCGACGAGCCCGCCGTGTTCAGTGCGCCCAGGGTGACGGAGCCGGTGTTGCCGAAGGCGACGACGGACTGCATGCCCGCGGACTCGCGCAGCAGGTAGCTCTTGATCTCGCTGGACAGGGCCGGCCGTGACGTCCACAGGATGGGCCCGTAGATGTTCATCGCCGCGCTCGCGGACACCCCGTCGTGCCAGGAGCCGGCGTACGCGAGGGTGGCCGTGTCGGGCGTGGTCCACCAGAACTTGGCGAGGGCCACCGAGAGGCCTTCGGCGGTGCCGGACGTGACCGGGTAGTAGTAGTACGACGACGGCCACTTCGTGAACGACGTATGCGTGAGCGCGTACTTCGCGTCGGCGCCGACCGGGATGATCATGGTCTTGTCGGGGTTCAGGCCGTTGAGGTACGTCTTCACGGACGCGGTCAGCGTGGTGCCGCTGCTGAGCACGAGGGTGCTCGCGCCGCTCGGGCCGTCCGAACCCGCCGCCGCAGCCGCGGGAAGCGCCGCCTTGTAGTCCTTGCCGCTGGCCAGGAACACGTACCGCGGGCTCTTGGTCTGCACCGCCGCCACCTTGACGGACGTCTCGTAGCCGTCCGCGCCGGAGACCCGCTTCGGGACGTAACCGAGGGTCCGCAGCTGCGTGGCGACGTTGCTGGAGAGCACGGACGTGCCGCCGACCATCCAGACGTTCGCGCCCGGCTTCAGCATCCGCTTCAGCTCGTTCTTCACCGGCGTCGACAGCGCGGTCTTCGGCGTCAGCAGCACCGGGGCCGACATTTTGCCGGCCAGCGCGGGCGCCGTGAGCGAGTCCGCCATGTCGTCCTGGCTGACCAGCACAGCCGACTTGGCGTCCAGCAGGCCCGGTTGGGTCTTGCCGACGGTGTTCCAGCTGAAGCGGGAGGAAGCCACGGCGGTGGCGTACTCGTCGTCGCCCCACACCCGCGCGGTGATGTTCTTCCGCAGCGGCTGCCAGCTCGGGTTCGAGCCCTGTCCCTCCGCGACCTTCGTCAACTCGCCGCTCGCCACGTCGATGTACTCGGTCGTGTGCACGTCACCGCTGTCCGGCGACGTGTGCGCGTCGAAGAGGATCCGGGCGCCGTTCGGCGACCAGGAAGGGTTCGCGTACGAACGCGGGCCCGTGGTCAGCTGCTTGACGTCGCTGCCGTCGGCGTTCGCGGTGAAGATCTGCGACTTGCCGTCGGCGTCCGCGCGGACGAAGGCCAACTTCGTCCCGTCGGGCGAGAATTCGGGCTGCTCGCCGTTGGTGATGACGCGCTTGACGGTGGTCCCGTCGTACACCTCGATGCCGACGTTGTCGTAGCAGCCGTAATTGATGTTGCGCTGGAACGCGACCACGCCCGCCCAGGTCACCGTCGGGTGGGTGTCGCACGCGGTGGCCGGCCCCAGCTTGCTGCTCAGCAGCGGCTCGGGGGCCCACGCGCCGTCCGACGGGCCGTAGGCGAGCTGTCCGCCCGTCGAGAAGACGACGTAACGGCCGCCCCACCCGTAGGCCAGGTCTTCGTACGACGCGCTGGAACGCACCCCGGTGGCCCACGGCAGGGTGATCTTGGTGGAGCCGCTGGGGCGGAAGCTGCCGATCTGGCTCTGCGTGACGATCAGCCGGCTGCCGTCCGGCGCCCAGGCCGCCGACGAACCGCCCGCGTTGGGGATCTGGGTGGCCGCGCCTGTCGCCGGGTCGATCAACGTCCCCCCGTCGACGAGGATCTGGCCCTCGGTCCCCCAGTCATCGGCGTCGTCGGCGACGGCGCCCGGTGCGATCGCCACTGTGCCTACTGCGGCGAGGACCGCAGCAGTCGCGAGCGCCGCGGCATGGCGGCGCGTGAACATTCTCAAGTTGTTGACCCCCCACGGATCACACGGATCAGATGACTTCTCAGTCTTGGATGCCGCCTACGGCCCGGTCCGCCTACGGCCCGGTCGGCGTCTGGTCCCCCCAGGCGACACAGGGCTGCATCACGGATCACGGCAGCTGACGAACTCTAGAGCTGCGAAAGGTGAGAGAACGGAGGTGCGGATGAACAGTTCGCTTACGCAAGATGAAGATCATCCGGCAGCGGTCGCGCCGGGTCCGCCGTCGGTGCTTCCCGGGACACCACTTTTCCTGTCGCCGTCCCGCCGTCGCGCCGCGCATAGGGTGGACGCGTGGAGGCCATGACACCGGTGGAGGAGAAACACCCGCGCGCGCTGCTCGCGGGGGCGTCGCGTCGGTGGGTACGGCTGCTGCCGTGGGGCGTGGCGTTCGTGCTGTGCGTCGCCCTGCTGCCCGCCACCATCCGGGTGCTCAGCGTCGACTACGGCCTGAACGGCGGCATCGCGAGCGTGCTCGCCGTCGCGCAGGCGGCGCCGCTGCTGCTCGCGGTCGTCTACCCTCTGCGCGCCTGGTACGTGATCTTCGTCGCGGACGTGGCAGGGGCGCTCACCCTGCTCACCGTCGACTTCGCCGAGCAGCGCGTCTGGCCGTTCCCAGCCATGGTGATCGTCGGGTACGTCGGACTCTGCCTCGCCCTCGGCCTGCGCGAGCGGCGCCGGACGCTGCTGCTGGTGTGGCTCGCCACGGCGGCAGCGAGCATCGGCCTGGCGTTCGCCGCACCCCACGGCACGACCGGTAACAGCACGGTGATGATCGTGCTCAGCGGCGCCGCGCTCCTGCTCGGTGGCGCGCTCCGCGAGCGGTACGAGGTGCAGCGCAGGCTGGCCGAGCAGGAGACGATCAGCGAGGCGGAGCGCAGCCGCCGCACACTGCTGGAGGAACGCGCCCGCATCGCGCGGGAGTTGCACGACGTGGTGGCGCACCACATGTCCGTCATCACGGTGCAGGCGGACACAGCGGCGTACCGCCTCGACGGCCTGCCGCCGCACGTGCAGGAGGAGTTCACCTCCATCGCGGCGACAGCGCGCGAGTCGCTGGGGGAGATGCGACGGCTCCTCGGGGTGCTGCGGAACGAGGAGACGCACGGCGAACTCGCCCCGCAGCCGGGCCTGATGCGGATCGGGAAGCTGGTGGAGGCGACGGTACGGACGGGGGTGCCGGTCGAGTTCACCCCGTGCGACGCCGAGGTGCCGGAGGCGGTGGGCCTCTCCGCGTACCGCATCGTGCAGGAGGCCCTGGCGAACGTCGTACGGCACGCCCCGGGGGCTCCGACGCGGGTGTCGGTATCGGTGTCGGACGACCGGGAGGGGGATGGGACCGGGGATGGAGCCGGGTCCGCGTCCGGGTCCGGAAGCGGGGCCGGGTCCGGAGGCGGGGCCGGGGAGCGGCGGCTCACCGTACTCGTCGTCAACGGCCCCCCGCCC
>NZ_JTIY01000001.1:2526096-2527705 GCF_000818175.1 Streptomyces sp. AcH 505
AAGGGCGCGTGCGACGTACCCCGCCAGGCGGGCCGCCCTGAGCGCCCGCAATCACCCTGCGACGAGGGCGAAGCCCCGCGCGCCCGCCGGGGCAAGCCCCGCCGACCGCCCAGGTAGCGGCCGCCCTCCTCCACCCCCTACCTCGGTACTACCTCCACGTTGGCTCCCGGGTATGACGCCCGGCGCGCGGCCGTCCCCGCACACTCCCTCGCGTCAGCACGAGAATCGCGAAAGGGCGGAACATGAGGCTACGCAGCCGCAAGCAGCCGAAGACGGACGGACAGCCGAAGACGGACGGGCAGCCGAGGGCGGACGGCCAACCGCAGGGCCAGCGTCCTGCGGGCACGCCCGGTCTCGCCGTCGAGCTGCGCGGGGTCCGGCGGCAGTACGGCCGTGGCGCGGGCGCGGTGCACGCGCTCGACGGCGTCGACCTCGCCCTCCCGCGCGGCACGTTCACCGCCGTCATGGGCCCGTCAGGGTCGGGCAAGTCCACCTTCCTGCAGTGTGCCGCCGGTCTCGACCGGCCCACCTCGGGGTCGGTGTGCCTCGGCGGTACGGAGATCACCGGCATGAACGAGAACCAGCTCACCGAGCTGCGCCGTAGCCGCCTCGGGTTCGTCTTCCAGGCGTTCAACCTGCTGCCTTCGCTGACCGTGGAGCAGAACGTCCTGCTGCCCGTGCGTCTGGCCGGGCGGCGTCAGGACCGCCGTCGGGCGGCCGACGTGCTCGCGCAGGTCGGGCTCGCCGACAAGGCGCGGCGCCGGCCCGGCGAGCTGTCCGGCGGCCAGCAGCAGCGGGTGGCCGTCGCACGCGCCCTGGTGACCAGCCCCGACGTGATCTTCGCCGACGAGCCCACCGGCGCCCTCGACACCGGCACCGCCGCCGAGGTCCTCGGCCTGCTCCGGCAGGCGGTGGACACCCTCGGCGCCACCGTCGTCATGGTCACCCACGACCCGACCGCCGCCGCCTGGGCCGACCGCGTGCTCTTCCTCGCGGACGGTGCCTTCGCCGGCGGCCTGGAGCGCGGTTCGGCGCAGCAGATCGCTGAGCGGATGTCGGAGCTGACCGCCCGCACCGCCGCCCGTACCGCCCGTACCGGCCGCACGGGCGCGATGGCGGGTGCGGCCGCATGATGCGCCCCAACGGACTCGCCCGCGCGGCCGTCCGCTTCAAGCCCGCGTCCTTCGCCGGGACCTTCGTCGCGCTGATGATGTCGGCACTGATCGTCACGGCCTGCGGCATCCTGCTCGAAACCGGCCTGCGCGCGTCGGTACCGCCGGAGCGGTACGGAGGCGCGCAGGTCGTCGCCGCCGCCGACCAGTACGAGTACATCGTCACGGGCAGCGGCGAGGACCGCGAGGAAGAAGCCGTCCCGCTGCCGGACACCGCGCGGGTGGACGCCGGGCTGGCGGCGAAGGCCGCCGCCGCACCGGGCGCGGCCACCGCCGTCGCGGACTTCACCTTCCCGGTACGGACCGGGGACACCACGCACAGCGACAGCTCCCTCACCGCGCACGGCTGGGGCTCCCACGCCTTCACCGGTACCGCGCTGACCACCGGCTCCGCGCCCCGCGAAGGCGAGGTCGTACTCAACGCCCCGCCGTAAAAC
>NZ_JTIY01000001.1:2528195-2540456 GCF_000818175.1 Streptomyces sp. AcH 505
CTTCACCTTCCCGGTACGGACCGGGGACACCACGCACAGCGACAGCTCCCTCACCGCGCACGGCTGGGGCTCCCACGCCTTCACCGGTACCGCGCTGACCACCGGCTCCGCGCCCCGCGAAGGCGAGGTCGTACTCAACGCCCCCGCCGCCAGCGCGGCGAAGGCCACCGTCGGCGGCACCGTCGCCCTGCAGACCGCCGCCGGGCAGCGGGACTTCCGCGTCGCGGGTATCGCCGAGGCAGGACCCGCGGACACGGCCCGCAACACCGCACCCGACAGCGGCGCCGCCCTCGCCTGGTTCGCCGACACCGAGGCCCCCGCGCTCGCCGGCCATCCCGGCACGGCGGACGCCATCGCCGTGCTGGCCAAGGACGGCACCACCCCCGCCGCCCTCGCCGACTCGGTGAAGAAGGCCCTGGCCGGTTCCGCCGCCGAGGTGCACACCGGCGACGACCGAGGCGCCATCGAGGACCCGGGGCTCGGCTACGCCAAGGTGACGCTCTTCGGCATCGGCGGCTCCTTCGGCGGTATCGCCGCCGTCGTCGCGATCTTCACCGCGGCCGGAACCGTGGCCCTGTCCGTCTCCCAACGGGCCCGGGAATTCGCGCTGTTGCGCGCCGTCGGAGCGACCCCCCGGCAGATCCGCCGCGCGGTCGCCTCCGAAGCGCTGCTCGTCGCGCCGCTCGCCGGGATCATCGGCTCCCTGCCCGGCATCGGGCTCGCGCACTGGTGGTTCGGGCAGTTGCAGGACCGCGGCGCCGTCCCGGAGGCCGTGCGGGTGCACGTGTCCGGGCTCCCGCTCCTCGCCGCCGTCGCCGTCGGGCTGCTCACCGCGCTCGGCGCCGGCTGGATGGCCGGCCGCAGGCCCGCGAAGATCAAGCCGGGCCAGGCGCTCGCCGAGGCGTCGGTGGAGCGGCTGCGGCCAGGCGTGATCCGTACGGCACTGGGCATCGCCGCCCTCGTCGGCGGCGCGATCCTCACCGGCGTCTCCGCCCATTCGGCGGGGGACGACGCGGCAGGCGCCGCGCTCGGTGTCGTCATGCTCTTCATGCTCGCCGTCGCGCTGCTGGGCCCCCTGGTGGCACGGCTGTGCGCGGGTCTCTTCGGCCTCCCGCTGCGCGGCGCCGGCCCGGCGGGACAGCTCGCCGCCGCCAACTCCCGTACCAACGCCCGTCGTCTCGCGTCCGCGATCACACCGATCGTGCTCGCCATGGCCTTCGCCTCGACGCTCGTCTTCATGCACACGAGCGAGAACCACGTCGCGGACAAGCAGTTGCGCGCGGGCATCACCGCGGACCACGTGGTGACGGGCCCGGCCGGGCTCCCGGTGGACGCGGCTGAGCGCGCCGCCCGTACGCCGGGCGTGGACGCGGCCGTAGGCCTGCTGAACACGCAGGTGCTGGTGCCGGTCGGCTCCGGCGAGTTCAAGTCGCTGCTGGGCGCCGGGACGCAGGGTGTCACCGGCTCCGGTGCCGAACTGGCCAAGGTGCAGGACCTGGACGTACGCGAAGGCAGCCTCGGCCGGCTCGGCGCGGACCGTATCGCCGTCGACTGGACCCTGGCGAACTCGGCCGACGTCGGCGTGGGGGACAAGCTCCCGCTCTACCTGCCCGACGGCACCAAGGCCGCCCCGGAGATCGTCGCGGTCTACGGCCGAGGCCTCGGCCTGGCCACGGTGACCATGGACCGGGCGGCCCTGGCCGGACACGTCACCTCGGGCTTCGACAGCACTCTGCTGGTCAGCGGCGGCTCGGAGAAGTCACTGACCGCCCTGGGCGAGGTCACCGACGCGTCCGGTTACGCGACCCAGCAGAGTCTCGACGCGAAGCTCGGCGCCTGGACCAACAACATGATGGCCGCGGTCCTCGGCGGCTTCGCCGCCATCGCCGCCGTCAACACCCTGGTGATGACGGTCCTCGACCGCCGCCGCGAGCTGGGCACCCTGCGCCTCGTCGGCTCCACCCGGCGCCAGGTGCTTCAAATGCTGCGCTGGGAGGGCCTGTTGGTCGCCGTGGTCGGCGTCGTCCTCGGCTCGGCGATCGCCGCGGCCACGCTGATCCCGATGATGCGCGGTACGACCGGTGAACTGCCCTACGTCCCACCGCTGTTGTACGGATCCCTCGTGGCCGCGGCCGGCGGTCTGACGCTGGCGGCACTCACCCTGCCCGCCCGAGCGGCACTGCGCCGCTGGTCATGACGCACGCCGGACAACGCACGCCGGGCAACGCACGCCGGACAACGCACGCCGGGCAACGCACGCCGGGCAACGCACGCCGGTACAACACGCGCCGGGCAACACACCGACGAAAGGACGTCCATGACCACAACGCTCGCTCCCCCGGCCCGTATCGGAAAGGCCGCCGTCTGGTCGCTCGGCCTGCTGGCAGCCGCCACCGGCACCCTGGAGTCGGTGGTGACACCGACCCTCCCCCTCCTGCAACGCGAGTTATCGATGAGCCCCGCCCAAGGGGCGCTCATCAGCATCGCGATGCTCATCACCGGCGCGCTCGTCGCGCCCGTCGCGGGCAGCCTCGGTGACCGCTACGGCGGGAAGCTGGTCATGCTCCGGCTGATGACGGTGGTCAGCGTCGGCGGTCTGGTGTCCGCGCTGGCACCGAACCTGCCGGTGCTGCTGCTCGGTCAGGTACTGCAAGGCGCGATGGTCGGCGCGATGCCGCTCTCGTTCATCCTGGTGCGCAAGCACCTCCCGGCGGGCGAGTCCGCGGTGGCCATCGGCGTGGTCAGCGGGCTGTTCGTGGGCGGCGGCATGCTGGGCACGCTGATCGCCGGGCCCGTCGCCGAAGGTCTTTCCCGGCACTGGATGTTCGCGATACCGACGGGCGCGATCGTCGTGGCGACCCTGTTCGTCCGCACGCTGATGCCGGACGATCCGCCGGCCAGGTCGGACGGCGCCGGGATCGACTGGCCCGGACTGGTTCTGCTGAGCGGGATGCTGGTCACGCTCATGCTCACCCTCGCGCTGGCCCCCGAGATCGGCTCGCAGCCGCTCGTGCTCGGCGCCCTCGTCGTGGTGCTGACCGCCTTCGTCGTCGGATGGACGGCCGTCGAGCGGCGTGCGGCGTCGCCGATGGTCGATCTGCGCCTGCTCGCGCAGCCGGCGATCTGGAGCTCGTACGTGATCACGTTCGCCGTGTGCGTGGGCACCTCGGTGTCGATGTATCTCGTGCCGCAGCTCTTCGCGGTCTCCGCCGACACGTACGGCTTCGGCGCCGGCGCCACCGACATCGGGCGGTATCTGCTGCCCGGCGCCGTCATGGCCGCGATCAGCGGGCCGCTCGGCGGGGCAGCCGCGCGCCGCTTCGGCACGCGCGCCGTGGTCACCGCCGGCATCGGCGTCATGACGGCCACCCTGGTCTTCCTGGCGTTCCTGCACAGCGAGGTCTGGCACCTCATGGTCGGCAAGGCGCTGGTCGCCCTGGCCAGTGGTGTGTGCGTGACGGCGATGGTCGTCAGGACCGCCACCTCCGTGGACCACGGCAACACCGGCACCGCCACCAGTCTGGTCCTGGTGACGCGCGTGATCGGTTTCGCCACGGGCGCCCAGGTCAGCGGCGCCTTCCTCACCGCCGGGACCCCCTCAGGGTCGGACGCCCCGGCCGAATCCGCCTTCGTCACCGGCTTCCTCATCGCCGGCGTCGTCACGGCGCTGTCCCTGCTGGTCGTCCGAACCCTGCGTAAAGGAGCCAAGGAATGCCCCACACCGAGCAGTTGACGCATGCCCGCACCACCCAGAGGCGCACGGTCCTGATATCCGGGGCCAGCATCGCGGGCCCCGCGCTCGCGTACTGGCTGAACCGGTACGGATACGCCGTCACCGTTGTCGAGAAGGCGGCCGCACCGCGCAGCGGTGGCTACCCGATCGACGTGCGCGGCAGCGCACTTGAGGTCGTCCGCAGGATGGGGATCCTGCCCCGGCTCCGCGAGGCGCACATCGATCTGCGCCGGATCACCTTCCTCGAAGGCGACGGCGACACCGTGGCCTCGATCCATCCGCACACCGTCACCGGCGGTGTCACGGGACGGGACCTGGAGGTGCGGCGCGGGGACCTGACCGAGGCGCTGTACGCGGCGGTCCGTGACGACGTGGAGTTCCTGTTCGACGATTCCGTCGACACGCTCGACCAGACCGGCCACGGGGTCGACGTCACCTTCCGTGGCGGCGGCAGCCGTACGTTCGACATGGTGTTCGGCGCTGAGGGTACGCACTCACGCACCCGGGAGACGCTGTTCGGCCCCGAGGAGCGGTTCCACCGCTACCTCGGCTACTGCTTCGCCGTGTTCACCGTGCCCAACACCTTCGGCCTCTCCCACGAGACCGTGCTGTGGAACGCCCCGGGCAGGGCGGCGGCGCTCTACGCCGTGGGGGACGACGACGAGGTGCACGCCTTCCTGAACTTCGCCCGGCCGCGACCGCCGTTCGACGCCTTCCGGAACCTGGCAGCCCAACGGGACCTGGTCGCGACGGTGTTCGCCGACGCGGGGTGGGAAGTCCCGGGCATGGTCGCCGCCATGCGTGAGGCGGACGACGTGTTCTTCGACGCGGTCAGCCAGATCCGTATGCCCCACTGGTCCCAGGGCAGGGTCGCGCTGCTGGGCGACGCCGCTTACGCACCTTCCTTCCTCACCGGCCAGGGCACCAGCCTCGCCCTCGTCGGCGCGTACATGCTCGCCGCATCCCTGGCCGGCCAGGACCACACCACCGGCTTCGCCGCGTACGAGAACGCCACCCGCGCTTTCGTGACCGCGAACCAGGACCTGGTCAAAACGGGCGACGCCGCACTCTTCCCCAGCACGGCCCAGGCCCTGGAGCAGCGCAACAAACGACTGCGCACCCTGAGCGCCATGCCCGCCCCGAAAGGAATCCCGGCCCACTCGGCCCTGACCCTCCCGGCCCTCACCCTCCCCGGTCCCACCCTCACGTAAGCGGGGCAACGCCGTGTGCGCGGTTGGTGACTTCTCGGGGCGTTCACGGTGTTCGCGGCGTTCCGGACACATCTTCCGTCCGAATTCTGTTTGCCCGTCGTATTCCTTTTCCCTGTCTGATGGCGCACGGTCGTGAACGCCACGGGTGCGATCCCGTGCGTCCACTTCCGCCTTTGCTCCGCACGCTCCGGTGTTTAGTCTGACAACGTTGTCTTCCTTGCGGGGCGGACTGTGCGGACGCCATACGACACTGGAGAGGTTACGTGCCCATCAGATCTCGAACTCCCTTGCCCCGCGCGGTTGTTCCGCGCGCCAACCGAAGACGGCACCGGCAACTGCGCGCCACCGTCGCCGTGCTGCTCAGCGGCGCGCTCGGCGTCGGCGCGCTCGCCGGCGCCGGCGCGGCCGCCGCCGTGCCCGGCGCGGCCACGGCCACATCCGCGACCACGAGCAAGTCCCCCGGCACCACCGGCGGTACGGACTACACGAAGCTCGTCGACCCGTTCGTCTCGACCGCGGGCGACGACGGCAACGACCTGCCGGGCGCCCAGGCGCCGCACAGCCTGGCCAAGGTCAACCCGATGACCACGCCGAACCGCAACCACTCCGGGTACGACTACAACGAGGACCACATCGCCGGGTTCACCGCGACGAACCTCGACGGCGTCGGCGGCTCGGGCGGCGGCGGCGACCTGCTCGTCGTCCCCACGTCCGTGAAGTACGACGGCCGGCCCGCCTCCGGGACGTACGCCCACCCGTTCAGCCACGACGACGAGACCGCGACGCCCGGGTACTACCAGGTGGGCCTCGGGGCCCTCTCCGGAACCGGCTCGGCGGTGAAGCAGGACTCCGGCACCGTCAAGGCCGAGATGACCGCGACGACGCGTACGGCGCTCCAGCGGTACAGCTTCCCCGCAGGGTCGGACCCCGAGCTCGTCCTCGACCTCGCGAACAACTACACCAGCCGCACCCGCTCGACGCTCAAGGCGACGACGCTCCCCGACGGGACCACCTCGATCACCGGGCTCGTCGCGGGATCGTTCAACGGCGCCTCCTACCAGATGTACTACAACGCCACCACGAACGCCCCCGTGACCTCCCTCAAGAGCTGGGGCAGCGACGGCAAGCTGAGCGAGGCGACCACGCAGGACGGGTCCGACACCGGCGCCGTCCTCGGGTTCGACAAGTCCGCGGGGAACGACATCGAACTGCGCGTCACTTTGTCGCCGATCAGCGCGGAACAGGCCGTGACCGACCAGCGCAACGAGGTGGGCGGCCTCACCTTCGACCAGGCGCGCGCCCGGACGAAGGCGGACTGGAACAGCGCGCTGGGCGCCGTAGCCGTGCGCGCCTCGGCGAAGTCCGACCCCGGGTCGACGCTGACCAAGGAGTTCTACACCCACCTGTACCGCATGTACGCGCTGCCGGTGAACGCCACCAGCACCAGCGGTACGTACCGCGGCGCCGACGGAGCGGTGCACAAGGCGAACGGCTTCACGTACTACGACGGCTGGTCCACCTGGGACGACTTCCGCAAGTACTCCGTCGAGGCGTACATCGACCCGGCCACCTACCGGGACATGATCCAGTCGCTCGTCGTGCTGTTCGCCGACGCGCGCGCCTCGGGCAAGAGCCTCGGCAGCCTCACCCACTCGGTCCCGACCGTGCGGTGGGAGCGTTCGGCCGTGCTCGTCGCCGACGCGCTGTCGAAGGGGTACAAGAACTTCGACCGGCTCGACGAGGCGTACCCGGCGCTGCTGGCGTACAGCGGGTACTACACGGGCGCGCAGCTGCGCCAGGGCTACGTCAGCGGCGATCCCGGTACGACGGTCCAGCGCGGCTACGACCAGTGGGCGCTGGCCGTCGTCGCCGACGCGCTCGGCAAGAAGGCGGACGCGAAGAAGCTGCGCGACCAGTCGACCATGGCGATCGACAACCTCGTGAAGTCCGGCGCCTGGACGGCGGCCGACGGCACGAAGGTCGGTCTGCTCACCCCGCGCGCCACGGGCGGTGACTGGCAGAGCGCGGACTACGAGAAGTTCGAGGCGGCCGGCCTCTACCAGGGCACGCTGTGGCAGTACCACTGGTACGACGCGTACGACATGGGCGGCCTCATCGAGGCCATGGGCGGCCCGAAGGCGGGGAAGGCCGCCGTCAAGCACATGTTCGGCGAGGACTCGGCCGTCGACGACGGCTCGACCATGCTGCACTCCAACGCGAACGAGATCGACCTCCAGGCCCCGTACCTCTTCAACTACGTCGGCGAGCCGAGCCTGACGCAGAAGTGGGTGCGCGCCATCTACACCGGCACGACCTGGAACCGCTACATCGCGACGGGCTCCACGAACGAAGCCCCCAGCTCGGGCGGCGAGTTCACCCCGCCGGTCAAGACCCAGGTCTACAAGCTCGCCCCGAACGGCTTCCTGCCGACCATGGACAACGACGCCGGCACCATGTCGACCATGTTCGTCGGTGCCGCCCTGGGCCTGTTCCCGGTGACCGCCGGTTCCAGCCAGTTCCAGATCGGCAGCCCGTTCTTCGACTCCACCACGATCACCTACGCCAACGGCAGCCAGTTCACGGTGAAGGCCGACGGCGTATCGCCGAGCAACTACTACGTGCAGAGCGCGACCCTCAACGGCAAGCGGTTCGACAACACGTGGCTCGACTACTCACAGATCATCGGCGGCGGCACCCTGGACTTCACCATGGGGTCCAAGCCCTCGCAGTGGGGCGCCCGCACGGAGCCCGCGTACTCGCTGAACACCGACGCGGGCAACACGGGTGGCGGCGACGGGGGAGCGGGCAAGGGCGACACGGTCGTCTCCGCCCGCCCGGGCACCGTCGACACCGCGGCGGACGGCAGGCTCGACGACAGCGTGAAGCTGACGCTGAACGGCCCCGCGACGTTCGCCGCCCGCAAGGGCACCAGCCTGACCAAGTCAGGGGCGGCGACCGTCACCGGCCTGCCGGGCGGTGTCAAGGCCGACCTCCGCGTCGGCGATTCGCGTACGGCGACGCTGTCCCTCACCGGTACGGCGACGGTGGACGCGCGCTTCGGCATCACCTTCCGCGACGCCGCGTTCGCCCACGGCACGCGGGCCTCGACGGTGCGCGGCACGGGGATATCCCCGACCGACCCGCTCCTGATCTCCGCAGCCGCCGTGCACCGCAAGGCTCTTGGCGCACTCGTCGACCAGGCGTCCCTGGTGCGCGGCGACAACTACTCCGACGGGTCCTGGACGTTGTTCAGGTCGGCCCTCGAACGCGCGCGGACCGTCCTCGCCGACACCACGTCCGCCACGGGCACGATCATGGCCGCCGACGACGGGCTGCGCTCCGCCATCGAGGGGCTCACCCTCGACGAGGGCGGCTACGCCGTCCTGCAGGCCGAGGACCCCTCGCAGATGGAGGGTCCCAGCCTGGTGAAGGAGGCGTACTACTCGGACGGCGACCTCGGCGGCGTCACCGAAGGTGCGTGGGAGCGGTACAACAAGCTGGACTTCGGCGGGGTCGCCCCGCGAAGCGTCTCGGTCCGCTACGCCAACTCCGTGGCGACGAACGCCCAGCCGAGCAGCGTCGACATCCACGCCGGCGCCGCCGACGGTCCCGTCGTCGCCACCGTCAAGCTCCCCGGAACCGGCGGCTGGCAGTACTACAACACCGTCCAGGCGACCGTCACCGACCCGGACGCCCTGTTGGCGGCGAAGAGCGCGACGTTCGTGTTCCACGGCCCGTCGGGGCAGCAGTGGGTGGCGAACTTCGACCGGTACCAGTTCTCGCCGTACGAGGTCTCCACGTCACCCACGACCACGCTCGCCACGCTGACCGCGGTGAACTCCACCACGACCGGCGGCGGTTCGCTCCCGCTCTCCCTCTCGAACGGCATCTTCGAGAACGTGACGAACGGCGCGTGGGCGCAGTGGAAGGACACGGACCTCGGCGACGGCGCCGACACCGTGACCGTCAGCTATGACAAGCCACAGTCGCGTGCGGCCTCGGACTCGCACATCGAGCTGCACCTCGGCTCGAAGGACGGCCCGAAGACCGTCGACATCCCGCTCGATTACACGGCTTCGGGCTGGGGCACCGTCGGCACGACGAGTGTGCGGCTCGACCCGGCCGTCTTCACCGGCGTCCAGGACGTGTACGCGGTCTTCGTCTCCAGCACGCAGACAGACGCCCAGCCCTACGTGGCCAACGTCTACTCGCTGACCCTGACGCAGGACGCCGCCGCCCCCGTGGGCTTCGACGCCACCGCGTTCCGCTCCAACAGCGGCGGCGGGCTCAAGAGCGAGCCGGTCAGCTGGACGGGGTCGGGTTCCACCACCGACCTCGGTGGTACGTACGACGGAGCCTGGCTCGACTACGGGGACATCGACTTCGGCAGCTCGGCCAAGAGCACCGTCACGATCACCTACGCCAACAACTCCGCGCGCTGCGGCACCGGTTCGGCCGTCCAGCTCTACCTGGACGCCTTCGACCCGGCCGCCCCCGGCACCCCGTACGCGACCGTACCGCTCCCGGTCACGGGCAGCGCGTGGTCGTCAGGAGGGACGACGAGCCTGACCCTGCCCACGGCGATCACCGGCAAGCACGCCGTCCACCTGCGGCTGACGACGAACCCGGACGCCGCCCACCCGTACGTCGCGAATCTGGGCCGTATCACCTTCGACCACGTCGAGACGCCCGCCGTCACGGACAAGTCCGCGCTGCGGAAGGCGATCGACCAGTACGAGGGAGTCTCCGGCGACGCTGAGCGCTACGACACGGTCGACTTCGGTGTGTACCTGCGCGAACTCGCCTCGGCACGCGCCCTCTTCGGCGCCGACGACGCGACGCAGCTCGAAGTCGACACCCAGACGCGCCGGCTCACCCTGGCCGCGACGCAGTTGGTCCCGCTGCCGAGGCTGCGGCTTGAGGACCTGGTCACGACCGCCTCGGCCCTCGTCAACGACCGCTACACGGACGCGTCGTGGAAGGCGTTCAGCAAGGCACTGGGGGAGGCGAAGACCACGGTCGCGGACGACGCGGCTACGGACAAGACCCTCACCGCCCGGTACACCGCCCTCGACCACGCGATGTCCGCACTGAAGTCGAAGCCCACGTCGGTGCCGGCCGCGCCCGACGCGGTGTCGGCGACATCGTCCGGCTCCAGTGTGACGGTCGCCTGGTCGGCGCCTGCCGACACCGGCGGCTCGGCCCTCACCGGATACCGGATCAGCCTCAGCGACGGCCACCAGGTCGAGATCCACGACCCGAACAGCCGCAGCACGACGTTCACTTCGCTGCGCGCGGGCCGGTCCTACACGGCACGCGTCCAGGCGGTGAACAAGGTCGGCGCCTCGCGCCCGAGCGCCGCTACGGCGCCCGTGGTGACCGGCGGCGCCAAGCCGCAGAAGCCGAAGGTGCAGGGCGTGCTCACCGACGGCAAGCAGGTCCGCGTGACCTGGGGGCCGGCGGGCGACGGCGGATTCCCGATCGTCGGCTACACGGTGGCCCTCGGCGACGGGACCACCGCGCATGTGCCGGCCACGGCCGACACGGCGCTGCTGACGACCACGGGCAAGGCCAAGGCGCAGACGGCCACGGTGACCGCGGTGACATTGGCGGGAACGTCGGACGACGCCGCGGCTTCGGCCCCGGCCTCGGCGGCTGCTTCCGGGTCCGGGTCCGGGTCCGCGTCCTCCTCCGACCCGACGTACGAACCGTCGCCCTTCCCGGACGACACGCTGAACGCGACCTACGCGTCGGACACCTGGCCGGGAGCCGGCGACGGCACCGACTACTTCAACAGCCTGCTCAACGGTTTCGACGACCTCGGCACCGGCACCCTCGGCGCCAACACCAAGGTGCCCAACGGCACCGAACTGAGCGCGGAGAACGACCAGATCGCGGTCCGCATCAACAACGCGGCGACACAGAAGGAGGTGGACAGGGCCGAGGTCGACGCGACCAACAGCGCCACCGTCACGATGGCCGACGGCCTCGGCTCCCGGCTGGGCAAGATCTACCAGGACGCCCTGAGCGGCGGCCAACTGCCCAAGACCAACGCCCTGTTCGGCCGCGTCACGAAGAACCTCGACAAGGTCGACGCGGCGAAGGACCACTACGGCTACCAGCGCCCGTACGTACGGCTCGGGTTCGTCGGTGACGGCGGCGACATCTACGAGTCGCAGGACGGCTCGTACAGCAGCCTCGCCACCAGCGGCTCCTACCCGAGCGGCCACACCTACGGCGGCTACGAGGCCGGAACCGTCCTCGCCACGCTCCTGCCGGAGCTGGCGCCGTCGATCCTCGCGCGCACGTCGGAGTACGGGGACAACCGCATCGTCCTCGGCTTCCACTACCCGCTCGACGTCATGGGCGGCCGTATCGCGGGACAGGCCACCGTCGCGCACCGGTGGGCCGACCCCGAGTTCGCGGAGCTGCTGACCCAGGCCCACACCGAGATGGAGAACGTGCTGCTCGCGCAGTGCGCGAAGGAGGGGTACGGCGACACGCTCGCGGCCTGCGCGGGCGACTCGTACGGCGGCCTGAACGGGACGCAGCAGGTCGACCTGTACACGCGGCGCCTGACCTACGGCTTCTCCCAGGTGGGGAAGTCGGGGCAGGCCGTCAAGGCGCCGTCCGACGCGGCGGCCCTGCTGATCACCGCGTTCCCGGACCTCACCACCGAGCAGCGCACCCAGATCCTGGAGCAGACGGCGACGGACTCCGGATACCCGCTCGACCTCACGGCGGACGGCGGGGCGAGCTGGGAGCGGATCAACCTGGCGGCGGCGATGGCGGCGCATGTGGTCGTCAACGCCGACGGGTCGGTCACGGTGAGGAACTTCCCGGACGCCACGGCGGCGAGTGTCGCCGACGCGAAGGCGATCACGGTCGGGGGCGCGGCGATCGACGGCTTCGACCCGAACGTGTCGACGTACGTGGTCGACTGGCCGAAGAACGCGCGGATCCCGGCCGTCTCGGCCGCCCCGGCCCAGTCCGGCGCACGGGTGAAGGTCACCGACGGCAGTTCGGTGCTCTCGTCGAGCGCGTCCCGCCTCACCACCCGCACGATCAAGGTGACCTCGGCCAACGGCTCGGTCACGCGGACCTACACGATCGGATTCCAGCTGACGGACCGCGACAACCACGGTCACGGTCACGCGGCCATTGCGGGACCGGGCCTGCCTGGCCTGTCTGTCCCGTCCGGCCCGTCCGGCCCGTCCGGCGCGGGCGGCGGCGCCGGACCCGGCTCGCCGGTTCCGACGCCGCCGTGGCTGGAGCCGAGGAGGCCCCTGATCCACTGACCACGACGTAATATCGAAA
>NZ_JTIY01000001.1:2540481-2579528 GCF_000818175.1 Streptomyces sp. AcH 505
GGCCCCTCGGGGCGAACGCGTGACGTTCGCCCCGAGGGGCCGCGGTGTTTCGTACGGAGGGAGATCTGATGACCGGGACGTCCGGGGAGCGCGGCGCCAGGCCGCAACTGTTCGACTACGACGCGGAGTTGCGCCGGTACAACGAACACTTCCGCGCGGCTGCCCGCGTCGGCCGCCACGACCGCGTACTCGACATCGGCTGTGGCACGGGCCAGACCACCCGCGACGCCGCCCGCGCCGCGGTCGCCGGGAGCGCGCTGGGCGTCGACATCTCCGCACCGATGCTGGAACGGGCGCGTCAACTGGCCGACGACCAGGGGCTGTCCAACGCGACGTACCACCAGGCGGACGCCCAGGTGCACGGCTTCGAACCGACGTACTTCGACGTCTGCGTCAGCCGGTTCGGCACGATGTTCTTCGCGGACCCGGTCGCCGCGTTCACCAACATCGGACGGGCGCTCCGCCCGTCGGGGCGGCTGGTGCTGCTGGTCTGGCAAGACCGCGACCGCAACGAATGGGCGTCGGCGATCCGCGAGAGTCTCACCACGGCACCCGCGCCTCCCGCCTCAGCTCCCTCTTCCGCTCCGAACGCGTTCTCGCTGGCCGACCCGACGCTGACGGAGGACATCCTGACGACGGCGGGCTTCGCGGACGTCACCTTCACCGACGTGCACGAACCGGTCTACTACGGCCCGGACACCGCCACCGCCCTCGACAGCGTGCTCCGCCTGCTGAAGTTCCAAGACCTGCTCGCCGGCCTCGACACCACGACAGCCGACCAGGCCCGCACCCGACTCCACACGACCCTCGCCGCCCACGACACCGGCAACGGCGTCCACTTCGACTCACGCGCCTGGATCGTCACGGCACGCCGCGCGTAGCGGGAACGAGCGGGCAAGATGGCCCCATGACAAAGCTCCCCGCACGCTCGGCCCGCCCCGGCTCCGCCGGCTCGGTGCTTTCGTTGTGGTCCCAGGACTCGGTGCTGTCGATCGGCTCGGTGGGATCGGTGCTGTCCGTGGGATCCATCGGCTCGGCCCTGTCGATCGGCTCGATCGGAAGCGCCCTCTCGCTCGGCTCGATCGGCTCCTCCCTGTCCCTGATCTCCGCCGGCTCATGGCTGAGCACAGGCTCGGTACTCTCCGCCCAGTCCCGCTGGTCGGTCCTGTCCTGGCGCTCCTCACGCGGCTTCCTGGCGGCAGGAGCGGCAGGAGCAGCAACCGCAGGCACCGCCCTGCTACTGACCCACCTGCTCCACAAGCCCACCCCCGGCACCAACTGACCGCGCACCGGCCTCAACCGAGGCGTGCGGCCGGCGAAGATCCACCGATGAGTTCCGCCGACCGGGTCGGTCTACCAGCACGTACGCCATCGAGCCGTCGAGCCAATGACCGGAGACCGACCATGACCATTTCCGCACACCCCGGCCGCATGCTGTTCGTGAACATGCCCGTAGCAGACCTTGACCGCAGCAAGACGTTCTTCTCCAAGCTCGGATTCAGCTTCAACCCGAACTTCACCGACGAGAGCGGCGCGTGCATGCTGGTCGGCGAGCAGGCTTTCGTCATGCTGCTCACCCGCGAGAAGTTCGCGGAGTTCGCGAAGCTGCCGACAGCCGATCCCACCACGCACACGCTGGCGCTGTACGCCTTCAGCGCCGCATCCCGCGAAGAGGTCGACACGGTCAGCGCCGCCGCACTCGCGGCGGGCGGCACCCAGGCCGACGACGCCGAGGACTACGGCTTCATGTACTCCCGCAGTTTCTTCGACCTCGACGGCCACGGCTGGCAGGTCATGTGGATGGACCCGGCGGCAGCGGAGCAGGGCACGGAGGCATTCGCGCCCGCCACGCGGGACGCGGACGACCCGGCGTAGCGCCCGACCGTCTCCACCTGCCTGCGCAGGGGCCGGGGCGGCCAACCGCATCTCAGGTGAGGACGCGCGTGACGATCCAGTATTCGTCCTCCTCGGACGTGACCGCGCACAGCTGGCGACCGTCCGCCGACAGCGCCAGAAACGCCGGCGAACCCGGCCACCACGTCAGGATGTGACTCGGGGACCGTCACCGTCGGCCTGACCTCCACCCCCGTAACGGCGCGGATGGCGGTCAGGACATCAGGCACAGGACACGGGGCTTCTCTTCCGAGGACCAGCAGTCCACCCGCTTCGAGGGTGTTCCGCCAGGCCGGTTTCCCCGCGCCGGAGGCCGCTGCCATGTGATTCCTCTCCTCCACCGGGACAACGTCTTGTGTGAAAGCCACCTCACACAACGAAAGGACACGTCCTGTGCGAACCCGACGTACAAGATCGGCGTTGGTCGCCGCATGCGCCACGCTGCTGCTCTCCGGTGGCGCAGCCATGCCCGCCGTCGCCCAGCCGCGGCCTGCGGGGCCCGCACCATCTGCCGCTTTCGGACTCACCCCGCTGATCACGCTGACCGACCTGTTCGCCGAGCGACTGCTGGTCGCCGACAAGGTGGCCGCCGCCAAGTACGGCACCGACCGCCCGATCGACGACCCCGCGCGGGAGCAGCAAGTCCTCGACGACGTCGCCACCCGTGCCGTCGGGCTCGGGCTGGTTCCTGACGTGGTGGTCACCGTCTTCGAGGACCAGATCGAGGCGAACAAGCTGGTGCAGCGCGGGCTGTACGCGCACTGGGACGCGCATCCCGAACAGCGGCCCACCCGGCGGCCGGACCTCGACAAGGAGGTCAGGCCGGAACTCGACCGCATCACCACGCAGGTGCTCGACACGCTGGTGGCGACGGAGGGCGTGCGCTCCGCGCCGTCGTACGAACCGCGGTTGCACGGCGCGGCCGCCTGGTCGGCGTACAGCCATGGGCTGGACGTTCTGCACCTGAAGGGAATGGAGCGGGCGCTGCCGCTCTGCCGCGGCGGCGCGTCAGCTCTGTGCGGTGTCGTCGTCCGTCTGCCCGGCGTCCTCGGTCGCGCCTGATTTCTCGCGCATCTTGCGCACCAGCTCCGCCTTCCGGTCGGCGGCACCCTGGCGGTCGAGGTTGCGGTGCGGACCATTGTTCTGCCGTTCGGCACGGGACAGCCGCTTGCGCTGGCCGCCGCCCATGCCCACGGGGTTGTTGATGTTCTTGCTCACGGTCATGGATTCTCCCGAAGTGATGTGAAGTGATCTACGGATTCATCGGTGGGGGACGGGCGCGGCGACGTCGAGGGACGTCAGCAGGGGCCCATCATGCCTTCACTCGTAAATCGCCGTCCTGGCCTTCGGTCGAGTATGCGCCGTCCACGGACGTGCTGGTCAGGTGTCTCTGCAAGCGCGAGACATCGATCCCGAACTCCCCGATGGCCCTCGCCCCGGCCGGGCCCGCGGGACGGCTGGCGCGAGGCCCGCGCTGGTAAGCTTGGGACACGCTTGCAGAGAGCCTGGGCCCGTGCCGGACAAGGTACGGGCCCTGGTCCGTTCAGGGCGTCGAAACGAGGAACCCCCATGAAGGCGAAGCAGCCGGCCTCCGGCCGCTCCGGACCCGGCAGGTCCGACCAGGAGAGGGCCCCGCGGGGCGAGCTCTCGGTGCCGGAGACAGTGGCGCCCGGCCTCCCGCCCGCCGGGTCCTTCGCGGAGCTGGACATGCCGGTCGAGCTGATGGGCGTGCTGGCGGGGCTCGGCGTACGGGACCCGTTCCCGATCCAGGCGGCCACCCTGCCGAGCGCGCTGGCAGGCCGGGACATCCTCGGTCGCGCGCGGACCGGCTCGGGAAAGACTCTCGCCTTCGGGCTCGCGCTCCTCGCCCGTACAGCGGGCCGCCGCGCCGAGCCGAAGCGCCCTCTCGCGCTGGTCCTGGTGCCGACGAGGGAACTCGCGCAGCAGGTGAGCGAGGCGCTGGCTCCCTACGCTGAGGCGCTCGGGCTCCGCTCGGTGACGGTGGTCGGCGGGCTGGCGATCAACCGGCAGGTGGCGGCGCTCCGGGCGGGTGTCGAGCTCGTGGTGGCGACGCCGGGACGGCTGACCGATCTCGTCGCCCGGCGGGACTGCCATTTGGACCGGGTGCGGATCACGGTGCTGGACGAGGCGGACCAGATGTGCGACATGGGTTTCCTGCCGCAGGTCTCGGAGACCCTGGACCTGACGCCCCCCGGCGGGCAGCGGATGCTGTTCTCCGCCACGCTCGACCGCAACGTCGATCAGCTGGTCAGGCAATATCTGAGTGAGCCGGTGTTCGCCACGGTCGACCGGGCGGAGGGCTCGGTCGCGACGATGGAGCACCACGTACTGAACGTCCATCCCGCCGACAAGTACGTGACAGCCACCGAGATCGCGGCCCGGGACGGGCGGGTGCTGATGTTCCTGGACACCAAGCACGGTGTGGACCAGTTCACCCGCCACCTGCGGAACAGCGGCATACAGGCGGGTGCTCTGCACAGCGGCAAGTCGCAGCCGCAGCGCACGCACACGCTGGCCCAGTTCAAGGACGGCGAGATCACGGTGCTGGTGGCCACCAACGTCGCCGCCCGTGGCATCCACGTCGAAAACCTGGACCTTGTCGTCAACGTAGACCCGCCCTCCGACCCCAAGGACTACCTCCACCGCGGCGGGCGCACCGCGCGTGCCGGGGAGTCCGGCAGCGTGGTCACGCTGGTCACGCCCGGCCAGCGCCGGGACGTGAACCGGATGATGTCGGACGCCGGGATCCGGCCCGTGGTCGCTCAGGTTCGCTCCGGCGAGGAGAAGCTGACCAGCATCACCGGCGCGAAGCGCCCGCCGGTGCAGGACAGCGCGAAGACCGGCAACGCGCCGTTCCGGGGTCTTGGCACCCGCGCGGGTCGCCCGCCGAAGGAATCCCGCAAGGCTGCGGAGGCGCGCACGATGGCGGAGGCCCGCAAGGCAGCCCGAGCGCGCAAGGCCCGCTGAGGGTCGGGTACGCGAGGCACCCACTGCCTCGCACCGAGTGGAGCGTCAAGGAGTGCCGATGGCGAACAGGGTCCAACGCCCCCAGGAGGACGCCGAGTTCGAGTTCATCCTGGCGAGGGCGGACGTGCCGGTGCTCGCGTACTTCCACGGGGTGTGGCCCAAGGCCGCGGCGGCATGCAAGGAAATGGATCCCCTGGTGCGGGAGGTTGCCGACGCCTACCAGGGCCGACTGATCGTCGTACGGGCCGACATCGCACGGTGCCCCAGCCCCGTAGGACGGTACGACGTCACCGGCGCGCCCTCCTTCGTACTGATCGACCGGGGCGAGGCGCTGGCGGCCGGAAGCGGTCCGATGTCCAGGACGGCGCTCGGGGAGTTCCTGGACGCCCACGTGTGAGCAGGCCACACACCGGCCGCCGAGGCTGTGCCGGCAGCGACCGCCCCGGGCACCTGAAACCGCCGAGTGCCCTTGTGAGGTCCGGCCAGTCCACCGAGTGGGCCGCGCCGACCTATCAGCATCCGACACCGAGCGGCAGAAGGAGGTGGCTGACGGCATCGATGCTCGGTCAGCCCCGACCGCGTTCAGTGTCGTCAGCGAGCGGCCCCGGTCTCAGTGCGCCGTGAAGGTGCCGCCCGCAGTCTCCGCCGCCCAAGCTGCTGAGCGCTGGATGCTGGGTCCTTCGACATGTAGAGCACCAGCTGTGTAGGCGGCCCAAAGCAAGTCCTGGCTGCCGAAAAAGGATTCTCCCCAACTGTCGACCCAGATATGAACGCGGGAGGGGCCGACCCGTGTGACGTCCCACCACTCCCAGCCTCTGGAGTCGTCGTCGGGGTCGAAGCGGTAAAGCCAGTCCTGCAGCTCCCATGGCCTGCCGCCCGTGTGCTCCATGTACGCGGCGCGGCCGTTTCTCGCGAACTCAGGGGCGGGTGCCTCGGCTGGGGAACTTACGGCCATGAACCACTCCGGAACATCGTCAACAGGGAGGGTATCGGCCTCGAAATTCGCAGTGTGTCCCATTCTTAGAGAGGGCGAAATGCTCGACCGTAGACGTTCCACGTATTCTGCGCTGTCACCGGAGACATCAACAATGAACCGGGCGAGGACAGGCGGAACTGCTGCGGTGCTCGGGTGATGACGCAGTCGCTGAAATTCGTCTGCCACGCTCTCGCTGCTGTGCATCATTTAAACAACATCACCCTTCTTGGACTATGCGTCCTGATCCGGGAATAATAGCATCCCTCAGTTCGTTCAGGAGCTTGTCGGGAATTCCGTAGAGATGTGGTCCCTTTGTCGGATCTGAGATCTCGGGATATTCCTTGAGCAGAGCCTTCCACTCCTGCCTGGTAAACGCCGAACCGTCGGGGTGATCAGCCTTGTTCTGCGGGATGGCGTCCCTGTGAATTGCGTCGCGATATGACCGGGGGACCTCGTACGAAACGATTTGACCGCCGTCGGATCGGAATTCTATGGTGTGGGCGATGTCACCGCTCATGTTGAGATAGAGCTTGCCATGACCTGTAATCGTCACTTCGCCGTTCTCGCCGATGTGGACGCGTTGGCTCAGTGGGTGGTCGGTCTGCTTGCGGTAAACAGTCACGCCGTCGTCCCCATAGCCGGTGGGTGCGAGTCCAAGGGGATCGGCCGAGGTGTGAGGGTTGTGGACATAGGTCGCCGGGTTGGGTGCCGGGGTGAGCCCGAGGGGGTCGGGGGTGAGGTAGCGGGCGGTTTCGGGGTCGTAGTGGCGGAAGTAGTTGTAGTGGAGACCGGTTTCCGGATCGAAGTACTGACCGGGGAAGCGCAGGGGGGTGTACGCGGTGGAGGCACGGGACCACGTGGTGGTGCCCCACAGGGTGGTGCGCGTGCGCCAGGCGATGTTCCCCGACTCGTCGACGAGTTCGGTGGGCGTCCCGATGAGGTCGGTTGCGATGGCGAAGAAGCGCCGGTCGATTTCCTGTTGGGAGGCGTCGGCCGCGATGACGCGTTCGGTCTGGGCCAGCGGACGCGGGCCGGAATGATCCCAGGTGAGGACGATCTGGTTGGCGAGTTCCGGTGAGCTGCTGGTCTCTTCGCAGACGGTGGTGCCGTCCCAGGTGAAGGTCGTCTGCTCTACCACTGTTGTGCCGTCGGGCGCGAGGCGTTGTTTCGCCGTGCGTCGGCCGAGGGGGTCGTAACGGTAGCGCCAGCGGGTGCCGTCCGGGGTGGTGACGCCGATGAGGCGATCCTCGGCGTCCCATTCGTAGCGCCAGGTGTCAGGTGTGCGTGACAGCCGGGTCTTCTGGCGTAGGACGATGCGGCCGGCAGCGTCGTGTTCGTAACGGACGTTCCCGGCCCGGGTGATGCGGGTGCCGGTGTAGGTGCGCGGACCGATCGTCTCCTGGCCGGGCATGGACGCGGGCCAGGAGGCCGTGGTCTGGTTCCCGGCTTCGTCGTACGCGTACGTCTCGCTCCAGCCGTCCGCCTGGACCCCGGTCACGCGGTCGGCCATGTCGAGGTCGAAGCGGCGGGAACCGGAGAGTTCGTCGTCGATACCGGTCAGATTGCCGTCGGCGCGATAGGCGTAGGCGCGCCGGTTGAGGCTGCGGCCGGCGGCGGAGATCTCCTGGTCGGCCATGCGCCCGGCAGCGTCCCAGGCGGTCGTGAAGGTGAGTATGTCCCCGACCTGACGGGTCAGTTCGCGTCCTGTCGCGTCGCGATGGAAGTGCACGCCGTGGCCGCCGCTGATCTGTTGTGCGAGACGTCCGGCCGCGTCGTACGCGTAGGTGGTGACCAGTCCGGTGGGGGTCACCCGGCGGGTGCGGCGGCCCAGGCCGTCGTAAGCGTGGGTGGTGGCCCGACCGTCGACCAGTTCGGTCTTGACCTGTCCGCGGCGATCGTACTGGTAGAGCAGCTCACTGTCCGGTCCTGCGGCGCGGACCAGTCGGCCCGCCGTGTCGTACGCGTAAGTGGTGATCCGGCCTGCCGCGTCCTTGTGGGTCACCCGGCCGGAGACGTCGCGCTCGTAGCGGATGGTCTCGCCCAGTGGTGTGGTACGGCTTGTCACTCGGCCGAGGGAATCGAGCTCGTAGCGGAGTGTGCGCGCGTCGAAGTCCGTCTCAGTGACGACACGGCCGACCGCGTCGTAGCCGTAACTCCACTTCAGACCCTGTGGGTTGGTGACCTGGGTCAGGCGCAGCTCCGCGTCGTGGTCGAACACATAGCGGGCACCGTCGGGGCCGGTGCGCGCAGCGAGGAGGTCGAAGTGGGTGTACTCGTAGCGCGTGGTGCGGCCGAGGGAATCGGTGTGGGTGAGGCAGTTGCCCTCGCCGTCGTACGTCCACGCTTCGGTGGCCCCGTCAGGGCCGGTACGGCGGCCGAGTTGGCCGTCGGCGGTCCACTTGAAGCAGGTGGTCGCTCCCAAGGGGTCTATGACGCGTACGGGGCGGCCGAAAGCGTCGCGCTCGTAGCGCGTCGTTCCGCCGAGTGGGTCGCTCACCGCCACCGGCAGGCCGGCGTTGTCGCAGCGTACGGTCGTCACCGCGCCCACTGAGTCGATGACGGTGGTCGGACGGCCGTAGGCGTCGTAGCTGTAGCGAGTGGTGTGTCCTGCGGGGTCGGTGAGCGCGGTCCGGTTGCCGCGCTCGTCGAACTCCTGCAGCCATCGTGCACCGCCCGGTGCGGTGATCTCGGTCGCGTGACCCGACGGATCGTGCACGGCGCGAACCTGGCTCCCGTCGGCGCGGGTGAGTACGGAGAGCCTGCCGTCCTCGTCATAGGTGAAGGTGGTGGTGCGGCCGAGCGGGTCGGTGCGCGTCAAGAGGTTCCCGCGGGTGTCGTAGGTGAAGCGAGTGGTGTGGCCCAGGGGATCGGTAGTGGCCAGGACGCGTCCGGCCGTGTCAATGAGGTGACGGGTCTTGCGCCCGTCGGCGGTGGCGAGTGTGGTGACACTGTGGCCGGTGGCCTGGTCACGGGGGCTGTAGGCGAGGGCGAGCTGGAAATGTCCCCCTTCGCCACCTTCGTTGACGACCCGGTCCTGGTTGTCGTAGGCGTAGTCGTAGCGGCGCTGGTTGGAGTCGATCCAGGCGGTGACGCGGTGGTGGTCGTCGTACTCGAAGGTGAGCGTGGCGCCAGAGGGTTTGGTGACGGTGGTCAGATCGCCGTCCGTGTAGCCGTAGGCCATCACGGGAGGGGAGGCGCCGTCACCGGCTCGCACAAGTGAGGTGACGCGGCCCTCCGCCACCGTCAGTACCAGTCGATGTCCCGCCGAGTGAGCCAGCGTCGTGGGGGTGCCGTCGTCGGCGCGATCGATGGTGATGGTGTTGCCGTTGCGGTCACTTGTCTGGATGAGCCAGGCGTCGCCGTCGTCACCAGGTTCGGTGCCGGTGGGTGCGGTGAAATGGTGTACGAGTCCGGTATCGGGTTCGGTGAGTGTGTAGTCGCCGTACTCGTCGCGGGCGAGGAGATTGCGCGCCGTGCCCGCCGCAGGACGCGTGGGGATGCCGGGAACGGGGTGGGGATACGTGATCAGGAGTCCGTCGCCAGTGACATGGACGACCCCGGCGGCGTCGATCTCCAGGCGTTCGTCGACGGTGGAGGACCAGGACGGACCGAAGAAACGCCCTGCCCGGTAACCGGATTCGACGCGGCGGGTGAAGACCAGCGGGAGGACGCCGGGCAGCACGGCGTCGGTCTGGGGCAGGAACATGCGGCCTGAGGCCAGGTCGACGGGGTCGGTGCCGTCGGTGGGGCGTTCGGCGTCGGGGCGGGTGTGGGTGCCGTCCGGGGCGTCGTCGATCAGTTTGCGGGCGCGGTTGGCGTCGGCGGCCAGATCGGCGGCTTCCTTCGCCGCGCGGACTCCCTTGACGCTCGCGCCCGCTCCGCCGGTGGCGGCGGTGAGGACGAGGTCGGGGACGAGCCGGCCGAGTCCTTCCGAGGGGTCCTTCGCGAAGTCGGTGAGCATCTGTTTGCCCGCGCCCCAGGGGTCGTTGGCGACCTGGAGGAGTCCGGCTGCGGTGCTGTTGAGCGACGTCGCGTACTCGGCGGGGTGGGTGAGGTTGTACGGGTCGGTCGGGTTGAGGCTGCGGGCGAACGTGAGCAGTCCTGCGGTGCCCTTGATGATGCCGCCGGTGAAGTGGTCCCGCATGACGTCGAGTTCACTGACGCCCTGGACGGCCTGCTCGGCCCACTTGGGTTTCGGCGGCGCGGTGTCGCGGGCGGCTTGGACGGCGGTACGGGCGGTCTCGGCGGCCGAGTTGCGCTGCCGCCTGGCCTCGGTCAGGATCTCCTGCGCCTCTTGCATCTGTGCGGTGCCGGGATCGGTGAACGCGCCCGGACGCGGCGGGAGTTCGGAAGGGTCACGCTTGTCGGCGGGCTTGGCGTTGTACTGGCTGACCGCCTTGTTGAAGGTGTCGACCTTCGCCTTGTGCGCGTCGGCCGCGTCCTCGGACGCCTTCGTACCGGCCTTCCACTTGTCGATCGCCGTCTGCGCCTGGTCCTGTGCCCAGGTGACGGTTTCGGCGAAGGCCTCCAAGGCGCTGCCGGCCTTCGCGAAGGCGTCGGCGCCCTTGAACCACTTCGGAGGCTCGACCGCCACCGTCTCGCGGAAGGCGTCCGCGGCCTCGCCCTTCACGGCGGACGAGTCGAGGCCCTTCAGGCCCCCGCCTACCTTGTCGAACGCGGTCTGGAAATCGTGCAGATGGGAGGCGGTCTCGCGGATCTTCGACGGGCTGCCGTAGATGAGTTTGGTCTTGTCGTCGGTCTGTCCGAGGTCCATCTCGTCGACCTCGGCGCCCATCCGGTTCGCCACCGAGCGGGACTTCTCCCGTACCCAGTCGGCGCCGGACTCCCAGCCGACGTCGTCGAGCCGGTCCGCGGTCCAGTTCCCGACGTCCTCGACGCGGTTGCCGGCCCACTCCACCCCGTCCTCGACGGCGTCCTCGACGACGTCGGGGGTGAGGTCGCTGACGAAATCCCCGATACCCATGACTTGTTCGCCCCCGTGGTCCGAATACCCGTTGTCGCGCTACCCGTTACCCGTTATCCGTTGCCTTGCGGCTGCTGCCGGGCCCGCTCCTCCGGCGACGGGCCGAACGTGTCGTCGACCGCCTGGTCGAAGTCGCCCTGGTCGATGCCGAGGGCCTCGTTGAGGATGTGCGACTGCCGGCCCCCCGAGCCCTCGGTCACCAGCGCGCGCCCGGTGTCCTTCCAGGTCTGCGCCATGTCGTCCTGTGCCTTGTCGAACGACTTGGCGCTGTAGTCCGGACTCAGGTAGTCGGGCGTGAACACATCGCCCCAGTCCTGCTTGATCACGTCGTCCTCGGAGGCGTGCGGATTACCGACGGCCGAGTTCACGGCGACCTTGAACGTGCCCTGCAGGTACTGGTCTTCCTCCCACACTAGGCCTGCGGACAACCCGAGTGTCGAGGCGATGGTGTTGGCGTTCTGGACCAACGCCCGTACGCCCCACTCCCAGCGCTCGCAGAAGTCCTCGAAGTCGACCGACAGGCCGTGGTGTCCGGCCTCCATCCCGGTCATCGCCAGGCCGGAGAAGCCCTTGCCCATCACCGCGCCCGTACCGGTACCCACGTCCCGCAGCTCGTCGACCGCGGCGCGCAGGCCGTCGGTGACAAGTTGGACGCTCTCCTTGTCGAACTTCAGGTCCTCAAGCCCGTCCGCACCCATCAGCCCCGCCCCCCGTCCCGCTCGCCCGTGTCCCGCTCGCCCGTGTCCACCGCGTCTACGGCGACCGCGTCCGGCACGATGCCCATCACCGGCGGGAACAGCATCGAGCCGTCCGGGTCGGCGACATTGAGAGCCACCCCGGCGGGCACGCCCATCGCCGGCACGATCTCGTCCAGCAGCCGCGCCCCGCGCAACTCGGCGAACTCCCACTCCCGGCCGGTCAACAGCCCGTCCCCAGAGTCCCGCGCACGCGCGAACCGCGCCAACGCCTCGTCATCCGTGAAGCCGTAAATCCAGCGCACCCCGCCGAACGTGGCTGTCCACAACCCGCCCCCGTCCATCGGTACGAGCACCAAGGACCGCCGCAGTTCCCCGACCAACGCCCGCGGATCGCCAACTCCCGCCCGCCGGTCGGCTATCCGCTCCGCCAGTGCCGTTCCGGTACCCAACCCCAACACCCCCGTGCTGCCTTGCCGTGTCCCCGGACCTAGCACGGTAGGACACGAGCCGGGAAACTGGCCACCGGTCCCGGGGAACGAATGACGATCCCGGCCGGCTTCGACCGAAAGACGCACAGCGACCACGCCCGGTTGCTTGAGTCTGCGGTGCCAGACAGAGAGACGCTGAGGGGGCGCGGCCTACCAGAGCTGGAGCGTGAGGGGACGGTCGAGCTGCGTCAGGTACTCGAAACCTTCGTCCGGCACCCCCCGAGGAACTCTGCTGCGCGGGCGAGGGCGCGCTCGGCCTCCCACACGGTCAGTTCGCACTCTGCGGCCAGTCCAATGGCGGCGGCCCAGGGTAGATCAGGACTTGGCTGTCATGCAGGTTCGCTCCGGAGATTCCGACGGGGAGGGGCAGACCGGTCCGCTCGGTGATCAAGTGGATCTTCGACCCGTACTTGCCCCGGTCGACAGGATTCGGACCTGTCAGCTCCCCCTTTTTCAGGGCCCGCATGTTCACCGAGTCGATCGCGCAGCGGGACCAGTCCAACTCGCCCCGGGAGCCGAGCTCGTCGAGCACCACGCGGTGGAGCTTGGCCCACACCCAGGCCTTCGACCACTCGGAGAAACGCCGGTGGGCCGTCGCCCCCGACGGACCGAACGAAGCAGTGGGCAACTGCTGCCAGGTGCAGCCTGACGTGGCCACGAACACGATCGCGGCCAGCACCTCACGATCACCGTGCCGGCGCCGACCGCCACCCTGAGGCCGTGACGGCGCCTCCGGCACCACCCGCTGGAAGAGCTCCCACAACTCATCCGGCACCAGTCGCTCAACAATCCCCACCATGAACGACAGCCTGCCGCCCCAGCCAAATGAGATGGCTTCTTAGGCCAGGCCTGCCCCGATGGCGCGGCGCACGGCGTCGGCGCGGTCCTTGATGTCCGCCTTGGCGAAGAGGTTGTTGATGTGCGTCTTCACCGTGGCCTCGCTGATGAAGAGCTTTTCGGCGATGGCGCGGTTCGGCAGGCCCTGGCCGATCAGGGTGAGGACCTCGCGCTCGCGCGGGGTGATGTCGCCGGGCAGCGGCTGTTCGGGGGCCGGGGGCTTGGTGCGGACCGCCTGGAGGAGGCGGTCCTGGACCTCGCGGTCGAGGACGGACTGCCCAGCGGCGGCGGCGCGGATGGCGCGGGTGATGTCCTGGCGCCCCGCGTTCTTGGTGAGGTAGCCGCTGGCGCCGGCGCTCAGCGCGGCCAGGATGGAGTCGTCGTCGGCGAACGTGGTCAGGATGACCACGGCGACCTCGGGATGTTCCTCGGTGAGCCGCCGGGTCGCCTCGGTGCCGTCCATCACCGGCATCCGCAGGTCCATCAGGACCACGTCGACCGGGTTCGCGGCGACCGCGGCGAGCACTTCGGTGCCGTCGGCGGCCGAGGCGACGACGTCGATGTCCTCGGCCAGACCGAGGACCGCGGCCAGCGGCTCCCGTACGGCTGCCTGGTCGTCGGCGACGATCACGCGCAGCCGCCGGGTGTTCTGCGTCGGTTCACTCATCCCGTGATCACTGCCTCCACCTGCCAGCCGCCTTCGTCCGGTCCTTCGGTGACCGGGCCTGCGGTGATCGTGCCGCCCAGGAGGGCGACCCGCTCCCGCATACCGATCAGCCCCATTCCACTGCCGACGCCCGCGCGCACCGCACGGGTTGCCGCGCTGTTGCGGATCCTCAGTGTCGTCGATGCGGCATCGAACGTCAGCTCTACGTGGACTTCGCAGCCGGGCGCGTGCCGGGCGGCGTTGGTCAGCGACTCCTGCGCGATCCGCAGCAGGTTCTGCGTGATCCGGGACGGCACGTCGCGCGCAGTGCCCGTGACGGTGAGGGCGTCGCGGTGGCCGGACGAGTCGAGCATCGCGGTCAGGCTGCCCACCAGCGGCAGGGAATCCTCGCGGAGCGTGTGCACGGTCCACTGGGCCTGCTTCAGACTCTCCTTGACCATACGGTGCGCCTTCTGGTTCGCCTCGCGGACCTTCTCCACGTCACCGGTCTCGATCAGGGCGTCCGCCAGTTCCAGCTGCATGTTGATGCCGGCGAGGGAGTGGGCCAGGACGTCGTGCACGTCGCGGGCGATCCGTCCCCGCTCGGTGAGAACGGCGGCCTGGGCCTCGGCGCGGGCAGCCCGCTCGGCGGACTCAGCGGCCTCGATCACCGCCTGGACGGCGCGTCGGCGGCTGCGGTTGATGATGCCGAGGACGACCGGGGTGCCTGCGGCCAGACCGACCGTCCAGGACAGCAGATCGTGGCCGGGGCCGACGCGGAAGTACAGGACTCCGCCGCACAGCAGGCTGCAGAACGCCGCGAGGACCAGGGCCGGCTTGGGTTGCAGCCGGTATCCGGCGTGGCCGACGAGGAAGAACGCGAACAGGTAGCTCGATCCGCTGCGGCTGACGGCGATCAGGGCGGCCGCGGCGACGATGCCGAGGGTCAGCCAGACTGGGGCGACGCGGGGCGGGACGCTGTGCTCGGGCAGGTGCCGGGCGAGGAGAGCGACCGAGTTGACGACGATGAGCGCGGCGACCACAAGGCCCCGGCCGCTGAGACCGATCGGCCGCACCGTGATGAACGCGGAGCCGATGACGCACAGGGTCAGGACCCAGGCCACACGAGGATCGTGACCTGTGAAGGTCAGGGGGCCGGGCGCCCGGTACGAGGCCGAGCCCGTACCGGGCACACTCTGCTCCGCAGGGGCCCACTGTCCTTCCGGGACACTCTGGACTTCGGGCACGGCGCGACCATAGTCCATGGTCAGACCGTGCGGTCCAGCGAGGGCGCCAAGTGCGTCGCCGCGGACGTCCGCGCCTGCCGGCCGTTCACCATCCGGCCCCGGATGAAGATCGTCGCGAGTCGCGTGACGACCTCGGTGAGAGCCATCAGGACGAAGGCCGCGACCCAGGCCTGGTCGGTGGTGATGTGGTGGGCGATGCTGAACCGCGCGACGTTGTCGGCGCCGCCGTGCGAGACCCAGAACTGGAAGCCCATACGGGCGCCCATGCCGAGCACCCAAAGGATCGCGGAGACCGCGCCGGCCTTGATCAGCAGGTGCTCGCCCGCAACCCGGATGCGGGTGTAGACGCCGCCCGCGATGCCGAGAGCAGCGCCGACGGCCATGAGCGCGCCGATCAGCAACAGGTCGTTGCCTGAGGTGGGCACGCTGTCCAGGTACGTGTGGGCCACGAAGGCCACGATCCCCAGCGGGATCAGGAAGGTCTTGAGATCGAGACGGCCTTCCCGCAGCTGCCGGAAGACGATCAGGACGAGGGCGATGTCGGTGATCCACTCGGTCGTTGTCATGCCCTCAGACTGCTGGCGCAGGGCCTCACGCACCTGGACCCACGGGTGGAACGACAGGTGGAGATCGCCGCCCCACCCGCGTCCACCCCACCTGTCCGCACCTCTCCGCCGTACCGCGCGGCGAGGTTCGAGGCGGCTCGGAGAGGTCGGCGCACAGGTCCATCACACCCACTACAGGGGAGCCGGGACTGCTCAGCACACTGAGCAGCAAAGAAGCCCCGGGCCGCCGGCCCGGGGCTTCATCATGGAGCGGGTGACGAGAATCGAACTCGCGCTCTGAGCTTGGGAAGCTCATGTTCTACCATTAAACTACACCCGCGCGGACAGCCTGATGGGGCGTCGCGTCGTCGCACACTCTACCTCACCCCTCGGCCACCGGTGCAGACCGGGCCGGGGGGTGCGTGTTGTTCGGGGGGTGGACGGGGGCGGTGGGGGCGGGAGTTGGGGCGTAGGTTGGGTGTCGGAGTGCCGGGGGGTGTGGTGTTCCCTTCATCCCCTAATGTGGCGTTCGTCCGCGTTTGCTTGGGGAAGGGAACCGATGGATTTGATGGAGCGCACCGTCGTCCGCTGTGCCGATGGGCATGTGTTCAGTACTACGTCGTTCCCGATGCAGCAGCTGGAGGCCGGGCGGATCGGGCCCGGGCGGCTGATCCGGTGTCCGCGTTGTGCTCGGTTGCGGCATGCCGTGCCCGTCGAGGTCCGGCAAGGCTGAGGCCCTCCACGGGTAAGGATCGGCGGCGGTGAAGGTCGGCGCTGGGGCTGGTGGTGTGGGTGCGCGGGCTGCCCGGATTGGGGTGGTCCGCGTGTCCCCCGTATCCTCGGGGCGTGCTTCTCTCCGACAAGGACATCCGGGCCGAGCTCGACTCCGGACGCGTACGCCTCGATCCGTACGACGCCTCGATGGTGCAGCCGTCGAGCATCGATGTGCGGCTCGACCGGTTCTTCCGAGTGTTCGAGAATCACCTGTATCCGCACATCGATCCTGCCGTCGAGCAGGCCGATCTGACGCGGCTGGTGGAGCCCGAGGGGGACGACGCGTTCATCCTGCATCCCGGGGAGTTCGTGCTCGCGTCCACGTACGAGGTCATCTCGCTGCCCGACGACATCGCCTCCCGGCTGGAGGGGAAGTCCTCGCTCGGGCGGCTGGGGCTGGTGACGCACTCGACCGCCGGGTTCATCGACCCCGGGTTCTCCGGGCACGTCACCCTTGAGCTGTCGAACATGGCCACCCTGCCGATCAAGCTCTGGCCGGGGATGAAGATCGGGCAGCTGTGTCTGTTCCGGCTTAGTTCGCCGGCGGAGTTCCCTTACGGTTCCGAGCGGTACGGCTCGCGGTACCAGGGGCAGCGGGGGCCCACGGCCTCGCGGTCCTATTTGAATTTTCACCGGACTCAGGTGTGATGGTCGTATGAGTCAGCAGCGGGAGAATCTGTCGTACGAGAAGTTCGGCCGCGCGGTGCGGGAACTCGCGCAGAGTGTCGCCGACGACGGGTACGAGCCGGACGTCGTGCTGAGCATCGCCCGCGGTGGGGTGTTCGTGGCCGGCGGGCTCGCGTACGCGCTGGACTGCAAGAACATCCACCTGGTCAACGTGGAGTTCTACACCGGCGTCGGAACCACCCTCGCGATGCCCGTGATGCTCGCGCCCGTGCCCAACGTCATCGACTTCTCGAACAAGAAGGTCCTCATCGCCGACGACGTCGCCGACACCGGCAAGACGCTCAAGCTGGTGCACGACTTCTGCCGGGCGCATGTCGCCGAGGTGCGCAGCGCCGTCATATACGAGAAGCCGCAGTCGTCGGTGAAGTGCGAGTACGTGTGGAAGCGCACCGACGAGTGGATCAACTTCCCGTGGAGCGTCGAGCAGCCTGTCGTGCGGCGTACCGGACAGGTGCTCGACGCCTGAGCGGGCGGTTCTACAGGGTGCCCAGCTTGATCAGGGACAGCAGCGCGATCAGCTCGATCGCCGACGCGCCCAGCGCCTTCGGCCACGGCAGGTCGTGCGACTTGCTCACCATCGCCGTGAACAGCGC
Organism: Streptomyces sp. AcH 505; assembly: GCF_000818175.1. Lineage (GTDB taxonomy): Bacteria > Actinomycetota > Actinomycetes > Streptomycetales > Streptomycetaceae > Streptomyces. The sequence goes on from NZ_JTIY01000001.1 coordinate 2,557,838, forward strand.
GCCCGCGGCGATCCAGGTCAGCCAGCCCAGCACCTGGACCAGGCTGTTCTCGCCGCCCAGGAAGACGCCGAAGATCAGGCGGGGGGCGTCGGTGATCGACATGATCAGCATGGACAGGCCCACCGTCGGCTGCCACGCGCCGTCGCCGCCGAGCTGGCGGGCGAGCGTGTGGGTCACCACGCCCAGGATCAGGCTGCCCACCACGAATGCCACGCCGGTCGTCAGGACGTACGGGATCGCCGTCGACAGCGTCGCGCTTATGGCGTCCTCGCGGGCCGTGTCGAAGCCGAAGAGCGCGAGCAGTCCGTAGAGGAACGTCACCGTCAGCGCGGGGCCCCAGACCGGGTAGTCGCGCATCTGGAGGAACGTCATACGGGGCCGCATCACGATGCCGCTCAGCAGGTCCCGCCAGCCCAGCCGCGGGCCCGACGGCGCGGCGGCCGCGCCGGCGCGGTACGTCGCGCCGTCACCGTACGGGTCGTCACCGATGCTGAACGCCTGTGTGTGACCAGGGTTGTTGGCGTACGGGTCGACGCCGCCGCCGACCTGCTGGGGATGCTGCGGGTGCTGGGGCTGCTGGTACGGGTCGCCGAAGTACTCCGGCTCACCGTTGTAGCCCCCCTGCCCCGGCGGCGGTCCGCCCTGCGGCCCGCCCGGCTGCCACTGCTGCTGGCCGTACTGAGGCGGCGCCTGCCGCCCGTACGGCTGCTGCTGTTGCTGCCGTTGCGGGTGTTGCTGCGACGTGCGGTTGTCCCGGCCGCGTCCGTTCCTGAATCCAGCCACGCAATCGAACGTACCCGCTCCCGGCCGGGGCAGCGGGCGGGGACGGCGAACGCACGTACCTTTGCGGCCGACCTGTGACATCCCCTAGGGGGACCCTGGGGGGCTGTTGGGGGGGTGTGGAGAGGGTGTGGGGGTGAGGTGTGGGGGTGAGGTGTGGGGTGGGGCGTGGGCGTGCGGGGTTCCTCGGGTCCTCCTGGCCCGCCGGGTCAGGGGCTGAAGATCTTCGTGCTGAATGTCAGCACCGGATGGTCCGTCCCCGCCCCCGACACGTACACCGCGATCAGATCCGTCGTCTCGCCCCTGTGCGTCCGCGTCACCAGGTCCTGCTTCTTGTCGCCGTCGAAGTCCGCCGCCCGCAGCAGTTGCGTCACCGGCGCGCCCTTGCCCTGCGGCAAGGCCGGCGCCGCCGGCAGCCGTACGGCCTTGAAGCGGTACGCGCCGCCCGGCCGGTCCGGTCCTTCGGGGCCGCCCAGCAGCAGCTCCCCACGGCCCGCCGCGCCCGTCGCCGTCGCGCGCGTGGCGTGCACGAGGTCGTCGTACCCGTCGTCGTTGACGTCCGCCGCCGGGGCCGGTGCTTCGAGTACGGGGCCGCCGCCCGGGACGGGGGCCGCGGCGCCGCGCGGGGCGCCGGAGCGCGTGAACGGGCCGCGCAGGTAACTGACCTGGCCGCGGCTGGCGGTGACGGCGAGGTCTTCCTTGCCGTCGCCGTCGAAGTCGCCGCACACCGGGTGGTCGGGCCACTCGTTGCCGAAGCGGGCCTTCGCCGGGATCTTGAGCACGACCGCCTTGCCGCTCAGCCCCTCCGGGCCGCCGAACAGCAGCTGGAGCGGGACGGGCGGCGCGCCCTGGCCGTCGTACGGCGGGTCCGTCGTGATGACGAGGTCCCCGAAGCCGTCGTGGTCGAGGTCGCAGGCCGCCTCCGCGTCGAAGGCTGCGGGCAGGCTCCCGTCGACGCGCGCGCCGTTGGCGCGCGGGCCGAGGGTCTGGCGTACGGCGGGGTCGAGGGTGCGGGGCGCTGCCGTGCCGTAGACGACGCCGATGCCCGCGTCGTCGCCGAGGCTGTCGTCGGCGGGCTTGACCAGGTCGTTCAGTACGAGGTCACGGTGGCCGTCGCCGTTGAAGTCGTCCGGGAGGCGGCTGCCGTCACCGCGCGGTACGGGGCGCGCCGACGGTGCGTCCTTGCCGGACTGCGGGGCCGTGTCGCCGTTCTTGGCGCCGGACGGTCCTTCGGCACCTGAGCCGCCGTTCCCGCCCCCCGACCCGCCGCACGATGTCAGCAGCAGCGCCGCCGCCACGACCGTCGCACCGGCCGCCAGGCGTCCGCGCGCGATCAGTCCCCGCCCCACGATCAATCCCCGCCTCGTCCACGTCATCGGTGGTCATGCACCGTCATGCGTCGTCATGTGTGACACATGATGCGGCCAAGGTCGCACGCTTCTCAACAAACGAACGGCCGGGCCCGCTTCCCGCGCGGGCCCGGCCGTCCTCACCGACAAGCGGCTACTGCGCCGGCTCCGGCTCCGCCACCTTCTCCGTCTCCGGCTCCGCGGGCGTCCGCACCGAGTCGAGCAGCAGCTGCGCCACGTCGACCACCTGGAGCGATTCCTTCGCCTTGCCGCCCGTGGCGGAGCCACTGTCCGGTGCGGCCTTCTTGGCGTTGACCGAGTCGGTCAGCATCACCAGGCAGAACGGGCACGCCGTCGACACGATGTCCGGGTTCAGCGAAAGCGCCTCGTCCACCCGCTCGTTGTTGATGCGCTTGCCGATCCGCTCCTCCATCCACATCCGCGCGCCGCCCGCGCCGCAGCAGAAGCCCCGCTCCTTGTGGCGGTGCATCTCCTCGCTGCGCAGCCCGGGCACCTTCGCGATGATCTCGCGCGGCGGGGTGTAGATCTTGTTGTGCCGGCCCAGGTAGCAGGGGTCGTGGTACGTGATGAGTCCCTCGACCGGGGTCACCGGCACCAGCTTCGCCTCGTCCACCAGGTGCTGGAGCAGCTGCGTGTGGTGGATGACCTCGTACTCGCCGCCCAGCTGCGGGTACTCGTTGGCGATCGTGTTGAAGCAGTGCGGGCAGGTCGCGATGATCTTCTTCGCCGACCTGGGCTTCTTCGACTCGGCCGTGGAGCGGCCCTCGTCGTCCAGCTCCTCGCCGAACGCCATGTTCAGCATCGCCACGTTCTCCTGGCCGAGCTGCTGGAACAGCGGCTCGTTGCCCAGGCGCCGGGCCGAGTCGCCCGTGCACTTCTCGTCGCCGCCCATGATCGCGAACTTGACGCCCGCGATGTGCAGCAGCTCGGCGAAGGCCTTCGTGGTCTTCTTCGCCCGGTCCTCCAGCGAGCCCGCGCAGCCGACCCAGTACAGGTAGTCGACCTCCGACAGGTCCTCGATGTCCTGGCCGACGACGGGCACCTCGAAGTCGACCTCCTTCGTCCACTCCAGGCGCTGCTTCTTCTGCAGCCCCCAGGGGTTGCCCTTCTTCTCCAGGTTCTTGAGCATCGTGCCCGCCTCGCTCGGGAAGGCGCTCTCGATCATCACCTGGTAGCGGCGCATGTCGACGATGTGGTCGATGTGCTCGATGTCGACGGGGCACTGCTCCACGCACGCGCCGCAGGTGGTGCAGGACCACAGCACGTCGGGGTCGATGACGCCGCCCTCTTCGAGCGTCCCGATCAGCGGCCGTTCGGCCTCGGCGAGCGCCGCCGCCGGTACGCCGGCCAGCTGCTCGGCCGACGCCTTCTCCTCGCCCTCCATGGTCTTGCCGCCGCCGGCCAGCAGGTACGGGGCCTTGGCGTGCGCGTGGTCGCGCAGCGACATGATCAGCAGCTTGGGGGAGAGCGGCTTGCCGGTGTTCCATGCGGGGCACTGCGACTGGCAGCGGCCGCATTCGGTGCAGGTGGAGAAGTCGAGGATGCCCTTCCAGGAGAAGTGCTCGATCTGCGAGACGCCGAACACGTCGTCCTCGCCCGGGTCCTCGAAGTTGATCTCCTTGCCCGCCGAGACCATCGGGAGCAACGGGCCCAGCGCCGTACCGCCCTGCGCGTCGCGCTTGAACCAGATGTTCGGGAAGGCCAGGAAGCGGTGCCAGGCGACGCCCATGTCGGTCTTGAGGGCGACGGTGATCATCCAGATGAAGGAGGTCGCGAGTTTGATCAGCGCGACCACGTAGACCAGGTTCTGCAGGGTGCTCAGGCTGAGTCCCCTGAAGGCGGCGACCAGCGGGTACGACACGAGGTACGCGGCGCCGTAGCCGTCGGTGTGGTGCAGGGCGCCTTCGAGGCCGCGCAGCGTCAGGATGCACAGGCCGATGACGAGGATCACGGCCTCGACGAAGTACGCCTGGCCGAAGTTGGAGCCGGCGAAGCGGGACTTGCGGCCCGCGCGGCCGGGCAGCGAGAGCTGGCGGATGACGATGAGCGTCAGGATGCCGAGCGTGGTGAGGATGCCGATGAGTTCGACGAACACCTCGTACGGTGTCCAGTCGCCGATGACCGGCAGCAGCCAGTCGGCCTGGAAGAGCTGGCCGAAGGCGTTGACCAGGGTCAGTACGAGGGTGAAGAAGCCGACCGCCACGAACCAGTGCGCGACGCCGACGACGCCCCACTTGTTCATCCGGGTGTGGCCGAGGAACTCCTTGGCCACGGTCAGGGTGCGCCGGCCGGGTTCGTCCGTCCTGGTGCCTGCCGGTACGGGCTGGCCGAGCTGGGTGAACCGGTAGATCTGCGCGATGGCTCGGGCGAACAGCGCGACGCCGACGACGGCGAGTACCAGCGACACGATGATCGCGGCGAGTTGCATTTGGGCTCCTCGGGCCTGCGAGGTGGGAAATCCCGCACGCTACTAAGCGGTAACTTAATCAGTCCGTCCTGAGCGTACCCACTTATCTCACCGCGATGTAGCGGCGCAACCGGTGATCTGTGTCGCTCAGTGCGGCCTGGGTGCTCATTTGAGCACATCGGAGTTCGGCCGCGTGACGCGCCTCGGCGCGGGCGGGTCGGGCCAGCTGGAGCGCCGGTACGGAGCGGGCCAGGATCAGCAGGTCAAGACCGATCCAGTGGTGCTCGACGTAGTGCTGGTCGAGCAGCGGCGCCTCGTCCCAGGGCAGCGCCGAGTGCCGCCGTACCTGGGCGAGGCCGGTCAGCCCCGGCCGTACGCTCTGCCGCCAGCGCGGCGCTGCGCCCGGCGAGCCGACGACCAGCGGCGCCGGGCCTACGAGCGACATCTGGCCGCGTACGACATGGGGCAGCCGGGAGAGCAGGTCGAGCCGGAACCGCCGGGTGCGCAGCGAGCGGACGATGAACGGGTGGCCGTCGCGGCCGGTGCGGTAGTCGCTCGCGAGGATGCCGCCGGGCGGCCGGGTCGCCGCGACGGCGAGGGCGGCGACGGCCAGTGCGGGGGCGGAGACCGCCAGCAGGACGGAGCCGAGCGTCAGATCCAGGAGCCGCTTGGGGTCCGCCAGGAAGCGGTTCGCCGGAAGCCGCTCGGGCTTGACCGGGAATCGTTCGCGGTTCGCCGAGAATCGTTCGAGGGACGCCGGGAATCGTTCGGGGTTCGCCGGGAATCGGTGGGGGGTCGGCAGGAACCCTTTGGGGGTCGGCGTTCGTTTGTCGTAACGATCCATCCTGTATCGAGCCATAAGGCGCACCTGACCGTTCTGTTCCATTCGTCGGACTTGTCATAGAACGATCGCACGGCGATACGGCTCGGCCCGGGTTAGCGGCCATTCCGGGGCCGTGTCAGGCCAGGTCAGCTCCTGCGGCGCGGGGTGGCGGCACAATAGTTGAGCCCCCTTGGCTCATGTCCTTTGACTCTCATGGATCTGTCGTGCATCCTTGAGCCTGTTCCACTCAAGTCAGCTGGAGGAATCGAAATGGCACGTGCGGTCGGCATCGACCTGGGCACGACTAACTCCGTCGTCAGCGTTCTCGAAGGCGGCGAGCCCACCGTCATCACCAACGCCGAGGGCGCCAGGACCACGCCGTCCGTCGTCGCCTTCGCCAAGAACGGCGAGGTGCTCGTCGGCGAGGTCGCCAAGCGCCAGGCAGTCACGAACGTCGACAGGACCATCCGGTCGGTCAAGCGCCACATGGGCACCGACTGGAAGATCAACCTCGACGGCAAGGACTTCAACCCGCAGCAGATCTCGGCATTCGTGCTGCAGAAGCTGAAGCGGGACGCGGAGTCGTACCTGGGGGAGAAGGTCACCGACGCGGTGATCACCGTCCCGGCGTACTTCAACGACTCCGAGCGCCAGGCGACGAAGGAGGCCGGTGAGATCGCGGGCCTGAACGTCCTGCGTATCGTCAACGAGCCGACGGCGGCCGCCCTGGCCTACGGCCTGGACAAGGACGACCAGACGATCCTGGTCTTCGACCTCGGTGGCGGCACCTTCGACGTGTCGCTGCTGGAGATCGGTGACGGCGTCGTCGAGGTGAAGGCCACCAACGGTGACAACCACCTCGGTGGTGACGACTGGGACCAGCGTGTCGTCGACTACCTGGTGAAGCAGTTCGCCAACGGACACGGCGTGGACCTGTCCAAGGACAAGATGGCTCTCCAGCGTCTCCGCGAGGCCGCGGAGAAGGCGAAGATCGAGCTGTCGTCCTCGACGGAGACCACGATCAACCTGCCGTACATCACGGCGTCCGCCGAGGGTCCCCTGCACCTCGACGAGAAGGTCACCCGCTCGCAGTTCCAGCAGCTCACCTCCGACCTGCTGGACCGCTGCAAGACCCCGTTCCACAACGTCATCAAGGACGCCGGCATCCAGCTGTCCGAGATCGACCACGTGGTCCTGGTCGGCGGTTCGACCCGTATGCCGGCCGTGGCCGAGCTCGTCAAGGAGCTGACCGGCGGCCGTGACGCCAACAAGGGCGTCAACCCGGACGAGGTCGTGGCCATCGGTGCCGCGCTCCAGGCCGGTGTGCTCAAGGGTGAGGTCAAGGACGTCCTGCTCCTCGACGTGACCCCGCTGTCCCTGGGTATCGAGACCAAGGGCGGCATCATGACCAAGCTCATCGAGCGCAACACCACGATCCCGACGAAGCGCTCCGAGATCTTCACGACGGCCGAGGACAACCAGCCGTCGGTGCAGATCCAGGTCTACCAGGGCGAGCGCGAGATCGCGGCGTACAACAAGAAGCTCGGGATGTTCGAGCTGACCGGGCTGCCGCCGGCCCCGCGCGGCGTGCCGCAGATCGAGGTCACCTTCGACATCGACGCCAACGGCATCATGCACGTCGGCGCGAAGGACCTCGGCACCGGCAAGGAGCAGAAGATGACCGTCACCGGCGGCTCCTCGCTGCCGAAGGACGAGGTCGACCGGATGCGCCAGGAGGCGGAGCAGTACGCGGACGAGGACCACAAGCGCCGCGAGTCCGCCGAGACGCGCAACCAGGCCGAGCAGCTCGTCTACCAGACGGAGAAGTTCCTCAAGGACAACGAGGACAAGGTCCCCGGTGACGTGAAGACCGAGGTCGAGGAGTCCATCGCCGAGCTGAAGGAAAAGCTCAAGGGCGAGGACACCGCCGAGATCCGTACGTCGACCGAGAAGGTCGCCGCCGTCTCGCAGAAGCTCGGCCAGGCCATGTACGCCAACGCGCAGGCGGACGGCGCCACGGAGGCCCCGGCCGACGGCGGCACCGAGCAGCAGGCCAAGCAGGACGACGACGTGGTCGACGCCGAGATCGTCGACGACGAGCGTGACACGAAGGGTGGGGCGGCGTGACCGAGGAGACTCCGGGCTTCGACGAGAAGCCCGACGTCCCCTCCGGCGCCTCCTCGGATGACGCCACGCCGCACGCCGCCGAGCCGGACTCCGACAAGGAGCCGGGCCCGGCGGCCCCGGCCGGGGACGCAGCACAGCAGATCGCTCTGACAGCTCAGCTGGATCAGGCCCGGATGGCGCTCGGTGAGCGCACGGCGGACCTCCAGCGGCTCCAGGCGGAGTACCAGAACTACCGCCGTCGGGTGGAGCGGGACCGGATCCAGGTCAAGGAGATCGCCATCGCGAATCTGCTGACCGAACTCCTCCCCGTACTCGACGACATCGGCCGGGCACGTGACCATGACGAGCTCGTCGGCGGCTTCAAGTCCGTCGGTGAGTCGCTGGAGAACGTGGCGGCCAAGCTCGGACTGCAGACGTTCGGCAAGGAGGGCGAGCCCTTCGACCCGACGATCCACGAGGCACTGATGCACTCGTATGCGCCGGATGTCACGGAGACGACGTGCGTCGCGATCCTGCAGCCTGGGTACCGGTTCGGCGAGCGGACCATCAGGCCCGCGCGGGTCGCGGTGGCGGAGCCCCAGCCGGGGGCGCAGGCCAAGGCGGCCGACGAGCAGGGCAACCCGGCCGGTGACGTCGACAGCAAGGAGAGCGGTGGCCCGGACGAGGGCTGACGCGGTAGTGACAGCAGTGACAGGCGGAGAGGAGGGACGTCGGGAATGAGCACGAAGGACTTCGTGGAGAAGGACTACTACAAGGTTCTCGGCGTCCCCAAGGACGCCACAGAGGCCGAGATCAAGAAGGCGTACCGGAAGCTCGCCCGCGAGTTCCACCCGGACGCCAACAAGGGCGACGCCAAGGCCGAGGACCGCTTCAAGGAGATCTCCGAGGCCAACGACGTACTGGGCGACGCGAAGCGCCGCAAGGAGTACGACGAGGCGCGCGCCCTGTTCGGCAACGGCGGCTTCCGGCCGGGCCCCGGCGCGGGCGGCGGTTCGTTCAACTTCGACCTGGGGGACCTCTTCGGAGGCGGCCCCCAGGGCGGTGGCGGACAGCAGCCCGGGGGCGCCGGCGGTTTCGGCGGCGGCCTCGGGGACGTGTTCGGCGGTCTGTTCAACAGGGGCGGCGCGGGCACGCGTACGCAGCCGCGCCGCGGCCAGGACATCGAGTCCGAGGTGACGCTCAGCTTCACCGAGGCGGTCGACGGGTCCACGGTCCCGCTGCGGATGTCCAGCCAGGCGCCCTGCAAGGCGTGTTCGGGCACCGGCGACAAGAACGGCACACCCAGGGTCTGCCCGACGTGTGTCGGCACCGGCCAGGTCTCGCGCGGCACCGGCGGCGGCTTCTCGCTGACCGACCCGTGCGTGGACTGCAAGGGCCGCGGGCTCATCGCCCAGGACCCCTGCGAGGTCTGCAAGGGCAGCGGGCGCGCCAAGTCGTCGCGGTCCATCCAGGTACGCATCCCGGCGGGCGTCAGTGACGGGCAGCGGATCAGGCTGCGCGGCAAGGGCACTCCCGGCGAGCGGGGCGGCCCGGCCGGCGATCTGTACGTGGTCGTGCATGTGCACGCCCACCCGGTGTTCGGCCGCAAGGGCGACAACCTCACCGTCACCGTGCCCGTCACCTTCTCGGAGGCGGCGCTCGGCGGCGACGTGAAGGTGCCGACCCTGGGCGGTCCCGCCGTGACCCTGAAGCTCCCGGCCGGCACCCCCAACGGCCGGACCATGCGCGCCCGTGGCAAGGGCGCGGTACGTAAGGACGGCACGCGCGGCGACCTGCTGGTCACCGTCGAGGTGGTCGTCCCCAAGGATCTCGGGACGCAGGCACGCGACGCGCTCGAGGCCTATCGGAAGGCGACCGGAGACGAGGACCCGCGGGCGGAGTTGTTCCAGGCCGCGAAGGGAGCATGACGTCATGGACAGGGACGGTCGGCGCAGCCGGCCCTCGGCGTTCACGAGGGCCTACGAACTGACCGAGGAGACGCCGGTGTACGTCATCTCGGTGGCGGCCCAGCTCTCCGGTCTGCACCCGCAGACACTCAGGCAGTACGACCGGCTCGGCCTGGTCTCCCCTGACCGCACGGCGGGCCGGGGCCGGCGTTACTCGGCCCGCGACATCGAGCTGCTCCGCCAGGTGCAGCAGCTGTCGCAGGACGAGGGCATCAACCTCGCCGGCATCAAGCGCATCATCGAGCTGGAGAACCAGGTCGCCGCGCTGCAGGCCAGGGTCGCCGAGCTGGCCGCCGCCGTGGACGGCGCCGCCGCCGCGATGCAACAGCGCGAGGCGCAGGTGCACGCCTCGTACCGCCGTGACCTTGTGCCGTACCAGGACGTCCAGTCGGCGTCGGCGCTGGTGGTGTGGCGCCCGAAGCGGCCCACCGACTGAGCCGCGCTTGCGGATACGCACCGAGCTGCTGGACCGGGCCCCGCCACCACCTGGCGGGGCTCAGTCCAGTTCGCGTTCCTCGCACGTCGCCCACCAGTGGGTGAGCTGGTAGACGGTACGGAAGCCCAACCGCCCGCGCAGGTCCGTCAGATGGGCGTTGACCGTACGGGCGCTGTAGCCCAGGGTCTTGGCGATCTGCTGCTGGTCGTGTCCCGCGCACAGCTCGCGCAGGATGGCGCGCTGGAGCTGCGTGCTGACCACGGGGGCGCCGGACGGCGCCGGGGTCAGCCACTCGTCGGCCCGTACCCACTGCTGCTCGAAGACATCGGCGAGGAAGGCGCAGACGGCCGGGTCGCGCACCTGCCAGGCGCCGTCGGCGGCCGGGCGGCCCTCCAGCCGGTCCACCAGGAAGGCCAGTCGGCGGTCGAAGATGATCATCAGTAGGAACGGGCTGGCCAGCGTGCGGAACTGGCCGCCCTTCGGCCGCATCGTCCTGACCCGCTCATGCACGGCGGGGTTGGTCTTGTTGCTCGCGCGGTAGAGCGTGCGGACCGACACGCCGCGCTCCAGCAGCTCGGTGTCCCGGCCCTCGGCCAGAGCCAGGGAACGGCGCGTACGCGGCCCCGGCTGGGCGCAGAGCATTTCCTCCCGCGCGCTGTCGCAGGCGGCGGCTATGGACCGGTTGACGGCGTCCTTGCCCTCCACGAAGAGTGCGCCGGGCGAAGGAGCGGCACCCGGGCGGGCCGCGGCATGGCGTGCGCGCAAGTCGTCCACGGCGGTGTGCAGTTCGGCGACGAGTCCGACGGAGTGGGTCAGGGCGTCCCGGACGGATCCGCGCAGCCGCTGCTCCACGTCGTCCAGGTCGAGCACGCTGACGTGGCCGCTCGCCGGGTCCGTACGGGCGAGTCCGCGGCGGTGCAGGCTCGCCAGGCCCTCGGCGTCGGGCGGTACGTCCTCACCGGCCGCCAGGCGCGCGTACAACTCCCGTGCCGCGAGCGGCAGCAGGCTGTCTCGCGCGGGTTCGGCCTCTCGCGCCATCCGCCGTCGTCCCCACCTTCCAAAACCGGAACTTCTGACGTGCGAAGCGTCCGCCGTCTTGCCGTCGGGTCGCCGGTCGTGAAGCGTAGCTCCCCGTGAAACGGGTCAGCCCCCGGTGGCACCCGCCGGCACCGCCCTCAGTTCTTCTCGTCAAGGATCCCCGACTGCGCTATCAGGAAACCGAGTTGTGCGCGGCTGCCGCTGCCGAGCGAGGCCGCGAGCTTCGCGATGTGCGCACGGCAGGTGCGGACGTTCATGCCGAGCCGCCGGGCGATCGTCTCGTCGACCAGGCCCTCGATGAGCAGCTTGGCGATGGACCGCTGGACGTCGGTGATGCCCTCGGGGTCGGGGGCGGAGGCGATGGGTTCGAGCAGTGGGGTGGCGCGCTGCCACAGGTGCTCGAAGACCTTGGTGAGATACGACACCAGACCGGGGTGGCGCAGTTCGAGCGCGACCGTGTTGTCGTTGCGGGCCGGGATGAAGGCCACGGTGTCGTCGCAGATGATCAGCCGCTCCACGAGCTGTTCGAGCGTGCGTATCTCCACCTTCGTACCGGCCATGTGCTCGACGTAGGCGAAGGTGGACTGGGTGTAGCGCACCGTGTGCTGGTACAGCGTGCGCATGCTGATGCCCCGGTCGACCAGCGGCTTCTGCCGCGCTATCGCCTGGCTGAGGACGTTCTCGCTGCGTCCGCCGCCCGGCTGGATGGTCAGCACTTCCGTCCTGCTCTCGGCGGCGGCCACATCGAGCGCGTTGTTGATGCGGTTGGACCCTTCGAGCACCGTGATGGCGTGGATGTTGGGCGGTGCCTGCGCGCTGAGGACGATGAACTGCTCGAAGGAGTCAGCGAGGTCGACGGTCTGCCGGCGGCGCTCCTGTATCTCCCGTTCGATGGGGTGCAGCCGCTGCGCCAGTGCGGTGGCGGGAGCGACCGGACGCAGCCAGTCGGGGTCGTCGGGATCCGGGTGCAACAGGGCGAAATCGATCAGGCAAGGGGCCGATTCGACCTCGTGCCTACCGATACGTCCGGAGCGCAGAGCCTGGGTGTAGATCCGTGTCCCCTCGGCACACAGTTCCGTAAGAGCGTGCCGATGTGTCTCATTTGAGTAAGTCGTACTCAATTCTCCACCCCTCAGGTTGCTGTACCTGCAGGAACATGATGCATCGCTCCTGTGGCGTTGGGGTCTACCAATGAGTCATTGTCGTGACGGACGGGGAGAGGAACTACTTAGTGAGGACGTAGCCGTTATGGGCAGGAGATTGCTTCGTTCGGCGCTGGTCGTCGCCTTTGCCGCCCCGGTGGCACTGGGCGGACTGAGCGCGCTGGACATGGGCTGGGGCAGCGCTCCGGCCGGTGTCCGGGTCGCGGCGGAGCAGACGCACGTGTCCGGAACGGTCTCGACACTGGGCGTGGCGGACATGGGATGGGGTCGCCGCGCTGTCGGCGCCGAGCCCGTGACGCCGCCGGACATGGGCTGGGACACCACCCCCGCCGATGTCGCGCCTGTCACCCCGCCCGACATGGGGTGGGACACCACCCCGGCAGACGTAGTCGCATGAACGTCCCGTCGGATGACCGGGTCCTCCGGCGCGAGATGGCTACCGCCTATCGCTCCGGATGGCACTTCATCGATCTCGTCACCGCGATCTCACACCGCGGCGAATCGGTGACGGTCACCCTCTTCGGCGAACCGATCGTCGTCGTACGCGAAGAGGACGAAGAGGTACGTGCCTACCGCCTCCTGAGAAGGCCGCGGGGCGCGCCGCAACCGGTGCGGTGTGTCATCAGGTACGACATGATCTTCGTCAACCTCGACCAGCGTGACCACCAGCTGGTCGAGCCACAAACCAACACGGCCACCCCCCGCAGTGCCTGAACGATTCCCCCGTCGTTCAAGATCGTTCAGGCGCTTCCCCCACACAACGGCGCCATCGTGGACCTGAAACACGATGGCGCCGTTGTGCTGTCCGCGTTCAGGGCCCGGTCCGGCGCGCGGCCCGGCTCCCGCTCGGTGGCCGGTTTCAGCCGCGGCCCAGCGTCCGGTCGACGGCGATCTCGATGACCACCCGGTCCGGGTTGGGCGAGGGCGTGCGCCCGTAGCGGGCCGCGTAACGGCCCTCCGCCTCGGCGACGGCCTCGGCCTCCGCGCGTACCGTCGCGCGCCCCTCAAGCGTCGACCAGCGGCGTCCCTCGGCCTGGCACACGGCGACCCGCGCGCCGCCGGCCGCCGACTGGGCCGCCAGTACGTTGCGGACCTTCTTGCTGTGCTTGTTCGCGATGACGCGCGCGATCCCCGTCCCGTGGTCGTACGTGACGCCCACCGGGACCAGGTGCGGGGTGCCGTCGGGGCGGGCGGTCGTCAGGGTGCAGACATGGCGCTCGCGCCAGAAGGCGAGGAACTCCGGGCTGTGTTCGCGGCGCTGCTCGCGGCTGGGTTCGCGCTGGTCGTCGGACATGCGGCAAATCGTAGGCGGGGAAGGCCGCCGTTTCAGGCTTGAGTGGAATAGACTCAACTTTGCGCACGCTGACACTGTCAGACCCAGTGGAGATCCGCGCAAGGAGGAGAGAGCGCACGTGGACGCCGAGCTGACCAACAGGAGCCGGGACGCGATCAATGCGGCCACCAGCCGCGCCGTAGCGGCCGGACACCCCGATCTGACCCCAGCACATCTGCTGCTCGCCCTGCTCGAAGGGCAGGACAACGAGAACATCATCGACCTGCTGGCGGCGGTCGATGCCGACCTGGCCGCTGTACGGTCAGGGGCGGAACGGCTGCTGGCCGGACAGCCCAGCGTGACCGGCTCCACCGTCGCGCCCCCGCAGCCCGACCGCGAGACGCTGGCTGTCGTCGCGGACGCCGCGCGGCGCGCGAAGGAGCTGGGGGACGAATATCTCTCCACCGAGCATCTGCTCATCGGGATCGCCGCCAAGGGCGGCCGTGCCGGGGAACTGCTGGATCAGCAGGGCGCCTCGGCCAGGAAACTGCTGGACGCGTTCGAGAAGGCAAGGGGAGGGCGCCGGGTGAGCACACCCGACCCGGAGGGTCAGTACAAGGCTCTGGAGAAGTTCGGCACCGATTTCACCGCCGCCGCCCGCGAGGGCAAGCTCGACCCGGTCATCGGCCGGGACCACGAGATCCGGCGCGTGGTGCAGGTGCTGTCACGCCGTACGAAGAACAACCCGGTGCTGATCGGCGAGCCCGGCGTCGGCAAGACGGCCGTCGTCGAGGGGCTGGCGCAGCGCATCGTGAAGGGCGACGTGCCGGAGTCGCTGAAGAACAAGCGGCTGGTCTCGCTCGACCTCGGCGCGATGGTCGCCGGCGCCAAGTACCGGGGCGAGTTCGAGGAGCGGCTGAAGACCGTCCTCTCCGAGATCAAGGAGAGCGACGGGCAGGTCATCACCTTCATCGACGAGCTGCACACCGTCGTCGGCGCGGGCGCGGGCGGTGACTCCGCCATGGACGCGGGCAACATGCTCAAGCCGATGCTGGCCCGTGGCGAGCTGCGGATGGTCGGCGCGACCACGCTGGACGAGTACCGCGAGCGGATCGAGAAGGACGCGGCGCTGGAGCGGCGCTTCCAGCAGGTGCTGGTCGCCGAGCCGAGCGTCGAGGACACCATCGCCATCCTGCGCGGGCTCAAGGGCCGCTACGAGGCCCACCACAAGGTGCAGATCGCGGACGCCTCGCTGGTCGCGGCCGCCGCGCTCTCCGACCGGTACATCACCTCGCGCTTCCTGCCCGACAAGGCCATCGACCTGGTCGACGAGGCGGCGTCCCGGCTGCGGATGGAGATCGACTCGTCCCCGCTGGAGATCGACGAGCTGCAGCGCTCCGTCGACCGGCTGCGGATGGAGGAGCTGGCCCTCAAGAACGAGTCGGACCCCGCCTCCAAGCAGCGGCTGGAGAAGCTGCGCCGCGACCTCGCCGACCGCGAGGAGGAGCTGCGCGGCCTCAACGCCCGCTGGGAGAAGGAGAAGGAAGGCCTCAACCGGGTCGGTGAGCTGAAGGAACAGCTCGACGACCTGCGCGGCCAGGCCGAACGCGCCCAGCGCGACGGCGACTTCGACACCGCTTCCAAGCTGCTCTACGGGGAGATCCCGGGCCTGGAGCGCGAGTTGGAGGAAGCGGCGGAGGCGGAGCAGGAAGCTGCTCTGGACACCATGGTCAAGGAGGAGGTCGGCCCGGACGACATCGCTGACGTGGTCGGCGCCTGGACCGGGATCCCGGCCGGCCGGCTGTTGGAGGGCGAGACGCAGAAGCTGCTGCGGATGGAGCAGGAGCTGGGCAAGCGGCTGATCGGCCAGACCGAGGCCGTACAGGCCGTCTCCGACGCCGTACGCCGCACCCGCGCCGGCATCGCCGACCCGGACCGCCCCACCGGCTCGTTCCTCTTCCTCGGCCCGACCGGTGTCGGCAAGACCGAACTGGCCAAGGCGCTCGCCGACTTCCTCTTCGACGACGAGCGGGCCATGGTCCGTATCGACATGAGCGAGTACGGCGAGAAGCACTCGGTGGCCCGGCTCGTCGGGGCGCCTCCCGGCTACGTCGGGTACGAGGAGGGCGGCCAGCTCACCGAGGCCGTCCGGCGCCGCCCGTACTCCGTCGTCCTGCTGGACGAGGTCGAGAAGGCCCATCCCGAGGTCTTCGACGTCCTGCTCCAGGTGCTGGACGACGGCCGGCTCACCGACGGACAGGGCCGCACGGTCGACTTCCGCAACACGATCCTGGTCCTGACGTCGAACCTCGGCAGCCAGTACCTGGTCGATCCGCTGCCGTCGGAGGAGACGAAGAAGCAGCAGGTGCTCGAACTGGTCCGGTCGTCCTTCAAGCCGGAGTTCCTGAACCGCCTGGACGACCTGGTGGTCTTCTCCGCGCTGGCCAAGGACGAGCTGGCCGAGATCGCCAGGCTCCAGATCGACCGGCTCGCCAAGCGCCTGGCCGAACGCAGGCTCACCCTGGACGTCACCCCGGACGCGCTGTCCTGGCTGGCCGTGGAGGGCATGGACCCGGCGTACGGCGCGCGGCCGCTGCGCCGGCTGATCCAGACGGCGATCGGCGACCAGCTGGCGAAGGAGATCCTGGCGGGCGAGATCAAGGACGGCGACACGGTCCGGGTGGACCGCTTCGACGACGGCCTGATCGTCGGCCCGACAACGCCGGTGGCATCGCCGGACGCCCCGGTCGAGGGGCCTCCGAAGACGCTCTGACGGCGGCGGCGGCGAGCGCGGACCGACACGGTCCGACACGGGCCGCATGCTCCGGGTGGGCCTGGGCAGGCGACGGGAGACTGTCCCTGCCCCGGCCCACAGCCGAGCGGCGCCGACCGGGCTTGCCACTCCCCGCCCGCGATGGGGGAGGATGGCAGGAACCGTACGAAGGGAATTCTCGGTGAGCATCGACCCGTCCTCGATTCCGAATTTCGGGGGCCAGCCCCAACCGCAGGCTGCAGGACCGGCGGGCCCCGTCGTCCCCGACCAGGATCTGGTCAAGCAGCTCCTCGAACAGATGGAGCTGAAGTACGTAGTCGACGACGAGGGTGACCTCGCGGCGCCGTGGGAGGAATTCCGTACGTACTTCATGTTCCGCGGCGAGGACGACCAGCAGGTCTTCTCGGTGCGGACGTTCTACGACCGGCCGCACCCCATGGGCGACAAGGCCAAGATCCTCGACGCGATCGACGACTGGAACCGCCGCACCCTGTGGCCCAAGGTCTACAGCCACGTCCACGAGGAGGGCGACGGCCCGCCCACCGTCCGCCTCATCGGCGAGGCCCAGATGCTGATCGGCACGGGCGTGAGCCTGGAGCACTTCGTGTCCTCCACGGTCAGCTGGGTCCGCGCCTCCATCGAGTTCGACAAGTGGCTCGTGGAGCAGTTCGGCCTGGAACCGGGCGACGAGAAGCCCGAAGACGTCTGACCCACCAGGAACCACGGCCCGGCCGGGGCGCCGATCACTTCGATCGCGCCCCGGCCGGGTTTTTTCCGCCCGGTTCCGCTCAGCCCGCGGCCGGCTCAGCCTGTGCCCCGCCTCAGCCTGTGCGCCGCCTCAGGACGCGAGCGTCTTGAGGCGGGTCGCCGCCTCCGTCAGGACGTCGGTGCGTTTGCAGAAGGCGAAGCGGACGAAGGGGGCGCCCTGGTCGCGGTGGTCGTAGAAGACCGCGTTGGGGACGGCGACCACGCCGCAGCGGTCCGGGAGGGCGCGGCAGAAGGCGAAGCCGTCCGATTCGCCGAGGGGGCGGATGTCGGTCGTGACGAAGTACGTGCCGGCCGGGCGGTAGACGTCGAAGCCGGCCGCCGTCAGCCCCGCCGACAGCAGGTCGCGTTTGGCGCGGAGGTCGGTGCGCAGGTCGTCGAAGTAGCTGTCGGGCAGCCGCAGGGCCTCGGCCACGGCGTACTGGAACGGGCCCGCCGAGACGTACGTCAGGAACTGCTTCGCGGCTCGTACGGTCGTCACCAGCTCCGGGGTGCTCGTCACCCAGCCGACCTTCCAGCCAGTGAACGAGAACGTCTTGCCGGCCGAGCTGATGGTGACCGTCCGCTCGCGCATGCCCGGGAAGGTGGCGATCGGGACGTGTTCGCCGTCGAAGACCAGGTGTTCGTAGACGTCGTCCGTGACCACCAGCAGGTCGCGTTCGACGGCGAGTTCGGCGATCGCGGCCAGTTCGGCGCGGGTGAGGACGGTGCCGGTCGGGTTGTGCGGGGTGTTGAGCAGGATCAGCCGGGTGTTGTCGGTGACCGCGTCCCGCAGCTCGTCCAGGTCCAGGTGGTACGCGCCGTCGCGGGGGCGCAGCGTGACCGGGACGCGTACCCCGCCCGCCATGCCGATACAGGCCGCGTACGAGTCGTAGTACGGCTCAAGGGCGATGACCTCGTCGCCCGGCTCGACCAGGGCGAGCAGCGCCGCGGCGACCGCCTCGGTGGCGCCGGCGGTGACCAGGACCTCGGTGTCGGGGTCGAAGGCCAGGTCGTAGCGGCGCTGCTGGTGGTCGGCGATCGCGGCGCGCAGCTCCGGGACGCCGGGGCCCGGCGGGTACTGGTTGCCGCGGCCGTCCCGCAGGGCGCGTACCGCCGCCTCCCTGATCTCCTCGGGACCGTCGGTGTCGGGGAAACCCTGGCCGAGGTTGATCGCCCCGGTGCGCACGGCGAGCGCGGACATCTCGGCGAAGATCGTGGTGCCGAACTCGGTGAGTCGGCGGTTGAGCAGCGGGCGCCGTCCCGGATCGCGTGCGGTCATGGCGGCCATCCTGTGCCGAACCTCTGTAGTTGCTCAAGTCAGCTTTCGGTGCGCCGGGCCCTGGGGACAACCCAGTCAGTCAGGAAGCCGGCCCGATACGGGGCCGGTACGGCGGGGTCACGGGGGCTTCGCTCCGGGGGGACGGAAGGACGGTGAGGATGATGGCACTGGGACTGGTGGTAGTACTGGTCGCGGTCGCGTTCATCGGATTCGTGGCGAAGCTCGGCGGTCGCGACAGTTCGCGGCGCAGGCCGATGAGGAAAGGCGCGAAGCGTCGCTCAAGTGACCGGAGCTGGTGGGCCGGTGGTGGGTCGGGCGCAGGCGCGACGTACTACACCCAGAACGACGCCGGCTCCGGCGGGCATTCGGGCGGTCACCACGGTGGCCACTCCGGTGGTCATTCCTGCGGCGGTGGTCATTCCTGCGGTGGCGGCTCGTCCTCCTGCGGGGGCGGTTCGTCCTGCGGCGGCGGCGGGGGATGCGGCGGAAGCAGCTGACACGGGGCAGCTGATCCGCGGTGCCGAGAACGATGCCCGGTGGAGGTCAACCTCCGCCGGGCACCGCCCTGTCGGGGGCCGGCGGCGGGGAACAGATGAACCCCACCACCCCCGAGGGGATGGAAACCCCGTCAAGTTGGGTAAAAACGCTGTGAGCCCGGCACACTTCATGATTCCCTCGCAGTTGAGAGCCTCCAGCCCTCGGACCTCACGCGGAGCCGAGCAGGCGATCTCCCCACAGTTCCCTCGCTAGTTCGTCGCTCATCCTTCCGGGATGCCGCCGGTCCATCCGTCAAGCGTGTCTGCGGAGCCGACCCATGCTCACGACCCTCAATACCGCCTACACCGACACCCGCGCCGCCGATCTGGCCTGGGCGTTGGGCCGGGATCCGCTGCCGGCGCTCGCCGTCCTCGATCTCGACCTGAGCGGGGCGAGACTCCAACTCAGACTGCTCGGCGCCTCCCACCAGGTCCTGCTGGAGGAGCGGCGCGGCGCCTGTTCGGAGACCGTCGCCTGTATCCCCGGCAGCAGTACGCCGCTTCCGCTCGGTGTCTCCGAGCGACTCGGCGAATGGGAGTACGAATTCGCCGCCCGCGTCGAGACGCTCTCCGCCGGTTCCTTCGCCGGCCGGGCGCAGGAACTGCTCGCGCTGGTCGCCGACCACCCGAACGGGCTCGCCGGCACCTTCCCCGGCTCGCCGTACGCCTTCACGGCGATGCTGGCGCAGCGCGACGAGGACGGCTCGGGCGGGGTGCGGTGGCGCACCTGGCACGCGTACCCGCAGGAGGGTCAGCTCGTCGTCACCAGGACCCGGTTGGGCGCGCGTATGCCGGCGATGCTCTAGTTACACCCTTGTGGGTGACAAGCGGCGAGTGCATCGTGACGTAGCGTTACCAACATGATCGAGCAGATCGAGCAGGTCGAGCAGCCTGGGGGGTCGCCGCCCCGAGGCGGGGCGCGGCTGCCCGTGCGCGCCGACGCCGGCCGGTTCCTGATCCTCACGGTCGTCTTCGTCTGCGCCGCGTGCGGACTGGTGTACGAGCTGGAGCTGGTCGCGCTCGCGTCGTATCTGATCGGCGATTCCGTCACGCAGGCGTCGGTCGTGCTCTCCACGATGGTCTTCGCGATGGGGATCGGCTCGCTGCTCGCCAAGCGGCTGCGGCCGCGCGCCGCCGTCGGCTTCGCCCTGGTCGAGTCCGCCCTCGCGCTGCTCGGCGGCTGCTCGGCGATCGTGCTCTACGCGAGCTTCGCGTGGATGGGCGAGTCCCGGATCGCGCTCGTCGGGTTCTCCCTGGGCATCGGCGTGCTCATCGGCGCCGAGATCCCGCTGCTGATGACGCTGATCCAGCGGGTCTCCCGGCAGGACCCGGGCGGGACCGTCGCCGACCTGTTCGCCGCCGACTATGTGGGCGCGCTCGTCGGCGGGCTCGCCTTCCCGTTCCTGCTGCTGCCCTGGCTCGGCCAGCTGACCGGCGCGCTGGTGACCGGCGCGGTCAATGTCGTCGCGGGCGGCGCGCTGGTGCTCTGGGTGTTCGGCCGCGATCTGACGCCCCGCTCGCGCTGGCTGCTGCTCACCGCCAACGTGCTGGTGCTGTCCGTGCTGGGCGGGGCGATGTGCCTCGTCGGCGACTTCGAACGGGCCGCGCGGCGCGCGGTCTACGGCGACCGGGTGCGGGTCGCCGTCCACACCGACGTCCAGGAGGTCGTGCTCACCGGCAGCAGGCGCGGGCCGCTCGACCTGTATCTGGACGGCCGGCTGCGGGTCAGCGGGCGCGACGAGTACCGGTACCACGAAGCCCTCGTGCACCCGGCGATGCGCGGGCCGCACGCGCGCGTGCTGATCCTCGGCGGCGGTGACGGACTCGCCGCCCGCGAGGTCCTGCGGTACGGCGACGTCCGTTCGGTCACCCTCGTCGAGCTGGACCCCGGCGTGGTCCGGCTGGCCCGTACGGATCCCGCGCTGACCGAGCTGAACGAGCACGCGTACCGCGACCCGCGGCTGCGTCCGGTGAGCGCCGACGCCTTCGCCTGGCTGCGTGGCGACCGGCACGAGAGGTACGACGTGATCATCTCGGATCTGCCCAACCCCGGGATCACCCCCAGCACGAAGCTGTACTCGGAGGAGTTCTACGGGCTCGCGAGCCGGGTCCTCGCCCCCGGCGGCAGGCTCGCCGTCCACACAGGCTCGCTCAGCGGCCAGCCACGGGCGTACTGGACCGTGGACGCGACGCTGCGCGCCGCGGGCTTCAGCACCAGCCCCTACCGCGCCACAGGACGTGACGCCGGGTTCGCCGCGGGGCCCGATCGGGCGAAGCCGGGCCGGCCGGTCGCGGGCGACTGGGGATTCATCCTCGCCTCGAAGGCGCAGGACCCGCCGCCGCTCGGTCTCGCGCCGGGCGCGCCACGGCTGCGGTCGGTCTCGGGCCCCGTGCTGCGGGCCGACGGCAGGGCGGCCGAGCGCACCCGGGTGCCGGGCCTCGCCCCTTCGACGCTGGTGCATCCGCGCTACACGGGCTGACGGGGGGCGACCGGCTGAGTAGGCTCGTTTGTCATGGACCATGAGGTGTTCGTTCCGGTTCCGGCAGAGACCCTCCGGCAGACGCTGCGGGACCCCGCCCGGGTCGCCGGCTGTCTGCCAGGTCTCCAGCAGGACGCCGACGATGCGGCGGGGCAGTTCGCCGGGCGCCTCAAGGTCCGTATCGGTGGCCACACCATCACCTACCGGGGCACCCTGACCGTCACTGAGCAGGACGGGGCTTTCTCCCTCGTGGGTGAGGGCACGGAGGCGCGCGGCTCGGGCTCCGCCCGGGTGACGCTGACGATCCGGCCCACCGAGGCCCCGGAGCAGGGCGGCACCCTGCTGGCCCTGCGGGGCGAGACCGACGCCAAGGGCCGGCTGGCCGAGCTGCCGCCCGACAAGGCGGAGGCGGCCGGACGCCGGCTGCTGGACCGGTTCGCCGCACGGCTGACGGAGGAGTCGACGGCCGGGGCGGCCGGGCCCGTGGCCGCGGCGGGTGCCGTACCGGAGCAG
>NZ_JTIY01000001.1:2580629-2590560 GCF_000818175.1 Streptomyces sp. AcH 505
ACGCGCGCTGAGGCGCCGCAGGTAGCCGGGTAACCTCGTGGCGTGAGCAGCGAAGAGAGCATCCGGCTGACGGCGGGCGACGCCGAGTTGACCATCGATCCGGCCAACGGCTGCCGCATCAGCGGCCTGCGGGTCGGCGGCACCGAACTGCTGCGCCAAGGCGAGCGGTTCGGCTGCTTCCCGATGGTGCCCTGGTGCGGGCGGATCGGGAACGGCCAGTTCCGCAACGGCGGGGTGACCCACCAGATGCCGCTGAACTCGCCGCCGCACGCCATTCACGGCACCGGACGCGACACCGCCTGGCGCACCGAGCGGCAGGACGCGAGCGGAGCGGTCTGCACGTACGAGCTGGCGGAGCCCTGGCCGTACAGCGGCAAGGTCACCCAGACCTTCCAGCTCACCGACGACTCCCTCACGCTCGGCATGGGCGTCGAGACGTACGACACGTCGTTCCCCGCACAGGCCGGCTGGCACCCCTGGTTCCTGCGTGACCTCGGTGACGGGGGCGAGAAGGTGCGGCTCGACTTCACCGCCGCCTGGCAGGAGGAGCGCGGCGCCGACCATCTGCCCACGGGCCGCCGGATCGATCCGCGCCCGGGCCCGTGGGACGACTGCTTCGGATTCCCCGACGGCGTCGATGTCACGCTCACCTGGCCGGGCCGGCTGGAGCTGAAGGTGACCAGCCGCGAGGAGTGGGCCGTCCTCTACGACGAGCAGGACGAGGCCGTCTGTGTGGAGGCCCAGACCGGGCCGCCGAACGGGCTCAACACGCTGCCCCGGCTGGTCACCCCCGTCGAGCCGCTGGAGATCACCGCGACCTGGAGCTGGCGCCGCCTCTGAGCCCGGGTCGTAAGCTCAGGGCCATGACTGACGTACGGGCCGAGCTGCTCCAGCTGATCAAGGACATCGCCGTGGTGCACGGCAAAGTGACCCTCTCCTCCGGGCTTGAGGCCGACTGGTACATCGACCTGCGCCGCATCACGCTGGACGGCCACGCCGCTCCGCTGGTCGGTCAGGTCATGCTCGACGCCACGGCCGAGCTGGACTTCGACTGCGTGGGCGGTCTGACGCTGGGCGCCGACCCCGTGGCGACCTCGATGCTGCACGCGTCGGCCGCCCGCGGGAAGCGGCTGGACGCCTTCGTCGTCCGCAAGGCGCAGAAGGCGCACGGGATGCAGCGCCGGATCGAGGGCACCGACGTCAAGGGCCGCCGCTGCCTGGTCGTCGAGGACACGTCGACCACCGGCGGCTCGCCGCTGACCGCCGTCGAGGCCGTACGGGAAGCCGGCGGCGAGGTCGTCGCGGTCGCGGTCATCGTGGAGCGGGGTGCGGCCCCGGCCGTCGCGGAGGCGGGACTGCCGTACGTGAACGTGTACTCGGTCGAGGAGCTGGGACTCGGCTGACCCGGACGACTCGGCTGATCTGGTCATTTCGCACGGCCCGGACTGTTTCACGTGAAACAGCCCGGAGCCCGTCGGTGTCCGTACGAGAGTCTGGAAAGATGGGGGTGACGATGATGTCGCCGCCCAGGTCAGGGACAAGCACCGCACACCCATAGATCGCATAGGAGCCGACCCATGCCCATCGCAACCCCCGAGGTCTACAACGAGATGCTCGACCGGGCGAAGGCAGGCAAGTTCGCCTACCCGGCCATCAATGTGACTTCGTCCCAGACCCTGCACGCCGCGCTGCGCGGCTTCGCCGAGGCCGAGAGTGACGGCATCATCCAGATGTCCACGGGTGGTGCGGAGTTCCTCGGCGGGCAGTACAACAAGGACATGGTGACCGGCGCCGTCGCGCTCGCCGAGTTCGCGCACGTCGTCGCCGCCAAGTACGACATCACGGTCGCGCTGCACACCGACCACTGCCCCAAGGACAAGCTGGACGGCTATGTCCGCCCGCTGCTCGACATCTCCGCCGAGCGCGTCCAGGCCGGCCGTAACCCGCTCTTCCAGTCGCACATGTGGGACGGCTCGGCCGAGACCCTGGCCGACAACCTGGCCATCGGTGAGGAACTGCTCGCCAAGGCCGCCGCCGCCAAGATCATCCTTGAGGTCGAGATCACCCCGACCGGCGGCGAGGAGGACGGCGTCAGCCACGAGATCAACGACTCGCTCTACACGACGGTCGACGACGCGCTGCGCACCGCCGAGGCGCTGGGCCTGGGCGAGAAGGGCCGCTACCTGCTGGCTGCCTCCTTCGGCAACGTCCACGGTGTCTACAAGCCGGGCAACGTCGTGCTCCGTCCCGAGCTGCTGAAGGACCTCCAGGAGGGCGTCAGCGCCAAGTACGGCAAGGCGGCCGGCAGCGAGCCGTTCGACTTCGTCTTCCACGGCGGCTCGGGCTCGTCGGCCGAGGAGATCGCCACCGCGCTGGAGAACGGCGTCGTGAAGATGAACCTCGACACCGACACCCAGTACGCCTTCACCCGCCCGGTCGTGGACCACGCGTTCCGCAACTACGACGGTGTGCTGAAGGTCGACGGCGAGGTCGGCGACAAGAAGACCTACGACCCGCGCACCTGGGGCAAGCTGGCCGAGGCCGGCATGGCCAAGCGCGTCACCGAGGCGTGTGCCGCGCTGCGCTCCACCGGCACCCGGCTCAAGTAAGTCCCCTGCCGGGGAGTTGAGCAAAGACCCGACACACCGGGCCCGGCGCCTTCTGGCGCCGGGCCCGCGCCATGTCCGCTGGAGGATCACCATGGGCTACGACTTCGACACCCCCGTCGACCGGCACGGCACCTGGTGTGTCCAGTGGGACGGCGTCGCCGAGCGGTTCGGTGTGGACGGGCTGCTGCCGTTCACCATCTCCGACATGGACTTCCGGTCACCGCCCGAGGTGCTCGACGCGTTGCAGCGCCGCGTCGCCCACGGGGTGTTCGGCTACACGGACTGGCGCAACGAGGACTTCCTGTCCGCGATCGCGCACTGGTCGAAGACCCGGTACGGCACCGACATCGCCGCCGACGGCGCCGTCGCGACCAGCCGCGTGGTGTACGCGCCGTCCGTGCTCAACCAGCTCTCACAGCTGCTGCGGATGTGGACCGGGCCGGGGGACGGGGTCGTCGTCCACACCCCCACCTACGACGGTTTCCGCAAGGCGCTGACCGGGCTCGGCCGCGAGCTGCGCGGCGTACCCGTCGGTGACACGGCCGCCCTGGAGCGGCAACTCGCCCGCCCCGACAGCAAGATCCTGCTGCTCTGTTCGCCGCACAACCCCACCGGGCGGGTATGGACGGAGGCCGAGCTGACGCTGTTCGCCGAGCTGGCGGCGGCGCACGGCGTAGCCGTCGTCAGCGACGAGATCCACGCCGACTTCGTCCACCCGGACTTCGCGCCGCCCGGCACCCGGCATCTGCCGTGGACCCGGTTCGGCAGCGGCCGGTGGGCGCTGATCACGGCCGCCACGAAGTCGTTCAACTTCGCCGCGCTGAGCGGCTCGTACGGCATCATCGGCGACCCCGACGACCACGCGGCCTTCCTCAGCCGCATGTACACCGGCGAGGGGCTGGCCTCGCCTGCCGTCCTCTCGCTGACCGCGCACATCGCCGCGTACCGCGAGGGCGCGCCCTGGCTGGACGCGCTCAACACGTACGTCGAGGACAACCTGCGGATGGTCGCCGAGCGGCTGAACGCGGCCTTCCCCGAGCTGGACTGGCGGCCGCCGCAGGCCGGCTATCTCGCCTGGCTGGACCTGCGGCCCCTGGGCATCGACGACGACGCGCTCCAGCGGGAGCTGATCGAGCAGCAGAAGGTCGCGATCATGCCGGGCTCGGTCTACGGCTGCGACGGCTTCCTGCGGTTCAACGTGGGCTGTCCGCGCGCCAAGGCGGAGCAGGGCATGGACGCCCTCGTCAGGGCCCTGCGGCGGCTCCGGCCCTGACGGGGTCCTTTTCCGTGCGAGGAAGGGGATGATGCGCGCATGGATATCCGCCTGTCATCGGCCAAGGGCCGTTGGGTCATCCTCACGACGGTGCTCGGCTCCAGCATGGCCCTGCTGGACTCCACCGTCGTCAATGTCGCGCTGCCGCACATCGGTGACGACCTGCACGCCGATCTGCCGGCGCTGCAGTGGACCGTCAACGCCTACATGCTCACGCTGGCCGGGCTCATCCTGCTCGGCGGCTCGCTCGGTGACCGCTACGGGCGCCGCCGGGTGTTCGTGTTCGGCATCGTCTGGTTCGCGCTCGGCTCGCTGCTCTGCGGCCTCGCGCCGAACGTGGGCGTGCTGATCGTCGCGCGCGCCCTCCAGGGCATCGGCGGCGCGCTGCTCACTCCAGGGTCCCTCGCGCTGATCCAGGCGAGCTTCCACCCCGACGACCGGGCGCGGGCCGTCGGCGTCTGGTCGGGGCTCGGCGGTGTCGGCGCGGCCATCGGGCCCTTCGTCGGCGGGTGGCTGGTCGACGGGCCCGGCTGGCGCTGGGTGTTCCTGATCAATCTGCCGCTGGCCGCCCTGTGCGTGCCGGTCGCGCTGCGGCACGTACCGGAGTCCCGGGACCCGGCGCACCACGGCCGGTTCGACATGGGCGGCGCGGTGCTCGCCGCTGCGGCGCTCGGGCTCGTCACCTACTCGCTGATCGCGAAGGTCTGGTGGTCGGGGGTGCTGGGCGTGCTGGTCGGTGCGGTCTTCGTACTGGTCGAGAAGCGCCGGCCGGACCCCATGCTGCCGCTCGGCATCTTCAAGTCGCGCCAGTTCACCGCGGTGAACCTGGTGACGCTGTGCGTGTACGCGGCGTTCGGCGGGTTCTTCTTCCTCGTCACGCTCCAGCTCCAGGTCGTCGTGGGCTACTCGGCGCTCGGCGCCGGTACGGCGCTGCTGCCGACGACCGTGCTGATGCTGCTGTTCTCGGCGCGTTCCGGGCAGCTCGCTTCGAAGATCGGGCCGCGTATCCCCCTGACGGTCGGTCCCTTGCTGTGCGCCACCGGCATGCTGCTGATGCTGCGCGTCGGCGAGCACGCCTCGTACATCGCGGACGTCCTGCCCGCGCTGGTGGTGCAGGGCGTCGGCATGGTGACCCTGGTCGCGCCGCTGACGGCGACGGTCCTCGCGTCCGTGGAGACCGGCAGGGCCGGTCTTGCCAGTGGCGTCAACAACGCGGCCGCCCGCGCGGCGGGTCTGATCGCGGTGGCGGCGCTGCCGCTGCTGGCGGGCATGGGCCCCGAGGCGTACCACTCGGCGAAGGAGTTCGGGGACACGTTCCGCCGGGCGATGCCGATCTGCGCCGGGGTGCTGGTGGTGGGCGCGGTGATCGCGTTCTCGACGGTACGTACGCGGCTGCTCGAACCCGACGAGCCGCACGGGCGCAGCGAGCCGGAGTGCCGGATCCACTGCGGGGTCGCGGGGCCGCCGCTCGAACCGGTGCGGCAGCCGCGGGCAACCGGCGGACCTGGCCGCGAATCGGTCCCGGACCTGTGACACTAGAGCCCATGGCCATTCACAAAGACCTCCTGGGGGGACCGCCCCCCACCGAGCTGCCCGACGACCCCGAGCCGCGCGAACTGCTCGCGAACGGGACGTCGCCCGCCGACGTCGCGGCGAAGTACCCGACCTCCTCACTGGCCTGGGCACGGCTCGCCGACGACGCGTTCGAGGGCGGCCGCGTCGTCGAGTCGTACGCGTACGCGCGGACCGGCTACCACCGCGGGCTCGACGCGCTGCGCAGGGCCGGCTGGAAGGGCCACGGCCCGGTGCCGTGGGAGCACGAGCCGAACCGCGGCTTCCTGCGCGCCCTGCACGCGCTCGCGCGCGCCGCGCAGGCGATCGGCGAGCAGGAGGAGTACGAGCGCTGCGCGACGTTCCTGCGCGACTCGTCGCCCGCCGCCGCCGACACCCTGGGCTGACCGGCCGAGACAAAGATCGTTCCTGAACGGTTGCGCGATCAACCTATTGAGGGCCCCGCCCGTCTTTTCCTACGGGCGCGGGCCCTTTGGTCCGTTCAGGGGGAGGTCCGGCATGGGGAACGAGTCGGGGGCGGGGAACGAGTCCCGGACAGGCCGGTGGCGCGTGGTGCGCCGCCCGCAGGCCGTCCGCTGCGGGCTGCTCGCCCTGCTGTGCCTGCTCGTCGTCACCATGTGCGGCGGGGCGCATGCCGCGCTGCCGGGCGGCGGACAGCAGCCGGTCTTCGTCACCGCACGGTCGGACGGCGCCCCGGTCGGCTCAGGCCCGCTGCGCCGCTACTCCGTCGAGGTCGAGAAGGGCGCCGGGATATCCGCCGAGACCGCGGCGGCCGACATCCAGCGCATCCTCGCCGACCCGCGCAGCTGGGCCGCGCACGGCCGGGGCACCTTCCAGCTGGTCTCCTCGCGGGCCGTCTTCACCATCAGGATCGCCACTCCGGCCGGCGCCGACCGGCTCTGTCTCGCCCAGGGCCTGGACACCGGCGGCGAGCTGAACTGTGAGACGACGGACGGTGTCGTGGTGAATCTGCGGCGCTGGACGCAGGGCTCGCCGACCTTCGACGGTCCGCCCGCCGAGTACCGCCACCTGATCATCAACCACGAGGTCGGCCACGAGATCGGCATCCGCCACCACCTGGGCTGTGCGGGCCCCGGCAAGCTCGCGCCGGTGATGATGCAGCAGATCAAGGGCCTCGACGGATGCCGCGCCAATGCCTGGCCCTACGACGACTACGGCACGTACATCACAGGTCCGGCGCGCTGAGCTGCCTGCCTTTATGATGCGAAGCAGGGGACCGGGGCTCCGAAACCGAAGGGATGGGGCGGACCGCTACCCGGAAGCGATTCCGAGGAGACAGCCATGCCGCACGACCCGACGCCGCAGGACCCCGAGACCCCCAATCTGGACTTCGCGGGCACCACGCCGTACGAGGACTACGTCCAGGCGGACACCCTCACCCATCTCCAGCATCTGCTCTCCGACGACCCCGGTGAGATGGTCTTCCTCGTCACCACCCAGGTCATGGAGCTGTGGTTCACGGTCATCGTCCACGAGTGGGAGACCGCCTCGCGCGCGCTGCGCGAGGACCGTACGCAGGTCGCGGTCGACGCCTTCAAGCGCTCCGTGCGCGAGCTGGAGGCGCTGAACGCCTCGTGGAAGCCGCTCGGCCAGCTGACGCCCGCTCAGTTCAACTCGTACCGCAGCTCGTTGGGCGAGGGTTCCGGCTTCCAGTCGGCGATGTACCGGCGGATGGAGTTCCTGCTCGGCGACAAGTCGGCGGCCATGCTCGTACCGCACCGGGGCGCGCCGCGCGTGCACGCCGAGTTGGAGAAGGCGCTGCACGAACCGAGCGTGTACGACGAGGTGTTGGGGCTGCTCGCCCGGCGCGGGCTGCCCGTGCCCGCCGCTGTCCTCGACCGCGACCTGTCGCTCAAGTACGTGCCGTCGCCCGAGGTCGAGGCGATCTGGGCCGGTGTGTACGCCGACCCGGACCAGCATTCCGAGCTGATCAGACTGGGAGAGGCGTTGACGGACGTCGGTGAGCTGGTGTGGCGATGGCGCAACGACCATCTGGTGGCGACCCGCCGCGCGATGGGCTCCAAGACCGGCACCGGCGGCTCCGCAGGGGTGGCCTGGCTGGAGAAGCGCGCCACGAAGAACGTCTTCCCCGAGCTGTGGACGGCGCGCAGCCATGTCTGACCCCCGCGCGGCCGTACCGGCCGTCCCCGTCCTCGCGGCACGCGCCGCCGAACTCGACGCGGCCGACGAACTGGCCTCCTGCCGGAAGCTGTTCGCCCTCGAACCGGACGCGGTCTACCTCGACGGCAACTCCCTCGGCGCGCTGCCGAGGAACGTCCCCGAACGCGTCCAGGACGTCATCACCCGCCAGTGGGGCGAGCTGCGCATCCGCTCCTGGGACGAGAGCGGCTGGTGGACGGCGCCCGAGCGGATCGGCGACCGTATCGCGCCGCTCGTCGGCGCGGGACAGGGCCGGATCGTGGTCGGTGACTCGACCAGTGTGAACGTCTTCAAGGCGCTGATGGGCGCCGTACGGCTGCTCGACCCCGCCGACCCGGCGCGGGACGAGATCGTCGTGGACGCCACGACCTTCCCCACCGACGGCTACATCGCGCGCTCGGTCGCGCGGATGACCGGCATGCCGCTCGTCCCCGTCGACCCGGCCGAACTGCCCGGCTCGCTCGGCCCCCGTACGGCCGTCGTCCTGGTCAACCACGTCGACTTCCGCACCGGCCGGCTGCACGACTTGCCGGGACTCACCGCCGCCGTCCACGAAGCGGGCGGCCTCGCCGTCTGGGACCTGTGCCACAGCGCGGGCGCGCTGCCGGTCGGCCTCGACGAGCACGGCGTGGACCTCGCGGTCGGCTGCACGTACAAGTTCCTCAACGGCGGCCCCGGTTCGCCCGCCTTCCTGTACGTCGCCGAGCGCCACCAGGAGCGGTTCGACTCGCCGCTGCCCGGCTGGAACTCGCACGCGGACCCGTTCGCGATGGCGCAGGACTTCACGGCCGCCGAAGGCGCCGTACGGGGCCGGGTCGGCACGCCCGACATCCTGTCCATGCTGGCGCTCGAAGCGGCGCTGGACGTGTGGGACGGGGTCAGCATCGACGCCGTACGGGCCAAGAGCCTGGCGCTGACGGACTTCTTCCTGGAGTGCGTGACGGCGTACGCCCCTGCGGACAGGGTCAGTTCGACGACCCCGGCCGCGCACGCGGAGCGCGGCAGCCAGGTCGCGCTGCGCTGCGCCGAGGCGCCTGCCGTGATGGCGGCGCTCATCGAGCGCGGTGTGGTGGGCGATCTGCGCAGGCCGGACGTGCTGCGGTTCGGCTTCACCCCGCTGTACGTGGGGTTCGCGGACGCGGAGCGCGCGGCGCGGACGCTGGGCGAGGTGCTGCGGGAGATCCCGGCGGCGGGATAGGGCCTGTTGCGGCTGTATGAGGCGGTGCGGGGCGTGGCGGAATCTTGACGAGTGGCGGCGTTCCCGCCACTCGCCGGGGGTGGCCGCGGTCGGCAGGATCGTCACTATGACGAAGACACAGTTCACCCCGCTCACCCCGCCCGCCTCAACGGTCACCGCCACCCCGCCCGCCGACTCCGCCGCCGCCCTCGCGCACTTCGCCGCCCGGCTGTCCTTCGAGGCCGACGTCAGCGACGTCCACGCCGACCTGGAGGCCCACGCACCCGGCCTGGTCGTCGTCGACTCCCGCGGCACCGAGGCCTGGGACCAGGGCCATCTGCCCGGCGCCGTCCATCTGCCCACCGCCGAGATCGCCGCACGCGCCGCCGACGTCGTGCCGGCGGGCGCCGTCGTCGTGACGTACTGCTGGAGCCCTGGCTGCAACGGCGCCACCCGCGCCGCGCTGGCCTTCGCCCGGCTCGGCATACCGGTCAAGGAGATGATCGGCGGCTACGAGTACTGGGTGCGCGAGGGCTTCGCCGTCCGGACCGCCGACGGTGTCGAGCGGCGGCCGGTGGACGCGCTGACCGCGCCGCGCGGCGCGATCTCCTGCGGCTGCTGACTGCGGGAAACAGCCCGCCCCTGCCTGGACGCTGCAAGTGCCCCCGCGTGGCTGATACCGTCCCCGCTGGTCAGATCAATTCGGCCGCCGTACCGAAAGGTTGGAGCACCATGCCGGATCCAGCGGGGCGCGATCCCGTCGCTCTCGACGCCGCCGAGAGCGAGTCGCTCTTCTCGCATCCGGCCGTCCTGCCCGATGCGAGCGCCGCGTACGGCGAGCACCCCGATCAGGTGATCGACTTCTACGCGCCACGCGGCGGCCAGGAGCGGGTGCCGCTCGTCGTCGTGCTGCACGGCGGCGCCTGGCGCTCGCCGTACGACCGGGCGCACCTGTCGCCGTTCGCCGACTTCCTCGCGCGGCGCGGTTTCGCCGTCGCCAACGTGGAGTACCGGCGCGGTTCGGGGCTGCCGCACCAGGACACCGAGGCGCCGGTCGCCGGCCGCTGGCCGGAGACGTTCGACGACGTGGCGGCGGCGCTGGACGCGCTGCCCGCGCTC
>NZ_JTIY01000001.1:2590678-2604705 GCF_000818175.1 Streptomyces sp. AcH 505
CCCGAGGGCTCGCCCTGGCGGCTGCCCGCGCCGCCGCCGCTGCGCGGGGTCGTCGCGCTGGCCCCGATCGCGGATCTGACGAGCGCCGTCGACCTCGACGTGTGCGGCGGTGCGATCGGGCAACTGCTCGGTGACGGGCCGGAGTTCAAGCGGCGTAAGGAGAGCGCGGACCCGGCGGCCCTGCTGCCCACCGGGATCGCCACCGCCGTGGTGCACGGCCGGGAGGACATCACCGTGCCGTCGGCCGTGTCCGACGCGTTCGTGGCGGCCGCGGCGGGCGCGGGGGAGATGGTCGGCTTGACCCTGCTCGACGGCGTCGGTCACTTCCCGCTGATCGACCCGGCGGCCGACGCGTGCGCCGTGGTCGCGGAGGAGCTGGCGCAGCTCGCGTGGTGAAGTCGGTCGCGGCGAGGTGATTGCGGACGGAATGTGGCCGCGAGTCTTCCTATGGTGTCTGCATGACCAACCACGCGAATGCCGCCAGCAGTATCAACAACGGCAAAACGGATGATCCGCAGACCGTGCTCGTCACCGGCGCGACCGGCACCGTCGGCCGTCAGGTCGTCGCCGAACTGCTGCGCCGGGGCCACACCGTACGCGCGCTGACCCGTGACCCGGCGCGGGCTGCGGCGGCGGGTCTGCCCGCCGAGGTCGAGATCGTACGGGGCGATCTCACCGACCCGGCGGGCCTCGGTCCCGCCCTGGACGGCGCCACCGGGCTGCATCTGATCACCTTCGGCGGCGACCTGTTCGCCTCGCTGGAGACCGGGCTTGAGATCGCCGAACTGGCGGAGAAGTCCGGGGTCCGCCGGGCCACCGTCCTCTTCGGCGGCGGCCAGACCCCGCTCCAGCAGGCCGTCGAGGCCAGCGGGCTCGACTGGACCGTACTGATGCCGGTCGAGTTCATGGCCAACGCGCTGGAGTGGGCCGGCACCATCCGCGCCGAGGACACCGTGCGCGAACCGTTCGCGGACCGGCAGAGCGCCATGGTCCACGAGGCGGACATCGGGGCCGTCGCCGCGGTCGCGCTGACCGAGGAGGGCCACGGCGGCCGTCGGTATCTGCTCACCGGGCCCGAGGTGCTCACCGTCCGGGACAAGACGGAGGCGCTGGCGGCGGCGCGTGGGCAGGCGATCACGCTCGTGGAGCTGACCGAGTGGGAGGCGCGCGAGCGCTGGATCGCGGACGGGAAGCCGCGTGAGGTGGTCGACTTCCTGCTGGGCGTCTTCGCCGACACGCCGCCGGAGGGACGCACGGTCGTCGGGACCGTCGAGGAGATCACGGGCCGGCCGGCGCGCACGTTCGCGCAGTGGGCGCGGGAGCACGCGGCGGAGTTCGGGGGACGCGGCGGCGCGTGATCGCGAGGGGCGGGGGGCCGCGTGATCGCGGGGGTACGCGGGCGGCCCGACGCGGGCGCGCCACGGGCCTGACGCGGCGCGCGTGACGCGATTCACGGGCGCGGCGGGGGCGGGCCGCGCGGCGCGTGGCATGGCTGAGGGGGGAGTGTTCCGGGCCGCGTAGTACCTGGGACGGACGCGGCAGGATCCGCTTCGCTGGTGACGACCCCGTCCGCCCCGACCCCTACCGTTGCAGTGTGACCGAGACAGATACCGGGAAGACCCGGAGCCCCGAGTTCCGCCTGGCCGCCGACACCGTCGCCGGTCTGCGCCAGGGCCTCTTCCACGACGCATTCGCCTACCGGCCGCTGGCGCCGCTGCGGCCGGACGGCCCGCTCGTCAGGAGGCTGCCGGACCGGATACGCGACGGCGCCGTCTGGACGCCGCACGCGGTGATCATGTTCGGCGCGCTGATGGTGCTGTTCGTCGGCCTCGGCTCCGGGTCGCCGCTGCTCGGCCTGGTCGCCGCGGCGCCCGTGGTGCTCACGCTGGCCAGGCCGGTGGGCGCCTGGTGGCTGGCGCTCGGGGTCTCGGCGCTGACGTACCTGTTCTACCCCGACGGCGGGATGCCGTGGACGCCCGCCTGCTTCGGCGCGTACCTCATCGTGATCACCGTGGTCGCGGCCCGTACCCGCCCGCGCACCGCCGCCTGGATGTGGGTGCTGACCGCGGTGTACGGGCTGTTCGCCGAGGCCTTCCTCAGCCGGGGGTACTACGGCGCGTCGACGGCAGCCCCCATGCTCTTCGTCTCCGCGCTCTCCCTGCTGACGGTCACGGCGCTGCACATCCGCAGGAACGCGGTGCAGGAGGTCGCGGCCCAGCAGAGCGTCACAGCGGTGGAACGCGACCGGCGCACGCTGCTGGAGGAGCGCACCACCATCGCGCGCGAACTGCACGACGTGGTCGCGCACCACATGTCGGTCGTCGCGATCCAGGCCGAGGCGGCCCCGTACCGGGTCGAGAACCCGCCGCCCGAACTGGAGCAGGCGTTCGTCACGATCCGCGAGAACGCCGTGGCGGCGCTGACGGAGCTGCGCCGCGTGCTGGGCGTCGTACGGGCCGAGGACTACCAGGCGCCCGACGCCCCGCAGCCCACCCTGGCCGAGCTGGACGGGCTGCTGGCGAACGTCGGCGAGGCGGGTCTGACCGTACGCAAGACGATCACCGGCGCGGTGCGGGAGCTGCCGCAGGGCGTGGAGCTGTCGGCGTACCGCATCGTCCAGGAGGCGCTCAGCAACACGCTGCGGCACGCGCCGGGCTCGACGGCGGACGTCGAGGTCAGTTACGTGCTCGGCGGGCTGGGCCTGCGGATCGTGAACACGCCGCCGCAGGGGCCGGTCAAGCCGTCGCCGGGGGCGGGACACGGGATCACCGGGATGCGGGAGCGGGTGACGATGCTGAACGGCGAGATGACGGCGGAGCCGACGGAGGACGGCGGCTACGAGGTCACGGCGTTCATCCCGGTCCCGAAGGCCGAGCGGGACGAGACCCCGCAGCGTGGGGAGGCGTCGTCGTGACGATCCGGGTGCTGATCGTCGACGACCAGGTGATGGTCCGCGAGGGTTTCTCCGTACTGCTGAACGCGATGCCCGACATCGAGGTGGTGGGCGAGGCGGTGAACGGCCGCGAGGCCGTCACCCAGGTCGCCGCGCTCCACCCCGACGTGGTGCTGATGGACATCCGCATGCCGGAACTGAACGGCATCGACGCGACCCGCGAGATCGTCGCGGCGGACGCGGCGGCGAAGGTGCTGGTCCTGACCACGTTCGACCTGGACGAGTACGTCTACCAGGCGCTGCGCGCCGGCGCTTCCGGCTTCCTGCTGAAGGACGCGTCGGCGCGGCAACTGGCCGACGGCGTACGGGTGGTGGCGTCCGGCGAGGCACTGCTCGCCCCCACGGTCACCCGCCGCCTGATCACGGAGTTCTCCCGCCTGGCGGAAACACCCCGCGCCCCGGCGCTGGCCCGGGTCGGCGACCTGACGGAGCGCGAGACGGAGGTGCTGGTGCTGATCGCCCAGGGCCTGTCGAACGCGGAGATCGCGGAGCACCTGGTGGTGGCGGAGTCCACGATCAAGACGCATGTGAGCCGCGTCCTGGTGAAGCTCGGCCTGCGGGACCGCACGCAGGCGGCGGTGTTCGCGTACGAGGCGCGGCTGGTGACGCCGGGGTGACGGGGGGCGCGGTGCGGGTCTTCGGGCCCGTCGTCACCCGAATGGGTGATTGTCTGGCATATGCCAGCGGCACCACCGAGGGTCCGGCGATGCTGGTGTTCACCTGACAGGAGGTGCACCACGACAGTTATGGCAGAGCGCTCGACCCAAATGACGGTGACCGAGTTCGAGAAGTTCGCCGCCGCAGAGTCCGAGACCGTCAGGCTGGAATTCATCGGCGGGCGGATCGGAGTCAAGAAGGTGGCGGACGGAGACCACGGGGCGATCATCATGTGGTTGTTGCGCCAGTGCATGCAGGCGCGGCCGGACCTCGACCTGGACACCATGCAGGGACTGCGGGTCGAGGAGTACCGGGAGGGGCGAGCGCGTCCGGGCGCCTCGCTCGCGCCCGTCGCACACTTCGCCGGACAGGGGGAGTGGGCGGACCCCGACGGGGTGCTGATGACCCTGGAGGTGACTTCGTACGACTCGGACACCGGCCGCCGGGACCGCGAGGAGAAGCCGGCCGCGTACGCGGCCGCCGGTATCCCGGTATATTTGCTGATCGACCGTGACACATGCGTCATCACCGTGCACAGCAACCCGGACCAGGCCACAGGTGACTACCGCGACACGCGTAAGACCCCCTTCGGGGAGAGGCTCGTGCTGCCGGACCCCGTAGGTTTCGAGCTCGACACCGAGACGCTCAAGAACTTCGTGCGCTGACGCGACAGGCGGTCGGCGCCGTTGTCCACAGCCTGTGGACAACGGCGCCGATCCCGTTCCTCGTCAGGTCTGCATGTCCCGTCGCCGCAGCCCCGCCAGGCCCCCCGCCACCAGCACCACCGCGAGCGCCGTCAGTGTCACGACCGGCGTCCACGTCATCTCCGTGCCCGGCAGCTTCGGGAGGTGGCCGAAGGGGGACAGGTTCATCACCGGCCGGGGCAGGTCGAGTGCCGGGCCGATCCAGCCCAGTGCCAGGGCCAGACCCGCCACCGCCCAGCCCGCCGGCGCCGCCTTCGGGGCCACGCCGTACAGCAGTACGGCGAGTGCGGCCAGCGTCCAGATCGCGGGGAGCTGGACCAGCGCGGCGCCCAGGATCGGCCCCAGGTCGTGGCCGTAGCCGAGGGCCAGGCCGAGGCCGCCCAGCAGCATGATCACGGCGGCTCCGCCGAACGCGATCAGCAGATGCCCCGCCGCCCAGCGCAGCCGGCCGACCGGACCTGCGAGGACCGGCTCCGCGCGTTGGGTCGTCTCCTCGCCGTTCAGCCGCAGCACCGAGGCGACCGCGTACAGCGCCGTGACCATCCCGAGCATGCCGACCATCGCTGCCAGGAAC
The DNA here is from genome assembly GCF_000818175.1 of Streptomyces sp. AcH 505. Lineage (GTDB taxonomy): Bacteria > Actinomycetota > Actinomycetes > Streptomycetales > Streptomycetaceae > Streptomyces. Next base: position 2,595,567 of record NZ_JTIY01000001.1, read on the forward strand.
GAGTCCGTCAGCCCCTGTTGGCCGCCCATCCTCGCGATGATGTCCTTCGTCTGCTGGTTGTCGCCGACCAGATCGCCCGCGCCGTCCGTGATCCCGCCGAAGATGACCCCGGCGGCCAGCAACCCCGCGCCCCAGCCGAACAGCGAGCCGCGCTGGAGCCGCCAGGCCAGCCCGCCCGCCGTGGCCAGCTTGCCTTCGGCGGGGCCCGGACGGGCCGGCAGGAACGACATGCCGACGTCGCGGCGGCCGGTGAGGACGTACGCCACGACCGCCTGCACGCCGATCGCCGCCAGCAGGAGCAGCAGCACCCACCACCGCTCGTCGGCGTAGGCACGTACGTTCTCCGCCCAGCCGATCGGCGACAGCCACGTCAGCACCGACGAGCCGTCCGTGGACGACGCGTCGCCCGCCGCCTTCAGGACGAACGCGGCGCCGATGACCGCGACCGAGAGGCCGCGCGCCAGCCGTGCGTTCTCGGTGATCTGCGCGACGATCGCCGCCGTGCAGGCGAACAGCATGCCCACGGCGCCGGTCGCGAGCCCCAGCGCGAGTGAACCGGCCGTTTCCTGGCCGTTCTTGGCGAGCACCGCCGTAATCAGCAGCGCCAGGCAGGCGTTGGCGATCAGTGCGGTGAGCAGCGCGGCCGTGAGCGGTGCCCGGCGCCCCACCATCGCCGAGGACAGCATTTCCTGACGGCCCGTCTCCTCCTCCTCGCGGGTGTGCCGTACGACGACGAGCAGGCTCATCACGGCCGCCAGCGCCGTGCCGAAGCTGGTGATCCGCCAGGCCGTGAGCCCGCCGATCGAGTCGTCGAACACCGGTCCGTACAGGGCGCGGAGCGAGCTGTTGGTGGCCATCGAGTGCGTGATGTCCGCGCGTTTGGCGGCCGTGTCGTACAGCGTGGTGAACGACTGCGCGACGGACGAGTACGAACCGGCCAGCACCACGACCCAGACCGGGATCATGATCCGGTCGCGGCGCAGCGCGAGCCGCAGCAGCGGTCGCGTACCGGCGAGTTGACGCGAGCCGCCGGTGCGGCGCGCCTGCGGCAGTGCGGCCGGAGAGGCCGCGGTCGTGGTCATCGCGCCATCGCCTCACGGTCCGAGTAGTGGCGCAGGAACAGCTCCTCCAGCGTCGGCGGCGTGCTGGTCAGCGAGCGGATCCCCGACGCGGAGAGCGAGCGGATCACCGCGTCCAACTCCTCCGTGTCGACCTGGAGTTTGACCCGCCGTCCCTCGATGTCGAGGTCGTGGACGCCCGGCAGCCCGCCGAGCGCGCCCGGCGCACCGGCCAGTTCCGCGCTGACGCTCGTACGGGTCAGATGCCGCAGCTCGGAGAGCGTGCCCGACTCGACGGTTCGGCCGAGCCTGATGATGCTCACCCGGTCGCACAGCGCCTCGACCTCGCTGAGCACATGGCTGGAGAGCAGTACGGTCCTGCCCCGGTCGCGCTCCTCCTCGACGCAGCTCTGGAAGACCTCCTCCATCAACGGGTCGAGCCCTGACGTCGGTTCGTCCAGGATGAGCAGATCGACGTCGGAGGCGAAGGCGGCGACCAGCGCCACCTTCTGCCGGTTGCCCTTGGAGTACGTACGGCCCTTCTTCGTCGGGTCCAGCTCGAACCGCTCGACGAGCCGCGCGCGCCGTGCCGTGTCGAGTCCGCCCCGCAGCCGGCCGTAGAGGTCGATGACCTCACCGCCGGAGAGGGTGCGCCACAGGGTCACGTCCCCCGGTACGTAGGCCACCCGGCGGTGCAGGTCCACCGCGTCCTTCCAGGGGTCCCCGCCGAGGAGCTGGGCCGCGCCGGAGTCCGCGCGCAGCAGGCCGAGCAGCACCCTGATGGCGGTGGACTTCCCGGCTCCGTTGGGCCCGAGGAAGCCGTGGACCTCGCCGGCCTCGACGGCCAGGTCGAGGCCGTCCAGTGCGTGTGTCCTGCCGAACGACTTGTGCAGTCCGGCGACCGTGATTGCCTTCGTCATGTTTCGGAAAGTACGCTACTTTCACAAACTTGTGAAGTTAAGGAAGTGTAAAAAGGGCTCGGTTAGGATGGCGGGATGAGCAGCAGCAGCGTGAGCAGCGACGGGGTCGCCGCGGAGCGCGATGAGCAAGCCGTGGCGCGCTTCATCGAACGCTTCGCTTCCGAGCTGACGGCGGGCGGGATGCAGCGGACGGCCGCCCGGGTCTTCGCCGCGCTCCTCGCCTCCGACGACGCGAGCCTCACATCGGCCGAGCTGGGGATACGTCTGCAGATCAGCCCGGCCGCCGTGTCCGGCGCGATCAGCTACCTCACGCAGGCCGGCATGGTCGGCCGCGAACGCGAACCGGGCTCACGCCGGGACCGTTACCACCTGCACAACGAGCTCTGGTACGCCACCTTCGCCGACCGCGGCTCCGTGCTGGTCCGCTGGCAGCACACCCTCAGCGACGGCGCGGACTCACTGGGCCGGGACACACCGGCGGGCGCGCGGGTCGCGGAGACGCACGCGTTCTTCAAATTCCTGCACGGCGAGCTGGGCGGACTGATGGAGCGGTGGCGGCAGAACAGGGACGAGCTGATCGCGAAGGAGCGCTGAGGCCGTCCGGCCCCGGCCCCGGCCCCCTTCCCCCGGTGAACGCGGCGGCTTCACGCCTCGCGCGCCTTCGTCGTACGAACCGGGTGGTCCCGCCACCGAGGCCGATCACCGTGACCGCCAGGCCGGCGAGTATCAGGTCGTCGTTGACGTCGTTGGCGACGGTCCCTTGCCACCGGTAGTCGTACAGGTCGCCCTCCCACGGCCCGTACGAGACCACCCAGCCGAAGTCCACGTCGCCGACCAGCAGCGGGTCACGGTCCGGGTCGCACTGGAAGGGGCCGCGGTGCATGGTGCCGTTCCAGGGGTCCTTCCACTTCACGACGCAGCTGCCGTCGGGCGCTTCCTTGACCACCGTCAGCTCGACCTGCGGATCGTCGTACGCCGCCTCGGAGGCGGCGATGCCGAGGCCCAGGACCGCGAGCCCGGCCAGCAGGACCCAGCGGAAGATCCACCGGTGGTGGATCGGGTCCGGGTGGGCGGACGGCGTCTTCGACAGGCTCACCCCGGGCGCGGGCTTCGGCGCCGGCCGTTCCAGCAGGCCGCGCTGCTCCGCGTCCCGTATCGTCCGCTGCCGTCGCAGCGGCCCCCGTACCGCGCGTACCCAGACCAGTTCGCCGCCGCCCGGCGGTGCGACGACGCCGCCGGTGCGCGGATCGCCGCACCACCAGAGCACGCCGTCCGACTCGGGGCTGCCGGGGTCGACCAGGTGGCGGCGGATCGTCGTCATCGGCGCGACCGGCAACAGCGCGTCGCTCGCCGGGTCCTTGAGCACCACCGCCGCCCCGTGCGGCCCGTGCGGCGTGGCCACGGCGGCACACGATGTCCAGGTCGTGGCGGCGAGCTGCCGCGCCATCCGGCGGGCCAGCCGCAGCGAACCGAGGCCGACGGCCAGCAGGATCAACGCCAAGGCGAGCAGGGATCCGGCGCTCGCGCCGAGGCTGCCTGCCGTCGCCGTGCCGACGGTGAGCAGGACCGCCCCCGCGGCCGTCCACCGCAGCGCCCGGCGGCGGTAGCGGGACAGCGCCTCCGCCGTGGCTCCGACATCCAGTGCCGATGTGACGTGCGTACTCATCGAACGGCCCCCCGGGCGTGCGTAGCTCTACCTGACGTTAGCCCTGGCGCCGCCTGCCGTCACCGGTCGCGGACGAATACGCCGCAGGGAGCGTCAGGCCCCAGGCCTCCGGGCGCAGCGTCCAGGTCCGGCGGCGTACGGGCCCGGTGACCCGGGCGTCGGCGCGGTAGCGGAAGTCCGCGCCCGACACCGTCACCGACAGGGCGCTCGCCCGTAGCGGCTCGGGCGATCCCGCCGTGCGGATCACGACCTCGGCGCGGCCCCCGTACGAGCGGACCGTCACCGCCTCGACCGGGGCGTCCAGGTCGCTGAGCACGACACCGTCCGCCTCCACGCGGAGCTGGTACGTGTGCGCCGCGGCGCCGTGCGGATGCGGGGCGGGCCGCACCAGCGTGCGGACCAGGGACCGGCAGGCGTGCCACACCGACGGGCCCGGTGGCCCCGCGGCCTCCCCGTTGGCGCGGGCGGGCAGCGCGGGGATGCGGAGGTCGCCGAGCACCACCCCGTCGCTGTCGTCCACCAGCAGATCGAGCCGGCGCACCGCCCCGTAGAGCACGGCGCGCGCCGCCGCCACCGCGCCCGCGGGGACGCCGAGCGAGGAGGCGAGCGCGAGATCAACGGCGCTGCCGATCGGGACGAGGGACAGCGCCCCCGTGGCCAGTTCTCGCTCCTTGTGGAGCAGGGCGACCGTACGCAGCAGCGCCCGGTCGTCGCCGATCACCACCGGGCGCCGGTGGCCGCGTCTGGCGAGCGCGCGTGCGAACTCCTCGGGGGTGTCCGGCAGACAGATCTTGACGGCCGCACCCGCGCTCAGCACGTCTTTCGCGATGCGCACGGATTCGCCGTCGGTCCGGCGCGCTACCGCGTCGATGACCACCAGAAGGTGCTGCGCGCCGTTTTCGGCGGGCTCCGGAGCCGACACCTCGGTCCTTCCTCGGGTAGCATCTTTGTGCAAGAGCCCCTTGCGCTATTGCGCCAGGGGCTTCGTCTATTCCGGGGCAACCGGGTCGACGGTTAGGGCTGTCTCGTACAACGTTGTGCGATGGCATGTCGTGCCTTACGGCGCACTCGCGCCGAACGTACGGCGTATGTGCGCCCCCCGACCTTGGACATGCCCCGCCCGGAAGGGGTGTACGCCTGTGCCCGCACTTGTGCTGCTCGGTGCTCAGTGGGGTGACGAAGGCAAGGGAAAGGCCACCGACCTGCTCGGTGGGTCCGTGGATTATGTCGTGCGCTATCAGGGCGGCAACAACGCCGGCCACACGGTCGTCGTAGGCGACCAGAAATACGCACTGCATCTCCTCCCTTCCGGAATCCTCTCCCCGAGCTGTGTTCCCGTGATCGCCAACGGGGTGGTGGTCGACCCGGCCGTCCTGCTCTCCGAGCTGAGCGGACTCAACGAGCGCGGTGTCGACACGTCAAAGCTGCTGATCAGCGGTAACGCTCATCTGATCACCTCGTACCACACCACGATGGACAAGGTGACGGAACGCTTCCTCGGCTCGCGGAAGATCGGTACGACGGGGCGCGGCATCGGCCCGTCCTACGCCGACAAGATCAACCGGGTCGGCATCCGGATCCAGGACCTGTACGACGAGTCGATCCTGCTCCAGAAGGTCGAGGCGGCCCTGGACTTCAAGAACCAGGTCCTCGCCAAGCTCTACAACCGGCGCGCGGTCGAGGCCGGCCAGATCGTGGAGGAGCTGCTCGGGTACGCGGATCAGCTCAAGCCGTACGTGACCGACACGGTGCTGGTCCTCAACAAGGCCATCGAGGACGACAAGGTCGTCCTCTTCGAGGGCGGCCAGGGCACGCTCCTCGACGTGGACCACGGCACGTACCCCTTCGTCACCTCGTCCAACCCGACGGCGGGCGGCGCCTGCACGGGTTCGGGCGTGGGCCCGACGAAGATCAGCCGCGTCATCGGCATCCTCAAGGCGTACACGACGCGCGTCGGCGCGGGGCCGTTCCCGACGGAGCTGTTCGACGAGGACGGCGAGGCGCTGCGCCGCATCGGCGCCGAGCGCGGCGTCACGACGGGCCGCGACCGGCGGTGCGGCTGGTTCGACGCGGTGATCGCGCGGTACGCGACGCGGGTCAACGGGCTGACGGACTTCTTCCTCACGAAGCTGGACGTGCTGACCGGCTGGGAGCAGATCCCGGTGTGCGTGGCGTACGAGATCGACGGCCGGCGGGTGGAGGAACTCCCGTACAGCCAGTCGGACTTCCACCACGCGAAGCCGATCTACGAGTACTTGCCCGGGTGGTCGGAGGACATCACGAAGGCGAAGACGTTCGCGGACCTGCCGAAGAACGCGCAGCGGTACGTGAAGTCGCTGGAGGAGATGTCGGGGGCGCCGATCTCGGCGATCGGGGTCGGACCCGGTCGTACGGAGACGATCCAGATCAACTCGTTCCTGTAGCGGGGCGGTTGGGCGCGTAGGCGCCTGGGTGTTTCGGGGCTGGACGCTTTTGTGCGTCCGGCCCCGTCGTCCTTTCCGTGGGTCGGGTGCTTGCGGGGTGTTCGTCGCGGAGCGTACATTCAAAGTGTTCGCTTAGCATTGAACACTTCAGCCGGGGGCGACAGCCATGCGCGCGATCCAGTTCGACGAAATCGGCGGACCCGAGGTCCTCAAGGTCACCGAGGTCCCCGTACCGGAGCCCGGCCCCGGCGAGGTGACCGTCGATGTGGCCTACGCCGGGGTCAACTTCGCCGACACCAAGGCCAGGGCCACCGGATACCGGGTGCCGTCGCTTCCGTTCCGGCCCGGGCTGGAGATCGCCGGGCGGATCCGCGCGGTCGGCGCGGGTGTCGTGGGACTCGCGCCGGGCGAGCAGGTCGCGGCCCTCACCCCGGAGGGCGGGTACGCCGAAGTCGTCGCCACCCCGGCGTCCTTCGTCTTCGCGCTGCCCGACGGTGTTCCGCTGCGGGTCGGCGCGACGCTGCCGACCGTACTGCCCACGGCGCACGCGCTGTTGCACGAGGTGGGGCGGCTGCGGGCGGGCGAGACCGTACTGATCCAGGGCGCGGCCGGCGGAGTCGGCCTGGTGGCAGGGCAGTTGGCCCGGCTGGGCGGTGCGGGCGGGGTGTACGGGGTGGTGTCCCGCGAGGAGAAGGTCGCGGAAGCGCTCAAGTACGGCTACGACGAGGTGTTCGTCGGCGACGGGTTCGCCGAAGGCGTCCGGGCCGCCACGGGCGGGCGGGGGGTGGACCTGGTTCTCGACCCGGTCGGCGGCGACACGCTGCGCCGCGGCCTGGAGGCGCTGGCGCTCTTCGGCCGCCTGGTCTCCTTCGGCAACGCGAGCGGCGCGGAGGCCTGGCAGGCGGGCCAGCCCGAGCTGTACCCGCGCGGCCTCTCGGTGGCCGGCTTCTCGATCCTGACCCTGGCTCAGACGGAGCCGGAGGCGCTGCGCGCGCTGGCGGAACGCTCGTTCGCGCTGGTGGCGCAGGGGCAGGTCGTACTCCCGATCACGGCGGAATTCCCGCTGGGGGAGGCGGATGAGGCACACCGGCTGATGGAAACGCGCACCACTACCGGCAAGTTGCTGCTGAGCCTGGGGTGAGCGGTCACCCCGGCGGCCCCGCGTTTCGTTCTGCGCGGTAGCGGCCGGGGGTCGTGCCGATGATGTGGGTGAACGCGGCGATGAAGCTGCTGGGGTTGGCCCAGCCGCACGCGTAGGCGGTCTGCGTGGTGTCGTGGCCGTCGGCGAGGAGTACGAGGGCGTGGTAGACGCGTAGTTGGGTGCGCCACTCGTAGAACGTCATGCCGAGTTCGTCGCGGAAGAGGCGGCTGAGGGTGCGGGTGCTCGCTCCGGTGGCCCTGCCGAGTTCGGCCAGCGTGGCGTTGTCCGCCGGATTCTCGTACAGCAGCCGGGAGACGGCCCGCAGCCGGTCGTCCTGCGGTTCGGGGAGATGCAGGGGCTGTTCGTGTGCTTCGCGGAGCTCGTCGACGAGGACGCGGTGGAGGCGGGAGCGGGCGGGGCGGGTGTGGTGGGGTGCGTCGGCGCCGGTGTCGTAGTTGCGGGGGCCGGTCAGGGCGAGCAGGACCTCGCGGGCGAGGTCGGAGGCCAGGAAGACGACGGGACGGTCGGGGACGAGCCGGGCGAGGGACGGCGCGAGGAAGACGATCCGCATGTCGGTGTCGCCGTGGGCGCGGTGCTGGTGCGTGAACCCGGCGGGGGTCCAGGCGACGCGGTTGGCGGGCACGACCGCCGTACCGCGCTCGCCGTGTACGGCCAGGACGCCGCGGGCCGCGTACACCAGGTGTCCCCGGGCGTGCGACTGAACGGCGCTCGTACCGCCGGACGGCCAGAGGTGACGGCCGCCGGACGGCCATACATGGGACGTCACGCCGGGGGGCGGGTGAGGTTGGCGGCGAACGGGCATCGGTTGGCATTCTACCGGTGGCACGCCATGGGTGGGTCGGACGAGGCTGGTCTGCGTGCGGCGATGCCGCGGCTTGAGCGGGCTTGAGCGGGCTGCTTGAGAGGGCTTGGAGAGAAGGAGAAACGCCATGGCGACGTTCGTACTCGTACCCGGGGCATGGAAAGGGGCCTGGGCATTCGAGGCGGTGGTCCCGCTGCTGGAGCGGGCGGGGCACACCGTGCACGCCCTGACCCTGACCGGTCTGCGACCGGACGACGACGACGCGACGGTCGCGACGGCCAACCTCGACACGCACGCCGAGGACGTGCTGCGGGCCCTGGACCGGCACGACATCACCGACGGGACGCTGGTCGGGCACAGCTACGCCGGGATGGTGATCGCGGCGGCGGCCGACCGCGCGGGCGGGCGGATCTCGCGGCTGGTGCACCTGGACGCGTATGTACCGCGCGACGGTGAGTCGTGCTGGTCGGCGACGAACGACCACTTCCGGGGGGTGTTCGCCGCCGGCGCCACGGACACGGGCTACGCCGTCCGCCCCCCGGCGGGCGGCGACCCCCGCCGGCGCCCCCACCCCCTGGCCGCGTTCCTGCAGACGATCCGGCTCACGGGCGCGTTCGCGAAGGTCCCGCGCAGGGAGTTCGTCTACTGCGCGGGCTGGGAAGACCGAACACCGTTCACGCCCCTCCGCACCCGCCTCCGGACGGACCCCACCTGGCGGGTCCACGACCTCCCGACGGCCCACAACGCGATGCACGAGGCACCGGAGGCGGTGGCGAAGATCCTGCTGGGGGGTTGAGGGGGGTGTGCGGGTGGGGGACGCACGGGCCGGGCCAGGGAGTGGTGGTGGGTGCTTGGCCGGGTGCGGGTGCCGCGCGGCAGTTGCGTGGGGGGACTCGGGCCGGCTAAGCGTCCGCCCCCGCCGGGGCGCGGTTGGGACTCATGCCCCGCTGGTCACTGGGGGTGGGGCGGGTGCGGGTCAGGGCGGCATGGGCCGGGGGCTGTGCGGGCCGGGAAGTTAGGCGCCCGTAGGGCCGCCCCTTTCTGTTGAGTGTCGCGGCTCCGGTCCGGGCGTCAAGGGCGCTCCTGCGTCGCGTCGGCTTCGCCGATT
>NZ_JTIY01000001.1:2606059-2608038 GCF_000818175.1 Streptomyces sp. AcH 505
CGGACGCTGAGCCAGCCCAAGTCCCCCCATGCAACTTCCGCGTGGCACCCGCACCCGGCAAAGCACCCGTCACGACGGCCGGTCTGGTCCGTGGAGCCCCCCCGGCCGCCCCCCTCAAAGAAGTACTTGCGGTGGAGGGCCGGGGGTCAAGGGTGGAGCGAAGCGCAATCGGCGCAGCCGACGCGACGAAGGAGCGCCCTTGACACCCGGACCGCAACCGCGACACTCAAACCCCAGGGGCGGCCCTCGGTTCACCTAACCTCCCGGCCCGCACAGGTCCCGGCCCATGCCGCCCCGACCCGCACCCGCCACCACGAACCCGGTGCCTCCGCAGAGCCCGCCCCCGCCGTGGGTGATCAGATCAGCGTATGAGAATCCAGCACTGCGGGACGCGGAACCACATCGACCTCTGGAACCGGCGTGTCCTGCCTGACGGGTTGGTGCCCGTGGGTTTCGGTGTGGTTCTTCGGGGGTCGTTGGTGCCGATCGTTCTGTGGCTGGCCGTTGGCGGCCTCATCGGCTCCGTCGTCGGCCCGGTCGTCGCCGCAGTCGTCGAGGGCGGGGTCTTCCTGGCCCTCTTCCTTCTGGGCTTCGGGCTCCGAAGACGGGCCGGGCACTCCGTCGGGTGCAGCCTGCGTGGCGCTCTGGGTGGGGTGTTCGACAAGTCGATGGTGGGGTTCTGAGCTGCGTCAACCCGTCAGGCCCGGCGCGGGGCGCGGTCTTCTGGGCGTACTCCTCGTTCCTCCAGTGCCGACCTGAGGCAGCGAAGGGCGTAGTACACACGGGACTTGACCGTCCCCTGCGGGACGCCCAGGGTGTCGGCCGCCTCCTGGGTGCTGCGGTCCGCGAAGAAGGTCTCCCTGAGTACTTCGCGGTGTGCCGGCGTCAGCGCCTGCAAGGCGTCGTGTACCACTATCGACGACAGGATCTGTTCGTTGTCGTCCGCCTTGGTGCCCAGCTCGCTCAGCCAGGTGGCGCCGCTCACCTCCAACGGCCTTGCCATCCGCGTCCGGTGGGCGTCGATGACGAGGTTGCGGGCGACCCGGAACATCCACGGGCGGACCGCCATGCCCTCGGTGTCGACCAGGTTTCGCTTGTTCCAGCAGCGCATCAGCGTCTCCTGGATGACGTCTTCCGTGCGGTGTGTGTCCCCGCCCAGCATCCGCAGTACGTACGAGTAGAGCGCGGGCCCGTGTTCCAAGTAGAGGTCGCGCAGGGCTCGTTCCTCGGGGGAGACCGCGCTGGCCGATCCGATGACCGTCACGTTCATGGTGTGCTCCTGCTCCTTGGGAGGCCCGGTCACAGTCCTGGGGCGACTGGGACCCTTGGCCTCCTGGGGGAACGGAGTGTTCCGAGGTGCGTTCCACGTTCGTTTGACGTTGGTTGTACGAGCCCATGGACTTGTGTGTAACCGGCCCGACTTCGGGGCAAGGAGCGGGCTCCGGCGACCGATCAGACGTATGCCGCCAGTGCGTCGACGTGCCTGCGGACCTGTTCGGCGAGTTCCAGGTCGCCGGGCGACAGCAGGCCGCGGGCTTCCAACGCCTCCCACATGTGCAGGAGTTCGCGGCCGTGGGCGACGGCGGCCCGGTCGTCGTCAAGCTGCTGCCAAGCAGCCGCGGCCCGCGCCACCTCCACCGGCGCCTGGTTGTCCCCGGCGCCGCATCGGATACGGGCCACGGCCAGGGCGAGCACGATGGCCTCGCGGTGGTCGCCGCAGAGGTGTGCGAGATACGCCTCGACGGACCGCGCCTCCAGCGCGTGCGGATGGTCCGCGCCGACCGTACTGGTCAGCCGCTCGCGCAGTTCGGTCGCTTCGTCGAGCGCCTCGTCCAGCCGGCCGACGGACGCCAACGCGTTGATGTGGCCGATCTGGGCGGCGTGTTCGGTGGGCACGTCGACGGGTGCGGGCGCCACCACGGGCGCGGCGTGCACCGAGCCCGCGTGCACCGACCCCGCGCGCGCCGCCGCCGTCGCGC
>NZ_JTIY01000001.1:2608853-2610473 GCF_000818175.1 Streptomyces sp. AcH 505
CCGCCTTGGCGACGGCGCCGCCACCCGGCCCCGCCCCGGCATCGGTGTCCGCGTCCGCCCTCGCATGGGCCGGCTCCGGCTCGGGGGCCGACAAGGGCTCCGGCGTCGGCTCCGGTTCAGGAGCCGCCACCAGCTCAGGTTCCGGCTCCTGCACCGGCTCCGCCGCTCCCAGCACCTGGCTCGACCCGTCCGGCAGCACCCGCAGGAAGAACTCCGCCGCACCCGGGCTGTCGTGCACCGTCGCGTCCACGGCGGTGCCGCGCTGCTGTGCGAACCGGTGCAACTGGTCGAGTACCGCCTCGTGCACGGACTGTTCGGGCGCGGGGACGAGCGGGTCCCCGTCGATCTCGGCGAGCCCGTTGTCGGAGATGTACACGGTGAAGGGGGCCATGGCTGCCGTCCTCATGCGGTGGGAGTGGTGATCGGGAAGGCGTGGGGGAGACGGTGGGACCGCCCGCGCCGCGTCACGGCGTCTCGCTGGGGTCGGGGGTGACGCCGGGAGTCGCGCCTGACGGCGGCGCCGCGATGCCCTGGTACTTGGCGAACTGGGCGCGGATGGCCAGGACATAGCCCTGTGCCTCGTTCGTCTGCGGCACCCCTTTTGCCGCGCGTACGGCGTCCATCCCGATGTCGTAGCCGGCCAGGGCGAGGTCGAGGGAGGTGTCGAGGGCCCCTTCGCCGTCGCCCTTGTCCTCGACCTCCCCGTTGTCGAGCATCTGCTGGCCCTGCTTGGCCAGATCGCACAGGTAGCGGCCCTGGGCCATGATCGAGTCCTCGGCGTCCAGCGCGGACGTCTTGTCGTTCTCGTCGTCGTCCTTGCCGTACTGCTTGAAGATGTCGGGCGGCAGCTGTGAGAGGCCCAGTTCACCGTTGGGTCCTTTCAGGGCCGCGTTGAAGCCGGACTCCTTCTCGATCTGCGAGGCGATGACGATCGGGCCGATGGCCGGGCACTGCTGGCCCGCGCGCTCGATGGGGTCCACCAGGTCGGCGGGGACCGTGGTGTCGTCGAGCTGGCCCTTGCCGTTGCCCTGAAGGACGTCGACCATCTGGTCCGCCGTGTCCTGGTTGGAACTGTCGCTCCCGCCGCCTCCGCCGAACAGCAGGATCAGCGCGATGAGGGGGGCGAGCAACACCCCGAATCCGCCGATGATCAACACCACGACGAGCGTGCCGACCAGGGCGAGCGGGGACAGCAGGCAGCCGCATCCGGTGCCGGCGATGATGCCGTTCCTGACGACGTTCGAGCCGCCGCTCTCCTCGCCCGCTCCCATGCCTGCACTCATGCGCGCGTGCCTTCTTCCCTTCGCCTTGAACCGTCATGGCCACATAGCCCGTTGTGCTGTCCGACGGACTCGACAGATCCAAACGGGCCCCGTGGCAAATAAGTTCAAACCAGTGGAAAACCAGATGAGCCGCAGCAGCGGAAGCACGAGCGAAGAGGGGGGCGGGACACATATGGGCACTCCTTCGGCAACGCCGCCGGGCCCACAGTCGTGGGTACGGGGGCCGAAGTCCCCACAGCAGACGCCCCCCGGCGGGGGCACGCCGCCACCCGCGGCGGCGCCCGTGCCGCCCCGTACGACGGCGCCCGCACCGCCGCCGCCCGCGGTGACACAACCG
>NZ_JTIY01000001.1:2610984-2614037 GCF_000818175.1 Streptomyces sp. AcH 505
CCGCTCTTCCGATCTATATTCGAAGGCGGCGCGCGGGCGCTCGCGTGACGAGGTCGGCTGGGTCAAGGCGCACGGCGGCGCCGGTGTGACGTCGCTGGTCGAGGCGCTCGGCGGGGTGGACGTAGGAGCCCGCTGGCCGGAGCCCGCGCGCGGTGAGCCGCGGCGGATCGTACTGGTCGGCCGGACCAGCGCGGGCGGACTCCGGTCCGTCTCCCAGGCGTTGGGCGCGCTGAAGGACGGGAAGGCCCCGCAGGGGCTGGACCTGCTGGGCGTCGTCCTGGTCGCCGACGCCCCCGGCCGGCTGCCGCTGGTGCTGCTGCGCCGCATCCGGGTGCTGCGCTCCGTCGCCCGTGTGCACCGGGTGCCGTGGATCCCGGCCTGGCGTACGGGTGGCCGTCCGAAGCACGAACCCAGGCAACTCGTCACCCTCGCCAAGCTGGTGGGAAGCGCGAGCTACGGCGAGGGAGCCGTCTCGTGACCCGGTCCGTGGCCGCCGCACAGTTCCTGGCCGACTACGCACCGCCGACGGACGCCAACACGATCCTCGGCCTTCTCTCCTGGTGTGCGTCGGCCTGCGGTGTCGGCGGACTGATCATCGTCGGCATGCAGATGGCACTCCAGTTGCGCCGCGGTGAACCGGGTGAGGGCGGCGCGCACTTCCGCGGTGTGTTCTACATCGTCCTGAGCTGCCTCATCGCCACGACGGCGGGACCGCTCGTCACGGCCCTCGGCAACCTCACGCTGCTCGGCCCCTAGTACCTGCCCCGCACCAATCCCGACCGACCGCTCAACAGACCTTCCCGCACTGACAGTTACCCTCCCGCCCACCGCTCATGCCGGGCGCCGACTCCTCGGAGAGATCCCCATGTCACTGCTCCTCGCAGTCTCCAACATCCTGGCCGACGGCACTGTGCCCAAGCCGGTGAGCAACGCCCCCGACGAACTCACCGGCAAGGTCAACACCGTGCTCGGCATAGCCGCCTGGGCCGGTACGGCCGCCGGTGTCGCCGGTGTGCTGATCACCGGCGCGATGATGGCCGTCTCCGTCAAGCGCGGTGAGAGTTCGGAGCACATGAGCCGGCTCGGCATGGTGCTCGGCGGCTGTGTCCTCGTGGCCACTGCGGGCCCGCTGATCAGCTTCGTCTTCGCGTAGGCCGGGCGGACGGACGTGTTGTTCAAACGCAGGGAGCGGCGGGTCGAGGAATCCGGGCCGTACTACAAGCAGCGGAGCTGGCAGCTGTCGGCGGGATTCATCGGCGTCGTGGTCGTGGTGGGCATGATCGTCACACTGACGTCAGGCCACAGCGGCACCGCCGACCGTGCGAACGCGGCTGCGTCCGTCGGTCCGCTCTCCGGTAAATCGGTCCCGAAGGGCGGCCGGCCGCAGGGCTGCCGCACCGACGACAGTGCGGGCGACGCACTGCCCAAGGCCGCCCCGAAGGACATCAGCTGGCGGACGCTCGGGGTCTCGCGGGTGCCCGTCTCGGCATCGGCGGGGCCCACCCGGATCGAGGGCGACCTGTGGTGGTGCTACGCGCACACGCCCGTCGGGGCCGTGCTGGCCGCCCACATCATCCCGTCCCAGATGAGCGGCTCCGGCTGGCGCACCGTCACCAAGCAGCAGGTCGTGGACGGGATCGGGCGCGACATGTTCGAGTTCCAGCGCGCCACCGTGCAGGACACCGACAGCGGGAGCAGTACGCCGGTCGCCTCGTACGTCGGTTTCATCGTGTCCTCCTACGGGAGCACGGGCGCGACGGTGAAGCTCCTCCTCAAGGGCGAGCAGGGCTACGCGGCGACCACCATCGTGCTGCGCTGGAGCGGTGGCGACTGGAAGGTCGTGCCTGACGACAACGGTGCGCTGCACTCGCCGGTCGCGGCCGTTCAGAACACCACCGGCTACACGCTTTGGGGGGTTTGACGTGAACTGCACGTCCGGCAATCCGGTCATCGACCTGGTGAAGGGGTTCTTCAGCTTCCTCGGCGACCCCATCGGAACCATCATCGACCTGGTCGCCAAGACCATCCTCGCCGGTGCTGTCGCGGTGTTCGGGGCGCTGGCCACCAGCGTCCCGACGCTGGAGCAGAGCCAGACGTCGAAGAACATCAGCGGCGACACCCAGTGGATCGTGGTCTACCTCGCGGTCGGCTCGCTGCTGTTCGCCGCCGCCCGGATGGCCATCGAGCGGAAGGGCGACGCGGGTACGACCGCCCTGAAGGGCATCATGCGCGTGGTGGTCGTCTCGGGCGCCGCCACCACGGTCTGCCTGGCCGCCGCCGCCGTCGCCGACGACTACTCCAGCTACTTGTTCAACGACGCCGTGCAGGAGTCCCTGCAGAACGTCGGCGCCTGCTCGGACGGCGGCGGGATCCAGTCCTTCCTGCTGCTGGTCCTCGCCTTCCTGCTGCTGATCTCCGGCATCATCCACACGGTCCTGATGTACATCAGGCTCGGTGTGATGATGCTGTTGCTCGGCACGCTGCCGATGGCGGCCGCCGCCTCGATGACGGACTGGGGCGCCGGCTGGTGGCGCAAGCACCTCGGCTGGATGATCGCCTGGCTGCTCTACAAGCCGGCGGTCGCGCTCGTACTCAACGCGGGTATGGCGATGATCAATACGGGCAAGAACAGCGGCTCCGGCGACAACAGCACCATCAACACCCGGATCGCCGGTATCGGCGTGATGCTGCTCTCCGCCATCGCCCTGCCCGCCCTGCTGAAGCTCATCGTGCCGGCGACGGCCGCCATGGGCACCGGCAACCCCATGTCCAGCATGGGACAGGCGGGCAGCAACCTGGCGAGCGGCGCCGTGATGCTCGGCGGCCGCGGCGGCGGTTCCGGCGGCGGTGCGCAGGCGGGTCCGAGCGGCGCTTCGGGCGCCAACGGCTCGGGCGGTTCGTCCGGTGCGGGCGGCTCGTCCGGCGCGGGCGGCGAATCGGGATCGGCCGGCGGACCCGGGTCCGGCGGTGCGAACGGCGCCGGAGGTGCCGCGGGAGCGGGCCGGGCCGGTGCCGCTGGTGCGGGTGCGGGCGGTGCCGGTGCGGGAGCGGCG
>NZ_JTIY01000001.1:2614226-2626836 GCF_000818175.1 Streptomyces sp. AcH 505
CTCGAGGCGGTGGCCGCGGCGCAGACCGCCAGTTCCGCCGTGTCGGGCGCCGTGGAAGGCGCCGACGGCGAGTTGGGCAACAACAAGTGATTCCCGGGGGAGTCGCGACGGCGGGCCGGTCGACCCGTACGTCCTGCCGTCGCCTCCCCTGACGGACGGCCGCCGAGCTCCCTTCCCCCCGGCGGGAGCTCGGCGGCTTCCGCGGTCCCACCGCCTCCGCCGTACCCCAACCGCCGCCGTACTCCGACCACTTCACGAAAGGAAACCGGATCCTATGTCCGCGGAAGCTGTCACTCATCCGACCTACGGAAACTGGCGCAGGCCAAGGCGGCCGGGGCTCGGACCACTCGGACTCGTCGGCACCTTCGGGGCGTTCGGCGGCCTCATCGCCACCCTGCTCGCCTCGCTGATCTCGCTGTACGCCGCGCTCGTCGTGTTCGTACCCGTGCTGCTGTTCCTGATCCCGCTCACGATCCGTACCCAGGACGGCCGCAACATCTACCAGCTGATCACGCTGCGCATCGGCTGGTCGCGCCGGAAGGCCAAGGGCGCGCACCTGTACGTGTCGGGGCCGCTGTCCGCCCGCCCCGGCGGCCGGTTCCGCCCGCCTGGCCTGCTGAACAAGGTCACGGCGACCGAGGGCCGGGACGCCTACGACCGTCCCTTCGGCGTCCTGCACCACCCGGTCCGCAACCTGTACACGATCGTCCTCGGCTGCGACCCCGACGGTGGTTCGCTCATCGACCCCGACCAGGTCGACGTCTGGGTCGCCCTGTGGGGCGAGTGGCTGGCCCGGCTGTCCCACGAACCGGGGCTGCGCGGCGCCTCCGTGATCGTGGAGACCGCCCCCGACCCGGGCACGCGGCTCGCCCACGAGGTGCTGCCCCGGATCCGCTCCGACGCCCCTCCGGCCGCACGCGCGGTGATGGAGGAGGTCGTCGACCGCTATCCCAGCGCCTCGTCCGAGATGCACACCTACATCACCCTGACCTACGGCATCCCGGGCGGCCAGAGCCGTAAGAAGGACGACATCATCACGGATCTCGCGATCCGGATCCCCGGTCTGCTCAGCGGACTCGTCGCCGCCGGCGGCGGCGCCGCCTACCCGCTGTCGGCCGAGCGGATCGCCGAGGTCGTCCGGGTCGCCTACGACCCCGCCGTCGCCGCCGACGTACTCAACGCCCGTGCCACGCACGGCGGTACGGGTCTGGAGTGGGAGGACGCAGGACCTGCGGCAGCGGTCGAGACCGTGAACAGCTACCAGCACGACTCCGGTGTCTCCAGGACCTGGATGCTGACCCTGGCACCGCGCGGCACCATCCGGTCCTCGGTGATGCGGGGCATGCTGGAGGCGGCCCCCGGCACCCGCCGCAAGCGGGTCGCGCTGGTCTACCGGCCCATCGACCCGGCCACATCGGCGCGGATCGTCGAAGCCGACCGGCGCAGCGCCCAGTTCATGGCGACGTCCGGCAAGGGCATGGTGCAGGCCCGCGCGGCCTCCGAGGTGCGCGCGGCCGAACAGACCGCGAACGAGGAGGCGTCGGGGGCGGGTCTTGTGGAGTTCTCGCTGATGCTGACGGTCACCGTCGACAACGCAGAGGAGTTGGCCGACGCGAGCGTCACCATCCGGAACCTGACGGCGGCCTCCCGGGTGCAGATGCGCCCGGCCGACCGGATGCAGGCGGCGGCGTTCACCTGCACCCTGCCCGCCGGGATCCTGCCGTGGGAGCAGACCCTCGTACCGCACGAACTGCAGGAGGCGTTGTGAGCCGGCGCGAACAGAAGCTGGCCGAGCGGGCGGACCGGCTCGCCGAGGAGCGGGCGAGCAAGCTGGCGCCGGGGGAGCTGCTCGAACCGGAGTCGCCCTGGGCGGAGAAGCCGGGACGGAAGAAGCCGGCAGGGGCGCAGCCCGTCACGGGGCAGCGCCTCGACAAGGGCGCGACGAAGAGCGGGACAGCGGGCGGCAAGAAGGGCGGCAAGGAGAAGGCGCCGCCCCGCCCCAAGGAGCTGTACGTCCCGCCCCGCGGCTGGTACGGCGCGGGCGGCGGGCGTGTCGGCTACATGGACCCGCCCACCATGTGGCGCGCCACCACCGTGCAGGCCTGCGGCATGTGGCCGTTCGCCGCGGGGTCCGGCTCGCCGATGACCGGAGTGCCGCTCGGACAGCACCTGTTCACCGGTGCCACCGTCTGCGGCGACCCGCTGAGCTGGTTCACCCGGGCCCGGTACATCTCCAACCCCTCGCTGTTCATGCTCGGCATGCCGGGTCTGGGCAAGTCCACGCTCATCAACCGGATGCTGATCGGACTCTCGGCAACCGGCGTCGTCCCGCTGGTACTTGGCGACCTCAAGCCGGACTACGCCGACACCGTGCGCGCGCTCGGCGGCCAGGTGATCTCCATCGGCCGTGGCCGGGGCGGCATCAACGTCCTCGACCCGGGCGCCATGGGGTCGGCGGCGGCGAAGATCGGCGGCGAGGCCGGTGAGGTGCTGAAGGCCGAGGCACACGGCCGGGTGCTGAACATGGTCGCCGCGCTCATCACCATCGTGCGCGGCCGGCCCATGGACGACCACGAGCAGTCCGTGCTCTCGGCGGTTCTGCACCACTTGCGCGAGCGCACCTTGCCCGGGCACACCGTGCTGCTGCCCGATGTGCTGCGGGTCCTCACCGAAGGCCCGCCCCGGGTGCGCGCCGTGACGCTGGACCGCGGTGACGACGCCCGTTACCGGGACGCCGTCGACCCGCTGCACCGCTCGCTGCTCGGCATCCTCGACGGCCCGCTCGGTGACACCTTCGCCTCCGAGACGTCGACCCACATCGACCCCGACGCGCCCGCCGTGTGCATCGACATCTCCGGAATCGGCGAGGCCGACACCCAGTTGACGGCGGCGGCGATGCTCGCCGCCTGGTCCGACGGGCTCGGTACGGTCGCGGCCTGCCACGCGCTGGCCGACGCCGGACTCGCCCCGCGGCGCTGGTTCTTCACCGTGCTGGACGAGCTGTGGCGCCCGCTGCGCGCGGCGTCCGGCATCGTCGACCGTATCGACGCGCTCACCCGCCTCAACCGTTCCCTCGGTCTCGGCGACGCCAAGATCACCCACACCCTCAAGGACGCCGAAGCACTCGGCACGGACGCCGACCGCGCCAAGGCGCGCGGCTTCGTCGAGCGTGCCGGGATGGTGGTGTGCGCGGGGCTGCCGAAGACCGAGATGGAGGATCTCGGCAAGGTCGTCGGGCTGTCCCGGCGCGAGATCGAACTCGTCTCCTCCTGGTCGTCGCCCCCCGGCTGGGGTGTCAACGGCGAGGACGAGGAACCGCCCGGCCGTGGCCGCTTCCTGATCAAGGTCGGTGGCCGCCCCGGCATCCCGATCAAGGTCGCCATCACCGACGCGGAGCGCCGGCTGCACAACACCAACACCCGCTGGACGCCGAACGAGCAGACGCTCGAAGAGGCCGTGGCCAAGGCCACCGGGCAGGTGCAACGGGCCGCTCAGGAAGGGCCCCCGCCCTTCCCCGGCGGACCCGGCGCCCCCGGCATCGAAGCACCCGGGAGGTGGACCGCATGAGCGGACAGCGCGGCGGCGATCTGCACGACCTGCTGCCCTGGGCCATCGTGGCCGTCGCCGGCACGGGCCTGCTGATGTTCACCGTCGCCTGGTCGGGCGGCACGATCGGCGCCGGTTTCTCCGGACACGGCTGGGACACCCCGCCGTTCGCCATGTCGACCGTCTCCAGCCTGGTCTCCGACGGGCCGGTCGCGCTGTGGCCCACGACGCCGACCACCGCCGTCTACGCGGGCATCTTCGGCCTGCTCGCGATCGTCGCGATCCCGGTCATCCTCGCCGTGATCCTGATCCTGGGCCGCAGCAACCGCCCCAAGGGCCTCGCCAACAGCCGGGACCTCGCCGCGATGTGCCCCAAGGGCATCGAGGCGCGCGCCCGCGAACTGCGGCCGACGCTCAAGGGCAGGGGGCGGCTCGACCCGGACGAGACGGGCAACCTCCTCGGCGAACTCGACCCCAAGGGGCCCGAGCTGCGCAGCAGTTACGAGGACGTGGAGCTCGACCTCATGGCGCCGCGCGCCGGCAAGTCGACCGGCATCGCCGTGCCGCGCGTGCTGCGCGCGCAGGGCGCGGTGCTGCTGACCTCCAACAAGTCCGACGTGTACGCCGTCACGCGCGCCGCCCGCGAAGAGGTAGGCACGGTCTGGACGTTCGACCCGCAGGGCATCGCGCACAGTCCGCGCGCCATGTGGTGGAACATGCTCGCCGAGTGCCACACCACCGAGGGTGCGCGCCGGCTCGCCGGGCACTTCGTGGCCTCCGTCAACGACGACACGGCGAAGAAGGACTTCTGGATCTCGGCCGCCCAGAACACCCTGACCGCCCTGTTCCTCGCGGCGGCCCGCAGCAACGCCTCGGTCCAGCAGCTCCTCGGCTGGCTCGCCGACCCCGCCGACCGCACCCCGGTCGACCTGCTCCGTGACACCGGACTCGTCGCGATGGCCGAGCAGTTGCAGGGCACGGTGCGTGGCGCTGTGGAGACCAGGGACGGCATTTTCGAGACGGCGCGGCAGACCGTGTCCTGCCTCCTCGACCCCGACATCCTCGCCTGGGTCACGCCCGACCCTTCGCTGCCCGAGTTCCGCCCCGACCTGCATGTCCTGAGCTCGGACACGCTGTACCTGCTGTCCAAGGACGGCGGTGGCTCGGCGGCCGGCGTGATCGCGGGCATCGCCGACGCGACGATGCGGGCCGGTGTGGTGGCCGCCGAGCGCATGGGCGGCCGGCTCGACCCGCCGCTGACCGCGGTCCTCGACGAGGCGGCGAACGTGTGCCGCATCTCCGACCTGCCCGACCTCTACTCGCACTTCGGCTCACGCGGCATCAACGTCGTGACGCTGCTGCAGAGTTACCGGCAGGGCGCCCGGGTCTGGGGCGACGTGGGCATGGACGCCCTGTGGAGCGCGGCGACCATCAAGCTGCTCGGCGCCGGCCTGGACGACGCCGACTTCGTCCAGAAGATCTCCACGCTCGTCGGCCAGTACGACGTGCGCACCCCGAGCATCTCGCGCAGCAAGGACGGCACGTCGCGCTCGTACTCGTACCGCCAGGAGTCCGTCCTGCCGCCCGACAAGATCAGGGCCCTGCCCAAGGGCACGGCGCTGCTGCTCGCGACCGGCGTCAAGCCGGCCCTGATCCGGCTGCGCCCCTGGTACAAGGAGCCGGGCGCGGGCGCCATCGCGGCGGCGGCGAAGGCGGAGACGGCGGCGATCACGGCGCGCGCCGCGGCGCGGCTGACGGGCGTGAGCCTCGGCAAACAGGCCCCGGGCCGGGTGTGACTCCACGGCTGGGTGTGACTCGCGGGCCGGGGGGCCGGTCGCGGGTCACGGTCACGCCGTCATGAGCACCCCGGCGCCGAACGCCAGCGTGGAGGACAGGAACCAGCCGAAGGCGGGCGACAGCAGATACCGCGCCGTCCACAGCCCGGCGGACGTGGGCTGGTTCCGCGCGTAGACGACCGGGACGCTGCGGCCGAGGCGCGGCAGCCCGCACCAGGGGCCGCGCCTGCCCGGGTCGAAGACGAGGCTGCGGCCGAGGTGGTCGGCGAACATCACGAGCCCGCCGCGCCGCCGGTCCGACGTGCCGCGCGCCGTCACGACCCCCATCACCCGCAGGCCGCGCAGCCACAGGCGCAGGGCCGCCAGCACGGACCGCACGGCGAGCAGCAGAAAGCCGAGGCCGAGCCCCGTGCACAGCGCCAGCAGCAGCAACTCCACTCCCACAACGACCCTTTCGTCTGCCGTACGGCCCTCTCGCGCACAACGGATGTCGCACGCGGCCGGTTCACGCGACCTTGAACCGCCGAACTCCCACGTCCGTTGTGCGGACGGGCCCCTTGGGCCCCTACCCCGATCGACGCGGACGAAGGGAGCTTCGGCCCAGATGAGACGGCCCCTGCGCGCGCACAGCTACCGGACGGCGGCTGCCGTCGTCCTGGCCTGCGCCCTGACGGTGACGACCCAGCAGATCGCCCGTGCCGACCCCGCGACTCTCACCCAGGTACGTGCCCAACTGGACACCCTTTATCACCAAGCGGAAGTCGCCACGGACAAGTACAACGCCGCCGACGAGAAGGTGGCCAAGCAGAAGAAGCGCATCGACAAGCTCAACGCCCAGGTCAAGACGACCGAGGCGAAGCTGTCCGTCCTCAACTCGCAGGCGGCGGCGGTGGCCAGGGCCCAGTACCGGGGCGGCGGCCTGCCCGCCGAGATGCAGTTCGTCCTCGACGACGACCCGGCGACCGCCCTGGACAACGCGTCCTTGAACCGCAAGGCGCAGCAGGCCAGGCACAGCGTGCTGGCCGCGCTCGGCACCACGCGCGAGGACCTGCGGCACCGCACCGACGACGCCTCCGACGAGCTGAAGGACCTGAAGGCGACCCGTCGCACCCAGAAGGACCAGCAGCAGAAGATCGAGAAGCACATCAAGGCGGCGAAGCAGCTGGAGTCGCAGCTGGCCGCGAAGCAGCTCCAGCGGATCGCGGCGCTGGAGCGCCAGGAGGAGGCCGACGCCCAGGCGCAGTGGGTGAGCACCGGCGTCCTCAAGAAGGTCGGCAAGAAGGGGACTTCGGCCGGCCGGAAGGCCGTCGCCTACGCCGCCAAGCAGATCGGCAAGCCGTACGTGTGGGGCGCCGAAGGCCCCAGCTCCTTCGACTGCTCAGGCCTCACCTCGCAGGCCTGGCTCGCGGCGGGCCACCCCATCCCCCGTACGTCGGAGGAGCAGTGGCGGCAGTTGAAGCACATCCCGGTCGACGACATGCGCCCGGGGGACCTCATCATCTACTTCGCTGACGCCAGCCACGTCGCCATCTACGTGGGCGACGGCCAGATCATCCAGGCCCCGCGCCCGGGGCGTTGGGTGTACGAGTCACCGGCGGCGTCGATGCCGATCCTGGGAGCGGTACGCCCGGACGCCTGAGTCCCGTACGCCGAACTCACCATTGACAGGAGGGCCGATGTCTACTGCGCCGCCGGAGAAGCCCGAGGTGCCTGGGCCCGGGGGAGGCGCCGCTCCCGATCCGGAGAAGCCCCTCACGCCACCGCACTTCATCCTCTACATGGAAGGGCCCGCCTACGCGAACACGCTGCGTCAGCTGACACTGTGGACCCACCATGTACTGCTGCCGGTCTACGGCAGGGAAGTCAGCTCCCAGGCCCCTTGGTGCTCCCGCTGGTGGGAACACGCTGAAGCCGTCGCCCAGTTGCACGGCCTGTGGCTCGCCTGGGGGCATCTGACCGGGCCCGGCTCCAACATGTCAGGACCTGCCAGCTGGCATCGCGACTTCCTCTCGCCGGTCATGGCAGCGCTGCGGGACCCGCAGGGCCCCTTCGCCGGATGCAAGCCTGGTGCCCACCGCGGGAAGGAGGTTCCTCCCGTCGACGCGATGGATCCGTTCGCACCACCGCCACCGCCACCGCAGGGGCAGAAGCAGCCGAGTTGGGAAAGACCACCGACCGAGCAGCCGTCGAGCTGACCTGTCCGCCCAGGGCGGAGGGGCGATGAACCGATGCTCCGGCGCACGCGTTGTGCTCGGTGAGCGGAGCCTTATCCGGTCGGCAGCGCCCGGATACGGCGCCGCCACAGGCTCCGTAGGGAGTAACCATCCAGCCCTAAGGAAGGGTGAAAATGGCAGGCTCAGAACACTCAGACGACAGCGGTAATTCCAACGATTCCGTCCAGTCCGTCATGTCGGTCCATATTGACGCGCGGAGCGGGAACATCCGCACCTCGTCCAGGCCCGTACCCAACGACGCACCCCAGCTTCCGGCCGGCACGACGCCGGGGACGGCCGTGTACGACCAGACCAGTCGTACGTACTTCGCGGGCGTGGGCGGCAAGCTCAAGACGTTCGCCGCGAACACGAAGGCCTGGGTCAGCAAGCACGACAAGAGGATCAAGAAGGCCGTGATCGACGTCGCTCCCCAGCTGGCGACTTCGATCGGGGAGGCCGTCCCTGGAAAAGCGGGCGTCGCCTTCAAGGTGGTGGGAGTCGCAGGTCAGGCCTATATGGGCGCCACCGAACTCAACACGGAGCGGAAGCGTGTCCAGGGCGGTGGCATGCGCGACACCGCGCAGGAGGCCTTGAGCGCCGGCCGGATCGTCTCCGCGGTGGGGAACGCCTGGGGCGCCGCCGGCAGCGGGGAGGCAGCCAAGTGGGCAGGCCAGGCCGGGACCTGGATCGGCGGCGGCAGCACCGTCGGCGAGGCGACGCACCACTTCCACAAGGCGGAGCGGGAGCGGGAAGCCAGTGACCCCGCGTACGAGTTGCCGGTGTACGAGGGGAGGGCCCACAACAACACGAACATCGGATACGAGCCGGGCGAGATGGTACCCGGATCGTTCCCGTCCTCACACGACTCGACCAGCAACGTAGGCTCGCACGAGGACTGGCAGGAACAGCCTCTTTACGCCGAGCACACCCCCGCACACGACCCGCGCTTTACGCAGCAGCCGACGTACGGCGGTGGCTTTAACGCGCAGCAGTCGCCGTACGGCGGTGGCTTTGACGCCCAGCAGTCGCCGTACGGCGGTGGCTACGGCTCGCAGCAAGGGAGCAATCCCTCCGTGTCGTCGTACGGGCCCGTCAATTACTCGCCGGCCGGCGGTAACTCGGCCGCGAGCTACCTTCCGCAGGGCGATTACGCCCAGAGCCAGCACAGCAACTCGAGCGTCCCGGCGGAAACAAGCGGACAGGGCGCGCAGCGGGAGAAGGGGAAGAAGGTCGTCCGCCGCTAGCCGCGGCAAACGGCCGACGCACACCGCACCAGCCAGCTCGACGTACAACGGCCGCGTCCCCGGGGCGCGGCCGTTGTGCCGGGACCACCGCCGACAGGTCGGGAGGTACGCACATGTCGGCACCGGGGTTGAACCGTTCCGCCCGGAGGTCCGTTGTCGCTCGTGTCAGCACCTCCGACCTGAAAGAGGGGCACCGTGGCGGACGCGAACACGGCTTCCTCGACCAGGAACCGGTTGACCAGGAACCGGTTCGCCAGGCAGCGCCCCGAAGTCCGGCTGGCGCGCGATCTGATCAAGACCGATCACCAGCTGGGCAAGCAGCGGGGTGAGGAGGGCCTTGCGGACCTCGGGACAGAGATCGCCGATCTCTGGCGCCGTCTCATGGACCGCATCAGGGGCCGGTCCGCGCCGGCGCCCGCGGGCGGTGGCGGTGGCGTGGGTGGCGGCGCGAGTGGCGGCGGCGACGGCGGTGGTTGGTCCGGATACCCGCAGGGCGAGCCGCAGCAGTCGGCCGGCGCCGGGATGTCGGTGCACGAGGAGCGGATGATCCGCCTCGAAAGCCAGATCAAGAAGCTGTCGCCACGCCAGCACGAGGCTTTCGAGGACGCGGTCCTGAATCTGGTCAGAACCGACAAGAAGTGGCAGAAGGTCTTCGAGGAATCCCCCGAGACCATACCGACCGTGGTGCGGTTCGCCGGCAACGCGCAGCGGAGAGAGCTGCTGCGGGACGCGCCCCCGACCGCCGCCGACCTGAGGGCGACCGCGGATCTCCGCGAGCAATGGGAGCGCCCGGCACCGGCGGTGGGTTCCTCGATCAGGTCCGGTTTCCAGGGGCCCGGTCAGAACGAATTCAGCGGCGGCCACGAATTCGAAGTGGCCGCACAGACCAACCTCAGGGAATCGACCACCCACGCCGTCTCGACGCCGCGCAGGGGCGAGCTGACCGACGGTCACACCTTCGTCGCCTCCGAGCACCGGCACATACTGGACGACAGTGCGTCGGAATCAGCCTCCGTGACCAACTCTCCTCTGATGAGCCCGGTCTCACTGCCCACCTCCCCCGAACTGCACACCAGGTCGATCGACATCCCGCAGTCCATGCTCGACAACGAGGGCCGGTCGATCGTGCGCGAGGCGTACGACAGCCCGCTCAGTCCTACGACGCCCCGCCCGTTTGACGTGCCGTCAAATACCGCCAGCCCGCAGCACGTTCAGGCGAAAACGCAGGGCAGGGCGCGAAAATGAGCATGACATCCGTCACCGGATGAACCAACCACCCCGCCCATCCGTCGTGCCTGCGCAAGCGAAATCGATCAACCAACCCGCGTAAGCCCAATGGAGAGGCACGCTCTATGCGCAGACGCACATCATTCCTGCTGGCGCTGCTGCTGGTCATCGTCGGTGTGACAGGCACCGCCGTAGCGATCCAGACGCACCGCTCCGACAGCGGGAGCATCGCAGCGGCCGGTGCCGTCGCCGACCACACCATCACCCTGCAGAACAAGACGGACGGCCGGATCTGGGTCGGCAGCAGGGTCAACGCCGACGGTTCGGCCGAGCTCACCGGGCTGCCGACGCTCGACCCCGGCCAGGCCGCCACCATCACCATTCCCGAGCGGGAGGGTGCCGGGCACTGGCGCGGCACGTTCTTCGCCCGCCAGGGCTGCTCCGGTGACAACGGCAGCACGTTCCACTGTGCCGTCGGTGACTGCGGGCCCTTCGTGGACCACTGCTCGCTCGGTGAACAGCCCGCGAGCCTCGCCGAGTTCAACTTCGACCCGGCCGACTCCCTGGCGCCCTGGTACGACGTGAGCTACGTCAACGCCGTATCGGCCCCTGTCACCATCACCCCCAACGACGTGGCACCACCCGCGAGCGGCGAGTGTGCCGTGGCGGGCTGCCCCGAGGATCTGCTGTCCGCCTGCCCGGCCGACAACCTGCAGAAGGACCAGGCCACGGGCAAGTCGCTGGTGTGCGTCAACCCGAACCGGGACGCCAAGACGCCGTACAGCGACATGATCAACCAGAAGTGCCCCACCGCGTACGCCTGGTCCAAGCAGGACGCCGAGCCGGGCAACAAGGTGATGTACCAGTGCACCAAGTGCAGTGGTCTGACGGTGTCGTTCGGGACCGGCAGCGCCCCGGCGCCCGCGCCCGTCGTCAACAACCCGCCGCCGCCCGCCCCGGTGGCGCCGGCGTCGCACCGTAAGGGTGTCAGCCTCAACCCGGTCGACGGCGCCTCCCAGGCCCTCGCCGACTCCGGTGCGTCCTGGTACTACAACTGGGCCTCTTCCAGTGGCGCTGTGGCCAAGCCGAACGGTGTCGAGTACGTCCCGATGATCTGGGGCCCCGGCTCGGTCACCGACGACGAACTGAACCATGCCCGCCAGGAGGGCACGGAGCTGCTCGGCTTCAACGAGCCCGACTCGGGCACGCAGGCCAACATGTCCCCCGAGCAGGCCCTGGA
This sequence comes from Streptomyces sp. AcH 505, assembly GCF_000818175.1. GTDB lineage: Bacteria > Actinomycetota > Actinomycetes > Streptomycetales > Streptomycetaceae > Streptomyces. The sequence goes on from NZ_JTIY01000001.1 coordinate 2,625,493, forward strand.
CCTGTGGCCCCGGCTGCAGTCCACCGGGCTGCGGCTCGGCGCACCCGCTGTCTCGTACGGCGGAGACGTCCCCGGCGGCTGGCTGGACCGCTTCATGCAGGGAGCGCAGCAGCGCAATCTGCGCGTCGACTTCATCCCCCTGCACTGGTACGGGTCCGACTTCGGCCCGGACGCCGCCAACCAGCTGCGCGGCTACCTCCAGGCGGTGCACGACCGCTACCACAAGCCGATCTGGCTGACCGAATACGGCCTGATCGACTGGTCCAAGGGCCCGGCTCGGTATCCCAGCGAGCAGGAGCAGACCGACTTCATCAAGTCATCGACGCAGATGCTGAACAGTCTTGACTTCATGGAGCGCTACGCCTGGTTCACCCTCTCCACCGTGACCAGCCCGACGGGTCTTTACAACGGCACGACACCCAACGCCAGTGGCCGCGCCTATCACGACGCGGGCTGACCTGGCGGTTGAACCGTTTCCGCCGGTGATCCGTTGTACCGAAGTGCAAGCTCGCCGTGGTCCGCTCCGGGACCACGGCGAGCCACGGTAAAGGGGAAATCATGTCAGGCGGTCCGTCGATGCGCTGCGCTCCTGGCGCGCGCTTCGGGCGGTCCGTCCACCGCGCCGGACCCGCCGGCCGCATCGGTGTGACCGTTTGTGCGGCCGACGTGACCGTTTACCACGCCCACGGGCCCGTTTGCCGGGTCCGTGGAGCCGTCCGCCGTTGTGTTCTCCCGCGTTGTGTTCGCCAGCCGGCCGAGCCGTTCGCGGACCTGTTCGGCGTCCGGGTGGTTGAAGTCCGCGAAGATCGCGAGCGCTTGGCGCCAGCTCACCCGCGCGGCCTCCGGCTGGTCGGCCTCCAGATGGACGTCGCCGAGATGGCCCAGCGTATGACCCTCGCCCCACCGGTTGCCGACGGCCCGGTGGGTGGCGAGCGCCTGCTCGTAGAACGCCATCGACTCGTCGTACCGGCCGAGCTTGCGGTGGATCGTGCCGAGGATGTCGAGCGCGACGCCCTCCACCCAGCTGTTACCGCTGTCGCGCAGGATGGTCAGCGACTGCTCCATGCACTCCAGGGCCTCGTCGAACCTGCCGAGCCCCTGGTAGGCGTCGCCCAGGTTGCTCAGCAGGATCCCCTCGCCCCAGACGGTGCCGACGGCCCGCTCGATGACCAGGCCACGACGGGTGTACTCCAGCGCCTTGGCGAACTGCCCGGTCTGCAGGTAGACGTCGCCGAGGTTGGCCACGGCAGAGCCGCGGCCGTCCGCGTCCCCCAGCTCCCGGTAGGCGATCATCGCCTGCCACAGATGGTCGATGGCCTCGTCGAGCCGGCCCGCGCTGCGCAG
>NZ_JTIY01000001.1:2627057-2643721 GCF_000818175.1 Streptomyces sp. AcH 505
CGCGGCGGCCATGTCCGCGAGGGCCTGCGCCTCGCCCCAGCGGTGCTGGGCGGCGCGGGCGGCGGCGAGTCCGACGGCCGCGGTGTCGACCCAGTCGTGCAGATGGCTGCGGAGGTAGAAGAAACCCCACAGGACGGCGGGCAGCCGCCATGCGATGCCCGGGTGCCCGGACGTGGCGGCCTGGTTCACCGCGGTGACCAGATTGGCCCGCTCGGTCTCGCACCAGTCCAGCGCCTGCTCGTGCGTGCTGAACTCCAGCGGCAGGCACGACGCGGGCAGGGGTTCGAGCCGGATCCGGCGGCGGCGCGGTGTGATGTACGTGTACGCCGCGTCGGCGGTGTGCAGATACCAGGCGAGCAGCCGCTCGACGGCCCGGTCCCGCTCCTGCGGCTCCTCCTCCGCGCCGACGCGTTCGGTGGCGTAGACACGGAGCAGGTCGTGGAGTGTGTAGCGGCCGGGGAAGTGCTCGGTGAGCAGATGGGCACGGGTCAACTCGCCCAGCAGGGCGCGGGTTTCGCGCAGCGGGAGCCCGGCGAGCGCGGCGGCGGCCGGCGAGGAGATGTCGGGGCCGGAGTGCAGGCCCAGCAGCCGGAACAGCCGCGCCGCCGGGTCCGACAGCGCTTTGTACGACCAGGAGAAGACGGCCCGTACGTCGGTGGTGAGGTCGTCGCCGCCCGCGAAGGCGTCGAGGCTGCCGTTGCTGTCGCGCAGTTCCTCGGCGATGGCGCTGAGCGGGAAGCCGGGGTACGCGGCCGCGTGGGCGGCGACGATGGCGAGGGCCAGCGGCAGCCGGGCGCAGCGCACGATGATCTCGTCGGCCGCCTGCGGCTCGGCCGCCAGCCGTCCGGTGCCGAGGCGGCGCGCCAGCAGGTCGTGCGCCTCGGCGGGTGTCAGCTGGTCCAGCGTCAGCGGATGGGCGCCCTCACCGGCGATCAGGCCGGTGAGCTGGTTGCGGCTGGTGACGATGACCACGCAGCCGGGGGAGCCCGGCAGCAGCGGGCGGACCTGGTCGGTGTCGCGCGCGTTGTCGAGGAGGACCAGCACCCGGCGGTCGACGAGCATGCTGCGGTACAGCGCAGCCTGGGCCGCGAGTCCCGCCGGGATGCGCATCGGGGGGACCCCGAGCGCGTCGAGGAAGGTACGGATGGCCTCGTCCGGTGTCACGACCGAGCCGGTCGGGTCGAAGCCGCGGAGGTTGATGTAGAGCTGCCCGTCGGGGAAGCGGCCGGCGATCTCATGGGCCCAGTGCACGGCCAGGGTGGTCTTGCCGATGCCCGCCATGCCGCCGATGGCACTGATCACCACCGTCGTCGGTGCGTGCCCGTTCCTCGGCAACAAGGCGCGCGTGCGGTCGAGTTCGGTGTGTCGGCCCGCGAAGGTGGGCAGGTCGGCGGGGAGTTGGGCAGGCCTCGCGGGCTGCGGCACCACCGGGCCTTCGGGTTCGTCCGGCGGGTCGGAGCGCCGTGGCGGTCCGGGGACGAGAGAGGCGTCGGCGGTGAGTATGCGGTCGTGCATCTCCCGCAGCGCCGCGCCGGGTTCGATACCCAGCTCGGCGATCAGGGTGCGCCGGGTGCTGCGGTAGACGGCAAGGGCCTCGGCCTGTCTGCCGGACCGGTACAGCGCCAGCATGAGCAGTTGGCACTGCTGTTCCCGCAGGGGGTACTGGCCGGTGAGCGAGATCAGTTCGGCGATCACCTCTTCGTGGCGGCCGAGTTCGACGTCGACGTCCAGCCGGGTCTCCAGTGCGGTCAGCCGCTCCTCGCTCAGCCAGGAACGCTCCGACTCGGCCATCGGACCCGGGACTCCGGCGAGCGCGGGGCCCTGCCATCCGGCGAGCGCGGTGTGCAGCAGTTCGCCTGCCTCGGTCAGCTCGCCGGCGGCGCGGAGCTTCTTCGCCGCTGTGACCTGTTGCTCGAACACGGCCAGATCCAGGCACTCTTCGGGGAACCTGGCGAGGTAGCCGTCGCCGACGGAGACGATCATCCGCGGGGTGTCGGCCGCTTCCCTGCCGGCCTCCAGAACCTTGCGCAGCCGCGACACGTACGTACGCAGGACGGATACGGCCGCCGCCGGGCGTTCCTCGCCCCAGACGGCGTCGAGGAGTTCTTCGAGAGTGGCGGGTCGTCCTCTGCGTAACAGCAGTGCCACCAGCACGGCTCGCTGCTGGGGCGAGCCGAGGTCCAGCTCTCGTTCACCGCGCCACGCCCGGACCGGCCCCAGCACGGCGAAGCGTACGGAATTCGTATAGGCGTTCACATCGCGGACTCTACTGAGCGCGGAGAGCCCCTCGCACCGCCTTGACGGAATGTCTAGTTCCGTCCCCGGTGATCGTTACCGGGCCGCCATGTCCCCGACATCTTCGGGCTCGCGGTCCCGGAATTGAACCGTTCCCGCGCGGTGTGCGTTGCGGTACGCAGGGTTCGCCGTGTGCGGACCCAACCGGGCCGAGCGGCCCTTGTCCCAAGGAAAGGGGTGCGTATGAGCGAGGGTGAAGAGACGGACGAGCCGAGCACAGGAGGCGACCGCTCCGTACCCGCGGCATCACAGCCGTTGCCCCATTTCGCCGTGGTCATCACCGGCGACGGCTCCGCCGCGATCGACGGCGAACCAGTGGAGGCGGCGGAGGGCGAGGCGGTCGACGCCGCGATCCTCGACACACTGCACCGCAACGCACGCGACCGCGACACACCCGTGACGGCGGCCATCTCCGATCCCTCCGCGGGGTACGTGGCGTACGTCGAGGTCACCCCCGACGGTTCGAGCAGGCTGCTGGACCAGCAGGAACCGACCGAGGCGCAGGAAGAACAGCCGGCGCCGGAACCGGCGCCCGTACCTGTCGAACAGGCCCTGCCCGCACCGGAACCGGTGCCGTTGCCCGTCGAGGACGACCTCGTGGACGACGATTTCGGACCTGCCGACGACTTCGCTCACCAACATGAAGAAGAAGAGGAGGAGGAAGAAGAGGAAGAGGACGACCGAAACGAACTGCCACTGGCCGCCGGTGCAGGGGCCGGTGCCGGGTCGGCCGGCGGGCCGCCTCCGATGATCATCCGTAGAAACGACTCGCGTCAGTCGGACGACGAGTACAAGTCGCCTGGCCTGCTCAACCGGCCCTTCTTCGTCGGTCCCGTGGCACTCCTCGTGGCCGCCCTCGTCATCATTCCGCTGGTCATGCTGGGCAGCGGCGGCGGGGACGAGAAGCAGAGCGCCCGTTCCAGCAGTGCGACGAGCGACATCCCCAGCAAGAAGCCGAGACCGACCCACTCCGTCAGCCCGATCATGGTGCCGCCGGAGCCCAGTACCTCACCCTCGCCTTCGGCCAAGCCGAAGCCGAAGCCGAAGCACAAGAAGGTGGACACGGAGAAGGCAGGCGCCGGCGTCGTCACCATCACGGCGCGACCCCCGCAGGCCACGGCGACCGTGACGGCGAAGCCGAAGCAGGACACCGCAGCCACGGCGGTCAACCGCCTTGCCAAGAACGACCCTTCGGGCCGGCACATCTGCTACCGCGCGTACGTCTCTGGACAGGGCTGGCAGAAGCCCGTCTGCGACGGCACGATGGCGGGCACCTCCGGCCGGAACCTGGCCATCAAGGCCATCAACATCGCGGTCCACGGCGTCGGTGGCTCGGGCGCCAACGCCTTCGTCCACAACCCCAAGTCGACCGACGGCAACGGCCAGTGGAAGACGCCGTGGTCGCCGGTCACCGAGGGCAAGGACCTCTACATCGGCAGCTCGAAGCGGGGCGCGCCGAACATGTCGGGCTTCGCCATCAACGTCGGCTCCGGCCAGGTCTGCCAGGTGGCTCGTCTTCACAACGCCGAGTGGGGCGGCTTCGGTTGCGCCGACCCTCGGCCCAACTACATCTTCGGCGGCACGCTGCGCAACGACACGTACCTGGAAGCTGTGAAGTTCTCGGTCTAGTTCGCGGTGTGAGTGAAGGCCCTGTCCGGCGCGGAAGCCGGGCAGGGCCTATGTCGTCCCGTCCGCCAGCGCGATGATCTGCCCGGACAGCTCGGTCAGTGCCGGGTCGCGCCGCGCCGCCGCCCTCGCGAGGCGGGTGATGTCCGCCGCCCAGTCGCCGGTGGCCCTGTCGTCCTCGTCGATCCGGGCGAAGCCCCGGTCCAGCAGGCCGCGCGCGTCGTCGGGCCTGCGGCGGCCCACCGCCTTGACCGCGCCGAGCGCGTTCGCGAGCGCGCTCGCCGGCCGGGACCACTCGCCCTCCCCGGCCCGCGCCGCCGGGTTGTCCGCGTCGTAGTCCGCCTCGTCCGCGACCGACTCGGCCCGTACGGAGAGGTCGAGCCGCCAGAACAGCGATACGCCGGCGAAGCGGACGAACAACAGGCGCCTGCGGTCCGAGTGGTGGAACTCCGGGTCGCTGCGCACGGCCGCGACCGGCTGCACACGCGCCAGTGTCTCCGGCGCCGCGGTCACACTCGCCAGGAAGCGCGCGTCGGGCACGACCCACTCGACGTCGATGTCGCTGAAGGCGTCGGCGGTGCCGGCCGCGAGCGAGCCGAGCAGGGTCGCCCGCGAGCCGGGGCAGGCCGCCTCCAGCGTGCCCAGCACCGCTGCCGCCAGGGCCGCACGGTCCTTCCATGCCACCATATCGATCCTCCTACCAGCCGTTCCCCGTCTCCGTGGCGGGATGTGGCCACGGCGCAAACCCGCCAGCGACATCATCCCCGTCCTCCCCACCGCTCTGGGAGTGTGGCGCCACCGCAGCACCAACAGCGCCCGGCCGTACGGCCTCTGTGCCGTTTTGCCGATTCACTTGGGGAGCAACATCGATGCGCCTGATATCGCGAACGGCCCTGGGGGCGGCGGCTGCCGCTGTTCTGGCCGTCACCGCGGTCGCGCCGTCCGTGGCCACACCACGGGCCGGCGTGAGCGACGGGACCGGAAAGGGCAGCGGGACCGGAAAGAGCGCCGAGACGGGCAAGAGACCCGTCGTCGGCAGTGCGGCAGCGCAGCGCAAGAGCGGGCAGAGCCACACCGTCACCCTGGTCACCGGCGACAAGGTACGGGTCAGCGAGGACAGTTCGGGCCGCGGCAGCGCCACCGTACTGCCCCGCGAGGACGGCACACAGCCGCTCGTGCAGACCCGGCAGAGCGGTGACGACCTCTACGTCTACCCGGAGGGCGCGGCGGCCGCCATCGCGTTCGGCAGGGTGGACGACGAACTCTTCAACGTCACCGGGCTGATCCGCCAGGGGTACGACGACGCGCACGCCACGTCGATCCCGCTCATCGCCACGTACGACACGCCCGCCGGGTCCGTCGCACGCGAGCTGCCCGTGACCCCCCGTGGCGCCCGGCGCGGGGCCGTCCTCGACGCCATCGGCGGGGTGGCGCTCAAGGCGGACAAGACCAAGGCGGCCGACTTCTGGGCCGATGTCACCTCGCCCCGCAACCGGGCCGCGTCGCAGCTCAAGAAGGTGTGGCTCGACGGCCAGGTCACCTCGCTGATGGACCAGTCCGCCAAGCAGGTCAACGCGCCGCAGGCGTGGGCGGCGGGTTACGACGGCAAGGGGACGAAGGTCGCCGTGCTCGACACCGGCGCCGACCTCGAACACCCCGACCTCCAGGGCCGGGTCGCCGCGACCGAGAACTTCACCGACTCGGACACCGTCGAGGACCGGCAGGGCCACGGCACCCACACCGCCTCCACGGTGGGCGGCTCGGGCGCGGCCAGCGACGGCAAGGAGAAGGGCGTCGCGCCCGGCACCGACCTGATGATCGGCAAGGTGCTGAACGACAGCGGCTCAGGTCTTGAGTCCTGGATCATCGCGGGTATGCAGTGGGCCGTCGACCAGAAGGCCGACGTCGTCTCCATGAGCCTCGGTGACCCCGGACTGCTCGACTGCACCGACCCGATGAGCCAGGCGACCGAGGAACTCGCCCACAGCAAGGACACGTTGTTCGTCATCGCCGCGGGCAACGCGGGTCCTGGCGACAACACCGTCTCCTCGCCCGGCTGCGCCCCCAGCGTGCTGACCGTCGGCGCCGTCGACAGCGCGGACGCCACCGCCTCGTTCTCCAGCCGGGGCCCGGTCCTGGACGCGCACACCCTCAAGCCCGAGATCGCGGCGCCGGGCGTCGACATCCTGGCCGCCAACATGGGCGGGCGCGGGGTGTACGCGTACCAGACCATGTCCGGCACGTCGATGGCCACCCCGCACGTCGCGGGCGCCGCGGCGATCCTCAAGGAGCGGCACCCCGACTGGAGCGCCCAGCAGCTCAAGGCGGCGCTCGTCTCGTCGGCGCGGACCGACATCCCCGGCGACGTCCGGGAGACCGGCGGCGGCCGGCTCGACGTCGAGGCGGCGATCGGCCAGAGCGTCGTCGGCGCGCCCGCGATCCAGGGCGGCAGCTTCAACTGGCCGCAGGACAAGAGCGACCGCACCAGCGTCGACGTCCCGTACACCAACTTCACCGGTAAGCCGCTGAAGTTGAACCTCTCCGTCGGGCGGGTCACCGGCAACGACGGCACCACGGTCCGGTCCGCCGTCGCCAAGCTCGGCAAGAGCAGCGTCACCGTCCCGGCAGGCGCCACCGTCAAGGTGCCGCTGGCCGTCGACCCGGTGGCGCGGCTGGCCAACGGCCAGTACGGCGACGTCACAGGCCGGGTCCTGGCGACCGGCGCAGGCGGTGTCAGCGTCTCGACGCCGTTCGCGCTGTACGTACAGCCGACGACCGTCACCCTGCGGGTCAAGCTCGTCGACCGCACCGGCAAGCCGGCCGCGGGCTCCTCCTCGCTCGACGTGATCGGTACGGACACCGCGACGGGTGAGAGCCGCTTCAACGAGGGCGCCACCGACCAGGTGTTCCAGCTGCGCCCCGGCGCCTACTTCCTGTCCTCCTTCGTCGTCTCGCCCGACACCACCGACGCGACCGGGCAGCAGGTCGGTTCGGTCAGCTATCTCGGCCGCCCGCAGGTCGACCTGAAGCGCGACACCACCCTGGTCCTGGACGCCAGGAAGGCGCACCGCATCTCGGTCCGTACGGACCGGCCGAGCGAGGTCCGCACGACCACCCTCAACTTCGCCCGCAGCTGGGACAACCAGTGGCTGCACGCCGGATCGGTGTCCGGCGGCCGGCTCGTCAAGGACTACTACGCGGACGTCCAGGACCCCGCCGAGGACGGCGAGTTCGAGTTCGGCAGCTACTGGCGCGCGTACGCGCCGCAGTTCCAGAAGCTGACGGCGGTCGGCGGTCCCGAGCTGCACCCCGTGACCGCGAGCGTCGGCTCGGACAACCTCGACGGTACGGGCGAGGCCCAGCTCGTCGACGCGGGCAAGGGCACCCCGGCCGAGCTGACGGCCGCCGGGGTACGGGGCAAGATCGCGCTCGTCGAGGTCCCGGACGACGGCGCCCTCGGCGACGTGGGTACCGACGCCCTGGCCGCCGGTGCGAAGGCGGTCGTCATGCACCGCCCGTCCGCCGGGCGCTGGCAGCCCGCGTACGGCTTCGCGGGCGGCCCGCTGCCGACCGTCGCCGTCGAGGCGGCGGAGGCGAAGGCGCTCGAAGCGAAGCTGGCCGCGGGCCAGGTGACCCTGCGCTGGAAGGCGACGGCCACGAGCCCGTACGTCTACAACCTGGGCTTCCCCGAGGACGGCACGATCGGCTCCGACCGTACGTACCACGTGCGCGACGGGCAGCTCGGCCGCAACGACTCCACCTACAACTCCATGGGCGTGGCGGCCGACTTCATCGACGGCGTCGGCGCGTACCGTCCGTCAGGCAGCGGACTGATCAGCGTCTCGGGCATCGACCTGGTCGCCATGCCGTCGACCCGCGCCGAGTACTACACGGGCGACGGCACGACCTGGGACCACTTCGTCTCGTCCAGCTTCCCGTTCGGGGAGTACATGATGTCGCCGGCCAGGGCCTACCAGCCCGGCAAGAAGGTCAAGGAGAGCTGGTACGACGGAGTGATCGGCCCGAACGCCGGCGTCGACGCGACGGGCGCACCCGCGCTCGCCGCCGAACGCCAGGGAAACCAGATCGGGTTCGCCCCCGCCATGTGGTCCGACACCGAACACACCGCCCAGCCGGGCTCGTTCGGCGACATCGGATCGCTGTTGCTGCGCCGTAACGGCGAGGACTTCGACAGCAGCGGCTTCCCGTACGGGGTGTTCACCGTCCCGGCGGACGACGCCGAGTACGAACTCATCAGCAACAACACCAAGATCGGCTCGTCGTCGGCCAGTTGGCAGAGGTCGACCGATGTGGTCACCGACTGGACCTTCCGCTCCCACCTGGACGACAGCGCCTTCTCGCAGGGGATCCCGCTGCTCTTCCCGCGGTACGACCTCCCGGCCGACGGGGCGAAGACGCTCCCGGCCAAGGACGGCCTGCGGATCGGTCTCTCGGTCACCGGGCACGCCGGCTACACCCCGGGCGCCGTGGTGTCCGCCGCGCTGTCGTACTCGTACGACGGCGGCAAGACCTGGACGGCCGCCGAGGTCGACCGGCGCAAGGGCGCGTGGACGGCGACGGTGAACCACGCCGGAGCCGACAGCGCGGCGAAGGTCACGCTGCGGACCACCCTGGCCGACGCCAACGGCAACAAGGTCACCCAGACGGTGACCGACGCGTACGGCCTGCGCTAGGCCCGCGCAGAGGGTTGTCGCCCCTCGAACGCCGCCCCGCTCCCGGGACTCCGCGATGTCTCCGGGACCGGGGCGGTCCCATGTCGCATCCCATGTCACCTGGCGCCTGGCGCCTGTCACCTTCAGGCCACGGCCCGGCTCAGTTGCCCTTCGTGTACGTCAGCGCCTCTCCCGAGGTCGTTACGCGCTGGAGGTCGCCGTTGCCGAGGATCGTCAGCGTCGTGGGCGCACCGGGCGTGCACGAGGACATCGGTTCGCCCTTGGTGACCGTCGAGGAGCCGATCTGGAGGGGAGCGTCCGAGGCCGGGGCGGACGAGAGCGGCGCCTGGAAGACGCAGTGGTACGAACCGCCGCCCTCCGTCGGCCCGTCCGCCGTGAGGGTCAGGACGGTGTCCCCCACCTTGCCCTGCTCGATGGTGAGTTGACGCGTGCTGAAGCCGGTCGGGGTGTTGACCCCGCCCTTCCAGCTCCCCACGAACTTCGTCGGTACGTCCCCGTCCTTCGGCGACGCCGAGTCCGAGGAGGACGGTGAGGACGTCGGCGGGGCGGGGGAGCCCTTCTCCGGCTGCTTCGGGTCGGCCGACGCCGCCACCGTCGTGTCCTTGTCGTCCTTCGAACTGCCGCTGCCCATGAACGCGTACACGGACCCGCCGGCCCCGAGCGCGACGACAAGCGCGACGGCGATCAGCACGACGGTGCTTCGGGTGCTGCGCCGCTCGGGCTCGGGCTCGGGGAACGGCGCCTGCGTCCGGCCGTACGGCGGCGGGGGCGGGATCGTGCCGTACGGGGGCGGGGGCGGCGTCTGCTGCCCGTAGCCCGTCTGGGGATAGCCGTACGCGGGGGCAGGGCCGGGGCCCGCCTGCGGGTAGCCGTAGCCGTACGGCGGGGGAGGGGCGATCGGGCCGAACTCCGCGGCGGGAGCGGGTGTCGGCGTCGGCGCGGGCGTGGGTGCGGGCGTCGGCGCGGGCGCCTGGACGGGGATGACCGTCGTCGAGTCGTCCTCCGCCGGTCCTGCCTGCGACGTGCCGGGCGCGGGTGGCGCGGGTGGCGCCGGTACGGGCACCTCGTCGGACGGGGAAGCGTCCGGAGCCGGCGCAACAGGGGACGGGGCCGGTGTCGCTGCGGCCTCGATCGCGCCGAGCGCGGGTGCCTTCGCCAGCTGGGCGAGGCCCTGCGGCCGGCGCGCGTACGACGTCGGGTCCTCGTACTCCAGCAACTCCACCGCGTGCTGGCCCAGTTGGGCCAGGAGCGCGCCCGGCAGCCACGGTTCACCGCTGGGCCCGGCACCGGAGTCCTCGGCCTCGCCCACCCGGGCCAGGATGTCCCGCGTGGTCGGCCGCGCCGCCGGGTCCTTCTGGAGACAGGCCCTGACGACCGTCCCGAGGCCTTCGGGGAGTTGGGAGGTGTCCGGCTCCTCCTGGGCTATCCGGAACATCAGTGCGTGCGGGCTGCTGTCGGCGGCGCCGAACGCCAGCCGGCCGGTGGCCGCGTAGGCGAGGACGGAGCCGAGCGAGAACACGTCGCTGGCGGCCGTCAGCCGGTCCCCGCGCACCTGTTCGGGTGACATGAAGCCCGGGGAGCCCACCGTCGCGCCCGTCAGGGTCAGCCCGGTGGTCGTGGTGGACTCCAGGGCCCTGGCTATCCCGAAGTCGATGACGCGCGGCCCGTCGATCGTCACCATCACGTTGGACGGCTTGAGGTCGCGGTGGATGAGCCCGGCGGCGTGGATGTCCTGGAGGGCGTGCGCGAGACCGGAGGCGAGTATGCGCACGGACCGCTCGGGCAGCGGCCCGTGGGTGCCCGCCCCGGGGCCCAGCGCACCGGGTCTGCGCGTGCCGACGACCGACTGGAGCGAGGGTCCGGCGACGTAACCCGTCGCGAGCCACGGCACCTCGGCCTCCGTGTCGGCGTCCAGCACGGGAGCCGTCCAGGCCCCGCCGACCCGGCGTGCCGACGCCACCTCCTGGCGGAACCGGGCGCGGAACGTCTCCTGTTCGGCCAGCTCCCGCCGTACGAGCTTGACGGCGGCCGTGCGGCCCCTGTCGGAGCGCGCCAGGAAGACCTGACCCATGCCGCCGGCGCCCAGCCGTGCCAGCAGCGTGTAGGCGCCGATGCTCTGTGGATCTTCCGGTGCCAGCTTCTCCATGGCCGAGCGGCCCTCCCGTACCCCGATGTGTCCGACCCGCGAACCCGTACCGATCCGCGGACCCGAACCGGCTTTGTTAGCGAGGAGACTGCCATGTCCCGGGCGCCGGTTCCCCAGGGGCCGTACCGCAAGCCCCCGACCAGCGGCCCGGCCCCCGCCGCACGCTACTCGGGCCAGGCGGAGTTCTCGATCACGTCAACGAAATCCGTCCGTACGAACCCGGGCGAGAAGCGCGCCAGCACATCCGCCTTCACGTTTCCGAAGGCCGTGTCCGGCCGGTGCTCGATGCCCTCGGTGAACGCCCGCAGGATCCGCCGTTTGAAGTCCGGCCGCGGATGGGCGGCGACCACCTCGTCCCTGACCTCGCCCGGTACGGCGTCGAGCCCCATCCCCAGCACGTCGAACTCCACGCCCGCGGTCACCAGTGCCACCTCGGGCTCCATGTGGGCGGGGATGCCGGGCGTCGTGTGCAGGGCGATCGCCGTCCACACGATCCGTGCGCTGTCCCGCGTCAGGCCGTGCCGCAGCAGGAAGTCCCGCGCCGCGTCGGCGCCGTCCAGCTCGAAGCGCTGCTGGGACGCGCGGTACTCCTCGGTCAGGCCCAGGTCGTGGAACATCGCGCCGATGTAGAGCAGTTCGGGGTCGTACGCCAGCCCCTGCCGCCGGCCCTGGAGCGAGCCGAAGAGGAAGACCCGGCGGGAGTGGTCGTACAGCAGTGGGCTCGTGGTGTCGCGGATCAGCTCGGTCGCCTCGGCGGCGAGGGCGCTGTCGGGGATCTCGATGCCGGCGATGCGCTCGGACATGGCGGAACGTTCCTTTCGCGGGATGCCGGTGCCGCTTCCGGTACCGGCGCTTCTCCCACTCTCGGGCCGCTCACCACCGTCCCGCCATGTCTGTCCGGACCCATATCCCACACATCTGGCCAAGCAAGCGCGTTACCGTCCCCGTATGGAGCGTCCGGAACGCAGAGAGATCGCCGTGCTCGTCTACGAGGGCGTTCGGCTGATGGATGTCGCGGCGCCGCTGGAGGTGTTCGCTACGGCCACGACGGCGCACGGCAGTGGGAGTGGCGGCGGAGGCCGGGGTGGCGGTTACGCCCTGACCGTCTGCTCCCTCGACGGCGGCCCGGTCACCACCTCCACCGGCACCCGGCTGCACGCCGACGCCGCTGCCGCCGATGTCACGGCGCCCCACACCCTGGTCGTCCCCGGCTCCGACGACCTGCCGCACCGGCCGCCGCCCGCCGGTCTCGTCGACGCCGTCACCGCGCTGGCCGGCCGGTCCGCACGTACCGCGTCCGTCTGCACCGGCGCCTTCGCCCTCGCGGCCGCCGGGCTGCTCGACGGCCGGCGCGCCACCACGCACTGGCGGCACGCGGCGACGCTCGCCCGGCGGTTCCCCGCGGTGACGGTCGAGCCGGACGCCATCTTCGTACGGGACGGCGACGGCCGTACGTACACCTCCGCCGGGGTCACCGCGGGCATCGACCTCGCGCTGGCCCTCGTCGAGGCGGACGAGGGCGCGGGGCTCGCCCGCGAGGTCGCCCGCGACCTGGTGGTGTTCCTGCGCCGCCCTGGCGGCCAGTCGCAGTTCTCGGTGGCGGCACGGACCCCGAGCCCGCGCCACGACGCCCTGCGCGTCCTGCTGGCCGAGATCGCCGCCGATCCGGCGGCCGACCACTCGCTGTCCGCGCTCGCGCGACGCGGCGGGCTGAGCCCACGCCATCTGAGCCGGCTGTTCACCGAGCAGATCGGCAGCACACCGGCCGCGTACGTCGAGTCCGTACGGCTGGAGGCGGCGCAGGCGCTGCTGGAGGCGGGCGAGACGGTCACCGGCACCGCGGGACGCAGCGGGCTCGGCAGCGACGAGTCGCTGCGCCGGGTCTTCCTGCGGCAGCTCGGGGTGACGCCGTCGGCGTACCGCTCACGGTTCCGTACGACGCTGCGTACGGCGGGCGGCTGACCCCCTGCGCCCCCCGCGCTTCCGCCGCGAGGCGACACCCTGCCCAGGAAAGTGGCGCAGTCCATACACCTTGGCCGTACCGCCCCGGCCTGCGCGTTCCTACCCTTGGCGGCCATGACCCCTCATGTCGCCCCCGACCCGCAGACCGGCGCTCCCGACCCGCAGGCGGGCGCCGCCGTCAAGGCCGCCGACCGCGCGCACGTCTTCCACTCCTGGTCGGCGCAGGAACTGATCGACCCGCTCGCTGTCGCAGGCGCCGAGGGGTCGTACTTCTGGGACTACGACGGCAACCGCTACCTCGACTTCGCCAGCGGTCTCGTCTTCACCAACATCGGCTACCAGCACCCGAAGGTCGTCGCCGCGATCCAGCGGCAGGCGGCCGAGCTGGTCACCTTCGCCCCCGCCTTCGCCGTCGAGGCGCGCTCCGAGGCGGCCCGGCTCATCGCCGCGCACACCCCAGGCGACCTCGACAAGATCTTCTTCACCAACGGCGGCGCCGAGGCCGTCGAGAACGCCGTCCGGATGGCGCGGGTGCACACGGGGCGCCCCAAGGCGCTCTCCGCGTACCGCTCGTACCACGGCTCGACCTCCACCGCGATCAACCTGACCGGCGACCCGCGCCGCTGGGCGTCGGACACCGGCTCGGCGGGCGTGGTGCGCTTCTGGGCGCCGTTCCTCTACCGCTCGCCGTTCTACGCCTCGACGGAGGCGGAGGAGTGCGCACGCGCGCTGGAGCACCTGGAGTCGACGATCGCGTACGAGGGCCCGGCCACCGTCGCCGCGATCGTCCTGGAGACGATCCCCGGCACTGCCGGTGTCATGACCCCGCCGCCCGGCTATCTCGCCGGCGTACGGGAGCTGTGCGACCGGTACGGCATCGTCTTCGTCCTCGACGAGGTGATGGCCGGGTTCGGCCGTACGGGCAAGTGGTTCGCCGCCGACCACTTCGACGTCGTACCCGACCTGCTGACCTTCGCCAAGGGCGTCAACTCCGGCTATGTGCCGCTGGGCGGTGTCGCGATCTCCGGCGAGATCGCGGACACCTTCGCGACCCGTCCGTACCCCGGCGGGCTGACGTATTCCGGCCATCCGCTGGCCTGCGCCGCCGCCGTCGCCACGATCCGGGTGATGGAGGACGAGAAGATCGTCGAGAACGCGGCGCACATCGGCGAGACGGTGCTCGGCCCCGGGCTGCGCGAGCTGGCCGAGCGCCATGTCTCGGTGGGCGAGGTGCGCGGTACGGGCGTGTTCTGGGCCCTGGACCTGGTGCGCGACCGGGAGACGCGTGAGCCGCTGGTGCCGTACAACGCCACGGGCGAGGCGAACGCGCCGATGGCCGCCTTCGCCGCCGCGTGCAAGAAGGGCGGTCTGTGGCCTTTCGTGAACATGAACCGTACGCACGCCGTGCCGCCCTGCAACATCACCGAGGCGGAGGTGAAGGAGGGTCTCGCGGTCCTGGACGCGGCGCTGACTGTGGCCGACGGACACACCGCGTGACGGCCCGAACGCGTCCGGTGCCGGGGGCCGTTCCGCGGCTCGTCCCGCCGTGTCCTGGGGAGCCCGGTCATGCGGCTACCAGGTCGTAAGGTGTGCGGAGCCGGGTGCCCGGAGCCGTTACGAGGGGACGCACACACCATGCCCGCCAACGGAGCTGTGACCCGCCATACCCTGCGGCAGCAGATCGCGGACGCGCTGCGTGACGAGGTGCTGGCGGGCCGTCTGCTCCCCGGGCAGGAGTTCACGGTCAAGCACATCGCCGAGCAGTACGGCGTGTCGGCGACCCCCGTCAGGGAGGCGCTGGTGGACCTCTCGGCGCAGGGTTTACTCGACTCGGACCAGCATCGCGGCTTCAGCGTCCACCAGTTCTCCGTCGAGGACTTCCGGGGCATGGTCGAGGCGCGCTCGCTGATAGAGGACGGGGTCTTCCGCAAGCTGCGCGGCGACGGGCTCGCGGCCCGCGCGCACGGCGAGCCGCTGGTGGCGGTACGCAGGCGCGGCGAGGAGGCCGCGCGGGCGGCCAGGGCCGGCGATCTGAACGTCCTCATCGGCTACGACCTGCGCTTCTGGCGCGAGCTGAGCGCGCTGGTCGCCAACCGGTACGTCTCCGACTTCCTGCACCGGATGCGCGTCCAGGCGTGGGTGTTCTCCGTGCCGTTCCTGCGGACGGACCCGGACGGCGGCAGCTGGCTGTGGGGCGGGCACGGCGAGCTGGTCGAGGCGGTGACGCTCGGGGACGCGGCGGCGGTACGGGTGGTGCTGGGGAGGTACACCGACCACCTGCTGCGGTGGGCGGACCGGCTGGACGGCGGGGCGACGGGGAGCCCGGACGCGGGCCCGGACGCGGACCGGGCGGCTGACGGACCTTGATCGCATCCCCGCCCCTGGGGTGCACGCGGCGGGGGTGAACGCGGCGGGGCCTGGGTACCCGCTGTACAGGGCGGTCCGCGGGGCCGGTACCCGTGACTCGCCCGATGCGGGCGACCGGGACTCTTCGCTGAACGTGCCCGTCGCATTACGCTGTCCCGACCATCGCGACCATCGCGCGCACGCGTACGAACCCGTTGGAGAGCGAGCCTCCCTTGGCCTGTGACCTGTGGTTGGTCCCCCTCGTCGATGTGCTGTGCCACAGCCCCGACAACCCCTTCGCCGAAGAGATCGCCGTCTACGACAAGGCCCTGGGCGACGCGGGGCTGCCGTCCGTCCCTGTTTTCGCCTATATGCCGGGCCTGTCGGGGGACGTTGCCCCCGTGGCCGGATTCGACTACGACGCCCTGCACTTCCTGCGGCGCGCGTACCTGCTGCACGTCTGCGGCCTCGCCGTCACGCCCGTGGGCGAACTGGGCGGTGACTACGAGCAGTTGCTGGAGATGTTCGAGTCGACGGCCCAGCAGTCGCATCTCGTCTGGCACTACGACCACGCGGGGGCGTACGTCCCCGTGGACTTCGCCGCGCCCCTGTCCAACGACCAACTGCTCGAGGGCGGCGGCCCGCTGGGTTCGACCCAGGGCCTGCTCCGCGAGCTCGAAACCGTGGCCGCGTCGATCGGCATCGACCCGGCGAACCCTCCGACGCCCCCCGCCCCGCCGGAACGCCCCACCTCGCTGGAGGAGCCGGCGTCCTCGACCCCGTACGACGACAGTCCGTTCGCCCGTGAACGGCACGTGTGGCTGGGGCTGCACGCGGCTGCCACCAGGAGCCTGGGTCAGGGCTCGATGATCATATTCAGCTGACGGAAAGCAGGCTGTGGTGGGCGGGGTCCGACCCCGCCCACCGCCGTCACCGCGCCCCGGGGAGGCCCGCCACCGGGGGCTACCGGGGCTCGGGTGGCCGCTGGCGCGGCATGTTGGGCCGGGTGCCGGGCGGCAGCGGGAACCGGCCGCCGGGGAAGGGCGAACCGGCGTCCTGACGGGTCGCCGTGCTCATCGGCATCGACTGGAGCACCAGCGGGGTGGGGCCCGAGCGGAATTCGACCATCCAGTCCGCGGTCTCCGCCCGTACCAGCTCCGTCACGTCCTCCGAGAACCTCCGCAGCACGCTCAGACAGCGCTCCGTCGCCTCGGCCGCCGTGCCCTCCGTCGGGCCGAGGATCTCCCGTACGCACTCCGACGCCCAGTCGAACTGCAGCGTCTGCAGCCGCCGCTGCACCGCCTGCGCCGTGGCGACGTGCCGCATCCAGCCCGCCGTGAAGCCGAAGTACCGGTCGCAGGCCAGGCAGGCGCCGCCGAGGAGCAGCGCGACGTACCCCCAGCCCGCCGCGCCCGCCAGGGTGCCGGTGACGTCCAGCAGGGGCAGGGTCGCGCCGACGACGACCAGGGCGGCCGTCGCCGTCCGCAGGGCGCGGGCGGCGCGCCGTTTGCGGGAGCGGTCGGCGAGATACCAGCCGGCGGTGCGCAGCGCCCCGGCCTCGACCCAGCGGTACAGCTCGTCGAGCCGTTCGGCGG
>NZ_JTIY01000001.1:2643746-2653763 GCF_000818175.1 Streptomyces sp. AcH 505
CGGGCTCGGCCCAGTCGCCGAGCGGGAACGGGCTGCCGGTGAGATCGCCGCCCGCGCTCCCGCCGTCCCCGTCGGCGGCGCCGCCCTCGGCCACCGCCTCGTCACCGCGCCCGTCCCCGTTGGCGGCACCGGACGAGGCGCTTTCCTCCCGGCCGGGGCCTGCGGGCTCCCGGCCGGGGCCTCCGGGCTGCATCTCCGGCTGGCTCACCGGGGCACTCCTCTGCGATCTGCTGTGACTCCGCGTGACGTGCGGTGGGCGCGGATGAACTGCGCGTGAACACTGATACGTGCCGACGTGCATGCACTTCCTACCGCCGAATGGCGGCCTCCGCGCCCGGTAACCCGCGCAATCCCCCCAAACGTGGGCCTTGATCAGGTGGAGGAGCCCGCAGGCCCTCACTCGAAAGAGTTGGTCCCGGTGGGGTGGGGCGAGCCGGTCGGGGAACACGTAGGCTCGCCTTACAGGAAAATCGTCGTCGAATGCCAGGAGTGACCGTGATTCCCGGTGGTGGTCAGCCGAACATGCAACAGCTGCTCCAGCAGGCCCAGCAGATGCAGCAAGATCTCGCGCGCGCACAGGAGGAGTTGGCGGCGACCGAGGTCGAGGGTCAGTCGGGCGGCGGCCTGGTGAAGGCCACCGTCAACGGCTCGGGCGAGCTCCGTGGCCTGGTGATCGACCCGAAGGCGGTCGATCCCGAGGACACCGAGACCCTCGCGGACCTCGTCGTCGCCGCCGTACAGGCGGCGAACGAGAACGCGCAGCAGCTCCAGCAGGAGAAGCTGGGCCCGCTGACGCAGGGCCTGGGCGGTATGCCGGGCATGCCGTTCTGACGTCCTTCTTACGGGACGACAGCCAGTCTGAAGCTTGTCTTACGCATGCACCCGCACAGCAACTACCGTACGAGCGCATACGAAGACAGCCCCGAAGCCAGACAGCCGAAACCGCGGCACCGCAGCACTGAGGAAGGCATCCGTTGTACGAAGGCGTGGTTCAGGACCTCATCGACGAACTGGGCAGGCTGCCCGGCGTCGGTCCCAAGAGCGCGCAGCGGATCGCCTTCCACATCCTCCAGGCGGAACCCACCGACGTACGGCGCCTTGCCCAGACGCTCCTCGAGGTCAAGGACAAGGTCCGGTTCTGCGCCGTGTGCGGCAACGTCGCGCAGGAGGAGCGGTGCGGGATCTGCCGGGACCCGCGCCGGGACACCACGGTGATCTGTGTGGTGGAGGAGCCGAAGGATGTCGTCGCCATCGAGCGCACCCGTGAGTTCCGCGGGAAGTACCACGTGCTCGGCGGCGCCATCAGCCCCATCGAGGGCGTCGGCCCCGACGACCTGCGGATCAGGGAACTGCTGACCCGCCTCGCCGACGGCACGGTCACGGAGCTGATTCTGGCGACCGACCCGAATCTGGAGGGCGAGGCCACAGCGACGTACCTCGCCCGCATGATCAAGCCCATGGGGCTGCGGGTCACCCGCCTGGCCAGTGGTCTCCCCGTGGGGGGCGACCTGGAATATGCCGACGAGGTCACGCTCGGGCGTGCCTTCGAGGGGAGACGACTTCTCGATGTCTGACGCAACGCTGCACGACGCCACGCAGGATCCGGACGACTTCTCCGTCCAGATCGCCGACCAGATCGAAAGCTTCATCGTCGCGGTCACCGAGGTGGCGAAGGGCGACGAGCCGGACAGCGCCGTCCCGTTCCTGCTGCTCGAATTCTCCCAGCTCATGCTGGCGGGCGGCAGACTCGGCGCGCACGAGGACATCCTCCCCGACGAGCGCTACGAGCGTGATCTGGGCCCCGAGCCGGACGTGGACGACCTGCGCGAGCGCTTCGCCGTGATACTGGAGCCGATCGACGTCTACTCCGAGGTCTTCGACCCGTACGAGCCCCGCAAGGCGCCCGTCCCGTCCCGTATCTCGGACGACATCGCCGGCGTCGTCGCCGAGCTGCGCCACGGCCTGGAGCACTACCGCGCGGGCCGCGTCACCGAGGCGCTGTGGTGGTGGCAGTTCTCGTACTTCTCCAGCTGGGGCTCCACGGCCTCGGCCACCCTCCGCGCCCTCCAGTCCCTGGTGGCCCACGTCCGCCTGGACCAGCCCCTCCCGGCCCTCGACGGCCTGGACACGGACCAGGACCTGACGGAAGACGCGGAAGACCTCCTGGCGGAGGAGGCGGGCCGCGTCATGGCAGCGGAAATCGCCGGCCCCCTGGGCCTGCGCACGGTCCGCACGGTCCGCTGACGTAGGACGCGGGACGCGCGGGCGCAGGGCGCGCAGAACGCAGGACGCGGTCAGAGCGCGTCGTGCTCGATGAGGCTTCGGGCGCAGTCGAGTACGGTCGCGCGCGCCGGGCGGGGCCGCCAGTCCAGGATCCGGGCGGCCTTGTCCGTGCTGTGCCGGTTGCGGCGGCCCAGCGCCGGGGTGATCTCGCGCAGTGACGGCTCGCTGAAGCGTGCGGCGAGTCGTACGGCGAAGTCCGGGAGCTGCCGGGTGGAGACCCGTTTTCCGTCGGCGCCCAGGCCGTCCCGCAGCGTGCGGGCCATGTCCGCCATCCAGATGAACTCGCCTGTGGCGAGGAACCGTTGACCCGCTGCCGCAGGGGACGTCATCGCCCGGATGTGGATGTCGACCAGATCGCGCACGTCCACGATCTCAAGACCGATCCGCGGCACGCCACGCATCGCCCCCGAGACCATGCGGCCGACGATGCCGACGGAGCCGATGTTGCCCGTCGTGAGGATGGGCCCGAACACCGCGCCGGGGAGTACCGTCACCAGTTCCGTAGGCCCCTGGTAGCTGTCCATGAAGTCCCAGGCCGCGCGCTCGGCGAGCGTCTTCGAGCGGCGGTAGGGGATCAGTGTCGGGTCGGCCGGGTCGGTCCACAGCGTCTCGTCCGTCACGCCCTGCTCCGCGTACGAGGACGGGCTGGCGGTGTTCGCCGCCGAGGTCATCACGATCCGCTTCACCCCTGCGGCGGTCGCGGCACGCAGCACCCGCAGGGTGCCGTCGCGCGCCGGGGTGATGAGCGCGTCGGGGTTCTTCGGGTCGGCGCCGCCGAGCGGGGACGCGACGTGCAGAACGTAGTCGACGCCCTTGACCGCCGTGTCCCAGCCGTCGTCGGCCGTGAGGTCCGCGACGGCGAAGCTCAGCCGGCCGCCGGGGTCGACGGCCGTGGACACCGCGTCGGTGACGGCCTGTTCCTTGCTGCGGTCGCGCACGGTCGTGCGTACGTCGTAGCCGTGGCGCAGCAGCTCGGCGACGCACCAACCGGCGATGTAGCCACTGCCTCCGGTGACCAGAACCACTTCTGCCATGACTTTCCCAGCCCTTCGTGCCACGTGTGCGAAAATGAAACCGGAAGCCCTTCCGGTTCGCCTTTCCGAACGTACCGGAAGCCCTTCCGTTTCGCAACGCGCACCGAACGGACTGCTGATCTCGTGAACCCGACGCCCCCGAAGCCGACCCGCAAGGACGCCCTCAGCAACCGGGCGCGCATCCTCGCCGCCGCCGGCGAGGCGCTCTCCGTCTCGTCGAGCGCCTCCATCACCTCCATCGCCAAGCAGGCCGGCGTCGGGGTCGGCACGCTCTACCGGCACTTCCCGACGCGCGAAGCGCTCATCGTCGAGCTGTACGACCAGGAGATCCAGAAACTCATCGACCTCGCGCACACCCTGGCCGGCTCACAGCCCCCGCTGACCGCACTGCGCACCTGGTTCGACGAAGTCGCGCGCTACGGCCAACTGAAGTACGGCGTCTCCGAAGTGATCCACGCGGCGACCAACGGCGGCCTGGACGACGAGCATTACGGCCCCTTCCTGGCGGCGATCGCCGTCCTCCTGGACGCCGGGGCCGCCGCCGGCGAACTGAAGCGCGGGGTCGACCCGGAGGACGTGCTGCTGCAACTCAGCGTGCTGTGGCGAATCCCGCCGGGAAGTGGCAGCGCGACGCAGGCCGCGCGGATCCTCGACCTCGTCGTGGACGGCCTCCGCGCCCGGTAGCACGCAGCGGAACGAACGTCGGGCGCGGCGTCAGGCGCCCGTGGTTGAGCCTGGGCGGATGATCATCAGGATCGTTACCGTCGCCCACAGCAGGTTGAAGACGCCCGTGAGCATGCCCAGGCGGCCGGCGACTGCCGTGACGGAGCCCGCGTCCGGGCCCTGGGCCGTCGTGAGGGCGGTTTCCTGGGTCGGCAGGATCAGGACGACCAGGATGACGGCGGCCGCGGCCGTCAGCGCGATGGACGCGATCAGCCAGCCGCTGCCGAGGACGCCGAGGCTGCCCGCCGTGGCCGCGCCGAAGAGCGGGACGGCGATGCCGATGATCGCGTAGACGTGGCAGATGCGGTGGAGCAGCCGCAGGTGCGACAGCGCCTCGGCGGTGTCCGACGCGGCGTCCGCGGCGCTGTGCGCGCGGCGCAGTGCCGGGGGGAACATGCTCGCGGCGACGGCGACAGGGCCGATGGCCAGGACGGCGGCCAGGACGTGCAGGGACAGCAGGAGCTTCGTCACGGTCAGGCTTTCGAGGTGGCGGGACGGCGGAACAGTTCGGTCAGCGGGCGCCCGCCGGACAGGCACCACACCGCGATGACGGGATCGCAGATCGCGCAGCCCGTCGAGGAGTGCTCGGCGAAGGGCAGGATGGGTACGCCACGGACCGCGTGGACGACGTCCCAGCCGGTGTGCAGCAGCCAACCCACGCCGATCCAGCGGTAGTCGGACAGCCCGCGCCAGGCGCAGTACGTCACCACGGCGGTGAACGCGATCTCCCAGCGCCCGACGCCACCGCTGCTGAGATACGCGGCGCCGGCGCCCGCGAGCATCAGCGCGTTGAGCTGGCGGCGGTGCGGTTCGCGCAGCGGCGACATCGCCGCCACATACGCGAGGCCGATCACGATCGGCGCGACGACAAGCATCAGTGCGTTCCTGTCTGCGGAGAGTCCGGCACGTGCCGGCCGGCGTCGGCCGGCGTCGACCGGTGTCGACCGGTGTCGACCGGGGGGCGCTCCAGACGCTATGCGGCTGCCGGGCCGTCTCCCAGTGGCGTGAGTGACACCTTTCAACGGGATATCGCCAATCCGAATCAAGCGGCTCTGACCTGGCCGAACCAAGGACTACGACGCCGTAGGAGCGGAATCACCCACCCGCGCAGAGGTATGTTCTCGCCATGCACACCATCGCCGTCCTCGCCCTGGACCGGGTGGTCCCGTTCGACCTGTCCACCCCGATCGAGGTCTTCACCCGCCCCCGTCTCCCGGACGGCCGCGCCGGTTACCAGATACGGGTCTGCGCCGAGCGGCCGGAGACCGACGCCGGGGCCTTCCAGCTGCGCGCGCCCTGGGGGATCGACGGGCTCAAGGGGGCGGACACGATCATCGTGCCCGGTACGAACGACCCCCTGGCCCCGCTCGCACCCGCCGTCCATGACGCGCTGCGCGCCGCCGCCGACGACGGGACGCGTATCGCGTCCATCTGCACCGGTACGTTCCCGCTGGCCGCGACCGGGCTGCTGGACGGGCTGCGGGCCACCACCCACTGGATCGTGACCGACCTGCTGGCCGCCACGTATCCGCGTATCGACGTCGACCCGGACGTCCTGTACGTCGACAACGGGCAGTTCCTCACCTCGGCGGGCGCCGCCGCCGGGCTGGACCTCTGTCTGCACATGATCCGCGGCGACTACGGCTCGGCCGTCGCCGCCGACGCGGCCCGGCTGTCCGTCATGCCCCTGGAACGCGAGGGCGGCCAGGCGCAGTTCATCGTCCACGACCACGCGCCGACACCACAGGGCTCCGCCCTGGAATCCTTGCTGGGCTGGCTGCAGGAGAACCTGGGCTCCACGCTCACCCTCGCCGACATCGCCGCCCAGGCGGGGACCAGCACCCGGACCCTGATCCGCCGGTTCCGCGAACAGACCGGCAGCACCCCGCTCCAGTGGCTGCACCGGGCCCGTATCCGGCAGGCCCAGCACCTGCTGGAGACCACCGGCCACTCCGTCGAACGCATCGGTGCCCAGGTCGGCTTCGGCTCACCGACCGCGTTCCGCGACCGCTTCAAAAAGACGACAGGCGTGAGCCCCCACACCTACCGCCGCACCTTCAGCTGACCCCTTCGGGCAGCGCGGCGCGTCTCGTCGTAACTTCTGTGACATCCCCCCGTAGGTGAACTCTGTGCAGGCCGGGCGGTGTTCCGGGCCTTGCGGCGCAGGGCTGAGGGGGCGTCAGGCGTTCACGAAGTATTGACACGCTCTTGTCAGGAGCGGAACACTCCGAGCTGGGAGAGCGCTCTCCCAGCAAGCTGGCCGGCCGCCGCGGCGAGCGCCTGTCGTGGTGGCCGTCCGGTTCCGGGAATCCGCAATGACGCAGTAGGAGGTCTCCATGGCACGGAGGTCCAGAGTCTTCTCCGGACTGCTCTTGTTCACCGCGATGAGCCTGACCACGGTTGGCGTGGGCGGTCTCGCGATGATGGGGAGCGCATCCGCAGATACGCCGGCAGCCACGCACGCGGCTGCGCCGGCGAAGAAATCGGACGGGCACTCGGGCATGCAGATGGCCGGGATGAAGATGCCCGCGTCCACGCAGGCTTCGGGCGACGACCCGGACGGCGACGGATACATCATGGCCAATCCGCCGGTCACCGGCGTCACCCCGTCGACGTACGAGCCGCCGCACGCGTACTTCCACGAGTTCCAGGCCAAGTGCGCGCCGAACCACACCCTGCCCGACGACCCGATCGTCTACCCGGGACAGCCCGGGAAGTCCCATGACCACACCTTCATGGGCAACAGCCTCACCAACGCCAACACCACGACGGCCTCGATCGAGAACGGCACCACCGCGTGCCTGGCTCCCGGCGACAAGTCCGGGTACTGGATGCCGAGTCTGTTCAACGGGGACCAGAAGGTCCTGCCGGTCGGCGAACAGACCATCTACTACAAGTCCAGCGTCAACGACTACACCAGCGTCCGGCCGTTCCCCAAGGGACTGCGGTTCGTGGTCGGCAGCCCCATGCAGACCAAGGACGAGTTCAAGAACCTCAAGGGCACGGTCGAAGGCTGGGAGTGCGGGACGTCGTACAAGAACTTCGACTTCCCCGCCAGCTGCCCGACCACCCCGGACACGCAGCTCAACCTGCGTCTCCAGGCGCCGAGTTGCTGGGACGGCATCCACCTCGACACACCGGACCACAAGGCGCACATGGCCTACCCGGTCGCTTCGGGCAACAACCAGAACGTCTGCCCGGCCGACCACCCCGTGGCGCTGCCGATGATCGAGTTCAAGATGGCCTGGCCGGTCAACGGTGACACCTCGAAGCTCCGGCTGGCCAGCGGTGCCGGGTTCTCGTTCCACTACGACTTCTTCAACGGCTGGGACAACGCGACACTCAACGCGATGGTCACCCACTGCATCAACGGTGGCCTGCAGTGTGACGCGCACGGCTACGACGAAGCCCACCCCGAGAAGGGCGCGGCACTCAACGCCAACTACGAGCTGCCGTAACCCTCGCCACCCCACGGCGCTCTTCGGTCAAGAACCATCCCCGACCAGCCGATAGAGCGCTCTCCCAACCCGGGCGCGGCGCGCCGGACCCACCCGACCCGCCGCGCCCGACTCCATGTCCCCCCATGAAGGAGCACAGGAACCATGCACCGTCCCCCCACCCGGGCATCCGTGGCCCGTAGTGCGAAACGCGCCGTCGCCCCCGTCGCGACCGCCGCGATGCTCGCCGGGGCCCTCATCGGGCTCCAGGCCCCGGCCGCGCAGGCAGCCGGCAGCGTCGTCAAGGTGACCGGATCACAGGGCAATTGGCAGCTCACCGTCGACGGAGCGCCGTACCAGATCAAGGGGCTCACCTGGGGCCCGTCCGTCGCCGACGCGGCCAAGTACATGCCGGACGTGGCGTCGATGGGCGTCAATACGATACGTACCTGGGGCACCGACGCCACGAGCGCGCCGCTGCTGGACGCGGCCGCCGCCAATGGAGTCAAGGTCATCGCGGGCTTCTGGCTGCAGCCGGGCGGTGGTCCCGGTGCCGGTGGCTGTGTCAACTACCTGACGGACACCACGTACAAGAACGACATGCTCGCCGAGTTCCCCAAGTGGGTCGACACCTACAAGGACAACCCCGGCGTCCTGATGTGGAACGTCGGCAACGAGTCCGTGCTCGGCCTGCAGAACTGCTACAGCGGCGACGAGTTGGAGCGGCAGCGCGACGCGTACACCACCTTCGTCAACGACGTGGCGAAGAAGATCCACTCCGTCGACCCGAACCACCCGGTGACCTCGACCGACGCGTGGACCGGCGCCTGGCCGTACTACAAGAAGAACGCGCCCGACCTCGACCTGTACGCGGTCAACTCCTACAACGCCGTCTGCGACATCAAGAACACCTGGGAGCAGGGCGGTTACACCAAGCCGTACATCGTCACCGAGACGGGTCCGGCCGGTGAGTGGGAGGTGCCGGACGACGCGAACGGCGTGCCCGACGAGCCCACCGACGTGCAGAAGGCCGAGGGGTACACCAAGGCGTGGAGCTGCATCACCGGACACCAGGGTGTGGCGCTCGGCGCGACGATGTTCCACTACGGCACGGAGAACGACTTCGGCGGTGTGTGGTTCAACCTGCTGCCCGACGGTCTGAAGCGACTGTCGTACTACGCGGTGAAGCAGGCGTACGGCGGCAACACGGCCGGTGACAACACCCCGCCGCGCATCACGGACATGGTCGTCAACGGCGCCACCGACGGAGTGGCTGCAGGCTCCGACGTGACGGTCAGCACGAAGACGACCGACCCGGACGGTGACCAGATCACCTACCAACTCCTCTTCAGCAGCAACTACATCGACGGTGACAAGGGGCTCGTCCCCGCAGCGACCACCGACCACGGCAACGGCACACTGACCGCGAAGGTGCCGGACAAGATCGGCGTCTACAAGGTCTATGTGAAGGCCACCGACGGTAAGGGCAACGTCGGCATCGAGACCAAGTCCCTGAAGGTCGTGGCCCCGAAGCCGGCCGGTACGAACGTCGCGCAGGGCAAGCCCGCCACCGCTTCGACCTTCCAGACCGACCCGACGGGCGGCTGCCCGTGCACGGCCGCCGACGCCGTGGACGGAAACCTCGGCACCCGCTGGTCGAGCGAGTGGGCCGACCCGCAGTGGCTCCAGGTCGACCTGGGCACCTCGACGAGCTTCAACCACGTGCAGCTCGCGTGGGAGTCGGCGTACGCGAAGGGGTACGACATCCAGACGTCCGACGACGGGCAGAACTGGACGACGGTCAAGTCGGTGACGGACGGCAACGGCAACGTGGACGACATCGACGTCAACGGCACGGGACGCTACGTCCGGCTGCTGGGCACGGCGCGCGGTACGGGCTACGGGTACTCGCTCTACGAGTTCGGCGTCTACCACTGATCTGCCGAGGAGTTGACCTCTCATGAACACACGCCTCGACCAGGCTCAGCCCTACACGCTCAGTCTGTTCCGTATCGTCGTCGCCCTGCTCTTCGTCTGCCATGGTGCGTCGTCGCTCTTCGGGATCCTGGGCATGGGCCCGCTGCCCGCGGGTGAGTGGCCGGGCTGGTACGCGGCCGTCATCCAACTCGTCGGCGGGACGCTGGTGTTGCTCGGTCTCGGTACCAGGGCAGCGGCCCTGGTGAACTCGGGATCGATGGCGTTCGCCTACTTCGACGTCCATCAGGCGCGCGGGCTGTTCCCGCTGGAGAACGGTGGCGAGCTGCCGGTGTTCTTCTGCTGGGCGTTCCTGCTCATCGTGTTCACCGGGCCGGGGGCGCTGGCGCTCGACCGGGTGTTCACGGCCCGCCGCAGATCGGCGCTCGCGGCGGCGGCCGCCTGACCGAGCCGTACGCGTGAGTGAGCCGTACCGCCGGTGCCCGGGACCGAGGTGGTCCCGGGCACCGGCGTACGCACGTACGGCTCAGGCCGACTCCCGTACCACCAGCTCCGGTTCGAAGATGACCGACGTCACCGCCCGGTCCTGGCGCTCGATGTGCTCC
>NZ_JTIY01000001.1:2653788-2670308 GCF_000818175.1 Streptomyces sp. AcH 505
TGCCGCACGGTGGTCAGCGCCGGCCGGGCGGCGGCCGCCACCGAGCTGTCGTCGAAGCCGACGACGGCGACGTCCTCGGGGACCCGTCGGCCGCGCTCGCGCAGCACCACGCAAGCGCCCTGCGCCATCAGGTCGTTGGCGGCGAACACACCGTCCAGGTCGGGCTCCTGCGCGAGCAGGGCGGCCATCGCCTCCTCGCCGCCGCGCAGCGTGAAGTCCGCCTCGGCCACCGGGGTGTACGGGTAGCCGTGCCGCGCCATCGCGTCCTGGAAGCCGGTCAGCCGGTCGTGGCCCGCCGCGACGTCCTGCGGTCCTGCGATCGTCACCAGCCGCCGGCAGCCGCGCGCCAGCAGATGCTCGGTGGCCAGTCGCGCGCCGTCCTGGTGCGCGAGGTCCACGTAACTGATCGGTACGCGGCCGGCGGGGCGGGCGAACAGCACGGCGGGCAGGCCCGCTTCGGCGACCATCGCGGGCAGCGGGTCCTCGGCGTGCGTGGAGACGATCAGCGCGCCGTCGGCGCTGCCCTGCCGCAGGAAGTTGACGACCTGCTCACGGGCGGCCGAGGTCTCGGCGAACATCAGCACCGGATGCATGGAGCGGGGCCGCAGATAGCCGATGACGCCGCTGGCCACCCGGCCGAAGAACGGGTCGGCGAACACCCGTGAGGCGAAGGCGTTCTGGCCGGCCTCCGAGGCGTCGCCCGCCCCTGACACCACCAGGGCGATGATCTCGGCGCGCCGGGTGACGAGCGATCTGGCGGCGCGGTTCGGCGCGTACCCAGTGGCGGCGACGGCCTGGCGCACGGTCTGCTGGATCGCGGGGTCGACGTTGCGGATGCCGTTGATGACCCGCGAGACGGTCGCCCGCGACACTCCTGCGGCCCGCGCCACATCCTCCAGCGTGGGCCCGCCGGCCTGCGCGTCCGACTCTCTTTTCATGGCTGCACTTTACAGCGGGCGGAGAGCGCTCTCCGGTCCGGCGACGAGTCCGGCGACCGGCCCGCCGACGAGTCCGCCGCCCGGCCCGCCGACGGGTCCGCCGCCAGGTCCGCCGGCCGGTCTCCCCGCACAGCGACCGGCCCGTCTCCCAGGCGTCACGTGAGTCGCTCGTGCCGCAGCAGCACGACCCCGTTCCCGAAGGTCCGCGTCTCGCTCAGCCGCAGCTCGGTCACCGCCGCGTCCGAAGGACGGAACAGCGGGGTGCCCCGCCCGATGAGGACCGGGTGCACATAGATGCGGTACTCGTCGATCAGGTCGTACTGCCGGAAGGCCTCCGCCAGCCGCGCCCCGCCGACGGCGAGGTCACCGCCCGGCTGCGCCTTGAGGGCCCGGACCGCGTCGGGATCGACCTCCCGCTCGACGGTGGTGTTCCAGTCGGCATGGTCCAGCGTCGTGGAGTAGACGACCTTCGGCATGTCCCGCCAGATCCGCGCGAACTCGGCCGTCGCCGGGCTGCTGTCGGGGTCGGCGTCGGCGGTGGGCCAGTAGGACGCCATCAGCTCCCAGGTGATCCGCCCGTCCAGGAAGCCGCCCATGGTCCGCAGCTCGTCGTTGAAATGGGCGGCCAGCTCCTCGTCGACCATGTGCCAGTCGATCTGCCGCTCGGGCCCCTCGAAGAACCCGTCGAGGGACACCGACATCTGCAGGACGATTTTCCGCATCACAATCCTCACCGGCGGCCCTGGCCGCCCTTGTCGGGCTCCGGGCGCCCAGGTCCGAGCCGGGGGATCCGAGGCGGGGGTCCGGACACCTTCCATTGTGCCCGGCACGGCTGTGACGTGGCTTACGTTTCGTGTGTGTGACGTGAGCCGGGGCATGGATACCGTCCGAGCGGCCGCATGCGGCGTCCGGTGATCACGGAGTGAGCGGGACATCTCATCATGTGATACATCAGAGGCGTCGTGCGGCCGCTCGTTAAACTGAGACGACCGCATCAAATGGATCGAGCGAGGAGCGCACGTGGGCCTTGTCGTGCAGAAGTACGGAGGCTCCTCCGTAGCCGATGCCGAGGGCATCAAGCGGGTCGCCAAGCGGATCGTGGACGCCAAGAAGACCGGCCATCAGGTGGTCGTCGTGGTGTCGGCGATGGGTGACACGACGGACGAGTTGATCGATCTCGCCGAGCAGGTATCGCCGATCCCTGCCGGGCGTGAGTTCGACATGCTGCTGACCGCGGGAGAGCGTATCTCCATGGCGCTGCTGGCCATGGCGATCGCCAATCTGGGCCATGAGGCCCAGTCCTTCACCGGCAGCCAGGCGGGTGTCATCACCGACTCGGTCCACAACAAAGCGCGCATCATCGATGTCACGCCGGGCCGGATCCGTACGGCGCTCGATGAGGGCAACATCGCCATCGTCGCGGGCTTCCAGGGCGTGTCCCAGGACAAGAAGGACATCACCACGCTGGGCCGTGGCGGCTCGGACACCACGGCCGTCGCGCTCGCCGCGGCCCTGGACGCCGAGGTCTGCGAGATCTATACAGATGTGGACGGCGTCTTCACCGCCGACCCCCGGGTCGTCAAGAAGGCCCAGAAGATCGACTGGATCTCCTTCGAGGACATGCTGGAGCTCGCCAGCTCCGGCTCCAAGGTGCTGCTGCACCGGTGCGTGGAGTACGCACGCCGCTACAACATCCCGATCCATGTCCGCTCGTCCTTCTCGGGACTGCAGGGCACGTGGGTCAGCAACGAGCCACAAGGGGACCGCACGGTGGAGCAGGCCATCATCTCCGGTGTCGCCCATGACACCTCCGAGGCGAAGATCACGGTCGTCGGTGTCCCCGACAAGCCGGGCGAGGCCGCGAAGATCTTCCGCGCCATCGCCGACAACCAGATCAACATCGACATGGTCGTGCAGAACGTCTCCGCGGCCGCGACAGGGCTGACCGACATCTCGTTCACGCTCCCCAAGACCGAGGGCCGCAAGGCCGTCGACGCGCTGGAGCGTACGAAGGCGGCCGTCGGCTTCACCTCGCTGCGCTACGACGACCAGATCGCCAAGATCTCGCTCGTCGGCGCCGGTATGAAGACCAACCCGGGCGTCACGGCCGGGTTCTTCGAGGCGCTGTCCGACGCCGGGGTGAACATCGAGCTGATCTCGACGTCCGAGATCCGGATCTCCGTGGTCACGCGCGCCGACGAGGTGAGCGAGGCCGTACGCGCCGTCCACACCGCCTTCGGGCTCGACAGCGACTCCGACGAGGCCGTTGTCTACGGGGGCAGCGGACGATGACCGGCAGGCCGGCACTCGCGGTCGTCGGTGCGACCGGGGCTGTCGGCGCCGTCATGCTCCAGATCCTGTCCCAGCACGCCGACGTCTGGGGCGACATCCGGCTGATCGCCTCACCCCGTACGGACGGCCGCAAGCTGTCCGTACGGGGCGAGCAGACCGAGGTGCTCGGGCTGACGGAAGAGGCGCTGGAGGGCGTCGACGTCGCCCTCTTCCTCGTACCGGACGCGGTGGCCGCCCACTGGGCGCCGATCGCGGCGGCCAAGGGCGCCGTCGTCGTGGACAACTCGGCGGCCTTCCGTGCGGACCCCGAGGTCCCGCTGGTCGTGCCGGAGCTGAATCCGCACGCCGTCAGGTCCCGGCCACGCGGCATCATCGCCAGCCCCGGCTGCACGACGCTCGCCATGATCGTGTCCGTGGGCGCGCTGCACGCCGAGTTCGGCCTGCGCGAGCTGGTCGTCTCCTCGTACCAGGCGGTCAGCGCGGCGGGGCAGGACGGCGTGGACGCGCTGCGCGGCCAGCTGTCGGTCGTGGCCGGTACGAAGCTGGGCACGAACCCCGGCGATGTGCGGCGCGCCGTCGGCGACACCACAGGGCCCTTCTCCGGGCCGCTCGCGCTCAACGTGGTGCCGTGGTCCGGCACGCTCCAGGACGGCGGCTGGTCGTCCGAGGAGACGGGCATCCGGCAGGAGACCCGCAAGGTGCTGGACCTGCCCGAACTGGCGGTGACGGCCACCTGCGTCCAGGTGCCGGTGATCACGACGCACTCGGTCGCCGTGCACGCCCGTTTCGAGCACGAGGTGACGGTGGACAGGGCGCACGAGATCCTGGCGACCTCACCGGGCGTCGTGCTCTTCGACAACCCGGCGGCGGGCGACTTCCCGACCCCCGCCGACGTGGTGGGCACGGACCCGACCTGGGTGGGCCGGGTCCGCCGAAGTCTGGACGATCCGAGGGCACTTGAGCTGTTCGTCTGCGGCGACAACCTCCGTAAGGGCGCCGCGCTGAACATCGCGCAGATCGCCGAGGCCGTGGCGGCCGAACGGGCCACCAGGCCCACCGGCTGAACGTCACCGGCACGACGGCGTAAGGCCTTTCGGAACTCTTTGTAGGATCTGTGCACGCCCTGTGAGCAAATCGCTGGTCTGTACCACTTGAACTGGGACGTCGTCGTGTCCGACGATGCAGACCGGCCTTTCTGTGTAAGCGCTGCAACCGCCGGGCGGCGGCAAAGCGTCTATGCGGTCACCCCGTTCGGTGACGCAAATATGGGGCATTGGGGGAGATCGGGTGCACATGGGGCCAAAGGGTGCAGCGTCAAATGCCGCGACGTGCGCGTACAACCCTGACGGGGGGAAGTGTGTCAAACAGGCGTGGCAGCAGAGGTTCTCGACATCACGGCTATCGGCCCCGTACGCGGCGCGATCGGCCCGGTACGCGGCGCGATCGGCCCCGTGCTCAGCCCCGTACGCGGTGCTACGGTGCGCCCGCTCCGGCGGCCCCGCCCGGCCGGCGGTATGCCGGTGATCGCTCCTGTGCCCGCCGCCCGGCCCACGCACATACCGTCCCAACGCGACGGTGCTGACGACACGATGGCCGCAGGCACCACTGTCGATCACCTCACCGAGACCTACCGCGCCCACTACCGGTCGCTGCTGGGTCTCGCCGCGCTCCTGCTCGACGACACGGCCTCCTGCGAGGACGTGGTCCAAGAGGCCTTCATCCGGGTGCACTCCGCGCGCAACCGCGTGCGCGAACCCGAGAAGACGCTGGCGTATCTGCGGCAGACGGTGGTGAACCTCTCCCGCTCGGCGCTGCGCCGCCGCATCCTCGGACTCAAGCTGCTGTCCAAGCCGATGCCGGACATGGCGAGCGCCGAGGAGGGTGCTTACGACCAGTTGGAGCGGGACGCGCTGATCAAGGCGATGCGCGGGCTGCAACGCAGGCAGCGAGAGGTGCTGGTCCTGCGGTACTTCGCCGACATGACCGAGGCGCAGGTCGCCAAGACGCTCGGGATATCCCTGGGTTCCGTGAAGGCGTACGGCTCGCGGGGCATAGCGGCGCTCCGCGTCGCCATGGAGGCCACGACATGAGTGGCCACAGCAGGAACGGGCCCGAGGGTCCTGACGGGCCGCTGGATGACGCGAGTAGGAACGGAACAGTGGACAACGGGCCGGAGAAAGAGCCGAGCGGCCTTGACGGGCGTGCGAACGCGGAGGCCGATGCGGCCAGCCAGGTCGAAGACCCCGGCGCCGACGCTGCCGGGAACGCCGCTGCCGCCGATGGTGACAGTCGCGACGGCGGTGACGGCAGCGGCGACAGTGCCAGCGGTGACGGCAGTGACGGCAGTGACGGCAGTGCCGCGGACCGCGCGGACGGGACCCGCGTCCGCAGCGTGAGCGGCGTCAGCACCATCGGACTCGGTGGGACCGAAGCCGACGAGTCGGCGCTGCGCCTGCTGTTCCACACCGCCGTACAGGACCTGGAGCCGTCCGAGGACGCGCTGCAACACCTGCGTACGGCCGTGCCCAACCGGCGGGCCAGGAAGCGCCAGGCCGTCGTCGGCGCCGTCGCCGCCGTCCTGCTGTGCGGTACCGCGATCCCCGCGTTCATCCATGTCGCCAACTCGGGCGGCACGTCGAACGGCCGTTCCGTCAACGCGGGACACGACGAGACGCAGGGCGGTACGGGCCCCGGCACCGACTCCGCAGGAACCGAGAAGCAGTCGGGGCAGCCCACGGACGACGATCCCTCCGGTGACGGCGATCCGTCCAGCACGCTCTCCCCGGGCGACGAAGCCGCTTCGGGCGCGGCGAGCAACGGTACGGACGACAGCACGGGCCCGGCGGACAGCTTCGCCGTCGACTCGCCGACCTGTGAGCCGAGCCAGCTCGCCGTCACCGTCGCCGAGGCGGGCCCGCCGGAGGCCAACGGCACGGTCTACGGCACCTTCCGCGTGTCCAACGTCTCCAGCAGCGACTGCGCGGTCAGCGGCGCGGGGGCGATCGGTTTCAAGGCGGGCGGCGCCGCCGACGCCAGCAAGATCAATGTCGTGGAGCACGCTTCGGGCGACGCGGCGACCCAGCTGCCCGCCCCTTCCCAGCAGACCACGACGCTCCTGCTGGCACCCGCCACGGCGTACGAGGTGAAGTTCGCCTGGGTGCCGTCCGACACCTGTCCCACGCAGAACGAGTCCCCCGACCCCTCCCAGTCGACGGACGGCCCGGCGGGCGGCGGTGGCGAGAACAACGGCGCGGTCGGCGGCTCCGACGGCGGCACGGGCCCCGGACCGGTCACGGACCCGGGTGCGGGTACGGGAGGCGGCTCCGGCGGCGGGACGGCGAACACCGCCGCGGTGACGAGCCAGCTCGGCGGCAGGGACGACGGCGGTACGGAGCCGGGCACGGTGATGGTGGAGCACTCGGCGGCGCCGGGCGAGCCGATCGCCGAGGCGGAGATCCCCAACGCGTGCGCGGGCACGATCTACAAGACGGGCGTCCTGGACGCCTCGTGACGGTCGGGTTCTGAGCCGTCGGTGCCGTGGGTGTCGTCGCTGCCGTCGCGGTCTTCGGTGCTGTGGGTGTCGTCGGTGCTGTCCGTGTCGCCGGTGTCGTCAGGATCAGGGCCCGGATCGGGACCCGCACCGAGGTCCAGGCCCAGCGCGTGGTCCTTCGCCGCCTCCGCCTCACGGCGCAGCAGCCGGAACCACATGAAGAGCACGAAGCCCGCGAAGACGAACCACTCGCCGGTGTACCCCAGGTTCTGGAACGCCTTGAGGTCGAGCCCGGTGTTCTGCGGCGCGGCGGCCGGCACGGCCCGCAGCCCGTCGGACGACCGGCTCACCGTGATCCACGCGTCGTAGACGCCGTACGGCACGACGTTGACCAGCGAAGCCGCGCTGATCATGCCGATCTGCCCGGCCGGCAGCCCGCCGCCCGCCCGCACCCCGTCGCTGCCGGTGGTCTCGGACGCCTGGAGCGCGCCCGTCACGCTCACTTCGCCCTTCGGGGGCGCGGGCGCGCGCCGGCCGGCGGGCAGCCAGCCGCGTACGACGGGCAGGGCCTTGCCGCCGTCGGTGCGCAGCATCGTCAGGACGTACGAGCCGTCCTTGCCGTCCAGTTGCCGGTCGGGCACCAGGAACTGCTGGGCGTAACGGCCCCTTGCCTCGGCGTGCCGCCCGGAGGTGTTCTGGTCGACGGGCAGCAGCGAGGCCAGCGGCTCCGCCGCGCGGCTCGCCGGGTCCGGGCGGTTCTCGGCGGCGTCGTGGCTGGCGACGCGGTCCTCGAACCGGCTGAGCTGCCAGGTCCCCATGAAGATACAGACGGGGATCGCCAGCAGCGTGAAGACATTGATCCCCCACCAACGGGGGGTCAGCAGGAACCGGTACACACCTCCACGGTACGCAGCGCCCGCCCGTGGTCCGGGCCCGGGTCCCTTTCCCGACGCCGCGTCGGCGCGCACATGTCACATTCTCGGGTCGGCGTCCGTCATGTCTGTGTGGAGGACAACGAGGTGGCAGAGGACGAGGTATTCCTGGCGGAGCGCTTCGAGGCAGACCGCGCCCATCTGCGGGCCGTGGCCTACCGGATGCTCGGCTCGCTGAGCGAGGCCGACGACGCCGTACAGGAGGCGTGGCTGCGGCTCAGCGGGAGCGACACCCGGAAGGTCGAGAATCTGACCGGCTGGCTGACGACGGTCGTCGGGCGGGTGTGCCTGGACATGCTTCGTACGCGCAGGTCGCGCCGGGAGGATCCGCTGGACGTGTACGTCCCCGATCCGATCGTCAGCGGTACGGAGGGCGCCGATCCCGAGCACGAGGCGCTGCTGGCGGACTCGGTCGGTCTCGCGCTGCTGGTGGTGCTCGAAGCGCTGCCGCCCGCCGAGCGGCTCGCGTTCGTCCTGCACGACATGTTCGGCATGCCGTTCGACGAGATCGCGCCCATCGTGGACCGCACCCCTGCGGCGGCGCGCCAGCTCGCGAGCCGGGGCCGCCGCCGGGTGCGGGGGACGGGGAGCGAACCGGCCCAGGCCCCGGAGTCGGACCCGGCGCGCGGACGTGAGGTGGTGGACGCGTTCCTCGCCGCCTCACGCGGCGGCGACTTCGAGGGGCTGCTGGCCCTCCTCGACCCGGACGTGGTGCTGCGGGTCGACGTCGGCGGGCCGACGGGAGACGCGCCGGCGGGAGATGCGGCGGGGGTGGGTGCGCCGGCCGCGGGCGCGTGGGCGTCGAAGGTGGTGCGCGGGGCGCGCGCCGTGAGCGAGCAGGCGCTCACCTTCCGGCGGCTCGCCCAGGTCACCCGGCCGGTGCTCGTCAACGGCGCCCCTGGCCTGGTCGCGGTCGACGCGCAGCAACGTCCGCTGTCGCTGGCGGCCTTCGTCGTCAGGGACGGAAAGATCACCGAGATCGACATCCTGGCGGACCCGGCGCGGCTGAGCAGGCTGGACCTTACTGGGCTGAGGACGACGGGGCCGGGCACGACGGGGCTGGGGACCGTCACGTAATCCGGCAGCCGGGCAGCCGGGCAGCCGGGAGCGCGGCAGCCAACAGCCGGGCAGCCAGGAGCGCGGCAGCCGACTGCCGGGCAGCCGAGAGTCGGGCAGCCGACATCCGGCACCCGGCAGTCGGCTCACAAAGCGGAAGGGCGGACGGCCGGGGGGCCGCCCGCCCTTCTTCCTTCTCCTGCTTCTCCTGCTTCTCCTGGGCAGGCCGCCTACCGGAGGTGCCGGCCGGCGAAGTCCAGCTCAAGCCGTACCTGCTTGATCCGCTCCTCCACCACCAGCGAGCCGTGCCCCGCGTCGTACCGGTACACCTCGTGGACCGCGCCGCGCGCGGCCAGCCGGTCCACGTAGTTCTCCACCTGCTGGATCGGGCAGCGCGGGTCGTTGAGCCCGGCCGAGATGTAGACCGGCGCGCGCACCGCGTCCACGTACGTCAGCGGCGACGACGCCTCGAACCGCTCGGGCACCTCCTCGGGCGTACCGCCGAGCAGCGTGCGGTCCATCGCCTTCAGGGCCTCCATCTCGTCGTGGTACGCCGTCACGTAGTCGGCGACCGGTACGGCGGCCAGGCCGACCGCCCAGGCGTCCGGCTGGGTGCCGACGCCCAGCAGCGTCAGATAGCCGCCCCACGACCCGCCGGCCAGGACCAGCTTCGCCGGGTCGGCGAGGCCCGAGGACACCGCCCATTCCCGTACCGCCGCGATGTCTTCCAGCTCGATCAGACCGACCCGGTGCTTGAGCGCGTCGGTCCACTCGCGCCCGTAGCCCGTCGAGCCGCGGTAGTTGACCCGGACGACCGCGTATCCGTGGTCGACCCAGGCGGCGGGGCCCGCCGCGAACGCGTCACTGTCGTGCCAGGTGGGGCCGCCGTGGATCTCGAAGACCGTCGGGAAGGGACCCTCGCCGGCCGGCCGCTGCACCAGCGCGTGCACCCGGCCGCCTGGCCCCTCGACCCAGGCGTCCTCGACCGGCACGGACGGCGGCGCCGCGAACCCGGGGGCGTCGAGCACGACACCGCCCGCCGTCGAGCGGACCTCGGAGGGGCGGGCCGCCGACGACCACAGGTACTCGACGGTCCCGTCCGGCCTGGCCGTCGCGCCGGACACGGACCCCGCGGGGGTCTCGATCTGGACGAGGGCGCTCTTCGCGAAGTCGTACCGCCACAGCTCGCCGCGCGCCTCGAAGCTGTGCACGATCAGCAGCCCTGAGCCGTCCGGATACCACTCGGCGCTGACGTCCCCCGGCAGGTCGATCGCGAGTTCCGTCTCCTCACCGGTCAGCGGGTTCCAGACGACCGGCTCCCAGCGGCCGCGCCGCTGATGGCCGACGAGCAGCCGGCTGTCACCCTCGACCGGCGCGAACCCCAGCACTTCGAGGCCCAGCTCGCGGGTGCCGCCCGCCGTGTCGTCGAGTTCGGCGACGACGGAGCCGTCCAGCCGCAGCACGCGCAGCGCCGAGTGCATGGCGTCGCCGTGCTCGGTGTGCTCGATCGCGAGCAGCGAGCCGTCGTACGACAGGTCCCCGACACCGGCGGACTCCCGGTGCCGGTAGATCTCCTGCGGCGCCTCGCCCGGCCGTACGACGTGCAGCGTCGACCCGTCCTCGTCGGTGGACCGGCCGACGACTGCCGTGCCGTCCCTGCCGAGGGCGAGACCGGCGGGGTACGACGGGTCGAGGCCGGGGGCGGCCGGCTCGTCGGCGGACTGCTGCCCGCCGAAGGGCTGCCGCATCCAGACCCCGAACTCGTCCCCGTCGGTGTCGGAGAACCACCAGATCCACTCACCGTCGAGCGACAGCACACCGTCCGTCGTCCCGGTCGGCCGGTCGGTCGCCTGTCGCTGCTCCCCGGTGGCACGGTCCCACGCGTACAGCTCGTACGTCCCGGTCGCGTTCGACACGAACAGCGCCCGGTCGGGTGCGTCCTCGGCCCAGTCGGGCAGCGATACGCGAGGCGCCCTGAAGCGCTTCTCCCAATCCGGCATCGAACCGTTGATCTCAGTCATGCCCTCCATTCTGCGCCTGCGGCCGGTGGTCGGTGCGGGGGTCCACGCTCTCGGTACGGGGGTCCAAGCTCCCGGTACGAGAGTCCACGCTCTCGGTACGGGGTGGATACCGGGGGACACACAGCCGCAAAGCCCCTAAAGTGTCCGATATCCGGATAGGGTGTCCGGGATCGCGGAACCGGCGCGGGATCGTGCGGACGGCCGGGACCCCGATCGGCACGAGGGATCCGACGGGCAGCCGCAATCCGATGGGTGGCCGGGATCCGATGAACAGCCGGGATCCGACGGGCAGTCGGAATCCGACGGACAAGGGACAGACCATGTCGGCCACAACAGCACCGAGGCCCCAAGGCTCGCGTATGTACGACGAGCTGATGGCGGTGCACGCGATCATGCGCCGGGGCACCGCTCTGGTGACCGGCTCCCTCGACCGGCTCGCACACGAGAAGTCGGTCGGCGTCAAGGCGCTGGTGGGGACGGCACGTTGGATGATCCAGTTCGTCCATCATCACCACACGATCGAGGACGACCTGTTCTGGCCGGTGCTGCGCGAGCTGTGCCCGGCGGCGGTCGACGAACTGGCCGTGCTGACCCGGGAACATCTGGTGCTCGACGTCGAACTGCGCAGGCTGAGCAGGGAAGTTGACGCACTCGCCGCGCTGGACGGCAGCAGGGACCGGGCGGACCGCGCCGACCGGGCAGCGGCGGCGCAGGCGGCACTGCCGTCGGCCCGCAGGGTCGGCGAACTGCTCCTCGCCCACCTGGCGTTGGAGGAACCGGTCCTGCGGAAGCTGCTGCCGTACGTCGCGGACACGGACATCGTGCGGCTGCGCAAGGCCGTCGTGCACGGCGCCCCGCGCACCGGGCCGCACCTGGTCATCGGCCTGATGGAGGACCCGGACCCGGTCCAGGGCCGCCCGGACATGCTGTCCAACTTCCCGCCGCCGATCCGCTGGGCCCGCCCGCTGCTCCTGAACCGCTACCACGCCACGACGCAGGCGCTGGGCGCGGCACGCTAGCGGACGCGGTGCGGGTGGGGACGCGTCGGCGGACTGTGCGGCAGCCCGCCAGACTGGAGTCCTACGCCCTTACTGGACTGGGCATTACTAGGATGGATGACGATCACGGACGGACGGATGGGCGGCGTCGAGGTGCTTGTACGCAATGCGGGGGCCCATGACTGACTCGGCTCCCGGTTCCAGCTCCGGTGCCGGTCCCAGCTCCGGTGCCGCTGTCGGCTCCGACCTCGGTCCCGGCCCCGCCCCCGAGCCCGGTCTGCGCGCGCGCAAGAAGCAGCAGCGCTACGAGGCGATCTCGGAGGTGGCGATCGCGCTCTTCCTGGAGCGCGGCTTCGACGCCGTTCCGGTCGCCGAGATCGCAGCCGCCGCCGACGTCTCCAAGCCGACCCTCTTCCGGTACTTTCCCGCGAAGGAAGACCTCGTCCTGCACCGCGTCGCCGACCACGAGGACGAGGCCGCCAGGGTCGTCGCCGGCCGGCCCGACGGCG
This sequence comes from Streptomyces sp. AcH 505, assembly GCF_000818175.1. Taxonomy (GTDB): domain Bacteria; phylum Actinomycetota; class Actinomycetes; order Streptomycetales; family Streptomycetaceae; genus Streptomyces. The sequence continues at coordinate 2,666,025 of NZ_JTIY01000001.1, forward strand.
TATCCGCGCTCGAAGCGCTGCGGCGCCACTTCCGCGCGGGGCTCGACAGGCGCGATCCGGTGACGGGGCTCAACGACCACGAGCAGGTGCTCGCGTACCACCGGCTGCTGTACGGGACGCCGAGCCTGGTCGCGCGGGCGTACGCGTACCAGCAGCGCTCCGAGGATGCGCTGGCCGTGGCGCTCGGCGGCGGGATCGAGGGGCGGCTCGACGCGGGCCAGATCGTCGCGGTCCTACGGGTCCTCGCGATGGAGAACTGGCGGCGGATCGCGGCGGGGGAGTCGGCCGGGCAGGTGTATCCGGACGCGGTGGCGGCGGCGGAGGTGGCGTTCGAGCGGCTGCGTACGGGGCTGGGAAAATAAAGTGACCGAGTTAAACTTTTAACTTGGTTACGTTATTCTTGGCGGAATGACCGCACCCGACCCTGGCCCCGCCCACGCCCCGGCCCTTGCTCCGGACCCGGATCCTGCTCCGGACCGGGATCTTGCCCGCGCTCTCGACCGTGAGCGGAGCTACCACGAGACCTGTCGCACCGCCTACCTCGGCATGGTGAGTGACGCCGACGAGCAGGTCGTCACCGGCGAGAACGCCTTCGCCTCCGGAGCCGACGCCGAAGTCCTGGGCCGCCATCTGCGCAGCTACGCCAAGGAGTTGCACCTCGAACCCGAAAGCCCGCTGTTCTTCGGGCGGCTCGACTTCGCGCAGACGGGTACGGGGACGACCGCGGAGCAGGTCGGTCCGGGGACGACCGCAGGGCAGGCTGCCGTAGAGACCGTGACCGGCAACCATCGCGGTCAGAGCTACCACATCGGCCGCCGCCGCATCACCGAACACCCCTCGGCCCCGCCCCTGGTGGTGGACTGGCGCGCCCCCGTCGCCCGCGCCTTCTACCGGGCGAGCCCCACCGACCCGCAGGGCGTGGCCGTACGGCGCAGATTCGGCTGGGCGCCGTGGAGTAAGGGTGACCCGGAGGATCTGACCAGCCTCGAAGACGAACGGCTGCTGCCAGGCGGCGGGTTGGACGGCACGGCGGACGGCGGGTCCGCAGCGGTCGGCGGGTCCGCGACGGTCGGTGCGTCCGCGACGGTCGGTGGTTCCGCAGCGGTCGGTGGCTCCGCAGCCACCGGCACCATCCTCACCGGCGAGATCGAGCGGCCCCGCGTCGGCCCGATGCGCGACATCGCGGCCACCATCCAGCCCGAGCAGGACGAACTCGTACGGTCCGAACTCGCCGACTCCGTCTGTGTCCAGGGCGCTCCCGGCACTGGAAAGACCGCCGTCGGCCTGCACCGCGCCGCGTACCTCCTCTACACCTACCCGCAGCGGATCCGCCGCAGCGGCCTGCTGATCCTCGGGCCGAACCGCACGTTCCTGTCCTACATCGCCGAAGTGCTGCCCGCCCTCGGCGAGATCGGGATCCGCCAGTCCACCGTCGCCGACGAGATCGCCCGCCACCCCGTGGAGACGGCGGACACCCCGGCTGCGGCCGTCGTCAAACACGACGCGCGCATGGCCGAGGTGCTGCACCGGGCCCTGTACGGGCGGGTCTCGGCGCCCACCGAACCCGTGACCGTCCACGACGGCTCGTACCGCTGGCGCATCGGCCTGGACGAACTGGCGCGGATCGTGGCCGAGGTGCGCGAGGAGGCACCGCCGTACGCCGTCGGCCGGGAACGCGTGCGCAGCCGCGTCGTACGGGTGATCCAGCTCCAGGCGGAACGGCGGTCGGGGCCGAAACCGGCGAAGTGGGCGCAACGGGTGAGCAGTTCGCGCACCGTCACCGCGTACCTGGACGTCGCCTGGCCGAAGACCACGCCCGAGGAGGTACTGGCCGAGGTGCTCGACGACCCGGCGCGCTGGTCCGACGGCCTCCTCACGCCCGACGAGCAACGCGCCGTCCACCGGCCGAGGCGCGGGCGCGGCGCCGCGCGCACCACGCGCGCAGCCAGGGCGCGCGGGTGGTCCGCAGCCGACCTCATACTCCTTGACGAACTCGCCGGTCTCGCCGAACACCCCGAGGGCTACGGGCACATCGTCATCGACGAGGCGCAGGACCTCTCGCCGATGGAGTGCCGCGCCATCGCCCGGCGTGCGCGGTTCGGTTCACTGACGGTGCTGGGCGACCTCGCGCAGGGCACCACCCCGTGGGCCGCCACCTCCTGGCCGCGACTCCTCGCGCATCTCGGCAAACCGGACGCCGCCGTCGTCCCCCTGACCGTCGGCTTCCGGGTCCCCGCAGCGGTACTCGAACTCGCGAACCGGCTGCTCGCCACGCTGGACGTCGACGTACCGGCGGCTCGTTCGCTTCGCCGTGACGGAAAGCTGACGATCCGTCATGTGACATCGCTGGCGGGCGGGGTGACCGACGCCGTACGGGACGCGCTCACGTACGAGGGCTCGATCGGCGTCATCGCGGACACCGCCGAGGCGGACCGGTTGCGTACGGCCCTCGCCGCCGCCGGCATCCGTACGGCCGCGGCGGGCGAACTCGGCGCCGACGCCGCCAGGGTGACGGTGCTGCCCGCAACGGCGGCGAAGGGGCTGGAGTACGACCACGTCGTACTCGCCGAACCGGCGGCCGTCGCGGAGGCGGAGGCCCGCGGCGCGCACCGGCTCTATGTGGCACTCACCCGCGCGGTGTCCCGCCTGGACGTCGTCCACTGCCGCCCGCTGCCTGCCGCGCTGCGGCCGCCGTCAAACGGCTGATCTCGCGCGCGACTTGGCCGGGTGTGCGGCTGGTCGTGTCGAGGACGGTGGCCTCCGCACGCAGCCAGGGCAGGGCCTCCTCGTACGGGGTGAGGTGCTTGTGCCGCCACGGCCCCGCGTTCCGGCTCTCCTCCTTGGCGTCGGTGTCGATGCGGTGGACGAGGGTGTCGCGTTCGGTGTGCAGCACGAAGTGATGCACGGGGATCGACCGCTTCTCCAGGCCGGTTCTGATCTCCGTCCAGTACTGCTCGACGAGCACCGTCTGCGGGACGACGAGAGTGCCGCCGACGTAGTCGAGCAGCTGCGCCGCGGTCTCGACGACGAGGCCGCGCCAGGGCGTCCACTCCTGGAAGTCGTCGTGGGGAACGGTGTCCAGCACGTGCTGGAGCATGTATCCGACGTACTCGGAGTCGAAGATCCGCGACTCGGGGATGAGCGGGACGAGTTCACGGGCGGTGGTGGTCTTTCCGGCGCCGCAGGTGCCGTTCAGCCAGACGATCATGCGCTGTGTGCCCCTTCCGGCATCTCCAGCGGCCCGTGCTCCAGCGGCCCGTAGACGGCATGCGGCGCGCCGGTGGCGAGGGCCCAGTACCGGTCGCCGTAGGACCAGTGCCACCACTCGGTGGGGTAGTTGACGAGCCCGGCCGAGGTCAGGGCGGCGCACAGGATCTCGCGGTTGGCGCGTGCCTCGGGTGTGATGTTGTCCGCCGCGGTGTAACAGGCGCCCTCACTGACCTCGGGATTGGCGTCCACGGCCGTCCCCATGTCGACCTCCCGCCCGTCGGCGGCGGCGAGGGTGAGATCGACGGCGGCGCCGGCGCTGTGCGGAGCGATCTCCGGCGGCGAGACGAACCGACTGGCGGAGTCCCGCACCTGCTGCGCGGACAACTCAGGCCCGGCGGCCCGCAGCCGCGCCGCGTACCCGTCGAAATACCGGCGCTGCAACGCCGGGGGCCGGTATCCCTCGATGAACAACAGCCGGAGGCCGGCGGGCAGAAGCCCCTGAGCCCGAACGAGCCGCGCGTGGACGCCTTCGCGCAGATACGCGAAGGAGCCAGGAAAATACGCGGGATCCGCCCCAGCCCCCTCGGTCTCCCGCAGATCGACAAGCAGCACACCGCGCGACCGCACGTCGACAAGCGGCTCGTGACACTCGGCCACGGCTATGGCGGCGATCTTCGGATCGGACATGAGGACGATCTGTTTCATGCCCCAATGACGCGGGAGGACGGCCGCCGGTTGCGGGTGGGGAGGCGGCCGAACGAAGGGCCGCGGGCCCACTTACGGTCGAGCGTTCGCGGTCGCGGCTCGGGCTGGGAGTCCGCCCTGCGGGGGGCTCCACGGACCAGACCGGGGCAGGTGCCGTGCGGCAGCTGTATGGGGGGACTCGGCCCGGCTCGGCGTCCGCCCCCGCCGGGTAGCGGCTGAGACTCATGCCCCGCTGGTCTGGGTCAGAGCGCATGGGCCGGGTGCTGTGCGGCCCGGAAGTTAGCTGGTCGGAGGGCCGCCCCTTTCTGTTGAGTGTCGCGGTTGCGGTCCGGGCGTCAAGGGGCGCTCCTTCGTCGCGTCGGCTGCGCC
>NZ_JTIY01000001.1:2671093-2671818 GCF_000818175.1 Streptomyces sp. AcH 505
GGGGGGGCGGCCGGGGGGCTCCACGGGCCAGGCCCGGGAGTGGTGACAGGTGCTTGCCCGGGTGCGGGTGCCGCGCGGCAGTTGCATGGGGGGACTCGGCCGGCTCGGCGTCCACCCAGGCCGGGTATCGGCTGAGACTCATGCCCCGCTGGTCACTGGGGGTGGGTGATGGGGCGGGAGGGCGCCCCGGCAGGGGTAGTTGGGCCGGGGCAACAGCCGGTGGGTGGGGCGGGTGTGACTGGGGTGGCGGGGGATTATTTGTGAGGCGGCTATCGGACATCTTTTGCGTCCCGTGTTGCGTTAGACGCGCCATCCGGCGCATCAGGACGGAGAAGGGGAGTGGGCGTGGGGCGGGTGTGACTGGTGGGCAGGGGTGGGCTTATGGGATGTGGGCAGCAGGGCCCTTGCCGCAGCCTGGTTCCGCTCCGGGACAGAAGGCCGCCGGGGCCTCGGCAGCGGCCCATCCCTCCGCCGGACGAGACTCCGCACCGCCTTGGTGCGCTCTGCAGCGCATGGAGTGCAACTCCCCACGCATAGGGCGCCGGACGGTTGTCTCACCGGGCACTCTCGCCACATCCACCCCACGGGCCGCACAGAACATCCAGCCCCGGGCCGGAATCGGAGCCTGGTGCGCACCGTGGTGCGTCTAACGCAACAGGGGACGCAAAAGACGCCCGACCGCCGTCCCACGGGCCATCCCCCGCCACCCCGGTCACACCCGCCCC
>NZ_JTIY01000001.1:2672106-2673805 GCF_000818175.1 Streptomyces sp. AcH 505
GACCGGAGCCGCGACACTCAAACCTCAGGGGCGGCCCTCCGACCGCCTAAAAGCTCCGGCCCGCACAGCTCCCGGCCCATGCCGCCCTGACCCGCACCCGCCCCACCCTCAGTGACCAGCGGGGCATGAGTCGCAACCGATACCCGGCGGGGGCGGACGCCGAGCCGGGCCGAGTCCCCCCACGCAACTGCCGCGCGGCACCCGCACCCGGGCAAGCCGGCCCCACCACTCCCGGGCCTGGGCCGTGGAGTCCTCCGCCCGCCCCCGACCTACACGCCGCGCTCCGCCAGGTTCAGCCACGTCTCCACCTCCGCCGGGGGGAAGTGTCTGATTGCCCAGTCCGTCATGCGGAGGCTCATGTGCGCCCACGACGGGCGTAGTACCTCCGGGGGGAGCGTGTCCAGGAGCGCGTCCAGGCGGGCCGCCACCCCTGCGGCGCCCCGCGCGCCGTGGAGGCCGAAGCGTAGGGTCACCAGGTCGAGGCGGCGGTCGCCGCGGGCCGCGCCGTCCCAGTCGATGACGCCAGTGATCTCGCCGTCCTCGGCCAGGAAGTTGCCCGGGTGGAAGTCGTTGTGCACCGCGTCGGACCCCGGCAGCCGGTCGGGGTACTCGCCTCCCACCGCCACGATGCGGCGCTCCAGCGCCGCGCCCCGGGCGCTGTGCCGGCGTAGCGGTTCGTGCAGGCAGTAGCCCGGACCGTCGGACCGCAGATACAGCGGCAGTTGTGGGATCCCGGGGTGGTCGGCGAGGCGGCCGGTCAGTGCCTCGTTGAGTGACAGGGCTTGGTCCAGGCCGTGGTGGTCGAGGCCGTCCATCGTCGTGCCGGGCAACAACTCCTGCACCATGACGGCCGCGTGGCCGACCTGCGCGGCCAACTCCGTCGCCGGGCAGGGGAATCCGTCCGCGTGCAGGATCTCGCTGACCGCGAGCGGGCCGGACCGTACCTCCGCCACCGTCGTGTGGGGGCGCCACTTCAGGACGGACCGGTGGCCGTCCGGCCGGCGTACGTACGCGGCGCCGACCTGGCCTCCCGGGCAGGGGCCCTCCACGGTGAGGCGTACGCCGGTCTCGTCGTACAGGGCCGCCACCAGGGTGTCGGCGTCAAGGCGCTCCGCGCGCCCCCAGCTCGGAGGAGTAGTCATCCGGTCGATTATTCGGCACCGGCGGCCACGTCCAGCGCTGTTCCGTACAGGCGCGAGACCCGGATCCTGATCACCGTCCGACGGTCTGTCACCATCTGCTCAAGGAACTGCCTCTCGTCCGCCGGGTCGGTGAAGCCCGGCGTCAGGGACAGCAGTTCCCTGCCGACCTCGTCGCCTGCCACGGCCGACGCCTCCGTCACCTCCGCCTCGCCCTCCGCCACGGCGAACGACATGACGTCCGGCCCCTGCACATGCAGTGCGGTGTGCGGATCGTGCCGCAGTTGGCGGACCTTGAGGCGGTCGGCCGTTGTGGAGATACGTACGACGCGCTCCGCCGCGTCCCAGTGGTAGGCGACGGTGGACAGGTGGGGATGACCCGTGCGTCGGACGCTCGCCAGTACGCCGAATTGTTGTGCACCCAGGAGCGTGGACGACTCGTCGTCCGTGAGAGCACGCGGCCCCGGCCCGGTGCCCAGCCTCCTCCCTGGGTCCGGCCCTGGCCCTGACTCCGGCTCCGGCCCTGACCCCCGCCCCGACCCCGACCCCCGCCCTGACCC
>NZ_JTIY01000001.1:2673830-2701016 GCF_000818175.1 Streptomyces sp. AcH 505
CCCCGACCCGACCCCCGCCCTGACCCTCGCCCCGACCCCGGCTCCGGCCCCAACTCCCGCCCCGGCCCCGCCCCCGGCACCCGCACCCGCTCCGCCTCTTCCCTCATGACGCGACGTCCTTCCGTTCCGTCTTCCGCAACACCGCCACCGCCACAACGAACGCCGCCACCAGCAGCCCCGCCCCCACCGTGAACGCCAGGTGGTAGCCGCTGGTCAGCGCCTCGCGACGGCTGTCCCCTGCCGTCAGCAGACCTTTCGTGCGGGACGCCGCGAGGGTGGACAGGACGGCGATGCCCACCGCCATACCGATCTGTTGGGTGGTGTTGAACACCCCCGAGACGAGCCCCGCGTCGGTCTCCTTCGCCCCGGACATGCCGAGCGTCGTCAGCGCCGGCAGCGCCAGCCCGAAGCCCGCTGCCAGCAGCATCAGCGGGAGGACGTCGGTGACGTAGTTCGCGTGTACCGGTACGCGGGTGAGCAGCGCGAGGAGTGCGATCAGCAGCAGCAACCCCGCGAGCAGCACGTTCCGTTCGCCGAACCGCGCGTTGACGCGCGCCGAAACACCCAGCGAGACCGCCCCGATGACAACGGCCGCCGGGAGCATCGCGATGCCGGTCTCCGCCGCGTCGTAGCCGAGCACGTTCTGGAGGTATAGCGCCACCATGATCTGGAACGAGAACAGCGCGGCCAGCATGAGCAGTTGGACCACGTTGGCGCCCGTGACATTGCGCGAGCGGAAGATCCGCAGGGGCATGAGCGGGGTGCGCGCCTTGGTCTGGCGTACGACGAACGCGCCCAACAGCGCGACGGCCACCGCGCCCAGGCCCACCGTGGGTGCGGAGAGCCAGCCGTGGTCCTCGACCTTGATGACCGTGTAGATGGTCAACACCAGCCCTGCCGTGGCGAGTAGCGCGCCGGTGAGGTCAGCCCCCGCCGCCAGGCCGAGACCGCGGTCGGTGGGCAGTACGGGGACGGCGATCAGCACCGCGGCGATCCCGATCGGCAGGTTGATCATGAAGATCCAGTGCCAGCTGAGCGTGTCGGTGAGCACGCCGCCGAGCACTTGCCCGATCGACGCCCCGGCCGAGCCGGTGAAGCTGAAGACGGCTATGGCCTTGGCTCGTTCGCGCGGATCGGTGAACATCGTGATGAGGATGCCGAGCCCCACGGCGGACGCCATCGCGCTGCCGACGCCCTGGAGGAAACGCGCCGCGATCAGGGTCGCCGGGCTGGTGGCCACGCCCGCCAGCAGCGAGGCGCCGGTGAATACGGCCGTGCCGGCGACGAACATGCGCTTGCGGCCGATGAGGTCACCGAGGCGCCCCGCGAGCAGCAGCAGTGCGCCGAACGAGATCAGGTACGCGTTCACCACCCAGCTCAGACCTGCTGGTGTGAAGCCCAGGTCGTCCTGGATGGCGGGCATGGCCACGGTGACGATGCTGCCGTCCAAGATGATCATCAGCATCGAGGAAGCGATCACGGCGAGGGCGAGCTGGCGCGAGCGGGCCGACGGTGCCGCTTGTGCGGCTGGTGCGAGAGGGGTGGAAGGGGCGGAAGGGGCGGAGGGGGTGCCGAGCGCAGACATGCGAAGTCTCCTGTCCGAAAGGGCGACAGGAGTGACCGTAGCAGATAGTCCCGTAGTAGACGATCCTTATTGGATCGATGCTGGATGCCTTCAGCCTGGACGCCTTCAAAGGGCTTACGCGCGCTGCCGAGCCCGCCTCACCTGCTGCGGATTCTCGACAGGAGTCGACAGATACCCGCTGGTCAGCCGCTCAAGGACGCTCAGGAAGACCGCGCGCTCCCGCTCGGGGATCGCGTCGAGCGCCGCCGCGTGCGCACCGTCGACGATCGCCTGGCTCCGCTGCGCGACCCGCGCGCCTTCCTCCGTGACCGCGATGATCCGGGCCCGCCGGTCGGTCGTGGACGGGCGGCGCTCCGCGAGGCCGGCCTTCTCCAGCGCGTCGACCGTCACCACCATCGTGGTCTTGTCCATGTCGCCGATCTCGGCGAGCTGGATCTGGGTACGCTCGCCTTCCAGGGCGTGGACCAGTACGCAGTGCATGCGTGCGGTGAGCCCGATCTCGGCCAGCGCGGCGGACATTTGGGTCCGCAGGACATGACTCGTGTGGTCCAGCAGGAACGAGAGGTCAGGTTCGGTGCGGGCGGGTGTCATGGCGGTCATGTTCACCAGCGTAACAATTCGTCCCGTCGCGGATTATCCCGCACAGGACGGATGGCGTACGCGGCTCGGGCCCGGCGCGGCGGTCAGTGGCCCCCGAGCGCGGTGCCCGCCGGTGAAGTGGTGAGGAGCGTGGCGACGCGCCTCGCCGGGGGTGTACCCAGCCACACCCCCGATTCGGGTTGTACGCCCAATGTGTGCGCCGCTCACTGTCCGTAGCTTCGTGAGTGGGGCGCAGGGAGTGCCCGAAGGGGAGCGATGACAATGTTTCGTCGAACCAGCAGAACCCGGCCCGCCAGGAGCCCCGAGGCTCTGCGGCTGGTGGATGTCAGCAAGGTCTACGGGTCCGTCGACAACGCGGTGACCGCGCTGGACCGGGTGTCCCTGAGCCTGTCGGCCGGGACGTTCACCGCGGTCATGGGGCCCTCGGGGTCCGGCAAGTCCACGCTCCTGCAGTGTGCCGCCGGGCTCGACCGGCCCGACAGCGGGACCGTCGTGGTCGACGGCGAGGAGATGAAGGGGCGCAGCGAGGCCGAGTTGACGAAGTTCCGCAGGCGGCGGATCGGATTCGTCTTCCAGCAGTACAACTTGCTGCCTTCGCTCACCGTCGTCCAGAACACCACCCTCCCGCTGAAGCTCGCCGGCCGCGCCGTCGACAACGCACGCGCGACGGAGATCCTGGCCCAAGTCGGGCTCGGGGACCGGCTGTCGTACCGGCCCGACGCGCTCTCCGGCGGGCAGCGGCAGCGCGTCGCCATCGCCCGTGCGCTGGTCACCCGGCCGGCCGTGATCTTCGCCGACGAGCCGACCGGTGCGCTGGACATGCGCAGTGCGCGTGACGTGCTGGGGCTGCTGCAGGAGACCGTACGGATGCACGGCGGGACCGTGGTGATGGTGACGCACGACCCGGTCGCCGCGTCCTACGCGGACTCCGTGGTGTTCCTGGCGGACGGCCGGCTGGCCGGGCAGTTGGCGTCGCCCACCGTGGACGCGGTCGCCGAGCGCCTCGCGCATCTGGGCGACGCCGTGGCCGCTCGGCAGGGCGCCGGGTACGACCGCCCCCGGCACGCCACCCACCACTCCGACCGCCAGACGGGGGTGTGAATCATGTTCGCACTGGCCATGCGCTCCGTACGGCAGCGCCCCGGGCGCTTCGTCGCCACCCTCATCGCCGCGCTCCTGGGCGCCGTGATCACCATGATGTTCAGCTCGCTGCTCGATACGGGCGGCGCGGCCGGCGTCGACAGCAAGAGCGCCGAGGTGCTCAACACCTCCGGCGGTGTGGTCGGCGGATACAGCAGCCTGTTGGTGTTCTTCGCCGTCGCCTCCACCCTCACCGTGAACGTGCGCCAGCGTGACGACGAGATCAAGCTGCTGCGGTCGACCGGCGCGACCCCCGCGCAGATCAAGCGGATGGTCGTCGGTGAGGCGGCCATGATCGCCGTCGTGGCAGTGGTGTTGGCGGTCGGTCCTGCGATGCTGGCGGGCCGGGCGCTGCTGAAGATGTTCCAGGACAGCGACCAGGTCGTCGACAGCGTGGACTACGTGTTCGGACCCATGGCCCTGACCAGCGGCATCGCCATCACCCTCGTCGCGTCGATGGGTGCCGCGTTCCTCGCGGTGCGCCGGGCGACGAAGGCCATGGCGGGCGGCTCCGGTACGGAAGGGAAGCGGCGCGGCAACCGGCTGCGTAACGTCGGCGGCGCTCTGGCGCTGCTGGTCGGCGCGGGCGCCCTCGCCACCACGTTCGCGATGAACGCGACGGACTCCGCGCTGATGGCGGCACCGGCGGCGGGCGCGATCATGCTGTCCGTCGGCTTCGCCTGCTTCGCCCCTGCGCTGCTCCGCGCGCTGCTCGGAGTCTTCGGTGGCCCGATCGCGGCGGTGGGCGGGGCCAGCGGCTATCTGACCGTGCACAACATGCGGCAGCGCGCGGAGCAGTTGTCCGGGATGCTGATGCCGCTGATCTCCTTCACCGGCGTCGCGACGGCCACGTTCTACATGCAGTTGGTGGAGAACGACGCGATCAAGGCGTCCGGGCTGACGAAGTCGATCGACGACAAGAACCTGGAGACGCTGAACCTCGTGGTCGTCGGCGTCATCGCGGCCTTCTGCTGCATCATGCTGGTCAACAGCCTGTACGCGGCGACCACTTACCGCAGCAAGGAGTTCGGCGGGCAGCGGCTCGCCGGAGCCACCCCCGGGCAGGTGCTCCGTATGGTCGGCATGGAGGGTGTCGTGCTGACGGTGACCGGGGTGTTCTTCGGCACGTTGGCAGGGCTCGCCGGAATCCTGCCCTTCACGATCGTGCGGACCGACTCGGTCCTGCCGGACCAGGGTCTCGGCGTCTGGCTGGGCGTCGTGGCGGTCGCCGCGGTGGCGACGCTGCTGACCAGCCTGCTGACGGCGGTCCGTACGCTGCGCACGCCGGCGATCACGGCGGTGGGGCTTGCCGCCTGACTGCCGGCGCCGTCGTCGCGAATACCGGAAGGGCAGCCGCTCGAAGGCCGAAGCGGCTGCCTTTGCGGCTGCTCACTTCTTCCTCTCCGGTGCCCCGTCGTGTTCCGCTGCCCCGTCGTGCCCCGGTGCCCCGTCGTGTTCCGCTGCACCGTCGTGCTCCGGTGCCCCGCCGTGTTCCCCGTACAACGAGGCCAGTTCGGCCGCGAGTCCGGCCATCCGGCGTCTCGCCCCCGGTGGCGCGAGCACTTCCACCCGCGCCCCGAACCCGGCCAGTTGCTGGGCCACCACCTCCGGCGAAGGCCCGTCGATCTCGATGGCCAGCCACCCGTCGGCCGCCGGCTGCCCGACCCGCAGCCGCCCGCCGAACAGCCCTTCCAGGACGGGCTCGGCGCTCGGCTCCGCCCGCGCCCGTACCGTCGCGGCGAGGATCCGGTCCTCCATCTGCCCGGCGAGGGCGCGCCAGGCCGTGGGCAGGTCGAAGCCGTCAGGCCGTACGACGAGTTCGCCGGTCGGATCGACGGAGGTGACACGGCTCAGCCGGAACGTACGCAGTCCCTTGGGGGTGTTCGCCAACAGGTACGGGACGCCGGCCTTCGACGCCAGGCCGAGCGGGTCGACCGTCCGTACGCCGGGCGGCCGGCCGGGACGGCCGTAGCCGAGTCTGACCTGTACGCCGTCGACCACCGCGGCCCGCAGCGCGTCGAGTTGAGGCGCTGCGACGAGGGCGGAGCCGGACCAGTCCGTGTCGTCAGTAACCGCCGCCCGCGCTGCCGCCTCCGCGCCCGCGCGTAGCGTCGAGGGCAGGGCCCGTACCAACTTCCGGAGAGCCAGGCGCAGTTCGGGCGTCACCGCCGAGGGCCCCGCGACGAGGAACAGGGCGCGGATCTCGCCGGCCGTCAGCCCCGTGAGATCCGTACGCGCGCCACCGACCAGCGCCCAGCCGCCGCCGCGCCCGCGCTGCGAGTAGACGGGGACCCCGGCGCTCGCAAGCGCCTCCAGGTCGCGGCGCGCCGTCCGCTCGGACACCTCAAGCTCTGCCGCTACGTCGGCGGCGGTGACGCGTCCGCGCGTCTGCAGGAACAGCAGTGTCGCCACGAGACGGTCGGCCTTCACGGCGGCGGATCCTCCTTCGGGAAGCGGCTGCGGGAAAGTGGCCAGAAGATGGCCTGTTCACTCCCCAGGATGGCACTGACCCATGAGAACCCCATGATTTCGCAGGATTTCCGCGTACTTTCCGAACGGGAGAACAACATGATCGTGGTCACAGGAGCGACCGGTAACGTCGGCCGACCGCTGCTCCAGGCGCTGGCGGCTGCCGATGAGCGGGTCACGGCCGTCTCGCGCACGGCCGCCTCCGCCGCCCAACTGCCCGACGGCGTACGGCACCAGACCGCCGACCTCGCCGACCCGGCGTCCCTCGCTACCGCCCTGGCCGGAGCCGAGGCGCTGTACGTCCTCGTCGCCGCCGACGCTGCGCGGCTGAGCCCGCGCGACATCGTCGGCGCCGCGAAGGCGGCCGGCGTCGGCCGGATCGTCCTGCAGTCCTCGCAGGGCGCCGAAACCCGCCCGCGGAACGCCTCGCACGACCACCTCCGCGCGTTCGAGGACGCCGTGCGGCAGGGCGGTACGGAGTGGACGATCCTGCGCCCCGGCGGCTTCGCCTCCAACGCGTACCAGTGGGCGGAGACGGTCCGTACGGGGCGCACGGCGGCGGCGCCGTTCGCCGATGTCGCGCTCCCGGTCGTCGACCCGGCCGACATCGCCGACGTAGCGGCTGCCGCGCTGCGCGACGGGCGTCATGCGGGTCGTACGTACACACTCACCGGCCCTGCGGCGCTGACGCCCCGAGACCAAGTGGCAGCGATCGGGGCAGCGTTGGGTGAGCCCGTACGGTTCGTCGAGCTGAGCCGTGAGGAGGCGCGGGTCAATCTGCTGCGCTTCATGCCCGAACCGGTCGTGGACGGCACCCTCGCCATCATCGGCGCGCCTTCGCCTGCCGAGCAGCGGGTGAGCCCGGACGTCGAACTCGTCACCGGGCGAGCGGCCCGTACGTTCGCTGACTGGGCGGTGCGGAACGCGGCGGCATTCAAGTGAGCGTCAGGCGCGCATCGTTCGGAAGAACTCCCGGATGTCGGCGACGAGCAGGTCCGGCTGCTCCATCGCGGGGAAGTGACCGCCCCTGTCGTACTCCGTCCACCGCACGATGTTGTTGGTCCGATCCGCGATGTGCCGCAGCGGAATGAAGTTGTCGTGGGGGAACACGGCGAGGGCGGTCGGCGCGGTGGACGGGGCGGGCGGGTCGCCCCAGTAGTCGGCGTGCGCCCGCTCGTAGTAGATACGGCCGGACGAACCGGCGGTGCCGGTCAGCCAGTACAGCATCACGTTGGTGAGGAGCTGGTCGCGGTCGACCGCGTCCTCCGGTCGGTCGTGGGAGTCGGTCCACTCCTTGAACTTCTCCGCGATCCAGGCCAGTTGGCCGACGGGGGAGTCCGTGAGCCCGTACGCGAGGGTCTGCGGCCGGGTCGACTGGACGTCGGCGTACCCCTGCCGCTCCTTGCGCCACCGCTTGTTGCGCTCCCAGGACGCCTGGGTGCGCTCGCGCTCGGCCGGGCTGAGCGCGGCGAGTTCGGCGGCGTCCAGCTCAGCGGGCGCCGCCGAGTCCGGCAGCAGGTTCAGATGGACGCCGATGACATGCTCGGTGTCCGTACGCCCCAACTCCCGGGAGATCCCCGCACCCCAGTCGCCGCCCTGGGCGCCGTACCGCGCGTACCCCAGCCGCCCCATCAGCACGGCGAACGCGGCGGCCACCCGCCGGAACTCCCACCCGGTCTCCCGGGTGGGCCCGGACAGCCCGAACCCGGGAATGCTCGGCAGCACCAGATGGAACGCGTCGGACGGATCCCCGCCGTGCGCACGCGGATCGGTGAGCGCCCCCGCCACCTGCTCGAACTCGACGATCGAGCCCGGCCAGCCGTGAATCATCACCAACGGCGTCGCGCCGGGTTCCGGCGACCGCACATGCGCGAAGTGGACGTTCGCCCCGTCGATGGTGGTGGTGAACTGCGGCCAGGAGTTGAGCCGCGCCTCGGCCGCACGCCAGTCGTACTCATGACGCCAGTACCACGCCAACTCCCGCACATAGCCGAGCGGAACGCCGTAGTCCCACCCCACCCCCGGCAACTCGTCGGGCCACCGCGCCCGATCGAGCCGCTGGTGCAGATCGTCCAGGTCGGCCTGGGGAACGTCGAGGTGAAAGGGGGTGAGGTGCCCAGCCGGAGAGGTCATCGGACGGATGCTAAGCGGACCCACGAAGGAACGCGACCGATATCCGCCGCCCCCGTGGCCGGGCCAGGGGCCTGTCTATGCTTGAGGCATCACATGCATGTGAAGGTGCAGGCGGTGCGAATCGATCGACGGGGTTGGTGGTCCTTGTGCGGATAGGCGAGCTGTCGGAACGTACCGGCACCCCGAGGCGGTTGCTGCGTTACTACGAGGAGCAGCAGCTGATCGTCGCGGACCGCACGCCGAACGGCTATCGCGATTACGACGAGGCCTTCGTGGACCGGGTCATGCAGATCAGGGGGCTGCTCGACGCAGGGCTGCCGACCCGGATCATCAAGCAGATCCTGCCGTGCCTCGACAAGCCGCGGGTCATCCACTTCCCCGACGCGACACCGGAGATGCTCGCTACGCTGGAGCAGGAGCGCGACCGGATGACCGAGCGGATCCGGTGTCTGGTCCGCAACCGGGACGCCGTCGCCGAATACCTGGAAGCGGTGCGCGACCCCGACTCGGTGCGCGACCGCGCCGACGCCGCCTCGTAGCGGCTCAGGGCGGGGTGCCCGCCGACAGCCCAGCTCGCCGACGCCGCCGCCGTCGGAAAATCATTGGTGTGCGGGCGCGTGCGCCGCATAGCTTGTCAGCTCGTGACCGATGATCCGGAAGCGTCGGCCGATCCCGATCGTGCGCGGGTACGGTCCCACGAGGCCGCCGAACAGGGCCTGTTCTCGCGGACGTACGCCTCCACGACCGCCGGCTTCGCCGCCGTGATGTTCCTGACCGGGCTCGCCGCGCTGGCCGTCGTACCCACCTTGCCGACCGCCGCGCGCGACCTGGACGGGGTGTCGCTCTACCCGCTGGTGGCGGGCTGTTTCGTCGCCGCGAGTCTGCTGGGCGGGGTGCTCGGCGGGCACTGGGCCGACCGGGCAGGTGCGCACCGGCCGCTGGCCGCCGGGCTCGTCCTCGCGGTGGTCACGCTGCTCGTCTCCGGCGCCAGCGTGTCCGTCTGGCAGTTGGCGGCCGGGCGGTTCCTGGACGGGCTGGCGGGCGGGATGGTCGCCGTGTCGATCAACACCGCCATCGGCCAGGCGTACCCCGACCAACTGCGCCCCCGCGTACTCGCGTTGATGAGCGCCTGCTGGATCGTGCCGTCACTCGTCGGACCACCACTGGCCGGGCTCGTCGCCGAATGGTGGTCCTGGCGTGTGGTGTTCCTCGGCCTGGCCGCGCTCACACTGCTGCCCGCGCTGGTGGTGTTGACCATGCTGCGCAGCAGCCCCTGGTCGCCGACGACCGCGCCTGAGGCGACCGTGCCTGAGGCGACCGTGCCTGAGGCGACCGCGCCCTCCGACGGCCCGACGGACACCCCACCACGACGCCCCGTCCTCGCGGTCGCGGCTGCGGTGAGTCTGGGCGCGGCGCTCGGGCAGTACGGCGTCTCCGGCTGGGACGTACGCCATCTGCTGTTCACGGCGGGCGGGTTGGCCCTGCTGGTGACGTGCGCGCCACGACTGCTCCCGCCCGGCACCCGCCACGCCGCGCGCGGTCTGCCGGCCACGGTGCTGCTGTGCGGCATGGGTTCGGGGGTCTTCTTCACGCTGGAGGCGTTCGTACCACTGCTGCTCGTGACCGATCGCGACGTACCGCCCGTGGCCATCGGCCTCGTCTTCACCGGCGCCGCCGTCGCCTGGGCGGCGTCGTCCTGGGTGCAGAGCCGGCTTCTGGACGGTCGGCCCCGGCACCACCTGGTCGTGGCGGGCGCGGTCGTACTGGCGGTGGCGGTCGTGATCGCCGGCATCGGCACGCTTCCCGCGACGCCTGCGGCCACCGCCGCCTCGTCGATGGTCGTCGCGGCCGTCGGCATGGGCCTGCTCGCCCCGTCCCTGACCGTACTGTCGCTACGGCACAGCCTGCCCGGCCGGCAGGGCTACGCCAGCAGCGCCATGCAGACCACCCAGAACCTGGGCCAGACAACGGTACTCGGCGCCGCATCTGCCCTGTTCAACGCCTGCCTGGGCGTCGGCTCCTCCCAAGCGACGGGCTACGCCGCGGCCTTCGGCCTGCTGCTCGTCCCGTGCGTCGCGGCCACCCTGCTGGCGGCCCGAGCCCGAGCCACCCGTCCGAGCAGGCTGCCCGGGTGAACCACGCGCTGCTGGGACTCGCGACCAACACGGCCCTGCCGCCGGCCCTGCTCGACCGGCTGATCACGGTCGCGGTCGCCGATGACGAGACCGCCGATACCCTCGCCACCCGCTGGTGGCCGGTCTGGGGTCTGGCGTGGAGCCGTAGGCGTACGAACGAGGCGCGCTCAGGGGGCGGTTCGCGTCGCCACCACTGCCACCGTCGTGTACCGCATCGTGAAGCTGCCGCCCGTCGCGTCGATGGCCGCGCCTACCTCCGTCAGTACCGCGGCGAGCTTGTCCTGGGGGAGTTGGGTGAACGCGCCCTGGGTGGGCATCTGGTCCAGCCATGCGTCGCGGGTGTAGGTCCAGGTCCAGTCGTACTCCCACTGCTCCGGTTCGCCGAACCCGCCCGCCTCGGTGATCCCGGCCACGGTCTTCGGGAGCAGTGCCCGGTACCCGTCCGCAGGCGCTTTCGTCATCGCCTGGAGGTCGAACGGCGAGTCGGGCATGACCCGTTGGCAGACCGCGACGAGGGCCGCCGCCACGTCCGGCGGTAGTTGGAAGGCGTTCCAGAACACGGCCAGCCGGCCGCCGGGGCGTAGCGCGGCCGCCGCCTTGGCCGCGCCCGCGAGCGGGTCCACCCAGTGCCAGGCCTGGCCTGCGACGGTCGTCTCGAACGTCCGGCCGGCCGGGTCCCAGGCCTCGAACCTGGCCACCTCGACCTCGACCCCGCTGCTCCGCGCCAGGTCGGCCATGCGCGCGTCGGGTTCGACGCCGAGTACGCGGCAGCCCGCCGCCTGGAACTGCCGGGCGGCGATACCGGTCCCGCAGCCGACGTCCAGGACGTCGGGTCCTGGACTGGCGGCGGTGATCCTGGCCACCATGGCGTCGGGATAGCGGGGCCGGGCGCGGTCGTAGCGCTCGGCGTCCGAGCCGAAGGACTCCGCCGTCCGGCGGAGGCGATGAGGCGTAGTGGGCATGCGCCCACTATGGTGGGCACGTGCCCACTCGTCAACCAGGGCAGCCGAGGACCGAAGGAACGAGGGATCGCACGGTGCCGACAGGGGTGGCCATTCATGACGTACGCGAGCAGCTTTTCGACGCCGCGGAGCGCGTCCTGCTGCGCGACGGGCCCAACGCGCTGACCAGCCGCGCGGTCACCACGGAGGCCGGCTGCGCCAAGGGCGTACTGCACCGGCACTTCGCCGACTTCGACACCTTCCTCGCCGAACTCGTCCTGGACCGTATCGGCCGACTCGACCAACAGGCAGCGGTGCTGGGTGAGTTGACGGGTCAGGGCACCGTCGTCGACAACCTCGCCGGTGCCCTGACCGACCTCTTCGAGTCGGTCGCCCTGGTGATCCTCGGCCTCGTCACGTCCCGCGACGAGCTACGGGCCCGGCTGCGCGCGACCACGCCGGTCGGCATCCCCGTACTGACCGAGGCGGGCGCCGTGTTCGCCGCGTACCTCACCGCCGAGCGCGCGGCGGGCCGGATCGCGGCCGACGCCGACGTCGACACGCTCGCGCTCACCCTGATCGGCACCGGGCATCTGCTGTTCGCGGGACGGGTGGGTGCGCCGCCGGGCGCGGAGGAGGTCCGCAGGGTCGTCGCCTCGGTCGTCGCGGGGGTCGTACGCGAGGAGTGAGGAGTAACGCCAAGCGCGTGGCGGCGCGGCCGGTGTCACACTCCCGGCCTCGGCGGTGTCTTCATGCCGCACAGCCGCACAGCCGCACAGGCAGCGGCAGACAGACGTCCGAGGAGGACACCATGGCGCTACGCGTTCCGAAGGCCGAGCTTCCCGCCGAGTTCGAGGAGAGCTTGGTCAAGCAGCTCGGCGTCGTGCCCGAGCCGGTCGCGGTGATGTGGCACAACCCAAAAGTGGCGGAGGCGGCCCAGCAGATGGGGGGCGAGGTGGGTGAGTGGGACGTGGCGGACGACAGCCTCAAGACGTTCGCGCACATGGCCGTCGCCGCGCAGGTCGGCTGCAGTTGGTGCCTCGACATCAACTACTTCCTTGCGCAGCACCAGAATCTGGACCTGGCGAAGGCGAGCCAAGTGCCACGCTGGCGGCAGTCGGACGTGTTCACGGAGCTGGAGCGGGACGTACTGGAGTACGCCGAGGGCATGACGCAGACGCCGCCGGCCGTCACGGACGAGCTGTCGGCGCGGCTGCTCGACCGGCTCGGCCCTGCGGCGCTGGTCGAGTTGACCGTGGCGGTCGCCTTCGCCAACTTCACGACCAGGAGCAACGCGACGCTCGGGATCACCTCGCAGGGCTTCTCCGAGGCGTGCGAGATCCCGCTGGCGGCACGGCCCGGGACGGCCGGTGCGGGGACGGCCGGTGCGGGGACAGCCGGGGTGGGGACCTCCGGCGTGGGGACCTCCGGCGTGGCGTCAGAGGCACGACAGGCACGGCAGGCACGACCGGCATGACGGACGACCCCGCCCACGACGACCCGTTCGTCACCCATCGCAGCCTGCTGTTCACGGTCGCCTACGAGATGCTCGGCTCGGCGGCCGACGCCGAGGACGTACTCCAAGAGTCCTGGCTGCGCTGGGCCGACGTCGACCGTACGCAGGTGCGCGACCCGCGCGCGTACCTCGTGCGGGTCGTCACCCGCCAAGCGCTCAACCGGCTGCGGACGTTGTCCCGCAGCCGGGAGGAGTACGTCGGGGAGTGGCTGCCGGAGCCGCTGCTGACCAGCCCCGACGTCGCGGAGGACGTGGAACTCGCGGAGAGCGTGTCGATCGCGATGCTGACCGTGCTGGAGACGCTGGGACCGACGGAGCGCGCGGTGTTCGTGCTCCGCGAGGTCTTCGAGCTGCCGTACGGCGAAATCGCCGCGGCCACGGGCAAGTCGGCGGCGACGGTACGACAGGTCGCGCGACGCGCACGCGAGCATGTCGCGGCGCGGCGGCCACGGGTGCGGGTGAGCCGGTCCGAACAGCAGGCGGTGGTGGGCCGGTTCCTGCTCGCCCTGCGCACCGGGCAGTTGGACCTGCTGATGGAGGTCCTGGCGCCGGACGTGGTCATGATCGCCGACGGTGGGGGACAGGTGCTGGCTGCCCTGGTCCCGATCAACGGAGCCGATTCCGTCGCGGAGTTGCTTGCCCGCGCCAACCAGGTGGTGGCGGGGTTCGACACGACACCGGTATGGCTCAACGGCGCGCCCGCGGGCCGTATCGAGTTCGACGGTGAGCCGTCGGCGGTGAGCCTGGAGGTGGAGGACGGCCGGATCACCCGGATCTACGTGGTGCGCAACCCGCAGAAGCTGACGCGTCTGGACGCACTGTCCCAACTCGCCAGGTAGGCCGGAGCGGTGGGTGCGCCGGGCGGCGGGATCACATCGAGCAGGGGCAGCAGCTGGTCCCGCACCCCGGCCTCGTGCCAGTCCCGCAGTCGGCAGCAACGGCTCGACCCGCCCCCACAGGGCATCCGGCACCATCGACGGAGGACCGTTCCCCTTCCCCATGACTCGTTCAACGAGCTGGCCAGGAAGGGGATATGACGACGCCCAGGCAGTCCGTCAGGTGCTCTCACTCCCGCAGCTGACGGCCTGGAAATAGGGTGCGGTCGGCTGAGCTGGGTGATAGGCAAGCGATGTGACAGAGAGCCTTGAGTTTTCCGCCCTGCTGCGACTCATCGACGAGCGGTCGGCCGCGTTCCGGAGTGCGGTTGCCGCCGCGTCCAGCCTTGACACGCCGGTGCCGTCTTGCCCCGGATGGACGTTGTTCGATCTGGTGCAGCATCTGGGTACGGGCCAGCGCTGGTGGGCCGCGGTTGTCGCCGCGGGCCCGGCCGAGGCTCCGCCGGCCAAGGATGCCGCGGCGGCGCCGCGCGAGCTCAAGGCGCTGCCGGCCTGGTACGCCGAGTCGAACGAGCTGCTGCTGAGTGCGCTGCGTGAGGCCGGCCCGGAGCGCGAGTGCTGGGCGTGGTGGCGCGCCGGCGTGTCGCCGGCGAATGGCTGGGGCGTCGCCCGGCGCCGGGTGCACGAGGTGCTGGTGCACACCTACGACGCCCAGCTCACCGCAGGCGCCGTGCAGCCGATGCCGGCGGACGTCGCGATCGACGGCGTGGCCGAGTTTCTCGACACCTGCAACTCCACCCCGGCGGCCTGGCCGCACGAGTCCGCCACCATCCACTACCACGCCACCGAGGGCCGCTCCTGGCTCCTCACGTTGGACGGTACCGGCGCCTGGCCCGCACCCCTCACGGACGACGCCGCGCCCGCCTCCGCTTCGGCCACGGGCACGGCCGAGCAGCTGCTCCTCTTCGTCTGGGGCCGCCTCACGCTGAGCGACCTGCAGATCAAGGGCGACCAGCAGGTGTTCGAGCGGCTGATCGCCTGGGAGCCCGAGGAGTAGCCGGTCAATACCGTCGGCGGCCGGCCAGTACGTCCTCGTACAGAGATGACCTCGATAGCACACGGCGGACCTGACGCGTTCAGATCCGGAACCGTGGCGATCAACTGATCCCGTACCTGCTGTCCCGTACCTGCTGTCCCGTACCTGCTGTCCCGTACCTGCTGTCCCGTACCTGCTGTCCCGTACCTGCTGTCCCGTACCTGCTGTCCCGTACCTGCTGTCCCGTACCTGCTGTCCCGTACCTGCTGTCCCGTACCTGCTGTCCCGTACCTGCTGTCCCGTACCCGCGGTCTTCTGGCGATCAGAAAAAGGAGGTGTATCCACTCCTCGCCACTCTCAACGTATAGCGCACAGGGGGCCTTGCGGCAAGGCCCCCGTCGTGCCGCAGAATCGTGCGTCCGGGCCGGGTCTCCGCGCCCGTGGTCGAACAGTCGGCCAATCCGCGAGACCCTGAAACCCTGCACGTCAGGCCGTGCGCCTTGCTGCCCGCAACAACCCGCAAGCGGCCTCAGATCGGAGCTGACCAGTGAACCCCCCGTCCACCAGCGCGTTCGACCTTCCCGAGCGGCTTTCCGCCAAGGCCGCCCCGGCGCAGATCGCCCGCGACGAGCGGCATTTCGCCGCCATCGCCCGGTCGCTCCAGCAGACGATCGACGAGCTGACCGGCCAGCTCGACGCCGCGCGCAAGGGACCCGGTGGCATCGGCCGGCAGGCGATGGACCGGGACACGGAGGTTCACCGGCTGACCGCCCGGTTGCGCGCGCTGCGCCGCTTCGGCCTGGACCTGTGCCTGGGGCACATGGTCAGCGCGGCCGACGCTGAGACGGACGCTGAGACGGAGGGCGACACCGGCACAGGCAAGGAGACCGACGGCGACAGCGGCACCGGCCCCGGCCCCGGCACCGGCACCGAAACTGAGAGCGACGGTCCCGAGCCCGTGTACGTCGGACGGCTCGGCCTCACGGACAGCACCGGACGGCGGCTGCTGCTCGACTGGCGTTCCCCGGCCGTCGAGCCGTTCTTCGGCGCCACCCACGCCAACCCGATGGGCCTGGCGAGCCGCCGCAGGTACCGCTGGAGGCGCGGGCGGATCAGCGACTACTGGGACGAGGTCTTCACCGCAGACGAGTTCGCCGCGCACGCCGCCCTCGACGACCAGTCCGCCTTCATCGCCAGCCTCGGCAGCAACCGCTCCTCGCGGATGCGGGACGTGCTCGGCACGATCCAGGCCGACCAGGACGCCATCATCCGCGCCGGATCGCGTGGCGCGCTCGTCGTCGACGGCGGTCCCGGTACGGGGAAGACCGTCGTCGCCCTGCACCGCTCCGCGTACCTCCTCTACTCCGACCCCCGCCTCGGCCACCGCAAGGGCGGCGTGCTGTTCGTCGGCCCGCACCAGCCGTATCTGGGGTACGTCGCCGACGTACTGCCCAGCCTCGGCGAGGAGGGCGTGCAGACCTGCACCCTGCGGGACCTCGTCGCCGAGGGTGCGGCGGCCAAGGACGAGACCGATCCGGGCGTGGCCTTGCTGAAGTCGTCGGCGAGGCTGGTGCGGGCGATCGAGCCGGCCGTCGCGTTCTACGAGGAGCCGCCCGCCAAGGGCATGAACGTCACGACCCACTGGTCCGACATCCCGCTGAGCGCCGACGACTGGGACGCAGCTTTCGAGGCGGCGGAGCCCGGCACCCCGCACAACGAGGCGCGCGAGCAGGTCTGGGAAGAACTGCTGACGATCCTGGTGGACAAGCACGAAGGCGACGCCTCCGAGGCCCTGCTGCGCAAGTCGCTGCGGCAGAACAGGGAGCTGCTCACCGCCTTCAACCGCGCCTGGCCGCTGCTCGAAGCGGCCGACCTCGTCGGCGACCTGTGGACCGTACCCGCCTATCTGCGCAAGTGCGCGCCGTGGCTGAACCCCGACGAGGTACGGCAGCTGCAGCGCGCGGACGCCCAGGCCTGGACGGTCTCCGACCTGCCGCTCCTGGACGCGGCGCGGCAGCGGCTCGGCGACCCGGAGGCCTCGCGACGTAACCGTCGGCACAAAGCCTCTGTCGCGGCCGAGCGGGAGCAGATGGACAAGGTCGTCGACTCCCTGCTCGCGGCCCAGGACGACGGCGAAGGCGTCATGACGATGCTGAGCGGCGCGGACATCCAGAGCGCCCTGGTCGACGAGGCCGCGACGGCCACGATCGAACCGGACCTGCTGGCAGGCCCGTTCGCACACATCGTCGTGGACGAGGCGCAGGAACTGACCGACGCGCAGTGGCAGATGCTGCTGCTCCGCTGCCCGTCCCGCAGCTTCACCATCGTCGGCGACCGCGCGCAGGCCAGGCACGGGTTCACCGAGTCGTGGCAGGAGAGGCTGGAGCGGGTCGGGTTCGACCGGATCAACCTGGCCACGCTGAGCGTCAACTACCGCACACCGGAAGGGATCATGGCGGAGGCCGAGCCGGTCATCCGCGCCGTGCTCCCGGACGCGAACGTGCCGACGTCGATCCGTACCAGCGACCTCCCCGTCGTCCACGGCCCGGCGTCGGACCTGCCCGCGATCCTCGACACGTGGCTCGCCGCGCACGATGAAGGGATCGCCTGCGTGATCGGCGATCCCACGTTCCGGGCGACGAGCCGCGTCAGGTCGCTGACTCCCGCGCTGTCGAAGGGGCTGGAGTTCGACCTGGTGGTGCTGGTGGACCCGGAGAAGTTCGGCGAGGGCATCGAGGGGGCGGTCGACCGGTACGTGGCGATGACCCGGGCCACGCAGCAGCTGGTCATCCTCACCACCGGCTGACAGCCGGTGCGCTGTGAGGCGGTCCATGAGGTGCGTCACAGCGGCGTACGGGTGCGGGGCCGCGGCCCGGAGGCCCGGCGGCCGGTAACGGGCCACGCCCGTCCGCCGATCCGAGGACGGAGTGGCACCGGCCGGCCCCGCCCGTCGCCCCATCGCGCGCCCCAGGCAACTTAGGGCACCCTTCCCTCTGTCTGTTGTGCCTGGTAGAGATGGTGTGGACCCACCCAGCACGTCGGAAGTCTGCACATGAACGAGGACAACCCCGCCGAGCTCATACCCTTCTCGATCGACCTCACCTTCGATGAAGCCCGGCGACGGACCGAGGTCGTGGCCGCGCTCGGGCCCGACTGGGACCCGGTGGCCGCGCTCCAGGGCGAGGACGAGGCGTACGCCCTGCTCTACTCGGGCCTGGACGCCGAACAGCAGCGCACCTACGACATGCTCGTGGCGGCCGGCGTCCTGCCGGGGCCGGAGTCGGGACCGGAGTCGGGGGAGGGGCCGGGCCGTGCGGCTGCCCATTGACCCACGGGCGGACTCCTCGCGGCGCGCCTGGCTTGCCTGCCCCGTCTGCGACGACGCCCGCCATTGCGCGGTCTGCGCCGACCGCCGCAACTGCGGCGAGCACTGGCGCTACCTGATCTCCAACAGCGGCCCGGTCGTCCACCTCCAGTGCCCGCGGTGCGCGCACATGTGGTCCGTGAACACGCGCCCCGGCGTGTAACGCCGCCCCCTGGGGACTGCTGGCTTCGCGTTACGCCGCGTCCCCGGGGGCGGCGGGCCCGGCGCGGCCGGTACCGTCGGCGTCGTCCCGTTGGTGACCGCGCCGGGCGTCGCGGTCGAAGATGCCGAGGATTTCGCACGGCCCGCCCACCGCCCCCATCGCGTGCGGGAGCATCGTGGGGAACTCGGCGGCCTGGTTGGTCTCCACCCGGAAACGCCGGTTGCCCAGCAGCAGGTCGGCGGTGCCGGAGAGGACGACGAACCACTCACGGCCGGGATGCGCGCGCATACTTGACGGGTTGTCAGGCACCGGCCCCGTCATCCGCCTGCGCAGGACGGTCATGCCAGGATCGGCCCGGACCGACCACCGCATCATCTGGTGGGCGGCGTCGATCACGGGGCTGGAGATGACGTCGTCGGCGCCCGTCTCGACCAGCTGGTCCAGTGTGGTGTCCAGGGCGCGGGCGAGGGTGACGAGCTGGTCGACGGCGAGGCGCCGCTGACCGTTCTCGATCCGGCTGAGGGTGGAAGCGCTGAGCCGGGCGCGGGTGGCCAGCTCGTCCAGTGACCAGCCCTGCGCCACGCGCAGAGCGCGGATCCGTTTGCGTACCAGGCTGTCGAGATCGTCATTGTCTTGCGTCATAGGCAACACCTTATGCCTCAGACGCAAAACGGTGCTTGTGTGGTCGTACGAGGGCTCGCGCAGGGCCCGCTGGAGACCCGCTCACCGCAAGGGAAGTACGACCATGTCCGAGAAGACCGAGACCGTAGACGCCGTGGTGATCGGCGGCGGCGCCGCAGGCCTGAACGGCGCGCTGATGCTGGCCCGCTCCCGCCGCTCCGTCGTCGTGATCGACAGCGGTACGCCCCGCAACGCGCCGGCGGAGGGCGTGCACGGCCTGCTCGGCCTGGAGGGCATGGCGCCGGGGGAGCTGCTGCGCAGGGGCCGGGAGGAGGTGCGTGGGTACGGCGCCGAGGTGGTGACCGGCGAAGTGACCTCGGCCCTACCGGACCCCTCCGCCGTCTCCGATTCCGCAGCAGACAGCGACCCGCGCTTCACGGTCACGTTGTCGGACGGCACCACCTTGCGGGCGCGCCGCCTGCTGGTCGCCACCGGACTGCGCGACGTACTGCCTGACGTGCCGGGCCTCGCTCAGCACTGGGGGCGCGGCGTTGTGCACTGCCCGTACTGCCACGGCTGGGAGGTGCGGGACGAGCCCATCGGGGTCCTGGCCGTGGGCCCGGCCTCCGTCCATCACGCCCTGTTGTTCCGGCAGTTGACCGACGACCTGGTGTACTTCACCAACAGTACCGAGCTGGACGAGGAGACCCGCGCGCGCTTCGCCGCCCGCGATATCCGCGTGGTCGACACCCCGGTGGCGGCGGTCGAGTCCGCCGCGGACGGCACCATCGCGGGCGTGCGGCTGACGGACGGGGAGATCGTGCACCGTAGTGTGCTCGCGGTGGCGACGACCCTGTGGGCCCGTACGGAGGGCCTGGCCGGGCTTGACCTGCCGATGGAGGACCTGCCGGGCGGTATGGGCCGCCACTTCGTCACCGAGGTGGCCGGCGGTACGCAGGTACGAGGCGTATGGGTGGCCGGCAACGCCACCGACCCGATGGCCCAGGTCGGCGCCTCCGCAGCGGCGGGCGCCCTGGCCGGCGCGCGCATCAACGCCGATCTGGTCATGGCCGACACGGACGCGGCCCTCGCCGCGACGCGGCCCGGCGGTGTGGTGGCGGCGGCAACGGTCTGACTGCCCCGAGTTTCGGGCTGTTGTTCAGGCGGTTGGCTCATCGTCTCCGTTGAACGCGGCGATCAGACCGTGGGGTGTGTCCTCGCCGAAGAGGAACTCGTGCAGTTCGTCGCCGTCCGCGGCGGCCTCGGCGCCGCGCGGGAACATCGCCTTCTCGTACGCGGCGAGGGCGACTTCGACGTCGTCGGAGTGCGCGGCAATCGCCTTGCCGAGTTCCGCGCCGTCGTACATGGCGAGGTTGGCGCCCTCGCCGTTCGGGGCCGAGAGATGGGCGGCGTCGCCGAGCAGGGTCACCCCCGGCACCCGGTCCCAACGGTGACCGTTCGGGAGGGTGTTGAGGGTACGCAGGACCGGCGCGATCTCGCCGTCGGTGATCAGCGCGGTCAACTCCGGTGCCCAGCCGTCGAATTCCCGCGCGATCCGCGCGGCCGCCGTGGCGCCGTCGCTGAAGTCGACGGCGGCGAACCACTCCTGCGGTTCGGCGAGCGCCACGTACGTGTGCAGGTTGCCGCCCTTCTCCCGGTGGGCCATGATCCCCTTTCCCGGCGCGAGCGCGAACAGCGATCCACCGCCGACCGCCTTGGCGGCGACCGGGTGCCGGGTGTCGCTGTCGTAGAGGTACGTCTCGACGTACGACCTGCCGGTGTACGTGGGTACGGCGTCGGAGACCAGCGGCCTGACCCGGGACCACGCGCCGTCCGCGCCGACCAGCAGGCTCGTGACGACGGTGCTGCCGTCGGCGAACGTCACCTCGTGGCGGGAATCGCCGAGACTGCGCACCCCACTGACCTTGTGGCCCCACCGCACGGTGCCGGCCGGGAGCGAGTCGAGCAGGATCTGCCGCAGCTCGCCGCGCTGCACCTCGGGGCGGGCACCCGCACCGTCGTCGGCCCTGTCGAACAGGACGGTCCCGTCGCGGTCGAGGACCCGTACCGCCTCGCGGCCCTCCAGGATGAGACTGCGGAACTCCTCGGTCAGGCCCGCTGCTTCGAGCGCCAACTGACCGTTGTAGTCGTGGATGTCGAGCATGCCGCCCTGAGCGCGGGCGGTGGGTGACGCCTCCGCCTCGTAGACGGTGGCGGGTACGCCGTGTACGTGCAGTACGCGGGCCAGGACGAGACCGCCGAGGCCGGCGCCGATGATGGTGACGTGCGTGTTCATGGTGACTCCTTGCAGGGCAGGTTGGCGCACGCGCCGGCGAACGCCGGCACGGCGAGGGGATGTTGGGCATGGTGGGGATGTCTTGGCCGCGCGACCGAGCTGCGCGGCGGTCGGGCTGAGGGTCACGCCGTCAATCCGCGCAGTCGTCGCTACGACCGCGTGGGCTGCGGCAGTTCCGCCGTGACCTTCGTGAGCAGGGCGAGCAGCGTGGCCCGCTCGGCCTGGTCCAGCGGGGCGAGAATCGTCTCGTCCGCCGCCGCCATCGCGGCCTCGAACCCGGAGATGAGTTCGGCGCCGACCGGCGTCGCGTAGACGCGCTTGCTGCGTTCGTTGCCGGGTTCCGTACGGCGCTCGATCAGGCCGCGGCGCTCAAGCCCCTGCAGAAGGCTCGATACGCTCGCCGCGCTCGTGCGGGTCATCTGCGCGATGTCCCGCTGGATCGCACCGGGGTTCTTGACCAGATAGCCGAGCGCGAAGCTCTGCTCGTGGCTGAGCTCGCGTGCCCGGATCCACTCCTCGCCGGCCTTCCGCTGGGCCCAGGAGATCCAGCGGATGTGGTCGAGAGTGCCGTTGGGTCGAGGTGCGGCTGCTGCGTCCATGATGAGAACTCTAACTGTTAGCCCTCTAACTGTCAATGCTCGAACTGATCGGCCCGATGGTGATGGCCGCCGGACCCCGGCCGCCGCCCTTGCCCCACCGTGCGCCGGCTACCGCCCGCGATCCGTCCCGCCGCACAGCCGCAGGGCGCTTTCCGCGGGCCGCCCCGCCGCACGCGAAAGTCGGTCAATCCGGCTCATGCGCGCGCCGAGGATTGTCAGAGGTGCCTGGCACAGTGCCGCCGTGGACATCGACTCCTTCTGGAGCCTCTGCCCACGCCACTCGACCTGATTGGATTCCCGCATGACGGATTGGTCGCAGCTCACCCACGCGTACGGCCCTGCCGACGACATACCCGCCCTGCTTGACCAGCTCGCGTCGGATCCGACCTCCGAACGCTGGACCGACCTCTGGTCGGCCCTGTGCCATCAAGGCAGCGTCTATTCGGCCAGCTTCGCGGCCTTGCCCTGGCTGACCCGTGTCGCCGGCTCGGAAGACCAGGGACAAGCGGTCAGTGCGCTGACCCTGGCGGGCGCGATCATGGCCGGTGCCGACCAGCCGCAGGAGGCGGCCGGGGTCCGTGCCCGGTACGCGGACGAGTTGGCGGTCCTGCTGTCGCTGGCTAACAACCACCTTCGAACGGCTGACGACGCCGACGAGTACGTCTACCTGCTGGAAGCCGTACTGAGCTTCGAGGGCGTCGACGGCTGGAGCGAAGACCTGGCGTGGGGCCTCACGAACGAGGAGTACCAGATCGCCTGCCCGGGCTGCGAGGTGGACCTGTTCATCGCCCTCGGCGAGCGTGGGTACTTCTCGACCAGCGGTGATTACGCGCTGTCGGACGACGTGCCGACCGAACCCCTGCGCCCTGCCGACCCCACTGACCCCGCCGGTCTGACCGGCATCGGCCGACGGCTCCACGACACCGCGCTCGCCGACAACCAGCAGGGCGTGGCCAAGGCGTTGACGTACGTCTTCGGCGATGCGACCTGCCCCGACTGCGCGGAGGACTTCTCCGTGGCGGCTCAGATCAGCGCCGACTGATCCGACCACGCACGCACGACCACGCCCGCACGACCGCGCTCGGGGCGCTCGGGAACGCGGTCAGGCGAACGCGTCCCCGTCAGCGAGGCCGCCCCACCCCCGACGCCTCCACCAACACCTCCCCGGCCGCCGTCCGCACGTACAGCACCGACCGCCCCGCGCGCCGCCGCTCCACCAGGCCCGCGTCCAGCAGCACCCGCAGATGCCGACCCACCGACCCCAGCCCCTGCCCGGTCACGGCGACCAGTTGCGTCGTACTCATCGGGGTGCCGAGCAGCGTCAGCAGCGCGGCCCGCGCCGCCCCGACGAGGGCTCCGAGCCCCGCCGGGACGGGCCGTCTGTCGTGGTCCTCGGCGAGTACGCCCAGACACGGGTAGACCACGGCGTACCGTTCCCGTCCCTCCCACGACACCCAACTCGTCCTCGGCGTCACCGGCATGAACAACAGCTCTGCCCCGGCAGCGATCTCCCGGGGCGGATACGCCAACACGTTGACCTGGAACCGGCTTTCGCCGAGCCAGCGCGTCCCCGGGTTCAGCGAGTCCAGTACGGCGGCCCAGCCTCCCTGGTTCACGCGCGCGGTCCGCGCGACCATGTCGGCCTCCAGGACGCGCCGTCGGCGCGCCCAGTACGGCCGTACGGTCTCCTCCCAGACGTACGTCAGGAGCGCCGCCGCCCGTTCGGGCAGGTCGTCCCGCTCCAGGACGGTGGGGAGCGAACCCCCTGCGGACACCCGGAGGTTGGCCCGCGCCTCCTCGGCCCCGGCCGCCCGCACCCGTTCCACGGTCTGCTCGAAGCTCTCCCCGGCACACGAGGTGGGGCAGAAGAAGTCGGAGATCCAGGACGTGCCGATCGCGGTCTGTACGAGCGGCGCGGCCACCGGATCGGCGGCGAGGCGCGCGCGGTAGCCGGGCAGATGCGCGCGCAGCCACGCCTCCTCGCCCGGATGACCGCCGGCCCCCGCGTACAGCAGCTTCAGACTCGCGAAGGTCTCGGCGAACGGCGAGAGCACGAACCGGCTGCGCGCGAGGGTGTCCGTGCCGATCTGCCACAAGCCCACGCGTACGACCTTTCGTGTGTCGGCGAAACACTACCCACGGCCCCCGGCCGCTCTCAGACTCCGACGCATGCGCAGCTACCGAACCCTGTTCCGCACACCGGAGTTCACCCCGTTCCTACTCTCCTTCGCCGCCTTCGCCGCGGCCCAGACGATCGGCGGGCTTGCCCTCGGCACGCTGGTGTTCCGCGCCACCGGCTCCCCGCTCCTCTCGGCGGTGAGCATGTTCGGGCCCCAACTGGCCCAGTTGCTGGGAGGGGTGTTCCTGCTCTCGGGCTCCGACCGGCTGCCCCCGCGCGCGATGCTGTCCGGTCTCGCGCTGGCCTTCGCGGCCGGTACGGCGGTGCTGGCGCTGCCCCGTCTGCCGGTGTGGGCGGTCTTCGCCGTCGTACTCCTCCAGGGCCTGGTCGCCTCGCTGGGCGGGGGAGTACGCGGCGGGCTGCTGAACGAGATCCTCACCAAGGACGGCTACGTGCTGGGCCGTTCGGTCTACAACATGCTCTGGGGCCTGACCCAGATGGCCGGGTTCGCGACGGGCGGCGCGCTGCTGGCGCTCCTGTCCCCGCCGACCTGCCTGCTCCTCGCGTCGGGACTGTACGTGCTGTCGGCCCTCGTCAACCGCCTCGGCCTCACGGCCCGTCCTCCGCGCGCCACAGGCCGCCCCTCCGTCGCGGCGACCTGGCGCACCAACGCCCTGCTCTGGTCCTCCCGCCCGCGCCGCCTGACGTATCTCGGCCTGTGGGTCCCCAACGGCCTGATCGTCGGCAGCGATTCGCTGTACGTCTCGTACGCGCCCCAGGCCGCCGGAACGCTGTACGCGTTCGGGGCGCTCGGCATGTTCGCGGGCGACATGGCGGTGGGCCGCCTCGTACCGCCCGCGGTACGCCCCCGGCTCGCGACCCCGCTGCGCCTGCTGCTGGCTGTTCCGTACCTGTTCTTCGTCCTGCGGCCGGGCGTCGCGCTGTCGGCCGTGGCCGTCACGGTCGCCTCCGTCGGCTTCGCCGCGAGCCTGGTCCTGCAAGAGCGGCTGATGTCGCTCACCCCCGACGACCTCACGGGCCAGTCCCTCGGCCTGCACGGCACGGGCATGGCAGCCCTCCAGGGCATCGGCGCCGTCCTCGCGGGCACCCTGGCCCAACTGACTTCTCCGGCAACGGCGATGACGCTGATGGCGACCGCGTCCGTCATCGCGACCCTGACCCTCGCGGCGCTGAACAGAGCCGAGGCACGACGGCCCACGCCGCTCGACCGGCCCGGCTCCGTGGCCCGCGAACCCGGCCGCTGACGTGGCTCACTCCGCCGGCGGCAGGCACTCGTTGAGCAGCCCGACGACGTCGTCCCAGGCCCGTCGTGCGTGCACCGGGTGGTGGCCGACGCCGGGAAGGACGGCCTGGTCGACGTTCGGATGGTGGAAGGCGTGCAACGCGCCGCCGTAGACGACAAGACGCCAGTCGACCCCGCCGGCCTGCATCTCGGCGGCGAACGCGTCCCGTTGGGCGGCCGGCATGATCGGGTCCTCCGACCCGACCCCGGCCCACACCGGACAACGGATCCGCGCCGCCTCGCCCGGCCGCCCTGTGGTCAACGCGTTGACCGTCCCGATCACCCGCAAGTCGACCCCGTCGCGGCCGAGTTCCAGCAGGATCGCACCCCCGGTCCCGTAACCGACGCCGCCGATCCGCCCGGGATCGACCCGCGGCTCGGCGCGCAACACATCAAGCGCAGCGTGCCCGATGCCCCGCATCCGACCGGGATCGGCAAGCAGCGGGGTGACGTGCGCCAGCATCTCCTGGGGATCGGTGAACCACCGCCCGCCGTTGATGTCGAAGGCCAGCGCCACGTACCCCAACTCGGCCAGCGCATCGGCCCGCCGCCGCTGAAAGTCGTTCAACCCGGGCCCCTCAGGCCCCACCAGCACGGCGGCCCGCCGCCCGCCACCAGCCGGCAGCGCGAGATGCCCGACCATCGTCATCCCGTCGGCGGGGTACTCGACCGTGCGCGTCGTAACCGTGCGCGTCGTAACCGTCGTCATGAACGAGACCGTAAGTGGTCACAGCCCCCGATCGGCCCGGATTTAACCGTCGGCAGAACAGCGCGGAACCTGGTCAGTCCTCAGTCCTCAGCTCTCAGCCGTCACGCTGGGCGGCGGCGACACAGAACTCGTTGCCTTCCGGGTCGGCCATGACGATGTGGTGCCCGTCGAACTCCTCCACGGCGGTACCGCCCGCCGTTACCAGCAGCTCGGCCTTCGCCCTGATCCGTGCCCACCGTTCCTCGGGACTGCCGTGTCCCGGTACCCGGACGTCGATGTGGAGCCGGTTCTTCGCCGTCTTGGGCTCAGGGACCTTGAGGATGGAGAGCGGGGGTCCGATGCCGTCGGGATCGCAGAGCCACGCCCCGTCGTCCACCGAGTCGTCCGCCGGAAGGTCGAAACTCGCGTGCCACTCCTCGCGGGTCGTGAAGGGCGCGGGCGGCGGCTCGTCGACGTACCCCAGCGCCGTCTTCCAGAACCGGCCGAGGAGCGTCGCGTCCGTGCAGTCC
The DNA here is from genome assembly GCF_000818175.1 of Streptomyces sp. AcH 505. GTDB lineage: Bacteria > Actinomycetota > Actinomycetes > Streptomycetales > Streptomycetaceae > Streptomyces. Next base: position 2,699,905 of record NZ_JTIY01000001.1, read on the forward strand.
AAGGTCAGACTGATCCTGGTCGTCATGGGCCGGAGCGTACTGCGCACCTCTGACGGCGCTCGGCGGGCTGATGCGAGGTGGAACACTTTTGCAAGCATGCGCTTGCAAAAGTTAGCGGAGGTGACGCAGCATGGGGGCATGGCATCACTCAACGTCGGCAATCTCGGTGAGTATCTGCGCGAGCAGCGGCGCAGTGCGCAGCTCTCGCTGCGGCAGCTCGCCGACGCCGCCGGGGTGTCCAATCCGTATCTGAGCCAGATCGAGCGCGGGCTGCGTAAGCCGAGTGCGGATATTTTGCAGCAGCTCGCGAAGGCGCTGCGGATCTCGGCCGAGACCCTGTATGTGCAGGCCGGCATGCTCGACGAGCGGGAGCGTGAGGAGCTGGAGACGCGTGCCGTCATCCTCGCGGACCCCTCGATATCCGAGCGGCAGAAGCAGGTGCTTCTGCAGATCTACGAGTCGTTCCGCAAGGAGAACGGCCAAGACGCAGAGAACGCCGCGGAGAACGTCGCAGGGGACGCCCCCGCTGCCGACGGCAGTGTTTCCAACCCACCCTCAATCTGATCCGGGAGGCCCAGTCATGGCCATCGCCGATGACCTGCGCAAGACCCTTACCGACCCGACGCCGCTCTACTTCGCCGCCGGTACCGCCGAGCTTGCCGTGGAGCAGGCCAGGCGGGTGCCCGGCCTCATCGACCAGCTGCGGAGCGAGGCGCCCGGCCGGTTCGACGCGGTGCGCAACACGGACCCCAAGACCGTCCAGGACAAGGTCGCCGACCAGGCCAAGGAAGCCCAGGCCACGGTGCAGGCCAAGGTCACCGAGGTGTTCGGGTCGTTCGACACCGACCTGCGGAAGCTGGGCGAGAGCGCCCAGGACCTGGCGCTGCGGAGTGTCGGCGTCGCCGCCGAGTACGCCGTGAAGGCGCGCGAGGCGTACGAGAAGGTCGCCGAGCGCGGCGAGCAGACCGTACGGACCTGGCGCGGTGAGGCGGCCGACGACATCACGGAGATCGCCGTCGCCGTCGAGCCTGAGCCCGCTCCCAAGCCGGCCAAGCCCGCCGCCAAGCCCGCGTCCGCCACGGCCCGCCCGGCCGCCACTTCGGCGTCGGCTT
>NZ_JTIY01000001.1:2701518-2728583 GCF_000818175.1 Streptomyces sp. AcH 505
CGGCCCCCGTCCCGGCACCGGCAGCGCCCCCGGGGACGAGGGCGGCGCCACGGCCGGAGCCGGGGCTGAGGTCGTCGACCCGGCCGCGGTCGTGGCCTGGGCAGTGGCCGTCTCCGGGCCCCGGCCCAGCAGCAGTACCGCCACATCGTCGTTCAGCTCGCCGCCGTTCAGCTCCCGCGCGCGGGCGACCGCCGCCTCCAGCAGCTCCTCGCCGCGCAGCCCGCGGGCGAGCTGGCTGTTGATCATGCCGACCATGCCGTCCTCGCCCAGCCGCTCACTCGCGCCGGGCCCCACGCGGCCCTCGATCAGCCCGTCCGTGTACATCATCAGACTCCACGACCCGCCGAGCTGTACCTGCGTACGCGGCCAGCGGGCGCGCGGCAGCAGGCCGAGGGCCGGTCCGTTGTCCCCGTGCGGCAGCAGCCGGGCCGGCTGTCCCGGCCGGTTGAACAGCGGCGCCGGATGCCCGGCCAGGCACAGCCCGGCGCTCCGGCCGTCCGGCGCGATGTCGACGGTGCAGAGCGTCGCGAAGATCTCGTCGCTCTCCCGTTCGTGCTCCAGCACCTGCTGGAGCGTGGAGAGCAGCTGGTCACCGCAGAACCCGGCCAGCGTCAGCGCCCGCCAGGCTATGCGCAGCTCGACGCCGAGCGCGGCCTCGTCCGGGCCATGGCCGCAGACGTCGCCGATCATGGCGTGCACCGTGCCGTCCGGGGTGCGGATCGTGTCGTAGAAGTCCCCGCCCAGCAGCGCGCGCGAGCGGCCGGGCCGGTAGCTGGCGGCGAAGCGCAGGTCAGAGCCTTCGAGCAGCGGGGTCGGCAGCAGGCCGCGCTCCAGCCGGGCGTTCTCCTGGGCGCGCAGCACGGACTCGGTGAGCTGGCGCTGCGCGATGTCCGCGCGCTTGCGTTCGACGGCGTAGCGGATGGCGCGGCTCAGCAGTCGGCCGTCCAGCTCGTCGCGGAACAGGTAGTCCTGCGCCCCCGCCCGTACGGCGGCGGCAGCGCGCTCGCTGTCGCCCTCGGCGGCCAGCGCCAGCACGGCATGGCGCGGCGCGAGCCGCAGGACGCTCTTGAGCGGCGCCAGCTCGTCGCTGTCGGTCATGCCCGGCAGGGCGAGGTCCACGAGGATGCAGTGGATGTCGTCGGTGAGCAGCCGCTCGGCCTCGGTGAGGTTACGCGCGGTACGGATCCGGACGCGGGTACCTGCCCCCTCGGGCAGCTCCGGTACGGAGAAGGAGCCCGCAGGATCGTCCTCGATCACCAGGAGCATGAGGTCGCCGCCGTCGGCGGTCTCCGCGGCAGGGAGGTTCCTCTCTGTTTCTGAACCTGTGCGCTGCCGCGGTACGGGTACGGGCATCGGTCTTGGTTTCCTTCCCTCCCCCCGAGGGCGCGGTGGGACGACGATCGACGCCCCACCAGACGGGGACCTTAGCGGTAGCCGGAGCCGTAATGGAATGCCATACGGGTGATGAGCCTCTGTCATATGCCCCCGCATATGCCCTGCCCGCAAGGCATCCGACAGTAATTCGGCGGGATTCCGGCAGGAATCGGGCGGCGGTGTGCGGCGCGCCGGCCGTCGGCCATCCGGGTTGCCATGATGAACGTCACGTGACCGGCTGCTGCTCAGCCGGTCAGAACATGCACTGCGTCACAGCCCGTCGCACGGCCCGGGGCGCGGCCGGGGCCACGGCCTCCGTCACGGCACCGGGGGCACGGCCTGCGTCACGGCATCGGGGCCTAGCCGGGCGCACGGCCTGCGTCACGGCACGCCCGGCCGTCACTTGTCCGGCCGTACGACCCCCAGGATCTGCATCGACCCCGCGCCCGTCACCGACACGTTCCGCCCCGGCCGGGGCGCCTGGATGATCGAGCCGTCCCCTATGTACAGGGCCACATGGCTGGCGTCGTTGAAATAGATGATCAGATCGCCGGGCCGCATGTCCTTGACCGCGACATGCGGCAGCTGCCGCCACTGCTCCTGCGAGGTGCGCGGGATGGTCCGCCCGGCCGCGAGCCACGCCTGTGACGTGAGCCCCGAGCAGTCGTACGAGGCCGGTCCCTCGGCGCCCCACACGTACGGCTTGCCGATCTGCTCCGTCGCGAACGCGATGGCCTTCTTGCCCTGCGCGCTCGCGCTGCGGTTGATGTCCGTGATCGCGCCCGAGCTGAGCCAGGCGGTCTGCGCGCGGTACGCCGCGTCCTGCTCCAGCCGCGCCAGCCGGGCCCGGTCGTCCTTCTTCAGGCTCGCTTCGAGCTTCTCGGCGGCGGCGATCTGCTTGGTGATCTCCTTCTTCGCCTTGTCCCGCTTGAGCCTGTTGGCTTCGAGCTTCTGCCACTGGGAGCTGGCGTCCGCCGCGTACGTCTCCAAGTCCTGCTGCGTACCGGTCAGTTCGGCCAGCAGGTCATGGGTGGCCTTCTGGCCTTCCTTCAGCCTGCCGACACCGTCGAGGAAGAGCTGCGGGTCGTCGGTCAGGACGAGTTGGGCCTCGGGCGGCAGCCCGGAACCCCGGTACTGGGCCCGCGCCGTGGCGCCCATCCGCGTCTTCAGCCCGTCGATCCTGAGCTGCCCCCGCACGATCTGCTGGGCGATACCCACGACTTCGGACGACTGCTTGGTGGTCTGCTCCTTGGCGAGGTTGTACGCGTCGGTGGCCGAGGCCGCTTTACGGTAGAGGCCGTCGATCTCAAGCCGTACCTGGTCGAGCGTCTTCGGACCGGTGCCGGGAGCACCCGGCGGCAGTTCAACGGGCGGCGGGGCCACGGGCGCCGGGGAGTTCGACGCCAGGGGCGCGGAGTTCGGCGGTACGGCCGGGGAGTTCGAGGGGGCGGCCGGGGAGTTCGGCGCTGCGGGTGACCCGGCAGGCGTCGACGTCGGCGCCGGGCGCGGCGCCGCGTACGCGCTGTTCGTCAACTCCGGGGCTGTGAGCACGGCGAGAGCGCAGACCAGACTGATCGCGGCCGCGGCACAGTGACGTCGGCTCACAAGCTCCCCCTCAGGACCCGCCCCAGTACCCAACTCGCGTCACAGCGGTACCCGCGCTACCGCGTCACTGCGTTACCTCGTCGTGATCGTGCCATGTCCGGCATGAAAACGACAGAGGCAGTCAGATCCTCACAGGATGGCCGCGGCGCATGTGCCGGTGCCGCGGGTATCAGTGCCGTACGTGTCGGTGTCGCGGGTGTCAGGACGAAGTCGGCGCCAGCGCCGACCAGTTCACGGTCACTTCACCCTGCCGCCACCGTCGTCTGTCACCGGCGAGCGGCCAGTCCGCCGACAGGTCGCCCACGGCCCTGATCCAGCGCTGTCGCGCGCTCAGCGAGGAGTACGGCGCCGCGGCGGCCCACGCCCGGTCGAAGTCGCGAAGGAACGCGTGCACCGGCTCGCCCGGCACATTGCGGTGGATGAGCGCCTTCGGCAGCCGTTCCGCGAGGTCGGACGGCCGGTCGAGCGACCCGAGCCGGGTCGCGAACGTCACCGTCCTGGGCCCCTCGGGGCCGAGCGCCACCCACACGTGCCGCCGACCGATCTCGTCGCAGGTCCCCTCGACCAGCAGCCCGTCCGGCGCGAGCCGTCCGCGCAACCGCTCCCAGACCGCCGCGACCTCGTCCTCCGCGTACTGGCGCAGCACGTTGGCCGCCCGGATCAGCACCGGACGCCGCCCGCCGGGCAGCGGGATCTCGAAGCCGCCGTGCACGAAGCGGAGCCCCGCCGCCTCGTACGGCAGCGCGGCGGCGACCCTGGCCTGGTCGATCTCGACGCCCACGACCTCGGTGCGCGGCTCGGCCGTACGCAACCGCCGCAGCAGCTCGACCGCCGTCCAGGGGGCCGCCCCGTACCCCAGGTCGACCACGACCGGATCGGCGGCGGCGCGCAGCGCGGGGCCGTGCACGGCGGTGATCCAGCGGTCCATCCGGCGCAGCCGGTTCTGGCCCGTGGTCCCGCGGGTCACCGTGCCCACCGGACGTCCCGTGCTGCCCACCGGGCGTCCTGTGCCGCCCCCCGGGCGTCCTGTGCGCGACGGGGATGCCGGGGTCGGGACGGATGCCATACGAATGAGCCTAACGACCACGGGTATCCGGAACGACGGCGTCAGTGGTTGAGTGACCGTCGGTAATGATTTGGCAAAACGGAAATGCGGAGATCCCGTCCGCTGTTGCCAGGTGGCGGAGGGCGTTTATGCCCTCTCTTTGTCGTGCGCGGAACGCGCGGACCGGGCACCACGCCCCGGCGCGCATCACGCCCCAGAGCGAGAGGACCGTCGTAGTGAGCCAGTACGTGTCCCGCATCGCCGGCACGTTGGTCGCACCTCCCCGGCTCCGCATCCCGGGCCAGTCCCGCAGACCGCGCCGTATCGCCATGCTGAGTGTGCACACCTCCCCGCTGCACCAGCCGGGGACCGGCGACGCGGGCGGCATGAACGTCTACATCGTCGAGCTGGCCAAGCGGCTGGCCGCCATCGACATCGAGGTCGAGATCTTCACCCGCGCCACGACCGGCGGCCTGCCGCCCGTGGTGGAGCTGGCGCCGGGTGTGCTCGTACGACACGTCGACGCGGGCCCGTACGAGGGCCTGGCCAAGGAGGAGCTGCCCGCGCAGCTCTGCGCCTTCACGCACGGCGTGATGCAGGCGTGGGCGGGGCACCGCCCCGGCTACTACGACCTGGTCCACTCGCACTACTGGCTCTCCGGGCACGTCGGCTGGCTCGCCTCCGAGCGCTGGGGCGTCCCGCTCGTCCACGCCATGCACACCATGGCGAAGGTCAAGAACGCCTCGCTCGCCGAAGGCGACACCCCCGAGCCCGCGGCCCGTGTCATCGGCGAGAGCCAGGTCGTACGGGCCGCCGACCGGCTGATCGCCAACACGGCGGAGGAAGCCGCCGACCTCGTCCGCTTCTACGACGCCGAACCGGCGAAGGCCGCCGTCGTGCACCCGGGCGTCAACCTGGACTGTTTCGCCCCCGCCGACGGCCGCGCCGCGGCGCGCGCCCGGCTCGGGCTGCCGCAGGACGCGTTCGTCCCGCTCTTCGCAGGCCGTATCCAGCCGCTCAAGGCCCCCGACATCCTGCTGCGCGCCGTCGCCGTACTGCTCGACCGCGATCCGTCGCTGCGCGGACGGCTCGTGGTGCCGGTGGTCGGCGGCCCCAGCGGGTCGGGCCTCGCGAAGCCCGAAGGGCTGCAGAAGCTCGCCGCGCGGCTCGGCATCGCCGACGTCGTACGCTTCCGGCCGCCGGTCGGGCAGACGCAGCTCGCCGACTGGTTCAGGGCCGCTTCCGTGCTCGTCATGCCCTCGTACAGCGAGTCCTTCGGCCTGGTCGCCATAGAGGCGCAGGCGGCGGGCACCCCGGTGGTGGCGGCAGCGGTGGGCGGACTGCCCGTCGCGGTACGGGACGACGAGACCGGGTTTCTGGTGTCCGGCCACGAACCGGCCGCCTACGCCGACGCGTTGGGCCGCTTCGTCGACCACCCCGAGCTGGTGGACAGCATGGGGGCCGCGGCCTCCCGGCACGCCCAGTCCTTCGGCTGGGGTACGGCGGCTTCGGCGACGGCGGACGTGTACACGGCGGCGGTGCACGACCGGCGCCGTCGCGTACGCTCGCACCATGGCTGAGGATCATGGCTGAGGAGGACGGGCAGGAGCAGAGCGAGCCCCGGGGCAAGTCCGACGGCGGGTCCGGCGGCGAGTCCGGGGGTGACTCCCGGAGCGCCGAGCAGGACGCCGCCGAGATCGTCACGCGGGCGCTCCAGGGCGCCGAGCTGGAGTGGGAGAGCCCGGAGCCCGGGTCGTACGTCGTCACGCTCCCCGGCACCCGCAAGCTGTCCACGACCTGCTCCCTGCGCGTCGGAAAGCACTCGCTGTCGGTCAACGCCTTCGTCGTCCGGCACCCCGACGAGAACACCGAAGGCGTCCACCGCTGGCTGCTGGAGCGCAACCTCAAGCTGTACGCGGTGAGTTACGCGGTCGACCGGCTCGGCGACATCTATCTGACCGGCAAGCTCCCGCTGGCCGCCGTGTCCGACGACGAGATCGACAGACTGCTCGGCTCGGTCCTCCAGGAGGCGGACGGGTCGTTCAACACCCTGCTTGAGCTGGGGTTCGCGACCGCGATCCGCAAGGAGTACGCGTGGCGGGTCTCGCGCGGTGAGCCGACGCGGAATCTGGACGCCTTCGCGCATCTCACGCAGCGGCCGGCCGACTGAGGCCTCTCGCGCCCGTCCCCTCCGTCCCTCTCACGACCCTTCCGTAAGCGCTTTCTTCCGTGACATGCTCGGTGCCGCAGAGGGCGATCCGAGGGGGAACAGCGCATGGGTACGTCCGAACTCTGGCGTGAGTTCGCCGGCTCGCCCTACACCCATCCGCAGATCCCCTACGTCGGACAGGCAGGGCAGCGGGGCGGCGGCGAGCGGCTGCCCGACTATCCGGTCGTAGCCGACGTACGGGAGTACGGCGCCGTGGGCGACGGCGTCACCGACGACGCACCCGCGATCAACCGCGCCCTCGCCGCCGCGGGGGAGCGGGGCGGCGGCACGGTCACCGTGCCGGCCGGCAGGTACCTGATCAACGACGTGATCCGGATCGGCCACAGCGATGTCGTGCTGCGTGGCGCGGGCAGTGGCCGCACCACCCTGTACGCGCCGCGCGACCTCACCGAGCTCATCGGCCCCTACGGTCCGCGCGACGGCGGCCGGAAGTCCTCCTGGTCCTGGGCGGGCGGGCTGCTGTGGCTGTGCCCGCAGGACCGCTGGGCCGCGCTGACCGACGCGATCAGGGCCGGACGCTCGCCGCACGAGGGCTGGACCGGCAACGAACGCGACGAGTGGCAGCCCCTCAGCGCGCTCGCACCCGCCGCGCGCGGCGACCGTACGGTCCGAGCCGCCGATGTGTCACGGCTGCGGCCGGGGCAGCTCGTACTGCTCCAGCTCGCCGACGACGCGGACCACACGCTGCTGGCGCACATGGCGGGGGACGGGCCCGGCACCGCCACGTACGACTGGACGGGCAAGACGAAGCTGACGTCGTATCTGCCGTACGAGTGGCCGGTACGGATCGTGGCGGTGGACGCGGATACGGGTACGGACGCGGCGGGCGAAGGGGGCACAGTCCCCGGCCGCGTCACCCTGGAGCGCCCCCTGCCCCTCGACGCACGCCCTGAGTGGTCCCCGCAGCTCACCACGCTCGTCACCCCGCTCACCGGCTCGGGCGTCGAGGCGCTGACGCTGGAGGCGGCCGAGACTCCACAGCCGCCGCATCTGCTGGACACCGGTCACAACGGCGTCGTCCTCCAGTGCGCCTACGACTGCTGGGCCGACGACATCGTCGCCCGGCACGTCGACAACGGCTTCGGCCTGGTCGCCGCCTCCGCCTGCACCCTGCGCCGTACCCGCGTCGCCGGGCGCGGCGCGCACCACCCGTACTGCTGCCGCGAGGGATCGCACGACAATCTCGTCGAGGACTTCGTGATCGAGCGCCGCACGGTCCCGGCGCCCGAGGGCACCCAGTTGCACGGCGTCAACGTCGAGGGTCTGTCCAGCTACAACGTCTGGTCGCGCGGCCGGATGGAGACGGGCACGTTCGACACCCACCGGGGGCTGCCGTTCGCCGCCGTACGGACCGAGGTCACCGTCGCCAACGACGGCCGGCACGGCGGCGACGGTACGGCGGGCCCGCTCTACGGCGCGCGCTTCGTGCACTGGAACGTCACCGTCACCAACGAACGCGCCGGTCTGATCAAGATCGACGAGATCGCGCCGTACAGCGCGACGGTCGGCATCAGCGAGGTGCGCGAGTTCGACCAGATCGATGTGCCGGACTTCGAGGGCGAGTTGCACACGCGCAGCGAGTACTACGGCAGTCCCGAGGCGGTCTCGCCCGTCAATCTGTACGAGGCGCAGCGCACACTGCCCCACTGACGCCCGCGCCACCGAGCCCACTGCCCCACTGGCGCCCGCGCCTCCCGCCACCCACCGCCCGCCGCCGGGTCTGCCCCCGCCCTCGATTCGTTATCAGCACCGGTGACGGACCGTCAGGCATTGGCCTGTATTGTCGCCGGAATCTGAGACAACGACGCCCTCAGACACAACGACGCACCACGGGGACGGTATGAAACACACTCGTCTGGGCCGCAATCTCCTCGTCATAGCCGCCGGCGCCGCTCTCGGCCTGCTGCCCGCGATGTCGGCGAGTGCCGCCGGCACCCAGGTCTACTCGGGCAAGGGCTGGAAGGCCCTGGCCGACATCCACTCGCTGTCCGGCGACGGCACCGGCTACACCATCCAGTTCGCCAGCGCCGACGCCAAGACCAAACTGACCCCGGCGGCCAAGCAGGCCGCGGCGCAGCTCACTTCGGTGACGGGCATCAAGTTCACCCTGTCGACGACGATCAAGGCCTCGACGGAGGCCTGCGCGACCACCCCGCGCCATGTGCTGACCCTGGGCGCCAAGTACCGCCCGCTGGACGGCCAGGCGGGCATGTCCGGTGGCTGGAACTGCTACAACACCGCCGACCGCAGCGCGTGGGGCGGCTGGGCGTGGATCGACACCGAGTACTGGACCGAGCCCAACTGGTTCAGCACCGACGCGACGGTCAACGCGTCCAAGATCAAGAACGCGGTCGTCCACGAGATCGGCCACACGATCGGTCTCGACCACCCCAACAAGGACCTCGACGGTGACGGCACGGTCGCCTCCTTCGAGTGCGACCTGACGACGGACAAGTACCTGCCGGTGATGTGCTCGCCCAACGGCGGCTACACGGCCGCGGCCGACGGCGGCAAGTTCACCTCGCTGGAGACCCCGGGGCTCAAGCAGCTCGCCGCGAACTGGACGCTGCCGGCGCCGGCCGCGAAGAAGGGCGCCGAGACTGTGGCGCCCGGTGCGGGTGCGGGTGTGGGCGTCGAGATGGGCGCGTTCGGCGGCTCCGCCTCGTAACACGCCATGCCTGGTGTACCGGGGATAATCAGAATTCCCCGGTACACAGTGGACAATCCCGGCATGAGTCAGCATGCCGGTAAGAGCGGCGACACCAGCAGCGGCACCAGCGGCACCAGCGGCACCAGCGGCACCAGCGGCACCAGCGGCACCAGCGGCACCAGCGGCACCAGCGGCACCAGCGGCACCAGCGGCACCAGCGGCACCAGCGGCACCAGCAGCACCAGCGGCGGCACCGGCGACGGCGCCGAACACGCACCGAACCAGAAAATGGCGCTGGCGGCGATGCTCTTCGCCGTCTCGATGACCTTCATCGACCAGACCATCGTGGCCATCGCCGCGCCGGACATCATCCATGAACTCGGCCTGTCCGCGTCCGGCATGCAATGGGTCGTCAACGCCTATCTGCTGGCGCTGGCGGCCTTCTTCGCGCTCGGCGGCCGGCTGGCCGACATCTTCGGGCACCGCAGGGTGATGGTGATCGGCACGCTGGTCTTCGTCCTGTCGTCCGTCCTGTGCGGCTGCGTACCGAACAACGACTTCGCGCAGAGCTGGCTGATCATCTTCCGCGCCGTCCAGGGGCTCGGCGCCGCGCTGATGTTCCCCGCAGCGCTCGCCGTCGTCATCGCGGTGTTCCCGGTACAGCGGCGGGGCAGGGCCCTGGCGCTGTTCTTCGGCCTCTCCGGCGCGCTGACCGCCGTCGGGCCGCTGCTCGGCGGCTGGCTCACCGACTGGACCTGGCGGGCGATCTTCTGGGTCAACGTGCCCGTCGCGCTGATCGCCCTCGTCCTGACGGCGCTGGCGAAGATCCCCAACATCGCGCGCCGCGAACCCCTCGACGTACCCGGCGCGATCCTGGTCGCCGGCGGCATGGCGCTGAGTGTCCTCGGCTTCCAGCAGGCGTCGGCCTGGGGCTGGAGCAGCGCCACGACCTGGGCCTGCATCGTGGGCGGCCTGCTGATTCTGGGGCTGTTCGGTGTGTACGAGCTGCGGCAGGCGCATCCGCTGATCAAGCTGCGGGTCTTCCAGGACCGGGCGTTCACCGTCGACATGGTGGTGCTGTTCTTCGCGATGCTCGCCTTCGTCCCGGTCTTCTTCTTCGCCTCGGTCTACGCCCAGGTCTCCCTCAGCGCTTCACCGAACCAGGCCGCGCTCTACCTCCTCTACTTCTTCATCGGCTTCGGCATCGCGTCCCAGTGGGGCGGCCGGATCCTGGACAGCCGGGGCGCGCGCCCCGCCATGAAGCTCGGCACCGCGCTGGGCGCCATCGGGTTCGCGCTGTGGGCCGGCAAGATGACCGACCTGTCCATGCACGACCAGTGGCCGTACGCCGCGCTGGCCGGCGCAGGGATCGGTTTCCTGCTGGCGCCCGCGTCGACGGACGCGGTCAACCGCGCGATCGGCGCCTCGTACGGCGAGGTCACCGGCATCACCCAGACCGTACGCAACTACGCGGCGAGCATCGGTCTCGCCGTCTTCGGCACGGTCCTCACGCATGTCACCACCAACCGGGTCGTCGACACACTCGAGTCCAAAGGCGTCCCGGACGGCGCTGCGCACAGCGCCGCGCACACCATCGCCGAATCCATCACGGGCAACGCGGACTCCCGCACACCTACCGGCTCCGGCCCGGTCGCCACTGCGCTGCGGGACTCCATCGGCGCGATCCGGATGGACTTCGCCGAGGCCAACAGGGCGGTGTTCTACGCGATGGCGGGCGCGCTCGCGGTCGCGTTCGTCTGCTCGTACCTGCACCCGGGCACGAAGGTGACGGGGACGAACGCGGTGGCGGCGCCGGGCCGCACGCAGGTCCCGTAGGGAGCCCGGCCGCTCACCGCCAAGCGGCGGGCTGGCGGAAGAAGTTGGGGCGCGCCTCGATCGTCTCGTACGCCCGGTGGAACACCGGTGTGGTGGACGCCGACAGCGGCGGCACGATCCAGTGCTTGTCGGCCGACACCGGGTAGCCCTTGCGCCGCTCACGGTCCTCATGCGTGACGAACTGCCGTGTCACGGTGTGGTGGTCGACCAGATGGACCCCGGCCTGCTGGAACGAGTGCAGCACGGCGCGGTTCAGCTCGACCAGCGCCCGGTCCTTCCAGAGGGTCGAGTCGTACGAGGTGTCGATGGCCATGTGCGCGGCGACGAGCGGCAGCAGGTCGTAGCGGTCGGTGTCGGCGAGGTTGCGGGCGCCGATCTCGTAGCCGACGTACCAGCCGCTGAACGGGCAGGCGGGGTAGTCGATCCCGCCGATCTCCATCCGCATGTCGGAGATCGCGGGGACGGCGTGCCAGCGCAGGTCGAGCTCCGCGAACCAGTCGAACTCCGGGTGCGCCAGCGGCACTTCGAGCACGGCGTCCGACGGCAGCTCGAACCAGCGCGGCTCCTCTCCCGGCATCTGGACGATCAGCGGCAGCACGTCGAACCGGCCGCCGCGCCCCTGCCATCCCAACGACCCTGCCATGTCGGTCAGTTCGACATGCAGCGGGTCGCCGGTGACCGAGCCGTCCGCGTCGCGGTAGCCGGCGTACCGGATCAGCTGCGGGTTCCAGATCCGGATCGCCGAGCCGTCCGGCGCGCGCTGCGGGAACACGGTGATGACGGGCTGGAGCCGCCCGTCGGCCGACGCCGCACGCAGATGGCCGACGCACGCGTCGAACACCTCCTCGGCGCTGGTGACATGACGCCGGTCGACGACGCGCAGCGCCTTCCAGTGCAGCCGCCCCACGCACCGCGCGTGGTTGCGCCAGGCCGCCTTCGCGCCGTGCGCCAGCTCCTCGGGGGTGTGCCGGTACGAGCCGGTGGCACGCAGCTCGGCGCGGACGGCGACGGTACGGACGGTGCGCTCGCTGTCCGTGAGCCAGTCGGCGCCGAGCAGGAAAGCGGCAGCCTCGGCGTAGGCAGCCGCATCCGTAACCGCATCGGCCGCAGTCAGGTCAGTCATCAAGCTCGATACGGAAGCGGACGACCGGCCCGTCGAGGGTGATCGTGGCCTGCCCCTCGGCGCCCGCGTACGCACCCGTGCCGCCGACGACGGCCGAGGGACCGGTGTAGGGCCCGGCACCGAACCGGTCGATCATCGCGCTCAGCGCGATGGTGCCGCGGTCGGTGCGCAGGACGCGCTGGCACTGGGTGATGATGCCGCGGTCGGTGACGGCGACGGCGGAGCACTTGGCACTGCCGTCCCCAATGACCGGGCGGTTCCCGCCTTTGGCAGATCCCTCACGCAACTGAAGATAGGTAACCCAACTGTCGCCGACCTCGGGATGCCGAGGCTCGGTGTCGGCCTGCTTCTCCGCCACCCACGACAGGACGGTCGTGTCGTCGTCGTGGTCGGCGGGCGCGGCCGATCGCGGCAGTACGAACCCGGCGACGGCGACCATGGCGCCGAGGCCGGCGGCGAGACCGACGAGGGCACGGCGCGAACGCGGAGCGGACAAGAGAACCTCCAGGAGGCAGGACGGGAACGGTCGGCCGACAAGACCAACAGAAAGCAGATCCCGGCCCCATGCTGCCCACCCCCTGCCGCCGACACCGCCGCCGCCACCCGTCCGGCGGCGGCGCACAGGAAGCACACCCGGCGCGGCGGGGGCGCCGACGGGGTCTATTAGGCTCTGGCCCATGGCCGACGCACCGTACAAACTGATCCTCCTCCGCCACGGCGAGAGCGAATGGAACGAGAAGAACCTGTTCACCGGCTGGGTGGACGTCAATCTCAACGACAAGGGCGAGAAGGAGGCGGTCCGCGGCGGTGAGCTGCTCAAGGACGCCGGCCTGCTCCCCGACGTACTCCACACCTCCGTCCTGAAGCGCGCCATCCGCACGGCGCAGCTCGGCCTGGAGGCAGCCGACCGCCACTGGATCCCGGTCCGCCGCTCCTGGCGCCTGAACGAGCGCCACTACGGCGCCCTCCAGGGCAAGGACAAGGCCCAGACCCTGGCCGAGTTCGGCGAGGAGCAGTTCATGCTCTGGCGCCGCTCGTACGACACCCCGCCCCCGGTCCTCGACGCGGCGGGCGAGTACTCCCAGATCAACGACCCCCGCTACGCGACGATCCCCCCGGAGGCCCGCCCCCAGACGGAGTGCCTCAAGGACGTCGTCGTCCGCATGATGCCGTACTGGTACGACAACGTGGTCCCGGACCTCCAGGCAGGCCACACGGTCCTGGTAGTAGCCCACGGCAACAGCCTCCGCGCCCTGGTCAAGCACCTCGACAACATCTCCGACGAGGACATCGCAGCCCTGAACATCCCGACGGGCATCCCGTTGGTCTACGACCTCGACAAGGACTTCCACCCGGTAAAGCCGGGCGGCACCTACCTGGACGCGGACGCGGCAGCGGCGGCCATCGAAGCGGTCAAGAACCAGGGCAAGAAGAAGTAACGAGCACAGCTCAAGGCCCCCACCTGCGGTCTCTCCGCCGGTAGGGGCCTTAATGCTGCACCGGGGCCGTCTCTGGGCCGTCAGGCTAGATGGGCCGCCCCCTCCAGACACGGACGCGGATGTCGAACAGGATGAGAAGAGCCACCGGGATCGTCGACTCCAGCTCATCGAAGGGCCGGAACTCAAGTACTTGATCAAGGAGCACCTTGGCAAGGACGTGATTCCCGGTCCGGTTCCGCCGAAGCGGCGTCCCACGCGGTGAGACCGGACATCAGTCCAGCCATACAAGGACCGCCTGCTCACTTCGCGCCGCGGCATTGAAGAACTGCGTCAGTCCGGCGTAGTAGTCGTGGCCCCATTCCAGGGAAGCTGGTGTCTCCCATCCGGACGGATACACATCGGCCCGGGACAGCTCCTGGGGATCGACGTTGGCGATCAGATGGTCGTACGTGGTCCGGGCGAGCAGGGTGGCTCCGAGGTGGACACGTTCTACGGGAAGGTGACGCGGAGGTCCGTACCCCCAGTCGTCGGCCTTCGCGAGCGGCTCCTCGCCATGAATGACGTCGATGGGGAAATCGGCACGGCGCAGCAGAAAGCGCAGGAGGTCCCAGGTTTTGTAGGTGCTGAAGTGGCGTGGCGCCGGCGCCGGCTTCGCCTGGTCCTCGGCATCCTGCGTCTCCACAATGAAGTCGAGTGCCCAGCCGGGATCGTGAACGGCACGCCGCAGCTCCGTCGCCGACACGCGGAAGTACTCTCCGATCATGCTCATGGCCGGATGCTAGAGGCCGCCACTGACATCAGGCGTGAAAGAGGGCCCCCGTCCGTAGGCAGGGGCCCTCGTCGTGCGTTGGGTCGGTGTGTCAGCCGCCGCATTGGCAGGGGGCGCCTGACTGGCAGCCGCAGCCGCAGCCTGAGCCGCAGCCGCAGGCGGCCAGCAGGGGGAGGCTGGGCACTTCGGCCGGGGCTGCGGCGGGGGTTGCTTCCGGCGGGGGATCGGTCACGGGGGAATCGGCCATGGGCCCTCCTCGAAGGCGTGCGTCCTCGTAGGCGTACGTCAGTGCCGTCGCCTTGCCCCCATTGGATGCCCAGCACGGCGGGCGCATCAACGGCGCATGTACGCAGACGCTTCCGTACGCCCCCTCGTACGCCCCGACGCGCCGCCCGCCCCGGTGTGCCGGCTACGCGCCCTCGACCGGGATGTCCGCCTGCTGGATCTCGTCCGCGTGTTCGCCCGTCACCAGGTAGACGACCCGCTTCGCGACCGACACCGCGTGGTCCGCGAAGCGCTCGTAGTAGCGGCCCAGCAGCGTCACGTCCACGGCGGTCTCGATGCCGTGCTTCCAGCGGTCGTCCATCAGGTGCTGGAACAGCGTGCGGTGCAGCAGGTCCATCTCGTCGTCGTCCTGCTCTAGCTGGAGCGCCAGGTCGACGTCCTTCGTGATGATGACCTCGGCGGCCTTCGCCATCAGCCGCTGCGCCAGCTGCCCCATCTCCAGCAGCGTCGTGTGCAGGTCGTGCGGCACCGGCGACTCCGGGTAACGCAGCCGCGCCTGCTTGGCGACGTGCTGGGCGAGGTCGCCCGCGCGTTCCAGGTCCGCGCTCATGCGCAGTGACGTGACGACGATCCGCAGATCCGTCGCGACGGGCTGCTGGCGCGCCAGCAGTGCGATGGCGCGCGCCTCCAGCTGGTGCTGCAGGTCGTCGACCTTCTGGTCAGCGGCGATCACGTTCTCCGCAAGCTTCAGGTCGGCGTCGAGCATGGCGGTGGTGGCACGCCCGATGGCGGAACCGACCAGCCGGGCCATCTCGACCAGGTCCTCGCCTATCGAGTCAAGTTCCTCGTGGTACGCGTCCCGCATGGGTGTGTCCCTCTCTTGCTCATGCCGTCTCTTGCTCATGCTCTAGCTCATGGTGAGCTCATGGTGAGCTCACGGTGTCGTGCCGGACCGGGACGGATACCGCGACGTGTCCGGCCCCACGGTCCCACGTTCGGTGCGCTACGCGTCCGGAGCCTCCCGCACAAGTGAACCGGTACTTTCTCCTCGGTGAACTCTGAGCGACGAGTGTTCGAGCAGACACCCGGACGGCTGGGAGAGTGTCCGTGTCCGTGCATAACCTGGAGGCATGGACGTGAACGCGGCTGTCGCCGCATTGGCAGCGATCGCCGGCGTGTGTACCGGCGTGATCGCCATGCTGGCGTTCCGCTGGAGCGAGCGCGACCAGGCGAGACCGACGCGCACCTCGCTCCACACGGATGCCGTACTGCCCCCGGGCGTTGACACCGTGCTCTCCGTGCTCCGCTCGTCGGCCGTCGTACTCGACGAGAGCGACGCGGTGGTCAAGGCCAGCTCGGCCGCGTACGCGCTCGGCCTGGTCCGCGGCGGCAAGCTCGCCGTCGAACCCATGCTGCACATGGCGCGCGACACCCGCAGGGACGGCGAGATACGGCAGGTGGAGCTGGACCTGCCGCGCCGCGGCACCGGCCGCGGCGAAGCCCTCGCCGTGTCGGCGCGGGTCGCGCCGCTCGGCTCCCGGCTGGTCCTGCTGCTGGTGGAGGACCTCACGGAGGCCCGCCGTATCGAAGCCGTACGACGCGACTTCGTCGCCAACGTCAGCCATGAGCTGAAGACCCCCGTCGGCGCGCTCTCGCTGCTCTCCGAGGCTGTCATGGACGCTTCGGACGACCCCGAGGCGGTCACCCGCTTCGCCGGCCGTATGCAGATCGAGGCGACCCGGCTCACCAACCTCGTACAGGAGCTCATAGACCTCTCCCGGGTGCAGAACGACGACCCGCTGGAGGACGCAGAGCCGGTACGCGTGGACGAACTCGTCGCCGAGGCCATCGACAGGTCCCGGCACGCTGCGTCCACGAAACAGATCACCATGGCCGCAGGCGGTACTGTCGACCTGCGCGTATGGGGAAACCGCGGCCAGCTCGCAGCGGCCCTCGGCAATCTCGTCGAGAACGCCGTCAACTACTCCCCGGCCCGCACCCGTGTCGGGATCGCGGTGAACCGGGTGACCAACGGCGGCGACGCCGTCGAGATAGCCGTGACCGACCAGGGCATCGGCATCTCGGAAAAGGACCGCGAGCGGGTCTTCGAGCGGTTCTACCGCGTCGACCCCGCCCGCTCCCGCGCCACGGGCGGTACGGGACTCGGCCTCGCCATCGTCAAGCACGTGGCCGCCTCGCACGGCGGGGAGGTCACCGTGTGGAGCTCCGAGGGCCAAGGCTCCACCTTCACCCTGAAGCTCCCCGAGGCGGGCGCCGCACGGGACCGTTCGACACCGATGACCGGCCTGGACGAAGACGACCAGGCCTCCTACAACGCTGACACCAGCCTGGTGCTGGATCCCCCGACCGTGATTCCTGCCCCGGAGGTCCTTCCGTGACCCGAGTGCTCGTCGTCGAGGATGAGGAATCCTTCAGCGACGCTCTTTCCTACATGCTCCGCAAGGAAGGCTTCGAGGTCGCGATCGCGACCACCGGGCCCGCGGGGCTCGACGAGTTCGAACGCAACGGCGCCGACCTCGTCCTCCTCGACCTGATGCTGCCAGGGCTGCCGGGTACGGAGGTCTGCCGCCAGCTGCGCGGCAAGTCCAACGTCCCGGTGATCATGGTGACCGCCAAGGACAGCGAGATCGACAAGGTCGTCGGCCTGGAGATAGGGGCCGACGACTACGTGACCAAGCCCTTCTCCTCGCGGGAGTTGGTGGCCCGCATCCGCGCGGTCCTGCGCCGCCGCGGCGAGCCGGAGGAGGTCGCCCCCGCGGCCCTGGAGGCCGGTCCGGTACGGATGGACGTGGACCGCCACGTCGTCACGGTGGCCGGCGGCAAGGTCGACCTCCCGCTCAAGGAGTTCGACCTGCTGGAGATGCTGCTGCGCAACGCGGGCCGGGTGCTGACCCGTATGCAGCTCATCGACCGGGTCTGGGGCGCCGACTACGTCGGTGACACCAAGACCCTCGACGTCCACGTCAAAAGACTCCGCGCGAAGATCGAACCCGACCCGGGCGCGCCGCGCTACCTGGTGACGGTGCGAGGTCTCGGCTACAAGTTCGAGCCGTAAACCGCGGGCCGGCGACACTGCGGGCCGGCGACACCGCGGGCCGGCGACACCGCGGGCCGGCGACACAGAGGGCCGGCAACACCGCGGGCCGTGAGCCTGCCCGGGGCGCATTGCCCCGGGCGCGGCAAGGCGCCCTGTCCGGATCTGACCCGGACAGGGCGCCTTGCCGTACGTACCGATCGCTCAGCCGAAGGTGCTCGCGGACGCCGTCGCCGAGCCCGAGGGGTTGCCGGAAGAGCTCTCCGACGGCTTGCCGGACGCGTCGCCCGACGGGGAGCCGGACGGCTCGTCCGACGAGGACTCCGACGGCGAAGCCGAGTCGGAGGCGGACTCCGACGGTGTCGGCAGCGCGCTCGGGCCCACGCCCTTGAAGTAGCTCTGCGACGGGACGACCAGGGCGCGCAGCCCCACGTCACCGGTCTTGCTGAAGGTGAAGACGACCTGCTGCGCGTTGCCGTTCATCGCGGCCTCGCTGCCGTTCTCGATGACGGCCGACGCGTTGCCGGCGCCACCGAGCTGCACCGAGCCGAGGGCCGGTACGGAGACGGGGCCCGAGCCCTTGGCCGCCGAGAGCTTCACGGTCGTGTTCGTGCCCGGCAGCTTCACCGCGTCGAGGGTCTGCTTGCTGCGGCCGTTGTTGAAGAGCGTGCCCGTGACGACCGCGGGACCACCCGCTTCGGCCTTGGGCTGCGTGACGAGGTTCACGTTCTGGAGGGTGATGTCACCGATGGAGGTGGCAGCGCTGTCCGGCTTGACTTGGAGCGTCTGCGCGTTGTTGCCCGCACCGCACGCGGCGAGCGTGGCGAGCGAGAACACGGTGGCAGTAGCGGCGAGGGCGCCGCGTCGAAGGCTGCGGCTCACGGCGGCGGCAACTCCTTGGACGTATACGAAGGAACGGAACGGGAACGGTCGGGCGGTACGGCTGGGCGGAACAGGTCGGGCGGTACGGCTGGGCGGTGCAGGTCGTACGTCGTGCTGCTGGCGGCTAAAGGCCTATCAGCGCGCTTAGGTTACCGAGCCGTTGTGGCAGCCCCGCACCCGACCCGCCCCCAACGGCCACCGGCCCCGGGCGGTGCGCCATCAGGGAGCCCCGTTCCTGTCCCCGTTCTCGTCCATGATCCCGTGGTTTCGTCCGGCGTTCACATAACTCCGTTGATCAATTGTCCCGGCGGCCTCGCATTCACCACCAATACCGCAGCGCCGGACTATCACCGGCGTATCGCGGGGGCGGAGTGATCAAATTCAGAATCCCTTGCCCGGCGATCCGCACGGATGACCGACATCCGAACGGAGTACGGGAACTTCACCCCTCGGAATCCGGCAAATCGGGACGTTCGCCCTCATCGGAGGGTGTTGTTCGGTGCGTAACGCATGTGTTTCCGTGCGCCCGCGCAACCGCTCCGACCTGCGAATACCGTCTCCAGGAAGCTGCTCGCAGCACGTTCAGGTTGCTGTTGTCAAGCCCCGAGATGCGCCCTGACCTGCGAAAACACCATTCAGAACGGGGCATTCTCGTGTTACCCTGGATAGCCACGGAAGGGGTACCTGTCACATGACGTTCAAGGTTGGCGACACCGTGGTCTATCCCCATCACGGGGCCGCGCTGATCGAGGCCATCGAAACTCGCCAGATCAAAGGCGTGGACAAGACCTACTTGGTGCTCAAGGTCGCCCAAGGCGACTTGACGGTGCGCGTACCCGCGGACAATGCGGAGTTCGTCGGCGTGCGCGATGTGGTCGGTCAGGATGGACTGGACCGGGTCTTCGAGGTGCTTCGCGCACCGTACGCAGAGGAGCCGACAAACTGGTCCCGACGCTACAAGGCAAATCTGGAGAAGCTCGCCTCCGGGGATGTCATCAAGGTCGCGGAAGTCGTACGTGACCTGTGGCGCCGTGAGCGTGAGCGCGGACTCTCCGCCGGTGAGAAGCGCATGCTCGCCAAGGCGCGGCAGATTCTGGTGAGCGAGCTCGCTCTCGCGGAGAACACGAACGAAGACAAGGCCGAGGCTCTGCTCGACGAGGTCCTCGCGTCCTGAATCACGAATGCCGTGGTGCCCGCTGACCAGCTACGCGGAAGATGCTGAGTCGCCGGGCGCTCCGGCATGTCCGTATATCCCCACCCCGTCCGACATCCGTCGCACATTCCCCGTACACACGACCGTAGCCGATTGGTCGTCCGGCGTGCCGGGCTTATCTGGCGTGCCGGGCCCGGCAGCTGGCGCAGCTCGTCTCGACCATGTGTCACGGAAGGGTCCGGTCAAGGCGTCGCGCCCGGCACGCTGAGGCCATACCCACGTCGGCCGAGGACACAAACCTGCCGGAGTGGAACCGATGTCAGACGAAGCCAGCCCGCACCGAACCGCCGCCGTGATCCCCGCGGCGGGCCGGGGCGTACGGCTCGGCCCCGGCGCCCCCAAGGCGCTGCGCGGCCTGGGCGGCACCCCCATGCTGATCCACGCGGTACGTGCGATGGCGGCGTCCCGCGCCGTGTCGCTCGTCGTCGTGGTCGCGCCGCCCGACGGCGCTGGCGAGGTGAAGAACCTCCTCGACGAGCACGCGCTGCCGCAGCGCACCGACTACCTGGTCGTACCGGGCGGCGAGACCCGCCAGGAATCCGTACGGCTCGGCATCGAGGCGCTGCCCGAGGGCATCACCACCGTCCTCGTCCATGACGCGGCCCGCCCGCTGGTGCCGGTCGACACCGTGGACGCCGTCGTGGACGCCGTACGGGACGGCGCGGTCGCCGTCGTCCCCGCACTGCCCGTCTCCGACACCGTCAAGCAGGTCGAGCCGCGGCCGAAGGGCGAGCCGGAACCGGTCGTCGCGACGCCCGACCGGGCCACGCTGCGCGCCGTACAGACCCCGCAGGGCTTCGACAGGGCCACGCTCCAGCTGGCCCACGAGACGGTGGTCCAGCGCGGCGAAGGCGCCACGGACTGCGCGGGGATGGTCGAGCAGCTCGGCTCGCCCGTCGTGGTCGTACCGGGCCACGAGGAGGCGTTCAAGGTGACCCGGCCGCTCGACCTGGTACTGGCCGAGGCGGTTCTCGCCCGGAGGAGGGCCAACGATGAGTTCTGACGTGACGCGTACGGACCGGGTGGTCCTCCCGCAGGTCGGGATCGGCACCGATATCCACGCTTTCGAGGAAGGCCGCGAACTCTGGTGCGCCGGTCTCCTCTGGGAGAACGAAGGCCCGGGGCTCGCCGGCCACTCCGACGCCGATGTCGTCGCCCACGCCGCGTGCAACGCGCTCTTCTCCGCGGCCGGCCTCGGCGATCTCGGCGCGCACTTCGGCACCGGCAGGCCCGAGTGGTCGGGCGCCTCCGGGCTCACGCTGCTGACCGAGGCGGCGCGGATCGTACGCGACGGCGGTTTCGCCATCGGGAACGTCGCCGTGCAGGTCGTGGGGTTGCGGCCGAAGATCGGCAAGCGCAGGGAAGAGGCGCAGAAGGTCCTCTCCGAAGCCGTCGGCGCGCCCGTCTCCGTATCGGCGGCGACCTCCGACGGTCTCGGGTTCACCGGCAGGGGCGAGGGGCTGGCCGCCGTCGCGACCGCGCTCGTCGTCCGTACGTAGAGACGTAAGCAGGAGACGTAAGCAGGAGACGTAAGGGGGGCGGCGGGCGTCACCGTACGCCGGTACGGGTGACACCCGGCGCCCCTCACTCCGTCCCTGACCGCCCCTCGCTCCATCCCCGGACCGCCCCTCACGCCGTCCCCGGATCGTCCCCCGGACCAGATTCCGTGTCCCCGTTGCCCAAAGCGTCCCGGGGCACTGTCCCGGGCGCACTACCCTTGTCGCGTGACTATTCGGCTGTACGACACCGGCGCCCGGCAGATCCGTGACTTCGTCCCGCTCACCCCGGGCTGTGTCTCGATCTACCTCTGCGGCGCCACCGTGCAGGCCGCCCCGCACATCGGACACATCAGGTCCGGGCTGAACTTCGACATCATGCGCCGCTGGTTCACGCACCGCGGCTACGACGTCACGTTCATCCGCAACGTCACCGACATCGACGACAAGATCATCACGAAGTCGGCCGAGCAGGGTCGGCCCTGGTGGGCGATCGGGTACGAGAACGAGCGCGCGTTCAACAGCGGTTACGACGTCCTCGGCTGCCTGCCGCCCAGCTACGAGCCCCGCGCGACCGGCCACATCACCGAGATGATCGAGATGATGCGGGTCCTCATCGAGCGCGGCAACGCGTACGAGTGCGAGGGCAACGTCTACTTCGACGTGCGGTCCTTCCCCGACTACCTCCAGCTCTCCAACCAGGACATCGACGACCTGCGCCAGCCGTCCGGCGACAACGAGACGGGCAAGCGCGATCTGCGGGACTTCGCCCTGTGGAAGGCCGTCAAGCCCGGCGAGCCCAGCTGGGAGACGCCCTGGGGCCGCGGCAGGCCCGGCTGGCACCTGGAGTGCTCGGCGATGGCGCACAAGTACCTGGGCGCCGCCTTCGACATCCACGGCGGCGGACTCGACCTGATCTTCCCGCACCACGAGAACGAGATCGCGCAGGCCAAGGCGTACGGCGACGACTTCGCGCAGTACTGGGTGCACAACGCCTGGGTCACCATGAGCGGCGAGAAGATGTCCAAGTCGCTGGGCAACTCGGTGCTGGTCTCCGAGATGGTCAAGCGCTGGCGGCCCATCGTGCTGCGCTACTACCTCGGCACCCCGCACTACCGCTCGATGATCGAGTACAGCGAGGAGGCGCTGCGCGAGGCCGAGTCGGCGTTCGCGCGGATCGAGGGCTTCATCCAGCGCGTCGTGGAGAAGAACGGCGGCGCGGCCCCCGCGGCCGACGAGGTGCCGCCGGCCTTCGCCGACGCGATGGACGACGACCTCGGGGTGCCGCAGGCCCTCGCGATCGTGCACACCACCGTCCGGCAGGGGAACTCAGCGCTCGCCGCCGACGACAAGGAAGCGGCTGTCGCCCGGCTCGCCGAGGTGCGCGCCATGCTCGGCGTCCTCGGCCTCGACCCGCTGGACGAGCACTGGGCGGGCGAGACCGACCGGGGCGAGGATCTGCACGGCGTGGTCGACACCCTCGTACGGCTGGTGCTCGACCAGCGCGAGGCGGCGCGCGGCCGCAAGGACTGGGCCACCGCCGACGCCATCCGCGACCAGCTCCAGCAGTCGGGGCTGTCTGTCGAGGACAGCGCCTCGGGGCCCCGCTGGACGCTCGGCCCGCGCTGACCACGGCCGCGGTTACGTACGCTGTCACTGAACCCCGTTACACATATGAACGCCGCGTACGCCGCGTACGCATCACGGAAGCAACGAAACAGGTAGGTCATGGCCGGGAACAGCAGGAACCGCCGCACGTCCGGCAAGAAGGGCATGCAGGTCGGTAGCGGCGGCCAGCGGCGCCGGGGCCTCGAAGGCAAGGGCCCGACCCCGCCTGCCTCCGCGCGCAAGGGCCATGTCAAGAACCGCGTCGCCAACGCGAAGGCCAAGCAGACCCAGCGCCGTCAGGTCGCTCGCCGTGGCGGCAAGGGCACCAGCGAGATGGTCGTGGGCCGCAACCCGGTCTTCGAGGCGCTGCGCGACGGTGTGCCCGCCTCGATGCTCTACGTGCAGCAGTTCATCGACAACGACGAGCGGGTCCGTGAGGCGCTCCAGCTCGCGGCCGACCGCGGCGGCATCCACCTCATGGAGGCCCCCAAGCCGGAGCTGGACCGGCTGACGAACGGCCTCAACCACCAGGGCATGGTGCTCCAGGTCCCGCCGTACGAGTACGCGCACCCGGACGACCTCGCCGCCGCGGCCTTCGACGACGGCGAGGACCCGCTGATCGTCGCGCTGGACGGCGTCACCGACCCGCGCAACCTCGGCGCCGTCGTACGCTCCGTCTCCGCCTTCGGCGGCCACGGCGTCGTCGTCCCCGAGCGGCGCGCGGCCGGTATGACGGCCGGCGCCTGGAAGTCGTCGGCCGGCGCCGCCGCCCGTACGCCGGTCGCCCGCTGTACGAACCTGACGCGGACGCTTGAGGCGTACCGCAAGGCGGGCCTGACCATCGTCGGGCTCGCGGCGGACGGTGACACCGAGGTCGGCGAGCTGGCGGCGCTGAGCGGACCCGTCGTCATCGTCGTCGGCAGCGAGGGCAAGGGTTTGTCGCGGCTGGTCGGCGAGACGTGCGACTTCCGCGTCCGGATCCCGATGCCGGGCGGCGCCGAGTCGCTCAACGCGGGTGTGGCGGCGGGGATCGTGCTGTACGAGGCGTCCCGCCACCGCGTCTGACGTTCTGGCGTCAGACGCGGTGACGTGCGGCCGTCCCGGCTGCCTGTGTGCCGCCTATGCACGGCCCACGTGCCGCCCGCGTGCCGTCTACGTACGGCGGTTGAGCGCGCCGCGTGCCCGCAGGACGCGGCGTCTGACCCGTAGCAGCAACGGCGGTCGCACCCCGGCCCGCAGGACCGGGGGCGCGCCGTCCTGCGGGACCGTCAGCGACACCGGCAGCTCGGTCTCCTTCTGCCGGCCGCAGTTCACGATCCGCGCCTTCAGCTCCCAACTGCCGCCCTTGCGGCCCGCGTTGATGGTGTCGGGGGCGAGCCGTGCCACCGACCGCTGGACCAGTCTGAACGCGCCGTCGGTGTCGCCGCCGTCGTCGCCGCTGCTGCTACTGCCGTCGACCGGGACGCGCTTCGCCGTACTCGTACCCGGCAGGAAGAACTCCTCGCCGCCGCCGCCCCTGCGGCGCGCCACGACGTCCAGCCGCGCTTTGTTCAGCCGGTCCGTGACGTCCAGGGCCTCCGGCGGTATGCCGCCGACCGGCAGTCGCAGCAGGTCGGCGCCGCCTTCGTGCGTGTACGTCAACGGGCCGTCGGGGCCGATCAGTTCGGCCTCGACGGTGACCTCGTCCTTCCCCGTCACCCGGGCCGTCGCCTTCGCCCGGATCGCCGCCTCCCAGCGCCCCAGCTCGGCCAGTTCGTCCGCCCTGCCCTGGACGACGAGCGCCACCACGGCGCGCTGCGGCGCCGGCAGCCCTGCGGCCACCCCTGGTGCGAACCGCTCCGTCACCACGGACCGCACTTCGCGGAAGAAGTCCGCGCGCCACTCGGCCGGCGCGTCGAGATACCGCGCGGCTGTCAGCCGGGCGACCATCTCCACCCGCAGCCACCGCCGGTGCAGCCGGTCGCGCAGCGCGCCCGGCTCCGTGTTCGCGTCCACGATGTCCAGCGCCTCGCGTACGTTGCCGAAGTAGCCCGCCGGGTCGAAGCGCCGGAAACCGGCGTTCGACGCGTCGGCGCGCGCCACGTGGAAGTAGCAGACGTAGTCGGAGAGCACCGAGATCCGGTCGGCCGCGAAGTACGCGGCCGTCACGAACACATGGTCCTCCAGGCGCCGCTTGCCCTCGGGGAAGCGCAGCCCGTGCTTCAGCAGGAACGACCTGCGGAACATCTTGTGCGGGGTGAGGCTGTCGATCAGCGGATCGGCTGCGAGCGTCGCGTCCGGCCGGTTGTGCCGGAACAGCTCGCGCGGCACATTGCGGCCACGGCCCGCCATCTTCCCGATGACGACGTCCGCGTCGTTCTCCTTCGCGTACGCGTAGAGCCGCTCCAGCGCCTCGTCGCCGAGCCAGTCGTCGTTGTCGGCGAACTGGACGTACTCGCCGCGCGCCCGGTCGATCCCGATGTTGCGGGGGCGGGAGGGCCAGCCGGAGTTGGGGATGTGGACGACGGTGATGTTGTCCTGCTCGGCGGCCAGTGTGTCGAGCCGGGCGCCGGTGCCGTCCGTCGAGCCGTCGTCCACGAAGATCGCTTCCCAGTCGGTCTTCGGCATCGACTGGCGCAGCAGTGACGTGATCAACTCACCGATGTCGGCGCCCGGGTTGTAGACCGGCACGACCACGCTGACCTTGGGCGGCCCGCCGCTCACGGCAGGTTCCTGCGTCTCCTCGGCGGTCGTCGCGCTTAAGTCCCGTGCGGGGTGGCCGTTCTTCTGTTCGTTCGCCATGGAAGCAGGATGCCGCAAAAGGAACACTTGCGGCGCGTCCGGCCAACAGATCGGGGCGGCGCCGGATGATCTTGACGGGTCTCGGACATATCGCGCGCGTCAAGGCAGTGTCCTAAACACAAGTCACTCGGTTAGATGAGTGTGGACACCAGAACGCCCCGGCCCGGGTTCGACGATCAGCCCCCGCTGAGCATGCTCAAGGTGGACTGCGATCCCGCGCAGGTCATCGTGAACCACGCCAGCTTCCGGGTGAAACTCGCGACGCCCCAGCGCACGGGCACCGCACGCGCAGGCACCGCACGCGCGGGCGCCGACACCGCGCGTATCCCCGCCATGAGCGGCACCGCAGGCAAGGCAGGCGCCGCGGGCGCCGGCGCCGTACGCCGCCGGGCACCCGTCGTCTGGAGCGGCAGGTCCGAACCGGGTGACCCCGGAGCGACCGGGCTCCTCCAGGCCGTACGGAACTCCTCAGCGGTGCGCGCGGGCGGCGTGGCCGCCGGCGGCGGCTATCCCGAAGCGGCGGAGGGCTACGACACCGGCGCCACGCAGGTCATCCCCCGGATCGACCTCGACGACGACGGCACGACCGTCGTCCCCGCCGTCCCCGGCGGTGGCGGCCGCAGGCCCGGGGGGCCGCTGCTGCCCCCGATGCGGCAGGCCGTCGGCGCGTACGACACCCCCGAACACGACCCGGACGAACAGAGTTACGAGCTCTACCCCGACTCCGACTCCGGTACCGACACCGGTCGCGACGGGCCGCGCAGCCAACGGCACGGCGCCGACAACGTCCGGCACGCGTACTACCCGGGCCGCCGGATGAACCTCGGCGTGGTGCTGCTCCCGCTGCGCGTGTTCCTCGGGTTCATCTCCATCTACGCCGGCATGGGCAAGCTCTGCGACCCCGTGTACTTCGACGGCGGCGAGCGCGGCTCCATGGTGAAGTGGCTCAACTCGCTGCACCCGTGGGCCCTCGCCGAGCCGCTGCGCGACTTCGCGCTCTCGCACCCGGTGGGCGCCGGGCTGAGCGTCGCGTTCCTCCAGATCGTCGCCGGTGTGCTCACGGTGCTGGGTCTGTGGCAGCGGGTCGCGGCCTCCCTCGGCACGCTGCTGTCGGCGGCGCTGATCCTCACCGTCAGCTGGCGGACCGTACCGGCGTACGACGCGCCGGACATCATCTACCTCGCCGCCTGGTCCCCGCTGATCATCGCGGGCGCGCCCGTCTACTCCGTCGACGGACGCCTCGCGGGCGAGGCCTGGCGCAAGCTCGGTCCGCGCTCCGAGATCTGGGACCTGCGCAGGCACGTACTGCGCCGTGGCACGGTCATCGCGAGCGTCGTCATCGGTCTGACCCTGCTCATCGGGTCCGTGCTCGGCGGGGCCGTACGGTCGTCCGACATGGTGACGGTGCCGGGCCCGAACCAGGACCCGGTCAACCAACTCCCGGGCGCCCCGCTGCCGCAGAAGTCGCGGCACAGCAAGGCGTCGCAGTCGCCGACCGGTTCGGACCGTACGAGCGGCCGTCCGACGGAGCCGTCGGCGGGCAAGTCGCAGAGCCCCACGGCGCAGCAGTCCACGGCGGGCAGCGTGGCGCCCGCCCGGCAGAGCGGCCCGTCGGACACGTCGGGCACCGCTCAGCAGCCCAGCAGGACGCAGGGCACGGGCGGCGGCCAGGCGCCCCCGCAGACGGCCCAGCAGGCGCCTCCGGCGACCGGCAGCCAGGGTCCCGCCTCCAGC
>NZ_JTIY01000001.1:2728608-2765605 GCF_000818175.1 Streptomyces sp. AcH 505
ACGAGCGGTGGCGGCGGCAGCACGGGCGGCGGCAGCGGCAGTGACGGCGGCGACAGCGGCGGTACGAGCGGCGGGTCGACGTCGGGCGGTGGCGGCGGGGCGAAGAACCCGATCGGCGGGCTGCTCGGCTGAGACCGGGACACACGAGGGAGGGGCGGCCACCGGGACAGGGGTGGCCGCCCCTTCGTGACGTACCCGCACGTCGTGACGTATCCGCACGTGCGGCCTTGAGGAGCCTCAAACCCCGCCGGTGGCAAGCTCCTTGGCGGCCTCGGTGAGGTCCTTCGCGGTGTCGATGGCCCGCCAGTACGCGCCCTGCGGCAGCGGGAAGCCCGCCAG
Source organism: Streptomyces sp. AcH 505 (assembly GCF_000818175.1). GTDB lineage: Bacteria > Actinomycetota > Actinomycetes > Streptomycetales > Streptomycetaceae > Streptomyces. Next base: position 2,728,948 of record NZ_JTIY01000001.1, read on the forward strand.
CCGGCGCTCACGGGCCAGCCGGGGGAACGTCGTACGTTCGTGGTCGCCGCGGTCGGGCAGCAGCTCCACGAAGTCCGGGGCGAAGACGTACACGCCCGCGTTGATCAGATAAGGCGACGGGGGCGACTCGATGAAGTCGAGGACATGCCCGAACTCGTCGGTCTCCACGGCCCCCCAGGGGATCCGGGGCCGGGCCAGCGCCAGCGTCGCCGTGGCGTCGCGCTCCGCGTGGAACGCCGCCATCTCGCGCAGCGAGAACCGCGTCCAGATGTCGCCGTTCGTCGCGTACCAGGGCTCGGTGGGGTCCTTCAGATGCGCGGCGGCGTACTTGAGCCCGCCGCCGCGCCCGAGGGGTTCGGACTCGACCACCGTGGTGACGTGGAGCGGCAACACGGCGTCCTCCAGCCATTCCTGGAGGACTTCGGCGAGATGGCCGCAGGAGACGACGGCGTCCGTCACCCCCTCGGCGGCCAGCCAGGAAAGCTGATGGCCGATGATCGGGGTCCCCGTTCCGGGGATCTCGACCATCGGCTTGGGACGGTCATCGGTGTACGGGCGCAGCCGCGACCCCTGGCCGCCCGCCAGGACCACGGCCTGCGTCGGATAGGTATGCATGCCGTGCACGATATGCGGGGCGGGCAGGGAGCCCTCGGTCAGCTCCCCGCGGTCTGCTGGGAGACCCCGTAGGCGAACGACGTGTCGCACACGGGACGCGAGAACGACTGCGCCCGTGTGGGACCGTAGTGGGCGACGGCCGCACGGCCCAGGGACCGGGCGATCGACATGCAGTGCTTGGCGAGCGAGGGGCGGGCCTCGACCTCACGCTGGAGATGGGTCAGGGCGATCCCCGGGTCCTTCTCCTGAAGCTCCACCAGGAGCTTGTCGCGGAGAATGTCCTGCGGGGTGCGGGACTTGGCCTTCACGGACGCGGTGTCCGACGAAGCGGTCATGATCTGCGACTCGGAACTGGACGCCCACGGGACACGCGCGACAGCGAGGGTCCCGGAGAGCACCAGAACGACGGGCAGTACGAAGGCGAGAGTTCGGCCGATACGGCGGGCTGTATGGGTCACGCAGGCGAGCGTAGCGGCCAGTGATGATTTGGCGACATTTAGTCACTCTGCCGGGGGATGGTTCGAGGGGTCTTTTCGAATTACGTGTTGACGCCCCTCGGTCGAAGTGGCCTGTATCCCGGGGCATTTGTCGACTTACGCCGACGGCCCCGCACCGGAGTGCGGGGCCGTGCGGACGAATTCGCGCCGGTGAACGGGGTGGGCGCGTCAGTCGTTCCAGTCGATCGCTTCGACCGGGGGATCAGTCGGTGAGGCGCTCGCCGGTGGAGGTCGAGAAGACGTGCAGCTCGCCCGGGTGCGGGGTGACGTGGACCGTGGTGCCCTTCTCCGGCACCGAACGGCCGTTGACGCGGACGACCAGTTCCTTGGTCTCGTTGTCGAGCTCGGCCGAGCCGTAGACATAACCGTCGGCGCCCAGCTCCTCGACGACGTTGACGGCGACGGCGAGGCCGGCCGGGGCGTCGTCGGTCGCCTTCGAGAGCGACTTGGTGGCCGCGCCCTCTTCACCGGCGATGTCGAAGTGCTCGGGGCGGACACCGACCGTGACGGTGGTGTCGCCGCGGTCGGCGGCGGCGGACAGCGCCTCACGCGAGACCGGGACGATGGTGTTGCCGAACTTCACACCGCCGTCGGTGATCGGGACCTCGATCAGGTTCATCGCGGGGGAGCCGATGAAGCCGGCGACGAAGAGGTTCTTCGGGCGGTCGTACATGTTGCGCGGCGAGTCCACCTGCTGGAGGAGCCCGTCCTTGAGGACCGCGACGCGGTCGCCCATGGTCATGGCCTCGACCTGGTCGTGCGTGACGTACACGGTGGTGATGCCGAGGCGGCGCTGCAGCGAGGCGATCTGCGTACGGGTGGAGACACGGAGCTTGGCGTCGAGGTTCGACAGCGGCTCGTCCATGAGGAACACCTGCGGCTCACGCACAATGGCGCGGCCCATCGCGACACGCTGACGCTGACCACCGGAGAGCGCCTTCGGCTTGCGGTCGAGGTACTCGGTGAGGTCGAGGATCTTCCCGGCCTCCTCGACCTTCTTGCGGATCTCCGCCTTGTTGACGCCGGCGATCTTGAGCGCGAAGCCCATGTTGTCGGCGACGGACATGTGCGGGTACAGCGCGTAGTTCTGGAACACCATCGCGATGTCCCGGTCCTTCGGCGGCAGGTGCGTGACGTCGCGGTCACCGATGCGGATCACTCCGTCGTTGACGTCCTCAAGACCCGCGAGCATGCGCAGGGAGGTCGACTTGCCACAACCGGAAGGACCGACGAGGACGAGGAACTCGCCGTCGGCGACATCGAGCTCAAGCTGGTCGACAGCGGGCTTCGTGGAGCCCGGGTAGACCCGGGTTGCCTTGTCGAACGAGACAGTAGCCATGATCAGTGTGTCCCTTCACCGGCAGGAACGTGCCGGACGATCCGAGTAAAGGAATGGATCTTCCACAGGGAAGTGGAAGATGGGTCTAGTCCACCTGGGTGAACTTGGGGTGACGTTACCCCCGGATTTCCGATCTGTCAGTAGGTTCACCTGCACGAAATTCTGCCGGAGCACTGATCGGAGACGGCTACACTTCTCTCGCGCGCCTCCTTAGCTCAGCTGGCCAGAGCAACGCACTTGTAATGCGTAGGTCGTCGGTTCGAATCCGACAGGAGGCTCCAGGAACGGCGAGGTCAGGGGCGGTTTAGCTCCTGGCCTCGCCTCATTCCACAGGGGCCTGCGTGAGCGATGCGTGAGCGGCCGTGCCAGGAACCGGCTTCCGGGCGCGGGGGACCGCAGCCGCCGCGCGCTCGGTCAGCTCCTCCTCGTACTCCTCGAACAGCTCCATGTACGTGTCCGAGGTCAGCGCGATCGTGGCGTGCCGCAGCTTTGCCTTCGCGTCGTGGATGTCCCCACCGCCGGCCTTCACGAGCGCCGCCGTCCCGTGCCTCAGATCCCGGAGGTTGATCGGGGGCATGCCCTCGGCCGCCACGATCCCGCGGAACGCGTCACTGACCATCTCGGGGTGCAGCCACGTCCCGTCTTCCTGGGTGAACATCTTCCCGGTGTCCGTCCACGGCAGCCGCGCTTCCAACCGGGCGGCCTTCTCTGCGGCCTGGCGCCCGCGGTGCGCCTTCAGTACCTCGACCGTGCCCCGGTCCAGCTTCACGGCCGCCGCAGACCCGTCGGTCTTCGGCTCGGTCTCGATCGGCGTCCACCCGTCCGTCACGATCTCCTTCGCCACCATGATCGTGCGGGCCGTCCAGTCGACGTTCGTCCAGTCCTGGCCCACCCCCTCACCGCGGCGCAGGCCGTGGTGGGCGATCAGGTGGAAGAGGGCGTACAGGCGATGCGACTCGGCCGCGTCGAGGAACGCGCCGAGCTGGGCCGGCGTCCACACCATGACGGGCCCCGGCTTTACACCGGTCTCCCGCCACCGGGCCACCCGCTCCGCCGTCCACAGCATCCCCTTGGGCCGCTTCGCCGAGCCGATGTCGACGTGGGCCGCCGGGTTGAAGGTGATGTACTGCCGGCCGATCGCGAAGTTCAGCGCGGTCCGCAGGGCCCGGCGGATGTCATGCCGCGTCGCGTCGCCCGTGATCCTCCGGAACGGCGGCATCTCGGCCAGCTTCTCCTTCTCTGCGGCCAGGCGCTCGCGCTCGGCAGCCGGCGGCCGTGACCGCTTTCCCCAAGTCGCCCTCGCCACCTGCTCCCGACGGGCCTCGTTCTCCGAGCGGATCACCTCGTTGCGTTCGGCGATGCCGTCGAAGAACGCCTGCGCGTGGCCGACGTTGAAGCGGTCCAGGCGGTAGTGGCCGACGCCCTCGCGCAGGTGGTAGTCCACCCGGGACTGGTAGCCGTTGACGGTGGTGGCGCGCCGTGACTTGCGCTTGGCGTCGAGCCACTCGTCGAGCAGGTCCGCCACGGTCATCGTTGCCGTGAGCTTCTGCCCGGTGCGGAACCGGCGCCGCGTCTCGTCGAGGTCGGGGAGCGGTGTCTTCTTGTCGCGCGAGACCTCTTCGAGGAGGTCCCCGATACGGACCTGCCCTTCCGGGTCGTCGCCGTCCGGGAGGTCGAGGAGAGCGCGAACCTTGTCCAGGTCGCCCTGCGCCTTCTTCGCCGAGTCGTAGCCGGAGCGGGAGAACGACCGGCGACCGCCGTCGGCGCGCGGGGGCAGCTCCTGGCGCACTGCGTACACCCCGTGCCGCCGGCTGGTCAGCTGCGGGCAGGCTTTGCCGAGCGGCTTACCGTCCTCGCTGCGGCAGTAACAGCGTCTGTACGTCGAACCCTTCACCGAGACACCTCGATAGCTATTGACTCGCTAGAACGGGGGCTGTTCCGAATCCGTTTTCCCCCCTGCGTCCCTACCAAAAGGATCTCCGGTCCGGGTCGTTCTCCTGCCATTCCACATGCCCCTTTGCATCATTTCATCAGCGAGCAGTTTCGCTACCTCAGCGGAGTGCACCTTGATCAGCGCTCCGTATTCTTCAGAAGTTAGCCGCGCCTCAGCTTTGCGCGCTACCTCCTTCTGGTGGTCGTACACCTTCCTCTCCCACTCCTCATGGCGCTCCTCTGCTGCACGCTCTTCTTCTTCGCCTGGGGCCTGCTCATACTCGACCCACTCCTCTGGCCTGTACCAGTCCAGGTCAGGGGTGCCGGGAGACCACACTTGGCCACGCTTACGCATCACCCTATTAACGCCGTCGACCACTTCTGCTGAAAAACGCAAGGGCATTGCGCATTCGAGTAGGTCAAACTCGTTGACTCCGAACGGTGGCGTTGACTCGCCCTCGTTCTGGTGGTGCATGAAGATCACGACGTCCTTGCCTTCCACGTCGGGCGGAAGGAAGAAGTAAGAAATCGGCTGGCCGAATGTCAGGCTGAATGTCAAGAGTTCGTTCGCGTCGAACTGCCGCGTCCGGGAGCTAGAAGACCCTGCCGCCGTCCGTTCTGCGGCACCCAGGGTTGGTGCTGTCCAAGTCTTTCCGCTCTGGCGCTGTAGTCGTTCTGCGGCTTCAGCCTGCGTCCAGCCCTTGGCGCGCCGAGCGCGAGCAAGGTTGTACGCGACGACCTCGTTGACTGTACGGAACTCCGGTTCAGCCGCGACGCCGGGAGACTGCTGCGCGTCGGAGCCCTGGGGGGTTCGTTTCCGTTTCGACATGACGCGAGTGTAGGCCGCCAGGCAACACCCAAGCAATGGTGACCATGCATGGGTGTTGGATTGGGTTGCCTGGGGGGCAGATGTAAGCGTAGGTTGCCTCTATGCGATCGAATCCAACATCGGTGCAGGCATACCCGCCTCTCCGTGCAGTGCGCATGGCGCGAGGTATGAGCCTGCGGGCTGTAGCGCAGCGCTCCGACCTCGACCCAGGGCATCTGTCCAAGGTCGAGCGGGGAGAGAGACAACTCTCGATCGAGTCCCTGTACCGACTCGCGGTGGTGCTTGAACTGCGCGAACTCGTAGTCCTCTTGAAGCCGTACCTCCTCGAAAAGGAGGCGGCGTGACGACGGCCCTGCGTCGCGAGGCGCTCACCGTCGCCCAGCTCTACGACCAGCCCCCGCTGATGCCGCTCTGGCCCACCTTCGGCCAGGCCATCTGCGGGATGTCCGAGAGCACCACATACCAGCTCGCGGCCGAAGACCGGCTGCCCATCGAAACAGTCCGCATGGGCCGCAAGCGCTACGTCAGGACCGCAGACGTCCTGGCCTGGCTCCACCTGCCCACAACCAGCGAGACCCCTGCGGTTGCACCCGCAGAGGCCTCGGACGAGCACGACCAAAACGCTAGCCAGCAGATCGGTGCGTAACTCCATGACAACGGTACAGCCCAACCCCGAGACGGCACAGAGCAGCACCACCAAGCTCGTCGAGGCGATCACCGGCCAGCTCGCGCCGGCGTTCGTCGCGAAGGAGAAGACGCCCGGCGCGATCACCAAGGCGCTGGCCGAGGCCGTCAGCACGATCACAGAGGCCGCGCCGAAGACCCTCCGCGGCATCCCGGAGCGCGCCGCCCGCCGCCCCGTCACCGCCCTCCTCGCCGACATCGTCCAGCTGCGCGACAACCAGGAGGACGGAGCGGTCGCAGAGTTCATCGGCGCCGTCGCCGACGCCATGCAGCACTCCGACGACCCCGCCGGTGTCCTCGACTGGGTCCAGGACATGGTCAGCGGACCCGCCCTGAAGTCCCTCCTGGCCAAGCACGACGTGCGCCTCGTCGTCTCCCCGGTCGTTGAGGTGGTCAGCGAGGCGATCCTGATGGATCTCGGAGATGAGCGGCTTCTGATCGCCCCCGAGCAACGTCTGTCGATCACCCTCAAGCAGGCCCGCGCCGCTATCGAGACGAGCACGGCGCCCGTCGGGACCCGCGCCGCTCTGTGCCCCCAGGGCTACGACTTCTGCGTCGGCGAGAACGCCGACCACTCCGAACCGCGAGAGGTCATCCACCGCAGCACCGAGCACACGATGAGCGGTGTCTACGGCACCGGCCTGATGACGTTCCAGATCAGCCAGTGGGACGACGATGAGCCGGAGATGCTGTTCTGCGGCGACGGCGACTGGCCCACCCTCGACCTCGACCAGACCGACGAGCTGATCGAGGACATGGCCACGCACCTCACGAAACTGAGGGCCGCCCGCGCAGAACTCGCCGCGATCAAGGCGGCGCGCGCGTGACCGAGCGCACCATCACCGCGACGGCCGGGGTCCCCACCCCCGGCTTTCCGGCCCGCGCTGACACCCGGCATGCCGTCAGCGCCTTGTTCGTGGACCTCGGCGAGTACCGCGGCGAGCGATGGGTTCGACCGCCGCACGCCCGCTTCGAGTGCCTGCTCTGCCGCACCGCCGAGGGTCCCGTGCACGGAGCCGACGCCGTCACCGCCTTCAACGCCGGAATCCGCACCGCCCACCAACGGCGCTGCACCGCACTTCAGGAGAACCACTCGTGAGCGACGCACCGAGCAACACCCTGCGGGACGCGGCGCGAGAGCTGCACGAAGCCGGCCTCTGCGTCCTGCCCATCAAGGGCGATGGCAGCAAGCGGGCTGACGTCACGAGCTGGACCCCGTACAAGGTTGTTCGCTCCACCCCGGAAGAGCACGACGCCTGGTTTGGCGACGGCCGCCGCCACGGCATTGCCGTCGTCTACGGCGGCGTCTCCGGCAACGTCGAGATGATCGAGTTCGAAGGCCACGCCATCGCGGACAGCCTCCTCGACGACGTCACCGAGATCATGGACGCATCCGGGCTCGGCGAGGAATGGGCGGCCATCCTCACCGGCTGGGTGACCGAATCCCCCGGCGGCGGCGGGCGCCACTTCCGCGCCCGTGTCGACGGCGCCCCCGTGCCCGGAAACACCAAGCTCGCAAGCCGCCTCGCACGACCCGAGGAATACACGGCTGAGGAGAAGCAGCGGCTCGCCGAGAAGCCGAACGCGCGGATCATTCGTGTGCAGATCGAGACGCGTGGCGAAGGCGGCTACGGCCTCGTTGAACCCAGCGACGGGATGGCCCACCCGACGGGCAAGCCTTACGTCCTTCTCGTCGGCGGACCGGACAACATCCCGACCGTGGACGCGGAAGCCATGGATGCCATCCGGAACATCTGCCGCATGGTCGACACCCTGCCCAAGCAGGAGACGTCCAAGAGTGCGCCCCGCGACCTGCGCCCGCTCCCCGACGGCGGCCTGCGCCCGGGGGAGGACTACGAGGCACGCACCGACTGGGCCGAGATCCTCGAACCCGAAGGTTGGACGTTCGTCTGCCAGCGCGGGAACACCCGCTACTGGCGACGCCCGGGCAAGAGCCGCGGCCTGTCAGCGACCACCGGCCACGCCGCCGATCGCGACCGGCTGTACGTCTTCAGCACCGGCACCGAGTTCACCTCGGAGACGCCGTACAACAAGTTCGGCGCCTACGCCCTGCTGCACCACAACGGTGACTTCAAGCAGGCCGCGGCGGCGCTGCGCAGGGAGCGGTTCGGAACTGAGCCGCCGCGCCGCCGGCTCAACTCCGTTCCGCCGCAGTCGCCGTCGGGGCACTTCAACGATGGCTCCTCGGCGCTGGACCCCGACGCCGCGCCGGAGGACACGCCCGACTCCGCGCCCGGCCCTTCCCTGCACGTCGTGAAGGCCAAGCTGCCCGAGCTGGACATCACCAATGAGGCCGACGCCATCGACGGGCTCCTCGACATCATGGCCGCCGAACAACTTCCCGATCTGTACAAGCGATCCGGCGGACCCTGCTGGGTGTACGAAGACGACCAGGGCAACCCGCTCATCAAGCAGCTGGCGACCGACAACCTGCGCGCCTACCTCGCCGATCACGTCACCACGTTCCAGGTCGTCAGAGATCCGCTGACCGAGGGCACCCAGGAAGTCCGCGAGCTGTTCATGCCCAAGACCTGCGGCACAATCCTCGGACGCAAAGACTGGCCCCTGCTGCCGCTACGGGGAATCGTCACGTCGCCCGTCGTGCGCCCCGACGGATCGCTTCTCCAGGCACCCGGATACGACAAGGCCACCGGCCTCTACCTCCGACCCCGAGTCAAGCTCCGCCGCCTGCGCCCCGAAGTCACAGACGAGGCGCTGGAGAAGGCCAAGGAAATCGTCCTCGGGCAGATGCTCGCCGACTTCCCGTGGAAGGACCCCTCGGACAAAGCGCACTTCCTCGGCGCGCTCCTGACCCCGATCCTGCGCCCGTACTTCTTCGGCACCACACCTATGTTCGTGTTCACCGCGACCACCATGGGGTCAGGCAAGAGCCTCCTCAAGGACATCTTTCTGTACCTCTACGGGACCAGCGAGACACCCTGGCCGGAGAACGACACCGAGCTGCGGAAGTCCATCACCACCCAGCTCTACACCACCGGTCAGCCCGTCGTTGTCCTCGACAACCTCCCCAACGGCTACGTCATCAAGTCGCCGGTCCTGTCCAGCCTGCTGACCACAGAGTTCTGGGGCGACCGCGTCCTCGGCTCCACCGCCTCCGTCACCATGCCCAACGACAGACTGTGGATCGCCACGGGCAACGGCCTTCGCACTGGCGGGGACAACGGGCGCCGCGTCGTGTGGGTCCGGCTCGATCCGGACTGCCCTGACCCCGACCAGCGCGACGGGTTCAAGGTCGGCGACCTCCGCCCCTGGCTCCGTACCAACGCCTCGACAGTCGTCGCCGCGCTCGTCACCATCGTCCGCAGCTGGCTCGCCGCCGGCGCCCCCTCCGTACGCGTCCGCAAGGGCGACTACTCGGAGTGGGCCAGCATGGTCGCCGGGATCCTCAAGCACATCGGCGTCCCCGGCTGGATGGCAGACCGTGCGGGCGAAAACCAGATGGACGACGAGACCATCGAGTGGTCCGCCTTCCTCACCGTCTGGCGTACCAAGCTCGGCGGTCAGGCCGTCACCACGAGCGCGGTCCTCGGGTCAGTAGCCGATCACGTCCCGCGTGTGGCGAAGACGGGTGAACTCCCGTCCGCGAACGCGCTCGGCTCCTGGCTCAAGGCCAGGGACGGCCGCTACTTCGGTACCCACAAGGTCGTCAAGGTCTGGGACTCCCACCGTTGCCAGAACACCTGGCGTGTGGATGTCCACCAAGACCGTGGCACAGGCCGGGATGAGTCGTGACGGCGACCGCGAGGTGGGGTTTTGCAGGGAGTGCAGGGACCTTGCAGGGAGCCGTGCAGGAAGGCAGGGACCTCCCTGCACGGCCGTTGAGCTGCCGGTACGCAGGGAGGCAGGGAGTTGCAGGGACTTCCTGCCAGTCCCTTACTGCACACAGGCGTCACATGCGTCATGCGCAACATGCGTATTCGTATGCGCATCGCGTCCTGAAAGAGGTTCTCCGGCACGTAGGGCTAGAGATATCTCCCTGCAACTCCCTGCCTCCCTGCAAAAACCCAGGTCGAGCCGCGTGCCGGAGTCTTCCCAGCTCCCTGCATGCCTCCCTGCAGCTCCCTGCAACTCCCTGCAAAACGGATCCGAGGTGACCGTCATGTCTGAAGTGACCGAAACGTTCAAGCCCAGGCCGTACCAGACAGAGGCGATCAAGGCCCTCACCGCCGGCTGGCAGGGCCCCAACAACCGTCTCGCCGTAGTCCTCCCGACCGGCGCCGGGAAGACCGTCGTCTTCGCCAACCTCATCGCCGGCATGCTCCAGATCCTCAACGGCCGCCGCGCACTGGTCATCGCCCACCGCGAAGAACTCATCCAGCAGGCCGCCGACAAGATCCGCGCCGTCTGCCCCGGCCTCCGGGTCGGCATCGTCAAGGCCGAGCGCGACGAACACCAGGACGCCGACGTCATCGTCGCCAGCATCCAGACCCTCGCGGTCAAGCGCCGCCGCGAAGCCATCCGCGACATCGGCATGGTCGTCGTCGACGAGTGCCATCACGCCGCGGCCAAGACGTACATGACCGTCCTCGAACACTTCGGTGCCTGGCGCGGCGTGCCCACCGCCGGGTTCACCGCGACCATGACCCGTACCGATGGCGGCCTCGCCGACATCTGGCAGGACGTCGTCTACACCCTCGACATCCTCGACATGATCCGCGACGGATACCTCGTCGACGTACGAGGCAAGCGCGTCGTCGTCGACGGCCTCAACCTCGACAAGGTCAAGACCCGCAACGGCGATCTGGCTGACGGGCAGCTCGGCCAGGCCCTCGACGACTCCGGCGCCGCCGACATCGTCGCCGACGCGTACAAGGAATTCGCCTCCGACCGGCCCGGTGTCGTCTTCACCCCGACCGTCGCCACCGCTCAGTCCATGGCCGACGCGCTCAACGAGGCGGGCATCACCGCCACGACCATCTGGGGTGACATGCCCAGGGAGGCCCGCGCGACCGCCCTCAACTGGTACAAGGCAGGCAAGGTCCAGGTGCTCACGAACTGCATGGTCCTCACCGAGGGCTTCGACGCGCCGTGGACGTCGTGCGCGGTCATCGCCCGCCCAACCAAGTCCCCGGGCCTGTACTGCCAGATGGCCGGCCGCGCGCTGCGGCTCTTCGAGGGCAAGAAAGACGCGCTACTCCTGGACGTGATGGGCGCCTCCACCCGGCACAAGCTCGCCTCGATCGTCGACCTCACCGGCCGTACCGTGTCCGACCCGGAAGAGGGCAGGTCGCTCGGTGAGACCGCTGCCGACGACGACCTGACGGCCGCGGTCGCCGCCGTCGTCTGGGAGGAGATCGACCTCTTCCAGCGGTCCCCGGTCCGCTGGCTCCAGACCGACGACGGGACCTGGTTCATCCCGCTGAAGAACGAACTCTTCCTCTTCCTCGCCCGAGGCGCCGAGCTGGGCACGTACCGCGTCCGCCGGTGGGACGCACACGAGGGAGTGCGCCCGCCGAACCCGGACATCGAGGCGTCCTTGACGGACGTCATGCGCTGGACGGAGGAACAGGCGCGCCGCCTGGCCCCGCCCTCGTTCTTCAGCCGGGCCGCTGGTTGGCGTGACGGGGCGCCGAGCCCGAAGCAGCTCGGGTGGTGCCGGTACAACCGCGTGCCGGTCCCGCCCGGCAGCACGGCGGGCGACGTCTCGGATCTCCAGGCCATCCGCAAGGTCGGCGCGGTCCTGCGCAGCTGCGCCTCCATCGCCGCGTAACCCCAACCCGAAGGAGACATCCATGTCCGACGACCTCACCGACGCCGACGCCAAAGCGATCTGCGCCCAGCTCGGCATCGACACCAAGACAGTCACCGACGCCTTCGGCCGGACGCTCGTCCTGATCAACGAGGCAGGCATGCGCAAGCTCGCCGACCACGCACCCATCGGCCCCACCACCGCCCACGCCATGGTCGACCAGATGTTCGCCGCCGCCCGCGACCTCCCCGGAGCCAGCCATGAGTGACTACCGGATCCAGCTGATCACCCTGCTCATCCTCACCGCCGTCGTCCTGGTGACCGCGGCCCGTACCGTCGCCGCCGGCCGAGCCGCGGACAAGGCCGCCGCCCGAGCGGATGCCGCCTTCGCGAAGATGAAGGCCGACCTCGCCGAGATCGACCGCCGTGCTGACCGGCTGCTCGACGACATCAAGGACCGTCGGAGCCAGCCGTGAACGCCGAGTGCGGGCTGTGCCAGCGACGAATGGAAGACGGGTATCTCTGCCTCGGGTGCGTCAAGGACTTGCGGGTACGGCTGGAGTCCTGGCCCACGCTGTACACGGGGCTGGCGCTGTTCCTGGCCCCGGGGACCGGCGGTGGTCAGGGGCGTGGCGCCAAGCCCGCGTACGGCCCGATGCCGGTCTCGGAGGACATCCTCGACCTCCGCGGTCCGGGCGGTCTCGTCGGCGTCGCGGAGGGCTGGGTGAGCGCGATCCGGCGGGACCGCAGGATGACCGCACTGGCGCCGCAGGGCGGCGTAGAGGGCCGGTTGGGGGCGGCGGTCGCCCAGCTGCTGGGTCACCTGCCGTGGGTGGCCGTGTCGTGGCCGGATGCGGGCGCGTTCGCCGCGGATGTGCGGGAGGTGACTCGCTCGGTCAGCTCGATCTTCGTGCCCCCTCCCGATCGCGGTAGGCGGCTCGGGAACTGTCCGGCGCTGAACAACGACGGGTCCCTGTGCGGGGCGGTTCTGCGGCTGCACCAGGGCGCGAAGGTGAGCAGCTGCCCGTGGTGCGGTGCGTCCTGGCCGCCGGCGACCTGGGCGCAGTTGAAGGTGTGGCAGGACGAGGACGCGAAGGTCGCGACGGATGTCGCATGAAGCCACACCTAGGACATGGTTGCCTAGGACACTGTGTCCTGCTAGTGTCGGAGACGTGCCAACAACCAATTGGCGCGAGCGCGTCGCTATCGAAACACGGCGACAGCGCGAGTTGCGAGACGAGGTCGTGGCCAGCGCCCGAAGACGAGCGGAAGCGTTCGCAGAGGGCGTCCAGGAACTCGACTCCAAGTCGGCTGTCGCCCGGGAAACCGGGATCGACGTCCGCATCGTGCGAAGAGCGATCAACGAGTACGGGACGGCGACTGCACCGCCCACCGGCTCGACAACTGAAGACAAGTAGACCCCCCGGCAAAAGGCGACTGCACCGCCAAGCCGAGGGGCTGCTACCCGGGACTCCAGCGGCGCGCTAACGCCGACCGGAGCCCTGACCGAACTCCCTGAGTAGACCAAGGAGACGGCTATGGCCGATCTTGCCCGTGTTGGGTCGCACGACACAACTCCGCCGCCCGCCGACAGGCGTCTGATCGCCGTCGGCATCATCCGCCGCCGCGACGGCCGCACCACCACGGTGCGCGCCACCCCGGCTGGCGTCACCGGCAGCATCACCCCCACGGGCGGTGCCCGATGAGCAAGCACAACCCCAAGACCTGCCCGCTGTGCGCCACGCTGCGCCACCCCTCGCAGGCCAAGAACCGCAAGGCCATCGCCGCCCACCTCGCCGAGCACCCTTTCCCCCGGCAGGCGGCGACCTCATGAGCGAGCAGACCGAACCCCTGCACGGCCGCGCCGCCGACGAGATCCGCGAGCAGCTGCGCGCCACCACGGCGGGCGACCCGATGCGGGACTACCTCGCCGCGATCGTCGAGGCCCTCGACATCCCTCAGCCCAGGGCCTTCAACGACCGCGCCCACGCGAGGCTGCTGGAGTCCCGCGCCCGCTCGGTCCTCACCTCTCTGCGCGGGCTGCTGGAAGACGGCAAGAACGCCGACCCGGGCTTCGACGCCCGATGGATCCGCAAGTCAATCGCCGCCAACCCCGTCACCTACGAGCCCTACCAGGACGGGGGCCAGTCGTGACCGCGCCGCGCACCGTCACGGTGCAGACCTTGGACCACGGGCTGATCACCATCCCCGAACCCTCGTGGTGCGTCGGCCACGGGGTGGAGCCTCCGCAGCTCCGCGTCGACACCGGGCACAGCGGACCCGAGCACGACGCCGAATGGAACGGCTACCACTTCGCGTGGGCCGCCCTCTCGCAGGACCCGTTCCGCATCAAGGGTTCCCAGGGCGTCGGTGTCGTCGTCGAGCTGGGCGGTCTCCAGAACCGGCTCGAACCGAACGAGCTGCACCAGGTCGCCAGCGTCCTCGTCGACTACGCGTCCACGCTCCGGCACCTCGCCCGCGAACTGACCGTACTGCGCGCACGAAACGCGGCAGGTGGTGCCCAGTGAAGCGCCTCGACGCCCGCAAGGGCCTCGCCGTCGGCGCGTCGGTCGCCACCGTCGCGCTCACCGCAGCCGCGTTCTGGCTGTCCTACGAACACCTCCACGACATCGCCGGGGCCAACGGGCTCACCGGGGTACGGGCCTGGTTCTGGCCCTCCACCGTCGACCTGTTCATCGTCGCCGGGGAACTCCTCATCCTGCGGGCCTCGCTCGCCAAGCGCGTCGACCCCTGGGCCATCGGGTTGGCTGCGGTCGGCTCGGTCGGCTCGATCGCCCTCAACGTCGCCGGCGTCGGCACCGAAGCCGGACTGCTGGAGTACATCGTCGCCGCCGTCCCGCCCGTGGCCGCGCTCCTCGCGTTCGGCGCGCTCATGCGCCAGGTCCACGAGCACCTCGCCGGACACGCCGAGGACACCGCCCCTGCCCCCGTCCCCGAGCCGGACACCACCGTCCTGCCCGACCCGGTCGCCGACGAGCGGGCCCTCGAACCGGCCACCGAACCGGCCGCCGAGGAGACACCGGCCCTGCCCCCCGCGTCCGCCCAGGACGACCCCCGGTACGCCTACGAAGGACGCCGTCTCCTGTCGTCCGCCGAAGTCGCCGAAGCCGTCGGCGTCCAACCCTCCACGGTCCGCAACTGGGTCGCCGCCGGACGCCTGCCCGTCACCTTGCAGGACGACCGGGGACGCAACTGGTTCGACCCGGACGCCCTGCCCGCACCCGCCAAGGAAGGGGCGTCGAAATGAACGAGCCCGAGCAGTACGAGCAGCCCGTCCAGATCGGTGTCTACAACGACGGACGTCCCATGTACGCCTCGGCAAAGCATCTGGCCTACCAGCCGCCGGCCTGCCACCACCACGCCCCCGTGCAGCGCACGTCCGGCGGTGCGGCCAAGTGGATCGGGATCGGGGTCGGCGGGTCGGTCCTGCTGATCACCGTGGCCGTGTCCGCCGTGGCCGTCGCGATCAGCGCCGTCGCCCTGACCGTCTGCCTGCTGGTCCTGCGGTCGGTCTGGCGCGACGTCACGAAGGGCCGCTGACATGCCGATCTCCGACAACGACGACATCAGCCACCTCGACCTCGCCCGCATCGGCCGCATCAGCGCCGTCGCCGCCCTGCGCGGCGGCGTCCTGACCAGCAAGCAGAAGCGCGCCCTCGCCCGTATCGCCGAGCAGGCCAAGCAGCGCGAGGACAAGAAGCGCGCCGAGGCCAAGAAGCGCAAGTAGCACCGCCCAGGACGGCCGCCAACCCGGCAAGGACACCGGCCGTCCTGGGCGTCCCCGCCACCCAGAGAGCAGCAGGAGCAAACAGAATGTCAGAAGCGCTCATCACCCTCGTCAAGGACGCCCCGGACGCCCCCGTCCTCGACGGGACGCCCCCCGAGGACACCGTCCTGGTCGAAGCCGTCGACCGCCCCGACAACCCCCTCGCCGACTGGCTCACCCTCCCCGACACCCCCGTCCTGCCCGCGTGGGCCCGCTCCCGGGCGTCCATCACCGCCAACGTGACCGCGCTCGGACGCCTCACCTGGTGGCACACCCGCTACCACGCGATTCGCGTCCCCAAGTACCTGATCAAGGCCGTCCTGCTCGCCGCGCGCGGCTTCTACCGGGCCACGGCCGGCCTGTGGCCCACCCTCACCGCCCACGACCACACCGCCGCCGTCCGCGCCCTGAAAACGCAGGTCAAGCTGCGGCCCGAAGACGTCGACCTCGCCGCACGACTCCAGCTCGCCCACGCCGCCCGCACCCACACCCGACGCTGGAGGTTCGGCGCCGCCGCCATCGCGGTCGCCGCGGCCGCCACCGGGTTCGCCCTCGCCGACCCGGCCCTGCAAGCCGGCATGGCCGCCGCCGTCATCACCCCGCTGTCCTACCTCGGACGCGGCAAGGACACCCAGCTCCTCGACCACGGCGCCCCGCCGTTGCGCGTCGACATGTCCGCCCAGCAGCTCAACGACGCCCTGCGCGCCGTCGGGCTCCTCAAGCAGGGCCGCGGCGACGACGACGGGCCCAAGGTCACCTGCGTGATGGGCCCGCTGCGCGACGGCAACGGGTGGGCCACCGTCTTCGACCTGCCCCGCGGCGGCGGCAAGACCGCTGCCGACGTCCTCGCCAAGCGCACCGCCATCGCCGCCGAACTCGGGGTCGACGAGATCCAGGTCATCATGGCCCGCGTCCGGGCCCACGGCGGCGGCCACGCAGGACGCGTCTCGATGTGGGTCGCCGACGACGACCCCTACCTCGCCGCACCCGTCCCCTCACCGCTGGCGGCCATGGAGACGTTCTCCGTGTGGGACCCGATCCCCTTCGGGCAGGACGCCCGAGGACGCCGGGTCACCGTCCCCGTCGTCTGGCAGTCCATGTTCTTCGGCGGCCTGCCGCGCCGGGGCAAGACCTTCACCCAGCGACTCATGTCCGCCGCCGGGATCCTCGACCCGTGGGTGCGCCACTACGTCGCCGACGGCAAGGGCGGCGCCGACTGGATGCCCATGAAGGCCGTCGCCCACCGCCTCGTCATGGGCGCCGAAGACGACGCCGTCGAAGCGCTGAAGGCCATGCTCAAAGAGCTGATCGCCGAGATGGAGCGGCGGTTCGCCCTGTTCCGGAGCCTGCCCACCGCCATGTGCCCCGAGGGCAAGCTCACCCGGCAGATCATCGAGCGGTACAAGCTGCCGTTCATCTTCGTCACCATCGACGAGTTGCAGGAGTACCTCACCTCGATGGACAGGGACGACCGCGAGCAGGTCATCAACGACCTGTGCCGCATCGCCCGGCGCGGGCCGGCCGCCGGGTTCGTCTCCAACTTCGCGTCCCAGCGCCCGGACGCCGACAGCGTCCCGACCAAGCTGAGGGAGATCATCACGCTGCGCTACTCGACCCAGGTCGTCGACCAGACGTCCTCCGACATGGTCCTCGGCAAGGGCAAGGCGTCCCAGGGCGCGGACGCGTCCGTCCTGTCCGAGGAACACAAAGGGGTGGGCGTCCTGGTCACCGGACCCGCGTCCTTCATCACCGTCAAGGCCGACCTCCTCGACGGCTCCGGGTTCGCCGAAATCTGCGGCAAAGGACGCCGCCTGCGCCAGGCCATCAACCAGCTGTCCGGCGACGCCCTGGGCGACGTCACCGCCATCGCCGACGAGCACGGCGTCACCATCCCCGGGATCATCACCGACGTCCTCGACGTCATGCGCCACTCGGTGCGCATGTACACCGTCGACCTCCTCGCCGGGCTCGTGAACCTCGACGAGGACACCTACGGCGACTGGGACGCCGAACGCCTCGCCTCCGAACTCGACACCGCCGGCGTCACCCGCACCAGCAAGCAAGTCAAGATCGACGGCCGGTCCCTCGCCGGATACCAGCGCCGCGACATCGAAGACGCCGTACCCATCGAGATCCTCAACGGCCTCACCCGGTAGAGCCCACCCCTCTACCCGCCACCCAGAACCCACCCTCGACAGGGCCCCCGCACACGATCCGCGCGGGGGCCCAAGGTCATGGGGGGCCTTGACCAAGGTCATGCCCCCGGTCATGGGCGCCCACCTGCGAGGTCACGGGGGTAGAGGGGGCAACGATCACCCACGCAGCGGGCGCCCAGGGGCCACAATGGGCTCATGAACGAGCCGGTCCTCGTCGACATCTACGCTGCCGCCCTGCACGCCAACGTCAAGCCCGTCGCCCTGCGTAAGAGGCTCAGCCGCGGCACCCTCACCCACCACGGCTACGACCACCAAGGCCGCGCCCTCGTCGACCTCAACGAACTCCCGGCCGCCGTGCTCGCCCCTGCTGCTTGACCAGCACAAAGCCCGATGTCACACTCAACGCGGAGACGCATGTCCGGACAACCGGACACCGAGGCCCCGACTACATCCCCCCGGTCGGGGCCTTCGCCATGCCCGGAGGTGACGCGTGGCCGGCCGCACCGACCTCACGAGCTACGACTACCGACAGGCCCGAGCACGCTGCCTCGCAGAGTCCGACGTCTGCATCGTCTGCGGCCACGGGGCGGCCGACGCCGTCGACCACATCCACCCCGTCAGCAAGGGCGGCGCCAAGCTCGACCCCGACAACCTCGCCCCCATCCACGGCGTGCTCGGATGCCCGACCTGCGGCCGCAAGTGCAACAACGAGAAGGGCGACCGCCCGTTGTCGCAGGTCACAGCCCTGGTGACGTCGCGAGACTGGTACACCAGGTGAGCAACCGCGTGCTCTGCGCAGGGAGCGTCAAGCTCCTGACCTGCACCTATGCGCAAACCTAGGCAAACGTGCAGGTCAGAGCGTTGCGGCTGTAGCCGAATGGCGTGAGGAGCGCGGCGCCCAGACTGCGGTGCCTTGACCTGCGGCGATGCAGAGAGTTGCACAAACATGCAGGTCAGCGCGTTGTCACTGTTGCTGGTCTCGCGTCAGTTCGTCGGCTCGGCTGGAGTTTTAGGAAGATCGTCTTCTCAGCCCCGCGCCCAGCTTTTATTTTTCTCCCCCCGGGCCCGATGGCCTGGCGATGATCATGGATGGGGGTCGTGATGGGACCCGTCGAGAAGGCCGTCCGTGACGACGTGGAGCAGCTCGGCGACCTGGCCGGCGTGGAGCCGTCGCTGTCGGAGATGGCGTACACGCTCGCCCACCACATCGACGTCACGACCAGCGGCCAGTGCGACACCTGCGGCGAGGGGGTCCCCACCGAGGACGGGACGCGCTCGCTCCCGCAGCTGAACCGGGAACTCCGGCAGACGCTCGCCCAGCTGCTGGAGGGACGGGCCACCGATGACGACGATGACGACCTCGGAGACCTGGGCACCCCCGAGTGACTTCGCCGAGGATCTGTACGAGCGGTACGGGCTGACGTGCCCGCCGCGCTGGGGTACGCCACGCCATCCTGACCGGCCGTCGCTCGGGCCGAAGATGTGGAAGGTCATGGCCAAGCTCGGCGCCCCGCCGATGCCGTGGCAGAAGTACGTGTCCGATGTCGCGCTGGAGATCGACCCGGACACCGGGCTGTTCGCGCACCGCGAGGTGGGGCTGAGCGTCTCGCGTCAGCAGGGCAAGACGGAGCTGTGCCTGGGGGCGCAGGTCCACCGCTCGCTGGCGTGGCAGCGGCAGAACATCGTGTACGCCGCGCAGACCAGGGGCATGGCGCGGCAGCGCTGGGAGGACGAGTTCTGGGAGAAGATCTCCGGCTCGGACCTGGCGAAGCGGGCGCGGATCCGCAAGAGCAACGGCAACGAGGCGATCCTGTGGCCGTCGACCCGCTCGCGCATGGGCATCACGGCGAACACGGAGAAGGCCGGCCACGGGCCACCGTTGGACCTGGGGTTCATCGACGAGGCGTTCGCCCACGAGGACGATCGGTTGGAGCAGGCGTTCTCCCCGGCGATGCTGACCCGCGCCATGGCGCAGCTGTGGTGGGCGTCGGCCGGCGGGACGACCAAGTCGGTGTGGCTGAACAAGAAGCGCGCGGCCGGGCGGAAGCTGATCGAGGCGATGTTCGCCGCGCTGGCCGAGGACCCGGCTGCGGCCCGGCCGCACGCTGCGTACTTCGAGTGGTTCGCTCCGGAGGACATGGACCGGGCGGACCCGGCGACGTGGCGCGCCACGCTGCCGGCGCTGGGCCACACGGTGACCGAGGCGATCATCGCCGCCGAGCTGGAGAAGATGGGCACGGCCGAGTTCGACCGGGCGTACCTAAACCGCACCCGGAAGCCGACGCCGCCCACCGACCCGAACGTCCCGAAGGGGAAGTGGCCGGGCCTGGTCGACGCGGCCAGCAAGCCGGACACCGATCTCGCGTTCGCCATCGACGTCTCGCAGGACCGCAGCTCCTCGTCCATCGCGGTCGCCTCGAAGCGGCCGGACGGCAAGGTGCACTTGGAGATCGTGGACCGCAGGCCCGGTACGGACTGGGTGGTGCCCGCGATCGTGAAGCTGTCCGCCCTGTGGAACCCGCTCGCCGTGGCGGTGTCCGGGGGCGGGGCGCCTGCTGGCTCTCTGGTGGACGATCTCGTGGCCGCTGGTATCACGGCGCCGGAGGACAAGGAAGAACCGCACCGCGGGCACCTGGCCGTGCTGCGGACCTACGACCAGGTCGAGGCGTGCGGGCAGTTGGCCGACGCGATGAACCAGGGCACGGCCGTCCACCTGGACCAGGTGCCGCTCACCGCCGCGGTGAACGGGGCCAGGACCCGCAAGGTCGGCGACGCCTGGACGCTCGACCGCACCAGCTCGCTGGTGGACGCCGCACCGCTGGTCGCGGTGACGATCGCCCGCTGGGCGCTGATCGTGCGTGGCCCGGCCGTCCTCGACGACTACGACATCGCGGACTCGTTCGCGTGAAGGGGGAAGCCATGGGCGTCTGGTCCAGGGTGCGCAACGCCTTCACCCGCGACGCGCAGATCACGTCCGCCGAAGAACTCCTCGCGATGGCCAGGGAGCAGCGCGGCGGCGGGGGCGGGGCGGTGTACGTCACCAACGACACGGCGCTGCGGCACAGTGCGGTGTGGGCGTGCCTGCGGCTGCGGGCGGACCTGGTGTCGACGATGCCCGTGGACGTGTACCGCAGGGTCAACGGCATTCAGGTCGAGGTGCCCAAGCCCCCCGTGCTGGTCACTCCGGGCGGAGCGCAGGTCGGCCTCAACGAGTGGATGTACTCCACCCAGGTCGACCTGGACCGGGCCGGCAACTGCTTCGGCATCATCACCGAACGCTCAGGCGTCGTCGGTCCGGACGGGCGCGGGCTGCCCGCGCGCATCGAGCTGGTGGCGCTGGGCGACGTGACGGTCCGGGCGACCGGTTCGCTGATCACGAAGTTCGTCATCGGCGGCAAGAGTTACGAGCCGTGGGAGATCTGGCACGAGAAGCAGTACACCGTGGCCGGCCTGCCGCTGGGCCTGTCGCCCGTGGCGTACGCGGCCTGGACGATCGAGGAGTCCCTGAACGCCCAGCAGTTCGCCCGCGACTGGTTCGCCGGCGGGGCGGTCCCGCTGGCCGAGCTGACCAACACGGCGAAGACCATCAACGAGGCCCAGGCCAAGACCGCCAAGAACGCGTTCAAGGCGGCGGTCACGACCGGCGACCTGTTCGTCCACGGCAACGACTGGGAGTACAAGCCGATCCAGGCCGCGGCGCAGCAGTCGCAGTTCATCGAAGCCCGGCAGTACGGGCTCGGTGACATCGCCCGTTTCTTCGGCTGCCCCGGCGACATGATCGACGCGGCCGTGTCGGGCAGCAGCATCACCTACGCGAGCGTCACCCAGAGGAACCTCCAGTTCCTGATCATGCATCTGGGGCCGGCCGTCGGCCGCCGGGAGAACGCGTTCAGCCGCAACCTCGTCTCCAACCCGCGGTACGTCAAGCTCAACACCGACGCCCTGCTGCGCATGGACCCCGAGGCGCGGACCCGCACGATCGGGCTGCGCATTACCAACCGGACTCTCGCCCCGTCCGAGGCGCGGGCGCTGGACGACATGCCGCCGTTCACGGAGGACCAGCTCGCGGAGTTCGACCGTCTCTTCGGCTCGCGCTCCGTACCCGCACAGCCCACGACCGTCGTCCCGGGAGCTACGCCATGACCACACCCGTGCTCGCTGCCGCCGCTGCGGCCCGAGCCCAGAACATCCGCCAGCGCGCCGACCGCCCATCGCAGCGCCGCTGCGCCGAACAGGCCGGGGCCCGCGCCACGGTGCGCGCGTCCCTGTCCGGTGTCGAGGTCCGCGAGACGGGCGACGGCACGGGCCTGGAATTCCTCGGGCACGCCTCGGTGTACGAGCAGGCGTACGACATGTGGGACATGTTCGGCCCGTACACGGAGATCGTGTCCGCCGGCGCGGGGGCCGACTCGATGGCGCGCGCCGACCTGGACGTGCCGCTCGTCCTGGGCCACGACCAGCTGCGCCGCCTGGCGCGCACGACGACCGGCACGCTGGTCCTGACCGAGGACGAGACCGGCCTGTCCGTGCACGCCCCGCAACTGGACCCGAGCGACTACGACGTGGCGTACATCGCGCCGAAGCTGCGCGCCGGCCTGGTCGACGAGATGTCGTTCGCGTTCCGCATCGAGGCGGGGCAGTGGTCCCCGGACTACTCGGAGTACCGCATCTCCCGCTACGACATCCACCGCGGCGACGTCGCGATCGTCGGCTACGGCGCCAACCCGTACACCGGGGCGGGCCTGCGCCAGGCGGCCGCGCCGATGTCGAGCCGGGCCCGCGCGCTGCTGGAAATCGCGCTCGCCCGCTGACCCCCTGATCTGCCCGCCGTCACACGCGGGTGCTTTGCCCTGCGCTCTGCGCGCACGAGCCCACCTGGCGCACTGCCTCGGGTGGCCGTCTGACCTGGACCGGGGCGTCTGGTATCCCATCGACCAACGAGAGGACGAGCCATGACGCTCGCCGATCTGATCGCCCAGGCGCGTACCGCCCTGAACACCGCGATCACCACCCGCCAGCAGGAGCAGGACGCGCTCGTCGCGCTGCGCTCCGACCCGAACCTGACCGAGGACGCCGTCACCGCCCGGGTCGCCACCCGTGACGCGGCGGACGCCGAGGTCACCACCCGCTCGGCTGCGCTCGACGAGCTGCTTGCCGAGCAGGCCCGCGAGGACGAGATCGCCGCACTGTCGGCCCGCACCGTCCCCGCGGCCACCCGCGCCCCGGCCTACGACCAGGTCGCCCGGGTCGGGCAGGAGGAGCGCACCTACCGGCCCGACCAGGACCGGCGCGGTGCCGGATTCCAGGGCGACGTCCTGGGCGCGTTCCTCGGCGACTACGAGGCGCAGGCCCGGCTCGGCCGGCACATGACCGAGGAGCGGACCGAGCGCGGCAACCGCATCCGCGAGACCCGCGCTGTGGGCACCGGCGCCTTCGCCGGCCTGGTCATCCCGCAGTACCTCACCGACATGTACGCGCCGCTGGCCCGCGCCAACCGCCCGTTCGCCGACGCCTGCCGCCCGCACGTCCTGCCTTCGCAGGGCATGACGGTGGAGATCTCCCGGATCACCACCGGGTCCGGTGTCGACACTCAGGCGGCGGAGAACGACGCGGTGACCGAGACGAACATGGACGACACCGGACTGTCCGTCCCGGTGCGCACCGCGGCCGGCCAGCAGACCGCGTCCCGGCAGTCGATCGAGCGCGGGGCCGGGGTCGAGGACGTCATCCTCGACGACCTGTTCCGGGCCTACGGCAGCCGCCTGGACACCACCATGCTCAACGCGGCAACGGTGGGCCTGAGCAACGTGGCCACCACGGTGGCGTACACCGACGCCAGCCCGACCACGGCCGAGCTGTACCCGAAGGTCATCGAAGGACTCTCGGGTGTGGAGAGCGCGCTGCTCGACCAGGCGTCCGGCGACAACCTCGCGGTCATGCACTCGCGCCGCTGGTACTGGATGCAGAACGCCATGGGCACCTCGTACCCGCTGATCACTCAGCCGGGTGTCGTGGCCCAGACCCTCGGTGCGAACTACGCCGAGGCGTATGGGCGCGGCGTGCGCGGCATCCTGCCCAACGGCACTCCGGTCATCGTCGACAACAACATCGTGACGAACCTGGGGGCCGGCACGAACGAGGACGAGATCTACCTCGTGGACCGGCAGGAGTGCCACCTCTGGGAGGACCCGGACGCCCCGGTCTACATCCGTGCCGAGCAGGCGAAGGCGGCCAACCTCGGGGTCCTGATGGTCGTCTACGGCTACTACGCCTTCACCTTCCAGCGGCAGCCGCACGCCCGGAAGATCGCGGGCACCGGCCTGGTCACGCCGACGTTCACCGGCGCCTGATCCCTTTTCGTGCAGGGCCCGCCTCGTACACGGGGCGGGCCCTGTCCGTACCGAATCGCTGGAGGATGCGATGAGCGACGAACCCCAGACCGACGACCCGATGGTCGCGGCGCTCCTGCGCGAGCGCGCCGGCTACGCGACCCGGGGCATGGACGAGCGTGTAGCCCAGGTCGACGAGCAGCTGAAGCTGCGCGGCCACGCGCCGTCGGCCAGTCCCACCCCGGGCCCGTCGACCGGCGATGCCCGGTCGGCGGCGCCGAAGTCCCGCCAGCCGCGGCGGACCGAGAAGACCTGACGTGGCCCAGGACTACGGCACCGTCGCCGCGCTCAAGGACCGCAGCAACATCGACCCGTCGGACGACAGCCGTGACGAGCAGCTGGCCAAGGCGCTCGCCGCAGCATCGCGCGGCATCGAGCGCGCGTGCGGCCGCCGGTTCTGGCTGGACGAGGAGCCCGTGGCGCGGACCTTCAACCTGCGGGGCCGGGTCGTGCGCGAGGCGGACGGGGATCTCCTCCTGGTCGGCGACATCGGCAGCCTCGAAGGGCTGACCGTCCAGACCGGATCAGGGCCCGTCACCGGCTACGAGACCAGCCCGGACAACGCCCTGCTGGACGGGGCGCCGATCACCGGGCTGCTGCGCGTCAGCGGCACCTGGGGTACGGCCGCCACCCGCGTGCAGGTCACCGCCAGGTTCGGTTGGCCGGCCGTCCCGGACGACGTGGCCGAGGCCGCGCTCATCCAGGCCGCCCGCCTCTACAAGCGCAAGGACAGCCCGGAGGGCGTGACCGGCTCGGCCGAGTGGGGTGTGGTCCGGCTGTCCCGCCGGGACCCCGACGTCTGGGCGCTGATCGAACCGTTCATCCTCCCCGGCTTCGGATAGAGAGGGACCGCCCATGAAGATCCGCATGCTGGTCGAGATGAGCGGCACGCGCGACGGCCAGCCCTGGCCCGCGAAGGGCGTGCCCACCGAACTGCCCACCGCCGCGGCCGCGCACCTCGTCGCGGCCGGCGTCGCCGAGGAAGTACCCGACGGCGGCGCGCCGGCCGCGCGCAAGCGCAGAGAACCGCGAGGTGATCGCCATGCAGATGGCGGCGATTCGTGACGCGATCGCGGACGCGGCGCGGGCCGTGGTCCTGCCGGAGGGCATGCCGAAGCTGACGTGCACCGGGTATGTCCCGGACTCCGTCGTCGCCCCGCACTTCTTCTGCGGCGAGTACACCGTCGACTTCGACAAGGCGATGCGCCGCAGCCTCGACGAGGTCGAGCTGACCTGCCGGGTCCTGGTGGGCCGGGCCGATGACAAGTCGGCGCAGGTGATCCTCGACGCGATGCTGTCCGGCTCCGGGCCCGGGTCCCTGAAGCAGGCCATCGAGCAGGCTCGGGGCGCCCCGGGCGAGTCCGCGCTGGGCGGCCTGGCCGACGACTTCCACGTCATGCGTGTGCAGGGCTACCGCTGGTACGAGCACCAGGGCACGCAGTTCGTCGGCGCCGAACTCGCCATCAAGATCATTGGAGAGGGGGCCTGATGGGCAAGCAAGTGCTGCTCGATTGCAGGCTGTTCAGCCCGGGGGCGGACCTGTCAGGCGCCTCCAACAAGATCGAGCTGTCCTCGGAGATCGAGGACAAGGACACGACCAACTACCGCAGCCAGGGGTGGAAGGAAGTCATCGGCGGGCTGGGCTCGGCGGAGATCTCCGGCGAGGGGCAGTGGGAGGCTGGCGACCCCGGGCTCGTCGACAACGCATCCTGGTCCGACCTCGGCGGCCGCGGTCCCTACACGGTCTGCCCCAACGACAGCGTCGTTGGCGCCCTGGCGTACTTCACCCTCGGGATGCGCACCGACTACAAGCTGGGTGACGCGGTCGGCGAGGTCGCCCCCTGGACCGGCACGGTGAAGTCGTCGTGGCCGATGGTGCGCGGACAGATCGCCCACCCGCCGGGGACCGCCCGCACCGCGACCGGTCTCGGCACCGCCCTCAACCTCGGGGCCATCCCGGCCGGGAAGCGGCTCTACGCCGCGCTGCACGTCCTGTCGGCGGCCGGCACCACCCCGTCCCTCACTGCCCGGATCGAGTCCGACGACAGCGCCGGATTCGCCTCGCCCACCACGCAGCTGACGTTCGCTCCGGCCACCGCGCCCGGCGGACAGATCCTGCGCGGTGACGGGCTGGCCCTGGCGGACACGTACTACCGGGTCGCCTGGACCATCTCCGGCACCGCGCCCAGTTTCATGCTCGCCGTCTCTCTCGGAATCAGGTGATCCCCCATGGCAAAGATGGTTCTGCTGGCGGCATTCGTCAGCCTCGGTGGTAGCGACCTCTCGGGCTACGCCCGCAAGGCTGAGGTCAGCGTGGAGGTGGAGGACAAGGACGTCACCACCTACGCGTCGCTCGGGTGGAAGGAAGTCCTCGGCGGTCTCAAGTCCGGTGAGCTGGGGCTGGAGTTCCTCCAGGACGTGGCCGCCACGAAGATCGACGCGATCATGTGGCCGCTGCTGGGGACCGTCGTCCCCTTCGCTGTGCGCCTCGACAACGCGGCCAAGTCGACGTCCAACCCGGAGTGGACCGGCAACGTCCTGATCAACGGGTGGAACCCCATCGAGGGATCCGTCGGTGACGAGGCGTCGGTGTCCGTCGGCTACCCGACGTCCGGGGCCGTGGTCCGGGCCACGGCCTGATGCCCTCCGGCGGCCCGCCCTTCGATCTCCGGGTCACGCACGAGGGCCTGGACGCCCTGGTCCGCGCGATCCGCCAGGAGGCCGACGGCAAGGCCCTGCGCAAGGAACTCGCGAAGAACATGCGCGAGGCGCTGAAGCCCGGGGCGCTGATGGCCAAGTCCTCGATCATGGCGATGGGCTCGGCCGGTATGGGCACCGGGGCCGGCCTGCGGGCCGGGATCGCGAAGAAG
Organism: Streptomyces sp. AcH 505; assembly: GCF_000818175.1. Lineage (GTDB taxonomy): Bacteria > Actinomycetota > Actinomycetes > Streptomycetales > Streptomycetaceae > Streptomyces. The sequence goes on from NZ_JTIY01000001.1 coordinate 2,755,777, forward strand.
ATCCGGCCCGAGGTCAAGCTCGGCGGCCGGTGGTCCGGCGCCCGGGTGAAGGCGTTCAAGACGCCGGGGCTCCGCGGGTTCGCCAACGCGCCGAAGCGGACCAACCGCAGGAGCGGCGGGTGGCGGACCCTCACCTACGGCCACGAGCCGTGGCGCACGCAAGAAGGCAAACGCCAGTGGTTCGACCACGCCTTCGAGAACGACACCGACCAGTACACCCTCGCCGTGCACGAGGCCATGGAGGACATGGCCCGCCGCCTCGCGGCCAGAGCCCGAGAAGGAAACCGCTGATGTTCCTCGTCTACACCCCCGAAGGCCAGGCCGAGCCGACGCGCTGGCGCTACAACCCGAAGAAGCTCATGTCGGTGGAGCGCGAAGACCTTGAGCGGCGCACGGACCGCAACTTCAGCCAGTTCACCACCGACGTCTTGCAGGGCAACGCCCTGTGCCGGCGGGCCCTGCTGTTCACCTACCTGCGCCGCGACCACGCCAAGGTCAAGTTCGAGGACGTCGACTTCGCGTGGGACGAACTGTCCCTGGAGTACTCCCGCCAGGAGTTGCAGCAGATGCGCGAGCGGATGCTGGAGAACCTGCACGGTGACCAGCTCGCCGGGGCGCTGGTCACCATCGACGCGGAGATCGAGACCGCCTTCGACGATGTCGAGGAAGCGGGAAAAGCCCAGCTGCCGATCGCCGACTGAGGCAGCTCGGCAACGCCGCCCATCTCCTCGGGATCAAGGCCCGCGACTGGGACACCTTCACGGCCGAAGAGACCGACATGTATCTCGACTGGCTCGACGCGTACAAGAAGGCCAACGACGAGGCCGCCGAAAAACTGAAGAGGTGAGCCGCCCGTGTCGGACACATCCCTGGTCTTCAACCTGGTCGCGCGAGACCGGGCCTCCGGCGAAGTCGGCGCGATCGGCGAGAAGTTCAACACCGCGGCGGCCGGGATCGGCGTGGGGTTCGCGGCGCTGCTCGGCGCCAGCGTCATGCAGAACATGGACATGGAGGCGGCCGGCGACAAGCTCGCCGCGCAGCTCGGCCTCGGCCCGGCAGAGGCCGCGCAGGTCGCCGAGGTCTCCGCGTCGGTGTACGAGAACGCGTGGGGCGAGTCCGTTGACGAGGTGAACCTCGCCATCAAGGGCGTCTACCAGAACATCGGCGACACCTCCCAGGCCGAGGGCGGCCTCGAAGGGATCACGACCAAGGCCCTCGCGCTGGCCTCGACCTTCGACCAGGACCTGACCATGGCGACGGCCGCCGCCGGGCAGATGATCCGCACCGGCCTCGCGGACAACGCCGACGAGGCGTTCGACATCCTCACCAAGGGGCTACAGGGCAGCGCCGACAAAGCAGGCGACCTGCTGGAGACGTTCAACGAGTACTCCACCCAGTTCCGGCGGATCGGCCTGGACGGGCAGACGGCAACCGGTCTGCTATCGCAGGGGCTGAAGGCCGGCGCCAAGGACGCGGACCAGGTCGCCGACGCCATCGGGCAGTTCGGTGAGCTGACCCTGGCCGGCGGCACAGCGGTCGACGCCGCGTTCAAGTCCATCGGCCTGTCCTCCACCGACATGGCGAAGAAGATCGGTGCCGGGGGCAGCACTGCCGAGGCGGCCCTGGGGCTGACGCTCGACAAGCTACGCGGCACCAAGAACGAGCAGACCAAGCTCAACGCGGCCACCGCGCTGTTCGGCGACCCGGGCACCGTCATGGGCAACGCCCTGTTCGCCCTGGACCCGGCCACCGCCGCAGCGTCGGCAGGCATGGACAAGACGGCCGGCGCAGCGGACAAGATGGTCAAGTCCGTGGGCGACAACCCGAAGGCCGCGCTGGAGTCCTTCAAGCGGACCGTGATGACCGAGCTGGGCCAGGCGGCCGGCGGCATCGCCGGATTTGCCATGGACAACATGGGCGCGACCAAGGGACTGGTCGGTGCGCTGACCGCGGTCGCCGGGATCATCCTCCTGGTCTCCGCCGCGCAGAAGGTGTACGCCACCTACACGGCGATCGCCACCACGGCGCAGGCGCTACAGAACTCCACCGCGTTCCTGGCCATCGGCGGGTGGACGCGGATGATGGCCGTCGGCCTGATGGCCTACGCCCGCATCGCCATCGGCGCGGTCGCTTCGGCCACCACCACGGCGGCCGCATGGGTGGGCAGCGCCCTGGTCTCCATCGGCACCTGGATCGCAGCCGTCGTCCGGGCCGGCCTGACGGCGGCCGGGCAGTTCCTCATGATGGCCGCGCGCGCCGTTGTGTGGGCCGCGGTCATGGCCGCACAGTGGCTGATCGCGATGGGCCCGATCGGCTGGATCACCGCCGCCGTCATCGCCCTGGTCGTCCTGATCATCCTCAACTGGGACAAGATCGCGGCGGCCACCGGCGCCGTATGGACCTGGATCTGGGGCAAGATCAAATGGGCGGGGCAGATGATCCTCGCCGTCTTCCTCAACTTCACCCTCCCCGGTCTGCTGATCAAGCACTGGTCGAAGATCAGGTCCGGGGCGGTGGCCGGGTGGAACGCCGTGGTCGGCTTCATCCGGACCATGCCCGGAAAGATCAGCGGCGCCCTCGGCAACCTCGGCTCACTCCTGTTCGGCAAGGGCCAGGACGTCGTACGCGGGCTCCTGCGCGGCGTCCTGTCGATGGGCGGTTGGCTGCGCAGCCAGCTCATGTCATTCGCGAAGGCCGCGGTACCCGGGCCGATCGCCAAGGCCCTCGGGATCGGCAGCCCGTCGAAGGTGCTCGCCGACGAGGTGGGGCAGTGGATCCCGCCCGGCATCGTCGAAGGCGCCGAGTCGAAGCAGGGCATGCTCGATCAGGCGATGGCCGGCCTGGTCCAGGTGCCCTCGTCGTCCGCCGCGCAGGCGATGGGCCGGCAGATGGGGCCCGGCGCCGCACCGCTCATGGCGGGCGGCGGCGGCCGCGCGCAGGCCGATATCCGTATCGAGATCGCGGGGCCTGCCGAGGTCCGCAAGCTCATCCGCGGCATCGTCCGCAAGGACGGCGGCGGCAACGTCCAGCTCGCGTTCGGAGGACTGTGACATGGCGTTTCCCGATGACCCGCTGGACGTCCAGGTGGACCTCCAAGTCGGTGCGGCCTGGACGGACGTCACCGAGTGGGCGTTCACCCGGGACCCGATCACGATCTCGTACGGGCGCGCGGACGAGGGACAGCGCGTCGACCCCGGCCGGGCCACGATCTCGTTCAACAACCGGGACGGCCGGTTCTCTTCGAGCAACCCGCGCTCCCCGTACTACGGGCTCATCGGCCGCAACACCCCGGTGCGGGTGAGCGTCCCCGGTGTCGAGCCCTACCTCGAACTGACCGGCGAGACACCGGATACGGCGTCGACCCCGGACGCCTCGGTCCTCGACATCGTCGGCGACATCGACGTCCGCTACGAGGCCACCGTCGACTGGCAGACGCCCGGCACTCACCTGCTGATGGGGAAGTACTCCACCCTCAACCAGGCGTCTTGGCTGCTGTATGTGCGGGATCAGTTCCTTCGGTTCCAGTGGTCGACCACCGGCGCGGACGCCGTGGTGTACGGCTGGCAGCTGCCGCCCCTGCCCGGCCGCGCCGCGGTGCGCGTCGTCCTGGACGTCAACGATGGCACCAGCCACAGCATGCTGCGCATGTACACGGCCCCGTCCATCGCCGGGCCCTGGACCCAGTTCAGCACGGACGCGGACTTCGTCCAGCCGGTCACCTCCATCTTCAGCGGCTCGTCGCCTCTGGTCGTCGGGGTGACCGTCGGCGCGACGCCGCCCCTGCCCGGCCGGGTCCACAAGGTGGAGATCCGCAACAGCGCCAACACGGTGGTGGCGAACCCGGACTTCACCGTCCAGGACCTGGGCGACACGTCCTTCGCCGACGGCGCCGGTCGCACCTGGACCGTCAACGGGGCCGCGCGGATCACCGACCGGGAGTACCGGTTCAAGGGAGAGATCAGCGCCTGGCCGCCACGATGGGACGTCAGCGGCAAGGACGTATGGGTGCCGATCGAGGCCGGCGGAATCCTGCGCCGTCTCAGCCAGGGCCGCAAGCCCCTCGCCTCCACTCTGGCCCGCCGCATCCCCACACAGCCCAACGTCCTGGCGTACTGGCCCATGGAGGAAGGCTCGGACGCCAAGCAGGCGTCCAGCCCCATCTCCGGTGTCAGCCCGCTGCGGCTGACCGGCGTGACCTGGGCCTCCGCCAACACCTTGCCCAGCTCGTTGCCGCTGCCTGTCCTGGCGTCCAACGGCGGGCCGGGTGCTCTCATGTCCGGCGCGGTCCCCGCTCCGAAGGGAGCCACGACCGGCTGGCAGGTGCGGTGGATCTACCGGCTCGACACCGTGCCGACCACGCTCTACACGGTCATGCGGATCCTGGGCAGCGGCACCGTGAAGGAGTGGTACCTCCAGTCCCGCGACACCCAGTCCCGGATCATCGGCAGAGACGCCGAAGGGGTCGACGTCGTCAACCAGACCGTCGCCACCGGCGCCGACCTGTTCAACCAGTGGAACACCTGCAACCTCCACCTCTCCCAGTCGGGCACCACCGTCAGCTGGCGGGTCGACTGGCAGGACATCGGCGGCGACGCGGGAGGGTTCGGCGGCACCTACACCGGGACCGCCGGACGCGTCACCGGTGTCGCCTCGCCCCCCGACGGGTACGCCGCCCAGCTGGACGGCATGGCGCTGGGCCACATCGCCGTCATCAGCACGAGCACCACGGCCGCCTACGACGGGGCGATCACCGGCTACGCCGGAGAGACCGCCATCAACCGGATGCTCCGCCTCGCCTCCGAGACCAACCTCCCGTTGAGCGTGTACGACGGCAGCATCACCCTGGGCGCCCAAGCCATGGGACCCCAACTCCCCACCGGAATCCTCGACCTGATCTTCGAGTGCGCCGACACGGACGGCGGGATCCTCTACGAGCCGTCCGACGCCATCGCCCTGCGCTACCGCGACCGGACCAGCCTCTACAACCAGGCCCCGGCCCTGGTCCTCGACTACGAAGCGGAAGGGGAGGTCGCCCCGCCGCTGGAGCCTGTCGAGGACGACCAGCACCTGCGCAACGACGTCACGGTGGAACGCTCCGGCGGCTCGTCCGGACGCGTCGTCATCGAGGAGGGACCCCTGTCCGTCCTGCCCCCGGAAGAGGGCGGCGTCGGCATCTACGACGAGACGGTCACCCTCAACCTGGCCACGGACGAGCAGACCGAACCCATCGCCGGATGGCGCGCGCACCTGGGCACATGGCCCGGCGCCCGCTACCCCTCGGTCCACGTCCAGCTGCACACGGCCACACATCTGATCGGCCCGATCCTGGGACTGCGTATCGGCGACAAGGGGATCATCGAGCACCCACCCGAGTGGCTGCCGCCCGAGGACATCGAGTTCCTGACCTACGGCTACACCGAGGTGCTGGACGTCTTCACCTGGGACTGGACCGCCAACACGGCACCGGCCGGCCCCTGGATCGTAGGCATCACTAACGATCCGGTCCTGGGCCGGGCGGACACCGGCGGGTCGACGCTCACCACGGGGGTGAATGCGACGGCGACGAGCTTGTCCGTGACGACGGCCGCCGGGTCGGCAAGGTGGATCGACTCGGCCGCGTTCGCCTCCGAGTTCCCCTTCGACGTCGTCATCGGCGGCGAGGTCATGCGGGTGACCGCGATCACCGGCACCAGCAGCCCGCAGACGTTCACCGTGACCCGGGCCGTGAACGGCATCCACAAAGCCCAGACAGCAGGCACCGCCCTGCAACTTGACCAGCCCACGGTTGTGGCCCTGTGAGGAGACGACGATGACGCAATGGCTCGCCGGGATGGTCATCACCGCTGACCGGCTGAATGACGGCCTGGACCTGGTCACCACGTCCAGCGGGCTGGTGGCCGCGACCGGGTTCTCGGTCACGTCCTTCGCCGGGGCGCGGATCGGCCGGGCGTTCACCCTCGACATGATCATGCACCGCACGGGCGCGGACATCACCGTCTCCGGCGGCAACATCGCCGACACAGACATCTGCACCGTCCCGGCCGGGTGGCGGCCGACCGTCGGCACGATCAACGGGCAGTGGGACGACGGGACCGCAGAGGGCGGCTTCGTCATCGGCACGAACGGGGTGTGCACACTCCGCACATCCAACGGGTCGATCCTGCGCGGCGACACCACTGCGCCCACGGGCAACGGATCCAACCCGCGCCTGCACATCGACTTCTTCATCGACTGACCGCGCCGCAACCACAGACGCCCCGAGCCGACACGGCCGGGGCTTTCCGCATGCCAGAAAGGACCGCGATGACTGTTCACGGGCAGGACTGGGCCAGCTACCAGCCCAGCGAGCCGTCGACCAAGGGCATCGACTTCGCCATCATCAAGGCCACCCAGGGCACCACGTACACCAACCCGAAGATGACCGCCCAGGCCGCGCACGCCCGCAAGGCCGGGTGCGTGGTCGGGTTCTACCACTTCCTCCAGCCGGGCAACATCAAGGCCCAGGCCGCATACTTCGTCGCCCAGGCCGCCTCGGTGGGGGGTGATCCGCTGTTCGCGGACTGGGAGACCACCCCGGAAGGCAAGCGCGCCACCTGCGACGAGAAGGATGCGTTTCTCGCCGAGGTGAAGCGGCTGCGGGGCGACACGCACCGGGTCGGCCTGTACTGCAACCGCGACTTCTGGCTGAACCACGACACCACCGGCGACGCCGGGGACGCGTTGTGGATCGCGGACTACGTCGGCGCCGGGAAGCCCCGCATCACCGCGAAGTGGCTGTTCCACCAGTACACGTCCACGCCCGTCGATACGAACGTCGCCGCCTTCAAGGACAAGGCGGCCCTGCGCGCCTGGGCCGACGTCGACACCCCGAGCACCCCGCCGAACCAGCCGAGCACCCCGCCGAAGGGAACCCCCGCCATGGCCACGAACACCGACCTGCTCGAAGCGCTCGTCAAGAACCTGTTGCACGTCGGCTCGCTCACCGAGGTCGACGCGAAGGGCAAGGCCGTCGAGCACGGCGCCGGCTACTTCCTCGCCCACGTCGAGCAGGACACCGTCGCCCTGAACTTGAAGGTCGACCGCATCGAGAAGGCGCTCCTCGAACTGGCCGCAGCGGTCAAGACGCTCCAGTCCTGACCCGGCCGCAACCCCTTCCCTTCCAGCAGAAACGGATCTGCCATGTCCAGTCCCTCCCTGCCCAACCTCGGCGACTTCGACGCCCTCGGCAAGACCGCCAAGACCTACGCCATAGACCTTGGCGAGCGCGTCGTCTGGACGTTCCTCGTCGGCTCCGGCGCCGTAGCCCTCGCGGGCGGCCCGGCCGACATGTTCCACGCCAGCTTCTGGCAGGCCGTCGGCGCGGGCGGCATCGCCGCCGCCGGGTCCCTCGTGAAGGGCCTCGTCGCCAAGGTCGTCGGCAACAAGAACTCGGCCTCGACCACGACCACCGTCTGATGCGGGCGGCGGTCCTGCGCGTCAGTCCCCGCCGCGGATTCCTCGTCACCATGGGCCTCGGCTGGGCCGGCTACGGAAAGCTCGGCATCCTCGGCAACCCGCGGTACGGGACCAGCCGGGGCCTGGACGACATCACGAAGTACGCGCCCATGAACGTCCTCGGCTGGATGTGGGTGGCCCTCGGCCTAGTCGCGGTCCTCGCCGGCCTGGCGGTCCGCTGCCCGCGCATGCAGTCGCTCGGGTTCACCGCGCTCGCCGTCCCGGCCGGGTTGTGGGGGACGGCGTTCACGATCGCCGCGGCGACGTCCTACGCGGCCGGCGCCGGATCGGCGTGCGGGTGGGTGGCGTTCGCCCTCGGCATTGTCTGGGTGGCCGGCATGGACGACCCGCCCCCTCCGCACCTCAGAAAGAAGGCTTGACGTGGACCTGGGGGCGCTGGCCGCAACGGGAGTCGCAGCACTGGTTGGCCTGACGACGTGGACTCAGTCCCGGGCCGCCAACCGGCGCTCGGATTTCACCACGATCACCGACCAGCTGCGGCAGGATCTCGCCGCCGAACGGGTCCAGCGGAAGCTGACCACCTCGTTCGTCCTCGATCTCCTCAAGTGGGCCCACCAGGTCGGCCCTGGCACCCCGGCCGGTCCGCCGCCGGAACCGCCTGTAGACCTCGATCTGACGCCCTGGCGGCACTGAACGAACTGCGCCCCCTGTCTGGCCCTCACGGGCTGGGCGGGGGGCGCTTTCGTGCGTCCGGAGTCAAGCGTCGGCGGACGGCTCGGCGACGAAGGACCCCATGCCGGGCACGGTGTAGATGAGACCTTCCTCGCGCAGCCGGCTGAGCACCTTCTGGCTGGTTGCCTGTGCGATGCCGAACTCGCCCTGCAGCTGGACGACCGAGGGCACGCGGGACCGCGGTTCGTAGGTGCCGTCCGCGATCCGCGCGCGGAGCACGTCGGCCACTTGAATCCAGCGCGGAACATCCGAGGTGTAGTCGATCACCTACCCGACGGTAAGCACACCTGGCATTCCCCGCGAGCCAGGCAATGCCTAGAACACCTAGCACGCTAGGTATACGCTTCATGACAAGAAAAACCCCCGCGGCGGCCAGGCCCGGGGGTGCGGACGACGCCACGAGGAGCGACCGTCATGGATGAGAGTACCGACCCCACGCCCGAGGCACATAGGACCGGTCCCGACTGGGCCCTGTCGCCTGGGTGGCTGGGTGTCGACGAGCAGGGCCGCGTCGGCGAGGTGATTTTGGATACCGCCGGCGTGATGATGCTGCGCATGCCGTGGATCGGCGCCGAGTGGATGGTCCCGTCGCAGTCCGTCCGGCCCGCCGACGAGGACGAGCAGGCCAAGGCGCGGCTCGCGGTGTGCCGCTGCTGCGGTGAGCGCACAGGTGAGCCGATACAGGTCGGCCTCACCGAGTCCATGTCCGGGCCCGGCTGGCCCATCTGGGCCTGCCGCGCGTGCGTCACCTTCCGCCGGCTGATGCCGTTCTCCGAGCACCCGCTGGAAAGCCAGGGTTCGGTCCGGCACACCGACGGGACTCTGCTGCGGGAGGCACTGTGAACGAGCTGACCGAGGGTGCGGCGACGCCGACCGCGCCCGACCCGCTGGACGCGCACTTCGAGCACCTGGCCCACATCGACGGCTGCGGCTTCTGCCGGGAGAGCAGAGACGGCAGCATGTGCCACGAGGGCCACACCCTGTGGCGCGCGTCGAGGGAGGCGCGCGCATGATCTGTGCTCGTTGCGACAAGCCCATGAAGGCCGCCGAGGCCGAGGAACGCGACGTGCCCGGCAACTCCGGCGGGGTGCGCAGCATCTGGGTCCACAAGAAGCTGTGCCCGCTCCCGCTCGTACGCCGCTTCCCCTGAGACTTCCTGTCCGTCGGCGCGGCGGTGCGCGACGGGCAGGAGGGGACACCTACCCCCGCCCGCTGTCCGCCGATGGCAGCGGGCGGGTACCCCGGAGCCCCGGCCGCCTACGCACCTCAGCGACCGGGGCCTCGCCGTGTCCGGCCGACTGTCAGTGGTGGGGGCTACGGTGACAGGACAGTCCTATCCACGCTCATGGCTGCGCGTGCTGCTCGGACCTTGACGGCCGTACCTCCGGGTACGGCCGTCGCCCGTTTGTGAAGGACAACCTGTCCTCCGCAAAGGCCCATTGCCGCGCACGGAAGGGTGCGAGACAATGGGCGTAGCGCCTGTTCAGGCCCGGTGAGGAAGCCCCGTACTGCGTGAGCGGTGCGTGAGCGGAGGTCCCGGAGCAGCCCAGAATTGGCGGAGTGGGGCGGAGTAGACACCCCGCCTGAGCTGGACTTCCGGAGTAGGCCAGAGGCCCCCGGAGTGAGCTGGAGTGAAAACCTT
>NZ_JTIY01000001.1:2766084-2815981 GCF_000818175.1 Streptomyces sp. AcH 505
GCTGGACTTCCGGAGTAGGCCAGAGGCCCCCGGAGTGAGCTGGAGTGAAAACCTTGCACTTGTAATGCGTAGGTCGTCGGTTCGAATCCGACAGGAGGCTCAGGGTAAAGGTGCTGGTCAGGCCGTATGTGCGTACTCCCCTCCGCAAGATCATCGCGGAGGGGAGTACGCATTTTGTACGCACCGGCCAGAGCAGCCCCTACGTGGACGTTCGGGTTCGCTTGCTCAACGCGGCACTGCGGCCAGCGTCGAGCGCGTCGGCCACCTCGTCGAGTCGGTCCGGCCAAAGGTGCCCGTACACGTCCAAGGTCATGGCCGCCGACTTGTGGCCCAACATCAATTGGACGACCTTGACGTCGGCGCCGGCCGCGATGGCGAGCGAGGCGGCCGTGTGGCGCAGCTTGTGTGGCGTGATCCCGAGGTCTGCCAGCCCGGCCACCTTAACCGCCGGGTCGAAGATCCTGTTGCGGAAGTTCGCGTACCGCAGCGGTCCGCCTTCAGGTGCGGTGAACAGCAGATCGTTCGCGCCCTTGCCCTTGGTCAGCTCGGCCAGCTCGTCTGCGAACGACCGCGGCAGGGGCACGGAGCGCTTCTCGTGGTTCTTCACCGGACCCAGAGCCAGTACGCCCTTGACGTCGGTGTAGTTCTGTACGACCCGGATGCGGCGGGTCTCCAGGTTGAGCCGGCCAACCTTGATGGCGGATGCCTCAGCCCAGCGGATCCCGCAGTAGCCGAGGACCAGCACTAGGCGCCATTGATCGCCAGCTCCCTCGGCCAGGCGCTCCAGCTGCTCGTGTGTGAGGTAGACGTGCTCGTCGTCCTCGATCTTCACGGGAAGATCGTGATCGTGGAACGGGCTTGCGGCTATCCGATTGGAGATCACCGCACGCTTCATGACCATGCCACCGACGCGGTACGTCTTCGTCACCCGGGCCGGCCCCAGCTTCCTGCCACGCTTCCCGGGCTGCTCGCACAGATCCGTGAGCCACGCTGACACGTCTTCCCACCGCATGCTGCTGACCTGCCAGTCACCCCACTTCGGGATGACGTAGTTGTCGAGCAGTTCGCGATAGTCGTTCTTCGTTGTCCGCCCCTGCTTCCGCAGCGAGCCGTACCACTCCTCGGCCACGGCCTTGAACGCGGCCTTGCCTGACTGCGGGTCCCGGTACGAACCCTTGTCGAGCCTGGCCGTGATCGCGTTCTTCTCGGCCTCCGCCTGGGGGAGCTTGGCGAACGTCAGCGCCTTGTCCTTGCCGTCCGGCCCGTACCAGCGCACCCGCCAACGACCCGGGGGATTCCGCTTGCTGCCAGCCTTCTTGGCGTCCCGCCAGCGCTCCATAGCCCGGCGGTAGTCGGCGTGGGTCTCGCGATCTTCGATCCATACGCGGGCCACTAGTCGGCCTCGCCTGCGCCGAATTGCATGCGCCGGCCGCCGGGTCGGGCGTACAGCTGGAACTGGAGGATGGCGCCGTTCGGGTCGCCGGGCTCGATGCGCTCGATCGGCAACTGGCCGTCCATCCAATCCCACGCTGTCTCTGCGCCGACCGTGCCAACGCCTGTGATCTCGACACTGACCGACGGGTCGTCGGTCAGTGGCAGCAGGAGGGTTGAAGGGGCGACACGCAGGGCGGCGGCCAGCGCTACCAGCTCGTCGACAGTCACCTGCCGCTCGCCCTTTTCCATGCGGGTGATGCCCGAGGCGGGGATGGGGCGCTGCTTGCTCTCCAGCAGTCCGGAGAGCTGTCGCGTGGTCAGTCCCCGGATCTTCCGGAGCCGCGCCAAGTTTTCGCCCACCGTCTTGCCGGTCGGGCCTACCTCGATCGCACGTCGTCCACGCTGCTGCTCAGTCATGGGCATCAGCGTAAGCAACAGCGAGCGTCTTGTATTGCTGCCGGTATCGGCTACCATCTGGCTCATGGGTGCAGCATAGGATCACTTGTTGCACGTAAGCAACACATGAGTCTGGAAAGGATGGAACCGTGGCAAGGGAAACCGTCAGGGACGAGCTACTGACTCCCGTGCAGGTGTGTGAGAACTGGCCGTCCGTCTTCCCGAACACGCAGTCGCTCGCTGAGCGCAGGTGGCGGGGGACCGGCCCGGCCTACGTGAAGACGCATCCCGGAAGGTCGGGGCGGGTCTTCTACAAGACGTCTGCTGTCGAGAAGTGGATCGACGGGCTGACCATCGCGGGAGGGCAGGCCGCCGCATGACCGCAAACACAGAAATGACCCGCCTGGACCGCGGGTCATTTCAGGAAGTCCTTGGTGGTGGACCGAGCACCACCGTACCGCTGATCGCCCGGCCTGTCGTGGTCCTGACCGCCGGCCGTATCGAGTACGCGGCCCGCTGCCCCAGCTGCCAGAACTGGCACCGACACGTCAGCCTCGGCAAGAAGACGGGCCCGTGTGGCGCCCGGTACCTGCTGCAGCCCAAGTCAAAGCTGCGGGGGGCCGCATGACCAACTGGGAGACCGCCCTCAACAGTGCGCTCTACGCCATCACGCGCGGGTACGCCGTGTTCCCCCTCAGCATCAACAAAACCCCCGCCATCAAGTCCCCGCACGACAAGGGACACAGCTGCAAGGGGCGCTGCGGAAAGCCGGGACACGGCGTTCACGACGCAACCACCGACCCCGCCTATGCCCGTCATCTCTTTGACCTGTCCTCGCGTGCGACCGGCTACGGCATCGCCTGCGGAGGCAAACTCATCGGGCTCGACCTCGACCGCAAGCACGGGGTCGACGGCTGCGCCACGCTCAACCAACTCGCAGCCGGGCACGGGTTCGAGATCCCGCAGAGTCAGACGATCTGCACCCCGTCCGGTGGGTTCCACGTGTGGCTCGCTGCCCCGGCTGGCCTCTCCGTACCGAACTCTGCTGGTCGCCTCGGCCCCGGCATCGACGTGCGAGGAACTGGTGGGTACCTGGTCGGCCCCGGCAGCATCGGGCGCGCCGGCGACTACGGGTTGCACCCCAAGCTGGGAGAGGTCGACGTCCAGCCGGTACCCGAGCAGCTGCTCAAGCTCATGCTGCCCGCCCCGGTGACGCGTCGGATCCCACGGGCTGACCCATCACCCGTTACAGCCAGCAGGGCGCTGGACGGCCTTGTACGGGTCGTTCTCAACGCGCCCGAAGGTACGCGTAACGACCGCCTGTACTGGGCTGCAGCCAAGGCGTGGGCTCACGTGGATGACGGGCATATGGCAGCAGCCGATGTTGAGGCTGCCCTCGTCGAGGCCGCTGTCCGGCAGGGTCTCTCCGCGGGTGAAGCCATGCGGACCGTGGCGTCCGCGAGGCGGGCGGGGGTGGCTGCATGAGCGATGCAGAGCCGGACGACCAGCCGTCTGCAACGGGCAGGCCCTGGCCTGTCCTCGACGACAGGGCGATGCACGGTCTGCCGGGTCGGATCGTCTCCGCGATCCTTCCGCACACCGAGGCAGATCCGGCCGCGATGCTGTTCACCCTGTACAGCGCCGCAGGGGCGATGATCGGCAAAGAGCCGCACATTCTGACGGGCGGTGTTCACCATGGCGCCCGCCTCTGGTCGCTCATCATCGGCCGGACCGCCGGCGGCATGAAGGGCACCTCTTGGGCGGAGGTTCGGCGGGTTCTCAAGCACACCGATCCGACGTTCCATGAGGACCGGATCATGGGTGGCCTCTCCTCTGCTGAGGGTCTGATCATCCAAGTGCGCGACCCGAGCGGCGACCCCGAGTCGGACTCTTACGACGAAGGGGCCACCGACAAGAGGCTGTTGGTCGTCGAGTCGGAGTTCGCGGCCGTCCTCGCCCAGGGCAAGCGGGAGGGCAACACACTCCTCCCACTCATCCGACAGGCGTGGGACGGCGGGACCCTCCGCACCATGACCGTCAAACCGAAGATCGCAACCGAGCCCCACATCGGGATGATCGGCCACATCACCCCGACCGAGCTCCGCATGAAACTGAATGAGGCGGAGCGGGCCGGCGGGACGATGAACCGATTCCTGCCCGTGCTCTCGAAGCGATCCAAGCTCCTCCCAGACGGAGGGGATCTCTCCGAGGCGGACGTCAAGGCGCTCGGCGCCGAGTTGAGCAGTGTCATCGTCAAGGCCACGACGATCGGTCAGATGCGGCGCAGCACCGACGCTGCTACCCGCTGGCGCCTGCTGTACGAGCGCCTGGCCGCCGATCACGCGGGAGACGGCCCGGTTGCCCAAGTGGTCGCCCGCGCTGCGCCCCAAGTCCTGCGGCTGTCCGTCATGGCCGCACTCCTCGACGGGTGCGACTACGTCGACCTTCCGCACCTCGAAGTCGCCGAGGCGATGTGGGACTACGCCGAGGACTCCGCTTGGTACGTCTTCGGCGGGGGCTCCGGGAACCCCGATCTCGACCGGCTGAAGACGTTCGTCGATGAGGCCGGCGAGCCCGGGGTGACGCGTACCGACATCAACGCGAAGTGCTTCGGCCGCAACAAGAAGGCGTCCGAAGTCGACGCGCTGGTGGTCGAACTACTCAAGATCAACGGTTACGCAGAGTTCACCAGGCCAACGGCAGGGAGGCCGGTAAAGGGGGTGCGACGAATTAAGGCTAAGTAAGGAATTAAGGGTCTGACCTGCAGAAACGCAAGGGGCCTTAATTCGTCGGTACGAATTAAGGCCCCGCCTCGGGCCGCCTCTGACCTGCTTCTTTCCTTCTTTCGGCTTAGTTCGTAGCCGTCCAACCATCCGGCAGCACAGTGACAAGGAGTGACCAATGTCCGACCCCTACCTGACGAGCTACGGAGTAGTCGTGGCCGCCCTGCGGGACGACCCGGAAGCGATCCGCGCCCTATTCGCCGGCCTCACGCCCGCGGAGATCGCAGCGACCGCGGAGGGCGCCGTGCTCGCCATGGCAGGCACGCTCCGCGAACACCTCGACCCCCACACCATCCAGTCCATGATCCGCGCCGTGCAGCAACTCGCCCAGCACGACGCAGCAGAAGGGAAAACACGATGACTACCGACTACCAGCGCATGTTCAACCAGTCCGCGGTCGACTACACCGCCGACTTCCAGAAGCAGATGGACGCCCACCGGGCGAAGGCCGCGGCCGTCCGCGAGAACGCAGAGACGCTGCTGGGCAGGATCAGCGAGCGCAAGGATCTGACCCCCGAAGCTGCCCGCGCAGCTGCGGCCCGCATCTACAAGCCGGCCTGCGAGCAGATGCGGCAGATGCTCGACCAGCACATCGAGAAGGTCACGCAGCACAAGCAGAAGCTTGCGCAGAAGGCATTCGGTTCCGACCCGACCAACGACCCCGCGAAGGCCATGATGCGCCGCCAGGCACGGCAGCAGGCCGCCACCCTCACCGACCCCGACGCCGCCAAGCGGATGCTGGCAGAGGCCAAGTTCGACGGTGACGTACACCTCGCCCGCGCCACCGCGGCGGTCGCCTACGAGAACGGGTGGCACGACGTCGTCGACGCCTGGAACTCGGATGGCAGCAACAACGCCTCCATGCGCAGCCTGATCGAAATGCGTCAGCTGCCGGACACCAAGGACCCGGCGTGGCGGATCAACACGGCCGCGTCCTACGCGCCCCCCATGCCCGGCGTCCTCGAAGGCATGAAGCCCCACGAGATCAGCCGCGCTGCCGAAGCTGACATCGAGGTCAACTGATGTTCGAAAACGACACCCACCGGGCGGAGGGCGCCGTCAAGGCTGCCCGCCGTCGCGGTCTCGCCGTACCCGACGAGATTGATCACGTGGCCAGCATGTGGAAGGTGGTTGTCGACGCCTCCCACATGCGGCCCCCGAGCCGGCCCACCCTCGACGACATCCCCGCAACGCCCGAGGAACTGCGGGAACTCATCGAGCAGCGAGCCCACGCCCACCGCATCGCCAAGGCGCACAACGCGATTGGCAGCGACTTCCTCGAACCCGTCGCCCGGAAGTACAACGCCCTCGTCCGCGAGCGGGTACCCGGCTGGATCATGGCACTGCAGCCTGAGTTCAACGGGCTCATCAAGCAGCTGCGCGTGCAGGCGAAGAAGCTGCCCGACAACCTCGACGTGACCTGGCTCAACTGGGATGACCCGGCAGTCACCACAGCATGGGAGAAGGCGGAAGGTGTCGCCTTCCAGCTGGATCAGATCGTCTCCGACAGGCAGGTCATCGCCAAGGCAGGCGACCTGCAAGGCGAAGGCGGCAACGACAACCAGCTGTACGCGGTTGCCAAGCTGCCCGAGCCGACACGGCAGGGCGTCGTCGACCACGTCATGCGCGACCACATCTCACCTGAGATCCAGCGGTGGCGTGAGTTCAAGCATCAGCCTGTCTCAAGGTGGCTGCAGCTGGCTCGCTCGCAGCACCTGACCATCGAGCTGGCCACACCGAGCGAGGTACGCGCACGGGCCGCACTGCGAGGCAAGTGGATCGAGGCCATCGCAGTGCGAGGCGTCGCACCACAGCCCACTGAGCGCGCCCTGAGGGCAGTCGACCAGGCACTCAGGGCTGCGTGACCCCATGAACGTCGGTGTCCACGCAGGCAGCCAAGGGATCACTGGGCATGACGACTTGGCGCACCCTGGCACGGCTGACCCTCCACAGCCGGCGACACCGACCGCGCGGCCTGGCTGGCAGCCACCAGTCGGCCAGGTCGCGCACCCCAAACCAGGACGATCCCACCAGGGGACGGCCCCCTCGGGGTCATCCCTGGTGGGATCGGGGGCTATAGCTCCCGGGGATCCGTTCGGGTTCCCAAGGCCGCGACCTGCGGAAACGCAGCGCCCCCCAGCGGCCCCCAGACGGCCCGCACAAAGCCGCAGGTCGGGGGCCTGTAGCCGTGACACTCAGGGGTTCCGGGGTCGGGAAAACAGGAACCAGCCGCTTGCAAAAGCGGGGGTGCTACACGGTCCCGAGGCGCAGAGGACCCCCTATCGGGGTCCTGGCCCAGGGGTTCCAAGGCCGAATTCCCCAGACCCGTAGGCGGCCTCGACTGCAATACGCGCCGGTCCCCGCAAGATCCACCCCGGGGATCCCGGCCCACTGCCGCTTGATCCACATATGAACCTTTCGACAGGGGTTTCCGCGCCAGCCCTGCGACATCCAAGGACTGGCTTATGGCTATCTCTGTGGGATCCGTCGAGGTCGACGTCATCCCGAACACTCAGGGCATCTATGCCCGTCTCCGGGACGGTCTGGTACCGGCTGCGACGCGTGCTGGTGAGGATGCAGGCAACGCAGCTGGACACGCGTTTGGCCCGGCGATGCAGGGTGCTGTCGGCAACGGCATCGGTACGACCATCGGTCAGCAGATCGGTGCGCAGATCGCGGCCCGTATCGCTGCTGAGATCCGCGACGCGATGGCTCAGGGCATCACCCAGGGCGGTGCGCAGGCCCGTGCAGCGTCGACCCGTCAGGGTGGTGAAGCTGGAGGGGCGTTCGGCCGCACGTTCCGTACCCGGGTCGAGGCCGCCTTGCGGAGCCTGCCTGACATCACGATCGGCGCTAACACCTCCGAGGCGGACGCGGACATCCGTGCACTGCGGGTGCAGCTGGAGACGCTGGCAACCCAACGCGTCGGCATCGACGTGGATGCGGAGACGGCCCGCCGGCAGATAGACGAGCTGGAACGGGAACTCACCCGTCTTGGTGCGGCGAGCCCGGACATCAACGTCCGCATCAACGTCCGTGCGGCGACCGCCCAGTTGGCTGCTTTGCGTGCGGACATTGCCCGCCTTGACGGGCAGGACGTCGACATCGACGCGGACGTCGACACCAGCCGGGCGATCACCGGGTTCAGCAATCTGACCACCGTGGCGGTGGGGTTGGGTCCGGCGATCATCCCGGTTCTGGCCACGGTCGGCGCGGGGCTTGGTGCGATTGCGTCGGCTGGCGTGTCGGCGGCGGCTGGGGTTGGTGCTGTCGCCTTGGTGGCGATCCCTGCGTTCAAGCAGATCGGGTCCGCCCTGCAGGCACAGAAGGCCGCTCAGGACGCTGCCACCCAGTCGACGGGCAACGGCGCCGCCGCAGCTGTGGCAGCCCAGCAGCGCGCCATTCAGATGGCGACAGCAACGCAGGGGCTGGCGACGGCGGAACGCAACGGCGCCCGGCAGATAGCCACCGCCCAAGAGGGCGTAACGAAAGCCCGGCAGAACGCTGCGTCGGTGGCCGCCCAGGCGTCCCAGCGGACCCAGGCTGCGGCCCGTGCTGTGCAGGACGCGGAGAAGCAGCTGGTGTCCGCGCAGAAGGACGCTGTCAGGGCGCAGCAGGATCTGACGACGGCCCGCAAGGATGCCGCCCAGCAGCTGCAGGACATGAACGACCGGCTTGCCGGCTCCGCCCTCGACGAGCGTGCGGCGGTCCTGCGGGTGCGGGAAGCCCAGGACGAGCTGACCAAGTCTCAGGCGGCCGGCTCGAAGGCCACCCAGCTTGACCGTGATCAGGCGCAGTTGGCCTACGACCAGGCCGTGCAGGGGCTGAAGGATCAGCAGAAGGAAAACGCCCGGCTGAAGACGGAGACGGCTGCGGCGAACAAGGCGGGGGTCGAGGGCTCCGACACGGTCCTGAGCGCCCAGGACCGGCTGTCTCAGGCCAAGCAGCACGTAGCCGACCAGGCGGTTGCCGTGCGGGACGCGGAAGCCGCACAGTCCCGGCAGGCGGTGCAGAACGCCCAGGATGTGGCGGAGGCTCAGGGCCGCATCGTCGAGGCGCAGAAGAGCGTGGCTGTCGCCCAGCAGTCGGCGGCGGATTCGGTGGCGTCGGCGCAGCGTCAGATCCAGTCGGCGCAGATGTCGTCGGCAACCGGGTCGGACGCGGCGGCCACGGCTCAGGCCAAGTACCGGGCGGAGCTGGCCAAGCTGACCCCGTCCGCGCGGGACACGATGACCGCGTTCACCGGGCTGAAGACGGCGTTCAGCGGATGGTCGCGGAGCTTGCAGCCGCAGGTGATGCCCATCTTCACGCTAGGGCTGAACACGATCCGCAAGATTCTGCCGCAGCTGACGCCGCTGGTGGTGGCCGCGTCCGGTGCCGTGATGGGCCTGATGCGGTCCTTCGCCAGTTGGGTGGAGGGCGGCGGTATCAAGCGGGTGGTCGCCTGGTTGTCGACGACGGCCGGCTCGTCCATCCGGGGGTTCGGGCAGATCGTCGCCAACATCTTCAGCGGGATCGGCGGCATCCTCCGGTCGTTCGCCCCGTCCTCGCAGACGGTGGTGGCATCCCTGGTGCGGCTCACGGCGCGCTTCCGGGAGTGGGGCCAGTCCGGTACGGGTGTGCGGTCGCTGCTCGCCTACGTGCGGGATGTGGGTCCGACGGTCGGCGAGTTCTTCAAGAACGCGGCGATCACCGTGGGCAGGCTGGTGCAGGCGCTCGCCCCGCTCGGCGGTGTGAGCCTGATGGTCATCAACATGATGGCGCGGCTGACCGCGTCCATTCCGCTCCCGGTGCTGAAGATCCTCACCACTGTGGTCGCAGGCGCCATCGTGGGGCTGCGGCTGTACGCGTTGACGATGACGGTCGTCGCCGCGGCACAGAAGGCGTGGACGATCGCTCAGACCGTGTTCAACGCGGTGATGTCACTGAGCCCGCTGACCATCATCATCATCGCGATCATCGCGTTCGCTGCCGCGGTCGTCATCGCCTACAAGAAGTCGGAGACGTTCCGGGCGATCGTCCAAGCGGCGTGGGCTGGGATCCAGGCGGGCGCGAAGGCGGTGATCGGCTGGTTCTCGGGACCGTTCAAACGGTTCTTCACCGTGACGATTCCCGGCGTCTTCAACACGGTCATCAACTGGGTTAAGAAGAACTGGCCGTGGATCCTCGGCGCCCTGACAGGACCGATCGGCCTGGCGGTGGTGTACATCGTCAAGCACTGGGATCAGGTGCGGGCCGGTCTGTCCGCCGGCTGGAATTGGATCAAGAAGTGGGTCATCTCTCCGATCCAGGACTTCTTCACCAAGAAGATCCCCGGGTGGGCGGGCACCCTGAAGAACCGGGTAGTCGAGGCGTTTGAGAGCGCGGCGACCGGACTGGGCAAGGCGTGGGGGAAGATCCAGGAACTGGCCAAGAAGCCGGTCAAGTTCGTCATCGACCAGGTGTACAACAAGGGCATCGTCAAGACGTGGAACCTGATCGCGTCCGCTTTCGGTGCACCCCCGCTGGCCAAGATGCCACTCACCGGTTGGGCGACAGGTGGTGTCCTTCCCGGCTACACGCCTGGTCGCGACGTTCACCGCTTCGTCTCCCCGACTGGTGGCCGGCTCGACCTGTCCGGCGGCGAAGCCATCATGAGGCCGGAGTTCACCCGGGCTGTGGGCGGCGGGTTCGTCAACACCCTCAACAAGATCGCCACGACGCGGGGTGCGAACGGGGTCAAGGCCGCCTTGGCGCCCGCGCTCGGCGGGAACCCACTGCCCAGCCAGCAGTTCAAGGATGGCGGGATCTTCGGGTGGATCGGGAAGGCCGCATCGGGTGTCGGCTCCAAGGCGTGGGACGGGATCAAGAAGGGGGCCAGCTGGCTCACGGACGGGCTGGAATCGTCGGCTCGCGCTGGGGTCAGCCATGTTGTTGACCCGCTGCTGAAGAGGTTCCCGGGCGCTGACACCGGGTTCGGGAAGATGATCCGCCGCATCCCCACGAAGATCATTGACAGCCTCTTCGGGTACTCGAAGAAGGCCGACGCGAAGGGTGCCGGGGGGATCGGCGGGCCGAAGATTCAGACGGCCCTGAAGTGGGTCAAGACGCAGGCTGGCCTGCCCTATCAGTGGGCAGGTAATGGGTCACCTTCGTGGGACTGCTCAGGTCTGATGTCCGCGATCGAGTCTGTGATCCGTGGGGAGAAGCCGCACCGCCGCTGGGCGACCGGTTCGTTCTCCGGGAAGCAGGCGCCGCCCGGATGGGTCCTCAACGGCAAGTCGCCGTTCCAGATCGGCATCACCAACGCGGGCGTGGGCCACACGGCGGGCACCCTCGGCGGGACGAACGTCGAGTCGAGGGGCGGAGCCGGGGTTGTCGTCGGCCCGCATGCCCGCGGCTGGAACGATCCACTGTTCGGCAGCCACTACGGCTTCATGCCTGGCAAGTTCGACAGCGGCGGATACCTGCAGCCCGGCATGAATCTCGCGTACAACGGGACGGGCAAGCCGGAGCCGGTGCTGACGACACAGCAGCTCAGTGCGCTCACGGGGCGGGCCGGCAGTCAGGGGCCCGGCGACGTGAACGTGAAGGTGTTTGTCGGCAGTGAGGAAATCTCGAAGCTCGCACGGGTCGAGATCACGCACGCCAACCACGAACTGATGCAGGTGCTCAACGCGGGCGGCGGGAACTGACGCGGCGAGGGGTACGCACTGAGTGCGTACCCCTCGCTCGTGTGTCAGGTGGTGCGCTTGGTGTCCGGCAGCGGGCACAGCTTCTTGTGGACCCACACGGTCCAGCCGCCCCCGGAGTTGCCGGCCACGTCGAACGGCTCGGCCTCGGCGCGGGTCATGGGTTGGTCGCAGCGGGCGCAAGTCATGCGCGGGCCGCCCTCGATGCGCGCCACAGTTGGTGGCCTTCGTGGCACATGCTCCCGTCGACACTCTCCCGGCAGAAGCCGCAGTCGTCGATGTGGGCCAGGTGCTCGCGATGCGCGTCCAGCGGATCGGGCAGGGATGCGGTGGTGCGCAGCTCCATGTGGCCTTGCGCCCCGGACCCGCTGTCCTGGTACACCCAGGCTGTGCCGTCGGTAGTCTCGTCCATGTCGTCGCTCCCTCGAAGCGTCGTCCAAGCCCCGGGCCGTGCCATCGGCCGCGGGGGTTTTTCTTTCACCCGGATAGACCGTACTACCCCCTGCTACCCACGTGGCTAGCTATGGCGGGGCGTCCCTACCTACCTAGCTTTCGATCATGAGCATCGACCGTGAGGGGCCCGTACCGCCGTACCGGCAGATCGCCGACCAGCTGCGCGCCCAGATCGCAGACGGGACGCTCCCCGTCGGCCGGCGCATCCCGAGCCTGGTCGAGCTGGAGCAGCAGTACGGCGTGGCCCGCGACACCCTCCGCAAGGCGGTACGGGTCCTGAAAGACGAAGGACTCGTCGAGACGGTCAGCGGCATGGGCGTGTTCGTCATCGCCCAGCCAGACGGGGACTGACACCCAGAATCGGGTGAGGCTGCTAGGTCTGCTGGTCTTGCTAGATCGCAGGTGGGGAGGCTGCTAGACCCGTTGCTAGGGTCCAGCAGCCTCCCGCCGTCCAACAGGCCTACTCGCCGGCCGCCGCGCTGATGTCCGTCCGCTTGTATCCGCGCCCCACGTTCTTCCCCTCGCGGGTGATCTGCCGGACGGTCACGCCATGGAGTTCCTTCTTCAGCTGCTCGACAGACCAGTCGAGACGGTCAGCCAGTTCGGCGAACAGCAGTGCGTCATCGTCCTTGAACGCGGCGAGGACGGCGGGGAGGGTGCTCTCCTCCTCCTCGACGACCCACTCGGGGAGGGTGCCCGCAGCCTCGCGCAGCTGGTACGCGGTCTCGGCAACCCCGAACAGGTCGAAGTCGTCGAGGAGGAAGGACCGCATCATGGTGGGTTCGTTGCCGTCCGCGTCGAGGATGCCCAGGCCGCGGTGCGCACGGGAAATCTCCGAGGCGTTGAAGCCCCGCCCGACCGCGCCGGCACCGAGTACGGCGTTCGAGGCGATGGTGTCCGGGCAGCGCATCGCCCACCGCAGACTGCAGACACCCTTCAGCGATCCGGGGATCGCGTCCGACGTCATCCGCTGTGTGGCCAGGACCAGGATCACCCCGGCAGCGGGGCCACGGCTGGCGATGTCGACCATGACGTCAACGATCTCTTCGCCCAGGGGCGACGTGACGTAGTACCGGGTCTCGTCGACCACGGTCAGCTCGATGTCGACCTGAAGTGAGCGGCACAGATCCGGGGTCAGCTTCGAGCCGGCGCCCGCTTCGTCGAGCATGTCGAAGACCGCTTCCATCTGCTGCTGCATCTTCCGCAGATGCCGCAGCAGGCGGGCAGGGTTGCGCTTGACCGCCGTGTGGGCGACCTTCCGCCACGGGCGATGGTCGCCGGCTCCCTTCCCGTCGAACAGGTGAATCCTCGGCGTGACCGCGAGGGCCGCGGCTCCGACGATGGTGTTGGTTGCCACGGTCTTTCCGGCGCGGGGCTCGCCAGCGACCAGGAGGGAGGCGTCGACCAGGCGGAGGAACTCCCGTCCGCCACGCCCGTTGACCCCCACGGGGATGCCTGCCCAGAAGTCGAGCGGCTCGGTTCGGCCGATCAGGGGCGACGGGTACACCCGCAGGAACGGGTCATCCTTGGCGACGTAGATGTCGAGCAGCCCAGCGTGCGAGGGGACCAGGTCGAAGAACACCTGAGTCTCACCAACACCCAGGGCGGACGCGAAGTCCGCCTCCTTGCCCAGGGCCTTACGGGCTCGCTGACCGGGCGGCATCTTCAGCTTGGTCGACCAGCCCTGTCCCTCGTTCATGATCGGGCTGGCGAGGCGCATCTCCTCGACGTCCCGCCCGGTACCCAGCTTGGACACGACGGCCGCGCGGGTCACAGCGTTTTCGCCCGGGTTCTTACGGCTCAGCCCGGGGAAGACGAGCGGCGTCTTGCGGTCCCGCAACCGACGACGGACATCAACGGCCGCGCCGGTACCGAGGATCGCCGTTGCCGAGTACAGCGGGGTGTTCGGGTCGATGAGCCACCAGGACATTCCGAAGGTGACCAGGGACAGGCCGGTACTCCACCACAGGGTGTGGCGCCGGCGGGTACGCACCTTCTCGACGAACTCGGGTGACTCGCTGATGGCTGTGCGGTAGTCGTCGGCCCGCATCCACACCCAACCGGCCTTCAGCATCCGGGCCGTACCCGCGATCGGGGTGGAGACGATCAGGTACCCGGCACGGATCGCGGTCCATCCGTAGCGCCACCGCCGGGCGTGGTGGAGTACGACCCGCACCCATCCGCCGGACGTTCCGGGTACGGGCACGGGGACGTCGGGTACGACCTGCACCCGGGGTGCATCCGGCTCCGATTGGGGCGGCACAGACTCCGCAGCCTTGAACAGTTCGAGGACGTTCTCAGACATGATGTGTGTTCCTGTCTCGCGAGGGACGGGGTACACGGGGCGGCCGGATTCCTTGGTCGGGTACGGCCGCCCCGTGGCACTGCTACTTCTGCCGCTTCTTCTCCTCGCGCGCCTTGGCCTGCTTGGCGATGCGGTCGAGGGCGCGCTTCTGCTTCGAGGTCAGGACCCCGCCGCGCATGGCGGCGACGGCGCTGATGCGGGCGATGCGGGCCAGGTCGAGGTGCCCGATGTCGTCGTGGTCGGAGATCGACATGTCAACGCCCCTTCCGCACGTTGTTCCACAAGGACCAGAGGACCAGCACGCAGATGGTGAGGGACACGGCGGCGATGGCCACGGCCACGGCGGACACGGCCACGGTCAGCAGGAACACTGACCCGCCCACCCCAATCCCGATCCACTTCCCGGCCCCGCCCGACGCGGCCGGTACGGGCTGAGGGGCGGCCGGCTGCTGCGCCAGCTGCTGCGCCTTCAACGCGGCGACGATCAGGGCCAGCTGCGCCGAGTTGTCCGCAGCTTCGACCGCATCCTTGGCGGCCTTCTCGATGTCGCTCATGACGTCACCAGGGTCTTGCGGAACTCTTCCTGCAGCTCTTGGGCCCGCTTCTGCCCGACGCGCAGCTTGGTCTTGATGTCGCGGATGGTTGGCAGGATGCCGTCGCCCAGCTGCCCGCTGAAGTGGTCGGCGGCGTTGTCGATGCTCATCGGGGTGAGCGGGTCTTCGTCGCCTTCGAGTACGGCGTGTACTTCCGGACGGGTACGGGTCCCCTCGGCGGCGAACACCGGACGCGGCTGGGACTCCTCGACAGGTGCGTCGGGTACGGCCGCCTCGATCTCCGGGTACGACTCGGGTACACGCTCCATCGACACATCCGAAATACCGTTGCTAACAGCAACGCTTTCCGGCGCGGCAGGCTCGGCGTGCTCGGTGCGGGCGAGTGCGTGGGTACGCCAGATCGCCACGGGTACGAGCAGCGAGACGACGACGACCATGGGGATGTTGACGGTCATCACGTTCGCGTCGAGGAGATGCGCGGCCACCTGTGCCGCACCCATCAGGGCCAGCGACAGGGCCACATCGAACGCCCGGAACCACCGCAGCGCAGCCATGGCGTAGGCGTCGAGGGCAACGGGGAGCATCGCGGCGATGATCCCGTTGGCGCCCAACTGGCGGGCGAGGTCGTACTCGGCGGTGGCAGTGAACGCGATGCCCGCGGCGAGGGACACCCGCCGCAGCCACACACGCACGTCAGTGTTTTTCATCAGCGGCCCACCTCCGGGAGGGCTACGCGGATCGCCAGGTGCGCGAGGAGCTGTACGCCCGCACGGTCACCCAGACGGTTCGCTGTCAGAAGGTCCGCGAGGATCGCGGGCATGGGGGGCAGGGGCCGCGCCGACCGGGACACCGCGTTGAGTGCGATGTCCTCAGTCGGGCGGTTGATCATGTCGGTGCTCACCGGGCAGACCCCCGGATCACTTCGAGTTCGGCGGCCATGCCGTCGATGACATCGGCGTGCAACCGCAGCGACTCGGCAACCTTGCGGGCGCCGGCCGGACCGAACTCCAAGTCGTCGCCCGCCTGGTCCTCGACGAGCAGGTACACACCCGAGTCGTCACGGAACGGGAACTGCATGAACGACACCGGAAGGTGTCCGGCTTCCCCGTACTCGGCCGTGACCGAAAGCGCCCAGATCGGGTCGCTGCGGTGGACGATGTTCGCCTTGGCGACGCGGTTCGGGTAGGAGTGGCCGTTGGTGCACCAGTACGGGCAGTCGAGGCGGATCAGCCCATGGTCGACGGTGCTGACCGTGAGGCTGCCATCGTCGTTACGGGGCACCGGATGGGCCACGAAAGGCCCCTGGTCGTCGGCGCTCACCGGGCGCGATTCTTGTACTCGTTGCGGACGGCGACCAGCTGGGCGTGCGCCATGCGCAGCGCGTCCAGACGGCCAGCCAGCGTCTCGATGACCGTGGCCAGCTCGTCGGGGCCCATGCCCTCGATCCAGTGGTCGGTGATGAGTTCCATGCTGACGTGCGGCAGCCGGTACGCGAGGGTCGTGTCGAACGGCATCACGGACATGATGGTGGACAGCACCCGGAACTCTTCGGGCTCGCCGCTTACGTTGACCGGCAGGGTGACGTCGAGGCTGTCGGCCCTGCACTCGATGTCGTCGGCGGCCGTGACCGCATCGGCCTGGTGGCTGTGGTCCATCTCGCAGCCGATCATGCAGGTGATGGTGCGCTTCTCGCCGGTCGTCACGTCGGTGAACGACCAGGTCTTCGGCCCCTCCGCCGGCAGCTTCGGCCGGACGGGGCCGTTCTCCACGGCGCTCAGGATGGACTTGCTCTGGTTCGGTACGCTGCTGCGCATGGCTTGGACTCCCTGTAACGGAGGGGTTCGGGTCAAGGCCCTGCCCGGTGTCTCACCATCGGGCGGGGCCGTTTTTCTTCGGTGGAACTGATGCCATCTAACACCTTGTGGTGCTAAGTAGCAACACCTAGAAATACGGATGCCGTACACATGGGGGGTCTATACGGACCTATGGAGAGTTATACGGGGAGGGGTATTTCAGCAGGTCAGGGGGTGTTTTGTGATCGCCTAGCAGGTCACACGATTACCCTGAGAGACCTTGTAATGCGTAGGTCGTCGGTTCGAATCCGACAGGAGGCTCTGAAAACCCCAGCCCAGACCCCGCCTGAGCTGGGGTTTCTCGTTACCGGATGCGACGGCGACGCCGGGCGCGGGCCGCACGGCTGGCGCTGGTCTCAGTTGTGGTCTCAGCCGCGGGCTCGGCGGAGGGCTGGGCCGCAGGAAAGAAGGCATCTCCCATGCGCTGCATGGCGTCCTTCGACAGGTGGGACCGACCCTTCACGTACCGCCGCGTCTGACTGATCTGCGTGTGCCGAAGGATCTCCATGATCGTGGGCATGTCGACGCCCAGCTCGTTGAGGATCGTGCCGGCCGTATGGCGGCTTCCGTCGTAGAGACGTCGGTCACTGATGCCCGCTTCGGCAAGCAGTTCCTTGAACTCTTCCCAGTCGGCGCGAGGATCGAGCGGCCGACCGTCCGGGCGCGTGAATACCGCGTCGCACTCCTGCCAGGTGTCACCGGCCAGTGCCTTCGCTTCCGCCTGGTGAGCCTTGTGCTCGCGCAGATAGGGCACGAAAGGCGGCGGGATCGGAACGGGGTTCTGGCTCTTCTTGGTCTTCGGTCGGGTGTAGACCAGGCCGCCGCCCTTCCGCTGGGGGCAGGTGCTCGCGTGGGCGGTGCATGCCTTTGTGCAGGGCTTGGGGCAGCCGCGCGTGTAGCCCTTGTGCATGGTGCAGGCCGGCGGGCATGGCTCGAAGCGGTGGAGACGGGTACCGCAGGCGTGCGGGTCGTCGCATCCGTGCCGCCAGGTGAGCCGCTGTAGCTGCCACCGGGGGTGGAAGAGTTCCGCGTTGAGGTCGACGTAGCGCCACCGCAGCCCCAAGGTCTCGCCCTGCCGGAAGCCCATGCCGACACCGACGATCCATCGCATAAACGTGGGCCGTTTGGCTGCTGCCACCAAAAATGCCTTTGCCTGGTCCTGAGTGAAGGGGTTCGCTTCCGTCTCATCGACGGACGGAGGATCGACCAGGGTGGCGACGTTCTCGCCGATCATCCGGCGGCGGTGAGCGATCTTCAGCGCGCGCGAAAGGATGCGGTGCACCTTGAGCACGTGCGAGGGCGCGTGGCCAGCGTCGAGCATCGCCCGGTACATCTTCTCCAGGTGCTCCGGCTGAAGCTTGTCGAGCCGATGCTGCCCGACGCCAGGCACGATGTCGTTGCGGGTCTTGGACCAGTAGTCGTCCAACGAGCGCGGCTTGAGCTTGAGGCTCGCGATGTCGGTGAGGTAGGTGGTCATCCACACGGCCACGGTTGGCGGGCGTCCAGCCTTGGGTGCGCGGCCCTTGTCCCGGAGCGCTTCCAGCGCCTTCACCTTGCGCCGGATTTGGGGCTCCGTACGGGCTCTGCGGTGGCGACGGTCGGGATTGCCATCATCTTTGACGCCCATGGTGACGCGTCCGTGCCACCATCCGTCACTACCGAAGTAGACGGACGATTCCATGTTCGGCTTGCGGGGACTCATGGGTTCCTCCACACGACAGGCGACCCCGGGCCGTTGTCCGGGGTCGCCTGTCGTGATGCGTGTTAGTGGGGCAGTGGTTCGAGGTGGTCTACGTACGCTTCGAGGTCGCGTCGGCGGATGCGGCGGGAGCGGCCCTCTTTGACGTATTTCAGGACCCCGGCGGCCATCAGTTCGTAGACCGTCGATCGGCCGTAACGGAGAACGGCGGCGGCTTCCTCGGCGGTGTAGAGCAGTTGGTCGACGGGAGCGGCGGTCGGGGTGCTCATCCGGGTGCCTCCAGGGCAGTTCGGCATTGCCTGAAAGGGGAGTTGTGCGCGGTTCCTTGACCTGTCTGTCCGAAGTGTTGATTTCTGCGTCATTGCGTCATCAGCGTCATTCAGGCTTCTGACCTGCTGCTTTGTATGACGTAGCCGCCGGGGGGTGCGTCATCGGAGCGTCATGGGTTGCGTCATCGGATGACGCAGATGACGCAGGATGACGCAGAGCCTGCCGTCTGCGTCGTGCCTGTTTCCACTGGTCAGGTGCCGTTTTTCGGCCTGCATGACGCAGATGACGCAGCGTCTTCCCTCTTAGGACAAAGAGGGAGATGCCTGTAGTAGTTCGGTGCGTCTCACAGAGTGAAGAAGGAGCCGCTGCGCGGAGCGACCTTGGGCGGCGTTCCGCCGAACAGCAAGAGGAGCACCCCCAGGGCGTGTGGTGCTCCTCTTGCCTGTCTCGGTGGCCGATGCGGGTCAGAACGCCCGCTTCTGCTCGTGTGGGGCCGGGGCGGGCCGGCGGGTCATTTCGAGGTAGCGGCCCTCGCTGGTGCGCCCGGTGTCGATGAGGACGCCGCGGGCGGCGAGGGTGGGTTGGAGGCGCTTGAGCCGGTCGGAGAGGACTTTGCCGGTGGTCGGCCACCCTTTGGGCAGGGGGCGCAGTTCGTCGCCGCTGTAGAGGCGGCTGAGGCAGTGCAGCCACTCGGTGGACGTCATCCGCTGATCCCCGCCCGGCGTGATGGTGTCGGCATGCTGCAGGACGGTCTGCGCGAGGAGATCGCCCTCGATCACGTCGTCATTCAGGTCGTCCAGACTGGCCCGGTACGCCGGCAACGCTCCGAGGCTGGTTGCCGCGTCGAGCTGCGCGCACAAGTGGGCGAAGTCCGCCATCCGCAGATCGGTCGGGGTCTCCGCTTCGGCTGCGCGGACCTTGACGGTCAGGTCGAGGAGCGAGCCGAGGACGACGGGCAGGATCTCCGCGTACTCCGCCCACAGTTCGGCCTCGGTGCGCCGGACGCGGGGCCGCTCCAACCGCAGCGGCAGCAGCCGTTCCGCCAGGTCGGGCCGGATGACTCCCACGTCGATACCGGTCAGGAGCAGGGGCCGGCGGTAGCCGACGCGGAAGACGTCTCCGTCGGTGAACAGGGCGCGCTTGACGCTCTCGGCTCCGGTGACGATGCAGCACATGGCGTCGGACAGGTCCGGCGTCATGTGGGAGAGGTTGTCCAGAGCGGTGACCCAACCGGCCGCAACCGCGGCGATCAGGTTCTCCTCATCCTTCGGCGCCCGGCGCAGGTCACCGCTCATGCCCTCCACGATCCTGATCAGCATCCGCCCACCGGTGGACTTGCCCGCCCCTTGCGGACCGGTGAGGAAGGGCGCGGGGACGGGCACGGAGGGTCCGAGGCAGCCGATGAGCCACGCGATGGCCAGGCACTCGGTCTCCGCGTTGGCGAAGCTGCACAGGCGCATCAGCAGGTCGATGCCCTTGCCGTCCGTGTCCTTGGCCGGCAAGGGCAGTTCCCCGGTGAGCTGCGTGCGCCGCCAGCACACCTCGCGAGGGTCCGGAGTGAGGACATCCCAGCCGGCGGGGTGGATGCGGACGGACTGCCCGTCGTTGCGGCCCAGGTCCAGCCATGTCGCTCCGTCGAACCCGGGGGCCACGCGGATGTGGACGGGCTGCACGTCCTCGGTCAGTGCGAGTGCTTCGATCAGGTCCAACGCCTCCTTGAGCGCAGACCCGTTGAACGCGCCGCGTCCGTCCTTGTACAGGCCGACCATGAGTTCCTGCCGGTGGCTGCCGGTGGTGCCCTGGGAGCGGATCGGGCGGGCCACGGGGTGGCCGTTCTTCTGCGCGTACACGGTGCCCTCGGCGGTGCGGAAGTACCGGAAGTGGGCTTGCGCGTAGTCGGTGATGACCTCGCGGGCGGGTGTCTTCTCGTCGTCGGACATGGTCACAGTCCCAACCTGGTCAGGGCGTTGGTCCACGCGTCGGTGCAGTGCCGGGCCGACTCGCCCTTGGCCTGGGCTGCGGTGAACAGCTGGGCCATGTGGGCGTCGGTGAGGCAGCCGCACCGCCCGTGCGTCGACAGCACCGCGAGGAACGCCCGGTAGACGGTGGCGTGCACCGCCTCACAGGCCTCGGTGATGCGCTGTTCCGCCATGGCGATGCCACGGTTCAGGTAGGCAGGTGTGCGGTGCGGGCATGTCCCGCCCCCGGCCGGCGCGGGCACGGTGAGGGCCGCCGGTCGGACCGTGGCCGGCGCCCTCGTGGTCAGCACGCGCACGATGTCGGGCAGGGGCGCCATGGTGCCGGTGCCGGGACCGAGCCACCGGGCGTAGGACATAGTCGACTTGATGTCGACACCGGGCCGCACGGCGTTGGAGGACTGCATGGCACCGAGGTAGATCCAGTGCTCCCCACGCGTCGTCATCACGGCACGGGTGGCCGGCAGGTGCTCCCCCGCCCATGCCACGGCGGCGGCGTTGTCGAGGTCCACCACGGTCAGACCGGCGCCGCCAGGGTGGTAGGCGACCGCTTGCGCCTCGCGCCACGTTCGGGCCCACGGGCGTGAGGTGAGTACGGCCGTGTCGGTGGTCGCGGCGGCCCACCCGTGACACGGAGCGGGACAGGCGCACGCGCCAGCGCGCACCATGTGCGGGCGGTCGCCACACGCGGACCCGGCGCATACCGGGCAGTTCCCGAACGGGAGCTTGCCCGCCCGCAACGGGAGGACCGGCACACCTGTGGCGGCCAGTTCAAGGGCGGCGGTTATCAGGCACTCTCGCCTATTGGCAGTCGGTTGGGTCATGCTGGGTGCCTCCACTATTGAGTTGGGTGGATGAGGGCGGCCCCGGTCATTGGCGTGAGGGGGCCGCCCTTTTGGTTGCCGCGGGAAACGCGAAGGCGGTTGTCAGTGGCGACGGTTAGGGTCGTCGCATGCTGACCACTGTTGATCTTGTGCCGGGCCTTGTTACGACGCGCGATGCGATCGCGGCGGCCTTTGGCTGTGGCACGTTCCAGGGCATCGAGCCGGCTGTCGATGCCGGGAAGGTATTCGTCTACTCCGACCCGTCCGCAGGTGAGGAGTATGGGTACACCTTCGATGGCCGCGCTGAGGATGACGAGTTCGGTCCGCTGTACCTGTACACGGGCGCCGGCGCTGAGGGGGATCAGAAGCCCTCGGGCCGCAACGCTTCGCTGATCACTGCCGCGGAGAAGGGGCGTGAGGTGCACCTGTTCGTCGCTCACGGCAGGGTGCAGGGCGGCGGGGCGATGCGGCAGCGGTATATCGGGCAGATGGTGTTGGACCCCATCACGCCGTACGACATTCGCCGCGGCCCCGGCAGGGACCATGTGATGCGCGATGTGCTGGTTTTCCGATTCCGTCTCGCGCCGGGCACTACGCCGGGCTGGACGGAAGCTGACAAGCAGCCGCAGGCCACACAGACGACGATCGAGATCACCGACCCGGAAGTCGCGCTGCCAGCGCCCGTCGTGCTTCCGGCGCAGAGCGGCGCAAAGGTCAAGAAGACCGAGCAGCACACCACATCAGAGACCGTCGCGGACATCCCCGCCGGCCAGCGGAAGGTGCTGCGTCGCGAGGGGGAACTGGTGAAGGCTTTCGTGGCACATCTTGCCGCGGCAGGTCACAAGACCCACAGTTTCCAGATCACCGTCGAAGGCGAGCCGGGAACGCTGACCCCCGACTTGTACGACGCCGACGACCACGCCTTGTATGAAGGCAAAGGGCTCACGACCCGGGCCAACGTACGCATGGCCATCGGCCAGCTTGCCGACTACCGCCGGCACGTACCCAACAGCAAAACGCTTCGCGTCGCCGTACTGCTGCCCAGCGCCCCAACTCCCGACGTACGGAAGCTTCTTGCCGAGCAGAAGATCGCGCTTGTCTATCAGACCGATGACGGCTTTGCCGGCTGGCCCCTCACCTGAACTCCGCGGTACGAGGGGGTGAGCCGCGCTGGATGAGGGCGGCCCGAACCTTGGCGAGACCGGGCCGCCCTCGGTTTGCTTGCTGGGGTCAGGCCGTGGGTCCGCTGCCCGCTTCACTGGGGTCGGGGTGATGGTCCGCGGTGAAGTACAGACGGACGCGCATCCCGTCCCGGGTGGGGTACTGGCGGGCCGGGCCGGTGAGGAAGGCGGCGGCCATGGCCGCGTTGATGCGATCGGCCTCGGACCGGTCGCAGATGATCCGGATCTCGAAGGTCACCGCGACCCCTGTCCGGCGTTGCCCGGGGCATGCAGGAAGGGCCAGTCGCCGTTGACCACGGCCGCCGGGTCGGTACGGCGCAGGTGCTCTTGCAGCCCGGCGGCCTGGTCCCTCGCCCACGCCTGCTGACTGGTGTGCAGGTCGTTCAACGGAAGAGCGGCGAGCTGGGGGTGGACGCGCGGAAGGCGCCAGGCCAGCCGGGCGACGGCAAGCGCGTCTTCAACGGCGTCGTTCGGGCCATCGTGCCGGACGCGGTAGTGCTCGCACAAGGCAGGCAGGGTGCGCCGCCCGCGCCGGTAGCGGTCCACCTGCTTGTCGAGCACGGCCGGGTCGATGACGGGTGCCACCTCGCCGGGGAAGGCCACGTCGTACCGGGCGGCCTCGCGGGCGAGAACGGTCAATGCGTACGGGGCACGGAAAACGACCAGAGGCCAGCCCGCATCCAACGCTCCCGTGAGTTCAGCGATGATCTCGGGGATCGCTTCGGCCGGCGACTGCCCCTGCGTCCGAGCCTGTTCGGTCGTGACGCGGTGGACGGTACTCGCCTCTGCCGGGATCTCGATCCCTGGGTTCACCAACCACGTACTCGTGGGCGGCTCGCTGCTCACACCGAGCGAGACGACGGCGGCGGTGACTATGCGGGCGGTTTCCGGATCAACGCCGGTGGTTTCCACGTCCAGCGCGATCATCGCTCCGTCCGGCCAGGCAACTTCGCCAGACGCTGCGGTAGCTGAATCGTTCATTGGCGTGTCCTCTCCGATCAGGTGTGGAAGTGGTTGCGCTTGATCACGGCCTTGCGGATGTTGACTGTCGTTCCACCCCGACCGCGCCCGGTGCCGAAGACCTGTACGGCGATCCAACCGCCGAAGATGACCGCGGCGAGGATGACGAGCTGAGTGATGAACGCGGTGAGGGCGGCGATGAACGAGGTGAGCAGCAGCAGCCCGCCGCACACCGCGAGAAACCCGACGCCCCCGAGGGCGACGTTCACCGCGGCCCGCGATACGGGCGGCTTGGCCGTGAGTGGCTCCGGCTGGACCGGGGCCACGGCGTAGCCGGTGACGACCCGCCCGTCGGGGAGAACGATGCTCGCCACTGCCGGGACCGTGCCGGGCTGGGCTGGAACGACCGCCGCCGGGACGACGGGGGGATACAGGGGTACAGGGTGGTGGACTTCCACGGGGTCGTTCACTGCGTGCCTCCGGTGAGGTAGGCGCGTCCGGTGGCGGTGACGCGGACGGGGTCGGTGCGGCCGTTGCCGACGTCCACCAGGCCGTGGGAGTCGAGGGGGTAGAAGGTGCGGTTGTTGACGAGGTACCGCGTGCCGTCCATGCGCCACCGCCCGCAGGGGGCGGAAAGGAACAGGACACCGTCGCCGGCATCGGCTTGGGCGATGACTTCGAGCAGTGCGCGGACGGAGCGCGAGAGCGTGGGCATGGTGTGCTCCTTCACAGGCTCGGCAGTGCGTCGACTACGGCGCGGGTGAGTTGGTTGATGGGTCCGGCGGCTCCGGTGGTGGCGAGGAAGAACCCGAACATCACGGCGATGAACGCGGATCCCCAGCCGAGGGTGTTGGAGCGCAGAAGGAAGAACAGGACCAGTCCGAAGAGCAGGACCAGCGAGACGGTCACAGCCATGAGCGGGACTCCGCTTCGGTGGTGGGTCGGTCGGTGCCTTCGTGGTGGATGCAGGTGGCCACGTTGTAGAGGTGGCGGCCTATCCGGATGCGTTTGCCGGTGGCGTGGCAGCGGCGGCAGTCCTTGCCGCGCTTGGCCCGGCCCTTGCGGTCGGTGGTCATCTTGAAACCCCAGCCACGGCACTTGCGGCAGTTACCGAACGGCGAGGCAGCACACAGACTCACGTAACACAGCGTGAGGATCAGAAGGAGGAAGCTAGCGGCGAGGATAGGGGTCATCGGGGCCTTCCGGGGCTGTTTCAGGGGTTTCTGCAGGTGGGCCGCTAGGATCTAGCGTGCTGATCAGCGGCCGAATGGGGCGCTAGCGGTGCCGCTAGACCTAGCGGGGTATGCCGCTAGGTCTAGCGGCGAATCTGATCTAGCCCGCGTCCCGGCGTCCGTCACGCTCCGCAACAGTCGTGGTGATGCGGGAGCGCTCGATGCCCTTGCGGTTGGCGCCCTTGCCGGCCGCCGTCTTGCCCCATACCTGCACCGTGCTCACACCGTGCGGCTTCAGAGCGGCGGACAGCCCCTCGGGGTCCCACCCGCCGTAGACGTCCGGCCGCAGCTCAGCGAGCCGGGCCACCACGATCTCGGACCACACCTTGGGCTCTTCGGCGGGGACCACGGCGAGGATGTCCCGCAGCAGGTCATACGCCGCGCTCTCCGCTGCCTCGAAGGCTTCCCCGAGCGCGTGCCCGGACAGCGTGCCGGCCGCCTCGCGTAGCTTGCGGGCGCGCATGCCAATGGCCTCGGCGGTCGGCGCGTCCACGTAGGCGGAGGAGACGATCCTCGCGTCGGCGCCTTCACCCACGAAGTAGTGGATGCCCTTGTCCTTCCACGAGAACATCGTGGCCCGGATGCCCCGCCGGTACGACGACGTGCCGAGGACCATGTCGTTCTCCAACTGGCCCATGACCTTGAGGCAGAACCGGGCGGACGCGTTCGCGCTGATACCGGTCGGCAGTGCCTTCGCGTCCGGCCGCTGCGTCGCCAACAGGAGCACGATCCCGGTGGCGGGGCCGCGTTTGACCAGGTCGGTGCAGATTTCCTCGAACTCGGCCCCGTGCTTGGGGTGTTCGAACCAGACCTGGCACTCATCCACCCCGATCACGATCGGGTGCAACCCGAGCTTGGGCTTGTTCGCCAGTTCCGAGGTGACCTTGGACTCCGGGCAGATGTCCCGGGGCAGGGAGCGGATCATCTTCGCCCTGCGCCGCAACTCCGCCCGCAGTTCCCGCAGGTCAGCGAGCGCGTATTCGATGTCGTCGTCATCGTCGCCGGCACGGTGGCGGTGCGAGACACGCTCGCCCACCGGGTCAAGGTCCCCGGTGCCTTTGAGGTCGTAGGTGTGCAGCTCAGCCCGCACATCCAACGCCGCGATCAGCAGCAGCAACCGCAGCAGGAACGTCTTGCCCATACGCGGGATCGCACCGATCACGGCGGCGATGTACATGAGGGTGATCTCCACCCACCGCCCCCGCTGGTCCGTGCCGAACGCCACGGGCTTGAACAGGTCGACTGCACCGCCTTTGAGCAGCGGCCATGCGGGCTTCTTCGCCGTCGACATGTCCTGATCACCGACCCACATCACCAACCGGCCTGTGTGTTCCTCCGGGACGGCTTCGGGCCACACGCAGCCCAGCGGGCGGCGCAGACCAGAGGCGAGCTTGTCCCGCTTGTCGATCACGTCCGTGACCGTCACGCCGTACGGGAGGTCGCCCTCGGCACGCCACCCGGGACCGTCCCGGGTGATCGGAGCGGAGAACTCGAACCCGGTACGCCCCTTGGCCTGCGCCTGACTGATCGCCGGAATACCCAACGATCCCAACGCCCGGAGCACGATGTCGCTGGTCAGCTTGGGCGACTTCGGCAGCTCCACTGCCCGGGTGACGACCGGGGTGTCAGACTGCGTGCCGGCCGCGCCCAACGCAAGGATGACGGCGCCGACCGAGAGGGCTTGCAGCCACCCTGGCGCGAGCACGTAGATGGACAGCGCGGCACCCAACCCGACGAACATCGCCAGCACCGTGACCAGGGTCCGCAGCCGGACCCGGCCGTCCCGCTGCCGGGAGAGTTTGAGGTACTCCGCGGCATCCTCGCGGCGTACGGCGGCGAGTCGGACCGGCTCACCCTCACGGTCGGCCGCCCACCGCATGCTTCCGCCGATGAACTTCGCCGCCCCGCGAGGGGACTGCACGGCGAGCCGTGCGGCGTAGTAGGGGGAGCGCAGGCCGTGATAGGCAGCCAGGTGCCCGTAGTGCCCGGCAGCCCACCGGGCGGCGGTCCGCAGCTCGGCAGTCGACCGGAGCCACGGCGGGAGGGTGTCCCGACGCTTCGCCCCCATGATCCGACCCAAGTAGCCGGGCCCGACCGGGGCCGGACCGTCGACCAACACCCGGGCCGACGGGTCGCCCGACTCACTGCCCGACTCCGAGTCGTACGAGTCGCCCGACCCGTCGCCCGACTCGCTACGGGCAACCCGGGCCTTGTCGAGGTCGACCACGTTCGTGTCCGGATCGGCGCCGGAGTCGGGCGACCGGTCGGTAGTCGGGTCGGGGGTGAGGTCGGCTTCGAGTCGGTTGAACAGTTCGTTCTCTTCCTCGTGATTCACTGAATGTCCTTCCCGGACACGGGTGGGAAGGGGTCCGGACGGCGCTTGCCGGCAGACGTCCGGACCCCGCTTGAACGGTGCATGCCCCGGGCCCGCTTCGAACGGGCGCCCTCGCGGCAGCAATGCCGGGGCTGAACTGTCGGGGTCAGGCGGGGGTGATGTCGCGGGCGACGTTGGCGAAGCGGCCGGCTCCGTCGCGAGCGGGAAAGGTCTACCTAAGTGGAACCACCGACCGTTCGGTCACCTACCGAGAACGGTGATGTCGTTCGGATGGAATCCATGCTGGTCACTGCACCATTGGAGGGAGCCGGTCCGGCACCCAGGCGCCGTCGCCCCGCAGGCGCGAAATATCTGATGGTTCGTCAATTTGGTGGAGTGGTGATCAGTCCAGTACTGTCCGCGATCAAGAACGAGTGATCTTGGATCGGAAGTGACTGGGTGATACGCATGAGGGTCTTTCTGGGTGGATTCGCACTGTCGGTGGTTCTGCTCGGCGTGGGCGCGGCCGTAGCGAACGCGGCCTGCATCCCATGCGACAAGACAGTGAGTACGTCGGCGCCGCGATAGCCCGGAAGGCATGTCAACTGCCGCTCATGTAGCGTCAGTTGACCACCGAAGGGACTCTCACGCGGCTTGCTGTGCCTCGGGGTAGGCGCAGGGGACGCACATGCCGAGCGAGGTCGGGATGACGTATCCGGCGTCGGTGCGGCACTTGGGGCAGGTGCGGCGGGCGAGCATCGCCGCCGCGTGAGCCGCCCACTTGCCCGGCGTCATCGGGCGGACCTTCTTGGCCCGGTCGACGCGGTACAGGTAGGCGACGGACACACCCGCCTTACGGCGGCGGGAGGATCGCATCACCTATGCGGCGACCGGCTGCCCGCCGGGGCGCAGGCCGCGTGCCCGGAGTTGGCGGCGGGTGGCGTAGCCGTCCGGGGCGAAGCGCCACGGGAAGGTTGGTATGCCGTGGACGCTGCCGGTTGGGTCGTAGCACAGGCCGAACGTCGGAGACATCAGGCAGCCTCCGCCCGGGGCTCGTCACTCTCGCCGTCCTGGTTCCTCTCG
Source organism: Streptomyces sp. AcH 505 (assembly GCF_000818175.1). GTDB lineage: Bacteria > Actinomycetota > Actinomycetes > Streptomycetales > Streptomycetaceae > Streptomyces. Next base: position 2,794,073 of record NZ_JTIY01000001.1, read on the forward strand.
CTGAGCAACAGGTCCCGCAAGACACGGGAGTTGGCGGCCGAGCAGTGGAGTTCAGTCCGGATCGCTTCGGCGTTGATCGCCGCGTCTGCCCACTCGGTCGTGGCTTGCCGGGCCTGTGTGAGTAGTTCGGCCGGCGTACGCACCGACTTCGACGGCTTCGGCTTCGTGGTCCGCTTACGCGGCGGCTTCGGCGCCCCGCCCTGCGACGGCTCCGGCTCCGGCTGCGTGGGCGGCTTCGGGGTTACCGCGGCTTCGTCGCCTGCCGGGGACAGCTCCCCGAGCTTGAGCAACACTCGCTCCCGGCGCGGGGTCTGCGAACGCCAGCGGCGGCCGTGCTGCTCGCGCAGGTCGGCGCGAGCCAACTGCCGCTCGCGCTCGCGTCCGAGGGCTTCGGAGTAGGAGGTGATCTCCCACAGCGTCATCCGCCGCCACAGAGCGAACGTCGACACCGGGGCGAGCAACCAGCGGGAGCGGCGGATCTTCTCCATCCGCCGGCCGGTCACAGCGCCGATGCGGGAGGCGTAGACGTGCGCGGCCACCTCGGACAGCACCACCCACAGCAGCGGCATGGTGCCGTGCGCGAGCTTCGCGGACAGCGAGTGCCCGGCCGCGATGTTCAGCCAGCACGTCACCCCCGTCAGCGCCCATGGCACGAACCGCACCCAGCCCAACGGCATATCCGTCCGGATCAGCAGCAGAAACGCGGCGGTGAACACGGGGATCGCGGTGTCGATGCCGACGGGGAGCATCCACGGGAACGCGAATCCCCAGCGGGCACCCGCCGACGACACCGCCTCGAACGACGCTGCCAATCCCAGGCCACCGACGCCGGCCGCGAGGACCGCGACGGCGCCCAACAGCCACAGTTCCGGCTTGGACAGCGGAGGTACGCCGGGGGTGTCGGGTGTGGTCGTCATGCTGCCGCTCCCTTCCGGGAGCTCCGACGCCGGGTCGTAGCCCGGGGTGCGAGCGGGACGACGTTGAACAACTCCGGGGCGAACGCCTCGATCGCCTGCGCGGCGACCTGGCTCACCCGGTCCGGCAGGTCGGGGTGGTCGGCGAGGATGTCGCGGGCCGCGTCCATACGGGCGGCCCGCTCCATCTCGCTCTCACCCTCGACACCCAGCCACAGCTCCGGCGGGGTACCGAGCGCCAGTTCTACGAATTCGTGGGCCGAAGCGGCCACATGACCAGCGACAATGTTCTGCATGGGTCGTGCTCTCCTAGCGGGCAGACGGCCCTACAGCGGCCCGGTGTTACAGCACCGGGCCGCTGGCCGTGGGGTGGGAAAAGGTCAGTGGGTGCGGGTGCGGCCGGAGACGCTGCGGGCGCTCACGTTCAGGTGTCCGCCGCCGCTGATACGGATGTCGCCGGAGACGCTGCGGGCGCTCACCCTGCCGGACGCCTTGGTGGTGGCCTGGACCCTGACATCACCTGAGGTGGTGGTCAGGTCCGCCGACCGGCCGTTGTAGAGGGCGACGTCGATGTCGCCGGAGACGGAGCGGGCGGTGATCTGCTCGGTCACCCGTCCGGCGTTGATGTCGCCGGAGGTGGTTGAAGCGTCCAGGGCGCAGACGATGTCCGCGTCCAGGTCTCCCGAGACCGAGCGGAACTCGATCCGGTTCACGAACCCGAAGACTTCGGCATCGGCGGAGGTGGACACCACCGCGAGGGACGATCCGGCCGGCAGGTGAACGGTGGCGATGATCGGGCTCACACTCGGCATGTCCTGGCCGCCGCCGGAGATGATCCGGCCGTTGACGATGGTCATGCCGGTCACCGTCCCGTGCACACGGCCCATGCTCTGGAAGACCACGTTGCCCCGGGTGCCCTGCACCATCACGTTGTCGGGCATCTCGGGGACCTCGATGCCGAACGCTTGCCCGTCCTGCCGGCTGCGGGCCCGGCCGACGGCCTCGGCGGCGGGGCCGCTGGCGTCGTCGGTGGACAGCACCACGCGGGCCACGGGCAGGTCAGGGTCCACCTGCACACGGACACTGCCGACCGGCAGCGATAAGCCCAGCACGACCGGACCGGCCGAGCGGGAAACGAAAACGCGCTCCGTCATTACGGAACTCCTCAAAGGGTTGGGTGCACAACGAACGGGCGACCGGCGGTCGCCCAAACGGCAGGGGAAGCGCCCCGGGCCGGATTCGATCCGGCAGCCTCACGCCACATCCGGGGCGGGTCGTACCAGGTCAGACGGGTTCCGGTCTCGGAAAGTCCGTCACCACCGCCGGTTCTGCACGAACCGGCGGCGCTCCGCTGTGCCCGCCGGCGGCGGGTGCGGAGCGTCCTGCGGGCGCCGATCGGCAACCGCACGGGCGAGAGCCGTTGCCGCCTGAGCAGCCAACGGGCCGGGCTCCTGTACGTGCTCGCTCTTCTTGGCCATGCCCGTCACCTCTCGGGCTGGTCAGTGAGGCGAGCGGCATCCCCATAAGCGTTCTGGATCATGTCCTGTTGCCAGGCCAGATCACTGCCGGCCGGAGCCGGATCCTGCGAGGCGAGCGAAGCGGCCCAACTGTCGCCCTGCGACTGGAGATACGCCGCAACATCCTGCGGAGCAGCCATCAGCGACCACCCCGAATCCGCGCCGCATCCTCACTGCGCTTGTTCGTCTCAGCGACCTGACGCCGCAACTCCGCTTCCTGCTCTTCTGCCAAACTGCTGAACACAGGTCCTCCAACACAGGTGCCTGTACGCAGGCCCCGGGTTGCCGCCCGGGGTCTGCACTGGTGTTGACCACTCGACACGAGCAGCCACAGCCGCCCGACATCCGACGCCGAAGCGCGGATGCCGAGGACTGTGAATGCTGGTGAAAGGGCTTCACTGGCCGGCCGTTGCCACGCCGTGCCAGTCCCGGGCCCGTCAATCGGGCGCGTCATCTCTCTGCCTGACGCGTGAGCAGAGCGGCGCACACCGGGTGGCACCCAAGGGGTGTTCTCCAGAGCCGACGTGCCGTACATGCCGCCAACGAACATCACCCGGTCGTCACGGGAGCAGGTCTCTCACCTGCCACGACTCACTGTTCAATTCTCAAAGAACGACCGCTTCCTTCGGGCTCACTCCCGTTGCCGGGACCCTCCGGGCGATCCCTCCACAGTCCGAGGACTACGAAGCGATGCGGTACCTGTATTACAGGTCCTGCATCATGGTTCCGTCAAGCGGACCGGCGGAACTTCCTGCTTTCGCGCCGCACTTCTTGGCGCACCATCAGAATCACTCCAGGTCACGGGCCTTGGTTACCTCGCCCATGGACACCTTGGGTGAATCTGGCTACGTTCAAGACATCCCAAGACGTCCCACCGGGGGTGGAGATGCCCAACGAACGCTTACGCTCAGCGCTCTTGGCTCAGGGCCTGACCGTGCAGCAACTCGCGGAGTCGATCGAGGTAAACCCCAAGACGGTCGAACGCTGGATCACTCAGGGGAAGGTGCCGTATCGGCGCCATCAGTACGCAACGGCGTCCATGCTCAACGTCGACGTCACAACACTGTGGGAGGACTCCCGCGCGGTCGATACCTCCGCAGACCTGAGCCGGGCGGAGATCCTCACGGTCTACCCACACCGCCACATGGTGCCCGCTGGGCTGTGGCGCGAGATGTACGAACGCGCCACGCACCACGTCGACCTACTCGTCTACGCCGGGCTTTGGCTGTCCGAGGACCCGCAGTTCCTTGCACTCCTCCGGATGAAGTCGGAAGCCGGGGCGCAGGTCCGCATCATGCTGGGTGATCCTGATTGCCCCGCCGTCCGGCAGCGCGGCATAGACGAAGGGCACCGCATCATGGACGGGAAGATTCGCAACGCCCTGGTGAACTACCGCCCGCTCTTCTCGTCACACCCAGAGATCAACTTCCGTCTCCACGACGCAACGCTCTACAACTCGCTCTTCCGCGCCGACGACGAAATGCTGGTCAACACGCATGTCTACGGCATAGGTGCCTACTTGGCGCCGGTATTACACCTCCGGCGGCTCCCGGGCGGCGGCCTCTTCGACACGTACGCGAACAGCATCGATCAGACCTGGACAGGCGGTCGCCAGGTGACGGAACACGACATCACAGGAGCTTGACATGGGACGCATCGACTACCTTCACGATCCCGACGCCCCGCCGGCCAACTCGGTCGTACCGTCCGTTGTGGCCTTCGTGCAGAACGACGCAGGGCAGGTGTTGATGATCCAACGCTCAGACAACGGCAGGTGGGCACTGCCCGGCGGCGGTCACGATGTCGGGGAGTCCATCAGTGACACAGTTGTGCGTGAGACGTTGGAAGAGACCGGAATCAAGGCCGAGGTCGACGGGATGTCGGGCATCTATACCGACCCTGGTCACGTGATGCTCTACGACGACGGCGAAGCCCGGCAGCAGTTCAGCATCTGCTTTCGCGCACGTCCGGTCGGCGGCGAGCTGCGCACGAGTGACGAGACAACCCAGGTCCGCTGGGTGGACCCGGCGGACCTGGCGACGTACGACGTCCACCCCACCATGCGGCTCCGGATCGAGCATGCGATGGACCGGGGGCGGACGTCTCCCTACATCGGCTGAAGCTTGACGGCTGCGAGACGTTCGAGGACGCGTACCGTGCTGGCCAGGATTTCAGGCTCCGCACGGCGGATGAACTTCCCGATCAGGCTCTCCGGCCCGTACCTCCCGGCGATCTCGTTCACTCGGTCCACGGGGTTCGTCGGCGTACCGTCCGGCGTCGTGTTCATGTCGCAGTAGCAGAGCGCGTCAGCAAGATGCGCAGGCTCACGCGGGAATTCGTCTTCCAACTCCTCGCGCATGCCACGCGCTTCCGCCTCCATCCACGCACAGGAGTGGTGAGCTACCAGCCGTACGAGCCGATCGTCAGCGTCAGCCACATCGCGCAGGTACCGGGCGCCGTCCAGCGGGTGAAAGCCAGTCTTGACCAGGTCGGGCGAGTAACCCACGTCATGCACGACGGCAGCGGCCTCCATGAGGTCCGCGTCAGCTCCGAGAATCGGAGCGAGCGACCGGGCGCGCTCGGCCACTCCCTGACAATGTGCCCAACGCCGCGGCAGAGGTTCAGCCAGTAGGGATTCCGCAACAGGGTAGGCCCACGCGGCCAGTCCAGTAGTGCTCAAGGTGGGGAACGCTCCTCTCAGTTTGGCAGGGCTCGTACAGTTCGTACCTTGCCCTGCCCACCCGCTGACAGCAGTCCGGCAGCTTCCAACTTGTCAAGCGCCTTGCTGACTGTCGGGCGCGATACACCGAACCGAGCACTCAGCGCGGAGGCACTCGGAAACGCTGCCCCGACGTCCAAGCCTTCATGTCCGATCAGCCCTGCGATCCGTTCGGTCAGCGGCCGGCGATCTTCCTCGGTGCGGTTCCGGATCACTCGCCAGCGACCACCGGGCACGGATTCAGCTACGCCCTCGTCACGCAGCACGTAGAACGCCCTCAGCGCCACGCCACGGGAGACGCCGTACTCGCGCGTGATGTCTGCCAACGACGGCAGTTCCTTCTTGCTCGAATCACTCTCGATCTGGGCCTTCACTGCCTCAGCGATCTGCAAGAAGGTCCCCCGGGGACTTGCCTCTTTCGACACACGTTCTCCTTCTCCCGGCCCCTACCGTCGGCCTCCAGCGTCCCATGGTCCAGGCGAGGGACCAGTCCCCATCCAGGGGCGTAGTCTCCGCCCGGGGTTTATCAACCTGGTTTGACTGCATCCGCAACGACCAGATTGTGCCCCAAACCGAAAATCACTTTACTTGGCCGTTGCCATTTGGATTTTCTCGTGTCAGGACTGCCACAACCTCAAGGCGCACGTTCTTTGCAGTGCCTTCCTCTTCACTTACCCCAACGATCTCAACCCGCTCTTCGCCGTCTTTTCGAAGTGCATAGGATGGATAAAGTTTTGATGCATCGATGTCCCACGCCTGAGCTACAGCCCGAACGACGATACCTCCCATCGAGTTTGGTGCTACGAAATTCGCATCAGGACTAAAGTGTCTGGCCCAATCGTACAGAAAAACATCCCGGCCGTCATATGCGCCGCGGCTCCCGCTCAAGACCGCTGGGTATCCTGGATTCATAAGAATGACGTCTTCTCGAAGTTCGTGCTGCCCCTTACGCCTGTTACAGTAAATAGACCAGGCCGCATCCTGCAATAGGACAATGCGAGGTAGATTTTTGCAGTGTTCTACCAGTTGCTCATATGTCACATTACCGTTTTGCGTTTCGCCTACCGGCATGTTTTCTGGCTCGGAATAAAGCGACGCCAGAATTGAGTTCAACTTTCCCATAGAGTTTTCCCATGTCGGCTTCCACAGTTTTGCCTGACCGGTGGACCAAGTGGAAAAGTCTTGTGCGGAGATAGTCGGTATCGCCATATCGCGCGCTGCTCGAAGTGTTGTTCCAGCGACTAGACCCGCGCAATTTTGCATGCTTGTTTTGGCGCGTACACCTCCAACTACAAGCGGAGCATCGAAGGAGATCCAGTCCCTTCCTCTGACATCATCCGAGTCGGGATAGTCGTAGAGGTCAACACCGTTAATGGTGGGCGAGATGGCCATCCGGCCCACCATTTCTCCCTGAGGTGAATAAATCGGTTCCAGGTTGCCATCGATCCCCTCTTTGAGCCTATCGCGCACGCTTGGTTGATGGTCTGCATACAGCCGATCAATAAGCGTGTCTCGTTCGAGACGTTTCCAGTCATCGGCTCCTACAGCGAGAACGCGTTCTCCCTTTTTGTTCACCACATAGAGATTTACATCCAACGCAGGGCAGAGCCAGGCGAAATACTGTGCCAGAGTTACCGGTCGGCTCCGACCTTTTCTACCAGTTCCGATGGTCAGAATGCTGGCTAGCTCCGTGTTTAGCAGCACTCTGACTTCGGTACCACCGATCACTAGCTGCTCGTGAGAGTCGGCAGTTCTTAGCATTGGACGCCCAGTCAGGCCGTTGGCGAACTCTAGTACCATTGTCTCGCTCGCGGCAGCATCGTAATGTCGAGAAATTACTTGAACTGAGCGCCCAATCATGAAGACCGAAAAGAAACCGATGCCGTACTGGCCCGTAGGGCGAAACCCTGATGAAAGGAGGCCCGGGAGATCTCGCCGCGATTTGGGTGAGTCCCAATAAGACGTACCGAAGTTCAAAAGCGCGTTCGTCAGGACGTCCTTCGACATTCCGAGACCTGTGTCTTGGATATGGAGCCAAGTCCCGTCTGTATCATCATTCAGGGACACGGTAACATCCCCTGTGATTTCCCAGGGGCGGACCCCGGATGCAGCTAGAAGAGATTTCTTGGCCCGCACGGCGTCAGTAGCATTACTGATCAATTCACGAATGGGAATCGATGAATCGTTTCCGTATAGTTCTGCGCCTCCCAGTCGGCGGACAAGCGTGATTACATCAGTTGCCTTGATCGTGGCATCGATTGGGTGCCAGTCAAGGGTTCTAATATTTCGAGAAAGTTCCTCCAAATCGCTAATGCCTAAGACGCCTCGCGCGGAAAGCCGGTGTCTCCCTGAGTCCGATAGAATGTTATCGGCTGCGGTGAGTTCATGATGTAGGGTTGAAAGCGCATCGTGGCAGACCCACCAAGCTTCGGATTCGGTCCGCCTGAATGGGCTTACACTAGTGTAAGATAGCCGATCATCATGGATCCGCGGCTTCTGAAGTTTATCTTGGAAAACCCAGTGCGGCATGGATCCAGTACCCGGGTTCCGCACTGCGCGCAAGAAGGCGGGTGCCCTACGGGAATCCAAATGGCTAGCATCTGCGCATCGGAGAATGCAGGCAAGCGCGAGAGGGTCTACTTCCCACGAGCTCGGCATGCTTGCACGCGCACCAATTCTCACGCCGAATTCCTGACGCAACTCTTTTGATGGCCACCAATGGCTCGCTGCGATGCGGCCGGCAAGGTGTCCATATTGGTTACGCAACTCGGCATCCTCCAGCAGGTAAAATGAATCGCCAGTGGCTGCGTCTTTGTATGGCGTCAAGGGGATAGTCGCTGCGTAGTCAGCATGCGTCTCCCGTAGATAACGGGAGACCGCTCGGGATTCAATTCCAGGATCCGGTTTGATGAGTTTCTTGGGTGAAGGATAGGCGCCGTTCTGCGCCCGGTACTCCGACGTCAAAATGTCTAGCCATCTTGCGTCTTTTCGCACCTCTTCCATTCCCCCAGGAATGGCTGCCATTCCATTCGCTAGATCGTGCGTAAGGAAGGCGATTCCCAGGACATAAATCTCGGCAGGGTTTAGCTCGTACTCTGGGCCGCAAACTAGCTCAGCATACTCCCAGAGTGCGTCGATGTGGGAAATGTCGTGCTGTGTTAGATCGGCAGAGTCTCGATTAATCTCTGCGGCGATCAATGCAGCCCGTTCGCGGCTACTTTTGAATTGCTCTGCAAGTCGGTGCGCCTCGTTCTGAGCCTGTACCCCAGTCTGTTCGCTTAAGAGTCTCCAAAATCGTGTCTCCTCGTAGTCCATCAAGTGTCTCCAGATCCACTAGTTGTTGGCCCGTTCTCCACTTGCCCTGGGTAGCAGCGTGATGTGTGAACCGGCGCGTGGTCATCGCGCGAAATTATTTTATTCCGGGTAGGATGAGAAATCCACAAAGCGCCCACATCAGTATCACGGAGAATATGATGAATAGGAGGACGTAGGTCTCATACCAGCGCAGTAGATTACCAGGGCGCGGTCGCTTACGGAAATTCTCCCCCACCATTTCATCTGTTATGTCGCACTCTTCGTTCCGGTAGTCAAGCCAGGCGACCGCACCTACCGCTATCTGAGTCGCTGTGAATGCTGCAACCATTGTGGTCAGAACCAGCAATCCGATCACTCCGGATCGCGCGGCGTCTGGTTCCACTTGCCACTTTCGGTAACCGACGAAGAGTGTCAAAGCTGCCCCGACCAACGTCGTAGCAAGCGTTTGATAAATGGCCAGGAATCGGTGTGCATTCTCGTTGACCGCTTGGATCTGTTGCAGTATGTACCGGTATCGCTCCAATGCGAACTGATCGCGAAGTGCACCCGTCTCCGGTGTGTTCGGCTCCGATGCAGTCATGCCCCCACCTCCTGTGCTCTCCGGCAGCATAGAGCGACGAGTCGTTCGGACAGGTCCTTTTGCGAGAACCCCATTATGGAAGCTCTCGTCATGCACCCGTGGATAGTCAGTACGGTTCCTTGAGGCCCTGCCGGTACTAGAAGGACTGGTGTGCGGGCCAGCTCGCAGGCCCCAGGATCATGGGCCGAGGGCTCCCAATGCGCAGGTCAAGGCGCGTTTGGCTGCAAAACCGATCGGTCTTGAAGGCGTTCTTGCCGTGCTTCGGTGCCTGCTCGTGGAGCGCACGGGGAGGCACCGAAGCAGGTGTGTCATTTGAACTTCGCCTCACAGAGGCGGCGCGCAGTACAGCTTTCTTCATTGGCCGCGCTGGTATTTGCTGCCGGCGTTGTGTTCCAGGAGTCAGTCGCTTCGTCCGGCGCTGGGACCGGTTCCAGGAGCTGGCCCAGCCGGCTCCTCGTGGTCCGCATACGCGGAGGGGGAGGCAGCTTGGGGTAGCCCTTCGCTCGTGCCTCAGCCGCTGACGATTCGACCCATGCGTGCGAGTCCTTGCAGCCGTGGCGCTATGTGAGGCGTTGGAGCTGCCAACACATGCGCAGGTAAACGACGTCGAGGTCAACGTATGACCAATGCAATCAGGGTGCTTCACCCTGCCGAATGCCGCCCCACGCCGTCCGCCCGCCGCATGCCCGCGGGCATGCGGCGGGCGGACGGCGTGGCAAGGGTGCAAGGCGAGCGGCCCACATCGCTTCTACGGGAAGAAGCCAGTCTCGGGGCTGGTCTCAGTTGCGGTCTCGATTGTCGCTTGGCGCGCTGCTGTACGCGGTAGTCCGCTGACGTCCGAAAGTTCACCGGCCACCGTTGCGAGCCGCGCCATAGACCTCCGTGGACCCCAGTGGAACAAGATCGGACAACTTGTAATGCGTAGGTCGTCGGTTCGAATCCGACAGGAGGCTCTGAAAACCCCAGGACTCACTCGCCGTGACCTGGGGTTTTTCCTGTTTCCTGGCGGACTCCGAAGTTGTCCCGCCGCGCGCCGTAGCGGAGTCCGTCGACGAGCAGGGCGACCATTCGCTCGTCGGCGGTGCGGTCCACGCCTCCCGTGCAGATCCGGGAGACGGCGTACAGCAGGTCCAGCGGGGCGATGTCGGCGCGGATCTCCCCGGCGGCTGCTGCCGCTTCGAGGAGTTGGCGCAGTGCGGGCTCGAATCTCTGTTGGAAGTAGGCGGGCAGCGGCTCGAAGGCGGGGTTGCCCGAGTGCAGGGCCGCGGACAGCCCGCGTTTGGTGCCGACGAACCCGGTGAAGCGGCGCAGCCAGCGGGCCAGGGCCTCGAAGGGCTCCTGGGTCGCGGCCAGGACGGCCGCCTCGTCGGCGCAGGCGTCCACCTCATGCCGGAAGACGGCGGAGACCAGGTCCGAGCGTTCGGGGAAGTGCCGGTAGAACGTGGCGAGACCGACTCCCGCACGGCCTGCGATCTGGCGCACGGGGGCATCCACGCCCGCTTCGATGAACACCTCACGAGCCGCCTCGACCAGTGCGTCGACGCTGCGCTGCGCGTCTGCGCGCACCCGGCGGGCCGGCTCGGGGCGGGGCGTGCTCATGTGTCCCTCCGATTGCTAACTGAGAAGGTGTTCCGTATCGTCTAAGTGGTAAGACGTTCCGTTTTACCGATCGTAACAGCAGCAGTACCGGAGGACAGCCATGAAGTACCGCACGCTGGGCCGCACCGGCATCCAGGTCAGCCCCTACTGTCTGGGGGCCATGATGTTCGGTGCCATCGGCAATCCCGACCACGACGACTCGATCCGCATCATCCACAAGGCCCTCGACTCCGGTATCAACTTCGTCGACACCGCCGACGTGTACTCGCGCGGCGAGTCGGAGGAGATCGTCGGCAAGGCACTCAAGGGCCGCCGCGACGACGTCGTGCTCGCCACGAAACTCAACGGCGCCATGGGCGAGGACCCCAACATGCGCGGCGGCTCCCGGCGTTGGATCATGACGGCCGTCGAAGACTCGCTGCGGCGCCTGGGCACCGACCACATCGACCTCTACCAACTGCACCGCCTCGACCCCACGGTCGACCTTGAGGAGACCCTGTCGGCCCTCACCGACCTGGTGCGCAGCGGCAAGGTCCGCGCCGTCGGCTCGTCGGCCTTCCCGGCCTCCACCATCGTCGAAGCCCAGTGGATCGCCGAGTCCCGCGGACTGCAACGCCTGCGCACCGAACAGCCCGCGTACTCCATCCTCGACCGCGGTATCGAACGCGAGATCCTGCCCGTCGCGCAGAAGTACGGCATCGGGACCCTCGTCTGGAGCCCGCTCGCCCAGGGCATGCTCACCGGCCGCTACCGCAAGGGGCAGCAGGCCGATACCCACCGCGGCGGACTCTTCAAGCACTACAGCGACGAGCGCCGCCTCGACGTGGTCGAGCAGCTCGTCCCGCTCGCCGAACGCTCCGGCATCAAGCTCACCCACCTGGCGATGGCGTTCGCTGTCTCCCACCCCGGGGTCACCTCGGCCATCATCGGCCCGCGCACCATGGAGCACCTGGACGACCTGCTCGCCGGTGCCGACACCACGCTGGACGACGCCCTGCTGGACGAGATCGACGCCATCGTCGCTCCCGGCACCGACGTGAGCCAGCTCGACATGGCCTACAAGCCGCAAGCGCTCCAGCAGGCCGGCCTGCGCCGCCGCCCCCTCGAAGAACGCCCCGCCGCCTAGTGCCGTGACCGGGACAGGAGGCTCTGAAACCCCCGGACTTGCCTGCGGTGCCCTGGGGTTTTGTGCCGCCCGGGGGCGTGGCTACCCGGCGGCCTAGGCTGGGCGCATGACTGACGCGGGGGGACGGGGCGAGCCGTCCGGGGTGTGGGCCACCGCCGTGGGCGTGGCCAGGGTGAGGGCGTTGGAGACGGCGCGGGAGCAGCCGCTGTTCCGGGATCCGCTGGCGGCGGCCTTTGCCACGGCCGGCGGGCTGGAGCCCGGGGCGCCGTTGCCGCCGCGCGCGGACGAGGCGTCGCGGCGGCGCTGGCTCGGGGTGGCCGTCTCGATCGTCATCCGGACGAAGTTCCTGGACGACCTGCTGGAGCGGGCGGTCGCGTCCGGGGTCCGGCAGGTCGTGCTGCTCGGCGCAGGGATGGACAGCCGGGCCTTCCGGATGGACTGGCCTGCGGGGACCAGGCTGTTCGAGGTGGACACGGCCGAACCGCTGGGTTTCAAGGCCTCGGTGCTGGGTCAGGAGCGGGCCGTGCCGCGCTGCGAGCGGATCACCGTCCCGGTCGACCTGCGCGAGGACTGGCCCGGCGCCCTGACCGCCGCCGGGCACGATTCGGCGCGGCCGACCGTGTGGATCGCCGAGGGACTGCTGATCTACCTGCCCGAGGACGCGGTGCAGTTGCTGCTCGAACGGATCGGCGCGCTGTCCGCGGCAGGCAGCAGGATGGGCCTGACACTGGGCTCGCGCGGTGTGGTCGAACGTTTCCGTGGGGACGCCGGTCCGGGATCGGCGGCGTCGATGTGGCTCTCGGAGATGCCGGAGGACCCGGTCGGCTGGCTGGACAGTCTCGGCTGGGAGGCGGAGACCTTCACCTTGCGTGAGCGCGCCGAGGCCTACGGGCGTCCGGTGCTCACCCCGTCACGGCAGAACGAGGGCCCCGGAGGCCTGGTCTCGGCGGTGCGCGCGGCGCACTGAGAGGGCCCCGATTCACGGCCTATCCCCAGGTGAGGGGATCGAGGTGCAGGTAGAAGTCCGCGCGGTCGCGGTCGAGGACGATGTCGTAGCGGTGGGCGAACGTCTCGTCCGCCGCGGTCGACTGTTGCCCGTCGGTCCACGTCTCGCCTGCGGTGGCGAGGAGAAGCGCGATGTCGGCGTAGGGGTCGGCCCGTCCCAGGCGGCCGAGGTCGATGAAGCCGGCCACGGTCATGCTCTCCGGGTCGAGGATGATGTTGGGCAGGCACAGATCCCCGTGGCAGACGACGGTTTCCGCGGCTTCCTGGGCGAGGCGGCCGTCAACTTGCGGCTCAAGACGCGCAAGCAGCTCGTCCGGAGGTGTCTGCCGCTGATCCTGCGGGAGGAAATCCGGGTTGACCGCGCCGCGCGCGACGACATCGCGGGCGGCGGCGAACATCTGCGTGAGGTCGCGAGTGAAGGGGCACTCCTCCGGCGGAAGATCGTGCAACTGACGCACCGCGCCGGCGATCGGCCGCCAGGCCGCCCGGAGCAGCGAAGCCGGCACACGATCGGCGGGGACTCCCGCGACGGTGCTGGTCAACAGGGCAGCGCCGTTGGCGTTGACACGCCAGTCGAGTACGCGTGGACACGGCACCCCCTGCGTGCCGAGCCAGGCGACGCGGTTCCGCTCCGCCTCCAACGAGGCCACGTGCTCGGCGGCGACGCACTTGGCGTAGCGCGATCCGTCAGGAGAACGGAAGACCCGGGCCCCGGACTCGCCGTCCGTGACGGGCTGCCACCCGCCGCCGTCGCGGCCGACGTGCAGCAAGGCTTGGAATACGGACGTCGAATCGATCACGGACCCCAACCTAACCGGGGCGCTGGGAGCGGCAGCCGCGCAGGCGTCAGGCCGAGGGAGACACGGGATAGCCGATGGTCTCGGCTGCCCCGGTCACGTCGTGCAGGGAGACGGCCGGGTTGAGGTCGGCGATCACGGATCGGGTCAGGGGGCGCAAGTCGTAGAGGTGACGGACGGCTTCGAGGTCGACGGGGGTCTCGTAGTAGTCCTTGGCAAACGACTGGAACGCCTCGGGAGTGGGGTCGACGAGCAGCCCGAACAGCCATTCCGAGCCGTCGGGGTCCGGATGGCCGCCAGGGAAGTCGATCCGGCCCGCCCGCCAGCGCTCGTCCGCCGGCTGTCGCCACACGCACACCGTCACGACGGGGGTGCCGTCCTCATCCGTGAAGGCGGGTTCGCGGACGTACTTCCGGAACACGTCCGGGACCGAGTCGACCACACCCGGCCACGGCGCCGGCGCGGCGTCGTGCTGGTACGGGCTCAACGGGGACTCGTGGTCGAAGCCGCGTATGAAGGCGCCGGCGGACGAGAAGACGATGTCGAACTCGTCGCCCGATCCGTTTCGCATCGAGGCGAGCGCTTCGGTCTCCGACCAGCGGGAGTTGAACGAGTAGTACCGCTCGCGGGCCGGATCGAGGACCGCCTCCGCCATGGCCATCGCCCGGCACAGGTCCCGCAGGGACCGGATGTCGGGCAGCGCCTCGGCGACGTCGTAAACAGTCATACGGCCCATCCAAGCGGACGCCACTGACACCGGCCTGGCGTCGCCGGTCTGCCATGTGATCAGTCCAGCCACGTGCCCTCGCGCATGAGGACCCTGCCGCGCAGTTCCGGCTCGCCGCGCCAGGCGAGCACGGTCTTCGGCGTCACGCGTATGTACAGAAAGGGGCCCTCTTCCGCGCGTGGGTCCCATCCGAACTTCTCGGCGAACGCGTCCGCGGCGTCCGCCGGCACGTCCCGGTCAGGGAAGCACTCCGCCGTCCCTTGCAGGAGCACCACGTCGAAGGTGTCCGGCAGCGCCAGCCGCACACGGGGCTCCGTGCGTACGTTGCGCGCGGTCGCTGAGGTCTCGGCGGTGCACATCCAGACGGCCTGGCCGTCCCAGCAGAACCACAGCGGCACTTGATGCGGGCCGTGCTCCGGATGGGCCGTCGACACCCACATGTCCCTCTCTGCGGCGAGGCGTTCAAGAGTGTCGCGCCTGCGCTCCGGCACATCACGACGAGCGGTTCCCGTGGTCTGCATGAACACCGACCCTCATCAGCGATTCCGTGGCGCGCATGAGGCGCCGGTCCTACTCCCGGCGACCGACCAGCCTCAAGGGCCGCCGCGTCACGGGTCTGTCCCAGCGGGCGGTGTTCGTGGGGCCGCGCGGAACGGTGCTGGGAACGGGTGTTCCTACCCGTCGGTGGCGGGCGCTCGCGCGGTTGTGGGCGGGTGGCGGGGTGTGTTGTGCCTGGCTGTGCGCGTAACAGGCGTGTCTTAGGCGGTGGTTGTGCGGAACGGATCACCGGGCGCGCTGGGTCTTGATGGTCAGCAACGTACGGAACGGTCCACGTACTGCCAACTGACATCGAGGTAGAAACGATGCGCGTTCACAAACTGACCTTCGCAGCCCTGGCCGTCGTCGCGGGTCTCTCACTGACGGCCTGTCAGAGTGACGACGACAGCGCGGGACAGAGTGCCCCGTCGTCGGCCGCCTCCAACACGCCTTCCGCAGACAGCGGTTCGGGCTCGGACAGTTCGGATCAGGGCGGCGGGAGCGATGCTGCGGGGAACGACTCGGGGGCGAGCGGCTCCAACGCGAGCAGCAAGGTCGGCAAGTGCCGCACCGACGATCTGGAGATCACGGCGACGGACAACACCATCGACGGTGACACCGACGCCACCGTCGCGGTGGAGTTGAAGAACGGCAGCGGCCGGGACTGTGTGATTTCCGGGTACGCGGGCGTCGACCTGAAGACCAACGCGGGGTCGCTCTCCGCCAAGCGCACCGGCCAGGAGACCACATCGGCCGTTCTCAAGGACGGAAAGTCGACGGCCTTCCCGATCAGCTACCCGTTCAACAAGTCGGGCGGCTCCGGCATCCGCATCACGGGCCTGGTCGTCACCCCGCCCGACGAGACGAAGTCCGTCACCCTCGACTGGCCGGGCGAGGCCGCCCTGCCCGTCACCGAAGGCGCCGGTTCTCCGGTGCGGATCGGCCCGGTCGGCAGCGCCGGTCAGGGCGGCTGACTCCTGCTCCTGCGGGAGCGCTCCGTCAAGCGGCCGTCCGACAGCAGTGTGCCCGCCTGCTTGATGTGCCGCAGGACCGGGGAGACCTCCATGGTCTGCAGACCGGGCATGGACCCGATGCGGTCCGAGGTGAACTCGAACAGCTCGTCCAGGTCACGGCAGTGTGCGACGGCGTGGAGGTTGTACGGGCCTGAGACGGCCGCGACGAAGGCGATCTCGGGCTCCTGCGCCAGGGCGCGTCCGAAGGTCTTCACCGCCGAAGGATGCACGCGCAGCCACAGGTTGGCCCGGGTGTGATAGCCGAGAGCCGCCGCGGCGATCTCGACGTCGATCTGGACGACGCGGCTCAGGAGCAGAGCGTGCAGACGGCGGGACACCCGGCCCGGAGTGGAGTCCGCAGCGGCGGCGAGGTCGGTGAGGCCGGCCCGGCCGTCCGCGGCGAGGGCGTAAAGAATCTTCTCGTCGTCGGCGGTGAGGTGTACGGGGTCGCGCGCGACGACCGGAGCTTCCGTGAACGGGGAACCGTCGCTCCCGAGCAGGGTCTCCTCCTCCGCGGACAGCGCGCCGCGCAGGGCGGCCCAGTAGTGGCCCCGGCCTCCCATGAACTGCCGCAGCATGGCGAAGGCGTTGATGTCGAGCACGGCGGCGGTGCGCGGAAGCCGTTGGCCGAGCAGGTCTTCGCGCTGTTCCCGGGTGCGTGACTGCGTCGCGCAGGTGATCTCGCAGCCCGCCGCGCTCACCGCCACCCAGTTGACGTCGTCGCGCTGGGCGAGTGCGTCGGCGATGGCCGTGACACTGCCGGGGCGGCAGCGGAGCCGTACCAGCCACCGGCTCTGTCCCAGCGCCCCCGGATTGACCACCCCGGCCACACGGATGACGCCCTCGGCGCACAGCCGCCGGTAGCGGCGGTTGACGGCGCTCTCGGTGAGGCCGAGCGCGGACGCCATCGCAGTGAAGGAAGCCCGGGGAGCGATCTGTAGTGCGCGAATGATTCGCACATCATCGGGCTGTGGAACGAAGGAATCAGACACTGATGCATCTGTCATGGGGGAAATCCTACAGATCGGCCCCGCCGTCCCGCCGCTGCGGCGGCGCGGCGGACAGACTTGGCAGGCACCCACGACGTAACGAGACGTAACGAACGGAGATGACGCCGGATGTCATCGACTGCCACAGAATCGACTCCCACGGACCGGCGGCCGCCGACCGCCCTCATCGTCGGGGCCTCGCGCGGCCTCGGCCACGCGATGGCGGCGGAATTCCTCGACCGGGGCTGGCACGTCATCGGCACGGTCCGCGACACCACCGCCCGCACACCCCTGCACGACCTCGCGGACGCGGCCGACGGGCGCGTCACCATCGAGCGTCTCGACATCAACGAGCCCGACCACCTGCCGCCCCTGCACGAGCGTCTCGCCGACCGCCGCCTCGACGTGCTCTTCGTCAACGCGGGCATCACGAACAACGAGCGGACGCCGATCGGCGCGGTCCCGGTAGCCGACTTCGTCGAGGTGATGGTCACCAACGCGCTCAGCCCGATGCGCGTCGTCGAAGCGCTCGAAGACTTCGTGGCCCCCGCAGGACTCATCGGGGCGATGACGTCCGGGCAGGGCAGCATCACCAACAACACCACCGGGGGCCGCGAGGTCTACCGGGGAAGCAAAGCGGCCTTGAACATGTTCATGCGCAGCTTCGCGGCCCGCCAGGCCGATACGCGCCGTGCCTTCGTCCTGCTGGCACCAGGCTGGATCCGCACCGAACTGGGCGGCCCTGACGCACCGTTCACGATGGAGGAGTCCGTCCCGCTCCTGGTGGACATCCTGCTGTCCAGGCTGGGCACGCCCGGCCTGGCGTATCTGGACCGCAACGGCGAGATGGTGCCCTGGTGAGCACCGGGGACGGCATGTGCCGGCGTCGGTACCGGCGTCGGTACCGGTGTCGGTACCGGTGTCGGCGGAGGCTGGGGCTCCGCAACTGGGGTGGTGGGCGGAGCCATACGCTGGGGAGACCCGGGCATTCGGGGGATCAGCGAGGTGCTTAGTCTGGCTTTGCCTAGGGGCGGCCCGTTGCCGAGGGGCGCCCGGCGGGGGAGGAGTGGTTCGGATGGGTGCGGTACGGCAAGGCAGTTTCCGGTCGGGGACGGTGGTCCTGGGGAGCATAGGGCTGCTGGCGGCGACGCTCGTGTCATGTTCCTCCGACCCGGACAAGCGCTGCGTTGACCCGTCGACGTACAAGAAGATCGACGACAAGCAGTGTCATGACGGCGGGACCGGGCGCTACTACTACGGCGGCAAGGTCCGTGGCGGGAAGCTGACCGGCGGCAGTTTCGACAAGTCGGCGGTCAGCCGGGGCGGCTTCGGCGGCCATGGCGATTCGCACGGCGGCTGAGTCGCCGGCCGATGCGACGCCACACCATCACACCGCGCCCGGACTGGCAGCGGATCGTCGAGGAGCAGGGTGTTGTCTATCCCCTGACCCGCTATCCCGACGACACGCTTCGCCCTTACTGGGACGAGAGCGCGTACTACTCCTTCTCGTTGCCCGAGGTGGAGGCGCTGGAAGAAGTGGTCGAGGAACTGCACGAACTGTGCCTCGACGCGGCCGCGTTCATCGTGGCCGAGGACCGCTTCGCCTCGCTGGGCATCACCGACCGGCGGGTTGCCGAGCTCGTCGCCGACTCGTGGCGGCGGCGGGCCGAACAGCCGTCCCTGTACGGGCGGTTCGACCTGCGGTACGACGGTACGGACGGCACGCCGGCCAAGCTGCTGGAGTACAACGCCGACACACCGACGTCGCTGGTCGAGGCGGCGAGCGCGCAGTGGTTCTGGATGGAGGAGCGGTTCCCCCGCGCGGACCAGTGGAACTCGCTGCACGAACGGCTCGTGGACGGCTGGCGGAAGCAGGCGCATCTGCTGCCGCCGGGGCCGTTGCACTTCGCCCATTCCGAGGCCGACGAGCTGGGCGAGGACCTGATGACGGTCGCGTACCTGCGCGAGACCGCCGAGCAGGCGGGCATAGCGACGACCGCGCTCTCCGTCGAGGCGATCGGCTGGGACGAGCTGTCGGGGCGTTTCGTGGACGAGCAACTGGGCTTCATACGCGCCTGTTTCAAGCTCTACCCGTGGGAATGGCTGGTGACCGACCGCTTCGGTGAACACGTCATGGACACCCTCGACAACGGCGGCGGCACGGGTACCACCTGCTGGATAGAGCCCGCGTGGAAGATGCTGCTCTCCAACAAGGCGCTGCTGGCGATCCTTTGGGAACGCAACCCCGGCCACCCGAATCTGCTCCCGGCCTATCTGGACGGGCCGCGCGAGCTGGCCACCACCGGCGGTTACGTCGCGAAGCCGCTGCTCGGCCGCGAGGGCGCCGGTGTCAGTGTGCACGAGGCGGGGGCCGCTCCCGTCGTACGGACCGACGAGCCCTGCTGCTACCAGGAGTTGGCCCCGCTGCCCGACTTCGACGGGAACCGCGTGGTGCTGGGCGCGTGGGTGGTGGGCGACGAGTCGGCGGGCCTCGGTATCCGTGAGTCCGCAGGGCTGATCACCGACGAGTACGCGCGTTTCCTGCCGCACATCATCACGTGACCCCTGCCGGGGGCGTCCGCCGACCGGGGTGGTGGTGCGCTCAACACCACCACCGGCAGGGCCGTACGCCCAGTGTGCCGAATCCGCCGCGCCCATAGCCGCGCGGCACGTCATTATTCGCGGACACGACGAACCGCCCGCCCCCGGGGGAGGGAGGCGGGCGGTCCGGCCTGTGGTGCGGTGTCGGTCACCGCGCGTCGGTCACCGCGCGTCCGTCACCGCGTTTCGGTCACCAGCTCCGGGGTTGTCGCCGGGGCGGTCTCAGGAGCCGATTCGCTGAGGCCGAAGCGGTTGTGGAACGTGCGCAGCGGGCCCGGGGCGTACCAGGCCGCACGGCCCAGCAGGCGCATCGCCGCCGGTACGAGGATGCCGCGTACGGCCACCGCGTCGATGAGGACGGCCAGGCCGCTGCCCAGGCCGAACATCTGCATGAAGCTGAGCTTGGCCGTGCCGAAGGCGAAGAAGCTCACCGCCAGCAGGCAGGCCGCCGCTGTGACGATACGGCCGGTGTGACCGAGGCCGTTGGTCACGGAGGACTCGTTGTCCTCGCCCTGCTCGTGGAGTTCCTTGATGCGGCTGGTGACGAACACCTCGTAGTCCATCGAGAGGCCGAAGGCGATGCAGAACATCAGCACGGTCATCGACACGTCCATGGGCTGCGCCGTGAAGCCGAGCAGGGAGGAGAGGTGGCCGTCCTGGAAGATCCAGGTCATCACACCGAGGGTCGCGCCCAGGCTGATCATGTTGAGGAGCAGCGCGCGCAGGGGCTGCGTGATGCTGCCGGTGAACAGGAAGAGCAGGAGGAAGGTGGTCAGCGCGACCAGGGTGATGGCGAGCGGGAGGCGGCTGCCGATGGAGTGCTTGGAGTCGACCAGTTCGGCGTCGGCCCCGCCCACCAGGGAGTGTGTCCCTGCGGGTGCGGGTACCGCCCGCACCGTACCGACCAGGGTCTGCGCCTCGTCCGACTTCGGTGTCACGGTGCTGACGACATTGAGCTGTTGGGCGTCAGCGCGGCCCAGCGCCGGGTTGCCGCCGCCGGAGTCGCCGGCGCCGTCGCCGTAGGTTCCGGCGCTGGTCTCGACGCGTACGACGCCCTTGAGACCGGCCAGTTCGGCCGCGTACGACTCAAGTGGCGCCTTGCCCACGGGCTTGTCGATGACGACGTGGAGGGCGGCGTCGTCGTTGCCGTTGAACTTCTCCTGCAGTACGGACGACACCTGGCGGCTCTCGGCGTCCGAGCGCAGCACCCGCTCGTCCGGTGTGCCGAAGGTGATGCCGAGGAGCGGACCTGCGGCGACGAGCAGGACGGCGAGTACGGGAAGCGCGGTCAGCGCGGGGCGCCGCATGACGGTGCCGGCCAGCCGGCCCCAGAACGGCGTACGGGAGGTGGTGCGTTCAGGCTTGACCCACGGCAGCCGGCCGCTGTTGACGCGGTGGCCCAGGACGACGAGCAGCGCGGGCATGATGAACAGTGTGCTGATGGCGGCGATGACGACGACACCGATGCCGGCGTAGCCGAACGAGCGCAGGAAGTACTGCGGGAAGACCAGGAGCGCGGCGAGCGCCGCCGCGACGGTCGCAGCGGAGAACGCGATCGTACGGCCGGCGGTGCTCACCGTCCGGCGGACGGCGTCGTCCACGCTCGCCCCTGTCGCGAGCTGTTCCCGGAAGCGGCTGACCAGCAACAGGGCGTAGTCGATGCCCAGTCCGAGCCCGAGGGCGGTGGTCAGGTTGATCGCGAAGACGGAGACGTCGGTGACACTGCCGAGGATGTACAGCTCGGCGAACGTGCCCGCGATGGCGACGACACCGATCACCAGCGGCAGCAAGGCCGCGACCAGGCTGCCGAAGACAAGGAGCAGCAGGACGAGGGTGATCGGGACGGCGATGGTCTCGGCGAGGGCCAGGTCGTCGGCCGACTGCGTGCCCATCTCGCTGGTCACGGCGGCGCCGCCGCCGGCCAGGACGGTGAGGCCGCCCTTGTACGGTCCTGCGTACGCCTCGACGAGGCTCTTGGTGTGCTCGTCCCGCTCGGTGTCGTTGCCCGTCACATGGGCGAGCACCATGGCCTCGCGGCCGTCCTTGGAGCGCAGGTCGGGGCTGGCCGTCTCCCAGTAGGAGACGACGTTCTCCAGGTCCTTCTCCTTCTTGAGCTCGGCCACCAGGGACTCGCCGCCCTGCCGGGCCGCCGGGGCGTCGACGCGTCCTTCGGAGGTGCGGACCAGCAGGATCAGGTTCGTCTCCCCGCCGAACTTCTCCTCGATGACCTTGCCGGCGCGGGCGGACTGGGAGGCCGGGTCGTCGTAACCGCCGCCCAGCAACTTGCCGAACGCACCGAAGCCCAAGGCGCCCATGAGAGCCACAGCCACGACGGCGACGACGAGTACCAGCCGGGATCTGCGGATCGCCAGTTCGGCTATGCGTTCAAACACGCGCCTTCTCCTTTGGTTTTCGTACGGGGGTTTCCGAGCGCTGAAAGGGGCGCGAAACAGCCGGAGTTGTCGCGCTC
>NZ_JTIY01000001.1:2816006-2817663 GCF_000818175.1 Streptomyces sp. AcH 505
ACGCGCCTTCTCCTTTGGTTTTCGTACGGGGGTTTCCGAGCGCTGAAAGGGGCGCGAAACAGCCGGAGTTGTCGCGCTCTTCGTCGCCGCGAGTGACGTTAGTGAGCCGACGGGAAATTTGGCAGTGTTAGATTTTTCTGACACTCGGGCGCACTCGGCCTACTCGCCGGAGCGTTCGCGACCTACGGAGGAGAACGCCATGGTCCAGCCCTCCCTGCGTGAGCGGCGCAGGGCCGCAGCCACCCAGGAGATCGTGGACGCGGCGGAGCGCCATCTCGCCGAACACGGGCCCGGCGCCCTGTCGTTGCGGGCGGTCGCCCGCAGCCTCGGGATGACCGTGCAGGCGCTCTACCACTACTTCCCCAGCCGGGACGCGCTCGTCACCACGCTCGTCACGAAGGCGTACGACGACCTGGCCGACGCCGTACAGCACGCCGTGGACAACGCGTCGGACGTCGCCGCAGACGCCCCCGGCCTGCCGCGGCTGGTGGTCGCCGCCGAGGGCTACCGTCGATGGGCCATTGCCCACCCGGAGCACTTCCAACTCCTCTACGGGACTCCGCTACGGGGTTACGCGGCGCCTGTCGAAGGGCCGACCACGCAGGCGACGCGCCGGATGAGCGCGATCTTCGAGCGTGAACTGTTCGGCGGCTTCACCCCCGAACAACTCGCGGCGGCCGATGCCTCCGCGCTCTCGCCGGCGCTCCACGCCTACCTGGAACAACTGCCGCACTACGGCCTGGGAAACCTGCCGCCCCCCGCGACGGCGCTGCTGCTCAGCGCCTGGGGCCACCTGCACGGACTTGTCGTCCTGGAGGTGTTCGGGCACAGCGTCTTCCTCGGTGAGCACCAGGCCGAGATCTTCCGCATGGCGATGCGGAACCTGCTCGACGACATCTACCGCCGCATCCCTCAACGTCCACACTGAGATTACGGATTCCGTTGCAACAGGCGGGTGTCCCTGACGTCGACACCGAACTCTCCCGGCCTGATCTGCCGCGAGCAGCACAAGGCCGGTCGGCGGACGCTGATCAAGATGCCCTTCGAGGACTTCGAGCGCGAGATCCGCGACTCGATGTCCCGCTCGCTGGGCGAGTACGGCTTCGACGCGGCCCGCGACATCACGGCCATCACCGTGAACCGCTGGGCCCACGGGTACGCCTACGAGTACAACTCCCTGGACGACCCGGCGGTGTTCCAGCCCGAGTCGCAGCGCCCCTACGCCAAGGCCCGGCGCCCGGTCGGCCGGATCGCCATCGCGAACTCCGACGCCGAGGCGTTCGGTTACACGCACGCGGCCTTCGACGGGGCGATCCGCGCGGTGTCGCACCTGGTGTGAGTCGGTCGAGACGATCCCTGTCGCCCCGGTCTGGCGGGTTGTCGTCCGGCAGACCCGGGTGCGCGGGATCTACGATGGTGTGAAGGGCAGAAGCCCGCCGGAAGAAGCAGGCCGGAAGAAGCAGGCCGGAAGAACCACGCCGGAAGAGTCATGACGGAAGACCTGAGTGCCATCGGAGCGTGGCGCGGCGCGAGCGGGTCGGCGGCGCGCGTCTGGTACGTCTCGTACGGCTCCAACATGCATCTGGACCGGCTGACTTACTACATCGCCGGGGGCCGGCCGCCGGGCACCGCCGCGACGTACCCCGGCTGCCGGGAC
>NZ_JTIY01000001.1:2817688-2821115 GCF_000818175.1 Streptomyces sp. AcH 505
CTGCATGTACTTCGCCACCGAGTCGGTGGTGTGGACGGGCGGCCGGGCCTTCTACGATCCGGCCGGCCGGCGGCGCGTACCGGCGCGCGCGCATCTGGTCACCGCCGAGCAGTTCTCCGACATCGCGGCCCAGGAGATGTACCGGGCCCCGGGCGCCGACCTGGATCTGACCGAGGTGCTGGAGCGAGGCCGGTCGGTGCTCGGGCCCGGACGGTACGAGACGCTGTTGTGTCCGGGGAGTGTGGACGGCTCGCCCGCGCTCACCTTCACCGCTCCGTGGAGTGTGCACGACGTCGCGTGGAACAAGCCGTCCGCCGCCTACGTCAGGCACCTGGCCGCCGGGCTCGTGGAGGCAGGCGCCTGGGACGTGGCCGACATCGCCGTCTACCTGGCGAGCTGCCCGGGCGCCGCGGGCGAGTGGAGTCCGCAGGACATCGCGGACCTGATCGCCGACCCGAGCGCGCCCTGACGTCAACAGGGCTGGGCCTGCTGACCGTTCAGACGGTACGGCGCTTCAGCGCCCAGAAGGCGGCGGCGACCGCGAGCGCGGTCAGCGCGAGAAGGATGCCCGTCTCGGTCAGCTGGCGGGGCCAGTAGTCGTCGGACGGCAGGTAGCGGCGGGTGAAGCCGACCACGTCGTGGTTGGCGAGGCAGCGCAGGTTGTCGTAGCACTCCGGGTCGGCGATCCGGGCGCCGGACCTGGTGATCGCCCTGCTGTGGACGGAGAGTTCGGGCACCCCGTAGGTGTGCTGGAACGGCCAGGTGCCACTGCGGACGGCCGTGATCGCGTACTGCACCACGCCTGCGGCGACCATGGCCGGCACCGTGCGGCGCAGCAGGAGGCCGCAGAGCGCGCCGACGGCCAGGGAGAGCAGCGGTACGGCGACGGTGGCGAGGCCGACGGAGAAGTACAGCCGGCGGGGCGGGAAGCCGGCGAGCAGCAGATTGCTGTGGGCTGACCAGACGAGCCGGTACAGGCCGACCAGTACGGCCGTGGTCAGGACGACGACGACGGCGGGGACGGCGAGTTTGGCGGCGAGCCAGCGGGCCGGGGATATGGACTGCGACCAGGCGAGTTTGTGGGTGCCGCTCTCCAGCTCGCGGGCGATCAGCGGTCCTGCCGCGAACAGCGCGAGGGCGAACGACGCGAGAGCCATCAGCGTGGCCGGGTCGTAGAAGAGGTCGTTGTACGTGCCGGAGAGGACGGTGCTGAACGCCCCGCCGCTCCAGGCGTCCTCCTGCACCCCGGCGTAGCCGAACCGGTCGAAGGCCTTCTGCGTGCCGCTCGCCCCCGGCCCGCACAGCCAGAGCAGCAGCCCCGCGGTGACGATCGCGTACCCGGCCCAGATCCACAACGCGCTGCGGTGCAGGCGCAGTTCCGACCTGAGCAGCGCGCGCCGCGAAGGGCGGCCCGCGGGGCGGTCTTCCCGCGTGGTGGGGACGGTGGCGGCGGGTGCGGTCATGTGAGGAGTCCTTGTGAGGGGCGGTTGTCGGTGGTCCCGGCTGCGGCGTGCTCGCCGGCGTGCTCGCTCGGATCCGGCGCGCTCATGTCCGGGGTGAGGAACGCCGGTGCGTCCGGGTTGCGGAGGTGGGCCACGAGCAGCTCGTCCAGCGTCGGTCGCGCGGAGTCCCAGGTGTCGGCGAGCGGTCCACACGGGCGGATCAGCGCGGTGCGGCCACGGCCGGTGGTGCGTGACTCGACCACCGTGTGCGGAGCCAGGCCGGTGTCCCGGCCGGTGACCACGGCGTGTGCGGCGAGCAGCGCGTCGACCGAACCGCCCAGGTGGGCCCTGCCGTTGCCGAGGAGCAGCAAGTGGTCGCAGGCGTCGTCGAGTTCGGCGACTATGTGGGACGAGAGCAGGATGCTGGTGCCGTGTTCGGCCGCGTCGGACAGCAGCAGCCCCATCAACTCCCGCCGGGCGAGCGGGTCGAGGTCGGCCATCGGTTCGTCCAGCAGCAGCAGGTCGGGCCGCTTGCCCAGGGCGAGCGCGAGGGCCACCCTCGTGCGCTCCCCACCGGACAGGTCGCGGACTTTGCGCTTGGGGTCGAGGCCGCCCCGCTCGACGATCCCGGCCGCGTACGCCGCGTCCCAGCGGGCGGCGTTGAGGTCGGCGCCCAGCGCGAGGGTGTCGGCGACGGAGAGATACGCGTAGAGCGGCTGGTGCTGGTCCAGATAGCCGACCCGGCCGCGGTGCGTGCCGGGGGTGGCGCCGAGGACCGTGACGCTGCCGCCGGTGGGCCGGGCGAGACCGGCGGCGATCCGCAGGAGGGTGGACTTCCCCGCGCCGTTGAGGCCGACCAGCGCGCAGACGCTGCCCACGGGGACGCGGAAGGAGCAGCCCTCCAGGGCGCGGGTGGCGCGGCGGCCACGGCCGTAGCTCACGGCGAGACCGTCCGCCTCGATCACGGCCGGAGCGCCGCTGGTGATACTCACTGCTCCCCCTTCGGGAGATGTTCGGCCGGGGAGTTTTCCGCCGGGGAGTGTTCGGCTGGGGAGTGTTCGGCCGGGAAATGCTGGTCCAGTACTGCCGTCAGGAGCGCGGCCGCGCCCTCGCGGTCGACGCCGGCCGCCAGGGCCCGGCGGGCCCAGTCGTCCAGTGCCGCCCGTAAGGCCGACTCGGCGCCGGTGTCGCCGAGCGTGGCGAGTATGAAGGTGCCCACGCCCCGCCGCGCCTCGACCAGGCCGGCGCGTTCCAGCTCGCGGTACGCCTTCAGCACGGTGTTCGGGTTGATGGCCGTGGCCTCGACGACCTCGCGCGCGGTGGGGAGTTTGTCCCCGGGTTCGAGGAGTCCCAGCCGCAGTGCCTGCTCGGTCTGCTGGACGATCTGGAGGTACGCGGGGACGCCGCTGCGCCGGTCGATGCGGTACTCAAGTCGTTGCTCGGCCACCGGCGAGGGCCCCTTTCACTAATTGACTAGTGAAAGTTCGCACAGCGGGAGCGACACCGTCAAGCCCGGGGCGGCGGCTCGGCCCAGAAGATCGGCGACGGCTCGTTCCGAGAGACCGTCGGTGTCCGGGACAATTGCCTTTCGGGTGTGGGCGGGTGGGGAGAGGTGTGGCCATATGAGTCGTCGTTCCAGCGGCCTGGTGGGGGTCTGGGCCGAGGCGCAGCGACAGCAGCAGCGGCAGCAGGAGGCGCGGATACGCTCCGCCACCCAGCAGCAGCGGGAGTACGAGCGGCAGCAGCGGGCGTACGCGCGGGACGCGGCGCGGGCCAACCGGGAGCAGCAGGCGGAGTACCGGCGGCAGCGGGAGGCGGAGGCGCAGCGCCGTACGGCCGAACTGGACGCACGCGTGGCCGCGTTGGAGGGGCTGCTGGTCGCGGGCTGCCGGGCGCCTGCCTTCCGTACGTCGGCGCTGTCGCGCGCGGCCGACGTCGAGCCTTTCGCACCGGGCCAGTTGGCGTTCCCCGTACCCATGCCGGAC
>NZ_JTIY01000001.1:2821226-2833466 GCF_000818175.1 Streptomyces sp. AcH 505
GTACCGGCAGCAGTACGACGCCTGGGCGGGCGGGCAGTTGGCCGAGGTACGCGCGCACAACGCGGGCGTCGCCACGATGGCTTCGGCCCTGCGGGACGGTGAGCCCGAGGCGGTCGTGGACTACTTCTCCGCCGCGCTGTACGCGTCGACCGCCTGGCCCGAGGGGTTTCCGCGCCAGGTGTCGGCCGCCTTCGACCGGGCGGCGGGGCAGCTGGTGCTGGACTGGGAGCTGCCCGGCTTCGACGTGGTGCCCGAGGTGAAGTCGGTGCGGTTCGTGCCGAGTCAGGACCAGGAGAAGGAGACCGCACGTCCTGTGACCCAGCGACGCGCCCTGTACCGGGGGGTGTTGGCGCAGTGTGTGCTGCTGGTGGTGCGGGACCTCTTCGTGGCGGACGAGTTCCGTACGGTGCGGTCGGTCGTCGTGAACGGCTTCGTCGACGACTTCGACCCCGCGACTGGCCAGGAGGCGCGGGTGTATCTGGCGTCTGTCTCAGCCGAGCGCACCGACTTCGACGCGTTGAACCTGGAGCTGGTCAGTGCGGTGGACTGTGTGACGGAGGCGCTGCGCGGCCAGTTGTCGGCGCGCCCGGACCAGCGGGCCGCCGTACGGCCCCCGCGCTTCCCCGATCAGGTGGGTTCGGGGGTGGTGTCGCACGGCGGCGGCCAGGAGCCGGATCTGCTGGCGATGGACCCGGTGGAGTTCGAGCGTCTGGTGGCCGAGCTGTTCCGGGCGCGCGGCATGCAGGCGCTGATGACGCAGCGGTCGAACGACGGCGGGGTGGATGTGGACGCCCTTGACCCGGACCCGATCAGCGGCGGGAAGATCATTGTGCAGGTGAAGCGGTACCGCAACACCGTGCCGCCGACGGCGGTGCGTGACCTGTACGGCACGGTGCAGGGCGCGGGCGCCAACAAGGGTGTGCTGGTGACGACTTCGGGCTTCGGCCCCGGCTCGTACACCTTCGCCAACGGCAAGCCGCTGACACTGGTGTCCGGCGCGGAACTGGTGGAGCTGCTGCATCAGCACGGGCTGCGGGGGCGGTTGGGCGACGGGGCGGGGGCGGGGTCCGACGGTGCTGCGGCGTCGGACGCCGACGGTGTGGCTTCCGACGGCGACGGTGTGGCTTCCGACGGGGGTGGTGACTTCAACACCCTCGGTATGACCTGGGCGGGACCGGTACAGCTCGACGTGTGCGCGCTGGTGTGCCGGGGGAACCGGGTGCTGAGCGACGACCACTTCGTGTTCTTCAACAACGCCCGCACACCTGACGGTTCGGTCAGGATGGTCCCCGCCACGTCAGGGGACCGCGCCGCGATCCGGGTCGGCTTCGACGGGCTGCCGGGAGGCGCCGACCGGCTCGTACTCGTGGCCGCCGTGGATCCGGTGGTGAACCCGGAGGCCGACCTGTCGGGTTTCACGGACGCCGGAATCCGGCTGCGGGACACCTCAGGCGCCGAGTTGGACCGGCTGGACGTCTCGGACGGCCGCCCCGGCGAGACCGCGCTGGTGCTGGGGTCGTTCCGCCGCCGTGCGAGCGGCGACTGGGACTTCGTACCGGGCGGACAGGGCTACCGGGGCGGACTTGAGCAGCTGGTCACGGACTTCGGCATAGAGGTGGAGTGACGGCCCCGGCCATCCGTCACTCCCGCTGACCGGGCGGTCTCAGCGCCCCGAGATCCGGTCCGCCGCCCGTGCGATGCCGTGCGTCGTCGTCGTACGGGCAGTGGACTCGCGCCGGTCCGCGGTGCGGTACGCCGCGTACATGCCGTGGACGCCGAGCCAGCGCAACGGCTCCGGCTCCCACTTGCGCACCTTGTGGTTGACCCAGGGCAGTGTGGTCAGTTCGGTGGGCCCCGACTGGCCGCTGTCCTGCTGGATCAGATCGCGCAGCGTACGGGCGGCGAGGTTGGTGGTCGCGACGCCCGACCCGACGTAACCGCCCGCCCAGCCGAGCCCGGTGGCGCGGTCGAGCGTGACCGTCGCGCACCAGTCGCGCGGCACGCCGAGCACCCCCGACCAGGCGTGGTCGATCCGGACGCCCGCCGTGGTGGGGAAGAAGCGGACCAGGATCTCGCGCAGCGCCTCGATGGTGGCGGCCTGCGTGCGCCCGTCGTTGTCGGTCTTCGAGCCGAAGCGGTACGGGACGCCCCTCCCGCCGAGCGCGATGCGGTCGTCGGCGGTGCGCTGCGCGTACATGTACGCGTGGGCCATGTCGCCGAGGGTTTCGCGGCCGTTCCAGCCGATGGTGTCCCAGAGCGCGGCGGGCAGCGGCTCGGTCGCGATCATCGACGAGTTCATGGGGAGCCAGGTGCGGTGCGCGCCCTTGATCCCGGCGGTGAACCCCTCGGTGCAGCGCAGGATGTACGGGGCGCGGACGGTGCCGTACGGGGTGGTCGCGTGCTTGGGCTTGATTTCCGTCACGGGCGTCGACTCGTGGATGGTGACGCCCAGCGCCTCGACGGCGGCGGCCAGCCCCTTCACCAGCTTGACGGGGTGCAGCCGCGCGCCGTGCGGGGTCCACGTCGAGCCGACGGCTCCGGTGACCCTGACCCGTTCCGCCGTCTCGCGGGCGCCGCGCAGCACCCGGTCGGTCTCGCCGAAGGCGATCTCCACGGAGTGGTAGTCCCTGAGCCGGCTGAGCTGGGCCGGGGTGTACGCGACCTCCAGCACACCGCCCTGGTGGATGTCGGCGTCGATTTTCTCCTCGGCCGCGACGCGCACGACCTCGTCGACCGTGTCGTTCATGGCCCGCTGGAGGCGTACGGCGGCCTCGTGACCGTGGAGCTTGGCGTACCGGTCACGGCCCGCGATCCCGTTGTAGAGCCAGCCGCCGTTGCGCCCCGAAGCGCCGTACCCGCAGAACTTCGCTTCGAGGACGGTGATGTTGAGGAAGGGGACGGCCTTCTTCAGGTAGTACGCCGTCCAGAGACCGGTGTAGCCGCCGCCGACGATGCAGACGTCGGCCGTCGCGTCACCGGGGAGTGGTTCCCGTGGGGCAGGGACGCCGTCCTGCGCGTACCAGAAGGAAATGCCGCCGTTGATCGTGCTGCTCATGTGGGTGTTCGTACACCTGTGCAGGTAGTTGTGTCCAGGAGTGCCGGTTGGGTGGTGCCCGTACCTGGGTGGTGCCCGTACGTAGGATCGAGGCCGTGCTGGACATTCCTGCGGAGCTGGTCGCGACCCAGACGAGGTACCAGGGCGCCGCGGGCCGCGCGTTCATCGCCGAACTGCCGGACCGGGCGGCGCGGTTCCTCGACCGGTGGCGGCTGCGGGTGACGGGGCCCTCGATGTACGGCATGTGCGCGCTGGTGCTGCCGGTGACGCGCGCGGACGGGGTGCCCGCCGTGCTGAAGCTGCAGATCCTGGACGACGAAACCGCCGGCGAGCCGGTCGCGCTGCGCGCCTGGGGTGGCGAGGGCGCCGTACGGCTGCTGGAGTACGACGGGGCGACGGGGACGCTGCTGCTCGAAGCGCTCGACCCGTCCCGTGACCTGTCGCGCGTCGAGATCCGCGAGGCGGTGCGGATCATCGCCGGGACGCTGGCCCGGCTGACGGCGGTCCCGGCCCCGGCGGGGCTGCGGACGCTCGGCGACATCGTGGCCCGGATGCTGGAGCGCGTGCCCGGCGTCCTGCGGGCGGTCGACGACCCCGGCGAGCGGCGGCTGCTCGCGGACTGCGCGGCGGCCGTACGCGAAGTGGCGGGCGAGCCCGGCGACCGGCTGCTCCACTGGGACCTGCACTTCGACAACGTACTGGCGGCCGAGCGCGCGCCCTGGCTGGCGATCGACCCGAAACCCCTTGCCGGCGACCCCGGCTTCGAGCTGCTGCCCGCGCTCCACAACCGTTTCGAGGCGGCCGACGTGCGGTGGCGGTTCGACCTGATGACGGAGGTCATGGGGCTCGACCGGCAGCGGGCAGGCGCCTGGACGCTGGCGCGGGTGCTGCAGATCGCGCTGTGGAAGTGGACGGGCGGGGAGGGACGGCTGGGACCGGACCAGGAGTACGTGGCACGGGCGCTGCTCGCCCCGCGCCGGCGGCCAGGAGCCGCCGCCGGACGTCGGGTGGCGCGCCCGGCGGTCGATCGGGCAGGCTGCGGGCATGATTCGTGACGCCACACCCGCCGACGTCCCGGCCATCCACGCGATGGTCCGTGAACTCGCCGAGTACGAGAAAGCACTGGACGAGGCACGCGCAACGGAGGCGCAGCTGCACGAGGCGCTGTTCGGCGAGCGGCCCGCCGCCTTCGCGCACATCGCGCAGACGCCCGAGGGGGAGCCGGTCGGTTTCGCGCTCTGGTTCCTGAACTTCTCGACCTGGCGCGGGGTGCACGGGATCTACCTGGAGGACCTGTACGTACGGCCCGGCTCGCGCGGCCACGGCTACGGCAAGGCGCTGCTGCGCGAGCTGGCCCGGATCTGCGCCGAGCGCGGGTACGAACGCCTGGAGTGGTCGGTGCTGGACTGGAACGAGCCGTCCATCGCCTTCTACCGGTCGCTGGGGGCGCTCCCGCAGGACGAGTGGACGGTGTTCCGGCTGACGGACGACGCGTTGACCGCGCTGGGAGCCCGGCAGGAGCCGGACGACAGGTCCTAGGACCTGTCGCGCGGACACGACCTAGCCCGACACCGCCGCCGGCTCGCTCGCCTCGCGGCTGCTGGGCGACTTGGCGTTGACCATCAGGGCCCCGATGACCGCGGCGCCCAGCAGGATGATCGACGCCCATGTGATGGCCACGGTGAAGCCGTGGACCGTACCGGTGTTGACGATCTGGTGCTTCGCCGCCGGGGTGAGCCCGCCCTCGCGGGCCGCGGCGGCGAGATGGCTCGTCAGGTACGTGGCGGTGGTGGTCGTCGCGATCGTGTTGAGCAGCGCCGTACCGATGGAGCCGCCGACCTGCTGGGCGGTGTTGATCGTCGCCGACGTGACACCCGAGTCCCGCGGCGGGACGCCCGCCGTGCCGGTGGAGATGGCCGGCATGAAGACGAGACCGAGGCCGAGGCCCAGCAGCAGCGTCCCGGGCAGGATGTGCGACGGGTAGCTGGAGTGGGTGTCGATGAACCGCAGGCTGAACAGCCCGCCGGAGGCCAGCAGCAGACCGGGCACCAGCAGGAAGCGCGGTGGCACGTGCGGCAGCAGCCGGGCGGAGATCTGCGTCGAACCGATGATGAGCGCCGCCGACATCGGGAGGAACGCGAGCCCGGTCCGCAGCGGCGAGTAGCCGAGGATGTTCTGCAGGAAGAACGTCATGAACAGGAACGCGCCGAACAGGCCGATGGTCGTCAGACCCATGACGATCATGGAGCCGCCGCGGTTGCGGTCCCGCACGATGTGCAGCGGCAGCAGCGGCCCGGGGGAGCGGGTCTGCCACCACGTGAACGCGCAGAGCGCCACGACGCCGATGGCGAACATCGTCAGCACGAGCGAGGACGTCCAGCCGTCGGACTCCGCCTCGCTGAGACCGTAGACGATGGCCACCAGACCGCCGCAGCCGAGGATGACGCCCGGGATGTCGAGATGCGCGCCCTTGGCGCCCTCCCGGTCGCTGAGGAGCAGCACGGCGCCGACGACGGCGAGCGCCGCGATCGGCACGTTCACGTACAGGCACCAGCGCCAGTCGAGGTACTCGGTGAGGATGCCGCCGAACAGCAGCCCGATCGCCGATCCCGCACCCGCGATGGCCGCGAAGATGCCGAAGGCCTTGGCGCGCTCGGGGCCGCTGGTGAAGGTCGTGGTCAGCAGGGACAGCGCGGACGGTGCGAGCAGCGCGGCGAAGACGCCTTGCAGGGCACGCGCCGCGAACAGCATCTCGGGGCCCTGCGCCGCACCGCCGATCGCGGAGGCGGCGGCGAAGCCGATCAGGCCGATGATGAAGGTGCGCTTACGGCCGACGAGGTCGGCGATCCGGCCGCCGAGCAGCAGCAGCCCGCCGAAGGCGAGGGTGTACGCGGTGATGACCCACTGCCGGTTGCCGTTGGTCAGGCCGAGATCGCGCTGGGCGGAGGGGAGCGCGATGTTCACGATGGTCGCGTCGAGCACGACCATCAGCTGCGCCGTCGCGATGACGGCCAGCGCCCACCACCGGTGGGCGTCCGGCTGGTCCCCCGAGCCCTGCTGCGGGGCGCCGGGCCGGGAACCGGGCTGGGAGCCGGACGAGGTGTAGGACGGGGTGCCGGACGTGGCGTCGGACGTACTGCCGGTCTGGGAACCGGGGCGGGGGCCGGGCTGTGCGCCGGAGGTCGCCGGATCGCTCATCGGGGTATTCCTCCACTGTGGACAGCGGCCTCTGCCGCGGCAGGGGCTGGGCTTCTACGCAGAGCACCTTTTGCCCAGAACACCATGGATTGTCGGTGTTCGCCCGCGCGGCGCCCGCCGCCACGGCCCCCGGCGGAGCCGTCAGGCCCGGCTGCGGCTGCGGCCCGGTTCCAGGACGACCTTGCCCGTCGTCGCCCGCGTCTCCAGCGACCGGTGCGCCAGAGCGGCTTCGGCCAGCGGGAAGCGCTGTACGGCGGGGCGCACCCGGCCGGCTGCCGCGTCGGCGAGCGCGCGCGCTTCGAGTACGCGCAGGTCGCCGCCCGCCTTCTGGACCATCGGGGGGCCGAGGACGTTACGGGAGGTGATGCCGCGCGCGGCGAGGTCGTCGGCGGTGAAGGCCAACGGCTGCCCGTCCTGGATGCCCTGGCCGGACCAGCCGAAGACGACGTGCTGGCCGCCCGTGGCGAGGAGGTCGACGGCGGCGAGCGCGGTGGGGCCGCCGACGGAGTCGTACACGATCGTGGCGCCCTTGCGGTCGTTCTCGCCGTTGCCTTCGCCGGCTCTGAGGAAGTTCTTGACCTGCGCCGCCCAGTCGGGGGCCGTGTAGTCGACGGCCAGATCGGCGCCGTTGGCGGCGACCTTGGCGACCTTGGCGGGGCCGCCGGCCAGGCCGACGACGGTGGCGCCCACGTTCTTCGCGTACTGGACCAGGAGGGTGCCGATCCCGCCGGCCGCCGCCGTGACGACGACGGTGCTGTCCGGACCGAGGTCGGTGAACTGCAGGATGCCCAGCGTCGTACGGCCCGTGCCGATCATGGCGACGGCCTCGGCCTCGTCGAGCCCGTCCGGCACGGCGTGCAGCCGGGTCACGTCGCAGACGGCGAGTTCGGCGTAGCCGCCGGGCACCATGCCCAGATGGACGACGACGCGCTTGCCGAGCCAGCTCGCGTCGACACCTTCGCCGAGCGCATCGACCGTGCCCGCGACCTCACGGCCGGGGATGGTGGGCAGTTCGGTGGGGACGGGGCGGGGACCAGGGCCGGCCATACCCTGGCGCAGGGCCGTGTCGAGCAGATGGACGCCGGCGACCGCGACGGCGATACGCACCTGGCCGGGGGCGGGTACGGGGTCGTCGGTGCGCTCGTAGCGGAGATTCTCGGCGGGGCCGAAGGCGTGGAGGACGATGGCGTGCATGGCGGGCTCCCTGGGGTTCGGCCGGGCGGTTCGGCGTGACCGTGCGGCCGGGGTTCGGCCGGGCGGTTCGGCCGAGCGGTTCGGCCGGGCTTCCGGATCACGCACCACCCTCCGACCTCAAGCGCGCTTGAGGTCAAGCTGCGCCAGATGGGTCCGCCGCGCGAGATGCCGGAGCGCCAGTGAAGCGGCGGTGATGCCGCTGTTGAACGACACCTCCGAGAGCACCCCGGGCGCCGCCACCTGGTCGCCCGCCAGATAGAGCCCCCGCCCGCGGTCGATGGCGGGCCGGTCGCGCCACGTGGTGCCCGGGT
This sequence comes from Streptomyces sp. AcH 505, assembly GCF_000818175.1. Taxonomy (GTDB): domain Bacteria; phylum Actinomycetota; class Actinomycetes; order Streptomycetales; family Streptomycetaceae; genus Streptomyces. The sequence continues at coordinate 2,828,985 of NZ_JTIY01000001.1, forward strand.
GGTCGACGGCGCCGGTACGGCCGGTCGCGAGGGCGTCGCGCCGCCATACGGTGCGCTCGCGCCAGCCGGGGAACCCCAGGTCGAGCAGGGCCTCGGCGCGAGCGGTGCCGGCCGCCCTCGACTCACCGGGACCGATCGGGAACTGCCCCTGGAGCAGCTGCTCACCGGCGGGCGCCACGGACGGATCCTGCGCGGTGAACCGCTCCAGCCAGCCCGGCGCTTCCAGGTCCGAGATGACGAAGGGCTCGCCCTTGCGGGAGCGCAGCGCGAGGTCGAGCAGTACGGTACGGCCGCTCGTCCAGTGCAGGCTGTCGTCCCCGACGAGCCGGCGGGCCGCGTCCATCGACGTCGCGACGATCACCGGGGTGTCGTCGGGGACGGCGTCGATCCGTACGGTCGTCTCCATCCGGACGCCCAGGTTCCAGGCGCGCGCCGCCATCCGTTCGACGATCTGGCCCCAGCCGCCGACGGGGAAGTGCGCCTCGGGCGGCAGAGCGGCGGCGCGGCGCAGCCGCTCCTGGACGAAGCGGGCGGACAGCGCCCCGGGGTCGTGGTGGAAGAGGGCGACGGCGGCGTAGTGGGCGGCGGCACGCGCGGCGCGGGGGCCGGCGACGGCCGAGGCCCACTCGGTGAAGGAGGTGTCGACCGGGGCCTCTTCGACGGGACGCCGGGTCAGCCGCAGCAGGCTGAGGGGCGGGGTCCTGCGCAGGGCGCCGCCGCGGTGGAAGCGGAAGCGGGAGCCCTCGCGCAGAGGTACGGCGGCGACCGGCCCGAGCAGGTCGCGCTGCCGCAGCCAGGACCAGTGCGGGCCGCGGTTGTAGAGGGCGTGCGGCCCCTCGTTGGTGAGGTAGGGGCCTTCGGCGGTACGGGCCCGGCCGCCGAGGGTGTGATGGGCCTCGTACAGGGTCACCCGGGCGCCTCCCTCGGCGGCGGTGATGGCGGCGGTGAGGCCGGCGAGGCCCCCACCGATGACGCTGATGCGATTCATGACGCGTCGCTCCTACCTGGTCCGGTTGCTCGGTGTTGGGCACGGTGCTGGGACGGTGCTGGACATAGGACGGCCGGGAGGGCGGGGATGTGACATCGCGCGGGTACGGGTATCTGTCGTGTTGTCACGCTGTCCCGCGGTCGCTGCCGACCTCGTTGTCAGTGGCGTGCGCAACGATGGGGGCATGGCACGAAAAACGAACGGCGGACCGGCGAAGGCGCGGCGGGTGGAAGTGCGGCGGGCCGAGGTGCGGCTGCCGCCGCTGTCCCCGTACGGGGGTGGTCTTGAGCCGGACGGTGACTACGACGGGCTGGAGTTCAGAGACCTGGATCTGGCGGGCCAGGAGGGCGCAGGCGCCCGGTTCATCGACTGCGCGCTGCGCGAGTGCGCCCTGGACGAGACGTCGTTCGTCCGCGCCCGGTTCATCGACTCCGTACTGAGCGGGGTGCGCGGGGTCGGCACGGACCTCGCGGGGGCTTCGCTGCGCGATGTGGAGGTGCTGGACGCGCGGCTGGGCGGGGTGCAGTTGCACGGCGCCGTGCTGGAGCGGGTGCTGATCAAGGGCGGCAAGATCGACTATCTGAATCTGCGCAAGGCGAAGCTGAAGGACGTGGTGTTCGAGGGCTGTGTGCTGGCCGAGCCGGACTTCGGCGGGGCCGAGCTGGAGCGCGTCGAGTTCCGCGACTGCGTCCTGCGGCGCGTCGACCTGACGGCCGCTCGGCTGAAGGACGTCGATCTGCGGACGGTCGCGGAGCTGGACATCGCGCGGGGCCTGGACCGGCTGTCGGGAGCGGTGATCAGCTCGGCCCAACTGCTGTATCTGGCTCCGGCGTTCGCGGCGCAGATAGGGGTGCGCGTGGAGGACGGGGTGTGAGATCCCTGTCCCTCGGACGAGGTCCGACGGGCCCGGGGATTTTCGAAGGCCCCGACCTGGGGGGATGGGTCGGGGCCTTCGCGGTGCTCCGCAGGTACGCCGTTTGTGGGGGGAGGAAGCGGTTCACGCTTCCCGGCAGCACCTGGGCAGTCATCGTCTGCCCGAGAGGGCCTGATGTATGTCCTATGAACGCGGAATCGCTGAGGGGAGTCTGTGACCACTTTGTGAAGGATTTGAAAGCGCGTGCGTCGTGCCTGGTCAGGGGTGTGGGGTGGAGTGATTGAGGACGATTCGGAGTCGTGGATTCCGATGATTACGGCGGCTTCGGAGGCGTCGAGACGTGTGGTGACGGCGTGTCGAGAAGTGAGTCGAGGCGCGTGTCGAGTCGGCGTTCAGACGCGCGGGAAGCGGGACTGCAGGTCCCAGACGATCGGGTTGCCGGCGAGACCCTCGTGCATGTCGGAGAGATCGGCGACCAGATCGTGCAGGAAGTCGCGCGCCTCACGGCGCAGCAGGCGGTGACTGAACGTCAGCGGCGGCTCGTCGCCCGGCATCCAGTCCGCCTCCACGTCCACGAGCCCGAACCGCCGCATGAACAGCATGCGGTCCGCCGACTCGGTGAAGTCCAGCTCGGCATGTTGCGGCTTGGCGGCCCGGCTGCCGCGCGGATCGCGGTCGAGCTGCTCGACGATGTCACACAGCGCCCACGCGAAGTCCAGCACCGGCACCCATCCCCAGGCGGTGGACACCTCCCGGTCGGCGCCGGTGTCGGCGAGATACACGTCCCCGCAGAAGAGGTCGTGCCGCAGCGCCCGGACGTCGGCGAGGCGGTAGTCGGTCTGCGGAGGATCGGGGAAGCGACGGGAGAGGGAGTAGCCGATGTCGAGCACGGCCCGATGGTGTCACGCCCCCGCCCTGCCCCTGGCGCCCAGCCCCTCACCTGCGGAAACGCTAGGCTGACGCTGTCGTTCCGCGCGAGGGAGGTCCGCCGTCCGCCGTGACAGTGCTTGTTCCGCTACGCGCCGCAGCGCCGCGCTCTTCGTGGCGGTGGCGGCGCTGCTGGCCGGGTCCGTCTCCTGTACGGGTCCGTCGCCCACCGGCGCCTCCTCGCGCGGCGATGTGCGCGGCAGGCCCGGGGCGGCCGGGGTGGGGGATCCGTACTTCCCGGGGCTGGGCAACGGCGGCTACGACGTCCGGCACTACGGGCTGACCCTCGACTGGGACCCGCACAGCGGCCGGCTCACCGGTACGGCGGAGATCACCGCCCGCGCCACCCAGGACCTGAGCGCGTTCAACCTCGACCTCGCCGGGATGACGGTCACCTCCACGACGGTCGGCGGCGAGCGCGCCGCGAACAGCCGGGCGGGCAGTGAGCTGACCCTGCGGCCGGCGCGCGGGCTGAAGCGGGGGAGCACGTTCGTGACGGTCGTGCGGTACTCCGGCGTACCGAAGCGGATCACCGACGCGGACGGCTCGGCCGAGGGCTGGCTCAGAACCGGCGGGCGGGTGGCGGCGCTGGGGGAGCCGACGGGGTCGATGGCGTGGTTCCCCGGCAACAACCACCCGAGCGACAAGGCCACGTACGACGTCCGGGTGACCGTCCCTGACGGACTGACGGCGGTCTCCAACGGCGAGCTGACGCGCACCGCCCGCGTCGGCGGGGGACGTACGGCCTTCAGCTGGCACTCGCCCGAGCCGATGGCGAGCTACCTGGCGACCGTGGCCATCGGTCCGTACGAGACACACCGGACGGGAGGGACCGGTCCCACGGTCCCGACGTTCACCGCGGTCGATCCGGCGGTGGCGAAGAAGAGCGCGGGGCTGCTGGCGGCGCTGCCCGGGATCGTGAAGTGGGAGGAGCGGATGTTCGGTCCGTATCCCTTCTCGTCGACGGGCGTGATCATCGGCCGCGAGCAAGACGCGCAGTACGCCCTGGAGACGCAGACCAGGCCGTTCCTGCCGGGCCCGACGGATGTCAGCACGTTGGTGCACGAACTGTCCCACCAGTGGTTCGGCGACTCGGTGACCCCGAAGTCATGGCGGGACATGTGGCTGAACGAGGGGTTCGCGACGTACGCGGAATGGCTCTGGAGCGAGAGGACGGACCACAAACCGGTCGCCGAAAGCTTCGACGAGGCATACGCCGACAACACGAACTGGACGTTCCCCCCGGCCCGCCCCCGCTCGGCGGCCGACGTCTCCCAGCCTCCGGTCTACGGCCGGGGCGCGATGGTGCTCCAACGGGTCCGACTGGCGGTGGGAGACGCGACGTTCTTCCGCATCCTGCGCGACTGGCCGCAGAAGCACCGCCACGGCAACGCGTCGACGGCGGACTTCACGTCGTACGCGGAACAGGAGTCGGGCAAGAACCTCGCCGGGGTATGGAAGACGTGGCTGTACGGGTACGGGGGGACGAAGCCGGGACGGGGGGGACGGGGGCGGGGGTTAGGGCGGCGTGGGCCGGGGCTCCACGGGGGAGCTGGGCTCGTGGTGGCGGGTGCTTTGCCGGGTGCGGGTGCCGCGCGGCAGTTGCATGGGGGGACTCGGGCCGCCTCGGCGTCCACCCCCGCCGGTGGTCGGCTGAGACTCATGCCCCGCTGGTCCGTGTCAGGGCGCATGG
>NZ_JTIY01000001.1:2833491-2834589 GCF_000818175.1 Streptomyces sp. AcH 505
TGAGGGGGGGCGGCCGGGGGGCTCCACGGGGGAGGCCCGGGAGTGGTGGCGGGTGCTTGCCCGGGTGCGGGTGCCACGCGGCAGTTGCATGGGGGGACTCGGCTCGGCTCGGCGTCCGCCCCCACCGGGTAGTGGCTGAGACTCATGCCCCGCTGGTCACTGGGAGTGGGTGAGGGGCGGGATGGCCTGCTGGCGGGAGAAGTTGGGCCGGGCAACGGGCCGGTGGGTGGGGCGGGTGTGACTGGGGTGATGATAAGTGGCTACTGAGACGGCGATCGGGCGCCTTTTGCGTGGGTGGTTGCGTTGGGTGCGCCACGGGGCACATCAGGCCGGTGCGAGCCTTTGGCGGTGCGTCGGGTGTGACTGGGGTGACGGGGGATGGCCCTGGGGTGTGGATCGGGTGCCTTTTGCGTGGGGTGTTGCGTTAGGTGCGCGGTAGGGCGCATCAAGCCGGTGGGAGGCCCCGGCTGTGGGGTGGGTGTGACTGGTGGGGCGGAAGTGAGCCGTCGGTGGGCCCCGTTGGGTCGGTGAGTGCACAGACTGTCCCTTCGGCGCCCCGGTTGGGCGCTGATGTCCCACTCGTGCCGTCCGAGACCGGGCCTCAGGGCCGCCGGGCATCCGCCTCGTCTGACAGGCGGAACGTACCCACCACTCCCGTCTCACGAGTCACATTCGTCCCAACCCCGGACCGGAATTGGACCCTGATGCGTCCCGTGGCGCACCTAGCGCAACCACTCACGCATAAGGCGTCCGACGGCCGTCCCACGGGTCATCCCCCGTCACTCCCGTCACACCCGACGCACCGCCGGGGGCTAGTACCGGCCTGATGTGTCCCATAGCGCACCCAACGCAACCACCCACGCAAAAGGCGTGGGATCGGAGCCCCACGGGCCAGCTCCCGTCACTCCAGTCACACCCGCCCCACCCACCGGCCCGCTGCCTCGGCCAACCACCCAGGGTGACCAGCGGGGCATGAGTCTCAGCCGCTCCCCGGTGGGGGCGGACGCCGAGCCGGGCCGAGTCCCCCCATGCAACTGGTGCGTGGCACCCGCAGTCGGCCAAGCACCCGTCACGACGGCCGGTCTGGTCCGTGGAGCC
>NZ_JTIY01000001.1:2834614-2843599 GCF_000818175.1 Streptomyces sp. AcH 505
CCCCCCGGCCGCCCCCCCGAAGATGCACTTGCGGTGGAGGGTCGGGGGTCAAGGGTGGAGCGAAGCGCAATCGGCGTAGCCGACGCGACGAAGGAGCGCCCTTGACGCCCGGACCGGAGCCGCGACACTCAAACCCCAGGGGCGGCCCTCGGCTCAGCTAATCCCGGCGTTCGCACATCTTGCGGCTCATGCGCCCTGACACGGACCAGCGGGGCATGAGTCTCAGCCGCTCCCCGGCGGGGGTGGACGCCGAGGCGGCCCGAGTCCCCCCATACAACTGCCGCGCCCCGGCCCGCACCCCCGGCCGCACAGCTCCCCGCTCAGGCGTCCCCGTCCCCGTTCCCGTTCGCGTCCCCGTCCTTCGTCAGCCGCTTGCCCAGGATTCGGCACGGGCGGCCCGACTTTTGGTCCTCTTGTTCGGCCAGCTGGGCGTAGCCCAGGGCCGTCCAGAAGGCCAGGGCCTGGTGGTTGGTCTTCGGGACCGCGACTCTGACCGTCGTGTGGCCCGACGCGCGGAAGCGGTCCTCCACCACCGTCGCCAGCTCTCGGCCGTACCCCGCGCGCTGCTCGTCCGCGTGGACCATCAAGAGGCCGATCCAGGGGCCCGGACCCGGACCCGGGCCCGGACTCGGGTCCGTGCCAGCCGGGTCCGGGGCCAGGGTCACCGCGATTGCGACCAGGCGGCCCGCCGCGCGGGCGATGAGGACCTCTGCGGCCGGGTGGGCCAGTTCGTCGGCCAGGGACGTCGCGACCTGTTCGGGGCTGATGTGGTCCGCGTCCGGGAAGTCGCCGCTGAGTTGTTGGAACTCCCTGTTGGACGCGTACAGCGCGGCGAGGTCGGTGAGCAGCTCCCCGGGGAGCGCGCCGTCCACGGGGGTCAGCGGTTCGACGATCATCGTCGCAGCGTACCCACACGCGGAGGGCCCCCGGCCGTAATGCCGGGGGCCCTCCGTGGCGTGCTGTCCCGAAAGGGGAGGCGTGTCAGAGGTTGACGCCGAAGTCCGTCGCGATGCCCACCAGGCCCGAGGCGTAGCCCTGGCCGACCGCGCGGAACTTCCACTCCGCACCGTTGCGGTACAGCTCACCGAAGACCATCGCGGTCTCCGTGGCGGCGTCCTCGCTCAGGTCGTAGCGGGCGATCTCGCCGCCGCCGGCCTGGTTGACGATGCGGATGTACGCGTTCCGCACCTGGCCGAAGTTCTGGCTGCGGGTCTCCGCGTCGTAGATGGAGACCGGGAAGACGATCTTGTCGATGTCGGCGGGCAGGCCCGCCAGGTTCACGTTGATCGCCTCGTCGTCGCCGGCGCCTTCACCCGTGCGGTTGTCGCCGGTGTGGACGATGGTCTGGTCCGGCGTCGACTTGTTGTTGAAGAAGACGAAGTGGCCGTCGGAGAAGACCTTCCCCGTGGCGTTGACCGCGATAGCCGATGCGTCGAGGTCGAAGTCGGTGCCGGTGGTGCTGCGGACGTCCCAGCCGAGGCCGACCGTGACGGCTGTGAGGCCCGGCGCTTCCTTGGTGAGCGAGACGTTGCCGCCCTTGGACAGGCTTACAGCCATGGGATGTGTCCCTTTCCTTGTCGTGTGTGCGGGCTTCGTGCGGTCCCGAAGCTACCGTCAACCCCTATAACGCGGGCAGGGGACTGAGAGGTTCCAGCCGCTTTACTTTCTTTACACAGTTCGAAGGTGCCTATGACGCAGTTCGAAGGTGCCCGGGACGCCCGTGACGCCCGTGACGCCCGTGGCTCAGTCCGCCCCCTGGCGAAAAACGGGTGACGGAAGTGGCACGGACACGCGACCATGGACGTATGTCCGGGCCTCCGTATGTCATCCGCGGTTCGGTCTCCCTGCCGGAGGCCGAGCTCATGTGGCGTTTCTCGCGTTCCTCGGGGCCCGGCGGTCAGCATGTGAACACCACGGACTCGCAGGTGGAGCTGCGCTTCGACCTCGCCAAGACCGATGCTCTGCCGCCCGTGTGGAAGGAGCGCGCGCTGGAGCGGCTCGAAGGCCGGCTCACCGATGGCGTCGTGTCCGTACGGTCCTCGGAGCACCGCTCGCAGTGGCGCAACCGCGAGACGGCAGCCGTGCGGCTCGCCTCGCTGCTCGCCGAGGCGACGGCTCCGCCGCCCCGCCAGCGCCGCAAGTCGAAGATCCCGCGCGGGATCAACGAGCGCAGGCTGCGCGAGAAGAAGCAGCGCTCCGACACCAAGCGCGGCCGTTCCGGGCGCGGCTGGGGATAGCGCCCACGCCCGTCCGTGTCGTGGCCCCCGCCCTACGAGATCTGGTGGTAGCGGCCCTTGAAGTACGTCAAGGGCCCGCCCTCCCCGCTCGGCAGCTCCGCCGTCAGCACCCGGCCGATCACCAGCGTGTGGTCGCCCGCCTCGACCCGCTGTTCCGTACGGCACTCCAGCACCGCCAGCGCCCCGCCGACCAGCGGCGCCCCGCTCGCCTCGCCCCGCCGGTAGGGGATGTCCTCGAACAGCAGCCGGTCGCTGATCCGGCCCTTCATCGCGAACCGCCCCGCGATGTGCCGCTGGCTCTCGGAGAGCAGTGACGCCGCCCACAGCGGCTGTTCGGCCAGCAGGTCGTCCATGCGCGAGCCGTTGCGGACGCTGACCAGGACCAGCGGCGGGTCGAGGGAGACCGACAGGAACGCGGTCGCCGTCATGCCGGCGTCCTCGCCGCGCGGGCCGTGCGCGCTCAGGGGTTCTTCGTGCGCCGTCACCAGCACCACTCCCGCCGCGAGCCGGGACATCGCGGCGCGGAACTCGTCGTTGCTCACCCCCTCAGCATGGGGGATCGTCCCGCCGGCGTGGGGGATCGTCCCGACTGTCGGGCGGTCGTCGGCCTCAACCGGGCGGTCGTCGGCCTCAACCGGGCGGTCGTCGGCCTCGACGGGGCGGTCGTCGGCCTCGACGGGGCGGTCGTCGGCCTCGACGGGGCGGTCGTGGGCCTCGAAGGAGGAAGCAGGGGTCGTCTGGGACACACCTCAGACGCTAGTCTCGGCTCTCCGGCGTCCGCATCGGGCCAGAGGACCAGTCAAGTCCTAGGACCTGGCTGACGCACCTGAGACCCCGCCGCAAGGTGGTCAACCTTGAATTGTGTTCAGGAAAACGCGTGGAGCGCTCCCACAAAGCGCCCATTACTCTTCATCATTTGATGTGACTTGAGTCACAGAGCCGACAATTTGTTGACCCTGTGTACCGGGCGCACAGCTCGCTGTGATTCAGTGGCGGTGACGGTGCAACACGAGAGCCGATGAGAATCCTGGAGTTGCTGTCGAGGTCTCGGGGAGAGCGAGCAATGGAGACCGAGTCGGAGCCCTACGTCCGTCTTGCGACCTTGCGGCAGCTGCATCAGGCGGTCGCCGACCTCAACACGGCCCGGAGCCTGGCTGACACGCTCCAGACGGTCGCCGACGGCATCGTCTCGGGGCTCGGCTACGAACTCGCCTGCGTCAACGTCGTGCAGGCCGACGGCGATCTGGTCGTCGCCGCCTTCGCCGGGAACGCCGCAGCCGAGGCCCTGATCACCGGCCGGGTCGGCTCCCGCAACTCCTGGGAGCGCCGGCTGTCGATGGGCGTCAGCTGGGGCTCGCTGCGCTTCATACCGCACACCGAGGGCTGGGTGCTGCTGGAGGACGACGTCCCGCAGTGGTACACCGAAGGCCCCGACCCCCGCTTCGCCGACGAGTGGCACCCGCAGGACCGGCTGTACGCGCCGATGTACGCGTCCGGCGGCGGCAACGAACTGCTCGGCGTCATATCCGTCGACCGTCCGCGCGGCGGCCGGCACCCCGGCGCCTGGGGCCAGGAGGCCCTGCAGATGTACGCCTCGCAGGCGGCCATCGCGATCAGCAACGCGCGCCTGCGCGCCAACATGCAGCGCGCCCTCGTCCGCCTGGAGCGCGAGCAGCAGGCGCTGCGCGCCAGCGAGGAGTCCTTCCGGCAGGCGTTCGAGTACGCCCCCAGCGGCATGGCCATCGCCGAGATGGGCGGCGACCAGCACGGCCGGCTGCTGCGCACCAACGACGCGCTGTGCCGGCTGCTCGGCCGCCCCGCCTCCGCCATGCGCCGCCATTCGTTCGCCGACCTCGTCCACCCCGAGGACATCGGCACCCTGCTCCGTACGTCCGCCGAGGGCGGCCGCGCCGAGCTGCGGCTCGCCCGCCGCGACGGCAGCTGGGTCTGGGTCTCCCTGCGGAACTCGGTGGTCGCCGACACCAGCGACGGCCCCCGGCTGCTGCTCACGCACGTCGAGGACATCGAGGAGCGCAAGAGCCGCGAACTCGCGCTCGCCCACCGCGCCTCGCACGACTCGCTGACCGGGCTGCCCAACAGCGCCGAGCTGCGCTCGCGGCTCAGCGCCCGGCTCTGCGCCCGCCCGCACGCCCTGCGCGAGACGGCGGTGGAGCAGCTGGACGCGGCGTACGGCGGCTACGAGGGCACGGTGCTGTACGAGCCGGCCTACGACGCGTACGACGGCTACGACGGCCATGACAGCTACGAGGAGCGCACCGGCGAGCGCGGCGGCCGGTACGGCGCCCTCGGCGCCCCGGGCAGCGGCCACTCCGACAGCCACGAGCACATGGTGGCGCCGAGCGAGGACGACGAAGGCGCGAAGGGGCTGGCCGTCCTCTTCTGCGACCTCGACGGTTTCAAGTCGATCAACGACAGGTTCGGGCACAACACCGGCGACGCGGTGCTGATCGAGGTCGCACGCCGGCTGACCACCGGAGTCAGGGACGGCGACACGGTCGCCCGGCTCGGAGGTGACGAATTCGTCGTTCTCGCCGACGGGCTCGGCGCCGCTGACGCCGCCGATCTCGCCGTACGGCTGCGGAACGCGATCATTCCGCCCATCAGGGTGGACGGCAGGGCCGTGCGCGTCGGCGCCAGTTTCGGCATCGGCTGGGCGAGCTGCGGGATGTCCGTCGAGGACGTGCTGAAATCCGCCGACCAGCGCATGTACATCGAGAAGCGGGCCCGGAACAAGGTCCACCGGAGGGCCGGATAGGGCGTCCGCACAACGACCGGCCGGGGGTCGGCGCAGGCCCCGGGGCGCGAGCGCGGCGGTTGTTCACCCGTGGTCCCGACAGCCGTCCCCCGCCGTCCATACGACCGTCGTGACAGTGATCCAATACGGCCGGAAGACCGGCCCCGCATAGCCAAGAGCCGTCCGGCGGCCCGCCCATCCGAGGTAGGCTCGGCCGGTCGGCGATGCTGGCGAGATGGTAAGGAGTGACCCAGGGATGACGGCCGGGAACGACGGCGCGAGCAAGCCCGAGGACGACGACCCGTTCGGCTATCTGTACGAGGACGGACAGGCGGCGGCCGCGGCGCAGGGACGGCAGGGCGGCTACGGCTACCCCGGCCCGGCCGCGCAGCCCGGCGTGCCCAGAACGTCGTACAACCAGGTCAGGACCGTCGGCGAGCGCCAGTACGGGCAGCAGGCCGTGCCGCCGCAGGCGCGCCAGGGCGGCTACGGCTACCCGGGCCCGGCAGCGCAGCAGCAGCCCGGCTACGGGCAGTCCGGCGGCCAGCAGGGGTACGGCCAGCAGGGCGGCCAGCCCGGCTACGGTCAGTCGGGGTACGGCCAGCAGGCGCAGTACCAGCAGCAGGGCCAGTACGGGGCCCCGGCGGCCCAGCCCGACGGTGGCTCGCCCACCCGTCAGGTGCCGGCCCAGCGCGGTGGCGGGCGCGGCAGAGGCCCGAACACGAAGGTGCTGCTGATCGGCGCCGTCGCGGTGGTCGCCGCCGTCGTGATCGGTATCACGATCGCGCTGTCCTCCAGCGGCGGCGACAAGAAGGACGACGCGTCGCCGTCGGGCCAGCCGAGCGCGGCGCAGTCGCAGCAGCCGAGCGGTCAGCCGTCCGACAAGGGCGACGCACCGGTCGCGAAGCTGCCGAAGCAGGACGCGGCGACGCTGGAACTCGGCGGCGGGGCCGCGCTCGCGAAGGACGTCACGGGCGCCGAGGGCGCCGACGGCGCCTATGTGACGGGCTTCAACGCCGTCGGATCCTCCGTCACGTGGACGGCGGACATGGACAAGGCGGGTCCGTACGCGCTGTCCGTGCGGTACGCGGTCCCCGCGAAGGACATGAACGCGACGCTCACGGTCAACGGCAAGGCCAACAGCTCCCCGATCAACCTGTCGAACTTCATCAAGTCCAGCGACCCGGACCCGGCGAAGAACTGGCAGACGACCTGGGCGCCGGTCTCGCTCCAGCAGGGCAAGAACACGATCAAGATCTCCTGCGAGAACGGCAACCAGTGCGACGTGCTCCTCGACTGGCTCGAGGTCACGCCGCCGAAGAAGCAGGACTGACCGAGACAGGTCAAGCAGGTCACAGCGTCAGCCCGCAGGTCAGCCTGCGGGCTGTTCTGTCACCGCGACCTGGGGCAGCAGCTTTTCGTACGTGACGGCGTCGAACTCGCCCGCCACCGGCGCCAGGACCGTCGCCGTGGACAGGGCGACGGCCCGCGCCAGCCGGTCCGGCCACGGGAGCCGTTCGACGAGGCCGGACAGCAGCCCCGCGACGGCCGAGTCGCCCGCACCTGTCGGATTGCCCTTCACCGAGGCCGGCGGCGCCGCGCGCCAGAGCCCTTCGGGGGTGGCGGCGAAGAGCCCTTCGGGGCCGAGCGAGGCGACGACGGCGTGGGCACCGCGTCTGCGGGCGTCGCGGGTGGCGCGCAGCGGTTCGCGTGAGCCGGTGAGCCGGGCGAGTTCGTCGGCGTTCGGCTTGACCAGGTCGGGGCGGGCGGCGACACCCCGGCGCAGGGGTTCGCCGCTGGTGTCGAGGAGTACGGGCACCCCGGCGCCCCGGGCGAGACGTACCAGCTCGGCGTAGGCGCCGACATGGATGCCGGGCGGCAGGCTGCCGCAGAGCGCGACGGCGTCGGCGCCGTCGATGAGCCGGGCGTACGTGTCGAGGAAGGCGGCCCATTCGGCGGCCGAGACGACCGGTCCGGGTTCGTTGAGCTGCGTGGTGTCGCCGGTCGCCGCGTCCACGACGGCGACCGTACGGCGGGTGGCGCCCGCGACCGGCACGAGCGCGTCGGTCGTGCCGGCCTGCGACGTGCCGGCCTGTGACATGCCTGCCTGTGACGTGCCTGCCTGTGACGTGTGCGCCAGCAGTTCGCGCAGTACGTCGCCGGTCCTGCCGCCCGCGAAGCCGGTGACCACGGTCTCGTGACCGAGCGCCGCGAGCACCCGGGCCACGTTGATGCCCTTGCCGCCGGGCCGTTCGGTGACGTCGCTGACGCGGTGGGTGGTGTGCGGGACCAGTGCCGGGGTGCGGTACGTGATGTCCAGCGCAGCGTTGAGCGTGACCGTAACGATCATCTGTCACACCCCCGAGAACGCGCCTGTCGCCAACTGCCCTGCCGTTGATTGCATACTGCAGGAACGATCATGCCAAAAAGTAAGCGGTTGGCCCAGACCTCGGACCAACCGCTTCCCCTCCACCGGCATCCGCGCCGGCGTCAGCCCAGCTCGGGCTCGATGACCCATTCGCCCTTGTGCAGCACGCCCTTGAGCGTGAAGTCCGCGTCCAGCACCACCAGGTCCGCGTCCTTGCCCGGCTCCAGCGAGCCGACCTTGTCGTACAGGCCGAGCAGCTTCGCCGGGTTGGCGGAGATCGCGTTGACGATGTCCTCGACCGGCAGCCGGTCGACGGTGGCCGCCCTGCGGAACGCGGTGTCCAGCGTCAGGGTCGAGCCCGCGATCGAGCCGCCCTCCACCAGCCGCGCCACGCCGTCCTTGACCTCGACGGCCAGCGGACCGAGCTGGTAGAGCCCGTCACCGAAGCCCGCCGCGTCCATCGCGTCCGTGATGAAGGCGACCCGGCCGGCGCCCGCGCGGTGGAACGCCAACTCCAGCGCTGCGGGGTGCAGATGGGTGCCGTCGTTGATCAGTTCGACGGTGACCCGCTCGTCCTCCAGCAGCGCGGCGATCGGCCCCGGCGCCCGGTGGCCGATCGCCGGCATGGCGTTGAACAGGTGCGTCGCGACGGTCGCGCCCGCCTCGATGGCCTCGACGGTCTGCTCGTACGTCGCGTCCGTGTGCCCGATCGCCGCGATCACGCCGTGCTCGGCGAGCAGCCGTACGGACTCGATGCCGCCGGGGAGTTCGGTGGCGAGGGTGACCATCTTCGCCGTACCGCGCGCCGCGTCGAGCAGCTTGCGCACCTCGGCGGGGTCGGGGTCGCGCAGCAGCGCCTCGCTGTGGGCGCCCTTGCGGCAGGGTGAGATGAAGGGGCCCTCGAAGTGGATCCCGGCCAGATCGCCCTGCTCGACCAGTTCGGAGAGGAACCCGGCGCGCTGCGCGAGGAAGTCCATCTCGCCGGTGACGGTGGAGGCGACGACGGTGGTCGTGCCGTGCTCGCGGTGGGTGGCGATGCCCTGGAGCACGTCGTCCGCCGAGCCGGAGGTGAAGGAGGCCCCGCCGCCGCCGTGGTTGTGCATGTCGACGAAGCCGGGGACCACCCAGTGGCCCGTCAGGTCCAGGGTGGCGGCGTCGCCGGCGGGGGCGGCCTCCGCGATCTTGCCGTCCTCGACGACCACCCGGCCGCCGTCGACGGTCCCGCCGGGCAGCACCACCCGGGCGCCGGCGAGGACAGTGCGTGCGGTGCGTACGGCGCTTGCGGCCATCAGGTGGTTACCTCCGTGGAGAGCAGATCCCAGGCGAGCAGCCCTGCGCCCAGGCGTCCGGCGGTGTCCCCCAGGGCGGCGGGGACGATGGTGGGCAGTTTCTGGAACGTCACCTTCTCCTCGACCGCGGCACGCAGCGGCGTGAACAAGGTTTCCCCCGCTTCGGCGAGTCCGCCGCCGATGATCATTGTGCTGGGGTCGAGCAGCGTGAGTGCGGTGACGAGCCCGGCGGCGAGCGCGTCGATCGTGTCGCGCCACACCTCGACGGCCGCGGGGTCGCCCGACTCCACGGCCTTGGCGCAGTCGGCGGCGTCCGCCAGCGGGTCGCCGCTGGCC
>NZ_JTIY01000001.1:2843721-2846094 GCF_000818175.1 Streptomyces sp. AcH 505
GGCCGAGGCGAGCGTCTCCAGACAGCCGCGCTGTCCGCAGCCGCACACGGGCCCGTCGGGACGGACCACGACATGGCCGATCTCGCCCGCGTAGCCGTGCGCGCCGGCCTCGATCGAGCCGTTGATCCCGATGGCCCCGGCGATCCCGGTGCCCAGCGGCATGAACAGGAACCGGTCGGCCCCCCGGCCGGCGCCGAGCCGCCCCTCGGCGAGGCCGCCGGTGCGCACGTCGTGCCCCAGCGCGACGGGGATCCCGCCGAGGCGGGCGCCGAGCAGGTCGCGCAGCGGTACGTCCTGCCAGCCGAGATTGGCGGAGTACACGGCGATGCCGCGCTCCGCGTCGACGATGCCGGGGACGGCGACGCCGGCGGCGAGAGCGCTCTCTCCGAACTGCTGTATGCCGTAGGTGCGCAGTTCGGCGGCGAAGCCGAGGATCGTCTCGACGACGGCGCCCGCGCCACGCTCCCTGCCGGTGGGCCGGCGGGCCTCGTGCAGCAACGTGCCGTCGGCGCCCATCAGGGCGGCTTTCATACCGGTGCCGCCCACATCGAGGGCGATGACGTGTTCCACGGGAGACAGTCTCCCGCGAAGACCTATGAAAGGTCTAGTCCACTGCCCGGGATTGTTCTGCACCCATACAAACTTCGATTCCGAAGAATGTCGGTGCCGCCGGGTAGCGTGGCTGCGCCATGGAACAAGACCACGCCCCTGAGGCCGAACCCGAGTCGGCCGAACCCGAGTCGGCCGAACCCGAGTCGGCCGAACGTGCGCTGTCCGACCGTGAGCTGTCGGACCGTGACCGTGCCGTGCTCGGCATGGAGCGGGTCGGCTGGCCGGGCCCCGGCGCCAAGGAGCGGGCGATACGGGAGCAGCTGGGCCTCTCGCCGACCCGCTACTACCAGCTGCTCCGAGCCCTGCTCGACGACCCGCTGGCGCTCGCGCACGACCCGGTGACGGTGAACAGGCTGCGCAGGATCAGGGAGGCCCACCGCGCGCAGCGCTGAGGCTCGATAAGGTCGTGGGCATGGGCAGCAACCCGCACTCCCTGCCGCATCCGACCACCGCCGCAGGCGCCGAAGGCCTGGCCGCGCTCCTGGCCAGGCCCGGCAAAGCCGTCGTGGCGCTCGACTTCGACGGCACCCTCGCCGACATCGTCCCCGACCCCGAACAGGCCCGCGCGCACCCGCGCGCCGTGCCCGCACTCGCCGCCCTCGCGCCGCGCGTCGCTTCCGTCGCCGTGGTCACCGGCCGTCCCGCCGGGGTCGCCGTACGGTACGGCGGCTTCGCCGGCGTACCGGGCCTGGACCATCTCGTGGTCCTCGGCCATTACGGTGCCGAGCGCTGGGACGCGGTCACCGGCACCGTACGCACCCCGGCGCCGCATCCGGGCGTCGCGGCGGCCCGCGCCGAACTGCCCGGATTCCTCGACAAGTTCGGGGCCTGGCGGGGCACCTGGATAGAGGAGAAAGGCCAGGCGGTCGCCGTCCACACCCGGCGCGCCGCCGATCCGCAGGCCGCCTTCGACGCACTGCGCGAGCCGCTGGCCGAGCTGGCGGACCGGCACGGTCTGATGCTGGAACCGGGCCGGATGGTCCTGGAACTGCGCCCGCCCGGCATGGACAAGGGCGTCGCCCTCGCCGAGTACGTACGCGAGGTCGGCGCGGAGACGGTCCTGTACGCGGGCGACGACCTGGGCGACCTCCCGGCGTTCGCTGCCGTGGACCGGCTGCGCGCGGAAGGCCACCCGGGTCTGCTGGTGTGCAGCGGAGGCACGGAGGTCCCGGAGATGACGGCAGGCGCGGACCTGGTACTCCCGGGCCCGGGAGCGGTGGCGGACTTCCTGGCCGACCTGGCGGCGGCGGTGGCGGACTAGGCCCTGCCCGGCCGATCTTCGCGGGCCCGCGACGCCTGGCACGGCACCTCGCCGCGTTGTCGGACCGATCCCCGTACAACCAGTACGGGGATGATCCTCCGCCTTGTGATGCACCGCACCGGACGCCGCGGGCTGATCCGCGAAGATCGACCGGACAGGGCCTAGGCCCGGCAAGCTTCGCCCGGTCGCCTTGCGGTCACACGTACCGCCGTGACCACGCACCGGCTGCACGGCGGGCGTCCCTCACGCACAAATAGTGCCGGTGGGATCTTGCGGTGCTTGCGGGACCGATGCCGCGCCTCGCGGCGTTGTCGGCGCGCGACGACGCCCACGTGACACCAGTCGCTGCCGGCCGGCCGGCCGGACAGGGCCTCGGGCCCGGTCTGCGGATCAGACCGGACGGCGGCGGCGGTCGGCGCACGCGTTGGCGGCTTTGCCGCCACGCTGGAGCGGCTCGCCCACAAGGGCCAAGAGCACTCCCCGGCGGCGACGTGGCACCA
>NZ_JTIY01000001.1:2846790-2850506 GCF_000818175.1 Streptomyces sp. AcH 505
CGGCGGGCGCCCGTCGCCGGTCCGGCACCTGCGCACCCGTTCCGGGCGGCGTCCGCCGGTACGCTCGGTCCCGTGCCGCCCCCGCCCCTGCATCACGTCGCCGTTCTCGTGCTCGAAGGCGCCAAGCCCCTCGATGTCGGTATCCCCGCGCAGGTGTTCACGACCCGCGCGAGCATGCCGTACGAGGTGCGGATGTGCGGCGCGGCGCCCGGTCTTGTGACCGGTGGTGACGGTCTTGCGTACTCCGTCGCCCACGGGCTCGAAGCGCTCGCCTGGGCCGACATCGTCTTCGTCCCCGGCTACCGGCACCCGGACCGCGACGACCCGCCGCTCGCCGTGGTCGAGGCGTTGGTCGCCGCGCACGCCCGGGGTGCGCGGCTCGCCGCCATTTCGACGGGTGCCTTCGCGCTCGCCGCCACCGGGCTGCTCGACGGCAAGCGCGCCACGACGCACTGGCACTACACGCAGGCGCTCGCGGCGAAGCGACCGCTGGTCCGGGTCGACGAGAACGTGCTGTTCGTGGACGAGGGCAGTGTGCTGACCTCGGCCGGCGCCGCGTCCGGCATCGACCTGTGTCTGCACATCCTGCGCGGCGATCTGGGGGTCGCCGCTTCCAACCACGCGGCGCGCCGCCTCGTCGCGGCCCCGTACCGCAGCGGCGGCCAGGCGCAGTACGTGCCGCGCAGTGTGCCCGAGCCGCTCGGTGAGCGGTTCGCCGCCACCCGGGAGTGGGCGCTGCACCGGCTGAGCGACCCGCTCACCCTTGAAGTGCTCGCCGGACACGCGCGGGTGTCGCCGCGCACGTTCTCCCGGCGCTTCGTCGAGGACACCGGGTACACACCGATGCAGTGGGTCATGCGCGCCCGCATCGACGTGGCCCGTGAGCTGCTCGAACGTTCGCAGCGGAGCGTCGAGCAGATCGCCGTGGACGTCGGTCTGGGCACCGGTGCGAATCTGCGGCTGCACTTCCACCGCGTCCTCGACACCACGCCGAGCGAGTACCGCCGCACCTTCGCCCAAGGTGACCAGCGGGAATAGTCCGTGGCGCGATCCTTGCGGACCCTGGCGATCCTGCCGCTGCCACCGGCCCGCACCGCGCGGGACGCTGATGGTGCGACAGAAAGGGACCCCACTCATGACTCGCATCGCCATCAACGGATTCGGCCGCATCGGACGCAATGTGCTGCGCGCACTGCTCGAACGCGACACCGACCTCGACGTCGTCGCCGTCAACGACCTCACCGAACCCGCCGCTCTCGCGCGGCTGCTCGCCTTCGACACGACGGCGGGCCGGCTCGGCCGCCCCGTGACCGTGGACGGGCAGACCCTCGTCGTGGACGGCCGTCGCATCACCGTGCTCGCCGAGCGCGACCCGGCGCAGCTGCCGTGGGCCGAGCTGGGCGTCGACATCGTCCTTGAGTCGACCGGCCGCTTCACATCGGCCAAGGCAGCCCGCACCCACATCGAAGCGGGCGCGAAGCGCGTGCTGGTCAGTGCGCCCGCTGACGGCGCCGATGTCACGCTCGCGTTCGGCGTCAACACCGACGCTTACGACCCGGCCACGCACACGGTCGTCTCGAACGCCTCGTGCACGACCAACGCGCTCGCGCCGCTGGCGTCCGTCCTCGACGAACTCGCCGGCATCGAGCACGGCTTCATGACGACGGTGCACGCCTACACGCAGGAGCAGAACCTGCAGGACGGTCCGCACCGCGACGCCCGCCGCGCCCGCGCCGCCGCGGTGAACATTGTGCCGACCACGACCGGTGCGGCGAAGGCGATCGGTCTCGTGCTGCCCCAGCTCGACGGCAAGCTCTCCGGCGACTCGATCCGGGTGCCCGTGCCGGTGGGTTCGATCGTCGAACTGAACACGACGGTCGCGCGCGACGTCACACGCGACGACGTGCTGGCGGCGTACCGCAAGGCGGCCGACGGGCCGCTCGCCGGCGTACTCGAATACTCCGACGACGCGCTCGTGTCGTCGGACATCACGGGCAACCCGGCGTCGGCGATCTTCGATTCGGCCCTCACCCGTGTCGACGGCAGGCACGTCAAGGTCGTCGCCTGGTACGACAACGAGTGGGGCTTCTCGAACCGCGTGATCGACACACTCGAACTGCTCGCGGCCGGCTGACGTAACAGCCGGACGGCTGTCACGACAGCCGTCGCTCAGTCCAGCGCGCGCAGCGCCTCCAGCTGGTCCAGGAACCAGCGCTGCGGCGGCAGTGCCGTAGCCGCCGCCGCGAGGCGCTTCGTGCGCTGCGTGCGTTCGTCGTCCGGCATCGTCAGCGCCGTGTGCAGCGCGGCTGCCGTCGCCGAGATGTCGTACGGGTTCACCACCACCGCGTCCTCGCCCAGCTCCTCGTACGCCCCCGCCTCCCGGGACAGCACCAGCGCGCAGCCGTTGTCGGAGACCACCGGGATCTCCTTCGCGACCAGGTTCATCCCGTCCCTGATCGGGTTGACCAGCGCCACGTCCGCCAGCCGGTACGAGGCGAGCGAGCGGGCGAAGTCGTCCTCGACATGCAGCACGACCGGCAGCCAGCCCTCCTGGCCGAACTCGTCGTTGATCTCCTCGGCGACCCGCTGCACCTCCGCCGTGTACGAGCGGTAGACCGCCAGATCCTGCCGGGACGGATAGGCGAAGGCGACATGCACGACGCGCCCGCGCCACTCGGGGCGGTCGGTCAGCAGCTGCCGGTAGGCGAGCAGACCGCGCACGATGTTCTTGGACAGTTCCGTGCGGTCGACCCGGACGATCGCCTTGCGCGGCGCGCCGTCGGCCTCGCCGATCTGCTCCCGCAGCGACACGATCCTGTCGTCCACGTCCGCGCGGTGCGCACGCTCCCGCAGGAAGTCGGCGTCGGCGCCCAGGCCGTGCACCCCGATCCGGGTCTTGCCGGTGTCGCCGAGCAGTTCCGTACAGCAGGCGGTGAACGCGTCGGCCCACCGGTGGGTCAGGAAGGCGGCGCGGTCGGCGCCGAGGATGCCGCGCAGCAGCTGGCGCGCGATGTCGTCCGGCAGCAGCCGGAAGTAGTCCACCGGCGCCCACGGGGTGTGCGAGAAGTGGCCGATCCGCAGATCGGGCCGCAGCGCCCGCAGCATCCCCGGCACCAGCGCCAGGTGGTAGTCCTGCACCAGCACGGCCGCGCCGTCGCCCGCCTCGTCGGCCAGGGCCTCGGCGAAGGCGCGGTTGTACGCCTCGTACGACGCCCACTGCGCGCGGAACTCCGGGCCGAAGGCCGGTTCGAGCGGGGTCTGGTAAAGCATGTGGTGGACGAACCAGAGCGTGGAGTTCGCGACGGCGTTGTACGCGTCGGCGTACACCTCGGGCGCGATGCCGAGCATCCGTACCCGCTGGTCGCCCGTGTCGGCCTGGTCGAGCCGGCCGCCGGTGCGGCGCACCGCCTCGCGGTCGCCCTCGCCGAGCGCGGCGCAGACCCACACGGCGTCCGTGTCGGGGCCTATGGCGGACAGGCCGGAGACCAGCCCGCCACCGCCGCGCCTGGCCTCCAGCTCCCCGTCGTCACGGAGGGTGTACGAGACGGGGCCGCGGTTGGACGCGACGAGTACCTGGGCGGCTTGCTCGGAGACCATGTGCCGAAATCTAGCCCGTCCAGGAAACGCTCAAACGTACGGGCGGGTCACTCGTCGTGCCGGCCGGGGCCGGACCCCCGGCCGGACCCGCGGCCGACCCCGCGCGCGGCGGCCAGCGC
>NZ_JTIY01000001.1:2850531-2861438 GCF_000818175.1 Streptomyces sp. AcH 505
CCAGCGCGACCACCCCCGCCGCGAGCAGCGCGAGCGCCACCCCGCCCAGCAGCCACAGCTGTTCGGCGGCGCCGCCCGCCTCGGCCATGCGCCCGCCCGACACGGCAGCGGCGTGCCGGGCGTCCAGAACGTCACTCAGACCCATGACGGTCAATCTAGGTAAAAAGAATGATTATGTGTGGTTACGCCGCGCGACGGGACGCGTACTCGACGATCTCCCGCATCGGCGGCCGCTCCTCGGTGTCCACCGCGTACGTGCGCGGCACGAATCCGTCCGCGCCCCGCTCGAACTGCGTCAGCTCGGGGCGCACCAGATGCGCCCGGGACAGCCGGAGCTGCGCCGTACGGTAGATCGCCGCCGCCATCCGCCCGAGCGCCCGGTCGTCCTGGTGCCGGTGGACGCGCACCCCCACGTCGACCTGGCCCAGCGCGTCGAGCCCGACCGTGTGCAGCGCGTCCACCAGCAGCCCCAGCTCCACGCCGTACCCGACGGGGAACGCGAGCTGTTCGAGCAGCGAGCGGCGCACCGCGTACTCGCCGCCCAGCGGCTGGACGAAGCCCGCCAGCAGCGGCCAGTGCAGATTCAGCAGCGGGCGCGCCACCAGCTCCGTGACTCTGCCGCCCTGGCCGACCCTGCCGCCCTGGCCGCCGCCGCGCAGCCGCGCCGCCGCGCCGTCCAGCGGCCGGTCGTACATGGCCTTCACGAAGTGCATGTCCTGGTCGGTGAGCAGCGGGCCCACGATGCCGGAGACGAAGTCGGCGGAGAACCGCTTCAGATCGGCGTCCACGAAACACACCACGTCGCCGCTCGTCACCAGCAGCGAGCGCCACAGCACCTCGCCCTTGCCGGGCAGCGCGGGCAGCCGGGGCAGGATCTCGTCGCGGTGCACCACCCGTGCGCCGGCCTTCGCCGCCACCTCGCCCGTACGGTCCGCCGAACCGGAGTCGATCACCACCAACTCGTCGACGAGAGGCGCCTTCTCCATCAGCTCGCGCCGGATCACGGACACGATCTCGCCGACCGTCTCCTCCTCGTCGAGCGCGGGGAGCACGACGCTCACCGTGGTACCCCGTGTGGCCTTTGCCACCAGCAGCTGGTCAAGACTGCGGTCCGAGGCGGACCAGGAACGCCTGGTCAGCCAGCGTTCCACCTCTTCCAGCACGATCGGCTCTCCCTGCACGTGATCCATCTCGCGACGCGGACGGCTCTCTCAACCGTCCGTTCCTTCGGTTACAGTCTTGAACAACGCAGATGTCCTTCGCATGCCGGGGTCATCACGCGGAACAAACGCACCGGACCCCGGGTCCGGCGCCATACCGCTCATCCAGAGGGGCAGAGGGAACGGCCCGTTGAAGCCCCGGCAACCCTCCCGCCGACCGCGAGGTCACGGTGGGGAAGGTGCCAATTCCGTCTTGCGGCGAAACGCGTCGCGAGGAAGATGAGGAGAAAGGGCCTCGCCTCATGGCTGTGCAGACCGTCCAGAACACTGTCGACCTCGGACCCGCCGTCGCACTCTCGTGCCGCGAATGCGGAGAGCGATTCGACCTCGGCCCGATCTTCGCCTGCGAGAGCTGTTTCGGGCCGCTCGAAGTGGCGTACGACCTGCCGAGCGGCACCCCCGAAGAGCTGAAGAAGCGCATCGCGGCCGGCCCCGACAACATCTGGCGCTACGCCCCGCTGCTGCCGGTCCCGGCCGATGTGGCCGACCACCCGAACATCAACCCCGGCTTCACGAAGCTCGTCAAGGCCGACAACCTCGCGCGTGAGCTGGGCATCACCGGCGCCCTGCACGTGAAGGACGACTCCGGCAACCCGACGCACTCCTTCAAGGACCGGGTCGTCGCCATCGCCGTCGAGGCCGCCCGTGCCTTCGGCTTCACCACCCTCTCCTGCTCCTCCACCGGCAACCTCGCGGGCGCCGTCGGCGCCGCGGCGGCGCGGGCCGGTTTCCGCTCCTGCGTCTTCATCCCGCACGACCTGGAGCAGGGCAAGGTCGTCATGGCAGCCGTGTACGGCGGTGAACTCGTCGGCATCGAGGGCAACTACGACGACGTGAACCGTTTCTGCTCCGAGCTGATCGGCGACCCGCTGGGCGAGGGCTGGGGCTTCGTCAACGTCAACCTCCGTCCTTACTACGGCGAAGGCTCCAAGACGCTCGCCTACGAGATCTGCGAGCAGCTCGGCTGGGAGCTGCCCGACCAGCTCGTCATCCCGATCGCCTCGGGCTCGCAGCTCACGAAGATCGACAAGGGGCTCAAGGAGCTGATCAAGCTCGGTCTCGTCGAGGACAAGCCGTACAAGATCTTCGGCGCCCAGGCCGAGGGCTGCTCGCCGGTCTCCGCCGCCTTCAAGGCGGGCCACGACGTCGTACGGCCGCAGAAGCCGAACACCATCGCCAAGTCGCTGGCGATCGGCAACCCGGCCGACGGTCCGTACGTGCTGGACATCGCCCGGCGCACCGGCGGCGCCGTCGAGGACGTCAACGACGAGCAGATCGTGGACGCCATCAAGCTGCTGGCGCGCACCGAGGGGATCTTCGCCGAGACCGCCGGCGGTGTGACCGTCGGCGTGACGAAGAAGCTCATCGACGCCGGCCTGCTGGACCCGACGCTCACCACCGTCGTCCTGAACACCGGCGACGGACTGAAGACCCTCGACGCGGTGGCTCCCACGACCGGGCCGACCGCAACCATCAAGCCGAGCCTCGACGCGTTCCGCAGCGCCGGCCTGGCCGGCTGAACCCGCCGCCCACTACCTAAGGAAGGCACGCCACCATGAGCGTCAAGGTCCGCATCCCCACCATCCTCCGCACGTACACCGGCGGCCAGGCCGAGGTCCCGGCGGAGGGCGCCAACCTCTCCGAGGTCATCCAGTCGCTGGAGGCGAACCACCCGGGCATCGCGGCCCGCGTCCTGGACGACGAGGGCAAGCTGCGCCGGTTCGTGAACGTGTACGTGAACGACGACGACGTGCGCTTCGAGGGAGGCCTGGAGACGGTCACCCCCGAGGGCGCCGGAATCTCCATCATCCCGGCGGTAGCGGGCGGTTGCTGACCGTCCGCCGGCTGCGCTGAGTGACCCCTGGTGCCCCCTCCGCGAGAGAAGCGGAGGGGGCACTTCCATGTGGTTGAGCGCGGTACGATTCGGGAAGTGCCGCCCTCGCCCCGTTCCCGCGCGTGCCGGGCGCATATGAGAACGCGACAACATAGCGCCAAAGTCCGGATGCCGTTTGCCACTGTTACGTGCGCTTTGCCTGGCCCGACTTGCCCTGGAACGCTGTGAATTCACCGCTTCGTGCGATCAGCCATGCCCAGAATTCTCGTCTAATTGACCTGTTGCAGAGGGCAGTTGGGCAGATACATTCAGCCGCGGTCGACGCGTTCCGGCGCGAAGTGCGGTCCCGCGCAGGGGCCAGTAATAGGGGAGTTAGGCATGGCTCAGGGCACCGTCAAGTGGTTCAACGCGGAGAAGGGGTACGGCTTCATCGCGGTCGACGGTGGTGCGGATGTATTCGTCCACTACAGCGCGATCCAGATGGACGGTTACCGCACCCTTGAAGAAGGTCAGCGAGTGGAGTTCGAGATCTCGCAGGGCCAGAAGGGTCCGCAGGCGGACATGGTCAAGCTCGCCGTCTGATCCCGGCGCGATCGGCCACCGACGCATCACCAGTACTCACGCCGAGAGGCCCGCACCCTGACACCGGGGTCCGGGCCTCTCGTGCGTCCCCTCTCGTGCGTGTGTGCGCGGGGCGGTCCGGGCGGGGGTCGCTTGCGCCCACCCGTCGCCCGGCCGCCACCCCCCATCGATGACCCTTCGGGTCGCTTGCACTCTGGGGGGTCGAGTGCTAATCATTGGCGTTAGCACTCTGCAGGTGAGAGTGACAACTTATGGACCTCGTCAGCGAGGCCCGAGAGCCGGTGGGGCAAGGAACCGCACGGCTCTCAGGCCGTCCGTCGCGGGCGCGGACGCGGTCCGGAGAATCCACCCCAGTCCGGGAGGACCACTTCACATGGCCAAGATCATCGCGTTCGACGAGGAGGCACGGCGCGGTCTCGAGCGCGGGATGAACCAGCTCGCCGACGCCGTCAAGGTCACCCTTGGCCCCAAGGGCCGAAACGTCGTCCTCGAGAAGAAGTGGGGCGCCCCCACGATCACCAACGATGGTGTTTCCATCGCCAAGGAGATCGAGCTCGAGGACCCGTACGAGAAGATCGGCGCAGAGCTGGTCAAGGAAGTCGCCAAGAAGACGGACGACGTCGCCGGTGACGGTACGACCACGGCGACCGTGCTCGCCCAGGCGCTCGTCCGCGAGGGCCTGCGCAACGTGGCGGCCGGCGCCAACCCGATGGCCCTCAAGCGCGGCATCGAGAAGGCCGTCGAGGCCGTCTCCGGCGCCCTGCTGGAGCAGGCCAAGGACGTGGAGACCAAGGAGCAGATCGCTTCGACGGCCTCCATCTCCGCCGCCGACACCCAGATCGGCGCGCTCATCGCCGAGGCGATGGACAAGGTCGGCAAGGAAGGCGTCATCACCGTCGAGGAGTCGCAGACCTTCGGTCTTGAGCTTGAGCTCACCGAGGGCATGCGCTTCGACAAGGGCTACATCTCGGCGTACTTCGCCACGGACATGGAGCGCATGGAGTCGTCCCTCGACGACCCGTACCTCCTGATCGTCAACTCCAAGATCGGCAACGTGAAGGACCTCCTTCCGCTGCTGGAGAAGGTCATGCAGTCGGGCAAGCCCCTGCTGATCATCGCGGAGGACGTCGAGGGCGAGGCGCTGTCGACCCTGGTCGTCAACAAGATCCGTGGCACCTTCAAGTCCGTCGCCGTCAAGGCCCCGGGCTTCGGTGACCGCCGCAAGGCCATGCTCAACGACATCGCCATCCTCACCGGCGGCACGGTCATCTCCGAGGAGGTCGGTCTCAAGCTTGAGAACGCCGGCCTGGACCTGCTGGGCCGTGCCCGCAAGGTCGTCATCACCAAGGACGAGACCACGATCGTCGACGGTGCGGGCGAGAGCGACCAGGTCGCCGGGCGCGTCAACCAGATCCGTGCCGAGATCGAGAACAGCGACTCGGACTACGACCGCGAGAAGCTCCAGGAGCGCCTTGCGAAGCTGGCCGGCGGCGTGGCCGTCATCAAGGCCGGCGCCGCGACCGAGGTCGAGCTCAAGGAGCGCAAGCACCGCATCGAGGACGCGGTGCGCAACGCCAAGGCCGCCGTCGAGGAGGGCATCGTCGCCGGTGGTGGCGTGGCTCTGCTCCAGGCTTCCTCGGTCTTCGAGAAGCTCGAGCTGGACGGCGACGAGGCCACGGGCGCGAACATCGTCAAGCTCGCGCTGGAGGCCCCGCTCAAGCAGATCGCCGTCAACGGTGGTCTTGAGGGCGGCGTCATCGTCGAGAAGGTCCGCAACCTGCCGATCGGTCACGGCCTCAACGCCGCGAGCGGTGAGTACGTGGACATGATCGCCGAGGGCATCATCGACCCCGCGAAGGTCACGCGTTCCGCGCTGCAGAACGCCGCCTCCATCGCGGCGCTGTTCCTCACCACCGAGGCTGTTATCGCCGACAAGCCGGAGAAGGCCGGCGCGGCCCCGGCCGGCGGCGGTATGCCGGGCGGTGACATGGACTTCTGATCCACCGCGGCTCCGGCCGCCGGTCGATCGGCTGTTCTTACCGAGGGCGGCACCCCTTCTCCCAGGGGGTGCCGCCCTCGGGCGTTTCTTCGCGTCCGGTGGCCGTGTGGTGGGTGCCCGCGTCCGGGTGCCCGCGTCCTGTGCCGTTCGCCCAACCGTTCCCCAACTGTCGGCCGCAGGAGGGTGGAAGGAGGCGTACGCCGGGGCAAACTGACGGCGAGAGCTCCCCCTCCCCCCCGGAACGTGTGTACGCGCACGACGTGTGTACGCGCACGACGAGCAGGGACGACCGAGAACGATGGACAGAGTCCTGCGGCGGGTTCCGCTGCGTCAGATCCGGCAGATCGCCTGCGTCATCCCGATCCTCGTGATCGGTCTCTTCGTCTTCCAGCACTGGCCGGTCATCGCCGACGGCGGACACCAGCTCCTCGGGGCGAACCCGTACTGGCTGCTGGTGGCCGTCACGGTCACCGGTCTCGGCTGGGTCGCCGTGTCGTTCACCCGGCAGGGCACGGTCCTGGAGCCGCTGCCTGCGGGGCGGCTGCTCGCCACCCAGTTCGCCGCGGGCGCCGCCAACCATCTGCTGCCGTCCGGGCTCGGCGCGGGCGCCGTCAATCTGCGCTTCCTCAAACGCTGCGGGGTGCCGCTGGGCCGCTCGTCCGCCGCGCTCGCGCTGTATCTGCTCGCCGAGTCCGTCGGACGGATCTTCCTGCTGGCCGTCCTGCTGCTGGCGTTCCCCGACGCGCTGCGGCTGGACGGTCTCATACCCGCCGGGGCCGTCCTGCCGCTGGCGGTGACCGCCGGGGTGGTGGCGTGCGCCGCCGTGCTCGTGGTGGCCGCCGTACGGCCGCTGCGCCGGATCATCCGTACGTTCCTGACGACGGCGCTGACCGACGTCAGGTCCCTGCACACCAGGCCGGCCCGCGCGTTCGCGCTGTGGGGCGGCTCGCTGGCGTTCCCCGCGCTCCAGGCGGCGGCGCTGGTGACGGTCGCGCTGGCGCTGGAGATGCCGGTGCCCGTGGTGCATGTGGCGATCGCGTACCTCGCGGCGAGTGTCGCCGCCGCCGTCATCCCGACGCCGGGCGGGCTCGGGTCGGTGGACGCCGCCCTGGTGGTCACGCTCGTCACGACGGGCGCATCGGTCACCCTGGCCACCTCCGCCGTGCTGGGCTTCCGGATCATCACGGTGTGGCTGCCGTTGGTGCCGGGGGCGTTGGTGCTGGGCGCGCTGGTGCGGTGGAAGGTGGTCTGAGCGCGCAGAATGTGGTCTAGGCGGGCCTGTGGTCCCGGTAGAAGTCGGCCAGGGCGCCGAACGCGGCCTTGGGCTCCCACGGCACCCCGGGGTACGTCGTGCCGAGGCGGTCCTTCAGGACCCGGACGATGCCGTAGCTGGCGAGGTCCAGATCGTCGCGGGGATCGCCGCCGGGGCGGTGCGGGAAGTCGTACAGCGCGAAGGTGAAGACGAACGCGCTGTCGACGCCGCCGGCGTCGAACGCCGTCAGCAGCTCGCGCAGATACCTGGCCTGGCCGGCTTCGTCGCGGGCGTACACCCCGTCCAGCCGGACGGGGGCGCGGGTCGTCCCGTCCTCCTCGACGATCTCCAGCCCGCGTGCGCCCGCGTCGCCGGCGCCCCGGTAGCTCGCCGAGCCGAACTCGGTTATCGCCAGGGGAAGCTGGAGCGAGGTGACGAGAGCGGGGACGCTCTCGGCGAAGCTGTCCGCGGTCCCGGCCGACCGGTAGATGTCCATGGACGCGATATCGAAGGGCGTCCAGTCGACGCGCTCCAGCGGTACGGAGGCGTAGGTGACCTTGCCGCCGAAGCGCTCGCGCACGAGGGCCACCGCCTCGCCCAGGAACTCGTTGACGCGCGCGCCGACTTCACCGATGTGCCGGCGCAGCAGATCCGGCTCACCCAGCAGCGCCACCCGGTCCTCCGTGCTGTCGCCGGGCAGGAAACCCTTGTTCATCAGGGACAGTTCGGCGCCGGTGACGAACACGACCTCGGCGCCCCGCTGTCGGAGCCGCTCGGCGCGCTCGGCGCAGTCGGCGAACAGCGACAGCATCTCGGCGGCGGTGAGTTCGAGCGGGTACGGCGAGAACCAGACCTCAAGGCCGAGGCCGGCCGCGCACCCGGCGGCCAGCTCCAGCCGGTCGGGGTCGCCGCCCATGACGCGGACCGCGTCGCAGTGCAGCTCGTCGCGGATGACGCGCAGCTCCTGCTCGACCAGCTCGGGGGTGAAGTTCTTGCGGCCGGTCGATCCGTTGTGGACGAAGCCGGTGTCGTAGCTGATTCCTCGGGCGCGCATGCGTCGTTCCCTCTTCTCCGCGTCGTCGATTTTAGGGTACGGCTCGTACCTTAGTTGGCTGCGGGTGCAGGTGGCAATCAGAATGGGAAGGTACGAGCGGTACCGCTGGGGAGAAGGGTCAGGGCGCGTATGACGGAGCACCCGAAGCGGCAGCAGGCCGCCGCAGGCGGGACGCGGCGGCGCGGTGCTGTGCTGGAGGAGGCGATCCTGCGCGCGGCCGTGGACGAGCTGACCGAGTCCGGCTACGCCGGGCTGACGATGGACAAGGTCGCCGCCCGGGCGGGCACCAACAAGAACGCCCTGTACCGCCGTTGGCCGAACCGCCTGGCGCTCGGCATCGCCGCGTACCGGCAACTGGTCACCACCGTCCAGCCGCCCGACACGGGCGAGCTGCGCGCCGACGTCCTTGAGTGGCTGCGCCGGGCGAACCGGCACTGGAGCTCCCCGCTCGGCGCGATCCTGCGCGAACTGCTCGGCGCCGCCGGCGGCGCTTCGGAACTTCTCGGGCAGCTGCAGGACCAGTCGGGCGAAGCGGCTGCCGCGCCCTGGCTGACGATCCTGGGGCGCGCGGTCGCCCGTGGGGAAGCGTCCCCGGAGGCGCTGCACCCGCGGGTCGCGACCGTGGCCGTCGTCCTGCTGCGCAACGAGTTCGTCGTACGGGGGGTGCCTGCCGCGCCCGACGACGTCCTCGTGGAGATCGTGGACGAGGTGTATCTGCCGCTGGTGCGGCGGCGCGGTCCGGACAGCGGCTGACCTGGGGCCGGCTACTCCGCCGATCGGTCGCCGGCGCCCGGTGGGTCGTCGGCGCCCGGGGGGATGTCCAGCTCCGCCCACGCGATCTTGCCGCCCGGTGCGAACCGGGTGCCCCAGCGCCGGGACAGCTCGGAGACCAGATGCAGACCACGGCCGTGCTCGTCGGTCAGCCGCGCGTGCCGCATCCGGGGTGAGCTGGTCTCGGAGTCGGAGATCTGGCACTCCAGCGTCGTGTGCCGGATGAGCCGCAGCTGGACCGGCCCGGGGCCGCCGTACCGGATGGCGTTGGTGACCAGTTCGCTGACGATCAGCTCCATCGTCGTACTCAGCGCTTCCAGACCCCAGCGCTTCAGCTGCCCGACGGCCAGCGCGCGGGCCTCGGTGACCACGGCGGGATCGTTGGCCAGCTCCCAGGAGACGACGTGCTCGGGGCCGAGCGAGCGGGTACGGGCCAGCAGCAGCGCGACATCGTCCTGGCACGGGGTCTTCTTCGCCAGCGTGTCCACGACCTGCGAGCACAGTTCGTCCAGGGGGAGTCCGCCGTCGCCGACGGTGCGGGCGAGCTGGGCCATGCCCGAGTCGATGTCGGACGTGCGGGACTCGATGAGCCCGTCCGTGTACAGCGCGATCACGCTGCCCTCGGGCAGCACCATCTCGGCGGACTCGAACTCCAGCAGCCCCAGACCGATCGGCGCGCCGGCCGGGATCTCGGGGAAGGTGACACCGCCGTCCGGGGTGACGATCGCGGGCGGCGGGTGCCCGGCGCGCGCCATGACGCACTGCCGGCTGATCGGGTCGTAGACGACGTACACGCAGGTGGCGCTGATGCCCGGCGCATTCGTGGTGTCGGGGTCACCGTCGGCGTCGGACAGGTGCACGACGAGTTCGTCCAGTCGCGCCAGCAGTTCGGCGGGCGGCAGGTCCATGTCGGCCAGGGTGTGTACGGCCGTACGGAGCTGCCCCATCATCGCCGCCGCGTTGATGCCGTGCCCGACGACATCCCCGATGACCAGCGCGATCCGGGCGCCGGAGAGCGGGATCACGTCGAACCAGTCGCCCCCGACGCCGTCGTGCAGATCGGCCGGCAGATAGCGGGTCGCCACCTCGACCGCCCTGCCGCCCGACAGGTTGCGGGGCAGCAGATGGCGCTGGAGGGTCAGGGCGGCCGTGCGCTCGCGGGTGTAGCGGCGGGCGTTGTCGAGGCTGAGCGAGGCCCGTACGACCAGCTCCTCGGCGAGCAGCAGATCGTCCCGGGAGAAGGGCGCCAGGGTGTCCGTACGGAGGAAGACGGCGACGCCCAGTACCGTGCCGCGCGCCTTGAGCCCGATGAGCATCAGGGAGTGGATCCCCGCCTTGGCCGTGGCCCTGGCCCGCGCCGGGTCGGCCTCGAACCAGGTCCCCGTCGTGTCCAGCACCGGCTCGAAGTGCGACTGCCCGTCGGACAGGACCTTGCTGAAGGGCGACGACGGCGGGACGTAGATGGGCTCCCCGCGCGCCCACACGGACTCGGGCGCGCCCTCGTGGATGGAGGCCACTCCGGCGCGGCGGAAGACCGTACCGCCGTCGGAGGTACCGGGCCTGCCCTGCGGCTCCTCGCCGAGCTGGACGGATTCGGCGAGATCGACGGTGACGAAGTCGGCGAGGAGCGGCACGGCCACGTCGGCCAGCTCCTGCGCGGTGTTCATGACGTCCAGCGTCGTGCCGATCCGCGTACCGGCCTCGTTGAGGATGGCCAGCCGCCGGCGCGCCCAGCTGTTGCTGATGTCCATGGCCAGCGAGCACACGCCGAGCGGCCGTCCGTCGACGCCGTCGAGCCGGAAGTACGACGAGGAGAACACGCGCTCCTCGGGTTCCGATGAGGCCGTGCTGCGGCGGCCGTCCTGGTCCGTGCCGATCCAGCGGAACTCGTGGTCGATCACCGGGACGCCGTCGTCGAGGACCTGGCGCATCGCCGCCTCGACGGACGCGGTGTCGAAACCGGGCAGCGAATCGGTGAGCCTGCGCCCCAGCGCCTGGTGGGCGAGGGCGCCGCTGTCGCGCTCCGCCGTGTCGTTCAGCCACATGCAGCGCAGGTCGCGGTCCCAGATGGCGAGCTGGATCGGTGCGTGGTTGAGCAGCGTCGTCAGCACGGACTCGTCCAGCGCGGGGACGGTCCGGGCCTCGGGCAGCGGCGCCGCCGACACGAACCAGTCCGTACGGCCGCCGGGGCCCGC
>NZ_JTIY01000001.1:2861738-2862958 GCF_000818175.1 Streptomyces sp. AcH 505
GGCGTCGCCGGGGCATCGGGTGCGGCGGCCGGGGTGAGGCCGTCGGCGAGGGAATCGGTCTCCGTCTCGACGTTCAGCTCCGTCAGCATGGTCTTCGTGAAGCCGAAGTAGTACGTGGCGACGAACCCCACGAGGTAGCCGACGAGCAGCCCGCCCGCGTACACCACGATCATCTGGCCCATGCCCTTGTTGCCGTCGAGCAGCGGGAACAGTGCCCAGCCGGACGGGCCGATCGCCGTGGAGCCCACCGCGTCACCGAGCTGGTTGAAGAGCCCGACGAAACCGCCGCCGAACGCGCCGCCGACGCAGGCCGTGATGAACGGGCGGCCCAGCGGCAGCGAGACACCGTAGATCAGCGGCTCGCCGACGCCCAGGAAACCGGCGGGGAGGGCCGACTTGATGGTCCGGCGGATCGAGCCGTTGCGGGGGAGCCGGAAGTAGACCGCCATCGCCGCGCCGACCTGTCCCGCGCCGGCCATGGCGAGGATCGGCAGCAGCACGGTGTAGCCCTGCTGCTCGATCAGTGTGGTGTGGATGGGGATCAGCGCCTGGTGCAGGCCCAGCATCACCAGCGGCAGGAACAGCCCGCCGAGGACGAAGCCGGCGCCCGCGCCGCCGTTGGACAGCAGCCAGTTGGCGAAGTCGCCGATCGCGGTGGCGATCTCACCGGCCACGTACATCAGACCGAAGATGGTGACGAGTCCGGAGACCAGCACGGTGAGGGTGGGCGTCACCAGGACGTCCAGCGCCTCCGGCACCCACTTGCGGCACCACTTCTCCACGTACACGGCGAGGACGGCGGCGCCGAGCGCGCCGAGCACACCGCCCTGGCCCGGGGCCAGCTTCTGGCCGAACGCGTCGATGTTGGCGACACCGGGGAAGACGATGATCGCGGCGACCGCGCCGCCGAGGACCGGGGTGCCGCCGAACTCCTTCGCCGTGTTGTAGCCGACGAAGACCGCGATCAGCGACATGAAGCCGGACGTGACGGCGGTGAGCGCCGGGACGACGCCGGGCAGCCAGTGCAGGTTGGTCAGCAGACCGTTGAGCCCGGTGATGATGCCGCAGCCGATGAGCGCGGGGATCAGCGGGACGAAGATGTTGGCGATCCGGCGCAGGAACAGCTTGAACGGGGTGGCGTTCTTGGCCTTGCGCTCCGCGCGCAACGCCGCGCCCTGCGCCGCCAGCTCGTCGGCGGGCGCCGCCGGGGCGTCCGGGGC
>NZ_JTIY01000001.1:2864814-2872376 GCF_000818175.1 Streptomyces sp. AcH 505
GTCGATCGCGGCGGCGATCGACGGCAGTTGCGCGGCGACGGCGGCGGGGACTGTGCCGTCCTCGCCGTTCATGATCCGGCTGATCTCCAGTGTGGACAGCTGGTCGATCTCGGCCAGCTCGGGGCGGAACGCCTCGGTGGTGAGGGTGTCGA
This sequence comes from Streptomyces sp. AcH 505, assembly GCF_000818175.1. GTDB lineage: Bacteria > Actinomycetota > Actinomycetes > Streptomycetales > Streptomycetaceae > Streptomyces. Next base: position 2,864,967 of record NZ_JTIY01000001.1, read on the forward strand.
GCTGCGCGCGGAGGTCGCCGTACGGGGACGTCGAGGCGTCGGCGGGCGTGGAGGTCATGAAGAAGCGGCTCTTTCTTCTGGTGAGGTGTGCGTTTTCCGGCGCGACGGCGGGACCGGGCCGGGGCCTGGCGCGCCCGGCCGGATCCCGCGGCTCAGCGCGGGCTGCGCGAGTGGCGGGGGCTGTGCCGGTGCGCGAGCGCCTCGTACGAGGCGGACAGGGCGGGCGCCGCCGTCTCGTACGTACGCTGCGCGACACCTATGAACAGGCAGTCGACCACGAGCAGCTGGCTCGTACGGCTCGACATGGCGGCCGGGCGCAGCTCGCTCTCGCGTGCGGTGGAGGTGGTCAGGACATGGTCGGCGTACTGCGTGACGGGTCCGTCGGGCCTGCCCGTGATCGCGACGGTCGTCGCGCCGCGGTCGAAGGCGACCCGAAGGGGCTCTATGACGTCGCCGGTGGAGCCGGAGTGGGTGATCGCGATGGCGACATCGCCCGCGCGCAGCTGCACCGCGTTGGTGACGGCGAGGTGCGGGTCGGTGTGGGCGTGCGCGATCAGGCCGATGCGCAGCATCTTCTGCGCGAGGTCCATGCCGACGAGCGAGGAGGCCCCGACACCGTAGATGTCGATCCTGCGCGCCGCCGCTGCGGCCGTCACGACGGCGCCCAGCTGCACCGTGTCGAGCGAGGCGGCCGTGTCGGCGAGGGTCTGCTGTTCGTCGTAGGCGAGCTTGGCGACGACATCGGCGATGGGGTCGTCGACCGCTATGTCGGCCGTCACCGCGGGGGCGCGGCCGGACTCCTGCTGGGCGGCGAGACCGGCGAGGGCGAGGCGCAGGTCGCGGTAGCCGGGGTAGCCGAGGAGGCGGGAGGTGCGCACCACGGTCGCTTCGCTCGTGCCGGTGAGCTCGGCGAGACCGGTGACCGTGAGAGCGGCGCAGCCCGCCGGGTCACCGGCCACGGCTTCGGCGACCAGCTGCATGGAGCGGGTCATGGATGGCGCGAGGGTCCGCACCTTGGCCGCGAGAGCGGCAGGTGCGGGCGGGGCGTCACCGCTGAAAATTTCCTTCACGTCTGGGGTCACCTCTGAAAGGTATTTTCAGACTTCCGTGCGAGTCAACCCCCTCTTCGTCCTGATTCGTCGTATGGCGTCTCTTCGCCAGGCCGGTGGCGGGCGGGGGGACAATGGGTAGATGGACGACGTGAATCCCCTGGAGCAAGCACTGCACGTGGCGCGAGCGCTGGTCCTCGCCGACCTTGCCGCGCGCGATGTGGCGAGGGCCGATGTTGTCTCGCTCGTCGAGGAGTCGGTGTCGCACCGCCGCTGGTGGGTCGAGCAGTGGCCCGACGGCGTCGAGTACGTGGCGGGGCTGGTCGCCCAGGACGTCCAGGACGCCCTGCTGGAGCGGTACGGCCGCTGGCCGATCTGCCCGGTCTGCACCGAGCTTGAGCCGCACGCGCTGGACGTGGAGCCGGAGTTGGGGCCCGACCCGCACTGGGTGTGCGGGAAGGCCGGCGTGGTGATAGCCCCGGTCGGCGCGCTGGACACGACCTCGTGACGGTGTACATCGACCCGCCCACCTGGCCGGGTCACGGACGGATGTGGTCGCATCTGGTGAGCGACGTCTCGTTCGACGAGCTGCACCGGTTCGCCGCGTCGATCGGCTGTCCGCCGCGCGCTTTCGAGCGGGACCACTACGACGTCCCGTCGCACCGCTACGAGGAAGCGGTGACGGCGGGCGCCGTGCGGATCGGCTCGAAGGAGCTGGTCCGCCGTATTACCGAGGCGGGGCTGCGACGGCCGAAGGGGCGCCCGGCGTCCCGGCCGTCTGAGCCTGCGTGATCCCGCCCGAGCCGGCCACGAGCCGGCCGCCGCCGCCACCGCTCCTGCGGTGGTAGCGCAGCGCCAGCACGACGAGCCCGATACCGACGACGGCCATCGCCGCGCCCGCCCACGCCGTGGACGCGAAGCCGAAGTCCGCGTCGATCACGACCCCGCCGAGCCAGGGGCCCAGCGTGTTGCCCGCGTTGAAGGCCGCGGTGGCCGTGGCGGCGGCCAGCGTGGGAGCGGCGGCCGCGATGTTGAACATCCGGGCGTTGAGCGCGGGCGCGGTGTAGAAGGCCGAGAGGCCGAGGAGGAACGTCAGCGGGACGACGATCACGGGGTGCGACGCGGTGAGTGCCAGCGCGGCCAGCAGGACCGTCGTCGCGGTGATCCCGCTGATCATGACGCCGAACAGATGCGCGTCCGCGTACCTGCCGCCGATCATCGTGCCGACGAGCGCGCCGAGTCCGAACAGCGCGAGGACGAACGGCACCCAGCCGTCGCCGATGCCCGCCACATCGGTCAGCAGCGGGGCCATGTAGGAGAACGCGCAGAACACGGCGCCGCCCGCGAGGGCGGTGACCGCGACCGCCAGCCAGACCTGGCGGTCGCGGTAGATCGTCAACTCCCGCTTGAGCTGCGGCTTCTCGGCAGGGAGCGGGATACGCGGGATGAGGGTGACCACCCCGACCAGGGCGACGGCCGAAGCGCCGCCGACCGACCAGAACGCCGAACGCCAGCCGAAGTTCTCCCCGAGGAAGGCGCCTGCGGGGACCCCGAGCACATTGGCGATGGACAGCCCGCCGATCATCACGGCCATGGCGCGGGCGCGGGCGTTCGGCGGGACCATGGCGATGGCGACGCTCGCGCCCACGGCCCAGAAACCGGCGCAGGCGAAGGCGCTGACGACGCGGGAGGCGAAGAGGACTTCGTAGGTCGGGGCGAGCGCGCCCGCGACCTGGCCGAGTCCGAAGACCGAGATCAGTGCGATGAGGGTGGCGCGGCGCGGCAGCCGCAGGGTGACGACGGCGAGCAGCGGGGCGCCGATCACCATGCCGATGGCGAAGGCGGAGATCAGCAGCCCCGCCGTGGGTATGGACACATCCATGTCGTCGGCGAGCGGCGGCAGAAGGCCGGAGAGCATGAACTCGCTCGTGCCGAGGGCGAAGACCGAGAGACCCAATATGTAGACGGCCAGCGGCATACGGGAGCGACGGTCGGCGGAGTCAGGCATGACAGGCCCCAACGCCGAAGCCGGCCGTTACATTCCCGGTCACTGACCGTGCCCGTCGTCGTGCGGGGCCCGCAGGGCGCGCAGTTCGCCGGTGAGATTGGCGCGGGCGGCGGCCTCCCAGCGCTGCTCGCCGTGCGGGGTGCGGAACAGCCGTGGCAGGGCCAGCAGTTGCTCCAGCACCGCCGAGCGCCCCGCGCGGAACGCGTCGTCGGGGACGAAGGCGTACTCCTCGCGCACGGCGTCCGTGTAGGCGCGGTACGCGTCGGGGGCCGCGGCCAGGATCGCGAGATCGGCGTCACACAGGACAGCGCCGTCCCGGTCGTCGGGAGCCGCGTCGTGCGTGGTGGTGAGCAGGACGAGCCGGACCACCTCGTCCGTCTGCCGCCGGCTCAACCCGGCCTCGGCGAGGGCACGTTCGGCGAGGCGGGCCGAGCGCTCCTCGTTCTCCGAGCGGTCGGGCCGGTAGACGGCGTCGTGGAACCACGCGGCGAGCCTGACCAGATCGGGGTCTTCGGCGTACGGGGCGAGGGTGTCGATGTGGTCCAGGACGGCGAGCAGATGGGCGGTGGTGTGGTAGCGCCGCTGCGGCTCGGCCCAGCGGCCGAGCAGGTCGTCGGCGTAGACGTACGGATCCGGCTGGCCGTCGGCGTCGGGGCCTGCGGCGTCAGGGCCGGTGGGCGGCTCGCGCAGGGCGAGCAGCGCGGCGGCGAAGCGGCTCCGCAGCTCACCTGCGGGTACGGGGACGGACATGGGTACGACAATACGGCCGGGGCTGTGGACAACGCGCGACGCGCTGGGTGGTCCGGCGGCTAGCTTGGCGACATGACACGGAACGAGACACGGAACCAGCCGCAGACCCAACCATTGGCCCAGCCGCGGGCCGGGGCGGACTACGAGCTGACGGGGATACGTGCGGGGGAGGCGGCCTCCGTCTTCGGCTGACCGCTCGCGTTCTCCAGGGCCTTGAAGCGCCGCAGCCGCAGCGAGTTGCCGACGACGAAGACCGAGGAGAAGGCCATGGCGGCGCCGGCGATCATCGGGTTGAGCATGCCGGCCGCCGCGAGGGGGATCGCGGCGACGTTGTAGCCGAACGCCCAGACGAGATTGCCCTTGATGGTGGTGAGCGTGCGCCGGGCCAGCCGGATGGCGTCGGCGGCGGTACGCAGATCGCCGCTGACCAGGGTGAGATCGCCGGCCTCGATGGCAGCGTCGGTCCCGGTGCCCATGGCGAGTCCGAGGTCGGCCTGGGCGAGGGCGGCGGCGTCGTTCACTCCGTCGCCGACCATGGCGACGGAGTGCCCCTCGTCCTGGAGGCGCTTGACGACGTCGAGCTTGTCCTCGGGCATGACGTCGGCGATGACCTCGGTCACCCCGATCTCGGCGGCGACGGCCTCGGCCACGGCCTTGTTGTCACCCGTGAGCAGGATCGGGTTCAGGCCCAGGGCGCGGAGCCTGCGGACGGCCTCGGGGCTGGACTCCTTGACCGCGTCGGCGACTTCGATCAGGGCGCGCGCGTGGCCGTCCCAGGCGACGGCGACGACCGTGCGGCCCGCCGCTTCGGCGGTGAGCCTGGCCGTCTCCAACTCCTCGGGGAGACGGATGTCCTGGCCGGCGAGGAACGCCGTACGGCCGACGAGTACGGCGCGGCCTTCCACCACGCCGCGCACACCGAGGCCGGGGACGTTCGCGAAGTCCTCGGGGGCGGGAAGGCCGTCGAAGCGGGCGGTGGCCGCCTCGGCGACGGCGCGGGCGACGGGGTGTTCCGAGGCGGCCTCCAGCGCGCCGGCGGTACGGAGGGCGTCCGGCTCCTCGACCCCGTCGGCGGTGTGGACGCGCTGGAGGGTCATCCGGCCGGTGGTGACGGTGCCGGTCTTGTCGAGGACGACGGTGTCGACCCGGCGGGTGGACTCCAGCACCTCGGGGCCCTTGATGAGGATGCCGAGCTGGGCACCGCGTCCGGTGCCGACCATGAGGGCGGTGGGAGTGGCGAGACCGAGAGCACAGGGGCAGGCGATGATCAGTACGGCGACAGCGGCGGTGAAGGCGGCGGTCATGCCCTCACCGATGGCGAGCCAGAAGGCGAGGGTGGCGAGGGCCAGCACGATGACCACGGGCACGAAGACGGCCGAGATCCGGTCCGCGAGACGCTGCACGGCGGCCTTGCCGTTCTGGGCGTCCTCGACCACCCGCGCCATCCTGGCGAGCTGGGTGTCGGAGCCGACCCGGGTCGCCTCCACGACGAGCCGGCCGCCGGCGTTGAGGGTCGCGCCGGTCACCGCGTCGCCCGCGGCGACCTCGACCGGTACGGACTCGCCGGTGAGCATCGAGGCGTCCACGGCCGACGACCCCTCGACGACGGTCCCGTCGGTGGCGATCTTCTCGCCGGGACGGACCAGGAACCGGTCGCCGACGCGCAACCGCGCGGTGGGCACGGTCACTTCCCGGCCGTCGCGCAGCAGGGTGACCTCCTTGGCGCCGAGCTCCAGCAGCGAGCGCAGCGCGGCGCCGGCGGTGCGCTTCGAGCGGGCCTCGAAGTAGCGCCCGGCCAGGATGAAGGCGGTGACGCCCGCGGCGGCCTCGAAGTAGATGTTGCTCGCGCCGTCGGAGCGGGCGATGGTCAGCTCGAAGGGGTGCCGCATGCCCGGCATACCGGCGTCGCCGAAGAACAGCGCCCACAGCGACCAGAGGAAGGCGGCGGAGGTACCGACGGAGATCAGCGTGTCCATCGTCGCGGCGCCGTGCCGCAGATTGGTCCACGCGGCGCGGTGGAACGGCCAGGCGGCGTACGTCACGACGGGGGCGGCGAGCGTCAGCGACAGCCACTGCCAGTTGTCGAACTGGAGGGCGGGGATCATCGCCATCGCGATGACCGGCACGGCGAGGACGACGGAGGTGATCAGCCGCTGCCGCAGCGTCCGCAGGGCGCCGTCCTCGGCGCTGTCCGGTCCCTCGCCGCTCAGCTCGTCCCCGGTGGGGCGGGCGGGCGCCGGTTCCTCGGCGGTGTAGCCGGTGGCCTCGACGGTGGCGATCAGATCCTGGACGGAGAGATCGGCACCCCGGTAGCTGACCTTGGCCTTCTCCGTGGCGTAATTGACGGTGGCCTCGACACCGTCCATCCGGTTCAGCTTCTTCTCGACACGGGCCGCACAGGAGGCACAGGTCATGCCGCCGATGACGAGTTCGATCTCCGCCGTCGCCGCGGTGTCAGCGGGGCCGGTGGTCCGGGTGAGGCTCATGGTGTACCGCTCCTCGTGGTCGACCAGTTCCTCCATAGTACCCCCTAGGGGTATGGATGACGGGGTCCGGTGATGCGGGGGAGCAGTACGGCCGTTTAGGCTGAGACATTGGACTAGACCTATAGCCGGGCGCTTTGTCCGGACACGAGCTGAATGGGATCCCATGAGCAAGCGTGCAGTCCTGGAGGTGATCGCGCTCGACGCCGACGACGCGACCGCCGCCCGGAACGGGGGTGCGGACCGCCTTGAGCTCGTCACCGACATGGCGGCCGACGGGCTGACCCCGACCCGCGAGACCTTCGCCGAGATCCGCGCCGCGGTCGACATCCCGCTGCGCGTGATGCTCAGACTGGCCGACGGCTTCGCGGCCGGCGGTCCACGCCAGGTCGACGAACTGGTCGGCAGGGCGCGGGCGATGCGGGCCGAGGGCGCGGAGGAGTTCGTCTTCGGCTTCCTCGACCCCGACGGCACCCCCGACCTGGTGACCGTGGAGCGCCTGGTCGCCGAGCTGGACGGCTGCCGCTGGACGTTCCACCGCGCGATCGACCGCGCCGTGGACCGCGACACCCTCCGCAAGGAACTCGCCGACATGCCCGGCCTCGACACCTACCTCACAGCGGGCTCCCCGGCGGGCGTCGACGACGGCATGCCGACCCTGCTGGCCGAGGCCGACGCGGCGAACCGCGCCGAAGCGGGCTACGGACACCACATCCTGGTGGGCGGCGGGCTGCGCCTCGGGCATCTCCCGCAGCTGCTGACCGCCGGTATCGACGGCTTCCACATCGGCAGCGCGGCCAGGCCCGACGGATGGGACGCCCCGGTGTCCGCGACGGCGGTACGCGAATGGCGCGAAGCGCTCGACGCACCGCGCGGCCAGGACGGCTGACCCGCCGGACTGGCCGAGGCCAGGCCGGGGCTCGGGTTCATGGGCTCAAGGGTTCACCGCTGTGGGTGCGCGCCGCGCCTGCCCGTATCGACCTGCGCACCGGCTGGATCGTCGCGCCGCCGCGCGGCCGACCTGGGCAATGCCGTCCTGCCCCAGCTGGTCCTGCCCCAGCTGGTCCTGGCCGAGCTGATGGAGTCGGGCGCGCCGGCGCGCGAGCGGCGCCTGCTGCGC
>NZ_JTIY01000001.1:2872617-2879147 GCF_000818175.1 Streptomyces sp. AcH 505
ACGCCATGACGGCGGCGATCGGCGCGCACCTCCCGCAGGCGACGGTGCACGGCGCTGCGGCGCTCGCGCGCGGCGTCCTCGGCTACGCGGCGAGCACCCGCACGGACATCGCGGAGGGCGTGGCCGCCCTCCCGGCAGCCGTCAGGGACTTGTGACTCCGGCCGCCGCCAGCGCCTCCGGCAGCGGCTCCCCGTGCAGCACGATCAGCCCCGACACCGCACGGGTCAGCGCCACGTACAGCCGTCGCAGCCCCGTGCGCTCGTCCGGCTCGCCCGCGACCACGGCCGCCGGCTCGTCCAGGACGACGTAGTCGTACTCAAGTCCCTTGGCCAGCGAGGCGGGTACGAGCGTCAGCCGCGACTCGGCCGTCGTCTCCTCGCCCGGCGACAGATACGGCAGGTCCGCGGCCGTCAGCGCCTTCGCCAGCGCCGGGATGCGCGCGTCCGCCGCGATCAGGCCCGTCGACCCCTCGTGCGTCAGCGACTCCACGCACGCCGCCACCACCGCGTCGTCCAGGCCGCCGGCCGCCGTACGCACCGACAGCGAGCCCGGCGACTCACGCACCGACTCCACCTCGGCCAGCCCCGGCGAGATCACCGGCAGCAGCCGCGACGCGTACGCGATCACCTCGCGCGGCACACGGAAGCCCGCCGTCAACTCCTCCACCACCGCTTCCGACTTGCCCAGATGCTTCAGCGCCTCCGCCCAGCTGCCCGTCGCCCACGGCGTGGTCCCCTGCGCCAGATCCCCCAGCACCGTCGCCGACCCTGTCGAGCAGCGCCGGCCCACCGCGCGGTACTGCATCGGGGACAGGTCCTGCGCCTCGTCGAGGACCACATGCCCCAGCGAGTGCGTACGGGCCACGAGATCGCCCACCTCGTCGATCAGCACGGCGTCGGCGGGCGACCACTTCACCGACTTCAGGCTCCGCACCGGCTTCTCCCACAGGATCGTCCGCTGCTCGTCCGCCGTCAGCAGCCCCTCCGCGTGCTCGGCGAGGAACTCCGCGTCGGACAGCAGCCGCAGCACCAGCTTCGCCGGATCGACCGGCGGCCAGACCGCCTTGACCACGGCCTTCACCGCGGGATTACGGGCGACGGCGTCCTGCACCCGGTCGTCCGGCGCCTCACCCGCCTGTTCCATCCGGACCAGCACGGCATGCGCGATGCGCTGCGGCAGCGCCTCGCGCGCCGCCCCGTAGCGGATGTCGCGGTCCAGCAACTGCCGGACCAGCTCCTCGATCTCGTACGCGGGGACCCGCCAGCGCCGCGAACCGCGCACCACCACCAGCGGCTCGACGGGCATCGACACGTGCGAGCGCACCGCGCGCCGCAGCACCTCCGCCAGCCGCGCGTCCCCCTTGACGACGGCGGCGGGCGCCGCGTCCGTACCCCGTACCTGCACGGCCGAACCGACCAGCTCGTCGACCGTCGCCTGCTTCACCTCCAGCTCGCCCAGGGCGGGCAGCACCTGCTCGATGTAGTGCAGGAAGGACGCGTTAGGACCGATGACGAGCGTGCCGGTACGGGCCAGCCGTTCGCGGTGCGCGTACAGCAGATACGCCACCCGGTGCAGCCCCACGGCGGTCTTGCCGGTGCCGGGCCCTCCCTGGACACAGACGCTGCCGCTGAGCCCGGAGCGGACGATCTCGTCCTGCTCGGGCTGGATCGTCGCCACGATGTCCCGCATCGGGCCGACGCGCGGCCGTTCGATCTCGGCCTGCAGCAGCTTGCTCGACGTGGCCGCCTCGGCCGGGTCGGACAGATGCTCGTCCTCGTACGCGGTCAGCTCGCCCGACGTGTAACCGAAGCGGCGGCGCAGCCCCACGTCCAGCGCGTCCTTCTTCGACGCGCGGTAGAACGGCTGCGAGACGGGCGCGCGCCAGTCGACGACCATCGGGTTGCCGTCCGCGTCGTGCACATGCCGTCTGCCGATGTAGAAGCGCTCGCCCTCGGCGCCTTCGGCCTGCTCGGCGCCGACCGCGTGCAGATAGTCGAGCCGGCCGAAGAAGAGCGGGGTGTGGGACAGATCGGCGAGCGCCTTGATGCGGTCCTCGATCTGCGCCTCCAGGGCGGCCGCGTTGACCCAGTTCGCCGTCACGTCGCGGATGTCGAGGGACTTCACGTCCTCGCGCATGGCGCGCAGCGCGGCGCGCGAGGCAAGGAGATGGGCCCGTTCCCGTTCGAGCGGACCGGGGCCGGGTGTTGATTCAGGGGCGTGCGCGGGCACGGTGCTGCCTCCGGGGAGTGGTACACGTCAAGGGCGGCCGTCCGGTTTCCGTCCGGACAGCGGCACTCCGCAGAGGGAGGCGGGGAAGGGGGAGATTCTAGTCAGCGGCCCACGTACGGCGCGAATGCTTTTCCGGCGGCGACTCCCGTGAGGACTACACGGCCGCCTCCGTCCCGTAGGGGATGCCGTACGACTCAGGGCATACGCGGCCGACCGTACGGTTCAATCTGCGGAGCGATGCCGGGGACGGGCCCCGCGGCCATGCTGGACACATGACCACAACGACCTTCACTCCCACGCACGGCGCGGCCGCAACCGCCGCCGGCCACTCCACTCCCCGGCTCGGCGGCGCGCTGCGCGCGGTCAAGTCGTTCGTCAGCGCCGCGATCGGCGTGGCCGTACTCGGCGAGTTCGCCGAAGAAGCGGGCGTCAAGCGCCGCTGACGCCCGGCCGGCCCGTGGTCGGTCCGCCCCCGGATCAGTTCCCGGCCAGCAGCTCGTCCGCGTCGATGATGCGGTACGCGTAACCCTGCTCGGCCAGGAAGCGCTGCCGGTGTGCGGCGAAGTCCTGGTCGATCGTGTCCCGCGCGACGACCGAGTAGAACCGCGCCTCGTGCCCGTCCGCCTTCGGACGCAGCACCCGGCCGAGCCGCTGCGCCTCCTCCTGGCGCGAGCCGAACGTCCCGGACACCTGGATCGCGACCGTCGCCTCCGGCAGGTCGATCGAGAAGTTCGCGACCTTCGACACCACCAGCACCGAGATCTCGCCCTGCCGGAACGAATCGAAGAGCTTCTCGCGCTGCGCGTTGCTCGTCTCGCCCTTGATGACCGGCGCGTCCAGATGCTCACCCAGCTCGTCGAGCTGGTCGATGTACTGCCCGATGACCAAGGTCTGCTCGCCCTGGTGCTTGCGCACCAGCGCCTCGGTCACCTTCCGCTTCGTCGCCGTCGTCGCGCAGAAGCGGTACTTCTCCTCGGTCTCGGCCGTCGCGTACGCGAGCCGTTCGCTGTCCGTGAGATTGACGCGTACCTCGACGCAGTCGGCGGGCGCGATGTAGCCCTGCGCCTCGATCTCCTTCCACGGCGCGTCGAAACGCTTCGGGCCGATCAGCGAGAACACGTCCGATTCGCGGCCGTCCTCCCGTACCAGCGTGGCCGTGAGCCCCAGCCGCCTGCGCGCCTGGAGGTCGGCGGTGAACTTGAACACGGGCGCGGGCAGCAGATGCACCTCGTCGTAGAGGATCAGCCCCCAGTCGCGCGAGTCGAACAGCTCCAGATGCGGATAGACGCCCTTACGGCGCGTCGTCAGCACCTGGTACGTGGCGATGGTGACCGGGCGGATCTCCTTGCGCGTACCGCTGTACTCGCCGATTTCCTCCTCGGTCAGCGAGGTGCGCTTCACCAGTTCGTGCTTCCACTGCCTGGCCGAGACGGTGTTGGTCACCAGGATCAGCGTCGTCGCCTTGGCCTGCGCCATCGCACCGGCGCCCACCAGGGTCTTGCCCGCGCCGCAGGGCAGCACGACCACACCGGAGCCGCCGTGCCAGAAGTTCTCCACGGCCTGCTTCTGGTACGGGCGCAGCGCCCACCCTTCCTCGTGCAGCTCGATCGCGTGCGCCTCGCCGTCGACGTAACCGGCCAGGTCCTCGGCGGGCCAGCCGAGCTTCAGCAGCGTCTGCTTGATCTGGCCGCGCTCGGAGGGATGGACGGCGACGGTGTCCGGGTCGATCCGCGTGCCGACCAGCGGCGCGACCTTCTTGGAGCGGAGGATCTCCTCCAGCACCGGGCGGTCGGTCGAGGTCAGCACCAGACCGTGCGAGGGGTGCTTGGAGAGCGTGAGCCGCCCGTAGCGCGCCATCGTCTCGGCGACGTCCACGAGCAGGGCATGCGGAACGGGATAGCGGGAGAACTCCACCAGCGCGTCGACCACCTGCTCGGCGTCGTGCCCGGCCGCGCGCGCGTTCCACAGCCCGAGCGGGGTCAGCCGGTAGGTGTGGATGTGCTCGGGGGCCCGCTCCAGCTCGGCGAACGGAGCGATGGCGCGGCGGCAGGCGTCAGCCTGTTCGTGGTCGACCTCGAGCAGCAGTGTCTTGTCGCTCTGGACGATGAGAGGTCCATTCACAGCGGCGCCCTTTCCGTATGCCAAACGTCCAGTGTCGCGCATCGGGAACCGATACGGGGCGGTGCGCTCCCAACCGCTTATCCGGGCGCTGTGCGGGCAGCAGGGTGTCATGACCGCTGAAACGGAACGGGCCACGTCCGGAGTCGCCGCCCCGGCCAGAAATCCATGGCGCCGAACCGCCTTAAGAGTGCTGATACTTGTGGTGGCCTTCGTCGCGCTGGTCGCCTTCTCCGTCGTCCTGGCGGAGCTGACGCTGACCCCCTCGCCCGCCTCCGCGCAGATCGCCGGATCGAACCTGCACCCGGGCCGCTCGCTGCGGCAGTACCTGGAGGACTACACCTTCCTGGCCGCCTGCAAGCAGATAGGCGGCAACATCGTGATGGGGGTGCCCTTCGGGCTGATCCTGCCGGTGCTCGTGCCGCGCAGGCTGCGGATGATCCGGGTCGTGCTGCTGACGGCCGTGGTCATGGTGCTGGTGGAGCTGGCGCAGGGCTCGATCGTCGAGGGCCGCGCCTTCGACGTGGACGACGTGATCATGAACACGAGCGGTGCGCTGATCGGGTACCTGCTGCTGGGCCGCCGTATCGGCCGCAAGTACCACTCGCTGGGTGTGGCGCCGGTGGAGAGGGATTCGCAGAAGCGGTCGGAGCGGACGAAGCGGTCGGCCCGTTCGGAGCGTTCCGAGCCGAAGACGACGGTGGACACGAAGACGGAGCGCGGGCCGGCCTCCAGGCTGCGGCCGAAGTCGAAGTCGAAGCCGACGACGAAGGCGGGCACGACGAAGGCGGGCACGACGAAGGCGAGTACGAAGACGCTCACGAAGCCGAAGACCGCCAAGCCCAAACTCACCCCCAAGGCGACATCCGCCAAGGTCGAGGCCCCCTCGTGGAGCGAACGGATCAACCGTTTGGCACGATCCAGGCGTTGACCTGGGCGAACGCCCGTTGTCAGTGGTCGCTGGTACGCATAGGGACATGAACGAAGCCGTGGTGCGATCCGTCCTGGATCGCACCACGGCTTCCTTCATGTCCGTCGCGAGTTCGTCAGGCCGGGTCGTCGGCCAGTTCGGCTACTCCTGTGATGCGGTGCAGGGGGAAGGTTCGTACGACGTCCGCCGTGTGGTCGTACGCGGTGACGAAGCCGCCCTCGACCCGTACCGGGGCGATGACGCGCTGGCTGGCCGCGCCGTCCACGTTGACGTAGCCGATCCAGATGGTCGCGCCGGTCATCGCCGCCGCCTGGACGGTGGCCAGGGTCTCGGCCGCGTTCGTCCGGGGCAGGTCGCCGGTGGCCACCGGTTCCGAGCCCGGTTTACGGACGGCCGTCGCCGCCAGGTCGCCGGCCCTGATCGCCTTCACCGCAGCGCCCAGCAGCGCGGGTTCGGGGGCGCGTGGGCCGTCGGGGACCGGGGCGGGGGCGGTGCGGGCCGGGGTGCGGTGGGCGAAGGCCCGGGTGATCAGTACGTCGCCCTCGGCGGACTCGGCGGCGGGCGCGAGGCCCATCGACCGGAGGCCTTCGAGCAGCGTCGTCGGGTCGGCCTGTGCGGCCAGCACCGTCGGGGCGATGCGCCGCAGCCGCAGTCCCTGCGACCGCTTGTCGGCGAGGATCTCGCCGAGCAGCGCGTCGTCGTCGCAGCGTACGTACGCGGACGCGGCGCCGACCCGCAGGTGGCCGTGTCTGCGGGCCACATCGTCGATGAGATAGGAGAGCGGCTGCGGTACGGGCGTACGGCTGTGCGTCTTGAGGAATTCGTGCAGGTCGGAGGCGGTCTGTCCGGCGTCGAGTGCGCGCCGTACGGATCCGGGTGTGAACCGGTAGACGGTCGCGCCGCCCTTCGACTCGATCTCGGCGGCTACGGAGAGGAGTTCGGCCAGGGGGCGCAGCAGCGGGCCGGGGGCGACGGCGGTGAGGTCGGCCTGGAGGAGGACGTGGTCGAGGGGTTCGGGAAGGAGCGGGGCGAGCGCGTGGGCGGCGCGCTGGGTGGCGGCGGAGAGTTCGGCGTCGGTGAGGGCGGGGGCGCCGGGGTCGGCGGCGGATGCGGTGCCGGACGCGGCGCCGGGGGGTGTCAGCAGCGCGCGGCCCTGTGACGACAGCGCTCCGCGCCCGGTGACGCCCAGCAGTTCGGCGTCGCCGAGGGTCCAGGCGGCCAGCCTGGACCGCAGGTCCTCGGGCCGGCCCGC
>NZ_JTIY01000001.1:2879846-2880957 GCF_000818175.1 Streptomyces sp. AcH 505
GCGGGCCCCACACCAGCCGGTCCAGCACCGACAGGGCCTCCATCGGCGCGGTGTCCAGCAGGGCCGCCATCCGCGTACGGTCCGTGAACAGCTCGGTGAGGGAGGCGACGGCCGAGACCGGGTCGTGCGTGCTCGGCAGCCACGCGGCGGTCAGGATCTCCTGCAGCCGCGTCGGCGACATGCCGACCGTGGCCTCGGCGACGGTCGGTCCGAGCCCGGTCGGCGAGGGGTGGGTGGGGGAGGGGGCCAGGATCTCCCGTGCGGTGCGGACCAGCCGCAGCCGGTCGTCGTCGCCCCAGATCAGCGCCTGGTCGCGGAGGGTCGCCACGGCGGTGGCGACGGCCTGCGCGATCCGCTCGTCACCCTCGTCACCGGTGAGCAGCGCGCGCAGCGTGTCGTACTCGGCGGGCTCGGGGGCGACGGCGAGCGCCTCGGCGGTCTGCAGCGTGAACCGGTCGAGCCGCTCCAGCGCGCGTACGACGGACGCGCGGGTGCCGGCCCGGGTCGCGAGCTGCGAGATGTCGTTCGGCACGGGCGACAGCAGGTCGGGCCGCGCGCGCAGCAGGGCGGTGAGTGACTCGTCCCCCCGGCCGCGCAGGGCCTCCGCGAGCGTGCGCGGTGGCGTACCGCCGGTTCCTTGTGACACGTGCGCCTCCTGTTCGGGCTCGCTGGTTCCCCATCCGCCCCAAGGTAGCCCCTCGGCGGGTCCCGGCCCGCGCGCCGCCGTCGCGCGGGGGGCCCGTACCGGCCGTCACGGGCTGGACGTACGGGGATGACTCCGACACCATCGCGAGCGGACGTCATGTGTGAAGTGGTCTGTGCGGAGGGCTGTGTGGGGATCGAGAGCGATCAGCTCGTCTACGACTATCTGAGCCGCGTCGGGGATGTGGCCCAGCAACAGCAGCTGCCTTCCGGGACCCGGATGAGACTGGTCTCGACCCTGCGCAACGAGATCGACCGGCAGCGCGGCAAGTTCGGCAGCGACAACCCCGCGTCCGTGCGCCGCATCCTGGGCCGCCTCGGTGAGCCGGACGAGGTGGTGCGCGCGGCGACCGGAGCGGGCGACGGCGGCGCCGTCACGTACTCACCGCCCCCCGAGCCGCCCGCGCCC
>NZ_JTIY01000001.1:2880982-2890487 GCF_000818175.1 Streptomyces sp. AcH 505
CACCCCGTCGGCCGCTTCGCGGCCCGGCGAGCTGCCCGCCCTCCGGGCGCTGACGTACAGCCGCACGGGCCCGCGCCCCGGCCACGGGCCCGCGCCCCCGACAAGGGGCACGCGCCTACCCCTTCGCCGGCTCCGTGGCCTCCGGCACCCCCGAGCCCTCCCCGCCCTCCGGGCGGTACGGCTCTCCCGGGACCACCAGCGGCGCGCCGGTCACCGGGCAGGGGATGACCATCGACTCCAGGCCGAAGACCTCGCGTACCAGGGCCGCCGTCACCACCTCCGACGGTGGGCCCTCCGCGACCACGTGGCCCTCTTTCATCGCCACCAGGTGGTCCGCGTAGCGGGCTGCCTGGTTGAGGTCGTGGAGGACGATGACGACCGTGCGGCCCTGGTCGTGGTTGAGGCGGCGGACCAGGTCCAGGACTTCCACCTGGTGGGCGATGTCCAGGAACGTCGTCGGCTCGTCCAGCAGCAGCAGGTCCGTCTCCTGGGCCAGGGCCATCGCGATCCAGACGCGCTGCCGCTGGCCGCCGGACAGTTCGTCCACCGGGCGGTCGGCGAGCGCCGTCACGTCCGTGCGGCGCATCGCCTCCGTGACGGCGCGTTCGTCTTCGTCCGACCACTGCTGCCACCAGCTCTGGTGCGGCTGGCGGCCCCGTGAGACCAGGTCGGCGACGGTGATCGCCTCCGGGGCTGCGGGGGACTGCGGCAGCAGGCCGATCGCCCGGGCGATCTTCTTCGTCGGTATCTTCGCCAGCTCCGCGCCGTCCAGCAGCACCGCGCCCCGGCGCGGCTTCAGCAGCCGCCCCAGCGCCCGCAGCGTCGTGGACTTGCCGCAGGCGTTCGGGCCGACGATCACCGTCACCCGGCCGTCGGGGACGGCCAGATCTAGGTCGTGGACCACCGTGCGGTCGTCGTAGGCGAGCGTCAGATCGCGGGCCGTGAGCCTGCTCATCACTTTCCTCCTGCGGTACGGCTGCGAATGATGAGCCAGATCAGGTACGGCGCGCCCACCGCCGCCGTCAGGACGCCCACCGGCAGCTCCGTCGGCGCCAGCACCACCCGCGCCAGCAGATCGGCGAGTACGACGACGAACGCGCCCATCAGCGCCGACGACAGCAGCGGGATCTGCGCGGTCCGGGTCATCCGCCGCGCGATCTGCGGCGCCAGCAGCGCCACGAAGTCGACGGGACCGGCCGCGCCCGTCGCGACCGACGCCAGGATCACGCCCAGGACGACGAGGCCGAGCCGGACCCGGCCGAGCCGTACGCCCAGCGCCAGCGCCGTGTCGTCGTCCATGGAGACCGTGCGCTGCGCGTACGCCGCCCACAGCACGGCGGGCGTCAGCACCAGCAGGACGAGGGCGAGCGGCGCCGCCTCGTCGTAGCCCCGGCCGTTGAGCGAGCCCGTCATCCACACCTGGGCCTGCTGGGCGACCAGCACGTCGCCCTTCGTCATGAACAGGGTCGTGACGGACCGCAGCGCGATGGCGAAGCCGATGCCGATGAGCACGAAGCGCGTCGCGTGCAGCCCGCCGCGCCACGCGAAGGCGTACACCAGCGCCGCTGCCAGCAGTCCGCCGCCGACCGACAGGTACGGCAGCGCCGTGTACGAGGTGACGCCGAACGTCATCGCGCCGACCGTCACCGCGCCGGCGCCCTGGCTGATGCCGATGATGTCGGGGCTCGCGAGCGGATTGCGGGCGACGGTCTGGATCAGCGCGCCCGCGATCCCGAAGGCGACCCCGACCAGCAGCCCCAGCACCATCCGGGGCAACCGCAGCGTGCCGACGACCAGTTGGTCGGGGGACGGCCGGCCGAAGACGACCTTCAGCACCTCGCCGGGCGCCACGAAGCTCTCGCCCACGCACAGATACGCGACGCACACGGCGGCCAGCAGCACCGCCAGCACGCCGACCACCGCCGCCGCCCGCCGGTGCAGCAGGAACGAGCCGCGCCCCGCCCGCACCCGCGCGTAACCGGCGGGCCGTACCGGAACAGCCACAGGCGCCGTCATGCCGGCACCGCCTTCCTGCGGACGAGAAAGACCAGGAACGGGACGCCGATCAGCGCCGTCATCACCCCTGCGGGGACCTCGCTCGGCGGGAAGACGATCCGGCCGATCACATCCGACACGAGCAACATCACCGGACCGACGAGCGCCGCCATCGGCAGCACCCACCGGTGGTCGCTGCCGACGATCGCCCGCGCGATGTGCGGTACGGCGAGGCCGACGAACGCGATGGGCCCGGCGGCGGCGACCCCGGCGCCGGTGAGCAGCGTCGCGCCGACGCCGCCCACGATCCGTACGGTGGCGACGTTCTGGCCGAGCCCCTTCGCGACGTCGTCGCCCAGCGCCAGCGCGTCCAGCCCGCGCGCGACCGACACCACCAGCACCGCGCCGATCAGCAGGAACGGCCAGACCTGGCCCGCGACTCCGGCGTCGCGCCCCGCCACGGACCCCACCTGCCAGAAGCGGAACTCGTCGAGCGTGGCCGCGTTCGTGGTCAGTACGCCCTGAGTCACCGACACCAGCAGCGCGTTGACGGCCGCGCCGCCCAGCGCCAGCTTCACCGGCGTCGCACCGCCCCGGCCGCTCGAAGCGATGGCGTACACCACCACCGAAGCGACGGCCGCGCCCGCGAAGGCGAACCACACATAACCGGACAGGGTGTGCACACCGGCCACCGAGATGGCCAGCACCACCCCCACCGACGAGCCCTGGCTGATGCCGAGGATGCCCGGGTCGGCGATCGGGTTACGGGTGATGCCCTGCAACGCGGTGCCCGCCAGCGCCAGCGCCGCGCCGACCATCAGCCCCAGCAGCGTGCGGGGCACCCGGAGTTGGCGGACGACTTCGGCGTCGTCGCTGTGCCCGCCGTGCAGCAGCGCGTCGAACACGGCGGACGGGCCGACGGCCCGCGCCCCGACGCCGAGGCTCAGCAGCACCGCGAGGAGCAGGGCGACGACCGCCGCCGCGGTCCAGCCGGCCCGGCGGGCGAGCACGGCCCGCCGGGCACCGGGAGCGCCTTCGTATTGGGTCCTTCGACCGGTGTTCGGGGCGGCACTCGGGCTCGTCGGGGCGGCGGCTGGCATCAGGACCAATCAACAAGATCAGCGGGTGGAGACAGCGAAGACATGTCCCCGGGATGGTTAGGCTTGGCTAAGTCTAGCCAGCCGGATCCGGCCGCCGACCTGGGCACAATGGGTCTCATGGCATCCCTCACGGCGCGGCAAGGACCCACTGTCGGTTTCGACCTCGATATGACGCTCATCGACTCGCGACCCGGCATCCACGCCGCCTACCAGGCACTTTCCGCCGAGACCGGCGTCTTCATCGACGCGGACCTGGCCGTGACGCGGCTCGGTCCGCCGCTCGACGAGGAGTTGGCGCAGTGGTTCCCGGAGGACCGGATAGAGGAGATGGGTGACCGTTACCGGGAGATCTATCCCACATTCGCGATCACCCCGACCCTCGCGATGCCCGGCGCCCGCGCCGCCGTCGCCGCCGTCCAGGAACTCGGCGGCCGGGCGATCGTCGTGACGGCCAAGCACGAGCCGAACGCCGAACTCCACCTCTCCCACCTCGGCATCGAACCCGACGCCGTGGTCGGTTGGCTGTGGGCCGAGGCGAAAGCGGAAGCGCTGCGCGAGTACGGCGCGACGGTGTACGTCGGCGACCACACCGGTGACGTACGCGGCGCCCGCGCGGCCGGCGCGCTCTCCGTCGGCGTACCGACAGGGCCCTGCGACGAGCAGGAGCTGCGCGCCGCCGGCGCCGAGGTGATCCTGCGTGACCTGACGGCCTTCCCCAACTGGCTGCGCGGTTACGCGGCCGAGCGCCCCGCGCGCGACGCGGCCGCGGCCGACTTCGCCTGACGGCGCTGCGCGCCGATCGTGCGCAGTATGCCGACGGCGGCGATGACGAACCCGACCGCCATCAGCATGCAGATCGCGTAGGCCACCGAAGGAAACGGACGCGTGCCGAGGAACAGCGGCGCGACGGTCACCAGCGTGGCGACGGCGCCGACGATGAAGACGATCGCGCCGATACGGACCAGGCCGTCGCCGGGAGCGGCTTCGTCCGCGGTGCGGGGTGCAGGAGTAGCAGTCACCTCACCAGGGTAGTTCCATGCCGACGGGAGCGGACAGGAACCGTCCGGCGACGTCTTGTCACCAGCCCCTGGACCATTAGCCTTGGGGATGGCGGGTCAACGGGCCCGCTGTAGTGCTCTCCAGAGCGTTTTTTCGGTGCTGCGCGCGCCCCGGCGGGCCGGAGCGCGCCCCTTACGAGAACGAGGACGAGGACAGACGTGCCTACCGGCAAGGTCAAGTGGTTCAACAGCGAGAAAGGCTTCGGCTTTCTCTCCCGCGACGACGGCGGCGACGTCTTCGTGCACTCGTCCGTCCTGCCCGCCGGAGTCGACGCGCTCAAGCCGGGCCAGCGCGTGGAGTTCGGCGTCGTGGCCGGCCAGCGCGGCGACCAGGCCCTGTCGGTCACGGTGCTGGACCCCGCGCCCTCCGTCGCCGCCGCGCAGCGCCGCAAGCCCGACGAACTCGCCTCGATCGTCCAGGACCTGACGACCCTGCTGGAGAACATCTCCCCGATGCTGGAGCGCGGCCGCTACCCCGACAAGGTGCACGGCAAGAAGATCGCCGGACTGCTCCGCGCGGTGGCCGACCAGCTCGACGTCTGACCGGCCCGCCCACCCGACCGCACGGCTACACGAAACGCAGCGCGTCAGGGCCGAGGGGCGGTACGAGCCCCTCGGTCGCCGCCCGCGTCAGCAGGCCGCGTACGGCCGCGTAGCCGTCCTCGCCCAGGTCGGCGGTGAACTCGTTGACGTACAGGGCGATGTGCTGGTCGGCGACGGCCGGGTCCATCTCCTGGGAGTGCTCGTCCACGTACGGTCGCGCCGCCGCCGGGTCGTCCCACGCCATCCGCACCGACGTACGGGCCGATTCGGCGAGCAGCCGCAGCGTCTCCTCGCCCAGCGAGCGCTTCGCGATGATCGCGCCCAGCGGGATCGGCAGCCCCGTCGTCGTCTCCCAGTGCTCGCCCATGTCGGCCAGCGAATTCAGCCCGTAATCCTGATAGGTGAAACGCGCCTCGTGGATGACGAGACCGGCGTCCACCTTGCCGTCGCGCACCGCCGGCATGATCTCGTTGAACGGCATGACGACGATCTCGCCGACCCCGCCGGGGACGACGTCCGCAGCCCACAGCCGGAACAGCAGATACGCCGTCGAGCGCTCGCTCGGCACGGCGACGGTCTTCCCCGTCAGATCGGTGTCCGCGTCCCGCGTGAGGACCAGCGGCCCGTTGCCACGGCCCAGGGCCCCGCCGCACGGCAGCAGCGCGTACTCGTCGAGGACCCACGGCAGCACGGCGTACGAGACCTTCAGTACGTCGAACTCACCCCGCTCCGCCATGCCGTTGGTGATGTCGATGTCCGCGAACGTCACATCGAGCGCGGGCGCGCCCGGCACCCGGCCGTGCGCCCAGGCGTCGAAGACGAACGTGTCGTTGGGGCAGGGCGAATAGGCGATCTGCAGGGTCATGACGACTCCTCGAAAACGGGGGTGAGCAGCGTGACCGCGCGCCGCAGCGACTCCAGCGCCGCGCCGATCCGCCAGGCGTCCCGGTCGCGCGGTCCTACGACGTTGGAGATCGCGCGCAGCTCGGCACAGGGAAGGGCGTACCCGGCCGCGGCCTCGGCGACGCCGAAGCCCTCCATCCCCTCGGCGGCGGCCCGGGGGTGACGTGCGGTCAGCTCCGCCGTACGGGCGGCCGTGCCGGTCACGGTCGAGACGGTCAGTACGGGGGCGAGTACGGCCCCGGTCGCCACGGCCATCCGGGCCGTCAGCTCCGCGGGCGGCAGATGGACGCCGCGGCCGAAACCCAGTTCCTCGACGGCGAGAAAGCCGTCGGGCGTGTCGGCGCCCAGATCGGCGGCCACCATGGCGTCGGCCACGACGACCGAGCCGAGCGGGGCATGCGGCGCGAAGCCGCCGCCGATGCCGGCGGAGACCACCAGGTCGTACGGGTCACCGACAGCCAGCGCCGTGGCCGTGGCCGCGGCGACGGCGGCCGGTCCGACCCCGCCCGCGAGGACGTCCACCAGGGCGCCGCCCCCCGTCGTACCGGCGGTCAGGGTGCGACCACCGGGCAGCGGGGGCACCTCGCGGCGCTCGAACCCGGTCAGCCCGGCGACGACGGAGTCCGCCTCCGCCGCGACCGCCGTCACCACCAGTACGCGCATGGCAGCGTCAGGACTTCTTCTTCTTGAGCTCGAAGTGCCAGACACCGAAGATTTCCTGGCCGCCCGCGCCGCCGATCTCCACGACGCTGACCTGGAGGCTGTCCGGGGCGGGCTGGCCGGTCTGCTGGTTGGCCTGGAAGAACGAGGCGCCGGGGAAGGTGCGGTACGTCGTCTTGCTCGGCGTGCCCTCGGCCTGCTGGCCGTTGAGGAACAGCTCCCAGCCGTGGTCGGCGATCTTCGGGTCGACCCCGAACCTGACCGTGTCCTCGCTGGCGACCTTGATGCTGTGGCCGGCCTTCTCGTTCAGGCAGGGCTTGACGTCGCCCGACTTGATCGCGTTGCCGTCGTTGTAGCAGGACGCCTCGGTGTGGGTCGTACTCGTCCCGACCGTCACGGTGGCGATGGGGGTGGGCTTGTCACAGGCGGCGAGGACGAGGAGCCCGGCCGACACGGCACCGAGGGCGACACCGGCCCTGCGGCCCTTACCAGAGAAGAACGCAACGGTCATGGGCCGAAGGCTATCGGTCGTTCCGGCTCAGGCGGCGCGGGGGTGCGGCGAGCCGCGTCTGGCCGCACCCAGCAGCCCCCGTACAGCGGCGATCGCGCCGACCGCGATGACGCTTGCCGCGACCGACATCCCCAGCACCCCGTTGAGCGGCAGCGCGATACCCACCGCGCCGCCCACCACCCAGGCCATCTGGAGCACCGTCTCGGACCGCGCGAACGCCGACGTACGGACCTGTTCCGGCACGTCACGCTGGATCACCGCGTCCAGCGACAGCTTCGACAGCGCCTGCGTCAGACCCGCGACGGCGCACAGGATCGCCACCATCACCCCGCCGAAGAACAGCGCGGCGAAGACAGCCGCGGTCAGCGCGATCCCCAGCATCGAGGCGATGATCACCTCGGGACCCCGGGACTTCAGCGCGGCGCCCACCGCCGTACCCAGCGCGTTCCCCGCCCCGGCCGACACACCCACGATGCCGAGCGAGACGGCCTCGCTCAGCCCGGACAGCGGCTGTTCCCGCAGCAGGAACGCGAGAAAGAAGATCAAGAAGCCGGACAGCGCGCGATGCGCCGAGTTCGCCTCAAGGCCGTGCAGCACCGAAGGCCCCACCGACCGCAGACTGGGCCGCTTCGTCTTCCCGTGCGCCAGCAGCTGCGCCTTGCGCTCACCCTTCGCCGAGTCGACCTTGGCGGGCATCGACAGCGCCAGGAACGTACCCCCGAGGAAGATCGCGCACGCCCCGTACAGCGGATACGGCGACCCCAGCGACTGCAGCCCCGCCCCGATCGGGGCGGCGATCCCCGTCGCCAGCAGCCCGGCCAGCGTCACCCGCGAATTCGCCCGCACCAGCGGGAAGCGCGGCGGCAGCAGCCGCGGTACGACCGCGCTGCGCACCACTCCGTACGCCTTCGACGCGACCAGCACGCCGAGCGCCGCCGGATACAGCTCAAGCCCCCCGGTCGCCACGGCGCTCGACATCGCGATGGCCAGGACGGCCCTGGTCAGCATCGCGATGGCCATGGCGGCGCGCCTGCCGTGCGGCACCCGGTCCAGGAGCGGACCGATCACCGGGGCCAGCAGGGTGAAGGGCGCCATCGTCACAGCCAGATACAGGGCGACCCGGCCGCGCGCCTCGTCCGTCGGCACGGAGAAGAACACCGTGGAAGCGAGCGCGACCGTGATCATGACGTCGCCCGCGCCGTTCACGGCGTGCAGCTCGATCAGTTTTCCCAGCCCGGACTCGCCCGCCCCATGGGCGTGCGTGACCTTGCGGATCCCCTTCGCCGTGCGGGTGAACGGCGCCCTCAGGGCACGACTCATGGCCCGCGCCGTCTTGCGGAGCGAGCCGGCGTCATCGGACGACCTTGCGGCTGCCACCCCGTCATAGTGCCCCACACGCCGGGAAACCGAACCGATCTCGGCCATGACGGGGCCGGGCGCCGCGCCGCTCCGACCCCTCCTCACCCGGCCCTCCGTAGGGTCACGGCCTTGTTGCGGTGTTGTCCGAACTGCGGGAAGAGACGGCGTGCAGGTGGGCGGGGGGCGAGAGAGGGGGTAGCGTGCGTAGCGCGCCACCGGCGGTTGTTCTCGGCCGCGCGCCTCTTCGTCATCCCGCAGAATGGATGACGGTAGGTGTGCCCGGGAAGTGGTCGGGCGTTGGACGTCGATGCGGTCCCCAGGTCCGCTCCGCCCTCGGCTCGTACACCGCTGATCGGCCGGCGCACCCGTGATACGGCGTAGGAGAGAAGCGAGACCTGTGAGTGCTGCGACGACGCGAAGCCGTACCCCCGACCGTCTGTGCGCCGAGGCGGTAGACCTCGCCAGGGCGGCCGCCGAGGAAACGGCGGCGCCCGCCGTCGTGGGGGAGCATGTTTCGGCGGTGGCCGACGGGGACCGCGTGGTCACCCACTTCTTCGAATGCAAGGAGCCCGGCTACCGGGGCTGGCGCTGGGCCGTGACGGTGACCCGCGCGTCCCGCTCCAAGCTCGTCACGCTGGACGAGACGGTTCTGCTGCCGGGCCCCGACTCGCTGCTGGCCCCCGAATGGGTGCCGTGGAGCGAACGGCTGCGCCCCGGCGACATGGGCCCGGGCGACCTGCTGCCCACCGAGGCGGAGGATCTGCGCCTGGAGCCCGGCTACACGGGCGAGGACGCGCCGCCGCCGAACTCGGTGGTCCCGGAAGTGGTCACTCCGCAGAACCTGGCGGACCTGGTGGAGGCGGAGGACGCGGAGCTGACGCCGCCGCTGTCGTCGCCGGCGCCCCCCTCGGAGCTGCCGGTGCGCGGCACGATCGCGGCCGTCGCCGAGGAGCTGGGCATGCGCCGGGCGCGTGTGCTGTCCCGGTACGGCCTGCACGTCGCCGCCGACCGGTGGGACGAATCGTTCGGCCCCAAGACGGCGATGGCGCAGGCGGCGCCGGCCCCGTGCGTCTCCTGCGGCTTCCTGATGCCGCTGGCGGGCTCGCTGCGGCAGGCCTTCGGCGTCTGCGCGAACGAGTTCTCGCCGGCGGACGGGCATGTCGTCTCGCTGGCGTACGGCTGCGGCGGCCACTCGGAGGCGGCGGTCATGCCGGCGCCGTTGCGGCCACCGCCGCCGGTGCTGGACTCGATGGGCGCGGACGCGTTCCCGCTGGGCACGGGCCGTGAGCCGACGGACGGCCCGAGCCAGCCGTAGCCCTCGGACGGGTTCTTGGCTGCGGGTTTTGGCTGCGCCGCGTGCGGTTGGTGCCGGTGTC
>NZ_JTIY01000001.1:2891810-2892667 GCF_000818175.1 Streptomyces sp. AcH 505
CGCCGAGGGCACCGTGCCGGACGGGTACGACACCGCCGTGGTCCTGCCGCTGCGAGACGCCGCCGCGCTCGATCTGGTCGAGCGGCTGCTCGCCGGTATCAACGACGCGCTGCTGCTGACCCTCGCCGGGCTCGCCGAGGTCGTCGTCGAGACGCCCGAGGGCGACCGGGTGCTGCGGCGCTCCGAGGACGGGCCGTACGTGCATGTGGACGACAGCGCGGGCGGCGGGGACATCCACCGCTGGCGGGTGGTGGCCCGCAGCGGGGTCACCGAGGCCGCGCTGCTGGAGGGGCGGCCCGTGGAGGAGCGGCTGCGGCCGCACTGGTCGGTCACCTGGGCGGTGCCGGTGGACGGCGACGGCGCGCCCGCGCGGCCCCGTACGGCGCCGTTCGTGCACGCGCCGACCCCGACCGACGAGCCGCTGGGCGTTCCGGCGTTGCTGATCGCCTCGTTCCCGCTGGATCCGACGCGTCGTCATCCGGCGCCGGGACCGCTGACCGACTTCCTCGTGGGGCAGGCGGCCGAGGGCTTCGCGGAGCTGCTGGGCGGCTGGGAGCCCGTCTCGACGGGGACCATCGACCTGGTGCCGGGGCCGCTCGGCAAGGGGGAGCTGGACGGGCGGCTGCGGGCGGCGATCCTGGAGCGGCTGCCGAGGGTCGCCTTCCTGGCTCCCGCGGGGCCGGGTGACGAGGAGGAGCCGGCGAAGGCGCTGCGGCCGTTCGAGGCCGAGGTCGTGGAGGGCGCGAGCGCCGAGACCGTGCTGGTGCTGGCCGAGGTGCTGCCGACGCTGCTGCCGGGGGGACTTGAGCGCCGCACGGAGCTGCGGACGCTCGGCGTGGGCCGGCTGCCGCTGGGCG
>NZ_JTIY01000001.1:2892789-2908050 GCF_000818175.1 Streptomyces sp. AcH 505
CCGCTGGGCGACGCCGTCGAGCGGATCGCGGGGGCCGAGCGGGCGCCCGAGTGGTGGCGCAGGCTGTACGAGTCGCTGGCGGGGGTGGATCCGGACCGGCTGTCCGGGCTTCCGGTGCCGCTGGCCAACGGGCGGACGGCGATCGGGCCGCGGCAGATCCTGCTGCCGCTGCCCGACACGGAGGCGCCGGCGGAGCTGGCCAGGCTGGGGCTGAAGGTCGCGCATCCCGACGCGGCGCATCCGCTGCTGGAGAAGCTGGGCGCGCTGCCGGCGACGCCGCGCGCGGTGCTGACGACCCCGCAGGTACGGGCCGCAGTGGCGGCCTCGATGGACGCGGGTGAGGTGTGGGACGAGGACGCGGACACGCCGGACGCCGACGAGCTGGCCGAGACGGTGCTGCGGCTCGTGCGGGACGCGGGACTTGAGCCGGGCGACGAGCCGTGGCTGGGGGCGCTGGCGCTGACCGACGAGGACGGCGAGCTGGCACCGGCCGGTGAACTGGTGCTGCCCGGCAGCCCGTTCGCGGCTGTGATGCGCGAGGACGAACTGGCCTTCTGCGACGGCGAGCTGGCCGAGCGCTGGGGCGAGCAGCCGCTCGCCGCGTGCGGGGTGCTCGCCAACTTCGCGCTGGTGCGGGCCTCGGACATAGTGCTGGACCCGGACGAACTGGAGCCCCGCGAGGGCGACTTCGCCGAGCCCGACGACGCCGGGCTGCTGGACGCCGTCGACGTGTGGTGCGAGGACGTGCTGGACCGGCTGCCCGAGACGCCGGTGCCGCCGGTCGCGACGGAGATCGTCGCCGTACGGGACCTGGATCTCGTGGACGACGACGCCTGGCCGCAGGCGCTGGCCCTGCTGGCGCGGCCGCCGCTGCGGGACGCGCTGACCTCGCCCGTACGGGTGCTGCTGCCCGACGGGACGACGGAGAGCGTCCGTTCGTACACGGCGTGGTGGCTGCGTGACCATCCGGTGCTCGACGGGCGGCGGCCTGCCGGGCTGCGTTCGGCGAACGGTGATCCGCTGCTGGCCGGGCTCTACGACCCGGTGGACGCGACCGGCTTCGACGACGTGCAGGTGCTGCGCGCGCTCGGGGTGCGGACCTCGGTCGCCGCGCTGCTGGACGAACCGGGCGGCGCCGCCGAGCTGTTGGGCCGGCTGGCCGAGCCGGAGCGGGACGTGACCCCGGCGCAGCTGCACGCGCTGTATTCGGCGCTCGCCGATCTCGATCCCGAACAGGTCACGCTGCCGGACGAGTTGCGGGTCGTCGTGGACGGCGTCGTGCGCGTCGTGGACGCCGCTGACGCGGTCGTCGCCGACGCGCCCGATCTGCTGCCGCTGGCGGCGGGGCAGGCGCTGCTGCCGGTGTCGCCGGTGCGGGTGGCCGAGTTGGCCGAGCTGTTGCAGGTGCGGCGGCTCAGCGAGGTGGTCGCCGCCGAGGTGACGTCCGAGGGCGAGGAGCATGCCGTACCGGCCTCGGTACGGGCGCTGCTGGGCGCCGCGACGCCGCAGACGTATGTGGAGCACGACGAGCTGGTCGCGGGCGGTGTCGAGTTGGACTGGCGCAGGACACCGGACGGGGTGCTGCACGCGGCGACGCTCGAAGGCGTGGCGGCCGGTCTCGCCTGGGCCGCGGGGCAGTGGCCGAGGCGGTTCGAGGTGGCCGCGCTGATCGAAGACCCCTCGCGCACCGAGGAGTTGGAGCGCGACCGATGGTTCGACTGATCTTCACGGCACGTCCATCTTCAGCAGGTCCCCTTTACGCGCCGGTCATGTGTGATCTGTCGGGTCATCACTCGTAGAACACATTTCCCAGGGGGGAAACACATGCGTATTCGCGCTGCTGTCGCAGTCGTGTCCGGCGCCCTGGCCCTGTCGGCACTGACCATGCCGGCATCCCAGGCCGCCCCGTCCCACGCCCGCCCGGGCGGGGGCCACCTCGGCTTCACACTGGACGGGCACACCGTCGCGCCGCAGGCGAAGCGGGCCGCCGCCGCGAGCGTCCCGACGATCGACAAGGTCGTCGTGAACGCCGGTGCGCCCACCGTGGTCGGCGCCGCCGCGCTGAAGACGGTGACCGTCTCCGTCACGGCCTCCGACGACTCGGGCATCTCCGACGCCTCCACGTTCCTGTGGATCGGCGCCGACGTGAACGACCCCGACGCCTTCGGCTTCGACCAGAACGAGGAAGCGGCCAGCTGCGTCGCGGCCAGTGCCACCACGTCGACCTGCACACTCACCGTCAGCCTCGACCCGGGCTGGATGCTCAACACCGACGCCCAGACCTGGCACGCGAGCGCCGCGGTGCTGGCGAACGACGGGGACATCGTGCAGGACACCGTCGCGGGGTCGACAGTGGTCCAGCGGCTCGCGAAGCTGACCGCCGACGTCACCCCCGAGCCGCCGACGGCCGGTTCGACCGTGACCATCACGGGGCTGCTCACCCGCGCCAACTGGGAGACCAGGAAGTACGAGGGCTACGCGGGCCGTTCGGTGCGGCTGCAGTTCCGGCCGCCGACGACGACCACGTACGCCAACGTCAAGGGCATCAAGTCGACCACCACCGGTTCGCTGAAGACCACGTCGACGGCCACGGTCACCGGCTTCTGGCGCTTCGACTACCTCGGTGACGCGGTGACCAACCCGATCTCGTCGCCGGCCGACGGTGTCACCGTGAAGTAGACGTCAGCAGAAACTTCACTTCGAGTTCACATCGAACACAACCATTTGTGCCCTGTTGTTGTCTGATCCTTCGAGCCACCAGGCTCCAGACCAGACAGTCATTGGGGAACACATGCGTATTCGCGCCACCGTCGCCGTCGTGTCCGGCGCCCTGGCCCTGTCGGCCCTGGCGATACCTGCCTCGCAGGCCGCCCCGGCCAAGGACCGCCCGGGCGCCGGTCACCTCGCCTACTCGAAGCTGGGCGGGCACACCGTCGGCCCGCAGGCGCGCCAGCGCGCGCGGGCCGCCGCCACCGCCCCGGTGGTCAGCAAGGTCGTCGTGAACGGCGGCGCCAAGATCGTCGTCGGCACGACGGCGCCGAAGACGGTCACCGTCGCCATCACCGCGTCGGACGACTCGGGGATCATCGACGCCTCCACGGTCCTGTGGACGGGCACGACGCTGGACGATCCGAACAGCTTCGGCTTCGGGCAGAACGAGGACGCGGCCACCTGCAAGGCGGCCAGCGCCACCACGTCGACCTGCACGCTGACCGTGACGGTCGACCCGGCGTTCCTGCTCAACAGCGACTCCAAGTCGTGGCATGTCGGCGCGGCCGTGCTCGCCGACGACGGAGAGATCACGCAGAACGACACCGCGGGCACGACGGGGCTGCAGCGGCTGTCGAAGATCACGGTCGACGCGACTCCCGAGCCGGCCAAGAAGGGCGCGACGATCACGATCGCCGGCAAGCTCTCCCGCGCCAACTGGGAGACATACAAGTACGCGGGCTACACCGGCCAGTCGGTGCAGCTCCAGTTCCGCCCGAAGACCAGCAGCACCTACACGACCGTCAAGACGGTCACCACCAACAGCACCGGAAACCTGAAGACCACCGCCAAGGCGACGGTCACCGGCTACTGGCGCTGGAACTTCGCGGGCACGTCCACCACCCCGGCGGTCATCGCCGCGGGTGACGGCCTCACCGTCAAGTAACACTTCGGGTGGACCGCGGGCCGGCGTTCGCCGTCCTGTGGTCCACCCACCGCCACGCCAGCTCCAGCAGTACGGCGCCGACCGCCGCGATGACGACGGCGGTCCACGGCAGGACCGAGCCCACCAGCTTCAGCGCGAAGAAGTTCTGCAGCCACGGCACCGCCAGCACGAGCAGGAACGCCACCACCATCGCCACCACCAGGCCGATGCGCCACCACGTGTAGGGGCGGGCGATGATGGCCAGCACCCAGATCGTCACCAGGAACAGTGTGAGCGTGGCCGCACTGGTCTCCGCGCCCAACGAGCCGGTTCCCGAGTAGTACTGACGGGCCAGCAGATATGTGACGAACGTCGTCACCCCCGCGATCACTCCGCTGGGGATCGAGTACCGCATCACCCGGCGCACGAAGTGCGGCCTCGCCCGCTCCTTGTTGGGCGCCAGCGCCAGGAAGAACGCGGGCACACCGATCGTCAGCGTCGACAGCAGCGTCAAGTGCCGTGGCAGGAACGGGTACTCGACCTGGAAGCACACCACCAGGATCGCCAGCAGCACCGAGTAGACCGTCTTCGTCAGGAAGAGCGTCGCGACCCGGGTGATGTTGCCGATGACGCGGCGGCCCTCGGCCACCACCGAAGGCAGCGTCGCGAAGCTGTTGTTGAGCAGCACGATCTGCGCCACGGCCCGGGTCGCCTCCGAACCCGCGCCCATCGCCACACCGATGTCCGCGTCCTTCAGCGCCAGGACGTCGTTCACACCGTCGCCGGTCATCGCGACCGTGTGCCCGCGTGACTGGAGCGCGGCGACCATCTCCCGCTTCTGCTGCGGGGTGACCCGGCCGAAGACCGTGCCGGCCTCCATCGCCTCGGCCAGCTCGGATTTCTCGGAGGGCAGCCGGCGGGCGTCGACCGCCCGGTCCGCCCCGGCCAGGCCCAGCTTGCCCGCCACGGCGCCCACCGACACGGCGTTGTCGCCCGAGATGACCTTGGTGGCGACGCGCTGTTCGGCGAAGTACGCGAGTGTCGCCGCGGCGTCGGGCCGCAGCCGCTGCTCCAGCACGACGAGCGCGGTCGCCGTCGCCCCGGCCGCCGCTTCGGGGGCGGTCAGATCCACTCCGTCGGCGGTACGGGCGAGCAACAGGACGCGCAACCCCTGCTCGTTGAGCCGGTCGACGTCGGCGAGCGTGGGGTCGCCCTCGGGCAGCAGCACATCGGGCGCGCCCAGCAGCCAGCCGGTCACGGTGCCGTCGCCGTCCTCGAAGGCCGCCCCGCTGTACTTGCGCGCCGACGAGAACGGCAGCGTCCGGGCCGGCCTGCCGCCGTCGCCGTCGCCGGCGCCGTCGCCGTGCGGATACGCGTCCACGATCGCCTGGAGGCTGGCGTTGGGACGCGGGTCGGACGCGCCGAGCGCGGCCAGCACCCGGCGTACGGAGGACTCGTCGGCGCCGCCCAGCGGGCGCAGCTCCGTGACGTCCATCCCGCCCTCCGTCAGCGTGCCCGTCTTGTCGAGGCACACGACGTCCACCCGTGCCAGGCCCTCGATCGCGGGCAGTTCCTGGACGAGACACTGCTTGCGGCCGAGCCGGATGACACCGATCGCGAAGGCGACCGACGTCAGCAGGACCAGGCCCTCGGGGATCATCGGGGTGATACCGCCGACCGTGCGCGCGACCGCGTTCTTGAAGTCGTTCTGTTTGACGACCAGCTGACTGATGATCAGCCCGATCGCCGTCGGAACCATCATCCACGTCACGTACTTGAGGATCGTGCTGATGCCGATGCGCAGTTCGGAGTGGACGAGGGTGAAGCGCGACGCCTCCTCGGCCAACTGGGCGGCGTACGCCTCGCGGCCCACCCGGGTGGCCCGGAAGGCGCCGCTGCCCGCGACGACGAAGCTGCCGGACATCACGGGATCGCCGGGGTGCTTCAGTACGGGGTCGGGCTCGCCGGTGAGCAGCGACTCGTCGACCTCAAGACCGTCGGCCTCGACCGTCTCGCCGTCGACCACCGCCTTGTCCCCCGGCCCCAGCTCGATGAGGTCGCCCAGGACGATCTCCGAGGTGGCGATGGCCGCGGTGGCGCCGTCCCGGCGTACCGCGGGCTTGGCCTCGCCGATGACGGCGAGCCCTTCGAGTGTCTTCTTGGCGCGCAGCTCCTGGACGATGCCGATCCCGGTGTTGGCGATGATCACGAAGCCGAAGAGGCTGTCCTGGATCGGCGCGACCAGCAGCACGATCGCCCACAGCACGCCGATGATCGCGTTGAAGCGGGTGAAGACGTTGGCGCGGACGATATCGGCGGTGGAGCGGCTGTTGCGGGCCGGTACGTCGTTGACCTCGCCACGCGCGACCCGTTCGGCGACCTCCGCGGTGGAGAGGCCGGTGGCGCGGCCGAGCCCGGGGTCCGTGTCGTCTTTCGCCCGCTGCGTCATGGTTCCGACCGTACGACCGGAAGGGCGCGGTCACGCGCCGGACAGGCCGGGGCGGGCGCGTCGGGCCGTGGCGGGGGCGCTATCGGGGCGGTTCGGCTCCCGGGCCGCTGTCGGATCGGGGGTCGGGTCCGGTTCCGGCCTCGGCGGCGGCCTCGGCGCGCTTGATCGCCGCGTCCCTGCCCCGTACGTACCAGATGCCGATGAGGCCGAGCCCGCCGCCGGCCAGGCAGGTCCAGATCCACCAGGCATGCCCGTGGTCGGAGTACCAGCCGTAGAACGGGAGCTGCACGAGGAACAGGACGAACCAGATGATCGTGCCGCCGGTGACGGTGCCGACGATCGGCCCCTCAAGGGGCTCGGGCGCCTCGCGCCGGGGCGTTCCCGCCGAAGAACTGGTCATGGCCGTCAGTCTATGGCCGGGCGGGACGGGGCCGACCGGGGCGGTTCTGTTCGGGGCCACTGCGCTGTCTACGCGCGGAGATAGCAATCTGCGCTTGATCTATTCATACTGAAACGGTTTTCGGCCAATCTGGCCCGATCTTGCTGTTTCTTGTACGTCCCCACGGCTACTTCTCCACTCCTTCCCCCACGACGACTGAGGTTCCGCATGCCGCCCCTCGACCGCTACTTCAGGATCTCGGAGCGCGGCTCCTCGGTCGCCCGCGAGGTGCGCGGCGGCTTCGCCACCTTCTTCGCGATGGCCTACATCATCGTGCTGAACCCGATCATCCTCGGCAGCGCGAAGGACATGTACGGGCACCACCTGGACAGCGGCCAGCTGGCCACCGCCACGGTGCTGACCGCCGCCTTCTCCACGCTGCTGATGGGCGTCATCGGCAACGTGCCGATCGCGCTGGCCGCCGGGCTCGGCGTGAACTCCGTCGTCGCCCTCCAGCTCGCCCCGAGGATGAGCTGGCCCGACGCGATGGGCATGGTCGTACTCGCCGGTGTCGTGGTGATGCTGCTGGTCGCGACCGGGCTGCGGGAGCGCGTCATGAACGCCGTGCCGACCGGGCTGCGCAAGGGCATCGCCATCGGTATCGGCCTCTTCATCATGCTGATCGGCCTGGTCGACTCCGGTTTCGTCTCCCGGATCCCGGACGTCGCCCAGACCACGGTGCCGCTCCAGCTCGGCGGCGACGGGCATCTGAACGGCTGGCCGGTGCTGGTCTTCGTGCTCGGGGTGCTGCTCACCCTCGCGCTGATCGTCCGCAAGGTGCCGGGCGCGATCCTGATCTCCATCATCGCCATGACGGTCCTCGCGCTGATCATCAACGCCGTCGTCTCGAAGCAGCCCAACTGGGGGCTGACCACTCCCAAGTGGCCGGGCAACCCGGTCGCCGCCCCGGACTTCGGCCTCTTCGGTCACTTCAGTCTCTTCGGCGGCTTCCACAAGGTCGGCATCCTGACCGGGGTCCTCTTCGTCTTCACCGTGCTGCTGTCCTGCTTCTTCGACGCCATGGGCACGATCCTCGGCGTCGGCGACGAGGCCAAGCTCATGGACGACAAGGGCCGGCTGCCGGGCATGAACAAGGTCCTGTTCATCGACGGCATCGC
Organism: Streptomyces sp. AcH 505; assembly: GCF_000818175.1. Taxonomy (GTDB): domain Bacteria; phylum Actinomycetota; class Actinomycetes; order Streptomycetales; family Streptomycetaceae; genus Streptomyces. Next base: position 2,900,430 of record NZ_JTIY01000001.1, read on the forward strand.
GGTCGCGGCCGGCGGCTCGACGTCGGCATCCGCCGGCACCTGCTTCGTGGAGTCGACCGCCGGCGTCGGCGAGGGGGCCAGGACCGGTCTGGCGTCCGTCGTCACCGGGGCGCTGTTCGGGCTCGCGCTGTTCCTCACCCCGCTCGCGACGATGGTCCCCTCCCAGGCGGCCACCCCCGCGCTGATCGCCGTCGGCTTCCTGATCCTCGCCGGATCGGTCAGGGACATCGACTGGGGCGACTTCACCATCGCCGTGCCGGCCTTCCTGGCCATGGTGCTGATGCCGTTCACGTACTCGATCACCAACGGCATCGGCGTCGGCTTCATCACCTTCTGCGTCCTGCGGCTGGCCGTCGGGCGCGGCAGGGACGTACCGGTGCCGATGTACGTGGTGTCGGCGGTGTTCGTCTTCTACTACCTGATGCCGGCGCTGGGTCTGACGTAAGGCGTGCGCCGGACCGACCCTGGACCGGCGCCCGGCCAGGCGCCCGGCGCTAGGCCGTCGAGCCGTAGAACTTCTCCGTCTCGTCGACGGCCACCTTGAACCGTTCGTCGAAATCGTCCCGGACGAGCGCCTGGACGACGTAGTCCTGGACGCTCATCCCCCTTATGGCGGCATGGCGCCGGAGCCGGTCGAGCAGCTCACCGTCGATCCGCAGACTGAGCACTGTCGATCCCATGCGGACCAGGGTCACGGGCGGGCCGGGCCCGGCGTGTCGCTTTCCGCCGCAGTCTCACTCGTACGAGTGATGTGGGGGTAAATGGCCCCCGATCCGTGTGTGCCAGACCACCGCTGCGCCCCGTGCGCGCCGGTAGTATTTAGCATGGGTAATGAGTTACGCTAAATACATGCCTGACCTGACCCACGGCGACGAGAATGACGCCGCCGTGAACGCCATCCGCTCCGCCGTCATGCGGCTGGGCCGGCGTCTGAAGCATCAACACGTGGACGAGTCGCTGAGTCCCACCGAGATCTCGGTGCTCGGCACCCTCGCCCGGTGCGGCTCTGCCACACCCGGCGAACTGGCCCGCAAGGAACACGTCCAGCCGCCCTCGATGACCCGGATCGTCGCGCTGCTGGAAGCGAAGGGGCTCGTCAGGCTGGAGCCGCATCCCGACGACCGCCGGCAGAAGGTCGTCAGCCAGACCGAAGAGGCAGAGGCGATGCTCGAACAGAGCCGCCGCAAGCGCAACGTCTGGCTGACCACGCTCGCCGAGGGCCTGGACGAGGACGAGTGGGCGAAGCTGCGCGCTGCCGCCCCCGTGCTGGAGAAGCTCGCGCATCTGTAAACGCTGAAATCCGCGCGCCGTATTGGAGGCGAACCCACTTTGAGTACGGGATCCGGAGCAGACTCCGCCCCCGCACCGAATTCCACCCTCGACAGCAAGACCGGCGGCGGAACGTTCTCGTCGCTGAGGATCCGCAACTACCGCCTCTTCGCGACGGGCGCCGTCGTCTCCAACATCGGCACCTGGATGTCCAGGGTCACGCAGGACTGGCTGGTCCTGAGCCTGACCGGCTCCTCGGCGGCCGTGGGTATCACCACCGCGCTGCAGTTCCTGCCGATGCTTCTCTTCGGCCTCTACGGCGGTGTCATCGCCGACCGCTATCCCAAGCGGCGCATCCTGATCGTCAGCCAGGGACTGATGGGCCTGTGCGGCCTCGTCCTCGCCGTACTGACGCTCTCCGGACACATCCAGGTCTGGCACGTGTACCTGATCGCCTTCATGGTCGGCATGGTCACGGTCGTCGACAACCCGAGCCGGCAGTCCTTCGTCTCGGAGATGGTCGGCCCCGACCAGCTGCGTAACGCCGTCAGCCTCAACTCGGCCAACTTCCAGACCGCCCGGCTGATCGGCCCCGCCGTCGCCGGTGTCCTCATCACCTCGATCGGCAGCGGCTACTCGTTCCTGCTGAACGGCCTGTCGTTCCTCGCCCCGCTCACCGGCCTGCTGCTGATGCGCCAGAGCGAGCTGCACAAGGCCCACCGCGTCGCGCGCGGCAAGGGGCAGCTGAGAGAAGGGCTGCGCTACGTGAAGGGGCGGCCCGACCTGATCGGGCCGATCGTCCTTGTCGGCTTCATCGGCACGTTCGGCTTCAACTTCCCGATCTGGCTGACGGCCTTCGCCAACGACGTCTACCACGGCGGCGCCGGGATGTACGCCTTCTTCAACATCCTGATGGCGGCCGGCTCCCTGGCCGGAGCCCTGCTCGCGGCCCGCCGCCGCGCCACGAAGCTGCGGCTGCTGATCATCGCGGCGATGGGCTTCGGGCTGCTGGAGGTCCTGGTCTCCCTGTCGCCCACCGTGTGGCTGTTCTCGCTGCTGCTGGTGCCGATCGGCGTGCTGGGCATGACGACCAACATCACCACCAACACCCGCGTCCAGATGGCCGCGGAACCGGCCATGCGCGGCCGGGTGATGAGCCTCTACATGATGGTCTTCGTCGGCGGTACCCCCGTCGGCGGCCCGCTGCTGGGCTGGGTGTCCGACACCTTCGGCGCCCGCATCGCGTTCGCCGCCGGCGGCGCGGTCTCCCTGATAGCGGCGGCGGTCATCGGACTGGTGATGGCACGCGTGGTCGGCGTACGGCTCAAGGTGGGCCTACGTGACGGCCGTCCGCACGTGGAGTTCGTCCCACGGGGGGAGCTGGCGACGGCGGCGTGAGCCCGTCACGTCTCTCTCGGCGCGCACGTACGACAACGGCCCCGCCCGGCACGTCCGGGCGGGGCCGTCGTCGTCGATCGTCGATGCGGCGATCGGCGGGCGCGTCAGTCGCGGGGGAAGTCGTCCGTCTTGAGGGTCAGTCCCACCTTCGTGTTCGTGAGATCGATGTCCTCGCCGAACGCGACGATCCGGTCCACGGTGTACTCGCCCTTCTTGGGCTCCGTGTAGAGATGGCACCTGCCGGTGTACGGGTTGGCGACCAGGTACACCGGAACGGCCGCCTCGGCGTACGCGTCCTTCTTCGGGCCGAAGTCGTTGGCCGCGGTCCGCTTGGAGATCACCTCGACGACGAACTCGACGTCCTGGTAGCGCCAGCGGCCGTTCACGTCAGGGGCCGCATTCTCGGCCATGGCGGCGATGTCGCAGGCGAAGCCGTTGAGCAGGCCGGGGAAGTCGATCCGCACGTCGGAGGCGAGGCGGTTCGGTGGGTACTTGGCCCGCAACTGGTTGACGACACTCAGGATGATCTGCCAATGAGTCTGGCGCTGCGGCGCCATGAAGATGTTCCCCTGGACGATCTCGACCTTGTATCCCTGGGGGACGGGCATCTTTTCGAGCGTCTCGAACATCGTGTCCAGAGTCAGCTCGTCGCTCTCGTCGGCCATGTCGATCCTGTCGGTCTCTACGACGGTCATCGTGGCGCTCCTCCCCGTTGCCGCATCCGTACGACAACCGCGCAGTACAACGATAGGCGCGGGTGTTCGGTTACGGCGCCCCAGCGGCGGGGCTGCGGCGGGTAGTGGCTAACCTCGGAGCGTGGATCCCAAAACGCGGAACCGGATCATGGCCGGTGTGCTTGTGCTGATGTTGCTTGTCGTCGCCATCGCGGCGGCGGTCGGCTGACGCCGCCGTAGCGGCGTCAGCACGCGAGCCCGTTGCGGGCTCCTACCGCCTTGTCGCCCTACCAGGCGAAGGCCTCCGGCGAGGGGCCCGGGCCCGGGAAGATCTCTTCGAGCGAGGCCAGTACCTCGTCCGACAGTTCCAGGTCCACCGCGCGCACGGCGGACTCCAGCTGCTCCAGCGTCCGCGGGCCGGAGATCGGGCCCGTCACGCCGGGGCGGGTGAGCAGCCAGGCCAGCGCCGCCTCGCCCGGGTCGATGCCGTGCTTGTCGAGCAGGTCCTCGTACGACTGGATCTGCGACCTGAGCGACGAGTCCGTCAGCCGGCCGGCCGTGCGGCCGCCCGCACCGCTGCCGTCGCGCTCCTTGCGGATCGCACCGCCCAGCAGGCCGCCCTGGAGCGGCGACCACGGGATGACACCGAGGCCGTACTCCTGCGCGGCCGGGATGATCTCCATCTCGGCGCGGCGCTCGGCCAGGTTGTACAGGCACTGCTCGCTGACCAGGCCGTACGAGCCGACGCGGCGCGCGTTCTCGTTGGTCTGGGCGATCTTCCAGCCGGGGAAGTTGGACGAGCCCGCGTAGAGGATCTTGCCCTGGGCGATCAGGGTGTCGATCGCCTGCCAGATCTCCTCGACCGGGGTGGCGCGGTCGATGTGGTGGAACTGGTAGATGTCGATGTGGTCCGTCTGCAGCCGCTTGAGGCTGGCGTCGACGGCACGACGGATGTTGAAGGCGGAGAGCTTGTCGTGGTTCGGCCACGGCGGGCCGTCCCCGCCGGCCATGTTCCCGTTGACCTTGGTGCCGAGGACGACCTTGTCGCGCCGGTCACCGCCCTTGGCGAACCAGGTGCCGATGATCTCTTCGGTGCGGCCCTTGTTCTCGCCCCAGCCGTAGACGTTGGCGGTGTCGAAGAAGTTGATACCGGCGTCGAGCGCGGCGTCCATGATGGCGTGACTGTCGGCCTCGTTGGTGAGAGGCCCGAAGTTCATCGTCCCGAGGACGAGTCGGCTGACCTTGAGTCCGGTGCGTCCGAGCTGCGTGTACTTCATGACTCACCAGCCAACGTCTTCGAGTGCACTCGAAGCAAGCCCCCGTCCGGGGTGGTGCGGAGGCTTGCGGCTCTCGCCGGTCCCGCCCCGCCCGTCGCTACTTCGCGAAGCCGTCCAGGGCGGCCAGCACCTCGCGCCGCTCGGTCGCGCTCCCCTTGTGTCCCGCGTCCTCGACGATCACCAGCCGCGCGTCCGGCCAGGCCGCCGCCAGATCGACGGGTACCTCGGGCCGGGTGCCGAGGTCGAACCGGCCGTGCACCAGCACGGCGGGGATCCCGGCCAGCCGGCCGGCGTCGCGCAGCAGCGCGCCCTCCTCCAGCCAGGCGCCGTGCGAGAAGTAGTGCGCGCAGATCCGGACGAGAGCCAGCCGGTCGGCGGCCGGACGGTCGCCGTACGGATGGGCCGAACCGTTCGGCTCCTCGGACAGGACCGCGTCCTCCCACGCGCACCAGTCGCGCGCGGCCTGCTCCCGCACGGCGGCGTCGGGGCTCTCCATCAGGAGCGAGTAGGCGGCGGGCAGCGCGAGGGGTTGGTTCAGGTCGCCGCCGACCTGCGCGCGCACGCGGTCGGGGACGGCGTCGCGGAAGCGCGCCCACTGCTCGGGGAAGTTCGCGCCGACACCCCGGTACAGCCAGTCGACGTCCGAGCGGCGGGTCATCGTGACGGACGCGATGACGATCTCCGACACCCGCTCCGGGTGGCGCTCCGCGTACGCGAGGATCAGCGTCGAGCCCCAGGAGTAGCCGTACAACAGCCAGCTCTCGACGCCGAGATGGACCCGCAGCCGCTCCATGTCGGCGATGAGGTCGTCGGTGGTGTTGTGCGCCATGTCGGCGGCGGGGTCGCTCGCGTGCGGGGTGGAGCGCCCGCAGTTGCGCTGGTCGAACAGGACGACGCGGTAGCGCTCGGGGTCGAACCACTGTCGGGTGCCGGGCCTGCACCCGGACCCGGGACCGCCGTGGACGACGAGGGCGGGCTTGCCGTGCGGGTTGCCGCAGGCCTCCCAGAAGACGAGGTTGCCGTCGCCGACGTCGAGCATGCCGTGGTCGTAGGGCTCGACGGGGGGATAGAGGGTGGCTTCCTGTGGCATGGCGTTGCTCCTGGGGTCGGGGCGGGATCGCCCCGACCCTACAGATGCAACAGCGCTGTCACATTCTATTTGTCTGCTGGCTGTTGTGCGGGTCAGGGGATCTCGGGCCAGGGCATCTTGGGCCAGGGCTCCTTGGGCCAGGGCATCTCGGGTCAGGGGATGAGGACGAGCCGGCCCCGTACCCCGCCCTCCGCCAGCCGGGTGTGTGCCTTCGCCACCTCGCCGAGCGGGTACGTCCCGGCGACGCGCGTCGTCAGCACCCCCGCGTCCAGCAGCTTCACCAGCTCGGCGAGGCGGGCGCCGTCGGGGCTGACCTCCACCGTCTCGACCCGGACGGACCGCACCGGGGCGGGAGAGGCGCCGGGGATGACACCCACGTGCGCGCCGCCGTCCCGTACGTACGCCAGCGCCGGCTCGCCCATCACCGCCGCGTCGAGTACGGCGTCCGCGGCGGCCGGTGCGACGGTCGCGCCGCGCGGTACGAAGGTGTCGGCGCCCAGCGACCGTACGAGCTGCTCGTCGTCCGGCCCTGCGAGGGCGGTGACGGTGATCCCGGCGCGGTGCGCGAGCTGCACGGCGAACCCGCCGAGCGCCCCGGCGGCGCCCGTGATCAGCAGCGAGTCCCCGGGGCTCAGGGCGAGCAGGTCGAGCGCCTGCGCGGCGGTCAGCGCGTTGAGCGCGAGCGTGGCCGCGTGGACGGTGTCGACGGTGGTGGGCGCCGGTGCGACGGCGGACGCGTCCACGACGACGTGGTCGGCGTGGGACTTCGTCGCTGCGGGCCCGTACGACAGCCCGACGACCGCGGTGCCGGGCGCGAACCCGGCGCCCTCGCCCGCCGCGTCGACGGTCCCGGCGAAGTCCCAGCCGAGGCCCAACTGCCCGTCCGTGAGCGGCGCGATGTACCCGTCCCGGAACGCGGCGTCCACGGGGTTGAGGGCGGCGGCGGCCACCTTGACCCGCACCTGGCCGGGTCCGGGCTCGGGGAGCGGGGTCTCGACGACCTCCAGGACCTCGGGGCCACCGAAGGACTTGATGACGACAGCGCGCATGGCGGAACTCCTGAACAAGGATTGGGAGGCGGTCCGTTGACGTACGAACCCTTCAGGTACGAACTTAAAGAGAGCTACAGTCTGTTGGTAAGTACGTACGGCAAGGTGCGTTCGGTACCCGGAGGTAAGACATGCCGACCAAGACGGCAGCAGCTCGCCGCGACGAGGCGCGCCGCGCCTACGACGCGTTCTTGAAGGAGTGCCCCACACACCAGTTGCTCGGCGCGATAAGCGACAAGTGGGTCAGCTTGATCGTGACGGCGCTGGGCGAGAGCGAGGGGGCGATGCGCTACAGCGACTTGGGCCGGCGGATCCCGGGGGTCAGCCAGAAGATGCTCACCCAGTCCCTCCGCTCGCTGGAACGCGACGGCCTGGTCACCCGCGAGGTAACCCCGTCGGTCCCGGTCCGGGTCGACTACGAACTGACGCCGCTGGGGCGGAGTTTGCGGGGGCTGCTGTCCGCGATCAAGGACTGGGCGGAGACGCACTTCGAGCAGGTGGACGAGGCGAGGAGCCGCTACGACGAGGATGACGTGACGGCGGGCGCGGGCGCGGGTGTGGGTGCCGCGTGACGGGGGCGGTGGCGGGGGACGGGGCTCAAGGCCCGCCGGCGGCCCCGCTCCGGAATCGCCAGGACGAGGGCGGCGAACCGGCCTGCATGCTGAACAAGGTCTGCCCGGCCTGCGGCCGCCTGTCGGAAGAACGCCACCCGACGAGGTGCGAGAACTGCGGCGAGGGCTTTCCGACGGGGGAGGACTGACGGGGCATGGGCCGGGGGCTGTGCGGGCCGGGAGGTTAGGTGAACCGAGGGCCGCCCCTGAGGTTTGAGTGTCGCGGTTGCGGTCCGGGCGTCAAGGGCGCTCC
>NZ_JTIY01000001.1:2908075-2909147 GCF_000818175.1 Streptomyces sp. AcH 505
GGGGGCGGCCGGGGGGCGTCCACGGGGGAGCTGGGGTCGTGGTGGCGGGTGCTTTGCCGACTGGCGGGTGCCACGCGGCGGTTGAGTGGGGGGACTCGGCCTGGCTAAGCGTCCGCCCCCACCGGGCAGCGGCTGAGACTCATGCCCCGCTGGTCACTGGGGGTGGGTGATGGGGCGGGAGGGCGCCCTGGTTGGGGTAGTGGGGCCGGGGCATCGGGCCGGTGGGTGGGGCGGGTGTGACTGGGGTGACGGGGGATGGCCTGTGGTGCGGTCAGCGGACCCCTTTTGCGTGGGTGGTTGCGTTAGACGCGCGGCGGGACGCATCAGGCTGATGCGAGCCTCCGGCGGTGCGACGAGTGTGGCTGGGGTGACGGAGGGTGCCTCTGGGGTGTCGATCGGGCGCCTTTTGCGTGGGTGGTTGCGTTGGGTGCGCCATGGGACGCATCAGGCCGGTGCGAGCCTCTGGCGGTGCGTCGGGTGTGGCTGGTGGGGCGGAAGTGAGCTGTCGGTGGGCCCCGTTGTGTCGGTGAGTGCGCAAGCTGCCCCCTCGGCGCCCCGGTTGGGTGCTGATGTCCCACTCGTGCCGTCGGAGACCGGGCCTCAGGGCCGCCGGGCATCCGCCCCGATGACTGGCGGAACATGCCTCCACTGCCGTCTCACGAGTCACACTCGTCCCAACCCCGGACCGGAATTGGACCCCGATGTGCCCCGTGGCGCACCTAACGCAACCCCCCACGCATAAGGCGTCCGACGGCCGTCCCACGGGCCATCCCTCGTCACTCCCGTCACACCCGACGCACCGCCGGGGGCTCAGACCGGCCTGGTGTGCCCCGTGGCGCGTCTAACGCAACCACCCACACAAAAGGCGCCCGATCGGCCACCCCAGGGCCATCCCCCGTCACCCCAGTCACACCCACCCCACCCACCGGCCCATTGCCCCGCCCAACTACCCCCGCCAGCAAGCCCTCCCGCCCCATCACCCACCCACAATGACCAGCGGGGCATGAGTGTCAGCCGCTACCCGGTGGGGGCGGACGCCGAGCCAGCCCGAGTCCCCCCATGCAACTGCCGC
>NZ_JTIY01000001.1:2909503-2919489 GCF_000818175.1 Streptomyces sp. AcH 505
GCGGCACCCGCCAGTCGGCCAAGCACCCGCCACCACGAACCCAGCCTGCCCGTGGTACCCCGGCCGCCCCCCAAAAAAGTGCACTTGCGGTGGAGGGCCGGGGGTCAAGGGTGGAGCGCAGCCCATCGCGAAGCCGACGCGACGCAGGAGCGCCCTTGACGCCCGGACCGGAGCCGCGACACTCAAAGATCAGGGGCGGCCCTGCGGGCAGCTAATCTCGGCGCTCGCACAGCTCCCGGCTCATGCGCCCTGACCCGCACACACCAACCCGGGTGACCAGCGGGGCATGAGTCCCAACCGCTCCCCGGCGGGGGCGGACGCCGAGCCGACCCGAGTCCCCCACGCAACTGGTGCGCGGCACTCGCCAGTCGGCCAAGCACCCGTCACCACGAGCCCGGCGCCCCCGTGTAGCACTCCGGTCGGCTGGCTTCCGGGCCCGCCCCGTTCCCGGTGTCCGTACCCGCTACGACGTCGGCCCGACCACCCGGCGCCCCAAAGCGTTGCCGAACGCGACCAGCTCAGACGCTGGACGCGGCTTCAGAAGGGAACGACCAGCCCGGCTTCCCGCAGTCTGAGCAATGCCCGGCCCATGCACTCGGCCGCCGAGGCTCCATCAGCCTTCATCCCGCCGTCCAGGGGTCCACCAGAGGCTGCGAAGGTCCATGCCGGCTGACCGTCACGCAGGCGTTCCGCGTCGACCCGGATCATGGCACCTACACCCTGCTCGCCCAGCCATTCCAGGATGAGCAGCGTCGCGTCCTCAACACCGCTGTCCAGATCCCCCTTGGGCCACTGCCGCATCCCCTTGGCCATGGCCACAACACTACGCAGCATCCGAGCGGGTCCGCGTCACGCACGCCTGAGGCGTTCGGACCGTGAGAACAAGCTTGGACGTCGGGCTTACGCCTCCAGCCAGCCCGCCGCGTCCAGGGGGAAGGTGGACTCAGGGGTCAGCGTTCGCAGGTCTGCTTCCAGTTCTCGTAGACGGCTTGGGCCCAGTCTTGTGGACCAGTCCGCTCTCAGCTCGTCGAAGATCGCGGCCGAGCGGGACAGGGCGTCCAGGCCGTGGGGGGTCAGGTGGACCAGTTTGCGGCGGGCGTCCGTGGGGTCTGTGGTGCGTTCCGCGTAGCCCAGGGACTCCAGGCGGTCGATCGTCTTGCCCGCCGCCTGTTTGGAGACGCCCAGGCGGCGGCCGACCGTTACCGCCGTCGCGCCGTCCAGGCCGATGGCCTGCATGGCGAAGCCGTGGGCCGGGCGCATGTCCGGGTGGCCCTGACGGGCCAGTTCGGCGTGCGTGCGGTCGATCAGGGAGCGGAACCCCGCGAACAGGAGCAGGGGGAGTTCGTAGCCGGGAGTGTCACGGCGGCCCTCGGCCGACCCGGCGTCGCGTTCAGACATCCTCGGCCTCGACAAAATCGACAACCCCGTTTACTGTTTTTCCGTCAACCATGTTGTCCATTCTAGGAGCGCCACCGTGTTCGTCGACCACACCCCCGAAACCGCTCCCCCCGCCTCCCGCCGCGCCATGGAAGCCACCACCCGCCACCTCGGCTACCTCCCCTCCGCCGTCGCCCGCCTCGCCACCTCGCCGCAGCTGCTCGACGGGTTCCAGAAGCTGACCGCGCTCTTCGACGCCACCACCCTCGACCCCCTCGCGCGCGAGGTCGTCGTGATGACCGTCGCCGCGCGCAACGACTGTCACGTCTGCGTCCTCATGCACACCGCCCGGCTCCGTGCCCTCGGCGCCGACGACGCGTTGATATCCGCGCTCCGTACGGGGGCGGACGTGACCGACCAACGTCTCGATGCCGTCCGGCAGTTCACCCTCGCCGTCCTCGACACCGCCGGCGGTGTCGACGACGCCACCCTCGCCGCCTTCCTCGACCACGGCTTCACGCGGCAGAACGCCCTCGAAGTCGTCCTCGGCGTCGGTACCTACACGCTGTCCACCTTCGCCAACCGGCTGACCCGCGCCCCCGCCGACCCTCAGCTCACGGCCGCGGCCGGCTCGTAGCGGTAGTGGCCGCCCAGGCCCCACGCCTCGTGCATCGCGTCCGCGAAGGCCGCCGCCAGTTTGTGTTCGCCGGACGGCGCCGGGTGCGTGCCGTCGTACGTGTCATCGGCCAGGTCGTACGTGGGCGGGTGCGACGCCAGGAGCAGCGGCGACGTCGGCTCGTCCAGGTTGGCGACCGCCTTCGCCAGCAGCTCGTTGAAGCGCTCGACCTCGGCGGCGAAGGCCGGGTCCGTCACGGCCCTGACGTTCGGTATCACCGGCAGCAGGACCATCCTGATCCGCGGATTGGCCGCACGCGCCTCCGCGACGAACGTCCGCGCGTTCAGCGCCGCGCTGTCGCTGTCCGTGTAGAAGCCGAGGTCGATCAGGCCCAGCGAGACCAGCAGCACGTCCGCCCGCTGCGCCGCCACCGCCGCGCGTATCCGGGGCGCCAGGTGGCACCAGCCCTCGCCCCACGCGGCGAGATGGCCACGGGCCGCCACGGGGAAGTCCGGGGCGGCGTAGTCGTACGAGACGGGCCCGTCGGCCGCCGCGTCGTACAGGCCGGTCGACGGGCCGACCACCCGATACGGGGCGCCGAGCGACGCCTCCAGGTGCTGCCACATCCGGTAGCGCCAGGTGAAGTCGCCGGCGCGTCCGATGGTCATGGAGTCACCGACGAACATGAAACGCATCGGATCATCATCCCCGCAGGCGGCGCGGGATGGCAGGCTGGGGGGTATGCGTCCGCTTCCGCGCCATCTTGGCCTGCGTCTTTCCGGGTTCTGCGCCGCCGTCTTACTGGCTGCGGGGGCCGCTGTGACGCTCGCGCCGGCCCCCACGGCCTCGGCCGACGACGGTTCGCCGGACCAGAGCTTCACGATCAAGGACCCGCGGATCACCGAATCCAGCGGGCTGGCGGCGAGCCGTATCCACCGCGGTATCTACTGGACGCACAACGACAGCAACGACGGGCCGTACGTCTACGCCGTCGACTCCCGGACCGGCGAGACCGTCGCCACGGTCACCATGAAGGGGATCGGCTCGCCCCGCGACGTCGAGGCCATCTCCATCGGCCCCGATGGCGACATCTACGTGGGTGACATCGGCGACAACCTCGGCGGCAAGTGGGACCACGTCTGGATCTACCGCTTCCCCGAGCCCAAGCAGCTCAGGAACGAGACGGTGCGCGCGACGCAGTTCACCGTCAAGTACGCCGACGGCCCCCGCAACGCCGAGTCGATGATGGTCGACCCCAAGTCCGGCCGGGTGTACATCGCGTCGAAGAACGAGGACGGCGGTGGGCTCTACGCCGGTCCCACGCGGCTCACCACGTCGCGCACGAACGTCTTCCGGCGGATCGGCGACGTGCCGTGGGTGACGGACGGCGCGTTCTCCCCGGACGGCCAACAGCTCGTGCTGCGCTCGTACTTCAGCGCCCGCAGCTACGACTGGAAGAACGGGAGGCTGGGGGAGGAGCACTCGGTGAGCGCGCCGTTCCAGGCGCAGGCGGAGTCGGTGACGTTCACCGCTGACGGCAGCGCCCTGATGTTCGGCTCGGAGGGCGAGGACAGCGGGGTGCGGCGGGTGGACGTCGCCAAGAAGGAGAAGCCGGAGCGGGAGGAGCCCGGGACGGGCGGCAAGTCCTCACCTGCGGGCGGTGGTTCACCGTCAGGCACCGGCGCCGGCAGCACCGGCGCCGACGACTCCTCCGACAGCAGGACGACGCTCGGTGCCGTCGTCCTCGCCGGCGTGGCCGCGCTGTTCTTCGGCTTCAGGCGGCTGCGTCGGAAGGAGTAGCCGGACGGAGCAGCCGGAAGGAGTAGCCGGAAGGAGTAGCCGGACGGAGCAGTCCAGAGGAGCGGGCAGTGGGCCCGCTCACTCGATCATGTCCAGCTTGATCACCGGGAACGTCCGCTCCGTACGCGTCTCGTACTGCCGGAAGTCCGGCCAGTACGCCACCATCACCGCGTACAGCCGCTCCCGCTCGGGCCCCTCCCGCAGGACGGTCGGCTTCGCCCTCAGCGTGCGGTCGCCGACCTCGATGGTCGTCTCGGCCATCGCCTCGACGTTCGCCACCCACTGCGGGTCCTTCTCCGCGCCGCCGTTCGAGCCGCCGACCAGGAAGCTGCCCGCGTCCGTCGTGTAGACCAGCGGGTTCACCCTCGGCAGCCCGGTACGCCTGCCGGCCGTGTGCAGCAGGAGCATGTTCTTGCCCTCGAAGTGACCGCCCACATGACCGGCGTTGGCCCTGAACTCGGCAATGATCGGCTCGTTGAAATCGCTCATTGCGCCATGCTAGGTCGCACAGTTGAGCCAGGGCCCACGCCGCGCCACTGCGGTCAGAGGTGCTCGATCACGTAGTCGACGCACGCCGTCAGCGCCTCGACGTCCGCCGGGTCGATCGCCGGGAACATCGCCACGCGCAGCTGGTTGCGGCCCAGCTTGCGGTACGGCTCGGTGTCCACGACGCCGTTGGCGCGCAGCGCCTTGGCGACCGCCGACGCGTCGATCTCGTCGTCGAAGTCGATCGTGCCGATGACCTGCGAGCGCTTGGCCGGGTCGACGACGAACGGGGTGGCGTACTTGGACGCCTCGGCCCAGCCGTACAGCGTGCGCGACGACGTGGCCGTACGGCGTACGGACCAGTCGAGGCCGCCCTGCGAGTTCAGCCAGTTCAGCTGCTCGTTGAGCAGGAACAGGGTGGCGAGCGCCGGGGTGTTGTACGTCTGGTTCTTCAGCGAGTTGTCGATCGCCGTCGGCAGCGAGAAGAACTCCGGTACGTGCCGGCCGGAGGCGTGCACGCGCGCGGCGCGCTCCAGGGCGGCCGGGGAGAAGACACCGATCCACAGGCCGCCGTCGGAGGCGAAGGACTTCTGCGGCGCGAAGTAGTAGACATCCGTCTCGGAGATGTCCACGGGCAGCCCGCCCGCGCCGGACGTCGCGTCGACCAGGACCAGCGATCCGGCGTCGGCGCCGGCGACGCGCTTGACGGGCGCCGCGACACCGGTGGAGGTCTCGTTGTGGGTGAGCGCGTAGACGTCGACACCCGCCTCCGCCTTCGAGTCCGGGTGCGAGCCGGGGTCGGCGGTGATGATGGTCGGCTCGGCCAGCCACGGGGCGAGCTTGGACGCCTTCGCGAACTTGGAGGAGAACTCGCCGAACGACAGGTGCTGGGACTTGTTGTCGATCAGTCCGTGCGTCGCAACGTCCCAGAACGCGGTCGAGCCGCCGTTGCCCAGGATCACCTCGTAGCCCTCGGGGAGCTGGAAGAGGTCGCGTACGCCGTCACGTACCGCGCCGACCAGGTTCTTGACCGGGGCCTGGCGATGGGACGTGCCGAGCAGTGACGTGCCGGTGGCGGCCAGTGCGTCCACCGCCTCCGTCCTTACCTTGGAGGGGCCAGCGCCGAAACGGCCGTCGGCGGGCTTGATGTCAGCAGGAATCTGGATATCGGCCACGGCCGGAGCGTAGTCCCTCGCGTGCGACGCCGGACAACTGTGTCCGTCGGATGAGACGCATCCGGCCAATTCCGCAGGTGCGGGTGGGGTGCGTGGGGCGTGTGGGGCGCGGGGCGTGTCGCTGTGTGCTGTTGACGGCCGAAGGCGAGCGTTGCCTAATGTCCGGAATAGTCCACTATCAGTTGCCCGCCGCCGTGCCCGCCACGGCGCTGAACGGCCCTGACCGGCGCTGACCGGCGTCACGCGTTTACGAGGCGGCGGCCACCGTGTCGCCGCCCAGCCGCACCGGCAGCTCGTACAGGTCGTTCTGCGTCACCACCGGCTTGTTGCGCAGCTCCGTCGCCGGGACCGCCAGGTCCAGCTCGGGGAAGCGGGTGAACAGCGCGGGCAGTGCCACCGCCGCCTCAAGCCGGGACAGCGCGGCGCCGGGGCAGACATGGGCGCCGTGGCCGAACGCGATGTGCCGGTTCGGGGTGCGGGTCGCGTCGAACTCCCCGGCCGTCGGGCCGAACTGCCGCTCGTCGCGGCCGATCGCACCGTACGACACGATCAGCGCCTCGCCCTTCGGCAGGACGGAGTCGCCGACCTCGACATCCTCCGTCGCGAACCGGAACAGCACGTGCGACGTCGGGCTCGACCAGCGCAGTGTCTCCTCGATCACGTCCTCCCAGCTGACCTTGCCCGCCATGACGAGGGCGCGCTGCTCCGGGTGGGTCTGCAGGGCCACGACGGCGTTGGTGATCAGGCTGATCGTCGTCTCGTGACCGGCCGCGATCATCAACTGGAGCGTGTTGACGATCTCGTCGGTGGTGAAGTGGTCACCCTCCGCCGACGCCGCGATCAGCGCGCTCGTCAGGTCGTCGCCCGGGTTCGCCTGCTTGGCCTCGACGGTCCGCAGGAACAGCGCGGAGATGTCCGCCATCAGCTGCGGAACCTCGGCGGGCGGTGTCTGCGTGGAGAAGAACTTGTCGAAGTAGTCCTTGAGTTGCGGATGGTCGGCCCGGTCGACCCCCATCAAGTCGCCGACCACGCTCATCGGCAGCGGGTAGGCGAACTCCGCCTTGAGGTCGACGGACGCGTCCGCCCCCGCCGCCTCGTACGCGGCGGCCAGCCGGTCCAGCAGATCAGCCGTCAGTTTCTCGATGCCCTCGCGCAGTTCGGCGACCCGGCGTACGGTCAGCGCCTGCGCGACGAGGGTGCGCATACGGCGGTGCTCGGCGCCGTCCACCGTCAGCATCGAACGGGGCGGGTTGGCGAGCCCGATCAGCGGCCAGTCCAGGGGTATGTCGCCGCGCTGCCACGCGCCCCACACGTTGATGTCCTTCACCAGCCGCGCGTCACCGAGAAGTTGGCGAGCCTCCGCGTGGTGCGTGACCGACCAGCAGGCCACCCCGCCCGGCAGCACGACCCGGGCGAGCGGGCCTGCGGCGCGCAGCGCGGCGCTCTCCCCGTCGAGGTCCGCGACGAACGGGTCCAGGACGACGGGGCAGCCGCCCGCAGCACCGGCCTGGGCTTCACCACCGGCTCCCGCAGCCGCAGCGCCGTGCTCGTGGGGACAGGTCATCTCAGGCCTCCGTGGGCTGTCGCGCTTCCAAGAGCGGGGGTCGGGGTGAAGGTGACCGGCAGTTCCGTCAGCCCCCGCAGCCAGGGGGACGGCCGCCGGGTGAGCGATTCGGCCGGCACGGCGAGGTCGATGTCCGGCAGCCGGTCGAGGAGCACCTCGATGGCCGTACGGGCGATGACCTCGGCCACCTCCTGCGCCGGGAACGGACAGCGGTGCTCGCCGTGGCCGAACGAGAAGAAGGCGTTGTTGCCGCCGGTGAGCGTGGAGCCGTCCGTACGGACCTGCGGGTCGTAGTTGGCCGCGGCGAAGCTGAGGATCAGCAGGTCACCGGCCTTGATGTCGCGGTTGCCCAGCCGGGTGTCGCGGGCGGCCCAGCGGCCCGCGATGTTCTGCGAGGGGGTGTCCTCCCACAGGACCTCGTTCATGGCCTCGGCGACGCTGTGCCGGCCGCCGGACAGGGAAGCGGCGAACCGGTCGTCGGTGAGCATCAGCCGCAGCGAGTTGCCGATCCAGTCGGCGGTCGGCTGGTGCCCGGCCGCCATCATCACCATCAGGTCCTGGACGATCTCCTCGTCCGTGAAGTCGGCCGGGTCGCGCATCATCCGCGAGGCGACGTCGGCGCCCGGCACCGCGTGCTTCTCGATGAGCAGCCCCGCCATCGACTCGCCGAGGTGCTGCTGGCCGGCGATGGCGCGTTCGCGGCCGTCGATCATGTCGTTGAGCGCGGTGACCAGGCCGGGGCCCTGGGCGTCGGGGAAGCCGTACATCTTCGCCAGGATCCGCACCGGCAGGAGCATCGCGTACTGGCCGATGATGTCGGTCGATCCGCGCGTGCAGAACTCGTCGATCAGCTCGTCCGCGTACTGCTCCGCGTACTCCTTGAGCGTGAACGGGTCCTGCGCCTCAAGCGCGTTGCTGATCATCGCCGCGCGCTCGCGGTGCCGTTCGCCGACGGTGTAGAGGATCGACGGCTGCCGGTGGCCGATCATCGGCAGCAGCGGCCAGTCGGCGGGGATGTTCTCCCACTGGTTCCACAGCTCGGAGTCGCGGCTGAAGAGGACCGGGTCGCTGGTGAGCTGGTGCAGTTCGCGGTAGCCGAGCACCAGCCAGGCGGGGATGTCCCCGTCGAGCACGACAGGGGCGACCGAGCCGTGGTCACGCCGCATGTCCCGGTACAGCTCGTGCGGGTCGGTCTGGAACCGCGCACCGCTCAGCGGTACGGCGGCGGGCGCGCCGGATCCCGCGGCGCCCGCGTGCGCGGGGCAGCCGGGCGGCGGGCCCACCGGTGTCGTCGGTTCGGTCGGGGTCGTCACGCTGCGCCCTCCGGGGGCAGGTCCGCAGCGCCGGCCGCGGCGGCGACGGCGGACGAGGACAGGGAGTGGAGGTACTCGACCAGCGTGATCAGGACGTACTTGCTGGACGACCGGTCGCGTGCGTCGCACTCCACGAGCGGCACCCCGGGCGACAGGTCCAGCGCCTCCCGGATCTGCTGCTCGCTGTGGACGGGACCGCCGAAGTCGTTGCACGCCACGATGAACGGCGTCCCGTGGTGCTCCAGGCGGTCGATGGCGTACCAGGAGTCGGCGAGGCGCCGGGTGTCGACGAGTACGACGGCGCCGAGCGTCCCGGAGAACAGCCGGTCCCACAGGAACCAGAAGCGCTCCTGCCCCGGCGCGCCGAACAGGTAGAGCACGGAGCGCTCGTCGAGCGAGATACGGCCGAAGTCGAAGGCGACGGTGGTCGCCGTCTTCGCCCGCAGCCCTTCGAGGCCGCCGAGTTCGTCGATGCCCTCACCGGCGCGGGTCATCGTCTCTTCGGTGTTGAGCGGACGGATTTCACTGACGGAACGGACCATGGTCGTCTTGCCGACGCCGAAACCTCCGACGATGACGATCTTCAGACCGTTGTCGGCCGTGCTGGCCAGCGCCGGCCGGCCGGTGGTCCGTTCAGAGGTTGCGGAGTCCAACGAGCACCTGCTCCAGGATGTCGGGATCGGGAAGTCGGTCGGCCGCGCGGTCGGTGCGCGGGTGCCGGGCGCTGATCCGGCCGGTGTCCTGCAGGTCGCAGAGCATGATCCGGACGATGCTGACGGGCAGCTTCAGCTCGGCCGCGATCTCCACCACGGCCGTCGGGCGGCCGCACATGCGCAGGATCGCGGCGTGCTCGGACTGCATGCCCGGAGTCCGCTCCGACTCCGCGACCACGAGCGTCACCAGGTCGAACGTGTCCGAGTGGGGCCGGCTGCGCCCTCCTGTGAGGGTGTACAGCCGGTCGGGCGAGTCGTCCCGGCCGGGCCGGCTCATACCGGCACGCCGCCTTCTTCGGACGTGCGCGGGGGAGTGCTGAGATGGTCACCCAGCTGCTCGACCAGCTCGCTCATGTTGTGGCCGACGAGGCCGACGTCGGAGTCCTCGGCGGCGACGACGGCCAGATGGGCGCCGCTGCCCGCCTCGACGATCAGCAGGACGCCGCCGTAGAACTCGGCCATGGCGGACCGTACGCCGCCCCCGCCGTTGCCGAACTCGACGGATGCGCCGTGCGAGAGGCTCTGGATGCCGGCGGCGATGGCGGCGAGCTGGTCGGCCTGGTCGACGGAGAGCTCGGGCGTGCGGCACAGCTTCAGTCCGTCGCGGGACAGGACGAGCGCGTGGCGCGCGCCCGGGGTGCGCTGGAGCAGGTTCTCCAGGAGCCAGTTGAGCTTCTCGTCGGTGGGGGTGCCGGTCATCGAGTGGTGCCTTCCGTGGTCGTGGAAGAGGGCTGGTCGGCCTGGTGGGCCTGGGTGACCTGATCGGCCTCGTCGGCCGGTGCGGCCGGTGCGGGCGAGGTCTGTGCGGATGTGGTCTTCGCCTGGGCGGGCCGTACGGCGTCGCGGAAGCGGCCGAACCGGGTCGCCTGCGTGGTGGAGGAGTCCGCCGACGGCGCGGCCTCGGCGGCGCGGGCCGCCGCGGCTTCGGCGGCGCCGGTACGC
>NZ_JTIY01000001.1:2919514-2926429 GCF_000818175.1 Streptomyces sp. AcH 505
GAGCGTACGGCCGCGCCGGCGCTTGGGCAGCCCGCTGTCGCCGAGCTGCGCCTCGGCCTCCGCGAAGCTGTGTTCGGCGAAGTCCGGCGCCGCCACCTCGGGCGGAAGCTCGGCGGACGGCGCGGTCGCGGCGCGTGAGGTGGCCGGGCGGCCTGTCGCGGCCGGTGCCGGGGTCGTGAGAGGCGTCGCGGTCGGTGCCGTGGCCGGTGTCGTGCGCCGGGCGGGCGCCGCCACCGGGGCCGTCACCGGCGCCGGGCCCTCCCGGTGCAGCTGGGTGAGCACGTCCTGCGGCAGCATCAGCAGCGCGCCGGTCCCGCCGCGCGCCGATGGCCGGAAGGACACGGTCAGTCCGTGCTTGCGCGCCAGCCGGCCCACGACGGCGAGCCCGAGCCGGGTGCCGGAGAATCCGGTGAGGTCGGACTGTTCGCTGCCCACGGCGCGTTCCGCGCGGCGCAGCTGTACGTCGCTCATGACCAGGCCGCTGTCCTCGACGGTGATGACGATCCCGGCGGGGACCTCCTCCACGTACACATGGACCTCGGCGGTGGGCGGCGAGAAGTTCGCGGCGTTGTCGAGGAGTTCGGCGAGTGCGTGCATGACGCCCTCGGCGGCGTGGCCCGCGACGGCCGCGTCGCTGGTGGAGTGCAGCCGCACCCGCTGGTAGCCGCTGATGCGGCCCATCGCGCCGCGCAGGATGGACTCCATCACGATGGGCTTCGCCCAGCGCCGTCCGGAGCGCGCGCCGGTCAGTACGGCGACGGAGTCGGCGAGCCGGCCCGCCTGGGCCGTGCGGTGGTCGAGGTGCAGCAGGTCGGCCAGGACGTCCTCGTCGGCGTGCCGGTTCTCCATCTCGCGGAGGTCGGCGAGCATGCCGGTCGCGAGTGCCTGCATCCGTCCTGCGGCGTTGGAGCTGACGGAGACGGCGGCGGCGCGTCTGGCGGCGCTCTTCGCGGCCTCCTCGAAGGCGCGTCGCACGTCTGCCTCGCCCCTGCGGGTCTCCTCCTTCGCCGCGCGGGTCTCGGCGGCGAACTGGTCGGCGCGGGCGGCGAGCGACTCGTTGTGCTCACGCAGCTGCCGGGCCGTCCACAGGGCGTGGGCCGCGACGGTGACCGCGGCGGTCAGCGCGACGGCTGCCGCGGCCGAACCCCAGGCCAGCGGCGTCCGTACGGACGCGGGTGCGGCGGAGACGGCCCACAGGCACAGGAGGGCGCAGACTGCGGCCGATATCAGCAGAGCCGGTGCTGTGGGCCGGAGTGAGGGGCGCAAATCGGCTACCTCGTAAAGAAGGGGGGACGGGGGGTGGCGGTCGGTCGGCGACGGTCTGAAGCGACATGGTCATGTTGAATAATGATCAAACCGTGCCCACTATAGGAGAATTGACGATCAGTTTGGGAGCTTCCTGTTGGGATTCTTCTGTGCTGTAGCCGTGATGCCGGTGTGCCATACGTGACGAAACGGGCTCCTGTTTCGCTTTAGGGGGCATCCTGGAGCCATGGCTGAGCAGCGGAGGACGGCGACGGCAACGGCGCTCGCACGGGAACTGCGCGGAGCGGTGCGCGGCGATGTGGAGTTCGGTGTGGCGGCGCGCGCACTGCACACGATGGACGCGTCCAACTACCGGCGGGTGCCGGTCGGCGTCGTCGCGCCGCGCGACGCGGCGGACGTGGCGGCGGCGCTCGCCGTGTGCCGCGAGCACGGCGTGCCGGTGGTGGCGCGCGGCGCGGGGACCTCCATCGCCGGGCAGGCCACCGGCGTCGGGGTGGTCCTCGACTTCACCCGCCACATGCGCGGCATCCTCGCCGTGGACGCGCAGGCCCGTACGGCCGTCGTCCAGCCCGGCGTCGTCCTGGACGACCTGCGCGCCGCCGTACGGCACCACGGGCTGACCTTCGGACCCGATCCGTCCACGCACAGCCGCTGCACGCTCGGCGGGATGATCGGCAACAACTCCTGCGGATCACACTCGGTCGCCTGGGGGACGACGGCCGACAACGTCCACGCCCTGTCCGTCATCACTTACGGAGGCCGGCCGCTGGAGCTGGCCAAGGGCCGGCACGGCGCGGACGGCGCCCCCGAAGGCCTGCGCGAACTGGTCGACCACAACCTCGCCCTGCTGCGCACCGGTTACCCCACCGGGCTGCCCCGCCGGATCTCCGGCTACGCCCTGGACGCCCTGCTGCCCGAGTCGGGCGTGGACGTCGCCCGCGCCTACTGTGGCAGCGAGGGCACCCTCGGCGTGCTCACCGAAGCGACCGTACGGCTCGTCGACGCGCCCGCCGCACGCGCGCTCGCCGTCATCGGCTACGCCGACGAGAGCGCGGCGGCCGAGGCGGCGGCAGGACTGCTCCCGTACCACCCGCTCACCGTCGAGGGCATGGCGGAAGACCTGGTCAGCCCCGGCCACGACCTGCCGCGCGGCGCCGCCTGGCTGTTCGTGGAGACCGGTGGCGCGACACCGGCCGAGGCGCGGGCGCGCGCAGCGGAGATCCTTGGCGCCGCCGACGCGCTGGACGGCCGGATCGTCACCGACCTAGTCGGACAGCGCGCGCTGTGGCGGGTACGGGAGGACGCGTCCGGCACGGCGACCCGGATGCCCGACGGCAGCGAGGCATGGCCCGGTTGGGAGGACTGCGCCGTGCCGCCCGCCCGACTCGGCCCGTACCTGCGGGAGTTCCGCGCGCTGCTCGCCCAACACGGCCTGCGCGGAACCCCGTACGGGCACTTCGGCGACGGCTGCATCCATGTCCGCATCGACTTCGACCTGATGAGTGAGGACGGCGTACGGCGCTTTCGCGCCTTCTCGCAGGACACGGCCGAACTGGTCGTCGCCCACGGCGGCTCGCTGTCGGGCGAGCACGGCGACGGGCTGGCGCGCGCCGAGCTGCTGCCGAAGATGTACGGCGACGAACTGGTCGCCCTCTTCGGCCGGTTCAAGGACCTGTGGGACCCGGCGGGCGGACTGAACCCCGGCGTACTGGCCCGTCCGGCCCGGCTCGACGAGAACCTGCGCTTCGCCGTACTGCCCCGGCGGCCGGTCGACGTGGCCTTCGGCTACCCGCACGACGGTCCGGAGGGCGGCGACTTCTCCGCGGCGGTACGACGCTGTGTGGGCGTCGCCAAATGCCGTGTCGCCGGGCCGAGTTCGGGGGCGCGGGTGATGTGTCCCTCGTTCCGCGCGACGGGCGAGGAGCAGCACTCCACCCGCGGCCGGGCCCGGCTGCTGCACGAGATGCTGGCAGGCGACGCGAGCGGCCCCGAAGGGAGCGCGACCGAGGGCATCGTGACCGACGGCTGGCGCTCGACGGAGGTACGGGACGCGCTCGACCTGTGCCTGTCCTGCAAGGGCTGCCGCAGCGACTGCCCGGTGGGCGTCGACATGGCCACGTACAAGGCGGAGTTCCTGCACCAGCACTACCGGGGCAGGCGCAGGCCCATGGCGCACTACACGATGGGCCTGCTGCCGCGCTGGCTGCGGCTGGCGGCGCCGTACGCCCGGCTGCTCAACGCGGGCGCGCGGGTCGCGCCGCTGGCGGCGCTCGCGAAGCGGCTCGGCGGGATCGCCCCGGAGCGTACGATCCCGCGGCTGGCGCCCGAGACGTTCACGCGCTGGTGGCGGCGGCACACGAAGGGCCGGTCGACGGAGCAGGCCCGTACCGCCGTGCTGTGGCCCGACACCTTCACCGACCATCTCTCGCCCTCGGTCGGCCGGGCCGCCGTACGCGTGATGGAGGCGGCCGGGATGGGCCTGGTCGCGCCGCCGGACGGCGGTCAGGTGTGCTGCGGGCTGACGTACGTCTCCACCGGCCAGCTCGACCGGGCGCGCACGGTCATGCGCCGCACACTCGACGTCATGGAACCGCTGCTCGACGAGGGGCTGCCGGTGGTGGTGCTGGAACCGAGCTGCGCCGCCGCGCTGAAGACGGACCTGCCGGAGCTGCTGGGCGACGACCCGCGCGCGGCGCGGCTGGCCGCGTCGGTGCGTACCTTCGCGCAGGCGCTGGAAGAGTGCGCGGGGGACTGGCAGCCGCCCCGCGTCGACCGTCCGGTGGCCGGCCAGACGCACTGCCACCAGCACGCCGTGCTCGGCGACGCCGCCGAGCGCAGACTGCGTGAACGGGCCGGACTGACCGGCGAGTTGAGCGGCGGCTGCTGCGGTCTCGCGGGCAACTTCGGTTTCGAGAAGGGCCACTACGACGTGTCGGTGGCCTGCGCCGAGGACCAACTCCTGCCGGCCGTGCGGGCGGCAGGGGAGGGCACGGAGCTGCTGGCGGACGGTTTCTCGTGCCGTACCCAGCTGGAACAGCTGGCGGGACGCGAGGCGCACCATCTGGCGGAGGTGCTGGCGCGGGCCCTGGACGCGCGGTCCTGAAACGCGACGACGCCGGGGCGGGATGGAGACCATCCCGCCCCGGCGCCGGTGTGCGGAGAATGCGTGCGGAGCGTCCTACGCCTTGGCCTCGGCCTCGGCAGGCTCCTTGCTGAACGCGGCGGCCGTGGTCCGCAGCGGTACTTCCTTGATGAACATGGCCAGCACGAACGCGATCACCAGCACGGCCGCACCCACCAGGAACGCGACGGATATCGCCCCGGTGAAGCCCACCTTGAACGGCTGCGCCAGCGCCGGGTCGAGGTGGCTCAGGAACGAGGTGTCGTTGAGCGTGCCCGCCGACCCCGACGAAGCCGACGTCAGTGTCTTGAGCTGGTCCGGATGGGCCTTGGCCGCCGCCTGGAAGGCGGCGCTGCCACGGGCGTCGGCGAACGCCGAGCTGATCTTGTCGCCGACGATCGAGTAGACGATCGACAGGAAGACCGCGACGCCGAGGGTGCCGCCCATCTGCCGGAAGAACGTCGTGGACGAGGTCGCGACCCCGATGTCACGTGGCGACACGGCGTTCTGCATGGCCAGCACGATGGTCTGCATGTTCAGACCCAGTCCGGCGCCGACCACGAACATCGCGACGTCCGTGTAGACCAGACCGCTGTCGGCCTTCAGCTGCCACAGCAGCAGCATGCCGATCACCAGCAGTCCGCCGCCGATGATCGGGAAGATCTTGTAACGCCCGGTGCGCGAGGTTATCTGACCCGCCACGACCGAGAGCGACATGATGCCGAGCACGAGCGGCAGGGTCAGCAGCCCGGCCTTCGTCGGGGAGTTGCCCTTGACCAGCTGGAGGTAGAGCGGCAGCAGCGTGATGCCGCCGAACATGCCGATACCGATGATCAGCGACTGCGCGGCGCCGACGGAGAAGACGCTGTTGCGGAACAGCCGCATGGGCAGCAGCGCCTCGTCCCCCGCGCGCCGTTCGGCGAACAGGAAGGCGACGATGCCGACAACGCCGATGATGTAGCAGGTGACCGAGGAACCGGCACCCCAGCCCCAGGTCCTGCCCTGCTCGGCGACGATCAGCAGCGGCACGAGCGCGACCATCAGGCTCAGGGCGCCCGCGAAGTCGATGCGGTGCTTGCGCGGTGTGTGCTCCAGGTGCAGGACCTTGGTCACGACGACCAGCGCGCCGATGCCGATCGGGACGTTGATGAGGAAGATCCAGCGCCAGCCGTCGATGCCGGCCAGCGTGTCCTGGCCGGCCAGTGCGCCGCCCACCACCGGGCCGAGGACGCTGGACGTACCGAAGACGGCCATGAAGTAGCCCTGGTACTTGGCACGTTCACGCGGCGGGATGATGTCGCCGATGATCGCGAGGGCCAGCGAGAACAGACCGCCGGCGCCTATGCCCTGGAAGGCACGGAAGGCGGCCAGCATGTACATCGACGTGGACAGCGTGCAGAGCGCGGAGCCCGCGATGAAGACGGCGATGGCGAAGATGAAGAACGGCTTGCGGCCGTACTGGTCCGACAGCTTGCCGTAGAGCGGCGTCGCGATCGTCGAGGTGATGAGGAAGGCCGTGGTCACCCACGCCTGTGCGGTGAGCCCGTTGAGACTCTCGCCGATCTTGTAGATCGCCGT
This sequence comes from Streptomyces sp. AcH 505, assembly GCF_000818175.1. Classification (GTDB taxonomy): domain Bacteria; phylum Actinomycetota; class Actinomycetes; order Streptomycetales; family Streptomycetaceae; genus Streptomyces. Next base: position 2,925,480 of record NZ_JTIY01000001.1, read on the forward strand.
CGAGACGACGGTCTGGTCGAGTGCTGCGAGAAACATGCCCAGGAGCAGCCCGGACAGGATCACCAGGATCTGACGGTGCGTGTAGCCGGTCCGGTTCGCCTCCCCTGGGGTCTCCGGGCCGGCGTTGGCCGATGCGGCGCCGGCGGTGGTACTCATTGCCTGGTCTCCTCTCGACCCGCCGGTCGGACCGTGGTCCAGTCGGTGCCGGCGAGTGCGGTCTTGTAGGTCTCGAAGTCGTCGATGAACCGCATCAGCAGCGCGGAGAGCTGGTTGCGGTCGTGGCTGTTCCAGGTGTGCAGCATCCGGTCGTAGTGCAGGTCCCGTAGCTGCTTGCGGTCGGCGACCGCCTGCCGGGCCTTGTCGGTCGCCAGCAGCAGACTGGCACGCCCGTCCACCGCGTCGGCGCGGCGTTCCACGAAGCCGTCGCGCACGAGCTGCGCCACCTGCCGGCTCACCGTGGACGGGTCGGACTGCACCAGGCCGGCCAGCTCCTTGAGGCGCATCGGGCCGTGCGTGACGAGCGTCCCCATCAGCAGCTGGGCCGACCAGACGACGTCGTGGCGGGCCTTGTCCAGCATGTGCGCGCGGGTTCTGACGAACAGGTTCATCAGTCGCTCCACTCCCTCCGCGAGCGGAGTGACGAGTCCGTCGTCGTCGCCCATGCTGCTGTCCCTCCCCGGCGGAGCCACATAACTTGCATGTGCCATGCAAGTGCCTGATACGGGCAACTATATCGGTGGATGACTGCTACACCTACTGCGTATTGTCGAGTGCATTACGTTGGACTGCGAGTCCGCTATGGTGGACTGGCATCACGGGGCGAGTGGGGAGGATTTCGGTGGAAGAGCCGCGAACGGGCACGGTGGCGGGCGGGCCGGGCCTGTCGGCGGGTGCGGCGCCTGGAAGCGCGCCTGGAAGCGCGCCCGACGCCGCGCCTGGTGCCGCGTCGG
>NZ_JTIY01000001.1:2926976-2955623 GCF_000818175.1 Streptomyces sp. AcH 505
CGGCTGCCGCGCAGCCCGGCGGAGGCCACAGCTCCCTCGGTTCGCTCGCGCTCGTCGTGTCCGGTGGGCTCTCCGTCCAGTTCGGCGCCGCCGTCGCCGTCCTGCTGATGCCGCGGGCCGGCGCCCTCGGTGTCGTGTCCCTGCGGCTCGCGCTCGCCGCCGTCGTGATGCTGGTCGTCTGCCGGCCGACCCTGCGCGGTCACTCGCGCGCCGACTGGGGGACGGTCCTGGCGTTCGGCGCCGTGATGGCCGCCATGAACTGCAGCTTCTACCAGGCCGCCGACCGGATCCCGCTCGGCGCCGCCGTGACCCTGGAAGTCCTCGGCCCGCTCGCGCTCTCCGTGATCGTCTCCCGCCGAGTGGTCAGCGTCGTGTGGGCCGGGTGCGCGCTCGCCGGGGTGGTGCTGCTGAACGGCGGAACGTTCGACCGGCTCGACCCGCTGGGTACGGCGTACGCGCTCGGCGCGGGCGCCATGTGGGCGGCGTACATCCTCTTCAGCGCGCGTACCGGGCGGCGCTTCCCGCAGGCCGACGGGCTCGCGCTGGCCATGGCGGTCGGCGCCGTGCTGGCCATGCCGCTGGGCATCGTGGAGTCCGGGGCGAAGCTGGTGGTGCCGTCCACGCTGGGGCTCGCGCTCTGTGTCGCCGTCATGTCGTCCGTACTGCCCTACACGCTGGAGCTGCTGGCCCTGCGGCGGCTGCCCGCCCAGACGTTCGCCGTGCTGATGAGCCTGGAGCCCGCCATCGCCGCGGGCGCCGGCTTCCTCGTACTGAACCAGGCGCTGTCGGCGACGGACGCGCTGGCCATCGCGCTGGTGATCGCGGCCAGCATCGGCGCGGTACGCAGCCAGTTGCGCAACCGTCCCGGCGGGGCGGCGGGCGGCCGGTGGCGTGACGCGGCGCGCGGCCGGTGGCGTGGCCGTAAAAAGCAAACCAAGCATGCTTGATTGTTTCTACGGGCACTGCCATGCTCCGGGACACGCACACCGCCGTGTTGTCCCGAGGGGAGTTCGCCCGTGGCCGACCCTGTCGCCGTCCTTGACGATCTGCGCGACGAGAGCGCCGAACTCGACCGGCTGGTAGGGGAGCTGGGCCCGGCGGACTGGGCGCTGCCGACCCCCGCCGCCGGCTGGACGATCGCCCACCAGATCGCCCATCTCCACTGGACCGACACGGCCGCCCTGCTCGCCGCGACCGACGAGACCGCCTTCGCGGGAGAGGCGGCAAAGGCCCTGGCCGCCCCCGACTCCTTCGTGGACGACGGCGCCGAAACAGGCGCCGCGCTCCCGCCCGCCGAACTGCTCGACCGCTGGCGCACCGGCTGCGAACAGCTCCAACTGGCCCTGCGCGCGGCCCCGTCCGGCGCGCGCTTCCCCTGGTACGGGCCGCCGATGAGCGCCGCTTCGATGGCGACCGCCCGGCTGATGGAGACCTGGGCGCACGGCCTGGACGTCGCCGAGGCCCTGGGGGTCACCCCGCCACCGACCGCCCGGCTGCGGCACGTCGCCTGGATCGGCGTACGGGCCCGCGACTACGCCTATCTCGTACGCGGCGAGCAGCCGCCCGCCGAGCCGTTCCGGGTGGAGATCACCGGCCCGGCCGGCGAGCTGTGGACGTACGGGCCCGAGGGCGCGGCCCAGCGGATCACCGGCCCCGCACTCGACTTCGCCCTACTGGTGACACAGCGCGCCCACCGGGCGGACCTCGCGGTACGGGCCGTCGGCGCCGACGCCGACCGCTGGCTGGACATCGCGCAGGCGTTCGCGGGCCCGCCGGGGCCCGGCAGGCCGCGGAAGGGCGGGCGATGAGCGTGGCAGGCGCCACCCCGGGCGCCCCCGACGTCCTCCGGATCGGGAACGCGTCCGGCTTCTACGGCGATCGGTTCGACGCCCTGCGCGACATGCTCACCGGTGGCCGGCTCGACGTCCTCACCGGCGACTACCTCGCCGAGCTGACCATGCTGATCCTCGGCCGCGACCGGCTGAAGAACCCGGAAGCCGGCTACGCCAAGACGTTCCTGCGCCAGCTGGAGGACGGCCTCGGGCTCGCCCATGAGCGCGGGGTGAAGATCGTCGCCAACGCGGGCGGACTGAACCCGGCGGGGCTGGCCGCCGCTGTGCGCGCGCTGGCCGACCGCGTCGGCGTACCGGTCACCGTCGCCCATGTCGAAGGCGACGACCTGCTCGCACGCGGCGGCTGGGGCGACGGCGTGCTGACCGCCAACGCCTATCTCGGCGGCGCCGGTATCGCCGCGTGCCTGCGGGCCGGCGCCGACGTCGTGGTCACGGGCCGGGTCACCGACGCCGCCCTCGTCACAGGACCGGCCGCCGCACACTTCGGCTGGGGCTCCGACGACCTCGACGCGCTCGCCGGGGCCGTCGTCGCCGGGCACGTACTGGAGTGCGGGACGCAGGCGACCGGCGGCAACTACTCGTTCTTCGGGCAGCACGACATCCGCCGCCCCGGGTTCCCGCTCGCCGAGATCCACCCGGACGGCTCGGCCGTCGTCACCAAACACGACGGCACCGGCGGCGTCGTCGATGTCGGCACCGTCACCGCGCAGTTGCTGTACGAGACGGCCGGCGCCCGGTACGCGGGCCCCGACGTCACCGCGCGCCTCGACACCATACGGCTGTCGCAGCAGGGCCCCGACCGGGTCAGGATCTCCGGCGTACGCGGCGAACCGCCGCCGCCCACCCTCAAGGTGGGGCTCACCCGGATCGGCGGCTGGCGCAACGAGGTCGTGTTCGTCCTCACCGGACTCGACATCGACGCCAAGGCGCGGCTGGTGCGCGAACAGGTGACGGACGCGTTCGCCCGCACCAAGAAGGCTCCGGGGGACGTGCGTTGGGAGCTGGCGCGCACCGACGGCGCGGACGCCGAAACGGAGGAGACGGCCAGCGCCCTGCTGCGGCTGGTCGTGCGCGACAGTGATCCGGACGCGGTGGGGCGTGCGGTGAGCGGCGCAGCGATCGAGCTGGCGCTGGGCAGTTACCCGGGCTTCCATGTGACGGCGCCGCCGGGCAAGGGCGCGCCGTACGGGGTCTTCGAGGCGGCGTATGTGGACGCGGGCGAGGTGGCGCACGCGGCGGTGCTGCCGGACGGGCGCCGCGTGTTGATGCCATCTCCGCCACGTACAACCGCACTTGAGCCGATGGCCGCCGCCGCGCTTCCCGCGCCCCTGCCCGCCGGGCTCCCGGTCCGCCCGGCGCCGCTCGGGCTGATCGCCGGCGCCCGCAGTGGCGACAAGGGCGGTGACGCCAACGTCGGGGTCTGGGCGCGGACCGAGGACGCCTGGCGCTGGCTCGCACACGAGCTGACCGTCGACCTGTTCCGCGAACTGATACCGGAGGCAAGGGAGTTGCCGATCGACCGGCATGTGCTGCCCCAGTTGAACGCGCTGAACTTCGTCGTGACGGGGCTGCTCGGCGAAGGTGTCGCAGCGGCGGCCCGGTTCGACCCGCAGGCCAAGGCGCTCGGTGAATGGCTGCGGTCCCGGCACGTCGACCTACCGGAGGTACTGCTGTGACCGTCCTCGCGTCGGCCCTCGACCCCGCGTCCGCCGAACACACCGCCCACCGCGACGCGATGCTCGCCAAGCTCACCGAACTGGACGCCGAACACGCCAAGGCGCTCGCGGGCGGCGGCGAGAAGTACGTCGCCCGGCACCGAAAGCGGGGGAAGCTGCTGGCGCGGGAGCGGATCGAGCTGCTGCTCGACCCCGACACCCCGTTCCTCGAACTGTCACCGCTCGCTGCGTGGGGGAGCGACTACCCCGTGGGTGCGTCGATGGTCACCGGGATCGGTGTGGTCGAGGGCGTCGAGTGCCTGATCACCGCCAACGACCCGACGGTACGCGGTGGTTCGTCGAACCCGTGGACGCTGAAGAAGGCCCTGCGAGCCAACCAGATCGCCTTCGAGAACCGGCTGCCGGTCATCAGCCTGGTCGAGTCGGGCGGCGCCGATCTGCCGTCCCAGAAGGAGATATTCATCCCGGGCGGGGCGCTCTTCCGCGACCTCACCCGGCTGTCCGCCGCCGGCATCCCCACCGTCGCCGTCGTCTTCGGCAACTCGACGGCCGGCGGGGCCTACGTGCCCGGGATGTCCGACCACACCGTCATGATCAAGGAGCGGTCGAAGGTCTTCCTCGGCGGACCGCCGCTGGTGAAGATGGCCACGGGCGAGGAGAGCGACGACGAGTCGCTGGGCGGCGCCGAGATGCACGCCCGTACGTCGGGGCTCGCCGACCACTTCGCCGAGGACGAGCCGGAAGCGCTGCGCCAGGCCCGCCGTATCGTCACCCGGCTCAACTGGCGCAAGGCGCAGCCGGATCCAGGGCCCGCCGAACCGCCGAAGTACGACGGGGAGGAGCTGCTGGGCATCGTCCCCGGCGATCTGAAGGTCCCCTTCGACCCGCGCGAGGTGATCGCGCGGATCGTGGACGGCTCGGACTTCGACGAGTTCAAGGCGCTGTACGGACCGAGCCTGGTGACCGGCTGGGCGCGGCTGCACGGCTACCCGGTGGGTGTACTCGCCAACGCCCAGGGGGTGTTGTTCAGCGCCGAGTCGCAGAAGGCGGCGCAGTTCATCCAGCTCGCCAACCAGCGCGACATTCCGCTGCTGTTCCTGCACAACACCACCGGCTACATGGTCGGCAGGGAGTACGAGCAGGGCGGCATCATCAAACACGGCGCGATGATGATCAACGCCGTCGCCAACTCCAAGGTGCCGCACCTGTCGGTGCTGATGGGCGCCTCGTACGGGGCAGGGCACTACGGCATGTGCGGCCGGGCGTACGACCCGCGCTTCCTGTTCGCGTGGCCGAGCGCCAAGTCGGCGGTGATGGGACCGCAGCAACTGGCCGGTGTGCTCTCGATCGTGGCCCGCGCATCGGCGGCGGCGAAGGGGCAGCGATACGTCGACCAGGCTGCCGAGGGCGACGCGGCGCTGCGCGCGATGGTGGAGGCGCAGATCGAGTCGGAGTCGCTGCCCACGTTCCTGTCCGGGCGGTTGTACGACGACGGGGTCATCGACCCGCGCGACACCCGCACGGTCCTTGGCCTGTGCCTGTCCGCCATCCACACCGCCCCGGTCGAGGGCGTGCGGGGCGGCTTCGGCGTCTTCCGGATGTGAGGGCTTCCACCATGATCTCCACCACGGTCTCCACCACGATCGAGTCTGTCCTTGTCGCGAACCGCGGCGAAATCGCCTGCCGGGTCTTCCGCACCTGCCGTGAACTGGGCATCGCGACGGTGGCGGTGTTCTCCGACGCCGACGCCGAAGCGCTGCATGTGCGCGAGGCGGACGCGGCGGTACGGCTGCCGGGCGCCGCGCCGTCCGACACGTACCTGCGCGGCGATCTGATCGTGAAGGCGGCGCTGGCGGCAGGCGCCGACGCGGTCCATCCGGGGTACGGATTCCTGTCCGAGAACGCGGAGTTCGCACAGGCCGTGCAGGACGCGGGCCTGGTATGGATCGGGCCGCCGCCCGCCGCGATCGAGTCGATGGCGTCGAAGACGCGCGCGAAGGAGCTGATGGGTGAGGCGGGCGTCCCCCTGTTCGCCCCGGTCGACCCGGCGGCGGCGACGGAGCACGATCTGCCGCTGCTGCTGAAGGCGGCGGTGGGCGGCGGCGGCCGTGGCATGCGCGTCGTACGGTCGCTGGCCGCGCTGCCCGAGGAGTTGACGGCGGCGCGCGCCGAGGCGCGGTCCGCCTTCGGGGACGGCGAGGTCTTCGCCGAGCCGTACGTGGAGGACGGCCGCCATGTGGAGGTCCAGATCCTCGCCGACGCATACGGCACGGTCTGGGCGCTCGGCACCCGCGACTGCTCGCTGCAACGCAGACACCAGAAGGTCGTCGAGGAGTCCCCGGCCCCCGGCCTTCCGCCCGAGCTGCGCACGGCCCTGGCGGAGGCGGCGGTCACGGCGGCCCGCGCCGTCGACTACCGGGGCGCGGGCACGGTCGAGTTCCTGGTCTCGGCGCCGGGGCGGCCGTACTTCCTGGAGATGAACACCCGGCTCCAGGTCGAACACCCCGTCACCGAGGAGGTGTTCGGCCTCGACCTGGTGGCCCTGCAACTCGCGGTCGCGGAGGGGGCGGAGCTCCCGCCCGAGCCGCCGGAGCCGGCGGGCCACGCGGTGGAGGCGCGGCTGTACGCGGAGGACCCGGCGGCCGACTGGACCCCGCAGACCGGCCGGTTGTACTCGCTCGCCGTGCCGGTGACAACCGCGCCGGGCGGCGGCGCCCGCGTCCGTGTCGACAGCGGCTACGCCGACGGCGACACCATCGGCGTCCACTACGACCCCATGCTCGCCAAGGTCGTCGCCTGGGCCCCGACGCGCGACGCGGCGCTGCGGCTGCTGCGGACCGCGCTGCGCCGGGCGAGGGTGCACGGGCCCGTGACCAACCGGGATTTGCTCGTACGCTCGCTCGGCCACCCGGACTTCGTGGCGGGCCGGTTCGACACCGGTTTCTACGGACGTCACCTCGCCGGACTCACCACCCGGGCCCCGGGCGAGGACATCGCCGCCGTCGCTGCGGCGCTCGCCGACGCGGTCCGGCAGCGGGCGGGCGGTACGAGCGTCACCGCCCGGCTCGGCGGCTGGCGGAACGTACCGTCGCAGCCGCAGGCGCGGACGTACGGCGGGCACGAGGTGCGGTACCGCGCCACCAGGGACGGCTTCGCCGTGGAGCGCGAAGGCGCCGACCCGGCGATCCGGGTCGTCGAGGCCCACCCGCACCGGGTGCGGCTCGAAGTGGACGGCGCGGTAAGGCGGTTCGACGTCGCCCGGCACGGCGGGCAGGTGTACGTCGACACCGCCGCCGGCTCGTACCGCCTCGCCGTCGAGCCGCGCTTCGCCGACCCGCTCGCCCGCACGGGCCCCGGGTCGCTGCTCGCGCCGATGCCCGGGACCGTCGTACGGGTCGCTGACGGGCTGGCCGAGGGCAGCGCCGTCACCGCCGGACAGCCGCTGATCTGGCTGGAGGCGATGAAGATGGAACACCGGATCGTCGCCCCCGCCTCCGGCACCCTCACCGCTCTCCACGCCGCACCCGGCCGTCAGGTCGAGGTGGGCGCCCTGCTCGCCGTCGTTGCCAGTGACGCACCGGTTGCCAGTGGCGCACCCGATGCCCGTGACGCACAGGAGGACACGTCCGCATGAGCGACCGCACTCTCGTCGAGACCGAAGAACAGGCCGCGCTGCGCGCCGCCGTCGCCGCCCTCGGCCATCGCCACGGCCGGGGCTACGACCGGGCCACCCTGTGGGAGGAGGCGGGAAAGCTCGGCTATCTCGGGGTGAACCTCCCCGAGGAGTACGGCGGCGGAGGCAGCGGCCTGGCCGAACTGTCCATAGTGCTGGAGGAGTTGGGCGCGGCGGGCTGCCCCCTGCTGCTGATGATCGTGTCCCCGGCCATCTGCGGCACGGTCATCGCCCGCTTCGGCACCGAAGCGCAGAAGCAGCAGTGGCTGCCGGGGCTCGCCGACGGCTCCCTCACGATGGCCTTCGGCATCACCGAACCCGACGCGGGGTCCAACTCCCACCGCATCACCACCACCGCCCGCAGGGCGCAGACCGGGGACGGCTGGATACTCAACGGCCGCAAGGTCTTCGTCTCCGGCGTCGACATCGCGGACGCCACCCTCATCGTCGGCCGCACCGAGGACGCCCGTACCGGCAGGCTGAAGCCGTGCCTGTTCATCGTCCCGCGCGAGGCGCAGGGCTTCCAGCGCTCCCAGATCGACATGGAACTCACCGCGGTCGAGAAGCAGTTCGAGCTGGTGCTGGACGACGTACGCCTCCCCGCCGACGCGCTGGTCGGCGACGAGGACGCGGGGCTGCTCCAGCTGTTCGCCGGACTCAACCCTGAGCGTGTCATGACCGCCGCGTTCGCGATCGGCATGGGCCGGTACGCGCTCGCCAAGGCCGTCGACTACGCGAAGACCCGCCAGGTCTGGAAGGAACCGATCGGCGCCCACCAGGCCGTCGCCCACCCGCTGGCCCAGGCCCACATCGAACTGGAACTGGCCGCCCTGATGATGCGCAAGGCGGCGTACCTGTACGACGCGGGCGACGACGCGGGCGCGGGCGAGGCGGCGAACATGGCCAAGTACGCGGCGGGCGAGGCCTGTGTGAAGGCCGTGGACCAGGCCGTACAGACCCTGGGCGGCAACGGTCTGACCCGCGAGTACGGCCTGGCGTCCCTGATCACGGCGTCCCGGGTGGCCCGTATCGCGCCCGTGAGCCGGGAGATGATCCTGAACTACGTCTCGCATCAGACCCTGGGCCTTCCGAAGTCGTACTGAAGGCGACGGGCGGGCCGGGCGGGTCGGGCCGGGGCGGGCGCGGGACGGCGTTGAATGGGGCGGAGTCCTGACGTTGCTTCGAGGACCTGACGTTGCTTCGAGAAAGAGAGCCGACGCGTGGCCGCTGCCACCCTCACCCCCGACGGGCCGTTCTCCCTGGCCGCCGCCGTCCGCTTCCTGGAGGGCTTCACCCCGGCCTCGTACGACGACGCCCGCGACGGTGTGCTCCGGCTGGCGTTCCCCACGGACGACGGTGAGGCCGTCGTCGGATGCGCCCTGCGGCAGAAGGAGAGGCCGGCGGACGGGGCCGCCTCCTCCGTCGTACGCGCCGAGTACACCGTCCTCATCGACGGGAAGGAGACCCGGCCCGCCGCCGGTACGCCGGCCGCCACGGCGGTCCGGGCCCAGATCGCCCGGATCCTCTCCCTCGACGTGGACGGAAGCGAATTCGGCGCCCTCGGCGACCACGACCCCGTCGTCGCCGGCCTCCAGGCAGAGTTCCCGGGCCTGCGGCCGGTCCTGTTCTACTCGCCGTACGAGGCAGCCGCCTGGACGATCATCGGCAACCGCATCCGGCGGACCCAGGCCGCCCGGGTCAAGGCCCGGCTGGCCGAAGAACACGGCCAGGCCGTCGACGTGGCCGGCCGGAGGCTCCACGCCTTCCCGGTCCCGTCGGTACTGCGCCGGCTCGACCAGTTCCCCGGCCTCACCGGCATCAAGGTCGAGCGGCTGCGCGCACTTGCCGAAGCGGCGCTGGACGGGCGCCTCGATGCCGCTCAACTGCGTTCGCAGCCGGCGGAGTTGGCCTTGGCCGGCCTGCAAGAGTTGCCGGGCGTCGGACCGTTCTCGGCTCAACTGACCCTGGTACGCGGAGCCGGACACCCCGACCTCTTCCCCGACCACGAACCCCGGCTGTACGAGGCGATGGCGGCCGCGTACGGCCTCGATGCCGTCACGGCCGCCGATCCGGAGCGCCTCGCCGCCGTCGCGGACGGCTGGCGCCCGTACCGCAGTTGGGTCGCCCTGCTCCTGCGTGCCCGTTACGACGGGTCGCTGTTGAACTTGGCGGCCGACCAGAAGTAGCCGAGCACCGCGAGACCCACGCACCAGCCCAGCGCGAGCCAGCCGTTGTTGCCGATCCCGGTCCCGAGCAGCAGCCCGCGCAGCGTCTCGATGGCCGGGGTGAAGGGCTGGTACTCGGCGATCGGCTGGAACCAGCCGGGCATGGTGTCGACGGGGATAAAAGCGCTGGACAGCAGCGGCAGCAGGATCAGTGGGATGGCGTTGTTGCTGGCGGCCTCGGCGTTGGGGCTGATCAGGCCCATGCCCACGGCGATCCAGGTGAGCGCGGTGGCGAAGAGCACGAGCAGGCCGAAGGCGGCGATCCACTCCAGGACGGTCGCGTCGGTGGAGCGGAAACCGATGGCCACGGCGATGGCGCCGACGAGGACCACGCTGGCGATGCACTGCAGCACACTGCCGATGACATGGCCGACGATCACGGAGCCGCGGTGGATGGCCATGGTGCGGAAGCGGGCGATGATGCCCTCGGTCATGTCGTTGGAGACCGACACCGCCGTCCCGATCGTGGTGCTGCCGATGGTCATCAGCAGCAGGCCGGGGACGATGTAGGCGATGTACGCGGAGCGGTCCGCGCCGCCGCCGCCGATGCCCGCGCTCATCACGTCACCGAAGATGTAGACGAAGAGCAGCAGCAGCATGATCGGTGTGAGCAGCAGGTTCAGGGTCATGGACGGGTAGCGCCGGGCGTGCAGGAGGTTGCGGCGCAGCATCGTGGACGAGTCGCGCACGGCGAGGGAGAGGGTACTCATCTGACAGCCTCCTCAGGCTGGTTGGCGGGGCCGGGCCGGCCGGGTACGGCGGGTCCTGTCAGGGCGAAGAAGACGTCGTCCAGGTCGGGGGTGTGCACGCTCAGTTCCGCTGCCTCGATGCCGGCGGAGTCGAGCCGGTCGAGGACGGCGCGCAGCGCGCGCTGGGTGCCGTCGCTGGGGATCTGCAAGGACAGCGCCTCGTCGTCCTGGGTGACCTCGCCCAGGACGGCGGCGGCGGAGCGGTAGGCGGCCGGGTCGGTGAAGCGGAGCCGGACGTGTCCGCCGGGGACGAGCCGCTTCAGCTCGTCGGCTGTGCCTTCGGCGGCGATCTTGCCGTTGTGCAACACGGCGATGCGGTCGGCGAGTTCGTCGGCCTCGTCCAGGTACTGGGTGGTGAGCAGGACGGTGACACCGTCCGCGACCAGGCCCCGGATGATCTGCCACATGGTGTGGCGGCTGCGCGGGTCGAGGCCGGTGGTGGGCTCGTCGAGGAAGATGATCCGCGGGTCGCCGACGAGCGTCATGGCGATGTCGAGGCGGCGCTTCATGCCGCCGGAGTAGGTGGAGGCGGGCTTCTGCGCGGCCTCCACCAGGTCGAAGCGGTCCAGCAGTTCGGCGGCGACCCGCCGTCCCTCGCCGCGGGAGAGGTGGTGCAGGTCCGCCATGAGGAGCATGTTCTCCTCACCGGTGATCAGGCCGTCCACGGCGGAGAACTGCCCGGTGACACCGATCGCGCCGCGTACGGCCTGGGCGTCGGTGGTGAGGTCGTGGCCGCCGATGCGGATCGAACCGGAGCCGGGTCCCGGGGAGATGAGGGTGGAGAGGATGTTGACGGCGGTGGTCTTGCCGGCGCCGTTCGGGCCGAGCAGGGCGAAGACCGTTCCTTCGGGGACGGTCAGGTCGATCCCGTCGAGGACGACCTTGTCGCCGTAGGACTTGCGCAGTCCGCTCGCCGCGATGGCCGGGCTGGTCGTGGCCGGGCTGGTCATGAGGGGGTGCTCCTTCAACGGACTGCTCCTTCAGAGGCTGCGGGCGGTGATGTCGCCGTAGGCGGTGGTCGCGTGGATGGTCAGGCCGGCGGCGGCGCCTTCGGTGTTCTTGAGCGCGTTGTGGATCCGCCCGTGGGTGGCGCCCGCGTCCAGGGACGCGGAGACGCCGTGGGCGGCGCCGACCGTGATCTCGCCGTACTCGGTGTGGAGTTGGACCGTGCCGCGGACGGCTTCGGCGATGTGCACGTCGCCCTTGCGGGTGCCGATCTCGGCGGGGCCGCCCAGGCGGCCGACCGAGACGTCGCCCGCGAGGAGTGTGAGGCGGGCGGCGGCCGTCTCGTCGATCTTGGCCTTGCCCTGCGAGACGTCGAGGACGACGTCGCCGAGGCGCCCGACGCCGCGGAACTCGCCACTGGCAGCCGTCGCCTCGACGCTGGATCCGGCGGGCAGTTGGACGGTCACCTCGACCGATCCCGAGCTGCCGAGGATCCGGTTCTTGGCCGGTGCCCCCGTGATGCGCAGGACGCCGTCGGCGTATTCGACGGTGGTCTGCCCGGCCGCCTTCACGTCGCCGCTCTTCGACGCGTCGGCGGGCAGGACCTCGACCGTGGTGTCGGTCCGTTCGGCCCCGATGAACCGGATGAGGCCGGCCGGGATGTCGAGGACGGCGGAGACGGGGGCGGGGGTGTCGAACTTCTGCATCGTGCTCTCCTTCGTTGTTTCCGATGATGGAAAGCTACGTTGCGTTCATGGATCTGACAACAGATTCATTGCGTATAAAGCCCGTAGGCGCAGGTGAGAGCCAGAATATCGTTGCAACGGTTCTGAATCTAACGCAACGTCGCATACTCGAACGTTGCAATGGATTGAAGGTGAACGCTATGCTGAAGGCGCCAAGGACACGACACAGCACAAAGGAGACCGCGATGCCGGGCGGCAGGCTCACCGAGCAGGAACGCCAGCAGATCGCGCTGGGGCTGGCCGACGGCCTCGCCTACGCGGAGATCGCCAGACGCCTCGACCGGCCGACCTCGACGGTCACGCGCGAAGTGCTGCGCAACGGCGGCCCGGGCGGCTACCGCGCCGATCTGGCCCACCGCGCCACCGAACGCCGCACCCACCGCCGCAGGCAGCCCCTGGCCCAGGGCCCGCAGCCGCTCCCGCCGACGGACGGACGCGACGCCGAGGCCGTGCGCGAGTACGAGGAGACGTTCACCACCGTCCTCATGCAGTCGGGGCTGCCCAAGATGATGTCCCGGGTGCTGGTCTGCCTCTTCACCGCCGACTCCGGCAGCCTCACCGCCGCCGAACTCGTCCAGCGCCTCCAGGTCAGCCCGGCGTCCATCTCGAAGGCGATGGCGTTCCTGGAGAGCCAGGACCTCGCCCGCAGGGAACGCGACGAACGCCGCCGCGAGCGCTACTTCGTCGACGAAGACGTCTGGTACGAGGCGACGATGGCCAGCGCCCGCGCCAACGACCAACTGGTCGCGACCGCACGCCAGGGCGTCGCCGTCCTCGGCCCCGGCACCCCGGCCGCCGCCCGCCTCGAAAACATCGCCCGTTTCCTCGACTTCGTCTCCGAAGGCATCGTCCGCGCGGCGGAGCAGGGCCGCGAAGTCCTCTACACGAAAGCCGAAACGCCGCCGGGCGGCTGATTGGGCGGGTCGCGGGTCTCCCCAAGCCGTACCGGCCGGGGTGATTCTGGGCGTCCACCGTCGAAGGGGTCGCCATGGTGTTCCACAGCGAGTACGCGGATGTCCCGGCCGTCGATCTGCCCATCCATGACGCCGTGCTCGGCCGCGCCGCCGAGTTCGGGGACGCCGTCGCGCTGATCGACGGGGCTGCCGGGACGAGTGTCAGCTACGCCCAGCTCGACGTCGCGCACCGGCGGCTGGCCGCCGCGTTCGCCGTCGCCGGGGTGGTGAAGGGGGACGTGCTCGCGCTGCACAGTCCCAACACCGTCGCCTACCCGGTGGTGTTCTACGCGGCGACCCGCGCCGGTGCCTCCGTCACCACCGTGCATCCGCTCTGCACGGCCGAGGAGTTGGCGACGCAGCTGCGGGACTCCCGGGCGCGGTGGATCGTCACCGTGTCGCCGCTGCTCGATGTGGCGCGCAGGGCAGCCGAGTTGGTCGGCGGGATCGAGGAAGTGTTCGTCTGTGACCGCGCCGAGGGACATCAGTCGGTCCTCGACATGGCCGGGTCGGCGGCGCCGGAGCCCGACGTCGCCGTCGACCCCGGCGAGGACGTCGCCGTACTGCCGTACTCCTCGGGCACCACCGGCGTCCCCAAGGGGGTGATGCTCACGCACCGCTCGATCGCCACCAACCTGGCGCAGTTGGAGCCCGTCATACCGATGGCGCCGGGACACCGCATCCTCGCCGTGCTGCCGTTCTTCCACATCTACGGGCTGACCGCGCTGATGAACGCGCCGCTGCGGCACGGCGCCACCGTTGTCGTACTGCCCCGCTTCGACCTCGAACAATTCCTTGAGGCGATCGAGAAGCACCGCATCAACGGGCTGTTCGTGGCGCCGCCCATCGTCCTCGCCCTGGCCAAGCACCCCGCCGTCGCCCGGTACGACCTGTCCTCGCTCGACTACATCGTCAGCGCCGCCGCCCCGCTCGACGCCCGGCTCGCCGCCGCCTGTTCGGAGCGGCTGGGGCTGCCGCCGCTGCGGCAGGCGTACGGCATGACGGAACTCTCGCCCGGCACCCATGTCGTACCGCTGTCGGCCGCCGAGCCGCCGCCCGGCACCGTCGGCAAGCTGATCGCCGGCACCGAGATGCGGATCGTCTCCCTCGACGACCCGGCGCAGGACGTAGGACCCGGCGCCGAGGGCGAGATCCTCATCCGCGGTCCGCAGGTGATGAAGGGCTATCTCGGCCGGCCCGAGGAGACCGCCGCGATGATCGACGCCGACGGCTGGGCACACACCGGCGACGTGGGCCGGGTGGACGGCGACGGATGGCTGTTCGTCGTCGACCGGGTCAAGGAACTCATCAAGTACAAGGGGTTCCAGGTCGCCCCCGCCGACCTGGAAGCTCTGCTGCTCACTCACGAATCCGTCGCCGACGCGGCCGTGATCGGTGTTTACGACGAAGACGGGAACGAGGTCCCCAAGGCATACATTGTCCGTCGGCCCGGTGCCGAAGCGCTCACGGAGGGCGACGTCATGGCGTTCGTCGCCGAACGCGTCGCCCCCTACAAGAAGGTCCGCCGGGTCGAGTTCATCGGCGGCGTGCCGCGCGCCACCACCGGCAAGATCCTCAGACGTGAACTGAGAGATCGCGAGAGGGAGAGCACGTGACAGAACAAACGCCGGGACAGCCGAGAGAGCCGCGGGGACAACGGGGAGCGGTGGCCGTCGCGCACGAGCGCGGTATCACCACCCTCACCCTGGACTCGGCGGAGAACCGCAACGCCCTCTCGGCCCAGCTCGTCGCCGCGCTCGGCGAAGCCCTCGGCGCCTGCGGCAAGGACCCGTCGGTGCGCGCCGTGGTGCTCACCCACAGCGGCTCCACCTTCAGCGCCGGCGCCGACCTCAAGAGCCCGGCCAACCCGTACACCTTCGTCGGTCTCATGCGGCAGATCGTCGAACTGCCCAAGCCCGTCGTGGCCCGGGTGAGCGGCCATGTCAGAGCCGGCGGGCTCGGTCTGCTCGGCGCGTGCGACATCGCGCTCGCCGACCGCACGTCCGACTTCGCCTTCACCGAGGTACGCATCGGCGTCGCGCCCGCCGTGATCTCGCTGCCGCTGCTGCCGCGCATAGAGCCGCGTGCCGCCTCCCGCTACTACCTCACGGGGGAGCGCTTCGACGCGGCGGCCGCCGTCAGGGCGGGGCTGATCACCGAGGCCGCCGACGATGTGGACGCCGCGCTCGACGTCGTACTCGACGGGCTGCGCCGGGCGTCGCCGCGCGGCCTCGCGGAGTCCAAGAAACTGCTCAACGCGGCGGTGCTGGCCGGGTTCGACGAGCACGCGGAGGATCTGGTGCAGCGCTCCGCCTCGTACTTCATCACCACCGAGGCCAGGGAAGGCATCGCGGCGTTCCTCGAACGGCGGGACCCCGTATGGGTACGGTAGCCGCGCCCAAACAGGACCGCAGCCGGGCCACCAGGCGGCGGCTGCTGGAGGCCGCAGTGGCCTGTCTCGCCGAGGTCGGCTGGGCGGGCTCCACGGTCGCCGTCGTGGCCGAGCGCGCCGGGGTCTCGCGTGGCGCGGCGCAGCACCATTTCCCCACCCGGGAGGACCTGTTCACCGCCGCGGTCGAGTACGTCGCGGAGGAACGCTCCAGCGCGCTGCGCGCCCTCGTACCGGCCGGGCCTGGCCACCGCACGGAAGCGGTCGACGGGATCGTCGCGCTGTTCACGGGGCCGCTGTTCCGGGCCGCGCTCCAACTCTGGGTCGCCGCCGCCAACGAGGACCAACTACGGCCGCGCGTCACCGAGTTGGAGGCTCATGTCGGGCGTGAGGCACACCGCATCGCGGTGGAGCTGCTGGCCGCAGACGAGTCGCTGCCCGGCGTACGGGAAACCGTCCAGGGGCTGTTGGACATGGCGCGCGGCCTCGGCCTCGCCAATCTGCTGACGGACGACGGCAGGCGCCGCGAGCGGGTGGTCGCGCAGTGGTCCGCGCTGATCGAGGAGGCGCTGCGGCCACCCGCCGTGTGACGACCGCGCACGGTCAGATCGCGTCGTACCCGTCGATCTCCCGGGGGTCGCGCGACGCCGGGCCCACATAGCGCGCCGAAGGGCGCACCAGCCGTCCCGTGCGCTTCTGCTCCAGGATGTGCGCCGACCAGCCCGCCGTACGGGCACAGGTGAACATCGACGTGAACATGGGCGCGGGCACCTCCGCGAAGTCCAGCACGATCGCCGCCCAGAACTCCACGTTCGTCGCCAGCACCCGGTCGGGCCTGCGCGCGTGCAGCTCGTCCAGCGCCGCCCGCTCCAGCGCCTCCGCCACCTCGAAGCGCGGCGCGCCCAATTCCTTGGCCGTACGGCGCAGTACGCGCGCCCGCGGGTCCTCGGCCCGGTACACCCGGTGCCCGAAGCCCATCAGCCGCTCGCCCCTGTCCAGGGCCTGCCGTACGTACGCGGCGGCGTCGCCGGTGCGCTCGATCTCCTCGATCATGCCGAGGACCCGCGAGGGCGCCCCGCCGTGCAGCGGACCCGACATCGCGCCGACGGCGCCCGACAGGGCCGCCGCCACGTCCGCGCCGGTCGACGCGATCACGCGCGCGGTGAACGTCGAGGCGTTCATGCCGTGTTCGGCGGCCGACGTCCAGTACGCGTCGACGGCCTTCACATGCTTCGGGTCCGGCTCACCGCGCCAGCGGATCATGAACCGCTCCACGACCGTCTCCGCCCGGTCTATCTCCCGCTGCGGCACCATCGGCACACCCTGCCCGCGCGCCGACTGCGCCACGTACGACAGCGCCATGACGGCGGCGCGCGCCAGATCGTCGCGCGCCGTGGCCTCGTCGATGTCGAGCAGCGGCTTCAGCCCCCAGGCGGGCGCGAGCATCGCCAGCGCCGCCTGCACGTCGACCCGGATGTCGCCGGAGTGCACGGGCAGCGGGAACGGCTCGGCGGGCGGCAGCCCGGGGTTGAAGGCGCCGTCGACCAGCAGCCCCCACACGTTCCCGAACGAGACGTGGCCCACCAGGTCCTCGATGTCGACGCCGCGGTAGCGCAGCGCGCCGCCTTCCTTGTCGGGTTCGGCGATCTCCGTCTCGAACGCGACGACTCCTTCGAGTCCGGGTACGAAGTCGGACATCGGGCGGCTCCTCAGCGGTTGGTATCGGCTCGGGCGTGCGAGCAGGAGGCAGGAACGATAGCGGCTGCGCCGGGCGCGGGCGGCGGCCGGGCGGCGTGATGTCCGGCACTGCCCGGCGGCCACGGCTCCCCCTGGTGCAGGATGAACCCGTGTCTCACGAGAACCACGATCCCGCCGCCATGCGCGAGCAGTACCGCTCGACCCCGCTCCTGGAGTCGGACCTCGCGGCCGACCCCATGGACCAGTTCGCCCGCTGGTTCAAGGAGACGGCGGAGTGCGGACTTCACGAACCGAACGCGATGGTCGTCTCCACCGCGACCCCCGACGGCCGTCCGTCGTCCCGGACGGTGCTGCTCAAGCACTACGACGGCCAGGGCTTCGTCTTCTTCACCAACTACACGTCCCGCAAGGGCCAGGAGATCGCGGCGAACCCGTACGTCTCGCTGCTCTTCCCCTGGCACCAGCTGGCCCGCCAGGTCGTCGTCACCGGCAGGGCCGCGCGGATCGGCCGCGACGAGACGGCCGCGTACTTCCGCACCCGCCCGCACGGCTCGCAGCTCGGCGCCTGGGCGAGCGACCAGTCGGCGCCGATCGGCACGCGCGAGGAGCTGCTGGCGCGGTACGAGCAGCTCGCCGCCCGCTACCCGGAGGGCGAGCAGGTGCCGGTGCCGCCGCGCTGGGGCGGGCTGCGGATCACGCCGGGCACGGTCGAGTTCTGGCAGGGCCACGAGAACCGGCTGCACGACCGGCTGCGGTACGTGGCGGAGGGACGGCACTGGCGCGTCGAGCGCCTCTGCCCGTAGCCGCCGGCGCCCGTAACCGGCGCCGCCGCCCGTAACCGGCGCCGCCGCCCGTAACGACAAGAGGCCCGCGACAAGGGCGGGCCGGAACGCAGACGATCCGCGGGCCATGGTCCCTCCGTGGAGGGAGCCGGCCGGACTTACCGGCGGCCCGCGGATCGGGTGACTGCTTGGGATTTCGGCCGTCGACCGGCCGAGCACTACGAGAGTGCGACAGCGAGCCGTTAGCCCGCAGCCACCTCACTTGTCCGGACTGAATGCATCTTCCGGATCACCTCCTTTCGGTGTGCGTCACACGTTAGGCCGCTGTCGCGGAAGGCTCAAGGGATTTAAGGGCCTGTCGTTCGGATCTTGCCGGGCTCGCGGGCGCCGGCACCGCGCCTCGCGGCGTTGTCGTCGGTCGGCGACGCTCCGCGTCGCCTCCCTCCTCCGCCTTGCGATCCACGGCACCAGCGCCCGCTCCCTGATCCGGCCTGATCCAAACGACAGGCCCTAAGTCCTGATTGTTGAGCGGCCCGATTTGCGGGAACCTTGTGTGTGGTGTGTCACGTTCTAGTTGAATGATCTGGACGCGCGTAGCGTCCTGTAGGGGGTGCCGGCATGAGTGCTTCTCGGAGCGAGACCACCAACGTGCCCGGCCCGGATCCGGCGTCAGGGCCTGGGTCCGACCTGCTCGCCGCCCTGCTGGACGGCATGGACGCGGCGCTCTGCGCCTTCGACGCCGACGGCGTGATCACCCACTGGAACCGCGAGGCCGAGCGCGTGCTCGGCTGGTCCGCCGAGGAAGCCGTCGGCCGGCACGGCTTCGCGGGCTGGGCCGTCCGTACGGCCGACGCGGACGAGGTGCAGTCGCGGCTGATGTCCGCCATGACCACCGCCGGCCGCCAGGTGCACGAATTCGCGCTGCTGCGCAAGGACGGCGGCCGGGTGCTCGTACGGACCCAGTCGGCCGGGGTGCGCAGCGCCGACGGCGCGCCCGCCGGGGTCTACTGCGCCTTCAGCGAGGTCCACGCCCAGATCGATCTTGAGCGCTCCATAGCCCTGAGCGAGGCGCTGTTCGAGGAGGCGGCCTGGGGCGTCGTCCTCGTGGACGTCGATCTGCGGCCGACCGTCGTCAACGGACACGCGGCCCGCGCGCTCGGCTCCGGGCGTACGGCGGTGCTGGGCAGGCCGCTGGGCGAGCTGATCGCCCAGGGCGTGGACGAGCTGGAGGCGGCGCTGCACCACGTACTCGCCGAGGGCGCGCCCAGCGGTCTCGTCGAGCTGTGGGTGACGGTCCGTACGGCCGAGGGGGAGCGGCGGCGCTGCTGGCGCAGCGGCTTCCTGCGGCTGGCGTCGCCGCTCGCCGAGGAGCCGGTGCCGCTGGGCGTCGGCTGGCTGTTCATGGACGTGACGGATGTGAAGGTCGCCGCGCAGGAGGGCGACCGGCTGCGGTTCCGCTCCAGCCAGCTCCACCGGGCGGGCCGGGCGGCAGCCGAGTGCGAGGACCCGACGGAGGCGGCGACGGTCTATCTCGACTTCGCGCTGGCCGGCTTCGCCGACCACGCCCTGATCGACCTGGTCGCCGAACCGCGGACCGGACCCGGCGCCGGTCTGTCCGGCCTCGACGCGCCCGTACGGCTGGTACGGGCGGCGGCGACGCCCACCGGCGCCTCGGGGCCGAGCATGCCGGTGGAGGCGGGCGGCATACCGGTGCGGTACATGGACGGGCATCCGGCGCTCCAGGCGATGGAGCGCATCGGTTCCGTACGGGCGAGCGCGCCCGCCAGGCCCGGCGGCGGCGCGCCGTCGCCGACCTGGGCGGCGTCCCGGCAGTGGCCGCCGGACGCGACGCACGCGCTGTGCACGGTGCTGCGCAGCCGCGGCAGGTCGCTCGGTGTCGTGACGTTCCTGCGCGGCGCCAGCAGGGCCGCGTTCGAACGGCCCGACGCGGCGTACGCGGAGGACGTGACGATCAGGATCGCGACGTCACTGGATCTCGCCCGCGCGCTGCCCGAGCACTGAGCCCGGGCCGATCGCCCGAGCGCCGCGTCCGCTCATCGCCGCACGGCGGCTGCGTCAGTGGTGGTAGAAGATCCGGTCGCGGTACTCGTCCATGACCCGGCTGTTCCACTCGCGCCCGCCGCTGACATTGGCGGACCGCAGCAGCGGCGGCTCGATGCCGCGCTCGGCGAGCTGCCCGGCGGCGGCGGCCATCGTCGCCTGCATCAGCGAACTGGTGACGACGGTTGAGGCGGGGGCGAACGGCGCCTCGATGCCGTCGGCGGTCAGCTCGGCGTCGCCGATCGCGATCTTGCTGTCCAGCACGACGTCGCAGTGGTCCTTGAGGAAGGTGCCCGTGGCGTTCCGGGACTCCGTCCCGGCCGCGTACGCGACGGACGTCACGCCGATCACCTTCAGACCGCGCTCGCGCGCGGCCGTCGCCATCTCGACGGGCAGCGTGTTGCGCCCGGACAGCGAGATGACCACGAGCACATCGCCCGAGGTCGCGGGCGACGCGCGGAGCACGGTACCGGCCAGCCCCTCGACGTGCTCAAGACCTGAGCCGAGCGTCGCGGGGATCACGTCGACACCCGTCGTGCCCGGTACGCACAGGAGGTTCATCAGGGCGAAGCCGCCGGCCCGGTAGACGACGTCCTGCGCGGCGAGCGAGGAGTGTCCCGCGCCGAAGGCGAACAGCCGGTTCCCCCCGGCGACGGCGTCGGCGATCAGGGTGCCGGCCGCCGCGACGGACTCCGTCTCCTCGTCCCGTACGCGCTGCAGCAGACCGATCGCGGCATCGAGGAACTGACCGGCCAGCTTGCTCTCGCTCATCGAGGAGCCCTTCGAAGGGGGTGGGGGAATGCCTGTGCCGCCGATCACGTTGAGGTCTGGACCATTGCTCTGTCAATACGCCTCTCGTCGCCGCGGCACGGTTGTCAGCGGTATGCGTCAGAATTGGGGTCAGGGCCAGCGCACGATTTACCGAGGGGCACGTATGTCCGGACTGATCGACACGACGGAGATGTACCTCCGCACCATCCTCGAACTCGAAGAGGAAGGTGTGGTCCCGATGCGCGCCCGGATCGCGGAGCGCCTGGACCAGAGCGGCCCGACGGTCAGCCAGACCGTGGCGCGCATGGAGCGCGACGGCCTGGTGCAGGTCGCGGGTGACCGGCATCTGGAGCTGACCGACGAAGGCCGCATGCTGGCGACGCGCGTCATGCGCAAGCACAGGCTCGCCGAGTGTCTCCTGGTCGACGTGATCGGCCTGGAGTGGGAGCAGGTGCACGCCGAGGCGTGCCGCTGGGAGCATGTGATGAGTGAGGCGGTGGAGCTGCGGGTGATGGAGCTTTTGCGCCACCCGACGGAGTCGCCGTACGGAAACCCGATCCCGGGTCTCGAAGAGCTGGGCGAGGCGGCCAAGGCGGATCCCTTCCTGGACGCCGGCATGGTGAGCCTGGCCGAGCTGGACCCGGGCAGCGAGGGCAAGACCGTGGTCGTCCGCCGCATCGGCGAGCCGATCCAGACGGACGCGCAGCTCATGCACTCGCTGCGGCGCGCGGGCGTCCAGCCCGGCTCCGTCGTGAGCGTGACGGCGTCCCCCGGCGGCGTGATGGTCGGCAGCAGCGGCGAGGCCGCCGAGCTGGGCTCGGAGGTCGCCTCGCACGTGTTCGTCGCCAAGCGCTGACGAATGCGCCCGCGCACGCCGGGAGATTTCCGGCCGGAATGGCAGCGGTCGGGCGAATCGCGTGCCAGGCTGTCGCTGTGGCGATGACCTGAAGCGTCGGCCCGGGGTTCGCCCCTCGGTCGGGGAGGGAGCAGGGTTGTGCGCCGTTCGCGCGTCCGCGCCTGCCTTGTGCGACCCCGTGCGCCGCTGCGCGGGTACGGAGTGGGGACGGCTCCGGCACCTCGCGGTACCGGAGCCCGTCCTCCCCTGCGCCGACCCGGAGCCCCGAGCTCCCAGGGCCGGCTCCCGCGGACCGTCATCCCCGAGCGGTCCGCCTCCCGAAGAAGATCTCCCCTCGGCCACGGGCTCCAATCCTTGAGCGTGGTCACTCGAACGAGCGATGTTGGGTGGCGGAACCGTATTTTCGAATGCTAGTTCGATAGTCTGGCGGTATCCGGGGCGACCACCCGGAACATGAGCTCAGATCAGAGAACCGAAGGGGGTGCCAGGGACAGTGGCGCAACGCATCGATGTGACCGGAGCCGATGGCGTACGCCTGGCTGCCTGGGACTTCACGGCGCCGGGAGCGCCGTCCGCCTCCGGCGTCTTAATGCTCCACGGCCTCATGGGCCAGGCCTCGCACTGGGCCTCCACGGCCCACTGGCTCGCGGGCCGGCACCGCGCGGTCGCCCTGGACCAGCGGGGCCACGGCGCCAGCGACAAACCGACCGAGGGCCCGTTCAGCCGGGACGTGTACGTGTCCGACGCGGAAGCCGCGATCGAACAGCTCGGCCTGGGCCCCGTCACCCTCATCGGCCACGCGATGGGCGCGCTGACCGCGTGGCAGCTCGCCGCGAAGCGCCCCGACCTGGTGCGGGCCCTGGTGATCTGCGACATGCGCGCGTCGGCCCCCGGCGCGGCGTCCCAGCGGGCCTGGGAGGACTGGTTCAGCACCTGGCCCGTCCCCTTCGCCTCGCTCGCGGACGTCAGACAGTTCTTCGGCGAGGACGACGCCTGGCTGGAACAGCCGAGCGCGACGCGCGGCGAGTTCTTCGCGGAGGTCATGGCGGAGCGGGCGGACGGCTGGTACCCGGTCTTCTCCCGCCGCCAGATGCTCACGACGCGCGAGACGTGGGTCCACGACGCGCACTGGGAGGAACTGGCCCAGGTCCAGTGCCCGTCGCTGGTGGTCCGCGGCCCGGACAGCGAACTGGGCCGCGCGGAGGCGCAGGAGATGGTGCGGGTGCTGCCGCGCGGGCAGTACGCGGAGATAGCGGACGGCGGGAACTTGCTGCACTACAGCCGCCCGGAGGAATGGCGAGCGGCGATAGAGCCGTTCCTGAACGGCGTGCTGACCCGCTGACGCGCTGACGCCGTCCGGCGCGGTGTCGCCGTCCGGCGGGGGCGGCCGGGTCCGGTGGTTGCGGTTGTCGTCGTTCGTGCCGGTGTCCGGGTCCTGCGGAGGGGGGTGTCCGGACTGCTTGTCGCATGAGCTCCTTCGCTTTACGTCCGGACACCCCCCTCCTCCGGCCCCGGCCCCCTCCCCCCGGCGGTCGGCACACCGCCCGCGTCAGCGCGGGCAAGCGGTGACCTGCGGGCCGAGGGGCACGTCCCTGGCGTGAACGCCCGGTCCGCCTGCGGCCGGTGGTCGTGGCGCAGCCGATCCGTGGCGCGGGGCTGAAGGGGGTCGTGCAGGGGTGGTGTCCGGAGCGTAGAGCGTGATTTGTGGCGCATCTCGGCGGTGGCTCCGCGTCTCGGGAGTACGCGCCGTAAATCATGCAGCGCAGGACGCGACCCCGGAACGGCACCCGGCAACGACCGCAACCACAACCGCCAACTGACCCGCGCCGGACGGCGACACCGCGCAGGACACGACCCCGGAACGGCACCCGGCGACAACCGCAACCAAGACCGCCAACCAAACGTCAGCCCTTGCTGACGGCCAGCAAGATTTCCGGTAGGCGTGACGACGTCTGCGGGGCCGCCAGTTTCAGGCCCGTCCACGCGATCAGCGCCCCGTACGCCGCGCCCACCGGGAGCAGGAGCCAGGTCCAGGACGTCTGGCCCGACACGTGGAGCCAGATCGTCACGGCCAGGACCGGCGCGCACAGCAGCGCCGCGCCCAGCATGCCGCCGAAGATGGAGATCCAGGCCAGGCCCGCCTGGCCGGGGGCCACGTTCTTGTAGCCGCTGTCCTGCGGGATGGAGTACGGGAACCGCGCCGACGCTACCGCGCCCGTCGCCAGCATCGCGCCCAGCAGCGCGAACGAGAGGCCCAGCGCCTCGGGGAACGCGCCCCAGTCGCCGAGCAGCGCCGCCGTCGCCAGCGTGACCAGCGCCGAGTACGGCAGCGTGATCAGCAGCAACGCCAAGGCGCGCGCCCGCAGTTCGGCGTACGCGTCGCGCGTCGTCGAGATCGTCTGCGCGACCATCCAGAACGCGGACGTGTCCTGGCCGAACTGGTTGTACATCTGGATGCCGAGCATCCCCGCGGCGAAGCACGCGAAGTAGATCGTGCCCGCCCCCTGAAGCGCGTTGAACAGCGGCACGATCAGGCCGATCACCAGCGAAGTGACCCACGCCGCCTTCGTCTTCGGGTCGCGCCACACGTACCGCAGGCTGCGCAGCATCACCGTGCCCGTACGGCCCTCCGGCAGCAGCCGGCTGAATCCGCCCGCCGACTCCTTCCTGGACGGCTCCGCCGCGGCGAGCGTGGAGCCGTCAGGGGACGTCATCAGCTTCACCAGCGAACGCCGCCAGGCGTTCACCGCGAGGGCCAGGGCCGCGAAGGCCAGCAGGAGTTGGGCCACCGCCCGGCCGTACGAGCCGTCGCTCGCCGACTGCACCGCGCCGATCGCCGAGGCCGGCGGGATCCAGCGGACGACGTCGGCCGTCGGGGTGAGCGCCGAGAGGCCGCCCGCGTCGCCGAGGCGCTGGATGCCGAAGTTGACGACCTGGATGCCGACCGCGATGACCAGGCCGCTCAGCACGGCGAGGTCGCGGCCCTTGCGGGAGGTCAGCAGCCGGATGTTGGCCGCCGCCACCGCGCGGGCCAGCGCCACGGCGACGAGCAGCACCAGCGGTACGGCGATGACGGCCACGACCACGGCGGCGGCGCCGTGCGCCGTCGCGAGGGCCGAGCCGATCAGCAGGCAGAGGCTGAAGAGGGGGCCGATCCCCACCAGCGACGTGATCAGCAGCGCGCCGATCAGCGGGCGCGGCCGCAGCGGCAGCATCACCAGCCGGGTGGGGTCGAGGGTTTCGTCCCCGCTGGGGAAGAACAGCGGCATCACGGTCCAGCCGATGGCGAGCACCAGCGTCAGCAGCACCGTCAGCGACGCCGCGTGGTCCTGGCCGCGCAGCAGGACGAGGCCGAGGAGTTCGCCGGCGGCGAGGAGCAGCACGACGACGACCGAGGCGATGTACGCGGCGGCCCTGCCGGACGACTGGCGCAGGCCGTTGCGCAGGAGCGAGAGCTTCAGCCGGACGAAGACGGGGGTGAGGGCTGCGGTGTTCACCGGGCGCCGCCCAGCCAGTCGAGCGTCTCGCCGCTGTCGCGGCCCTGCGCGCCGACCAGTTCGAGGAACGCGTTCTGCAGCGACGTCGCGTCGCCCCGTACCTCGGCGAGTGTGCCCTGCGCGCGGATGCGGCCGGCGGCCATCACGGCTACCCAGTCGCACAGCGACTCGACCAGCTCCATCACGTGGCTGGAGAAGACGACGGTGGCGCCTGACGTCGTGTACCGCTCCAGGACCCCGCGGATCGTCTGTGCCGAGACCGGGTCGACGCCCTCGAACGGCTCGTCGAGGAAGAGGACTTCGGGGTTGTGCAGCAGCGCTGCGGCGAGCCCGATCTTCTTCCGCATGCCGGTCGAGTAGTCGACGACGAGTTTGTGCTGGGCGCCCGCCAGGTCCAGTACGTCCAGGAGCTGCGTGGCGCGCTTGTCGACCTCGGTGCCGGGCAGTCCCCGCAACCGGCCCATGTAGCCGAGGAGTTCACGCCCGGACAGCCGCTCGAAGAGCCGCAGGCCCTCGGGCAGGACCCCGATCCGGGCCTTGACCTCGGCCGGGTCGCGCCACACGTCGTACCCGGCCACGTTCACCCGGCCCTGGTCGGGCCGCAGCAGGCCCGTGATCATCGACAGGGTGGTGGTCTTTCCCGCGCCGTTGGGACCGACCAGACCGATGAACTGGCCTGCGGGCAGCTCCAGATCGATACCGGCGACGGCGATCTGCTCACCGAAGCGCTTCCACAGCCCCTCGACGCGGACCGCTGGTGCCTTTTCCTCTGTCTGCTGCGACATCGCCCGCACAGCCCCTTTCATGTCCCCCATGGACGACCCACCTTAGGGGGCATCCAGGGGGCTCCTGAAGGTCACGGACGGCTCAAGGTCACGCGCGTCGCGACCGTTCCGCCGCGGCCTCCTGGCCGCACGCGTACGTCAGGGGGCTGATCAGCTCGTCGGCGTCCGGCAGCCAGCGGTTCGCCTGGGTGGGGCGGCGGGCCCACTGCACGGCGGCGCCGCCGATCCGGGTCGGCGGGGCGGCCACGTAATGCCCCTCGCCGCGGCCGACCAGGTCGATCGAGGCAGGCGCCCAGCCCAGCTTCCGCACCAGGTCGTCGACCTTGGGGGCGGCGCCAGGGAGGACGAAGAACAGCATCCGGCGGTCCGGGGTGCGGGTCACGGGTCCGAGTGTGAGGTCCATCCGCTCCATCCGGGCGAGCGCGAGGAAGCCGGCCGACTCCGGTACGTCCAGGGCGTCGAAGGTGCGGCCCGTCGGCAACAGGATCGAGGCCAGGGGCTGCTGGGACCAGAGTTCGCGGGCGGCGACTGCGCTGCCCGTCGCCTGCGTCGCCCAGTCGGGACCCGTGGCGTGCGCCCCCGGCGCCACGCAGTCACTCGCGCCGCAGGAGCACCGCTCCGCGCCCTCCACCGGTTCGAGCCAGGTGCCGGGGAACACGTCCCAATGCCGCTCTTCCGCGTACCTCACCGCACTGTCGAGCAGCAGGTCGCCCCGCTGCTTCGGGATCTGGGCGGCGTCCGTGAGTCCGATGGTCTCTTCCACGAACAGCACAACTCCCGGCACCACCTCGGGTTACGGGCGCGCGCCCCCTGCGCCGTAATGCGTCGATCCCGCATCCGGGGCGCACCGGTGCATGGGCGGGGGCGCGCGTGGGGGAGCGTGCCGATCAGGGGGTAACCCTGTGCGGGGGACAGTGCGAGAGTTCTGTCTGCCCGGGTTCCGGGCCATGTTTCCGGAAGAAATTCGAATTTCTCCGATATCACCGAACATGCGCATTCTTCGGACTACTGCCGGGCAGTGATCGCTGAGCTGATCACTGCGGCCACAGGGGGTATCCATGGCAGCCAGACCTCTCGTAGCGCGCCAGCCGAACGAGCGGCTCCAGGCGCTCATCCAGGAGGCCGGGTGCTCCAACGCCGGGCTGGCCCGGCGGGTCAACCTGGTCGGGACCGAGCGCGGTCTCGACCTGCGCTACGACAAGACGTCGGTGGCGCGCTGGCTGCGCGGCCAGCAGCCGCGCGGGCGTGCGCCGGGCATCATCGCCGAGGCGCTGGGCCGCAAGCTGGCCCGTACGGTCACGATCGACGAGATCGGCATGGCCAACGGCAAGAACCTCGCTTCGGGCATCGGCCTGCAGTTCGCGCCGACGGTCATCGGCGCGATCGAGCAGGTCAGCGAGTTGTGGCGGAGCGACGTCGGCAGACGCGACTTCCTGTCGGGCTCGGCCGTCGCCTCGTCCGCGCTCGTCGAGCCCAGCAGGGACTGGCTGATCACCGGCGCTGACGCGGCGGTGGCGCGTACCACCGGCGCGCGGGTGGGCGATTCGGACGTCGAGGCGGTACGGGCCATGACGGCGGCCCTCACCGACCTGGACCACCGCTTCGGCAGCGGCCATGTGCGCCCGGTCGTCGTGCACTACCTGAACAGCGTCGTCTCGGGCCTGCTGGCCGGGTCGTACCGCGAGGCGGTCGGCCGCCGGCTCTTCGGCGCGGTCGCCCGACTCACCGAACTCGCCGGGTACATGGCGATCGACACCGGCCAGCCGGGGCTGGCGCAGCGCTACTACATCCAGGCGCTGCGGCTGGCGCAGGCGTCGGGGGACCGCGGCTACGGCGGGTACGTACTGGCCGCGTCCATGAGCCATCTCGCCGCGCAGCTCGGCAACCCCCGGGAGATCGCGCAGCTCGCGCGGGCGGCGCAGGAGGGGGCGCGCGGCCAGGTGCCGCCGCGCGCGCAGGCCATGTTCTACGCGGCGGAGGCGCGCGGCCACGCCCTGCTGGGCGACGACCGCACCTGCCAGGCGGTCGCCGGGCGGGCGCTGACGGCGCTGGAGCATGCCGGCGACGGGGAGAACGAGGTCTCGGGCGACGACCCGGACTGGATCACCCACTTCGACCGGGCCTATCTCGCCGACGAGTTGGCGCACTGCTACCGGGACCTGGGCCGTCCCGACGCGGCGGCCCGGCATGCGGGCGAGGCGCTGGAGGGGCACCCGGAGAGCCGCGCGCGGCGCCGGGCGATCGGGCTGGTCCTGCTGGCCACGGCCCAGGTGCAGGCGCGCGAGGTGGAGGAGGCGTGCCAGACCGGCACCCGCGCGGTGGAACTGCTGGGCACGCTGCGCTCCAGCAGGGGCGCCGAGTATCTGGACGATCTCCAGCAGCGTCTTGAGCCGTACGGGAACGAGCCCGCGGTGCGGGAGTTCGGCGCGCGGCTGGAGATCCAGGCGGCGTGAGGAGCGGTCGCCGGGGCAGACGTACGGGGTGGGTTCACGCGGTGGCCCGACGGGTGGGTCGACGCAGTGGGTTGACGGCGTGGGTTGACGGGTGCCGAGAGGACGGCAGGAGGGACGAATTCCGGCCGTATGGCGGCGTTTTGACGGGCCGGAGCCCTGCCGGGACGACTCGCGTGGCCGAGCCCCTGATTCACCCGGTAGCGTGAACCGACGATTCGGTAGGTCCACACGTTCCACACGTAGGAGTCCCGGTGACGCACAGCGGACAAGGGGATGAGCCGCAGCACCCCGCCGCTCGGCCCGCGCACGAAGGCGTTGTGCTGCCGGGTGACGGCAGCGAGCCCTGGCACCCCGCCAGCGCGCGGGAGCAGGCGGCCCAGCAGGCCGGGGAGCACATCGCCCCGGCCGGCGGCCAGCCGTGGGGGCAGCCCTGGGGGCCGCAGGACGGCCCGCAGGAGCAGGAGACCTACCAGGACAGCTCCGGGTACCCCCAGCAGTCGTACGGCCCGCAGGACGGCGCCTCGTACGGCGGCCA
>NZ_JTIY01000001.1:2955875-2960178 GCF_000818175.1 Streptomyces sp. AcH 505
CGGCCCGCAGCCGCTGCCGCAGCCCCTGCCCGCCGAGGTGCCCGCGCCGGGCAGCGCCGACGCGACGCAGTACCTGCCGCCGGTGCCCGGCGGCGACCAGGACGCGACGCAGTACATCGCCCACATGCCGCCGCAGATGTCCCAGCAGCACATGCCGGCCCACATGCCGCAGCAGCACGGCTCGGGGCCCGACGAGCAGGCCACGCAGTTCATCGCGCCCGTCCCCGCCCAGGACCCCCCGACGCCGCCGCCCGGCGACGCGTACGGAATCCGGCAGGGGGAGCCGGAGGACCGGACGCCGCCCGCCGAGTTCGACAGCCTCTTCCGCACCGAGGGCCCGGCGGGGCAGAACGGGCAGGAGAGCCCGGACTCGACCCAGCAGCTCCCGCAGTTCGACCAGTACAACGCGGGCCCGCCGCGCCCGCCGCGGGCGTACGAGCCCCAGCCGGCCGGCTACGAACCGCAGCCGCCGCAGGGCAGGGGCGCGGGGCGCCGCAAGTCGTCCAAGGGCCCGCTGATCGCCGCCGTCGTCGTCGGCTGCGCCATCATCGGGCTCGGCGCCGGCGCGCTGATGAGCGGTGGCGACGACAAGAAGCAGGACGACAGCGACAACGTCGCTTCGGCCAGTTCACCCGCCACGGCGCCGTCCTCGCAGACGGCGGACGACCCGGCGAAGCCGCAGGCCGAATCCCTCGACAAGCTCCTCGCGACCAGCAACAACAGCCGCGCGGCGGTCATCAGGGCGGTCGGCAACATCGGGTCCTGCGACAACCTGGACCAGGCGTCCGACGACCTGCGTGACGCGGCGGGCCAGCGCAGGGCGCTCGTCGACCAGCTCAAGGGCCTGTCGATCGACCAGCTCCCGAACCACGAGGAGCTGGCGTCCTCCCTCACCGACGGCTGGCAGGCCTCGGCCGCGGCCGACGACCACTACGCGGACTGGGCCGACCAGTCCAAGCGCGGCAAGAACTGCAAGGGCGGCCACCCGCGCAGGACGCAGGCCGCCGCCCAGGCCAACCGGTCGAGCGGTGACGCCACGAAGGCCAAGAACCAGGCGTCGAAGCTGTGGAACTCGATCGCGACGAAGTACGGGCTCACGAAGCGGGCCTCGACGGAGCTGTGAGGCCCGCTCGCCTCAGGAGCTGACGTCGGTGCCGGCGAGGATCTTGCCGACGTCCACGAAGCCCTTCTGCTGAGCCACCAGCCGCCCCTGGCGCACCACCTGGAACGTCACGTCACTGTTGACGATCCTGGGGAAGCCGGGGGCGCCGAGCATGTCCTCGTACCGCCAGCGCAGCGGCGGGGTGAGGCCGCCCGTGTCGACCGTCACACCGCGGCTCAGCGCGTTCATGATCTTCCGCGCCGTGACGGTGTCGTCGTCGATCGACTCGATGACCTTCTTGAGCGCCGTGTACGCGATCCAGGTCGTCTGCACCCCGGTGCTGTCCGGGTCGATCGAGTTGTCCCCGAACGCTTCCTTGTCGATCACGTCCCGCATGGGCCGCCACGCGGCGGAACTCGACTCCGGGTACCAGCCGGTGACCAGCGCGCCTTCCAGCGGGCCCTTCTTGCCGCCGGTGCTGTCGACGAGCGGCTGGTCGACCGAGCCGATCACCGACGACAGCTTGATGTCCCTGCCGTCGTAGGGGAGCCGCCGGTAGGAGTCGAAGAACGTCTCCGTACGGTCGCCGAGCTGCGTCGTGACACAGCCGCCGTCCTCGGCGTCGTCCCGGGCCTTCTCGGCCTGCTTGGTGTAGTCGGTCGCGTCCTCGGGGGCCCGGATGTCGAAGGTCGCGGGCCGGCGGCCCTGGGCCAGGCCCGCGTCGAGGAGGCTCGGCAGGTCGAGCCCCGCGATGGTGTCGGGCCGTACCAGCGCCGTCTTCTCGCAGCCGGCCGACAGCTGCCTGCCGTTGCCCGCCAGGAGCGTCGCCTGGCCGCCGTTGACCGGGTACGAGACGAAGCTGCTGAACTCCTCGTCGGTGAGGCCGTAACCGCCCAGGTACGGGATGGAGGCGCCCTCCAGCGGCGCCAGGAACTGCTGGCCGAACTGGCTGTACGAACCGACGACCGCCGCCACGTCCTTGTCCACGGCCTCCCGCGCGCAGGCGGCGGCACCCGAGGCGGTGTTGCGTTCGTTGCACGTCACGATGCGCAGCTGATGGCCGTCGACACCGCCCGCGTTGTTGACCCAGCGGGCGAACGCCTTCGCCATCGCCGGCATGCCCGGCTGGTTCGTCGCGTTCGTACCCACCGGCGCCCAGGTCATGACGGTGACGGGCTGCCGGGAGTTGTCCGAGGTGCCGGGGAGCGTGCCGCATCCGGCGAGGAGCGGGACACCGGCCAGCGCCGCGCACAGGGCGCGGATCTTGGTGGTACGGAAGGGGTGAGGCAAGGTGGGGCGTCGCCGACCAGTCATGGACAGGCAGGCTTCCGGCTCACGGGTAACGCTGGTGTGTAGGAGGATCAACACCGGGTGACGGCGCGGTGAATTGCGGGGGGACGAACCGTCGCATCCGTACGGACCGTACGATCAACGACCGTGCAGCAAGCTTCCGATAACTCTTCCCGTCGTGCCCGTCGCTCATCCACCATGGTCGGCATGCCGCCTACTGACATGCCGTGGTGGCGCTGGCGCAGCAACGTGCGCTCGGCGCTGCACATGCTTTCCGATCCCGCTTTCCATCAGGACTACTGGCTGGCCGGCCGCGAGGGGTACGGCGACGTCACCGACGCCGTGTACCGGCTCGTCGAGGACACCTGGCTGGACAACTGGTCCGCCGAGAAATACGTCGGCACGATATTCCGCGACTCGGGCGAGGCCGCGCTCGTGGACGTGGCCGTGCTGCGGGTGCTGCGCATCATGCACCAGGTCGGGGCCGACGCGCCCGTGTCGGCCTATCTGGAGCATCACGGCTGGCCGGAGGCCGTACGGGCCGCCCGTGAGGCGCACGTACGGCTGGCGGCGAACGACGCCGAGGACCCGGACACGGTGCCCCAGTCGCTCGACGTGCTGCGGATCATGACGCGTACGGCCTGACCCGGCGGTGGCGGGTGTGGGATCCTCTGGGGTCATGAGCTCCGTCCCGCAGCCACCGGCCGTCGCCGGGCCGGCACCTGCCCCGTCCGAGCAGTCCGAGCAGTACGTGCTGACGCTGTCGTGCCCCGACCGGCAGGGCATCGTGCACGCCGTGTCGAGCTATCTCTTCATGACCGGCTGCAACATCGAGGACAGCCAGCAGTTCGGCGACCACGACACGGGGCTGTTCTTCATGCGGGTGCACTTCTCCGCGGGGACGCCGGTCACCGTGGAGAAACTGCGCGCCAGCTTCGCCGCCGTGGGCGACTCGTTCCGGATGGAGTGGGCGATCCACCGCGCCGAGGAGCGGATGCGGGTCGTGCTGATGGTGTCCAAGTTCGGCCACTGCCTGAACGACCTGCTGTTCCGGGCGAGCATCGGCGCCCTGCCGGTGGAGATCGCCGCCGTCGTGTCCAACCACACCGACTTCGCCGAACTCGCCGCGTCCTACAACATCCCGTTCCGGCACATTCCGGTCACCAAGGACAGCAAGGCGCTCGCCGAGGCCGAGCTGCTCCAGCTGGTCAGGGACGAGGGCGTGGAACTCGTCGTGCTCGCCCGCTACATGCAGGTGATCTCGGACGACCTGTGCAAGCAGCTGTCCGGCCGGCTCATCAACATCCACCACTCCTTCCTGCCGAGCTTCAAGGGCGCGAAGCCCTACCACCAGGCGCACGCCCGCGGGGTGAAGGTCATCGGCGCGACGGCGCACTATGTGACGGCGGAGCTGGACGAGGGCCCGATCATCGAGCAGGAGGTCGAGCGCGTCGGCCACCAGGTCACCCCTGAGCAGCTGGTGGCGATCGGCCGCGACGTCGAATGCCAGGCGCTGGCCCGCGCCGTCAAGTGGCACGCGGAGCACCGCATTCTGCTCAACGGGCACCGGACGGTCGTCTTCACCTGACGGTCGCCTCGTTGGCTGGTCCGGGGCTCAGAGCCGGCTCATCGCCGCCGCGGCGAACAGGACGTCCCTGATCGCCTCGCGGTCGCCGTCCTGGCCCGCCGCCGCTTCCTCCGGCGCGACATGCCCCGCCACCAGCTGGCAGAACTCGATGCCGTCCAGCGCGACCTGGGCCACCGCGCGGTCGGGGGAGCCGATCGCGCCCGGCGAGTCCAGCGGGATGTACCAGTCACCGCCGCCCGCCCCCTCGACCTCCAGATGCAGCGACCGCCCCTCGGCCCCCGCAGCGACCAGATGCCGGGCGGGCGCCGCGAGCCCGCCGCGGC
>NZ_JTIY01000001.1:2960203-2973586 GCF_000818175.1 Streptomyces sp. AcH 505
CCCGCCGCGGCGCCGCGCCGCCAGCGTGGCGGGCAGCAGCCGGGCCGCCAGGTCGACCATGCCGTGCAGATGGGCCGCGCTCGGCGGGTCGTACGGGTACGCCACCGCCTCCGCGATGTCGGCGCCGTGCACCCAGCACTCGAAGGCGCGCTCCAGCAGCGCGTCACGCAGGGGGAGCGCGAAGTCCCCGTACGACACGGACAGCTCGGCCGCGCCCCGGCCGGCGAACGACACCGTACGGACGAGACTGTGACTCTGCTCACGCCAGCGCTCATGGGTGCTGCCGACGGCCGGCTGCCGCGTACCGGCCCGCCAGAACCGCTCCGTGCGCTCGGTGGGCGCCACGGGCGGCGTCCTGAGCCCTGCGGGGCGGCCTGCCCCGTGTTCCTCGGGCTCGGTGCCTTCAGGGTCCGTCAGCGGGTCGTCCAGGCCGAGCGCGGCGGCCACCAGACCGTCCACGGTGAAGAGATGGCCGATGACCCCGGCGACCGTGGTGTTCCGGGACACGGGCTTGTCGTTCTCGAACCACCTGAGCTGCACGGCCGTGTGCCACTCGGACTCGCCGATGTCACGCAGCAGCGCGTCGAGCCGAGCGGTCTCGGCGTCGTACGGAGCGGCCCAGTCGGGCACCGGTATCCGGGCGGGCCTGCGGCTGAGGCAGCTCGCCAGCACCCGGGAGCGCAGCCGCGGGTCGAGGTCCAGGCTGCGGTCGGTCCTGAGCAGTTCGACGGCGTCACGCAGCCGCAGCGCCTCGTCGGCGCAGGCCGCGCATTCGGTGAGGTGGTCCTCGACGAGGGTGGTCTCGTCGGCGGAACAGGCGGAGAGGGCCCAGGCCCCGAGGAGCGACATGAGCACGGCGTGCGGCACCTCTTCGTGCGGGACGTCTTCCTGCGGGACGTCTTCCCGCGCCTCGGTCCCGGCCGGTGGCTTCGTGCCGGCCGGTGACGCTGTATCGGCCGGTGCGGCGGTCGGCAGGGGCGGCGGGGTCTCGTCCGGGAGCGGGTCCAGGTTGTCCGCAGCCGGGCGCGGCCCGGGTATCCGGGGAAACCCGGACCCGCCGCTGCCGCTCGCTCCGTCGCCGTCCAAGGGTCCCGTCACAGCGCACGTCCGTCCGGCGGGGTGTTGGCGGCCGTCGACAGCAGCTGCAGACCCAGCCGCAGCCTGCGGCGGGTCTCCTCTTCCGTCACGCCGAGGTCTTCCGCCGTCTCACGGCAGCTCCTGCGCTGGTGGTACGCCAGGTCCAGTGCGGCCCGCAGCGGCGCGGGCATGGAGGTGACGATGAAGTCGGCGCGCGCGGCGGCCGACGCCCTGCGCACCTTCTGCTCCAGCTCGGCCGCCTGCGCCGGATCGACGTCCCGGGCGTCGCCGCCGCCCGCCTCGTACGCGGCGGTCTCCGTCTGACGCAGCCGCAGGACCGCCTGCCGGTGTGTGACTTTCGCCACCCACGACTTCATGGAGCCCTGCTTCGGGTCGTACCCGTCGGGGTTCTCCCAGACGTAGCCGAAGACCTCGCGGGTGACGGCGTCGGCCGCCGCGTCGTCGTCGAGCACGCGCTGGGCCTGGCTGTGGATCAGGGACGCGAAGCGGTCGTACAGCTCTCCGAGCGCGGCCGCCTCACCCCGCGCGAGCCGCTGTTGCATCCTGCGGTCCCAGCGGGGTGGTGTGTCCTTCGCCATCCGACCCCCCAACGCCTGTGGTTCTGCTTCGAATGTAGTCGGCATGACGGACAACGCACGCCCCTTTGCGTCAAGTGCGCCCCCGTCACGGCCAGCCTCGCCGGCAAGAGGTTTCGTCGTACGGGCACCGGGCAGGGGCCCCGGAACAGCGATCCGCGGAAGGGTACGTTCCGGATTGCTTCCGGACGAGGAAGGGTCCAGATCCGTGACGCTCAAGGTGGACGAGACGGCATTCGGTCCGTGGACCGTGCTGCACATCATCGGCGAGCTGGATCTGATCACGTCACCCGAAGTGCGCCAGCACGTCCACGAAGCGGTCGCCGCCGGGCAGCGGGATCTGGTGCTGGACCTGTCCGAGGTGTTCTTCTGCGACTCCAGCGGGGTCGGCGTCCTGATCGCCTCACGCCGGCTGATGCGCTCCTGCCACGGCCGGTTCCACCTGATCCTGCCCGACCAGGGCGCCGCCGAAGGCTCCCATGTCAACCGGGTGCTGGCGGCGCTGGGAGTGCGCCGTCTGTTCGATATCTATCCGGATGTGCCGTCGGCCGTCGACGACCGGGCTCAGCCGCTGTCCGCGTAAGTGGACACATCGCCCCTCAGGAGTCGTACGCTCCCGACATGGACAGCGCAGAATACGAAGGCAAGATCACTTCCCGTTTCGCCGCCTTCGACCAGGACCACAGCGGCTACATCGATCGCGAGGACTTCAGCGCGGCGGCGGCGGCTCTGCTCGCCGAGTTCGGCACGACAGCCCGCTCCGACAAGGGCCAGGCGCTCTACAGCGGTGCCGAGGCGTTCTGGCAGGGCATGGCCGGGATCGCCGATGTGGACGGTGACCAGCGGGTCACGCGGCTGGAGTTCGTCACAGGCGCTGTGAAGCGGCTGCGGGACAGCCCCCAGCGGTTCGCCGAGATCGCCCGGCCGTTCCTCAGCGCGGCCGTCGCCATCGCGGAGGAGAGCGACGGCGGGGTGGCGCTCGAATCGCTGGGCCGTGCGCTGCGCGTCCTGGGCGTCGACCCCGACCTGGCGGCCCAGGTGGGCCCCCGGCTCGACACCGACGGCGACGGGAAGGTCAGCGAGGACGAGATCCTCGCCGCGTTCGCCGAGTACTACGTCACGCCGGAGCCGTAAACCGCCGGAGTGCCGTAAACCGCTGGAGCGCCGTAGACCGCCGGATCCGTAGACCGCCGGATTCGTAGACCGTCGGCAACTCGGCCTGGACAGGCGGCAGGCGGCAGCTCTGGCCTGAGCACTCTGCTGCGTCACTGAGCGTGGTGTGCGCGCCGCCCACGGTCGATACCGGGTTGTGTCCTTACGGCGTACCGTCACAGGCCGGAGTCGTGTCACGGCTCCGGTACGCTCCGTGGGGTGCGAGAAGTTGTGAGGCGCGACGGTCGCGGTGTTGCCGGTACGGCGACTCCGGTGAGCCGAATGTGCGCCGCTCGCACGGTGCGAGGGCGCCGTACGCGCCCATGTTCGACTCCCCGCAATGTGCGTCGCACAGTATGCACCACGCGTACTCCTTCGCGCTGGAATATGCCCGAAGCGCTTGTTGCGGTGACTGTACGTCAACCATGCTGTCTCGCAAGGAAATCACGTTGTGTGACCCTGTCGAGGACCCTGTCGAGGCGCGAGGCGATGTGTCCGCCGGTTCGGATGGTGTGAGCGGTGCAGGTGCTTCAGGTTCAGTTGGAGGTCGGGCCCGACCCGGCGGAAGTGGGACGAGCCCGCAGGTGGGCCCGTTCGAGGCTCGTCGGCTCCGGGATAGAGGATGACGAGCCGGTCGCCGAGACGCTGATCCTGCTCATCTCGGAGCTGGTGACCAACGCGGTGGTGCACACGGGCTGCCCGGCCGTGCTGCGGATGCTGTTCGGGCTGGGGGCTGCCGACGCCGGGACCGTACGGGTCGAGGTCGCCGACCTCAGCTCCTGTCCGCCGACCCCACGGCACGCGGAGGGCGAGGACACCAACGGCCGCGGGCTCGAACTGGTCGACGGGCTCGCCGACCGCTGGGGCTGGCAGCCGGAGGGCGGCGGCAAGCAGATCTGGTGCGAGGTGGACCGGGTGAGCGGCTGTACGGCGGCGGCGGGGGAAGGGGCCACGGCTGCGGCTCCGGCTCCGGTGGTCGCGACGGCCGCCGCGGTGGCGTGCGAGTGCGAGCCGTCCCGGCCGGTCACGACGGCACGTCTGGCGTGAGCGGGCCGCCTCCGGACGCGGGGCGGCGGTGCGGCACGGCGCGCCAGCTGGCGACGGACTCCGCCCTGAAGGTGCGCCGGTAGACGGTCGGCGGCACGCCGAGCGCCGACTGGACGTGCTGGCGCATCGACTGCGCCGTACCGAACCCCGCGTCCCTGGCGACCTGGTCGACCGACAGGTCGGTCGACTCCAGCAGATGCCTGGCCCGTTCGACCCGCTGCTGCGTCAGCCACTGGCCGGGGCTGACGCCGGCCTCCTCGCGGAACCGCCGCGTGAAGGTCCGTACCGACATGGACTCCTGCTCGGCCATGTCGCGCAGCTGGATCGGCTCGTGCAGCCGGGCCAGCGCCCAGGCGCGCGCCGCCGTGGTCGTCGCCAGCTGCGGCTCGGGCACCGGGCGTTCGATGTACTGCGCCTGGCCGCCCTCGCGGTAGGGCGGTACGACGGTGCGCCGCGCGACGTCGTTGGCGACGCCCGTGCCGAAGTCGCGCCGCACGATGTGCAGACAGAGGTCGATGCCGGCCGCCACCCCGGCCGAGGTCAGTACGTCACCGTCGTCGATGAACAGCACGTCGGCGTCGACCTTCACCAGCGGATACAGCCGCTGGAAGTGCGCTGCGGAGGACCAGTGGGTGGTGGCGGGCCGGCCGTCCAGCAGGCCTGCGGCGGCCAGGTAGAAACTGCCCGTGCAGATCGACACCATGCGGGTGCCGGGCCGGATGTGGGCGAAGGCGGCGGCGAGTTCGTCGCTGAGGCGGCCCTCGGTATGGGCCGGGTCGGACTCGTAGGAGGCCGGGATGATCACGGTGTCCGCCGTGGCCAGCACCTCGGGGCCGTTCTCGACGTTGATGGTGAAGTCGGCGTCCGTACGGACCGGACCCGGCGCGCGTACGGAGCAGGTCACGACCTCGTACAGCGGCTCGCCCGCCGGATCTTTGGCGCGGTTGAAGATCCGCTGGGGGATGCCGAGTTCGAAGGGGATGACCCCGTCGAGCACGAGGACGGCGATCCGGTGCACGGGCTGGTTCGGCATGGTGGTCTCCTTCGCGCGCTCCACAGTACCCACTGGTGGTTTAGACCTTTACTTGATAAGTGTCGGGTCTGTGAATCAAAAGCAGCCGACCGGCGAGATCCTCGACCAGCCGCTGATGGCGGTGACGGAGGCGGACACCGGCCTCTGGAACAGGAACTTCCGGTACTTCTTCGTCGCCCGCACGGTCTCCCGCTTCGGCGACGGCATGGTGCCCGTCGCGCTGGCCGCCGGGCTCCTCGACACCGGGCACGGTGCTTCGGCGGTCAGCTTCGCACTCGGCGCGTGGATGGCGTGTTTCGCCGGATTCGTCCTGGTCGGCGGGGTGTTGGCCGACCGGTTCACGCCGCGCAGGATGATGGTCCTGGCCGACGCCGTACGGCTGGTCTGCGCGGTCGCGCTGGCGGCGCTGTTCGCCGGCGGCGCGCCGTCGCTCCCGCTCGTCTACGCGCTCAGCGCGCTGGGCGGGCTCGGCGCCGCCGTCTTCCAGCCGGGCGTGGCCAGCATGCTGCCGCTGATGGCGCCGGACGTGCAGCGCGGCAACGCGGTGCTGCGGGTCGCCGAGTCGCTGACGACGATGGCGGGCCCCGCCGTCGCGGGCGCGCTGGCCGGATTCGCCGGACCCGGCGCGATCTTCGGGGTCGACGCGGGCACGTTCGCGGTCAGCGGGCTCTGTCTGTTCCTGATCCGGATGCCCACGGCTGTGGTGCGCACCGGCGAGTCGATGCTCGCGGAACTGATCGGCGGCTGGCGGGAGTTCGCGGCGCGGCCGTGGCTGTGGGGGGTCATCGCCGTCTGGTCGGTGTACGGCATCACCGTGCTCGGCCCGCTCACCCCGCTGGAGGCGGTCGTCGTCACCGAGCGGCACAGCTCGGCGATGTTCGGGCTGATGATGACGGTCAACGGCGCGGGCAGCGTGGCCGGCGGGCTGGTGGCGATACGACTGCGCCCGCGCAGACCGCTGTTCGCCGGGACGTTCGCGCTGTTCGGCGTCATCGGGAACGTGCTGGTGCTGGCGTACGACGTACCGGTGCCGCTGCTGGCCGCCGGATTCTTCGTGGGTGGGGTGTCGCTGGCGTTCTGGCTGGTGATGTGGTCGACCACGGTCCAGACCCAGATACCCAACGAGGCGCTCAACCGGCTGCACGCCTACGACGTGGCGGGCTCGCTGATCATGCTCGCCGTCGGCCGGGCGCTGGCGGGTCCTGTCGCCGAAGCGGTCGGGGTGCGGCGGGTGCTGGTGGCGGGGGCGCTGATCAATGTGGGGGTGTGCGGGGTGCTGTTCGCGGTACGGGCGATCCGCGGCCTGAACCGGACGGCATGACTCCATGGCCCGATCATATCGAAGGGTGTCCCTCGGGCCACTCGTCGGGACGGGCGGGTTCGCGGATGCTGATGGACGTGACTCAGACAACCGAACGAGGCGCAGAGGGCACCCCGACCGACCAGCGCCGTGGGGCGACCGCCTCGCCGCGCCCGCGACGCGACCCGGGCCGGATCCACCGGGCGTGGTTCGTCGCCGCCGTGGCGTTCGTGACCATCATCGGCGGGGCGGCCTTCGCCTCGATGCCGGGACTGCTGATCGAGCCGCTGCACGCGGAGTTCGACTGGTCGCGCGGCACGATCGGCTTCGCCGTCTCCGTCAACCTCGCGCTGTACGGCCTGACGGCGCCGTTCGCCGCGGCGCTGATGGACCGGTTCGGCATCCGCCGGGTGGTGGCCATCGCGCTCACCATCATCTCGATCGGCTCGCTGCTCACGGTCTGGATGACGGCGGCCTGGCAACTGATCATGTGCTGGGGCCTGTTGGTCGGCCTGGGCAGCGGCTCGATGGCGCTGGCCTTCGCCGCGACCGTCACCAACCGCTGGTTCGTGGCCCGGCGCGGCCTGGTCACCGGCATCCTCACGGCGGCCGGCGCATCCGGCCAACTGGTCTTCCTGCCGCTGCTGTCCTGGCTGGTGGAACACCACGGCTGGCGGCCCGCCTCGATCACGGTCGCGCTGACGGCGATAGCCGTCGTCCCGTTCGTCTGGCTGCTGCTGCGTGACCACCCGGCGGACGTGGGCCTGCCGGCCTACGGCGCACCGGAGTTCGTACCCAAGCCGGCCCCGATGCACGGAGCGGCGGGCCGCGCGGTGAAGGTGCTGTTCAAGGCGGCCCGCACCGGCCCGTTCTGGCTGCTCGCCGGCACCTTCGCGATCTGCGGCGCCTCCACGAACGGCCTCGTCAAGACCCACTTCGTACCGGCGGCCCACGACCACGGCATGCCGATGACGGCGGCCGCCTCACTGCTCGCGGTGATCGGCGTCTTCGACGTCGTCGGAACGATCGCCTCGGGCTGGTTCACCGACCGCTTCGAAGCCCGCCGCCTGCTGGCGGTCTACTACGCGCTGCGCGGCGTCTCCCTGATCTTCCTGCCGATGCTGATGGCCCCGACCGTGCACCCGCCGATGGTCTTCTTCATCGTCTTCTACGGCCTCGACTGGGTCGCCACGGTCCCCCCGACGATCGCCCTGTGCCGCGAGTACTACGGCGAGGACAGCGCCATCGTCTTCGGCTGGGTCTTCGCCTCCCACCAGGTCGGCGCGGCCCTCGTAGCCTTCCTGGGCGGCGTCGCCCGCGACACCTTCGGCTCCTACGACGTGGTCTGGTACGCCTCGGGCGCCCTGTGCGCCGCGGCAGCCCTGATGGCCCTGGTCATCCGCCGCCGCCCCCAACTCCCCCTGAAGGTAAGCCCGTCGCCGGCCTGACCTGCGCGGCGCGCGTCGGTGCGAGGTCAGCTCAGGCTGGTGCGGGCTTTCAGGATGACCTCTGTGACGGCGTCGGGCTGGGAGATCATGATGACGTGGGAGCCGCGGATCTCGGTGATGTCCGCTCCCGCGCGCTGGGCCATTTCGCGGACCACGTCGCTGCCCGCCGCCGTGTCCTCCGTGCCGACCGCCGCCCACACGGGCAGGTTCCTCCAGGCGGGCGGGCCGCTCTTCTCGGCGAAGGCGCCTGCGGCGATGGGGCGTTGGGAGAGGCCGTACACGTCGGACTGCAGTTGGGGGAGGTCGGCGGTGAAGACCGAGCGGAACTTGGCGGCCTGGATCTGGAGCTCCGTGGCGGTCTCGGAGCCGTTGCCCGTCGGGTACTGGTACTCCTCCAGGGCGGTCGTCAGGACGCTGTCCTTCGAGCGGCCCACGATGTCGCCCAGCAGTTCGTCCTCGTCCGGCGCGAACGCCGCTACGTAGACCAGGCCGACCACGTTGGGCGTCCGGGTCGCGGCGTTGGTGATGACCGCGCCGCCGTAGGAGTGGCCGACGGCGAGGACCGGGCCGGGGATCTGGTTGATCATGCTCGCCACGTACGCGGCGTCGGCGGCGACCCCGCGCAGCGGGTTGACGACGGCTCGTACGGGTACTCCGGCGGCCACCAGGCGCTCGGTGACCGCCGCCCAGCTACCGGCGTCGGCGAACGCGCCGTGCACGAGGACGACGGTGGGGGCGTTCTGGGGGCTGGTCGGGTCGCTCATGATGCTCTCCTTCGAGAGATGAGCTTCATGTCCGGCGCGTCGCCGGTCATGTCGGACCTGGGCACATGGAATTTCCAGTTTGCCCCATTGGTGCGGATCGCGCGCAGCGAAACCCCCGGACGCCCGGACGCGCCGGGGGAGGTGGTGAACTGACGGGCAGTCAGCGAGCCGCTTTGGCCAGGGCCTTCGCTATGCGGTTCGCGTCGATGGACAGTTCGCGGAACATGCCGCTGATCGGGTTCGTGAAGCCCGTGAAGTACAGGCCAGGCGCCTTCGGCGAGGTGCGGGGGCCGTGGACCACCGGGCGGCCCCGGGGGTCCAGGATGTCGAGCGGGCCGACCAGGGGTTCCAGGGCGCGGTGGTAACCCGTTGCCGCGATCACCACGTCCGGGGTGATGTGGGAGCCGTCCGCCAGGACGACCTTCGTCTCCTCGAAGGACTCCACCGCCGCCACCGGTTCGACCCGGCCCTTGCGTACCGCCTTGAGCAGGCCCACGTCCTGGACCGGGATCGCGCCTTCGCGTACCCGGGTGTAGAGGCCGGTGTCGGGGCGGGGCAGGCCCTTGTCGGACAGGTCGGGCACGGCGAGCTTGGCCATCAGACGGCCCGCGCGGTCGACGAGGCGGGTCGGCAGGCGGCGGACCAGGATGCCCGTCGACTGGGCCGGCCAGCCCAGGGTCGAGCGGCGGACGATGTGCGGGACCGTGCGGATCGCCAGGCGGACGCGGGACGCGCCGCCCTCCGTCAGGTCCACGGCGATCTCGGCGCCCGTGTTGCCCGCGCCGACGACCAGGACGTCCTTGCCCTTGTACGGCTCGGCGTTGCGGTAGTGGCCCGCGTGCAGGAGTTCGCCGGTGAAGGAGTCCATGCCCGGCCAGGACGGCAGGCGCTCGGTGTGGTTGTAGCCGGTCGCCACGACCACCGCGCTGCCCGTCAACTGCCTGCCGCCGGTGGCGTGCAGCAGCCAGCCGGTGTCGTCGGCGGTGCGCTCGATCCCCGTCACCTCGACGCCGGTGACGATCTCCAGCCGGTGGTGCTCCGCGTACTTCTCCAGGTAGCGCACGACCTTGTCCCGGGGGACCCACCGGCCGAAGGAGCGCGGGATCGGCAGGCCCGGCAGCGAGGACATCCGGCGGGTGGTGTGCAGGCGCAGCCGGTCGTAGTGGCCGCGCCAGGACGCGCCGACGGCTTCGGACTTCTCCAGTACGACGGCACGTATCCCGCGCTCGCGCAGGGCGACCGCGACGGCGAGCCCGCCAGGGCCGCCGCCGATGACGTACACGGGGCGGTCGGTGGTGAGGTCGGTATCCGCGCGCATGAAACCTGAGCGTAATCTCGCGCTCATTTGTTGGGTCTCGGTCAAGACCTGAATCGGTTGCGAATCGATCACGCGCGCAGGGCCGTGCGAGCGCCACTGTGCCCGTAGATGTGTTGAATGGGCTGATGAGCGATCTCACCGACTCCGCCGTACCGCGTCTGCCGCCGCCCGGCGAGATCAGCGGATTCGGCGTACGGCTGCGCCTGTGGCGCGCCGGCGACGAGGCGGCGCTGCTGCGGGGGCTCAGCGACGCCGAGTTCCAGCGCTGGAACACCCCGCTGGTGCGGGTGCGTACGGAGGAGGGCGCCGCGGAACTCGTCCGGCGGCGCCGCGAGGGCTGGGAGCGCGCCGAAATGGCGCAGTTCTGCGTGGTGGCCGACGGGGACGGGAGCGGGAGCGGGGGAGGGGGAGGGGCGTACGGGCCGGGCGGCGGCCCTTACGGGCCTGACGGCGCGATCCTCGGCAGCGTCGGCCTCGGCATGCTCGATCTGCGCCAGCGCAGCGGCCGCGTCGGGTACTGGGTCCTGCCCGAGGCGCGCGGCCACGGCGTGGCCAGGCGCGCGCTGGAGGTCTGCACCCGGTGGGCGTTCGAGCAGGCCGGACTGCACCGGATCGAGCTGGGCCACGCCATCGGCCACGACGCCTCCTGCCGGATCGCCGAGCGCTGCGGGTACCGGTACGAGGGGACGCAGCGCGACGCGATGTTCCAGGAGGGCAGGCTCGACCTGTTCCGGGACGTGCACATGCACGCCAGGATCGCCACGGACCCCGCGCCCGACCCCACCGTGACTGCCACAAGGGCCGGTCAGGGCGAGACCGGTCAAAGTGAGACCGGTCAGGGCCAGAGCAGTTCCTTCTCCCACAGGTCCGGTTCGTCGTCGCGCCGGTAGCGCAGCCGGATGTGCCGTCTGCGATCGTCGCCCTGGAAGAACTCGACCTCGTCCGGGTCGAGGATGTATCCCGCCCACGACGGCACCGGCGCCTCCGGGTCGCGCTCGGCCCGTTCCCACGCGGCCTGACTCGCCTGTGCCAACTCGTCCGTCGAGGTGAGGACTTCGCTCTGCCGGCCGACGAGCGCCGAGGCCAGCGC
Source organism: Streptomyces sp. AcH 505 (assembly GCF_000818175.1). GTDB lineage: Bacteria > Actinomycetota > Actinomycetes > Streptomycetales > Streptomycetaceae > Streptomyces. Next base: position 2,971,029 of record NZ_JTIY01000001.1, read on the forward strand.
GCCCGTCGAGCGGGCCCGCAGGTCCGCGTCGCTCTCCGATTCCGGCGCCGCGAAGACCCGGCCCCTGATCCTTACGGCCCGGCCCTGCGTCGGCCAGTAGAAGTTGAGCGCGGCATGCGAGCGTTCGGCCAGCTGGCGGCCCTTGCGGCTGGTCCTGTGCGTCCCGAAGTGCAGCCCCCGCCGGTCCGCGTCGTGCAGCATGAGCGTCCGTACGTCGGGACGGCCGTCGGCGTCGGCCGTCGCCAGGGTCATGGTGTGCGGTTCGGGCTGCCCGGCGGCGACCGCCTCGGCGAACCAGCGGCGGAACAGCTGCAGGGGCCGTTCGGGCGTCGTGGCGGGGTCGAAGTCGGGCAGTTCGTTCTCCCAGACCCGCTGGGTGTGCAGAAGGGCGCGGAACGCGTCCCGCTGTTCGTCCTGATCGTCGTCCATGCGTCCATTCAACCGGTCTGACGGTTGTCGCGCCTTGGGACGGAAGCGCCGGCGGGGATCAGCTGGTTGATCCGCCGCCGGCGTGACAGGACAGGGACCTTCACTCGGTGTCGCTTCGATGCGTTGGTGCCCTACGGGCTTCCGTCCGTTCCGACGGGCCCGCCGTTACTTGACGGGCTTCTTTCCCGTGATGCCCAGATGGACCAACAGGGCGAGGTTCGGGCGCAGTTCGGCCTGCTTCACACCCCAGGCCTGGAAGCCCTTCTGGTGCGAGGCGACGCCCGCGAGCATCACGACCAGGGAGCCGGCCACGGCGGCGGGGACGACGTCCTTGTCGACCTTGCCCTTGGACTGGAGCTCCTTGACCGATTCCGTAAGGGAGTTGGTGACGGAGTTCATGATCCGCGTACGGATCCTGTTGAACCGCTTGTCCCCTTCGGCCGCGCCGAGATCGATGACACGCAGAATCGCGTCGTGCCGGCGCCAGAAGTCGAGGAATCCCTCGACCAGTTCCTCGGCTGTCTGCCAGCCGGCCTTGCCGGCCCAGGAGCGGCCGGAGACCAGTTCGGTCAACCCGGTGCCTTCCTTGGCCATTTCCTCGGCGAGTTCGAGGACGGCGCCCTCGACATCCGGGAAGTACTGGTAGAAGGTCGCGGGTGAAGTGCCCGCCTTCCGGGCCACATCGATGACTTTGACATCCCGATACGGCGAGGAGCTGAGCATCTCGCCGAGGCAGTCGAGTAGCTTCTGTCGCGTCGCCTGGCCGCGCCGACCAGCCACGCGGCCGTCGACGGTGCGTACTTGTCCTGTCATGCCGTCAGCTTACCGACGGGTGATCGGAGCGCGATTTGGCCGACTGCAAATGGGTTTCGGCCGCCTGGTTCCGGTGCGTGGACGGGCCCCGATATCCACACTCATTAGTGTTATCAACAGCCTGTGGACAACTTCGGTGGACAAGTTCGCGCGGGACCGGGGATCGGGTGGGGACAATTGGGCAATTGTTCTATTTAAGCGGGAAGGGAGTGGCGCGAGGGCGTGGAGAGAGCAGGGAGGGAGCGGGGGGAGAGCGCGGAGAGGGCTGATGGGGTGGTGCGATCGGGACGAGACACCCCGTTCTGCCCCCGGGTTCGCAACCGGTGCCCCGGACAGGAAGAATCAGGGGGCACGGGGCCGTACCTTTGTGGCCCGTACGGGGAGGTGGCAGGCAAGTGGAGCAGCTGACGCAGCACGACCCGAGACGTATCGGCCCTTTCGAGGTGCTGGGACGGCTCGGAGCCGGCGGCATGGGGCTGGTCTATCTCGCGCGCTCGGCGTCCGGACGCCGGGTGGCGATCAAGACCGTACGGACCGAGCTTGCCGAGGACCAGCTGTTCCGGGTGCGCTTCACGCGTGAAGTGGAGGCGGCGCGCGCCGTCAGCGGCTTCTACACCGCGGCCGTCGTGGACGCGGACCCGCGGGCCGCCGTGCCCTGGCTGGCCACCGCGTACGTGCCCGCCCCCTCGCTCGAAGAGATCGTCAACGAATGCGGGCCCATGCCGGCCCAGGCCGTGCGCTGGCTGGCCGCGGGGATCGCCGAGGCCCTGCAGTCCATCCACGGCGCCAGCCTCGTGCACCGCGACCTCAAGCCGTCGAACGTGCTGGTGGTGGAGGACGGACCGCGCGTCATCGACTTCGGCATCGCGTCCGGCGTCTCCAACACCCGGCTGACCATGACGAACGTCGCCGTCGGCACCCCCGCGTACATGTCGCCCGAGCAGGCCAGGGACTCCCGCAGCGTGACGGGCGCGAGCGACGTGTTCTCGCTCGGCTCCACGCTGGTCTTCGCCGCCACCGGACACGCACCCTTCCACGGCGCCAACCCCGTCGAGACCGTCTTCATGCTGCTGCGCGAGGGCCCCGACCTGGCGGGCCTGCCCGCCGAGCTGCGGCCGCTCATCGAGTCCTGCATGCAGATGGACCCGCTGCGCAGGCCCTCGCCGGCCGATCTCCAGTCCCAGCTGGCCCCGCACCTCTTCGCCTCCGGCAGTGACGACAGCGGTACGGCATCGGCCTGGCTGCCCGATCTCGCCACGGCGATGATCGAGCGCCGCCGGGCCGGCGTACGCACCCCGTCGCCCGCCGCCGCCCGC
>NZ_JTIY01000001.1:2974079-2982854 GCF_000818175.1 Streptomyces sp. AcH 505
GTGCAGCCCCCGCAGGCGGGACAGCGCCAGGTGGGCGCGGGGCGTACGCCCGACTGGGACGCGGCCTGGCAGCCCGCAGGCGGCGGAAAGCACGGCGCGGGCGGCAGGGACGGTCAGCGCGGCCCAGGTCAGCAGGGCGGCGGACCGCAGGCCGGCGGCCAGCACGCCACGCCCGGCGGCCCCGTCCGGCTCTCCGGCTCACCCGTCCCCATCGGCCCGGGACCCCGCGCGGGGGACGGCCGCGGGGGCGCCGTCGCCGAGGCGGGCCCCGCCACCGGCTGGATCAGGCCCCCCGCGGGGCTGAACGGCACGGAGGCGCCCACCAGCGCCGTACCGTCACCGACCGCTGCTCACGGGCCAGGACCCACGCAGCCGGTCGTGCCGTCCCCCGAGGTGGCCCCGGCGCCCGGCCACGGCCGCTGGCGGCCCTGGCGGTTCCGGATGTCGAACGACGTCTGGGGAACGCCCGTCGTCGACGGCGATCTGCTGTACGTGACGTCCTTCGAGGTGCACGCCCTGGACGTGGCCAGCGGGCGGCGCCAGTTCAAGACCAGGGACGTGGCCTGGGCGATGGCCGTCGCCCAGGGCCGTATCCACGCCTCCGACGGACCCACGCTGTACGCGCTCGACGGCAAGGACGGCAGCGAGCGCTGGCGGCTCCAGACGGACGCCTGGGTGTACTCGCTCAAGGTCGACCGGGGCACGGTCGTCACCGGCACGCGCGGCGGCGGCGTCCAGGCCTGGGAGGCGTCGAGCGGCGAGAAGCTGTGGGAGACGAGCGGCGCGCAGAGCGACTTCGAGACGCCGGAGGCGGGCCCCGCCGTCTTCGACGGCACCGTCTACGTATGGCAGGACGCCCGCCTGCGCGCGCTGGACGCGCGCACGGGCACCGAGCGCTGGTCGTATCCCGTCGGCGACGCCGCGTCCTGCGGCGGTGTGCCCCTGCGGGTCACCCCCGCGCCCGACGGATACCTGTACGTCTCGGCCGGGACCCGCGTCCTGTCCGTCGACATCGCGAGCGGCCGGGTGCGCTGGCACTTCGAGGCGCCCGCCGTCTTCCTCTCCCCGCCCGCCTTCGCGCCGGGGCCCGCCGTCACCGGCGGCGGGGTGTATCTCGCCGACTACCTCGGCACGGTCTACGCGCTCGACGCGACCACCGGCAAGGACCGCTGGCGCATCGCCACGGAGTCGCGCCAGTCGATCGAGCCGGTCCTGGTCGCCGACGGCAATGTGCACGTGGGCAGCGGCAGCGCGCTCTACACGCTCGACGCGGTGACGGGCACGCCCAAATGGCGCTTCGCCGCCGGCGGCGAGGTCATCGGCGCGCCGGTCGTCGCGGACGGGCGGCTGCACTTCGGCTCGGCCGACCACGTGCTGTACACCCTGGACGCGACCGGCGGGCAGCTGCGCTGGAAGCTGGCGACGGGCGGCGAAATCACGGGCTCGCCCGTGGCGCAGCGCGGTGTGGTGTACGCGTGCAGCAAGGACCGGTGCGTGTACGCGCTCGACGCGGTCAAGGGGACGGCGACGGGGCGCAGCGGCAGCCGCTGAGGCGGGGGGGGAGCCGCTGCGGCGGGGCGGCCTGCTCGGCCCGGGTTCCGGTCAGTGGCGCTGCGGGTCCCACGGCTCGGTCTTGCCCCAGGTCTGGGTGTCGCCGCTCTGCGCCGACGGGGGAGTGGGCCATTCGGGGTCGGACCGCCCGTCGGAGCGTCCGTCCGGCGCCGGCTGCGGGTCTCCGTACGTCGGCTCGGTGTGCGACCCGTCCGTACCGTGCGACCCGTTCAGCGTGTGCGCGCCGCCCGACCCGTTGACTCCGGTGCCGTCGTACGCGGGCTCCCGCCGACTGCGGACCGACTGCCGGCCGCTCATCACCACGGCGCCCAGCAGCAGCAGGACACCACCGGCCGCCGCGGCGCCGACGCCGAGCGCGAGGCCCGTGCCGTCGGTGTTGAGCGTGAGGCTGCCGCCGTTGGCCTGACCCTGGCGGACCGTCCACAGGGCGGTCGCGGCGAGGGAGACCAGTCCTGCCAGCGCCACCAGCAGCCGGGAGCGCATCACGAGGCCGACCAGGGTGACCAGCGCGGCGAACGCGAAGGGCAGCACGATCGACTCGACGAGGCTGGGGGTTCCGGCGGAGATGCCGTCGAACAGGTCGCCGACGCGGTAGTCATGACCCACCCGGTGGTCGTACCAGGGCTTGAACACGCTCGCCACGCCTGCCGCCGCTCCGACGAGGGCGAGCACCGAGCCTATGACGTTCCGGACCATCGTCGGCCTCCTTGACTGGACTGCCGTGCGGACTGTCGTGCTGGTCGCCTGCCGCGTCTGCCGCGCGTCGTTCCGACGTTACGTCGGTTACCCCGTCCAGGCCGGATCACGCCCGGAACCACCCGGCCGTCGCTGGGCGTGTACATGCTGTTAGGAATGATCGGCAACACCTGAACGACTGACCAACTGGACCAACGGGGAAGGGACTCGGCCTTGCTGCGTCGACGTCTGAAATTCACGGCCGCCGTGGCTGTGGTGATGCTGGGACTGACGGGATTCTCGTCGTCCCACGGCCATGGACACGGTTCGAAGAGCAGCGGTCACTCCAGCGGAGGCGGCTGCTCCAGCTCGAAGACCAAGAACGGCACATACTCGGACCACGACTACGACGACGATGACGACTACGGCTCGTCGGGCGCCGATACGGCGGCGGACGACACGTACGACGACACGTACACGCAGAGTCCGACGCCCTCGGCGTCGGCTTCCGAACCGGTGGCCGAGACGGTCAGTTGCGCCCGTGGCGCCAAGGGCAAGAAGAAGGCCGTCACGTACAGCATGGTCCGGGTGACGGCACCGGACGGCGCGTTCGACGGACTGGACACCTACCGGGTCGACGTCGAATTCCAGGGCACTTCCGGCACGAAGGTCGACACGGGGAGCGCGCTGGTCACCCTGGACGGCGGGGAGTCCCGGACGACGCGGGTGACGATGGACCACCCGGGCCGCGTCGCGCGGGTACGGGACTGCTACCCGACCGCCGTGCTGGACAACTGAGTTCAGGGGCTCTCGGATTCAAGGGCCGCACGCACTGCCGGGACGGCGACGTGGTCGGCCGCGGCGGCTCCCCCTCCGCGCCGCCGCGGCCGTTCCCCCGTCCCGAGAAGGTCTGTCAGATCGTGCGGATCGTGCTGCTGGTGCCGGTCGTGCTACGGCGCCGGCGGCGCGGGAGTGTGGTTGTCCTGCGTCGTGGCGGTGGACTTTCCCTTCGCCGGAGCCACGGGCGTGTGGTTGTCGAGCGGCTTCGGCACGCCGGCGTTCGCGGGCGGTGCGGGTGTGTGGTTGTCCATGGTGGTGAGTTCTTCGTTGTTCTCGGCAGTCATGGCTCGTCTCCCGTGTGTTCGGCGGCGCTGGCGGGGGACCCCTGCGCGGCGACTCCCCCGGGTGTCGCCGCGCAGGGATCCAGGGGGCCTCACTCGAACCGAGGAGTCCCCCCGGCGATCCGTCAGCTGCCCCCCGACGCGACGAATCGACACACTCAGCATGTCTTGTGAGCATAAACAATCGATGAACGCCCCGGTGCGGGGCTTGCGCCGCCTGTGCGCCACGTCACTGACGTGCTAGACGGACGCGCCGCCCATGCCGCTTACGCCGCCGACAGCGGGCTGAGCAGACTCCGTACGTTCGACGCCTCCGGTGCGTCGCACTCCTCGTACAGCGCCAGGGCCTCGCGCCAGCAGACCCGCGCGCGGTCGCTCTGGCCGACGGTCTCCAGCGCCCGGCCCAGCACCGTCAGCACGCTCGCGCGGATCCGGTCCCCGCCGATGCACCCTATGGCAAGGGCCTGTTCGGCGTGCTGCGCCGCCTTGGCCGGCTGCCGGGCCGTGAGGTACGCCTCGGCCACGCGGAAGTGGGTCGTGCCCTCCCACAGCCGCTGCCGGTTCTTGCCGAACGTCGTCAGGGCCTCGTTGAGCTGTGTCAGGGCCTCTTGGTGGTTGCCTGCCTGGGTGAGCGCGACACCGAGCGCGTAACGGGCGTTCGCCAGCCGGAGGGTGAGGCCGAGGTGGTCGTAGATGTCGATGCCCTGCTGGGCGAGTTCGATGGCCTTGGCCGTACTGCCCTGGGAGAGGTGTATCCGGGAGAGGTTGCACAGGGCGCTCGCCTCGGCCGGACGGTTGTTGTCGGCGCGCGAACTCTCGATGGCGCGCAGCAGGAACGACTCGGCGTCGGCGAGCCGCCCCTGGTTGAAGGCGATGATGCCGCGGTCGTTCTCGGCCCAGAAGACCGGCGCCGGGTCGCCGGCGGCGCGGGCCAGCGGCTCGATGTGCCGGGCCTCCTCGTCGGCCTCGGCGTAACGGCCCGCCACCAGATGGACGTTGGTCAGGGTGGTCCTGGCCCGGCCCTCCGCGTGACGGTCGCCCGTCGCGTGCGCGGTCGCCCGCGCGGACAGGGCGGCCGACTCGTACTGCTTCGAGTTGGCGCCCGACTCGGCGAGGTCCTTCGCCGCCCACAACAGGTCGACGGCCTTGCGGAGTTGGGTGCCGCGCGAGGCGTGATGGGCGCAGGCGAGCAGGCAGTCCGCCTCGGTGTAGAGCCAGTCGAGGGCCGTCTGCCGGTCGTCGAACGACAGGCCCTGGTACGCGGTCGGCGCCAGGTGGTCGATGAGCCGGTCACCCGGCCGCTCGATCGCGTAGACCTTCGCCGCCGTCGCCAGATAGAAGTCCAGCAGCCGGGAGAGCGCCGACGCGCAGTTGCTGGAGGAGTCTTCGTCCCGCTGGGCGCATACACGCGCGTAGAGACGGACCAGGTCGTGGTAGCGGTAACGGCCCGGCGCGGCGGATTCGAGGAGCGAGGTGTCGACCAGCGACTCCAGCACGTCCTCCGCGTCGTGCAGCGGCAGGTCCAGCACGGCAGCGGCGGCGGCGAGGGACATGTCGGGCCCGTCGGCCAGGCCGAGGAGCCGGAACGCCCGTGCCTGGGCGGGTTCGAGCTGTCCGTACCCCAGCTCGAACGTCGCCTTGACGGCCAGATCGCCCGCCTGCAGTTCGTCCAGCCGCCGCCGTTCGTCGGCTAGCTTCGCGGCGAAGACGGACACGGTCCAGGTGGGGCGGGCGGCCAGCCGGGACGCGGCGATCCGGATCGCCAGCGGCAGGAACCCGCACGCTGCGACCACGTCCAGCGCGGCCTTGCGCTCGGAACTCACCCGCTCCTCACCGACTATGCGGATGAACAACTGGAGCGCTTCTTCTGGCGACATCACGTCCAGGTCGACCAGATGCGCCCCCGCCAGGTCGACCATCCGGACCCGGCTGGTGACGAGCGCCGCGCACCCGGTGGTGCCGGGCAGCAGTGGACGGATCTGCGCCGCGTCCCGGGCGTTGTCCAGCAGGACGAGGATGCGCCGGCCGTCGAGGGTGGAGCGGTAGAGCGCGGAACGCTCGTCGAGGGTGTCGGGGATGGCCGTGTCGGGGGTGCCGAGCGCGCGCAGGAAGGCACCCAGGACCGTCTCCGGCTCCGCCGCGCGGGCGCCCGCGCCCATGAGGTCGACGTACAACTGCCCGTCGGGGAAGTGCGGTCGCGCCTCGTGCGCGATGTGCACGGCGAGCGTCGTTTTGCCGACGCCGCCGATGCCGGCGAGCGCGGACACCGCCATGACGGACCCCTCGGCGGCGGTCAGCCGCCGTCCCAGATCCCGAACGAAGGCGGCGCGTCCGGTGAAGTCCGGCACCGTGGCCGGGAGTTGCGCGGGCCTCATGACGGCCTGGATCGGTGCGGGCGCCTCGACGGGTCGGGCCAGCTCGGCGTCGGCCTGGAGGATGCGCTGCTGCAACTGGGACAGTTCGGGGCGCGGATCGACGCCCAGTTCGTCGGCGAGCAGCCGGCGCGTGTCCGCGTACACGGCAAGCGCCTCGGCCTGCCGCCCACTGCGGTACAGGGCGAGCATCAGCAACTCGCGCAGCCGCTCCCGCAGCGGCTGCGCCGCGGTGAGGGCGGTCAGTTGGGAGATCGCCTCGGCGTGCGAGCCCAGCTCCAGATCCAGGTCCAGCAGCGCCTCGGTGAGCTGGAGCCGCCACTCTTCGAGGCGGGCGCGCTGCGCCTCGGCGTACGGGCCCGGTACGGAGGCGAGGGGTTCGCCGTCCCAGAGCCCGAGGGACTTGCTGATCAGCTCACGCGCGGTGGAACGGTCGCCCGCCGACCGCGCCTTCTCGGCGTCGGACGCCAACTCCTGCGCCACGTTCAGGTCGAGGGCTTCGGGGCTGGTGCGCATCGCGTACCCGCCGGACTCGCTGACGAGCACCCCTGCGGACAGGATCTTGCGGAGCCGGGACGCGTACGTACGAACGGCGGCGAGCGCCTGCGACGGCGGCTCGTCGCCCCACAGCGCGTCGATCAACTCGCCGGAGGTGGCGGTACGTCCGTCGCGCAGGAGGAGGGCAGCCAACAGGGCGCGCTGCTGCGGCGACCCCGAAGGCAGCACTTCACCACCGCGCCAGGCCCGCACGGGCCCGAGCACGCTGAAGCGCAACTCGCCTTCCTGGTCAACTACCGCCGGAGCCCACTGCTCCGGTACACGCGGCCCGATGTCCCGGTCCATAGCTCCCCCTGCCCTGCACTGCTGGTTTCGCCTTCGACAGTCTGCCTTGTCCAGGGCGGGTGCGTCAGCTGTGGGTAGCGGTCTGCACAAGCCCTCGACAGGTGGGGAGGGTCGATTTGGGCGGTTGTGGGGCGGGGGCCGGGGGTTGACGGGGCGACGCGGCAGCCTGCCGAGGAGCTGGCCTCCGGGTCTGGGCGGGGTGTCAGGCCGTCCAGGGTGAGATCGGGCAGGCGTTCGGCCTGCGGACGCCGCTCGGGGCTCGCCGAGGTGAGGGCGATGCCTTCGAGTGCGGCACCCAGGTCGGTGGGGCCGATGTCGGTACGGATCGCGCCGGCGGCCGTGCAGGCTTCCATCAGGGTGGTGATGGCGGCCTGGGCGGGCATCGACGTGAGCGAGGTCGTGGTGCGCCCGACGGTGCAGGGCTGAGGGCGCGGGGTGCATGAGCCGGGGGCTGTGCGGGCCCGGAAGTTAGGTGAACCGGGGGCCGCCCCTTTCTGTTGAGTGTCGCGGTTGCGGTCCGGCCGTCAAGGGCGCTCCTGCGTCGCGTCGGCTACGCCGATTCCGCTCCGCTCCACCCTTGACGCCCGAACCTCCACCGCAAAGGAAGGCTGGGGGGGGGCGGCCGGGGGGCTCCACGGACCAGACCGGCCGTCGTGACGGGTGCTTGGCCGACTGCGGGTGCCACGCGGCAGTTGCATGGGGGGACTCGGCCCGGCCAAGCGTCCACCCAAGCCGGGTATCGGCTGAGACTCATGCCCCGCTGGTCACCGTGAGCGGGTGTGGAACTCGGCTTGTCCCCCCTGCGAGCTACGTGCAGGTGTCCACTGCGTGGTGACGAATGTGCGCCGTCAGATCCATAGCGTTCAACACATGCCGCGGCGCTCCGGCCGCAGGTTCTGAACGAAGGGTTTTCACGATGAGCCGCAACGGCAAGGCATCCGCTGTCATCGCACTGTGCTGCACCGTGGCCGGTGCCGGGCTTGTCGGTGTCGGGGGCATAGCGACTGCGGCGGCGGACACGGTCGCCGTGGCCGGTGCCCAGGGCAGGGCGCACAGCGGGGACGTGTTCACCGGCACCAAGAAGATCAAGGTCGACGGCAAGTCCGTGAACGTCTCCTGCGCGGGCCGCCCGGTGCGGCACCAGCCCGTCGTCGTTCTTCTGCACGGCGGCGGGGACTCGCTGGAGACCATGGCCGGCATCCAGCAGACCCTGAGCGAGAAGAACCGGGTCTGCTCCTACGACCGGCTCGGCGCCGGTGCCAGCGACCAGCCCGACGGACCCCAGTCCATCAAGGACAGCGGAAAGATCCTGACCGGGGTACTCGACCGGGTCGCCGGTGACGCTCCGGTGGTGCTGGCCGGACACTCGCTGGGCGGGCTGTTCGCCGCCAGGTACGCCCCCGATCACCGCGACAGGGTCAAGGGTCTGGTCCTGATGGACGCCACCTCACCGACCCAGAGCGCCGATCTCATCAACGAGGTCCCGGCGTCCGCCACCGGCATGGCGCCCGAACTGCGCGACCAGACTCTGGCGATCCTCAAGGGCGACAACCCGGAGAAGCTGGTGGTACCGGATGGCAAGGTCCGCTCCGCGGGGCACATCCCGGTCGAGGTGATCAAGCACGGCAAGCAGTACCTCGCAGCCGTCCCCGAGTACGGCCAGGCGATGGAAGACGGCTGGACCAAGGGGCAGCACAAGTGGCTGGGCGTCTCCAGCCGCAGCCACCTGAGCGTTGCCAAGAACAGCGAGCACTACATCTACGTCGACCAGCCCGAGCTTGCCGTCAAGACGATCCAGCGAGTCACCGCTCAGGTTGCCTCGCACCACGCGTAGCCCCGGATCATCTAGGCGGGGTGCGTCGTGAAACGCCTCAGACGGTAGGTGGTCGGTTGCGCCAGGCGGCTCTCTCGGCCGTTAGCCGCCGTCGTCTCTTCCCCTGCCCAGGCACCCACCCAGGATCGCCCCTCCGTGTCGGCCTGATGTGCCCTGAGGCGCGCCTAACGCAACACGGGACGCAAAAGATGCCCGATGGCCGCCCCACGAACCATCCCCCGTCCCTCCAGTCACACGTGTCCCACCCAGGGTGACCAGCGGGGCATGAGTCCCAACCGTCCACCGGCCGGGGCGGACGCTAAGCCAGCCCGAGTCCCCCCATGCAACTGGTGCGTGGCACCCGCCAGTCGGCCAAGCA
>NZ_JTIY01000001.1:2982967-3005534 GCF_000818175.1 Streptomyces sp. AcH 505
GAAGCGAAGCGCAATCGGCGGAGCCGACGCGACGTAGGAGCGCCCTTGATGCCCGGGCCGGAGCCGCGACACTCAAACCTCAGGGGCGGCCCTGCGGGCGGCTAATCTCGGCGGTCGCGGAGGTTCGGGATCATGCGTCCTGACCCGCTGTCGGGGCACAGTGAGTGGCCGCACTCGCACTTGGGCCAGCGCAGTGCGGACCCGGGGACGAGGTCGGCCCCTTCGGCTTCGTAGCCGTCGTCCCCGCCGTTCAGTCCGTCCGCCGACTTCTGCACGATGAGCATCCCGTTCGTGCCGAACTCCGCCGTCAGGCGCGACAGGAAGCGTCGTGCCTTGCTCTGTGTCATTCCGACCATCGCCTCAATCCGTCGAGTACGCGTTCCAGGAGTTCCGTGGTGACGGGGTCGGGCGCCAATCGCCAGAAGCCCCAGCCCTGGACGGTGGCCTGAAGTTCCCTCAGGTCGGGCGGGTGCTGCTGGTCGACGTCCTGGTCGCACATGAGAGCTGTGCCTTCCGTCATCGCTTTCATCACTGTCTGTGCCTCAAGCGTCGGCTTCTGTGAGTACGCTCAACAGGGGGGAAGCGTTGACATTCGGACGTTTCAATGAAAGAGGGTGCGACGTGGCGTACGCAGACGATCTGGACCCGTCCGATTCCGTGCTGGCGTTCTACGCCACGGATTTACGACGGCGCCGTGAGGCTGCGGGCATGTCGCAACGGGCGCTGGCGAAGGCGGCGTTGATGGCGCCCTCACTGCTCAACAAGATCGAAGCCGCGAAGCGGCTACCGACGAAAGAACTGTCGGTGCTGGCCGACGAGCTGTTCGGGACGGGTGACCACTTCCGGCGGCTGTGGCCGCTGGTGATGAAGTACGCCTACCCGAAGTGGTTCCGGCCGTTCGTTGAGCTTGAAGCTGCCGCTTCGCAGATCCGGTCGTTCCAAGTGCAGCTCGTGCCCGGGTTGTTGCAGACTGAGGACTATGCCAGGGCGGTGCTCTCGGAAGGACGACTCAACGCTGACAAGGTCCAAGAGCTGGTGACTGCTCGGCTCGCGCGGCAGCACATCCTTACTCGGGATACTCCGCCAGAGCTCTGGATGGTCCTTGACGAGAACGTGCTTCGGCGCACGATGGGTGACGTTGACACGATGCGTGGTCAATTCCAGCGTCTTCTGGACGCTGCGGAGACTCCGAGCATCGTGCTACAGGTCATCCCGTTCGATGCGGGTGGGCATGCGGGGGTTGATGGGCCGTTCTCGGCCCTTACCCTGGATGAAGGACCAGACGTCGTCTACGTGGACGGTTTCCTCAAGGGGCAAATCTTCGCGGAGACAGAGAACGTTAAGGCTGCGACGCGAGCCTATGATCTGCTCACGGCCGTCGCCCTCTCGCCCGACCGGTCAATCGACATGATTGCCCACGCCTTGAAGGAACTAGGATCATGATCAGCGCGAGCAGCCTGTCAGACGCGGTGTGGTTCAAGTCCAGCTACAGCGGCAACAACGGCGGCGACTGCCTGGAGGTCGCCAACCTTCCCGGTGTCGTCCCTGTCCGCGACTCCAAGCGGCCCGCCGGCCCCGTGCTCATGCTCGCTCCCGCCGCCTGGGCCGACTTCGTCGCGTACGCCGGGCTTCAGGAACGACGCTGATGGCCGTACGCCGTGTCGTGCCCAACCTCCCGGCCGAGTCGGAGTCGGAGACCCCGGAGAAGAACCGGGAGTTCTACGGGCTGCTCGGCTTCGAGGAGGTCATGAACCACGGGTGGATCATGACGCTCGCCTCTCCCTCGACCCCGGCCGCGCAGATCAGCTTCATGACCCGCGACAAGACCGCGCCTGTCAACCCCGACCTGAGCGTCGAGGTGGACGATGTGGATGCCGCCTACGCGGTCGTGCTGGAGAGCGGGGCGGAGATCATCCACCCGTTGCAGGACGAGGAGTGGGGCGTGCGGCGGTTCTTCGTTCGCGATCCCGGCGGACGCGTCATCAACGTGCTGGGCCACCGCTGACCGTCACCCCGCGCCAGACCCGCGACGACTTTGCGGGCCCGCCTCCGTCTTACCTGGTGCAAGCCACTCCCGACGAGCTACGAACTACGGGCTCCGGCGGCGGATCTCCTCCGCCGGGTACGGCGTCTGTCTGCTCTCGTCCCGCAGCTTCCGGAAGAATTCCGTCACCACCACGGCGAGTGGCGCGTACCGCGTCAAAATCGACGCCGCGGTCGCCGGGACTCCTGTGGGGTGCTTGCCTTGCGCGTACGCCCCCAGCAGCTCCTGCCGTTCCCTCCCTCCCAGCCCCTTCAACCCCGTGACCAGCCAGTTCGCCAAGTACGAGAGCGCGTACACGCGGTCGTACGACGGGTGCTCGTCGATGAAGTCGACCTCGGCGGGGGACAGGTCGAAGCGCGGCGACGTCGCCAGGCCGTAGTCCGTGAAGTACAGCCGGCTGCCGTCCGTGAGGATGTTCTCGAAGTGGACGTCCATGTGCAGCAGCCCGTTGTCGTTCATGAAGGCCGTCCCGGCCTCCAGCTCCGCCTCCACCATCGCGCACGCCGCGTCCACCGCCGCGTCGCCCGCCTCCACCTGCTGCCCCAGCCACTGGTGCAGGTTCTGCGGGATGTATTCCAGGAACAGCGCCACGCTCGCCGAGGAACCCCGGCGGGCTTCGATCTGGTTCCGTACGGCCGATCCGCCGCCCCAGTAGGCGACGGACGCTTCGACGTCGGCCAGTTCGTCCGGCAGGGGAGCCGAGTCCGGCAGCACCCGCCAGTGGTACATCAAGGGGAAGCCCTCGTATGCGCCGGCGAGCACCCAGTTCGTGGTCATCGTATGCGCGGCGAGTTCTCGCCAAGTCCCGAAGCTCGGCCCGGCGATGTTGTACTGGCAGAAGGGCGGCAGGTCGAACAGGTTCGCCGTGGAGTGCACGTTCTCCGGCTGTCGCTCCAGGTCGGTCAGCGGCACCCGCTTCACGAAGACGGGGGTGCCCGCCACCTCCAGCAGCGCCGACTTCCCGCCGATCCCCGTACCGAGCGGCTCGGCCGCCTCCAGCAGCTCCCGCAGCGCGCGGTCGCTGGTCAGGGCCAGAGCGGTGGAGACGGCACCGTAGGCGGCGAGTCGGGCCTGGTGCGCGAGGCGGGCATCGCGCGTATCGCCGGCATCGTGCGTGTCGTCGGCGTCGTGCGCGAGATGCGGCATGTTACGAGGCTCCCGGTGCGGCGGATTCCAGCTCGGCGATGCTGCCGGACATGATCGTCCGTACGTGCTCGGTGATGTGCTCCGGCGACCAGTCCCACCATGCCACCGCCAGCAGCCGGGCCACGTCCTCCGCGCTGTAGCGGGTGCGGATGAGCGGGCCGGGTTGCCGCCGACGATCCCGTAGTCCGGCACGTCCGACGTGACCACCGAGCCCGCGCCGATGATCGCGCCGTGGCCGATCCGTACGCCCGGCAGCACCGTCGAGCCGTGCCCGAACCAGACGTCGTTGCCGACGACGGTGTCGCCGCGGCTCGGCAGGCCGGTCAGCAGGTCGAAGTGGTCGGACCACGAGCCGCCCACCGTCGGGAAGGGGAAGGTCGACGGGCCGTCCATACGGTGGTTGGCGCCGTTCATGATGAACCGCACGCCCGTCCCCAGCGCGCAGAACTTCCCGATGACCAGCTTCTCCGGGCCGTAGTGGTACAGCACATTGCGCGTCTCGAACGCGGTCGCGTCGTCCGGGTCGTCGTAGTACGAGTACTCCCCGACCTCGATCAGCGGTGACGTGACCAGCGGCCGGAGCAGCACCACCCGTGGCTGGCCGGGCATGGGATGGAGCACCGTCGGGTCGGCGGGCACAGGCATGGCGGGCGGTTCCTTCCTACGGCTGGGCGGAACCCGCCCGATGATCCGGCTGGGCGGGGCCCGTCCCATGATCCGGCTGGGCGGGACCCGCCCGATGATCCGGCTGGGCGGGGCCCACCCCGATCTGGCTGGACGGGACGCCCCATGATCGCAGCGCCGTGCCCGCCGGGACACGGAATTACCGCGGGTGCGGCCCGGCCCCGAGGCCCCACAGCGACGCCCACTGCCCCGCCGTCAGGTCCTTCGGCAGTGTCCGCTGTGACACCTGGTTGGCCCGCAGCCAGCCGGCGAGGTCCCTGCGGTCGAACTGCCCGGTCCTGGTGAGGATGTCGGGCAGTCCGCGCCCCCGCCCCGTGAAGACCCGCCGCACGAAGTCCTGGTACCGCTTGCGGTCGTCGACGAGCGGTCGCGGTCTGCGGTGCACCGTGAGCAGTCCGCCGTCGACCGACGGCACGGGACGGAAGGCGCGGGCCGGGACGCGGGAGTGCAGGGCGAAGTCGTACCAGGGCCACCAGCGCGCGGTCATCATGCTCGCGCCGCCCACCCCGGCCCTGCGCCGCGCGACCTCCCACTGGACCAGCAGGACGGCCGACTGCCAGTGGTCGGCTGCGAGTACGCGCCGGACGATCGCGGTCGTGAGATGGAACGGCAGGTTCCCGACGAGTACGTACGGGTCCCGCGGCAGCGCGCAGCGCAGGATGTCGTCGCATACGACGGTGACATGGCCGGGGGTACGGCTGTGCAGGCGGCGGGCGCGGCGCGGGTCGATCTCGATCGCCGTGATCGGGTGGCCGAGCCGGCTCAACGGGACGGTCAACGCGCCGTCGCCTGGGCCGATTTCGACGATCCGGCTGCTCGTACGGCCGACGGAGTCGGCCACCTTGTCAGCGATGGCGGCAATGACGGCGCGGTCGGTGAGGAAGTTCTGGCCGAGCTCGTGTCGGCCGCCCGGATAGGGCTGATGCATGGGAGTGCTCCGCGTGGAATCTTCGGAGCCGGGGCGGGGCAGTACGGAACACCGCACCGGCGAGGACTCGTTACGCGGCGGAGCTGAGCGATGGAGAGGGAATCAGACCAGCTCGCCGCATGCGCGGCGCAGCTTTACGAAGAAGGCGCAAGACATGACGGCGACCCTAGCCGCCGACCGCGTCCGGGCGCTCGGTATTTTCCGCCGCCGCGACCGTACTGACATGGCGCTGCTGTCCAACCGCTTGACGCGCTGCGGTGGGGGCACTAGAAATCACATGCTGAGAGAGCGCTCTCAACTACCTGAACAGAGTTAGCTACCTGAACAGAGTCAGCTACCTGAACAGAGTCAGACAACTGAACAGAGTTGGAGAGTCACAGAGTTCGATCCGTGCACGCCCCCACCGTGCACACGCCGTCCGCCCTGCACACGGTCCCCACCCGGCAGGCGACGGCGGCTTCGATTCCCCCCACATGGGCCCGCACGACTGAGCCCATTCGGAACAGGAGAACTCGCATGTTCAGCGGACACCATCAGCTCCAACCAGGCAGCGACGGCCGCCGGCCGCGCCGCTCCCGGGCGCGGATCGTCCTCACCGCGCTGACCGTCGGCGCCCTCGGCGTGGCCGGCCTCGCAGCCGTCGCGCCGACCGGTGGCGCCGCCACCCCCGCGGAAGCGCCCGTCGTGGCGAAGGCGGCCGCGGCCCCGGCCGCCGTACCCGCGCCGCCCTCGGGCTTCACCACCACGTGGAGCGACGAGTTCGACGGCCCGGCCGACACCGGCGTCGACACCGGTACGTGGAAGTACGACACCGGCCCCGGCAGCAACTTCGGTACGGGCGAGATCGAGACGATGACCGACAGCACGGCCAACGTCTTCCACGACGGCAACGGGCACCTCGTCCTGCGCGCCCTGCACGACGGCACCGACCCCAACACCGGCTGGACCTCTGGCCGGATCGAGACGCAGGACGACTCGTTCGGCGCGCCTCCCGGTGGCGTCGTCATGATGGAGTCGTCCATCCAGCAGCCGGACGTCACCACCGAGAACGGCGCGGGCTACTGGCCGGCGTTCTGGATGCTGGGCCAGCCCCTGCGGACCGGCACCACCTGGCCGACCTCCGGCGAGGTGGACATCCTGGAGGACGTCAACGGCCGCAGCTCGGTCTTCGGCACCCTGCACTGCGGGGTCTCGCCGGGCGGACCGTGCAACGAGTCCAGCGGTATCGGCAGCGGTGAACACGCCTGCCCCGGCTGCCAGTCGGGCTACCACACGTACGCGGTGCAGATCGACCGCTCGACCTCACCCGAGCAGATCCGCTGGTACCTCGACGGTGACAACTACTACACGCTCGACGCCACCGCTGTGGACGCCGACACCTGGGCGAAGGCCGTCGACCACCCGTTCTTCATCATCTACGACCTCGCCATGGGCGGCGGCTTCCCCGGCGCGTTCGGGGGCGGACCCAACGCCGCCACGATTTCCGGTGGTCAGATGAACATCGACTACGTCGCCGTCTACAACAAGGCGCCGTAACAAGGCTTCGTAGCCGGTAGAACAGCCGAAAGAACAGCCGACAGAACATCCAGAAGAGACGGGGCGGTCCGGACCTCACGTCCGGGCCGCCCCGCCCGCTGTCCCGCCCGCCGCCCCGCCCGCTGTCCCGCACACCTTCCGGTTCAGCCGCAGATACAGCAGCGCACCGCCCGTCACCACCAGCGGCCAGAGCAGATAGACGCCCGACATCACGAGCAGGGCCACCACGGCGACCAGCGCGGCGACACCGATCGCGTACACCGCCACGAACGAGCCCGTCGTCATCAGTACCAGCGGCCGGGGGCCGACCCCCGCCAGGCTCACCCCGGCCAACGCGCAGAACCCCAGGGCCGATACGACCGCGAGGCTGCGCCTCGGCACCTCGCCGACCACGCTGCCGCGCGTCAGCCAGCCGGGCAGCGCCCCGTCCCTGCCGAGGGCGGCGCCGAGTTTGGCAGCGCCCGCGTAGTAGGCGTTCATCGCGCCGAGCGTCAGCAGCACGGCTGCCGCCGCCGCGAGGTACCGCGCGTTCCCGCCGATGCCCCGCGCCATCAACTCGCCGAGCGGCGCGTCCGATCGGGCGGCCGACGGGCCGAGTACGGTGACGACGGCGAAGGCGACGCCCAGATACAGCACCCCGACCACCACGACGGCGATCCCGGCCGCCCGGGGCAAGTCCCGCTCCGGGCGCCGGAATTCGGCCGCGAGGTGGGTGATCGCCTCCCACCCTGCGAAGCTCCAGACCAGCAGCGCCGCCGCTGGACCGACCGCCGTCCAGCCGTGCGGCGCGAACGGGTGGAGGTTCGCCGTGTGCGCATGCGGCAGCGACAGCCCGACCGCGAGCAGCAGCAGGACGACGAGCAGCGCGGCCAGGGCGAGTTGGATCCGGCCCGTCACCTGGAGGCCGACGGCGTTGGCCACCGTGACGACCACCATCAGCGCCGCCGCCGTGATGACGGTGGTCGGGGTGCCGCCACCGAGCGCCGACGAGACGTACGCACCGCCGAAGAGCGCCGCGGCGCTCGCGCCCGGCGGTACGGCGAGGTAGAAGCACCAGCCGACCGTCGCCGCCGTACGGTCGCCGAAGGCCAGCCGGGCGTACGTCGAGACGCCTCCGGCGTCGGGGTAGCGGGCACCCAGCGCTGCGAACGTCGCGGCGAGCGGCGCCGACAGGACGACCAGCGCCAGCCAGGCGAGCAGCGAAGCGGGACCCGCCGTCTCGGCGGCGAGTGCGGGCAGGGCGATGACACCCGTGCCCAGTACGGCCCCTACGTAGAGGGCGGCGCCTTGGAGGGTGCTGAGCCGGCCGACGGCGACGGTACCGGCGGCGGAAGGGCCGGGGACGGCTGTTTCGCTGGTCATGAGGGCCAGCTTCACGGCCTCCGCCGCCACCGGCCATCGGCAGAAACGACAGGGTACGCATAATTACCGCCATGAGCGCCACCAGCCGTGCCGATCGCCCCGGCCGTCCCCACGTCGTCGCCCTCGCCGTCACCGACGCCGCGCCCATCTTCGAACTGGCCATCCCCTGCGAGGTCTTCGGCGTCGTCCGCGACGACCTCGTCTCGCCCTGGTACGAACTGCGCCTGTGCGCCGCCGAGCCGGGGCCGCTGCGCACGGCGGCCGGGCTGCGCGTCGACACCCCGTACGGTCTGGACGACCTGGCGGCCGCGGACACCGTGATCGTCGCCGCCTGCGCACGCCGCGTACAACTCGCGCCGCCTCAGGGCCTGCTGGAAGCGGTGCGCGCCGCGCATGGTCTCGGCCGCCGGATCGTGTCGCTGTGCAGTGGCGCCTACGTACTCGCGCAGGCCGGCGTGCTGAAGGGGCGGGCCGCCACGACGCACTGGATGAACACGGGCGACTTCGGGCACCGCTTCCCCGACGTCGACTTCCGGCCCTCCGCCCTCTACACCGAGGACGGCACGGTCCTGACCTCGGCGGGCAGCGGCGCCGCCGTCGACCTGTGCCTGCATCTGGTGCGCGGCGACTTCGGCTCGGCGGTCGCCAACGAGGTGGCGCGCCGCATGGTCGTACCGCCGCACCGGGAGGGCGGGCAGACGCAGTACGTCACCCCGTTGGTGCGGCCGACGGAGGACGCGGGGCTCGAACCCGTACTGCGCTGGGCACGGGGCAACCTCCACGAGCCGCTGACCGTACGGCGGTTGGCGCGGGAGGCGCAGCTCGGTGAGCGCACCTTCGCCCGCCGGTTCCGCGAGACGATGGGCACGACACCGTTGCAGTGGGTGCTCCAGCAGCGGGTGCGCTTCGCGCAGGAGCTGCTGGAGACCACGGACGAGCCGGTGGAGGTCGTCGCGCGGCGTACCGGCTTCGGTTCGGCGACCAACCTGCGCTACCACTTCAGCAGGACGACGACGGTCTCACCGCAGACGTACCGGCACGTGTTCCGGCACCGCGCCGCTGCCGCCGGGTGACGTGCCCCGCTCGTCCGGGCTTCCCGGCGGCGATGCGGCCGGTGGGGACGGCAGGACAGCTGGTGGGGACGGCAGGGCGGTCGGTGGGGACGGCAGGGCGGTCGGCAGTGCCGGGAGCAGGCGCGCGAGGGCTGCGGCGTCCGGGCTGCCCGGCTCCGCCGTGCCGACGAGGAGGTGCTGGCCGGGCGTGCTCTGCACGTCGAAGGTCTGGTAGGTCAGGGTCATCCGGCCGGTCACCGGATGGTTGAACACCTTGGTCTTCCGGCCGAGGCTGCTGACCGTGTGGTCCGCCCACAGCGCGGCGAACTCCTCGCTGTCGGAACGGAGTTCGTCGACCATCGCGATCATCGCCGCCGTCTCGGCGTCCTCGGGGCCGCCGCTCCTGCCGTGTCCCGCAGCGAGCCGCAGCGCCTCGACCGTGTCGCGTGCGACGGTCGGCCAGTCGGCGAAAAGCTGCCTGGCGGCGGGGTCGTGGAAGAGGGACCACACCATGTGGTGCGGGTCGGACAGGGGGGAGAGAAGCGCGGTGGCGAGCGCGTTCGCGGCGAGGACGTCCATGCGGCGGTTGATCACGTACCCGACGGCCGTCGGGAAGGCGTCCATCAGCTGGAGCAGCGCGGGGTCCACCGACCCCGCCGGACCGCTCGACGGCTGTTTCGGGGTGAGCCCCGCCAGCCGGTACGCGTGCCAGTGCGCGTCGGCGTCCAGCCGCAGGGCGCGGGCGATGGCATCCACGACCTGGCCCGAAGGGGAGCGCTCGCGGCCCTGCTCCAGCCGCGCGTAGTAGTCGGCGCTGACGCCGGCCAGCACGGCGACCTCCTCGCGGCGCAGCCCCGTCACCCGGCGCGGGCCCGAACCGGGGAACCCCACGTCGGCGGGGGTCACCCGGGCGCGCCACGCCCGGAGGAATTGGCCCAGTTCGTCACCACTCATGGGTAAATCCTACGTCCGGGTGTACGGCGGTGGGGCGGGCGGTCCTAGGACACGACCTAGGAGTGCCGCACCCAGGAAGTGTCGCCCTGCCTCGGCGGCCCGATCCGGCGCATGCTCGGACCGTCCGCCCGCTCCAGAACGTCCCGAAGGTGCCGTATGTCCCCCAACAGCAAGGTCGTCCTCGTCACCGGTGCCAGCAGCGGCATCGGCGAAGCCATCGCCCGGCGGCTTGCCGCCTCCGGCCACCGGGTGGTCCTCGGCGCCCGGCGCGCCGACCGGATCGCCGCCGTGGCCGAGGACATCCGGGCCGCAGGCGGCGCCGCCGACCACCACGAGCTGGACGTGACCAGCGCCGACAGCATGCGGTCCTTCGTCGGGGCCGCGCACGACCGGTACGGCCGGGTCGACGTGCTGGTCAACAACGCGGGGGTGATGCCGCTGTCCCCGCTGGACGCACTCAAGACCGACGAGTGGGACCTGATGATCGACGTCAACATCCGGGGCGTGCTGCACGGTATCGCCGCCGTGCTGCCCCTGATGCGCGCCCAGGGCTCGGGGCACGTGGTGAACATCGCGTCCGTTTCCGGCCTCCGCGTCGACCCCACGGCCGCCGTCTACAGCGCGACCAAGTTCGCGGTGCGGGCGATCTCCGAGGGGCTGCGGCAGGAGAGCCGCGACCTGCGGGTCACCGTCGTCTGCCCGGGGCTCACCAGCAGCGAGCTGACCGACGGCATCAGCGACCCCGGCGTGCGGGAGGCCGTCCGCGGCAGCATGGGGATCGCGATCCCCGCGGCGGCGATCGGGGAAGCGGTCAACTACGCCGTCGGGCAGCCCCTCGACGTGGACGTCAACGAACTCGTCGTACGGCCCACCGCCCAAGGCTGACGTGCCACCCCAAGGCTGACGTGCCACCCCAAGGCTGACGTGCCACCCCAGAGCCGACGTGGCCACCCGAGGCTGAAGCGGCACTCCACCGTCACTCGCCCAGGAACACCGGGTTCGTGAACGCCGCCAGCGGGCCCGGCAGCCCCGGGACCGTCGGCGCGTGGCGGACCTCGGCGCGTACGTAACTCGCGTACGAGGCCGTCGTCGTCCACTCGACCGTGCCCGCGCCCGACTCCGGCAGCGGCGCGGTGTAGAGCGTGCCCTGGTCGGTGACGAACTGGGCCGTGCAGCCGGGGGCGCCGGTCACGTCCAGCCGTACTGTCACGCTGTCCTTCTCGTCGACCCGCAGCCGGTCGCCGATGCCGGCGTGCTTGCCGCGGCCGCCCGAAGCGCCGAAGGTGAGTGACACCTTCGCCGATTCGGCGACGTAACTGTGCCCGGCGCGCAGACCGGCCAGGATCGCCGTGCGGGAGAGGTCGTCGGCCAGGACGACGGTCTGCGGGGTGCCGATGGCGTCGGGGTCCCGGTGCGCGTCGCTGTTGCCCATCGCGGGCGTCCAGGCGCGGCCCGAACGGGCCGAGGTCACGAGGCTGTTGTCCCAGTCGGCGAGGGAGACCTCGTCGTCCACGGTGTAGGGGCCGTTCCAGACCTCGACGGCGTCCGCGTCACCGAAGCCGAACTTCCAGTTGCAGCCGATGCAGGTGGAGTGCGGGTGCGCGGGTACGACCAGGCCGCCGGCGCGGCGTACCTCGCGCGCGTAGTGGCCGAAGCGGTTGTCGCGTGCGCGGTAGCGCCAGTCGATGAAAGTGCCCGGGTCGGTGGAGATGGCGAGGACGTGGCCGTTGCGGGTGGTGATCTCCTCGCCGACGAGGATCAGCAGGTCGTCGTCCCACAGGCCGTCCCACGCGCCGTGCGCCGAGTACGTGTTGTGGTCGCTGCTGTGCATGAAGTCGAGTCCGGCGGCGCGGGCCAGTGCCGCGATTTCGGCGGGGGTGCGCTTGCCGTCGGAGTGCACGGAGTGCAGATGGCAGTCGCCCCGGTACCAGGCCCTGCCGCGGCCCTTGGCGCGCTCCGGCGGGTAGACCGGCTTCGGGGTGGCCGCCGTGGGGCCGTAGGTGAGCGTGATGGTGATCGAGTACGCGAGGCCCTGCGGCGCCACCGTGTAGGGGCCGAGCGCGATGTGCCAGGTCCCGGCGCGCACCGGGCCCGCGATGTAGCCGGGCGTCGCCTCGTCGGCGCGGAGGAAGAACTCCGTGCGCGCGCCGCCCGACCAGCCGCGGAAGCCCCGGCCGCCGAGATCGGTGCCGCGCTCGTCGAAGATGCCGATGTCGAGGGCGTTGCCCTGGGTGCCGGCCGGGACGGCGGGCCGCTCGTAGCTGTACGCGACGCGGATCTCGCTGATCCCGCGCGGTACCTCGACGGGCAGATGGACGAAGTCGGGGGAGCCGGGCGGCAGCGTGCCGGTGACGGTCCTGGTCGTGGTCCGACCGGCACCGGTCCCGGCACCGCCGGCGGCACCGGCAGCGGGTGCGGCGTTCGCGAAGCTCACAGTGGACAACGTAAGCGCGGCGGCGGCTCCCGTCACCATGAGACCTCTCCTGCCGAGGGATCCGGTTGACGACTCTTTATCCGCATTGTCATTTTCGGTCATGCCGGCGACTCCCGGGAGGTCTGGACGCGGTCAGCTGCCACTGTTGTGCCGGGCGGTGAACCCCACCGCAAGGCAAGGGGGTCGGCCGGTTTCCGGCAGGCGGACGGCCGTCGCCGACCGGGCCGCGTTCCGTCGCGGGTCGGGGCAGCGGCCGGATCAGGCGGGGGCTGAAGGGGGTCGTGCAGGGGTGGTGTCCGGAGCGTAGAGCGTGATTTGTGGCGCGTCTCGGCGGTGGCTCCGCGTCAGGCGAGTACGCGCCGTAAATCATGCAGCGCAGGACACGACCCCGGAACGGCCCCCGGCAACAACGGCAACCACAACCCCGCACCCCGAGCCGCGCCGGACGGCGACCCCGTGCCGGACGGCGACACCGCGCAGGACACGACCCCGGAGCGGCACCCGGCAACAACCGCAACCAAGACCCGCACCCCCGCCGGACGGCGACCCCGTACGGTGAGCTGCGTCTCTGACCAGGCTCGTCACCGATCAGAACCCGGCGCCGTACGTATCCTCGAAGGATGACTACGCGCGTGCCTGAGGATTCCGGGACCGACCAGCCCGCCGGACCCGCCGGACCACCGACCGCCAACTCCATGCGGCGCGCCCTCAAACGGGCGCGGGACGGTGTCGCGCTGGACGTCGCCGAGGCTGCCGTACTGCTCCAGGCCCGCGGCGACGACCTCACCGATCTCACCGCGTCCGCCGCCAAGGTCCGTGACGCCGGTCTCGCCGCCGTCGGGCGGCCCGGCGTGATCACGTACTCCCGCAAGGTGTTCATCCCGCTGACGCGGCTGTGCCGCGACAAATGCCACTACTGCACCTTCGTCACCGTCCCCGGCAAGCTCCGCCGCGCCGGGCACGGCATGTTCCTCTCGCCCGACGAGGTCCTGGACATCGCCCGGCAGGGCGCCGCGATGGGCTGCAAGGAGGCCCTGTTCACGCTCGGCGACCGGCCGGAGGACCGCTGGCCGGAGGCCCGGGAGTGGCTGGAGGCCGAGGGGTACGACGACACGCTCGCCTACGTACGGGCGATGGCGATCCGGGTCCTGGAGGAGACGGGGCTGCTGCCGCACCTCAACCCGGGCGTGATGTCGTGGACCGACCTCCAGCGGCTCAAGCCCGTCGCGCCCTCCATGGGGATGATGCTGGAGACCACGGCGACCCGGCTGTGGTCCGAGCCCGGCGGTCCGCACCACGGTTCGCCGGACAAGGAGCCCGCCGTTCGGCTGCGGGTCATCGAGGACGCGGGCCGCTCCAACGTCCCGTTCACGACCGGGATCCTGATCGGCATCGGGGAGTCGTACGAGGAGCGCGCCGACTCGCTGTTCGAGCTGCGCAGGACGGCGCGCGCCTATCACGGCATCCAGGAAGTCATCGTCCAGAACTTCCGCGCCAAGCCCGACACGGCCATGCGCGGCATGCCGGACGCCGAGTTGGAGGAGTTGGCGGCGGCCGTCGCGGTCGCGCGGCACATCCTCGGCCCTTCGGCCCGTATCCAGGCGCCGCCGAATCTGGTCGACGCCGAGTACGCGCTGCTCATCGGCGCGGGGATCGACGACTGGGGCGGGGTCTCGCCGTTGACCCCGGACCATGTCAACCCGGAGCGGCCCTGGCCGCACATCGACGAACTGGCCGCGCGTACGGCCGAGTCCGGCTTCGAGCTGCGCGAACGGCTCACCATCTACCCGGAGTTCATCCAGCGCGGCGAGCCGTGGCTGGACCCCCGGCTGATGCCGCACGTACGGGCGCTGGCCGACGAGGAGACC
This sequence comes from Streptomyces sp. AcH 505, assembly GCF_000818175.1. GTDB lineage: Bacteria > Actinomycetota > Actinomycetes > Streptomycetales > Streptomycetaceae > Streptomyces. The sequence continues at coordinate 2,996,976 of NZ_JTIY01000001.1, forward strand.
GGTCTCGCGCGCGAGGGCGTCAACCCGGTGGGGCTGCCCTGGCAGGAGCCCGACGAGGGGTTCACGGCGACCGGCCGTACCGATCTGCACGTCACGATCGACACCGAGGGCCGCACGTCGGACCGCCGCGAGGACTTCCAGGACGTGTACGGGGACTGGGACGCGCTGCGCGAGGCCGCCGCGCCCGGGATGGTGCCCTCGCGGATCGACGGGGACGTGAAGCAGGCGCTGGCGCAGGCCGCGGACGACCCGACGAAGCTCAGCGACGACGAGGCGCTGGCGCTGCTGCACGCCGACGGGCCGGCGCTGGACGCGCTGACCAGGATCGCGGACGAGCTGCGCCGTGACGTGGTCGGTGACGACGTAACGTACATCGTCACGCGCAACATCAACTTCACCAACGTCTGCTACACCGGCTGCCGGTTCTGCGCGTTCGCGCAGCGCCGTACCGACGCCGACGCGTACACCCTCTCGCTCGACCAGGTCGCGGACCGGGCGGCGCAGGCGTGGGAGGTGGGCGCCGTCGAGGTGTGCATGCAGGGCGGTATCCACCCGGACCTGCCGGGCACCGCGTACTTCGACATCGCGCGCGCGGTGAAGAAGCGCGTCCCCGGGATGCATGTGCACGCGTTCTCCCCGATGGAGGTCGTCAACGGCGCCTCGCGCACGGGCCTTTCGATCCGCGAGTGGCTGACCGCCGCCAAGGAGGCGGGACTCGACTCGATCCCCGGCACGGCCGCGGAGATCCTGGACGACGAGGTGCGCTGGGTCCTCACCAAAGGCAAGCTGCCGACGGCGACCTGGATCGAGGTGGTCAAGACCGCCCACGAGCTGGGCATCCGCTCCAGCTCCACGATGATGTACGGGCACGTCGACCAGCCGCGCCACTGGCTGGGCCATCTGCGGACGCTGGCCGGTATCCAGCAGGAGACGGGCGGTTTCACGGAGTTCGTGACGCTGCCCTTCATCCACACCAACGCGCCCGTCTATCTGGCGGGCATCGCGCGGCCCGGTCCCACGGACCGTGACAACCGCGCGGTGATGGCGATGGCGCGGCTGCTGCTGCACCCGCACATCACCAACATCCAGACCAGCTGGGTGAAGCTGGGCACGGAGGGCGCGGCCGAGATGCTCCGCTCGGGCGCCAACGACCTGGGCGGCACGCTGATGGAGGAGACCATCTCCCGGATGGCCGGGTCGAGTTACGGCTCGTACCGCTCGGTCAAGGACCTGGTCGCCATCGCTGAGGCGGCCGGCCGGCCGGCGAAGCCCCGGACGACGCTGTACGGGGAGGTGCCGGACGAGCGGGTACGGGCGGCTGCCGCATCCGACGGTCATCTGCCCGAACTGCTGCCGCTGGTGAGCGACTGACCGACGTACCGCCCCCGTGGCCGCCGATCCGGATGTCGATCCGGGTCGGTGGCCATTTTTGTGCCCCCGGACGCCTACATAGTTTCGGGCAGGTTGCCGAAACTTTCGACATGCGCGACCGGATCCCGGTCGAGGCATTTCTGCGCCGAACTGCCAGTTCAACCCCGTTCCCGCCCCCTCGCAAGACCCTCGACACGGATTAGTTTGCTCCGAAGCGAAATCGATATCTTTCGTCAGGCGGAAGTGATTGACCGCCTTGTGGAACCAAAAGGTATGCCCTACGTTTCGTGCTCGTGGCCGAAACATCGCCGCTGTATGGCGTGCGTGTTCGTCGGAACGGGAGTGAAGACCCACAGGAGTGACGACGTAGATGACAGGAATCAGTCGCAGAAAGGTGCTGTCAGGGATCGGCGGACTGGCAGCAGGGGCGGCGGTCGCCGGCTGCGGCGGCAGCGCCTCCGCATCGGACGACTCGACCATCACGCTGATGAACTGGGAAGCGCTCGACGGGTCGCCCTACCCGAAGGTGTTCGACGCCTTCGAGAAGCAGTCGGGCAAGAAGATCAAGTACCAGTTCGCCGCTTCGGGAACGGACTACTGGGTCAAGTGCCGGACGGTGCTCGGCGCGAGCAACCCGCCGGACATCATGCGCATCGACGACGACTTCGTCGCCTCGTACGCCAAGACGGGCCGGCTGCACGACCTGCGGGACTTCATGCGGGACAGCGGTCTCCAGGAGGCCGACTACTTCACCACGGTCTACAACAACGCCCGGCAGCCCGACGGCTCTTACGTTGGCTGGAGCCTCGGTATGCAGCCCCGGGTGATCTTCTACAACAAGACCATGTTCAAGGAGGCGGGCGTCCCCCTCCCGCCGGTCAGCTGGACCGACGAGGGCTGGAAGTGGGACGACTTCCTCGCCGCGGCCAAGAAGCTCTCCATCCCCGGCAAGCGCTGGGGCGCGTGCGTCCTCGACGACGCGGGCTTCGAGATGATCTACACGGTCAACAACGGGGGCACCGGCCGCTGGTCGAAGGACGGCAAGCGGTTCACGCTGGCCGACCCGCCCGACGCCGCCGGCTACCAGTTCGTCGCCGACCTCACCTGCGCGCACGACGCCCAGCCCCGCTGGTCCGAGCTGCAACAGAGCGGCAGGGGCGCGGAGATGTTCGCGGCCGGGCAGATCGGCATGATCCAGCGGGTCTCCACCTTCGTCGACTTCTTCCAGCAGAACGTCAAGGACTTCGAGTGGGACATCGCCCCGATCCCGGGGCAGGTCAGGCAACAGACCTACGCCAACCAGCTGGTGTTCGCGATCCCCGCCAAGGCCGCCCACAAAGAGGCCGCGTGGCAGCTGCTGAACTACCTCACCACGACCCCGGGCGCCACGGCCTTCGCCGAGGCCGGCGCCTTCGTCCCCGGACTGCGCTCGGCCGCCGACCACATGGCGGGCGGCGGGAGTGACGGCGGACCGCAGAACATGGGCCTGGTGCTGGAGGCCGCCAACCACGCCGTACTGCCCGGCCGGGTGGTGGAGGTCCAGCAGGCGCTCCAGATCTACCGGCCCGCCCTGGACGACGTACGCAACTGCCGTGCCTCGGCGCCCGATGTGCTGAACAAGCTCCGCCCGCAGATCCAGGAGATCATCGGATGAGCCCATGTCTGTGAACACGCCGACGCAGAACATGCCCGCGCGGAACACGCCGACGCAGGGCACGCCCCCGCGCAAGGTGCGGCGCGCGCCGGGACGCAAGCGCCGCAATCTCGTCGGATACGCCTTCGTCGCGCCGCTGATGCTCGGCATCGGCGTCTTCCACCTCTACCCCATGGCGGTCACGACCTACTCGTCGTTCACCGACTGGGACGGCTTCAACTCCCGCCATTTCGTGGGGTTCGCGAACTACAGCAAACTGATCCTGCACGACACGCTGTTCCACACCGTCGTCACGAACACGCTGCTGTTCATGCTGGGCGCGATACCGCTCACCATGATCCTCGCGCTGTGCCTCGCGACGCTGGTCAGCCCGCAGCGGCGGATCATGACGGTGTTCCGGCTGGCGTTCTTCGTCCCGTACGTGGCGAACGTCGTCGCGGTGAGCGTCGTGTGGTTCCGGCTCTACTCGGGGCAGGACGGCGTCTTCGACACCCTCCTCGCCCATCTGGGCATCGACGGCCCCGACTGGCTGGTCACGTCACCCTGGGCGCTGATCGCGGTCATCTTCGTCAGCGTCTGGCAGGGCGTCGGCTACCCGATGATCGTGCTCATGGCGGGCATCCAGGCCATCCCCGCCGAGCTGTACGAGGCGGCGAGCCTCGACGGCGCTTCCAGGGCGCGGCGGTTCTTCAGCATCACCCTGCCGCTGCTGACGCCCTCGCTGTTCTTCGTCAGCATCAGCCAGTTCGTCGCCAGCTTCCAGGTCTTCGGCATCGTCTACGTGATGACCAAGGGCGGCCCGGGCAACGACACCAACACGTACATGCTCCAGCTCTTCAACACGTCCTTCGCCGACGGCGAGCTGGGCTACGCGTCCGCCATGGCCTGGCTGTTGTTCCTGGTCATCGCCGCACTGACGGTCATTCAATGGAGACTGCAACGAAGGTGGGTGTTCTACGGGTGAGCGCGACCGGCACGACAGAGAGCGGCGGCCGCACGGTCGCCGGCGCACTGCAGAACCAGAAGGTCCTGCGTGGCATCTACTACGCCTTCCTCACGGTCCTGGGGCTCGGCTTCCTCTTCCCGCTGCTCTGGATGATCGGCACCTCGCTCAAGAGCGGCCCCGAGTCGCTGTCGGACGCGACGTCCGTCATCCCGCGCCACCCGACGCTCGAGGGCTACCGGCAGGCGATCGACGTGCTGCCGCGCTACTTCTGGAACAGCGTCAAGCTCGCCTTCCTCAATGTGGTCGGGCTGCTCGTGGTGGCGTCCCTCGCCGGGTACGGCTTCGCGCGGATCAAGTTCCCCGGGCGGGACGTCCTGTTCCTTGTGGTGCTGGGCTCGGCCCTCATCCCGGGCATCGTCTATCTGATCCCGCAGTACGTGGTCTTCCGGGACTTCGGCTGGGTCGACACGCACTACCCGCTCTGGGTGCCGCGGGTGATGACGCCGGTGTTCGGCACGTTCCTGATGCGCCAGTTCTTCCTGGGCATCCCCAAGGAGATCGAGGAGGCTGCCAGGATCGACGGCGCCTCCGTCTTCACCACCTTCCGGCGGGTCATGCTGCCGCTCGCCAAGCCGGCCCTCGCGACGGTGGCGCTGTTCACCTTCGTGGACTCCTGGAACGACCTGCTGGGCCCGCTGGTCTTCCTGAACTCGCCCGACCTGCAGACCCTGCCCGTCGCCCTCGCCCTGTTCCAGGGGGAGTTCTTCACCAACACCCCGGGGCTGATGGCGGCGGCGACGCTCACCATCATCCCGATCTTCGTGGTCTTCCTGCTCGCCCAGCGGTACTTCGTGCAGGGCGTCGTCATGTCCGGAATGAAAGGCTGAAGTCAGTTGATTTCCTCGGTCGAGACCTATATCTCCGGCAACGTCTGCGTCGTCAAGGTCAGTACGGACGACGGGCAGTTCGGCTACGGCCAGACCGCCCCTTCGGAGCCGGAGATCACCGCCCAGGTCCTGCACCGGCTGGTCGCGAAGCACTTCCTCGGCCGTAACCCGTGGGACATCGCCACACTGGTCGAGAAGGCGGTCCGCGCGGAGTACAAGTACCTCGGCGGATTCCTGATGCGGGCGATCAGCGGTATCGACACCGCACTGTGGGACCTTCAGGGCCGGGCCACGGGACAGCCCGTGTACCGGCTGCTCGGCGGCAAGTTCCGCGACAAGGTGGGGGTGTACGCGTCCAGCATGAGCCGCGAGACCCCGGTCGAGGACGAGCTGCGGCGCATCGGCGACGCCGTCGAGAACTACGGCTTCACGGCGGCGAAGATCAAGGTGGGGGTGCGCAACGGCCGGGACGCCGAGCTGTGGAACGGCCGCACCGCCGCTCTCGTACCGGCCATGCGCAAGACCTTCGGGGACGCGTTCCTGCTCAACGCCGATGCCAACGGCGCGTATTCGCCCGGCGGCGCCGTCATGGTCGGCCGCCGGCTGGAGGAGTACGGCTTCTACCACCTGGAGGAGCCGAACCCCAGCTGGGAACTGGACAACATGGGGTATGTGGCCCAGCAGTTGGACCTGCCCATCGGAGCGGCCGAGCAGGAGTTCTCGCTGGAGATCGTGCGGCGGATGATCGCCGAGCGGCTGGTCGACGTGATCCAGCCGGACGTCTGCTACATCGGCGGTCTGAGCCGGGCCAGGCGCGTCGCCGAGCTGGCCGACACGGCGGGCATCCCCTGCACACCGCACTCCTCGGGCCACTCGCTGATCCCGATGTTCACCGCGCATCTGGTGCTGGCCATGCCGGCCTGTACGCAGTTGCAGGAGTGGTCGATCGAGCAGGCCGGCTCGCAGTTCTTCGCACCGGTGCCCGTGGTGAAGGACGGTTTCGTGGAGATCTCCGACGCGCCGGGCTGGGGCGTGGAGATCCTGCCGTCCTTCCTGGAGTCGGCGGCGCGGCAGACGTCGGCGCTGTCATGAGCGACGTACCGGAAGCCGATCAGCTGTGGGGGGAGGCGACCGGGCACGCGGTCCTGGCGTTCCCGGTCAGCGGCGTCCCGATGCCGGAGGAATTCCTCACCGCGCTGGTACGGGTCAAACGCGCGGCGGCGCAGGCCAACGTGGAGCTGGGGCTGATCAGTCACGCGCAGGCGAAGGCGATCGTCGCCGCGGTCGATCTGCTGCTGGACGGGGAGCTGTGGGACCAGTTCCCCGTGGACGTCTACCAGACGGGCTCGGCGACGTCGAGCAACATGAACGCCAACGAGGTCATCGCGGAACTCGCCCGCCGCGCCGAGCCGCCGGTGGAGCTGCTGCCGCACGAGCACGTCAACCGCTGCCAGTCGTCCAACGATGTCGTGCCGACGGCGATGCGGATCGCGACGGCGGTCGCGCTGCGCACGCAGCTGCTGCCCGCACTTGACGCCTTCGAAGCCGAACTGGCCGCGAAGGCCGTCGAGTTCTGGGACGTGCTGAAGGTCGCCAGGACGCATCTGCAGGACGCCACCCCGATGCGGCTCGGCCAGGAGTTCCACGGCTACGCGGGACAGGTCGCCCGGGCGCGGCGGCGGATCGAGGCCGCGATCACCGGACTGTCCGAGCTGCCGCTCGGCGGTACGGCGGTCGGTACGGGGCTCAACGCGCACCCGGAGTTCGCCGCGCGCACCTGCGCCCGGCTCGCCGCCGAGCTGGGCATCGGCTTCGTGGAGACCGACAACCACTTCTGCGGCCAGAGCACCCTGGACGACATGATCTCGGCGCACGCCGCCGTGACCACGGCCGCGCTGGCGCTGCACAAGATCGGCTGCGACATCAGGCTCCTGGCGACGGGACCGCGCGCCGGACTCGGCGAACTGCGGGTGCCCGACGTGCGGGTGTCGAGCAGCATCATGCCCGGCAAGGTGCCGCCGTCGGTGATCGAGTCGCTGACGATGGTGGTGGCGCGGGTCGTCGGCAACGACGCCGCCGTCACGTTCGCGCAGACCGGCAGTGTGCTGGAGCTGAACGTGATGATGCCGGTCGTCATCGACGCCGCGCTGCAGTCGGTACGGCTGCTGTCGGCGGCCGTATGGAACGTCAACCGGCAGTGCCTCCAGGGCCTGGCGGCGACGGACGCGGGCCCCGCGAACGTACGGCGCAGTGTGATGCTGACGACCGCGCTCTCCCCGCACATCGGGTACCACGCGGCGGCGGAGATCACCGCCGACGCGCTCGCGTCCGGCGACGAGATCGAAGAGGTCGCGGCGCGGCACGGGATCACGCCTCAGCAGTTCGCCGACTGGGTGGATCCGGTGGCGATGGCGGGGGACCCGCTGCCGCCGGGGCGTGAAGTGTCCGGGTAGCGACCCCGGGCAGGGACGACGGCTGATCCGCGCCCTCAACCCGGAGTTCCTGTTCGATTACAGTGCTGCGCAGCCGTCATCGGCTCCGGGGGCACTCGTGGGACAGGAGGGGCGCATGAGCATTCCGTCCGGAGCCGTCTGGGGGCGTGCCGAGCAGCAGGATTTCCGCAGCCGGGTACGGGGCTGTCTGCTCGGCGGCGCCATCGGCGACGCGCTGGGCGCGGGGGTCGCCGGACTGAGCCTCGAAGAGATCAGGGCGGTGCACGGGGCGGACGCGGTCGTCGACTTCGTCCCCGTGTACGGGCGCAGGGGCGCCGTCACGGCGGCCACCCAGCTGACCCTGTTCACCGTGGACGGACTGATCCGCGCGCAGGTGCGCAGGGACACCGGCGCCTGGCACCCGCCGACCGATGTGCACCGCGCGCATCTGCGCTGGGCGGCGACCCAGCACGACTGGGGACCCGACGTACGCCGCAAGGACAACGGCTGGCTCGCCCAGGAGGAGTGGCTGTACGCGCGCCGCGACCCGACCCGCTCCTGTCTCTCCGGGCTCGGCGACGAGTACATGGGCACCCTGGAGCGGCCCAAGAACCCCACGGCGCGCGACGCGGGCGCGCTCGTACGCTCGGCGCCGTTCGGGCTGCTCGTCGGCTGGGAGCCGCAACTGGTCTGCCAGCTCGCCCTGGAGTGCGCGGCGCAGACACACGGCCACCCCGCCGCGTACCTCTCGGCGGGTGCCTTCGCCGTGATCGTGCACGGCCTGGCCCGTGGCGAGAGCGTCGACGCTGCCGTCCAGCGCACCCTCGGCCTGCTCGCCGCACGCCCCGGGCACGAACCGGTGACGCAGGCGCTCCGACAGGCGCTCGGCGCGGTACGCCAGGGCATCCCCGGCCCGGGGAGGATCGCGGCGCTCGGCGACGGGCACGCGCCCGAGGACGCGCTCGCCGTCGCCGTCTACTGCGCGCTCGTCGGCGAGGACATCCGGCACGGGCTGCGGCTCGCGGTGAACCACGACGGCCCCTCCGGCGCCACCGGCACCCTGTGCGGGGCACTGCTCGGCACGATGCACGGCGAGACGGCGCTGCCGCCCGCCTGGCTGGCCGAACTGGAAGGGCGCGGAACGCTGCTGGAAATCGCCGACGACTTCGCGATGGAGATGACCCAGGGCCCGGCACTGCACAGCCCCGGCGTCGCCGCGTCCGGCTGGCTGGCCCGCTACCCGCGCGGCTGAACGGCAGCGGCCAGCCG
>NZ_JTIY01000001.1:3006015-3024132 GCF_000818175.1 Streptomyces sp. AcH 505
CGCTGTGACGGGTGGCTCAGCTCTCCGTACCGGTGCTTCCCACGCCGCCCGCGGACTCCCGTCCCGCGGTCGTCGCGTCGGCCGGTCCGGCAGGTGCCGGGATGCCGGCGCCTGCGGCCGCGAGGCCCGAACCGTCGCCGTCCCCTTCGCCGTTGATCCGGGCCAGCAGCACGTCGCGCTCCGGGGTGTCCTCCGGGTGCAGCTGGCCGAGCACGATGTAGAGGACGAGCGAGAGCGCGCACGGCACCGACACCTGGTACTCCAGCGGCACCCCGCCGTTGACGCTCCAGTTGATCGGGTAGTTGACCAGCCAGAAGGCCACGAGTCCGGACGCCCAGCTGATGATCGCCGCCACCGGTCCCGACTTACGGAACGGCTTGAGCAGACCGAGGATGAACGGGATGGCGATCGGACCCATCAGACCCGCCACCCACTTGATCACGACGGTGATGATGTCCTTGAACGTCGGCGAGTTGACCTGGGTGGCGACCGCCATCGACAGCGCGAGGAACGAGATCGTGGACAGCCGCGCCGCGATCAGTGCCGCGCGCTGCGTCCAACTGCGGGCCGCCTTCGAGAGGGTGGGCGCGATGTCGCGGGTGAAGACGGCCGAGATGGCGTTGGCGTCGGACGAGCACATCGCCATCGTGTGGGAGAAGAAGCCGACGACGACCAGGCCCAACAGCCCGTGCGGCAGCAGCTTCTCGGTCATCAGCGCGTACGAGTCGGAGGCGTCCGGCTTCTGCGCGTGCACGATGAGCGGGGCGCACCACATCGGGAAGAACAGCACGGCGGGCCAGACCAGCCACAGGATCGCCGACAGCCGGGCCGAACGGCTGGCCGCAGCGGCGCTGGTGGTGGCCATGTAGCGCTGGGCCTGGTTCCACATGCCGCCGTTGTACTCGAAGGTCTTGATGAAGAGGAACGCGACGAGGAAGGTCACCGTGTAGGGGCCTGCCGTCGGATTGCCGTGGCCGTCGGGCAGCTTGTCCCAGACCGTCCACAGCGAGCTGAAGCCGCCGAGTTCGCCCATGACGGCGATCAGCATCGCGACACCGGCGAACAACTGGATGATGAACTGGCCGAGTTCGGTGAGCGCGTCGGCCCACAGCCCGCCGATCGTGCAGTAGACGGCTGTGATGGCGCCGGTGACGAGGATGCCCTGGGTGAGGGTGAGCCCGGTGAAGACGGAGAGCAGGGTGGCGATGGCGGCCCACTTGGCTCCCACGTCCACGATCTTCAGCAGCAGCCCCGACCAGGCCAGCGCCTGCTGGGTCTTGAGGTCGTAGCGCTCCTTCAGATATTCGAGCGGTGAGGCGACGTGCAGCCGTGAGCGCAGCCGGTTGAGCCGCGGCGCGAAGAGCTTGACGCCGATCGCGACGCCCACGGCGATCGGGAACGACCACGTGGCGAACGAGGTGACGCCGTAGGTGTAGGCGATGCCGGCGTAACCGGTGAACATCACCGCGCTGTAGCCGGACATGTGGTGCGAGATGCCCGAGAGCCACCACGGCATCTTGCCGCCCGCGGTGAAGAAGTCGCCGACGTTGTCGACGCGCTTGTGCGACCAGATACCGATCGCGACCATCACAGCGAAGTATGCGATGAGCACGACCCAGTCGAGGCTGTTCATATGCCCCCTCCAGGGGTCCGCCTTGTGAACGTCCGGTGCTCTTCGTCAGGTACGTCCGGCATGCGGGGTCCCGTGCGGGAAGGGGGACTTGGGGGATTGAACCGTCTGTCGCAGCAGCGGGTCAAGGGTCTCTGCGGTCACGAGTGTGAACTCAGGTCAGAAAGCAGAACGATTTTACTTGTTCTTGGTGTGTGGGGCGGTTGTCGTGCACGCGACGATCGCCCCACCATGAACGAGCACTTCGTCAGCTTCCAGAGGTATCCGGGTACGCGAACGACCGCACGGGATGCGGGTCCCGTGCGGTCGAGAGGAAGGTGAGACGTGACAAGGCCCCCTCGGCCAAGACGGCGATCGGTCGAGAGGGCCCGGTCAGCGGTGCCGGACTAAATCACGCCCGAGTTCACATCGCGCACGAACGCGTTCCATGACGTCGGGACGAAAGAGATCGAGGGGCCCTCGGGGGCCTTGGAGTCCCGGACCGCGATGGCCTGGACCTCGGGGGACTTGACCTCTACGCACGCGCCATTTCCGCCGGAGTACGAAGACTTCGTCCACGTGTCCGTAGCGCCCTGAATGATTGCCATGTTCACTCCGGTTCAGCAGCGTTATCACATCGCGCCAACGTCTTGCTGGCTTGATCGACGCTACTCGCCTCACTCGTTGTGCGGGACAGGCGTTCACTCGTTCGAGTGACATATGCCAGGAGAGTCTTACGCGTTGCGGCAGTTGGGGTGTACGGTGCCCAACTTCGCTGCCGATGCGAGGGCGTGGGTCCCTAGCGGGCGTATTCCTTGGCGATGTCGGCGATGAACGCGCGTGTTTGATCAACGTTCAGGGCCTGGGCGCGCAGATGCTCGTACATCACGCTGTACCGGTGCACGTCGTTCGCCTTTTCCAGATAGAGATCGCTGGTCACGCCCTCGATGTAGACGACGCTCGAATCCGAGGTGTCGGGGAATTCCAGAATCGCGTAATGCCCGCTGATTCCTGGATGCGCGCCCATGTCGAAAGGCAGCACCTGCACCGTGACGTGCGGCAGTTGTGACTGCTCGACCAGATACTCCAGCTGCTCCCGCATCAGTTGCTTGTTGCCCACCACGCGGCGCAGCGCGGCCTCGTCGACCACGGCCCAGAGCCTGAGCGGCTCGTCGGGGGTGTTGACCCGGTCCTGCCGGCGCATCCGCACCCCGACGCGCTTCTCGACGTCGGCCACGGCCGTCTCGGGCAGCGCGCCGTTGATCAGCGCCTCCGCGTACGGCCGGGTCTGCAGCAGCCCGGGGACGACCTGGGGCTCGAAGACGCGCAGCGAGGCCGCGTCGGTCTCCAGGCCGATGTAGACGCTGTACGGGATGTCGCCGAAGGCGTGCCACCAGCCTTGCTGGCGTGAGTCCTTGGCCATCTGCATCAGCGAGTCCACGATGCGGTGGTCCTCGACCTCGTACACCCCGCACAGGTCGCGTACGTCGCGCTGGCTGATGGAGCGGCGGCCGTTCTCCAGCCGGCTGATCTTCGACTGGGAGACGAGCAGGCGCTCGGCGACCTCCTCGGCCGTCATGCCCTTGAGCTCGCGGAGCCGGCGCAACTCCTGGCCCAATCGGCGTCGCCTGACGGTGGGATTGACACTGGACGCCACGGGAACTGCACCTCCGGCTGCTGATAGCTGTACGTATCTACTGCTCAGCAGACTGCCACCAATGGTCCCGGCGGCGCTGGGAAATGGCCACAGAGGCGGTGGCCACAGCGGGGGAACGGCGCGCGGGGCAGCCCTCAAGAGGACTGCCCCGCGCGTCTTGTGCGGCTCCCGAACCGGGTCATTGGGGACGGCGGTGCTGCGTGCCGGTGTGGTGACGCCGTGCGGTGGTGCGACCTACGGTGCTGCGGTGGTGCGACCTACGGTGCTGCGACTTGCGGTGCTGCGACTTGCGGTGCTGCGAGGCGATCGGTCAGTGCGCCGCTACGCGAGCCATGGACCCGCCGCGCTGCGGCTGCATCGGCACGCCCCCTGGTCGGCCGCCCGGAGCGACTGGCGCGCTCTGGGTGGGATTACGGCGTGGCTGAGCCGCCACACCGTTCTGGACGTCCATCACGGCATGCGCCACGAGTCCGCCCATGGGGTCGTGTCTGATCAGATCCCGGAGCCGGGAGCGCGATGAGCGCCCTTCGTTGCCGGGATACAGGTGCTTGCCGAGTCCGACCGCGTGGGCCAGCGCGGCAAGCGCCGCGGTCCGCGGGTCCGGCGGTACGCCGGTGCGGATCGCACTGTCCAGCCGGGCCTTGATCTCCCGGCTGATCGCCGTCTCCGTCGCTTGGTAGCGAGTCGTCGGCAGCACTCCGCACATCTGGCCCGCGACGGCATGAACCATGCCGCACCGCTCCAGATGCGAGAGGTACGTCTGGCGCAGCCCCAGTCGGGGCCCGCCAATCCAGTGGACCGCCCGAACCGGGCTGCCGCGTCTGCGCAGCAGTTCCAGTGCGGAGTCCAGAGTCGGATCTCCGGTCGGCCGCGGCATCACCACGGCGATACGATCCCCGTCAGGGGCTATCCGTCCTGCCAGAGCCAGCTCCACTAGCTGAGCTCCGGCCAGGCCGAGGTCGAGCGACTGCGGCTGCGCTGTGGTACCCGTGGCCGGGTCCAGAGCGAGCAACAGGAGCTCCTCCGGAATACTTCTGCGGCTCTTGCCCATCCATGCCTCCCCGCGTGGATGAATGACAGGGTGACCCCTCTCACAATGGTCTGTCGAGGGTGCCTGGGTGCTTTGTACGGGAACCGTTATGTATGTCGTTCTCGTCTAGCACCAGGGCTGCGGTCTCGAACAGGAAACTGAGAGATGGTTCGGACAGCGTGGTACGGCGCATGCGACATGAAGGAGACACGGTGGCGGGCGAGTCCCCCGGCAAGTCGGAACAGCGGAAGTCGTCGGGGGAGACGACGGCGAGCGAACGGGATCCGCGGCTAGCGGTCTTCCGTGATGCGGAAGCTGACGATACCCCGAGTGACGGCACGGACACGGACGCGGTGATTCCGCCGCCGGCCGAGGAGGACGCGCGGCTGCGGGAGGCGGTGGCGACGTGGGTGTCGGCCCCGACCCCGGCGCCGTCGTCGGCGGAGCCCGAACGGGCGGAGCCGACGTCGCGGGAGCCCGACTCCGGGCCGACGCCTGAGGCCGAGCGAGCCGCGGAGCCGGATTCCGCGGGGGAGGACCCGGACGCGACCCCCGACGACGAGGCCCCTGCCGGGGAGGACGCCACGGACGAGCCCACCTCCGGTGGTGCCGCCTCCGGCCGTGACGCCGGCGGCGACTGGGCGGCCTCCGACAAGGCAGCCGCTGACGGGGACGATTCCGGCGATGCGGCCGTGGACGACGCGGCTCCCGACGACAAGGCCGACGCCGGCGACGCGGACCGCGAGGAGGAAGCCCCCGCGGAGGCTGCCTCCGGTGGAGACACCCCGGGCGACAGCGACGCGGCCTCCGACGAGGCCGCCTCCGACGACGCCGCCGACGACGAAGCCCCTGCCGGGGCTCCCGCCGGGGACGCGGACGACGACGAGGTGGCCTCCGACAAGGCGGGCGCCGAAGAGGCAGGTGCCGAGCCCGAAGCGGGCGACGGCGGCGACGCGGCCCGTGCCGGGCGCGACGGCAAGTCGCCCGACACCTTGGTCGTCGGCAACGTCGTCGGCAACAAGGCCGCCCGGAGCGCTCTGGAGGCGCCTGAGAGGGCGTCCGGGCGCGCGGCGGGCTCCAAGGGCGGCGAGGACGGCGAAGGCCGTCAGGAGGGCCCTGACGGGCCCGAGGAGGGCGACAGGCCGGTCGATCAGCCCACCGCCGTCTTCAAGGCGCTCAAGCGCCCGGGTGCCGAGCCGCCCGCCGCCGAGCCGCCCGTCGACCAGCCCACCACCGCGCTCAAGCTGCCCGACCGTGGCGGCAGCACGTTCGTACCGCTGAAGCGCGACGACCAGCCGTCCGGCACGGCAGGCACGGCAAGCACCGCGGGCACGTCCGGTACGGCAGGCACGGCCGTGCGGCCCGGTGCCGTGCCGTCGACGCCGTTGCCCGCGCCCGGCGCCTTCGCCGGGGCCGAGCAGACCCGGCAGCAGCCGCTGCCGCCCAAGCCGCCGCTCGATCTGCTCGCCGAGCTGACCAACACGCCGCCCCCGCCGCAGACCCCCGCCCGCACCGCGTTCCGCCGGGTCAAGATCTGGACGCCGCTGGTCGTGCTGCTGCTGATCGTCTTTGCGGTCGTACAGGCCGTACGCCCGCTGCCCGCGCCCACGCTCGACCTGACCGCCAAGCCGACGTTCTCCTTCGGCGGCAAGAACCCCACGCTGCCCTGGCCGGGCGAGGGGCAGGGCTACATGGTGGCGAACGGGCTCGGCACGATGGACTCGTTCGGCGAGCAGAAAGCCGTGCCCATCGGCAGTGTCGCCAAGGCGATGACCGCCTACCTGGTGCTCAAGGACCACCCGCTGAAGCCCAAGCAGAACGGTCCCTCCGTCCCCGTCGACGCCAAGGCGGAGTCCGACGGGCAGCTCTTCACCGAGGACGAGTCCACGCTGGACACCGTCAAGGCCGGCGACAAGCTGAGCCTGCGTGACGCGCTGTCGGCCCTGATGATTCCGTCTGCGAACAACATCGCCCGGCTGCTGGCCCGCTGGGACGCGGGTTCCGAGAAGGCGTTCGTCAAGAAGATGAACGACACCGCCAAGGAACTCGGCATGAAGAACACGACGTACACGGACCCGTCGGGGCTGATCGCGACGACCGTCAGCACGTCGGAGGACCAGGTGAAGCTCGGACAGCGGCTCGTCGAGATCCCGGCGCTGATGAACATCACCAAGCTGCCGTCCTGGACGGACCCGTCCGGCAAGACCTGGCGCAACTACAACACGCTCGTCCCGTACAACGGCGCGCTCGGCATCAAGACCGGTACGACCACGAAGGCGGGCGGCTGCCTGCTGTTCGCCGCGCACAAGATGGTCGGCGGTACGGACCAGCTGATCGTCGGCGCGGTGCTCGGCCAGCACAAGGCGCCGATCATCGACACCGTCAACGCGGTCAGCAAGACCGCGATGATGGGCGCGCAGGACGAGTTGGAGAGCAAGAAGATCGTCCGCAAGGGCCAGGTCGTCGGGAACGTGGACGACGGCATGGGCGGCTCCGTGCCCGTCGTCGCGACGAAGGACGTCGACGCCGTCGGCTGGTCGGGGCTCACCGTCAAGCTGGACCTCGACGCGACCGGGACCCTGCCGCACGCGGCGGCGGCCGGCACCCACGTCGGCACGCTGTCCGTCGGCGAGGGCGCCAGTCAGGTGAAGGTCGCCGTCGCGCTCAAGAGCGACCTCGTGGAGCCCGGCTTCGGCTCCAAGCTCACCCGGGTGAGCTGAGCGAACGGCCACGGACGGACCGGGCGAACGACCACGGACGGGCCGCCGCGCGAGATATCGGGCGGCGGCCCGCCGGGACCACGTGCTAGCGTCCCGAGACGGACAGTTTGCGCAAGCAGGGCAACTGCCGGGCGCGCGGGCGGCGTCCTTCCGAACGGCGGATGAGCGCCAGTCGAACGACACGTGGAGAGCCGCAGTGACCACCGCTGAGCCGACCCGCACGGACGGCAGTACCGTCCCCGCCACCGGGGCGCGAATACGGCCGTCCGCGCCGCCGCGTCCCGTGGAGCCGGGCGCGGGTCTGCGGGCGCGGCTGCGCAGGCACCCCGTCCTGCTGACCGCCCTGGTCGCGGCCGTGGTGCATCTGGTGTGGTTCTTCTTCCTCGCGAACAGCGGCGGCGACATCGCGGCCCAGGACGCCTGGGCCGAGTTCGTCGGCCGCCACCCGGACTCCGCGTACAACCTCGCCTGGTACGGCGGTATGCACCCCGTCTCGTACAGCGTGGTGTCGCCCTATCTGATGTCGGTGCTCGGCGTCCGTACGACGATGATGGTCGTCGGGACGGTGTCGGCGGCGCTGACCGCGCTGATCCTGGTCCGGGTCCCGGCCGTCCGTAACCCCGTGTGGTGTTCGTTCGCCGGGGTCTTCGCCTTCCTGTGCAACGCGCTCTCCGGCCGGGTGACCTTCGGCCTCGGCGTGATGTTCGCGCTGGGCGCCGTGGCCGCCGTCTTCTGCTGGCCGCACCGCTGGCGTACGAAACGGTGGGCCAAGGCGGCGGCGGCAGCGCCGCTGGCCGGTCTCGCGACGGCGGCGAGCCCGGTGGCCGGGCTGTTCCTCGGCGTGGTGGCCGCAGCGCTCTTCCTCAACAAGCGCCGGCCGGGGGCGTACGCGCTCGGGCTCGCGCCGGTCGTCGTCGTGGCGGTCTCGGCCTGGCTGTTCCCGTTCTCCGGGACGCAGCCGCTGTCCATCGGGTCGGCCTCGCTGCCGTTCATCTTCGCCGTGCTGGTCTTCGTCCTCGTACCCGTCAACTGGCGCACGGTGCGTACGGCCGCCGCCGTCTACGGCATCGGTACGGTGCTGACCTTCCTGATCAGCTCGCAGATCGGGTCGAACGTGTCCCGGCTCGCGATGATCATCGGGGGCGTCGTCCTGCTGGCGGCGCTGCCGTACGCCGTGCCACGCTCCCGCCGCTGGTACGCGGTGCTGATCGCCTTCGCCGGGCTCAACGCCTGGATCGGCTTCAAGGGCATCGACGACATGGTCATCACGGCCCCCACCGCCTCCTGGACCCGCGAGCTCGCGCCGCTGGTGCACCAGTTGCAGCAGAAGGGCGCGGAGAAGGGCCGGGTCGAGGTCGTCCCCGCCAGGAGCCACCGCGAGGCGTCGGCCCTCGCCCCGTACGTGAACCTGGCGCGCGGCTGGAACCGCCAGGCGGACATGGAACGCAACCCGATCTTCTACGACGACACGCTCACCAGCGACAACTACCGGGGCTGGCTGGACCGCTGGGCCGTGCACTACGTGGTGCTGCCGAAGGGCGACCCGGACACCGGCGCGACGATCGAGACCACCCTGGTGAAGCAGGGCCAGCCCTATCTGAAGCGGCTGTGGGGCGACGCCAACTGGCAGCTCTACGCCGTCGAGGACCCGATGCCGATGGCCGACCCGCCGGCCACGGTCGACCGCGCGGGCGCCGGTGAGCTGACCATCCATGTGAAGGCGCCGGGCCGGGTGCTGATCCGGATCCCGTACTCGCCGTGGCTGGGGCTCGTGGACGAGAAGGGCAAGAGCGTCCTGCCGCCGCAGGAGACCGAGAAGTCGAAGGCGGACGACAACGACGACCACCCGAAGGTCTTCACCAACCCCAACGGCTGTCTGATGAAGGCGGAGAAGGACGAGGAGGGGGACGAGTGGACGGAACTGCTCGCCCCCCGGCCCGGGGTCTACCGGCTGGCCGCCCCGTACCAGCTGCCGCGCGGCACGGGCTGCCCCGAGGAGCTGCGCCCGGAGGAACTGCGCTGACGCGCCGAGCCGGACGCCGTCGTTACTTCGCGGCCGACGGGTCCGCGTGCTCGGCGGGTACGGGTTCCGCCTTGACGCGGCGGACCAGCGCCTGGAGCGGCCCTGCCAGGATCCACCAGTACTTGGCCGCGCTCGGGGAGAGCAGGGCGATCGGGACGGACGTGAGGAAGACGGAGACGATCACGACCGACTGCCACACCGACAGCTCGATCTTGCGGCGCGACACGTCCGGCTTGCGCATCCCGGGCCGCAGCAGACGCAGCGCCATCGCGCCCAGCAGGAGGCTGGCGAGGGTGATGCTCGCCGCGTAGACGGAGGTGGCGACGGCGGTGCTCCCGTAGTCGCTGAGGAGCTTCGTCGGGAACGGCAGCCCGGCGACGACGGCCAGCAGGGCCATGTCGAGATAGAGCAGTGTGCGGTCGAGCTCAGCGGCCATACCGAGCAGTCCGTGGTACGAGATCCACAGAATGCCGATGACGAGGAAGCTGAGCAGGAAGCCGCCGACGGAGCCGAGCGCGTCGTTGATGGCGTCGCCGACCTCGTCGGCCGACAGCCCTTCCGGGACCTTCATGTCCAGGGCGAGCAGGGTGATGGCGATCGCGAAAACCGCGTCTCCGAACGCCCGCAGGCGCTCCACATCCAGCCCGAGGTCCTGTCGGCTCATCGTGCGCTCCGCATCGTCAACGTCTCGATCACCGGGGGAGTGTACGCGCTGTGACCGGCCCAACTGACGCATGCCGTTTGAGGGTTCAAGTAATACGGATGGCAGGGGCATCTTGTTCAGCCGGCGGCCTGCGGGATTACTCACGTTGACGCAGATTTAGGTTTGCCTAACCTAAGTCGTGTTGATCCCGTCCTGTCCCGTCCCCGCCGCTCCCCACCCCTCTGCTGAGAACGGATGCCTCCCGTGTCATCTCGGACCGTCACCCCGACGACCACCACCACGACCGCTTCGTCCCCCGCGCTGCGCGGGCTGCACGGCGCCGCTGTCGTACGGATCGGCTTCGGCGTCCTGTGGGCCGTCGACGCCACCTTCAAGTGGCTGCCCGGCTTCATCCACGGCCAGACGCTCGGCGACGAGCTGGGCAAGGCCGCCGAGGTGCAGACCCCCGTCATCCACCAGTGGCTCTCGATGTGGCACTCGATCGGCACGTCGAGCCCCACCGCGTTCGCCGTCGGCACCGCCGTCGTGGAGACGCTCATCGCCCTGGGCCTGATCTTCGGGGCCTTCAGCAACCTGGTCTTCGTCGGCAGCGCGATCTTCTCCTTCGGCATCTGGTCGTCGGCCGAGGGCTTCCATCTGCCGTGGAAGTCGGGCATGACGGACCTCGGCCCCTCGGTCGGCTACATCTTCGCGTCGCTCGCGCTCGCCTACGCCTTCGCCGGTGCGACCTGGAGCGTCGACGGCAAGCTCCGCCCGAAGCTCGGCAAGTACGGCTGGCTGAGCAGCCGCAGCCCCGAGGAGATCCCCACCGCCATCTGAGCCCGTTCCGGGCGGGCCCGCCCCTGTGACGCCGCTCATGACGGCCACTGTCACAGGGGCGCCGGCCCGCCCGTCCTGTTGTCGAAAGCCGCCCGGAGCACGCCGGGCGGCCCGGCAGCAGGAGGAGACATGCGCGTACTGGTAGCAGGCGCCACCGGCGTCATCGGCAGCCAACTGGTGCCGCTGCTCGGCTCGGTGGGGCACGAGGTGATCGCGCTCGTCAGAACCGACGGCGGCAGGGCGGCCGCGCTGCGCTCGGCGGGGGCGACGACCGTCACGGCGGACGCGCTGGACGGTCCCGCGACCGCCCGCGCCGTACGGCAGGCCCGGCCCGACGCCATCGTCAACATGCTCACCGCCATCCCGGCCGAGCTGAACCCCAAACACCTCGCCAGGGACTTCGAGCAGACCAACCGGCTGCGGACCGTCGGCACCGCGCAGTTGCTTGAGGCGGGCCGCGCCGCCGGGGTGACCCGGGTGATCTCGCAGGGCCTGGGCTACGCGTACGACCCCGGGGGCGCCCCGGAGGGCGGTGCCGACGACGGCAGCGGTCCCGCGACCGAGTCGGCGCCGCTGTGGCGTCGGCCGCCGAAGCAGTTCGTGCCCGTCCTGGCCGCGCTGACCGAGTTGGAGCGGCACACCCGCGAGGCGGACGGCCTGGTGCTGCGGTTCGGCCACCTCTACGGCCCCGGTTCCCTCTATGCGGCCGACGGCTCGTTCACCGCGCAGGTCAGGGCCGGCAAGGTGCCGCTGGTCGGCGGCGGCACCGCCACCTTCTCCTTCACATACGCGCACGACGCGGCCACCGCGATCGTGGCCGCGCTCGACAAGAACGTCACCGGCGTGCTGAACATCGTGGACGACGAACCCGCCAGGATGAGCACGTGGCTGCCCGTCCTCGCCGACCTGCTCGGCGCCAAGCGCCCGAAGTCCGTACCCGCCGCCGTCGCCCGGCTGGCCGTCGGCGGCTGGGGCGTCGCCTTCATGACCCGGCTGCGCGGCGCCGACAACGCACGGGCCAAGGGGACACTTGACTGGCGTCCCCGGTACGCGTCGTGGCGTACCGGCTTCGGGAACGAACTGACCGACAGGGCCGACACGGAGAGCAGGTAGCGGGATGGGCCAGGGACACGACCAGGGGGGGGACGAGGTCGGGGACCGGGCGACCGAGGAGTTCGAGCGGTACCGGCCGCTGCTGCTGGGGCTCGCCTACCGGCTCCTCGGCAGCATGTGGGACGCCGAGGACATCGTCCAGGACGCGTATCTGCGCTGGACCCGGACCGACACGTCCGCCGTACGCGAGCCGCGCGCCTTCCTGGTGACCGTCGTGTCGCGGCTCGCGCTGGACGAGTTGAGGTCCGCCCGGGTCACCCGGGAGGCGTACCCGGGCCCTTGGCTGCCCGAGCCCGTACCGACCGACGACCTCGGCCCGCTGGAGACGGCGGCGCTGCGCGACACCGTCTCGTACGCGACCGTCCATCTGCTGGAGCGGCTCACCCCGCCCGAGCGCGCGGTGTTCGTCCTGCGGGAGGCCTTCGACCTGCCGTACGACGTCATCGCCACGACCATCGGCGCCACGCAGGCCAACTGCCGGCAGATGTACCACCGGGCGCGCGGCCATCTCGCCGAGGACCGCGAGCGGTTCAGGCCCTCGCGGGAGGAGCACGTCACCCTCCTCAACCGGTTCCTGGAGGCGGCGAGCAGTGGCGACCTGGGGGAGCTGACCGCCCTGCTCAGCGAGGACGTCGTCTCCTGGAACGACGGCGGGGGCAAGGTCAAGGCCGCGCTGCGGCCGGTGGCGGGACGCGACAACGTCATCGCCTTCTTCGCCGGACTGGTGCGCCGCTACGCCATGGGTGACCCGCGGATCGTCGAGGTCAACGGCGAGCCCGCGCTGCTCACGACCATGGACGGCAAGCACCAGTACGTCGGGATCGAGATCGCCGGGGGGCGGATCCGGACGATCTACGCGGTGCTCAACCCGGACAAGCTCACCCGCTTCACCGCGGAGGCGCACTGACCGCGGCGACGACCCCGGCCACCACCTCCGCCGTGGTGAACGTCGGCGCCAGGAACTGCGGCGCCGGTGCCCGTGGCGACCCTCTCCATGGCGAGGAGATTACGCCGGGCGATGACCCGGCCCTGCTCGGCGCGTCCTCCTGTTGCTGTTAACGTGCACCTGCATAAGATGTGCAATAAGCAGTCGGAGGGCTTCGGCATGGCCACATACACGCTTCCTGAACTTCCGTACGACTACGCGGCGCTCGAACCGGTCATCAACCCGCAGATCGTCGAGCTGCACCACGACAAGCACCACGCGGCCTATGTGAAGGGCGCCAACGACACGCTCGACCAGCTCGCCGAGGCGCGCGACAAGGAGTCGTGGGGGGCGATCAACGGGCTGGAGAAGAACCTCGCGTTCCATCTCTCCGGCCACATCCTGCATTCGATCTACTGGCACAACATGACCGGCGACGGCGGCGGCGAGCCGCTGGCCGCCGACGGTGTCGGCGAACTGGCCGACGCGATCACCGAGTCGTTCGGCTCCTTCGCCGGCTTCAAGGCCCAGCTGACGAAGGCGGCGGCGACGACCCAGGGCTCCGGGTGGGGCGTCCTCGCGTACGAGCCGGTCAGCGGCCGGCTGATCGTCGAGCAGATCTACGACCACCAGGGCAACGTCGGGCAGGGCTCGGTGCCCGTGCTCGTCTTCGACGCCTGGGAGCACGCCTTCTACCTGCAGTACAAGAACCAGAAGGTGGACTTCGTCGAGGCGATGTGGAAGGTCGTCAACTGGCAGGACGTCGCGAAGCGGTACACCGCCGCCAAGCAGCGCGCCAACAACTTGCTGCTCGCGCCGTAGAAGCGTCCTGCGCGTGCGGAGAGCGTCCTGCTCGTGATCGTCTTCTCACCTTTCACGTGCGGGCGGAAGAACGAAGGGCCCCGGCGAGGACATGACTCGCCGGGGCCCTTCTGCCGGCCGTGCGCGTGGTCGTGTCCGGGGGCGAGTCCGTTGGCCGTGGATTTGGCGGCAGTTCACCTGGTGTTCAGATACAGCTCAGACACGGAACGGATATCGATCGGTCAAAGGTCTCGCGCCGCGCCATGTGATGCGCGTAGACAAACGATGCCCCGGCGCCGAGCCGGGGCACGTCGACCCGAAAGGCATCCCCCCATGCGCAAGTCCCTCCAGGCGGCGGGCGTCCTCGCCTCCGTCGCCGTCGCGGGCGCCGTTCTGTACGGCACGGGCGCCGCGAGCGCCGACGGTCACGCGGCCGACCGCCACAGCGCCGAGCCCGAGAACATCGGTCTGCTCGTCGGCGAGATAGACAACTACTACGGCGCGACCCAGGCCGCCGACGGCACCTGGCAGGCGTCGGCGCACAGCCCGTACGCCAAGGACCTCGCCCGCGTCGAGGCGCGCGCGGAGAAGGACATCAGGAACGCGACCGCCACCACCCGGCACCACGGGAAGAAGCCGGCGATCGTCCTGGACGTGGACGACACCTCACTGCTGAGCTTCGACTACGAGCGCGCCACCAACTACGTCTACAACGACGCCACCTGGAACGCGTATGTGGCGAAGGCGAACCGTCCCGCCGTCTTCGGCATGCCCGAACTGGTCGCCTACGCCAAGCAGCGGGGGGTCGAGGTCTTCTTCCTGACCGGGCTGAGCGAACCGCTGCGCGCCCCCGCCGTACAGAACCTGACCAAGGCCGGCTACCACACCCCGCTGGACACCGCGCACCTGTTCACCAAGGACAAGGCCAACCCGCCGGCGTACCTGGCCGACTGCGCCACGGCCGCCGCGTGGAACTGCACCACCGTCCAGTTCAAGGAGGGCACCCGCAAGCACCTGGAGGCTTCCGGTTACGACATCATCGGCAACTTCGGCGACCAGCAGTCGGACCTGACGGGCGGTCACGCCGACAAGGCGTACAAGCTGCCCAACCCGACGTACTACGTCGAGTAGACAAGTCTCGTCCCCGGCCGCCTTCCGGCCCCGCCCTGGCCTTTCCCCGGTCTGTCTCCGGTCTCCCGCGGTCCTGTGGACCGGTCGTCGCGTCGGCGGCGCTCATCTGTGGAGATCCGGAGACGCCTGCGTGTGAGCCTTGACGAAGCTGAAGCAGACGTTCCGGTCGGGGCTTCCGCTGCCTTGCGGACAGGGGTACCGTTCTGCGCAGTGATCATGGTCCTGCCCTGGACATCACGACCGACGCCCATGGCTGTGAGGATGAGTCTGCCGCGTGACGACCGACCAGAGCACGACAGCCGACACCGAGCAGCGGCCCCCGACGCTGCTCCGGGTCCTGCTGGAGCGGCTCAACTGGGCCAAGTTCGCCGTCTTCGACGTGCAGTTCAACCTCGCGGCGCGCAGGGCGGCCAAGGAGTACGAGAACAGCCGCCTCGGCAGCGTCTCGGTGTCCAGGATCACCTTCAAGCGCTGGCTGGCCGGCACCCAGTCGCCGCAGGGCGACGCGGCGACGGTGCTGGCCTTCATGCTCGGCGTCGAGGTGGATCTGCTGCTCCAGCGGGTGCCCAGCCGTGAGGTCGTGCCGGCCCGGCTGCCGCACGGCGCCTCGCTCACGGCAGCACGCACCCTGGACGCCCTGTGGTCCACCTCGTCCCTGTCGCCCACCGAGTCGGCCCCGGGCACCGGCGGGCTCTGGTACCTGGACGGGCTCGGCATCTTCGACGGCACGGCCGTGCCGGTCCAGATGTACGAGGCCACCCCGCACGACGACTGCGTCCTGATCGAGATGGCCGACAACCCCCATCTGCGCGCCTTCGTCCAGCCGGCCAGACGCGCCCTGCTGCTGGCCTCGCTCGGCGGGCACGGCGGCGAGGGGCTGTTCGTGCTGGACTCGGGCAGGGCGCGCAGCCAGCTCAACAGCGACCCGCGCGAGATGCTGCCCGTCCCCGAGCCCTACCGGCTGGACGACCTGACCTTCGGCATCCTGTGGGCGACGCTCAACCTGGAGGACAGCCTCCTCGCCGACGACCACGTCCTGGACTACGAGATGCGGGAGTTGTCGCACCACCACGCGCGGCCCCGCTCGGCCGTGGCCAGGTCGGCGGTGCCCGAGCTGTCGGGGGTGGGCGCCGCCTGGCTCGGCTCCGCCTTCTGCTCCCTGCACATCGACCGCCATCTCGAAGAGGCCACCGAGCCACCGCTGTTCTGGTCGCGCGAGCAGACGGGCGAGGAGGCGGCCGGCTGGCTGTTCTTCCGGCACAAGCACCTGTATCTCACCCAGGCGACCGACCGGTTCGCCGGAACGCGTGACCAACTCGGCCACGCCTTCTGCGTCCCGGAGATGGCCGTCAAGAACAGCGAGCGGTACGAGCGCATCCTGCTCTTCCTCGCCGTCGCGATGATGGAGATGTACGGCTTATCGGTGTGGGTCTGCACCGAGGAGGAGTACACCCAGATCGACGGATTCGTCCTGACGCCGTCCCACCGGGCGATCGTGGCCAACTGGCTCCGCTCGGACGGCATCTGGCAGGTCGACATCACCGAACAGCGCTCCCAGGTCCGCACGTACACCGAGGCGCTGCAGCATGCCCGTACGCACAGCGTCATGGCGGGTCCGACCCCCGCGTACCGGCTGCGGGCGCTCGCCGCGTACCTGGACATCGACTGGGCCTGGCTGGTGCGCCGTTGCGCCGAGATGGGCGCGTACGGCAGCAGCGGCATGCTCAGGCCGCGCAGCCGGCTGCTGAGCATGGAGAAGCTCGACGGCGTCCTGCGGTTCGTCGGTGAGCTGGGTGTGATGGCTTGAACCGGCGCTGTCCCGGGCAAGAATGCTTTGGGACGTTTCTCCCTTCACAGCCGCCACACGCACTCCACAGCGACCCCACACCGAGTGGTCGTCCCGGTCGCCGTTTCTGGCCGTACGGGTCGTTCGGCGATCGTTTCGGCGTCGCCGCGCGCCCTCGGAGCGGTCGCGTTCCGGGTGCGGTGCCGCATTTGTCGCCTTCGTGGCGCGGGGGCCGGTGGCGGGGTCCGCCGGATCCGAAGCGAAACGACCATAAAACGATCCCGCTCGGCCGTGGCGACGATCACGGATAACCAGCAGGGTTGGTCCTGCTACCGGAAGCGGACGACGCCGGACCTCCGCGCGCTCGAACCGGCTGCGCGTGCCGACAACGGAATCCGGCTGTCCGTCCCTCTGTGAAGGCTGCCCTGTCTTAAACGCCGGCTCGGCGGTGGTCCCGCGTGACCCCGCACCCGCCGGTCCCTGTCGTACCGAGGACACAGATGCCTGAACTCTCCCCGCACGCCCCGCAGGCCGACCGCCGCGAGGGCGGCAGGCGGCGCGGAAAAGCGCCCGCCCGGAATCTGGCGACGGAGAGCGGTCTGCGCTCCCGGATCAGACGGATACTCCTGGCGCCCGCTGTCGCCGTCGTGGTGGGTGCCGCCGCCGTCTGGGGCGCGACGCACTACTCCCACGACACCCAGGTGAAATGGGGCGTCGCCGCGATAGCGGCGGCCGTGTGCGCGGTGAGCTTGATCCTGGCCGGCCGGCAGGCGGCGCGCGTCGCCTCCGCCGTGCACAAGCAGCGGGTGGAGAACGCCACCGTCGCCCGGCAGTGGGTCGAGCGCTTCGAGGCCGTATCCGTCGAGGGCCAGAAGAACGTGGCCCGGCTGCTGGAGCAGGTCAGCCGCGGCGAGCGGCCGCAACTGCCCGCAGACTCGGCCGAGTCGGTGCCGGGCGGCAACCCCTTCGCCGACTTCGAGCACACGCTGCGCACCGGCCAGCACGAAGCGCTGGAAGCCGTCGCCCAGGCCGCCGCCCGCCAGCAGGTCGACGTCTTCGTCAACATCGCCCAGCGGCTGCACGCCCTGGTCAACCGGGCGCTGGCCCGGCTGGACGAGCTGGAGAGCGAGGTCGAGGACCCGGACCTGCTGGGCGGTCTGTTCGGCGTCGACCACCTCGTCACCCAGTTCCGCCGCCAGGTGGAAAGCCTCGCCGTGATGGGCGGTGCCGTGCCCCGCCGGATCAACAAGCCCGTCCCGCTGCCGACCGTGCTGCGCCAGGGCGTCGCCGAGATCGAGCAGTACGCGCGGGTACGAGTGATCCAGCCGCCCGAGGGCACGCTGCCCGGGTTCGCCGCGGCCGAGGTCATCCACCTGCTCGCCGAACTGGTCGAGAACGCGGCCCGGTTCTCCTCGCCCGACACCCAAGTCACGCTGCGCGCCGAGCGGGTGCCCGCGGGTCTCGCCATCGAGATCGACGACCGGGGTCTGCCGATGCCGGCCGACAAGCTGGTCCGGATGAACGAACTGCTCGCCAAGCCGGACCACTTCGACATCCGCGCGCAGCTGGAGGACGGCCGGATCGGGCTGTTCGTGGTCGCGCAGATAGCCCGGCGCCACAACATCGAGGTCGCGCTGCGGCGCAACATCTACGGCGGCAACCAGGCCGTCGTCGTCCTGCCGAACGCCCTGATCAACGCGCTGCCCGACGAGGCAGGACCCGCCGTGGTGGCGAACACCGCAGCGGCGCCCGCCCCCGTACAGGCCCAGTCCCAGGCCCAGGGCGCGGGGCACGCGCAGCAGGGGCACGCGCCTGTGGCGACCGCCGCCCGGCCCGCCG
>NZ_JTIY01000001.1:3024399-3028660 GCF_000818175.1 Streptomyces sp. AcH 505
AGTCGGCGAGCGGTTCGGTCCACAGCATCGGCTCGCAGTCGCAGTCGCGGCAGTCCACGGCGCCGAGGCACGGCCAGTCGCGCGGCGGGGCACAGAGCCAGCCGCAGTCGCAGCCGCGCGGACCGGTACCCGCGCAGGTGTCGGCGCAGCCGTCCCGGGTCCCCGCCTCGTCGTCGGCGGGCTCGCCGTCCGACCCGTCGCCGGCACCGCTGCCCCAGCGGCGTACCGCACCGCCCGCCCCCGAGGTCGAGGAAACACCGGCCGCCGACGGCAGACCGCTGCTGCCCAAGCGCAGCGAGATGTTCCGGCCGCCGGAGCTACCGAGCCTCACCGAGGACCGCGACCGCGAAGTCGTCGCCCCCAACCCGCAGCTGATGGCCCGCTTCGCCTCAGGTATCAGGCTCGCCACGGCGGACGACAGCGCAACAGGACCGACGGAACCCGACAGCGACCACAGCGACCGCACCCGCTGACCACGCGCGACCGGGACTTCCGGGTCCGACCAACCATTTACGGAGTCACTCATGCCGAACGACGTTTTTCCTGCGCCACAGTCAGACCTTGACTGGCTGATGGCCGATTTCATCAGGCGCGTCCCCGGTACGGAAGGCGCCGTCCTGGCGTCCAGCGACGGTGTGCGCAAGCACTCGCACGGCCTCAGCATCGACGAGGCCGACAAGCTCAGCGCCATCAGCACCGCCCTGTGCTCGCTGGCGGGCGGCGTCCGTGACATCAAGGGACCCGCCGACGGCAGAGTCCGGCAGGTCGTCGTCGAGCACGACAACGCGCTGCTGTTCGTGTCGATGGCGGGCCCCGGCGCCGTCCTCGGCGTCCTCGCCTCCGACACCGCCGACCTGGGCGCCGTCGGCTTCGAGATGGGGCAGCTCGTCAAGAGCGTCCCCGAACACCTCAGTACACCACCGAGGTTGCGGACCTCCCCGGCCAGCGACGCGGCGCGCTGACATGGGAGCTTTAGACGGCACCCCCTGGGTGGACGACGACGAGCACGAGGTCCGTCCGTACGCGCTGACCGGCGGCCGGACCGTTCCGACGAACAACATGAGCCTGACCTCGCTGCTCAAGGCGCGTGCCACGGCGCCCTCGGGCTATCTGAGTCCCGAGGCGGCCCAGGCGCTGGCGCTGTGCCGCGGCGAGGCCCGCTCGGTCGCCGAGGTGGCTGCCACGCTCCAGCAGCCCGTACAGGTGGCCAAGATCCTGCTGTCCGATCTGCTCGACGCGGGCGCCCTGATCATGGCGATGCCCAGCAGAACCGCAGATCCCAAAGACCCGCACCTCCTGGAGGCAGTGCTTGAGGGCCTACGAACCTATGTCATCTGACGATCCCATCGCCCTGAAGATCGTGGTCGGGGGCGGGTTCGGCGTCGGCAAGACCACCATGATCGGCGCGGTCAGCGAGATCAAGCCGCTGTCGACCGAGGAGACGCTCACCGCAGCGAGCAGCGGCACGGACCGGCTGGAGGGGGTGGAGAACAAATCCACCACCACCGTGGCGCTGGACTTCGGCCGCATCACGCTGCGGCGGCAGAACCTGGTCCTGCTGCTGTTCGGCACCCCCGGCCAGGAGCGCTTCTGGTTCACCTGGGACGACCTGTCCCTGGGCGCCATCGGCGCGGTCGTCCTCGCCGACACCCGCCGGCTGCTGGACTGCTTCGCCGCCGTCGAGTACTTCGAACGCCGCAACGTCCCCTTCGTCGTCGCGGTCAACGAGTTCGAGGCCGACGACGCCTACCGCTACAGCCCGGAAGAGGTGCGGGACGCGCTCGAACTCAAGCCTGACGTACCGGTCCTGCTCTGCGACGCCCGGGACCCGGCGTCGGCCAGGCAGGTACTGATCACGCTCGTGTCGTACGCGCACTCCGTCTCCGTCCGTGCCGCGCAGACGGCGCAGACCTCCGCACAGACCGTTCAGCATTCCAGCAGCCTGGGAGCTCCCCAATGACCTATGACACCGAAGCGGGTCTCTACCTGCCGTCGCCCGACTCCGAGCTGGGGCGGCGTGAGCAACGACTGCGCGAGCTGGGTCTGGGGGACGTACCCGACACGGAGTTCGACGCGTTCGCCTCCCGGCTCGCCGAGGCGGCGGGCGCGCCGTACGCGATGGTCAACTTCATCACCGGGCACCAGTTCTTCGCCGGTCTGCACACGCCGACGGGACCGCCGGACGCCCGGGGTCTGGACCCGGCGGGCAACGTCGCCGAGGTGGGCCGGTCCATGTCGCGCGACCACGGGTACTGCCCGGACGTGCTGAACCGCCGCCGCGCGCTGGTGCTGCCGGACGTGTACGCCTACCCGAGGTTCGCCTCGAACGAGGTCGTCGACCTGATCGGGATCCGTACGTACGCGGGTGCCCCGCTCATCGACGAGCGTACGGACACGGTGCTCGGCACCGTCTGCTTCGTCGGCACGGAGCCGCGCGGCAAGGAGACGGGCCGGGACACCCTGCAGCTGATCAAGGAGAGCAGGGACCAGCTCATGGACCTCATCTACGACCGCACGGGCGGCGCACCGAGGTAGCGGAGAAGGCCTGCCGCTGACCGATGGCCGGACTTCATCGGCCGGTCATCGGTTGGGGGCGGGCCTTTTCGTTTTACGGCCGGGTCAGCGGAGGGCTTCGGCCGCCACCGGGACGGCCGCCAGCCGCTGTGACCAGGCACCCTTCGAGGTGCCCATCGCCACCTCGGCGAGCCGGATGAGCTGGACGTCGGAGGTGCCTGCCGGCGCGAAGATATGGAACGCGTCGCGGGTGTAGCGCTCGATCGGCCGGTCGGTCGAGAGACCGATCCCGGCGTGGATCTCCATGGCGGCGCGCGCCGAGTCCATCGCCGACTCGACGTTGATGAGCTTCGCGTTCATCAACTCGGCGTCGCAGGGCAGGCCTTGGTCCAGCAGATGCACCGCGTGGTACGCGGTGAGCTTGGCCGTCATCAGCCGGGACTGCATCTGTCCCAGCTTCTGCTTGATGGTGGGCAGTTCGGCGAGCGCGGCACCGTACCGCTGACGGTTCGTCACGAACTTGACGGTCTCCTCGACGATCGCCCGGTGGATACCGAGGGAGACCGCGGTCAGATTCGCCCGCCCGTAGAGGATGCTGGACGAGTAGGCGACCGGCAGTCCGTCGCCCTCGTTCCCCAGCAGGTTCGCCGCCGGGACGCGGCAGTTGTCGAAGATGAGCTCGCCGAAGGAGAAGCCGTGCAGCCCCATCGCGGGGCGGTGCGGGGCGAGCGAGAAGCCGGGCCGGTCGGACTCCACCAGGAACGCGGAGAGCCCCTTGCTGCCGGGTCCTGTCCTGACGACGACGCCGTGCAGATCGCCGACGTGGGAATTGCCGACGAACACCTTGCGACCGTTGAGGAGGTAGTCGTCACCGTCGCGGACGGCCGTCGCCTCCATGCCGAGGACATGGCCGCCTGAACCGGCCTCGGTGACGGCGATGGTGGGCAGACAGTCACCGGCCGCGATCTCGGGGAGCCAGGCCTTCTTCTGCGTGTCGCTGCCGAAGTGGATGATCTTCGCGACGCCGAGCTGGGACGCCTGGACCATGGCGCCCATGGCGCCGCTGACGCGGGCCAGTTCCTCGATGATGATGGTCTTCGACAGATGGCCGGCCCCCATGCCGCCGTACGTGCCGTCGATCGTGACGCCGAGCCACCCCTGCCGGGCGATGAGACGGGAAAGTTCGTACTGGACGGCCCGTGACGCTTCCATCTCGGGGATCCGGGGCCGTACCTCGGCTTCGGCGAAAGTTCTGACCTGATTCCTCAGACGTTCATGGCTCTCTGTGGTGAAGTAGCCGCTCATTCTTCTAACAGCCCTCTCTTGCGGGTCATCAGTCAGCGTGCCTGAGCTAGGTTCACGAAGCGATTTGCGCATGGCCGGTGGGGGTGACCACTCCACAGTGACGAGCAAACGCTTTCGTTGCAGCAGCGCCCTGGGGTCGTTTGAGGGTCGCTTGCGGAACCGGTTACACCACGTGCATGTCTGACTATCGACCGTTCATGGGCCTTCTTGGCGTTTTGTCGACTCAGCCACAATCGGCAAACGACCACGAAACGATCCCGAAGGGATCTGGGAACGACCGGTAACGCCAACTAACGATCAGTGAGCGTGTCCGAAGACGGCTCCGTGGACGTGTCGGAGGACACGTTTGAGGGGGCGTCGGGCGGGGTCGGGTATGCGGGGGGCATGTGCCGGGAGCTGTGCGGGCGGAGCTTTCAGGCGAGCGCGGGGCCGCCCCTTTTTG
>NZ_JTIY01000001.1:3030214-3030894 GCF_000818175.1 Streptomyces sp. AcH 505
CAGGAGCGCCCTTGATGCCCGGACCGCAACCGCGACACTCAAAGCCCAGGGGCGGCCCTGCGGCCGCCTGGCCTCCTGGTTCGCGGCGTCCGCCTGTTCGTACCGGTATCCCTATTTGCCGGGCATCCGCCGACCTGACCCCCCATCATGTGGGGACATCACGGGAGGCATGAATGATCACGAACCTTGCCAAGGGTGGCAACGCGCCCCTGTCGGCGCTGACCTGCGAAGTCACCCTCCAGGCCCCCACGACGGGGATCGATGTCTCGGCCGTGCTGCTGGCCCCGGACGGCAAGGTACGGTCCGACGACGACCTCGTGTTCTACAACCACCGCTCGCAGGACGGCGTCGCCCTCCGCGGCCAGACCATCGCCGTCGATCTCGCGGCGCTGCCGGCCCACGTCGACCGGATCGCCGTCGTGGCGAGCATCGATCCGGAGCTGACCGTCCCGTACTTCGACTCCCGCAGTACCCCGACCGCCGTGATCGACTGCGGCGGTACGCGGATGGCGTTCGTACCGCCGCCGCTCGCCCACCGGGAGACCGTTGCCGTCCTGGTCGAGCTGTACCGTCGCGCCGGGGCGTGGAAGGTCCGTGCTGTCGGGCAGGGCTGGGACACCGGACTCGCAGGCCTGGCACAGGACTTCGGCATCGTCGTGGACGACCCCACCCCGGCCCCC
>NZ_JTIY01000001.1:3030919-3032124 GCF_000818175.1 Streptomyces sp. AcH 505
GGCCCTCCACCGCAAGTGAAGGCTGGGGGGGGCGGCCGGGGGGCTCCACGGGGGAGCTGGGCTCGTGGTGCCGGGTGCTTGGCCGGGCGGCGGGTGCCGCGCGGCAGTTGCGTGGGGGGACTCGGGCCGTCTCGGCGTCCACCCCCACCGGGGAGCGGTTGCGACTCATGCCCCGCTGGTCACTGAGGGTGGGTGGAACGGGTGTGACCCGGGTGACGGGAAGTGGCTCGTGGGGCGGCGGTCGGGCGCCTTTTGCGTCCCGTGTTGCGTGAGGCGCGCCATGGGGGACATCCAACCGGCGCGGAGCCCCTGATGGCGGGGTGGGGGCAAATCGGTGGCCGGAATGCGGCGGCGTCAGCAGGATGGGCGGTGCAGGATCCGACCAACGAGGGGAACACCGATGAACCGGCAGTGGGAACAGCGGAACAGCGAGTTGTGGGCATCCATAGACACGCTGCCGGAGGAGGAGTTTCTGGCGGCGATGGACAAGCTCGTCGGCGAACTGCCCGCCGGTGATCCGGTGGCCTTCTTCGAGCGGGCCGCAGCCCTGGACTCGACCGGGCACACGAGCCGCGCGGTGCCGCTGTACGAGGAGGCGCTGAAGGGGGAGCTGCCGGGGGAGCGGCGCCGACGGGCGGTCATCCAGATGGCCAGCTCGCTCCGGAGTCTGGGCCATCCGGAGAAGACCATCGAGCTGTTGACGAAGGAACAGGCCGCTGGCGAGGACCACTTGAGCGACGCGATCAGCGCGGTCCTGGCGCTGGCCCTGACGGACGTGGGCCGCGAGCGGGAGGCGGTGGCCATCGCCGTAACAGCCCTGGCCCCCCACCTGCCCCGCTACCAGAGGTCCATGGCGAACTACGCCCGCCTCCTCGTCACCCCCACCGACACCTGAGCCCTCCGACGCCGGGCGGGTGTGCGGGAGCGCGGATTCATCCCTGCCTCACGAGCCACACCCGCCCCGCGTCGGCGGCTCCACACCGCCTGATGTGCCCCTACGGCGCGCCTAATGCAACAGGGGACGCAAAAGGCGCCCGACGGCCGCCCCACAAACCACACGGGGATACCCCAGTCACACCCGTCCCACCGCCGCGCCCCATGCCCGGCCCCATGACCCAAGCCGGGGACCCTCCCGCCCCACCCCCACCCCCAGCGACCAGCGGGGCATGAGTCGCAACCGCTCCCCGGTGGGGGCGGACGCCGAG
>NZ_JTIY01000001.1:3033146-3066619 GCF_000818175.1 Streptomyces sp. AcH 505
CCCAACCCCCGCCGTGCCCCTCCCCGCCGCCGTGCCCTTCCCCCTCCCCACCTCCACGTCCCCGCCCTCCAAGCCCACCACGCAGGCAGACAGCGGCCGGCCCCTCGGCAAGGTCCTGCTCACCAAGGGCGGCCAGGCCAGCATCAGCATGCGCAAGGGCGACTCCACTGTCGTCGTCACCGCCACCCTCGAATGGGACGGCGGCAACGCGCGGCGCCGGCAGGCGGGGGCCGACCTCGATCTGTACGCGCTGTTCGTCCCCCGGCAGTCCGTCACACCCCGGGGCACCAAGCCCAACAAGTCGAAAGAGGCCGTGTACTACCGGGACTTGGGGTCCGCCACGGCCCCGCCGTACATCGCCCTGGACGGCGACGCGCAGGCGCCGGGCAGAGAGACGATCACCATCCGCCGTCCCGACACCCAGGGGTACGTTCTCATCTGCGCCTACAGCGCGGTCGAGAACGGCACGGGATCGTTCGCGTCGTACGGCGCGCGGGCGGTGGTGACCGACGGGCGCGGGTCCACGGTCACGGCGCCCCTGTTCAACAACCGCAATCTCTCCTACTGGGTCGCCATCGCGCTGATCGACTTCACCACACCCGACCGCATCGACATCCGGCACGTCGAGCGGTACAGCGGGAATCACGTGGAGGCGCGCCCGCTCCTCTACACCAACGGGAACTTCCGAATGAGCGCGGGCAAGGTCGAGTTCAAGACCGTCGGCTGACCGATCACGACGGTATGCTGTATGCACAATCCATAACTCTCAAAGTGCATACAGGAACGTGCGGAGCTACCCAGAGCCACGGAAAGAGGGCGCCATGCTCACCAAGCAAGAAGCAGCCGAAGCCGTTCGCGCCGCCAAGGTGCAGACCGGGATCACCTGGGCGCAGCTCGCCGAGGCCGTGGGGCGACCGCTCGCGTGGACCACCGCCGCGTTGCTCGGGCAGCATCCGATGCCCAAGGAGGAGGCCGAGACGGCGGCGGCGCTGCTCGAACTGGACAAGGACGTCGCGGTCGCCTTCCAACTCCAGCCCACCCGCGGCGCCCTCGACGCGGCCGTCCCCGTCGACCCCACCATCTACCGGCTCTACGAGGTCGTCCAGGTCTACGGGCCGACCATCAAGGAGCTGATCCACGAGCAGTGCGGCGACGGCATCATGAGCGCCATCAACTTCCGGCTCGACGTCAAGCGGGTCCCCGACCCGGCAGGTGACCGCGTCGTCATCACCCTCGACGGGAAGTACCTTCCCTACCAGTGGTAGGGACACCGGCCTCCGCCAGCGCCAGCCACACCCGGTCGCTCGTGAGCGGGAGTTCCGTGAAGCGCACCCCCGTCGCGTCCCGCAGCGCGTTCGCCAGCGCGGGGGCGACGGGGTTGAACGGGCTCTCGCTCATCGACTTCGCGCCCAACGGACCGATCTCGTCCGCCGTTTCCATGAAGTGGACCTCCGTGCGCGGTACGTCGGCGAAGGCCGGCAGCCGGTAGCGGCGGAAGGCCGCCGTGCTGACCTGGCCGCGTGCGTCGAGCCGTACGTTCTCGAAGAGCGTGGCGCCCAGCGCCTGCGCCACGCCGCCCTCGACCTGGCCCCTGCACTGCATCGGGTTCATGACCTTGCCCGCGTCGGCCGCGTGCACACTGCGCAGGATGCGGATCTGGCCCGTGCCCGGGTCGACGGCGACCCGGAACCACTGGGCGTTGAAGGCCACCGAGCGCGGTGTCCCGCCGAAGTGCCCGTCCGCCGCCAGCTCGCGGCCCGCCGACTGCGCGGCCGTGTACAGCTCCTTGAGCAGGACGCGCCGCCCCGGCGCCTCCACCGCCTCCTCCACCAGCCGGCACTCGGCGCGCTCCGCGCCCAGCACCTCGGCGGCGAAGTCCAGGATCCGCACGGCGAGTTCCTGTGACGCGCGCAGCGTCGCCTTGCCCGCCACGACCGTGCCCGTCGAGGCGAACGCGCCCGTGTCGTGCCGTACGACATCGGTGTCCGACTGGCGGATGGTGATCCGCTCCGCCGTGGTGGACAGTTCGCCCGCCGCGATCTGCCGGTGCACGGTGGTGGTGCCGTTGCCGAACTCCGCCGTACCCACCGCGAGATCGAAGGTGCCGTCGGCGCTCAAGGCCACCCGTGCGTCCGCGATATGGCCGCCGGGCGGCCCTGTCGCGATCATCGAGAGCGCCGCACCCTCACCCACCAGCCAGGCCGCCAACCCCTGTTCACCGTCCGAAGAAGATCCCTCCGAGGAAGATCCCTCCGAGGAAGCACTCTCCGAAGACGCTCCCTCCGAAGCGGCATCGCCCGGAACAGTCTCCGCCCGCGCCCGCCGCACGATCCCCAGGCACTGGTCGAGGCCGTAACTCGCGATGTGCAGGTCCTCCTCCGCACCGCCCGGGGTGACCATGGGCTCGCCGGCGCCGATGATGTTCTTCTCGCGCAGCGTGAGCGGGTCCAGGTCCAACCGCCGCGCCAGCTCGTCCAGTACGGACTCCATCGCGAAGACGACCTGGCCGAGACCGTAACCCCGGAACGCGCCCGCGGGGACCGCGTGCGTGTAGACGGAGTAGCCGTCGGCCTTCTTGTTCGGGCAGCGGTAGACGGACAGTGACTCGCCGCAGGCGTGGAACATCACGGCGGGCCCGTGGTTCCCGTACGCCCCGGTGTTGGAGACCACCCGGATCTGAAGGGCCGTCAGCACACCGTCCGCCCGCGCCCCCGCCTTCACCCGGACCGTGAACGGGTGCCGGGTGGTGGCGCCGTAGAACTGCTCCGCGCGGGTGTACTCCAGCTTCACCGGCCGCTTCGTACGCAGCGCCGCAAGTGCCACGATGTCCTCGACCAGCATCTCCTGCTTCCCGCCGAAGCCGCCGCCGACCCGTCCCGCGACCACCCGCACCTGCTCCTCGGGCAGGTCGAACAGCGCGCACAGCGCGCGCCGGGTCAGGAACGGCGTCTGGGTGCTGGAGCGTACGGTCAGCCGCTCGCCGCCGCCCTCCGCCAGCTCCTCGAACCAGGCCACGGCGCCGTGCGTCTCCAGGCTGGCGTGCTGGACGCGCTGGGTGCGGAACGTCTCCTCGTACACGAGGTCCGCATCGGCGAACCCGGCCGCCACATCGCCGACCTCGCCGTGCACCTCACCCACCACGTTGTTCTGCGGGCGCGCGATCCGGGCCGTGGCCGCGTCCTTGTCGTGGACGACGGGCGCACCCGGGCGCATCGCCTCCTCCGGGTCGAGCACGGCGGGCAGCACCTCGTACGTGACCTCGATCCGCCGGCAGCCCTCCTCCGCCGCAGCCTCGCTGTCCGCGACGACGGCGGCGACGCGCTGGCCCACGTACCGCACCGTGTCGTCGAGGAGCCGGGTGTCGTCCGGGTCCTCCTCCGGATGCTCGTGGCGGGCGGACGAGTACAGCCGCTCCGGAGCGTCGTAGTGGGTGAAGACCGCCTCAACTCCCTTGACCCGCAAGGCGGCGGAGGTGTCGATCGCGGCGATACGGGCGTGCGCGTGCGGTGAGCGCAGCAGCTTCATGTGCAGCAGACCGGGGATGTCGACGTCGAAGGTGTAGCGGGCGGTGCCCGTGACGACCTGCGGCCCGGCGGGGGCGGGCAGATTGCGCCCCACGGCCTGCCCGGCCTCAGGGGCTTCGGCGTGCCGGACCCCGCGTACGGCGTCCTCGATCGCCCGATAGCCCGTGCAGCGGCACAAGTTGCCCTTGAACGCGCGCGGCAGGTCGGTCAGCTGGTCCGGGTCGAGCGCGGCGGTGGTCATCAGGAACCCCGCCGTGCAGAACCCGCACTGGAAACCCTGCGCGTCGAGGAACCGCTGCTGTACGGGGTGGAGTTCGCCGCTCTTCGACGCAAGACCCTCGACGGTCGTCACCGCGCGCCCTTCGGCCCGTACGGCCGGGTAGAGGCAGCTGTGCACCGGCTCACCGTCCACATGCACGGTGCAGGCGCCGCAGTCGCCCGCGTCACAGCCCTTCTTCACCCCGAACCAGCCGCGCTCACGCAGGTAGGTGCGCAGACACTGGCCGGGGCGCGGCTCGGCGTCGAAGGGCTGCTCGTTGACGTCGATGTGAAAGGCCATCAGGAACCACTCCCGCCGCTAGGTGTGCTCAGCTCGGCCCGTACTTCCTCCGCCAGCCGCAGCGCCATGTGCCGTCGCCAGGCGGGCAGTCCATGGATGTCGTCGAACCAGTTGCTGTCTCCGGCCTCACCCCTGTCACCGCCGCCCGTGCCGACGTCCCCGACGGCCTCCTCGATCGCCGCGCGCAGCTCCCCGGCCCGTGGCGGCAGCGGGAACCAGAACCGGTACGGCCGTACGGTCGCCGCCGTGACCGTCACCGTCAGCGAGCCGTCCCTGGCGTCCAGCGTGCCGATGACGAGCGCCCCGGAGCGGCCGAGCCCGTACAGGGACGCCTGGCGGAACGCCGTACGCGAGGCCAGCGCGACGGCAGGCAGCGTGACCGAGCGCAGCAGCTCGCCCTCGGCCAGGTCCTTGCGTCCCGCGCCGGTGACGAAGTCGGCGACCGGTGTGGTGCGCAGTGAGCCGTCCTGCGCCTGGAGGAGACAGACGCCGTCGAGCGCTGCGGTCAGCGAGATCATGGGGCCCGCAGGCAGCGCGTTGCAGAGGTTCCCGCCGACGGTGGCCATGTTCCAGATCTTGAACGAGGCGAGGAAGGCCCGGCAGCACTGCTCGAAGAGCGGGGCCGCCGCCGGGTGCCAGTTCCTCGCGAACCGCGACAGCCGCGCGATCGTGCAGGTCGCCGCGATCTCCAGGGACCCGTCCGGCAGCTCCCGCAGCGGCTCCCAGTCCAGCCGGGTCAGATCGATCAGGCGCCGCAGGTGCGGCTGAGGTTCGGAGAACAGGTAGGTGCCGCCGGCCAGCCAGGCATCGCCCGGCTGCCACGGCACGCGGTGACGCGCGTCCCGTACCTCAAGCACGGTGTTCAGATCCATGCCGGTCAGTGAAGCAACGCCGTGGCGGGCGGCGACACCGGCGCGGGGCACGGAAAAACATGAGTGTCATCGCTCATGGTTGGAGGATCAACCAAGAGGGTCACCATCCTGAGTCGCTGGCATTTACGATGCATTAACTCGCATTCTCCTCGTGAATGTGAGGTGCCGGGCGGCTCAGCGACCGGCAGTCGCCCTAGGAG
Organism: Streptomyces sp. AcH 505; assembly: GCF_000818175.1. Lineage (GTDB taxonomy): Bacteria > Actinomycetota > Actinomycetes > Streptomycetales > Streptomycetaceae > Streptomyces. Next base: position 3,038,302 of record NZ_JTIY01000001.1, read on the forward strand.
CACCCGCATGCACGTCACCGATCTCCTCCAGCTCGAAGCCCTCGACCTCGCCGTCCTCTGGGCGGAGGACGACCTGCTCGCCCGGGAGATCAGCGGTGTGACGGCGACCGACCTCGCCGACCCCTCCCGGTTCCTGCAGCAGGGGGAGATCGTGCTGAGCGGTCTCGTGTGGTGGCAGGACGGCGACAGCCGGGCGAAGGCAGACCGCTTCGTCACGGCACTGCGGACCGCAGGCGCGCCCGCGCTGCTCGCCGGGGAGGAGACGCACGGCGCCGTCCCCGACGCGCTTGTCGAGTCCTGCCGCGCACATGGGCTCGCGCTGCTGGCCGTCCCGGCGCACACCAGTTTCCGCGCCATCACGGACGCGGTGTATCTGCGGCAGTGGGGGGACCTCAGCCGCCGGCAGGACGACCATTACGCGCTGCCGGGGAACGTACGCACCGAGCTGAGCCGTCTGCTCGCGGCGTCCGCGCCTCTCGACGCCCTGCTCGACCAGGCCCTCGCGCATCTGGGCGGACCGGCCTGCTCCGTCGTGTCGGCGACGGGCCGTACGGTCGCCGTCGCCGCGAGCGCGGCAGCCGACGCGCGTGCTGCGGGCCCGGCGGGGACGGGGGCAAGGACGGGGCTGCGCGTCGACGCGGAGTCGTCGGCGTACGACGCCTGGTACCTGCGTCTGCCGGGCGGCGCGGACCAGGTGCCGCCGCGTGTGCTGTACGAGATAGCCGACGTCGTCGCCCGGCACCGGCAGGGACGCGCGGGGCGGGATGCGGTGGTACGGCGGCGGGCGACGGAGCTGCTCGCGGCGATCGACGCAACTCCCGCTGCTGGTAGCGATTGTGACGGCGAGTCACTAGTGACGCCACTGCGCGCGTGCGGGCTGCCGGAGCAGGGGCCGTACCGGGTGATCAGCGCCGTGGTGGGGCAGCGCCCGGACGACGCGACGGCCGCACTCACCGAGGCGCTGCGGCATCTGCCCGGCGTACGGTTCGCCGTCGGCCAACTGCCGGACGGCGGGGCGGCGGCGGTGCTGCACGAGCCGGGCGCGGGGGAACCCGACGCGGTGCGTCGGCTGGCCGACCTGTGGCCCGCACTCCACGCCTGCGCTCCGAGTCGCGCGCTGTACGCGGGGGCCGGTGATCCGGCGGCCACGGCGGCGGACCTGCACGGCAGCCTGGTGCAGGCGCGCTACGCGCTGTCGGCGGCGCGACTGGTGCGGCCGTCGGTGGAACCCGACGCCGCCGCCCGGCTGGTGACGATGGCTGACCTCACCAGCCTGGACGCCCTGCTCGCCGGCATCCCCGCCGACGTACGCGCCGTCTTCAGTGCGCGGACCCTGGGCCCGCTGGCGGACGAGAGCCGCGCGGCACACCGGGTGCTGCTGGAGACACTGGAGGCGTTCCTCGCACACAACGCGTCGTGGGCGCGTACGGCGGAGGCCATGCATCTGCACGTCAACACCGTCCACTACCGCGTCCAGCGCATCGAGTTCCTGACCGGGCGCGATCTCTCCCGCCTCGACCACAAACTGGACCTGCGGGCGGCTCTCATCTGCCGCCCGGGGCGGTGAAGGGCACGGCGGACAAGAGACAGCTCAGCTCAGCGCGGACCGATACGCACGTCAGCGCAGATCGATATGCACATTGGTCGACTTCACCCGCGCGGTGACCATCACACCCACCGCGATCTCCAGCTCGTCGACAGCTTCGCGCGTCACCAGCGACACCACCCGGTGCGGCCCTGACTGGATCTCCACCTGCGCCACCACGTCGTCGACGACGAGCCCGGTCACGATCCCGGAGAACGAGTTACGGACCGACGTAGCCACGTCGTCCGGCACCGGAAGCACACCCACCGCGCGGTCCTTGGCGAACGACGCGAGGCTCACGCCGTCGATGGTCCGGTTCCCCGCACCGTCCCGCTCCATGAGCAGCTGACCTCCGTCGGCCCACCGGCGGACGGTCTCCGAACTGACACCGAGCAGTCCCGCTGCCCGGCCGATGCTGTACGAGGCCACCACCGCACCCTAGTACGCCGCAGCCCCCGATCATCGCGGCGCCGAACGCGGCGCCGAACGCGGCGAGGGCGCCGAACCGGCCAACGCCACTTTGCGCTGGCCAGGTTGACAGCCCACTGCGCCAGGCACAACGATGCTGATACCACCGAGGCCGTTGTGTCCCGAGTGGTAATCGACCATCAGCCCGATACCGCCTCGGCACGCCCTTCTCTAGAAGGTTCCTGTGCGGCGGACTCTCGTCGGGCGTTGTGAAGTCACGATTGGATTCGCATGCCCATAGCGCGTCATGTCACCCTGTGGCGTTTTGTCGGGGTGGGTGCTGCCGCCCTCGCCCTGTCCACCGCAGCGGCCACCTCCGCCTACGCGGGCGACTGCCCCGGCGGCCACGGCTGGAACAAGGGCCACCAGACCGGATACAAGCCCGGTAAGGGCGCCGGTGTGAAGACCCCGACCGACCTGTGCGAGTTCTCCCTGGACGGCCAGACCTGGAAGGGTTCCGTCCAGGTCGACGACCTGAACCTGAAGCCGTCCGACGACGGCAAGGTGCACGTGAAGGTGCGGGCCGCGAAGGACGCCACGTCCTGCACGGCGTCGCTCGCCTCGTACCGTACCCACGGTGCCACCTGGGAGAGCTCGGGCAACCAGGTCTTCCACGACTTCGACACGGTGAAGGTGAAGCCGGGCGGCGGTGACACCCTCGACATCGCGGTGCCCGACGTCGGCTGCTTCGCGCAGGTCGACCTGTACCGCGGTGCGGTCAAGTACGACGGTCTCAAGAACGCCAACGACGGCTTCGAGCACGGCGATCTGCCGGTCGGCCCGCAGCACGCCGTCATCCTGGACAAGCTGATCGCGTCGTGGAACGGCGGGACGAAGAACTGCACCGAGCAGACCATCCCGAGCACACCGCCGTCGAGCCCGTCGTCACCCGCGACCTCGACGCCGTCGGACACCCCGACGGACGAGAACTCCACCGCACCGGCCCCGCCGGCGTCGTCGACCCCCGCGCCGTCCGAGACGGTCTCCGGTGCGGAGTCGAGCCCGGCCGCCGCCAACTCGGCGAGCCCCGCGGGTGACGTGGACGCGGTCGCGTCCGAGAGCCCCGCCGGTGGTCTGGCCGAGACCGGCAGCAGCAACGTCGGTATCACCGTGGGCGGCGCCGCCGTCCTGCTCGCAGCGGGTGGTGCCGCACTCCTGATCACGCGCCGTCGTCAGGCTGCCCGCCGCCACTGACGGCAGGCCGACCGCTGACCGACCGGGCTATCGAGCTACCCAGTCACCGGGCGGCCGGAGCCAGGGCCCAACAGCCCTGGCTCCGGCCGCCTTTTGGTGCCGCCTGCCGCTGCTGCTTGACCTTCACACCAGTGTGACGGTTCGAGCATGGAGCCACCAAGACCTCCGCTGCGGACATGAGGTGGCACCCATGGACAACCAGCTCTTCGACTACAGCCCGATCACCGAACGGGACGCGATCCACTGGCCGGGCGGCGCCCGGATCGCCTTCTACGTCGGGCTCAACATCGAGCACTACCAAGTCGATCTGCCTTCCACGAGCATCTTCCCCGGCACCGCCCAGCTGGCGCCCGACCCGCTGAACTACGGCTGGCGCGACTACGGCCCCCGGGCCGGCATCTGGCGGCTGATCGAGAGCCTCGACCGGCATCAGGTACGCGCGAGTGTGATGCTCAACTCCGATGTCGGCGAGCGCTATCCACAGATCATCCAGGCGGGCAGGGACCGCGACTGGGCCTGGGTCGCGCACGGGAAGAACAACTCCATCTTCCAGGCCGACATGACGCCCGACGAAGAACGCGCCTATCTCGGCGAGGTGATCGCCGCCATCGAGAAGGCCACCCGCCAACGGCCGCGCGGCTGGCTCGGACCCGCGCTCACGGAGACCTTCCGGACCCCGGAGCTGCTGGCCGAACTGGGCCTGGAGTACGTTCTGGACTGGGCCAACGACGACCAGCCGTACCGGCTGAACGTGCCGGGCATGCTGAGTGTGCCGTACTCGATCGAGGTCAACGACATCAGCCTGTTCGTCGGAAAGGCGCTCAGCGGGCCTGACTTCGTGCGCATCGTCAAGGACCAGTTCGACCAGCTCTACGCAGAGTCGGCGGAGAGCGGCCGGGTGATGTCGCTGGTCCTGCACCCGTTCGTGATCGGCCAGCCGTTCCGCCACAAGTACCTCGACCAGGCGCTGGAGTACGTCGTCAACCACACCGGAGTGTGGCTGACGACGACGGACGAGATCGCGGAGCACTACGCGCGGACGGCGGCGGCTCCCGCGTCCTGACCGGTGTGGGAGTAGGCGGAACGCTCAGTGCCGGCCCGGCTCGCACGCGAGCGCTCCGCCCACCGTACGGCCGGGCCGGTCGCGGCCCCCGCGCCCAGGAAGACCGAACCGAGGAGCAGCCACCCAGGCACGCCCCAGGTCACCAGCAGCGCGGTCAGCAACAGCGGCCCGAGGGTCCGCGCCACCGGCACACCCGTACCGAAGAAGCCCTGGTACTGGCCCACTTGGTGGGCCGGTGCGAGCGCGAAGCTGATCTGCCACGACCCCGCCGACTGCCGCATCTCGGCGACGACTTGCAGCGTCGCACCGACGACGAGGATCGCTGCCGCCGTCCAGCCGGGCAGTCCGGCCGCCGACAGGGCGAACACCAGGCACGAGGCGAACATGATGACGGACGAGTGCCACACGGCACGCGACGCGGTACGCAGCCCGGTCACCGCACGCGCGGTGCGGACCTGGAAGGCCATCACCGCAAGGGTGTTGAGGACGAACAGCGCCGATACGAGCCAGCTCGGCGCGTTCGTACGCTCCACGATCCACAGCGGAATCGCCAGGCTGAGTAGCGGCATGCGCAGCAACAGCACGGCGTTGATCAGCGTCACGACGGCGTACGGCCGGTCGCGCAGCACCGCGAGCCGCGGCTCGCCGCTGCCACGGCCCGGCACGGGGGCGACAGTTGGCAGCCTGAGCAGCACGACGGCACAGACCAGGAAGCTCACCGCGTCCATCGCGAACACCGCGAGATACGCCCCGGCGGTGTCCCGGCTCAGTGCGAGCCCACCGAGCGCGGCCCCCAGCGCCAGGCCCGCGTTGAGGGTCGACTGGAGGTGGGCCAGTACGCCGGTACGGTCGGCCGGCGCGACCAGCCCCGCGAGCAACGCCTGCCGCGTCGCGGCGAGTCCGCACTGGGCGACGGCGTACACGCAGGCGGCGACGAGGAACAGCGAGAACGACCGAATCGTCAGGAACGAGGCAACCGCCGCGCTGGTGGCCAGGGCGAGCAGCACAGCGGTCCCACGCGGCCCCCGCCGATCGGCCAGCGCCCCGAGCGGCACCCCGGCCACCGACCCGACGGCCCAGGCGACGGTCAGCCCGAGCCCGATCTGGGTGGGGGAGAGGCCGACGACCCGCACGAAGTAGAGGGCGGAGCAGACGTAGTACGCGCCGTCACCGACGGAGTTGCTGAGCTGCGCGGCGGCGAGAACGCGCGGCGCACCGGGCGGCGGCAGGATCCGGATCGGCATGGCGCGTTCCCCCTGGCGTGTGGTGGTTGCCTGTGGAACGAAACTAGCGGCCGGACCTGCCCAGCCGGCAGTTCCAATCGGCGCCGGGAAATGTGGGCCACTTCTAGTGGATCCGCACGGCACACGCCACACACGTCCGCACGGCGGGCAGGATCTCCAGCCGCTCCAGCGGAATGGCACCCCCGCACACCTCACACCGCGCGTACACACCCGCCTCAAGCCGTTCGAGCGCCAGCTCCAGATCAACAAGCTGCTGCCGTGCTCGCCCCAGCATGGCGCCGAGATGCGCCCGCTCGAAGGCGGTGTTGGACCCCTCGGGATCGTGCTCGTCATCGACGGCGATGAGGGCGTTGGCTTCCACGATGCCGTCGTACTCACGCTGGAGCGCCACGATCTGGGCAGCGGTACTCGCGCGCTCGGCGGCGAGCCGCGCGCGTACGCCCTCAAAATCGACGGAATCACTCATCAGCGGGCAAACGCCATCGCCTGGATCCGCATTCCCCGACGGCCGCTATTCGACCTGATCACGGTAGCGCGACGAAAGATCACGAACCGGCAACTACCCCCATCGGTCAACTACTTCCCTGTCACGCTGCTCCAGCTGAATCCAGCGCAGGCAAATATGGAGTACACACCACATGACTGACATCCAGCCCACCGCCGAGTCCACCCGCAGCGACTCGGCTCCGGCCGGGGGCGCTCTCGCGCCCAGCGCCACCGACAACCCGATCGCGAGCCGCTTGACCGGCCTGGCCATGAAGCGTCGCGGGTCTGTCGCGGTGTGGATCGGGCTGCCGCTGGTCACCCTCGGGATCTACCAGTTCGTCTGGTACTTCAAAATCCACAAGGAGCTGCAGCAGTTCGACCGCCGTCAGAAGCTCAACCCCGCAGGCAGCCTGCTGGTCCTGATCTTCCTGGGCTGGACCCTGATCGCTCCGCTGATCTCCTTCCACAACACCGGAAAGGCGATAGCGAACGCGCAGCGCGCCGCCGGCCTCCCGGTGACGTGCAGCCCCGCCGCGAGCACGTTCCTGGCGTTCGTCTTCGGTCTGAACATCTGGTACATGCAGCGCCAGCTCAACCTGGTCGTCGACGCGTACCAGGAAGCCGCCCCGGGCACCGAGGTGCCGCTGGCGGCCTGACCGTCCTCGTAACAGCCGCTGCCGGAACGCTCGTTGAGCGTTCCGGCAGCGACGTAACAGGGGGAGATCCCTAGGGCTTACGGGCGACGGCGCCGTACATGGCGATGTCCTCGTCCCTGATCTCCTCCGTGACCGTCCCGTCCGGCCGCCACTTGTGGACCTGCGCGATGCCGGGTTCGACCAGGTCGAGCCCCTGGAAGAACTCCTCGGCCTCGGCCATGGTCCGCAGCCGCATCGGCATGCCGCGCTTCGCGTACTCGCGGGCGACCCGGCCGACCTCGTCAGGCGCGAACTCGGCGGTGCCGATGGACATCGCGAGGTAGCTGCCGGAGGGCAGGGGCTCCAGCAGCCGGCGGACGATGCCGACGGCGTCGTCCTCGTCCATGACGAAGTGCACGATCGCGATGACCATCAGCGCGACCGGCCGGCTGAGGTCGAGGGTGTCCCGCAGCTCCGGGGCGGCCAGGATCGCCGCCGGGTCGCGCATGTCCGCCTCGACGTAGGCGGTCTTGCCCGCCGGGTCACTGGCCAGCAGGTCCCGCGAGAGCGTCAGGACGATCGGGTCGCTGTCCACGTAGACGACCCGCGAGTCGGGGGCCGCCGCCTGGGCCGTCTCGTGCACGTTCGGCGAGGTCGGGATCCCCGTACCGATGTCGAGGAACTGCCGGACCCCGGCCTCTTCGGCGAGGTACCGCACGGCCCGGTGCATGAAGTCCCTGTTGGCCCGCATATGGATCGGCATGGCGGGCCACTCCCGGGACATGGCGTCCCCCGCCTCCTTGTCCGCGGGGTAGTAGTCCGTGCCGCCGATGATGTAGTCGTAGATGCGCGCGGAATGCGCGGTGCTGGTGTCGATCTGGCCGCCGGGCGACCCCTCGTCGGACAAGATGCCCCTCCTCTACCCGCGAGCTGGACCACCATCCTCCCCCTGAAAGCCCTCACAGGACCCATGCCTGATCCACCCGGGCCAGGGCGCTGAGCTGGGCCGAGCTGGTGCGGGCCACGGTCCGCCGTGCTGTACTGACGACGTGGAGCGAAAGCACGCACTGGCAGCGGTGACCCACCTCAGGCGGCCCGGCGGCGCAGCTTCGGACCCTGCGACCGACCGGCGGGCCGAGCGGGTGCGTACCCGGGTCCGGCTCATGATCGAGATCACGGCGCGGTCCGGGGCGTACCGGAAGGGGCTCGTCGCGGCGACCCGCCGGCTCAGCCCGGAGGAAGCGGCGATCCTCTCCGATCTGGAGGGTCACGGGCTCCAGGTGCCCCAGTTGCACGACGTGCTGTGCGGCGGGCATGTGCTGGTGGACGCACCGGAGCTGTACGACAAGTGGCGGTTCGTCGGTGTGAGTCACGAGCGCCTGTCGAGCCACCACCGCGACATCGACAAGACGCGCTATCCCGACATCGGGATGCGCGGGGACGTGGTGCGGGAGAAGCTGCACGGGCGCACCGCGCAGGGGACCTGGGTGCAGCTGGAGAAGACCCCGGCCGCTTTCGGCGGCAAGAAGATGCCCAGTGTGGACGACCTCCGCCACCTCATGGATTACGTGGTCTACCGGATCACGCGCAGCAATGTCGGGCCCTGGGGACTGTCCCGGATGACCGAACGCCGCCCGCTGTACCTGTCGCCGTTCCTCGCCGTGCCGACGTCCCTGACGCCTCCGGTCGCGCGGGTGCTGACCCAGGCGCTGCGCCGGGTGGAGGAGGCCGACGACGTCACCGCCGTCTCCGCGGACCTGGCGGCCAGGTTCCCGCCGCCTGACCGGCAGGACCTGGCCGGTGAGCTGGGACAGTCGCTGTCCGGCCGGGCGGGCCGCGGGCTGTTCGGCAACTCCGAGGTGTGGGTGACCGAGACCCCTTCGCGCAGCGCCGCCGAGGTGCTGCGGGAGAGCCATGTACCGCCCGTGGTGGAACTGCTGCAGCCGGGAGGACCGTCATGAGCGACGACGATCAGCGCGACGTCCCGCCTGCCGTACTGCCGGACGCCGGTGCGGCACCGTCGGACCCCGGCGCTGCGACCGCCCCTCAGGGGCTGGTGACGGCCGTGGTGGACCTGGTCGACACGGGCCCGGTGCTGCTCGGCGCGTACACCATCGCCGAGCTGACCGCCGTGGACGCGATCGTGGACTTCCTGGAGGCCAGGCCCTCGGACGACGTGATCGCCGAGGCCGTACGCTCGCTGGCGGCCCGGCAGCTGCTGCTGGCGGGAGACACAGGCGAGCAGGTCCAGGTGCAGGGCGACCTGGGCATCGCGGTGGCGTTCCAGCAGAGAGCCCGCAGGGTGCTCGACGCCCGTACGACCGGGTCGGGACCGGGCGAGCCGTGGCGGATCCTGTTGCTCCCCCAACCCGAGCACATCTGCCTCATGGTCCGCATCGACGCACTCGGCGTCCACCAGATGGGCCTGTACAAGCTCGACGAAGCCCTCGACACGCTCACCGAATGGCTGCCGCGCGGCTCGTCGGCGGACCGCGACGAGTCGGCGGACACCGACGCCGTACTCGCCGCCGCGGAGCGCTCCGCGCTGATCACCGTCACCGAATACACGGCGGAGGGATCGGCCGAGACCGCGGGCAGCAGCCGGGATCTGATCCTGGCCCGCAGCGGCGGACGACTGCACGTCCTGGCCCGCGACCCCGAACACCGCGAGCAACTGGTCCCGGACCCGGAGACACACAAGGACAACGTCCGCGAACGCCTCGAAGGCATGCTGACCTGACATCCCCCACGACCCGGCCGGCCGTGCCGCCCAGACTGAGCGTCAGTCGTCCAGGTCGATGGCGAAGTCGACGATCGTTGTGTCGCCACGGCGCACGATCGGATGCGCCACTTCGACGATGCGGCCCGTATCGGCGATGTGGCGTCGTGTGTAGCGGAGGACGGGCACGCCCGCACCAATCTTCAGGGTCGCCGCTTCCACATCTGTAGGCATCGCCGCGGTGAACGATTCCGTAATGCGCGTCACGTTGATGCCGAGGGTGAGCAGTTGCGCGCGAGTGCCCCCAGGCCAGGGCTCGTGGATCGGGTCGGCGACGGCTGTACCGGCGACGTCGGACCAGCGGACGTAGCTGGTGGACATCTGGGTGGGCTGGTCGTTGTCGTGGAACACGAAGTGCCGCGCCAAGAGCCGCTCGCCTGCCTCGCACTCGAACAGGGCAGCCAGTTCGGGGCCTGCCTGAACCTTCTCGAACCGCTTGTCGAGCCGGTACTCGGACCAGCCGATGCCCTGGTCCCGGGTGTACGGAGTGACCGGCGCACCGGATTTGGCGCGATACCGGTCGGCGGCCATACGGTGCACGGGCGGCCTGGCCCTCACTCGGGTCCCGGCGCGGGCCCGTGATTCGACGGCGCCCTCGTTGCGGAGGAGGCCGATCGCGTTACGGATCGTCGTCCCGGAAACCCGGTACTCCTCGCACAGTTCCGGAAGCGTGGGCAACTGGTCGCCCGGCCGCCACTCACCGGAGGAGATGCGGCGCCGCAGGTCAGCGGCGATCCGCAGGTATTCGGGCTGTGCCACCGCCACACCACCGTCCCTCATGATCGCGTCAATCTGTACACACATACTCTCCCGACCCGCTTGACCTGTGCCAACTCGCACGACAATCTGAGTACAGATAAGAACTATCCGTACTCAGATAGCTACAGGATCCAAGGGGACGGTTATGTCCGAAACGGGGCACACCTGGCGCATGGTCTTCAGAGGCCATCCCGCCGAGGCGGTCCGCGTCCGACAGTGGACCCGCGGTCGCCTTACGAACGGCGATGCCCCCGCCGTCGCGAACGAGCTGTTCGTCGCGGTCCTCGGCAGCCTCCCCTCTCGGCGCCCTGACGTCATCGAGATGACCATCTCCACCTCCGGCAGTCGCGCCCGCGTAAGCGCGACCGGATTCCTGCCGCTGCCAGTCCTGCAAATCCATGGCCCCGGCGCCCTCATCGTCGGCCAGCTGGCCCATTCTTCCGGCGTCTCCACCGACGGCTGCGGACTCTGGGCTCAGTTTCGGGTCGAGGCGGGCGCATGAGTCAGAAAGGCACACCCGTGACTCCCGACACCTCCACCCGATCCGACAAGGTTCAGAGAACACGCGGCGAGCACCTGTCCCGCGTGGGCGGCGCCCGACGCTACGGTCACAGCACCGGCAGCATGCCCGATGCCGGCTGCATCCTGGGGTGCGCAGCTAAGGCGGCCCGCTCATGACCGAAGCCGCCAACATCCAGGCGCCTCTCTTCGGAGACAACACCCCGCTAGTGTTGAAACGATGGCCGAGTACCGACCGCTCGGTGAGCAAAGCGCGGCATCTGCTGCTCCGGTACTTGGAAGCCTGGAACCTTGTCGGCGTCGCCGACTCGGCCCAGCTCGTTCTCTCGGAGTTGGTGACCAACGCAGTGCGGCACGCACATGTCCCGGGCCGACTCATCGAGACGCGGTATGAGCGTCTGGCCAACGGGGTGCGGATCGAAGTGCATGACGCCGACGACGCCAAGCCGCAGCTCCAAACACCGACCCTCGACGCCGAGTCCGGGCGCGGCTTAACACTCGTCGATGCCCTCACCGCCGGCCACTGGGGAGTGAGCGCCCGTGTAGGAGTCGGCAAGCTCGTCTGGGCCGTATGCACCGATGACGACAATCGGGCCCGTACCTCCTGACCTCCTGAGCTGAGACCCCCGCCCGCTGCCCGTCGACGGCAGCGGGCGGGTCCATGTCTCGCGCCGCCAGCACACCTGCTCACCGGCGGGAACCCCAAGATCAACTGGGAGTGAAACGGGAGCGGATCTTGGTGCTCGGGCCCTCTTGAAGCTGCTCGAACGTCCCCAACGTGCCTGACGGATTCGATGAACCGCCTGGTCACGTGGGGGACATGCGTGCTCGGCGGCGACTGTGCGCACCCCTCCCGCGCCTGGAAGCAGCTCCACCGCGTACGACATCTTGGCCGTTATGTTCGTGTCGGCCGTCAGGCTCATCGAGCGCGCCGACCACAACAGCGAGTAGTACCCGGACGCTAAAGCCGCGTACGCCGAGGAGCGGATCGCCTGGGGGAGCTCCTGTGGCGATCGCTGCTCTGTGCACGTGAGCACCAGGACGACGGCCCGAGTGGCCGCGAGACGGACTGACACCGAGGTGCCTGATGGTGGGGCTCAGGCATGACCGAACGAGCATGATCCAGGGCGTCTTCCGCATCGAGTGTTGGACGGGCAGAGACGTTTGTAACCGATTAGCGACACAGAGTACTGACGTACACGTTAAGCGCTAGGTTCCTCCCTATCGGGCACGGCAACCCTGGGGGGATCATGAGCGATACGGAGGCAAGCACGCCGGGAGTCGCTGGGTTCTGGCTGCATCAGAGACGGGCGTGGCTTAGCCTCGGCCACTCAGTAGGGGAGGCGTACCGCAACCGCCGGGCTGGAGTGATCGCAACCGCCCTGACCGTGTTGGCGCTTCCCACAGGCGGAGGATTACTGCTCTGGCCACACAGTGATGACATCCGAATTACTTCCCTCGATGATAGCAAAGCAGTGGTTGTCTCTCGATGTGTGCAGAGTTTGCGGGGAAGCGGCGCGCCTGCGGAGGGACACCACCTATGGATCGCGGTGGAATTCCCGGACGAAGCAGGTGAGAACCGTGTGCTGTTCGCGCGCGAGGCCACGGTGCACAATGGTCGCTGGCATGCCGATCAGGTCAACGTCGGTGGTGCCGGCCACATTGGCAACACCTACACCCTCACCGTAGTCGACGTCGATGCGCCAACGCACGGGATGCTGGCAACCGCAGTCATCGATATGTATGGAAGTAAAGCTGAGACACTGGCCGCCGGAGATGATCTATGGCGGTTCTCCGCTTACGGCTATCCCACTGGCGCCCGACCGCGCGACCAAGTCAACGTAAGTCGCGGCACGGACCAGCGCAGCTGCGCTGAAATCGCCGACGGCGTAACCGCCAAGCCTTGACATGCTGGTCTCGTGACTCCGAGGACGTAAGCAAGTCGCGTTACATCGGTGATCTGGCGGCATGGCCTTCCAGTTGGTTAGAGCAATGCTCCGGTAGCTTATCGATTTGACCTTGCTCGGCAGGGCAATACCGGGCGCCACTGGCTACTCTCAAGTCCTGTGCGAGAGGACGCGGTTCGGCGTGCCCATCCGGACAGTAGGGAGGAAAGGAAACGGTGAATAAAAGTTTTTGAAGTTTTTCAAAATGCCATGAGTGAAGACTGTCGGCGAATCCCCCCGAATGGCCGCGTAAGAAGCTACGAGGCAAGGAAGCTCTCATGGAGGTCGTCTACCTCACAGGCGCGGCGTACGAGGCTCTCAAGGAGGGGCCGGAAGGATGACGATACATCCCTGTCAAGAACGAGGTAATCGAGATTTTCCAGCGTCACCCTCATCGTGAGCCGAACGAGGCTAAGGGGCACCTGGGGCCGTGCCTCATAGCTACTCAAGTTTGGCAAGAATTCACCATCCTCGAAAGTCAGGTGGTTTCGGTACAAGTCGTGCCAGTCGCCATGTGTCTCAACAGAGCCCATACGGTAGCCAAGGTAAACATTAGGGCCTAGTAGCTTGATGCGTTCCTCAGCCGAGGGGTAGCCGATCTTCGCGCGACCCGGGAGCTTTGAGACGTTGTCGATGCCAGCTGCCATTGCTGTGGCAGCGATCGAGCGTTTCATCCGCTCTTCGATGGGCCATACCTCACCATTCCGAGCCTTGATGTTCTTCTTGACATCCTGAAGGAGTTCGCGTTCAGCGATGAGGCCGTTCATGACGTACTGGTCGAAGCGGGCCCCAGTGCCGTCGTCGCCAACCAGGTAGACGAACGTCGCAAGAGTCTCGATGGCGTCCCGATATACACTCAACTGCTGGAATGTCTCCTTGCTGTTCAGCTCGCGAAGTGTCAGGCGCATCAGCTTGCATACACGGACAACGAGTCCACGCAGAATCGCGCCATTCCGCTTCAGCGGTGACGGTGACTTGAGAGCTGCCAAAATAGTTAGCCAGTGCGTCGCCTCGCGGAGGAGATAAAGAGCGGTTTCCATGTAAGGTGCTTCGCTGGTTGTCTTTTTTAGCTCCTCAAAGTTTGGCCGGTAGGCAACCGGCAGTTGATCGTCGCTCATTTCTTTGTGAGTCATGGTGCAATTTTACCTTCAGGGCGATCTTGGGGCAGGTCATTTTTGTGTATGGACTCAAGGATCTGCGGCCTCCGGCGCAAGGCCGTCAATCACCCGGTCATTATCACGCGTGCCGATCCGTCACAACTGGCAACGCCAGCTTAGCTGCCGACGATGCCGCTGTACCGGGTCAGGTCTGCGGCTGGGACAAGGGTTCAGCTCGGCCGAGAAAGGCTTGACCATCACGCGGTCGACGTCGCCGTCTCGAACCCGATGATGTCGAGCCTCAGTCACGTTCATTGATATTCGAATCATCTGACAGTGAGTTCGTAGCGGCATCAATCACACGCTTCAAGCTGCTTATGGCGGCTGTAAGGGTGCCCTGACTCAATATCGGCGTCAAGTATTGCACTGGGATTCGGTGAAACCGGTGCAGTGGATTCATGCACCTGTCTACAACGTAGTTGTCGAGCGCCGACCACTCGCCATGTACGGACGCGCTCAGAGGCTGGAATACGCGACTGTAGAGATCCTGCATTCCGACGTCTTCCGCCATAGATCGCGTGTTGACAGATCCCCCGGCGAAGGAAGGATGAACGCTAACCTCCAACATCATTTCCGCTCCTTGGCCGCCTATACGGTCATCCAGAAATGACGCCAGAGCTGACAGATTTGGATTTTCCTTCCCACCTTGTTCGCTCATCGCCTCTTCTATGTGAGCCCGCATCAGCTTTTGCTTCCCCTGCCCATATGCGATAAATCTTTCGTAGAGCTCAAGTTCATTCTTATGGTCGAGCCAGGCGATAAGTATCTCCGTTTCGGCTAGTGATCGAAGAATGGCAGAGCCATGTTCCCCGCCCCACAGTAGCGGGCTTTGAGTCATGGCATAAACGCCTCTAATGGCCCTGACCGCCAACGCGCACACCACTTCATGTTGGGCAGGCCGATACAGGCTCACTCCATTTGAGAAGGCGATTTCCATGAACTCATTCCAAAGTTCATTAACCTGATCGAGTGCCGCGTCCTGGGCTCTCGTAGCATCGGCTTGCTCCATCACGGCTGGAGGACTATCCCCGGTCATGCACGGTGTGAGTTCCCAGTTCGCATTCCAGAAATTGGCTGCCCAGCCGCTCTCGGCATTAGGTGCGTCCTCGTTGTCCTCCGCGAGCCCTTTGGCGGCGCCGTACATAGAGGTGAGAATTGCCTCGGCAATTGGCCGGCTCACTGGATCAGTCGGGTATGAGGAGAGGATCGAAATCTGGCTCTCTTGGAGATGCAATCTCCCGCTGAGCAAAAGCCAGCCCAGGGGGGCTGCCACCGTTAGCGCTTTCCCGCGTCGGTCAAGGCACAACAATAGGGCATGGACAAGCGTGTCCAGCATCTCGTCCATGTCGCTGGCGCTCGGGGCGCCAATCTGGGCAAAGGCCCATCGGCCTGGCATGTCTGGGTACCACGCGGCAATCGTGCGCAAGGCTTTCGGTACTATTCGTGCGCTATTATGACGTGAAATCAGGTCTAGGAAATCGTTTCGCGCGGGTTCTGGCATCTTTTCCAGGGAAGACAGCCTTCCGTCTAGTGCGGATGAATATTCTGCATGGCGTTTCTGTTCAAGCCACTCGTGCTGCAGCGAAGAAATGAGGCGGGCGCCGCTGTCGCCCTCCTGTTCGATAATCAAAGCTATCCACAAGAGGTCGGGGAAATCATCTCGCACCCAATCGTTCAGGATAGCCCCGTGCTGGATCACAGGTGGAATGAGACTCTTCCCCACCCACTTATGGTCGGCCAGCCTCTTTGGTAGCGGTCTGCGACTCTTCTTCGCCACTTTCTCCCCCTGCTTCTGACGTGCGGTAGTTCCACTCTGCAGTATCGGTGAGAGTTCACCCTTCCGCACTCCTATTTAGGGAGTTGCCTTGCGGCGGCCCCTCCCAGAATCTGCTCAACTCACTACCCACGGCAGTTCCCATCCCGCCCCGCCCCGCCCCACGCCCGATGGGGGCAGACGTGGTTCAGGGCGTCAAGGTGGAGCGCACCACTCTGTGAACGACCTTGACGCCCCTGGGGCGCGTTTGTTTGGCTCTGCCTGAGTTGTGACGGTGGACGGGATGGGAGCTTCCCACGCGTGCCCACTCGGCTGGTACCTGCAACCGGCGCCCCCTCCATCCCGGAGTCAGAAGGCCCCGCCGGAGTCATGTAGCCAGGGGTCGCTCCCCGCGTCGTGATGGAGATCCTGGGGCATACACAGATCAGCATCACCATGCGCGTCTACACGCACGCAGGACACTCAGCGCGATGCCATCAGTCACATAGACCGGCTGGTCAAGCGCCGGCCGGTTGCGAGTGACCGCCCTCGTAGATGTCAGAAGAGGTGTCAAAGCCCCGGACCATGATCAGTCCGGGGCCTTTTCCCTGGTGCCCCCGGCAGGATTCGAACCTGCGACACCCGCTTTAGGAGAGCGGTGCTCTATCCCCTGAGCTACGAAGGCGGGGCTTCGTGGAAGCCTCCGGGGACAGGTTAGCGGATGTTCGGGGGTGGCTGGGGGGTCCGGGCGCTGGCCCGGGGGGTCGGTAGGGTCGGAGGCCGGTGGGGCGGAGTGCGAGGAGTGTGGCGTCGATGGTGCAGGCACCGACCTTTCGGGACGTGGAGGCCGCGGCGGTGCGCGGGGCTTCCGTGGTGCACCGGACGCCCGTGTTGCGGTCGCGGCTGCTCAACGAACAGCTCGGCGCCGACGTGGTGTTCAAGTGTGAGAACTTCCAGCGCGTCGGCGCGTTCAAGTTCCGTGGGGCGTACAACGCGCTCGCGCAGTTCACCCCCGAGCAGCGGAAGGCCGGGGTGGTGGCCTATTCATCGGGGAACCACGCCCAGGCGGTCGCGCTCTCCGCGCAGCTGCTGGGCATTCCCGCGACCATCGTCATGCCCCACGACGGCCCCGCGTCGAAGATCGCCGCGACCAAGGCGTACGGCGGCCAGGTCGTCCCGTACGACCGGTACACCGAGGACGTCGTGGAGATCACGCGCGCGCTCGCCGATGAGCGCGGGCTGACGTTCGTCCCGCCGTTCGACCATCCGCATGTGATCGCGGGACAGGGCACCGTCGCCCGTGAACTGTTCGCCGAGGTAGGCGAGTTGGACGCGCTGTTCGTGCCGCTCGGCGGTGGCGGGCTGCTGTCGGGTACGGCGCTGGTGGCGCGCGAGGTCGCGCCGGGGTGCCGGTTGTACGGGGTCGAGCCGGCGGCCGGCGACGACGGGCGGCAGTCGTTGCGGCAGGGGCGTCTCGTGCGGATCGAGACGCCGAAGACCATCGCGGACGGCGCGCAGACCCAGCATCTGGGCGAGCACACCTTCGAGATCATCCGCCATGCGGTCACCGACATCCGCACCGTGACCGACGACGAACTCGTCGACGCCATGCGGGCCTTCGCCACGTACATGAAGCTCGTCGTGGAGCCCACCGGCTGTCTCGGGTTCGCCGCCGTGCGCGGGGCGGCCGACGAGTTGCGCGGGCAGCGGGTCGGTGTGGTGATCAGCGGCGGCAACATCGACCTCGACCGGTACGCGGCGCTGCTGGCCGCCGCGTGACCGGCGCGCGCGGGTGACCAGCGCCTTCGACTTATTGGTCCATACCAAAGCCTTGACACGCGATGCCTTCACTTCTTAAATCACGAGTGAGCCATGTCACTCCGTCAGTGATTGGCATGGGCATGACACACCCCCCATGTGTGAAGAAGGGTCGTCGCCCGATGATCAGGAACAGCTGGAACAGACCTCGCCCCAGGAAGGCCCGCCCGCTGCTGCTCGCGCTGCTGGCCGCGCTGCTCGGCCTGGTCGCCGCCGCCACCACCGGCGGCGGGGCCGTCGCGGCGCAAGCCGCCCCGGCCGCACCCGCGTTCAAGGTGCTGGCCTTCTACGACGGTACGTACGACGCCGCCCACATCGACTTCGTCAAGGAAGCCAACGCGTGGTTCCCGCAGACGGCGGCCGCCAACAACTTCTCGTACACCGCGACCAACAACTGGGACCAGCTCACCAACGCGAGCACCCTCGCCCAGTACCAGGTTGTCCTGTTCCTCGACAACGCCCCGCACACCGCCGCCCAGCGCGCCGGGTTCGAGCAGTACATGCGTAACGGCGGCGGCTGGATGGGCTTCCACGTCTCCGCCTTCACCACCGACGCCGGCGAATGGCCCTGGTACTACAACGAGTTCCTCGGCTCGGGCAACTTCCAGACCAACACCTGGGGCCCGGAGGCCGCGACGCTGAAGGTCGAGGACCACTCGCTGCCCAACACCGCCGGGCTGCCCGCGACATTCACCTCCGCCGTCAGCGAGTGGTACAGCTGGAGCAACGACCTCAGGCAGAACCCGAACATCAAGATCCTGGCGTCCGTCGACCCGGTGAGCTTCCCGCTCGGCACCGACCCCAACCAGGACTGGACCAGCGGCTACTACCCGATCCTGTGGACCAACACCAACTACAAGATGGTGTACGCCAACTTCGGGCACAACGACATGAACTACAGCACCAACCAACGGCTCTCGTCCACGTTCGCCAGCGCCACCCAGAACAAGTTCCTCGTCGACAGCCTCAAGTGGCTCGGTACGGGATCGGTGGGCGACGGCGGTACGACGCCGCCGTCCGGGCCGATATCCGAGACCGCCTGGTACTCGCTGGTGAACAGCGGCAACGGCAAGTGCGTGGACGCGAAGGCCGCCGCCACCGCCAACGGCACCCCCGTCCAGCAGTACGCCTGCAACGGCACCCAGGCGCAGCAGTACCAGGTGCGCGCCACGGACGGCGGCTTCTCGCGGATCGGTGTCCGGGCCGACCCGCAGCAGGTCATCGACGTCACCAACGTGTCCACGGCCGACAACGCACCGCTCCAGCTGTGGAGTTACTCCGGCGGCACCAACCAGCAGTGGAAGGCGGTGGCCGAGTCCTCCGGCGCCTACCACTTCACCACCCGCGCCACGGGCAAGTGCCTCAGCGCCCCGGCGAGCGCGGCGGACGGTGTGCAGCTCGTCCAGCGTGCCTGTGACGGCTCGGCGGCCCAGTCGTTCAAGCTGCTCCAGCAGTCGTAACGGGGACGTGTCGCCGCACGTAGCTGACCTCGGCGCCGCTTCGGTGGTGTCGAGGTAGTTACGTTCTCTTGATAAGCCTATTGTTACTACTTATGGATGAAGAGATTGGAGCGGCGCTCCGCCTGTCCGTCGCCCGGATCGCCCGGCGGCTGCGCCAGAAGCACGCCGTCGGCGACGTGACCCTCTCCGAGGTGTCCGTGCTCTCCCGGCTCAGCCGGGACGGCGCCGATTCCCCCGGCTCCCTCGCCGACCTCGAACGGGTACGTCCGCAGGCGATGGCGACGACGCTCGCCGCACTGGAGGAGCGCGGGCTCGTCCTGCGCACCCCGGACGCCGCCGACGGCCGCCGCGCCGTGATGACGGTGACCGACCAGGGCCGCAAGGTGCTGATCGACCGGCGCTCCGAGTCCGTCCAGCGGCTCACCACCGTCCTGAACGAGGAGTTCACCGACGACGAGCGCGCTGCGCTGCGGGGCGTACTGCCGTTGCTCGACCGGCTGGCGGAGCGGCTGTGACGGCCGAGCGCAAGGGCCCCGGCGGCAAGGGCCCCGAGGGCAAGGGTCCCGGCGGCAAGGGCCCCCGGCCGAAGGGCCGCGCCGCCAGGGAAGCGGCCCGGGGGCCCGTCACCGACCGCTACAAGTGGGTGGCGCTGTCCAACACCACCCTCGGCGTCCTGATCGCCACGATGGACAGCTCCATCGTGATCATCTCGCTGCCTGCGATCTTCCGGGGGATCGACCTCGACCCGCTCGCGCCGGGGAACATCGGCTATCTGCTCTGGATGATCCTGGGCTATCTGCTCGTCTCGGCCGTGCTCGTCGTCGTACTGGGCCGGCTCGGGGACATGTTCGGCCGCGTCAAGATGTACAACCTCGGCTTCGTGATCTTCGCCTGCGCCTCGATCGCCCTGTCGCTCGACCCGTTCAAAGGCGGCAGCGGCGCGCTCTGGCTGATCCTGTGGCGGGTGGTGCAGGCCGTCGGCGGCTCGATGCTGACGGCGAACTCCGCCGCCATCCTCACGGACGCCTTCCCGTCCGGGCAGCGCGGCATGGCGCTCGGCATCAACCAGGTCACCGCACTGGCGGGACAGTTCCTCGGCCTGCTCGCCGGCGGGCTGCTCGCGGTCGTCGACTGGCGTGCGGTGTTCTGGGTCAGCGTCCCGATCAGTGTGATCGGCTCCATCTGGTCGTACCGCAGCCTGCGCGAGACCGGCACCCGCAAACCGGGCCGGATCGACTGGTTCGGCAATGTCACCTTCACCGCGGGCACGGGCATCCTGCTCGCCGCGATCACGTACGGCATCCAGCCGTACGGCGGCAACGCGACCGGCTGGTCCAACCCCATGGTGCTGGGCGGGATCTTCGGCGGGATCTTCCTGCTGATCGTGTTCTGCTTCGTGGAGACGCGGGTCAAGGAGCCGATGTTCCAGCTCGCGCTGTTCCGGGTGCGGGCGTTCGCCGCCGGCAACCTCGCCGCGCTGCTGACCGCCATCGCCCGCGGCGGGCTCCAGTTCATGCTGATCATCTGGCTCCAGGGCATCTGGCTGCCGCTGCACGGCTACGACTTCGAGGACACCCCGCTGTGGGCCGGCGTCGCGATGCTGCCGCTCACGGTCGGGTTCCTGATCGCGGGCCCGGTGAGCGGCTACCTGTCGGACCGCTTCGGCGCCCGGCTGTTCTCGACCGGCGGGCTGCTGCTGGTCGCGGCCTCGTTCGGGGGGCTGCTCACCCTGCCGGTGAACTTCAACTACTACCTGTTCGCCGCGCTGTTGCTGCTCAACGGGCTCGGGCAGGGGATGTTCTCCTCGCCCAACACCTCGGCGATCATGGGCAGTGTCCAGCCGGAGTACCGCGGGGTCGCCTCCGGGATGCGCTCCACGTTCCAGAACTCCGGTACGGCGCTGTCGATCGGTGTGTTCTTCTCGCTGATGATCTCCGGCCTCGCCTCCTCGCTGCCGCACACCCTCAACTCAGGCCTCCAGGCCCAGGGGGTACCGGCGGCGACGGCGGACCAGGTGGCGTCGCTGCCACCGGTGAGCACCCTCTTCGCGACCTTCCTCGGCGACAACCCGATCGGCCATCTGCTGGCGCCGAGCGGAGTGCTGGACAAGCTCTCGCACGCCCAGGTCACCAAGCTGACCGGGCACAGCTTCTTCCCCCAACTGGTCTCGGGTCCTTTCCACGACGGACTCGTGATCGTCTTCAGCGTGGCCGCGGGCATGGCTCTGGTCGCCGCGGTCGCCTCCCTGCTGCGCGGTGGGCACCAGCGTGCCGACCAGCAGCCTCCCTCGGGCCAGGACCCGGACCAGGGCCCGGACCAGAACCCGGGCGAGAACCCGGGCAAGAATGAGAAAGGACAGCCCAAATGGCGAAAAGCGCCCTCCTCGTGATGGACGTCCAGCGCGGCATCACGGACCGGTTCGACGGGGACGCCGGCTATCTGCCACGGCTGCGCCGGGCCGTCGACGCGGCCCGCGCCGCCGACATCCCTGTGGTGTACGTCGCGGTCGGCTTCCGGCAGGGGCACCCCGAGGTCAGCGCCCGCAACAAGACGTTCGGGGCGGTCGCCGCGCACGTCGCGGCCTCCGGTGCGCCGGGCGGTTTCACGGACGACGATCCGCAGGCGCAGATCCACCCCGATGTCGCGCCGCGCCCGGGTGACGTCGTCGTCACGAAGAAGCGGGTCAGCGCCTTCGCGGGCAGCGATCTCGATCTCGTGCTGCGCGCCGGGGAGATCGACCAGCTCGTCCTCACCGGCATCGCGACCAGCGGTGTCGTCCTGTCGACCCTCCGCCAGGCCTCCGACCTCGACTTCGGCCTCACGGTGCTGGAGGACGGCTGCCTCGACTCCGACCCCGAGGTGCACCGGGTGCTCACCGACAAGGTGTTCCCGCGCCAGGCGGACGTCGTGACGGTGGACGAGTGGGTCGCGACCGTCGGCAAGTGATCGGCAGTGATCGGCAAGTGTGACCGGCAAGTGCAAGTGATCGGTAGGTAAGGGGCTGTGACGCCGTGCCCGTGCCCGGTTGACCGCGTACCGGGCGCGGGCATAGCGTCACCGGGTCACTGAGCAAGCGCTTAGGCCTAGGAAGGTGCTCCAGGTGCCCGTGCCCCACACCGAAGCCGAGGCCGGCGCCGCGCTGACCGCACCCGGCGCGCCCTTCGCCGTCGTACGCGCCGAGGACGGCTCGCTGATCTACGAGAGCGGCCCGCGCACCCTGCGCGAGTTCGTCGAGGCCACGTGGGCGTACGGCGACCGGCCGTTCCTCGTCGGCGAGAGCCGCACGTACACCTACGGCGAGTTCTTCGCCGCCGCCACCGCGCTCGCCAACCGCTTCGCCGGCCCGTACGGGCTGCGCCCCGGCGACCGCGCCGCCATCGCGATGCGCAACCACCCCGAGTGGCAGATCGCCTTCTGGGCGACCCAGCTCGCCGGTCTCGTCGCCGTACCGCTCAACGCCTGGTGGACCGAGGACGAGGTCCGCTACGCCCTGGCCGACTGCGAGCCGCGCGTACTGCTGGTGGACGGGGAGCGGCTGCCGCGCGTCAGCGGCTGGGCGCGGAGTGTGGGGGCGCGGACGGTGGTCTTCCACGCCGTACGTGACGACGAGGCGCAGGACGGCGTCGAGCGGTACGAGGACCTGCCGGCCCCCGATCCGGCCGCCGCCCCGCCCGACGTAGAGGTACGGGCCGAGGACGACGCCACGATCATCTACACGTCCGGCACGACGGGCCGGCCGAAGGGCGCGGTCGCCACGCAGCTCGCCCAGGCGGGCGCGGCGACGAACCCCCGCTACCTCGCCGCCGTCGCCGCGCTCGGCCGCGGCGAGATCCCGGGCCAGGGGCCCGCGCCGGTCGGCCTGATGACGTTCCCCTTCTTCCATGTGGCGGCCTTCACCAGCGTCTACTCGGTGATGGCGGCGGGCGGGACGCTCGTCCTGATGCGCAAGTGGGACGCGGGGCGCGCCCTGGAACTGATCCGTGAACACCGGGTGACCTACTTCGCCGGCGTCCCGTCCACCGCTCTCCAGCTGCTGGACGCGGCTGTCGCGGCCGACGACGACCTGCCGACGCTCGCCATGCTGAACACCGGCGGCGCCGCAGCCCCGCCCGGCCTCGTGGGCCGGATCACCGACCGTTACGGCGAGCGCGTCGAACCGCGCAACGGCTACGGCCTCACCGAGACCTGCGGCGGGGTGACGGCCAACTTCGGCGCCGCCTACCGCGCCTTCCCCGGCAGCGTGGGCCGGCCCACCCCGGTCACGGAGACCCGCGTCGTCGACCCGGCGGGCGCGCCGCTGGAGGCGGGCGAGGTGGGGGAGCTGTGGCTGAGGGGCCAGTCGCTGGTACGGGGCTACTGGGGCGACCCGGAGGCGACGGCGGAGGCGTTCACCCCCGACGGATGGTTCAGGACGGGCGATCTCGCGACGGTGCGCGAGGGGCGCGTCAGCATCGTGGACCGGATCAAGGACATGGTCGTACGGGGCGGCGAGAACGTGTACTGCGTGGAGGTCGAGGCCGCGCTGTACGACCATCCGGACGTCCTCGAAGCGGCCGTGCTGGGCGTACCGCACCCGGTGCTCGGCGAGGAGGTCGTGGCCGTGGTGCAGCTCCGGCCGGCCGCCACGGCGGGGGTGGACGAGCTGCGCGCGTACTGCGCCCTGAGCCTCGCCGCGTTCAAGGTGCCCGCGCACGTACTGCTGCGGGCGGACCCACTGCCGCGCAACGCGACGGGCAAGGTGCTCAAGCGCGAGTTGCGCGCCGCGTCACGCGCCGCGACCGGGCCCCTGGGCGGGCCGGGCACCACCTGACCCCGCAAAGCCGCCGAGCCGCCGAGCCGCCGAGTCGCAAAGCCGCCGAGTCGCCGAGTCGCCGCACCGGCCTCAGGAGCGGGTCACACGTACCCGGTAGTTCCCGCTCGGTTCCTGCGCCAGGACCGTGATCTTGATGTGGTTGTCGTCGTCCGTGAACGACTCGCCCGCCTGGTACGGCGCGTCCGACAGTTCCGCCTGCACGTTCGGCAGCCGCGTGCAGCCGCCGCTGTCCTTCTTGCTGTCCTCGATACTCACCGGGCCCCTGCCGGTGTCCACGGTCGAGTCCACGTGGTAGATCAGCACCCCCGGCTCACACACCGCCTCGTCGTTGCCCGCACGCGTGCGCACCTCCGCCGCGTACCCGGACTGGCCCGACACGGGTATGAAGATCAGCTTGGAGCCGCCGGGGGTGGCCAGCGGCTTCAGTGTGTACTCGCTGGTGCCCGGCGACGAGGCGCAGTTGATCTGGTTGTCGTCGAGCCAGCCGAGCTTCCACTTGTGCCAGCCCAGCAGGTCGTTGTCGGCGCCCCAGTCCTCGGACATGATGTCCCAGTGCCCGACGGCCCCGCCGCCGTCCGTGGTGTACAGGTCGGGCAGGCCGAAGACATGGCCGTTCTCGTGCGGCAGCACCCGGAAGCCGGTCTCCACGTACGACCCCGACCCGTCGTCCTGGCGGCTGTAGACGAAGGACGTGTTGGACAGCGGCACCCCGTCCGCGTGCGGGGCGTCGTCGTTCCCCGAGAACGTCACGGACAGGACGGTGTCCAGCGCCGAGGGCCCCGCGTTCGGGGTGACCAGGATGTTCACCAGGTCGTACGCGCTGAAGTCCACCCGTGAGTCGGCCTCGCGCACGATGTCCTTGACGAGGTCGTGGTAGCCGGGTTCGTACGGTGAGCCGCGCTCGATCCCGTAGGCGGAGAACGCCTTCGGCATGCGCAGCCAGTCCTTCAGCGGGGCCTCGGGGTGGTAGTCGAGCCGCCCGTAGGAGCTGGTCCTGAACCACTTCGTGGTCTGCGGGAAGAATTCCGCGAGCCGGTCGAGCGCCCGCCCCTTGCCCGGCGCGTCCGGGAAGTCGATCATCAGGTTGAGGGCGTGCACCGTACCGGTGGAGGGCGAGTAGCCGGGCGGAGTCGGCAGCCCCTCGGACATCTGTACGGTCGTCGTGGTGGAGGCGATCCGGCACGGGCCGAGCACCGCGTCGTTGTCCACGGCGGGCCCTGCGGAGGCGCGACTGGCGTTGGGGAGCGTGCCGCTCGCCGTTGTCAGCGCCGCGAGGGTGAGGGCGGCCAGTCCGGCGAGCGCGCCGACCCGACGGGGCCTGCGGTGCCTGCCGTGAGAGCCTCCACGTATCCCGCGCGTGTGCTGCATACGGTCGCCGCCTTCGGGTCACCGGCAGCCGGCCGTCCTGACTGCCCGGGCCGAACGGGAGCGCCCGGGCCGACTGCGCTCTGTTCGATCACCCTGCGTCGCCCGGCGTGTCGGCGCTCGCTGGGTGCGCCGATCGTGGGTACTTCCGGTGCCGGTCGCGGGTTCTTCCGATGGTGTGAGCCAGGTCACGCGATCGAGTGAAATAACCGGGGATCTCTTCCCCGTTTGCACCTGTGTCCGAGCCAAACGGGGAAGCCATCCCCGGTTACGGCCGAGTTACCGCCCACTACGAGGGAAGGCCGACGTGACCGCCACAGCCGCCGTCGAAACCGAAGCGCGCCGGGTTCCCCGACCGCGCGCGGACGCTCTGCGCAACAGGGAGCGGATCGTCGCAGCGGCCCGGGAGATGTTCGTGGAGTACGGGCCCGAGGCCCCGCTCGACGAGATCGCCCGCCGCGCGGGCATCGGCAACGCCACGCTGTACCGGCACTTCCCCGACCGCACCTCCCTCATCCACGACGTCGTGCTCTCCGTCCTGGCCCGCACGGCGGACCTGGCCGAAGAAGTCGCGATGCGGGAGTCCGACCCCTCGTTCGCGCTCCGCCGCTTCGTGCACGCGGCGGCAGACGAGCGGGTGGGGGCCCTGTGCCCCCTGCTCTCCGGTGATTTCGACCGAGCCCGCCCCGACCTCGACGCGGCGCGCATGCGCCTCGAAGGCGCCGTAGAAGCGCTGATGGAACGGGCACGGCAGGCCGGACGACTGCGCACCGACGTCGCCGTCGGCGACCTGATGGTCGCGCTGTCCCAGCTCACCCGCCCGCTGCCCGGCACCGGCTGCGTCAACATGGACCGGTTCACCCACCGGCATCTGCAGCTGTTCCTGGACGGCCTCGAGGCGCCCGCCCGGTCGGAACTCCCCGGCAAGGCCGCGACTCTGGAGGATCTGCGCCGCGCCGCTCCGTGACGCGCCCTGAACCCATTCCACGTACCTGACCCTCGGCCCCAGGCCGTCACGTAGACCAGCGGCAGGCGCTCGACCCCGCCTGTCCATCACACCGTCACCTCATGACCCGGGTGACTCAACGACCTCGTAAGACCGGCAGCGTCGCCTGTACTTACGCACGTTTTCGCCTTTTCGCACCCTTAGGTGGATACCTCCATGTCTCAAACAGCCGACACCCGGCTTCCCGATCCCAGGCGCTGGACGGCACTCGTCTTCATCGCCCTGGCCCAGTTGATGGTGGTCCTCGACGCGACCATCGTGAACATCGCGCTGCCGCACGCACAGGCCGACCTCGACATATCCGACGCCAACAAGCAGTGGATCATCACCGCCTACGCACTCGCCTTCGGCGGACTGCTGCTCTTCGGCGGACGTATCGGTGACCTCTGGGGCCGTAAGCGCGCCTTCGTCATCGGTCTGACCGGATTCGCCGCCGCTTCCGCGGTCGGCGGCGCCGCCGTCAACGAGGCGATGCTGTTCAGCTCGCGCGCCGCTCAGGGCCTCTTCGGCGCCCTGCTCGCGCCGGCCGCCCTGTCGCTGCTCGCCGTGACCTTCACCGAGGCCAAGGAGCGCGCCAAGGCGTTCGGCATCTTCGGTGCGATCGCCGGTGGCGGTGGCGCCGTCGGCCTGCTGCTCGGCGGCTTCCTCACCGAGTACCTGAACTGGCGCTGGACGTTCTTCGTCAACATCCCGTTCGCCGCTGTCGCCGCGCTCGGCGCGTACTTCGTCATCCGTGAGCCCGAGGGCCAGCGCAACCGCTCGCCGCTCGACGTTCCCGGTGTCGTGCTCTCCACGCTGGGCCTGGTCTCGCTGGTCTACGGCTTCACCCGCGCCGCTTCCGACGGCTGGTCCGACCCGATGACGGTCGGCCTGTTCGTGGCGACCGTGGTCCTGCTCTCGGCGTTCGTCTTCGTCGAGTCGAAGGTCAAGGCCCCGCTGCTGCCGCTGCGTGTGGTCGCCGACCGCAACCGCGGTGGTGTCTACGCCTCGCTGGGCCTCGCCATCATCGGGATGTTCGGTCTCTTCCTCTTCCTGACGTACTACCTCCAGGTCGTGCAGGGCTACTCCTCGGTCAAGACCGGGTTCGCGTTCCTGCCGATGGTCGTCGCCATGATCACGGGCTCCACCCAGATCGGCGCGCGGCTGATGACCCGGGTCCCGGCCCGGCTGCTGATGGGTCCCGGCTTCGCGCTGGGCGCCGTGGGCATGCTGCTGCTGACCCGGCTTGAGGTCGGCTCGTCCTACCCGGCCGTGATCCTGCCGGGCATGGTCCTGCTGGGCCTCGGTATGGGTACGGCGTTCATGCCGGCCATGTCGCTGGCCACGCACGGCATCGAGCCGCGTGACGCCGGTGTCGCCTCCGCGATGGTCAACACCTCGCAGCAGGTCGGCGGCGCCATCGGTACGGCGCTGCTGAACACGATCGCCGCCTCGGCCACCACGTCGTACCTCGCCGCGCACCTCGCGGGCGCCGGTGCCAACGCGAAGCTGGTCCAGGCGCAGGGTCTTGTGCACGGCTACACGAACGCCATCTGGTGGGCCGTCGGCATCCTCGCCGTCGCCTCCGCCATCGCGTTCACCTTCATCAACGCCGGACGGCCGAGCGCGAGCACGGTCAGCGGCGGTACGAAGGACGCCGGCTCCGAGGACGAGGTCAAGATCCCGGTGGCGATGCACTGACGGTCGCCCCCGCCGGCCTGAGCCGGTCGTGAAGGCGATCAGGTGAACACGTACGACGGATCTGCCCTGGTGTCGCGGTTTCTCAGCGGCGCCAGGGCAGATCCGCGTCCGCGCCCGCGCGGCTCTCGGCCTGCAGCCCTTCGGCCAGCACCCGCATGATCTCGCCGAGCTGGCCCACCTGCGCCGGGCTCAGCCGGTCGAAGATGGCCTCCCGTACGGCGGCGACATGGCCGGGCGCCGAGCGCCGCAGCACCTCACCGCCCGCCTCGGTCAGGAACGCGTTCTGCCCGCGCTTGTCGGACGCGCAGTCCTCGCGCCGTACCCAGCCGTGCTTCTCCAGGCGGGCGACCGCGTGGGAGAGCCGGGACCGGGTGATCTTGGCGTCCTTGGCCAGCTGGGTCATCCGTATCCCCTGCGCGGGCGCCCTGGAGAGCTGGACGAGCAGGGCGTAGTAGATGTGCGGCATCCCGGCGTCGCGCTGGAGCTGCCGGTCGAGATGGTCCTCCAGCAGGGTCGTGGCATGCAGATAGGCCTGCCAGACCCGCTGCTCCTCGTCGCTGAGCCAGCGGGGCTCCGTGGGTGACGTGG
>NZ_JTIY01000001.1:3066934-3073939 GCF_000818175.1 Streptomyces sp. AcH 505
GAGCAGGGCGTAGTAGATGTGCGGCATCCCGGCGTCGCGCTGGAGCTGCCGGTCGAGATGGTCCTCCAGCAGGGTCGTGGCATGCAGATAGGCCTGCCAGACCCGCTGCTCCTCGTCGCTGAGCCAGCGGGGCTCCGTGGGTGACGTGGTCATGAAGGCACCCTATCTGTTATTGAAAGTTTAACTAGATTCGGTTAGTCTCGGGACCGAGAACGCTTGAGGTCTCAAGTACCTGGGAGTGAAGAGCCGTGAACGCAGTCGCCGAGCGCATGCCCGCCCTCTACCTCTCCCACGGCGCCCCGCCGCTCGCCGACGACCCGCTGTGGCCCGCGGAACTCGCCGCCTGGTCGGCGGACCTGCCGCGCCCCAAGGCGATCCTGATGGTCTCCGCCCACTGGGAGGAGGCGCCGCTCGCGCTCGGCGCGGTCGAGACGATACCGCTCGTGTACGACTTCTGGGGCTTCCCCGAGCACTACTACCAGGTGCGGTACGCGGCCCCCGGCGCCCCGGAACTCGCCGACTCCGTACGGAAATTGCTGCGCGGCGCGGGCACGCCGGTGCAGGACGTGCCGGACCGCGGCCTCGACCACGGCGCGTACGTGCCGCTGGTCGAGATGTTCCCGCGGGCCGACATCCCCGTCCTCCAGGTCTCCATGCCGACGCTCGACCCGCAGCGGCTGCTGGAGATCGGCCGCAAGCTGGCGCCGCTGCGGGACGAGGGCGTGCTGATCGTCGGCAGCGGCTTCTTCACCCACAACCTCGCCGCGCTGCGGCACAGCGGTCCGGGGGTGCCCGGCTGGTCGGCGGAGTTCGACGACTGGGGGCAGCGGGCGCTGCTCGCACAGGACGTCGACGCGCTGCTGGACTTCGAGCACAAGGCCCCCGCGGGGCGGCTGGCCCACCCCCGCACGGAGCACTTCGCCCCGCTGTTCGTGACGCTGGGAGCGGCGGAGGGCGAGCTGGGTGAGGGCCGGAGCATCATCGACGGCTTCTGGATGGGCCTGGCGAAGAGATCACTCCAGTTCGGCTGAGCGACTGACGGGCGGCCTGAGCCGCCGTGCCCCGGTCTCTCGGCCGAGCGGCTTCTCGTACCAGGCCACGTCCCAGTAGCGGCCGAACTTCCGGCCGACCTCCTCGTACGTCCCCACGTACCGGAAGCCGAAGCGCGCGTGCAGCCGCCCGGAGGCCTCGTTGGGCTGCGCGATGCCCGCGTAGGCGCGGTGGACGTCCTCGGACTCCAGCGCCGCGAAGAGCGCCTCGTACAGCAGCGTGCCGACGCCGCGCCCCGCGGCGTCCGGCGCGCAGTAGACGCTGACCTCCACGGAGGTGGAGTACGCGGGCTTCGCCCGGAAGGGGCTGCTGGTTACATAACCCAGAATGCGGGCAGACGGGACATCCTGAGCAACCAAAAGCCGGTGCGGGCCGTCTTCAGGGTGGGAGCGCAGCCATGGCAGCCGCTCCCGCGGGGTGAAGGGAACGGTGTCGAATGTGACGGCGGTCTCGCGGACGTAGTGGTTGTAGATGTCGGTCAGCGGGCCGATGTCGGCCTCCGTTCCTGACCTGACCTGCACTTCTCGGGCCCTGGGTGCCATTCGGTACCTCCCTGCGGCGGGACAGGGTACTGCATGATCACAAAAATCCAGGCACGCAGGGGAATTCTGTCCGGATTCCAGTCGTTCTTACCGACAGATGCAGGGCACCCGGGAGGGTGTCGCGACCTACTCAGTCAAGTAAGGGAGCTCGCATGGCAACCCGTGCCGTCGCCCGTCGTACCGCCACCCGCGGAACGAACGCGGCAAGCAGTGTTCGCGCTGTGGGCGGGGAGATCGCCGACCGCGACCTGGTCGGCATGTACCTCGACGAGATCGCTCGCACACCGCTGCTCGACGCCGCAAAGGAAGTCGAGCTGTCCCAGACCATCGAGGCCGGCGTGTTCGCCCGGCAGATCCTCGAAGGAGACGTCCAGAGCGAGGCCGGCGGAGCCTCGCGCGAAGAGCTCGAAGCGCTGATAGCCGAGGGCGAGCGCGCCAAGGACATCTTCATCAAGTCCAACCTCCGCCTGGTCGTCGCCGTCGCGCGGCGCTACCCGCGCAGCGGCCTGCCCCTGCTGGATCTGATCCAGGAGGGCAACGCGGGCCTGGTGCGCGCCGTGGAGAAGTTCGACTACGCCAAGGGCTTCAAGTTCTCGACGTACGCGACGTGGTGGATCCGTCAGGCCATCACCCGCTCCATAGCCGACCAGTCCCGTACGATCCGGCTCCCCGTCCACCTCGTGGAGGAGCTGGGCAGGATCCGGCGCGTGCAGCGCGAGTTCAACCGCGAGCACGGCCGCGACCCGGAGCATGCCGAGGTGGCCAAGGAGCTGGACTCCACACCCGAGCGCGTGACCGACGTGCTGGACTGGGCGCGTGACCCGGTCAGCCTGAACATGTCGGTGGACGACGAGGGCGACACCCAGTTCGGCGACCTGCTGGAGGACACCTCGGCGGTCTCGCCGGAGCAGTCCGTGATGACGCTGCTGCGCAGCGAGGAGCTGGAAGACCTCATCGGCAAGCTCGACCAGCGCACGGCCTCCATCATCAAGATGAGGTACGGCATCGAGGACGGCCGCGAGCGCACGCTGACCGAGGTCGGCAAGGAGCACGGGCTGACCCGCGAGAGGATCCGTCAGATCGAGAAGCACGCGCTTCTGGAGCTGAAGAAAATGGCCAGGGACACAGGTTTCGACGCGGCGGCGTGACGCAGCCGCTCCGCAGCCGTAGTGTCACCCGTATCCGCACAGTGCGCTTGTGCGCGTCGGCCGATTCGTCGGCCCCCTGAGACGAGCCCCGGCACCAACCCCCCCCAGGTGCCGGGGCTCACCCATGCCCGGCACGGCCGGCCGCGCGGGTGAGCCTGGCGCCCAGGTCCTTCAGATGGTCCGTCAGCGACGTGGGCGCGTGGACGGTGAACTCGCAGTCCACCAGGGCCAGTCGCAGCGCCAGCCACTCCGGCGAGTCGTTCGACTCGGTCCGCAGCCGGCAGGAGTCGGGCCCGGTCGGGGCCGGTGCGCCGAGGAACGACGGCAGCCGGGCCGCCACGAAGTCGGCGGGCGCCGCGAAGCTCACGTCGACCTCGAACCGTGCCCGCGTCCGGGCGGCCATCGACTTCCCCAGCAGCTCGGCCGCGTCACCCGCCGGCAGCTCGCGCGGGGTGAACCGCGAGCCGGTGGCGAAGGGGTCGCTGACCCGGTCGACCCGGAACGTACGCCAGTCGGCCCGCCCCAGGTCGTACGCCACGAGATACCAGCGCCAGCCGGTGGAGACCAGCCGGTACGGCTCGACCTGCCGCTTCGTACGCGTACCGTCGCCCGAGCGGTAGCCGAAGCGCAGCCGCTCCTTGCCGGTGACGGCGGACGCGATCGTGGTCAGGGTGCGCGGGGCGACCGTTCCTCCGTCGCCCCGGGTGAGCGGCATGGTGGCCGCCTGGAGCGTCGACACCCGGCGCCGCAGCCGGGACGGCAGGACCTGCTCCAGCTTGGCGAGAGCCCGTACGGACGCCTCCTCGATGCCCTCGATGGCGTGGCCCGCCCCCGCCCGCAGTCCCACGGCTATCGCGACGGCCTC
This sequence comes from Streptomyces sp. AcH 505, assembly GCF_000818175.1. Classification (GTDB taxonomy): domain Bacteria; phylum Actinomycetota; class Actinomycetes; order Streptomycetales; family Streptomycetaceae; genus Streptomyces. The sequence continues at coordinate 3,070,540 of NZ_JTIY01000001.1, forward strand.
CTCGTCGTCGAGCAGCAGGGGCGGCATGGCGCTCCCCGCGACCAGCCGGTAGCCGCCGACGGCGCCCTTGGACGCCTCGACGGGATAGCCGAGGTCGCGCAGCCGGTCGATGTCGCGGCGGATGGTGCGCGGGCTGACGCCGAGCCGCTCGGCCAGCTCACTGCCCGGCCACTCGCGCGGGGTCTGGAGCAGGGACAGCAGGCTGAGGAGTCGTGCCGGGGTGTCCGTCATGGTTCCCATGATGCGGTCCGTATAGGACATGACCTGTCCTAGATGACTTCTAGCGTGTGCCCCATGAGTTCCCGAACCGCCGTACTGGATACGGCTTCCGACCCCGCGCCCGAAGGCCGCACGCCCGGTGCCTCCGCGCCGGTCGCCCCCGCCCCGGGGGACCGCAGGCGCTGGCTCGCCCTGGCCGTCATCATGACGGCGGCCTTCATGGATCTGGTCGACGTCACCATCGTCAACATCGCGATCCCCAGCATCGAGCGCGACATGAAGGCCTCGTTCGGCTCGATCCAGTGGATCACCGCCGGGTACGCGCTGGCCTTCGCTGCCGGGCTGATCACCGGCGGCAGGCTTGGCGACATCTACGGCCGCAAGCGGCTCTTCCTCGTCGGCATCACCGGTTTCACCCTCGCGTCCGCGCTGTGCGGCTTCGCGGCGAATCCGGAGATGCTGGTCGCCTCCCGGCTGCTCCAGGGCGCCATGGCGGCGATGATGGTGCCGCAGGTGCTCGCCATCATCCACGCGACCTTCCCCGCGCACGAACGCGGCAAGGTCTTCGGGATGTTCGGCGCGATCGTCGGCCTCGGCGCCGTCTCGGGACCGCTGTTGGGCGCGCTGCTGACGCAGTGGAACGTCGCGGGCCTGGAGTGGCGGCCGATCTTCCTGATCAACCTGCCGGTCGGGATCGCCGGGGTGATCCTCGGCCGGAGGTTCATCACCGAGTCCAAGGCGCCCACGGCGCTGCGCCTCGACCTGGTGGGCGTCGTACTGGTGACGCTCGGTCTGCTGATGCTGATCTATCCGCTGACCCGCGGCCGTGAACTGGGCTGGCCGCTCTGGGGACATCTGCTCATGGCCGGCAGCGCGGCGGTCTTCGCCGGTTTCGTGGCGTACGAGCGGTACAAGACGCGCAAGGACGGATCGCCGCTGGTGGAGCTGTCGTTGTTCAAGGTGAAGAGCTTCGCCGCCGGTATCGCCGTGCAGTTGACCTTCGGCATCGCGCTCGGCATCTTCTTCCTGGTCTGGACGCTCTACATGCAGATAGGGCTCGGCTGGACACCGCTGCGGGCCGGGCTGACCGGACTGCCGTTCTCGATCGCCGTCTCCACGGCGGCCGGGCTCTCCGTGCAGAAGCTCGTGCCGCGCTTCGGCCGCAAGGTGCTCCAGGCGGGCGCGCTGCTGATGATCGCCGGACTGCTGCTGTACATCGGTGAGTCGGCCCGGTACGGCACCGGGATCCACACCTGGCAGATGATCCTGCCGCTGGTGGTGATGGGCCTCGGGATGGGGCTGATCGTCGCGCCGCTGACGGACGCCGTGCTGTCGGACGTACCGCGCGAGCACTCGGGTTCGGCGTCGGGTCTCATCAACACGACGCAGCAGATGGGCAACGCACTGGGGCTCGGGCTGGTGTCGGTGGTGTTCTTCGGCGTGATCGACGGGGCGAAGGGTCCGGTGGGTCCGGCGTTCGTGGACGGCTTCCAGCACGCGCTGTGGTGGGTCGTCGCGGTGCTGGCGGTGATCTTCGCGGTCATGTTCGCCCTGCCGGCCAGGGCGCGGGCGGCGGCCGTCGACCACTGAGCCGTGCGGGGGAGGGCGGCCCGGGTGCCCATATGGTGCCCTGGGCCGCCGCTCAGCCCTGGGGGCCGACCCGGGAACGTACCCGCATCGCCTCGCGGGCCGCGCTCTCCTCTTCGTAGACCTCACACATATGACGGCGGTCCGGGGTGGCCGTGTGCTCGACTTCCCAGAGGCTGGTCTCCGAGCCGTCGATCAGCAGGAACGCGTGCTCGTAGAGGGTGAATCCGACGCTCTTGCCGTCGATCTGGCACTGCTTGCCGTAGACCTGCGCGATGTGGTGAGCGAAGGCGGTACGCAGCAGGCGGGCCGTCCCCTCGCCCGGCCGGTCCGGGTTCTCCGCGCGGCGCAGCACCCGGCGGGCGTGGTCGGGGGAGTTGTCCGCGACGTACATCCGCTGCGGGGTGGCGGCCGGCGTCACCAGCAGACTGCCGAGCAGGGTGAACTCGGCGCCGAAACCGCCCGCCCCGAAATCGGCCGTGCTGTCACCGCCGGGTCCCGTACCGGCTTTCCCGCCGGGGGCCAGCCGGGAGGCGGCGAGCCGGGCGTCCGCCTCTTCCGTGTACAGCTCGTGCACCTGCGCGCCGTCCCGGCAGGCGTTGTGCACCAGCTCCCACACGGTGAGCGCGCTGCTGTCCGTGAGCAGATACGTGTGCCGGTACAACTCGCGGTGCAGGCCGGCGCCGTGGTGTGCCGACGTGAGCGTACTGGCGTGGGCCAGTGCGCCGTGGAGCCGCTCGATCAGGGTGTCGGGCAGATCGAAGGAGTTCAGCGCACGGCCTAAGAGGCGTTCGATCTGCCTCTCGGTCGGCTCGGTCGTCTCGTACGGACCGTTCAAGTTGGCTCTCCAGGACGTCGCCACATGTCACTTGGTGATTGCATAACGTAGCCCCTGGGGCTGACATCGGGTCCGTAATTTGGAGAAAGGTAGACGTTCGTAGCGGAAGTTTTTCACACCCGTTTCCGTCCGCCGCTGCCGTAGAGATCCGTGTACGAGGGGAACGTCCCGCCGGGGCCCGTCATTCCGCGCGCCGTCAGAACCGCGCGCACGATCGCACGGGTCACCACGTCCGCACCGGCGGCCAGTACCTCGTTCAGGGCGAGCGGATCGCCTTCGGCGAGGGGGAGTTGGCCGGTCGCGAGGGTGAAGACGGTGTCGCCGTCGTTGAGCAGGTGCACCGGGCGCACCGCCCGCGCGATGCCGTCGTGCGCCGTGCCGGCGAGCTTCTGGGCCTGGGCGCGGGTCAGTTGGGCGTCGGTGGCCACGACGGCGAGCGTGGTGTTGAGCGGAGCGGAAGCCCCCTGCGCTCGTACCTCTGCCAGTCTCCGCAGCGCCGCCTCGTGGACCTCCGTGGCGGGATGGTCCGTACGTCCGTCGTAGTACTGCCCGTACAGCACCCCTGTGAGTGGATCGACCGCCGATCCGGCCGCGTTGGCGACGACCAGCGCGGCGACGGTGATGCCCGACTCCAGCCGCTGACTCGCCGTACCGACACCGCCCTTGAGCGACCCCACCACCGCCCCCGTACCGGCGCCGACCCCGCCCTCGGCGACCGGCGCCCCGGCGGGCGTCGCCGCGGCGGCCTCGACGGCG
>NZ_JTIY01000001.1:3073964-3076789 GCF_000818175.1 Streptomyces sp. AcH 505
CCGCGCCCGAGGTCGAAGATCCCGGCGGCCGGCACGACCGGCACCACCTGCGCCGGATCGGCCGAGACCCGCACCCCACGGCCGCGCTCCTCCAGCCACGCCATCACCCCGGACGCCGAGTCCAGGCCGTACGCGCTGCCGCCCGTCAGGACGACCGCCTCGACGCGCTGCACGAGATTGCGCGGGTCCAGGGCGTCGGTCTCCCGGGTGGCGGGCCCGCCACCCCGTACGTCGACGGCGGCGACCACCCCGCCCTCCGGGGCGAGGACGACCGTCGTCCCGGTCAGGGCATGCTCCCCGTCGACCTGTGCGTGGCCGACCCGCAGTCCGGTCACATCGGTCAGTGCGTCATTCGCTGTCACGATCACCCTCCGTCTCGCTATCCGTGCCGCCCCTGACGAGTGCCACCCCGACGGCCACCGCCGCTGCCGCCACCAGACCGGCGACGAGCACCGCCCACGTACCGGCGAACGTGACGGCCCCGATCGCCACCGCCGCGCCCGGCAGCACGATCTGCTGGGCGGGGCCGGACTTGAAGTGGCGCGCGTGCAGCAGCCAGACGGTCAGCAGGAAGACCGCCGCCGGGACGGTGACGGCCGCGGACGCCGCCAGGGTGGAGATGTGCGCCTCGCCCGTGGCCTGCTCCACCGCGACCTCAAGGCCCGCACCGATCGCCGCGGCCGACCCGAAGATGACGAAGTGGCCGTAACCCCAGGGAATGGCCTGCCGGTTGCTGCTCAACCGCCGCTGCGCCGGGACGGCGAAGTAGATCCACCAGGCGGAGAAGACGATGAGGACACCGCCACCGGCGATGGGCAGCAGCCGGTGCAGGACGTCATGCTCGTCGAGGGCCGACTGGACGGCCACGGTGGCCGCCGACATCGTCTCGCCCAGGACGATCAGCGTGAACAGCCCGTAGCGCTCGGCGATGTGGTGCGGATGCCACGGCGTCGCATGCCGGCGCTCGGCCACCACCGGCACCAGCATCTCGGCCGCCCCGACGATCAGGAACAGCCAGTGCTTCATCCCTCCGGGCACGGCCAGCAGACCGAGCCAGGCCGCCTGGCAGATCACCAGCCCCACGGCGTAGGTCACATTGGTCCGCCGCCCGGGACTGCCCGCAGGTTCGGCGGCCGTCGCCCGCAGCCACTGCGTCGTCAGCGCCAGCCGCATCACGACATAGCCCACGACGGCGACGGTCCAGTTGTTGTCGTCGAAGGCGCGCGGCACCCCGGCGGCGAAGATCAGCACACCGCAGATCTGCACCAGGGTCGCGATCCGGTACGGCACGTCGTCGGTGTCGTACGCCGAGGCGAACCAGGTGAAGTTCATCCAGGCCCACCACACGCCCCAGAAGATGAACAGATACCCGATGACGCCGGTGCCCACATGCCCCTCGGCGAGCGCGTGCACCAGGCGGCCCCCGGCCTGGGCGACGGCGACCACGAAACACAGGTCGAAGAAGAGTTCCAGCGGGGTCGAGGCGCGGTGTGCCTCGTCCCGGCTGCGGGCGGTCATCCGGCGGTGCGGGCTCACCGCTGCGTCATGCGCTGCGTCGGTCGGCGTCATGGGACCAGCACAGCAGAGTGCTCCGACGCGACGCGACGCGCACCGCCGTACGCTTGCCGTATGAGCAGTGTCCCCGCACCCGACCCGCAGCCGGCCGACCACGGCCGGCCGCCGCGCCCGCACCCCGGCCTGATCTTCGACGATCCGCTGGACCAGCAGTCGTCGGACGACACGGACAGCGGCTGGGGCGAGCGGCCCTCCGGCGGCGACAGCGCCGCCGACCTGGCCCGGTTCCTCGACGAGAAGCCCCCGCACCACATCTGAGTGAGGGCGGCCAGGACGGCGGTCACGAGCATCGTGACTAGCCGTCGCGCCCGGGGCCGCGCTGGGTGACCAGGGTGTCCCTGATCTCCTTCAGCACCTCCAGCTCGCTGACCTCGATGATCTCCTGCTGCTCTTCCTTGACCTCGTCGTGCCTGGCCCGCCGGGCGAGGTACCTGGACATCGGCAGCACCATCAGGAAGTACACGACGGCCGCGGTGATCAGGAAGGTGAGCGTCGCGCTGAGCACCGTCCCCCACATGATCTGAATGCCTTCGGCCTCCCCCGCGCCGTTCGTCCTGCAGGGTGCTTTGAGGCACGAGCTGTACTTGTCCAGATCCTTCGTGCCGAACGCGCCGACCACGGGATTGATGACGCCCTTGACGACCGCGTTCACGATGTTGGTGAACGCGGCGCCGATGACGACGGCGACCGCGAGGTCGATCACATTGCCGCGCATCAGGAAGGCTTTGAAGCCCGCCAGCACGCTGTCCTTCTGCTCGCTCACGAGTGAGCCTTTCTTCGCCTGTGGGGTAGGGGTCGCACACTGCACCGCAACCTACGGCAGCGCGTGCCCACGCTGTCCAATCCGCACACGCGATCTGCTGACCCGCCGGTTCGTCAGTACGAATCAGCACAGCGTCACCGCCAGTTCGGAGCCGGCGGCGGCCCCGGCGAGCGCAGTCGCCGTGGCCCGCGGTACGGACAGGACGAGCAAAGCGCCACCGTCAGGGGCGAGTTGCCCGCCACCGTACGACTCTGACATCTCCGGCATTTCTGGAATCTCGGTCACCCGGGCGCCTGCGGCGACCACCCGCGCCTCGGTCCGCGCCTCCGTCCCTGCCTCGGGCCCGCCCGTCGCGATCACATCGACCCGGTCGCCGCGCCGCAGCAGGCGGACCGTCGCCGCGTCGGCGATCCGGACCGGCGCCGACACCAACTCCCTTGCCCTGGACCTCGGCGGCGGTGCTTCGGCCCTGCCCGGCGTCCGGGCC
>NZ_JTIY01000001.1:3076814-3081556 GCF_000818175.1 Streptomyces sp. AcH 505
CCAGGGCCGCCGCCGTCACGGCGAGACCGGCCGCCACGGCACGCCGCCGCCGGACCAGCGCCCTGTGCAGCCGCTGACCACGACGGCGTACCAGCAGCGGCTCGAAGGGCGGCACGCCGCGCGGGGGAGAGGGCAGGGGAGGCAGGGGAAGAGGGACACGGGACATGGCAACCACCGTCCGACGTGAGAAGTTGTGCGGTCGCTCCTCACGATCCACGGTTCCGCCAGATCCCGCTCAAGGCTGTGGACAAGCGGACGATTGTGGATAACTCCCCTGCCGTTAGGGGTGAATCACCCGGCCATGGATGAGTCACTCGGCCTGGCGGACGCGTTCCCGTACGGCGTCGCGGTCCACGCCCAACCGGTCCAGCAGCTCGGCCGCCGGATCCGGCCGCTCGCACTTCAGCAGCGACAGCAGCAGATGCTCGCGCGTGATGCGCCGGCCGCCCGTCTTCCGTACCTCCGCCAGCGCGCGCGGCAGCACCGCACGGGCACCCGACGTGAACGGGGTGCGCTTGCGGGAGAGCGGTACCGGCGGCCGGGCGACGCCCTTGACGTCGATACCGAGCATCGCCAGCGCGTCCTGGTCGAGGGCGTCGAGAGCGCCGCGCGCGGTCTCCAGATCGATGTCGAGGGCCCGGACGGCCGGTGACTCGGGCGCGTCCAGCAGCCCCAGCAGCAGATGTTCGGTGCCGATGCGGCGGTCGCCGCGCTGCCGCGCGGTCTCCAGCGCCGAGGTGACGGTCGTACGGGCGTCCGCGGTGAACTGTTCGAACATGCTCGTCTCACTTCCCGTGCTTGGTGTGCACCGACTGTCGCGAGACGCCGAGGGCGTCCCCGATCTGCTCCCAGGTCCAGCCCTGCTCCCTGGCCCGCGCCACGGCGGCCGACTCGACCTGTTCCGCCAGCCGGTGCAGGGCGCTCACCGCCCGTAGCCCCACGGCCGGTTCCCGCGACCTGAGTCGTGCTGAGAGGTCATCCGATTCCATGACGTCAGTCTGGGTTGACAGGCGTCCGATTGTCAACCCAGACTGACACTGTCAATCCGGACTGACATGCCGAAGGGATACCCGATGAACGCTGCCGAGGTCGTGATCGCGGGCGGCGGCCCCAACGGGCTGCTGCTCGCCTGTGAGCTGCGCCTGGCCGGCGTACGCCCCGTGGTGCTGGAGCGGCTGCCGGCGCGCGGCGCGGCGCCCAGGGCCAACGGGCTGGTCGGGCAGGTGGTGCGGATGCTGGACCTGCGCGGCCTGTACGAACGGCTGGCGGGCCGGGCGGGACCGCCGGAGGCCACGCCCTTCTTCCAGTTCGGCGGCATCCCGCTGGACCTGCGCGCACTCGACCCGAACCCGCTGGCCACCCTGCTGGTGCCGCAGGCCCGTATCGAACAGGTCCTGGAGGAACGCGCCCGGGAACTCGGCGTGGAGATCCGCAGGGGCCACGAACTCACCGCGCACGACCAGGGCGCGGATCAGGGCGCGGCCGGTGGCGGCGCGGGCGTCACCCTCGACGTACGCGCCCCCGACGGCCCGTACCGGATGCGCGCCCGCTATCTGGTCGGCGCCGACGGCGGCCACAGCCTGGTCCGCAAACAGGCCGGCATCGGCTTCCCCGGCACCACCGACGACACCTTCTCGTCCCTCACAGGACATGCCGTCGTCCCGCCGGGCCTCCTCCGCGCAGGCACCGGCGAACTCGCCCTGCCCGGCGCGCCGCCGCTGCGCCCGTACACCCAGAACCGGCTGCCGGGCGGGGTGTTCACGTTCGCGGAGATGCCGCCGGGCTCCGGTGTCCATCTGGTCTCCGTCATGGAGTGGCACCGCCCGCCGTCCGGGGCGGGCGACAACACCGCGCCCGTCGTGACGTTCGGCGAACTCACCGCCGGCGTACGGCGCGTGCTCGGTACGGACCTGGCGTTGACGCCACCGACCACCGAGGGGCCGCACCGGCTGAGCCGGCTCACCGGCGTCAGCTCGCGGCAGGCGGAGACCTACCGGGCAGGGCGCGTCCTGCTGCTCGGGGACGCCGCCCACGTGCATTCAGCCGTCGGCGGCCCCGGGCTCAATCTCGGGCTCCAGGACGCCGTCAACCTCGGCTGGAAACTCGCCGCCGAGGTACGGGGCGTGGCGCCGCGCGGGCTGCTCGACACGTACGAGACCGAGCGCGCGCCCGTCAGCAGGCGGGTCCTCATGCAGACCCGCGCCCAGATGGCGCTGATGCGGCCCGGCGAGGACATCACGGCGGCGCGCGAACTGCTCACCGAGCTGTTCGACGACCTCGGCAACCGGCGGCGGATCGCGACGCTGATGGCGGGGCCCGAGACCGCGTACGGCCCGTGGTTCCCCGACACGCGGCCGTCCGGAGCGGCGTGGCCCGCCGTCGCCGAACGGCTGCGGGCAGGCCGCGCCGTACTGCTCGACCTCGGCGGACACAGTGCCGTCGCCGACATCGCGGCAGCCCTGCCCGACCGGGTCGATCTCGTCACCGGCCGGCCGGAGGAGCGTCCTTCGGCTGCGGGCTCCGCCGTGCTGATCCGGCCCGACGGCTACGTGGCCTGGTCGGCGCCCGCCGCCGGGCCACCGCACGAGGGGCTGCGCGAGGCCCTGGCCGTCTGGTTCGGGACGGCTACGGCAGCAGCTTGAGGCCGGTGTCGATACCGTCCAGCGCGTGCGAGCACAGGCAGTCCCGCTCCTCGCTCGCCGGCAACCCGCCCACCGCGTCGAACAGGACCGTACGCAGCCGGCCCACATTGGCCGCGAAGACCTTCAGCACCTCTTCGTGCGACACGCCCTCGCCCGTCTCGGCGCCCGCGTCCAGGTCCGTCACGAGCGTCATCGACGTGTAGCAGAGGCCCAGTTCGCGGGCGAGGACCGCTTCGGGGTGGCCGGTCATCCCGACGACCGACCAGCCCATCGCCGCGTGGAACACCGACTCGGCGCGGGTGGAGAACCGGGGCCCCTCGATGACGACGAGCGTCCCGCCGTCCACCGGCTCCCAGTCGTGGGTGCGGGCGGCGGCGAGCGCGGCAGCGCGGCCGTCGGGGCAGTAGGGGTCGGCCAGCGAGATGTGGACGACCTTGGACGCGCTGCCGTCCGGCAGCGGCACCCCGTCGTAGTACGTCTGGGCGCGGGCCTTCGTACGGTCCACGAGCTGGTCCGGTACGAGCAGGGTGCCGGGGCCGTACTCCGGGCGCAGCCCGCCGACGGCGCACGGGCCGAGCACCTGCCGTACGCCGACGGAGCGCAACGCCCACAGGTTGGCGCGGTAGTTGATGCGGTGCGGCGGCAGGTCGTGGTCGCGGCCGTGCCGCGGCAGGAAGGCGACCCGGCGGCCGGCGATCTCGCCGAGGAAGAGGGAGTCGCTGGGCGGTCCGTACGGGGTCTCGACGGGCAGCTCGGTCACATCCTCCAGGAAGGAGTAGAAGCCCGAGCCACCGATCACACCGATCTCTGCGTTCGCCATGTCCGTCACACTATCGGCACCCACCGACAGTCAGGCCGAGCGGCTGAGCGGCCAAGTGGCCGGGGACATGCCGAAGACCCCGCCGTGCGAAACGGCGGGGTCCTCGAAAGCGAAAAATCCGGGCGGACGAATCCGGGCGACGAATCCGATCGACGGATCAGGCGGCTGACGAGCCGCTGGAACTGCTCGACGAGTTCGACTTCGAGCCTGAACCCGACTTCGAACCCGAACCGGAGTCCGAACTCGAAGAACCGGAACCGGAGCTGGAGCCCGAGGCGGACGCCGACGAACCGGCCGTCGCCTTGGAGTTCGACTTCGACTCGCCACCGGAGGCCGACTTGGCCGCGGCGGGCGCGCTGCTCGTGGACGAGCCCCGGCTGTCGTTCCGGTAGAAACCGGAACCCTTGAAGACAATGCCGACCGCCGAGAACACCTTCTTCAGGCGTCCCTGGCAATTGGGGCACACGGTGAGGGCATCATCGGTGAACTTCTGCACCGCCTCAAGGCCCTCGCCACATTCGGTGCACTGGTACTGGTAGGTCGGCACTTGCTCCTCCTGGCACTCTCACTCAATGAGTGCTAACGACGCTCCATAGTGACGTATTCCGAGCGATCAGTCCACTGCCACTGGCTCGCGGTGACTCATCCCACGCGCCGCGACAAGGCCCGTGGTCTTCACCGTGAGCCGTGACCGCAGGACGAACAGGGTGATCAGCGCCAGTGCCGTACCGGCCAGCGGCACCACGAACCCGGCGCTCGCGCCGTGCGTGTCAGCGAGCTGTCCTGCGACCGTGACGGCCGCCGCCTGGCCCAGCGCCACGGCGCCGGTGAGCCAGGTGAACGCCTCGGTGCGGCCTTCGGCCGGCACCAGCCGCTCGACCAGCGTGTAGCCGCTGATCAGCGCGGGCGCGATGCAGAGCCCGATCAGCAGCCCCAGCCCGGCGAGCAGCGGCACGGAGTGCACCGCCCACAGCGCCGAGGCGAACAGGGTGAGCCCGGTGTAGCCGGCCAGCAGCCTGCCGCGCGGGCCGGTCTTCCAGGCGACGGCGCCGCAGACGATCCCGGCGAGCATGTTGCCCGCGGCGAAGATCCCGTAGAGCACTCCGTTGACGCCGGGTTCGCCGATCTCCTCGGCGAACGCCGTCAGCGACACCTGCATGCCGCCGAAGACCGAGCCGATGCCGAGGAAGGCGACCGCGAGCACCCGCACACCGGGCACGGGCAGCGCCGACGTACGCGTACGACCGCCGGTCGTCGCAGCCGCACGACCACGGGCGGCC
>NZ_JTIY01000001.1:3082104-3089529 GCF_000818175.1 Streptomyces sp. AcH 505
GCGTGCCGCGCCGGGCGGCGAACAGCAGCCCGCCGGCCAGGGTCAGCGCCGCCTCGGCGATCAGTCCCGCCGCCGGATGCACGCCGGCGCACAGCGCCGTGGTGAGCACAGGACCGATGACGAACGTGAATTCGTCGGTCACCGATTCGAAGGCGGCGGCCGTCGGCATCAGTGGCGAGGTCTCGCCAAGTGCCGTCGTCCACCGCGCCCGCACCATCGGGCCGATCTGCGGTACGGAGGCGCCGGTCGGCACGGCCGCCAGGAACAGCGCCCACAGCGGGGCGCCGGCCAGCGCGAGCGTCAGCAGCGCCAGCACGGACACGGTGTGCGCCAGTACGCCGGGCACGAGCACGGCCCGCTGCCCGTAACGGTCGGCCAGCTTGCCGCCCTGCGGCGCGAAGAGGGCCATGGAGACGCCGGTGACCGCGGCCACCGCGCCCGCCGTGCCGTACGAGCCTGACGTGTGCTCGACGAGCAGGACGATGCCGATCGTCAGCATCGCGAAGGGCTGGCGGGCGGCGAAGCCGGGGAGCAGGAACGTCCAGGCGGAGGGGGTACGCAGCAGCCGCCCGTAGCCCGGTCGTGCGTCGGCAGCGCTTTTGACCGTGTATGACACGGTCCTTGCCTTTCTGCTGTCTGGTGACGCGCTCCACGCGAGCGGCCGAGAGCTGTCCTCTTGCGCGGAACTGCGGTAGATACCGGGGCCCGCCGGGAGGGGGCGCCGCGGCCGCCTTACGGTCGCGCCAGCTCTGCGTCAGACAGAGGTGGTCAATCTGTGGTGATCAATCTGTTCGTCATCGGCCGGTCATGGTCGATCGGCACCGTTATCGTACCGTGCGTCCGTCCCCAGCCAGCCCGCGAGCTTGCCGCCCTGCCCGACCGCACGCAGCCGTCGTTCGGCGGCGTCCCGTACCGGATCCGTCGCCACGACCAGCAGCTCGTCGCCCCGGTGCAGCAGGGTCGAGGGCAGCGGTACGAAGCTGCGGTCGTCCCGTACGACCAGGGTGACCGCCGCCCCGGCCGGCAGCCGCAGCTCGGAGACCTCCACACCGTGCATCTTCGAGTGTGCGGGGATCGACAGCGAGAGCAGATGGCCGCGCAGCCGTTCCAGCGGCGCCGACTCGATGCCCAGGTCGGAGGCGTCCGACGCGGCGCCGAGCCGCAGTGCCTTCGCCAGCCAGGGCAGCGTCGGCCCCTGCACCAGGGTGTAGACGACGACCAGCACGAACACGATGTTGAAGATCCGCCGGCTGCCCTCGATGTCCGACACCATCGGGATGGTCGCCAGGATGATGGGCACGGCGCCGCGCAGCCCCGCCCAGGACATCAGGGCCTGTTCCTGCCAGGGGAGGCGGAAGGGGAGCAGGCTGAGGAAGACCGAGAGCGGTCGTGCCACGGCGGTGAGAATCAGCCCCACGATCACCGCGGGCCAGAAGTCGTCGCCCAGCTCGTGCGGGGTCACCAGCAGTCCGAGCAGGACGAACATACCGATCTGGGCGATCCAGCCGAGCCCCTCGGCGAAGCCGCGGTTGGCCGGCGCGTGCGGCAGTCTGGAGTTCCCGAGGATCATCGACGCCAGATAGACGGCGAGGAAGCCGCTGCCGTGCGCGGTGGCGCCGACGGCGTACGCGGAGACCGCGATGGCCATGACGGCGATCGGGTAGAGGCCGGAGGCCGGCAGCGCCACATGCCGCAGTCCGAACGCGCCGAGATAGCCCACCACGAGCCCGACGCACGCGCCGATGGCCAGCTCCAGCGCGATCTCACCCACCAGCACGTACCAGTGTTCGACATGTCCCGATGCCGAGAGCGCGACCACGATGATCACCACAGGGGCGTCGTTGAACCCCGACTCGGCCTCCAGCGCCCCGGTCACCCGGGTCGGCAGCGGCACCCTGCGCAGTACGGAGAAGACGGCGGCCGCGTCCGTCGACGAGACGACGGCGCCGACGATCAGGGCCTGCCGCCAGTCGAGTCCCACCAGGTAATGCGCGGCTGTCGCCGTCACACCCACGCTCACGCCGACACCCACGGTCGAGAGGGCGACAGCCGCCGGCAGCGACTGTTTGACCTCTTTCCACTTCGTGCCGAGGCCGCCCTCGGCCAGGATCACGACCAGCGCCGCGTACCCGATGACCTGGGTCAGCTCGGCGTTGTCGAACTTGACGTTGAAGATCCCGTCCTGGCCTATCCCGATCCCGATGCCGAGATAGAGCAACAGACTGGGCAGCCCGCTCCGGGACGAGATCCGCACGGCCACGACCGCGATCAACAGCACGAGCGAGCAGATGAGCAGGAGTTCATTGAGCTGGTGGACAGTCAGCGGCCGATCCTTCCACTCGCGCTCGCCGGATCGTTCCTCCGGCGGCCGGTACTTCGTTACCTTACCTAATCTTTAACGTTTTCTTGACGCGTTCGGGCGTCTGTGCGATCACTCTCGGAATCCTTGTGTGATCGTCCGACGGGTGGCGTGATCAAGAGCACTTCCTGACACCGCGTCCAGGCGGGTGAAGCGCTGCGCCTATGGTTGCTCCAGCATTTCCAGGACCACCCTGCCCCTCGAAGGACAGCGATGCCCGCCAACACAGCTCCCTCTTCCGTCAAAAAGAAGGGGCGACGCGCCCGTCTGATCGTGATCGTCCTGGTGCTGGCACTTGTCGCGGGTGTCGGCTACGGGGCGTACTGGGGCGTGAGCACTGTGCGCTCGTCGTTCCCGCAGACGACAGGCACGCTCAAGCTCCAGGGCCTCGCGGGCCCCGTCGACGTCAGACGGGACAGCTACGGCGTCCCGCAGATCTACGCGAACAGTGACGCCGACCTGTTCCGCGCACAGGGGTACGTCCAGGCGCAGGACCGCTTCTACGAGATGGACGTCCGCCGCCACATGACGTCGGGCAGGCTCTCCGAGATGTTCGGCAAGAGCCAGGTGAAGACGGACGAGTTCCTGCGCACCCTCGACTGGCACGGGGTGGCGCAGAAGGAGTACGACACCCAGCTCTCCGCCGACACCAAGAAGAACCTCCAGTCGTACGCGGACGGCGTCAACGCCTACCTCAAGGGCCGCGACAACAAGGACATCTCCGTCGAGTACGCGGCGCTGAGCTTCACCAACGACTACAAGCCGGCGAAGTGGACCCCCGTCGACTCGGTGGCCTGGCTGAAGGCGATGGCGTGGGACCTGCGCGGCAACATGCAGGACGAGATCGACCGCTCGCTGCTGACGAGCAGGCTCAGCCAGAAGCAGATCGACCAGCTGTACCCGGCGTACCCGACCGAGAAGAACGCCCCGATCGTCAGCGAGGGCGGGATCGACCCCGTCACGGGCAAGTTCGACCCGAAGGCGGAGCCGACTGACGACGCCGGGGACGGCACGGGCAGCGGGGACGGCGCGGGCACAGGGGACGGCACAGGCAGCGGGATCGGCGACGGCACGGGCATCGGCGACGGCACCGGCATCGGCGACGGCACGGGTGCCGGCACCGGCACCAACACCGCGACCAACGCCGCGGCGCACACCCCCGCCGAAGCGACCGAGGGCCTGAGCTCCCAGCTCAGCTCGCTCTCCGGCACCCTCGACGAGATCCCGCAGCTGCTCGGCCCGAGCGGCAGCGGCATCGGCTCCAACTCGTGGGTCGTCTCCGGCTCCCTCACCACGACCGGCCGGCCGCTGCTCGCCAACGACCCGCACCTGGCGCCCCAGCTGCCCTCCCTCTGGTACCAGATGGGGCTGCACTGCCGCAGCGTCAGCGAGACCTGCCAGTACGACGTCGCCGGCTACACCTTCTCCGGTATGCCGGGTGTGATCATCGGCCACAACCAGGACATCGCCTGGGGCTTCACCAACCTCGGCGCCGATGTGACCGACCTCTACCTGGAGAAGGTCGAGGGCGATTCGTACCAGTACGGCGACGAGGAGAAGAAGTTCACCACCCGCAAGGAGACCATCAAGGTCGCCGGCGGCCCCAGCAAGAAGATCACCGTCCGCTCGACCGTCCACGGGCCCGTGGTCTCGGACCGGGACAGCGAGCTGGCGAAGGTCGGCGACAAGGCACCTGTCGACAACGCGGCCCCCGACCGGGGCGACGGCTACGCCGTCTCGCTGGAGTGGACGGCCCTGGAGCCCGGCAAGACCATGGACTCGGTCTTCGCGCTCAACAAGGCGAAGGACTTCACCGAGTTCCGCGCCGCCGCCTCGAACTTCGAGGTGCCGTCGCAGAACCTGATCTACGCCGACACCAAGGGCAACATCGGCTACCAGGCCCCGGGGAAGATCCCGACGCGCGCCAAGGGCGACGGCTCGATGCCCGCGCCCGGCTGGGACCCGCGCTACAAGTGGGAGAAGCCGATCCCCTTCGACCAGATGCCGTACGAGTACAACCCCAAGCGCGGCTACATCGTCACCGCCAACCAGGCCGTCATCGACGCGAAGAAGTACCCGTACCTGCTGACGAAGGACTGGGGCTACGGCACCCGCAGCCAGCGGATCAACGACCTCATCGCGTCCAAGACCAAGGACGGCGGGAAGATCTCGACCGACGACATGCAGACCATGCAGATGGACAACACCAGCCAGATCGCCAAGCTGCTGGTGCCCCTGCTGCTCAAGATCGATGTCTCGGACCCGTCCGTGCGCGAGGCGCAGAAGCTGCTGGAGGGCTGGGACTTCACCCAGGAGCCCGACTCGGCCGCCGCCGCGTACTTCAACGGGGTCTGGCGCAATGTGCTCATGCTCGCCTTCGGCGACAAGCTTCCCAAGGAAGTGCGCGTCAAGGGCCAGTGCCTGAACGTCCGTCCGGCCGACAGCACGGGCCCGCCGGACGATCTGGAGAAGCTGGTACGGGAGTGCGGCCAGCGCGCGCCCGACGCGGCGCAGCCGGACGGCGGCGACCGGTGGTTCGAGGTGGTGTCCAACATCATCAAGGACAACGACAACCCCTGGTGGACCAGTGCCGAGGCGCCCAACCAGCGGGACAAGGCCACCACGACCCGCGACGGCCTGCTGCTGCGCGCCATGAAGGACGCGCGCTGGGAGCTGACCGCCAAGCTCGGCAAGGACGTCTCCACCTGGAGCTGGGGCCGGCTGCACCAGCTCCAGCTCAAGAACCAGACGCTCGGCACCAGCGGTCCCGGCTTCCTGAAGACGATGCTCAACCGCGGCCCGTACAACCTGGGCGGCGGCGAGGCGGCGGTCGACGCGACCGGCTGGAACGCGGCAGGCGGCTACAACGTCATCTGGGTGCCGTCGATGCGGATGGTCGTCAACGTCGGCGACTGGGACAAGTCGCGCTGGATCAATCTCACGGGCGCCTCAGGGCACGCGTACAGCGCGCACTACACCGACCAGACGGACAAGTGGGCCGAGGGCGAGCTGCTCGACTGGTCCTTCACGCCCAACGCGGTGGAGGGTTCCACCTCCGACACGCTGCGGCTCACCCCATGAGCGCGGCAGTGAGGCCGTCAGTGGGTCCGTCAGCCACTCTCAGGCAGCCGGCTCCGGGCGGTCGAACCGCCTGACGCCGCCGGGTGTCACCACCGCCCGCACGGGGTGGTCGTGCGGTTCCGCAGGGACCCGCGCGACCACCTCGTCGTCGTAGAGCAGCACCGCGAGCGCCGGCGCCGCGCCCGCACGCGCCAGCCGGGCGAGGACCCGGTCGTACGAGCCGCCGCCGCGCCCCAGGCGCATACCGTGCCCGTCCACGGCGAGTCCCGGCAGCAGGACCACGTCGGCCGCCAGTACGGCGTCCGGGCCGAGCCGTGGCCCGTCGGGCTCCAGCAGCCCGCGCCCGGCCTTCCGCAGCCGGTCGGCGCCCTCGTACGCGGCCCAGTCCAGGTCGTTGTCGGCGAGCAGCACCGGCAGCAGCACCCGCACGCCACGCGCGTGGAGCGCGTCGAGCAGCACGCGCGTGCCGGGCTCCCGGCCCACCGACACATAGCCGGCGACGGTACGGGCCGCCGCCAGCTCCGGCAGGTCCAGGGCGCGCCCGGCGAGAACCGCGGCCGCCTCGGCCGCGTCCTCATAGGACAGCAGGGCCCGCGCGGCGAGCAGTTCACGCCGCACGGCGGCTTTGGCGGCTTTGTTACTCACCGGTGTCATAACCCTCTCGTATGTGTTCATATGCGTCTGTACTGTGCCAGGCATGACGCACTCGCCACCCCCAGGCATCACCAAAGCTGTCATCCCGGCCGCCGGGCTCGGCACCCGCTTCCTGCCGGCGACCAAGGCCACTCCGAAGGAGATGCTGCCGGTCGTCGACAAACCGGCGATCCAGTACGTGGTCGAGGAGGCGGTGGCGGCGGGGCTCTCCGACGTCCTGATGATCACCGGTCGCAACAAGCGCCCCCTTGAGGACCACTTCGACCGCAACTACGAACTGGAAGAGGCGCTCACCCGCAAGGGAGACACCGAACGCCTCGCCAAGGTCCAGGAGTCCAGCGACCTCGCCACGATGCACTACGTGCGCCAGGGCGACCCCCGCGGCCTCGGCCACGCCGTGCTGTGCGCGGCGCCGCACGTCGGCGACCAGCCGTTCGCCGTCCTGCTCGGCGACGACCTGATCGACCCGCGCGACCCGCTGCTCGCCCGGATGATCGAGATCCAGAAGCGGGAAGGCGGCAGCGTCGTCGCGCTGATGGAGGTCGCACCCGAGCAGATCCATCTCTACGGCTGCGCCGCCGTCGAGCCGACGGCCGACGCCGACGTGGTCAAGGTGCACGACCTGGTCGAGAAGCCCGAGCCGGCCGACGCGCCCAGCCACTACGCCATCATCGGCCGGTACGTCCTGGATCCGGCCGTCTTCGGGATACTGCGCGGCACCGCGCCGGGGCGCGGCGGCGAGATCCAGCTGACCGACGCCCTGCAGCAGTTGTCGGCCGACGAGAAGGCCGGCGGGCCCGTGCACGGCGTCATCTTCACGGGCCGCCGCTATGACACTGGTGACCGTGGCGACTTTTTGCGTGCCATTGTCAGACTCGCATGCGAACGTGAAGACCTGGGCCCGGACTTCCGGGCCTGGCTCCGCAGTTATGTCAGCGAGGAGATGTAGCGCCTTGACCAGCACGGCAGAATCGGCACCCGCGGCTCACCACGAGCACCTGTGGTCGGTGGAGGAGCATCTGGCGGACATCCTCGCCACGGTGCGCCCGCTCGACGCCACGGATCTGCGCCTGCTCGACACTCTGGGCTGTGTGCTCGTCGAGGACGTCGTGGTGACGGTGTCGCTGCCGCCCTTCGACAACAGCTCCATGGACGGTTACGCGGTCCGGACGGCGGATCTCGTGGGCGCCACCGACGAGTTCCCCGCCGTGCTGACCGTCGTCGGCGAGGTGGCGGCGGGCAGCGGCGTGCTGCCGCAGGTCGGCCCGGGGGAGGCCGCCCGCATCATGACGGGCGCGCCGCTGCCGCCGGGCGCCGAGGCCGTCGTCCCG
>NZ_JTIY01000001.1:3090225-3093351 GCF_000818175.1 Streptomyces sp. AcH 505
CGGCGGAGCCGCGCGCCCACGTCCGCGCCGCCGGCAGCGACGTCCACGCGGGCGACCTGGCGCTGGAGGCCGGCACGGTCATCGGGGCGCCGCAGATCGCGCTGCTGGCCGCCATCGGCCGCGGCACGGTGAAGGTACGCCCGCGCCCGCGCGTGGTCGTCATCTCCACCGGCAGCGAGCTGGTCCAGCCGGGCGAGGATCTCGGCGACGGCCAGATCTTCGACTCGAACAGCTTCGCGCTCACCGCCGCCGTCCGCGAGGCGGGCGCCATCGCCTACCGGGTCGGCGCGGTCAGCGACGACGCGGACAGCCTCCGGGCGACCGTCGAGGACCAGTTGGTCCGCGCCGACCTGGTCATCACGACGGGCGGCGTCAGCGTCGGGGCGTACGACGTCGTGAAGGAGGCGCTGTCCTCGGTCGGCGACGAGGACGAGCCGGGCAGCGGCATCGACTTCCGCAAGCTCGCCATGCAGCCGGGCAAGCCGCAGGGCTTCGGTTCGATCGGTCCCGAGCACACCCCGCTGCTGGCCCTGCCGGGCAACCCCGTCTCGTCGTACGTGTCGTTCGAGCTGTTCGTCCGCCCGGCCATCCGCGCCCTGATGGGCCGTGAGGACGTCAACCGCCCGACGGTGCGCGCGCGTCTTGAGAGCGACAAGCCCCTGTCGTCCCCCGCCGGGCGCCGCCAGTTCATGCGCGGTGTGTACGACGCGCGGTCGGCCTCCGTCAGGCCGGTCGGCGGGGCGGGATCCCATCTGATCGCGGCCCTCGCCCACGCCGACTCGCTGATCGTCGTCCCCGAGGAGACGACGTCGGTCGAGCCCGGCACGGAACTCGACGTGGTCCTGCTCGGCTGATCCCGTGGCGGTGGCGGTACCGTATCTGCCCACACAGGCCCGGTCGGGCCCGGACCGGGAGCACCACACCGAATGACTGTGTTTTCCCGGGGGGAATCCCCCGGAGCCGAGCAAGAGCCGCCCGGGCAGGGCCGCCTGACGCATCTCGACGAGTCGGGCGCCGCCAGGATGGTCGACGTGTCGGCGAAGGACGTCACGTCCCGCAGCGCGAGCGCCAGCGGCCGGGTGCTGGTCTCGCCGCGCGTGGTCGAGCTGCTGCGCGGCGGGGGAGTGCCGAAGGGCGACGCCCTGGCCACAGCGCGGATCGCGGGCATCATGGGCGCCAAGCGGACCCCGGAGCTGATCCCGCTGTGCCATCCGCTCGCCGTCTCGGGCGTCACCGTCGATCTGTCGGTCGCCGACGACGCCGTACAGATCCTGGCGACGGTGAAGACGACCGACCGTACCGGCGTCGAGATGGAGGCGCTGACCGCCGTCTCGGTCGCCGCGCTCACCGTCGTCGACATGGTGAAGGCGGTCGACAAGGGCGCGGTCATCACGGACGTACGGGTGGAGGAGAAGCGCGGCGGCAAGTCGGGAACCTGGTCGCGCACGACCGCCGCCGCCGAGACCCCGGCCACCCCAGGCGCCTTGCCCGCTCCGGACGGAGAGAGCGCATGACCGGCTACCGCGCGCTTGTCGTCACGGCGTCCAACCGCGCCGCGGCGGGCGTCTACGCCGACACCGGCGGCCCGCTCGTCGCCGAAGGGCTCACCGCGCTCGGCTTCACGACCGAGGGCCCGCGCGCCGTCCCCGACGGCGACCCCGTCGAGGAGGCGCTGCGCGCCGGCGTCACCGCCGGGTACGACGTGATCGTCACCACCGGCGGTACGGGCATCTCGCCGACGGACCGTACGCCGGAGGCGACCGGGCGCGTCATCGACTACGAGATCCGCGGCATCGCCGAGGCGATCCGCGCCGAAGGCCTCGCCAAGGTCCCGACAGCGGCCCTCTCCCGGGGAGTCGCCGGGGTGGCGGGCCGGACGCTGATCGTGAATCTGCCGGGCTCGACCGGCGGCGTACGCGACGGCCTCGCCGTGCTCGGCAGACTCCTCGTCCACGCCGTGGACCAGCTCCACGGCGGCGATCACCCCCGTACCTCCGGATGAACCCCGCCTGGCCCGTGATCCTGGTGGACGGCGACATCGCCCTCCGCCCGATAAGGCTGCGCGACCAGCGCGCGTGGCGTGAGGTCAACCGGCGCAACCGCGACTGGCTGCGCCCCTGGGAGGCGACCATCCCGCCGCCCGCGCCCGGCGCTCCGGTCACGCAGCGGCCCACCTACCGCCAGATGGTCCGTCATCTGCGCAGGGAGGCGAACGCGGGCCGGATGCTGCCGTTCGTCATCGAGTACCGGGGCCGGCTCGTCGGCCAGTTGACCGTCGCCGGGATCACCTGGGGCTCGATGTGCTCGGGCCATGTCGGGTACTGGGTCGACCGCGAGGTCGCGGGACGCGGCGTGATGCCGACCGCGGTCGCGCTCGCCGTCGACCACTGTTTCCGGATGGTCGGACTGCATCGTCTGGAGGTCTGCATTCGCCCCGAGAACGGGCCGAGCCGCCGTGTCGTGGAAAAGCTCGGATTCCGCGAGGAAGGGCTGCGCCCCCGCTATCTCCACATCGACGGAGCCTGGCGGGACCATCTCGTATTCGTACTCACGTCCGAAGAGGTGCCCGACGGACTGGTCCGCCGCTGGCATCAGGCAAGGCGCGGAACGACACAAAAATAAAATGTATGTTCGAAATTGACTGCCATGTGACCATGAGTCGATCCGAACAATCACAAAAAAAGTCCGTGATATCAGCCAGATCGTGCGACACACCGGCTCAATTGGCCGATGCCCTCGCGCGAACCCCTCTACGGTGTGAACCGTGAGCAGCAGCGGCCTCATCTACGCAGTCATTGTCGGGGCCTGGGCCGCCTACTTGGTGCCGATGTGGCTCCGCAGGCAGGACGAGCTCAACGAGGCACGTCCGACGGAACGCTTCAGTACCGCCATCCGGCTGCTGTCCGGAAGGGCGGCGATGGAGCGCCGTTACGCCAAGGAGCTGCAGGAGCGCACCGCTGAGGAGGCGGGTCCCGACACCGAGACGGGCGGCCGGACGGAATCGATGAGTTCCGTCGACGTCCGGTCCTTCGCCGCGCCCAAGGCGCGCACGGAAGCCCGGCTGGAGATCCCGGCCCCGTCGCCCCCCGCCAGACCCGCGCCCGCCCCGGCGCGCCGGCGGCGTAC
>NZ_JTIY01000001.1:3093376-3098818 GCF_000818175.1 Streptomyces sp. AcH 505
GCGGCGTACCCGCCCGGCGGACGGCGGCGCCGCGGCCGAACGCGCCCGGCGCTCGAAACTCCTCGCGCGCCGCCGGCGTACCACCGTGGTCCTCTTCCTCGCCTTCACGCTGGGCGCTGTCGTCGCCGGCGTCGGCGGCCTGGGCTTCCTCTGGGTGCCCGCCGTCCCCGCCATACTGCTGAGCGTCTACATCGTGCACCTGCGGGCCAAGGAGCGGCGCCGCTTCGCCTTCACCATGGACCGGCGCAGGGCGGAGGCGGCGGCGCAGCGGCTGCGCGAGAACCGCCCGCGCCGCCACCAGCCCTCGTCGGCCGCCCCGGGCGAGCCCGCCGAGGAACCCGAACCCGGCCCCGCCCCCGAGCCCACCCCCTCGGTCTCCCCGCAGGAGGCGGGCCGCCGCGCCCTGGTCGAGCAGACCGACCACGCGGAGTGGCTGGACCAGCAGCGCGACCGCGGCCCGGCCGGCGGCGACAGCTGGGAACCGGTCCCCGTCCCGCTCCCGACGTACGTGACAGCCCCGGTGGCGCCGCGCGCCCCGAGCGGGGTCGACGTCAGCGACCCGGAAACCTGGAGCGCGGCCCGCTCCAGCACCTCCGACCCGACCCCGCACCCGGCCCAGCCCCCGACGGCCCCCCCGGCCCGCCGCAGCCGCGACCACGGCAGAACCCCCCTGTTCGACCAGTACGACGAAGCGGACCGCCCCCGCGCCGCCAACGAGTGACCAGGCAACCAACGGATTTCCGAGCACCCCGACCGGGGTGCTAAAGTTTCACTCGTTGCAAGGGCCTGTGGCGCAGTCTGGTAGCGCACCTCGTTCGCATCGAGGGGGTCTGGGGTTCAAATCCCCACAGGTCCACCGCAGCTCAGAGCCCCAACCGGATCACTCCGGCTGGGGCTCTTTGGCGTACACGGGGGGTTCAGCAGAACATCGGCTGATCCCGGCCGGTCAGGCGGCGGCCGACGAGGCCAGGCCGGGTGGGGCCGAGGCCAGGGCGCTGCGGATGGACTCGATGAGGGCGAGCGCCGCCTCTTCGGTCAGCTCCACAGCGACCCGCGCCGACGGGCCCTGGGAGGGGTTGAGGAAGTCGATGTTGACGGTGTGCTCGTACGGGGCGTGCTGCGGGTGGTCGACGTAGACCATCGCCTCGGTCAGCGGGAAGTACCCCTGCGGGCCCTTGCCGCTGCCCGCGATCTCGGTCTTGACGGTGAGGTAGGTGCACATGGGTTTGTCCCTTCAGGACGCGAGCGTGCGGCCGTAGAAGCTGAGGATGCGGTTCCAGCCGTCCGCCGCCGCCTGCGGGCGGTAGCTCGGCCGGTCGACGGCGAAGAACGCGTGTCCCGCGTCCTCGTACGAGTGGAACTCGTACTCCTTGCCCTGGGCCTTCAACTCCTGCTCCAGCTCGGCGACATGCTCGGGCGACGGGTACTTGTCGTCGGCGCCGAAGAGTCCGAGCAGCGGGCAGGACAGGTCCTTCGAGCGGTGGGCGATCGGCTCCAGCTGGAGCGGGAAGTCCTTCGGCGGGATGCCGCTGACGAACGCGCCGTAGCAGTCGACGGCCGCCTGCAGGTCCAGGCTGACGGCGGCCAGGAACGACTGGCGTCCGCCGGAGCAGTAACCGATCGTGCCGACGCGGCCGTTGCTGGACGGCAGACCGCGCAGATAGCGGGCCGCGCCTGCCACGTCGCCGACCAGGCGCTCGTCGGGCACACCGCCCTGCGCGCGGGCCGCAGCCGCCGCGTCGTCCGGGGAAGCGCCGGGGGCCTCGCGGGTGTAGAGGTTCGGACAGATCGCCGCGTAGCCTTCGGCGGCGAACCGGCGGGTGATTTCCTTCGTCGGCCCGTCGTAGCCGGGCATGTGGTGGATGACCACGACGCTGCCGATCGGTCCGGGGGTCATCGGGCGTGCGACGTACGCCTCCACTTCGTCTCCGCCATGGCCGGTGATGGTGACAGTCTCCGCCAGTAGCGCGTCGTACATGAGATGCCTTTCCGATCGGCTGATGTCACGCGTGGCCGCTTCCGTGGCCACACCATTTGCACAGTAGACCGGGGAGCTGTCAGCCAATCCGGCGGTGGCCCACCCGGCGAGGGTCAGGGTCGCTCCCGCACCTGGACGAGGGCGTGGGTGCCGCTCGTGCGCCACGCGTCACGTTCCGCTTCGAGTCCGGCGAGGGTGTGCGCCTCCAGGCCGACGATCACGTCCGACTTCAGGGTGCGCAGCGCCGCTACCGGTGTGGGGAAGTACGTGGTGAGGGTGGCGAACGGTGTCGTCTCGGGCCACAGCCGGTCGCCGACCAGGCGGCGGTAGTTGAGGTCGCCCTTCAGCAGCGTCACCGCGCTGCCCGACAGCTCGGCCCGCAGATCGTCGGGCATCGCGCTGTACGGCAGCGGCGCGCGGAAGAAGTCGTGGGCGCGCAGCTGGAGACTGCCGTCGGCCAGGGCCGCCCAGAGCCTGCGGCCGGTCAGCGCCGCGCTGCCGTCCGCGTCCGCGATCCGGCGCAGACAGTCCACGACGTCCGCCGTCGTGGCGTCGGAGACGTAGTACGGGCACGGCTTGACGTGCAGGACCACCCGGCCGGCCCGGCCGCTGTGCAGCAGATGGTCGACGAGGACGAGATCGGGGATGAGTTCGCGTCCCGCGTTGTCCGCGACCAGCTGGACCGTCGCGGCGCCGCCGGGCGGCAGCAGGGACCACAGCCGCGCGCTGTCGTCGGCGACCAGCCGGTTGTCCTTCTCCGCGGCCTCGCCGCCGGCGGAGTCGAGCCGGAAGCCGAGGTCGGCGCGGTTGCCCCAGAGGGAGGCGCGCAGCAGCGCGTCGGCCCGCTCGCGCTCCGGGAGGGGTACGAGCAGGTCGAGGGCGGCGAGTTCGCTGTCGACGGTGTCGCCGCGCAACTCGGCCCGCTTGAACGGGGCGAACGGATCGACCGACTGCCAGGGCCCCGCGCCGAAGTAGCCCACCGCGCCGAGCAGCAGCCGGTAGAAGTAACTCTCCGCCCACAGGAACGGAGCGTCGCCCCACCGCCGCCCGTACTGCTCGCCGCCGCCCCACGCCTCCCACTGCGCGGCGTCGTGGGCGCCGGGCGGCAGCGGTTCGATCACGCCGTCGGTGACCGAGGCCAGCAGGGCGTCCAGGGCGCTGTGCTGCCACGGCTCGTAGGGAAAGGCGTCCCGCACCTGCTTGATGAGCGCGGGGTGACGGCGGGTCAGCACGCCCCAGGGGAAGGAGCCCGCCGCGCTGCTCACGATCACCGGCGCTTCCGGGGTCGCCGCTTCCCCGCCGGCCCCGGAGCCCGTCCCGTCCGTCACGTTCCGTTGATTACGCACGCCGGCGAACGTACCCGAGATCGCCGTCGCCCACATGGGTGACATGGGCTCACAGGGAGTACCCGCAGGCCAGTACTGTCCGCAACATGACCTCTACCAACACCGCGTCACACGCCCCGCTGCTGGGCACCCTCTCGGTGATTCCCTGGACCAGCGACCCCTCAGAAGGCGAACGCGACGCCCCGTTCCTGCTCGCCTACTCCCTCGGTGACGGCCGCGAGGGGGCCGAGGCGGGCGAGGAGACGATGCGTACCGTCCTCTCCGAGATCGGGCTCAAGCCGGGCGGCGACATCGTCGACGTGGTGAAGAAGCCCAGCGTCGCGATCACCCTGCTGGTGGAGGCGGGCAGGGCCGTACTGACGATGCCTTACCTGAACGCGCAGTGCCCCGTGCCGCCGGAGTGGGAGCAGGACGCGCGCGAGAGCGGGCAGGTCTACTTCATCGTCGCCACGAAGCCGTGGACGGACGGGACGCCGGGTGTGCCGGTCACCGAGGAGAAGCTGCGGGCCTTCGTCGGCGACGACACGATGCTCGCCACCGCTGCGCACTGCCTGCTCCCGGTGCGCAGCCTGACCGGCTGACAGGTACGGCAGAGAAGAACGGCGCGGGCCCCGGCCGACGGATCGATCCGTCGGCCGGGGCCCGCGGCCCTGTGCGATCAGAGGAGATGAAGACCCAGGCCGAGCAGGTCGTCATCGTCGTGGTGGTGACCGTGGTGGTGCCGGCCACAGCTCTCGTGGTGGTCGCACCGGTCCTGCTGCGGGGCGGCCTGGGCAACGCCCGCCAGCGGGACGACGACAGCGGCGGCCAGGGCGGCGGCAGCGACACCACGCGCGATTATGGTCTTCATGTTCGAGCTCCTCAATTACATGGGGGCAGGGACGTGTACGACGCTCATCAGGCGGCGGGGACTTGGCGCGCCGGGAACGTCTCCACTACTGCAAGCGGGAACGGATGCCGTTCTCCGGTGCTTCGCCCTGCGCCGGTACCGTGCGGCCCGCGGCACGCCATTCCCGTACCAGCGCGGAATAGATCGGCGTCGGCGCCGGCGGGAAGACGGGGTCGTTGAGGAATTCTGCGGGTGCCGCTGAGCGCTCCCAGCGGGGAACGCGGACGGAGTTCATGCAAGAGGAACGCACACAGCGGGTCAACGGTCACTCAAGAAGCGCTGTCACGAGGGAAGGCTGAAACGCTTCTTCGACCTCGCGGCGCGGACCGTGCGATTCTTCGGATATACGTCCGGGCTGCGTCAGGCACGGGCCCGGTACAGGTCTGGTATGGGTCCGGGCATGATGGAGCGGCTGCGCGAAGCCCCAACTCCGCGCAGCCGCTCAGCATTCGGCAGGTACGTCAAAGACGACCGGTCAACGGTGTCAGTTGTTGACGGCCGTGTTGCCGAACGCCGGGTTGAGCAGACCGATGACGTTGACGGTGTTGCCGCTCACGTTGACCGGGACGTGCAGCGGGACCTGGGCGATGTTGCCCGACAGCACACCGGGGGAGTGCGCGGCGACGGCGCCGGCGCCCGCGTCGGCGAAGGCGCTGCCCGAAGCCGCACCGGCGGCCATTCCGGCGGCGGCGATAACGAGTGCGACCTTCTTGGTGTTCTTCATATGAATAACCTTCCTCAACGGTTTGTTTCAGTGTAGGGACGGGCGGTTGCCGAATTCGCCGGATGACACCACGACGCGGGGAAATCCGTCATTCGGCGTAATGGCACTACTTGCCGAGCGGCAGTCCGCCGAGCAGCGAGCCGGTCTTCTGCGACTTGTTGAGCCCGTCCGCCGTGTCCTTCACCGCGTTGACGAGAGAGCCGTCGTTCTCGGTGTCCAGCGCGTTCGTGTTCAGCGGCTTCGCCTCACGGAGCCCCTGGGACGCCACGGTGTCGAGAGCGCCGTTCAGGCTCATCGGGGACAGTCCGTCGGCGGCGAACGCCGGGGCGGCGGCACCGAGAGCCATCACGGAACCGGCGACGACGACGGCGACCTTCATGGGCTTCATTCTTCGAATCCTTCTTTCAGCGTTGCGTGCTGTGTGGAACAACTCTCTCTTTCGTAACGAACATTGGCCGCACCGGAAACGGCCCGGCCCCCGTCACGTCGTTGTGACGGGGGCCGG
>NZ_JTIY01000001.1:3099853-3102752 GCF_000818175.1 Streptomyces sp. AcH 505
CTTGTCCAGCGCGTCCTTGACCGCCTTGGTGTTCTCCGTGACCTGATCCGGCGTGAGCTTGCCGCCGTCGGCCTTCAGTACGGCGGTGAGCAGGTCGGTGACGGGCGCGAGTACGCCGCCGACGTCGCCGAGCGCCTTGGTCTGTGAGGTGAGCGCGTCGGCGCCGGGGACCGGGGCCAGCGCCTCGGCGCCCGCGCTGTGCGCGGCGTGGTGGGCGGAGTAGGTGGCTGCGGCGGGACCTGCCGTGCCGAGGACGAGGGCTGCGCAGACGGCGGCGGTTGCGGCGCGGCGGGAAACCAGGGGACGCATGCAGGGTCCTTTCAGGGACGCGTCGGGAACGTTGCTTTCACCGTGGGTTCCGCGCGTACAGCCCGCAACCGTTCCCTCACCCTGTGCGCTGACCGCCAACCGGCTGACTTACCCGCGCTGACCTGCGACGACCCGATCGGTCGGATGATCACACCCAGGGCCGGTCGGGTGCTCGTTCGGCCCAAGGCCCCGAGGGTGGAGGGCGCGTGGACGCAGAGGAGCCGCCCTGCCCGTGAGGGAAGAGCGGCTCAGCTGGGACGTCGCAACGACAGGGAAAGCTGTCAGTTGTTGACGCAGGTGTTGCCGAAGGTCGGGTTCAGCAGGCCGATGACGTCGACGGTGTTGCCGCAGACGTTGACCGGGATGTGGACCGGAACCTGGAGGACGTTGCCGGACAGGACGCCGGGGGAACCGACGGCCGCACCCTGGGCGCCACTGTCGGCAAGGGCAACGCCGGACGCGCCGGCGACAGCGGCAGCCGCCGCGGTGGACAGAACAACAGCCTTGGCGATACGCGACATGGGGGAGGGCTCCTCGGTGGTGAAAGAAACGACACGACGGGCGCAGTTGCCCGACACACCGATCAACGCCGAACGGGTCGATCGGTTGCGCCCCCGAATGAGTGAACCGCTTTTCCGGCCCGGTCGAACGGTTGTGCATCGACGCGGTTCCGGGCCGTTCCGAGTGCTTTTGTACGTTCAGAGCGTTTCCGCGCGTTAGACGTGATTTTCAGCTCACCCTCTGTAAGGGTGCCTTCTTGTTTCGGCATTCGGACGGAGAGCCTGTTATGCGGAATTCCGCGGTTCATGCTGTACGGCGTGGTGTGCTCTGCGCCCTGACGGTTTATCTGCTGTCGGCGGCGGCTCCGCCCGCTCCGACTGCCACACCCGCTGCCACACCCCCCGCCACGCCCGCTCCCGCCGCCGGGCCCCGCGAGGCGTCCCGGATCCCGTTCGCCGAGCGCTACTCGACGGTGCAGCACGGCGGCATCGTCCGGGCGGCCAACTCGGCCATCAGCTGCCGTTCGGCCGACGGCGCGGCGTGCACGTCGGCGCGTACCGGTTCCGGCACCGGTGCCAGGGCCGCCAACCACGACTTCGACATGTTCTACACGGACGTCGACAAGGACCCGAACACCTACAACTCCACCCGCGCCGAACTGCGCGTCCCGAAGGGCGCGACCGTCAGCTACGCCCGGCTGTACTGGGGCGGCAACCTCCGGGTCGGCGAGCAGAAGCCGCCGAAGGACAACGGCCGCGTCCTGGTCGCCGAGCCCGGCGGCGCCTACAAGCAGGTGCTGGCCGACAGCCTGATCGGGCACCGCGTGGTCGGCGGCGCGGACGCGTACCAGGCGTCGGCCGACGTGACACCGCTCGTACGCGCCAGCGGCCCCGGCATGTACACCGTGGCGCAGCTCAACGTCGCCATGGGCAAGTCGGGGGTGGGCGCCTGGGGCGGCTGGACGCTGGTCGTCGCCTACGAGAAGGACGACGCGCCGCTGCGCCGCATCGCCCTCTGGGACGGCTTCGAGTCCTTCGACGCCGAACACCACAGCGGCCATGTCGACTTCGGCGAGATGCGGGTCCCGGCCGGCGGCTCGGGGCTGCTCGGCGTCGTCGCGTACGACGGTGACAACGGCATCACCGGAGACTCGCTGAAGGTCGTGACGAACGCCGCCGGGCCGAATTCCGCTTCGCGCCGCGACAAGGGTGTGTCGCTCACCAACAAGTCAAATAAATCTGGTGATGTGATGAACTCAAGCATTACGGACGCGGGTTCGAGCCAGATCAAGAGACAACCAGCTTATGCGAACAATCTTGGCTACGACTCAGATGTGTTCGATTTGAAAGCCGCCTTTTCGCGTGGCGGAGATCGATTTGGCGTTCGATTCGGTACGGGGCGTGACTCCGTCTGGCTCGGTGCGTTTTTCGTAGAAGCAGAAGCTCGGCACTGAGTTTCGTGCGCCCCTGGCCTGGCCCGGAAGCGCACCCCTGAATTCGGACACGGAAAAGAGTCGCGCGTGCAGCCACAACGGCACCGGCCCGGGACCGGCTTCACGGCACTCCATCTCGTCCAGCCGGTCGACGGCGGTGTGGCCAGAGTGGTCACCGACCTCGTCCGGGCACAGCTGGACAGTGGGGTACGCGCGGTCGTCGCGTGCCCCGACGAGGGGCCTCTCCCGCAGGCGGTGGCCCGGCTGGGCGCCGACGTGCGGGTGTGGCGCGCGGTCCGCAGCCCCGGCCCCCGGCTGCTGGACGAGACGCGTCAGGTCTCCCGACTGGTGGACGAGGTGCGGCCCGACCTCGTCCACGCGCACAGCGCCAAGGCCGGGCTCGCCGGCCGGCTCGCCGTCCGAGGCCGCGTCCCCACCGTCTTCCAGCCGCACGCCTGGTCCTTCGAGGCCGTCGGCGGGGTGACGGCGGGGCTCGCCCTGCGCTGGGAGCGCTGGGCCGCCCGCTGGACCGACCGCGTCATCTGCGTCAGCGACGCCGAACGGCGCACCGGCGAGCGCGCCGGTGTCGACGCCGAATGGACCGTCGTACGCAACGGCGTGGACATCACCCGCTTCGGTCCGGCGGCGGGAGCGGCC
>NZ_JTIY01000001.1:3102777-3138078 GCF_000818175.1 Streptomyces sp. AcH 505
TCCGGCCGGTACGGCGGCGGCCCGCGCCGCGCTGCCGCTGCTCGCCGGGCTCTCACCCGCGGCCCCCGTCGTCGTGTGTGTCGGACGGCTCTGCCGGCAGAAGGGCCAGGACGTCCTGCTGCGCGCCTGGGAGCTGATCGCCCACCGGTCGCCGCAGGCCAGGCTGGTCCTCGTCGGCGACGGACCCGACGAGGCGCGGCTGCGGGCCGCCGCACCGCGGTCGGTGCTCTTCGCCGGGCCGGTGGCCGACACCTCGCCCTGGTACCTGGCGGCCGACCTGGTCGTCCTGCCCTCCCGCTGGGAGGGCATGGCGGTGGCGCCGCTGGAAGCCATGGCGAGCGGCAGGCCCGTCGTCCTCAGTGATGTGGACGGCGCGCGCGAGAGCCTGCCGCCGGGACGGGAGGACCACTGTCTGGTCCCGCCCGAGGACTCCCGGGCGCTGGCCGCCGCCGTGAGCGCTCTGCTCGGTGACAAGGTCCTGCGCGAAGCCCTCGGCCGCGCGAGCCAACAGCACGTACTCAGCACCTTTGACGTGCGGCAGACCGCAGCGGCCGTCGCGGGCGTGTACCGCGACGTCGCCGCCGCGCCGCACCCCGAGCGCAGGGAGCCGATCCCCCAGTGACCACGGAAAGCACCAGCGTCCCTTCGCCTTCGGGGCCCGCGCAGGCGGGCGGACAGGCCAGGGGGCGCGTCTCGATCGCCCCGCCCCGTGACCGGGACCGTGACACACCGGACCGCGTGGCGCTGCCACCCCGTAGGCCGGCGGGGACCCCGCTGCGCTACGGGCTCCCGCTGCTCGCGACGGACTGCGCGGCGGCGCTGCTGGCCACCGCCGTCCTCAGCGACGAGCAGCGCGGCGCCGTCCTCGCCGTCCAGCTCGTCGTCTGCGTGACCGTGCTCAACGCGCACGCCGGGCTCTACCGGCCCGCCGTCGCCCCCTCCGCGCTCGACCAGCTCCCCGCGCTCGCCGCACGCGCCGCCGTCGCGTGGTGCGCGGCCGCCGCCGTCATCGCTGCCCTGCTGCCCGGCCACGTACTGGGCCTGACCACCCTGCTCGCCGGCATCGGCGTCCAACTGGCCTTCGCCTGCTGTGCCCGCGCCCTCGTGCACGCCCGGCGACGGGCCGCCGTCCGCAACGCCGTACGCGCCACGCTCGTCGTCGGTACGGGCGGCTCGGCGCGCCGGCTGGCCGCCGTACTCACCCAGCACCCCGAGTACGGCCTGCGGCCCGTCGGGATCGCCGCACCCACGCCGGAGCGGTACGAGGACGACAGGTACGAGGACGCCGGGGACGCCGAGCGCGAAGCGGCCATGGACGGCGCGCTGCCGGTGCTCACCTCCACCGAGGAGATCCACCGCGCCGTCATCCAGAACGGTGTGCGGGAGGCCGTTTTCACCGACGAGGGCGGCGCGTGGGACACGGCCCGACACGCCTCGCTCGTCGCGCTCTTCCACCAGTACGGCTGCGCCACCTGGTTCGTCGGCGACGCGGCCCGGACACAGCCCCGCCGGATGGCCGAGCATCTCTGGGGCTTCGGCTGCCACCGCGTCGCCCCGCCCGCCGTCCGCCGCTCCGGCACCGTCGCCAAGCGGCTGCTCGACATCGCCGTCGCGACCCCGGCACTGCTCGCCGTCTCGCCGGTGCTGTTCGTCTGCGCCCTGGCGGTACGGCTCGGCGACGGCCCCGGCGTGCTGTTCCGGCAGGAGCGCATCGGGCAGGACGGCCACCCCTTCACCCTGCTGAAGTTCCGTACGCTGCGCCCCGCCGACGACCACGAGGCCGCCACCCGCTGGAACGTCGCGGGCGACCTGCGGATGAGCCCGGTCGGCCGGGTGCTGCGCCGCACCTCGCTGGACGAGCTGCCGCAGCTGTGGAACGTGCTGCGCGGCGACATGAGCCTGGTCGGGCCGCGCCCCGAACGGCCCTTCTTCGTCGCCAACTTCAGCAAGACGCTGCCCGGTTACGCCGCCAGGCACCGGATGCCGGTCGGCATCACCGGGCTCGCCCAGGTCAACGGATTGCGCGGTGACACCTCCATCGAGGACCGGTCGCGCTTCGACAACCACTACATCGACCACTGGTCGCTCTGGCAGGACGTGTGCATCCTGGTGCGGACCGCTGTCTCCCTCGTCCGTCCGGCGGGCAGCTGATGGCCGCCGCCGACGCACTCGTACTGACGGACCGTCAGCAACCCTTTCCCTGGCGGGAGACGCTGGGCCGCTACGCGCCCCTGCTGCCCGTCGTCGCCGTCGTCGCCCTGCTCGCCGTCCCCGCGCCGACCGGAAATGACGGTGCGTCAGGTACGGGGACGGTCGCCGACGCCGCGTCCGGGCTGCTCGTCGTCCACTGCTTCGTCATGCTGCTGCGGCAGCGGGCCCGCCCGCTGACCCGGACGGCCGCCGTGATCCTCGGACTGCCCGTGGTCGGTGTCTCGGCCGCCGCCGTCACCTCGTACGACCCGGCGGTCAGCCTGCCCGGTGTCGCGCGCTATCTGCAGATCTTCGTGCTCGTACCCGCCGCGCTGCTGCTGCTCGTCCGCGACCGCAGGGACCTGCGGTTCGTCGCGGGCTCCGTCGTCGCCCTCGGCCTGGTGCAGGGCGCGATCGGGGTGGTGCAGTACCTGACCGCCACCGGCGCCTCGTACATGGGCAAGGACATCAGGGCCGTCGGCACCTTCGGCCCCACCGACGTGATGGGCATGGCGACCGTCGTCGCCTACGGGCTGGTCATCTGCGTCGGCTTCGCGCTCGGCGACGACCACGACGTACCGCGCGGACAGCGCACCCTCGCCACGGTCTGCGCCGGGCTGCTGTTCCTGCCGCTCGTGCTGTCCTTCAGCCGGGGCGCGTGGATCGCGACCGCCGTCGCGCTCGTCCTGCAACTGGCCCTGTCCGGGCTGCGCAGGGCGGCCAGGATCGCGCTCGTCGCCGGCGCGCTCGGTGTCGTACTGGTCGGCGGGCTCGGCATCGGCTCGCAGATGATCACCGACAGGCTCGACTCCATCACCCAGGTCACCGCGGCGCCCGACCAGTCCGTCACCGACCGGTACACGATGTGGGCGGCCGCCACCGACATGTGGCGCGAAGAGCCCGTCACCGGAGTCGGGTTGAAGGGCTTCCCCGCCTACCGCGACAGCCACGCCTCGCTCGCGCTGTCCTCGGGCAGTGACACCGACGGCGCGGGTGCGGGCTTCCAGCGCCAGCCGCTGCTGTCCCCGCACAACATGTACCTGCTCGTCCTCAGCGAACAGGGGCTGCTCGGGATCGTCGCCCTGGTCGGCAGCTGGGCCGCGCTGCTGGTGTGCGCGCTGCGCAGACTGCCCGGCGCGCGCCGCTCCCGTACCGGCGCCGGCTGCGCCATCGCCGTCGTAGGACTGCTGGTCTGGCAGCTGATCGACTTCAGTTACGCCGACATCGGCGGCCCCTCGACCGTCCTGACGGCCGTGATGCTCGGACTCGCCGCCTGCTGGGCGCTCGGCCCGATGCGTGACCGGCCGTCAGCCGCGCACGGCGAGTCCGACAAGGGGGCCGCCCACGCGTGAGCGAGACCCGGCAGTCCCCGCCCTCCGTACCGTCGCTACCCGCCGTCCCCACCCAGCCGGGCCCGCCCGGCACGGACACCAAGGGCCCGTCCTCCGGGCGGTTCCTGGCGCGGGCCGCCTTCCTGACCGCTGCGCTGACCGCGGCGGGCGCGCTGCTCGGGCTGCTCCGCGACCAGACCATCGCGCATCTGTACGGAGCGGGCCCCGACACCGATGCGTTCCTCGTCGCCTGGACCGTGCCCGAGGTCGCCTCGACGCTCCTCATCGAGGACGCCATGGCGCTGATCCTCGTCCCCGCCTTCAGCCTCGCCATCGCCCGCAGGGCCGACCGGCTCTCACCCGACCCGGTGCTCGCGCTCGTCCGCTCCACGCTGCCCCGGCTCTTCCTGGTACTCAGCGCGGGCGCCGCCCTGCTCGTCGCCACGGCGCCCTGGGTCGTCGCCGTCCTCGCGCCGGGACTGCCCGAACCGCAGGTCGCCGTCGACTGCACCCGGCTGACCGCGACCTGCGCCTTCAGCTTCGGCCTCGCCGGGTACCTCAGCGCCGCGCTGCGCGCGCACGGCTCGTTCGTGGCACCCGCCACGATCTACGCCGTCTACAACATCGGCATCGTCACGACGATGCTGGTGCTGCGCGACCGTATCGGCGTACGGGCGGCGGCTGCGGGCGTCGCCGTCGGCGGTGTCCTGATGGCGCTCGTGCAGGTGCCCGCCCTGTGGCGCAGGCTCAAGGAACGCGCGCCCGGCACCGCCGACCAGCCGCAGTCCGAGGCCAAGAGCGGACCGCCCGTCGCGCTCGGACTGCTCGCCCCCGTCATCGTCTTCGCCCTCAGCAGGCAGTCGCAGGTCCTCGTGGAACGCTTCCTCGCCGCCCCGCTGCCCGCAGGCGCCATCTCGCATCTGAACTACGCGCAGAAGGTCGCCCAGATGCCGATGACCCTCTCCCTGATGCTGTGCACCGTCACGTTCCCCGTCGTGGCCCGCGCCATGGCGGCCGGCGAGACCGATGTGGCGCGGCGGCGCGTCGAACGCGACCTGGCGCTGGCCGGGATCATCGTGCTGATCGGCGCCGCCACCGTCATCTCCTGCGCACCGCAGATCATCGAAGTGCTCTTCCAGCGCGGTGCCTTCGTGAAGGCCGACACCGCGGCGACCGCCTCCGTCATGCGGGTGTACGCGCTCGGGCTGCTCGGCCAGACCCTGGTCGGCGCGCTCGTACGCTGCTACTTCTCGGCGGCGCGCCCCCTGTGGTTCCCCGCCGTCGCCATGCTGGCCGGGCTCGCCGTCAACGCCGTCGCGGGAGCCCTGCTGCTGCACGT
The DNA here is from genome assembly GCF_000818175.1 of Streptomyces sp. AcH 505. Lineage (GTDB taxonomy): Bacteria > Actinomycetota > Actinomycetes > Streptomycetales > Streptomycetaceae > Streptomyces. Next base: position 3,107,638 of record NZ_JTIY01000001.1, read on the forward strand.
CTGGGGCGTCCTCGGCATCGCGGCCTCCAACGCGCTCGGCATCACCGTCACCGCCGCCCTGCTGCTCGCCGGGGTCGGCCGGCACAGCGTGCCCGTCCGGATCGCGCACACCACGGGCGGCCTGGTGAAACTCAGCGCCGCTGCGGCCGCTGCCACCGGCTCCGGGTGGCTGTGCGGCGCGCTCGTCCCCTCCCCCCTGCTCGGCGCCTGCGCCGCCTGCGTCGCGGTCGCCGCGGTGTTCCTCGTCATCGCGCGCGCCCTGCGCGCACCCGAGATCGACACCATCCTCCGTCCCGTCACACGAAGGCTCGCGCATGCCCGTTGACGACACGTCCGCCGGCCCCCTGTGGGCAGTCATGTACCACTCGGTCGCCGACCCCACCGACGACCCCTACCAGGTCACCGTCTCCCCGGCCCGGCTCGCCAGGCAGCTCGACTGGCTGCGCCGCCGGGGCCTGACCGGCGTCTCCATGGAACGGCTGCTGCGCGCCCGCGCGGCCGGGCGTGGCGCCGGACTCGTCGGCCTGACCTTCGACGACGGCTACGCCGACTTCGTCACCGGCGCCCTGCCGCTGCTGCGGCACTACGGCTGCACCGCCACCGTCTACGTCCTGCCGGGCCGGATCGGCGGCAGCAACGAATGGGACCGGCTCGGCCCGCGCAAGCCCCTCCTCACCGAGGACGGCATCCGCGCCGCCGTGGACGCCGGGATGGAGATCGGCTCGCACGGCCTGCTGCACACGGACCTCACAGGACCGGACGTCGACAACGAACTCCTCGCCGCGGAGACCGCCCGCAGCCGCGCCCTGCTGCGGGCCGTCAGCGGCCGCGAGGTGACCGGCTTCTGCTACCCGTACGGCTCGGTCGACGCGCGCGCCGTCAACGCCGTGCGGGCCGCGGGCTACTCGTACGCCGTCGGGATCAGCCCGGGGCCGCTCACCGGCCTGTTCGCGCTGCCGCGCATCCATGTCGGCGAGCGGGACACCGGCTGGCGGATGCACGCCAAATGGGCACTGCACCCACGGCGCCGCCAGTCCGTCGCGTACGGCCCCTACCCGGAGCCGCCGTACGCGGCGGCCGACGAACCGCTCGTCCCGGAGGGCGCCCGCGGGGAGGCGGACGGGTGAGAGTCCTGCACATCATCACCGGGCTCGGGATCGGCGGCGCCGAGCAGCAACTGCGGCTGCTGCTGCGGGAACTGCCCACCGACAGCGAGGTGGTCACCCTCACCAATCCCGGAGCGGTCGCCGCGGGCATCGTCGCCGACGGGGTGCGGGTCACCGACCTCGCGATGACCGGCAACCGCGACATCGGGGCGCTGCCCCGGCTGACCAGGCTCGTCCGGCAGGGCCGCTACGACCTGGTGCACACGCATCTGTACCGGGCCTGTCTGTACGGGCGGTTCGCCGCGCGCCTCGCGGGCGTACGGTCCGTCGTCGCCACCGAACACTCGCTGGGCGACGCCCAGATCGAGGGCCGCCCGCTCTCCCAGGGCGCCCGCGCGCTGTATCTCGCGGGGGAGCGGCTCGGCAGCGCGACCGTGGCCGTCTCCGCGACCGTCGCCCGCCGGCTGGAGCGCTGGGGGGTGCGCGGCGACCGTATCCATGTCGTGCCCAACGGCATCGAGGTCGGCCGCTTCGGCTACGACCCCCGCGCCCGGCGCGCCGCACGCGCCCGGCTGGGACTGCCGCAGGACGCCTTCGTCGTGGGCGGGGTCGGACGGCTGGCGGCGACCAAACGCTTCGGGACGCTCGTCCAGGCCGTCGCCGGTCTGCCGGACGCACACCTGCTGCTCGTCGGCGAAGGACCCGAACGGGCCGGGCTGCTGCGGCTGGCCGCGCAGCGCGGAGCCGAGCGCAGGACCCTGCTGCCCGGCGCCTGCGAGGACCCGCCCGGCAGCGGCGCCGCGCCGGGCTCCGACCTGCCGTCGCTGCTCGCCGCCATGGACGTCTTCGTCTCGACGTCCCCGGAGGAGGCGTTCGGCCTCGCCGTCGTCGAAGCGCTCGCCGCAGGACTTCCGGTGCTGCACGCCGCCTGTCCCGCCCTCCAGGACCTCCCGGCGCAGGCGGCGCCCGGCGCCCGCGGGATCAGCGGCTCGATCGCCGAGCTGACCGCCGAACTGGCCGCCGAGCAGAGGCGGTTCAAGGAACGCGACGCGCACCGGCTGCCGGTGCCGGCCGCCGCACACCACTACGACATCTCCCGCAGCGCACACCAGCTGATGGCCGTCTACGAGCACACCGTCGGCGGCCCGCACCCCACCCCAGACCGCACCCCATCCGAGAAGTGAGCGGCTCATGACCCAGAAATCGAGTGCCCAGCAAGTGAGTACGCGGCAGCCGAGTACGCAGCGAGCGAGTACCGGCCGGGCCCGGCTGAAGCGGCTCTCCGCCTGGGTCGTCGTGCCGGTGGCCGCCGCGCTCGGCGCCGTGGCCGGTGCCACGTACGGGCTGGTCAGCACCCCCGAGTACACGGCGACCAGTTACGTGCTCGTCGTCCCGACGGACAAGGCCGACCCGGCGGCGGCGCTCGGCTTCGCCACCGCCTACGGGCGGGTCGCCCCGCAGGTCGCCCTCACCGGCGACGCGCAGGTCTGGGCCGGTGTCTCGGCGAAGACCCTGAAGGAGCACGTACAGACGGCCACGTCGCCCGACGCGCCGATGATCTCCGTGACCGCGACGGCTACCCGCGCCTCGACGGCCGTGAACATGGCGGACGGCGTCGCCAAGGCGCTGGTCAGCAACGGCGGTCATCTGCAGAGCAGTACGAACGTGAAGGTGCTTCAGTTCTCCCGCGCCGTCAAACCCACCGCGCCCGTCTCGCCCTCGACGCCGCTGGCCGCCCTGGTCGGCGGCTGCGCCGGCGGACTGCTCGGCGGCCTCGCCCTGCTGGTCAGGCCCAAGCGCGGGCGCGGCGAGCAGCACGTGTCCGTACCGAACCCGACCCAGTCGGCGTCACCCGTCTCCGCGCCCGCCGGGTCCGCCCAGCCACAGCCGGAAACGGTGTGATGGCCGCCGAGACGAACGCCCACCCCGCGTCGGCGCCCCTCTCCGCCTCCGTCTCGGGGTCGGTCTTCACCTCCGAGGTGTGCCGGGACAGCGACCGCTTCGGCGCGCTCGAAGCCGAGTGGACCGCGCTGTTCCGCCGCTCAAGGACGGCGACGCCCTTCCAGAGCCACTCCTGGCTGCACTCCTGGTGGCTGTCGTACGGCACCCCTGGCCGGCTGCGGATCGTGCTCGTACGCAAGGGCGACGAACTGGTCGCCGCCGCGCCCCTGATGCTGGTGCGCCGCCCGCTGCCGGTCCTCGTCCAGCTCGGCGGCACCATCTCCGACTTCTCCGACGTGCTGCTCGACGACAGCTGCGCGGACGCTGCGGCGTCGGCGCTGGCGAAGGCGCTCGCCGGAGCGGCCCGTACCGCCGTGATCGACCTGCGCGAGGTACGTCCTGGCGCCGCCGCCGAGCGGGTCTTCGGCTGCTGGGACGGGCCACGGCTGCGCCGGGCCGACTCGCCGTGTCTCGAACTGCCCGCCGTACCCATCGAGGAGCTGATCTCCCGGCTGCCCTCCTCGCGCGCACAGCGGGTACGGGCCAAGCTCCGCAAGGCCGACAAGCTCGGCATCGACGAGCGCGAGGTGCCCGAGGACGAGATCCCGGCGGCCGTCGAACGGCTGCTGGCGCTGCACCGGCTCCAGTGGCAGGGCCGCAAGGTCACCCCGGAACACCTCAGCACCCGCTTCTCCGAGCATCTGGCCAGGTCGGTGCGGGCCATGGTCAGCTGCGGGGACGCGCGGGTGACGGAGTTCCGGCTGGACGGCGCGCTGGTGGCCTCCGACCTGACGCTGATGTCGGCCCAGCTGTCCGGCGGCTACCTGTACGGCGCCGATCCCGTCCTGCGGGAGCGGAAGGTGGATGTCGCCTCGCTGCTGCTGCGCAACGGCGCGCAGCACATCACGGCGGCCGGCGGCGCCACGCTGAGCATGCTGCGCGGCAACGAACCGTACAAGCGGCACTGGCGCCCGGAGACCGTCCGCAACCAGCGGATGCTGCTGTCCCGCCGCTGGCTGGCCCCTTCGCTGCGGGCGCTCGCCGCGGGTGCGGCCGGCCGTGACCTGGCGGCGACGCTGGTCAAACGGGTACGCGACGACGCGGGCGCCGGCAAGGACTGATCCCTTGCCGGCGCCCGCGCCACGCGCGTCGGTTCAGCTCACTTCCGCGCAGCTCACTTCCGCAGCCAGTCGAAGCGGACGCAGATCTTGCCGCCGAGCCACGACTCCACCCACGAGCCGAGGTTCAGCTGGGTGCAGTGCTGCGGGTGCGCCGGTGTCGTCGGCTCGGGTACCGGGGTGGTCGGCACAGGAGTCGGGACCGGAGTCGTCGGGACGGGAGTCGGGACCGGGGTGGTCGGTACCGGCGTCGGGTCGGGCTGCGGCTGTCCTGTGCCCTTTCCGTACAGCGCGGCGCGGAACACCTTCGACGATTTCGGATTCTCGTCGCACTGCCATACGCCGTGCGGACAGTAATCCGTCAGCGTGTTGTACAGCGGCTTGTATTTCTCGATCCAGTCCAGCATGCCCCGCATATACGCGGGGTTGTCGCCGTTGCGGAAGAGGCCCCACTCCGGATAGGAGATAGCCTTCCGGTGGGCAGCGGCGAAGTCCACATGCTGCTGAAGTCCGAAGGGCTCCTTCACCTGTTCTTCGAAGGTCCTGCCGGGCGGCTGGTCGTAGGAGTCCATTCCGATGATGTCCACGACGTCGTCGCCCGGATAGCACTCGGTCCAGGGGACGGCGTCACGTCCGCGGTTCGGAGCGAAGTCGAAACGGAACTTCTGCCCGGGCACCGCACGCATGGTGGTGACGATGCGGTTCCAGTACTTCTTCCACGCGGCGGGATTCGGGCCGCAGCGGCTCGTGTACGTGGTGCCGTTCATCTCCCAGCCGAGCACGACGACGGTGTCGTTCGCGCCCAGGTCGACCAGGTGCTTCGCCAGCGCGGCGAAGTGGCTGTCGTACGCGCCACGGGCGCCTTTGACCAGCTCACGCCGTACGTCCCGGTCCGGTACCCGCCCTTCGTTGTCCTCCAGCATGGGCACGTTGAGCACGAACACCCGGTCGTCGCGCGCCTTGCGCCACTCGGCCCAGTCGCGCAGGAAGCTCGGCTGGCCCTCGATGTTGGACCACACGTCCCCGGGGAGATAGGTGTGCCCGACCCGCAGATTCGTGCCGCCGAGCCATTTCTGCATTTCGGCGATACGGGTCACCCCCTCGGGGCCGTAATCGAGATACGCGCCGAAAGCCGGCGCCGCCGCTGCGGGCGGCGCCGGGTTTCCGGTCTTTCCTGGTTCGTCCGGTCCGTCAAGACCGGCCGCGAAGCTCGGAACGGGCAGCACCGAACCTGAGACAAGGAGGCCGGCCGTGACGACACCCACACAGGTGCTCGCCAGCCGTCGACGTGGATGGGACATGTCTGCTCCTCGGAGTTGGACCCTGTTCCGCGGCCTCGCGGGCCGTGGTCACGCTGATCCAAAAGTATTTCTAATGAGCCGAATGGGAACCTGGCCTGACGTTCCAGTAGCCCGTTCGTGCATTTGATCCCCCGCATGGGTCAGAGAACCCTCGATCAACCAAGGACACAGCCGTGCCGAGCTTTGACATTCGCGTCCCCGCCGTACTCATGAGGCTCGACCGGAATCCGTTCCACCACGGCACGCTCGGCGCCGTGCGCTCCCTCGGCCGGGCCGGCATCGAGGTGCACGCGGTCGTCGAGGCGGCGGGCAGCCCTGTCGGACGCTCCCGTTATCTGCGCCGGGTGCATCTACGGCCCGACGGCAGCCCGGATCTGGCGGAGATTCACCGACTGCTGCGGTCGATCTCCGACCAGCTCGCCACTCCGGCCGTGCTGATCGCGATGGACGATCTGAGCGCCATCGCCGTCGGACGGCTCGCCGCCGAGCTGAGCGGGCGTTATCTGCTGCCTGAACAGCCGTCAGGGCTGGCCGAGCGGGTCGCCGACAAGGCCGAGCTGGTCGACATCTGCGCCGCGCTGTCCGTGCCGCACCCCCGGACGGTGATCCCGGCCGACGCGGAGGGCGCGGCTGCCGCCGCCTGGTCGCTGGGCCTTCCGGTGGTGGCGAAGTGGAGCAGGCCCTGGCTGCTGCCCGCGGGGGCCGGGCTGCGCAGCACCCAGGTCGTCCGCTCCAAGCGGGAGGCGAGGGAGCTGTTCGCACGGCGGCCGGAGGCGGGCAGCGAGCTGCTGCTCCAGGAGTATCTGCCGCAGGGGCGCGACCTCGACTGGTTCTTCCACGGCTACAGCGGCTCGGACGGTACGTGTCTGGTCGGCGCGGCGGGCCGCAAGGAGCGGTCGTGGCCGGTGGGCGCGGGGCTCACCGCCGTCGGCCGGTGGCTGCCCAATCCGGAGGTGGAGCGGACCGCGCGTCAGGTGGTCGCGGCCCTCGGCTACCGGGGCATCCTCGACCTGGACTTCCGGCTCGACCCGGGGACCGGCAGCTACCACCTGCTCGACTTCAACCCCAGGCCCGGCGCCCAGTTCCGGCTGTTCACCGACCGGGCGGGCACCGATGTCGTACGGGCGCTGCATCTGGATCTGACCGGCCGTACGGTCCCGGCGTCGGGCGCGGCGCACGGCAGGACGTTCCTGGTGGAGAACTACGCGCTGCTGTCCTTCCTTTCGTCGCTCAAGTCGTCCGGGCTGCCCCGGGGCGCGCGGGGCGCAGGGGGCGTGCGGGGGGAGCGAGACGGCGCGTTGGGCGGCGCACGGACCGGAGTTCGGGGTGGTGCACGGGGTGGCGTCCGGGCCGGCGTCCGGGGCGGCGCGCGAGGGCGCGGGGGCCGGGAAGCCGCCTGGTTCGCGCTGGACGACCCGATGCCCGCGTACGGCATGGCCACCGCCTGGATCCGGCACGCGACGCGGCGCGCCGGTCGCGGGGCGGGGCGTACGGCGCCGGTCGCCCGCGCGGGCCCGGCGCCCGACACCGGCCGGACCCCTTCGGTGCAGTGACCCCGTTCCGGCGGCAGTAACCCCATTCCGTGCAGTGACCACACAGAGAGCGGCACACACCATGTACGACCTGGTAGTTGTGGGTGCGGGACCCTACGGTCTGTCCATCGCGGCCCACGCGGCGGCGGCAGGGCTCGATCTGCGGGTGTTCGGCAGGCCGATGGCCGCGTGGCGGGATCACATGCCGCCCGGGATGTATCTGAAGTCGGAGCCCTGGGCATCCAACTTGTCCGCTCCACGGGGTGAGTTCGACCTGGCCGCCTACGCGGCGTCCCAGGGCACCGAGTCACGGCACGGCGTTCCGCTGCCGGTCCGCTTCTTCGCCTCGTACGGCCTGTGGTTCGCCGAGCGTGCCGTACCGCCGGTCGACGAACGGCTGATCACGGCCGTCCGCCCTTGTCCCGGCGGCTTCCACCTCACGACCGACGACGGTCAGTCCGTCCTGACCCGGACGGTGGCGCTCGCCCTCGGCGTGATGCCGTTCATCGACATCCCCGCGCCGCTGCGCGGACTCCCGCCCGAGCAGGTGTCGCACAGCAGCCACCACGCGGACCTCGCCCGGTTCGAGGGCCAGGACGTCACCGTCGTCGGCGGCGGGCAGGCGGCCCTGGAGACCGCGGCGCTCCTCGCCGAACAGGGCACGGCGGTAGGGGTCGTCGTCCGCGCGGACCGGCTGAACTGGAACACCCTTCCGCCGCCCAGGGAACGCCCGGTGGTCGAGGCGGCCCGGCGGCCGCACACCGGGCTCGGCTGCGGCTGGCGCAACTGGCTCTACGCCGAGACCCCCGGCATCTTCCGCCGGCTGCCCGCGCAGACGCGGGCGCGGGTCTTCAGCTCGGCGCTGGGCCCGGCGGGCGCGTGGTGGCTGCGGGACCGCTTCGAACCGGCCGTGGGGGTACGGCTCGGCGAGAGCGTGGCCGCCGCGGTGCCGAGCGGCGGGCGCGTACGGCTCGAACTGGTCTCCACCGACGGGCGGTCGGAGACGGTGGAGACCGACCATGTCATCGCGGCGACCGGGTTCACCCCCGGCCTCGACCGGCTCGGTCTGCTCGACGGCGACCTGCGCGGCGCGCTGCGGACGGTCGGCGCGAGTCAGGGTCCCGAGGCGAGCGCGGTCTTCGAGTCCTCGTACCCGGGGCTGTTCCTGGCCGGGCTGCTGAGCGCGCCGTCGTTCGGCCCCTCGATGCGGTTCGTGTACGGCGCGACGTACACGGCGGAGCGGCTGGTGGCCGGGGTGCGGCGCAGGCTGGGGACGGGCGGCGGGCTGCCGGTGACGGTCAGACAGCGTGACGTCAGGCGCGGGGCGCAGAGCCGTACGCGACAGCCGGCCCGTACGCCGTTGGGCAGCCCGGGGCTTTCGTGAGGCGCTGAGGTCTGAGGTCTGAGGCGATGCCGGGAGAGTCCTGCGGACGACTCTCCCGGCCTGTCGTGTCGGGTTGTTCCGTGGCGGGGAATCAGACGCGCGCGGGCGCGGTGCTGCGGCGGTACAGGATGCCGCCGCCGAGCAGCAGCGCGGCGCTCATCGCGGCGGCCGCGAAGAGGTTGGCGTCGGCGCCGGTGTGCGCGAGCTGCGGTACGGAGGAGTCCTCCAGGACCGGGGCCGGGGCCACGGGGGTCTCCGGGGTGTGGAAGGCGACGGGGGTCGGGGGCAGCGTGCGGTGCTCGGTCGGCGGCGCGGGACGCTCGGGGGCGGGGAGCGTCCGGGGGACCTCGGGCGTACCGCTGGCGCAGTGGTTGCCGAAGGCCGGGTTCAGCAGGCCGACGACGTCGACGGTGTCGCCGCAGAGGTTCAGCGGGATGTCGAGGGGAGCCTGGAGGAGGTTGCCCGACAGCAGGCCGGGGGAGCCGGCGACGGTGCTCTCGGCGGTGGCACCGCCGGTCTCGTGGCGCGGGCTCTCGTGGCGCGGGGCCTCGTGACGCGGCGTTTCGTGACGCGGGGTCTGGTGGTGCGCCGGGTACTGGGGCGCGGAGTGGGGTGCGGCTTCGTGCTGCGGAGCCTGGTGCGGCTGGGCCTGGTGGTGCTGCGGCTGCTGGTGCTGCTCGTGCTGCGCCTGCTGGTGGTGCGCGGCCGGGGCCGCGTGACCGACCGGCGCGTGGTGCACGGCCGGCTCGTGGTGGGGCGCGACGTGCGTCTGGCTCGTCGAACCGCAGCCGTTGCCGAACGACGGGTTGGCGACGCCGACCGGGTCGACGGTGTTCCCGCAGATGTTCACCGGGACTTCCAGCGGCGCCGAAATGTTGTTGCCCGACAGCAGCCCCGGCGACTCGGCCGCCACACCGTTGCTGTCCGCGGCCTGCGCGTAACCGGCGCCCATGGACAGCACGCTCGTCGCCGCCGCCGCTGTGAGCAGCCCTTTGCTGATCAGGTCTCGCATCTGGGTTCTCCTCCTGCTGATGCTGGTAATAGCGGTCGTACCGACACCGGGCCGGTCCCGGAGCGCGGGTGTCGCGCTCCGGGACCGGCCCGGTGGCACCCCGAGGGGTGCCTTTCCGACGTCAGCTGTTGACGCAGGCGTTGCCGAAGGCGGGGTTCAGCAGGGAGATCACGCCGATGCTGTTGCCGCAGACGTTCACGGGAACGTGGACCGGGACCTGGATCACGTTGCCGGACAGCACACCGGGCGAACCGATGGCGGCGCCCTCGGCACCCGAGTCGGCGACGGCGGGGGCAGCTGCGCCCATGGCCATGATCAGCCCGGCGACGATGGTGGCGGCCTTCTTGCACTTCATCTTGAGCCCTTTCCGCAGCGGGCATCACGTCCGCACGACTGTCGTGGTCCGCGGGCCGCGTTCACCGGCCCTGCACGTCCGCTGCGGGAACTCCAACGAGTAGCCACTACCGAGGAAACTGCCCTGGTTTAAGGCTTTTGCTCGTTCACTCGATTGCCGAGGGTGCACACGGCAGCGCGGGCCGGCCGAGGCTTCGTTGCCTCCGCCGGCCCGCGCCGGTCCCGCTGGGCGGACTTACTCGTTGCCCACACCGTTGCCCGAGAGCACCGGGATGTCGTCCACGATGTGCGACAGCGGCTCGTCGCCCTTGGCCTGCGTCGAGCCCTCGGCGCACTGCTGGTTCTGCGGGTTGGCCAGGACGTTGACGTCCTGGACCGCGACCGGCACGAGAACGCCGACGAGCGAACCGACGTTGGCCTTGACCGGCAGACCGACGCACAGGTCGTTCAGCGAGCTCTGGACGAGCTCCGACTGCGGGCTCATGTTTCCGCCCGTGGCGGAGTTACCGAAGGCGGACTTGGCGCCATTGCCACTCGCCGAAGTGGTGCCGGCGTCGTTGCCGATGGCGAGCGCCTGAGGAGCCGCCATGGCGGAGGCGCCGACCACGGAGGCGGTGACCGCCGCGGCCGCCATAATCTTCTTGATCACGGTGTGTTCCTTTTCTCAAGAATGCGTGTCGTGCGTCCTGTACCAACCGCGTAACGAGTGAATGGTTCCGCTGCTTCACCCGATCGGCTTGTTCAACCCCGGTAATAGGCCGTTGGAGTGAAGTGGGAGAACCAAACCCGCTCTGCGCAGTTGCTCAGTGCGCCCCGGGTACTTCCGGGCATCCTTCGGAAGGGGACTCATCGTGATCAAGAAGGTTATGGCCGGCGCAGCCGTCGCCGTGTCCGTCGTCGGTATGGGCGCCGCAGCCGCGTCGCCGGCGATGGCCACCGGCAACGACGCCGGTACCACGTCCGCCAGCGGAAACTTCGCGAGCCAGACGTACGGCAACTCGGCGACCTACGGCAACATGAGCCCGCAGATGGCGCTCATCCAGGGCTCGCTGAACAAGCCCTGCATCGGTCTGCCGGCCAAGGTCAACGCCGGCTCGCTGGTCGGTCTCGTGCCGATCGCCGTCCAGGACGTCAACGTCCTGTCGAGCCCGCAGAACCAGCAGTGTGTCGAGAATTCGACGCAGGCCAAGGGTGACGAGCCGCTGTCGCACATTCTCGACAACATCCCGGTCCTGTCCGGCAACGGTGCCGGCAACAACTGAGCGACCGGCCGTATTGCCTATTGATCGCGATGGGCCATTCGGGGGACTTCCCGGAACCATTCGTCCATGCGTGAGTTGAACAATTCGGTACTCCACCGGTGGAGTCCGACTTTCCGGAAAGGCATTAAAATGAAGAAGCTGTGGGCAACCGCTGCTGTAGCGGCCTCGCTCGTCGGAGCCACGGCCGCCGTCGCGACGCCGGCGATGGCGATCGGCGACGACACGGGCACGACGTCGTTCAGCGGCAACGGTGCCGAGCAGTCCTTCGGCAACTCGGTGACCAAGGGCGACATGAGCCCCCAGCTGGGTCTCGTTCAGGGCTCCCTGAACAAGCCCTGCATCGGTCTGCCGGCCAAGGCGAACGTCGGCTCCCTCGTGGGCCTCGTGCCGATCGCCGTCCAGGACATCAACGTCCTGTCGTCGCCGCAGAACCAGCAGTGCACCGAGAACTCGACCCAGGCCAAGGGTGACGAGGCGCTGTCGCACATCCTCGACGACATCCCGGTCCTGTCGGGCAACGGCGTCGGCAACAGCTGATCGCCCCGAAGGCCCGGACCGGCGTGCTCATGCCGGTCCGGGCCTTCGTCGTTCCCGCGCGCACGTTCCCGCCCGCATTTACCCGCCTCGCGCCGGCCTCGCCGGAGTAGGTACGGCGGTGCGTGATTCGATGCCCGGATGAACGAGCCAACTCCCGCCGTGGTCCTGCGGGCACGCGACGACTCCGATCTGCCCGCCTGCGCGGCGGCGCTGGCCGACGTACACGCCCGCGACGGCTACCCCGTCAACTGGCCTGCCGATCCTGCCGGTTGGCTGACCACCCGAACCCTGATCGGCGCCTGGGTGGCGGAGCTGGACGGCCGGGTCGTCGGCCATGTCGGCCTGTCCGGCGGTACGGAGGACGACATCGCACCCCGCCTGCTGAGCGACCGGGCAGCCGCTCCCCTCGTCGCGGCGACCGGCGTCGTCAGCCGCCTGTTCGTCGCCCCCGGCGCACGCGGACACCGCATCGGCGCGCTGCTGATGAGCCGGGTCGTGGCCGAGGCACGAGCACGCCAACTGCGCCCGGTGCTGGACGTGGTGGCGACGGACACCGCGGCGGTGGCGCTGTACGAACGCCTCGGCTGGGAGCTGCTGGGAACGGCCGAGGCACAGTGGGGCCCGGAGCAGAAAGTCACCCTGCGCGCCTACCACTTGGCGGCGGGCTGAGCGGGTGCCGCGACGGTTGACCGCCGGGGCGGGCGCCGGATACTGAGGGGCATGCAATTCGTCGTGTTGATGACGCTGCCCGGTCTGGTCATCCTGCTGACGGTCGTGGCCTTCACCGACCAGTTGCTGCTGCGGGCCGGGCGGGCCGGGGTGTTGCCCTGGCGGAACAGTGTGCGGCAGGGGCAGATATCGGCGACCGGGTTCGAGCAGCTGCACGCCAGCTTCTCGCCGGGCAAGCAGAACGAGCTGAAGGAACGGCAGTCGGCGCTGATCATGCCGGACAACGAGGACGACGGGGCGCCGCCGAACCGGACGACGGTGGATCTCGACGGTGGCACGGCGGTCGTGCGGATGACCCGCCCCGAAGTGTGAGGCGCGCCGTGCCGCGCCGGGACTAGATTCCCTGCCCATGGACCGTGACTTCTACCTCACCCACCTGCGGGCCGAGCTCGACGGCTTCCGTGCCTGCCTCGACGGCGACCTCTCCGTACCCGTCGCGCACTGCGGCGGCTGGACGGTGCACGACCTGGCCGGGCATCTGGGCGGCGGGAACCTCTGGGCGGCGACCGCCGTGACCGAGCGGCGGGGCAGGGGCGGATCGGCGCGGGCGCCGAAGGACCCGGCGGCGGTGGGGCCGTGGTTCGACGGTACGGCGACCACGCTCCTCGACGTGCTGACCGACACCGACCCGGACGCCGAGGCGTGGACGTTCGCCCTGCCCCGTACCGTCGCCTTCTGGCAGCGCAGGCGTTGCCTGGAGACGCTCGTCCACCGGTGGGACGCGCAGAACGCGCTCGGCGGCGCCGCGCCCTTCGAGCCCGCGCTCGCCCACGACGGCGTCAGCGAGGTGTTCGACACCTTCGCCCCGCGCGAGGTGCGCAAGGGCCGCGCCGCGCCGCCGCCCCACGCGCTGCGTCTCGTGTCGACCGACACCGGCGGCAGCTGGGCGTACGGTCCCGGCGACCCCGTCGCCACGGTGACGGGGACGGCGGAGCGGCTGCTGCTGATGCTGTGGGGCCGGGTGGCCCGCGACGACCGGGCGCTCGGGTGGGACGGCGACCGGGCGGCGGCCGAGGAGACGCTGAGCGGCCCGCTGGTGCCGTAGCGACTGGTGCCGTAGTGACTGGTGCCGTTCAGGGGCCGTGGTGGCTGATGCCGTCGTGACTCCTGGGTAGTGTGTCGGGGTGCTCACCGTGACAAGCGTGAATGTGAACGGCCTCCGCGCCGCCGCCAAGAAGGGCTTCGTGGAGTGGCTGGCCGACACCGCCGCCGACGTGGTCTGCCTCCAGGAGGTACGGGCCGAGCCCGGCCAGCTGCCCGAGGGCGTACGCGAGCCCGAGGGCTGGCACGCCGTGTACGCGCCCGCGGCGGCGAAGGGCAGGGCCGGTGTCGCGCTGCTGTCCCGGCGCGAGCCCGAGCGTACCCAGATCGGCTTCGGCTGCCCCGAGTTCGACGCGAGCGGCCGGTACGTCGAGATCGACCTGCCCGGTGTGACGGTCGCCAGCCTCTACCTGCCGTCCGGTGAGGTCGGCACCGAGCGGCAGGACGAGAAGGTCCGCTTCATGGACGAGTTCCTCGGCTACCTGGAACAGCTCAAGAAGCGCGCGGCGGCCGACGGCCGCGAGGTGCTGGTCTGCGGCGACTGGAACATCGCCCACCAGCAGGCCGACCTCAAGAACTGGCGCGCCAACCAGAAGTCGTCCGGCTTCCTTCCCGACGAACGGGCCTGGCTGAGCCGGGTCTTCGAGGAGACGGGGTACGTGGACGTCGTACGCGCCCAGCACCCGGAGCAGGAGGGGCCGTACTCGTGGTGGTCGTACCGCGGGCGCGCCTTCGACAACGACACGGGCTGGCGCATCGACTACCACGTGGCCACCCCCGGTCTGGCCGGGCGGACGGTCAAGGCGTGGGTGGAGCGCGCGGCCACCCACGACGAGCGCTGGAGCGACCACGCGCCGGTGACGGTGGTCTACGGCCCGTAAGGCGCTGCCCCGAGGCCCCTCAGGCCCCTCAGAAGCCGATGGCTTGGCGGAGCAGCAGGACCGTACCGCGCCCGGGCTGGTGTTCCGCGTTGAGGACGAGCAGCCGGTTGACGGCGCTGGGCCACCCGTACGCCTCCTCGGTGCGGGCGCTCTCCAGCGGCAGGCAGTGGTCGTCCACGCGCCGCAGCGCGGTGTCGAGGTCCGGCACCACCTTCTGCGCCCCGACGACCCAGATCGCGCGGGCCGCGCCGCCCGCGTACCCAGGCAACTGGCTTCCGCTGCCCGAAGCGATCACGAGCGAACCGGTCTCGGTGACCGCGGCGACGCTGCCGACGATCACGTCAGGGCTGGCCAGCAGCCGCCGGATGACGTCGGCGCCGGTGACGCGGTCCATGGCCAGGACGCGCGGCTTGATCGCCTGGTAGCGGCCGCCGGCGTTGATGTCCTCCTCGATACCGGACAGTCGAAGGGTCTCGCTGGCCCCGGTGAACACGCTCGCGCGTTCGGGGATCAGCTCTCCGACGCGGGTACGCGCGGCGGCGACGTCGTCGAGGATCTCCACGGTGAAACCGTGTGCGGTCAGCGCGGCGGCTGCCCGCTCCAGGCGCTGCGCGGGGGCCGGGTCGGTGAACCGGGTGGCCGGTATCGGGGTCGTCATGATGTCTCTGAGCTTCCTCTTCGCTGGATGATGTGTCCGTCTCATCCGTCCGACAACGCAGCGCCCGGGAATGTCAGGCCTGACATTCCGGCGGCCTGTCTTGTCGGATCGGTGAGGACGGAAGCGAGCGAGGGAGCTGTCGGCACCATGACCACCGGGGCGGCGGACGACGGAGACGGCGCGGACGACCGGCCCGATCCGGGCCTGGACGTGATCATGAGCGAGCGGCGGCAGCTCATCAATGTCGCCTACCGGCTCCTGGGCTCCCTGGCCGAGGCGGAGGACGCCGTCCAGGAGACGTACGCCCGCTGGTACGCCATGCCGCAGCGGCAGCGGGACGCCATCGAGTCCCCGGGCGCCTGGTTGACGACGGTCGCGAGCCGCGTCTGCCTCAACCTGCTCAGCTCGGCCCGGGTCCGGCGGGAGACGTACGTGGGCGACTGGCTCCCCGAGCCGCTGCCCGAACGCGGCGAGTGGAGCACCGGCCGGCCGGGCGGCGCCGCCGTCGATCCGGCGGACCGGGTCACCCTGGACGAGTCGGTCAACCTGGCCTTCCTGGTCGTACTCGAAGCGATGACCCCGGCCGAGCGCGTCGCGTTCATCCTGCACGACGTCTTCTGCCACTCCTTCGCCGAAGTCGCGGACATCGTCGGCCGCACCCCCGCCGCCTGCCGCCAACTGGCCTCCTCGGCCCGCCGCCGCGTCCGCGACGCCCGCCCCTCGGCGACTCCGGCGGCCCAACGAGCCGCCGTCGTGCGGGACTTCAAGCAGGCCTGGGAAGCCAAGGACATCGAAGCCCTCATCGCCCTCCTCGACCCCGAAGCCACGGCGACAGCCGACGGCGGCGGCCTTGCCCTGACCTTCCTCCACCCCATCGAAGGCGCCGAACAGATCGCCCAGGCCTGGACCGAAATCGCCCGCCGCAAGCCCGCCACCATGACCTTCCTGGAACGCACGGTCAACGGCCAACCAGGCCTGGTGGCCGAAGAGGACGGCGCGACGGTGACGGTCTTCGCGTTCGACGTCGCGGCCGACCGGATCAAGCACATCTGGGTCGTCCGAAACCCGGAGAAGCTACGCGGCTGGCCGACGGCCTGACGGTTTGTTGTGGCGCGTGACGCGGACCGCGCACGTCGCGAACTCCAAGAGGAGGCCTCTTACTCCGGCCCGCAGGCCACTGGTCCTCGCGTGCTCATCAGTCCGTGTCAGGGTCGTGGACCCGGATGGGGACTCCGCGTTCGTCACGTGCGTAGACCCGTGCCTTGTTCTTGATGAGCTTGCGTTCGACTTCGTCCTGCAGGTCGATGCCGTTCATCTCGGCCACAGCGGCTACGTACAGGAACACATCGGCAAGTTCCTCGCCGAAGTCCGGCAGACCCTTTCGCCAGGCGGTGAAGGCCTCGCCGATTTCGGCAGTGAGAAGGCCGAACTCCACAGGCACGTCACTGGTGTTGAAATTCTTCTCGACCTTGTTGTCCCAGGTGATCTTCTGGGCTGATCGGATGTCCACGGTTCCTCCGGGCACGGGGTGTTGCTCGTGCTGCTGGAGCTTAGCGAGGGACACGTGTCGTCCACTGGGTGTTCCGCAGTACTCATCCGGACGGGGAGGTCTCGTCCCCGGCAGCAGCCTGGAGGGTAATGACAGGGACGTGCTCTCCGAGCCGCTGGAAGACGCTGCTGTACCCGGCGAGCAAGGCGGCGACCTGCGCGTGCGGCGGGGCCTCGCCGTCGCGGGCCATGAGCCGGGTGCGGATTATTTCGGGCGGAGCGGTGAGGTGACAGAGGACCCCGTCCCGGTCGGTGACGGCTTTGGCGAGATCGCGGGCCTCCGCCCAGGTGATACGGCAGGAGTCGCGATAAAGGGGGCCGTAGACGAGTTCGCTGATGAAGCACCGGTCGAGGATGAGGCGGCCAGGCAGAGTCAGGATCTCGCGGTAGCGGGTGATGAGATCGAAGGAGTCGGGGGTACGGGGGGAGTGGATGATTCTGAAGCCGTGCCGGTCGGCGAGGCGCGCGGCCAGTGTGGACTTGCCCGCACCGTCGCAGCCTTCCAGGACAAGAGTTCGGTAGGCGCGGAGATCGGTGGTCATGACGCCAGCCAGTCGGCAAGCGACTGGGGACCACCGACGCGGGCCCCGGTGCCGTACTGGATCATGAGGTTGCGCCAGTTCGGTTCACGGCCGTGGGCGTGCGTGTAGGTGGGGCGGGGTTGGAAGGCGGCGGCTCTGCGGCCCAGGGCTACCGCCGCGCCGGCGAGGAGCGCGGCGCCGGGCGGGCTCTCCGGCCCGGATACGTCCAGGACCAGAAATTCCGTTTGAAGGGCCGCGTCCCAGTCCGAGCGGGCGGCGACCAGGCTGTCGCGGGCGGTGAACCTGGACGGGGCCACGATTGCGCTGACCTGGGTGAGTGCGGCCTCGTGGAGGGCTGTCGGGTACGGCGCGTACGGGGAAGGCTCCAGGAACGCCGTACCGGGCCGCGCGACGGTATGGACGGGAAGTCGGCGGGGTCGCTGCGAGGCGGTCAGGACGGCGTTGACGGCAGCGGTTGTTGCCAGCTCGACCTGGGCGGCGTTGCGGGCGGCAAAGGCGTCGAAACGGTCCGTGGCTTCCCCGGACTTACCTAGCCGGTCGACGCGGACGATTCGGGTGGCGAGGGCCTCCACCAGAGGGTCGGGGAACTCCCACCGGTCGGTCTGCTCCCCGGCCGAGTAGGTCTGGAAGTCGGTGGTGAGGACGACGACGGGGACACCGAGCGCTGCGGCGTAGCCGATCTCCATGCACACGCCGTCGTCCAGACTGGGACCGTGGAGGACGGCGATCATCCCGGTGACGGTCCGCAGTCGGATCTGGTCGAGTTCGAACAGCCGCCGCCCCTTCACCGGAGCGACCAAGTCCTCCTCATCGGTGTCGCAGAACGGCAGAAAGACGGCGTCATGGCCTGCTTGGTCGGCAAGTTTGCGGGCGACGAGAGCGCCGAGGCTGCGGTCGTGGGCAGCAAAGAGGCGGTGGGCGACGTAGTACACCGAGGGCTCCCTTGTCGGGTCCGGTGGAGTCAGGATTACGCGGGGCCCGGCACCGGCCGAGGTGCTGCCGTGTGCCGGGTCGCGGCGTGCACGGCGGACCGCAGAGCGGCGGCAGGACTGTCGCCGTGGAGGGTGCGGGCCAAGAGATGACCAGCGAGCGTGTCGCCTGCGCCGGTCACCTCCACGGGCCGGGCATCCGGCGGGGTGCAGCTTTCCTGAAGGCGGCCGTGCCGGAACCACCGCACGGGGCGGGCGCCGTCGGTGACGACGACGCTCCTCAGGACGCTCGTCGTCTGCTCGGCGGAGGGGTTCTGTTCCGTCGCGGTTCTCCGCATCACCTGTTCCAGGAGGCGGTGTTCGACGGCGTTGGTGAAGATGACGTCTGCGTGGCTCAGCCATGGAGCCGCGGCCGGGATCAGCTGAGTGGCGCTGGGCAGGAAGAAGTCGATGCTGAACCGGGCCGCGCACCGGGTGAGCGTTCGGAGGACAACGGGGACGTCCAGTGGGCGGCGGCAGCAGACGTGGTAGCGGTCACGTGGATGGCGGGCGATGTGGGCGAGGGCGTGCCCGGTCAGTCCCTCGCTGACTCCGTATTCTGCGGTGACCGCGACGAGATGGCCGTCCACGTCGTAGTCGATGGTGAAGGCGCCCGACGGTCCAGCCGCGACGTGGAGCGCGGACCAGTCCACATCAATCAGCAGGCTGTCGGCCGGGATATGCGCGAGGTCGCCGCCGACCACGGACACCGGGGCTGCCGTAACACCGGCGCGTGCGGCGGCGAGCGCGATGTGCAGGGCGCCCCCACCGAGGAAGTCGCCCCCGCGCCGGTCCGGGTAGCGGGTGCGGTCGCGGGAGATGTTGCCGATGACTGCTAACCGGTCCACGCCTCCCTCCTTTCGTGTGGTCAGTGGCGGGTGTGGGAGCAATCAGTGACGCGGGAACAGACCGGGCGCCGGGCGCACAACACTGGGGACGGACCGTTGAGGTACAGCCGCTTGAAGTAGATGAGGACAAGGTGGACCCACCAGGTGGGGTCGGCGTCTTCGGGGATGGTGACCCGGTGGCCGTGGAGGGCGGCGAGGGCCCGGAAGTCGCCCGCGCGGGCCCGGACCGCGCTCTCCAGGACGTGCCGCATGTGCTCGTGGGCGATCGGTGAGGACCGCAGAGCCATGCCGAGGGCGGGTGCGAGCTTGGTGACCATGCCGGAGTCCACGGGGATGATCCCGCAGTGGTAGCCGCGTGCGTAAAGCACAGCGCACTGGGCCACTTTGTAGGAGGCGCCGTTGACCTCGCTCGCGAAGGAGCGGATCAGGGCGTCCTTGTCCGCGTCCTCAGCAGTTGGGTCGATCTCCTCCTTCTCCCACTGGACGATGAACTCGGCGAGCGAGTGCAGGTAGGCGATCCGCGTCGTGGGCAGGCCGATCGGCCTTACGAGATCGGTCAGTTCGTCGTCTCTGCTGTCGGCGAGCGCGTCGAAGCCCACCTTCTGCGCCTTCGTGATCACATCCGCATAGGTGGAGACCATCCGGTAGGAGACGCGTGTGGACCACCCGGCGGCGAGCATCCGCACCCGGAAGTCGGTGATCTCCAGAGGCCACCACCGGTTGTTGTCGTGGTTGGCCTCGACCTCGGCCCGGATGCCTTCGAGCGAGGCCGCGCGGTTAACGAGCCGGAAGATCCGCTTGTCGTACGGAGATGTCACGGGGTTGCTCCGATCACTGGGCGGGCCGCGTGCAGGGCCATGGCCACATTGGACGACAGCACGGGGATGCCGAACTCTCTTTCCAGTTCAGGCAGGAGACGAAGGGTGTGCCAGCCGGTGCAGGACAGTACGGCCGCATCGGCTGCCCGGACCGAGCAAGGGGAGAGCCGGTGGAACATCGCGTGGATGTTCTCCGAGGTCACGTCCGGGTAGCCGTCGGTCATGCCGAGGCAGACCTGGTCGGTGACCTGGATTCCTGCCTCTTCCAGGGATGCCGCCTCGGCGTCCGTGACCTCCTGGGGATATGGGGTGGCCAGGACCACCCGTGAGGCGCCGCCGGCTCTCAGGGTCTCGATGAGGGCGTCGAAGGCGGTGACCACGCCGGGGGGCAGCGGCGGTCCGCCGCTGAAGCCTGCCGAGGTACAGGCCAACAGAGTCAGGTCCAGGGGCAAGTGCCGCATGGAGTCCATCGCGCCGGCAGCCGCTTCCCGCAGGCCGTGCCAGAAGGAGTCGTCCACGGCGGTCGTGCGGGAGGCGGGGACAAGGCGCGCGTGGTGGAAGACCGTGTGCCGCAGTCCCAGCAGGGGCAGTTCCGTCTCCACCACCTGGTTCGCCCAGGGCAGCAACATGCCGACCCGCGCGGTTCGCTCGGCCTCACGGTCGTACCGGGCGAGCAGGCCGAGCATGGAGTCAGGCAGCTGTGGCAAGGCGCTTCCCATAGATCACGCGGGGAGAGTGTCCGGTGACTGTCAGATCAGCCTCAGTACCGAGCGGGGTGGCCGAGGACTCCTCCACGATTTGAATCGAATAGGAGCCGAGTCGCCGCCACCATGTGCCGTTGCGGCCGACGAAGTAGGAGTGCAAGCCGGGAATGCGGAGTCCGGCCGGGTAGACCCGTTCCTTCATCGGCTGGTCCCAGCCGAAGTCGATGTCGGCCTTCCAAGAGGTGAAGTGCTCCGAGGAGGGGAGCGGGCCCAACTCGCCCATTGCCGCGAGCGGAGTGCCCGCGAAAGCGCGGGCCAGGCGAACGTTGGTGCGGTGACACAGCAGACCCGCGTCGAGAATACGGCCGAGCCAGTACAGGTTGGCGATGTGAGTGGCGTGACTCTCGCCGGGCAGGCCGTAGATCAGGTTCAGGCCGGGCAGCAGCTTGGGCAGCCCACCGGGGCCACGGGCGGCCCCTGCGTCGTTCACGTGCTCGACGGCCCGCATCAAAATCTCCGGCGTGCAGGTGAGGTGGTTCGCGTCGATGACTTTCGCGTCGAAGGATTCGATGCCCATAGGGGCGCAGTTGCCCTCAGTGCAGTACTCGGCGACAAGGTGGGCGATGCGCTTGCCCGAGGGGGAGGCGACGGCGAGCGGGTCGGCGTTGTCGATGTGCAGGACCTCCAGCTCCGGGCATCTCTCCCGGATGCCGGCCAACAGGCTCCGGATCACCTCGGTGTCCCGGTTCTGGTAGGAGAAGAAACAAGTCTGCTGTCCGAGACGGAAGTTGCGCACCCCGGCCGCATACAACTGCTCGGTTTCCTCGATGACATCCTCCACCTCGCGGAAGGCGACCATCGGCGACTTCCCCGGTTCGTTGCAGAAGTCGCAGAACACCCGGCGGGTACAGCCCCGGTACAGCTCCAGCTCGGCGATCGGCTTCCACAGCATCTGCTCGACGAGCCCGGTGAAGGAGCCTCGGTCGGACCTCAGTTGCCCGTACGGCGCACCGGCGCTGCTACCCAGGGCCAGGTCGCCCGCGGTGATCGTATGGGTGTGGACGGCGTCGAAAAGGCCCGCGTACTCAGGGTTACTCTTGGCATAGGTAGCCATCGGCCCCAGTAAGTAGCGGCGGCCTCGAACGCAGGCCATGGCGCGGGCGATCTCCTCCAGGCTCGCGTTGACGGCGTGCAGGTGCACCGATGGCACTTTGTCCCCGGCAATCACGACGACACTGTCCGCATCCCGTAGTAGCTGGACAGCATGAGCACGGTTCACGGTTGCCGAGTACGTCAGTGGGTCACTGAACGGCTCGGCGACAGCGGCCTTGCCGCCGGCCAGGCACCAGCGGACATCGTCGATCGTCAGGTACTTCACCTCGGCCCCATGCTTCGCTCTCGTCAGAGCGGACCAGGCGGCCCGCACATAGGTGGAGACATACGGAGGGACCCCGAGCCCGCTGGGCTCGACGGTGTAACAGTCCAATACCACGGAGTGCTTCGGCATGGCATTCCCTTCGTCGCGTACGGCTGGGCGCGCATGAAGCAAAGGTGAGCGGAGCCACGTGAGCGCGAGGTAATGAGCAGCACCCGCTGCGAGCGGACGGGTAGTCGCTGCTCAACGAGCGCGGTGGTCCATGCTCGCGGACGGTGGTGGTGGGCCGATCGACGTCCTGGGTATTCAACTCCCTTTGCACGAGGCCAACACAGTGCCGGACCGGCCAAGTGGCCCACCGCATGAGTCGGCAGGAGGCGTGGTCCTGGTCAGGGAGTGGGAGACGGTGCCGGTGGGGGCCAGGGGATGTGGGTCAGGAGGGGGAGGAGGTGGTCCTCCTCGTGGTCGAGGTGCGCGTTCAGTTCGGCCGACATGCGGGCCACCTCGGCGCGGAAGCGGTGCGGGTCGGAGAGGGTGATGTCGGCCAGCAGCGAGGCGAGTTCGTCCTGAATTCGAGCCACTGTCGCGTGTTCTGCAGCCAGTTGGGCGAACACATCGGTCAGGTCGGGGTGGCGGGCCGCGATTCCGGGGAACAGGTGTGCGTCCTCGCTGGTGTGGTGGAACTCCAGCCCCTGGCAGAAGGCCAGGCAGCGCTGGCGGATCTGCAGTCCCAGGGCGGGCGGTGGTTCGGCGGGTCCGTTGTGTGCTCCTCGCGCGGCGAAGTGGGCATCCACCTCCGCTCCGATGTGCAGTAGTTGGGCACGAAGCCAGGTGTGCACCTCCATCAGCTTGTCGGCGAGGGTCGTGACCTCGGTGGGTGGCTGCCAGCCGTCGGGTTCAGGGCGTTGCAGGATGACCACCGGCAACTGCCGCTCTGTGCGGGCCGCGTAGTCGGCGTACCCGGGCGCCGCGCGTACACAGCGCTCGAACAGCTCGTCACGGTTGGTTCCTTCGGCGGGGACCGCGAGGGCGTCGTAGGTGGCGGTGCCGATTTCCACCTGTACGACGGGGTGGGCGAGCAGGTTGTGGTACCAGCCGGGGTGGTGAGGTCCGCCGAGGTTCGACCCGACCACCAACAGCAGCTCGCCGTCGCGTACGAAGCCGAGCGGTGTGGTGTGGGGGCGGCCCGACCGGGCGCCGGTGGTCGTCAGCAGCAGGAGATCGCCGCCCGCGAACGGGCCGCCGACCTTGCCCGCGTTGGCTCGGAACTCGGCGATGACGGATTGGTTGAAGGATGTGGGCATGCGGTTTCGCTTCTCCGGGGGAGGATGTGGGGCCGCGCGGCGGCCGGGGGCGACGAGCGTGAAAGCGCTACGTCAGCGGTGGGGGCAAGGGTGAGAACTCATGCCGGATCCCTGATGTGAAGGGTGCTCCGCCCAGTCACCGGCCTGCCCACTGCTCTTTGGCCGGCACCACGCGGCACCAGGGCCTATTACATGCGCCGCGGCGGATCACTGTCAACGAGCACCGGTCGCGAAGAGCGCCCACAGGAGCGCGCCGCACAGCGTCAGGACGGAGAGTACGCAGGCGACCTGCTGGCCCTTCGGGCTCACGTCCCCTCGCCACCCACCTGCGCCCAGACGAGCTTCCCGACCCCACGCCGCTCGCTCGCGCCCCACCGCTGGTTGGTCAGCTCGTCCACCAACGCGAGCCCCCGGCCCCCTTCGTCGTCGTCCGCCGCCTTGTGCCGCTGCGGCAGTTCGTCGCTGGCGTCGTGGACCTCGATCCGTACGGAGTCGTCCTGCCGGATGATCCACGTCTCGACCATCCGACCCGGCACGTGTGCGTGCAGCACGGCGTTGGTCATCAGCTCGGAGAGGACGAGCGCCGCCACATCACCGAGTTCGGCCAGTCCCCAGGCGTCGAGAGCATCCAGCAACAGATGCCGGGCGAGCCCCACGGAGCGCCGGTTGCGCGGCCAAAGCTTGCGTACGAGGGGGGTGTTCGCGGGTGATGTGGCATTCGCTGAGTGCATGGGCGTGCCCTCCGTCGGCTCGTGGAGCCGGAGTTGTCGCTGTCGGGACGTCAACTCACTTCGGCCACGCTTTGTGAGGAGGTGGCAGCGCAATGTGAGCGACTGCCTGTAAGCCTGGCACCGCTGGCGGTACGGTGATACCGCTGCACGAAATTCTTGTCGTCAAAATCCAGCGTGAACTTTCGTATCAGATAGGCGAGTTCACGCAGTTCTTCGGCGGCTCCCGCTGCGGCGCAGAAGGTTCCTTGCGGCTGCGGAACCTTCACCGACACACTGGAACACTGCGCAGAGGAGAAGCAGATGAACTCGGACGTGGAAGCGGCGACCCCCGCTCTGTGTCGTCTTCAGTTAGGAAATGAGCTTCGACAACTCCGTCTGGCCGCCGGCCTCAAGGGCTCTCAGGTGGTCAGCAAACTGCGCTGGAGTCCGTCGAAGCTCACCCGGCTCGAAACCGGGGAGAACGCGTCGGTCGAGCCTGACGACGTGGCGGCGCTGTGCGACATCTACCAAGCCGGGACGGAGGCGCGCGAGCGCCTGCACGGGTACGCGGTCGTCACGTGCATCAAGCGGGACTGGTGGCACAGCCGGGAGTATCGCCCGGTGATCGGGGCCGGGTTGAAGGCATTCCTCGATCTTGAGGCCACCGCCACCTCGCTTCAGACGTACGAGTCAGAGTTCGTACCGGGCCTGTTGCAGACCGAGGCGTACGTCTACGCCATCCACCAGATCCATCAACGGGCCCGCGAAGCGCTGTCGGCTCAGGATATGGATCGGATGGCGGCCGTAAGGACGACACGAGCGGAAGTCCTTAGCCGCCCCGACTCGCCGTTGAAGTTCACGGCGATCGTCAACGAGGCCGTATTGCGCCGACCTGTGGGGAGGCCGCCGGTCATGCGGGACCAACTCACTCACATCGTCGAGGTTGTGGAATCCCTGCCGAACGTGAGGGTGCAGGTCATGCCGTTTCGAGTCGGCGCCCATGCAGGCATGGACGGGCCGTTCGTCGTCATCCATTTCCCGGAGAGGCTGGCACTGAAGCCGATGATCTACCTGGAAAACCTGTCGGACGCGTGGGTCAAGCGGAGTGATAGTGATGTCGAACAGTACGGAGACGCGTTCTCCGATCTCCAAGCCCTTGCTCCGGGACCGCAGGAGTCCCTGAGCATGATCAAGGAAGCGATCAAGGAGCATTGATAGCAATGACCACCAAGGCAGACACCCTCACCGGTGCCAACTGGTTCAAGTCGAGCTACAGCAACGGCTCGGGCGGCAACTGCGTCGAGGGCGCGCGCCTCGCGGATGGCGTCATGGCTGTCCGTGACTCCAAGAGCCCCCACGGCCCGGCCCTGCTCTTCCCCGTCAGCGCATGGCTCGCTTTCACGAAGGAGTACGGAGACCGATGACCACCAAGGCTGACGCCCTCGACGCCGCTGGCTGGTTCAAATCCAGTTACAGCAACGACCAGGGCGGCGCGTGCGTCGAGGGCGCCCGCCTTGCGGACGGTTCGATGGCCGTCCGTGACTCCAAGAGCCCCCACGGCCCGGCCCTGCTCTTCCCCGCCAGTGCCTGGCACGCCTTCACGAAGGAGCACGGAGACCGATGACCACCAAGGCTGACGCCCTCGACGGCGCCGACTGGTTCAAGTCGAGTCACAGCAACGACCAGGGCGGCAACTGTGTCGAGGGCGCCCGCCTTGCGGACGGCTCCATGGCCGTCCGTGACTCCAAGAGCCCCCACGGCCCCGCCCTGATCTTCGCCCCCAACGTCTGGCGCGCGTTCATTTCGGGTCCCGGTCAGATGTGAAGTTCGGGCGGGAAGCCCGTCCAGCGCAGTTCTGTCGGCAGGTGCCGCATGTCGTTGGTGACGAGCACGGAGGTCGGCCTGCCGGGTGCGTATCGGATGACCGTCAGTGCCGCGTTGCCGTGGTTGAGGGCCATCCAGCGCCACTTGGGGGCGTCGAGGGCGGCTCGGACCAGCCAGCCGATGAGGAAGTTGTGGGTGACGACGAGTTCATGGCGGGGGCGGTCTCCGGCGACCGGGCCGGTGAACTCCGCCAGTGCTTCCTGGGCCAGCGCCGTCCCACGGTCGCGCTCCTCTTCCGGTACCTGAGCGAGGAAGCTGAGCAGGGCGTCGGCTGAATCCGGCGGCAGCTCCTCCTTCGTGGGCACGTACGGGACGTAGTCGCCGGCCGGCTCCGCTTCGTGCAGGGGGACGGTGTCGAGCTGTGCGCCGATCAGCCGGGCCGTCTGCCGCGCCCGAGGCAGCGGTCCGTGGTGGATCGCGGAAAGCGGGGTGCTGCGGAGCCGTTCACCGAGGAGAACGGCTTGGCGCCGACCGTTTTCCGTCAGGGTTGTCTCGTCTGCCGACGCCTCACCGTGCCGGGCGAGGTAGAGGTGTCGAGCGGCTGTTGCTGTCATGGTCCGGGCTCCGTCGTCATCCGTGATCTTGTACGTCAGGGATGGACGCTGAGCTGCCTGTGCACAGTTCCGACGCAGCCGTCCGCAGCCGTCCGCGGCCTCAAGTCCCGGTGTCGTCGCGCGTAGCGCGTAGGTGGCGGTCCAGGGCCATCGAGAGTTCCGCCTCCACCACGCTCTTCGCCAGCGGGCGGAGCTTGGCCGGGTCCGTGTCGCCCGCGTGGGCTTGCAGCGTCGTCGCGAAGAGCGACGCCAGCGCGTCGGCGTGGGCGCGGACCTGGCGGCCCGCCTCCAGGACCGCGGCCAGGGGGACGCCCTCGCGGACCAGGGCCGCCGAGACGTCCAGGAGGCGGCGGCTGATGTGGACCAGTTCGTCGCCGTCCGTGGCGAGGTAGCCGAGGTCCAGGGCCGTGGCCAGGTTCTCCGGGGTGACCTCGCCCTCGAAGTAGTCGGCCAGCTCCTCGGGGGAGAGGTGGACCGGGGTTTCCTCGGTCGGTTCGCCCAGGCCCAGCACCTCGCCCACGTCGCGTCCGCTTTCGAACGTGGAGGCGAGGTCGGCGATGCCGGTCAGGGTGTGGCCGCGTTCCAGCAGGGCCGCGATCGTGCGCAGTCTGGCCAGGTGGTGGTCGTTGTACCAGGCGATACGGCCTTCCTTGCGCGGGGGCGGGATCAGGTCCCGCTCGCGGTAGAAGCGCACGGTGCGGACGGTGATGCCGGCTGCCTCTGCCAGCTCCTCCATGCGGTATTCGCGTTCGCCTGCCACTTGGCAACCTTATGCCGTACCGCCGGTAACTTGTTTGGCACGCCCACTACCCATGGGTAGGAAGCTGCTCTAGTCTCCTGATAGTGCCAGTGATTACTGGCGCGGTTCGGGAGTGGGCTGCCCGGTGACGCCGGTGGCAGGAGTGCGGGAGGCGAAGCATTTTGAGTCAGCACGAGCACGTACGCGTGGCGGTGATCGGGTCCGGATTCGGCGGCCTCGGGGCGGCGGTCCGGCTCCGGCGCGAGGGGGTCACCGACTTCGTCGTCCTGGAGCGGGCGGACTCCGTCGGCGGGACCTGGCGCGACAACAGCTACCCCGGGTGCGCCTGTGACGTCCCCTCGCATCTCTACTCGTTCTCCTTCGCGCCCAACCCCGACTGGCCGCGCACGTTTTCCGGCCAGCGCCACATCAGGGCGTATCTGGAGCGCGTCGCCGACACCTTCGGCCTTCGGCCGCATCTGCGGCTCAACCATGAGGTGACGCTGGCCCGGTGGGACGAGGACGAGCTGCGGTGGGAGCTGGAGACCGCGCACGGCGCGACGTTCACCGCCGATGTCGTCGTCTCCGCCGGCGGGCCGCTGTCCGATCCCAAGATCCCGGCGATCCCGGGCCTGGAGACCTTCCCCGGCAAGGTCTTCCACTCCGCCCGCTGGGACCACGACTACGACCTGCGCGGCAAGCGCGTCGCCGTCATCGGTACGGGTGCGTCCGCGATCCAGGTCGTGCCGGCGATCCAGCCGGAGGTGGCGAAGCTGACGCTCTTCCAGCGCACGCCGCCGTGGGTGATGCCCCGCGCCGACCGGGCCATCTCGGCGGCCGAGCGCTGGCTGCACCGCAAGGTGCCCGTCACCGGCGCCGTGCGGCGGCAGCTGCTCTGGGGGATCAGGGAGCTCCAAGTACAGGCGTTCACGAAGCGGCCCAACGAGCTGGGGGTCGTGGAGTCCATCGCGAAGGCCAACATGGCGAAGGCGATCAAGGACCCGGCACTACGGGCCAAGTTGACGCCCTCGTACCGGATCGGGTGCAAGCGCATCCTGCTCTCCAGCGCGTACTACCCCGCGCTCGCGCAGCCCAATGTCGATGTGGTCGCCGCCGGTCTTACCGAGGTGCGCGGCTCCACGCTGGTCGGCGCCGACGGTACGGAGACGGAGGTCGACGCGATCGTCTTCGGCACCGGCTTCCATGTGACGGACATGCCGATCGCCCAGCGCGTGGTGGGTGTGGGCGGCACGACCCTGGCCGAGGCGTGGAAGGGCGGGATGGAGGCGCTGCGCGGGGCGACGGCGGCCGGGTTCCCGAACTGGATGACGGTCATCGGGCCCAACACCGGCCTCGGCAACTCCTCGATGATCCTGATGATCGAGTCCCAGCTGAACTATCTGGCGGACTATCTGAAGGCGCTGGACGCGCTCGCCGCGCCCGGTGAGCGGGTGGCGCTCGACCCGAAGCCGGCCGCCGTCGGCGCCTGGAACGACCGGGTGCAGGAGCGCATGAAGCGCACGGTGTGGAACACCGGGGGCTGCACGAGCTGGTATCTCGACGCCAACGGCCGCAACACCACCATCTGGCCCGGCACGACGACGGAGTTCCGCAAGGCGACCCGTGAGGTGCGGCTCGTCGAGTACGACGTGCTGCGGCCGGACCGGGCCCGCGCCGCGAAGACAGTGAAGGAGGCGGCGCTGTGACCACACAGCTCATCAGGCCCGCCCATCGCGACCAAGTGGTCGTGTCCGCGGACGGGTCCAAGATCCAGGTGGAGGTCTACGGGGCGGACGACCGGCCCGCGGTCGTCCTCTCGCACGGCTGGACCTGCTCGATCCGCTTCTGGGCCGCGCAGATCACCGACCTCGCCGTCGACCACCGCGTGATCGTCTACGACCAGCGTGGCCACGGCCGTACGCCCCCGCCCGCCGACGGCGGTTTCGGCTACAGCACGGACGCCCTCGCGGACGATCTGGAGGCCGTGCTGAGCGCCACCCTCAAGGACGGGGAGAAGGCCGTCGTCGCCGGGCACTCGATGGGCGGGATGACGATCATGGCGGCGGCCCGCAGGCCCGCCTTCCGCAAGCATGTGGCGGCGGCGCTGCTGTGCAGCACGGGCTGCTCGCTGCTGGTCACCGAATCGCTGATCGTGCCGCTGCGGTCAGGCCGCATGCGGACCTGGCTCACCCGCAAGCTCCTCGGCTCGCCCGCCCCGCTCGGACCCGTCACGGCGCTCTCGAAGCGGATCCTGCGGTACGGGACGATGGGCCCCGGCGCGACCGCCGAGCAGATCGCGGAGTGCGCCCGGATCGTGCACGCCTGTCCGCGCCCCGCCAGGGTCGCCTGGTCGCGGGTCCTCGACGAACTCGATCTCGAAGCGGACGTCCGGGAGTTGACCGTGCCCACCGCGATCATCGTCGGCTCGGCCGACCGGCTCACCCCGCCGGTCCACGCACGGACGATCGAGGCCGGGCTGCCGCGCAGCGCCGGGCTCACCGAAGTCCCGGGGATGGGCCACATGTCACCGGTCGAGGAGCCCGAACTCGTCACCGCGCGCATCCGCGAACTGGTCGGCGCGCATCTGACCACCAAGGAGGACGCCGTATGAGTGGGAACCGGCCGCGTGGACTCGACGGGCAGGTCGCCGTCGTCACCGGCGCAGCGCGCGGAGTCGGGGAACTGCTCGCCCGCAAGCTCTCCGCTCGTGGCGCGACGGTCGCGCTCGTCGGCCTGGAGCCCGACGAGCTGAAGCAGGTCGCCGGCCGGCTGCACGGCGAGAGCGATTACTGGCACGCCGACGTCACCGACCACCGCGCGATGGCGGAGGTGGCGCGTGAGGTCAAGGAGCGCTTCGGCAAGGTCGACATCGTCGTGGCCAACGCGGGGGTCGCGAGCGGCGGTCCCTTCATCGACTCCGACCCCGACGCGTGGCGGCGAGTCATCGAGGTCAACCTCATCGGCGGTACGGTCACGGCCCGCGCCTTCCTGCCCGCACTGACCGAGAGCCGCGGCTACTTCCTGCAGATCGCCTCGCTCGCCGCGATCACGCCGGCGCCGATGATGACCGCGTACTGCGCGTCCAAGTCCGGCGTCGAGGCGTTCGCGCACAGCCTGCGCTCCGAGGTCGGCTACCTGGGGGTGCGGGTCGGCGTCGGCTATCTGTCCTGGACCGACACGGACATGGTGCGCGGCGCCGACCAGGACGACGTGATGCGGGAGCTGCGGCAGCGGCTGCCGTGGCCGTCGAACCGCACGTACCCGCTGGGCCCGGCCGTCGACCGGATCGTCGCGGGGATCGAGCGGCGCTCCGCCCATGTGTACGCGCAGTGGTGGCTGCGTGGGATGCAGTCCGTACGGGGCTATCTGCCGGGCGTGATCGCCACGGTGGGTCAGCGCGAGATGCGTCGGTTCGCACCGCGCCTCGCGGGGGTGCCCAAGGGTCTGGTGGGCGCGGGTGGAGCGGCGGACGAGCGCCGCCGCGCGGAGAACGCCACGGGGTCGCCCCACTGACGGCCCCGTCGGTGTCGCCGTCCGGCGTTGTCGCCGTCCGGCGGGGGTTGCGGGCTTTGGCTGCGCCGGGTTTTGCGT
>NZ_JTIY01000001.1:3138750-3146694 GCF_000818175.1 Streptomyces sp. AcH 505
GACGGCGACACCGCGCCGGACGGCGTCACCGTGGCGGTAGCGCCGGGCGGCTGCGGTCCGGGACCGCGCCGTAGCCCGGCGGTGTCGCCGCCGGGTGCGCCGCCAGCAGGTCCAGCGCCGCCCAGACCGCGTCGTCCAGCTGCGCGTGGCGGCCCTCCGCCCAGTCCAGGGGGGTGCGCAGCGCCTCGATGTCCGGTTCGACGCCGTGGTTCTCGACGGACCAGCCGTACGCGTCGAACCACGCGGCGTTCATCGGGACCGTGATGACCGTTCCGTCGACCAGCTCGTGCCTGCCGGTCATGCCGACCACCCCGCCCCAGGTGCGCTGGCCGACCACGGGTCCCAGCTTCAGCAGCCGGAACGCCGCCGTGATCATGTCGCCGTCCGACGACGTGGCCTCGTCGGCGATGGCGACGACGGGGCCGCGCGGCGCGTTCGAGGCGTACGAGACGGGCTGCGCGTCGCGTGTGAGGTCCCAGCCGAGGATGCGGCGGGTCAGCTTCTCGATGACCAGCTCGCTGACGTTGCCGCCCGCGTTGCCCCGTACGTCCACGATCAGCGCCGGGCGGGACACCTCAAGGCGCAGGTCCCGGTTGAACTGCGCCCACCCTGAGCCGTGCAGATCGGGGATGTGTAGATAGCCGCAGCGGCCGCCGCTGATCTCGCGTACCACCTCGCGCCGTTTGGCCACCCAGTCCTGGTAGCGCAGCGGGCGCTCGTCGATGAGCGGCACGACGGCGACCCGGCGGGAGTGCGCTGCGTCGGAGCTGTCGTCCAGCGGGCTCGGCTCGGCCTTCTTGAAGGTGAGTTCGACGGTGGTGCCGCCTGCGGCCGTCAGCAGCGGGTACGGTCCGGCGACCGGGTCGACGGGCCGCCCGTCGACATGGGTGAGGACCGCGCCCTCCCTGATGCCCGTCCCGGCCAGCGGCGAACGGGCCTTGGAGTCCGACGAGTCGCCCGGCAGGATCCGCTGCACGACCCAAGCGCCGTCCCTGCACACCAGGTTGGCGCCGAGCAGCCCGATCGGCCGCTGGTAGTGGCGCGGCCCCTCGTTGCGCCGGGACGGGGACACGTACGCGTGCGAGGTGCCCAGCTCGCCGACCACCTCGCGCAGCAGATCCGCGAACTCGTCGGGGGACGCGACCCGTTCGAGCAGGGGGCGGTACTGGTCGAGCACCGCGTCCCAGTCGACGCCGCACATCTGCGGCTCCCAGAAGTAGGCGCGGATGATCCGGCCGGCTTCCTCGTACGCCTGGCGCCACTCCGCCTCGGGGTCGACCTCGTGGTGGATCCTGCGCAGGTCGAGATGGACGGTCGAGTCGTTGTCACCCAGCTCCGTCGCGGGGACCGCGCGCAGCTCGTCGTCGTCCATGACCACAAGACGCGTACCGTCCCCGCTGGGCGTGAACCAGTCGAGATGCGCGACGAGTTCGCTCTTGCGGGCCTTCGCGATGTCGAAGTGCTCCAGGGTCGGCCGGCCCGAGGTGTCGGCGGGGTTGGCGAACGTCTCGCCGAGCGCGCCCGAGATCGGCCAGCGCAGCCAGACCAGACCGCCGCCGCTGACCGGGTACAGCGCCGAGTACTTGGACGCGGTGACGGGGAACGGGGTGACCCGGCTCGCCAGCCCCTCGACCTCCACGATGACCGTGCCGTCGCCCGAGCCGCCGGCCTCGCCCGTCGCGGGATCGAGCCCGCCGGCCGCGGGCCTGCCGTCGGGGGAGAGCGCGAACGGCGAGGGGGTCGCGGACGACAGCGGTACGAGATAGGGGCGGCTGCCC
Source organism: Streptomyces sp. AcH 505 (assembly GCF_000818175.1). Taxonomy (GTDB): domain Bacteria; phylum Actinomycetota; class Actinomycetes; order Streptomycetales; family Streptomycetaceae; genus Streptomyces. The sequence continues at coordinate 3,140,529 of NZ_JTIY01000001.1, forward strand.
AGCGGGAACGACAGGTCGCCGGTGTGCACGTCGTACACCGGGTCGAAGCCGCGCCAGGACAGGAAGGCCAGATAGCGGCCGTCGCTGGTGAAGACCGGGTTCTCGTCCTCGAAGCGGCCGTCGGTGACGTCCACGACGGTACGGGCGAAACTGCCGCTGATCTTCGCCATCTTGATCTTCCGCAGCGAGCGGCCCACGCCCGGATGCGCCCAGGTCAGCCAGTCGCCGTCGGGCGAGAACGCCAGATCGGTGACCGGGCCGTTGATGGACCTGATCAGCTCGGTCACCTCGCCCGGCGCGGACTCGGGGGTGACCTCCGACGGCTCGCCCGCGTCAGCCGTCCCCCCGCTCTCCGCGGCATCGTCGTCCGTGACGTCCACCAGCAGCAGCCGACCGTCGTTCGAGGCGACCGCGATCCGCTCGCCGTCCGGGTCGGCCACCATCTCGTGCACCCGCCCGAGCTGCCCGGACGCCAGCCTGCGCGGCGGCCGGTCGCCGCTCGCGCGCGGCAGGTACGCGATCTCGATCGCGTCGGCGCCGTCCGCGTCCGTCACGTAGGCGACCTGGCCGCCGCTGCCGAGCATCACCGGGAAGCGGACCCGTACGCCTGGGGTGTCCGTGATCGTCCGGGCCGGGCCGTCGCGGTGCGTGAGCCAGTACAGGCTGCCCCGCACGACCACGGCGCTGGCCCGGCCCGTCGTGTCCACCGACAGCCCGTCGACGTGCTGCGATGCGGGGACCTGATAGCCGCGCCGCCCCGCGCGCTGCCCGCCGAGCCGTACCGCCAGCTTGCGCGGCTGCGAGTCAGGCGTCAGCGCGTCGACCAGCCACAGCTCGCCCGCGCACTGGTAGACGACGCGGCGCCCGTCGGACGAGGCGTGCCGGGCGTAGAACGTGTCGTGGTCGGTGTGGCGGCGCAGGTCGGTGCCGTCCGGCAGGCAGGAGTACAGATTGCCGACGCCCTCGTGGTCGGAGAGGAAGGCGATCCGGCCGCCCACGAACATCGGGCACTCCAGATGGCCGCCGATGTCGGCGAGCAGCCGCTCGCCGTGCAGCCACAGCCGGCCCGTCGCCCCGCCCCGGTACCGCTTCCAGGCGGCCGGCTCGTGCGGCGGCTTTCCGGTGAGCAGGAGCGTCTTGCGCTCCCCGTCGACGTCGGCCACGGCGATGTCGGAGACCGGGCCCCACGGGAGCTTGCCGCCGGGGGAGCCGTCGGTGGGGACGCTGTAGGCCCAGGAGTAGTACGAGAACGGCTGGCCGTGCGAGGAGACGGCGAGGATCTGCGCCGTACCGTCCTCCCGGTCCGACGGCGTCCAGCCGCAGACCCGGGTGTCGGTCGAGCCCCAGTAGCCGATCCGGCGCGGCGGACCGCCGTCCACGGGGGCCAGATGGATCTCCGGGTCCAGGCTGCGCCAGGTCGTGTACGCGATCTGGCTGCCATCCGGCGAGAACCGCGGGTGGCCGATTCTCGTGCGGTCGACGGTCACCCGCCAGGCGCGCCCCGGCCGCTGCCCCTCAGGGACGAGCGGGGCGACCCACAGATCGTCCTCGGCGGCGAAGCACAGCAAGTCGTCGTGCAGATGCGGGAAACGGAGATACGCGACGTCGTCACTCACCCCCCAATGCTTTCGGGGTGCGGGGGCGGCGGCAACTCGTGGTCCGGACTCTTACAGGTCCTGTACTTACACGTCACGTACTTATACGGGGCTGACGGTTGTGGCGGACTCCACACACGAAACGGTGCCGTTCCTTATTCCGGAGGGGCTATCGTCATATCAGCTGTACGAAACCGTTTCGTTCGGGACGGCCGGAAGCGGGGAAGGGGGTTGACCATGGCACGCAGCAGACTCACACCGGAGCGCGAGGCTGAGCTGTACGCGGCCGTGCTCGACCTGCTCCGCGACGTGGGCTACGACGGTCTGACCATGGACGCCGTCGCCGCCCGCACCCGGTCGAGCAAGGCCACCCTCTACCGCCAGTGGGGGAGCAAGCCCGAACTGGTCGCGCGAGCGCTGCGGCACGGCAAGCCCGTCGACGTGCACGACGTCGACACCGGCACGCTGCGCGGTGACTTCCACGCGATGGTGATCCGTACGGACGACTGTCAGATGGAACAGGACGCCGCGCTGATGCGGGGTCTTCTCCATGCCGTCCACGACAACCCAGAACTCCACCAGGCGCTGCGCGAACTGCTCGTCGAACCCGAGATGAACGGGATCAACGAGCTGGTGCAGCGCGCTGTGACCCGGGGCGAGGTGGCAGCGGACAACCCCGCGCTGCCGTACGTCCCGCACATGCTGGTCGGTGCTCTCATCGCCCGGCAGCTGATCGAGGACCGGTCGGTCGACCGGGCGTTCCTCGTCGACTACCTCGACGCCGTGGTGCTCCCCGCCCTCGTCGTCTGACCGCCTTGCCCCGCACCACCTGACACGTACCGCTCTCGTCGTCGGGCCGGCTCCCCATGCCCTGATCCCTCCATAGACCCGGGAGTGCGCCTCGTGGCCACGTTCCTCTACAAACTCGGACGGCTCGCCTTCCGGCGCCGCCGTTATGTCGCCCTGGTGTGGGTGGCGCTCCTGGCGGTCGCCGGGTTCGGCGCCGCCACCGCGTCCACCGCCACCTCCAGCTCCTTCTCGATCCCGGGGACGGAGGCGCAGAAGGCATTCGACCTGCTCGACCAGCGCTTCCCGGGGTCCAGCAGCGACGGAGCGACCGCCAGAGTCGTCTTCAAGGCGCCGACCGGCGAGAAGATGACCGACGCGCCGCAGAAGGCCGAGGTCAAGAAGATCTCCGACCGGCTCACCGCCGGCTCGGCGCAGGTCTCCTCGGTCAGCGACCCGTACACGCAGAACGCCGTGTCGAAGGACAAGACCACCGCGTACGTGGAGGTCGCCTACAAGGTCAGCTCGGCCGAGCTGACCGACGCGACCCGTGCCGCCCTCGAACACACCGGCGAACAGGCCCGTGCGGAGGGGCTGACCACCGAGATCGGCGGGGACGCGCTCCAGGTGGCACCGGAGACCGGCGCCACGGAGATCATCGGGGTCGCCGTCGCCGCGGTCGTCCTCGTCATCACCTTCGGCTCGCTGCTGGCGGCCGGACTGCCGCTGCTCACCGCGCTGATCGGGGTCGGCGTCGGTGTCTCCACCGTCACCGCGCTCGCGAACGTGCTCGACCTGGGCTCCACCACCTCCATCCTCGCCTCGATGATCGGGCTCGCCGTCGGTATCGACTACGCGCTGTTCATCGTCTCCCGGTACCGGGCCGAGCTGGCGGAGGGCAGAGAGCGGGAGGACGCGGCGGGCCGCGCCGTCGGCACGGCGGGCTCCGCCGTGGTCTTCGCCGGGCTGACCGTCGTCATCGCACTCGTCGGACTCGCCGTCGTCAACATCCCGATGCTCAGCAAGATGGGCTTCGCCGCCGCCGGCACGGTCGTGATCGCCGTCCTCATCGCGCTCACCCTGATCCCCGCGCTGCTCGGCTTCGCGGGCAAGCGGGTGCACGGCCGCAAGGGCCGTACGGCGCTGGAGGGCGCGCTGGCGAAGAAGCGCGAGGCGGACCGTACGGGCGTCGAGGAGGCCGAGAAGCGGCCCAACCTGGGCACCCGCTGGGCCAGGTTCGTGCTGCGCAAGCCCGTCACCGTCCTGATCGTGGGCGTCCTGGGCCTCGGCGCCATCGCCATTCCGGCGGCCTCGCTGGAGCTGGGCCTGCCCGACGACGGCTCGCAGCCCGTCAGCACCACCCAGCGCAAGGCGTACGACCTGCTGTCGGACGGCTTCGGCCCCGGCTTCAACGGGCCGCTGGTGGTCGTGGTCGACGGCAAGGCCGACGACAACGCCAAGGCGGCGGCGACCGAGGTCTCCGACACCGTGAAGAAGCTGGACGGCGTCGCCGCCGTCACCCCGGCCCATCTGAACAAGGCGGGCGACACGGCGACGATCACCGTCGTGCCCAAGGACCGGCCGTCCTCGGTCGGCACGGAGAACCTGGTCCACTCGATCAGGGACGCGGGCGGCACCGTCAAGGCCGACAGCGGGGCCGATGTGCTGGTCACCGGTGCGACGGCCATGAACATCGACTTCTCGCAGAAGATGAACGACGCGCTGCTGCCGTATCTGGCGCTGGTCGTCGGTCTGGCGTTCCTGCTGCTGATGGTGGTCTTCCGGTCGATCCTCGTGCCGCTCAAGGCGGCGCTCGGCTTCCTGCTGTCGGTGGTGGCCGCGCTCGGCGCCGTCGTCGCCGTCTTCCAGTGGGGCTGGCTCGCGAGTCTGCTCGGGGTGGAACAGACCGGACCCGTCATGTCGATGATGCCGATCTTCATGGTGGGGGTGGTCTTCGGCCTGGCCATGGACTACGAGGTCTTCCTGGTCACCCGGATGCGGGAGGCCTATGTGCACGGTGAGGCGCCGGACCAGGCGATCGTCACCGGATTCCGGCACGGGGCGCGGGTCGTCACCGCCGCCGCTGTGATCATGACGGCGGTCTTCGCCGGGTTCATCGGCGCGGGGGACTCGATGATCAAGATGATCGGGTTCGGGCTCGCCGTCGCGGTCTTCTTCGACGCGTTCGTGGTCCGGATGGCGATCGTGCCCGCGGTGCTCAAGCTGCTCGGGAACCGGGCCTGGTGGCTGCCGCGCTGGCTCGACCGGATCCTGCCCAACGTGGACGTGGAGGGCGAACAGCTGCGCAAGCGGCTCGCCGATCCGGGCGGCGACGGCGGCCCGGACACGGACCGCGAGCTGGCCCGGGTCTGAGCCCCGCTCGGGCCTGAGCCCCCCTCGGGTCCGACCCGCTCACCCACCTGCTTCTCTGGGACCTCACCGGTCTCAGAGGAGCAGGTTTCCTATGTGCCGCTCGATCTCCAGCTCCTTCTGCTCCTGGCCGGCCGGGACCGCCGCGTACGAGGCCTGGAGGAAGCGCCGCAGCGGCGCCGTGTCGAACTGCACCACCGCCACCCCCTCCGGCGCGTGCAACTCCAGCACGGTCTGCACCCGGCCGCACGGCCACACCCGTACGTCGCCGTCGCCCGACGGCGCGCGCAGTCCGCCGCTGAGCAGGTCACGGGCGAACGTCCAGACCACCTCGTCGTCGTCCAGGGACACCTCGGGCGGGAAGACGACCCGCACGGCGAGCGGGTCGTCGCTGTCGTAGCGCAGGGTGACGGCGACGGTCTTGTGGTGCGGCGCGTCCGATATCAGTCGGGCGGTGACGGGCTGTTCGACGGCGGGTGACATCGACTGCTCCTCTGCGGGCCTGTGGGGGGCCTGTGCTGCCCTTAATAGTACAAACATCTCAATTCGACCACGAATGGCGCGGTACGGGCATTTCGGACCTGTCCCGCGGGTGAACGGTGGTGGGTGAACTGTTGTTCGCAGGCTAGTCGCTCTTGCGAATGAGTTGCAGGTAGGGATTACCATCAGATGGTTCTGACCCCGGGGGAAGCGGAGCGCCCTGATGCATGTGCCCGACGGATTCATCGACGTACCCGTGTCCGCCGCCACCGGCGTCATCGCGGCCGCCGCGGTCGCCGTCAGCCTGCGCGGCGCCCGCCGCGAGCTGAACGAGCGCACCGCGCCCCTGGCGGGCCTGGTCGCCGCCTTCATCTTCGCCGTCCAGATGCTCAACTTCCCGGTCGCCGCCGGGACCAGCGGACATCTGCTGGGCGGCGCGCTCGCCGCGATCCTCGTCGGCCCGTACACCGGTGTGCTGTGCATCTCCGTCGTCCTGCTGATGCAGGGCATCCTCTTCGCCGACGGCGGTCTGACCGCGCTCGGCGTGAACATCACCGACATGGCGCTGACGACGACCGTCGTCTCGTACCTGGTCTTCCGCGCGCTGGTGCGCCTGCTGCCCCGGACCCGCAGGTCGGTGACGGTCTCCGCCTTCGTCGCCGCGCTGCTGTCCGTGCCGGCGGCGGCGCTCGTCTTCACCCTGATCTACGAGATCGGCGGGACGACCGACATCCCGATCGGTGACGTGCTGACGGCGATGGTCGGTGTGCACGTCCTCATCGGGATCGGCGAGGCCGCGATCACCGCGCTGACCGTCGGCGCCGTCATCGCCGTACGCCCCGACCTGGTGTACGGGGCGCGCGGCCTGTCCGCGCCGCTGAAGCTGCGGGTCGGCGGGCAGCTGGTCGACGCGGCGCCCGAGCAGCCGGCCCCCG
>NZ_JTIY01000001.1:3146719-3164363 GCF_000818175.1 Streptomyces sp. AcH 505
CGGCCCCCGCCGCCGCTCCCGCAGCCGCCCGCTCCACGCGCGGCGTCTGGGCGGCCGGCATCGTCGCCGCGCTGGTGCTGGCCGGGTTCGTCTCCTTCTACGCGTCGTCCAGCCCGGACGGCCTGGAGAAGGTCGCCGCCGACAAGGGCATCGACAAGAAGACCGAGGAGCACGCGTCCGCCGACTCCCCGCTCGCCGACTACGGCGTCAAGGACATCTCCGACGCCCGGATCTCCGGCGGCCTCGCCGGGGTGATCGGGGTCGGCGCCACCGTCGTCGTCGGCAGCGGCGTCTTCTGGGCGGTGCGCAGGCGTCGTGAGGGCACAGACTCCACCAACTCGACCGGCTCGGTCACGGCCGGCGGGAGCGCCTGATGGGCGCCGGACACGCGCACAAGCTCTACCGGCACGGCCACTCGCCGGTCCACGCGCTGCCGCCGCACTGCAAACTCGCCGCCGTCTTCTGCTTCGTCCTCGTCGTGGTCTCCACCCCGCGCGAGGCGGTCTGGGCGTTCGCGCTGTACGCGCTGCTGCTCGGCGCCGTCGCCTCCGCCGCCCGGATCCCGGCCGGGTTCCTGCTGCGCAGGCTGCTCATCGAGATCCCGTTCGTGGCCTTCGCGCTGCTCATGCCCTTCGTCGTCCCCGGCGAGCAAGTCCACGTCGCCGGGCTCTCGTTGAGCCAGCCGGGACTGTGGGACGCCTGGAACGTACTCGCCAAGGGCACGCTGGGCGTGGCCGCTTCGGTGATCCTGGCGTCCACGACCGAACTGCGCTCGCTGCTCCTCGGGTTGCAGCGGCTCAAGCTGCCGCCCATGCTCGTGCAGATCGCCTCCTTCATGATCCGCTACGGGGACGTGATCACCGACGAGATGCGCCGGATGTCCATCGCCCGCCGCTCACGCGGTTTCGAGGCGCGCGGGGTACGGCAGTGGGGCGTCCTCGCCAAGTCGGCGGGCGCCCTGTTCATCCGCTCCTACGAGCGCGGCGAGCGCGTCCATCTCGCCATGGTCAGCCGGGGCTACACCGGCACCATGCCCGTCATCGACGAAGTGACCGCGTCCCGCGCCCAGTGGGCGCACGCCGCCGCGCTCCCGGTGACGGCCGCCGCCGTCTGTCTGCTTGGCTGGACCCTGTGACCACCGCTCCGACCGGCCTCGACACGGCCGCCGCACCTGCGCCGCCCTCCCTCGACGTGCGTGGCCTCGCCTACGCGTACCCCGACGGCCACCAGGCCCTCTTCGGCGTCGACCTGACCATCGCGCGCGGCGAGCGCGTCGCCGTACTCGGCCCCAACGGCGCGGGCAAGACCACGCTCGTGCTGCATCTGAACGGCATCCTCACGGCCGGCGCCGGATCGGTGACCGTCGCCGGGCTGCCCGTCGGCAAGCAGCATCTCGCCGAGATCAGGCGCCGGGTGGGCATCGTCTTCCAGGACCCCGACGACCAGCTGTTCATGCCGACGGTCCGCGAGGACGTGGCGTTCGGCCCGGCCGCCGCCGGGCTGCGCGGCGAGGCGCTGGAGGCGCGGGTGGTGACGGCGCTCACCCAGGTCGGCATGGAGCAGTACGCCGACCGGCCGCCGCACCACCTGTCGTTCGGGCAGCGCCGCCGGGTCGCCGTCGCGACCGTCCTCGCGATGGAGCCCGAGATCCTCGTCCTGGACGAGCCGTCGTCCAACCTGGACCCGGCCTCCCGGCGTGAACTGGCCGACATCCTGCGGACCTTGGACGTCACGGTGCTGATGGTCACGCACGACCTGCCGTACGCCCTCGAACTCTGCCCGCGCGCCGTCATCCTCAGCGACGGCGTCATCGCCGCCGACGGGCCCACGCAGCGGCTGCTCGGCGACGCGGAACTGATGGGCGCGCACCGCCTTGAACTGCCTTTCGGATTCGACCCGCGTTCGGTCTCCCTCGGTGACGTAGCACCATAGAGGTACGGCGTCGCGACGACGCCGCGGATGGGCCGGGCAGGGCGGAACGAGCGGGAGTACGGGCGTGGACGTCCAGGGCACGGTGGAGGCCGGCTTCGAGCCGGTCAGGGATGCCTTCGTACGGAACTTCGAGCAACTCGGCGACCATGGCGCCGCCGTCGCCGTCTACCGCGACGGGCGCAAGGTCGTGGACCTGTGGGGCGGCACGCGCGACGTGGACGGCCCCGAGCCCTGGGCGCTGGACACCGCGCAGGTCGTACGGTCGGCGACGAAGGGCGTCGCCGCCGCCGTACCGCTGCTGCTGCACCAGCGCGGCCACATCGATCTGGACGCGCCCGTCGGCACGTACTGGCCGGAGTTCAAGGCCGCGGGCAAGGAGCGCGTGCTCGTCCGGCACCTGCTCTCGCACCGCGCCGGACTGCCCGTGCTCGACCGGCCGTTGACCCCGGCCGAGGCGGTCGACGGGGTGTCCGGCCCCAGGGCGCTGGCGGCGCAGCGGCCCGCGTGGGAGCCGGGCACCGACCACGGCTACCACGCGCACACCTACAGCTGGCTGATCGCCGAACTGGTCTCCCGGGTCACCGGGCGCAGTGTCGGCCGGTGGGTCGCCGAGGAGATCGCCCGGCCGCTCGGCCTCGACTTCTGGCTCGGACTGCCCGCCGACGAGGCACACCGGGTGGGCCGGATCGGCCCCGTACAGGAACCGCCCCCGGTGGGCGGCGCGCTGCGGCTGCGGGCCAAGCGCTCGGTCACCGCCGCGTACGACGACCCCGACTCGCTGACCCGGCGGGCCTTCGGCGTGATCGACCCGCTGCCCGACGAGAACGCGCCCGCGTACCGCGCGGCCGAACTCCCCGCGTCCGGCGGCATCGCGACGGCGCGCGCCCTGGCCCGCTGCTACGCGGCGATGATCGGACCGGTCGACGGACACCGGCTGTTCGCGCCCGCCACCGTCACCCTCGCCAGGACCGAGGAGTCGGCGGGACCCGACCGGGTCCTCGTCGTCGCCACCCGCTTCGGCCTCGGTTTCATGCTGCACGGGCCCGCGGCCCCGCTGCTCGGCCCGTCGTCCTTCGGGCACCCGGGGCGCGGCGGTTCGCTGGGCTTCGCCGACCCCGATTCGGGCATCGCGTTCGGCTATGTCACCAACGGCATGCGCAAGGGCGTCACGGCAGATCCGCGCGCACAGGCTCTGGTGCGGGCGGTGCGGTCGGCGGCATGATCGGCCGATGAGCGCAACGAGGCGGTTCGACGGATATGGCGTACTGATCACCGGAGCCGGCCAGGGCATCGGCGCGGCCACGGCCCGTCGGCTGGCCGACGAGGGCGCCCGGGTGCTGGTCACCGACCTGGACGCGGAGCGCGCCGAGAAGACGGCGGCGACCATCCCCGGCGCGCTGGGGCTCGGCTGCGACGTGGCGGACCGGGCGGCGGTCGAGGCGGCGGTGGCGTACGCGGTCGAGCAGTTCGGGGTGCTCGACGTGCTCGTGAACAACGCGTACTCGTGCGGGATGGACGCACCGCTCTTCGAGGACGAGCCGGACGAGGTCTGGCAGCGGGACATCGACATCACCCTGACCGGCGCCTACCGCTGCGCGCGTGCGGCGCTGCCGCATCTCGTGGCGTCGGGGCGCGGCGCGATCGTCTCGATCGGCTCGGTCAACGGCGAGCAGGACTTCGGCAACCACGCGTACAGCGCGGCCAAGGCGGGTCTGGCGAGCCTGACCCGTACGCTGGCCGGCCACGCGGCGGCGCGGGGCGTACGGGTCAATCTCGTGGCGCCCGGCACGATCGGCACGGACGCCTGGGCGGACCGCGGCGACGCGCTGGCGCTGGCGGTCCCGCACTACCCGATGGGCCGGGTGGGGAAGCCCGAGGACATCGCGGCTGCCGTGGCGTTCCTGGCGTCGTCGGACGCGTCATGGATCACGGGCGTGACGCTGCCGGTGGACGGCGGGATCCTGTCGGCGCACCTGGGGCTGCGCCGGGACCTGGCGGGCGGGGAGTAGGGCCTGCCCGGCCGATCTGATCAGCCGGGCTGGGTGCCGACGTTTCAGCCGGGCTCGGTACCGACGACGATCCAGCCGGCGCCCGGCAGCCCCACCCCGTCAGCGCGCACCGAACCGCTGCCGGCGAGCTGCTGCCAGGCGCCGGACGGCAGCGCGAGATCGGCGGGCTCGTCGGCGAGGTTGAGCGCGACGGCGAGCGTCCGCGCTCCGTCGGCCGCTCCGTCGGCGGGGCCGTCGGTCACGGTGTACGCCAAGCTCGTGTTGCTCAGCTCGGTCACCGACGTACGCGCCCGCACCAGCCACGGATGGCGCCTGCGCAGCCCGATCAGCAGCTGGTGCAGCCGGTACACCGGCGCGCCGTACGGGGCGAGTTCGGCGGGGTCGTCGGGGAACGCGGGCCGTACGGCGTCGTCGCCGCCCGCGCGGTCCTCCTTGACGCCCTGGAACGCCTGCTCGTCGCCCGCGTAGACGGACGGCACACCGCCGAGCGTGAACAGCAGGACCAGCGCGTGCTCCAGATGGCGCGGATCGGTCAGCTTGCTGGCGATCCGGGTCACGTCGTGGTTGCCGAGGAAGGTCTGCGGCGCGAACGTCTCCAGCAGGGCGTTGTGCCGGTCGAGCGACCAGGAAAGCTCGTAGAAGTTCCGGTCGTTGAGCGAACTCCAGAGCGCCTTCCACAGCTCGTACTGGGTGACGGAGTCCAGCCCGCCGGCCTTCACGAAACCGGCGTAGTCGCCGTGGATGACCTCGCCGACCAGCCACGCCTCGGGGAACCTCGCCCGCACCCGGTCGGTCACCGTCCGCCAGAACGCCACCGGTACCTGGTACGCGGCGTCCAGCCGCCACCCGGCGATCCCGCGCTCCAGCCAGTACGTCATCGCCTCGGTGACGTAGTCGGCGACGGCGGGCTCGTCGTGGTTGAGCGCGACCAGCTGGTGATGGCCCTCGAAGGTGCGGTACTCCCCGTCGGGCTTCCGGTGGAACCAGGAAGCGTACGGCGAGGCGTCGCCGTGCGCGAGCACGTCGGCGAAGGCGGGGTGGCCGCGTCCGACGTGGTTGAACACCCCGTCGAGCAGCACCCGTACGCCCTGCGCCGACGCCTCGTCCACGAGCCGCCGCAGATCGTCCTCGGTGCCGAGCCTGCTGTCGACGCGCAGATGGTCGACGGTGTCGTAGCCGTGCGTCTCGGATGCGAACACCGGCCCGAGGGCGAGTCCGTTGCAGCCGAGACCGCGCAGGTACTCCAGCCACCCGGACAGTCGCGCGAGCCGGGGGACGGCCGGTGCGGACGGCTCCAGCGCCTCGCTCTCGGCGCCGGTGAAGCCGAGGGGGTAGACGTGCCACCAGATGGCGTGTTCGGACCAGTGCATGGCGCTGCGCTCTCGTCGGGGGCGCGGGGCGGTTCCCCTGAATCCCGGTGGCCCCCAGTCTGGCCGCTTCCGCCGGGGCCCGCCCGCTCAACGCGCGGTGCGGAAGCTGATGTTCATCTGCCCGCCCGGGTTCAGCCGGCTGTCCTGGTTCCGCCGGCCGCCCTGGCTCAACTGCTGTGCAGCATCAGCCCGATGCCCACCACCATCAGCCCGGCGGCGGCGATGCGCGGGGCGCCGAAGCGTTCCTTGAAGAAGATCGCGCCTATCGCCGCGCCCACGATGATCGACGACTCGCGCAGGGCCGAGATCGGCGCCAGCGCCGCGCGCGTCTGGGCCCACAGGACCAGCCCGTACGCCACGAGCGACAGCACGGCGCCGAGCACCCCGAGGGCCGCGTGGGGGCGCAGTTGGGCCGGCAGGGCGCCGCGCCTGGTGTACAGCGCGTACGCCGGGATCAGCACGCCCTCCAGGATCATCAGCCAGGCGATGTAGCCGAGCGATGTGCCGGAGTTGCGTACGCCGACACCGTCCACGACGGTGTACGACGCGATCGACAGGCCCGTCGCGACGGCGGCCAGCAGCGCCGGCCACTGCGGCTTGGTCTTCGCGCCCTTCATGCCCCACAGCGCGACGCCGAGGAGCCCGGCCGACGAGACCGCGACGCCCGCCGCCTGCCAGCCGTCCAGCGACTCACCGACGAAGACGGCGGCGAGCACGGTGACGGCCAGCGGCGCGGTGCCGCGCGCGATCGGGTACATCTGGCCGAAGTCGCCGAGGCTGAACGACCGCATCAGCAGCACCTGGTAGGCGACATGCAGCACCGCCGACCCGATCAGATACGGCCACGCCTCGGCGCGCGGTATCGGCGTGAAGAGCGCCAGCACCACCGAAATCAGCGCCGCCGCACCGGAGATGAGCGTGAAGGCGACCAACTGGTCCTTGATCGTGTGGGCGATGGCGTTCCACGAGGCGTGGGTGAGGGCCGCGACCAGGACGGCCGAGACGATCAGCGGGGTCACGCGGCGCGCTCGCGCACATCCACCACCGTGCCGCCGGCATGGGCGACGAGGGACGCGGGGTCGAGCGGGAACACGGTGTGCGGGGTGCCCGCCGCCGCCCACACCACGTCGTGGTCGAGCAGCCCCCGGTCGGCGAGGACCCGGGTCTTCGTACGGTGCCCGAAGGGCGGCACGCCGCCGATCGCGTAGCCGGTGGTCTCCCGGACCAGCTCGGCGCCGGCCCGCTTGACGGACGCGGCGCCCAACTCCTGCCGTACGCGCTCGACATCGACGCGCGAAGCGCCGTCCACCAGCACCAGTACCGGCTCGCCGTCCGCCGTGAAGATCAGCGACTTGACGATCTCGCCCAGCTCACAGCCGACGGCTGCGGCCGCTTCCACCGCCGTACGGGTCGCGTCGGGGAAGCGGCGGACCTGCGCACCCACCGCTTCGAGGCCGAGTTCACGCAGGGCTTCGGTGAAGCGGGGACTGGCGGCACTGTCAGAAAGGGTCATGGCCAGCACGCTAACGGCAGAGGGACGGCTGGTGCGACCAGCTTTCCGCCTGCCGCCTCCCCTGTCCGTCTTCTAGTCCGCCGCGAGCACCTTGGCGACGACCGGACCCGCCGCGTCGGCGCCGTGTCCGCCGGCCTGGACCACGGCCGCGGCGGCGCAGTCCTCCTGGAACCCGACGAACCAACTGTTCGGGTTGTGCTGGCCGTCGACCTCGGCGGAGCCGGTCTTCGCGCCCTTGTAGCCGCTGAGCGAGGCCATCGCCTGCGCCCCCGTACCGCTGGTCGCTGTGACGTTCATCATGTCGCGCAGCCCCTGCGCCACCGAGCTCGGCAGCGAACGCGAGGCGTGGGCCAGGTCGCGGCCGTCCAGCGACTGCGGGACGACGACGGGCTGCCGGAACGTGCCGTTCTTGGCGGTGGCGGCGACGGACGCCATGTTGAGCACGTTCATCTGGACGGTGCCCTGGCCGATGTACTGCGCGGCGGCCTCACCGCCGGAGGCGAACGGCACACTGCCGTCGAAGGACGTCACGCCCGTCTTCCAGTTGTCCATGCCGAGCCCGAAGACCTCTTCGGCCTCCTTCTTCAACGCCCCTTCGTCCGTCCGGCCGTTGGTCTTCACGTCGTCGATCCACTTGATGAAGGACGTGTTGCAGGAGCGCGCGAACGCCTGCGTCAGCGTGCCGTTCGGGATCGAGAACCCGCCGTCGTTCTTGAACGTACGGCCCTCGTACATCACCGTCGGCGGGCACGGGGATGGACGGCCGGGCCCGGTCAGGCCCTTCTCCATCAGCATCGCGGCGGTGATGATCTTCATCGTGGAGCCGGGGGCCTGCTTGCCGAGCATGGCCGCGTTGAAGCCGTCCGTACGGTTGTTGGCGACCGCGAGTATGTCGCCCGTGCTCGGTCTGACGGCCGCGACCGACGCCTCGCCGAACTCCTTCACCGCGCGCTCGGCCGCGCCCTGCACGTTCGCGTCGAGCGTGGTGCGCAGCTTGCCCGCCTTGCCCTTGCTGAGGGTGAGCAGCGTCGTCCCCGGCACGCTGTCGCCGTCGCTCTGGATCTGCAGCTCGACACCGGACGTACCGCCCGCGTCGGCGCCGTACTTCTCCCGCAGCGCGTCCAGGATCGGCCCCAGCGAGGGGTACTTGGCCTTGGTCAGTTCCTTGCCGTTACGGTCGACCGCCTTGATCGGCGGGGTCGGCGCCTCGCTGGTGACGAGATGGCTGGTCTTCGTCAGCTTCGGGTGGATGACGGTCGGCAGCCAGTCGACCAGCGGGCGTCCGGTGGTCAGCCCGCGCACCACGGTCAGCTTCGAGCTGTACGACCAGGGCTTGGTCTTCCCGCCGAGCGACACCGTCGCCCGCACGGTGAACGGCACGGTCGCACCGGTCGCCTTGCCCGGGGTGATCACGGCCTTGGTGACATGGGCCTGGGCGCGGTACCCGTCGAGCGCGGTCGCCGCGTCGGCCGGGTTGTTGGTCAGCTGTGCCACATCGGTCGGTTCCGAGCCGGCGGCCCAGCCCTTCAGGAAGTCCTTCGCCGTCTTGTCGACCTCGTCGGAACTGAGCGGTCCGCTCTTCACCTCGTTCTTCGACGACACGTTCGACGTGCCGCCGTCACCCCCGCCGCCGGTGATCCCGTCGAGCACGTTGTAAGCGCCCCACCCGACCCCGCCGGCCACCACGATGAACGCCCCGCCGATGACGGCAGCCTTCGCCCCGCTTCGCATGAATGCGATCCCCCTCCCCAGGAGCCCCTTTGAACATGTTCAAAGGCAGTCGGGACGCACTCTACGGGACCCGTGTGACACCAGGGGAGAGCGTTATCGGACCGGGATGGCGTAATCCGCGACGACCCGGTCGATCGCCGGACCGAGGAAGGCGAGCGTGAGAGCGGCCCGGCGCGCCGGCCACTCCTCCGACGCGGGACCCGGCTCGCCGTACCGGCGCGCCCTGATGTCGGCCACGACCTCGGCGGGAGCACCCAGCTCACCGAGCACGTCCAGCGCCCGGCGCTTGGTGATCAGCTCGCCGTCCCGCAGCGTGACCAGCGCCCGCGCCAGCGTCAGCAGACCGAGATCCACCCACACGTCCGCCACCCACACCTCGGGCCGGTCCACGACGGGCCGCCAGAAACCGGCCAGATCCCCGACGACGAACGCCGCCAACTCCTCGTCACTCACGGCGGGCAGCAGCCCCGCGGGCGACACACCGGCCAGCACGACCCCGAACTGACGCAGCTCGCGCCGGGTCACCGGCGTGACCGGCCGGCGCATCAACTCCTCCTGCGCCCAGGTGAGATGCGTGAGCGAGGGGTCGGCCAGCTCCTCGGCCGCCAGGTAACCGCAATGCAGCTTGCCCCCGAGCGGCGAGTCCGCGACCAGCCCCTCATGCAACTCCCGCAGCCGCGCCTCTTCGGCCTCCGTACAGGGCCGCCCGACGACGGCGATCAGATCGAGATCGCTACGCCCCGGCTGGTAGTCACCCCCGCCAAGAGACCCGTGCGCCCAGACGGCCACAGGCGCCACGACGGGCCGCACGGCGTCCAGGAAACGGGTCAGCAGCTGCCTGGTCGCTTCGTCCGACGTCCGCTCGTCAGTCATCCGACCAGTCTGAGTCCTCCGGGCGGCTACACCCAGGTGTCGAACCACATCCGGTTCTGCCAGTCGCGGTACGGGATCGGGGTGCCCGTGTAGATGGGCCAGAAGTAGATGAAGTTCCAGACGATCAGGAGCACCAGGACGCCCGCGCCGACCGCGCCGATCGTCCGGCGTCTCTCGTCGGAGCCCGCAGGGCCGATGATCGCGCCGATCATCATCGCCACCGCCAGACACAGGAACGGGACGAAGACGACCGCGTAGAAGAGGAAGATCGTGCGCTCCTGGTAGATGAACCAGGGCACCCAGCCCGCCGCCACGCCGCAGGCGATGGCCCCTGCGCGCCAGTCGCGGCGGAAGGCCCAGCGCCACAGGACGTACAGGAGCGCGAAGCAGGCCGCCCACCACAGCAGCGGGGTGCCCAGCGCCAGGACCTCGCGGGCGCACTTCTCGCCCGCGTCGGACGGGCAGCCGTCCGTGCCGGGCGCGGGGGACTGGTAGAAGTACGAGACCGGCCGGCCCAGGACGATCCAGGACCACGGGTTCGACTGGTACTGGTGGCCCGACGTCAGGTTGACGTTGAACTCGTACACCGCGTGCTCGTAGTGCCAGAAGCTGCGCAGCCAGTCCGGCAGCCAGGTGAACGAGCCGCCCTTGCCGTCCCGCTGCGCCCAGTCCCTGAAGTAGCCCTTGTCGGTGAAGAGCCAGCCGCTCCACGACACCAGGTACGTGGCGAGTGCGAGCACCACCGTCGACACGAAGGCCGGCAGCACGTCGTGCCGGAACACCGCGCGGTACGGGCGTACGGCGCCCGCGGTGCGGCGCGAGCCCACGTCCCACAGCACGCTCATCAGGGCGAAGGCGGCCAGGACGAACAGGCCGTTCCACTTCGTCGCGAACGCGAGGCCCAGCATCAGCCCGGCCGCCAGCCGCCAGGGCCGCCAGCCCAGCTTCAGTCCTTCCGCGACCCGTACGTCGGGCCGCAGCACGCCCTCGTCGTCCACCGGCAGCGCGGCGGCGAGCTTCCGCCGGGTCCAGTCGCGGTCCGCGATCAGACAGCCGAAGCCGCCCAGCACGAAGAAGACCAGCACGCTGTCGAGGAGCGCGGTCCTGCTCATCACGAAGGCCAGACCGTCGACCGTCATCAGCAGCCCGGCGAGACAGCCCAGGAACGTCGAGCGGAACATCCGCCGGCCGATCCGGCACAGGATCAGCACCGACAGCGTGCCGAGCACCGCGACCATGAAACGCCAGCCGAAGGGGTCGAAGCCGAACAGCTGCTCGCCGAGGCCGATGACCCACTTCCCGACCGGCGGGTGCACGACGTAACCCGGATCGCTCGGCACCGGCACTGCGGACGGGTCGGCGAGGATCTGCTTGTCGATGTCCTTGGGCCAGTTGCCCTCGTAGCCCTGGTGGATGAGCGCCCAGGCGTCCTTGGCGTAGTACGTCTCGTCGAATATCACCGCCTTCGGACTGCCGAGGTGCCAGAACCGCAGCACGCCGGCGAGCAGCGCGACGAGCAGCGGACCGCCCCAGCCCGACCAGCGGGTCAGCCGGCGGGCGAGCAGCGGGGGCACGTTGAGCACGTCCCACAGGCGTTCGGACGGTTGGTTGAAGGGGGGATCGAGCCGGTCGCGCAGCCCTGTGACCTGGCGCGGGACATGGCCGAACCGGCGCAGTCGCTGCGGCCAGGAAGGCGGCGTGTCGTCGGCGTCGTGGCCCTGCAGAGACTTGGGCGCGGTACTGGTCACCGCGCCATCGTAGGGAACGCCGCTGTGGGCGGGGTGCGCCCGCCCCCGGGAGGAGGGCGCTTGCCCCCGCTCCTGCGAGGATGGCCGGTGTGAACGCGACGCCGCTAGACCATCCCACGCCCGCCCTCGGCACGCTCGTCCTCGCCGGGACCCCCATCGGGGACGTGACGGACGCGCCGCCCCGGCTCGCCGCCGAGCTGGAGACGGCCGATGTGGTGGCCGCCGAGGACACCCGGCGGCTGCGCAGACTCACCCAGGCGCTGGGCGTGCAGACGCGGGGCCGCGTCGTGTCGTACTTCGAGGGCAACGAGTCGGCCCGTACCCCCGAGCTGGTCGAGGCGCTGGCGGGCGGCGCGCGGGTGCTGCTGGTCACGGACGCGGGCATGCCGTCGGTCTCCGACCCCGGCTACCGGCTGGTGGCAGCGGCGGTCGAGCGCGACATCAAGGTCACGGCCGTGCCGGGTCCTTCCGCCGTGCTGACGGCGCTCGCGCTGTCCGGGCTGCCCGTCGACCGCTTCTGCTTCGAGGGCTTCCTGCCGCGCAAGGCGGGCGAACGGCTCAGCAGACTGCGGGACGCCGCCGACGAGCGCCGCACCCTCGTCTACTTCGAGGCGCCGCACCGCCTGGACGACACCCTCGCCGCGATGGCCGAGGTCTTCGGCGCCGACCGCAGGGCCGCCGTCTGCCGTGAGCTGACCAAGACGTACGAAGAGGTGAAGCGCGGCGGTCTCGGCGCGCTGGCCGCGTGGGCCGCCGACGGCGTACGGGGCGAGATCACCGTCGTGGTCGAGGGAGCCCCCGAGCGTGGCGGCGAGGATCTCGACGCCGACGAGCTGGTACGCAGGGTGCTCGTGCGGGAGGAGGCGGGGGAGCGGCGCAAAGAGGCCATCGCCGCTGTCGCCGCCGACGCCGGGCTGCCCAAGCGGGAGGTCTTCGATGCGGTGGTCGCGGCAAAGAACGCGGCTCGCGCGGGGGCCGCTGACAGTAAAGGACCATCGTGAAATGCAAAGCCGAGACCGGGTCAATGGGCATTGGGGCATGAGAAGGCCAAGACCGCTCCATTAATCGACAGGCACTGATGCACTTCCGCCGGTAAAGGCGTCCACTGGGATGAGTGGAGAGGAAGAAAGCATGAGTGAGATCACCGGTAGCGTCGTGGCACACGAGGCATACGCCTTCGCCTGCATGCGATGCGGACACGGCTGGGAATCGGCCTACGACATTGAGCACCACGTCGACGGCGACGGTCACAACTTCGTTGTGTACAAGTGCGAGGGCCTGCGGGTCCCGTCCCCGTTGTCCAGCCCGACCTGTGGCAACTGCGGCGGGCACGTCGTGCGCATCATGAGGTCCGGCCAGGTGTCGTCCGTACGGGCGCTGGCAGGACAGTTCCACACAGCGGAGACACCGGCAGCGGCGGCGGCGATACCCGGGACGGCTTCCGGAGCCGCTTCCGGGACGACCGGGGTCACGTCCGGGAGTCCGGCGGACGCCGCGATACCGGGCGACGGCGGTGCGGCCGTCAAGAAGTCCGGTCAGCACCACCACTGGCACCTGTCCGACCTGCTGCACCCCTTCCACCATCAGCACCACGACGAGAGTCGCGATCAGGGCTGACGCCGGCGGGACGAGAGCTGACGTCCGCGGGGCGTGGTACCGCGTAGCCGCTACGTAGGATCGCGCCCATGAGTTCGAAACAAGCAGCCCCACCGCTGCCCGCTCCCCTCCGGGTGCCGGTGGCCGACTCGCACACCCACCTGGACATGCAGAGCGACACGGTCGACGAGGGCCTCGCGAAGGCCGCGTCCGTCGGAGTGACCACGCTCGTCCAGGTGGGCTGCGACCTGAAGGGGTCACGCTGGGCCGCCGAGACGGCGGCGGCCCACGAGAACATCCACGCGGCGGTGGCCCTGCACCCCAACGAGGCGCCCCGTATCGTCCACGGCGACCCGGACGGCTGGTCGCGCCAGGGCGAGCGGGCCGGCGGCGGCGAGGCCGCGCTGGACGAGGCGCTGGCCGAGATCGACCGGCTGGCCGCCCTCCCGCAGGTGCTCGCCGTCGGCGAGACCGGGCTCGACCACTTCCGTACGGGCCCCGAGGGCGTCGCGGCGCAGGAGCGCTCGTTCCGCGCGCACATCGAGATCGCCAAACGGCACGGCAAGGCGCTGGTCATCCACGACCGCGAGGCGCACGCCGACGTACTGCGGATCCTCACCGAGGAAGGCGCACCCGAGCGGACCGTGTTCCATTGTTATTCCGGTGATGCGGAAATGGCGCGAGTTTGTGCTGCGGCCGGTTACTTCATGTCATTCGCAGGCAATGTGACATTCAAAAATGCTCAGCCGTTGCGTGACGCGCTCACAATAGCGCCGCTGGAGCTGATTCTTGTCGAAACCGATGCGCCCTTTCTCACGCCGGCGCCGTATCGTGGCCGCCCGAATGCGCCGTATCTGATTCCCGTGACCCTACGCGCGATGGCGGAGGTGCGGGAGATCGACGAGGACGCGATGGCGGGGGCCGTGGCGCGTAACACGGCGGCGGCTTTCGGTTACGCGGCCACCTGAACTCTGCCGCTGCGGGTGAGGCGTGACCACGGTGTGTGGTCGAGTCGCTTTGGAGAGTGACGAAAGCTCCGCTACTCTCCCGGGGCACCACGGTCGTGGTCACCCGAACTTGTGGAGCGTCGTGAGCAATTCGCAGGGCAGTCACCGTGCGGCACGCGGCCGCCGCCACGCCACCAGGACGGTGGAGCCGCCGCCTCCGCCCGGACCTGCGCCTTCGGCGGCGGCGCTGGCGTCGGCGCCGACGGTGCCGTGGCTGGAGCCGTGTCTGCCCGAGCAGCACATGGTGCCCGAGCGGCACATGGTGCCCGAGCGGCACATGGTGCCCGAGCAGCACACGGTGCCCGAGCAGCACACGGTGCTGGATGTCGCGGTTTCCGGTGGCGCGCCTCGCGACGCTCCCGCCAACGTCTCCCGCCGTGGCTCGCGCCGCCGCAGACCCGCAGCCCCGGCCCCCGACACGTTGCGCAGGCTCGTACCGCAGGCCCTCGTCGTCGCGTTCCTCGCCGGCGGGACCTCCGCCTTCGTCGCCAACGACAAGGCCGTGAAGCTCAGCGTCGACGGCGCACCCCGCACCCTGCACACCTTCGCGGGCGGTGTGGACGAACTGCTCGCCGACCAGGGCGTCACGGTCGGCGCGCACGACATCGTCGCCCCGGCTCCCGGTGACGACCTCGCGGACGGCGACGAGGTCGTCGTCCGCTACGGCCGTCCCGTACTGCTGACCCTCGACGGGCAGCGCCGCCGCGTCTGGACGACGGCCCGCACGGTCGACGGCGCGCTGCGGCAGCTCGGGGTGCGCGCCGAGGGCGCGTTCCTGTCGGTGTCCAGGTCCTCGGCGATCTCGCGGCACGGTCTTGCCCTGGACGTACGGACCGAGCGGGCCGTGACGTTCATGGCCGACGGCCGCGAACGCACCATCCGCACCAACGCGGCGACGGTCCGCGAGGCGCTGGCCGACGCGGGGATCACCCTGCACGCGAAGGACGACACGTCCGTACCCGGGAGCAGCTTCCCGCGCGACGGCCAGACCGTCACCGTCATGCGCATCACGGACAGCCGCGAGGTGCACGAGGAGCCGATCCCGTACGACACGGAGAAGACGCAGGACCCGACGGTCTTCAAGGGGACGGAGATCGTCGACCGGCAGGGCAGACAGGGCTCCCGGCGCGTCACGTACGCGCTGCGCACGGTCAACGGGGTCAAGGAGAAGCCCCGCAGAATCGGGGTCGAGGTGGTGCGCGAGCCGGTCACGCAGCGGGTCAGGGTCGGTACGAAGCCGAAACCGGTCCCTGTCGCGGATGACGGTGCGGGCGGTGGCGCGGGTGGCGGCGGGGCCGACGGGCTGAACTGGGGCGGGCTCGCGGCGTGCGAGTCGGGCGGCCGGCCGAACGCGGTCGACTCGTCCGGCAACTACGGCGGTCTCTACCAGTTCGACACCGGGACCTGGCGGTCGCTGGGCGGCAGCGGCCGTCCGCAGGACGCGCCGGCGGGCGAGCAGACCCGGCGGGCGAAGAAGCTCTACGTGCAACGGGGGGCGAGTCCGTGGCCGCACTGCGGCCGTAGGCTTACCGGGTGAGCACCACTGAGCCCGACGCACTCCTCGGCCCCGCCGACATCCGTGAACTGGCCGAAGCGCTGGGCGTACGCCCGACGAAGCAGCGCGGCCAGAACTTCGTGATCGACGGCAACACCGTCCGCAAGATCGTCCGTACGGCGGCGGTACGCGCGGACGACGTGGTGGTGGAGATCGGCCCGGGGCTCGGCTCGCTGACCCTGGCGCTGCTCGAAGCGGCGGACCGGGTGACGGCGGTCGAGATCGACGACGTACTGGCGGGCGCGCTGCCCGCGACGATCGAGGCGCGGATGCCGTCGCGCGCCGACCGGTTCGCGCTGGTGCACTCGGACGCGATGCGGGTGACGGAACTGCCGGGCCCGCCGCCGACGGCGCTCGTCGCGAACCTTCCGTACAACGTCGCCGTGCCCGTACTGCTGCACATGCTGGAGCATTTCCCGACCATCGAGCGGACGCTGGTCATGGTCCAGGCCGAGGTCGCCGACCGGCTGGCGGCGGGGCCCGGCAACAAGGTGTACGGGGTGCCGTCGGTGAAGGCCAAATGGTACGCGGACGTCAAG
This sequence comes from Streptomyces sp. AcH 505, assembly GCF_000818175.1. GTDB lineage: Bacteria > Actinomycetota > Actinomycetes > Streptomycetales > Streptomycetaceae > Streptomyces. The sequence goes on from NZ_JTIY01000001.1 coordinate 3,162,593, forward strand.
CGGGCCGGTGCGATCGGCCGCTCGGTCTTCTGGCCGGCGCCGAACGTGGACTCGGGGCTGGTCGCGCTCGTACGGCGCGCGGAGCCGGTGAAGACGACCGCGTCCCGGCTGGAGGTCTTCGCGGTGGTCGACGCGGCGTTCGCGCAGCGCCGCAAGACGCTGCGGGCGGCACTCGCGGGATGGGCGGGGTCGGCGCCGGCGGCGGAGGCGGCGCTGGTGGCGGCGGGGGTGTCGCCGCAGGCGCGGGGGGAGTCGTTGACGGTGGAGGAGTTCGCGCGGATCGCGGAGTCGAAGCCGGGATCGAAGGCGGAGTCGAAGGGGGCGGGTGCGTGAGCGCTCGAGTAGGAGTACGAGTTCGGGTTCCTGCGAAGGTCAACGTGCAGTTGTCGGTGGGCGCGGCCCGCCCCGACGGCTTCCACGACCTCGCGAACATCTTCCTGGCCGTCGGGCTCCACGACGAGGTGACGGTGACGCCGGCGGACGAGCTGCGCGTCACGTGCGAAGGCCCGGACGCGGACCAAGTCCCCCTGGACCGTACGAACTTGGCGGCCCGCGCGGCACTCGCGCTGGCCGCACGGCACGGCATCGACCCGCGCGTCCACATCCACATCGCTAAGGACATCCCGGTCGCCGGGGGGATGGCGGGCGGCAGCGCGGACGGTGCGGGTGCGCTGCTGGCGTGTGACGTGCTCTGGCAGCTCAACTCGTCGCAGCGGGAACTCCTCGACATCTGCGCCGAGTTGGGCAGCGACGTGCCCTTCAGCCTGCTGGGCGGCGCGGCGCTGGGTGTGGGCCGCGGCGAGCAGCTCACCCCGCTCGACGTCGGCGGCACGTTCCACTGGGTGTTCGCCGTCGCGGACGGCGGGCTGTCGACTCCGGCCGTCTTCCGCGAGTTCGACCGGCTGGCGGAGGCGGAGGGCGCCGGGCTGCATGCCCCGGTCGCCGACCCGGCGCTGCTGGCGGCCCTGCGCAAGGGCGACGTGGCGGCGCTGTCCTCAACACTGAGCAACGACCTCCAGCGCGCGGCGCTTTCACTGCGCCCGTCACTGGCGGACACCCTCGCGGCAGGCACGGCGGCGGGCGCGGTGGCGGCCCTGGTCTCGGGATCGGGCCCGACGACGGCCTTCCTGACGGAGGATCAGGAGACCGCCACCCAGGTGGCGAAGGCGCTCACGGCGTCGGGCACGTGCCGCACGGCACGGGTGGCACAGTCACCGGCGGCGGGGGCGACGGTGGTTTGAGGGGGGCGGGGGTGACGCTTTGTCTTCTGTCGCCTCTTCACGGTCTGTGCGAGGGTGCCGCGTATGCGGATGACACCGGACGGCCGCGTATCGCGTCGGTGCAGCCGTCACGGATGACGTTGCTCGGCCTGGGCCAGCACATGGCGGAGCCGTTCGCGTCGTACAGCTCAAGGCTGAAGCTCAGCCCGAATTGCGAGAGCAGCGTCGCGAGGACGTCGACCTTGTCGGGGTCGACGACGCCGTTGAGCAAGGTGTCCGACCTGCCACCAGGATCGAGTGCGACCTGGCACCAGCTCGTCTCGACTTCGTACGCGTCCCAGGACGATGACCGGAACCTCCAGCCGGCCCCGGCAAACGCCTGCGCCCGCAGGACGCCGAGGAGGTTGGTGTCGGCGTCGTTCGCGATGCCCACGGTCGGATCATGGGGGCATGGGTCGGGGGTTGGGTGGGCCGGGAGTTGCGGGCGGTCGTAGGGCCGCCCCTGGGCTTTGAGTGTCGCGGTTGCGGTCCGGGCGTCAAGGGCGCTCCTA
>NZ_JTIY01000001.1:3164834-3179655 GCF_000818175.1 Streptomyces sp. AcH 505
GGGCACCGGGCGGTGTGACGGGAGTGTCCAGCGAGGCGGCCGTCCGGGGGCCTTATGCGTGGAGGGCACATGAAGCCGGTGCGATCCTTCGAGCGGCGAGGCGGGTGGGACGGGAGTGCCCGGTGAGGCCCCCGACGGGTGCCTCTTGCGTGGCGGGTTGCGTTAGGTGCACTGCGGGGCACATCAAGCCGTTGCGGGCCCCGGGCGGTGTGACGGGAGTGCCCAGCGAGGTGGCCGTCAGGGGCCTTATGCGTGGGGGCACATGGAGCCGGTGCGATCCTTCGAGCGGCGGGGCGGGTGTGACGGAAGTGCCCAGTGTGGCGGCCGTCGAAGGCCTTATGCGTGGGGTGTTGCGTTCAACGCGCTGCGGGGCGTATCAAGCCGGTGCGGGCACCGGGCAGTGGAACGGTTGTGACTCATAGGCCAGGTGCGGCAGTCGGGATTTGCGTGAGCGGCGGCATTCCACGCACCCCGGCCCGCGACAGGCCCCGGCCGCAGCTCACTTCTGCCCCGAGGTCGACGAGGGCTCCATGGCCCCACCCGTCGCACCCACCCCGACATCCAGGGCCCTCCACCCGCCTGATGCTCCCTGCGGCGCGCCTAACGCAACACAGGACGCAAAAGACGCCCGATGGCCGCCCCACCAACCACCTCAGTCACCCCAGTCACACCCGCCACGCCCACCGGCCCGTTGCCCGGCCCCACTACCCCCGCCCGTGCACCCTCCCGCCCTACACCCACCCACAATGACCAGCGGGGCATGAGTCTTAGCCGATACCCGGTGGGGTGGACGCCGAGACAGCCCGAGTCCCCCCATGCAACTGGTGCGTGGCACCGGCCAGTCGGCCAAGCACCCGCCACCACTCCCGGGCCTGGTCCGTGGAGCCCCCCCGGCCGCCCCCCCCGAAGATGCACTTGCGGTGGAGGGCCGGGGGTCAAGGGTGGAGCGGAGCGGAATCGGCGTAGCCGACGCGACGGAGGAGCGCCCTTGATGCCCGGTCCGTAGCCGCGACACTCAAAGCTCAGGGGCGGCCCTCCGACCGGCTAACTTCCCGGCCCGCACAGGTCCCGGCTCATGCCGCCCTGACCCGCACCCTCCGCCCCACAGTGACCAGCGGGGCATGAGTCCCAGCCGATACCCGGTGGGGGTGGACGCCGAGCTGACCCGAGTCCCCCCACACAACCGCCGCGTGGCACCCGCAGCCAGCCACGCACCCGCCACCACGAGCCCAGCTCCCCCGTGGAGCCGCCCGGTCCGTAACCGCGACACTCAAACCCCAGGGGCGGCCCCACAGCCGCCCCCGACTCCCGGCCCGCACAGCCCCCGGCTCATGCCGCCCTGACCCGCACCCTCCGCCCCCCAGTGATCAGCGGGGCATGAGTCTCGCCGATACCCGGCCGGGCGGACGCCGAGCCAAGGCGAGTCCCCCACGCAACCGCCGCGTGGCACCCGCACCCGGCCAAGCCGCCGTCACGACGGCCGGGCCGGAGCCGTGACACTCAAAGATCTCGGGGCGGCCCCGCGGCCGCCCCGAATCACCGGCCCGCGCGGCTCCGCCGCTTCGTGGCGATTACCCTGGGATGTCGATCGATCCCCCGGTACAGGAGTGAAATGGCCGTCAACCTGGTCAATGTCGAGACAGTCACCAAGGTGTACGGCACCCGTGCACTGCTCGACGGTGTCTCTCTCGGCGTCTCCGAAGGGGACAGGATCGGGGTCGTCGGCCGTAACGGTGACGGCAAGACGACCCTCATCCGGATGCTCGCCAAGCTGGAGGAGGCCGACAGCGGGCGGGTGACGCACAACGGCGGGCTGCGGCTCGGGGTGCTCACGCAGCATGACTCGCTCGACCCGTCCGCCACCGTCCGGCACGAGGTCATCGGCGATCTCGCCGACCACGAGTGGGCCGGGAACGCCAAGATCCGTGACGTGCTGACCGGGCTGTTCGGCGGGCTCGACCTGCCCGGGTTCCCGCTCGGGCTCGACACCGTCATCGCCCCGCTCTCCGGTGGCGAGCGGCGCCGTATCGCCCTCGCGAAACTGCTCATCGCCGAGCAGGACGTGGTCGTGCTCGACGAGCCCACCAACCACCTCGACGTCGAGGGCATCGCCTGGCTCGCGGGCCATTTGCGGGCCCGCAGGTCCGCGCTGGTGGTCGTCACCCACGACCGGTGGTTCCTCGACCAGGTCTGCACCCGGATGTGGGACGTGCAGGGCGGCAAGGTCCACGAGTACGAGGGCGGCTACTCCGACTACGTCTTCGCCCGCGCCGAGCGCGAGCGCATCGCCGCGACCGAAGAGGTCAAGCGGAAGAACCTGGTCCGCAAGGAGCTGGCGTGGCTGCGGCGCGGCGCCCCCGCCCGTACGTCCAAGCCCCGCTTCCGCATCGAGGCGGCCAACGAGCTGATCGCCGACGTACCGCCGCCGCGTGACACGTCCGAGCTGATGAAGTTCGCCAACGCGCGGCTCGGCAAGACCGTCTTCGACCTGGAGGACGTGACGGTCCAGGCGGGCCCGAAGGTACTGCTCACGCATCTCACCTGGCAGCTCGGCCCCGGCGACCGGATCGGGCTCGTCGGCGTGAACGGCGCGGGCAAGACCTCGCTGCTGCGCGCCCTCACCGAGGCCGCCCGTACGCACGGCGATGTGCAGCCGGCGGCCGGGAAGGTGGTGGTCGGCAGGACCGTCAAGCTGGCGTATCTCTCGCAGGAGGTCGCCGAGCTGAAGCCGACGCTGCGGGTCCTCGAAGCCGTCCAGCAGGTACGGGACCGCGTCGACCTCGGCAAGGGCCGGGAGATGACGGCGGGCCAGCTCTGCGAGCAGTTCGGCTTCACGAAGGAGAAGCAGTGGACGCCGGTCGGTGACCTGTCCGGTGGTGAGCGGCGCAGGCTCCAGCTGCTGCGGCTGCTGATGGACGAGCCGAACGTCCTCTTCCTCGACGAGCCCACCAACGACCTCGACATCGAGACGCTCAGCCAGCTGGAGGACCTTCTCGACAGCTGGCCCGGGTCGATGGTCGTGATCTCCCACGACCGGTTCTTCATCGAGCGCACCACCGACAAGGTGATGGCGCTGCTCGGCGACCTGACGCTGCGCATGCTGCCGCGCGGGATCGACGAGTACCTGGAGCGGCGCAAGAAGCTCGCCGACTCGGGCGCGCCCGCCGCCCCGGCGGCGACGGTGCCCGACCCGGCCGGGTCCGGCTCGCCTGCGGGTACGGGTACGGGGGCCGCGCCGTCCGCCAAGGACGGCCGCGCCGCCAAGAAGGAACTGCAGCGGATCGAGCGGCAGCTCGACAAGATGTCGAGCCGGGAGACCACCCTCCACCAGCAGATTGCCGATAACGCCACGGACTTCGAGAAGGTGGCCAAACTGGACACCGAGCTTCGCGAACTGGTCGTCGAGCGCGACGAGTTGGAAATGCGCTGGATGGAGTTGGCGGAGGACGCGTAGCGGCGCGGCGAAGACCTCGTAACAGGCGTATCACGGGCCGGTTCTCCCTTGGGCACAGGGGCGGGACTGGCCCCTGTCGTACATCAGACCGAGTGATACAAAGAAGGCCCGCTCGACTGAAGTGACCACACGGGAGCCACTGTCCGCCGCGGCGGAAGAGATACGACGGGCGGGGAGCCGTACAACAGGGGGAAAGCGCAGATGACTCAGCCACCCAGCAATCAACCACCGCCGGGGGGCTTCGGCGCTCCGCAAGGCCCGCCTCCGCCGGAGGGCACGCCCCCGCAGGGCACGCCCCCGCAGGGCGGCACGCCGCCGCAGGGCCCGCCGCAGCAGCCGCCGGCGCCTTCCGGCCCGCCCCACACGCCTCCTGCGTACGGCTATCCGCAAGGCCAGCCGCAGCCCGGCCCCTACGGTTATCCGCAGGGCCAGCCGCAGCCGGGTCCGTACGGTCAACAGCCCGGCCCCTACGGCCAGTTGCCGAACCCGTACGGCGGCGGCTACCCGCCCCAGCAGTACCCCGGCGCCCCCACCCTGCCCCCGAACGCGGGCAACGGCGGGAACAACGGCTTCTTCAAGCGCCGGCCGGGTGTTGTCATCGCGGCCGTCGTCGCGGGGCTGCTGGTCATCGGCGGCGTCGCCTGGTTCGCCCTCGGCGATGACGACGGCGGCACCACGCCCGTCGCGCACACCAGCGACGACCCCAAGCCCACACCGACCGGTTCGGCCAGTGTCGACCAGGGCGACGGCAACGGCACCGGCCGCGGCGAGGCCGACCTCAACGCCGGCCGCAAGCCCGGCGACGCCAAGGCGCTGTGGCTGCAGATCAACAACGTGGACGTGCCGGGCGACGGCGCCGACGTCTTCGGCCCGTGGGTCGTCGGCGACACCGTCGTCAAGGCCATGTACAAGCAGATCGTCGGTTACTCCGTCACCGACGGCAAGGAGAAGTGGTCCCTCCCGCTCAGCCAGGCGGTGTGCTCGGCGCCGACCTCCCCGACGGCCGACGGGAAACTGGTCATCGCGACCAAGAAGAGCGCGGGCGATGCCGCCGACTGCGACCAGCTCCAGCAGATCGATCTGAAGACCGGCCAGGGCGGCTGGAAGAAGGAGGTCCCCGACCGCGGGACCTTCGACATGAAGCTCACCGTCTCCCTGGTGACCAGCGGTGACGTGGTGACCTACAGCCGCACCAGCTACACCGACGCCTTCCGGGTGAGCGACGGCAAGGCCCTCTGGGGCAAGATCGCCGGCAACTGCCAGCCGAACGCGATCATGGGCGGTACGACCCTGATCGCCGCCGAGACCTGCCCCAACGGGACCAGCGACAAGCTCAAGGGGCAGTTGCAGGGGCTCGACCCGCTTACCGGCAAGGCCAGTTGGACGTTCCCGCTCAAGGTCGGCTGGCAGGCCGACAAGGTCTTCTCGGTCAACCCGCTGGTCGTCTCGCTCAAGGACCACACGGACGCGTCAGCGCCGAAGTGGGGCGTCCTCGTGCTCAACCAGAACGGCACCCAGCGCACGCAACTCAGCGGCAGCGACGACCAGTTCTGGGCGGCGGACTGCGGGGACCTCAGCTTCGGCGACGACTCCCTGGAAGGCTGCAACGGTGTGGCGGCCGACGCCAACACGCTGTACCTGGCGACGAAGCCCACCAAGAAGGACATCAACACCAACGAGATCGTCGCGTTCAACCTGAACACCGGTAAGCCGAAGTGGCGCACGAAGCTGCCGTCCCGGGAGATGCTCCCCATGCGTATGGAGGGCGGGAACGTCCTGGCGTACGTCCCCGCGACGTACGGCGGCAAGGGCGGCGAGCTGGTGACCGTCGCGCCGACCGGCGGCGCCCCCAAGGTGCTGCAGAAGCACCCGGACTCGGCGGCGAAGGTCGAGAGCGGGTTCTACTCGCCGCGGTACTCCTACGTGGACGGCCGGTTCTTCCTTGTCGACCCGAGGGTCTCCGGCGGTGGCAGCGACAAGGACGAGATGTCGGTCAAGACGATGATGGCGTTCGGTCAGTGACCGGCCCCTCCTCCCCGTCCCCTTCTTCTTTCCTTCCTCACGAGGTGCGTACGTCATGACCCAGCCGCCCCAGCCCCCCAACCAGCCCGACCAGCCGCCCAACCAGCCCGGCCAGCCCCCGAATCAGCCCGGTCAGCCTCCGCAGCCGCCCAACCAGCCGCCGCAGGCCCCGCCGTCCGGTGGATTCGGCGCGCCGATCCCGCCGCAGCCGGAGCCGCAGGGACAGCCCGGCTACGGCTACCCCCAGCAGCCGCAGCCGCCGCACCAGTACCCCACCCAGCCGCAGTACGGGCAGCCGCAGTACGGCCAGCCTCCGTACGGGCAGCCCCCGTACGGCCAGCAGTACCCGACCCAGCCCCCGCAGAGCGGCCCCGGCGGCCCCGGCGGCGGGCGGAAGAAGCTGAGCGCCCAGGCGCAGATCATCATCGCCGCGGCCGTCGCCGTGGTGCTGATCGTCGGCGGCGGTGTCTGGTTCGCCTCCTCGGGCGGCGACTCCGACAACAAGGCCAAGGGCGGCAGTTCGGGAGCCACCGACGGCGGCAAGGGCGGCGACGGCGGTACGAAGGGCCTCCCCGCGGGCAAGGAGAAGGCGCCCGCCGACGTGAAGGCCACGTCCGCGTTCAACCTGCCGATGCCCACGCTCACCGTCGACGCCGATGTCCAGGGCTCGTGGCTGACCGACACGACGTACGTGAAGACGGGCATCAACCAGATCGTCGGCTACGACCTGGCCAAGGGCACCCAGCTCTGGACGATCCCGCTCCCCGGCCAGGTGTGCGCGGCGTCGAAGCACGTCAAGGACAACATCACGGCCATCGCCTTCGAGGCGAACAAGCGCACCGCATCCACCAAGTACCAGGCGTGCACCCAGATCGGCGCGATCGACCTGAAGGCGGGCCGGCTGCTGTGGAGCAAGGGCGGCGACGCCAAGTCCGGTGACACGGCTGCCTCGTTCGGCGAAGTGACGATCGGCGCCTCGACCGTGGCGGCCGGCGGCACGGACGGCGGCGTGGCGTTCGACCTGGAGACCGGCAAGCAGCTGTGGAAGCCGGAGATCGACGCCAACGGCTGCTACGACATGGGTTACGGCGGCGGGGACGCGGCGCTCGTGGCCGCCCGCAAGTGCGGCGGCTTCGACTCCCAGACCGTCACCATCGAGAACCTCAACCCGCTCACCGGCGCCGTGCTCTCCAGCTTCAAGATGCCCGACGGCGTCGAGTACGCGAGCGTCATCTCCGCCAAGCCGCTGGTCGTCGCGGCCGACGTCGGCGACACGGCCGGTGACGGCAGCGGTATCTCGGACTACTTCTCGATCGACGAGAAGACCGGCAAGCTCCGTGCCAAGATCCCGGCCGACGCCGATCAGTACGGCGGCCAGTGCGACCCCGTCCGGGTCGAGGCCTGCCAGCAGGTCGTCGTGGGCAACAACAAGCTCTACGTGGCGACGGAACCGCACGACCCGGGCGGTGAGGACGGCGGTCTGGAGACCAACGAACTCGTCTCCTTCGACCTCGCCACCGGCAAGTCGACCACGGACCGCGCGCTCGCTGGCAAGGACTCCTCGATCTTCCCGCTGCGCATGGACGGCGGCAACGTCATCGTCTACAAGGAACCGCCGTACGGCACGGGCCGGCAGATCGTGTCCATCGACGGTTCGACGTTCAAGCCGACGGTGCTGCTGGAGACGCCGAGCGACGAGAAGTCGACCAGGGCCCAGACCAACTTCAGCCCGGACTACTCGGAATTCCTCTACGGGAGCGGTCACTTCTTCATGTCCGAGACCCTGCTGAGCAAGACCGACAAGCCGACGGCCGACGACCCGAACTATCTCGCCATGGCCTACTCGGCGAGCTAGCGGGCCCTCATTGCGCGGAATTCGACAATCCGTGGGCTTCTCCCCGGTAAGGGGCGCGCGATGTCGAACAAGCGTGTAGCTTGCCGGGTCAGGATGCCGGGGGGCCCAGGCTCCAGTGTGAATGGGGGTTGGTCGATGGGCGTGCGGCTGATGGTGGTTGACGATCACCGACTACTGGCCGAGGCGCTCGCCTCTGCGCTGAAGCTGCGAGGGCACCGGGTGCTGGCGGCGGCCGCCCCCACGGCGGGCGTCGCCGAGCTGGTGGTGAGCCGGTCTCCCGAGGTGTGCCTGATGGGGACGGCGGCGCCCGCCGAGCCCGGTGTCTTCGACCCGATCGTCCGGATCAAGCGGGAGCGCCCGCAGGTGGCCGTCGTGGTGCTCGGTCCGGTACCGAGCCCGCGCGGCATCGCCGCCGCCTTCGCCGCCGGCGCCTCCGGGTACGTACGGCACGACGAGCGCATCGAGGGCGTGGAGCGCGCCATGATCAAGGCGCGGGCCGGTGAGGCGGCGGTGGCGCCGCAGTTACTGCAGGGCGCCTTCACCGAACTGCTCAACCCGGCGGCCCAGCCGGACGACGAGGGCCAGCGGCTGCTGCGGATGCTCACCCCGCGCGAGGTCGAGGTGCTGGTGCGGGTCGCCGAGGGCGAGGACACCCGGCTGATCGCCGCGGGAATGGGCATCGCGCCCAGCACGGCCAGGACCCACGTGCAGCGCGTGCTGATGAAACTCGGCGTCGGATCCAGACTCGAAGCGGCGGCCCTCGCCGCGCGCACGGGCCTGCTGGACCGGGCGATGGTGAACGGAACCGCACCGCAGGACGCCGACCCGCAGAGCTGACTTCCCACCTCCCCGTTTCGTCTCCCCCCGCCCCGTACGGTCCGCCGTGCGGGGCTCCGTCGTGCCGGGAAGCGCCCGGACGCTTCCGTGCGTACGTTCCCGTTGACGCCACTGTTTACTTGTGATTTGTTATGTGCGATTCTGTTTGGGTGTGGGTGTGGGTGGGAGAAAACCGATGAAGAAGACGGTGACGACGCTTGCCGACGGCCGTGAGCTGATCTACTACGACCGTCGTGACGACGTCGTACGCGACGCGGTCGACCGCAGGCCGCTCGGCCCGATCGCCACCACGTCCGAGATCCGCAGCGACTCGCTGCTCGGCGACGCGGTCGCCATCGCCTCGCACCGACAGGCGCGCACGTACCACCCGCCCGCCGACGAGTGCCCGCTGTGCCCCTCGCGGGACGGCAGACTCAGCGAGATCCCGGACGCCGACTACGACGTCGTCGTCTTCGAGAACCGCTTCCCCTCCCTCGCCGGGGACTCCGGGCGCTGCGAGGTCGTCTGCTTCACCTCCGACCACGACGCGTCGTTCGCCGCCCTCGACGAGGAGCAGGCCGCGCTCGTGCTGGAGGCGTGGACCGACCGCACGGCGGAGCTGGCCGAGCTGGACCAGGTCGAGCAGGTCTTCCCGTTCGAGAACCGGGGCGCCGAGATCGGCGTCACGCTCGGCCATCCGCACGGGCAGATCTACGCGTACCCCTTCGTCACCCCGCGCACGGCCCTCATGATGCGCTCGGCGCGCGAACACCGCGAGACGACCGGGCGCAACCTCTTCGACGACGTCGTCGCGCGGGAGAGGCGTGAGGGCGTCCGGGTGGTGCTGGAGGGCGAGCACTGGGTGGCGTTCGTGCCGTACGCGGCGCACTGGCCGTACGAGGTGCACCTCTACCCCAAGCAGCGCGTGCCGGACCTGCGGGCGCTCGACGAGCCGGCCCGCGCCGAGTTCCCCCGGATGTATCTGGAGCTGCTGAAGCGCTTCGACCGGATCTTCGGCGAGGGCGAGCCGGCGACCCCGTACATCTCCGCCTGGCACCAGGCGCCGTTCCACGCGGCAGGGCGCGCCGACTTCGCCCTGCACCTGGAGCTTTTCACCATCCGCCGTACTTCCGGCAAGCTGAAGTTCCTCGCGGGCTCCGAATCCGGCATGAGTGTCTTCATCAACGACGTGCCGCCGGAGGCCGCGGCCGGGCGACTGCGAGAGGTAGCGAGCGAGTGAAGAACAAGTACCTGGTCACGGGCGGTGCGGGATATGTCGGCAGCGTGGTCGCCGCCCATCTGCTGGAGGCGGGGCACACGGTGACCGTCCTCGACGACCTGTCCACGGGATTCCGCGTCGCGGTCCCCGAGGGTGCCGAGTTCGTCGAGGGCCGGGTCCAGGACGCCGCCAAGTGGCTGGACTCCTCGTACGACGCGGTGCTGCACTTCGCCGCCTCCTCGCAGGTCGGCGAGTCCGTCGCCAAGCCCGAGAAGTACTGGGACAACAACGTCGGCGGCTCGATGGCGCTGCTCGCGGCGATGCGCACCGCGGGGGTGCGCACGCTGGTCTTCTCCTCCACCGCCGCGACGTACGGCGAACCCGCCTCCGCCCTGCTGACGGAGAGCGACCCGACGGCGCCCACCAGCCCGTACGGTGCGACGAAGCTCGCCGTCGACCACATGATCAGCGGCGAGTGCGCCGCCCACGGCCTGGCCGCCGTCTCGCTGCGGTACTTCAACGTCGCCGGCGCGTACGGCAATTGCGGCGAGCGCCATGACCCGGAGTCGCATCTGATCCCGCTGGTGCTGCAAGTCGCCCTCGGCACACGGGAGTCGATCTCCGTCTTCGGCGAGGACTACCCGACGCCCGACGGCACCTGCGTACGGGACTACATCCATGTCGCCGACCTCGCCGACGCCCATCTGCGGGCGCTGGACGCCGCGGTGGCGGGCGAGCATCTGATCTGCAACCTCGGCAACGGCACCGGATTCTCGGTCCGCGAGGTCATCGAGACCGTGCGCAAGGTCACCGGCCACCCCGTGCCCGAGGTGGTCACCGGGCGCAGGGGCGGGGACCCCGCCGTCCTCGTCGCGTCGGCCGAGACCGCGCGCGGCCGGCTCGGCTGGGTCCCGAGCCGTACGGATCTGGCGGGCATCGTCGCGGACGCGTGGGCGTTCGCGCGTGAGCGCGCACAAGAGCGTGAGCAGGCACAGGAGAAGGAGAACCAGGGTGAGTGAAGCCGCCGCCGAGACGTTCCAGGAGCTGTACGGCGCCGCACCCGACGGCATCTGGGCAGCGCCGGGCCGGGTCAACCTGATCGGTGAGTACACCGACTTCAACGACGGCTTCGTGATGCCGCTCGCCCTGCCGCACACCGCTGTCGCCGCGGTCTCCCGGCGGGACGACGGGATCCTGCGGCTGCACTCGGCCGACATCCCCCAGGGGGTCGTCCAGCTCGACGTCGCCGAACTCGCGCCGCACCCCGACGCGGGCTGGTTCGCGTACCCGGCCGGTGTCGTCTGGGCGCTGCGGGAGGCCGGGCATCCGGTCACCGGCGCGGACATCCATCTCGCGTCGACCGTCCCGACCGGGGCGGGCCTCTCGTCCTCGGCGGCCCTGGAGGTCGTCACGGCGCTCGCCCTGAACGACCTGTTCGGGCTCGGCCTGAGCGCGTCGCGGCTCGCCGTCCTCGCGCAGCGCGCCGAGAACGACTTCGTCGGTGTGCCCTGCGGGATCATGGACCAGATGGCGTCGGCCTGCTGCGAGGACGGCAACGCGCTGTACCTCGACACCCGTGATCTCTCCCAGCGCCAGGTCCCGTTCGACCTGGCGGCGCACGGGCTGCGGCTGCTCGTCGTCGACACGCGCGTCAAGCATGCGCTCGGCGACGGCGCGTACGCCGAGCGGCGCGCGGGGTGCGAGGCGGGCGCGCGGGCGCTCGGCGTACCTGCCCTGCGCGACGTGCCGTACGCGGAGCTGCCTGCGGCGCTGGAGCGGCTGGCGGGGGAGAGCGAGAACGTACGCCGCTACGTACGCCACGTGGTGAGCGACGACCACCGCGTGGAGCAGGTCATCGCGCTCCTCGACGCGGGCGACATTCGCGCGGTCGGCCCGGTCCTGGTGGCTGGGCACGACTCGCTCCGCGACGATCTGCGGGTGTCCTGCCCGGAGCTGGACCTGGTGGTCGCAGCGTCGACGGCGGCGGGCGCGCTCGGTGCCCGGATGACCGGCGGCGGGTTCGGCGGCTCGGCGGTCGTGCTGGTCGAGGAGGCCGAGGCGGACGCGGTGGCCAAGTCCGTCACCGAGGCTTTCGCCGTGGCCGGTCACACCGCGCCCCGCGTCTTCACCGCCGTACCGTCGAAGGGGGCGCACCGGGTGCGCTGAGCCCCCTCGTCGTGGCCGGGCGCCGTCAGGTGAGGGTCTTGACCAGGATGAACTCGGTGACGCCCGGCGGGTAGTCGGCGACCTGCCCCGCGATCTCGTACCCCTGCTTGCGGTAGAACCCGGGCGCCTGGAAGTCCCAGGTCTCCAGCCGGGAGCGGGCGCAGCCCCGCTCCCGCGCGAGCCGTTCCGCCTCGGCGAGCACACGGCTGCCGAGGCGGGCGCCGCGGTACCTGTCGTCCACCCACAGCAGGTCCACATGGAGCCAGCGGGCCCAGGTGCGGCCGGTCAGGCCGCCGGCCAGCGCACCGGTCGACTCCTCCAGCAGCCAGACGTGCAGCGGCACTTCGTCGCCGAGCGGGCTGTCGCGCAGGGTGCGCAGGACGGGGGAGCGTTCGGTGTTCGTGTCCCGCAGGCGCTCGCCCAGTGCCGTGCGCCGGTCCTTGTCGACTCCTGTCTCCAAACGAAACATGGGTCCCACCATAAACACCCAGGCCAATCAGTTCTGCAATTTACCTTCCGCTTGGGGCGCCCGGCCGTACGCTGATGCACAGCACCGGTGGGGGCCGGTGCTGATCAGGGGTGGAGACAGTCGGGCAACGACGCCCGGGGTGGGGTAGCGGTCATCACGCGGCGGCGGCCGTGCCATTGACGTATCACCCGCACACCGGGCGCGGTCCCCGCGGCGTCCACTCCCCGCCTTCAGGGGGTGTCCATTGGTACGTATCCGGGTTCTGGTGGTGGATGACCACCGTATTTTCGCCGAGTCGCTCGCCGCTGCCCTGGCAGCCGAGCCCGATGTGGACGTGGCGGCGGCGGGCAGTGCTCCTGCCGCGCTGCGGTGTCTGGATCGGGCGGCGGGCGAGGGCCGCAAGTTCGATGTGATGCTCGTCGACGCCGATCTGGGCATGGTGGCGGGACCGGTTCAGGTGCCGGTCGCGCGCGCTGTGCCCGACAACGGCGATCTGTCGCTGGTCGACGGCATCTCGCTGGTGGCGGGGGTCCGTTCGGGCCAGCCGTCCGTCCGTAGCGTCGTGCTCGCCGAACGGGACGACCAGCGCCGCGCGGCGCTGGCGCTCCAGGCGGGCGCCTCGGGCTGGGTCGCGAAGGACTGCTCGCTGCAACGGCTGCTGGCGGTGATACGGGGCGTCCTGCGGGACGAGACGCATCTGCCGCCCGCGCTGCTCACCGGCGTCCTGCGGGAGCTGACGGCGGCGCGCAAGCACCGTACGGAGAGCGAGCAGCTCGTCGAGTCGCTGACACCGCGCGAGCGCGAGGTACTGCGCTGCATGGTGGCCGGGCTCGGCCGCAAGGCCGTCGCCGAGCGGCTCTTCCTCTCCCCGCACACGGTCCGCACGCATATGCAGAACGTGCTCGGCAAGCTCGGCGTGCACTCCACGCTGGCCGCCGTCGCGCTCGCGCGCAGGGCCGGGGTAGGTCCCGCCGACCTAGCCGGGGATGTTGTCGAACGGGGCGGTCAACTGGCGTAGCAGACCGGCCAGCTCGCCGCGCTGCGCGCGGGACAGCTCGGCGAGGAGCGCGCGCTCCTGAGCCAGCAGCCCGGCGAGCGACTGGTCCGCCCGGTCCTGCCCTTCGACGGTGAGCCGTACCAGCACACCACGCCGGTCGCTCGGGTCCGGCAACCGCTCGACCAGGCCTTTCTTGGCCAGCCTGTCGATACGGTTGGTCATCGTGCCCGAGGTGACCAGGGTCTGCGTCAGCAGCTGCCCTGGCGAGAGCTGGTACGGCGCACCGGCGCGCCGCAGCGAGGTCAGTACGTCGAACTCCCACGGCTCCAGGTTGTGCTCGGCGAAGGCGAGCCTGCGGGCGCGGTCGAGATGGCGGGCGAGCCTGCTCACCCTGCTCAGCACCTCGAGCGGTTCCACGTCGAGGTCAGGGCGCTCGCGGCGCCACGCAGCAACCAGACGGTCGACCTCATCCTCCATGGCGATCAGTGTAGAGGGTCCCTCGACATGAAGTCTCTTGACGTCAAGATACATCTGATGCAGAGTGGGCCATATCCGCCTTCCCGCCAGCTCCGAAGGGGCCCCGCCATGCCCGCCACGCCGATCTGGGACCCGAACCAGTACCTGCGGCACGCAGGACACCGCACCCGGCCGTTCCTGGACCTGCTCGGCAGAATCCCCGACCTCCCGGCCGGGAACGGCGGCGCGGGCGGCGCCGGCGGTGAGCCGCCCAGGATCGCCGACATCGGCTGCGGCGCCGGGAACGTCACCGCGCTCCTCGCCGACCGCTGGCCCACCGCCCGCATCACCGGCTTCGACAACTCCCAGGCGATGCTCGACCGGGCGCGGGTGGGGTACGAGGGCCCCACCCCGGGCGGCGGCCTCCTGGAGTTCAAGGCCGCCGACGCCGCGCGGTGGACGCCCGACGAGCCGTACGACCTGATCGTCTCCAACGCCGCCCTGCAATGGGTACCGGGCCACAGCGCCTCCTTCCCCGCCTGGATCGAAGGCCTGCGGCCCGGCGGCGTCCTCGCCTTCCAGGTCCCCGGCAACTTCACAGGCCCCAGCCACCGGCTGCTCGCCGACCTGTGCGACAGCCCGCGCTGGCGCCGCGTCCTCGGCGACCGGCCGCTGCGCGACACCGACATGGTCGACCCCGCCGACTACCTGGCCACCCTGACGGACCTCGGCTGCACGGCCGACGTCTGGGAGACGACGTACCTGCAGCTGCTGACCGGCGACGACCCCGTCCTCGACTGGGTCAAGGGCACGGCGCTGCGCCCCGTGCTCACGGCGCTCGGCGACGACGCGGCGGCGACGGCGGAATTCACCGCCCAGTACCGCGACCTGCTCCGCACGGCCTACCCCCGTGGCCCGCACGGCACGGTCTTCCCCTTCCGCCGGATCTTCGCCGTCGCCACGCGTACGGCCGCCTGATGCTGGCCGCCGTCGACCATGTGCAGCTCGCGGCCCCGGCCGGCTCCGAGGAGGCCCTGCGCGGCTACTACGCGGGCGTCCTCGGCATGACGGAGATCCCCAAACCGCCGCAGCTCGCGGCCCGGGGCGGCTGCTGGTTCCAGGCCGGGCCCGTCCAGCTCCACCTGGGGATCGAGCGGGATTTCCGCCCGGCGAAGAAGGCCCACCCCGGGCTGCGCGTCACCGGCATCGAGGAGTACGCCAGGCGCCTGGAGCGGCTGGGGGCGCCGGTGTCCTGGGACGGGGACCTCCCGGGCCACCGGCGCTTCTACTCCTTCGACCCGGTCGGCAACCGGCTCGAATTCCTGGAGCCGATCCCGAGCTGAGAGGCGGCCGAGCAGGCCAGGGCC
>NZ_JTIY01000001.1:3179843-3195158 GCF_000818175.1 Streptomyces sp. AcH 505
GCGCCCGGCCCCCGCCCCTCGCCGGCGGACGGGCGCGGACGCGCACGGACGACGAGCGACACAGGACCGGACGGGCCGCCCGGGGGACAGCGTGTGCGGTGCGGGTCAGAACTTGCGGTGGCCTATCAGCCGTGGCTTCGACTCCAGATTGCCCAGGCCGTGCCACGCCAGATTCACCAGATGCGCCGCGACCTCCGACTTCTGGGGGCTGCGGGCGTCCACCCACCACTGGCCCGTCAGGGCCACCATGCCCACCAGCGCCTGCGCGTACAGCGGCGCCAGCTTCGGGTCGAAGCCCCGGGCCTTGAACTCCAGGCCCAGGATGTCCTCGACCTGCGTGGCGATGTCGCTGATCAGCGACGCGAACGTGCCCGTGGACTGCGCCACGGGCGAGTCGCGGACCAGGATGCGGAAGCCGTCCGTGTACGTCTCGATGTAGTCGAGCAGGGCGAACGCGGCCTGCTCCAGCAGCTCCCTGGGGTGACCTGCGGTCAGCGCCGAGGTCACCATGTCCATGAGCTGGCGCATCTCACGGTCCACGACCACCGCGTACAGGCCCTCCTTGCCGCCGAAGTGCTCGTACACCACCGGCTTGGAGACGCCTGCCTTCGCCGCGATCTCCTCGACCGACGTGGACTCGAAGCCCTTCTCGGCGAAGGCCGTACGACCGATGTCCAGCAGTTGCTCGCGGCGCTCGGCCCCCGTCATACGGACACGGCGAACGCGCCTTCCCCCGGAGGGACGGCTCCTGTCGGCACCACTCGTGCCGCCCGTGCCGCTCGTGCTGTTCGTGTCAGGGTCGATCGCCACGGTGCCCATCATGTCGCGTTGGAGGGTGCGCCAGTGCGCTTTGCGTTCAGCCGCGAGGCGCTCGGCCACCGCACATCATGGGCCCAGCCGAACTTCTCGAACCAGCGAATAAGCCGCGCGCTGGAGTCGATCTGGCCCTTCAGTACGCCGTGCCGGGCGCTGGTCGGGTCCGCGTGGTGCAGGTTGTGCCAGGACTCGCCACAAGAGAGGACCGCGAGCCACCACACATTGCCTGAGCGGTCGCGCGACTTGAACGGACGTTTACCCACGGCGTGACAGATCGAATTGATCGACCACGTCACGTGATGGAGCAACGCCACCCGCACCAGTGAACCCCAGAAGAACGCCGAGAACGCGCCCCACCAGGACATCGTCACCAAACCGCCGACCAGCGGCGGGATCGCCAGCGAGACGACCGTCCACAGCGCGAACTGCCGCGACACCCGCCGAATGGCGGAATCGGCGATCAGATCCGGCGCGTACTTCTGCTGCGGCGTCTGCTCCTCGTCGAAGAGCCACGCGATGTGCGCCCACCACAGCCCCTTCAGCAGGGCCGGCAGCGTGTCGCCGAACCGCCAGGGGGAGTGGGGGTCGCCCTCGGCGTCGGAGAACTTGTGATGCCTGCGGTGGTCCGCCACCCAGCGGACCAGCGGGCCCTCCACGGCCATGGAACCCGCCACGGCCAGGGCGATCCGGAGCGGACGGTTCGCCTTGAAGGAGCCATGGGTGAAATAGCGGTGGAAACCGATCGTGATGCCATGGCAGCCGATGAAGTACATCGCCACCATGAGGCCCAGGTCGAGCCAGCTCACACCGCCCCAGCCCCAGGCCAGCGGCACCGCCGCGACCAGGGCCACGAACGGCACGACGATGAAGAGGAGCAGAGCGATCTGCTCGACGGAACGTTTGTTGTCTCCGCCGAGCGTGGCGGAAGGGAGCGGAGCGCCGGTGGACGGCGGCGGATTCTGGGGAGAATCCTCGATCACGTCAGGGCTTGTTGTCATGGGGATCCCCTGGGGTGAGGAATACGGCAGATGCCCGGATACGGGTGCGTAACCTACGGCATCGTAAGTATGGCAGCGCAGTCCGCCGCGACAAGAGGCCTGTGGATAACGTCAGCCGAAGGGCACCTATCCTGGTGACGTCGGACAGCGCGGTCCGTACTCCAGTACCCCTTGAGACGTGCTCGAACACTGCAAGGAGCCGCACCTGTGAGCAGTGCCGACCAGACCACAACCGCCGGCGCGGAGCTGCGCTCCGACATCCGCCGGCTCGGCGACCTGTTGGGCGAGACCCTCGTAAGGCAAGAAGGCCCGGAACTCCTCGACCTCGTGGAGCGCGTCCGCGCGCTCACCCGCGAGGACGGGGAAGCAGCAGCCGAACTGCTCGGGGACACCGACCTGGAGACGGCGGCCAAGCTCGTCCGCGCCTTCTCCACCTACTTCCACCTCGCGAACGTGACCGAGCAGGTCCACCGGGGCCGCGAGATGCGGGAACGGCGCGCCGCGGAGGGCGGGCTGCTGGCCCGCACCGCCGACCGGCTCAAGGACGCCGACCCCGAGCACCTGCGCCAGACCGTGAAGAACCTCAACGTACGGCCCGTCTTCACGGCCCACCCCACCGAAGCGGCCCGCCGCTCCGTGCTCAACAAGCTCCGCCGCATCGGTGAACTCCTCGAAACGCCCGTGATCGCCGCCGACCGGCGCCGGCACGACCTGCGGCTCGCCGAGTCCATCGACCTGATCTGGCAGACCGACGAGCTGCGTGTCGTACGGCCCGAGCCCGCCGACGAGGCGCGCAACGCGATCTACTACCTCGACGAACTCCACATCGGCGCCGTCGGCGACGTGCTGGAGGACCTCACCGCCGAACTCGAACGCGTCGGCGTCGAACTGCCCCCGGGCACCCGCCCGCTGACCTTCGGCACCTGGATCGGCGGCGACCGCGACGGCAACCCGAACGTCACCCCCGAGGTCACCCGCGAAGTCCTGATCCTCCAGCACGAACACGGCATCACCGACGCACTCGAACTCATCGACTACCTGCGCGGACTGCTGTCCAACTCCATCCGCTACACCGGCGCGACCGACGAACTGCTCGACTCGCTCCAGAACGACCTCGTCCGGCTGCCCGACATCAGCCCCCGCTACAAGCGCCTCAACGCCGAGGAGCCCTACCGCCTCAAGGCGACCTGCATCCGGCAGAAGCTCCTCAACACCCGCGAGCGCCTCGCCAAGGGCACCCCGCACAAGCCCGGCTGCGACTACCTCGGCACCGCGGAGCTGCTGGAAGACCTCACCCTCATCCAGACGTCGCTGCGCGCCCACCGCGGCGGGCTCTTCGCCGACGGCCGGATGGACCGCACCATCCGCACGCTGGCCGCCTTCGGCCTGCAGCTCGCCACCATGGACGTACGGGAACACGCCGACGCCCACCACCACGCGCTCGGGCAGCTCTTCGACCGGCTCGGCGAGGAGTCCTGGCGCTACGCCGACATGCCGCGCGACTACCGGCAGAAGCTCCTCGCCAAGGAACTCCGCTCGCGCCGCCCGCTCGCCCCCACCCCCGCGCCCCTCGACGCGGCGGGCGAGAAGACCCTCGGCGTGTTCCACACCGTGCGCGAGGCGTTCGAGCGGTTCGGACCCGAAGTCATCGAGTCCTACATCATCTCGATGTGCCAGGGCGCCGACGACGTGTTCGCCGCCGCCGTCCTCGCCCGCGAGGCAGGCCTGCTCGACCTGCACGGCGGCTGGGCCAAGATCGGCATCGTGCCGCTCCTGGAGACCACCGACGAGCTGCGCGCCGCCGACGTCATCCTCGACGAGATGCTCGGCGACCCGTCGTACCGCAAGCTCGTCTCCCTCCGCGGCGACATGCAGGAAGTGATGCTCGGGTACTCCGACTCGTCCAAGTTCGGCGGCATCACCACCTCCCAGTGGGAGATCCACCGCGCCCAGCGCCGGCTGCGCGACGTCGCGCACCGGCACGGCGTACGGCTGCGGCTCTTCCACGGCCGCGGCGGCACCGTCGGCCGCGGCGGCGGCCCCTCGCACGACGCGATCCTCGCGCAGCCCTGGGGCACGCTGGAGGGCGAGATCAAGGTGACCGAGCAGGGCGAGGTCATCTCCGACAAGTACCTCATCCCCGCCCTCGCCAGGGAGAACCTGGAGCTGACCGTCGCGGCCACGCTCCAGGCGTCCGCGCTGCACACGGCGCCCCGCCAGTCCGACGAGGCCCTGGCCCGCTGGGACGCGGCCATGGACACCGTCTCCGACGCGGCGCACGCCGCGTACCGGGCGCTCGTCGAGGACCCCGACCTGCCGGCGTACTTCTTCGCCTCCACCCCCGTCGACCAGCTCGCCGACCTGCACCTCGGCTCCCGCCCCTCCAGGCGGCCCGACTCCGGCGCGGGACTCGACGGGCTGCGGGCCATCCCGTGGGTCTTCGGCTGGACCCAGTCACGGCAGATCGTGCCCGGCTGGTTCGGCGTCGGCGCGGGACTCAAGGCGCTGCGGGAGTCCGGACTCGACACCGTCCTCGACGAGATGTACGAGCAGTGGCACTTCTTCCGCAACTTCCTCTCCAACGTGGAGATGACGCTCGCCAAGACCGACCTGCGGATCGCCAGGCACTACGTCGACACGCTCGTCCCCGACGAGCTGAAGCACGTCTTCGGCGACATCGAGGCCGAGCACGAGCGGACCGTGCAGGAAGTCCTGCGGATCACCGGCGGGGCCAAGCTCCTCGACTCCAACCCGGTGCTCCAGCAGACGTTCGCGATCCGCGACGCCTACCTCGACCCGATCTCCTACCTCCAGGTGTCGCTGCTGGCCCGCCAGCGCGCCGCCGCGGCGCGGGAGGAAGCACCCGACCCGACTCTGGGCCGGGCGCTGCTGCTGACCGTCAACGGCGTCGCCGCCGGACTGCGCAACACCGGCTGACGCGCATCACCGCCTGACACGCGGACGGCGGCCACATCCGGGACGATGTGGCCGCCGTTTCGCATGTCGCCGGTCGCGTATCGCCGGTCGTGCGCCGCCGTCTCCGTATCCGTGTCCCGGCACCCGCGTCACAGCGCCAGGAACGTACCGATCAGCAGCGCCGCCCCCGCGCCCGCCACCGTCCACGCCGTACGCGTCAGCCGCATCCCGCCGCCGATCACCAGCGACGCCAGCAGCAGCGCACCGCCCAGCGGCGCCCACGCGTACAGCACCCCGGCGAGGCCGCCGCGCACCACCTCACGCGTGTCCGGCTTCACGACGACGGGGAACTCCTCGCCCTTCTTGACCGCGACCGACTTCTCGATCGTCATCCCGGCCCGCGGCCCGCCCGCGCCGTTCGGGTCGTAAGGCCCCGTACAGGTGTCGTCCCCGCAGCTCACCACCGTCAGCCTGCCGTGCTCACGGCCCTTCGCGAGCATCACATGCTGCGCGGAACCCCACGACCCCCAGACACCGCCCACCAGCAGCAGCAGTGCGACAACAGCCATCGCGGCCATACGACCGAACGACAGGGCGGGGTGGGACGGGCTCGGCATGGCGCGATCTTTGGCCATGGATGAGCGCCCGGTCAAACCACGGGCGGGCTATGCGGGAGCTTGTCAGGAGTTGTACGCCGTCTGCGCCCGGTCGAGCCCGTCCGTCACCAGCGCCTCCACGGCGTCCGCCGCGCGGTCCACCAGAAAAGCCAGCTCCTTGCGCTCCACCGAGGAGAAGTCCTTCAGCACGAAATCAGCCACCTGCATCCGGCCCGGCGGCCGACCGATCCCGAACCGCACCCGGTGGTAGTCGGGCCCCATCGACTTCGTCATCGACTTCAGACCGTTGTGCCCGTTGTCGCCGCCGCCCAGCTTCAGCCGCAGCGCACCGAAGTCGATGTCCAACTCGTCGTGGATCGCGACGACATGGTCGTTCTCGATCTTGTAGAAGTCCCGCAGCCCGGACACCGGACCGCCCGACAGGTTCATGAACGACATCGGCTTCGCCAGCACCACCCGGCGGCTCGACGGACCCGGCGGACCCACCCGCCCCTCGATCACCTGCGCCTGCGCCTTCGGCGCCCGCCGGTACGAACCGCCGATCCGCTCCGCCAGCAGATCCGCGACCATGAACCCCACGTTGTGCCGGTTCGCCGCGTACTCGGGCCCCGGGTTACCCAGACCCACAATCAGCCAAGGGGCGTTGGCATCCGTCGTCATGCGCGCTCGAAACTCCTCGGATCACAGGGGGTGCAGAACGAAAAAAACGGGGTGACGGGCGACAGCCCGCCACCCCGCAGGGCACAGCGTAGAACCGTGCCGCGGCCCGGATCAGGCCTCGGCGCCGGCTTCCTCGGTCTCGGCGGCGTCGTCCGCCGGCTCCTCCGCCTGCGCGGCCAGGATCTGGATGACCACCGCGTCCTCCGGCGTCACCAGCGTCGTACCCGAAGGCAGCGGAACGTCCTTCGCGTGGATCGAGGCACCGGCCTCAAGACCCTCGATGGACACCGTCACCGACGTCGGGATGTTGGTCGCCTCGGCCTCGACGGTCAGCGTGTTGAGGACGTTCTCCAGCAGGTTCGCACCCGGGGCCAGCTCACCCTCCGTGTGCACGGCCACCTCGACGGTGACCTTCTCGCCGCGCTTCACCGCGAGCAGGTCGACGTGCTCGATGAAGCCCTTGATCGGGTTACGCACGACAGCCTTGGGGATGACCAGCTCGTTGCGGCCGTCGATGTCCAGGCTGATCAGCGCGTTCGCCGTCTTCAGCGCCATCATCAGGTCGTGGCCCGGCAGCGTGACGTGGACGGTGTCGGCGCCGTGGCCGTAGATCACGGCCGGCACCTTGTTCGCACGGCGGGTACGGCGGGCGGCGCCCTTGCCGAACTCGGTACGGACCTCGGCGCTGAGCTTCAGTTCAGCCATGGCTGCACTCCTCGTAGATCAAAACAGGTGACAGAGAAAGACCGTCACCCGGCCACGACAGCCTGCTACGAAGAGCGCGTCGATAACGGACCGCCGCACATGAGTGCGGCCTCCCTCGCCGAGCAACTCCGTGAGTCTACCCGGCCGGGAGGCCGCCCAGAAATCGATCTTCGCTACGCCTGCTCCTCGAAGAGGCTGGTCACCGAGCCGTCCTCGAACACCTCACGCACCGCACGGCCGATCGTCGGCGCGATCGACAGCACCGTGATCTTGTCCAGATCCAGATTCCCCGGATCCGGCAGGGTGTTGGTGAAGACGAACTCACTCACCTTCGAGTTCTTCAGCCGGTCGGCGGCAGGACCCGACAGCACGCCGTGCGTCGCCGTCACGATCACGTCCTCCGCGCCGTGCGCGAACAGCGCGTCGGCGGCGGCACAGATCGTCCCACCCGTGTCGATCATGTCGTCCACCAGGACACACACCCGGCCCTCGACATTGCCGACCACCTCATGGACCGTCACCTGGTTCGCGACGTCCTTGTCACGCCGCTTGTGCACGATCGCCAGCGGCGCGCCCAGCCGGTCGCACCAGCGGTCCGCGACCCTGACCCGGCCCGCGTCCGGCGAGACCACCGTCAGCTTGGCCCGGTCCACCTTGCCCGCCACGTAGTCCGCCAGCACCGGCAGCGCGAACAGATGATCCACGGGACCGTCGAAGAAGCCCTGGATCTGATCCGTGTGCAGATCGACCGTGAGGATCCGGTCCGCACCCGCCGTCTTCATCAGATCCGCCACCAGCCGGGCCGAAATCGGCTCCCTGCCACGGTGCTTCTTGTCCTGACGGGCGTACCCGTAGAACGGGACGATCACCGTGATGCTCCTGGCCGACGCCCGCTTCAACGCGTCGATCATGATCAACTGCTCCATGACCCACTTGTTGATCGGAGCGGTATGGCTCTGGATCAGAAAACAATCCGCGCCACGCGCCGACTCCTGATACCGCACATAGATCTCACCGTTGGCGAAATCGAACGCCTTCGTCGGCACAATCCCGACACCCAGTCTTTGGGCGACCTCCTCCGCCAGCTCGGGGTGGGCGCGGCCGGAGAAGAACATCAACTTCTTCTCGCCGGTCGTCTTGATCCCGGTCACAGCACAGTCTCCTCAGACGTGTTGAATGCCGCTCCACCCGCACACACCTGCGCGGTTGCGTGCGAGCCGGCTGAATCGTGCAGATATCACGGTACGCCGAGAACGACGCACCTGTTTCCGGTCAGCTCTCCTCGTCGGCGCCTCCGAGCGCCACCTCGGCGGCCTGCGCGGCGGCGCTTCCCGGCCGCTTCCTGGCCACCCAACCCTCGATATTCCGCTGCTGGCCCCGGGCCACGGCCAACGCGCCGTGCGGCACGTCCTTCGTGATGACCGACCCCGCGGCGGTGTAGACACCGTCCCCGACCGTGACAGGCGCCACAAACATATTGTCCGAACCCGTACGGCAATGAGAACCGATGGTCGTGTGGTGCTTGTTCACGCCGTCGTAGTTCACGAAAACGCTCGCGGCGCCGATGTTCGTGCCCTCACCGATCGTCGCGTCCCCCACGTACGACAGATGCGGCACCTTCGTCCCCTCGCCGATCGTCGCGTTCTTCATCTCCACATACGTACCCGCCTTCGACCGCACCCCCAGCCGCGTCCCCGGCCGCAGATACGCGAACGGCCCCACCGACGCCTCGGCGCCGACCTCCGCGCCGTCCGCGACCGTGTTGTCCACCCGGGCACCCGCCCCCACCGACGTGTCCTTCAACCGCGAGTTCGGCCCCACCTCGCACCCCTCCGCCAGATGCGTCGACCCCAGCAGCTGCGTCCCCGGATGCACCACCGTGTCCTGCTCGAACGTCACCGACACATCCACCAGCACCGACGCCGGATCCACCACCGTCACACCCGCCAGCATCGCCCGCTCCAACAACCGCGCGTTCAGCAGCCGGCGCGCCTCAGCCAGCTGCACACGGTTGTTGATCCCGACGATCTCCCGGTGATCCGCAGCCACCGAAGCACCCACCCGGTGCCCCGACTCCCGCAGGATCGCCAGGACATCCGTCAGATACTCCTCACCCTGACTGTTGTCCGTCCGCACCTTCCCCAGCGCGTCCGCCAGCAACTGCCCGTCGAACGCGAACACCCCCGAATTGATCTCCCGCACCGCGCGCTGCGCCTCGTCCGCGTCCTTGTGCTCGACGATGCCGGTCACCGCGCCACTCACCGCGTCCCGGACGATCCGCCCGTACCCCGTCGCGTCGGGCACCTCGGCGGACAGGACCGTCGCCGCGTTCCCGTCGGCGTCGTGCACGCCGACGAGCGCGGCGAGCGTCTCGCCGGACAGCAGCGGGGTGTCGCCGCAGACGACGACGACGGTGCCACCGGGCGTACCGCCCAGCTCCCGCAGCGCGGTACGGACGGCATGCCCGGTGCCGTTCTGCTCGGCCTGGAACGCGGTACGCACCCCGTCGTAACGATCGGCGAGATGCCCCTCGACCTCGTCACGGGCATGGCCGACGACCACGACAAGCTGCTCGGGATCGAGCTCACGGGCGGCGGAAACGACATGTCCGACGAGCGAGCGCCCGCAGATCTCATGCAGAACCTTGGGAGTCCGCGACTTCATACGGGTACCGGCACCCGCTGCGAGGACGACGACGGCTGCCGGGCGGTTGGCGCTCACGGATGGGCCCTTCGGCTTACGGGTGATGGACAACCGAAGAATACCGGGGTGTTTCGGACCGGGAACGAGGCCGGGCCCCGACCGGAGAGGTCGGGGCCCGCGTCACGCTGCTCCCGGGGAAGGAATCGAACCCTCATTCAATGGACCAAAACCATTTGTCCTGCCTTTAGACGACCCGGGATGGTGTGTCGCCTACGCCCGTTTCGCCGGTTTCCGCGAAAGTGCAGCTCCTACTATGCCGTACCACCAGCCCTCCACGCGACGATACAAGTCAGCACTCCTCAGCACCCTGACGCTGAGGCAGCCGTTGTAGCCCTCGCCCATGTTCTTGCGATTGGTCTTCGGGTTGTGCCTCTTGATCGTGGTCTTGCCGAACCGGGTCACGTCGATGCCCACCACCTCGGCCCAGAACCGCTCGGAGGTCGGCACATCGGCCGTCTCGTGGATGTGGACATGGAATCGCAGGGAGTCTCTGGGCACCTCCAACAGGTCGAGCCAGCCGAGAAAGATCTCGATCATGTGGCGGTCGCTGTTGATGAAGGTGATGCGCTCCTGGCGGCGATGGGGTTTGGACTTGGCCCCCTCGGCCCAGTACAGCCCCACCCCGATCAAGAACAGCTCGCGGTCCGACAGCGCCCCCACCTCCTCGGCGGCCAGCCGCTTCGTCTCCTGGCGCTCCTCCTCCCGTCGTTCCAGCGTCCGCTCCCACCCCCGCCTGGCAATCGCCGACGCTTCCTCCCTCGTGCGCTTCGGCGGTTTCGGGAGGTCGCGTACCCAGAGGGAGATGGAGCCTTTCGAGCAGCCCAGCTCCAGCTGTATCTGGTCGTAGGTCAGGCCTTGGAGGCGTAGCTCCCGTGCCTGGGCGCGGAGGTCGTCCTTGGCGCGGGGGCGTCTGGTCCACTCCGGTGGGGGTTCGCCTTCGAGGAGGCGGTTGAGGATGTCGTTGTTGTCGACGAACAGCGTGTCGCGGATTTGCCGGCGGCTGAGGCCTTGTCGGCGCAGGGCGACGGCTCGGGCGCGCAGGCCTTCGAAGTCGGCGTATTTGCTGGTGATTTCCGTCATGTCGGGGATCATCGGCCGGAATGGGGGCGTCCAGCTCGAATGTGCGGTCGATTCGCCTGTTTGAGTGGACTCTGCAGCAATCTTTTGCGTCCCGGAGTGCGTTACGTGCTGTCACGGTCGCCGGAAAATGACTCGCGTGCGCCCTTAGTCTGGGAGACATGACCACAACGGGGGCACATCAGGACGCCGGGGGCCCGACCGCCCGTGGCTACTGGTGGTGGGAGAGGCGGCGCGGCGTCGCGCTCGATGTGGGGCTGGCCGTGGTGTCGGCTCTGGAGTGCGCGCTGGAGGGTGTGCGGTTCGCGGGGAGTACGGCGTTGCCCGCGCCGGTGGGGGTGATCTTCGGGCTGTTGGCGGGGGCGACGCTGTTGTTGCGGCGGCCGTGGCCGTTCGCGGTGGTGCTGGTGTCGATTGCTGTCACGCCGGCCGAGATGGGCTTCCTGATGGGGATCGTGGGGCTCTACACGCTCGCCGCTTCGGAGATGCCGCGCCGGATCACGGGTGCGCTGGCGGGGATGTCGCTGGTGGCGACGTTCATCGTGACGTTCGTGCGGACGCGGCAGAACGTGTCGACGGCGAGCTTCGATTCGTACGAGTGGTACGTGCCGACGGTGGCGGTGCTGATGTCGGTGGGGCTGACGGCTCCGCCGGTGTTGTTCGGGCTGTATGTGGGGGCGCGGCGGCGGCTGATGGAGAGCTTGCGGGAGCGCGCGGACAGTCTGGAGCAGGAGTTGTCGCTGCTGGCCGACCGGGCCGAGCAGCGGGCGGAGTGGGCGCGTACGGAGGAGCGGACGCGGATCGCCCGGGAGATGCATGACGTGGTGGCGCACCGGGTGAGTCTGATGGTGGTGCACGCGGCGGCGTTGCAGGCGGTGGCGTTGAAGGATCCGCCGAAGGCGGTGAAGAACGCGGCGCTGGTGGGGGACATGGGCCGGCAGGCGCTGACGGAGCTGCGGGAGATGCTGGGGGTTCTGCGTACGGGGGAGCAGGTGGCCGCGCGTAAGGCGGCGGACGCTTCGGCGCCTGTGCAGGTGGTGGTGCCGCTGGCGGCGGTGGGGATGGCGGCTGCGGCTGCTGCGGCGGCCGCTGCGGAGGACGGTCCTGGGATGGCGGACATCGAGGCGCTGGTGGGGCAGTCGCGGGACGCGGGGATGGTGGTGGAGCTGTCGGTGCAGGGGGATTCGCGGGAGTACGCGCCGGTGGTGGAGCAGACGGCGTACCGGGTGGTGCAGGAGGCGTTGACGAATGTGCACAAGCACGCGGCGGGCTCGAAGGTGATGGTGCGGCTGGCGCACCGGGGTGAGGAGGTCGCGATGCAGGTGGAGAACGGGCCTTCGGACGCGGGTGTGGCGGACGCGGGGCTGCCGAGCGGCGGTAACGGTCTGGTGGGGATGCGGGAGCGGGTCATGGCGCTGGGCGGGGTGTTCGTGTCGGGGGAGACGGACGCGGGCGGGTTCCGGGTGTCGGCGGTGCTGCCGCACCGGCTGTCGGCGTAGCCGGTCGGCGGCGGTTTCTCGGGGCTGGGGGCCTTCGGAGCGTCCCTTCGCGCGGGGTGGTACGACGGCCCGTACGCCGGCCTGCGGCAGTCTGCGCGGCGGCAGTCTGCCCGGCATCGGTCTGCGCGGCGTCGGTCTGCGCGGCGTCGGTCTGCGCGTGGCCGTCGCGTCGTACGCCCGTACCGCTCAGGCCGACGTCAGCCGTGCCGGTTCCCTGCCGGTGAGCAGTGTCGCCAGTGCCAGGTCGATGTCCGCGCCGAGGTACCAGTCGCCGGTGTGGTCGATGGCGTAGACGCGGCCGACGGCGTCGATGGCGAGTACGGCCTGGCCTTCGCCTTCTTCGCCGAGCGGGGTGATCTCGGTGTCCAGCGACCGGCCCAGGTCGGACAGGGTCCGGGCGAGGTGGATCCCGGCGAGCGGGTCGATGCGGACGGTGGCGGGTGCTATCTGCCGGCCGGGCCCCGCGGGCGTGATGACCAGACCGCCGAATTCGGCCCAGGCCTCGACGGCGGCGGGGAAGACGGTGTGCAGGTGGCCCGCGGGGGTGACGTGTGCGCGCAGGGTGTCGGCCCATTCCTCGGCCTGCCTTATGTCCCACCGTCCTGGCTGCCAGCCGGCTTCGCGCAGGGCGGCGTCGACGGGCGCGGGGAAGCGCGTGGAGGTGGGGGCGGACGTGGGGTCGGGCATGTTCAGCCGTTCTGGGTGGGGTCGACGGGCCGTACGCCGAAGTGGTCGAGCAGGGCGATGCAGGACCGGCAGGGCGGCGCGTAGCTGCCGTGCAGCGGGTCGCCGTCCTCGCGGATGCGGCGGGCCGTGAGTTTGGCGTGTTTGAGCGAGCGGCGGGCGTCGCCGTGGGTGAGGGGTTTCTTGCGGGCGCGTTTGGAGCGCCCTTCGTCGGTGGCGGTGAGATGTCTGGAGAGCAGGATCGCTTCGGGGCAGCGCCCGGTGAATCGTTCCCGCTGTCCGCTGGTGAGGGTGTCGAGGAAGTCCTGTACGAGGACGTGCAGTACGGGTGGCTGATCGGCCTTGCCCGCGGTGCAGGTGAGGGTCTCGCCGCGGACGGAGAGCGCGGCCGCCACCGCGGGCAGGATGCCGTCGCGGCGCCGGTGGAGCTGTGGCGGAAGGTGTGGGTCGACGCTGCTCCAGCTGAGGCGTGGGTCGCCCTGTGCGTCTGTTGGTGCGGTGTGCATCGTGCTTGTCCCTCCCGTGCCAGCTGCGGGTAGCCGCTGGTGTCACGCCCCCGTGTCGCGGGGACAGCCTGCCAAATTTGACGCCGGATCGGGTAGCGGAGTCGCGGATCAGGGCGTGGCGTCGGCGCTGGGTCACCCCGAAGTAACCGCTTGTCACCGGGAAGGAGCCTCTCTGTGGCGTGTTGCGCCACCGCATAGGCTGTGCGTAACCAGCCAGCAGCAGCAGGGGGCAACCGCCATGACGACAGGTCGGCTCGGGCAGCAAGCCGCGCCACCGAACGCCGGTTATGCCGGGCAGGTCGTGCAGTTCCCGGATCCGGTCCGGGCTTCCCGTCACCCGCACGGGGTACGGGTCGACGACCGCGGCTTTCCGGATTTCGTGCCCTACGCGCGTGCCGCCGCCGAGATCGCCGAGCCTCCCGAGGGGTTCGGCGTGGACGAGTTGCGGCTCACGGACTACGTGTCGGCGAACGCGGCGCTGGCCGCCGCGGGGCACGAGTTGTGGGACACGATTCCGCCGGTGGCCACCCCGCACGGCTGGACCTGGCACCATGTGCCGGCTTCCCGGCGGCTGGTGCTGGTCCCGGTCGAGGTGAAGGCGCTGTTGCGGCACCACGGTGGTCTCGCGACGACGCGGGTGGACCACGGCAAGCGCGGTACGCGCCCGTTGCAGGAGACCAGGCCGGTGCACTTCGGGCTGCCGAAGGGCGAGGTGTCGGTCACGGAGCGGCAGTTGCTGGGGGTCGAGGAGGATCTCGGCTACCGGCTGCCGGGTGCGTACCGCTCGTTCCTGAAGGCGGCGGGCGGCTGTGCGCCGGTGGGCGCCGCCCTGGACCCGGAGTTGGGGCTGCTGGTGGACCAGCCGTTCTTCACGGTGCGGGACCAGGCCGCCGTCAACGACCTGGTGTACGTGAACAAGTGTCTGCGCGACCACCTGACCAAGGACCATCTGGGCGTCGGTTTCGTCCAGGGCGGCATCCTGGCGGTCAAGGTACGGGGCGAGCGGATCGGTTCGGTGTGGTTCTGCGCGTACGACGACGCCCGTGACCAGGACGGCTGGAGCGTGCAGGAGCGGGTGGACCGGCTGTTGCTGCCGTGCGGTGACGACTTCGACGTCTTTCTGCAGCGACTGGCGGGCAATCCGCCGGAGTTGGAGACCGTGGCGAACCTGATGGTGGACGGCGGCTTCGCGCAGGCCGTCCCGGTGGAGGGATGAGCGCGATGGTGACCTTCGCGCAGGCGCAGGAGCGCGCGGAAGAGTGGGTCAACGGCGAGGTCCCCGGCTACCAGCACCGCGAGGTGCGGGTCCGGGAGTTCGACCTGGGGTTCGTCGTGTGGGCGGAGGACCGCGAGGGCGGTCCGGTCTCCGACGGCGGCCGGCAGCGGCTGGTGATCGCCAGGGACAGCGGTGAGGCGACGCTGTGGCCCGCGCTGCCGGTGGGTGAGGTGATCCGCCGGTACGAGGAGGAGTACGGGACGCGGCCCGAGCCTGCCGCGCCGGCGCCGCCGCAGCGGATCGACCTGAATCAGACGTCGTTCCTGTTGACGCCGCCGGAGTGGCTCCAGGACGCGGCGGACAAGCTGGGCATTCCGGATCACCGTCCGGAGAGGGCCGGTTCGCCGGAACCGGCGGCTGCTTCGGGTGCGGCTGGATCGGGTGCGGGCGCTTCGGGCGCTGCGGCTTCGGACGGGCCCGGCAGCTCCGGCGGTGCTCCGCCGATCGGTGCGACGCCGTGGGCCGGTACGGACACGAACGCCGCGTCGGAGGAGGGTTCCGTACCGCTGCCGGCGACGGTGTTCGCGCCGCCGCTGTCCGGGTCGGACGAGGACGACGAGCCGCGGCCGCCCACGGGCGCCGATGCGCCGACGGCGCTGATGTCGGGCGGCAGCCAACTGCCGCGTACGGCGGTGGCTTCGTCGTTCGACCCGCAGTCGCTGCCGGGCGCGGAGCCGAATCCGCCGGGGGTGAATCCCGCCGGGGCGAATCCCGCGGGGCCAGGGCCTGTCGGTCCCGGACCTGCCGGGCCCGGTGCGCCGCGACCGCCTGCGGCGCCGGGCCGTCCGGTGGGCAGCAGCGCGAGTGACATAGCGGACGCGGCGACGAGCAAGGCGACCGCGCCGCCGCGCGGCAGCC
>NZ_JTIY01000001.1:3195183-3212682 GCF_000818175.1 Streptomyces sp. AcH 505
GCCGCCGTCACCCGGTGCGCCGGGGGCGGCCGGTGGGTACGCCCCGACGCAACTCGTGTCGCAGCAAGGCCCGGAAGGGCCCCGGCCTCCCGGACCGCCTGGTCCGCCCGGAGCACCGGGGACGCCCGGGGCGCCCGGGACGCCGGGCGGGGTGCATCACGCGGCGACGATGTTCGCGGACCCAGGGCAGGGCGGTCAGCCGCCGAGGCCGCCGGGCCCGCTCGGTACTCCTGGCGCCCCGGGTACTCCGGGCGCGCAGCCGGGTCCTCCGCAGCCTCCCGGGCCCCCCGGTGCGCCGGGTGCGCCGGGTACGCCGCCCGGTGGGGTGCATCACGCGGCGACGATGCTCGCCGGTCCGAATCCGTCGGGTCCGCAGGCCCCGCCCGGCATTCCGGGTCCGCCGGGACCTCCCGGGCCGCCGCCCTCGTACGGCTATCCGCCGCAGCCCACCGGGCTGCCGACGGTCGGCCCCGGCTATCAGGCCGTGCTGCGCTACCGCGCCCCCGACGGGTCCGAGGCGCAGCTGATCCGTCGTTCCGCGCCGGGCACCCCGCATCCGGAGTGGCAGATCCTGCATGAGCTGCGGGCCATGAACGTGCCGCCGCAGCAGGTGCTCGAACTGCACACGGAGCTGGAGTCGTGCGAGCTGCCGGGTGGTTACTGCGCGCGGATGATCAGGGAGACCTGGCCGCAGGTGCGGATCACCAGCGTCGCCCCGTACGGCCAGGACCACGCGAGCAGGCAGCAGGGCATGCAGCATCTGCTGACCCACCAGGGCGAGTTGCACCAGGTCGCTGACGGTCCCGCGCGGCCGGCCCCGGTGCGTGCGCCGCTGCCGCCCGTACCGCCCGTGCCGCCGATTCCGCCGGAGGGCGTCGCGCAGGAGCTGATGGCGGCCTTCGGTCCGCAGGGCATCTGCCGCTACGACCAGCGTGCGGTGTCGCGGCAGGGCGTGCCGGAGGCGGTGGCGCTGACGATGGTGTGGGCGGGGCTGCCGGCCGACTTCGGCCCGTTCTTCTGGGCGCAGCCGGCTCAGCCGGTGGTGCCGACGCTGGCGGAGCTGGCGGCGCAGCGGCAGGTGCAGGCGGCGCCGGACGCCGGGTCGTACCTGGTGATGGGCAGCGACTTCGGCCGTGCGCTGTGTGTGCAGTACGGCACGGCGCACATCATGGCCGTACCGGTGGAGGCGGGGCCCGGCGGCCAGTCGGCGCCGCCGCAGTTCGTGAACACCGGGCTGCCGGAGTTCACCCGGTCGCTGGCCCTGCTGGGACGGATGTGGCGGCTGCGGTTCGGGCTCAATCCGGAGCAGGCGGGCCGCTGGACCGTCGACTTCCAGGCGCAGCTGGCCGCGCTGGATCCGGCGGCGCTGGCGTCGCCGGAGAGCTGGTGGTCGGTCCTGCTCGAACAGATGTGGGACGGCTTGCTCTGACCTGACCCATGCGTTCCGGTCCGACCGGGGCCCTCGCCGCGTTTCGCGGTGGGGGCCCCGGTCGTTTTTGGACGTTCTCGACCGGCCTCCGACCGGCCGTTCCGGCACGCGGACCGGATGCCGCATCCTTGAAGAATCAGATGGGCGGAGTGTCGCATTATGCGTATTTCGCTTTGATCCAGCAGGATGTGCGCCGGATCGCGTTGTGCGCCCCGTGTCGGAGGAGGGTTTCAAGGATGAGTCCGCCACCCCTGTCGTCTCATGGCTTCGTGCCCGTCCGGGGGCGTGGTTACCGCCCCGAGCAGGTCGACCGGCAGCTGGACGAGCTGTCCAGGGACCGGGACGAGGCGTGGGAACGCGCCGCGCGCCTCACCGTCCTCGTCAAGCGGCTGGAGGCCGAGGCCGAGGAGCTGCGTGAGCGGGTTTCGGCCATCGAGCCGCAGACGTACGAGTCGCTGACCGACCGGGCCAGGGAGATCGTGGCGCTCGCCGCCGACGAGGCGCAGGACGTCCGGGTGGCGGCTGCCGAGGAGGCGCAGGCGGTACGGGACGCCGCCGGGGCAGCGGCGCGCGCGTCCGGCGATTCGGCGCGGGAGTGGGCGGACGCGCTGCGCGCCGAGGCCGACGCGTACGCGGAGGAGCTGCTGGCGGCGGCGCGCAGGACGGCCGACGACGAGCGGATCGGGGCGCGGCGCGAGGTGAAGGCGCGGCGTACCGAGGCGCTGGCGGTGCTGAAGGAGACGCGGCAGCGTACCCACGACGTGCTGGAGGGTCTGGAGAAGGGCCACGCGGAGCGGCTGGCCGCGCAGGAGCGCGACGTCGCGGAGCGTGAGGCGGCGCTGGAGGCGCGGCACGCGCGCCAGGTGGCGCGGGCGAAGGCGGGTCTTGACGAGGCGCAGCGGACGTTCGCCGAGGCGGGGGAGCAGGCGCGGCACCGCCAGGAGGACACCAGGGACCGGGCGGCGGAGCTGCTGGCGCAGGCGGGGGCTGCCGCTGACCGGGTGATCAGGGACGCGGAGCGGGTGGCGCGGGAGCAGGCGGAGTACGGCGAGGAGCTGCGGGCGCACCTGCGGCACGTACGCAACAGCCTGGCGGCGCTGTCGGGGCGTGCGCCGGTGTCGTCGTCGGAGGAGTGAGCGCGGCCGTTTCGGCGCGGCGGCTCAGCTGTCGCTGTCGTCCTGGATGATCGGGAAGCGCCGGGGCGCGACGAACAGCAGGACCAGCAGGGCGACGGCCGCTGCCGCCGCGGCGCCGACGAAGACGTGGTCGACGGCGGCTGCCACGGCGTGCCGCAGGTAGTCCGCCGCCTGCGTGGTCAGCGCGGCCGGGTCGTCGAGGGCGCGCGATATCGCGTCGACGTCGGTGGGGAGCCCGCCGGTCGGCGCGGCGGCGAGGCGCGCGGCCAGCACGCTGTTGGCGACGGCGCCGAACAGCGCGGCGCCGACGCTCTGGCCGATCTGGCGGCAGAAGAGGATCGAGGCGGTGGCCGTGCCGCGTTCCGACCAGCCGACGCTCGACTGCACGCCGATGATCAGCGGCAGTTGGAAGAGTCCGAGCGCCCCGCCGAGCAGCAGCATGACGAGCGCCGGCTGCCAGGCCTGCCCGGGGAAGGGCAGGAAGGGGAAGGCGAGCAGGAAGACCAGGGCGAGGCTGATGCCGACGACGCCGGTGAGCCGGAAGCCGATGCGGTTGTAGACGCGGTTGGACAGCGCGGCGCTGACCGGCCAGCTCAGGGTCATCGCTGACAGTACGAAGCCGGCGGCGATCGGGCCGAGGCCGAGCACGGACTGGGCGTAGGTCGGCACGAACACGGTCGGGGCGACCATCAGCAGACCGAGCGCGCCGAGTGCCAGGTTCACCGCTGCGATGTTGCGGCGCCGCCACACCCAGCCGGGGATGATCGGTTCGGCGGCGCGGCGTTCGATGACGACGGTGGCGCAGGCGAGGACGGCGGTCGCGGCGAACAGGCCGAGCGAGGGCGCGGAGAGCCAGGGCCAGGCGACACCGCCCTGGACGAGCGCGGTGAGCAGCAGGGCGCCGGTGGCGAAGACGGCGAGGGCGCCGGCCCAGTCGATACGGGCCTTCCTGGGGCGTACGGCGTCCCCGCCGCCGGTGGCGGAGGCGCCCGTACGGCCGGTTTCCCGCAGGTGCCGGACGATGAGCCAGAGCGCGGCGGCGCCGACCGGCAGGTTGATCAGGAAGATCCAGCGCCAGTCCAGGTATCCGGCGAACAGCCCGCCGATGGCGGGGCCCGCGACGGACGACGTGGCCCAGACCGTGGAGAGTTTGGCCTGGATCTTGGGGCGTTCCTTGAGCGGGTACAGGTCGGCCGCGACGGTCTGCACGGTGCCCTGGATGGCGCCGCCGCCGAGCCCCTGGACGACGCGGAACGCGATGAGCGCCGCCATGCTCCAGGCGGTCGCGCAGAGCACCGAGCCGACGAGGAAGAGGACGATGCCGGCGATCAGGACCGGCTTGCGGCCGAAGGTGTCGGAGAGCTTCCCGTACACCGGCAGGGTGACGGTGACGGCGAGCAGATAGCCGGAGAACAGCCACGAGAAGATCGACAGCCCGCCGAGGTCCCCGACGATCTGCGGGACGGCGGTGGCGACGATCGTGCCGTCGAGGGCGGCGAGCGCCATGGCGAGCATCAGCGCGGCGACGACCGGGCCGCGTCCGGTGGGTGCGGCGGTGGCGGTCGCCGTCCCGGATATCGCTTCGGTGCCGCTCACAGCATCCCTTCCCCGTACAGGTAGTTCCGCCGCCACCTTCTCATCCGCCGTGTTCTCCACCCAAGGGCTCACCTCACGGGTGGAGACCCCTAGGGGCTTGTCCTTACTGCGTTCCATGGGCCGTTCGTCCCGGTGGATGAGGTGCTGCCCACCCTTGTGTCCTTACCTTGTTCTTACGGCGACGGCGGGGACCAGAACGGG
The DNA here is from genome assembly GCF_000818175.1 of Streptomyces sp. AcH 505. Classification (GTDB taxonomy): domain Bacteria; phylum Actinomycetota; class Actinomycetes; order Streptomycetales; family Streptomycetaceae; genus Streptomyces. The sequence continues at coordinate 3,199,546 of NZ_JTIY01000001.1, forward strand.
GGCCCGCCGTAGTCGGGGGGTGGGGAAAACCCCAGGTGAAGTGTGCGCTGAGCACCAATGCGCCGGGGTGCCCCTGACCAACAGACTGATGCGGCGGACCGAATCGGCGATCCGCGTCAGCGAGCTTGACCAACGAACGTGACCGACGAACGTGACCGACGAACCGATCGACATTGGAGATTCACCGTGACAACGGCTGTGAGCATTCCCAGGCACGGGGGCACTGGAGGGCGTACGGCGGTCGCGGCGCGAGCGCGGCAGGTCGTCAAGGCGTACGGGGCGGGGGAGACGAGAGTGGTCGCGCTCGACCATGTCGATGTGGACATAGCGCGGGGGCAGTTCACGGCGATCATGGGCCCTTCGGGCTCGGGCAAGTCGACGCTGATGCACTGCCTCGCGGGGCTCGACACCGTCACGTCCGGGGAGATCTTCCTGGACGAGACGGAGATCACGAAGCTGAAGGACAAGCACCTGACGCAGCTGCGCAGGGACCGGATCGGTTTCATCTTCCAGGCGTTCAACCTGCTGCCGACGCTCAACGCGCTGGAGAACATCACGCTGCCGATGGACATCGCGGGGCGCAAGCCGGACGCCGCGTGGCTGCGCCGGGTGGTGGAGACGGTGGGGCTCGCCGATCGGCTCAAGCACCGGCCGACGCAGCTGTCGGGCGGTCAGCAGCAGCGGGTCGCGGTGGCGCGGGCGCTGGCGGCGCGGCCGGAGATCATCTTCGGTGACGAGCCGACGGGGAACCTGGACTCGCGGGCCGGCGCCGAGGTGCTGGGCTTCCTGCGCCGCTCCGTGGACGACCTGGGGCAGACGATCGTGATGGTGACGCACGACCCGGTGGCCGCTTCGTACGCGGACCGGGTGCTGTATCTCGCGGACGGCAGGATCGTCGACGAGATGCTGCGGCCGACGGCCGACGCGGTGCTGGACCGGATGAAGGACTTCGACGGCCGGGGGCGTACGTCGTGACGATCCTCAAGACCTCGATGCGCAACTTCCTCGCGCACAAGGGAAGAATGGCGCTGTCCGCCGTGGCGGTCCTGCTGTCGGTGGCATTTGTGAGCGGCACGCTCGTCTTCACCGACACGATGAACACGACGTTCGACAAGCTCTTCGCGCAGACGTCGGCCGATGTCACGGTCAGCCCCAAGTCGGCGGCCGGCGCGTCCGACATGCCGGACAACGGCAAGCCCGAGTCCCTGCCGGCCTCGACGGTCCAGCAGGTCGCGAAGGCCGAAGGGGTGAAGTCCGTCGAGGGCGCCGTCTCCAGCATGAGCGTGACGGTCGTCGACGCGAAGAACAAGAACATCGGCTCGACCAGCGGCGCCCCGACGATCGCCGGCAACTGGACGCGTAACGACCTGCGTTCCGTGGAGGTCACCTCGGGCCACGCGCCGCGCGGCCCGACCGAGGTGATGATCGACAAGGACAGCGCCGACAAGCACCATCTGAAGCTTGGTGACGAGCTGCGCACCATCTCCGTCACGGGTGACTTCACGGCGCGGATCGCCGGTCTCGCCACGTTCAAGGTGACCAACCCGGGTGCGACCGTCGTCTACTTCGACACGGCGACCGCCCAGCGTGAACTGCTCGGTGCCACAGGGCAGTTCACCCAGCTCAACGTGACGGCCGACGAGGGTGTCGGCGACACGGTGCTGAAGAGGGACGTGGCGGCCGCGCTGCCCGGCGCGTACAAGTTCCAGACGCAGCAGGAAGCGGCGGACGCGAACCGCGACGACATCGGTTCGTTCCTCGACGTGATGAAGTACGCGATGCTCGGCTTCGCCGGGATCGCCCTGCTCGTCGGTGTCTTCCTCATCGTCAACACCTTCTCGATGCTGGTCGCCCAGCGCACCCGGGAGATCGGGCTGATGCGGGCGCTCGGCTCCAGCCGTAAGCAGGTCAACCGCTCGGTGCTGGTGGAGGCGGTCCTGCTGGGGATCGTCGGATCCCTCGCGGGGGTCGCCGCGGGCGTGGGTCTCGCCGTCGGGCTGATGAAGCTCATGTCGGCCGTCGGTATGGAGCTGTCCACCGGGGACCTGACCGTCAAGTGGACGACTCCCGCCGTCGGGATCGCGCTCGGCGTCGTCGTCACCGTCCTCGCGGCGTACATCCCGGCGCGGCGGGCGGGCAAGATCTCGCCGATGGCGGCGCTGACCGACGCCGGCACCCCGGCGGACGGCCGTTCGGGACGGATCAGGGCCACGATCGGCCTGGTCCTCACGGCGGCCGGCGGTCTCGCCCTCTACACGTCCACGCAGGCCGACAAGGCCGGCGAGGGCTCCACGTACCTCGGCCTCGGCGTGGTCTGCACGCTCATCGGGTTCGTGGTGATCGGCCCGCTGCTCGCCGGCGTGGTCGTCAGGGCGCTCAGCACGGTCGTGCTGCGGATGTTCGGCCCGGTCGGCCGGATGGCGGAGCGCAACGCGCTGCGCAACCCGCGCCGTACGGGAGCGACGGGCGCGGCCCTGATGATCGGCCTGGCCCTGGTGGCCTGCCTGTCGGTCGTCGGCTCCTCGATGGTCGCCTCGGCCACCGACGAGCTGGACAAGTCGGTCGGCGCGGACTTCATCGTCCAGTCGAACACCGGCCAGCAGATCGTCCCGCAGGCCGAGGCGGCGCTGAAGAAGTCCCCGGACATCGCCCGGATCACCGACTACAAGGTCCTCGACGCCAAGCTGACGTCCCCGGACGGCAAGACGGACAGCGACGAGGTGGTCGCGGCCGACCCGTCGTACATGAAGGACCTGCGCCGTGAGACCACGGCGGGCACCCTGTCCGGCGCGTACGGCAAGAACGCGATGTCGGTCGGTGACGACTACGCGAAGCGGCACGGTGTGAAGGTCGGCGACGAACTGACCGTCGCCTTCAAGGCCGGCAGGACGGCCAAGCTGAAGGTCGCGGCGATCACCTCGGACGACACGAGCGTCGACCAGGGCGCGAAGTACCTGAACATCACCACCGCCCAGCAGTACGTGACGCCCGACAAGATGCCGAAGAACACGATCATGTTCGCGGCCGCGCAGGACGGCAAGGAGAAGGAGGCGTACAAGGAACTCAAGTCCTCGATGGCCGCCTACCCGCAGTACAAGGTGCAGGACCAGACGGACTTCAAGCAGGACCTGAAGGACCAGATCGGCCAGCTCCTGAACATCGTCTACGGCCTGCTGGCCCTCGCGATCGTCGTCGCGGTCCTGGGCGTGATCAACACCCTGGCCCTGTCGGTCGTCGAACGGACGAGGGAGATCGGCCTCCTGCGCGCCATCGGCCTCTCCCGCCGCCAGCTGCGCCGCATGATCCGCCTCGAATCGGTGGTCATCGCCCTCTTCGGCGCCCTCCTGGGCCTCGGCCTGGGCATGATCTGGGGCACCTCGGCCCAGAAACTCCTGGCCCTGGAAGGCCTCGGAGTCCTGGAGATCCCCTGGCCCACGATCCTGGGAGTCTTCGTCGCCTCGGCCTTCGTAGGCCTGTTCGCAGCCCTGATCCCGGCATTCCGCGCGGGCCGGATGAACGTGCTGAACGCGATCGCGACGGAATAACCCCGCCACGGACGCCCCACCCACCGGCCCGACGGACGCACCGGCGCCCGCCGGGCCGGCGGTGTGCCCGGGGGCGGGTGGTGCCCGCGGCGCGGGGGGTGTCGGGGGGTCGTACGCTTGAGGACCCCGGCCCGTGAGACGTGTCGGGTCATTCGCGTTGCCCCTCCCGGGCGTCGCCCCCACCCGGAAACCGGACGGAAGCACCCTTCATGAGCCTGCACGGTCTGCTGGACGCCGTTGTACGAGACCCGGCGCTCGCCGAAGCGGTGAAGGCCGCCACCGACGGGCACCGGATGCATGTCGACCTGGTCGGGCCGCCCGCGGCGCGGCCGTTCGCCGTGGCCGCGCTGGCCCGGGAGGCCGGGCGGCCGGTGCTGGCGGTGACGGCCACCGGGCGGGAGGCGGAGGATCTGGCGGCGGCGCTGCGGACGCTGCTCGATCCGGACACCGTGGTGGAGTACCCGTCGTGGGAGACGCTGCCGCACGAGCGGCTCTCGCCGCGCTCCGACACCGTGGGGCGGCGGCTCGCCGTGCTGCGCAGGCTCGCGCACCCCGCGCTGGACGACCCGTCGGCGGGGCCGGTCAGCGTCGTCGTGTCGCCCATCAGGTCCGTGCTGCAGCCGCAGGTCAAGGGGCTCGGGGAGCTGGAGCCCGTGGCGCTGCGCAGTGGCGGCAGCGCCGATCTGAACGAGGTGACGGAGAAGCTCGCCGCCGCCGCCTACGCGCGGGTGGAGCTGGTCGAGAAGCGCGGCGAGTTCGCCGTGCGGGGCGGGATCCTGGATGTGTTCCCGCCCACCGAGGAGCATCCGCTGCGGCTGGAGTTCTGGGGTGACGAGATCGAGGAGATCCGTTACTTCAAGGTCGCCGACCAGCGGTCGCTGGAGGTCGCCGAGCACGGTCTGTGGGCGCCGCCCTGCCGGGAGCTGCTGCTGACGCCGCAGGTCAGGGAGCGGGCGGCGGCGCTGGCCGAGCTGCATCCGGAGCTGGGCGAGCTGCTGGGCAAGATCGCCGAGGGCATCGCGGTCGAGGGCATGGAGTCGCTGGCGCCGGTCCTCGTGGACGACATGGAGCTGCTGCTGGACGTGCTGCCGGCCGGTTCGATGGCGCTGGTCTGCGACCCCGAGCGGGTGCGGACCCGGGCCTCGGACCTGGTGGCGACGAGCCAGGAGTTCCTGCAGGCGTCCTGGGCCGCCAGCGCCACCGGCGGCCAGGCGCCCATCGACGTGGGCGCCGCGTCCCTGTGGGGCATCGCGGACGTCCGGGACCGGGCCCGTGAGCTGGGCATGATGTGGTGGTCGGTCTCGCCGTTCGCCGTGGACGAGGAGCTGGGCGCCGACGCGCTGACGCTCGGGATGCGCGCCCCCGAGTCGTACCGCGGCGACACCGCACGCGCGCTCGCCGACACCAAGGGCTGGCTCGCCGACGGCTGGCGCACCGTGTTCGTCACGGAGGGCCAGGGCACGGCGGCCCGTACCGTCGAGGTGCTGAGTGGCGAGGGCATCGCGGCCCGGCTCGACACCCCCGAGTCGACCGGCGGCCGCGGCCTCGCCGACATCACCCCGTCCGTGGTGCACGTGGCGCGCGGCTCGATCGACTACGGCTTCGTGGACCCCGCGCTGAAGCTCGCCGTACTCACCGAGACCGACCTGTCCGGCCAGAAGGCGGCCGGCAAGGAAGGCGTGCGGCTGCCCACCAAGCGCCGCAAGACCATCGACCCGCTGACCCTGGAGGCCGGCGACTTCATCGTCCACGAGCAGCACGGCGTCGGCCGGTACGTGGAGATGGTGCAGCGTACGGTCCAGGGCGCGACCCGTGAGTACCTGCTCGTGGAGTACGCCCCCGCCAAGCGGGGTCAGCCCGGCGACCGGCTGTACATCCCCACCGACCAGCTGGAGCAGGTCACCAAGTACGTCGGCGGCGAGGCCCCGACCCTGCACCGGCTCGGCGGCGCCGACTGGACGAAGACCAAGGCGCGCGCCAAGAAGGCCGTCAAGGAGATCGCCGCCGACCTGATCAAGCTGTACTCGGCGCGGATGGCGGCGCCCGGCCATGCCTTCGGCCCGGACACCCCCTGGCAGCGCGAGCTGGAGGACGCCTTCCCGTACGTGGAGACGCCCGACCAGCTGTCCACCATCGCCGAGGTCAAGGAGGACATGGAGAAGACGGTCCCGATGGACCGGCTGGTCTGCGGCGACGTCGGCTACGGCAAGACGGAGATCGCGGTGCGCGCCGCGTTCAAGGCCGTCCAGGACGGCAAGCAGGTCGCCGTGCTCGTCCCGACGACGCTGCTGGTGCAGCAGCACTTCGGTACGTTCTCCGAGCGGTACGCGCAGTTCCCCGTCGTGGTGAAGTCCCTGTCCCGCTTCCAGTCGGACGCGGAGGCCAAGGCGACGCTCCAGGGGCTGCGCGAGGGGTCCGTCGACATCGTCATCGGTACGCACCGGCTGTTCTCGTCCGAGACCAAGTTCAAGGACCTCGGTCTGGTCGTCGTGGACGAGGAGCAGCGGTTCGGCGTCGAGCACAAGGAGCAGCTGAAGAAGCTGCGCGCCAACGTCGACGTGCTGACGATGTCCGCCACCCCCATCCCGCGCACGCTGGAGATGGCCGTCACCGGCATCCGCGAGATGTCGACGATCACCACCCCGCCGGAGGAGCGCCACCCGGTGCTCACCTTCGTCGGGCCGTACGAGGAGAAGCAGATCGGCGCCGCCGTACGGCGTGAACTGCTGCGCGAGGGCCAGGTCTTCTACATCCACAACCGGGTCGAGTCGATCGACAGGGCGGCGGCGCGGCTGCGCCAGATCGTGCCCGAGGCGCGGATCGCGACGGCGCACGGGCAGATGGGCGAGACCGCGCTCGAGCAGGTCGTGGTCGACTTCTGGGAGAAGCGCTTCGACGTGCTGGTGTCCACGACGATCGTGGAGTCCGGCATCGACATCTCCAACGCCAACACCCTCATCGTGGAGCGCGGCGACAACTTCGGCCTGTCCCAGCTGCACCAGCTGCGCGGCCGGGTGGGCCGTGGCCGCGACCGCGGCTACGCGTACTTCCTGTACCCGCCGGAGAAGCCGCTGACGGAGACGGCGCACGAGCGGCTGGCGACGATCGCCCAGCACACCGAGATGGGCGCCGGTATGTACGTCGCGATGAAGGACCTGGAGATCCGCGGCGCGGGGAACCTGCTCGGCGGCGAACAGTCCGGGCACATCGCGGGGGTCGGCTTCGACCTGTACGTACGCATGGTGGGCGAGGCGGTCGCCGACTACCGCACGGCGGTCGACGGCGGTGTGGAGGAGGAGCCGCCGCTGGAGGTCAAGATCGAGCTGCCGGTCGACGCGCACGTGCCGCACGACTACGCGCCGGGCGAGCGGCTGCGCCTCCAGGCGTACCGCTCGATCGCCTCCGCCAACTCCGAGGCCGACATCGCCGCCGTACGGGAGGAGCTGACCGACCGCTACGGCAAGCTCCCGGAGCCGGTGGAGAATCTGCTGCTGGTCGCGGGGCTGCGGATGCTGGCGCGGGCCTGCGGGGTCGGCGAGATCGTCCTCCAGGGCGCCAACATCCGCTTCGCTCCGGTGGAGTTGCGGGAGTCGCAGGAGCTGCGCCTCAAGCGGCTGCATCCCCGTACGGTCATCAAGCCGGCGGCGCACCAGATTCTGGTGCCGCGCCCGACGGCGGGGAAGATCGGCGGAAAGCCGGTCGTCGGGCGTGAACTGCTGTCGTGGACCGGGGAGTTCTTGGCGACCATTCTGGGTTCTTGACCATTACCTGAGCTGTTTCTGAGCTGTTCGGGGTTGATTCCTGAGCGGCTCATGAGGTTCACGTTCGCTTGTTGGACACCTGCGGTTCGCTGTGACCACGTTGAGTTGCGGTGGCAGCTGAAACGTACGTACGGGTCCGGACAGGCGAGTGACATGCAGCAGGTTGAGGGAGCGACGGCGGACGTACGGCGGGTGCCGCAGCCCGCGATGGTCGGGACCGGTCCCGGGCCGCAGCCACTGGAGCGGCCCGGGACCGCCGCGCCCGCGCGGCGCCCCCGGCTCTTCGTGATCGACGGGCTGCGCCTGGTGGCCGCGCTGCTGGTGGCGCTGCACCACTACACGGGCACGGCGCGCGCCGACCGGCCGGGCAACCTCATCTGGGGGCGGCCGGTCTCGGAGATCTTCCCTGACCTGTTCCCCGTCGCCGCCTACGGCTGGATCGGCGTCGAGTTCTTCTTCGTCATCAGCGGCTTCGTCATCTGCATGTCCTCCTGGGGGCGGCGGCCGAGGGACTTCTTCGTCTCCCGGGTGATCCGCCTCTACCCGGCGTACTGGTTCGCCGTCGTCTTCACCACCGTGGCCCTGACGGTCGCGCCCGCCGTCTTCCCCGCGCTGAAGCCCACGCAGGTGATCATCAACTTCTCCATGCTGCAGCAGGGCCTGGGGATGCCGCACGTGGACGGGGTGTACTGGACGCTCTGGTCCGAACTGCGCTTCTACCTGATCTTCCTGATCGTGGTGGCGACCGGCCTCACCTACCGCAAGGTCGTCATCTTCTGCTGCGTGTGGGGCGCCGCCGCCGCGTTCGCGGCGAAGTCCGGCATACCGCTGCTGCTGACGCTGGCCGACCCCGACTCGGCGTGGTTCTTCATCGCCGGGCTCGCCCTGTACCTGATGCACCGCTTCGGCCAGGACCTGCTGCTGTGGGGCGTCCTCGGGCTCTCCTGGGTGATGTCGCAGCACGACCTCGTCACCCGGGTGCGCTTCGAGGACGTCTCGACCTGGACCGGATCGCTGGTCCTCTACACGGCGTTCCTGCTCGTCATGCTCGGCGTCTCGCTCGGTCTGACCGATCGGATTCGCTGGAAGTGGCTGACCACGGCGGGCTCGCTGACGTACCCGTTCTACCTGGTGCACTACGCGGTCGGCGTCACGGCGCTGCACTATCTGCACGACCGGGTCGACCCGCGGCTGCTGGTCGCCGGGCTGCTCGTCGGGATGCTCGTCATGAGCTGGCTGATCCACAGTCTGGTCGAGCGGCCGCTGGCGACGTTCCTCAAGAAGGGCCTCACGGCGGCCTTTTCACGATTGGGTCCCGTTCCGGTGCGCTGATCGGTACCGAACGGGGCATACGTCTGTTCGTGCGGACTCTCGGGAACAGCATCACGCGAACATGCCTCGGCGGCGGCGCCGTTGCCCTCTCCGTCCTTCTGCTGACGGGCTGCAAGACGGAGCTGGGCGGCGACATGGGCTCACCAGGGGCGTCGGCCCCCGGCGGCGGCGGGGACGCCGACAGCGGCGCGCACGCGCCCAGCGGCACGTTCGGCGTCAGCCCCCTCGACAACCCGGACGGTACGAAGCGGGGCCTCGCGCCGCTCACCTCGGCCGCCGACAAGAAGGCCGCCCGCAAGCTCATCGACAAGGTCGACACCAAGGGCCGCGGGCCCAAGACCGGTTACGAGCGGGACGAGTTCGGCTACGCGTGGAAGGACGGCGTCGACAAGGTGCCGCTGTCCAGGAACGGCTGCGACACCCGTAACGACGTACTGAAGCGCGACGGCCTGAAGGCGGAGTTCCGCTCGGGGTCCGACTGCATACTCGCCTCGATGACCCTGCACGACCCGTACACCGGCAAGACGATCAAGTGGGTCAAGGCCAAGGCCACCGCCGTACAGATCGACCATGTGATGCCGCTGTCCTACGACTGGCAGATGGGCGCGGCGCACTGGAGCGAGTCGAAGCGCGAGCAGATCGCCAACGACCCGCTGAACCTCATGCCGGTCGACGGCTCGACCAACGGCTCCAAGAGCGACTCGGGCCCGGCGTCCTGGCTGCCGCCCAACAAGCAGATCCGCTGCTCGTACGCGGTGCGGGTGGCGCAGGTCTCCGTCAAGTACGACCTGCCGGTGACGTCGGCGGACAAGAAGACGATGCTCGCCCAGTGCGGCGGCTGAGCATCGTCCCAGGTCCGGCGGACGGAGACACCGCCTAGAGCTTGTCGAGGTCGAGGATGTCCTTGCCGGTCGGCACCTTCGCGCCGACCGGCTCGTCGAAGCCGCTGAGCACCGCGGTGCCCGGCTCGTCGCCCGTGGTGACCAGCTTCAGCAGGTACGGCTTGCCCTCCGTGGCGACGTACACCTTGTACTGGCTCTTGCCGTCGGACTCCGTGAGCGTGATGGCCGGCCGGCCGTCCACGCTCGCCAGTGGGCCCTTGCGGGCGACGGTGTCCTCGCCCTCGAAGTCGCCCAGCAGGGTGTCCAGGTCGCAGAACGTCGCGAACTCCTTGCCCTCGTCCGACGTGGCGGAGGTCTTCACCCAGCGCCCCGCGAGCATGTCGACCGTCGCGTCCGTCTCGGCCTTGGAGTCGTTCTTTCCCTGCGCCCGGACGAACTTCTCGTCGAACTTCATGTAGACGGTCTTGCCGACCTTCGACAGGACGACCTTGCCCTCGTCGTTGAGGGACACATGGCCCGCGCAGTCGCCCTTGGCGCTGACGGCCATGGTGAAGAGCACATGGCCCTCGGTGGGGTCCTGGATCTCGGCCTGCATGGTCAGCGACGTGGCGGCCCGGGTGACCTTCAGCGACTTGTTCACGATGTCGGGACCCGAGTCACCGGCGAACGGGACCGGCTTCTTGGCAGCGGCCGAGCCCGATGCGCCGGCCGACGAGTCCGGGCCGGCGCCCTTGCTGTCGGTGGCCGGTCCACAGCCGGCCAGGGCGACGACGGCGACCGCGCAGCCGAGGCCGATGGCGCTGCGTCCGTGACGGCGGAAAGCGGCGGGAGAAGGCATGCGGTGTCTCCGATGGAGTGGGATGACGGGTCGTCGCGGATAGCGATGTGTTAATAACAGCAGAGTCTGTGAACCGAGTCAACAGCGACTAGTCAGGTGGCCCGGTCTCGTGCTGTGAATCCGGATTTCCCGGTCCCGACGGTATGCTCGGTGACACATCAGTCCGCGCCGTGAGGAGCAGCCAGGTGCCCGAGAGCGCAGCAGAGGTGACGGCCGCCGGAATCGCCCGGCTGGCCGGAGTCGGCCGGGCCGCGGTCAGCAACTGGCGGCGCAGGCACGCCGACTTCCCCCGGCCCGTCGGCGGTACGGAGACCAGCCCCTCCTTCGCCCTGCCCGAAGTCGAGCAGTGGCTGCGCGACCAGGGGAAACTCGCCGAGGTTCCGCTCCGGGAGCGGGTCTGGCAGGAGCTGTCGGGCGACCCGGCGGGCGCGCCGACCGCCCTCGTACGAACCGGCTGCGTCCTGCTGCTCGTACGGGAGCGGCCCACCGACTGGCTCGGTCTGGCCGGGGCGTCGGACACCCGGCTCGCCCAACTGCTGCCCGTCGCCGTCGAAGAGGTGCTCGCGCCGCGCTTCGGCGGCACGGCGGGGAGAGCTGTTCACACCCCCACCGCGCGCGAACTCCAGTCGTCCGCCGCCCTGTTGCGCGGCGCCGCCGAACTCGCCGCCGAACTCGGCGCGCACCGGACCTTCGAGTTCCTGCTCGGCCGGTATCTCGACGCCAACCCCCGGCAGTACACGCTCACCCCGCCGGGCGCGGCGGCGCTGATGGCGGCGCTGGCGGGGACCACGGGCAGGGACGTGACCGTCCTCGACCCCGCCGCCGGCACCGGCACCCTGCTGCGCGCCGTACCGCACCCCAGGGCGCTGTACGGGCAGGAGGCAGCCCCCGAACTCGCCGCGCTCACCGGTCTGCGGCTCGCCCTGAGCAGCGGCGCCGAGGTCGGGGCGCGGACCGGCGACTCGCTGCGCGCCGACGCCTTCCCCGGGCTCACGGTCGACGCCGTCCTGTGCCACCCGCCGTTCAACGAACGCAACTGGGGCCATGACGAACTCGCCTACGACCCGCGCTGGGAGTACGGGTTCCCGGCCCGCACCGAGTCCGAACTGGCCTGGGTGCAGCACGCCTTGGCCCATCTGCGGCCCGGCGGCACCGCCGTCCTGCTGATGCCGCCCGCCGCCGCCTCCCGCCGCTCGGGGCGCCGGGTGCGCGCCGATCTGCTGCGCCGTGGCGCGCTGCGCGCCGTCGTGGCCCTCCCGGCGGGCGCCGCGCCGCCCTACGGCGTCCCGCTGCACCTGTGGGTGCTGCGGCGCCCGGGCGACGGGCAGCGGTCGTCCCCCGAACTGCTGCTGGTGGACTCCGCCGGGCACCCGGACGGCGGTGGCCGTGGCCGCGAAGGCCTGGACTGGGCGACCGTGCACGCCACCGTCACGAACGCCTGGCGCGCCTTCGACCAGGACGGTGGCGCCGTGGACGAGCCGGGGGTCAGCCGGGCCGTGCCCGTCATCGACCTCCTCGACGACGACGTGGACCTGGCGCCCGCCCGCCATCTGCCACCCCCCGCCGCGGGCGGCGGCGCCGCCGAACTGGCCGACGTACGCGACCGGTTGGCCGAGGCGCTGCGGCGCACCGTCGAGCTGACCCCCGCACCGTCGGGGACGGCGGGGGACACGCGGCCCCGGCGCCCCGGCACCACCGTCGGTGAACTCGCCAGGGCCGGCGCCCTGGAGCTGCGCGCGGGCGGCGCCGGTACGGGCCCGGCGGGGCCGGTGCGCGTCCTCACGGAACACGACGTCGTCGCGGGCACCGAACCCTCCGGCACCCTGCCCGAAGGGCCCGGCGAAGAGCCCGTGCTGGTCCGGGCCGGTGACGTCGTCGTCCCCGTCCTGGGCGGCGGTTCGGTGGCCCGGGTCGTCGACGGGGCGACGGCCGGCGCTGCCCTCGGCCGCAACCTCCAGCTGCTGCGCCCCGATCCGGCGGCGCTCGACCCGTGGTTCCTCGCCGGGTTCCTGCGCGGCACCGCCAACAACCGTCAGGCCAGCAGCTACGCGTCGACCGCCGCCCGGCTCGACGTACGCCGTCTCCAACTGCCCCGGCTGCCCCTGGAGGAGCAGCGGCGGCACGGCGAACACTTCCGCGCGCTGGCCGAGTTCGAGGGTGCGCTGAGGCTCGCGGGACAGCTGGGGGAGCGGCTGGTCCAGGGCCTGTACGACGGGCTGACGGACGGTTCCGTACCGATGTGATCCGGCCGACAACGGTTCGGTACAACCAGGCGACCGCTGTCGGTGTCGGTGTATACGCTCGTACCTCCGCGTCCTCGTACTCAGGCCCGTCAGGAGCAGCAATGCACGGCCCCGTGCCGCCCTCAGCGCCCCGGCCCCCGTCCTCGCACGGCGTGGTCGTCACGATCAGGGTGCTGTGCACCGCGTCTGCCGTGCTCACCTGCGGGATCCTGTCCTGCGTACCGCTGTTCCGGGTCGCGCTGGTGCGGGGCCGCTGGTTCGACTGGACGGCGTTCGCCGCGAGCCTCCCGCTGGGCATCGGCGCGTTCGCCGTGGTCGGTTCGCTGCCCGAGTCGGACCCCAGGACGGACGTGGCGCTCATCTTCGTGATGCTGCTGGGCGCGGTGAGCGTCGCGTACTACCTGATCTTCGACATACGCAGGTTCAACCGCCCGCCCGCGCCCGTGGGTTACGTCCCGGGTCCCGCGGGCTACCCGCAGCCCGGCTACGGATATCCGCACCCGCAGGGCACCACGGCCCCGGTGCGGCCGCAGGGCCGGCCCGTACCGCAGCAGGGCCCGCTGCCGACGCCCCCGC
>NZ_JTIY01000001.1:3213150-3241581 GCF_000818175.1 Streptomyces sp. AcH 505
GCTGCCGACGCCCCCGCCGCTGCCGCCGGTCCCCGCCGACCGGCCCGGCGCGACACCCCCGCAGCCCGGTCAGCCGCAGCCCGGACAGCCGCAGTCCGGCTACCCGCAGCCGGGCCACCCCCGTATCGACCAGGTACGCGCCGAACTCGACGAGCTGAGTGACATCCTGCGCAAGCGGCAGGACGACCGGTGAACGGACGGGTCATCGCCGCCCGTTACGAGCTGTCGACGATCATCGGCCAGGGCGGCATGGGCCAGGTCTGGACGGCGTACGACCAGCGCCTCGACCGGCGCGTCGCCGTGAAGCTGCTGCGCCCCGACCGGATGGCGGCGGCTTCGGGCGCCGACGAGATGCGCCGCCGCTTCGTGCGCGAGTGCCGGGTCACCGCCCAGGTCGACCACCCCGGCCTGGTCACCGTCCATGACGCGGGCAGCGACGGGGACGACCTGTATCTCGTCATGCAGTACGTCGAGGGCGCCGACCTCGCCGACCATCTCGCCGAACACGACCCGTACCCCTGGCCGTGGGCTGCCTCCGTGGCCGCCCAGCTGTGCGCGGTGCTCGCGGCGGTGCACGCGGTGCCGATCGTGCACCGCGACCTCAAGCCCCGCAACGTGATGGTGAAACCGGACGGCACGGTCACCGTCCTCGACCTCGGCGTCGCCTCCGTCATCGACGCCGACACCACGCGCCTCACCCACACCGGATCGCCCATCGGCAGCCCCGCCTACATGGCGCCTGAGCAGGCCATGGGCGGCGCCGTCGGGCCGTACACCGACCTGTACGCGCTCGGTGTGCTCCTGCACGAACTCCTCAGCGGGAACGTGCCGTTCGCGGGGTCGACCGTGCTCGGCGTGCTCCACCGCCATCTGTACGAGCCGCCGCTGCCGGTGCGCCGGATCCGGCCCGACATCCCCGAGCCGCTGGAGGCGCTGGTGCTGCGGCTGCTCGCCAAGGATCCGCAGCACCGCCCCGCAGGCGCGCAGGAGGTGTACGAGCAGCTCATGCCGATGCTGCCGCCGCGCGGAGTCCCGGCGGCGGGACCGCTCGACCCGACCAGACCGTTCAGCCGCCCGCACGCCCCCTGGCCCGACCGGGCGACCAGCCTGCCCTCGGTGCCGCTGCCCGCCAGGCCCGAGCAGCCCGTACCGGCCGAACGCCCGGATGTGGCGGCCGCCGTGGACGAGGTGAAGCGGCTGCTCGGCGAGGGCAGCATCACCCAGGCCGTCGACATCCTCGGCTCCATCCTGCCCGCAGCCGCGGCCGAGCACGGCGAGTCGTCACCGGTCGTCCGCATCCTGCGCAAGCAGTACGCGGCGACGCTGATGGACGACGGCCAGTACCGCAGGGCGCTGCCCGAGCTGCGCCGGCTCGCCGACGACCGGGCGGCAGAGTCGGGTGCGGGCGATCAACAGGCCCTGCAGTTCCGGTTCGACGCGGCGCTCTGTCTTGAGCAGCTGGGCGAGGCGGCGGCGGCCCTCGCCGAATACCGGGCGCTGCTGCCGTACTTCGAGAACCAGCAGCGCCCCGGCGCCGACCACGACCGGGCCTTCGACATCCGCCAGCGGATCGGCAATCTGCTGCTGGCCGTCGGCGATCACGCGGCGGCGCACCAGCAGTTGGGGGATCTGCTCTACGACATCGGGCGGCTCTACGGCCCGTACCACCCGCTGGCCGCCGATGTGCGGCGGGCGCTGGAGCGCCAGCAGCAGTTCCACGGCCTCTGAAAGGTCCCGGGCAAGCCGGGAGCGGGCGTCAGGCCGCCTTGAGCCGGGCGGCCTGCAGCTTCATCGCCCGCCGCAGCTTCGGTCCGAACGGCTTCTCCACCAGCCGGTGGATGAGCCAGGCCAGGACGAGCATCGAGACGATCGCCGCGATCAGCGTCAGCCGCGGGTCGAGGCCGAACTTCTTGTGCAGGATCGTCACGGCGAACCAGCCCAGGTGCTCATGGACCAGGTAGAAGGGGTACGTGAGCGTCCCGGCGAAGGTCAGCCAGCGCCAGTTGGCCCAGCGGGCCCACCCCAGCGCCACGACCGCGACCGAGGCGAACGCGAACGTGACGATCGCGAGGATCACGTACGGCGAGCGCGGCGCGAACACCTGCGACGGGTCGGTCGCCGGGTTCCACAGGGCGATCGTCGCGTAGTGCTGCCCGAGCAGCCAGCTCACGCCGACGAGCGACCAGAGCAGTATGTCGCTGCCGTACCGGTGGATCAGGTACAGCGCCAGGCCGCCGATGAAGAACGGCGCGTTGTCCTGCATCACCAGCTCGGTGACGAGCGAGTTGTCGGCGACCTGCGCGAACGCCGTGGCCGCCGTCCACACCACGGCGAAGACGACCACGCGGCGGTAGGTGACGCCCTTCCACACCACGAACAGCGCAAGGAAGAAGTAGAAGCGCGCCTCGACCCACAGGGTCCAGCAGACGCCCAGCACCCGCCGTACGCCCATGGGCTGCTGGAGCATGGTGAAGTTCACCAGCACCTCGTGCAGCCGCAGCGGTTCGCTGACCGACGGCAGTGCGAAGCAGGCGGCGGTCACCAGGACGATGGCCGCCCAGTACGCCGGGTAGAGCCGGGTGACGCGGGAGCGGAAGAAGTCCCCGAGCGAACGGCCCCAGCTGCTCATGCAGATGACGAAGCCGCTGATGACGAAGAAGACCTGGACGCCGAGACAGCCGTAGACCGTGAGCCCCGACAGGTCGGGGAACAGATGGCGCGGCGATTCGCCCCAGGCGCGGGTGATATCGCCGCCGCGCCCCGAGTAGTGGTAGAGGCAGACCATCAGCGCGGCCACGATGCGCAGCCCGTCGAGCGCCCGCATCCGGTCGTGCCGTGGCGCGGCTGCGGCAGGCGCCGCGGCCCCGGGAGCGGTGGAAGGTGAACTCTGCGGTTCGGGAAGGGGTTCCGGTACAGGGGCCAGGGTCGCTTGCGTCATTCCCTCTGTTTCCGTCCGTTCCCACCGTCGCCAGGTCATCCAGAAGGACGCTAGGCAGCCTCCGGTGAACGTGGCGACAGCGCCGAAGTGAACACCGGTTCGAGATAGATGACGGAGGGGTGAACTGCCGAGGTGACGCACGTGTGGACGATCATGTGGGCTCCCGAGACCACAACCGTGCCTGAATCGTTGGTCGAACCAGTGGCCCAGACCACGCCGACTGCTTAACATCGATCACTGCAAGGCTTGTGCATCGCCGCACAATCTCCCCGGGAGGCCCCCTTGAACCGCCGCCGTCGCACCGCGCTCTCCATCTCCGTCGTTCTGCTCGCCGCGGCCCCGCTGCTCACCGCGTGCGGCAGCGACTCCCACCCGGGAGCTGCGGCGGTCGTCGGCGGCAAGCGGATCGAGGTGTCCACGCTCCAGGCTCAGGTCGCCGCGGTGCGCAAGGCCCAGGAGGCGTCGCCGCAGTCCGCCGAGCTGATCAAGAACTCGGGCCAGCTCAACCAGAACAAGCTCAACGGCATGATCTTCGACCGGATCCTGCTGCAGGCCGCGAGCGACGAGGGCGTCAGCGCCTCGCGCCGCGAGATCCAGACCGCCAGGCAGCAGGCCGAGGCGCAGTCCGGCGGTGCGAAGGCGTTCGAGTCCGTGCTGTTGCAGCAGGGCGCGCTCACCCCCGACCAGATCGACGACGCGGTACGCCGTGACGTGCTGCTCGCCAAGGTCGCCACGGCCGTCGGCGGCGACACCACGACCCCGCAGGGCCAGCAGAAGGTCCTCGCCCTGCTGGCGAAGACGTCGAAGTCGATGCATGTCGACGTCAACCCGCGCTACGGCACCTGGGACAACACGAAGATCTCGCTGGGCCAGTCCACGACGCCGTGGATCAAGCAGGTCACCAAGGAAGCCCCGCAGCAGGAGCCGACCGACGCCTGACCGCAGGCCGGCGGTAGGTTCGACGGGTGACACAAGAACCTCCCGCGGCGCCCGCGCAGGACCCGGCCGGCCGTATCGTCCTGCTGACCGCCAGCCATCGCGTCGCCCCCGGACTGCTGTCCTGGCCGGCCTGGCAGACGCTGCACGCCGCCGACCGTGTGCTGTGCGCCGACCCGGCCGATCCGCAGCTCCCGTATCTGAGGGAAGCCGGCGTCCGGGTCGAAGAGGGCGCCCCCGGCGCCGAGGAGCTGGTCGCCGACTGCGCCGGCGGCCGTACGGTCGTGGTGATCTCCTCGCTGGACAGCCGCGGCCCGCTCACCGACGGTCTCGCCAGGCTCGCGGGCTCGGGCCGGGTCCAGATGCCCGACCTGGAACTGCTCCCCGGCTCGTACGACCTGCCGGGCGCCCGGCTCCTCGATCTCGTCCAGGTGATGGACCGGATCAGGCGTGACTGCCCCTGGTCGTCGATCCAGACCAACCAGGGGCTCGCCAAGTACGGCATCGAGGAGATGTACGAACTGGTCGAGGCCATCGAGGACGGCGACACCCACGAGCTGCGCGAGGAGCTGGGCGACGTACTGCTCCAGGTCGTCTTCCACGCCCGCATCGCCGAGGACGGCCTGCCCGCCGACGCCGACGCCGACGCCGACGCCGACGCCGCCGACGACGACGACGGCGAGAGCGTCGAGCGGTTCTCCATCGACGATGTCGCCGCGACCCTCGTGGAGAAGCTGATCCACCGCCATCCCCATGTCTTCGGCGACGAGAGCGCGGCGACCCCGGCCGACGTCAAGACGCACTGGCTGCGGATGAAGGCGATCGAGAAGCAGCGCGACTCCGTCACCGACGGCGTACCGCTCGGCCAGCCGAGCCTCGCGCTCGCCTCGAAGCTCGCCGGGCGGGTGCGCACGGCCGGCCTGGACGTCGTACCGCCGTCGGGCGAGGGCGTCGGGTACGAGCTGCTGGCCCTGGCGGTACGGGCGGACGAGGCGGGCGTCGACCCGGAGACCGCGCTGCGTGCGGCGGCGCGTGTATATAGGGACACGATCCGTACCGCCGAGGGGCACGGCGTGCGGGACCACCGCTGACGGACGCGGCGGGCGGGTCGTTAGGGTCGGGGGATGCCCGACCAGCCCTCCCCGACCACGCCCCCCGCGCCCGCGCTCTTCACCTGGGAGTTCGCCACCGACCCGTACCCCGCGTACGCCTGGCTCCGTGAGCACGCGCCGGTGCACAGGACCACGCTCCCGAGCGGGGTCGACGCCTGGCTGGTGACGCGGTACGGGGACGCCAAGCAGGCGCTCGCCGACGCGCGGCTGTCGAAGAACCCCGTGCACCACGCGGGGAGCGCCGCCGCCAAGGGCAAGACCGGGATCCCCGGCGAGCGCGACGCGGATCTGATGACGCATCTGCTGAACATCGACCCGCCCGACCACACCCGGCTGCGCCGGCTCGTCTCCAAGGCGTTCACCCCGCGCCGGGTGGCCGAATTCGCACCACGCGTGCAGGAGTTGACGGACCGGCTGATCGACGACTTCGCGGCGAAGGGCTCGGCCGACCTCATCCACGACTTCGCCTTCCCGCTCCCCATCTACGCGATCTGCGACCTGCTCGGCGTACCGGCCGAGGACCAGGACGACTTCAGGGACTGGGCCGGCATGATGATCCGGCACGGCGGAGGTCCGCGCGGCGGCGTCGCGCGCTCGGTGAAGAAGATGCGCGGCTATCTCGCCGAACTGATCCACCGCAAGCGGCGGGAGCCCGGCGACGATCTGATCTCAGGTTTGATCCGGGCCGGCGACCACGGGGAGCACCTGACCGAGAACGAAGCGGCGGCGATGGCCTTCATCATCCTGTTCGCCGGATTCGAGACGACGGTCAACCTCATCGGCAACGGCACGTACGCGCTGCTGCGCAACCCCGGCCAGCGGACCAGGCTCCAGGAAGCGCTCGCCGCCGGCGACACCGGCCTGCTCGCCACGGGCGTGGAAGAACTCCTGCGCTACGACGGGCCGGTGGAACTCGCCACCTGGCGCTACGCGACCGAACCGCTGACCGTCGGCGGGGTGGCCGTCGCGACCGGCGACCCCGTCCTCGTCGTCCTCGCCGCCGCCGACCGCGACCCCGCCCGCTTCGACGACCCCGACCGGCTGGATCTCGCTCGGAGTGACAATCAACACCTCGGATACGGGCACGGAATCCACTACTGCCTCGGCGCACCCCTGGCACGGCTGGAGGGTCGGACCGCACTTGCCACACTTCTGACCCGGCTGCCCGATGTGCGCCTTGCGGAGGATCCTTCCGATTTGCGGTGGCGTGGGGGGCTCATCATGCGTGGATTGCGCACGCTTCCGGTGCAGTTCACACCTCTGTCCGACTGACAAACCGTCAAGTCCGTGACTTTCACGTGATCTCCGCTGCATCGACTTGTGACAGACGTTCGAGTACCGCTACGTTCACCGACAGCTCCACCAGCCACACGGTGTAGTCGTATTTCCCGTCACACGGAAGGCAACCGCATGTCCGCGAACGGCCGTCATCGCCGCCCTCGGCAGGCTCCCGCACTGATCGTCGCCGCAGGGGTGACCGGATCGGCGATCGCGATCCCGCTGCTCGGCGCTGCCGGCGCCTCCGCCGCAGACGCCACGACCTGGGACCACGTCGCCGAGTGCGAGAGCGGCGGCACGTGGAGCGCGAACCTGGAGAACGGCTATTACGGCGGGCTGCAGATGTCGCAGGAGACCTGGAACTCCTTCGGGGGTGACCAGTACGCCAGCCGGCCCGACCTCGCCAGCCGCGCCCAGCAGATACAGGTGGCCGAGAAGGTCCTCGACGCACAGGGCCCGCAGGCGTGGACGAGCTGCGCCGCGGTCTCCGGTCTCACCAAGAGCGACGTCACGCCGGACGTCGACCCCGGTGCGGGTTCCGACCCGGCGGCCGAGGACGAGGCGCCGACCGGCGTGAGCAACGACAACGGCGGCGGCACCGTCGGCAGCGTGGTCGGTGGTCTGATCGACGGCGTGACCGGCGGCGGCGACAGCAGCACGTCCCCGAAGGCCACGGACACGCCCGCGCCTTCGCCGTCGGCCACCACCCCCTCCGGCGCCCCCTCGGCGACCACGCCCGCCCCTGACGCCTCCGGGACACCGTCCGGCACGCCGTCCGGGACCCCCTCCAAGGCGTCCAAGCACCGCGGCGCCGCGGCTCCCGAGACGACACGGCCGGGCAATTCGGGCGAACAGCGGGAAACTGGCCGTCATGCCTCGCGAGTTAACGAACCGGTACATGACGCGAAGGGTGACGGCATCTCCGTCGGTCAGTACGCCGCCCCCGTGGACGAGGCCCCGACGCTGATCACCGACGCGCTGAAGCTGCCGGGCGGCTGGCAGCAGATCTACGCGGCGGACGCGGCGCTGGCCAGTGCGGATCTCGCGAAGTAGCCTCTGCAGCGAGGGCAGTTAGAGACCCTATGTCCACTTCTGTGAAAGTGAGACAAGGGTCTCTTTGCCGTAATTGGTGTGCTCTGCCCGCCGGGTTCGTCCCTTTCCGCTCCCACCTGCGAAAACACAACGGTGTTGAAGACCGGTAAGGGCGATTTATCCGTGATGCTCTCCTTTGAACATCCGGGGCGGGCTGTGTTTACGTCTGAACCGCTCGCACCGCGGGCCCCGTCGACCGGCACGCCGAATCCTGCCGCCGGACGCCGGGAACAGTCGTCGCGTAAAGCGCCGTAGGCAGGAGCGGGGGACCCAAGGTTAGGCGCCGGACCCGGCCGTCGAGAGACGGCCGCCGACCGGCTCGGGGTGTAGCCACCTGCCGTCACGCGGCAGGTGGCCGGGCAACTCACTTGGCCCGAACCCGACAGCTGACCTCGTAGGCGTCGGTGAGGAGATGCTCCATGCTGCGTTCCAGCAATGCCAAGCACCGCCGCCCGTCCAAGGCCGTCCGCTACGCGACGCTCGCCGGAGTGACCGGTGCCGCCATCGCGGTACCGCTGCTCGGTGCCACGTCCGCATCGGCCGCCTCCACCTCGGAGTGGGACCAGGTCGCCTCGTGCGAGTCCGGCGGCAACTGGTCGATCAACACCGGCAACGGGTACTACGGCGGTCTGCAGTTCTCGTCGTCCACCTGGGCCGCGTACGGCGGCACCGCCTACGCCTCCAGCGCCGACCAGGCCTCCAAGTCGCAGCAGATAGCCGTCGCCGAGAAGGTCCTGGCCAGCCAGGGCAAGGGCGCCTGGCCGAGCTGTGGCGTCAACCTGTCCGGCGCGTCCAGCAGTTCGGACGCCGCCCAGCCGCAGGAGCAGGCCCCCCAGCAGCAGTCGCAGCCCAAGCAGCAGCAGGCGCAGCCCTCCTCGAAGCAGCAGTCGAGCCGCAGCGAGGCGCAGCCCGCGTCGCGCGGCCAGAGCCGTCCCGCCACGATCAAGAAGGGTGACGGCGAGTACAAGGTCAAGGGTGGCGACACCCTTTCGAAGATCGCCACCGCCCATCACGTCAAGGGCGGCTGGAAGAAGGTCTTCGACCTGAACAAGGACATCGTCAAGGACGCCGATGTGATCTACCCGGGCCAGCAGCTCCACCTCAGCTAGTCCCGGGTCACTGACCCGACCGGTCCTCACCGACCACCCCGGTCCGGCGCGCGTCCCCCGTGCGTGCCGGGCCGGGGTTCCTTGTGCGGGTGCGGGTGCGGGTGCGGGGCCCGCTACGGGGTCCCGGTGGAGCAGCCGCCGGATTTGTCCGGCCTGCCGGGTATTCGGTCCTCATTTCGTCCCAGCGTGCGGGCACAGGCCGGCCGACGCCCCGCCGCCGGTTAGGCTCTTGGCGCAAGGCCAACGGGCCCTGCGCTCCAAGCGTCACATCCCAGAAGGAGATGCTCGTGCCGTCCATCGACGTCGTCGTAGCCCGGGAAATCCTCGACTCCCGAGGCAACCCCACGGTCGAGGTCGAGGTCGGCCTCGACGACGGCAGCACAGGCCGTGCTGCTGTCCCCTCCGGTGCCTCCACCGGTGCGTTCGAGGCCCTTGAGCTCCGCGACGGTGACCAGAACCGTTACCAGGGCAAGGGCGTCGAGAAGGCCGTCCTCGCCGTCATCGAGCAGATCGGCCCGGAGCTCGTCGGCTACGACGCCACCGAGCAGCGGCTGATCGACCAGGCGATGCTGGACCTGGACGCCACCCCCGACAAGTCGTCGCTCGGCGCCAACGCCATCCTGGGTGTCTCCCTCGCCGTGGCGCACGCCGCCTCCGAGGCGTCCGACCTGCCGCTGTTCCGCTACCTCGGCGGTCCGAACGCGCACCTGCTGCCCGTCCCGATGATGAACATCCTGAACGGCGGGTCGCACGCCGACTCGAACGTGGACATCCAGGAGTTCATGATCGCCCCGATCGGCGCCGAGTCCTTCTCCGAGGCGCTGCGCTGGGGCGCCGAGGTCTACCACACCCTCAAGCGCGTCCTGAAGGACAAGGGCCTGGCCACCGGTCTCGGTGACGAGGGCGGCTTCGCGCCGAACCTGGACTCCAACCGCGCCGCGCTCGACCTCATCCTCGAAGCGATCAAGGAGGCCGGCTACGTCGCCGGCCGTGACATCGCGCTCGCGCTCGACGTCGCCGCCTCCGAGTTCTACAGCGAGGGCAAGTACAACTTCGAGGGCGAGTCCCGCTCGGCCGCCGAGATGACCGAGTACTACGAGGAGCTCGTCGCCTCGTACCCGCTCGTCTCCATCGAGGACCCGCTGTTCGAGGACGACTGGGCCGGCTGGAAGGTCCTCACCGACAAGCTGGGCGCCAAGGTCCAGATCGTCGGCGACGACCTCTTCGTCACCAACCCGGAGCGCCTCGCCCGCGGTATCGAGGAGGGCTCGGCCAACGCGCTGCTCGTCAAGGTCAACCAGATCGGTTCGCTGACCGAGACGCTCGACGCCGTCGAGCTGGCGCAGCGCAACGGCTTCAAGTGCATGATGTCGCACCGCTCGGGCGAGACCGAGGACGTCACCATCGCCGACCTCGCCGTCGCCGTGAACTGCGGCCAGATCAAGACCGGCGCACCGGCCCGCTCGGAGCGCGTCGCCAAGTACAACCAGCTGCTGCGCATCGAGGAGATCCTCGACGACGCGGGCGTCTACGCGGGCCGCAGCGCGTTCCCGCGCTTCCGCTCCGCCGAGTAGCACAGGCAGCACGGCGGTCCTGCTCTTGCCCGCCCGTCGTACGTACGTCCCCGGCCCCGGTCCCGTACCGTGTCCGGGGACGTACGTACGTGACACGGGAGGCGAGCGATGAGCGGGAGCCGGGACCGGTTCTCCACCGCGACCAGGCTGCGGGTGCTCGGTGAGCAGACCGCGGCCCGGGTCTACCGCTCCCAGAGCCGCCGGCAGGCGCGCCGCTCCCGGCTCACCGGCCGGGCGGCCTTCCTGGCCCTGGTCGTGTGCACGCTCGTCGTGGCGCTCGCGTACCCGATGCGGCAGTACGTGTCCCAGCGCAACGAGATCAGCGACCAGGAGCGGACGTCGCGTGACGCGAAGCGCCAGGTCGAGGAGTTGCGCGACGAGAAGGCGCGGCTCCAGGACGACGCGTACATCGAGCGGCTGGCCAGGGACCATCTGCACTACGTGATGCCGGGGGAGACCGGCTTCACGATGACCGACCCGCACACCGTCAAGGAACAGCACGAGGTGGAGGGCGGGGCCGACCGCCCCTGGTACTCCAACCTCATGGACGACGTCGACAACGCGGACCGCCCGGACAGGTAACCCGGCGGGCGGGCCGCCGCGCACAACCTAGGCAGGCATGGACAAGCCCCCTCCGCAGACCGACCGCACCGAGCCCACCGAGGCGGATGTCGCGGCCTTCAAGCAACAGCTCGGCCGACCGCCGCGCGGACTGCGCGCCATCGCGCACCGCTGCCCCTGCGGTCAGCCGGACGTGGTCGAGACGGCGCCGCGGCTGCCCGACGGCACGCCCTTCCCCACGACGTACTACCTGACCTGCCCGCGCGCGGCCTCGGCCATCGGCACGCTGGAGGCGAACGGCGTCATGAAGGAGATGACCGAACGCCTCGCGACCGACCCGGAGCTGGCCGCCGCGTACCGCGCCGCCCATGAGGACTACATCGCGCGCCGTGACGCCATCGAGGTGCTGGCGGGCTTCCCCAGCGCCGGCGGCATGCCGGACCGGGTGAAGTGTCTGCACGTCCTGGTCGCGCACTCGCTGGCGGCCGGCCCCGGGGTCAACCCGCTGGGTGACGAGGCGCTGGCGATGCTGCCCGAGTGGTGGGCCAAGGGGCCGTGTGTGATCCCGTTCACAAATGAGGAGTCCGGATGACCAGGGTGGCCGCCGTCGACTGCGGTACGAACTCGATCAGGCTGCTGGTCGCGGACGCCGACCCGGTGGCGGGCACGCTGGCCGACCTGGACCGGCGGATGACGATCGTCCGGCTCGGCCAGGGCGTGGACCGCACGGGCCGGCTGGCCCCGGAGGCGCTGGAGCGCACGTTCGCCGCCTGCCGGGAGTACGCGGAGATCATCAAGGAGCACGGCGCCCGCCGGATCCGGTTCGTCGCCACCTCGGCGTCGCGTGACGCAGAGAACCGCGACGACTTCGTGCGCGGCGTGCGCGGCATCCTGGGCGTGGAGCCCGAGGTGATCACCGGTGACGAGGAGGCCGCGCTCTCCTTCACCGGCGCGACGAAGGAACTGCCGGGCTACGAGAGCCGGCTGGTCGTGGACATCGGCGGCGGCTCGACGGAGTTCGTCGTCGGCGACGACCAGGTCAGGGCCGGGCGGTCGGTCAACATCGGCTGCGTACGGCTGACGGAGCGCCATCTGCTGCGCGACGGCGCCGTCACCGACCCCGTGACACCGGATCAGGTCGCCGCGATGCGCGCCGACATCGAGGCGGCCCTGGACCTCGCCGAGGAGGCCGTACCGCTCCGCGAGGCCCGCACCCTGGTGGGGCTCGCCGGCTCGGTCACGACCGTGGCCGGTATCGCGCTCGGTCTGGACGCGTACGACTCGACGGCGATCCACCACTCGCGGATCCCGTACGGGCAGGTCAAGGAGATCACCGAGCGGTTGCTGGCCGCCACCCACGAGGAGCGCGCCGCGATCCCGGTCATGCACGCGGGCCGGGTGGACGTCATCGGCGCCGGCGCCCTCGTACTGCTGTCGATCATGGAGCGGACGGGCGCCGCCGAGGTGGTCGTCAGCGAGCACGACATCCTCGACGGCATCGCCTACAAGGCGGCCGAAGAGGCCCGCGCCACGACGGACTGAACGTCCTCCCGAGGAACTTCGTGAAGTTCTTCACAAGGAAAAGACTCCTGCCGTGCGCGGTTGCCGTGCGCAAGGGCCGCAGGGGCCCTCGAAAGGGGTCCGGACGGACCCTAC
The DNA here is from genome assembly GCF_000818175.1 of Streptomyces sp. AcH 505. Classification (GTDB taxonomy): domain Bacteria; phylum Actinomycetota; class Actinomycetes; order Streptomycetales; family Streptomycetaceae; genus Streptomyces. The sequence continues at coordinate 3,225,407 of NZ_JTIY01000001.1, forward strand.
GGGGGAGTTCCGGGGGCGTTACGGCACTGTGAACCCGCGCGGTGGTCCGCGTGGCGGGTGACGCGTAGGGGCAGGTCACAGGGGGTGCCGGTGGGGTCACGGCGCCCCCTGACCGCTGTCGCGGGAAGGGCCTCGCGGCAAAGGGGCCGGGCAGTGTAGCACAGGTACCCCCTACCCTTGTGAAGGGGCTCACGAGTACCCCCCACCCCCGGGGTGGATACTCGATGGCATGAGCACCACGGAGCGTCCCAGGATCCTCGTTGTAGGCGGTGGGTACGTAGGCCTGTACGCAGCTCGTCGCATTCTGAAGAAGATGCGGTACGGGGAAGCGACCGTCACGGTCGTGGACCCACGCTCGTACATGACGTACCAGCCCTTCCTCCCCGAAGCTGCCGCCGGCAGCATCTCGCCTCGGCATGTCGTCGTACCGCTGCGACGCGTGCTGCCCAAGGCTGAGGTTCTCACCGGCCGGGTCACGACCATCGACCAGGACCGCAAGGTCGCCACAGTCGCGCCGCTCGTCGGCGAGGCCTACGAGCTGCCCTTCGACTACCTGGTCGTCGCGCTCGGCGCGATCTCCCGTACCTTCCCGATCCCCGGCCTCGCCGAGCAGGGCATCGGCATGAAGGGCATCGAGGAGGCGATCGGACTGCGCAACCACGTGCTGGAGCAGCTCGACAAGGCCGACTCCACGACGGACGAGGACGTCCGTCGCAAGGCGCTCACCTTCGTCTTCGTCGGCGGCGGCTTCGCCGGCGCCGAGACGATCGGCGAGGTCGAGGACCTGGCGCGCGACGCGGCCAAGTACTACACGAACGTCAAGCGCGAGGACATGCGCTTCGTCCTCGTCGACGTCGCCGACAAGATCCTCCCCGAGGTCGGCCCGAAGCTGGGCGCCTGGGGCAAGGAGCACCTTGAGGGCCGTGGCGTCGAGATCTACCTGAAGACCGGTATGGACTCCTGCGTCGACGGTCACGTGGTGCTGAACAACGGCCTTGAGGTCGACTCCAACACCATCGTGTGGACGGCCGGCGTCAAGCCCAACCCGGCGCTCGCCCGCTACGGTCTGCCGCTCGGCCCGCGTGGTCACGTCGACACCAACGAGAAGCTCCAGGTGCAGGGCACCGACTACATCTGGGCCGCCGGCGACAACGCCCAGGTCCCGGACGTCGTCGGCCGCAAGGCCGGCAACCCGAACGCCTGGTGCCCGCCCAACGCCCAGCACGCGCTGCGCCAGGCCAAGGTGCTCGGCGACAACGTGATCTCGGGTATGCGCGGCTTCCCGCAGGGGGACTACAGCCACGCCAACAAGGGCGCCGTCGCGGGTCTCGGCCTGCACAAGGGCGTCGCGATGATCGTCATGGGCAAGATGAAGATCAAGCTCAAGGGCCGGCTCGCCTGGTACGCCCACCGCGGCTACCACGGCATGGCCATGCCGACGTTCAACCGCAAGATCCGGGTCTTCGCCGACTGGACGCTCTCGATGTTCCTCAAGCGCGAGGTCGTGTCGCTCGGCGCGATGCAGACGCCGCGCGAGGAGTTCTACGAGGCGGCCAAGCCGACCCCGCCCGCCGCGGTCGTCGTCCGGCCCGAGCCTGAGAAGGCCAAGGCTTCCTGACCCCGCCCAGCTGACCGAGAGGGCCGTCCGCCATCCGTGGTGCGGGCGGCCCTCTCGCATGTCCCCGGCCGGTCGAGGGCGCCGGGGAGCCCCGCCCTCGCCCTGACGGCCCAACAGGCGGGCTTCACCCGTGCGGTCTTGACCGCCCCCTCCGGACGTCGTTCCGCGCACCGGACGACTCCCACCGCACGGGGGCGCACCGAGCCGTACCGCGCTAAACTCCGTGGTGAATGCAGCTATTTTACGGTCTCATTGCGTGACAGCGGGACTGCGTCAGCACCCTCCGGGTGTTTACGTGGTGCTGAGCATGTCTGGATTAATCATCACGGAGGTGTGCGCCATGGCCGACGCCGCGCTGCGGCTGACCACTCTTGCCGAAGAACTGCTGGGAGCCCCGCTCCCGGTACGTATCCGCGCTTGGGACGGCAGTGAATCAGGGCCCCCGGACGCGCCGATCCTGGTCATCCGCAGCCGCCGTGCGTTGCGCCGGCTGCTGTGGAAGCCGGGCGAGCTGGGCCTGGCCCGCGCCTGGGTCGCCGGCGAGCTGGATGTCGAGGGCGACCTGTACGCGGCCCTGGAGCTGCTCGCGGGGCTCATCTGGGAGAAGGGCGCCGAGGCCAAGGACACCGTGCACCCTGTCCTCGACCCGCGGATGCGGGCCGCGGCGAAGGGCATCGTCCAGATCGCGGGCCCCTGGCCGCCGCCCCCGCCGCCGGTCGAGGAAGTACGCCGCCGCACGGGCGCGCTGCACACCAAGCGGCGCGACAAGCAAGCCATCAGCCACCACTACGACGTCGGCAACGACTTCTACGAGATGGTGCTCGGCCCCTCCATGGTCTACTCCTGCGGCTACTGGGACGACACCCCCGGCTTCACCCTCGAACAGGCCCAGCGCGACAAGCTCGACCTGGTCTGCCGCAAGCTCGCGCTGAAGGACGGCGACCGGCTGCTCGACGTCGGCTGCGGCTGGGGCTCGATGGCCATCCACGCCGCGCGCGAGTACGGCGCCCGGGTCACCGGCGTCACCCTCTCCCGTGAGCAGGCCGCGTACGCCCGTAAGCGCATCGCCGAGGAGGGGCTGACCGACCGGGTCGAGATCCGGGTCCAGGACTACCGCGACGTCCGGGACGGCCCGTACGACGCGATCTCCTCCATCGGCATGGCCGAGCATGTCGGCACGGTGCGCTACCGGGAGTACGCGGACGACCTGTACGCCTTGCTCAAGCCGGGCGGCCGGCTGCTCAACCACCAGATCGCCCGGCGTCCGGAGAAGGTCGAGGAGGAGTACCACATCGACGAGTTCATCGACGCGTACGTCTTCCCCGACGGCGAGCTGGCCCCGCTCGGCCGGACCGTCGCCACGCTGGAGGAAGCGGGCTTCGAAGCCCGTGACGTGCAGTCGATAAGGGAGCACTACGCGCTGACCCTGCGCCGCTGGGTGGCCAATCTGGAGCAGCACTGGCCCGAGGCGGTCCGTGCCACCTCGCCGGGCCGGGCCAGGGTCTGGCGGCTCTACATGGCGGCGTCCGCGCTCTCCTTCGAGCGCAACAGGATCGGTGTGAACCAGATCCTGGCCGTGAAGACACCGGAGAGCGGCGAGCCGGGAGCGCCGCTGCGCTCGCACGACTGGCGCTGACCTCTTCCGTGCCGCACCGGGCCCCGCGGCAGAGCTGCCGCGGGGCCCGGTCGTCCGGTGATCCGGTGATCCGGTGACGTGTCACTCGGCTGATCCTGTGATGTCACTCGGCCTTGATCGCCGTCAGTATGTTCAGCCGGGCGGCGCTGCGGGCCGGCCACATCGCGGCCAGCACCCCCACCAGCGCGGCCAGCACCAGGAAGATCCCGATCCGGTCCCAGGGCAGGACCAGCGCGTAGCCCGGCACCGAACTCTTGATCGTCTGGCCGATCGCCCAGGCCAGGAAGGTCCCGAGCGCCACACCGACCACCGCGCCGAACACCGAGATCACCACGGCTTCGAGACGGATCATCCGCTTCGTCCTGCGCCGGTCCAGGCCGATGGCGCGCAGCATCCCGATCTCCTGCTGCCGCTCGAAGACCGACATCGCCAGGGTGTTGATCACGCCGAGCACCGCGATGAGCAGGGCCATCGCCAGCAGCCCGTACATGATGTTCAGGGCCGTGTTGATCAGACCCCCGAAGCTGTTCCTGATGTCCTGCCGGTCCATGACGCTGATCGCCGGGTTGTCGCCGAGCGCGTCCACCAGCGCCTGTTCGTGCGCCGCGCTCGCGCCGCCCTCGCTCTTGATCCAGACCTCGCGGATGTCCGGGGTCTTCTCGTGCGGGGCGAGCAGTTCGCCCGACATCAGCAGCGGCGAGAGGAACTCGTTGTTCTTGAATGTCGCGCCGACCTTCAGCCTGGCCGAAGCGCCGTCGTCGTACCGCACCGGCACGATGTCGCCGACCTTCCAGCCGTTGGACTTCGCGGTCTTCGTGGCCACCGCGATCTGTCCGTCGCCGAGCGTGTCCAGCGAGCCGTTGACTGAGGTCAGGTTGAAGACCTTGGTGATGTCACCGGGGGTGACCCCGGAGACCGAGTGGTCCTTGCCCTTGACCGACACGTCGGCGGCCTGCTGCGGCGACACGGCCTCGATGCCCGGCGCCTTGCGCAGCGCGGTCACCGCCGAGCTGTCCAGCGCGTCGCCGCTCGCCATCGTCACCATGTAGTCGGCGCTGATGTTGTCGGTGGTCATCTTGTCCACGGCCTGGCCCAGGGTCACCCCGAGCACGGTGAGCCCGGTGACCAGGGTGAGCCCGATGGCCAGCGCGGAAGCGGTCGCTCCGGTACGCCGGGGGTTACGGACGGCGTTCTGGCTCGCCAGCTTCCCCGAGACTCCGGAGACCCGCCGCAGGAACGGCCGTACGAGCGCGATGAAGGGGCGCGAGAGCAGCGGGATCAGCACGATGATCCCGATCAGCGTCAGGAAGGCGCCGAGCCCGATCAGGGCCCTGCCGTCACTTCCGGCGGCGGCCCCGGCCATCACCGCGGCACCGCCGAGCAGCGTCAGCACCGCGCCGAAGGAGTTGCGCACGACGAGGGACTTGGTGGTGGCGACACCGTGCACGCTGCTCATGGCGGCGACCGGCGGGATCTTCGCCGCACGCCTGGCCGGCAGCCAGGCGGCGAGGAGGGTGATCAGCACCCCTACCCCGAAGGCGGCCAGGACCGAGTACGGCGAGACCACCAGCGGACCGGCCGGCACCTTCGCACCGGTGGCACCCATCGCGCCGCGCAGCCCGACCGCCATCGCGACGCCGAGGCCGAAGCCGATGACCGAGGCGACCACGCCGACCACGCCGGCCTCGGCGAGCACCGAGCGCTTGACCTGCTTGCGGGAGGCGCCGACGGCGCGCAGCAGCGCCAGTTCCTTGGTGCGCTGGGCGACCAGCATGGTGAAGGTGTTGGAGATCAGGAAGATCCCGACGAACAGGGCGATACCGGCGAAGGCCAGCAGCATCGTGTTGAGCCCGGAGAGGCCGCTCTTGATGTCGGCCGCCTGGTCGTCGGCGAGCTGGGTGCCGGTCTGGGCGTCGGCACCGTCCCGCAGGACCGCTTTGACCTCGGAGAGGATCCGCGTGTCGGAGGCGCCGGGCGCCGCGACGACCGTCAGGTCCGTGAAGTGGCCCGGCGTCAGGTAGAGCCGCTGCGCGGTGTCCGTGTCGAAGAGGACGAGGCTGCCGCCGGCGCTGACCGCGCCGTCCTCGGTGTCGAAGATCCCGGAGAGGGCGTACTCCTTCACCGGGCCGTTGGTCGCGACCCGCACCCGGTCACCGACCTGGTACTCGCCCTTGTCGGCGGTCGCCTTGTCGAGAGCGATCTGGCCGCCCTTGGCGGGGCCGCCGCCGTCGGTGAAGTCGTACGACGGGTCCTTGCCGTTCTTGTCGGGTGCGAAGTTGGCCCCGGTGTTGGACCAGCCGTTGCCGATGAGCTTGCCGTCCTTGTCGGCGACCCCGGCGAAGCCGTCGACCCGGCCTGTGACGGTGGTGACACCGCCTGCCGCCTCGATCTTCTCGACGGTCCGGGTGTCGATGCCCGCGTCGTCGTTCGAGGAGACGGCGACGGAGACGTCCTTGTAGCTCTTCGACGTCTGGTTCTGGAAGGCGCGGCCGAGGGTGTCGGTGAAGACGAGGGTGCCGGAGACGAAGGCCACGCCGAGCATCACGGCGAGCACCGTCATCAGCAGCCTGGCCTTGTGCGCGAGCACGGTGCGCAGGGCGGTACGGAGCATGAGGGGTTCCCGAGGTCAAGTAGAAGAGGGCGAGGGGACGGTGACGGAACGTCAGCTCGTACGGCCCTTGGCGTCGAACGCCTTCATCCGGTCCAGCACCCCGTCGGCGCCGGGGGCGAGCATGTCGTCGACGACCCGGCCGTCGGCGAGGAAGATCACCCGGTCCGCGTAGGCGGCGGCGCTCGCGTCGTGCGTCACCATGACCACGGTCTGGCCCAGCTCACGCACGGAGTTGCGGAGGAAGCCGAGGACCTCGGCGCCGGAGCGCGAGTCCAGGTTCCCGGTCGGCTCGTCACCGAAGATGATCTCCGGCTGGGACGCCAGCGCGCGGGCGACGGCGACCCGCTGCTGCTGACCGCCGGAGAGCTGGGTGGGCCGGTGGCTCAGCCGGTCGGAGAGACCGATCATGGCGATGACCTGATCCAGCCACTGCCGGTCGGGCTTGCGGCCAGCGATGTCCATGGGGAGGGTGATGTTCTCCAGGGCGGTCAGCGTCGGCAGCAGGTTGAACGCCTGGAAGATGAAGCCGATCTTGTCCCGGCGCAACTGCGTGAGCTGCTTGTCCTTGAGCGACCCCAGCTCGGTGTCGCCGAGCTGTACGGATCCGCTGCTGAAGCTGTCCAGGCCGGCGACGCAGTGCATCAGCGTCGACTTGCCCGATCCTGAGGGGCCCATGATCGCGGTGAACTCCCCCTGGCGGAAGTCCACACTGACCCGGTCGAGCGCCACCACCTGGGTCTCGCCGGTGCCGTAGACCTTCGAGAGGTCGGTGGCACGCGCGGCGACGGCGACGGTGCGGTGGGCGAGCGGCATGGTGGTCACGGGAAACGCTCCTGAGGTGGGGGCTGCGCTGGCCATCTCATCGTCGCGTCGCCCGGCTCGCGGATCGTCACCCACGATGCCCGTTCCGGTGGCCATCTTTCGTCTGATGCCGGAGCCGCCGGCCTCCTCCTCCGGTATGACACGGGCCGACCGACGCCTTGACGGGTCGGTTCTGGCCAAGACTGCACGCAAGTTCGAGCGCGCTCCCGCTCAGAGGTCACGCCTTCGGCGCCCCCCGGGCGCCCCCCTTCCGCACCCTGTTCCACCGTCGTCCGGCGCGCCCCCGCAAATCACGACAACGACGCGCGTCAACAGCCGGGCAACGACAAGGAGTGATGCGCTTTGCGTAACCGCACGGCGACTTTTCGTCATTCCCGTACCGCCCGGTACGGGATCATCTGCCGCCTGTGGCATGTGCCGATGGCTAGTTCCAGGGGCTGACACACCCTCAGACGTCAATAAAATAAGACAAGATCGGGTTACCGCCCCGCAGTTCGGCCGCGGCATCCCGATAGGCTCGTGTGCCAACGCGGACACGCGCCACGCCCGGGTGGTGGAATGCAGACACGACGAGCTTAAACCTCGTTGCCCCTCGCGGGCGTGCCGGTTCAAGTCCGGCTCCGGGCACCTCGCTGGCCAAGACCCTGAGCTGCAAGGACGCCACACAACACCCCGCACGGTGGGCGCCCGCGGCCCCGCCGGGGCCCCACGCGGTTGACGTCACACCGCAGCCGCTTTCGCGGGCACGGAAGAACCACCGGGGAAAGATCGTCGACGCGGCGCCGAATTGCCCGCCGACAGAAGTCGAAGCGACGAATGCCCCCACCGGATGTCGCCATTCAAGCCCGACACCCGCCCCGCCCGCCCGCCCGAGCGTCGATAGCGTGCGGCCATGACCGATCACGCGGAGCTGCCGCTGCTCTTCCTGGACGTGGACGGCACGCTCCTGCCCTACGGCGGCGCCCGGCTTCCGGCGGCGCTCGACGAGTGGGACGCATGGCAGCACGTGTCGAACCCCCAACTGGCCAAGATCGACCTCGCACACGGGCCACGACTGCTGGCGTTGCCCTGTGCGCTGGTGTGGGCCACCGCGTGGATGGGTGACGCCAACGAGGTGATCGCGCCGCTGCTCGGGCTGCCCGAACTGCCCGTGGCCGAGCTACCGGCCGCGCCGGAAGAGGACGCCCCGGACCTGCTGCACTGGAAGACCCGGGCACTCGTCCACCTCGCCGCCGGCCGCCCGTTCATCTGGGTCGACGACGAGATCGGCGATCTGGACCGGGCCTGGGTGACGAGACACCACCCGGGACCGGCGCTTCTCCACCGAGTGGATTCCCTGACCGGTCTCCTCGCCACCGACTTCGCCGTGCTCGGCGACTGGCTGCGCGACGGCCGCTGTGGTCGGAGATAGCTAGAGACCAGCGTCGAGGAAGTTGAGCGGGTCGCCGAGCCACAGACGCTGGCCGTCGGGCGTCACCGTCAATCCGAAGTCGGTGGCTTGCGGTCGGCCGAGGGCGACGAACGCGTTGTACGCGGCTTCGGCTTCTCGCCACAGGTCTCGGGGGCCGTACTGCCAGGCGTCCTCCCCGGACGCGGCGACCGCCGCCGACCCGGACGGGTCGTGGAGCCATACCTGCGTGTGGTCGCCGTCTTGGGCGGCGACCATGGTGACGCCCGGCATCCGGGCGCCGGCATAGAGGGCGTACCCCAGGGTCAGCAGGTGCCTCGGGTCGAGATCGCTGTCGACTGCGCGGGCCGTGCTCTCGTCGGGCGCGGTGGCGGCGGTTGGCCGGTGGGACCTCATCGGCATGTAGGAGGCGCCACCGCGGACGGGACCCGAGGCGGTGCCGTGCGCGTGCACGGTGAGCTGGACCAGGACCCCGCTCCAGAAGGGCCGGTGCAGCGGGGTCACGACGGTCCCGCCGGGCCGCACCTGCCGTATCAGAGCGGCCGGTACGTTCCGCAGGGCGCACGTGCAGATCAGGGCGTCGTACGGTGCCCCTGCGGGCCATCCCTGCTCGCCGTCGGCGACCACGAGTGTCGGCTCGTATCCGAGTGCGCGGCAGTTTTCCCGGGCCTGGCGGGACAGTTCCGGGTCGATCTCGACGCTGACCACGTTGCGGTCACCGAGCCGTTCGGACAGCAGGGCCGCGACGTGTCCGGTCGCCGTGCCGATCTCCAGGACCCGGTCGCCGTCGTGGACGTCGAGGAGGCCGAGCATCCGAGCCACCATCGACGGCATCGAGTTGGACGAGGTGGCGATGCCGGGTCCGCCGGGTTCTCCGTCGTCGAGTTGGGTGATGACGGGCTCGTCGCTGTGGATGAGGGGTGTGCGGTCGGCGTCCGCGACCGCCTCACAGCGGTCGGGGAGCTGCCGCCAGATCTTCGGCGGGATGAACGCAACGCGGGGGACCCGGTTCCATGCTTGGCGCCACCGTGGAGAGAGGAGCCCGCGGCTGTCGAGTTGCCGTACGAGGTCGACGTCCTCGGCTGCATTCGGCACGTCAGTCTCCGATGTACGTGCCGCCGCTGCCGTCCGGGGACGGCGGGGTGGGTGGCGGTGTCCAGGGCTTGATGGGTGCGGGATCTCCTTTGTGCTTGCCTGACATGGTTGTCTCCCATTCTGCGTGGCTGGTCCCGGTCGGCTGGTCGTGTCCTGGCCCGCTGCCGTCTGCGCAGACCGCCCACACGAGCTTGCCGACGCCCGCGCGGGCGCTCACTCCCCAGCGGCCGGCGGCGAGGGCGTCCACGAGCGTCAGGCCGCGTCCGGAGTCGTCGTCGGCGGACGGTTCGCGGCGTTCGGGTTTGGTCTCGTTGGCGTCGTGGACCTCGATGCGTACGGCGTCGGTCAGACGCTCGTAGCGCGTCTCGATCAGACGCCCCCCGGGGATACGCGCGTGCCGCACGCTGTTGGTCAGCAGCTCGGAGAGAACCAGCTCGGCGGAGTCGGCGAGGTGGGTCAGGTCCCAGGCGGTCAGGTGCTGGAGCAGCAAGTGCCGTGCCTTGCCGACCGATCGGGGGCTGTTCGGCCAGCGCTTTACCACCAGGGCGGGGCGGTCTTCGCCGGGGGGTAATGGGGCGGTGGCTGTCCCGCTCGGGTGGAGGTGCGGCTGACGTGGTCTCATGTCGGTCACGCTACGAATCCGCCCGGTCACATCCCAGTGGCAGGCGGTACCACTTCCTGGATCAGGTAGGACGCCAAGTCCTACCGCATGAGGCCGAGTCGGTCGGCCAGTCCCAGTACGACCGTGTCCCGGCGGGACGCGCGCCCCCGTAGCTCCTCGACCAGGCGGCGCGAAGTGGAGTGGTAGCGCATCCACTCGGGTGCGTCCTGTTCGGCCCGTAGCAACGCGCGGGCGGACGCGCGGTCTTGGCCGAGGTCGCTGTGGGCGAGAGCCCGGTCGACGTGGAAGCGCGCCCGCCAGGTGGGCGGCAGTGAACCGAGATCGGGGATGGTGCGGGCCGCTCTGACGGCCTCCTCGGCCTTCTCCATCTCGACAAGGAAGTTGACCCTGGCGATGCCCGCGTTCGTCGGCCCGAACGGTGTGGTGCCGACGAGGACGTCCTCGCCCATGCTCTCCGCCGCGCCCTTCGCGAGACGCAGCAGGTCCGTCACGGCGTCGTGCTTCTCCTGCCGTACCGCAGCCGTCGCGGCACGCAGCAACAAGACACCCCACAGCGCCAGATCGGTCTGCGACGACCGGAACCCGGGCTCGATCTTCTCGGCACGGGCGAGCGCGACCCGCTCGGCGTCGGCCAGCCGCCCCTGCTTCGTGAAGACCCACGACAGGGTCGAAGCGGCGAGGGTTTCCAGCGACGGGTCGTCGCAGTGGCGGATCGCCGCGAGGGAACGCTCCATCGCGGTGAACGCGGCGTCCTCTTTACCGAGGGCTGTGAGGGTGGTCGCCGCGACCTGGTAGGCGACGGCCAGAACCGAGTTGGCCACCGCGGCGTCGGCGCCCGTGTACGCGTGCGCCGCCGCGCGGGCATCCCGGATGAGCTGCGGCAGCAGTGCGCCGATCTCGCCCATGCGGCCCTCGCGGCGGATGCTTTCCGTCGACTCCAGGGCCAGCCGCAGTGCCTCGATGCTGGGCACGTCCTCGGGATCGGCGTCGCCGCCCAGCAGATCGGCGACCGGGGACACGGCCTCCCGGAGAGCCAGGACGGACGGCAGGCCGTCGTCCGGCCCGTCGTTGGTCTCGAAGGTGCCGGGCTGGCCCACGAGATAGCTCGGCTCGGTGTCCAGCGCACCCGCGAGGGCGTTGATGCTGGTCAGCCGAGCTGTCTTCCGCCGGCCCTGCTCCAGCTTGCGAATGACATCGACGGACAGGTCCGCCCGCTCGGCCAGCTCTTCCTGCGTCAGGCCGCGCCGCCGGCGCAGCTCCGCGATGCGGTCGCCCATGCCCGACTCGTTCGTGATGCCCACCGCCACCCCCGCCAGAAGGTTGTCGGTCAACGGTACTGCGGGCCGGTGCGGTCTCTCCGGTGAAGTGACCTGCTCACTCCGGCGCGGTGTTCGTCGCCACCCAGCTGAGGCACTTCTCCGAGCCGTTCACGATCGGGACTGCGCTCACCTCCGGGCTGTCCCACGGGTGATGCTCCAACAGGTGTGCTTCGAGGGCCGGGTAGCGGTCCGCGCGCGTTTTCATGAGGAGGTGCCACTCCTCGCCCGTGCCGAACTCCCCGGCGTGCCAGAACACCGAGGTGACAGGGCCGATGATCTGCGCCCCTGCCGCCAGGTGCTGCCGCACCACGGACTGGGCGAGTTGGACGGCCTGTTCGCGGGTCTCGGTGGCTGTGGACACCTGCACGAGGTCAGTCATGACGGGACTTTATCCACCAGGCCACGCCCGAAGGCCGGCCCCGGGCGACCTCGTCGTGTCCTCCCGCGCCGTACCCCGCCATTGGCTGAACTTCGCCCTCCTGTATATTCCCGTGGCGTCACCAAGTACCGGTGATACGGGGCGAGTCCGGGGAATCCTTCACTGACCGGGAGGGTGGGCTCGCATTGACTTCGGGGGTTTTGCGCTATGCGTGTCCGTATATTCCTGCCTGCCGCTGTGGCATTGGCGGCGGGGTCCATGCTTCTCGTCGGCTGTGGTCCCGAGGACGACGATTCGGGTGCTGCCGAGCAGACTTCCTCGGCTCCTGTCTCCTCGCCGAGTGACGACAGCGCCGGGGCCGAGAGCCCGGCGGCTTCCGCTTCGGCCGCTGGTGGCGGCGGTGCCGCGGCCGGTGATCCTGTCGCGGTGAACAAGTCGTTCACCGATGACGTCATGGGCGAAAAGGCCACCGTCATCAAGTATGTGAGCGGGTATCAGCCGTCCGCCGCGGCGAAAAGCAAGTACTCGGCGCTGGCCGACGAGCAGGTCGTCCTGGTCAACGTGAAAGTGACGGCGAGTGCGAAGTACTACGACTCGTTCGGAGCCGATTCCTTCTATTTGACGGATACGCCCAACGGGATCGACCAGGCGAGCACGTCGATCCTTGAGGACGAACTCAAGAAGGCCGGATATCCGCCACTCGACGACGCCGAGACGGGGAAGACCACGACCGGCTGGGTCGCGTTCACGCCGGGTACGGAGCTGGACCACTTCGTCCTGCGGTACAAGCGCCTCGCCGCCACTACGTCGGACGGCAAGGACATCCCCGCGAAGAACTTCGACACACCGCTGGGCTGACGGCCGGCGGGAGCGGTGGCTCGTCCGGGGCGGTGGCTCGTCGGGGCGGGGCCCGTCGGGTCCCCGCCCCGGGCGGAACGTGACCGGAATCCGCGGGGAACACCGGGGGAACACCGTACGAACACGGGTGCCTCGCTTCGAAGACCCGCGCGGGTCATTGGTAGCGTCAGACAGGTCCCGCCGACCGGTGTGGTGCGCGCCCCCGAATCGAGAGAGTGGCATGGCCCCGACGATCCGCAGAGCAGTCATCCCCGCGGCCGGCCTCGGCTCCCGCCTCCTCCCGCTGACGAAGTCGACGCCGAAAGAGATGCTTCCGGTCGGCGACAAGCCCGTCATCGAGCACACCGTCAGGGAGCTGGTGGCCTCCGGCATCACCGACATCACCATCGTCGTCTCCGGCGGCAAGGGCCTCATCCAGGACCACTTCCGGCCCAACCCCGGCCTCGTCACGCAGCTGCGCGCCGACGGCAAGGACGCCTACGCGGACGCCGTCGAGGAGGTCGGTGAGCTGTCCAGGCTCGGGCACATCACCTACCTCGACCAGCACGGCCCGTACGGCAACGGCACCCCGGTGCTCAACGCCGCCCGTAACTTCGGCGACGAGCCGATGCTGGTGCTCTGGCCCGACGACGTGTTCGTCGCCGACGTACCCCGCGCACAGCAGCTCATCCGGGCGTTCGAGGCGACGAACTGCCCCGTGCTCGCCCTGATGCCGATGGACCCCGCCGACTCGCAGCGCTACGGCGTGCCCGTCGTCAAGGAGGACCTCGACGACGGGCTGCTGCGGATCACCGGCCTCGTCGAGAAGCCGAAACCGCAGGACGCGCCGTCGGCGTTCGCCGCCATCGGCGGCTACGTCATCACGCCCGGCATCATCGACGAGCTGCGCGAACAGACCAAGCGCTGGAAGGAACACCGCACCGGCGAGATCTACCTGACCGACGCCATCAACGCGTACGCGGGCAGCCGCGCCGTGTACGGCCAGGTCATCCAGGGCCGTTGGTACGACACCGGCAACCCGCTCGCGTATCTCACCGCCCAGTTCGCCGCCGCGCTCGCCGACCCCGAGTACGGCCCGCATCTGCGCCGGCTGGCCCAGGAGCTCGACCACCCGCAGGCGTAGGACGCAGGCGTAGCACGCCGCGGGTGGCCCGCCGTTACTTCTCCGCCCAGGCGCGCAGCGCCGCCTTGTCGGCGAACGCGCCGCGGTTCGTGTCCAGCGGCTCGTCCGTGTACTGGTGGAAGAGCCACTTGGCCTGGATGCGCGGCTTGCCCGCCGTCACATAGTCGGCGATCCACAGCGCGTCGCCGGCCTGGCTCGTCGTGTCGCGGTTCAGCCAGTAGTCGCGGTTGCAGTACAACCCGACGCGATGGGTCGAGCCGCGCAGCCGTTTCACCTCCGCCAGGAACTGGTCCTTCGCGGAGTTCGAGACGTCCGGATCCTCCCAGTCGGCGAACAGCGGATCGCCCTGCACGGAAGCGGCCTGCTCGACGAAGTACGCGGCTTGCGCCTTCACGTTGCCGGACCGCAGGAAGTGGTAGAAACCGACCACGCAGCCCGCTTTGCGGGCGTGCGCGGCTTGCGCTGTCATCTTCGGGTTCGTGTACGTCGTGCCTTCGGTGGCCTTGACGAACACGAAGGCGAGCCCCGCCGTGCTGAAGGTCGAGGTCTGGTACGACGCGACGTCCACGCCTTTGACTGTCATCTGAGGGTGCCTCCAGAGGGATGCAGTAGTCCCGCTCTCCGGTTGCCCGCGTCAGTCCCTGTCTACGCCTGTGACCCGTGTCGCACAGGTGTCGTAAGCGGTATGCGCGGGGAACAGGAGGGACACACGAGGGACGGCGACGTCACGATCTCGGAAAGATCCTCCCCGAGCACTAGGGCGTCCGCTTTGCTCTCGCATTACTCTTGTGCCAAGGCCGCGCAAGGTGGCCATGAAGGAGTGAGATGAGGAGCAGCAACCCGGTCTTCTCGCGACGGGGCTTCAGCCGCGACAACGGCTATGCGGGCTTCAATGCGGCGCCGCAGGCCGGGGGCCAAGCCGTAGGGGCCAACCCGTACGCCACGAACCCTTACGCCCCGCAGCAGGGCGCCCAGGTCGGTGACCCGCAGGCGCCGCCGCGCTCGGGTGCCATGACGATCGACGACGTGGTGGCGCGTACCGCCATGACGCTCGGCACGGTCGCCCTGACGGCGGTCCTCTCGTGGGTCCTGATCCCCGTCGACAGCGGAAGCCTCGGCAAGTCGTACGGCATCGCCATCGGCGCCGCCCTGGTGGCGTTCGTCTTCGCGATGATCCAGTCGTTCAAGCGCAAGCCCGTCCCGGCGGTCATCCTTGCCTACGCGGCCTTCGAGGGCGTTTTCCTCGGAGTGATCAGCAACACGGTCTCCACGTACATCTCCCCGGGTGTGGTGGCCCAGGCCGTGCTCGGCACGCTGGCGGTCTTCGCCGGTGTGCTGATCGCCTACAAGATGCGCTGGATCCGCGTCACGCGCCGGTTCTACGGCTTCGTGATGGCGGCGGCCATGGGCTTCCTGCTGCTCATGGTGGTCAACCTGCTCTTCGCGGCCTTCGGCGGCGGTGACGGTCTCGGCTTCCGCAGCGGCGGTCTCGGCATCCTGTTCGGCATCATCGGCATCGTGCTCGGCGCGTGCTTCCTGGCGCTCGACTTCAAGCAGGTCGAGGACGGCGTCACGTACGGCGCTCCGCGCGAGGAGTCGTGGCTGGCGGCCTTCGGCCTGACGGTCACTCTGGTGTGGATCTACCTGGAGGCGCTGCGGCTGCTGTCGCTGCTCCAGGGCAACAATTGATGTAGTGCCGGACCCGAGGTATCGAGAGGGGCCCGTGGACGACACGTCCACGGGCCCCTTCTCGTTCGTCGGGAGTCCGGGAGTCCGGGAGTCCGGGAGTCCGGGAGTCCGGGAGTCCGGGAGTCCGGGAGTCCGGGAGTCCGGGAGTCCGGGGGTCCGGGGGTTGAGGCCAGGGTCAGCCGAAGCGGCGGGCGGCCCGGCGCAGGTCGTATTCGTGGACGATCGCCTTCGCGTGGCCGTAGGCGAGGTCGTGTTCGCTCCTCAGCCAGCTCACCTTCTCCTCGAAGCGGAAAAGGGCCGGTCCTTCGTCGACCGTGCGGAGCCAGTCGGACACTTCACGACCGGTGCAGTGCGGGATGCGCGAGAGCAGGTTGCGATGGGTCTCTTCGGAAAACACAAGGGACATCGGCGCCTCCGGATACGTTGCGCGTACTGGTGGTCCTGCACGCCACCGTGCCTGAGCGGCGGCCTGTTGGCAACAGTCCCGAAAGGGCGCGTAGGGTCGCGGCGTGCTCGATACCACGCCCCTGACGGCCGCAGTCGACCGATTCGCCGACCGGCTGCGGTCGGCCCCGCAGAGCAGGCTGCAGCGTGGCGCGGCGGCCGAGGCGCTCGCGCTGGCGAGGGAACTCGCCGTACGCGCCCAGCGTCTTGAGGCTCCCGGAACCGAGCCGCTGATCATGCCGGACGCGGGGGTCTTCGCGGTCGCCGACCAGGTCACCGTGGCTGCGGGCGATCTGGCCGAAGCACTGCGAACGGCCCCGTCCGTGGAGGAACTGGACGAGGCCGTGAGGCTGGTGGAGCGGACCGTGGTCAGAGCGAAGCTATGACCCGGTCGGCCAGGATGTAGACGTGCTCGCCGTCGTCGGCGCCGGTCGCAGCGGCCGACCCGTCCGCGCCGCACGCGAACGTGAGTGCGTACGCTCCCGAGACGCCCGAGCCGCCGAGCAGGTACGGCGCGGCGCCGCCGCGCAGGGCGTCGGCGAGCCGCTCGG
>NZ_JTIY01000001.1:3241606-3248267 GCF_000818175.1 Streptomyces sp. AcH 505
GGGGAGCCGCTCGGCGGTCTCCCGGTGGCCCGGCGTCATGCAGAGCGTCGTGCCGTCGGCGAAGACGTACACGTCGAGCGTGCCGAGCGGTCCCGGGCGTACGTCGGCGAGTGCCGTACGGGTCGCCGCCAGCTCTTCGAGCCGGGCGACGGTGCGCTCGTGGTCGGTGACGACCGGGGTCTGCACCGGCACGAAGTCCGGGTGCGAGGGGTGCCGGCGGCGGGCGGCGGCCAGCTCGGGCGAGTCCTCGGCGAACTCGCTCGCCTCGCGTATCTCGGTGATCTCACTGACCTCGGAGAGGTCCGGGTCGGCGAACCCGCCCAGCTCGGGGAAGTCGTCGTACGCCTCGGCCGCGTCGAGATCCAGCGACTCAAGGCCGACGAAGTCCGCCTGGCGCGGCACGTAGAACGGTCCGGCGAAGGGGTTCTCCTCGATCGGGGCGCCCGAGAGGCCGCCCAGCATCGACGGTGCGTCGGCGGCGTCGCGCGCCTCCTGCGCGGCCCAGAAGGCCCGCGCCTCGGCGAGCTCACGCTCGCGCTCCTCCGCCAGGGCTTCCGCCACGGCGGTGCGTATGTCGTCGGTCGGTGTGCCTGCCGTTCTGGCCTGCGGTACGGAGGCGCTCAGCCCGCCGGGGTTCGCCGCCAGTTCGCTGCGCAGCGCTGTGACCTGACGACGCAGCCCGTGAGCGGCGTGCAGGGCGGCAGCGCCCACGGCCGTGGCGGCGGCCGTGGTCAGCAGCAGGGCTAGAGACATGGCGCTCACTGACTACTCCCGATTCGGATCGATCCCCCGACTTCCTACATCAGCTTCGCGTGTGCCTGCACCGCTCGTCAGTGCATTACGTCACGAACCGGACAGGTCTTTGTGCCTTTGTCGGGCCCCCGTCATGGCTTTGACCTGCACAGACGAATCTCCCCCAGGGACAGGTCACATCCTGGGGGAGATTGAGTCACGGCTGAAGCTCGGTGCGGTTGACGCGTCGGGCGGTCACCCTGGGTGCACCGGCGGTCAGCTGAGGCGTACGCATCCTTGGTCGCGCTGAGCTTCGCGACCGCTGCGGGCAGGTGGCGCCTTCGTCCCTCAGGCACCCCCTACCCTCCGCTACCGCTCAGCTCAGCCGCACGTGTTCCTTGGTCGCGCTGAGCTTCGCGACCGCTGCGGGCAGGTGGCGCCTTCGTCCCTCAGGCGCCCCCTACCCTTCGCTACCGCTCAGCTCAGCCGCTCGATCACCATGGCCATCCCCTGGCCGCCACCCACGCACATCGTCTCCAGGCCGAACTGCTTGTCGTGGAACTGGAGGCTGTTGATCAGCGTGCCGGTGATGCGGGCGCCCGTCATGCCGAAGGGGTGGCCGACGGCGATGGCGCCGCCGTTCACGTTCAGCTTCTCCAGCGGGATGCCCAGGTCGCGGTAGGACGGGATCACCTGCGCGGCGAACGCCTCGTTGATCTCGACCAGGTCGATGTCGTCCACGGTCAGACCGGCGCGGGAGAGCGCCTGGCGGGACGCCTCGACCGGGCCGTACCCCATGACCTCGGGCGACAGGCCGGTGACGCCGGTGGAGACGATGCGGGCCAGCGGGGTCAGGCCCAGCTCGCGCGCCTTCGTGTCGGACATGATGACCAGCGCGGCGGCGCCGTCGTTGAGCGGGCAGCAGTTGCCCGCCGTGACCCGGCCGTCCGGGCGGAAGACCGGCTTGAGGCCCTGTACGCCCTCCAGGGTGACCCCCGCGCGCGGTCCGTCGTCCGCCGCCACCACCGAGCCGTCCGGGGTCGTCACAGGCGTGATCTCGCGCTGCCAGAAGCCGTTCTTGATGGCCTCCTCCGCGAGGTTCTGGGAGCGTACGCCGAACTCGTCCATGTCCTCGCGGGTGACGCCCTTGAGCCGGGCCAGGTTCTCGGCGGTCTGGCCCATCGCGATGTACGCGTCGGGCACCAGACCGTCCTCGCGCGGGTCGTGCCAGCTGTCGGCGCCGCTCCCTGCGACCGCGGCCGTGCGCGCCTCGGCGTCGGCGAACAGCGGGTTGTGGGTGTCCGGCATCCCGTCGCTCGACCCCTTGACCGAGCGGGACACCATCTCGACGCCCGCCGAGATGAAGACGTCGCCCTCGCCCGCCTTGATGGCGTGCAGCGCCATCCGGGAGGTCTGGAGCGACGAGGAACAGTAGCGGGTGATCGTGCAGCCGGGCAGATGGTCCATCCCCATCTGGACGGCGACGATCCGGCCGAGGTTGTGGCCCTGCTCGCCGCCCGGCAGCCCGCAGCCGAGCATCAGGTCGTCGATGCCGGCCGGGTCCAGCTCGGGCACCTTGGCCAGTGCGGCCTGGATGATCGTGGCGGTCAGGTCGTCCGGCCTCAGCTCCTTGAGCGAGCCCTTGAAAGCGCGGCCGATGGGGGAGCGGGCGGCGGAAACGATCACGGCTTCGGGCATCACGGCTCCAGAGGGGAGAAGGCTGACTCAGTGGGAAGTTACCCGCACGTAGGGCCGGGGTCACCGGACCGGACGTGTGATGCGGGCCTCTTTTCTAAGCGCTTGCTCACTCGATTGTGCACCCACTGTGCAACCGCACCGGTGTACCCACACCGGTCTGTGCCACCGCACCGCGCGACCGGGCCGCGTGGCCGCGCCGCGCGACCGGGCCACCCGCCCGTCCGGCCCGCGCAAGCCGCTCGGGCCGCCCCGGTCCGCTCAGGCCGGGCGTACCTGCGTCGTCGCCGTCGCCTCCTCGTCCGCCGGGGACGCCAGATGGCGGCGCCTGCGGTGCTTCAGCAGTGCCCACGGCGCCCGTACGCCGGTGACCTCCGTACCCGCCTGGGCGGCCGCGGCGGACGCCGCCTTGGCGACCGGCAGCACGTCCTCGTCGCGCGTGACGTCCAGCTGGTCCGTCTCCGGCCACAGGCCGAGCACCGCGCAGAGCGAGGGCAGCACGGCCATCGCGGCCGTCGCGTACCCCTCGGCCGAGGGGTGGAAGTTGTCCGGGCCGAACAGCTCCCTCGGATGCGCCTCGAACTCGGGGCCCAGCAGGTCGCCGAGCGAGACCGTACGGCCGCCCTGCTCGACCGTCACGATCGTCTGCGCCGCCGCCAGCTGCCGGCTCGCCCGCCGGGCCAGCCAGCGCAGCGGCTGGTACACCGGCTCGACCGTGCCCAGGTCGGGGCAGGTGCCGACGACGACCTCCGCGCCGGCCGTACGCAGCCTCCGTACCGCGGCCGACAGCAGGCGGACGGACTCGGTGGCAGGCATCCGGTGCGTGACATCGTTGGCGCCGATCATGATCACGCAGACATCGGGGATCCGGGCCGGATCGGCGAGCAGCAGCGAGACCTGGCGGTCCAGATCGTCCGACCTGGCTCCCGGCAGTGCCACGTTCCACAGGTCCACGGGCCGCTCGGCCACGGCGGCGAGCCCCGACGCCAGCAGCGCCCCCGGCGTCTGTCCGGCGCGCCGTACGCCCTGGCCCGCCGCCAGCGAATCGCCGAGCATGCTCATCCGGACGGGCTCCATCGACCCGAACAGCGCCCCGTACCAGCCGTCCGCGCTGGGCGGTACGGGAGCGACCCCGCCGCCCACCGACCGCTTCGCCAGCTGGACCTCCGCCAGCAGCACACCCATGCCCGCCGCCCCGATCAGACCGATGCTTCCGCCGCCGTAAGCCGCGCCCGCAGCGATCCGCCGTGCCACTCTCGCCCTTGACACAGTCCGAGCCACCTCCTCCTCGCCCGCACGTACACCAGCTAACTGCCCCGAAAGGACTCTCACCCAATCCCGTCCCGCTACGCATACGCTGGCCGGACCATCACGGAGACCCCGGAGATAAAACGGTGCAATTCCACAACTCGATGATCAGTCTTGTTGGCAATACCCCGCTGTTGAAACTGAACAGCGTGACCGCGGGCATTCAGGCGACAGTCCTGGCCAAGGTCGAGTACTTCAACCCCGGCGGTTCGGTGAAGGACCGGATCGCGCTGCGCATGATCGAGGCGGCGGAGCAGAGCGGTGAGCTGCCCCCCGGGGGCACCATCGTGGAACCGACGAGCGGCAACACCGGCGTCGGGCTGGCCATCGTGGCCCAGCAGAAGGGCTACAAGTGCGTCTTCGTCTGCCCTGACAAGGTGTCGACCGACAAGATCAATGTGATGCGGGCCTACGGCGCCGAGGTCGTCGTCTGCCCCACCGCTGTCGACCCCAGCCACCCGGACTCGTACTACAACGTCTCCGACCGGCTGGTCCGCGAGACGCCGAACGCCTGGAAGCCGGACCAGTACAGCAACCCGAACAACCCCCGCTCGCACTACGAGACGACAGGTCCCGAACTGTGGGACCAGACGGAAGGGAAAATCACCCATTTCGTCGCAGGCGTCGGCACGGGCGGCACGATCTCGGGCACCGGCCGCTATCTCAAGGAGATCAGCGAGGGGCAGGTCCGCGTCGTCGGCGCCGACCCCGAGGGCTCGGTCTACTCGGGCGGTTCGGGCCGGCCGTACCTGGTCGAGGGCGTCGGTGAGGACTTCTGGCCGAGCGCGTACGACCGTACGGTCACGGACGAGATCATCGCCGTCTCCGACAAGGACTCCTTCCAGATGACGCGCCGGCTGGCCAAGGAGGAGGGCCTGCTCGTCGGCGGCTCCTGCGGCATGGCCGTCGTGGCGGCGCTGAAGGTGGCGGAGGGGCTCGGCCCCGACGACGTCGTGGTGGTGCTGCTGCCCGACAGCGGGCGCGGCTACCTCAGCAAGATCTTCAACGACGAGTGGATGAACGACTACGGCTTCCTGGACCACGGCGGCGACGCCGCGGCCGTGGTGGACGTGCTCAAGCACAAGGAGGGCGGCACGATCCCGCACCTCGTCCACATGCACCCGGAGGAGACGGTCGGCGAGGCGATCGAGGTGCTGCGCGAGTACGGCGTGTCCCAGATGCCCATCGTGAAGCCGGGCGCGGGACATCCGGACGTGATGGCCGCCGAGGTGATCGGCTCGGTCGTGGAGAAGGAACTCCTCGACGCGCTGTTCACCCAGCGCGCCTCGCTCACCGACCCGCTGGACAAGCACATGTCGCAGCCGCTTCCGCAGGTCGGCTCGGGTGAGCCGGTCGCGGACCTGATGTCGGCGCTGAGCGGTCCCGAGGGCGCCGACGCGGCGATCGTCCTGGTGGAGGGCAAGCCGACAGGGGTCGTGAGCAGGCAGGATCTGCTCGCGTTCCTCTCCACAGGTGTGAAATGAGCTGTGAATAACAGCTGGTTTCGCGGGTTCGCGAGAGTGGTACGAGCGCGACACGTCCACGCAGCATGGGCTTAACACGCGTCAGGCACATTGGTCGTTGTCGGCGTCAAGGACAACGGAGCGGCTCCCGGACCTCCTCGACGCCAGGACACGACCTCCGGCCCTGGCCCGGACCGTGTCGCTTACGCGGGGACCGCCGTCGTCCCGCCCCCCGGTAACGGGGGTGCGGCGGTCCCCGCGTTCTTCTTTTGTCCGTCGTCGGCGCCTGGGCGGCTCAGTCCTCCCAGTCGGACTTCTCGCCGTGCCGCCTGCGCGCCCAGGGCACCCCGCGGTGCGCGTACACCACGTTCACCCCGCAGATGCCGGCCCAGGCCACGATCAGACCGGGCAGATCGGCGTTCACGGCGGCTATGGCGGAGAGCGGGATCGCCAGGATCAGCGAGATGATCCCGAATCCGAAGCGCTCGCCGAACCCCTCGCCCGACGAGGCGGGCGGCCGGGGGCCACGGGCGACGACCATCTGCTGTTCGGCGAGCTGACGCCGGACGCGCTGGTCGACCACGCCGTCCAGCCGCTGCTCGACCTTCTCCAGGAACGACTCGATGAGGGCGGGCTCGTACTCGGCGCCCAGCTCGCTGCGGGCCTGGAGGTGGGCGTCGAGTTCCTTCTTGAGCTCAGGGTCGCGGGCTTCCATAGGCGTAACCGTACGAAGGAGAGCGCGTTCCGTGCAGTGGTGCTAACCCCCCTCTTCGCGCTGAGGCAGGCTCCAGCGCCCGTTATTTCTTCGTCAGGCCGTGGGCCTTCGCCCACTCGTTCGCGACGTCGTCCGGGTCCTTCTTGTCCTTGTCGACCTTGCTGTTGAGCGCGGTGAGGTCCTTCGTCGTCAGCGTGTTGCCGAGCCGCGCCAGCGCCTTGCGCACGGTCGAGTCGGCCTTGCGGTCGGCGATCAGCGGGACGACGCGCTGCGCGGGTATCAGATGCTTGGGGTCGCTCAGCGGCACCCACCCCTCGGACGCGATGTCGGTGTCGGTGGTGAAGAGGTTGGCGATGTCGATGTCGCCCTTCTTCAGCGCGCCCTTGACCAGCGGCCCGTCCGAGTCGAGGGACTTGAACTCCTTCAGCTCCACGCCGTACACGTCCTTCAGCCCGACCACCCCCACCTGACGGGTCTTCATCTCGGCCGCGGCGCCCAGCACCAGCTTCCCGTTGTGCTTCGCCAGGTCGGCGAGCGACTTCAGCCCGTACTTGGCGGCGGTCTCGCGGGTCACGGCGAAGGTGTCGGCGTCCTCGGCGACCCCGTACGGCAGGACCTGCAGACCGGCCGGGAGCGCCAGCGTCAGGGCGTTCTGCATCTCGCCCGCCTCGCTCGCCGTGGACTTCTTGTCGAGGTAGAGCAGCAGCGAGCCCTGGTACTCGGGGAGCAGATCGATGTCCCCGCCCTT
>NZ_JTIY01000001.1:3248292-3250264 GCF_000818175.1 Streptomyces sp. AcH 505
GCCGTGGACTTCTTGTCGAGGTAGAGCAGCAGCGAGCCCTGGTACTCGGGGAGCAGATCGATGTCCCCGCCCTTGAGCGCGGGGATCAGGATCTCGCGGGTGCCGAGGTTGGGGCGGACGGTCGTCTTGACGCCTGCCGCGCCCAGCACGGCCGCGTAGAGATAGCCAAGGATCTGGTTCTCGGTGAAGTTGGCGGTTCCGATGACGAGTCCGCCGGAGCTGGAGCCGCCGCCGGCGGTGCCGCCCCCTCCGCCGTCGAGCGAGGTGATGCCGCTGCTGCACGCGGCGAGTGCGGGTACGGACGCGGCGGCGAGCATCCCGCCGAGCAGCGCCCTGCGGTTCATGGACGAGGTCATGGGGGTTCTCCTCATGAGGCGGTGCGGTGACGGAAGAGGACGCGCTGGAGTCCGGAGAGGGCCAGGTCGAGGACGACGGCGACGACCGCGACCAGCACGGCACCGCCCAGCACCTGGACGAGGTCGCGCTGGGCCAGGCCGTCGAAGACGTACCGGCCGAGCCCGCCGAAGCTGACGTACGCGGCGATGGTCGCCGTCGCCACCACCTGGATCAGCGCGAGCCGCAGCCCGGTCATGATCAGGGGGAGCGCCAGCGGGATCTCGACGCGCAGCAGGACCTGGTGGCCGCGCATGCCCTGGCCGCGCGCCGCGTCCCGTACCTCCGGGTCGACGGCGGTCATGCCCGCGTACGTGTTGGTCACGATGGACGGCACGGCGAGCGCGACCAGCGCGACGTACACCGGCAGCATCGACAGGCCGCCGGCCAGGAAGACCAGGACGACCAGACCGACGGTGGGCAGGGCGCGGCCGAACGAGGACAGGTTGATGGCGAGGAAGGCGCCGCGTCCGGTGTGCCCGATGAGCAGGCCGACCGGCAGCGCGATGACGGCGGCGATCAGCGTCGCCAGCAGGGAGTACTGGAGGTGTTCGGCGAGCCGGTGGCCGATGCCGTCGGCCCCTGACCACTGATCGCCGGAGACCAGCCAGTGGGCGAGGTTCTTGAAGAGTTCGTACATGGCGGGTCAGGCCCTCCCGTCCGCTGCGTGCCGCCGCCTGGTCCAGGGCGTGAGCAGGTACTGCACGCCGACCAGCAGCGCGTCGGCGACCAGGGCGAGCAGCAGGGTCAGCACGACACCGGCGATCACGGGGGTGGCGAAGTCGCGCTGGAAGCCGTCGGTGAAGAGCTGGCCGAGGCCGCCGTCACCGATGTACGTGGCGACGCTGACGAGCGAGATGGACATGACGGTCGCGATCCGCACCCCCGCCATGATCACGGGCAGGGCGAGCGGCAGCTCCACGGTCAGCAGCATCCGCAGCGGGCGGGTGCCCATGGCGACGGCCGCCTCACGGGTCCTCGCCGGTACGGCGTCCAGGCCCTCGACGGTGTTCCGCAGCAGCACGACGAGCGTGTAGATCGTCAGGCCGATGACGGTCGTGGTGCGGGTGAGCCCGGAGACCGGGAGCAGCAGGACGAACACGGCGATGGACGGGATCGTGAACAGGACGTTGGAGAGCCCGAGCAGGAAGCCGCGCAGCGGGCGTACCCGGTGCGCGAGGACGGCCAGCGGCAGCGAGATGACCAGGCCGAAGAAGACGGCGCTGAGGGCCGCTTCGAGATGGGAGACGCTGAGGGTGGTGAGATCGCTCGCGTGGTCGGATATCCACGCCCACTCGATGGTCATACGGCGGCGTCCCCGGCCGGTTCCGCGACCGGTACAGCCGCGACCGCGGCCTTCGCCGCCTCGCGGTGTCTGCTGCCCGCGTGTCCGTGGACCGTCTCGCGCGAGGTGACGCCCGTGAGCACCCCGGCCGCGTCGACGCGCGCCACCAGACCCGCGGGCGCGGCTATCGACTCGTTCAGCGCCGCGAGCAGGGTGTCCGTGTCGCGCAGCGGACGCACCGGGCCCAGCGGGGCCGCACCGGCCGGCTCGCCGCGTACCGCGGTGCCGGGGTCG
>NZ_JTIY01000001.1:3250289-3284089 GCF_000818175.1 Streptomyces sp. AcH 505
CGGCTCGCCGGCCGCCGATATGACCAGATGCGGTCCGGTGCCGGGCAGCGGCGCGGGCTCGTCGGCCCGTACGGTCGTGGCGCGCTGCTGCGGTACGCCGTCGAGGGTGACGAGCGAGAGCAGCTTCAGCTCGCGTTCGGCGCCGAGGAAGCCGGCGACGAACTCGTCCGCCGGGCTCGCCAGCAGTTCGGCGGGTTCGGCGCACTGCACCATGTGGCCGCCGGTGCGGAAGACGGCTATCCGGTCACCGAGCCGTACCGCCTCGTCGATGTCGTGGGTGACGAAGACGATCGTCTTGTGCAGGTCCTTCTGCAGCCGCAGCAGCTCGTCCTGGAGCTGGGTGCGCACCACGGGGTCGACGGCGCCGAACGGCTCGTCCATCAGCAGCACCGGCGGGTCGGCGGCGAGCGCCCTGGCCACGCCGACGCGCTGCTGCTGACCGCCGGAGAGCTGGTGCGGGTAGCGCTTGCCCGAATCGGCCGTGAGACCGACCCGCTCCAGCAGCTCGGCGGCGCGGGCGCGGGACTTCTTGCGGCCCCAGCCCAGCAGCAGCGGCACGGTCGCGATGTTGTCGAGGACCGTGCGGTGCGGGAAGAGCCCCGACTGCTGGATGACGTAGCCGATGCCGCGCCGCAGTTCGGCGGCGTCCTGGCGCAGCACGTCCTTACCGCCGAGCGTGATGGTGCCGGACGTCGGGTCCACCATTCGGTTGATCATGCGCAGGGTCGTCGTCTTGCCGCAGCCGGAGGAGCCGACCAGCACCGTGACCTCGCCGTCCGGCATGTCCAGGGTGAGGTCGTGAACCGCCGTGGTGCCGCCCGGGAACCGTTTGTTCACCGCGTCGAATTTGATCATCACTCGTCCCTTGCCGGGTTTGCATATGGTCATGCAGAGTTCTGGGTGACTGAATAGATTGTCAATGCCCCGAGGTAAAAGGCTGATGACGATCGGCCGAAGGGCAAGACGCACTGTCCGCAGAAGGAGGTATTCACCTATATGTCGTCCCACCTGACGGACACATCGGCCGGTACCGCAGCCGTGGTCGTGCTGGACGGACAGAGCCTCCCGGTCGCCGATGTCGTACGCCTCGCAGAGGGCGCAGCCCGACCCGTACCCGGCTCCGCCGCCATGAAGCGTGTCGAACGGAGCTGGCATGCCGCACGTGAGCTCGCGGCGTCCGGCCGGGTGTACGGACGCTCCACCGGCGTCGGCGCCAACCGCACCGAATCCGTACCCACCGGAGCGGCGGCCGACCACGGACTGCGACTGCTGCGCAGCCACGCCGGCGCCATCGGCGAACAGCTGCCCGCCCGCGAGGTCCGCGCGATGCTCGCCGTCCGCGCCAACCAGCTCCTCGCCGGCGGCGCCGGGCTGCGGCCCACCGTCGTCACCGCGCTGTGCGAGGCCATGGAGAGCGGCGCCTATCCGCTCGTCAACGAATTCGGCTCCGTCGGCACCGGTGACATCGCCGCCCTCGCCCAACTGGGCCTCGCGCTCGTCGGCGAACACCCCTGGCAGGGCGGCCCCGCCCCGCAGGCCCAGCCCCTCGACAACAACGACGCGCTCGCCCTCATCAGCAGCAACGCCCTGACGCTCGGTCAGTCCGCCCTCGCGCTCGCCGAGTTGAGCAAGCTGGTCGCCGCCACCGAACTCGTCGCCGCGCTCTCGCTGCTGGCCGTCGACGGCTCGTACGAGGCGTACGCGGAGCCCGTGCACGCCGCGCGCCCGCACCCCGGTTCGTACGCCGTCGCCGCGGACATGCGCCGCATCCTCGGCGCCCCCGACCGGCCGGGACCGCCGCTCGGCCGGATCCAGGACCCGTACGGCTTCCGCTGCGTCCCGCAGATCCACGGCCCGGCGCGCGACGCGGCCGACGCGCTGGAGGACGTGCTGGCCGTCGAGATCAACGCGGCGGCCGAGAACCCGCTGATCATGGCCGGGACCGAGCGCGACCCGATCCCGGCCGCCTACCACCACGGCGGCTTCTACCTCGCCCAACTCGCCCTCGCGCTCGACCACTTCAGACTCTCACTGGTGCAGATCGCCCGGCTCTCCACCTCCCGGCTCTCCGCGCTGAACGAACCCGCCTTCACCCGGCTGCGGCCCTTCCTCGCCGACCCTGAACCGGCCGGGTCCGGCGTGATGATCCTGGAGTACGCGGCCGGCGCGGCCCTCGGCGACCTGCGCGCCTACTCGGCGCCCGCCTCGCTCGGCCATGCCGTACTGTCCCGGGGCGTGGAGGAGCAGGCCAGCTTCGCCTCGCTGGCCGCGCGGCAGACCCTGCGGGCCACTCACGCGTACCGGCTCGTCGTCGGCTGCGAACTCGTCGCCGCCGTACGGGCCCTGCGGATGCGCGACCTGCGCCCCGCCGAATCGCTGCCGGTCGGCAGGGCCTTCGCGCTGGCCGAAGCCGTACTCGACGACACGCTCGCCGACCGGCCGCTGACCGACGACGTCACCCGCGCCGCGGCGCTGCTCGACCAGTTCCCCCAGCTGACGACGGATGAGAAGACCAGGTGGATCGCATGAGCGACAGCTCGGCCGCCCGACTGCAACAGCTCTTCGAGGGCCACCGGCTCACCCCCACCCAGCGGCGCATCGCGCACAGCATGGTGCGCAGGGCCGCCGAGGTGCCGTTCCTTTCGAGCGTCGAACTGGCCGACCTCGCCGGGGTCAGCCAGCCCTCCGTCACCCGGTTCGCCGTCGCGCTCGGCTTCGACGGCTATCCCGCGCTCCGCCGCCACCTCCGGGAGGTCGTACCGGCCGGGCCCGCCGCCGACCGGGAGGCCACGTACAACGAGTACCAGCAGGCCGTGCAGGGCGAGATCGAGAATCTGCGCAGGCTCGCCGAACTGCTCGCCGACCCTGCTTTGGTGGAGCGGGCGGGACGGCTGCTCGCCGCCTCCGCCGCGCTGCCGGTCCTCGGCCTGCGCGCCGCGTCCTCACAGGCGCGCGGCTTCGCGTACTTCGCCGCCAAGGTCCACCCCGACGTACGGCTGCTGGACGAGGGCGGCACGATGCTGACCGACCGGATCGACGCCGCCAGACGGGCCGGCGCGAGCGCGCTGCTCTGCTTCGCCCTGCCGCGCCACCCGCGGGAGGTCGTGGAGGCGCTGGCGTACGCGCGCTCGACGGGGCTGACGGTGATCACCGTCGCCGACTCGGCGTTCGCGCCCGTGGCCGGCCACAGCGATCTGCTGATCCCGGCGGCCGTCGGCACCGGCCTCGCCTTCGACACGGCGTGCGCGCCGATGCTGCTGGGGCGGGTGCTGCTGGAGGCGATGTGCGACGACCTGCCGCAGGCGCAGGCGCGGTTGGAGGAGTTCGACGCGGGGGCGGCGGCGCGCGGACTGTTCGTCGACTGACGCCGCCGCTGACTGATGGCGCCCGCTCGGCTGATGCCGCTCTCAGAGAATGCTCAGAGAAAGTTCAGAGAGCGCTATTAATCTCCCCGCCACGTCGGGACGTCGAGGCGGAGGAGACAGATCGTGGGGCGGGCGGGACGCGGCGGGCAGTCGCTGGTGCGGGTGGCGGTGATCGTACGGGCGGGCGCGGCTCCCCTGTGGTGGCTGGGGGTGGCGGCGGCCGGGCTGGGGCTGCTGGTCCCGGGTCTGACCGGCCGCAGGGTCGGGGTGTACGCGGGCGCCGCGCTGTTCGTGGTGTGCGCGGGCGCCGTGCTGCTGATCAGACGCGGCAAGTACACCGCCTGGGCCGGACGGGCCTCGCGAGCGGGGAAGTTCGACTACCTCCAGGACCGGGCCGTGACCCTGCGGAACTGGCGCAAGGCCCATCGGTGGTGGCTGGCCGGCGGGTTCGTCGCCGCGCTGGCGAGCGCCCTTGCCGTCCCCGGAGCCGGTGGCGGGATGCTGGCGGGCGCCGGTGTCGGGCTGTGGCTCAAGGCGGCCTGGCTGGGCCGGCTGGAGCGCCGCGACGACGCGCTGCTGTGGGTACGTACCGACTGGGCCGGGTCGGGGCGCCCGGTCGGCAAGCAGGTCAAGGGGTACCGGACGACGGGGGTCGGCGCCGGCGACGCCGTGCCCGGTGGGGCACGGCGCCGCGCCGGCCGGTGAGGCCGTAGCCACCGAGGCCGTGGCTGGTGAGGCCCTGGCCGTTGGAGCTGTTCAGACTTCCAGCTCGTTCTCGATCTTCCCGAGCTGGTGCCGGGCCATCGCCAGGTTCGCCCGGCTCTTGTCCAGCGCCAGATAGAGGAACAGGCCGTTGTTCCCGCGGCCCTTGAGCAGCCGGATCAGGTGGTACTGGGTGCCGAGGGTGATCAGGATGTCCTCGATCTCCTCCTTGAGGCCGAGCATCTCCATGGTGCGGACCTTGGCGCGCACCACGTCCGTGTTGCCCGCTGCCGCCACCGTCAGATCCAGGTCCTTGCCGCCGCCGACCGTGCCGAGCGCCATACCGCTCGTGTAGTCGACGAGGGCGGCCCCCAGGGCGCCGTCGATGGTGGTGGTGGCTTCCTTGAGGGCGGCTTCTGTGTTCGCCATGAATGTCGCACTGCCTTTCCGTCTGGTGGATGCCCGGGACGGCCGGGCTGTTCGGGTGGGAGCTGACGCGGGGGGTTGGGAGGGCGTGGAGGGTGTCGGTGGGGCGGGAGGAGTCATGGGTCAGGCGTTCTCCAATCGGTCGAGGGCGCCGTCGACCAGCTCGCCGATGCGGGCGCTCGACCTGCGGGCCTCCAGATGGAGCCGGCCCACATTGATGCGTGGCTCGGCCAGGAGCGTCAGGACCGCCGTCGAGCCCGCCGCGTACGTGGCGACGTAACCCAGCTCGCCACGGACGAGCAGCTCGCGGAAGCCGCCCTGTCCCGTGGTCTCGGTCAGCCGCTGCGCGACGCCCAGGGCCGCCGCGGTCAGCGCGGCCACGCTCTCGGCCTCGGTGCCGGCCGTCTCCTGGGCGAGTACGAGGCCGTCGGCGCTCGCCGCGAGTGCGCCGGTGAGCTGGGGGAGCCGGGCCCTCAGCCGTCTCAGTTCGCCGAGTACGTCGGCTTCCGCGGTCATCAGCTGTCTCCTCTCGGCACGCTGCCGCAGGGTGCGCCTCATGACGGCGTCGCTGCTGTTTCGGCGGGGCATGCCGGGTCCTTGGAGCATGCGGGGTCCTTGGGGCTCGCCGGGTCGGGGGGACACGCCGTGTCATCGGGGCGGGCGGTCACAGGCTTGCCTCCAGGGCGTCGCGTAGCCGGCGTAACAGGGCGATGTCCGGGTCGGCGGAGAGCGTCGCGACCCAGGAGGGAACCGTCCCCGGTGAGGTGGTCACCGGTTCGTCGGGAGTGTCGACCAGACCGGCCGCCGCCAGCCTGCGTACGTCGAGGAGGGTGTGGAAGGCCGGCCTGCCCAGCGTCCAGGCGATGGCCGCCGGGGTCCGCACCCCGTCGGCCAGCTCCAGCAGGGCGCGCTGCCTGCGGGTGACCAGCTGTCCGGGGGCGGGGCCGCGCGCCACGACCGGCGCGGTGTCGACGGCCGCGTACGGCCAGACCTGGTCGAGGAGTTCGCGGCGGCGCAGCGTCTCGCGTTCGACGGCGGCGGCCGCCACGGGCCGTACCGTACCCATCCAGTGCGCGACGCCGTAGCGGAACCTGGTGGGTCCGCTGCCCGGCGCGAGCGCGAAGAACGCCGCGTCGAAGAGCGCGCCGAGATGGCAGATCTCCAGCTCGCCGCCGCCGATCCGGCCGCTGTCGACGAGATATCTGCCGACCTCGCGGCGGGCGCCCGCCTGGTCGACCGCCTCTTCCCAGCCCGACCGGGCGAGCCGGCCGCCCGCGGTCAGCAGGACATCGATACCGGGCGCCGCCGGGCTCTCGGCGTGGACGACGAGTCCGTCGACGAGATAGAGCGTGCCGTGGTCGCGCAGCAGCGCGCCGGTGGCCCGCTCGTCCGCGAGCCGCAGGAGCATGGGGGAGACGGTGGAACTTGCCGTGGCCGTCGAGGTGTTCGGCGCGGCAGTGTTCGGGGCTGCGGTGTTCGGGCTTGCGGTGTTCGGGGTCATCCGAGCACCATCCGTTCGGCGAGCTGCTGCAACCGCAGCCTGGCCAGGGCGAGATTGCCCGTGTCCCGGTCGAGCCAGAGGTGCAGGAACACACTGCTGTCGAACGTCGTCTCGACGAAGCACAGGATGTGGTAGCCCGTGCGGGTCGTGACGATCAGGTCCTCGACCGGCGGTCCCTTGTCGCCGTCGGCCGCCGCGCCCCGGTCAGGCTGGTGGAGCGAGGGGAGCGGCGCGAACGCGGTGTACTCGGCGGCGGCCCTGGCCAGTTCGGCCGTCTCGGCCGCCGTGGCCTCGTGGTCGCCGTTGGGGGATTCCCCCACGGTGCCGAGCGCGAGGCCGCTCGTCCAGTCGACGACGGCCGCTCCGCGCGCCCCCGGCAGGCCCATGGCCTCTTCCAGGCATGCGTCGATTCCGGGCACGCGGACTCCCCTCCCAAGTCGGTCGCGCAGGCGCACAGTCGTACGGAGCTGTGACCGCGAGATTACGCAACGTTCGCAAGGGGAGAGGAAGTTGTGGCATTTTCCATCGGAACATGCGCTTAGGAGATAAAGTCCGCCCCGCGCATGTCCCGAGGCCGGGGGTGTTCCGGGCGCGCCCGGTCTGTTCCGGAGGGGGTCAGTCCGTCAGCAGGGCGTCCGCCAGTGCGCCGCCCGATTCCGCGACGATCTCGGCGACCGTCTGCGCCGCCCGGACGGTGGCGAACCGCACCGACCCGTCCTGCGCCGTGCTGAAGCCGTAGATACCGGGCCTGGCAAGGCTGTTGTACGCGTAGTGGTTCGAGAAGTAGTACGCGCCGGTGTCGAGGGCCGCCACGAGATCGCCCTGCGCCAGCAGCGGCAGCTCCCGGTTCTCGGCGAGCAGATCGCCGGCGAAGCAGGCGGGGCCCGCGACGTCCTGCGCCACGGCCGCGCCCGTCCTGGGCCGGCCCTTCGCGTCGTACGGGGCGATGCGCAGCGGCCAGGAGGCCGGGTCGTAGACGGTGCGGGTGGCGATCTGCGCGCCCGCGTGGGTGACGGCGATCGGCCGGCCGCCCGCCGACTTGGTGTACTCGACGCGGGCGAGGACGGTGCCGTGCTTGGCGAGCAGGGAGCGGCCGAACTCGGTGACGAGCCCGTACCGGCCGTCGAACAGCCCGGGGACGGTCTCCTTCAGCAGCCGGGCGTAGTCGGCGTAGGTCGGCGTCTCCTCGTCGGAGGCGAAGTTGACCGGGAGGCCGCCGCCGATGTCGAGGGTGTCGATCTGCCGGCGGCCCGCCGCCGCGTTGATCCCCTCGGCCAGCTCGTACACCTCGCGCACGCCCTGCGCCATGCGGGCGAACGCGACGCCCTGGGAGCCGGAGTGGATGTGCAGCCGGGACAGCCAGGGCCGCTCGGCGAAGGCCCGCAGGACCCAGGCGCGGGCGCCCTCGTCGCGCAGCGCTACGCCGAACTTGGACGTCGCGGTCGCCGTGGACAGCGCGCCGATGGAGCCGCCGCCGGTCTGCGGGTTGACCCGCAGGCCGAGCGGGGAGCGGGTGGCGGCCGAACTGACGAGACCGTCGAGCCTGGCCAGCTCCTGCGGGTTGTCGGCGTTGACCGCGATGCCGAGCGCGAGGGCTTCGCGCAGCTCGCCGAGGGTCTTGGCGGGGGAGTCGAGCACGGTGCGCCGCGGCGGGACGCCGGCCGCGCGGGCGAGGGCCAGCTCGCCGGGGCTCGCGACCTCGGCGCCGATGCCCTGCCGGTCGAGCAGTCGCAGTACGGGCACGAGCGGGGCCGCCTTCACGGCGAAGGCGTGCAGGACGGCCGTGCCCTCGGCGGTCGCGTCGGCGAAGGCCGTACGGAGCGCGTCGGCCGACGCGCGTACCCCCGCCACGTCCAGCAGGGCGACGACCGGCTCGGCATCGTTGATCAGGCCTTGTTCGACCGCGGCGCGCACGGCCAGGTCGCGGCGGGCTGCGGCGGCTGTGGCGTGGTGGGCTGCGGGTTCTGCGGTGTTCGAGTGCATGACTCAATCATCCCTGATGGCCGCGGCCGCTGTTGACTACAACTATTCAAGCGGCAAGGATGTGAATGAACAGCTGAACATTCCATCCTGGAGGAGGCATCGCCATGTCAGGTCCCCGCCCCGTACGGGCCCCGCGCGGTACGGAACTGAGCGCCCTGGGATGGCCGCAGGAAGCCGCTCTGCGGATGCTCCAGAACAACCTCGACCCCGAGGTCGCCGAACACCCCGACAAGCTCGTCGTCTACGGCGGCACGGGCAAGGCGGCCCGCGACTGGCGCTCGTTCGACGCGATGGTCCGTACGCTGCGCACGCTGAAGCAGGACGAGACGATGCTCGTCCAGTCCGGCCGTCCGGTGGGCGTGCTGCAGACTCACGAGTGGGCGCCCCGGGTGCTCATCGCCAACTCGAACCTGGTCGGCGACTGGGCGAACTGGGAGGAGTTCCGCCGCCTCGAAGCCCTCGGCCTCACCATGTACGGCCAGATGACGGCCGGCTCCTGGATCTACATCGGCACCCAGGGCATCCTCCAGGGCACCTACGAGACGTTCGCGGCCGTCGCGGCCAAGCGGTTCGGCGGGACCCTCGCCGGCACGATCACCCTCACCGCGGGGCTCGGCGGCATGGGCGGCGCGCAGCCGCTGGCCGTGACCATGAACGACGGCGTCGTCATCTGTATCGACTGCGACCCGCGCGCCATCGAGCGCCGGATCGAGCACCGCTTCCTCGACGTACGGGCCGACAGCCTGGAGCAGGCGCTCCAGCTCGCCGTCGAGGCACGCGACGCCCGCAGGCCGCTCTCCATCGGGCTGCTCGGCAACGCGGCGGAGCTGCTGCCCCGGATGCTCGCCGAAGGCGCCCCCGTCGACATCGTCACCGACCAGACGTCGGCGCACGACCCGCTCGCCTATCTGCCGCTCGGCGTCGACTTCGACGACATGGCCGCTTACGCGGCGGAGAAGCCCGCCGACTTCACCACGCGGGCCCGCGAGTCGATGGCCCGGCACGTGGAGGCGATGGTCGGCTTCATGGACGCGGGCGCCGAGGTCTTCGACTACGGCAACTCCATCCGGGGCGAGGCCCAACTGGCCGGTTACGAGCGCGCCTTCGCCTTCCCCGGCTTTGTGCCCGCCTACATCAGGCCGCTGTTCAGCGAGGGCAGGGGCCCCTTCCGCTGGGCCGCCCTGTCCGGCGAGGCGTCGGACATCCACAAGACGGACCAGGCGATCCTGGAACTGTTCCCTGCGGGCGACTCCGCGCAGAACGAGTCCCTGCACCGCTGGATCAAGATGGCCGGCGAGCGGGTCCACTTCCAGGGCCTGCCGGCCCGGATCTGCTGGCTCGGCTACGGCGAGCGCGACAAGGCGGGCGAGCGGTTCAACGACATGGTCGCGAGCGGCGAGCTGGCCGCGCCGGTCGTCATCGGCCGCGACCACCTCGACGCCGGCTCCGTCGCCTCCCCGTACCGCGAGACCGAAGCCATGCTGGACGGCTCCGACGCCATCGCCGACTGGCCGCTGCTCAACGCCATGGTCAATGTGGCGTCCGGCGCCTCCTGGGTCTCGATCCACCACGGCGGCGGGGTCGGCATGGGCCGCTCCATCCACGCGGGACAGGTCACGGTCGCCGACGGCACGGCCCTGGCGGGCGAGAAGATCCGCCGCGTCCTGACCAACGACCCCGGCATGGGCGTCATCCGCCATGTCGACGCCGGGTACGAGATCGCCGAGCGCGTCGCCGACGAGCGCGGCGTCCGCGTTCCGATGCGCGAGGAGGACCCGGCATGAGCGTGCCCTCCGCCCCGAGCGTGACCCCCTCTCCGAATGTGCCCTCCTTCCAGCAGATGTGGCGCGAACTGGCCCCGGTCGGCCGGGACTCCGGCTCGCACGGCTACCGCCGCTACGCCTGGACCCCGGCCGACACCGACTGCCGCGCCTGGTTCCGCGAACAGGCCGAACTGCGCGGCCTGGCCTACGAGCTGGACCGCAACGGCAACCAGTGGGCCTGGCTCGGCGACCCCCTGGCCGGTGACGCCGTCGTCACCGGCTCGCACCTGGACTCCGTACCCGAAGGCGGCGCCTTCGACGGCCCGCTCGGTGTCGTCTCCTCCTTCGCGGCCCTGGACGAACTGCGCGCCAGGGAAGCGACGTTCAGCAAGCCGCTCGCCATCGCCAACTTCGGCGACGAGGAAGGCGCGCGCTTCGGCCTCGCCTGCGTCGGCTCACGCCTGACCGCCGGGCAGCTCACCCTCGACCAGGCGCACGCCCTGCGCGACGCCGACGGCGTCACCCTGCCGCAGGCCATGGAGGCCGCAGGACACGACCCGGCCGCCATCGGAGCGGACCCCGAACGGCTGGCCCGCATCGGCGCGTTCGTCGAGCTGCACGTCGAGCAGGGGCGCGCCCTCGACCTGTCGGGCGACGCCGTCGGGGTCGCCTCGGCGATCTGGCCGCACGGCCGCTGGCGGTTCGACTTCCGGGGCGAGGCCAACCACGCGGGCACCACCCGCCTCGCCGACCGCCGCGACCCGATGCTGAGCTACGCCGAGACCGTGCTCGCCGCCCGCCGCGAGGCGGCGATCGTCGGCGCCCTCGCCACCTTCGGCAAGGTCTCCGTCGAACCCAACGGCGTCAACGCCATCCCCTCCCTCGTCCGTGGCTGGCTGGACTCCCGCGCCGCTGACCAGGCCTCGCTGGACATGGTCGTCGCCGGTATCGAGGCCGCCGCCCGGGAGAGCGCCGAGGCCGCCGGTATCGAGCTGAGCGTCGTACGCGAGTCGTTCACCCCCGTGGTCGACTTCGACCACGCCCTGCGCGAGGAACTGGCGAGCCTGCTGGGCACCGACGCGCGTTCCGTCCCCGTCCTGCCCACCGGCGCGGGACACGACGCGGGTATTTTGTCCGGATCGATCCCCACCGCCATGCTGTTCGTACGCAACCCCACCGGTGTCTCGCACTCCCCGGCCGAATCGGCCGAGGAGGACGACTGCGCCGCGGGGGTCCTGGCACTCGCCGACGTACTGGAAGGACTGGCGTGCGGATGACACAGCCACCGCAGGCACGGGACGAACCGCAGCCACAGCCACCGGAGACGCCACAGCCCGGGGGAGCCGGGCGCGCGCCCGGCGCCGTCTACTGGCTGGAGCACGCCTGGCTCGACAACCACGTCGAACCCGGGGTCGCGGTCGAGGTCGCCGACGGCCGGATCAGCGAGATCCGCACCGGCGTCGAGACCCCGCCGCCCGGCGCGACGGCGCTGCGCGGACTGACCCTGCCCGGCCTCGCCAACACGCACTCGCACGCCTTCCACCGCGCCCTGCGCTCCACGGCCCAGGTCGGCTCCGGCACCTTCTGGACCTGGCGCGACGTCATGTACCGCATCGCCGGCCGGCTCACCCCCGACACGTACCACGCGCTCGCCCGCGCCGTGTACGCCGAGATGGCGCTGGCCGGCATCACGGCCGTCGGAGAGTTCCACTACCTCCACCACGCGCCGGACGGCACGCCCTACGACAACCCGAACGCCATGGGCGAGGCCCTGATCGCCGCCGCCGGCGAGGCCGGTATCCGCATCACCCTCCTCGACACCGCCTATCTCGCGTCCGGCATCACCGAGCGGCGCGGCGGCGCACCGCCGGACCGCCACCAGATCCGCTTCTCCGACGGCTCCGCCACGGCCTGGGCCGAGCGGGCCTCCGCCCTCAAGGGGGCGGACCACGCCAGGATCGGCGCGGCCATCCACTCCGTACGCGCCGTGCCCGCCGAACAGCTGGCCACCGTCGCCGAATGGGCCGGGCAGCGGCAGGCGCCGCTGCACGTCCATCTGTCCGAGCAGACCGCCGAGAACGACGCCTGTCTCTCCGTACACGGCTGCACCCCCACCCGTCTCCTCGCCGACCACGGCGTACTCGGCGCCCGCACCACGGGCATCCACAACACCCATCTCACCGACGACGACATCGCCCTGCTGGGGTCGACCCGCACCGGCACCTGCATGTGCCCCACCACCGAACGCGACCTGGCCGACGGCATCGGCCCGGCCGCCCGCCTCCAGCACGCGGGCTCGCCGCTCTCGCTCGGCAGCGACAGCCACGCCGTCATCGACCTCTTCGAGGAGGCCCGCGCCCTCGAACTCAACGAGCGCCTGCGCTCCCGCAGCCGAGGCCACTGGACGGCGGCGGCCCTGGTCAACGCCGCGACCGCCAACGGTCACGAAGCGCTCGGCTGGCCCGAGGCAGGCCGTATCGAACAGGGCGCCCTCGCTGACCTCGTCACCGTCGCGCTGGACTCCGTCAGAACAGCGGGGCCACTGCCCCGGCTCGGTGCGGAGACAGCCGTATTCGCCGCGTCAGCGGCCGACGTGCGCCATACGGTCGTCGGCGGCCGTCATGTCGTACGGGACGGTGCCCACGCGCTCGTACCCGATGTGCCGAGGGCGCTGGCGGAGTCGATCGCCGCGCTACGAGGCTGAAGGAGCGAACCCCCGACATGAACAAGCCGAGCCCGGCCACGGCTGTGCCGAACACCGGCACAACCGCCATCACCAACATCGCAAGCCTGGTCACCAACGACCCCTCCCTCGGTGACGGATCCCCCATCGGTCTGATCCAGGACGCGGCGGTCGTCTTCGACGGCGACCGCGTCGTCTGGGTCGGTGAGTCAAGCAAAGCACCCGCCACTGACAACGCCTTCGACGCGGGCGGCAGGGCCGCGCTCCCCGGCTTCGTCGACTCCCACTCCCACCTCGTCTTCGCCGGCGACCGCACCCAGGAGTTCAACGCCCGCATGTCGGGCCGCGCCTACTCGGCCGGTGGCATCCGCACCACCGTCGCCGCCACCCGCGCCGCGTCCGACGCCGCACTCGACGCCAACGTCGCGCGGTACATCGCCGAGGCGCTGCGTCAGGGCACCACCACTCAGGAGACCAAGTCCGGGTACGGCCTGACCGTCGCCGACGAGTCCCGCGCCCTGCGCATCGCGGGCCGGCACACCGACGAAGTCACCTACCTCGGCGCCCACATCGTCCCGCCCGAGCACACCGACGACCCCGCCGCCTATGTCGCACTCGTCACCGGCGACATGCTCGACTCCTGCGCCCCGTACGCCCGTTGGATCGACGTCTTCTGCGAGAAGGGCGCCTTCGACGGCGACCAGGCCCGGGCGATCCTCACCGCGGGCAAGGCCAAGGGCCTGCACCCCCGCGTGCACGCCAACCAACTCTCGTACGGCCCCGGCGTCCAGCTCGCCGTCGAACTCGACGCCGCGTCGGCCGACCACTGCACCCACCTCACGGACGCGGACATCGACGCGCTCGCCCACAGCCGTACGGTCGCGACGCTGCTCCCCGGCGCGGAGTTCTCCACCCGCGCCACCTGGCCGGACGCCCGCCGCCTGCTCGAAGCGGGGGCCACCGTCGCACTCTCCACGGACTGCAACCCGGGCTCGTCCTTCACCTCGTCCATGCCGTTCTGCGTCGCGCTCGCCGTACGGGACATGGGCATGACCCCCGACGAGGCGGTCTGGTCGGCGACGGCGGGCGGCGCTGCGGCCCTGCGCCGCACCGACATCGGCCACCTGACCCCCGGCGCCCGCGCCGACCTCACGCTCCTCGACGCCCCGAGCCACGTCCACCTCGCCTACCGGCCGGGCGTCCCGCTGGTCTCCACGGTGTGGCGCGGCGGCCGGCGGCTGTACGACGCGTGGGTCTCGCCGCGCTCCCTATGATTGCGCGACAGCACAACGACATTCACCGGGTGGGGATCCATAAGTGCGCAGTGCGATGCGGGGCTTGATACGGGGCGTGGGCTTCGGTGTGGTGCCGGCGGCGCTGCTGCTGACGGCCGTGACGGGGTGTTCGGGCGAGCCCGGGAAGGACAAGCGGGCGGGCTCCGCCGCGAGTCCGGCGAAGAAGGCGGACAGCGCCGGGAGCGCGGACGCCGGCGCCGGCGCCGTCGCGAAGAAGGGCGGTTCGGTCGGTGGCGCCGGCTCGCCGTGCGCCCTGCCGGTCACCTTCGACCTCGCGGCCGGCTGGCAGCCGGAGGCCGTCGACACGGACGGTGAGTTCGGCGCCCTGACGCAGGGTCCGGTGACGCTGACCTGCGAGATCGACGCCAAGCCCGCAGGCAACATCGGCTTCCTGCGCGTCTGGACGGGCAGCGAGAAGAGCGCGGACGTCCGCGCGGACCTGAAGGCGTTCGTCGCTGAAGAGGCGGCCCACCGCGACCAAGAGACCTACACCGACCTCACGGTGGACGGCCTCGATGCGGCGGAGATCGTGTACGTCAACACCAGCGACGCACTCGACGCCCCGAAGAAGGAACGCGCCCTCGCCCTGGCCACACCGAAGGGCGTCGTCGTCCTGCACCTCGGTGGCCTCGACTCCGCGGAGCACGACGCGATGCTCCCGGCGTACGAACTGGCCAAGCGAACCCTTCAGGACGCCTGACCCGTAAGCCCTCAGGCCCGTACGTACGCGACGCGGGCGCTCGTCATCGCCCCCGGGACAGCTCCAGCACCCGGCCGACGATGTCGAGCGCCTGGTCGATGTCGGTGGCGATCTCCATGAGGTCCACGAAGGCGTGGTCGACGGCGGTCTCCCGCTCCGCCCCGGCGATGGCCTCGGCCACCTGCTCGACCGTGCCCTCCTCCGTCGGGTAGACCCGCAGGATCAGGCCGAGGCCGGCGGGGTCCCGGCCCTCTTCCGCAGTGAGCCGCCGCACCTCGTCCGCCGGTACGTTGATCTGCGCCGCGTCGAACGCCCACCCCGCCGCCGATCCCGGCCGGACGACGGGCAGCCACCCGTCGGCCCGCCGGGCTGCGCGGCGCATCGCGGCCGGTGAGTAACCGCCCAGGTAGACCGGCGGGCGCGGGCGCTGCACCGGCTTCAGGTCGGCGTACGTCGCGGGGATCGTCCAGTGGGCGCCGTGGTACTCGGCGGGGTTGTCCGACCAGTAGACGTCCAACGCGTCGAGGCACTCGTCCAGCCGCGCCCCGCGCTCCTTCATCGGTACGCCGACGGCCGCGTACTCCTCGGGCGACCAGCCGACGCCGAAGCCCGGCAGCAGCCTGCCGCCACTGACCAGATCGATCGTGGTCAGCGACCTGGCGAGCAGCGCCGGCGGATACCAGGGCGCGTTCAGGACGTTGGTGCCGAGCAGTGCCCGCTCGGTGGCGGTCGCCGCGATCGTCAGCAGCGCGAACGGGTCGAGGAGCGCGTGGAAGGCCGCCGGGATCGTACTGCCGCCGCCGTACCCGACCGTCGGACTGACCGGGGCGAGCAGCCGGTCGCCCACCCACAGACTGTCAGCGCCCAGCTCCTCCGCCTGCCGCGCGAAGCGCGCGACGTCGCGGGGGAAGTGGGCGAGGGCACCCATCTGCGGCAACGTGAACCCGATACGCACGATGAACTCCGTTCCTGCCTGGCCGTTCGTCTCCTGCTTGATCCCTAGCCTCTACCTCGCGGCTTCGTCGCGCACGCGTTTCCGGTAGCGCAGCGGCGGTTCGCCGGTCTCGCGTTTGAAGGCGGTGCTGAAGGCACTCTCCGACGCGTAACCCAGGGCGGACGCCAGCGCGCCCACGGGGTCGTTCCCGTCCCGGAGGGCGCGCTGTGCGAGGAGCCTGCGCCAGGGTCTCCAGTTGCCAGGCGGTGCCCGGCTGGGTGTGCATCAGGGTGACGGCAGCGCGCAGCCGTTCGTCGGTCAGCAGCCGCAGCCAGCCGGGAGGCAGCGCGGTCTGGTCGAGGTACACGCGGCGGCTATGCGACGGTCGCGCGTGCGATGCGTGTTGACGCTCGTTCGGCGATCATGATCGTGGGGGCCTGGGTGTTGCCTCGGGTGATGGTGGGCATGACCGAGGCGTCGGCGACGTACAAGCCCTCCGTACCGTGCACCGCCATCGTGGCCGGGTCGACCACCGCCGTGTGGTCGTTCCCCATCCGGCAGGTGCCGACCGGGTGCCATTCGCTGCCCACGTTGCCGTCGATCCACGCGTCGAGGCCCTCGCCCGACCAGTCCTGGGGGGTCAGCGGCTCACCGCCGGTGGCCTTCGCCAGGGTCGGGGTGCGGAAGAGGTCGCGGGCTCGGCGGAGGCCGGAGCGCAGGCGGGCGCGGTCGCCCTCGTCGGTGAGGTAACCCGGGTCGACGAGCGGCGCCCGGGTCGGATCCGGGCCGGCCAGTCGTACGGTGCCGTGGCTGTCCGGGTCCAGGACGCTGATCGCGCAGGTGACGACCGGCTCCTCCATGAGGGTCATCTCCGCGGTCATACCCAGCAGTGTCAGCGTGAACTGGAGATCGGCCACCGGGCGCGTGTCGTCGCTGCGCAGCACGGCCGCCGCCTGGGTGAGCGAGGCGAGCGGGCCGCGGCGCAGCAGCTGGTAGTCGCGTACGTCGTCCGCGGTCAGCGAATTCCAGAGCGGACTGCCGTCGGTCACCGGCCACACCGGGGTGACCATCGGGTGGTCCCGCAAGTTGGCACCCACCCCCGGCAGATCGCGCACCAGAGGCACCCCGAGGCCGCCCAGGTGGTCGGCGGGGCCGACTCCGGAGAGCATCAGCAACTGCGGGCTGCGCAGGGCGCCGGCACACAGCACCACCCCGCGCCCGGCGCTGACCTCCGTGTCTCCCACCCGCACGCCGACGGCCCGCACGCCGTCCCACAGCACGGAGGTGACCTGCTGCCCGGTGGCGACGGTGAGGTTGTCCCGGCCTGCTGCCGGTGCCAGATAGCCGTCCACCACGCTGTGCCGCCGGCCGTCCCGGATGTTGCTCTGGACCAGGCCCACCCCCTCGCCGGCCGGCCCGTTGAAGTCGTCGACCAGCGGGAGTCCGTGTTCGACGCCGGCCGCGACGAAGGTGAGGGGCAGGGGCCCGGCGTCCCGGATCGAGCTGATGGACATCGGGCCGCCCACGCCGTGCCGCTCGTCGCCGCCACGGTCACTGTCCTCGACGTCGCGCAGGGCGGGACGTACGTCGGACCAGCCCCAGCCCGTCGCGCCGCGCGCCTGCCAGGTGTCGTAGTCCTCCGGACGCCCGTGGAACCACGCCATCATGTTCATGCTGCTGCCACCGCCGAGCCCGCGCCCCTGCGGCAGCCCTACCCGGCGTCCGCCGACGGCCTGTTGAGGTGTGGTCAGGTCGCCCCAGGAGCGAGGTCCGGCGAGGAGCTGGAAGGCGTTTCCCGGGATCAGGGCCTCCGGTTCCGCGCCGGTGGTCGTGCCTGCCTCCAGCAGCAGTACGCGGCAGTCGCGGTCCTCGCTCAGCCGTGCGGCCAGTACGCACCCGGCCGCCCCGGCCCCCACGATCACGAAGTCCGCCTCGGCCGGCAGCGACGTTGCCACGTGCGTCATCTCGGTCCACCCATCTCCGCGCCGGCGTCTGCGCGGAAGCGTCTGCGGCACGTCTCGTATATGTGGGCTCATCTTATCTGAGCTGGACTCAGATGAACGTATGCCAGGTCGTCCGAATAGAGTTTGTATGATGCCAAACGTGACCCCCCGTACCCCCAGCCGTCGCGCCGACTACGCGGAGCAGACGCGTCAGGCGATCATCGACGCGGCCCGCACCCTCTTCGTCCAACGCGGGTTCTTCGGCAGCAAGATCGACGAGATCGCCGAACTCGCCCATGTGGCGCCGGGCACGGTCTACGCGGTCGGCGGCGGCAAACAGGGGCTGCTGCGGATCATGGTCGACGAGTGGGCGCAGGCGCCGCTGCTGAAGGAGAGCCTGGAGCGGATGCGCGGGCTGCGCGATCCCCGGGAGGTGCTGGCGCTCGTGGCCTCGTCGAGCCGAAGGGTCCGCGAGGACCACGGCGCCGTCATGCGGGTTCTGCTGCACACGGCGCCGCACGACGAGACCGCGGCCGAGGGCCTGCGCGAGTCCACCGAGCGCTACCGGGGCACACTGGCCGCCGTCGCCGAGCACCTGCACGGTCTCGGTGGTCTCGCCGACGGTGTCGACGTCCGGCACGCGACCGATGTCCTGTGGTTCTACTTCGGGTACGCCGGCTATCTCACGCTCACCGAGGACAACGGTTGGCCGCTTCAGCAGGCGGAGAAGTGGCTGCTGATCCAGTGCGAACGCACACTCCTGGGAGACAGAAGCCCCGCCGGGGAGTGAGCCGGCGGGGCGGTGGCGCTGGTGGGGCGTGGGTGGGGGTGGTCACTCCTCCACTGTCAGGCCCTTTCTGAGCCTTGTCAGCGTGCGCGAGAGCAGGCGGGAGACGTGCATCTGCGAGATGCCCAGTTCCTCGCCGATCTCCGACTGCGTCATGTTCGCGACGAAGCGCAGCGAGAGGATCTGGCGGTCGCGGGACGGGAGGCCGGCGATCAGGGGCTTGAGGGACTCGACGTACTCGATGCCCTCCAGGCTGTGGTCCTCGTAGCCGATCCGGTCCGAGAGCGCGCCCTCGGTGTCGTCCTCCTCGGGCTGCGCGTCCAGCGAGCTGGCCGTGTAGGCGTTGCTCGCCGCCATGCCCTCGATGACCTCTTCGCCGCTGATCCCGAGCGCTTCGGCCAGTTCGGCGACGCTGGGGGAGCGGTCGAGGCGCTGGGACAGTTCGTCCGTCGCCTTCGCCAGGTCGAGGCGGAGTTCCTGGAGCCTGCGCGGCACGCGCACCGACCACGACGTGTCGCGGAAGAAGCGCTTGATCTCGCCGATGATGGTTGGCATCGCGAAGGTGGGGAACTCGACGCCTCGGCTGAGCTCGAAGCGGTCGATGGACTTGATCAGGCCGATCGTGCCGACCTGGACGATGTCCTCCATCGGCTCGCTGCGGGAGCGGAACCGGGAGGCCGCGAACTTGACCAGGGCGAGATTCAGCTCG
The DNA here is from genome assembly GCF_000818175.1 of Streptomyces sp. AcH 505. Classification (GTDB taxonomy): domain Bacteria; phylum Actinomycetota; class Actinomycetes; order Streptomycetales; family Streptomycetaceae; genus Streptomyces. The sequence goes on from NZ_JTIY01000001.1 coordinate 3,269,081, forward strand.
ACCAGGGTGTTGCGGACGTACGCGTGCTCGTACGTGCCCTCTTCGACGGACTCCAGCCGCGCGAACAAGGTCTTCGACAGCGCCCGTGCGTCCAGCGCCCCGACCTCGTCGTAGGGCGGGATCTCGGGCAGGTCCGCCAGCGCCTCGGCGCCGGACAGGCCCTGCGCGCCGGATGCCGGAGTGGGGCCGGCGGCGGTCGGTGCGGGGATGGTCGGTACGGGGGGAGCTGCCGACGTCGCGATCGGGGTACGCGGTTCGTCGAGCCGGGGTGACATGGGGTCTCCTCCATCATTTTCGGCATATGGCTGCCGATGCCAATACGCGTTGCTGCGGTGTGCGGGCGCCTCCGAAGCCGGCTGTCTTGGATGTGTCCCTACTAGCCCTACCCGGTAGACACGGACAGTTGCAAGTGTTAATTGTGAGGTATGTCTGTATTGTTGGAGAGTTCGGCTACCGGCCGGCGTTCGAAAGGCGTAATGTTCGACCGGCGTCAATGACGTATGACGACAAGCAGGCGAAACCATCTGACGACGGCATACAACACGGCGAAGAGGGACGGGCATGGACCGCCAGACGGTCGGCAGCACGAACCGGGGCCGGCTCAGGGTCGAGGTTCGGACCGAGGGTCGGAGTGAGGTCGTAACAGTGGCCGGTGAGTTGGATCACCACACGGCCGAATTGTTGCGAGCCCCGCTGGAAGAAGCGCTTGAGCAAGGACGGTCACGCTTGGTGATCGACTGCTCGCAGCTGGAGTTCTGCGACTCGACCGGACTCAACGTGCTGCTCGGTGCCAGGCTCAAGGCGGAAGCCGCGGGAGGCGCCGTCCATCTGGCCGGCATGCTGCCCGTGGTGTCGAGGGTCTTCGAGATCACCGGCGCCGACGCGGTCTTCACCGTCCATGAATCGCTCGACGACGCACTGGTGGACTGACCAGGTGCGGCAAGCTCCGACCGACGACCTCTCGGACACTGACCCCTCACACTTCCGCACCGCCGGAGTGGGTGTTGTCACGACTCGGAGGGGCAGAAGACTCCCCGCAGGCCGCACAGGACTCTGCACTCTCTGTAAAGACCCACTGGCAATTGGTGAATCGGTGAGGTGAAGCGCTGATGAGCACCACCCGGCAGCCTCCGCCGGGCGACCTCGGCCCCGAGCCGGACGGCGCCGGACCTTCGGCTGCCACGTCCGCTCCGCCCGCGACGTCCGCCCCGGCCGCGGCGTCCAGCACAGCCGCCGCGCCCGCCGCGGCCGGTACGCCTGGCACCGCCGGTACGTCCGGCGTGCCCGACGGGGTGACCCGCACGCTCGCGCTGAGCAGCGCCAGCGGCGTCGTTCCGCTCGCCCGTGACTTCACCCGGCAGGCGCTGTACGACTGGGGATGGCTCCCCGCCGCGACGGCCGACCGGCGCGCCGCCGCCGAAGACGTCCTGCTGGTCGTCTCCGAACTCGTCACCAACGCGTGCCTGCACGCCGAGGGCCCCGAGGAACTGCGCGTCTCGCACAACGCCAAGGTCCTGCGGCTCGAAGTCACGGACCGCGGTGCGGGACAGCCCTCGCCACGCACTCCCCACCGGGCGGGCCGCCCCGGCGGACACGGCATGTTCATCGTGCAGCGGCTCTGCCTCGACTGGGGCGTCGTACGGGCGCCCGGCGCGACGGGCAAGACGGTGTGGGCGGAGCTGGCAGCGCCCGCGTAGCAACACAACGGCTACGCGGGCGCCTCCGCGCGCTCGACGTCCGCCGGCCGCGCCGGGACTCAGCGGCGGTGGACCTCAGTGGATGTCGCCCATCAGCTCCCGCACCCGCCTGCGGTACATGAACACCGCCACCCCGGCCAGCGCCGCCAGCAGCCCCTCCAGGGCCACCACTCCCGTACGGCCCAGATCGACCCCGCCGATCGACAGCAGCCCGGTGACGGAGTCGCCCGCCGTGACCGCCAGGAACCACACGCCCATCATCTGGCTCGCGTACTTCGCCGGCGCCATCTTCGTCGTCACCGACAGGCCGACCGGCGAGAGGCACAGCTCCCCGACGGTCTGGATCAGATAGATCCCCACCAGCCACATCGGGCTGACCAGGTGTCCGTCGCCCGTCCCGCCGGCCGCCATCGCCAGCGGGATCAGGAAGAAGAAGAACGAGACGCCCACGAGGAACAGCCCGGCCGCGAACTTCGCCACGGTCGCCGGCTCCTTGCCCCTGCGGTTGAGCCACAGCCAGAACCACGCGGCGACCGGCGCCAGCGCCATGATGAACACCGGGTTCAGCGACTGGTACCAGGACGAGGGGAAGCCGATCCCCAGCACCTCGCCCGCCGCCTTGTTCGTACCGAAGGCCTGGACCGTCGAGCCGCCCTGGTCGTAGATCATCCAGAAGACGGCAGCCGCGACGAAGAACCAGATGTAGCCGGACATCTTCGTCTGCTCGGCCCGCGACAGGTCCTTGTCGCGCTTTATCCGTACCAGCACGCCGGCCGGAATCACCAGCCCCGCCACCGTCAGCGGGATCATCGCCCAGTTGAGGGTGAAGTGGCCGCTGAGCCCGACGAAGCCGTAGACGAGGACGGCGACCAGCAGCCAGCCGAGCCCCTTGCGCAGCCACGAGGCGCGCTCCTCCGCCGACAGCGGGGTCGGTACGCGGCTGCTCTCCGGGCTCAGACTCTTCGTACCGATCAGGAACTGGACCAGGCCGAGCGCCATGCCCACGGCTGCGAGCGCGAAGCCGAGGTGCCAGTTGTACGTCTCGCCGACCGTGCCGATGATCAGCGGGGCGAAGAAGGCGCCGATGTTGATGCCCATGTAGAAGATCGTGAACCCGCCGTCGCGGCGCGGGTCGTCGGTCCCCTTGTAGAGATGGCCGACCATCGTGGAGATGTTGGCCTTCAGCAGCCCGGAACCGAGCGCCACCAGCACGAGCCCGCCGAAGAACGTCCCCTGGCCCGGCACCGCGAGGGTGAGGTGGCCCACCATGATGGTGCAGGAGCCGATGGCGACGGTCTTGCGCGGACCCCACAGCCGGTCGGCGAGCCAGCCGCCCGGCATGGCCAGCAGATAGACCATCGACAGGTAGATCGAGTAGATGGCGGTCGTGGTGGCCAGGTCCATCCCGAGGCCGCCGCCCTGCAGCCCCTTCGTGGCGTCGGGACCGCCGGAGATCAGATAGATCGTCAGCAGAGCCCGCATGCCGTAGAAGCTGAAGCGTTCCCACATCTCGGTCATGAAGAGAGTGGCGAGGCCGCGGGGGTGGCCGAAGAAGGTCTTCTCAGGACCCGGGGTGCGGGGCGAGTCCTTCGTCAGGCTGGACGCCATGGATCGATCCTTGCGTGCGTGGGGGGTTGGAGCTGCCGTGGCACATGAAAAGGACCCTTGGCGTGTATCGGGCCAAAGGTCCCTCAGTAGCGCAACGAACGGCTTGCCACCCTACGACACGACAGAGCGCCATATGGAAGGACTTGAGAGATGAAACACAGGCGCTCATCGGATCTACTGCTCATATTCAAAGGTGGATCATTAGATCGCACCCGAACCCGCAGGCATTGACGATCATTGCCCGACGCCTGCCCCGTGCGGACTACCATCACCCCATGACCCGTGTACTGCTCGCCGAGGACGACGCTTCCATCTCGGAGCCGCTGGCTCGCGCCCTGCGGCGGGAGGGGTACGAGGTCGAGGTCCGTGAAGACGGTCCCACCGCCCTCGACGCCGGCCTCCAGGGCGGTGTCGACCTCGTCGTACTCGACCTGGGGCTGCCCGGCATGGACGGCCTCGAAGTGGCCCGCAGACTCCGCGCCGACGGACACACCGTGCCGATCCTGGTGCTGACGGCGCGCGCCGACGAGGTGGACACCGTCGTCGGCCTCGACGCCGGCGCCGACGACTACGTGACCAAGCCCTTCCGTCTCGCCGAACTGCTCGCCCGGGTACGGGCGTTGCTGCGGCGCGGCGCCACCGAGCCCGCGCCGGCGCCCGCCACCCACGGCGTACGGATCGACGTCGAGTCGCACCGCGCCTGGATGGGCGAGGAGGAGCTGCAGCTCACCGCCAAGGAGTTCGACCTGCTGCGGGTCCTGGTCCGCGACGCCGGCCGGGTCGTCACCCGTGACCAGCTGATGCGCGAGGTCTGGGACACCACGTGGTGGTCCTCGACCAAGACACTGGACATGCACATCTCCTGGCTGCGCAAGAAGCTCGGTGACGACGCGGCCAACCCGCGCTACATCGCCACGGTCCGGGGCGTCGGCTTCCGCTTCGAGAAGAGCTAGCGGCACCTTGCGACGTCGCCTGATCAGCTCCACGCTCGCCGTGGTGCTCGTCGTCATCGCCGTCTTCGGCGTATCCCTCGTCATCGTCGAGACCCGCACCATCAGCAGCAGCGCCCAGGAGAGCGTGGACTCCGAGGCGCTGCGGCTGGTGAGCATCGTCGACAGCCGGCTGCTCGGCGGCGAACACATCACGGCCGGTGTGCTGCGCCAGCAGATCGGCGCCGAGCGCTACGGCCGGATCGAGATGCCAGGACGGCCGCCCGTCGAGATCGGCGAGCACCCCACGGGCAGTGTGATCCGCGGCACGGCGCGCGGCGAGGAGGGCGAGACCGTCACCGTCGAGGAGCGCCGCTCCTCCGTCACGCGTGAGGTCGGCCGCACCCTGCTCATCATCGGCGCCGTGGCGCTGCTGGCCGTCATCGCCGCCGTCCTGCTCGCCGTACGGCAGGCCAACAAGCTGGCCTCGCCCCTCACCGACCTCGCCGAGACCGCCGAACGCCTCGGCTCGGGGGACCCGCGCCCCCGCCACAAGCGGTACGCCGTCCCCGAGCTGGACCGGGTCGCCGACGTGCTCGACTCCAGCGCCGAGCGCATCGCCCGGATGCTGACCGCCGAGCGCCGGCTGGCGGCCGACGCGTCCCACCAGCTCCGTACGCCGCTGACAGCCCTGTCCATGCGGCTGGAGGAGATCACCGTCACCGACGACCTCACCACCGTCAGGGAAGAGGCGACGATCGCGCTGACCCAGGTGGAGCGGCTGACCGACGTCGTGGAGCGGCTGCTGACCAACGCCCGCGACCCGCGCACCGGCTCCGCCGTCGCCTTCGACCTGGACGAGGTCGTCAAGCAGCAGATCGAGGAGTGGCGCCCCGCCTACCGCAGCGCGGGCCGCGCCATCGTCTGCTCGGGCCGACAGGGCATGCGGGCCGTCGGTACGCCGGGAGCCGTCGCACAGGTGCTGGCGGCGCTGATCGAGAACTCACTCATGCACGGCGGCGGTACGGTCGCGCTGCGCACCCGGGTCACCGGGAACCAGGCCGTCATCGAGGTGACCGACGAAGGGCCCGGCGTGCCGCCCGACCTCGGGGCGCGGATCTTCGAGCGCTCCATCAGCGGCCGCAACTCCACCGGGATCGGCCTCGCCGTGGCCCGCGACCTCGCGGAGGCGGACGGCGGCAGGCTCGAACTGCTCCAGCAGCACCCGCCGGTCTTCGCGCTCTTCCTCAGCCGCGAGGCCCGGATCGGCCTGCCGAAGGAACCGGAGCGGCCTGTGCGGTGATCTCCTCGGCCGCCGCCGGCACCGCGCGGAACACCCACGAGCGGTACGACCAGAAGCGGAAGAGCGTCGCGACACCGATGCCGATGAACTTGAACACATTGCTCTGCAGCGGCGAGTCCCAGCCGAAGCCGTACGTCGCGACGAACAGCACACCGTTCTCGATGACCAGCCCCACCGCGCTGAAGAGCAGGAACAGCGACAGCTCCTTCGTGCGCCCGCCCTTGTCGCGGTCCCGGTAGGTGAAGTACCGGAAGCCGACGTAGTTGAAGACGATGGCGATGACGGTGGCCACCACACTGGCCCGCACCACCTGGAGATCGGTCGTGTGCCGGACGAGGTTGAACGCCAGCAGATTGACCAGCAGGCCCGCAGCGCCCACCGCGCCGAACTTGACCACCTCACGCACGAGGCGGTCCAGCCGCACGCGGAGTGCGTTCCGTTCGCTCATATGCTCGTCAGCCCCGTCCGTCGAATTCCCACCATGCTAACCACCGCCTCATCGGCGGATACCCTGGAAGGGTGACGTTCCCGGTAATCGGCATGGTCGGCGGCGGCCAGCTCGCCCGCATGACCCACGAGGCGGGTATCCCCCTCGGCCTGAGATTCAAGCTGCTCAGCGACACGGCGCAGGATTCTGCGGCCCAGGTCGTGCACGATGTCGTCGTGGGGGACTACCACGACCTCGACACGCTGCGTGACTTCGCCCGCGGTTGCGATGTGATCACGTTCGACCACGAGCATGTGCCGATCGAACACCTCCGCGCGCTGGAGGCCGACGGCATTCCCGTACGGCCGGGCCCCGACGCGCTGATCCACGCCCAGGACAAGGGCGTGATGCGCGCCCGGCTCACCGAGCTGGGCGCGCCCTGCCCACGCCACCGCATCGTCGCCGACCCGGCCGACGCGGTGGCCTTCGCGGCGGAGGGCGTCGTCGGTGGCGGCGTCGCGGGCGACGGGTTCCCGATCATCCTCAAGACCGTGCGCGGCGGCTACGACGGCAAGGGCGTCTGGTTCGTACGCTCGGCCGAGGACGCGGAGGAGCCCTTCAAGGCGGGCGTGCCCGTCCTCGCCGAGGAGAAGGTCGACTTCGTACGGGAACTCGCGGCGAACATCGTCCGCTCCCCGCACGGCCAGGCCGTCGCCTACCCCGTCGTCGAGTCGCAGCAGGTCGACGGCGTGTGCGACACGGTCATCGCCCCCGCCCCCGGGCTGTCCGACGCGCTGGCGGGGGAGGCCCAGCAGCTCGCCCTGCGGATCGCCGCCGAGCTGGGTGTCGTCGGGCACCTCGCCGTCGAACTCTTCGAGACGCGGGACGGCCGCATCCTCGTCAACGAACTCGCGATGCGCCCGCACAACTCCGGCCACTGGACCCAGGACGGCGCGATCACCTCGCAGTTCGCCAACCACGTACGGGCCGTGCTCGACCTGCCGCTCGGCGACCCGCGCGCCCGCGCACCGTGGACGGTCATGTGCAACGTGCTCGGCGGGGACTACCCCGACATGTACGCGGCGTATCTGCACTGCATGGCACGGGACCCGCAGCTGAAGATCCACATGTACGGCAAGGACGTCAAACCGGGCCGTAAGGTCGGGCACGTCAACACGTACGGCGACGACCTGGACGACGTGCTGGAGCGCGCCCGCCACGCCGCCGGCTACCTCAGAGGAACAATCACCGAATGACCTCCCCCCTCATCGGCATCGTCATGGGCTCCGACTCGGACTGGCCCGTCATGGAGGCGGCGGCCGACGCCCTCGGCGAATTCTCCGTCCCGTACGAGGTCGACGTGGTCTCCGCGCACCGGATGCCGCGCGAGATGATCGCGTACGGCGAGCAGGCGGCGGGCCGCGGCCTCAAGGCGATCATCGCGGGCGCCGGCGGCGCGGCCCATCTGCCCGGCATGCTGGCCTCCGTCACACCGCTGCCGGTGATCGGCGTCCCCGTACCGCTGAAGTACCTCGACGGCATGGACTCGCTGCTGTCGATCGTCCAGATGCCGGCCGGTGTCCCCGTCGCCACGGTCTCGGTGGGCGGCGCGCGCAACGCGGGGCTGCTCGCGGCCCGGATCCTCGCCGCGCACGACCCCGAACTGCAGGCGCGGATGCGCGAGTTCCAGCAGGAGCTGAACGACCAGGCGACGCAGAAGGGCAAGCGTCTGCGCGCCAAGGTCGAGGGTCCCGGCTCCTTCGGATTCGGAAAGTGAGCGAAGTGAACTCCGTGAGCGGCATGGACAGCACGGCGGGCGAATATCTCGACAGGGCCCGCGCCCTCCTCGACGACTTCCCGGTCGTCGACGGCCACAACGACCTGCCGTGGGCGCTGCGCGAACACGTCTGGTACGACCTGGACCGCCTCGACATCGCCGACGACCAGACCGGCCGGCTGCACACCGACATCGCGCGGCTGCGCAAGGGCGGTGTCGGGGCCCAGTTCTGGTCGGTGTACGTCCAGTCCGACATGGCCGGTGACGACGCGGTCAGCGCGACGCTGGAACAGATCGACGTCGTCGGCCGGCTCATCGACCGCTACCCCCACGACCTGGCGCGCGCCCGGACCGCGGACGAGATGGAGACCGCGCGCCGCGAGGGCCGGATCGCGTCCCTCATGGGCGCGGAGGGTGGCCACTCGATCAACAACTCGATGGCCACGCTGCGCGCGCTGTACACGCTGGGCGTGCGGTACATGACGCTCACCCACAACGACAACCTGCGGTGGGCCGACTCGGCCACGGACGAGCCGGGCGTCGGCGGCCTCTCCGCGTTCGGCCGAGAGGTCGTACGGGAGATGAACCGGCTCGGCATGCTGGTCGACCTCTCGCACGTCGCGGCGACGACCATGCGCGACGCGCTCGAAGCGACCGAGGCGCCGGTGATCTTCTCGCACTCGTCGTCCCGGGCGATCTGCGACCACCCGCGCAACATCCCCGACGACGTGCTGGCGGCGCTGCCGGCGAACGGCGGCGTCGCGATGGCCACGTTCGTACCGAAGTTCATCCTTCCCGAGGCGGTGGCCTGGACGAAGGCGGCGGACGAGAACCTGCGCGCGCACGGCTTCCACCACCTGGACACCAAGGCCGATGCGATGAAGCTGCACGAGGCCTTCGAAGCCGCGAACCCGCGCCCGGCGGCGACGGCTTCGACGGTCGCCGACCACCTCGACCACATGCGCGAGGTCGCGGGCATCGACCATGTGGGCATCGGCGGCGACTTCGACGGGACGGCGTTCACGCCGACGGACCTGCACGACGTGGCGGACTACCCGAACCTGATCGCCGAGCTGCTGTCACGCAAGTGGTCGACGGAGGACGTCTCCAAACTGACCTGGCAGAACGCGGTACGGGTACTGCGGGCGGCCGAGTCGGTCGCGGCGTCGCTGAGCTCGCGGGAGCCGTCACGGGCGACGCTGGCGCTGGACGAGGGGTAGGTCGGTTCGTTCGGGGTTCTGTCCGGCGTTTCTGTTCGGCCGGTGGTCGGTGCGGGGTCGTGGTTGCGGTGGTTGCCGGGGGCCGTTCCGGGGTCGCGTCCTGCGCGGTGTCGCCGTCCGGCGCGGTTTCTGGTTGCGGGTTGTGGTTGCGGTGGTTGCCGGGTGCCGTTCCGGGGTCGTGTCCTGCGCTGCATGATTTACGGCGCGTACTCGCCTGACGCGGAGCCACCGCCGAGATGCGCCACAAATCACGCTCTACGCTCCGGACACCACCCCTGCACGGACCCCCTTCAGCCCGCGACTAACAGGCGCACAGGCAGAACGGGTGGCCCGCCGGGTCGCCGTAGACCCTGAACGTGCGCTCGCGGTCCGACGTGTCCAGCGGCTTCGCGCCCAGCGCCAGGACCTGCTTCTCGGCCGCGTCCAAGTCCTCGACGGCCAGGTCGAGATGGAACTGCTGCGACCCGTCGTCCGAGGGCCACGTCGGCGGCACGTAGCCGGGCGCGGCCTGGAAGGCGAGTGCGGTGCCGTCCAGTTCGACCCAGCCGTCCTCCTGCTTGATCTCGCCACCCAGGAGTTCGGCGTAGAAGCCGGCCAGCGCGACCGGGTCGGGGCAGTCCAGGACGATGGCGCCCAGTGTGGCGGTAGGCATCTGGTTCTCCTTCGTGTCGGCTTCTTCGTTACTGGTAGGTCTTCTTAACTGGTAACGGTTACTGCATGGTGCCACCGACTGGCTGGACACGGCCGAGGGCCGGGCCGAGTTCGGGCTGGCGCCCGACGGTGTCGCCGACGCTCGTGAGCTGCGTGAAGCGCTGCGCGCTGCTGTCCCGCGTCGCGCTGGCCGTTGCTACCGCGGCTGCCGACGGTACGTGGTCGCGTCTCAAGGCGTGCGAGGCCGAGACCTGCCGGTGGGCGTATTACGACCGCAGCCCGGCGGGTCGCGGACACGACCTAGGCGCGGGGCCGGCCCATCGCGCGGTATGTCCAGCCGGCGGTGCGCCAGAGCTGGGGGTCGAGGGCGTTGCGGCCGTCCAGGATCAGCTTGCGGGACGCGGCAGCGCCCAGCACCGCCGGGTCGAGGTCGCGGAACTCGCGCCACTCCGTGAGGTGCAGGACGACATCGGCGCCGCGTACCGCGTCCACGGCCGACTCCGCGTACCCGAGCGTCGGGAAGAGTCGCTTGGCGTTCTCCATGCCCTTCGGGTCGTAGACGGTGACCTGGCCGCCCTGGAGATGGATCTGGCCGGCGACATTGAGCGCGGGGGAGTCGCGTACGTCGTCCGAGTCCGGCTTGAACGTCGCGCCGAGTACGGCGACCCGCTTGCCGAGGAACGAGCCGTCGCCGCCGACCGCCTCGCGCGCCAGCTCCACCATGTGGCCGCGGCGGCGCATGTTGATCGAGTCGACCTCGCGCAGGAACGTCAGGGCCTGGTCGGCGCCCAGTTCGCCGGCGCGCGCCATGAACGCGCGGATGTCCTTCGGCAGACACCCGCCGCCGAAGCCGATCCCGGCGCGCAGGAACTTCTTGCCGATCCGCTCGTCGTGGCCCAGCGCCTCGGCGAGCTTCTGTACGTCGCCGCCCGCCGCCTCGCAGACCTCGGCCATCGCGTTGATGAAGGAGATCTTCGTGGCGAGGAAGGAGTTCGCCGCCGTCTTGACCAGCTCGGCGGTCGGGAAGTCGGTGACGACGAAGGGCGAGCCCTCGCCGACGGGGGTCGCGTACACCTCGCGCAGGATGCGCTCGGCGCGCTCGCTGTGGACGCCGATGACGATCCGGTCGGGGTGCAGGGTGTCCTGGACGGCGAAGCCCTCCCGGAGGAATTCCGGGTTCCAGGCCAGCTCCACCTCGTCGCGCGCGGGCGCCAGTTCGGCGATGCGCCCGGCCAGCCGTTCGGCGCTGCCGACGGGTACGGTCGACTTGCCGACGACCAGCGCGGGCTTGGCCAGGTGTTTGGCGAGGCTCTCCACGGCGGAATCGACGTAGCTCATGTCGCACGCGTACTCGCCGTGCTTCTGCGGGGTGTTCACGCAGATGAAGTGCACATCGCCGAACTCGGCCAGCTCCGCCCAGTCCATCGTGAACCGCAGCCGTCCCGACGAGCCCTCGATGCCGGCGACGTGTTTGTGCAGCAGCTCCTCAAGACCCGGCTCGTACATCGGCACCCGCCCGGCCGAGAGCATGTCGATCTTCTCGGGCACCACGTCGAGCCCGAGCACGTCGAAGCCCAGCTCCGCCATGGCCGCGGCGTGCGTGGCGCCGAGGTAGCCGGTGCCGATCACGGTGATCTTGAGGGCCATGGGTGCTCCAAGGGGCTGCGGACGGGGTGCGGTGCCCGAGCATAGCCGCGGGCCACCGGGCGTTCGCAGGCGCACTTCGGCGGGCGTGGTGGGCCTCCGTGTCAGCTGTCGGCAAACTCACGTATGCCCGCTGCGGCGGTGGCCTCTAAAATTGGGTTACTTAACGGTAGTTAGCATCTTGGGGAGTGAAAGACCGTGGCCGGACCGGCTGATTTCGACCTGTACCGCCCCGCCGAGGAGCACGAGATGCTCCGTGAATCCGTGCGGGGACTCGCCGAGGCGAAGATCGCGCCGTTCGCCGCAGCGGTCGACGAGGAGGCGCGCTTCCCGCAGGAGGCCCTGGACGCGCTGGTCGCGTCCGAGCTGCACGCCGTGCATGTCCCCGAGGAGTACGGCGGCACCGGCGCCGACGCGCTGGCCACGGTCATCGTGATCGAGGAGGTCGCCCGGGTCTGCGCCTCGTCGTCCCTGATCCCGGCCGTGAACAAGCTCGGCTCGCTGCCGGTGATCCTGTCGGGCAGCGAGGAGCTGAAGGCGAAGTACCTGGCCCCGCTCGCCAAGGGCGACGCGATGTTCTCGTACTGCCTCTCCGAGCCGGACGCGGGCTCCGACGCGGGCGGCATGAAGACCAGGGCCGTGCGGGACGGCGACGACTACGTACTCAACGGCGTGAAGCGCTGGATCACCAACGCGGGCGTGTCCGAGTACTACACGGTCATGGCGGTCACCGACCCCGACAAGCGCACCAAGGGCATCTCGGCGTTCGTCGTCGAGAAGGGCGACGAGGGCGTCTCGTTCGGCGCCCCGGAGCGGAAGCTGGGCATCAAGGGCTCCCCGACCCGCGAGGTGTACCTCGACAACGTCCGCATCCCCGCGTCCCGGCTGATCGGCGCCGAGGGCACCGGCTTCGCCACGGCGATGAAGACCCTGGACCACACGCGCATCACGATCGCCGCCCAGGCCCTCGGGATCGCCCAGGGCGCGCTGGACTACGCGAAGGGCTACGTCCAGGAGCGCAAGCAGTTCGGCAAGCCGATCGGCGACTTCCAGGGCGTGCAGTTCATGCTCGCCGACATGGCCATGAAGCTGGAGGCCGCGCGCCAGCTCACCTACGCGGCGGCGGCCCGCTCGGAGCGCGTCTCCCTCGGCTCGGCCAAGGAGGACCTGACGTTCTTCGGCGCCGCCGCGAAGTGCTACGCGTCCGACGCGGCGATGGAGATCACGACGGACGCGGTGCAGCTTCTCGGCGGCTACGGCTACACGCGGGACTACCCGGTGGAGCGCATGATGCGCGACGCGAAGATCACGCAGATCTACGAAGGTACGAATCAGGTCCAGCGCATCGTCATGGCGCGGAACCTGCCGTAGCCCTAGTTGCCGGTGACGGTGACCTTCTCGTCCTTGTTGAGCTGGTCGACGAGCTGGGTCACCTTCGCCTTGTCCCAGACCAGGTTGCCGCCCGTGCTGCCCGAGATCGGCATGTTCATCGAGACGCCGTCGCCGCTGGTGACGCCCTTCATCGCGAAGAACATCTGGCCGAGCGACCAGAGCGACATGTCCTTGTCGACGATGACGGTGTCGAGCCCCGCGCTCATCGTCGGGTAGAGCTTGAACGGGTTCAGGATCGTGCCCGGCGTCGCCGTCTGCGAGGCCAGTGAGGCGAGGAACTTCTGCTGGTTCTTCGTGCGCTCCAGGTCGCTCGCCGCGAAGGCGTGCCTGGTGCGGACGAAGGCCAGGGCCTGCTGGCCGTCGAGGGTCTGCTTGCCGGCCTTGAAGTCGGCGCCGGAGTACTTGTCCTTGAACCCCTTCGGCAGGTTCATCTCGACCCCGCCGATCGCGTCCACGACATTGGCGAAGCCGGCGAAGCCGATCTCGACGTAGTGGTCGATCCGCAGGCCGGTGTTGGCCTCGACGGTACGGACGAGCAGCGTGGGCCCGTCGGTCGCGTAGGCGGCGTTGAGCTTCGTCTGCTTGCCGGTGTTCGGGAAGAGCTTGCCCGACTCCGAGCCGCGGAACGAGGGGACCGTCACGTTGGAGTCGCGGGGCAGCGAGATCAGCGTCGGCCCGTTCGACCCGTCGTGCAGGATCATCATCGAGTCGGTGCGCTTGCCCTCGGCGGAGCCGGTGTGGAGCTGCTTCTTCTCCTCGGCCGACATGCCCTCACGGCTGTCCGAACCGACGATCAGGTAGTTCGTGCCATCGCCGCCGTCGGGCCGGTCGATGACCTTCGAGAGGTCGACCTCACGCCGGAGCTTGGAGTCGGCCCAGAAGTACGTACCGATGGAGACGGCCAGCACCACGACGACCAGCGCCAGCGCGCCGATCTTGATCCGCTTGCGCCAGTTCGGGGCCTGCCGGGGGCCGGGAGCGCCGCCGGGCGGCTGCTGGCCGCCGTGGCCGCCGCCGGGAGGGCCGCCGTAGACCTGGCCCGTGTTGTAGTCGCTGTTGTAGCCGGGACCCGAGCCGTAGTCGTCGTAGCCCTGGGACTGCGGGGGCACGCCGTACCCCTGCGGCTGCTGCTGGGGGACACCGCGCCGCTGCCGCTGCACGTGCGGCATCACCTGGGCACCCTCGGGCTGCGAACCCGCGCTGCCGCGCCCGTAGCGCTCGCCGCGCTCGTTACGGTCACCGGTCCATCCATCGCTCATGTGCTCCAGTGTGCCGGGCCCGGCGGGGCGCCATACTGCCGCGTAGGAAATAGGGGCGGGGCTGTTGCCAAGCTGATGCAATGCGCCGCTCCTGTGACCCCCGCATATGGTGGGGCACATGACAGATCAGGCCGACCGCCCGGACCGCCCGGAGACCGATATTCCGGGCAAGCCCACCTCCGCGTCCCGTACGACGCTGAGCCACATCATGACGGGCAGCGACACCAATCTGCTGGGTACGGTGCACGGCGGCGTGATCATGAAGCTGGTCGACGACGCCGCGGGCGCCGTGGCGGGACGGCACTCGGGCGGGCCCGCGGTGACGGCGTCCATGGACGAGATGGTCTTCCTCGAACCGGTGCGCGTCGGCGATCTCGTGCATGTGAAGGCACAGGTGAACTGGACGGGCCGGTCCTCGATGGAGGTCGGCGTACGGGTGCTGGCCGAGCGCTGGAACGAGTCGACCCCGGCCACCCAGGTCGGCAGCGCGTATCTGGTCTTCGCCGCCGTCGACGCCGAGGGCAAGCCGCGCCCGGTGCCGCCGGTGCTGCCGCAGACCGAACGTGACAAGCGGCGTTACCAGGAAGCGCAGATCCGGCGTACGCACCGGCTCGCCCGGCGCCGTGCGATCAAGGAGCTGCGGGAGAGCCGCGCGCCCGAGGCCGGCCCGGAGCACACCGCGTAGCGGACCGTTCTACGGGCAGACCACCTGGTCGCCCGTCATTGTGCCGAACGTGCCCTCGGGGGCCTCCTCCACCCGTACCGGCCGCACCGCCTTGAAGTCGCTCCCCGCCATCACCTTGAGCGTCGCGCCCTGCCGCTTCACCGCGCGCAGCACACTGCCGGGCAGCGCGGCGGCCAGCGACCTCGCCGACCGGTCCCAGCGCGGGTCGTACATGACGATCGTGCGCTTCACCTTCAGCTGCGCGGCCGTCAGCGGGGCCCGGGTGGTGCGGAACCCGGTGGCGTGCAGCGCGTCGTCGACCTGCTTGCCGAGCCCGTCGGTCGGCGTCCCGTTGTAGACCTGCACCCGGATCTGCTGCGGCTTCACATCGACCAGCGTCCCCTTGGGCGCCTTCGCGGGAGCGGCGGGCGCCGCGGG
>NZ_JTIY01000001.1:3284114-3292480 GCF_000818175.1 Streptomyces sp. AcH 505
GCGCCTGGAACAGCTTCTTCGACTTGACCGGGTCCCACTTCAGCGTCGACCCGACACCCTTGATCGCGATCCCCGACCCGCTCAGCGGCACGGACGTGAACTCCGACGACGACGGCGAGAAGCCGTGCATCGCCTCGTTGAGCGCGAGCAACTGCTGCGCGCCGAAGCCCGCGTCGGCCCTGACCGAGCTGAGCATCGCCGAGGTGACGGCGCGGAACTTCACCGGGTTCAGCAGCACACCGCTGCTGGTTGCCTGGTTGATCAGGGCCGCGATGAAGCGCTGCTGGCGCTGCATCCTGCCCAGGTCGGACGTCGCGTCGACGTGCCGGGCGCGTACGTACTGCAGCGCCTGGCCGCCGTCCAGCTTGTGCGTGCCCGCCGTCAGGTTCAGCCCGGTGTACGAGTCCTTCAGCGGGCGCGGGGTGCAGATCTGCACCCCGCCGAGCGCGTCGACCGTCTTCATGAAGCTGGTGAAGTCGACCTCCAGGTAGTGGCTGATCTTCACCCCCGTCATGTGCTCGACCGTGCGCACCGTCAGATTGGGGCCGCCCTCCGCGTACGCCGCGTTCAGCTTCACCGGATGCGGCTTGTGGTGCTGCCCCGTCGTCTGGTCGACATGGGCGGGCAGTTCGGCGTAGCTGTCGCGCGGCAGGCTCACGACGCTGGCCCGCTTACCGTCCTCCGAGAGATGCACCAGCATGATCGTGTCGGTGCAGTGGCAGGGCGCGCCGCCGAGCTTGTACTTCGCCTTCTCGGCCTTGGTGATCTTGTCGCGGCCGTCGGTGCCGACGAGCAGCAGATTCATGCCGTGACCCGCGCCCGGCCGGTTCTTCATGTCCTTGAACGGGTCGACCCGGTCGATGCCGGTGTCCAGGCTGGTGACCACGGCGTGCCCGATACCGCCGGCGCCCAGGACCAGGACCGAGAAGGTCGTCGCCATCCGCATGCCCCAGCGCGGCCGTCCGTCCCGTCTCCCGGCGCCCCGGCCCCCGGCACGCGGCCGTGGCCGGGTGGCGATCCCGGCGGGACGGGGGGATCGCGAGGAGCGGGAGGAGCGGGGCGACGTGGGCACTGGGGCACCTCCGCGGTGACAGGGAATGGTCGAAACCGTAGGCCCATACGATCAGCGGCACCCTGCTACGACCGGGCGGCGCGCGTCGCTGTCCCCCGTTCGCGGTAACGTTGCGCCGATAATCCCGCCTCCTGAAGGACTCCGAAGGAACACATGCCTGCCCTGTCGCCCCCGGTTTCCGTGATCATGCCGGTGCTCAACGAGGAACGCCATCTGAGGAACTCCGTCCGGCACATCCTGGAGCAGGAGTACGACGGCGAGTTGGAGGTGGTGATCGCCCTCGGCCCGTCCACGGACCGTACGGACGAGATCGCCGCCGAGCTGGTGCGGGAGACCGCGGCCGACCCGCGCGCCCGCGTCCACACCGTCCCCAATCCCACCGGCCGCACACCGGCGGCGCTGAACGCGGCGATCAAGGCGTCGAGCCACCCCGTGGTCGTACGGGTCGACGGCCACGGCATGCTGTCGCAGAACTACATCGCGACCGCCGTCAGGCTGCTGGCCGAGACCGGCGCGGACAACGTCGGCGGCATCATGCACGCCGAGGGCGAGAACGCCTGGGAGGAAGCGGTCGCGGCCGCCATGACCTCGAAGATCGGCGTCGGCAACGCGGCCTTCCACACCGGCGGCCAGGCGGGCCCGGCCGAGACCGTGTACCTCGGGGTGTTCAAGCGCGACGCGCTGGAGCGGCAGGGCGGCTACAACGAGGAGTTCATCCGCGCCCAGGACTGGGAGCTGAACTTCCGGATCCGCGAGGCGGGCGGCGCGATCTGGTTCTCGCCCGAGCTGCGGGTGCAGTACCGGCCGCGGCCCTCCGTACGGGCGCTCGCCAAGCAGTACAAGGACTACGGACGCTGGCGCCATGTGGTCGCCCGCTACCACTCGGGCTCGATCAACCTGCGCTACCTCGCGCCGCCGGTCGCCGTGTGCGCGATCGCCGCGGGCATCGTCGTGGGCGCCGTGGTGACCCCCTGGGCGCTGCTCGTGCCCGGCGGCTATCTCGCGGCGATCGTCGCCGGGTCGGTCCCCGCGGGCAAGGGTCTGTCGCTCAAGGCGCGGCTGCGGATCCCGGTCGCGCTCGCCACGATGCACATGACGTGGGGCTACGGCTTCCTGACCAGCCCGCGCTCACTGGCCAAGCGGGTCATCGCGAGCCGCAGGCCGGCCGTACGGCGGGTCGACGAGGCGCAGCAGGACGCGTAGCCGCCTGACGCCCGCGCAGGACGTAAGAGCGCCGCCTGACGGATCCTCATCCGTCAGGCGGCGCTCTGCTGTACGTACTCCTTGGTGCGGGGCGACCCGCTACCAGCGGTACGGCGCGTAGACGTCCATGCAGGCGTCCTTCTTGTCGCCGTTGATGGCGTTCGCCGTGTCGGGGATGTCGCCCGCCTTCGGCACGTCCTTCTTCGGGTACACCCCGCCTTCGCGCCAGTCGGCGCCCACGACCACCGTGATCTCCGAGACGTCGGCGGACTTCTTCACCGCGCTCACCGGGATACCGACGGCCTTCGCGACCGCCTGGGCGTCGCCCTCCAGAGCCGCGCGCGGATAGGTGACCGTCGTCTCCGGCTGCGGGCTCTGCCGCTGGTCGGCCTCGGCCTTGTCGTACCCCTTCTCGCCCAGCAGCCCCGCGACGGCGCCCGCCCGCCCCGACACCGGAGCCTGGTCGCCGCCGGTGCCGTTGAGCACCTTCACCGACGTCTCACCGGGCGCAGCGGCCGGGTCCTTGGAGACCTTCGTCGACGGCTTCTTGTCGTCCTTGCCGCCGTTCTTGTCGAAGGCGACGTCGTCGCGCAGGAGCGACAGCAGCTTGTCGGCGTCGGGGGTGTTGATGACCAGATGGTTGATGTTCGTCGGGTCCTGCAGCGTCGGGAGCGTCGTCATCGTCATACGGTTCGTCGGCACCGACTTGAGCTGCATGCCCAGGTCGAAGAGCTTCTTGACCGTACCGATCTCCTTCGACACCTCCAGCGACTTCGTCGCCGCCTCGGCGAGCCCGGTCAGCCTGCCGGTGTCGGTGAAGACGTTCTGTTCCTTCAGCGTGCGGATCATCGAGTTGAGGTACATGTGCTGGGCCTCGGCGCGGCCCAGGTCGCTGCCGAAGGCGTGCCGGGTACGCAGCCACTGGAGGGCCTGCTTGCCCTTGACCGCGTGCGTGCCCGCCGTCAGCTTCAGCCCGGAGCCGCCGTGCGCCGCGGGCGTCGAGCGGTCCCAGATGTTCTGCTTGACGCAGACGTCGACACCGCCGATCGCGTCGGCCATCGACACCACACCGGAGAAGTCGATCGTCATCCAGTGGTCGATGTAGACGCCGGTCAGCTTCTCCCACGTACTGAGCGTGCAGCCGGGGCCGCCACGGCCCAGCGACTCGTTGATGATCCCGTTGGTTTTGGGGTACGTCTCGCCGGTCTTCGCGTCCTTGCACTCCGGTATGTCGACCCGGGTGTCGCGCGGTATGGAGAGCATCGACGCGTTCTTACGGTCGGCCGACACGTGCAGCAGCATCTGGACGTCGGCGAGCGGCTTGTTGCCCACCTCGTTCTTGCCGCCGCCGAGCTTGACGTTCTCCGGCTTGTTACGGCTGTCGGAGCCGATCAGCAGGATGTTCAGCGGGGTCTGGCCCGCCCCGTTGGCCTTGGGCTTCAGACCGCTGTCGGAGCCCGCGCGGGCGTCGCTGCGGATGTTGCCGTTGAGATGGCGGTAGTACAGATAACCGGCGCCGGCGGTCCCGAGGATCAGGAACGCCAGTCCTGCGGCGGTCCAGCGCAGCGCGCGGCGCCAGCCGCCGGGGCGGGTGCGCTTGCGCGGCGGACCGTGCCTGCGGCCGCTGCCGCCATGACCTGACTTGTGACCGTTCCTGCCCCGGCCGGCCCCCGCGCCGTCCGGACCGCTGCCGTCACCCTCGTACAGGCTGTCGTCCCAGCCGAGTTCACGGGCGTGCGGGACGCGTGATCGCGTCCCCTCCCGGTGCGCACTGCTCTGACCCACCCTGATCCCCCTTGCTCAGGTCGTCGCGCGCACGGGTCGACACCGCTGATGCTCCGGTGTCACTTCGCGCAGACCTGCTTGTCGGCTTCCACCTTCTGCACACCGTCCGGCACCTTTGCCGGTCCGGTGATGGGCACCCCCGCGCCCTTGAAGTCCTTGCCCAGTGTCAGTGTCATCGCTTCGAGTCCCACCGCGTCCTCGGTCCCCTGCTTCAGCGATGTCGCGGGCAGTCCCATCCAGGACGCCACCGTACGGGCCATGTCGGCCTGGTTCGGGGCGTATTCCAGGGTCGTCTTGGCCACGTTCGCGGGCGCGTTGCCCTTGTTGGTGGTCTTCGGCGCACCCTTGTCGTTCTGCAGCCAGGAAAGGGTCTCCTGGGCCGAGCCCTGCGGACCGCCGCCGTTGTACACGTCGACCCGTACGTCGGCCGCCGGTGCCTTCGGTCCCTTCAGCGCCTTTGCCTGCTGGGACTTCTTGGCGGCCGCTTCCTTCTTCACCTCGGTGAGCGAGGTGTCGCTCTGCAGCATCGAGAACAGCGGGTCGGCCTGCGTCTTGTTGATGACGACCGTGGCGTGCACGATCTCGTTCGGATTGTCGAGCACGGGCAGCGTGATGAACGAGATGTTCTTCGGGTCGATGCCCTTGAGCTGCGTCGCGAGCGATGTGAGCTTGGTGATGGACCCGATGCCCGAGTCGACGGCGAGCGCCTTCGTCGCCGCCTCGGCGAGCTTGAACATCTTGCTGGGACTGGTCAGCGTCCCCTTGGACTGGATCTTGCGCGCCAGAGATGCCATGAACTGCTGCTGGACCTTGATCCGGTCGAGGTCGCCCTGGTTGCCGAAGCTGTGCCGGGTACGGACGAAGGCCAGCGCCTGCTCGCCCTGCACGTTGGCCTCGCCCGCCGGCAGCTTGAGGTGCGAGTCCGGGTCGTCCACGGGGTGGGCGAGACAGATGTCCACGCCGCCCACGGCCGTCGTCAGCGACTTGACGGCGTTGAAGTCGGCCATCATGAAGTGGTCGACCTTCAGTCCGGTGATCTCCTGGACGGTCTTCATCGTGCAGCCGGGGTCGCGGCCGTCCTGGCCGAGGCTGGTGTTGAACCGCTGCTGCTCGGTGCCCGGGATGATTTTGGTGCTGCCGTCGGGCTGCTTGGTCTCGCAGTCCGGGATGTCGGTGATCAGGTCACGGGGGATGGAGAGCGCCGTCGCGTTCGTCCGGTCCTTGGAGACGTGCAGCAGGAAGTTGGTGTCGGCGTGGCCGACGCTGCCCTTGTCGCCGTAGCCCTCGTTGCCCTTACCGGTGCGCTTGTCCGTACCGATGATCAGGATGTTTATGGGCTTGTCGGCGGTGACGGGTTTGTCGCTCGTGCCGACGTCGTACGACGTGATGTTGTTGTTCAGGTGCTGGTAGTACGCGTAGCCGCCGACCGAACCGGCGACGAGCAGGAACGCCAGCGTGCCGCCCGTCCACAGCAGGGCCTTCTTCTTGCCCGACTTCTTCTGCTTGCGCTTCCGCCGGCCCTGGGCGGCCGCCTCGGCGGTCTGGCCCTTCCGGCGGCTGGCACGCGGCCCGGGTGCGTCGGCACGTCCCGACCGGGAGGCCGAGCGGGACTCCGAGCGTGATTCGGACCGGGAGCCGGGGCGGGCGTCCTGGCGGGAGGCCGGCCTGTCGGGGTCGGCTCTGCGCGAGGAGTCGCGCGGCCTCGCCGGCCCGGGCGTGGACGACTGCCCTGCGGAGTTGTCCAGTCGCAGTTCGTAGTTGCCCGTCTGCGGGTTGAGTACCCACTGGTCGGCGGGATCCATGTCGTCCGCCTGCCCACGGTTTTGCGCATCCACGGTTGCTTGAATCCTCCGTCGGTGCCACGCGAAGCGCCTCCCCCAAGACGCTCGGTCATTCGATCCGGCCGTACGCGACCTCTCGGCCTGAAGTACCGGATCGCGACACACTATCTGTCCAGTTCAGCGACGGGCGACGTCGCCGGGGAATCTGTCCTCCCTTACAAGTGGGCAATCCACCCAATCCTCATGGACTGCCACGCTTCCCTTGGCCATTGCTTTACTCACACATCCCGGCTGCGGCATTCGAGCCGGTGAATGTGGGGGTCGGTGCCGGACTTCCGCTCGGACTTCCGTCGGGGCTCCCCGTCGGGCTTCCGGTGGGGCCGGGCGAATTCGTGCTGGCAGAGGCCTTGTCGCCGGGATCTCCTGCCGAGGGGCTGTCCGAAGGACCGTCCGACTTCTCGTCCCCCGACGTCACCGAGACCGGCAGGTCGTCCCGCAGCTGCTTGAAGAGCTTGTCCGCCTCGGGCTGGACGAGTTCGTCACGATTCCGGTCCTGCGAGTACGGCTGCCGGGGGACTGTGAGGAATTGCACTTGCTCCGTCGGCACACTGCGCATGGAACGCACCAGGTTGTACAGATCCTTCAGGCTGGCGAGCCCCGGATCGGTCGTGATCGACTTCGTCGCCGCGTCCAGCACCGGGTAGAGCCGGGTCGGATTCAGCAGCACACCGTTGCTCTGCACCTTCTTGAAAAGGGCCCCGAGGAAACGTTGCTGCCGGTCCATGCGCTGGGTGTCGCTGCCGTCGCCGATGCCGTGCCGCGCCCGTACGAAGCCGAGCGCCTGCTCGCCGTTGAGGGTCTGCTGCCCGGCCGGCAGCTTCAGCTGGGCGTCCGTGTCGTCCACCGGGTCCTTGAGGCAGACCTCGACGCCGCCGACGGCGTCCACCATGCCCTTGAAACCGTGGAAGTCGATGACCATCTGGTGGTCTATCCGCACGCCGGTGAGCTTCTCGACCGTGCGGATGGTGCAGGCGGTGCCGCCGAACTCGTACGCCCAGTTGAACTGCGCGAACTGCGCCCTGGTGCGGGAGCCGTCCGGCTTGCCGCAGGCCGGGATGTCCACCATGAGGTCACGGGGCAGGGAGACGGCCGTCGCGCTTTTCCGGTCGGCGGCCAGATGCAGCAGGATCGTGGTGTCCGAGCGGGACGAGCCGCCGTCGTCGCGGCCGTACTTCCCGTTGTCGCCCGCGCGGCTGTCGGAGCCTATGAGCAATATGTTCAGGGCGTCGAGCGCGACGGGCTTGGGGCGGTCCTTCTCGTACGTCTGCAACTCGGCGGCGGCCTTGGTGTCCGTCGTGATGTTGCCGTCGAGCTTGTTGTAGAGCCACCAGCCGGTACCGGCGGCGGCGAGGACCACCACGGAGGTGCCGAGCGCGGCCCAACCCATCCAGCGGCGGCGGGGGTTGGCGGGGCCGGCGGGGGTCGGCGGTGTGTCGGTGTGACCGCCGCCGGGGCCGCCGGTGGCGGCGGTCGGGGTCGTGGCTGCGGCTACGTTCTCGGCGTCGGCGTCGGCTGGGCTTTCGGTGGCTGCGTCTCCGTCGGCCGGGGCGTCTGCCGCCTTGCCGTCGGTGGCCGGGCTGTCGGCGTCGTCGGGCGTGACGGCTGCACCGTCTTCGTCAGAGTCTTCGGCGGTCTCGGCGGTCTCGGCGGTCTCGGCGGTCTCGCCGTCCGTGGCCGGGGTCTCGACGCCCTTGCCGTCTTCGCTGTCTGCCGCGGCAGGGCTTTCGGCGGCCGAGGTGTCCGCGCCCTCGGCCTTGCCGTCTTCGGTGGATTCGCCGTCCCCGGCCTCGCCGGAGGCGGGAGCGCCCGAACGGGCATCGTCCGAGGTGGCACCGTTGTCATCCGCCCCGGGCGCGTCCGTCTGCGACTCGACGTCGGCCGGGGTCTCCGGCCGGGCGGGCGTGCCGGCACTGTCGCTCACGTCTGCGTCCATCCTTCAATGCGTCGGTGGCGCGCTGGGCCGCCGGTTGCTGGGGTAGACGGTCGAATCCCGCGCTTGGTTGTGCGGCTGACCACACGTATCTCTCAGGCGGACCTTCGTGTTGCCCCACCGCGCACCGGCAAACCCTGCGGTGCACGTCACAGCGCGCGATGGGTGACCCGCTCGCTCTCGACCCGCTTCTCCAGGCCCTCGGCGCCCAGTTCGGCGACGTTGCGGCAGAGCACGACGGAGGCTCCGGCGGCGAGCGGGGCGAACAGTCCGGTCGACAGTCCTTCCCAGGTGTCGTACGAGAGCCCCGACAGCAGCCGTGAGCCGGCTGTCAGGCCGAGCGCCTCGGCGTCGGCGCGGGCCTGCTCGACCAGTCCGGCCGCGGTGAGTTCCCCGCCGGCGACGACGAGCGCGACGCCGGCCGGGTCCACCGGCGCGAACGGCGCGAAGCGGTCGCCCTGGGACGGGACCTCGACCGCGTAGTCCACGAACCCCTCGGGGGGCTGCGGGAACCGGCCGCCGAGCGGGCGCAGCG
>NZ_JTIY01000001.1:3292568-3295749 GCF_000818175.1 Streptomyces sp. AcH 505
GCGGGCCGCGTCCAGCGAGTCGGGGCCGGTGACGACGAGGTCGGCGTCGGCCGGATCGCCGCCGATCTCGACGGCCACCCCGACGGACGAACAGGCGAGCAGCCAGACGGCGCTCTGCCAGTGCGCCGGGAGCAGCAGCGCGAGCCGGTCGCCCGGCCCGGCGGCGAGATCGCCTTGCAGCAGATTGGCGGTCTTGGACACCCAATTGGCCAGCGTGACGGCGGACAATTCGACGCGTTCACCGGTGGCGTCGTCGTAGAAGGTGACCAAGGGGCGGGCCGGGTCCGTGGCGAGAGCGGATCGCAGCAGGTCGGCAGGGGTACGGTCGCTGGCGTTCACCCGGGAAAGGGTACGCCGCGCGCGGGCGGCCCCACCGCCGTACCGGTGACGGCATACACCGGTTGGACCGACGGACCGTCAATTTTCCGGGCGGCGGCGACGGCGGGACGCCCCCAAGATCATTCACATGCGTGCCTACCTTGCAACCCCGCTCGGCGTCGCCTGCACCGCCGCCCTGGTCCTGCCCCTCTCGATGACGCCCGGCTCCGCCACAGCCGCGTCCGCGCCCGCCGCCACCACGAAGGCTGCGGAGGCCGCGATCCCCGGCTCGACGCGGTCGCTGCCACTGGTCCCGCTCGGCGGCGCCCGCTCGCTGGCGACGGCCTCCGAGCAGGGGCTCGCCCGCGACAACGTCAAGCCGTTCTCGCTGGTCGGTGTGGTCTGGGACGACGCGGACGCACCGCTCAACGGCACCGTCCAGATCCGCACCCGGGCGGCCGGGACGCAGCGCTGGTCCGCCTGGCAGGACCTGGAGACGCACAACCAGGAACACGGCGCCGACGTCGGCACACCGGAGCGCGGCGCACCCGACGTGCACGGCTCGACGGCGCCGCTCTGGGTCGGCGACTCCGACGGCGTCCAGATCCGGGTACTGGCCGAAGAGGAGCCGCGGGCGGAGGGCCCCGACGGCACGATCGGCGCGCACACCGTGCTGCCGCAGGGGCTGCGCCTGGAACTCGTCGACCCGGGCAAGGAGCCCGCCCCCGAGGAGAACGCGGGTCCCGGCGTGACCGAAGTGCCCGCGCTGACCAAGGCGCAGACGGAGGCCGACGCGAAGGTGTCGGGTGACGCGCCGTCCGACGTCGTCAGGCCGTACCTGGGCCCGCGGCCGCGCATCGTCACCCGCAAGGGGTGGGGCGCGGACGAGACGCTGCGCGAGAAGGGCGCGGGCTACACGGGCCCGGTGAAGGTGGCCTTCGTGCACCACAGCGCGACCGGCGACAACTACACCTGCGAAGAGGCGCCGACGGTGCTGCGCAGCATCTACCGCTACCACGTGAAGAGCAGCGGGTGGCGGGACATCGGCTACAACTTCGCCGTCGACAAGTGCGGAACCATCTACGAGGGCCGGTCGGGCGGGGTGGCCAAGGCGGTCATGGGCGCGCACACGCTGGGCTTCAACAGCGACAGCACGGGCATCGCGGTCCTCGGCTCGTACGACACGACGGCGCCGCCCGCCGCCGTCACGACCGCCCTGGCCAAGCTCACCGCCTGGAAGCTCGGACTGTACGGAGGCAACCCTGAGGGCGAGGTGACCGTCACTTCCCAGGGCGGCGGCAAGTACGCGAAGGGGAAGCAGGTCAGCCTCAACACCCTCTCGGGCCACCGGGACGGGTTCATCACCGAATGCCCGGGGACCCAGCTCTACAAGAAGCTCGGCGAGATCAGGAAGCTGGCGGCGACCGACCAGGGTCGCTGATTGTGCGAATGTACGGCTGTACGGATATGTGAAGGCGGCTGCGCGCACGCACCGCCCCGGCCTCGGTCCCGGCCCCGGCAGGAAGCAGAGAGACGACACGTGACAGAAGCGATCCTCCTGGTCGGCGGCAAGGGCACCCGGCTGCGGCCGCTCACGGTGCGCACCCCCAAACCGATGCTGCCGGCGGCGGGCGTGCCGTTCCTCACGCACCAGCTGGCGCGGGCGCGCGCGGCCGGCGTCGAACACATCGTCCTCGCGACGTCGTACCTGGCGGAGGTGTTCGAACCGTACTTCGGTGACGGTTCGGCGCTCGGACTGAGCCTGGAGTACGTCACCGAGCGCGAGCCGCTCGGTACGGGAGGCGCGATACGCAACGTCGCCTCCCGGCTGACGTCGGGCCCCGACGAACCGGTCCTGATCTTCAACGGGGACATCCTGACCGGCCTCGACATCGACGCGCTGGTCCGTACCCACGCGACGTCCGGCGCGGATGTCTCGCTGCACCTGACCCGGGTCGAGGACCCGCGCGCCTTCGGTCTGGTGCCGACGGACGCGGCGGGCCGGGTGACGGCGTTCCTGGAGAAGCCCCAGACGCCGGAGGAGATCGTCACCGACCAGATCAACGCGGGCGCTTACGTGTTCCGCCGCTCGGTGATCGACGCGATCCCGGCGGGCCGGCCGGTCTCGGTGGAACGCGAGACGTTCCCCGACCTGCTGGCGGCGGGCGCGCATCTGCAGGGCATGGTCGACTCCACGTACTGGCTGGACCTGGGGACCCCCCAGGCCTTCGTGCAGGGCTCGGCCGACCTGGTCCTGGGCCGCGCCCCGTCCCCCGCGGTCCCGGGCCGCTGCGGCGACCGCCTGATCCTCCCGACGGCGTCGGTGGCCCCGGACGCGAAACTGACGGGCGGCACGGTGGTGGGCGAGGGAGCCCACATCGGCGCGGGCGCCCGCATCACGGGCAGCACGATCCTGGACAACGCGGTGGTCGAACCGGGCGCGGTCGTCACCGACTCCCTGATCGGCGCGGCGTCGTACGTGGGGGCGCGGACGATGCTGTCGGGGGTGGTGGTCGGCGACGGCGCGCGTGTGGGTGCGGACAACGAACTGAGGGAGGGAGCCCGCGTCTGGTGCGACGCGAACCTCCCCGCGGCGTCGATCCGCTTCTCGTCGGACGAGTAGCGGCCCCGGGCCGTGGCGGCGGGGCTGGGCGTGTTGTTCTCCCCTACCCCGCCCCTTCCCGAAACCGGGGCCGGCCCCGGACCCCGGCGGGAGCCTGGGCGGCGGGCCGCCCAGGCGCGAGCTTCGCCGGGGTGCGGCTCCGTCGAGCCGGTCAACGGGCAGGCCAGGGCGGGTTCTCGCGGGCTGGTGCGCGCGTTCGCGCGGCGAAGCTCGTGCACGCGGCTGCCGCTTCGGCGGTTC
>NZ_JTIY01000001.1:3296737-3308793 GCF_000818175.1 Streptomyces sp. AcH 505
GGCGCCGCCGACGAGCCCGACGCCTTCACCCCGCGCCACCGCGTCGTCCTCGACACACTGCGCCGCCGCCCAGGACTACGGCTGTGCCGCACAGGCCTCGTCATGGAATCGCTGATTCCGTCGATCCTGGAGCAGAAGGTCACCACCATCGAGGCGTACCGCGCCTGGCGCACACTCGTGCGCAAGTACGGCGAGCCCGCCCCAGGACCCGCCGTCGGGATGTACGTCATGCCCGACGCCAGGACCTGGGCGCTCATCCCGTCGTGGGAGTGGCACAAGGCCAACGTCGACGCCAAGCGCTCCTCGACCGTCATGCGCGCCGTACGGGTCGCCCGCCGGCTGGAGGAGGCCGCCGCCATGGAGCCCGAACGGGCCCTGGCGCGGCTCCAGTTGGTGCAGGGCATCGGCCCCTGGACCGCCGCGGAGGTGATCCAGCGCTCGAACGGTGCCCCCGACGCCGTCACCGTCGGCGATCTCCATCTGCCCGGCATCATCGGCCACGTGCTCGGCGGCGACCGCGACGCCGACGACGCCCTGATGCTCGAACTCCTCGCGCCCTACGCCGGGCAGCGCCACCGCGCCGCCCGGCTCATCATGCTCAGCGGCCGTTCGCCGAAGCGCCGCGCCCCCCGCATGCCCGTCGGGAACATCGCCCACCTCTAGGTCGTGTGGATCAGCCCGGCAAAGACTCAGCGGACCTCGACGAAGCTCTCCGGGTCCCGGCCAGGACGCTCCGCCGGCGCCGTCGCCGCGTGCCCGACCGCCACCGCGCCCATCGGGTCCCAGCCGGCCGGGATGTCGAGCACGTCCCGTACGACATCGCGGCAGAACATCGTGGACGACACCCACGCCGAACCGAGCCGCTCGCCCGCGAGGGCCACCAGCAGGTTCTGCACACCGGCGCCCATGGCGACCACGAACATCTCGCGCTCCGCCAGGTCCCGCCGCTCGTGCCCGTAGCTGTGCGCGCCGTCCGTCACCAGGCACGGCACGACCAGATACGGCGCCCTGCGCAGCACGTCACCGCGCTTGACCCGCTTGGCCACGGACTCCTCCGACTTGCCGTCGGCCCGCAGGTCCGCGATCCACGCGTCCCGCATCGCGTCGAGCAGTCGTGTCCGCGACTCGGCGGACTCCAGGAGGACGAAGCGCCAGGGCGTGGTGTGGTGCGGGGCCGGTGCCGTGACGGCCGCTGCGACGGCGCGGCGCACCGCGCCCGGGTCGACCGGCTCGTCGGTGAAGTCGCGGACGGTACGGCGCTGGGTGACCGCTTCGCGTACCGCCTCCGACGTACCGAGCCGGAACATGTCGTCGGCCGCGACCCGCACCATCGCCCGCGCGCCCTCTTCCGAGGCCGAGTTCGAACCTGAGGCTGAACCCGACCCCGACCCCGAACCCGAGGCGGCGTCCGCCACCAACTGCGGCAGACCGCTCACCACCGCCACCGGCAGGCCCGCCGACTTCCCCTTCACCAGATCACCCGCGGCGGCCAGTTCGTCCGCCAGCGCCACCACCGTCGCGCTCAGCGGATTGCCGTGCGCGTCCGTGCCGCCGCGCAGATCGTCCAGCACCCGCACCCCGGCGGCGCCGATCGCCACGTCCGTGAGTCCGTTGCGCCACGGCCGGCCGAAGGTGTCCGTGACGAGCACCCCGATGTTCACCCCGAGCGCGTCGCGCAGCCCGTCGCGGATCGTGCGCGCGGACGCGTCCGGGTCCTCGGGCAGCAGCAGCACCGTGCCCGCGGGGGTGTTGGACGCGTCGACGCCGGCCGCCGCCATCACCAGCCCCTGCCGGTTCTCGACGATCCGCAGCGGACCGCGCCGCGCCACGACCCGTACCGTCTCCGCGTCGATGGCCGCCTCGCGGTCGGTCGCCTCCATGATCCGGCCCTCGGCCTTGGAGACGATCTTCGAGGTGACGAGCACGATGTCGCCGTCGGCGAGCCCCGGTTCGGCGGCGGCGATCAGCTTCGCCAGATCGTCGCCCTGCCGTACCTCCGGCAGTCCTGGCAGCGCGCGCACCCGGTACGACGTCATGCCCGTACCTCCTCGGCGAGCGTCAGCGCCTCACGCGCCATGGCCGCTGTCGCCTCGACGTCGGTCATCATCAGCGGGACGGCCCGGCTGCGGATGCCCGCGCCCTCGATCTCCGCCACGGCGCCGGCGTCCACGGTGTCGACGAGCCAGCCGTCGAGCAGCCCGGAGCCGTAGTGCTGGGCGACGGCAGCGGCCGTCGACTCGACGCCGATCGCTTCGAGCACCTTGTCGGCCATCCCGCGCACCGGCGCGTCCCCGACGATGGGGGAGAGGCCGACGACGGGCACGCCCGCCTCGGCGATGCCCTCGCGGATGCCGGGCACGGCCAGGATCGTGCCGATGCTGACGACGGGGTTGGACGGCGGGAAGAGGATGACGTCGGCCGCGGCGATGGCCTCCAGCACCCCCGGCGCCGGCTTCGCCTGGTCGGCGCCGACGGGGACGACGGCGTGGGCGGGCACGGAGGCGCGCATCTTCACCCAGTACTCCTGGAAGTGCACCGCCTTGCGCTCACCGTCCACATCGACGGCGACATGCGTCTCGATCCGGTCGTCGGACATCGGCAGCAGCCGCACCCCCGGCTGCCAGCGGGTGCAGAGCGCCTCGGTGACGGCGCTCAGCGGATAGCCGGCCGTCAGCATCTGCGTACGGACGATGTGGGTGGCGAAGTCGCGGTCGCCCAGGCCGAACCAGTCGGGTCCGACGCCGTACGCCGCGAGTTCCGCCTTGACCTGGAACGTCTCGTCCGTACGCCCCCAGCCCTGCTCTTCATTGATGCCACCGCCGAGGGTGTACATCACCGTGTCGAGGTCGGGACAGACCTTCAGCCCGAACAGATGGATGTCGTCACCGGTGTTGCCGATCACCGTGACGTCCGCGTCGGGCGCGGCCTGCTTGAGGCCGCGGAGGAAGCGGGCGCCGCCGATACCGCCGGCCAGAACCACAATGCGCATGGGGACAGTCTGTCAGCCGAAGGATGATCGTTGAGGGGTGGTGGTCGGGCGACGGGTGGGCTGTCAGCCGCAGGCTGATCGTTGTGGGGCGGTTGCTTTCGCGGGAGCCGTGCGAGCGGGGTGCATCGGCATCTCCGTCAGCCCAGGGAAGTACACATGCAGGCTCACGGCCGGTTCCAGCGCGTCGTTGACGACGTCGTGTACGTACCCCGGCGCGAAGACCCGCAGCGCCCCCGGCGTCAGCGTGAGGTTGCCGCGCTTCGTACGCTCCGTCAGCTCGCCCCGCAGCACGGTCAGTACGCCGGAGGAAGGGCCGTGGTCGTGCGGGCCGCTGCCCTGGCCCGGTACCCAGGAGAGCAGCCAGACCTCGTAACCGGGCCCGGTGCGCAGCCGGTGGTACCACCGGCTCGTGGCGTCGTACGCGACGAGCGGCGCCCACTGCGCGGTGTCGGCGGCGAGGGTCCGCGCGAGGCCGGCGAATTCGGCCACGGTCGCGGGGTGCTCACGTGCGGGCTGGAGAAGGTGCGGCACCTCAAGGATGTCGCCGGCGATCTGGAGATCGCTGTCGCTGTTCACAGGTGTTCCTCGGCAGGAGTGCGGAAAGCAGAGATGCGGAGAGAAGATCGGTCACCGAGTGGGCCGGGCCTCGCGGGAGGCGGGCCTCAGCGGTCGGCGTGACAGCGACAGCAACAGCTGACCAGGGCAACGCTGCGGTATCCACTGAGGTGGGTCGCGGTGTGCGCGGAGGTCGCTGGCATGGGGTCAAAGGTGGCGAACCCCTCGCGCGCTGTCAACTCGGTGACCGGTTTGGCGGCAATGTTTCACCTCATCCGGTTAAAGCGGTCGGAGAAAGGTTTGTGCGGTGCCGCCTGCGGAGACATGGCGCAGCAACCGCGCACGTAAACACCCGCGCACGCCCGTGTCCGGGCTGTGATCCAGATCGCTTCCCCGGCCGGATGTGAAACAAGACCGGACTCCCTGTCGTCTCTCAGACAAGAGATCGCAGAGGGACATACGGCGAACGGGACGAGTGGGACAGGCGAGCGTGCGCGCGGGACAGGCCAGTGGCATGTGTCAGGTTTTTGGTGATTTGAACACTTTCCGCATAGCCTTGGTTCCGCAGAGTGAATACCGGGCCCAATAGCAGAACTCGGCTTGACTGCCCCGGAGCTACACACTTGTAATTTCACTCGTGTCGTTCGGCCGAAAATCTCCAGCGGCCGCATCACGGGGACGCAAAGACAGACGAGGGGCGCACATGACCGAGCTGTTCCAGCAACTGCTGGTCGAGGACGCGGACGAGGAACTCGGCTGGCAGGAGCGCGCCTTGTGCGCCCAGACAGATCCCGAGTCCTTCTTTCCCGAGAAGGGCGGTTCCACCCGCGAGGCCAAGAAGGTCTGCCTCGCCTGCGAAGTCCGCTCCGAGTGCCTCGAATACGCTCTCGCCAACGACGAGAGATTCGGCATCTGGGGCGGCCTGTCCGAGCGCGAGCGCCGGCGGCTGAAGAAAGCCGCGATCTGATCGGACGGTCACGCCTGACCCGACGTCCGATACGGCGCCCGGTCCGGCGCCAGACCAGACGCCAGGCCCGACTGTTCCGCCGGACCCCGGGCATCTCGTTACGCCCGCCCGGTCGCACCAATCGGTACAACTCCGTACGTAACGCACGGTCCGCCGCCTGCCCCATCCCCGCAGGCGGCGGACCGTTGTGGTCCAGCCGTTAGTGTGGGGCCCCGTCCGAGACGCAGTCCACGCCCCTACGGGGCGACCCCCCGGCCGGAGGGCCCGCTAACTCAATGTCCGTACCCACAGCCGCGTTCGTTCCCGCCACCGCACCCGAGTACCCGCGGCACGTCGTGACCGCCGTACTCGTCTCCCACGACGGTGCGCGCTGGCTGCCCGACGCCCTCGCGGGCCTGCTCGGTCAGGAACGCCCCGTCCAGAACGTCATCGCCGCCGACACCGGCAGCGCCGACGACTCGGCCAGGCTCCTCACCGAGTCGCTCGGCGCCGACCGCGTGCTGCATCTGGCCCGCAGGTCGGGCTTCGGCACGGCCGTCGAAGAGGCGGTCCGCACCGCCGGGGTGCTCACCCCCGACGACCTGCCGTACCTCAAGCGGCCGAGCAGCTGGGACCCGGAGACCCGGAGCTGGCGCGACGACGCGTACGACATGCCCGAACTGCCGCACGGCGAACCGGTGCAGTGGCTGTGGCTCCTCCACGACGACTGCGCGCCGGACCCCGAAGCCCTCGCCGAACTGCTGCGCGTCGCCGACGCCGACGAGTACGCCGCCGTCGTCGGCGCCAAACTCCGCGGCTGGTACGACCGCAAGCAGCTCCTCGAAGTCGGCGTCTCGATCGCCAACAGCGGACGCCGCTGGACCGGTCTGGACCGGCGCGAACAGGACCAGGGCCAGCACGACCAGGTGCGCAGCGTGCTGTCCGTCTCCAGCGCCGGCATGCTCGTACGGCGTGACGTGTGGGAGGAGCTGGGCGGCTTCGACCGCCGGCTGCCCCTGATGCGTGACGACGTCGACCTGTGCTGGCGCGCGCACGCCGCGGGACACCGGGTGCTCGTCGCGCCCGACGCCGTCCTGCGGCACGCGGAGGCCGCCGCGCGTGAGCGCCGTACCGTCGACTGCGCCGGGCGCTCCGTCGTCAACCCGCACCGCGTCGACAAGGCCGGTGCCGTCTACACCATGCTCGTCAACGCACGCTCCGCCGTGCTGCCGTGGGTGCTGCTGCGGCTCACCGTCGGCACCCTGCTGCGTACCGTCGCTTACGTCGTCGGCAAGGTGCCAGGGCAGGCCGTCGACGAGGTCATGGGCCTCTTCGGCACCCTGCTGCGGCCGGGCAGGATCCTCAGCGGCCGCCGCCACCGCGGCAAGGGAGTCGTCGACGCCGCCGAACTGCGTCCGCTGTTCCCGCCGCCCGGCGCCACGGTCAGAGCCACCGTCGAACAGGTCGCGAGCAGCCTCGGCGCCGGCAGCGAACCGGAGTCCGGCGGATCCAGGCACGGCGCCGTCGAGTCGGGCCCCGGCGGGGACGACGCCGACTTCCTGGAGATCGAACAGTTCGCGCGGCTGAAGAAGATCGCGCAGAAGCCGGGACCCGTCCTCTTCGCGATCCTGCTGATCGTCTCGCTCGTCGCCTGCCGGGGACTGCTCGGCAGCGGCTCGCTGGCCGGCGGCGCCCTGCTGCCGGCGCCCCCCGGCGTCGGCGACCTCTGGTCGCGCTACGCCGACGCCTGGCACGCCGTCGGTACGGGCGGTACGCAGACGGCGCCGCCCTACCTCGCGGTGCTCGCCTCCGTCTCCGTGATCTTCCTCGGCTCCACCGGCTTCACCCTGACGCTGCTGCTCGTCTGCTCCGTGCCACTGGCCGGGGTCGCCGCGTACTTCGCCTCACGGCCGCTCGTCACGTCCCGCATGCTGCGCGCCTGGGCCTCCGTCGCGTACGCGTTCCTGCCGGCCGCCACCGGCGCACTGGCGACCGGACGGCTCGGCACGGCCGTCCTCGCCATCCTGCTGCCGATGATCGCCAGGACCGCCGTCTCCGCGTACGGGCTGCGCGGCGAGGGCCGGGGCAGCTGGCGCGCCACCTGGGCGTACGCCTTCCTGCTGACCTTCGCGATGGCCTTCACCCCGGTCGTCTGGCCGCTGGCGCTCGTCCTCGGCATCGGCGTCCTGGCGCTGCGCCGCGACGAGCTGACCGCCTACGCGCCGCGTGTGCTGGCCGCCCTCGCCACCCCGGTCATCCTGCTCGCGCCCTGGTCGCTCTCGCTGCTGACCGGCCCCGCCGGCTTCCTGCGCGAGGCGGGCCTGGACTTCGGCACCGGCTCCGCCTCCGCGCTCGACCTGCTCGGCATGAGCCCCGGCGGCCCGAAGGCCGTCGGCGGGGCGCTGCTCATCGGCATCGTCCTCGCGGCGCTCGCCGCCCTGCTGCGCGGCGAGCGGCAGTTCGCCGTACGGGTCGGCTGGGTCGTCGCCGTCGTGGCCCTGATCTTCGCCGTGCTCTCCAACAACAAGGACTGGGCGGGCCCCGCCACCCTGGTCTACGGAATCGCGCTGATCGCGGTCGCCGCCATCGGCGCCGACGGCGCGCGCGAACGCGTCGCCAGCCAGAGCTTCGGCTGGCGCCAGCCGGTGGCCGGCCTCATCGGCATCGCCGCCCTACTCGCCCCGCTGATCGCCGCGTTCGGCTGGATGATCACCGGAGCGGCGGGACCGCTGGAGCGCCGCGACCCGGTGCAGGTCCCCGCGTTCGTCGCCGAGGAGTCCGTCACCCGCGACCAGCCGCGCACCCTGGTCCTCGGCGGCACCTCGCCCGCCGAGGTCTCGTACAGCCTGGTACGCGGCTCGGGCAGCCGCCTGGGCGACGCGGAACTGCTCCGCGCGGCGGGCAGCGACGAGCGGCTGGACAAGGTCGTCGCGAATCTCGTCGCCGGCTCCGGCGCCGACCAGACCGACCAGCTCAGCGGCTTCGCCGTCCGCTACGTCCTCGTACGGGACGGCGCACCGCGCCAGATGAGCCGCGTGCTCGACGCGACCCCCGGTCTCAGCCGGCTGAGCCAGCTCGACGGCAGCGCGCTGTGGCGCGTCGACCGGCAGATCTCCCGCGCGACCATCGTCGGCGACAAGGCGGGTGGCGAACCGCTCGCCGTCGCTGCGGGCGCCGTCGAGGCACACACGAAGATCCCGGCGGGCGACGCGGGCCGGATCCTGCGGATCGCGGACAGCGCGGCCCCCGGCTGGCAGGCCACGCTCGACGGCAAGACGCTGCGGAAGAAGACCGTCGACGGCTGGGCGCAGGGCTTCGAACTCCCCGCCGAAGGCGGCCGGCTGGATCTCACCTACGACGAGCCGATCACCCACACCGCCTGGGTCTGGGCGCAGGGCCTGCTCGCGCTCGTGCTGCTTGTGCTGGCCCTGCCCGGCCGCCGCCGCGAGGTCGACGACGACCTGCCCGAGGAGGACGTCGAGATCCCGGCGCAGCCGGTCGCGGGCGAGGGCCGCAGGGCGCGCAGGCTGCGCGCCGCCGCCGAGGCGGAGGGCGCCGAGTACGACCCGGAAGCGGCCGAAGAAGCCGACGGTGACGCCGCGGAGGCACCCGCACGGACGGCCGCGAACGACGGCTTCGACGCCTTCGGCACCGGACAGCAGGAGGCCGTCCCGGCGCAGCCCGACGCGCCGCAGACACCGGACCTCGACCCGTACGGGCAGCCGGCGCAGGCCGGGACCGCGCAGGTCCCGCAGCAGCAGGCGTACGGGGAGTGGGACAGCGCCGCGTACGTGGGCGCCGACTACACGCAGTACCAGAACGAGCAGCCCTACCAGGGCGAGCAGCAGCCCTACCAGGGCGACCCGCAGTACCAGCCCGACGCGTACGGCGAGCAGCAGTACCAGCAGCCGTACCAGCAACAGCCGTACGACCCGTCCGCCGCCCCCTACGACCCGGCCGCTGCCCCGTACGACCCCGCGCAGTACGACCCGGCCCAGTACGACCAGACGCAGTACGACCCGTACGGCTACGGGCAGCAGCAGCCGTACCCCGAAGGCACCACCGGTCCCGACGGCACCGGCGACGAGCACGACAGCCAGCACCGTCCCGACGGGAGCAGCAACCAGTGAACCGAGCCACCCTCTCCCTCATCGCCGCCGCCGTCGCCCTCGCGGCCGTGACCGGATTCGCCTCGCTCAGCGGGCCCGCTGACGACGGCAAGCCGGCGGTGGCCCTGGCGCCGGCCCGGATGCCCGTGGAGCGCACGAGCGCGCTCTGCCCGGCGCCCAGCCTCTCGGACGTCGCCGACACGACGTACACGTCCATCACCCCGAAGGGCGCCGACGGCGCGACGGCGGCGGCGGACTCCGCGGGCTCGGCCGAGCTGAAGGCGACCACCGTCGCGCCGACGGACGCGGCCCCCGCCGACGGCTCGGACGACGACACGAAAGGCAAGCCGAAGGACAAGTCCAAGTCGCCGAAGCCGCCCAAGGCGCCCGCCGAGAAGAAGCCGGTGGTCACGCTCAAGGAGCCCGGCAAGCCGGTTTCGGCCAAGGCCAGCGGCGCCGACGCGCCGGCCCTCGTCGGCACGGCTACCGGCCGTCTCGCACCCGGCTGGACCACCCAGCAGACCACCACGGTCGACGTGGGCGGTGCGCGCGGGCTGCTCGGTGTGACCTGCACGCCGCCGGACACCGACTTCTGGTTCCCCGGCGCCAGCACCGAGGACGCGCGGCAGGACTACGTCCACCTCACCAACCCCGACGACACGGCCGCCGTCGTCGACATCCAGATGTACGGCAAGACCGGCGTCCTCAAGTCCGAGGTCGGCGAGGGCATCCCGGTACCGGCCCACTCCAGCGTGCCCGTCCTGCTCTCCACCCTGACCACCGAGGCGGTCGCCGATGTGACCGTCCATGTGACCACCCGCACCGGCCGGGTGGGCGCCGTGGTGCGCGCCGCCGACGAGAAGGCCGGCAGCGACTGGCTGCCCGCTTCGGCCGACCCCGCCGCCAAGGTGGTGCTGCCGGGCATCCCGGCGGACGCGACCGACGTACGGCTGGTGGCGTTCGCGCCCGGGCAGCAGGACGCCGACCTGAAGGTGCAGCTGGCGGGCCCCGGCGGCACGATCGTCCCGGCCGGTCACGAGAGCTTGACCGTGAAGTCCGGAATGACCGCGTCCGTCGATCTCGCCGACGTCACCAAGGGCGAGGCGGGATCGGTGATTCTCAGCCAGTCGCAGAAGGGCCAGGCGAGCCCGGTGGTCGCCGCGCTGCGCGTCGTGCGCGGCAAGGGCGACAAGCAGGAGATCGCCTTCATCCCGGCGACCGGACCCGTCGCTGCGCGCGCGACGGTCGCGGACAACCGCGCCAAGGGCTCCACGCTGTCCCTGACGGCGCCGGGCGCCGCGGCGAAGGTCAAGGTCACCGCTTCGGCGGGGACGGGCGGCGGCGAGCCGGCCGTGAAGACGTACGACATCAAGGCCGGTACGACCCAGGCCGTCGCCCCGCCGGTGCCCGAAGGCCTGAAGGGCTCCTACGCGCTGACGGTCGAACGGGAGTCGGGCGGCCCGGTCCACGCGGCGCGCACGCTCGCGGTGCCGGAGGACGGCGTCTCGATGTTCACGGTGCAGACGCTGCCGGACGACAAGGGCACGGTCTCCGTACCGAAGGCGAAGCAGGACCTGTCGATCCTGGACTAGCCCGGCCGCTCCGTCCGGTTCACTCCTGCCCGTAACGGGGATCGACGGACTCGGGCGCGAGACCGAGCAGCTCGGCCACCTGCTCGACCACGACCTCGTGCACGAGCAGCGCACGCTCGTCGCGGTTCTTCGTCCGGATCTCCACGGGGCGCCGGTAGACGAGGATCCGCGCCGGGCGGTCCTTGGCGGCGGGCACGGAGCGGCCGAGCGGCACCGACTCGTCCTGCGTGCCCGGCACGTCAAGGACCATGAACTCGACGTCGGCCAGCTGGGGCCAGCGCCGCTCCAAACGGTCGACGGAATCCCGCACCAGGTCCTGGAAGGACTCCGAACGGGAGGCGGAGAGCGGCACCTGCGGCGGTGCGACCGGCCCGCGCATGCCGCGGCCGTGGCGGTCGCGCCGGCGCGGCCGCGGTTCGGTCGGGCGGGGCGGTACAGGACTGTCCATCACTGACGCAGGGTAGCTCTCCCGGCGATGCGGGGCTGCTGGTCACGGTGGCCGGAGCCGCCATGTCGCATCTTGAGCATTCCAGCCAAGATTGCGCCCGATGAGCCACGCATCGAAGACCGCCGCTCTCGCCTTCCTTGACTGGATTTGCCCCGAGTCGAGACATGATGACGGACGGTATCCGTCCGAACACGCGCCCGTTCGCGCAGGTCAGAGGTGTCAGGCGGTGCGCTGGTACGCCCCGTTTCGCCCGGCGACACGGGAGAGTGACCTCGGGGAGAGTCGTCGCGGCCCGCTCAAGAGTGCGGTACCGTCCAACATCGTGAGCCCTGTACGTCGCTGTTCGCGCACCGCGTGCGGCCGCCCTGCTGTCGCGACACTGACGTACGTCTATGCCGATTCGACCGCGGTCCTCGGCCCGCTCGCCACCTACGCCGAGCCTCATTGCTACGACCTGTGTGCGGAACACAGCGAGCGGCTCACCGCGCCACGCGGCTGGGAGGTCGTCCGCCTGACGGACGGCTCGGCCCCGGCACAGCCCAGCGGCGACGACCTGGAAGCGCTGGCCAACGCAGTACGCGAAGCGGCCCGCCCCCAGGAACGCGCGGCGGGCCAGGGCGGCCGAGGAGCGGACCCGGTGGAAGTGGGCCGCAGAGGCCACCTACGAGTCCTGCGCTCCCCGGAACCCTGACCCCGCGACGACGCGCCCAGCGCCGGCCACACCTGCCCCCGCACGGCACCCAAGCTGACCCCAGCGACCGCTCCCTCTGCCACGCGCCGTGCCCGCGTGCCACGCGTGTGCCCGCGCGGTCGGCACGGCACGGCTGACGGCCTGGCACCTGCTCCGCCGCCGCCCGAGCGGGGTCCGCTTGGTCCCCGCCTGCGGCCAGGGGCCCGTGCTCAGGGACGGCCTCTGCCCTCCGCCCATCACCACCCCGGCGCCCGGCGCGCGCATCGACCATCACGCGGGCGTGCCCGCGCGCCGGCACGGCACGGCTGACGACCTGCCCACATCGTCGGCCGTCGCCCGAGCGGGGTCCGCTCGGTGCCCGCTTGCGGCAAGAGGCCTGTGCTCAGGGGCGGTCCCTGCCCTGAGCCCGCAGCGACCGCCCCGTCCGGCACCGCGTGCCTGCGTGCTGGGGCACCGCCCAAGGAACGGCCGGACTCCGTGTGCTCGGACGGTCACCGCCCAACGGCTGCTTGCCGCACTTGGTCTCTGGCCCGCGTGGGGTGCGTCCCTGCGCGCAGGACGGCGCCGCTCAGGCGGCGGTCGCGCTGACGGCCTGCCCACGTCGCGTGGCGAGCGCCTTGATCGCCGCTGGTCCGGCCTGCGTCGGCCCCGTGCCTGCCTGCGGTCAGGGACCTGTGCGCAGGGAGCGGTTGTTGCTGTGTGTCCGCCCGCCACCCCGGCGCCGCG
>NZ_JTIY01000001.1:3310109-3317729 GCF_000818175.1 Streptomyces sp. AcH 505
GAGTTGACCGGCCGCCCCGCGCTCGCCGCCGAACTGCCCGACGCCCTCCCGGCCCACGGCGCGCTCCTCAGCGGTGACTTCACGGGCGGAGCGGGCGACCCCGACGACTTCTTCCGCGACCGGATCGAGGACCCGCAGGCGCTGCGCGCCAGGGTCGTCCTGCTGCGTGACCGCCCCACCGGCGGACTCTCGGCGGCGCCCGCCGCCAGGGAGCTCGCCCTCGGCGCCGACACCCCCATCAGCGAACTGGAGCCGGAAGAGGGCAGCCAGCTCGAAGCCCTCGCCGAACTCGTCGCCGTCACCGACTTCGCCGCGGTCTACCTCGCGCTCGCCTCGACTCCTCAGCCGGCCGCGTAACCCCGACGCTCCCAGACACCCCGTACACGCCCCCGTACACAAGGAAGCACAGACTTCATGGACCGCCTCGCCAATACGGTGCGCCCCTACGCCTGGGGCTCCACGACCGCCATCCCCGGACTCCTCGGCGTCGAGCCGACCGGCGAACCCCAGGCCGAGATGTGGATGGGCGCCCACCCGGGCGCGCCTTCGCGCGTCACCCGCCCCACCGCCGACGGCGAGCGCGCCCTGTCCGACCTCATCGCCTCCGATCCCGAGGCGGAGCTGGGCGCCGCGACCGTAGGCAAGTTCGGCCCGCGCCTGCCGTTCCTGCTCAAGATCCTCGCGGCGGGATCCCCGCTCTCCCTCCAGGTCCACCCCAACCTCGCCCAGGCGAAAGAGGGTTACGACGACGAGGAGCGCAG
Source organism: Streptomyces sp. AcH 505 (assembly GCF_000818175.1). Lineage (GTDB taxonomy): Bacteria > Actinomycetota > Actinomycetes > Streptomycetales > Streptomycetaceae > Streptomyces. The sequence goes on from NZ_JTIY01000001.1 coordinate 3,310,871, forward strand.
GGGCGTCCCCGTCGACGCCCCGCACCGCAACTACAAGGACGCCAACCACAAGCCCGAACTGATCTGCGCGCTCACCCTGTTCGACGGATTGTGCGGCTTCCGGGCCCCCGCCGAGGCGGCCAGGCTGCTGGCCGGACTCGACGTCGACTCCGTCAAGCCGTACGTCGACCTCCTCCAGGCCCGTCCCGAAGAGGCCGCGCTGCGCGAGGTCCTTACGGCCGTGCTCTCCGGCGACCCGGTCGAGACGGCGGCGACGGTCACCGAGGTCGCGGCCGCAGCCGAACGCCTCGGCGGCGAGTACGCCCCGTACGCCGGCATCGCCCACCACTACCCCGGCGACCCGGGCGTCCTCGCGGCGATGCTGCTCAACTACGTACAACTGCGCCCCGGCGAGGCGCTGTTCCTCGGCGCCGGCGTCCCGCACGCCTACCTCGACGGCATGGGCGTCGAGATCATGGCCAACTCCGACAACGTGCTGCGCTGCGGGCTCACCCCCAAACACGTGGACGTACCCGAACTGCTGCGCGTCGTACGGTTCGAGGCGACCGACCCGGGTGTGCTGCGCCCCGAGGTCTCCACGTCGGGCGAGGAGGTCTACGAGACCCCCATCGACGAATTCCGGCTCTCCCGCTACGTCTTGGCGCCCGGCGGCGCCGTACGCGACATCACGGCGGACACCCCGCAGATCCTGCTGTGCGTGGCGGGAACCCCCCGCGCGGGCGACATCGAACTGGCCCCAGGGCACTCGGTGTTCGTCCCGGCGGGAGACAAGGCCGAACTGTCCGGTACGGGAACGGTTTTCCGGGCAACAGTAGTGGCCTGAGGCATCCGCAGTGGCCTGAGCCGTCTCACGGCAGCCACGGCTGCAACAATGTCCGGCCACGCACCACCCACCGGGCCCGAACCCATGAAGCCCGCACCGAGGAAGGGACACCAGGCGACCCATGAGCGCGTCAGGCGGAACCAAGGCGATCGTCGCGGCGCTCGGCGCCAACCTCGCGATCGCAGTAGCCAAGTTCGTGGCGTTCCTCTTCAGCGGTTCGTCGTCGATGCTGGCGGAGAGCGTGCACTCCCTCGCCGACTCCGGCAACCAGGGGCTGTTGCTGCTCGGCGGCAAGAAGGCACAGCGCGAGGCGACCCCGCAGCATCCCTTCGGCTACGGCCGCGAGCGGTACATCTACGCGTTCCTCGTCTCGATCGTGCTCTTCTCGGTCGGTGGCATGTTCGCCGTCTACGAGGGCTACGAGAAGATCAAGCACCCGCACGCGCTGGAGTCCTGGTACTGGCCGGTCGGCGTGCTCGTCTTCGCGATCATCGCTGAGGGCTTCTCGTTCCGCACCGCCATCAAGGAGTCGAACCACACGCGCGGTTCGCTCTCCTGGACGGAGTTCATCCGGCGCGCGAAGGCGCCCGAGCTGCCGGTCGTGCTGCTGGAGGACTTCGGCGCGCTGATCGGTCTCGTACTCGCCCTCGCCGGTGTGGGCCTGGCCCTGGGCACCGACAACGGCGTCTGGGACGGTATCGGCACCCTCTGCATCGGTATCCTCCTCATCCTGATCGCGCTGGTCCTGGCGGTGGAGACGAAGTCCCTGCTGCTCGGCGAGGCGGCGGGCGCCGACCAGGTGGAGAAGATCAAGGCCGCGGTCGTCGACGGCGACGTCGTGACCGGCATCATCCACATGCGGACGCTTCACCTCGGCCCCGAGGAACTGCTGGTCGCCGCGAAGATCGCGGTGCAGCACGACGACACGGCCGACGAGGTCGCCTCCGCGATCAACGCCGCCGAGGCGCGCATCAGGGAAGCCGTCCCGATCGCCCGGGTGATCTACCTGGAGCCGGACATCTACAGCGAGTCGCGGGCAGCGTCGGGCGCCGACCCGGAAAAGGGCCCCGGCGGCCCGCTCACCCCGCCGGACGCAGCCGACGGACCTGACGCCGCAGACGCCGCCGACACTCACGACGGTGCTGCCGACGCGGCCGCCGACCCTGCCGACCCCGCCGACCCGGCGAAGCCCGCGTCCCCTGCGGACCCGCCTGCCGACAAGGCCTGACACCCCCCTCCCGCACGGCCGGTTCACGGCCGGTTTCCGGCCCCCTTTCAGCGGTCGGCTGTGGGCGGCTGGGCCGATCGGTGTAGATTCGACCGAAGAGCCAGACGTCGCTGCTGATGGCGGTCGGGCGGCCCGCGTCCGCGGACCGGCCGAGGGAGAGAGGGCCTCCGACGGACTGAGCCGCGAGTGCTCGGGCATTCGTATGCCCGCCGCCGCAGAGCCAGCCGCACGTACCCACCCTCGACCCCTTTACGAGGAGCAGCTCGTTATGACGACTGTCGCCAACCGACAGGACTTCAAGGTCGCCGACCTCTCGCTTGCCGAGTTCGGCCGCAAGGAGATCACTCTCGCCGAGCACGAGATGCCCGGCCTGATGTCGATCCGCAAGGAGTACGCCGAGGCCAAGCCGCTCGCCGGCGCCCGGATCACCGGCTCCCTGCACATGACGGTGCAGACCGCCGTCCTCATCGAGACGCTCGCCGCCCTCGGCGCCGACGTCCGCTGGGCGTCCTGCAACATCTTCTCCACGCAGGACCACGCGGCCGCGGCCATCGCCGTCGGCCCCGAGGGCACCCCGGAGAACCCGCAGGGCATCCCGGTCTTCGCCTGGAAGGGCGAAAGCCTCGAAGAGTACTGGTGGTGCACGGAGCAGGCGCTGACCTGGCCCAACACCCCCACCGGCGGCCCGAACATGATCCTGGACGACGGCGGCGACGCCACGCTCCTGGTGCACAAGGGCGTCGAGTTCGAGAAGGCCGGCAAGGCCCCGGACCCGGCCACGGCGGACAGCGAGGAGTACGCGTACATCCTCACGCTCCTCAACCGCACCCTCGGTGAGAACCCGCAGAAGTGGACGCGTCTCGCGTCCGAGATCCGCGGTGTCACCGAGGAGACCACGACCGGTGTGCACCGGCTGTACGAGATGCACCGTGACGGCTCCCTCCTGTTCCCCGCGATCAACGTGAACGACGCGGTGACGAAGTCGAAGTTCGACAACAAGTACGGCTGCCGCCACTCGCTGATCGACGGCATCAACCGCGCCACCGACGTCCTCATCGGCGGCAAGGTCGCCGTCGTCTTCGGCTACGGCGACGTGGGCAAGGGCTGCGCCGAGTCCCTCCGCGGCCAGGGCGCGCGCGTCATCGTCACGGAGATCGACCCGATCTGCGCGCTGCAGGCCGCGATGGACGGTTACCAGGTCGCCACGCTCGACGATGTCGTCGGTATCGCCGACATCTTCGTGACGACCACGGGCAACAAGGACATCATCATGGCCTCGGACATGGCCAAGATGAAGCACCAGGCGATCGTCGGCAACATCGGTCACTTCGACAACGAGATCGACATGGCCGGCCTTGCCAAGATCGACGGCATCGTCAAGGACGAGGTCAAGCCCCAGGTCCACACCTGGACGTTCCCCGACGGCAAGACCCTCATCGTCCTGTCCGAGGGCCGTCTGCTGAACCTCGGCAACGCGACCGGTCACCCGTCCTTCGTGATGTCGAACTCGTTCTCGGACCAGACGCTGGCCCAGATCGAGCTCTTCACCAAGCCGGAGGAGTACCCGACCGACGTCTACGTGCTGCCCAAGCACCTCGACGAGAAGGTCGCCCGCCTCCACCTCGAAGCGCTCGGTGTGAAGCTCACGACGCTCCGCCCGGAGCAGGCCGCCTACATCGGCGTCGACGTGGCCGGCCCGTACAAGTCGGACCACTACCGCTACTGAGCCGCACACCGGCACTGCGCCGGATGTGACACTCAGTCTCGCGTGACACCAGTCGGTACCAGGCAGGCCCCCCGCACCCCCGTGCCGGGGGGCCTGCCCCGTATCAACCCCCGAGGATCCGAAAGCCCCCATGCCCCGCGGCCGTTATTCGCTCCACGATCCGCACGATCACACCCCTCTCGGCGACGAACACTTCCACTGCGCGCCAGGCCCCTCCGGCTGGCGTTACGTCTCCCAGATCACCACCCCCGCCGGCGACCACGCGGGCTCCGTCGATCTGGCCATCGACGAACTCGGCCGCCCCATCCGTCTCGAACTCAACGCCGCCAGCTGGCAGATCCGCGGCGGCGCACTCGACGGCGTCACCTGGGTCCGTACCGACCCCACCGGCACTCATGCCACCGAAGGCAATGTGCGCGCCCACGCCTTCACCGGCACTTCCCCCGCCTTCCTCGTCGCTGTCGCCCGTCTCCTGCGCCTCACCGCCGGTTCCCCCGCCACCCGTGTCCGGCTCGTCGCCTTCACGGATCCCGTCCTCGCACCCCGCACCCTCGACCAGTCCTGGGCCCTGCTGAGAAGTGAAGCGCATGCCACTGACAACGGGCCCCTGACGGTGGACGAGTACCAGGTCAACGCCCTGGACACCGGTGAGCAGCACACGATCCACCTCAGCGGTGACGTGGTGCTCGCGGCCCCCGGCATCGAGCTGGAAGACCTGGAAACCCCGCCCTCGACGCTGCCCTGACGGCGGCTCAGGCGGGCGGCGCGAATCCGGTGGCGGGTCCGGACGGCTTGGAGGGTGACGGCGTGGCAGGCGCGGGCGTGGGAGCGGCCACGGGCACGGAACCCGCAGGAACGTCGGCGACGGGGAGACGGGGGACAGCGACACCGCCGGAGACACCGGCCGGAGCCTCGAACCCCCGTCGGGCCTCGCGCGCCTGACGCTCGTTCACCACGGCGGCCAGGTAAGCGGCCGGCGGCACGTCCGCGGGCTTCGGCGCCCCCGTACGGGCCGCCAGATCGTCCGCGAGCCGAACGGCCATGGACCAGTTCACGGCCGGGTCGAGCTGCCCCATACGCGTCAGGTACTGGCGTATCGCCAGCCACAGCGAGTCGGGGACCGACGACAGGTCGAGCGCGGCGAACCGGCCCACCAGCCACGGCGGGGGAGGCGGCACGCTCTCCATCCGCGCTCCGGGCACCCGCTCCCGTACGACGAGGGTCCCGGCGAAGACATCACCGATCCGCCGGCCCCGCGCCGACACGAGCGACGCGATACAGGCGATGACCCCGAACGAGATCAGGATCTCCACCACGCCCATCGCGCCCCGCACCAGCGCGTGCCGGAACCGGATGGGGCCGCCGTCGTCCCGTACCACCCGCAGACCGCAGGCGAGCTTGCCCAGCGAGCGTCCGTGGCTGAGCGTCTCGACCGCGATCGGGACACCGACCAGCACGAACAGGAACATCGCGACGGAGATGGCAGCCAGGGCGGCGTCGTCGAGCGAACCGGCCGCGACGACGACACCGATCGTCAGGATCAGATAGACCACCCAGATCACCACGAGGTCGATCGCGAGCGCCAGCGCGCGGCTCGGCAGCCTCGCCGGGCGCAGCCCGAGTACGACCGCGTCGCCCGTCACAAGCTCGTCCACCGGTGCCCACCCCTCGCCGACCTGCTCTGCACATCAGGCCGTCAGTCTGCCAAGCTGACGCACAGCGCGCCGCAGTACTACGGACCGACCGTACGCACCCAGTGCCTGGAGCAGCAGCCGACCATGGATCTCGATGTCTTCGTGACAAAGCACCGGGCCGAGTGGGACCGCCTGGACCACCTGCTGCGCCGTGGCCGCCGGCTCACCGGCGCCGAGGCGGACGAACTCGTCGTCCTCTACCAGCGCGCGGCGACCCATCTCTCCCTGCTCCAGTCCAGCGCACCCGATCCGATGCTCACGACCCGCCTCACCCAGCTCGTGGCGCGCGCCCGCGCGACGGTGACCGGCGCCCGCAACGCCAGCTGGCGTGACGCCGTGCGCTTCCTTACGGCGAGCTTCCCGGCAGCCGTGTACCGCGCACGGCACTGGTGGATACCGACAGCACTGCTGTCGACGGTCATGACGGCGGTGCTGGGCTGGTGGATCGCCGCCCATCCGGAAGTCCAGTCCTCGATCGCCGCCCCGGACGAGCTGCGCCAGATGACCCGTCCCGGCGGTCAGTACGAGACGTACTACTCCAGCCACCCGGCGGCGTCCTTCGCGGCCCAGGTGTGGACGAACAACGCCCAGGCAGCCGCCATGTGCCTCGTCCTGGGTGCGTTCCTCTGCCTGCCGGTGATCTGGATCCTCTTCACCAATGTCCTCAACCTGGCCGTCGGAGCGGGGCTGATGACGTCGGCGGGCCGGCTGGACACCTTCCTCGGCCTGATCCTCCCGCACGGCCTGCTCGAACTGACAGCGGTCTTCGTGGCCGCGGGTACGGGCCTACGGTTGGGCTGGACGCTGATCGACCCCGGCCCGCAGTCACGGCGAACTGCCCTGGCCCAACGGGGCCGAGCGGCAGTGGGCATGGCCATCGGCCTGGCCCTGGTCCTGTGCGTGTCGGGCGCGATCGAAGCCTTCGTCACCCCCTCGGGCCTGCCTACATGGGCGCGCATCACCATCGGCATCGCCGCCGAACTCGCCTTCCTGACTTACGTGTACGTCCTCGGCGGCCGGGCCGCGCGAGCCGGCGACATCGGCGACGTGGAGGCGGCGGACCGCAGCGCGGAGCTCCCGATCGCCGCCTGATGTGCATGGGGCGTCCGGGACCTGTTAGTCTCCTCTTCGCCCCACAAAAACCATTGACATGGTCGGCGTGGGGAGGTAGATTCGAACGGTTGCCTCGAAGCTGGACATGATCGAGTGCGGTGGTTAGCATCTATTGCAGCTCCGGACAGGAAGTTCAATTTCCTCGGAGCACCTGATTCGACATCCAGATGACGAAGGTCGGCGAAATCCGGCCCGAATATCTCTGATAAAGTCGAGTCAGCCGAAAGGCAAAGGCCACTCCCAAAGGCCACTGGAATTCATGAGGCGGAAACGCT
>NZ_JTIY01000001.1:3322586-3327929 GCF_000818175.1 Streptomyces sp. AcH 505
AAAAACAAGTTGCTCAGCCCGGCCCTTTCGGGCCTAGGGCCCGCTACAGCCGACCCGCCGCCTTCAATGCCAGGTATGCATCCGCCAGCGCCGGGGCCAGCTTCTCCGGTGTGGCGTCAACGACCGTCACGCCATATCGCTGCAACTGCTCCGCTGTGCGGCGTCGGCCGGCCTGGGCCTGGCTGCCTGCTGCTGCTTCGTAGACCGCGTCCACTGTTCCGCGTCCGCCGGCCATTTCCTCTACGTGCGGGTCGGCCACCGACGCCACGACGACCGTGTGCCGCTGGGTGAGTTGGGGGAGTACGGGCAGCAGGCCCTCCTCGATCGCTGCCGCGTCGAGCGTCGTGAGCAACACGACCAGCGAACCTCGCCTGGCGTTTCTCAGTACCGCCGACGTGAGGCCGCGGGCATCCGTCTCCACCAGCTCGGGTTCGAGCGTGGCCATCGCGGCCACCAGGGCGGGCAGCACGTCACCCCCCGACCTGCGGGCCGCCTGGGCCCGGATCCTGCGGTCGTAGGCCAGCAGGTCCACCCTGTCGCCCGCGCGTGACGCGAGTGCGGCCAGCAGGAGTGTCGCGTCCATCGAGGCGTCCAGGCGCGGGATGTCGCCGACGCGGCCGGCCGACGTCCGGCCGGTGTCGAGGACGACGAGGATGTGCCGGTCGCGTTCGGGGCGCCAGGTGCGTACGGCGACCGCTGACTGGCGTGCGGTGGCCCGCCAGTCGATGGAGCGGGTGTCGTCCCCGGGTACGTACGAGCGCAGGCTGTCGAATTCGGTGCCCTCGCCGCGGGTCAGGACGCTGGTGCGGCCGTCGAGTTCGCGGAGCCTGGCCAGTCGTGACGGCAGGTGCTTGCGGCTGGTGAAGGGCGGCAGCACGCGGACCGTCCACGGCACCTGGTGGTTGCCCTGCCGGGCCGCGAGGCCGAGCGGTCCGACCGAGCGCACCGTGACGCGGTCCGCGCGCCGGTCGCCGCGGCGCGTGGGGCGCAGCAGTGTGGTGAGTCTGCGGCGTTCGCCTGCCGGCACGGTCAAGGTGTGGCGGGACGCGGCCTGTTCGGTGCCTGCCTGCCAGCTGCTCGGCGGCCAGGCGTCGCGGAGTTGGGCGCGGAGAGGGCGGCGGGAGGGGTTGGTGACGGTGAGCTGTACCTCGGCGCCGTCACCGAGTCGAACTGAGGTGTCACCGCTTCGGGTGAATTGGAGCTTTTGCACTGGCGCGGCCAGGGCGTAGTCGCACAGAATTGCGAGGGACAGGGGGGCTTCGACGGCAAGGATCCCGGTCCAGCTGGGGGCGAAGAGACCGACGGGGATGGAGCCGAGGGCCGCCAGAAGCGCGGTTCGTCCGGTGAGGGCCATGGGTCATCGCCTCATCGGGGGACGGGGACATGAGCGAGGAGCGCGGTGATGACGGAGTCCGCTGTGACTCCCTCCATCTCGGCCTCGGGGCGGAGTTGGACGCGGTGGCGCAGCGTGGGGAGGGCGAGGGCTTTCACGTCGTCGGGGGTGACGTAGTCCCGGCCGGTGAGCCAGGCCCAGGCCCTGGCGGTGGAGAGCAGGGCGGTGGCGCCTCGGGGCGAGACGCCGAGTGTGAGTGAGGGGGATTCACGGGTGGCACGGCAGATATCGACCACATAGCCGGCGATCTCGGGTGAGACCGATGTCTTGGCGACGGCGGCGCGGGCTGCTTCCAGGTCTGCGGGGCCTGCGACGGGGCCTATCCCGGCGGCTTTGAGATCGCGCGGGTTGAAGCCGTCCGCATGGCGGGTGAGGACGTTGATCTCGTCCTCGCGGCCCGGCAGCGGGACGGTGAGCTTGAGGAGGAAGCGGTCCAGTTGGGCTTCCGGGAGGGGGTAGGTGCCTTCGTACTCGACGGGGTTCTGGGTCGCCGCGACGAGGAACGGGTCGGGCAGCGGGCGCGGGGTGCCGTCGACGGTGACCTGCCGCTCCTCCATTGCCTCCAGCAGTGACGACTGGGTCTTGGGCGGGGTGCGGTTGATCTCGTCGGCCAGCAGCAGATTGGTGAAGACGGGACCGGGCTGGAAGGAGAACTCTGCGGTCCTGGAGTCGTAGATGAGCGAGCCGGTGACGTCGCTGGGCATCAGATCGGGGGTGAACTGGACGCGCTTCGTGTCGAGTTCGAGGGAGGCTGCGAGTGCTCGTACCAGGAGGGTCTTCGCGACTCCGGGGACTCCTTCGAGCAGGACGTGACCCCGGCACAGGAGAGCGACGACAAGACCGGTGACGGCGGAGTCCTGGCCGACCACCGCCTTCGCGATCTCGGTGCGCAGGGCCTCCAGGGAAGCGCGGGCGCTGTCCGAGTTCACAGCGGTCTCAGGGGTCGGGGCACTCATGAGGTGCGTACCTCTCTTTCGAGGGCGTCGAGTTGGTCGGCCAGGCGGACGAGAGCGGCGTCCTCGGCCGGTGCCTGGCCGAACAGCAGAGCTGACGGGTTCACGGAGGCGTGGGGGAGCCGCGCGGAGACGGCGGCTGTCAGGACGTGGGGGGAGTGGGCGTCCGCAGGCGGGACGCCGAGAAGAGAGGCGAGCCGTTCCCGGGTCGCCGAGCGCAGTGCCGTTGCCGCGCGGTCCCTGGCGTTGGTCTTGCGGTAGAGGCGGGCGCGGCCCTCGGTGGCTTCCGAGGCGCGGATCGCTACGGGGAGCCGTTCCGGGACGAGCGGGCCCAGCCTGCGTGCTCGCCAGACGGCGGCGAGTATCGCGGCGAAGAAGAGCTGAAGGGTGCCCCAGAGCCAGCCGGAAGGGATGAGGTCGATGAAGCTCTTTTCGCCGTCATCGCCGTTGCTGTTTGCCGAGGGATCAGTGAGCGAGGGGAGGTACCAGACGAGATGAGGCCGGGAGCCGAGGAGTTGAAGGGCCAGCGACGCGTTGCCCTGCTTGTCGAGGCGTTCGTTGTAGAGGAGGTCGGGCGAGCCGAGCAGCACGGTGTCGGCTGTGCCGGCGTCTGTGTCCGTCCCCGTGCCGGTGATGAGCAGGCTGGGCAGTCCGTCGCTCGGGTAGCAGGCGTTCGTCCTGCTGGTGTCGTCGGTTGTGCTGTCCGTCGTGTAGCGCTCGCCGCCGATGTCGACGGTGCCCGCGCGGCGGGCGGCGGGGAGGGCGCAGCGGGGGGCGCGGGCGGAGACCTGGGCGGGAGCGTCCGTGCGGACGCCGGGGGCGAGTATGCCGACCGAGGCGGGTCCGGCGCCGAGGAGGACGGTGCGGCCTCCGGAGGACGCTGTCGCGTTGTGCAGCGACCGTTGCTGAGCGGGAGTCAGCAGGTCGGGTGTGGTCACCAGGAGTGTGGTGTCCGGGCCGGTGGCCGCTGTGGCTTCGTGGAGTGTGGTGGCGACATCGACCGAGACGCCACTGGCCTTGAGGAGTTCGGCGGTGGCGCGGCTGCCGAACTGGTCGGCGGAGCGTGGGTCGAGCCGGCCATGCTTCTCACCGGAGTTCAGGGCGGCCAAGGTGATGCCGGCGATCAGGAGGATGACGAGGGCCAGCAGGAGTCCGCGGCCTCGGGTCCATATCTGCCGGGCCGTCGGGGAGATGGACGTGGCCGGGGGCGCGGCGACAGGGGGAGCGGGGTCGGTCAGGGAGGTCATGGGGCGGTTCCCCCCGCTCCGGCGGTTGCCGGGCTCAGTTGGGGCTTTGCCCGTTGCAGATCGAGGTCGAGTTCCCGCATCCGCAGGTATGCGTCCTGGTCGGCTGTGCGGCCGCCGTATGTGACGGCGTCGAACTCGCAGGCTGCGGTTCGGAGTCGGTCGGCGTGTGCGGGGAGCGGGTGTCCGGCGTCGAGGGCTGCTTCGACGGCGGTGCGGCCGGGACGCGGATCGAGCAGGGCCCGTTCCTCCAGGGAGCGGACGACGGCTCGCATCCGTTCCTGGAGGGCCTGGTTCCAGCGTCCGGCCGCCGCGTGTGCTTCCGCCGCGGTGCGGTGTTCGGCGGCGCTGCGGGGTCCTTCGTCGAAGAGCGTCCCCGCAGTGCCGGGTATGCGGCGGGGGGTGCCGAGGCGCCACCAGAGGGCGGCTGTCAGCGCGAGGACGAGTACGGCGACGGCGATGAGTCCGAGTGTGCCGCCGGGGGTCGCGCCGGAGGCGGAGTTGAAGAGGTCGTCGACCCAGTCCCAGAACCGGTCCAGTGCGCGGCGGAGGAGGCTGGGGTCGTTCTGGTGGTACAGCGGCTTGGACAGTTCGCGTCTGGCAGCTTCACGGGCCGGGTCGCGCGGGGTGTCCACCGGGATGTCGCCCCGCGCGCCCGCCATGAGCCATGCCGCTGCCGTCTCCCCCGTGATGGACACCGTGTCAGTACCCCGAAGGACCCTGGTCCGGACGGCCGTTGCCGTCCGGTGTGAGGCCGGCGGCGCGGGCCAGCTCCAGGTCGAGGGCCTCGCGCCGGATGCGCTGGTCCACGTAGAGGAGCACGGTCACGCCGGCGGAGATGGGGTAGGTGATCGCGGCGGCGATCACGGATCCGATACCGGTGATGATCATGAAGGGCCAGCCGAAGTCGGGCGTGGTGCTGCTGAACAGCCCGTCGAGGCTCTCACCGTCCACGGCCGAGGCGATGAGGCTGAACGGCACGGCGATGATCATGGAGACCATGAAGGTCAGCACCAGGGTGAGCAGCAGGATGCCGAAGGTGCGCCACCAGGCTCCGCGTACGAGCTTGGCGGAGCGGCGCAGCGACGGCAGGATGCCTTGGCGCTCCAGCATCAGGGCGGGGGACGCGAGGGTGAGGCGGACCCAGAGCCATACGACCACGACCGAGGCGGCGAGTCCGCCGAGGACGGCGAGCGCGGCTGCTCCGCCGCCGCCTCCGGCCAGTGTGCCCACCAGCACCCCGGGCAGGATGCCGACGCCGAGGATGGCGGCGTACATCACCGGCAGCAGCACGGTCAGCCCGAGCAGTTGCGGGATCCGGGGCCTGGCCTCGTGCCAGGCTTCGGAGAGCGACACGGAGCGGCCCAGTACGGACCGGCTGATCACCACGGTCAGCACGGCCGTGGTGAAGAGCGTGCCGATCAGGGTGATGACCACGGAGGGTACGAGGGCGAGCAGGCTCGACTGCATGGAGTCGACGGCCTGGTTCAGCGCCTCGGACGGCGAGGCGTTCGGGTCGATCTCGGTCGGGTCGGGCAGCAGGTAGTGCTGGGCGAGCAGGTCGCAGATCTGGGTGACCACGGCGACGGCGATGGTCACGCCGAGCACGATGCGCCAGTGGGCGCGCGCCGTGGAGACGGCTCCGTCGAGGAGTTCGCCGACGCCGAGCGGGCGGAGCGGGATCACGCCGGGCTTGGCCGCCGGTGGCCGTCCCCAGAAGGGGCCGGGGCCGCCAGGGCCGCCGGGGCCCGGG
>NZ_JTIY01000001.1:3328681-3332938 GCF_000818175.1 Streptomyces sp. AcH 505
GCCCCAGCCCGGTGCGGGCCTGGGCTGCGGGACGGGACCCGCGCCCTGCTGGCTCGGCGGGGCCCACTGTCCTGGTGGCGGCTGGGTCGCGGACCAGCCAGGAGGCGAACCGGCCTCGTCGGTGGGGCCGGCGGGGCGGGGCACGCCGCTGTTCTGGCCGTCGGACGGGGCAGATCCGGGCGATGCCCAGCCCGGAGTGTCGTTCACGGTCGTCCACCTCGTGGATTGGTTGCGGGGCCGGCTCGGCGATCGGGCGCTGCGGGAGCGTCCTTTCGCGTACCGGGCGGCGGGCTGGCAGCCATCGTGCCACGCGTGGGTGCCTGGTGGGCCGGGCGCGGTATCTCCTTATCACCCTGTTCCCCGCCACTCGTTGCCTTCAATGTCGGTGCCGGAGCGGGCAGACTGGGCGGATGGCTGATCAGTACGTACAGAAGCCCGTCGGCGCAGAGCCGTCCATGCTCCCCACGCTTCGCTGGGACGAGCCGCCGGAGGGGCCCGTGCTGGTCCTCCTCGACCAGACGAGACTGCCGGTCGAAGAGGCGGAGTTCGTCTGTACGGACGTGCCTGCCTTGGTGCAGGCGATCCGGACGCTCGTCGTGCGGGGTGCGCCGGTGCTGGGGATCGCCGGTGCCTACGGGGTGGCGCTCGCGGCGGCGCGGGGCTTCGACGTGGAGGACGCGGCGGAGATCCTGGCGCAGGCGCGGCCCACCGCGGTCAATCTCGGCCTCGGCGTACGGCGGGCCCGCGACGCGTACCGGGCCGCTGCGGACAAGGGCGCGGATCTGGAGCAGGCGGCGGCTGCCGCGCTCGCCGAGGCGAGGCTGCTGCACCAGGAGGACGCGCAGGCCAGCGCCCAGATGGCGGAGGCCGGGCTGACGCTGCTTGACGAGCTGCTGCCGGGCGGTAACCACCGGATCCTGACGCACTGCAACACCGGGGCGCTCGTCTCGGGCGGGGACGGTACGGCGTTCGCCGTCGCGCTGTCCGCGCACCGGGCGGGCCGGCTGCGGCGGCTGTGGGTGGACGAGACGCGTCCGCTGCTCCAGGGCTCCCGGCTGACGGCGTACGAGGCGGCGCGCAGCGGGATGGCGTACACGCTGCTCACGGACAACGCCGCCGGTTCGCTGTTCGCTGCGGGGGAGGTCGACGCGGTCCTGGTGGGCGCGGACCGGATCGCGGCCGACGGTTCGGTGGCGAACAAGGTGGGGAGCTATCCGCTCGCCGTGCTCGCCAAGTACCACAATGTGCCGTTCGTCGTGGTCGCCCCGACCACGACGATCGACCTGGAGACGCCGGACGGGGCGTCGATCGAGGTGGAGCAGCGGCCTGGGCAGGAGGTGACGGAGCTCACGGCGCCGCAGCTCGCGTCGGCGGGGGCGGAGGCGACCGGGATGCCGGTCGCGCCGCTGGGGACGCAGGCGTACAACCCGGCGTTCGACATCACGCCGCCGGAGTTGGTGACGGCGATCGTGACCGAGCACGGGGTGCTCTCGCCGGTGACGGGGGCCGCGCTCGTCGAGCTGGCGGCCAGGTCACGTCGAGTGACGACCGGTTGACGGGGCTGCCCGCAGGCGTCCCGTTTGCGGTCCGAACATCCATAAACCCTGTTCACTCCACTACCGTGTGGGGGCGATGGGGAGTGAGCCCGGTTCATCGGTGCACGTCGTCGCTGTTCAGTGAGACAAATCACGCATGTCTACGCAACGGAAATGAAAATGGGATGATGTCGATATGAAGGGACGCGTCCTCGTCGTCGATGACGACACCGCACTGGCCGAGATGCTCGGGATTGTGCTGCGTGGTGAAGGGTTCGAGCCGTCGTTCGTGGCGGACGGCGACAAAGCGCTTGCCGCATTCCGTGAGGCGAAGCCTGATCTGGTGCTGCTGGATCTCATGCTTCCCGGCCGGGACGGCATCGAGGTGTGCCGGCTCATCCGGGCCGAGTCCGGGGTGCCGATCGTCATGCTGACGGCCAAGAGCGACACCGTCGACGTGGTCGTCGGTCTTGAGTCCGGCGCCGATGACTACATCGTCAAGCCGTTCAAGCCCAAGGAGCTGGTGGCGCGCATCAGGGCGCGGCTGCGCAGGTCCGAGGAGCCGGCTCCGGAGCAGCTGACCATCGGCGATCTGGTCATCGATGTGGCAGGGCACTCGGTGAAGCGGGAGGGGCAGTCCATCGCTCTGACGCCGCTGGAGTTCGACCTGCTCGTCGCGCTGGCCCGTAAGCCGTGGCAGGTGTTCACCCGTGAGGTGCTGCTGGAGCAGGTGTGGGGGTACCGGCACGCCGCGGACACCCGGCTGGTCAATGTCCATGTGCAGCGGCTGCGTTCCAAGGTCGAGAAGGACCCGGAGCGGCCGGAGATCGTGGTGACCGTCCGTGGTGTCGGCTACAAGGCAGGACCGAGCTGACATGTCCGGCGGCAGTGCTGCTCCGAAGCCCGGGGGGCCGGGAGTCCGTACGGGGCGGACTGCCGGTTCCGGACGGGTGTCCGCCTGGTTCGGCCGGCCCGGCCGGCTGCTCCAGGACGGTGCGCCCGGCGGGCCCGTCGTGCGGCTCCTGGTGCGCTGGGTGAGGCGGCCGCTGCTGCCCGCCGTGCGGCTGTGGCGGCGCAACATCCAGCTGCGGGTCGTCGCGGCGACGCTGCTGATGTCGCTCGGTGTGGTGCTGCTGCTCGGGTTCGTGGTCATCGGGCAGGTGCGCAACGGCCTGCTGGAGGCCAAGGAGAAGGCGGCGCAGAGCCAGGCGGCCGGTGGTTTCACCGTGGCGCAGGAGAAGGCCGACGCGCCCGCTGCGCCGGGTACCAGGGGCGACAGCGGCTCGGGCGGTACGCCGGGCCGTAACTCCTGGCGGACCGAGCTGGTCGAGCAGCTCGCCAGCGGTGGCCCCGGTGCCTTCAACGTGGTGGCGCTCAGCGGCGACGCGACGGACCCCGGATCGACCAACCGTGCGCCGCGCGCCTCGGGCGGGGTGGACTTCGGGAGCATCCCGGCGGATCTGCGGGCCCAGGTCGGCGGCGGCAAGGGCGAGTTCGAGCGGTACGCCCAGATCAAGTACACGGACGCGTCCGACGCGCGGAAGCCGGAGCCCGGCCTGATCATCGGCAAGCGGCTCAACGACGTCGACCGCAATTCCTACGAGCTGTACTACCTCTTCCCGCTGAACCAGGAGGAGCAGTCCCTCAACCTGGTCAAGGGCACCCTCGCGACGGCGGGTCTGTTCGTCGTCGTGCTGCTCGGTGCCATCGCCTGGCTGGTGGTCCGGCAGGTCGTCACCCCCGTACGGATGGCGGCCGGCATCGCCGAGCGGCTTTCCGCGGGGCGCCTCCAGGAGCGGATGAAGGTCACCGGTGAGGACGACATCGCGCGGCTCGGCGAGGCGTTCAACAAGATGGCGCAGAACCTCCAGCTCAAGATCCAGCAGCTGGAGGAGCTGTCCAGGATGCAGCGGCGCTTCGTCTCCGACGTCTCGCACGAGCTGCGGACGCCGCTGACGACGGTGCGGATGGCGGCCGACGTCATCCATGACGCGCGGATGGACTTCGACCCGGTGACGGCCCGCTCCGCGGAGCTGCTCGGGGACCAGCTCGACCGTTTCGAGTCGCTGCTGTCGGACCTGCTGGAGATCAGCCGCTTCGACGCGGGCGCGGCGGCGCTGGAGGCCGAGCCGATAGATCTGCGCGAGGTCGTACGGCGTGTCATCGGCGGCGCCGAGCCGCTGGCCGAGCGCAAGGGCACCCGGATCCGGGTCGTCGGTGACGAGCAGCCCGTGGTCGCCGAGGCTGATGCCCGCCGGGTCGAGCGGGTGCTGCGCAATCTCGTCGTCAACGCCGTGGAGCACGGCGAGGGCAGGGACGTCGTGGTCAGGATGGCCGTCGCGGGCGGGGCGGTCGCCGTCGCCGTACGCGACTACGGCGTGGGCCTGAAGCCCGGTGAGGCGACCCGGGTGTTCAACCGCTTCTGGCGCGCCGACCCGGCCAGGGCGCGCACCACGGGCGGCACCGGCCTCGGTCTGTCGATCGCCGTCGAGGACGCGCGGCTGCACGGCGGCTGGCTCCAGGCCTGGGGGGAGCCGGGCGGCGGTTCGCAGTTCCGGCTGACCCTGCCGCGCACGGCGGACGAGTCGCTGCGCGGCTCACCCATACCCCTGGAACCCGAGGACTCGCGGCGCAACCGCGAGCGGTCGGCGGTCGGCGACGCCCAGGAGAACCCGCACCGGCTGGCGAGCGTGCCGGCCCAGCCGAGGCTGGACCGCTCGGC
>NZ_JTIY01000001.1:3332963-3335484 GCF_000818175.1 Streptomyces sp. AcH 505
GACCGCTCGGCGCTGCCGGTGCCGCCCCAGCCGGACCGCAACGCGACGTCGGTCGACCCGGCGGCGCTGCCCGGCAACGGGTCGCGGGTGGTCGCGCGGCCGACGGGCGAGCGGGCGGGCGACGGTTCCGCCGACGACTCCGTGCGCGATGCTGTAGGTGAACGTGACACTGCACGCCGGGCATCGGAGCGGGAGGACACGACTCGTGGGCGCTGACCGCCGCCGGGGAGGCACAAGGGGCGTGCCGCGCCTGCCGGTTCTGCTGGCGGCGGTGTCCCTGACACTGGCCGGCTGCGCCACGATCCCGCACAGCGGTGACGTGGAGCCGGTCACGCAGTCCCCGCACGGGGAGTCCCAGGTGCGGGTGTACGCGGTGCCGCCCAAGGAGAAGGCGGGTCCCGACGAGATCGTGGACGGCTTCCTGGAGGCGATGACGAGTGACGACCCCGACTTCGCGATGGCCAGGAAGTATCTGACGAAGCAGGCGTCGAAGGACTGGCGTCCCGAGGACAGCACGACCGTGCTGCAGGACGCACCCGACCGCGCGGACGCGGACGGGACGGGGCAGGGCGGTGGTTCGGGGCTGAAGTACCCGCTGTACGGCGAGCGGATCGCCGAGGTGGACTCCGCGCACTCGTACCAGCCGGTCACACCGACCTCGTACAAGGGCACCATCCATCTCGTGCAGCAGAAGACGGGCGACACCAAGGAGTGGCGCATCGACCAACTGCCGCCGGGGCTGGTGCTCGGTGAGTACGACTTCCAGCGCAACTACCGCTCCGTGGACAAGTACTACTTCGCCTCCGGCCGTAAGCAGCTGGTCGCCGATCCGGTCTACATCCGGCAGCGGATAGATCCCACGACCCGGATGGACCCGTTCACGCAGGCGGTCAAGTCGCTGCTCGACGGGCCGACGAACTGGCTGAAGCCGGTGGTCGATTCGCCGTTCCCGACGGGTACGCAGCTGGCGCGCGGCACCAGATCGCTGGAGTTCGACGACCGGAACGCGCTGAAGGTGCCGCTCAACGAGAACGCGGCGAAGGCGGGCCGGGCGCAGTGCCGGAAGATGGCGGCGCAACTGTTCTTCACCTTGCGGGACCTGACGTCGACCCGGGTCGGGCAGATCGAACTGCTCGCGGGCGGTTCGTCGTTGTGCGTGCTGAGCGAGGACCAGGCCGCGGAGTTCGCGCCCGACCAGGGCACGGGCGGCGAGGACCCGTACTTCGTCAACGCCCAGGGGCGGTTGGCGCAGCTGAAGATCGACGGTTCCGACCCGGTCGTCCCCGACCCGGTGGCCGGGCCGTTCGGTGACGGCAGGACGAAGCTGGACACGGTCGCCGTCGCACGCGACGAGCGGCGCGCCGCCGGGGTGGGCGGCGGCGGCAAATCGCTGTACGTGACGTCGATCGTCAACGACGGCGATCCGGTGGAGCCGCTGCTGAGCAGCGCGGCCAAGCAGCCCAAGGACCGGCTCTCCGCGCCGAGCTGGGACGGCGGCGGTGACCTGTGGGTCGCCGACCGGGATCCCGCGAAACCGCGGCTGCTGCGGTTCGCCGGGGGCGTGGCACCGCCGAAGGAGGTCCCGGTCGACGGGCTCGACGGGCGGCGGATCGAGGCGCTGCGGGTGTCGGCCGACGGGGTGCGGATTGCGCTGCTGCTGACGCAGGAGGGCCGGACGAGCCTGGAGATCGGCCGGGTGGAGCGGCACGGCTCGGGCGCGGACGAGACGGTGTCCGTGGTGGAACTGCAGTCCGCGGCGCCGCAGATGGAGACGGTGACCGCGGTGTCCTGGGCAGGCCCCAGCCGGCTGGTCGTCGTCGGCAAGGAGTCCGGCGGTGTGCAGCAGGTGCGTTACATGCAGACCGACGGGTCGACGTCGGCGGCCGGGGTGCTGCCGGGGCTGAACCAGGTGACGGCCATCGCCGCCGCCGACAACGACGAGCAGCCGGTGATGGCCGACTCGCAGGACGCGGGGATCGTCCAGCTGCCGTCGGGCGCCAATTGGCAGACCATGGTGGAGACGGGCTCCTCGCCTGTCTATCCCGGGTGAGCCGGGCTGTTCACGGGGTCGTCGAGAGGGTTGTCCACAGGGCTGGCCGGATCCTCCCGGGGTTGGCACAGTGAATGCCATGCGGGGCTGGTGGCGAGAGATCAGCGGTCTGGTGCTCCCGGTCGCCTGTGGGGGCTGCGGCAGTCCCCGGACGGCGCTGTGCGAGGACTGCGGCCGGGCGCTGTACGGGATGTGGCCGTGCCGGGTGCGGCCGGTGCCGGAGCCGGCCGGGCTGCCGGCGGTCCACGCAGCGGCGCCGTACGAGGACGCGGTACGGGCGGTGCTGCTCGCGCACAAGGAGCGCGGCGCGCTCGGCCTCGCGGGGCCGCTGGGCAGGGCTCTGGCCGGGGCCGTGGAGGCCGCTGTGCCGCCGGGTACGGGCGTGGGGCCGCTGCTGCTGGTCCCGATGCCTTCGACGCGGCGCGCGGTGGCGGCGCGCGGGCATGACGCGGCGCGCCGGATCGCGCTGGC
>NZ_JTIY01000001.1:3335509-3342811 GCF_000818175.1 Streptomyces sp. AcH 505
GCGGCAGCGCCGGGTGGTGGCCGATCAGGCGGGCCTCGGTGCCCGTCAGAGGCAGGCGAACCTGTCCGGGGCGCTGGAGGTCGCCGTGGGCGGCGCGAGGCTCCTGGAGAGCGGCAGAGCGGTCCTCGTGGACGACGTCATGACGACCGGCGCGTCACTGGCCGAGGCGGCCCGCGCCCTGCATTCCGCGATACGGCCGGGCATTCCGGGATTCGGTCAGGTGAGCGCCGCGGTGATCGCCGCACCGCCCCTGTCCTTCGAAATAAACCGGAACTGATCAGTATTTTGCATCTCCGCAGGTAAACCGGGCAGAGAAACACCTGAACGGGCGTACGCGCTGGTAGCGGGTGCCGACACCCCTCCAGGAGGGCTATGTTCGGTTGTAAGGCTTGGCGAAAGCCGGTACAGCCGTCATTAACGGAGTTCCTCGCTTCTTGGGGTGGAGACCTTGCCGATGGGGAAGGGGAGGTGAAAGTCACCAAGTCCGAGACTCCGGTGACAACTGGGGTCTGGTGCAACAGTGGGGACGCCCCGCAGCGAAGCGGGGCGATCCGGGAACGGAGTTCTGCGTGGACATCGTCGTCAAGGGCCGCAAGACAGAGGTGCCTGAGCGGTTCCGCAAGCACGTGGCCGAGAAGCTGAAGCTGGAGAAGATCCAGAAGCTCGACGGCAAGGTGATCAGCCTGGACGTCGAGGTGTCCAAGGAACACAACCCCCGTCAGGCGGACCGCTGTGACCGGGTGGAGATCACCCTGCGCTCGCGTGGTCCGGTGATCCGGGCGGAGGCCGCGGCAGGCGACCCGTACGCGGCTTTGGACCTGGCCACCGGCAAGCTGGAGGCGCGGCTGCGCAAGCAGAACGAGAAGCGCCACAACCGTCGCGGCGCCGGCCGGCTGTCCGCCGCCGAGGTCGTCGATGTCGTCCCCGGCGTGGCCGAGTTGAACAGCGACGGCGAGACCGCGGCCGAAGAGGCGGCGCACGCCGTCCCGACCACGATGGTCGGTTCCCTGCAGGTGCAGGGCGAAGGTCCCCTGGTGGTACGGGAGAAGAACCATGTCGCGGCGCCCATGACGCTCGACCAGGCCCTTGAGGAGATGGAGCTGGTCGGACACGACTTCTACCTCTTCGTCGATTCCGACACCAAGGAACCTAGCGTCGTCTACCGGCGCCACGCGTACGACTACGGCGTGATCCACCTCAGGACCGACCCGCTGGCCGGTTCCGACGCGGAGGGCGCCGGCGGCCATCTCGGCGGCTGAGAAGGGCGTGTGAACGGCTGAGACACGGCGGGGAATCGGCTGAGATCCGCCGGTTCCGAAGGTGCCCCTGAGTGCTCATTACGACCTCGGGGGCACCTCTGTGCGAGCGAGGCACCAATAACCGCCGCCCAGGCATGAAATCATGGCGTCGCAAGACAACAGGTGGTCTGCGAACAGCGGTTGGCCGGCTCATCCGAATGCGGACCACGACCTTCAGGTGGAGGAACGATGGCGGACAGCTTCGGGCCGGTGCACGCGCACAGTGCCGACGAGACGGTCGTTGGTACGGGGCCCGACGCCGACGCGGAACGGGAAGGGTCCCGCAAGGAACCCATCCGGGTCCTCGTCGTCGACGACCACGCGCTGTTCCGCCGCGGTCTGGAGATCGTCCTCGCCCAGGAGGAGGACATCCAGGTCGTGGGCGAGGCGGGCGACGGAGCTGAGGCCGTCGACAAGGCCGCCGACCTGCTGCCGGACATCGTGCTGATGGACGTGCGGATGCCCAAGCGCGGCGGTATCGAGGCCTGCACCTCCATCAAGGAAGTGGCCCCCAGCGCCAAGATCATCATGCTGACGATCAGCGACGAGGAGGCCGACCTCTACGACGCGATCAAGGCCGGCGCCACCGGCTATCTCCTGAAGGAGATCTCCACCGACGAGGTGGCCACCGCGATCCGGGCCGTCGCCGACGGCCAGTCGCAGATCAGCCCGTCCATGGCGTCCAAGCTGCTGACCGAGTTCAAGTCGATGATCCAGCGCACCGACGAGCGCAGACTCGTGCCCGCGCCGCGGCTGACCGAGCGGGAGCTGGAAGTCCTCAAACTCGTCGCCACGGGCATGAACAACCGGGACATCGCCAAACAGCTGTTCATCTCCGAGAACACCGTGAAGAACCACGTGCGCAACATCCTGGAGAAGCTGCAACTGCACTCCCGCATGGAGGCCGTGGTCTACGCGATGCGGGAGAAGATCCTCGAAATCCGGTGACGGCCGCCGCGGGCACGTGACGGCCGGCGGGGTCAGGCGACCGCGCGGACCAGCTCCGCCGTCAGCTCCGAGCGGTCGACCCGCTCGATCCGTACCGCGTCGCACCCCACCCACCGGGCGGCCTCCAGCAGCGCCTGCGCCATCGGCGCGACCGCCTTGGGGCCCTCCAGCGAGACCTGCTTCGCCACCAGCGTGCTGCCCTCACGGGCCGGGTCGACCCGGCCGAGCAGCCGGCCGCCCGCCAGCAGCGGCATGGCGAAGTAGCCGTAGATCCGCTTCGGCTTGGGCACATACGCCTCCAGCCGGTGCGTGAAGCCGAAGATCCGCTCGGTACGGGCCCGCTCCCAGATCAGCGAGTCGAACGGCGACAGCAGCGTCGTACGGTGCCGTCCGCGCGGGACGCTCGCCAGCGCCTCCGGATCGGCCCAGGCCGGCTTCCCCCAGCCCTCGACGGTCACCGGCACCAGACCGCAGTCGGCGATCACCGCGTCGACCCACTCGCCCTTCAGCCGGTGGTAGTCGGCGATGTCCGCGCGCGTCCCCACACCGAGCGAGCGGCCGGCGAGCCGCACCAGCCGGCGCACGCACTCCGCGTCGTCCAGGTCGTCGTGCAGGAGCGCGTCCGGCACGGCGCGCTCCGCGAGGTCGTACACCCGCTTCCAGCCGCGCCGGCCCGTGCACACGACCTCACCGAACATCAGCGCGCGCTCGACGGCGACCTTCGACTCCGACCAGTCCCACCACAGGCCGCCGTTCTTGGCGCCGCCCAGTTCCGTCGCCGTCAGCGGGCCCTCGTCGCGCAGCTGCTTGATCACCGTCTCGTACACCCCGTCCGTCAGGGCGTGGTTCCAGTGCGGACGGGAGCGGTAGGAGCGGCGCCGGAAGGCGAAGTGGGGCCACTCCTCGATGGGCAGCACACAGGCCGCGTGCGACCAGTACTCGAACGCGTGCGGCGGGGTGGGCGCCGCCGTCCAGTACGCGTCCTCGACCGGCTTGCGGCCGACGGCGCCCAGGCGCGCGTAAGGCACCAGCTCGTGCGAGCGGGCCAGCACCGAGATCGTGTCCAGCTGGACGGCGCCGAGATGGCGCAGCACTCCCCGCACGCCGCCACGGCGGTCGGGGGCGCCGATGAATCCCTGCGCGCGCAGCGCGATTCGGCGGGCCTCGTCGGCGGACAGCTCGGCGGCGGCGGGCGGCACAGTCGTCATGATGGGCACGATAGACGCCGCCACTGACAACGGGCCCGGCGGTTACGCCGCGTCCGACGGCAGGTACGGGTGCGGGCCCGGCAGCCCCAGGTCGGACGGGAGCAGCGAGCCTATCCGGACGTCCCGCAGCGTCCCCCGGTTGAGCAGGGCGGCCCGCAGCACGCCCTCCATCACGAAGCCGGCCTTCTCGGCGACGGCACGCGAGCCGGTGTTGCCGACCTCGGCCCGCCACTCCAGGCGCTCGGCGGCCAGCGCGGTGAAGACCCAGCGGGCCACGGCGGTCACGGCCTCCGTGGTGAAGCCGCGCCCCCGGTACTCCTTCGCCGTCCAGTAGCCGGTCTCCCAGATGCCGGACTGGCTGTGCGCGTTCACCGCGCCCATCAGCGGCCCCCCGCCTATGGGAAATACCCCGAAGGTGCACATCGTTCCGGTCTGCCAGCCGTCCGGGACGAGCTGCTCCACGAAGTACTGCGCGTGCTGCCGTTCGTACGGTGAGGGAATCGTCACCCAGCGCTGGATCTCCGGGTCCTGGCAGATCGTGTGGACCGCGTCGACGTCGTCCGGTGTCAGCGTGCGCAACAGCAGTCGGGGGCTGGTGAGGGTGAGGGGTTCCATACTCGGATTCTGCTGTCGGAGATCGCCGGATGCGAGCACTTTTCGTATCTCACCGGCACCTTCCGTGCGTTCCGCGCGTTCTTGATACGGGTAACAGCAGGCCCCTTCGACGGCGGCCCTCCCGGCGCAGCCCGGTCCTCGCTTACGATGGCCGATGCGGTGGGGTCCGCCTGCCGTGCCCGTGCCCGTGTCCATACACGATCCAGTGCCAGGCCCGACCGGCAAGGAGACCAACCTCAGTGTCCGTCTTCAACAAGCTCATGCGTGCAGGCGAAGGCAAGATCCTGCGCAAACTGCACCGCATCGCGGACCAGGTCAACTCCATCGAAGAGGACTTCGTCAACCTCTCCGACGCCGAGTTGAGGGCGCTCACCGACGAGTACAAAGAGCGCTACGCCGACGGTGAGAGTCTGGACGATCTGCTTCCCGAGGCGTTCGCGACCGTCCGTGAGGCGTCCAAGCGAGTCCTCGGCCAGCGTCATTACGACGTCCAGCTGGCCGGTGGCGCCGCGCTGCACTTCGGCCATGTCGCCGAGATGAAGACCGGCGAGGGCAAGACCCTCGTCAGTACGCTCCCCGCCTACCTCAACGCGCTCACCGGCAAGGGCGTCCACCTGATCACGGTGAACGACTACCTGGCCGAGCGTGACTCCGAGCTGATGGGCCGCGTCCACAAGTTCCTGGGACTTGAGGTCGGCTGCATCCTCGCCAACATGTCGCCCGCGCAGCGCCGCGAGCAGTACGCCTGTGACATCACGTACGGGACGAACAACGAATTCGGCTTCGACTACCTCCGCGACAACATGGCGTGGTCGCAGGACGAGCTGGTCCAGCGCGGTCACAACTACGCGATCGTGGACGAGGTCGACTCGATCCTCGTGGACGAGGCCCGTACGCCGCTGATCATCTCCGGCCCCGCCGACCAGGCCACGAAGTGGTACGGCGACTTCGCCAAGCTCGTCACCCGGCTGTCCAGGGGCGAGGCGGGTAACCAGCTCAAGGGCATCGAGGAGACCGGCGACTACGAGGTCGACGAGAAGAAGCGCACCGTCGCCATCCACGAGCCCGGTGTGTCGAAGGTCGAGGACTGGCTGGGCATCGACAACCTGTACGAGTCGGTGAACACCCCGCTCGTCGGTTATCTGAACAACGCCATCAAGGCCAAGGAACTCTTCAAGAACGACAAGGACTACGTCGTCATCGACGGCGAAGTCATGATCGTCGACGAGCACACCGGCCGGATCCTCGCCGGCCGCCGCTACAACGAGGGCATGCACCAGGCGATCGAGGCGAAGGAAGGGGTGGACATCAAGGACGAGAACCAGACCCTCGCCACGATCACCCTGCAGAACTTCTTCCGCCTCTACGGCAAGCTCTCCGGCATGACCGGTACGGCCATGACGGAGGCCGCGGAGTTCCACCAGATCTACAAGCTGGGCGTGGTGCCGATCCAGACGAACCGGCCCATGGTCCGCATGGACCAGTCCGACCTGATCTACCGCACCGAGGTCGCCAAGTTCGCCGCCGTCGTCGACGACATCGCCGAGAAGCACGAGAAGGGCCAGCCGATCCTGGTCGGCACCACCTCGGTCGAGAAGTCCGAATACCTCTCGCAGCAGCTCAGCAAGCGCGGTGTGCAGCACGAGGTGCTCAACGCCAAGCAGCACGACCGGGAGGCGACGATCATCGCCCAGGCCGGCCGCAAGGGCGCTGTCACGGTCGCCACGAACATGGCCGGCCGTGGTACGGACATCAAACTCGGCGGCAACCCCGACGACCTCGCCGAGGCGGAGCTGCGCCAGCGCGGCCTCGACCCCGTCGAGCACGTCGAGGAGTGGGCGGCCGCCCTGCCGGCGGCGCTGGAGCGGGCCGAGGGCGCGGTCAAGGCCGAGTTCGAAGAGGTCAAGGACCTCGGCGGGCTCTACGTCCTCGGTACGGAGCGGCACGAGTCGCGGCGTATCGACAACCAGCTGCGCGGCCGTTCCGGACGTCAGGGCGACCCCGGCGAGTCCCGGTTCTACCTGTCGCTCGGCGACGACCTGATGCGGCTGTTCAAGGCGCAGATGGTCGAGCGCGTGATGTCGATGGCCAACGTCCCCGACGACGTCCCCATCGAGAACAAGATGGTGACCCGCGCCATCGCTTCCGCGCAGTCGCAGGTCGAGCAGCAGAACTTCGAAACGCGTAAGAACGTCCTCAAGTACGACGAGGTGCTGAACCGTCAGCGCGAGGTCATCTACGGCGAGCGCCGCCGCGTCCTGGAGGGCGAGGACCTGCACGAGCAGGTCAGGCACTTCATGGACGACACGATCGACGCGTACATCCAGGCGGAGACCGTCGAGGGCTTCGCCGAGGAGTGGGACCTCGACCGGCTGTGGGGCGCGTTCAAGCAGCTCTACCCGGTGAAGGTCACGGTCGACGAGCTGGAGGACGCGGCGGGCGACCGCGCGGGCATCACCTCCGAGTTCATCGCCGAGTCCATCAAGGACGACTGCCACGAGCAGTACGAGGAGCGCGAGGCGCAGCTCGGCTCGGACATCATGCGTGAGCTGGAGCGGCGTGTGGTGCTCTCCGTACTGGACCGCAAGTGGCGCGAGCACCTCTACGAGATGGACTATCTCCAGGAGGGCATCGGCCTGCGGGCGATGGCCCAGAAGGACCCGCTGGTCGAGTACCAGCGCGAGGGCTTCGACATGTTCAACGCCATGATGGACGGCATCAAGGAAGAGTCCGTCGGCTACCTGTTCAACCTGGAGGTCCAGGTCGAGCAGCAGGTCGAGGAGGTGCCGGTGCAGGACGAGGCCGAGCGCACCTCGCTGGTCAAGGAGGACGCCGTACCGGCGGGCTCCGGCCGTCCCGAGATCCGCGCCAAGGGTCTCGACGCGCCGCAGCGCCCCGACCGGCTGCACTTCTCCGCCCCCACGGTGGACGGTGAGGGCGGTGTCGTCGAGGGCGACTTCCAGAGCGCCGAGGCCGGCGGTCCGACGCGGTCCACGTCGGACGGTCTGACGCGCGCCGAGCGGCGCAAGGCGCAGAAGACGACCGGTGGCCGCCGCCGCAAGAAGTAGCCGGCAGCGAGCTGGGTCCACAGGGCCGGGCGCACGTCCTTCGGGGCGTGTCCCGGCCCTGTGGTCTGTTCCCGGGCCCTCGGGCGCCGGCCCGACCGGTCCGAACCGGTCGGGCCGGATCAGACCCGTACGCCGCCGATCTCCACCGCCGCGCAGCGCCAGCGC
>NZ_JTIY01000001.1:3344869-3345810 GCF_000818175.1 Streptomyces sp. AcH 505
GCCGTGTCGATGACGGCCGCGGCCGCCGTGCACGTCGACGCGGACGAGGCGGACGCCGACGTGACAGCGGCCGCTGCGGCGCTCGGCGCCGCGGACCACGGCGACGACGACGCGCGCTTCACCGTCGACGGCGCCGAGGACCACGAACTGCTCTGGTACGGCGTCCAGGAGATCCCCAACCTCATCGCCTGACCCGCCCGCCCGGGTGCCCGCTGTCAGACCCTGCCGGTACCGTTTTCGGCATGGGGACGCACACCACACATCTGGTCTGGGACTGGAACGGCACGCTGTTCGACGACATGCAGGCGATCATCGGCGCGACCAACGCCGCGTTCGCCGAGATCGGTCTGGAGACGATCACCCTCGACCGCTACCGCGAGCTGTACTGCGTACCGGTGCCGGTCTTCTACGAGCGGCTGATGGGCCGCCGCCCCACGGCGGCCGAATGGCTGCTCATGGACGAGACCTTCCATCGCCACTACACGGAGCGACGCGCCGCCTGCGGGCTCACCCAGGGGGTCGAGGAGCTGCTGACGCAGTGGCGGGCGGCGGGCCGCAGCCAGTCGCTGCTGAGCATGTACGGGCACGAGGAGCTGGTGCCGGTGGTCCGGGGCCACGGGATCGAGGGGCACTTCGTCCGGGTCGACGGGCGTACGGGACCGTCGGGCGGCAGCAAGGCCGAGCACATGGAGCGCCATCTGGCCGCGCTCGCCGAGGGCGGCGCCATATCGGCCACGCGGACGGTCGTGATCGGGGACGCGCTGGACGACGCGCTGGCCGCCGAGCACGTGGGCGCGCGCGCCGTCCTGTACACCGGGGGCTCGAACAGCAGGGCGAGCCTGGAGGCCGCGGGGGTGCCGGTCGTGGACAGCCTGAGGGAAGCCGTGGACACGGCCCTGCGCCTGGCGAGCTGAGCCGTTCGCCTCGACCGGCCGGCGGGA
>NZ_JTIY01000001.1:3345835-3355051 GCF_000818175.1 Streptomyces sp. AcH 505
CCGGCCGGTCGCCGGTCGACCGCCTCCGGGCGGTGTGCCGGACGGGACGCGCCCGACTCCGTGTCGCTGTCCAGAGTGTCAAAGTTCGGGCCCGCTTTTGTACACATGCGGCTCGTGACCGCGCCCCTGTGAAGAGGGATAGCCTTGGGGCCGTGATCAGCGCGATACGCCGAGGGGGCAGCGAAGCCCCCGGTGCACGCCCGGAGCGCCACAGCGTCCGGGTGATCGCTGGTCCCCCGGATCCGGACCCGAAGCCAAAATTGGCCAATAACGTCCCGGACATCTCTCATCGCGGCATAACGTCGTCCCCGACCGGAAACCCCGCGTCGTGGCGTCGTGCCGCTTCTTTCACCGACGTCACGCAACGGCGCGCGACAGGAGCCAGAGAAGAACATGCAGACCAAGCTGGACGAAGCCAAGGCCGAACTGCTCACCCGGGCGGCCCGGGTCGCTGAGAACAGCCCGGCGGGGGGAACCGACAGCGGGGGCGGACCCGGCGAGGACACGCTGTTCGCCTACCTCCAGCGCTACTACCTGCACACGGCCCAGGAGGACCTGGCCGACCGCGACCCGGTCGACGTCTTCGGGGCCGCGCTCTCCCACTACCGACTGGCCGAGAATCGCCCCCAGGGCACGGCCAACGTACGGGTGCACACGCCGACCGTCGAGGAGGACGGCTGGCTCTGCTCGCACTCCGTCGTCGAGGTCGTGACCGACGACATGCCCTTCCTCGTGGACTCCGTCACCAACGAACTCTCCCGCCAGGGCCGAGGCATCCACGCCGTCGTGCACCCGCAGATCACCGTGCGCCGCGACATCACCGGCAAGCTGCTGGAGGTGCTGCCCGGCGGTCTGCCGCCCGGGACGCAGCGCCCGCACGACACCCACGTCGAGTCCTGGATCCATGTCGAGGTCGACCGCGAGACCGACCGCGCCGACCTCAAGCAGATGACCGCCGATCTGCTGCGCGTCCTGTCCGACGTCCGCGAGGCCGTCGAGGACTGGGAGAAGATGCGCGAAGCCGCGCTGCGCGTCGCCGAGGAGCTGCCCGGCGAGCCGATGGCCGACGATCTGCGCGCGGAAGAGGTCGAGGAGGCGGGCGAACTGCTCCGCTGGCTCGCCGCCGACCACTTCACCTTCCTCGGCTACCGCGAGTACGAGCTGACCGAGGCCGACGCGCTGACCGCGGTGGCCGGCACCGGCCTCGGCATCCTGCGCGCCGACCCGCAGCACGGCGACGACGAGGACCACCCGGCCAGCCACTCCTTCAGCAGGCTGCCCGCCGACGCCCGTGCCAAGGCCCGCGAGCACAATCTGCTCATCCTCACCAAGGCCAACAGCCGCGCCACCGTGCACCGCCCCAGCTACCTCGACTACGTGGGCGTCAAGAAGTTCGACTCCAAGGGCAACGTCATCGGGGAGCGCCGCTTCCTCGGGCTGTTCTCGTCCGCCGCGTACATCGAGTCCGTACGCCGGGTGCCGGTGGTCCGCCGCAAGGTCGCCGAGGTGCTGGAAGGCGCGGGGTTCTCCCCGAACAGCCATGATGGCCGCGACCTGATGCAGATCATGGAGACGTACCCGCGCGACGAGCTGTTCCAGACGCCCGCCGACCAGCTGCGGACCATCGCCACGAGCGTGCTGTACCTCCAGGAGCGCAGGCGGCTGCGGCTCTTCCTCCGCCAGGACGAGTACGGGCGCTACTACTCCGCCCTGATCTATCTGCCGCGCGACCGCTACACCACCGGGGTCCGGCTGCGGCTCATCGACATCCTCAAGGACGAACTCGGCGGCACCAGCGTCGACTTCACCGCCTGGAACACCGAGTCGATCCTCTCCCGGCTGCACTTCGTCGTGCGCGTACCGACCGGCACCGAGCTGACGGAACTGACCGAGGCCGACGCCGACCGCATCGAGGCCAGGCTTGTCGAGGCCGCCCGCTCCTGGGCCGACGCCTTCGCCGACGCGCTGAACGCCGAATGCGGCGAGGAGCGCGCGGCAGGGCTGCTGCGCAGCTACGGGAACGCGTTCCCCGAGGGGTACAAGGCCGACCACTCGCCGCGCTCGGCCGTCGCCGACCTCGTCCATCTCGAAGCGCTCGCCAGGACCGAGAAGGACTTCGCCCTCTCGCTGTACGAGCCCGTCGGCGCCGCCGCCGACGAGCGCCGCTTCAAGATCTACCGGACGGGTGAGCAGGTCTCGCTCTCCGCCGTCCTGCCGGTCCTCCAGCGCCTCGGCGTCGAGGTCGTCGACGAGCGCCCGTACGAGCTGCGCTGCACCGACCGCTCCCTCGCCTGGATCTACGACTTCGGTCTGCGGCTGCCCAAGAGCGCGGCGGGCAGCGCCCATCTCGCCGAGGACGCGCGCGAGCGCTTCCAGGACGCCTTCGCCGCCGTGTGGACCGGCGCCGCGGAGAACGACGGCTTCAACTCCCTCGTCCTGCGGGCGGGCCTCAACTGGCGCCAGGCGATGGTCCTGCGGGCCTACGCGAAGTACCTGCGCCAGTCCGGGTCCACGTTCAGCCAGGACTACATGGAGGACACCCTCTGCAACAACGTCCACACCGCCCGGCTGCTCGTCTCGCTCTTCGAGGCCCGGATGTCGCCGGGCCGCCAGCGCGCCGGCACGGAGCTGATCGACGGTGTGATGGAGGAGCTGGACGGAGCCCTCGACCAGGTCGCGAGCCTGGACGAGGACCGGATCCTGCGCTCGTTCCTCACTCTCATCAAGGCCACGCTGCGGACCAACTTCTTCCAGCTCAGGGACGACGGCAAGCAGCACAGCTACGTCTCGGTGAAGTTCGACCCGCAGGCCATCCCCGACCTGCCGGCGCCGCGTCCCGCGTACGAGATCTGGGTGTACTCGCCGCGCGTCGAGGGCGTCCATCTGCGCTTCGGCAAGGTCGCCCGTGGCGGGCTGCGCTGGTCCGACCGGCGTGAGGACTTCCGTACGGAGATCCTTGGCCTGGTCAAGGCCCAGATGGTGAAGAACACCGTGATCGTGCCGGTCGGCGCCAAGGGCGGCTTCGTCGCCAAGCAGCTGCCCGACCCGGCCGAGGACCGGGACGCCTGGCTGGCCGAGGGCATCGCCTCGTACAAGATCTTCATCTCGGCGCTGCTCGACATCACGGACAATCTCGTGGCGGGCGAGGTCGTGCCGCCGACCGACGTGGTCCGGCACGACGAGGACGACACGTATCTGGTCGTCGCCGCCGACAAGGGCACGGCCAGCTTCTCCGACATCGCCAACGAAGTCGCCGTCGCGTACAACTTCTGGCTCGGTGACGCCTTCGCCTCCGGCGGCAGCGCCGGCTACGACCACAAGGGCATGGGCATCACGGCCCGCGGCGCCTGGGAGTCCGTCGAGCGGCACTTCCGCGAGCTGGGCCACGACGTGCAGTCCGAGGACTTCACGGTCGTCGGCGTCGGCGACATGTCCGGTGACGTGTTCGGCAACGGGATGCTGCTCTCCGAGCACATCCGGCTGGTCGCCGCCTTCGACCACCGGCACATCTTCATCGACCCGAAGCCGGACGCCGCGACGTCGTACGCGGAGCGCCGCCGGCTCTTCGAGCTGCCGCGCTCGTCCTGGGCCGACTACGACAAGAAGCTGCTGTCGCAGGGCGGCGGTATCCATCCCCGTACGGCCAAGTCGATCCCGGTCAACGCGCAGGTGCGTGAGGCCCTCGGCATCGACGAAGGGGTCACGAAGCTGACGCCGGCCGACCTGATGAAGGCGATCTTCCAGGCCCCGGTCGACCTGCTGTGGAACGGCGGCATCGGTACGTATGTGAAGGCCACGACCGAGACCCACGCGGACGTCGGCGACAAGGCCAACGACGCGATCCGGGTCAACGGCGAGGACCTGCGGGCGAGGGTCGTCGGCGAGGGCGGCAACCTCGGTCTGACCCAGCTCGGCCGGATCGAGTTCGCCCGGCGCGGGGCGGGCGGCGAGGGCGGCAAGGTCAACACCGACGCCATCGACAACAGCGCGGGCGTGGACACCTCCGACCACGAGGTGAACATCAAGATCCTGCTCAACGGCCTGGTCACCAGCGGTGACATGACCGTCAAGCAGCGCAACAAGCTGCTCGCGGCGATGACCGACGAGGTCGGCGCGCTCGTGCTGCGCAACAACTACGCGCAGAACACGGCCCTCGCCAACGCCGTCGCCCAGTCGCCCTCCCTCCTCCACGCCCACCAGCGCTACATGCGCCGGCTGAGCAGGGACGGACACCTCAACAGGGCGCTGGAGTTCCTGCCCACCGACCGGCAGGTGCGCGAACTGCTCAGCGCGGGCAAGGGGCTCTCCCAGCCCGAGCTGGCGGTGCTGCTCGCCTACACCAAGATCACCGTCGCGGACGAGCTGATCCACACCGGGCTCCCCGACGACCCGTACCTGCGCAAGCTGCTGCACGCGTACTTCCCGGTGCCGCTCCAGGAGCGGTACGCCGAGCAGATCGACGCGCACGCGCTGCGCCGCGAGATCGTCACGACGGTGCTCGTCAACGACACCGTCAACTCAGGCGGTTCGACCTTCCTGCACCGGCTGCGGGAGGAGACGGGCGCCTCGATCGAGGAGATCGTCAGGGCCCAGACGGCGGCCAGGGAGATCTTCGGTCTGAGCGGGGTCTGGGACGAGGTCGAGGCGCTGGACAACAAGGTCGACGCCGGCGTCCAGACCCGGATCAGGCTGCACTCGCGTCGGCTCGTCGAGCGCGGTACGCGCTGGCTGCTGGGCAACAGGCCGCAGCCGCTGGAGATCGCAGGGACGATCGAGTTCTTCGCCGAGGGCGTCGCGCGGGTCTGGGCGAAGCTGCCCACGCTGCTGCTCGGCGCCGAGCTGGAGTGGTACCAGAAGCTCCTGGAGGAGCTGACAGGGGCCGGGGTCCCGGAGGAACTGGCCCTGCGGGTGGCCGGGTTCTCCTCGGCCTTCCCAACGCTCGACATCGTCGCCATCGCCGAGCGCACCGAGCAGGACCCGCTGGATGTCGCCGAGGTGTACTACGACCTCGGGGACCGGCTGCGGATCAGTCAGCTGATGGACAGGATCATCGAGCTGCCGCGCGCGGACCGCTGGCAGTCCATGGCCCGCGCCTCCATCCGCGAGGACCTGTACTCGGCGCACGCCGCGCTGACGGCGGACGTGCTGTCGGCCGGTGACGCGAGTGCCAGCCCCGAGGAGCGGTTCAAGGCCTGGGAGGAGAAGAACGCGGCGATCCTGGGCCGTTCGCGTTCGACGCTGGAGGAGATCCAGAGCTCGGACTCGTTCGACCTGGCGAACCTGTCGGTCGCGATGCGCACGATGCGGACGCTGCTGCGCACCCACAGCTGACGCGAGGGGAGGCGCCCGGCACACCGCCGGGCGCCTTCCGCTTTTCCCCTGTCGGTGCTGCTCCGTCAGCGCAGGTGCAGGCCCAGTTCCTTACGCGGGCGACCGCCCGCCCACAGCCGGCGGCAGGACAGTGCCGTCGCGGCCAGCAGGAGTGCGTTCCTGGTCGCCACGACCGCGCAGCCGAGCGGGGTGACCGCCATGACGTCCCCGTAGAGCAGCGGGAAGGCGAGTGCGCTCAGCGCCGAGGCGGGCAGCAGGAGCAGGGCCACCGGGCGCTGGGTGGTGTGCCGTGAGGTGAGGCAGACCGCTGCCAGGCCCAGCAGCCAGATCAGATACTGCGGGCTGATCACCCGGCTGGTGACGGTGAACAGCAGTACGGCGGTCAGTGCCGCGTCGAAGGGCGTGGCCGCCGTCCAGCGCGCCGCCCGCACCCGCCACAGCAGCAGCCAGCAGAAGGCGAGCGCGGTCAGCAGCAGCGCAGCCCTGGCCACGTCCGGCACCTGGGGTCCGGTGAACTCGAAGGCCCCGTACCGGTAGGAGACCGTGCCGGACCAGCCGGCCAGCTTCGCCAGCGACAGGGCCGTGCCGCCGACCGACTCGATCTGCACGCCGCGGCCGTCCTGCTGCCGCAGGAAGTCCAGCGGGTGCGAGAAGAAGAGCGCCAGCACCGCGAACAGCGCGCCCGCGCTGACCGCCGCCGATGTCCACACCGCCCGGGTGGTGCGGCCGGGGGCCGTGCCCAGCAGGGTCAGCACCGGCCAGACCTTCGCCAGCGCGCCGATCCCGGCGAGCGTGCCGCCGAGCCGCGGCCGGCGGCGCTGCGCCAGCAGGGCGAGGACGGCGAGCGCGGTGACCTGCACGTCGTATCGGGCGAGCGGGATGTGCAGCAGCAGCGGCAGCCCGCACACCCACAGCCAGGCCCCCGCGGCGCCGGCGCCCGCGCCCGCCTGGTCGGCCCAGGCCCCGTCGAGCGGTGATCCCGAGCCGCGGCCCGCACGGGCGAGCGCGCAGGTGACGACCGCGTCGGCGAGCAGCGTCAGCGCGACGAACGCCTGGAAGTACGTGAACCACGGCAGCAGCGCGGGCGACAGGAGCACGGCGCCCGCCCCCGGCGGGTACTGCCAACTGGCGTCGCCCGAAGGGAAAGCGCCGTGGCTGAGCTGCCCGTACCAGCCCCGGTAGAGGTCGTACACCTCGGCGCTGACCCCGCCACCGCCGAGGTCGTCCTGGACGAGCAGGACGGCCATCGCCGCCCTGGTCACCGCCCAGACCCCGCCGAGCGCGAGCCAGGGGCGCGCGCCTGCGGCGGGCGGCCTGCCGTCGAAACCGACGGTCAGCAGCGGCCCGAAGCCGGGCGGCGGCGCTACGGAAACGGGGACTGGGATGCCGGTCGTGCCGGTCCGACGGTTTGTCATCGACCGGCAGCCTAGACCGTTTTGTCGCTATTTCTTCTTCTTGCCCGCTGCGGCGGGCCCGCCGGTGAACTGCTCGTACGCCGCGACGACGTCCGCCGCCGGGCCGTCCATGCGCAGCGTCCCCGACTCCAGCCACAGGGCGCGGTCACACGTCTCGGTGATCGTCTTGTTGCTGTGGCTGACGAGGAAGACCGTGCCGGCCTCCTCGCGCAGTTCCTCGATCCGCTCCTTGCTGCGCTTCTGGAACCTGGCGTCGCCGGTCGACAGGGCCTCGTCGATGAGCAGCACCTCGTGGTTCTTGGCCGCGGCGATGGAGAACCGCAGCCGGGCGCCCATGCCCGAGGAGTAGGTGCGCATCGGCAGCGAGATGAAGTCGCCCTTGTCGTTGATCCCGGAGAACTCCACGATGTCGTCGTAGCGTTCGCGCACCTGCTGGCGCGACATGCCCATCGCGAGCCCGCCGAGCACCACGTTTCGTTCGCCGGTCAGATCGCCCATGAGCGCCGCGTTGACGCCGAGGAGCGAGGGCTGGCCCTGGGTGTAGATCTTGCCCCGCGACGGCGGCAGCAGTCCGGCCACCGCCTTGAGCAGGGTCGACTTGCCCGAGCCGTTGGAGCCGATGAGCCCGATGGCCTCGCCCTTGTACGCGGCGAAGCTCACCCCGCGTACCGCCAGCACCTCCCGCACGCCGGGGGCGCCGCGCCGCGAGACGATCCGGGTGAGGGCGGAGGTCGCGGCCCCTCTGCCGCCCCGGGTGCCGTGCACCTTGTACGTGATGTGGACGTCGTCCACGATGACGGTGGGGACCCGGTCGGCCGGGAACGTGTCGTTGGGCGTCGTCTCAGCCACGTCCGTACTCCTCCTCGGCCTTCCAGAAGAACAGGAACCCGCCGAATCCCAGCAGCACCGCCCAGCCGAAGGCCAGCGGCCACACGTGCGGCGGCAGCTTGTCGGGGCCGAAGCTGCTGATCAGCGCGTAGCGCATCAGGTCGATGTAGATCGCTGTCGGGTTGCAGTCCAGGGCCACGCCGACCGCGTGCGGCACCTTGTCGATCACGTTGTCGATGCTGTACATCACGCCGGAGATGTACATCCACGTGCGCAGCACGAACGGCGTGAGCTGCGCGATGTCCGGCGTCTTCGCGCCGAGCCGCGCCACGATCATCGACAGGCCCGTCGCGAACATCGACATGAACAGCAGCGCCGGCACGGCAAGCAGCCAGCTGAAGGTCGGGTACTGCCCGAAGGCGAGCAGGATCGCGAACAGCGCGCAGAGCGAGAAGAGCAGCTGCTGGAGCTGTTGCAGCGCCAGCGAGATCGGCAGCGCGGCGCGCGGGAAGTGCAGGGCCCGTACGAGCCCGGTGTTGGACGAGATCGCCCGGGTGCCGGCGGTGACGGCGCTGGAGATGAAGCTCCAGATGAACACGCCCGTCACCAGGAACGGGATGAAGTCCTCGACGCCCTTCTTGGTGCCGAGCAGCACCCCGAAGATGAAGTAGTAGACCAGCGCGTTGAGCAGCGGCGTCATGATCTGCCAGATCTGGCCGAGCTTCGCCTGGCTGTACTGCGCCGTCAGCTTCGCCGTGGCGAAGGCGGTGATGAAGTGCCGCCGTGACCACAGCTGCCGTGCGTAGCTGGTCAGCGTCGGGCGGGCCCCGCTGACGGACAGACCGTACTTCGCGGCCAGCGCCGCCGGGTCCAGTTCCTCGTCGGCCGTTGCGGGCCGTGGCGGGGTGGGGGGATGGGTCCGTGCGATCGTCTCGCTCACTGGAGTCGCTTTCGACGTAGCTGAGTCTTCGCGGGCGACGGCCGGGAGTGACGGATGTTGCGATGGAACGGATCCGTATCGTCGCAACGCTGAGAGTAGGACGGTTTTACGTCGCAACGCAACCGTTCCGTCGTCAAGGTATGCTCAAGTCCTATGAGCCCGGACCCGCGCACCTCACGCCGCGTCCCCGCAGGAGCAGCCGTGCTCCGGGAAGACGTGACCGACGCCATCCGCGCCGCCGTCTTCGAGGAGCTGGCAGCCGTCGGATTCGCCCGGATGTCGATCGAGGGCATCGCGCGCAGGGCGGGTGTCGGCAAGACGGCCGTCTACCGCCGCTGGAAGTCCAAACTGGCGCTGGTCCTCGACCTGATGTCCGTCTTCGCCGACCAGGGGTTGCCCGCCCCGGCGACCGGATCGCTCTACGGGGACGTGCGCGCGCTGCTGGAAGTGGGCTCGCACGCGCTGCGCCACCCGGTGGCCTCGCAGGTCATTCCCGATCTGCTGGTGGAGTCGGCCCGGCACCCCGAGATCGCCGACACCATCAAGGCGGCCCTCACGGACGGCCAGCGCGGCATCGCCGCCGTCATCGTCCGTGAGGCGGTCGAGCGCGGCGAGCTGCCCGCGGCCACGGAGCCCGACCGGCTGCTGGACCTGACGGTCGGGCCGCTGTACTGGCGGCTCGTGGTGGTGCGCAACAAGCTG
>NZ_JTIY01000001.1:3355354-3362907 GCF_000818175.1 Streptomyces sp. AcH 505
GCTCGTGGTGGTGCGCAACAAGCTGCCCAAGGGCTATCTCGACGACCTGGCGTCGTCGGCGGTGGCCGCGCTCAGTCGAGGCTGAGCGCCTCGCGGCTCTCCCCGTAGGCCGTCGCCGCACGGGCCGGCGCCGGGTGCGTCTGGTGCGGCAGGAACACCGGCCGAGGCGCCGGCCTGCGCTCCTCCTGCGGCAGCGGTACGGGCAGCCCGGCCGTCTCGCCCAGGAAGACATGGCGCACCACGCGCTCGGCGGCCTGCCCGTCGTCGTACGGACAGAAGCGGGTGCGGAACGCCGTCCGCAGCTGGCTGGAGCGCGAGCCGCGCCAGTGGTCGCTGGTGAAGATGTCGATCAGCTCGTCCTCGGTGCGGGCGACCGCGCCCGGCGGGAACGCCCGCAGGTCGAAGTAGGTGCCCCGGGCCGCCTCGTAGGCCGGCTGGTCGTCGCAGTGGATGACGATGGGCCGGTCCAGGTTGGCGTAGTCGAACATCAGCGACGAGTAGTCCGTGACCAGCGCGTCCGACGCCAGGCACAGCGTCTCGACGGACGGGTGCGCCGAGACGTCGATGATCCTCGGGTGCGGCGCGTGCGGCAGCGGCTCGCCGTAGCCGGGGTGCGCCCGGGTCAGCAGCACGAAGCGCGGGCCGAGGCACCGGACGACGCGCTCCAGGGCGAGCGGCAGGTAGTGGCTGCGCCGGTAGTCGCGCCGGGTGGGCGCGTACAGCACGGTGGTGTACCCCTCCGGGATGCCCAGCGTCTCGCGCAGCCGCGCCACGTCGGCGGCGGTCGCCCGCTGGAAGACGTCGTTGCGCGGGTGGCCGTATTCGAGCGTCGTGAAGCCCGCCGGGAACGCCTTCTCCCGCACCAGGGTGGAGTGGCGGTTGGCCGAGAGGGAGAAGTCCCAGGTGTCCGCGTCGTCCAGGAGCCGCGCGATGTCGGCTGGCCCGGCCGCGGCGGGCCGGTCCAGCAGGTCCAGGCCGACGGACTTGAGCGGGGTGCCCGGATGCGTCTGGAGCAGGAGCTGTCCGGGCCGCTTGGCCAGCGGCAGGGCGGTGTTGGTGACGAGGTAGCGGGAGCGCGCCAGCGCCGTCCAGTAGCCGAAGGTGCCGGGGCGCAGCCGCCGCGTCCCGGTGGGGACGGTGTGCTGGAGCGCCGGTTCCACCAGCCAGGCGGTGCGCACGCGCGGCACCAGCTCGCGCACCTTCTCCTCGATGGCCGCCGGATCACCGGCGTAACCGCCGTGCGCCGCGAACACGGCTCGGTCGGAGCGTACGGGAAGCTGCCGCTGTACGCGGTAGTGCAGCCGCAGCGCCGCCGTACGGGCCAGCCGGCCGAGCCCCGCGGTCAACCGCCCGGCGTGGCAGCGCAGTTGGCGTGCGGCCCGGAGCGTCAGATACGTCCGGTGCGCACCGAGCCGCAGCAGCGCGTGGCGCAGCCGGGCGGCGCCGGGGGTGCGGTAGCGGCGGTGGTGGGCGCGGGCCCTGCGGAAGAACTCGGCACGGCGTGACATCTGGCCCTCCGTCGCGGCCAGCGCCGCGAAGTGGTCGAGCATGCGGCGGTGCAGGACCGGGCGCCAGCGGGCGAGTTCGGGCCGCTCGTCGAGGAAGGCGAAGACCCGGTCGTACTGGGCGAAGAGGTCCAGATGCGTGCGCTCGCGCGCGGTGCGGTGCCTGCGGTCCCGTACGCAGACGCGGTCCAGCGTCGCGATCGTGCCGGCCGTCATCAGCACGGGGTAGGCCCAGGCGATGTCCGCGTGCCGGCCCGGCGGGAAGGTGAGGCCCTCGCGCTCGATGAACTCCCGCCGGTACGCCTTGTTCCAGGCGGCGAGCAGCGTGGTCAGCAGGGCGGGCCGGTTCGCGAGCTGGAAGGCGGCGGGGCCCTCCTCGGTGAGCGGTGCGACGACACCGCCCCGTACGCTCTCGCCCGTCCAGTACGTACGGGCGTGGTCGTGGACCAGGACGTCGGGCCCGCCCGTCTCCTTGAGCCGGTCCGTGATCGCCTGGAGCGCGCCGGGCACGAGCGTGTCGTCGCCGTCGAGGAAGATCAGATAGTCACCGGTCGCCCGCGCGATCCCGGCGTTGCGCGCGGGCCCGAGACCGCCGTTGGCGGGGAGGTGGACCGCGACGACCCGGCGGTCCTCCGCTGCGAACTCGTCGATGATCGCACCGCACGCGTCGGGCGAGCAGTCGTCCACGGCGATGAGTTCGAGATCGTCGTAGGACTGGGTCAGTACCGACCGGAGGGACTCCGTGAGGTACGCCTGGACCTGGTAGGCGGGGACGATGACACTGAACCGGGGCATGGCTCTGGAACGGCGCGGGCGGCGGCCTGGTTACGCGGGCCATGGCATACGGGGGACCGGTCGCCCTGACCGGCCCCCCGTACTGTCACCCGCAGGTGTGAGCCCTCACCTGTATGTGTGAGGGCGCGTGCGCTACTTGACGGCGCCCGCCATCACACCGGAGACGAACTGGCGCTGGAACGCGAAGAACACGATCAGCGGGATCACCATCGACAGGAAGGCGCCGGGCGCCAGCACGTCGACGTTGTTGCCGAACTGCCGTACCTGCTGCTGCAGCGCCACGGTGATCGGCGGGTTCTTCGAGTCGGCGAAGACCAGCGCGACCAGCATGTCGTTCCAGACCCAGAGGAACTGGAAGATGCCGAGCGAGGCGATGGCCGGACCGCCGAGCGGCATCACGACCCGGGTGAACAGCCGGATCTCACCTGCCCCGTCGAGCCGCGCCGCCTCCAGCAGCTCCCGCGGGATCTCCGCGAAGAAGTTACGCAGCAGGAAGATCGCGAAGGGCAGGCCGAAGGCGACGTGGAAGATCACGACACCGAAGGTCGTCTCGAAGATGCCTATCTCGCCGAACAGTTTGGAGACCGGGACCAGCGCCACCTGGACCGGGACCACCAGCAGTCCGACGACCACCAGGAACCACCAGTCGCGGCCCGGGAAGTCCATCCACGCGAAGGCGTAGCCGGCGAGCGACCCGATCACCACGACGAGGAGCGTCGCGGGGACCGTGATCAGCACGGTGGAGAGCAGCGAGTTGGTGATGATGTCGTTGTCGAGGAGGTGTGAGTAGTTCTCGGTGGTCAGCTGACTGGGTGCGGTGAAGACCTTCCACCAGCCGCTCGCGTTGATGTCCTTGGAGTCACGCAGCGAGGAGATCAGCAGCCCGATCGTCGGCATCAGCCAGAACAGGCCGACCAGGATCAGGACCACGCGCACCGCACCACCGCCCAGCCGGGCGGCTATCCGGGCCGGGAGTGACTGTTCCGCCTTGACCACACCGTCGGTCGCGGTCATCGGCGCGTCTCCCTTCTCATGCGTCGTACGTTGAAGAGCATCACCGGGATGACCAGCAGGAGCAGCAGGACGGCGATGGCGCTGCCCACGCCGAGATCGGCGTCCGTGCCGAACGACGAGCGGTAGAGCTGGAGGGCCAGCACGTTCGCGTCGTCCTGCGAGGAGCCCGGCGCGATGATGAAGACCAGGTCGAAGATCTTCAGCACGTTGATCATCAGAGTGACCATGACGACGGCGAGCACCGGCGCCAGCAGCGGCACGGTGATCCGGCGGAACACCTGCCACTCGTTGGCCCCGTCGACCCGCGCCGCCTCCAGCAGCTCACGGGGCATGCCCGCGAGACCGGCGGCGATCAGGACCATCGCGAACCCGGCCCACATCCACAGATAGCTGCCGATGATGGCGGGGGTGACCAGATTGGGCCCCAGCCAGTCGACGCCGTTGTAGGGCTCGCGGAAGTTGGAGGCGGGCAGCCGCAGTTGGGCGCCCGCCGCCGAGTCGGGGAGGCTGAAGGTGCCGTTGTCGGCGGCCGTGGCCGTCGCGACGACCTTGCCGTTCTTGACGGCCTCCACCTTGATGCCCTTGAGGCCGAGTTCCTTGTTGTCGATGATGTTGGGCTTGCCGCCGCCACCGGGGGTGAAGTCCAGCCACGCCGTACCGGTGATCTTGCCGTCGGCCGGCTTGGCCGCCTCGGCGGGCTTCGCGTCGGACGGCATCTTCCCGGGTGCCACGCCGACGAGCGGCAGCTGGACGGGGCTGCCGGCCTCGACCGGCTGTTTGGTGACGAATGATCCGCCGCCGCCCGCCTTCAGCGGGTGGACCGGCAGCGGATGCGCCTTGGGGTAGCCGGCCGACTCGGCGAACGTGTCGTGCACGCCCACCCAGACGGCGTTGGCGACACCGCGCGCCGGGTCCTGCTCGTAGACCAGCCGGAAGATGATGCCCGATGCGAGCATCGAGATCGCCATCGGCATGAAGATGACCAGCTTGAAGGCCGTTCCCCAGCGCACCCGTTCGGTGAGCACGGCGAAGATGAGACCGAGGGCGGTGGCCACGACGGGCGCCACGATCACCCAGATCACATTGTTCTTGACCGCGGTCAGGATCGTGTCGTCGGTGAATATCTCCACGTAGTTGTCGAAGCCCGCGAAACTGCTGCCGGACTTGTCGAAGAAGGACCGGTAGACCGAGAACCCGATCGGGTAGACCACGAGCGCGCCGAGCAGCACCAGCGCGGGCAGCAGGAAGCCGACCGCGATCGTTTTACGTGTGCCTGTCACGCTCTTACGTTTGCCTCCGCCGGAAGGCGCCGGCTTCTCGCCGACGCCTTCCGTGACCACAGCAGTCATGCCGTCAGCTCTTGAACGCCTTGGCCGCGTCGGACTCCAGCTGCTGCTGGGTCCCCGCGACGTCCTTCGGGTTCTTCAGGAAGTCCTGCAGGTCCTTCCACTCGCCCTTGCCGGGCGTACCGCCGAACGATTGCGGCATCTGGTCGGACATGTCGAAGCGGAAGTCGTCACCCGCGTCGATGAGGGCCTTCGCGATGCCCCGCTGGACGTCGTTGGGGTAGGCGGCGCCGTCCAGCGCCTTGTTCGGCGACACGAAACCGCCGGCCTCGGCCCAGATCTTCGCCGCGTCGGTCGAGGCGAGGAAGGTCAGCAGCGCCTGCGCGCCCTTGGAGTCCTTCAGGACCACGGCCGCGTCACCGCCGGTGACCACGGGCGGCGTGGTGCCGGCAGCGGGGAACGGGAAGATCTTCGCGTCCGTACCGACCTTGGCGTCCGTCTCGGCGACGTTCGCCCCGGCGAAGTCGGCGGCGGCGACCATGGCCGCCTTCGGCGCGTCACCACCGGTGAAGGTCTGGGTGACCGAGGCGGGGAACTCCGTCTGCAGCGCGCCGTCGGCGCCGCCGGAGATCAGGCTCGGCTTGCCGAAGAGCTGGCCGAGCGTCGTCAGCGCGTCCTTGACGGAAGGATCGGTCCACTTGATCTTGTGCTGGGCGAGCTGGTCGTACTTCTCGGGACCCGCCTGGGAGAGGTAGACGTTCTCGAACCAGTCGGTGAGGGTCCAGCCGTCGGCGCCCGCCACCGAGACCGGGGTGACACCGGAGGCAGAGATCGTCTCGGCGGTCGAGAGGAACTCCTTCCAGGTCTTCGGGACCGTGGCGCCCGCGTTCTGGAAGGCCGCGCTGTTGTACCAGACGAGCGACTTGTTGGCCGCCTTGAAGTACACGCCGTACTGCGTGCCGTCCACGGCGCCGAGATCCTGCCAGCCCTTGCTGTAGTTCTTCGCCAGCTCCGCCTTGGCCTCGGGGCCCGCGGGCTTGACCCACTTCTTCTCCACGGCCTGCTGGATCGCGCCGACCTGCGGGAGCATCGCCAGATCGGGCGGGCTGCCGCCGGCGATCTTCGTACCGAGGAAGTTCACGATCGGGTCCTGCGCGGGCACGAAGGTGACCGTCGCGCCTGTCCTGTTCTGGAACTCCTTGAGGACCTTGGTGAAGTTCGCCTGCTCGGGCCCTGTCCAGACCGCGGCGATCTCCAGCTTCACGCCGTCCAGCTTCGGCAGCTGGACGCCCGCGGCCGACGGCTCCTTGCTCGCGCTGTCGCCCGACGCCTTGCCACCTCCTCCGTCGTCGTCCGAGCCACCGCATCCGGTCAGCGCCACAGCGCCTGCGGCCACCAGTGCCACTGCCGCTCTGCGGGTGCCAAGAGCCCTGCGTGCCTTACGAGTTGTGCGCATTACTTCCCCGTCTCTCCCGTGCGCGTACGAATCTACGCATGCGGAACCGGCGTTGCCGTCGGTCCGTGCCGACAGTCCTACGCCGGGTACCCAGGGGCCGCAATACTGTGCCCGCGGTCAACTCGTTGATCGTAATGGGCTCGTGACGTGGCTCGACGCGCCGTTCGACCGCGAATACTGCGGTGGACGACGGCCTTACCCGGCGATCTTCACGGATGGGCCGGTGTCAGCGGTGCGACCGGCACCGCGTCGACCGAGCGGGCCGCGCGCTCCAACGCGCTGGCCAGCAGGGCCAGATCGGTCGGCCCGTTGCCCAACTCCCTTACCGGGCGCCGGGTCGGCGGGTCGCCCATGCGCTCCCACTCCAGCGGCAGCACCGTCGGCCGCAGGGTGGCCGTGCGAGGGATCCGGCCGGTGACCCGGCCGCCCTGGAACGGGACCACCCGGCCGTCCGGATAGCCGAGCCTGCCCCGGCCGGGCGCCGGGTCGTCCGGTCCCGGAGCGGTGGGCGGCGCGTCCAGCACGGCCCGCAGCCGGGTGCGCTGCGCGAGGTCCGTGTCGCTCGTCCGGTCCGGGGAAGCGGAAGCCGCCACCAGATGCACCCCGAGCCGCTCGCCGTCCCTGGCGACCGCCTCAAGCGCCCGTACGACGGAGCCCGCCGCCGGGCGGCCGGGGCTGCCGAGCGCGGGCGCCACCAGCGCGTCGAAATCGTCCACCAGGACCACGAGCCGGGGGAGCGGGGTGGGCGAGCCGGCGGCGCCGGGCTGCGCGGGCGCCGTCCGGCCGGAGGTCGTCCTGAGCCGCATCGTGCTGCCCGAGCCCGGCGTCTCGATGTCGCCGCGCTGGTCGCTCGGCGGGCGCTGGCCGATCATCCGGTCGGAGACCTCCCGCCCGGTGTGCCACTCGGCGAAGTCGAGAGGGCCCAACAGCTCGGCCCTGCGCTTCAGTTCGGCGCCGAGCGCCTGCGCGAACTCCCGCATCCGCAGCGGGTCGGAGGCGATCAGGTGCTCGGTGACATGGGGGAGTTCGGTACAGACCCCGAGGCCTTCCCCGCCGCGCTGGCCGCCCGCGCCGTCCACCAGCAGCAGACCGAGCCGGTCGGGCCGCCCGGCAGCCGCCAGCGAGGCGGCGACCGAGCGGAGCAGTTCCGTACGGCCGCTGCCCGCCGGGCCCTCGATCAGCAGATGCGGGCCCTCCACGGTCAGATCCACGCTCACCGGGCCGCGCGGCCCGGCGCCCAGCACCGCGGTGCAGTCGCCCGTGCTGTCGGCGGCCGAGGCCCAACGCGCCATCAGCGAGGCGGGGGTGGCCCTCGCGAGCCCCAACTCGTCCAGCAACCTGGCTGATTGAGGCAACGCGGCGGCCGGACTCCGGTCGTGCGGCCCCGCGGTCGTACGCAGCGGGGCCAGCGCGCGGCCGAAGCGCTCGGCCCAGGCCGGCGAGACCGCGTCCACCACCGCGACCGTCCCCTCGCCGCCGCCCCGGCCCACGGCGGCC
>NZ_JTIY01000001.1:3364429-3368313 GCF_000818175.1 Streptomyces sp. AcH 505
CGACGCGCAGATGTCCCTCGCCGTCCGGGGCGGTCGGCAGCGCGACCGCGCGCTCGCCCCTGGTGAGCCGCAGCGCGGACTCGCCGAGCCG
Source organism: Streptomyces sp. AcH 505 (assembly GCF_000818175.1). Classification (GTDB taxonomy): domain Bacteria; phylum Actinomycetota; class Actinomycetes; order Streptomycetales; family Streptomycetaceae; genus Streptomyces. The sequence goes on from NZ_JTIY01000001.1 coordinate 3,364,521, forward strand.
CAGCAGCGCGCCGGGCGGCAGCGGGACGGGAAGCCGGCCCACCTCGACGCCGTCCAGCGCCGTGCCGTTCGTGGAGCCGAGGTCGGCGACCGAGATCGTGCCGTCGTCGGCGACCGTCACCGCGCAGTGCAGCCGCGAGACGTCCGGGTCGTCCAGCGGGACGTCGGCGTCGGCCGAGCGGCCGATCCGGATCTGCCCGCCGTGCAGCAGATGGACACCGCCCGCGTCGGGCCCCGCCACCACATGGAGCTGGGCGGGCGCGGACTCCGTGGGGATGTCGTCGTCACCGGGGACCTGGAGCGACAGCACGGCCCCGTCGATCAGCGGCGGCTCACCCAGGGCGCAGCGCTGCCCGTCGAGCCGCTCACGGCCCGCGTAGAGAATGACCGAATTTGATGCGTCAGGACCCGAGACCGCGGTGGCGAGAGCGGACGCGACGGCGGCGAGCGCCGTACCTGCGGGGGCGGTGACGAGCACGTCACACACCTGCCCGACAGCGTGGCCGCTGCGCGGCGCGAGGACGGTCAGCCGGATCTGCATCGCCGTCAGCGGTCCCTTCTGCGCGGGGTGCGCGGCAGGGGAACTGCCCTGTGATTCCCCCCACCACGCACGGACGCGTCGTCCGGTACAGGTCGGCACGTCCGGTGTGATCCCCAACTCCACCCGTCACGTGCTGGGGGCATCCTCGCACCTGCCACTGACAACACGCCCGGGGGCCACAATTAAGTGATCTTGATTGGTCGGCTGTGGGTGCAAAAGTGCCTGCTTGGGATCATCCCTGTCACCCTGGGAACGGCCGTTCGGCAACCATCCGGGCGGCCTCGGCGTCTTTCCGACCTACGAACGACACGTTCGGCGGCACTAAAGTGGGCCGGACACCCTGGACGACGGGGACCATGGAGCGATCACGATCAGCAGGGAGCGCATGACGTGCGGCCGGTAGGCAGCAAGTACCTGCTCGAGGAACCGCTGGGACGCGGCGCCACGGGCACCGTCTGGCGGGCCAGCCAGCGGGAGACCGCGGGCGCCGAGGCGGCCGTCGCGGGCCAGCCCGGCGAGACCGTCGCGATCAAGGTCCTCAAGGAGGAGCTGGCGAACGACGCGGACGTGGTGATGCGGTTCCTGCGCGAGCGCTCCGTCCTGCTGCGACTCACCCACCCCAACATCGTGCGCACCCGCGACCTGGTCGTGGAGGGCGATCTGCTCGCCCTGGTCATGGACCTCGTCGACGGCCCCGACCTGCACCGCTACCTCAGGGACAACGGCCCCTTCAGCCCGGTCGCCGCATCGCTGCTCACCGCGCAGATCGCCGACGCGCTCGGCGCCAGCCACGCGCAGGGCGTCGTGCACCGGGACCTGAAACCGGCCAACGTGCTGCTCAAAATAGACGGCGAGCAGATGCACCCGATGCTGACCGACTTCGGCATCGCGCGCCTCGCCGACTCCCCGGGGCTGACCCGGACCCACGAATTCGTCGGCACGCCCGCCTACGTCGCACCGGAATCGGCCGAAGGCCGGCCGCAGACCTCGGCCGTCGACATCTACGGCGCCGGCATCCTGCTCTACGAACTGGTCACCGGACGCCCGCCGTTCTCCGGCGCGACCGCGCTCGAAGTGCTCCACCGCCATCTCAGCGAGGAGCCGCGCCGCCCCAGCACCGTGCCCGAACCGCTGTGGACCGTCATCGAGCGCTGCCTGCGCAAGGACCCCGACCAGCGGCCCAGCGCCACCAACCTCGCCACGGCCCTGCGCACCGTCGCCTCCGGCATCGGGGTGCACTCCACCCCGGCCCAGATCGACGCCGCCCTCGGCGTGGCCGCGCTGCTCGCCCCCGACCCGTCACCCGCGACGGTGCCCGAGATGCCGGGCGCCGCCGACCCGACGCAGGTCCTGCCGAGCAACGCCGGTTCGTACGACCCCAACGGCGCGACGAGCGTCATGCCGTCCACCGGGGCCGGCGCACCGCCCGGAAACCCGCCGGGGATGCCCCCGGTGCCCGCGGAGCCCGAGGGCCCGCACCCCTGGCAGAGCCAGCTCCAGGCGGCACGCGACCGCAACGAGCAGACGCAGGTCCAGTACCTCGACCCGAGCCAGGACCCGCTGCGCCACCGCCCGCACCGCCAGCAGCCGCCGCAGGGCGGCCAGGGCCAGGGCTACCAAGGCCAGGGCCAGGGCCAGGGCGGCAGGGGCCAGCAGCAGCGACCGCCGCAGCGGCAGCAGTACCCGCCGCAGCAGCAGTACGCGCCGCAGGCGCAGCCCCAGCAGCAGCGGTACGCGCCGCCCCCGCAGCAACAGCAGTACGCGCCGCAGCAGCAGCAACGGCCCCAGCAGCCGGCCCCCCGCCCGCCGCGCGAGCCCCGGCAGCGCAGCGCAAACCCGATGCGGATCCCCGGTCTCGGCTGCCTCAAGGGCTGTCTGGTCGTGATCGTGCTGATCGTGGTCGCCGGCTGGCTCGTCTGGGAACTGACCCCCCTCCAGGACTGGGTCGACCAGGGCGAGGGCTACTGGCAGGCGATCGGCGACGGCATCTCCAAGGTGTCGGGCTGGATCTCCGACCTCGGCAGTGCGAGCGGGACGAACTGACGTCCCGGCCATGCACTGACGCTGTAGCTATGTCGACTTCTGCGGGGGCAATTCGCCCGTAGAAGTGAAGGTTGGCGCCGTCGTGGGCACGGAACACCCCGATACACGCGTACTTTGATGGCAAAGCCAGCCGCTGAGGGAGCAGTCTTGGCACGGAATATCGGCAGCCGGTACACCGCACACCAGATTCTGGGACGCGGCAGCGCCGGCACGGTGTGGCTGGGCGAGGGGCCCGAGGGCGCCGTCGCCATCAAGCTGTTGCGCGAGGACCTCGCGTCCGACCAGGAGCTGGTCGGCCGCTTCGTCCAGGAGCGCACCGCCCTGCTGGGCCTCGACCACCCCCGGGTGGTCGCCGTACGCGATCTCGTCGTGGACGGCAACGACCTCGCGCTCGTCATGGAGCTCGTACGCGGCACCGACCTGCGCACCCGTCTCGACCGGGAGCGCAGGCTGGCGCCCGAGGCGGCGGTCGCGATCGTCGCCGACGTCGCCGACGGCCTCGCCGCCGCCCACGCTGCCGGGATCGTCCACCGCGACGTCAAGCCGGAGAACATCCTGCTCGACATGGAAGGCCCGCTGGGCCCCGGCGGCGCACACCCCGCGCTGCTCACCGACTTCGGTGTCGCCAAGCTCATCGACACCCCCCGGCGCACCAAAGCGTCCCGGATCATCGGCACCCCCGACTATCTGGCGCCCGAGATCGTCGAGGGCCTGCCGCCGCGCGCCGCCGTCGACATCTACGCCCTGGCCACCGTCCTGTACGAACTCCTCGCCGGATTCACGCCCTTCGGCGGCGGCCACCCCGGCGCCGTCCTGCGCCGCCATGTGACGGAGTCCGTCGTCCCGCTGCCCGGCATCCCCGAGGAGCTGTGGCAGCTCCTCGTCCAGTGCCTGGCCAAGGCCCCCGCATCCCGGCTGCGCGCCTCGGAACTCGGCGCCCGGCTGCGCGAACTGCAGCCGCTGCTCACCGGCATCCCGCCGCTGGACGTGGACGAGCCCGACGCCGAACCCACCGAGCAGCCGCACGAGGAGCCGCATCCCGGTACCGCAGAGACCGGCGAACCGCGCCGCAGGGGCGCCGTACCGCTGGTCCCCGGCGCCTCTCCCGACTCCAACCGGGACACCCACACGAGCATGCGCGTGCCGGGCCCCGACGAGCTGGCGGGCGGCGCGCGCGGTACGGCCCGCGCGCCGCGCAGCAGCAGCCAGC
>NZ_JTIY01000001.1:3368871-3371345 GCF_000818175.1 Streptomyces sp. AcH 505
GCCAGCGCCGCCCCGGCTCGGCCCGGCACAAGGCGGGGGCCGTGCGCAAGCGCCGGATCACCCTCGGCGCCGCAGCCGTCCTGGTGATCGCGGCGCTCGGCGTGGGCGGCTGGCTGGCGACGAGCGACGACGGCGGCGGGAGCCCGCAGGACTCCAAGCAGACGACCTCGCCGGCGCCGTAGTACGGCCCTGCGGCAAGGGTCGTCGAACGGCCCGTCGTACGGGCCGGGGACAGCGGTGGGGCAGCGGGGGGAGGGGTTCTTCCGCTCAGCCGTTACGCTGGACCCGTGGCAGTCGTCGATGTATCCGAAGAGCTGAAGTCCCTCTCCTCGACCATGGGGTCGATCGAGGCCGTCCTTGACCTGGACCGGTTGCGGGCCGAGATCGCCGTGCTCGAGGAGCAGGCGGCCGTTCCTTCCCTGTGGGACGACCCCGATGCGGCGCAGAAGATCACCAGCAAGCTGTCCCATCTGCAGGCCGAGGTCCGCAAGACGGAGACGCTGCGCGGGCGCATCGACGACCTGGAGATCCTTTTCGAGCTCGCCGACTCCGAGCACGACGCGGACGCCCGCGCCGAGGCCGAGTCCGAGCTGGAGGCGGTGCGCAAGGCGCTGGACGAGATGGAGGTCCGCACCCTCCTCTCCGGCCAGTACGACGAGCGCGAGGCGCTGGTCAACATCCGCGCCGAGGCGGGCGGCGTGGACGCCGCCGACTTCGCCGAGCAGCTGCAGCGGATGTATCTGCGCTGGGCCGAGCGGCACAACTACGGCACCGAGGTCTACGAGACGTCGTTCGCCGAAGAGGCCGGCATCAAGTCGACCACCTTCGTGGTCAAGGCGCCCTACGCGTACGGCACGCTCTCCGTCGAGCAGGGCACCCACCGGCTGGTGCGCATCTCGCCGTTCGACAACCAGGGCCGCAGGCAGACCTCCTTCGCCGGCGTCGAGGTGCTGCCCGTCGTCGAGTCCAGCGACCATGTCGAGGTCGACGAGTCCGAACTGCGCGTGGACGTCTACCGCGCCTCGGGCCCCGGCGGACAGGGCGTCAACACCACCGACTCGGCGGTGCGGATCACCCACATCCCGACCGGCATCGTCGTCTCCTGCCAGAACGAGCGCTCGCAGATCCAGAACAAGGCGAGCGCGATGAACGTCCTCCAGGCGAAGCTGCTCGAAAGGCGCCGTCAGGAGGAGCAGGCCGAGATGGACGCCCTCAAGGGCGACGGCGGCAACTCCTGGGGAAACCAGATGCGTTCGTACGTCCTGCACCCGTACCAGATGGTCAAGGACCTGCGCACGGACTTCGAAGTGGGCAACCCGCAGGCGGTACTTGACGGCGAGATCGACGGCTTCCTCGAAGCCGGAATTCGCTGGCGCAAGCAGCACGACCGCTGATCTCCCCGCCGGCCGACATCGGCCGGCCACCAAGTCGACCGAGGAACTGCCGCTCTGGAAGCGGCAGTTCCTCTTTGTGTCACAGTTACATCAGGGCCTGCCGGACAACCGTCGCGATTCGGGTCATCGCGCGCGCAACCGCCTTGACGCGTATATGAAAACTGGGAAAGCTGGCGCGTGGCATGCGTATTCCTGGGGCGCGTGCGGGCGGGGGAGACCAGTGAACAGACCCCCAGCAGCCGCTGCCCCGGACGCTGCACCAATGACGAATGAAGCTACTGGGGGTACCAGGCAGATGACCAAGAAGACGCGGATCCGCGTGGCGCGCGTAGCGGCCGGCGCAGTGATCGCCGCGGGTGCTTCGCTGACAGCGGCGGGCGCGGCGTCGGCCGCCGGCCTCGTCGACCTCGGCGCCTCCGCCAAGGTGGGCGCCACGACCGTACAGCTGGGCGCCGGTGGCGCGCTGGCGGACGAAGACCCGTCCGGCGACCCGACCGACCCGGGTGACGGCGACGAGACGACGATCCCCGACCCGACCGACGACCCGACCGACCCGGGTGACCCGACGGACGAGCCCACCACTCCCGGTGACCCGACCGACGAGCCCACCAATCCGGGCGACCCGACGGACGAGCCGACCAATCCGGGCGACCCGACGGACGAGCCGACCAATCCGGGCACCCCGACCGACGAGCCCACCAAGCCGGGCACGCCGACCGACGAGCCGACCAAGCCCAGCACCTCGCCCACCCAGGGCGCCGGTACCGGTGGCGGCGGCAACAGCGCGGACCCGGGCACCTGCACCGTCTCGCTGGACGGCGTGGAGTGCGCGGACAACACCGACACCGACTCCGTGGGCTCCAAGCCCGTGCAGCAGGGTGCGGCCAAGGACGAGCTGGCCGAGACCGGTGCCGGCGAGACCTCGTTCCTGCTCATCGGCGCCGCGGTGATGATCGCCGGCGGCGTGGGCTTCCGTTTCCTGCCCCGCATGAACCGCGGTGGCGGCACGGCCGCCTGAGTGGAGACGTAACTCACAGCGAGCGGTACAGCTGACAGAAGGGCCCGGACGCGAGGCGTCCG
>NZ_JTIY01000001.1:3371813-3381015 GCF_000818175.1 Streptomyces sp. AcH 505
CCCGGACGCGAGGCGTCCGGGCCCTTCTGTGAAATCCGGCAGTGCGCGGCAGTGGGCGCGGCGCGCAGGCAGCGCTCAGGCGGTCTGGTGCGTCGCCACCAGTGCCACGGCGGCCAGCAGAAGCAGCAGCATGCTCAGCAGCGCCACCGGGCTCAGCCCGCTGAACGGCCCGCCTTCCTGCTGCAGCCGCTCCCTGCTGGCACGGCAAACGCGGCAGCGGCCCTCGCTCACGGGCCCCGCGCAGTTGGCGCACACCAATCTGTCGTAGGTCATGCGCTTTCCTCCTCACCGCGCGGCGTCAGCCGCAGACAGTGTTCCTTCTCCGCACAACGCTCCGGGAAACGCGACCGTTCCCCTTACCACTGTGCCAGTTCCCGCCGGATTCGGCGCGGCCGACCCGATTCCGTACGGTCCGCCAGGGGTGGCGGGCGCCCCACATTCGTGATAATCCGCCCAACTCCGGTCGCGGACTGCGCGGGCCAGTCCGGGTCGCGTAAGGTCACGCTCACCTACTCCCGGCCGACCGTGGTGCATCTCGTGATCCGATTCGACAACGTCTCCAAGACTTACCCGAAGCAGAACCGTCCCGCGTTGCGCGATGTCTCCCTTGAGATCGAGAAGGGGGAGTTCGTCTTCCTGGTCGGTTCGTCCGGTTCCGGCAAGTCGACCTTCCTCAGACTCGTCCTGCGCGAGGAGCGCACGAGTCACGGCATGGTCCATGTGCTCGGCAAGGACCTCGCGCGGCTGTCCAACTGGAAGGTGCCGCAGATGCGCCGCCAGCTCGGCACCGTCTTCCAGGACTTCCGGCTGCTGCCCAACAAGACCGTCGCCGAGAACGTGGCGTTCGCGCAGGAGGTCATCGGCAAGCCGCGCGGGGAGACCCGCAAGGCCGTGCCCCAGGTCCTCGACCTGGTCGGCCTCGGCGGCAAGGAAGACCGGATGCCCGGTGAGCTGTCCGGTGGTGAGCAGCAGCGCGTCGCCATCGCGCGGGCCTTCGTCAACCGCCCCATGCTGCTGATCGCGGACGAGCCCACCGGCAACCTGGACCCGCAGACCTCCGTCGGCATCATGAAGCTGCTGGACCGGATCAACCGCACCGGTACGACCGTCGTGATGGCCACCCACGACCAGAACATCGTCGACCAGATGCGCAAGCGTGTGATCGAGCTCGAAGGCGGCCGGCTCGTGCGCGACCAGGTACGCGGCGTCTACGGCTACCAGCACTGACGCTGCCCGTCGAGCACTGACCGTCCAAAGCTGAAAGGACGCCATGCGCGCCCAGTTCGTCCTGTCGGAGATCGGTGTAGGTCTCCGCCGTAACCTCACGATGACCTTCGCAGTCGTCATCTCCGTAGCCCTCTCGCTCGCCCTGTTCGGCGGCGCGCTGCTCATGCGCGAGCAGGTCAGCACGATGAAGGACTACTGGTACGACAAGGTCAACGTCTCCATCTTCCTGTGCAACAAGGGCGATGCGGCGAGCGATCCCGCGTGCACCAAGGGCGCGGTCACAGGCGAGCAGAAGGCCCAGATCGAGGCCGATCTGAAGAAGATGAGCAACATCGTCGAGTCCGTCCACCACGAGGACTCCGACGAGGCGTACAAGCACTACCGGGAGCAGTACGGCGACACGGCCTTCGCCAGCACGATCACCCCGGACCAGATGGAGGAGTCCTTCCGCGTCAAGCTCAAGGACCCCGAGAAGTACAAGGTGGTGGCGACCGCCTTCGCCGGCCGGGACGGCGTGCAGTCCGTCCAGGACCAGCGCGACATCCTGCAGAACCTCTTCTCGCTGATGAACGGCATGAACATCGCCGCGCTCTGTGTCATGGCGCTGATGCTGGTGATCGCGCTGATGCTGATCGTCAACACCGTGCGCGTATCGGCGTTCAGCAGACGGCGCGAGACCGGCATCATGCGGCTCGTCGGCGCCTCCAGCTTCTACATCCAGACGCCGTTCATCATGGAGGCCGCGTTCGCCGGACTGATCGGCGGCGTGGTCGCGTGCGGAATGCTCATGCTCGGCCGGTACTTCCTGATCGACAGCGGTCTCGACCTGTCCCACAAGATGGAGCTCGTCAGGTTCATCGGCTGGGACGCGGTGTTCTCGAAGCTGCCGCTGGTGCTCGCGATCGGTCTGCTGATGCCGGCAGTTGCGGCTCTCGTCGCACTGCGCAAGTACCTCAGGGTGTGACAAGCGCCCCTGGCGTGGTGTCGCCAAGCTCCGGTCCGTCGCGCTGCGTTGTCCTAGACTCAACGCCATGTCCGGATCGGAGTCACCCCATTTCGGGCCCCGCGGAGTCCGCCGCGGGGCGGTCCTGACATTGGTGTTCGCGAGTGCGCTCGCCACTGCCGCCGCGACCAACTCCCTGCCGCAGGCCGACTCGGCGCCGCCCGTCATCCCGACGCGCGCCGTCGCCTCGACGGTCGACAGCGGCGAGGTCGCCGCGGCTGCGGCCAAGGCGATGGCCGACGGCAAGTCGGGCACGGAAGCGGCCGAGGAGGTCGTCAGCCGCAGCGGGGACCGCTGGGGCGCCGTGTACGACAAGGGCGAGTACGAGGAGTTCGAGCAGGCCCTCGACGGTGAGTACACCGGAGTGGGCCTCAGCGCCCGGCGTACGGCCGGGGGACTGATGGAGGTCACCCGGGTGCACCCCGGCGGCCCCGCCGCGGGAGCCGGCATCAGGGCGGGCGACACGGTCAGGGACATCGACGGCGCGGATGTGGCCGGCCGGCCCGTCACGGACGTGATGGCGCTGCTGCGCGGGGACGCGCTGGGGGAGGGCGGGGCGGGCAAGAGCGCCGGCGCCGGTACCCCCGTCGTCCTCGGTCTTGAGCGCGCGGGACACCGCTGGACCCGTACGCTGCGCCGCGCCCGGCTGTCGACCGAGTCCGTCACGGTCGGCAAGCTGACCGGCGGGGCCCGGATGATCAAGGTCGACGCGTTCACGAAGGGCTCGGGCGAGCAGGTGCGCGACGCCGTACGGGACGCGCCGCGCGGCGCCGGCATACTGCTCGACCTGCGGGGCAACGGCGGCGGGCTGGTCTCGGAGGCGGTCAAGGCCGCTTCGGCCTTCCTCGACGGCGGCCTCGTCGCGACGTACGACATAAAAGGCGCCCAGCGGGCGTTGTACGCGGACCCGGGCGGCGACACCGGACGCCCCGTGGTGGTGCTGGTCGACAGCGGCACGATGAGCGCGGCCGAGCTGGTCACCGGCGCCCTCCAGGACCGGGGACGATCCATCACCGTCGGCTCGCGTACGTTCGGCAAGGGCTCGGTCCAGATGCCGAGCACGCTGCCGGACGGCTCGGTCGCGGAGCTGACCGTCGGCCATTACCGCACGCCTGCGGGGCATACGGTCGACGGCAGGGGAATCACCCCGGATCTCGCGGCGAGCGACCATGCCGGACAGCAGGCGCAGACGGTCCTCAGCGGCCTCGGCGGCACGGCGTAAAGAAGTTGCGCCGTAGTGAGAAAATGGCAGGACTATGGCAAAGGAAAAAGGGCGCAAAATCATCGCCCAGAACAAGAAGGCGCGGCACGACTACCTGATTCTCGACACCTACGAGTGCGGTCTCGTGCTCACGGGCACGGAAGTGAAGTCGCTGCGTCAGGGGCGGGCGTCGTTGACGGACGGGTTCGTCCAGATTGACGGACATGAGGCATGGCTCCACCATGTCCATGTTCCTGAGTACAGCCAGGGAACGTGGACGAACCACACCGCCCGGCGTAAGCGCAAGCTGCTGATGCACCGGGCCGAGATCGACAAGCTGGAGTCCAAGTCGCAGGAATCGGGTCACACGATCGTGCCCCTCGCCCTGTACTTCAAGGACGGCCGGGCCAAGGTCGAGATCGCGCTGGCCAAGGGCAAGAAGGAGTACGACAAGCGCCAGACGCTGCGGGAGCGCCAGGACCGGCGCGAGACGGACCGGGCCGTCTCGGCGGTCAAGCGCAAGCAGCAGGCCTGACGCCGCGCGCCCCGGGTGGGAATACGGTGGCCCTCGGCCCTGTTGATCACGTACGATGGGTCGTGCACCTCGTAGCGGGTGCACGAGTTGAAAACAAAACATGGGGATGATCGGTTTCGACAGCGGATGTCGAAGCAGGGGAAGCGAGCCGAGAAAGCGGCAATGATCTCGTTAACCATATGTCGCAAAAAACAATCGCCAATTCTAAGCGCGATTCCTCCGCCTTCGCACTTGCTGCCTAATTAGCAGCTAGCGAAGACTCCGCGGAGTGTCAGCCCGGGAGTGTTCCCGACCCGGATCCTGGCATCAGCTAGGGGACTAAACCTGTAGGCCCGGTCACGGGACTTGCAGGGAAATCAAACAGTGACTGAGCCCGTCGGAGACTTGTCCGCGTGATCTCCGGGGCCGAGAAAATCGCAGCGGACTGCGCTCGGAGAAGTCCTGATTCCGCACCGTTGGACGCGGGTTCGATTCCCGCCATCTCCACAAACCCCATGTGAGGCCGAGGCCCCGCTGCCCACCCGGCAGCGGGGCCTCAGTCGTGTCCGGGCCCCACTGCCGCCGTGCCACTGTGACGTCGGGTAACACCGTGAACAATGATCGACTGCCGGTCGAATAGCCGGTGACCTCGACCACAGTGAACGGAAGGGACAGAAGTGGTCCGAAGAAACCAATTCCTGTCACCACGGCCGCAGTTGAGATAAATACTTGTCAGTAAGAAGTCGCCCCCGGATGGTTGCACGCATCCTTGTCACAGCATTGATGCACAGCAACCTGTCAAGCAGAACTACCGGCATCACTGGCGTGCGCTACATTCGTGGTCCGGGTGCAGTGTGGTAGGGGGCGGTCGGTCAGGTGGGGGCCTGATCGTCGGCATTTCCGGTCAGCCGTGCACGCACCCATGGGACATTAAGTGGGGGATGTGCACACCTGTGGAAAACTGGCGAGAGAATGCCCGCACGGGGCATATGCATGAGCCGAGCGATGTCACCATCGAACTCGACGGTCTGGGGCGTCAGCTCTCCGAGCTGCCTTCGGGCCCGAAGCACCCGCAGAAATCAGGTTCTGCGGAAGATGTAGATCAGGAAAGCTCCGACGGGCCCGTTTTTGTCGACGCTTCCGGGCGCCGGAGCAAGAAGTTCCGCCGGGCCGGCTGGATCCTGGCAGCGGTCTGCGCCTGCTACGCGGTGACGCTGGTCGTCGCGCTGATGGGCGGCAACTCGAGCGCGCCGTGGCTGAACATACCCGGGGTCAAGGTCGACAAGAAGTCGGACTCCGTCAAGGTCGAGAAGCCCGCTCCCTCGGGCAGTGCGTCCGACGGCGTGCTGCCGGGCGGTCCTTCGCTGCCGGTGCCGACGGACTCCAACGGCTCCCCGATCCCGGGGACTTCGGCCAGCGCGACGACCGGGGCCTCGGGAGTTCCCGCCCCCGGCGCGTCGGGTTCGGCGAAGCCGCCGAAGCAGACGCCCGGAGCGCCGGGGAAGCCCGATCCGGGCAACTCCGTGCCGGCGGGCGGTTCCGACCCGGGTGGTCCGACGACGACGGACGCTCCGCCGGAGACCACGCCGCCGGTCGAGACGCCGCCGGACACCCCGACACCGCCTGTCGAGACGACGGACGCGGGTACCGAACCCGCGGGCCCGCCGGCCGGCGACCCCCAGGCCATGGCCGCGGAAGGCGCTCAGTAGATGACTTCAACCGGCACGCGGGGCCGTAAGCGCAGCGGCGGCCCCGTCAGGAGACGCAGGCTGCCCATGCGGTACCTGCTTCCGACCTTTCTGCTCGTCGGCCTGGTGGCGATGATGTTGCTGCGCGGCTACGTGCACAACGAGATCATCCCGGACCACCGGGTGCGGCCACCTGCCTCCATCAGTCAGGTGCCCGACGACATCATCGAAGGCGGCCCCGTCATCGATTCGCGCGACAAGACGGCCAAGCCCAAGTCGCTGACCATACCGAAGCACAAACTTGTCCTCACCTTCGACGACGGCCCGGACCCGACCTGGTCGCCCCAGGTCCTCGACGTGCTGAAGAAGTACGGCGCGCACGCGACCTTCTTCGTCACGGGCACGATGACCTCGCAACACCCCGAGCTGGTCAGGCGCATGGTGGCCGAGGGGCACGAGGTCGGGGTGCACACCTTCGACCATCCCGACCTCTCCTACCAGTCGGCGTCCCGTATCAAGTGGGAGCTGTCGCAGACGCAGCTGGCGCTCGCCGGCGCCGCCGGGATCCGCTCCTCGCTCTTCCGGCCGCCGTACTCCTCGTTCGCCGACGCCATGGACAACAAGTCCTGGCCGGTGACGCAGTACATCGGCACCCTGGGCTACATCACGGTGCTCGACAGCACCGACAGTGAGGACTGGCAGCGCCCCGGCGTCTCGAAGATCATCGAGAACGCGACGCCGAAGCACGGCGACGGCGCCGTCGTCCTGATGCACGACTCCGGCGGTGACAGGTCCCAGACCGTCAAGGCGCTCAACACGTTCCTGCCGCAGATGCAGAAGGACGGCTACTCCTTCGACACGGTGACCCAGGCGCTCGGCGCGCCCAGCGCCCACACGCCGGTCACCGGCATCGACAAGTGGAAGGGCCGCGCGTTCATCGGCGCCGTCAGCTTCGCCGACCGGGGCACCGACGTCCTGATCGCCGGGCTCTCGGTGGTCGGCTTCCTGGTCATCCTGCGCTTCGGGCTGATGCTGGTGCTGTCCTTCGCGCACTCGCGCAAGGTGCGCCGCCGCAGGTTCCGCTGGGGCGCCCGCATCACCGAACCCGTCTCGGTCCTCGTCCCCGCGTACAACGAACGGGAATGCATAGCCAAGACGGTCAACTCGCTGATGCAGAGCGACCATCCGATCGAGGTCATCGTCATCGACGACGGCTCAACGGACGGTACGGCGGACATCGTCGAGGCGATGTGGCTGCCGAACGTACACGTCGTACGCCAGGAGAACGCGGGCAAGCCGGCCGCGCTCAACAACGGCATCGCGCACGCCAGTTACGACCTGGTCGTGATGATGGACGGCGACACCGTCTTCGAACCCGCCACCGTGCGCGAGCTGGTGCAGCCCTTCGGCGACCCGCGCGTCGGCGCCGTCGCCGGCAACGCCAAGGTCGGCAACCGCAACTCGCTCATCGGGGCCTGGCAGCACATCGAGTACGTGATGGGCTTCAACCTCGACCGCCGCATGTACGACCTGCTGCAGATCATGCCCACCATCCCGGGCGCGATCGGCGCCTTCCGGCGCACCGCGCTGGAGCGGGTCGGCGGGATGAGCGAGGACACCCTCGCCGAGGACACCGACATCACCATCGCCATGCACCGCGACGGCTGGCGTGTCGTCTACGCCGAGAAGGCGCGTGCCTGGACCGAGGCGCCGGAGTCCGTACAGCAGCTGTGGTCCCAGCGGTACCGCTGGAGTTACGGCACGATGCAGGCGATCTGGAAGCACCGCCGCTCCTTCATCGAGCGGGGGCCTTCGGGACGCTTCGGCCGGGTCGGCCTGCCACTGATCGCGCTGTTCATGATCGTGGCGCCGCTGCTCGCGCCGCTGATCGACCTCTTCCTGATCTACGGCCTGATCTTCGGGCCCACGGAGAAGACCATCATCGCCTGGCTCGGCGTCCTGGCGTTCCAGGCGATCTGCGCCGCGTACGCGTTCCGGCTCGACAAGGAACGCATGGTGCATCTGATCTCGCTGCCGCTCCAACAGGTCCTGTACCGCCAGCTCATGTACGTCGTGCTGGTGCAGTCCTGGATCACCGCGCTCACCGGCGGCCGGCTGCGCTGGCAGAAGCTCCGCCGTACCGGCGCCGTCCAGGCCCCCGGCTCGATCCCCACCCAGCGCGGTCACAGCGCGGGCGCCGACAGGAGGCCGGTGGGATGACCACCCCCTACGAAGCAGGCGGCACGGCCGCGCCCTATCCGAGCGCCGGGGCGGCCGCGCCCTACCCGGCCGCCGGGCCGACGGCGCCGTACGTCCAGCGGCCGGGGCCCGTGCCGCACGCGCGGCACAAGGCGGGGCCCAGGGGCCCCGACCCGACGCTCGCGCAGCCACCCGTGGCCGCCGAGGGCGAGGCGCCCAAGGCGTCGGGCCGTGACCGCTATCTGGATCTGCTGCGGGCCGTCGCGCTGGTGCGGGTCGTCGTCTTCCACATCTTCGGCTGGGCCTGGCTGACGATCCTCTTCCCCTCCATGGGCGTGATGTTCGCGCTGGCCGGCTCGCTGATGGCCAGGTCGCTCTCGCAGCGCACCTCGTGGAGCGTCATCCGGGGCCGACTGCGCAGGCTGCTGCCGCCGATGTGGGCGTTCGCCCTGCTGATCGTGCCGCTGCTCTTCGTCTCCGGCTTCAAGCCGGCCAGGGACGAGGGCATCTGGGGCCTGATCAAGCTCGCCAACTGGATCTTCCCGCTGGGCGCGCCGCCGTATCCGGACCCGGCCGGGTCCCCGGTGAGCTGGATGGACTCCAGCTGGGCCGACCAGGCGGCCGGACCGCTCTGGTACATCCGGGCCTATCTCTGGTTCGTGCTGGCGTCCCCGCTGCTGCTGTGGGCCTTCCGCAAGGTGCCGTGGGCGGCGCTGGCCTTCCCGATCGCCCTCACGGCCGTGATCACCACGGGTGTGGTGAACATCCCCGGTGAAACCGGTCTGGCGCTCACGGACTTCGGGGTCTACGGCAGCTGCTGGGTGCTCGGCTTCGCCCACAACGACGGCCTGTTCAAGAAGGTCCCGCGCTACATCACGGTCTCGCTCGCCGCCTTCGCGATGGCCTTCGCCCTCTGGTGGGCGCAGGGGCATCTGGGCGACGAGGGGTGGAACTTCGACGAGATGCCGCTGGTGCAGGCGATCTGGTCGCTCGGGTTCGTCGCCATCCTGCTCCAGTACTCGCCGTCCTGGCAGAAACTCCCGGGCAGGCTGGCTTCGTACGACTCGGTGATCACCCTCGCCAACAACCGGGCCGTGACGATCTATCTCTGGCACAACCTGCTGATCATGGCGACGTTCCCGCTGCTGGACCAGCTCTACAACGTGCCGGGCATGGACCGGTTCAACGGCGCGCTGGACGCCTCGTACTCGACGCTGCCGCTGATCCTGATCTGGCCGATGATAGGGATCATGATCATCGCCGTCGGGTGGGTGGAGGACCTGGCGGCCAAGCGCAGACCGCGGCTGTGGCCGAACGGCGTCATGTCCGGCAGGGCGAAGGGCGGCGGCAAGCCGCCCGCCCCCCGGGAG
>NZ_JTIY01000001.1:3381099-3395899 GCF_000818175.1 Streptomyces sp. AcH 505
GGCCGCGCGGCGGGCTGTACGGGCATCCGTACGGCCCGCCGCTCGGGCGCCAGGTCCGCAGTAACCCACCCGAAACACCCGTACCGCGAGCGGGACGGGAAAATGGTCATCATGAACGACCAGCCGCACGGCCCCCTCGCCGGATTCACCATCGGAGTCACCGCAGCCAGACGAGCCGAGGAGTTCGGCGCGCTCATCGAACGCCGTGGCGGCGCCGTGCTCCACGCACCCGCCCTGCGGATCCTGCCGCTCGCCGACGACACGGAGCTGCGCGCCGCCACCGAGGAGCTGATCGCCAAGGCGCCCGACGTGGTCGTGGCGACCACGGCGATCGGCTTCCGCGGCTGGCTGGAAGCGGCCGGCGGCTGGGGCGACAGGCAGGAGCTGCTGGACTGTCTCGGCGGCGTCGAACTGCTCGCCCGCGGGCCCAAGGTGAAGGGCGCCATCCGGGCCGCGGGACTCACCGAGACCTGGTCACCCGCCTCCGAGTCGATGGCCGAGGTACTGGACCGGCTGCTCGACGAGGGCGTCGCGCACCGGCGGATCGCGCTCCAACTGCACGGCGTACCGCTGCCCGGGTTCGTCGAGGCGCTGGAGGCCGGGGGCGCCGATGTCGTCGTCGTCCCCGTCTACCGCTGGATGCCGCCGGAGGATCTGGCCCCGGTCGACCGGCTCATCGAGGCGACCGTGGCGCGCGCCCTGGACGCCGTCACCTTCACCAGCGCGCCCGCCGCCACCGCGCTGCTCTCGCGCGCCGAGGAGCGGGGCCAACTGGCCGGGCTGCTCGACGCGCTGAAGGGGGACGTACTGCCGGCGTGCGTCGGGTCCGTCACCGCGACGCCGCTGCGGGAGCGGGGCATCGGAACCGTCCAGCCGGAACGTTTCCGCTTGGGCCCGCTCGTCCAGGTGCTCTGCGACGAACTGCCGGGCCGCGCCCGTACGCTCCAGGTCGCCGCGCGGCGGCTGGAGATCCGCGGGCACGCCGTGCTGCTCGACGGCGAGCTGCGCCCCGTACCGCCCGCGGGGATGGCGCTGCTCGGGGCGCGGGCCCGGCGGCCCGGCTGGGTCGTCCCGCGCGCCGAGCTGCTACGTGCGCTGCCCGGCGCCGGCCGCGACGAGCACGCAGTCGAGACCGCGATGGCGCGGCTGCGCACCTCGCTCGGCGACCCGCGGCTGATCCAGACGGTCGTCAAACGCGGCTACCGGCTGGCCGTTTCGGACGAGTAGGGCCGCTTGCCGCTTCGGGTGGCGGGGTACCGGCCGTGCCACGGGGAAGGCACTCTGAGAGTGAACGGGCCGGCACCACAGGTGAACCCGAGGCGGTGGCAGGGACATGGCGGCGGGCATGAGCTCGTACGAATGGCGGTTCGACTCCGGGCGGATCTGCCTCGATCTGGTGGCCACCGAGGAACCGACGGCCAAGGGACACGCACAGCTCACCGACGCCGACCAGCTCGCCCACTGGCTGACGGCCTCGGGGCTCGTGCCGGCGGGCACCGCCCTCACGGGGGTCGACGCCCGCTGGGTCGGCCGGTTCGCCGAGCTGCGCGACAGCGTCGGGCAGCTCGTACGCGCCGAGATCGACGGCAGGCAGGCGCCGCAGGCCCTGGAGCGGGTCAACGAGCTGGCCGCGGGGGCGCCGCCGGGGATCAGGGCGGTACGGGACACCGGCGGCGCGCTCGTACGGGCGCTGAGCGCCGCACCGGCCTGTGAGGCGCTGCTCGCCGCAGTGGCGAGGGACGCGGTGGAGCTGCTGACCGATCCGGAGGCCGGAGCGGGGCTGCGGGAGTGCGAGGGCGACAGCTGCCGGCGTGTGTATCTGGACACATCACGCGGCCGGCGCAGGCGCTGGTGCTCCAGCGAGGTGTGCGGAAACCGCGAGCGGGTCGCCCGGCACCGGCGCAGGGCCGCACTGGCCCGTACCTGACCGGCGTACCTGTCGGGGCGTCCGACGGGGGTGTCCCGCCGCCAAGAACCTGAAAAGTTTTCCGCCCGCCGTTGAGTGCTACTTGATGTTCCTCCGTAGTGATGGGGGAGAAGCAGTCAAGAAGGTCTCGACCGGGAGGTTCAGGTGCGCAAGGATGCGGCCGTGGCCGATGACCGTCCTCAACGGGCCCGACACCGGAGCGAGGCACCGCGCACCGACCTCTCCGTCCCTGACGAAGAGCTGATGCGCGCCCTGTACCGGGAACATGCCGGACCGTTGCTGGCTTATGTGCTGCGTCTCGTGGCGGGCGACCGCCAGCGTGCCGAGGACGTCGTGCAGGAGACGCTCATCCGTGCCTGGAAGAACGCCGGTCAGCTCAATCGGGCTACCGGCTCTGTCCGCCCCTGGCTGGTGACGGTAGCTCGACGTATCGTCATCGACGGCCACCGCAGCCGGCAGGCCCGGCCGCAGGAGGTCGATCCGTCGCCGCTGGAGGTCATGCCCGCGGAGGACGAGATCGACAAGGCGTTGTGGCTGATGACGCTCTCAGATGCGCTCGAAGATTTGACCCCGGCGCACAGGGAAGTGCTCGTAGAGACGTACTTCAAGGGGCGCACGGTCAACGAGGCTGCCGAGACGCTCGGCATTCCCAGCGGGACCGTGCGTTCACGGGTGTTCTACGCACTGCGTTCCATGAAGCTCGCTCTGGAGGAGAGGGGGGTCTCGGCATGACCACGCACGATCAGTACGGACTGGACGGCGAGGGCACTGTGCACGACGCGGTCGCCTCCTACGTGCTCGGCATTCTTGACGAGGCCGATGCCGTCGCCTTCGAAGCGCATCTCGCGGCGTGCGAACTGTGCACGGCGAACATGGCCGAGTTCTCGGGCATGGAACCGATGCTGGCCATGCTCGCCGACACCCCGGAAACCTTCGCCACCGCCGAGCCGCAGGCTCCGGCGGCCGACCCGTTCCCGCGGCAGGGCGGCTTCCCGCCACGGGCCGTGCCGCTGCCGCCGACCCCGTCCGTCTCGGTGAAGCCCAGCGACCAGCTGCTGAACCGGCTGGTCGACGAGGTCGCCGTCAAGCGGGCGCAGCGCAAGAGGCGCGGGTTCTACCTGATCGCCGCCGCCGCCGCGCTGATCATCGGCGGTCCGACGATCGCGATCGTCGCGACCTCGGGCGACGACCCGGTCCGTAACGAGGCCGTGGTCCAGCCGTCCGGTGGTCCCACCGACGCCGAGGCCTTCGCCAAGATGCCGGACAAGGTCTCGGGCACCGACCCGGCGACCAAGGTCAGCGCGACCATCGGGTTCGAGGAGCGCGGCTGGGGCACCAACGCCGTTCTTGAGCTGAAGAACGTCAAAGGACCGCTCAAGTGCAGTCTGGTGGCCGTGTCCAAGTCGGGCGACGAGCAGGTCGTCTCCTCCTGGTCGGTGCCGCAGTGGGGGTACGGCATCCCCAGCAGCCCGCACGAGGTGGCGCAGAAGCCGCTGTACATCCACGGCGGTGCGGCCATCCAGCCCAACGACATCGACCACTTCGACGTACGGACATTCGACGGCAAGCGTTTGGTCCAGGTCGGCGCCTGACATACCCGCCCCCTTCGCGTACGGTTGACGGCTGCCCGACGCACGTCACGAAGGGGGCCTCGGTGGCCGCGCAGGATGCCGCTGTTGAATCCGCAGGACCCGCCTCCGATCCCGGACGCGACACGGGGAACGACTCCGTGCGCGACCGCGAGATCGGTGTCGAACAGGACCATCTGGATCAGGTCTACCGCCGCCTCGAGGAGAAGATCCACGAGGCGGAGTTCCTGATGAAGGACGCAGCCAAGCGTGGCCAGGTCGGCACGCCCGGCGCACTCGCCGAAAGGGACGCCCAGGTCTTCAGGGCCGGTATCCACCTGAGCCGGCTCAACAACGAGTTCGAGGACTTCCTCTTCGGCCGGATCGACCTGCTCCCGGGCAAGGACGGCGACAAGGGCCCCGACGGCGCGTACACCTCGGTCGAGCCGGCCGACGAAGCCGTACGCCCCGACAACACGGCGGACATCGCCGAGACGCTGCACATCGGCCGGATCGGGGTCCTCGACTCCGACTACTCACCGCTGGTCATCGACTGGCGCGCGCCGGCGGCAGCCCCGTTCTACCGCTCCACGCCTGTCGATCCCGGCCGTGTCGTACGGCGCAGGGTCATCCGCTCCAAGGGCCGCAAGGTCCTCGGCGTCGAGGACGACCTGATGCGGCCCGAGCTGACCGCCTCGCTGGACGGCGGCGCGCTGCCCGTCATCGGGGACGGCGCGCTGATGGCCGCGCTCGGCCAGGCCCGCAGCCACACCATGCGGGACATCGTCTCCTCGATCCAGGCCGAGCAGGACCTGGTGATCAGGGCCCCCGCCGCTTCCGTGACCGAGGTCGCGGGCGGCCCCGGCACCGGCAAGACCGCCGTCGCGCTGCACCGCGCCGCGTATCTGCTCTACCAGGACAGGCGCAGGTACGCGGGCGGCATCCTCGTCGTCTCACCGACGCCGCTGCTCGTCGCGTACACCGAAGGCGTGCTGCCCTCGCTCGGCGAGGAGGGGCAGGTCGCGATCCGCGCGGTCGGCTCGCTGGTGGACGGCGCGGAGGCCACGGCGTACGACGATCCGGCCGTGGCCCGGATCAAGGGCTCGGCGAACATGCTGAAGGTGCTGCGCAAGGCCGCCAGGGGCGCGCTGGAGCCCGCGCCGCACGCCGGTGACCAGGGAGGCCGGGGCGCGCGTGGCCGGGGCAGGGGCGGCGCCCAGGGGCGTCAGCAGGCGCCCGGGACGGGACAGCTGGCCTTCGGTGAGACCGAGGCGTCCGGCGCGGCCGGTGACGACGGCGACGAGACGCCCGGCAGGCCCGTGGCCACCGACCGGCTCAGGGTCGTCGCGTTCGGCCGCAGGCTGGAGCTGGAGGCCGACGAGCTGAACCGCATCCGGCAGTCCGTGCTCGGCGGCACGGCCCCCGTCAACCTGCTGCGGCCGCGCGCCCGCAAGCTGCTGCTCGACGCCCTGTGGGCGAAGTCGGGCGCCGCCGCCCGGGCCGGCGAGTACGCGTCGCGCGGCGACGCGGAGCTGGCGGCGGAGCTGCGCGGCGGCTTCGACGACGACATCACGTCCGAGGACAGCTTCCTGGAGTTCGTGGACGCCTGGTGGCCCGAGCTGACCCCGCGCGGGGTGCTTGCCGCCATGGCCGACGAGCGGCGGCTCGGCCGCTGGGCCCGGCGCATCCTGGGCCAGGGCGAGATCCGCCGGCTCGCGCGCTCGCTGCGGCGGGTGGGCCCGGACGGCACCGGACCGCTCTCCGTGCACGACGTGGCGATCCTGGACGAGCTGGAGACGCTGCTGGGCGCTCCGCCCAGACTGCGCAAGCAGCGCAGGGAACTCGACCCGCTGGACCAGCTCACCGGGCTCGAGGAGCTGATGCCCCAGCGCGAGGAGTCGCAGCGCGAGCGCGCCGAGCGGCTGGCGGCCGAGCGCACCGAATACGCGCATGTCATCGTCGACGAGGCCCAGGACCTCACCCCCATGCAGTGGCGGATGGTCGGCCGCAGGGGCAGGCACGCCACCTGGACGGTGGTCGGCGACGCCGCCCAGTCGTCCTGGTCGGACCCCGAGGAGGCGGCGGAGGCGCGCGACGAGGCGCTCGGCACCCGGCCGCGCCGCAAGTTCACCCTGACCGTCAACTACCGCAACCCCGCCGAGATCGCCGAACTGGCCGCGAAGGTGCTGGCGCTCGCCATGCCGGGGATGGAGTCGCCGACCGCCGTGCGCTCCACCGGCGTACAGCCGCGCTTCAGCGTCGTGCGGGACGACGACCTCGCCTCGGCCGTACGGGACGAGGCGGCCCGGCTGCTGGAGCGGGTCGACGGCACGGTGGGTGTCGTCGTCGCGATGCACCGGCGCGAACAGGCGGCGCGCTGGCTCGCCGGGCTCGGCGGACGGGTCGTCGCCCTGGGCAGCCTGGAGGCCAAGGGGCTGGAGTACGACGCGACGGTGGTGGTCTCGCCGGCCGAGATCGCCGACGAGTCACCGGCGGGGCTACGGGTGCTCTATGTGGCGCTGACCAGGGCGACGCAGCAGCTCACGGTCGTTTCGGCGGCCCGCGACGAACCCGACGCGGAGGGAGTACCCGACCTCCTGCGGGATTGACTTCGAGTCAACTCGCGCGGAGGGGATCACTTCCCGGAGTGTTTTGTTAGATTGGTAGTGGCACCGACTCGATCCAAGCCCCCGGGCCCAACCTTCGTCGCTTCGAGCGACCACTTGCCGCGAGGCGAGCATGGCGGGTCGGTGCCACCTTCTTCTTCACCGGTACGACAGTTCTTCACCAGCACGACAACGGGCCCTCACCGCGAAGCGGTGGGGGCCTGCTTCTGTTGGAGGCGCCGCTGTTACGCTCTCTCGCCTGACGGAAAATGCTTTCCGAAAAAGTTGGACTTTACCGATTACCGGGTGGTAGGTGCGACGATCGGAAGGCTCCGCGCGACGTCGGTCGGGCGGAGTGGCAATGAGGCTCAGGGAAAGCAGAGGAACTCGGCATGGCAACGGCGCCAAGCGTCTCGTACTCGATGACGGTCCGTCTGGAAGTGCCCGCTAGCGGTACAGCGGTGTCGCAGCTCACCACAGCCGTGGAGTCCTCCGGCGGCTCGGTGACCGGCCTCGACGTGACGGCGTCCGGGCACGAGAAGCTCCGGATCGACGTCACGATCGCCGCGAGCTCCACCGGGCACGCGGACCAGATCGTGGAGCAGCTGCGGGGCATCGAGGGGGTCGTGCTCGGCAAGGTCTCCGACCGTACGTTCCTGATGCACCTCGGCGGCAAGATCGAGATGCAGTCCAAGCACCCCATCCGCAACCGTGACGATCTCTCGATGATCTACACGCCGGGAGTGGCCCGGGTCTGCATGGCGATCGCGCAGAACCCCGAGGACGCCAGACGCCTCACCATCAAGCGCAACTCCGTCGCCGTCGTCACCGACGGCTCGGCCGTGCTGGGCCTCGGCAACATCGGCCCCATGGCGGCGCTGCCCGTCATGGAGGGCAAGGCGGCCCTGTTCAAGCGCTTCGCCGGCATCGACGCCTGGCCGATCTGCCTGGACACCCAGGACACCGACGCCATCGTCGAGATCGTCAAGGCCATCGCCCCCGGCTTCGCCGGCATCAACCTCGAAGACATCTCGGCGCCCCGCTGCTTCGAGATCGAGGCGAGACTCCGCGAGGCCCTGGACATCCCGGTCTTCCACGACGACCAGCACGGCACGGCCATCGTGGTGCTCGCCGCCCTGACCAACGCGCTGCGCGTGGTCGGCAAGGAGTTCGGTGACGTACGGGTCGTCATGTCCGGCGCGGGCGCGGCGGGTACGGCCATCCTGAAGCTGCTCATCGCCGCGGGCGTCAAGCACGCCGTCGTCGCCGACATCCACGGTGTCGTGCACGCGGGCCGCGCCGACCTCGTCGAGGCAGCCCCCGAGTCGCCGTTGCGCTGGGTGGCCGACAACACCAACCCCGAGGGCATCACCGGCACCCTGAAGGAGGCCGTGGTCGGCGCTGACGTCTTCATCGGCGTCTCGGCCCCCAACGTGCTGGACGGCGCCGACGTGGCCGCCATGGCCGAAGGGGCGATCGTCTTCGCGCTGGCCAACCCGGACCCCGAGGTGGACCCCGGGATCGCCCGCGAGACGGCCGCTGTCGTGGCCACGGGCCGCTCCGACTTCCCCAACCAGATCAACAACGTGCTGGTCTTCCCCGGCGTCTTCCGCGGCCTGCTGGACGCCCAGTCGCGTACGGTCAACACCGAAATGATGCTGGCCGCTGCCAAGGCCCTCGCCGACGTCGTCACCGAGGGCGAACTGAACCCCAACTACATCGTTCCCTCGGTCTTCAACGACAAGGTCGCGGGAGCGGTCGCGGGTGCCGTTCGGGAAGCCGCGAAAGCGGCAGGTGTGACGGTGGCCACCTCGGTGTCCGCCTGACACGTCCGCTCTGCCCGATCTGTCCGGCGCGTCGCGATTCGCGGGGCCGCTGGGCCCCGTCTAGGGTGGCGGACCATGAGCCCGCCACTCCTCGGAGGTTTCAGGGCCTTCAGGGGGCTAAGGGGTTCCCAAGGTGTCTCCACAGGAGTGACGCCGGTGGGTGCCGGATTGGCTTTCCCGCCGCTGGTGGGGGCAGGATGCGTATTCGGGCGCGAGGGTCTGTCAGCAGACCCGGGTCCGGGGACTGTCCGAGGGCCCTGGCAGCATCGGCTTCGATCTCACGCCTCACAGGCAAGAAGAACACGGGAGTAACAACATGAACCGCAGTGAGCTGGTGGCCGCCCTGGCCGACCGCGCCGAGGTGACTCGCAAGGACGCCGACGCCGTGCTGGCCGCCCTCGCCGAGACCGTGGGCGAAATCGTCGCCAAGGGCGACGAGAAGGTCACCATCCCCGGCTTCCTGACCTTCGAGCGCACCCACCGTGCCGCTCGCACCGCTCGTAACCCGCAGACCGGCGACCCGATCCAGATCCCGGCCGGCTACAGCGTGAAGGTCTCCGCGGGCTCCAAGCTCAAGGAAGCCGCCAAGGGGAAGTAACCCAAGGCAGTACCGGCCAGTACGGCCGGTACGCAGTAAAAGCACCACAGCAGTACGCAGGGGCGGCCACCTTCTCAGGTGGCCGCCCCTGTGTCGTTCGCCCGTCAGAAAGCCGTACACCGGCCGTGACGGACGGTCATACCAGCGCGCCGCCCGGCAGCTCGACCTTCGCGCCCAGCTCGATGAGCTTGTCCATGAAGTTCTCGTAGCCGCGGTTGATCAGGTCGATGCCGTGCACCCGCGACGTGCCCTGCGCCGCCAGCGCGGCGATCAGGTACGAGAAACCGCCGCGCAGGTCGGGGATGACCAGATCCGCGCCCTGCAGCCGGGTCGGTCCCGAGACGACCGCCGAGTGCAGGAAGTTGCGCTGCCCGAAGCGGCAGTGCGAACCGCCGAGGCACTCCCGGTAGAGCTGGATGTGCGCACCCATCTGGTTCAGCGCCGACGTGAAGCCCAGCCGCGACTCGTAGACCGTCTCGTGGATGATCGACAGCCCCGACGCCTGGGTCAGCGCCACCACCAGCGGCTGCTGCCAGTCGGTCTGGAACCCCGGATGGACGTCCGTCTCCAGCGCGATGGCGTTGAGCGAGCCGCCCGGATGCCAGAAGCGGATGCCCTTGTCGTCGATCTCGAAGGCGCCGCCGACCTTGCGGTACGTGTTGAGGAACGTCATCATCGACCGCTGCTGCGCGCCGTGGACGTAGATGTTGCCCTCGGTGGCCAGCGCGGCCGAGGCCCAGGACGCGGCTTCCAGCCGGTCCGGGATGGCCCGGTGGTTGTAGCCCTCCAGCCGGTCGACGCCGGTGATCCGGATCGTCCGGTCGGTGTCCATGGAGATGATCGCGCCCATCTTCTGCAGGACGCAGATGAGGTCCTCGATCTCCGGCTCCACCGCCGCGTTCGACAGCTCCGTGACACCCTCCGCCAGCACGGCGGTCAGCAGCACCTGCTCCGTCGAACCCACCGACGGGTACGGCAGCCGGATCTTGGTGCCGCGCAGCCGCTGCGGGGCCTCCAGGTACTGGCCGTCGGCCCGCTTCTCGATCGTCGCGCCGAACTGGCGCAGCACGTCGAAGTGGAAGTCGATCGGCCGGCCGCCGATGTCACAGCCGCCGAGACCGGGGATGAAGGCGTGTCCCAGCCGGTGCAGCAGCGGCCCGCAGAACAGGATCGGGATACGCGAGGAGCCCGCGTGCGCGTCGATGTCGGCGACATTGGCGCTCTCGACATGGGTGGGGTCGAGGATCAGCTCGCCGGGCTCGTCACCCGGGCGGACCGTCACCCCGTGCAGTTGCAGCAGCCCCCGTACGACCCGCACGTCGCGGATGTCGGGCACGTTGCGCAGCCGGCTCGGACCGCTCCCGAGCAGCGCGGCCACCATGGCCTTCGGCACCAGGTTCTTCGCGCCGCGGACGCGGATCTCGCCCTCCAGCGGGGTCCCACCGTGGACAAGCATTACATCGTCTGTGCCGGTCATGAATCTCGCGTTCCGGAGTGGGCGGGCGGGTGGCCAAGGAAAAGGGTAAGGGGCCAAGGCCCCTGTCCCGTAAGGCCGAGGAGGCCCCAAAGGTGTAATGAATTGGGCATAACACGTTCTGTTCGTGATCACTGGCTGACAGTGACCGGGCGGTTCCGGGAGCGGCTGTGCGCTCCCGGTGCGACGGTGCGCCCTGAGCTGCGCGCACGCACACTCTGCATCTCGTGCCCCGGATAAGGCCAATGTGCGAGATCATGGCTCGCATGACGGAGGTGTCCTCGCTCACAGGGCGGCTGCTCGTTGCCGCACCCGCCCTCGCCGACCCGAATTTCGACCGCGCCGTCGTCCTCCTGCTCGACCACGACGGCAAGGGCTCGCTCGGCGTGGTCCTCAACCGGCCCACCCCCGTGGACGTCGGGGACATCCTGGAGAGCTGGGCCGACCACGCGGGTGAACCGGGTGTCGTCTTCCAGGGCGGTCCCGTCTCGCTCGACTCGGCGCTCGGCCTCGCCGTGATCCCCGGCGACGAGGGGCCGCTCGGCTGGCGCAGGGTGTACGGCGCGATCGGTCTCGTCGATCTGGAGACCCCGCCGGAACTGCTGGTGAAGGCGCTCGGCTCGCTGCGGATCTTCGCCGGGTACGCGGGCTGGGGCCCCGGCCAGCTGGAGGACGAACTGAAGCGGGGCGCCTGGTACGTCGTCGAGTCGGAGCCCGGCGACGTGTCGTCCCCGCGCCCCGAGGGGCTGTGGCGCGCGGTGCTGCGCAGGCAGCGCGGCGAACTGGCCATGATCGCGACGTATCCCGACGACGCGTCGCTCAACTGACCTGAGCGATGGGTGAGCGGCCGGCTGCGGAGAGCACGGCCCCGGAGAGGCCGGGTCGGCTCATGCGTGGGTACCCTTGACGACTATGAGCACTCTTGAGCCCGAGCGCGGGGCAGGTACGGGCACCCTCGTGGAGCCGACACCACAGGTGTCGCACGGCGACGGCGACCACGAGCGCTTCGCCCACTACGTTCAGAAGGACAAGATCATGGCGAGCGCCCTGGAGGGCACTCCCGTGGTGGCACTGTGCGGCAAGGTCTGGGTACCGGGGCGCGACCCCAAGAAGTACCCGGTCTGCCCCATGTGCAAGGAGATCTACGAGTCCATGGGCCCCGGCGGGGACAAGGACAAGGGCAAGGGCGGCAAGGACAGCAGCAAGAAGTAGTGACGTAGCTGTTGCTCTTCCGTCTGGTGACGGCCCTCGGGGACGCGTGTGTCTGCGCGTCCCCGAGGGCCGTGCGCATGCGTATCTCGCGTCCGTACCTCGGGTGAAGGACTGATGAACATGACCGCCGTGACCTCTTCCGGGACTTCTGCCGCGACAGCGGCGGATCTCATACCGGCCGCCCGCACCGTCCGTACGGAGGGGACCGGACGGCTGGCCGTCGACGCGGGGACGCGGCTCACGGCCGGGCCCGGCACCGAGGGCGTCGCGCGCTGGCTGCGGGCGAGCGTCGGCGCGGCGACGGGACTGCCGCTGGAGCCCGAAGAAGCCGGCGGCGCTGACGGCGCGGTCGGGGTGGACGGCGCGGGTGGGGTGGACGGCGCGGTCGGGGCCGCCCGGATCGCACTGAGCATCAGCCCGGACGTCGAGCGCGCGTCAGGCCCCGAGGGCTACCGCCTCACCGTCCCCGCAGTGGACGGGGCCGGCCCGGCGCGGGACGTCACGATCGAGGGCGGCAGCGCGGCCGGTGTCTTCTGGGGCGCCCAGACGCTCCGTCAACTGCTGGGCCCCGAGGCGTACCGGAGCGCGCCCGTCACCCCCGGGCGTGGCTGGGAACTGCCGGTGGGCACCGTCGAGGACAGCCCCCGCTTCGCCTGGCGCGGCCTGATGCTCGACGTGGCACGGCACTTCATGCCCAAGGACGGCGTGCTGCGCTATCTCGATCTGCTTGCCGCCCACAAACTGAATGTCTTTCACTTCCACCTCTCCGACGACCAGGGGTGGCGGATAGAGATCAGGAGCAAGCCCAGGCTGACGGAGACCGCGGCCTGGCGCTCACGCACCAAATGGGGCCACCGCGCTTCCGACTTGTGGGACGAGAAGCCGCACGGCGGCTATTACACGCAGGACGACATCCGCGAGATCGTCGCCTACGCGGCCGAACGGCATATCACCGTCGTCCCCGAAATCGACATCCCCGGGCACTCGCAGGCAGCCATCGCCGCGTATCCGGAACTGGGCAACACCGACGTCATCGACACGACCTCCCTCACCGTCTGGGACAACTGGGGCGTGACTCCGAACGTACTCGCCCCCACTGACATCACCCTCCGGTTCTACGAGGACGTGTTCGAGGAAATCCTGGAGCTGTTCCCCTCGACCTTCATCCACGTCGGCGGCGACGAATGCCCCAAGGAGCAGTGGAAGGACTCACCGACCGCCCAGGACCGGATTCAGGAACAGGGCCTCGCGAACGAGGACGAGTTGCAGTCCTGGTTCATCCGGCACTTCGACAGCTGGCTCGGCGTCAGGGGCCGGCGGCTCATCGGCTGGGACGAGATCCTGGAAGGCGGACTCGCGCCGGGCGCCGCCGTTTCCTCGTGGCGCGGATACTCCGGCGGCATCGCGGCGGCCAGGGCGGGCCACGACGTCGTCATGTGCCCGGAGCAGCACGTCTACCTGGACCACCGGCAGGCGGCGGGCGACGACGAGCCGATTCCCATCGGGTACGTCCGCACGCTGGAGGACGTCTACCGCTTCGAGCCCGTACCGGCCGAACTCACCGATGCCGAGGCCGCGCACGTCCTCGGTACCCAGGCCAACGTCTGGACCGAGGTGATGCAGGACCGCTCCCGCGTCGACTACCAGGTCTTCCCGCGGCTCGCCGCGTTCGCCGAGGTCGCCTGGTCGGCGCTGCCCGCGTCCGCCGACCGCGACTTCGCCGGGTTCGAGCGCCGGATGGCCGCGCACTACGCGCGGTTGGACGTCCTCGGCGTCGGATACCGGCCGCCCGGCGGTCCGTTGCCGTGGCAGCGGCGGCCCGGTGTGCTCGGCCGTCCACGCGAAGGACAGCCCCCGCGCGGCTGACGAAGTCCGCGCCGGAACCGTGAGGATAAGTCGTACAAGGACTGCCGAAGGGTGGCATTCCGGGTGTGCCGCCGAAGGCGGGCGAAAGCGGACCTACACCCTGGTCCGGGACGGATACGCCCTTCGCGGACCCTCGCGTCGGGCGGCCCTCAACATGTGCCAGAGTTGCCACGTCCGGCCTGTGAGCACGTACGGTACGGCACACAGGCGGGACAGCCGGGACACCGGAAAGGGGCAGCTGGGTTGACCACGCACGCACCGCAGACGGCGCAGTCCGTGACGCTGCCGGCCTCGCTCGACGAGGCCGTGGCGGCGCTGACTGCCATGCCTGCCGCCGTACCCGTCGCGGGTGGCACGGACCTGATGGCATCGGTCAACAAGGGCCTGCTGCGGCCCGCGGGACTCGTCGGCCTCGGCAGGATCAGCGAGCTGCGCGGCTGGCACTACCAGGACGGCCACGCCCTCCTCGGGGCCGGGCTCACCCACGCGCGCATGGGCAGGCCCGACTTCGCCGCCCTCATCCCCGCGCTCGCCGCGTCCGCGCGCGCCGCGGGGCCGCCCCAGATCCGTAACGCGGGCACCCTCGGCGGCAACATCGCCACCGCGGCGCCCACCGGCGACGCCCTGCCGGTCCTGGCCGCCCTGGAGGCCGATCTCGTCGTCGCCGGCCCCGGCGGCTCCCGGCGCGAGATCCCGGCGACCCATCTGCTGGCGGGCCGCGAGATGCTGGAGCCGGCCGAACTCATCGGCTTCGTACGCGTCCCGCTGCTGCACGCCCCCCAAGTCTTCCTCAAGGCCACCGGCCGCACGGGCCCCGGCCGCGCCACCGCCTCGGTGGCCGTCGTGCTCGACCCGGCGCGCCGCGGAGTGCGCTGCGCCGTCGGCGCGATCGCACCGATGCCCCTGCGCCCCCTTGAGGCGGAGCGCTGGATCGCTTCACTGATCGACTGGGACGGCGCACGCGGGCTCGCCCAGGAGGCCCTGGTGGCCTTCGGCGAGTACGTGGCGGCGGCCTGCATCCCGGACCCGGCGCCGCCGGCCGACGGCGGAGAGCCCCCCGCCCCGGCGCCCGCCGTACTGCATCTGCGGCGTACCGTCGCAGCCCTGGCCCGACGAGCACTGGGGAGGGCGCTGTCGTGACCACCGAAGAGAATTCCGGCTCCGGTCCCAGGTCGGGCCCGGGCCCCGGGCAGGGCCCCGACGAACAGGGCGGCTGGCGGCCCGTACCGCACGGCGGCGAGTACGACGCCGAGGCGACCGCGTTCGTGCAGCTGCCGCCCGAGGACGCCATGGACGCCCCGCTGGCGGCGCCGGGCCACGGATACGTACCCCCGCAGATCGTGCCCCTGACGCCCGACCCGTCGGTGGCGGGCAGCTGGGCCCAGCAGCCCCTGGACCAGGGCGACACGGGCGGTGTGCGCTGGCCCGAGCCGGGCGCCGAGCACCACCCGGCGGCCGGCCACCACCCGGCGCAGGCCGTGCACGACGGCTATGTGACGGGGCAGTGGGACTTCGGCGCGGCGGGCGCAGGACAGGACACCGGCGAGCGGCCCGCCGACGTCACGGGACAGTGGCGGATCCCGGTCGCCGAGGGCGACCTGCTGGACGAATCGGGCGAGTACAGCTCCGGGTTGCACACGTCCCCCTGGAGCGCGGGCTCGGCGCCCGCGACCCTGCCGGGCGGCGCTCCCGCCCCGTGGGCGACGCAGCCGGAGCCGGAGCC
>NZ_JTIY01000001.1:3396366-3427926 GCF_000818175.1 Streptomyces sp. AcH 505
GAGCCGCAGCCGCAGCCCGAGGCGGCCGAGCCCGGCGTCGAGGAAGGCGTACCCGACCACGAGGCGGGCCCCGAACCCGAATCCCTCCAGGAGCCGGTTCAGGAGCCCCTCCTGGAGCCCCTCCAGGAGCCGCTTCCGGAACCCGAGCCCGAGGCCGCCCCCCTCACCAGCAGCAACGACAGCGCCGAACACGCCGCGAACTCCTACGTCCTGCGGGTCAACGGCGCCGACCGGCCCGTCACCGACGCCTGGATCGGCGAATCGCTGCTGTACGTACTGCGCGAGCGCCTCGGCCTCGCCGGCGCCAAGGACGGCTGCTCGCAGGGCGAATGCGGCGCGTGCAACGTCCAGGTGGACGGCAGGCTCGTCGCCTCCTGCCTCGTACCCGCCGCCACCGCTGCGGGCTCCGAAGTGCGTACGGTCGAAGGCCTCGCCGTGGACGGCGAACCGTCCGACGTCCAGCGGGCGCTGGCCAACTGCGGCGCCGTCCAGTGCGGCTTCTGCATCCCCGGCATGGCCATGACCGTCCACGACCTGCTGGAAGGCAACCACGCCCCCAGCGAGCTGGAGACCCGCCAGGCCCTCTGCGGCAACCTCTGCCGCTGCTCCGGCTACCGCGGGGTGCTCGACGCGGTGAACGAGGTCGTCGCGGAACGCGCGGCGAGCTCCGAAGCCGCTGCCGCCGCCTCCGAGGAAGCCCGCATCCCGCACCAGGCACCGGCAGGGGCGGGCAGCGCCCAGGCACCGCACCCGAACTCGCACGACGGAGGCATGGCGTGAGCAACGACGCGGCCACCGAGGCCCCGACGCTCGAAGGTCCCCAGCAGGAACCGCCGGCGCACGGCCTCGGCGCCTCGCTGCCGCCCGCCGACGCCCGCGCCAAGACCGAGGGCACCTTCCCCTACGCCGCCGACCTGTGGGCCGAGGGCCTGCTGTGGGCCGCCATCCTGCGCTCCCCGCACCCGCACGCGCGCATCGTGTCGATCGACACGGCCGCCGCGGCCGAAATGCCCGGCGTACGGGCCGTGGTGACCCACGAGGACGTCCTCGGCGACCCGGCGTACGGCAGACACGTCGTCGACCGCCCCGTCTTCGCCTCCGAGGTCGTACGCCACCACGGCGAGGCCATCGCCGCCGTCGCCGCCGACCACCCCGACACCGCGCGGCTCGCCGCCGCAGCCATCGCCGTCGAGTACGAAGTACTCGACCCGGTCACCGACCCGGAGAAGGCGTTCGCCGCCGAACCGCTGCACCCCGACGGCAATCTGATCCGGCACATCCCGCTGCGCTACGGCGACCCAGACATCCAGGGCGAGGTCGTCGTCGAGGGCCTGTACCGCATCGGCCGCCAGGACCCCGCGCCCATCGGCGCCGAGGCCGGCCTCGCCGTACCGCGCCCCGACGGCGGCGTGGAGATCTACACCGCCTCCACCGACCCGCACACCGACCGCGACCTCGCCGCCGCCTGCTTCGGCCTCGACCAGGACCGGGTGAAGCTCGTCGTGACCGGCGTCCCCGGCGCCACCGGCGACCGCGAGGACCCCGGCTTCCAGATCCCGCTCGGCCTGCTCGCCCTGCGCACCGGCTGCCCCGTCAAACTCGCCGCCACCCGCGAGGAGTCCTTCCTCGGCCACGCGCACCGCCACCCCACCCTGCTGCGCTACCGCCACCACGCGGACACCGAGGGCCGGCTGGTCAAGGTCGAGGCCCAGATCCTGCTCGACGCGGGCGCCTACG
The DNA here is from genome assembly GCF_000818175.1 of Streptomyces sp. AcH 505. GTDB lineage: Bacteria > Actinomycetota > Actinomycetes > Streptomycetales > Streptomycetaceae > Streptomyces. The sequence goes on from NZ_JTIY01000001.1 coordinate 3,398,104, forward strand.
CCGACTCGTCGTCCGAATCCCTGGCCGCGGCCGTCGCGTTCGCCTGCGGCCCGTACGTCGTACCGCACGCCTTCATCGAAGGCTGGGCCGTACGTACCAACAACCCGCCCTCCGGCCACGTACGCGGCGAAGGCGCCATGCAGGTCTGCGCGGCCTACGAGGGCCAGATGGACAAGCTGGCCGCCAAACTCGGCATCGACCCCGCCGAGCTGCGGCTGCGCAACGCCCTCGCCACCGGCGACATCCTCCCCACCAGCCAGACCGTGACCTGCCCCGCGCCCGTCGCCGAACTGCTGCGCGCCGTACGCGACTACCCGCTGCCGCCGCTGCCCAAGGACACCCCGGAAGCGGCCTGGCTGCTGCCCGGCGGCCCGGAAGGCGCGGGCGAACCGGGTGCGGTACGGCGCGGCGTCGGCTACGCGCTCGGCATGGTCCACATGCTCGGCGCCGAGGGCGCCGACGAGGTCTCCACGGCCACGGTCAAGGTCCACGACGGCATCGCCACCGTCATCTGCGCCGCCGTCGAGACGGGCCAGGGCTTCTCCACGCTGGCCCGGCAGATCGTGCAGGAGACACTCGGCATCGACGAGGTCCACGTCGCGTCGGTCGACACCGACCAGCCCCCGGCGGGCGCCGCCGCGCACGGCAGACACACCTGGGTGTCGGGCGGTGCGGTGGAGCGGGCGGCCAAGATGGTCCGTACGCAGCTGCTCCAGCCGCTGGCCCACAAGTTCGGCATGTCGACCGAACTGCTGCAGATCACCGACGGCAAGATCACCTCGTACGACGGCGTGCTGTCCACCACCGTGATGGAGGCGATGGACGGCAAGGAACTGTGGGCGACGGCCCAGTGCCGCCCGCACCCCACCGAACCCCTCGACGGCGCGGGCCAGGGCGACGCGTTCGTGGGCCTGGCGTTCTGCGCGATCCGCGCGGTCGTGGACGTCGACATCGAACTCGGCTCGATCCGGGTGGTGGAGATGGCGGTCGCGCAGGACGTCGGCCGCGTACTCAACCCGGCGCAGCTCGCCACCCGTATCGAGGCGGGCATCACCCAGGGCATCGGCACGGCCCTGACGGAGAACCTCCGCACCACCCGCGGCCTGGTCCGCCGCCCGGACCTGACGGGCTACGCCCTGCCGACGTCGCTGGACGCCCCGGACATTCGCATCGTCAAACTGGTCGAAGAACGCGACGTGGTGGCCCCCTTCGGCGCCAAACCGGCGAGCGCGGCCCCGGTGGTCACGTCCCCGGCAGCGGTCGCCTCCGCCGTCCGCGCCGCAACGGGCCGCCCGGTCAGCAGACTCCCGATCCGCCCGCAGGCAGCGGTGGCTGTTCCCAACTCGTGACCGTATGAATCCCGTTGCATCTGCAATGTTGGGATGCGCGTTGTCGCCGGTGCTCGCTACAGTGATCGATGCAGCGGTCGGGCAACGGGGAGGAAGCGCAGTGCTGGACAACGGGGCAGGCGGAGGAGCGCCGGCGGGACCGGGTGGCATCTTCGGGATGGTCGAGTCGATGGCGCAGAACGCCATGGACATGATGGTCGACCTCACGGCGATGGACTCGTTCAAGAGCCGCGTCGACGAACTACTGAACATCCTGAACGACTCGCAGGCGGCCCCCACCAAGATGGGCCAGGACCGCATCGCGCGCGCCAAGTTGGGCGGCGATTTCGCGGAGGCGGAGTTCTTGTACGCGGCGTACAGCACGGTCCATGACCAACTGGAGACTCTGTCGAAGGTATTGGGCCTGCAGATCGAGAGCATGCACCTCGCGGTACTGGCGTCGCAGGCGAGTTACGACAACCTCGACGACGACGTCAAGCAGAAGATGCAGGCGCTGAACACACAGATCGACGCGCACTATGACCAGTCGCGTGATCCGTATGCCAAACACCACGGTGGCAGCGAATTCAGATCAGCCAGTGGGCACACAGGGGGATGACGAGACATGCCTGAGGCACCAGACGGAGGGAAGTCAGGACCGGGAAGCACGCCCTTCGAGTCCATGACGCATGAACAGCTGAGGGCTCTGTTGTCCTCGGCCGACATGAGTACGGCGATGAGCCTCGCGGGGAAGCTGACGGCGGCGGCGAAGACCATCTACGACATCGGTGACGAGCTCAAGACCCGGGTCCAGCTGGTCAATTGGGAAGGCACGGGAGCCGAGGCCTTCAAGGACTGGGGCGACCAGACGGCCAGCGCCACCTTGAACCTGTCGGAGTACGCGAGCAACGCCGGCAAGTGGATGGAAGACGTCTCCCAGGCCATCGCCGAGGCGCACGCCAACATGCCGCCGCAGTCGGACACGGACGACGCCAAGGCGGCCCTCAAGACGGCCAACACCAACTTGGACGCGCTGAAGGACCCGGCGAACCGGCACGACCCGGACAGACAGACGCTGACCGCGACGTACCACACCAAGGCGACGGGCGCGGAGGCGCAGTTGGAGTCGACCCGGCTCCAGGCGGCGCAGCAGATGCAGAAGCTGGCGCAGACGTACGTGCAGTCGGGTACGCAGATAAACAGGTTCGAACCGCCGACGTTTCCGCCGCCGGCGGGTTACTTGGGCGACGATTGGCGCCAGCCCGAGAGCTATGTGGGTGCTGAGCGTTCCGCATACACGGGTGGAGGCATGGGAGGTGCGGTCGGCAACGCCATGTACTCCGACGGTGGTTCCTCCGGCGGGTCGAAGCACTACCAGCCTCCTGGCAGTGACAGTGCACTCGGCGTCGCCGTTGGCGGCAGCCATGGCGGCTCGCACGACGTCCCGAACAAGGGGCATGTGCCGCAGGATCCACCTGTGCACCTGGGCATCGACAGTGTGGACACAGCGCCTCCCGGGACGCTGCCGTCGGCGCACTCGACGACGCCTCCACCCAACATGAACCAGGTGGCTCCCCGCCCGGAGGGTCCGCCGCTGCCGCCGCCCGGAGCCATACCGCCCGCCTTCGGCGGCTCGTACGGCCAGCAGGGCGGCGGGAGGCCCGGGGCGATGGCCCCGGGACGAACGTTTCCCGGCGGTGCCGGTGGCCGGCCGCCGGCGCTCGGTACCGGTGGGCTCAACTCGCGTACGCCGCTGGGACGTGAGTCCGGAATCGTCGGCGGACGCCCGGTGCAATCTCCTTCCGGCCGCTCGCCGAACAGGATCCCGCGCGGCATGGTGATCGGCGGCGAAGAGGGCAACGGCCGACAGATGATGGGCCGTGGCATGGCCGGTGGCGGTATGGGCCACGGTGGCGCGGGCGGCGCCGGCAGCGGTATGGCGGGCGGGCGTCGGCTCGCCTCCGAGACCGGCGGTGTGGTCGGCGGCCGTCCTCAGGCGGGCGGAAGGAACAGCGCGCGGCCGTTCACTCCTGGTGGGTCAGGGCTTGTCCGCGGTGCGACATCAGGATCGGGTACGGGCACAGGCTCGGGATCCGGAGCGATGGGGCGCGGCGGCATGGCCGGGGCGGGCCGTGGCCGAGGCGGGCATGGCGAGGAGGAGCACGGCGAGCGTCCTGACTACCTGACAGAGGACGAAGAGACCTGGCAGCAGGGCGACCGTCGGATTGTGCCACCTGTCATCGACTGATCTCGTCCGTACCGAGTGGGTTGAGGGGAAATGCGTAGTAGTCGCGGGCGGTCGCTCGGATCCAAGTCTGCTGTCGCGTCCGCCCTGGGGCTGTTGCTGTTCGCTACGGCAGCAGCCCCCGCGCATGCGGACACGGTGCGTCAGCGGCAATGGCATCTGGACGCCATGGAAGCCTCCGCTGTGTGGAAAATCAGCACGGGCCGTGGGGTCACAGTCGCGGTGCTGGACTCGGGTGTGGATGACTCCATCGCCGACCTTCGCGGACAGGTCCTGAAGGGAGAGGACTTGTCCGGGCTCCCGGGAGATGAGAGCAACGACATCGACAACCACGGCACCGGAATGGCCGCGCTGATTGCGGCCACGGGTGAGCGAGGGGCGTTGAACGGGTCCTACGGTCTCGCGCCGGGTGCCAAGATTCTGCCCGTCCGCGTGCCTTACGCAAAGGAGCGCTTCGGCAAGGGGGGGATCAAGGACAACTTCGCGCAGAGCATGAGCAAGGCGATCCGGTTCGCCGTCGACCATCATGCGAAAGTCATCAATGTTTCGGTCGGAAATGTCGCAGGCGGCCCTGAACTTGATGACGCCGTGAAGTACGCCCTCGACCATGATGCGCTCGTTTTTGCCGCAGCAGGTAATGGCGCAAAAACGGGCAACCGCCCGGAATTTCCCGCAGCGACGCCGGGCGTTGTCGGCGTCGGCGGCCTCACTAAGAAGGCCGCGCATCTCCCGGTGTCCAACTTTGGTCCCCAGGTGGACATTTCGGCGCCCGGTGAGGACATCTTCAATGCCTGTGCGGGCGGTAGCGAGATCTGCGAGGGCAGCGGCACCAGCTCCGCAACGGCCCTCACCTCCGCCTCTGCCGCTGTCATCTGGTCCAAGCACCCGGACTGGACGAACAACCAAGTACTTCGCGTCATGCTCAACACCGCCGGTGGCGCCGAAGACGGCGCCAAGCGCAGCGACGGGCTCGGCTACGGCGCCGTACGCCCCCTCCAGGCCCTGAACGATCCCGGCGACCCCGGTCCCGCCGACGAGTACCCCCTCCCCGACCTCGCCGCCGCCGCGTCCAAGTCGCCCTCCGCGCCCGCCTCCCAGCCCGCAGCCGGGCCCAAGGGCGACAGCACGACGCAGCCGGCCGCCGTCGCGGCGTCCGACAGCGGCGGCGGGAACACCGGTCTGTGGGTGGGCATCGGTATCGGCGTGGTCGTCGTCATCGCCGCCGCGGCCGTGGCCCTGCGGATCAACTCGCGCCGCCAGGCCGCCGCCACGCCTCCGCCCCCGCCGCCGTACGCCTCGTACCCACCGCCCCAGGGCCCGCCCCCGTACGGCTACGGCCCGCCCCAGCAGGGCAGCCCGCCCCAGTACGGGAGCGCACCCCAATACGGCGGCGGCGCACCTCAATACGGCCCCCCGCCGGCCGGACCCCCCACCTCACCACCCACGCCGCCGCCTCCGCGGCAGTAGCAGTGCCCGTGCCTGTCGAGGGAACCGACAGGCACGGTGCGACCAGTTCGATTCTCACCAACGGGGAAATCATGTCGTTCGACGAAGAATGGGCGTCTGTCCGAAGCGCTGCCGCCGACAACACCAAGATGCGGCTCGACAGCGCGGCCCGTGGCGACGGGGGCGGGGGAGGCGGTGGCGGTGGCGGAGCCGCCGACTACAAGGTCACCTCGCCCGATCTGCGGTCCATCGGGAATGACGCCCAAGGGCTCTTCCACAGCTTCGAGACCGACGCGTTCCACGCGGGCGCGAAGACGGACACCGCGGCCAACGCGCTCAACTCGGACGGCTTCGCCACCGGTTCCGCCCTCTGGGCCGCCTGGGACACCTGGCGGAGCCAGGCGGAGACCCTGCTGAGCGCCTGCGCCCATATCCACAATCATCTCGAAGACACCGTGGTCAGCCACAAGAACCACGAAGAGACGCTGATCAGTAACTTTTCCATGTCCCAGATCAACAAGCACTTCAAGTGAGGGCCGCGCATGTTGAAATTTGAGCAGGTCCTTCATGCGAACCTGAGCGGTCTCGACGGAGCGGTGAAAGACTGGGACGCGACGATCACGAAGCTTGCCACGATCGAGGAATCGGCAGGCGATATGAAGGCGAAGGCCGACAAGGCTGACTGGGCAGGGGAGAACGCCGGCGTCACCCGCGATTTCGTGCGGAAGACGGCCAAGGAATTCGGCGACGCGAAGACGGAAGCGAGCAGCATCCGCAACATTCTTCGTGATGCGCACACCGAGTTCGCGGAGGCCAAGAAGAGCCTCGGCACGGTCGTGGACGAGGCTCCCGCCAAGGGGATACGAATAGACCCCGACGGTGTCGTCAGCTATCTGATCCACCCGGATCGCAGGCCCAAGGACTACGACGGTCCCAAGCCCACGCAAGAGCAGTTCGAGGCCACCAGGTCCGCCATCAAGTCGGCCGTCGACCGGGCCAACGACGCGGACGAGATCGCGTCGCGCGCACTGCGTACGCTCGTGGGCAAGGACAAGAACGACTTCTCGGGGACCGACTACAACTCCCTGAAGGCGGCGTCCAAGGCGCAGGACGCCGAGGACGCCAAAGCGGCGGCGGCGATCGTGGCCAAGGGGGACGACGCGACTCCCGCCGAGATCCAGCGGCTCAACAAGTTCCTCACGGACAACAAGGGCGACCAGTACTTCGCCGAGCAGTTCGCGTTGGATGTCGGTGCGAAGGGAAACCTGGAGTTCTGGGCCGACATGGGCGACCCGAGTGACGGCTCGCGGCTCGGCGCCGACCATCAGGACATGCTCAAGGAACTCCAGAAGAACTGGAGCCTGACGCTGGCCAGTGCCACGCACTCGGACAGCCCGGCGATGAACCAGTGGAAGACCGACATCATCAACGCGGGGGACGACCCGATCCGCACGCGGGCGACGTCGCCGTACGGCTTCCAGGTCATGAGCAACCTGATGCGGTACGGGAACTTCGACTCCAAGTTCCTCCACGACTACGGCGACGCGCTGGTGGTCACGGAGAACAAGATGACGAAGAACGGCATGGGGAAGCCCAGCATGTTCTGGACGTCCAGCCTCGGCGGCATGACGCATCTGAACTGGAGCGGGACCGACATCGGGCGCGACCCGATGGAAGGGTTCATGGAGTCGCTCGGCCACAACCCCAAGGCGTCCGCCGACTTCTTCAACAGCAGCATCGACCTGACGCCCGGTGACACGACGGACGACAAGAAGCTCGATGCCTTCGACTACTTCACGAAGGACCGGGACTGGCCGAAGGACGTCGTCGACGGCGGCGAGAGCAACAAGTTCGGCTACGACAGCCTCGGCCACGCCCTGGAGTCGGCAACCCTGGGCCACTCGTACGACGACCCGAACGCCGCGCTGATACGGACCGACGACGGCGCCAAGGTGATGGAGAAGGTCGTGGCGCAGTACGGCGGCGACGCCGAACTGCTCAAGAAGCAGGAGTCGTTGTCCGACAGCCTCGGCAACATGGGGGCCGGATACATCGACGACTTGGACTGGGGACTCGACAAGAACGCCGACGACAGCGTCTTCGCGCCGGGCAAGAACACCGGCTCGCACGCCGAGTTCGGCCGCGCCGACGCCCGCGGGTTCCTGAGTTCGCTCGGCCAGCATCCCGATGCCTATGCCTCTGTCACCGACGCCCAGCGGATCTACACCACTTCCGTGCTTGAGGCACAAGTGAATCCGGACGGCACGATCACCAACGAGGGTCTTGCCCGCCACGCGGTGAACATCGGTGCGCAGACGCAGGGCATCCTCGACCAGTCCCGCGCGGACCAGATCGGGGCCGAGTACGGCAAGACCGCCGAGGACTACTCGAAGGCCATGGAGAAGAAGTCGGGCTGGATCGATCTGGGCGTCGGCGCGGCCGTGGGAGCAGGCGCCGCGTTCCTGCCGATCTCGGCGCCGGCCGCCGGCGCCGCGGCGGTCCTCGTTCCGCTCGCTGTGGAGAACGGCCAGGGAGTCATCGAGCAGTACGCGGGTCAGATGATGGGCGACTGGTCGGACGCTTCGCAGGACAAGTACACGGACGGTCTCGGCGACAAGGCCCACCAGGAGCGCGCCGCGGTCTTCAAGGCGGGCGAGGAGAACGTCGAGGTCCCCGCCAGCGTCTTCATCGACCGGCACAACCTCAACCATGTCGGCAACGGCAACTTCGCGGAGGATCTGCGGCAGAGCGCCCAGGACGGATACAACACCGGAAATCTCCGGGAGGTTCAGCAGGGAAATCAGTCCCAGACCGGCTGAGGCTGATGGTGGCAGGCGATGGTTCAAGCTGATCGATAGGAATTGACGTGCGCGCATGGAGGGCAGTCGGGGCCGCCGGGCTGGTTGTCGGTCTCGGGGCAGGCGTTCTCGGCTGCAGCGGTGACGACGACGGTTCGCAGAAGACGATTTCGGCGTCCAAGGTCTGCGGCGGGGCGCTTTCGCCGCAGGCCGCGAAGTCGCTGGATTTCCTGACGGGTTCGAAGGAGTACCTGCCGTCCAGCGGCAGTGAGGCCGACCTCTCGGGGAGTGCCGCCGATCTGGCGGACGGATACGTCGCCGGGGTCGACGCCGACGACCTTCATGTGCGGACGACAACCGCGTGTGCCGTCCCCAACCTCAAGACGGTCGGCACTTCCGACGTGCGCGTGCAGTTCAACTTCGCCACGGCCGAGGAAGCCGACAGGCAGACTTTCTCGGAACACACCCGGTACGAACTAGGCCGTGCCGCGTTCGTCAACTCTGACTGGGCGTACCTCTATTTCGACTGCGTGAGCCCCAAGTTCAAGGGCAGTACGGCGAAGCAGCCGGCCATCGTGAACTCGATCCTGTCGAACGCAGCGCTCAGTCAGCACCGGAACGAGCCGAAGGGCACTCAGCGTCAGATTAACGAGGCCAACCTGACGGTGCTCAACTCGGTGGCCCTCAAGGTCGCGACCAAACTCCAATGCGAGAACAACGCAGGCCTCACCGCCAACCCGACCCTCCGACCCGCCCCGGACGCCGGGTAACGGCGTTGGAACATCCGGCGGGCCGCAGGCGTCGCCCTGTGGGTCGACGCGAACTCACTTACGGGGGAACGAACGCATGTCGTTCGACAAAGAGTGGGCGTCTGCCCGCAGCACAGCCACGGACAACGTCAGCATGCGACTGAACAGTGCCCCGGCCGATTCCGGCGGGGGCGGCGTCAGCAACGCGAACCTGGATGTGAATCAGGACAAGCTCGGCACGCTCGGGTCTGCCGCGTACAAGTTCTACGACGAGCTCAAGGTCGTCGGCAATGTGGCGGAGCAGTCCACCGCTGAAGCGGCGCAGATGATGACGGTCAGCGCGTTTCTGACCGGCGCCGCCATGAGTACCGTGCACGACACCTGGGACTCGCAGCTCCGCACGCTGCTCGACGCCTGTGCCAACATCTCCAACCATCTCGACTACAGTGCCTCGTCGCATGAAAAGCAGGAGAAGAAGATTCAGGCGGCACTCGGTGTCTCCAAGATAGACGAATACTTCAAATAGAGAGCGGGGAAGCCGTGTTGTCGTACAACGATGTGTATCTCGCCCCGCTCGACAAGATGAAGGCGGCGGCGGACGACTGGTCGGAGATGAGTACCCGGCTCGAGACGCTGGCCAAAGAAGCCCATTCAACGATGGGCGACAAGGCCAAGGACGAGTACTGGCGTGGAATCAACGCCGATGTGACGAAGCCGTTCATCGACAAGACGGCCAAGGAGTTCGACGACGCGGCGAAGGCAGCCAAGGGGATCATGCAGATCCTCAACGACGGCTATGCGGCGTTCAAGAAGGCCAAGGACGATCTCAGGCACCTCGCCGAGACCGAAGCCGGGTCACAGGATCTGATCGTCGGTCCCCACGGGAAGGTCAGGGCGGTCGATCCGGTGGAGAACCAGCCCGGAGCCGGACTGAGCCCGGGTTACTTCGCCTCCCTCAAGGAGCAGGACGCCAAGATCGCCGCGTTCCAGAAGCGCGTCGATGCCATCGTGGAGACCTGTGACGACGCGGACGTGTCGACGGCCAACGCGCTCAAGGCCAACATCACCGGGGACCAGCACAACTTCAGCGGGCCCAAGTTCACCAGCCTGGACGCAGAGGAGGCGCAGCGCGCCGTCGATCTGGCGAAGAAGGGCCGCGACCTCAGTCACACCGAACTGCTGCAGCTCAACGAGCTGCTGGCCGACAACAACAAGTCTGTGGTGTTCTCCAGGAACTTCTACGACGGTGTCGGCGGGCCCAAGAAGGCGCTGGAGTTCTTCGGGCAGCTGTCGGGTGATACGTATCCCGACGGGAAGCTGGACAAGCAACGGCTGAAGGACGTCCAGGCGTTGCAGAAGAACATGGGGCTCAACCTCGCCACGGCCACGTCCGTGCCGAAGGGTGACGACGACAAGTGGGGTCAGCGCTGGTCGGACGAGCTGCGGAAGCTCGGCACCCAGCACATACCGCTGACCCCCAACTCCATGTACAACAACACCAGCCCGTACGGGTACCAGCTGCTCAGCGGACTTCTCCGGTACGGGAACTACGACGCGAAGTTCCTCGACCCGATCGCCGAGCATGTGGTGGCGCTGCACGCCAAGGACCCCATGATGTTCGCCGACAACAAGATGCTGAACGGTCTGGTGACGAATCCGTACAACCCGTCAGGCCTGAACGGTGCCGGGTACGACCCGGTGAACGGGGTGCTGGAGGCGCTCGGGCACAGCCCGGAGGCGTCAAAGCAGTTCTTCATGGATTCACCGCAGGCGTACAACGAGGACGGCACGGTTGCGAGTGGCGGTCTCAAGGACTCCGACGGCAAGCTGGTCAACAGCTATCTCGACTTCTTCGCCGACAAGGACTACGAGTCGTTCAACGACTCGGCCAGCACCGACCCGGACGTCATGAAAAAGTACATGAACGCGACGACCGACTCGTTCGGTCACGCGTTGGAGTCGGCGACGCTGGGCCACGCCTACGACGACCCGCACGCCACGCTTGTACGGAGCGACGACGCAGCCACGATCATGGAACAGGTTGTCGTGAAGTACGGTGGCGACGCAGGACTGTTGAAGTCGCAGGAGGCGCTGTCGGACAGCCTGGGCCGCATGGGCGCTGCGTACATCGACGACATCGACTGGGGTCTCGCCGACAGGGCGGACGGCAGCAGTTTTCAGCCGCCTCCGGGCAGCCATGGTCACGCCGAGTTCGAGAAGGTCGACGCCCGTAAATTCCTCAGCTCGCTCGGCCAGCACCCGGATGCATATGCCGACGTCAGTCACGCCCAAAGCGTCTACACCAGTTCGGTGCTCGAAGCGCAGACGGGGCCGCACGGCCTGGACGCCGGAGCGGCGCGCGAAGCGGTGCGGATCGGGGCGGAGACGCAGGGGGTCCTTGATCACTCCCGGGTGGCACAGATCGCGGCGGAGGGTGCCAAGGAGGCCGACGACTACTCCAAGGCGGTGGATCAGCGGTCCGGCTGGGTCGATCTGGGGGTGGGGGCGGCGGTCGGGGTAGGCGCGGCGTTCCTGCCGATCACGGCGCCCGCAGCCGGAGTTGCCGCGGTTCTGGTGCCTCTCGCCCTGGACAACGGCCAGGGAGTGGTCGAGCAGTACGCCAGCCAGATCACGGGCGGCTGGCTCGACGCCTCCGCCGACCACTACAGCGACGAGCACGACGCCCGCCTCCACGAGGCGGAGACCGACGTCTACATAGCCGGAGAAGTGAATTCCCAGGCCGCGATGGGGGCTTACGTCCAACGCCACGGGATTGATGTGAATGGGACGCTCGGTGAGGACCTCGTTCAGGCGGCGACTCTGGGCTACAACACCGGAAACCAGCGCGGAGGACAACAGGGGAACAGCCCTGAGGTGGGTTGAGATCTCTGGCGCGACGTGGACGGGTATCGAGTGCGAGGGATGAGTGTGAACGTGCGGCGAGTGATCCGGACCGGCGCCTTGACGTGTGCTTTGAGCGCTGTTCTTCTCGGCTGTGGAGGGGGCGATGACGAGGACGATTCGCCCAGGACGATCGCCGCGACGAAGGTGTGCGACGGTCGCTTGTCGTCGGCGGCGGCCACCTCGGTGGAGTTCCTGACGGGGGAGAAGCGGTTGTCCCCGATCGGCAACGGTCGTGCCGATGCGTCCCTCGCAAAGGCGGCCTCGGCACTGTCTGATGGCTATGTGCCCGGCGAGGGTAGTGAGATCGACACCAAACCAGCGTGCTTGATCGTCAATCCGAAGGGCGGCAGCCCGGATCTCCAGATCGGCTTCGGCATCACGTCTGCCAAGGCTGCAGACGGACCGGCGGCAGACACGTTCGCGACGTACGAAGTGGGGCGGACCGCTCTCATCGGTATTGCGCGTTCGTACCTCTATTTCGACTGCGTAAGCCCCAAGTTGGACGGCAGTACGCACGAGAAGCCGGCAATTGTGTTCGGGAAGCTGACCAACCATGCGGAAGGACTGGGACGTTACGAACCGGCGGGCGGACCTGACCAGGTGCGTGCGGCAAATCTGACGCTGCTGCACTCCCTCTCCCTGAGCATGGCCGAGGAACTTGATTGCGCGGACGGTGCGGGTCTCGACGCCAGGCTGCCTCCGAAGCCCGCCACTGCCGCGAAGGAAGAGGAGTGAACTGTGCGTGCATGGAGGGCGGTCGGGGCGGCCGGGCTGATTGTGGGTCTGGGGGCGGGTGTTCTCGGCTGCGGCGGTGACAAGCCTGCTGAGCCCAAGACGATCGCGGCCGGTGCCGCGTGCCACGGTGCCGTTTCCTCGGCGGCGGCGAAGTCGGTCGAGTTCCTGACCGGCGTCAGGAAGTTCGCGCTCGATTCCCCGGGAGACGATCCCGCCAAGGCGGCTTCCGCTTTGGCTGACACGTATGTGCCCGGGAAGGCGAGCAGTTCCGCTGAGCAGGTGTGTTCGATCGACGACGCGACGCAGGTGGGGAATTCGTATCTCAGCATCGATCTGCGCTTCGGGTCCGAGGACGAGTCGAACGGGGTGGGTGCCTCCGCCGATCTTGCGCGGTACGCGGTGGGCCGGAGCGCCTATACCAAGCCCGGCTTCGCCGACCTGTACTTCGACTGTGTCAGCGGCAAGCTGCGCGGAAGTACGAAGAAGAAGCCGGCGATCGTCGCGGCGGCGTTGCAAACCGGTCCTACGGTGCGGGGCAAGTATCAGCCGAAGAGTGCGTCAAAGGCGCTGGGCGAGGCCAATCTGGTCGTGGTGAACTCCGTCGCGCTCAAGGTGGCGCAGGAACTCGGCTGCGCCGGCAATGGCGGGCTCGAAGCGGAGTTGACCCTCAAACCCGCCGAGGGCGAGTGATCGTGCGTAGCGGAGCCAGGCGGCTGGTGGCGGCCGTCGGGGGCGGCGTTCTTGTTGTGGCGCTTGTGGCGCTTGTGGCGTACGGCGACGTCGTGGCGTGAGGCCTGTGGGGGGATCTTTGACGCGGCTGCCGTCGCGGGAATTCGGCAGTACGCGCACGACACGGTCGTGTACGAAGTCTCCGGCAAGGGCGTCGCAGAGGCGGCCCTGGTTTCGGTGGGGGTGGTTGGGGCTCGGCGCGAGTATGGCGTCCCGGCACCGGAAAGGTCGGCGGCTCGTGAAGGTCGACTACGCGTGGGACCGGCTTCCGTTCCCTGAGCGGGCGCCCGAGGCGGCCGAGGCGGGCACGTCCGTCGCGTACGAGTCCGACGAGCCCCGCACGCTCCAGTACGTCGACTGCCGGCGTCCCGATCTCGTGGAGCTGCGGGGGAGCGTCGATGCCGTCGGGGGTGTCGATGTGCGGTCCGGGAGCAGGGTGCTTCAGACCGTTGCCGCGAAGCTGCCCGCCCGCCCTGCACTGCGCGATCAAGATCGTCTTTCCGCCGCTACCCACGGTGGATCCCGTTCTGGTCTGAGGCCGCGGGCTGCGGGCCGCGACAGTCGGCAGCCCGCTCCGAATGCCCTATTTGAGGCTTATCTCTATATTGGTGACGGGATTGATCGGGTCCGGTCCTCGCCGGGTCCCCCGCCGTGTCCGATGAGGAGAGCCAGCCCCCATGAGCAATCTGTTTGTCGTCGCCTACGACGACCTCGCCACCGCCCAGCAGGTCCGGGACAAGCTCCTGTCCATGAACCGGGAGCACCTGGTCGAGCTGGACGACATCGTCGTCGTCGAGCGCCGGGCCAAGGACGGCAAGGTCAAGCTGCACCAGACCGTCAACCACGCCGCCACCGGGGCCGTGGGCGGGGCGCTGTGGGGGAGTGTCATCGGGCTGCTCTTCCTCGTGCCGCTCCTCGGCGCGGCCGTGGGCGCAGCCGCAGGGGCCGCGGGTGGGGCCGCCACCGACACCGGGGTCAACGACGACTTCATGCGGGAGCTCAGCGAGAACCTGCGCCCCGGCGCCGCCGCCGTCTTCGTGCTCGTCAAGCAGGCGGCCCGCGACAAGGTCGTGCCCGAGCTCGCACAGTTCGGCGGCCAGCTCGTTCAGACCTCGCTCAGCCATGACGAGGAGAACCAGCTCATCGACATGGCCAAGGCCGCCCGCGCCGGCGCGGCCGCCCACACCGCCGTGACCGGATGACGCCCCTGCGCCATGCGGAAAACGCCGAACGACCGGACCCCCGAGCGGTCCGGTCGTTCGGCGTGGTGGAGGCCGTGGCGGGAATCGAACCCGCGTAACTCGCTTTGCAGACGAGCCCCTGAGCCATTCGGGCACACGGCCGAGCGCTTCACTTCCTTGACCGTACGGCCGTCGTGCCGTCCGGCTCAAGGGTGACCGGCGGCCTGCCATACGACCGCCATACGCCGTTCACAGTGCGGCGGCTCCGGTCGTACGACCAAGGGACCAGCGGTGCTCCGACTCGCGACAGGGGTCACCGGCCGCTGAGCCCCTTACGCTGACTCCATGACCGCCCTGGAACCGCGCGACGCCGATGTCGTGCACGCCGATGTGATCCGCGCCAACGCCGTCGAGGGATTCGCTCCCCCGGCCGAGCGGCGCGAGTACGTCGACGACACCGGCGGGGTGCTGGGGAAGACCCATCGGGCCCTGAGCATCGGCATCGTCTCGGTCGTCCTGCTGATCGCCTTCGAGGCGACCGCCGTCGGTACGGCGATGCCGGTGGCCGCGCGGGAGCTGCACGGCATTCCGCTGTACGCGTTCGCCTTCTCCGCGTACTTCACCACCAGCCTCTTCGCGATGGTCTTCTCCGGCCAGTGGGCCGACAGGAACGGCCCGCTCGCGCCGCTGGCCACCGGGATCAGCGCCTTCGCGGCCGGGCTGGTCATCTCGGGGACGGCGTCCTCGATGTGGCTGTTCATCCTCGGCCGCGCCGTCCAGGGGCTCGGCGGCGGGCTCGTCATCGTCGCGCTGTACGTCGTCGTCAGCCGGGCCTACTCCGAGCGGCTGCGGCCCTCGATCATGGCGGCCTTCGCCGCGAGCTGGGTGGTCCCGTCCGTCGTCGGGCCGCTCGCCGCCGGGA
This sequence comes from Streptomyces sp. AcH 505, assembly GCF_000818175.1. GTDB lineage: Bacteria > Actinomycetota > Actinomycetes > Streptomycetales > Streptomycetaceae > Streptomyces. Next base: position 3,413,141 of record NZ_JTIY01000001.1, read on the forward strand.
CGATCACCGAGCACCTCGGCTGGCGGTGGGTCTTCCTCGCCATCCCCGTCCTGATCGTCGCGCCGCTGGTCCTCGCCCTGCCCGCGATCCGCCGGATGGCGGCCGGCCCCGCCGACCTCGCCGCCCCCGTACGCGCCTTCGACCGGCCCAGGATCCGGCTCGCCCTCGGCATCTCGCTCGGCGCCGGGCTCCTCCAGTACGCCGGGCAGGACCTGCGCTGGCTCTCGCTGCTCCCGGCCGCCGCGGGGGTGGCGCTGCTCGTCCCCGCCGTCCTCGGCCTGCTGCCGGCCGGCACCTGGCGGGCGGCCCGCGGGCTGCCGTCCGTGATCCTGCTGCGCGGCGTGGCGGCCGGGTCGTTCATCGCCGCCGAGAGCTTCGTACCGCTGATGCTGGTCACCCAGCGCGGTCTGTCGCCGACGATGGCGGGCTTCTCGCTCGCGGCCGGCGGCGCGACGTGGGCGCTCGGCTCGTACCTCCAGTCACGACCGCGCATGGAGCGGCACCGCGAGCGGATGATGGCGGCCGGCATGGTGCTGGTCGCCGCGGCCGTCGCCGCGGCGCCGAGCGTGCTGATCGAGTCCGTACCGGTCTGGACACTCGCGGTCGCGTGGGGCGTCGGCTGCCTCGGCATGGGCGCGGTGACCGCGTCGACGAGCGTGCTGATGCTCAAGCTGTCGGCGCCGGAGGAGGCGGGCGCCAACTCCGCGTCCCTGCAGATCTCCGACGGCCTGTCGAACGTCCTCCTGCTGGTGGTCGGCGGCGTGGCCTTCGCGGCGCTCGGCGGCGGTGCGGTCGGGGAAGCCACGGTGCACGCGTCGGACGCGACGGCCGCGCACCCGGCCGCCTTCGTCGGGGTGTTCCTGCCGATGGCGGCGGTCGCGCTCGCCGGGGTGTGGGTCGCCACTCGGGTACGGACGCTCCAGCCGCAGGACGAGGCGTAGGGTCCTGCGGCGCCGGTGTGACTCCGGTCGCGGGGCGGCGGTCGCACCGGCTGGGGTCCGGGTGCCACTCCGGGCTTCTCGGGGACGGACCCGGCAACCGCACGCGCAGGCCGTCGCGGGTTCCGGTGGGACTCCGGCCGCCCGGCCGGGTGCGGGTCGCTGTCCGGGCAGCCGCAGGTGGAGGGCCTGGTGGTGGTCGCGCCGGCCGGGGGCCGGTCTCCGCCCGCCGGTGTGACTCCGGTCGCATCGCGGGCCCCGTCCGCGTTCCTACGAGGTCCGCGCCGCGCCCCCGGTAGGGTGGCCCGGTTGTCGTACGCAGTAATCCCCGCCCGCGCCACCCACGTCCGAACCGGAGACCGTGACTACTTCCGCCTCCCCCTCCCATCACCTCTCACCCGCCTTCCCCGGCCGGGCCCCCTGGGGTACCGCCAACAAGTTGCGCGCCTGGCAGGAGACGGCGCTGGGGCGGTATCTCGAGGAGCAGCCGCGTGACTTCCTCGCCGTCGCCACTCCTGGCGCCGGGAAGACGACCTTCGCGCTGACCCTCGCCTCCTGGCTGCTGCACCACCACGTCGTGCAGCAGGTGACCGTCGTCGCGCCGACCGAGCATCTGAAGACGCAGTGGGCCGACGCCGCGGCGCGGATAGGGATCAAGCTCGACCCCGACTACAGCGCCGGGCCGGTGAGCAAGGAGTACCAGGGCGTCGCCGTCACCTACGCGGGCGTCGGCGTGCGGCCCATGCTGCACCGCAACCGCTGCGAGCAGCGCAAGACCCTCGTCATCCTCGACGAGATCCACCACGCGGGGGACTCCAAGTCCTGGGGCGAGGCCTGCCTGGAAGCGTTCGAGCCCGCCACCCGCCGGCTCGCCCTGACCGGTACGCCGTTCAGGTCCGACACCAACCCCATCCCCTTCGTGGCGTACGAGGAAGGCAACGACGGCATCCGCCGCTCGGCCGCCGACTACACGTACGGGTACGGCAACGCCCTCGGCGACGGCGTCGTCCGGCCGGTCATCTTCCTCAGCTACAGCGGCAACATGCGCTGGCGCACCAAGGCGGGCGACGAGATCGAGGCCAGGCTCGGCGAGCCGATGACCAAGGACGCCATCTCGCAGGCGTGGCGCACCGCGCTCGACCCGCGCGGCGACTGGATGCCCAATGTGCTGCGCGCCGCCGACCAGCGGCTCACCGAGGTGCGCAAGGGCATTCCGGACGCCGGTGGCCTGGTCATCGCGAGCGATCAGGAATCGGCGCGCGCCTACGCCAAGCTGATCAAGGAGATCACCGGTACGAAGGCGACGGTCGTCCTCTCCGACGACACGGGTTCGTCCAAGCGGATCGAGGACTTCGACGCGAACGAGGACCGCTGGATGGTCGCCGTCCGCATGGTGTCCGAGGGCGTCGACATCCCGCGGCTCGCCGTGGGCGTGTACGCGACGACGATCTCGACGCCGCTGTTCTTCGCGCAGGCCGTCGGCCGTTTCGTACGGTCCAGGCGGCGCGGCGAGACCGCGTCCGTCTTCCTGCCGACCATCCCGAACCTGCTCGGCTTCGCGGGCGAGATGGAGGTCGAGCGCGACCACGTGCTCGACAAGCCCAAGAAGGCCGGCGAGGACGACCTGTACGCCGAGTCCGAGAAGGAGATGGCGGAGGCCGAGAAGGAGCAGGACGAGGACACCGGCGAGGACGACCAGATGTCGTTCGAGGCGCTGGAGTCGGACGCCGTCTTCGACCGGGTCATGTACGACGGCGCCGAGTTCGGCATGCAGGCGCATCCGGGCAGCGCCGAGGAGCAGGACTACCTCGGCATCCCCGGGCTGCTCGAACCCGACCAGGTGCAGATACTGCTCCAGAAGCGGCAGGCGCGGCAGATCGCGCACAGCCGCAAGAAGCCGGACGACGAGGCGGATCTGCTGGAACTGCCCGCCGAGCGGCGGCCCGTCGTCTCCCACCGTGAACTGCTGGAGTTGCGCAAGCAGCTGAACACCATGGTCGGGGCGTACGTCCACCAGAGCGGCAAGCCGCACGGGGTGATCCACACGGAGCTGCGCCGGGTGTGCGGCGGGCCGCCGAGCGCCGAGGCGACGGCGGGGCAGCTGGGGGAGCGGATCAAGAAGGTCCAGGAGTGGGCCACCCGGATGCGGTGAGCGGGACGGTCGGCGGCGCGCCGCCGTCGTCCTGTGGCGCTGCGCCCACCGTCGCCCTGCGGCGGTGACCCGTTGTCATCCTCCATGCTGTGAATTGTCACGAAACATCGGCATTCGGTCGGACTCGAAGCCCGAATAGCCACCAACTGCCCTTCGATGCCCGGATTCTGGACGAGGTCTTCCGGTGAGCGGTGCCGGTCGATAATCTCGCGGAAATGTAAACGCGCCGTGGCAACGCAGCCTCGGAGCGCAGCCGGTGTGCCAGATTTTGTCGGCGGCCTCTCGCGTGCGTCGCCGTGGGACCGGTGCCGCCACCTCGCGGGAAGGCCGCCGTCACACACTCCGAAGGGGGAGGGCGTCGTGACCGCGGAGACATCTCAGACGCTCGACAGAGGACTGCGTGTCCTCAAACTGCTCGCTGACACCGACCACGGCCTGACCGTCACCGAGCTGTCCAACAAGCTCGGCGTCAACAGGACCGTCGTCTACCGACTTCTCGCCACACTGGAACAACACACGCTGGTACGCCGCGACTTGGGCGGCCGGGCCAGGGTCGGCCTGGGTGTGCTGCGGCTGGGCAGGCAGGTGCATCCGCTGGTACGGGAAGCCGCCCTGCCCGCGTTGCGCTCGCTCGCCGAGGACATCGGCGCCACCGCGCATCTGACGCTCGTCGACGGTACGGAGGCGCTGGCCGTCGCCGTCGTCGAACCCACCTGGACCGACTATCACGTCGCCTACCGGGCCGGCTTCCGGCACGCGCTGGAGCGGGGCGCGGCGGGCAAGGCGATCCTGGCCGCCCGTGGCAGCACCCTCACCGAGCCGAGCTGCACCCTCACCCACGGCGAGCTGGAGGCCGGCGCCAGCGGAGCCGCGGCCGCGCTGATCGGGGTGACCGGCATAGAGGGCAGCGTGGGGGTGGTGATGCTCGCCGACGCCGTACCGGAACGGGTCGGTCCGCGGGTGGTCGACGCCGCCCGCGAAGTGGCCGACGCACTGCGCTGATCGGGGGACCGGCGGCGGCCGATAGATTGGCACCGTGTTCTCTCGTCTCTCGCGCCCCCTCGGCCTCACCCTGTGTGCCCTCCCGGTCGCCGCGCTGCTCGTCGTCGTCGGTCTCGCGCCGCTGCCGTACGCCGTGGCGGGACCCGGGCTGACCGCCGACGTGCTCGGCGCGGACAAGGGGCAGCAGGTCATCACGATCACGAAGTCGCCCACCCGCAAGACCAAGGGGCAGCTGCGGATGACGACGATCGTGGCGACCGGGCCCTCGGAGGACGTCGACTTCGGAGACGTGCTCGACGGCTGGTTCCGTACGGACCGCGCCGTGCTGCCGCGCGACTCCGTCTATCCGGCGGGCCAGTCGGACAAGCAGATCCTGAAGCACAACACCAACGACATGGTCGAGTCGCAGAACGACGCGGTCGACGCGGCGCTCGGCTATCTCGGCCGGAGCCCGAAGAGCGTCGACATCAGCCTCCATCTCGCCGATGTCGGCGGCCCCAGCGCCGGACTGCTCTTCGCCCTCGGCATCGTCGACAAGCTCGACGGCAACGGCTCGGGCGGCGATCTGACCGGCGGCCGCACCATCGCCGGTACGGGCACGATCGACAGCTCCGGCAAGGTCGGCGCGGTCGGCGGTGTCTCCCTGAAGACTCAGGCGGCGTCCCGCGACGGGGCGACGGTCTTCGTCGTCCCGAAGGCGGAGTGCGGGGAAGCCGGCTCCGAGCTGCCGAAGGGGATGCGGCTGATCCCCGTCACGACGCTGAAGGGCGCGGTGTCCGCGCTGCGGGCGCTGGGCCGGGGAGCGCACGTCCCGAGCTGCTGACCTCGGCGTCGCCGCCCCTGCCGTCGCCGTTCTCGGCGGCGCCGGTCGGACCGTCGCCGCTGCCGCGCCCGCCGAGGCCGCGCCAGACCGGGAACACCAGCGGGCTCAGCGTCGCCAGCAGATACGCACCGCCCATCACCAGCAGCGCCGGACCGAGCCCGGCCCCCGAGACCAGCAGCCCCGCCGTGAGACCGCCGAGCGGCATGGTCAGCTCGCCGCCCGCCGTCAGCGCGCCCGACACCCGGCTGCGCAGCGCCTGCGGCACCCGCTCGTACGTCACGGTCGTCAGGATCGGGTTCAGCGCCCCCGCCGCCAGACCGGCGGCGCCCATCGTGACGGCCAGCGCGATCGTGGAGTCCGTGAGACCGGCCGTCGCGTACCGGGGCGCGCCGCACAGCACCACGCACACCGCGAAGACCGCGTAGCGCGAGAAGCGGTGCCCGAACGCCCCGTACAACAGCGCCCCGAGCAGTCCGCCCGCGCCCCACACCGCCGAGACGACACCGAGCGCCGTCGGGCCGCCGAGATCCTGCTCGGCGTGGACGGGCAGCAGTACGGCGACCCAGCCCTGGTCGAGGCCGTTCATCACCATCACCATCAGGACGACGGCCAGCAGCAGCCGTGCCTTGAGCAAGTAGGCGTAGCCCTCGCGCAGTTCGGTGCCGTACGTCCGCAGCGAGACCGGTGCGGCGGCTTTGACGGGTTCGGCCGAACGTATCCCCCGTAGCCCGGCGGCGACCAGCAGCGCCGAGAGGCCGAAGGACGCGGCGTCGACGAGCAGCGCCCACTGCGCGCCCAGGACCGCGATCAGCACACCGGCCACGGCCGCGCCGATCATCCGGGCCCCGCGCTCGACGGCGTCGAAGAGGCTGGCGGCGCGGGGGAGTGTGGTGCCGGCGTGGGCCGCCAGGTCGGGCACGAGCACATAGCGGGCGGTCTTGCCCGGGGTGTGGACCAGGCCGACGATGCCGACCAGCACACACAGCGCCCAGAACGGCAGCATCCCGGCCCGGTGGAGCAGCGGTACGGCCGCCACGGCGACGGCGCAGATCGCGTCCGTACCGATCGAGACCCGCCGCCGTCCGATGCGGTCGATCACCGGGCCGCCGATCACCGCGGAGACGACGATCGGGAGGGTGGCGCAGAAGGCCACGACGCCCGCGCGGCCCGCGCTGCCGGTGGTCTGCAGGACGAACCAGGGAATGCCGACCGCGCTCACCGCGGTACCCGCGGCGGAGACGGCGTTGGCGCCCAGCACCGTGGTCAGCGGTACGCGTGACGCCCTCGGCTCAGTTTCGCGTCCCCCCGGCGCGCTCATGCCGTTCGGACCAACTGGCTCGCCGCTCCCGGGTTGTTGACGAGGCGCAGCCCCAACTCGACCAGCGCCCAGCCCAGTCGGGGGCGGAACTGCCGGGCCGGCTGCCGGTCGCCGACCACCTGGCGGTACGTGGCGTACGCGGCGGCATCGGCGCGCAGTTCGGCGGAGCGTACGGCGTGCAGCTGGAGTGTGGTGTGCGGATTCATGGCGGTGGTCCCTTCAGTTCTTCTTCAGCGGAAAGGCGTGCACGTGGAGGCGGACCTGCGCGGTGTTCTCGTCCGCTTCCCGCAGGGCGCGGTCGCGGTAGCTGTCGATGAGCGCGTGGATCTTGCCGTCCAGCTCGCCCAGGAGTCCGGGCGTCATGCGCAGGGTGAAGTCGCTGAGATCGGCCTTGCTGGACCACTCCTCGGACCAGTCGTGCCGGGTGCCGAGGAAGGTGCCGATCTCCTGGCCGTGCATGGTGGCGACCGAATGGACGAGCACGTCCAGGGCGCCGCGCACCTCGGGGCTCGGGTTCTGGTACAGCGCGGCGTCGACCATGACGCCGCTGTGGGCCGCCTTCCACCAGCGCTCCCTGCCCTTGCCGCGCTCCGGATCGTCCTCGACGAAGCCGTGGGCGGCGAGCTGGCGCAGGTGGTAGCTGGTGGATCCGCTGGACTCGCCCATTTCCTCGGCCAGTTGGGAGGCGGTCGCCGATCCGTTGTGGCGCAGGCTGGTGAGCATGCGCATCCGCAGCGGGTGGGCGAGGCCCCGCAGGGAGCGCGGATCCAGCTTGTGCAGCTCGGGCTCCGGCGTGCTGTCGGGGCGGGTGCTGTCGTCGTCGGGACTGTCGGCGGGGGTGGTGTCTTCGGGGGTGCTGTCGTCGGGCATGGCTCAACAGTAGAGTTGCAAAGACATCATTGCAAGGATTCTTTGCAGAGATTCTTTGTAACTTTCCCCGGCTCACCCGTTCGGCTCACCCGTTCGGCTCACCCGTTCGGCTCACCCGTTCGGCTCACCCGTTCGGCTCACCCGTTCGGCTCAGCCCGCCTTGATGAATCCCGCCTTGATCAGCCAGTCCTTCGCCACGTCGTGCGGATCCCGCCCCGCCACGTCCACCTGCGCGTTCAGCTCCTGCGCCAGCGGTGTCGTCAGCCGTTTCGACAGCGGATCGAGCAGCTGGGCGATCTCCGGGTGCTTCTTGAAGGTGGCCGTGTGCAGCGCGGGCGCCGCGTCGTAGATGGGGAAGAAGTGCTTGTCGTCGTCCAGGGTGTCCAGGTGCATGGCCTTGATCCGGCCGTCCGTCGTGTACACCTCGCCCAGCAGGCACGAGCCGCCCTTGGACACCTGGGTGTAGATGATTCCGGCGTCCATCTTCTTGATGTTGCCGGCCGGCAGCTTCATGCCGTACGCCTTCTCCATGCCGACCAGGCCGTCGTCGCGCGCCGCGAACTCGTTCTCCACACAGATCGTCACGGCCGACGGGTTCTTCTTCGCCAGCGCCGCCACCTGGGAGAGCGTCCTGAGTTTGTACTTCTTGTTGTTGGCCTGGCTGATCCCGAGCGAATAGGTGTTGTTCAGCGTGGACTTCGGCAGCCAGGTCACGCCGTGGGCGACGTCGGCGTTCCGTACCGCCTCCCACTGCTTCTGCGGGTTCTGGACGGGCTTCGCGTTACCCAGATAGGTGATCCAGGCCGTGCCCGTGTACTCGTACATGGCGTCGGCGTCGCCCTTCACGATCGCCTCGCGCGCGCTGATCGAGCCCGGCAGGTTCGTCCGGTCGAGCACCTCGGCGCCCGCCGCCTTGAAGATCAGGCCGATCATCTCGCCGAGGATGATGTTCTCGCTGAAGTTCTTCGACGTGACGGTCAGCGACGCGCCTTTCAGCGGCCGGCCGATGCCCAGCCTGCCCGGCACCACGTCGTCGACCAGCGGCGAACCGCTCTTCAGACCGCACCCGGACAGCAACGGCCCGCTCAGCAGCGCCCCGGCCAGTACCGGCCCGGCGAACCGGATCAGCCGGCGCCGCATCACTCGTCCTCCAGGCCGCGCGGGGTGAGGACGACCTCGACCAGCGAAGCCAGCCAGTCGATGATCAGCGCCAGCGTCACCGTCAGCACCGAGCCGATGATCAGGACCGGCATCCGCTGGGTCTGGATGCCGGACGTGATCAGGTCACCGAGGCCGCCGCCACCGCCGAACGTCGCCAGCGTCGCCGTACCGACGTTCAGCACCAGCGCCGTCCGCACGCCCGCGAGGATCAGCGGCACCGCCAGCGGCAGCTCGACCCGCCCGAGCGTCCCCGCCGCCGACATGCCGATGCCGCGCGCGGCCTCCACCAGATCCGGGTCGATGGCGCGCAGCCCGGCCACCGTGTTGGAGAGCACCGGCAGCACGGCGTAGATCACCATGCCGGTGATCGCCGTCGAAGGGCCGATGCCCAGCCAGATCACCAGCAGCGCCAGCAGCCCGATCGCCGGGGTCGCCTGGCCGATGTTGGCGAGGGCCGTCACTGCGGGCGCCGCCTTGGTCAGCCTGCGCCGGGTCAGCGCGATGCCCACCGGCAGCGCGATGAGCAGCACCCAGAAGGTGGAGATCGCGGTGAGCCGGACGCTCTGCCACAGCCGCAGCTGGACGTTGCCGCCCGACAGTGAGTTCTCGGCGATGGAGTCCAGCTGGATGCTGGTGATCCACAGGATCGTCGCCGCCAGCACGACAGCCACCACCAGCGGTACGGCGACCAGCTTCTGCCAGGTGATCCGCCGCTTCGGCGCCGTCGGCACGTACGCGGTCGACTCCGCCTCGTCGTTGAAGCGCTCGGGCCGCTCAGGCCCCTCCGGCCGCTCGGGGACCTTGGCCGGGGCGCTCATCCGACACCGCCGTCTACCAGCCCCTGCTGCTCGTGCTGGTGCTCGAAGGCGGTGCGGCGGTCCGCCTCCAGCATCTCCTGCACGGAGGCCATCAGCGTCTCCATGTCCACGACGCCGATGTACTCGCCGCGCCGCCCGGTGACCGCGACCCGCCCGCCGCTGTCGGTGAGCACCGCCTCCAGCGCGTCGCGCAGCGTCGCGTCCCTGGTCACCGTGTCACCCACCAGCTGTCCCGCCCGCGCCAGCGACCCCTTGGCGCGCGCCAGATCGCCGCGCCGCAGCCACTTGTACGGGCGGTTCGCCCCGTCCAGCATCAGCAGCTCGTTGTGCGGTCCGGCGCGCAGCGTGGCGGAGACCGCTTCGAGCGGGTCGTCGACCGACACCGTCGGGAACTCGGCGACGCCGACCTCCCGTACCCGGGTCAGATTGAGCCGCTTCAGCGCCGCCCCCGCCCCCACGAAGCCCGAGACGAAGTCGTCGGCCGGGTTGGTGAGGATCGCCTCGGGGGTGTCGAACTGCGCGATGTGCGAATGCTCGCGCAGCACGGCGATCCGGTCGCCGAGTTTGATCGCCTCGTCGAAGTCATGGGTGACGAACACGATCGTCTTGTGCAGCTCGTGCTGAAGCCTGATCAGCTCGTCCTGCAGATGGTCGCGGGTGATCGGGTCGACGGCGCCGAACGGCTCGTCCATCAGCAGCACCGGCGGGTCGGCGGCGAGCGCCCGCGCCACCCCGACCCGCTGCTGCTGGCCGCCGGAGAGCTGCCGCGGATACCGGCCGTGGAACTCCCGCGCGTCGAGCCCGACCAGATCGAGCATCTCCTCGACCCGGGCCCGCACCTTCGCCTTGGACCAGCCGACCATCTTCGGTACGAGGGCGATGTTCTCCGCGACGGTCATGTGCGGGAAGAGACCGGACGACTGGATGGCGTAGCCGACCTTGCGGCGCAGCTTCACCGGGTCGATCGACGTGACGTCCTCGTCGCCGATCGTGATCCGGCCGGACGTCGGCTCGATCAGCCGGTTGATCATCTTCAGGGTGGTGGACTTGCCGCACCCCGAGGGGCCGACCAGGATCACCGTCTCGCCGGGCTTGATGTCCATGGTGACGGCGTCGACGGCCGGCTCGGGGGTGCCCGGATACCGCTTGGTGAGGGCGTCCAGTTGAATCCCGGCGCCGGCCATCGAGGAACGGGACGCCTCGGAACCGCCGGAGGCAGAACCGCCAGCGGCAGAACCGGTGGAGGCAGAAGGGCCGGAGGCAGAACCGGTCGTGTCAGGCACGGATCCCCCTGGGAATGGTCAGCCGGCCGAGCAGGATGTACGCGGCGTCGAACAGCAGCGCGAGAATGACGATCCCGATCGTCCCCGCGAGCACCTGGTTGATCGCGTTGGCGCTGCCCAGCGAGGCGATCCCGCGGAAGATCTCGTTGCCGAGGCCGGGGCCCGACGCGTACGCGGCGATGGCCGCGATCCCCATCAGCATCTGGGTGGAGACCCTGATCCCGGTGAGGATCGGCGGCCAGGCGAGCGGCAGTTCCACCCGGAGCATCCGGGCGGCGCGGGACATCCCGATGCCCTTCGCCGCGTCCACCAGCGCCGGATCGACACCCCGCAGCCCGACGACGGCGTTACGGACGATGGGCAGCAGCCCGTACAGCGTCAGCGTGATGACCGTGGGCGGTACGCCGAGCCCGACCAGCGGGATCAGCAGACCGATCGCGGCGAGCGAGGGGATCGTGAGCAGGGAGGCGGTGGAGAGGATCGCGAGGTTGCCCGCCCAGGGGCTGCGGTAGCTGACCACCCCGATGAGCACCCCGAGCGCCGTCGCGATGACCATGCACTGGAAGACCGCGCTGACATGCTGCAGAGCGTCGGTGATCAGCTGCTGGTGCCGGTTGCCCAGGTACGCCCAGAAGCTCACGCGTTCTCCTCGCCTCGGGGCCCGGTCGGTCAGTCCCCGTCCGCCGCTGCCTGTTCCACCAGCGGGATGATCCGCAGCGGTACGGGGTTCTCCATGACGATCGCCGTGGAGGCCCGCACGATGCCATCAAAACCGACAACCAGATCGATCACCCGCTGAAGATCGGCGTTGGAGCGCGCCACGAGCCGGCAGAGCATGTCCCCCTGCCCCGTCGTGGTGTGCAGTTCGAGCACCTCGGGCACGGTGTCCAAGTGGGCCCGTACGTCCGTGCCTTGACCCTGCTTGATCTCCAGCGTGGCGAAGGCCGTGACGGGATAGCCGAGCGCCGCCGGGTCGACGTTCGGCCCGAACCCCCTGATGACGCCATTCGACTGAAGCCGGTCGAGCCGCGCCTGTACGGTCCCGCGCGCCACCCCCAGCCGGCGCGAGGCCTCCAGCACGCCGATGCGCGGCTCGCGTGCCAGCAGCACGATGAGCCTGCCGTCCAGCGCGTCGATACCGGAACTGCCGTCCATACCCGCCGCCTCCCTCGAAAACCCGTGGCCAGCTCTGCGTAGGGCACCCTGTGCAGATAGCCCGGCCATTGTCGCTATCCGCTGTACAAAGTGCCCAGCGAATGCGAGAACTGTTGCGCACCTTGTAAAACGGGGAGACGCTGAGCCCATGGCAGACACCTCGATGCACACCGACACCGCCTCTGTCCCCACCCCCGACACCGCCCCTGAGACCGCGCGCGAGGCCGATCCCTTCCCGGTCAAGGGCATGGACGCGGTCGTCTTCGCCGTCGGAAACGCCAAGCAGGCCGCGCACTACTACTCCACCGCCTTCGGCATGAAGCTCGTCGCCTACGCGGGCCCGGAGAACGGCAGCCGCGAGACCGCGAGTTATGTCCTGACCAACGGTTCGGCCCGCTTTGTCTTCACGTCCGTCGTCAAGCCCTCCTCCGACTGGGGCCGGTTCCTCGACGGCCATGTCGCCGAGCACGGCGACGGCGTGGTCGACCTGGCCATCGAGGTCCCCGACGCGCGCGCCGCGTACGCGTACGCCACGGAGCACGGCGCCACCGGGCTGCAGGAGCCGTACGAGATCAAGGACGACCACGGCACGGTCGTGCTCGCCGCGATCGCCACGTACGGCACCACCCGGCACACCCTCGTCCAGCGCACCGGCTACGACGGCCCGTACCTGCCCGGGTACGCGGCGGCCGACCCGATCGTCGAGCCCGCCGCCAAGCGCACCTTCCAGGCCATCGACCACTGCGTGGGCAACGTCGAACTCGGCCGGATGAACGAGTGGGTCGGCTTCTACAACAAGGTCATGGGCTTCACCAACATGAAGGAGTTCGTGGGCGACGACATCGCCACCGAGTACTCCGCGCTCATGTCGAAGGTCGTCGCCGACGGCACGCTCAAGGTGAAGTTCCCGATCAACGAGCCGGCTGCGGGCAAGAAGAAGTCGCAGATCGACGAGTACCTGGAGTTCTACGGCGGCGCCGGCGTCCAGCACATCGCGCTCGCCACGAACGACATCGTCGCTTCCGTACGCGCGATGCGCGCGGCGGGCGTCCAGTTCCTGGACACCCCCGACTCGTACTACGAGACGCTCGGCGAGTGGGCGGGCGAGACCCGGGTGCCGATCGAGACGCTGCGTGAGCTGAAACTGCTCGTCGACCGCGACGAGGACGGCTACCTCCTGCAGATCTTCACGAAGCCCGTTCAGGATCGCCCGACAGTCTTCTTCGAAATGATCGAAAGGCACGGTTCCATGGGCTTCGGCAAGGGCAACTTCAAGGCGCTCTTCGAGGCGATCGAACGTGAGCAGGAGAAGCGCGGCAATCTCTGACGCGCCCCACCCTCGCGAACGGCCACCGGCGGCCCCCCACGGAAACTGACCTGTGGGGGGCCGCGCTGTCGATTAGGGTGCGACCCATGGCCAGGATGAACGACGTGGGCGGCATGCAGGGCTTCGGCCCGATCGACACCACCGACGACACCGAACCCTTCCACGCGGACTGGGAGGCGCGGGTGTTCGCCCTCAACAGGGCCCTCATCGCCGAAAAGGTCTTCAACCTCGACGAGTTCCGCGACGCCGTCGAATCCATGCCGCCCGCCGCGTACTTGGCCGCCTCGTACTACGAGCGCTGGTTCTACGGCATCCGTACGCTGCTGGAGCGCAAGGGCGTCGTCGCGGCCGGGGAACTCGATGAGTGACCCGGGCGGCCGTGGCCCCGCCGGCACCCCCGACCGCTACCCGCCCGGTACGGCCGTACGCACCAGCCGCCACGACCCGCCGCACCACACCCGCCTGCCGCGCTACGCCCGGGGCAAGCGGGGCACGGTCGTCGAGCCGGAGGGCCGGTCGCCGCTCTCCGACGTCAACTCCCAGGGGCGCGCGGACGCGCCGCTGGAGCAGGTGTACGCCGTGAGCTTCGCGGCGAGCGAGCTGTGGGGCCGGGGCGAACACCACGTCGTACTCGACCTGTTCGAGAGCTATCTGGAGGACGATCCGCAGTGAGCGGTACGCACGACGACGCACTGATCTCCCGTCAGGTACGGCGCATGGAAACCCTGTTGGAGGAGCGCGGGATCGTCTCGGGCGAAGCCCTGGACGAGGTCATCGACGGCTTCCTGGCCGGTGCTTCTCCCGCCAACGGCTTCCGCGTGGTGGCCAGGGCCTGGACCGACGACGCCTTCCGCGCCCGGCTGCTCGCCGACGGGACGGCGGCCGTCGCCGAACTCGGCATGTCGGCCGGGGGAGTGAACCCGCAGCGGCTGCGGGTCGTCGAGAACACCCCCGACACCCACAACGTCATCGTCTGCACGCTGTGCTCGTGCTACCCGCTGCGGCTGCTCGGCCCGTCCCCGAGCTGGTACAAGAGCGAGGCCTATCGCTCACGCGTGGTCCGCGAACCCCGGGCGGTCCTGGAGGAGTTCGGGCTGACTCTCCCCGACGCCACGGAGATCACGGTCTGGGACTCCACGTCGGAGACCCGCTACATGGTGCTGCCCCGCAGGCCCGAGGGCACGGCGGGGCTGGACGAGGAGGCGCTGGCGGGACTCGTCACCCGCAACGCGCTGATCGGCACCGCGGCGCTCTGAGCAGCCCGCTCCTTCAGAACCCCCGCTCTCTGAGAACCGCCGTGCGTGCAACGGCGGTTGGGGGGTACTCGGTGTCTACGGCAAAAGAACGTGAATCGTAGAAGACCTGACTCTGAAGGGGGTTTTTGTCATCGCGAAGAAGACAAGCCAGACCGGAGAAAAGGCCGCTACCGCTGCCGGTAAGTCGCTGAAGGACAAGAAGGCGACCAAGGCCAAGAAGACCGCGTCAGCCAGTGCGGTCTCCCAGGCGCCCAAGAGCAAGGGCACGACCGGCAAGAAGGCAGCCACGGCCGCCGCGAAGGTCCTGAACAGCAAGAAGGCGACCAAGTCGGAGAAATCCGCCGCGGCGAGCACGCTTGCGCAGGTCGCTTCGAGCGGCAAGAAGAAGTGACCTGTGGCTGACCGGGCTGCACGCCCGGCCGGACCGACAGCGCCGAAGCCTCCGACGGGATTCCCGTCGGAGGCTCGTCGTGTTCCGGGCCGTTCCGTGACGTGCCGCGCCGTGCCGCTGGGCCGGTGCGGCGGCTAGCGGAGGGCCGACGCCGGGGCCGGTGGTCCCGCCGGTCCCGCCGCGCCGGACTTGGGGGCCGGTACGTCCGGCTGTGGTGCGACCGGCGCCACGAACCCCGGGCCTTCCGTCAGCGGATCGGCCTGCGGTGAGGCGGCGGCGCCGGGCGGGGCCG
>NZ_JTIY01000001.1:3427951-3437311 GCF_000818175.1 Streptomyces sp. AcH 505
AGGCGGCGGCGCCGGGCGGGGCCGCGTTGCCCGGGGCGCCGCCGGTACCCGTGTCCGCCGTACCCGCCGAAGTGTCGCCGCTGTCACCGGACATGTCGGCCGGACCGCCCGCCGCCGGCTGCCCCAGCGCTTCCCTCGCCTCCCGCGCCCTCGGTGCCAGCAGCGGCGAGAAGTGCGGGTTGGTGCGCAGCGCCTGGTCGATGTGGCGGCGCGCGGGGCCCGTCATGCCCAGGGTCCGCTCGATCTCGCCCCGGTGGTACGCGAAGAGCGCGCTCAGCGGCCCCTTGTCCGTCGCCTTCGTGGCGTACGGCAGCGCCCGCGTCGCGTCGCCCGCCCGGAACAGCGCCCAGCCCAGCGCGTCCGCCATCTCCACGCTGTGGTGGCCGCGGCCCCACTCCGCCGTCAGCCGGTCCACCGCGGCCTGCGGGTCGCCGTGGTCGGACTCGTACCGGCCCAAGACCAACTCCTCGTCCACGCCGTTCCGCTGGGCACGCGCCACCTGGGACCGCAGCGCCGCGTACTGGCTCCGCGCGTCGCCGTCCAGCCCCGCCGCGTCGTACAACTCGCCCAGCTCCAGCGAGTATTCGGGCAGTGGCAGCCGCGCGATGGCCGACTGGTACGCGCCGTACGCCTCGTCCGTCCTGCCCAGCGCGGCCAGCGCCCGCGCCCGGCCGGCCAGGGACGGGTGGTGGTCCTTGGCCGCCTGGAGCGCCGCGTCGTAGTGGGCCAGGGCCTCCTTCGGCTCGCCGCGCTCCCAGGCGAGTTCACCCAGCTCGTGCAGGGCCGCGGCCTTCTCTGTCGGGGACGTGGCGCGCTCCACCGCCTCGGTCGCCTTCGCGGCCGCGTCCTCGCGCCAGCCGCGCGTGCGGAAGACGCCGGCGGAACGGGCCAGCACCTGCGTGCCCGACCGCAGCTTCGTGAGCTTGTCCAGCGCCTTGCCGGCCGCCGGGTAGTCGCCGAGACCGTCGTACGCGTCGATCAGCACCGGATACGCGTCCCACTGCTTCGGCTGCCGCGCGCCTACCTGCTCGCCCCACTTCTTGGCGGTGGCGAAGTCGTTGCGGGCATTGGCGAGCGCGCCGAGCCCGACCAGCGCCTCCGTGTTCCCCCGCGCGGCCGTCCGCACCTTCAGCGAGCGCCGGAGCGCCTGCTCGGCCTTCGGGTAGAACGCCGGGTCCGCCCGCCGCTTCCCGCTCTCCACGTACGCCGAGCCGAGCACCGCCCACGCCTGGTCGTCCGCCGGATGCTCGCGCACCCGGGTCTCCTTGTCGTGGACGAGGGCCGTCAGATCCGCCGGCGAGGCGGGCGCCCCGGCGTCCGCCGCCGCCAGCGCCCTGGCCTCGGGACCGGCCGCCGGTGGCGACCCCTCGTCCTTGTCGGGGACGAACACGAGGACGCCGACGACCAGCACAGCGCCCACCCCCGCTGCCAGCGCCGCCCTTCGGACCTGCCTGACCTGCTCCGTCTTCATGGCGTTCATACGGATTACTGTGCGTCAATACGACGAACGCACCCGGTGTTGTGCTGTGGATCGCTTTCGGGTTCACACCGATGGCCCCGGGTGCGACTCTTGGATCATGGACAATCCTGACGATCTGCTCGCCCGACTCCGGTCGGCCCTGCCCGAAGAGGCCCTGATCACCGATCCGGACGTCATGGCCTCGTACGCGCACGACATGGCGAGCTTCTGCGCGGCGGGCGCCCCCGCCGTGGTCGTCCTGCCCCGTACGGTCGAACAGGTCCAGCACGTCATGCGCGCCGCGACCGCCCTCCGCGTCCCGGTCGTCCCGCAGGGCGCGCGTACCGGTCTGTCCGGCGCGGCGAACGCGTCCGACGGATGTGTCGTCCTGTCCCTGGTGAAGATGGACCGGATCCTGGAGATCAACGCGGTCGACCGGATCGCCGTGGTCGAGCCGGGCGTCGTCAACGCCACGCTCTCGCGCGCGGCCGGCGAGCTGGGGCTGTGCTACCCGCCCGACCCGTCGAGCTGGGAGACCTGCACGATCGGCGGCAACATCGGCACCGCGTCCGGCGGGCTGTGCTGCGTCAAGTACGGCGTGACCGCCGAGTACGTCCTCGGCCTGGACGTCGTCCTCGCCGACGGCCGCCTCCTCAGCACGGGTCGGCGCACCGCCAAGGGCGTCGCGGGGTACGACCTGACGCGGCTCTTCGTCGGCTCGGAAGGCAGCCTCGGCGTCGTGGTCAAGGCCGTCCTGGCCCTGAAGCCGGCCCCGCCGCGGCAACTGGCCCTCGCGGCTGAGTTCCCCTCGGCCGCTGCCGCCTGCGACGCGATCTGCCGGATCATGGAGGGCGGCCACACGCCGTCCCTGCTGGAGCTGATGGACCGTACGACGGTCCGCGCCGTCAACGCGCTGGCCGGCATGGGCCTGCCGGAGACCACCGAGGCCCTGCTCCTCGCGGCCTTCGACACTCCGGACCCGGCGGCCGACCTGGCGGCCGTGGGCGCACTGTGCACGGCGGCAGGCGCGACGGAAGTGGTCCCGGCCGACGACGACGCCGAGTCGGACCTGCTCCTCCAGGCGCGGCGGCTCGCCCTGCCGGCCCTGGAGGCCGTGACCGGCACGACCATGATCGACGACGTGTGCGTACCGCGCTCACGCCTCGGCGACATGCTGGAGGGCATCGACGCCGTCGCCCGCAAATACGGGCTGACCATCGGCGTCTGCGTCCACGCGGGCGACGGCAACACCCACCCCACCGTCTGCTTCGACCCCACCGACCCGGACGAGTCCCGCCGCGCACGCGAGTCGTTCGACGAGATCATGGCCCTCGGCCTGGCGCTGGGCGGCACGATCACGGGCGAACACGGCGTCGGCGTCCTGAAGAAGGAGTGGCTGTCCCGCGAACTGGGCCCGGTGGGACTGGAGATGCAACGAGGCATCAAGCAGACCTTCGACCCGCTGGGCCTGCTGAACCCGGGCAAACTCTTCTGAACGGCCCGGTGTCCCGCCGGGTTATTCGGTGGCCCGTGTTTTCGGCCGCCCGGTAGGTTCCTGCCGTGACTGACGACGGCATGACAGAGATCAGACCCGCGGACGCGGCAGACGCGGCGGTGATCGCCCGCATCCACCTGACGTCCCGGGTGGCGACCATGCCGTATCTGCCCCCGCAGACGCGCGGTCACGACGAGGTCGCCCGGTGGATCGAGGATGTCGTGCTCCCGTCGTGCCGCACATGGGTGGCGGTGCGCGACGGCGAGGTCGTCGGCTACGCCGCCCTTGAGGGGGACATGCTTGAACACCTCTACCTACGACCGGAAGCCCGCCGCAGGGGCATCGGCACGCTCCTGCTCGACCAGGTCAGACGGCACAGTCCCGACGGGGTGTCGCTGAGGGTCTTCCAGCAGAACACCGATGCCCGCGCGTTCTACGAACTCCACGGCTTCGCGGTCCTCGACACCAACGACGGCCGCCGGAACATGGAGAACCTGCCCGACATGACGCTGCGCTGGACCCCGGACGACGCCCGCTGACCCGCGTCAGCGCCGCGGCGGGCCGAGCCCGTACGAGTGGTCGCGGGCGCGTCCGGCTTCGCCGCGGTCGGTGTCTGGCTACGTTGCCGGCGACCGGAGCCGGCTTTCGTGAAGGACACCCATGACCATTCCCGCGCTGGACCACGCGACGACCCGTTACTCTCTCGCGCACGCCTACTGGATGAGCCGGGCGGCCGGGCTGGCCACGCTGGACGAGGACGGCATCGAGGCCCAGGCGCACGCGTGGGGATTCAGCCGGGTGCGGTACTTCGAGTCGACGCACACGATGCCGTTCCCGATCGAGGACACCCAGGCGTACGTGATGGCCAGTGACCGGATGATCGTCACGGGGTTCCGCGGTACCGAGGTGGCGAAGATCCGCGACTGGCTCACCGACGTCAACACCCCGCCCGTGCCGGGACCGGGGAACAAGGGCTTCGTCCACTACGGCTTCCACCAGGCCCTGGAGTCCGTCTATCTCCAGGTCCGGGACAGCATCCTGGAGTTCCGGGACCAGGGGCAGAGCGTCTGGTTCGCCGGTCACAGCCTCGGCGCGGCGCTGGCGATGCTGGCGGGTGCCCGGCTGTACTTCGAGCAGCCGCGGCTGCTCGCCGACGGCGTGTACACCTTCGGCCAGCCCCGCACCTGCGAACGGCTTCTGGCCGGCGCGCACAACAAGGCGTTCGCCGACCGGTGTTACCGCTTCGTCAACAA
Source organism: Streptomyces sp. AcH 505 (assembly GCF_000818175.1). GTDB lineage: Bacteria > Actinomycetota > Actinomycetes > Streptomycetales > Streptomycetaceae > Streptomyces. The sequence goes on from NZ_JTIY01000001.1 coordinate 3,432,159, forward strand.
CAACGACATCGTCCCCCACCTGCCGCCCGAGCCCGCGTACACGCACGTCGACGCGCTGCGCTACTTCGACGCGTCCGGCCGCCTCCACCAGACCATGCCGCTGGTCGCGGCGCTCCAGGACCGGGTCAAGGGAGTCGCCACCGACCTGTTCGCCCCGGAGACCGACGCGGTCAAGGACCACCACCTGCCGAACTACATCGCGGCGTTCGAGAAGAACCTCACGACATGAGGCGGCGCCCTAAAGCCAGTTGGCCCAGCCGAAGGTGAACAGGTAGGCCCGGCGCAGCGCCTGGGTGCGGGGGAGGGCTCTGAGGAGCATCACCGCCAACGTCACGACGAACAGCGCGGCGAAGGCTCCCGCCACCAGAAGACCGGTCGCGGGAGCCACGAGGAAACCGGCCAGCACACTGACCAGCAGGACGACCCCGGCGCCGAAGTGTGCGGTGCGGAGGTCGGCGCGTAGTGCCTCGCGGGCTGCTGCGCGGCCCGACGCCAGGTCGGCGTCGTACCGTTCGCGCGCCGCTCGCGGGTCCGCGGCCGGGCCCTCGGGCCACTCCCGCACCGTCGCCCCGCGGCTCAGCGCAGGCGGGACGACGACAGGATCGAGGTCAGGTGGGCGACCACCATGAGCCAGGTGATCGCCGTGATGGCCAGGACCGCGATGCGGGTCGGTTCCAGGCCGCCGATCATCGCGTCGGCCACCGCGACCACCAGGAGCAGCAGGGACGCCTCGATGCCGTTCGTGATGCGGTGGATCTTGAAGGCCGAGGCCAGGCGGCGGGCCGAGGCGAGGCCCTCCGAGCGGGGGCGGGTCGACTCGTCGTCCGCCACCGGCAGGCCGCGGCGCGCGCGGGCCACGTCGACCAGGTCCGTGGACGCCTTCAGCAGGACGATGCCGAGCGCGGCGGCGAGGCCGACCGAGATCCACAGGTTCGAACCACCGTGCGCCGCGCGGAAACCCGCGCCGATCAGCAGCGCCGCGTCGGCCAAGTACGCGCCCAGGCGGTCGACATAGATGCCCGCCGCGCTGTTCTGCCCCTTCCAGCGGGCGACTTCGCCGTCCACGCAGTCGAACAGCAGGAAGAGCTGGAACAGCACAGCGGCGAGCACGGCTCCCCACAAGCCCGGGATGGCGAGGGCGAAGCCCGCCGCGACACCGCACACCACCATCGTCCACGTCAGGGCGTCGGGCGTCACCCGCGTACGCACGAGCTGCCGCGTGGCGTGCAGCGAGATACGCCTCATGTACAGGCGGCCCGCCCAGTGTTCGCCGTTGCGGCTCTGAAGCTTTGCGTTCGGCTGGCAGACCTCGCGGAGCTCTGTCAACGCAGGGGCGATCGCCATGGCTGTTTCCTCTTCACCTGCGGTTCGGCAAACGGTCGCCCCAGGTTAGAGGAACCGCCCCGCCGCCTCTCCGCTGCCCCTGGCTCCCGAACAGCGGCTCGCTCCCGAACACCCCCCGCACCCACGCCCCTTCACACCTCACCGTCCGCCGACTCGTCCGACGGCCACGGGTCCCGCAGCCACAGGTCGTCCGCCGGCATCGGCGTCAGCAGCCGGGACAGCCCCTCGTCGATGCCGAGCTGCGCCGTCTCCGTACCCGGTGGCACGATCCGCAGCGTCCGCTCCACCCACGCCGAGACCGCCGCCGACGACGCTTCGAGCAGCGCGTCGCCGTCCGGCGACGTCAGCGCCAGCGACAGCACGCCCCGGCCGCTCACCTTCGTCGGCCAGATCCGTACGTCGCCGTGGCCGCACGGCCGGAACACGCCCTCCACGAGCAGCTCACGCGCGAACGTCCAGTGCACCGGATTCTCGCTGCCGATGTGGAAGGTGATGTGCACGGCGTACGGATCGCCCGTGCGATAGGTCAGCCTCGCGGGTACGGGGATACTGCGCTCGGGTGACAGCACCAGGTCGACTTCCAGCTCGCGTTCCACCACGGTGTCCATGCGAGGCACTTCCTCTCCAGATACTCCCGTTACTCCGGGCGAAGGCCCAGTGGCGGGCCGTATCTACTTAGAGGGCGTACCCCCGCCGCTATGACGCGACTTTCGGCATGAAATTCTCTGCCGGTGCCTCCGCTGCTGTTCAACGATGACGATGTCCGCGCCCGGCTCGACGCGGCGACCGCCGTACGCGCCGTACGGGCGGCGATACTGGCCGGACACGAAGGCACCCTCCACGCGCCACCGCGCGTGCGCGCCGACATCGGCGGAGGCCATCTGGTCTTCACCGCCGGACGCCTCCGTGAGCAGGGCGTCCTCGGCTTCCGCGCGTACGTCACCCGCGCCGACGCCGAACAGCTCGTGGCCGTGTGGGGCTCCGACGACGGCGATCTGCGCGCCCTGGTGCACGGCTCGGAGCTGGGCTCGCGGCGGACGGGCGCCATCGGCGCCGTGGCCGTCGACACCCTCGCCAGACCCGAACCCGTCGCGCTCGGCATGGTGGGCGCCGGTACCCAGGCGTGGGCCCAGCTGTGGGCGGTGCGCGAGGTCCGGCAGATCACGGACGTCCTCGTGACGGCCCGTCATATCGAGCGCGCCGAGAGCTTCGCCCGCAGGGCCGCCGACGAACTGGGCCTCACCGCACGCGCCGTCGCCGGGGTCGAGGAGGCCGTACGCGACCGTGACGTGGTCGTCGTCGCCACCGACAGCCGCGTGCCCGTCCTCGAAGCGGACTGGATCGCGCCCGGCACGCATGTCACGACGCTCGGCCCCAAGACCCTCTCGCGCCACGAGGTGCCCGCCGCGCTGGCCGACCGGGCCGCGGTGCTCGTCACGGACTCGGTCGCCCAGGCCGCCGGCTACCCCGAGCCGCACGTCCTGCCGGTCGACCGGATGGTGGACCTCGGCGCCGTCCTGGCGGGGGCCACCCCGGGCAGGACGGACGCCGAGCAGATCACGCTGTTCTCGTCGGTGGGTCTCGCCGGTACGGAGGTGGCGGTGGCCGCCGCCCTGTGGGAGACGGCGCGGCACCACTGACCCGCCACCTCACCCCACCCGGCCGCGACAGCCCGCCGACCGCCCGCGACCGCGCTACGACTGGCTGACGTTGACGGCGAACCAGTCCACGCTCATGCCGGCGCCCGAGCTGATGTCGGCCGACGGCGAGGTGCAGCCGCAGACCTTGTTCGGGTACGAGCCGCCGATCGCGACGTCGAAGATGGCGAAGAAGCCGTGGTCGACGGCGGCCTGCCAGGTCGCGGTCGAGACCTCGCTCTGGTTCACGGCGAACGTCTGGACCCCGTCCAGGTAGAACCGCAGCTGCTCGGCAGCGGCGTTCGTGCGGTCCACGATGACGGAGTACGTGTGGTAGCCCGTCTGGCAGCCGTCGCACGGCTGCAGACCGCTGCTGATGCCGTCGGGGTCGTGGCACTCACCGGCCCACTGTCCGCAGTGGAAGGTCGTCGAGTGCTGGCTGAGCCCGTTGACGTCCTCCATGATGTCCAGCTCGCCGATGCTCGGCCAGTTGGTCGCGCTGACCGGCCGCGCGTCCGCCCCCATCGCCCAGAAGGCGGGCCAGTAACCCAGCCCGCTCGCCGGGTTGGGCTGCTGGAGCGAGGCGCTGATCTCGACCTGGCCGCCGGCCGGTGCGCCGAAGTCGGTGCGCTGCGTCTCGACACGGCCGGAGGTCCACTGCCCGGCGGCGTCCTTGATCGGCTTGATCACCATATGGCCGTCGCCGTCCTGGTAGACGTTGTCGGTCGAGTCGGTGGAGACCTCGATCTCGCCCGTACCCCAGTTACCGGCGCCGCCGGGGTAACTGGTGCCGAGGTCGTACAGCCAGTCCGCCCGGTTCAGGCCGGTGCCGGCCGCGCCGTTGAAGTCGTCCCGGAAGACGGTGGTCCAGTCGGCCGCCGCCGAACCGGCCGTGTCGGCCGAAACGACGGGGGCGGTGCCGGCGGACGCCGAGGTGGCCGTGAGGCCGACGAGTCCGGTCAGGGCGAGGGACAGGGCGGCGAGGAACGCCGGCAGACGACGGCGGGGAGTTCGTGCCAAGGGGGCCATGGGGGGCTGCCTTCGGTTGTGGGGGGAGTGGAGCGGGGGGTGGGGGAGGAGAGGGGGTCGGGAGTGGGGGAGTTGGTTTTGAGAGCGCTCTCACCATCGACTGTCATGCACCTGATGCAAAGGGGTCAAGGGGTCGGACCGGCTTTTGCGGGGAAGTACTGACGTCGGTGGATAGCACACCCTGGCGAGCCAACCCCCGAATGCGGTCGATGTGTTGGTCTCTTTCTTCCGCCTGGTGCGTTCTTCGTTAATGTCTCCCTTGGACACGGCGCTTGGTGAGTGGAACGGAGTTGGGGTCAGTGGCTACTCCCCCTGGTGACGGTGGGACCGCACCCCGGGAAGGGTTTTATCCGGACCCGTCGATCCCCGGGTACGTCCGGTACTGGAACGGCGCCGCCTGGGTGCCCGGTACGAGCCGGCCCGCCCCCGAGGGCAGCGGCGCAGCCCCGCAGCAGCCGGGTCCCGCGGCCCAGGGCCAGCCGGGGCGGGGACCTGCCACCCCCGCGGTCGAGGAGACCGGGCCCGTCTTCTTCGACGAGGACCCGCCCGAGGACCCCCGCCAGGAGCCCGCTTCCGTGTGGCAGGCCGACGTCTCCCGGCAGACCGGCTTCGGCGGCGAGCGCGACCACCGCGTCTCCTGGGGTGCGCCGGACCCCCGCGTGCCCGGCCCGGCGCAGAGGGCCGCCGACACGCCCCGTACACCCCACACGCCTCATACGCCCCGTGCCATCGCGCCGCCGGCGTCCGGCGACGGCGAAGGCGAGCCGCCGAGTGACGGTACGGTCGCGATCCGCGCCATGCGACGCGGCATCAGCCCCGGGCGCGGCGCCGGGATCGGCGCCGGCCGGCCGGAGGCGAACCGCCCGCAGAACGCGGACCCGGATCAGAACCCGGACCAGGCCCCGGGCCGGAACCAGCCGCCCGCCGTGGACAGCACCATGGCCATCCGGGCCCTGCGCGCCGCCCGCCGGGCGAAGGGCGAGGAGGAAGCGCCCCCGGCCTCCGCGGCGTCACCCGCGCCGGACCGGCCGCAGCTCCCCGCACAGTCCCAGCAGCCTCGCCGGCCGCAGGAAGCGTCCGCCCCCTGGGCCCGGCAGGTGCGCGAACTGGCGCAGCCGCCCGCCACCCCGGCGCTCCCGGCCG
>NZ_JTIY01000001.1:3437625-3474067 GCF_000818175.1 Streptomyces sp. AcH 505
CCGGCCGGCGCCGAGCCGCCCGTCGTCCCGTGGAAGCCGCCGGCCGCCGACCCGTTCCTGCAGATGGCGCAGGCCCAGGCCGCGTCCCGCCCCGCGGGCCTCGGCAAGCGGTTCCTGGCGCGGCTGATCGACACGGTCGTGCTGGGCGCGATCGTCGGCGCCGTCGCCGTACCGCTCGCGGCCAAGGCCAAGACCCATGTCGACGAGAAGATCGACGCGGCCAGGCAGACCGGCCGTACGGTCACGGTCTGGCTGCTCGACGGCACGACCGGCGGCTACCTCGGCGCTCTGGTCGGCGCGCTGCTGGTCGTCGGGATCCTCTACGAGGCGCTGCCGACCGGGAAGTGGGGCCGCACGCTCGGCAAGAAGCTCTGCGGTCTGCGGGTCTGCGGCATCGAGTCGCACGAGGCCCCGGGCTTCGGCGCCGCGCTGCGCCGCTGGCTGGTCTACAGCGTGCTGGGGGTGCTCGTCGTGGGCGTCTTCAACGTGCTGTGGTGCCTGTTCGACCGCCCGTGGCGGCAGTGCTGGCACGACAAGGCGGCCCGCACCTTCGTGGCCAGGTGACTCCCCGGTGACCTCGCGCTGACGACCGTTCGTCCGAACGGCGGGTGCTGCCGTTGCGGGCGCCTTCCGCGCGCGGTGCACTGCCCTCATGAGCAACGATCAGCCGACGCCCGGTCAGTCGCCGGATGACGACCCGTTCCGGAAGAGGCCGCAGCCCCCGCACGAGCCGACGCCCGGGTCGCCGTACGGCGGTGACTCACCCCCGCCGTACAACCCGAACGAGTTCGGCGGCGGCGGCCCGTACGCGGGCGGTCCCTACGGCGGCGGAGACCCCGCCGGCGGTGGCGGCCCCTACGGCGGCGGTCCGTACGGCGGCGACGGTTCGGATCCGCTCAGCGGGATGCCGCCGCTCGCGCCCTTCGGCAGGCGGCTGCTCGCCCGGATCATCGACGCGCTGATCATCCTGATCCCGCTGGCGATCATCTCGCTGGCGGTCGGCGGCTTCCATGTGTCGACGTCGAACGGCAACAGCGAGTGGGACAACTTCAACGACCAGGTCAACACCGGCAGGCAGTGGCTCTGGTCGCTGATCTCGATCATCGCGTACGTCGGCTACGACACGCTGATGATCAGCAGGTCGGGGCAGACCCTCGGCAAGCGCTGGCTGGGACTGCGGGTGGGCATGCTCAACGACGGCACGCTGCCGAAGACGAACGCCTCGCTGCTGCGCGCCGCCGTGCTGTGGCTGCCCGCGCTGCTCTGCTGCTACTGCATCTGGTGGCTCGTCATCATCGTCACGATCCTGGCGAGCCGGCCCTACAAACAGGGCTGGCACGACAAGGCGGCGAGAACGGTGGTCGTCGTAGCGAACACCTAGAGCTGGGGGAGTCGGAGAACCGGAGCGAAGAGGGGCCTACCGGCGCACGGAGTGCGGCCGGCCGACCGCGGCGACCTGGGTGCGCCGCGAAGAAGGCGCCGGAGCCGCCGAGGCAGGGGCCCCCATGGACGTCTGGGCGCTGTCGGCGGTCGCCGACTCCTGCGCCGCCGCCTCCGTACGGCGTGGCATCGGTACGGTCACCGCCACGAGCAGGCCGAGCGCGAGCGCGGCCAGTGCGATGACGGCCACGCCGATGCCGGACGTCGTACCGGAGAGAAGCAGCATGGCCAGCGTCGAACAGATGACAGTGGCGGAACCGTAGGCGAGCTGTGCGGCATTCGGACGCGGCATGGCTGTATCCGTCCCTCGGAACGTCTGTATGGGTGTCTCGCGTATCTCGGCACCAGGTCGCACTACGAAGCGACTCTACGACGGTGGATGCCCGACTGGCACGTGTAGTAAGCGTGACCTAACCCACGGTGCCGGTGCACGGGGGGCGCATCGATTCACGCGACCCCCCAACTTCGGGGGACAGTGCGCCCGTGTCGGACATGGTGGACGTCCGGATAGCGGAAATGGACTACTACATAGTGCACTTGCTGTGCACAAGTCAAGACTGTCTTTTCTCCGCCAACTCCGGTCGAATAGCGCCACTTATGTCGCGCATACGCGCGCGGATCCCCCAACTCCCGGTCCGCGAGCAGCGAGCGCGGGGGAGGATCAACCATCAAGTGATCAGCAATCGACGGGCGAGACGTTTCGGGGCGGTGTTCGTGGCCCTTGCCGCGACCGCGGCGACGGCGTCAGCCTTCTCACCGGCCCAGGCCGAGGCGAACCCCACCTCCGGATCGGCCCAGATCGAACGGCACGACCCCCAGCCCCAGAAGGGCCTGGTCGACCACGATCTCGACGGACCCTTCAGCAAGAAGCAGGCGGCCGAGCGCAAGGCCGCGATGGACAAGGTCCTGTCCGGCCGCGCGAAGCTGGAGAAGCACGGCGGCTCGCAGGTCGTGAAGCTCGGCAGCAAGAAGTACGTCGAGCTGGGCCGCGAGAAGACCGACAAGATCTTCACCATCCTCGTGGAGTTCGGCGACCAGGTCGACGACACCACGATGTACGACCCGGACGGCGCCGGGCCCGAGGCGCCGGTCAAGAAGTACGGCGGCACCCCCGGCCCGCAGCACAACGAGATAGCCGAGCCTGACCGCAAGGTGGACAACTCCACCGACTGGCAGGCCGACTACAACCAGCAGCACTTCCAGGACCTCTACTTCGGTGAGGGCAAGGACAAGAAGACCGGCAAGCAGAAGAACTCGCTGAAGACGTACTACGAGAAGACGTCCTCCGGGCGCTACTCGGTCGACGGTGAGGTCACCGCCTGGGTCAAGGTCCCCTACAACGAGGCCCGTTACGGCTCGAACTACTGCGGCGACACCAACTGCAACAACGTCTGGGACACCGTCCGCGACGGCGTCACCGCCTTCGCGGCGCAGCAGAAGGCCGCGGGCAAGACCGACGCCCAGATCAAGGCGGACCTCGCCCAGTACGACCAGTGGGACCGGTACGACTACGACGGCGACGGCAACTTCAACGAGCCCGACGGTTACATCGACCACTTCCAGATCGTGCACGCCGGTGAGGACGAGTCGGCGGGCGGCGGCGCCGAGGGCACCAACGCCCTGTGGGCGCACCGCTGGTACGCGTACGGCACGGACGCGGGCGCCACTGGTCCGGCGGACAACAAGTCCGGCGGTACCCAGATCGGCAACTCCGGCATCTGGGTCGGCGACTACACCATGCAGCCGGAGAACGGCGGACTCGGGGTCTTCGCCCACGAGTACGGCCACGACCTCGGCCTGCCCGACAACTACGACACCGCGGGCGGCGAGAACTCCACGTCGTTCTGGGACCTGATGTCGTCGGGTTCCTGGCTGGGCACCGGCAAGAACGCGATCGGTGACCTGCCGGGCGACATGACCGCGTGGGACAAGCTGCAGCTCGGCTGGCTCAACTACGCCGAGGGCAAGGCGGCCACCAAGTCGACCGCCAAGCTGGGTGTTTCGGAGTACAACACGAAGAACCCCCAGGCGCTCGTCGTCGAGCTGCCCAAGAAGTCGGAGACCACGACCGTGGTGAAGCCCGCCGAGGGCGCCACCCAGTGGTGGAGCGACTCGGGCGACAACCTCAAGAACACCTTGACGCGTGTCGTCGACCTGACCGGCAAGTCGACCGCGTCCCTGGACCTCCAGGGCTGGTGGGACATCGAAGAGGGCTACGACTACCTGTACGCCGAGGCGTCCACGGACGGCGGCGCCAACTGGACCGTGCTCGACGGCACCGCCGACGGTGCGCCCATCGGGCGTGACGGCAGCGACAAGCCGGCGCTGAGCGGTACTTCGGGCACGTACAAGCCGCTGTCGTACTCGCTCGACGCCTACGCGGGCAAGAAGTTCGACCTGCGCTTCCGCTACCAGACGGACGGTGGGGTGGCCCTGAAGGGCTTCGCCGCCGACACGATCAGCGTCAACGCCGACGGCGCCGCGCTGTTCACCGACAACGCGGAGACCGCGGACCCGGCGTGGACCGCGGCGGGCTTCTCGCGTATCGGCGAGTCCTTCAGCAAGGAGTACGACCAGTACTACATCGCTGAGAACCGTCAGTACGTCTCGTACGACACCACGCTGAAGACCGGCCCGTACAACTTCGGCTTCACCGCGCCGAAGGACGGCTGGGTCGAGCACTACCCGTACCAGAACGGCCTGTTGATCTGGTACTGGGACACCTCGCAGAAGGACAACAACACCAGCGTCCACCCGGGTTCGGGTCTCATCCTGCCGGTCGACGCCCACCCGAAGCCGCTGAAGTGGTCCAACGGCACGGTGATGCGCAACAGGATCCAGGCGTACGACTCGGCCTTCAGCTGGTGGCCGACGCCGGGCTTCACGCTGCACAACGCCAACGTCCCGACCAAGATCAAGCCGCTCGGCGGGCTCACCGCCTTCGATGATCACAAGGGCACCTACTGGGACAAGGGCAACCCGGGCGGCAGCGTCCAGGTTCCTGACACCAACACCAAGATCAGCATTGTCGACCAGCCGATCAGCGGGTCGACCATAACGGTCAAGGTCGGTCCCTCCACCCGATAATCCGTATCACCGCAGGTCAGAGCATGATCGGCCGTCGCCCTCTAGCGGGCGGCGGCCGTTCGTGTTTAGGTGCGTCTACGGATCTCTTATTGACACGGCGTCTCACGGCGCCTCCCGGGGGAGAGGAAAACCATGGCAGGTGGAGGCTTCAGCAAGCTTCCGAACGGCAGCGTGGTGGTGGCACTGACCCTGCCGAGACCCGCGGCCGAGGGCGGCACCGTACGGGTGCTCGTCCATGCCGGAAATCGCGCCCGCGCCCTGACCAGGCTGCGGAATCTCGGCTTGCGCGCGGTGTATCTGCGCGGTAACGCGGAGCCACCGACGCTGGACGAGATCACGGCCGTCCTGCACCATCCGGACGGCCTGCTGTGGCGGGGCACCCCGGAGTGCCAGGAGGAGCTGTGGCAGCCGATACGGGCCCTGCTGCGGCCCCGGGCGGCCGTGGCCAGGGCAGGCCACTGAGACCCACCGACAAGGCCCCCGGCGGCGGCGGAGCGACCTGGGCGGGGCGCCCCTAGGCCGGGCGGACCACCGGCTTGCCGCTCAGTTCGACACCGGCCTCGGCCAGCTCCTCAAGGGCGCGCTCGGTCGTCGCCTCGGCGACACCCGCCGTCAGGTCCAGCAGCACATGCGTACCGAAGCCCTCGCGGGCCGCGTCCAGCGCCGTGGCCCGTACGCAGTGATCCGTCGCGATGCCGACCACGTCGACCGCCGTGACATGGTGCGACCGCAGCCACTCCGCCAGGCCCAGACCGTTCTCGTCGGCGCCTTCGAAGCCGCTGTACGCGGCCGAGTACGCGCCCTTGTCGAAGACCGCGTCGATCGCGCCGGACGCGACGGCCGGGGCGAAGTTGGGGTGGAAGCCCACGCCCTCCGTGCCGGCCACGCAGTGGACCGGCCAGGTGTGGACGTAGTCCGGCGTGGCCGGGGGCTTGGCGAAGTGGTTGCCGGGGTTGACGTGGTGGTCGCGGGTGGCCACCACATGGCGGTAGCCGGCCGTCGACTGACCTATCAGGTCGGTGACCGCGGCGGCGACATCGGCGCCTCCGGCCACCGCGAGGCTGCCGCCCTCGCAGAAGTCGTTCTGCACGTCGACGACGATCAGTGCGCGATGCATGGCGGAAATGTCCTCACGTGGGGTTCGGCCTTGACCGGTGGTTTCGAGCCTAGAGTTCGCGACCGCCTTGCGGGAGGGGGATCGACCTCTCATCACGTCTCGATGCCTGCCCTGGAAGCGGGTGCCCATGCCGCAACCGGCGCACATCGTACGTATTGCGCTCAGACACGGCCGGTCACCCACCTCGGGCATATGCGCTCGTCAGATGTATTCCGTCGGGATGACCGGCTCGCCCCTGGAGAGCTGGATCGCCGACATCGGCAGTCCGGCGCGGGCCGCGATGTGCCGCTCGCGCACCGCGTCCAGCGGCTCGCGCGCGACGACCTCGCCGCCCTTGACCAGCTCGACCAGCAGCTGCCTGTCCAGCAGGTCGGCGGGGACAGGACCGGTGCCGAGGACCTCCGCCTCCGCGTACCCCTCGGCGTCCAGCCGGCGCGCCGCCCACTTGCGCCCGCCGATCGAGGTCTTCCCGCCGGTGGACTTCTTCGCCACGGGCTGCAGCGGCGCCTTCGGGTCGGCGGACTGCGCGCGGGCGACGATCTTGTAGACCATCGAGCAGGTGGGCTGCCCGCTGCCGGTGACCAGCTGCGTACCGACGCCGTACGCGTTGACCGGGGCCGCCGCCAGTGAGGCGATGGCGTACTCGTCCAGGTCGGAGGTGACCACGATCTTGGTGTTGACGGCGCCCAGCTCGTCCAGCTGCTGGCGCACCCGGTGCGCGACCAGCAGCAGGTCGCCCGAGTCGATCCGTACCGCGCCCAGTTCGGGCCCGGCGATCTCGACGGCCGTCCGCACCGCCTCGGTCACGTCGTACGTGTCGACCAGCAGCGTCGTGCCACGGCCGAGCGAGTCCACCTGCGCCTGGAACGCGTCGCGCTCGCTGTCGTGCAGCAGGGTGAAGGCGTGTGCGCTCGTGCCGACGGTGGGGATGCCGTAGCGGAAGCCCGCGGCGAGGTCGGACGTGGTGTCGAAGCCGCCCACGTACGCGGCGCGCGAGGCGGCGACGGCCGCCAGCTCGTGCGTACGCCGGGCGCCCATCTCGATCAGACCGCGCCCCCCGGCCGCCGCCGACATCCGGGAGGCCGCGGCGGCGATGGCCGAGTCGTGGTTGAGGATCGACAGGATCACGGTCTCCAGCAGGACGCACTCGGCGAAGGAGCCCTCGACCCGCAGGATCGGCGAGCCGGGGAAGTACACCTCGCCCTCCGGGTAGCCCCAGATGTCGCCGCTGAAGCGGTAGGAGGCCAGCCATTCGAGTGTCGGTTCGTCGACGATCCGCTGCTCCCGCAGGAAGCCCAGCACGTCCGCGTCGAACCGGAAGTTCTCCACGGCGTCCAGGACCCGGCCGGTGCCCGCGACGACCCCGTAGCGGCGCCCCTCGGGCAGCCGCCGGGTGAAGGCCTCGAAGACCGAGCGGCGGTCGGCCGTACCCGCTCGCAGTGCCGCCTGCAGCATCGTCAGCTCGTACTGGTCGGTGAAGAGCGCGGTCGACGGCACGTCCACCGGGAGCCCTAGGTCCGGAGTGTTCATATTTTGATGCTACCCCCAATACTCGTCAGAGTGACGATTTCGATGGTCCGTTTGTGCGACAGGGGCTCCTGGGTGGCAGCATGGACTTGTGGGCGCCTGCGGCGCCGCGAAGATCCGGCAGGACCGGCGAGAGAAGAAGGTCGTCCCGAACCGTGAGTGTTGCTCCGACTGAGATCGAACTCCCTGAATCCGCACAGGAGACCTCCGTCGTCCCGGAGCCGGACGTCCCCTGGCTGACGATCGTCCACAACGACCCGGTCAACCTCATGAGTTACGTGGCGTACGTCTTCCAGACCTACTTCGGCTACTCCAAGGACAAGGCGAACAAGCTGATGCTCGACGTCCATCACAAGGGCAGGGCCGTCGTGTCCAGCGGCAGCCGCGAGGAGATGGAACGCGACGTGCAGGCGATGCACGGCTTCGGCCTGTGGGCGACCCTCACGCAGGACCGCGACTGATGGCCGGGCACTTCGAGGCCGTACCCGGCGGCGGCGCCGCCGTCGCGCTCGACGAGGTCGAGATCTCCATCCTGCGCTCGCTCGCCGTCCAGCTGCTGGAGCTGATCGGCCCCGCCGACGAGCCGGCCGAGGGCACGGACCCGCTCGCCGCGCTGTTCACCGAGGGCCCCAGCGAACCGCCCGCCGACCCGGCGCTGGCCCGGCTGTTTCCCGACGCCTACGGGGACGACGACGAGGAACTGCGGGAGTTCTCCTCCGAGTTCAGGCGCTTCACGGAGAACGACCTGCGCGACCGCAAGCGCGCCGACGGGGTCGCCGTCGTCCGCTCCCTGGACGCGCTCACCGCGTCCGGCGCCGGTGACGCCGTACTGAAACTGACCCCCGACGAGTGCGCCCACTGGCTCGGCGCCCTCAACGACCTGCGGCTGACGATCGGCACCCGGCTCGACGTCACGGACGAGGACGAGGGCGGCGAGCTGTACCGGCTGCCCGACTCCGACCCGCGCAAGCCGATGGTCATGGCGTATCTGTGGCTCGGCGCGCTCCAGGAGACGCTCGTGGAGACGATGATGCCCTGACGGGCCGCGCGGTTGCCCGAAATGAACCCTTCGCCGTGATAGGTCCTGAGTGCTGACCGCACGGCGAAAGGGCACTCCACGATGACCACACCCGTCGAGAGCGACGAGACCGGCCGGCCGGGCGAAGGCGACGAGGGCTACGCACGCGGGCTCGGCAGCCGGCAGATCCAGATGATCGCGATCGGCGGCGCGATCGGCGTCGGTCTGTTCATGGGCGCGGGCGCCAACATCGCCAAGGCGGGGCCGAGCATCATCCTGATGTACGCCCTCGCCGGCGTCGTCATCTTCTTCATCATGCGGGCGCTGGGCGAACTGCTGCTCTACCGCCCGGTGTCCGGCTCGTTCGCCGAGTACGCGCGCGAGTTCCTCGGCCCGTTCTTCGGCTACGCCACCGCCTGGACGTACTGGCTGATGTGGGTGGTCACCGGCATGGCCGAACTGACGGCCGCCGCGATCTACATCCACTTCTGGTTCCCGCAGATCCCGCAGTGGGTCAGCTCGCTCGTCTTCCTGCTGGTGCTCTTCGGGGTGAATCTGATCTCGGTGAAGATCTTCGGCGAGGTCGAGTTCTGGTTCTCGATGATCAAGGTCACCGCCATCATCGGCATGATCGTCATCGGGCTCGGCGTCCTCACCCTCGGCTTCTCCGACGCCGGTGCCACCGCGGCCCCCGGCAATCTCGTCTCGCAGGGCGGGGTCTTCCCGCACGGCATCGGCTCCAGCCTGATGACCCTGCAAGGCGTGATGTTCGCCTACCTCGCCGTCGAGGTCGTCGGCGTCACGGCAGGCGAGTCGCAGAACCCGGAGAAGACCCTCCCCAAGGCCATCAACACGCTGCCCTGGCGGATCATCATCTTCTACGTCGGCTCGCTGACCGTCCTGCTCGCCGTGGTCCGCTGGACCGAGTTCTCCGCCGGCGTCAGCCCCTTCGTCTACGCCTTCGAGAAGATCGGCATCCCGCTCGCCGCCGGCATCGTCAACTTCGTCGTCCTCACGGCGGCCCTGTCGTCCTGCAACTCCGGCATGTACTCGACGGGCCGGATGCTGCGCGCGCTCGCCGTCAACAGCGAGGCGCCCAAGGCGTTCGGCAGACTCAACTCGCGCCGCACCCCCGCCTTCGGCATCAGCGTCTCCGTCGCCCTGATGGGCATCGGCGTCATCCTCAACTACCTCGTCCCCGAGAAGGCGTTCGGGTACGTGACGTCGGTGGGCACCGCCGCCGGCATCTGGACCTGGATGATGATCCTCGCCAGCCACATCCGCTACCGCCGCGCCGTCGAAGCGGGCCGGCTGCCCGCCTCCGCGTTCCCGGCCCCCGGCGGCGCGGTGCTGAGCTGGGTCGCCCTCGCCTTCCTCGCCTTCGTCACCTGCCTGATCGCCTACGACCACGAAGCGCGCGTCTGCCTGTACGTGGGCGCCCTGTGGGCGGTGGGTCTGGTGGGCGGCTGGCAGCTGCTCAAGCGCCGCACCGTCACCACCGGGGAAGAGGCGGGCGCCTACGCACCCGTCGAGTAGGGCCTACCCGGTGGCCCGGCGCTCGCCCGTCCTATATTTCACTCATGCTGACCATCACCCAGGCTCTGTACGACCAGATCGTCGCGCACGCACGCCGCGATCATCCCGACGAAGCCTGCGGCGTGGTCGCGGGACCCGAGGGCTCCGACCGGCCCGAGCGGTTCGTCCCCATGCTCAACGCGGCACGCTCGCCCACCTTCTACGAATTCGACTCGGCGGACCTGCTGAAGCTCTACCGCGACCTGGACGACCGCGACGAGACCCCGGTGATCGTCTACCACTCGCACACCGCGACCGAGGCGTACCCGTCCCGTACGGACATCAGCTACGCCAACGAGCCCGAGGCGCACTACGTGCTGGTCTCGACCGCCGACAGCGACGGTCTCGGGCCGTTCCAGTTCCGCTCCTACCGGATCGTGGACGGCAAGGTCACCGAAGAGGACGTCACGGTCGTCTGAGAGACTGACCCCCTACCCGAGGCGGCAGGAGCCAGGAAGCCGGTGCGAGTCCGGCGCGGTCCCGCCACTGTGACCAAGCGAATCCGCTTGGCAGCCAGGAACTGACCTGCCGCCCTTCTTCCACCAGCCAGGGGACGCGGAAATCCCCCCGGAGGAGTGCTCAGCCATGCCGTCAGTCCCGCCCACGCTCCGCCGCGCGCTCATAGCCGCCGCGCTCCCCGCCCTGCTGGTACCGGTCGCCGCGTGCGGCTCGACGGACAAGCCGGCGGCGAGCGCCGCGAAGGCAGCCGCCCCCGGCTTCCCCTACACCGTCACCAACTGCGGTGTGAAGACGACCTACCAGGCACCGCCCCGGCGCGTCGTCACCATGAACCAGCACGCCACCGAGGTCATGCTCGCGCTCGGCCTGCGAAAATCCCTGGTCGGCACCGCCTACCTGGACGACACGATCTCGCCCGCCTACGCCGCCGCGTACAAGAGCGTGCCGGTGCTCGCCAAGGAGTACCCCTCCAAGGAGAAGCTGCTCGCCGCCGATCCCGACTTCGTCTACGGCGGCTACGCCAGCGCCTTCGACGCCAAGGACGGCCGCGCGCGCGACGACCTGAAGGGCGCGGGCATCGACACCCGGCTCAACATCGAGAGCTGCACCAAGGGCGCCGTCACCATGGACGACGTCTACCAGGAGGTACGGGAGGTCGGCCGGACCTTCGGCGTCCCCGACCGCGCGGAGAAGTGGATCACGCGGGCCCGCGCCACCGTCGCGGGGACGGCCGCCAAGCTCAAGGGCGTCAAGCCCGTCTCCGTCTTCGTCTACGACAGCGGCGACAAGACCGCGTTCACCGCGGGCGGCGCCGGCATCGGCAACGAACTCATCACCCGCGCGGGCGGCGCCAACGTCTTCGCCGACCTGGACAAGTCGTTCGGCGACGCCACCTGGGAACAGGTGGTCGCCCGCAAGCCGCAGGCCGTCGTCATCTACGACTACGGCTCGACGACGGTCGCCCAGAAGGAGAAGCGGCTCACCGACGACCCGGTGCTCGCCGACGTACCCGCGATCAAGAACAAGCGGTTCGCCGTGATGCCGCTGTCCAGCGTCGTCCTCGGCGTACGTGCCCCCGACGCCGTCGCGAAACTCGCGGCCCAGCTCCACCCCGGAACTGTGAAGTAGCGCCGTGCCCCGCACCACCCCGCCAGGCCCGTCCGGCATATCGGGCGCACCGGTCACGCCCGGCCCGCGAGGGCACGGGCGGCTGCGCTACCCGCTCGTGCTCGGCTGTCTCGTCGCCGCGCTCGCCGTCGCCGTCGTCGCCGGGCTCGCGCTCGGCTCCGTACGGATCGGGCCCGGCGAGGTCGTCGCCGCCCTCACCGGGCGGGCCGCGCCGAGCCCGTACCGGACCATCGTCCTCGACGTACGGCTGCCCAGGGTGCTGCTCGGCGCGATCGTCGGCGCGGGGCTCGCCGTCGTCGGGACGGTCCTCCAGGCGCTGGTGCGCAACAAGCTCGCCGACCCGTTCCTGCTCGGCATCTCCTCCGGCGCGTCGACCGGCGCCGTGGCCGTGCTCGTCCTCGGCATCGGCGGGGGAGTGACCACCACCGTCGCCATGCCGGCCGCCGCCTTCGCCGGCTCGCTCGTCGCCCTCGCCCTCGTCTACAGCCTCGCCCGCAGGGGTGGCGCCATGACCGGCGGCAGGCTCGTCCTGGCCGGGGTGACCGTCTCGTACATCCTCTCGGCGCTCACCACCCTCCTGCTGGTCGTCGCCGCCCGGCCCGAGCAGTTCCAGGAGGCCCTGTACTGGACACTCGGCGGTCTGGGCAGCGCCCGCTGGGGCACGCTCGTCCTGCCCGGCGTCGTCCTGCTCGCCGGGACGGCGCTGCTGATGACCCTGGCCCGGCCCCTCGACCTGCTGCTGGTGGGGGAGGAGGGCGCGAGCGTGCTCGGTCTGAACGCCGGGGCGTTCCGGGCGGCCGTCTTCGTCGTCGCCTCGCTCGTGACCGGCGTCATGGTCGCGGCGAGCGGCGCCGTCGGCTTCATCGGACTGCTCGTACCGCACGCGGCCCGCGCGGTCGTCGGCGCCGGACACCGCGGCCTGCTGCCGGTCGCCGCGCTCGGCGGGGCCGTGGTGCTGGTCGTCGCCGACCTCGCCGCCCGTACCGTCGCAGCGCCGCAGGACGTCCCCGTCGGTGTCCTGACCGCGCTCATCGGCGGCCCGTTCTTCCTGTGGCTGATGCGCCGCCGTCCCGAAGGAGCCCCCGCATGAGCGCCGAGCTGCGGGTGGAAGGGCTGTCCTACTCCGTGGACGGCCACGAACTCGTCCATGCCGTCGACCTGACGGCGGCCCCCGGCGAGACGATCGGGCTCGTCGGGCCCAACGGCAGCGGCAAGACCACCCTCCTGCGCTGCGTCTACGGCACGTTGCGGCCCACCGCGGGACACGCCCTCCTCGACGGCGCCGATCTGCACACCATGACCCACAAGGCCCGCGCCCAGCGGCTCGCGACCGTCCCGCAGGACGGACAGACCGACTTCGAACTCACCGTCCGTGAAGTCGTCGCCATGGGCCGCTCCCCGCACAAGCGCTTCTGGGAGGCGGACAACGCGGCGGACGCCGCCCTGGCCGACGCGGCGCTCGACCGGGTCGGCATCCGCCCGCTCGCCGACCGCACCTTCCCGTCCCTGTCCGGCGGCGAACGCCAGCGCGCGCTCGTCGCCCGCGCCCTGGTCCAGCAGCCGGCCCTGCTCGTGCTGGACGAGCCGACCAACCACCTCGACATCCGCTACCAGCTCGACATCCTCACGCTGATCAGCCGGTCGGGGACCACCAACCTGCTCGCCCTGCACGACCTGAACCTCGCCGCGTACTACTGCGACCGGCTCTACGTCCTCCAGGCGGGCCGCGTCGTGGCGTCCGGCACACCCCGCGACGTCCTCACCCCCGGGCTGCTGGCCGCTGTCTACGAGGTGTCGGCCGAGGTCAGCACCCACCCCACGACCGGCGCGCCGACCGTCACATATCTGCCGTAACCAGGACAGTTTCCAGCAATCCGTCCAACTGGCGAACGTGCCTCGTCCACCAGTCGAGATCGCTTATCTGGATGCGAACCGGGAATCGATACGATGACCTCATGGTTCCCCAGGACGTGAGCGACAAGACGCCGAGCACACCGCTGCTCGTGGCGCGGCTGCACGTCGACCTGTGCCGCCTCGCCAGCGCCATCTGTCCCGGCGCCGCGACCGCCGGCTGACCGGCCCCGCCCGGCTTCCCGCCGCTCCAGGCACCAGCCGCACCCGCACCATCCCGAACTCGCCCCACCCCCGCGCGCGGGGGCCCGAGCCGCGCGCCACCCTTCCCGGACAGTGCACCCTCCCCCTGACAGGAGCCGAACGCCATGGCCATCGAGGTCCGCATCCCGACCATCCTCCGCACCTACACCGACGGAGCCAAGGCCGTCCAGGGCAGCGGCGCCACCCTCGCCGAGCTGTTCGCCGATCTCGACACCCGCCACGCCGGCATCCGCGGCCGCCTCATCGACCCTGCCGCCGACAACCAGCTGCGCCGCTTCGTGAACGTCTACCTGAACGACGAGGACGTCCGCTTCCTCGACGGCGTCTCCACCCCCGTCTCCGACGGCGACAGCGTGACGATCCTGCCCGCCGTGGCCGGCGGCGCCCTCGAAGCGCACGCGGTCTGATGCGGTACGACACCCCGCTGGCCGCCGTCGGCAACACACCCCTGGTGCGGCTGCCGCGGCTGTCGCCCTCGGACGACGTGCGGATCTGGGCCAAGCTGGAGGACCGCAATCCGACCGGCTCCGTCAAGGACCGGCCCGCGCTCCACATGGTCGAACAGGCCGAGAAGGACGGCAGGCTCACCCCGGGCTGCACCATCCTGGAGCCGACCAGCGGGAACACCGGCATCTCGCTCGCGATGGCGGCCAAGCTCAAGGGCTACCGCATCGTCTGCGTCATGCCGGAGAACACCTCCCAGGAGCGGCGCGACCTGCTCGCCATGTGGGGCGCCGAGATCGTCTCCTCACCGGCGGCGGGCGGCTCCAACACGGCGGTGCGCGTGGCCAAGGAGCTGGCGGCCGAGAACCCGTCCTGGGTGATGCTCTACCAGTACGGCAACCCCGACAACGCGGGCGCGCACTACGCGACCACGGGCCCCGAGATCCTCGCCGACCTGCCCTCCATCACGCACTTCGTGGCCGGACTCGGCACGACGGGCACGCTGATGGGCGTCGGCCGCTTCCTGCGCGAACAGCGCCCCGGCATCCAGATCGTGGCGGCCGAACCGCGCTACGACGACATCGTCTACGGGCTGCGCAACCTCGACGAGGGCTTCGTCCCCGAGCTGTACGACGCGTCGGTCCTCACCACCCGCTTCTCCGTCGGCTCGGCCGACGCGGTCACCCGTACCCGCGAACTCCTCCAGCTGGAGGGCATCTTCGCCGGCGTCTCCACGGGCGCGGCGCTGCACGCCGCGATCGGTGTCGGCAAGAAGGCCGTGAAGGCGGGCGAGAGCGCGGACATCGCGTTCATCGTCGCCGACGGCGGCTGGAAGTACCTGTCGACGGGGGTCTACACGGCAGCGACGACGGAGGAAGCGATCGAGACGCTGCACGGGCAGCTCTGGGCCTAGCACCGTCCGGTGGTCGGTTGCCGGTTTTGGTTGCTGTCCGTTCCGGGTTCGCCGTCCGGCGCGGTTTGGTGTGCGGGTTCTTGGTTGCGGTTGTTGCCGGGTGTCGTTCCGGGGTCGTGTCCTGCGCTGCATGATTTACGGCGCGTACTCGTCTGACGCGGAGCCACCGCCGAGATGCGCCACAAATCACGCTCTACGCTCCGGACACCACCCCTGCACGACCCCCTTTCCCCCACGCTCAGCCCGCCAGGCGCTGGATCCGCTTCCACAGTTCCCCGTCCGCCTCGCCCGCGCGGCGGCGGAAGTCCTTCAGCCGGACGTCGCGCAGCTCGTCCATCTCCAGGAAGCTGGCGCGGCCCTGCGCGTCCTGCACCATGCCCGGCGGCAGCGCGATGACGCCGGGCCGTTCCGTATGACCCTTCGTCGTGATCTTCGCGACCTGCGCCGACCGGCCGCGTACCGACAGGACCAGGCACGGCCGGTCCTTGGACCCCGGGCCGTCCTCGAACGGGACCATGGCCCACCAGATCTCACCCGGCCGCGGTGCGCGCGGGCCCGTGCGGCCGGGGCGGCCCGGTGGGCGGGTGCGGCCGCCGGGGCGGCGCGGGCTGCGGGCCCTGCCGTCCACGACCGACGCGATCGCCCCCAGCAGCAGTACGGCGATCAGTGCGAGCCACCACCACGTATTCATGTCACCGAAGGTACCCGCGCCCGAGCCCGTCACCCGCGTGCGCGCCGTCCATCCGAACCGGTGACACAGCAGGTGAGTTCCCCCACAACGCGGGGTCCTGGGGAAGCGACCAGCCGTTTCGCGCCTTACGCTCGACAAACTGAACGACCCCCGTCGCCCACCGTCCACGCACGGAGGTTCACGCTCCATGAAGCTCACCGTCGTCGGCTGCTCGGGCTCCTTTCCCGCCGTGGGATCGGCCTGCTCCAGCTACCTCGTAGAGGCCGACGGCTTCCGGCTGCTCCTCGACATGGGCAACGGCGCCCTGGGCGAGTTGCAGCGCCATGTCGGTCTCTACGACCTCGATGCCATCTTCCTCAGTCATCTGCACGCGGACCACTGCATAGACATGTGCGGCTACTTCGTCGCCCGCTACTACCGGTTCGAGGGCGGGCGTTGCGACGCGATCCCCGTCTACGGACCCGAGGGCACCGAGGAACGCCTCACCACCGCGTACGCCGACACCCCGACCGACAAGTCCATGAGCGAGGTCTTCGACTTCCACACGCTCAAGCCGGGCTCGTTCGAGATCGGGCCGCTGTCCGTGCGTACGGAGAAGGTCGCGCACCCCGTCGAGACCTTCGGCATCCGCGTCGAGCACAACGGACGCTCCCTCACGTACTCGGGCGACACCGGCGTGTGCGAACCGCTGGTCGAGTTGGCCGAGGACACC
This sequence comes from Streptomyces sp. AcH 505, assembly GCF_000818175.1. Taxonomy (GTDB): domain Bacteria; phylum Actinomycetota; class Actinomycetes; order Streptomycetales; family Streptomycetaceae; genus Streptomyces. The sequence goes on from NZ_JTIY01000001.1 coordinate 3,453,852, forward strand.
GATCTCTTCCTGTGCGAAGCCGCCTTCACCCATGGCAAGGAAGACATTACGGGGCTCCATCTCAACGGACGCGAGGCCGGCGCACACGCCGCCCGCGCCCGCGCCGCCCGGCTCGTCCTCACGCACATCCCGCCGTGGACCGACGCCCAGCGGAACCTCAACGACGCGCGCGCGGTCTACGAAGGTCCGGTCGAACTGGCCGCGCCCGGCGCGGTGTACGAGATCTGACGCTCACGCAGCGCGAGAAGCCCCGCGTCCCCCAAAGGGGAGCGGGGCTTCAACGTGTGCGCTACGGCTACGCCTTGGTGAGGTCCTCGACCTCTTCCTCGGGCTCGCGGCCCGGGGTCTTGAGGTCGAACTTGACGATGACGAACCGGAAGACGACGTAGTAGATCGCCGCGAAGACCAGGCCGATCGGGATGATCAGCCAGGGTTTCGTCGCGAGGTTCCAGTTCAGGGCGTAGTCGATGGCTCCCGCGGAGAAGTTGAAGCCGTCATGGACGCCGAGCCCCCAGGTGACCGCCATGGAAGCGGCGGTGAGCACCGCGTGCAGGACGTAGAGCAGCGGCGCGATGAACATGAACGAGAATTCGATCGGCTCGGTCACACCGGTGACGAAGGACGTCAGGGCCAGCGAGAGCATCATGCCCGTCACGGCCTTGCGGCGCTCGGGGCGCGCGGTGTGCGCCATGGCCAGCGCGGCGGCCGGCAGGCCGAACATCATGATCGGGAAGAAGCCGGACATGAACATTCCCGCGGACGGGTCGCCCGCTAGGAACCGGGTGTTGTCGCCGTGGACGACCTCGCCCGCCGCGTTGGTGAAGTCACCGAGCTGGAACCAGGCGACGGTGTTGACGAACTGGTGCATCCCGATCGGGATCAGGCCGCGGTTGACCAGGCCGAACAGCGCGGAGCCGCCCGAGCCCAGGCCGGTCATCCACTCGCCGAAGTTGGTGATGCCGTCGCCTATCGGCTCCCAGACCAGACCGAAGAAGACACCCATGACCACGCCGACGAAGGCCATGATGATCGGCACGAGCCGGCGGCCGTTGAAGAAGCCCAGCCAGTCGACCAGCTTGGTGCGGTGGAAGCGCTGCCAGAGCACGGCCGACAGCAGACCCATGATGATGCCGCCGAGCACCCCGGGGTCGTTGTAGACGGCGGGGGTGTCGGCGCCCTTGTTGATCACCGCGTCGGCGACCGGGAACGCCTGCAGCACCTTCTGGTACACGAGGAAGCCGACGACCGCGGCGAGCGCGGTCGAGCCGTCCGCCTTCTTGGCGAAGCCGATCGCCACGCCTATGCAGAACAGCAGGGGCAGGGCGCCGGTGAGGGAGCTGCCCGCCTTGTCGAAGACGTCGGCGACCCGGTCCCAGCCGAGACCGTCCTTGCCGAAGATGTCGGGCTGGCCGAGACGGACCATGATGCCCGCGGCCGGCAGGACCGCGATCGGCAGCTGAAGGCTCCTGCCGATTTTCTGCAGTCCCTGGAACAGACCGGAGCCGCGCTTTTTGGCGGGCGCCGGGGCCGCTTGCGCGGTGGCCGTACTCATCAACTTCCTCCAGCGAAAAGGAACGCGGCGCCGCGGCCACGTGGTCTACACCAATCAGTGGTGTAGACCAGTTGTAACACGGTAGGGGTTGCATAAGGAACCGTCGAAAACCTCTGTTCCCGACATCGCGTCCAACTCGTGACCAAGGCCCCCCGACCGATGTCGGGGGGCCTTGACGGCAGTGCTGAACTGGGGTTATTCCTTGGTGTTCGCCTGCTCGATATCGTCCTCGACCTCGTCCGGCTCGCGGCCCGGGGTTTGCAGATCGAGCTTCACGATCACGAAGCGGAAGATCGCGTAGTACACCACGGCGAAGCACAGCCCGATCGGAATCAGCAGCCAAGGCTTCGTCGCCAGGCTCCAGTTGATGACGTAGTCGATCAGTCCCGCCGAGAAACTGAAGCCGTCCTTGGCGCCCAGGCCCCAGCTCACGAACATCGAGACACCGGTCAGCACCGCGTGGATCGCGTACAACAACGGGGCGACGAAGAGGAACGAGTACTCGATCGGCTCCGTGATGCCCGTCACGAACGAGGTGAGGGCGACCGAGAGCATCAGGCCGCCGACCGCCTTCTTCCGGTGCGGCTTGGCGCAGTGGTAGATCGCCAGCGCGGCGGCCGGCAGCGCGAACATCATGATCGGGAAGAAGCCCGTGGTGAACTGGCCCGCCGTCGGGTCGCCCGCGAGGAAGCGGTTGATGTCGCCGTGCACGACCGTGCCGTCCGGCTTGGTGAAGTCGCCGAACTGGAACCAGACGAAGGTGTTCAGGAACTGGTGCAGCCCGAACACCAGCAGCGCGCGGTTGGCGATACCGAAGATCCCCGAGCCCCACGCCCCCAGGTCGACCAGCCACTTCGAGAAGCTGGTCAGCCCGTCGCCGACCGGCTCCCAGGCCCAGACGGAGAGCGAGGCGACGAGCAGGCCGACGAAGGCCATGATGATCGGGACGAGCCGGCGGCCGTTGAAGAAGCCCAGCCAGTCCACCAGCTTGGTGCGGTGGAACCGCCGCCACAGCCACGCCGTCAGCAGGCCCATCACGATGCCGCCGAAGACGCCCGGGTTCTGGTACCCGGCCTGCGTCACCGTCGTACCGTCCGGCGTCACGCACACCCCGCTCCAGATGCCGGCGCCGGTGAACTTCGAGCCGCCGTCGCAGTCGACGGGGAACGCGTGCAGCACCGCGTAGTAGACGAGGAAGCCGGTGACGGCGGCCAGGGCCGTCGAGCCGTCGGCCTTCTTCGCCATCCCGATCGCGACGCCGATGCAGAAGAGCAGCGGCAGGCCGAGCGAGGAGTCCAGCAGGGCGCCGCCGGCGGACGCGAAGACCTTCGCGACGTTGTCCCAGCCGAGCCCGTCGGAGCCGAAGACGTCCGGCTGGCCGAGCCGGTTCAGGATGCCGGCCGCAGGGAGCACGGCGATCGGCAGCTGGAGGCTGCGGCCCATCTTCTGCAGCCCCTGGAACAGCACGTTCCACCACCGCTTGCCCCGTGCGGCGGCGCCGGTCGTGCTGTCGGAACTCATCGGCGTCCTCCCCGGACGTGCGAGCGAGACGAAGTGGTGTAGACCAGTTGCGGTAGGCTCCCGGTGCTCGTCATCTTCAGCTACGCGACGATGACCCGCCCGCGAAGATGGGCCAACCGTGAGTTAACGTGACAAAACGGGCCATCGCTGGGCCGCGACAGAGCTTTTCGAGAGTCAGGGAGAAAGACATGGCCACCAAGGCTGAGAAGATCGTCGCCGGACTCGGCGGGCTGGACAACATCGAAGAAGTCGAGGGCTGCATCACCCGGCTGCGCACCGAGGTCATCGACCCCTCCCTCGTCGACGACGCGGCGCTCAAGGCCGCCGGGGCCCACGGAGTCGTCAAGATGGGCACGGCGATCCAGGTCGTCATCGGCACCGACGCCGACCCGATCGCCTCCGACATCGAAGACATGATGTAGCCGCACGCACCGGCCGGGAGTCACCCGCAGGGGGCCTGTTCCGAACCGAGGAACAGGCCCCGACGCATGTCCCGATAGGGTCGGAGCCATGTCTCGAATCGACGGCCGCACCCCCGACCAGCTCCGCCCCGTGACCATCGAACGCGGATGGAGCAAGCACGCCGAGGGCTCCGTCCTCATCTCCTTCGGCGACACCCGCGTCTTCTGCACCGCCTCCGTCACCGAAGGCGTACCCCGCTGGCGCAAGGGCAGCGGCGAAGGCTGGGTCACCGCCGAGTACTCCATGCTGCCCCGCGCCACCAACACCCGCGGCGACCGCGAATCCGTACGCGGCAAGATCGGCGGCCGCACCCACGAGATCAGCCGGCTCATCGGCCGCTCGCTGCGCGCCGTCATCGACTACAAGGCGCTCGGCGAGAACACCGTCGTCCTCGACTGCGACGTACTCCAGGCCGACGGCGGCACCCGCACCGCCGCCATCACCGGCGCGTACGTCGCCCTCGCCGACGCCGTCAGCTGGGCCCAGGGCAAGAAGATCATCAAGGCCGGCCGCAAACCGCTCACCGGAACCGTCGCCGCCGTCAGCGTCGGCATCGTCGACGGCGCGCCGCTCCTCGACCTCTGCTACGAGGAAGACGTACGCGCCGACACCGACATGAACGTCGTCTGCACCGGCGACGGCCGCTTCGTCGAGGTCCAGGGCACGGCCGAGGCCGAGCCGTTCGACCGCGCCGAACTGAACCTGCTGCTCGACCTCGCCACCGCCGGCTGCGTCGACCTGGCGGCCCTGCAGACCAAGGCACTCGAAGAAACCCTCGGCAACTGACACGGTCCGAAGGTAAAGAGGGAACCAAGAGAAGCCCTCGGGCGTCATTACAGGTACGGGCGTACGGGTTGAACCGTGCGCCCGTCCACACACCCGGGGGAGACCAACCACCATGCCAACGCGCCGCCGAGTCGCAGCAGTTGTCACCGCCACCCTGCTCACCATGGGCACGGCGGCCGGCTGCGGAGCCCTCGACAAGGCCCTGGACTGCGTCCAGACAGCCGACTCCATAGCGAACAGCGTCGACAGCCTCCAGACGGCCGTCGCCAACGCGGGCAACGACCCCCAGCAGGCCGACCAGGCCCTCGACAACATCGAGAGCGAACTGTCGAGCCTCAAAAACAAGACCGACAACGCCGACCTGAGCAAAGCGGTCGACGACCTCGACAAGAGCGTCGACAACGTCCGCAAGGCGATAGCCGACGGCGACAACACCCCCGACCTCACCCCCGTCACCGACGCGGCCGGTGAAATCGGCAAGGTCTGCACACCCGGATAATCGAGGCATGACCCGCCTGATCCTCGCCACCCGCAACGCCGGCAAAATCGTCGAACTCCGAGCCATCCTCGCCGAAGCGGGGCTGCCCCACGACCTCGTCGGCGCCGAGACGTACCCCGAGATCCCCGACGTCAAGGAAACCGGCGTCACCTTCGCCGAGAACGCCCTGCTCAAAGCCCACGCCCTCGCCCAAGCCACCGGCCACCCCGCGGTCGCCGACGACTCAGGACTCTGCGTGGACGTCCTCGGCGGCGCCCCCGGCATCTTCTCCGCCCGCTGGTCGGGCACCCACGGCAACGACCAGGCCAACCTGGACCTGCTCCTCGCCCAACTGTCCGACATCGCAGCCCCCCACCGCACGGCCCACTTCGCCTGCGCGGCAGCCCTGGCCCTCCCGGACGGCACGGAACGCGTGGTCGAAGGCCAACTCCGCGGCACCCTGCGCCCGGCCCCGTCCGGCACGAACGGCTTCGGCTACGACCCGATCCTCCAACCGGACGGCGAGACACGCACCTGCGCGGAGCTGTCCCCGGCGGAGAAGAACGAGATCAGCCACCGCGGAAAGGCATTCCGCGCGCTGGTCCCGGTGGTACGCGAACTGCTGGGCTGAGCAGCAGGAAAGGCCGCCCCGCTGGTACGCCGGGGCGGCCTTCCGTCTGTGCGGCCGGTGGGATTCGAACCCACACGGGATTTCTCCCACTGGGACCTAAACCCAGCTCGGCTGCCAGTTACGACACGGCCGCGTGCCGCCTACCATGCTAACGGGCAGGTGGCGGCGAAGGCACGTGGCTAACCGGCGTCCGCCGAACGGGCGCGCCGGTTACGGCACCAGGTGTCCGTGAGCGCGTGGCAGTTGGGACACAGATACCGCAGGTTCTCGGCGCGGTTGTCGAGCCAGTCGCCGTTGATGTGGTCGATCTGGAGGGTGATCGGCCGGTCCAGCCAGCTCCCGGTGTTCCCGCAGGACACACAGCGGTACGGGACTCCTACCTCCTGCAGGGCCCGATGGAGCCGGTCGCGGTTCGTACGGGGCGAGCCCTCGGGGAGGACGACGAGCGTGCGAGTGGCGACCGGCCTCGGTTCGCGGTGACGTACCGTCGCCCAGCCGCGCCGCTTGAAGTGGCTCGTGTCGAGGCCGAGCCGGCGGGCGGCCTCGCGAACCCGACGATGGTTCGTGGCGCGGACCGGGAGGCCGAGCGCCCGCATCACATCGGCGTAGCTGCCGGCCCGCGGGACCGCTTCGCGCAGCGCTGCCTCCGGGATCGCAAGCCGCGCGTGGCGGAAGTGCGCCGTGTCGATCCCGTACTCCTTGAGCATGCGGCCGAGCGCCGCGCGGGACCGGCCGTCGTCGGGGACGCCGAGTGCGCGTGCGACACCCCGGATGCTGTCGGCGGTAGCGGCGGCTGCCATGAGTTCCGCGGCGCTGAACGGCAGTTGGAGCCCCGCCTGGTTCATGCCCGCGAAGTGGCTGACGTCGATGCCCGCCGCCGCTATCCGCCGCGATATGTGCGACAGCGTGCCGGACGCGGGGCGCGCGCCCAGTTTCAGCGCCACTTCACGCAGCGTCGACGAGTCGGCTGCCGCTGCCGCGATGGCCTCGTCGGGGTACGTCCGCGCCAGACGCCCCCGTCGGAAGTGGCTCGTGTCGATGCCGAGCGCGGCCACGTGGCGCTGGAGCGTACGGCGCCGGCCGCCGCTCTCCCGCAGGCCGAGGCGGCGGGTCAGCTCCGCCCAGCTCACCGACGCGGCGACAGCGGCGCTCAGCCTGTTCCGCTCGTCCTGCCCGGACATGGCACTCCGTTCCGGCCGTACGTTCGCGGCCCCGTACGGAGTAACGAATCCACCGTCCCGCCGTCACGTGTCAGAACTTCGGTTCCACCGCTTGCGCGTGGGCCAGTTCCGCTGCCTCTTCCTTCGACTCCACCGACGGGGGCGAGCCCGCCAGGGGCTGGCGGGCCGTCTCCTTCATCACCGCCACCGCGATCACCCCGACCAGCGCCGCCGCCATCGCGTAGAACGCCGGCATCAGGTTCGTGTCGGCCAGGGCGATCAGGCCTGTGATCACGAAGGGGGTCGTGCCGCCGAAGAGGGACGCCGAGATGTTGTAGCCGACCGACAGGCCGCCGTACCTGGCCTCCGTGGGGAACAGGGCCGGGAGCGCCGCCGACATGGTGCCCAGGAGGCAGACCAGGGAGAGGCCCAGCATGGCCAGGCCGACGATGATCGCCCAGACCGCGCCGTCGCGGATCAGCAGGAACGCCGGCAGCGACAGGACGAGGAAGCCGAGCATGCCCGCCATCAGCAGCGGCTTCCTGCCGTAGTGGTCGCTCAGCCGGCCGACCTGGTTGATGACCAGCATCTGCGCGACCATCACGCCGAGCAGGATCAGCAGCCCGTGGGTGTCGCCGTAGCCTAGCTCGTCGGTGAGGTACGTCGGCATGTACGACAGCAGCATGTAGTCCGTGACGTTGTACGCGCCGACCAGCGCGATGCACAGGATCAGCGTCGGCCAGTAGCGCCGGAAGATGTTCGCCAGGTCGCCCTTGGCGCTGGTCTCGACCGGGTCGGCCGCCTCCGACGCGCGGACGTTCTCCGCCTCCAGCTTCTGGAAGGCGGGCGTCTCGTCGAGCCTCAGCCGCAGGTAGAGGCCGACCATGCCCAGCGGGCCGCCGACCAGGTACGGGATCCGCCAGCCCCAGGAGTCCAGGCTGCCGTCACCGAGCACGGCGGTCAGCAGCGTGACGAGGCCCGCCGCGCCGACGTACCCCGCGAGCGTGCCCATCTCCAGGAAGCTGCCGAAGTAGCCGCGCCGCTTGTCGGGGGCGTACTCGGCGATGAAGGTGGACGCGCCGCCGTACTCACCGCCGGTCGAGAAGCCCTGGACCATCCGGAGCACGATCAGCAGCACGGGGGACCAGAAGCCGATCGAGTGGTACGACGGGATCAGCCCGATGCAGAAGGTGCCCGCCGCCATCATCAGCATGGTGAGCGAGAGGATCTTCTTGCGGCCGATCTTGTCGCCCAGCGGTCCGAGGACCATGCCGCCGATCGGCCGTACGAGGAACGCCACGGCGAAGGTGGCGAAGGACGACAGCAGCTCCGTGGTGTCGTTCCCCGACGGGAAGAACACCCGGCCGATCGTGGACGCCAGATAGGCGTAGATGCCGAAGTCGTACCACTCCATGGCGTTGCCGAGGGCCGCCGCCTTGACCGCGCGCTTGACCGCCGCGTCGTCGGTGACGGTGATGTCCGACCGCCGCAGCTTGGGGTTCTTGCGCTGCTTGATCGTACGGAAGAGCGTGGGGTGGCGCCTGACCGCCGCTGGGTCGGCCATCTCCTCGTCGTCCGGGCCGGCCATGGTGTGGTTCCTTCCCTCGGCTGTCGCACGTCCAAAGGAACCTTCTGCGCGGCCTGAGCGATCGCAAACCGGAAGAGTGCCGACCGGAGCCCCGTCCGGGCGGGGCTCCGGCCGCAGAAGGTGTCAGATCCCGAGGTCCTTGATGATCTTCGCTACATGGCCGGTGGCCCGCACGTTGTACAGCGCGCGCTCGACCTTCCCTTCCTCGTCGACGATCACGGTGGACCGGATGACGCCGGTCACGGTCTTTCCGTACATCTTCTTCTCGCCGAACGCTCCGTACGAGTCGAGGACGCCTTTCGAGGGATCCCCGACCAGCGTCACCTTCAGGTTCTCCTTGTCCCGGAACTTGGCGAGCTTCTCGGGCTTGTCGGGGGAGACCCCGATGACGTCGTAGCCCGCGCCCGTGAGCAGGTTGAGGTTGTCGGTGAAGTCGCAGGCCTGCTTCGTGCAGCCGGGGGTAAGCGCAGCCGGGTAGAAGTAAACGATGACTTTGCGCCCCTTGTGGTCGGCGAGCGACACGTCGTTGCCGTCCGCGTCGGGCAGGGTGAATGCGGGGGCGATGTCGCCGGGGTTGAGTCGCTCGCTCATGGTTCTCCGTAAGTTGTCCGGTGGTGTGTCCGGTGGAGGTACCGGTACGCGGCCGAGCGTAATAGGGGGTGCCGTCAGGTGCGGTGGCCGCCGAGCTGACAGACTGTCGGCGAAGAACTACAGGACACGACGACGGAGGCAGCGCGGTGTCGGAATCCAGGACCCCGGCGCAGATCGAGGCGGACATTGTCCGCAGGCGCGGGAAGCTTGCCGAAACGCTCGACGAGATCGGGGTGCGGGTGCACCCGAAGACGATCGTGGGGGACGCCAGGGCCAAGGTGGCTTCGACGGTGGATCAGACGGCCGGGCGTGCGTTTGTGGCCGTGAACAAGACGGTGTCGGACGTGCGGGCGCAGTTCGTTTCGGACGACGGTGCGCCGCGTCTTGAGCGAATCGTTCCTGTGGTGTTGCTGACGGTGGGTGTGGTGGGGCTGTTGACGTTCGCGTCGGTGCGCCGCCGCCGCTGATGACCCCTCTGGCGTATCGGGTCGTCGCGGACAGGTAGGTTCGTGGACGTGAGCGACAACACCCACGACACCTCCCGTGACGACAAGCTGCCCATCCGGATGCTCCATGACCGTGTGCTGGTCAGGACCGACATCCCGGAGGGCGAGCGGCGTTCGTCCGGCGGCATCGTCATTCCCGCGACGGCGGCCGTGGGCAGAAGGCTGGCCTGGGCGGGAGTGGTGGCCGTCGGGCAGAACGTGCGCACGGTGGAGCCGGGGGACCGGGTGCTGTACGACCCGGAGGACCGCGCCGAGGTCGAGGTGCGCGGCGTGGCGTACGTACTGATGCGGGAGCGGGATCTGCACGCCGTGGCCGCCGACCGCTTCGAGGGCACCCAGGACTCCACCGGGCTGTATCTGTAGTTTGCTACGGTTGAGGGACCCCGACGAGACGCGCCGTACCGGGTGAACCGAAAGACGACGCACCTGTTGTCCGCGTCGCTCTGTCGGAGGTGGCCGTCATGGCCTGGGTTCTGCTTGTTGTCGCCGGTGCGCTGGAAATCGCCTGGTCGATCGGGATGAAGTACACGGACGGGTTCACCCGGCTGTGGCCGAGCGTGTTCACCGCCGGCGGGATCGTCGCGAGCATGCTGTTGCTGTCGCAGGCCGCGAAGACGCTGCCGATCGGTACGGCGTACGGGGTGTGGGTGGGCATCGGGGCCGCAGGTGCGGCGGTGCTCGGCATGGTGGTGCTGCACGAACCGGTGACCGCGGCCCGGATCTTCTTCGTCTGTCTGCTGCTGGTGGCGGTGGTGGGGCTGAAAGCGACCTCGGGTCACTGACAGCCCCGCCTTCGCGCGCGGGTCAGAAGGTCAGCCCCGGCAGGCCGCCGGTGCCGCCTCCCGTGCTCGGTCCCTCGTTGGCGTTGCCGCCGCTCCCGTCACCCCCGGAGCCGTTCCCGCCGTTGACCCCGCCGCCGGTGTCGCCGCCCCCGTCGCCTCCGGTGCCGCCGTCCCCCGTACCGCCGTCGGCCGTACCGCCGCCCGTCGGGTCGGTGCCGCCGGTGGTGGGGCTGCCGGTCTGGCCGCCGTCGGGGCTCCCTGTCTGGCCCTGGGTGGGGGTTCCGGTGTCGCCGCCGCCCGTCTGGCCCTGTGTCTGGTCGCCGGTGTCACCGCCGGTCCGGCCTCCGGTCCCCGGGTCCTGCGACTGCGTCTGCCCGGGGTCGGACGGCTCGTCCGACGCGTTGTCCGGGGGCGGCTGGGTCGCCTGGGCGCCCTTCTGGAGCTTCAGGTGGAACGTGCTCTTCGGCGTGCCCTTGAGCGCGTCGGCCGTGTACTGGCCCCAGATCTGGGCGGGCGGGCCGCCGCCGTTGATCCGCTCCTGGCCGAGCGCCCCGTACAGCGGCTTCTGCTTGGCGGTCTCCGGGTCGGCGCCCATGATGGCGACGACGGTCGCGAGGTCCGGGGTGTACCCGGCGAACCAGGCGGCCTTGTCGTCCTCGGCCGTGCCGGTCTTGCCGGCGGCGGGCCGCCCGGCGCTCTGCGCCGCCGTACCCGTACCGCCGGAGCTCTCGACGACGCTGCGCAGGATCGACGTCGTCGTGTCGGCGGCCTGCCTGCTGACCGCCTGCCGCGTCTTCTGCTCGGGGAGCTTGAGCGCGCTGCCGTTCTTGCTGATCCGGGTGACCAGGGTGTACGTGCCGTGCTTGCCGTGGTTGGCGAGCGTCGCGTACGCCTCGGACATGTCGAGGACGCTTGCCGTGGCCGGGCCGAGCGCGATGGACGGGGTGGCCGACAGGTCGGGGGTGGTCGCCGGGATCCCGAGGGCGACTGCGGTGTCCTTGACCGTGCGCGGGCCCACGTCCTCGGCCATCTGCGCGTAGACGGCGTTGACGGACTTGTCGGTGGCCTTGCTGACGGTGATGTCGCCGTACGACACGTCGTCCTCGTTGGACGGCGCGTAGCCGGTCGGTCCGTCCGGGCCCTGCACCATGCGCTGATTGGTGCCGTCGTAGCGGGTGTTGGGGGTGATGCGGGCGCCGTCCTGGGTCTCGGACCGGTTCTGCACGGCCGAGGCGAAGACGAACGGCTTGAAGGTGGAGCCGACTTGGAAGTCGCGGCGGGTGGCGTTGTTGACGTACTGCTTGGTGTAGTCGATGCCCCCGTACATGGCGACGACCTTGCCGGTCGCCGGGTCGACGGAGGCGCCGCCGACGCGGACGTTGCGGTCGGCTTTGCGCTTCTTCGGGTCGAGTTTCGAGGTGACCTGGTCGGTGACGGCCTGGGTGAAGGCGTCCTGCTTCTTGCGCTCCAGCGTGGTGACGATCCGGTATCCGCCGCTGGCCAGGGTGTTCTCGTCGATGATCTTGTTGGTGGTGAGGTAGTCCTTGACCGCCTGGACGATGTAGCCGCGCTGTCCGGAGAGTCCGGCCGTCGACGGCTTGAACTTGCCGGGGATCGGGAAGGTCAGCGTCGTCCGGTCGGCCTGGGTGAGCCAGTTCTCCTTCACCATGCCGTCGAGCACGTAGTTCCAGCGGGCGAGCGCCGCGGCCTTGTTCTCCGGGTGGGCGACGACGTCGTACTCGCTGGGCGCGTTGAGCAGTGACGCGAGATACGCGCCCTGCGCTGTGCTGATGTCCTCGACGTCCTTGCCGTAGTACGCCTGGGCCGCCGCCTGGATGCCGTAGGCGTTGCGGCCGAAGTAGCTGGTGTTCAGATAGCCCTGGAGGATCTCCGCCTTCGACTGCTCGCGGTTGAGCTTGATCGAGATGAAGAATTCCTTGAACTTCCGCAGGACGGTCTGTTCCTGGCCGAGGTAGTAGTTCTTCACGTACTGCTGCGTGATGGTGGAGCCGCCCTGGGTGCCCTTGCCGGTCACGGTGTTCCAGGCGGCGCGTGCCATGCCCTGCGGGTCGACGGCCGGTTCGTTGTAGAAGTCCCGGTCCTCGGCGGCGAGTACGGCGCGCTGGACGTGCTTGGGGATCTGCGCGAGCTGGACGTTCTCGCGGTTGATCTCGCCGTCACGGGCGATCTGGGTGCCGTCCTGGTAGAGGTACACGTTGGACTGGGCGGTGGCTGCGGCGTTGGCCGACGGGATGTCGACGGTCTTGTAGCCCACGATGAAGCCGATGACGAGGATCACGGCGAGGGTGACGATCCCGCCGAGCCACATGCGCCAGGTCGGGAAGAGCCGGCGCCAGCCGGTGCGCTTCGGCCGTTTGCCCTTCTTGCCGGCCTTGCCGGACGGGTCCGGCGCCGGCCCGCCCTCGGTGGGGTCCCGGGGGGCCCACCCCTGTTGCTGTGGCTCGTCGCTCATATGTGGGAAGACTCCTCGGCCGCCGCCGGCGGTTCACTCTCCGGCGTAACGGTGTCGTATCAGGCGAATCGCGTTACACCCTGAAGAAACGCTGCCGAGTGCGATGAAACACGGGCAGCGGGGAGGAATCAGCTCCGGGTGAGCAGGAATCCGCCCCGGCTGAGCACGAATCAGCCCCGGGTGAGCAGGAATCCGCCCCGGGCCGCACCGCATTACCGTACGGGTGACCCGGCGGATAATCCCTCGCGCCGCTCGGCTCCGCCGCACTAGGCTCGTGCGCTTTGGTGCCTGGACGGGCGCTTTTCGCTGTCCGCAAGGGCCTCGACCGGGGGAGGAAGCGCCGTGCGGCTGTACTGGCTGGTGGCCAGGGGCGGGTTCCGCCGCTACGCGACGTACCGGATGGCCACGGTCGCGGGCGTGTTCACGAACACCGTCTTCGGTTTCATCATCACCTACACCTACATCGCGCTGTGGCACGAACGGCCGCGACTCGGCGGATACGACCTGTCACAGGCGATCACCTTCGTCTGGCTCGGTCAAGCCCTGCTGATGACCTGCGAGATGATGGGCGGCGGCTTCGCCGACGAACTGATCGAGCGGATCCGCACCGGCAACATCGCCGTCGATCTCTACCGGCCCGCCGATCTCCAACTGTGGTGGCTGGCGGGCGATCTGGGCCGGGCCGCGTTCCATCTGATCGGCCGGGGCGTGGCACCGATGGTGCTCGGCTCGCTCGCCTTCGAGCTGGCGCTGCCGGTGAACCCGCTGACCTGGCTGGCGTTCCTGCTGTCCGTGGCCCTCGGTGTGGTGGTGAGCTTCGCGATCCGCTACCTCGTCGCGCTGTCCGCGTTCTGGCTGCTGGACGGGGCCGGCGCGGCGCAGATCGCCGGTCTCGCCGGGATGTTCTTCTCCGGGATGCTGCTGCCACTGACGCTCTTCCCCGGGCTGCTGGGCGAGGTGTCGCGCGCCCTGCCCTGGGCCTCGATGCTCCAGATCCCTGCCGATGTCTTCCTCGGCAAGCGCACCGGGTGGGAGCTGGTCCGGACGTACGCGTTCCAGGCGGGGTGGGCGGTGGCGCTGCTGGCGGCCGGGCGCGCGCTGCAAGGAGTCGCGACGAGGAGAGTGGTGGTCCAGGGTGGCTGAGTCCGGAGTGGCTGAAACGACCGAGTGGGTCGCGGGGGCGGCGGGGCACGCCGGTGAGGTGTGGGTTCCCCGGTCGACGCGGTGGGCCGCGCTGCGGGACGGCCTCGGCGCCTACCTGCTGATCGTCAGGATGTGGCTGCGGTCGACGATGGCGTACCGCGCGTCGTTCGTGATGACCGCGTTCGGCAACTTCGCCGCGACGGCCTTCGACTTCGTGACGATCCTGCTGATGTTCAACCACGTGGACACGCTGGGCGGTTACTCGCTGCAGGAGGTGGCCTTCCTCTACGGCACGTCGACGGTCGCGTTCGGTCTCACCGACCTGACGGTGGGCTCGATGGACCGGCTCGGGTCGCGGGTGCGGGACGGCACGCTCGACACACTGCTGCTGCGCCCGGTGCCGGTGCTCGCGCAGATGGCGGCCGACCGGTTCGCCCTGCGGCGGTTCGGCCGGGTGCTCCAGGGCGCGCTGGTGCTGGGCTACTCGCTCGCCGTGCTGGACGTCGACTGGACGCCGCTGCGGGTGCTGATGGTGCCGATGATGGTGGTGTGCGGCGCGGTGATCTTCGGTGCGGTGTTCGTCGCCGGCGCGGCCTTCCAGTTCTGGGCGCAGGACGCCTCGCAGGTGCAGAACGCCTTCACGTACGGCGGGACGACGCTGCTCCAGTACCCGCCGGGACTGTTCGCGAAGGACCTGGTGCGCGGGGTGACGTTCCTGGTGCCGCTGGCCTTCGTCAACTGGCTGCCGGCGCTGTATGTGCTCGACAGGCAGGACCCGTTGGGGCTGCCGGAGTTCGTGGCGTTCCTGCCCCCGGTGGTGGCGGTGGTGTGCTGCGCGCTGGCCGGTGTGCTGTGGCGGGCGGGGCTGCGGGCGTACCGCAGCACCGGCAGCTGAAGACGGATCGAACGGCGACGGCGAGGAGGAGTGGGCATGGGTACGAGCGGTGCGGAATTCATCGAACTCGACGGGATCGAGAAGGTCTTCGACGTCCGGCGCAAGGTCGGCCGGCTGCGCCGCGAGAAGCACGAGGTGCGGGCGGTCGACGGCATCAGCTTCCAGGTGCCGCGCGGCGAGATGGTCGGCTACATCGGCCCGAACGGGGCCGGCAAGTCGACCACGATCAAGATGCTCACCGGCATTCTGACCCCGAGCGCGGGCCGGCTGCGGGTCGCCGGCATCGATCCGTCCCGGGAGCGTACGAGGCTCGCGCACCGCATCGGTGTGGTCTTCGGCCAGCGGACGACGCTCTGGTGGGACCTGCCGCTGATCGACTCGTACCGGCTGATGCACCGGATGTACCGCGTCCCGGACGCGCGGTTCCGGGCCAATCTGGAGCGCTGTGTCGAACTGCTCGACCTGGCCGACCTGTTGGACGTACCGGTACGACAGCTCTCCCTGGGCCAGCGGATGCGCGGCGACATCGCGGCGGCCCTGCTGCACGATCCTGAGGTGCTGTACCTGGACGAGCCGACGATCGGGCTCGATGTGATCTCCAAGGCCAAGGTGCGGGAGTTCCTGCGGGAGTTGAACGCCGAGCGCGGCACGACGGTGCTGCTCACGACACACGACCTGACGGACATCGAGATGCTCTGCAAGCGGGTGATGGTCATCGACCACGGCCGGCTGCTGTACGACGGTTCGCTGGCCGGGCTGCACGAAGTCGGCGAGAGCGAGCGGACGTTGGTGGTGGACCTGGAGCGCGAGCTGCCGCCGATCGAGGCGGCGGGGGCCCGGGTCGTACGGGTGGACGGGCCGCGGCAGTGGCTGGCGTTCCCAGCGACGCAGTCGGCTGCGCCGCTCGTGGCGCGGGTGGCGGCCGCGTACCCGCTGGTCGACCTGTCGGTGCGGGAGCCGGACATCGAGGCCGTGATCGCCAAGATGTACGCGGACCGATCGGCTGTGTGACGTGCGCCTCGTCGGCTACTAGTCTGCTGACATGACCGATGAACGGGGCGAGACGCGCGCTTCTGATGCCGAGCGGGAACAGGTCGCCGAGCGCTTGCGCGAGGCCGTGGCCGAGGGCCGGCTCGACATGGAGGAGTTCGACGAACGCCTCGGTGCGGCCTACCAGGCCCGCACACACGGTGAGTTGACGCCGCTGGTGCGCGACCTGCCCGCGCCGGGGACGACGACGGACCTGGCCCGCAGGCCGGGCGGGGACGCGGCCCCGCACGAGGGCGGCGACCGCTGGGCGGGTCTGGTCGGGCAGGGAAAGGCCACCTCCGGCGGGGCGTTCGCGTTCTGGGGCGGCTTCGGCCGCAAGGGCGGCTGGACCGTGGGCCGTAAGTTCACCGCGGCCGTGTTCATGGGCGGCGGCGAGATCGATCTGCGCGAGGCCCGGTTCGAGGACCGGGTGACCGTGATCCGCTGCTTCGCCCTCATGGGCGGTGTCGGTGTCGTCGTACCGCCGGACATGGACGTCGAGGTCACCGGCTGGGGCTTCATGGGCGGCTTCGGTGAGTCGGGGAGCAGCGCCGAGGGTGGCATCAGCCCCGGTTCGCCGAAGGTGATCGTGACCGGGTTCGCGCTGATGGGCGGGGTCGGGGTGGACCGCAAATTGCGGCAGGCGGACAAGCGGCGGCTCAAGGAGCAGCGGGAGCGTGACCGGCTGGAGAAGAAGAGGTCGCCCCGCAAGGAGCTGTAGCCGGTGCGGGCCTGTGGCTGGTAGGTGGCCCGTGGCCGGTGCGCGGGCCTGTGGTCGGCACGGGCCTGTGGCCGGTACGTGGACGGTGACCGGTGCGCGGGCCTGTGGCCGGTACGTGGTCCGTGGCCGGTGCTCTGTCCGTCGTAACCGCCGTCAGAGCTGCGTGGCCGCCGCCTTGCCCGTGAGCTGCGCCAGGTCGACGGTGTGCGCCATCGCCTCGTACCCCGCGTCGTTGGGGTGCAGCCCGTCGCCCGAGTCGTAGCGGGGCGCGAGCCGGTCGGGGGCGTACGGGTCGCGCAGCGCCTTGTCGAAGTCGACGACGGAGTCGAAGATCCCGCCGGCCCGGATCGCGGCGTTCACCTGGTCCCGTACGGCCCTCTGGCCGGCGTCGAAACCGATGTGGCCGCCCATCGGGGTCAGCGTCGAGCCCACCACGCGCAGCCCGTGGGCGTGTGCGCGCCGGGTGAGCGCGCGGAGACCCGCGGTGATCCTGGACGGGTCGCGCTGCTGCCCGCGCAGGATGTCGTTGATGCCGAGGTCGATGACGACGGTCCTGACGCCGGCCCGGTCGAGCACGTCGCCGTCGAAGCGGGCGAGGCCGCTCTGTCCCGCGCCCCTGGCGAGTCCGTCGTTCAGCAGCTGGTTGCCGCCGATGCCTTCGTTGAGCACGCCGTAGCGGCTCTCGCGCAGCCGGTCGGCGAGCACGTCGGGCCAGCGGTGGTTGCGGCCCTGCGCCGAGCCCTGGCCGTCGGTGATCGAGTCGCCGAAGGCGACGACGGCGCCCCGCGCGCGCTGGTTCAGGACGTCGACGCCGGTGACGTAGCGCCAGTGCGTGGTCGGCCGGGTGTACGCGGCGCCGCCGGCGTCCTCCGTACGGTCGCCGGTCGCGAGGTACGAGGTCTGCTGGGCGTGCGCGTGGTAGGTGACGGAGCCACCCGCGACCGGTGTGTACAGCGTCACCAGCAGGTCGCTGTCGTCAGGGACGCGCAGCCGCACCGGGTCGCTGACGATCTGCCGGCCGGGGGCGACCGTCACGACCGCGTGGCGGCCGAAGGTCAGCCGCCGCATGGTGCCGGTGAGGGCCTGGGCGCCGCCGCTGCGGCTGCCGGGGTCGGACCGCTGCGACTGCTGCGCCACGGAGGCGTGGCCGATCATGAGGGGCGCGGAGCCGAAACGGTTGGAGAAGGTGATCCGGGCGCCGGTGCCGCCGATGCTGGTGTGCACCACGTTGCGGATGGAGCGGCCGGGAAGCCCGTTCGGCAGCCCCGGCTCGGCCCCCGCGGGCGCCGCCGCCCAGGAGCCGACCCAGGCGCCGGACGCCGCGGGCGCCGCCCTGCTCAGCCGGTTATGGGTCTCGCCGGGGTTCTTCGACTGGTCGGTGGCGCGCAGGGGCGAGGGGCCGAGGAAGGTGAACCCGGCGAATATGGCGGCGCACACCAGGGTCACTACCCCGACGAGCGACCCGAACAGGGCATATCCGTGTCTTCTGGTCATACCCCCGGCTCCCCTCACTCTTCACTGCTCTGACAATCATCCGACATGACGAGGGAACTCGTCGTGCGCCCCGGGAGTACCTCAAGAGGGACAATGCGTACGGGCAGGTCTTACGGGCAGGTCTGAGGAACGAATGCGTACGCGGACGGGTGGAGCGCATGGAACGTACGAATCCGGTCGAGGCGTCAAGAGACGGCGCCTCGGCGGACGCGGGCACAGGGGAAGAGGCCGCGGAGGCCCCGGAGGTTCCCGGCGCGCCGAATTCCGCGGGGCCGGGGTCGGTGGGGCCGGGGTCCGGAGGGTCAGGGTCCGGTGGCTCGGGGCCCGGCTCAGGACGGTCGGGGCCCGGTTCAGGAGGGTCGGGGCCCGGGGGGCGGTCGCCGCTGCCGGCGTTCTCGTACACGGCGGCGGACGAGGAGAAGCGGCGCGGTGTGCGCCGGATGAAGACCACCGCCACCGGCCTGTTGCTGCTGGTCGCCGTGGTCTACGTACTCGCGACCTGGGCGAAGAACTCGGGCGTGGGCGGCTGGCCCGGCTACGTCGCGGCGGCCGCCGAGGCGGGCATGGTCGGCGCGCTGGCCGACTGGTTCGCCGTGACGGCGCTCTTCCGCTACCCCTTGGGCGTGCGCATCCCGCATACCGCGATCATCCCGAACAAGAAAGACCAGCTCGGGACGTCGCTCGGCGCGTTCGTCGGGGAGAATTTCCTCTCCGCCGACGTCGTACGGGCCCGGCTGCGCGCCCTCGGCATCGGCGGCAGGCTCGGCGCCTGGCTCGCGGAGCCCGACCACGCCGACCGGGTCACCGCCGAGCTCTCCACGGCGCTGCGCGGCGCCCTGACCGTGCTGCGCGACTCCGACGTCCAGGCCGTCGTCGGCGAGGCGATCACCCGCAGGGCGAACGCGGCCGAGGTCGCGCCCGGCATCGGCAAGACCCTCGACAAGGTCGTGGCGGACGGGGCGCACCACCGCGCCGTCGACCTGATCTGCTCCCGCGCGCACGACTGGCTGGTCATGCACGGCGACTCGGTGATGGACGCGGTGCAGGGCGGCGCGCCCGGCTGGACGCCGCGGTTCGTGGACCGCAAGATCGGCGACCGCGTCTACAAGGAGCTGCTGCGCTTCCTCACCGAGATGCGCGACATGCCCGCCCACCCGGCGCGCGGCGCCATCGACCGCTTCCTGGTGGACTTCGCGGCGGACCTGCAGTCGGACGCCGAGACGAAGGAGCGCGTCGAGCGGCTGAAGTCGGATCTGCTGTCGCGGCCCGAGGTGCAGGACGTCATCGCCTCGGCCTGGTCCTCCGTACGCGCCATGATCATCTCGGCGGCGGACGACGACCACAGCGAACTGCGCCTGCGGGCGCGCGCCTCGCTGCTCTCGCTGGGCGCGCGGCTGGCGACGGACAGCAGGCTCCAGGGGAAGCTGGAGGGCTGGATCGAGGACGCCGCCGCGTATGTCGTCTCCACGTACCGCTCGGAGATCACGTCGCTGATCTCGGACACGGTCGCGAGCTGGGACGCGGACGACACGTCGAAGAAGATCGAGGCGCACATCGGTCGTGACCTGCAGTTCATCCGGATCAACGGCACGGTGGTCGGTGCGCTGGCGGGGCTGGTCATCTACTCGGTCACGCAGGCGCTGGGTGCGTGAGAGTCGCGGGTGAGAG
Source organism: Streptomyces sp. AcH 505 (assembly GCF_000818175.1). Lineage (GTDB taxonomy): Bacteria > Actinomycetota > Actinomycetes > Streptomycetales > Streptomycetaceae > Streptomyces. Next base: position 3,473,332 of record NZ_JTIY01000001.1, read on the forward strand.
CACCGGGCGTGAAAGCACCGGGCGTGAAAGCACCGGGCGTGAAAGCACCGGGCGCGTGAGCGGATCCTCTTGATCCGCTCACGCGCCCGATCACCATGGGGGAGTTGCTCTTAGGTACGGAGCGGACCCCGTGGGCGTTCAGCGGCGGTCAGGAATTCTGCGCGCGCCGGGTGACGGCCCAGGAGGCGGCGGCGACCGTGCCGGCGGAGGCGAAGACCGCGGGCCAGGCGCCGAGCTTCTTCGCGAGCGGGTGCGACCCGGCGAAGGCGGCGACGTACGCGCTGCTCAGGGCGATGGTCGCCTTCGTTCCCGCGGCCTGCTGCCACTGCGTCGCAGCGACGGCGCCGGCGGCGAGCAGCGCCACGCCGCCGAGGGGGCGCTTCTTCGTCCAGCGTGCGACGGCGTAGCCGCCGACGAGTCCGCCTGCCGCGACGGCTGCGGCCGGAATCTTGGCCATGTTGCTTCCCACCCTTGTCTGGCTGTCTGTTCTTGGTCGCTGTCGAGCGTAACGAGGAGCGGAAGGCGCGGAACGCAACGGGGGACGCAAAAGAACGTAACGGTGAGTGATGGTTGGTTACCCATCCATGACGGCCGGGCACGGAACCGGCATGCCAAGAACCACTGCCGCGGACGCGGCCGTCAATCGTCTGGCCCGTAGCCAATTACGGCTGGCCACCACCCGCCAGTTGCGGGCCACCGGGCTGAGCCCGAGCACCGCCGCCCGCCGCTGCGCGAG
>NZ_JTIY01000001.1:3474092-3490814 GCF_000818175.1 Streptomyces sp. AcH 505
AGCGGCTGCTGCCGGGGGTGGTGCTGATACAGACCGGCGACCCGGACGCGCGGCAGCGGCTGCTGGGCGCGGTCCTGTACGCGGTGACGGCGCGCGGCGCGGGCGCCTGCCCGGTGGAGCGGGCGGAGGCCGGACCGAGCGCCGGACCGAGCGTTGGGCCGAGCGCCGGGCCGGCCGTCGGGCCGGGCGCGATGTCCGGGGCGACGGCGGTGCTGACGGGTGAGGCGGCGCTCGCGCTGTACGGGGTACGGGGTGTGGCGACGGACCGCGCCGAGGTGCTGGTCGCGTCCCGCCGCAGCCTGCGCGACACCTCGTACGTCCGGCTGCGCCGCACCACCCGCTGGCCGCCCACGCTCCTCGTCAACGGCATCCCGTGCGTACGCCCGGTCCGTGCCGCGTCCGACTTCGCGCGCCACGAACCGTCGGCGGACCGGGTGCGCGCGGTGCTCGCCAACACCGTCCAGAAGGCCAGCTGTCATCCGGAGGATCTACGTGCCGAACTCCGCGCGTCCCACGCCCTGCGCAACCCGGCGCTGCGCGCCGTCATCCACGAACTGCGCGTGGGCGTACGGTCGATCGCCGAAGGCGAGACCCGCGACGTCCTCACCGCTGCCCGCGTCCCGCCGGCGCTGTGGAACCCCCTCTCCTCACCGCCTCGGGCGCGTTCCTTGCGAGACCCGACGCGTACTGGCCGTACGCCGGGGTGGCGTTGGAGGTCGACTCGGAGGAGTACCACCTGGGCATCACCGCGTACCGCGCGACGCTCCGCCGCCGGCTGCTCCTGGAATCCCACGGCGTGGACGTGGTGAGCGCGGTCCCGGCCCTGGTACGCGACCACCCGCAGGAGCTGGTGGCGGCGGTCCTCACCAAACTCCGCCTGGCGGAAGCCCGCAAGGACCGCCCGTCGGTGGTGGTACGCCCGCACCCCTGACCGGAACCGCCGCCCGCGCCGCCCCCCCCGAACCTCAGCCCTCGGCGGGCATTCGTGGCGGGTCCGGCCGGAACCGGCCCATGGCGATGTCGATGAGCTTCGAGGTCGACTCCTTGTCGAAAATCAACCCTCGCGCCCCGTCAGGGAGAACGATCCCGTCGACCCGCAACTCGGGTGTCCCGCCGGCGCCGTCCGCCTCGTAGGCCTTTTCCGACGCCTCGACGAAGTCCCGGTAACGCATCGTCCTGACCGCCGAGTCGAACCTCTCGCTCCGCAGACCCGGCACCTTCGAGGCGAGCGCGAGCAACTCGCCGTCGGTGAACCCGTCGACTTCCTCAGGGGGCTGGTTCGCGTAGAGCACGTCGTGGTACTCAGCGAATTTCCCCTGTTCCAGAGCGGCGCGCAGCGCGTTCACCGCCTTGACCGAACCGTGTCCACCCAGTCTGTCGTCCAGGAAGGAAGCCAAGGTGTACTGGACCCTCAGTTCGCCCTTCCGCACGGACGCCATGATCGTCTTGGCACCCCCGGTCAATTCGAACTCCTGGCAGACCGGACAACGCGGATCTTCGTACAGCATGAACGCATGCTCAGCGGCCGAATCGCCCACGGTGATGGTGGTCCCGTCCCGCTCCAGCCGCTCAGCCGACCCCTCCGCCGAGACAGCAGCCGCCCCACGCCCGCCGCGCCCCTCACCAGACCGCGCCCTGTCGGGGTCACGCGCCCCGCACCCCGCGACACAGACCAACGCCAGGACCCCCGCCAGCAACGCGGCGCCACGTACCGGTCTTCGTCTTCCCACCTGCATCAACGATGCCCTCCCCATGAGTAGTTCGCGTACCGTACCGGCTCGCGGGGATCATCGACGAACCGATTACAGCGGCGGATGATCACCCGTGGCGCCGTCGACGAGCTCACGCAAAATATCCATATGCCCGGCGTGCCGCGCGGTCTCCTCGATCATGTGGATCAGCGCCCACCGCATCGACACGGTCTCGCCCCGCCAGGACGTCCCGACATCGTCGAGCGCCAGCTCCGAGATCACCTTGTCGGCCTCGGTCCGCGAACGCCCGTAGAAGTGCACGATCTTCGAGGTGCTCTCGTCGGGCTCGACGCTCATGTCCTCCCCGGCCTCGGGATCGAACCACAGCGTCTCGATGCCGCGCCCGAACGTCTCGCAGAACCACCCGTACTCGTTGCACGCCAGATGCTTCACCAACCCGAGCAACGACGTCCCCGACGGCGTCATCCGCCGCCGCACCTGCTCCTCGTCAAGCCCGTCGAGCTTCCACAACACCGCGTCACGATGCCGGTCGAGACTGACGTACAGACTTTCCTTCTCGTCGCCGGTAGCCGGCACACGTCGCATCATGCGGGGGAAGCTAACAGCCCCACCCCCCACCCAACGCCACCCGCCCCCACCTGCCAGCCCTCACGACGGCCGCGGCTTCCGCCCTAGTCGACACCGTCAGCCGAGCCGACGCTCCTGCATAGCGATGATGAATCCCATCCAGGAGTCGCGAAGGAAGTCGAGCCTGCTTCCTTCTGGATCCTTCGAATCGCGCACAGCCACAGAATGGATCAGCTCCGCGGCCTCCACACACTCCGTGCCACTTCCGCCGCTGTACGACGACTTGTACCAACGGGCGTCCTGGGGATGCATCACAGCTCCTTGCCGACTCGGTCGAGGAGCGCGGCCGACGCGTCGATGCTCAACGCCTGCGCGCGCAGGTACTCGAACGCCAATTTATAGCGCTCCAGTTCCTGCGGCTTCTCCATGAACAGTCCTCCGCCAAGGATGTCCACGTACACCACGTCGAGTTGGGGTGTCGGACCGCCGAGGATGACAAAACTGCCGACCGCCGCTGCGTGGGCACCGGCCTCGAACGGCAGCATCTGGACCGTGATGTGCGGCTCCTGCGCCTGGGAGAGCAGGTAACGCAACTGCTGACGCATGACATCCCGCCCACCGACTGACCGCCGCACCACAGCCTCATCGACTACGGCCCAGATGTGTGGAGGGTCTTCTCGTTCGAAGATCTCCTGGCGCTTCATCCGGATGTCGACCATGTGCGTGATCTCCTGTTCGGTGCAGCGCATTTCCGACGCCCGGTGGACTGCCTCCGCGTACGCACGCGTTTGAAGCAGTCCCGGCACGTACATGCACGCGTAGTGGTCCTCCCGGACGACTTCGTCCTCAAGCGTGAGCATCAGATTCATCGACTCGGGGATGGGGTCGGCCAATGACCGCCACCACCCCTGGATCCTTGCCCCTTTGGCGAGTTCGACCAGAGTCCGTCGCTCTTCTTCCGAGGAACCGTACTCACGACAGAGCGCGTCGACCGCAGGCCACTTGACCGGCCCCTCCTTGGTCTCGTACCTGCTCAGCGTGGCCTTGGAGATACCGACCAGCGCCCCGGCTTCCTCCAGCGTGAGGCCCTTGCCCTCCCGCAAGCGGCGTAGATCTGCACCGAGTTGGCGCCTGCGGGTGGTCGGTCCGACTGCCATGACTGTGGCCCTTCGTCTTGATCTCTCAGAGCGTGCCCGGTCCCGCGCATCAGAGGCAAGGCAGCGCACGCCGGGGGCGCGCGAGACCTCGCATGCCCCCACTCGGTCACAGTGAGAGTTCCATATTGAGAGTTTCAGTGTCACTCTGGAGTAACCACACGGAACGTAACGTAGCTGTCGAGCGGTCGGCGAAAGGTAGTTGACATGGTGGAGTGCCGGTTCAACATCGCTAGGAAAGCCTGGGGCTTGTCCTTCTTGGCGGAGTCCGTGGAAGTGGCCGGCCTGCGACGTCTCATGCGGATGCACTTGAACCTGTGGGGCTTGCCGACCCTGGTCGATGCCGCGCAGTCGTGTGTCACGGAGTTGGTCGGGAACGTCATCACGCACGTCGGCCCAGGGACACCCACGGCGCTGGTCGTATCCATGAACGGCACGCATCTGCGCATCGAGGTGAGCGATCCCGACACCCGGACGCTTCCGACCCTCGTCGCAGCGACGGACGAGGCGGAGTCGGGCCGCGGAGTAGCGCTCGTCGATGCGCTCACCGATCGCTGGGGGGTGATCCTGCGCGGTAACTCCAAGGTGACATGGTGTGAGTTAGAGACCGGATTGCGTTCCGGCACTGATCACATCGAGGGACCGCAGGTCGCCAAGGCGGAGGCGCTACTCAGCCTGTACTGCTGGGGCGATGTCCACGCGCCGACGCGGCACGGACGCCTGAACGTGGCCATGGCGGAGGAAGCAGCGATCGACCTGATCGCTGACCTCCTCCACTGGCTCCGAGCCCACGGCTGCGACCCGGACGGGGCGCTGGATCGGGCTCAGACGCACTTTGAAGCCGAAGCGTCTGAGTCGCAGTCACCGTAGGGATCGGGTGACATGGAGGAGTGGAGTCGTGCAGATCGGGTCCGTTGCGACGATCTCCCAAGAGTGAACTTATGTGTTGGAAAGCAGGGCATCTACATCTCGGAATCCATCGAGAATCAGGCGCACTGTCTTGTACTCGTGCTCGGGATCCGGTCGAACTCGGACTTTTCCCGTTTTGTGTGCAGTCTCTCCGCGCTGCGTGGCCCACGCTTCTGTCGTGGACAACCACTGAATATCAATGTCGGCTTCGTTCACTCCGAGGGGAAGCAAGATGCGGAGTAGATTCTTCTCTTTGATTCCGTGATTCTGGGAGCGGATATAGCGATTTAAATCGTCTCTGGCCGCAATTATTCTTCCGTTTAGGTCTGGCGTTCGCTTTTGCGGTGGAGCTAGGAGAGAGCTCGGCTCCCCGTGAACCTGCTCTCGGTACGCAAGCAATGCGATCAGAGGCGCAGATGCCACGTGATGCTGCCTCCATGATTGAAAAGATTGGTTCAATACTTCGGCCGCGCGCTCCTCGATGAAGGACTCGAATTCGGCATGTGCCAGTACCCGAAAGGCTCGGGTCCTATCATACACGGAGGCTCTGTAACTACCCGTTGGATCGAATCGGGAAGGGAGGAGGTTGCGTCGCAGTTCGCGAATTCTTTGAGCCAGAGCGCGATATTTTTGTGACGGCATCAGGAGCTCCGACGCATGACCAGCCTATTATTTACCAAATTCGGCGTATCGATTGGAATATTTAGTACACTGGACAGCTTGCTGCCCCATTTTTCAAGCCGCCGATGCGTTGCTTCCGGAGTCTTGGTGGTTGTCTGAATGGACTCCACGAACTGATGATCCGTGCCGCAGATATCTTCGAAAGCTTCTTTTACCTCAGTTTCGCGACCGGTAACCGCTTGGCGAATTCTTTCCTGACTGAAATAAAATGTCATGATGTCGAATACTGCACGGTTGAATCTTCCTTCGTACCCGTCAGGTGACCAGCGGTAGAAGGAGTTTTCCTCGAAGATGGAAAAGGTGGTATCGATTGCCAGATCGCAGCTTTTTCCGGCATCGCGAATTGTTCCTTCCTCATCCTCCCAGGCCTGATTCAGTTCGTTCGTGGTGTCGTCCAGGAAGCGTTTTAGATTCCCGGTGTACTGATTGATTCGGAAGTGGAGGCCGAAGAATCGGAGCATTACTTCGACATCGCGCATGCGAAAGTCGGGATTTTTGATTCTTAGTGCTTTTTGCAGCCAGCTACTAGCGGTGGAAACGTCATCGAGGAAGTCGGTGAAGGGCCCCGGGTGAAGTGCCTGTCTCAGTTCTTGAGGTGAAAGTCTTACACTACCTGTGTTCAGTCGTAGGAATACCAATTGAAGGAATTGTTCGCTGGGCCAGCGACGCACGACGACCGTGCGAATAGTTTGATTTAGAAACGAGTTCAGATCTTCAATTCGATCCGGGTCGTCCTCTAGCTTTTGAAGGGTAAGTCGGCGAAGATCGGCGCGCACATCCAGACCGGTCAGAGCGAGAGTTGTGAATTTGACGGACTCGTCATTCGCTCCTAGTGAAGAATTCGCGGCAAATTGACGTAGAGCGAGAAGGCGTTGCTTTCCGTCTAGGACGATAAAACGTCCCCGCTGATTCTTGTCCTCGGCCAATACGATTTGAGGAATGGGGAGCCCTAGGAGTAGTGACTCGATAAATCTACTTTTCCTCGGTTTGTCCCATGCGTCTCTCCTTTGGAATCGCGGATTAAGTTGAATGTTTCCTCTGCGGAGTTGGCTCAGGATCGTCTCAGTGGTCCAGTCGGTATCCGTCACAACGGCGCTGTCGACGTCCTCTGCTTGGACTTGATCTTCGTCGGAAGCCTCTTCCGCGTCGAGGTCGTCCCAGTCGCTCTGCTCGCTCATCTTTGCGCCTCCCCATACCTACACGTCATCGGTTTCATCATAGCGGCGGCGCCCCATTGAGCACCATGCTTGGGACATCAAGTGACTGGAAATTTGGGCGACTTGACTACGTGTGAACGGAGGCATGGTCTAAATGCGCAACCACTCCAGCCGCTGCAGCTTGGGGCAATTCAAGCCGTGCGACTTCTCGCATCACATGGGAGGTCGTGACAGGAGCCCTGCCGCTGGCTTAAGCGCTCTTGGTAGGTACTCGCGACGTCAGCCACACGTAGGGCAGGTTCGGAGTGGCTAGCCTGCACGGCGAGGTCGTTGTGTTCAAAGGGAAAGATGACTTGACGTACTCAGCCACTAAGGCCAAGGGGTGCCACTAGGAGCTCCAGCGGTCACGGCGGCGGCGACCTGGTCCGCGATCTCGGCGGGTGTCTCGTGTTCCCAGAAGCGTAGGACCGTCCAGCCCAGATTGCGCATGTGTTCGGTCGTCTCGGTGTCCCGCGCCATGTTCTTGTCGAGCTTCTCCCGCCACCACTCGGCGTTCGACTTCGGGCTGGTGGCGTGCAGTGGGCAGCCGTGCCAGAAACAGCCGTCGAGGAAGACCGCCACCTTGGCCTTGGAGAAGACGATGTCGACGGTCCGTCTCGGCATGTCGGGGACTCGTACGTTCAGTCGGTACCGGTAGCCCGAGGCGTGCAGCAGTTTTCTGACAGCCACCTCCGGCGCGGTGTCCCGGCGCGCTTGCCTACTCATACGGAGGGACACGCCGGGGGACGACGGCTTGACGGTGTTCATGACTCCTGCGGGTCCCGGTACGGGGCGGAACGTGGTTGACGACGGGGTACGGGCGGAAAGTCAGACGGCGCCGTGGCATTCGCGGTAGGGGTGGCCCGAGCCGCACCAGCAGGCGGCGTTTCTGGCTGGGGGCCAGGGGGTGGCTCGGCCTCGGGCTGCCAGGGTTGTGGCGTACTGGGGGAGGAGATACGGGTCCGAGGGGGGTGTGGCTTCCGAGGCTGCGAAGGCCTCGTACGAGGGGACCGTGCCCGTGACGATGCCGAGGTTGGGGGTGCCTGCCGCTGCCAGTTCGCGGAGGGACGTCTCCAGGGCCGACAGGTGGGCCTCGCGGGACGGGTACTCCGCGGAGAGGGTCGGGTACGCGGCGAGGAGCTCGGTGAGTTCCGGGGCCGGCCAGTGCAGGACCGCCACCGGGAAGGGCCGGGACAGGGCCGTGCGGTAGGAGCCCAGTTCGGCGCGGAGGCGGGTGATCTCGGCCTGGAGTTCGGCGGGGTTGTCGGAGCCCAGGGTCCACAGGCGCTTGGGGTCGTGGAGTTCGTCCAGGGTGACGGACGCCGGGTTGACGCGGTCGGCGAGGCCGTCCCAGTCGTCGTGGGCCAGGCCCAGCATCCTGCGCACCCGGTGGCGGCCGATCAGCAGCGAGTGAGTGGGGTACGGGACCTCCTCGCCCGGGGTGAGGAGCAGGTTCAGGGCCGTGGTGAACGAGTCGTGGGCCGCTTCCAGCTCGTCGTGCTTCTCCAGCGTCTCGGCCAGGATCTCCCAGGGTGCCGGGTCCAGCGGCTCCGCGGCGCGCAGTCCGTCGATGATCACCCGGGCCTCGGCGTCGTGGCCGTACTCCCAGAGGTTGGCGGCCTGGAGCGCCTTCACCAGCTGGGGGTGTTCGGGGGAGGCCGCAAGGAGGGTGTCGTACAGGCCGGTGGCACGGTCACGGGCGTCGGCCAGCTCCAGATGGGCGGCGGCCTGGAGGAGCAGGGGCTCGTGGTCCTCGGGGTACCGGGCCGCCGTGCGCAGCAGGCGCTCGGCTTCCGTGATGTGGTCGGCAGACATGTCGGGGCGCATGGTCAACACGGTACTGCTGCCCGGGGGCCGGGGCAGGTGTTGTTCCCGTCCGGGGCGTTACCTGTCGGTCCGCTGGGGGGTCCTCTTCGGGTGGGGTGGTTCGTTCGTCCTGTCCCCGTAGTGTGCTGCCGTGTTCCTACAACGTCCCCATCTGCTCTGGCTGCTCGTCCCCTTCGTGCTCTTCCTCGTCGCCGTCCCCTGGGTCAACCGCGTCGACCCCGTCATCGCCGGCGTTCCCTTCCTGCCCTTCTGGCTGTTCGTGTCCACGCTCCTCACCCCCTTCGCCGTCTGGCGCGCCTACCGCGGCGATCAGCGGCTGATCGAGCAGCGCGAGCACCAGCACCGGCACCAACCGCAGTCGCCGGAGGACGGCGAGTGAACGCCGCCGTCGCCACCTCGATCTTCGGGGTCTTCATGGTCGCGACCGTCGTGCTCGGCCTGCTCGCCGTACGCGGCCGGGGCGGGAAGACCGGCGGGATCGCCGAGTGGTCCGTGGGCGGGCGCAGTCTCGGGGCCGTGTTCATCTGGGTGCTGATGGCCGGCGAGGGCTACACCAGTTTCAGCTATCTGGGTGGCGCCGGCTGGGGGTACGACTTCGGCGCGCCGGTGCTGTACGTGGTCGCGTACATGTCCTGCGGGTACGCCGTCGGTTACGTCGTCGGGCCCATGCTCTGGAGCTACGCCCGCCGCCACCAGCTCGTCGGCATCACCGACATGATCGCCCACCGCTTCGGCCGGCCCTGGCTGGGCGCGCTGACCGCGGTGCTGGCCACCGTCTTCCTGCTGCCGTACATCCAGCTCCAGATCACCGGCATGGGCGTGGTCGTCTCGACCATCTCGTACGGCGCGATCAGCCTCAACTGGGCCTACTTCATCGCCTTCGCCGTGACCACCGGCTTCGTCGTCGTGAGCGGGCTGCGCGGCAGCGCGTGGGTGTCCGTGCTCAAGGACGTCATGGTGATCGGGACGCTCGCCTTCCTCGCCGTCTACGTCCCGCTGCACTACTTCGACGGGTACGGGCCGCTCCTCGACCGCGTCGTGGCGGAGAAGCGCCAGTGGCTGACGCTGCCGGGGCACGGGCACAGCGGGATGGGCAGCGCGTGGTTCGTCACCACGTCCCTGATGAACGCGCTCACCGTGGTGATCTTCCCGACCACCGTCGCCGGCTACCTGGGCGCGCGCAGCGCCGACGCGCTGCGGCGCAACGCGATCTGGCTGCCCGCCTACAACGTGCTGCTGTTCGTCCCGATGCTGCTCGGACTCGCCGCGCTGTTCGTCGTCCCCGGCCTGGCCGGCGCCGAATCGAACCTCGCGCTCTTCAAGCTGGTCGTCGACTCGCTGCCCGCCTGGGTGGTGGGGGTGGTCGGGGTCGCGGCCGCGCTGTCGTCGGTCGTGCCGATGGCCGTGTTCATGCTGGTCATCGGAACGATGTGGGGACGCAGCGTGCTGTCGCTCGTACCGCGCTGGCAGGCCAGGCAGAAGGGCGCCGCACAGGTCGTCGTGGTGGTCGCCGGTGCGCTCGCGCTCGTCATGACGTACGCCGTGCCGAACACGCTGGTGCGGCTCTCGCTCATCTCGTACGAGGGGATGGCGCAGCTGCTGCCGATGCTGCTGCTCGCGCTGGTGTGGCGGCGGCTGACCCTGACCGGCGCGCTGAGCGGGCTCACGGTCGGGGTGGCGCTGGTGTGCGCCCTGGTCTTCACCGACCACGATCCGGTCCGGGGCCTGAACGCGGGGATTGTGGGGCTCGCCCTGAACCTGGTGGTGGCGGTGGCCGTGACGTACGCGGGGCCCGCCGACCGTCGGGACCCCCGGCCGGACGGTGACGTGCTCGCCGACCCCGGCGCCGGCGTGCTGCGGGACGAGGCGGAGGCGGCTGCACGCGGGTAGCCGTCCGCACCCGGTGCGCGCGGGTAGCCGTGCCCACCGTGCGGGCAACTCCTCCGGGCAACTCCTCCGGGCAACTCCTCCGGGCAACTCCTTCGGGGTACGCGAGGGCCGTCGTGTATAACGGCTGGAGGACACCTGAGAACACCTGAGGACACCTACGGAGCGAGAGGGGGCACCCACCATGGCCGGCAGCGCAGCGCTACCGACACGGTCCCGGCTGCCCCGGCGGCTGCCCAACCCCACCGGGCTGCTGCTCTTCGTCCTCACCGAGGTCCTGCTCGTCGACGCCGGCAGCCTCTCCGCCGCCGTCGCCCTCGCCGCCACTGCGGCGGCCGGCAGCGCGCTCGTCGTGTGCGCCGTCATCTCCGCCCGCGCTGTGCCCGCCGTACCGCGTCAGCGGGTACGTACGGCCATGCGCGACCGCGAGCAGCGCACCGCCTTCCTGCCGCAGCGGGATCCCGACGCCCGGGGGCGTACGAGGCCCCGAGCGCCCGGCCGTCGTCTTCCGACGGCCGCGTAGGGGCAGTGCGACCAGCTAGCTGAGCTGCCTGACCCCGCGCGGGTCGTCATGCCGAGTTGTCTGTCCATCCGGCACGACGAGACCCCTCGGAGGGCTCCCATGTCCTGGCTCATGTCTGTGTTCGCCAGTCTGGTCACCAACTTCGCCGATCTGCTCCAGCCGCTGTTCCACGCCTCGTCGGCCGCGGCGGCGATCGTCATCTTCACCGCCTGTGTACGCCTCGCCATCCACCCGCTCTCCCGCGCCTCCGCCCGTGGCCAGAAGGAGCGCGCCAGGCTCCAGCCGCAGCTCGCCGAACTGCGCAAGAAGCACGGCAAGGACCGTGAGCGGCTGCAGAAGGCGATCATGGAACTGCACGCGGAGGAGAAGGTCTCCCCGCTCTCCGGCTGCCTGCCGGGGCTCTTCCAGATGCCGGCGTTCTTCCTGATGTACCACCTCTTCTCGCGCAAGCAGATCGGTGACGGGCCCAACGGGCTGCTCGACCACCACCTCTTCGCCGCTCCGCTCGGCGACCGCTGGAGCGACGCGCTGGCGCACGGCGGGCTGTTCGGCGGGGCGGGGCTCGTGTATCTGGCGCTGTTCGCGATCGTCGCCGGTGTCGCCACGTTCAACTACCGGCGGATGAAGATCCAGCTCGCCAAGTCGCCCGCCCCGGCGGCGGCCGGACCCGACGGAGCGCCGGTCGCCGGGCTCGGGGCCATGACGAAGCTGATGCCGCTGATGTCCTTCGCGACGCTGTTCACCGTCGGCTTCGTACCGCTGGCCGCCGCGCTGTACGTCGTGACGAGCACCACATGGACGGCTTGCGAGCGGTACTTCCTCTACCGCGACATGCCCGCCGTCGGAGCCCTGTCGCCCGCCGTCTGACACCGGCCGGGCGGGTGGCCCGGTTCCGGCCGGGGCTGCGGTCGCTCACCGGCCGGGGGTGCGGACCCGGTCCACGGTGTGAATCGGCCCTTGCACAGTGATCGGATGTCTTGGACGATCGGACGATCCCGCCGACGGCCGCACCCGTCGGCCGGGGCACGTGCGACCAGAGGGAGTCAGATACATGAAGCTGCTGCGTGTCGGTACGGCAGGCGCCGAACGGCCGGCGCTGCTCGACCAGGACGGTACGACCCTGCGCGACCTGTCGGGCCAGGTCACGGACATCGACGGGGCGCTGCTCGCCGACGGTGACGCGCTCGACCGGATCAGGGCGGCCGCGGCGGCGGGCGAACTGCCCGTGCTGGAGGGCGGCGCCGGGCAGCGGGTGGGCCCGCCGCTCGGCCGGATCGGAAAGATCGTATGCATCGGGCTGAACTACCACGACCACGCCCGGGAGACCGGCGCCGAGGCCCCGCCCGAGCCGATCATCTTCTTCAAGGCGCCGGACACAGTCGTCGGACCTGATGACACCGTGCTCGTACCGCGCAAGAGCGTCAAGACCGACTGGGAGGTCGAGCTGGCGGTCGTCATCGGCCGCACGGCCCGCTATCTGGACTCGGCGGAGGACGGGCTCGCGCACGTCGGCGCGTACGCCGTGTCCAACGACGTCTCCGAGCGCGAGTTCCAGATCGAGCGCGGCGGCACGTGGGACAAGGGCAAGAACTGCGAGACGTTCAACCCGCTCGGCCCGTGGCTGGTCACGGCCGACGAGGTGCCCGACCCGCAGGCGCTGGCCATGAAGCTCAGCGTCAACGGCCAGGTCAGGCAGGACGGTACGACGGCCGACCAGATCTTCCCGGTGGGTGAGGTCGTGCGGTACGTCAGCCAGTTCATGACGCTGTACCCGGGCGACGTCATCAACACCGGTACGCCGGCGGGTGTGGCGATGGGACAGCCGGAGCCGAAGCCGTATCTGCGGGCCGGTGACGTGGTGGAGCTGGAGATCGAGGGTCTTGGCCGGCAGCGCCAGGAGTTCAAGGACGCGTAGCGCCTTGGGCGGGGGCGGCGGCAGGTCCGGGGGCGGCGGTCTCGTCCCCGCCGCCGTCGCCCCCGTCCGCCCCCAGGCTCTCGCTGCTCCACGCCGCCAGCAGCCGCAGGGCCTGCTCCGACGGTGAGCCCGCCTCCGCCGTGTGGATGCCGAGCGTCTGCTCCGGGTCGTCGTTCGGGGTGAACGCCTCGTAGTTCAGCGTGAGATCACCGACCACCGGGTGGTGGTACACCTTCACCCCGTGCGAGTGGCGCAGTACGTCGTGGTCCGCCCACCAGTGCCGGAAGTCCTCGCTGCGCAGGGACAGTTCGCCGATCAGCTCGGCGAGCTGCGGATCGTCCGGGTGCCGGCCCGCGTACAGGTGCAGGGAAGCGACCATGCTGCGGCCCGCCTGGTCCCAGTCGCCGTACATCGCGCGGGCGCCCTCGTCGAGGAACGCGAAGCGCGCCATGTTGCGCTCGCGGTGCGGCAGCGCGTCGAAGTCGGTGTACAGCGCGCGGGCCATCCGGTTGGCTGCGAGGACGTCGAGCCGGCGGCCGAGCACCAGCGCCGGGGTCTCGGTGATCGTCTCCAGGACCCGGTACAGGCCGGGGCGCACCCGCTGCGGCGGCAGCGGCCTGCGGCGGGTACGGGTGGGCCTGGCGAGGGTGAAGAGATGGCCGCGCTCGGTCTCGTTCAGCCGCAGCGCGCGGGCGACAGCGTCCAGCACGCTCTCGGAGACATGCAGATTGCGGCCGCGCTCAAGACGTACGTAGTAGTCCATGCTCACGCCCGCGAGCTGCGCGACCTCCTCGCGGCGCAGCCCCGGCACCCGGCGGCTGCCGGGCTGCGGGGGCAGGCCCGCTTCCTCGGGGGTGATCCGGGCGCGGCGCGAGCGCAGGAACTCCCGCAGCTCGGAGTTGCCGCCGCCCGCCGCCGCGCTGCCGTTCGCCGTGCCGCCCGTCCCGTTCTCGCCGCCCATGGTTCCAGCGTAGGCACGGCACCCGGCCGGCGCGCCTCACGAGAGGGGTTCTGCCGGACCCCCGGTACGCCGGGCCCGGGGCACGGGCAGGTCACTCTCCGCCGTGGCTGAGGGGGCTGTCGCGTGGTTGCCTGGAAGCACGGGCCGAGCTCTTCGGACGTGACAGACAGGACATCCCATGACTGAGTTCAATCTCATCACCACGTCGTTCAACGCGAAGTCCACGGCGGCTGACGTCGTGGCAGGCGTCGACCTCACCGGCCGCCGTGCCGTCGTCACCGGCGGTGCCTCCGGCATCGGTGTCGAGACGGTACGGGCCCTCGCAGGGGCGGGCGCCGAGGTGACGCTCGCGGTGCGTGACGTCGAGGCGGGGCGGCGCACCGCCGACGACGTCACGGCGACCACCGGCAGCAAGCAGCTCCACGTCGCACCGCTGGACCTCTCCGACCAGGCGTCGGTCGCCGCGTTCGTCGCCGGCTGGGAGGGGCCGCTGCACGTCCTCGTCAACAACGCGGGCGTGATGTACACACCCGAGCGCCGGACGCGGGAGGGCTGGGAGCTGCAGCTCGCCACCAACCACCTCGGCCACTTCGCCCTGACCACCGGGCTGCACGCGGCGCTCGCCGCCGCAGGACGGGCCCGTGTCGTGTCGCTCAGCTCCGTCGGGCATGTGGAGACACCGGTCGACTTCGACGACATCAACTTCCGCCGGCGCCCGTACGACCCTGCGGTCGCCTACGGCCAGTCGAAGACGGCCAACGCCCTGTTCGCCGTGGAGGCGAACCGGCGCTGGTCGGACGAGGGGATCACGGTCAACGCCGCGCACCCGGGCGCCGTCCTGACGAACCTGACGCGTCACATGAGCACGGAGGAGCTGGACGCGGCCGTCGCCTCGGGCTACGAGTTCAAGACGCCCGAGCAGGGCGCGGCCACATCCGTGCTGCTGGCGACCTCGCCCCGGCTCGAAGGCGTGGGCGGCCGGTACTTCGACGACTGCAACGAGGCCGCCCGTTACGTACCGGGCGGCCCGCGCAAGGGGGTGGCCGACCACGCCCGCGACCCGGAGGCGGCGGCGCGGCTGTGGCAGGTGTCGCTGGACCTGCTCGCCGCGGCCTGAACCGGCGCGCTGAACCGGCGGCCTGAACCGGCGCGCTGTACTGGCGGCCTGAACCGGCGGCCTGAACTGTCAGTCGTTCAGCAGCTGGGTCAGGGCCGCTACGACCATCGCGTGGTCCGCCGTCTGGGGCAGTCCGGAGACGGTCACGGTGCCGATGACACCGGCGCCACGGACCGCGATCGGGAACGAACCGCCGTGCGCCGCGTACGCGTCGGGGTCGAGCCGGGACGACTCCTCGAACGACGAGCCCTTCGCGCGGAAACGGCTGCCGACCAGCAGCGAACTCTCGCCGTAGCGCTCGACCACCCGGCGCTTGCGGTCGATCCAGGCGTCGTTGTCCGCGCTGGAGCCGGGCAGGGCGCAGTGAAAGAGCTGCTGGGCGCCGCGCCGGATGTCGATCGCGACGGGTGCTTCGGCGGCGCGCGCCGCTTCGGCCAGCAGGCCGCCGAGCCGCCAGGCGTCCTCGTACGTGAAGTGGGGGAGCACCAACTCCCGCTCCTGCGCTTCGATTTCTTCGACCGAGAAGGTGGGTGCGGTGTTCATGAGCGGTCCTCCAGGGTGACGGTGATGCCTTCGCGCGCCGAGCGGCGGGCCGCCTCCAGGACGTCGAGCGTCGCCGCTGCCTCGTACGCGGTCACCGGCGGTGCGGCGCCGTCGCGCAGGGCCGTGGCGACCGCCGCGTAGTACGCCGGGTAGTCGCCGGCCTCGGTCCTTACGGGACTGCCGCCGCCCGTCAGCGGCGACTCGCCGGCGCCGAGCCGGCCCCAGGCCGACTCGGGCTCCTCGCCCCAGCTCTCCCCGGCCACCGGGCGCCTGCCCTCGCGCAGCTCCGCCTCCTGCGGGTCGAGGCCGTATTTCACATAACCGGCCGCCGAGCCCAGCACCCGGAAGCGCGGGCCGAGTTGGGCGGTCGTGGCGCTCGCGTACAGATGCGAGCGGACCCCGCTCGCGTGCGTGATCGCGATGAACGTGTCGTCGTCGGCCTCGGCCCCCGGCCGGCGTACGTCCGACTCCGCGTAGACCCGTAGCGCCGGGCCGAACAGCGTCAGCGCCTGGTCGACGACATGGCTGCCGAGGTCGTACAGCAGTCCGCCGATCTCCTCGGGCGCGCCCGACTCGCGCCAGCCGCCCTTCAGTTGCGGCCGCCACCGCTCGAAACGGGACTCGAAGCGCTGGACGTCACCGAGCTGACCGGTCTCGATCAGCCGGGCGACCGTACGGAAGTCGTTGTCCCAGCGGCGGTTCTGGAAGACCGAGAGCAGCAGTCCGCGCTCCTCGGCGATGCCTGCCAACTCCCGCGCCTCGGCAGCCGTTCCGGCGATCGGCTTGTCCACGACGACCGGCAGCCCCGCCTTGAGCGCGGCGGTCGCGATCGGCACATGGGTCTTGTTGGGGGAAGCGATGACGATCAGGTCCAACTCGTCCGCGCGCGCCCACAGTTCGTCGGGCGATCCGGCGAAGCGGACGTCGGGGAACTCGGCGCGTGCCTGCGCCCTGCGCTCCTCGCTCGACGTGACGATCGTGTCGAGGACGAGTCCGTCCGTCGCGGTGATCAGCGGGGCGTGGAAGACGGACCCCGCGAGGCCGTAGCCCACGAGTCCGACGCGCAGCGGGGCGCGGGTGTCAGTCCCTGTCTCAGTCATGGCTCCACTTAAGCAACGCTGTTGCCAAAGTGCAAGAGCGGGGGACAATGGCCGGGTGGAGAGCGCGGAGAGAAGCGACGGGGTGGCTGGGAAGGACAGTGCTGCGGTCGGCGGGAAGGGCGGTACGGCAGCGGCCGGGACGAGCGGCGCGGCAGCCGGCGAGTGGGCCGGGCCCGGGGCCAATCTCCCGGTGCTGCGCGGTCACAACGCGGCGCTCGTGCTCGACCTGCTCCGTACGGCGGGGGCCGCCGGTATCAGCAGGCTGGAGCTGGCCGAGCGCACCGGGCTCACCCCGCAGGCGGTCAGCAAGATCACCGCGAGACTGCGCGCCGACGGGCTGGCCGCCGAGGCCGGCCGCCGGGCCTCCACCGGCGGTAAGCCCCGTACGGTGCTGCGCCTCGTGCCTTCGGCCGCGCACGCCGTGGGGCTGCACCTGGACCGCGACGAGCTGACCGCCGTCCTGGTCGACCTGGCGGGCACCCGGGTCGCGGTCAGGACGAGCCCGCTCGACCTCGGCGCGGGCGCCGAGCGGGTGGTGGCGGAGGCCGCAGCACAGGTCGCGGCGGTACGGGCGGACGCGGTACGGGCCGACGCCGCACCGGCTGACGCGGCGGGGGCAGGGGCGGCGCG
>NZ_JTIY01000001.1:3491376-3506618 GCF_000818175.1 Streptomyces sp. AcH 505
CGGCGGGCGGCGGGCCGCACCAGGTGGCCGAGGGTGCGGCGCAGCTCGTCCTGGCGCCGGTGTTCGGGCGGAGCAACGGGACGAGACTGGGCCGTTAGGACGTATTCGTATGACTGTCTGACCCCTTGCTGGTCGTGGCTGCGGGGGCGGTCCGCACGGGCGTGGCAGCGTCGGGGGCTGACACCCGTCCAGGGCCCGCTGCCGACCGCCCGCGATCAGCAAAGGCGACTCCCCATGCGACTGCGTCACGCCGCTCTGACCATCGGAATCACCGCCGCCGTCCTCGCGCCGCCCGTCGTGGCCGCGCAGGCGCGGGCACAGGCGCCGGAACAGGCACGGGCGCAGGCCCACGCGCCCGCGCCGGGCTGCGGCAAGGAGTCGGACCGCGCGTTCCCCATCAAGACCCGGATCCACGGCGGCCCGGACAGCTACCGGGCCGGCGGCGGCCCCGGCACCTGGTACCTCGACCTCACCAACACCACCCACGCGCTGTGCCGCGACATCCACCCCGTCGTCGTGCTCACCGACCGGGAGCGGGCCCTCACCACGGCGCAGGTACGGCTGGAACTCACCGACCCGAAGGGGCACTGGCGTCCGCTGGCGCTGGAGAAGTCCGACGAGGACGAGACGATCGGCGTCCTCGACGCCCGCACGGCCGGATTCGTCGTACCGCCCGGCGGGACGGTCACGGTCCGCGCCCGGTTCGTCTTCACCGGCGCCGCGCGGCCGAACGAGATCGCCGTCAGCGCGGCGACCGTGCAGCGCCGGGGTGACGACGGTGACTGGGTCGGTGAGTCCAACGCCTACCGCTTCGCGGTGGTGGAGAAGGGCGACGAGCCCGAGGACAGCACGGCATCGGGCGACACGGACACCGGAACAGGCACGGACACCGGAACAGGCACCGACACCGGGACGCCCCGAGGCACGGACGAGACCGCCGGTCCGACGAACGACAGCACGAACGACAGCACGGCCGACGGCTCCGCCGCCCCCACCCGCCCCGGCACCCAGGAATCCGGCACCCAAGCGCCAGGCAGCCACGAGCCGTCCGGCCGCCCCTCGGGCGACACCGCCTCGCACGCCCCCGGCCTCCCCGAACTCGCCAGCACGGGCCTCGGCGGCCTGCTCGGCCGTACCGCGGCGGGCGCGGCGCTGCTCGTCGCGGGCGTCGCGCTGTTCGTGGGCATCCGCCGCCTGCGTACCGTACGGCGCTGACCTGGCCCGCTCCGGCCCGTCCCACCGCCACGTGCGAACATCCCCCCGTGGACTACCCCTACGACCAGGCACCTGGCGCACCCGTTCGCTCCGGGATCCCTGAGCACGGCCGGATCCCCAAGTACTACGCGGTCAAGGCGCATGTCGCGCTGCTGATCGACGAGTTGGGCGAAGGGGGCCTGCTGCCCACCGAGCGCGACCTCGCCGTGCGGTACGAGGTGTCACGCGAGACCGTGCGGCAGGCGCTGCGCGAACTGCTCCTGGAGGGACGGCTCCGCCGCCAGGGCCGGGGCACGGTCGTCGCGGGACCGAAGCTGGAGCAGCCGCTGTCGCTCGCCAGCTACACCGAGGGGGTCCGCCGCCAGGGCCGCACCCCGGGCCGTGCGCTGATCTCCCTCGACCGCTTCCCCTGCACCCCCGCGCTGGCGGCCGAGACCGGCGCCGCGCTCGGTGAACCCGTCTGGCACATGGAGCGGGTGCTGCTCGCCGACGACGAGCGGGTCGGCCTGGAGAGCACGTACGTCTCGGTGGCCCGGGTGCCGTCCCTCGACACGGACTTCGATCCGGACTCGTCCTTCTACGGCTATCTGAGCGACCGGCTCGGCGTCGCCTTCGGGGACGCCGACGAGCGCATCGAAACGGTCCTCGCCACCCCGCGGGAAGCCCTGCTCATCGGCACGCCGCCCGCTCTCCCGATGCTGCTGATCCACCGGGTCTCGTGGGACACCGACGGGCTCCCCCTGGAACGGGTGCGCACCCTCTTCCGGGGCGACCGGTTCAGCTTCTCCGCCCACCTGGGCACGCCCCGCCAGGCTTGACGCAAGACCTGACGCCGGGGCCCCACGACGGTTCCTCAGGAGCCGCCGTGTATAACGGGAACGTAACGGGTCTGGTCCAAGTTTGGGGCGTCGTTCACCGTCCCGTCGCCGACCGGACCGCCGTGAGCCACCCGTCGCGAGGAGCGTTGCCGCCGTGAGAGTCATCGTCGTAGGAGCCGGCGTGGTGGGAACCATGCACGCCTGGCACGCAATCAGCCGTGGTCACGAGGTCGTACAGATCGAGCGCGAGAGTGAGGCGCGCGGGGCTTCGCTGCGTAATTTCGGGCAGATCTGGGTCAGTGGCCGCGCGGGCGGCGAGGAGCTGGAGACGGCCCTGCGCGCCCGTGAGCTGTGGGAGGAGATCGGCGGCCGGGTGCCCGGCGTCGGCTTCCGGGCCAACGGCTCGCTCACCCCCGTACGCACCGAGCTGGAGCTGGCCGTCGCCGAGGCGGTGACCGCACGTGCCGACGCCGGTCCGCGCGGCCACAAGCTGCTCGGCGCCGACGAGGCGCGCGCACTCAACCCCGCCCTGCGCGGCGACTTCACCGCGGCGCTGTGGTGCGAGCGGGACGCGGCCGTCGAGCCCCGCACCGCCCAACTCGCCCTGAAGGAAGCTCTGCTGGCATCCGGGCGGTACAGCTACCTCGGCGGGCGCGAGGTCCGCGAGGTCGTCGAGCCCGGCCGTACGGGGTCCGGCGCGGGCAGCGGTCCGGCCGTACGGGACGACCACGGCGATGTGCACACCGGCGACGCCGTCGTGCTGTGCACGGGCGCCTGGCTCGGCGGGCTCGTCCGCGAACTCGCCCCCGAACTGCCCGTACGGCGCGTCCGGTTGCAGATGATGCAGACCGACCCGCTCGGCGAGGAGCTGACCACGTCGGTGGCCGACGCCGACAGCTTCCGTTACTACCCCGCGTACGCCGGAGAGGCGCTCGACGCGCTCAACTCCGGTCAGCCGCAGACCCCCGTCGCCGACGAACACCGGATGCAACTGCTCATGGTGCAGCGCCTCGACGGCGGGCTGACCATCGGCGACACCCACGCCTACGACCACCCCTTCGACTTCGACCTGCTGGCCGATCCGTACGAACACCTCACGACCGTCGTCGAGTCGTTCGTCGGACGGCCGCTGCCGAGGATCCGGCGGCGCTGGGCCGGGGTGTACGCGCAGTGCGTCGACACCAGCCGGGTCGTCCACCGCGAGCAGGTACGCGACGGGGTGTGGCTGGTGACGGGGCCCGGCGGGCGCGGGATGACCTGCGCGCCCGCCATCGCCGAGACAACCGCGAACGAACTGGGCTGGTGAGGAAGTTGACCGACACGATCTCGTTGGTCGTGCTCGACATGGCGGGCACGACCGTCGCCGACGGCGGACTGGTGGAGCGCGCGTTCTCCACCGCCGCACAGAAGCTCGGCGTCGAGCCCGCCTCGCCCGACCACGACGACAAACTGGCGTATGTACGCGCCACGATGGGCGAATCGAAGATCTCCGTCTTCCGCCATCTGTTCGGTACGGAGACACTGGCCCAGCAGGCCAACGCCGCCTTCGAGGAGGCCTACGGCTCCCTGGTCGACGACGGTCTGATCGAACCGGTACCGGGCGCGGCCGACGCCGTGGCGCGACTGCGGGAGGCCGGCCGTACGGTCGTGCTGACCACCGGGTTCGCCCGCGTCACCCAGGACGCGATCCTCACGGCGCTCGGCTGGCAGGACCTCGCGGCGCTGACCCTGTGCCCGGCCGACGCCGGGGGCCGTGGCCGCCCGTACCCGGACATGGTGCTCGCCGCGTTCCTGCGGACGGCGGCGGCCGACGGGGTGCGCCAGGTCGCCGTCGTCGGCGACACCTCGTACGACATGCTCAGCGGTGTCCGCGCGGGCGCCGGGGTCGTCGCGGGGGTGCTGACCGGGGCGCACGACGAGGACGCGCTGCGCGGCGCGGGCGCCACGGACGTCCTGGCGTCGGTCGCCGACCTGCCCGCGCTGCTCGACCGCAGGGACGGCACGCGATGACCGCCGCCGCGGTGACCACCGACCCGACGAACGCCGACAGCGGCATCCGCTTCGAGCGGGTGAGCGTCACGTACGGCACGCAGACCGTGCTCGACGGGTTCGACCTGAGCGTGGAGCCGGGCGAGGTGATGGCGCTGCTCGGCCCGTCGGGATCGGGCAAGACCACCGCGCTGCGGGCCGTCGCCGGGTTCGTCAGGCCGGCCGCCGGGCGGGTGTTCATCGGCGGCCGGGACGTCACGGCGCTGCCGCCGTACCCCCGCCGCCTCCGGTCCGCGCCACCGAAAAAGCCCGGCGTCTGCTCTGGGTGCTGCCGCCCGTCCTCGTCCTCGGGCTGTTCTTCCTCTATCCGCTCGCCCTCGTCGTCCAGCAGTCCTTCACCCTCAACGAAGGCGGCCACTCCCTCCAGCCGTACGCCGACGTCTTCGCCTCCACGGCCTTCCGCGACGCGCTCACCACCACCGTGTGGCTGGCCGTGGGGTCCACCGCCGGCTGTCTTGTCCTCGGCTTCGTCCTCGCGCTCGTCATCGCCTTCGTGCCGTTCCCCGGCAGCCGCGCCGTCGCGCGCTTCATCGACGTCTTCCTCTCCTTCCCCTCCTTCCTGATCACGCTCGCGCTGCTGTTCGTCTACGGCACCGTCGGCATGGTCAACGGCGTCTGGACCGATGTCACCGGCGCCGCGTCGGGACCCGTCCAGTTCCTCACCACCCCCTGGGGTGTGCTGCTCGCCGAGATCACCTACTTCACCCCGTTCGTGATCCGGCCGCTGCTCGCCGCCTTCTCCCCACTCGACACCGCGCAGCTCGAAGTGGCCTCCTCGCTCGGTGCGCGGCCCGCCAGGATCGTGCGCCGGGTGATCCTCCCCGAGGCGCTGCCCGCGCTCGCGGCCGGCGGGAGCCTGGTGCTGGTGCTGTGCCTCAACGAGTTCGGCATCGTCCTGTTCACCGGCGCCAAGGGCGTCACGACGCTGCCGATGCTCGTCTACAGCAAGGCCATCCTCGAATCCGACTATCCGGCCGCCTGTGTGGTCGCCGTCGTCAACGTCGCGATCTCGGTCGGTCTCTACTCCCTCTACCGAATGGTGAGCCGCCGTGTTGGTGCATAGCCGCGGCGGCCGGTGGACCGCCTGGGCCGTGTTCTTCGTCCTCTTCCTGCCCCTGTTCGCGCTGCCGCTGCTCGTCGTACTCGCGGCCTCGCTCGCCACCCACTGGTCCGGTGCCTTCCCCTCGGCGCCGACCGCCGCCAACTACAGCTCCGCCGTGCGCGGCGACTCGCTCCAGGCGCTCACCACCAGCCTGGTCACCGCCGTCGCCGCGAGCCTGCTCGCGCTCACCTTCGGGAGCTGGGCGGCGCTCGCGGGAGCCGCGCTCAAGGAGCGCGGCCGGCGGGCGCTCGACGCGCTGTTCATGCTGCCGGTCGCCGTGCCGTCGGTGGTCGTCGGACTCGCGGTGCTCGTCGCGTTCAGCAAGCCGCCGGTCCTGCTCAACGGCACCCGGTGGATCGTGATCCTCGCGCACACCGTCCTCGTCACGGCCTTCGCCCACCAGTCGGTGTCCGCAGCCGTCACCCGGCTCGACCCGATGTACGAACAGGCCGCGGCCTCGCTCGGCGCGCGGCCCTCGTACGTGCTGTGGCGGGTCAGGCTGCCGCTGTTGCTGCCCGCTCTCAACGCGGCGGCCGGGCTCTGCTTCGCCCTGTCCATGGGCGAGTTGAGCGCCACGATGATGCTCTACCCGCCCGACTGGATGCCCCTGCCGGTGCTGATCTTCACAGCGACCGACCGCGGCTCCCTCTTCGCCGGATCGGCCGTCGCCGTGGTGCTGATGGCCACGACGCTGCTCGTCCTCCTCGGGCTGTCCCGGATCAGAACCAGAGCCACGTTCCGCTGAAACCACGTTCCGCAGAAACCACGTACCGCCGAGGCGGCTTCTCGCCGCTCGCACTCATGGGAGAACACAACGTCATGCGCACCTTTATCAAGCCGCTCGCCGCCGTCAGCGGCGGACTCGTCGTGGCCGCCTCGCTCACCGCCTGCGGCGGCTCGTCGGCCGCGTCCGACGCGAAGACCGTCACCGTCTACAGCGCCGACGGCCTCAAAGGCGAGAACGGCGACGGCTGGTACGACCAGCTGTTCAAGGACTTCGAGAAGAAGACCGGCATCAAGGTCAAGTACGTCGAGGGCGGTTCGGGCGAGGTCGTGCAGCGCGCCGTGCGCGAGAAGACCAACACCCAGGCCGACGTCCTGGTCACCCTCCCGCCGTTCATCCAGCAGGCCGACAGCAAGGGGCTGCTCCAGTCGTACGAGCCGGCCGGCGTCGACAAGGTCGGGGCGGGCGACAAGTCGGCCGACGGCAGGTGGACCTCGGTCGTCAACAACTACTTCGGCTTCGTGCTCAACAAGAAGGAGCTGGCCACGCCGCCCACCACCTGGGAGGAGCTGCTCGACGCGAAGTACAAGAACAAGCTGCAGTACTCGACCCCCGGTGTCGCGGGTGACGGCACGGCCGTCGTCATCCAGACCATGCACGACTTCGGCGGCAAGGCGCCGGCCATGGACTATCTCAAGAAGCTCCAGGCCAACAACGTCGGCCCGTCGTCATCGACCTCCAAGCTGGCGCCCAAGGTCGACAAGGGCGAGATCCTGGTCGCCAACGGTGACGTCCAGATGAACTTCGCCCAGGCCACGTCCATGCCGAACCTCGCCATCTGGTTCCCGAAGAAGCAGGGGGCGGCCCGGCCGTCCACCTTCGCGCTGCCCTACGCGGCCGGACTGGTCAGCAAGGCCCCGCACACCGCCAACGGCAAGAAGCTCCTCGACTTCATGCTCAGTGAGCAGGAGCAGCGGCAGGTCACGTCGATCGGCGGCGGCTTCCCCGCCCGCTCCGACATCAGGCCCACCGACGCCAACGCCACCGCGCTGGGCAAGCTCCTCGACGGCGTCGACGTCTTCCAGCCCGACTGGACCGACATCGACAAGAACCTCGACTCGTACATCGACGCCTGGAAGTCCGCCACCGGCAGCTGAGCCGCGGCTGTCCGCGCTGGTTAGGCTGGGCGTGTCGCACATGGTCGTCGCAGAGCGGAGAACACTTCAGTGGCAGAGCGCAAGCCGGTCGAATCCTGGCTCACCGACATGGACGGTGTCCTCATTCACGAAGGGGTTCCGATCCCGGGCGCAGCCGACTTCATCAAGCGACTGCGCGAGTCGGGCAAGCCCTTCCTCGTGCTGACCAACAACTCCATCTACACCCCGCGCGACCTTCAGGCGAGGCTGTCGCGGATGGGGCTCAGTGTGCCCGTCGAGAACATCTGGACGTCGGCGCTCGCGACGGCGAAGTTCCTCGACGACCAGCGTCCCGGCGGCACCGCGTACGTGATCGGCGAGGCCGGGATGACCACGGCGCTGCACGACATCGGGTACATCCTCACCGATCACGAGCCCGACTACGTCGTGCTCGGCGAGACACGTACGTACAGCTTCGAGGCGCTGACCAGGGCGATCCGGCTGATCAACGGCGGGGCGCGGTTCATCTGCACCAACCCCGACGAGACGGGCCCCTCGGCCGAGGGGCCGCTCCCCGCGACCGGCGCCGTGGCCGCGCTGATCACGAAGGCGACCGGCAAGGAGCCGTACTTCGCGGGCAAGCCGAACCCGCTGATGATGCGCACGGGGCTCAACGCCATCGGTGCCCACTCGGAGACCAGCGCCATGATCGGTGACCGGATGGACACGGACGTACTGGCGGGCCTTGAGGCCGGCATGGAGACGTTCCTCGTGCTGACCGGGGTCACGACGCCGGCCGACATCGACCGGTATCCGTTCCGGCCTTCGACCGTCGTTGACTCGATCGCCGATCTGGTCGATCGCATCTGAGCACGTCAGAGGCGCTTTTACGCTCCTGGGCCGATCCCTGCGGATGCGGAAACGGGCGGCGCGGGTGAATCTTCCTCTATCAGGAGGTTCACCATGCGTTCAAGATTGCTCGCTCTCCGTGCCGCAGGGATGATCGCCATACTCGTGGCGGCCCCCGCGATAAGCGTCACGGCCGCCCAGGCTCACGACGGTGTGAGCGTCACGGTCACCCCCTCGACCATCGCCCCCGGCGGCGAGGTCCAGCTCAAGGTCGACGGCTGCAAGAAGAACTGGGCGAACGTCTCGTCCGACGCGTTCGTCGCCGATGTGGATCTGTCCGGTGGCAAGAACCACGACAGGGACCACGAATCGCGGCTGCCGCTCTACGGCTCCGCCACCATCAGGTCTTCTGCCGACAAGGGCAGCTACGAGATCAACGTCAACTGTGACGGCCACGACCATTCCGGCGTCGGCAACGTCCAGATCGTGCACAAGTCGGACCATCACAACGATCACTCCGGGGACCACTCGTACCCGCAGCCCGTCGCTCCGGTCGGGGCAGGCGGTGGCGGTACGGCGACGCTGGCGTCCGGTGACCGGTCCGACAGCCGGTCCGACGCTCAGAATTCCGCCCAGGCGAGCGGTGCCGGGACCCAGCACGCCCTGATCGGTCTGGTGCTCGCGGGTGTGGCCGCGGTCGCCGTCGCCTTCAGGAGTGCGCGTCGCGAGCGTGCCGCCGGCCGGAACACGGACTGACGTGTCCGCCGGGAAGGGTGTGGCGGGATCCGGCCGGCTGATCACCGGTGTGGCCTGGGCCGTGCTGCTGCTGGGTCTGTGGCTGTGGGGACGCGGTGTCGCCGACGGCTCGGGCTTCGGCAGCTCGGCGCCGACCACGGGCGACGTGGCCGCTGTCGGCCGGCCGCTCGGGGTGCCGATGCCGCCGGCCAGGGCGCCGCTCGATCCCGCGAAGCCGGAGCGCGTGGACGTCCCGTCCATCGGGATCACCGCGCCTGTCGTCTCCCGCGGGCTCGACGCCGCGGGAGCCGTCGACCCGCCGCCGTTCTCGGCGCCGGGCACGGTGGGCTGGTACGGCCGGGGTGTGCAGCCGGGCGCCAAGGGCGCCGCGCTGTTCGTCGGCCATGTCGACACCGAGACCCGGCCCGCGGTCTTCTACGGCCTGAGCGCCGCCAAGGCCGGCGAGAAGGTCCGGGTGACCAGGACGGACGGTTCCGTCGCCGAGTTCACCATCGACGACGTCAAGGTCTTCAGCCGTAAGCACTTCGACGCGAAGAAGGTCTACGGGTCGCACGACAAGTCGCGGGCCGAGCTGCGGCTGATCACGTGCGGTGGCACCTTCGACCGCAAGGCGAACGAGTACACGGCGAACGTCGTGGTGTCCGCCTATCTGACGGCGGCGAAGACGTGACCCGCGAAGAGTAACTGCCCGCCCTTTCCGGGTGAGAGACCGTCCGTGCGGGGAATCCGATCCCCCGCACGGGCGGTTTTCGCCGCGCTCGGCCGCCCGGCGGGTGTGCCAGGATGAATGCGCCCGGTCCTGTCCCCGGGTGTCGAAGTGCCGAGGGGGAGTGGATGTACCGCAGGAATCCCGGTCGCCGCAGTGGGCGGACCGTCGCCCGGGTGGGGGCGGCCGTCGCCGCCGCCTCGGTGGTGCTGGTCTCCGGGTGCTCGTCGGGCGGCGACGACGGCGGTGACGGCGGAGAGCGGCCGCAGATCGGCCAGCGGCCCAAGGCGGACGATCCGTACTGGGTCAACCCGGACGGCAGCGCGGCCCGGCAGGTCGCCGCGTACAGCAAGAAGGACACCGACGACAGCGCCAAGAACGCGGAGCTGATCAGAAAGATCGCGGACCAGCCGGCCGCCGAGTGGATCGGCCCCGACAACCCCCAGGGCCAGGCCAAGGGGTTCACCGAAGCGGCGGCCAAGGCCGGCCGCGACGCGCTGCTGGTGCTCTACAACATCCCGCACCGCGACTGCGGCCAGTTCTCCCAGGGCGGCGCCTCGGACGGTGACGCGTACCGGAAGTGGGTCGACGAGGTCGCGAACGGCATCGGCGACCGGCGGGCGACCGTCGTCCTCGAACCGGACGCCGTGCTGCACCTGGTGGACGGCTGCACCCCCGACCAGTTCGGCGAGGAGCGCTACGACCTGCTCAAGGGGGCCGTCGAGCGGCTCAAGAAGCAGCCGGCCACAACGGTCTACCTGGACGCGGGGAACGCGGGCTGGCAGAGCCCCGACGCCCTGTACCAGCCGCTCCAGCGGGCCGGTATCGCGGAGGCGGACGGCTTCTCCGTCAATGTGTCGAACTTCTACCCGACGCAGGCCAGCCGCGACTTCGGCAAGAGCCTGTCGGCGAAGGTGAACAACAAACCGTTCGTCATCGACACCAGCCGCAACGGCAACGGCCCCTACTCCGGCGGCGATCCGAACGAGAACTGGTGCAACCCGCCGGGCCGCGCCCTCGGCGAGCCGCCCACGACGAAGACCGGCGACCCGCTGGTCAAGGCGTATCTGTGGATCAAGCGCCCGGGGGAGTCGGACGGCACCTGCAAGGGCGGTCCGAAGGCAGGCGAGTGGTATCCGCGGTACGCGCTGGAGCTGGCGCGCAACACCGAATAGCGCTGCGCCCCAGGGAGTTGCCCCTGGGGCGCACCGCGAAGTCCGGCCTACGGCACGTTGACCCAGACGCCCTTCGACGGCGTCCCCTTGGCGTCCGTCACGAAGAGCATGTACCAACCGGACGGCACCAGCGCGCTGTTGTCCGGGACGGTCACCTCGATGCCCTCCGCCGTCTTCTTCATGTCCAGCGCGACCGAGCGCTGTTCGACGTCCGTCACGTGTGTGACGGCGCCGGGGCGCATCAGCCTGGCCGTCTTCACGGACGACGGGTCCTTGACCGTGAAGAGACCCGAGTCGCCGCGCTTGACCGTCTGCGGACCGCCCGTCACCTCGGGGCGTGCGCCCTGGAAGAGATACGGCGGGGTGTAGATCTCGATCCGCTGCTCGAAGACGCCCGGCTTGGTGTCGGCCTTGTCGGCGTAGAGCGAGTCCCCGCCGAAGACCAGCACCCGGCCGTCCGGCAGCAGCAGCGAGCCCGAGTGGTAGTTGCGGCCCACGGCGGGATCGGCGACCCGGGTGTACTTGTTGGTCTTCGGGTCGTACACCCGCGCCTGGAGGACGTTGGAGCCACCGCGCCCCCGGTAGTCCGCCGAGCCGCCGGTGACCAGGACCGTGTCGTCGGGGAGCAGGGACGCGCTCGGGTAGCGGGTGCCCTTCTCCAGGGAAGGCCCGTCCGTGAACTTCGGATCCGCGTCCTTGAGGTCCACCAGCCGGGACTTGTCACTGGACTTGGCCGACTCGCCGACCCCGCCGCCGCCGATGACCATGAACTTCTGGTCCTGGGCGGGCGGCAGCATGACCGTGGCCGACGTCTCCATCCGGTCGGCGTCCCCGAGGCCCGGGATCTTGTCGAACTTGTTCGTCCTCAGATCCCAGATGCCGGGGTCGCGGCCGACCTTCGCCGGGCCGTAGCCGGCGTTCGAGCCGCTGTAGAAGAGTTTGCCGTTGTCCATCAGGAAGATCGCCGGGTAGGTGGGGAACTTCCTGATGATCCCGGTGTACTTCCACTTCCGGGTCTTCGGGTCGAAGATCTCGTCCTTGCCGGGCACGATCTGGCCGATCTCGTCCAGGCCGGAGAGGGCGAGGACCTTGCCGTCCTTGAGCGTGGTCAGCGTCGGGTACCAGCGGGCCTCGTTCATCGGGTCGACGGTGATGTACTTCTCCGCCAGCGGGTCGAACTCGTAGGCCTCCCTGATGCCTTGGAAGTCCTTCTTGTCCAGGGCGAGCTTCTGCGCGATGCCGTAGACGTTCCGCGCGTCGGAGCCCTTCAGGCCCTGGACGCGGTAGTTGTCCTCGGTGCCGGTCTCGTACTTCGTCCCTGACTTGCGGGCCTCGACGTAAATGCGGCCGAGACCCGGGTCGTTGCGGACGAAGGCGCCGGTCGTCTTGTCGAAGACCTTGGTGGCCTTCTCCACGAGGACGGGGTCCTTGGAGACGAACGTCTTGCCGTTCTCCTTGCCGGTGAACACGGTTCCCGCCGGGAGGGTGATCGGCTTGTCCGGGTCCTCGTTGTGGACGACCATCAGGCCGCCCGCCTTGGTGACGTCGCCCTTGAGCTTCTCGTACCGCTTGGTGCCGCCCGCCACCAGCAGGTTGCCGTTGGCCAGTTGGACATGGCCCGAGCAGAACATGTCCTTGGGCGTGGGGATCATCTTGTACGTGTTGGCCGCCGGGTCGTAGAGCACCGACTGGAACTTGCCCGCGTCGAAGTTCTGCTGGTTGTTGCCCGAGCCCGCGATCAGCAGCACCTTGCCGGTGTGCAGCAGTGAGGCGTGGATCGTATTGATCTTGAACTTGGCGGGGACGTCCAGGAAGTCCCAGTGGCCGTTTGCCTCCTTGTAGGAGGCCTGGTTGATCTTGTAGTGGTGGTACTGGTCCGAGCCGAAGCGGTACATCGCCGGGCCGTTGAACCCGGCCACGACCAGGACCACCGCCGAGACGATGGCTATCCGACGGGCGCGGATCTTACGGTGGTCGCGCCGGACGGGAGTCGCGCTCATTTCTTACGTCCCCCAAGGGAGATCTGGATCGTCTGTTCGTCGATGGATGCGGCAGGACTCCGCTCGTACCGCTCCCACGGATAGGCCTGCTGCGGGACGCGCGGCCCGGGATCCGGCTCGGCGGCATCCGGCGCCGGGGGTGGGAGCGCTGCCTTCGGCCGCTTGCGGTCCTGCCGCATGCTCCAGCGCCAGATCAGGATCGGTACGGCCGTGATCAGCAGGGCGAGCGAGGCCCAGGTGATCATGGCCGGGTGGCTGTGGCCGTTGAAGAAGGACGCGGTCAGCGACCCGCCGAAGACCAGGATGAAGAAGAGGTGGATCCGGAACGTGCCGAAGAGGGTGTCCGGGCTGGACGAGTCGCCCTTCGGCGTCACCACGAACTTGCTCTTGCGGCGCAGTACGGCGTCCAGCAGCGAGCGGGCGTAGATCGGCGCCGACAGCGCCGACATCGCCATACCGGCGAGGCCGCCCGAGCCCTCGGGTTCGTGCGGGGAGACGTTGTGGCGGCGGTTCCAGATGTACAGGCCGATCTGGAGCGCCGTCGCGTTGCCGTACAGCATCATCCAGATCGCCGGGTCGATCTCGACACCCGAAGCGCCCATGCCCAGGAACAGCGCGCAACTCAGCGCGGCCAGGATCCAGTTGAGCGCCGACATCGGATAGAAGATGATCATCATCGTGTAGTTGAAGAGCTTGCCGACGGGCAGCGAGTAGAAGCCCTTCCAGTACTGCTTGATGATCGTCTCGTACGTGCCGCGCGACCAGCGCAGCTGCTGGGTGAAGAAGTCGGTCCAGGCGGACGGCCCTTCACCGACGGCCAGCACGTCGGGCGTGTAGACCGAGCGCCATTTGCGGCCCGACGCCGGGTTGGTGGCGCGGTGCATCTCGAAGCCCGTCGCCATGTCCTCGGTGATCGAGTCGTAGAGCCCGCCGATCTGCTGGAGCGCCTTGATCCGGACGGCGTTGCTCGTGCCGACGAACATGGGCGCGCCGTAGCGGTTGCCGGCCCGCTGGATCAGGGCGTGGAAGAGGAACTGCTGCGACTCGGCCGCCTTGGTGACGAACGAGTCGTAATTCCCGTACACCTGCGGTCCGATGACAAAGCCGACGTCCGGGTCGCGGAAGTAACCAAGCATCCGCTCCAGGTAGTTGGGCGCCGGTACGTGGTCGGTGTCGACGGAGGCGAAGAAGTCGTACGCCGAACCGTGCGCGTCGAGCCAGGCGTTGTAGTTGCCGTGCTTCGTCTTCGCGCGGTGCGCGCCCTTGGCCTGGTTCCAGTGCGCGACGCCCTTGCGGGTGAAGTGGTGCACGCCGAGCCGGGCGCAGACCTCTTTGACCGCCGGGTCGTCGCCCTCGTCCAGCAGCCAGACGTGCAGCAGACCGCGGTGCCGGATCCTGACCGCGGCCTCCAGCGTCTTCGTCACCATCTCCAGCGGTTCCTTGCCCGGCACGAAGGAGGTGAGGAAGGCGACGCGGGTGCCGGTCTCCGGCACGACGGGGATCGGATCGCGCGCGACCAGGGTCGCGTGCGCGTTCGACAGCACGTTCAGCGTTCGAAAGAGTTCGATCAGGCCGATCGAGACCAGCATGACGATGTCGAGCACCAGCAGCGTCGGGTTATGCAGGTTCGGGTCGCGCTTCGTCCAGTGCTGAGGCTGCATCAGCCAGGCGAACAGGCCGAGCGAGAGCAGCGGCGCTGCGCCGAGCAGCAGGGCGGCGCGTATCCGGTGCGACTCCTGCGAGAGCAGCGAGCGGTACTGCACGGTGTACGGCTTGGCCGGGTCGGGCGTGGTCAGCGGCCCGGCGAGGCGGCTGTAGTGCTCGTAGTCGTACCGGGGGAGTGCGTCGGACTTCCGCTGCCGGTGCCGCGAACCGCCGTGTCCGAGCTGTGAGGGTATTCGGAGCTGGGCGGTCCGGGAAGAGTCGTTGTCCTGCCGGGCGCCCTTGGGCGTCGACGTCATGAGCAGTCCCCCTGCACGCATACGCGCTGCGTGATGGTCGGTCGGTTCACCCGGGTACGGCCCCCCTCAGCCACCGGCCCGGACGTCTCGGTGGCGGAGCCACCCCGTTGAAGATAACGAAACGCGCGCCTCCGGTTGCATGACTCGCGTCACTTTGCCGGTCCGGCCGCGCTGCCGGCCGCAACGGACGAGGCCCCCTCACATCCCGTGAAGGGGCCTCGACTGTGCGTGCGCCGCCAGGGACTCGAACCCCGGACCCGCTGATTAAGAGTCAGCTGCTCTAACCAACTGAGCTAGCGGCGCCTGCTGACCTGGACAACTCTACCCGATCGGCAGGGGTGATCCAGCCGGTAAATGCTTGATGATGCCTGTTGGATGGTCTTTTATTACCTTTCATCCGTCAAAATGCAACTTGTCGGGACAGTTGAGACAATTACCCCGTGCAGCAGCTGTGGCAAAGGATCTTGATGAGTGGAGGGGATCGCATGACCGTCCCGGTCTTCGAAGAGTACGAGCCCGCTCTCGACTGCCCCTGCGCCGGATGCGCCGAACAGCGGCGCGATCCGGCCCGGGGCCTGTCCGCGCGTACCGGAGGCCGTGCCGCGCACAGCGCCCGGCAGGCGCTGGTGCTGGTCACCGCCGCCGGCATCGTCCTGGGCGGTACGGGAGCGGGCGCCGCGCAGGCGGCAGGACCGGGCCATGTCCCCGCACTCGGCAGAGCCGACGACTCGACGGCCGACGGTACGACGGC
>NZ_JTIY01000001.1:3506643-3508458 GCF_000818175.1 Streptomyces sp. AcH 505
CCGCCGAGCCTGATCCCTCGACCCCGCAGGGCGACAGCGGTCCGCTGCACGGCCCGCCGACCTCGGGCCCCGGCGCGGGCCAGCCGGGCACGCTGCGCAAGAGCACCCGCGCCGAGATCATCAACCGCGCCAAGCGGTGGGTGAGCGCGAAGGTGCCGTACAGCATGAACAAGTTCTGGTCCGACGGATACCGGCAGGACTGCTCGGGCTTCGTCTCGATGGCCTGGAACCTGACGGGCAACGAGTGGACGGGCAGCCTCGCGAAGTTCGGGGTGAAGATCGCGCGGGCGGACCTGGAGCCCGGCGACATGCTGCTCTTCCACAACCCGGCCGACCCGAGCAAGGGCTCGCACGTCACGATCTTCGGTGGCTGGACCGACTACACGCACTCGACCTACATGGCGTACGAGCAGACCACGCCGTACACCCGGGTGCAGCCGACCCCGATGGCGTACTGGAGCAACTCCGACCGCTACGTGCCCTACCGGTACAAGGGGCTGGCCGAGGGGAACGCGGGCGCGGCGAGCAGTACGAAGGGAACGCCCTTCCCCGGCGCGAAGTCCTTCGGGCCAGGCGCCGACAACAAGTACGTCACCCAGCTCGGCAAGATGCTGATCGACCGCGGCGCCAAGCGCTACTACAAGACGGGCCCCGGGCCGCGCTGGAGCACGGCGGACAAGAACGCGACGAAGGCGTTCCAGCTCGCCCAGGGCTGGCGCGGCGGGGAGGCGGACGGGCTGCCGGGCATCGACACCTGGCGGTATCTGGTCGGCCACCTTGGCAAGGACATCGCGCCCGCCGGCGCGGGCGGCAGCCCCGGCAAGAGCGCGGCGGGCGGTACGGGAACGAGCGCGGGCGGCAAGGGCGCCGCAGGCGGCAAGGCCGGTT
Organism: Streptomyces sp. AcH 505; assembly: GCF_000818175.1. GTDB lineage: Bacteria > Actinomycetota > Actinomycetes > Streptomycetales > Streptomycetaceae > Streptomyces. The sequence goes on from NZ_JTIY01000001.1 coordinate 3,507,532, forward strand.
CGGCCGGTACGAAGGCGCCGGCGTTCCCCGGTGCGCGCTACTTCCGGCCCGGACAGTCCAACAAGTACGTCGAGCAGCTCGGCAAGCAGCTCGTGAAGAAGGGCTTCGGCAAGTACTACGTCTCCGGACCGACCCAGCGCTGGGGTGAGGCGGACCGGCGCAATGTCCAGGCGTTCCAACGCGCCCAGGGCTGGGGCGGCAGCTCGGCGGACGGCTACCCCGGGGCCGAGACCTGGCGACGACTCTTCGCATGACGGAGGCAAGGATGACAACGATGACCTCGCGCCCGAGCGGTGACGGGAGCGAGCCGCTCGGCGCGATGCCGCTCGGCACCGGGCCGGACGTGACGGACGCGACGGACGTGACGGACGTGACACAGGCGACGGCCGCGGCCCCGGTGGCCGGGGAGCCGGCGGCCGAGGCGGACGTGCCCGCTGCTCCGGTCGCCGCGCCGGTCGCCGAACCGTTCGTACCGGACCAGCAGAGCGAGACGCCGACTCCGGAGCCCGTGGTGGCCGAGGCGCCCGCCGAGGAGCGTCCGCCGGTGAGCGAGCCGGTGGTGCGCGAACTGGTGTCGGGCGAGCCGGTGACGGGCGAGCCGGTCGTGAGTGAGCCGGTGGTCGGTGAGCCCGCGGTGAGCGAGCCGGTGCTGACCGAGCCGGCCCCGCGTGAGCTGGTGCTGAGCGACACCGCGGTGATCGAGGCCGTCGTCGACGAAGCGCCGGTGGCTGAACTCCCCTTCGGTGACGCCCCGGTGCACGTCGTGCCGGTCAGCGAGAGCCGGGTCAACGACACCCGCGCCGCCGACGGGCGTACCACCCGCTGGAGCCCGCTCATCGTCGGCGAGAGCACCCACGAGATCCCGGTGCACCTGCTGTTCAGGGACGAGGCGCGGGCCGTCGCCGGGCAGCGGCAGGGCACCGGCGA
>NZ_JTIY01000001.1:3508760-3535717 GCF_000818175.1 Streptomyces sp. AcH 505
GCAGCCGAGGGTCCGCCGCGTGCCCGCGCCCGCCGGGGTCGGCGCCGTGCCCGCGCGCCCCGCGACACCCGTCGACACCCGGCTCGTGGAGCGGGCGGGGCCCGTACTGCCGGGCTGGGCCGCCGCGTTCGTCGGTCTGTGCGCGCTCGTCGGCTGCGCGGCCGTGCTGTGGTGGGCCGGGGCTGTCCCCGCCGAGCTGGTCCGGATGGCGCGGCTGTCGTCGCATCCGTACCACGGCATCGGGATCGGGCAGTGGGTGCTGCTCACGCTCGGTGTGCTCGTCGCGCTGTTCACCTTCGGCGGGCTCGGCCGCGGCCGGGTGGGGCACGCCTGGGTGCTGACTCTGTTCGGCGAGTACCGGGGGAGTGTGCGCCGTACGGGACTGCTCTGGGTCAGCCCGCTGCTGCTGCGCCGCCGGGTGGACGTACGGCTGCGGCACTGGCGCAGCGAGCCGATGCCGGCCGTGGACGCGAACGGCACGGCGCTGCGGGTCGTCGTGCTGGTGGTGTGGCGGGTCATGGACACCGTGCAGGCGATGCTCGGCGTCCGGGACCACGAGGAGTATCTGCGCGAGCAGGTCGAGGCGGCCATGGCGCGGGTGCTCTCGCAGCTCCCCGCCGACGCGTTCCACGAGACGGTGCCGACCCTGCGTGACGCCGAGGCCGTCGGCGCCGCGCTGACCAGGATGCTGTCGGCCGAGTGCCGGTCGGTCGGGGTCGACGTCTTCTCGGCGCAGCCGACGCGGATCGAGTACGCGCCGGAGATCGCCGAGGCGATGCAGCGCAGCCGGATCGCGGCGCTGGACGCCCGGCACCGGGACAGCGTGCTGACGGCGGTGGTGGACGCCGTGGACGACACGGTGCACCGGCTGACCTCGCGCGGCCTGGTCGAGCTGGACGACTACGAGCGCAAGGCGCTCGTCAAGGACCTGACGGTGGCCTTCTACACGGGGCGGCACGCGGGCGCCGACCGATTCTGACAACGGACCGCAGTTGTTATGGACATGGTCAAGGTTCGTTAATACTCTGAGGGTTGGTCTAGACCGCAGAATCGGGTCTGCGGTCGGGCTGCTCCGCCGTTCCGCCGTTCAACCGTTCCATCGCTCGAAGGTCCCACTGCACGCGTGCAAGACGGCTCACCGAACTCCCCACGTTCTCTGGAGCGAAGCATGCGAAGAAGCAAGATAGGCGCGGCCCTCGTGGGCCTCGCGGTCACCGGTGTCACCCTGCTCGCCACCGGCAGCGCAAGCAGCCACGGCTACACCGACTCACCCATCAGCCGCCAGAAGCTCTGTGCCAACGGCACGGTGCAGAACTGCGGCAACATCCAGTGGGAGCCGCAGAGCGTCGAGGGGCCCAAGGGCTTCCCGGCGGCGGGTCCCGCCGACGGCAAGATCTGCGCGGGCGGGCTCAGCCAGTTCGCCGAGCTCAACGACCCGCGTGGCGGCACCGGATGGCCCACCACCAAGGTCACGGCGGGCCAGAGCTACAACTTCCGCTGGCAGTTCACCGCACGGCACGCCACGACCGACTTCAAGTACTACATCACCAAGAACGGTTGGAACCCGTCGCAGCCGCTCACCCGGGCGGCCCTCGACACCCAGCCGTTCCTGACGGTGCCGTACAACAACCAGCAGCCGCCGGCGACGCTCTCGCACTCGGGAGTGCTGCCGCAGCGTACGGGCCGGCACATCATCCTGGCCGTCTGGACGATCGCCGACACGGCGAACGCCTTCTACGCCTGCTCGGACGTGCAGTTCTGACGTCCGGGCCGGGTGCCTGGCGGCTCAGGAAGCGTGACAGCTGACGAAGCGTGACGGCTTCCGACGCGTGACCGAACGGCCTCGGGGAGTGCGGCGACGCTGCCGCGCTCCCCGAGCGCTGTTCACCCCGCGGCGCCTGCCAGTTCGGCCGGGCGGCGGCGCAGCGCCAGAGCCGCCGGGACCACGGCGGCGACCACGGCGATCAGCCCGCAGGCGGCCACCACCTCGCCCAGCGCGGCCCACGGCAGTACGGGCCCCGACGGCACCCGCAGCACGGCAAGCGCCGCCCACATCCCGGCCAGGTTGACCCCGGCCACCAGCAGTCCGAGCACGGCCCCCACCACCACGACCGTCAGCGCCTCGGCCGCGACCAGCCGCAGCACCTGCCGGTCGGTCGCGCCCGCCAGGCGCAGTACGGCGAGGTCGCGGACCCGGTCGGCGGTCGCCATGACCAGGGTGTTGGCCAGCGCGATGGCCGTATAGAGGAGTGCGATGCCGAGGACCAGCAGAAAGCCGATCCGGGTCCGGGCGTTCGTCTCCGGGTAACTGGCCCTGATCCATTCCTCCTTGCTGAAGACCCGGCCCTCGAACGGCGGGAGCGCGCGGCGCAGTCCTGCCGCCACGGCGGCGGGATCTCCGGTGACCCGGACATCGACCCGGTCGACCGGTGCGCCCGCCGCGTTGCGCGGGGTGACATAGACGCCGTTGCCACCCGTGCCCGTGCGCAGGACGGCGGCGATCCGCAGCGTCGTCCGCGTACCGTCCGCGCGCCAGATCGCGACGTGCTGCCCGACCGTGTGCCGGGCCCACTCCTCGTTGACGATGATCGAGCCGTCGTCCAGATCGCTCACCCGGCCTGCGGCGACCGGCAGTCGGGCGGTGTCGGCCAGGGCCGCAGGATCGGCGGTGGCACGCGCGTCGGATTCGATGAGCGCCACTCCGTCCTCCAGTACGTAGACGGCCGTGGCCGCCGTGGGGGAGACCTCGGCGCCCGGCACGGCGCGCAGCCGTTCGACGGTCCGCGCGGCCAGACCCGTCCCGCTCGTGTTGTCCGGGGAGTCCGTCGCCGCGACCACGAAGTCGGCCGTCGTCCGCGCGCGGGTCTCCGACGCCTTCGCCGCGTTCAGCGTCGCCGTCGCGCCGAGCAGCGAGCCGGTCAGCCCGACCATGACGAGCACGGGCGCCGCGACCGCCGCCGTACGGCGCAGGCCGGCCGCCGCGTTTTCCCGTACGAGCATGCCCAGCGCGCCCGGCAGCCTGGCGGGCAGCCAGGCCACGAGCCGGGTCAACGGCCGTACCAGCAGCGGGGAGAGCAGGGCCAGCGCGGTGATCAGCAGCATCGGTCTGCTGGTGTACGTCTTGCGGTGCAGCAGTTCGCCGGGGCCGGTCAGCAGCGTGCAGGCCAGCAACCCGACGCCCGTGAGCAGCAGCCCGCCGCCGAGCACCCAGCGGCCCCACGTCATGGTCCCGCTGTCCACGGACGCCTCACGCAACGCCTCGGCGGGAGCGACCCGGCCCGCGCGCCAGGACGCGGCGACCACTCCGCACAGCGCCACGGCCACCCCGCTCCAGAAGGCGAGGTGGTACGGCCAGCCCGCGTCGCCGACGGTGAACCAGCGCGGCGCGATCCCCTCGTCCACCAGCCACTTCGCGAGCAGTGGCGCGGCCCGGCCGCCGAGCACACAGCCGGTGGCCGAAGCGGCGACGCCCACGAGCAGCGCCTCGGCGGCCACCGTCCGCCGGAGCTGGCCGGGCGTCGCGCCCGCCGTACGCAGCAGCCCGAACTCGCGGCGCCGCTGGGCCACGGCGAAGGCGAACGTCGAGGCGACGACGAAGACGGAGACGAAACCGGTGACCCCCGCGGCGGTGCCGAGCATCACGTTCACCGTGACGAGCGCCTCGCTGTCGCGGTCCGGGTCGGGGTCCGCGTACGTCCGCTCGTCGCCGGTCAGCACCCGTACCCCGGGACTGCCCGCGACCTTCGCCCGTACCGCTTCGGCGTCCGCGGCGACAGTCAACTGATACACGGACGGCGCCAGTTCGGCGGCGCGTGCGTCGGTGAAGAAGAGCGCCCGCTCGATACCGAGGTCCCGTACGGTGCCCACGATCCGTACCGTGCCGTGGTCGGTCCGTACCCGCTGCCCCGGCCGGGCCCAACTGCCGGTGGCCACAGCCTCGTCGGCGCTCGTTGGAGCCCTGCCCCGGTCGACGCGGTACGGCGCGAAGGCGGCCGTCGACCACGGACGGCCGACCAGACCGGCCGGGCCGCCGACCGCGCGTACGGGGAACGACCGGTCCTCGACCGTACGGCCCAGGCCCGCCAACTCCCGCACCAGCCCGGCCGGTACGGGCCGTGGCCTGGCCAGCGGGTGTACCCGCTCGCCGGCCGGGGTCGGCACCCGCAGGGTGTCGGGGCCCTTCACCACCACGGGGGCCTCGGCGAACCGCTCCGGATGGCGCGCCGGCGCCGCAAGACTGGCGGCGAGGGCCAAGCCCGTCGTGGCGATGAGCCCGACGCCCAGGGCGAGGGCGACGAAGGAGCCTGCGAAGCTGGTCCACCGGCCCCGCAGGGTCGGCAGCGCGACGCTCAGCACGCGACGGCCTCGACTTCGTGTCCGGCCATCCGCGCGGCGACGGACTCGGCGGTCGGAGCGAGCAGTTCGCCGCCGACCCGGCCGTCGACGAGGAAGACCACGCGGTCCGCGTACGAGGCGGCGACCGGGTCATGGGTGACCATGACGACCGTCCGCCCTTCGCCGTCCACCATGTCCCGCAGCAGCGCCAGCACGTCACGGCCGCTGCGGGAATCCAGCGCGCCCGTCGGCTCGTCGGCGAACAGCACCTCCGGGCGGGTGATCAACGCACGTGCCAGCGCGACGCGTTGCTGCTGCCCGCCGGACAGCTCGGAGGGCCGGTGCCCGGCCCGGTCGGCGAGCCCCACCTGATCGAGTGCGGCCCGTACGGCCGCCCTCGGCACCCGGCGGCCCGCCAGCTTCAGCGGCAGCGCGACGTTCTGCGCCGCGGTCAGCGCGGGCAGCAGGTTCAGGGCCTGGAAGACGAAGCCGACCCGGCCCCGGCGCAGCAGCGTCAGCTTGGTCTGGGACAGGCCGGTCAGCTCCGTACCGCCGATGGTCACCGAGCCCGAGGTCGGCCGGTCGATCCCGGCCGCGCACTGCAGAAGCGTCGACTTGCCGGACCCGGACGGGCCCATCACGGCGGTGAACGTGCCGGTGGGGAAGGACAGCGAGACGTCGTCGAGCGTGGTGACCGCACTGTCTCCCGAGCCGTACACCCTGCTCACCGCCCGGAGTTGGATCGCGTCGTTTGCCATGGCTCCACTCCACAGGCCCGGACCGCCGGGCACACCAGGGCAGGGCCGAGTCCTGGGGTAGGGCAGGCCCTACCCCGGCCGCACCGTCCAGTGGGATGGCCCGCGCGCCGACCCGCCTTCTACGGTGCTGGTATGCGCTCCCGAACCGTGTGGCAGGCCCTGGCCAGGCCGGACTTCCTGCTCTCGCCGTGGCCGTGGCGCTGCGCCGGCTATCTGCTGAGCGGAGTCCCCGCCGGGGTCGTCGTGCTGGTCGTCGCGGTGGTGCTCGGGGTGGTGGGCGGCGCGCTCGCGCCGGTGCTGATCGGGCTACCGCTGCTCGCCGCGCTCGCGCTCGGCGGGCTGCCGGTCGCCGCGCTGGAGCGGCGCAGGACCCGGCTGGTCGACGCACGGCCGCTGACCGATCCGCACCGCAGGCCCGCCGAGGCGGGGCTGTGGCCCTGGGTACGCACCCGCTGCCAGGAGCGGGCGACCTGGCGGGAGTTGGGGTACGCGCTGCTGTTCGCGCTGGTGCTGTGGCCGCTGGACGCGCTGGCCTTCGCCTTCGGCGCCGGGCTGCCGGTCGTCCTGATCGGCACGCCCGTCGCCCTGGCCACCTGGGGGGACGGACAGGAGGTGCGGGTGGCCAAACTGTGGACGGTCACCACTTGGCCCGCGGCGGTCGGCAGCACCGTGCTCGGTGTGCTGCTGCTCGCCGTCTGCTGCTACGGGCTCGGTGTGATCGCCGGTGCGCGCGCCGAGCTGGCCCGGGTTCTGCTGGCGGAGCGCGCGTCGCCCCTCGACCGGCGGGTGACCGAACTGGCCAGTTCTCGGGTGCGGTTGGTCGACGCGTTCGAGGCGGAGCGGCGCAGGATCGAACGCGATCTGCACGACGGCGCGCAGCAGCGGCTGGTGGCGCTCACCATGACGCTGGGGCTCGCCCGGCTCGACGCGCCGCCCGGTCCGGTCGCCGACCGGCTGGACACGGCGCACCGGGAGGCGTCCCTGGCGCTGGAGTCGCTGCGTGAGCTGATCCAGGGGATCCACCCCAGGGTCCTCACCGACTACGGTCTCGCCGCCGCCGTGACGGACGCGGCCGACCGGTCCGCCGTACCGGTCGACGTGACAATGGAGTTGGCCGGGCGGCTGCCGGAAGCGGTGGAGGCGGCGGCGTACTTCGTGGTGTGCGAGGCGCTGGCCAATGTCGCCAGGCACAGCGGTGCGAACCGGGCTTCGGTGGACGGCGGTTACCGCGTGGGCCGGCTCGTGGTGGAGATCGAGGACGACGGCGTGGGCGGCGCGCGTAGCGACGGCGGGAGCGGACTGACGGGGCTGGCCGACCGGGTGTCCGTACTCGGCGGCAGGCTGGCCCTGTTCAGCCCCCAGGGCGGCCCCACCCGACTGCGTGTGGAGATTCCGTGCACACCGTACGAACCTCCTGGTAACTCGTATGGAAAATAGCTCCGTTCGGGTGCGAGTTGGGGTCCGGGGGGTTTGCCCGCGGCGCGAAATGGGGGACGATTCCGGAGCCGGTCACCGCGCGTAGACCCGTACGGCGAACGGTTCGGCAAGGCTGAGGGCGCCCCGTGTCACAGCACGGGGCGCCGCCCCGTCCCCCACCGGAGGAATCGAATGCACAGACGTCTCGCGCTTCCGCTCGCCGCAGCCGTACTCGCCCTTCCCGCAGCGCTGTTGTCCACCGGCCAGGCATCGGCCGCGCCGGCCGACAAGCCGCAGGTGCTCAGCAATCTGACCCAGCCGACCGCCGCCAGCCGTAACGCCTGGGTCGCCGCGAACAACAACCAGGGCGCCTGGTCCGCGTACGCCTTCGACTGGTCGACGGACTACTGCTCGACCTCTCCCGACAACCCGTTCGGCTTCCCCTTCGCGACGTCGTGCGCGCGGCACGACTTCGGGTACCGCAACTACAAGGCGGCCGGCCAGTTCGACGCCAACAAGGCGCGGCTCGACACCATGCTCTACACGGATCTGAAGCAGGTCTGCACGGCGTACAGCGGTGCGACGAAGGCGACGTGCGACGCGACCGCCTGGACGTACTACCACGCGGTCGACATCTTCGGTTCGACCCCCGCGGTGGACGGCAACCGCTCGGTCGTCTGACACGGCCCCACTCGTGTCCGTGAGGAAAGGGCCCCGCACCGTCACCGGTGCGGGGCCCTTTCGTCGCGTGCGCCGCCAGGGACTCGAACCCCGGACCCGCTGATTAAGAGTCAGCTGCTCTAACCAACTGAGCTAGCGGCGCTTGCCGACCCGGAAATAATACCCTCAGAAAGTGAGTGACAACGCCACGGGCGCCGCCCTGCGGTTCAGGGTCTCGGCGGCGGCGCGCAGCCGGTGGGCGTGTTCCACCGGGAGGGAGAGCGCGAGACAGCCGACAGCGGCGCCCGCCGACAGCGGGACCGCGGCGCAGACGGTGCCGACCGCGTACTCCTGAAGATCGAGCACCGGGACCGTGGCGGGCTGGGCGTCGAGCCGGGAGAAGAGCTGGCGCTCGTTGGTGACGGTCCGCGAGGTGAGCCGGGCGATCTTGTGCCGGGCCAGATGGTCCCTGCGGCCGTTCTGGTCGAGCTGGTTCAGCAGGCACTTGCCCGCCGCGCTGGCATGGGCCGCTGAGCGGAAGTCCACCCACTCCCGGACGGCCGGGGTCCTCGGCCCCGCGGCGAACTGGGTGACCCTGACCTCGCCGTCGATGTACCGGCTGACGTAGACGGCCGCCCCGACGGTGTCGCGCAGCGCCGACAGGGTCTCCTGGAGCTTGGCTTCGAGCGCCTGCCGATGGGTGGCGTCCGAACCGAGCAGCACCAGCGACGCACCGGCGGCGTACGCGCCGTCCGGCAGCCGTTCGACATAGCCCTCGCGGCGCAGCATGCGCAATATGGGGGCCAGATGGAGCGGCGGCAGTCCCGATTCGCGGGCGATCACGGTTTCCGTGACCCCGCCGCCGTGCTGGGAGACCGTTTCGAGAACGCGCAGGATGTAGCGGACCGAGTGGAACGACGCGGTCGGCTCCCGTTTCAGCACCACGGCTCCCCCTCGGGGCTCTCGGTTGCCCGTCTCTCACGATAACGGCCAATCCCGTGCGGTGGGGCGGCTGTTGGGGAAAGAATGACGCGGCCCCGCACCGTATGCGGGGCCGCGTCGTCGTGGCATATGCCAAACGGCAATTCGTGAGCGCTGTTTTACAGAACGGCGCTGAGGAATTCCCTGGTGCGTTCGTTCTCCGGGTCGGAGAATATTTTCTCCGGGGTTCCCGACTCGACGATCCGCCCCGAGTCGAACATCAGCACCTGGTCCGAGACGTCCCGCGCGAAATTCATTTCGTGCGTCACGCAGAGCATGGTGATATTCGTCGTCCGCGCGATCTCGCGCAGCAGATCCAGCACCCCCGCGACCAGTTCCGGGTCGAGCGCCGACGTCACCTCGTCCAGCAGCAGGATCTCCGGCCGCATCGCCAGCGCGCGGGCGATGGCCACCCGCTGCTGCTGGCCGCCGGAGAGCTGCGAGGGGTGCGCGTCGACCTTGTCGGCGAGACCGACCATGTCGAGCAGTTCACGCGCCCGGGTCTCGGCCTCCTCCTTGCTGACGCCGAGGACGTTGACCGGCGCCTCGGTGATGTTCTGCAGCACCTTCATGTTCGGGAAGAGGTTGAACTGCTGGAAGACCATGCCGATCTTCTTGCGGGACTCGCGCAGCTGCTTCTCGCCCGCCGGCTTCAGCCCGCCGCCGGGGGTGCGCATGTGGGACAGCGGCTCGCCGTCCACCCAGATCACCCCGTCGCTGACCTTCTCCAGCGTCATCAGCAGCCGCAGGATCGTGGTCTTGCCCGAGCCGCTGGGGCCGATGAGCGTGACGTGCTCGCCGCGCCGCACGGCGAAGTCCAGCTGGTCGAGGACCACATGGTCGCCGTAGCGCTTGACGACCTGGTCGAAGTGGACGAGCGGCCCCCCGGGAGCCGCGTCCTGCGGGGACGAGGTTTTCTGCAGCGGCAGAGGGTCAGTGGCCAAGGCTCTTCTCCAGCTTTCTCATCAGCAGCGAGGTCGGGTAGCTCGCGATCAGGAAGATCAGTCCGGCGAGGGTGAACGCCTCCGTGTACTGGAAGTGGTCACCCGCGTACTTCCGCGCCTCGAAGACCATCTCCTGGACCGTGATGACCGCCAGGAAAGGGGTCTCCTTGAACATGGAGATCGCGTAGTTGCCGAGGGCGGGCAGTACGTTGCGCACCGCCTGCGGCAGGATCACGGCCTGCCAGGTCCGCCGTGGTGACATCGACAGCGCGCGGCAGGCCTCCCACTGGCCCTTCGGCACACCGTCGATCCCGGCCCGGTACACCTCGGAGGTGTACGTCGCGTAGTGGATGCCCAGCACGATCACCCCGATGACCAGGGGTTCCGTGGAGGCGAACACCGCTGCCGCGCCGACCAGTTGCACCAGCAGCGGGGTGGAGCGGATGAACTCCATCACCGCGCGGACCGGCACCGTCACCCACCGGGAAGGGGCGCGTCCCGCCACCGCGATGGCGAGGCCCAGTACGGCGGCGACCAGGGTGCCGAGCACCGTCGCCAGCAGGGTGATCTTGAACCCGTTGAGCAGCAGGGGCAGTGCGTCCCATGCCGCGTTCCAGTCGAACTTGCTCATTGGGCCGCACCTCCGGTGAGCGCCGGGTCGCCGGCGCTGCGGCTGCGCAGCAGACTGCGCTTGTCCGGCCGCTGGCCGAGCCTGGCCCTGGCCGTCCGTTCGAGCAGGTTCATCAGCATCGTCAGGATGTAGGCGAGGACGAAGTAGAAGACCAGCAAGGTCGCGTACGAGGTGAGGGACTCACCCGTGCGGTCCCTGATCTGCTGGATCACGGTCATCAGGTCGGCCGCCGAGATCAGCCACAGCAGCGGGGTCGCCTTGAGCAGCTGGATCAGCAGGTTGGTGAAGGACGGGATCATCTGGGCCCACGCCTGCGGCATGATCACCCGCGTCATCCGTTTGTACGGGCTCATGTTGAGCGCGATCGCCGCCTCCCACTGCGCGCGCGGCACGGCGTTGATGCCGCCGCGTACCACCTCGGAGCCGTAGGCCCCGAAGTTCAGCCCGAAGGCCACGACACCGCAGATCATCGAGGTGAGTTGATACCCCGTCAGCTGGGGCATCGCGTAGTAGAGCCAGAACAGCTGGACATACAGCGACGTGCCGCGGAAGAACTCGACGACGATGCGCGAGACCACCCGTACGACCGCCAGCCGGCTGCCCGCCATCAGGCCCAGCAGCAGCGACAGGACGAAGGCGAGGGCCGCGCCGAGCAGCGTGGCCTGGACCGTCACCCAGAGTCCTGAGCGCACCTGGGGAAGGTCGTTGGAGAATGTGGTGAAGAAGTCGCCCATACCGGCTCGGTCCCGTCATCCCTTGCAGAGGTCGGCGGTCTTCAGGGTCGCCGGTGGGATCTCCGTGGCGCCGAAGCCGTACGGCGTCAGCAGCTCCACATAACGGGACTTGTCCGTGACGATCTTCTTCAGTTCCCTGTTGAAGGCGTCCCGCAGGTCCTCGTTGCCCTTCTGGAAGACGGCGCCGCCCGGGCTGTACTGGGGCTTGCCCTTCAGCTCCGGCACGAAGGCCTTGGTGACCTCCGTCTCCGGGTTGGTCTTGGCGAGCCAGCGCAGCGAGATGCCGGTGAGCAGGAACGCGTCGATCCGGCCGCTCTTGACGGCGTCCGCGCCGTCCTGCGGCTTCTGCAGCGTCTTGATCTTGCCCGAGTCGATGCCCGCGCCCTCCGCGTACGAGGACTCGACGGCGCCCGCCATCACACCGATCGTGATGCCGGCCCGCTTGGCGGACGGCAGGTCGGTGACGTTCTTCGGGTTGCCCTTCTTCACCATCATCGCGGTGGGGGAGATGAACTCCGGCTCCGAGAACAGGGCGTTGGCGCAGCGCTCGGGCGTGATCGCCATACCGGCGCTGACGACGTCGTACTTGCCCGCCTGCAACCCCGGGATCAGACCGTCGAAGTCGGAGAGCGTGGGCTTCAGCGTGTCGACACCGAGGGCCTTGAATATCTGCTGGTGCAGCGCGGGGGCCTCGCCCTTGAGCTTGCCCCCCTCGGTATAGCCGTACGGCGCCTCGTTGGCGTACGCCACCCGGACGAACCCCTGTTTACGAAGCTTGTCGAGCGCTCCTGAGCCGGTGCTCGCGCCGCTGTCGGTCTTGCTGCACGCGGCCAGCGCACCAGGTACGACGAGCAGTCCACCGACGGCCGCGGAGCGGCTGAGGAAGCCCCGGCGGGACAGGTTCGGGAAGTCAGCCATGGATCGAAATCTCCTCGGATCGGGACAACGTGGTCAAACGCTGCGGACAATGGGGGGCACCTGCCCGACTCCGGATTTCTAAGCGTGACCCCTGGGGGGTGTAACCAAACAGTGCCCGGAAGGAGACCTTCCTGTGGCCTGATCCGATCGGTCCGCGTGGTGGCGTGTGCGATCAGCCGGGGCCGGGCAAGCTGCGAAGATGTCAGAGCGCTATGTGCAGGTATCACTCGACAAGCGCGGGGTCCAGTGCACCGCGAAGCTCCTCGACGACCGGGCGCCGGTCACATGCGCCGCCGTGTGGGAGGCGCTGCCGCTCGGTTCGGACGTCTACCACGCGAAGTACGCGCGCAACGAGATCTACGCCCTGTTCCCGGCGTTCGCCGCCGAGGAACCGCCGCTGGAGAACCCCACCATCACCCCCATCCCGGGCGATCTGTGCTACTTCACCTTCTCGGAGGCGGAGCTGGGCGCCGCCTCGTACGGATACGACGAGCAGGCCGTACGGGGCCGCCGTACGGTCGTGGACCTCGCGCTGTTCTACGAGCGGAACAATCTCCTCATCAACGGCGACGTGGGCTGGGTCCCCGGCATCGTCTGGGGCTCCGTGGTCGACGGGCTCGACGCGATGGCGGAGGCCTGCCAGGACCTCTGGCGGGCCGGCGCCGTGGACGAGACGCTCAGCTTCCGGCGGGCGTAGGGCCTGTCGTGTGGATCAGGCCCTAGGGGCCCCGGCGGGCGCGGGGATCCGGGCGGCGCCCGACTCGTACAGCGCGTGCGCGGCGCGCAGCACCAGCGCGTCCGCGTGCCGTGCGGCGACCAGTTGCAGACCGATCGGCAGCCCGTCCTCGTCCACCCCGCAGGGCACGGTCGCGGCCGGCTGCTGCGTCAGGTTGAACGGGTAAGTGAACGGCGTCCAGGACGTCCAGCGGCCACCCCTGCCCCCGGGCGTCTCGGCCCCCGCCTCGAAGGCGGTGATCGGCAGCGTCGGCGTGACCAGCAGGTCGTACGTCTCGTGGAACCGGCCGAGCCGCCTGCCGAGATCCATCCGCGCGTCCACCGCCGTCAGATAGTCGAGCGCGCTCGCCCGCTCCCCCTCGGCGACGATCTCCCGCAGCCCCGGATCCAGCAGCTCGCGCTGGTCGGCGCCGAGCGGCTGCGCCACCCTGGCCGCCCCGCTGAACCACAGCGTGTGGAACGCCGCCACCTGGTCCGTGCTGTCCGGATCGGCCTCTTCGACGTACGCGCCGAGCTCGGCGAGCCGGCCGACGGCGCGCCGTACCGCGTGCGCCACGGCGGGGCGTACCGCGACCTGCCCGCCGAAGGTGGGCGAATACGCGATCCGCAGCCCCCGCACCCCGCTGTCCAGGGCGCCGCTGACGCCGGGCGCCGGGGCCAGCTGCGACCAGTCGCGCCAGTCGGCCCCGCTGATCACGTCGAGCAGCAGCGCCGCGTCGGCCGCGTCCCGCGTCATCGGACCCGCGTGCGCGAGCGTGCCGAACGGGCTCGACGGATACAGCGGCACCCGCCCGTACGTCGGCTTCAGCCCGAAGATCCCGCAGAACGAGGCCGGGATCCGCACCGAACCTCCGCCGTCCGTACCGATCGACAGTGGCGCTGCGCCCAGCGCCACCGCGGCGGCGCTGCCCCCGCTGGAGCCGCCCGAGGTGCGCAGCAGGTCGTACGGATTGCGGGTGACGCCGGTCAGCGGCGAGTCCGTGACGCCCTTCCAACCGAACTCGGGCGTCGTCGTCTTGCCGACGAACACGGCGCCGTGCTCCCGCAGCCGCGCCACCGACGGCGCGTCCTCGTCCCACGCGCCGGCCGCCGAGACGGTCCTCGACCCGCGCAGGGTGGGGCCGCCGCGCTGGAGGATCAGGTCCTTCACCGAGACCGGCACCCCGTCCAGCAGCCCCTGCGGCTCCTTTCTGAGCCACCGCGCGGTGGACGCCTCCGCCTGCGCGAGCGCCGCGTCGGCGTCGACCCTGGTGAACGCGTTGACCAGCGGCTGTACCGTCTCGATACGGTCCAGCACGGCGCGCGTCGCGTCCACGGGCGAGAAGTCGCCCTTCTCGTAGCCGGCGACGAGCTGCCGCGCCGTGAGGTCGGTCAGGAACGTCGGATCAGTCATGGCCGGTCACGTACCCACGTTTCTTGTCGACCACGTTCGTGAGGGGCTTTCCGGCGGACCAAAGTTCGTACAATTCGATGAACTGTTCTCCCAGCCGGTCGCGCCAGCCGACGGTGTCGCCGCTCATGTGCGGGGAGACGATCAGCCCCGGCACGTCCCACAGCGTGCTCGCCGCGTCCAGCGGCTCGTGCTCGAACACGTCGAGCGCCGCGCCCGCGATCCACCGCCTGGTGAGCGCCGCGACCAGGTCGTCCTCGACCACGAGCTGTCCCCGCCCCACGTTGATGAAGCGCGCCGACGGCTGCATCAGCCCGAAGAGGCGCGCGTCGAACATGCCGCGGGTGTCGTCGGTGAGCGGCGCCGCGCAGATCACCCAGTCCGCACCGGCGAGCAGCCGGGGCAGCTGCTCCGGACCGTGGATGCCGCGCCGCGCCGTCCGTCCGGTGACGGCCGTGGTCACCCCGAGCGCCTTCAGCGTCGCGGCGACGGCCAGCCCGATGGGGCCCGAGCCGACGACGGTCGCGCGGCTGCCGCTGACCCGTATCCCCTCGCGGTGCCGCCACCGGTGCCGGCGCTGCAGCTCCAGGGTCCCGGGGAGATCCTTCGCCATGGCGAGGACGAGCCCCGCGACGTATTCGGCGATGGGTTCCTCGAAGATGCCGCGCGCGTTGGTGACGATCGTGTCGGACGCGATCAGCTCGGGGCACATCAGCTTGTCCACACCCGCGCTCGCGGTGTGCACCCAGCGCGGCCTCGGCCCGTCGCCCGGCCACGCGTCACGGACCGCTCCGGAGCTGAAGTCCCAGACCAACAGGGCGTCCGCATGAGGGAGTTGTTCGGCGAGATTGGACTCGTCCGCGTACCGGACGGTGGCCCGCCCGGTGAGCCGGCCGAGCCGCGGCGGCGGGTCGGTCTCCAGGACGAGGAGGGTCGGATCAGCCATCGGGTCGAACCCCTTCGGTGCGGTGTGGGGGAGCCGGAGCCGGCGCTGCGGCGGGTGCGCAGATTTCGCTCGGGAAAATTCGATGCAACGTCTGACTTGTACGGATTGACCACGCTCGCACCGTGCTCCTACCTTCGTCAACAAGACCCGATGACCGGCTGCTCCGCGACCGGTCCGTAAGGGGGCCAGTGTTGAATGTCTCCTTTCTTGGCGGGCCGCAGCCGCAGCGTGGTGTGGGTGTGGTCGCTCCTTTCGACTTCGCCCTCGACCGCGAACTGTGGCGCTGGGTACCCGACAACATCTCGCTGCGGCTGACCAGAACCCCGTACGTGCCCGTCGAGGTGTCCCTGGACCTCGCCAGGCTGGTCAGCGAGCACGAAACCCTCGACGAGGCGGTACGGGCGCTCGGCGCCTCCGAACCCGAAGTCATCGCCTACGCCTGCGCTTCGGGCAGCTTCGTCGGCGGCCCGGCCGGCGAGCGCGCCATGTGCGAGGCGATGACCCGGGCGGGCGACGTCCCGTCGGTCACCACCTCCGGCGCCCTCGTCGAGGCGCTGGCCGAGCTGGGCGCCACCCGGATCGCGCTGGTCACGCCCTATACGGAGTCGGTCACCCGCTCACTTGAGGAGTACCTGGCAGAGGTGGGGGTAGCCGTCACTGGTCGCGCTTTTCTGGGGCTGACCCGGGACATCTGGAAGGTCCCGTACCGCTCGGTCATGGACATGGCGCGGCAGGCCGTCGTAGGGGCGGCCGACGCGCTCTTCATCAGCTGCACCAACCTTGCGACGTACGACGTGATACCGCAGCTGGAGGCCGAACTGCGCATACCCGTGCTGTCGGCCAACCAGGTCACCATGTGGTCCGCACTGCGCAAGCTCGGCGCACACGCCGTCGGTCCGTACCAGCGACTGCTGCTCGACCCGCCTCCGGCGCGGCCGGTGCTGTCGGAGCCCGTGCTCCAGGTACAGGAACCGGTGCTGCCCAAGCAGATCCAGCCGCCGGAGCAGCCGCCGGACGAACAGGAAGGCTGGACATGACGACCGTCGGACTCCTCTATCCCGGGTACTCCGCGGAGGACGACTATCCGCGCATCGAGATGCTCTTCGACAGCGACATCAGGCTGCCGCTGTTCCACACGGAGATCGGCGAGGACGCCCACCGCGTCGACGCGCTGATCCGGATGGGGGCCGACGAGCGGCTCGCCGAGGGCGTCGAGGAGCTGCGGCTGGCAGGCGCCGACTCGGTGGTCTGGGCCTGCACGAGCGGGAGCTTCGTGTACGGCTGGGACGGCGCGCACGAGCAGGTGCGCACGCTGGCCCTGGCGGCCGGACTCCCCGCGTCCAGCACGTCGTTCGCCTTCGCCCACGCGATCACCGCGCTCGGCGCCGAACGGGTCGCTGTCGCCGCCACGTACCCCGAGGACGTCACCGGCTACTTCACCGACTTCCTGAAGGCGTCGGGCGCCGAGGTCGTGTCCGACCGGGCCAGCGGCATCATCACCGCGGCCGAGGTCGGCACCTGGGGCCGCGACGAGGTGCTGGAGCTGGCCAGGGCCGGCGACCACCCGGACGCCGAGGTCGTGCTCCTGCCGGACACCGCGCTGCACACGGCGGCGTACCTGCCCGAGCTGGAGGAGATCCTCGGGAAGCCGGTCCTCACCGCGAACCAGGTCACGGTCTGGGAGGGCCTGCGGCTCGCTGAGCGGCAGGCCTGGGCCCCCAAGCTGGGCACGCTGTTCGCGAAGCGGGTGTCGTAGGCCGTCCCAGCGGTCCGGCGGTCCTCCTGTCGCCTCGCCTCACGTCGCCTCACCTCGCCTCGCCGGGGAATAACCGGAGCACCCCTCCTGTTACGCGGGAGTTATCCGTAATTCCCGCGCAGGAAGGCTTCACCCGTGGACGACGCGATCAGTGGCACGGACATCCGCGGCACGGCACTGGGGACCGCACCCGTACCGCTGTCCGTACTGGACCTGGCCACGGTGGGCAGCGGCACCACAGCGACGGAGGCCCTGCGCAACAGCGTCGCGCTCGCGCAGCTGGCCGAGCGCAGGGGCTACCACCGGCACTGGCTCGCCGAGCACCACTCGATGCCCGGCATCGCCTCCTCGTCCCCCGCGGTGATCCTCGCCCATCTCGCCGCCCACACCGAGCGCATCCGGCTCGGCTCGGGCGGCGTGATGCTGCCCAACCACGCGCCGCTGGTGATCGCCGAGCAGTTCGGCACGCTCGAAGCGCTCGCGCCGGGCCGTATCGACCTCGGCCTCGGCCGCGCCCCCGGCACCGACGGCGCCACGGCCGCGGCGCTGCGCCGCACGGACCGGCCCGACGCGGGGGCCGACGACTTCCCGCAGCAGGTCGCCGAGCTGACCCGGTTCCTGGACGACGACTTCCCCGACGGCCACCCGTACTCCCGTATCCACGCCGTGCCCGGACCGGTGCAGGGGCCGACGGGACGGCCGCCGATCTGGCTGCTCGGCTCCTCAGGGTTCAGCGCCCAGCTGTCCGGGATGCTCGGACTGCCCTTCGCCTTCGCGCACCACTTCTCCGCGCAGAACACCATCCCGGCGCTGGACCTCTACCGCGAGTCCTTCCGCCCTTCGGTCTTCCTCGACGCGCCGTACGCGATGATCGGCGTCGGCGCCTTCGCCTCCGAGACGGAGAAGGAGGCGCGCCGCCAGGTGATGACCGGCGCCCTGTCGATGGTCCGGCTGCGCACCGGCCGCCCCGGACTCGTACCGACGCCCGAAGAGGCCGAGGCGCACCCGTGGAGCCCGATGGAGGAGGAGTTCGTCAACAGCTGGCTCGGCAACCTCATCCACGGCACGGCCGACGAGGTCAGGGCGGGCCTTGACGGGCTGCAGAAGCGTACGGGCGCGGACGAGATGATGATCACGGCCAACGCGCACGGGGTTGAGGCGCGGCTGCGGAGCTACGAGCTGATCGCGGACGAGTACGGGCTGCCGACGGCCTGACGGGTCGGCCGCTTCCGCTGCCTGCGGTGCCGGCGGAACCGCGATCTGCCCTCGGCAGACTGCGGTTCCGCTCGCGGCAGCCGTCGCCCACACTCGGGCACATGAGACTTCTGGTGATCGGCGGATCGGTATTCCTCGGACGGGCGTTCGTCGAGGAGGGACTGCGACGTGGTTGGGACGTGACCACTTTCAACCGGGGGAAGACGCAGTCCGACCCGGCGGGCGCGCGGAGCGTACGCGGCGACCGGGAGAGTGAAGAGGACCTGGCGCGGCTGGCCGAAGCCGGCCCGTGGGACGCGGTCGTGGACGTCTGCGGCTATGTCCCCAAGGTCGTCGGAGCCTCGGTCGCCGCGCTCGCCTCCTCCGCCGCCACCTACCTGTTCGTCTCCTCCATCAACGCGCGCCCCGGCTGGCCCTCCGAGCCGGTGGACGAGAACTCGCCCCAGCACGAGGGCGATCCGCAGGCGGGACCCGACGACGGCGACTACGGCAAGCTCAAGGTCGGCTGCCAACTGGCCGTCGAACAGGGCTTCCCCGGCCGCTCGTTGATCCTCGAACCCGGCCTGATCATGGGCCCGCACGACCGCGCGCAGCGGCTCACCTGGTGGCTGTCGCGCGCCGCACGGGGCGGCCGGATGGCCGCGCCCGGCGCGCCGGACAACGAGATGCAGCTGATCGACGCACGGGACATCGCGATCTTCGGCCTCGACCGGATCGAGGCCGAGGACTCGGGGACGTACCTGGTCAGCGGTACGCCCGCGAACACGACGTGGGGCGAGTTCCTCGACCTCTGCCTCGCCGAGACCGGCCGCAAGGCCGAGCTGGTGTGGGTGCCCGACGAGATCCTGACCGAGCACGAGATCGCGGTGTGGACCGAACTGCCCTTGTGGGCACCGCGCGAGGGCGAATTCACGGCCGTCTGGCGGCCCAGCTCGGCGAAGGCGATCGGGGCGGGTCTGCGCTGCCGCCCGGTCGCCGAGTCCGTACGGGACACGGCGAGTTGGCTGTTCGGGCCGGGCGGCATGGACGAGGCGTTCGGTCCGTCCCGTACGGGCCGCGAGGCGAAGGGCATCAGCCCGGAGCGCGAAGAGGCGCTGCTCCGGGCGGCTGCGGTGGTCGGTGACCAGCGGTGAGGGGGCGTCCCTCAGAAAATGTTGGCCCACCTGTGGGATGAGATGTTGTCGTTGAGGGCCTGGCCCGAGCCGGAGCCCGTGTTCGCGTCGAACGCGTAGAGACGCAGATCCGACAGACCTACACCGTTGGCGACGCCCCTCCGGGCGCCCGTGTAGTTCAGCCCCCAGTACACCCATACGTCATCCAGGGCGCCGGGGTAGCCGTCGTTGTGGAGCGAGCTGACCTGGTTGCGGCACGAGCCCCAGTCCGGAGCCTCGCCGGACCAGTCGTCGCACCAGTTGGTGTATCCGGTGTCGTAGTAGACATGGAGGAACCCGGTGGCGGCCGGGGCCGGGGGAGCGGATTCGGAGGCCTGTGCGGTGAGGGGCGCGACGCCCACGGCCAGTGCCGCGATCGCCGTGCCGATCAGGAGGGTGTGTACCTTGCGCATGTCTTCTCCTCGTTGGGTCCTCGTTGCGGTTGTCCCGCAGCTGTCGCGCGGTTTTCTCGCGGTTACGAATCCGTGCCGGCTGCCCAGGTGACGGCGCGGGCGCGGGGCAGTGCGGCGTGCTGGAGGCGGAGCCTGGTCTCGACGGCGGAACGGTGCTGCCGCCGGAGCTTGTCGGCGTACTGCCGGTCCAGCTCCTCCGCCGTCCTGGCCAGACCCGAACTGATCGCGCACCGGGCTTCGGCGACGGCGAGTCTGACCTCCTCCGTCCGGGGCAACGGGTGCTCCGGCGCCGGCAGTTGAGCCCGCAGCCGGGCCGGGCTCGGGTAGGGGTGGCCGGCCTTGCGCATACAGGCGGCCCAGGGCTTCACGGCCTCGGCGAACCGGGGGTCGCCGTTGACGTCGGACTGTCGCATCCCGGTCAGGCTGTCCTCGGTGAACTTCGCCTGGAACCACTCCTGGAGGTTTCCGTACAGGGTCCGGTCGGCCTCCGACTGGCAGCCCCCGGAGCTGCGCTGGGCGACCATGCCGTCCGGGGCCTTCGCCGTCACGCCTTCCATTCGTTCGCCGTTGGCCGCTTTGAGTGCTGCGGCCCTGCGTCCGGACGGCAGAGCGCGGAAGTAGAGCTGGTTGGGATCGGTCGCCCGCACCCGGGCGAGCGCGCGTTGGATGTCGCTTCCGTATCCGTGCTCACGGGCCCAGGCCACGTCATCGATGACGTAGGGGAATTCCCGGGCGTCCGGGACCGGGTTCTCCTTCACCGGCAGATAGACGAATCCGTGCCTCGCCATACAGTCGCGGAGCAGGATCTGGTCCGCCGTGAACAGCAGACTCTTCTCGCGCGAGGTCGGTTCGCGCGCCGGTTGCCGCCCGGAGCCGGCGGACGAGTGAGAGGCGGCGGTGGAGCCGGTGGAGTGGGACGGTGGGTCGGAGACCGCGTGGACGACCGCCGGCACCGCCAGGGCCGCGCAGGCCACGACAGCGCCGACAGCGACAAGCCGGCGTCCCCCGCCCGCACTTCGCAACAGTGCCATGACCGCTCCCCCGTGACGTTTCCCTGGTTGGGCCGGTGCCGTACGGCCGTCTCCCCACCAGGGTGCGGTCCGGCCGACCGGAGCACGAGGCGTTTCAGCGAGGCCTGAAAAGCTCAGGTCAGCGCCTTGCCGGCGGGGATGCGGCCGTGCAGCAGGGCGGCGCCCAGCGGGGTGAGGGAGTGCAGGACGTGATTGCCGATGCGCCGGCTGTGGACCAGGTTGGCGGCGGCGAGCGCGTGCACATGCTGGCTGGCGGACGCGGGGGAGACACGGAGTCTGCGGGCGAGTTCGCCGGTGGTGGCGGTGTCGTGCAGGGCGGCGAGCGTACGGGCGCGGGTACGGCCGAGGATGGCGTGCAGAGCCTGCGGGGTGGTCCCGGTCACGCTGTCGGAGGTGTCGTGCCCGACGGGGTAGACCAGGACCGGTGGTAACTCCGGGTCGGCCAGGGACACGGGCGTACGCCAGCAGAAGTACGAAGGGACGAGCCGCAGTCCCCGCCCGGCGAGCCGCAGGTCGCGGTCGAGTGGATAGTCCGCGTGCAGCACCGGCGGCTCCCAGCGCATGCCGGGGCCGAAGGAGCTGAGCAGTCCGTGCACGCCGCCGTCCCGCAGGGCCCGTGCGCGCAGGGCGCGGTCGCCCTCGGCCAGGGTGTGGGCATCCGTCCAGTCCGGGGCGATCACCGCGTGGTGGACGGTACGGACGGCGGCGGCCAGGTCGGCCATCCGGTCGTGGTCGCCGCCCGCGAGATCCCGCAGCCAGGGCCGGGGCGGGGTGCGGCGCGCGGTCACCCCGCCGCCCAGTTGGCGCAGTTCACGCCGCAGCCGCCCCGGGCGGGTGGCCCGTATCGCGTCGAGGCCGCAGTCGAAGCCCGCGGCCGCCGCGGCGGGGGTCAGAAAGTCGGGCGTGTAGCCCCTGTTCGGGGTCAGCGCTGCCAACAGCCGCACCGATCGGGTCAGTTGCCGTTGTGCGACCACGTCGAGGGCGCGGCGGCGCCAGGTGCGGAAGACAGGTGCGCCCCGCCCCGGACAGTGCAGCTGCTGCAGGCCGAGCACCGTCTCCCATAACGGATCGAGTTCCGTGGCGACCTGGACGCGTGCCAGATCCTCGGCGGTGAAGTGAAGACGTAACACAGCCTTGTGCCCCCCAATGCGCTGCGTGTCATTACTGCGGCGCTCGCGCCGACCGTCACGACATGTGTAGCGCGAAAAGTTTGTTCAGTGTCCTGGAAGGGACGGTGAACAAACGGATCGGAACAATCAGCCACGCCCGCAGGTGCCGACCGCGGTACGGGACTGCCGCTCAGCGCACGCCGGCCGGGGCCGCCTCGATGCCCTGGGCGTAGCGGAAGAGACCCGTCGGGTCGTAACGCCGCTTGACCTCGGTCAGCCGCCGGTAGTTCGCGCCGTAGTACGCTGACCGCCACGGCCGCAGATCGGGGTCGGGGAAGTTCACATAGGCCGCGTCCGTGCCCAGTTGGCGGCTCAGGGTGTGGTGCGCCGCCCGCGTCTGGTTCACCAGCTCGGCCGCCTCGCCGTCCGGCGTACCGGCCTTCCAGTGCGCGCCGATGTCGATGACGAACGTCGCGTCCCGGTGCGGGAACGCGGTCTCGCCGGGGCCGGGCGCGTCGCTCCGTACGCCCATGGCGAAGAGGGTGATGTAGCCGGTGCCGCCGGACGGTCCGGGGCGCCAGTCGCGTACCCACCCGATGACGGACTCGACCGTGTGCGGCTCCAGCCACCGGTCGGGGACCAGCGACTTCGAGGCCATCGCGCCCACCTCGGGCGCCGCCATCAGAAAGTCCTGGGCCGCCCAGAACTGCCGCTCCTCGATGACCAGCCGGTCCATCTCCAGGTCCAGCACCCCGGCCAGAGCGCGGCGCAGCTCGTCCTCCGTGCCGAGCCGTTGACCGAGCACATTGAGTACGGGCGCGCCGCTGCCCGGGTGCGCGAAGCCGACCCGTACGTCGAAGTCGCCCGCCACGTCGGCCCGCAGGGCATCCTGCAGCTCGGCCATGACGCGGACCCCGGCGTCGAGCCCGAAGGTCAGGTCGAAGACCGTGGCCCGCAGCTCACCGACGGGGACGGCGTCGAAGGTGAAGCCGGTGTTGATACCGAAGTTGCCGCCGGCGCCGCCCCGGCAGGCCCAGAACAGATCGGCGTTCTCCCGCTCGCTCGCCCGCACGACACTGCCGTCGGCCAGCACCACCCGGGTCGACAGCAGCCGGTCGCATGTCATGCCCCACTTACGGTCGTTGAAGCCGAGCCCGCCGCCGAGCGTCAGCCCGGCGACCCCGACGCCCGGACAACGGCCGCCCGGAAAGTACAGGTTGGCCGCCCTGGCCGCGTACACGTCCGAGTTGGTCGCCCCGCCGGCCACCGTCAGCGTCCGGGCCCCGGTCACCGCCACCTGCCGCATCCGCCGCAGCTGGATCAGCAGCCCGCGCGTGGTCGAGTACCCGGCGTAATTGTGCCCACCGGCCCGCGTCGCCAACGGCACCCCGTGCTCCCCGGCCCACCGCACGGCGCTGCGCACATCCCCCTCGGTCGCACAGGCCACGATCCCGGCGGGCCACACGTCGGCGTACCGCAGATTGTCCGGGACGGCGAGCAGGCCGTACTCGTCCTGGCCGGGCCGGTAGAGCCCGGCCGCCGGACTGAGCTGCTTGCGCAGCGCGCTCCAGGCGGCGGCGCCGGGCACGGCGGACCGCGCCACGGCCGCCCCCGCACCCCGGGCAGCGACCCCACCCACGACCCCCACGGCCGCGGCCCGGGCCCCCAGCCGCAGCACGTCACGTCGACCGGTCACAGAAAACCCCTCTCACGATGACCGCGCACGATACGCAGCGTCACCATGATGGCGAACTTCAGTGACGGACCGTCAGTGCCGCACCGCCCAGCTACTTCGCGGTCTCGGCGGCGCGCGCCGAGAGCGCCGAGACCTCGGCCGCCGCACGCCGGCCCCGCCCGGTGAGCTTCCAGGCGGCGAGCCGCGCGGCCATGGCGGGGGTCGGCGGGAAGACACCGAGCTGCCCGAGCATGGTCATGTCGTCCCGCACGGCCTCGTGCCCGACCACCTTCCCGTCGCGCACCGTCAGTACATGGATCTGCTCGTAGTCGATCTCACGGCCGGTCGGCGGGACGATCTTGTCCAGCTTCTCGTCACGAAAGAGCACGAACGGCCCGGTCTGCCGCCCCTGCATCCGCACCCGGACGAACACCAGACCGCGCTCGGGGTCGACACCCGTGTCGAGAACGGGAAACCGCAGACCGTCGAAGGCCGAACGCATCCACGCCCCGGAGGCAAGCACCCCGGCGGGACCGGGGATCGCGCAGGCGACGGGCGAGTTGAAAGACTCCCGATTACGAAAGTCAGCGCCGACAACCTCGGCGGCAAGCGCCGCGTCGCCGGTCTCGATGACCTTGAAGAGGGAATGCGCGCTACCGATGGCACTGTCGGCCATGGGAACTCCTGCGGTGAGGTGCGATGAGTGGGGGTGACCTCGTCAACTCAGGCCAACGAGAGCCCTATTGAATCACCGCACCAAGCGCGAAGCGGTCAGACGCGTAGTCGAGCCTTACGTCAAGGAGATGACGCACCAGACGACCTTTCCGCCCGTGGGCAGAAGGCAGTAGTCCCATTCCTTTGAGATCTCGCCCACGATCAGCAGCCCTCGGCCGCTCTCCGCGTCCTCGGAGGGGCGGGCGTTGGCGATGGGCGGACGATCGCTGGGGTCGGCCACTTCGGCGATGAGCTGGGATTCGTCATGGCGCAGGGTCAGTGTGAGGGATCCAGCCGGCGTCTCCGGAGGAACGTGCTGTACGGCGTTGGACACCAGTTCGCAGACGGCCAGTTCGGTCGTGTCGATCTTCTCGTCGGCCACCTGCCAAGCACGAAGGACGTCACGCACATGCCGCCTGGCCCACGGCGCCGCCTCGGCTTTGGCGTCGAGTACGAGCGTGCTGACATGGGGCTCAGCCATCATGGTCTGCCTCGCCGCGCGTCGTGGTGGCGACGAACACGCTGCCCTTGATCCTCGCGGCCAGCTCGTCGCGCATGAACGCCGCCAGCTCGGGTTCGGGGTGGAAGCTGTCCATGCTCACGGACACGACCGCGGGCGCCGCTTCCGACCGGCAGGTTTCCACCATGTCGTGCCACACCTGCAAGCGATGGCCGGGGCCGTCGTCCTCGAAGATGTCCGCCAGTTCGAACCCGCCCTGCCCGGCGAAGTCCGCAAGCGTCTGGCGGGCTCTCCGCACGGTCGCCTCGTCCATGGTGTCGAGGACGCGGAAGTAGCCGTACAAGCGGGGCCGGGGCATTGCTGTCTCCATGCCGTTGCTCCTGTGCTTCGAGGGGCTGAGGACACACGCAGCATGGGCGGCGCAGCGAGCGGATCGTCATGGCGGCGCCGCATGCGAAGTTATGCGTGAGCTGCATGGACAGCCGGACATCAGCTGCTTACCGTCCGTAGGCTTGGCATCGCACATCGCACATCGCTCCGCGCCGCCTTGGGGTACGAAATGGCACAGCAACAGATTCGGATCTGCCCGTGCGGCACACGACTGGCCCGCGACAACCGAGGCACGCTGTGCGGCGCGTGCGGGCGGCGGCAGACGAGCGCGGATGTCAGCCAAGCGCCCGATGTGCCTGCGGATTTCTGGCAGGACGAACGGTTACGTGAGGCGCTGGAGGCCTGGCACATCGGCCGTGTCTTCTACGCCTACCGCACACACCCTTGGCATGGCCGAGCAGTGTCGCAAGAGGTTCTTGCCGGATGGCTGGGGCTGACGCAAGCGCAACTGAGCCGCATGGAGAGCGCCGACAGTCCGCCGCACGACCTTCGTAAGCTCATGAGATGGGCGCATGGCTTGGGTGTGCCTGCCGACCTACTGTGGTTCAAGCTGCCCGGCGATGCTCAAGCCCGGAGCGTCAACGTGTCCGGCAGCCTGTCCGACCCATCGGCGGCATTCGCTGACCAGCCGAGCGACACCGCGAGCAGCACGGAGCACGAAGCCATGAGCCCACTCAATCGCCGGTCGGTACTGAAAGGCGGCATTGCCGCCGCAGCCCTGTCGGGCCTCGGCCGGGAGGAACTCCAGCGCGTCACCGCCGCGCTCGCGGATGCCCGGCGCCACCTGGACAAGCCGGTCGTCGATTACTTCCGTGGCCAACTCGACGCCGCCAAGCGGGACGACGGCGCACGCGGCCCACGCCGGACGCTGCCGGTGGTACTCGGCCTGCTCGCTGTGATCGACCACCACGCGCGCGATGTGAAGCCTGCCGTGCGGCGGGAACTGCTGTCGGTCGGTGCGGACGGGGCCGAGTTCGCCGGATGGCTCTATCGCGACGTGCATGAGCCGACCAGCGCCGGGTTCTGGTACGACCGAGCGATGGAATGGGCGCAGGAAGCGGACGACCCCGCGCTGCAAGGGTACGTACTGCTGAAGAAGTCGCAGATGGCATACGACAGCCGCGACGCGGTACGGGTCCTGACCCTCGCCCAAGCCGCCCGGCACGCTCGCTGGCAACTGCCGCTGCGCGTCCAGGCCGAGGCCACGCAGCAAGAAGCACTCGGGGCAGCCATGGTGGGAGAGCCCTTGACGGCTGTCCAGGACAGACTCGCGGCGGCCGAGGCGCTGCTCTCGCAGGCAGCCGACGACCCATCAAGTCTTGGTGCTTACTACACCGAGCACACTTTGCTGCTTCGCAACGCTGTGAGCTACACAGAGGCCGGCAAGCCAGGCATGGCTGTCGAAGTGTTCAACGAAGCCATGCGCGCCGGGACGCTCTCGGTGCGGGACGGTGGCTTCTTCAACGCACGGCGCGCATCCGCCTTGGCACTGAGCGGTGAACCTGACGAAGCGGCCCGCGTGGGTGCCGTATCCGCCACGGTCGCTCGTGCGATGAAGTCGGAACGCACGGTGCGCGTACTCAACGAAACGCTGCAAGCCCTGGCGCGGTGGGACAGCCGGCCGACGGTACGTGAGTTCCGAGCGTCGTTGCGGGCGGCTTAGGCCGTCAGCCAGTCGGTGACGGCGCGGATGACGAATGCCTGATACTCCCGGCTCTTGGGGTTGAGGTACTGCGGATCGTCGTGCACGGCGAAGCCATGTTGCGAACCGGGTACTTCGACGAGCTCGCACGGCGCGTTGAAACGGGGGACCGCCGCGCGGGACGACTCGACGGGTACGAGCGTGTCGGCGTCGCCGTGCACGATGAGTGTCGGTGCTTGCACGTCGCCGAGGGCTTCCTGGGGCTTGAGCCAGAACACCTCGTTCAGCAGCGGGCGACCGTGCTTGAGGGTCGGCGTGAACTGGATCGCGCCCTGCTTGTTCAGCTCCGCTGCCATCTCGTCGCTGATGTTGTCGTCCATCCAGTACGAGCGGCTGTCGATGGTGCGCTGCTTGTAGTCCAGCTGCGGATTGAACAACACCAGGCGGGAGACCTCGGCCGGTCGCCGGGCGGCGTAGTACGCGCAGATCCCGCCGCCGAAGCTTGCCCCGAGGAGCGTCACGTTCGGAGTGTCGAAGCGGGCGCGGGCGAACGCCAGCATGACGCGGATGTCGTTGAGGACGGCCGCGAGGGTCAACTCCTCCTGTCGGCCTTCGCTCTCACCGTGCGCGCGGAGGTCGAACCGCACCGAGGCGAGGCCGGCGGCGGCCAGGCCGTCGGCGAGGCGCCCGAAGAAGCCGCCCTCTTCGCGTGTGACACCACCGCCGTGCACGAGCACGACGGCCCCGCCGGGATGCTCGGGGGGCATCACCAGGGTGCCTGCCAGGTGCAGCCCGTCGAGGGTGCGAACCGTGACGCTGGATGTCGGCATGAGCAGCAGCGTACGGCGCGTGGGGGAAAGCCGACAGTGTGTCGTCATGTGTCCCGTGCCGGAGAGCCAATGGTCATCAGGCAACTCCGCGCTCAGCAGTTGAGCCCGGAGGGACGGCCGTTT
>NZ_JTIY01000001.1:3536792-3546837 GCF_000818175.1 Streptomyces sp. AcH 505
TTAGTCCAGGTGCGCCCCCTAGTGGAGACATACCCGTAGTAGTAGCTTGCTGACTCTGCGACAAGGGGGGGCATGTGGGAGTAGCAGACAGTTGGCAGCAGGAGCAGGTCAGCTTGGCGTACGTCGCCGCCTTAGCCACTAAGGGCGGGTACACGTTAGGGAAGTGGGAGGTCGACAAGGATGGTGTCGACCTATCCGTAAAGCGCGCTGATGGACTTTCATTCGAGTTGCAAATGAAGTGTACTTATAGCCCGAAGATAGCAGTTCAGGGGAATGCGTATTCTTATGATCTTGACATTCCTACCTATAACAAGCTACGTGCGTCAACGAGAACGGCTGTCGGATTTCTCGGATTGGTGATAGTTCCGCGTGATATTGAGGAATGGATGCTGCACGACGAGCAAGAGCTGACCATGCGATGTTCTGGCTACTGGGCGAAAATCCAGGATTTGCCAGAAGTGACGAATTTGAGCACAAAGTCCGTACATTTGCCGCGTTCCCAACGCATCGACTTACCTGGATTCGAAGAAATGTTCTCGCATGCGCGTCATCGTTTGATGTATGGATCTCAGGCGGTGCCTGCGGCATGATCGGGATGAAGATTGGATTTGAAGAGACGGCCAGCTATCTAATCCGGGCCGACTGGCAACCCGTTACGCAAGGGCCACTAGCCGAGATTTGGGAGAGTCGGTCGAACGATCGACTGCGTATCATGGTGCCCAAGATTTCGGCAGCTCCGGATTTCAAGCCGATGCTAGACAATATGACAAAGGATTTGGCTAGGCACGAGCGCAGGAGCCCAGATGAGGTGAAGGAGGATATGGCGCGCCAGTTTTATGATGTTACAAAACTTAGAGCGGCCAGCGATGAACTCATCGATGACACGATCCCATTGCATGCGGGGATTGCTCTCTTCGATTCTGCCAAACGCTTAATTGTGGCCGCTGCCGCGTCGACGCTATTGCGGCAAGGGAATTTTGGTCGCAACATGCCGAAAAGGGCAATAAACCACGCGAAGCAGGTTCGCCTTGGGCACACGATGCAAGGGTCATACATCGTTCCTATTATCAGTGAAGTCAGGGTCCAAGATGTCTATTCTTTCAATGAGGGAGACGGTAGTCGGCCCCATCTAGATCTTGATGTAGAGGAAGCGCGATTTGATCGCAGAGTGGCGACGACCTTGGCGCATGCTTTGGAGGTTCTTGAGGAGATTGCAGTTACGCGGGATCGGATTCCAAGTGCATCTGATATGCACGATGCAATCGCGGAGGGGGTTTCTCGGGAGTTGTGCGACGCGGTGTCACGCGTTCTTTCTACCGGGCAGGTTGACAACTATGACATCAATTTTCAGTGGGCGCCTGCAGTCAGTCCCCCGCTGCTTTCAGCGGAACAGGTGGACTTCCCCAGGGAATCGGCATTCGCTGTCGACGAGATTTCCGCCATACTGAAGGGTTCTGAACGCATAGAGGAGCAGGTGATCTTCGGTATTATCACTAATTGTGCGGCGCCATTGAATGAGGGAACCGGCAGGGTGACGATACAGGCTGCTATTAATGGTCGCAAGCGGACTGTGAGGTTCGATCTCGATTGGGAGACCTTTGCTTTGGCCTCCAGATACATGACGGAACGTCGTCCGATTTTCGTGCGAGGGGTTCTTCACGTGGCTAGCGGGCGACAAGCAATGATGGATGTCAGTGCCTTCGGTCTAGATCCGTCAACAATGACGTTAGATGATGCCCTTGATATCGGATAACCTGCACGCAGTGCATAGATCTGCCATGTGGAACTTAATGGCGCCGGGAACTGATCCTACTAAACTGCGCCCCAAGTCAGACACAGCCCGCAACAAGATCGTGTTATGAGTTCTTAGGATCCCAAAGAGTCCTCGGGGTTTTCCTTGCTTTCGCCCATTATTCTGGCGCCGACAAAAACCGCGCCTACGGCGATTGCAGCACTTGCGGTCACTGCCACCGTCCTGAATCCCCGTTCCAGGAACTGTTTGTTCTCGCTGTCCTTCTGTGCCTCCTGACCTACATTTTGCTGGAAACGGTCGTGGAGGAACTGTCTTTGCTCCCAGCTGAGGTCGTCCCTGCCGAGATCCTCCTTGAGGGCCTCTCTGTGCTGCTGGGAGGCCTGATGGAAATTCTCCTGGCTCTTCTCGTTGGCCGAGAGCGTAGATTCGTATGCCTTCTTCACCGAATCCACAGAGTTCTTGGCGAGATCCTTGAAAGCAGGGAACTGCTCGATAATCTTCAGGCGCACCTCAGTGCTCATATCGGGCATCATGGCTGCGAACTTGATCACCTTGTCTTTGGAGAGGTTCCTCCAGGACGAAATTCCAAGCGCTCGCTTGACTTCAGCTTCGTTCTCGTTGTCCATGTCCTGGCCCGTCTGCCGTTCCGTCGTGATTTCCGGATTCTAGCGGCGACCTCACCAATCGGCAGCCGAATCCAGCGCTGCGCTGGCGACTGGAGGCTTCCCGACTCGGAGAGTGCGGGCGTGTCACCGTGGCTGAGGCGGCGGTCATTTGGGACGCGTATCGTGCTCGGCGGGAGGCTAGGGGGATTCCCTGGTAGCTCCCGATGCGGTAAGGAGCGCGGCTGTTTCGGGGTGAGGGCCGCGGTTCGCCCATGTCAGCGGGGTCCAGCCGGTGCCGTGGTCCTCGGCGCGGTTCGGGTCGGCGCCGTGGGTCAGCAGGGTGCGGACCGTTTCTGTGTGGCCCCAGGAGGCGGCCGCGCACAGTGGGGTGCCTTCCGCGCCCGGGCCGGTGCTTTCGGTGTTCGGGGTGGCGCCGGCCAGGAGGAGCAGGTGGGCGATCTCGGGTTTGCCGTTCACGGACGCCTCGTACAGCGGGGTGGTGCCCTGGCTGTCCGGTCGGTTCGGGTCGATCCCGGCGCGGAGGAGTGTCTTCACGGCGGTGGTGTCGCCCTCCAGGATCGCTGCGAAGAGACGTCGGGTGAGCTTCTTTCGCCGCCGTTGGTTCATGGGAGCCGAGGCTAACGATCGGGCATGCGGTCGGGCCACTCATATCCCGACGGCGACGACGGCGGTGGTCAGACGCGTTGGGGGGTGATGACGGGTGTCCGTGCGGTGTCTCTCGTGCGGTCTGTCAGGAGGCGGGTGATGCGGTCCGGGGACACCGCGCGGGAGTAGAGCCAGCCCTGGCCCGTGTCGCAGCCGATGCCGCGCAGGCGTTCCGCCTGGCCTGCCGTTTCGACGCATTCGGCGGTGACCGTCAGGCCCAGGCGGTGGGCGAGCTGGACCAGGGCCTCGACGATCATTTCGTCCGCCGGGCTCGGGTGGGCGCCCTCGTCGTAGCGGAAGCCGCGGACGAAGGAGCCGTCCAGTTTCAGGACGGAGACCGGGAGACGGCTGAGGTAGGCCAGGTTCGAGTAGCCCGTGCCGAAGTCGTCGATGGCGATCCGCACGCCCATCTCGCTGAGCGCTTGCAGTGCTTGGAGCGGGCGGCCCGCCGAGCCCATCACGGCCGACTCCGTCAGCTCCAGTTGGAGCAGGCCCGGTGACAGGCCCGTCTCGGCCAGGATCTCCGCCACGTCGGACACCAGGTCGGAGTCCCACACCTGTCGTACGGCGACGTTGACGCTCACGAACAGGGGCTCGTCGTCCGGGTGTTCCTGTTGCCACTGTCTGGCCTGGCGGCAGGCCGTACGCAGCACCCAGCCGCCGAGCTGCACGATCGAGCCGTCCTCTTCGGCGATGCCGATGAAGCGGTTCGGCGCGAGTGTGCCGAACTGGGGGTGGTTCCAGCGGACCAGGGCCTCCACGCCCCGTACGGTCCCGTCGGCCATGCCCACCAGCGGCTGGTACTCCAGTACGAACTCCTCCCGCTCGACCGCGGGACGCAGGGTGGAGGAGAGCGCCTGACGGGTCATCCGGTGGGCGTTGCGCTCCGGGTCGAAGAGCGTCCAGCGGGCCTTGCCGTCCGCCTTCGCCCAGTACAGCGTGGTGTCGGCGGCCTGCATCAGGGCGGTCGGTGTCGTGCCGGCCGCGGTGCGTTCGACGACGCCGATCGAGGCGGAGACGGAGAGCCGCTGTCCGGCGAGGTCGAACGGGAGCTGGAGCGCGGCCAGTACGGAGCGGGCGAGGGCGGTCAGCTGTTCCGTGCCGGTCGAGTCCTCGACGAGGATGCCGAACTCGTCGCCGCCGAGCCGCGCGACCAGGTGGTTACCGCTGCGGGTGCGGCTGTCGTGGTCGGCGCACTCGGTGAGCCGGCCCGCCACGGCGGCCAGCAGCCGGTCGCCGACGCGGTGCCCGAGGGTGTCGTTGACGGCCTTGAAGCCGTCCAGGTCCAGGTAGCAGAGACCGATCCGCCCTGTTCTGCCATCGGCGCCGCCCTCGCCGAAATCACCGAACTCACCGGCCGTCTCGTCGTTCTCGTACGGCGAGGCGCCCAGCGTCGAGGACAGCCGCTCGAAGAACAGCGCCCGGTTGGGCAGCCGCGTGACCGGGTCGTGCATCTGCAAGTGGCGCAGCCGCGCCTGGAGTTCGCGCCGGTCGCTGATGTCGGCGATCGACAGCAGCACGCTCTCGCTCTCGGGTACGGGCGCGACGGTGACCTCGGCCCACAGCGCGCGGCCCTCCGCGTGCTTCAGCCGCCGGGTGCAGCGGAAGCGGGCCCGCCGGCCGCCCAGCACCTCGTGGTACGCGTGCCACGTACGGGCGTCCGACGCCAGGTCGACCAGGTCGGCGGCCGGCTGCTCGCGCAGCGCGGCCGGCTCGGTGCCGAGCAGTTCGCCGAGCGCTTCGTTGGCGCTGACGACGGCGCCGTCGTGGTCCAGCACCGCCATCGCGAGCTGGGCGGCCTGGAACGCGGCGCGGTAGTCGCGCAGCTCGGACGGTGTTCGGGCTGCCGCCGATCCGCCTGCCGTCGCTCTGGCCGTGGCTGTTCTCCCTACCGGGTGACGCTCCGTAACGGACGGGGGTGTGTCACCGACGGACGGCTGGGTGTCACCGGGCGCTGCGACTGCCGCTGATCGCGGCCCTTCGGAGGTTGCGCTCACGGCTCGCTCCCGCGGTGCAGTCGTGTCGTACAGGGGTGGTCGGGCCTTTCGGGGCCGGGAAAGTGTGCCGATCATAGAGGTTTTGAGGGGGCCCGTTCCAGCTCCGTCGTGATGAACGGGATAACGGAGCGCCGACGATCTGTCATCGGACGATCGTTTCTGCGCGGCTGTGGCCCAGGCCGGCCGCCTCGTGATCGGTTGTGACTTTCCGTGTAACCCCGGGGTGTCGGGCTCCCCACTCGATTGGGGCATCGGAACAGGGCATTCCATCCGAAACCAGAACAAGGTGGGTGAGGTGTCCCGCATTCCGTAGCCGGAGGTCGACGTGGAGCGTCAGCAGACACCCGGGGGAGTGGACCGGCCGCGGCTGCGCAGCGTCGCGGCCGCCCTGACCTCCCTCATGGCGCTCGCCGCCACCTCGCTGGTCGCGGGGCCGACCGTGGCCGCGACGCCCACGTCGATGGGTGCCTGCGCGCTGCCCAGGACCCCCGTGCACCACTCGGCGGGGCTCGACACCTGGAACAACGCCTACCCCCGCCCCGACCACGCGCTCGACGCCGTGATGATCTTCCTGTCCTTCCCCGACTCCCGGCCGCTGACCGAGCCGCACGACCTGGTCGCCGACCACTTCCCCGCCACCAGCCAGTTCTACGAGCGGGCCTCGTACGGGAAGTTCGCGCTGCGCGTACACCCGGGGAAGCGCTGGCTGACGATGCCGCACCCGTCGACCTCGTACCGCATAACGCGTGACTGGGACCCGGTGGACCGCGCCGCGTATCTGCGCGACGCGCTGCGCGTGTCCGACCCCGGCGTCGACTTCTCCAATTACGACCTGGTCTATCTGGTCGCCGACCCGGACGCGCCGGGGGTCGACTCGGACGCCACGAAGGTCGTCAACTTCGACGCGCCGATGCGGGCGGACGGTACGGACATCAAGCGCGCCGTCACCGTCTTCGAACGGCATCCGCCGGACCGCAATGTGCTGGCCCACGAGACCGGGCATGTCTTCGACCTGGCCGACCTCTACCACCGGCCGGCCGACGGCAAGGGCGACTGGGACACGTACGTCGGCGACTGGGACGTGATGGGCAGCCAGTTCGGCCTCGCGCCCGACTTCTTCGGCTGGCACAAGTGGAAGATGGGCTGGCTGGACCCGCGCCAGGTGCGCTGCGTCCGGCCGACCGGCACCACCCTGCTGACGCTGGAGCCGATCGCGGCTGCGCCGGCTGTCGGCGGGCGCGCCGGGACCCGGCTCGCGGTGGTCAGGACCGGCGCGGAGAGTGCGGTGGCGATCGAGGCGCGGGCGGCGACCGGCAACGACGCGCACACCTGCACCGAGGGCGTGCTGATCTACAAGGTGCGCGGCGGTACGGCGTCGGGCGGCGGGCCCATCGAGGTGGTGGACACGCATCCGCACAGCGAGGCGTGCTGGGACCGGTCGGTGTATCCGCCGCTGGCCGACGCGCCGCTGGGGGTGGGCGAGACCTTCACCGTGCCGGGGAACGGCGAGCGGATCACGGTGGAGGTGGCGGACCGGACGTCGACCGGCGCGTACACGGTAAAGATCACGACGAGCCCGCCGGAGTAAGCGATGGCAGGACGGGAGAAGGCCCCTCGCCGGAGCGAGGGGCCTTCTCCCTGTCTGTGCGCCGCCAGGGACTCGAACCCCGGACCCGCTGATTAAGAGTCAGCTGCTCTAACCAACTGAGCTAGCGGCGCTTGCTGACGTCGTAGACCTTAGCACCCGGATCGGCCGGAAGAAAAATCGGTTCCGGAGGCCGCATCCGAGGCCGTATGCCGTGGTCAGGGCGGGTCCGGCGGAACGGTCACGAGCAGGAGCGCGGCAGCCGCCCCGCCGTTGTGGCGAGCGTCGCACGGGCCGCCGAGCGGACCGCCCGCACACAGGCCCACAGCAGCACCTCGGGCCCCGGCAGCCAGGGGTGCCGGGTGTCCGGCGCCACCACCCAGCGGGGTCCCGCGGCGGCCCCGGTCGCACCCGGGGTGAGCGGGGGTACGGTCACGGCGTCGCCGGTGCCGTGGCACAGCAGCGGCGGCACGCCGGCCTCCTGGCCCTCGTCGTCGGCCGCGCAGCCCCACTCCTCCCAGGACAGCAGGGCGGGTAACCGCTGGGCGGTGCCGGGGGCGGCGAAGAGCAGCGTCCTGCCCCGGTGCACCGCGACGGGCCCCGACCCGGGGCCCTCGCCCCAGAGCCGGTCCAGCATCCGGCGGCCGAACATCGCGGGGGTGTTCACCACGTCGAAGGCGGAGCCGCAGGGCAGCACGCCGGGTGCGGTCGGGCGGGCCGCCCAGAGGGAGAGGGTGGACCGGGGACAGGGACCGGCCGAGGCGAGCCAGTCCGCACCGGCAGGGGTGACCTGACCGGTCTGGTGGGAGCCCTCGTCGCGGAGGAGGCCGAAGATGTCGGTCCGGCGCTCGTCGTCACTCGTGCCGGGGCTCAGCGGGGATTCATCTCGTAGCCATGCGGTCATGGCAACAAGATCTACCGACAGTAACGGTTCTGTATCTGAGAGTTTCCCGAAGCCGGGACAGAGCGCGGTGCCCGGGGGTAACCTACGTCCCGGCATATGCCATATGAGTGGTTGGCGAGCCGGTCAGGGCCCGCCACGAGACCTGTCACAGGCGGCCACGGGGCCGCTCGGAGGCGGTCGCCGTGCCGGTGAAGGCCGGGTCGCCCGGCCGGTCACTTCTCCGCGAGACCCTCGCCGCGCAGCAGGTCACGGCCGAATTCGACCATCCGCTTCGCGTAGTCCTCCGTCCACTCCGCGCGCTCGGCGATGTCCGCGGCCGTCAGCCGGTCGAACCGCCGCGGATCGGCGAGCTGGGCCGCCGCGACCGCCTGGAACTCGACGGCCCGGTCGGTGGCCGCGCGGAACGCGAGCGTCAGCTCCGTGGCCCGGGTGAGCAGGGCGGCGGGGTCGTCGATGGACTCCAGGTCGAAGAAGTGCTCCGCGTCGGCCACCGCCTCGGAGGGCTCGAAGAGGAGAGGCGCGGGCCGCAGCCGCCGCCGCTCGCTCCGCTCGGGATCCCGCATGTGTTTTCCTCCTGCTCGTGCCTGCCGATGTCGGTCAGGTGCTGCTCGGCCACCGTCCATTGTCCAACCCGGCGCAAGTACGCCTCATGGGGTCCAGTTCACCCGGTGTGCGGAAAGGTGCGCCAGCACCGCGTGGTTCGCTTCCCAGCCGTCCGGGAATTTGACCGTCACGCCCAGCTGGACCGGTTCCGTCGAGGGGTGTTCGTCCAGCAGTTCGGGGACGCCGGCGCGGCAGACCACGATGCAGGCGTGGCGGTGGCGGGAGGCGAGGACGCAGAGGCGGCCGGTCTCCAGGTGGAAGGCCGTGGCGTCCGGGCGGCCCGACAGCGGGTGCAGGACGACCGTGACGTCGAACTCGCGGCCCTGCAGACGGTTCGCCGTGTCCACGGCGACGCCGGTCACGCCCAGCTCGGCGAGGGCGGCCCGGACCGCCGCCGCCTGGTCGCGGTGGGCCGTGCCGACCGCGATACGGTCCGCCGTCAGCGGGACCGGGTCGTCGGAGCGTTCGCTGGTCGCCGCGCCGCCGCGGTCCAGCAGGCGGCGGACGACCGTCGCCACCGCCCGTACCGCCTCGGGGTCCGTACGGGGCGTGCGGCGGGCGGGCAGCTCCAGCAGGCCCCAGCCGGAGGCCGCCGCCTCGTCCAGCACCCGGTCGGGGCCCGAGCCGTCGGACGGGACGGTGAAACCCAGCAGCCGGTCGCCGTCGCCGGTGCCGCTGCGGAACGGGGTGTACGGGTAGAACGCGGCCGACACCAGCGGCGCCGCCGACGCGGGCAGCCGCCAGGAGACCGGCAGCCGGTGCTGCGGCAGCTCCGGGTTGTGCGCGAGGAGCGTCGAGACCGCGCTCGCCGAGGGGTCGTACGACAGGCCCGCCCACTGCTCGGCGCCCACCACGCTGAACGGGTCCAGCTGGCCGGGATCGCCGACGAACAGGGCCCGCTCGAACAGCCCGGCGACGGCCAGCAGCGCGTCGGACCGCATCTGGTACGCCTCGTCCACGATCGCGTGCCGCCACGGCTCGACGCCCTGCACATGCGCCCACTTCGCGGCCGTGGAGACGACGACGTCGAGCCCGGCGAGATCGGCGGCCTTGGCCGACTTGCGGACGCCCGGCAGCTCGTCCAGCACCTTGTCGTACGGATCGGGGTCGTTGCTGTGCAGCCGGCCGACCGGCAGCTCGGGGTCCTTCTCGGCGAGCCGCGTCACCAAGTCGTCCACCTGCGCGTTCGTCTGCGCCACGATCATCAGCGGCCGGCCCGCCGCGGCCAGCTCCAGCGCCGCGCGCACGACGAGCGTCGACTTGCCGGCGCCCGGCGGGGAGTCCACGACGATCCCGCGATGCGCGCTGTGCAGCGTGTCGTACAGGATCGCGTCGGTGGCGCGGGTGGCCTCGGCGCCGGGGTCGAACGTCAGGGGCGGGGCCGTCACAGCAGATCCTCCTCCGTCACCGGATCAGGCTCCGGCAGGGTCGGGGTCCGGTCGGTGTCCGGAGGGCCGCCGTGGGTCCACGGCGTGTCCTCGGGGTCGGGCAGCTTCGCGCCGCCGCGCTGGTCGTGCTCGAACAGCGTCCAGGCGATCAGATCACCCTTCTCCGGCACGGATCCCGGCGCGGGCTCCTTGCCGCGGCCCATCCGGTCGGTCAGCCGCAGCACCACCTGCGCGTCCGGGGCCGGCGGGGACGGCAGGGACTCGACGAACTCCGCCGACTGCGGTTTGCCGTCCAGCGAGCGGTACACCTTCGTCCGCTCACCGAGCCGCGGCGCGTCGTCCGTCCGTACCGTCACCAGCGGACGCGGCGCCGGGCGTTTGCTCTCGCTGTACGCCATCACCACCTCCGTCACCTCCCCGACGAACGCCTCGCCCGCCAGCCGGCGGCCCGCCAGCACCAGCGGGTCGTCCAGCGCCTCCTGCGCCTCCAGCTGGGCCTGGGCGCTCTCGCGCGCCGCCAGCTTGCGCGCCGCCGTCACCGCGT
>NZ_JTIY01000001.1:3547017-3572659 GCF_000818175.1 Streptomyces sp. AcH 505
AACTGCTCGTCGGCGTACGCGCCCTCCTCGGCGGACGCCAGCGCCTGGCGCGCGCGGTCGTAGCGGTCGATCGCCGGGGCCAGCAGCCGGTTGTCGAACGCCGGGTCCGTGGCGGGCCCGGCCGGCGGGCAGAGCAGCTGCCCCGTCGCGTCCCGCCGCAGCTCGGCCCGGAGCGCCGCCTCGGCGCCCGTGAGACCCTCCGGCGGGTCGATCCACGCGAGCAGCGCGCCCAGGTGCTGGTCCTCCAGATTCGACTGGCCCGTCGCCCAGTGCCGGTTCAGCAGATCCGTCATGGCGGGCAGCAGCGAAGAGCCCGGCACCCGGGCGCGCTCGCCGTAGTGCGTCAGCCAGCGGCCGAGCAGCGGCACCCGCGCCGGCGCCGGGTACGGGGTGTCCGGGTCGTCCTCCGCCGTGCGCCGGAACCGCATCGAACGGCCCAGCAGCCGTACGAAGTCGACCCCCGGCCTGTTCGGCACGATCAGCTGCGGCGCGTCGGCGCACAGCTCCACCTCGACCTTGACCCGCTTCCCCGTCTCCGGGTCGCTCTCGCTGCGCTCGGCCGGCTCCACGTCGTCCGCGTACGACTCCAGATACGGCAGTACGGCGTCGGCCAGCTCGGCGAGGAACGCGAACCGCAGGTCGCGGTCGCGCGGCTGGGCCACCGTCAGCAGCCGTGGCGCCGTGCGGTCCGTGCCGACGAGCGCGCCGAGCGGCGCGCCCGCCTCGCCCGCTGTGGTGAGCGGTACGAGGACCAGCGGCGCCGGGGAGATCCTGCGGTGCCGGACGGTCGTCAGCGGCCTGGCCCGGCCGCTCTCCACCGCCTCCAGCCGGGCGAGCGTACTGATCAGCGACATCAGCGGCCCGCCCGCGCCTGCTCCAGAACCTGGGCCTGTTCCAGAGCCAGGGCCTGTTCCAGGGCCTGCCCTCGCGTCGGCGCCTCGGCCTGCCTCGGCACCTGTGCCTGGGCCAGCGCCTCGGCCCGCAGCGCCGCCGCCCTGCGCAGCGCGGCCACCGTCGGATCGGCGGGGTCGCCCGCCTCCCCGTGCGCCGCCGCCAGCACGGCGCCGACCGTGGTCAGGCCGCCCAGCTCGCCCCGTACCCCACGGCCCAGGGACTCGACGGCGCCCGCCGTACGGGCCCGGTCCCGGCAGTGGAACGCCAGCTCGCAGGCGGCCAGGCACTCCGGCGCGTACGCGGCGGGCACCGACTCGACGGCGCTGGTCAGCTCCTCGCCCGAGCGCAGCTCGACGTCGAACGTCGTGCCGTCGGGGAGCGTGGCGGCGATGTCCTCGATCCGGGTCAGCCGCGCCAGCTGCCGGCGGGTCACCGCCAGTTGCTTGCGGACGTCCACGACCGAGGCCGTCGGCAGGTTGGAGAAGTCCTTGGGGCAGACCAGCAGGACCCGGTGGTCCACCGAGGCGCCCGGGGCGTGGGCGGCGACCTGCTCCAGCGCCAGCACGTACACGGCCGACTGGCGCGCGGCGGCGCCCACCTTCGCCGCGTCGGCCGAACCGTCGATCATCGGGAACGACTTGATCTCCACGACCGTCCAGCGCCCGTCGGGATGCACCACCACGGCGTCCGGCTCCAGATACGCCGGTGAGCCCGCCACTTCGAGCGCGAGCAGCGGATGGTCCAGCAACGTCCACCCGCCCGCCACGGTCGCCTCACGCAGCGCCAGCGCCGTACGGGCCGTGCGGCCCTCGGGCCCCGCGGCCGACAGGTCCGGTACGAGCGAGTCGCCCGGCACGGGGGCCGGTGACGGCACCGGGCTGCGGGTGCCGAGCCGCTCGTGCACCAGCCGCAGCAGTTCCGTACCGCCGTCGCCCTTCACCTTCGCCTCGAACGCGTTCCCGCGCATGAAGGCGAACTGCGACTGGCCGAAGGGGGCGGGTGAGCCGAGCGCGGTGGCGAGCGCCGCCTTGTCCACACCCGCGCCGTCCAGCAGGGCGCGTCTGCGGCAGCCGGGGTTCGCCGCGAGAGCGGCCAGCGCGCGTGCGTCCAGCGGGTGCGGTGCGACGGCGGGGCCGCGCAGCTCAGCGAGCCGCTGCCTGAGTGTCGTCCGGGACGCCTGCGGCGTCGCCTTCGGGACCTTCGTCGTCGGGATCGACGGCGGCTGCGCCGGAGGTACTGGTGCGGGCCCGCTGCCCGGGGAATCGCTCACCCGCCGAAGTCTCGCACCCACCGCTGACAATCGCGGTCCTGCGGGGGGCGGCTGCGGGGTGTGACAGCAGAGTCAGCACGGCATGCGTGAGGCGGGAGCTGGTGGTCGACGCCGTCTCGTCCATCCGGTCGCGCAGCCGGTCGGCCAGCGCGAGCGCGGGCTTGGTGAGCAGCGCGCCGACCGCCATCACGGCGGCGCCGGCCACGGCGTCGAGCAGGTAGTGGTTGGCCGTGCCCATCACGACCACGGCGATCAGCAGCGGGTAGGCGACGCCCAGCCACTTCATCAGCGGGGTGCGCGCGTGCCGCCACAACAGCACCCCGCACCACAGCGCCCAGCCGACGTGCAGGCTCGGCATCGCCGCGTACTGGTTGGTCATCCCGCCAAGCCCGCGCGGCGCGCTCGCCTGCGCGCCCCACCAGCCGTACGAGCTGTACTGCGCCATGGTGTCGACGAAGCCGTGTCCGGCGCTGAGCAGCCGGGGCGGACAGGTGGGCAGCAGGGTGAAGCCGACCAGCCCGAGCAGGGTGGAGAGCATCAGCCAGGTGCGCGCCGCCCGGTACACGGCGGGGCCGCGCCGGAAGACCCAGATCAGTACGGCGGGGGTCACGAGGTAGTGCAGCGACGCGTAGGCGAAGTCGGCGGGTATGCCGAGGGCCGGGGTGCTGGTGAACAGCCGGTTGAGCGGGTGCTCGGCGTTGAGGAAGAGCGTCTGCTCTATGCGCAGGATCGTCAGTCCGTGGTCGACCGCCGTCGAGACGTCACCGCGCGCCAGGAGTCTGCCGCCCGAGTAGGCGGCGTAGACGACGACTATCAGCAACAGCTCCGCCCACCAGCGAGGCCGGGGGCGCGGCCGCCTTTGCGGCTCGCTGGTGCTGTACGACATCCGGACGATCTCCATCATGTTGTAATGCAGCTTTTGGCCGACGTTCAACCGTACGGTGCCGTACGCCTGGCCTTCTCGGCGGGTGTCCTTCGGATCAACGTACGAAACATCATCACCCCAATGGTGAGGGACGCGAAGATCCGCCCGGAGGTTGCCCTGAGTTCAGGTGCGCGATGATGGACCGGCACTTGTCTGTGACACCTCCAGGGAGAGCCTCCATGGCACCGCGCATCCTGCTCGTCCGGCACGGTCAGACAGCCTGGTCGCTGTCCGGCCGGCATACCGGCAGGACGGACATCCCGCTGCTCGACGAGGGCCGCAGGGGCGCCAAGCTGCTCGGCGAACGGCTGCAGCGCGCACCGTGGTCGGGGCTCGCGGGCGCCGAGGTGCGCACCAGCCCGCTGGTGCGGGCGGCCGATACCTGTGAGCTGGCCGGGTTCGGGGACCGGGCCCAGCCGTGGGACGCGCTGCTGGAGTTCGACTACGGCGGCTACGAGGGACTGACCCCCGCGCAGATCAAGTCGGACCGCCCCGACTGGTTCATCTGGCGCGACGGCGTCCCGGACGGGGAGACCCTGGCGGACGTCTCGGCCCGCGCCGACGAGGTCGTGGAGTGGGCCAGGTCGGCCGACCGGGACGTGCTGGTCTTCGCGCACGGCCACATCCTGCGCGCGATCGGGGCGCGCTGGCTGGGGGAGGACGTGTCGTTCGCGGCGCGGATCAGGCTCGACCCGGCGTCGGTCTCGGTGCTGGGCTGGGCGTACGAAGCGCCGGCGGTCGAGGTCTGGAACGACTCGGCGCATCTGGAGGGCTGACCGGAGGTTCTACGGCAGCGGGTCCGGCGCGCGGAGGTACCGGCGGAGGTACGGGGAGGGCGTGCGGGTACGGGTCCGGCGCTCGGAGGTGCGAGGGCGGCGCACGGGTACCGGGACGGCGCTCGAAGTGCCGGGGCGGCGTGCGGGTACGGGTCCGGCGCGCGGCCTCACATCGCGCGCGGGTCCGTCACCACGTGGCGGTCCAGGAACGCGCTCACC
Organism: Streptomyces sp. AcH 505; assembly: GCF_000818175.1. GTDB lineage: Bacteria > Actinomycetota > Actinomycetes > Streptomycetales > Streptomycetaceae > Streptomyces. The sequence continues at coordinate 3,551,102 of NZ_JTIY01000001.1, forward strand.
TCGGGCAGCCGCCGCTGCGGCCGCAGCACCCGCGCCGTCGTCGCGAGCATCCGCTGGATCCGGGCCGACTGGACCTCGTCCAGCAGGTCGAGCACCTGCTGCCCGGCGGCAGCCGCCTCGTCCGGCGCTCCCGCCCGCGCCAGGTCGGTGGCCAACTCGGCGCGGTAGAGCGCGAGGTTACGGGTGAAGCGCGGGTCCTGGAGCACCGTCGCCCGGTACGCGTGCCCCGCCGCGGCGGCCCAGTCACCGAGCGTCGCGTGGCACTGCGCCTCCAGCCACTCCAGCTCCGGTTCGCCGAAGAACGACATCCACTCGGGGTCGGCGTCCGAGGGGCCCGCGGCGAACAGGTCGTGTGCCTGCCGCAGCGCCTGTTCGCAGCCCGTACGGTCGCCGAGCCCGGCCCAGCCGCTCGCCTCGCGCAGCGCGAGCAGCGACAGCAGCCGGGCCGACGACAGATGCCGCGCGGCCCGCCGGCCGGCCTGGGCCGCGCGTACCGCCTCACGGTGCCGGCCCGCGTCCTTGGCGAGGAACGCCGTGTTGCAGAACGCGTGCGCCTCAAGAGCCGGGTCGTCGGCGACCCGCGCGGTCGCCAGCGCCTCGGCGTAGTGCGAGCGCGCCTCGTCGAAGCGGCCCGAGTCGTGCGCCAGCCAGCCGACCGAGATGGCGAGTTCGCCGGCGCCCGAATGCAGCCGGTCGGTGGTGGATCTGCTGGCGGCCGCGCCCGCGTCGAGCAGCGCGTACGCGTTGCGCAGCGGCAGCGCGGCCCTGCGGTAGAGGCCGTCTGCGCCGTGCCGGTCGTCGAGCAGCCGGATCCGCCGTACCTCTTCCTCGACGGCGCGGACCTCGGCCTCGCCGACCCGCCGGGGTGCCGGCAGGGCGGCGGTGGGTACGGCGACGGCGGGCGCGGTGCCGAGACCGAAGGCGGCGGCCGCCACCGTGGCGGTGCCGCTCGTCATGAATGCGCGACGCAGCACGTCGCTCTCCTCGCTGGTATGGCTGTGGTCCGGCCTGTCCACGACGGGCCGCGCCGCCCGGCCGCGTACGGTTTCGCGTGCCGAGAAGCCCAGGTCCGCCAGGGCGAGCCCGGGGAACATATGGAGAAATACGCGCTCGTACGCGTAGTTGGGACAGCGGATCTCGCCTGCCTCCACCCGACCGATATAACGGGCGTCGCACGCGACGTGTTCACCGATCTCCCGTGCGGCCCTGCGCACGGCGGCCGCGAACTCGCCCGGCGAGCGGTTGCCCCGCAGCCGACGGAAGACGAGGTTGGGAACTGCCCGTGACGACGCCATGGCGGAGCCCTCTCTTGGTCCGGCGGGGCAAGAACGTACCTGCTGTGACGGCCCACTTACGCAGGGTTTGCCTACAAACCGGATATCTCACCCATGATCTGCCATGAAGTGCCATCCTTTGCGGCGGTGTGCCGCCGTAGCTGTTGACGTTGTTCCGCGTTGAACCATCTGGAGACGCAGAACGTGTTCTTCAGCGACGAGGAGGTTGTTTCCCTTGTTGGATGTGGAGGTCGGCATGGAAGCCAGCCCTGGCTCAGGAACGACTGTTCAGCACACGCCCAACCAGGAGTACGGCGCACCTCCCGGGGATGCGACGGAGCCCTGTGACCTCGTAACGGTTCCGGCCCGGCAGGGACTTGAGGCGGTGGACATCCTGCGCCGCGGCACCACGCCGGAGGTGGGCCCCGTCCTGCACGACGGATCCTGCGACACCCTCGGCTTTCTGGTCCCGCCCGGCACCGCAGAGGCCTGGGACGTCCCCGGCAGCGCGTGTACGAGGACCGACGGGCGCGGACTGCGGATCCCCGCCGAGGAACCGCCGGTCGTCGGGACCGGCTGGCTGCTGCCGCCGGACACGGCGGGTCCCGTCACCGACCCGGCCGTCCTGCGGAAGGCGCTCGGCGAGGCGGCCCGGATGATCGAGGCCGCCGACCGCTGCCGGTAGCAGGCAGCTGCCGACCGCTGGCGGTAGCCGGGCTGACCCGTGGCCCGATAATGGGTCCGTGGCGAAGAAGACGCGGCGTACCCGCGACACGGCCGAGTCCGTGGCCGAGACCGTCGCCGGCGGGCTCGCCGAGCTGAGGCCCGACCGGGAGCGGCCGCGCGCCTGGACGCTGCTGATCGACGGCGCTCCGCAGTCGTACGTGGACCTCGAAGACCCGGCCCATCTCTCGTTCGCCTACCAGCGCAGAATCGGTCATGCGGCCGATCTCGTCATGCCGCAGGACCGGCCCCCGCAGGTCGTGCATCTCGGGGGCGGCGCCTTCACCCTCGCCCGCTACATCGCGGCCTCCCGGCCGCGTGCCACCCAGCAGATCGTCGAATCCGACGCCGCGCTGGTCCAACTCGTACGGCGCGAGCTGCCGTTGGACCCGAACGCGCGGATACGGGTCCGGTCGGCCGACGCGCGCGCCGGACTCGCCAAGCTGCCGGACGGCTGGGCCGACCTGCTGATCGCCGACGTGTTCGACGGCGCGCGTACCCCGGCGCATCTCACCAGCGCCGAATTCCTGGCGGACGTACGGCGCGTGCTGCGCCCCGACGGCTGTTACGCGGCCAACCTCGCCGACGGTCCGCCGCTCGCCCACCTGCGCGGCCAGATCGCCACCGCGGCCACCGTCTTCCCGCATCTCGCGCTGGCCGCCGACCCGGCCGTGCTGCGCGGGCGCCGCTTCGGCAACGCCGTACTGCTCGGCTCGGCACGCGAACTGCCGGTCACCGAGCTGACCCGGCGGGTCGCGACCGATCCGCACCCGGGACGGGTCGAACACGGTCGCGCGCTGGCCGACTTCACCGGCGGCGCCGCGCCCGTCACGGACGCGAAGGCCAAGGCGTCACCGGCGCCGCCGCCGGGGACCTTCGACTGAACTGCCGCGTGTGTCACCGGTCGTCGAACTGGACCACCGGCGGATGGTCGTTCCAGGTGCAGAACACCGACACCTCGCGGCCGTTGCGGGTGAACGTCGCCCGGATCCAGGTCGGCTCCGTCCAGACCTGCATCTGCCAGCCCGCGTTCGGGGTCGCCGAGACCAACTCCGCCGAGGCGGTGCCGATGTCGAAGACGACCCGGCCGCCGTCGACCTGGTAGCTCTTCACATTGCCCGCGTCCGGCGCCGGCGCGCTCTTCGACGGTTTGCCCTGCGACCCGCTGCCCGACCCGCCGCCCGACGTGCCGTGCGACGGCGAAGGGGTGGACGGCTGCGCGGGCTTTTCCGGCGCCGAGCGGGAGGGTGACGGCGAAGGGGGCGCGGGCCGCTGGGTGGAGGCGGGCAGCGGCGGCGGCTGCGTCGCCGAGGTGGCAGCCGTGATCGGCAGGGCGCGCGGCGGGTCGTACGCCGTGCCCGCCATGACCGTGTGCACGCCCCACCAGGAGAGCGTGACCGCCGCCCCTGTGGCGAACAGCCACGCGACCGCGTGGACGAGTCCTCTGCTACGCATCGGGGCCATAGTGCCCTATGGGCTCACCCGAATGGCGTACGGTGCGGCCCATGGCAAGTGTGCTCGTCGTCGAGGACGACCAGTTCGTGCGCTCCGCCCTCATCAGGCACTTGACCGAGGCCGCGCACACCGTACGGAGTGTCGGTACGGCTCTGGAAGCGCTGCGCGAAGTGGCCCATTTCCGCTTCGACGTGGTGATCCTCGATCTCGGCCTGCCCGATCTCGACGGGTCGGAGGCGCTCAAGATGCTGCGGGGCATCACGGACGTCCCGGTGATCATCGCCACGGCGCGTGACGACGAGACGGAGATCGTCCGGCTGCTCAACGACGGCGCCGACGACTACCTCACCAAACCGTTCTCCGTCGAGCACCTGTCGGCGCGGATGGCGGCCGTGCTGCGCCGCTCACGGGCCACCCCTGACGAGGTCGCCCCCTCGCGCGTCATCCAGGTCGGCGGGCTCTCCATCGACCCGCTGCGCCGCCAGGCGGAGCTGGACGGGACCCGGCTCGACCTGACCCGGCGGGAGTTCGACCTGCTGACGTTCCTGGCCGGCCGGCCGGGGGTGGTCGTCGCCCGCAAGGAACTCCTCGCCGAGGTGTGGCAGCAGGCGTACGGCGACGACCAGACCATCGACGTCCATCTGTCCTGGCTGCGCAGGAAACTGGGCGAGACCGCCGCGCGGCCCCGCTACCTGCACACCCTGCGCGGCGTCGGCGTCAAACTGGAGCCGCCGCAATGAAGCCGAAGCCACCGCAATGAGACGGGAGCCACCGCGATGAGATGGGCCCTGGTCAAGGTCTCCCTGGCGGTGACCGTGATGGTCGTCGTCGCCTTCGCCGTTCCGCTCGGACTCGTCGTCAAGGAACTCGCCAGGGACCGGGCGTTCAGCAACGCCGAGCGGCAGGCCGCCACCATCGCCCCGACCCTCACCATCACCGACGACCGCGAACAGCTGGAGCGGGCCGTCTACTCCACCTCCGCCGGGTCGGACCGGAAGATGGCCGTGCACATCCCCGCGTCCCGGGCGGCCGGCAGCCGGCCGCTGGAGCTGGGTACGCGCCGGGCGGCCGAGAAGGACGTACGGACCGTGCAGCGGCTCGGCCGCGCCTCCATCACCGACGTACCCGGCGGGTCCGTGCTGCTCCAGCCGACCGGGCTCGGCAGCGGTGTGATCGCCGTCGTCGAGGTGTACGTCCCGGAGAGGGACGTCTCCAACGGGGTCACCACCGCCTGGCTGGTCCTCGCGGGGGTCGGCGCCGCCCTCGTCGTCGGGTCGGTCGCGGTGGCCGACCGGCTCGGCGTACGGATGGTCGAGCCCGCCCAGCGGCTCGCGGGCGCCGCGCACGCGCTGGGGGAGGGGAAACTCGGCGCGCGCGTCCCCGAGGAGGGGCCGCCCGAACTGCGCTCCGCCGCCGTCGCGTTCAACTCCATGGCCGACCAGGTCGTCCAACTCCTCGCCAACGAACGGGAGCTGGCCGCCGACCTCTCGCACCGGCTGCGCACCCCGCTCACCGTGCTGCGCCTCAACGCCGCCTCGCTCGGGGACGGTCCCGCCGCCGACCAGACCAGGGCGGCCGTCGCGCAGTTGGAGCGCGAGGTCGACACCATCATCCGTACGGCCAGGGACGCCAAGCCGCAGACGGCGGCTGCCGGATTCGGCGTCGGCTGCGACGTCTCCGAAGTGGTGCGCGACCGGATGGACTTCTGGTCGGCGCTGGCGGAGGACGAGGGCCGCAAGGTGCGGCTGGCGGGCGTCGACAAGACCGTACGTATCCCGGTGGGCCGCCCGGAGTTGGTCGCCGCGCTCGACGCACTGCTGGGCAACGTCTTCCGGCACACCCCGGAGGGCACCGCCTTCTCCGTGGACGTGCACAACGGCGACGACGCCGTGATCCTGCTGATCTCGGACGCGGGACCCGGTATCGCCGACCCGGGCGCCGCGCTGGTACGCGGCAACAGCGGCGGCGGCGAGGGCTCGACCGGACTCGGCCTGGACATCGTGCGCCGGGTGGCCGAGTCGACCGGCGGTGACGTGCGGATCGGACGGTCCGTGCTGGGCGGCACCGAGGTGCGGATCTGGATCGGCCTTGACGGCAGGCGCTCTCCCGACCGCACCCGGGGTCACCGGTTGCGCAGGCGGGGACGCGGTGCGTCAGGTCGCGCTCCGGCAGAGGTCTGAACCTTTAATCAGCCCCCATGCGTTCCTTAAGCGCACCCTAAGAACATCAACGGCCTTCCATTACGGGCACTTTGTCCGATCTGCTGGGGCTAGCGTGCTGCCCACCACCCCCCACACACCGCAACACTGAGGCAGGAACGCGATGGGCAGCAGTACGCACCGCCGCTTGGCGAAGCGCAGGACCAAGGCGATCGGAGCGGTGGTCGCGGCCGTCGTCGGCGGCGGAGCGGCCTTCGCCCTCACCGGCACGGCGCAGGCGGCGGCGGTCGGGGCCGCCTACACGAAGACCAGCTCCTGGACCGGCGGTTACACCGGCCAGTACGTCATCACGAACGACACGGGCAAGGCGAAGTCCGGCTGGGTCCTCGAATTCGACCTGCCGGCCGGCACCACCATCAGCTCGCTGTGGAACGGCGTGCGGAGCGTCGACGGCCGGCACGTCACCGTCAAGCCCGAGGACTGGAACAAGGACCTGGCGCCCGGCGCCTCAGCCACCGTCGGCTTCGTCACCGAGGCGACGGGCAACGCGACCACGGCGGCCGACCCGGCCTCGTGCCTCATCGACGGCGTCAAGTGCTCGGTCGACGACGGCGCGACGCCCCAGCCCAGCGGCCGCCCCACGGAGGAGCAGCCCGGCACGGAGCCCACCACCGGGCCGACCGAGGAGCCGACCACCGAGCCGACGAAGGACGCCGACCCCACCGACGTCCCCTCGGATCCCGCGACGTCGCAGCCCCCCACGTCCGGCAGCGGCACGGCGGCGAGCGCCGGCTTCGCACCGTACGTCGACACCTCGCTCTACCCCGCCTACAACCTCGCGGACACGGCGGCCAAGACCGGCGTCAAGCAGTTCACCCTCGCCTTCATCACGTCGGGCGGCGGCTGCGTCCCGAAGTGGGGTGGCGTCAGCGACCTCGCGAGCGACGCGGTCGCCGCGCAGATCGGCGGCCTGCGCGCCGACGGCGGTGACGTACGGGTCTCCTTCGGCGGTGCCTCGGGCACCGAACTGGCCGGTGCCTGCTCCTCGGCCGCCGACCTGGCCGCCGCCTACGGCAAGGCCGTCGACGCCTACAAGCTCACCAAGGTCGACTTCGACATCGAGGGCGCGGCCCTGCCGGACACGGCGGCCAACACCCGCCGCGCCCAGGCCGTCGCGCAGCTCCAGAAGGCCCACCCCGGCCTCGACGTCTCCTTCACCCTCCCGGTGATGCCCGAGGGGCTGACCCAGCCCGGCGTGGACCTGATCGGCAACGCCAAGCAGAACGGCGTGAAGGTCGGCCAGGTCAACATCATGGCGATGGACTACGGGGCCTCGTACAGCGGTGACATGGGCGGCTACGCCATCCAGGCGGCGACCGCGACCCAGGCCCAGATCAAGGGCGTGCTGGGCCTCTCGGACGCCGCGGCCTGGCAGGCCGTCGCCGTCACACCGATGATCGGTGTCAACGACGTCAGCACCGAGGTCTTCAAGGTCGACGACGCGACGCAGCTCGTCGACTTCGCGAAGTCCAAGGGCATCGGCTGGCTGGCGATGTGGTCGGGCACCCGCGACAAGGCCTGCCCGGGCGGGCCGAAGAACAGCGCGGACGCCTCGTGCAGCTCGATCGACCAGCAGCCGCTGGCCTTCACCAAGGCGTTCGGCGCCTACAAGTAGCCGATCGCCCCACGTAGCCATCACCCCAGGCCGACCACAGGTCGGCCAACCCCCCACGCGCGTCCCGGCCGGATCCCCACCCCCCACCCGGCCGGGGCGCGCCTCGTCATTCCTGCGGCGCCTGCGGCAGCGCGTTGCCACGGATCACGTCCGCGTACCAGTGCGCGCTCGCCTTGGGGATACGGCGCTGCGACGCGTAGTCGACGTAGACGGCGCCGAAGCGCTTCGAATAGCCGTAACCCCACTCGAAGTTGTCCATCAGCGACCAGAGGAAGTAGCCGCGCACATCGGCGCCGGCCGCCACCGCCCGCTGTACGGCGGCGAGATGGCCGTGCAGATACGCGATCCGCTCGGGGTCCTCGACGCGGCCCTCGGGCGAGACGTAGTCGTCGAACGCCGCGCCGTTCTCGGTGACCATCAGCGGCAGCCCGGGGTGGTCGTGGGTGAGGCGCAGCAGCAGGTCGTGCAGACCGCTGGGGTCGATCGCCCAGTTCATCGCCGTCCGCTTGCCCTCGGTGAGGTGGAAGGCGACGTGCTCGGAGCCCGGCCACGGCGAGTGCTGGCTGTTGCCGTGCCCGTCGTCGCGTGAATCGCCCACGCCCGTACCGGGGTTGGAGACCACCGTCGGCGTGTAGTAGTTGACGCCCAGGACGTCGATGGGGCGGGAGATGGCGGCCAGATCGCCGTCGTGCACCAGCTCCGACCAGTCGACGTACCGCGAGGTGTCGGCGATCAGGTCCTCGGGGTAGGCGCCGCCGAGGATGGGCCCGGTGAAGACGCGGTTGCCCACGGCGTCGATCCGGCGGACGGCGTCCGCATCGGCCTCGCTGTCGGTCAGCGCCCTGACCTGGTGCAGGTTGAGGGTGATCGAGGTCTGCGCCGTCGAGGGGAGCTGGGCGCGCAGCGCCTCCATCGCCCTGCCGTGCGCGAGGTTGAGGTGGTGGGCGGCGCGCAGCGCCGCCGCGGGCTCGGTGCGGCCCGGCGCGTGCACGCCGGAGCCGTACCCCAGGAACGCGGAGCACCACGGCTCGTTGAGCGTGGTCCACATGCCGACGCGGTCGCCGAGGGCGCCCGCCATGATCGACGCGTAGTCGGCGAACCGCTCGGCGGTCTGCCGGGCCGGCCAGCCGCCCGCGCTCTCCAACTCCTGCGGCAGGTCCCAGTGGTAGAGGGTGGCGACGGGCGCGATGCCCGCTTCGAGCAGCTCGTCGACGAGGCTGCGGTAGAAGTCCAGGCCGCGTTCGACGGCGGGGCCGCGGCCGGTCGGCTGCACCCGCGACCAGGAGATGGAGAAGCGGTAGGCCTTCAGGCCCAGCTCCTTCATCAGCCGGACGTCGTCGCGGAACCGGTGGTAGTGGTCGGCCGCGATGTCGCCGGTGTCGCCGTTGCGTACCTTGCCGGGCGTACGGCTGAAGGTGTCCCAGATCGAAGGCGTGCGGCCGTCCTCGGCGGCGGCGCCCTCGACCTGATAGGCGGCGGTGGCCGCTCCCCAGACGAAGCCCGTCGGGAAGTCCGTCGCGGCGGCCGCTGCTTGCAGGGTGGTCTCGGTTCGTACGGCGGTCATTGTGAGAGCGCTCCCAAGGTGGGCGTACAGGGGCAGGGCGTAAGCGTAAGGGGCCCGGGTTTCCGGGCCCCTCGGACGATCAGGGACGACAGGACGTCATCCCTTGACCGCGCCCGACATGATGCCTCCGACGATCTGCTTGCCGAAGAGCACGAACACCAGGAGCAGCGGAAGAGTGCTGATCAGGGCGCCCGCCATGACGATGGACTGGTCGGGGGTGTACGAGGCGCTCAGCTGGCCGAGGGCCACCTGGAGCGTCGGATTCTGCTGGTTGAGTGCGAGATAGGGCCAGAAGAAGTCATTCCACGCCTGCACGAACGTAAGCATTCCGAGCACCATCATCGCGGGCCGGGCCACCGGCAGGACGATGCTGCGCACGATCCGGAAGTTGTTCGCGCCGTCCACCTTCGCCGCCTCGATCAGCTCGTACGGCAGCGCTTCGATCAGGTACTGCCGCATGAAGAACACACCGAAGGCGCTCACCAGGGTCGGGAAGATCACCGACTCCAGATCACCGCCCCAGCCGATCTTCGACATCAGCATGAAGAGCGGGACGACACTGAGCTGCGGCGGGATCGTCAGCGTCGCGATGACGGACGTCATCAGCCAACCTCGGCCCCGGAAGCGCATCTTGGCGAACGCGTAACCGGCGAGGGTGCAGAAGAACAGTGTCGCCGCCGTGATGCAGCCCGACACGATCACGCTGTTGACGATGGCCTTGCCGAGGTGCGCCTGGGTCCAGGCGGCGTCCAGGTTGTGGAAGAGGTGCGAGCCGGGCAGGAACGGCGGTGTGGTGGCGAGGACTTCGTCCTGCGTGTGGGACGCGGCCACCAGCGTCCAGTACAGCGGCAGGATCGAGCCGATGCCGACGACGATCAGCGCGATGTAGGCGAAGGGGCCGCCGTGCAACTGCCGTCCCGCGCCGGGCTTGAACCGGCCGGGACGGCGCGCGGCCGCGGTGTCGGCCCGTGCCGGCGGGGCGAGTTGCCGTGCGGTGGTGGGGCTGGTCAGGGTCATGGGGTATCGCTCCCGGTCGGGCGGGTCAGGCCGCGGACTTGCGCACGAAGCGGCTGAAGAGCCAGTTGATCGCCGCGATGATCAGCAGCAGGGCGAGCATCGCCCAGGCCACCGCTGCGGCCGGACCGAGATGTCCCAGATTCCAGCCGTAGTTGTAGAGGTAAATGCTCAGCGTCTCGTACTGGTTCTCGTTGCCGCCGGTCTGGCCGAGCGTGCCGCCTTCGAGCAGCAGGGGCTCACCGAACAACTGCATGGAGCCGATGGTCGAGATGACGATGGTGAAGAGGATCGTCGGCCGCAGCGAGGGGATCGTCACCTTGCGGAACTGCTGCCAGCGCGAGGCGCCGTCGAGGGAGGCCGCCTCGTAGAGATCGGTCGGCACCGCCTGCATGGCCGCCAGATAGATCAGTGTGTTGTAGCCCGTCCAGCGCCAGATCACGATGACCGAGATGGCGATCTTCGAAGTCCAGTGGCCGTTGGTCCAGTTGGTGTGCCCGAGGCCGATGAAATGCAGCAGCCAGTTCAGCAGACCGCCGTCGGCCCGGAAGACCAGGGCGAAGACGAGCGCCGCCGATGCCACCGAGGTGGCGTACGGGGTGAGGATCAGCGTCCGGAAGAACGTGCTGGCCCGCAGCTTGTAGTTGAGCAGATGCGCCAGACCGAGCGCGACGAGGAGCTGCGGGACGGTCGAAATGACCCCGATCAGGAAGGTGTTGGAGACGGCCGTCCAGAACTCGGAGTCATGCAGGATCTTGCCGAAGTTCTCCCAGCCGACCCACTCCATCTGGTCGAGACCGGTCATCTCCACCCGGTGCAGGGCGATCCAGCCGGTGTAGATCAGCGGGAAGAGCCCGAAGGCGGCGAAGACGAGGAAGAACGGGGCGATGTACGCGTACGGCGAGGCCTTGTCGTCGAACCGCCACAGCCGGCTGCGCCACGCCAGGCGTTCGGTGGACACGGGCTTCGGGGGGCCGGGCGGCGGGGTGGCGGCGTCCCGGGCCGGGATCGTGGTTGCCACGGGTGGGAGTCCTTCCCTGGGGCGGGGGGTGGGCGGTACGGCGGGACCGGTGCGGGCGGCGGGGGGCCGCCCGCACCGGCGAGGATCGAACGGTCAGCCGGTGCGGGGGCTGAGTGGCAGCCGGCGCGGAGGCTGATGGTCAGCCGGTGCGCGGGGCCGAGGGTCAGCCGATGCGCGGGCCGAGGGTCAGCCGATGGCCTTGTCGATCGTCTTCGTGGCCGCGTCCCAGGCGTCGTCCGGGCTGGTGCCGCGCTGCTCCATGTTGTTGATCTGGGTGGAGATGGTGTCCTTGATCACGCCGTCCTTCTGGCCGAGCACGGCCTCCGGGATGGCCTTGGCCTCGTCGGCGTAGATCTTGCCGATCGGCGCGTCGTTGAAGTACGGAAGCTTGGCGTTCTGCACCTCGGGCAGGTCGTACGCGCCCTTGTTGGACGGGAACACCCCGATGGCCTTGAACACGGCGGCCTGCTGCTCGGGCGCCGTCAGCCACTTGACCAGCTCGCCGGCCTCCTTCACGTGCTTGCCGCCCTTCGGCACGGACAGGAACGAACCGCCCCAGTTGGCAGCGGTCGAGCCGGGCGCGCGGGTGATGTCCCACTTGCCCTTGTAGGCGTTGCCCGAGTTGGTGGAGATCTGACCCGCCATCCAGGCGGGGCAGGCGACGGTGGCGACCGAGCCCTTGCGCAGCGCCGCCACCCACGGGTCGCTGAACTGCGCGAGTCCCTGGGTCAGCTTCTTCGCGGCGGCCTCGCCGGCCAGGCTCCAGCCCTGCTTGACGCTGGGGCTGTCCTTGTAGATCGGCTTGCCGTCCTTGTCGTAGTACTGCTCGGTGTTCGAGCTGACCACGGCGTTGTACATGGCGCTCGCCGAGTCCATGAAGTACGTGCCGGCCGGGGCCTTCGCCTTGTACTGCTCGCCGAGCTTGAGGTAGTCCTCCCAGCCGCCGGCGATCTTCTGCGCCACGGCCTCGCGGTCGGTCGGCAGGCCCGCCTTCTTGAACAGGTCGGGGCGGTAGCAGAGCGACATCGGACCGATGTCGGTACCGGCACCGATCACGGCGCCGTCGGACGTCGTCGCCTGCTTCTCCTTCCAGGAGACCCAGTCGTCGACGTTGATGACCTTGCTGAGGTCGGCGAACTGGTCACCCTTGGTGTCCACGACCTCCTTGATCCGGCCGACCTCGATGCCCTGGACATCGGCGAGACCGCTGCCGGAATTCAACTCCTGGAGCAGCTTGGGGTAGTAGACCTTCTCGTCGGCCGTGACGTCTTCCTTGACGGTGATGTCCGGGTGGAGCTGGTGGTACTTGGCGAACAGCCCCGCCTCCTTGTAGCCGAACTGACCGAAGTCGGCGACGGTCAGCGTGATCGGCCCGCTCGCGTCCGACCCCTTGGCCGAGTCGGAGCTGTCCGAGTCGCTGCTACAGCCGGTCAGCAGCAGGGCCGATGCCGTCAGCACCGTGGTGGCGACGGCCGCCGCTCTGCGGCTGTGCCCGCCGGTGGTACGGGTGATGCGCATGCGCATTCGCTTGCTCCTTGTTCCAGGTGGGACGGACGTTCCGGGCGGGGCCGGTGCGCACCACGCCGGGCCGATGAGGAAATCCGGCATACGCTACGGCTGTGGGAGCGCTCCCAAATCGCGCTGCCGGAAGGTTGCTTCCTCGGAGGGGCGGGTGTCAAGAGTCGAAGGCGGTTATGTTTCCCGAACGTGTCCTGAGCATCACGCGGCCCTGCTTCGGAGCCCGCGTTGGGATAGCGCTCTCCCGGCGCTCTCCCGGCCCTCGTTCACAAGTCGAACGGAGCGGTCGCCGGGGACGGCCTCGCGTCAGCGGCGTACGGCGGGTGGCGCGGTCGGCAGCGCGCCGCGCAGCGCGGACTCCACCGGCGTTGTCCAGCCCAGCAGTTGCTCGTCGGCGGCCGGGCGGGCGACGCACTGCAACCCGAGCGGCAGCCCGTTCGGCGCGTGCCCGGCGGGCACGGTCAGCGACGGCATCCCCGCGTTGCTCCAGGGCAGGCACATGATCGAACTGCCGGTGGAACCGAGCCCGAGCGGGGCGGGACCCGTCGCCGCCGGGGTGATCCACAGATCGATCCCGGCGTCGTCCATGGCGGCGAGTGTCCGCGCCCGGAAGCCGTCCCGCTCGCGCAGGGCACGCGCGTGAGCGGCGTCGTCGACCGCCTGCCCCTCGCGGATCGCCGCCGCGGTCTCGGGCCGGTACAGCTCCTCGTACCGGGCGAACCAGTCGGCGTGCACCCGCGCGGTCTCGTAGCGGTTGAGCACGAACAACTGCCGCTCGGTCGCGGCGAAGTCCGCCATCACCGGCACCTCGCGCACCGTGAACCCGGCGTCGCGCAGCACCCGCGTCTGCGCCTCGAAAGCGGCGAGCGCCACCGGCTCGGCCCGCTCCAGGTACGGTCCCGTCGGTACGCCCAGTACGGCACGACGCGTAGCGCCCGCACCCCCGCCGCCCGTATCCGGCCGCCATCCGTCGCACAGCACCCCGGCCGCCGGCAAGAGTCCGGCCACCTCACGGGCGAAGATCCCGACGGTGTCCAGACTGGGCGCGTTGGCGATCACCCCGGCCACCGGGATCCGCCCGTACGTCGGCTTGAACCCGACGATCCCGCAGTACGCGGCGGGCCGGATCATCGACCCGACCGTCTGCGTACCGATCGCGAGCGGCACCATCCCGGCCGCGACGGCCGCGGCGGAGCCACTGCTCGAACCACCGGGCGTGTGCGCGGGGTCGTACGGGTTACGGGTGGGCCCCGGCGCGAGCACGGCGAACTCCGCCGTCACGGTCTTCCCCGCCACCACGGCCCCCGCCGCCCGCAACCGGTCCACCACCACCGCCTGCGCCCCGTCCAGCACCCGCGCGGGCACCGCGGACCCGGCCCGCGTGGGCAACCCGTCGACCCGCACGACGTCCTTGACCCCAACGGCAACCCCGAACAAAGCGGGCCGCCCAACACCGCTCGGCCACCGCGCCTCGACCTCGCCGGCCTCCCTCCGCAGCCGCGCCCGCCGCCCGAGTTCGGGAACGAAGGCGTCGATGGCCGGATCCAGCTGCTCGATGAGATCGGCGGTGTCCATGAAAGATCAGCCTATGACAAAGGGCCGATCCGCTTCCACGGATCGGCCCTTCGCCCTTCATGGTGAGCGAAGGCGAATGCCGCAGTGTCAGGTCGTGTAATCCAGCTCTGTCAACGCCCTCTGCCGCACGGTTTTGGCGAACGCGTCCGTGCTGATCTGCTCAAGGAAGTGGATGAGGGTCTGGCGGGTCTCGGCCAACTGCTCGGAGAGGGCTGCGTCGATGATGTCACCCGGCAGGATGACCTGCCGGAACTCCGGTTTCTCGATTGCGGACGCGACCAGTTGCTCCGCCAGCCATAGAGGTGTGCGCTCCCGGATGGCGAACGTCAGATGGATGCTCCGCTCATCCGACTCCAGGGCGTGCGGGTTGTGGACCCAGCCGCGCGGCAAGAGCAGCGATTGCCCCGGCTTCAGATCGACCTCCATGTCCGGGCCGGTGGACTGCCACTTGTCCAGGTAGTCGTTCTGCCAAACGCGAAAGGATTCCTGGTATTCGCGCATAGGGGAGTGATATTCCGGTCGCCAGAGCTGCCATCGCTTGACGCCGGAGATCTGGACGATCACCGCCATCTGCTGGTCCCAGTGGTGGAGAAGACCCTGAGTGCCGGGCGGTGTGAGAAAGGCGTGGGCGTAGTTGGAACAGCCCGTCTCCCGCTGGATTTCTTGAGCGAGACCGGCCATGAAAGGGATGACGCGCTGGAGGTTGCCGAGGCGGACGGTGTACCCGTCCTCGTGAAGCTTGCGGAGTTTGGCCGGGTCGGTACGGCCACCTGTCATGAAGCAGCCTGGGTGCAGCGCCGGTGCCGCTTTCATGACAGCGACCTCGGCGGCGGGCACACAGCCCGTATCGATGTAGCTGCCGAGCACGTCGGGGGTGACCGTACGGTCGAGTTGCGTGGTGCCACGCTCGTACACACGGGGTTCGTCGGGCCAGGTGGTCAGGAGGTCGGTTACACCGTCCTCGGGAAGGAGAAGTCTGAGCGACATGTGGTCCTCTCCGTACTCGGGCCGGTCAGGTGGGCGGCAGCGGGCACGAGATGTGCGGGTGGTGATGATTGGGGCAGGCCACGACCGAGAAGGACACGAGGCTCGACGACTTGGTGTAGTGCACCCAACAGACGTCGACACCGCGGTGGAGACTGTCCGTCGCGTAGGCGATCTTGTCTTCGAGAGCGATGTACGCCAGTCCGCCGTCGTCACGTTCGAAGGGCGGATTCACCTCGTACGTGGCCTGCAGCCAGCCGATCGCGTCACCATCTGTCGTCCAGGTCCGGTCGGCCGCTGTCTGATCTCGGCGCATCAGCCAGTGGCCCGTCATCAACGGCGGAAGCACCGAGGCCAGGAACATCCTGGTCTGCTCGCTGTTCGCCTCCAGCCCCGGACGACGCAACGGCTCCTGGCCGTAGGCGTTTCTGCTACCGGTCCAGGGACCGTACCCATGCCAGTGGCCTGACCAGGTCATCTGTGTCCTCTTGGATGGGGGCGGGTCACCGTCAGAGCGTCAGTCCGCGCTGCTTGGCATAGCCGAGGACGAAGTCGTCAAGCTCGGCCGTGGTGAACCGCAGTTCCTTGTCCGCGCCCTCGGGCTTGCTGTCCCGCAGGGCGAATGCCTCCACCGGGCCGGGGATGGCGACGAAGGCGACACAGGTCTCGTTGGAGCCGCCGAGATTGCCTCCGCAGTGATTGGTGAAGGCAACGTCCTCGGGGAGCGGCAGGGAGTAGAGATCGGTCATGAAACGGTCCTCCGGGTCCTGTGGTGACATGGCAGGGGCTCGCAACAGCCGCAGAGATGCGAAGTGTTCGGGGTCATCCGCGCGCGGAGTGAAGTCGGCGGCGGCGTCCGATGCGGAGTGCTCGGGTGCGTCCATACAACGGGACGGTAGGAGTCTGATTGCGGGAAGTCCGGCCGATTGCGCCGGATTGCGTACGACTCCGGTGGATTGTTGTTGTTTGCTTACGTGGCAAGCGAGGTCCGCGCTCGCCCGATCAGCTTGTGAGCATTCGAGCCGTACACCGCAGCCTCCGAGAGCCAGTCCCAAGCACGGGCGTACAGCTCCACGCTGTCCTGATCCTCCAGCCACATTTCCGTGCCGATCGTCTCGACGATGACCAGACGCTGGTCGTAGATCCAGAAGCCGTGTGCCGGGGTGCGTCGCAACTGGGCGCCGAAAGGTACGATCCCGAGTTCGACGGTGTCCAGACCGATGATGCTCAGCAGGCGGTCCAGCTGAGAGGCCATGACAGTGGGCGGGCAGACAAGCATGTGCAGCGCGCCTTCCCAGACGAGGAACCGGAAGCGCCGGCCGGGCTCGTAGAGCGCCTCTTGCCGCTGGATCCGGCCGCGGACCGCGTCTTCGGTGTCTCGGGGAGTCTGCCGGAACTCCGAGTTGATCTTGAAGAGATGCCGGGCGTACTCGGCTGTCTGGAACAGCCCGGGGATGCGGGCCACTTCCAGGCCACGGATGGTCCGCGTGCCTGCCGTCTCCGCGATTGCGAGTTCCTGGCGGGTGTGATGGCCGTGGGAGAGCTGTCGGCGCCATGACCGGTACTGCGTCTCCAAGGCCTTGAGACGTGCGGCCAGTTCAGCGGCGACATCAAGTCTGTGTACGGCCTCGGACCACGCCGTGAGATCAGCGACAGACGGGGTCTGCTTCCCGTTCTCCAGGCGTGACACCTTGGACCGTTGCCAGCCCAGCCGTTCGGCCAAGTCCTTGCCGTTCAGGCCCGCCTCGACGCGCAGCTCTCGCAGCCGCGCACCGAGGGCGACCCTGCCGGTCTGGAAGTCCGTGCTCACGCAGGGGAACGTACCCGCCTGGTGAACTCTTCGGTGCGTACAGCGTGGTGCCAGGCCGCATCCCTGGCCTGGCATGCGGCCAGCACTTCGGCTTGTGCGTCGATCAGCTCGACGCCGAGTGTTCTGTCGTCGTCGTCGAAGACGAACTTCATCAGAAGCCTGGAGTCGAAGAGCCAGAAATCGTGCTCCGGCAGGTCAAGGCGCCGGGCATCTGCCCGGGAAATGTTCCGGATGTCCTCGCCTGCGGCCACATTGCCCACTCCGCTCGCGAGGAGGAACAGCTGTCCCTCGGTCGGCGGGTCGTCGACGACCCGTACCCGCTCGAACCGCTTACCCCGCCCGACCTGGGTGGCGACATTCTCCCGCCACGCGTTGGGCGGATCGTTGGTGATGTCCTCTCCAGCGACGAAGCGCCGCCACTTCGGGCTCTCACGGTCAGAGGCATAGCCGCCGCGTGTCTCCAGGCGCCACGCGGTGTACTGGAATTCGCGGAAGAGATGGGCCGCTTCGGAAAAGGGCGTCAGCTCCGGCACGTCACTCCTTCGGCGAGAAGCGCGTGAGCAGCTCGCGCGGGACGCGCACGAACGTCTCCGAGGGCTTCACATCCCGCAGCTGCGCGAGATGTTCGGGGTCTGTCTCCCGCTCGCCCTGCACGAGGATGTCGCCTGTCTCGACGACTTCGTACAGGGTCGGGCAGTCGCCGTCATCGCTGGTGGTGCCGATGAACCTGAGCGTCATGGTGGGCTCCGTTCTCGCGGGGCGGAGTATCAGGATGCCGTCACCACAGCTGTGACGGTGGGTAGTTGCGCGGGATTGCCACGAGGACGTGGTCAGCACATCGTTGCGCGCAATGGCATCAGACCGCCGCCCCTTGCCGACCCGTGCGAAAATCCGGGATGTCGTCGTTCGAGGGCGCGGACCTGTCAGGCGAGGCGGTAGTCGGCGTGCGGTACGGCACGATCCCAGACCGCCTCGAACGCGGACGCACACAGTTCGACCGCTGCCGGATCGACGCTGACTTCCTCGTCGTCTGGCGGTAGTTCGCCACTGCCGTCGAAGTGCAGGAACACCACCAGTTGGCCGTCGAACAGCCAGAAATCGTTTCCAGGGAGCGCAAGCTTTGAGGCGCGTCTGCGCGGCAGCCAACGCACCTGTTCACCCGCCGCGATGTTGCCCGCGGTGAGGTGATGCTCGAACCGGATGTAGTCGGAGACCGGCTCGGACACGATCCGCGCGCGACGCACGTCCACCCCACGGCCCGCCGTCTCCCGGACCAGGTCCAGCCATGGCCGCGCCTGCGGATCCTCGTGCGCCGGATCGGCCCGTACACCGCTCTGCCAGGCGATGAAGCGTGGGTCGGACCGCATGTAGCCGTCCCGCATTTCCAGGTGAAGCGCGGAGCGGTGACAGGCACGCAGGCGGTCAGCGAGTGTCGGGATCGGCACGGGTCACCTCGGGAGAGAAGGGCGTCATGCGCTTTTGGCCCTCGACGGTCTCATGGCCGGAGCGCGGCCCGCTGTCGTCCGTGCAGACCGCCCAGACGAGCTTGCCGACTCCCGTGCGGGCGCTCACCCCCCATTGCCCGTCGGTGAGTGCGTCCACCAGTGTCAGGCCGCGTCCGGAGTCGTCGTCGGCGGACGGTTCGCGGCGTTCCGGCTTGGTGTCCCCGGCGTCGTGCACTTCGATCCGTACCCCGTGCGGCAGGCGCTCGTAGCGCGTCTCGATCAGGCGTCCCGGAACACGCGCGTGCTGCACGCTGTTGGTCATCAGCTCGGAGAGGACGAGCTGGGCCGGGTCGGTGAGGTCGGCAAGGTCCCACGCCTGTAGGCACTGGAGCAGCAGATGGCGTGCCTTGCCGACCGAACGCTCGCTGCTCGGCCAGCGTTTCACCACGAGCGAGGGGCGGTCTTCGGCAAGGGGTGCCTGGACGGTGGTGGTTTCGGTCATGAGCGGAGTCCTCTGCGCTGTGCTCCAGAGGTTGAATCCCTCGAAGCAGGAACTGCCGTCACGGCTCTCGCGGCAGAAGTCACAGGCGTCGAGGTGGTCGAGCCACCGTCGGCGGGGGGCGTCCTCGGTTTCGAAGAGCACGCGGCCCTCCGCGTCCACGACGACGGTCTTGGTGCCGGTGGGGATCGCCGTCACGGTCGTACCCCCGTCAGGCGCGCCATGGAGCCGAGGAGTTCGGTGAGCTGGCCGAGGAGCCGCTCGCCCTCGCGGCGCGACAGAACGAGCGGAATCCGCGCCTGCAACCGGTCCACGCTGAAGAGCGAAATCGGTATGCGCACCTCGCCCGTGACGCGGTCGGTGGTCGGTAATGCGAGGCGCTCAGGCGATGCGTGCCAGCTGGCGGCGGACATAGGAAGCCCCCTACGGTTGGTGACTGAGCGGTCACCGTAAGGGGCTGCTGGGTGGGCATCAGGGACAGAGTGTCCCCCTGTCCCGGACTGTCCCCTAGCCGGCTGCCACCCCCACCGCTTCCCCGAGCCGCGCGGCCTCGGCGCGCATCGCGCGTGGCGCGTGCCGCCACAGGTCGGCGGCAGCCGTGCGGGCCGCCGGGGTGAAGGCGAGAGTCTCGATGCTGATCTTCGCGGCGAGCTGCATCACGTGCAACGCCGCTGTCCGGTCCCCGCGTTGCAGGTGTCCGCGCGCCACCTCCACCCACAGGCGGGCACGGCGTTCCGCCGACGGCATGGTGTCCGGGTCGATGTCGTCGGCGAGCGAGAGCGCTCGCTGGGAGCGCTGCAGGTCGGTCGCCACGCTGACGGCGTGGAAGTCGACGTTGGCCCTTCCGAACACGGTCGACGGGTGAACGTATGCGGCGGGCAGGGACTTGGCGACCTGGTCGCCCCGGTCCCACGCAGCCCACGCCTCGCCGTCGCGGCCTTCGCGCGCGTACGTCACCGCGGCGTGGAGTTGCAGCGCCCCGTACACGCCGCGCCAGTCGTCCGGCGCCCCGTCCAGATGCGGGCGGATCAGCTCGGCGGCCTCGGCAACCACCCGCAACGCTTCTTCGGGGTACGAGGTTTCCCGCAGGATGTTGCCCATGTTCCATGCCGCGGCAGCGATGGCCGACGGGCTGTCCGCCTGCTGAGCCGCCGTCAGAGCACGGTCAGCGACCACCCATGCCAGCTCGGCCGGTGCGACGTAGGCCGTGGCTTGACCGGTGAGCCGGTAGACATCGGACAGAGCGACGTGTGCGGCCCGCCGGGCAGCCTCGTCGTGGGTGCGGGTCGCCCTCTCGGCATCCCGGATCAGGTCGGGCAGGAGCGCGCCGACCTCGGTGCGCTGGTGTCCTGAGGTATGCCACAGGCGCCACGTCTGGTCGACGCGGGCCTGAAGCGCGGCCACGTCCACGGGCACACCCGGAGCCGGAGACATCGTCCGATTCATGACCGCCGCCCAGATCCCCGGCATCCCGGGATGGGACAGCCGGCCGAGGGGTACGGACTGCGCGACCTCGGGCACGCCACCGGTGATGACGGAAAGGTCGGACACCTGGAGTGCAGCTGCGAGTGCCATGAGGAGACTGTGCGACCTCAACTCGCGCTCGCCGCTCTCGATCTTCTTGAGCCAGTCCGGGCCACGGCCGCACATCCCTGCCAGAACCGGGCGGGACATGCCCCGCGACTCGCGTAGGCGGCGGATCCGTTCACCGGTGCTGAGGTCGTCGGGGAGGTCCATGTGTGCCCCTTCGTCTGCCGATGGCGTACCGGCCAGAGTACGACCGGGAGGGGTTGGCGTGCAGCAGAGCGCCGAAGCCCGGCGCCGAGCCTGCGCAGGGTACGACAAAGGCCGGACCCGTTCTCACAGGTCCGGCCTCGATCAATCAGGGTGAGTAACGGGACTCGAACCCGCGACATCCTGGACCACAACCAGGTGCTCTACCAGCTGAGCTATACCCACCACGACCGGCTTCGTGCTGCCCTACCGGCCGAGAAAAAGTGTACAGGGTCCCCGAGGGTGCTCGCGCCCGGATTGATGCGGGTCAGGCGCGGGCCTCGGTGGCCTGCGGGGGCGGCTCCGCGGGGGTGGGCCGGGGCGGTCTACTCGGCGGGCAGGACGTACTTCGCCGCGATCTGCTTCGCCGTGTCGGAGTCCGGGCCCGGCTGCGGTACGAAGACCGCCTCGCGGTAGTAGCGCAGCTCGGCGATGGACTCGCGGATGTCGGCCAGGGCGCGGTGGTTGCCGTTCTTGTCCGGGCTGTTGAAGTACGCCCGGGGGTACCAGCGGCGGGCCAGCTCCTTGACCGAGGAGACGTCCACGATGCGGTAGTGGAGGTAGCCCTCCAGCGACTGCATGTCGCGGGCGAGGAAGCCGCGGTCGGTGGAGACCGAGTTGCCGCACAGCGGCGCCTTGCCCGGCTCCTTCACGTGCTCGCGCACGTACGCCAGGACCTGCTCCTCGGCGGCCGCCAGCGTGGTACCCGCCGCCAGCTCGTCGAGGAGGCCCGAGGTGGTGTGCATCTTGCGCACCACCTCGGGCATCGTCTCCAGCGCGGCGTCCGGCGGGCGGATCACGATGTCCACCCCGTCCCCGAGCACGTTCAGCTCCGAGTCGGTGACCAGGGCCGCCACCTCGATGAGTGCGTCCTGCGCCAGCGAGAGCCCGGTCATCTCGCAGTCGATCCACACCATTCGATCGTTCATGCGCCTTACCCTACGGTGCGCTGCGCTGACCTGGCAGACTCGGTCGGCCCAGACCTGTCGCGTACGTGTCGGAACCGGGTTTGTCGGACTCCGCGACGGCCGAGGTGGCCGCCACCGGACCCGAGGCGCTGGCCGCCGCC
>NZ_JTIY01000001.1:3573181-3579641 GCF_000818175.1 Streptomyces sp. AcH 505
CGTGGACGCCTGCGCCGGTACGACCGGCTCCATGACCCCCTGCGCCGCGGGATCGCCCTGCGGGCGGCGCGCCCGGTAGGCCGAGCGGTAGGCGGCCGGGGACGAGCCCAGCTGACGCCGGAAGTGACCGCGCAGCGCCACCGGCGAGCGGAAGCCGCAGCGGCCCGCGACCTCGTCGACGGAGTAGTCGGAGGTCTCCAGCAGCCGCTGCGCCTGGAGCACCCGCTGGGTGATCAGCCACTGCAGCGGCGCGCTGCCGGTCAGCGAGCGGAACCGGCGGTCGAACGTCCTGCGGCTCATGTACGCGCGGGCGGCGAGCGTCTCCACGTCGAACTGCTCGTGCAGATGCTCCAGCGCCCAGGCGACGACCTCGGCGAGCGGGTCGGAGCCGATCTCCTCTGGTAAAGACCTGTCGAGATAGCGCTCCTGACCGCCGCTGCGCCGGGGCGGGACCACCAGCCTGCGGGCGAGCGCGCCCGCCGCCTCGGCGCCGTGGTCCGTCCGGACTATGTGCAGGCACAGGTCGATTCCGGCCGCTGTGCCGGCCGAAGTGAGTACGTCCCCGTCGTCGACGAACAGCTCCCGCGGGTCCACATGGACCGACGGGTAGCGTTTGGCGAGCGTCGGCGCGTACATCCAGTGCGTGGTCGCCGGGCGGCCGTCCAGCAGCCCCGCGGCGGCGAGCACGAAGGCGCCGGTGCACAGCCCGACGATCCTGGCCCCCTCCTCATGCGCTCTGCGCAGCGCGTCCAGCGCCTCCAGCGGCGGCGGCGAGGTGATCGACCGCCAGGCGGGCACCACCACCGTGCCGGCCCTGCTGATCGCCTCCAGTCCGTACGGCGCGGTGAGTTCGAGACCGCCGGTGGTCCGCAGCGGTCCCTCCTCGCCGGCACAGACGAGCAGGCGGTAGCGGGGAACGCCGGCGTCCTGGCGGTCGATGCCGAACACGGAGAGCGGGATCGAGCTCTCGAAGATGGGCCCACCACTGAAGAGCAGCACGGCGACGACTTCCCGGCGGCGACGCCCGGAAAGCTTCCGTACTGACTCCGGTGCGGCAGTGGAGTCCTGGCTCATGGCGCTAAGCCCCCCTCGGTGTTCGCGTCTCCCCGTTCTTGTCGGGCCTCTCGCTCCTGCACGATTCCCCTCGGTTTTGCACGGGTCCCCAGCCTTC
The DNA here is from genome assembly GCF_000818175.1 of Streptomyces sp. AcH 505. Lineage (GTDB taxonomy): Bacteria > Actinomycetota > Actinomycetes > Streptomycetales > Streptomycetaceae > Streptomyces. The sequence goes on from NZ_JTIY01000001.1 coordinate 3,574,353, forward strand.
GATGCTCATGATCGAATCTACTGTGTTCCGTGGTGCCGGCGTGACAGAGTTCTTCATCCGGCGTTATGTCGACAAGGCAACTTGGCGCGAAGCATTCGATCACGAAGCGTTCCACTCACAAGCCGTGCAGGGAAGTACGCCTCACGTGCATGGCCCATCCCCGTAGGGTGCGGGAGACCGTAGCGGTCCTTTCTTCCCTGGTGACAAGGGGGTTGACAGGCCATTTCGCCAAGGGTTCGGCACGCAGGTGAAGTTGGCCGAAAAGAGCCGGGTGTGGGCGAACGGCGGCTTCAATGACCCGGCGCACTTTCCTCCCGCGCGCGTGAGCCCCAGTGCGCCCCCCGTGCTTCCGTTCGCCCGTCCCCGGCGGCCGTCATGGCCGTCGCGGCCGCCGACTCGGCCTCGGCGGCGCGCACCTGGGCGGCGGCCCGCTCGGACTGGCGCAGCAACAGCCGGCATCCGGTCGTCACGGCGGCGAGACCGAGGGCCGCGACGGCCGCGCCGCCGACCGACGTTCCGTACACCACGAGCACCACGGGTACCAGCAGACAGCTGAACACGGCCCAGCGGATCACCTCGCCCGCCGCGTCGGCCGGAACGGCCGGAACGGCCGCGTTCCCGGCCGTACGCGGCGCGGCTTCGGCGCCGCTGTCCGGAACCGGCGGGTGTGTACGGCGCGGACGGGGCGTGACAGGGGGCGTGCCGGTCTGGGCGGGGTACGAGGCTGTCGAAGGCGCGGGCACGGGAGCTCCTTGTAGGCGGCGACGTGGCCGATGGGCAACGACGGGCGGCGCCGTACGGTCACTGCGCATTGCTCCGGCTGGCCGCCGCACCGTACCGGAACGGCTCGCGCACCGTACCGGGACCGGCGTCCGCACCGTACCGGCGCCGGTATCCGGACCGTGCCGGCACCGGCATCCGGACCGTCCCCGGCCCGGGCCTCCGGGCGTCAACGGCTGTAGACGCCACCGGGCATTGCGATCCTGGGCGGGCTCGTGCATGCTCCCTGGAACGCCGCGTGTGGGGCGGCCAGCACTGGGCAGGAGAGGAGTGCCGCCGTACCCTTGGGGGTATGGGCTTGGGAAGATGATTCCCGGACACGGCTCAGACCGTTACGCTGCCACGCCAATTGTTGCTCCTTCTCAAGAGGATCTCTTTCGCCGAGACGCCAATGGCCGGTCACGAAATCCCCGAACCCGCTGACCGCAAGCAGGTAGCCGACCCACTGTCGGACCTGCGAGCGGCGGAACAGACGCGCGCATCCTGCGACCCGGCCTTCCGGCACGGAGTGGTGGTCGGCTTCGACGGCTCCACCTCCAGCGAGAGGGCCCTGTCCTACGCCATCGGCATGGCCACCAGGCTCGCCTCGGGCCTGATCATCGTCCATGTGGCGAACCGGCTGCCGACCACCGTATGGGCCGGCTGCGAACCTCCCGTCTTCGTCGACGTCCCGGACCACCGCACGGAAGTGCTCGGCCTCGAACTGGCCTGTGCGGACTATCTGAGCGACGTCCCCTGGATCCTCGTGGAGCGCGGCGGCGACATCTGCCACGAACTCGAAGAGGTCGGCCAGGAGTACTCCGCCGACGCGATCGTCGTCGGCTCCACGCACGGCATCGTCGGACGGATCTTCGGCTCCGTGGCCGGCCGGCTCGCGCGCCGCGCGCAGCGCCCGGTCGTCGTCGTCCCGTAACGGCCGGCCATCCGTAACTCCCGACCGTCACTCCTGACCACTTCCTGATCAGGCGTCACATCAGTGACGACGCAGCGTCAACTTCCTTGTGCCCAGCGTGAATTTGCTCACGCGCAGAGGTGGATTGTGTCCTTGTGAAGGGTAGATAAAGAGTCGCTGGGACACAGCAGAACAGCACCTCAGAAGGGAGCCCGCCGTGGACAACGACGTCTCTGCGGGAAGCAACACATCCACTTCGGTTCTCGGCCATCTCGCGCTCGGACTCACGCTGCTCGCCTTCGGCGTGGGCCACACCGGCGTCATCGACGGCGTCACGGCGGCGAGCGCCGTCTCGCTCGCCCTGTACGTGGGCGGAGTCGCCCTCTTCGTCGCGGGCCTCCTCGAATTCCGCGCCGGCAACGCGTTCACCGGCACGGCCTTCGCCGGCCTCGGCGCCTTCTGGTTCACCTGGGGGACCGGAGCGGGCGATGCCGTCACCTCCGAGACGGCCGGACTCTTCCTGATCCTGTGGGCGCTCCTCGCCCTCAGCCTCACCATCGGCGCCTCCGGCTACGGACCGCTCCTCCAGGGCACGTACGGCCTGCTCTTCGTGGGGCTGCTGCTGCTCGGCATCGCCCAGTTCGCGGACAGCGGCGGTCTCACCAAGGTGGGCGGCTGGGTCGCCGCCGTGGCGGGCGTCGCCTCCTGGTACGTGGCGACGGCGGCGCTCGCCCACTGGCCGACCGCCCTGCCGCGCCACCGTGCTGCCGGCCGGGGAGTGACGGCCACCGGCTAGTGCCGTGCCCGGCAATGCTCGCGCGACAGGCAGAGCTTGCCGGGAGGGGCACTGGGCCGTTCCGGGGTGACCCCGTGAACCCCGTACGGCCAGGCAGCCGCGGGCCGGCGTTCGGGCAAGCGCCGGCCCCGTCCGAGAGAGCGCCCCCGGTACGGCGGATGCCGTGCCGGGGGCGCTCTCGCCCGTGCGGGGCAGGCCGTCCCGTGCGGGGCAGGCCGTCCCGTGCGGGGCGGGTCGGAAGGGGGCTGCTACTCGACCGTCACGGACTTCGCCAGGTTGCGGGGCTTGTCGATGTCCCGGCCCAGCGCCAGCGCCGTGTGGTACGCCAGCAGTTGGAGCGGAATGCCCAGCAGGATCGGGTCCAGCTCCGTCTCGTTCTTCGGCACCAGAATGGTGTGGTCCGCCTTCGGCTGCGGCTGGTGCGCCACCGCCAGGATCCGCCCGCTGCGGGCCTTGATCTCCTCCATCGCCGCGCGGTTCTTCTCCAGCAGATCGTCGTCCGGCACGATCGCCACCGTCGGCATCGCCGGCTCGATCAGCGCCAGCGGACCGTGCTTCAGCTCCGACGCCGGGTACGCCTCCGCGTGGATGTAGGAGACCTCCTTGAGCTTCAGCGACGCCTCACGCGCCACCGGATAGCCGCGCACCCTGCCGATGAACATCATCGACTTGGCCTGCGCGTATTCACCCGCGAGCGCCTTGATGTCGTCCTCGGTCGCCATGATCTCGTCGATCTGCGCGGGCAGTCGGCGCAGCCCGTCGATGATCCGCTTGCCGTCGGCGACCGACAGGTCCCTGATCCGGCCCAGATGCAGCGCGAGCAGGGCGAAGGCGACCACGGTGTTGGTGAAGCACTTCGTGGACACCACGCAGACCTCCGGCCCGGCGTGCACGTACACGCCGCCGTCCGTCTCCCTGGCGATCGCCGAACCGACGACGTTGACCACACCCAGCACCCGCGCGCCCTTGCGCTTCAGCTCCTGCACGGCCGCCAGCACGTCGTACGTCTCACCGGACTGCGAAACGGCCACGTACAGCGTGTCGGGGTCCACCACGGGGTTGCGGTAGCGGAATTCGGACGCCGGCTCCGCGTCGGCGGGGATGCGCGCCACCTCCTCGATCAGCTGGGCGCCGATCATGCCCGCGTGGTACGAGGTCCCGCAGCCGAGGATCTTGATCCGGCGCACCCCGCGTGCCGCGCGGGCGTCCAGGTTGAGACCGCCGAGATGCACGGTGGAGAACCGGTCGTCGATCCGGCCGCGCAGCACCCGGTCGACCGCTTCGGCCTGCTCCGAGATCTCCTTGTGCATGTACGTGTCGTGGCCGCCCATGTCGTACGACTCGGCCTCCCACTCCACGGTGGTCGGCGTCGCCGACGTGGTCGAGCCCTCCGTCGTGTACGTACGGAAGTCGTCGGCCTTGAGGGTGGCCATCTCGCCGTCGTCGAGGGTGACGACCTGGCGGGTGTGGGAGACGAGCGCGGCGACGTCCGAAGCGACGAACATCTCCTTCTCGCCGATGCCGAGCACCACGGGCGAGCCGTTGCGGGCGACGACGATCCGGTCGGGGAAGTCGGCGTGCAGCACGGCGATCCCGTACGTGCCCTCGATCAGCTGGAGCGCCTGGCGGACCTTCTCCTCCAGGGTCGGCGCCTGCGAGCGGGCGACGAGGTGGACGAGCACCTCGGTGTCGGTCTCGGAGAGGAACACCACCCCGTCGGCCTCAAGCTTCACCCGCAGCTCGGACGCGTTGTCGATGATGCCGTTGTGCACGACGGCGACCTTCGACTCGGCGTCCAGATGCGGATGCGCGTTCGCGTCGCTGGGGGTGCCGTGGGTGGCCCAGCGGGTGTGCGCGATACCGGTGGTGCCGGCGAACCGCTTGGGGACACGGGCCTCCAGCTCGCGGACCCGGCCCTTGGCCTTGACCATCTTGAGGGCCGCCGCCTTGCCCGCGGCCGGCTTTCCCGTGATGACGATGCCGGCGGAGTCGTACCCCCGGTACTCCAGCCGCTGCAGCCCTTCGAGCAGCAGCGGAGCCACGTCCCGCCTGCCGATGTATCCCACGATTCCGCACATACGGTTCTTGCCCCTCCTGATTTACGGGTGCGTGCTCCAGGTGGTGACCCGCCCTGACCGGGTCACCGGGTTCCGGCTCCAGAACCGGTTCTGGCTCCGGCTTCGGTTCCGGCTCAGCCGTAGACGATGCGGCGCAGTTGCCGGAGCGAGAGCTCCGGCGGCGCCACGGCGCGATGCGGCAGCTCGGCCGCTATCCGCTCGAAGATGTCCGCGTTGGTGGCGCCGCCGGACTGGAGCTCCCGGTGTCTGCGCCGTACGAACTCCTCGGCCGTCTCGTCGAAGTACGCCAGCACGTCGAGGACCACCCGGGCGGCTTCGCCGCGCCGCAGCGCGGTGCTGCCGACCAGATGGTCGATGAGGTCGTCATGCGACGGGCGTCGTTCGAGCACCCGTTGATATTGCGGGTCGGTCAGGCCGTTTGCAAGAATCCTGCCCGATTTCGGGCAGGAGGGGGAGGGAATCTACGCTCGCCCGCTCCTACAGATGTCTGAGGAGGGCCTGTTTCGCGGTGGTGAACTCGTCGGCCGTGAGTATCCCGGCCTGGTGCAGCTCGCCCAGCTCCCGCAACCGCCGCAGCAGCGCGTCATGGTCGCCGGCGGACGGCTCCTTCACCGTGTCCACCGGCTTCTCGCCGCTGTCGAGGGCGGCCGGCGGGCGTGCGGCGCGCGGGTGGGGCAGCCTGGCCACCACCGCGGCGCCGACGAGCGCCATCAGCGGGTCCTTCTTGAAGCCCCACAGCTCCG
>NZ_JTIY01000001.1:3579962-3589473 GCF_000818175.1 Streptomyces sp. AcH 505
GCCTGGCCACCACCGCGGCGCCGACGAGCGCCATCAGCGGGTCCTTCTTGAAGCCCCACAGCTCCGCCGCGTACGGGTCGTGCTTCGGCGGGGTGGCGGACGGCGCCGCCCCGGCGACCCGGAAGCGCAGATAGCCGTTGTCGAGGCCCGCGCTCGGCAGCCACTCCACACTGTCGAGATCGCCGATCTCGATGGTCCGCGGGCCGCCCGACGACTTGGAGTCCTCGGTCTTCCAGTTCCATTCGAGCCGGACCCGCTCGCCGTCGAACGTGACGGTCGCGTCGCCCGCGCCCACGGTCAGCGGCAGGGCGGGCCCCGGCAGCAGATAGCGGTCGACGGGGCCCGACTCCACCCCGTCGAGCAGCAGGGCCGTGCGCACCTCGTCCACGATGTACTCGGCGACGCCGGAGCGGTCGCTCTCCACCGTCAGCCGGTACGGGTCGGACGCGTCGTCCAGCTTGCCGCCCGTCACCTGGAGCAGCGGATCGGCGCCGTCCCGCAGGCGCAGCCGCAGCCGCCCCGAGCGGCGGCCGGACTCGAAGGCGATGCCGGCCAACGCCTCCAGCGGCACGGCGACTTCGCCGAGCGTCCTGCGGAGCAGACCCACCCCCTTGTCATGACCGGGCACGATGCGGACCGTGTCCCCGTCGAAGGCCCAGGTGCCGTCCTTCTGGATGATTTCCGCCATGCGGTAATTCTTCCATCGGATTCCCGGGGGCCCGCGGAACGGTCTTTTCTACGAGACCTTTTTGGCCGTCCGGACCGCCTTCGCCAGATCGTCCAGGATCGGCGCGCACTTGTCGTAGGAGAAGATCGGCTCGGCCACGCGCGGTACGACCTGTCCTGCCTTGACGGCCGGCAGCTGGAGCCAGGTCGGCTTGGAGGTCAGCGACGACGGCTGCAACGCCGACGAGCGGTTGTCCATCATGATGATGTCGGCCGCGTACTTGCCCGCGTTCTCCCAGCTCAGATCCTCGAAGAAGCCCTGCGAGTCGACCTTGGGCGTGATGAACTCCACGCCGAGCTGCTGGAAGTAGAGGGTGTCGGCGGCCATTTTCGCCAGCGAGACGTAGAAGAGGTCCTGACTGGCCGAACCGATCAGCACCTTGATGCCCGGATTCGACTTGGCGGCTTCGCGCAGCCGGCCGGCGGCCTGTTCGAAGCGGGCCTTGGCGTCGACGACCTTGGCCGCCGTGAGGTCGGCGCCGAGGGAGCCGGCGATGTCGGCGTGGCGCTGGATCGCCTTCGGGATCGTGGTCTGCGCGGCCCACAGGGCGGCGGTCGGGGCGAGCTTGGCGATCTTGTCCTTGGACTGGTCCGGCACGTACCAGAGCGCGTCCTTGACCCACATCTCGGTGACGAGCAGATCGGGGCTGAGCGCCGCGTACTTCTCGACGTTGAACTCGCCGAAGACGTTGCCGAGGACCGTCACCTTGCCGACGTCGAGATCACCGGCCTGCGGGTCGGGCTTGCCGCCCTTCGTCGTCGTGGGGCCGAAGACGCCGACGGCCTCGATGCCGAAGTCGAGCAGGGCCGCGGCGGTCCCGGTGAAGGCGACGACGCGCTTGGGCGTGCTGTCGGCCTTCACCCGCTGCCCCCGGTCGTCGGTGAACGCCCACGGGCCCGCCTTGTCGCCGTCCGCGCCCTTCGCGCCGCCATCTTCCTTGCCGCCCTTTCCGCCCCCGCAGGCGGCCAGCGCTGCGCCGAGCCCGACGGCGCCTCCGGCGGCGAGCAGGCCACGGCGGGTGAGGGGGATGGTGCGGGTGCTGGGCATGGTGGTTCGCTTCCGTACGGTGGGGCAGTTCGGGCCTTCCGAGGAAGGTTAGCCTACCCTTGCTTACCCCTCGGTATGGAGGGCTCCCGTTACCGCAGGGCTGCCGTTACCGCAGGCCGCGGAAGAACTCGGTGAGGTCGTGCGCGAGGAGTCCGGGCTCCTCGTGGGCGGCGAAGTGCCCGCCCCGGGGCATGCGGGTGTACCTCGTCACGTGGTAAGTGCGCTCGGCCCAACTGCGGGGCGGCTGCGTGAGATCGGCAGGGAACAGCGCGACGGCCGTGGGCACGTCGACCCGCTCGACCCGCCGCGTCAGCCCCTGCGCGTACTCGTAGTACGGCCGGAACGAGGTCGAGACGGTGCCGGTGAACCAGTAGAGCGACGCCTGCGTGAGCAGGAAGTCGTCGCTGAACCGGGACGACAGGTCGCCGCCGCAGTCGCTCCACGCCCGGTACTTCTCGACGATCCAGGCGAGCAGCCCGGTCGGCGAGTCGGCCAGACCGTAGCTGAGCGTCAGCGGGCGGGTGCTCTGCTCGTGCTGGTATCCGCCCTCCTCGGCGGACCACGCGGCGACGGAGTCGAGGTACGCCCGCTCCTCGGGGGTGACGCCGGCGGGGTCGTACGAGACCGGTGCGGCGACCGCCATCAGATGGATGCCCACCACGGCCTCGGGATGTGCCTCGCCGAGCCGGGAGGTGATGCCGGCGCCCAGGTCGCCGCCGTGCGCCGCGTAGCGCTCGAAGCCGAGTTCGTCGCGCATGAGCCGGTGCCAGAGCTCGTGCGTCTGCGGCGCCGGGTCGGTGAGCGAGGGCCGCTGCGGCGAGAAGGCGTACCCGGGCAGCGAGGGGACGACGACGGTGAACGCGTCGGCCGCTTCGCCCCCGTACCGCGAAGGCGTGGCCAGCCTGCGGGCGAGCGCGGTCAGTTCGAGGAAGGAGCTGGGCCACCCGTTGGTCAGGACGATCGGCAGGGCGCCGGGGTGCTCGCCGTCGAAGCGCAGGTAGTGGACGGGTGTTCCGTCGATGTCGGCGAAACGGGACGGCAGCGCGTTGACGGCGGCCTCTTGGGCGCGCCAGTCGTAGTCGGAGGCCCAACAGGCGACGAGCCGGCGCAGCTCGCCCGCGTCGGTGCCGGCCTCCCAGCCGGTGCCTGGTGCGGGTTCGGTGCCGGCAGCGGTCGTGGGCCAGGGGGTCGGCCAGCGGGTGTTGCGCAGCCGTGCGCGCAGATCGGCCAGCTCGGCGTCGGGGACGGCGAGCAGGGGCGGCTGGGAGGTCATAGGGGTCTCCGGGATGTCGTTCTCACAGGGCTGCGGTCCGGTGCGGCTGGTGCCGGTACAGCACCACCGCCATGACCAGTACGAGGGGGATCGTGAGGGTGGGCACGGTCCACCAGGGGATGCCGGTCCACACGGCCGGTAGCCCCACCCCGAAGCAGACGGCGGCGCTCGTGACGAGCAGTCGCCTGCCGTACGGGTTCCAGGTGAAGGGCCCGTGGCGGCGCGGCCGGACGAGGCGTACCGCGCCGAACACGAACGCCTGCGCGGCGACGAACGCGCCGAACAGACCGAGGGCGGCGTTCATCTGGAGTTCGTCGCGGGGCGCGTCGGAGCTGTCCTGGCGGACCCCGTCCTTGCCGAGCACCACGATGTCGCGGCGCCAGACGGTCGCGGTGACCCGGTCGTCCGGCTTCAGCCGGTCGAGGAGCGGTCCCGGGTCGCCGAAGTTCACCCGGCCCCGCCAGGAGCCCTCGTCCTTCAGGTTCGCGTACAGGTGGCCGCCCTTCCCGGTCTTGACGACCGTGTTCACGACGGTGAAGTGCCAGGTGCTCAGGCAGTCTGCCGCCACCTGCTCCGCCGGGTGGGCGGGACACGGTCCGGCCGCCCGGTAGTCCTGGTACCGGTCCCGGTCGGCGGGCAGCCACGCGGTGAATGCGTAAAAGCAGAGCGCCGCCGATATCAGGGCCAGCAGGATCAGCAGCACGCCCGTGAACCGCACCCGGCCCGCCGACCGCCGTCCCGCACCGGTCCTGCCCGGCGCTCTGCCCGAGCCATGCGCCCGCGCCCGCCCGTTCGCCATCTCCTGGTCCCCCTCCGCCCGCGCTTCCCTCGGTCAGGGACAGGCATACACCCAGGTCGCACGGGACGCCGGGGGAGGGGGCGCGAGGGTCGCCGCAGGCCTTTCAGGAGAGCAGCCGCCCCGCTTCCTCGTCCGAGAGGCGCAGCGCGCCCGCCGCTATGTTCTCGGCCAGGTGGCCGGGGTTCCCGGTCCCCGGGATGGCCAGTACGTGCGGGCCCTGGCGCAGCGTCCACGCCAGCCGGACCTGGGCCGGTGTCGCGCCGTGGGCGCGTGCGACGGTGTGGACCGCGTCGGGCTCGGCCGCGACGTTGCCCGCCTCCTGTCCGCTTCCGGCGATCGCGAAGAACGGCACGTACGCGACGCCCTGTTCGCCGCAGGCCCGGACGAACTCCGTCTCCTCGGCCGGCGACCCCACGCCGTACGGGTTCTGTACGCAGACCACCGGCGCGACGGACTGCGCCTCGGCCAGCTGGCCGGGTGTGACGTTGGAGATGCCCAGGTGGCGGATGAGCCCCGCGTCGCGCAGGGCGGCCAGCGCGCCGAAGTGCTCGGCGACCGGGCCGGTCGGCCGGCCACGCGGGACGCGCAGGTTCACCAGGTCCAGGTGGTCACGGCCCAGTTGGCGCAGATTCTCCTCGACCTGTCCGCGCAGCTGGTCGGGGGAGGCCCACCACCACTCGCCGGAGGGATGGCGGCCCGGCCAGACCTTGGTGGCGATGACCAGATCGTCCGGGTAGGGCGCCAGCGCGGTGTTGATCAGCTCGTTGGCCGAACGCAGCGGTGAGAAGTAGAACGACGCCGTGTCGATGTGGTTCACGCCCAGCTCGACGGCGCGCCGCAGCACACCGATCGACCGCTCCCGGTCGGCCGATGGCCCGTCGCTGAAGGCGACACCGCCGGCCAGCCGCATCGCGCCGAAGCCGATGCGGTTGACCGTCAGATCGCCGAGGGTCCAGGTACCCGCCGCCGCGGCCGCGTTCGTCTCTGTGGTCATGGAGTGGCACGTCCTTGTCCAGGGCTTGTCGTGGGAGTGGGGAGTGCGCGTCGGAGCACGCGAAAAAGCCTCCCCGGCGGTGTGGATCCGCGCCGGGAAGGCTGAAGTGCTGATCGCGATCATACCATTCGCACGTTTTTGCCAAGTGCTATGCCGTGCGGGGTGGTTGACCCGGGCGATTCGCTCCTATTCTTCGCGCTACACAGCACTGGGGGGACCATGCGTAGATCAAGAGCCCTGTCCGCGGCTCTCGTCCTGTCGTTCGCCACCGTCGGCCTGGGGGTGGTCGCGGCGCCCGAGGCGGTCGCGGTCACGCCGCCGGTGGGGTTCACCGCCGACGACCTGCCGACATGGCAGACCAACGGGATCGTCTGGGCGCTCGCCCAGACCGACGGTGTCGTCTTCGCCGGAGGTACGTTCTCCGCGCTGCGACCGCCCGACGGCGCGGCCGGCGCCGCCCAACCCGCCGTGAACTTCGCCGCGTTCGACGCCGCGACCGGCGCGCCCACCGGATGCAAGCTGTCCTTCACGCTCAGCAGCGGTACGGCGACCGTGCGCGCGCTCGCCGTCTCGCCGGACAAGAAGACGCTCTACGCGGGCGGTTACTTCGGCGCGGTCAACGGCACACCGGTCAGCAGCCTCGCCGCCATCGACATCGCCACCTGCACACCCAAGACGTCGTTCCGCCCCGTCTTCTCCGCCACCGTGCGGGCGCTGGCGGTCACCGACGACACCCTGTACGCCGGGGGCGACTTCAGCACGGTCAGCGGTGTGACGCGGCAGCGCTACGCGGCCGTCGGGCTCGCCGACGCCGCCGTACTGCCCTTCACCGCCAACGCCGACGAGCCGGGCCGCGCCCTCGCGGTGACCCCCGACGGCGCGAACGTGGTGCTCGGCGGGGACTTCAACACCGTCAACGGGACCGCCTCGCACGCCCTGGCCGTGGTGAACGCCACGTCCGGCGCGGTGACGAAGGCGTACCCGGGATTCATCCCGCCGACCTCGGTGGTCAAGGCCGTCGAGACCGACGCGTCCGGCATCTACACCGGCAACGAGGGCACCGGCGGCGGTGTCTTCGACGGGCGCATAGCCCTCAACGCCGACACGCTGGAGCAGCGTTGGCGCGACACCTGCCTGGGGGCCACGCAGGCGCTGAAGGCGTACCAGCGGGTGCTCTACAGCGCCTCGCACGCCCATGACTGCTCCAGCGTCGGGGAGTTCCCCGACGGTGCGCGGCACCACTTCCTGGCGCAGCCCACCACGGCCATCGGCAAGCTGGGCTGGTTCCCGAACACCAACGACGGCATCGGTGAGCAGATCGGCCCGCGCGCCCTCACCATCGCGACGTCGGGGAGCACCCAGTACCTCTGGTCGGGCGGGGAGTTCACCACCGTCAACGGCGCACCCGCGCAGGGGCTCACCCGGTTCGCCTCGACCGGCGACAAGGGCGCGCCGACCGTACCGATCGTCTCGGCGACCAGCGTCAAGCCGGGCGAGGTACAGGTGCGCTGGCGCTCCAGCTACGACACGGACGACTCGCGGCTGACGTACAAGGTCTACCGCAACGGCTCCACCACACCGCTGGCGACCGTGCAGGGCGACTCGCTGATGTGGGCGCGGCCGCAGGTCACCGTCAAGGACACCGCGGTCACGGCCGGCACGAGCTACACCTACCGGGTCACCGCGTCCGACGCGGCCGGCAACACCAGCGCCCTGTCGGCGACCGCGTCCGTGACGGCGGCCTCGGCGACGCAGAACTACCCGGCCACCGTCATCGCCGACGGCGCGCAGCTGTACTGGCGCTACGACGACCCGGCGACCCCGTTCGTCGCCGATCTGTCCGGCGGGAACAACTCGGGCGTGCACGTCAACTCCCCCGCGCTGCGCCAGACTCCGGGCGCCACGACGGGTCCGTCCACCGCGATCGGCTTCAACGGCACGACCCAGTGGCTGTATGCCGACCGGCGCATCGCGCAGCCGAGCACGTACGCCCTGGAGACGTGGTTCAAGACGACCACCAAGACCGGCGGCATGCTGATCGGGTTCGGCGACAACACGACCGCGGCCAGCAAGCGCCACGACGAGAACGTGTACATGGCCAACAACGGCAAGCTCGTCTTCGGTGTGAACAGCGGCGGCGTCAAGACGCTGGTCAGCCCGGCGGCGTACAACAACGGCGCCTGGCACCAGGTCGTGGCGGCGCAGGGCACCGGCGGCATGCGGTTCTACGTCGACGGCAAGATCGTCGGCAACAACACCGTCACCACCTCGGCGGTGGCCACCGGCTACTGGCGGGCCGGCGCCGACACGCTGACCGGCTGGCCCTCGGCGCCCACCAGTAATTTCTTCAACGGGCAGCTCGACGAGACGGCCGTGTACCCGAGCGCGCTCGGCGCCGCGAGGGTGGCCAACCACTACGCGGTGGCCAAGGCGGCGGCTCTCCGCTGACGGCGCTGAGCCTGCGCGCGCCGGACAGCGGCGTGCGCAGGCTCACTCTGGACACCCGTGCGAACCGCCCGGTAACTTGTACTGAGCAAGCGCTTAGACAAACACCCGTGGCGGCGGTCAGCCGCAGAGGAGGCCCGTACCGTGCGGCGTACCGTCTACAACGAGGACCACGAGGCGTTCCGCGAGACCATCCGCGCTTTCATCGAGGCCGAGGTCGTCCCTGTCTACGACGAGTGGTACGCGGCGGGTGCCGCGCCGCGTGACTTCTACTACAAGCTCGGCGAGCTGGGCGTCTTCGGCATAGAGGTGCCCGAGGAGTACGACGGCGCCGGCGAGGATTCGTTCAAGTTCCAGGCGATCATCTCCGAGGAGACCGCCCGCGCCGGTGTCTCCTTCGGCGGCTCCGGCGTGCATGTGGCGCTCTGCCTGCCGTACCTGAAGGCGTACGCCACCGACGAGCAGAAGAAGCGCTGGCTGCCCGACTTCGTCAGCGGCCGGACGATGTTCGCCATCGCGATGACCGAGCCGGGCACCGGATCCGACCTGGCCGGCATGAAGACCACGGCCAAGCTCTCCGCAGACGGCACGCATTACGTGCTCAACGGCGCCAAGACGTTCATCACCGGCGGGGTGCACGCGGACCGCGTCATCGTCTGCGCCCGTACGTCCCCCGCCACCCCCGAGGACCGGCGGTTCGGCATCTCGCTGCTGGTCGTGGACACGAAGTCCGAGGGGTACGCGGTCGGCCGCAAGCTCGACAAGCTCGGCCTGAAGACCTCCGACACCGCCGAGCTGTCCTTCACCGACGTCAAGGTCCCGGTCGAGGATCTGCTGGGCGAGGAGAACAAGGGCTTCTCGTACCTCGGCCAGAACCTCCCGCAGGAGCGCCTCGGCATCGCCGTCGGAGCCTACGCGCAGGCGGCGGCGGCCGTCAGGTTCGCGCAGAACTACGTCCAGGAGCGGACCGTCTTCGGCAAGACCGTGGCGTCCTTCCAGAACACCAAGTTCGAGCTGGCCGCCTGCAAGGCCGAGGTGGACGCGGCCGAGGCCGTCGTGGACCGCGCGCTCGAAGCGCACGACCTGGGTGAGCTGACGGCGGCCGAGGCCGCTTCGGCGAAGCTCTTCACCACCGAGGTGGCGCACCGCGTCATCGACAAGTGCCTCCAGCTGCACGGCGGCTACGGCTACATGAACGAGTACCCGATCGCCCGGCTGTACGCGGACAACCGCGTCAACCGCATCTACGGCGGGACCAGCGAGGTCATGAAGATGATCATCGCGAAGTCCATGGGCCTGTAACCCGCACGGAAACCGGCTGAGTCAGACTCGTACCCATGAATCAAGCACTGGATTCCCTGCTCGCTCTGCTCGACCTGGAGCGGATCGAGCAGGACATCTTCCGCGGCCAGAGCCACCCGTCGGTCGTGCCGCGCGTCTTCGGCGGCCAGGTCGCGGCCCAGGCGCTCGTCGCCGCGGGGCGTACGGTCCCCGACGACCGTACGGCGCACTCGCTGCACGCGTACTTCCTGCGTCCGGGGGACCCGGGCGCGCCGATCGTCTACACCGTCGACCGGATCAGGGACGGGCGCTCGTTCACCACCCGCCGGGTGGTGGCCGTCCAGCACGGCCAGCCGATCTTCCACCTCTCGACGTCCTTCCAGACGTACGAGGAGGGGCTGGACCACCAGGCGCGGATGCCGCAGGCGCCGGACCCGGAGACCCTGCCGTCCGCCGCCGAGCTGCTGCCGCGCTACGCGGACCGGTTCGTGGACCCGGCCGTCGTCGACCGGCTGCTGGAGACACGTGCCGCCGTCGACCTGCGGTACGTGGACGGGCCGCCGTACGCGAGCGTCGGGGAGCCGCGCGAGCCGCGCTCGCAGGTGTGGTTCCGCACGGACGGCAAGCTGGCCGACGACCCGCTGCTGCACGTGTGCCTCGCGACGTACGTCTCCGACATGACGCTGCTCGACTCGGTACTGCTGGCACACGGCAGGGGCGGCTGGGCGGTCGGTGACATCGTCGGCGCGAGCCTGGACCACGCGATGTGGTTCCACCGGCCGTTCCGCGCCGACGAGTGGCTGCTGTACGACCAGGAGTCCCCTTCGTCGTCCGGCGGCCGCGGGCTCGGGCAGGCGCGGATCTTCACGCAGGACGGGCGGCTGGCGATCTCGGTGATCCAGGAAGGCGTGATGCGCGTCCCGCGCGGCTGAGGCGCCTGAGGCG
>NZ_JTIY01000001.1:3589880-3591758 GCF_000818175.1 Streptomyces sp. AcH 505
CGTGCCGGCGGCGGCGCGGGCCGGGGGCGGGGGCGGCTGCCGGGGGTGGTCCGCCCGTCCGCCCGTCAGACGAGACCGGCCTCGTTCAGCAGGTACGCCGTCATCGGGTCGTAGAAGCGCGGGTCGGTGACGTGGTCGTCCAGCGGGACCGTGACCTCCAGCGTGCCCTCGGCCTCGCCGATGAACAGTGCCGGGTCGTTGCAGTCCGCGTACCCCATCGAGTCCAGCCCGCGCTGGCCCGCGCAGCCCGCCCAGCCGTGGTCGGCGACGACCAGGTCGGGCTGCGGCCTGCCGTCCCGTTCGAGACCGTCCAGGATGGCGCGCATCGGCTCCGGCGAGTGGGTGTGCCACAGGGTCGCGCCCCGCTCCAGCATCGCGACGTCCGCGAACTGGAAGACCATGCCCTCGTCGGCCGTGAGCCCGCCGGGGATCCGGACGATCTCGCAGCCCGCCGCGCGCAGCGCGTCGGCCGTCTGCCGGTGGACGTCGAGCAGCCCGCCCGGGTGTCCGGTGGCGAACAGCACCCGCTCACGGCCCGCCACCGCCTTGCGCAGCCGCGCCGCCATCCGCTCCAGGGCGTCGATGGTCAGCTCGGGATCGATGGTGTCCTGACCGTGCCGGAACTGCGGGTCGTCGTTGACACCGCACCGCTCGGCCATCACGGCGAGCACGTCCTGCTCGTCGGTCCAGCGGTCGCCCAGTTCAAGACCCAGCCAGTAGTGGCGGTCGCCGTTGGCGAGCTTGCGGTAATGGGAGAGGTTGTTGTCACGGGGTGTCGCGACGTCTCCGGCGATACGGGTACGGACGAGATGGTCGGCGAGCGCGACTCGGCTGGGTATCGGCATGCGTCCATTGTGCCGTCAGCGGCCCCCGGCCCGCCTCTGGTCCCGATCCCTGGACGAGTCGCTGTACCGTACCGCTACCGGTGGGTACCGCCGGGGTCGAGCGGCGAGGAGCGTCCCATGGCAGCAGGACCGGGTATCGGCAGCGCGGTGGAGAATTTCACCCTCCCCGGCGGTGTGCTCGAAGGCGACAGTTTCGTACGGCGCGACTACCGCCTCGACGAGCGGCGTGGGCATCCGCTGGTCCTCGCCTTCTACCCGGGCGACGACACGAGCGTCTGCACCAAGCAGCTGTGCTCGTACTCGACGGGTCTTGAGCGGTTCACGGAGCTGGGGGCCGAGGTCTGGGGCATCAGCCCGCAGGACGTCGACAGCCATGAGGCGTTCGCGCGCAAGAACGACCTGCGGTTCCCGCTGCTCGCCGACACCGACCGGACGGTGGTCAAGGCCTTCGGCATCGGGGCGCCCGGGATCGGACTGCGCAGGTCGGTGTTCCTGATCGCGCCGGACGGCACGCTGTCCTGGAAGCACGTGGCGCTGCTGGGAGCGACGTTCCAGCCGGTCGACAAGCTGGCGGCGGAGCTGGCCGCGCTCAAGGCGTCCTAGTCACATCGAGGACGGGCCGGCGGCGGTGCCGGCGCTCGCGCCGAGGGCCGCGAACGCGCCGTGCGCCAGCGTGCGCAGCAGGGCCTGGGTGCCCGCGCGGCTCGGCAGCCCGCCTCGGTACGAGGAGAAGTGCGGCGTCGAGTTCAGCAGCCCGAAGACGGCGTGCACGGCGCCGCGCGCCTGCGCCTCCGGCACGCCCGGGTAGACCTCCCGTACGACGCCGACCCACAGCTCCACGTACTGCCGCTGGAGCTGGCGGACCAGCTTGCGGTCGCTGTCCCTGAGCCGGTCCAGCTCACGGTCGTGCAGCGTGATCAGCGGGCGGTCGTCGAGGGCGAAGTCGATATGGCCGTCGATCAGCGAGGCGAGGACCGCCGCGGGGTCGGCGGGTGTGCCCGGCGTTGCGGCGGGGCCGACGCGCCGCCGGCCG
>NZ_JTIY01000001.1:3592031-3602249 GCF_000818175.1 Streptomyces sp. AcH 505
CGGGGTTATTACGCTGATGCCGACGAGCAGTTCGGCGAGCATGGCGTCCTTGCCCGCGAAATGCCGGTAGAGGCCGGGGCCGCTGATGCCCACGGCCGCCCCTATCTCGTCCACGCCGACGCCGTGGAAACCACGCTCGGCGAAGAGGCGCGCCGCCTCGCTGAGGATCTGCTCGCGGCGGGTGGGGGCCGCGGTCCTGGTGCTCATGGGAATTCATTCTAGACAGAGGTGTTAGCGGTCGTTAACCTGAAGGCGTACGTTAACGGTCATTAACACGCGCCGGTCCTGCCGATCGGCCGTCGATCAGTGTGGGGGCGCGAGGGAATGCAGCAGGCACCGGTGCTGGCGAGCGCCGCCGATCCGGCGTCGGAGACGTGGCGGGCCAACGAGAAAGCGCATGCCGAGCTGGTCGGCGATCTGCGCGCGCGGCTGGCGGCGGCCCGGCTCGGCGGCGGTGAGAAGGCCCGCGCCCGGCACACGGCGCGCGGCAAGCTGCTGCCGCGCGAGCGGGTGGACACCCTCCTCGACCCCGGCTCGCCCTTCCTCGAACTGGCGCCGCTGGCGGCCGAGGGGCTGTACGGCGGCGCGGCGCCCGCCGCCGGCGTGATCGCCGGGGTGGGCCGGGTCAGCGGCCGTGAGGTGGTGGTGATCGCCAACGACGCCACGGTCAAGGGCGGCACGTACTACCCGATGACGGTGAAGAAGCACCTCCGCGCCCAGGAGGTCGCCCTGGAGAACCGCCTCCCGTGCGTGTATCTCGTCGACTCGGGCGGCGCCTTCCTGCCGATGCAGGACGAGGTCTTCCCCGACCGCGACCACTTCGGCCGAATCTTCTACAACCAGGCCCGGATGTCCGGCGCCGGCATCCCGCAGATCGCGGCCGTGCTCGGCTCGTGCACGGCGGGCGGCGCCTACGTCCCGGCGATGAGCGACGAGGCCGTGATCGTGCGCGGCCAGGGCACGATCTTCCTGGGCGGCCCGCCGCTGGTGAAGGCGGCGACGGGCGAGGTCGTCACGGCGGAGGAGCTGGGCGGCGGCGAGGTCCACTCCCGTACGTCGGGCGTCACGGACCATCTCGCGGAGGACGACGCGCACGCGCTGCGGATCGTCCGGACCATCGTCGCCACGCTCCCCGGGCGCGGGGCGCTGCCGTGGTCCGTCGAGCCGGCCGAGGAGCCGAAGGCGGATCCCGCCGGGCTCTACGGGGCGGTGCCGGTCGACTCCCGTACGCCCTACGACGTGCGCGAGGTCATCGCCCGGCTCGTGGACGGCTCGCGGTTCGCGGAGTTCAAGTCCGAGTTCGGTACGACGCTGGTGACGGGCTTCGCGCGCATCCATGGCCATCAGGTCGGCATCGTCGCCAACAACGGCATCCTGTTCTCCGAGTCGGCCCAGAAGGGTGCGCATTTCATCGAGCTGTGCGACCAGCGCGGCATCCCGCTGCTCTTCCTGCAGAACATCTCGGGGTTCATGGTCGGCCGCTCCTACGAGGCGGGCGGCATCGCCAAGCACGGCGCGAAGATGGTCACCGCCGTGGCCTGCGCCCGGGTTCCGAAGCTGACGGTCGTCATCGGCGGCTCGTACGGCGCGGGGAACTACTCGATGTGCGGCAGGGCGTACTCGCCCCGCTTCCTGTGGATGTGGCCCAACGCCAAGATCTCCGTGATGGGTGGCGAGCAGGCGGCCTCGGTGCTGGCGACGGTCAAGCGCGACCAGATCGAGGGGCGCGGCGAGGAGTGGCCCGCCGAGGAGGAAGCCGCGTTCAAGGACCCGATCCGCGCCCAGTACGAGACCCAGGGCAACGCGTACTACGCCACGGCCCGGCTGTGGGACGACGGCGTGATCGACCCGCTGGAGACCCGCCAGGTGGTGGGCCTGGCGCTGACCGCCTGCGCCAACGCGCCGCTGGGTGAGCCTGGCTTCGGCGTCTTCCGGATGTGAGGGCGGACGTGACGGGTCTGACGGGTCTGACGGCGGCAATGGTGAGGGCGGAATGAGGGTGGGCATGTTCGACACGGTCCTGGTCGCCAACCGCGGCGAGATCGCGGTGCGCGTCATCCGTACCCTGCGCGCGCTGGGGGTCCGCTCGGTCGCGGTCTTCAGCGACGCGGACGCGGACGCCCGGCATGTACGGGAGGCGGACACGGCGGTACGGCTCGGCCCAGCGGCGGCGGCGGAGAGCTATCTCTCCGTCGAGCGGCTGCTGGCCGCGGCGGCCCGCACGGGCGCGCAGGCGGTGCACCCGGGCTACGGCTTCCTCGCGGAGAACGGGGCGTTCGCCCGCGCCTGCGCCCAGGCGGGGCTCGTCTTCATCGGCCCGCCCGCGCCCGCCATCGAGCTGATGGGCGACAAGATCCGCGCCAAGGAGACGGTGTCGGCGGCCGGGGTGCCGGTCGTACCGGGCTCGTCGGGCAGCGGACTGACCGACGCCGAGCTGGTCGTGGCGGCCACGGACATCGGTATGCCGGTGCTGCTGAAGCCGTCGGCGGGCGGCGGCGGCAAGGGCATGCGGCTGGTGCGCGAGCAGGGGTCGCTGGCCGAGGAGATCGCGGCGGCCCGCAGGGAGGCGCGCGCCTCGTTCGGTGACGACACCCTGCTGGTGGAGCGCTGGATCGACCGCCCGCGCCATATCGAGATCCAGGTCCTGGCGGACGGACACGGAAACGTGGTGCATCTGGGCGAGCGTGAGTGCTCCCTCCAGCGCCGCCATCAGAAGATCATCGAGGAGGCGCCCTCCGTCCTGCTGGACGAGGCGACCCGCGCGGCGATGGGCGAAGCCGCGGTCTCGGCGGCGCGCTCCTGCGGCTACACCGGCGCGGGGACGGTCGAGTTCATCGTCCCCGGCAGCGACCCGTCCGCGTACTTCTTCATGGAGATGAACACCCGGCTCCAGGTCGAGCATCCGGTGACCGAGTTCGTCACGGGCCTCGATCTGGTCGAGTGGCAGCTGCGGGTGGCGGCGGGCGAAAAGCTGCCCTTCGCACAGCCGGACGTCACGCTGACCGGACATGCCGTGGAGGCCCGGCTCTCCGCCGAGGACCCGGCCCGTGGCTTCCTGCCCACCGGCGGCCGGGTGCTGGCCCTGCGCGAGGCGCGCGGCGACGGGGTGCGGACCGACTCGGGCCTCGTCGAGGGCGCCGAGGTGGGCAGTGCCTACGACCCGATGCTCTCGAAGGTCATCGCCTACGGACCCGACCGGGCGACGGCGCTGCGCAAACTGCGCGCCGCCCTGGCCGCGACGGTCACCCTGGGCGTCCCGACGAACGCGGGCTTCCTGCGCAGACTGCTGGCCCACCCCTCGGTGGTCGCCGGCGATCTGGACACCGGTCTCGTGGAGCGCGAGGTGGACGGCCTGGTGGACACGGAGGTGCCGCCCGAGGTGTACGCGGCAGCGGCGGCCGTCCGGCAGGCGGAGCTGGCGCCGGGCGCCGGTACCGGCTGGGTGGACCCCTTCTCCGTACCGAACGGCTGGCGGATGGGCGGCACCCCGCTGCCCGTGACGCACCCGCTGCGCATCGCGGGACTCGAACCCGTTGCTCAGGAAGCACCGCCCGCCGACCGGAGTCACGTGGAGCCCGGCCGGGTCACGGTGACCGTGGACGGCATGACGTACACCTTCGACCGGGCGGGCGACTGGCTCGGCAGGGACGGCGACAGCTGGCACGTCCAGGACCACGACCCGGTCGAGGCAGCGCTGCGCGAGGCGGCGGGGGCGGGCGCCACGGACTCGCTGACGGCGCCCATGCCCGGCACGGTCACGGTCGTGAAGGTGGCCGTCGGCGACGACGTGGCGGCGGGCCAGAGTCTGCTCGTGGTCGAGGCGATGAAGATGGAGCACGTCATCTCCGCCCCGCACGCCGGCACCGTCACCGCACTCGACGTGACGCCGGGCTCGACCGTCGCCATGGACCAGGTACTGGCCGTGGTCACACCGCAGGAGGAGTCATGACCGCTGGACTGCCGATGCCCGTGGCGGCGCAGGGCCTGCCGCCGCGCGTGCGGATCCACGAAGTGGGCGCCCGTGACGGCCTGCAGAACGAGAGCACGGTCGTACCGACCGCCGTCAAGGCGGAGTTCATCCACCGGCTCGCCGACGCCGGGCTGACCACGGTCGAGGCGACCAGCTTCGTCCACCCCAAGTGGGTGCCCCAACTGGCCGACGCGGAGGAGCTGTTCCCGCTGCTGGCCGACCTCGGGGACGTCCGGCTGCCGGTCCTCGTACCGAACGCGCGCGGGCTCGACCGCGCGGTCGCCCTCGGCGCCCGCCGGATCGCCGTGTTCGGCAGCGTCACCGAGTCGTTCGCCAAGGCCAACCTCAACCGCACGGTGGACGAGTCGCTGGCGATGTTCGCGCCGGTCGTCGCGCGGGCGCGGGAGGCGAAGGTCCATGTCCGCGGCTATCTGTCGATGTGCTTCGGCGACCCCTGGGAGGGCCCGGTCCCGGCCCACCAGGTGGTCAGGGTCGCCAAGGCCCTGCTGGACATGGGGTGCGAGGAGCTGAGCCTCGGCGACACCATCGGCGTCGCCACACCCGGCCACGTACAGACCCTGCTCGCCCAGCTCAACGAGGAGGGCGTGCCGACGAACGTCATCGGCGTGCACTTCCACGACACGTACGGCCAAGCACTGGCCAACACCTTCGCCGCGCTCCAGCACGGCGTGACCACCGTGGACGCCTCGGCGGGCGGCCTCGGCGGCTGCCCGTTCGCGAAGAGCGCCACCGGCAATCTCGCCACCGAGGATCTCGTGTGGATGCTCGAAGGCCTGGGCGTCGAATCGGGCGTCGATCTCGGCAAGCTCACCGCCACCAGCCTCTGGATGGCCGACCAGTTGGGCCGCCCGAGCCCGTCCCGCACCGTCCGCGCCCTCTCGCCCAAGGAGTGACCTTCGATGTCCCTGGACCACCGTCTCTCGACCGAGCACGAAGAACTCCGCCGTACGGTCGAGGAGTTCGCCCACGAGGTCGTCGCACCCAAGATCGGCGACCTGTACGAGCGCCATGAGTTCCCTTACGAGATCGTGCGCGAGATGGGCCGGATGGGCCTGTTCGGGCTGCCGTTCCCCGAGGAGTACGGCGGCATGGGCGGCGACTATCTGGCCCTCGGCATCGCCCTGGAGGAGCTGGCCCGTGTCGACTCCTCGGTGGCGATCACCCTGGAGGCCGGCGTCTCGCTCGGCGCGATGCCCGTCTTCCGCTTCGGCACGGAGGAGCAGAAGCAGGAGTGGCTTCCCCGGCTCTGCGTCGGCGAACTGCTCGGCGCCTTCGGCCTGACCGAGCCGGACTGCGGCTCGGACGCGGGCGGCACCCGCACGACGGCCGTACGCGACGGCGACGAGTGGGTGATCAACGGCACGAAGTGCTTCATCACCAACTCGGGCACGGACATCACAGGCCTGGTCACGGTCACCGCCGTCACCGGCCGCAAGCCGGACGGCCGCCCGGAGATCTCCTCGATCATCGTCCCCTCCGGCACCCCCGGCTTCACGGTCGCACCCCCGTACTCGAAGGTCGGCTGGAACGCCTCGGACACCCGCGAACTGTCCTTCGCCGACGTACGGGTCCCGCTGACGAACCTCCTCGGCGAGGAGGGCCGCGGCTACGCCCAGTTCCTGCGCATCCTCGACGAGGGCAGGATCGCGATCTCCGCCCTGGCGACGGGCCTCGCCCAGGGCTGCGTGGACGAGTCGGTGACCTACGCCAAGGAACGCCACGCCTTCGGCCGCCCGATCGGCGCCAACCAGGCCATCGCCTTCAAACTGGCCGACATGGAGATGCGCGCCCACATGGCCCGCATCGGCTGGCGCGACGCGGCGTCCCGTCTGGTCCACGGCGAACCGTTCAAGAAGGAAGCGGCCCTCGCGAAGCTCTACTCCTCGACGGTCGCGGTCGACAACGCCCGCGAGGCCACCCAGATCCACGGCGGCTACGGCTTCATGAACGAGTACCCGGTGGCCAGGATGTGGCGCGACTCCAAGATCCTGGAGATCGGCGAGGGCACGAGCGAGGTCCAGCGCATGCTGATCGCCAGGGAACTGGGCCTGCCCAGCTGAACGGCTCATTCGAACAGGCCAAATGCCCTACTTGACAAGGACTTTGGCGAGCGAGCGCTGGTAGGTTGACCCGCAGTGGAGCGGGAGGGCGGCAGCATGAGCAGACCGTGGGAAGCGGACCCGGAAACAGACTTCAAAAGACGCCTCGGAAAGTCGGCCCTGGAGCTGGGTGCTACCAATTCCGGCCCCGAATGCCCGGACATCTGGGAGTTGGAGAACGGCGACATCGCTGTGATCGGACGTGACCTCACCGCTTCCCTCGGGAGCCGCCTGCCGGACGGAGTCTCCGTCGGCCTCGATGAGCGTCTCGTCGTCATTCCCAGAAACATGCTCATCGCGGCGAAGGCGGATATTCCCCATGTTTGACTGCTTCCGCGACGGTGCTGGCGAGCTCCTCAAGAGGCCTGATTATCTCGCCGACTTCGGCCGAGTCTACGAGAGTGACATCAGCCTCCTTGCCAAGATCGAGCGCGGCCAGACCTTCAGAGAACAGGGCTCGCCGAGTTGGGACGCCTTCGCTTCCGGGGACTGGGCAGGGGCGTTGCGGCTGATCGAGAGCGAGCGGGATTCGGTTGCCGCGTATTTCCGGGATGCCGCGCGACGAAGTCTGGCATTCCGCAGGATTCGTGTCGTTGAGTTCCCGGTTTCCCCTTACCTGCAATGGGAGATGAACTCTTTCCGGCTCCGGTCGGAACTGGGCGAACAGATCCGGGTCTTGGATGCCCGGGAAATCGCTGATCTGGAGCGCGAAACGCAGGTGCCTGAGATCGTCATCCTCGGAAGTTCGGTGATGTACGCCGTGATCTACGACGACGATCTGAAGGGAGCAGGGGCGCTTCGGTTCACCGAACCTGACGAGATCAAGACAACGACCTCGGAGTTCGAGTCCCTGTACGCCAAGGGCGAGGAGTTTTCTGAGTTCTTCGAGCGGGAGATCGCCCCGCTCGGGCCGCCCACCGTTCACTGACGGTGGGAAGGAGACCGCAGCGGCAGGAGCATGCGCCATGGATTCGGAGTTGACCATGCTTGCCCAGAGCGCGAGCGCGACTCTCGTCGCTCTGATGGCGACGGACGCCTGGGAGCGCACCAGGGACGGGGTCGTCGCCCTGTGGCAGCGGGCTCGGCCCGAGCGTGCTGACGCGGTGGCCGACGAACTCCACAGCACCCGGGAGGACCTGGCCGCAGATCCGACCGCCGAGCAGGAATTGGCCGCTGAGTGGCAGGGCCGGATTCGGCGGCTGCTGACTGAACAGCCCCAGCTCGCGGTGGAGCTGCGGAAGCTGCTGAACGATCTGGCGCCCGGTACCGACGCCGATGTGACCTTCTCACAGCGCGCCAGCGCCGCCGGCAACGCCAAGATCTACCAGGCAGGTCGCGACCTGCGTATCACCGAACGGTGAGCGGATCGACCGAGGGACGGGCGGAGGGCGACGGCCGGGTCTATCAGAGCCGTGGGGATCAGCACATCACCGAGCACCATCATCACGGTCACGCTGCCTTCACGGTCGGTGCCGCGCCCGACTCCGTCAGACAACCGGCGGTGGGGCGCGCACCGGTGGTCCTGCGCGATCGGCTGGAGCTGATGACGCAGCTACGGACCGCCCTCGAAGACGGCGGGGCTCATCAGGTCTACGTCCTGCACGGGCTGGGCGGCTGCGGTAAGACCGCCGTCGCCTCGGAAGTTTTTCGTCTCGCGACTGCCGAGGGCGGTCGGGTCGGACTGTGGGTGAACGCCCCCGATCTGGCCTCACTACGCGCGGGAATGCTCGCCGTCGCCGCTGACCGTGGCGCGAGCGAGGGGGAGCTCACCGCCGCGCGCAACGGCCTGCGCGCGGCTGCCGACCTGGTGTGGGACCGGCTGGACCGGTCCGACCAGCCGTGGCTCCTGGTGATGGACAACGCCGATGACCCGGCCATACTCCGCGACGGCAGTTGGCTGCGCACCAGTCCGCGCGGCATCACACTGGTCACCACCCGGCAGGTCGCCTCCCATTGGTGGCCCGGGGCGACGCTGCACCACGTCGGTGTCCTGCCACGGGAGGACGCGGCGCAACTGCTGTGCGACCTGGCACCGGAGAGCGGCACAGTGGAGGAGGCGGCCGAGATCGCGGATCGGCTGGGCCGACTGCCACTGGCACTCACCCTTGCCGGCGGCTATCTGGCGCATCAGGTGATCAGCCCGTGGAGCATGGCGGAGTACGGCCGGGCCCTGGACCGAGGCGACGGGACTGATCCCATCGACCTCCTGGACCAAGGGGCTACGTACCGCGGTGACCACCAGTCCCGCCATCTCGCCAGCAGTACGTGGGAATTGTCACTGGACGCACTGCGCGCCCAAGGCCTGCCCGAAGCCACGCTGTTGATGCAGTTGCTCGGCTGCTGGTCCCACGACCCGTTGCCGCTCACCCTGCTGACAGGAGCGGGGGTCGACGCGCTGCTGCCTCGCGCTCGGGTGGAAACGGCGCTCCGAGGTCTGCTCGACCACTCGCTCACCCGCCTGGTACCCGGTCCGCCCCGCTGCCTGCGGACCCACGGCGTACTGCTGGAAAGCATCGCTCGGGGCACCCCGGCCGAGCAGCGAGACCTGCTTGTGCGCGTAGCCGCAGAGCTGCTGAGCGCAGTGCTGCCGGATGTGACGCAACCGTGGGCGCGTGAGGATCCGCCCATCGCTCCGTTCGTGCCGCACACCCTGGCGTTGCTGCGGCGGGCGGCTCAGTGGACCGAGGTGGAACAGGCGACGGCGACACGGGTGCTGGAGTGCGCGTTGCGGCTCGCGGTCGCACTTCACCGGGCGGGAGATTTCGCCTCCGCCCTGTCGGTAGGACAGGACGCGGTGGCGCGCGGGACGCGGCTGCTCGGGCCGAACCACCCCGCGGTGATCGCACTCCGCCGGCGTGTGGGGCGGTCCCTCTATCGGCTCGGGCGGTACGAGGAGGCGGAGGCGGTCCATCGCCTCGCTCTCGCGGACTGCACCGCGGCGTTTGGCGCGAGTGCCGTCGAAACGCTGGAGTGCTGTGTGGGGCTCTCTCCGGTGCTCGCCTGGGCGCTTGATCAGAAGGCTGAGGCAGCGTCGATGTTGCGACAGGCGATTGACGGCCTGACCGCCGCGCTTGGCGCGAGCCACCCGTCGACGCTGATCGCGCGGACATACCTGCTGGAGTTTGCTGCCGAGGCCGAGCTGGACCCGGTCGGCGGAGCCGAGTTGCTGTCGGACTGCCACAGCGTGATCGGCCCGGCGCACCCGATCACCTTGAGTGCTGAGCTGAATTACGGCTTCGCGCTGATCGTCGCCGGACGGCAAACCCGGGCGCTGCCCCTCGTCCGCGACGTGGTCGTAGCTTTTGAGCGTGCCTACGGACCGGAGCACCCGAAGACCCTCGCCGCTCGCGCGTTACTGAGCCGGGTCCTCGGCGAGCTTGGTCTGCACGACGAGGCAGTGGCACAGGCTGAGCTGGTGGCGCACACGCGGGCGCGCGTCCTGGGGACCGAACATCCTTGGACCTCATGGTCCCTGGAGCGGCTCGAAAGACTGCAGCGTGCCTGGGGGAGACGTGACTCTGCCAGCGAGTGACCCGAGGTAGCGGGGCCTGGACTCCGCAGGTCGTCAGAGCCAGCGCAGGTCGAACCACAGCTCCATGCGGACGTCCGCGTCGTCCAGGTCCGTCTCCAGGAGTGTCGCGCAGCGGGCGATGCGCTGGCGGACCGTGTTGCGGTGGATGGTCAGGGCCACCGCTGTGCGGTCCCAGCTGCCGTGCAGGGACAGCCAGGTGCGGAGGGTGTCCAGCAGGGCGGGGGAGTCGGTCAGGGGGGCCAGCCGGGTGCGGGCGTGGGCCGTGGCTTCCTCCGGGGCCACCAGGCCGGTCAGGCCCGTCTCGTGGTGGCGTACCAGGGCGGTACGGGTGGCCTCGGCGCGGTGCAGGGCGCGTTCGGCGCGCAGGGCGGCTGTCGGCAGGTCGGGCGGGGTGACCGGGTCGCTCACGCCCAGGGTCCAGCCGGGCTGGGGGGTGACCTCGTGGTCGGTGACGACGCGGACGGCGGTCCCGGCCGTCTCGTACAGGGCGCTGCCCAGCGCGGCGGCCAGCGCGCCTGCGGCGAACGGGGTGGCGCCGCCGCGGGCGTGGACCACCGTCCAGGGGCCCGGGCCCAGCAGGGGCGCCGCCTCGGCGG
>NZ_JTIY01000001.1:3602274-3614933 GCF_000818175.1 Streptomyces sp. AcH 505
ACCGCCGAGCGGCCGGCTTCGGCCGCGCCCTGGTGGGGGGCGGTCAGCAGCGACAGCAGGACGACGGCGACCCCCGCGACGGTGTGGTCGCCGGGGTCGCGCCGCGCCGCCGCGATGCCGAGGACGGGCCCCTCGCTGTCACCCAGGGCGTACGCCGTGAGGTGGGTGCTGTCCGCGGTGTCCGTCGCCGAGGTGGGGGCGGAGGGCGCGGTGGTCTGCGGGGTCACCACCGTCGCCAGGCGGCGCAGCGCCTCGCGCGCCGCCGGCGACTGGGCCCTGCCCGTCGCGTGCAGCTCCGTGCCGTCCGGCGCGAACAGGACGGCGCTGCCGTCGAGCCGTACCGCGAGCTGGCGCAGGACGGCCGGTACCGGGTCGGGGCGCGCGGCGGCGGCCGCCAGGCCCTGCTGGGCCTCGGTCACCCGGCGCAGTTCGCGGTGGCGCGCCTCCGCCATCAGCCGCCACACCCCGCGCGCCACCGAGGTGAACGGGGTGTGCGGCGGTACTTCCAGCAGCGGCAGCGCATGCCGCTCGCACGCCTCGACCAGGAAGGGCGGCACCGTGTCGTACACCGGTGTCACCCCGAAGCCGAGCGCCGCGGCGCCCGCCTCGACGACCCGCGCCACATAGCGGTCGGCGTTCGCGCCGGTGAGCTGCACGCCCGCGGTCAGCAGCAGCTCACCGCCGAGGAGATACGGGTACGGGTCGGCCATCTCCGACGTGTGCACCCAGTGCACCGGTACGTCGACGTCGACGCCGGCGGCGGCCGACGGGCCCGCCACCAGCCTCAGGTCCAGTGTCCGGTCCGCGAGCATCGCGCTCAGCGGGATCGGCGGGGTGGGCGGGGACGCTGTGGGGTCCGGCATGGATGATCCATCCAGCTGCGGCGGTGAGAACAGAGGAAACGTACACTTCTTCGTTTGCCGGTGGCCACCTAGCGTCTTCTCGCAAGGCAGCCGACGAGACGGAGGACAACCATGGGTGTCGACTACGCGGTGATCGTGGTCTATCTCCTCGGCATGCTCGCCATGGGCTGGTGGGGCATGCGCCGCGCCAAGTCCAAGAGCGAGTTCCTGGTGGCGGGCCGCAGGCTCGGCCCGTGGATGTACTCCGGCACGATGTCGGCCATCGTCCTCGGCGGCGCCTCCACCATCGGCGGTGTCGGCCTCGGCTACACGCACGGCCTGTCGGGCGCCTGGATGGTCTTCACCATCGGCCTCGGCATCCTGGCGCTGTCGATCTTCTTCTCCGCGCGCATCGCCCGGCTCCGGGTCTACACCGTCTCCGAGATGCTCGACCTGCGCTACGGCGGCCGGGCCGGACTGATCTCCGGCGTCGTGATGTGGGCCTACACGCTGATGCTCGCCGTCACCTCGACCATCGCGTACGCCACGATCTTCGACGTGCTGTTCGACATGAACAGGACCGTCGCGATCATCCTCGGCGGTGCGATCGTCGTCGCGTACTCGACGCTCGGCGGCATGTGGTCGATCACCCTCACCGACATGGTGCAGTTCGTCGTCAAGACGCTCGGCGTGCTGCTGCTCCTGCTGCCGATCGCCGTGGCCAAGGCGGGCGGTTTCGCCGAAATGAAGGACCGGCTGCCGCACACGTACTTCTCACCGTTCGGGATCGGCGGCGAGACGATCTTCACCTATGTGCTGATCTACACCTTCGGCATGCTCATCGGACAGGACATCTGGCAGCGGGTGTTCACCGCGCGCGGCGACAAGGTCGCCCGCTGGGGCGGCACCGTCGCCGGGACGTACTGCCTGGTGTACGCGCTGGCCGGCGCGGTCATCGGGACCGCCGCCAAGGTGCTGTACCCGAACCTGGGCAGCGCGGACGACGCGTTCGCGACCATCGTCAAGGACGAACTGCCGGTGGGCGTAAGGGGTCTGGTGCTGGCCGCCGCGCTCGCCGCCGTCATGTCGACGTCGTCGGGCGCGCTGATCGCCTGTGCCACCGTCGCCAACAACGACATCTGGTCCCGGCTGCGGGGGAGGGTCCGCGACGAGGACGGGAGCGACCGCGACGAGGTCAGGGGCAACCGCGCCTTCATCCTGCTCATGGGCGTCGGCGTGATCGCCGTCGCCATCGCGCTCAACGACGTCGTCCAGGCGCTGACCGTCGCCTACAACCTCCTCGTCGGCGGGCTGCTCGTACCGATCCTCGGCGGCCTGCTCTGGCGGCGCGGCAACGTCAACGGCGCGCTGGCCGGGGTGAGTGTGGGCGGCGTGGTGGTCGTCGCGCTGATGGCGGGCTACGGCGTCCTCGCCAACGAGCCGATCTACTACGGGCTGCTCTCCTCGCTCGTCTCCTACGTCGCCGTCAGCCTGGCGACGAAGCCCACCGACCCCGCCGTACTGGCCGCCTGGCGCGAGCGCCTGGCCGGCCGTCCCGACCCGGCGCCGGAACACCCGAAAACCGAAGAAAGCAGGCAGCACGCATGAGCGCCACCGCGCAGCCGCGAGGCCCCGTCGACTCCTCCCGCGTCCCCCGCTACGCGGGACCCGCCACCTTCGCCCGGCTGCCCAGGCTGGACGAGGTCGGCAGCGCCGATGTCGCCGTCGTCGGCGTCCCCTTCGACGCGGGCGTTTCCTACCGGCCGGGCGCCCGCTTCGGCGGCAACGCGATCCGCGAGGCGTCCCGGCTGCTGCGCCCCTACAACCCGGCGCAGGACGCTTCGCCGTTCGCACTCGCGCAGGTCGCCGACGCCGGCGACATCGCGGCGAACCCGTTCGACATCGGTGAGGCCGTCGAGACCATCGAGGGCGCAGCCGACGCGCTGCTCGCCACCGGCGCCCGGCTGATGACGCTCGGCGGCGACCACACCGTCGCGCTGCCGCTCCTGCGGTCCGTCGCCAAGAAGCACGGCCCGGTCGCGCTGCTCCACTTCGACGCCCATCTGGACACCTGGGACACCTACTTCGGCGCCGCCTACACCCACGGCACCCCGTTCCGCCGGGCCGTCGAGGAGGGCATCCTCGATACCGAGGCGCTGTCCCACGTCGGCACGCGCGGACCGCTCTACGGCAAGAGCGATCTGGACGACGACGCGAAGATGGGCTTCGGCATCGTCACATCGGCCGACGTCATGCGGCGCGGTGTGGCCGAAGTCACCGACCAGTTGCGCCAGCGCATCGGCGAGCGGCCGCTGTACATCTCCGTCGACATCGACGTACTGGACCCGGCCCACGCGCCGGGCACCGGAACGCCCGAGGCGGGCGGTCTCACCTCGCGCGAACTGCTGGAGATCATCCGTGGTCTGGCCTCCTGCCGGCTGGTCTCGGCCGACGTGGTCGAGGTGGCCCCCGCGTACGATCATGCGGAGATCACGTCCGTGGCCGCATCGCACACCGCGTACGAGCTGACGACGATCATGTCCCGGCAGATTGCGGACGCGAAGGCTTTGGAGGCTGCTGCGCAGTGACACACGACCACCACGACGAACCGGTCCGGCTGACCCCCGAGCAGACGGCGGCGGCCCTCGCGCCGCCCGCCGGGCGCACCGGCGGCGACCTCGTCGTCGAGTCGCTGTACGGCCTCGGCGCCACCACCGTCTTCGGGCTGCCGGGCCAGCACGCGCTCGGCATGTTCGACGCGCTGCGCCGCTCCGACCTGGCGTACATCGGGCTGCGCGTCGAGAACAACGCGGGCTTCGCCGCCGACGCGTACGGCCGGGTCACCGGCGAGGTCGCCCCGCTGATGCTGTCCACCGGGCCCGGCGCGCTGACCTCGCTCGCCGCGCTCCAGGAGGCGGCGGCGGCCTCGGCGCCCGTCCTGGCCATCTCCAGCCAGGTGCCGTCGGCCGGGCTCGGCGGCGGCCGGCACGGCTATCTGCACGAGCTGCGCGACCAGCAGGCGTCGTTCCGCGACATCGTGAAGTCCGTGCACACCGTGCGCACCGCCTCGCAGATCCCCTCGGCGATCGCCGCCGCCTGGGAGTCGGCGCTGACCGCCCCGCACGGCCCGGTCTGGGTGGAGATCCCGCAGGACGTGCTGCTCGCGGAGACGACGCTCCCGGTGGTCTCCGCGATGGACGCCACCCCGCGCGACCTCGACCCCCGCCCCGAGCTGACCGCCGTCGCCGCGCATCTGCTGTCGCAGGCGGCCCGCCCCGCGATCATCGCGGGCGGCGGGGTCGTACGGGCCGACGCGGCGGGCAAGCTCCGCGCGCTCGCCGAGAAGCTGGCTGCGCCGGTCGTCACCACCTGCGGCGGCAAGGGCGCCTTCCCCTGGGAGCACCCGCTGTCGCTCCAGTCCTGGCTGGAGGACCGGCACACCACCGACTTCCTCGAAGACGCCGACGTGCTGCTGGTGGTCGGCTCCGGGCTCGGCGAACTGACCTCGAACTACCACACGTTCCGGCCGCGCGGCCGGGTGATCCACATCGAGGCCGACCTCGGCAAGCTGGAGTCCAACCACCCGGCGCTCGGCATCCACGCGGACGCCAGGACCGCCCTCGCGGCCCTGCTGGACTCGGTGCCCGAGCGCACCGACCTCCAGGCCGCGTCGGCGGCGGCCACGGCGTCGGTCCGTACCGTTCTGGAGCGGGTACGGGCGCGGCTCGCCGCACAGGACCTGAGCGTGGAGCAGCGGATCCTCGCCTCCGTGCGTGACGCGCTGCCCATGACCTCGCCGAGCTTCTGGGACATGACGATCCTGGCGTACTGGGCCTGGTCGGCCTGGCCGGGCCCGATGCACTCGGGACAGGGAGCGGGCGGCCTCGGCTACGGCTTCCCGGCCGCGCTCGGCGCCGCTGTCGCCGACCGTACGAAGCCGGTGCTGGCGGTGTCGGGGGACGGCGGCGCGATGTACTCCATCGCCGAACTGGCCACCGCACGCCAGTACGACCTGTCAGTCACCTGGCTGATTGTGGACGACGGCGGGTACGGCATCCTGCGCGAGTACATGACGGACGCGTACGGCGAGACGACGGGCACCGAACTGGCCCGCCCCGACTTCGTCGCGCTGGCCGAGTCCTTCGGCGTCCCGGCGACCCGTACCAGCATCGACGCGCTCCGCGACGACCTGGCGAAGGCCCTCGCGACGCCGGGTCCCTCGGTGGTCGTGCTCCCGGCCCTGCTCAAGATGTTCGCGCCCTCGCACCTCCCCGAAGGGTCCTAGGACCAAGGGCCCGTATTTATTACGGCGGGATGAAACGCGAGGTCGCCTACGTTGGAGCCTTCCGGCAGAACAGCACAGCGGGAGGCGGCATCGGTGGCGGCAGGACAGGCGGAGGACAGGACAGCGGCGGAGGAACCGACGGCGGGGGAAGGCCGGGCGGGGGGCGCGGCGCAGGGCGGGGCGGGCGACCGTGAGGCCCCCGCGCAGAGCTGGGTGCGGCGGCTCGCCGGATACGCCTGGCGCTACCGCACCAAGGTGCTGATCTCCCTCGGCGCCTCGCTCGTCGCCATGGCCGTCACCGCCTTCATCCCGCTGATCACCAAGATCGTCATCGACGACGTGATCGGCTCGGGCACCCGCTCCCTCGCCGTCTGGACCTCCCTGTTGATCGCCTCGGCGGTCGTCGTCTACTTCATGACGTACCTCCGCCGCTACCACGGCGGCCGGGTCGCCCTCGACGTCCAGCACGATCTGCGGACCGAGATCTACCGCACCATCACCCGGCTCGACGGGCGGCGCCAGGACAAGCTCTCCACCGGCCAGGTCATCGGGCGCGCCACGAGTGACCTGCAGCTCATCCAGGGCCTGCTCTTCATGCTGCCGATGACGATCGGCAACCTCCTCCTCTTCGTGGTCTCGCTGGTGATCATGGCGTGGCTCTCGCTGCCGCTGACGCTGATCGCGCTGGCCGTCGCCCCCGCCATCTACGTCATCGCCCGCCGCAGCCGCACCAAGCTGCACCCCGCCACCTGGTACGCCCAGTCGCAGGCCGCCGCCGTCGCGGGGGTCGTCGAAGGCGCGGTCACCGGGGTGCGCGTCGTCAAGGGCTTCGGCCAGGAGGACCAGGAGACCGGCAAGCTCCGCGCGGTCGGCGGACGGCTGTTCGCCGGGCGGCTGCGCGCCATCCGGCTCAACGCCCGCTACACGCCCGCGCTCCAGGCCGTACCCGCCCTCGGCCAGGTCGCGATGCTGGCCCTCGGCGGCTGGCTCGCCACCCGTGGCCACATCAGCCTCGGCACCTTCGTCGCCTTCTCCACGTATCTCTCCCAGCTCGTCGGCCCGGTCAGGAGCCTCGCCGTCGTGCTGACCATCGGGCAGCAGGCCAGGGCGGGCGTCGAGCGGGTCCTCGAACTCATCGACACCGAACCGACCATGACCGAGGGCACGAAGGAACTGCCCGCCGACGCCGAGACGTCCGTCGAGTTCGACGACGTGTCCTTCGCGTACGAGGAAGGCCGGCCGGTACTCGACGGCTTCTCCCTGGAGATGCGGGCCGGCGAGACCGTGGCCGTCGTCGGCTCGTCGGGCAGCGGCAAGTCCACCATCTCGCTGCTCGTACCGCGCTTCTACGACGTGACGCACGGCGCCGTCCTCGTCGGCGGCCACGACGTGCGCGAGCTGACGTACGACTCGCTGCGCGGCGCGATCGGGCTCGTGCCCGAGGACAGCTTCCTGTTCTCCGACACCGTCCGCTCCAACATCGCCCAGGGCAAGCCGGACGCCACGGACGAGGAGATCTACGCCGCCACCCGCGCCGCCCAGGCCCACGGCTTCATCAGCGCGCTGCCCGACGGCTACGACACCAAGGTCGGCGAACAGGGGCTGACCCTCTCCGGCGGCCAGCGCCAGCGCGTCGCGCTGGCCCGCGCGATCATCTCCGACCCGCGGCTGCTGCTCCTCGACGACGCCACGTCGGCGGTCGACGCCCGGGTGGAGCACGAGATCCACGAGGCGCTGCGCGGGGTGATGGCCGGGCGGACGACGCTGCTCATCGCCCACCGCCGCTCCACGCTCAACCTCGCCGACCGGATCGCCGTCCTGGAGGCGGGCAGGCTCGCCGCCATCGGCACGCACGAGGAGCTGCAGCGCGACTCGGCCCTCTACCGGCGGCTGTTGACCGACCCCGAGGAGCTGGGCGAGGTCTCGCCGGGCCATGTGGCGCTCCCCGACGCGGAGGCGCTCGCCGAGGCGGCACTGGCGGACGAGCACACCGTACGGGAGGAGCTGGACGCCGAGTTCGACGCCGAGCGCGGCATCACGTCGGCGCTGTGGGAGCGCGACGAGACCCCGCACCCGGACTCGGCCGCGCCCGGCGCGACACCCGAACTGCTCGCCCAGGTCGAGGCGTTGCCGCCGGCCGCGGACATCCCCGAGGTGGACGAGGCACGCGCGGTCGCCGCCGAGGAGTCGTACGGTCTGCGCCGGCTGCTGCGCGGCTTCGGGCTGCCGCTGCTGGTGAGCCTGTCGCTCGTCGCCGTGGACGCGGGGATGAGCCTGCTGCTGCCTATCCTGATCCGGCACGGCATCGACGAGGGCGTGAACAAGCTGGCGCTCGGCGCGGTGTGGGCGGCCTCCGCGCTCGGTCTGCTCGTGGTCGCCGTCCAGTGGGCCGCGCAGATCGGCGAGACCCGCAAGACCGGCCGCACCGGCGAACGCGTGCTGTACGCACTGCGGTTGAAGATCTTCGCGCAGCTCCAGCGGCTCGGCCTCGACTACTACGAGCGCGAGCTGACCGGCCGGATCATGACCCGGAT
This sequence comes from Streptomyces sp. AcH 505, assembly GCF_000818175.1. Taxonomy (GTDB): domain Bacteria; phylum Actinomycetota; class Actinomycetes; order Streptomycetales; family Streptomycetaceae; genus Streptomyces. The sequence goes on from NZ_JTIY01000001.1 coordinate 3,609,936, forward strand.
CACCACGGACGTGGACGCGCTGTCCACGTTCCTGCAGACCGGACTCGTCACCGCCTTCGTCTCCGTCGTCACCTTCTTCGGCATCCTCGCGGTGCTGATGGTCATCGACATCCAGCTGGCGCTGGTGGTCTTCGCGACCCTGCCCGTGATGTTCGCCGGTACTTTCTTCTTCCGCCGCAAGAGCGTCAAGGCGTACCAGCTGGCGCGTGAGCGCATCAGCGTCGTCAACGCCGACCTTCAGGAGATGGTCTCTGGACTGCGCGTCGTGCAGGCGTTCCGGCGCGAGAGGGACGGCGACGCGCGGTTCACGGCCCGCAGCGAGCACTACCGCGAGGCCCGGGTCCGGGGCCAGTTCCTGATCTCGGTCTACTTCCCCTTCGTCCAGCTGCTGTCGTCGGTGGCCGCCGCCGCCGTGATGATCGTCGGCGCCGGGCGGGTCGAGGCGGGCACGCTGACCACCGGCGCGCTGGTCGCCTACCTGCTCTACATCGACCTGTTCTTCGCGCCGGTGCAGCAGCTGTCGCAGGTCTTCGACGGCTACCAGCAGGCGACGGTCTCGCTGGGCCGGATCCAGGAACTGCTCCAGGAGCCCACCTCGACGGTCGCCGCGGGGAAGCCGGTGGTGGTCACCTCGCTGCGCGGCGAGATCGCCTTCGAGGACGTCGACTTCACGTACACGAGCGAGAGCGTGGGCAAGGAGGAGGCGGCGCTGCGCGGGGTCGATCTGCGGATCCCGGCGGGCCAGACCGTCGCCTTCGTCGGCGAGACGGGCGCCGGCAAGTCGACGCTGGTCAAGATGGTCGCCCGGTTCTACGATCCGACGGGCGGCCGGGTCACGGCCGACGGCGTCGACCTGCGCGACCTGGACCTGACGGCCTACCGCCACCGGCTCGGCGTCGTGCCGCAGGAGGCGTACCTGTTCGCCGGTACGGTCCGTGACGCCATCGCGTACGGGCGGCCCGAGGCGACCGACGCCGAGGTCGAGGCGGCGGCCCGCGCCGTCGGCGCGCACGAGATGATCGCGACGCTGGACGGCGGGTATCTGCACGAGGTCGCCGAGCGCGGCCGCAACCTGTCGGCGGGCCAGCGGCAGCTCATGGCGCTGGCCCGCGCCGAACTCGTCGACCCGGACATCCTGTTGCTCGACGAGGCGACGGCGGCGCTGGACCTCGCGAGCGAGGCCCTGGTCAACCAGGCGACCGACCGGCTCAGCGGACGCCGTACGACGCTGGTGGTCGCCCACCGGCTGACCACGGCGGCGCGCGCCGACCGGGTGGTCGTGATGGACCACGGCCGGGTCGTGGAGGACGGCACCCACAGCGAACTGCTGGCGCTGGACGGGCGGTACGCGCGGCTGTGGGCGAGTTTCATCGGCGAGGGATTCGTGGGCGAGGGCGAGCCCGCCGTGGTGTGAGGGCCCCCGCGGTGCGGGTGGGGGTCTGGCGGTGCGGGTCGGGGACGGGTTAGGTTCGCGGCGTCTGACATGAACACAGGGAGTGTGAATGCGCAAGGCGCTGAGATGGCTGTTGTCCCTCGTGCTGCTCATAGGCGCGGCGAGCACAGCCGGTGCGGCCACCGCCGCCGAACGTGACAGTGCGGCCCACCAGACCGCCGGGGCCGCCACGGCCTCCCAGGACATCAAGGACCGTATCCTCGCCATCCCGGGGATGAGCCTGATCCAGGAGAAGCCGTACGCCGGTTACCGCTTCTTCGTCCTCAACTACACCCAGCCGATCGACCACCGCCACCCGTCCAAGGGCACCTTCCAGCAGCGGCTGACGCTGCTGCACAAGGACACCAGCCGGCCGACGGTCTTCTTCACCGGCGGCTACAACGTCTCCACCAACGCGAGCCGCAGCGAGCCGACGCAGATCGTGGACGGCAACCAGGTCTCGCTGGAGTACCGCTACTTCACCCCGTCCCGGCCGCAGCCCGCCGACTGGTCCAAGCTGGACATCTGGCAGGCGGCCAGTGACCAGCACCGGATCTTCAGCGCGCTGAAGAAGATCTACCGGGCCAACTGGCTGGCCACGGGCGGCTCGAAGGGCGGGATGACCGCCACGTACTACGAGCGCTACTACCCGCGTGACATGGACGGTGTCGTCGCGTACGTCGCGCCCAACGACGTGGTGAACAAGGAGGATTCGGCGTACGACCGGTTCTTCACCCAGGTCGGCACCAAGGAGTGCCGCGACAAGCTCGACGCGGTGCAGCGCGAGGCGCTGATCCGGCGGGCGCCGCTGGAGAAGCTGTACAAGGAGTGGGCGGAGGCCAACGGCGCCACGTTCACCACCGTCGGCACCCTCGACAAGGCGTACGAGGCGGTCGTCCTCGACTTCGTCTGGGCGTTCTGGCAGTACAGCCTGGTGTCCGACTGCGCGGAGATCCCGGCCGCCACCGCGTCCGACCAGGAGATCTACGACATCGTCGACCAGATCTCCGGCTTCTCCGCCTACACGGACCAGGGTCTTGAGCAGTACACGCCGTACTACTACCAGGCGGGCACCCAGCTCGGCTCGCCCGACATCAAGCAGTCGTACCTGGGCAACCTGAGCCGCTACGGCTACCAGCCGCCGCGCAACTTCGTGCCGCGCGACATCCCGATGAAGTTCGACCCGCGGGTGATGCCGGACGTCGACAACTGGGTCCGGCACCACGCGGACCACATGCTGTTCGTGTACGGGCAGAACGACCCGTGGGGCTCCGAGCGCTTCCGGGTCGGCCACGGGGCGCGTGACAGCTACGTGTTCACGGCGCCGGGTGCCAACCACGGTGCGAACGTGGCGGGTCTGGTCGCCGACCAGAAGGCGAAGGCCACGGCCAGGATCCTCGACTGGGCGGGCGTCGCACCGGCCGCCGTCCAGCAGGACGAGGCGAAGGCGAAGCCGCTGGCGCGCTTCGACGCGAAGCTCGACGCACGGAACATCGAGCGGGAGCCGGCGCTGAGGCCGTAACTCGCCGGTGCTGAGGGCGGGAGAGGAATCCTCTCCCGCCCTCAGCCATGCCGGGGTCCAGGCCGGACGGGTTTAGTAACCGAGCCCGTACCCGATGGGATACAGCTCCCGCGCCGGGTCGTCGGCGCGCTGTACGGGGACGGGCAGCCGTCCGCGCGGGCGCGCCTTGCCCGCGATCACCCGCGCCGCCGCCCGGAGTTCGACGTCGGTCCAGGCGTAGGCGGCGACCGAGGCGCGTACGTCCGGCAGTTGGGCGATGTCGTACGGATTGCGGATGGAGAGCGTGACCACCGGTACGCCGGTCGCGATCAGTGAACTGACCAGCGTGCGCTGCGAGCTGGTCGCCGAGACGTTATAGGTGGCGACGACCACCACGTCCTTGCCCTCGGCCGCGGCGACCGCCGCGTCGATCTGCGCCGCCGTCGGGGCCGTACCGGTGGACAGGGCGGTGGCGTCGAAGCCCAGCTCGGTCAGGGCGCCCGCGACGACCTTGGTGGGCGGTCCGTCCGAGAGCGAGGGCGAGGCCGGATCGGCGCCGACGACGAGCACTTCGCGCTGTTTGCGGCGGCTCAGCGGCAGCAGCCCGTCCTTGTTGACGAGCAGCGTGGTGGTCCGCTCGGCGATCCGGTCGGCCGCCGCCAGATGCGCGCGGGTGCCGACGACCCGGTCCACCTCCCGCTCCGCGACGTACGGATCGTCGAACAGGCCCAGCCGGTCCTTGAGTTCGAAGATGCGCAGGACGGACTCCTCGACGCGCTCCTCGCTGATCTCACCGCTCTTGACCGCCGCCAGCACGGAGTTGTAGGCGAGCGGGAAGTCCGGCGGGTTCAGCAGCTGGTCGATGCCGGCCTTGACGGCGAGGACCGGCACCCGGTCGTCGCCGTATTTCTCCCGTACGCCGGCCATGTCGAGCGCGTCGGTGATCACGACACCGTCGTAGCCGAGCTGCTCGCGCAGCACGCCGGTCACGATGGGGTGCGAGAGCGTCGCCGGGTCACCGCTCGGGTCGAGGGCGGGGACGATGATGTGCGCCGTCATGATCGCCGTGATGCCGGCGTCGATCGCGGCCTTGAACGGCGGGGCGTCGATCTCCGTCCACTGCTCGACGGTGTGGTTGATGGTCGGGATGGCGAAGTGACTGTCGTCCTTCGTGTCGCCGTGCCCCGGGAAGTGCTTGACCGTGGAGGCGATCCCGGCGCTCTGGTACCCGCTGACCTGCGCGGCGACCAGGCCGGCGACGGCCTGCGGGTCCGCGCCGAAGGAGCGTACGCCGATGACCGGGTTGGCCGGATTGACGTTCACGTCGGCGTCCGGCGCGTAGTCCTGCCGGACGCCCATCGCCGCCAGCTCGGCACCGGCGATCCGGCCCGCCGTACGGGCGTCGTCGTGCGAGCGCCCGGCCCCGTACGCCATCGCGCCCGGCAGCAGCGTCGCGGGCTTGCCGATGCGGCAGACGATGCCGTGCTCCTGGTCGGTGGCCACCAGCAGCGGTACGGGGGTCTCCTTGGCGAGACCGGCCTTCTGGATGCCGTTGGAGAGCGCGGCGATCTGGTGCGGGTCGCGGGTGTTGTGCGCCCAGGCGAAGTAGATGATCCCGCCGACGTCGTACTTCTCGATCAGCTCGGCCGCCGTGCGGACGCCGATCTCGGTGAGATTGGCGTCGATGTCCGCCTGGTCGGGAGCGGTCGCCGAGTGCCCGTACACCCGCATGACGAAGAGCTGCCCGACCTTCTCCTCCAGGCTCATCCGGGCGATGACGCGGCGGAGACGGGCGCGCGCACGCGCACTGTCCCGCCGCCCCGGCACCGCCGCCGTGGCGGTCGTGGTGACGGCGGCAGTCGAGGCAACGGCTGCCGCCGCTACGGCGGTTGAGCTGAGGAGGGTGCGTCTGGAGATGTTCCGGTCGTGCACAGGTGCTCCTTCCGGCCGTGCGCTGTGAGGGGTGAAGGAAACTTTCAGGGGTTCACCGTTATCCAGAAAGTAACTACCAGTCAAGGGGTGCGCGGCTGAAAGGAGGACGCGCGGGGCCCGCCACGACAGCGCC
>NZ_JTIY01000001.1:3614958-3627433 GCF_000818175.1 Streptomyces sp. AcH 505
GACAGCGCCGCGCGGCGCCTCGCGGGGGCAGGCGGCGTGCGGCCGGCGTCCGGCCGGGCCTCAGGCGCGCAGCGACGCCAGGTACTCGCGGCCCGCGCGCAGCTGGGGCGGGAGGGCGGCTGCCGCGGGGTACCAGCGCTTTTCGTACTCCCAGCAGACCCACGCGTCGTCGGCCAGCAGCGACAGGCACTCTGCCAGCGGCAGCACGCCCGCGCCCAGGGCCAGGGGAGTGGTGTCGTCGGCAGACGCGATGTCCTTCACCTGGACGTAGCCGAGGTACGGGCCGAGCGCCGCGTGGGTGACGGTGGGGGACTCGCCGCCCAGCCAGGTGTGCATCAGGTCCCAGAGGACGCCCACCTGCGGGTGGCCCACCGGGCCCACCACCCGGGCCGCCGCCGCGCCCGTGCGGTGCGAGTCGTGGGTCTCCAGCAGGATCCGTACGCCGAGGTCGGCCGCCACCTCGGCCGCCGCGCCCAGCCGGCGCGCCGCAGCGGCGTCCGCTTCGGACGGCTCCGCCGCGTCCTCGCCGCCGGGGAAGACGCGGACGAAGGGCGCGCCCAGATCCGCCGCGAGGCGTAGCAGGCCCTCCAGCTCGGCGCGCAGCGCCTCGTCGTCGGCTGCCGGGTCCGCGACCCGCGCGTATCCGGCGATCCCCAGGATCTCCACCCCCGCGCGCTTGAACTCGTCGGCCACGGCGGCCCGCTCCCGGGGCCCGATGCCGGGATGCGCGGGCTCCTCGGGGTGGGCCCGCAGCTCCACGCCCTGGTAGCCGGCGGTGGTGGCGAGTCCCAGCACGTCCGAGACGGGCAGCCCCGGCACTCCCAGGGTGGAGAACGCGAACTTCACGTGATGGTTCCTTTCCGAAGGGCGAGGGCCGCGTACACGTCGGCTCCGGTTCTCACCTCTGCCCACTCAGCGGGCGCGGACGCCTCACGCCCCCCGGGGCGGCGCCGTCGAGGCGCGTGCCATCAGCTCCGCCGAGATCGTCGCGATACCGCCGGGCGGGGGTGTCTCCCGGCCCATCGCCAGCCGGCCGGCCCGCGCGCCCGCCTCGTACAGCGGCAGCCGTACGGTCGTGAGCGCCGGGACCGCGTCCACCGAGAACGGCAGGTCGTCGAAGCCCGCGACGGAGACGTCCTGCGGGATGCGCAGCCCCTTGTCGCGTATGGCGGCGCAGGCGCCCAGCGCGACCGTGTCGTTGGCGGCGACCACGGCGGTCAGGTCGGGGGCGCGGCGCAGCAGTTCCACCGTCGCCTCGTACCCGGAGCGCCGGGTGTACGGGCCGTGGAACGTCAGCAGGTCCTGGTCGACCGTCAGGTCCTCGGGTACGTCGGCGGCCCGCAGCGCTTCGCGGTGGCCCTCCAGGCGGTGCCGGGTGGTGGTGCGCTCCTGCGGGCCCGCCACATAGCCGATCCTGCGGTGGCCGAGCGCGAGCAGATGCTCCGTCAGCCGCCGTCCGCCGCCCCGGTTGTCGAAGGCGAGCGACGCCACGATCGCCTCGCTGTCCGGCAGCGGCGGCCGGCCGCACAGCACGACCGCCGTGCCCGCGTCAGCGAGCCTCGCCAGCTTCGCCGCCATCGCCGCGATGTGCGCCGGGTCCTCCAGGGCGCCGCCGGTGAGGATGACGGCCGCCGCGCGCTGGCGCTGGAGCAGGGTGAGATAGGTCAGTTCGCGCTCGGGCGAGCCGCCGGTGTTGCAGACGACGGCGAGCTTCTCGCCGCCCGCGCGGCCCCCGCTCTCCAGACCGCCGATCTCCGCCTGCGCGGCCCCCGCCATGATCCCGAAGAACGGGTCGGCGATGTCGTTGACGAGGATGCCCACCAGGTCGGAGGTGGCGGCGGCGAGCGAGCTGGCCGGGCCGTTGAGTACGTAGTCGAGGTCGTCCACCGCCCGCAGCACCCGGTCCCGGGTGGCGGCGGCGACGGGGTAGTTGCCGTTCAGCACACGCGAGACGGTGGCGGGCGACACCCGGGCGCGGGCCGCCACATCCGCCAGGGTGACTGTCATCGCGGTTCCTCCGTCGGGGCTCGGTCCATGGGTGATACAGCGGATCGCGGTGGGGCTCTTGTCCCCGACCGTGGTCGCAGGCTAGCTTCATACCGTATAGAAAGCGCTTGCTAGGGTCGTATGGAGGGAACTTCGTGACACGCAGGACAGTGCGGATCGCCATGAACGGCGTCACGGGGCGGATGGGATACCGGCAGCATCTGCTGCGGTCCGTCCTCGCGATCCGCGATCAGGGCGGCCTCGGCCTCGGGGACGGCGACGTCCTGTGGCCCGAGCCGGTTCTCGTCGGCCGCAGGGAGCACGCACTCAAGGAGATCGCCGAGCGGCACGGTCTGACCGAATGGTCCACCGACCTGGACGCCGTCCTCGCCGACGAGACCGTGGAGATCTACTTCGACGCGCAGGTCACGTCGGCCCGCGTCGAAGCCGTCAGGAAGGCCATCGCGGCGGGCAAGCACATCTACGCCGAGAAGCCGACGGCGACGGATCTCGACGGCGCGCTCGACCTGGCGCGCCTCGCGCGGAGCGCCGGCATCAAGCACGGCGTCGTCCAGGACAAGATCTTCCTGCCGGGTCTGCTGAAGCTCAAGCGGCTGATCGACGCCGGCTTCTTCGGCCAGATCCTCTCCGTACGCGGTGAGTTCGGCTACTGGGTCTTCGAGGGCGACTGGCAGGAGTCGCAGCGCCCCTCCTGGAACTACCGTGCGCAGGACGGCGGCGGCATCACCGTCGACATGTTCCCGCACTGGGAGTACGTGCTGCATGAGCTGTTCGGCCGTGTCACCACGGTCCAGGCGCAGGTCACGACCCACATCCCGCAGCGCTGGGACGAGCGCGGCAAGCCGTACGCGGCCACCGCCGACGACGCCGCCTACGGAATCTTCCAGCTGGCAGGCGGAGCCGTCGCCCAGATCAACTCCTCCTGGGCGGTACGGGTCAACCGCGACGAACTCGTCGAGTTCCAGGTCGACGGCACCCACGGCTCGGCCGTCGCCGGGCTGCGCCGCTGCCGCGTCCAGCACCGCAGCGCCACCCCCAAGCCGGTGTGGAACCCGGACCTGCCCGCCACCGAGCCGTTCAGGGACCAGTGGCAGGAGGTCCCGGACAACACCGAGTTCGACAACGGGTTCAAGACACAGTGGGAGCTGTTCCTGCGCCACGTCGCGCTCGACGAGCCGTTCCCCTGGGACCTGCTGGCAGGGGCGCGCGGGGTGCAACTCGCCGAGCTGGGCCTGCGCTCGTCGGCCGAGGGCCGCCGCTTCGAGGTGCCGGAGCTGACGCTGTGACGCTCCGGCTGCCCGCACCCGACGGCGGGGTGCGCACGTACGAACCCCGCGCCGAACCGGCCCGTTTCACCGTGGGCGGGCCGCCCCTGACGTCCCGTACGGTCTTCTCCGCCGCGCATGTCGTGGCCGACCCGTACGCCGACACCAGCCCCGACGGGGCGGCGGCCGTCGACTGGGACGCCACCCTCGCCTTCCGGCGCCATCTCTGGTCGCACGGCCTGGGTGTCGCCGAGGCGATGGACACCGCCCAGCGCGGTATGGGCCTGGACTGGGCGGGCGCCGCCGAGCTGATCCGCCGCTCGGCCGCCGAGGCGAAGGCCACCGGCGGCCGGCTCGCCTGCGGCGTCGGCACCGACCAACTCCCCCCGGGGGAGCACACTTTGGCGCGCGTGCGTGCCGCGTACGAGGAACAGCTCGCGCTCGTCGAGGAGACGGGGTCGCAGGCCATCCTGATGGCCTCCCGCGCCCTCGCCGCCGCCGCGAAGTCTCCCGACGACTACTGCGCCATCTACGGGCAGTTGCTGCGCCAGGCGGCCGAGCCCGTCGTCCTGCACTGGCTCGGGCCGATGTTCGACCCCGCGCTGGCCGGCTACTGGGGCAGCGCCGATCTGGACGCCGCCACCGAGACGTTCCTGCGGGTCATCGCCGAACACCCCGACAAGGTCGACGGGATCAAGGTCTCGCTGCTCGACGCGCGGCGCGAGGTGGAGCTGCGCCGCCGGCTGCCGGACGGGGTCCGCTGCTACACCGGCGACGACTTCAACTATCCCGAGCTGATCGCGGGCGACGAACGCGGCTTCAGCCACGCGCTGCTGGGCATCTTCGATCCGCTCGGACCGCTGGCGGCCGGGGCCGTACGCGTCCTGGACACCGGCGACAGCAAGGGCTTCCGCGAACTGCTCGACCCCACGGTCGAGTTGTCGCGGCACCTCTTCCAGCCGCCGACCCGCTACTACAAGACCGGGGTCGTCCTGCTCGCCTGGCTGGCCGGGCACCAGGACCACTTCGCGATGGTCGGCGGGCTGCAGTCGGCGCGTTCGCTGCCGCATCTGGCACGCGCGTACGAACTGGCCGACGGGCTCGGCCTGTTCCCCGACCCGGCATTGGCCGAGACCCGGATGGCGACCCTGCTCGGGGTGTACGGGGTGGACCAGTGAGCGACACGGTGAGCGAACTGTCCGCCGCGGACCTGGCCCGCTTCAGCATCAACCAGATGACGGTCAAGCAGCTGTCGCTGCCCGAGCTGACCGAGGCGTGCGTTCGGCTCGGCGTCCCGGCCGTCGGACTGTGGCGCGAGCCCGTCCAGGCGTACGGCGTCCAGGCCGCGGCCCGACTCGTGCGCGACGCCGGGCTCGTCGTCACCTCGCTGTGCCGTGGCGGCTTCCTCACCGCGACCGACCCCGGGCAGCGGGCGGCGGCGCTGGCCGACAACCGCGCGGCCGTGGACGAGGCCGCGGCTCTGGGCACCGACACGCTCGTCCTGGTGTCCGGCGGGCTGCCGCCCGGCAGCCGGGACCTGCCCGCCGCCCGGGAGCGGGTGGCCGACGCGCTGGCCGAACTCGCCCCGTACGCGGGCGAACGCGGCGTACGGCTCGCGATCGAACCGCTGCACCCGATGTTCGCCTCCGACCGCTGTGTGGTCTCCACCCTGGACCAGGCGCTGGAGCTGGCGGAACGCTTCCCCGCCGACCAGGTCGGCGTGGTCGTGGACACGTACCACCTGTGGTGGGACGACCGGGCGCCCGCCGCCGTTGCGCGCGCGGGGGCCGCCGGACGGATCCACTCCTTCCAGCTCGCCGACTGGGTCACGCCGCTGCCCGCCGGGGTGCTGAACGGCCGCGGCCAGCTCGGCGAGGGGGCGGTCGACCTGCGCGAGTGGCGCGAGCGGGTCGACGCGACGGGCTACCGGGGGCTGATCGAGGTCGAGTTGTTCAACGACGAGCTGTGGGCGCGTGACGGCGTCGACCTGCTCACCGAGGTCGCGGAACGGTTCGTGACGCACGCGCTGCGGTCCGGAGAGTAGCCCCGGGAAAATAACCGACGAAGTCGTGCAACCCTTCGGCACGGACGCGTGTCGTACATGGCATCAGGGCTTCCGGGGAGGGATCTGGGGGGATTCGGGAAGGCCTGATGGGTGGGGGGAACACGTGGGGCCTGGTCCGTGAGGACCGGGCCCCTTGTTCGTCTGTTCGTCGGTCCCGCCCCCGGACGGCCGGTTGTCCACAGGCGGTTGTCCACAGGCCGGTCGCGTTGTCGGACGGCGGCGGTAGCGTCGGATCATGTCCAACGCACCCGTCTCGCTCGCCGTTCTCGAAGCCGTTCTCGAGCGGATCACCTACGCCAACGAGGAGAACGGCTACACGGTCGCGCGGGTCGACACGGGCCGGGGCGGCGATCTGCTCACGGTCGTCGGCGCGCTGCTCGGCGCCCAGCCCGGCGAGTCGCTGCGGATGGAGGGCCGTTGGGGCTCGCATCCGCAGTTCGGCAAGCAGTTCACCGTGGAGAACTACACAACGATCCTTCCGGCGACGATCCAGGGCATCCGCCGCTATCTCGGATCCGGACTGATCAAGGGCATCGGGCCGGTCATGGCCGACCGGATCGTCGGCCATTTCGGCGTGGACACCCTGCGGATCATCGAGGAGGAGCCCAGGCGGCTCGTCGAGGTGCCCGGCCTCGGCCCCAAGCGGACGAAGATGATCGCCGTCGCCTGGGAGGAGCAGAAGGTCATCAAGGAGGTCATGATCTTCCTCCAGGGCGTCGGCGTCTCCACCTCGATCGCCGTGCGGATCTACAAGAAGTACGGCGACGCGTCGATCTCCGTCGTCAAGAACGAGCCGTACCGCCTCGCGGCCGACGTCTGGGGCATCGGGTTCCTCACCGCGGACCGGATCGCGCAGGCCGTCGGCATCCCGCACGACAGCCCGGAGCGGGTGAAGGCCGGCCTGCAGTACGCGCTGTCCCAGTCCAGCGACCAGGGGCACTGCTTCCTGCCCGAGGAGCAGCTGATCACGGACGCGGTGAAGCTCCTCCAGGTGGACACAGGGCTGGTCATCGAGTGCCTCGCCGAGCTGGCGGCGGACGAGGAGGGCGTCGTCAGGGAGACGGTGCCGGGGCCCGACGGCGGCGAGCCGGTCACCGCCGTCTATCTGATCCCCTTCCACCGCGCCGAGCTGTCCCTCTCCGCCCAGCTGCGCAGGCTGCTGCGGACCGGGGACGACCGGATGCCGGCCTTCCGTGACGTGGCCTGGGACAAGGCGCTGAGCTGGCTCGCCACGCGCACGGGCGCGAAGCTGGCGCCCGAGCAGGAGCAGGCGGTGCGGCTCGCGCTCACGGAGAAGGTCGCCGTGCTGACCGGCGGCCCCGGCTGCGGCAAGTCCTTCACCGTCCGCTCGATCGTGGAGCTGGCGCGGGCCAAGAAGGCCAAGGTCGTGCTGGCCGCGCCGACCGGGCGGGCGGCCAAGCGGCTGGCGGAGCTGACCGGCGCCGAGGCGTCCACGGTGCACCGGCTGCTCGAACTGAAACCGGGCGGGGACGCCGCGTACGACAGGGACCGGCCGCTGGACGCCGATCTGGTGGTGGTCGACGAGGCGTCGATGCTGGATCTGCTGCTCGCCAACAAGCTGGTCAAGGCGGTGGCACCGGGTGCCCATCTGCTGCTGGTCGGCGATGTGGACCAGCTCCCCTCGGTGGGCGCCGGCGAGGTGCTGCGGGATCTGCTCGCCGAGGGCGGCCCGGTGCCCCGGGTGCGGCTCACCCGGATCTTCCGGCAGGCCCAGCAGTCGGGTGTGGTCACCAACGCGCACCGCATCAACTCGGGCGTGCCGCCGATCACCCAGGGGCTCGCCGACTTCTTCCTGTTCGTCGAGGACGAGACGGAGGACGCGGGCCGGGTCACGGTCGATGTGGCGGCCCGGCGGATTCCGGCCAGGTTCGGTCTCGATCCGCGCAGGGACGTGCAGGTGCTGGCGCCGATGCACCGGGGCCCTGCGGGGGCCGGGGCGCTCAACGGGCTGCTCCAGCAGGCCATCACGCCCGCCAGACCCGAGCTGCCGGAGAAGCGGCTGGGCGGCCGGGTCTTCCGCGTGGGGGACAAAGTGACCCAGATCAGAAACAATTACGATAAAGGGGAGAACGGGATCTTCAACGGCACGGTCGGCGTGGTCACCTCGCTCAGCCTGGACGACCAGCGGCTGACGGTGCTGACGGACGAGGACGAGGAGGTGCCGTACGACTTCGACGAGCTGGACGAGCTGACGCACGCGTACGCGGTCACGATCCACCGCTCGCAGGGCAGCGAGTATCCGGCCGTGGTCATCCCGGTGACCAACAGTGCCTGGATGATGCTCCAGCGCAATCTGCTCTACACGGCGGTCACCCGGGCCAAGAAGCTGGTCGTGCTGGTCGGCTCCCGCAAGGCCATAGGGCAGGCGGTGCGCACGGTCTCGGCAGGCAGACGGTTCACCGCGCTGGACCACCGGCTCGCCGGCACCGGATGAGCGTGCGAAACATCATCGGGGACTTCCGGAACCAGGGCGAAGGGGGCAGGATGAACAGGTTGGCGGCACTCAGTGCCGCCAATAGGCCCAATGGTCGACCCCGAGTGCACTCTCCTGCGCCAAATGGGGGATGGTAGAGACAGTCAGGGCACCTCGAAGAAGAGGCACTACGTCGGTGAGGGATGACGTGAGCGAGAAACGCGACAACGACGCGGTAGTACTGCGGTACGGCGACGGCGAGTACACCTATCCGGTGATCAACAGCACCGTCGGCGACATGGGCTTCGACATCGGGAAGCTCCGTTCGCAGACCGGTCTTGTGACGCTGGACAGCGGGTACGGCAATACCGCCGCCTACAAGTCCGGCATCACCTACCTCGACGGCGAGCAGGGCATCCTGCGGTACCGCGGCTACCCGATCGAGCAGCTGGCCGAAGGGTCGAGCTTCGTCGAGGTGGCGTATCTGCTGATCAACGGCGAGCTGCCGACCGTGGACGAGCTTGCGTCGTTCAAGAACGAGATCACCCAGCACACGCTGCTGCACGAGGACGTCAAGCGGTTCTACGACGGCTTCCCGCGTGACGCGCATCCGATGGCGATGCTGTCCTCCGTGGTCAGCGCGCTGTCCACGTTCTACCAGGACAGCCACAACCCGTTCGACGAGCGGCAGCGCAACCTCTCCACGATCCGGCTGCTCGCCAAGCTGCCGACGATCGCGGCGTACGCGTACAAGAAGTCGATCGGTCACCCCTTCGTCTACCCGCGCAACGACCTCGGGTACGTCGAGAACTTCCTGCGGATGACCTTCTCGGTCCCCGCGCAGGAGTACGAGCCGGACCCGGTCGTGGTCTCGGCGCTGGACAAGCTGTTCATCCTGCACGCGGACCACGAGCAGAACTGTTCGACCTCCACCGTGCGGCTGGTCGGCTCCTCGCAGGCGAACATGTTCGCCTCGATCTCCGCCGGCATCAGCGCCCTGTGGGGCCCGCTGCACGGTGGCGCCAACGCGTCGGTGCTGGAGATGCTCGAAGGCATCCAGGCCGCGGGCGGCGACGTCGACTCCTTCATCCGCAAGGTGAAGAACAAGGAAGACGGCGTGAAGCTCATGGGCTTCGGGCACCGCGTCTACAAGAACTTCGACCCCCGGGCGAAGATCATCAAGGCTGCCGCGCACGACGTGCTGTCGGCGCTCGGCAAGACCGACGAGCTGCTCGACATCGCGCTGAAGCTCGAAGAGCACGCCCTGGCCGACGACTACTTCGTGGAGCGCAAGCTCTACCCGAACGTCGACTTCTACACCGGCCTCATCTACCGCGCGATGGGCTTCCCGACCGAGATGTTCACCGTGCTCTTCGCGATCGGCCGGCTGCCCGGCTGGATCGCCCAGTGGCACGAGATGATCAAGGAGCCGGGCTCGCGTATCGGCCGTCCGCGGCAGATCTACACCGGCGAGGTCCTGCGCGACTTCGTGCCGGTCGAAGGTCGCTGACGGGCCCGTACAACCGCGCCGCTCAAGCGAAAAGCGCCCCGCCGCCAATCCCCCCACGGGTTGACGAACGGGGCGCTTTCCATATCCCCGGAGCGGATTCCCCCCACGGGATCCGGGCCGGGCGCTGTGCGGGTGACCACCTGCGGTCACCCGGGTGCGGTCGGACCGGGGTACGTACGCACGGGAGGGCCGCTCAAGCTCCCCGGTGCACGTGCCCCGGCCAATCGCTTGCCTGGGACGTCCCCCAAGACATCCCATGAACGTCCCCCAAGACGTTCTCTCTGGCATCGTCCTCTTAGACACGCCAGGTCCCTGAATGGTTACCCATAAATCTATGTGATCTAGGTCTCTTTGTGAAGGACTTGTGCCCCATGTGAAGGCGGCACCGCGGCAAAGAGTTGGTCAGGCCAGCCCGGCCAGTTCGTACCCCGCCTCGTCCACCGCCGCCCGTACGGCGGCCTCGTCCGGCGCCGTGGTCGAGACGACCGTGACGCGCCCCGTGGCGGCCTCGGCCTTGACCGAGACCACGTCGGCGAGCGCGGAGATCTCGCCGCTGACGGCCCCCTCGCAGTGCCCGCAGCTCATCCCGGTGACCTGGTAGACGGTGGTGAAGGAGCCGGTGGCCGGGGTGGTGCCGGCCGGTGCCTCGGCAGTCATGACAATCTCCTCTTCGGGGCCTTGCTGACAGAGTCAGCTGAAATGCTACCCCTAGGGGGTATGGGCTCGTGTCAGCGCCCGCCCCGGTTGCCGGGACGGTTGGCGACCCAGGTGCGGACGGTGTCCGCGTACCAGTACGGCTTGCCGTTCTCCACGTGGTCGGGGGGCGGGAGCAGCCCGTGCTTGCGGTACGAGCGGACCGTGTCCGGCTGTACGGAGATGTGCGCCGCGATGTCCTTGTAGGACCAGAGCCGCTTGTCCGTCATTGAATGGCACCTCTCGCCGATGATCAACCCAGCCTGTGCCCAATCAGGCACGCAGAGTAATGGCGCGAGGGCGCTTGTCGCCTTCCTGGAACGGGATACCCGCGTAACGGAGACATGTGTGACAGAACATCAATAACGGTGACGCATGCGGCACATGGGGCGGTGTGCCGTCAGGCGCCGCAGCTCCGCAGGAAGCGGCGGGTGCGCTCGGCGATCGGGAACGGCTTGTCCGGCGGGCACGGGTACATGTCCTGCTCGACGATGGCGAAGAGATCGACGCCGAGCCCCTCGGCGGCGCTCAGGACGGGTCCGAGCGCGGGGATCCCGGTGGGCGGCTCGACCATCACGCCGCGGGCCACGGCGGGGCCGAACGGCACCTCGCCCGCGACGACTTCGGCGAGGATCAGCGGATCCACCTGCTTGAGGTGGAGATAGCCGATCCGCTCCCCGTACGTCTCGATCAGCCGGACGCTGTCGCCGCCGCAGTACGCGTAGTGCCCGGTGTCCAGGCACAGCGAGACCAGCTCCGGATCGGTCGCGTCGAGGAACCGCGCGACGTTCTCCTCGGTGTCCACGTGGGTGTCCGCGTGCGGATGGACGACGATCCGCAGTCCGTAACGGTCCCGTACCTCGCGGCCCAGCCGCTCGGTCTGCTCGGTCAGATCGCGCCACTGCCCGGCGGTGAGCGTGCGGTCCTCCAGCACCTGGCCGGTCTTGTCGTCGCGCCAGAAGGCCGGGATCACCACCAGGTGCTCCGCGCCCGTCGCGCGGGTCAGCTCCGCGATGTCCGCGACATGGGCCCAGGTCTTCTCCCAGACGGCGGGGCCGTGGTGCAGCCCGGTGAAGACCGTGCCGGCCGACACCTTGAGGCCGCGTCTGCCGGTCTCCTCGCGCAACCGGGCGGGGTCGCTGGGCAGGTAGCCGTACGGGCCGAGCTCGATCCACTCGTAGCCCGCGCCGGCGACCTCGTCCAGGAAGCGCTGCCAGGGGACCTGCTGGGGGTCGTCGGGAAACCACACCCCCCACGAGTCGGGTGCCGACCCGACGCGGATGCGGTTCAGTGTGGGTGAGGAAGAGGTCATACCGGTCAGCTTTCCGGCCATGAGGAAAAGGTGTCAAGGGTTCGTCCGAATGTAAGGACAAACTGTTGACAGCACTGCCGGCCGGGGCATTAGATCGGGGGCATCGGTCGCGCCGTCGAGCTGAAGGGACGCCCATGTCCGCACCGTACGACGTGATCACGATGGGCCGGATCGGGGTGGACCTCTACCCGCTGCGGACCGGGGTCCCGCTGGCCCAGGTGGACAGGTTCGGCAAGTTCCTCGGCGGTTCCGCGACCAATGTCGCCGTCGCCGCCGCCCGGCTGGGGCGCCGCGTCGCCGTCGTCACCCGCACCGGGCAGGACCCCTTCGGGGACTACCTCCACCAGGAGCTGCGCGGCTTCGGCGTCGACGACCGCTGGGTGACGGCGGTCGAGCGGTACCCGACCCCGGTGACCTTCTGCGAGATCTTCCCGCCGGACAACTTCCCGCTGTACTTCTACCGGCAGCCGAAGGCACCCGATCTGGAGATCCACCCGGACGAGCTGGATCTCGACGCCATCAGGGCCGGCAGGATCTTCTGGATGACCGGCACGGGACTCTGCGCCGAACCCAGCCGCGCCGCGACCCTCGCCGCCCTTGAGGCGCGTGACAGGTCGGGGACGACGGTCTTCGACCTCGACTGGCGCCCCATGTTCTGGCCGGAGGGCGCCGAGGCCCGCGAGGTGTACGGGGCCGCCCTGCGCCATGCCACCGTCGCCGTCGGCAATCTCGACGAGTGCGAGATCGCCGTGGGCGAGCGCGAACCCCACGCCGCCGCACGGGCGCTGCTCGCCGCCGGTGTCGAACTCGCCGTCGTCAAACAAGGACCCAAGGGCGTGCTCGCCGTCCACCGCGACGGCGCCGTGGCCGAACTCCCGCCCGTCCCCGTCGAGGTCGTCAACGGACTCGGCGCCGGTGACGCGTTCGGCGGCGCGCTCTGCCACGGACTGCTGTCCGGCTGGGACCTGGAGCGCACCATCAGCTACGCGAACGCCGCGGGCGCCATCGTCGCCGCCCGCCTCGCCTGTTCGTCGGCGATGCCGTACGACAGCGAGGTCACCCACGTACTCGCCGGCGGCCCGGTCCCCGACCAGGGCCCCCTGCCCACCCCCGGAGCCGCTTCGTGACCCGCGTCGATGTGTCCGAGATCGTCCAGCTGCGCGCGCACCGCCCGGAAGCCGTCGCCGAG
>NZ_JTIY01000001.1:3628437-3630050 GCF_000818175.1 Streptomyces sp. AcH 505
CGCCGACCTGCTGGAGCGGCTGTGCCTCGCCCTCTCCCGCCCCGGCGTGGACGGCGTGCTCGGCAGCGCCGACGTCCTGGACGACCTGCTCCTCATAGGCGCGCTCGACGACCGCGTCGTCATCGGCTCGATGAACCGCGGCGGACTCGCGGGCGCCGCGTTCGAACTCGACGACCGCTTCACCGGACACCGCCCCGAGGACATCGCCGGGCACGGCTTCGACGCGGGCAAGATGCTGCTGCGCATCGACTACGACGACCCGGGCTCCCTCGACACGATCCACTCGGCGGCGCGCGCCGTCGACGCCATGGCGGAGCGCAAGCTGCCCGTCTTCGTCGAGCCGTTCGTCTGCCGCCGGGTCGACGGACGGCTCCGTACCGACCTGAGCGCCGACGCGGTGACCCGCTCCATCGCCATCGCGTCGGGTCTCGCCGGCAGCTCCGCGTACACCTGGCTGAAGGTTCCCGTTACCGAGGACCCCGACGATATGGCCCGGGTCATGGAGACCTCGACGCTGCCCGCTGTCCTGCTGGGCGGCGAGATCGGCGGCGACCAGGAGGGCGCGTACGAGAAATGGCGCAAGGCCCTGCGGCTGCCCACCGTGCAGGGTCTCGTGGTGGGGCGCTCGCTGCTCTATCCGGCCGACGGGGACGTGGCGGGAGCCGTCGACACGGCCGTAGGACTGCTCTGACGGTCATGGGACTGCCCAGGCGGGCGGTTGAAGGGTAGGAAACAGGTATGACGACCGAGCAGGACAAGGCGCGGCTGTACGTGCCGGCGGGCAGCGCGGCGGCCGGCCCGTACGCGCTCGACATCGGCCCCGAGCGGGCCGGCTGGACCCACAGCGCGCTGCGCGTCGTCGAGCTCGCGCCCGGCGCCACCCACGCGTTCGCCACCGGAGACAGCGAATGGATCGTCATTCCGCTGAACGGCGGTTGTACGGTGCGTACCGAGGGTGAGGTCATGGAACTGCTGGGCAGAGAAAGCGTGTTCAGCGGCGTCACGGACTTCGGCTACGTACCGCGCGACGCCGATGCCCAGATCTCCTCCGATGCGGGAGGCCGCTTCGCCCTGGCAGGAGCGAAGTGCGAGCGACGACTCCCCGCTCGCTACGGCCCCGCATCGGAGGTTCCGGTCGAACTGCGCGGCGCGGGGGGCTGCTCCCGCCAGGTCAACAACTTCGCGGCCGCCGGCGTCTTCGCGTGCGACCGGCTCATCGCCGTCGAGGTGCTGACCCCCGGCGGCAACTGGTCGTCGTACCCGCCGCACAAGCACGACGAACCGCTCCCCGGCACCGAGTCGGTGCTGGAGGAGATCTACTACTTCGAGATCGACCCGGGCGCGCACGGCGCCGGATCCGCGCTCGGCTACCACCGTGTCTCACCCTCGCGGCCCGGCGGCAGTGACGTACTGGCCGAGGTCCGCAGCGGTGACACGGTGCTCATCCCGGACGGCTGGCACGGCCCGTCCGTCGCGGCGCCGGGACACGACATGTACTACCTGAACGTGATGGCAGGTCCCGGCGAGACCAGGGAGTGGCTGATCAGCGACCACCCCGACCACGGCTGGATCCGGGACACCTGGCCCGGCCAGGACGTCGACCCGCGGCTGCC
>NZ_JTIY01000001.1:3631059-3656110 GCF_000818175.1 Streptomyces sp. AcH 505
CTGCCGCTGTACACGGCGCCGCGGCCCAACCCAGCGGAGGCAACGTCATGACCACCGCCAACGGCCCGCGCACCGGCGACGCACCGGGCGCGGACGGCAACGTGCCGGGCACCGGCACCCGCCGGCTGACCGTCGCGCAGGCGCTGATCACCTTCCTCTCCCGCCAGTACACGGAGCGGGACGGCCGCAGGCAGCGGCTGATCAACGCGACCTGGGGCATCTTCGGCCACGGCAACGTGGCGGGCATCGGACAGGCGCTCGTCGAGTCCGGCGCCGACATGCGGTACCTGCAGGGGCGCAACGAACAGGCGATGGTCCATGCCGCCGTCGGCTACGCCCGGCAGAGCAACCGCCTCTCCGCCCATGCCGTGACCACCTCCATCGGCCCCGGCGCGACCAACCTCGTCACCGGCGCCGCCCTCGCCACCATCAACCGGCTGCCGGTGCTGCTGCTGCCCGGTGACACCTTCGCCACCCGCCCGGCCGAGCCGGTGCTCCAGCAGCTCGAAGACCCCTCCCAGGGCGACGTCTCCGTCAACGACGCGCTGCGGCCCGTCTCCCGCTACTTCGACCGGATCTCCCGGCCCGAGGCGCTGATCCCGGCGGCGCTCGCCGCGATGCGGGTGCTCAGCGACCCGGCCGAGACCGGCGCCGTCACCCTCGCGCTGCCCCAGGACGTGCAGGCGGAGGCGTGGGACTGGCCGGAGGAGTTCTTCGCCGAGCGGATCTGGCGGGTCCGCCGCCAGGCGCCCGACCCGGCCGAACTGGACGCGGCCCTCGCGCTCGTACGGCAGTCCCGGCGCCCGCTGCTCGTCGCCGGCGGCGGAGTCCACCACAGCGCCGCCGAGGACGCGCTCGCCGCTTTCGCCGACGCGACGGGCATCCCCGTCGCCGCCACCCAGGCGGGCAAGGGCGCGCTGCGCCACGACCACCCGAGCGACATCGGCGGCATCGGCCACACCGGCACCGCCACCGCCGACGAACTGGCGCGCACCGCCGACCTGGTGATCGGCGTCGGCACCCGCTGGTCGGACTTCTCCACCGCGTCGGCCACCCTCTTCGCCAACCCGGCCGTCCGGTTCCTCAACGTCAACGTGACGAGTTTCGACGCGCACAAGCTCGCCGCGCACCCGCTCGTCGCCGACGCGCGTACGGCCCTGGAACTGCTCACCGCCGGGCTCGGCGAGACCTCCTGCGCCGCCGAGACCGCCTACGCCGCCGATGCCTCTTATGTCGCCGAATACAGCGAGGACAAGGAGTGGTGGGAGGAGCGGGTCGACGCGGCGCTGGCCACCGACGAGGACCTGCTGCGCCCCACCCAGTCGCAGATCCTCGGCGTCCTCGACGAACTCGTCACGGACGAGGACATCCTCGTCAACGCGGCCGGCTCGCTCCCCGGCGATCTGCACAAGTTGTGGCGGACCCGCTCCCGCGACCAGTACCACGTCGAGTACGGCTACTCCTGCATGGGTTACGAGATTCCGGCGGCCATCGGCGTCCAGCTCGCCGCGCCGGGCAGGCCCGTCTGGGCGCTGGTCGGCGACGGCACGTACCTGATGAACCCGACCGAGATCGTGACC
This sequence comes from Streptomyces sp. AcH 505, assembly GCF_000818175.1. GTDB lineage: Bacteria > Actinomycetota > Actinomycetes > Streptomycetales > Streptomycetaceae > Streptomyces. The sequence continues at coordinate 3,632,640 of NZ_JTIY01000001.1, forward strand.
GCCGTCCAGGAGCGGCTGCCGCTGAAGGTCGTGATCATCCAGAACCACGGCTACGCCTCCATCGGCGGTCTGTCCGCCTCGGTCGGCGCCGAGTCCTTCGGCACCGCCTACCGCTTCCGGGCCGACGACGGCACGTACACCGGGGCCCCGCTGCCGGTGGATCTCGCGGCCAACGCCGCGTCCCTCGGGATGCGGGCGATCCGTGCCAAGACCATTCGCGACCTGCGGGAAGCCCTCGCCGAAGCGCGTGCGGCCGACGGCCCCACATGTGTCTATGTGGAGACCGAAACGGCAGACACTGTGTCCGGGGTGCCGCCGGCCCAGGCGTGGTGGGATGTTCCCGTGGCCGAGACCGCGACGCGCCCGGCGGCGGTCGAGGCCCGCGAGGTGTACGACAGGCATGTCGCAGCCCGGCGCCGTCATCTGTGAAGGAGCAACGCATGAAGAGCGTCAACCACTGGATCGGTGGCAAGACCGTCGAGGGTGCTTCGGGCAACTGGGGTCCCGTCACCGACCCGGCGACCGGCGCCGTCACCACCCAGGTGGCGCTGGCGTCCACGGAAGAGGTGGACGCCGCCGTCGCGGCGGCGAAGGCCGCGTACGCGACGTGGGGCACCTCGTCCCTCTCCGCGCGCACCAGCGTGCTGTTCCGCTACCGCGCGCTGCTCGACGAGCACCGTGACGAGATTGCGGCGCTGATCACGGCCGAGCACGGCAAGGTGCACTCGGACGCGCTCGGCGAGGTCGCCCGCGGCCTTGAGATCGTCGAACTGGCCTGCGGGATCACCACCCAGCTCAAGGGCGAGCTGTCCACCCAGGTCTCCAGCCGGGTCGACGTGGCGTCGATCCGCCAGTCGCTGGGTGTCGTCGCCGGCATCACCCCCTTCAACTTCCCCGCCATGGTGCCGATGTGGATGTTCCCGCTGGCCGTCGCCTGCGGAAACACCTTCGTGCTCAAGCCGAGCGAGAAGGACCCGTCGGCCGCCAACCTGCTGGCGGAGCTGGCCTCCGAGGCCGGGCTGCCGGACGGTGTGCTCAACGTGCTGCACGGCGACAAGGTCGCCGTGGACGCACTGCTCGCCCACCCGGACGTGGCCGCCGTCTCCTTCGTCGGCTCCACCCCGATCGCCCGCCACATCCACGCCACCGCCTCCGCCAACGGCAAGCGCGTCCAGGCACTCGGCGGCGCCAAGAACCACATGCTGGTCCTGCCGGACGCCGACATCGACGCGGCGGCCGACGCCGCCGTCTCCGCCGCGTACGGCTCGGCGGGGGAGCGCTGCATGGCGATCTCCGCCGTCGTCGCCGTCGGCGCGATCGGTGACGAACTCGTCGCCAAGATCCGCGAACGCGCCGAGAAGATCACCATCGGCCCCGGCACCGACCCGGCCTCCGAGATGGGCCCGCTCATCACCAAGGCCCACCGCGACAAGGTCGCCTCGTACGTCACCGGCGCCGCCGCCCAGGGCGCCGAGGTCGTCCTGGACGGCACGGGCCACACCGTCGAGGGGTTCGAGGACGGCCACTGGATCGGGCTTTCCCTGCTCGACAAGGTCTCCACCGACTCGGACGCCTACCGCGACGAGATCTTCGGCCCGGTCCTGGTCGTGCTGCGCGCGGCGACCTACGAAGAGGGCATCGCCCTCGTCAACGCCTCGCCCTACGGCAACGGCACCGCGATCTTCACCCGCGACGGCGGCGCCGCCCGCCGCTTCCAACTGGAGGTCGAGGCAGGCATGGTCGGCGTGAACGTGCCGATCCCGGTGCCCGTCGGCTACCACTCCTTCGGTGGCTGGAAGGACTCGCTCTTCGGCGACCACCACATCTACGGCAACGACGGCGTGCACTTCTACACCCGGGGCAAGGTCGTCACGACCCGCTGGCCCGACCCGTCCGAGGCCCCCGCCGGCGTCGACCTCGGCTTCCCCCGCAACCACTGAGTTCCGCCGCGCGGTTTCCACCGCCACGTACCGCAGCTGGTGTACGGCGGGGCGCGGCCGTACTGCCTGAGGAGGCCGACGGGTTCAGACCGGCGCGGGTAGGGACGGCCCGCCGGCCCGCTTAGGGTTCAAGTATGGACATCCCCACCCCCCGTCGGCTCGGGCTGCGCGCGCGATGGCTCGCCGCGCTCGCCGCAGCCGCCGTACTCGTCGGCGCGGGCACCTGGACCGCCGTCGCCTCGGACGGCGCGCCCACCGTGCACCGCCAGGACCAGGTGATGCGGATGCCCGGGGCGCGGATCGACACGTCGTACTTCACGGCGGGCAGCGGACGCAGGCCGGCCGTGCTGATCGGGCACGGCTTCGGCGGCAGCAAGGACGACGTACGCGGCCAGGCCGAGAAGCTGGCCCGCGACGGCTACGCCGTGCTGACCTGGTCGGCCCGCGGCTTCGGCAGGTCCACCGGGAAGATCGGGCTCAACGACCCCGCCTACGAGGTCAAGGACGTCTCCCGGCTGATCGACTGGCTGGCGAAGCGCCCCGAGGTACGGCTCGACAAGGCGGGCGACCCGCGCGTCGGCGTCACCGGCGGATCGTACGGGGGCGCCGTCTCGCTGCTCGCCGCCGGCTACGACAAGCGGGTCGACGCCATCGCCCCCGAGATCACCTACTGGAATCTGGCCGACGCGCTGATGCCCGACGGGGTGTTCAAGAAGCTCTGGGCCGGGATCTTCTTCTCCACCGGCGGTGGCTGCTCGACCTTCGAGAAGCAGCTCTGCGACATGTACCAGCGGGTCGCCGTCTCCGGGAAACCGGACGCGGCGGCGCGTCAACTGCTCGCCACCCGCAGCCCCTCCGCGATCGGCGACCGGATCGACGTGCCCGCGCTGATCGTCCAGGGCCAGACCGACTCGCTCTTCCCGCTCGGCCAGGCCGACACCATGGCGAAGACGATCAGTGCCAACGGTGCCCCCGTCGACGTCGACTGGATCGCGGGCGGCCACGACGGCGGGGATCTGGAGGCGAACCGGATCGAGGGCCGGATCAGCTCCTGGTTCGACCGCTATCTCAAGGACGACGCGGGCGCCGACACCGGGCCCGCCTTCCGGGTCAGCCGCTCCGGCGGCGTCGACTCCACCGACGGCCAGACCCTGCTGCGCGGCGCCAGCGCCGACCACTACCCGGGGCTTGGCGGCGGGACTGTGTCCGTGCCGCTCAGCGGCGGCGCGCAGTCCGTCCAGAACCCGGCGGGCGGCAGCCCGCCCGCCATCTCCTCCGTGCCGGGCCTCGGCGGCCTCGGCGGCGGTCTGTCCCAGCTGTCGAGCGCGGGACTCGGTCTGTCGCTGGACTTCCCGGGCCAGTTCGCCCACTTCGACTCACCTCCTTTCGCACACTCGCTGCGGATCACCGGCTCACCCACCGTCCGGGCCACGGTCACCGCGAACGGCGACGCGGTGCTCTTCGGCAAGGTCTACGACGTCGGCCCCGACGGCACACAGCAGGTGCTGCCCTCCCAACTCGTCACCCCCCTGCGGATCGAGGACGCCCGGCAGGGCCGGACGGTCACGGTGACGATGCCCGCCATCGACCGCCAGGTGCAGGCAGGTCACCGGCTGCGGGTCGTCTTCGCCGCCACCGACCTCGCCTACGCCTCACCGACCGCCCCTGCCGGCTACCGCGTCTCCGTGGACGGCCCCCTGGCCGTGCCGACCGTCCCCGCCCTGACCACCGGGGCGGCCACGGTGCCCTGGTGGGTCTGGGGACTCCCGGCGGCCGGGCTGCTGATCGCGACCGCGCTGCTGCTGACCGCCCGGCGCCGGGGCGCGACCCCGCCGCCCGACCCGGCGCTCGCCGGCGTACCGCTGCAGATCACCGATCTCGCCAAGCGCTACGCCAAGTCCGCCGACCGGTATGCCGTTCGTGATCTCTCCTTCCGGGTGGAGAAGGGGCAGGTGCTGGGACTGCTCGGGCCGAACGGCGCGGGCAAGACCACCACGCTGCGCATGCTGATGGGACTGATCACCCCCGACGAGGGGGAGATCCGGGTCTTCGGCCAGGCGATCCGGCCGGGTGCTCCCGTGCTGTCGCGGGTCGGTTCGTTCGTCGAAGGCGCGGGCTTCCTGCCGCATCTGTCGGGGCGGGCCAATCTGGAGCTGTACTGGGCCGCGACCGGCCGTCCCCCCGAGGACTCCCAGCTGGACGAGGCGCTGGAGATCGCCGGTCTCGGCGACGCGCTCGCCCGCGCCGTCCGCACCTACTCGCAGGGCATGCGGCAGCGGCTCGCCATCGCCCAGGCGATGCTCGGTATGCCCGATCTGCTGATCCTGGACGAGCCGACCAACGGTCTCGACCCGCCGCAGATCCGCGAGATGCGGGACGTGATGATCCGCTACGCGGCCGCAGGACGCACGGTCATCGTCTCCAGCCACCTCCTCTCCGAGGTCGAACAGACCTGTACACATCTGGTGGTCATGCACCGGGGCCAACTCGTCCAGACCGGCCCGGTCGCCGAGATCGTCGGCTCCGGCGACACCCTGCTCGTCACCACCGAAGGCGAGGTGCCCGAACCGGTCGTGGAGAAGATCGCCGCGCTGCCCGGGATCGGCTCCGCCGTCCGCACGGACGACGGGGTGCTCGTACGGCTCGAAGGCGCTTCCACCAACAGCCTGGTGACCGAGCTGGTCCGGCTGGATGTCGCGATCACCGGGGTCGGACCCCACCGCCGCCTGGAGGACGCTTTCCTCACCCTGATCTCCGGAGGCTCCGCATGAGCGTGCTGACCGACTCCGCCCCCGGCTACCGCGCCCGGCACACCCTGCCGCTCCGGGTCGAGCTGAAGCGGCAGTTGAAGCGCCGGCGGACCCTGGCCATGGGGATCGTGCTCGCCGTCCTGCCCTTCGTGCTGATCGTCGCCTTCGCCGTCGGCGGCACCCCCGGCGGGGTGAACGGACGCGTGACGCTGATGGACACGGCGACCGCTTCCGGCGCCAACTTCGCCGCCACCTCCCTCTTCGTATCGGCCGGTTTTCTGCTGGTGGTGCCCGTCGCGCTGTTCTGCGGGGACACGGTGGCCTCCGAGGCGAGCTGGTCCTCGCTGCGCTATCTCCTCGCCGCGCCCGTGCCGCGCGCCCGGCTGCTCGGGAGCAAGCTGGCGGTCGCGCTCCTGATGAGCGCGGCGGCGATGGTGCTGCTGCCGCTGGTCGCCCTGGCGGCCGGGACGGCCGCCTACGGCTGGGGTCCGCTGGAGCTGCCGACCGGTGGCTCCCTGGCCGCCGGCGACACCGTGCCACGGCTGGCCCTTGTCGTCGCCTTCATCTTTGTCTCCCAACTGGTCACCGCCGGACTGGCGTTCTGGCTGTCCACCAAGACCGACGCCCCGCTCGGCGCGGTCGGCGGCGCGGTCGGACTCACGATCATCGGCAATGTGCTGGACGCCGTGACCGCCCTCGGCTCCTGGCGTGACTTCCTGCCCGCGCACTGGCAGTTCGCCTGGGTGGACGCGCTCCAGCCGCAACTGGAATGGACCGGCATGGCGAAGGGCGCGGCTGTCTCCGTCGCCTATGCGCTGGTGCTGTTCGCGCTGGCCTTCCGGGGCTTCGCCCGCAAGGACATCGTTTCGTAGCGGTCGGCCCCGCCTGGGCGCCGCCGGCCGGTCAGATCCAGCCCCGGCGGGCCGCCTCCGCCCCTGCCCGGAAGCGGCTTGCCGTACCGAGCGCGGCCAGCAACTCGCACACCCGGCGGCTGTATGTGCGGTTCGACATACCGAGACGCGACGCCGCCGCCTCGTCCGTGAGCCCCGCGAGCAGCGCCTCCAGCACCGGGCGCAGCCCGCGCGGCACCGGCTGCACCGGTGTCTGCGCCGCCTCCCACCAGGTCTGGTGGATACGGACCAGGGCCCGCACGACCACCGGATCGCGGATCAACAGCAGCCCGTCCTGCGGATACTGGAGATCGAGCGGCACGGCGGCCACCGAGCGGTCCACCAGCACCATCCGGAACGGGACGGCATCGGACTCCCGCGCCTCACCCGCCCCGCCCGGGCCACCGGACACCGCTCCCAGTGCACCGGACGCCCCGCCCAGCGCACCCGACGCCGCTTCCAGCCCACCGGACGGCCCGCCCTGCGGTGGAACCACCAGCCCGCCGGGGTCGGTTCGCGGCACGATCCTGCGTATCGCCACGGTCGACGCCGGTTCGGCCCGCCGGCCCGCGGCGTCCGCGAGCGACTCACCCTCCGGCTCGTCGAAACTCAGAAGTTCCTGCCGGGCGGAACGGATCAGCGCGGTCAACGCCGCCGCCACCTGACGGACCCCCACCACCGGCTCCAACGTCGGTTCCAGTGTCATTCGCCCCACCGGCATCGACCTGTTGAGCACCGAGCCTGAAACATCTGCCACGGCTGACCACCCCCGTCGTCCCCTCGAAGCCGCGCCACTCCATGTACTCACACGATCGCATTCCGTGACAAGACCCAGTTCAGCGAGTGGCGACTCCTTGCCAAACCCGTGCGGACCCGAGGGGCGATATTTCCCGGCAGCCCCGCCCGGCCATGGGCGATGATGTGCGCCATGGCCACCCTGCTGATCGCGCTCGCCGTGATGTCCACCGGACTGTATGCGGGCATGATGCTGATCTTCCTGACCGGCATCATGCCCGCGCTGGCCCGGCTGACCGACGAACAGTTCGTCGCGACCGCGCGCAGGATCAACGAATACGTACCGCGCCCGGTCTTCCTTCTCGTGTTCCTCGCCGAGGTGGCCTTCCCGGCCGCCGCCCTGTTCGTACCGGTCGACGGGCGTACGGACACCCAGCGGTGGCTGGTACTCGCCGGGCTGGTGTGCGCCGTCCTCAACCACCTGGTCACGGTCGTCGGCAACGTACCGCTGAACAACGCGCTGGCCGCGGGGTCACCGGCCGGCCGCTCCGACGGCGAGACACGCGCCGCGTTCGAGACGCGCTGGAACCGCTTCCATCTCGTCCGTACGCTGCTGGCCGTCGCCGCCTTCGCCCTCCTGGTCGCTGCGGCTGTCTGACCAGCCGTCAAAGACCTCAGGCCGACGCGCGGTTCGACTGGCGCAGCCGGATCTCGGTCAGCGCCCGCTGCTCCGCCGCCATCGTCCGCAGTCCGACCGCCAGGCGCCTGTCGTCGACACCTTCCGGGTCCAGCAGCGGATACGGCCGGCCCAGCGGGGTGTAACGGGTCCCGTACGACTGCGGCCTGCCCAGCGCGACCGCGCAGTGGTCGGCGGCATAGGCGCCGTGGATCGGCGAGCAGAGCCCCGCCTCCACGGCTTCGGCGATCAGATCGCGGCAGGTGAGCTGGAACGCGAGATCGTCGGAGTGCAGCAGGATCATCAGGGCCGCCGTCGAGGCGTCGGCCCCCACCAGCGCCGCCGTCGGCCAGCCGTGCGCCGTGACGACGGAGCGCAGCGCCTCCGCGTTCTCGGCCCTGCACCGGGCGAGCGCCCTGCGCAGATGGGTCGCGGGCAGCCGCTGCGCCTCGGCCGTGGCGCTGTTGTCCTCGGCGGCGCGGCGCAGCAACTCGGCGGCGAGGGCCTGAGCGAGGGCCTGTCTTTCCTGCTCCTCGGCTGCCCCGGTCCCCGTCATCTCGCGCATCGTGGCTGCGTACCCCTGCTCCGGGGAGTCGTCGGCGTACGGAAGTCGGCGGGGCGGAAGGGGAGCGTCGCCCAGACCGCGCGCCCCGCGCCGTCCTTGGCCGGCCTGGCGCCGCACGCCTCGGCGATCCGGTCCACCAGGAGGAGTCCGTGTCCGCCGGCGGAGACCTGGCCCCCGTCGCGCACTTCGAGATGCACACAGCCGGCCAGTACCCGGGCCTCACAGCTGACCGTGGCGCCGGTGGCGTGCAGGACGGCATGGGTGACCAGTTCGGAGATCACCAGTACGGCGTCGTCCCGTACGTCCTGCGGCAGGTCGTGGTGGCGCAGCTCGTCGCGCACCCAGCTCCTGGCCCTGGCCGCCGCTTCGGGCCGGCGCGGCAGCGTTCGGGCTCCGCTCCGTAACTCCCCAGCGCCGAACGAGGGTTGCCTGTGTGCACGGTGTGCCGTGATGTGAGCCACCCGTTCACTATGCGCGTTGTCACTCTCAGCTCGCAACCGATCTATCTGATAATTTCAGAATGCTTGTCATCGCTCTGGATGGAGCAGTAACTACCTGACAGACTTCGGACGGTGAGATGCCGTCAGGAGGTGGGGTGAGCCGTGGCTGATGTCCGGCCGGGAAGTGCGGGGAGCGGGAGCGGGGGAAGCGCCGGAGGCGCGGCGAGTGCCCCGACGGTTCTCCGTATGGTGCTGGGCAAACGGCTCGGGGCGTTGCGCGAGCGGGCGCGGGTGTCGCGGGAAGCGGCGGCCGGGGTCCTCGACGTGACGCCGTTGACGATCCGGCGGATGGAGAATTCCGAGGTCGGTCTGAAGCCTCCCTACGTACGGGCCCTGTTGGAGAAGTACGGGGTGGCGCAGGCCGAGGCCGACGAGTTCATGGAGCTGGTGCGGGACGCCAACCGCCCCGGCTGGTGGCATCGTTACCGCGACGCGGTGCCTGCCTGGTTCAGTGCCTACGTCAGCCTTGAGGACGAGGCGAGCCTGATCAGGACGTACGAGCCGCACTATGTGCCGGGTCTGCTGCAGACGGAGGAGTACGCCCGCGGGGTGCTCGGGGCCGGTTCACACGGCGGCGTCGACGAGCTGGAGCGCAGGGTCGCGCTGCGGATCAAGCGGCAGCAGCTGCTGACCAAGCCCGAGGCGCCGGTGCTGTGGATCCTGATGGAGGAGGCAGTGCTGCGCAGGCCGGTCGGCGAGCCCGCGGTGATGCGGGCGCAGATCGGCCGACTGATCGAGGCGACGGAACTGCCCAATGTGACGCTGCAGATCATGCCGTTCGCCGTCGGGCCGCATCTGGGCGCCTTCGGCCCGTTCCATCTCTTCCGCTTCGACATCACCGAACTCCCCGACATCGTCTACACCGAGAATCTCACCGGCGCCGTCTATCTCGACAGGCGTCCGGACAGCGCCGCCTATCTCCAGGTGCTGGACAGCCTTTCCGCGCGGGCGGCCTCGGTCTCCGATTCGCGCGATTTTCTCCAGAACATACGCAAGGAGCTCTAATGCGGGACATCTACAACGGCATGCCGGCCGACGACCTGGGCACCGAGGGCTGGGAGAAGCCCTGGAGCGGTCCCAACGGCGGCAGTTGCGTCGAGGCGAAGAAGCTCGGCGGCGAACACGTGGCGGTCCGCCAGTCCACCGATCCGACGGGTCCCGCGCTGATTTGCTCGGCCGACGCCATGGCCAGTTTCGTCGAAGGCGCGAAGAATGGCCTCGCCGACTTCCTGCTGTAGTTTCGCGACCCGAGAAACGGACGGACCAGCATGACGGATCTCGATCACCCGTCGCTCGACGAGATCGACACGACAAAGCCGCACCCCGCGCGGATGTACGACTTCTACTTGCAGGGCAAGGATTACTACGAGGTCGACGAAGCGGCGGCGGCCAATGTCGAGTCGGTGTTCCCGACGATCAAGATCTGCGCGCGGGTGAACCGCCGGTTCATGCACCGGGCGACCCGCTGGCTCGCCGAGGAGGCGGGCATCCGCCAGTTCCTGGACATCGGTACGGGCATCCCGACCCGGCCCAATCTCCACCAGATAGCGCAGCAGGCGGCCCCGGACGCCCATGTCGTCTACGTCGACTACGACCCGGTGGTGCTGCGGCACGCCGAGGCGCTGATGCGCAGCACGCCCGAGGGGCGCACCGCCTACATCCAGGCGGACGTCCGGGACCCGGAGACCATCCTCACCGCCGGCCGGCTGCACGAGACGATCGACCTGGAGCGCCCGGTCGCGCTGTCGCTCAACGCGCTGCTGCATTTCGTACCCGACGAGGACAAGCCGTTCGAGACGGTGGGGCGGCTGCTCGACGCGCTGCCTTCGGGCAGCTATCTCGTGCTGTCCCACTGCACGCCGGACTTCGCGCCCGAGATGTGGGAACGGGTCATCGAGGTCTACCGCAGCGGCGGCATTCCCGCGCAGGTGCGGCCGCGCGCCGATGTGCTGCGCTTCTTCGAAGGGCTGGAGTTCGTGGCGCCCGGCCTCGTCGTCCCGCAGGACTGGCGGCCGGACGGCTCGTCGGTCGAGGGCGCGACCGAGGCGGCGGTCTCGATCTACGCGGGAGTGGCCCGCAAACCCTGAGTCGCCGACGCGCACCGCACACCCGAGGCCCGGAGTTCCGACTCCGGGCCTTGGGTGTGTGCGGAGTGTGAACCGATTCAACGCATCCCCGGTATACACCGTGAGAGTCTGTCGCCGTCCCGTCAAGGAAGATTACGGACAGACAAGGTCCGTCTGGTACCGGTTCTGGCCGGATTGCTTGACCTTCGTCAGGTGCCGAGTTAACGTCACGCAGATCACATCGCATACAACGAGCATGCAGTCTTTTCCCGTCACGCACTACCAGGGAGTGAAGTCGGAGATGACCAGAAACATCAGCTCGGCCAGCCGTCCGTACGCGCGGAGGCCGCACCTCCGCTGGGCCGCTGTCGCCGTGGGCGTCGCCCTCGTGGCCACCGGGTGTTCGTCAGGTTCGGGCTCGGACGGCGGCAGCAAGAAGGTCACCAGCGGCGACGGTCCGGAGAAGAGCGACCTCACCGTCACCTACGGAACATCATCACCCAGCGAGGCGCCACTGTGGCTGGCGGCGGACGAGGGTATTTTCGCCAAGCACGGGCTGAAGGTGAAGATGGTGCAGGCGACGAGCAACGTCGGCGCCCTCGCCGTGATCTCCGGCGGCGCCGATCTCTACATCGGTGAGGCCACGACCACGTTCCAGGCGGTCGCGTCGAACTCTCCCGTACAGATCGTCGGAAACCTGCGCATCCTGAACAACTTCAAGTTCTTCACGCCGCCCAGCATCAAGAACGTCAAGGACCTGGCGGGCAAGTCCCTCTCCATCTCGGCCGCCGGTGACTCGACGGAGCTGTCCACCCGGCTGGCGCTCGACAAGCTGGGGGTGGACGCGAAGAAGGTCACGCTGCTGCCGACCGGGACGTCGTCGGCGCGCCTCGCCTCGCTGATCACCGGCAAGGTCGCGGGTACGGTGCTCACCGAGCCCACGGCGACGGCGGCCAAGAAGCAGGGCATGAAGATGGTGCTCGACCAGACGAAGGAACCGCTCACCGGCAGCGCCGTCACCATCTCGAAGAGCTTCGGCGAGCAGAACCCCAAGACGGTCGTGGCCTTCCTCGAAGCCATCACCGAGGCCGTGAAGTACCTCCAGGACCCCGCCAACAAGCAGACCTCGCTGAACGTCATCGCGAAGTACACCGGCTCGAAGGCCGACGCCGACGACACCATCCTCGGCTACACCAACTACGCGACGCCCGGCGGTCTGGTCATGGACCCGACGCCGAACGTGCCCGCGGGTACGGCGATCCTCGAAGGTCTCAAGGACGAGGACTCGGCCCGGTTCGGCAGCCTCACCCTCGACAAGGTCTTCAACACGAAGTTCACGACGGAGCTCAAGGACTCAGGGTTCCTGAAGAAGACCTGGGGCGCGAAGCTGGACGCGGCGGCCCCCGCCTCCTGACCCCGCGCACCCGGTCGACGCCCGGCCGGCCCGCCCCGCTGATCAGGTCAGCAGCCGGACCGGCGCGCCGCCCAGCCAGGCGGCGACGTCCTCGGCGGCCTCGCGGTAGAACCGCGCGTACGTCTCCCGCTCGACGTAACCGATGTGCGGCGTGATCACGGTGTTCGGTGACGTACGCAGCGGATGGTCGGACGGCAGCGGCTCGGTGTCGAACACATCGAGGGCCGCGCCGCCGATACGGCCCGTACGCAGGGCCTCGACCAGCGCCTTCTCCTCGACGATCGGCCCGCGCGAGGTGTTCACCAGCAACCCGTCGGGACCGAGCAGATCCAGTTCGGGGGCGCCCACCAGATGGCGGGTGCGCTCGGACAGCTGCAGATGGACCGAGACGACGTCCGCCTCGCGGAACAGCTCGTCCTTGGTCACCAGCCGGACCCCGGAGTCGGCGGCGCGCTCGGCCGTCAGGTTCTGGCTCCAGGCGATGCGTTCCATACCGAAGGCCTCGGCGTAGCCGGCGATCTGCCGGCCGATCCTGCCCAGACCGAGAATGCCGATCGTCGACCCCGCCAGCGCGCGGCCGACGGTCGACTGCCAGCCGCCCGCGCGTACGCCGGCGTCCTCGGCGGGGATGGCACGGGCGAGTGCGAGGAGCAGCCCCCAGGTCAGTTCGGGCGTGGGGGCGCCGGACCCGCCCGTGCCGCACACCGTCACCCCCTGGGCCGCTGCCGCCGCCAGGTCGATCGACGCGTTACGCGCCCCGGTGGTGACGAGCAGCCGCAACCGGGGCAGCCGGCGCAGCAACTCGGCGGGGAACGGGGTGCGTTCGCGCATCGCGACCACCACGTCGAAATCCGCCAGTCGGTGGACGAGCGCCTCCTGGCCGGCGAGATGGTCGGCGAAGGCGGTGATCTCGGCGGCGCCGTCGAGCGCGGACCAGTCGGCGCTGGTGAGGGCGACGCTCTGATAGTCGTCGAGGATCGCGACGGTGATCACGGTGGAACTCTCCCGGGGCAGAAATCGGACAACGGACTCTTGACGTCTGTAGGTGGCACTCATATTGTGTACAAGTCACATACAATCACAGACGGCCTCGATCGGAGGGCGTGAAGTGCGGCGACTCACAGCACTTGCGGATCTCGTCCCGTTGGAGCCGGTCCTCGTGACCGTCGAGGGACGCGATGTGGCAGTCGTACTCATCACGGACGAGGTGTACGCATTCTCTCCCATCTGCACCCATAGAGCAGCCCCCTTGATCGAGGGAGCTGTGACCTGGAAGCGCACCGTGCTGTGTCCCTGGCATCTGGGGACCTTCAGTCTGCGCTCCGGCGCGGCCCTCGCGGGGCCCTGCCGGGTGCCGCTGGCCACGTACCCGGTGACCGTGCTCGACGGTGAGGTCTTCCTCGACGCCGAACCGTCCCACGACACGAAGGGACCTGACGATGCGCAGGGAGATCTCCGTCCGGATGCAGGACGTCGAGCCCACCCGGGGCAGGGAGGGCCTGACCTACGTACTGATGGGGCTCAAGGGTGAGGGCCACTGGGTCCATGTGCTCGACGTGCCCGCCGGCTATCAGTCCGAGGCGCATTTCCACGACTACGACCAGTTCCAGGTGGTGATCGCCGGGACGGTGGACATGGCGGGGGAGATCCTCACCCCCGGCAGCGTCCACTTCACCGACGCGAGAACCCCCTACGGCCCGTTCACCGCGGGCCCCGAAGGTCTCACGATGATGATCATCCGGCCCGGCGCCGACCAGAAGGGCGCCCGCACACCGGTGCGCACCGTCATCGACAAGGTGAAGGAAGCGCAGCGGCGCCAGGCGCAGACCGAGACACCGAGGAAGGCGTGATCATGAACAGCGCGGACGGCCCGAACAGCGCGGAAGGACCGCTCGCCGGGCTGCGGGTCCTGGAGGTGGCAGGACCGCTCGGTGCCTACACCGGGAAGCTGCTGGGCGACTTCGGGGCCGAGGTGGTCCTGGTGGAGCCGCCCGGCGGCGCGCCGGAGCGCGGCCGGGGGCCGTTCGTGGCCGGCGAGCCGGGCCTGGAGCGCAGCCTGGAGTTCGCGTACCTCAACACCAGCAAGCGCGGGCTGACCCTCGACCTCGACTCGGCCGAGGGGCAGGACACCTTCCGCAGGCTCGCCACCACGTACGACGTGGTCCTCGACGGCAGCGGTGCGGCGTCGGCGATGACCGGGCGCGGCCTCGGACACGAGCAGCTCTCCGCGCTCAACCCGCGGCTGGTCTACACGGCCGTGACGCCCTTCGGCCTCGACGGTCCTTACGTCGATTACCGCGCCACCGACATCGTCCTGATGGCGATGGGCGGCCTGCTGTCGCTGGGCGGTTACGCCGACGGGCCGCCGGTACGGGCCTTCGGCGACCAGGCGTGCCTCGCGGCCGGCCAGTTCGCCGCCGTCGGCACGATGCTCGCCGTACTGGAGGCCGAACAGTCCGGTACGGGACAGCTCGTCGACGTGTCGGCGCAGGAGTGCGTGGTCATGGCACATGAGAACGCCGTGCAGTTCTACGACCTGGAGAAGGTCGTCAAGCACCGCAACGGCGTCGACCAGCGGCAGGCCGGCGTCGGGGTCTACCCGTGCGCGGACGGCCATGTCTATCTGCTGGCCAAGGGCCTCGGGGTGTTCTGGGACGAGCTCGTCGGCTGGCTGGAGGGCGAGGGCGTCGAGGGCGCGGCGGGACTGCGCAACCCGAAGTGGAAGTCCGACGAGTTCGCCATGAGCGCCGAGGGCAAGGCGGAGTTCCTGACGATCTTCAACCGGCTCGCGCTGCGCTCCACCAAGGCCGAGCTGTACGAGGCGGCCAAGCGCATCCGGCTGCCGCTGTGCCCCGTCAACACCCCCGCCGACCTGGTCGCCAGCCCGCAGCTCGCCGCCCGCGACTACTTCGTGGACGTACCGCACCCGGCCACCGGGACCACCCTGCGGATGCCGGGCGCCCCCTACAAACTCGCCGCATCCCCGGCCCGGGTGCACCGCCCGGCGCCGCGCCTCGGCGAGCACACCGCCGAGATATACGCCGAACTCGCCGCAGCCGGCGGCCCGGCCGGTGCGACAACAGACCCCACCACGGACCCCACCACAGCGGGAGCGAAGCGATGACGGGATTGCCACTGCGCGGGGTCCGCGTCGTCGACTTCACCTGGCTCGGCGCCGGGCCCTACACCACCCGTACGCTCGCCGACCACGGCGCCGAGGTGATCCGCGTCGAGTCGTCCAAGCGGATGGACCGGCTGCGCGTCCTGCCGCCGTTCCGCGACGGTGACCGCGCCGGGAGCGTCAACCGCAGCGGGTACTACGCCGACCGCAACAGCAACAAGCTCAGCGTGACGTTCAACCTCAAACACCCCGAGGCGGTCGCGCTGGTTCTGCGGCTGATCGCCCAGAGCGACATCGTCACCAGCAACTTCACCCCCGGCACGATGCGGGGCCTCGGCCTCGGCTACGACGAGGCGCGGGCCGTCAAGGACGACATCATCTACATCGAGATGGGCATGCAGGGCGCGTACGGGCCCGACGCCTCGCTCGTCGGCTACGGCCAGACCGTGAGCGCGCTCACCGGCCTCTACCACCTGTCCGGGCTGCCCGGCCGGCTGCCCGTCGGTACGGGCACCAACTACCCCGACCATGTCGCTGCCCCGGCCCACTCGGCGTTCGCGCTGCTCGCGGCGCTGCGGCACCGCAGGCGTACCGGCGAGGGCCAGTACATCGACCTCTCGCAGGCCGAGACGATGGTCTCGCTGCTCGGGCCGACGATCCTCGACCACACCGTCAACGGCGTCGACCAGGGCCCCCGGGGGAACCGGTCGGCCGAGGCGGCCCCGCACGGGGTCTACCCCTGCGCCGGCGACGACCGCTGGCTCGCGCTCGCCGTCGCCACCGACGAGGAGTGGAAGCGGCTCGTCGGTGAACTCGACGCCGACGAACTCGCCGCCGACCCGCGCTTCACCAGCCTCGCCGAGCGGCACCGCAACCACGACGCGCTGGACGCCGAACTCGCCGAACGCACCCGCACCCGGGACGCCTTCGAGCTGATGAGACGCCTCCAGGAGCGCGGCGTCCCCGCCGCCGTCATGCAGACGTACCAGGACCTGGTGGACGACGACCCGCAGCTGCGCCACCGCGGCCACTTCGCCGTCCTCGACCACCCCGAGATGGGTCCCAGCGTGTACAACGCACCGCCGTTCCGGCTGCCGGCGCTCGAAGAGCCGGTGATGCGCACGCCGGCGCCGCTGTTCGGCCAGCACACCCGCGAGGTCTGCGGGCGGCTGCTCGACCTGGACGGCGCCGAGATCGACCGGCTCGTCGAGGACGGGGTCCTCAAGTGAGCGCCCCCGGCGGCGGCGCGGCCATCGTCGGCGTCGGGCTCACCCCGCAGGGCAAGCTGCCGGGCTCCACCAACCTCTCGCTCCAGACCGACGCCTTCACGCTCGCGCTGGCCGACGCCGGGCTGCGCAAGTCCGACATCGACGGGCTGGTCTCCGAGCCCGGTACGACGGACATGCACTGGGCGCTGGACTATCTGCGGCTCGGCCGCGCGCTGGGCATCAACCCCGCGTACACCGGCAGCTTCGCGATGGGCGGCGCCACGGCGGGCAACCTCGTCCAGCTGGCGGCGATGGCGGTGAACGCGGGCATGGCCGACTATGTCGCCTGCTGCTTCGGCGACGCGGCGAAGACCGGCAAGAAGCGGCCCCTCCAGGCGGCGGGCGGCTATCTCGGCGTCGAGACCGCCAACAACTCCGCCTGGGGCGCGTTCGGCGCGGCGACCTGGAGCGCGCTCACCGCCGACCGGCACATGGCGCTGTACGGCACGACGAGCGAACAGCTCGGCGAGGTCGCCGTGGCGGCCCGCTCGCACGCGGCGCTGAACCCGGCGGCGATGATGCGGAAACCGATCACCCTCGCCGACCACCAGGAGTCGCGGATGATCGTCGAGCCGTTCCATCTGCTCGACTGCTGCCTGGTCAGCGACGGCGGGGCGTGTGTGATCGTCACGTCGGCCGAGCGCGCCAAGGACCTCGCCCAGCCGTCCGTCACCGTCGCCGGGATGGGCCAGGGCTTCATCACCCAGGACCACGAGTGCGAGGACTGGTGGTACGGCCCGCACCAGAAGGCGGCGATGGACCGCGCCTACGCCATGGCGGGGCTCGGGCCCTCGGACGTCGATGTGGCCGAGCTGTACGACAACTTCACCATCAGCGTCATCCTCTGGCTGGAGCACGCCGGGTTCTGCGGGGTCGGCGAGGGCGGCGCCTTCGTCGAGAACGGCCGGATCACCCTCGGCGGCGAGCTGCCGGTGAACACCCACGGCGGCCATCTCTCGGCCGGGCACCCACAGGGCTGGTGGACGCTGATCGAGGCGGTGGAACAGCTGCGCGGCGCCTCCGGACCGCGGCAGGTCCCCGACGCCGAGGTGGCGCTGGTCGGCGGGCGCGGCCTGGTCCTGAACACCGCCAGCGCGCTGGTTCTGACGAAGGGCTGACGGACATGGCCGACTCGCACACCACCCCCGAACCCGAATCCGCGCCCGAGCCCGAGCCCGGACTTCCGCCGAAGCCGCTGCCCACCGTGGACGAGCACAACGAACCGTTCTGGACGGGCGCGGCACACGGCACCCTGCGGATGCAGCGCTGCCTGGACTGCGGTCACATCCGCTTCCCGATCCAGCCGCTCTGCCCGCGCTGCATCTCCGGGCGCCTGGAGTGGACGGACCTGTCGGGGCGCGGCGAGGTCTTCTCGAAGGCCGTCTACCGGCGCGCCTTCCACCCCGCCTACCGGGAGGACGTCCCCTACAACCTGGTCATCGTCCAACTGGCCGAAGGGCCACGGATGTTCAGCAATGTCGTCGGCGAGGGCCACGAGACGGCAGCCGTCGGGGACCCGCTCCAGGTCGTCTTCGACCGGGTCGCCGACGGGATCCACATCCCGCGCTTCCGACGGCTGCCGGCGGCCGACTGACCTCAGCGGCGCGGGGCGACCCGTACCGACCGCACGACGAACAGGAGCCTTTCGTGGACAGGACGACCGGACGGATCGTCGACTATGCCCGCGCCTTCACCAAGGACGATCTCGCCGAACCGGTGCTGACCTCGGCGCGCAACCACCTCTTCGACACGATCGCCGTCGCCATCGCGGGGACGAAGGCCGAGCCCGCCCGGATCGCCGCCAAGCTGGCCGCCACCTCGCGCGGCGAGCCGGGGGCCACGCTCATCGGACACGGCCACGGCGTCGCACCGGACATGGCTGCCTTCGCCAACGCCGTCATGGTGCGGACGTACGACTGGAACGACGGCATGCAGGCCAAGGCGGGCGGCCATCCCAGCGACATGATCCCCGGCATCCTCGCGGCGGGCGAGATCGCCCACTCCAGCGGGACGGACGTGCTCATCGCGATCACCCTCGCCTATGAACTCCTCGGCGGGCTCGGCGCCTCGACCGACCGGGTCAACTTCGACCAGGGCCTGTTCATGGGCGCCGCCACGGCGCTCGCGGCCGGCCGGCTGCTCGGCCTCGACCGCGAACAGCTCGGCCACGCCGCTTCGCTGGCGCTGACCACGGCGCTGCCGCTCGGTGTCCACCGGTGGGGCGCGCTGTCGATGACCAAGGGCGCCTCCACCGCCTTCGCCGTACGCAACGGCTTGTTCAGCGCGCAGTTGGCGCGGGACGGCTTCACCTCGGCGCCCGACCCGGTCGAGGGGTACTACGGACTCTGGTCGGTGACCGGGGAGTTCGAGCCCAAACTGCCGGTGCTGCCCGGCGGGCCGAGCGTCATGGAGATGGCGCACCAGAAGACGGTGCCCGCCGAGAGCCAGGTGCTCGGGCTGCTCGACCTCGTGCCGGAGCTGCGGGCCTGGTGTCCGGTCGAGGACATCGAGTCGATCGAGATCACCATGTCCGAGCGGGCGACCCGGCATGTCGCCGACCCGCCCAAGTACGACCCGCGGACCCGCGAGACCGCCGACCACAGCCTGCCGTACATGCTCGCCGTCGCCCTCGTGGACGGCGGGATCACCCTCGACTCGTACGTCCCGGAGCGGTTCCTCGACCCGGCGCTGCGTCCCGTCATGCGGAAGATCACGGTCAAGGCGAGCGACGAGTTCAGCCACATCAGGTCCCAGGTCGACGGGGTGACCAGGGCCCATCCGGTGCGCGCCGTGTTCCGTACCCGCTCGGGCGAGGAGCGCGTCGAGGAACTGCGCTACCACAAGGGCCACTTCCGCGATCCGATGACGCGGGAGGACATCGACGTCAAGTTCGACAAGACCTGCCTGGGCGTGGTCGGGGGCGCGCAGAAGGAACTCATCCGCACCGCGTGGTGGGACGTCGAGAACGCCGCGGACATCGGCGAACCCATCGCCCTGCTCGCCCACTTCGAGGAGTCGTAGATGCGCATCACCGTACGGATATCGGCGCCGCCCACCGAGCGGGACGGGCAGTTCGACGCGTCCGCGTTCACCGAGCGCGTCGAGCGCGCCGACGGCTACGGCTTCGACCGTATCTCCGTCGGCGACACCCAGCTGAACAACCTGGAGTGCTTCTCGGCGCTCGGTCTCGCCGCCACGCGTACGAAGCGGGCGCTGCTCGGCCCCGGCGTCACCAACGCCGTCACCCGCGACGTCGGGGTGATGGCGAACGCGCTGGCCAGCCTCGACGTGATCAGCGGCGGCCGGGCGTTCTGCCTGATCGCGCGGGGCGACGGCGCGGTACGCAACGCCGGGCTGAAGCCCGCGACGGTCGCCGAGATGCGGGAGTACTTCCTGGCCCTGCGCGACCTGCTGCACACCGGCAGGGCCGACTTCGGCGACCGGCACGTGCGGCTGCCGTGGGCGGGCAAGCTCGGCCACAAGGTGCCGCTCTACCTCGTCGCGGAGGGGCCGCGGATGCTGCGGATGGCGGGCGAGATCGCCGACGGGGTCTTCGTCGGCTCGGGCCTGACCCCCGAGGTGGTGCGCGAGACGCTCGACACCATCCACGCCGGCGCCAGGTCGGCGGGGCGCGACCCCGCCGAGCTCGACATCTGGTGGGACACCCGCAGCGGTATCGCGCTGACCCACGAGGACGCGCTGTACCGCGCCAAGGAGAGCCTGGCGTCCGTCGGCAACCACGCGTTCCGCGCCGGTTTCGAAGGCAAGCACGTCCCGGCGGAGCTGTATCCCCAACTCCGGCTCTACCAGCAGCGCTTCGACTACTCGGAGAAGGGGACATCGGCGCAGAACGGCCCGCTGATGGACGAGCTGGGGCTGACCGAGTACTTCACCGAGCGGTTCGGCGTCGTCGGCACACCCGAGGAAGTGGTGCGCAGGCTGCGGGAGTTGCAGGCCATGGGAGTGACCCAGATCAGCATGGCCAGCCACAACAGAGGGCTCAAGGGCGTACCGGACAGCGTCGAGCTGCTGGGCGAACACGTGCTGCCCGCCCTGGTGTGAATCCCGGCCCGGTGGCGGGGCGACGAGCGAGGAGTGCGAAGTGAGCATCAAACGCAAGGCGTTCATCGTCGGGGCCTACGAGCACCCCGGGCGCCGACTGCCGGACACGTCCGTGCCGCAGATCCACGCGGAGGTGGCGCTCGGCGCCGTCGCCGACGCGGGGCTGACCCTGGACGACGTGGACGGTCTGTTCACCGGCCGGGACACCCCCGGCGCCGGCGGCCTGTCCCTGGCCGACTACCTCGGCCTGCGGAACCTGACCTATCTGGACTCCACGGAGAGCGGCGGCGCATCCCCGCTCTACCACGTGGGCCACGCGGCGGCGGCCATCGCGATGGGCAAGTGCAGCGTCGCGCTGGTGACGCTGGCGGGCAAGGCCCGCAGCGGCGCCGGCGGCGGGGCGGCCCCACCCGAGGACCCGTTCGAGCTGATCTTCGGCGCCCGGCCGCCCCTGGCCAGTTACGCGCTCGCCGCGCGCCGCCACATGTACGAGTTCGGCACGACCAGCGCGCAGCTGGCGGAGGTCAAGGTCGCCGCGTCGCTGCACGCCCAGCACAACCCGAACGCCTTCCTGCGCAAGCGGCTCACGGTTGATGACGTGCTCAACTCGCCGCTGGTGAGCGACCCGTTGCACCGGGGGGACTGCTGTGTCGTCACCGACGGCGGCGGCGCGATCGTGCTCGTCTCCCCGGAGATCGCCCGGGACCTGCCGCGCCGCTCGGTCGCCGTACTCGGCCACGGCGAGGCGGCCAAGCACAGCGACGGCGGGAAGGTCGACGTCACCTACACCGGCGCCGCTTCCGCCGGGCCACGGGCCTTCGCCGAGGCGGGCGTGACACCCGCCGACATCGACTACGCGTCGCTGTACGACTCGTTCACCATCGCCGTCGTCGAGCAGCTGGAAGACCTCGGCTTCTGCGCCAAGGGGGAGGGCGGCGCCTTCGTCCAGGACGGCGGTCTCGTCGCACCCTTCGGGAAGCTGCCGTTCAACACCGACGGCGGCGGCCTCGCCAACAACCACCCCACCAACCGGGGCGGCATCACCAAAATCATCGAAGCCGTACGGCAGTTGCGCGAGGAGGCCAACGCCCCCGTGCAGGTTCCCGACTGCGCACTGGCCCTCGTCAGCGGCATCGGCGGCGACCTGGCAGCGCGGATGCGCAGCGCCGTACTCGTGCTCGGAAGGCAGGACGCATGACGTACCCGGCGAGTGAAGTCGTCGAGGAACCGGCGCTGTTCGCACCCGCGCCGGAGGTCGCGCCCGAGCTGCGGGAGTTCTGGGACGCGACGTCCGAAGGGCGGCTGCTGCTGCGCCGCTGCACCGTCTGCGACGAGGCGATCTGGTACCCGCGCCCGGTCTGCCCGTTCTGCCATTCGACCAGGACGGTGTGGGAACAGGCGTCGGGTCGCGGTCACATCTACACGTACTCGGTCGTCCGGCGCGGCACGGGCGGTTACGCCGACGCTCCGTACGTCCTCGCCTATGTCGAACTCGCCGAAGGGCCAAGGGTGATGACGAACATCGTGGACTGCGACACCGACGCGGTCGAGATCGGCCAGGCCGTCGAACTCGTCTTCCACCGCACGGCGGAGGGTACGGCCCTGCCGCGCTTCCGCCCGGCGAGGTGAGCGCTCCGATGACCATCGACAAACGCGTCGCCTCGGCGGCCGAGGCCGTCGCCGGCATCCCCGACGGAGCGAGCCTCGGCATCGGCGGCTTCGGCCCGTCCCGCACCTACGCGGCGCTGATCCCGGCCCTGCTGGAGCGGGGCACGAAAGACCTGCGTGTCGTCGCCAACTCGGTCGGCGGGAACCCCAACTCGATCTGGACGCTGCTGGAGAACCAGCGGATCCGGCACATCACCGTCTCCATCTCGCGCGGCGCCGACGAGTACATCCGCTCGGGGGAGATCGGCATCGAGCTGGTGCCGCAGGGCACGCTGGTGGAGCGGCTGCGGGCCGGCGGCAGCGGAATCGCCGCCTTCTACACCCGTACCGGATACGGCACGAAGGTCGCCGAGGGCAAGGACGTCCGGTGGTTCGACGGCGCACCGCACCTGCTGGAGCGGGCGATCAGCCTCGACTTCGCGTTCATCAGGGCCGACCGCGCCGACCGGTACGGCAACGTGTCCTTCCGGGGCGTCGGCGCCAACCTCAA
Source organism: Streptomyces sp. AcH 505 (assembly GCF_000818175.1). Taxonomy (GTDB): domain Bacteria; phylum Actinomycetota; class Actinomycetes; order Streptomycetales; family Streptomycetaceae; genus Streptomyces. Next base: position 3,654,785 of record NZ_JTIY01000001.1, read on the forward strand.
CCCGAGCATGGCCAAGAGCGCCAAGGTGGTCGTGGTCGAGGCGCGCGAGGTGGTGGACGGCTGGCTCGACCCGGACGAGGTCGACCTGCCCGGCACCTTCGTGACCCGGGTGCTCCAACAGGCCCCGGAGACCGTCCCGTTCCCGAAGCAGCGCCGGGGCGGCGTCGACATCGACACGCCTGTCCGGTACGGCGGCAAGCCCGGCTGGACCCGGCGCGAGATGGGGCGGGTGGCGGCAGGGCTGCTGCCGTCCGGCGCGTACGTCAACCTCGGTCTCGGCATCCCGACCGTCGTCTCCAACTTCACCGAGGGCCGGGGCGTCGTCACCCACGCGGAGAACGGGATGCTCGGGGCCGGGCCTGACGCCACCGCCGCCGACTACGACCAGGACATCTACAACGCGGCCAGCGGCTACGTCCGACTCGACCCGGGCGCGGCCTTCTTCGACAGCCTCACCTCGTTCGAGATGGTGCGCGGCGGGAAGATCGACGTGGTGATCCTCGGCGCCCTCCAGGTCGACGCGCTGGGCAACCTCGCCAACTGGGCGACCGCCGACCGGCAGGGCGGCACGATCGGCGGGGCGATGGACCTGGCGGCGGGCGACGCGACGCTGATCGTGATGATGCCGCACCTCGCCAACGACGGCTCCCAGAAGCTGGTCGAGCGCTGCACCTTCCCGCTGACCGGCACCGGCTGTGTCGATCTCGTCGTCACCGATCTGTGTGTGCTGCGCAGAACCGCCGGCCGTTTCCACCTCGAAGCGACCGCACCGGGCTTCACGGCGGGTGAGATCGCGGACCTCACCGAGCTGACCTTCGACGTGCCCGGATGAGCCCCGCCGACCATGCCCTGTCCGCCGGTCACTCACTGACGGCCGGTGTCGCCGGCCTCGTCCACGACACCACGGACCAGGACATCCCGCCCGAGGCCAGGGAGGCGGCGCGGCGGGCGCTGCTCGACACCGTCGGTGTCGCGCTGGCCGGCAGCGGCGAGGAGTGCGTACGGATCCTGCGCGACGTACTCGCCCCGGACACCCCGCCCGACGGCGGTGCCACCCTGCTCGGTTCGGGCCGGTGCGGCAGCGCGCTCGACGCGGCGCAGCTCAACGCGACGGCGGCGCACGCCCTGGACTTCGACGACACGCACGCCGCGATCCGTGGTCATCCGTCGGCGACGATCGTCCCCGCGGCGCTGGCGGCCGCCGAACTCGTCGGCGCCGGTGGTGCCGAGCTGATCACCGCGTATGTCCTCGGTCTCGAAGCCGCCGCCCGGGTCGGCGCCAGCCTCGGCCCCTCGCACGCCCGCCAGGGCTTCCACTCCACGGCG
>NZ_JTIY01000001.1:3656243-3659188 GCF_000818175.1 Streptomyces sp. AcH 505
GGCGCGGACGGCGACGGCGCTCGGCATCGCCGCTTCGAGCGCGGCGGGACTCCGGCTGAACTTCGGCTACATGACCAAGCCGCTGCACGCGGGCAACGCGGCACGCGCCGGACTGCTGGCGGCGCTGCTCGCCCGGCGCGGGTTCACCGCGACGCCGTCCGTGCTCGACGGTGAGCGCGGCTTCACCGCCGTCTTCTCGCCGGGCGACGGCGACCCGGCCGCCATCGGGAGCCCGCGCGCCACCGGCGGCTGGCAGGTGCTCGACCCCGGTATCGCGGTGAAGAAGTACCCCTGCTGCAACCGGGGCCACCGCGCGGCCGACGCGATCCTCACCCTCGTACGCCGGCACGGCTTCGGCGCGGCGGACGTGGACCGGATCGAGGTCCGGATGCCGGCCGGTGAGGTCGACGCCGCGGGGCGGGTCGGGCCCATGACGTATCCGGCGCCGGTGACCGGGCTCCAGGCGAAGTTCAGCATGCAGTACGTGCTGGCCGCCGCCGTCCTCGACGGCGGCCTCGGCATCGATGCCTTCACCGACGGGCAGGTGGCCCGGCCGCGGGCGCGCCGGCTGCTCGCGCGGGTACGGCCCGTCGCCGACCCGGACCGGCCCGCCGCCGACCCCGAGTTGAACTACGTCGAGGTGGTGGTCCGGTTGGTGGACGGGCCCGAGCTGACCGAGCGCGTCCACTTCTCGCGCGGCGACCCGCGCGGCGGGCTCCCGCTGAGCGCGGCCGATCTCGCGGAGAAGTACCGCGACTGCGCCGGGACCGTACTGCCCGCAGGGCAGGTGGCGCGTTCGCTGGAACTCTTCGGCGTACTGGACGGACTGCCCGACGTCAGGCCGCTGACCGGCCTCCTCGGCGGCAGCCTGTGACCTCGGCCTTCCGGGCGCTGCGCACCCGCAACTACCGCCTGTGGGTCTCCGGGACCGTCCTGTCCAACACCGGCACGTGGATGCAGCGCACGGCGCAGGACTGGCTGGTGCTGACCGTGCTGACGCATCACTCGGGGCTCGCGGCCGGCATCACCACCGGGCTCCAGTTCGCGCCGCTGCTGCTGCTCTCGGCGCACGCCGGGGTGCTGGCCGACCGGTTCCCCAAGCGCCGGGTGCTGATGTGCACCCAGACGGTCATGGGGCTGAGCGCGCTCACCCTCGGCCTGCTGGTGGTGACCGGCGCCGTCGAGCTGTGGGAAGTGTTCGTCTGCGCCTTCGGGCTCGGGCTCGCCGCCGCCTTCGACAACCCGGCGCGCCAGGCGTTCGCCTCCGAGGTGGTCGCCCGGCAGGACGTCACGAGCGCCATCGGCATGAACAGCGCGTCCATGAACATCGCCCGGCTGATCGGCCCCGGCGTCGCGGGCGTGCTGATCGCCGACTTCGGCACGGGGCCCGCCTTCCTGATCAACGCGGGCAGTTTCGTCGCCGTACTGACCGCGCTGATCCGGATGCGGCCCGCCGAGATGTTCCTGGGCGAGCGGCTGCCGCGCGGCCGTGGTCAGGTGCGGGAGGGGGTGCGCTATCTGCGCTCACGGCCCGACCTGCTGCTGATCTTCTTCATCGCCGGGATGGTCGGCACGTTCGGCCTCAACTTCCAGATCACCAACGCCCTGATGGCCACCGGGGCCTTCCACCGGGGTGCGCGGGAGTACGGGCTGCTCGGCTCCGTGATGGCGATCGGTTCGCTGAGCGCCGCGCTGCTGGCGGGCCGCCGTGAGCGGCCACGGCTGCGACTGCTGATCTTCGCGGGGCTCGCCTTCGGCACGTGCATGACGGCGGGGGCGCTGATGCCCAGCTATCCGCTCTACGCGGTCATGCTCGTCCCCATCGGGCTCTGCTCGATCACGCTCATGAACAGCTGCAACACCGCCGTGCAGATGTCGACCCCGCGGCACATGCGCGGCCGGGTCATCGCGCTGTACGTCATCGTCTTCCAGGGCACGACCCCCCTCGGCGCGCCGATCGTGGGGTGGCTGGGCAGCACCTTCGGGGCGCGCTGGTCGGTGCTGGTCGGCGGCTTCGCCGCGCTGCTCGCCATCGGGGTCGCGATGGCGGTACTGGCCCGCCGCCCCGCCATCGGAGCCCGCTTCGCCGCCGCGCTGCGCGAGGAGTCGGACGGCGACGCGGACCGCGGCGGCGCCGTGGCCGAGCGCGAGCCCGAGCGCTGACCCCTCTTGCTCTCGCACTGCCCCGAGCGTACGCTGCGATTGCATGCAATGCTTCCTGCGTGTTTCCGAACAGGGTCTCCGCAGTTGAGTTAGCGCACCATATGTCCGCGCAAACCAGGGTATTCAGTCACCTGTATTTGCATAGTTGACGCATGCAATCGGCGCATGTCATCTGTCCGGCGCGAGATGGGATCGGGTTTGTGATCATCGGTCAGCAAGTAGCAGAGACGCTCCACGGCCTGGGGCTGCGGCGCGTGTACGGCCTGCCGGGCGAGGACCACATGGCCCTGCTCGACTCCTTCGCCGCCGTGGGTCTTGAGTACTGCACCGCGTTCAACGAGTCGTCCGCCGTCATCATGGCCGCGACCGACGCCCAGCTGACCGGGCTGCCGGGCGTCGTCGTCCTCTCGCTGGCGCCCGGTGTGAGCAACGGCGTCAACGGCCTGCTCAACACCTATCTCGAAGAGGTCCCGCTGCTGCTGATCTCGGGCCAGCACCCGGCGGGCCGGCTGCCGTTCGTCGTCCGGCAGGGCTTCAACATCGAGCAGTTGGTGACGCCCTCGACCAAGTGGCAGGCGAAGCTCACCGCCGACATGGACGTGCCCGCCGTGATCGGCCGGGCGGTCGACGAGGCCATGACCGGCCGGCAGGGCCCGGTGTATCTGGAGATACCCGACGCCGTCGCCACGGCCGAGTCCACGGCCGACGACGCGGCGGCCGCGCTCGCCGTCTCCCGGCTGCGGGCGCACTGGACAGCGGCGAGCCGGCCGTCCGGCGCCCCC
>NZ_JTIY01000001.1:3659312-3666951 GCF_000818175.1 Streptomyces sp. AcH 505
GGCGAGCCGGCCGTCCGGCGCCCCCGCCGACGGCGCGGCGCTCGAAGGACTCGCCGCACGGCTCGATCGCGCCGAGCGACCCGCCCTGGTCCTCGGCGGCAGGCACCGCCGGGTCAGCCCCGAGACGGTGGCGGCCTTCGCGGAAGCCTTCCGGATACCGGTGTTCACCACCTCCCGGCAGAAGGGTGTCCTGCACGGCGGCTCGCCGTACTTCGCGGGCACCTTCCTCAACGGACGGCTGGAGAAGGAACTCCTCGACCGAAGCGACCTGGTGCTGATGATCGACCCGGAGTCCTTCGACTACTACAACAAGGCGTGGTGCTTCGGCGCCGAAGCCGTCGCGATCACCGACTCCCTCTTCACCGAGTGGGGCAACCCCTTCGCCGAGCAGTACGTCGTCGACCCCGAACCGGTACTGACCGCGCTGCTCGCGCGCGGCGGCGGCGCCTCGCGGTGGACCCCGGCCGACGTCGCCGCGTACCGCTCCACCCTGCGCGCCAGTCTGCTGCCCACGGGCTCCGCCGGTCTGTCGGTCGCGCACGCGGTCGACGCCGCGCTGGACGCCTGGCCCGCTGACGGTTATCTCGTCGCCGACGCGGGATTCAGCAAGCCGCTGATCGCCATGCTGAGCGAGCCGACCGTGCCCGACCACTACCTGGCCTCCAACGCCCTCTCCACGATGGGCTATTCGATCCCGGCGGCGGTGGCGGCCCGCAGGGCGGGCGCCCGGCCCGTGCTGTCCTTCCTCGGCGACGGCTCGCTGCTCATGCGCGCCACCGAACTGATGGTGTCGGCGCAGGACGGCGCGCCCGCGGTCTTCGTCGCGATCATCGACCGCGCGCTGACCCAGATCGAGGTGAAGCAGGAGCGGCGGAAGCTGACACCGGTCGGGGTGAAGCTCCCGTCGTTCTCCTGCGCCAAGCTCGCCGACGCCTTCGGCATCGAAGGACTCGACGTCGACAACGCCGACGATCTGCGCGCCGCCGTCGCCAAGGGGATCCAGGGCGACCGGCCCGTACTGATCGGCGCCCATGTCGACCCGGCCCCCTCCCGGGTCCTCTTCGAACTGCTGCGTGGGTGAAGGGAAGATGACCATGCCTACCGTCGCCGTACTCGACTTCATGCCGCCCGCCTCCCGTGACGTCATCACGGAGCTGTTCGGGACCGACTTCGAGATCGTCTTCGTCCCCGACAACTCGGCCGCCGCCAAACGCACCGCCGCCGCCGACGCCACCGTGCTGCTGACCATGTGGGGCGCGGTGGACGCGGACACCCTCGCCGCCGCTCCCAAGGCGCGGCTCGTCCAGAAGCTGGGCGTCGGCGTCGACAAGATCGACAGCGAGGCGGCTGCCGCGCGCGGGGTCGTCGTACTGAAAGCGGCGGGGATCAACGCCGAAGCCGTCGCCGAACTCGCCGTCCTGCTCACCCTCGCCGTCGGGCGGAATCTGCCCAAGGCCACCGAGGCGGCCAGGACCGGGCAGGTGGTGAAGGAGGCGCTGCGCGCCGAGTCCTTCCAGCTGCTCGGCAAGACCGTGGGACTGCTCGGCCTCGGCCATATCGGCCAGGCCGTCGCCCGCAGACTCGGCGGCTTCGGGGTCGAGTTGATCTACCACGACCTGCGCAGGGCGGCGCCCGAGGTGGAGGCGGAGTGCGCCATCCGGTACGTGTCCGTGGACGAACTCGTCGCCACGGCCGACGTGTTGTCGCTGCATCTGCCGAGCACCCCGGCGACCGACCGGATCATCGGCGCCGATGTGCTCAGCAGGACCAAGCCGGGGCTGATCCTGATCAACACCGCGCGCGGCTCGCTCGTGGACGAACACGCCCTGGCCCAGGCGATCAAGGACGGCCGGGTACTGGGCGCGGGACTCGACGTCACGGAGACCGAGCCGATCCCCGCCGACTCGCCGCTGCTCGGCCTGGAGCGCGTCGTGCTCACCCCGCACGTCGGGGGAGCGGTCGCGAACAACTTCCCCCGGGTGATCGGCCGCGCCCACCGCAACGCGCGCGCCGTGCTCGACGGCGGCACGGTCGAACCCGCCGACATCGTCGTCTGGCCGGCGGAGGTGAAGTGATGCGGTCCGAACCGGAGATGCGGCCCGAACTGGCCCTCTTCTTCCCCGAAGGCCCCCTGCCGAGCGCCTTCGTCGACGGCGAGTGGCACCACAGCGGCGGCCCGGCGCTGAGCGTCGAGAACCCCGCCGACCGCGCACAGCTCGCCACCCTCGCCGACGCCACGGACGACGACGTCGACCTGGCGGTCGTATCGGCGCGCGCCGCGTACGTCCGGACCTGGCGCGACCTCGGCGGCGTGGCGCGCGGCCGGATCCTCGCCGACATCGCGGCCGGCATCCGGCGCGCCGCCCCCGAACTGGCCCGGCTGGAGACCCTCGACACCGGGAAGCCGCTGCGCCAGGCGCGCTCGGACGTCGAAACGGCCGCCCGTTACTTCGAGTTCTACGCGGGCGCCGCCGACAAGCTGTACGGGCAGACCATCCCCGGTGAGGGCGACTACTGGTCGTACACCCTGCGTGAGCCGTACGGCGTCGTCGGCCACATCACGCCCTGGAACTCCCCGGTCAGTCAGCTGTGCCGGGGCGTCGCGCCCTGTCTCGCGGCGGGCAACACCGTCGTCGTCAAGCCGTCCGAGGTCACCCCGCTGTCGAGTCTGGCGGTCGCCCGGCTGTTCACCGAGGCGGGACTGCCCCCGGGAGTGTGCAACATCGTGGCGGGCCGCGGCGGTACGGCGGGGGCGAGTCTCGTCCGGCACCCGGACGTCGCGCATGTCGGCTTCACCGGTTCTGTCGCCACCGGCAAGCAGATCCTGCGGATGGCCGCCGAGAAGATCATCGGCGTCAATCTGGAGCTGGGCGGCAAGTCCCCGACGATCGTGCTGCCCGACGCGGACCTCGAAGCCGCCGTGCAGGCGGGCGCCATGGCCGTCGTCCGCAACGCGGGCCAGTCGTGCTTCGCCACGACCCGGCTGCTGGTGCACCGTTCGGTCGCCGAGGAGTACGCCGAGCGCCTCGCCGAGGCCGTCGCCCATCTGACGGTCGGACCGGGCCTCGACGACCCGGACCTCGGGCCCCTCGCCTCGGCGCAGCAGCTGGAGAAGGTGCTCGAAGCCATCGCTTCCGGTGTCGCCGAGGGGGCCGTACTGGCCGTGGGCGGCACCCGCCCGGAGGGCCTTGCCGGGCACTTCGTCACCCCGGCCGTACTGACCGGGGTCGGCAACGGCATGCGGGTGGCGCGGGACGAGATCTTCGGCCCCGTACAGACCGTGCTGACCTTCGACGACCTCGACGAGGCGGTCGCCCTCGCCAACGACTCGGTGTACGGCCTGGCGGCCGGTGTCTTCACCCGGGACATCGGCACGGCGCACCGGCTGGCCCGGCGGCTCGAAGCCGGTCAGATCCAGATCAACCGCTATCCGATGGGCGGGGTCGAGACCCCCTTCGGCGGCTACAAGCACAGCGGCCTCGGCCGGGAGAAGGGGCTCGCGGCGCTTGAGCACTACTCCCAGCTCAAGACCGTGATCGTCAGCAACTGAAGGCTCCTGGCAGACACATGAAGAGGTGCGATCGAACGTGAGCAGTGAGCAGACCAAGAAGCATGTGGTGGTCGTGGGCGGCGGCAACGCCGGCTTCTGCGCGGCCCTTTCGGCGGCCGAGAAGGGCGCCAGGGTCACCCTGCTGGAGCGGGCGCCGTTCGCGAGGAGCGGGGGCAACACCGCCTTCACCGCGGGGGCGATGCGGGTGGCGTACGAAGGCGTGGACGACATCCTGAGCCTCGTGCCCGACCTCAGCGACGAACTGCGCGAGGTCACCGACTTCGGGCGCTACGACGAGTCGGCGTTCTTCGACGACCTGGCCAGGGTGACCAAGTACCGCGCCGATCCCGACCTGGCGCAGACCCTGGTCTCGCGCAGCCTGCCCACCCTCCAGTGGATGCGGTCCCAGGGTGTGCGCTTCATCCCGATCTACGGCCGGCAGGCGTTCAAGGTCGAAGGCCGCTACACCTTCTGGGGCGGGCTGACGATCGAGGCCGTCGGCGGTGGCCAGGGGCTGATGGAGTTCCTGGTCAAGGCGGCGAAGAACGCGGGCGTCACGGTCCGCTACGACACCCGCGCCATCGATCTGAAGACCGGCCCGAACGGGGTGCGCGGCGTCGCCGTACGGTCGGGCTGGCAGGACGAGACGATCGACTGCGACGCCGTCGTGCTCGCGGCCGGCGGCTTCCAGGCCAACACCGAGTGGCGGACCCGCTACCTCGGCCCCGGCTGGGACCTCGCACGGGTGCGCGGCAGCTCGTACAACACCGGCGACGGCATCCGGATGGCGCTCGACATCGGTGCGAGCCCGGCGGGCAACTGGTCGGGCTGCCACGCGGTGCAGTGGGACCTGAACGCACCCGAGTTCGGTGATCTCGCGGTGGGGGACGGCTTCCAGAAGCACAGCTATCCGTGGGGCGTCGTGTTCAACGCCGAAGGGAAGCGGTTCATCGACGAGGGCGCCGACTTCCGTAACTACACGTACGCGATGTACGGCCGCCGTGTCCTGGAGCAGCCGAACCAGGTCGCCTGGCAGGTCTTCGACGGCAAGGTGCAGCATCTGCTGCGCGACGAGTACCACATCAAGGAAGCCACCCGGGTCACCGCCAATTCGCTCGAAGAGCTGGCGAAGAAGCTGGACGGCATCGACGTGGACGCGTTCCTGCGGGAGGCGAAGGCGTACAACGCGGCCGTCGACCAGTCGGTGCCGTTCGACCCCAACGTGAAGGACGGCCGCTCGGCGACCGGCCTCGACGTACCGAAGTCGAACTGGGCGAACACCCTCGACACCGCGCCGTTCTCCGCGTATGCCGTGACCTGCGGGGTGACCTACACCTTCGGCGGGCTGCGCATCGACCAGCAGGCGCGCGTCCTCGACACGGGCCTCGAACCGATCCCCGGACTCTTCGCCGCGGGTGAACTCGTGGGCGGGCTCTTCTACTTCAACTATCCGGGCGGTTCGGGGCTGACCAACGGCGCCGTCTTCGGCCGGATGGCCGGCGCGGGAGCCGCCGCGGCTTGACCCGCACGACCCTTGACGCCACGGGAACACGAGAATACCGTCACGTATACACGCGGTATGCAATTCAGGGACAGGGTGGTGACGCGACCACGCGATCACTATCCGCCCCTGAACCCGTTCCGGCAAGAAGCCGGTCAAAACGGGTCTCCCATTTCGGCAGCGAATGCAAGCGAATTCAAGCGAACTCCGCGAAAGCGAGGAGGTTCAGCGCGTGGACAAAACAACCGACCAGCTGGTCAGCTATGCGAGGTCATTCGGCGCCGACCAGCTGACCGGGCCCGTACGCACGGCAGCGGTCGACCGGATCGTCGACTCGGTCGCCTGCGCCGTCGTCGGTTCGCTGGCCGAATCGGCCCGTATCGCTGTCGAGTCCGTACGCGGTGTACACAGTGACCGGCCGGCGACCGTCTTCGGCGCGGGGCTCAGCACCACACCCGAGCTGGCGGCCTTCGCCAACACCAGCATGGTCCGCGCGTACGACTGGAACGACGGGATGCTCGCCCAGGGCGGCGGCCACCCCAGCGACATGATCCCGGCGGTCATCGCCGCGGGCGAGACGGTCCACGCGAACGGCGAACAGATCCTGCTCGGCGTCACCCTCGCCTACGAACTGCTCGGCGCCCTCGGCAATGTCGCGCCGACCCGGGCGCGCGGCTGGGACCAGGGCACCTTCATGGGAGTCGCGGCGGCGCTCGCCGTCGGCCGGATGCTCGACCTCACCGAGGACCAGCTGGCCAACGCGGTCTCGCTCGCGCTGGTCCCGCACATACCGCTGCGGGTGAACAGGACAGGGCTGCTCTCCATGTGGAAGGGGTGCGCCTCGGCCTCCGCCATGCAGAGCGCGCTGTTCGCGGTCCGGCTCGCCCGGCACGGCATGACCGGGCCCGACGAGCCCTTCGAGGGCAAGTCGGGCCTGTTCGAGCAGGTCACCGGCGCCTTCGAGCTGACACTCCCGGCCGATCCCGGCGGCCGGATGGTCGTGCAGATCTCGCATCTCAAGCAGTACCCCGCCGAGACGCACAGCCAGGCGCTGCTGGGGCTGATCCCGGCCGTACGGGCCTGGCGGCCGGTGGAGCGGATCGAGTCGATCGAGATCGAGACGTACTGGCAGGCGTACCACGAGATCGCGATGCACCCCTCGAAGTGGGACCCGACGACCCGCGAGACCGCCGACCACAGCCTGCCGTACCTGCTGGCCCTCGCCTTGGTCGACGGGCACATCGACACCCAGACCTCCTTCACCCCGGAGCGGATCGCCGATCCCGCGCTGCGGCCCGTGATGCGCAAGATCTCCGTCACCGAGGACAAGGAATTCACCGCCGGATTCCGGCCGCCGGGAAAGGGGATCTCCGGAGCGCCGCGCGCCCGGCTGATCGTCACGGCGACCGACGGCGAGCGGTTCAGCGAAGAAGTCGGATTCCACCGGGGGCATTTCAGGAACCCGATGTCCCGGGCCGACATCGACGCGAAATTCGACGCGGCGAGCGCGCGCCGGCTGTCCGGGCCGGACCGCGACCGGATCCGCCAGGCCTGGTGGGCCGTCGCCGACACCCCGGACATCACCGAACTGATGGCCCTGACCGGCACCTTCGACGGGAGCAGCTGAATGGATACCGACCAGGGCTTCCGTCATGTCCGGCAGCTCGACTTCGACCGGCTCGCCCAGCTCACGGACACCGACCGGTTCTCCCAGAAACTCATCGACCACACCAGCGGCGGCGACCATCTCGCCGTGGGCTACATCCGTACCCCGCCGGGCGGCGGGTCGCCGCGCGGTCTGCACACCCACGCGTGGGAGCAGATCTTCTACATCCTTGAGGGAACGATGGAGATCGAAGTCGAGGGGGAACGTTTCTCCGCCACCCCCGGCACGCTCGTCGTCTTCCCGGCAGGGACCCCGCATCGCAACTGGAACGCGTCGCAAGCGCCGACGGTGCACCTCGCGATGAACAGCCCCCTGCCCGTCCCGAACGCCCCTTCGGCGCATACCAGCTGATTGGCAGTCCCATGATCGAGATCAATGAGAAATTCAGCGTCGCGGCCGCTCCCGACGAGGTCTACGCCGTCCTGTCCGACCCGCACGCGGTCGTCGAGTGCGTCTCCGGGGCCGAGCTGGGCGAGCAGCGGGAGGACGGCAGCTACCACGGCACCATGACGGTGAAGTTCAGCGCGCTGCGCGTGAAGTTCGCCGGCAAGATCCTCCTCGAACTGGACAGGGAGGCCCGCTGGGGCAAGGTCGTGGCCAGCGGCCGTGACGGCCAGGGCGGTACGAAGTTCCAGGCCACCGCCGAGTTCACGGTGGTCGAGGGCGACGACGGCAGCGCCGTCGGCACCGTGTCGGGGCAGGTCGAGCTGAACGGCAAGCTCGCCTCCGTCATCGAGAACGCGGCGACGGCGGTCGTCCGCCGGATGACCGCCGACTTCGTCGAGGCCCTGTCGATGCGCTGCGCCAGCAGCTCGACCACGCTCGGCCCCGCGGTCGTCGCCCCCGCACCGGCCGCGGTGCCCGCAGCCGAGCAGGCCGTGGCGTCGCCGGGAAAAGCTGACGAGCGGCCGCCGGCCCCGGC
>NZ_JTIY01000001.1:3667072-3673993 GCF_000818175.1 Streptomyces sp. AcH 505
CCGCCGCTGCGGCCGCGACCGTCGGGGTGCTGCTGCTGCACGACTTCGGCAGCTCACCGAGCGGACTGCGGCCGTGGGGCGAGGCGTTCGCCGCCGCAGGCATGGCGGCGAGCATCCCGCGCCTCGCCGGACACGGCACCCGCTGGACCGACCTGCACCGCACCACCTGGCAGGACTGGTACGACGGCGCCGAGCGCGCCCTGTCCGAGCTGAAGGGCGCGCACGACCAGGTGTTCGTGATGGGCCTCGGCCTCGGCGCCACCCTCGCGCTGCGCCTGGCAGAGCAGCGCGCCGGCGACATCGCCGGGGTCGTCGCCGTCAACCCCATGTTCTCGCCGCCGCAGGGGACGCCGAAGGCACTGGGCCTCATGCGGTACATCAGACGCTCCGTACCGGCGGCCGTCGGCGACATCAGGAAGCCGGGTGTGAAAGACGTGGGCTACGACAGGACGTCGCTGCGGGCCGCCCATTCGCTGGCCGCCTTCGGCGCATTGGTACGGGCCGGGCTGCGCACCGTCAAGCTGCCGGTGCTGGCCGTCACCAGCGGCGTCGACCATGTCGTCGCCGCCGCCGATCTCGCGATGCTCGTGGACGCCTTCTCGGCGGAGCAGCACCGCCATGTGGTGCTCCCGGACAGCTATCACGTCGCCACGCTGGACAACGACGCACCCACGCTGTTCAGCGAGAGCGTCGCCTTCGTCAATTCCCACGCACTAGTGAGCCGGCCGTGAAGTCGGGGGAGGAACGGGTCAGCGTCATGGAGACGACTTCAGTGACCGAGGCCGCCACACTGCCCGCGGAGCCGATACCCCCGGTGGACGGGCCGAAGAAGACGGACCCGTCCGACAAGGGGTTCTCGGGATTCCTCAAGCGCCGTTCCATGACGCTGATCGGGATCGCCTCCGTGCTGGTGTTCCTGGCGCTGTGGGAGTGGGTCAGCGACCAGGGGATCGTCAACCCGCTGTTCTGCAGCTCGCCCCACCGCATCTGGAACACCCTCTCCAACCTGGCCACCACGGGCCAGTTGTGGCCGAACCTGTCGGTCAGCCTCCAGGAGTTCGGCTGGGGCTTCCTGCTGGCGATCGTCGTGGCCATCCCGGCCGGCATCCTGATCGGCTGGTACCGGCCGGTCGAGGCGATCTTCGACCCGTTCGTGACGTTCCTGAACGCCGTGCCGCGCGTCGCGCTGCTGCCGCTGCTGATCATCTGGATCGGCATCGGCATCAACCTCAAGATCGCCGTGGTCTTCCTGGGCGCGCTGATCGCGATCCTGATCAACACGATCACCGGCATCAAGGCGCTGGACCCTCAACTGCTCACCATGGCCAAGTCGTTCGGCGCCAGCGACTTCAAGATCTTCCGGACGATCGCGCTGCCGGGCTCCGTGCCGTACATCCTCAGCGGTATCAGGTCGGGGCTCGGCCACGCGCTGACCGGCGTCGTCGTCGGTGAGCTGTACGCGTCGACCACCGGTGTCGGGCACCTGATCGCGGTCGCCGGCAACACCTTCCAGACCGACCTGGTCTTCGCGGGCGTGGTCATCATCGCCGTGCTCGGCCTGGTGTCGACCTGGATCCTCGGGCTGATCGAGCGGAGGTTCCAGTCCTGGCGGCAGCCCGCCGTCCGGTGAAGCGGTCCGCAGGAGCGCTTCGTCCCGTGCCCGCCGCCCCGGCGGGCACGATCGGTCCGACAGAGGGAGCAGGACAGATGGTCTCCACCCGTACCCCGGTCTCCAAGCCCGGCTCCGCCGAGCCGGGCGACAGCCGCGGGGTCGGCCTCAGCATCCGTGATGTCTCGGTCGAGTACACCACGGCGCGGGCCGGCACCAAGCGTGCGCTGCACGACATCAACCTCACCGTCGAGAAAGGTGAGTTCATCTGCATCGTCGGCACCAGCGGCTGCGGCAAGACGACGCTGCTCAAGGCGATCGACGGACTCGTACCGATCACCGGCGGGGTGATCGAGGTCAACGGCAAGGCCATCAAGGGCCCGGGGCACGACCGGGCGGTGGTCTTCCAGGCGCCCTCGCTGCTGCCCTGGCGCTCGGTCGAGGGGAACATCACCTACGGCCTGGAGATGCGCGGCGGTACGAAGTCCAAGGAGGCCAAGAAGACGGTGCGCGACCTGATCCGTCTCGTCGGTCTCGAAGGGTTCGAGCACTCCTTCGCCGGCGAGCTGTCGGGTGGTATGCAACAGCGGGTGAATCTGGCCCGCGCACTCGCCGTCGACCCCGAACTACTGCTGCTGGACGAGCCGTTCGCGGCGCTCGACGCGCAGACCCGCGAGGCGATGCAGACGGAACTGCTCAACATCTGGGAGCGCACGCACAAGACGGCGGCGTTCATCACGCACCAGATCGACGAGGCGGTCTATCTCGCCGACCGGGTGGTCGTCATGACCGCGCGGCCCGGCCGGATCCGCGAGACGATCGAGATCGACATCCCGCGCCCGCGCAGGCCCGAACTCCGCCGTGACCCGCAGTTCGTGGCGTACTGCGACCGGATCAGGGCCATGATCGAAGAGGAGGGGCTGTCCACCGCCCCGACGGCCGCCGTGTCGTAACCCCCGGCACGACGGCCGTCTCACCTCGCGGCTTCCCGCGATCAGTTGTGCAGCAGCATCCGGATGCGCAGTTCGGACAGGTGGTGCATGTGCTCGCTGGCCAGCTTCTCCGCCTTGGCCGCGTCGCCCTGGCTGATCGCGTCGGCCAGCGCGACATGCTCGCTGATCGACTCGGTCACCCGGCCCGGCAGTCCGAGGGTCGGGTCGGGGAACCGGCGGGCCGCGTTCTGCACCTGGGTCAGGGCGCGCTCCAGATACCGGTTGCCTGCCGCGTCCCTGATGATCGCGTGGAACTGGAAGTTCAGCTTGGACAGTTCGCGGAAGTCACCGCTCTCGCCGACCTCCTTCATCGTGGGGATCAGCGTGGAGAACTCGTCGAAGCAGCGCTGCGGGGCCCGCCGGGCCGCGAGCCGGGCGGCGAGGGCTTCGAGCGCCTCGCGCATCACATACAACTCCAGAACGTCGTCGCTGGTCATGGGCGTGACGAGGGCGCCCTGGTTGGCGTTGATGTTCACCAGGCCCTCCGAGGCGAGGATCCGGAACGCGTCGCGCACCGGCGTCCTGCTCACCTTCAACTCACGTGCCACCTCGGCCTCGCGCAGCCAGGACCCCGGCGCGAGACCGCCGTCCAAAATGGCCTCCCGCAAGGCGGCGGCGACCGTTTCGGGCATGCTGCCCCGGGCCGGTGCCTGGCCGTCGCCGGCGAGAATCAGACGCGCGAGCACGGGGTTGTGCTCACCGTCGGGTCCGGTCGAGCGAACAGTCACGGTGTTGATCCTTAGCTAGAGGGAGACGGCCGGCCGGTCGAGCCGATCAGACCATTTTAATCGTATACACGCATCGTTGCACAGCCCGCGGTGGCGGTGAGCAAGAGGTGCGTACCCCTGGCGAACCTGCCGATCTTCGCAGTCAGCTTCTACTGCAGAGGCTATCCCAGGCTCAAACTCATGTTGTATGCTAACAGCATACAATCTCGTAGTGCGCTGGAACGTGGCGCCGAGAAAGGACCGTTCGATGAAGGTATACGAGGCTCTGGCGCGCGCCTTCGCGGCCGAGGGAACCACTGCCGTCTTCGGCATGATGGGCGACGCCAACATGTACTGGATGAACGAGCTGGACAGGCTCGGCGTCCAGCTTTTCGAGGCGCGGCACGAAGGCGGTGCCTTGGCGATGGCCGACGGCTGGGGCCGTACCGACGGAGCCCCCGGCGTCGCCACCACCACATCGGGCCCGGGGGTGGCCCAGCTCGCGACGACCCTGCTCGTCGCCTCCCGGGCGCGCACCCCGCTGGTCGCCTTCGTCGGCGAGGCACCCTCGGGCGACGACTCGTACGTCCAGCGCCTTGACCAGGGCCGCTTCGCCGAGGCGTGCGAGTCCGGGTTCGTCCACCTGACCACGCCGGACAACGCGTACGAGGCGGTGCAGCAGGCGTTCTACCGCGCCAAGACCGAGTCACGGCCGATCCTGCTGAGCGCGCCGATGGACATCCAGCAGAAGCCGTTCGACGACGAGGAGGTCTACGTACCGTCGGCGGACCTGCTCAACGCCGACCCGGTCTTCCCCAACCCCGTCTCGATCGCCAAGGCGGCCGACGTGCTCGCCAACAGCGAGCGGCCCGTCCTCATCGTGGGCCGCGGCGCCCAGCGCTCCGGCGCCGGCCCGGCCATCCTGGAGCTGGCCGAGTCCACCGGCGCGATCATCTCGACCACGCTCATGGCGAAGACCTGGCTGAACGAGGACGACTTCCACGTCGGCATCTCTGGGCTGTACTCCACCAAGACGGCCATGGAGCTGTTCCAGGAGGCCGACGCGGTCATCGCCGTCGGCGCCGGGCTGAACAAGTACACGACCGAGCACGGCTATCTGTACCCGGGCGCCAAGTTCATCCACATCGACTCCAAGCCCCAGGTCGTCATGGGCGACGGCCGCTCCGCCGACGTCTACGTGCAGTCCGACGCGAAGGCCGGCATCACCGAACTCAAGCGCGTCCTCGACGAGAGAGGTGTCCGCCAGTCGGGATACCGCACCCCCGACGTCAAGGAGCGGCTGGTCACGGCGTTCGAGGACAAGCAGCACTACGACCTGGAGCCGGACACCGTCGACCCGCGTGACGTGTGCCGCATCCTGGACGAGCAGATCCCCGCCGAGGTCGGCCTGGTCATCGGCGGCGGGCAGAACATCTGCTTCTCCACGATCCTGATGACCAAGCAGCGCCGGATGATCCTGATGAACCAGCACTTCGGCTGCATCGGGCAGGGCCTGACCACCGCCATGGGCGCCATGGTCGCGACGGAGAACAAGCCCACCTTCCTGATGGAGGGCGACGCGGGCTTCATGATGCATCTGCCCGAGTTCGAGACGGCGGTGCGCTACGGGCTGCCGCTCCTCGTCGTCATCATGAACGACCAGCTGCTCGGCGCCGAGTACCACAAGGCCGTCGCGAAGGGCCTCAACGCCGACCTGGCCCGGGTCACCACGCCGAACCTGGGCGACGTCGGCCGCGCGCTCGGCGGCCGTGGCGCGCTCGTGACGAAGATCGAGGACCTGGCGCCCGCGGTCGCCGAGTACCTGGCCGACCCGGTCGCCACGATCATCGACGTACGGATATCGACGTCCGTCATCAGCATCCCGTACCGCCGCCTGCACTTCGGGCAGGACGCGTGAGCGCCGTGCCGGACGCGACGGAGTCCGGCGGACAGCCGGACCGGGCAGCGGCGGCGCGTGCCCTGTACGCGATCTCGCGCGGTGAGCTGGTCGAGGGCCGGGCACCGGCCGAACTGCTCGCCTACGAGGGGCAGCCGGTGGAGAGCGGACTGCCGCTGCAGCTCGCTGTCCTCGATCTCTGGCGCGCGGCCGGCGAGGAACAGGGCGGCTGGAAGGTCGCCTGGACCTCGCGCGGCGCACGCGACAGGGGCGGCAAGGACTTCCGGCCCTTCGGCTTCATCCTGGCCGGCCGTATCCACGCGTCGGGGGAGCGGCTGGACGCCTCGGCCATCCCGAACGGGGCCGTCGAGGCGGAGATCTGTCTGACGATCGGGGAGCACATCGGCGGTGCGGGCGTCACCCCCGAACAGGCCCGCGCCGCCGTGCGCGCGGTGGCTCCCTCGTTCGAGATCATCTCGCGCCGGCTGCCGGAGGGCGTGTCCATGCCGGTGCGGATCGGCAACGGCATGAACAACTGGGGCCTCGTGGTCGGTGAGGAGCGCAGCCCGGACAGCCTCGACCTCGACGCCCTGTCGGTCGAGCTGCGCAAGGACGGCGAGCTGCTGGGCACCGGCACGGCCGGTCCCGACGTACTCGACGACCCGTACGTGTCGCTGGCGCGGGTCTGCGCGGTCCTGCACCGGCAGGGCCTCGCGCTGGAGCCGGGGCAGCGGATCATCACCGGGTCCCTGCTGCCGGGCGAGAAGATCGGGCAGGCGAAGTCCTTCGAGGCCCGCTTCGGCGGACTGGGCAGCGTCGTCGTCGACTTCGGCTGAGCCCGTGCTGTCCCTCACCCCGGGCTGTGGCGACGGAGATCACAGCTCGGGCACGGGGCGGCGCCGTTCCGGTCCTATATAGTTGCAGTATGCACGTATTTCCGGTCCGGGACGGACCGGCGACCCCCCACGGCCCGGAGACCACTTGACCACCGCCTCACCGACCCTGCCCGTGACCACCCGCGAGGACGCCCTGGCGCCGCGCCGCGTCGAGGGGCCGAGACGCTGGTGGGACTGGGTGCTCGCCGCCGACCCTGGTCTGGGCCAGCTCCAGGCGGGATGGCGTTCGCTGGTCTCGATGGTCACCGCGCTCGCCGTCGGCTACGGCCTGGCGGCGGCCCTCGACGTGCCCGCGATGCTCGGCATGATGGTCGGCGGGATGATGGGGCTGATGAGCGCCTTCGCCGTCGCCGAGAACACGGTGCCCCGGCTGGCGCGCTCCATCATGTGGATGCCGTTCCCGTTCTCCGCGGTCCTGCCGCTCGCCGCGTGGCTGAGCCACGACAGGGGCCTGGAACTCTCCCTGATGGTGGTGGGGCTCGGCGTCACGTTCTTCCTCGCCCGGTTCGGGGCGCTGGCGCTGCTCACCGGGATGATGCTGTTCAACTCCCTGATGGTCGGCATGATGGCGGCCGTCCCCCTGAACCTCTGCGGCGAGCTGTTCGTCGTCGCCGTGGCGACAGCGGCGGCTGTCCTCGCCGCCCGGCTGCTGCTCTGCTACCCGATGCCGCGCGAGGATCTGCTCCGTACCCAGCGGGCGTTCGTCATCGAGGCGCGCCGCGTGGCGGGGTCCGCCGCCGAGGCGCTGGCCCCCGCGGCCCACCGGGCGGGGGACCGGGGCGGGGACCGGGCCGCCGGCCAGGCCGCCGCCGTGCAGAAG
>NZ_JTIY01000001.1:3674301-3680126 GCF_000818175.1 Streptomyces sp. AcH 505
GCGGCTGAACGCGACCACGCTCACCATCGACGGCCGGCTCGCCCAGCCCGAGGTCGCGGCCAACCCGGACTCCGCCGAGCTGCTGCACCGCTACCTCTTCGACGCCGAACTCGCCCTCCAGGGCATCGGCCGGGCCACGGGCCGGCTCACCCAGCTCCCGATCCCGCCCTCGCTGCGCCGGACGGTCCTGACCGGGCTCCGCGTCGCCAGGGACACCCCGCTCGGCAGCGCCGACACGCTCAGGACGGCGGCGCTGCGCATCAGGGACGAGGCGGCGGCTCTCCGGTACGAGGCCGTCGGCGCCGACGAGGCCGAGGCGGTCGCGCTGGCCGACCGGATCGGCCGCCTGCTGGACTCCCTCGCCGACTCGCTCGGCCACTGGCTCAGCCTCGGCTGGAACTCACCCACCGCGCCGGCGAAGGTCCCGTTCCAGCCCAGCGTCCTGCTGGAGCAGAACCGGCCGGCCGGCACGGGCGCCGTCGCCCGGCGGGTGTCGGCCGCCCAGAGCGTCCACGGCTGGCGGCGCGCCGTCCCCTATCTACGGCTGCCGCTGCACGCGGTGGTCGCCGCCGCCATCGTCTGCCCGATCACCGACGCCATCGACCCACGGCGCTTCTACTGGGGCCTGGTCGGCGTGATGATCACGCTGTTCGGTACGAGCACCACGCACGAGCGGCTGCGCAAGTTCGCGCACCGGATGGCGGGCACCGTCGTCGGCGCCGTGGTCGGCATCGCCCTGCTGCGGCTCATCGGCCCCGGGCACGTCTATCTGACGCTGCTGGTCATCGTGGCCGGGCTCGCGATCGGCGCGTGGGGCATCGGGCGCCAGTACGCGTACTGGGTCGTCGGACTCGTCGTCGCCCTGATCCAGCTGTACGGCATGACCACGCCGTACAGCGGCATGGACCACCTGCTGGCCGAGCGGCTGCTCGACAACGGCCTCGGCATCCTCGTCGCCACCGGCTGCGCCGCGCTGATCTTCCCCGTGTCCAGCAGGAAGATCAGGCGCGAGGCGGAACGCGGATACACCGCCGCCGTCGAGCAGTTGCTGTCCCAGCTGGTGCTGCGCTGGACGGAGCCGGTGGCGCCGGTACGGCTGCGCGGCGCCGCCCGCGCGGTGGACGCGGCCCTGTTCCAGGTGACCGGCGCCGCCAGGCCGCTGATCCGGATGCCGCTCGGCGGCCGCGCACGCGGCGCCGAGAACCGCCTCGCGCTCCTCACCACCGCCACCGGCCACGCCCGCTCCCTCGCGGCGGCGGCGGACATCGACATCGACCTGCCGCCGCACGTCACGGACGGCGTGGAGCGGATCACCGAAGCGTTCGTGCGGTCCCTCCGGGCCCTGGACCGCCGCTTCGCGACGGGGGAGCCCGAAGGCGCCTGGACCCGGGTGAGCCCGCTCGTACAGAACCTGCGGTCCGAACTGCACGCCCCCACGGGCCCGCGCGCCGAGCGCCTGCACACGTCGCTGCACGAACTGGCCGCGCTGGACGAGACGTTGGCCCGGTACGCCGAGGAGAACGGCCTGCGGACGGCCGACGCGCGGATCTCGGTCTGACGCCCGCCCGGCCGGGGCATCACGCGTCGGCGGCCCCACGCGCCCGGGGGTGTCGCTGAGCCCCTTTTCGCGCCGGGACCGGCACCTGGGTGCGGGGCGCGCCCTCGATCGGGTGTGTTGCGTGGTGGTGCGGGCCGGACGGGTTATGTCTTGGGTTTCGTGCCAGTTTTCGTGGCAGGTCCGTGCCGGGCGACACGGCGGTGTCGCGTGTTCTGTGGAGAGGAGTGAGCGGCCTTGACTCCGGGGAAGGTTGGGCGGGATCCGTTCGATACAGGGGTGGCTCACTCGGCCCGGGTGTACGACTACATCCTGGGCGGCCGGACGAACTATCCGGCGGACCGGGAGGCCGGGGACGCGATGTGCCGGGAGTGGGCGGCGCTGCCGGTGCACATGCGGGCCAACCGCCGCTTCATGGAGCGTGCTTCGCGCTATCTGGCGGCGGAGGCGGGGGTCCGGCAGTTCCTCGACATCGGCAGCGGCCTGCCCACGGCGCCCAACGTCCACCAGGTCGTGCAGGAGGTGGCGCCGGCCTCGCGGATCGTCTACGTCGACAACGACCCGATCGTCCTGGCCCACGCCCGCAACCTGCTGACCAGCACCTCGCAGGGCCGCACCGCGTACGTCGACGCCGACATGCGCGACCCGGCCAGGATCCTCACCAACGCCCAGTTCCAGGGGCTGCTCGATCTGCAGGAGCCCATCGGGCTGCTGGTCATCGGCATGCTGCACTTCATCCTCGACACCGACGACGCCCACGGCCTGGTCCGGCGGCTGCTGGACCCGCTGCCCACCGGAAGCTATCTGGCGATGACGATCGGCACCGCCGACTTCGCGCCCGAGGAAGTGGGGCGCGTCGCTGCCGAGTACAAGCGCCAGGGCATGCCCATGCAACTGCGCACCTACGAACAGGCGTTGGCCTTCTTCGACGGCCTGGCCCTCGTCGAACCCGGGCTCACCCAGGTGCACCGCTGGCGGCCGGTCCCCGGCCAGGAGGCCGTGGACGACCGCGACATCGCGATGTACGGAGCGGTCGCCCGCAAGATCGGCTGAGCCGTGGCCGGCGAGCTGCCGCGGCTCACCGCCCGGCGGCGCTCCTGCCCGTGACGCCCCTGCCCATGGCGCCCTTACCCGTGACGCTCCTGTCGGCTGCGTCCTTGTTCCGGCAGGAGCGGCCCGTACGCAGATGGCTGCCGGCGCCCTCGATGACGGAGTCGAGCCGGTTCCTGGCGCCGACCAGCTCGGCGATATGGCCGTCGATACGGTCCCGTTCCACCGACAGGCGGGCCAGCAGTTCCGGTGTGGCGTTGCCGTCCACGACGCACGGCATCAGCTCCACGATGCCCTTGCTCGTCAGACCGGCCGCGTAGAGCTGCTGGATCAGCTCGATACGTTCGACGGCGCTCTCCGGGTAGTGCCGCTGGCCGGAGGGGCTGCGGTCCGAGGCCAGCAGGTCCTGCTCCTCGTAGTAGCGCAGGGCCCGGACGCTGACGCCTGTCCTGGCGGCGAGTTCACCGATACGCATCGTGCACCCCCTGGATCACAGCGGCTTGCCCCTGACGTCGGCGGCAGGTTTTAGCGTAACGCGTGAAAGCTCGCCGAAGGAAAGAAGTGCCCCGCCATGACCAGCACCGCATCCACGCCCGCCCCTGGCACCGTCGTCACCGTCAAGCCGATCGTGCTGCCCGCGCCACCCGCGCGCGGCGCTGATCTGCGCGTCCGTGTCACCGCCCCGGTGGCCGGACATGACCTGCCGATCGTGCTGCTCGCCCACGGGTTCGGCTCGTCGCTGGACGGCTACAGCCCGCTGGCCGACCACTGGGCCGCCCACGGCTTCGTGGTGATCCAGCCCACCCACCTCGACTCGAAGACGCTGGGCGTACCCGAAGGCGATCCCCGCCGGCCGCGGTTCTGGCGCTTCCGCGTCGAGGACATGAAGAACGTCCTCGACAACCTCGACGTGCTGGAGGCGGCCGTCCCCGGTCTGGCGGGCCGCACGGACCGCACCCGTGTCGCGGCGGCCGGCCACTCCTTCGGCGGCCAGACGGCGGGCATCTTGCTGGGGCTGCGCGTCGGCGACCCGCGGACCGGGCAGGCGGACGACCTGTCCGACCCGCGCGTCAAGGCGGGCGTGCTGCTGGCCACGGCGGGCAACGGCGGCGACGATCTGACGCCCTTCGCCGCCGAGAACCTTCCCTGGCTGCGGCACCCGGACTTCGGGCACATGAGCGCCCCGGCGCTCGTGGTCGCCGGGGACAAGGACATCCTGCCGTTGACCGTCAGGGGAGCGGACTGGACAACCGATCCGTACGTCCTGGCCCCCGGCGACAAGAGCCTGCTCACCCTGTTCGGGGCCGAGCACTTCCTCGGCGGCATCTCCGGCTACCGGGCCGCCGAGACCACCGACGAGAGTCCCGAGCGCGTCGCCCTGCTCCAGCAGGTCACCGTGGCCTATCTGCGCCACGCGCTCGGCGTCGACAGCGCCGGCTGGACGGCGGCGAAGGAGTCCTTGGCCGGCCCCCACCCGCTGGGGCGGCTCGAGTCGAAGTGACGGCGGCCGGCCACAACCATCCGTTGGGGTAGGCCACAACCATCGGTTGGGCACGCATACGATCGGGCGATGGATACCGAGGCGGTGCGCTCGTTCGTCCGCGCGGCCGAGCTGGGACAGCTCCAGCAGGCGGCCGACGAACTGGGTGTGACACAGCAGGCCGTGTCGAAGCGGATCGCGACCCTGGAGCGCGGGCTCGGCGTCAGCCTGTTCACCCGTACCGCCCGGGGCGTCGAGCTGACCGTCGACGGCCAGGCCTTCCTGCCGCACGCCCGGAACATCGTCACGGGTGTCGATCGCGCCGTCTCCGCGATCAGACCGGGCTCGCGGGCCCTGCGGATCGACGTACTCGGCCTGCGGTCGGCGCAGGCCGTCATCCTGCACGACTACTGGCGGGCGCATCCCGGGACCGACCTCGATGTCGTGACGCTCAGGGTCAACGACCCGCGGGTGGCCGTCGCCGCGGTCCAGGCGGGCGATGTCGACGCCTCGTTCCGCTCGGTCACCGACCCGGCCGCGCTGCCGGGCGACGTGCGGATGATCCACACCTTCGACTCCCCGCTGGAATTCCTCGTCGGCCCCCGGCACCCGCTCGCCTCCGCGCGCACCCTGACCCCGTCCCGGCTGCGCGGGCATCGGATCTGGGTGCCGGGGATCGCGCCGCAGACCGAATGGGGCGAGTTCTACGACGAGTTGGCGACCCGCTTCGATCTGCGCATCGACGCGGCGGGTCCCAACTTCGGCAACGAGGTACTGCTGGACATCCTCGCGGACTCCGCCGACGTGGCGACCTTCGTGGGCTCGCGCGACCGGTACATCTGGCCGCCCCACTACGACCTGCGGCGCATCCCGGTGGTGAATCCGACGCTCGTCTATCCGCTCTCACTGATCGTCCCGCGGGTGAACCCCCACCCCGGACTCCGGCCCGTCATGAAGCACTTCCGAAGCCTGGCACCGCTCGCCGAGCCGGTCTGGCGTCCGTCCTGGAAGACGATCGAGGACACCGAGCGCTGATCACGTGCCCGTCGAACCATCGGGGCGGACGAGGGGCAGGAAGACCGTGTCGACGATCTCCACGATGCCCTCGTCCGGCATCGGCTGGAGCGTCATGAAGACCTGGTGGCGCAGCAGGTCTATGGGCAGTGACCGGATGCGCGCCGTCAGCCGGCCGGGGTCCGCCTCGCCGCGGTCGACCGCCGCCGCGAGGATGGTGTCGACCACCGGCTCCTGCGCGTCGACCATCATGTCGCGCACGTCGGCGAGGGTCCGGCCGGTCTCCTGGTAGTAGCCGCCGAGCTGCACGCCCAACACCGTCGCGAAGTCGAGCCGGTCGTCGTTCATCTCGCGCAGGAGGGCGATCAGATCCTCGCGCAGGCTGCCGGTGTCCGGCAGCGAGGGCGACCTGGCCGTGCCGGCGTGCGCGATGGTCGCGTGCAGCAGGTCGTTGCGGGTCGCCCAGCGGCGGGCGATGACCGGACGGCTGGTGTCCGCGCGGTTGGCCACCGCTTCCAGGGTGAACCCGGCATAGCCGTTCTCGCGCAGCACCGCCCACGCGGCGGCCAGCAGCGCTTCTTCCAGTGCCGCGCCGCGACGGCGTTGCGGCGACGCGGGCTCCGCCGGCTCTGCGGCTTTCTTTGGATGCACTTGCGCATCTTATCAGGCTGCCGTAGCGTGAAATTAGATGCAGCACTGCATCTAAAGACTTGACGAAAGAGGGAA
>NZ_JTIY01000001.1:3680200-3687276 GCF_000818175.1 Streptomyces sp. AcH 505
TTGCGCATCTTATCAGGCTGCCGTAGCGTGAAATTAGATGCAGCACTGCATCTAAAGACTTGACGAAAGAGGGAATCATGGCTGGAAGCGGCATGCCCGGAACCGACGTCCTCATCGTCGGCGCGGGACCGGTAGGGCTCACGCTGGCCTGCGATCTCGTCCGGCGCGGCGTCGACTGCCGCGTCGTGGAACGCGAAACCACACCCAACAGGGCCTCCAAGGCGAAGACCGTCCAGCCCAGGACGCTGGAGGTGCTGGACGACCTCGGCGCCGTCGATCACGTCGTACGGCACGGCGTGGCCGATCTCCCGGTACGGCTGCACGAACCGTCCGGCGGGGTCGTCGAGCAGCCCTCGATCACGGCCCGCGCCAGGGACAGCTTCCACACGCCGTACCCCGACCCGCTGTGGATCGGGCAGTTCGACGTCGAACACGCGCTGCGCGAGCGGCTGTACGAGCTGGGCGGCGCGGTGGAGTGGGGCGTGACGGCTCTCGATCTCGTCCAGGACGAGGACGGGGCCACGGTCAGCCTGCGGACGCCACAGGGTGACAGTGCCGTGCGGGCGCGGTACGTCGTCGCGGCCGACGGCGGGAAGAGCGCGGTCCGGCAGCTGATCGGCGTCCCGCTGGAGGGCGAGACCAACGAGGAGCAGCGCTGGTACATCGGGGACGTCACCGCCGGAGGACTCGACCGCACCCGGATGCACGTCTGGCCGTCCGACGGCGGGATGCTGATCCTCACGCCGCTGCCCCACAGCGACCTGTGGCAGATACAGACCCCCGCCGACCCCGCCACCCAACCGGCCACCCTGACAAGGGAGTTCTACCAGCGGCTGGTCGACGAGCGAGCCGGCGCGGGCGCCGTCACACTGACGAGTGCCGACTGGCTGTCGGTCTACCGCGTCAACGTCCGGATGGCCGAGGACTACCGCAAGGGACGTGTGCTGCTCGCGGGCGACGCGGCGCACGTCCACTCACCGGCCGGCGGCCAGGGTATGAACACCGGGATCCAGGACGCGTACAACCTCGGCTGGAAACTGGCCGCCGTCACGCGGGGCGCGTCGCCCGCGCTGCTGGACAGCTACGGCGCCGAGCGGATCCCCGTCGCCCGCAAGGTGCTTGCGCTGAGCACGGAGAAGATAGACCGGACGACCGAACAGGCCACCGGCGACGTCGCGTCGCTGAGCACGACCCTCGGCGAGATCACCGACGACGCGACCACCACCGGCCTGGCCGTGCGCTACGGCAGCGCCGGCTACCGCGCGCCCAACGTCACCGGCCTGCACGGCTCCGCACTCGGCAGCGACCTCTTCGACCTGCTCCGGGGCCCGCAGTGGAACCTGATCGCGTTCGACAGCGACGACCCGGCCCTGCCCGCCCTCGCCACGCCGGACCATCTGCACGTCCACCGGATCACCAGCGCCGGGCGGGCCAGGGGCGGCGACGACATCGCGGACAGCCAGGGCGAGTTCCAGCGGATCTACGCGCCCCGCCCCGGCGAACTCGTCCTCGTCCGCCCGGACGGCTACCTCGCGGCCCGCACCTGACGCCGCTCGCCGGACCGGGCGCCAACTCCGCCGCCTACCAGGGCACTTCCCCGTTCTCGTCCTGGAACGTCCCGGTCGGCCCGTCCGCGCCGAGCGTGGCCAGCCGTACGACGACCCTGGCGCTCTCCTCGGGCGCCCTCCCTATGCCGAACGCCGCCGTCAGATCGGTCGCTGTGGTGCCGGGCTCGACCGCGTTGAACTTGATGCCCGGCTGGGACTTGGCGTACTGGACGGTGAGCATGGTGGCCGCCGACTTGGACGCGGAGTACAGCGCCAACGGCAGGTTGAACTCGGGCCGTTCCGGATTGGTCACCGCCCAGAAGGACCCGGCGCTGCTCGACACGGTCACCACGGTCGGGTTCGCGGACTCGCGCAGCAGCGGAAGCGCCGCCTCCGTGACGCGCACCATGCCCACCGCGTTGGTGTCGAAGGCCCGCAGCGCCGTGGGGCCGTCGGTGACTCCGGCCCCCAGGATGCCGGCGTTGTGCACCAGTACGTCGAGCCGGCCCTCGGCAGCGCCGATCGTCGCCAGCGCGCTGTTCACCGACGCGTCGTCGGTCACGTCGAGCTGGACGAATCGCGCGCCGAGCGTCGCCGCCGCCTTCTCGCCGCGCTCGGTGTCACGCGCGCCGATGTAGACGTCGTGGCCCAGCTCCAGGAGCTGTCGTGCTGTCTCGAAGCCGATGCCCTTGTTGGCCCCGGTGATCAGTGTGACGGTCATGTGTGTTCCTCTCGAAATAAGCTGGTCAGCTGGTGAGTTGCCGGCGCATCTCGCCGGCGTCGTGCAGGGCCGTCATATGGACGAACCGCCCGTCACGGACCTGGTAGATGGCGTACTCGACAATCTCGAACGAGCCGCCGGTGGGCGGCACGCCGAGCCACTCCCGCACCGGAGTACCGGTGTTGACGAGACGGGCCGCCAACCGGTCCCCGTCGAAGAGCAGTTCCTTGAGCTCCCAGTGCAGATCGGGCACCGCGGCCACGTCCTGCCGCTGCACCGCGAGGAGGTCGTCGCGGGTGGCCGGCTCACCGTTGAGCGTGGTCCGGTCGTTGATGAACTCGTCCATGTGGTCGAACTCATGGGCGTTGAGGGCCTTGACGTAGCGCAGGTAGAACGCGCGCAGGTCGTCGTCGGACATGGGCTGGCTGTCGGGCATCGGCCGACCGTCCTCTCAGATCTGGTTCAGGCCGCCGTCGACGTACAGGCTCGAACCGGTGATGAAGCTGCTCTGCCCGGAGGCGAGGAAGGCCACGGCGGCGGCGACCTCCTCGGGGTGCCCGAGCCGGCCCAGCGGCACGCGCGCGGACAGTTCCCGCCGGAACCGCTCCGCGTCGGGGGTGAGCGCGGCCAGGGCGGGGGTTTCGGTGGGGCCCGGTGTGACCGTGTTGATCCGGATGCCGCGGCCCTTGAGCTCGTTGGCCCAGGTACGGGAGAACGACCGGACGGCGGCCTTGGTCGCCGCGTACACGCCGAGCCCCGCGTCACCGACGTCCCCGTTGGTGGAGCCGTTCAGGATCACCGACGCGCCCTCGTTGAGCAGCGGCAGCGCCTTCTGGACGGTGAACAGCGTGCCCCGGACGTTGACGGCGAAGAGGGCGTCGAAGTGCTCCTCGGTGATCTCGTCGAGCGTCGCGAGCGAGGCGACGGCGGCGTTCGCGAACAGCACGTCCAGGCCCTGTCCCCGGCCGCGGACCGCCTCGTACAGCCGGTCCAGATCGGCCAGGTCCGCGATGTCGCCGGTCACTCCGGTGGCCGCCGGACCGATCGCCTCGACGGCCGCTTCGAGTTCCGCCTCGCGCCGGCCGGTGATGAACACGTGTGCGCCCTCGGCCGCCAGCCTTACGGCGGTGGCCAGGCCGATGCCCGCGCTGCCTCCGGTGACGAGTGCGGTCTTACCGGCGAGTAGTCCCACGGGGACAACCTCCTTCGATTTCCGCATCGCTCGATGCAGAACTCGAACGTAGCACTTCCGCAGCGATCGATGCGGAAGAGGTAACCTGGGGGGCGTGGAGACAACAGGCGTGGAGACGAAACAGACCGGCCCGATCGGCCGACCGCGGGGGTTCGACACCGACGAGGCCCTGGAGCGCGCCATGCTCGTGTTCTGGGAGCACGGCTACGAGGGGGCCAGCCTGGCCAATCTGACCGGCGCGATGGGTATCTCCACCACCAGCATGTACGCGGCCTTCGGCAACAAGGAGGGGCTGTTCCGCAAGGCCCTGGAGCGCTACACCGAAGGCCCGAGCGCCTATCTGACCCGCGCCCTGGAGGAGCCGACCGCCCACGGCGTCGCCACGGCGATCCTGGCCGGCACCATCAGGACCACCACCCGCCCGGCCCAGCCCCACGGCTGTATGGGCGTCCAGGGCGCCCTGACCGTCAGCGACTCGGGCCGTGAGGTCCGCGACCTGCTCGTCGCCTGGCGCAACAACAGCTACTCCAGCGTCCACGAGCGCTTCCAACGAGCCGTGGACGAGGGCGACCTGCCGCCCCAGGCCGACCCGGGCCTGCTGGCCCGCTACGTCACGACGCTGGCCTTCGGCATCGCCGTCCAGGCCGCGAGCGGCGTCGAGCGCGCGGAACTCCAGGAAATGACCGACGCCGCGCTCCGCAACTGGCCGCTGTCCTGAGACACGTCCCTCACCGATCGGCGGCGCCCAGCGCCCGGTAGACGGCGGTGATGTAGGCCGCGGCCCGCTGCGAGCCCAGGATGTCGGCCCCCATCCGGTTCATGACGTAACTGATGGTCATGTGCCGGTCGAGGTCAAGGACGGCCATCGAGCCGCCCCAGCCGCCCCAGAACGCGATCCGGCCGTCGGGGATCCAGGGCACGGTGCGCCGGTCGGGCAGCGCGTATCCGATGCCCCACCTCAGATGCAGCCCGTTGACGAGGTCCGTGCCCCTGGACTGTTCGTCGAAGACGCGGCCGATGGTGGCCGGTTCGAGGAGCCGGCCGTGGCCGGCGGCTCCCTCGCGGGCGACGGGGGCGAGAATCTCGGCCACCGACCGGGCGTTCCCGTGTCCGTTGGCCGCGCCCAGCTCGGCGGCGCGCCAGGCAGGGGTGTTGGCCGCGCCCGCACCGAACGAGGGGCCGGTGAAGGTCTTGTACGCGACGGTGTCGCGGCCGAGCGCCGAGGGATCGACGTCGATCCCCGGGGGGATGACGTCGGCGACCCGCGCCAGGTCGGCGTCGCGCAGTCCGATCCCGAAGTCGGCGCCGCTCGGCCGGACAAGGTGCTGGTGCGTGAAGTCGCGCAGCGACCGGCCGGTCAGCCGGTGCACCAGTTCGCCGACCAGATGGCCGTAGCTCAGGACGTGATAGCCGGAGGCCGAGCCGGGCTGCCACCAGGGCGCCTGGGAGGCCATCCGGGCGGCCGCGGCGCGCACGTCGTACAGGTCGTCGAGCCGCGCGGGGCGGTCGAGGCCGGACACCCCCGAGGTGTGTGACAGCAGATGCCGCACCTCGACGTGCTCTTTCCCGTTCGCGGCGAACTCGGGCCAGTAACGGGCGACCGGCGCGTACAGGTCCAGCTCGCCGGCGTCGACGAGCAGCAGGGCGGCGAGGCTGGTCACGCTCTTCGTGATCGACCACACATTGGTGATCGTGTCGCGCTCCCAGGGGCGCGTGCGCGCCGCGTCACTGTGGCCGCCCCACAGGTCCACCTCCGGCCTGCCGTCGATGTCGACGAACAGCGACAGGCCGACCTCGGCGCCGCTGCGCAGCTGGTCCGCCACGGCGTCGCGGACGGGTTCGAATCGTGGGCCGACGGTTCCGTTCAGTTCGGTCATAGGGACAGCGTCAAACCTTGACGCCGGTGTCAAGGTCAAGCGGTACGCTGCCGATGTGCGTATCGGTGAGCTGGCGGCACGGGCGGGCGCCTCGGCGCGGCAAGTGCGGTTCTACGAGGCCAAGGGCCTGATCACGTCGGCCCGCGGGCCCAACAACTACCGCGACTACGACGAGAGCGCCCTGGGCCGCGTCCAGCAGATCCGCGAACTGCTGGACGCCGGCCTGTCGACGCAGGTGATCCGCGGGATCCTGCCCTGCCTGGAGTCACCGCGCGATCCGATCGTCTTCGAAGGCGTCACCCCCGAGACGGTGGCGGCACTCGAACAGGAACGCGACCGGCTGACCGGACGTATCGACGTCCTGACCCGCAACCGCGACGCGGTCGTCGGCTACCTCACGGAACTCCGCCGGGGCGAGTCCGCGCGCGGAGGAGTTCCCGCTGATGGTGGCCTGGTCGTCGGGCGATGAGCGTCGCCCCGCCGTCCCGCACCGCGCACGACGTGAAGTGACACGACGTCAGTGCTGGCGCCCCCGGCAGGACTCGAACCTGCGGCCAAGTGCTTAGAAGGCACCTGCTCTATCCACTGAGCTACGGGGGCCGGATCGTGGCCTCGGTGACCTGGAGTCCGGTTGTGTCGTCCGTGACCTTGCCGGGACAAGGATAGGGCTCCGATCACCTAGACCCGGTTGCTTCACGTGCGTGGCACGATGTGGAGGTTCAGTGAAGCGAACCGATAATCGCAGGCAGGTGCGATTCCCGCACCGCTTTTTCGGCCATGCGGCCCGGGTGTTGTGCACTCGTTATGCCTGCGCCCCACTCGTCCGGTCTGTCCCGTTGGTGCTGACGCCGCGCAGGAGATTGCCATACGCTTCAAAAAGCTGCCAAAATTGGGCATTCTTCACATGTGGTGACCTTGGACGTACGGCCTGAGCTGATCGACGCACTCTCCGCACTGCGCGACCGTGTCGCTGCCGTGCGTCTTCCACTGCCTCTGCCGGGGGCCCCGCGCGCCCGGCAGACGCGGGCCGAGCTGCTGGCGCAGCTCGACGACTACCTGCTGCCACGGCTCAAGGATCCGGACGCGCCGCTGCTCGCCGTGGTCGGCGGGTCCACCGGGGCCGGCAAGTCCACGCTCGTCAACTCGCTGGTGGGGCGCCGGGTCAGCGAGGCCGGGGTGCTGCGGCCCACCACCCGTACCCCCGTGCTGGTGTGTCACCCCGAGGACCACCACTGGTTCGCGGGCGTGCGGGTGCTGCCGCAACTCACCCGCGTATGGCTGCCCCAGCGGGCCGAGAACGGCGCGGACGGCGGGGCCGACGAGGCGGACGACATCGGCGACGGCGACGTGGAGAGCCTGGAGGCCAACGCGCTGCGCATCGACACCGCGCCCTCGCTGCCCCGAGGGCTCGCGCTCCTCGACGCCCCCGACATCGACTCGCTCGTGGTGGAGAACCGGCTGCTGGCCGCCGAACTGATCTGCGCGGCCGACGTGTGGGTGATGGTGACGACCGCTTCCCGGTACGCGGACGCCGTCCCCTGGCATCTGCTCCGTACCGCGAAGGAGTACGACGCGTCCCTGGTGAGTGTCCTCGATCGGGTGCCTCATCAGGTCGTTGACGAGGTGTCACGACAGTACGGTGCGCTGATGACGAGGGCGGGGCTCGGCGACGTACCCCGCTTCACCATCCCCGAGCTGCCGGAGTCGGCGGGCGGCGGCAGCGGGCTGCTGCCGACCAC
>NZ_JTIY01000001.1:3688306-3689822 GCF_000818175.1 Streptomyces sp. AcH 505
TGGAGGAAGCGTGGCGGCGCGAGCCGGCCGCCGCGGCGCTCGAAGCGCCGGGCCACCGGGACGCCGAGACCTCCGAGCGCATCGGGATGGCCGTACGCCGCTGGCGCAGGGAGCTGGAGGAGCTGGCCGAGGAGGAGGTGCGCCAGTTGGAGCGCAACGCGGCGCCCGAGTCCGACACGGTCGCCGCGCTGCTCGCGGCGGCGCTGCTCGGCGGCCGCAGAGCCCGGCTCGCCGGCGAACGGCTCGCCGAACTCATCGGCGCGCAGGCCGCGTTGCGGCTGCGGGACCGGGGCGGCGAGCTGGTGACGGCGTACGTCGACCGGGTACTGCGCGGGGAGCGCGAACGGCGGCTCGCGCCCCTGGACGCCCTGGGCGTGACCCCGGAGCCGCAGGCCGAACTGATCGCCGCCCTGTCCGTACTGCAGAAGGAGAAGTGACCGACGTGACCGCTGTGACGGACGAGAACAGTGAGCAGACCGGCGGCTGGGACGACGGGTTCATCGCCCGGCGGGTGGGGGAGAAGGGCGCCCAGGGCGGTGTGGCGGGCATCGACGCGCTGACCGGGCTCGACGGGCTGAGCGGAGTGGAGGGCCTTGACGGCGGGCAGGACGGCGCCACCATGCCGCACACCCCCATCGGCGGCGCGTACGAAGGCCCCCTGCGGGTACGGCTCGACGCCCTGGGCGAGCTGATCGGCCTGTCGAGGACCCGGGTGGACGGGCCCACGCTCGCCGAGGCCGGACGCGTCCTGGACGAGGCGTCGGCCCGCCAGCGGCTGTCGTCGCGGCACACGGTCGTCGCCATCGCGGGCGCCACGGGCAGCGGCAAGTCCACACTGTTCAACGCGCTGGCCGAGGTGCCCATCTCGGAGACGGGGCTGCGCAGGCCCACCACATCCGCGCCCATCGCCTGCACCTGGTCGGACGGGGCAGCGGGGCTGCTCGACCGGCTCGCCATCCCCGGCAGGCTGCGGCGCAGGCCGCTCGCGGGCGGCGACGGCGACGAGGAGCTGCACGGCCTGGTCCTGGTCGACCTGCCCGACCACGACTCGGCCGTCACCCGCCACCGTGAACAGGTGGACCGGGTGCTGGCGCTGGTGGACGCGGTGATCTGGGTCGTGGACCCGGAGAAGTACGCGGACGCCGCGCTGCACGAGCGCTATCTGCGCCCGCTCGCCGGGCACGCCGAGGTCACGTTCGTGGTGCTCAACCAGGTCGACCGGCTGCCGGGCGACGCCGCCGACCAGGTGCTGGACGATCTGCGCCGGCTGCTGGACGAGGACGGCATGGCGCTCGGCGAACACGGCGAGCCGGGCGCGACGGTGCTCGCCGTCTCCGCGCTCGGCGGCCAAGGCGTCGGCGAACTGCGCGAACTGCTCGGCCGGTTCGTCCAGGAACGCAACGCCGCCGCGCGCCGGCTCTCCGCCGATGTGACGGCGGCGGCCGGACGGCTGCGCTCCGCGTACGTCGCCGAGGGCCGGGCCGGGCTCGACGAGCGCTGCCGTGACCAGTTCGCC
>NZ_JTIY01000001.1:3689847-3695428 GCF_000818175.1 Streptomyces sp. AcH 505
CGGTGGCCGCGGGCGAGGCGGCCGAGCGGGAGTGGCGCAGGAACGCGAGCCGGGCGTGCGGGACGCCGTGGCTGCGGCTGTGGCGCTGGTACGAGGGCAAGCGCACGCCCGGCGGTGAGACCCCGCAGCCGGCGGCCGTCGTGCTGGAGGAGGAACTGACCGCGCGGCAGCGGGTCGAGCAGGCGGTACGTACGGTCGCTGACGAGGCGTCCGACGGGCTGCCGGCGCCGTGGGCGCTCGCGGTGCGCGAGGCGGCCGTACGTGGCGCGGAGGGATTGCCGGAGGCGCTGGACGTGCTGGCGGCGCCCCCGGGCGCGGCAGGCACGCCCGGTACGTCGGGCGGATCCGGCGGGTCGGGCGGGTCGGGCGGGTCGGGTGCCGCCGGGGCGACCGGCCGACCCCCGCGCCCGGCGTGGTGGCCCGCGGCCGTGCTGACCCAGGCGTCCATGACGCTGTTGCAGATCTTCGGCGCGCTGTGGCTGGTCGGCCAGATCGTGGGCGTACTGGAACCGGGGCTGCTGCCGCCCGTGTTGGTGATGCTCGCCGGGATCATCGGCGGGCCGCTGGTGGAGTGGGCGTGCGCAGCCGCCGCCAAGGGGCCGGCCAGGCGGTACGGGCAGGACACCGAACGGCGGCTGCGCGAGGCGGCCGCCGGCTGCGGCCGGGTGAAGGTGCTCGACCCGATCTCGGCGGAGCTGATGCGCTACCGCGAGGTGCGGGAGCAGTACGTGACGGTGTCCGGCGCCACGGGCGGGTGATGGGCTTTTCCCCCGTCGCGGGTTTGTCCACAGGCCCCAGCGGGTTCCGGCGGTCCGGTCCAGCATGGAGACACGGCGGATCGGACCGGACGGACCGGGCCCGGAGCCGGGTGGACCGCCGCTGGGCGAGAGGGGGCTGTCATGTACGACACCGTGGTGACGGTGGTGGGGAACGCGGCGACGGGCGTGGAGTTCAGGGAGTCGGCGACGGGCGGGACGGCGCGCTTCCGGTTCGCGGCGAGCGCGCGCCGCTTCGACCGGCGTAACGAGGTCTGGACCGACGGGCCGACGAGCTTCTACACGGTGTGGGCGTGGCGGAGCCTCGCGGCGAATCTGGCCGCGTCGGTCGCCGTCGGTGAACCGCTCGTGGTGCACGGGCGGTTGCGGGTGCGCGAGGAGGAGCGGGAGGGGCAGCGCCGGACGTCCGTGGAGATCGACGCGGTGGCGGTCGGACATGATCTGACGCGCGGAACAGCCGCGTTCCGCCGGGTCGTCAAGGCGGCGCCGCCACCGGCACCCCCACCGGCCTCCCCGTCCGCATCCCCGCCGGGCGGGCCGAACGGGCCGCCCTGAGCGGCAGTTGGGGGTCCCGAACGGGCACCCGGCGGTCGATAACGATTCCGAGTCGGTACGGTTATCTGATCGCATGACCGGGAATCTCGTCGGACCCCCTCCATAGGATCTTCGAGTACTTCACGGGGCACTGGCCCTCGCCCGGAGGGGAATCTGTGTTTTCTGCGATATCTGTGTCATCCGTACGACGGCGGCTCACCAGCCGCCTCGCCGCGGCGCTCCTCGTCTCGGGTCTGGTGGCCATGGGCACCGCGACCGGTGCCGGTACGGCGGCCGCCGACGACGAGACACCCCAGTACCAGGGCGGCGCCTCCGCCACCCTCGACGGGCTGACCACCTACGACGGTGCTGTGCTCCACACGGACGGCAAGGACCAGCCGCTCTCCGCCGGACTGTTCGAGATGACCGTCGACGGCGGCGGCAGACTCAAGACGTACTGCGTGGACATCCACAACCCGACGCAGAGCGAGGCGAAGTACCAGGAGACGCCGTGGGACCAGACGTCCCTCGGCGCCAACAAGAACTCCGGCAAGATCCGCTGGATCCTCCAGCACTCCTACCCGCAGGTGGACGACCTCTCCGGCCTCGCCAAGACCGCCGGCACCGGATCGCTCACGGAGAAGACGGCAGCCGCCGGCACGCAGGTCGCGATCTGGCGGTACTCGGACGGGGCCGACGTCGACGCGACCGACCCGCAGGCCGAGAAGCTCGCCGACTACCTCCAGCGCTCGGCGCGTGACGCCGCCGAGCCGAAGGCGTCGCTGACGCTGCAGCCCGCGGCGGTCTCCGGCAAGGCCGGTGACCTGCTCGGCCCGGTCACGGTCCGCACCACCGACACCGACAGCGTCACGGTCGTACCGCCCGCCGACGCCGCCGCCAGCGGCGTCCGGGTCACCGACAAGCACGGCAAGCCGGTGACCTCGGCCAAGGACGGCTCGCAGCTCTACTTCGACGTGCCGGACAAGGCGGCGGACGGTACGGCGCAGCTCGGCGTGCAGGCCACGACCTCACTCCCGGTCGGCCGGGCCTTCGCCGGGGTGACCAAGAGCCAGACCCAGATCCTGGCCGGCTCCAGCGATTCGACCGTCTCGGCGACGGCCACGGCGAACTGGGCGAAGCGAGGGCCGATACCGGCGCTGACGGCGACCAAGAACTGCGCCAGGGGCGGGGTGGACGTCACGGCGGTCAACGAGGGCGACGCCGCTTTCACCTTCCAGCTGGCGGGTCAGCGGCACACGGTCGCGGCGGGGGAGACCCGGACCATCACCGTCCCGGTCGACGAGGACCAGACGTACGACTTCACCGTCGAAGGACCCGGCGGGCTGCAGGAGACCTTCAAGGGGCTGCTGGACTGCGCGGTCTCCGGCGCCCCGGTCACCACGCTCGACCAGCCGGGATCCGGGCCCAGCCCCGCTTCGGCCGGTGAGGTGCCCACCGACGGCGTCACGGCCCACTCGGGCGGCGAGGGGCTGGCGGAGACCGGCTCGTCCAACGCCACACCGGTCATCGCCGGCATCGCGATCGTGCTCGTGCTCGTGGGCGGCGGCGCGGTCTTCTTCCTCCGCAGGAAGAACTCCACCGGCGGAAAGTGACCGTACGGTCACCGGCTGCCGGGCAGTGGCCCCGGCAGCCACCGGTACCCGTTTCCGTTGGGGTACCGAGGTGCTGCAAGATGGGTGTATCTGCCCTCACGCGGCGGAGCCGCACATTGGCCCTTCTCGATCTGCCGGACGGTTTCTCTTGGCTGAGTACATCTACACGATGCGCAAGACGCGTAAGGCGCACGGCGACAAGGTCATCCTCGATGACGTGACGCTGAGTTTCCTGCCGGGCGCGAAGATCGGTGTGGTGGGTCCGAACGGCGCCGGAAAGTCCACCGTGCTGAAGATCATGGCCGGCATCGAGCAGCCGTCCAACGGCGACGCCTTCCTGTCGCCCGGCTACTCGGTGGGCATGCTCCTCCAGGAGCCGCCGCTCGACGAGTCGAAGACCGTGCTGGAGAACGTCCAGGACGGCGCCGCCGAGCTGATGGGCAAGCTCAAGCGCTTCAACGAAGTGGCCGAGCTGATGGCGACCGACTACTCGGACGCCCTCA
Source organism: Streptomyces sp. AcH 505 (assembly GCF_000818175.1). Classification (GTDB taxonomy): domain Bacteria; phylum Actinomycetota; class Actinomycetes; order Streptomycetales; family Streptomycetaceae; genus Streptomyces. The sequence goes on from NZ_JTIY01000001.1 coordinate 3,693,274, forward strand.
TGGAGGAGATGGGGCAGCTCCAGGAGGACCTGGACCACGCCAACGCGTGGGACCTGGACACCCAGCTGGAGCAGGCCATGGACGCGCTGGGCTGCCCGCCCGGCGACTGGCCCGTCACCAATCTCTCCGGCGGCGAGCGGCGCCGGGTCGCGCTGTGCAAGCTGCTGCTCGAAGCTCCCGACCTGCTGCTGCTCGACGAGCCCACCAACCACCTGGACGCCGAGTCCGTCGCCTGGCTGGAACAGCATCTGGCGAAGTACCCCGGCACCGTCGTCGCCGTCACCCACGACCGGTACTTCCTCGACAACGTGGCCGGCTGGATCCTGGAGCTGGACCGCGGCCGCGCCATCGGCTACGAGGGCAACTACTCGACGTACCTGGAGTCCAAGCAGGCCCGGCTCAAGGTCGAGGGCCAGAAGGACGTCAAGCGCGCCAAGCGGCTCAAGGAAGAGCTGGAGTGGGTCCGCTCCAACGCGAAGGGGCGCCAGGTCAAGTCCAAGGCCAGGCTCGCCCGTTACGAGGAGATGGCGGCCGAGGCCGACAAGATGCGCAAGCTGGACTTCGACGAGATCCAGATCCCGCCGGGCCCGCGGCTCGGCAGCATCGTCGTCGAGGTGCAGAACCTGTCCAAGGGCTTCGGCGACAAGATGCTGATCGACGACCTGTCGTTCACGCTGCCGCGCATGGGCATCGTCGGCGTGATCGGACCGAACGGCGCGGGCAAGACCACGCTGTTCAAGATGATCCAGGGCTTCGAGCAGCCGGACTCGGGCTCCATCAAGGTCGGCGAGACGGTCAAGATCAGCTACGTCGACCAGGGCCGGTCCAACATCGACCCGAAGAAGTCGCTGTGGGCGGTCGTCTCCGACGAGCTGGACTACATCAACGTGGGCCAGGTCGAAATGCCCTCCCGCGCCTATGTGTCCGCCTTCGGCTTCAAGGGCCCCGACCAGCAGAAGCCGGCCGGCGTGCTGTCCGGCGGTGAGCGCAACCGCCTCAACCTGGCGCTGACCCTCAAGCAGGGCGGCAATCTGCTGCTCCTCGACGAACCGACCAACGACCTCGACGTGGAAACGCTGTCGTCGCTGGAGAACGCGCTGCTGGAGTTCCCCGGCGCCGCGGTGGTCGTCTCCCACGACCGGTGGTTCCTGGACCGCGTCGCGACGCACATCCTGGCGTACGAGGGCGACTCCAAGTGGTTCTGGTTCGAGGGCAACTTCGAGTCGTACGAGAAGAACAAGATCGAGCGGCTCGGCGCCGACGCGGCCCGTCCGCACCGCGCCACCTACAAGAAGCTGACCCGGGACTGACGATGGCGCGCCACATCTACCGCTGCCCGATGCGCTGGTCGGACATGGACGCCTTCGGGCACGTCAACAATGTGGTCTTCCTCCGCTATCTGGAGGAGGCCCGCATCGACTTCATGTTCCGGCTGGCGCCGGGGGACGGCTCGCCGTCGTTCTCCGGGGGGTCCGTGGTGGCCCGCCACGAGATCGACTACAAGCGGCCGCTGGTCCACCGGCACGAGCCGGTGACCATCGAGTCGTGGGTGACGAAGCTGAACGCCGCGTCGCTGACGATCGCGTACGAGATCAAGGACACCGCGGACGACGGCAGCACGGAGGTCTACGTGCAGGCGGCGACCGTCGTCGTGCCGTACGACCTCGCGGCGGGCCGGCCCCGGCGGATCACCCAGGAGGAGAAGTCCTTCCTCATGAAGTACCTGGACGACGACGACACGAACGACAAGGACCCGAAGGACGCGCTCGCGGCATGACGGCCCCGGTGCAGACCCTGCGGTTCGCCGACTCGGGAGAGGCGGCGGACCTCGCCGCCTTCCTCGGCCGGCTGATCCACTACGACCGCGCCGCCGCCGTCCGGCTCCAGGGCGGCGGAGCGGCGGTCGCTGTCTTCGGCAGGCCGCCGTCCTTCGACGTGCTCGCCATCCGTACGGTGCGGCTCGGCGAACCCGCCGAGCTGGACGTCACGGTGTCGGCCGGCGAACTGCTCGAAGGCATCGGGGAGGGGCGGCAGTTCGCCGTACCGGCCCCGGTGACCGGCCCCCCGTGGGCCGGGGTGCTGCCGCCGCGCGGCGGCTGGCGCCAGCTCGACGGACTGCCGGGGACCGCCCAGATGCGGGCCGCCGTGGCGGCGG
>NZ_JTIY01000001.1:3695969-3698521 GCF_000818175.1 Streptomyces sp. AcH 505
TCCGTGAGGAACGAGCGGACCGAGCACGGTCGACCGTCGACAGTGGCTTAAAGCGCCCCGGAGGCGAACCGAGCCCTCCGACTAAGGGCTCTCGTCCGGCCAGATGCCTATGTGGTCCTGTTCCAGTTCCAGCATCACCCGGTGCTCCATGCGCAGCGCCTCCGTGTACTCGGCCGGCAGCTGGAGGCGGCCCGCGCGGTCGAGCATCGCGTATTCCCTTGCCACCAGCGACTCCTGGCCGGTCGTCGCGTCGACCTCGGTGCGTCGCAGCACCTCCGAGGAGGTGCGGCCGTCGCGGATCGCGACCGTGCGGCGGACCTCGCTCGCGACCGTCTGGTCGTGCGTGACGATCACGATGGTCGTGCCCAGTTCCTCGTTGGCCGTGCGGAACGCGGCGAAGATCTGTTCCGCCGTCGCCGAGTCCAGCTCACCGGTCGGCTCGTCCGCCAGCAGTACCGACGGCTCGTTGGCGAGGGCGACGGCGATCGCGACCCGCTGCTGCTGGCCGCCCGACATCTGGTGCGGGCGCCGGTCGCGGCAGTCGGCGACCTCCAGGATCGACAGCAGCATCTCGGCGCGCTCGGCCTTCTTCCCCGCCGAGAGCCGGCTGCCCCGGCCGCCCCGGCCGCCCGAGCCGCCCCTGCCGCGCAGCTGCATCGGCAGCGCGACGTTCTGCACCGCCGTCAGGTACGGCAGCAGATTGCGCGCCGTCTGCTGCCAGACGAACCCGACGACCTCGCGCCGGTAGCGCAGCCGCTCGCGCGCGCCCATCGCCAACAGGTCGCGGCCCGCGACCCGCGCCGCGCCCGCCGTCGGCTCGTCGAGACCGGCGAGGATGTTCATCAGCGTCGACTTGCCGCTGCCCGAAGCGCCGACCAGAGCCATCAACTCGCCTTCCCTGACCAGCAGATCGAGGCCCTGCAGGGCCTGGACCTCGACACCGTCGGTGGAGAAGATCCGCACCAGCCGGTCGCAGGTGATCAGCGCGTCGTGCCCGTACTCGGGCCGGTCCCTGCGGGCCGCCGCGCGCTGTTCGAGTTCGGCGAGCGAGATTTCGGTCATCGCGGGTCTCCTGCCCTGAGTTCGGTCGTTGTCGTGCGCCGGGTCGCCAGCCACGCCTGGACGACGGCCACCCCCGCGGCGAGCACCACCACGCCGACGGCGGGCAGCAGCAGCGACAGTGGGTCGGCGCGCAGATGTACGGCGGTCAGGCCGGGGAACTGCTGGTCGGACAGGGCCAGTCGGGCCAGGTCGAGGCCCGGCGCCAGCAGCCGGATCGCCGCCCAGCCGACCAGCGCCCCGCCGCAGGCGGCCAGCAGGGCCTGCGGCATCGACTCCATGACCAGCAGCCGTCTGCCCTGGGGCCGGGTCAGCCCCATCGTGCGCAGTCTGGCCAGCAGCGCGGTGCGTTCGGGGGCGGCCTGGAGCAGTGCGAGCAGCAGCGCCAGGACCGCGAAGCCCGCGCCGGCGGCGACGGCCACCGTGTAGATGCGTTCGGCGCCGCTCTGGGCCGGTGAGTCGGTCAGCGCGTCCCGTGTCTCGGACCGCAGCCGCACATCGAGCCCGGCGCCCGCGGCGCGCGAGGTGGCCCGCAGCGCCGAGCCGCGTACCGAAGGCCCGGTCACCAGCAGGGTGTTGTCCTGGTGCTCGGGCAGGTCGGCCGCGTTGACGACGAGGAAGTCGCCGTCGGACATGGCGGGCGTCGCGTCCCGTACGGCGGCCACCCGGACGCTGAACATCCGGAACGAGTTGCCGACCCGCGCGCTCCCGCCGCCCAGCCGTGCGGCGACGCCGGGCGACGCGATACCGCGCAGCGGCCCCGACGCCCCGGGACGCTTCAGCTCGTCGGCGGGGAAGGCGCCCCGGCCGGTGGTACGGGCGAGGCGCGCGTACGAGTCGGGGTCGACGGCGAGCAGCGTGACGACCCCGCTGACGGCGCCGCCCTGGACGTCGCCGAGGTCCAGGTTGTCGTCGCGTTCGAGCGACGTCACGTCACGCACGCCGTCGGTCTTCCGTACGGCGCCGGCCAGCGAGGCCGGCAGCTGTCCCACCGCCTCGACGGAGGCGTCGGCGCCCACCGACAGCAGCGAGGCCCGGTCACGGGCGTCGCTGATCCCGGCGAGCACGGAGCCGCCGAACGCCGCCGTGGTCAGCGCGATCAGCAGCGCGAGCAGCGGCAGCGCGGCCGTGGTGGCGGAGCGGCCCGCCCTGGCCAGCGACAGGAACCCGGTCGCGCCGCGCCTGCGGGCCATCGGCCGGGCGGCGAACCGCAGCGGCAGCGGGTAGAGCCGGCCGAGCACCAGCGCGGCGATCACCCCGACCAGCACCGGCGCCGCGCTGACCAGCTGGTCCACGCCGCCCTCCGACGTCCCACGGCGGCGCAGCGCGACCACGGCGCCGACCGTGACCACGAGCAGGGTCAGCTCGGCGACGGTACGCCGCCGCGACGGCCTGGCCCGTACGAGATCGTCGCGCTCGCCGTGCAGCCGGGGCCTGCGGTGCAGGATCGCGGCCCGCACCGGCAGCGCCCCGCAGCCGAGCACGGCGACGGC
>NZ_JTIY01000001.1:3699738-3701003 GCF_000818175.1 Streptomyces sp. AcH 505
GCGTGTCGGCGGCCCGGCCGGCGAGCACGTCGTTGACGGCCCGCAGATCGATCAGCAGCGAGCCGCCGTCGCTCGCCGGGTCCGGTGCCCGGCCCGCCGTGCCGGCGCCGGGCCCGGTCGTGGGCAGCGCCCGTACGACGCCCGCGATCCGCACGTCGATCTTCCCGCCCGCGGTCGGCACCTGGATCACGGAGCCCTTCGCGGCGCCGCTGGACGACAGGAACCGGTCGGTGGCGAGGGCGGCGGGCACGGCGGCCTTCGGCGTACGGGCGCCGATCCGCAGCGTGACGATGCGCGGATTGGCGTACTGGGCGGTGTTCTCGCCGGTGGCGAACGTGACATGGAACGGCGCGGCGGCGGACGACCCCAGTGCTTCGGTGATCCGGGGCGCCACCACGTCCGGGTCCAGCGGGTCGTCGTTGGCCGACGGCTTCGCCTGCCAGTCGCCGCTGTCGGGCGCGCCGAGCGTGCGGCGGGCGCCGTTCGTGGCGTACGCGGCGATGCGGCCGACGGTCACCCGCAGCCGGTCCGAGCCCAGCGGGCCCCGGACGCCGTCGAACTGGAGCGAGACCAGCGTCAGCGGCCCTGCGGGCCTGCCCTCCGGGGCGTTCGCGGCGGCCGCGAGATCGGCGGTGCGCTCGTACGTGTGCCCGTCGGGTTTCACCGAGCCGAGCTGGAGTGTGGAGCGCATCCCGTACCGGTCCTGGACGGTGGCGGAGACGCTCAGCGCCGTGCCGATCTGCACGGGGTCCTTCGAGCCGGGTCCCACGGTGACCGGGAGGACGACCCGTGCGGTGTCCTCGGGGATCGCGAGACCCACGGCGGCCCCGGACTTCGCCGGGCGCAGCGCGGCGACCTGGGCAGCGGCGTCGCCGTCCGACTGGTCGGCGCGCAGCCCGATGCCCCCGGCCGCTCCTCGGGTGTCGAGTCCCCGGGTGTCGAGGGCGAGCACGGTCGCCTGGCGGTTGCCCGACAGCGTCATGGCGCTGCGGGCCGCCGGAGCCGCCGACCGTACGTCGGGGAGCGCGGCGTACGCGCCGCCCTGGCCGAACGGGGCGGTGCGGCTGCCCAGCACGCGCAGCGGCGCGCCCGCCTGGAAGTCGGCCTGGTCGCTCTGCGAGCGGTCCCAGGAGGCGCCCTGGCCGATCGCCAGCATGCCCATGGCGACGGCCAGGACCAGCAGCAGCACCGGGCCGGCGCCGCGCAGCGGTCTGCGGCTGAGCTGCCACCCGGCGAGCGCGGCGGGCAGCCCCCGGCCCTTGGCG
>NZ_JTIY01000001.1:3701028-3702792 GCF_000818175.1 Streptomyces sp. AcH 505
GGGCAGTACCGGCACCGCGGTCTCGGCGAGCAGCCGCCCTGCGATGCCGCGCACCGAGGCGCCGCGCGCCCGCAGCAGGGTCAGTTCGGCCCCGCGCCGGCCGGCGGCGAGCCCGGCGGCCATGAGCAGGACGACACCGGCGACCGTACCGGCGCCGAAGGCGGCGACGGCGACCACCGGGCGTACGGCGCCGAGCAGGGAGCTGAGTCCGGTGACGATGTCGTCGAGCCCGGAGTCCGCCTCGGCGTCCTGCGCGACGGACGTGCGCAGCTCCGTCTGGAGCGGGCCGTGTTCGAGCGAGGCGACGGCGTCGTCGATCCGGCCGATGTCGGCGCCCCTGAGCCCGGCGGTCTCGGGCGCCACGCGCCAGTACGACTCGGCCTTGTCGGTGGCGCCGAGCAGCGCGGGCCCCGCCTCGGGCGGCAGCAGCAGCCCGCCCGCCCAGTAGTGCCTGACCAGACCGCCGTTGCCGGGCGCCGCCGTCAGGACGGCCCTGCGCAGTGATGACTCCGCCGACCAGTAGCTCAGTGAGGGCCGCAGCGGCTCGACGATGCCGGTGATCCGCACGGCCAGTGTCTGCCGGCCGACCGTCGACGGCAGATGGATCGTGGAGCCGACCTTGATGCCGAGCGGCCCGGCGTTCTCGGTGGTGACCGCGGCCTCGACCTGCGTGGTCGTCGCGGTCACCGAGCCCGCCGCGGCCCTCGGCAGCCGTCCCTCGCGCAGCCGGGAGTGCCCGGCGAGGTCCGACTGGGTGCTCAGGGTGAAGACGCTGGCAAGCCCCTCGGGCCGGGGCAGCCACGGGTCGGCCGCCTTCAGCCCTTCCAGCGTGTGCACTCCGTACGACGACTGCTCGGGGTCGGCGCGCAGCGGGTCCGGCAGCGTGGCGACGACCCGGTCGTAGCGCGGGCCGAGGAAGCCAGGGCGCAGCTCCTGCTCGATCTGGCCGGGCGTCCCGGCGAGACCGGCCGAATCCAGCGGGCGGGTCACCTCGACCACGGTGTGGTCGGGCGACGCCACACCCAGCTCGTGGCGCAGCGCGGCGCCCTCGTACGTGTCGACGGCGCGCGGGAAGGCCGCCGCGAGGAAGGCGGTGATCAGCGCGAGCAGCGCCAGCGCGACGGCGGGTCCCGGCGCTGCGCGCAGCCGGGTGCGTACCCAGGGGGCGACGGCTCTCATGTCATTCACCTCCCTGGACGCGCAAGGAACTCGCCGGGTCGCCCCGGCGCAGCGCGAGCGCGGCGACGATCAGCAGCGGACCGATCGCCACCCCGGCCAGCAGCAGCAACACGGAGTGGACCGGCAGTCGTACGAGCACGTCCGGTACGGGCTGGGTGGCCTGTCCCGTCAGCACGATCAGCGGGACGACGGCGCGGGTCAGCACGGCGCCCAGCGCGAGCCCCACGGCCAGCGCGATGCCGACGAGCAGACAGTGTTCGACGGCGAGCAGCCGGGCCAGCTGGCGGCGCGGTGCGCCGAGCGCGCGCAGCACGGCGAACTCCGCCGAGCGTTCGCGCAGCGCGCCGACCGTGCTCACCCCGAAGCCGACGGCGGCCAGCAGGGCGGCGACGACGGCCACCGCGAGCAGCGCCGACTGCGGCCCCGCGCCCAGCGGATCGTTGTGCAGCCGCTCGGCCGTCTCGCCCCGGACCAGGACCTGTTCGGGGTCGATGTCGCCGCGTGCGCGCAGCGTGGCGGCGACCTTCGCCGCCGTGCCTGGCGCGGGGTACAGCCACCACTCGGTGGCCTGGAGCGTGTCGGCGG
>NZ_JTIY01000001.1:3703752-3709917 GCF_000818175.1 Streptomyces sp. AcH 505
TGCTCGCGGTCAGCGCGGGCGTGACCACGGCCGCCGCGCAGGCCAGCGCCGCCACCACCCCGACCAGCCACACCGAGGCGGTCAGACCGGTGTCGACGCGCAGCCCGATCCTGGCCAGCAGCCCCTGCCCGGCGAGCAGCCGGGTCAGCGGCCCCGCCAGCAGCGGCGCTGCCACGGCCGCGGGCAGCGCCAGCAGCAGCGCCTCCAGGGACGCCAGCGCGACGACCCGGCGGCGCGAGGCGCCGCGCGCCATCAACAGCTGGGTCTCGCCGACGCGTTCGCTGGACAGCAGCCGGGCCACCAGCAGCAGCGAGTACGCGGCGAGCAGCACCAGCTGGAGCGAGACGATCAGCAGCGTCGAGCGGGCCACCAGCAGGGCACGCTCCGACTGGTCGAGCAGATCGGGCAGCGCCGTACGGGTGGTGATGTCACCGGCGAAGACCTTCTGGGCGCCGAGGACCTTCTGGGCGCCCTTCACGCTCGTACGCAGCGACCCGATCCGGCCGGAGGTGAATGTGGACCAGTCGGCGGTCGCGAGCCAGGACCGGTCGCCCTGGGTGACCTTGCCGCCCGCCAGCACGGCGGGGTCGGCGATCAGCGGGCCGTACGTGGTGAAGGAGACCCGGCGCACCCCGCGCCCGCCCAGCTCGTCCAACTGCCAGTAGGGATCGGTCAGATCGGCCGGCCGGTAGGTCCCGGTGACCTGGATCCGCAGCGGCGGTCCGCCGAACCGGTCGGTGAGGGTCAGCGGCGGGGCGCCGGGCCGCAGGCTCAACTGTTCGGCCGCCGCCTCCGGTACGGCCACGTCGGCGACGCCCCCGGCGCCGGCGCTGCCCGTGGCGGGCCAGCTCCCCGAGACCAGCCGTACCCGTGAGCGGTCGACGGCGGCGAGCTGGGTGAGATACGGGTCGCCGCTCTTGCGGTCGGCGGCCGGCTCCACCGCGCGCGGCAGGGCGTAGGGGCCTGTGCGGTCGAACGAGCGCAGGCTCACCGGCAGCCCGTCGAAGGACCGCCGGGCACCGGTCAGCGCCGCCCGGTCGGCGGCCTTCTTGTCGGGGCCCGCGCTGTGCGAGGTGATGACCAGCGAGGCGGCCTCGGCGTTCGAGGTGCGCAGCGCGTACCGCAGTCCCGCGTCGCCGATCGAACCGGAGAACGCGGCGAGCGTCGCGAGGACGGCCGTGGTCAGCAGGACGGCGAGCAGCGCGGCCGTGAGCAGCAGTCGGTGCGCGCGCACGCGCAGAAACACGAACCCCGTCAAGCCGTTCCCCCGTGAGGTACCTGATCACTTCCCCCGAACATTCCCCCGAACGTCCATTCGGGATGCTGTCAGAGAGGAGGGCCGAGGGAAACCTTTTCCAGCCATGGTTTGACGAGATCGTGACCGGAAGCCGCTGTTCAGCCCTCTGTGTTCACCATGGAGGCGGCGGCGTAGACGAAGTAGTCCCACAGCTGCCGCTCGTGCTCGGGGGAGAGGGCCAGCTCGTCCACCGCCACCCGCATATGGCCCAGCCACGCGTCCCGCGCCGCGCTGTCCACCGGGAACGGGGCGTGCCGCATCCGCAGCCTCGGGTGGCCCCGCCGGTCGCTGTAGGTGCGCGGGCCGCCCCAGTACTGCATCAGGAAGAGCGTGAAGCGCTCCTCGGCCGGACCCAGATCCTCCTCCGGGTACATCGGCCGCAGCAGCGGGTCCTCGGCGATGCCCTGGTAGAAGCGGTGGACCAGGCGCCGGAAGGTCTCCTCGCCGCCGACCTGCTCGTAGAAGGTCTGCTCCTGAAGCGTGCCGCGCGGAATATCGTTCACCCGTCCATGGTCGCAGACGCCCACTCGCTTCTGGCAGGCCCAGCCAGGACAGTGGGGGTATGGGCGCAGACCGGCACGAGGCGTACGGACCCGGCGACACCGTCGCCGCCGAGGCGCGGGCCGCGCTGGTGCGGGAGATCGCCGCCGACGGAGCGCTGGACGATCCGGCCTGGCGGGCCGCCTTCCAGGAGGTGCCCCGCCATGTCTTCGTGCCGTACTACTTCGTCAGCAGGCCCGGCGGCTTCGACCGGCTGTGGGGCGAGGACGCCGACCCCGCGCGCCGCGCCCGCTGGCTGAAGGGGGCGTACGCGGACGGCGCGCTCGCCACCCGGGTGCGCGACGGGGAGCTGATCTCGTCCAGCAGCCAGCCGTCCCTGATGGCCCGGATGCTGACCGAGCTGGACGTGCGCGACGGCGACCGGGTGCTGGAGATCGGCGCCGGCACCGGCTACAACGCCGCGCTGCTGGCCCACCGGCTGGGCGACGAACGGGTCACCACCATCGATCTCGACCCGGAGATCACCGAGTCGGCCCGTCGGCATCTGGCCGCGGCCGGCTACCGGCCCGCCGTCGTGACGGGCGACGGGGCGCGCGGCTGCCCCGAGCGGGCGCCGTTCGACCGGATCATCGCGACCTGCGCCCTGCCGTCGGTGCCGCTGAGCTGGCTCGCGCAGTGCGCCCCCGGCGCCCGGATCCTCGCGCCGCTCGCCACGGGCCTGATCGCGCTGACGGTGGAGGGCCCCGCCGGCACGGAAGCGGCCAGGGCCGAGGGCCGCTTCCTGCACACCGCCGCCTACTTCGTACCGCTGCGGGGCACCCCGAGCGGCGAGGCCGCCGAGCGGCGCAGGCTCGGCGGACTGCCCCGCCGCGCGGTCGAGAACGACCTCTTCCGCTTCATGCTCACGCTGACCTCGGGCACGCTCGACCCGCACGAGGCGTACTCGCTCTGGCAGCGCGAGCACCGCCCCGGGCGCGAGCGGTTCGGCGTCACCATCGGCCACGGTGGCCAGTGGGCCTGGCTGGACGACCCGTCGGGGCCCTACGTCTGGCCGCTCAGCCGCGATGGATCGTGATCGTCGTCCAGGCACCGACATGCACCCGGTCGCCGTCCTCCAACTGGACGGGGACATAAGGCTGTATCGGGTCCTCGCCGCCGTTGATCGTCGTGCCGTTGGTGGAGTTCTGGTCGACCACCGCCCAGCTGCCGTCCGGCTGGTGGACCAGGACCGCGTGCTGGTGCGAGACGCCCGGGTCCTCCGGCGGCACGGACAGATCGACGTCGGGGGACTCGCCGGTGGAGTGCCGGCGGCGGCCGATGGTGATCTGCTGGCCGGCCAGCGGCAGATGCTGCTCCGGGGAGTACGCGGGCAGATTGAGCCCGGTCGCCTCGGGACCGCTGCGCTGCATCATCGCCATGAAGTAGTCACGGTCGGGCCCGATGACGGCGGTCCAGCCCAGCGACGGCGGCTGGTACTGCTGCTGCATCTGCTGGGGCGGCTGCTGTTGCAGCTGCTGCGGGGGCTGTTGCTGTTGCTGCTGCCCCTGCTGCTGTTGCCCCTGCGCGGGCTGCTGCTGGTACGACGGCTGTGACTGCGAGGGCGGCGGCAGCATCCAGTCGTCGTCGGCCTGGGTCCGCTGCGGCGCCTGCGGCTGCGGCGGCGCGGGCGGCCCCGCCTGCTGCTGGTACGAGGGCGGCGCGGGCGGCCCCTGCTGGTGACTCTGCTGCTGTCCCTGCTGCTGGAACGACGGCGGGACGGGCGGCCGCGGTCCCTGCGGCGGCTGCTCGGACGCCAGCGGCTCGGCGGGCCGGTTGATCTGCGAGGGCCGCGAGCGCTGGTACTCGTACGGATCGGGTTCCTGCGGACGCGGCGGCTGCTGCGCCTGGAAGCCCGGCGGCAGATTCAGCCCGGCCGGGGCCAGCGGGGTGTACGACGTCGCCGTGTTGGTCAGGAAGTTCCAGCGGCACTCCTCGCAGAACGGCGCTCCCGGCTCACGCGGGGTGCGGCACTGCGGGCAGTACTCCTGCTGGACGGTACCGGGGCCCCCGCCCTGCGGGTAGCCGTAGCCACCGGCGGCGGGCGGCGGTGGAGGAGGCGGCGGAACGGCGCCTGTGGTGGGGCCAGGACCGGCCATGCGATGGCCGCAGACCTCGCACCAGTCTTCGGAACCCGACTGGTGTCCGTTCGGGCAGGTCGGCATGTCGGCTCTTCCCCCTTCCTTCGTCCGGCCCGCAGGCCGTCACTCGACGCTACTTGTTGACGCTACTTCTTGACGCGAACGGTTTTGGTGGACCGCGTCTCGAGGGTCATCTCGTCCGCATCCGTTACCTTCGCCTTCAGTCGCACAGTACCTGTCGCCGCGTCGACCACGTCCACCACCTTCGAAAGCAGTTTCGCCGTATCGGCGTTCCCCGAAGAGGCGGCGAGCTGCACGGCGCGGCCCAGTTTCGACGTCGCGCCGTCGAAGTCGCCCGACTTACGGGCGTCGAGGCCCTGCTGGATGACCTGCGCCAGCTCCGCCTGCCCGGTGTAGTGGGCGACCTGGGGGTTGATGGAGGTGGACGCGACCATGTCGTCGGTCCACACCGCTCGTATCAGTCCTTGAGACAGCACCTCGGGGGCGCCGCCCTGCGCCGCCGGCAGGATCAGCGAGACCCGGGCCGCCAGCATCTCCTGGCCGATGCCCGCCTCGGGGACGACCACACACACGTGGTAGTCGCGGGACTCGTCGCCCCAGGAGCCCGTCGGGTAGTCCCCGGCGCGCGGCCCCGCCTCCGTACGGCGGCCGGTCAGGTCCTCGACCGTGGGCGCCACCTGCTTCACGAAGCGGATCTCCACGCCGACCGGGGTCCAGAGCCGCAGCGCCACGTCCGCGACCTCCTTGCCCATCGCGTTCTCCATCATCTGCGTGAAGTCGGCGGCCAGGCCCGCCGGGTCGGCGACGATATCGGCGGTGCCGAGCAGCGCGGACGAGACGGCGGTGACCTCCTTGACCTCCCAGTCCGTCCCCACCCCGCGCGCGTCACAGGTGAAGCGGCCGGCGCAGGAGTCGAGCGCCGCCCGCAGGTCCTCCGGCGCCTCGTGCTCGTTGCGGCCGTCGGTGAGCAGGATGCCGTGCCGGATCGGCACGTCGGCCGACGAGAGCAGCCGGTCGGCCAGCCGCAGCCAGGTGCCGATGGCGGTGCCGCCGCCCGCGCTCAGCCGGCGCAGGGCGTCCTTGGCCTGGGCCCTGGTGTTCGCGTCGGCGACCGCCAGCGCGCCGTTGCCGGGGAAGACCTCCTTGGCCACATGCGTACCGGCGACGACGGCGAACGCGACCCCGTCGCGCAGGGTGTCGACGGCGGCGGCCGTGGCGTCGCGCGCGTTGCGCATCTTCGTCGGCGGGTAGTCCATCGAACCCGAGCAGTCGACCATGATCACCACGGCCGCGTTCGGGCTGTGCCCCGGCGGCGTCGTGGGCGAAGCCGAAGAGCCCGCCAGCGGTATGCCGCCGGTGGTGCCGCCGCCGGTCGAGGTGACCGTGACGATCCCGTTCACCTCACGGCCGCCCTCGGGCAGGTACTCGTTCTGGTACACGTCGACGCTGAACTGCGGCACGTTCGACTTGGAGAAGTTCGCCATTCGTATCTGCTCCTTGGCGCCCCGGCGCACCGTAAGGACAAGTAGGACAACGGAACACGGCATAGGGGGCAATGAATGATCTATGGGGTCTTTGGCGGGCAGAGACGGGCTCAAGCCTTGTTGTAGGCGGATCCTGCCCCTTGTCGTGGCATGGCGAACGGCACGACGGCCACTGTTACGTTGTCGTGGCCACCGCCGTCGAGGGCATGCCCCACCAGTACTTGGGCGGCGTGCAGCGGCCGGGCCGCCGCGTCGGCGGGCACGACCCTGGCCAACTCGTCGGCGCCTTCCGCGTAGTTCCACAGGCCGTCCGTGCAGACCACGACGACACCGGCCCTGTCGGGCTTGAACGAGGCGGTGTGCGGGTCCAGTTCGTACGCGTCCGCGCCGAGCCAGCCGGTGATGGCGTGGGCCCGCTCGTCCGCGTACGCCTCCGCCTCGTTCATCAGCCCCGCCGAGACCATCTGCGCCGCCCACGAGTCGTCCTCGGTGAGCCGGGCGGTCGGGCCGCCGCGGTCGTCCGGGATCCAGTACGCCCTGCTGTCGCCGATCCAGCCGACGACCAGCAGCTCGCCCGCGACGACCGAACCGACGATCGTGCAGGCGGGCGCGTTCTGATGGCGGTGCTGGTCGTGCTCCATGGCGCCGCCGGGCTCGGGGGCGAGCCGGTTGACCGCCTCGGCCGCCGCGACGATCGCCTCGTGCATCGCCTGCTGCGGGTGCGTACCGAGCGGCAGCGCCGCCA
>NZ_JTIY01000001.1:3710530-3711817 GCF_000818175.1 Streptomyces sp. AcH 505
CCTGCCGGTGGCTCGGCGGGGGCGGGCAGCACGAAGTCGCCCGAGTGCGTGGACAGCTGTACGCCCGCCGAGTCGAGGCCCGGCAGTTCGCCGGGGTGCTGGACGGGTGTCTCCGCCGCCGCGCTGTCCGTACCCGCGGCCGCGGGCCAGGCGACAGCGTTGTCGGCGCCAGGACGGTCAGGGGCGGTCCGGCCGGGGGCGGGGGTGTCCGGGGCGGCCTGGGCCGCCGCGCCGTGCAACGCGACGGTGGGGTGGTCGCCCCGGGCCTGCGGTTCGGCCGTCAAGTCGTATCCGCACGCACCACAGAACCGGTCGCCGGACTCCACCGGCTCCGTGCAGCTGGGGCATGTCGACCAAGCAGCCAAATGGGGCTTCTGCGCCATCAATCACACCCACGTCCGGGGGCGGAAACGGTTGGCCCGTTCCACCAGTTCGATCCTCTCCTCGCCGCGCTGAGCGAGCCGGGCGAGCACCCGGTACGAACGTTCCAGTCCGAGCCGCAGGCCACGTTCGTCGAGCGCGGTGCCGAGCAGGGTGGTGGACTGCACCACCTGTCCGCCCCGGCCCCCGGAGAGTATCCAGTCCAGGGCCGTGCCGAGTACTTCCGTGGACAATTGCTCCCTCCGTACGGCGTCGAGTCCGAGTCCCTGAAGCGCCTCCACCTGCCCGCCCGCCGCCCGCAGATCGTCCAGCAGCGGGTCGGCGGCGGCGCGCTTGCGCAGCCGGGCCCGCACGGCGGCCACCCGGGCCGCCGTGTAGTGGATGGACGCCTCGGGCACCGACTCCAGGGTCTGTACGGCGCCGCCGCGGTCCCCCGCGGCGAGCTGGACCCGCGCCAGCGCGAAGGCGGCGCTGACATAGCTGGGGTCGGTCGTCCAGATGAGCCGGTAGTACTCGGCCGCGTTGTCGAGCTGGCCCAGGACCTCGGCGCAGATGCCGAGCGCGAGCTTCGGCGCCGGCTCGCCGGGGAACGCGTCGTAGATCGCGTCGAAGGCGAGCGCCGCCGTCTCGTGGTCGCCGGTGACGAGGGAGGCGAGCCCCCGGTACCAGACCACCCGCCAGTCGTCCGGGTGCCGCGACTCCAGCGTGTGCAGGGCCTCGACCGCCGTGTACGAGTCGCCGTTCTCCAGCCAGGCGCGGACCTGGCGCAGCCGCCGCTCCGGCGAGTCCGCGGGAGCGGCCTCCAGCGCGGCGATCAGCTCGCCGGGCGCGGCCGCCATCAGTCCGGCGAGGAAGCCGGCGTTCGCGTCGTTCGGATCGACCCGGGGCACCGGCAGCGCGAGCGCG
>NZ_JTIY01000001.1:3712139-3718713 GCF_000818175.1 Streptomyces sp. AcH 505
GCCCTCGCGCGGCGCCCGTTGCGCCGGCCGGCGGAGGCCGCGACGCGCGCCCCGAGGGCGGAGACGTCATCGGTCAGCTCGGCGAACAGTTCCGTGTCCGTGACGCGCAGCTCCGGCCCGAAGAGCGTCGACAGCGCGGGCCTCGGCCGGCCCGTCTGGACGGCGACGACCTCGCGCAGCACACCCGTCAGCTGCTCGGCCATCTCCTGGGCCGAGGAGAAGCGCCGCGCCGGATCCGGGTCGGTGGCCCGCACCAGCAGCCGGTAGAACGACTCGTACGACCGGAAGACCTCGATGTGGTCCGGGTCCGGCAGCGAGTCCACGAAGACGTTCGTGTAGCCCTGGAAGTCGAAGGTGAGCACGGCGAGGGTGCGGGCGACGGTGTAGAGGTCGGAGGCGACCGACGGGCCCACCTCTCCCACCTCGGGCGCCTGGTAGCCGACCGTGCCGTAGATCGCCGACTCGTCGTCGTCCATCCGGCGGACCGCGCCCATGTCGATGAGCTTGAGCTGGTCCTCGGTCTGGATCGCGTTGTCGACCTTGAAGTCGCAGTACAGCAGGTTGCGGCTGTGCAGATGGCCAAGGGCCTCCAGCGCCTCGATGCCGTACGCGCAGGCCTGCTCGACGGGCAGCGGATCGCGCTTCCCGGCGGGCCCGCGCCGGTCGTTGGCGATCTCCTTGAGCGACTTGCCGCCGACGTACTCCATGACGATGTAGCCGTCCAGGGAGCCGGTCCGCTGGTCGAGGTGTTCCACGAAGTTGTAGATGCGGACGATGTTCGAATGCTCGATCTCCGCGAGGAAGCGGCGCTCGGAGATCGCGGCCTCCATCGCGTCGGCGTCGCCGGTGTCGAGCAGGCCCTTGAGGACGACCCAGCGGTCGGAGACCGCGCGGTCGACGGCGAGATAGACCCAGCCGAGCCCGCCGTGCGCCAGACAGCCCGCGACCTCGTACTGGCCGTGCACGATGTCGCCCCCGGCGAGCTTCGGCACGAACGAGTACGGGTGGCCGCACTTGGTGCAGAACCCTTCGGTACGCCCCGGCAGGTCACCCCTGCTGCGGCCCACCGCCGCCCCGCAGTCGGAGCGGGAGCAGAACCGCTTGCGCTCCGGCACCTCCGGACGCTCCATCACGGCCGACCGGGGGTCGGGGCGCGGCACGTCCGGTACGGAGACCAGGCCCGCGCCGAGCCGGTTGCGCCCCGACGAGGAGGCGGAGCCGCCGGAGGCGCGGACCGAGACCGAGGGACCGGACGCGGAGCCCGACAGCGCGCGCGACAGCCGCCCCGACACGGAGCGCCGCGACGTCGACGAGCGCGAGGAGCGTGACGAGCGCGCCGAGCCCGCCGTGGACGAGCGCGACGACGCCGGGGAGGAGCTGCCGCTCTTGCCGCTCTTCCCGCCGCCCGCGATACCGGTCGGCGGTGAGGACACCTGCCCGGTGGGCGAGACCACCGGGGCGAGACCGCAGGTGTCGCAGTACAGCTCACCGCCGCCCATGTCCTCGTACGAGCCCTCGCACCCCGGGCGCTGGCACGCGTCCGTCCCGCTCATCGGTCCCCCCGTTCGCCTTCTGTTCCTGATGTCCCGCGGTCGGTCGGCTGCTGCTGGCGCTGCTGCCGCGGCACCAGGACCTCGGCGGTCGCCTGCTGGTAGCGCAGCACGGCCTGTTCGGCGACGCGCAGGTCGCACGGCGCGCTCCACAGCATCCGGCGGGCCGCGTCGTACCGCTCGATCAGCAGCGGGTCCTCGGCCATGCCGTGCCTGGCGACCTTCGCCTTGTACGCGTCGAGCCGGCCGCGCAGCTCGGCGCGGACCGCGAGCGGCGCCGTGACCGCGGTCAACGACTCACGGGCGCGCAGCAGTTCGTCCTCGGCGTCGCGCTCCAGGGACTCCAGGAGCGGCGACAGCCGGTGCCATTGGGCATGTCTGCGGTACTCGGCGGCGGTCGAGAGCCGCTCGTGCAGCACCGCCGACGGGCCGCTGACGGCGGGCACCTCGGAAGCGGCGATCTTCGCCAGCACCTCACCGCGCGCCGACCTGGCCTCGTCCAGCGTGCGGTCGGCGCGTGACAGCACGTCACGCAGGCGCAGCAGCCGCTCCTCGGAGTCCTTGCGGACGGCGAGCACGGCCTCGATCTCGCGCCGTACCTCTTCGAGGGCGCGGGCCGCCCTGTCGTAGCGCCCGGTGTCGGGGCGGCCGCCGCCCGGGGCCGAACTGCCGGGCGCCGCACGCCAGAAGGCCAGCGGGTCGGAGACCACCTGGGCGCGCAGCGCGGTCAACTCGTCGGTGATCGAGTCCAGGTCGTCACCGGCCGGATGCTCGCCGGGCCGCACCCCCACCGAGTGCGCGAGCGAGAGCGTGCGCCGCAGCTCGGTAGAGAGCAGGTCGATCCGCGCGGGCAGCGCCGACCAGACGGCGTCGGCGGCCACGACCATGTCGAGCGAGCGCGCGTACAGGTCGTTCATCCGCGTCACCAACTGGGCGAGCGTGAACCGTTCGGCGAGCTTGGCCGGTCCGGTGATGCTCGTCGGCATGCCGTGCTCGGCGGCGGGCGCCGCTACCGTCACCGCCTGGCCGCGCAGCTTCTCGGTCAGCTCCTCAAGATCCTCGCGATTGGGCCAGCGCCGCTTGGCGCGCAGCTCACGCGCCTCGGTCAGGGTGTCGCTGTACCGGTCGAAGTACGCCCAGAGCAGCGTGATCGTCGGCTCGACGGAGGTCCAGCGGTCCTTGGTGACGCCGGTGAGCGCCGCGCCTTCGAGGAGTCTGCGGCCCGCGTGGTCCTGGAGGGCGAGCAGTGACGTCTCGATCGCCTCGTGCTCGGCTTCGAGGCGCGCGAGGGCCCGGTCCACCTCGTCCCGGTCCATGACCGGTACCGGTGGCGTCCCCGACGATCCGGGAAAGGAGCCCGTGGCGCCCATCGATCACCTCTCCGCTTCGCCCTGTGGGGGGACTCGTTGGCCTTGGTCCGGTCGGTCCAGTCGGTCTAGTTGGTCTTGTAGGTAGGCGCGGGCGGCCCGGCTATCCCCGGCAGCCCGGTCTTGAGCCATTTGTTGTACGACCGCATCCAGGGGCTGTTGGCCCCGCCCGCCCGGTACTCCTCCAGGACCTTGTTGATCCGGCGCACCAGGTCGTTGTCGCCGGTCTTGCTCAGCTTGGTCGCGACACCGTAGTACTCGGTCGTGAACGGCGGGCCCTTCAGCATGACCGACGGGTCCTGGGCGGCCTGGCCGGCGGCGAGCGAATTGTCCGTGACGATCGCGTCGACCAGCCCGAGCTGGAGCCTGACCAGGCAGTCCAGCTGGTTCGGCACGCTCAGGTCGGCGGCGCTCTGCCCGGCCGGCTTGTTGCCCTCGTTGTTGGCGCTGTCCCAGTAGATCGCGCCGAACGCGCCGTTCGTCTTGTCGCCCTCCAGCGCCTGCACGGCCGACGAACCGGTCGCCGTGCAGACCCGCTTGCCCTTCAGCGTCTCGTTGTAGCCAGTGATGTCCGACGACTTGGGGGCGAGGACCTGCTGGCCGGCTTTGAAGTACGCGCTGGAGAAGTCGATGTCCTCGCGCCGGTCGCAGGAGATCGTCATCGTCCGGACGATGATGTCGACCGTGCCGTTCTGCAGGGCGGGGATCCGCTGCGCCGTGGAGACGGGCTGGAATTTGACCGCCTTCTCGCTGCCGTAGATGTTCTTGGCGATCGCGCGGGCGATGTCGATGTCGAAGCCCTCGAACTCGTTGGACTCCGGGTCGAGATAGCCCCAGTCGTAGCTGTTCTGGTCGACGCCGACGATCAGTCGCCCGTCCTTGCGCCGCTGCATGTCGGCGACGATCGGTCCGGTGGCGGCCGAGGCGGGCAGACTCGCCTCCGGCGCGTCCCCGTCCTGGCACTTCTCGGCCTTGGCGGGCACGGCTGTCGTGCCGTGCGGCGCCACCAGCCGCCCTCCGTCGGCGCTGTCGGCTCCGCCGTGTGCCAGCGGCAGCAAGGTGAGTGCGGCCGTCACAGCGCAGGCCACGCCCATGGCGGTGACCCCGCCCCAGCCGCGGAGCCTGTCGGACACAGGACTCATCGCTCCCCTTCTCACCGGTACTCCGAAAGCCTGCGGCCCACGCCCAGCAGCGCGCCCAGCGCCCCGAGGACGGCCAGCACACCCGCGCCGGCCGCCAGCCAGGTCAGCGCACCGCGCCCCGCGTCGGCCGACGCGTCGAATTCGCTCTGCTCCTGGCCGATCGCCTTGTTCAGGGCGCTCTCCACCTGGTTGAACGACTCCTCGGCCGTGTCGCCCGCGCCGTTGATCTTCTTCAGCGCGCGCTCGAAGTCACCGCTCTTGTTGGCCGCGTCGGCCTCGTCGTTCCGCTTCTCCCACACCGAGATCGACGTGATCGCGGAGGTCACCGGATCGCGCCCCTTGGCGTCGTCGGCGAGCCCCTTGGCCCGGCCGAGCTCGGATTCGAGGTCCTTCATGCGCGCGTTGAAGTCGACCTCGTACTTGTCGTTGATGCCGTCGGCGGCGAGGATCGAACCGCGGGAGACCAGCGTCAGATTCTCGTTGGCCCGCGCCTTCAGCGCGTTGATCCGGGCCTCGTTGAGCACCGCGAGCGAACTCTGCCCGTGCGTGTTCGCGTCACCCAGATGCGAGCTGCTCAGCGCCTGTCCCGCGATCAGCCACAGCAGCACGGCCGTGGTCGCGGCGGTCGCGCCGAGCAGCCCCTGGTTGAACACCCGGTTGGTGCTGCGGTAGTTACGGCGCTGCGCCCAGACCAGCACGGCCAGGGTGAGCACCCCGAGGCCGAGCGCGGCGAAGGGCCATATCCGGGCCTGGTCCGAATCCTCCTGCAGCCGCTTCGTCTCCGCGTTGTACAGGGCCTCGGCGTTCGGCAGCAGACCGTGATCCTTGGTCATCTGCTCGTTGGCGTACCGCAGATAGGCGCCGCCGAGGGGCTGGTCCTGCCGGTTGGCGGCCCTGGCCCGCTCGATCAGCCCCGTGTAGACGGGTAGTTGGCTGTTGATGTCCGCGATCAGCCGCGCGGCGCCGCTGTTCGCCTCCGTGCTCTTCGCGACCCGCACCAGCAGCTCGGAAGCGGTGGCGATGTCCTTCCGGTACGCCGCCTGCACGTCGGGGGGTTCGGTCGCGCCCGCGAGGAAACCGGTCGCCGCGTCCGTGTCGGCGGCGGCCAGCGAACGGTAGATGTTCGCCGCGTCCTTGACCGGCTGGCTGCGGTTCACCACGTCGTCGGCCGACGCGTACCGGTCGGAGGCCTGCCAGGCCGTCACCGCGCCGAACACCAGCACCAGCAGCGCCAGCGCGGCGCCGATGATGCGCAGCCTGCCGGGTTCGGTCGTCGCCGCCGAGCCCAGCCGCTCCCTGGTCTCCGACCAGGCGCTGCGCCGCGCCGGCGGTACGCCGGGCGGCGCCGGCGGCCTGGGCGGCTGCGCGGGCGCGGGCGGTCGCGCCGACGGTGGCGCTGTGCGCACATTCTGCGGGTATGTCACGTGACCTCCCCCTCGGTCAGTAGACGACGGCCGGCCGGCCCCCGGTGGGTCGGGGGACAGCTCCCGGCCAGCAGTATGGCCGCAGGGACCGACAATCACACCACGCTTGACTGATCTTGTACGTATCGCGCCACCTCAGCGGCGCGCTCTCCCCACCATGAATACGTCACAGCCCGCTGATCGGTTCCCCTTCCCGGCGGAATGATCACGCGTAATGCGTGTGCAGCCGCACGTGTTCGGCGGCGCTCGCGCCGATGTGGTCGAGGCCGAGCAGCCCGGCGCCGAGCACCGGTGGCGCCGTCACCACGCCGATCACCGCCTTCGGCGCCTTGGCGGCCAGCAGCTCCGCGATCCGGTCGTCGAGCCGCGGATGACGGGCCGCCAGCACACCCCCGCCCAGCAGCACCGGCGCCTCCTCGTCCAGCAGGTCGAGCCGGCCGAGCGCGACCGTCGACATCGCGACGACCTCCTCGGCCAGCCGGTCGACCACCGCTCTCGCCACCGGGTCGCCCGCCGCGCTCGTCGCGAACAGCACCGGCGTCAGCTCGTGCTTGCGCAGCGCTGGGATGTGCTTCAGGTGCAGGGCCTCGATCAGCTCGTACATCGTGGTCAGCCCGAAGTGCGCGGGCAGCGTCCGCATCAGCTCCGTCGGCTCGCCGCGGCCGTCCTCGGCGCGCGCGGCGAACCACAGCGCCTCCTCGGCGAGCCCCGAACCGCCGCCCCAGTCACCGGAGATGCGGCCGATGGCCGGGAAGCGCGCGGTCCTGCCGTCGGGCCGCATGCCCACGCAGTTGATGCCGGCGCCGCAGACCACGGCGACCCCCAGCGGCTCCGCGCCGCTGGGCAGCCCGGCCCGCAGTATCGCGAAGGTGTCGTTGCGCACCTCCGTCGTCAGACCCCAGCCGCGCGCCTGCACGGCCTGTGCCAACTCCCGCTCCTCGACGGGCAGATCAGCGTTGGCCAGACACGCGGACACATGGCTGACCAGGTTCTTCGCCGGCAGTCCCGCCGCCGCCGCGGCCTCGGCGACCGCCGCGGCCACCACATCGACGGCCTGCTCGATGCCCACGATCGGCGGCTGGAAGCCGCCG
>NZ_JTIY01000001.1:3719177-3727380 GCF_000818175.1 Streptomyces sp. AcH 505
GCCGCCGCGGCCGGTGCCGAGCACCGAGCCGTCGGCGCCGATCACGGCCACATCGGTCTTGCTGTTCCCGGCGTCGACGGCCAGGACGCTCGCGCGTCCCGCCGCCTGGCCGGCAGTGCTCACGCCCACGCGAGGTGCTCCCGGTTGTGCGCGATCAGCTCGTCGGTGAGCTTCTCGGCATACTCGTACTGGCCGACCAGCGGGTGCGCCAGCAGGGTCTTGAACACCGCGTCGCGGCTGCCGTTCAGCGCCGTCCGCAGCGCCAGGTCCTCGTACGCGGTCACGTTGGCGATGAGCCCCGCGTACAGCGGGTCGAGCTTCGGCACGGCGAGCGGCGTCGCGCCGTCCGTACCGACCCGTGCCTGCACCTCGATCACCGCGTCGTCCGCGAGGAACGGCAGGGTGCCGTTGTTGAGCGTGTTGACGACCTGGATCGGGCTGCCGCCGCCGCGCAGCAGCGAGGCCGCCAGGTCGACGGCCGCCTCCGAGTAGTAGGCACCGCCGCGCTTGGCGAGCAGCGCGGGCTTCTCGTCCAGCGCCGGGTCCCCGTACATCGCCAGCAGCTGCTTCTCCATCTCGGCCACCTCGGAGGCGCGCGAGGGCTTGGTCCGCAGCTCCCTGACGACCTCGTCGTGCGCGTAGTAGTAGCGCAGGTAGTACGAGGGCACGACGCCGAGCCGGTCCAGCACCGGACGGGGCATGTGCAGGTCGGCCGCGATCTCGTCGCCGAACTCGGCGAGCAGCTTGGGCAGCATGTCCTCGCCGTCCGGGCCGCCGATCCGTACGCCCCGCTCCCACGTCAGGTGGTTGAGGCCGACATGCTCCAGGTACACCTCGGACGGGGTGACCCCGAGCCGGTCGGCGAACTTGCGCTGGAAGCCGATCGCGACGTTGCACAGGCCGACGGCCTTGTGTCCGGCCTGGAGCAGCGCGCGCGTCACGATCCCCACCGGGTTGGTGAAGTCGATGATCCAGGCGTCCGGGTTGGTACGCCGGACCCGCTCCGCGATGTCCAGGACGACCGGGACCGTGCGCAGCGCCTTGGCGAGACCGCCGGCGCCCGTCGTCTCCTGGCCGACGCAGCCGCACTCCAGCGGCCATGTCTCGTCCTGGTTGCGGGCCGCCTGGCCGCCGACGCGGAGCTGGAGCAGCACGGCGTCGGCGCCCTCGACACCCGCGTCGAGGTCGGACGTGGTGGTGATCCGGCCGGGGTGGCCGAGCTTGGCGAAGATCCGCCGGGCGAGACCCCCGACCAGGTCGAGCCGGTCGGCCGCCGGGTCGACCAGGACGAGTTCCTCGATGGGCAGGGTGTCTCGCAGCCTCGCGAATCCGTCTATCAGTTCAGGTGTGTAGGTCGATCCGCCGCCTACAACTGCGAGCTTCATGGTTCTCAGCCCTTTACTCCGGTGAGGGTGACGCCTTCTACGAAGGCCTTTTGCGCGAAGAAGAAGACGATGACGACCGGGGCCATGACCAGCAGGGTCGCGGCCATCGTCAGATTCCAGTTCACGCTGTGCGCGCTTTTGAATGATTCCAGGCCGTAGCTCAGGGTCCACGCGCCGGGGTTCTGGGCCGCGTAGATCTGCGGCCCGAAGTAGTCGTTCCAGCAGTAGAAGAACTGGAAGAGGGCGACGGCCGCGATGCCGGGCTTGGCCATCGGCACGACGATCTTCAGCAGTGTGCGGAACTCGCCGCAGCCGTCGACCTTCGCCGACTCGATGTACTCGTTGGGGATGGTCAGCAGGAACTGCCGCAGCAGGAAGATGGAGTACGCGTCACCGAACGCCATCGGGATGATCAGCGGCCACAGCGAGCCCGACAGGTGGAACTGCTGCGACCAGACCAGGT
Organism: Streptomyces sp. AcH 505; assembly: GCF_000818175.1. GTDB lineage: Bacteria > Actinomycetota > Actinomycetes > Streptomycetales > Streptomycetaceae > Streptomyces. Next base: position 3,721,026 of record NZ_JTIY01000001.1, read on the forward strand.
ACATCGGGATGATGATGACCTGGGGCGGCAGCATCATCGTCGAGATGACGAGCACCATGGCCGTCCGGCGGCCGCGGAAGCGGAACTTGGCGAGCGCGTAGGCGACGGGCACGGACGAACAGACGGTGAAGACCGTGCCGAGCACCGCGTACATCAGCGAGTTGCGCCACCAGGTCAGGAAGCCCGGGGTGTGGAACACCGTCGAGTAGTTCGACCAGTGCCAGGACGTCGGCCACAGATCGCCGCTCAGCGCCTGCCCGTCGCTCATCACCGAGGTGAGGAAGACGAAGACGAACGGCAGGACGAAGAACAGGGCCATCGCGATCGCCAGGGCGTGCACGGCGATCCAGTTCAGGGCGCGCTTGCGGCGGAAGCGCGCGGTGTCGGGTCCCGAGGGGCGGGTCTGCGGGACGGCCGCCGGTGGGTTCAGGGTCGTGGTGGTCATCTCAGTCCTCCGCCGGGATGAGGCCGACGCTCTTGCGCATCAGCAGAAGGGTGACGGCCATGGCGATGGCGAAGAGCACGAGCGAGAGCACGCAGGCCGCGCCGGTGTTGAAGTTCTGGAAGCCCAGCGAGTAGATGAGCTGCGGGACGGTCAGCGTGGAGTGGTCCGGGTAGCCGGGCTGGATCACCGTGCCGGGCCCGATCGAGACACCGGAGGCGAGCTTCCCCGCGACCAGGGCCTGTGTGTAGTACTGCATCGTCTGGACGACACCGGTGACGACGGCGAACAGCACGATCGGCGTGATGGCCGGCCAGGTGATGTAGCGGAACTTGGCGACGGAGCCCGCGCCGTCCAGGTCGGCGGCCTCGTACTGGTCCTTGGGGACGTCGAGCAGCGAGGCCATGAAGATGACCATCAGGTCGCCGATGCCCCACAGCGAGAGCAGGACGAGCGAGGGCTTCGACCAGTTGGGGTCGTTGAACCAGTTCGGGCCGTGCAGACCGACCCAGCCGAGGATCTTGTTGACCGGGCCCGTCGACGGGTTGAGCAGGAAGACGAAGGCGACGGTCGCGGCCACCGGAGGGGCCAGGTAGGGGATGTAGAAGGCCGTACGGAACAGCCCGACCCCCGTCTTGATCTTCGTGACGAGCATGCCGACGCCGAGGCCGAAGACCACGCGCAGCGCGACCATCACCACGACGAGCCACATCGTGTTCCACAGCGCGGGACCGAACAGCGGCATCTGGTCGAGCACGTACTTCCAGTTGCGCAGGCCCACGAAGGTCGGCGACTTGATCTGGTTGTAGTGCATGAACGAGAAGTAGACGGTCGCGATCAGCGGATATCCGAAGAAGACCGAGAAGCCGATCAGCCAGGGCGAGAGAAAACCCAGGGTGCGCAGCCGGCTGCGATTCTGCTTGCGCCGCAGCGGGCTGTTGCCCGGTGACTTCGCGGCGGCGGGCTCGGCTGCCTTCGCCGAGGTGGAGAGTGACATTGCCATGACCCGGCTCCTCAGTTTTCCGACTGGACGTTGTCGGCGTCGATCTGGTCGTCGAGTTTCGTCAGGGCCGAGTGCAGATTCTTCGTCCTGCCCGCCTCGACGGACTGCGAGAAGTCACCGAACGAGTTGATGTACTGGCCGCCGTTGTTGGACGGCGGGATCGCCTCGCTGTGCGGGTTCTGCGCGATCTTGATGAATTCCTGGAACGTCGGGTCCTGGTCCAGCGTCGGCGACTTGAGCGCGGCGAAGGTGGAGGGCACGTTGTGGATCGCGTTGGCGAAGTGCACCACGGAACCGGTGTCGATCGTCAGGTACTTCATCAGTTCCCAGGCGGCGTTCTGATGCTTGCTGCTGTGCGAGATACCGGCGACGGTGCCCGTCAGATAGCCGCGCCCGTAGGTGTCGGCCTGGTCGTCGGGGACCGGGAGCGGTGCCACGCCCCACGTGAACTTCGCCTTGGCGTCCTTGAGCATCAGCCCGCGCCACTCACCGTCGAGGTGCATGGCGAGCTTGCCGGTCAGGAAGCCGTTCTGGGACGACATCTCCTCACCGAAGGTGGCGCGCAGCTTCTCCATCGCGCCGTAGCCGCCCTGCGCGTCCGAGAGGGACTTCATGGTGTCGAAGAACGCCTTGGTCTTCGGCTCGTCGGCGAGCTGGGCCTTGCCGTCCTTGTTGAAGTACTCCGGTCCCCACTGCGCGAACATCCGGTCCGGGCTGTTCTGGTAGAGCTGGAAGTTCGGCATGAAGCCGGCGCGCTTGAGCGATCCGTCCTTGTTCTTCTCGGTCAGCTTGACCGCGTCGGCCTTCATCTCCGACATGGTGTGCGGCGGCCGGGTGATGCCCGCCGCGTCGAAGGCGTCCTTGTTGTAGTACATGCCGAACGCGTCGGCGAGCAGCGGCATGGCGCACTGCACGCCCTGGTACTGGGTGTAGTCCAGCAGGGTCTGCGGGAACGTCTTCGTCTTGTCGATCCCGGACTTCTTCAGGAACGGGTCGAGATCCGCCCACATGCCGGACGAGCAGTACTGGCCGACGTTGTTGGTGGTGAACGACGTGACCACGTCCGGGGCGTCGCCGCCGCCGGCGCGCAGCGCCTGGTTGATCGTCTCGTCGCTGACGTTGCCGGTCGAGACGACCTTGATGTTCGGATGCAGCTTCTCGAAGTTGGCGATGTTCTCGTTGATCGCCTTGACCTCGCTGGGCGCCGACCAGCCGTGCCAGAACTTCAGCGTGACCGGTTTGGTCGGATCGTCGGTGTTGCTGCCGGTGCTCGGATTGGCACATCCCGAGAGCAGCAGGGCCGCGGCCGCACCGAGCGCCACGGGCACGCAAGTGCGTATACGCCATCGCGCCATGTCGGACTTCCTTTGCAGAAGAAGGGGGACGGAGGAGGGGGAGGACGAGGGAGGGGGAGTAATGATGACAAAACGCTTAAGTGGGGTGTAGGGGGCCGATGTTGGGGGTGCGGGTGCTGTCGGCGGTTCGGAGGGGTGGTTCAGGTGGTGTCGAAGACCGCGTCGCGCGCCTGGGAGAGCGCGATGCGCAACGCCCCGGTCAGGATCGGGTCACCGGTGATGTCGCTGATCCGCAGCAGCGGTCTGGGCAGGGCGAGACCCGTCAGCTCGGCCTCGACCCGCTCCCGCAGCGCCTCGCCGCCCGCCTCGGCCACCGAGCCGGACAGGACGACCAGTTCGGGGTCGACGACGGCCACCACGGCGGCGAGCCCGGTGGCCAGCCGGTGGGCGACCTCCGCCCGTACGGACTCGTCGGCCAGCGCCTCGGCCAGCGGCAGGCCGCCGGCCAGATTCCGTACGGCCGCGCTGGCGACCTGGCTCTGGAAGCCGCCGCCCGCGTCGTCCGCCGCCCACTTCTCGTCGCCGCCACGGGCCAGCGGAGCGCCCGGCAGCGGCATGTAGCCGATCTCGCCCGCGCCGCCGGTCGCGCCGCGCAGCAGGGTGCCGCCCAGTACGATCGCCGCGCCGACACCCCGGTCGACCCAGGCGAGCACGAAGTCGTCGTAGTCCTGCGCCGCGCCCTCGTGCTGCTCGGCTATCGCCGCGAGATTGACGTCGTTCTCGATGACGACCGGGGTGCCGAGCACATCGGCGAGGTCGCCCAGCAGGGTCCGCGACTGCCAGCCCGGCAGATGCGGTGCGTAGCGCAGCTCGCCCGTGTGCGGGTCTATCGCGCCGGGCGTGCCTATGACCACGCAGTGCAGATCGCCGTGGTCGAGACCCGCCTGGCCGAGCGCGCCGTCGACGGCCTCGGCGACGAGCTGGGCCGTCCGGCCCCGTACGTCGTCGGCGACCGCCTCGGCCTCGACCCGGCTTTCGCCGACGACGGCGCCGGTTATGTCGGAGACCCGGGCGCTGATGCCGGTGTGCCCGACGGCCAGCGCCGCGACATGGGCGGCGTCGGGACGGATCTCGTAGAGCACCGCGTTGGGTCCGGGACGGCCGCTCTGGCTGCCCGTCGTACGGACCAGGCCGGCCGTCTCCAGCCGGGTCAGCAGCTGGGAGGCGGTCGGCTTGGAGAGGCCGGTCAGCTCACCGATCCGGGTCCGGGTCAGCGGACCGTGCGCGATCAGCAGGTCGAGCGCCGTGCGGTCGTTCATGGCCCGCAGCACGCTCGGCGTACCCGGCGACGGTGTGGCTGTCCCGCTCACGGCGTACACCTGTCCCTCGGCTTCCCGGCTCTCCCGACCACATTGTTAGGAAAGTTTCCTATTCCGGTTCCGAGGAAAGTAGGCCGCGTGTAAGCGACGCGTCAATACCCGACGAGCAGCGTCTTCCCCGAGGCAACCAAAGCGTTACCTCCGGGGCGGTTTCGTACGCGGCGGAGGATGACCGCCGAAACGGTGCCGTTACGGGGCGGACGGCGGGTTGGCGAGGGAGGACGGCGGCGCGGTGCCGGCCGCCCGGTCCTCCGCCTCGGCCTCCTGCGGCGCCGGCTCGGCGCCGAGCATCCGGATCTCCGCGGCGTCCAGGGCTCGCTTCACCCGCCAGCGCAGTTCGCGCTCCACACCGAGCGCCTGGCCCGGCATCGTTTTCGCCGCGAGCCGGATCGTCATCGAGTCCATCAGGACGGAGTCCAGGCCGAGCACCTGCACCGGGCCCCACAGCCGCTCGTTCCACGGGTCGTCCTTGGCCATCTGCTCGGCGACCGCGGTGACGACCGTACGCACCTGCTCCAGGTCCTCCGTGGGGCGCACGACGACATCGACCCCCGCCGTGGCCCAGCCCTGGCTCAGGTTGCCGATCCGCTTCACCTCGCCGTTGCGCACGTACCAGATCTCGCCGCCGTCGCCGCGCAGCTTCGTCACACGCAGCCCGACCTCGATCACCTCGCCCGAGGCGACCCCCGCGTCGATGGTGTCCCCGACGCCGTACTGGTCCTCCAGGATCATGAAGACGCCGGACAGGAAGTCCGTGACGAGATTGCGCGCCCCGAAACCGAGCGCCACACCCGCGACCCCCGCGGAGGCCAGCAGCGGGGCCAGATTGATGTTCAGCGCGCCCAGCGCCATCAGCGCGGCCGTGCCGAGAATCAGGAACGAGGCCACCGAACGGAGTACCGAGCCGATCGCCTCCGAGCGCTGTCTGCGCCGCTCGGCGTTGACCAGCAGCCCGCCGAGCGCCGTGCCCTCGACCGCCTGCACGCTGCGGTTCATCCGGGCTATCAGCCGGGTCAGCGCCCGCCGGATCAGATGGCGCAGCACCAGCGCTATCACCAGGATCAGCAGGATCCGCAGGCAGATGCTCAGCCAGGTGGACCAGTTCTCACCGACCCAGCTCGCCGCGTCGGTCGCCCGTTCCGTCGCCTCGCCGATCGTGACGGGGCGCGACGACGGGGCAGGGGCCGGCGGGGCGGACCAGAACACGAGCAGAACCTCCAGGCTTGCCGGACAGGCCAACCAGACTAACGGCGCCGTGCGGCCCGCTCCCCGCTCACAGCGGTGGAGAGACCGGGCTCACGCGCTCCCGCGCACCGGATGCGGGGGCCGCCGCGGCGTGCTGTGGTCGAAAACACTCCGAGCCCGTTACCTGGTCGTGGTGGCGTTTCGACCAGGCATGAGGAGAGACTGAGAGCAGATCGTCCCGGCGCGAGCCACGCGCCGCCGGCGTAATAGGAGGCATCCGTGCCGCATGTCCTGGTCCTCAACGCGTCGTACGAGCCGCTCGGCGTCGTACCGCTCCGCCGCGCGCTCGTCCTCGTCCTGGAGAACAAGGCAGTCTCTCTGGAAGAGTCCGGCGCCTTCATGCACAGCGCTTCCCGTGTCATGCCAGCACCCAGCGTCGTACGGCTCAAGCGCTTCGTGCGGGTCCCCTACCGGGGTCCCGTGCCGCTCACGCGCCGTGCGCTCTTCGCCCGAGACGGCGGTCGCTGCATGTACTGCGGTGGCGTCGCAACCAGCGTCGACCACGTCATTCCGCGCAGTCGCGGCGGACAGCACGTGTGGGACAACGTGGTGGCCGCCTGCCGCCGCTGCAACCACGTCAAGGCGGACCGGCATCTGCGGGAGCTGGGGTGGAGACTCCACCAACAGCCGGCCCCGCCGTCCGGACTCGCCTGGCGGATCATCGGGACCGGACACAGGGACCCGCGCTGGATGCCGTACCTGCAACCGTACGGCGCGCAGGACGCGATGGCCCGGATCGACGGCGTTTCAGCCTGAGGATCCGGGCCTTTGTCGTGCCCGGCACAAAACCCCACGTCAGCGGGGCGCCGGGCACGGCTTTCGCGCGCCCGGCCGTACGGTTGCCGCGGCGTGTGCGTGCGGTGGTTGCCGGGGGCCGTTCCGGGGGCGTGTCCTGCGCGGTGTCGCCGTCCGGCGGGGTGCGGTGCCCTGGGTGCGGGTCCGTGGTGCGGGTGCTGGTTGCGGTTGTTGCCGGGTGTCGTTCCGGGGTCGT
>NZ_JTIY01000001.1:3727405-3732255 GCF_000818175.1 Streptomyces sp. AcH 505
CAGTCCCGCCGGTCGGCACACGGGTGTGCCTGACCACCGGGGGACGGCGGCCGGGCGTTCACGCCTGGGACGCGGCCCCGACCCGCACGCACCCACATACCCGCCGCCCACGTGGGACAGGGACCCGCCGGGCGCAGGAGGGGGTGTCGTCGGTCGGGGGGCGCGTTACTTCGCCACCGCGTACGCCTCGACCGAGAACAGCGAGTAGCCGTACTGCGTGGCGCGCGCGTCGCCCTGCACCCGTACGAAGCGGGTGTCCTTCGCGTCCATGCCGATCGCCTCCCGGCCGCCCTTGCCCTGGGTGACGGTCGCCGCCGTACGCCAGGACCGGCCGTCGGCCGACACCTGGATGCGGTAGCGGGCGGCGTAGGCGTCCTGCCAGCGCAGGACGACCTGGCCGACCCGGGCGGGCGCCGCCAGCTCCACCTGCCACCAGGCGCCGTCCTCGACGGGGGACGACCAGCGGGTGGCCGGGTCGCCGTCGATCGCCTGCCACGCCGGGAAATCGGGCGTCTCGTCGCCGGACGACATGGCCGTGGCACCGGCCGCGCGGGTCAGGTCGGGGCCGCCGGTACGGGGCGAGGCCCGGACCGTCAGCGTCCGCTGTTCGCCGTGGAACGTCAGCGGCACCTCGTACGTACCCGCCGGTGTGCCGGGCTCGACCGCGACCTCCACCGGAACGGTCGTGCCGAGCCCGCGCGGGACCGTCGTCTCCTTGGGTACTTTCACCCGAATGCCGGAAGGCGCCTTGGCCGTCAGCGCGCCCCGCACCGCCCCCGGGCTCTCGGCCGCCAGCCGCGCCTCGACCTTCTGCGGGCCGCCGCCGATCTCCGCGTCCGTCTCGCCGCGCGCCAGATCCAGACTGGCCCGCGGCCCGTCGCCGAACCAGGGCACCACCCTGCGCACCGCGGGGGCCGTGGTCCCGGGACCCGACACGCCGTTGTTGGGGCCCGCGCCCTGCCAGGAGATCCGCACCGCGTCGGCCCGTACGCCCTTGGCGTCCGTCTGCGTCCAGCCGGTCGCCGAGAGCGGGCCCAGCGTGCGCCAGCCCTCACCGGGGACATGCGCCTGGACGCTCGCGCCCGCGCCCGTCCCCGGCTCGGTCATGGTGTTCACCGTGGTGAGCGGGCGGACCTTGCCGATGTCGACGGTGTACGCGTGCACCGATCTGGTGACGTCCTTGCCGTCGGGCCTGCCCGCGCCCGTCCAGGCCGACGACTCCTTGACCGCGCGGTCGAGGAACGGGTCCAGCACGCCCGTGCCGACCTTCACCCGGCTCGCCTTGACCGCCTTGTGCAGCGGGTCGAGTTCCAGCGACGACTGCCAGGCGGACGAGCCTTCGCCACGCGCCTCGTCCTGGAGCATGTCGACGGCGAGTTCGCCCGCCCTGCCGTAGCGCGACAGTTGCTCTATCCACGGCTGCGTCTCGGCGTCGAGCCGCCCGTCGGCGGTCGCCGCGAGCCGCAGCGGGGCCTCCCGCATCACCGTGAAGGCGGCCCGCAGCCGCGCCGCCGCGCTGTCCCGCACCTTCGGGTCGGTCTCCGAGGACGTACGGGTGCGCCAGAAGTCGGCCAGCAGCGGCTTGAGATAGCCCGACTCCGTCGAACTCAGAATGGACGACGAGTCGTTGCCCGCGAGCGCCGTCAGCGCCTCACGCGCCTTGACGTCCCCGCCCGCCAGATCGCTTATCGCCGCGTGCCAGGACGCGTCGGGCTGGTAGTCCCGCGGGTTCCAGGCGTAGTCGGCCGCGGTGAACAGCGGGATACGGGAAATCGCGGGCTGCTGCATGGCGTTGGCGAGCAGCGCCGCGGAACCGCCCGCGACGGCGGGCTCCCTGCCGGTGTACGGGCCGAGGAAGAGCCGCCCCTGCTCGTAGTCGTTGACCGGGTAGTTGTCCATCGTGACCAGCGGATGCTGGAACGCGGCACGCGCGCCCGCCAGTTCACGCCCGGTGATGGTGCGGGGGACCACCCCGACGCCCGTCCAGGCGACCTGCACCCGGCCGTCCAGCGCCTTGCCGAGCGCGGTGCGGTAGGCGGTCGCGCCGTCCTGGTAGTACTCGGTCGGCATCAACCCGAGCGGTTCCGCCCCGGGATGGCGCTGCGCGAGGTGGGCCGCCACCGCGTTGGCCACGCGCGCGTGCGCCCTGGCCGCCGCCTCGGGGCCCGAGCCGTAGGTGTCCGCGTCGTCGTCGCAGTGCCACTCGCTGTAACTCGCGTCCTGGAACTGCAACTGGAAGGCGCGCACCCCGAGCGCCCACATCGAGTCGATCTTGCGGTTGAGCGCCTTGACGTCCTTGTCCGACGCCAGGCACATCGCCTGCGCGGGGGCGACGGCCCAGGCGAGCGTCACATGGTTGGCACGGGCCCGCTCCGCGAGCGCGCGGAAGTCGGCCCGCTGCGCCGCCGGGTACGGATCACGCCACTGCGCCTGCCGGTACGGGTCGTCGCCCGGCGCGTACAGATAGCGGTTCTGCTTCGTGCGGCCCATGAAGTCGAGCTGCGCCAGCCGCTGCCGCTGGTCCCAGGGCGTGCCGTAGAACCCCTCCGTCGTGCCGCGCACCGCCGTGCCCGGCCAGTCGCGTACGACGACGCCCGGGACCACAGGGCCCGCGGGCTGCTTCACCACGAGCTGGCGCAGCGTCTGCGCCGCGTGGAACAGCCCGTCGTCACCGACGCCGTCCAGTGCGATCGTGCCGCGCCCCGCGACACCGCCGACGGCGATCCGGTAGCCGCCGGACGGGAGATCGGCGCTCTCGGGCGCGCGCAGGGCGCGCAGCGCGCTCCGCGCTTCCGTACCGCCCATCAGGACGACAGGGCCCGGCACCGAGGCAGCGGCGGCGGCCGAGGGAAGGGTCCGTACGATCCGCGCGCCCGCCTGGCTCAGCAGGTGTTTCACCGCTTCGACGGCGTACGGGTCGGCGTCCGCGGCCGCCACGACGGCGACCTCGTCACCCAGCGGCACCGCCTGGCCCGCAGCCCGGATCGTCTGCGGCTTGGGCCACACCGCCGGGACGCCGGGCGCGGCGTCCCGGTCGGGGGTGGTCGCGGCCGGCGAACCCGGGTCGTGCGGGGCCGCCGACGCCTCCGGCGCGGCGCCGAGCAGACCACCGATCACCGCGACGGCGACGGCCGTCGCGGTCCGCTTCCTGCGCCCCAGCTGCACGCCTGATCCCCTCGCGCTCCGTAGTCCCGCTCCGTGGTCACATGCCTGCGTCCTGTCAGATCCTGTCGGTACAGGGTCTGAGGGGCACTGAGCCCACCACCCCGGCGGGTAGGTGTCAATGTGCGTGGCCGCTGTGTCGTAATTGCCCGGTGTGCAGGGCAGGGTGTTCACTTGGGGCCCACTGCCCGGTTCGGGCAGTCCGTTCGGCCGGACGGTCCAAGTGACCGGTCGGCGCGTCTCGTTCGGGTGACAGGCGCTGACGCGCGGGGGAACGGATCGTGAGCCGGAACACGTTCACCCGCCGTACACGTCTGCGGCTCCGCCCACTGGGTAGGGCTGCTGTGTCCCTTACGCCGATCATGGGAGGCGCCGTCATGGCCGCATCCGCACTTGTGCCGCCCGGCTGTTCCAAACGGCCCCTTTCCGAAGAGGCCCTGTCCAAACAGGTGGTGGAGGGTCCGCCGCAGGCCGTCCCCGGCCCGCTGACCAGCGAACCCCCACTCGCCGACGCCGCGCCGCTGACCAGCGAGCCGCCGCTTGCCGACACCGCCCCGCTCACCAGTGAGCCGACCGCGCCGGGCACGGCCGGCGGCACGGAGTCCCCAGGAGTCTGAATGGGCCTGGCCAGGCTCGCCCAACTGCACGGCGTCGCCACCTCCTACTCGCCCTCGCCGGACGTCGACGTCCCGGTGTCCGACGAGGCGGTCGTCGCGGTGCTCGCCGCCCTCGGCGTCGACGCGTCCACGCCCGCCGCCGTCGACGAAGCCCTGACGCGCGCGGAGAGCGCGGCGGCGCGCCTGCTGCTGCCCCCGACGCTGGTGCTGTGGGACGCCGCCGCGCACCCGGAGCCGCCGGCCGCCGTGCGCGCGCTGCCCGCGGGTACGACGCTGGTGCTCGACCTGGAGCGCGATCCCGAGACCGCGCCCGGCGATCCCCTGGAGCTGCCCGCAGGCGGTACGTGGCCCTCCCTTCCGCTCGGGGTGCACCGGCTCACGGCCGTCGCCCCCGACGGGCGCACCGCAGCCGCCGCGCTCGTGGCCGCCCCCGAGACGGTGCCGCAGCCGCCCGGCCGTACCCACGGCTTCCTGGTGCAGCTCTACTCCCTGCTCTCCAGCCGTTCCTGGGGCATGGGCGACCTCGGTGACCTCGCCGAGCTGGCCGGCTGGTCGGGGCGGGCCCTGGGCGCCGGATTCGTCCAGATCAACCCGCTGCACGCGGCCGTCCCCGGCGAGCGGACCGACCCCTCCCCGTACCGCCCCTCGTCCCGGCGCTTCCCCGACCCGGTCCATCTGCGGATCGAGGCGGTGCCCGAGTACGCCTACGTCGAGGGCGCCGACCGCGCGCGGCTCGACGCGCTGCTGGTGAAGGCCGCCGAGCTGCGCTCCGCCGTCCTCGACAAGGGCGCGCTGATCGACCGCGACGCCGTGTGGCTGCTCAAGCGCGAGGCGCTGGAGATCCTGGCCGGTGTCCCGCTCGGCCCCGGCCGCACGGCCGACTACCACGCCTTCCTGGCGTCCCAGGGCCAGGCCCTGGAGGACCACGCCACCTGGTACGCCCTCGCCGAGGCGTACGGCCCGCAGTGGCACGACTGGCCGGCCGGGCTCCGCGACCCCCGCTCGGCCGAGACCGAGGCCGCCCGCCGTGAGCTGCTGCCCCGCGTCGACTTCCACTCCCGGCTCGCCTGG
>NZ_JTIY01000001.1:3732970-3735917 GCF_000818175.1 Streptomyces sp. AcH 505
CCGACGCCGGCATGGCCGTCGGCATCGTCCACGACCTGGCGGTCGGTGTGCACCCCGACGGCGCCGACGCCTGGGCCCAGCAGGACGCCTTTGCCGCCGGGATGTCCGTCGGCGCCCCGCCGGACGCCTTCAACGCGCTCGGCCAGGACTGGGGGCTGCCGCCCTGGCGCCCCGACGTGCTCGCCGCCTCCGGCTACGCCCCGTACCGGGGCCTGCTCAAGGGCCTCCTGCGTAACGCGGGCGCGCTGCGGATCGACCATGTGATGGGTCTGTTCCGGCTCTGGTGGGTCCCGGCCGGCCAGGAACCCACCCGGGGAACGTATGTCCGGTACGACGCGGAGGCGATGCTCGCCGTCCTCGCCCTGGAGGCGCACCGCGCGGGCGCCGTCGTCATCGGCGAAGACCTCGGCACGGTCGAACCCGGCGTACGCGAGGCGCTGGAGCGGCGCGGGGTGCTCGGCACGTCCGTGCTCTGGTTCGAGCGGGACTGGACCGGTACGGGACAGCCGCTGGCGCCGGAGACCTGGCGCGCCGGGTGCGTGGCCACGGCGACCACCCACGACCTGCCGTCCACGGCCGCCCGGCTCACCGGCGAACACGTGGAGCTGCGGCACCGCCTCGGCCTGCTCACCAGGCCGCTCGCCCAGGAACAGGCCGAGGAGCACGCCGAGGTGGCCGAATGGCTCGGCTACCTCACCGGACTCGATCTGCTCACCGACGGCAGCGACGACGAGGAGGAGCAGATCCGCGCGGTCTACCGCTTCCTGCTGCGCACCCCGGCCCGCATGGTCGGCGTCTGGCTGCCGGACACGGTGGGCGACCGCCGCCCGCAGAACCTGCCGGGCACCTGGGACCAGTACCCCAACTGGCGCCTGCCGGTCGCCGACGCGCAGGGCCGCCCGGTCACCCTGGAGGAGCTGGTCGCCTCGCCCCGGCTGCGCGCCCTGATGGACGTCCTGAGCCCCCGTACGGCACCCCCGCGCGCGCGGCGGCGGTAGGCGTTCGCTACGTTTGCACCGTGGACAAGAAGAACGCTCTGCGCGCCGGCGCCGTCGCGGCCGGTACGACGCTGATCATGCTGCTCATGTCGTCCCCGGCGCTGGCCCTGACCCGGGACGACGGCGACGACCCGGGATCCGGCCTGAGCGTGATCGAGACGCTGGGTCTGTTCGTCTTCACACCGCTGGTGCTGTTCGGCATCATCGCCGGTCTGGTGACGGTCCTCGACAAGTCCCGCAAGCAGCAGAAGCAGAGCCAGAGCTGACGCTCGAAGCTGCTGGGCGCCGCACGGCACGCGATGTGCCGGGGCGGCGCCTTTGTGTGCGCGGGGGAGTGAGCGCGGCGTACCCGGTAGAAAGACCGTTCTCCCCGCTATTATGGGCGGTATGACACAGACGGCATCCGGTACAGGCACCGGCAGAAAGGTCTCCGAGGCCCGGGAGCGGCTTCTGGGGACCGCCGCGCGGCTCTTCTACGCGGAGGGCATCCACACGGTGGGTGTCGACCGTCTGGTCGCCGAGGCGAAGGTCACCAACGCGACCTTCTACCGCCACTTCCGCAGCAAGGAAGAACTGGCCGTCGCGTACATCGAGAGCGTCGACCAGGCGATCCGCACCCAGATCGGCGCGCTGACGGCCGCGGACGTGCCGACCGACGACATCCTGCGAGGCATCGGCGCCTCCCTGGTCGAGCAGATCCGCTCACCCGGCTACCGGGGCTGCGCGTTCCTCAACGCGGCGGCGGAGTTCCCCGACCCCGCCCACCCGGTCCACCGCGCCGTCGTGTCGCACCGCGCGTGGTTCCTGCGGACGATCACCGGACTGTTCGCGGAGATCACGACCGATCAGGCCGACCACGCCGGGCGGCACTTCGTCATGCTCCGCGACGGCGCGATGAGCGCGGGCTACCTCGGCGACCCGGTCCTGGCCGGCGAGACCCTGCAGCGCGGCATCGAGGGACTGCTCCGGATCCACACCGCCCGCGGGCCCGGCGGGAGCGCCGCCCGCACGCCGGGCGACGCGCCCTTGGCGACGGCGGTCACCGGCATCGAATGCGCGCCGCCCGACGCGTGAGCCCAGGTCCTCGGCCGGACAGGGCCTAGTGCCAGTTCCAGTCGATCAGCGTGGTCAGCGTGTCCGAGTGGAAGTCCGGGAAGTCCATCGGCACGACGCCCAGATGCGTACGGTCCGACACCCGCGCGGCCAGATAGCTCTGCACGCCCGGCATGATCGCGTCCGCGTTGAACTTCGGCCACCCCCCGCCCGCGTAGCTGGTGAAGTTGATGTACATCAGCGCCGAGTCCTGGTCCGCCGCCGCGTTGTCGAACTGCTGCGTCACCTTCCCGGTCTTCTGCGACGGCGACGACAGTCCCTGGTAGATGTCCTGGAGCGAGAACCACTCGTTCGTCAGGAAGTCGTTGTCGCCGCCCGGCCACTGCAGCACCGGCAGGTCGTTGTCGAACTGGGCGATCAGGACGATCCGTCCGCGCGCCTCGCCCAGGGACGGCACCCGGTCGGTGACGAGGAACCAGGGGCGCCAGCCCTTGGCGTCCAGGTAGACGTCGAAAACGTCCTTGAAGCGCGCGCCGACGTCGTTGTTGGTGCCGTTCTCCTTCTTCAGCCGCATCACGATCGTCTCGCCCGGATGCTGCCGCAGGAAGTCACGGCACTGCGAGAGCACCCCGTCGAAGGTGATGCCCTGGTAGTACGAGGCGTGGTAGATCCCGAACGAGTCGTCGAGATGGTCCTGGAGGCCGTTGGCCCGGATGTCCAGGAAGCGCACGCCGCGCTGGAGTTGCTCGGCGATGCCCCAGTTCTGGGTGTGTGACCACTCGGTGCCGTTGTCGGGGTCGGTACAGCCCGAGTCGTGGGTGCCGGGGATGGTCATCCGCAGCAGCGACAGCGCGTCGGGCAGCCCGCCCATCCAGTCGGCGGGAACGGCGCTGCCG
>NZ_JTIY01000001.1:3736041-3786747 GCF_000818175.1 Streptomyces sp. AcH 505
CCGCCCCGGCCGGCCAGGGCCTACGCCTGCGCGTCCGCCGCCTGCGCCCGCAGCGCGCGCTCCACGCCCGCGCGCGACTCCGACATCAGCCTGCGCAGCGCCGCGTTCGGACCCGCCGAAGCCAGCCACGCGTCCGTCGCCTCCAGCGTCGCCGCCTCGACCTGGATGCCCGGGTACAGGCCGAGCGCGACCTGCTGGGCCATCTCGTGCGAGCGGGAGCCCCACACGTCGGCCACCGCCGCGAAGTACTTCTCCGTGTACGGCGCCAGCAGCTCGCGCTGGTCGGCCTGGACGAAGCCGTCGATCACGGCCTCCTGCACCGCGTTCGGCAGCTTGTCGCTCTCCACCGCCGCCGCCCACGCCTCGGCCTTCGCCTCGGCCGTCGGCCGCGCCGAGCGCGCCGCCGCCGCGTGGCGCTCGCCCGCCGCCGTCTTGTCGCGCTCGTACTCCGCCGCGATCTCCTCCTCGTCGTGCAGCCCGACCGCGGCGAGCCGCTCGACGAACGCCCAGCGCAGCTCCGTGTCGACCGCGAGGCCCTCGATCGTCTCCGTGCCGTCCAGCAGGCCCTGCAGCACGTCCAGCTGCTGCGGGGTGCGGGCCGTCGCCGCGAAGGCGCGGGCCCAGGCGAGCTGGTGGTCGCCGGCCGGCTCGGCCGCGCGCAGATGCGCCAGCGTGGCGTCCGTCCACTGCGTCAGGCCCGTCTCACGCCAGGCCGGCGCCGCGTACATGTCCAGCGCCAGCTTCACCTGGCGGTGCAGGGACTGCACCACACCGATGTCCGACTCCTTCGTGATGCCGGACAGCACCAGCGCCAGGTAGTCGCGCGTGGCCAGTTCGCCGTCGCGCGTCATGTCCCAGGCCGAGGCCCACGACAGCGCGCGCGGCAGTGACTCGGCGAAGTCGCCGAGGTGCGCCGTGACGACGCGCAGCGACTCCTCGTCCAGCCGGACCTTCGCGTACGACAGGTCGTCGTCGTTGAGCAGGATCACGGCGGGGCGCGGCGTGTTCTGCGGGAACGGCACCTCCGTGCGCTCGCCCTCCACGTCCAGCTCGATCCTGCTGCCGCGCACGAGCGCGCCCGAACCGTCGAGGTCGTAGCAGCCGATCGCGATCCGGTGCGGCCGCAGCACGGGCTCGCCCTTCGCGCCGGCCGGGAGCGCGGGCGCCTCCTGCCGTACGGCGAACGACGTCACGTTCCCCGCGGCGTCCAGCTCGATCTCCGGGCGCAGGATGTTGATGCCGGCCGTCTCCAGCCACGCCTTCGACCAGGTCTTCAGATCCCGGCCCGACGTCTCCTCCAGCGCGCCCAGCAGGTCGGACAGGCGGGTGTTCCCGAACGCGTGCGCCTTGAAGTACGCCTGCACGCCACGGAAGAACTCGTCCTTGCCGACGTACGCGACGAGCTGCTTCAGTACCGAGGCGCCCTTCGCGTACGTGATCCCGTCGAAGTTGACCAGGACGTCGTCCAGGTCACGGATCTCCGCCATGATCGGGTGCGTCGACGGCAGCTGGTCCTGCCGGTAGGCCCAGGTCTTCATGGAGTTGGCGAACGTCGTCCAGGACTTCGGCCAGCGCGAGCCCGGCGCGTCCGACAGACAGGCGATCGACGTGTACGTGGCGAACGACTCGTTCAGCCAGAGGTCGTTCCACCACTCCATCGTGACGAGGTCGCCGAACCACATGTGCGCCAGCTCGTGCAGGATCGTCTCGGCACGTGCCTCGTACGCGGCGTCCGTCACCTTCGAGCGGAAGACGTACTGGTCGCGGATGGTCACGGCGCCCGCGTTCTCCATCGCGCCCGCGTTGAACTCCGGTACGAAGAGCTGGTCGTACTTGGCGAAGGGGTACGCGTAGTCGAACTTCTCCTGGAACCAGTCGAAGCCCAGCCGGGTGACCTCGAAGATCGCGTCCGCGTCGAGGTACTCGGCCAGCGAGGGCCGGCAGTAGACGCCGAGCGGCACCGACTGCCCGTCGCGCTCGTACGTGCTGTGCACCGAGTGGTACGGGCCGACGATCAGCGCGGTGATGTACGACGAGATGCGCGGCGTCGGCTCGAAGCGCCAGACGTTCTCCGCCGGCTCGGGCGTGGGGGAGTTGGACACCACGGTCCAGCCCTGCGGCGCCGTCACCGTGAACCGGAAGGTCGCCTTGAGGTCCGGCTGCTCGAACGAGGCGAACACCCGCCGGGCGTCCGGCACCTCGAACTGCGTGTACAGATAGGCCTGGTCGTCGACCGGGTCGACGAACCTGTGCAGCCCCTCACCGGTGTTGGTGTAGGCGCAGTCCGCGACGACGGTCAGTTCGTTGTCGCCCTCGCGCAGTCCCGCCAGGGCGATCCGGGAGTCCTTGAAGACGCCTTCCGCGTCCAGCGGCGTGCCGTTCAGGACGACCTCGCGTACCGAGGGGGCCACCAGATCGATGAAGGTCTCCGCCCCGGCCTCCGCGCTCCGGAAGCGCACCGTGGTCGCGGACCGGTAGGTCCCGCCCTCCTGCGCGCCGCTGAGATCGAGGTCGATCTCGTACGAGTCAACGGTGAGGAGGCGCGCACGCTCCTGCGCCTCTTCGCGGGTCAGATTTGTGCCAGGCACCCGGGTCATCTCCTCGGTTCGTGACGTTTCCGCCCATCCTTCCACGCGCCGCCTCCGGCCACGGAACAGGACAGCGAGGTCCGAAAACCGCCGGTCACGGCCGTACCGCCGGGCCAGGCTCGTACCGTGACCACTTACCACGCACGGCCGGTCGGACAGACCGCACTCAAGGAACTCCGTGACCGCGACGACGCGGGCCGCCCCCTGGCCCCGTTCACCGACGACGAGGGCGGCGCCCCGCTGCGCTGCTGCCTGCGGCGCAGCCGGGTCGGCGAACGCCTCGCGCTCGTCTCCTACGCCCCGCTGCGCCGCTGGGCGGCCGAGACCTCGGCCGCCCCGGGGGCCTACGACGAGCAGGGGCCCGTCTTCATCCACGCCGAGGAGTGCCCGGGCCCCACGGACGGCGACGGCTGTCCGCTCGGCGCCCCCGGCGCGCTGCGCACCGTACGGCGCTACGGCTACGACGGGCACATCCTCGGCGGCAGCCTGCTGGAGATCCCCCGCGCCGCTGAGGCGGCGTTCGACGAGAAGTTCACCGAGGCCTTCGCCGACCCGGCCGTGGCGCTCGTCCACGTCCGGGCCGTCGAGTACGGCTGCTTCCTCTACGAGGTGCGCAGGGACTGACCAGGCCGGACCGGCCAGGACCGGCCGGGACCGGCCAGGGGGAACAGGGCCGGGCGGCTCAGCCGCGCAGCTCGGCCGCGACCAGCTCCGCGATCTGCACCGCGTTCAGCGCGGCGCCCTTGCGGAGGTTGTCGTTCGAGACGAACAGCGCGAGACCGTTGACCACCGTCTCGTCGTCGCGGATCCGGCCCACGAACGACGCGTCCTTGCCCGCTGCCTGAAGCGGGGTCGGGATGTCGGACAGCTCCACGCCGGGGGCGCCCTTCAGCAGCTCGTACGCGCGCGCCACGCTGACCGGCCGCTCGAAGCGGGCGTTGAGCTGGAGGGAGTGCCCGGAGAAGACCGGCACCCGCACACAGGTCCCGGAGACCTTCAGCTCCGGGATCTCCAGGATCTTGCGGGACTCGTTGCGGAGCTTCTGCTCCTCGTCCGTCTCGAACGACCCGTCGTCCACGATCGAGCCGGCCAGCGGCAGCACGTTGAAGGCGATGGGGCGCTTGTAGACGGACGGTTCGGGAAAGTCGACCGCGCCGCCGTCGTGGGTGAGCTTGTCCGCCTCGGCGACGACCTTCTGCACCTGGCCGTGCAGCTCGGCGACACCGGCCAGCCCCGAGCCCGAGACCGCCTGGTACGTCGTGGCGACCAGGGCCACCAGACCGGCCTCGTCGTGCAGCGGGCGCAGCACGGGCATCGCCGCCATCGTCGTGCAGTTCGGGTTGGCGATGATGCCCTTGGGGCGGTCCTTGATGGCGTGCGGGTTGACCTCGGAGACCACCAGCGGGACCAGCGGGTCGCGGCGCCAGGCGGACGAGTTGTCGATCACGACGGCCCCCTGGCCCGCGACCTTCTCGGCGAGCGCCTTCGACGTGGCGCCGCCGGCCGAGAAGATCACGATGTCGAGGCCGGTGTAGTCGGCGGCCGACGCGTCCTCGACCGTGACCGGCGCGCCCTGCCAGTCGAGGGCGGAGCCCGCGGACCGGGCGGAGGCGAAGAGCCGCAGCTCGGTGACCGGGAAGCTCCGTTCGGCCAGGATCCTGCGCAGGACAGTGCCGACCTGACCGGTGGCTCCGACGATTCCGACCTTCACGGGGACTCCTCCATAGGGACACGTACACGAACGAGCGGCCTGGTTGCCGCTCCATGATGAGTCTGACCAGGCCCGTCCTGTCCACTCCATTGTCCACATGCCGGAGGGCGGGCGCCCGTCACGGACGCCCGCCCCCTTGGACAGCGGGTGTTACGGAGTGACGCTCTCGATGACGACGCTGCCGGAGCCCGCGACCGTGCCGCGTGCGTTCAGCAGTCGGACATCACCGAAGAACTGCCGGCCCTCGGGGGCCGCGCTGCTCACCACGACATCGGCCGAGACCTGCGCCGAGGCGCCGTTGGCGAGCTTCACCGGCTGCGCCTCGTCCACCTGGATCGAACCGAGCGACGCCGAGTAGTACACGTCGCGGTAGTCGAAGGCGGTCGACCCGGTGGGTACGGAGTAGCCGTCCACCAGGATCGTGTACGTACCGGCCGCGGGCTCGGCCAGACTGACGGCCTCCTCCGAGTCGCCGTCCGCCGACTGCCCGACCGTCACGCCGTCCTTGAGGACGGTCAGGTCCAGGTCGGCGCCCGTGTCTGCGGGGTTGCCGATCGCGACGTCGAGCCGCTCGGCGCCCGCGGGAACGGTGACGGTGGTCACCTGCTGCTCGCCCTGCGCGATCGTCGGACGGTCCACCTTCGCGGAGCCGAGCGAGCCGCCGGAGAGCTTGCCGTCGATCGGCGCGAACCCGTTGGTGACCTTCCACTCCACCGGGGTCGGGGTGCCGATCTTGGCCTCGGGGAGGGTGGTCACGGCCGGGTCGAAGGTGACGCCGAGCACGGTCGCGTCCAGCTTGTACTTGTTGTCGAGCAGCGGCGACGTGCGGCGCGCCTCGACCTCGATCTCCCAGACGCCCGGCAGCGGGTCCGTGTACGAACGCAGATCCGGACGGCAGACGTTGGCCGGGTTCACATAGTTCGGGTAGCACATGGTCGTCGTGGTGTCGTCGACCGGAACGCCGTACGGGTGGATGGCGATGAACCGGGTCTGGCTGCCCTTGGCGAGTCCGCCGAGGGCGACCTCAAGGGACTTCGCGCCCTCGGGGACGGTGATGAAGTACGACTTGGTGGAGTTGCGCTGCACCGAGCCGGACGCCGAGAACGTGTAGCCGGGCTTCACCAGGTCCTTGGAGACGACGACGGTGGCGAGGATCTGCTTGTCGATCCCCTCCGTGCGCTTGTCGTCGGCCTGCAGGATGGCGCTGTGCACACCGGTCGAACCGGGCCTGGCCTGCACGGTCACGGTCACCGGCTGGTTCAGCGGCAGCCGCACCTTGCCGCTGCTGAGCAGCCGGAAGGTGCCGTCGTCGTACTTCCAGCTGAGCTGGTGCTCCAGGGCGCCCTTGGGGCCCGTGGTGCGGGTGATCGTGACGTCGTACGTCTTGGCCTTGCCGACCTTCAGACCGCCCTCGCGGTCGTAGATGCCGGGGCCGAAGCCCGGGTCCACGAGCGCGAAGTCGAGCGCGCTGTCGACCGGTGCCTTGACCGCGTACTCGTGGGCGTCGACGCCGCGCTGCACGGACTTCCACGCGCCGACGACGTCGATCAGGCCCGCGCCCTGCTCATGGGCCTGCACGCCGTCGATCTTCTTGGCGCTGCTGGTGAGCGCGGTGCGCAGGCGCGCCGGGGTGAGGTCGATGTGCTTCTGCTTGGCGGCGGAGAGCAGCAGCGCGCTCGCGCCGGCCGCCTGCGGGGAGGCCATCGAGGTGCCCTGGAGCATCGAGTAGCCGGGCGGGAGCTGGTACCCGGCCTCGGCGACCGGGGAGCCCGGCAGCCAGGTCTGGGTGCTGTTGATCGCGGCGCCCGGTGCGCTGATGGTCGGCGTGAGGCCGCCGTCCTCGCGCGGGCCGCGTGCGGAGAAGGGCATCATGGCGTTCTTCTTGGTCACGCCGGAGCCGTAGTCGGCCGCCCAGGTGTCCTTGGAGATGGTCGCGCCGACGGAGATGACCTTGTCGGCCAGGGCCGGGTCGCTGATGGTGTTGGTGCCGGGGCCGTCGTTGCCCGCCGAGATGACCAGCTGGACACCGTAGGTGTCGATCAGCCGGGTGTAGAGCAGGGTGCGCGCGTTGTTGGCGTCGTTCAGCGGGGGCAGCCCGCCGATGGACATGTTGACGATGTCCACACCGCGGTTGGCGACGAGGTCGAGCATGCCCTCGGTCAGCGCGATGTTGGTGCAGCCGCCGCCCCAGGAGCAGGCGCGGGACGAGACGAGCTGGGCGCCGGGCGCCGCGCCGTCCATCTTGCCGCCGAACAGGCCGTTGGCGGCGGTGATGCCGCCGACGTGCGTGCCGTGCTCGGCCTGGATGACACCGATGTTGACGTAGTCGGACGTGGTGCCCGCGGCGTCGATGACGACGTCCTTGCGGATCTCGACGACGAACGGCACGCGCTCGACGACCGCGGTCCTCGGGTCGTCCTTGCCGAAGTAGCCGATCTGGAACTTGTCCTTGTACGGCTTCATCGCGGTGTCGTCGGTGAAGTCGGCGTTGTTGTTGAGGTCGACGCGCACGGTGCCCTTGGCCGGGTCGTAGAGCACGCCCCAGGTGTCGGTCGTGTCGCCGTCCCTGTTGAGGTCGCCCGCCTCGTCACCGCCGAGGGTGGCCGCCTCGGAGAAGGTGCTGTAGTCGAACGAGCCGGCGGGGGCCTTCCAGGTACGGCCCGCGGCCGTGAACACCGGCCCGCTGACAGCGGTGTTCATCCGGCGCCAGGTGGCGTCGCCGTCGGCCACCGGGTCGGTGGAGGTGACCCAGTCGACGACCTTGCGGGCGCCGGTGCTGGTCTTCTGCAGTGCGGGGTGCCCCAGGTCGATGCCGGAGTCGAGGATGCCGATGGTGACGCCGCGGCCGTCCGCCTTGGGATGCTGCTTGACGAAGTCGACGGCGCCGGTCTCGAAGGAGGGGTTGTACGGGTTCTTCGCCGGGGTGTGCTTGTCCGGGCCGGGGTAGGTCTTGGTGGCCGAGTTCTTACCCTTGGCCGCCTTCGCCCCGTCGGCCGTGGTACCGGCGGGCGACGGGTCGTCCAGCTTGATCTCCTGCTTGAGATCGATGCCCTGGACGGAGGAGAGCTTCGACGCCGCCTTGATCGCGGCCTTCGCCCTGGAGGTCGGCAGCGTGGCGCGTACGTATCCGAGCTTGTCGTACGTCTTGCCGACCGAAGCGCCCTGCACGGCGTCGAGTTGACCGGCGACCTGCTCGGTCGCCCCGGGCGCCGTCGCGACCATCAGCGTGACGTTCTTCTCGCCCGTGGCCTCGGCCTTGGCGAGTACGTCGGCGTCGACCGCCCCGAGTTTGTCGGAGGGGGAGACGCTCGGCTTGACGTTCGGGCGGGCGGCCGGGTCGTCGGCGCCCGTCGCTGAGAACGCGGGCACAGCACCGGAGGCGATCAGCGCTGCCGCCAGTCCGGCGGCAGCCGCGACCCGGGACACGCGTCTCGGCCCGGATATGGATCTCTCGGATTCGGAGGTCATCAGCATCCCTGTGTTGTGTAAAGGAACAGTCCGGATTTCGGCACCGGATGACCGCTCAGCTTTACCTAATCGACAGGGATTTGTGCAGGGTTGACAGCTACGTGATCTGGACATGGCGGAGACCCGCCACCGTCACTCCCACGCCAAGGGGGACGAACCGGTCACCTGGGCAGGACGCGTACGTATGCGGCGGGATCGCGGTCGTCCGCCGCGCTCAGTGCCGTACGCACCACCGTGGCCTGCTGGTCGAGCGATTCGCGCAGCTTGCGGGGGGTGAGATGGACGACCGTGACACCCAGCCGCTCCAGGTGCTCGCGCTTGCGCGCGTACCGCGACCACAGCGCCTCGTCCTCGCCCGCACCACCCTGCCGGGGCGCCCGGGTGTCCAACTCGACGGCGACGGCCTGTTCCGGCCAGTACGCGTCCACGCAGCCCAGCGAAGGACCGCCGGGCAGCCGCAGTTCCACGTTCCACACCGGGTCGGGCAGCCCGTTCAGGAACACCATCTCGTACAGCCGGCCCTCCGCCAGTGCCCGGCCCTCGGCGAGCAGCGCGTCCACCGCCTCGACCACGTGCGGCCGGGCCAGCAGCCTCGCCTGGTTCAACTCCCGGACCAGCGCCGACGGTTCGCAGTAGCCGCCGCGTACGGCCTCGGCCAGCAGCAGCCCGACCGCCGCCGCTTCCGACAGGTCGGCGACCGCGTCGGCCACCGCACGCGCCACCGGCGCGACCGGCACACCGGTGAGCGAAACGGGCCGGGGCAGGGCATGTGTACGGATCAGCCGGGCGAAGCCCGTGGAGCGCAGCCGCCGGGTGCGCGCCACGAGCACGTCGACGGTGTCGAGGGCGCGCGGCGAGGGCGCCGACTCGAAGCCGTACAGCGCCAGCGCGGCGAGACCGGTGATCATCGCGGCGCCGTACGGGAAGTCGGCGGCCGGCCGGGGCCCGTCGGCGGCCCGGGACCCGTCCGACGGTTGCGTGGGAACCCCCGCCGCACCCTCGGGGCTCGGCCGGCCCGCGTACAGCAGCGCGGCGTGCAGCCGCTCCTCGCCGGTCGGCGGCCCCTGGTGCAACAGACAGACCCCCGGCAGCAGTTGCTGCCAGGGGCCGTCGGGCCTGCACTGCGCGTGCGCCTTGGCGGCGGGCACGCCGTGCT
The DNA here is from genome assembly GCF_000818175.1 of Streptomyces sp. AcH 505. Taxonomy (GTDB): domain Bacteria; phylum Actinomycetota; class Actinomycetes; order Streptomycetales; family Streptomycetaceae; genus Streptomyces. The sequence continues at coordinate 3,744,965 of NZ_JTIY01000001.1, forward strand.
CGCGGAGCTGGGCGAGCGACAGCACGCGCAGCCGCACGCCTTCGGTGAGGTGGCTCAAGGGGCAGGGGGTGACGGGGGTGTTGTTGTTCATGTCCCGGGTCTCCCCGCGCGCTCACCCTCCGCTAACCCCTGTTACGCGTTCGTCGACATAACCGGACAAGCTCGTCCTAAAGTACGGACGTTCGACTGCCGATCACGTTCTGCCGCTCACGCGGCGGCGGCGTCGCACTCCTGACCGCGCAGGGACCGCGCCAGGTCGTCGGCCGCCTCCGTCACCAGCCTGCGCAGCGCCGGCGCCGCGTCCTCGTGCGCGGCGAGCCAGGCCCGCGTCGCTTCGAGCGTCGAAGGGTCGTCCTTGAGATCGGGGTACAGGCCCTTCACCACGTCCATGCCGATCTGGATCGAACGCTCCGACCACACCCGCTCGATCGCCTCGAAGTACCGCTCCGCGTACGGCGCGATCAGCTCCCGCTGGCCGGGCTGGGCGAAGCCCGCGATCGTCGCCTCCACCAGCGCGTTCGACAGGACGTCCGACTCGACGACCTGCGCCCACGCCTGCGCCTTGACGGCGGCGGACGGCCGGGCCGCCAGGCACCGCACCTGGTGCCGCTTGCCCGACGCCGTGTCGTCGCGGGCCAGTTCGGCCGCGACGTCCGACTCGTCGGCCAGGCCGTGCGCCACGAGCGGTTCGAGGACCGTCCAGCGCAGCTCCTGGTCGACATCGAGACCGTCGATCTTGGCCGAGCCCGCCAGCAGCCCGCGCAGCAGCTGGAAGTCGGAGTCCGAAGCGGCGACGGCGGCCAGGAACCGCGCCCAGGTCAGCTGGTGCTGGCTGCCCGGCTCCGCCGTACGCAGCTCGCTCAGCGCGCCCTCGGCGAGCAACTGCCCGCCCTCCGCGCGCCACTGCGGCGCCGCGTACCGGGTCAGCGCGGACCGCGCCCAGGCGTGCAGCATCTGGAGCACCCCGATGTCGCTCTCCCGGCCCGCGTGGGCGAGCACCAGCGCGATGAAGTCGCGGGCGGGCATCAGGGCGTCCCGGGTCAGGTTCCACAGCGCCGACCAGCACAGGGCGCGCGCCAGCGGGTCGGTCAGCTCACCGAGCCGCGCGCGCAGGGTGTCCAGCGAACCGGCGTCGAAGCGGATCTTGCAGTACGTCAGGTCGTCGTCGTTGACCAGGATCAGCTCGGGCCGCTCGGCGCCCGCCAGCTCCGGCACGACCGTACGGGGGCCGACGACATCGGTCTCCGTACGGGCGAACCGGTCGAGGCCGCCGTCCGGTGTGCGCCGGTAGAGGCCGATCGCCACCCGGTGCGGCCGCAGTTCGGGCCACGCCTCCGCCGCGTCCTGGACGATGGCCAGTTCCGTGATCCGGTCCTCGCCGTCGTACACGACCTGCGGGGTCAGGGAGTTGACGCCCGCCGTCTCCAGCCAGGCCCGCGACCAGGCCGCCAGGTCCCGGCCGGAGGTCTCCGTCAGCACGGCCAGCAGGTCCTCAAGGCGGGTGTTGCCGTACGCGTGCCGCTTGAAGTAGCGCCTGGCGCCCTCCAGGAAGGCGTCCCTGCCGACGTAGGCGACCAGCTGCTTGAGCACCGAGGCGCCCTTCGCGTACGTGATCCCGTCGAAGTTGAGCTTCGCGTCCTCCAGGTCACGGATGTCGGCCGTGATCGGGTGGGTGGACGGCAGCTGGTCGGCGCGGTACGCCCACGCCTTGCGGTTGTTGGCGAAGGTCGTCCAGCCATTGGTGAAGCGGGTGGCCTCCACCATCGCGAACACGCCCATGTAGTCGGCGAAGGACTCCTTCAGCCACAGGTCGTCCCACCACCGCATGGTGACCAGGTCGCCGAACCACATGTGCGCCATCTCGTGCAGGATCACATTGGCCCGGCGCTCGTACGACGCCTGGGTGACCTTGCCCCGGTAGATGTACTCCTCGCGGAAGGTGACGAGCCCGGGATTCTCCATCGCGCCCAGGTTGTACTCCGGCACGAAAGCCTGGTCGTACTTGCCGAACGGGTACGGGTAGTCGAAGTTGTCGTGGAAGAAGTCCAGGCCCTGCTTGGTGAGCAGGAAGACGTCGTCCGCGTCGAAGTGCCGGGCCAGGCCCTTGCGGCACATCGCGCCGAGCGGGATCTCCAGCGTCGAGCCGTCCGGCAGGGCGCGCCGGTAGGTGTCGCTCACGTAGTGGTACGGGCCGGCGACGACCGCCGTGATGTACGTCGAGATCGGCTTCGTCTCCGCGAACCGCCACACCCCGTCGGTCAGGGTCCCGGCGCCGTTGCTCCAGACCTGCCAGCCGTCGGGGGCCGTCACCTCGAACAGGTACGGCGCCTTGAGGTCGGGCTGCTCGAAGTTGGCGAACACCCGCCGCGCGTCGGCCGGTTCGTACTGCGTGTACAGATAGACCTCGCCGTCCTCCGGGTCGACGAAGCGGTGCATGCCCTCGCCCGTACGGCTGTACGCGCACTGCGCGTCCACCACCAGCACGTTCTCCGTCTGGAGGCCGTCGAGCGCGATCCGGGAGCCGTCGAAGACGGCCGCGGGGTCCAGCTCGCGCCCGTTCAGCGACAGGGCCGTCACCGACGGGGCGATCAGATCCGCGAAGCTCGCGGCCCCGGGCTCGGCGCACCGGAAGCGGATCGTCGTCACCGACCGGAACGTACGGGGCCCTGCCGCACCCGCGGGCACACCGGACGCGGCGGGCGCGTCCTGCGCTCCCGGCTCCGCGTCGAGCGCCGAGCGCAGGTCGAGGGCGATCTCGTACCCGTCCACGGACAGCAGGGCTGCCCGCTCGCGGGCCTCGTCACGGGACAGATTCTCACCGGGCACGGACACTCCTTCGGGACTCGTACGAACAGGACCGATCCTCGCACGCGGTGCTGACAGGGGGCGAAGGGGAATGCGCCGGGCCGCCCGGTACGTTGCCGCAGCGAGGTGTATCCGCAGTCCGTAAGAGGAGAGACATGTCCGAGAAGACCCCCGTCGACTTCTGGTTCGACCCGCTGTGCCCCTGGGCCTGGATGACCTCGCGCTGGGTGCTCGAAGTGGAGAAGGGCCGTGACCTCGACATCCGCTGGCACGTCATGAGCCTGGCCGTGCTGAACGAGCCGCGCCTCGACGAGATGCCCGAGGAGTACCGCGACATGATGGCGACGAAGGCGTGGGCGCCGGTCCGTGTCGTCATCGCCGCCCAGCAGAAGCACGGCGACGAGGTCGTGGGCAAGCTCTACACGGCGCTCGGCACGCACATCCACGTCAACGGCGAGGGCCCGACCCGCGAGGCCATCGCCGCCGCGCTCAAGGACGTCGACCTCCCCGCCGACCTGCTCGACTACGCCGACTCCGACACGTACGACACCGAGCTGCGCGCCTCCCACCAGGAAGGCATCGACAAGGTCGGCCAGGAGGTCGGCACCCCCGTCATCGCCGTCCCCGGCGCCGACGGCGAGCAGGTCGCCTTCTTCGGCCCGGTCGTCACGCCCGCCCCGAAGGGCGAGGAGGCGCTCAAGCTCTGGGACGGCACGCTGCTGGTCGCCTCGATCCCCGGCTTCTACGAGCTCAAGCGCACCAGGACGCAGGGCCCGGTCTTCGACTGACCTCTCCCACGGACGGCACATGACAGCACCGGACGGCACCGGGCTCCCGCGGACACGGCGGGGGCCCGGTGTTGTTGGGCCCCCGACAACGCTCTGACCTCGGCTTTGTGGACAACTGACGGCGCCGCGGCGCGAGCGGGTACGTTACCGTCAGGCTGACCGTAACCGCCCCCGCACCTCCCCGGAGTCCCGATGAGCACCGCTGCCGCAGCCCCCCGTACCGGAGCGGTCCTCGCCGACCTCCTGCCGGCCACCCGCACCCGCGACATCGCGCTGGTGCTCGGCGGCGCCGCGCTCACCGGCGTGGCGGCGCAGCTCTCCGTCACCGTGCCCGGATCGCCCGTGCCGGTCACCGGCCAGACGTTCGCTGCGCTCCTCGTCGGTACGGCGCTGGGCGCCCGCAGGGGCTTCCTCTCCCTCGCCGTCTACACCCTCGTCGGTCTCGCGGGCGTGCCGTGGTTCTCGGCCGGCAGCTCCGGCCCCGGCGGCGCCTCCCTCGGCTATGTCTTCGGCATGCTGCTCGCGGCCGCCGCCGTCGGTGCGCTGGCCGAGCGCGGCGGCGACCGCTCCGCGCTGCGCACGGCGGCCACGATGGTGCTGGGCTCGGCGGTCATCTACGCGGTGGGCGTGCCGTATCTGGCGGTGTCCACCGGCATGTCGGCGAGCGCGGCGATATCAGCCGGCCTTGTGCCCTTCCTGCTCGGCGACGGGCTGAAGGCCGCTCTTGCGACCGGTGCCTTCCCCGCCGCCTGGACGTTCGTCAACCGCAAGGGCTGACCCCGCCGCTCCCGCGCCGGGCGCGCCGCCGTTCTGCCGCCTGCGGTGGTCCCGTACCAGCGCGACGGCCACCACGATCGCCGCCACCAGCAGCGACAGCAGCACCTGGTCGCGCCCGGAGTCGTCGGTGAGCATGTAGACGAGGACGAACACGATCATCACGATCGTCGCCCAGGTCAGATACGGGAACAGCCACATCCGCACGACGAGCTTGTCCGGGTTCTCCCGCAGGATGATGCCGCGCATCCGCAGCTGGGTGCAGCAGATGACCAGCCACACGAAGAGCGCCACGGCCCCGGACGAGTTGAGCAGGAACTGGAACACCGTGTCGGGCCACTGGTAGTTGAACCAGACGGCGAGGAAGCCGAAGAGCACGGACGACAGGATCGCCACCTGCGGCACCCCGCGCTTGTTGATCCGGGCGAAGGCCACGGGTGCGTCCTTGCGCCGTCCCAGCGAGAACGCCATCCGGGACGCCGTGTAGAGACCGGAGTTGAGACAGGACAGCACGGCCGTGAGCACGATGACGTTCATGATGTCGCCCGCGTGCGGCAGCCCGATCGAGTTGAGGGCCGCCACGTACGAGCCGTCCTTCTCGATGGACTTGTCGTTCCAGGGGACGAGCGTCAGCACGACGAAGATCGATCCGAGGTAGAAGATCGCGATACGCCAGATCACGCTGTTCGTCGCCTTCGACACGGCGCCCCGCGGGTCCGCCGACTCACCCGCGGCCAGCGTGACGATCTCGCTGCCCATGAAGGAGAAGACGACCAGCAGCACCCCGGTCAGGATCGCGCCGGGCCCCTTGGGCAGGAACCCGCCGGTGTCGGTGAGATGGCTGAAGCCGGCTCCCGCGTTGTGCGAACCGGGCAGCACGCCGAAGACGGCCAGCAGCCCGATGACGACGAACGCCCCGATCGCCACGACCTTGATACCCGCGAACCAGAACTCGAACTCGCCGTAGGAGGCGACCGAGGCGAGGTTCGACGCGGTCAGTACGACCATGACGATCAGCGCCCACGCCCATTGCGGCACCGCGGGCACCCAGCCCTCCAGGATCACCGCGCCGGCCGTCGCCTCGACGGCCAGCACCACGACCCAGAAGAACCAGTAGAGCCAGCCGATCGAGAAACCGGCCCAGCGGCCGAGCGCCCGGTCGGCGTAGGCGGAGAAGGAGCCCGACGTCGGTTGGGCGGCGGCCATCTCGCCCAGCATCCGCATGACGAGCACGACCATCGCGCCGACGAGCGCGTACGACAGCAGGATGGCGGGCCCGGCCGCTGCGATACCGGAGCCCGAGCCGACGAACAGCCCCGCCCCGATCACACCGCCGATCGCGATCATCGACAGATGGCGGTTCTTGAGGCCGGCCCGCAGGCCGTCGGGCGATTGCGGATTCCCAGGTTGGGTGGGGTCTCCGCCTTCCTTCGTGGGGGTAGGCAGGGGAGCCATATGCGATTCCTTATTCCAGAGCAGTACATGACAATGCCGACACCGCACTGGCGCCAGGCACCCCGTAGCGCTACCCAACGTCGCGCATGCCACACTCACCTCATGCGCGTGTACCTCGGCTCCGACCATGCCGGCTTCGAACTCAAGGCCCACCTCGTCGCCTGGCTCACGGCCCACGGCCATGAGCCCGTCGACTGCGGACCCCACATCTACGACGCCCAGGACGACTACCCGCCGTTCTGCCTGCGCACGGCGCAGCGCACCGCTGCCGACCCGGGCAGCCTCGGCATCGTGATCGGCGGCTCGGGCAACGGCGAGCAGATCGCCGCCAACAAGGTCAAGGGCGTACGGGCCGCACTGGCCTGGAGCGAGGAGACCGCCGAGCTGGGCCGCGAGCACAACAACGCGAACGTGATGGCGGTCGGCAGCCGGATGCACAGCCTCGACGAGGCGACCTCCTTCGTCGAGGTCTTCCTCAAGACCCCGTACTCGGGCGCCGAACGCCACGCGCGCCGGATCGAGATGCTGGAGCGGTACGAGGCGACGGGCGAACTCCCCCCGATCCCCGCGCACCACCCGCAGCAGGGCTAGGTCGCGTCCGCGCGGTCTCGTCCGGGCGGACACTCCCTGCCCGTCCCCGCCCCCGCCTCGCCCCACCGAGTCCCACCGTGCCGCCGGGCCGTGCGCCCGGCGGCACCGTCAGTTCGCCGTCGCTCAGGAGTCTTCGTGCCGGAAGGGCATACGATCCACCGTCTCGCCGCGGACCACATCGACCGCTTCGGCGGCCGGCCGGTCCGGGTCAGCAGCCCGCAGGGCAAGTTCTCCGACAGCGCGGCGCTACTCGACGGGCGGGTCATGGAGGGCGCCGACGCCCACGGGAAACACCTCTTCCTCGGCTTCGGCGGCGCCGGCTGGGTCCATGTCCATCTCGGCCTCTTCGGCAAGGTGCACTTCGGCGCCCCGCCGCTCCCGCCGCCCACGGACACCGTCCGGCTGCGTATCGCGGACGACACGGCGTACATGGACCTGCGCGGCCCCACCACCTGCGCCCTGATCACCGAGCCGGAGAAGCAGGCGATACACGACCGCCTCGGCCCCGACCCGCTGCGCGCCGCCGCCGACGATCCCGAAGCGGCCGAGGCGTACGGCGAGAAGGCGTGGGAGCGGATCTCCCGCTCCCGGGTCACCGTCGCCGCACTGTTGATGGACCAGAAGGTCATCGCCGGCGTTGGCAACGTCTACCGCGCCGAGGTCCTGTTCCGGCACGGCATCGACCCCTACCGCGCCGGCAAGGACCTCGGCCACGACGAGTGGCACGCCGTCTGGGCCGATCTGATCGGACTGATGCGCGAAGGCGTACGGAACAACCGCATCGACACCGTCCGCCCCGAACACACCCCCGAGGCGATGGGCCGCCCTCCCCGGGTCGACGACCACGGCGGCGAGGTCTACGTCTACCGCAGGGCGCTGCTGCCCTGCCTGCTGTGCGGCACCGAGATCCGGACGGCGCCCCTCGCCGCCCGGAACCTCTTCTGGTGCCCCAACTGCCAGCGGGACTAGGGAGTGTCCGCGAAGTATCGTCGTCCGCCCTTTGGGCGGGGCTCGCGGGGGCTGGTGCGTGCGGTCGCAAGGCGCCGATGTGCCCTCGTAGCGGAGCTACTTGGGCATGTCGGCAACGCCGCGAGCGTGCGTGCCGGGCATCGCGAGCCAGACGAGACTTCGCGGACACGACCTGGGGACGTCAGGCCCGGGTGCCGATGACGACGGTGGCGAACAGCTCCTCGCAGCCCGCCACCCGTGGCTTGAGACCGTCGCGCGCGACCGTGGCCACCGCGCGCGCCGTCTGCCGCTCGCTCGTCTCGAACAGCAGATGGCCGCCCGGCGCCAGCCAGCGCGCGGCCTCGGCCGTCACGCGGCGCAGTACGTCGAGGCCGTCCGCGCCGCCGTCGAGCGCCACCCGCGCCTCGTGCACCCGGGCCTCCTGCGGCAGCAGTTCGATCTCCTCGGTGGGCACGTACGGCACATTGGCCAGCAGGACGTCGACCCGGCCCCTGAGCGACGCGGGCAGCGGCTCGTACAGATCGCCCTCGTAGACCGATCCGCCGGCCGCCGCCACATTGCGCCGCGCGCACCGGACGGCGACGGGGTCGATGTCGGCGGCGTACAGCTCCGCCGCACGCTGTTCGGGGCGCGCGGCGAGCGCGGCGCCGAGCGCCCCCGAACCGCAGCACAGATCGACGATGACGGAGCCCGCGCCGGCGAGTTCGGCCGCCTGCTGGACCAGGAACTCGGTGCGCCTGCGCGGTACGAAGACGCCGGGGTCGACGGCGATCCGCAGCCCGCAGAACTCGGCCCAGCCGAGGACATGTTCGAGGGGGAGTCCGGCGGCCCGCCGCTCCACCATCGCGGTGAGATCGGCGGGTGAAGCGGCGGTGGAGAGGATCAACTCCGCCTCGTCCTCGGCGAAGACACAGCCGGCGGCCCGGAGCCTGGTGACAACGGCGGAGAGCGGAAGGGGTGACGGTGAGGTCGACATGGAAGCCTTTCGGGAAGCCTGCGAGCGCTCCCTCGGCCCCGGTGCGCGGGCCCGGCTACGCCGGATGTACCGCGCTGCCGTGGGAGAGGGACACCCGGCCTGCGCCAGCGGTAATGGGTCCCACCTCCTCGGTCGTACGTGTCTGAAGACGCCCTCACTCTACCCGAGCGGCCCCCGCCGCCCGCCGCCCGGAACCGCTCACCGGAACCGCTCACCGGAACCGCTCAGCGGAACCGCTCAGAAGCCGTGCGGCAGCCAGGGCGCGATGTCCGAGGCGAACGCGGGCGAAGCGGCGGCCAGCGCGCCCTCCCGCAGCTCCCGCACCCGGCCGGCCCGCGCCAGCGACGACAGCGTCACCCCGCCCAGATAGGCGGCGCCCAGCTCCCGCGCCGAGAGGGACAGCTCCGCCGGATCGGCCGTGCGCTCGCAGGACGCGCCCTTCGCGTCACCGGAGAGCCGCCAACGCCCCTCGTTCCAGGGGCAGAAACTGTCCTCGACCTCGATCACCACATCCACCGGCGCCTGGTACGTGCGGGCTTCGAGCGCCGCACCCACCTCGACGAGCCGCACATACAGCCCGTCCCGCAGCAGCATGCTGCTGCGCCGCACGTCGGAGACCAGATGCTGGATCGCGTCGTCGGCCGGGCGGTTGTTCACGCTGACCGTGGACGTCAGATCGATGTCGAAGAGGAAGCGCCACAGCGCCGCGTACGCCGCCGCGTCCCGCGCGTGCAGATGATGGAGATGGACCGTGCCCTTGGGCCCTCTGGTGTCGAACTCCGGTTTGGTCTGGAACAGCACGAACCCGACGCTCTCGCCGTCCCGTTCGGCCAGCACGCACTGCAACGCCGACTTGCCGTGCCGGTCGTCCGCGGGGTCGAAGAACTGCACCCGGTCCCACCCGGCCGTGCGGGCCGTCATACCGGGGCGGACAGCGACGTCCGCCGCGTACAGCTCCTCACAGACACGCTGCACCTCCGGATCGGTGGACCGCGCGCGGCGCAGCCGTACGCCGTCGGTCCCCAGCGGCGCGTCGACCCGCACCCGCGACGAGTCGATGTCCAGCGAGAGCTTCTGCGTCGCGGCGCCGTACCCGAACCGCCCGTAGATCGGCGGCTCCGACGCGGTCAGCACCGCGAGCGGTTCGCCCCACTCCCGTACGTCGTCGAGCTGCCGGCGCATCATCGACGTGAGCACGCCCTGCCGCCGGTGCGTCGCCCCCACGCTCACCATGGTCACGCCGGCGGCGGGCACCGAAGCGCCGCCGGGCACGGTCACCCGGAAGCTGAACGCCCCTGCCGTACCCACGCATTCGTCGCCGTCCCAGACGCCGATGAAGCGGTCGTGTTCCGCCAGCCCTGCCCACAGCGCCTGTTCCTCGGCGGACTCCCCGGCCCCGCCGAAGGCGAGCAAGAACGCCTCGTACCAACGGTCCCATTCCGACGTGCGCAGCACCCGCAGCTCTTTGGTCATATGCCATCAGTACCAGGGGTTACGGTGACAAGGCGACCCGATTTCGAACACAATGTCATGGGGGTCCCCCTGCACGACGGGCGACCGGATCGATAGGGTCCACAACAATGGCCGGTGTCGCGGGAGCGGACTCGTTTTCGGCCCGGATGCGCAGGCGACTGCACCGGGTCCGCAACGTCGTGCGCAAATCCGGGGTCGACTACTTCCGCGGTGACGGCTCCGACTGGATCGCCTTCATCGGGCTGCTGCTCTTCATCCCGGCCATCACCGTCACCACCCTCGCCGTCCCGGTCTGGTGCGCGCCCGCCGCGCTGGTCCTGCCGATCGTGGCCGGCGGGCTGCTGCTGCGCCCGGCGAGCCTGCTCGCGCTGTACGCGGCGTCCGCCGTGGCGCTCATCGTCGAATCGATAGTCCTCGGCCCGTACGACGAAGGCGCCTCACGCGTCACCCCCGGCACCGTGCTCGTGGTCGCCGCCTGCGGTCTCTTCGGGCTGCTCATCGCCCAGTTCAGGGCCAGGGTCGGGGTGCCGTGGCGGCGCGGCGGGACGATGCTCTTCGACCTGCGGGAACGTATCCGCGTACAGAGCGCGCTGCCCCGGCTGCCGGAGGGCTGGCACCGCGAGATGGCGCTGCGCCCGGCCGGCGGCCAGTCCTTCTCCGGCGACTTCGTGGTCGCCGCCCGCACCAACGGCGGCCGGACGCTCGAAGTCGTCCTCACCGACGTCTCGGGCAAGGGCATGGACGCGGGCTCCCGCGCCCTGCTCCTGTCGGGCGCCTTCGGCGGTCTGCTCGGCTCGCTCCCCTCGCACGGCTTCCTCCCGGCGGCCAACGGCTATCTGCTCCGGCAGGACTGGGACGAGGGCTTCGCCACCTCCATCCACCTCGTGCTCGACCTCGACTCGGGCGACTACGAACTCCTGTCGGCGGGACATCTGCCCGCCCTGCAACTGCACGCGGGAAGCGGTCGCTGGGAGGAGAAGTCGGGCGAGGGCCCGCTGCTGGGTGTCTACGACGGAGCCCAGTTCGACGCGGTCAAGGGCTCGTTGGCGCACGGCGACGTACTGATGCTGTTCACCGACGGCCTGGTGGAGATCCCCGGCCGCGACCTCTCCGAAGGCGTGGACCGCCTCACGGGCGAGGCCGACCGCTATGTGACGGCGGGCTTCGAGGGCGCGGCCTGGCATCTGATCGAGGCGGTGGCGAAGAACGTGAACGACGACAGAGCCCTGCTGCTGATCTGCCGCGAGGCCTGAGCCGGGAATACCGCGCCTCACCCGGACCGTCGGGACGTTTCCAGCGGCTCCGGCTCTGGCTCCGGCAGCGGCTCCGCCGTCGGCTCCGCGCCCAACTCCGGCGCCGCCGCGCGGCTGAAGGCCGAGCCCGGGAGGATCCGGGCCAGCCAGGCCGATCGGCCGGCGGCCAGTGGGCCGAGGACGGCAAGCACCAGGACGTAGCCCGCGATGAACGGCGCCAGTCGGGGGTCCAGGCCCGCCGCCGCTGCCATCGTCGCGAGGATCAGGGCGAACTCGCCGCGCGCCAGCAGCGTGGTCGAGATGTTCGCCGCCTGGCCCGCCCCGAAGCGGTAGACCCGCGCAGCCGCGAGACCGGCGAAGACGTTCATCGCGAGGGTCACCCCGACCGCCGCCAGCACCGGCCAGAGCACGCTCGGCAGATCCCCCGGGTTGATCGAGAGTCCGAAGCCGAAGAAGAAGATCGCGCCGAACGCGTCCCGCAGCGGGTGGACGAGCTTGCGGATCCGCTCGCCCGACGTCGTACTGCCGAGCATCAGACCGACCATGAAGGCGCCGATGGCGTCGGCGACCCCGAACCACTCGGAGACGCCCGCGACGAACACCGCGGCGCCGAGGAAGGAGATGACGAGCAGTTCGTCGTCCTTCGTGTTCATCAGCCGGCCGATGACCTTCGTGCCGAACCGGGCCGCCAGCGCCAGCAGCAGCAGGAACCCGAACGCCTTCCCGCCGTCCATCAGCGCGGCCTGCAGACTGGTCGCGCCGGACAGGATCGGCTGGAGCGCGGCGAGATAGAGCGCCAGGAAGATGTCCTCGACGACGATGATGCCGAGGATCGGCTTGGTCTCCGGATTGCCGATCCGGCCGAGGTCGACCAGCACCTTGGTCACGATGGCGGACGACGAGATACCGAGCACTCCCGCCAGCACCAGCGCCTCCGACATGCCCCAGCCGAGGGCGAAGCCGAAACCGAGCCCCGCGCCGACGTTCAGCGCGAGATAGGTGCCTCCGGCGAGCGCCATCTTGCGCCCGCCGGTCTTGAGATCGTCCATGTGGAACTCAAGACCGAGGTAGAAGAGCAGCAGCACCAGGCCGAGGGCCGAGAGCATTTCGAGGTCGTGCGGGTCGGAGACCAGCACGATGCCGGGGGTGTGCGGACCGAGGAGAATCCCGGCCAGGATGAACAGCGGGATGGTGGGCAGTTCGATACGGCTGCCGAGGCGGGCGAGCAGGGCGGCAGCGAGGAAGGCGCCGCCCATGGCTATGAGGGTCTCTGCGTGTCCGATGGGCTCAATCCTCCCGTACAGGGCATGCAAGGTCAATGAATAGTCAAGTCTACGCCAAAGGTTAGTTTACCAAAGGATTTACTCCGCAACTCTGAAGACCGGTCCTGGGGGTAGCCCCACCCCGGGTCCGCCGGGGGACTCCATGGCCGCGGACCTGCGCGTTCTCTAGCGTCGAAGGCACACAGAATCGGCGAAGCGAAGCCACCGAGAGAAGGCGGACTCCACCATGGGACTGCGGCGCGCACGTACCGGCACCGGCTCCGACCCGCAGTACGGCACCCCCGACGCCCGGCACGCCCCGGCGGTCGAACTCGTCGACGTACGGCGGCAGTACGGCAAAGGCGCCAACGCCGTGCACGCCCTGCGCGGCATCGACCTCGCCCTGCCGCGCGGCACGTTCACCGCCGTCATGGGCCCCTCGGGGTCGGGCAAGTCCACGTTCCTGCAGTGCGCCGCCGGGCTCGACCGCCCCACCTCCGGATCCGTACGGCTCGGCGGCACCGACATCACGGGCATGAGTGAGAACGAACTCACCGTCCTGCGCCGCACCCGGCTCGGCTTCGTCTTCCAGGCCTTCAACCTGCTGCCCGCGCTCACCGTCCAGGAGAACGTCGACCTGCCCGTACGGCTGTCAGGACACCGCCCCGACCGGCGCCGCACCTCGGAGGTGCTGGCCCAGGTCGGCCTCGGCGACAAGGCGCACCGCCGCCCCTCGGAACTGTCCGGCGGACAGCAGCAGCGCGTCGCCATCGCCCGCGCGCTCGTCGCCCGTCCCGACGTGCTCTTCGCCGACGAGCCGACCGGGGCGCTCGACACCACCACGGCCGCCGAGACGCTCACCCTGCTCAGGGACGCCGTGGACACCCTGCGCGCGACGGTCGTCATGGTCACCCACGACCCGGCGGCCGCCGCCTACGCGGACCGGGTCCTCTTCCTCGCCGACGGCTCGATCGCGGACAGCCTGCCGCGCGCCGACGCCGCCCGGATCGCGGCGCGGATGACGGCGCTGACCGCACCGGCCTTCGCCGCCGCGTAGCCCGCACGGGCCGCCGCCTCCACGGACCCGTACCCAAACACGGGCTGGCCTGCCTAAAGTTCGGGCCATGACGTATCTGACCCTCGGCGAGGTGGAAGCCACCGCCCGCAAGGCCCATGCCGCCCAGACCGACAAGGCGGGCCGTCCGTACACCGAGCATCTTCAGGCCGTCGCCGAGGGCGTCGCCGCGCGCGGCGGTACGGACGAGCAGATCGCCGCCGCCTGGCTGCACGACGCGATCGAGGACGGGGCGCTCTCGCTCGGCTGGCTCGAAGCGGTCGAACTGCCCGACCCGGTCAAGGAGATGGTCCTCGCCCTGACCAAGAGGGAGGGCGAGGACCTGGCCGCCTACAGCCGGCGCATAGTCGCCACGCCGGGCGCGCTCCTGATCAAGGAGTCCGACCTGGCGCACAACGCGGATCCCGAACGCCTCGCCGTACTCGACGAGCCGACCAGGCTCCGGCTCACCGAGAAGTACGCGACGATGCGCCGCCTGCTGGCCGCGCCGTAGCGGCCGCAGTGGGCGCGGCGGGATCCAGGTCCCGCCGGAAGCCCCACGCCATCTCCGGCTCCGTGGCGAACCGGAACAGCCGCCGCACCGGCGGCGTGCACAGCAGCGTCACGGCCACGGCGGCCAGCACCGACAACAGCGCCTCGCCCGCCGGGTCGCTCAGCCAGGTGTACGTGTCGAACACCCCGGCGAACCCCGCTCCCTTGATCAGGAAGCCGTGCAGCAGATAGCCGCAGATCGTGCCGGTGCCGAGCACCGTGAACCACATCGCGCGCCGCGGCACCCACGCCAGGAACCCCGCGGTCAGCAGCAGGGAGCAGCAGAACAGCCCCGCCGTCATCAGCGGCCCCGTCCACCACACATGATCCAGCTGCTGTGCGCTGGTGTTGTGGTAGAGCCAGCCGTTCTGCATCCTCGGCGCGATCCAGTACGCGAAGACGACGGCGGCCGGGAAGAGCGGCAGCGCGAGCAGCCGGACCTCACGCCGCCGCACCAGCTGGAAGTGCTCCGGCTTGAGGCACAGCCCCAGCACGAAGTACGGCAGGAACTGCAGCACCCGCTGCAGATCCAGGTCGTTGCCGATGCCGGGGGAGAACGAGGCGAGCGCCGCGACCAGCAGGGCGAGCGGCAGCGGATGACGGATCGCACGCCAGAGCGGGGTGGTCAGCCGCCATACGAACAGGGCGATCAGGAACCAGGTGAGGAACCAGGGGTCGGTGAGGCTTATCGACAGCTTGTGGGGCTCCTGGGCCGCCCACTTGAGCAGCGAGTAGCCGGTCTCGAAGACGATGTACGGCACGGCGACGCCGGTGACCAGCCGTTTGATCTGCTGCGGACGGGCCGTGAAACTCCGGGAGAAGTAGCCGGAGATGATGATGAAGGCCGGCATGTGGAAGCTGTAGACGACCATGTACAGCGCCTTCGTGGCGCGGCTGCCGTCCATGACCGGCTCCCACGAGTGCGCCACGGCCACCAACACGATCGCCAGATACTTCGCGTTGTCGAAGAACGCGTCTCGCTTGGTGGACGCGGGGCGTCGCCCCGCGGTCGATTCTGTGGATTGCCGATCGGCCACCGTGCGCGTGTCGGCCACCTCTGAGGGCGCCGACAGCGCCGTAGCGGAGCCGTGCCGACCGGACCTGACCTCCCGGGTCGGGGGAAGCGGAGTCCTCTCATAACCGTTTGGAGCCTGAACCATCTCACGCACACTAGCGTCGCCGAATGTAATTCGTAAAACCTCGCACGGGGCCCGGTCGGTGAAATCTGACACCGACAACAACCTGCCGATATGCACCATTTAACACTCATTAACCGGGGCATATCGGCAACCCGCGTATGGGGGTGGACTTCGGGTGAATTACCTCACCCGGGCCAGTCGGACGGTCGCTCGAAACGTCTGTGAATAACCTGTGTGTACATCGAAACGATGATCTCGAATTCGTATTCGCATTGACGGCGGCCGAGCCGCGCCCCCGCGCGTCGCCGGCGCGGACCCCACGGCGCGCGGGGCGTTCGAATGGCGTGAACCCGACGGCGATGATTCGTCACCGGGCAACACCCGGGGGGAGGTTGGTGGCACGATGGTCACAGCGGGGTGGGCGACGTGATGCTGTCCCGCGGCCGGCAAGGCGGACCGACCGAGGGTGTGATCAGTTGTGGCCATTTCACTGTCTGTGGTGCTGCTGTTGGCGATCATCCTCGTGGTGCTCATCCGCGGGGGATCCATCAAGGCCGGACCAGCGATTGTCGCGATCCTCTTCGGGTTCTTCCTGGCCTCCACCGACATGGCTCCGTCGGTGAACCGGTTCCTGAACTCGATAGCCGACACGATCAACCAGATCAACTTCTGAGCCCCCGACCCGCGTCGGCCGCCCCCGGTCGGCGCCGGACGCGGGAACGACAACGGCCCGACCGGTGACGTACTCACCTGATCGGGCCGTGGAGCGTTCTGAGCGGGCGACGGGAATCGAACCCGCGTAGCTAGTTTGGAAGACTAGGGCTCTACCATTGAGCTACGCCCGCGTGCACCGCAGGTCACGGACGTCCAACAGCCCGTCCGGGCGACCGCGGTACGGAGAGCATCGTAGCGGTTCCACGGCGTTCGCCGCACACCCGTAGCGCCCGTCCGCCACGCGCCCGGAAAAGCAGTCCTGTGCCGTGCGCCGGGCATGTACCCTACGTGTCGCACCGACGGGGTGTGGCGCAGCTTGGTAGCGCGTCCGCTTTGGGAGCGGAAGGTCGTCGGTTCGAATCCGGCCACCCCGACCATCAGATCAGTCACATCACTTCAAGATCGCGTTGTGGGGCGCTTCCTCCTTGCGGTTACTATGCAAGCTGCGTGCCCGTGTGTCTGAAGAGTCTCTGAGGAACCGGGCCGAATCCGCTGGGCCGCCGCAGTGCGGCGGACACAGCAGAACCCAAGAATCAGCCACCAAGGAGACCGAACCGTGAAGAGCGCCGTGGAGACCCTGAACCCGACTCGGGTTCGGCTCACAGTCGAGGTGCCCTTCGAGGAGCTCAAGGACAGCCTCGACGCGGCGTACAAGAAGATCAACCAGCAGGTCACGGTGAAGGGCTTCCGTAAGGGCAAGATCCCGGCCCGGGTCATCGACCAGCGGTTCGGCCGTGGTGCTGTGCTGGAGGAGGCCGTCAACGACGCCCTCCCGAAGTTCTACACCGAGGCCGTCAACGAGGGTGAGCTCAATGTCCTGGGCCAGCCCGACGTCGACATCAAGGAGCTGAAGGACGGCGAGCTGCTGTCCTTCACCGCCGAGGTGGACATCCGCCCGGAGATCGCGATCCCCGACTACTCGGGCATCGAGGTCACCGTCGACTCCGTCGAGGTCACCGACGAGGACGTGGACAAGTCGGTCGAGCAGCTGCGCGACCGCTTCGCCTCCACCAACCCCGTCGAGCGCCCCGCCGCCGAGGGCGACGTCGTGACGATCGACCTCGAGGCGAAGATCGACGGTGAGATCCTGGAGGACGGCGTCGCCAACGCCGTCGAGTACACGATCGGTTCCGGCGAGCTGCTCGACGGCATCGACGAGGCCGTCACCGGCCTGGAGGCCGGCGGCGAAGCCACCTTCTCCTCCGAGCTCAAGGGCGGCGCAGCCGAGGGCAAGACCGCCGAGGTCACCGTCAAGGTCACCGCGGTCGCCGCGCGTGAGCTGCCCGCGCTGGACGACGACTTCGCCCAGCTCGCCAGCGAGTTCGACACGCTGGACGAGATGAAGGCCGACAGCCGCAAGCGCCTCGAGTCCATGAAGCAGTACGACCAGGCCACCCAGGCCCAGGAGCGCGTCCTCGACGAGCTGCTGAAGCTGGCCGAGGTGCCGATCCCCGAGAAGCTCCTCGAGGACGAGATCAACACCCGTAAGCACAACCTGGAGCACCACCAGCTCGGTCAGATGGGCCTCGACCTCGCGAAGTACCTGGAGATCCAGGGACAGACCGAGGAGGAGTGGGAGGCCGAGACCAAGGAGCAGGCGGTCAAGGGCATCAAGACCCAGTTCATCCTCGACGAGCTGGTCAACAAGGAGAAGCTGAACGTCAACCAGGAGGAGCTCACCGAGCACCTCATGCGGCGCGCGCAGTCCTCCGGCATGGCGCCCGACCAGTTCGCCCAGGCGGTCGTCGAAGGCGGCCAGGTGCCGATGCTCGTCGGCGAGGTCGCCCGCGGCAAGGCGCTCGCCGTGGTCGTCGAGGCGGCGAAGGTCGTCGACACCAACGGTGAGCCCGTCGAGCTGGACGACGACGAGGACGCCGACGACGAGGAGACCCCGGCCGCCGAGGCGGCTGCCGACGCTCCCGCCGCCGACACCGACGGCACCGAGAAGTCCGAGAAGACCGAGGCCTGAGCCGGCCCCGCTCTCGCGGTGACGGGCCCCGGACGCGACACGCGTCCGGGGCCCGCCCCGTTCCCCGCCTCCATGACCGCGTCCAGGGGCCTCGCACAGGCGTCGGAAGGCGTCACCGGACCCCGCAGGCGGAGGAGGACCCCAAGGCCCGCAGAGGGGCGCTCAGGGCCGTACGGAGCCCCAACTACCTTGCGCTCCCAGCGAACAGCAACGGAAGCGGGATGGCGCCCGCCCACCAGCGCGTTAGGGTCCATGAATACGAGGCTCGGGGAGTTCCCCGTCCCTCGGAACGAAGACGCTGAGACGGCCGCAGCCGTCAGAGACGAGCAGGTGGATACGTGACGAATCTGATGCCCTACGCCGCCGGTGAACCGTCCCTCGGTGGTGGCCTCGGCGACCAGGTCTACAGCCGACTGCTCGGCGAGCGGATCATCTTCCTCGGCCAGCAGGTCGACGACGACATCGCCAACAAGATCACAGCACAGCTGCTCCTCCTCGCGGCCGAGCCCGAGAAGGACATCTACCTCTACATCAACAGCCCCGGTGGCTCGGTCACGGCCGGCATGGCCGTCTACGACACCATGCAGTACATCCCGAACGACGTGGTCACCATCGGTATGGGCATGGCGGCCTCGATGGGCCAGTTCCTGCTGACCGGCGGCACGGCGGGCAAGCGCTTCGCGCTGCCCAACACCGACATCCTCATGCACCAGGGCTCGGCGGGCCTCGGCGGCACCGCGTCCGACATCAAGATCCAGGCCGAGCAGCTGCTCCGTACGAAGAAGCGCATGGCCGAGATCACCGCGCGCCACACCGGTCAGACCGAAGAGACGATCATCCGCGACGGTGACCGTGACCGCTGGTTCACCGCCGAGGAAGCCGTGTCGTACGGCATCATCGACGAGATCATCTCCGCTGCTTCGGGTGTTCCGGGCGGCGGCGGCACCGGGGCCTGAGCGCTCTCACCGCGACCAGCCCCCGATCAGCCGGCCAGGCCCCCTTCCAGCGAACGCCACCAGGATGGTGAACACCCACATGAACGACTACTCCGCGAGCGGCCTCTACACCGGCCCGCAGGTGGACAACCGCTACGTCATCCCGCGCTTCGTGGAGCGCACCTCGCAGGGCGTGCGCGAGTACGACCCGTACGCGAAGCTCTTCGAGGAGCGCGTGATCTTCCTCGGCGTGCAGATCGACGACGCGTCCGCCAACGACGTCATGGCGCAGCTGCTCTGCCTGGAGTCGATGGACCCGGACCGCGACATCTCCATCTACATCAACAGCCCCGGCGGCTCGATGACGGCTCTCACCGCCATCTACGACACGATGCAGTTCGTGAAGCCGGACATCCAGACCGTGTGCATGGGACAGGCGGCCTCCGCCGCGGCCGTGCTGCTCGCCGCCGGTACCGCCGGCAAGCGACTGGCGCTGCCCAACGCCCGCGTGCTGATCCACCAGCCGTCCAGCCAGACCGGCCGTGAGCAGCTCTCCGACCTGGAGATCGCGGCCAACGAGATCCTGCGGATGCGCTCCCAGCTGGAGGAGATGCTGGCCAAGCACTCCACCACGCCGATCGAGAAGATCCGCGACGACATCGAGCGCGACAAGATCCTCACCGCCGAGGACGCGCTGGCGTACGGTCTGGTCGACCAGATTGTCTCGACCCGTAAGACCACGGCCGCAGCGGCAGCCTGAGGCCCCGGCGCTCTTGGCACGGATCGCACCGCGCCGCGGCGACGATGTCGCCCGGGAATGTGAACCGTGCCAAGGGGGGCCCGAACGGGGGCCCGGGCAAGGTACCGTCGGATATGAGGCACAGGAGCCGCTGAACCAAGCTGCTCCCAGGCGAAGGGGAAGCACCTCGTGGCACGCATCGGTGATGGCGGCGACCTGCTCAAGTGCTCGTTCTGCGGCAAGAGCCAGAAGCAGGTGAAGAAGCTCATCGCAGGTCCCGGTGTGTACATCTGCGACGAGTGCATCGATCTCTGCAACGAGATCATCGAGGAGGAGCTGGCCGAGACCTCCGAGGTGCGCTGGGAGGAACTGCCCAAGCCCCGGGAGATCTACGAGTTCCTCGAGGGCTACGTCGTCGGCCAGGAGCCGGCGAAGAAGGCCCTCTCGGTAGCGGTGTACAACCACTACAAGCGCGTCCAGGCCGGTGAGAACGGCGGCGGCGCCAACCGGGACGACGCGATCGAGCTCGCGAAGTCCAACATCCTGCTGCTGGGCCCCACGGGCTCGGGCAAGACGCTCCTCGCGCAGACCCTGGCCCGCATGCTGAACGTGCCGTTCGCCATCGCGGACGCCACGGCGCTGACCGAGGCCGGTTACGTCGGCGAGGACGTCGAGAACATCCTGCTGAAGCTGATCCAGGCCGCGGACTACGACGTCAAGAAGGCCGAGACCGGCATCATCTACATCGACGAGATCGACAAGGTCGCCCGCAAGAGCGAGAACCCGTCGATCACCCGCGATGTCTCGGGCGAGGGTGTGCAGCAGGCCCTGCTGAAGATCCTCGAAGGCACCACGGCCTCGGTACCGCCGCAGGGCGGCCGGAAACACCCGCACCAGGAGTTCATCCAGATCGACACGACGAACGTGCTGTTCATCGTGGGCGGTGCCTTCTCCGGTCTTGAGCGGATCATCGAGTCACGGGCCGGCGCGAAGGGCATCGGCTTCGGGGCGACGATCCGCTCGAAGCGCGAGATCGAGGCGAGCGACCAGTTCCAGGAGGTCATGCCGGAGGACCTGGTGAAGTTCGGGATGATCCCGGAGTTCATCGGCCGGCTGCCCGTCCTGACCTCGGTGCACAACCTGGACCGCGAGGCGCTGCTGCAGATCCTCGTCGAGCCGCGCAACGCGCTGGTGAAGCAGTACCAGCGGCTGTTCGAACTCGACGGTGTGGAGCTGGAGTTCGACCGCCCGGCGCTGGAGGCCATCGCCGACCAGGCGATCCTGCGCGGCACCGGGGCGCGCGGGCTGCGCGCCATCATGGAGGAAGTCCTCCAGTCGGTGATGTACGAGGTCCCGTCCCGCAAGGACGTGGCCCGGGTGGTCATCACGGAAGACGTGGTCCACTCGCATGTGAACCCGACGCTGGTCCCGCGCGAGCCGCGGATCGTCAAGAACGACGGCCGGCACGAGAAGTCGGCGTAGGGCCTGGCCGCACCTGATACACGACGAAGGCGCCCCACCGGTTCGGTGGGGCGCCTTCGTCGTAGCCGGGTGCCTGAGGTCAGAGCTTGACGCGCACGTCGTTGCGGAGCTTCGCGGCGATGGAGGCCGCCTCGTCCAGGTCCGTGCCCTTGCCCGTGAGGGCGCCCGCGACATCGACCGCCGTGGTGAAGGCGACGGTGCTGTGGTCGCCCCAGATGCAGACCGGGACGTTGATCTCCTTCGGCCCCTTGGCCGTGGCCGACGGGTCGTTGTCCTTGATCTTCACGTTCTGGCACTTCATGACCGCGCCGTCCAGCCCCTCGGGCGTGACCGCCTTCGGGCTGCCCACCAGTTCGCCGGTGCTGTCGTCGGAGCTCTGCTCCTTCTGCGACTGGGTCTTCAGGTAGGCGAACATGGCGTCGACGACCTTCTCCGGGTCGTCGATCTGACCGTAAACCCCGCCGAAGGACAGCGCCTTGGCGCTCAGCGGGTCGTCCTCGCTGCCCGACTGGTAGGAGGCGTCGACGTCCTTGGGGTTCTTGATGCCCCACTTCTCGGCGTCCTTGAGGTCGCTCTGCGTCATACCGCTGTCGCTGCCGGCCGAATCGCTCTTCTTGTACTCGCCCTTGAGCACCGTCGCCGGTGTGACCAGCTTGTGCGGGCCGTCGTCGGCGATCGAACTGCCGTCGTCGCCGGAGGTCAGGAAGTAGGCGCCGCCGCCGATCACGGCGAGCGCCACCACGACGGCGGCGATGATCAGCCCGGTCTTCTTCTTCTTGGGCTGCCCGTCCGGCGGCGGGTAGCCGGGCGCACCGTACGGGGGCTGCTGCGGCGGCTGGCCGTAGGGACCCGGCTGGGCCGGCTGTCCGTACGGGTTCGGCGCGCCCGCGGGCTGCTGCGGGTAGCCGTAGCCGGGCTGCGGGGGCTGGCCCTGCGGGGGCACCCCGGGGGGCTGCTGCGGGTAACCGTAGCCGGGCTGAGGCTGGCCCTGCGGCGGCTGCTGGCCGTAAGGGCCCGGCTGACCGTACGGACCAGGCTGCTGAGGCTGCTGCCCGCCGTACGGGCCCGGCTGGTTGTCACTCATGTGCGCTTTCCCCTCCGTGTACTTATCTGTTCCGAACATCCTGTCGGAAGGTCGCGCGACGTGGGGCATCGGGTGCCGCACCGTTACCCAGCAACTCGTTTCAGTACAGGGCTGTGACACCTCTAAACTGGGGCGCGTGACCGAGAACTCTCAAGCGCAGCCAGCCAGCAACCCCGAACTGCCGACCCAGTACGCGCCGGCCGAGGTGGAGGGGAAGCTGTATGAGCGCTGGGTAGAACGCGGTTACTTCGAGGCGGACGAGAAGAGCGACAAGCAGCCGTACACGATCGTCATCCCACCGCCGAACGTCACGGGCTCGCTCCACCTGGGCCATGCCTTCGAGCACACGATCATCGACGCCCTGACCCGCCGTAAGCGCATGCAGGGCTACGAGACGCTGTGGCAGCCGGGGATGGACCACGCCGGCATCGCCACGCAGAACGTCGTCGAGCGCGAGCTGGCCAAGGACGGCAAGTCCCGTCAGGACCTCGGCCGCGAGGCGTTCGTCGAGCGCGTCTGGCAGTGGAAGGAAGAGTCCGGCGGCCAGATCTCCGGCCAGATGCGCCGGCTCGGCGACGGTGTCGCCTGGTCGCGTGAGCGCTTCACCATGGACGAGGGTCTGTCCAAGGCCGTCCAGACGATCTTCAAGAAGCTCTACGACGACGAGCTGATCTACCGCGCCGAGCGGATCATCAACTGGTGTCCGCGCTGTCTGACCGCGATCTCCGACATCGAGGTCGAGTACCAGGACGACGACGGCGAGCTGGTCTCGCTGAAGTACGGCGAGGGCGACGAGACGGTCGTCGTCGCGACGACCCGGGTCGAGACGATGCTCGGTGACACGGCCGTCGCCGTCCACCCCGACGACGCGCGGTACGCGCATCTCATCGGCAAGCAGATCAAACTCCCGCTCACCAACCGCAGCATCCCGGTCGTCGCCGACGAGCACGTCGACCCGGAGTTCGGCACGGGCGCCGTCAAGGTGACCCCGGCGCACGACCCGAACGACTTCGCGATCGGCCAGCGCCACGGCCTGGAGACGCTCACGATCATGGACGAGCGCGCGGTCATCACCGCGCCCGGCCCCTTCGAGGGCCTCGACCGGTTCGAGGCGCGCTCCGCGATCGTCGAGGCGATGCGGGCGGACGGCCGGGTCGTCGCGGAGAAGCGTCCGTACGTCCACTCCGTCGGCCACTGCTCGCGCTGCAAGACGACGATCGAGCCGCGGCTTTCGCTCCAGTGGTGGGTCAAGGTCGGCCCGCTCGCCCAGGCGGCGGGCGACGCCGTCCGGGACGGCCGGGTCACGATCCACCCGAAGGAGATGGAGCCCCGGTACTTCGGCTGGGTCGACAACCTCAACGACTGGTGCATCTCACGGCAGTTGTGGTGGGGCCACCGCATCCCTGTCTGGCACGGCCCGAACGGCGAGAGCGTCTGTGTCGGACCCGACGACGAGGCGCCCACGGGTGAGGGCTGGTACCAGGACACCGACGTCCTCGACACCTGGTTCTCGTCCGGGCTCTGGCCCTTCTCGACCCTCGGCTGGCCCGAACAGACCCCGAGCCTGGAGAAGTTCTATCCGAACTCGGTCCTCGTCACCGGCTACGACATCCTGTTCTTCTGGGTCGCCCGGATGATGATGTTCGGTCTGTACGCCATGGACGGCACCCCGCCGTTCCACACCATCGCCCTGCACGGCATGGTCCGTGACCAGTTCGGCAAGAAGATGTCGAAGTCCTTCGGCAACGCGGTCAATCCGCTGGACTGGATGGACAAGTACGGCTCCGACGCGGTGCGTTTCACGCTCGCGCGCGGTGCCAACCCCGGTGTCGACGTCCCGATCGGCGAGGACTGGGTCCAGGGTTCGCGGAACTTCGCGAACAAGATCTGGAACGCCACCCGGTTCGCCATGATGAACGGCGCCACGGTCGAGGGCGACCTGCCCCCCGTCGCCGAGCAGTCCGCCACGGACCGCTGGATCCTTTCGCGGCTCAACGCCACGGTCGCGGAGGTCGACGCGTTCTACGACGACTACCAGTTCGCCAAGCTGTCCGACGCGCTCTTCCACTTCGCGTGGGACGAGGTCTTCGACTGGTACGTCGAGCTGTCCAAGACCACGTTCTTCGCCGGCGGCGAGCAGGCCAAGGTCTCCGGACGGGTCCTCGGTGAGGTCCTCGACGTCACGCTGCGGCTGCTGCACCCGGTCGTCCCGTTCGTCACCGAGACGCTGTGGACCACGCTCACCGGCAAGGAGTCGGTGGTCATCGCCGACTGGCCGGTCGACAGCGGTTTCCGCGACGAGGCGGCCGAGCGCGAGATCGGCAACCTCCAGCAGGTCGTCACGGAGGTCCGCCGCTTCCGCGCCGACCAGGGTCTCCAGCAGGGCCAGAAGGTCCCGGCCCGGCTCGACCTGTCCGGTACGGAACTGGCGGCGCACGAGCCGGCCATCCGCCAGGTGCTGCGCCTCCAGCCCGAGGGCGAGGGCTTCCACGCGACGGCGACCCTGCCGGTCGCCGGTGCCACCGTGGCCCTCGACTTGTCGGGGACGATCGACGTCGAGGCGGAGCGCAAGCGGCTGACGAAGGACCTCGGCAACGCGGAGAAGGAGAAGGCGCAGGCGACGGCCAAGCTCGCCAACGAGGCGTTCATGGCGAAGGCCCCCGACAACGTCGTGGACAAGATCCGCGGCCGGCTGACCAAGGCCGAGGCGGACATCGCCCGTCTCACCGCACAGATCGCGGGCCTGCCCGAGAGCTGACCCGAACGACTGACGCCCCACCCGGACGCCCCGGCCCACCGCCGGGGCGTCCGGCGCTCCTGCCGCTCCGTAGACTGGTCGTGTGAGCGACGACCAGCCCGACCAGCCCGACGAAGAATTCGACGACATCGTCCATGCCGAGACGACCCGCGACCCCGACCTCGCCGTGATCGAGGCAGGCAGCCGCACCCTGCGCGCCCAGGCGGGGCCGCGGCAGGACGAGGGCCTGCCGGCCCGGCCCGCCGACCCCGAGGTGGACAAGGCGCTGCGCGCCGTCGAGCAGGAGCTCGCGGGGCGCTGGGGCGAGACGAAGCTCGACCCCTCGCTGGTCAGGATCGAGAAGCTGGTGGACGTCCTGGGTGACCCCCAGCGCGCCTACCCGACCATCCACATCACCGGCACCAACGGCAAGACGTCGACCGCCCGCATGATCGAGGCGCTGCTCGGCGCCTTCGAGCTGCGCACCGGGCGTTACACCAGCCCGCACGTTCAGTCGATCACCGAGCGGATCAGCCTGGACGGCGCCCCGATCTCCGCCGAGCGGTTCATCGAGACGTACGAGGACATCAAGGCGTTCGTCGAACTGGTCGACGCGGAGCAGGAGTACCGGCTCTCGTTCTTCGAGGTGCTGACCGGCATGGCGTACGCGGCCTTCGCCGACGCCCCGGTCGACGTCGGCGTGGTCGAGGTCGGCATGGGCGGCACGTGGGACGCGACGAACGTGATCGACGCGCAGGTCGCCGTGGTGACCCCGATCGACCTGGACCACACGGACCGGCTCGGCAGCACGTCGGGCGAGATCGCCGTGGAGAAGTCCGGGATCATCAAGCCGGGTGCGACGGTCGTCCTGGCGCAGCAGCCGGTGGACGCGGCGCAGGTGATGCTGAAGAAGGCCACCGAGGTGGAGGCGAAGGTCGCCCGCGAGGGCATGGAGTTCGGGGTGCTGGCCCGGGAGATCGCGGTCGGCGGCCAGCTGATGACCCTGCGCGGCCTCGGCGGTGAGTACGAGCAGGTGTTCCTGCCGCTGTACGGCGCGCACCAGGCGCACAACGCGGCCGTGGCGCTCGCCGCGGTCGAGGCGTTCTTCGGGATCGGCGCCGAGCAGTCGGGCCGGCTGGACATGGACACGGTCAGGGCGGCGTTCGCCTCCGTCTCCTCGCCGGGCCGTCTTGAGGTCGTACGGAGCTCGCCGACGGTGGTGCTCGACGCGGCGCACAACCCCGCGGGTGCCCGCGCGGCGGCCGAGGGGCTGAGCGAGTCGTTCGGCTTCAGCAGGCTCATCGGGGTGGTGGGGTCCAGCGAGGGCAAGGACGTGCGCGGCGTGCTCGAAGCGCTGGAGCCGATCTGCCAGGAACTGGTCGTCACCCAGAACTCCAGCCATCGCGCGATGGACGTGGACGAGCTGGCCGGGATCGCGGTCGAGGTGTTCGGCAACGACCGGGTGCAGGTCGAGGCGCGTCTCGACGACGCTCTTGAGGCGGCGATCACGCTCGCCGAGGAGGAGAGCGAGTTCGCCGGGGCGGGTGTCCTGGTGACGGGGTCCGTGATCACGGTCGGCGAGGCCCGGCTACTCCTGGGAAGGGGCTGAGGTCCATGCGTATGCTCTGTGCCTCCACACTGCTGGCCGAGTTCTTCGTGATCGGTTTCGCCGGTCTGGTGGCGATGAAGTCGGACGACCTGTCGATGGGGACGGTCTGGACGATCTGCGGTGTCGCGATGCTGCTGTCGCTCCTGCTGTGCGGGATGCTCGGCCGTCCCGGCGGGGTGCAGCTCGGCTGGGCGCTGCAGATCGCGCTGATCGCGAGCGGTTTCGTGGTGCCGGTGATGTTCATCCTCGGTGCGGCGTTCGCCGCGCTCTGGTGGGCCTCGGTGCATTACGGACGCACGATCGACGCGGCGAAGGCCCGCTGGGCGGCGCAGGCGGAGGAGCGGACGGCGGCTGGGACCGGTCCCTCCGTAAAGCCTGACGCTGTGTAATCGGTGCTGTGGTATGCCCTGTAGCCTCTGAGCCGGGTGCATCCCGCATCCCGCATCCGCACAAGAAGGAGCCCGTACCGTGAGCCGTACGCTCGTCCTGCTCAAGCCCGATACCGTCCGCCGCGGCCTCGTCGGCGAGGTCATCGGCCGTATCGAGCGCAAGGCAGGCTGGACCATCGCCGCGCTCGAACTGCGCACGCTGGACCAGGAGACGCTGGAGCAGCACTACGGCGAGCACAAGGGCAAGCCTTTCTACGAGCCGCTGGTCGAGTTCATGGGCTCCGGTCCCGTCGTCGCGCTCGTCGTGGACGGCGAGCGGGTCATCGAGGGTGTCCGCGCGCTCGCGGGTCCGACTGACCCGATCGCAGCAGCGCCGGGGTCCATCCGGGGGGATTTCGGGACGATCGTCCGGGAGAACCTCATCCACGCCTCGGACTCCGAGGAGTCCGCCATTCGGGAACTGAAGATTTTCTTCCCCGGTCTTTCCTGACCAGCTGTCAGCCAAATAGCCTGATGGTCTGGGGCGACCGGAGGAATTCGGTCGCCCATGGGCATATGCGAGCCGGCATCGGGAACGCATCGCACCAACACATCGTCACCATTATTGAGGTGGGCCACCGCGCCGTCGGCGTACAGGCGGCACTACGATGAAGCCTCAAGCCACAGCCACCCACCTCGCCATCCTGAAAAGCCGTCAACGCTCGATTTGGGAAGGCCAGACGCATCCTCATGGGGAACAACATGTCGTTCATCGGCCGTGACATGGCTGTCGACCTCGGGACCGCCAACACGCTGGTGTACGTCAGGGGCCGAGGGATCGTACTCAACGAGCCGTCCGTCGTCGCCATCAACACCAACACGGGCGGCATCCTCGCGGTCGGCGCCGAAGCGAAGAAGATGATCGGCCGGACGCCGGGCAACATCGTTGCCGTCCGGCCGCTGAAGGACGGTGTGATCGCCGACTTCGAAATCACCGAGCGCATGCTGCGGTACTTCATCCTGAAGATCCACAAGCGCCGCTATCTGGCCCGCCCGCGCGTGGTCGTCTGTGTGCCCTCGGGCATCACAGGGGTCGAGCGCCGTGCGGTCATCGAGGCATCGACCCAGGCCGGCGCGCGCCAGGTGCACATCATCGAGGAGCCCATGGCAGCGGCCATCGGCTCAGGACTGCCCGTCCACGAGGCCACCGGCAACATGGTGGTGGACATCGGCGGCGGCACGACCGAGGTCGCCGTCATCTCGCTCGGCGGAATCGTCACGGCACAGTCGATCCGGGTCGCCGGCGACGAGCTGGACAACGCGATCATCCAGCACATCAAGAAGGAGTACTCGCTCCTCCTCGGTGAGCGCACCGCCGAGAGCATCAAGATCACCATCGGCTCGGCGTACGACCTCGACAAGGACGAGCACACCGAGATCCGCGGCCGTGACCTCGTGTCGGGACTGCCGAAGACCGTGGTCATCTCGGCCGCCGAGGTCCGCAAGGCCATCGAGGAGCCGGTCAACGCGATCGTCGACGCCGTGAAGACGACGCTCGACAAGTGCCCGCCGGAGCTGTCCGGCGACGTGATGGACCGCGGGATCGTCCTGACCGGCGGCGGCGCGCTGCTGCGCGGCCTGGACGAGCGGCTGCGCCGCGAGACCGGCATGCCCATCCATATCGCCGAGAACCCGCTGGACTCCGTCGCACTCGGGTCCGGTAAATGCGTAGAGGAATTCGAGGCTCTCCAGCAGGTACTGGACGCTCAGCCCCGCAGGTGACGAAATCCTCGAATTGTCCGCCGTACGACCGGCTTCTCTTCGTCCGGCGGACGGTTGATATACAGGCACAACCATTCCTACGAGGAAGGCACGGCCGCCGCACGTGAGGGACACAAAGGAGAGTCGTCTGCTCCTGGTGCTGCTGATCGCCATCGCGTTCGCACTGATCACGGTCGACATCCGCGGGGGTGAGGATTCCCCCGTCGACGGCGCGCGGCAGGCCGCCGCCACCGTCCTCGGTCCGGTGGAGGACGGCGTCGCGGCAGGCGTCGACCCGGTCGGGAACGCCATAAGCGCGGTACGGGACTCCGGCGAACGCCACAACCGCATCAGCACCCTGGAGCAGCAGAACGCGGCTCTCAAACAGAAGCTGGGCAGCGACGACCGCAACCGCAGCCGGGTGCGTGAGCTGGACGGCATGCTGAAGAAGGCCGGCGCGGGACAGTACGGCATCAAGGGCGCCGAGGTCATCGCGATAGGAGCGGCCCAGGGCTTCTCCTGGACGGTGACCATCGACGCGGGCGCCAGGGACGGCATCAAGCGCGACATGACGGTGCTCAACGGCGACGGACTCGTCGGCCGGGTCACCACCGTCGGTCCCGGCACCTCGACCGTTCTGCTCGCCAACGACCCCGACTTCACCGTCGGCACGCGTATGGAGAAGAGCAACGAGCTGGGCTTCGCGACGGGGCAGGGCGACCGGCCGCTCTCCGTCCAGCTCCTCAACGGCAAGTCCAAGGTCAAGAAGGGCGACCGGCTCGTCACGTTCGGCTCCAGCAAGGACAAGCCGTTCGTGCCGGGGGTGCCGGTCGGCCAGGTCGTCCGGGTCGACCCGTCCAACGGCGGTCTGACCAGGACCATCCAGGTGCGGCCCTTCGTCGGCTTCACCAAGCTCGACATCGTCGGTGTCGTCGTCCAGGCACCCCGCACGGACCCGCGTGACACCGTGCTGCCGCCGAAGCCGCGTGCGACCCCGACGCCCACCGTCACCGTCACGGTCACCCCCTCGGCCAACGCCGACGGTACGAACACCGTGCCGAACGGCGGCGTGCAGAGCAACGCGCCCGATCTCACCACCGACGACGCCGCCGTACGGCCCCAGAACAACGCGGGCGATCCACCGGGCGACGGCGACGACCCGTACGACGAGCAGGAATAGAGCTGATCCCCATGCGTATCAACCGGATTCTGCTCTCGACCGCCCTGGTCGTGGTCGCCCTCGTCGTCCAGGTGTCGGTCCTCGCCCGGCTTCATCTGCCCGGCGCCGTGCCCGACCTCATGCTCCTCGTCGTCCTCGCCCTCGCCTTCGTGTACGGGCACACGGCCGGCGCCTTCATCGGCTTCGGGGCCGGCCTGCTGACCGACCTCGCGCCGCCCGCCGACCACGCGGCCGGCCGCTACGCGCTGGTGCTCTGCGTGATCGGTTACGCGGCGGGCCTGGTACGCCCGGAGAAGGGCCAGATCAGATCGGCGCTCGCGCCGATGACCGCGGTCGTCGCGGCCGCCGTCGGCTCGACCCTGCTCTACGCGGGCGTCGGCGCGCTCGTCGGTGACACCGCCGCCCGCCATGTGGGTCTCGGCAGCCTGCTGTTCACCGCCGCTGTCTACGATCTGCTGCTGGCGCCGTTCGTGGTCCCGCTGGTCATGTGGCTCGCCAGACGCGCCGACAACGACCCGCTCGCCGAGAGCCAGAAGAACAGCGGGGGCGGCGCGGACGTGGCGGCCGGCTGGCTCGGCGCCGGCACCGGTCTGAAGATCGGCGGCCAGCGCGGCGGCATGCGGATCAAGACGGCACGCAGCCGCGCGGCACGGGCCGGACGTATCAAGGGGGTCAAACGACTGTGAGCAACATTCCGGAGACCGGGCGTACCCCCCGGGTACAGATCCGGCTGATCGTCATTCAGGTCCTCGTCTTCTCCCTGCTGCTCACCCTCGGCGGCCGGCTCTGGTACCTCCAGGTGCGCAACGGCCAGGAGTACACGGACGAGGCCAAGAACAACCACGTACAGCAGGTCGTCCAGCCGGCCGTCCGCGGCTCGATCCTCGACAACAAGGGCGTGCCCCTCGCCGACAACGAGACCCGTCTCGTCGTGTCGGCCAGCCGCACCGACCTGATGAAGATGCCGGACGACGGCAAGGCCGTACTGACCCGGCTCGCCGGTGTCCTCGGGATGAAGCCGGCCGACGTCATCCAGAAGGTCAGGCTCTGCGACGCGAAGACCCCGCAGCCCTGCTGGAACGGCTCGCCCTACCAGCCGATCCCGGTCACCACCGAGGCCACCACCCAGCAGGCGCTGCAGATCCGCGAGCGCACCGAGGACTTCCCCGGCATCACCGCAGAACCGACCGCGCTGCGCCGCTACCCGGCGCCCGCAGGGGCCAACGCCTCGCAGGAGCTGGGCTACCTCGGCCCGGTCA
The DNA here is from genome assembly GCF_000818175.1 of Streptomyces sp. AcH 505. Classification (GTDB taxonomy): domain Bacteria; phylum Actinomycetota; class Actinomycetes; order Streptomycetales; family Streptomycetaceae; genus Streptomyces. The sequence goes on from NZ_JTIY01000001.1 coordinate 3,775,893, forward strand.
CCGACGACGAGGTGGCGGGCTCGGAGAAGACGGACAACCCGCTGCTGCGCTCCGACTCGGTCGGCAGGGCGGGTCTGGAGAACAGCTACGACCAGCAGTTGCGCGGCAAGTCGGGGGTGACCCGCTACGAGGTGGACAACCTCGGCCGGGTCATCGGCAAGGCCGGCGCGACACCCGCGGTGCCCGGCAGCAATCTGGTCACGAGCATCGACTCGCGGATCCAGGCGCTGACCGAGAAGGAACTCGCGGCGGCCATGAAGACCCTGCGCAAGACCTGGGACTCGGTCACCAACAGCTACTACAAGGCCGACTCGGGCGCCGCCGTCGTGATGGACGTGCACACCGGGCGGGTCATCGCGATGGCCAGCGCGCCGACGTTCGACCCGAACGTGTGGGCCGGCGGCATCTCCGCCAAGAACTACAAGAAGCTCACCAAGGCGTCGTCCAACTATCCGCTGCTGAACCGCGCCATACAGGGTCAGTCGGCCCCGGGATCGACCTTCAAGGTCATCTCGACCAGCGCGGCCATCAACGCCGGATACGCGCCGGACGGCGGCTACCCCTGCACCTCGTCGATGACCATCGGCAACCGCGAGTTCAAGAACTTCGAGGGCGAGAACTTCGGCGACATCAGCATCGGCAGGGCCCTTGAGGTCTCCTGCGACACCGTCTTCTACTACCTGGCCTACGACCAGTGGAAGAAGGACGGCGGCAACAACCCGAAGCACCCCAAGGACTACTTCTTCAAGACGGCCCACCAGTTCGGGCTCGGCAAGAAGACCGGGATCGACCTGCCCAACGAGGTCAAGGGCCGGGTGCCCGACCGCCAGTGGAAGCAGGCGTACTGGGAGGCCAACAAGGCCCTGTGGTGCAAGCAGGGCAAGAAGGACGGCAACTACGTCCAGCAGATCGAGTTCGAGAACTGCGTGGACGGCAACAGGGTGCGCGCCGGTGACTCCGTCAACTACGCGATCGGCCAGGGCGACACGCTGCTGACCCCGATCCAGGAGGCCGTGATCTACTCCGCCATCGCCAACGGCGGCACGATGTACCAGCCGTCACTCGGCCGGGCCATCGTCAGCGCCGACGGCAAGAAGGTGCAGGAGATCAAGCCGGAGGTGGCGGGCAAGCTGCCGGACAGCAAGCAGACCCTGGCGTACATGAACAAGGCGCTGGAAGGCGTGGTCACCAGCGGTACCGCCGCCTGGCAGTTCGGCGGCTGGCCGCAGGACAAGATCAAGCTGCACGCCAAGACGGGTACGGCGGAGGTCGCCGGCAAGCAGACCACGTCCTGGTTCTCGACCTACACCAAGGACTACGCGATCGTGATGACGATCTCGCAGGGCGGCACCGGCTCCGGCGGTTCGGGTCCCGCCGTCCGCAAGATCTACGAGGCGATGTACGGGATCGACGCCGACGGCAATCTGAATCCGAAGAACGCCCTGATGCCCAAGCCGGTCAAGACGCTCCCCAAGATCCAGCCGGACGGTTCGATCGACGCGCCGACCCTCAAGCCGTACCAGCTGCCGAAGAAGAAGGAGCCGGTCGACCCGACGGCGCCACCGTCGGCGCCCGCCGCCCCCACCGATCCCGGCGGCACCCAGACGGTCGCGGGAGCACCCCTGACACCGGCACGGAGGGACTGACCGATGGCCGGCACAAGTGGCTTCTCCGTCTCCGGATACGGTCCCGAGCGCGGTACGTGGGCCAAGCTCGCCGCCCGCGACTCGCTGGTGCGCAGGCTCGACTGGCCGCTGCTGTTCTCGGCCCTCGCGCTGTCGTTCATCGGCTCGATGCTGGTGTGGTCGGCGACGCGTAACCGCACCCAGCTGAACAACGGCGACCCGTACTACTTCCTCATCCGGCACGTCATGAACACCGGCATCGGGCTCGGCCTGATGATCGCGACGGTCTGGCTGGGCCACCGCACCCTGCGCGGCGCGGTACCGGTGCTGTACGGGCTGTCCGTGGTGCTGATCCTCGCGGTGCTCACCCCGCTCGGCGCCACGATCAACGGCGCGCACGCGTGGATCGTGATCGGCGGCGGCTTCTCGATCCAGCCGTCGGAGTTCGTGAAGATCACCATCCTGCTGGGGATGGCGATGGTGCTGGCGTCCCGGGTGGACGCGGGGGACCAGCCGTATCCGGACCACCGCACGGTCGCCAAGGCGCTCGGCCTCGCCGTCCTGCCGATGGCGATCATCATGCTGATGCCGGACCTCGGTTCGGTGATGGTCATGGCGGTGATCGTGCTCGGCTGTCTGCTGGCGTCCGGCGCCGCCAACCGCTGGGTGCTCGGGCTGATCGGCGCCGGGGTGCTCGGCGCCTTCCTGGTCGCGGCGCTCGGGATCCTCGACGAGTACCAGATCAACCGGTTCGCCGCCTTCGCCAACCCGGACCTGGACCCGGCGGGTGTCGGCTACAACACCAACCAGGCGCGGATCGCGATCGGCTCGGGCGGTCTGACCGGCACGGGGCTGTTCCACGGCTCGCAGACCACCGGGCAGTTCGTGCCCGAGCAGCAGACCGACTTCGTCTTCACCGTCGCCGGTGAGGAACTGGGCTTCCTCGGTGCCGGTCTGATACTGCTGCTGCTCGGCGTCGTGCTGTGGCGCGCCTGCCGGATCGCCCGCGAGACGACGGAGCTGTACGGCACGGTCGTCGCCGCCGGGATCATCGCCTGGTTCGGTTTCCAGGCGTTCGAGAACATCGGGATGACGCTCGGGATCATGCCGGTGGCGGGGCTGCCGCTGCCCTTTGTCTCGTACGGAGGCTCGTCGATGTTCGCGGTCTGGATCGCGGTGGGACTGCTCCAGTCGATCAGAGTGCAGAGACCGATGTCCGCCTAGCGACACCGCCCCATGTGATCCGCCTCGCCCGCGCCGCCACCGTCATCGGTGGCGGCGCGGGCGATTAGGCATGGTTATCGCGGTTAGGTTCCCTATATGGCGGACACCAAGCGCGAGATCGAACGGAAGTACGAACTCCCCGAGCTGCCGGACGCCGAAGGACCTGCCGGGCTCCCGGACCTGACCCGGGCCCGCGGCGTCGCGTCCGTCCTCGCCGAGGGGGTCGTCGAACTCGACGCCGTCTACTACGACACCGCCGACCAGCGCCTGGCGGCCGGCCGGCTCACGCTGCGCCGCAGAGAGGGCGGCGACGACGCCGGCTGGCATCTCAAGTTCCCCGTCGCGACCGGGATACGCGACGAGCTGCGGGCACCGCTGGGCGACACCGTCCCCGACGAGCTGGTGGCGCTCGCGAGCGCCCGCACCCTCGGCGCCCCGCTCGTCCCCGTCGTCAGGCTGCGGACCGCCCGGGACGTCAGCCAGTTGTACGCGGCCGACGGCGAACGGCTCGCCGAGGTGAGCGTCGACACCGTACGCGCCGAGCGCCTCGCCGGAGCCGTGGCAGGACACCCGGCCACCGCCGCCTGGACCGAGGTCGAGGTCGAACTGGCCGAGGGCGCCGACCCGGCCGTCCTCGATGCCGTCGAGAAGAAGCTCCGCAAGGCGGGCCTGCGCCCGGCGGTGGCGCCGTCCAAACTCAGCAGGGCGCTCCAGGAGACCGCGCCGGCGGCACGCGACGCCACGGGGCCGTCCGGGACAGCAGGCGATCACGTCCTCGCGTATCTGCGTGCCCAGATCGAGGCGATCGTCACCCAGGACCCCGCCGTCCGCCGCGACCTGCCCGACTCCGTCCACCAGCTGCGGGTCGCCACCCGCAGGCTGCGCTCCGCCTTCCGCAGCTACCGGAAGGTGCTCGACCGGTCGGTCACCGACCCGATCGGCACGGAGCTGCGCTGGCTCGCCGGCGAGCTGGGCGTCGACCGGGACAACGAGGTGCTGACCCAGCGGCTCTCCGCCCACATCGACGACGTACCGAGGACCCTGCTGCTCGGCCCGGTGGAGAGCAGGCTGCGGATCTGGAGCGTCGCCCGGCGCTCCGGCTCCCGCGAGCGCACCCTCGCCGTACTCGACAGCGAGCGCTACCGCGCGCTGCTGACCGCCCTGGACGCGCTGCTCACCGAACCCCCGCTGCGCAAGGGCGCCGAGCGGACCCCCGGCACGGTGCTGCCGCGGGCGCTGCTGAAGGGCTACGCCCGGCTGGCCCGCCGTACCGAGCACGCGCTGTCCCTCGCCCCGGGCAAGGAGCGCGACGTGGCGCTGCACAGCGCCCGCAAGGCGGCCAAGCGCGCCCGGTACGCGGCCGAGGCGGCGACCCCCGCCCTCGGCAAGCCGGCCGACCGGTTCCGCAAGCGCGTGAAGGACGTGCAGAGCACGCTCGGCGACCACCAGGACAGCGTCGTCGCACGTGAGACGCTGCGCGAGATCGGCATAGCGGCGCACGCCGCCGGTGAGACCGCCTTCACCTGGGGCCTCCTGTACGGCGAGGAAGAAGCGCGCTCGGCGGCGCTGGAGCGTGAACTGACCGTGGTCTGGGCCGAGTCGTCCCGCAGGAAATGGCGGTCGGCGCTGACGGGCTGAGCACCGGGGTAGTCTGGATGGCCGTCCCCGACAGTCCGTGCGCCCAGCTCTGAGAGATCTGCCTGATGCCTGCCGAATCGGTCTTCCCCCAGCTTGAAGCCCTTCTCCCGCATGTGCAGAAGCCGATCCAATACGTCGGCGGCGAGCTCAACTCCACGGTCAAGCCGTGGGACTCCTGCGACGTCCGGTGGGCACTGATGTACCCGGACGCGTACGAGGTCGGGCTGCCCAACCAGGGCGTCATGATCCTCTACGAGGTGCTGAACGAGCGCGAGGGCGTGCTCGCCGAGCGCACGTACAGCGTGTGGCCCGACCTCGAAGAGCTGATGCGCGAGCATCACGTCCCGCAGTTCACCGTGGACTCGCACCGGCCCGTCGGCGCCTTCGACGTCTTCGGTCTCAGCTTCTCCACCGAGCTGGGCTACACGAACATGCTGACGGCCCTGGACCTGGCGGGCATCCCGCTCAACGCCGCCGACCGGACCGTGGACCACCCGATCGTGCTGGCCGGCGGGCACGCCGCCTTCAACCCCGAGCCGATCGCCGAGTTCATCGACTGCGCCGTGATCGGCGACGGCGAGCAGGCCGTCCTGGAGATCACCGAGATCGTCCGCGCCTGGAAGGCGGAGGGCCGCCCCGGCGGCCGCGAGGGCGTACTGCTGCGGCTGGCGAAGACCGGCGGGGTGTACGTGCCGGGCTTCTACGACGTCGAGTACCTGCCCGACGGGCGCATCGGCCGCGTCGTACCGAACAGGTCGGGCGTGCCGTGGCGGGTCTCCAAGCACACGGTCATGGACCTCGACGAGTGGCCGTACCCGAAGCAGCCGCTCGTGCCGCTCGCCGAGACCGTGCACGAGCGGATGTCGGTGGAGATCTTCCGCGGCTGCACCCGGGGCTGCCGCTTCTGCCAGGCCGGCATGATCACCCGCCCGGTGCGCGAGCGCAGCATCACCGGGATCGGCGAGATGGTCGAGAAGGGCCTGAAGGCCACCGGCTTCGAGGAGGTCGGCCTGCTGTCGCTCTCCTCCGCCGACCACAGCGAGATCGGCGACATCGCCAAGGGCCTCGCCGACCGGTACGAGGAGGACAAGGTCGGTCTCTCCCTGCCCTCGACCCGGGTCGACGCCTTCAACGTCGACCTGGCCAACGAGCTGACCAGGAACGGCCGCAGGTCGGGTCTGACCTTCGCCCCGGAGGGCGGCTCGGAGCGGCTGCGCAAGGTCATCAACAAGATGGTCTCGGAAGAGGACCTGATCCGTACGGTCTCCACGGCGTACGGCAACGGCTGGCGCCAGGTGAAGCTCTACTTCATGTGCGGGCTGCCCACCGAGACCGACGAGGACGTGCTGCAGATCGGCGACATGGCGGTCAAGGTCATCGCCGAGGGCCGGCAGGTCTCCGGGCAGAACGACATCCGCTGCACGGTCTCCATCGGCGGCTTCGTACCCAAGCCGCACACCCCGTTCCAGTGGGCGCCGCAGCTCTCGGCGGAGGAGACCGACGCCCGGCTGAAGAAGCTGCGCGACAAGATCCACGCCGACAAGAAGTACGGCCGCTCCATCGGCTTCCGCTACCACGACGGCAAGCCCGGCATCGTCGAGGGCCTGCTCTCCCGCGGCGACCGCCGCACCGGCGCCGTGATCCGCGCGGTCTACGAGGACGGCGGCCGTTTCGACGGCTGGCGTGAGCACTTCAGCTACGACCGCTGGATGGCCTGCGCCGAGAAGACGCTCCCGCACTTCGGCGTGGACGTCGCCTGGTACACCACCCGCGAGCGCACCTACGAAGAGGTGCTGCCCTGGGACCACCTGGACTCCGGCCTGGACAAGGACTGGCTCTGGGAGGACTGGCAGGACGCGCTGGACGAGACAGAGGTGGACGACTGCCGCTGGACCCCGTGCTTCGACTGCGGCGTCTGCCCGCAGCTGGACACCGAGATCCAGATCGGCCCGACGGGCAAGAAGCTGCTGCCCCTCACGGTCGTCAAGTAGCGGCTTCACCGGCGCCACCGCGGGATGTCATTCCGCGGTGGGCAGGCCGGTGAGGAACATGTGGATCATCAGGTCGTAGGTGTCGTCCAGCTTCTCCGGGAGGCCGAACGCGCCCTCGGCCTCCAGGAGCGCGAAGCCGTGGACCGTGGCGCGCAGGCAGCGGACCGCGTGGATGGCGGCCGAGTCCGACAGGCCGTAGGCGCGCAGGGTGGCCAGCATGATGTCGATCAGCCGCATGCCGGCGTCGGCGGTCGCCGGGTCGGGGGCCTGGTTGAGCGCCGCGTAACGGTGCGGGTGGCGTACGACGTACTGGCGCCAGGCGAGCATCAGCGCGCGGGTGGCCTCGTCGGCCGAGCGGCCGAGTACCGCGTGGCCGATCTCGTCGGCGATCTCGGTCATGATCCGTGCGGACATGAGCTGGCGCAGCTCCGCGAGGCTGCGTACGTGCTTGTAGAGGGACGGGGTCGCGACGCCCGCGCGGGACGCGACCGCCGAGAGGGTCAGGGCCGCGAGGCCCTTCTCGTCGAGGAGGTTCATCGCGACCTCGACGACCGCGTCGGCGGAGAGGGAGGCCCTAGGCACGCGCGCCCTCCTTGAGGAAGGCGAGGATGTCGGCGGCGACGGCGTCGGGGAACTGCGCGTGGGCGTAGTGGCCCGCGCCCTCGATCATCGTCAGGCTGCCGAGCCCGGCGGGCAGCGCGGCCACGATGGCCTCGCCCTCGGCCTTGGGGTCGGCCCAGTCGGGGTCGAGGGTGCCTTCGACGATCAGCGTCGGGCAGCGGACCGAGCCGAGCGCGGCGCCGGCGTCCTTCGGCGCCGACATGCCCATCTTGGCGACCACGGCCATCCGGCCCGGCCTGCGCAGATCGGCCTCGACTGAGGCGATGTGCTCGGCGTACCCGGCCGGCTTGACGCCCGGGTAGGCGTGGTCGAGGTAGCGCTTCCAGGCGCCGACACTGCGGAACAGGCCGGTGGCCGTGAGCAGGGACAGGCCCTTGCGGTAGCGGCCGTTGGAGACGAGCGCGCCCAGGTCCATCTTCTGCGCGCGGGTGAACGGGCCGATCTCGACGACCGCGCTGACCAGCTCCGGCTCCTGGGCCGCCGCGACGGTCGCAGCGCCGCCGGCGAACGAGTGGCCCACGATCACGGCCGGGCCGCCGCCGAGGTGCCGGACCAGGGCGAGGATGTCGCCCGCGGCGTCGGTGCGGGTGTACGAGTCCCAGCCGGTGCTGGACTCGCCGTGGCCGCGCTGGTCGAAGGAGGCGACCCGGTGGCCGGCCGCCACGAGCAGGTCGGCCAGCGCCCGGAAGGCCGACCTGTTGTCGCCCATTCCGTGGGCGAGCACGATCAGCCCGCCCTCTCCGGACACGTCGTAAGCGAGCTGTCCGCCGTCGAGCTTCAGGAACTCCGTCATGGTCACTCCCTGGTTGGTTAAGGTGTGTAGCCATTAAGCTAATGTCATTAGCCAGGCGTGTCAACACCCCTTCCTGCACAATGAGGCGATGCCGCACCTCATCGCCCCCGACGTCCGGATCCACCGCTCCTTCCTCGACGCGATGCAGGAGTTCGTGGAGGAGGGCGCCGACGAACGGTCGCTGCTCGTCCACGAGATGGAGGAGTACGCCGACACCTGGCACAGACCCGAGGTCTTCGCGCGGTACGTGGCCGGGCTCAACGCCGAGCCGCTGGAGGAGACCCCGCGCGTCGCGGGATGGGTGCCGATGACCACGGTCTGGTACGTCGAGGGCGACACCTTCCTCGGCCGGCTCTCCGTCCGGCACCGGCTCAACCGGTTCCTGGCCGAGATCGGCGGTCACATCGGCTACGCCGTACGTCCGAGCGCCCGCAGGCGGGGGCACGCGACCGCGATGCTGCGTGGCTCGCTGCCCGTCGCGCACCGGCTCGGCATCGAGTCGGCGCTGGTCACCTGCGACACCACGAACATCGCCTCACGGCGGGTGATCGAGGCCGCGGGCGGTGTGCTGGAGGACCAGCGGGCCGGAAAGCTGCGCTTCTGGATCCGAACAGGCGTCTAAGGCGTCCTTGGTGGCATGGACCTCGACAAGCCGCCGCAGACGCGCGCGAACCGCCGGCCGCCGGAGCCGTACGAAGGCGGCGAGGGCTGTCTGACCGTGGCCGTGCGGATCCCGGTCCGGATCGTGGTGCTGGTGCTCGTCGTGCCGGTCCGGATGATCTGGGACCTCCTGGCGGTTGGTGCCCGGCTGCTGGGGCGCACGCTCGGCACGCTCGGGCACGTGCTGATCGAGGTCCCGCTGGTCTGGCTCTACGAGAAGCTGCTGACACCCCTCGGGCGCGGGCTGCTGTGGCTGGTGGTGGCGCTGTGGCGGTACGCGCTGGTGCCGGTGGTCTACTACGGGCTGGTGGTGCCCGTGGTGTGGATCTGCCGCGAGGTGCTCGCCCCGGCGGGCCGTGGCATCGGCAGCGCGCTGGGCTGGCTCTACGAGACGTTGCTCACGCCGCTCGGCCGCGGGATGGGGTGGCTGGGGACGGCGCTGCTGGTGTGGCCGTGGGTGGCGCTGTGGCGGTACGTGCTGGTACCGCTGGTGTACTACGGACTGGTGGTGCCCGTCGCGTGGACGTACCGCGACGTGCTCACCCCCGTCGGCCACGGCATCGCCTGGGTGCTGGCGGGCATCGGCCGGGGTCTGGTGTTCCTCGCGCGCGCCGGGTGGGCCGCCGTCGTATGGCTCGTACTCGTCCTGCTGGTCGCCCCCCTCGGCTGGCTGTACCGCAGGATCCTGGCACCGGTGGGGCGCGAGATCGGCGCGGCCCTCGCCTTCGGCTGGCGGGCCGCCGGGTACGTGTCGCACGCCGTGGGCCGCGCTCTCGCCTGGCTGGCCTGGCACGTTGTCGGCCGGCCGGCGCGCTGGACGTACCGGTACGTGTGCACGCCGGTGGGTCACTGGATACGCGGCAGCGTCCTCGCCCCGGCGAAGGCGGCGTCGCTCGCCGCCGGCCGGGCGGCGCGCGAGACGTTCCGCAGCGCGCGGCAGAGCGTGCGGCAGGCGCGGAAGGACGCGTGGCGGGTACTCGCCGGACCGCCCAGGAAGCCGGGACCTCGGGAACCGAATGAGGACCGTACGCGTACTCTGGGTAGTACAACGACTGTCCCCGGCGCGGTGCCCGCACCCGAAGTGTCCCTGAGCGATCAGGGCTAGCGCCTTCATCGAGGAGAGAACCACTGGGCAAGCGACAGCCCGAAGGCCCGCCGCCCGCACCGACGGTGCAGCGCATCAGACTGCGCTACACCAAGCGCGGTCGCCTCCGGTTCACCAGCCACCGCGACTTCCAGCGCGCCTTCGAGCGGGCACTGCGCCGTGCCGAGGTGCCGATGGCGTACTCGGCGGGATTCACTCCGCACCCCAAGGTGTCGTACGCCAATGCCGCACCCACCGGCACGGGCAGCGAGGCCGAGTTCCTGGAGATCGCCCTGGCCGACCGTCGCGACCCCGAAGAGCTGCGGGCCCTGCTGGACGCTTCACTGCCGGCGGGGCTGGACATCACCGACGCCGTCGAGGCCAGTACCTCGGGCCTCGCCGACCGGCTGACCGCTTCCGTGTGGGAGCTGCGGCTGGTCGGCGTGGAGCCGCAGGAGGCGGGACACGCCGTGTCCGCCTTCCTCGCGGCCGAGACGGTCGAAGTGACCCGGCTGATGAAGAACGGCGTCCGCACCTTCGACGCCCGCAGCGCCGTGGCAGGCCTCGAAGTGGTCGACGTGTCGGCCACCGCACCGGCCGATAGGCCGCAGGACACGCCCTGTGCGATACTGCGGCTGGTGGTTCGGCACCTGACACCTGCCGTTCGACCCGACGACGTCCTGTCCGGTCTCCGAGCTGTGGCCGACCTGGCGCCGCCGGTCCCCGCAGCGGTGACCAGGCTGGCGCAGGGGCTCTTCGACGAGGAGTCCGGCAGTGTGACCGACCCGCTCGCGCCCGACCGCGAGGCAGTCCTGGCCGGCCCTTCCAAGGCCGCCGGACCCGCCGCCGCGAAGGCGCCGGAAGGTGCAGGTTCCGCGTAGGGCGGTCGTTGTAGCGCAGCCCTGGCATCCGGGAGCCACCTGGGCCGGGCGGCGCGCAGACCAGAAGACTTTCGCCAGGCCGTACGTAACCGCGTAGGGAACCGGCGAGCCAGACACAGCAGCTCCCGTGCGGCGCCCGCGCCCCGGACGGCGGCAATCCGCGCATCGCGCGGGCCGCGGCCGGACCGGAATCAGGCGCGGCGCCCGGGAGCGTGACGGGAGAACCGCCCGCATGCCCATTGACTCGACTTCGCCCGGTAACGCCGGGAACGAGAACAGTGAGAACGACAACAACACCCCCAGCGACACGCTGCCGCCGCGGCGCAGGCGCCGCGCGG
>NZ_JTIY01000001.1:3787661-3789995 GCF_000818175.1 Streptomyces sp. AcH 505
CACCGGCCGCCGCCACCCCCGAACCCGCCGCCGAGCCGTCGGGCCGCCGCAGCAGGCGCCGCCGCCGTGGTGAGGCCGCCGCCGAGCCGGTGGAGGCCCCGCAGCCCGTCCAGGAGACGCCGCAGGAGCCCGTGGACGAAGCGGGCGACGAGGACGAGCAGGCCCAGGACGCCGACGGCGCTGACGCCGACGACACCGACGAGTACGAGGACCGCCCGTCGCGCCGCCGCCGCAGGGGCGGCCGTCGCCGCCGTCGCGGTGAGGCAGCTGACACGGACGAGTCGCAGGACGAGCAGTCGGACGACCACGCGGACCACGCGGACCGGACGGACCACGCCGACGACGGCGGACGTTCCGACCGCGCCGAACAGTCCGACGAAGCGGACGACCACGACGAGCACGACGACAACGACGACCACGACGCCGAATCCTCCGGTGGCGGCTCGTCCAGCAGCAGGCGCAGGCGTCGTCGCCGTCGCCGCAGCGGTGACGGCGGTGGCGAGGCCGAGAGCGGCAACGGCGCCGACGACCCCGAGCGCACCGTCGTCAAGGTCCGCGAGCCGCGCAAGAAGGAAGAGCGCGAACGCGACAGGGAGCACAGCACCAGCTCGGACGAGGTGCAGTCCATCAAGGGCTCGACCCGTCTGGAGGCCAAGAAGCAGCGCCGCCGCGAAGGCCGCGAGCAGGGCCGCCGCCGGGTGCCGATCATCACCGAGGCCGAGTTCCTCGCCCGCCGCGAGGCCGTCGAGCGCGTCATGGTCGTCCGCCAGAACGGCGAGCGCACCCAGATCGGCGTTCTCGAGGACAACGTGCTCGTGGAGCACTACGTCAACAAGGAGCAGGCCACCAGCTACGTCGGCAACGTCTACCTGGGCAAGGTGCAGAACGTACTGCCGTCCATGGAGGCCGCCTTCGTCGACATCGGCAAGGGACGCAACGCCGTCCTGTACGCCGGTGAGGTCAACTTCGAGGCGCTGGGCATGGCCAACGGCCCGCGCCGTATCGAGACCGCGCTCAAGTCGGGTCAGTCGGTCCTCGTCCAGGTGACGAAGGACCCGATCGGCCACAAGGGCGCGCGTCTGACGAGCCAGGTGTCGCTGCCCGGCCGCTACCTCGTCTACGTGCCCGAGGGCTCGATGACCGGGATCAGCCGCAAGCTGCCCGACACCGAGCGCTCCCGGCTCAAGACCATCCTCAAGAAGATCGTCCCCGAGGACGCGGGCGTCATCGTCCGTACCGCCGCCGAGGGCGCCAGCGAGGACGAGCTGCGCCGCGACGTCGAGCGGCTGCAGGGCCAGTGGGAAGAGATCAAGAAGAAGACGAAGGGCGGCGGCAACGCCCCCACGCTGCTCTACGGCGAGCCGGACATGACCGTCCGGGTCGTCCGCGACATCTTCAACGAGGACTTCACCAAGGTCATCGTCAGCGGCGACGAGGCGTGGGAGACCATCCACGGCTACGTCGAGCACGTCGCCCCCGACCTCACCGACCGGCTGACGCGCTGGACGAGCGAGGTGGACGTCTTCGCGACGTACCGCATCGACGAGCAGCTGATGAAGGCGCTCGACCGCAAGGTCTGGCTGCCGAGCGGTGGTTCGCTGGTGATCGACAAGACCGAGGCCATGGTCGTGGTCGACGTCAACACCGGCAAGTTCACCGGCCAGGGCGGCAACCTGGAGGAGACCGTCACCAGGAACAACCTGGAGGCGGCCGAGGAGATCGTCCGCCAGCTGCGCCTGCGTGACCTGGGCGGCATCGTCGTCATCGACTTCATCGACATGGTGCTGGAGTCCAACAGGGACCTGGTGCTGCGCCGGCTGCTCGAATGCCTCGGCAGGGACCGTACGAAGCACCAGGTCGCCGAGGTGACCTCGCTGGGCCTGGTCCAGATGACCCGTAAGCGGGTCGGCCAGGGGCTGCTGGAGTCGTTCTCCGAGACCTGCGTGCACTGCAACGGCCGTGGCGTCATCGTCCACATGGAGATGCCGACGGCGTCCGGTGGCGGCGGCAACGGCAAGCGCTCCAAGAAGCGCGGCCGTGGCGGTTCCTCGGGTGCGGACCACGACCACGAGCACGAGTACACGGACGTCCTGACCGAGCCCGAGCTGGAGACGGAGTCCGAGGCCGAGCTGGCCGCCGAGGTGGCGACCCCGGTCCCGTTCGCCGAGCCCGAGTTCGCGCCGGACGAGGAACTGTTCAACAGCGTGGCCGAGGCGGAGGCTTCGGCGCGTGGCCGCGGCCGCCGCAGGGCGTCCCGCAAGGCGTCGGCCCCGGCCGGTTCGCCGCGGACCGCCGAGCCGGTGGAGGCCGAGGTCGTCACCGAGCCGCCGGCCC
>NZ_JTIY01000001.1:3790607-3802324 GCF_000818175.1 Streptomyces sp. AcH 505
AAGCGGCGGTCGTGGTGGTGGCAGCGTCGACCGAGCCCACGCCGGAAGCCGAACCCGCAGGCGTCGCCGCAGCCGAGTCCGAGGCTCCGGCCGCGGCCCCGGCCAAGAAGACGGCCCGCAAGGCCGCGGCGAAGAAGGCCCCGGCGAAGAAGGCCGCCGCCAAGAAGACGACGACGGCCAAGAAGGCGGCGACCAAGAAGACGACCGTCAAGAAGACGGCCAAGTCGGCGTCGAAGAAGACCTCGGCGGCCGAGCAGACGTCGTCACCGAGCGTGTCAGCACCGACCGAAGACTGAGCCTTCGGTAGTACCTCCCCGGTGCCCCGTCCTGTCACATACAGGGCGGGGCACCGTTCTGTTTCGGGCGAGCTGTGAGCTGTCAGCGGGGGCGGGAGTTGAGGCGGGCTGCCTGGCGGGTCAGGTGGGTGCGTTCCGCCAGGGTGGGGGCCTTCTTCGCGGCCTCCGCGTAGAGCTTTGCCGCCGTGGTCAGGTCGCCGTCGCGTTCGTGGAGGTACGCGGCCACCGCGGTGTGGCGGGGGAGTGTGTCGTCCAGTGCATCGAGCGCCGCCAGGCCCGCGCGCGGGCCGTCCGCCTCGCCCACGGCGACCGCGCGGTTGAGGCGGACGACCGGGCTGTCGGTCAGGCGGGCGAGTTCGTCGTACCACTCGACGATCTGCACCCAGTCGGTCTCCGCGGCCGTCCGCGCGTCCGCGTGGAGCGCCGCGATGGCCGCCTGCGCCTGGAACTCGCCCAGCCGGTCGCGCGCGAGGGCCGTCTGCAGGATCTCGACGCCCTCGGCGATCGACCTGGTGTCCCAGCGGCCACGGTCCTGCTCGGCCAGCGGCACCAGGCTGCCGTCGGCGGCGATCCGGGCGGCGCGGCGGGCGTGGTGGAGCAGCATCAGCGCGAGCAGCCCCGCCACCTCTGGGTGGTCGATCCCCGCCGCGAGCTGCCAGGTGAGCCGGATCGCTTCGGCGGCGAGGTCGACGTCGCCCGAGTACCCCTCGTTGAACACCAGGTAGAGGACACGCAGCACCGTCGCGACATCGCCAGGCTGGTCGAACCGTACGCCGGAGACCGTGCGCTTGGCCCGGCTGATGCGCTGCGCCATGGTCGCCTCAGGCACGAGGTACGCCTGGGCGATCTGCCGTGTGGTGAGCCCGCCGACGGCGCGCAGGGTGAGTGCGACGGCGGACGACGGTGTCAGCGACGGGTGGGCGCACAGGAAGTAGAGCTGGAGCGAGTCGTCCACCGCCGGCGCGGGCCCGGGCGCCGGTTCTTCGTCCACGACGTTCTCGCGCCGGCGGCGGGCGGTGTCCGCCCGCGTCGCGTCGAGGAACCGGCGCCACGCCACCGTGACCAGCCAGCCCTTCGCGTCGCGCGGAGGATCGGCAGGCCAGACGCGTACCGCCTCGACCAGCGCGTCCTGTACGGCGTCCTCGGCCGCCGCGAAGTCGGCTCCGCGGCGGACGAGGATGCCGAGGACGCTCGGCGTCAGGCTCCGGAGCAGTAGCTCGTTCACGTACGGCTCACTCCGTGACGGTGGGTGCCGCGCCCAGGAACGGGCGCAGTTCGAGCCACTCGTGGATCGGCTTCCCGCCTGCCCCGGGCGCGGCCGACAGCTCCCCGGCCAGCTCGACGGCGCGCTCGTAGCTGTCGACGTCGATCACCATCCAGCCGGCGATGAGGTCCTTGGTCTCGGCGAACGGACCGTCGGTGACGGGCGGACGCCCTTCGCCGCCGTACTGGACGAACGTCCCCTTGGGGGAGAGCGCCTGGCTGTCGACGAACTCGCCGGTCTCCTCAAGACGGGCCGCGAAGTCCTTCATGTACTGGACGTGGTCGATGACCTCGTCCGGCGTCCACTTCTCCATGGGAACGTCGTTGACCGCGGCCGGAGCGCCACGGTAATGCTTGAGCAGCAGGTACTTGGCCATGATGGTTCTCCTCGGTGCCGGCGTGCGACCCATTCTGGTCGCGTTCACAGCAGGGACGGAGCGGGCCACGGGTTCTCGACATGGTCGCGCGAGAAAATTGTTCTGGGGTGCGGCGGGTGGAACGGATCTTGGTGGTGGGGGTCACCGGCGCGGGCAAATCGACGCTCGCCCGAGCGCTGGCCGGCCGTCTGGACCTGACCTACCACGAGATGGACGCGCTGCACTTCACGGGCCCCGACTGGGCGACGAACGAGACGTTTGCCGAAGACGTGTCACGGCTCACCGCCGGGTCCCGCTGGATCGTGGACTCCCTCGGCTACCCGGAGGTCCGTGACCTGCTGTGGGACCGGGCCGACACGGTCATCTGGCTCGACTATCCGAAGCGCGTCATCATGCCCCGCGTCCTGCGCCGGTCGCTGCGCCGCACCGTCACGCGCGAGCGGATCTTCGGCGGCAACAGGGAAACGTGGAGGGGCTGGCTGAGCCGCGAACACCCGGTGTGGTGGGCCTGGTCCCAACACGCCCCGCGCCGCGCGGAAATCGCCCGCCGCGCAAGCGATCCCCGCTTCGCCCCGCTCGCCGTCCACCGCTTCGGCCACCCGGACGAGACGGCGTCCTGGCTGGCGGCGCTATGACCGACTACCGGTAGACCGAGGTGAAGGCCGCCCAGGCGGCGGGGGAGAGGGTGAGCCGGCCCGCGTCGGTGTCTTTGGTGTCGCGGACGTGGACGGTGTCGGGGGTGGTGGCCACCTCGACGCAGTTGTCGCCGCCGCTGCCGCTGTAGCTGCTCTTGAACCAGTCCAGTTCTGCTTCTGCGGCGCGGCTCATAGCACTTCTCGCGCGTAGGCGGTGAAGGCCGCCCAGACGGTGGGGGAGAGGGTGAGCCGGCCCGCGTCGGTGTCCTTGGTGTCGCGGACGTGGACGGCGTCGGGGGTGGTAGCGATCTCGACGCAGTTGTCACCGCCGCCGCCGCTGTGGCTGCTCTTGAACCAGTCCAGTTCGGTGGTGCGGCTCATCGCGCTTCCCGTACGTAGGTGGCGAAGGCCGACCAGGTGCTGGGGGAGACGGTAAGTCGGACGGTGAGGCGGTTCTTGGAGTCGCGGATGTGGACGGTGTCCGGCGTGGTAGCGATCTCGACGCAGTTGTCGCCCTCGGTACCGCTGTAGCTGCTCTTGAACCAGTCGAGTTCGACGGTGCTCATAGCGCTCCTCGCATCTGCTCCAGCAGACCGGTCGTGGCCTCGTCGCCGAGGGCCTGCGCTCGCATCCTTCCATAGCGCTGCAACAGCGCGCTGACGCCGTCGGGTGAGGTGATCAGGCTGCTCGACTTCTGGCTCTCGGTGTAGCCGATCCACTGGTGAGCCGAGGTCTCGGCGAGGTAGATCGGCCCGTCGAGGCCGGCGTGGAAGCGGCTCCGCAGGGGCATGACCTGGATCTCCACGTTGCGGAGCCGTGCCCGTTCCAGCAGGTGGTCGACGAGGGCTCGCGTCACGTCGTCCCCGCCGGTGCGCCTTTCGAGGAGCGCCTGCTCGATGATGAAGCAGAACGTGACATTGGGCTTGTCCACGAGCAGTTGCTGCCGCTCGAGTCGAGCCGCGACCTGCTGTTCCACTTGCTCGTCGGTCAGGGGCGGGAGGCTGTTGCTGAAGGCGGCACGGATGTACGTCTCCGGTTGCAGCAGGCCCGGGATCACGCGGCACTCGTACGCGTACAGCGACACCGCCTCCTCCTCCACCCCCGCCCACTGCCGGAACCACGACGCCAGCCCCGCCTTTCGCGTCAAGCTGTGCGCCGCCGCCTCCAGTACGTGGGCCGCCGTCGGGCCCAGGACTTCGCCGGCCCTGTCGACCAGGTCCTTCGGCGGGTAGCGCTTGCCCTGTTCGATCTTGGCGAGGTAGGGGACCGAGTACTGGACCCGTGGGGCCAACTCCTCCTGGGTCAGGCCCGCTTCCGTTCTCAGCGCCTTCAGTACCGCGCCGAAGGTCTTGAGGCTGTCCGACATCTCGGGTTCACTGCTCATGCCGCCTCCGACGCGTTCCTGTGCAACTCTCGACGCACGCAGCATTACGTGGAGTTAGCCACCCGGTCCACCGCCCGAACCCATACAGCCTCCGCTGTACTGGTGTCGTACCTGGTGAACCGTCCCTTCGCGCCAGGACGCTGGGGGCATGCCAGCGACTCAGCAGACTCAAGTGGTCGTCACCGTACGTGCGTTCGTCCAGCGGTTCTCCGCCACCCGGCGTGGTGCGCGGCTGGCGCGGGTGCTTGCTTTGCAGCAGCTCGACGCGTGGGGGGTGCCGTACGACTCCGAGGCGTCCGACGCCGTCGCTCTCGTCGTCGCCGAGCTGGCGAGCAACGCCGTTCTGCACGGGCGGGTGACCGGGCGGGGCTTCGCGGTGCGGCTCGCGTACGAGCCCGACGCCGCGTTCTTGCGGGTCGAGGTCTCCGACACCCATGACGCGCTTCCCGGCAGGGGCGACCACTGCGTCGACAGTGAGCGTGGGCGGGGGCTCGTCATTGTCGAGGCACTCGCGCTGCGGTGGGGTGTGAGCGGGCGGTCCGGGCCCGGGAAGACCGTCTGGGCCGTCATCGCCGTCGGGGCCGGAGTGGCAGGTGTCAGTCCGGGAGGTCCAGGTCCGTCAGTACGTACGTGATGTCCAGGCCCGTCGTCAGGTAGTGCTCGAACAGGCCGTTGTTGAACGCCCACGACGAGCGGCGGCGGCGGATCAGGTCGATTGCTTCTTCGGCCTCCAGGCCGTCCAGCTCCATCAGCGTCTGGGCCACGATCAGGCCGGACCTGTTGTAGCCCGAGTAGCAGCGGACGAGGGCGGTCCTGCCGTCGCGTACCGCGTCCGCCGTCGTCGTGGCCAGGGTCTGCACCGTGCGGATCTGGGGCGGGGTGAGGGAGGCGTCGGGGATCTCGCCGACCAGGTGGTCCACGCCCGGGTCGGGGCCGTGGTCCGGGCGGGTGAAGGCGCTGACGACCAGGTCGAACTCGTCCGTGACCACCACGGGCCGCAGCAGGCCCGTGGTGTCCGTCCAGACATGGCCGCCCATCCAGAGGCCCGGCCTGATCTCGTCCCAGCGGGTCTGTGGGGCGGGGACGTGGTCCTTCTGGCGCGTGTTCACTCATGCTCCTTCGCCGCCCGGCTCATCGAGGTAACGACACGATCCGCCGTTCCCGTTCCCGTTTCCGTTCCCCTTCCCGGTCCGTATTCTGAAGAGCGGAGGCCCCGGACCGAGTTCCCTTAGCCGCAGGAGGAGACCGCGATCGCAGACCGGCCGCACCTGCTGTCGGAGCAGTTCGAAGCCGTGGCCCGATCGCTCGCGCGGGAGGCGGAAGAGCTCAGGCCGGAGCTGATCCACGGAAAACTGGGAGTCAAGCCGGTTCCGGACGGCGATCACGGCCGGATCATTCAGTGGCTGACCCGGATCTGCATCCAGGCGGGCCCTGAGCTGTGGGTCCATGACCAGGGGCTGCGTGTCGAGACCTACCGCACGGGACATGCGCGGCCCGACGGCGTGCTGGCGCCCGCCGACGTGTTCGTCGGGCACGGAGAGTGGGCCGATGCCGGCCCCGCACTCATGGTTGTCGAGGTCACCTCGTACGACTCCGACTCCGACTCCGACTCCGACTCCGACACGGACCGGCGCGACCGCGTCGAGAAGCCGCGCGCCTATGCCGAGACCGGGATCCCGGTCTATGCCCTGATCGACAGGGACAGCTGCGAGGTGATCGTGCACAGCGTGCCGGACGGCGTGCGGTACGAGCGGTCGGACCGGATCCCGTTCGGCAAGGCCGTCGAGCTTCCCGCGCCCGTCGGGATCCGGCTGGACACCGAGCCGCTCATGGGCTGGGTGCGCTGAGAGCACCAGGCCCAGGGGCTCCGAGGGCTGGTTTGACCCCCCGTACCGGCGCCCCGTACCCTGAACCTTCGGCGTGTCTATGCACGTCCACTCCTGAGCACCTACCTCCCGGAATTCCGGAGCCCTCGGCTCCCGGGCCTTCGGGGGAGGCCGCTCTCCCTTTCAGGATCGTCTCGGGCCCCGGCCCGTGCGGGCGGCTGGCTTCAGGAGTTCCGTATCGAGCGAGAGTGAGTATCCGTGTACGCCATCGTGCGCAGCGGTGGTCGTCAGCACAAGGTTGCTGTCGACGACATCGTTGAGGTTGACAAGATTCCCACCGCCAAGGTTGGCGACACGATCGAGCTCACCGCTCTGCTCGTGGTTGACGGCGACGCCGTCACCAGCGACCCGTGGGTGCTCGACGGCATCAAGGTCACG
Organism: Streptomyces sp. AcH 505; assembly: GCF_000818175.1. Taxonomy (GTDB): domain Bacteria; phylum Actinomycetota; class Actinomycetes; order Streptomycetales; family Streptomycetaceae; genus Streptomyces. The sequence continues at coordinate 3,796,827 of NZ_JTIY01000001.1, forward strand.
GCCGAGGTCGTTGACCACCACAAGGGCGTCAAGATCGACATCCTTCGCTACAAGAACAAGACCGGCTACCGCCGTCGCCAGGGTCACCGCCAGCAGTACACGGCGATCAAGGTCACCGGTATCCCCACCGCCGCGAAGAAGTAAGGGACTGACGAGACATGGCACACAAGAAGGGCGCATCGTCCACCCGTAACGGGCGCGACTCGAATGCGCAGCGGCTCGGCGTGAAGCGCTTCGGCGGTCAGGTCGTCAACGCCGGTGAGATCCTCGTCCGCCAGCGCGGCACCCACTTCCACCCGGGCGCGGGCGTCGGCCGTGGCGGCGACGACACGCTGTTCGCGCTCAACCCCGGTGCGGTCGAGTTCAGCACCGCGCGTGGTCGCAAAGTTGTGAACATCGTTCCGGTTGCCTGACCTCGACTGAGTCGCTGGGCAGCACTGCTGGAACGTTCTGCGCTTGGGGCGGACCTCACTTCTCTGACGGGAAGTGGGTCCGCCTTTCGCGTGTTGTTCGGTATGAGTTTTTCCGTATGTACTGGAGGCAATCCCCATGACCACCTTCGTGGACCGCGTCGAGCTGAATGTCGTCGCGGGTAACGGAGGCCACGGCTGCGCCTCCGTACACCGTGAGAAGTTCAAGCCGCTGGGCGGACCCGACGGCGGCAACGGCGGCCGTGGCGGCGACGTCATCCTGGTCGTCGACCAGGACGTGACGACGCTGCTCGAATACCACCACTCGCCGCACCGCAAGGCCACCAACGGCAGGCCCGGCGAGGGCGCCAACCGTTCGGGCAAGGACGGCCAGGACCTGGTCCTGCCGGTGCCCGACGGGACGGTCGTCCTCGACAAGAAGGGCAACGTCCTCGCCGACCTGGTCGGTCAGGGCACCACGTACGTCGCCGCAGAGGGCGGCCGTGGCGGGCTCGGCAACGCGGCGCTCTCCTCGGCGCGCCGCAAGGCGCCCGGCTTCGCGCTGTTCGGTGTGCCCGGTACGGCCGGTGAGGTCGTCCTGGAGCTGAAGACCGTCGCCGACGTGGCGCTCGTCGGCTACCCGAGCGCCGGCAAGTCCTCGCTGATCTCCGTGCTGTCCGCGGCGCGTCCGAAGATCGCGGACTACCCCTTCACCACCCTGGTGCCCAACCTCGGTGTGGTCACGGCGGGTTCGACCGTCTACACCATCGCCGACGTGCCCGGTCTTATCCCCGGCGCCAGCGAGGGCCGCGGGCTGGGCCTTGAGTTCCTGCGCCATGTCGAGCGCTGCTCCGTGCTCGTGCACGTCCTGGACACGGCGACCCTGGAGTCCGACCGTGACCCGGTCACCGACCTCGATGTCATCGAGGAGGAGCTGAAGCAGTACGGCGGGCTCGACGACCGGCCGCGGATGGTCGTCCTCAACAAGATCGACATCCCGGACGGCAAGGAGCTGGCCGAGATGATCCGCCCGGAGCTGGAGAGCCGCGGCTACCGCGTCTTCGAGGCGTCGGCCGTCGCGCACACCGGGCTGAAGGAACTCTCCTTCGCCATCGCCGAGTTCGTCGCCAAGGCCCGTGCCGAGAAGCCGCAAGAGGAGGCGACCCGTATCGTCATCCGGCCCAAGGCCGTGGACGACGCGGGCTTCACCGTCGCCTTCGACGAAGAGGAAGGCGTCTACCGCGTACGGGGCGAGAAGCCCGAACGCTGGGTGCGGCAGACCGACTTCAGCAACGACGAGGCAGTCGGCTATCTCGCCGACCGGCTCAGCAGGCTCGGCGTCGAGGACCAGCTGCGGAAGGCCGGTGCCCGCGCGGGCGACGGAGTGGCGATCGGCGCCGATGACGACGCGGTCGTCTTCGACTGGGAGCCGACGATGATGGCCGGCGCCGAGATGCTCGGCCGCCGTGGTGAGGACCACCGGCTCGAAGCGCCCCGGCCGGCCGCGCAGCGCCGCAGGGACCGCGACGCCGAACGGGACGACCCGCAGAAGGAGTACGACGACTTCCGGCCGTTCCAGTAGGACGCCCGGGGGGCGCCGCCAGCGGAAGCCGGAGGACGATCAGGGGGCACCCGCAGGACGTCCGGGCACCGGACGTCCCCACGACGTCGTGGCGTCCGCTCCGCAGTACGCCCCGCCCCGGCAAGAGGTCATTCCCGTAACGATCCGGGCCGCCCACGGTCTCGTCACCGACCGTGCGCGGCCCCGTCGCCGCGCGTGCCGTATCCGCCGCGGCCGTCGGCCCGGCGGCCACGTAGACCCCGTGGACCAGGGAGAACGCGCCAACGTGTGGTGTCGGTCACCTTCTTGGCCGTCGCGCCGTCGGGCAACATCGCTGGCCAGAGGGTGAACGCCCGGTATCGGCCGCATGGCCTGCACCGGGCGTCCGCCTTGCGAGACGGTCACGGAGAGTGCGACCATCGCTCTGTCCTCCACTCGTCTCAAGGCAGGTCGTTCCGTGTCTGTGCTCCATGAAGTCCGGCCCCGCACCACCGCAGTCGTCCTCGCCGGTGGTACCGGCCAGCGCGTGGGCCTGTCGATTCCCAAGCAGTTGCTGAAGATCGCGGGCAAGGCTGTCATCGAGCACACCCTCTGGATCTTCGAGCAGTCCGAGTCCATCGACGACGTGATCGTGCTGATGGCCCCCGGCTACGTGCCCGACGTGGAGAAGATCGTCGCCAAGGCCGGGCTGACCAAGGTCTCCCGGGTGATCGAGGGCGGCACGACACGCAACGAGACCACCGAGCGCGCCATCGAGGCGCTGAGCGAGGGCCTTGCCGAGGGTGAGGACCGCAACGTCCTCTTCCACGACGCCGTACGGCCGTTGCTCTCGCAGCACGTGATCAAGAGCTGTGTGGACGCGCTCGACCGCTACCAGGCCGTCGACGTCGCCATCCCCTCCGCCGACACGATCATCGTGACCCGCACGCACGGTGAGGACGGCGAGTTCATCACCGACGTGCCCGACCGGTCCCGGCTGCGGCGCGGCCAGACCCCGCAGGCGTTCAAGCTCTCCACCATCCGCAGGGCGTACGAGGTCGCCGGCGGAGACCCCAACTTCCAGGCCACCGACGACTGTTCGGTGGTCCTGAAGTACCTGCCCGACGTGCCGATCTACGTGGTCGCCGGCGACGAGTTCAACATGAAGGTCACCCAGCCGGTCGACGTCTTCATCGCCGACAAGCTCTTCCAGCTCGCCTCGACCGCCGCGCCCCGCCAGGCCGACGAAGCGGCCTACCGTGAACTGCTCCAGGGCCGCACGCTCGTCGTCTTCGGCGGCTCGTACGGCATCGGCGCCGACATCGCGGCGCTGGCCGAGCAGTACGGCGCGACGGTCTACGCGCTGGGCCGATCCACCACCGGTACGCACGTGGAGAATCCGGAGCATGTCGACGACGCGCTGTCGAAGGCGTACTCCGAGACCGGGCGCATCGACTACGTCATCAACACGGCGGGCGTGCTGCGCATCGGCAAGCTCGCCGAGACGGACAACACGACGATCCAGGAAGCCCTGAACGTCAATTACCTGGCGCCGGTGCAGATCGCCCGTGCCTCGTACAAGTACCTGGCCGAGAGCAAGGGCCAGTTGCTGCTCTACACCTCCAGCAGCTACACCAGGGGCCGCGCCGAGTACAGCCTCTATTCGTCCACCAAGGCCGCCATGGTGAATCTCACCCAGGCTCTGTCGGACGAATGGGCGGGCGAAGGCATCCGGGTGAACTGCGTCAATCCGGAGCGTACGGCGACCCCCATGCGCACGAAGGCGTTCGGCGCCGAGCCCGCGGGCTCGCTGCTCTCCTCCGAAGCTGTCGCCCGTACCTCCCTCGACGTGCTCCTCTCCGAACTGACCGGGCACGTCATCGACGTACGCCAACAGGACCCCACCCGCGGGGCTTCCGAGGCGTCCGGCTTCGAACAGGCCCTGGCGGCCGTGCTGGACCGTCAGGGAGATGTGTAATAATCCGTAACAAGTTGTACTTTTCGGGCCTTTGTGCACGCGATTTCGCGTGCACAGGGGCCCGAGTGCGTGAAGCCCCGCCTTCACAATTCCCGCCAACTATGTAATAACCGGCACCCCCTCTGGAGCAGGTTCTTCGTGATTTCGACCGCCATTCGACTGGCCCGCGTGGGCAGCCGGTCAGAGCTGGCCGCGGCAGCCCTGCTGGGGCTTGGGTTCCCGTGCGCCATACTCGCCGCGCTGATTCCGAACATCTGGTTCTTCGCCGTCGCGGTCATCGCGACCTATGCAGCCGACCGGTATCTCTACCACCGCGGCAGCTATTTGATAAACCGGCTCGACAAGGTGCGGGCCGGTCTCGCGATCCGCTTCCTGGCACGCCAGCTCCTGCTGGTCCTGCTGCTGGCCCGGCTGGACCTGGCCGGTGAGGCGCTGACCTACGCGGCGGTGGCCGGCTTCCTGATCTTCTACGCGCTGCACACCGCGCAGGGCGCGCTGGTGATGCTGCTCAGGCTGCGCCGCACGATGCCGGTCGTCACCCGCAACGTGGACCTGCACGCCATAAGGATCCCCAACGCCCCGCCGAACATGCTGGTGCGCCGGGCCAGCGAGAAGATGCTCCACCTCGACCTGCCGATGATGGCCGGGGTGTTCGTCGCCGCCTGGACCGGCACGTACGAGTTCGGGTACGCGGGCGTCGCCCTGACGCTCCTCCTCGCGCTGCTCTACGTGCTGGCCATCGCGCCGTACCTGCGCCGCAGCCGGCTCGTGCCGCCCGCCGCCGACGTGCTCGAAGCCGTCGACGGCTGGCTGCGCGAGTACCAGCCGCAGGTGGTGCTGTACTTCTCCGGTTCCAAGGAGTCGGCGTACCAGGTCAACATGTGGCTCGAAACGATGGAGCAGCTCTCCGAGCGGCTGCTGATCATCCTGCGCGAGCGCGCCATCGCGACCCAGCTCGCCGCCACCCCGGTGCCGGTGATCTGCGTCCCCGGCGGCACGCATCTGATGAACCTCGACCTGTCGACGGTCCGCGTCGCGCTCTACGCGGCGAACGTGGGCAAGAACATCCACCTGCTGCGGGTGCCGACCATGCAGCACGTCTTCATCGGGCACGGCGACAGCGACAAGATCGCCAGCGTCAACCCGTACAGCAAGGTGTACGACGAGGTGTGGACCGCAGGACGGGCGGGCCGCGACCGCTACGCGCTCGCCGACGTCGGGGTGCGCGACGACGACATCGTCGAGGTGGGCCGCCCGCAGCTCGCCCCGATCGAGCAGGGCACCGGCACGACGCGCAAGCCGATCCCGACGATCCTCTACGCGCCGACCTGGGAGGGCTGGGACGACAACCCCGGCAACACCTCGCTGCTGCTGGCCGGCGAGAACATCGTCAAGCGGCTGCTCGACGCGGAGCAGCCCGTTCGGGTCATCTACAAGCCACACCCCTTCACCGGCATCCGCGACAAGAAGGCCAAGGCCGTTCACGCGCGGCTGATGGAGATGGTGAACGAGGCGACGGCGGCCAGGGCGGCCGAGCCGCGCTGGGCCGAGGCAGCGGCGGCCGCGCGCG
>NZ_JTIY01000001.1:3802349-3821986 GCF_000818175.1 Streptomyces sp. AcH 505
CGCCGAGCTGACGGCGCCCGGCCGGTCCGGCGGGGACGAGTCGGAGGGGTCGCGGGTCGCCCTCGCCGACCAGGACCGGCTCGACGAGGCCAAGCGGCTGCGTGACGAGTGGAACGCCGCCTACTGGCGTTCCTTCGGCTGGTGGGAGCACAAGGTCGTCACCGGCGCCGAGCCCAAGCTGTACGACTGCTTCAACGAGACCGACGGCATGGTCTCGGACATCTCCAGCGTGGTGTCGGACTTCATCGCGAGCGGCAAGCCGTACGCGGTCACCGACTCGGCGGCACTGGGCGCCGAGGAGTTCAAGCGGCAGAACACCGCCGTACGGGCCGCCGTGATCCTGTCCAACAGCGCGCAGGAGCTGGACGAGCTGCTGGCGGCTGTCGCCGACCCGGCATCCGACCCGCTCACCGAGCGCAGGGCCGAGCTGAAGCGCTATCTGCTCGGTCCCGACGAGCCGACGTCGATGGAGCAGTTCGACGCCGCTGTGGCCGCACTGGCCGAGAAGGCCGAGGTGCGCAACGTGGGTGTGCGCAAGCGGCTGGCGGAGCCCGAGGAGGCGGCGGGTCTCGACGACTCGGCGCCGGAGGCGGACCCGGCGGACTCGGACGACCCGTCGGCGGACAGCGAGCGGAACTCGCACGACTCGCCCGTAGGGGGCTGAGCGTCCCGGTAGGCGCGGAACCCGGCGGTGCCGTCCTCGGACGGCGCCGCCGGTTTTTTCGTGCGGTACTGGTCATAGCGGGCGTGATCGCGGCCCCTTGTGACAGGCCTCACACAGACTGAGGAGATGACAGGACAACCAACATTGCGTTCATCCTGTCTTGAGATTTGATGAATAACATGCCAGCTCCTGACGTAAGCGTGATCATTGGGGCATACGAAGCGATGCCCTATCTGACCCGCTGCCTGGAGTCGGTGGCAGCCCAGACGCTGGACGCCGACCGCATCGAGATCGTCGCCGTCGACGACGGCTCCACCGACGGCACGGCGGAGTACCTGGACAGCTTCGCCGCCGACTCGGCCATCCCGACGAGGGTGCTGCACCAGGCCAACTCCGGAGGTCCCAGCGGACCGCGCAACGTGGGCCTGGGCATGGCGCGCGGCCGGTTCGTCTTCTTCCTCGACGCCGACGACTACCTGGGTCCCGAGGCGCTGGAGCGGCTGGTCGCCATGGCGGACAAGGCCGGTACCGACGTAGTGGCCGGCAAGGCGGAGGGCGTCAACCGGGTGGCTCCCCGGTCGATGTGGACCCGTACGACCGAGCGCGTCAACATCTACAACTCCCGGATCATGTACGCGCTGAGCGCCCAGAAGCTCTTCCGGCGCGAGCTGCTCGTACGCCGCGGCATGCGCTTCGACGAGACGCTGCGCACCGGCGAGGACGCCGTGTTCACCATGGAGGCGTTCCTGTGCGGCAACGGTGTGTCGGTGGTCGCCGACTACACCTGCTACTACCTGGTCGGCCGTACGGACGGCAAGCACGCGACGCAGAGCGGCAGCCACGTCGACAGGTTCGAGTCGGCAGCCGCCCTGATGAAACTGATCACCGAGCATGCCGCGCCCGGTTCGAAGACGGAGAAGCTGCTGGTCAGGCCGTTCACCGTCACGCTGGTCCAGCAGTTCAAGCACCAGCTGCTGCGGGAGTCCGAGGAGGTCAGACAGCAGAAGATGGAGCTGGCCGCCCCGTTGATGGAGCGCTACTGGACCCCGGGTGTCGCGAAGCGGCTGCGGGTCGCCGACCGGCTGAGACTCGAATGCGTCGCGCTGGGCCGGCTCGACGTGCTGATGGACGTGGTCGAGTTCATGACGGCGAAGAAGGTGCCCGAGGTGGTGCGCAGGGGCCGCGAGCGCACGCCGTACCTCGCCTACCCGCACTTCAGGAGCCGCAAGGCCGGCATCCCGGACGCCGCGTACGAGGTCACCGTGGCCGAGAAGGTGGGCGACGAGCGGGTGGAACCGTCGAAGGGGATCGTCGGGCGCACCTCCATGGCGCGCAGGGTGGCCCGCCGGCTCCGTACCCGGCTACGGGGCGTGTCCGCGTCGGCTTGACGCGTGGCGAGTGCTCGCCGGCCGACTGACGTAGGGTCGGTTTGGCGAGCCAATTCGGTCTGTTGCAGCATGAGTTGACGTCAACAATCGACCGTACGGGGCGGCCGGAAGACCCACTGCCGGGGATACGGCTCATGGCCGCGCCGGAAATCGTGGGTAAAGTCGGACTGCCGGGCGACGCCCGGACCGCAACGTCATTCTCGGCAGGGGATACGCATAGTGAAGGCTCTCGTACTTTCCGGTGGAGCGGGTACCCGCCTGCGCCCCATCACGCACACCTCGGCCAAACAGCTCGTCCCCGTGGCGAACAAGCCGGTGCTCTTCTACGGCCTGGAGGCCATCGCCGAGGCGGGCATCACCGAAGTGGGGGTGATCGTCGGCGACACGGCCGAGGAGATCCAGGAGGCGGTCGGCGACGGCTCGCAGTTCGGGATCAAGGTCACCTACCTCCAGCAGGAGGCGCCGCTGGGCCTCGCCCACGCCGTCCTGATCGCCCGCGACTTCCTCGCCGACGACGACTTCGTCATGTACCTCGGTGACAACTTCATCGTCGGCGGCATCACCGGGCTGGTGGACGGCTTCCGCGAGGAGCGCCCCGAGGCCCAGATCCTGCTGACCCGGGTGCCCAACCCGACCTCCTTCGGTGTCGCGGAACTCGACGCCGACGGCCGGGTCGTGGCCCTGGAGGAGAAGCCGGAGAAGCCCAAGAGCGATCTGGCGCTCGTCGGCGTCTATCTCTTCACCCCTGCCGTCCACGAGGCGGTGCGCTCCATCGAGCCGTCCTGGCGCGGCGAGCTGGAGATCACCCACGCCATCCAGTGGCTGATCGACCAGCGGCGGGACGTACGGTCCACGACGATCTCCGGGTACTGGAAGGACACCGGGAACGTCACGGACATGCTGGAGGTCAACCGCTCGGTGCTGGAGCGGCTGGAGCCGAGCTGCGAGGGCACGGTCGACGAGGCCAGCGAGATCGTGGGCCGGGTCAGGATCGAGAAGGGCGCCAAGGTCACCGGCAGCCGCATCGTGGGACCCGCGATCATCGGCGCCGGCACGGTCGTCTGCGACGCGTACGTCGGCCCCTTCACCTCGGTCTCCGAGGGGTGCACCATCAACGACAGCGAGATCGAGTACTCGATCGTGCTGCGGGACTCCTCCATCGTCGGTGTGCGCCGTGTCGAGACCTCCCTGATCGGCCGCAACGTCGAGGTGACCCCCGCCCCCCGCAACCCGTCCGTCCACCGACTCGTCCTCGGCGACCACAGCAAGGTGCAGATCTCTTCATGACGACTTCCGCGACGCCCACCCGCATCCTGGTGACCGGCGGCGCCGGCTTCATCGGCTCGCACTACGTCCGTACGGTCCTCGGCCCGCAGGGGCCGGGCGATGTCGCCGTCACCGTCCTCGACAAGCTCACCTACGCGGGCAACCCCGCCAATCTCGACGAGGTGCGCGCCCACCCCGGCTTCTCCTTCGTCGAGGGCGACATCTGCGACCCGGAGCTGGTCGGCAAGCTGATGGCCGACCACGACCAGGTGGTGCACTTCGCCGCGGAGTCGCACGTCGACCGGTCCATCGACGGCGGCGCCGAGTTCGTCCGGACGAACGTGGTGGGCACCCACACCCTGATCGACGCCGCGCACCGCGCCGGGATCAAGACCTTCGTGCACATCTCCACCGACGAGGTGTACGGCTCGATCGACGAGGGCTCCTGGCCCGAGACGGACCCGCTGGCGCCCAACTCGCCCTATTCGGCGGCGAAGGCGTCCAGCGATCTGATCGCTTTGTCGTACCACCGCACCCACGGCCTCGACGTGCGGGTGACCCGCTGCTCCAACAACTACGGGCACCACCACTTCCCCGAGAAGGTCATCCCGCTGTTCATCACGAACCTGCTGGACGGCAAGAAGGTCCCGCTGTACGGCGACGGCGGGAACGTGCGGGACTGGCTGCACATCGACGACCACGTGCAGGGCATCGAGCTGGTCCGTACGAAGGGGAAGGCCGGTGAGGTCTACAACATCGGCGGCGGCACGGAAATGTCCAACAAGGAGCTGACGGGCCTCCTGCTGGACGCCTGCGGCGCCGACTGGGACACCAGCGTCGAGTACGTGACCGACCGCAAGGGCCACGACCGCCGCTACTCCGTGGACTGCGCCAAGATCCGCGACGAGCTGGGCTACGAGCCCCGCAAGGACTTCGCCACCGGCCTCGCCGAGACCGTCCGCTGGTACCGCGACAACCGGGACTGGTGGGAACCGCTGAAGGAGCGCGCGGCGCTCGCCCCGGCCGCGGCGGTACGGGCGTGAGCGGCAGCTGGCTGGTCACCGGAGCCGGCGGCATGCTGGGTCAGGATCTGCTGGCCCGCAGGGCGGCCGTCGGAGCGCCCGCTGTCGGTCTGGACCGCACCGCCCTGGACATCACCGACCCGGCCGCCGTACGGGCCGCCCTGGCGGCGCACAGCCCCGCACTGGTCGTCAACTGCGCCGCCTGGACGGCCGTTGACGACGCGGAGGCCAAGGAGGACCAGGCGCTCGCCGTGAACGGGACAGGGCCGCGGGTGCTCGCCGAGGCGTGCCGCGAGGCCGGCGCCGTCCTGCTCCAGGTCTCCACGGACTACGTGTTCGCGGGCGACGCCGTGAAGCCGTACGCGGAGGACGCCCCCACCGACCCGCGCAGCGCCTACGGCCGTACGAAGGAGGCCGGGGAGCGCGCCGTGCTCGACGTGCTGCCGCAGACGGGCTACGTCGTCCGTACGGCATGGCTGTACGGCGCGGGCGGCGGCAATTTCGTCCGAACGATGATGCGGCTCGAAGCGGTCAAGGACACACTCGATGTGGTGAATGACCAGCGCGGTCAGCCCACTTGGACGGTGGATCTGGCCGAGCGGCTGAGCGACCTCGGTGAAGCGGCCCTCGCGGGCAGCGCGCCGGCCGGGGTGTACCACGGCACCAGCGCCGGGGAGACGACCTGGTTCGGGCTGACCCAGGAGATCTTCCGGCTGCTCGGCGCCGATCCGGACCGGGTGCGGCCGACTACCAGCGCCGAGTTCGTACGCCCCGCGCCTCGCCCGGCGTACAGCGTGCTCGGACACGATCGCTGGCGTGAGGCTGATCTCATTCCGATGCGGAACTGGCAGGTCGCGCTGGGGGAAGCGTTCCCCGCGCTGCTCGCCGCAGAGGGCCGAAGTACGGTTACTGGCCAGTAGAAGTTTACGTGCTGTCCGCCGAGGGGCTAACTTCGCTCAGAATCAAGGCTTCCATGTTTGATTCTCAGTGAAGGGCACCTCAGTGGACCGCCACGGCTTCCTGCGCCAACTGCACCGCGTCTACAAACCCCGCAACTACCTGGAGATCGGGGTCAACGACGGGCGCAGCCTGGCGCTGTCCCGCGTCCCCTCCGTCGCAGTGGACCCCGCCTTCAAGGTCGTGAAGGCGCTCAGCTGCGACGTCCATCTGGTGCGCGCGACGAGCGACGACTTCTTCGCCCGCAAGGACCCGCTGCTGCACCTGCGTCCCGGCCGTAACCCGTTCCGCGCGCTGGCCCGCAAGGACCCCCTCGCGCTCCTCGGCGGCGACCCGACGCTGGAGCTGTCGTTCATCGACGGCATGCACCTGTTCGAGTTCGCCCTGCGCGACTTCATGAACGTCGAGCGCCACGCCCGCTGGTCCAGCGTCGTCGTGCTCGACGACATGCTGCCCCGCAACATCGACGAGGCCGCGCGCGACCGGCACACCGACGCCTGGACCGGCGACGTCTACAAGGTCGCCCAGGTGCTCCGCCGCTTCCGCCCCGACCTGCTGGTGGTCGAGGTCGACACGGCGCCCACCGGCGTCCTGGTGATCTTCGGGATGGACCCGACGAACACCGTCCTCAAGGACAACTACGACGACATCATCAAGGAGTACGTCGTCCCGGACCCGCAGGCGGTCCCCGACGAGACGCTCGTCCGCAAGAACGCCGTCGCTCCGGAGACCCTGCTCGGCGCGAGCTTCTGGCGCCAGCTCTCGCGCGCACGCGACCTGCGCCGCCCGCGCTCGACATTCACGCAGCTGCGCCGGCAGATCGAGTCGGTCGGACACTGAACGTGTCCGTCGCGCCGTAAGTGACCGCCGGGGCCGATTAGCACCATCGGTCCCGGCGGTCTTTCAGCTCCGCCCGCCCCGCCGCGCGTTGGGCTTGATCGCCACGTGACGGAAGTGTGCGGGAGTGAGGGCGCAATTAGTCCGCCCGGGATCCGGGGGATATTCTGACCGAACGTGATCCCGGAGTCAGACGTCGGGGCGCCTTCTGACGAGTTGGGGCTTGTTCAATGTCGGTCAAGGTCAGTGTGGTCATTCCGGTGTACAACCCGGGCCGGTACATCGAGGACTGCATCGAGTCCCTTCTGCGCCAGAGCCTGCCGGACGACGAATACGAAGCGATCTTCGTGAACGACGGCTCCACCGACGAGACCCCCGCCCGGCTCGACCAACTGGCCGCCGAGCACGAGCATGTGCAGGTCATTCATCAGGAGCCGTCCGGCTGGTCCGGCAAGCCCCGCAATGTCGGAATCGCCGCCGCTCGCGGCGAGTTCGTCATGTTCGTCGACAACGACGACTGGCTCGGCGACGAGGCCCTTGAGCGCATGTACGAGTACGGCGTCGCCAACGAGGCGGATGTGATCATCGGAAAGATGGCAGGGAAAGGCAGGCCCGTTCCCCTCCAGCTCTTCCGGGTCAATCGGCCGCGTGCCAACGTCGACAATGCGCCGCTGATCGACAGTCTCACGCCCCACAAAATGTTTCGCAAAGATTTCCTCGACAAGCACGCGATTCGATTCAAGGAGGGTCGCAGGCGCCTTGAGGACCATGTCTTCGTCGCCGAGACCTATCTGCTCGCCTCCAGCGTCGCGGTGCTCAGCGATTACGTGTGTTATTACCACGTAAAGCGTGAGGACGCCTCCAACGCGGGGTTCCAGCGATTCGATCCGGTGGGTTACTTCACGAATCTCCGCGAGGCGCTCGACGTCGTCGAACGCAACACGCAGCCGGGCCCGCTGCGGGACAAGCTCTACCGCCGCTGGCTGCGCAACGAGATGGTGGAACGGCTGCGCGGCACCCGCCTGACGACCCTGCCCGACGACTACCGCAAAGAGCTGTTCGACGAGATCAGCGCCGTGGTCAACGAGCGCATGACCAGCCCCGCCATCGCCGCCGGCATGCAGCCCACGCAGCAGATCGTCGCCGCGCTCGTCGCCGCGGGCAAGTTCGCCGAGACCGAGGAACTCGCCCGCTGGGAAGGGGAGATCAGGCCCACCGGGCGGCTGGAGGAGATGAGCTGGGACGGCGGCAGGCTCAACCTCCGCGTCACCGCCGAGTACGAGGTCGCGCACGCCCCGATCACCTTCCGCACCGAGGACGGCGAGGACCAGCTCAACCTCCCGTTCGACGCGGCGACCCTCGAAGCGGTACGCGCGGCCGGGGCCAGCACCCGCGCCACGGTCGACCAGGCCGACGCCAGCATCGTCGTACGGGAACGCACCACGGCCGCCGAGTTCTACCTGCCCGCAGAACTGGTCCGTGAGCGGGTGCCCGCGCCGGACGGCGCCGACGACACCCACTTCCGGCTGCTGCTGCGCGCCACGTCGTACCTCGACCCGGAGACCGCCGCCGGCGGCTCGCCGCTCGGCCCCGGCATCTGGGACTTCTACGTACGGGTCAACGCCTGCGGCTGGGGCAAGACGGCCCGGCTCGGCTCGCTGCGCGCCGGCTCCGTCGACACGGCCCGGCGGGGAGCGCTCAGCGGGACGCCGGCCCGGCTCGTCCTGCCGTACTGGACCGACCCGTACAACAACCTGTCGCTCGATGTCGACCACGCGACCAACCGGTTCAACGCCGACGTCAGGGCGCTGACCCCCGACGGCGTCACCCTGAAGACCGAACGCGGCTCGGCCGCGCGGCTGTCCTTCCCGCTGCCGCTGCGGGTGACCGGCGACACCGACGCCACGCTGCGGTTCAAGGCACCGGCCCGCTCGGACGACGTGCAGGTCCCGGCCGTCCTCGCCCCCGCCGGCGAGGGCGCCGTCCTCACCGCCGAACTGCCCGCGACCCTGCTCGCCGGACGGGACTGGGAGATCGAGCTGGGCCTGCCGTCAGCGAAGCGCGGCGCCCCGCGCTTCACCCTGCTGCCGGTCGGCCTGCGGGTCGCCAAGCACGGCAGGGCGACGGCGCTGCCCGCCGCGCAGCTCGCCGGCACCGGCCGCAAGCGGGCCACGGCACGCTCCCTGCCGCGCCGGGTGCTCGGCCGTATCCGCCGCGCGCTCGTCAGGTCCTGACCGACCCACCGACGCCGGGCCCGACCGGCGGCAGATCCCGAACCACGGAAAACCGAGCCGAGGAAAAGCACGCACTATGCGACCTCTGTCCATCGAAGGCGCCTGGGTACACGAGCCGAAGATCTTCCCCGACGACCGGGGTTCCTTCCACGAGTGGTTCCAGGCACCCGGCTTCCGCGAGGCCACAGGCCACGACCTGAACCTCGCCCAGGCCAACTGCTCCGTCTCCCGGCGCGGCACGCTCCGGGGCATCCACTACGCCGATGTGCCGCCCAGCCAGGCCAAGTACGTGAAATGCGTGAGCGGCGCCGTCCTCGACCTGATCGTGGACATCCGGGTCGGCTCGCCGACGTACCGGCAGTGGGAGATCGTCCGGCTGGACAGCGAGACCCATCACGCGGTCTACCTCTCCGAAGGGCTGGGACACGCGTTCCTCGCGCTGACCGACGACGCGACCGTGGTCTACCTCTGCTCCGAGGGCTACGCGCCCACCCGCGAGCACGGCATCGACCCGCTCGACCCGGACCTCGCGATCGACTGGCCGCAGGACATCACCCCGCTCCTGTCGCCGAAGGACGCCGAGGCGCCCACACTCGCCGAGGCCGAGCGGCAGGGTCTGCTGCCCCGCTACGAGGACTGCGTCGCCTTCAGGACCGGACTGTCCACCCCCTGAAAGGCCGCGCCGCCGCGCACTGAGGTGCGCGTACGCTGCTCAGCCGGGACGCGGACCGGACAGCGAGAGCAGAGGCAGCGCACGTGGCAGCGGCACGACAGGACGCAGTGACACGGCAGGACGTGGTGGCGGGGGCCCACCGGATCGTCGTCAAGGTCGGCTCCTCGTCACTCACCACCGCGGCGGGCGGGCTCGACGCCGACCGGGTCGACGCGCTCGTGGACGCGCTCGCCGCCGTGCGGGGCGGCGGCGAGAAGGAGATCGTGCTGGTCTCCAGCGGTGCCATCGCCGCAGGACTCGCCCCGCTCGGTTTCCCCCGGCGCCCCAGGGACCTGGCCCGCCAGCAGGCCGCCGCCAGCGTCGGCCAGGGGCTGCTGGTGGCCCGCTACACCGCGTCGTTCGCGCGCTACGGCGTACGGGTCGGGCAGGTGCTGCTGACCTCCGACGACACCAGCCGCCGCGCCCACTACCGCAACGCGTACGCCACCTTCGACCAGCTCCTCGGGATGGGCGTCGTGCCCGTCGTCAACGAGAACGACACCGTCGCCACCGACGAGATCCGCTTCGGCGACAACGACCGGCTCGCCGCGCTCGTCGCCCATCTCGTCCGGGCCGACCTGCTTGTCCTGCTCTCCGACGTCGACGGCCTGTACGACGGCGACCCGAGCACGGCGGGCACCTCCCGGATCGCCGAGGTGCACGGCCCTGCCGACCTGGCCGGCATCTCCATCGGCAGCACGGGCAAGGCCGGGCTCGGCACCGGCGGGATGGCCACCAAGGTCGAGGCGGCCAGGATCGCGGCCGCCGCGGGCGTGCCCGTCGTGCTGACCTCGGCCAGCCACGC
Organism: Streptomyces sp. AcH 505; assembly: GCF_000818175.1. Taxonomy (GTDB): domain Bacteria; phylum Actinomycetota; class Actinomycetes; order Streptomycetales; family Streptomycetaceae; genus Streptomyces. The sequence goes on from NZ_JTIY01000001.1 coordinate 3,812,235, forward strand.
CGCCGACGGGCTCGCGGGACGCGACACCGGCACGTACTTCCACGCCACCGGACGCCGCTCGGCCGGCCGGCTGCTGTGGCTCGCGCACGCCTCCGCGCCGCGCGGCGCGCTCACCCTCGACGAAGGCGCCGTACGGGCCGTCGTCGAGCGGCACAGCTCACTGCTGGCCGCCGGGATCGCCGCCGTCGAGGGGGAGTTCAGCGCGGGCGACCCCGTCGAGCTGCGCGACCCCGCGGGCAGCGCCGTCGCGCGCGGCCTCGTCAACTTCGACGCCAAGGAGATCCCGCAGCTCCTCGGCCGCTCCACCCGCGACCTGGCACGCGAACTCGGGCCCGCCTACGAGCGCGAGGTCGTACACAGGGACGATCTGGTGATCCTCCGCCCCTGAAGCGCCCCTGGAGCGCCCCCGGTTCGGCTGAAACTCCGGTCTTCTCCGTCGGAGCTTTAGCAAAACCACCCCGCGTCCACCGAAGGACTGGTCAACTTTGTCTCGGGGGTAGGAAGTCTCGGGGGTACCGAACGGGGTAGCACGATGAGCAGCAACAGGAGGCCGCCGGTGAGGCGAGTTCGCCCGGGAGCGGTCGGCCAGGAACGGGCGCTCACCAGCGTCCAGGCGGGGGACGATTTCGACGACGAGCAGATGTCCGAAGCGCGGCCGGCGCCCGACGTCCGGGGGGGAAGAGCGCCAGATGTCGAAGCTGTGGCACATCACCCTCAGCGTCTCCGGCGGCGAGGCGCCGCTGACCGAGGTCAGGCGCGCGCTCGAACAGCTCGCCCACGACCATCCCTTCCTGCTGACCAGCAGATACGCCAACGACCACGCGGAGATCCGCTACTGGGAAGAGGCCAGGGACCTGCACGACGCCGCCGCTGTCGCGCTGCGGCTGTGGGGCGAGCACCGCTCCACGGCGAAACTGCCGCCCTGGGAGATCGTCGGCCTGGAGGTCATCGACCGTGAGACGTATCACCTCCGGATAGCGGAGGGGTACGGTCCGCCGCCGGCGGCGCCGGTGGGGGTGCACCCCTTCTGAGCCGTCCCGCCGAGCCCGGCCGGCCAGGACCCCGGCCGCCGGTGTCTCGGAGTACGGGATATGTGCGGAACGCCCACAGGAGTCGCACTACCCTGCGGGCATGACCTCGCTCTCGCCGTACGACAACCTCTCACCTGTCGTCAGGGCCGCCTACCGGTCCAGGTCGGCCGCCGCCGACATCGCCCCACTGCCGCGCGCGGCCAAGGACGACGCGCTGCTCGCGATCGCGGACGCGCTGGAGGTGCGTACGCACGAGATCGTCACGGCCAACGCCGAGGACGTGGAGCGTGCCAGGGAAGCCGGCACCAGCGAGGCGATCATCGACCGGCTGACCCTCACCCCCGAGCGGATCCGCGCCATCGCGGGTGACGTACGGGACGTGGCGGCGCTGCCCGACCCGGTCGGCGAGGTCGTCCGGGGCTCGACGCTCCCCAACGGGATCGACCTGCGGCAGGTCAGGGTGCCGCTCGGGGTCGTCGGGATCATCTACGAGGCCCGCCCCAACGTCACCGTGGACGCCGCGGCGCTCTGCCTGAAGTCCGGCAACGCGGTGCTGCTGCGCGGCTCGTCGTCCGCCATTTCGTCCAACACCGCGCTCGTCCGGGTCCTGCGCGACGCCGTCGGCGGCGCCGGGCTGCCCGCCGACGCCGTACAGCTCGTGCCCGGCGAGGGCAGGGACGCCGTACGGGAGCTGATGCGGGCGCGCGGCCTGGTCGACGTCCTGATCCCGCGCGGCGGCGCCTCGCTGATCCGTACCGTCGTCGAGGAGTCCACCGTCCCCGTCATCGAGACCGGGACGGGCAACTGCCATGTGTACGTGGACGCCGAGACCGATCTCGCCATGGCCGTCGACATCCTGATCAACTCCAAGGCGCAGCGGCCCAGCGTCTGCAACGCGGCGGAGACCCTGCTGGTCCACCAGGACATCGCGGCCGACTTCCTGCCGCGCGCCCTCGACGCGCTCGGCGACGCCGGGGTGACCGTGCACGCCGACGAGCGGGTGCTGGCGTACGCCGAAGCGACGAAGGCGAAGGTCGTCCCCGCCACGGCGGACGACTGGGAGACCGAGTACCTGTCGTACGACATCGCGGCGGCGGTGGTCGACTCGCTGGACGCGGCCGTGGGCCACATCCGGCTCTGGTCCTCCGGCCACACCGAGGCGATCGTCACCACGTCGCAGGCGGCGGCCCGCCGGTTCACCCAGCTGGTCGACTCGACGACGGTCGCCGTGAACGCGTCCACCCGGTTCACGGACGGCGGCCAGTTCGGCTTCGGCGCCGAGATCGGCATCTCCACCCAGAAGCTGCACGCCCGTGGGCCCATGGGGCTGCCGGAGCTGACGTCGACCAAGTACATCGTCACGGGCGACGGTCACACCCGGTAGCCGGCCCGCAGGGCGCGTCCTCGTACGGACGTCCGGGCGGGGTGAGACTTCCGACTCTCCCTGCCCAAAGCGACTCCACAGGTTTACTCTGGAACGGTGCCGGACGACGTGGGGGGCAAGCCGTTCCCGGACGGCTGGGAGCCTGACGACGACCGCGGAGGCGCGGACGAGGACTTCGCCTCCGTGGTGTTCGACGAGGACTTCATCCGTTCGGCGACCGTCCATGAACCGAGCGCCGTGGAGCGTCTGCTGGCGGCGGCTCAGGCCCGCGCCGAGGCGGAGGCCGCCAGGGCCCGCTCGGGCGGCGGCCAGCTGGACGACGAGCTCTACGAGGAGCTGTACGGCCCGGGGCGGGAGTACAGCAGGGCGTACGACGACGAGTACGACCCGGACGACCCCGACAGCCCCACAGGCCCTTACGGACGCCACGGCGGCGCGCTGCGCCCCTACCGCGGCCAGGCGCGCTGGCACCGGCCCGTGGCGTGGCTGCTCGCCGTGATCATGGGCATCGGGATGGTCGCGCTCGCCTTCACCGCCGTCTACCGCGGCGCCTCGTCGGGCAGTCGGCAGGACCGGGTGCCGCGCCCCGCGACGACGGGAATAGACGCACCGCGCTCGGACGGCCCATCGGCCTCCGCCGAATTTCCGACCCCCGCGGTCTCCGCCGTACCCCGCACCCACTGACCGGCCGGGCGAGCGGGGAAGCGCGTCCTTGTCGGAACTTGACCGGTAGCAGCGCGTTTACCAAGAGCAACCTTGACCTACCCTGAAAGTATGACAGGGCACGGAGACCCGCCGGATGGAACGCCCGACGGCGCCGCCGACGGGCTCCCCGGCGGCGACGACGAATACCGTTCGATCGTTTTCGACGAATCGTTTGTTCGCGCTGCCCGCCTCCAGGAGTTCTCGGCCCAGGAGCGCATGCGCGAGCGCGGCCACGCCGTACGCAGCCTGCCGTCGCGGGTCGTCAGGAGCGGACCGCGGCAGATCTTCACCCTGCTCGTCCTGATCTCGCTGGCCTTCGGCACCGCGATCTATCTGGGCGTCCGCCACCCCTACCGGGCCACGGGCTCGGGGAACCGCGCCATCAGCCAGCTGCGGATGACGGTCGTTCCGCTCGCACCGCGCAGGACCGTCCCCGGCGGCACCCCGGCGGACCTCCTCGCACACAGCCCCGCCGCCCAGTTCCGTCCCGGGGCTTCCGGCATCACGCTGCCCGACGTACGGCGCACGACGCACTACTCGGCGAGCCAGGTCGTGGCGGCGCTGACGACCGCCAAGGACTATCTCGTGGCGTCCTCGCTCGACCCCGAGGTGCTGACCGGGCAGTCCGTACGGCCGGTACGGGTGCTGCTCGACCCGGACCAGTCGGCGCAGTTCGACCGGAGCGTCGCCTCGCCCGCCAACGACGGTCTGCACGCGGCGCTCGGCTGGCTCGTACGCTTCGACGCCGCCAAGGTCGTGCCGACGGCCGCGGCGATCCGGGTCCAGGGCACGCTCCAGTACGCCGAGACGGCGGACCAGCGGCTCCAGGTGACGTCGAACCACACCTTCGTCTACGCGCTGCGGCCGGTGGCGGCGGCGAGCGCCGCCCTGCCGGACGCCTCGCTGTTCACCGTCCGCCGCGAACTGCACTTCGGCTTCGACTCCGAGGATCTGCAGAAGCACCGTACGGAACTGCAGCTCAGCGAGGTCCAGGCCGGGCCGCAGTCCTGCTCGGCCGCCGTGCCGGGCAGGATGACGCCGCTGCTCGCCGGTGATCCCGCGCCGACCGCGCCCGCCGCCGGCACCGACCCGTACGCGACAGGCGCGATGAACGCGTCGCTGTGCGGCGTACTGGCCCCGGCGGCGGAGCCGAGCCCGGCGGCCTCCTGAGCGCGACCGTGCGCCTGAGAGCCCCGGGCCCGGGGCACCGTCCGTGACCCGTTCTACGCCGTGTCTTCGGTGCCTTCCGTGCCGTCCGCCTTCGGCTCGTCCGTCTTCGCGGTGCCGGGCCGGCTGCCGTTGCCGCCGCCGGTGAACCTGCCGCGCAGCTTGCCGCCCAGATCCCCGGCGCCGCCCGCGATGTCACCGACCAGCTTCATCAGCGGGTCCTTGCTGTCGCGCACCGTGCCCGCGTAATGCGAGGCCGAGTCACGGAACGAGTCGGTGACCGACGCTTCCTTGTCCTCGTCGCGGCGCGGGTAGTGGCCGTCCATGATCCGCTGGTAGTCGCGGCTCTCCGCCCACTTCTTCAGCTCGGCGGCGCGCACCGTGGTGAACGGGTGCGAGCGCGGCAGCACGTTGAGGATCTTCAGCACGGAGTCCCGGAGGTCGCCGCCGCGCTCGTACTCCTCGGCCTGCGCCAGGAACGCGTCCACATTCATCTCGTGCAGGTGGTTGCCGCCCGCGATCTTCATCAGGCCCCGCATCGAGGCCCGCAGGTCCTGGCCGACCAGCAGCCCGGCCCGGTCGGCCGACAGCTCCGACTTACGGAACCACTCGCGCAGCGCCGTCACGATCGCCATGATCGCGACATTGCCGAGCGGGATCCAGGCGACCTTGAGCGCGAGCCCGGTGAGGAAGAGCAGGATCGTGCGGTACACAGAATGGCCGGAAAGCGCATGACCCGTCTCATGGCCGATGACCGCCCGCATCTCCTCCTCGTCCAGCAGCTCGACGAGCCCCGTCGTCAGCACGATGATCGGCTCGTCGAGACCGATGCACATCGCGTTGGGCTTGGGGTCCTGCGCCACGTACATCACCGGGACCTTCTCCAGGTCCAGGATGTAGCTGGCGTCCCGCAGCATCGCGTGCAGATGCGCGAACTGCGCCTCGCTGACCCGGACGGAGTCCGAGAGGAACAGCAGCCGCAGGCTGCGCTCGGGCAGCAGTCCGCTCAGCGCCTTGAACACCGTGTCGAAGCCGGTGAGCTTGCGCAGCGCGACCAGCGCCGAGCGGTCGGCGGGATGTTCGTAGGCCCGGGAGGAAATGCCGGGGAAGCGCTTGCGCTTACGCATCGGCACATTCTCGTGAGCTGCCTCGTGACCGTTTTCCGTCATGGATGCCCCCTGTTTCTTACGCGTCGTTTCTTACGCGTCCAACGCCCGTCCCCCTGCCGGATCCCAGCCTAGGTGCTGGGACTACCGTGTGGCGGGGGGCTGAAAAAGACCGAGGAGCACACCCGACATGCCGGAAACCGCCGTACTGCTGGCCGCCGCCGCATCGGACACCCATGGTCCTGGCGATACGCTGCGGATCGTGCTGCTCGTCTCCATGGTCGGGGCAGTCCTGCTCGCGTGGTTCCTGCTGCGTGGATACCGCGACAAGGACACCGACAACGACCCCAACGACTGAGTCGGCACGAGCGTGCCCGGGGCGCCCGCATACGATGTGCGCGAAGCCCCCGACCGACCCCTGACGAAAAGGTCCTGTTGAAGATGAGCCTCACCGGCACCGCAGCCAACCTGGTCACTCTCGCCGAGGGAGAGCACGGCGGCAACCACGAAAGCCTCAGCCCGTATCTGACCGGCGGGGGCGCGCTGTTCGTGCTGCTCCTCCTGCTGTGGGTCACCACCCGCTTCAACCGCGACCGCTGAGGCCGGGTCGAACCTCCGTGCCAGTAGGCTCTGCACGCATGGGAGAGCAGCAAACGCCCGCCGACCCGGGTTCCGCTTCTGATTCCGTTTCCGGCTCCGGCGCCGGCCGGGGCAGGCGCCGACTCGGCGTCATGGGCGGCACGTTCGATCCGATCCATCACGGACACCTGGTGGCGGCCAGTGAAGTGGCCGCCCTGTTCCACCTCGACGAGGTGATGTTCGTACCGACAGGTCAGCCGTGGCAGAAGAGCAAGAACGCGGTCTCACCGGCCGAGGACCGTTATCTGATGACGGTGATCGCGACCGCCTCCAACCCGCAGTTCTCCGTCAGCCGTATCGACATCGACCGGGGCGGACCGACGTACACGATCGACACCCTGCGGGATCTGCGGTCCGCCAACGACGAAGCGGACCTGTTCTTCATTACCGGCGCCGACGCGCTGTCACAGATCCTCACCTGGCGGGACCACGAAGAGCTGTTCTCGCTCTCCCACTTCATCGGGGTCACCCGGCCGGGCCACGACCTGACCGACGACGGGCTGCCCAAGGGCGGTGTCTCCCTGGTGGAGGTCCCGGCGCTGGCGATCTCGTCGACCGACTGCCGGGGGCGGGTCGCGAAGGGCGATCCTGTCTGGTATCTGGTTCCGGACGGTGTGGTGCGCTACATCGACAAGCGCCAGTTGTACCGCGGCGAGTGAGCCACGGAGAGGGGCACCGGTGAACGACCAGCAGCAGCCGTACGACCCGTACGACCCGTATTACGGACAGCCCCGGATCGTCGGATACGACGAGTACGGGCAGGCTGTGTACGAACAGCCCCAGCAGCCCCAGCAGCAGTACGACGCCTACGGGCAGCCGGTGTACCAGCAGCAGCCGCAGCAGACCCAGCAGCCGCAGCAGGCTCCGCAGCAGTACGACCCGTATGCCCAGCAGCCCCAGCAACAGCATCAACAGCAGCCGCAGCAACAGGGTTACGGCGGCTACGGCTACGACACGGGCCAGCAGCCGGCGGCGGTCGACACCACCCACCAGTGGGACATCCCCCAGCAGCAGCAACAGCAGCAGGCGTCGCAGCCTCAGCAGCAGCAACGGCAGGCGCCCGCGCCCGCCGAGGCGCCCGCCCCCGAGCAGCAGCCTCCCGCCGCCGTCCCCGGACAGCGCAGGCCCGACCAGGACCGCGACTACCGGACCGAGCAGTTCTCGTTCATCGAGGAGCCCGACGAGGACTCCGAGGACGTCATCGACTGGCTCAAGTTCAGCGAGAGCCGCTCCGAGCGGCGCGAGGAGGTCAAGCGCCGCGGTCGCAACCGCGTCGTCGCGCTCGTCGTCGCCGTCGTCCTGGTGGTCGCCGGCGGCGTCGGCTACCTCTGGTACGCGGGCAAGCTGCCGGGCGTCGGCGCGCCGGACAAGAAGGCGAACGTCGCGGTGGGGGCGCAGAAGCGCGACGTGATCGTCGTCCATCTGCACAACACGAAGGACAAGGCCACGTCCACGGCCCTGCTGGTCAACAACACCACGACCGGCCAGGGCACCACCGTGCTGCTGCCCAACTCCCTCTCCGTCGCCAACGACGACGGTACGAGCACCACGCTCGCCAAGTCCGTGGACGACGACGGCTCGGACGGCACCCGCGAGGCCATCGGCACGCTGCTCGGCACCAAGGTCACCGGCACCTGGCGGCTCGACACCCCTTACCTGGACAACCTCGTCGAACTCGTCGGCAACATCGACATGACGACCGACGTGACCGTGCCGGGAGCCAAGAAGGGCGAATCGCCCGAGGTCACGAAGGGCGAGAACCGCACGCTCAGCGGCAAGATGGCCGTCGCCTACGCCACGTACCGGGCGCCGGGCGAGGCCGAGGACAAGCAGCTGCAGCGGTTCGGGCAGGTGCTCCAGGCCGTGCTGCGCAAGATGTCCGACGATCCGCACGCCGCCACGATCACCGTGCAGACCCTGGCGCAGATCCTCGACCCGTCCATGACGGAGGCGGATCTGGGCGCCTCGCTGGCCAAGCTCGCCAAGCACGCCAAGGAAGGCGACTACAAGACGACGGTGCTGCCGGTCCAGCCGGACGGCACCCTCAGCGAGCAGGCGTCCAAGGGTGTGGTGAAGGACATCCTCGGCGGCACGGTCAGCGCTCCCGAGCAGGGCTCGGCCCTCCGGATCGGCGTGAAGAACGCCACCGGGAAGCAGGCGGCCGGGGACTCGGCACGGATCGCGCTGATCAACGCGGGCTACGGCTACGTGGACGCGGGCAAGGGCAGCGCGGTGACGTCGTCGCAGGTCACGTACAGCGACGAGAAGAACAAGGCGCAGGCGGTCGAGGCCGCCAAGACGCTCGGACTGCCGACGAGCGCGGTCAAGAAGGGCACGGCGGTGCCCACGGCGGACGTCTCGATCGTCCTCGGCACGGACTACAAGGCGCCACAGGCCGAGTAGCCCCCGTACCGCTCGACGACAGCCACGGCGGGGCCCTGACCGGCCCCGCCGTGGTTTTGTTGTGCGGGCCGTCGGCGGTCCGTGAGATCCTGGGGTTTTCCACGACCGTCGACGAAAGCCTGCTTGTGACCGCTACTGATCGCTCCATCGAGCTCGTCAACGCCGCCGCCCAGGCGGCGGCAGACCGGCTCGGCAACGACATCATCGCGTACGACGTCAGCGATGTGCTCTCCATCACCGATGCCTTCCTGCTCGCCTCCGCGCCCAACGACCGCCAGGTCAAGTCGATCGTCGACGAGATCGAGGAGCGGCTCCAGAAGGAGCTGGGCGCCAAGCCGGTACGCCGCGAGGGCGACCGGGACGCGCGCTGGATCCTCCTCGACTACGTCGACATCGTCGTGCACGTCCAGCACAGCGAGGAGCGTGTCTTCTACGCCCTTGAGCGGCTGTGGAAGGACTGCCCCGAGATCGCCCTGCCCGAGGACGCCGTCAAGACCCGCGGCAAGGACCAGCAGCCGGCAGGACAGGAGCCCGCGGGGGTCGCGGGTGACGCGGACGGAGACCTGAGCTGAACGGCAGCAGGAGCGGCAAGGGCCGCAAGATCGTCCTGTGGCGCCACGGCCAGACCGCCTGGAACGTCGAGGGCCGGTTCCAGGGCTCCACGGACATCGAGCTGACCGTCACCGGCGTCTCCCAGGCGCGCAGGGCCGCCCGGCTGCTGGCCTCGCTGAAGCCGGACGCGATCGTCGCGTCCGACCTTCGGCGGGCCTCGGCCACCGCGGCCGAGCTGGCGGCGGTCACCGGACTCGGTGTCTCGTACGACGCCGGGCTCCGTGAGACGTACGCGGGAGCCTGGCAGGGGCTGACCCACCAGGAGATCCTGGCCGGCTACGGCGAGCAGTACACCGCCTGGAAGCGCGGCGAGTCCGTGCGGCGCGGCGGCGGTGAGCTGGAGACCGAGGTGGCCGACCGGGCGGCGCCCGTCGTGCTCCGGCACGCCGAGAAGCTGCCCGAGGGCGGCACGCTCGTCGTGGTCAGCCACGGCGGCGCGATCCGCACCACGATCGGCCGGCTGCTCGGTCTTGAATCGCACCACTGGGAAGGGCTCGGCGGGCTGTCCAACTGCTGCTGGTCCGTCCTCGGCGAGGGTGCGCGCGGCTGGCGGCTGATGGAGCACAACGCCGGCACCCTGCCCGAACCGGTCCTCGGCGACGACGACTGAACCGCCCCTGGGCTGCGAAGGGACCGGATTTCACTTTCCGGCTGGTCCCACGCTAAAGTTCTTCTTGTTCGCAGCGCGGAGCGCGAAGAACACGC
>NZ_JTIY01000001.1:3822972-3826032 GCF_000818175.1 Streptomyces sp. AcH 505
GGGGCTATAGCTCAGTTGGTAGAGCGCCTGCATGGCATGCAGGAGGTCAGGAGTTCAATTCTCCTTAGCTCCACAACCCCGGTCCCGTCCTCTGTCTCAGAGGGCGGGACCGTGCGTTTACCGCAAGGACCGCAGCACCGCTGCCCGCTCCTTGCTCTCCTCGTCGCTCGGTGTGTAGACCACGATCCGGCATTCCGGCATTCCGTTGACCGACAGCGAGACCGAGGTCATCCGTATCTGCCCCACCACGTCGTGCCGGAACGTCTTCACCCTGGGGCCCGGCTGTGTCACGTTCCCGCCGGTCCACAGCTCGGCGAAGTACGGGCTGGCGGCCGCGAGATCGGCGATGAAGGTCTCCCAGACGGGCTCGCCGACATGACGGCCGTACGCGCTGCGCAGGGTCGCCACCATCACCGGCAGCTCCGCCTCCGGATAGACCAGCGGGCAGGCGTCCCGCGACACGGTGAACAGGATCCACAGCACGTTGAACCGGCGGTACCGGCTCATCGTCCCGACGTCGAAGAGATCGCCGTACGCCGCGTTCGCCCCGATGAGGTCGTAGCGCGAGTTGTACACCACGGCGGGCAGCGGATCGAGGGCGTCCAGGATGCCCTGGATCTCCGCGCTGATGCCGTCCGCTTCGGCCTGCGGATCGGGCGTACGCGGCACCTCGGCCAGCTGGTACAGATGCTCCCGCTCGGCGCCGTCCAACCGCAGGGTGCGGGCGATGGCGTCCAGGACCTGCGCCGACGCGTTGATCGGGCGCCCCTGTTCCAGCCAGGTGTACCAGGTCACGCCGACCCCGGAGAGCTGCGCGACCTCCTCGCGCCGCAGCCCCGGCGTACGGCGGCGCAGCCCCGGCGGCATCCCCACGTCGGCGGGAGTCACCCGCGCCCGTCTGCTGCGCAGGAAGGCCGCGAGCTCGGTCCTGCGCCGTCGGCCCGTCGACTGCTGCTGGTGCACTGCCACTGCCGTCACACCCCCCATGCTGCGCCGTCCGGCAGGTCCTTGCCAGGTGCTGTCACTACCAGCATCAGCGGGCTCTCGTTACCCGTATCGGATCAGCCGCAGGCTCGGACCCATGACGACCGCCTCATCACGGACCCCACAACTTTCCGACCCCTCAAGTAAAACTCCCACCACTGACAGCGGCCCCGGCAGAGGCCCGCTGCTCGCCGTGGTGCTCGCCGCCCAGTTCATGGCGCTGCTCGACGTCTTCATCGTCAATGTGGCCGCCCCGACGATCCGCGTCGAACTCTACGCGTCCGGCGCCTCGTTGCAGCTGATCATCGCGGGCTACACCATCGCGTACGCGGTCATGCTGATCACCGGCGCCCGACTCGGCGACCTGCTGGGCCACCGCCGGCTGTACCTCGGCGGCCTGCTCGTCTTCACCGCCTCCTCACTCGCCTGCGGACTCGCCGCGAACACCGGCCAGTTGATCGGCTTCCGGCTGGTCCAGGGCGCGGGTGCGGCGCTGATGATCCCCCAGGTGCTCAGCCTGATCCAGCGCAACTTCACCGGCGAGGCGCGCGGCAAGGCGCTCGGCGCCTACGCCGCCGTGCTCTCCACCGGGGCGGCCGCCGGGCAGGTGCTCGGCGGGGTGCTCGTCACCGCCGACCTCTTCGGGACCGGCTGGCGGCCGATCTTCCTGGTGAACGTGCCCGTCGGGATCGTCCTGCTGGCGACGGGCGTGCGGGTGCTGCCCAAGGACCGGGCGGCCGATCCCGAGCGGCGGCGCGGCCTCGACCTGCCAGGTCTCGTCCTGCTCGGCGCCGCCGTCTCGCTGCTCACCGTGCCGCTGGTGCTCGGCCAGGAGGAGGACTGGCCGCTCTGGTCCTGGGTCTCCCTCGCCGCGTCCCTGGTCCTCTTCTGCTGCTTCCTCGGCTACGAGGCCCGGCTCGCCGCGCGCGGCGGCGCCCCGCTCGTCGCGCCGCGGGTGCTCCGTATCCCCGGCATGGGCGTGGCCGCCGCACGGATCGGTCTGGTGATGGCGGTCAACTCGGGCTTCCTCTTCGCCCTCACCCTCTACATCCAGGGCGCCCTCGGCTACAGCGCGCTGCGCGCGGGGCTGACCTTCGCGCCGACCGCGCTGGTCTTCGGCGCGGTCGGACTGACCTGGCGCAACTGGCCCCGGCGGATACAAAAGGCCCTGATACCCGGCGGGTTCGCGCTGGCCGCCGTCTCCGCCGTGGCCGTCGGCTGGGTACTGCGGGACATCGGCGACGGCGGATTCCCGATGTACGCCGCCTTCGTCGGCATGGGCGCGGGTCTCGCACTCGGCTTCAGCCCGGCGCTGACGGGCGCGCTGGCGACCGTACGCCAGGAGGACGCGGCGGACGCCAGCGGACTGCTGGCGACCGTCACCCAACTCGGCCAGCTCCTGGGCGTCGCGGCCTTCGGCACGCTCTTCCTGAACCGCCTCGACGTACCCGGTCCGGACGCCGCAGCGGACGCCTTGTGGGCGACGACTCTCGCCCTCGCGGCGGCCGCGATCATCGGCGCGCTGGCCGGTCTCGGACGGCAGCGACGCGCGTAGCTGCGATTTCCGGCTGACCCCCTTGCCAGGCCGTGGCAGAATCGGACGGCCGGAGGGGGACGCCGGCGCGGTCCGGGAGGGAGAGCACGATGTCCGCGAGCAGCATCGAGGAGGCCGATGCCCCGCTCACCACGGCGGACGACCACTCCCGCCTCAGCTGTCCTACGTGCGGTTCGTCCCATGTGGCCCAAGTGCTCGGCGACAACGGTGGAGTTTCTTACGTGTGCACGGCCTGCGGCCACAGCTGGAGCTGATTGATGGGTGCCCACAGGCGTAAATGCGACTGGTGCGGCAGTGGTACGCCCATCGTCAGGGACATGGATCCCCTCAATCACGACTTTCAGTACTGGTGCGAGGAGTGCGCGCGGGCGCTGATCATAAAAGGTGACCCCATCGAGACCTACCGCGAATTGGAGGGCGAACCGATCTACGGCCGCCTCCTCGACGAGCACTGCACGCTCAAGCGGTTCTACTCGTTCGCCACGGCCTGACGCCACCGTGTAATGTTCTCGATGTCGCAA
>NZ_JTIY01000001.1:3826277-3834359 GCF_000818175.1 Streptomyces sp. AcH 505
CGGTCTCGGCGGCCAGCCAGTTGGCCACGCGCAGCGCCTCGCCGAGCGGGCAGGTCTCGGGGCCGATCGGCAGGATCGCGCCCGCGCCCAGTGAACCGCCCACGGCGGCCAGGGAGTCGCGCGAGACGGCGGCGTCGTGCGCGGAGACCGCGTCGATCCAGTTGCCGTGGTAGCCGCCGGTCAGCACGCCCTGGGGGAGCGGCGGTGCGCCCGCCATCTGGAGGACGTACCGCAGCGGCACGCCCGTCGGCACCTCGATGACCAGCGGCCGCGCCACGGCGCCGGAGACCGTGAGCATGACCGTGCCGGGCTCGGACTCCAGGCCGGTGTGGGCGTAGCGCCGGGCGCCGATCCTGGCGGCCACGGCGAGCTGGGCGAACGTCTCGGCGTTGGACAGCAGCGTCGGGGCGCCGTTGACGCCCGACTCGGCGGCCCGCTCGCGGCGGCCCGCGGGCAGCGCGGGACCGCCGCCGATGGCGCGGATCACGGAGGACGCCTCGCCCGAGACCATGCGCTCGGGGGTACGGACGATCCGGGCCCGCAGCTGACGCCCGCGCCGGTCGGTGAGCCCGCGCTCGGTGAGCGCGTCGCGCATCGACATCTCGGTCGAGTTGCGGGTGACGGCGATGATCAGGGTCCTGGCGCCCAGCGCCTCGGCCGCCAGCAGCGCCCCGTCGAGGATGAGGTGCGGGGCGCGGTTGAGCAGCACGGTGTCCTTGCGGCAGGCGGGTTCGCCCTCACTGCCGTTGATGACGACGACGGGGCGTACCCCGCGGCGTATCGAGGACTGGGCGACGGCCCGCAGCTTGGTGCCGAAGGGGAAGCCGGCGCCGCCTCTGCCGCGCAGGGATATGTGCTCGGCGAGCTGGGCGAGGCGCTCTCCCGTCACCGGCTGGAGGGGTCCGTGCACCTTCAGGTGCATGGAGAGATCGAGCCGTTCGACCAGGTCGAAGCCCTGGGTCAGCTGGGGAAGGCCGACAACCCGGACTTCGGGGACATCGGGGAGCGGGACGTTCACGGTCGGTCTCCTGCGGGTGCGTTCCAGGGTTCCCCGGCCGGGGGCGGATACATCGGTCCCGGTGACGGCTCGGGCGCCTCGGGCATCGGCCCGACGGGCGACGCCGGTGCCTGGCCGTTGTACGGGGGCAGCGAGCCCGTGTCGTACCCGGCGCTGATGCCCGGGTCGTACGGCGGGATCGAGCCCGTGTCGTACGGGGACGGCGCGCCGGGGCCGTACGGGGAAGAGCCCGAAGGATCGGAAGGGCCGGGGTAGGGGGAGTACGGGGAGTACGGGGACGGAGGGGATGGTGCGAAGGACTGCCCCGGCGGCGCCGGGTGCGGTGCGGGCCAGGGGCCCTGCCTGCCGGAGTGGCCGTCCGAGAGGCTGGTGATGTCGGAGACCCCGGAGATGACGGGCAACTCCTCGGTCATGGGGATGCGTTCGGCGAGCGGTATCTCCCCGGTCGACGGTGATCCGCCGCCACGGGAGGCCGCGTATCCCGCCGCCAGCCCTGTGCCGGTACCGGCGCCGCTGCCCGCCAGGGGGGCGGGGAAGGGGTCGGTCAGCGGGTCGGGCAGGGGCGGCAGCGGCGGCAGCGGCTCGGACCGCACCGACTCGTACCCGTACTCGTACACCGGCTGGGCCGGTGCGGCGAGCTGCGGCGGGGTGAATCCCCTGCCGAGCGGGGTGCCCAGCGGCTGCGCCGACGACGCCCCCAGCGACTGCGCTGAGGACGCGCCCATGGACTGGGGGGTGGAGGCGCCCAGCGACTGCGCCGAAGGTGCGGACGGCCGCTGGAACTGCCGCTCGTACTCGGGCGATCCGGTGATGGTGGCACCGGGCAGCGGCATCTCGGCCGGGTCGCGCCTGGCGGGCTCGGGCTCGGCGGGACCGCGAGTGCCGGCGAGCGCCAGGAGCCGCTGGGCGATGCGCCGCTGGACCGGCTTCGGCAGCAGCCGCAGGGAGACGGCGGCGCCCACCCCGAGGAGGGACAGGCAGTACAGGACGACGACGTAGGTCGCCGGGGCGCGGCCGGTGTAGAGGCCGTGCATCAGGGCGAAGCACCAGGCCGGGTAGGCCAGCATGTGCATCGTGCGCCAGCGCCCGGCGAACCGCCCGGGGAGGGCGAACGCGCTGCGCATGGCACCGGTCATGGCCGTGACAACCATCAGGATGGCGGCGAGCGAACCGAGGCCGATGAGGCCGCCGGTGCCGGTCACGCCGAGGCCGAACGGCACCACGGCGCCGATCAGCGCCACATGCCCGAGGTAGACCTTGACGGTGATGTGGAGCAGGAGGAACCCGAGCGAGGCCACTGCCGTCGCCCGGTGGACGCCCTGGGCGAGCAGCCGGTGGCGCGAGGACAGCAGAAAACGGTCGGTGGCTATCAGGCCCCAGGCGACCGCTGAGGTCAGCGAGAGCAGGGAAAGCACACCGCTGGTGAAGTCGAGCGCGGCGCGGAAGGCGTCGCCCGACGCGATGGCCAGCAGCGGTACCAGTACCAGTGTGGCAACGGTCAGCCCGCCCCGGACCTGACGGCTCATGCCGCGCTCCGTGGGGAGTGACGAACTGTTCTTGCGATGAGGTTTCATGGGGGTCGACTCCGAATGGCTCGGGAAAGCGGTCCCGTTGCGGCATGCTAGGTCGCGCCTTTCCGGCCAGTACGCCATTTGCGGGTTTAACCCGGGGAACGTGAGCCAACCAACGTTGCGGTTGCCCCGTATCGCGCCGATACGCGGGGTAAGCGCGCGCCGTAAGGGAGTTGAGCGGCGGCCCGTGCGCCGGTGATCCGTACCGGCGGACGGCGCCGATATGCCCGCCGATGTGCCCTGTGCGGACGGTCCGCGCCCTGCGGTAACCTGAAGCCATGTGTGCCGTACGCCTTCTGCTTAGCGAGCCGCGCTGACCAGTCCCACCGGATCTCGTACCGGGTGGAACCAGCGCGGCGCCCCTCCTGTGCGAGGGGCTTTTTCATTTGCTGAACGGCATCGCGGAAACCGCTGGCAGAGACGATCGATGGAGTTCGGACGATCATGAGTGAGACCACTTCGGCCGCCGCGGAAGCGGCGGCGCCCCACCGCTACACGGCCGCCATGGCCGCCGACATCGAGGCGCGCTGGCAGGACGTCTGGGAGGCGGACGGCACGTACGAGGCGCCGAACCCGACCGGGGAGCTGGCGGGCGACCCCGCCCTGGTGGCCAGGCCCAAGAAGTTCATCATGGACATGTTCCCGTACCCGTCCGGTGTCGGCCTGCACGTCGGGCACCCGCTGGGGTACATCGCCACCGACGTCTTCGCCAGGCACCAGCGCATGACCGGCTACAACGTCCTGCACACGCTGGGCTTCGACGCCTTCGGCCTGCCCGCCGAGCAGCACGCCGTCGCCACCGGTACGCACCCCCGGGTGTCGACCGAGGCCGCCATGGAGAACATGAAGCGCCAGCTGCGCCGGCTGGGCCTGGGCCACGACAAGCGGAGGTCGGTCGCCACGATCGACCCCGACTTCTACCGCTGGACCCAGTGGATCTTCGTCCAGATCTTCAACTCCTGGTACGACAAGGACGCCGACAAGGCGCGCCCCATCGAGGAGCTGGTCGCGCAGTTCGAGAGCGGACAGCGGGAGACCCCCGACGGGCGCCCCTGGAACGGACTGACGGAGCGGGAGCGCGCCGACGTCCTGGGCGAGTACCGGCTGGCGTACGCCTCGGACGCGCCCGTCAACTGGGCGCCGGGGCTGGGCACCGTCCTGGCCAACGAGGAAGTGACCGCCGACGGCCGCTCCGAGCGCGGCAACTTCCCCGTGTTCAAGGCCAAGCTGCGCCAGTGGAACATGCGCATCACCGCCTACGCCGACCGGCTGCTGGACGACCTGGACGAGCTGGACTGGCCCGAGGCGATCAAGCTGCAGCAGCGCAACTGGATCGGGCGCAGTGAGGGCGCGCGCGTCAACTTCCCCGTCGTGGACGCCGCGGGCGGCACGGACGCGATCACGGTCTTCACGACCCGTCAGGACACCCTGTTCGGGGCCACGTACATGGTGCTGGCGCCGGAGCACGAGCTGGTCGAGAAGATCGTCCCCGCCGCCTGGCCCGCCGACACGCACCAGGTGTGGACCGGCGGTCACGCGACGCCCGTCGACGCCGTCGACGCGTACCGTAAGCAGGCCGCCGCCAAGTCCGACGTCGAGCGGCAGGCCGAGGCCAAGGACAAGACCGGTGTCTTCACCGGCGCTTACGCGACCAACCCGGTCAGCGGCGAGCAAGTCCCGGTCTTCATCGCCGACTACGTCCTGATGGGGTACGGCACGGGCGCGATCATGGCCGTCCCCGCGCACGACAGCCGGGACTTCGCCTTCGCGCGCGCCTTCGAACTGCCGGTGCGCTGTGTGGTCGAGCCGACCGACGGCCGGTCGACCGACGCGGGGGAGTGGGACGACGCGTTCGTCTCGTACGACGCCCGCCTCGTCAACTCGACGGGCACCGACATCACCCTGGACGGTCTGGGCGTGGTCGAGGCCAAGGCGCGGATCACGGAATGGCTGGCCGAGCGCGGCATCGGCGAGGGCACCGTCAACTTCCGGCTGCGCGACTGGCTGTTCAGCCGGCAGCGCTACTGGGGCGAACCGTTCCCGATCGTCTACGACGAGGACGGCATCGCGCACTCGCTGCCCGAGTCGATGCTGCCCCTGGAACTGCCGGAAGTTGACGACTACTCGCCACGCACCTTCGACCCCGACGACGCGGACACCAAGCCCGAGACCCCGCTGTCGCGCAACGAGGACTGGGTCGACGTCGAGCTGGACCTGGGCCGCGGCGAAGGCGTCAAGCGCTACCGCCGCGAGACCAACACCATGCCGAACTGGGCCGGTTCGTGCTGGTACGAGCTGCGCTACCTGGACCCGCACAACGACGAGAAGCTGGTCGACCCGGCCATCGAGCAGTACTGGATGGGCCCGCGCGAGGGCATGCCGCACGGCGGCGTCGACCTGTACGTGGGCGGTCAGGAGCACGCCGTACTGCACCTGCTGTACGCGCGGTTCTGGTCCAAGGTGCTGTTCGACCTGGGCCATGTCTCGTCGGTCGAGCCGTTCCACAAGCTGTACAACCAGGGCATGATCCAGGCGTTCGTCTACCGGGACGCCCGCGGTATCGCGGTGCCGGCCGCCGAGGTCGAGGAGCGCGACGGCACCTACTGGTACGGGGGCCAGCAGGTCAGCCGGGTGCTGGGCAAGATGGGCAAGTCCCTGAAGAACGCGGTCACGCCCGACGAGATCTTCGCCGACTACGGCGCCGACACGCTGCGGCTGTACGAGATGGCGATGGGCCCGCTGGACGTGGCGCGGCCGTGGGACACCCGGGCCGTCGTCGGCCAGTACCGGCTGCTGCAGCGGCTGTGGCGCAATGTCGTGGACGAGACGACGGGCGAGGTCAACGTCGCCGACACGGAGCCCGACGTGCCGACGCTGCGCGCGCTGCACAAGGCGATCGACGGGGTCTCGCACGACATGGCGGGACTGCGGTTCAACACCGCCATCGCCAAGGTCACCGAGCTGAACAACCACCTGACGAAGACGCGGGGGCCGGTGCCGAGGTCCGTGGCCGAGCGGCTGGTGCTGCTGGTCGCGCCGCTGGCGCCGCACATCTCCGAGGAGCTGTGGCGCAAGCTGGGGCACACCGACTCGGTGGTCCACCACGACTATCCCGTGGCCGACCCGGCGTACGTCGTGGACGAGTCGGTGATCTGCGTGGTGCAGATCAAGGGCAAGGTCAAGGCGCGGCTGGAGGTCTCCCCCTCGATCTCGGACGCCGAGCTGGAGACGCTGGCGCTGGGTGACGCGGACGTGGTGGCGGCGCTGGGCGGTGCGGATATCCGCAAGGTGGTCGTGCGGGCGCCGAAGCTGGTCAACATCGTTACCGCGTAGGAGCTGGCCCGCGCGTACGGAGAGCCGTCCCGCGCATAGGGGCGTCCCTTAGGGGCAGGTTGGGGGTTCGGATGGAACCCCCGGCCTGCCCCGTCCGTTTACGGTGGTAGGACGACACCGACTGCGGAGGGCCGCCCATGGAAGCCGTCATCCTGATCCTGGTGCTGCTCTTCGTCGCCTTCGTCGTCGCCGGGGCGTATGTGACCGTCAAGGCCGTCGGAGCGGCCCGGCGCAGCGTGGACCGTACGGTCACGCAGGCGCGCCGTACGGTCGAGGACACCGCCCTGCGGGCCAAGAGCTTCGGGCAGCCGGGGGTGCAGGGCGAGCTGGCCCAGCTGCGGCTGCGGCTGCGGACGTCCATGCGGGCGACGCAGGAAGCGCTGCAAGCCGGCGTCCCCGAGGACGCCTCGCTCTCCGAGTCGATCGGACTCTTCCAGCGGCTCAGCGTCCATGGCCACGAGCTCGACGCCGAGCTGAAGCAGCTGGAGCGGGACCCGGACCGCAAGAGGATCGCCGAGCGGCTCCAGGAGCTGCGCGACCGTACGGACAGCATCACGCACTCGGCGGACTCGCTGCGCTGGGCGGCGCGGGACCGGGCCAGGAGGTTCGCCGACGATGACTTGTCGACGCTGACCAGCCAGATCGACGTGGAGTCGGGCGCGCTGCGGCACTGGACGGCGGCCGAGCCGCCGCACGGCTCGAACGTGCCGTACGGCTCGAACGCGGCCCAGGGCTCGAACGCGGCGTACGGCTCGACCGTGCCGCAGGGCTCGAACGTGCCGCAGGACGAGAATCCCACGGTGGTCGACCAGACCTGGCCGGAACCGCCGCCCGCCGAGGGGCCGCAGGCGATCGGACCGACGGACGCCACGCGCGGCGCGGGCTACCCGTGGCAGCGGCCGGCCCGGGAGAAGGAACCGCGGAAGCAGTCACTGCGGAAGCAGCCGCGGCAGAAGTCGCCACGCTCCGCCAAGCCGGAGACCGGGAACTGACCGAATCGATCATGGGTCCGGTCGAATCGATCATCGACGCGGGGCCGAGCTGCCGACCGGGGGCGACGACGGGTAACCTCCCGCTCATGTCCCGCCATGTCGCGATCGTCACCGATTCAACGGCCTACCTGCCGCCCCAGACGATGGAGCGGCACGGCATCACAGCGGTGCCGCTGACCGTGGTGCTCGGCGACCGCGCGCTGGAGGAGGGCACGGAGATCTCGGCCCGCTCGCTGGCCCTGGCACTGCAGAAGCGCCACTCCGTCACCACGTCGCGGCCCAGCCCCGACGTCTTCGCCGCCACGTACCGCAAGGCGGCCGAGGCCGGGGCGACCGGAATCGTGTCGCTGCACCTGTCGGCCGAGTTCTCCGGGACGTACGACGCCGCGCTGCTCGCGGCGAAGGAAGCACCCGTACCGGTGCGGGTGGTGGACACCGGCATGGTGGCGATGGCCCTCGGGTTCTGCGCGCTCGCCGCGGCCGAGTCCGCCGACGCGGACGGCAGCCTGGACGAGGCGGTGGCCGCCGCGGAGAAACGGGCCGCGGGAACGGCCGCCTACTTCTACGTCGACACGCTGGACTATCTGCGCAGGGGCGGCCGGATCGGCGCCACCCAGGCGCTGCTCGGCTCGGCGCTCTCGGTGAAACCGCTGCTCCAGCTGGACGACGGGCGGATCGAACTGCTGGAGAAGGTGCGGACGGCGTCCAAGGCGATCGCCCGGCTGGAGGAGCTGGTGATCGAGCGGGCGGGCGAACACGCCGTGGACATCGCCGTGCACCATCTGGCGGCGCACGAGCGGGCGGCGACGCTCGCCGACCGGCTGCGGACGCGGGTGCCGGGGCTGGTGGATCTGCATGTGAGCGAGGTGGGCGCGGTGATCGGGGCACACACCGGGCCGGGGCTGCTGGGAGCTGTGGTCTCACCGCGCTGAGCGGCGTCGACGGGTGCCGTCGGATGGGGTCGGGTGCCGTCGGGTGTCGCTTTCGGGTGACGGACTTATCCACAACTGGCGGTTTTTCCACAGGAATTGAGCTTGATCATCGGCATTCCGCCGATCTGTCTAGCCTCCTGTGACATGGCTCTTCGCACTCCTCTCCGGACTCCTCTTCGCACCCCTTCTCGGCTCCGCCCGCGCACCGGCGCCGCCACCAGCGGCCCGGGGCGCGC
>NZ_JTIY01000001.1:3836667-3855857 GCF_000818175.1 Streptomyces sp. AcH 505
GCGGGGCGCTGCTTGCCGTACTGGCGGCGCTCGCCGTGTACGGCGCGCGGTACGTACCCCGCCACCCCTGGGCGACCGCCGGGTGCACGGTGCTCCTGCTGCTCGCCGTGGTGCGGCCGCCACCGCTCACCCGGATCGTCACCGGATGGCCGCCGCCCGGCTGGACGTTCGCGATGTGCGACGTGGGCCAGGGTGACGCCACCGTGCTCGCCGCGGGGGACGGCACGGCGGTGGTGGTGGACGCGGGACCCGAGCCCGCCCTCGTCGACAGCTGTCTGCGGGACCTCGGCGTCACACGTGTCCCGCTGCTGCTGCTCACCCACTTCCACGCCGACCATGTCACCGGGCTGCCCGGGGTGTTGCGGGGCCGGGCGGTGGGCGCCGTGGAGACGACCACCTTCCCCGAGCCCCGCGAGCAGAGCGCCTTCGTCCGCAGGACCGCGGCGTCGGCGCGGGTGCCCGTTGTACCGGTCGCGCCGGGCGAGCAGCGCCGCATCGGGCCGCTCGCCTGGCGGGTGCTGTGGCCGCGCGCGGGACCGGGACCCGTGACGGGCGAGCCGAACGACTCCAGCGTCGCGCTGCTCGTACGGATCGCGGGCGGCCCCACACTGCTGCTCCCCGGCGACCTCGAACCGGCGGCCCAGCAGAGCCTGCTACGGGACAACCCGGCGCTGCCGCCGGTGGACGTCCTCAAGGTCGCCCACCACGGCTCCGCCCACCAGGACCCGGGCCTGCTCCGCCACATCCACCCCCGGCTGGCGCTCATCTCCTCGGGGAGGCACAACATGTACGGCCACCCGTCGCCCAGAACCCTCGCCGCACTCACCACCGGGGGAGCGGCCGTGCTGCGCACGGACACGAACGGCGCGATCGCCGTCACGGGCGCCGGCCGCACACTGCGGGCGGTGCCCCGGGGACAGGATCTGACAGTCGGGTGAAGGAGACTCGGACGATGGACCTGTCGCGCCACATTCACTTCGGGGGACACCCACTTGAGGGTTTTTGGCATGTTCCATGGCGGTGATCGCTTGTTGAATCGATACTGACGGTTCCTACGTCGCTACTGGGGAGGGACCATGGCGCAGGATCCCGCGCCGAAGCACCTGACGATCACGCTCGATATCGACCTCCAGACCGCTGGCTCGACAGTGGGCGAGGCTCGGGTCAGAGCCACGTACAACGCCGTCGTCGAGGCGGCTCTGGTAGCCGCCATGGAGCAGCTCCCCGAGGGGAGCATCAAGACCGTCACGGCCGAGATGGACTGGTCTTACCGGTGGATGGAGAAGCGTGAGGTCCGTTTCTCCAGAGGCGACGACGGAGAGGGTGACAAGGACTGAGGCCTCGACTTCGCGAGGTTCTCGGGGAGCTGCGCTATCCAGCTTCCGGGACGAGACAAGCGGCCCCGATTGGCCGTTCAGGCGAGAGGCGACGGCTTTCGACGCACTGTCCGAGCCGACACGCGAAGCCCGACGGTCGATGCACGCAGTGATCTTGAATCTGGCCCCGTCTCTGTTGAGTCCACGGGCTGAACATGCCGACGGGATCAGTCCCATGGGGCTGATCCCGTCAACTCCGCTTCGGCGGCTACAGCCCCTGCCGGGTCTCGCGTGCTGCGCACTCCCGTCGTTCGCGTTCTGTAGGTGTGGGCAGTGCTCCGTCGCCTCGCATGTACGCCGAGAGGAGCGCGATGGAGTGACCGGTGTCGAACTCGCTCATGTACGGCTCGTGCTCCGATTCGTAGGCGTCCACGAGAAAGGACTTGCGAGCGACGCTCAGGGCGTCTTGCAGACGCTCCCTCAGCGCGTCCGCCGCAGGGATCAGCGCGACGTTCAACTCGGCATCGTCAGCCATGGTGTTCGCGGTCTTCACCCATTGATTCCGCTCGTCCGGCGACATGCCCACCTTCCACGTCAGGGCGTGTCGCCTCAGCTCGTACAGCTCTGCGAGCGCCTTTTCCGCCACGACCCTCCCACGGGACTCCACCTCGCCCGCCCGGGCCTCCGCCCGCTCTTCGCGCGCCGTTCGGGCCTGGTGCCGTTGTTGAACGATGCCGCCCAGCAACGTGCCACCGACGCCCACGACGGTGCCGCCCAGGCCGAACACTCCCGCCAAAGTCTGTGTGTCCACGGCGCTCATCGTGCCGACACGAGGACGACGGCGGGGCTGAATTCGTCGATCCCTATCCGTGTCACGACCGTGCGCGGCGAGCGGCGGGAGCGGGAGCTGTCCGACGACGCGGCGGTGCTGGCGGCCTACCGGGACCACTTCGGGCTGCGGCTCGACCGGGTGCCCGTCGTACGGCCACGGACAGGTAACAGCTCGTAACGGTCGGGACCTCTACTTGGCGGTACGTTTGCCTCGAACAACGCAAGAGTGATCGAATGCCTATTCGTCAAGGGCCGCCGCCCCGACGACGACGTCGAGAGCCCGGTGCGGCCTCGCAGGGCCAATAGCACAGGGGTACGCACACCATGATCAGCCGCTTGCTCGGCCGACAGACGGCCGCGAGTCAGAAGAACAACCCGCTCTCCGGACTCTCCGTGCCGCAAGGCGCGGGACTCTTCACCTGCCGGGTGATCGACCCCGTCGGGGAGCCGGTCAGGAACGCCGAGTTCACGCTGAGCGACCAGAACGGCCGCAAGATCGTCAGCGGTGAGACCGACCCCTTCGGCACGATCGTGGCGATGGTCCCCATCGGGGAGTACCGGCTGGCCGTCTCGGCCGAGAGCTTCAGCCCGCACCGGGGCAGTGTCTCGGTCGCGGAGAGCGGGCAGTTCGTCGGCCTCGGCGACATCACGCTCCAGATAGCGCCCTCGCTCCCGCTGCCGGCCCCCGGCGAGTGGGAGATCGAACCGGCCCACTCCCGGATCGGTTTCATCGCCCGTCACATCGGTCTCGCCCGGGTGCACGGCCGCTTCGACAACTTCGCCGGCGCCATCCGGATCGGCCCGACGATGGACCAGTCCGCGATGCACGTCGTCATCGGCGCCGCCTCCATCGACACCAACGTGCAGATGCGCGACGACCACCTGCGCTCGGCGGACTTCCTCGACGTGGCGAACTACCCCACGCTGGAGTTCTACAGCGACCGCATCACACACCGCGGCGGCAACAACTGGGCGATCAACGGCGCCCTCACCCTGCACGGCGTCACCCGCACGGTCACGCTCGAAGCCCAGTACCTCGGGCTCGGCAACGGCATGGAGGGCGAGACCCGCGCCGCCATCCGCGCGTCGACCGAGCTGCACCGCGAGGACTACACCGTCAACTGGCAGTCCATGCTGGCGCGCGGCATCGCCGTCGTGGGCTCCAGCATCAGGATCGACCTCGACATCCAGATCGTCCCCAAGACCGGCGAAGCCTGAGCCGGGCGAACCGGCCCCGCCTCCGCGCCGCCGATATCCTGCCGAACCATGAGACACGTACTGGTGCTGCCCGACCGCGACGCCGCCGAAGAGGTGGCGCGCGAGCTGGCCGACCGCTTCGGGGTGCGCGACGAGCCGCAGCTCGTACGGGACGCGCTGGCCGGCGAGGACGACGCCGAGGACGCCCAGTGGCTCGTCGTCGTGGAGGACCCGCAGGCGCGGCTGGACGCGACGGCGCTCGACGACTTCGTGGCCGAGCTGGACGGCTGGCGGGAAGCGCCGTAGGCCCGTGCGTCGGTAGGTCCGAGCCTCCGCCGCCACCGCGGGCCGCGCTGTCAGTGGGGCGTGCCATCCTGGATCCCGATGGCCACCAGAAAGACTTCCCCCGACGACCTCCTCGCCCCCCTCACGCTCGCCGTGGGCCAGGAGGATCTGCTGCTCGACCGCGCCGTCCAGCAGGTGGTGGCGGCTGCTCGCGTCTCCGACGCCGACACCGACGTACGCGATCTGACGCCCGAACAGCTCCAGCCCGGCACCCTCGCCGAGCTGACGAGCCCGTCGCTGTTCGCCGAGCGCAAGGTCGTCATCGTGCGCAACGCGCAGGATCTGCCCGCCGACACGATCAAGGACGTCAAGTCCTACCTCGACAACCCGGCCGAGGAGATCACGCT
The DNA here is from genome assembly GCF_000818175.1 of Streptomyces sp. AcH 505. Lineage (GTDB taxonomy): Bacteria > Actinomycetota > Actinomycetes > Streptomycetales > Streptomycetaceae > Streptomyces. The sequence continues at coordinate 3,840,704 of NZ_JTIY01000001.1, forward strand.
CGTCCTGCTGCACGCGGGCGGCGCCAAGGGCAAGGGCCTGCTGGACGCCGCCCGCAAGGCCGGCGCCCGCGAGGTCGCCTGCCCCAAGACCACCAAGCCGGCCGAGCGGCTCTCCTTCGTCAGGTCGGAGTTCCGGGCGCTGGGCCGGTCGGCGACGCCCGAGGCGTGCCAGTCCCTGGTGGACGCGATCGGCAGCGACCTGAGGGAGCTGGCGAGCGCCGTCTCGCAGCTCGCCTCGGACGTGGAGGGCACGGTCGACGAGGCGGTGGTCGCCCGCTACTACACGGGCCGCGCCGAGGCGTCCAGCTTCACCGTCGCCGACCGGGCCGTGGAGGGCAGGGCCGCAGACGCGCTCGAAGCGCTGCGCTGGTCGCTGTCGACCGGAGTGGCGCCCGTACTGATCACCAGCGCGCTGGCGCAGGGCGTACGGGCCATCGGCAAGCTCTCGTCGGCCCGTGGTGGCCGTCCCGCCGACCTCGCGCGGGAGCTGGGGATGCCGCCGTGGAAGATCGACCGGGTCCGGCAGCAGATGCGCGGCTGGACCCCGGACGGGGTCGCCGCTGCCCTGCGCGCCGTGGCCGCGGCCGACGCCGGGGTCAAGGGCGGCGGTGACGACCCCGAGTACGCGCTGGAGAAGGCGGTCGTCGCCATCGCGGCAGCCGCGAGATCGGGCGCCAACCGCTGACCGCCACCCGCTGACCGACACCTGCCGACCCCGTACCACTGAAGGCCGACACGCCCAGGGCCCCGACCGGCACGCCGAAGGCCCCGGCGCCGTCCTGGGGAGGACAGTGCCGGGGCCTTCGGTGTAAACCCTGTGGATCCGCACCCGCGTGGCGAACGCAGTTCGGTGTGCGGCTCCGGTGATGCCGGTCAGGAGCGGTAGAGAGGGCCCGCTGAGTCCCTTCCGGCGATCAAATCACTGGTTCAAATCAATAGAGCGGAGAGCGGGAAGCGCTCAGCCCTGGAGGGAGGCAACCCGGGCGGCGATCGCCGACTTCTTGTTGGCGGCCGCGTTCTTGTGGATGACACCCTTCGAGGCAGCCTTGTCGAGCTTGCGGGACGCCTCGCGAGCGGCCACCGTGGCCTGCTCGACGTCACCGGCTGCGGCGGCCTCACGGGCCTTGCGGATCGCGGTCTTGAGCGACGACTTGACGGCCTTGTTGCGCAGGCGCGCCTTCTCGTTGGTCTTGTTCCGCTTGATCTGGGACTTGATGTTCGCCACGAAAGAGCCTTTTCAGGTTCGATGAAACTGGATGATCTTCGACAGTGCCGTGTCAAGACACAGCTGTTCAGGTTACCAGTCACCGTCCGACCGGCCCAAACCGGGCGCAGCCCCGCGCCCGTGGGACGATGGAGGCTACGTATCGATCCGATGTCAACCCGAGACGAGACGCCGCGCGTCTCAAGAATCAGGACCCTGCGTGCCCGCGACCCCTATCCACGTGCCCGAGCCCAGCCGTACGGACCCGGCGCTGCTCCGCAACTTCTGCATCATCGCGCACATCGACCACGGCAAGTCGACGCTCGCCGACCGGATGCTCCAGCTGACGGGAGTGGTCGACCAGCGGCAGATGCGCGCCCAGTATCTCGACCGGATGGACATCGAGCGCGAGCGCGGCATCACCATCAAGTCCCAGGCCGTCCGGCTGCCCTGGGCGCCCACCACGGGTGACGAGAAGGGCAGGACGCATGTCCTGAACATGATCGACACACCGGGCCACGTGGACTTCACGTACGAGGTGTCCCGCTCCCTCGCGGCCTGCGAGGGCACGGTGCTCCTGGTGGACGCCGCCCAGGGCATCGAGGCGCAGACGCTCGCCAACCTGTACCTGGCGATGGAGAACGACCTCACCATCGTCCCGGTGCTGAACAAGATCGACCTGCCGGCCGCCCAGCCCGAGAAGTTCTCCGAGGAGCTGGCGAATCTCATCGGCTGCCAGCCGGAGGACGTCCTGCGGGTCTCGGCCAAGACCGGCATCGGCGTGGAGGCGCTGCTGGACAAGGTCGTCCTGGACGTGCCGCCGCCGGTCGGCGACGCGGACGCCGCCGCCCGCGCGATGATCTTCGACTCGGTCTACGACTCCTACCGGGGGGTCGTGACGTACGTACGAGTCATCGACGGCAGCCTCAACAAGCGTGAGCGGATCCGGATGATGTCCACCGGCGCCACCCACGAGCTGCTGGAGATCGGGGTCTCGTCCCCGGAGATGACCGCGGCCGACGGCCTCGGCGTCGGCGAGGTCGGCTACATCATCACCGGTGTGAAGGACGTCAGGCAGTCCAAGGTCGGTGACACGATCACCACCCTCAACAAGGGGGCGACCGTCGCGCTGGGCGGCTACAAGGACCCCCGGCCGATGGTCTTCTCCGGCCTCTATCCGCTGGACGGCTCCGACTACCCGGAGCTGCGCGACGCCCTCGACAAGCTCCAGCTCAACGACGCGGCGCTGGTCTACGAGCCGGAGACCTCGGCGGCGCTCGGCTTCGGCTTCCGGGTCGGCTTCCTCGGGCTGCTGCACCTCGACGTGATCCGGGAGCGGCTGGAGCGCGAGTTCAACCTCGACCTGATCGCCACCGCCCCCAACGTGGTCTACCGGGTGGTCATGGAGGACGGCAAGGAACACACCGTCACCAACCCGAGCGAGTTCCCCGAAGGCAAGATCGACTCGGTGCACGAGCCGGTCGTACGGGCGACAATCCTCGCCCCGAGCGAGTTCATCGGCTCGATCATGGAGCTGTGCCAGACCCGGCGCGGCACCCTGCTCGGCATGGACTACCTCTCGGCCGACCGGGTGGAGATCCGCTACACGCTGCCGCTCGCCGAGATCGTCTTCGACTTCTTCGACCAGCTGAAGTCCAAGACCCGCGGCTACGCCTCGCTGGACTACGAGCCCACGGGCGAGCAGTCGGCCCAGCTGGTGAAGGTCGACATCCTGCTGCACGGCGACAAGGTCGACGCCTTCTCGGCCGTCACCCACCGGGACCAGGCGTACGCGTACGGCGTACGGCTCGTCGCCAAGCTGCGCGAGCTGATTCCGCGCCAGGCGTTCGAGGTGCCGATCCAGGCGGCCATCGGCTCGCGGGTGATCGCGCGCGAGACGATCAGGGCCATCCGCAAGGACGTCCTCGCCAAGTGCTACGGCGGTGACATCTCCCGTAAGCGGAAGCTGCTGGAGAAGCAGAAGGAAGGCAAGAAGCGGATGAAGATGGTCGGCAGCGTGGAGGTGCCGCAGGAGGCCTTCATCGCGGTGCTGTCGAGCGACGAATCCGCAGGTAAGGGCAAGAAGTAGCGGTCCGGTGCCCGCCCCGGGCCCGGCGCGCCGCCCCGGTGGTCCCCGTGCCGCGGCACGGGGACCCGGCGGGCGGGGCGTGGCGGGTGAGGACGGTGGGGCGGGTCGGGGCCCGTTCGTTATGAAGCGGCCCCGTACGGCCTCTTACGCGGGCGACGGGCGGCCTCTACCCTGATCACTGCTCGGTAGTTACTCGTCAGTTAGTTACTCGCGAGTCACCTAGTTGTACAGTCGTCTGGTCAGTCAGTCACGCAGCACAGCCGTGGGCCCGGAGGATGTCGTGAGCGACACACAGAACTTGATCGAGAACCGGCCGCCCTCCGTGGCGACCCTCTTCATTGAGCGCGTGACAGCCACGCCTGACGCCGAGGCGTATCGCTATCCCGTCCCCCCTTCGTCGGGCGAGGGACCTGACGACTGGTCCTCGCTGACCTGGGGCCAGGCCGCCGAGCGGGTGTACGGCATCGCCGCAGGGCTGATCAGCCTCGGTGTGCAGCCGGAGGAGCGGGTCGCGCTCGCCTCCGCCACCCGGGTCGACTGGATCCTCGCCGACCTCGGCGTGATGTGCGCGGGCGCCGCGACCACCACGATCTACCCCTCCACCAACGTCGAGGAGTCCGCCTTCATCCTCGCGGACTCCGAGAGCCGGGTGCTGATCGCCGAGGACGCGGCGCAGCTGGCCAAGGCGCGCGAGCGCCGCGCCGAGCTGCCGCATCTCGCGCATGTCGTGGTGATCGAGACCGCGGACGCGCAGGCAGCCGAGGGCGACCCCGACGGCTGGGTGCTCTCCCTCGCCGATCTGGAGGCGCGCGGCGCCGACTACCTCACCGCGAACCCGGCCGCCGTCAAGGAGCGGGTCGGCGCGATCACCGCCGGTCAGCTGGCCACCCTGATCTACACCTCCGGTACGACGGGGCGTCCCAAGGGCGTACGGCTGCTGCACGACAGCTGGTCCTACATGGCCAAGGCCACGGTGGCGACCGGACTGATCACCAAGGACGACGTCCAGTACCTGTGGCTGCCGCTCGCCCATGTCTTCGGCAAGGTGCTGACCTCGGGCCAGATCGAGGTCGGCCATGTCACGGCGGTCGACGGCCGGGTCGACAAGATCATCGAGAATCTGCCGGTCGTGCGGCCGACGTACATGGCGGCCGTGCCGCGGATCTTCGAGAAGGTCTACAACGGCGTCGCGGCGAAGGCGCGGGCCGGCGGCGGAGCCAAGTACAAGATCTTCCTGTGGGCCGCCGAGGTCGCCCGCGAATCGGCCAAGATCTCCCAGGACAACTTCCGGCGCACCGGCACCGCTTCGCTGCCGCTCGGCCTCGGCGCCAAGCACAAGGTCGCCGACCGGCTCGTCTACGCCAAGCTCCGCGAGGCGTTCGGCGGCAATCTGCGCGCCGCGGTCTCCGGCTCCGCCTCCCTCGCGCCCGACATCGGCTTCTTCTTCTCCGGCGCCGGCATCCACATCCTGGAGGGGTACGGCCTGACGGAGTCCAGCGCCGCCAGCTTCGTCAACCCGGGCGAGGCGTACCGCACCGGCACGGTCGGCAAGCCGCTGCCCGGCACGGAGGTGCGGATCGCCGACGACGGCGAGATCCTGCTGCGCGGCCCCGGCATCATGGCGGGCTACCACGGCCTGCCCGAGAAGACCGCCGAGGTGCTGGAGGCCGACGGCTGGTTCCACACCGGCGACATCGGCGAGCTGTCCCCCGACGGCTATCTGCGGATCACCGACCGCAAGAAGGACCTGATCAAGACGTCCGGCGGCAAGTACATCGCGCCGGCCGAGGTCGAGGGTCAGTTCAAGGCGGTCTGTCCGTTCGTCTCCAACATCCTCGTGCACGGCGCCGACCGGAACTTCTGCACCGCCCTGATCTCGCTCGACGAGCCCTCCATCCTGGACTGGGCGGCCGAGCACGGCCTGGCGGACAAGTCGTACGCGGACGTCGTCGCCGACCCGCGTACGGTACGGCTCATCGACGGGTACGTGAGCCGGCTCAACGAGGGGCTGCAGCGCTGGCAGACCATCAAGAAGTTCCGGCTGCTGCCCCGCGACCTCGACATCGAGCACGGCGAGCTGACGCCCAGCCTCAAGCTGAAGCGGCCGGTCGTCGAGCGCGAGTACAAGAACCTGATCGAGGACATGTACGCGGGCTCACGCGAGGCCTGACGGACACCCACGTGGCGGCCTGACGGCCGTTCAGCGCCCCCGTCCGCGCCGCAGCTCGCCCAAGGCATCCTCTATGCGGGCCAGTTGGTGGCGCAGGACGGCGGCGTCGTGCGGGTCGGTGCGGTGCAGCTCGTCCTCTATCGACGTCAGCCGGTCCGCTATCCCGTCGAGCTGTTCGTGCTCCTTCGCCAGCAGCCGCTCCAACTGCTGGTTCTTGCGGTGCAGATCGATGAAGACGCTGACCTTGGCGCGCAGCACCCACGGGTCGAACGGCTTGGTCAGGAAGTCGGCCGCGCCCGTCGCGTAACCGCGGAAGGCGTATCCGCTGTCGGGCTCGCCCCCGGTCAGAAAGATGATCGGGGTGTCCTTCGTCCGCTCGATCCGCTTGATGTTGGCCGCCGTCTCGAAGCCGTCCATGCCCGGCATCCGTACGTCGAGCAGCACCACGGCGAACTGCTGGCGCAGCAGCTCGCGCAGCGCCTCCTCGCCTGATCTGGCCCGTACGAGGGGTTCGTCGAGGGAGGCCAGTACGGCCTCCAGCGCGACGAGGTTGTCTTCCATGTCGTCGACCAGGAGGATGCTCGCCCGGTCCGTGGCGGCTGCCTGAGTGCCCATGGTGAATGCCTCACGTGATCGTTCGTCGTCGCATCGGTGGGTACGCCCTCGGGGACCTGGAAGGCCGGGCAGCGGACAGCGGGCGGCTCGAAACACGCGCTCAGGCACTGTCCTTGGTGCATTCCCGCCCATTTTGATGACTCGGTGCGTATGGGCGAGCCCAGTCTGTCACTCTGTCGGGGTCACAAGCGGCGCAATGCCACAACCGGACCAGGAGCCGCCGAGTGGGGCCCATTCCGATCCCGCGAGAGACTGCCCAACGCCCCGCACCCCAGGGGCCGTTACGGAAGGACGCCCGATCGGCCGCACGTACCAGCCTGCCCGGCAACCCGCTCGCGCCCGGGGCGGCGCGCCGATTCGCCCGCGCCGCGCTGGCGGACTGGACGAGCCTCGGACTGCTCGCCACCTGCACGTTCTGTCAGGGCAGCGCGGCGGGCGCGGGCGGCTGTCTCACCGGGCAGCACAGCACCGACCTGCTCGCCGACGACGCCGTCGTGGTCCTCAACGAACTCGTCACCAACGCCGTCGTCCACGCCGGCACCACCGTCGAGGTGCTGTGCCGGCTGGAGGACGCCACGGAGCCCGACGACCCGTCCCAGCCGGACGGCGACCCGGCTGCGCTGCTGGTCGAGGTCTCCGACCACCACCCCACCCGGGCGGTGCGCGGCGGTGTGCAGGAACGATCCGCCGCCGGTGCGCCCGAGTACGGCCGCGGGCTCCAGGTCGTCGGCTCGCTCGCCGAACGGTGGGGGATCACGTACCGCTCCGGCCTCAAGACCGTCTGGGCCCGGCTGCCGCTCGACGGCAGGGAACCGGCCGTGCCCGGCGGGGGAGCGGTGCCGGGTGCCGCGCAGTCGGAGGCGACGGGGCCCGCGCTGCGGCGCGAACTGCGCGCGGCGGAGATCCTGGCCCCCGCGTCACGGCGCACCGTGCGCGACGACCCGGACTGGGTCAGCAGAGGGGCCCTGGCCTTCCTCGCCGAGGCCTCCGACCTGCTCGCGGGACAGCTCGACGAGGACCTCGTCGCGGCGCTCGCCTGCCAGCTGCTGGTGCCGCGCCTCGCCGACTGGTGCGCCGTCTGGCTGGACGCCGAAGGCGGCGCCGCGGGTGCGCCGCCCCGGCTCGCCCGCGTCTGGCACCTGGACGAGTCCCGGATCGACCAGCTCCGGGCGGACCTGGAGAAGGACGTGCCACGGCCGCCGGAGGCCGCGCGGCCGGGTGTGTCGATCCGGATCGGGGGAGCGGCGTTGCCGGCGGGCGACCCGGGCGGTACCGGCGACGAGAACACCCCGAACCCCGAGAACACCCCGAACCCCGAGGACACCGCCCACGGGACCGCCTTCGTCTACCGGCTCGTCGCGAACGGCCGCGCCATCGGCACGCTGATGCTCGGCAGGCTCGACGGCCGCGCCCGGGTGCCCGACGAGGTCAGCTCGCTGGTCGAGGACTTCGCCCGCCGGGTCGCCCTCGCGATCGGCGCGGCCCGCCGCTACACCCGGCAGGCCACCATCAGCCGGGTGCTCCAGCGCGGGCTGCTGCCCAGCCAGGTCGCGAGGATCCCCGGCGTCGCCAGCTCGCTGGTGTACGAGCCGAGCGACGACGGCCTCGCGGGCGGCGACTTCTACGACGTCTTCCCCTGCCCGCCCGGCGGCCGCTGGTGCTTCATGCTCGGCGACGTCCAGGGCAGCGGCCCCGAGGCGGCCGTCGTCACCGGCCTGGCCGCCCCTGGCTGCGGCTGCTGGCCCGCGAGGGCTACCGCGTCGGAGAGGTGCTCGACCGGCTCAACCGGCTGCTGCTGGACGACGCCACGGAGGCGGCGGAGGCCGCGTCCCTGATGGTCGCCTCGGCGGCAGGACCGGCCGACGGGGCGCAGGCGCTGCCCGACGGCAGCCAGCCCCGCTTCCTCTCGCTGCTCTACGGCGAGCTGATGCCCCTGCCGGGCCCCGTCGGCGGCGTACGGTGCACGCTGGCCAGCGCGGGCCATCCGCTGCCGCTGCTGCTGCGCCCCGACGGCTCGGTCCGGCCGGCCGCCGAACCGCAGCTGCTGCTGGGGGTCGCGGAGAACGTCGCGTACGAGAGCCACACGTTCGACCTCCAGCCCGGCGACACGCTCCTGTGCGTCACGGACGGCGTCACCGAGCGCCGCTCGGGCCACCGCCTCCTGGACGACTGCGACGGCCTCGCCCACGTCCTGGCGGGCTGCGTGGGCCTGCCGGCCCAGGAGGTCGCCGAACGGATACGCCGAGCGGTCCACGACTTCGACGGCACCCCGCCGGGGGACGACCTGGCACTGCTGGTGTTCCAGGCGGAATGAAGACGTGCGACGCCGGGCGGGCCGGCGGGTGCACCCGCCCGGTACGGCCGCGCCGACAGCACCGCCCCGGCCCGTCGCCCGCGGGCCCGACCGGTAGAGCGCGCCCGGCCCGTACGGCTCACTTCCGCCGTACGGGACAATGGGGGCATGCCTTCCGCACTGCCCGACGGTGAGCCCATGCCCGAGACCGGCGCGTTGCCCGCGAGCGCCCTTGCGGGCGCGGGTGACCGGCCTCTGGGGTTCTATCTGCACGTTCCGTACTGCGCGACCCGCTGCGGCTACTGCGACTTCAACACCTACACCGCGACCGAGCTGCGCGGCTCGGGCGGTGTGCTGGCCTCGCGTGACAACTACGCCGACACCCTCGCCGACGAGGTCCGGCTGGCCAGGAAGGTGCTGGGCGACGACCCCAGGCCGGTGCGTACCGTCTTCGTCGGCGGCGGCACGCCGACCCTGCTGGCCGCCGGTGACCTGGTGCGGATGCTGGGCACGATCCGCGACGAGTTCGGGCTCGCCGACGACGCCGAGATCACCACGGAGGCCAACCCGGAGTCCGTCGACCCGGCGTATCTGGCCGCGCTGCGCGAGGGCGGCTTCAACCGGATCTCGTTCGGCATGCAGAGCGCCAAGCAGCACGTGCTGAAGGTCCTCGACCGCAACCACACCCCCGGCCGCCCCGAGGCCTGCGTGGCGGAGGCGCACGCGGCGGGTTTCGGCCACGTCAACCTGGACCTGATCTACGGCACCCCCGGCGAGACCGACGACGACTGGCGCGCCTCCCTGGCGGCGGCGGTCGGCGCCGGCCCCGACCACATCTCCGCGTACGCCCTGATCGTGGAGGAGGGCACCCAGCTCGCCCGGCGCATCCGGCGCGGCGAGGTCCCGATGACGGACGACGACGAGCACGCCGACCGCTATCTGATCGCCGACGAGGTGCTGGCGGCGGCCGGCTTCGGCTGGTACGAGGTGTCCAACTGGGCGACCTCGGAGGCGGCCCGCTGCCTGCACAACGAGCTGTACTGGCGCGGCGCCGACTGGTGGGGCGCCGGCCCCGGCGCCCACAGCCACATGGGCGGCGTCCGCTGGTGGAACGTGAAGCACCCGGGCGCGTACGCGGCGGCGCTGGCCGAGGGCCGCTCCCCGGGCGCGGGCCGCGAGCTGCTGACCGACGAGGACCGCCGCGTGGAACGCATCCTCCTGGAGCTGCGCCTCGCCGAAGGCGTCCCGCTCTCCCTGCTGGCCCCTGCGGGCCTGGCGGCCGCGTCCCGCGCGGTGGACGACGGCCTCCTGTCCCCGGCCCCGCACGCCGAGGGGCACGCGGTCCTGACCCTGCGCGGCAGACTGCTGGCGGACGCGGTGGTCAGGGACCTGGTCGACTGATCACACAACTGATCACCCGGACGGGTGAATCAGTGCAGGAGGGGGCGGGGTCTTCCTACGCTGTCCCTAGGCTGCCGTCGTACCTGGCGATGGCGAAAGCGGAGGGCCACGGAGATGACTGCTGTGGATGACCGACCGATCACTGACGACGTCGTCGAATTCTTCGAGGCCCTTGAGGTCCCCGAGGGATACGTGGCGGAGCTCCTGCGGGGGGAAATCGTGATGATGGCCGGGCTGGATCTGGTCCACAACCGAATCGTGCAGTCCGTCCAGGATCAGATTCCGTACAGCCGCTTCGAGCGTCTTCAGACCCAGGACATCGCGATCCCAGGTGAGCAGAGTGAGCCCCAGCCCGACCTCGTCGTCCTCGAACGCGGCGGCGGTCCCGAGTCCGGGCGGCTGTTGCCCTCCGACGTGCTCACCCTGGTCGTCGAAGTGGTCTCCAAGACCAGCGTCGACCGGGACTATGGCGAGAAGCGGTCCATCTACGCGGCGGGCAAGGTCCCCGCCTACCTCGTCATCGACCCCATGGCAGCCCACTGCGTGCTGCTCACGGAGCCGACAGGCGACGGCGAGGCGGCCGACTACCAGGTCGAGAACACCGTCAAGTTCGGCCTGTCCGTCCCGTTGGACCTGCTGGACGTCACGCTTGACACCTCTGAGTTCCAGACCCTGCCCCCGGTCAAACGGCACCGCCGACCGTGACGAAGTCGATCAGCTCCTCCACCCGTCCCAGCAGCGCCGGTTCCAGGTCCCGGTACGACCTGACGTGCGACAGGATCTCCTGCCACGCCGCGCCCGTGTTCTCCGGCCAGCCCAGCGCCCGGCACACGCCCGTCTTCCAGTCCTGACCGCGCGGGACCTTCGGCCAGGCCGGGATGCCCACCGAGGACGGCTTCACCGCCTCCCAGACGTCGATGTACGGGTGGCCGACGATCAGTACGTCGGCGCCCGTCACCTCCGCCGCGATCTTCGACTCCTTCGAGCCCGGCACCAAGTGGTCGACCAGGACGCCCAGCCGCGCGTCCTCGGCCGGCCCGAACTCGGCGACGATCGACGGGAGGTCGTCGATGCCGCCGAGGTACTCCACGACCACGCCCTCGATGCGCAGGTCGTCGCCCCACACCTTCTCGACCAGCTCGGCGTCGTGCCGGCCCTCCACGTAGATGCGGCCCGCCCTGGCCACCCGCGCCCGCGCGCCCGGCACCGCGATCGATCCGGAGGCGGTGCGGGCCGGGCGGAGCGGGGCCGCCGCCGACGGGCGGACCAGCGTCACCACCCGGCCCTCCAGCAGGAAGCCGCGCGGTACCAGCGGGAAGACCCGGTGCTTGCCGAAGCGGTCCTCCAGGGTCACCGTCGGCCCCTCGGCCGTCTTCTCGCAGCGGATCACCGCGCCGCAGAAGCCCGTCGACACCTCCTCGACCACCAGATCCGGTTCGGCGGGGACCTCCGGCGCGGGCGTGGGCTTCTTCCACGGCGGCGTCAGATCGGGACTGTAGCTGCGCATCCGCCGACGATAGCGGTCAGTCGAGCAACTTCTCGATGAGGTCCGCCGCTCGCGTCGTACCGCCCTCCGCCCGCGTCCAGGACCGCAGCTCGGCCGCGCGCCCGAGAGTCGCGGGCGCCGAGGCGAACCCGGTCAGGGCGGCGCGCAGCCGCTCAGGCGTCGCGTCCGCCGTGTCGATCCGCACCGCGACCCCCAGCTCCACCAGCCGGTCCGCGTTGGTGAACTGGTCGACCGCCTGCGGTACGGCGATCATCGGCGTCCCCGTGAACAGCCCCTCGCTGCTGCCGCCCATCCCCGCGTGCGTCACGAACGCGTCGGCCTGCTCCAGGATCGCCAGCTGCGGCACCCACGGACGCACCTCGACATTGCCCGGGACCGGACCCAGCGCACCGGGATCGGTCCGCCGGCCGATCTGGAGCACCACGTGCCAGCCCGGCAGATCCCCGTACGCGGCCAGGCACGCGCGGTAGAAGTCCGGCCGGCCCGTGTACGCCGACCCCAGCGAGATCAGCAGCACCTTCTCGGCGCCTGCGGGCCGCACCCACTCCTCCTGCCCGGCGCGCGGCCCGAAGCAGGACCCGACGAACGTCACCGTCTCCTCGTCGACGTCGTCGGCGAACGGCTGCATGGCCCGGGGGATCAGCGCCAGCGTGTTCGGCGGCCGGCCGCCGAACACGTCGGGGTCGGTGGTCGTCGCCCCCGACTCCGCCAGCCACGTACCGAACTTCGCCCGGTACGCGTCGGCGCCCGGCAGCTGCCACAGCTGCGTCGCCACGTCACGCTCGTAGCCGCGCCAGGCCACATATGTCGGCGAGAGCTGCATGAACGGCCGGCCCTGCGTCTCGGCGATGACCCGCGCGGGATACCCGCCGATGTCGTACAGGTACAGGTCGGCGGGGTCGCTGTCGTACGCGGCGCGCAGCGCGGACAGCGCCTGGATGCCGTTGTCCAGGAAGATCGTCATCGCCGCGATCGGATCGTCCGGCCACTTGTTGTCGGCCGGCAGCAGCGAGTCGTACGGGACGAGTTCCGCGCCCACGCCGGTGACCAGCTCCTCGGCCGACGGGTCGTTGGCGTACGACACCCGGTGGCCGCGGGCCACCAGCTCCCGGAAGATCTCCAGGCTGGGCAGGATGTGGCTGACGGCGGGGACGCCGATCATCGCGACATGGCGACGGGGCACGCGTGACATGGCAGATCACTCATTTCAGGTCTACGGGCCGCGGCAGAACCGCGGAAGGAGAACACGACGGAGACCGGGCCGGCGAAGAGACGCCACACCCGCATACAGGACCGGGCGCGCGGGGAGGCTTGTCCCCGGGCGGCGGGTCCTTCGGACGTCCGTCGTGTCAGCCGTAGAGCTGCTTGTGCATCATGCCGACGACCTTAATGCCGGTCCCGGCGCTGAAGAAACCCCGCCCGGGACATATCGCTGGGCATAACCGGGGCAAGATCCGGGACAGAACGGGCGGCACGGGCGGCGTGTGCGGCTGCCTTGCTACGGCCGTACCGAACGGCCGTACACTGGCTCGGGGAATGTTGGCACTCCCCTGCAACGAGTGCCAAGCGAGGACCGACGGGGTACGACGGACGAGAGCTGGAGGTGTGCGCGATGCTCAGTGAACGCAGACTTGAGGTGCTGCGCGCCATCGTCCAGGACTATGTGGGCACGGAGGAGCCGGTGGGCTCCAAGGCCCTCACCGAGCGGCATCAGCTCGGGGTCTCGCCGGCCACGGTCCGCAACGACATGGCGGTGCTGGAGGACGAGGGCTTCATCGCCCAGCCGCACACCAGCGCCGGCCGGATCCCCACGGACAAGGGCTACCGGCTCTTCGTGGACAAGCTGGCGGGCGTCAAACCCCTGTCGGCGCCGGAGCGCCGCGCCATTCAGAACTTCCTGGACAGCGCCGTCGACCTCGACGACGTGGTGGGCCGTACGGTCCGGCTGCTCGCGCAGCTGACCCGGCAGGTCGCCGTCGTCCAGTACCCCTCGCTGACCCGCTCGACGGTGCGTCATGTGGAGCTGCTGTCGCTCGCCGCGGCCCGGCTGATGCTCGTGCTGATCACGGACACCGGACGGGTCGAGCAGCGCATGATCGACTGCCCGGCGCCGTTCGGCGAGACCTCGCTGGCCGATCTGCGGGCCCGGCTCAACAGCCGGATCGTGGGGCGCAGGTTCGCCGACGTGCCGCAGCTCGTGCAGGACATGCCGGACTCCTTCGAGCTGGAGGACCGCGGGACCGTCTCCACGGTGCTCGCGACCCTCCTCGAAACCCTGGTCGAGGAGACCGAGGAGCGGCTGATGATCGGCGGCACCGCCAATCTCACCCGCTTCGGACACGATTTTCCGCTGACCATCCGGCCGGTGCTGGAGGCGCTCGAAGAGCAGGTGGTGCTCCTCAAGCTGCTGGGTGAGGCGGAACACCCGGGCATGACCGTACGGATCGGGCACGAGAACGCCCATGAGGGCCTCAGCTCCACGTCCGTCGTCGCGGTCGGCTACGGTTCGGGCGACGAGGCAGTCGCCAAACTCGGCGTGGTCGGACCGACCCGCATGGACTACCCCGGAACGATGGGAGCGGTACGCGCAGTGGCACGTTACGTCGGACAGATCCTGGCGGAGTCGTAAGTGGCCACGGACTATTACGCCGTTCTCGGCGTGCGCCGCGACGCATCGCAGGACGAGATCAAGAAGGCATTCCGGCGGCTCGCACGCGAGCTGCATCCGGATGTGAATCCCGATCCCAAGACGCAAGAGCGCTTCAAGGAGATCAACGCCGCGTACGAGGTGTTGTCGGACCCGCAGAAGAAGCAGGTCTACGACCTCGGCGGCGACCCGCTGTCGGCGGGCGGCGGCGGTGGCGCCGGCGGCTTCGGCGCGGGCGGCTTCGGCAACTTCTCCGACATCATGGACGCGTTCTTCGGTACGGCGTCGCAGCGCGGCCCCCGGTCGCGTACGCGCCGTGGCCAGGACGCGATGATCCGGCTGGAGATCGACCTCAACGAGTCGGCCTTCGGCACGACGAAGGACATCCAGGTCGACACGGCCGTCGTCTGCACCACGTGCAACGGCGAGGGCGCAGCGCCCGGCACCTCGGCGCAGACCTGCGACATGTGCCGCGGCCGCGGCGAGGTCTCGCAGGTCACCCGGTCCTTCCTGGGCCAGGTCATGACGTCGCGGCCGTGCCCGCAGTGCCAGGGCTTCGGCACGGTCGTACCGACCCCGTGCCCCGAGTGCGCGGGCGACGGACGCATCCGCTCCCGCCGTACGCTCACGGTCAAGATCCCGGCCGGCGTCGACAACGGCACCCGTATCCAGCTCGCCGGTGAGGGCGAGGTCGGCCCCGGCGGCGGCCCCGCGGGCGATCTGTACGTGGAGATCCACGAGCTGCCGCACGCGGTGTTCCAGCGGCGCGGCGACGATCTGCACTGCACGGTCACCATCCCGATGACAGCGGCTTCCCTGGGCACGAAGTGCCCGCTGGAGACGCTGGACGGGGTCGAGGAGATCGACGTACGCCCGGGCACCCAGTCGGGCCAGTCGATCCCGCTGCACGGCAGGGGCATCACGCACCTGCGCGGCGGCGGCCGTGGCGACCTGATCGTCCACGTCGAGGTCATGACCCCGTCGAAACTGGACCCCGAGCAGGAGAGGCTGCTCAGGGAGCTCGCGGTTCTCCGGGGTGAGGAGCGGCCGACAGGCCAGTTTCAACCGGGGCAACAGGGGCTTTTCTCGCGGCTGAAGGACGCGTTTAACGGCCGGTAGGCCGCGGGTCGCCGTCCGGCGGGGGTTGCGGTTCTTGGCTGGGCCGCGTTCGTCTGGTGCCGGGTTCCGGGTCCTGCGGAGGGGGTGTCCGGACTGCTTGTCGCATGAG
>NZ_JTIY01000001.1:3855927-3857903 GCF_000818175.1 Streptomyces sp. AcH 505
CGCCCCGGCGGTCGGCCACACCCGTCCGCGTCACCGCGGGTGAGCGGTGCCGTGCCGGCTGGGGGCTGAAGGGGGTTGTGCAGGGGTGGTGTCCGGAGCGTAGAGCGTGATTTGTGGCGCATCTCGGCGGTGGCTCCGCGTCTGGGGAGTATGCGCCGTAAATCATGCAGCGCAGGACACGACCCCGGAACGACACCCGGCAACAACCGCAACCACCACCCGCAACCCCGAACCGCAACCACCACCCGCAACCAAGACCCGCAACGCCGCCCAAAGGGCGGCATGGCACCATGCCTCCATGTCCTCCGCGCTGACCGATCTCTGCCGGTATCCGATCGTGCAGGCCCCCATGGCGGGCGGTGCGTCGTGCCCGCAGTTGGCTGCGGCCGTTTCCGACGCCGGGGGCCTCGGATTCCTCGCCGCCGGGTACAAGACCGCGGACGGCATGTACGAAGAGATCAAGCAGCTGCGCGGGCTGACCGGCCGGCCCTTCGGCGTCAATCTGTTCATGCCGCAGCCGCACCACGAGGACGGCGCCGCCGTGGAGGTCTACCGCAACCAGCTCGCCGGTGAGGCCGCCTGGTACGAGACCCCGCTGGGCGACCCCGAGTCCGGCAGGGACGACGGCTACGAGGCCAAACTGGCGATACTGCTCGACGACCCGGTGCCGGCCGTCTCGTTCACCTTCGGCTGCCCCACCCGCGCCGCGCTCGCCGCGCTCGGCCGCGCCGGGGTGTTCACCGTCGTCACCGTCACCACCCCCGACGAGGCGCGGGCCGCGCAGTGGGCGGGTGCCGACGCCGTCTGTGTGCAGGGCATCGAGGCCGGCGGACACCAGGGCACGCATCGCGACGACCCCGCGACCGACGGCGCCGGCATCGGGCTGCTCTCGCTGGTCGCCCAGGTCAGGGAGACCGTACAGCTGCCGATCATCGCGACCGGCGGCCTGATGCGGGGCGGCCAGATCGCCGCCGTGCTCGCCGCGGGCGCCGACGCGGGGCAGCTCGGCACCGCGTTCCTGGTCTGCCCGGAATCCGGGGCGAACCTGCTGCACAAACAGGCCATGACCAACCCCGTCTTCGCCAGGACCGAGCTGACCCGCGCCTTCTCCGGGCGGCCCGCGCGCGGCCTGGTCAACCGCTTCATGCGGGAACACGGCCCGTACGCGCCACCCGCGTATCCCGCCGTCCACCATCTGACCGCAGGGCTGCGCAAGGCCGCGGCCAAGGCGGGTGACGCGCAGGGCATGGCGCTCTTCGCCGGACAGGGCCACCGGATGGCCCGCGAGCTGCCCGCCGGGCAGCTCGTCGAGGTACTGGCCGCCGAACTCGACGCGACCCGCGCCGCGTTGTCCCTGGGGAGTGCGTCATGACCGCGCCCGTCTTCCTCGTCCCCGCCGGTGCGCTGCACACCGGGACCGTCACCCTCGACGGGCCGGAGGGGCGGCACGCCGTCTCCGTACGCAGGCTCCGCGTCGGCGAGCAGATCGTCCTCACGGACGGCGTCGGCAACGGCGGGTTCGGGACGGTCGCGGCTGTCGAGGGCAAGGACCGGCTCGACGTCGCCGTCACCGACGTACGCACCGAGGGCGCGCCCGCGCCGCTGATCACCGTCGTCCAGGCGCTGCCCAAGGGGGACAGGGGCGAGCTGGCCGTCGAGACGATGACCGAGACGGGCGTGGACGCCGTCGTGCCGTGGTCCGCCGCGCGCTGCGTCACGCAGTGGCGGGGTGAGCGCGGCGCCAAGGCGCTCGCCAAGTGGCGGGCGACGGCCAGGGAGGCGGGTAAGCAGTCGCGGCGGCTGCGCTTCCCCGACGTCGCCGAGTTGGCCGGCACCAAACAGGTCGCCGCGCTGCTGGCCGGCGCCGACTTCGCCGCCGTCCTGCACGAGGAGGGCAGCGAACCGCTGGCCACGGCCGCGCTGCCGGCCGAGGGCAGCATCGTGCTCGTCGTCGGTCCCGAAGGGGGCGTCTCCCC
>NZ_JTIY01000001.1:3857928-3869725 GCF_000818175.1 Streptomyces sp. AcH 505
AAGCCGTACCGGCTCGGGCCGAGCGTGCTGCGCACCTCCACCGCGGGCACGGCGGCCACCGCCCTGCTGCTGGGCCGCACCGGCCGCTGGTCCTGACGGGCCGCCACGGCCGCCCGGCGCGGCGGAGCGCCGTCGGCCGGATACGATGCGTGCCAACCGATCGGACACCCCAGGGAGGCCCGGCACCATGGCGGGAGAACCACAGGCCGACTGCCTGTTCTGCAAGATCGTCTCCGGTGACGTACCGGCCACCGTCGTCAAGGAGACGGACACCACGGTCGCCTTCCGGGACATCAACCCGCAGGCCCCGACCCATGTCCTGGTCATCCCCCGGGTGCACTACCCCGACGCCGCTTCGCTCGCCGTCGCCGAGCCGCAGATCGCCGCCGACGTCCTGCGGGAGGCGGCCGAGGTCGCCGCGCAGGACAAGGTGGACGCCGGCGGGTACCGGATCGTGTTCAACACCGGCAGCGGGGCGGGCCAGACCGTCTTCCACGCGCATGCCCACGTGCTGGGCGGCCGGGGTCTCAACTGGCCCCCCGGATAACGGCGGGCAACGGCGTTGTCCGTCCGCGAACTGGTGGTCCTGGGCACCGCGAGCCAGGTGCCGACCCGTCACCGCAACCACAACGGGTATCTGCTGCGCTGGGACGGCGAGGGTCTGCTCCTCGACCCCGGTGAGGGCACCCAGCGGCAGATGCTGCGCGCCGGGGTCGCCGCGCACGACATCAACCGGATATGTGTCACGCACTTCCACGGCGACCACTCGCTCGGTCTCGCCGGTGTCATCCAGCGCATCAACCTCGACCGGGTGCCGCACGAGATCACCGCCCACTACCCGCTGAGCGGGCAGCACTTCTTCGAGCGGCTGCGGTACGCCACCGCCTACCGGGAGTCGGTCGCACTGGCGCAGGTCCCGGTCGACGGGGACGGTGTGGTCGTCCTCGCCGAGACACCCGCCTACACGCTGGACGCGCACCGGCTCTCGCACCCGGTCGAGTCGTACGGCTACCGGCTCACCGAACCGGACGGCCACCGGATGGTGCCCGCCCTGCTCGCCGAGCGCGGTATCCGGGGCCCGGACGTCGGCCGGATCCACCGCGACGGCGTGCTGGACGGTGTCACGCTGGCCGAGGTCAGCGAGGTGCGGCGCGGCCAGCGGTTCGCCTTCGTGATGGACACCCGGCTCTGCGAGGGCGTGTACACGCTGGCCGAAGGGTGCGACATGCTGGTCATCGAGTCGACCTTCCTCGACGAGGACGAGCGGCTCGCCACCGACCACGGCCATCTCACCGCCGGCCAGGCGGCCCGGGTGGCGCGGGACGCGGGCGTACGGCATCTGGTGCTGACCCACTTCTCGCAGCGCTACGGCGACCCGGCCGCGTTCGAACGGCAGGCGCGCGCCGCCGGGTTCGACGGCGAACTGACCGTGGCCGCCGACCTGACGCGGGTGCCGCTGCCCAAGCGGTCGGCGGGACACGCCCACTGAGCGTGCGGCTTCCCCTCCGTGCGGCGGCGCACATCGGGCACACTGGCCGGATCTGCACGCGACCGGGGAGACGGCAGTGACGACCGCATCCGACGGAAACCCACAGGACCACACCGCCGACATCGACCCGCTCGGCGGGCTGCGCGCCCCGGACGACCCGGAGTGCGACGTCTACCTGACCGGCACCGTCTTCCTCGACATCATCTTCACCGGCCTCGACAGCGCACCCGTGCGCGGCACCGAGTCCTGGGCCAGGGGGATGGGATCGAGCCCCGGCGGCATCGCCAACATGGCGAGCGCGCTGGCCCGGCTGGGGCTGCGCACGTCGCTCGCCGCCGCCTTCGGCGACGACCATTACGGCGAGTACTGCTGGGACGCGCTGGAACAGGGCGAGGGCATCGACCTGTCCCGCTCGCGCACCGTCCCCGGCTGGCACTCACCCGTCACCGTCTCCATGGCGTACGAGGGCGAGCGGACGATGGTCTCGCACGGCCACGAGGCCCCGCCGCCCGAGGGCGCGCTGCCCGAATGCCCGCCGCGTGCGCGGGCCGCGGTCGCCGCCCTCAACCCGGGACGCGACGAGGGCTGGGTCGCCCGCGCCGCCGGGCACGGCGCGCGGATCTTCGCCGACGTCGGCTGGGACGACTCGGGGCGCTGGGACCTGGCCGAGCTGCCCGACCTGGAGCACTGCGAGGCGTTCCTGCCCAACGCGGAGGAGGCGATGCGCTACACCCGCGCCGACAGCCCCAGGGCCGCCGCCAGGCTGCTGGCCGAGCGGGTGCCGCTCGCCGTCGTCACGCTGGGCGCCGAAGGGGCGTACGCGGTGGACGGCAGGACGGGGGAGACGGCCGAGGTGCCGGCCATCGCGGTGGAAGCACTGGACCCGACGGGCGCGGGCGATGTGTTCGTGGCCGGATTCGTCACCGGCACGCTCGCCGGCTGGCCGCTCGCCGACCGGCTCGCCTTCGCGGGCCTGACGGCCGCGCTCTCCGTCCAGGAGTTCGGCGGCGCGCTCGCGGCCCCCGGCTGGTCGGAGGTGGCCGCCTGGTGGAGCTATGTGCAGGCGTCGACCGAGCAGGACCCCGAAGGCCTGCGCAGATACGCCTTCCTCAAGCCGCTGCTCCCGGCCCCCGACCGGCCCTGGCCGCTGCGCAGGGCGGTCCCGACGATCGGCTTCGGCCGCTCGTCCTGACCACCCGGGCGGACGCGGGAAAGCCGGATCGGGCAAGGGCGCGTGTAAAAGTCCTACGGGCTTGTCAGTGCGGAGTCGTAGGCTGTTACCCCAGAGGTTGTCGAGCAGCGAGAACCCTGCAACGGGAGGTATGTGCAGGCCACAGTGCCGGCCCATGACTCAGACACCTACAGCCCAGAATGGCAGGTCCCCCGAGACGGGACAGGCGCGTGCCCACTTCACCGTCCCTGACAAACATCCGATGGTGACGGTTCTGGGTTCGAGGGATTCCCTGCTGCGTGTGATCGAGTCGGCTTTCCCCGACGCCGACATCCATGTACGGGGCAATGAGATCAGCGCCAGTGGCAGCGCGGCTGACGTCGCGATGATCCAGCGCCTGTTCGACGAAATGATGCTGGTGCTCCGCACCGGTCAGCCGATGACGGAGGACGCAGTGGAACGTTCGATCGCCATGCTCAGGGCGAGCGAGGACGGCGGCGCGGACGGACCCGAGACGCCCGCCGAGGTGCTCACCCAGAACATCCTCTCCAGCCGGGGGCGCACGATCCGGCCGAAGACCCTCAACCAGAAGCGCTATGTCGACGCCATCGACAAGAACACGATCGTGTTCGGCATCGGCCCCGCCGGTACGGGCAAGACGTATCTCGCCATGGCCAAGGCGGTCCAGGCCCTGCTGGCCAAGCAGGTCACCCGGATCATCCTGACCAGGCCCGCCGTCGAGGCGGGGGAGCGGCTGGGCTTCCTGCCCGGCACGCTCTACGAGAAGATCGACCCGTATCTGCGCCCGCTCTACGACGCGCTGCACGACATGCTGGAGCCGGACTCGATCCCGCGGCTGATGGCGGCGGGCACGATCGAGGTCGCCCCGCTGGCGTACATGCGAGGCCGCACCCTCAACGACGCGTTCATCATCCTGGACGAGGCGCAGAACACCAGCCCCGAGCAGATGAAGATGTTCCTGACGAGGCTCGGCTTCGAATCGAAGATCGTCATCACGGGCGACGTCACCCAGGTCGACCTCCCGGGCGGCACGAAGAGCGGTCTGCGCCAGGTCCAGGACATCCTGGAGGGCGTCGACGACGTGCACTTCTCCCGGCTCACGTCGGAGGACGTCGTACGGCACAAGCTCGTCGGCCGTATCGTCGACGCCTACGAGAAGTACGACAGCCGCAACGGCAACGAGCAGCACCGCTGACGGGCCCGCCCGGCTGAGGCATCGACCGAAAGAGTCACAGCAACACCATGTCGATCGACGTCAACAACGAGTCAGGTATCGAGGTCGACGAGCAGGCGGTCCTCGACGTCGCCCGCTACGCGCTCACGCGGATGCGTATCCACCCGCTCTCCGAACTGTCGGTGATCGTCGTGGACGAGGCCGCCATGGAGCAGCTGCACATGCAGTGGATGGACCTGCCGGGTCCGACCGATGTCATGTCCTTCCCGATGGACGAGCTGCGTCCGCCGGTCAAGGACGAGGAGGAGCCCCCGCAGGGGCTCCTCGGTGACATCGTGCTCTGCCCCGAGGTCGCGAAGAAGCAGGGCGAGGAAGCGCCGACGCAGCACACCATGGACGAGGAGCTGCAGCTCCTCACCGTCCACGGTGTGCTGCATCTGCTCGGGTACGACCATGACGTGCCGGAGGAGAAGGCCGAGATGTTCGGCCTCCAGGCCGCCATCGTCGACGGCTGGCGGGGTGAGCGCGGTCTTACGGGTCCGTCGCCCGCGCCGACCGTGTCATGACCGCACAGCTGATCGTCGGGGCCGTCGCCCTGGTCGTCGTCGCCTGGCTGGCGGCCTCGGCCGAGGCGGGCCTCGCCCGCGTCTCCAGCTTCCGCGCGGCCGAGGCCGTCAGGTCGGGGCGCAAGGGCGCGGCCAAGCTGGCCCAGATCGCCGCCGACCCCACCCGCTACCTCAACGTCGCCCTGCTGGTGCGGGTGGCCTGCGAGATGGCGGCGGGCGTGCTCGTCACGTACGTGTGCCTCAAGGAGTTCGACGCGACCTGGGAGGCGCTGCTCGTCGCGATCGGGGTGATGGTCCTCGTCTCGTACGTGGCCGTCGGCGTCTCACCGCGCACCATCGGCAGGCAGCACCCGCTGAACACGGCGACGGCGGCCGCGTACGTCCTGCTGCCGCTGGCCAGGGTGATGGGCCCGGTCCCGCAGCTGCTGATCCTCCTCGGCAACGCCCTCACGCCCGGCAAGGGCTTCCGCAAGGGGCCGTTCGCGAGCGAGGCCGAGCTGCGCGCGATGGTCGACCTCGCCGAGCAGGAGTCCCTGATCGAGGACGACGAGCGCCGCATGGTGCACTCCGTCTTCGAGCTGGGCGACACGCTCGTACGGGAGGTCATGGTGCCGCGCACGGACCTGGTCTCCATCGAGCGGTACAAGACGATCCGTCAGGCCCTGACGCTGGCGCTGCGGTCGGGCTTCTCCAGGATCCCGGTGACGGGGGAGAACGAGGACGACATCGTCGGGGTCGTCTATCTCAAGGACCTGGTCAGGAAGACCCACATCAACCGCGAGTCGGAGGCCGATCTGGTCTCCACGGCGATGCGCCCGGCCGCCTTCGTGCCCGACACGAAGAACGCCGGGGACCTGCTGCGTGAGATGCAGCAGGAGCGCAGCCATGTCGCCGTCGTCATCGACGAGTACGGCGGCACGGCGGGCATCGTCACGATCGAGGACATCCTGGAGGAGATCGTCGGCGAGATCACCGACGAGTACGACAGGGAGCTGCCGCCGGTCGAGGAGATCGGCGACGGCTCGTACCGGGTCACGGCCCGGCTCGACATCGGCGACCTCGGGGAGCTGTTCGGTCTCGACGAGTACGACGACGAGGACGTGGAGACGGTCGGCGGACTGCTGGCGAAGGCCCTCGGGCGCGTCCCGATCGCCGGCGCGAGCGCCAAGGTCGAGCTGCCGGACGGCCGGGTCCTGCGACTGACGGCCGAGTCTCCGGCGGGCCGCCGCAACAAGATCGTCACGGTACTCGCGCAGCCGGTGGTGGCCGAGGAGAAGCAAGGGGCGGCTTCGTCGTGACCCCCGGAGAACTGACGGAGTTCTGCCTCGGGTTCAACGGGAGTTCGCGCGAGACACCGTTCTCGCGCAGCCCCGGCCTCTCGGTCTTCAAGGTGGGGGCGAAGATCTTCGCGTTCTGCTCGCTGGACGACGAGCCGCTGCGGGTCGCCCTCAAGTGCGCGCCGGAGGAGGCGGTCAGGCTCCGGGAGGCGTATCCGGCGATCGTCCCTGGCTGGCATCTCAACAAGCGGCACTGGAACACCGTGACGGTCGGCGACCTCCCGCCGCGCATGGTGCGGGAGTTGATCGAGGACTCCTACGACCTGGTGGTCGCCGGGCTGCCCCGGGCCGACCGCCTCCGCCTCGACCGGCCCTGACCTCAGGCCACTGCTCCAGGCCCTGATCCCGGGGGAGTCCCCGGTCCGGGGACTCTACGCGCGTCCGTGGACGTCAGCGGTTCAGCCGTGGGGCCGCATCTTGCGTACGCGGCGGCGGATGGCGGGACCGATGCGCGAGCCGTCGGCCGACATCCGCCGCTCCATCGTGGTGAGCCGCTTCATCAGTTCCTTGTTCTGCGCGGTCAGCGCGAGAACGCTCCGCTCGGCCTGCGCCAGCCGCTCGTGCAGCCTGCTGAAGCGGTAGCGCAGCGCGCCGTCGTCGGAGCTGTCCCAGACGCTGACGGGCGGCGGCAGCTTCAGGGCGGCGACCCGGGCGTCGTACGCGGCGCCGCCGTCACCGTGACTGAAGGTGTTCTCCAGGCCGTTGCGGTCGAGGAAGCCCTTGAACCGGTCCCAGCGCTCGCGGTGGTTGCTCAGCAGCGGCCCGTAGTCGGCTTCCTCGTACAGGTCCCTGGGGTGGATGTCGCCGGGCAGGCCGCGCAGCATCCGGTGCGGGATGTCGTAGTACCGGCAGAGTTCGAGGGTCCGCGAGTCGTGGACCAGCACCACGCTGGGCGTGCCCGCGAGGAGCGGCGCGATGTTGCCGTGGATGCGGGTGCCGTAGACGAAGTCGTGGGTGGCCAGTTCTTCCAGCCAGGTCCTCGGGTCGAGCGGGACCCTGACCTTGTTCTCCTGGAAGAGCGGGTGCGTCATCCGGCGGGGGAGCCCCTTGTCGCGGCCGGCGGTGACGCCGCTGGAGGTGTCGCCCCAGAACAGCAGCTCGGCGTCGGCGAGGTTCTGTGCGAAGTAGGTGAGGTCCGGGAAGCGTTCGTACGCGTTGCGGGCCAGCGCGGCCACGTCACCGACGCTCACGGCACCGGGCGAGAGGTTTATCCCTATTCGGGACGAACTGTCGATGAACCCCGGGTCGCGCGGCCGGGGGAAGGTCTCGCCGTGCATGAACATCGAGGGACAGCCGATGATGTCGACGTCGTTGAAGCCGAGGTCCTTGAGGTACGAGGCGGTCAGTTCACCGCGCACGCCGATCGAAGGTGATCTCTCCAGCACGGCCCTGACGAAGCGTTTGACCGACAGCTCCATCGGGGCGAGCCGCTTGGTGTCGTAATTCTCATTGACCTGTGCGCCGACTCCCAGCACCACCACCGGAATGGTGAGCTGCTCGATCAGGGTGGACATCCGGTCGAGCGAGGCGCGGAAGCTGGGCCGGAAGGCGTTGGCGAGGGGGATGACGAACGCGTCGTACTGTTCGTTGATCTCCTTCGCCCGCTCGGCCGTCGGCACGGTCTTCAGCCCGTTCGACGTCAACTCGGTGTCCTGGGTGAGCAGGATCTTGTACGTCGCGTCGCTGAACAGGAGATTCCCGGAGTTCGTGCCGATCAGGTCCTGCTGGATGAACTCCTCTTGGGACGCGACACGGAACGGGCTCTTCCCTGAGCGGATGAGTATGCGCTTCATGGCCTGCTTTCTCGCTTACTCGTAAGACCGGTCGACTGTCCGGAAGACGTAGATGAACGGGACGATACCGCAGGGCAAAGACAAGAAGACGAACGCATTTCCTGGTTTCGAACGGTTTGTTCTTTAGGTCCCCGGCCCGGTGAACCCGGCGCCACCAGCGGTGATCTCCTGAGACTTATGCTCGGCACATGACACAGAGCGCCGGGCCAGGACCCGCGGACATCGACCCGGAGGACCGCAAGATCATCACGCTCGCCCGCGCCACCCGCGCCCGCAACGGGGTGGCCGAGGGTGCGGCGGTACGTGACGAGACGGGCCGTACGTACGTCGCCGGCACGGTCGATCTCGACTCCCTCAAACTGAGCGCGCTGCGCACCGCCGTCGCGATGGCCGTCGCCAGCGGGGCGACGTCACTCGAAGCCGCCGCTGTCGTCACCGAGGCCGCGGAAGCGGCGGCCGAGGACCGCGCGGCGGTACGCGATCTCGGCGGCCCCGCGACCCCGGTCCTGCTGGCGGCCCCGGACGGGACGCTGCGCTCCACGGTCGAGGCGGGCTGACGCGGGACCCGTGCCGGCCGTCCACGGACCCGGCTGGTCGGCGCGGGCCCCGCGATCGGGGACAATGGGCGCCATGAGCGCTCGTACCCCTTCACCCGAGACAGCCGAAGCACCCCACAGGGCCGGCTTCGCCTGCTTCGTAGGCCGCCCCAACGCGGGCAAATCCACCCTCACGAACGCTCTGGTCGGACAAAAGGTGGCCATCACCTCCAACCGGCCGCAGACCACCCGGCACACCGTCCGCGGCATCGTGCACCGGCCCGAGGCGCAGCTGATCCTCGTGGACACCCCCGGCCTCCACAAGCCGCGCACCCTGCTCGGCGAGCGCCTCAACGACATCGTGCGGACCACCTGGGCCGAGGTCGACGTGATCGGCTTCTGTCTGCCCGCCGACGAGAAGCTGGGCCCCGGGGACCGCTTCATCGTCAAGGAACTGGCCGCGATCAAGAAGACGCCGAAGATCGCCGTCGTCACGAAGACGGACCTGGTCGACTCCAAGACGCTCGCCGAGCAGCTCATCGCGATCGACCAGATCGGCCGCGAACTGGGCCTGGAGTGGGCCGAGATCATCCCCGTGTCGGCCGTCGCCGACCAGCAGGTCGGTCTGCTGGCCGACCTGCTGGTGCCGCTGCTCCCGGAGAGCCCCCCGCTCTACCCGGAGGGCGACCTCACCGACGAGCCCGAGCAGGTCATGGTGGCCGAGCTGATCAGGGAGGCCGCGCTGGAGGGCGTACGGGACGAGCTGCCGCACTCGATCGCCGTCGTGGTCGAGGAGATGCTGCCGCGCGAGGACCGCCCGGCCGACCGGCCGCTGCTGGACATCCACGCCAACGTCTACATCGAGCGGCCCAGCCAGAAGGGCATCATCATCGGCCCGAAGGGCAAGCGGCTCAAGGAGGTCGGGACGAAGTCCCGCAAGCACATCGAGGCGCTGCTCGGCACCCCGGTCTTCCTCGACCTGCATGTGAAGGTCGCGAAGGACTGGCAGCGGGACCCGAAGCAGCTGCGGAAGCTCGGATTCTGACCGCGTCGCCGCGTCACACCGTCACAGTGCTTCTACGAGTGTCGCCACCCGCCCCGACAGGGCCCGCGCCCAGGCGCGGTAGCCGCTCGCCGACGGGTGGAAGCGGTCGGCGGCCATCCAGTCGCCCGGCATCTTCGGCGGCCCGCCCGAGTGCAGATGGAACAGTGCGGGATGCCGTCCGGCGACGATCTTCAACTGCCGGTCGAGCAGCCGCAGATACCCGCTGAGCGGCAGCTGGACGGCGCGCGGCAGCGCGTCCATCGTGTCCGTCTCCGGCAGCCCGGCGAACATCATCGGCACATCATGGCCGAGCCGCGCCCTGACGTCCCGCACGAGCCGCTCCACATCGGCGCGGAACGCGCGCGGCCGGCGGAACGTGAGCGCGTCGTTCACCCCGGCGACCACCAGCACCAGATCCGGCTGCCAGCCCTCCGTCGGCTCCGTGAGCCGGGTCAGCAGCTCCCGCCGTACGGCGCGCACCGTGGCGCCGGAGCGCGCCACCACCCGCCAGGAGACCTCCCGTCCGGTGAGTGCGGTCACCGCGAGGGCCAACTGGCCCGCCAGCGCGTCCTCCTGCCGCACCGCGCCGACCCCGGCCGCCGTCGAGTCCCCCAGGACGAGCAGTCGCAGCGGGCGCCCCCCGGCGCCCGCTGCGTTCTTGGACAGGCCCTTGTCCCCCGCGGCTTCCGGGAGCCTCGGCACCCGTGCCCGTATCGCCTGTTTGGTCATCAGCATGAGGTCCACCCCTCTGTCGCCTCAACGCCATAACGCTGTTATGTCCATAACATCGTTATGCTCCGTCCTGTGTCAACCTCCGATTCCGCGCTACGCCGCCGTCTGCTGGACGAAGCCGCCCGCATCCTCGCCGAACAGGGCGCCGCCGCCCTCAGCGCGAGACGGCTCGTCAAGGAGGTCGGCGCCTCGACCATGGCCGTCTACACCCACTTCGGCTCCATGCCGGGGCTGGTGCGGGAGGTCATGCGCGAGGGGTTCGCCCGCTTCATGGAGCGGCTGCGGCTGGTGGGGCGCAACGACGAGGACCCCGTCGCCGAACTGTTCGCGCTCGCCCGCGGCTACCACGAGTTCACCCTCGCCGAACCGCACGTGTACGCGGTGCTGTTCGGCGGATCGGCGCTGGCCGGCTTCGAACTGGACGACGACGACCGGGAGATGGGCCTGTACGTCCTGCGTGTGCCGCAGGACGCGATCCGCCGGGCCATGGTGGCGGGCAGGTTCCACGAGGCCGACACCGGCCTTCGGGTACGCCAGCTCTGGTGCGTGCTGCACGGGCTGATCGAGCTGGAACAGACGGGCTACCTCAAGAGCCGCTACACCGTGGACGAGTTCCTCGATGCGACGCTGCGGGACTTCGCGGTCGGCGCGGGGGACTCGGTGGAGGCGGCGACCGCGTCCCTCGAAGCCGCCGCCCTCCTCTGAATGCTCAGGCGCCTTCCTTCAAGACGCGCGAGACCAGCTCCCGTTGCGACTCGGACAGCCTCGGGTCGGCGCAGTGGACCGTACGTCCGTCGACCGTGATCCGGTAGCTGAAGCCGTCCGGGACGCCGGCCGGCGGCGCGTCCTGGCTGTCGGCGAGCGCCCGCTCCGCCAGGGCGTGCCAGGCGCCGGCGTCGGGCACGCCCGAGGTGTCCACCTCGGCCGCCCGCTCGATGCCGGCGAAACCGCCCGTGCGCCGTACCTGAATCCGCATGGGACTCTTCTACCCACCGGCCCGGCTTATCCGGCGATCCCGACCTGCGACCACGCCTTGACCGTCGCCCGGTGCTCCGCGCCGTCGGCGCCGAAGCGGTCGCGCGCCGCAGCCGCCGTACCGGCCGCGAAGTCCGCGAAGGTCGCGTCGGCCGCGAGGGCGCCACCGGTCAGCACGTCGAACCAGATCTGCCCGGCCCGCTCCCACGCCTTGCCGCCCAGCTCCGTGGCCAGCAGGTAGAACGCGTGGTTCGGGATGCCCGAGTTGATGTGCACACCGCCGTTGTCACTGCTCGTGCGGACGAAGCCGTCCATCGTGCCCGGCTGCGGGTCCTTGCCGAGCGCGTCGTCGTCGTACGCCGTGCCCGGCGCCTTCATCGAGCGCAGCGCGACCCCGCTGACCCGGGGGGTGAGCAGTCCGGCGCCGATCAGCCAGTCCGCCTCGGCGGCCGTCTGGTCCAGGGTGAACTGCTTGACCAGCGAGCCGAAGACGTCCGAGACGGACTCGTTGAGCGCGCCCGCCTCGCCGGAGTAGGTGAGGTTGGCCGAGTACTGCGTGAGGCCGTGGGTCAGTTCGTGCGCGATGACGTCCACGGGGAGCGTGAAGTCGAGGAAGATCTCCCCGTCGCCGTCCCCGAAGACCATCTGCTCGCCGTCCCAGAACGCGTTCGCGTAGTTCTCGTCGTAGTGCACGCTCGCCGTCAGCGGCAGCCCCGCGCCGTCCAGCGAGTCGCGCCCATACGCCGAGAGCAGCAGCTCGAAGGTGGCGCCCAGGCCGTTGTACGCGCGGTTCACCGTGGTGTCGGCGGCGGGCTGCTCGCCCTCGCCGCGGATCCGGGTGCCCGGCAGGGCCGTGCTGTGCGCGCAGTCGTACACCGTGCGCTGCGGGGCCGCCGCTGCCGCGTCACCCGTCGGCGGCGCCGTACGGGCCTCGGGCCCGGGGGTGGCGGTCGCGGTC
>NZ_JTIY01000001.1:3870056-3891285 GCF_000818175.1 Streptomyces sp. AcH 505
CCAGGGTCCGGCGGGCGGGCTCGGCGAGCGCAGGGTCCCGGGCCTCGGCCAGCCTGTCCAGGATGTGCGGCGGCACGATCGTGCAGAAAACGGGGTCGATGGCGTCCATGAAGGCAATGTCGCATCCCGTAGCCGCCCTGTCACTGCTTGTGGTCGAAGTTGCTGAAATGGAGTGATGTCTCACTGTTCGCGCTGACCCGGCCGTCGCCCACCGGTGATCCCGCATACTGATACGGGCCGCCATGGACGGCGCGGCTCCGCTAGGCTCCTCGCATCATGCGTTTCGGGCTGCTTCTTCTTAGCTGCCGCGGCGAGGGCCTGTAGTCGTAGGTCGACCCCCTCCCCGCGGAGTGCGGTGTTGCGGTGATTACGTCCCGTCGTCGGCCGTTCCAAGCGGACACACGAGGAGCCCTACGCAATGTCTGAAACTTCCGTCGGTCGTTCGACGCCCGTCACCAACGCGACCCACACCCAGCAGCCCTCCGGGATGCCGATCCACAAGTACGGCCGCTACGACGCCGTGGACATCCCCGACCGCACCTGGCCGGACAACCGGGTTACTGTCGCGCCCCGCTGGCTCTCCACGGATCTGCGTGACGGCAACCAGGCGCTGATCGACCCGATGTCGCCCGCCCGTAAGCGGGAGATGTTCGACCTGCTGGTGCGGATGGGCTACAAGGAGATCGAGGTCGGCTTCCCCTCGTCGGGTGAGACGGACTTCGCGTTCGTGCGCTCGATCATCGAGGAGGGCGCGATCCCCGACGATGTGACGATCTCCGTACTGACCCAGGCGCGTGAGGAACTCATCGAGCGCACCGTGGAATCGCTGCGCGGCGCCCGGCGTGCGACGGTCCACCTGTACAACGCCACCGCGCCGACCTTCCGCCGTGTCGTGTTCCGGGGGACGAAGGAGCAGGTCAAGCAGATCGCCGTGGACGGTACGCGGCTGGTGATGGAGTACGCGGAGAAGATCCTCGACGACTCGACGGTCTTCGGTTACCAGTACAGCCCCGAGATCTTCACCGACACCGAGCTGGACTTCGCCCTGGAGGTCTGCGAGGGCGTCATGGACGTCTGGCAGCCCGAGGCCGGCCGCGAGATCATTCTCAACCTGCCCGCGACGGTGGAGCGTTCGACGCCGTCCACGCACGCGGACCGGTTCGAGTGGATGTCCCGCAACCTGTCGCGCCGTGAGCACGTCTGCCTGTCCGTCCACCCGCACAACGACCGGGGTACGGCCGTGGCCGCCGCCGAGCTGGCGCTGATGGCGGGCGCCGACCGGATCGAGGGCTGTCTGTTCGGCCAGGGTGAGCGCACCGGCAACGTCGACCTGGTCACCCTGGGCATGAACCTCTTCTCGCAGGGCGTCGACCCGCAGATCGACTTCTCGCAGATCGACGAGATCCGCCGCACCAGCGAGTACTGCAACCAGATGGAGATCCACCCGCGCCACCCCTACGCGGGCGACCTGGTCTACACGTCCTTCTCCGGCTCCCACCAGGACGCCATCAAGAAGGGCTTCGACGCCCGCGACGCGGACGCCGCCGCGCAGGGCAAGACGGTCGACGAGATCCAGTGGGCCGTGCCGTACCTGCCCATCGACCCCAAGGACGTCGGCCGCTCCTACGAGGCCGTCATCCGGGTCAACTCGCAGTCCGGCAAGGGCGGTGTCGCCTACGTCCTGAAGAACGAGCACCAACTGGACCTGCCGCGCCGGATGCAGATCGAGTTCTCCCGGATCATCCAGGCCAAGACCGACGCCGAGGGCGGCGAAGTCACCCCGGCCCAGATCTGGTCCGTCTTCCGCGACGAGTACCTGCCCGACGCGGACAACGCCTGGGGCCGGCTCCAGCTGCGTTCGGGCCAGTCCACGACCGACAAGGACGGCCAGGACACGCTGACCGTCGAGGCGGTCGTCGACGGCGTCGACACGGTGCTGACCGGCACCGGCAACGGCCCCATCTCGGCCTTCTTCGAGGCGCTGGCCACCGTGGGCCTGGACGCGCGGCTGCTGGACTACCAGGAGCACACCATGAGCGAGGGCGCCCGCGCCCAGGCCGCCTCGTACATCGAGTGCGCGATCGACGGAAAGGTGCTGTGGGGCATCGGGATCGACGCGAACACCACTCGGGCCTCCCTGAAGGCGGTAATTTCGGCTGTGAACCGCGCAGCCCGCTGAAACCGCCGGAACCCGCGCTGACCTGAGCATTTACGAACCCCGCCGCCCGGAAACGGGTGGCGGGGTTCGGCCATGTCGTGGCGAACTCACGCCGGGGTGCTGACGGGACAAGGTCCATGTGGCTAACATCACGTCAACGCGGCAATGATGCCGAAGCGTTACGGAGGTGCGCGACGTGCTGCCAGTTCAAGGATCACGCGGCCGAAAAGTGCGCATCTGTGGCATTCGTACGTCGTGGACGACGGTCGGCGACGGAGAGTTCTTCTGCCCCGGCTGCGGAGGCGACCGCAACTACCGCCGCCGCACGGGCCGTCGCCGCTTCACGCTCCTCGGCGTTCCGCTGGTGCCGCGCGGTCTCGCCGGCCCCGTCGTCGAATGCGCCGCCTGCCACGACCACTTCGGCATGGACGTCCTCGACCACCCCACCACGGTCCGCTTCTCGGCGATGCTCCGCGACGCCGTCCACACGGTCGCCCTGGCCGTCCTCGCCGCCGGTGGCACGTCGTCGCGCACGGCGCTGGAGACCGCGGTCTCCACGGTCCGCGCCGCCGGGTTCGACGACTGCACGGAAGAGATGCTGACGGAGCTGGTCGACGCCCTCGCGGCCGACACCGGCCGGTTCATCATCGACCCCGGCCCCTGCGGCGCGGCCCTCGCCATCGAGCTGCACGAGGCGCTGGAGCCGCTCGCCCCGCATCTCGCCCCGGCGGGCCGGGAGTCGATCATCCTGCAGGGCGCCAGGATCGCCCTGGCCGACGGCCCGTACAGCACGGCGGAGCGCGAGGTGCTGACGACGGTCGGCGGCGCGCTGCAACTCTGCGCCGACGACACGGCCAAGCTGCTCCTGGCCGCCACCCGCACGCACTCTTGATTTTTGCGGGCTCGGTTCGCCTCCGGGGCGCCAAGGGGTTCGCTGTTCGTCCCGGGCCCGCCCCGATCACGTGGCGAGTGAGCCGAAGGGGCGCGCCGCTGTCGAAAGGGAGAGCGCGCGCAGGCCCGTGAGGTACGAGCGGGGCGAGCACGGTCGACCGTCGACAGGGGCATAAGGCGCCCCGGAGGCGAACCGAGCCCCCAAAAAGGCGCGACAATGAGCGTATGAGTCTGTTCCGGGATGACGGCGTTGTGCTGCGTACCCAGAAGCTCGGTGAGGCCGACCGCATCATCACGCTTCTGACCCGCGGCCGCGGCCGCGTCCGCGCCGTCGCCCGCGGGGTGCGGCGGACCAAGTCGAAGTTCGGGGCGCGGCTCGAACCGTTCTCCCACGTCGACGTGCAGTTCTTCGCGCGCGGCAGCGATCTCGTAGGCCGCGGGCTGCCGCTCTGTACGCAGAGCGAGACCATCGCCGCGTACGGCGGCGGGATCGTCACCGACTACCCCCGCTACACCGCCGGTACGGCCATGCTGGAGACCGCCGAGCGGTTCACCGACCACGAGGGGGAGCCCGCGGTCCAGCAGTACCTGCTGCTGGTCGGCGGCCTGCGTACCCTCGCCCGTGCCGAGCACGCCCCGCATCTGATCCTGGACGCCTTCCTGCTGCGCTCGCTCGCCGTCAACGGGTACGCGCCGAGCTTCGACGACTGTGCGAAATGCGGCCTCGACGGGCCCAACCGGTTCTTTTCGGTCGCTGCGGGAGGAGTCATATGCGGCGACTGCCGGGTGCCCGGCAGCGTCGTACCCTCTGCGGAGGCCGTCGAACTGCTCAGCGCGCTGCTGACGGGGGACTGGGAGACGGCGGACGCGTGCGAGGCGCGCCATGTCAGGGAGGGCAGCGGACTGGTGTCCGCCTATCTGCACTGGCATCTGGAGCGCGGGCTGCGCTCGCTCAGATACGTAGAGAAGAATTAGGAGACGAGCCGCATGGCACGACGCGGAATCCTGGGGCGTACCCGCCGCGAGTACAAGACACCGGAGCCGCATCCGTCCGGTGCTCGCCCGCCGCGGATCCAGAGCGAACTGGTGCCGAAGCACGTCGCCGTCGTCATGGACGGCAACGGCCGGTGGGCCAAGGAGCGCGGGCTGCCGCGTACCGAGGGCCACAAGGTCGGCGAGGGCGTCGTGCTCGACGTGCTCAAGGGCTGCATCGAGATGGGCGTCAAGAACCTGTCCCTGTTCGCCTTCTCGACGGAGAACTGGAAGCGCACGCCCGACGAGGTGCGGTTCCTGATGAACTTCAACCGTGACGTCATCCGCCGCCGGCGCGACGAGATGGACGAGCTCGGCATCCGGATCCGCTGGGTCGGCCGGATGCCCAAGATGTGGAAGTCCGTCGTCCAGGAGCTCCAGGTCGCCCAGGAGCAGACCAAGGACAACGACGCGATGACGCTGTACTTCTGCGTCAACTACGGCGGTCGCGCGGAGATCGCCGACGCGGCGCGGGCGCTCGCGCAGGACGTGGCGGCGGGCAAGCTCGACCCGTCCAAGGTCAACGAGAAGACCCTCGCCAAGTACCTGTACTACCCGGACATGCCGGACGTGGATCTCTTCCTGCGGCCGAGCGGTGAGCAGCGGACGTCCAACTACCTGATCTGGCAGAGCAGTTACGCGGAGATGGTGTTCCAGGACGTGCTCTGGCCGGACTTCGACCGGCGTGATCTGTGGCGCGCCTGCCTGGAGTTCGCCTCGCGCGACCGCCGCTTCGGCGGTGCGCTGCCCAACGACTCGTCGAACGAGGACATCCAGGAGCAGGCGGAGCAGCTGAGCTGAGGCGAGGGGGAGGGGGTCGCCCCTCCCCGGTCAGCTGTCGCAGGTGGCGCAGTCCGCGCAGGTACCGAAGATCTCCACCGTGTGCGCCACGCTCACATAGCCGTGCTGCGCCGCGATCGTCTCCGCCCACTGCTCGACGGCGGGGCCCTCGACCTCGACCGCCTTCCCGCACATCCGGCAGACCAGATGGTGGTGATGGTCGCCGGTCGAGCAGCGCCGGTAGACCGACTCGCCGTCGGTCGTGCGCAGGACGTCGACCTCGCCGGCGTCGGCGAGCGACTGGAGCGTGCGGTACACGGTGGTGAGGCCGACCGAGTCGCCCCGGTGCTTCAGCATGTCGTGAAGCTCCTGCGCGCTGCGGAACTCGTCCACCTCGTCAAGTGCCGACGCCACCGCCGTACGCTGCCGGGTCGACCGGCCGCGCACGGGAGCCGCGGCGCTCGGTCCACTGCTGGGCGCAGTCGTCACAAGTGCCTCCTCTGCTCTCTCGGGCCATTCTGCCAGTTCGCGCTCACACCGTTGCGTCGTCGGCGGGCCGCCGCGTGGCAGGCACCTCCAGTGTGTACCCGGAAGCCGCGGTGGCGACCCCCGCCGGTTCCGCACCCGCCGGTTCCGCCTCCATGGCCGCCAGCGCCCGGGCCCGCCGTCTCGCCAGCGGCGCCGCCAGGACCGTGAGGACCACGAACAGCCCGATGGCCAGCAGCACGATCGTCGCGCCCGGCGGCACGTCCTGGTAGTACGAGGTGACCGTACCGGCCAGCGTGACCGCCGTACCGATCACCACCGACAGCACGAACGTGACCGTGAACGACCGGCTGATCTGCTGCGCCGCCGCGACCGGCACCACCATCAGCGCGCTCACCAGCAGCAGCCCGACGACCCGCATGGCGACCGTGACGGTCACCGCGGCCGTCACCGCGATGAGCAGATTCAGCGTGCGCACCGGCAGGCCGCTGACCCGTGCGAACTCCTCGTCCTGGCTGACGGCGAACAACTGGCGCCGCAGCCCGACCGTGACCAGCACCACCAGGGCCGCCAGCACGGAGATCGAGACCACGTCCTGCGGCGAGACCGTCGAGAGCGAGCCGAAGAGGTACGAGCTGAGGTTGGCGTTCGAGCCGTTCGGCGCGAGGTTGATGAGCAGCACACCGCCCGACATCCCGCCGTAGAAGAGCATGGCCAGCGCCAGGTCGCCGCGTGTGCGGCCGTACGACCGCACCAGCTCCATCGTCACGGCGCCGGCGACGGCGACCAGCGTCGCCATCCACACCGGGCTGGTGGACAGCAGAAAACCGAGCCCGACGCCGGTCAGCGCGACATGGCCGATGCCGTCGCCCATCAGCGCCTGGCGGCGCTGCACGAGGTAGATGCCGACAGCCGGGGCCGTGATGCCGACGAGTACGGCGGCGAGCAGCGCCCGCTGCATGAAGGAGGCTTCCAGAATTTCCATGATCAGCTCAGCAGTCCGGTGCGGAGCGGCTTGCCGGCCGCGACGGGGTGGCAGCTCTGGTCGTCGTGCCGTGGCGGCCCTTCATGGACGACAGAGCCGTCCCTGAGCGTCACCGTACGGTCGATCAGGGGTTCCAGGGCGCCGAGTTCGTGCAGGACCAGCAGGACGGTCGTACCGGCCGCCACCTGCGCGCGCAGCGTCTCCGCGAGGATCCGCTGGCTGACCAGGTCGACGCCGGCCATCGGCTCGTCCATGATCAGCAGCTCGGGTTCGGCCGCGAGCGCCCTGGCGATCAGCACCCGCTGGTGCTGGCCGCCGGAGAGCGCGTCGACCGGGTCCTTGGCGCGGTCGCCGAGCCCGACGAGCTCGATGGCCCGCCGTACCGCCGCCCGGTCCGCCTTGCCCGGCCTGCGCAGCTTCCCGCGCGACAGCCGGCCCGACGCGACGATCTCCCTGACCGTGGCGGGCACGCCGCTCGCTGCCGTGGTGCGCTGCGGTACGTATCCGACGCGGGCCCAGTCGCCGAAGCGGCCCAGCGGGGTGCCGAAGAGGGACACCTCGCCCGAGGTGAGCGGTACGAGCCCGATCACCGACCGCACGGCCGTCGACTTGCCCGAGCCGTTGGCACCGAGCAGCGCGACGACCTCGCCGCGCCGCACGGTCAGGTCGACACCGCGCAGCACGGGCCGCGACCCGAGGGACGCGGTGGCGCCGCGTACCGAGATGGCCGGGGCCGCGGCGAGGTCGGTATCCGTATCCGGGTGACTCACGTTCACTTCGCTCCCAGCGCCGTGCGCAGCGCGACGAGGTTGGACCGCATGACTGCGATGTAGTCAGCGCCCTTGGACTGGTCCGTGATTCCCTCGACCGGGTCGAGGACGTCGGTCCGCAGCCCCGAGTTGCCCGCGATCGTCTTCGCGAGCTTGTCGCTGACGAGCGTCTCGAAGAAGACGGTGCCGACATGGTCACGCGCGGCGACGTCGCCGAGGTCCTTCACCCGGGCCGGGCTCGGCTCCGACTCCGGGTCGATCCCGACGATGGCCTCCTGGCGCAGTCCGTAGCGCTGCGCGAGATAGCCGAAGGCCGCGTGGGTGGTGATGAAGGTCCTGGTGGCGGTGTGGGCGAGGCCCTGCCGGTACGCGGTGTCGAGGGCGCCGAGGCGGCCGGTCAGCGCGGCGGTGTTCTTCGCGTAGTCGGCGGCGTGGCCGGGGTCCGTCTTCGCCAGGGCGGCGCCGACCCCCTCGGCGATCTCGCCGAACCGTACGGGATCGAGCCAGATGTGCGGGTCGTTCTTCCGCGGGGAGCCGAGGGGGGCCGCGTCCAGCACGTTCTTGGCGTCCGACACCTTCACGGCGTCGTCCACGGCGGGCGCGATGCCCTTCAGGTAGACGACGAGACCCGATTCGCCGAGCCTGGTGATCTCCCGGGGCTTGAGTTCCAGATCGTGCGGTTCGACGCCGGGCGGGGTGAGGGTGGTGACGGAGACGTGGTCGCCGCCGATCTGCTGGACCAGATACCGCAGCGGATAGAAGGAGGCCGTCACCGCCAGCTTGCCGCCGCTCCTGCCGTCCACGATGTCGGCCGTTCCCTTCCCCGGGGCGCCGCAGCCGGACAGCGCGACCAGGCCGAGGGCGAGGGCACCCGCCAGACCGGCGCCGGATATCAGCCGCAGGCGGGCCGGAGGTCGGGGACGGCGTACGTTCATGACAGTCATTTTCAACAAAAACGATAACGGTTGTCAACAACGCCGGTTTCGGTGCCGGAAAAGCCGGTTGTGGTGGCGTTGTGGCGCCGTCGCGCGCAACCGATTTGATACGAGGGGTGCGCCCGCCGCTAATCTGAAGCATTCGCCGTTCGTCGCCGTCGTAATGAAGAGAGCACCGTGGCCGCCGACAAGATCGACACCATCGTCAACCTGAGCAAGCGCCGTGGCTTCGTCTACCCGTCCAGTGAGATCTACGGTGGTCAGCGAGCCGCCTGGGACTACGGGCCGCTCGGAGTCGAGCTGAAGGAGAACATCAAGCGCCAGTGGTGGCGCCACATGGTCACCTCGCGCGAGGACGTCGTCGGTATCGACTCGTCGGTGATCCTGGCCACCGAGGTGTGGGAGGCGTCGGGTCACGTCGCCACCTTCACCGACCCGCTGACCGAGTGCACCTCCTGTCACAAGCGCTTCCGCGCCGACCACCTGGAGGAGGCGTACGAGGAGAAGCACGGCAAGGCCCCGCTGAACGGCCTCGCCGACATCAACTGCCCCAACTGCGGCAACAAGGGCACGTTCACCGAGCCCAAGTCCTTCTCGGGGCTGCTGTCCACGCATCTCGGCCCGACCCAGGACACCGGCTCCGTCGCGTACCTGCGCCCCGAGACCGCGCAGGGCATCTTCACCAACTTCGCGCAGGTGCAGCAGACTTCGCGTAAGAAGCCGCCGTTCGGCATCGCGCAGATGGGCAAGTCCTTCCGGAACGAGATCACTCCGGGCAACTTCATCTTCCGCACCCGCGAGTTCGAGCAGATGGAGATGGAGTTCTTCGTCAAGCCGGGCGAGGACGAGAAGTGGCACGAGTACTGGATGGAGCAGCGCTGGGGCTGGTACCGCGACCTGGGCATGCGCGAGGAGAACATGCGCTGGTTCGAGCACGCGCAGGAGAAGCTCGCGCACTACGCCAAGCGCACCGTGGACATCGAGTACCGCTTCTCGTTCGGCGGCAGCGAGTGGGGCGAGCTGGAAGGCGTCGCCAACCGCACCGACTACGACCTCTCCGTGCACTCCAAGGCGTCGGGTCACGACCTGTCGTTCTTCGACCAGGAGGCCGGTGAGCGCTGGACGCCGTACGTCATCGAGCCGGCCGCCGGTGTCGGCCGCGCGATGCTGGCCTTCATGCTGGACGCGTACAACGAGGACGAGGCGCCCAACGCGAAGGGCGTGCTGGAGAAGCGCACCGTGATGCGGCTCGACCCGCGGCTCTCGCCGGTCAAGGTCGCCGTGCTGCCGCTGTCCCGCAACCCGCAGCTCTCGCCGAAGGCCAAGGGCCTCGCCGAGGACCTGCGGCGCAACTGGAACATCGAGTTCGACGACGCGGGCGCCATCGGCCGCCGTTACCGCCGCCAGGACGAGATCGGCACGCCGTTCTGCGTCACGGTCGACTTCGACACCCTTGAGGACAACGCGGTGACGGTCCGCGAGCGCGACACGATGCAGCAGGAGCGCGTCTCGCTGGACCAGATCCAGGGGTACCTGGGCAGCAGGCTGCTCGGCTGCTGACCTTCCGCCGGTAACCCCGGCAGATCACGGTCGCGGCTCGAAGCCCCCGGTTCCGTTACGGAGCCGGGGGCTTCGTTGCAGACTGGGGTGTGTACGCGTCAACAGGAGGCACGATGGCGTCCACGACGAGCAGCAAGGTCAGCAGATGGGACCAGCACGGGCGTGAACATGTGGTCCGGGTCGAAAAGGCGGGCGTGCAGCGGACCTTGAGCTGTGACACCTGCGACTGGAGCAAGAGCGTGCAGTTCCTGCCGTGGCTGAAGGCCGAGGAACATCTCGCGGAGGCGCACCAGGCGACGGTGGACCCGACGACCGGCTGACGGATAAACCGGTAACGCCGCCGGTCCGGGCGGTGGTAGCGTCACAACCATGCGTATCACGGGCATGTTCTTCCAGATCTACGAGTGAGAGCGCGGCGGTCACCGACCGCCCCCTCGCCGACGAATCCGCAGATCACTTCTCATCAGTTCGGGAGAACCCCGTGGCCAAGAGCCGGAACAACCTCCTCGGTGTGGGCGGACAGCGTAAGAAGCTGTCCCGCGCGGAACAGCAGGGCAACGGCCCGGCGCGCAACGCCGACCGTAAGGCCGCCGACGAGAACAAGCAGGAACTGCTGCGCAAGATGCGCGAGCGGGCCGGCCACCCGGCAGGCGAGGAGCAGGAGTCGCCCGAGGCGCCTGCCGCGACGACAGAAGACTGACCGGCCTTTTCGCAAGCCGAGTGGGGCCCGGATCACCGAGGTGGTGATCCGGGCCCCATGTCGTTCATCCGCACGGCGCCGCGTCAGCCGACGGCGCGGGGCAGCCGCAGGCTCAGCAGCAACGTGAGGACGACGGCGCCCAGTTGCACGAGCAGCGTCACGGCCAGGGCGTCCCGCATCCCCGACCCGGCGGCCAGGCTCAGGAAGAGCGAGCCCAGCGTCGCCACACCCAGCGCCAGCGCGGACTGCTGCGTCGTGACCATCACGCCGCTGCCCACCCCGGCCCGCTCGGCCGGGATCTCCGACAGCACGATGCGGAAGATGACCGGGAGCTGGAGCCCCTGGCCGAAACCGGCGATCGCGGTGCCGGGCAGCAGCGCCCAGGCGTCGAGGGACGACCAGTCGTGCCACACCGTGAAGGCCAGCAGCGCGATACCCACGGCCTGGATCAGCGCGCCGGCGGTGACCACCAGGCTGCCGTACCGCCGTACCAGCCGGGGGCCCGCCAGCGAGGCGACGAAGAAGGTGGCGGCGAGCGGCACCAGCGCCACACCGGACGCGACAGCGCCCATGCCCAGGCCCTGCTGGAGGGCGACGGCGATGACGAACATGAACCCGCCGAAGCCGATCGAGAAGGGCACGACGAGCGCGAGCCCCCGGCGCAGCGGCACGATCTCGAACAGGCTCGGCGGCACCAGCGGCGTACGGCCCTGCCGGTCGGCCCGCCGCTCGACGGCGAGGAAGGCGAGCGCGGCGACGGGGAAGAGACCGAGCGAGACCCAGGTCCACACCGGCCAGCCCGCGGCCCGGCCCTCGGTGAGCGGTGCGAGCAGCGTCGACAGCGTGGCGGCGAGCAGCAGTGTTCCCGGTACGTCGATGGGCGCGGGCCGCTGGGAGCGGGTCTCAGGCACCGTACGGACGGCGAGCAGCACGCCGGCGGCCGCGACGGGTACGTTCACGAGGAAGATCGCCCGCCAGCCGGATCCCGCGATGTCGGCGGCGACCAGTATCCCGCCGAGGATCTGCCCGACGACCATCGCGAGGCCCGCCGTCGCGCCGTACATGCTGAGCGCCTTGGCGCGGCGCGGACCCGCGGTCGCCGAGTGGATGGTGGCGAGCACCTGCGGCAGCATCAGCGCCGCTGCGGCGCCCTGCGCGACGCGCGCCCCGACGAGGGCCCAGGCGCTCGGCGCGAGTCCGCAGGCGAGCGAGGTGAGGCCGAAGGCCGCCATCCCGGCGATGAACAGCCGCCGGCGGCCGAACATGTCCCCGAGCCGCCCGCCGAGGACGAGCAGCACGGCGTACGAGAGCCCGTAGCCCGCGACGACCAGCTCCAGCAGGGCGGGGCCCGCGGC
This sequence comes from Streptomyces sp. AcH 505, assembly GCF_000818175.1. Taxonomy (GTDB): domain Bacteria; phylum Actinomycetota; class Actinomycetes; order Streptomycetales; family Streptomycetaceae; genus Streptomyces. The sequence goes on from NZ_JTIY01000001.1 coordinate 3,881,709, forward strand.
GAGGTCGTGGTCGATGGTGGGCAGGGCGACATTGACGATGAAGAAGTCGATCAGCGGGAGTGAGGCGCCGAGCAGCACGGTGAACAGACCGAGGGCGCCGAGGACGGAGCCGTGGTGGTGGATGACGGGGGCTTCGGTGGTGGCCTCGGAGGAAGTGACGGACGCGGATGCGGATGTTCTACTCACCTGGACGACGATCGTCCTGCTCGCACCCTGGTACCAGAGTGTCTTTATCCTGGTAGAAGCAGTACCTGGCAATGACCCGCCGGCCGAGGCAGGCTGGGGGAATGACGACGAGCGTGCGTGCGCAGGAACCGGATGTACGTCGGCACGAACTCGCGGAGTTCCTGCGCAGCAGGCGCGAGCGCGTCGTCCCCGAACAGGTCGGCCTGCCGCGCGGCAGGCGGCGCCGCACCCCGGGCCTGCGCCGCGAGGAGGTCGCGCATCTGTCGGCCGTGGGGGTCACCTGGTACACGTGGCTGGAGCAGGCGCGTGACATCCAGGTCTCGGCCCAGGTCCTGGACGCGGTGGCCCGCGCGCTGCTCCTCGACCCGAGCGAGCGCGCGCACCTCTTCGCGCTGGCGGGCGCGGTCGACCCGGCGCCGGGGACGGCGTGCCCGACGATCACTCCGGCGCTGCGGGAGATGCTGACGCAGCTCGACCCGTACCCGGCCTGTATCCAGAACAGCCGCTACGACGTCCTCGCGTACAACCGCGCCTACGGCTCGCTGATGTGCGACCTGGACGCCCTGCCGCCCGAGGACCGCAACTGCCTGTGGCTGGCGTTCACGAACGACGACTGGCGGGCGTCGATCGCCAACCGCGAGGAGTCGAGCCGGCTGATGACGGCGCGGTTCCGCGCGGACATGGCGGAACACCTCACGGACCCGGCCTGGAAGACGATGCTGAGCCGTCTGCAGGCGGCGTCGCCGGAGTTCTGCGAGATCTGGGAGCGGCACGAGGTGATGGGCAACCCGGCCAAGACCAAGAAGTTCATCAACGCCAGGGTCGGCCCCCTGAACATGACCCAGACCAGCCTCTGGCTGGGCCCCCGCAACGGCTCCCGGATGGTCAGCTACGTCCCCGTGGACGAGGAGACGCGACTGCGTCTGATCGAGCTCCAGGACCTGCTGCTGAAGGCGGGGAAGGAGCACCAGAACGCCTGAACCGGGAGCCGCGCGGCTGCCGTCTTCCGCTCAGCGGGTGCTGATGCCCAGGGCGACGATCTGGGTGACCGCGTCGTCGGCGAAGTTGTCGTCGCTCACCAGGACCAGGGTCCGTTCGCCGGTCGGCAGGGTGGGGCCCCAGGACATGCCCTCGGTGTTGTCGACCGTGGACAGCCCCAGGTCGTCGAAGTCGGCGACCAGCTTCTTGCGCATCGGGACGACCCGCTGCCCCGCCAGGGAGTCGATGTCCCGTACGTCGGTCGCGCCGCGGGTGGTGGCGTCGTAGACGCGGATCTTGTAGTCCGAGCCCGCCACCCAGCTCCGTTCGAGGACGAGATAGCGGCTGGGGTCGTCAGGGAAGGCGAGGATCGAGGGCACGCCGGTGTCCGGGCCCCACGGGCTGGACGGGTCGGACGCGGCGAAGATCTTCTCGATGGGGTACGTGAACTGCCCCAGCACCCGGCCCCTGCGGCTCTGCTGCGTGACGCGGACCAGCGCGCTGTGGTCCAGGGTGGGCTCCGGGCCGTCCTGGAGCAGCGGGCCCTCGACCGCGCTGGTCAGCACCCGGTCGCCGGCCCCGAAGGTGATCGCCTCGACGGCCTTGTTCCGCCGCAGGCCCCGGTCCTCCATCGTGACCTCGTAGTTGGGCGGCAGCGGCAGCCGGCCGCGGTAGCCGCCTGAGCGGTCGGCGAACTGGATCGACGGCTGGATCACCGGATCGCTCGCCGACGTGGGCCGGTCGCCCTCCTGCGCCCACCAGTAGCGGCAGCTCCGCGGGTCCACCCGGATCTCCTCCGGGTCCACGGCCTTGCCGTCGCGGGTGCTCGCCGGCGGGTAGACCGAGCCGTCCGGCTGGCGGAACGGGTGGGTGCCGGTGAAGTCGACGGAGTGCACCCCGGCGCCGTCCACCCTGATCCGCGCGGTGTAGAAGCGGGCGGGCTGCAGGTTCGAGCGGTCGTCGCTGATCATGGCGTACTCGCCCGTGCACGGATTCCGGTCGATGCCGGACAGCCCGCCGACGGTCGTGTCCTGGAAGTCGAGTTTGCGCGGAACGATCTTCTCGCCCAGCAACCGGGCCTGCGCCCCGAGGGCGGGCCGTACGGCGGCGGACCGTCCGGCGGTGTCGTGGGACTGGGCCGCCACCGCGGGGGCCACCGTCGTCGCCAGCAGCAGCGCGGCGACGGACGCGCGGCGGATCAGGGAGGATGTCATGCAAGCGATCTTGGCCCCGCGCCCGCCCCGAGCGCAGTCACCCATACGCGTGATGCGGTCACGCAGCGGAGTGACGCACGCGTTCCGCCTGCTGGTTGTTCGGGGAATCCAGCCGTTCCGCGTTGCGCAGGGCTGTGCCTCTGGCCCAGTGACCGCTGGTCAGCAGGCCGACCACCAGGACGATGACACCGGCGGCCGTGATGATCCAGAACGCCGGGTGGCTCGCCGTCGCGAACTTCGCCGCGTACGAGGACGAGCCGACGCCCGACGCCAGGACCGCGCCGATCACCGCCACTCCCAGCGTCTGGCCGATCTGCCGGCTCGTCGAGGCGACGGACGCGGCGACGCCCGCCTGGGAGCGGGGCATGCCCGACACCGCGGTGTTGGTGATCGGCGCGTTCACGAAGCCGAAGCCGATGCCGAACAGGACGTAGCCCGTGAAGAGCAGCACGTTGTGCGTCTCCGCGTGGAAGGCGGCGAACAGCGTTCCGCTGGCCGCCATGCCGATGCCGGCGATCAGCAGCGGGATGCGCGGTCCCCAGTTGCCGACCAGCCGTCCCGACAGCGGGGCGCAGACGAAGGTCATCGCCGCCATCGGCAGCATGTAGAGCCCCGCGTGCATCGCGGTGAGACCCCGGACGTCCTGCAGGTAGAGGGTGTTCAGGAACAGGAACCCGCCGAGCGCGCCCGAGGCGCAGACCGCGATCACCGTCGCGCCGCTGAACGGCGCGCTGCGGAAGAAGCGCAGGTCGATCAGTGGCTCGTAGCGCCGTGGCTCGTAGAACAGCAGGCCGATCAGGGAGAGCACCGCCACCGAGGCGAAGGTCAGGATCAGCGGCGAGAGGAAGCCCGCCGCGGGCGCCTCGATGATCGCGTAGGTCAGCGCGCCGAGGAGGCCGATCACCAGCACCTGACCGACCGGGTCCGGCCTGCGCGGCTTCGGCGCGCGGGACTCGGGGACGAAGCGCCAGGTCAGGATCAGCGCCGTGATGCCCACCGGGATGTTGACCCAGAAGATCGAGCGCCAGCCGACCGAGTCCACCAGCAGACCGCCGATCAGCGGCCCGGCCGACATCGAGATGCCGATGGTGCCGCCCCACGCGCCGATCGCGCGGGCGCGCTCGCGCGGGTCGGTGAAGGTGTTGGTGATGATCGACATCGCCACGGGGTTGAGCATCGAGCCGCCGACCGCCTGCACCATGCGGAAGACGACGAGCAGTTCGAGGTTGGGCGCGACGGAGCAGAGCCCCGAGCCGAGGGTGAAGACGACCAGCCCGATCTTGAAGACCTTGCGCCGGCCGATCCGGTCGGCGGTGGAGCCCGAGAGCATCAGCAGGGAGGCGAGCACCAGGGTGTACGCGTCGATGGTCCACTGCAGTCCGGAGACCGAGGTGTGCAGTTCCTTCTGCATCGACGGCAGGGCGACATTGAGGACGGTGTTGTCGAGGCTCACGATCAGCAGGCTCATACAGCAGATCGCGAGCACCAGCATGCGCCGTCGGCGGCTGAGCTCGGGCATACAAGGATAGTACGGCTAACTAACAACTTAGCCGTACGGGACATCAGGGCACCGCCGCCATACGTGACAATGGACGTATGACAGCCCCACTTGCTCCCACGACCGCCGCGCCGCTGGCCATCGGCCCGTACCCGGTGACCCCGCCCGTGGTGCTCGCACCCATGGCCGGGATCACCAACGCGCCGTTCCGGACGCTGTGCCGTGAGTTCTCCGGCGGCAAGGGGCTGTTCGTCAGTGAGATGATCACCACACGGGCGCTGGTCGAGCGCAACGAGAAGACGATGCAGCTCATCCGCTTCGACGCGTCCGAGACCCCCCGCTCGATCCAGCTGTACGGAGTCGATCCGGTCACCGTAGGCAAGGCCGTCCGCATGATCGTGGACGAGGGCCTCGCCGACCACATCGACCTCAACTTCGGCTGCCCCGTGCCCAAGGTCACCCGCAAGGGCGGCGGCTCGGCCCTGCCGTACAAGCGGCCGCTGCTGCGCGCGATCCTCCACGAGGCCGTCACCAACGCGGGCGAGCTGCCCGTCACGATGAAGATGCGCAAGGGCATCGACGACGACCACATGACGTACCTCGACGCGGGCCGGATCGCGGTCGAGACCGGTGTCACGGCCATCGCGCTGCACGGCAGGACGGCGGCACAGCACTACGGCGGCACCGCCGACTGGGACGCGATCGCGCGGCTGAAGGAGCACGTTCCGGAGATCCCGGTCCTCGGCAACGGCGACATCTGGTCCGCGGACGACGCGCTGCGCATGGTGCGTGAGACCGGCTGTGACGGCGTCGTCGTCGGCCGGGGCTGCCTGGGCAGGCCGTGGCTCTTCGGCGACCTCGTCGCGGCCTTCGAAGGGACGGGCGAGACGCTGCGGCCGACGCTGCGCGAGGTCACGAAGGTCATGCGGCGCCATGCCGAGCTGCTGGGGGAGTGGATCGGCGACGAGGCGCGCGGGGTGATCGACTTCCGCAAGCATGTGGCCTGGTACCTGAAGGGCTTCTCGGTCGGCTCGCAGCTGCGCAGGGAACTGGCGATCACCTCGTCCCTGGCCGAACTCGACTCGCTGATGGCCGGGTTGGACCTCGACCAGCCGTGGCCGGACGGCGCGGACGGACCGCGCGGCCGTACGTCGGGCAACAACAGGGTCGTCCTGCCGGACGGTTGGCTGAAGGACCCGTACGACTGCGCGGGGATCGGCGCCGACGCCGAACTCGACACCTCGGGCGGCTGACCCGTCCCGTCGGTAATGCGGTGGCGGTCCGTGCGAGCCCGGTGCTTGGATGCGCGGCATGACCTCCGCCTCCGCACAACAGACCTTGCTGGACAAGCTCGACACGTACTACGACGCGGTGCCGCGCGCGGCGGCCCGGGTCGAGGACCACGGGTCGCTGACCCTGTTCGTCAGGACCGACCCCGGGTGGCCGTACTACGCCCGGCCGACCAGGGGTGCGTCGGGCGTCGTCGAGCCGGCGGACGTGGCGCGTGTGCGTGCCCGGCAGCGCGAACTGGGCGTCCCGGAGAGCTTCGAGTGGGTGGCGGAGACCACGCCCTCGCTGCGCGCGGCGGTCGAGGCCTCGTCGGGGCTCGTCATCCAGGAGCACCCGCTGATGGTGCTTCCCCCGGACGCCGAACTGCCCGCCGGAGCAGCCGAAACGGCGGTCGACGGGGTGTCCGTACGGATCGTGGGCGCGGACGATCCCGCGCTGGCCGGCGCCCTGGCGGCGCCGCGGCTCGCCTTCGCCGCCCCCGGAACGGGCTTGGGGGAAGCGGGAGTTGACCAACTGGCCGCCGCCGCACTGGAGACGGCGGCCGACGGGTCCGTGGCGCGGGTGGCCGCCCGTATCGGCGCCGGGCTGACGGCGGTGGGCGCGGCGGTGGCGGACGGCCTCGCCCTGTGCGCGGGCCAGCATCAACCGGTGGGCAGGGTCAGCGAGATCGTCGGCGTGGGCACGCTGCCCGCCGCCCGCCGCCAGGGCCTCGCGCTCGCGGTCACCGCAGCGCTGGTGACCGACGCACGGGCGCGCGGCGTGGACACGGTCTTCCTGTCGGCGGACGACGAGACCGTCGCCCGCATCTACGCGCGGCTGGGCTTCCGCCGGATCGGTACGGCACTGACGGCCGAACCGGCCACGGCGGATCACTAGAGAACGGGGAGAGTTCGATGCGGGACGGGTACGTACTCCGGAGCCCGGTGGAGGCCGATCTGCCGGCGGTGGCCGAAGCGGTGAGCGCCGCCGAGCGGGCGAGCGACCCCACGGCCGCCGCCAGGACCGTGGCCGGCTTCCGGCACGAGTGGGCGTCGCTGGACCTCGCGAGGGACGTCTGGGTCGTCACCGGACCCGACGGCGAGGTGTGCGGATACGGGCAGGTCGGCGGCGTGCGCGAGGGGCGGGTGATCGGCGACGCGTACACCCGTCCCGGCCATCTCGGCCAGGGCGTCGGTACGGCGCTGCTGACCCGGATGGAGGCACGCGCCGCCGAACTGCCGCGGCCCGTCGTGCTGGTGAACTACGTCCTGCTCGACGGCGCCGCCGACCGGATGCTGCGCGCCCGCGGGTACGCGCGGACCCGTGTCCACCAGCGGATGAGGATCGCCGTCGACGGACCGCGGGAGAGGCCCGTCTGGCCGGACGGCGTCACGGTGCGCTCCTGCGACGGGACTTCGGAGGATCTGCTGCGCGTCCACGAATGCGCGGAGGACAGCTTCGGCGACCGCTGGGGCCACGCGCCGCGCTCGTACGACGAATGGGCCGCCGACCTGCTCTACGAAGCGTTCGACCCGGACCTCTGGCTCCTCGCCGAACGCGACGGGCGGACGGTGGGCGTGGCCCTGTGCCAGCTGCGTGAGGTCGAGGGCCGACCGGCCGGTGAGGTAAGCCAGTTGGGGGTGCGGCGGGAGGCCAGACGGCTCGGTCTCGGCCGGTCGCTGCTGCTGGCGAGCTTCGCGCTCTTCGCCGGACGGGGGATCGACTCCGTCGGGCTCGACGTCGACAGCACGAGCCCGACCGGCGCGCACCGGCTCTACGAGCGGGTCGGGATGAAGACGACGACGGGCATCGCCCAGTTCGAGCGCGCGCTGTCCACGGACGGATAGGGAGGACCCGGTCATGCCCGCACCCACCGGCTTCAGTTACGAGCGGCACACCGACGGCAGCGTGGTCATCACCCACCAGGGGCGGTCGGCGGCCACGCTACGCGGCTCACGCGCCGACAAGTTCCTGGGGCAAGTGGCCTCGGGGGACGCCCAGTTGGTGATGGCGCGCTGGACCGGCTCGTACAAGTTCGGCAACGAACGCACCGCCCGCGACCACCCCCGCAACCGCGGCAACCGGCGCTAGGTGAATCCCGGCCTCAGGACCGGCCCGTCTGCTGCACCACGTCCGGCCCCGCGTGCCGCTCAAGCGGCGTCGCCGCCGCCGAGTTGGAGACGCTGAAGGCGACCGTGCCCGCCCGGTAGCGGTCGTCGGTCCACTCGATCGGGCGGCCAGCCGCCGTGTACGTCAGATAGCGCTGCCGCAGCAGCGGGCTGCCCCTGCGCACCCGCAGCAGCCGCGCGTCCTCGCTGCCCGTGGCGACGGCGTCGAGCAGATGCTCGCCGTAGTGCGCCACGATCCCGGCCTCCTCGGCGATGCTGTTCATGATCGACACACAGTCGTCGGGCAGGGCCTGGACGGCCGGTGCCACCCAGTCCGTGTAGGCGGTGCGCTCCACCATCACCGGCTCGCCGTCCAGATGGCGCAACCGCAGGACGTACAGCACCTGCGCGCCGGGGTCGATGCCGAGCCTGGACGCCTCCTCGGCCGTCGCCGTCCGCGTCGTACGGCTGAGGATGCGGCTCGCCACCTCGCTGCCCATCGCCTGTGCCCACTGGGCGAAGCTGTTGAGCTGCTGGAAGCTGTGCCGGCGCTCCTGGCGCAGCACCACGCGGCGGGCGCCCTGCCGGGAGCCGATCAGGCCCTCCGAGGCGAGCAGTCCGACCGCCTGGCGGACCGTACCGCGCGAGGCCGACCAGTGGGCCGCCAGGTCGCTCTCCGACGGCAGGTGCGCGCCCACGGGGTAGTCGCCGGACAGGATCGACTGCCGCAGCGCCTCCGCGATCTCCAGATAGCGCGAACTCCCCACACTGGCCCCCTCGGTCGGTCCCGCCCGCGTTGAGCGCACTGCCGGCGGTCATGCGTGAACTGTGTACAGGAGCGCTTCCCCGTCGCGCACCTGACCTTCACTGTAACCGCATATGAATCCCTGACCGCCACCCCGGTCCGCCCCCTGCCGCCCGCTCGTACGTGCCGTGAATCCCCGGCGTTCTGGCGCTTTGTGGGCGTTTTGGTCTTCCACGCCTCGTGCCGTCAAGGTCATCGGACGTTAACCGTGCGGACACCTTGACCGGGCGAACTGGTGCCAGCTTGTATGAACAAGTGAAACCTTCATTTGCCCCCGGGAGACACCGCGTGACCCGACTTCGCGTACGCGCCAACGGCCGGCTGATAGCCGCGCTGGCGCTCAGCACCGCCGCACTCACCGCGCTCACCGCCTGTGGCGCCAAGTCCGACTCCGACACCCCCGCCGACGCCGGCGGCTCCGCCGGTGTGAAGGCCGATGCCGCCACCTCCGTGGCGGACTTCGGCGGTCTGGCCGGTCTGGTCAAGGCGGCGGAGAAGGAAGGCACACTCAACGCGATCGCCCTGCCGCCGGACTGGGCCAACTACGGCGAGATCATCAAGGGCTTCGAGGCCAAGTACAAGGTCAAGATCAAGGACGAGACGCCGGACGCCGCCAGCGCCGACGAGATCAACGCGATCAAGTCCCGCAAGGGCCAGGACCGCGCCCCCGACGTCGTCGACCTGGGCAGCCCCTTCGACCGCAGCGGAGCGGCCGAGGGCCTCTTCGCGGCGTACAAGGTCGCCTCCTACGACAAGATCCCCGCCGCCCAGAAGGACCCGAACGGCCTCTGGTACAACGACTACGGCGGGTACATCTCCATCGGCTGCGACGCCAAACGCGTCAAGGTCTGCCCGACGACCTTCGCCGATCTGCTCAAGCCCGAGTACAAGGGCAAGGTCGCCCTCAACGGCAACCCCAACAAGTCCGGTTCGGCCTTCGGCGGCGTCTACGCGGCCTCCCTCGCCAACAAGGGCAGCTTCTCCGACATCCAGCCCGGGATCGACTTCTTCGGCAAGCTGAAGAAGAGCGGCAACTTCATCCCCGTCGAGTCCACCCCCGCGACGGTCCAGAAGGGCGAGACGCCCATCTCGATCGACTGGGACTACCTCAACGCCGGTTACGCCGACCAGTTCAAGGGCAAGGGCGTCGACTGGCAGGTCGCCGTCCCGGCCGACGGCTCGTACGCCCAGTACTACTCGCAGGCGATCAACAAGGACGCGCCGCACCCGGCCGCCGCCCGCCTGTGGATGGAGTACCTGTACAGCGCCGAGGGCCAGAACCTCTTCCTCAAGGGCTACGCCCGCCCCGTCCTGCTGCCCTCCATGACCGAGGACGGCTCCGTCGACAAGACCTTCGTCACCAAGCTCCCCAAGGTCGAAGGCACTCCCGAGTTCCCCGAGGCCAAGGACCTGGACAGCGTCAAGGCCGTCCTCGCCAAGAACTGGGACAAGGCCGTCAGCTGATGGCGGACCACACCCTGCCCGCGCCGGGCACCACTCCGCCCGCACCGGGCGCCGC
>NZ_JTIY01000001.1:3891620-3898297 GCF_000818175.1 Streptomyces sp. AcH 505
CGGGCGCCGCGCGCCTGGCTCGGCGCCCTCCCGCTGCTCGTGTTCGCCGGCATCTGCTTCGGACTGCCGGTCGGCGCCGTGGTGTACGGGGCGTTCACGACGAAGGACACGGCCACCGGCGTCACCTCGGCGACCGGCGCCAACGTCAGCACCTCGCTCCAGGGCCCGTACCTGACCTCCCTGACCGGCAGCGTCGAACTGTCCGCGCTGACCGCCCTGATCGGCACCGTGCTCGGCATGCTGATCGCCCAGGCCGTCGTCACGTCCCGGCGCGGCGCGCTGCGGGAGTCCGTACTGACCGCCTCCGGCGTCCTCGCCAACTTCGGCGGCGTACCGCTCGCCTTCGCCTTCGTCGCGACCCTCGGCATCTCGGGCGTCGTCACGCAGTACGCGCACCTGGACGCGGCCGGCTGGAACCTGTACTCCTTCACCGGACTCACCGTGATCTACCTGTACTTCCTGGTGCCGCTGATGGTGCTGGTCAGCGTCCCCGCGCTGGACGGCCTGCGCCCGCAGTGGCGGGAGGCGGCGCAGAACGCGGGGGCCACCACCTGGCAGTTCTGGCGCCATGTCGGACTGCCGGTCCTCATGCCCACCCTGCTCGGCGGGTTCGTGCTGCTCTTCGGCAGCGCCTTCGCCGCGTACGCCACGGCGGCGGCGCTCGTCGGCGGTTCCGTACCCCTGGTGACGCTGAAGATCGCCGACGCGCTGTCCGGCAACGTCCAGGTCGGCCAGGAGAACGTCGCGCTCGCCCTGAGCCTCGACATGATCGTGATCGCCGGTCTGGTGATGGTGGTCTATCTGCCCCTCCAGCGACGGAGCACCCGATGGCTGCACTGACCCCCACAGCGGCGGACGCCCCGAGCCGCACAGCGCCGCCCGCGGGCCGCGTCCGCAGGCAGCGCCGCCGCCCGCGTATCTGGCGCGGCGCCGTCCTGGTCCTGGCCGGGATCTACTTCGTCGTGCCGCTGCTCGCCTCGTTCGTCTTCACCGTCCACACCCCGGGCCAGGGCGTCTCCTTCGACGCCTACACCGGGATCCTGTCCGCCGACGGATTCTCCAAGAGCCTGCTGCTCTCGCTCGGCCTGGCCGGCTGCACCATCGTGCTGTCGCTGCTGCTGGCCGTGCCGGCGCTCGTCGCCGTACGGCTCGGCGCGCCCCGGCTGCGGCCCGTCGTCGAGGTCATCTGCATGCTGCCGCTGGTGGTGCCGCCGATCGCGCTGGTCAGCGGGATCACGACCGTACTGCGCTGGGGCCCCGACCACTTGTCCACGACCCCGCTCTACCAGACCTTCATCGTCGTGCAGGACGAGTCGTTCCCACTGGTGCTCGTCATCGCCTACACCGTGCTCGCGCTGCCGTTCGTGTACCGCTCGCTGGACGCGGGGCTGCGCGCCGTCGACATCCCCACGCTCGTGGAGGCGGCCCGCAACTGCGGGGCGAGCATGCCGTACACGGTCGTCCGGGTGATCCTGCCCAACCTGCGCTCGTCGCTGGCCGGCGCGTCCTTCCTCACCCTGGCGCTGGTGCTCGGCGAATACACCATCGCGGCGCTCCTCGGCTATCAGCCCTTCGCCGTCTGGATCGTCACCATCTCCGGTTCCCAGGCGCAGGTTTCGGTCGCTGTCTCGCTGCTCAGCCTGCTCATCGCCTGGGCGCTGCTGATGGTCCTCTCCCGGGCCGGGGCACGGGCAGCGGCCGGCGCTTCGGCGGCCCCCGCGGGCGGCCCTGCCACCACAACTCCCCTCTCCGGCAAGGAGTAGCCCCCTCATGTCATCCACGGCCACACTCACCGCGAGCGAGGAACAGCCCGCGGCCCCCGCCGGCGCGCTGGTCGAATTCCGCGGTCTGCGGCGGGCCTTCGGGCCCACCGTCGCCCTCGACGGGCTCGACCTGACGGCCCGCCCCGGTGAACTCCTCGCGCTGCTCGGCCCCTCGGGCTGCGGCAAGACCACCGCGCTGCGGGTGCTCGCCGGATTCGAGCAGCCCGACGCGGGCGATGTGCTGGTGGACGGCGCCGACATCACCCTGGTCCCGGCCAACCGCCGTGACGCGGGCATGGTGTTCCAGTCGTACAGCCTCTTCCCGCACCTCAACGCGCGCGACAACGTCGCCTTCGGGCTGCGGGTACGGAAGGTGTCGGCCGCCGAGCGGCGCACCCGCGCCGCCGAACTCCTCGACCTGGTCGGGCTGCCCGAGCACGGCGACCGCTTCCCGCACCAGATGTCCGGCGGCCAGCAGCAGCGGGTCGCACTCGCCCGCGCGCTGGCGCTGCGGCCCCGGGTGCTGCTGCTCGACGAGCCGCTGTCGGCGCTCGACGCCAAGGTCAGGCTGACGCTGCGGGAGGAGATCCGCCGGCTCCAGCTCTCGCTCGGCATCACCACCATCTTCGTCACGCACGACCAGGAGGAGGCGCTGTCGATGGCCGACCGGGTCGCCGTGCTCAACGCGGGCCGCCTCGAACAGTGCGCGCCGCCCGCCGAGTTGTACGAGCGTCCCGCCACCGCCTTCGTCGCCGAGTTCGTCGGCACGATGAACCGGCTGCCCGGCCGGCTCACCGACGGCGGCCGGGTCGAGGTCGCGGGCGCCACCCTGCCGGTGGACGGCGAGATCCCGGCGGGACGCGAGGTCGAGGTGCTGATCCGGCCGGAGAACGTCACGGCGACCGCCGACCCCGAAGGCACCGCCACGGTCGTCTCGGCCGCCTTCTTCGGCTCGGTCACCCGGGTGCTGCTCGATCTGCCCGGCGGCGGCTCGGTCAAGGCCGACGTCCCGTCGCGCGACGCGGGGGAGCTGCAGCCCGGCGTACGGGCGACGGTCGTACCGGCCGAGCGCCCGGCCCTGGTCGTACCGGTGACCGGTGTCGTGGCGTCCGCGGGGGACGACGCGTGAAGCTGCCTGCGGCTGTCCTCTTCGACATGGACGGCACGCTCGTGGACACCGAAGTGCTCTGGTGGGACACGGCGGACGAGGTCGCCGCCCGGCTCGGCCACCGGCTGACGGACGCCGACGCGCGCGAGGTGGTGGGCCGCGCCGTCGCCGACACGGCCGCGCATCTCGTACGCGTCACCGGCGCGGACGCCGGCCGTACGGAGGAGGTGGCGGCCGAACTGTCCGGTTCCTTCTTCCGGCGGGTGGAGGCCGGGGCCCCGCTGCGGCCAGGCGCCGGTCGGCTGCTGGCCGGACTGGAACGGGCCGGGGTGCCGTTCGCCCTGGTCAGCGCCTCGCCGCGGGCGGTGGTCGACTCGGTGGTGGGCGGCTCGCTGCCGGACGTGGGCTTCGCCTTCACGCTCTCGGCCGACGACACCGTACGGACCAAGCCGCACCCCGACCCCTACCTGGCGGCGGCCGAACGGCTCGGCGTGCGGCCGGGGGCGTGTGTCGCGGTGGAGGACTCCCCGGACGGTACGGCCTCGGCGCAGGCCGCCGGGTGCGCCGTACTCGTCGTACCGTCGCTGCTGCCGGTGGAGCGGGCCGCCGGGCGCTACTTCGCGGACAGCCTGGAGGACGTCGATCTGGCGGTGCTGCGCGACTGCGCGCGGGACCGGCTGCGTGACCACGCTTCGGCCCGTCGTGGGGCGTGATTCTCGCCACATTTGATGGTCGACGCGCTCAGAGGAGCGGATCTTGGGCGACTGCACCTCTGGAAGGGGTGGCACTGCGTGCCACCCCTTTGGTGTTCGAAGGATGAACTCAGACGTCGTTGTCACCGCTCGGGTGAGCGGGAAGGGTCATCGGCGGGTCATGCCCGGTTCGAGGCATGAAGCCGTGCGGACCGCGTCGGCGTCCGCCATGCGCATTCGATCCAGTGGCGGACGAGTGGTTAAGGCCGTGCGACGGCCAGGTGGACATGTCCGGACGCCTTTGATCTGGGTATGTTCCTCGCCGTCAGGGCAGCCAGCGCGTCGTCCTCCGAGGAGTCGAGACCCGTGTCGGAAAAGCAGGAGAAGACCGAGAAGGCACCGAAGTACGTCTTCGACTTCACCGAGGGCAACAAGGATCTGAAGGATCTGCTCGGCGGCAAGGGCGCCAACCTCGCCGAGATGACCAATCTCGGGCTGCCCGTCCCGCCCGGTTTCACCATCACCACCGAGGCGTGCACCGTCTATCTCGACAGCGGGACCGAACCGGCGGCACTGGGTGACGAGGTGAGCGCCCATCTCGAAGCGCTGGAGAAGAAGATGGCCAAGCGGCTCGGCCAGGCCGACGATCCGCTGCTGGTCTCCGTACGCTCCGGGGCGAAGTTCTCCATGCCGGGCATGATGGACACCGTCCTGAACGTCGGGCTCTCCGACGACTCGGTCGCCGGGCTCGCCAAGCAGTCGGGCGACGAGCGGTTCGCCTGGGACTCCTACCGGCGGCTCATCCAGATGTTCGGGGCCACCGTCCTCGGTGTCGACGCCGAACTCTTCGAGGAGGCGCTGGAGGAGACCAAGCGGGCCAACAACGCGGCGACCGACGTCGATCTGGCCGCAGGGGACCTCAAGAAGCTGGTCAAGCAGTTCAAGAAGATCGTCTCCCGGCACACCGGGCGGGACTTCCCGCAGGACCCGCGCGTGCAGATGGACCTCGCGATCCGCGCCGTCTTCGACTCGTGGAACACCGACCGCGCCAAGCTCTACCGCCGCCAGGAGCGCATCCCCGGCGACCTCGGAACGGCCGTCACGGTCTGCTCGATGGTCTTCGGCAACCTCGGCCCCGACTCCGGTACGGGCGTGGCCTTCACCCGCGACCCGGCCAGCGGCCACCAGGGCGTCTACGGCGACTACTTGCAGAACGCGCAGGGCGAGGACGTCGTCGCCGGCATCCGCAACACCGTGCCGCTCGCCGATCTGGAGACCATCGACAAGGCCTCGTACGACCAGCTGATGCAGATCATGGAGACGCTGGAGACGCACTACCGCGATCTGTGCGACATCGAATTCACCATCGAGCGCGGCCAGTTGTGGATGCTCCAGACCCGGGTCGGCAAGCGCACCGCGGGCGCCGCCTTCCGGATCGCCACGCAACTGGTCGACCAAGGACTGATCGACGAGGCGGAAGCGCTCCAGCGCGTCAACGGCGCCCAGCTCGCCCAGCTGATGTTCCCGCGCTTCGACGAGGGCGCGAAGCGGCAGTTGCTCGGACGCGGTATCGCCGCGTCGCCGGGCGCCGCCGTCGGCAAGGCCGTCTTCGACTCGTACACCGCCGTCAAGTGGTCGCGCTCGGGGGAGAAGGTCATCCTCATCCGCCGGGAGACCAACCCCGACGACCTCGACGGCATCATCGCCGCCGAGGGCATCCTGACCTCGCGCGGCGGCAAGACCTCGCACGCCGCCGTCGTCGCCCGTGGCATGGGCAAGACCTGTGTGTGCGGCGCTGAGGAGCTGGAGGTCGACACCAAGGCCCGTCGGCTGACGGTCGGTTCGACGGTCATCGAGGAGGGCGACGTCGTCTCCGTCGACGGCTCGACCGGCAAGGTCTACCTCGGTGAGGTGCCCGTCGTCCCCTCGCCCGTGGTCGAGTACTTCGAGGGCCGGATGCACGCGGGCGCCGACGACGCCGACGAACTCGTCGAAGCCGTGCACCGGATGATGGCGTACGCCGACCGGCGCCGCAGGCTGCGGGTGCGGGCCAACGCGGACAACACCGAAGACGCCCTGCGCGCCCGCCGGTTCGGCGCCCAGGGCATCGGGCTCTGCCGCACCGAGCACATGTTCCTCGGCGAACGCAGGGCCATGGTCGAGAAGCTGATCCTCGCCGACACGGACGACGAGCGCGAGACGGCGCTCGGCGCCCTGCTGCCGCTGCAGAAGAAGGACTTCACCGAGCTGTTCGAGGCGATGGACGGACTGCCGGTCACGGTACGGCTGCTGGACCCGCCGCTGCACGAATTCCTGCCCGACATCACGGAGTTGTCGGTCCGTGTCGCCCTGGCCGAGGCCCGCAAGGACCACAACGAGAACGATCTGCGGCTCCTGCAGGCCGTACACAAACTGCACGAGCAGAACCCGATGCTCGGGCTGCGCGGGGTACGGCTCGGCCTGGTCATCCCCGGTCTCTTCGCCATGCAGGTACGGGCCATCGCCGAGGCCGCGGCCGACCGCAAGAACGCCAAGGGCGACCCACGCGCCGAGATCATGATCCCGCTCGTCGGCACGGTCCAGGAGCTGGAGATCGTCAGCGACGAGGCGCGCCAGGTCATCGCCGACGTCGAGAAGGCGACGGGTGTCGAGCTGAAGCTGGCCATCGGCACGATGATCGAGCTGCCGCGCGCCGCGCTGACGGCGGGTCAGCTCGCCGAGGCCGCCGAGTTCTTCTCGTTCGGCACGAACGACCTGACCCAGACCGTGTGGGGCTTCTCCCGCGACGACGTGGAGGCGAGCTTCTTCACCGCGTACCTGGAGAAGGGCATCTTCGGGGTCTCCCCGTTCGAGACGATCGACCGCGACGGCGTCGGCGCGCTCGTACGCAGCGCGTGCGAGGCGGGCCGGGCGACCCGGCCGGATCTGAAGCTCGGGATCTGCGGTGAGCACGGCGGCGACCCGGAGTCGGTGCACTTCTTCCACGCCGTCGGCCTCGACTACGTGTCCTGCTCGCCGTTCCGCATCCCGGTGGCGCGGCTGGAAGCGGGCCGCGCGGCGGCAGGCGCCTAACGCCCCCCCCCGAGACACCGGGGCCGTCCGCAATCCGCCCGC
>NZ_JTIY01000001.1:3898322-3906410 GCF_000818175.1 Streptomyces sp. AcH 505
CGGGACGGGGCCGGAACCCGTGCGGGGGTCCGGCCCGTCCCGCCGCGTCATGCTGCCGAGATTCCCCGCTCGGCGCCGATGAGTTTCCGGCGGGGGCCCGGTCTGTCTTTTCGAACGCGCACCGAGCGCGACGCGCGCCTGGCGCGCCGAGAGAAATGAGACGGCCGATGCCCGCGATGATCTTCCTCAACCTGCCGGTCAGCGATGTCGAGGTCTCCAAGACCTTCTTCGAGAAGCTCGGCTACGCGAGCAATCCACAGTTCTCGGACGACCGGACGGCGTGCGTCGTCATCAGCGACACCATCTTCGTGATGCTCCTGGAGAAGTCCCGCTTCAAGGACTTCACGAAGAAGGACGTCGCCGACGCCGAGACGACCGCCGAGGCGCTGATCTGTCTCAACGCCGAGAGCCGCACCGCGGTGGACGAACTGGTGGACGCGGCTCTCGCCGCAGGCGGCTCACCCGCCCTCGCCCCGCAGGACCACGGCTTCATGTACCAGCGCTCGTTCCTGGACCCGGACCACCACCAGTGGGAGATCATGTGGATGGACCCGGCCGCCGTCGCGGGACAGAGCTGACGCCGCCCAGCGGGCCGGCGGCGGGGCGGGCGCGGGAGCCGGGGGACGGCGGCTAGGGTCGCGATCATGCCCGACATATCCCTGACCGTGCTCACCCTGCTCTGCCTCGCCGCGCTCGCTGCCGGGTGGATCGACGCCGTGGTGGGCGGTGGCGGGCTGCTGCTCCTGCCGGCGTTGCTGATCGGGCTGCCGCATGTGCCGGCGGCGAACATCCTCGGCACCAACAAGGCCGTCGCCATCGTCGGTACGTCCGGCGCCGCCGTCACGTATGTGCGCAAGGCGCCGGTCGAGTTGGGCACCGCCGTGCGGATCGGGCTGGTGGCGCTCGCCGGATCGATGACGGGCGCCTTCTTCGCCGCCGGGATCAGCAGCGACGTGCTGCGGCCGGTGATCATGGTGGTGCTGCTGGCGGTCGCGGCCTTCGTCCTGCTGCGGCCCGGTTTCGGCCGGGCGCAGCCGGGGGCCGGGCCGGTCACGCGGCGGCGTACGGTCCTCGCGATCGTCCTCGTGGGCGGCGGGATCGGCTTCTACGACGGGCTGTTCGGCCCCGGCACCGGGACCTTCCTGGTCCTGGCGCTCACCGCCGTACTGCGGCTCGACCTGGTCACCGCGTCCGCCAACGCGAAGATCGTGAACGTCTGCACCAACGGGGGCGCGCTCGCGATGTTCGCCTATCAGGGCACGGTGCTCTGGCAACTGGCCGCGCTCATGGCCGTGTTCAACCTGGCGGGCGGAATGCTGGGCGCGCGGACGGCGCTCAAGAAGGGCAGTGAGTTCGTACGCGGGGTGCTGCTGGTCGTGGTGTTCTCGCTGATCGCGAAGCTCGCCTTCGACCAGTGGGCGGCCTGAGCCGGCCGGTCACCCGACGAGATGGGCGTACGTGACGACGTTGCCCTGGTAGCCGGTCCTCGGCGAGAAGCCGCCGCCGCAGGTGATCACCCGCAGCTCGGCCCGGCCGGCCGAGCCGTACACCTTGCTGTCGGGGAAGTCGGCGTTCTCGTACACCTCGACCGCGTCCACGGTGAAGACTGCCGTACGGGAGTCCGCGCGTACGACGTCGATCCTGTCCCCCTTCTTCAGGGTGCCCAGGGAGTAGAAGACGGCGGGCCCGCGCGCGTTGTCGACATGGCCCGCGATGACGGCCGTCCCCTTGGCGCCGGGCGCCGCGCCGCCCCCGTACCACCCGGCGAGGTTGCTGTTCGCGGCCGGCGGTACGGCGAGACTGCCGTCGGCGGCGAGGCCGAGCCGCATCAGCGGCGCGTCGACCTCGATCTCCGGGATGCGCAGCCGTACCGGCGCCGACGCGGGCATCGGGTCGGCCGCCGCCCGGCTGTGGTGTCCTGGCCCGGCGGCGAAGGCCTGCGCGGCCGAAGGGGCGGGCGGGGTGACCGGGCGCGCGCCGTTCTGGACGAGCCAGACACCCGTACAGGCGACGGCGGCGAGCAGCCAGCCCTTCCTCCTGACCTGGGCGGTGACCGGCACGGTGAGCGACCTTTCCGCGGCTGGGATGCGGGGATCCGGGACTGCGGGATCCGGGACGGAGGTTCCCCGCCCCGGTCAGCGATGAGCATGACGGGGGCGGGGACGCCCGGACGGGACCTCCTAGTCCTCCTGCGTGCCGCTCGCCCGGCGACGCAGGAGCAGGGTCCCGCCCACGGCGGCGGCGGCCAGTACGGCCGTCCCCGCCGCGATCTGGGTGGTGTCGGGCCCGACGCTGCCGCCGACCCCCGTCTTCACATGGCCGACCGGCCCTGAATGGGCCCGTACGGTGACATCACCGTCGGCCTCCTTGCCGTTCTTGCACTTCGCGACGATCCGGTACGTGCCGGGCCTGGCGCCGTCCGGCACCGTGAACCGACCGACCACGACCTCTTTGTGCGTCTCGGCCTTCAGCTCGAACTCCCCGGCACCGAGTTCGCGGGCGTCGCCCTTGGCGTAGCCGCCTGGGCCGCAGGCCGTGGTGTTGACGGTGACGGTCGCGCCGGGAGGCGCGCTCGCCGGGGTCACCTCAAGCACCCCGGGCTTCCCGCCGCCGTGATCCCCGCCGCCCCACTGATCGCCGCCCTGGTCGCCGTCCCCGTGGTCACCACCCCAGTCCCCGCCGCCGGGACCCACGTCGCCGTGCTCCCCACCGGGAACCTCGCCACCGAGGCGCTCCTCGTCCGGGACGTCCGGAATCTCGCCCCCCGGGACCTCACCGGCTCCGGCCTCGGTGCCACCGAAGTCCCCGCCGCCGGCGTCACCGGCATCCGCGAAGGCACCGGTGGCGCTCGCGGTCATCAGTCCGAGCGAGGCAGCCGCGAGGGCGGCACCGGTCAGCAGGCGTGCAGTGCTGCGCATGGTGATCCTCCGTCGGAATCGCGGGTCTCCTCCGAGGTAAGTGCCACCACGAGC
Source organism: Streptomyces sp. AcH 505 (assembly GCF_000818175.1). Lineage (GTDB taxonomy): Bacteria > Actinomycetota > Actinomycetes > Streptomycetales > Streptomycetaceae > Streptomyces. The sequence goes on from NZ_JTIY01000001.1 coordinate 3,901,295, forward strand.
CGCACGCCTGCTGATGGCCGATCAGATTCCCGCCCCCAGGAGCGCGTGTCAGGCTTGCCAAACGCCGTCACCGCAGGTCACGGCCGAGGCCGACGAACAGACCCGCTCGCCACCCCCGCACGCGCCGAACGGGTGACGAGCCCGCGCCACGGGCCCGGTACGGCTCAGAGCTGGTTCTCGCCGCCGTCCACGTACAGGTTGGCGCCGAGGACGAAGCTGCTCCGGGCCGAGGCGAGGAAGGCCACCGCGTCGGCGACCTCTTCGGCGCGGCCGATCCGGCCCAGCGGCACACCCGCGACGAACTGGGCCTTGGTGACCGGCGCGTCTCCCTCGGCCACGGCGTCGACCGCGGGGGTGTCGATGGTGCCCGGAGAGATCGCGTTGACCCGGATGCCACGGTCCTTCAGCTCGTTGGCCCAGGTGCGGGCGAAGGACCGTACCGCCGCCTTCGAGGCCGCGTACGTGCCGAACGCCGCGACACCGTCGTCCGCGCGCACCGAGGAGTTGAGGATCACCGAAGCGCCGTCGTTGAGCAGCGGCAGCGCCTTCTGCACCGTGAACAGCGTGCCCCGTACGTTGACGCCGAAGGTCTCGTCGACGTGTTCCTCGGTGACCTCTTCCAGCGTCGCGAACGACGCGGTGCCCGCGTTGGCGAAGACGACGTCCAGGCCGCGGCCCCGGGCGCGGACCGCGTCGTAGAGCCGGTCCAGGTCGGCCAGGTTCGAGATGTCGCCCACCACACCGGTGGCCGCCGCAGGGCCGATGGTCTCGACGGCCGCGTCCAGCGCGGTCTTGCGCCGGCCGGTGATGAACACGTGCGCCCCGTCCGCCGCCAGCCGGACGGCGGTGGCCAGGCCGATCCCGCTGCTCCCGCCGGTGACGACGGCGGTCTTTCCTTCGAGCTGTCCCACGATCACGACCTCCACAGATTCGGTACCGATCGGTACCGAAAAAGACCGTAGCACCTTCCGCACCGACCGGTACGGAAGAGGTACGATCGACGACATGGACACCGGACAGAAGGCGCCGATCGGCCGGCCGAGGGGATTCGACACCGAAGAGGCCCTGGAACGCGCCATGCGGGTCTTCTGGGGGCAGGGCTACGAAGGCGCCAGCCTCACCGACCTGACCGCCGCCATGGGGATCAACCGCACCAGCATGTACGCGGCTTTCGGCAACAAGGAGGAGCTGTTCCGGAAGTGCCTGGAGCGCTACACGGAGGGCCCCGCCTCGTACGGGGTCCGCGCCCTGCGGGAGCCGACCGCCCGCGAGGTGGCCGCCGCGATGCTCAACGGCGCGGTCCTGGCCACCACCGGCGCCGCCGGCCCGGCCGGGTGCCTCGGCGTCCAGGGGTCCCTCGCAGCCGGTGAGCCGGGAAGCCACGCCCGCGACACCCTCGCCGCCTGGCGCGACGAGCACGTCTCCTACCTCAGCGACCGCTTCCAGCAGGCCGTGGACGAAGGCGACCTGCCGCCCGACGCCGATCCCGGTCTGCTCGCCCGGCACCTCATGACCGTGGCGAACGGCATCGCCGTCCAGGCCGCCGGCGGTGTCACGCGCGACGTCCTCCAGCAGGTGGCCGACATGACCCTGCGCAGCTGGCCACCCGCCACGGCCCCGGCTCAGCCGGCCGCCTGAGGCGCCCCCGGCCGGTCACGGGCGCTCCCACTCCATCGACTCGTACACGGCCCGCACCCGCGCCAACAGCTCCGCGTCGCCAGGGAACTCGACGTCGTCGATCCGGCTCACCGGCACCACGCCGTGCGAGTTGGTGTGGAACGCGGCCCGGAAACCGGCCAGTTCCGACAGCGTGACCTCGCGCCGTACGGAAGGCAGGCCCGCACTGGCCAGCCGGGGCTCGACCAGCGCCATGGTGATGCCCGTCAGGATGGCGCCCTGCGGCCAGATCACCGAACTGCCGTCCCAGAAGCCGACGTTGGCGATGCTGCCTTCCAGGACGACCCCACCCGGACCGGTCAGCAGCGCGTCGTCGAAGCCCGCCCGGACCGCGCGGTGACCGTGGTAGATCTGCCCGAAGCCGCCCAGATGCTTGAGATGGGCGGCGGGGCGCTCGTACGCGACGGACATCAGGCTCACCGCCCGCTCGTCCGGCACCGCCGGCGGCCGTACGGTCACCATCAGGCTCAACTCCGAAGGCAGCTCGGCCTGATGCACGTACACCCGCGCCGACGCGTCCTCGACGTCACCGAGCGCGTGCCGCAACAGTGCCCGTACCCGCTCGCCCGCCACACCCACGCCGAACAGCTCCTGGCTCGCCGCGTCAAGACGGGCGACATGCAGATCGATGCCACGCACCCCGCCGCCCCTGACCTGCATGGCGGTGAAGTGCCCGTAGTTGTTGAGCGCGCGCATCCGCAGGTCGGACTCGGTGGCCGGACGCCCGTCCACCTCGATGAGCAGTTCTGGAGCCTCGGTCGTCATGCCGGTCACGGTACGACGAGGTCAGTCCTCTATCAGCCGCCGGGGTCCGGGGCCGTGCGAGGCCAGTTCGTCGCCCGGGTTGGACAGGACGCAGCGGTCCAGCGAGAGACAGCCGCAGCCGATGCAGTCGGTGAGATTGTCACGCAGCCGCTGAAGGGTACGGATACGCGCTTCGAGGTCGGCGCGCCAGCACTCCGAGATCCGCGCCCAGTCCTCCTTCGTCGGCGTACGGTCCGCCGGCAGCAGCTCCAGGACGGCCCGGATGTCGGCCAGCGGGATGCCGAGCCGCTGCGAGGTGCGGATGAAGGCGACCCTGCGCAGCGTGTCGCGGCTGTAGCGCCGCTGGTTGCCCGACGTACGGCGGCTCCTGATGAGCCCCTCGCGCTCGTAGAAACGCAGCGCCGACGTGGCGACCCCACTGCGCGCCGCCAGCTCCCCGACCGTCGCTTCTTTGGCGTCCCAGGCGAGATGTGTCGTCATACGGCCCAGCGTAGCTTGACTTCAACTTTGGTTTAAGTATGAGGCTCTGTCCATGAACTCCACGCAGGACACCACCGCAGGGCCGCTGAAGCTGGCCGTCATCCTCGGCAGCAACCGGGAGGGGCGCTTCGGACCCGTCGTCGCCAACTGGTTCCTCGAACGGGCCTCCACACGCGCCGACTTCACCGTCGACCTGATCGATCTCGCCGAGACGGACCTGCCGACAGCGCCGTCGCCCGACCCCGGCCCCGGGCCGCTGGCCCAGCTCGCCAAGGTCACCTCACGACTCGCTTCCGCCGACGCCTTCGCCGTGCTCACCCCCGAGTACAACCATTCCTATCCCGCCTGCCTCAAGGCGCTGATCGACTGGCACTTCGCCGAATGGCAGGCCAAACCCGTCGGGTTCGTCTCGTACGGCGGGATGTCCGGCGGCCTGCGCGCCGTCGAACACCTGCGCCAGGTCTTCGCCGAACTGCACGCCGTCACGGTCAGGGACACGGTCTCCTTCCACAACGCCGGCGCCCTTTTCGACGCGGCGGGCAGCCCCAAGGACCCCTCGGGCCCGGACGGCGCCGCCAAGGCGATGCTCGACCAACTGGCCTGGTGGGCCCTGGCCCTGCGCGAGGCGAAGTCCGTACGCGCGTACGCCGGTTGACGAAGGGCCCCTGACGGGCACCCGGCCGGTACGGTGGATCGCGCCGCCGACCGTAAGGGAGCCCCGATGGGCGCCGACCACCTGACCGTGCTGACCACCACCGACACCGCAGAGAAGGCCGAAGCCCTCGCACGCGGCGCCGTCGAGTCCCGACTGGCCGCCTGCGCCCAGATCTCGGCGCCGGTCACCTCGGTCTACCGCTGGCAGGGCGAGATCGAGACAGCGCGCGAGTGGCAGATCCTCTTCAAGACCACCCAGGCCCGCTACCCCGAACTGGAAGCCCATCTGCTGGCGGCGCACGACTACGCGACACCGGAGATCATCGCGACGCCCGTCGTGGCGGGCAGCGAACCGTACCTGCGCTGGCTCACCGAGGAGACCGCCGCCGGGTGACCCGTCAGTGGGCGGCCAGCACCGACGTCACGCCCGGCTCGCGCGGGCCGAGGAAGTGCGGATCCGGCCGTACAGCAGCGTCCAGCGCGGCCTTGCCCGCCGCGAACACCTCGCGCACCCCGCCGTAGTACCAGGTCACATCATGCGGCTCGGCGACCCCGACCCCGTACGACTCGACGCCCGCCGCCTGGCACAGCGCGACGGCGCGCCGGACATGGAAGCCCTGCGTCACGAGCACCGCGTGGTCGACGCCGAAGATCTTCTTCGCGCGGACGCAGGAGTCCCAGGTGTCGAACCCCGCGTAGTCGCTGACGATCCGTCCGTCCGGCACCCCCCGCCCGGTGAGGTACGCGCGCATCGCGTCGGGCTCGTCGTACTCCACCCGGCTGTTGTCGCCGGTGACCAGCACGACCTTCACCTTGCCCGTCCGGTAGAGCGTCACGGCCGCGTCCAGCCGGTGGGCCAGGTACGGCGTGGGCCGCCCGTCCCGCAACCCCGCGCCGAAGACCACGGCCACATCCCTCGCCGGCACGTCGGCGACGGTCCGGACCCGGCTGTCGGCGACGGCGTGCATCCAGGCCGCGGGAGCGAGCGCCAGGACGCAGCCGGCCATGACGATCTGCACGGCACGCCGCTGCCCGCGCCGGGTACGGGGCAGCGTGATCTTCGGCAGCTTGAGTCGGCGCATGCCTATCAGGACGTGCCGAGACGCAGAACAGTTCGCTCGGGGAGCGGTCCGGCCCTGGATGCGCTGAAAGACGCGCCAAACGCAACCACTGACGCAAAAGGCGCGAGACGACCGCCACAGCAACCACCCCAACCCCAGCAGTCACACCAGCACCCGGCCAGGCACACCACGAACCCCGCCCCGCACGGGCACCCGCACCCGGCCAAGCACCCGCCACCACGAGCCCACCACGCCCGTGGAGCCCCCCGGCCGCCCCCCCTCAAAGAAGTACTTGCGGTGGAGGGCCGGGGGTCAAGGGTGGAGCGAAGCGCAATCGGCGGAGCCGACGCGACGCAGGAGCGCCCTTGATGCCCGGGCCGTAACCGCGACACTCAAACCCCAGGGGCGGCCCTACAGCCGCCCTCGACTCCCGTTCGCCCAGCCTCGGGCTCACGACCCCACCGCTTCCGGTTACCGTC
>NZ_JTIY01000001.1:3906475-3936636 GCF_000818175.1 Streptomyces sp. AcH 505
CCCGTTCGCCCAGCCTCGGGCTCACGACCCCACCGCTTCCGGTTACCGTCGGAGCATGGCAGGCACCACCGGCATCACTGTTCACCACCCCTCCGACCCCACCGGCAGCTACGACGAAGCCGCCACCGAGCGCTGGGCCCCCGAGCCCGACAAGCGCCCCGGGCGTACCGCGTTCCAGCGCGACCGGGCCCGGGTGCTGCACTCGTCGGCGCTGCGCAGACTCGCCGGCAAGACCCAGGTCGTGACCCCCGGGTCCAGCGCCCGGCAGTGGGACGCCAGCCCGCGCACCCGGCTGACCCACTCCCTGGAGTGCGCCCAGGTCGGCCGGGAACTGGGCGCGGCGCTCGGCTGTGACCCGGATCTCGTCGAGACCGCCTGCCTGTCCCACGACATGGGCCACCCGCCCTTCGGGCACAACGGCGAGCAGGCGCTGAACGACTTCGCCGCCGACTGCGGCGGCTTCGAGGGCAACGCCCAGTCGCTCCGCCTGCTGACCCGTATCGAACCGAAGCGCTTCATCACAGCACCCACCCCACCCACCGCACCCGCGTCGGACGGCTCCGAGCCGACCGGCGACCTCATCAGCGTCGGCCTCAACCTCACCCGCGCCGCCCTCGACGCCGCCACCAAGTACCCCTGGCCGCGCGGCCGCCACCCCACCGACCCGACGTCCGTGAAGTTCGGCGTGTACGAGGACGACCTGCCCGTCTTCGACTGGGCCCGCAAGGGCGCCCCCGACGGCAGGACGTGCTTCGAGGCGCAGGTCATGGACTGGTCCGACGACGTGGCGTACTCCGTCCACGACTTCGAGGACGGCCTGCATGCCGGCCACGTCGATCCCGCAGCGCTCGCCTCGCCCGTCGAGCGCAGCGAGATCTGGGCCGTCGCCATCGGCCGTTACGTACCCGCCGGCACCGACCCGCAGGAGCTGGCCGCCGCGCTCGATCGCCTGATGGACCAGGACTGGTGGCCGCACGGCTACGACGGTTCGGCCGTCGCCCTCGGCCGGCTCAAGGACGCCACCAGCCAGCTCATCGGCCGGTTCTGTCTCGCCGCCGAGAGCGCCACCCGCGACGCGTACGGCACGGGCCCGCTCACCCGCTACACCGCCGAGCTGGTCGTACCGCGCGCCGCGCGCCACGAGTGCGCCGTGCTCAAGGCGGTCGCCGACCGGTACGTCATGCAGCGCGCCGAGCAGGAGGCGCTCCGCCTCGACCAGCGGATCGTACTGGCCGAGCTGGCGAGCGCCCTGACGGACCGTGCGCCGGAAGGGCTCGACCCGCAGTTCCGCGGGCTGTTCCTCGCGGCGCCCGACGACCGGGCGCGCAAACGCGTCATCGTCGACCAGATCGCGTCGCTCACCGACGCGGCGGCCCGCGCCCTGCACGGCGGACTCACCGGTGGCGCACGCCTCTCCAGGTGACGGCGTCCGCGTACGATCGGCCTGCACGCCTCGGGCCTCCCGGCGCACGCTTGGATGAAGGCAGCCGGATCACGACAATCAGGCACGCGCACGGAGCGCCCCCTCTATCGCCATCACGCTCCGTGCGGGACGCTCGCAGATGGCGGCAGCGCAACGAGGAGGCATCAAGTGGTCGACGCACATCGCACATTCGTCATTGTCGGTGGAGGTCTGGCGGCGGCGAAAGCCGCGGAAACCCTGCGGGCGGAAGGGTTCACCGGCCGGGTGATCCTCATCGGCGACGAGCGCGACCACCCCTACGAACGTCCTCCACTGTCGAAGGGCTATCTCTCCGGCAAGGAGGAGCGCGACACCGTCTTCGTCCACGAACCGGCCTGGTACGCGCAGGCCGAGGTCGAGCTGCACCTCGGCCAGACCGTCACCTCCGTGGACCGTGAGGCCCGCTGTGTGCATCTGGGCGACGGTACGTCCGTGCGCTACGACAAGCTGCTGCTCGCCACCGGCGCCGAGCCGCGCAGGCTCGACATCCCGGGCACCGACCTGGCGGGCGTGCACCATCTGCGCAGGCTCGCGCACGCCGACCGGCTGCGCCAGGTGCTCGCTTCGCTCGGCCGCGACAACGGCCATCTGGTCATCGCGGGCGCCGGCTGGATCGGGCTCGAAGTGGCGGCCGCGGCCCGCAGCTACGGCGCCGAGGTCACCGTCGTCGAGTCGGCGGCGACCCCGCTCCACCAGGTCATCGGCCCCGAACTGGGCCAGATCTTCACCGAGCTGCACCGCGAGCACGGCGTGCGCTTCCACTTCGGCGCCCGGCTCACCGAGATCGTCGGCCAGGACGGCATGGTCCTGTCCGCCCGTACCGACGACGGCGAGGACCATCCGGCGCACGACGTGCTGGCCGCGATCGGCGCCGCGCCGCGCGTCTCCCTCGCCGAGGCGGCGGGGCTCGAACTCGCCGCCCGCGCCGAGGGCGGCGGCGTCGCCGTCGACGCCGGTCTGCGCACCTCCGACCCGGACGTCTTCGCGGCGGGCGACGTCGCGGCCGTCCCGCTCGCCTGGGGTCCTGACGCGGGCTCCCGGATCCGGGTGGAGCACTGGGCCAACGCGCTGAACTCGGGCCCGGAGGCCGCCCGCGCGATGCTCGGCCAGGACGTCGTCTACGACCGCGTCCCGTACTTCTTCTCCGACCAGTACGACCTCGGACTCGAATACTCGGGCTGGGCCCCGCCGGGCACGTACGACCAGGTGGTCGTGCGCGGCGACGCGGGAAAGCGGGAGTTCATCGCCTTCTGGCTGAAGGACGGCCGGGTGCTCGCCGGGATGAACGTCAATGTGTGGGACGTCACCGAGGACATCCAGCGGCTGATCCGGTCCGGCGTGAGCCTGGACGTGAACGCCCTCGCCGACCCGGGCGTACCGCTGTCCGGCCTCGGGAACGGCTGACGGGACGGCCGCCGCGCAGCCTCCTGAGAGACGGAAGAGTCCGTCCGGGGAGAGGGAGTGTCCCTCCGGCCCCGTAGAATTCATCCGTGGCCGGCAGGATCAACGATGACGACGTGAAGGCGGTTCGGGACGCGGTCCCGATCGACGCCGTCGTGTCCGAGTACCTTCAGCTGCGCAGCGCCGGAGGCGGCAATCTGAAGGGGCTCTGCCCCTTCCACGACGAGAAGTCCCCGTCCTTCCAGGTCAGTCCGAGCAAGGGTCTCTTCCACTGCTTCGGCTGCCAGGAGGGCGGAGACACCATCGCCTTCGTGATGAAGATCGACCATCTCTCGTTCTCCGAGACGGTCGAGCGCCTCGCCGCCCAGGCGGGCATCACCCTGCGCTACGAGGAGGGCGGCTACAACCCGTCGAGCCAGCGCGGCGAGCGCACCCGCCTGGTCGAGGCGCACAAGATCGCGGCGGAGTTCTACGCCGAGCAGCTCGGCTCGGCGGAGGCCGAGATCGGCCGCAAGTTCCTCGCGGAGCGCGGCTTCGACCAGGCCGCGGCCGAGCATTTCGGTGTCGGCTACAGCCCGGTCGGCTGGGACCACCTCACCCGCTTCCTGCGCGGCAAGGGCTTCAGCGACAAGGAGCTGATCCTCTCCGGGATCTCCCAGGACGGCCGCCGCGGCCCCATCGACCGCTTCCGCGGCCGGCTGATGTGGCCTATCCGCGACATCTCGGGCGAGGTCGTCGGCTTCGGCGCGCGCAAGCTGCGCGACGACGACAACGGCCCCAAGTACCTGAACACCCCCGAGACGCCGATCTACAAGAAGTCCCAGGTGCTGTACGGCGTCGACCTGGCGAAGAAGGACATCGCCAAGGTCAGCAGGGCCGTGGTGGTCGAGGGGTACACCGATGTGATGGCCTGCCATCTCGCGGGCGTCACCACCGCCATCGCCACCTGCGGCACGGCGTTCGGCGGCGACCACATCAAGATCCTGCGCCGGCTCCTGATGGACAACGGCAGCGCGCGGGTGATCTTCACCTTCGACGGTGACGCGGCGGGCCAGAAGGCCGCGCTGCGCGCCTTCGAGGACGACCAGAAGTTCGCCGCCGAGACGTACATCGCCATCGCCCCCGACAACATGGACCCGTGCGAGCTGCGTCTCGCCAAGGGCGACGAAGCGGTCCAGGACCTGGTCGAACCGCGCACGCCGCTCTTCGAGTTCGCGATCCGCCAGATCGTCTCGCGCTACGACCTGGAGACCCCGGCGGGCCGCGCGGCCGCGCTGGACGAGGCCGCGCCGATCGTCGCCAGGATCAAGAACGGCTCGTCGCAGCACGAGGTCGCGGTCCAGCTCGCCGGCATCCTGGGCATCCTCGACACCCAGTTCGTGGTCAAGCGCGTTTCGCAGGTGGCGCGCTGGGCCCGCGACCGCGGCGGCCGGGGCCCGGCCCAGGGCGGTCAGGGCCAGGCAGGATCCGGCCGCGCCGGGCAGCAGCAGGGCGGTGCGTACGACACGGCGGCGCCGCAGGGGCCCCGGGGGCCCGCGCTCCATCTGCGCAGCCCCGCCCACCGCACCGAGCGTGAGCTGCTCAAACTCGCGCTCCAGCGGCCCGAGTTGGTCTCCCCGGCCTTCGACGCCTACGGGGCCGACGAGTTCACGGCCCCGCCGTACGCGATGGTGCGCCAGTGCGTCGAGGAGGCGGGCGGCGCCGAGCAGGGCGTGGCCGACGGGCGCGCGTATCTGGCGCGGGTGCTGGAGACCGTGCCGAACGACACCGTGCGCCATCTGGTCACGGAGCTGGCCGTCGAGGTGTTCCGCGGCAAGGCCATCGACGAGATGTACGCGGGCCAGCAGCTCGTCCAGGTCCGGCTGCGGGCCGTCGACCGCCGTATCCACGAGGTGACGGGCACCCTGACCCGGCTCGGCGGACAGGCCGACCCCGAGCAGTTCAACGCCGTGCAGAACGAGTTGTGGGTGCTCCAGCAGTACAGCCAGGCCCTGCGCAACAGAGGCGCCGACGCGCTCTGACGGGCTCCGGCACGCTCCGACGCGGCGCTCCGGGTCCTGCGTCCCCGTACGTCGTACGGTAACGGCCCGGTTACGTACCGGACTCAGAAAGTGGTCGCACGCCCCTCGTGGCAGCCCTGTGTCGTACCCCACACTGGTGAGCGGTGCCTGAGTTTCCGGAAGCGCGGCCGGCCCACGACAGGTGGGCGCCAACTCCCGCGGATCCGCTCGTAGTGCAGCGATCACCTGGAGGTCGCCCCCGTGCAGACCCAGACCCTGACCGAGCCCGTGACCGAGTCCCTGTCCGAGCCCCTGACCAGGCTCTTGACCGACACGCCGCAGACGGTCGTGGAAACCGTCACCGAGGCCCCCGTGGACGATTCCGCCCCCGACTCCCCGCAGAGCCGCAGCCGCAGCCGTGCGGACGCAGCCGGGGCGTCGTCCGACCTCTTCCGCCAGTACCTCCGCGAGATCGGCCGGATCCCGCTGCTCACCGCCGTCGAAGAGGTGGACCTCGCGCGCCGCGTCGAGGCCGGTCTGTTCGCCGAGGAGAAGCTGAGCACGTCCGCCGACCTGGACTCCCAGCTCGCGCTCGACCTCGACAAGCTCGTCGTCATGGGCCGGATGGCCAAACGGCGGCTGATAGAGGCGAATCTGCGGCTCGTCGTCTCCGTCGCCAAGCGCTACATCGGGCGCGGCCTCACCATGCTCGATCTCGTCCAGGAGGGAAACCTGGGCCTGATCAGGGCAGTTGAGAAGTTCGACTACGCGCGCGGCTACAAGTTCTCGACGTACGCGACCTGGTGGATCCGGCAGGCGATGTCCCGCGCCCTGGCCGACCAGGCGCGCACCATCCGGGTCCCGGTCCATGTGGTCGAGCTGATCAACCGGGTGGTACGCGTCCAGCGCCGGATGCTCCAGGAGCGCGGCTACGAACCGAGCCACGCCGAGGTCGCCGCGCACCTGGAGCTGCCCCCCGAGCGGGTCACCGAAGTGCTGCGCCTCGCCCAGGAACCGGTGTCGCTGCACACCCCGGTGGGGGAGGAGGACGACGTCGCGCTCGGCGACCTGATCGAGGACGGCGACGCCGCGTCCCCGTCCGAGTCGGCGGCGTTCCTGCTGCTGCGCCAGCACCTGGAGGCGGTGCTCTCGACGCTCGGCGAACGCGAACGCAAGGTCGTCCAGCTGCGCTACGGCCTCGCGGACGGCAGGCCGCGCACGCTGGAGGAGATCGGCAGGATCTTCGGCGTGACCCGCGAGCGGATACGCCAGATCGAGTCCAAGACCCTCAACAAGCTCCGCGACCACGCACTCGCCGACCAACTGCGCGGCTACCTCGACTGAGACGGCGGAAGCCGGGGAGCGCCGCACCCGAAGGCGCGGCGCTCCCCGGCTCTGGACCCCGCCCAGCCGGACCCCGCTCCGGCTCAGTCGACCTCGGCCACCGCCTGCGCGAACTGCGCCGCGTACAGCCGGGCGTACGCGCCCTCCGCCGCCAACAGCTCGTCGTGCGTGCCCTGTTCGACGATCGCGCCGTCCTCCATCACCAGGATCACATCGGCGTCCCTGATCGTGGAGAGCCGGTGCGCGATCACGAAGCTCGTACGGCCGTGGGCGAGCCGCGCCATCGCCTTCTGGATCAGCACTTCCGTACGGGTGTCGACGGAGCTCGTCGCCTCGTCGAGCACCAGTATCACCGGGTCGGACAGGAACGCCCGCGCGATGGTGATCAGTTGCTTCTCACCGGCGCTGACGCCCGAACCCTCGTCGTCGATCACCGTGTCGTAGCCGTCGGGCAGCGTACGGACGAACCGGTCGGCGTGCGCGGCGCGCGCCGCCTCCTCGATCTCCTCGCGCGTCACCTCGCGGGAAGCCCCGTAGGCGATGTTCTCCGCGATCGTGCCGCCGAACAGCCAGGTGTCCTGGAGGACCATGCCTATCCCGGACCGCAGTTCCTCCCGGGACATGTTCCGCACGTCCATGCCGTCCAGCAGGATCCGGCCCGACGTCACCTCGTAGAACCGCATCAGCAGATTGACCAGCGTGGTCTTGCCGGCGCCCGTCGGGCCGACGATCGCGACCGTCTGGCCCGGCTCCACCGACAGCGACAGGTCCTCGATCAGCGGCTTCTCCGGGTCGTACCGGAAGGCCACATGCTCCAGCGCGACCCGGCCCTGCGGCTCGCGCAGCCGCTCGACGGCGGGGGCGTCCTTCTCCTGCTCCTCGGCGTCGAGCAGTTCGAAGATCCGCTCCGCGGACGCGACGCCCGACTGGATCAGGTTCGCCATCGAGGCGACCTGGGTCAGCGGCTGGGAGAACTGCCGTGAGTACTGGATGAAGGCCTGGACGTCACCGATCGACAGCGCGCCCGAGGCGACCCGCAGTCCGCCGATGACCGCGATCAGCACATAGTTGATGTTGGAGATGAACAGCATCAGCGGCTGCATCATCCCGCTGTTGAACTGCGCCTTGAACGCGGCCTCGTACATCTGCTCGTTGTGCTCGGCGAACGCCTCCGCCGACTCGTCCTGCCGGCCGAAGACCTTCACCAGGGCGTGCCCGGTGTACATCTCCTCCACGTGCGCGTTCAGTTTGCCCGTGGACCTCCACTGCTGCACGAACTGCGGCTGCGACCGCTTGCCGACCCGGGTCGCGACGAAGACCGACAGCGGCACCGTCACGAGCGCGACCAGCGCCAGCAGCCAGGAGATCCAGAACATCACGATCAGCACGCCGAGGATGGTCAGCACCGAGTTGATCAGCTGGCCCATCGTCTGCTGCATGGTCTGCGAGATGTTGTCGACGTCGTTCGTCGCCCGGCTCAGGACCTCGCCGCGCGCCTGCCGGTCGAAGTACGACAGCGGCAGCCGCGACAGCTTGGCCTGTACGTCCTCGCGCATCCGGTACACGGTGCGGTTGATCACCCGGATGGACAGCCGCGACGACACCAGCTGCAGCAGCCCGGCGCCCAGGTAGATCACCAGGGTGATCAGCAGGACGTTGCCGACGGCGCCGAAGTCGATCCCGTCACCGGGGGTGAAGTCGACGCCGGACAGCAGGTCGGCCATCGACCCGTCGCCCTTCGCACGCAGCGCCGCGATGGCCTGCGCCTTGGAGGTGCCGGCGGGGAACTGCCGGCCGACGACACCCGCGAAGATCAGGTCGGTGGCCTTGCCCAGTATCTTCGGGCCGGTCACCGAGAGCCCGACGCTCAGTATCCCGGCCGTGACCATCCAGATCAGGGTGGCCTTCTCCCGCGCCAGCCGGCGCAGCAGCCGCTTGCCCGACCCCTTGAAATCCATGGACCGCTGCGTAGGAGCGCCGGCCCCGGCCGCCATCATGCGTCCCGCACCGCTCATCAGGCCGCCTCCGCCTCGGTCAGCTGGGAGAGCACGATCTCCCGGTACGTCTCGTTCGCCGCCATCAGCTCGTGATGGCGGCCCGTACCGACGACCCGGCCCTCGTCGAGGACGACGATCCGGTCGGCGTCACGGATGGTGGACACCCGCTGGGCCACGATGACGACCGTCGCCTGCGCCGTCTCCCGCAGCAGCGCGCGGCGCAGCGCCGCGTCCGTCGCGTAGTCGAGCGCCGAGAACGAGTCGTCGAACAGATAGATCTCGGGGCGCTGCGTGAGCGTGCGCGCGATGGCGAGCCGCTGCCGCTGGCCGCCGGAGACGTTGGAGCCGCCCTGCGCGATGGGGGCGTTCAGACCGCCTTCGAGCGCGGTGACGAAGTCCTTCGCCTGCGCGACCTCCAGGGCGTGCCACAGCTCGTCGTCGGTCGCGTCGGGATTGCCGTAGCGCAGATTCGTGGCGACGGTCCCGGCGAAGAGATACGGCTTCTGCGGCACCAGGCTCACCGTCTTCGCCAGCAGCACCGGGTCGAGTTCCCGTACGTCCTGGTTGTCGACGAGGACCTCGCCGCCCGTCGTGTCGATCAGCCGGGGGATCAGATGCAGCAGCGTCGATTTCCCGCTGCCGGTCGATCCGATGATCGCCGTCATCTCGCCGGGCTTCGCCGTCAGCGAGATGTTCTTGAGCACGGACTCCTCGGCACCGGGGTAGTGGAACTCCGCGTCCCGTATCTCCAGATGGCCGTGCCTGCGCAGCTCCCGTACCGGGTTCTCCGGCGGCACCACGCTCGACCTGGTGTCCAGCACCTCCTCGATCCGCTCGGCGCACACCTCGGCGCGCGGCACCATGATGAACATGAAGGTGGCCATCATCACGGCCATCACGATCTGCATCAGGTACGAGAGGAACGCGGTCAGCGCGCCGATCTGCATGCCACCGCTGTCGATGCGGTGCGCGCCGAACCAGACGACGGCGATCGACGACAGGTTCACCACCGTCATGACGGTCGGGAACATCAGCGACATCAGCCGTCCGGTGGCCAGCTGGAGGTCGGTCAGCTCGGTGTTGGCCTCCTTGAACCGCCCCTTCTCGTACTCGTCCCTGACGAAGGCCCTGATCACCCGGTTGCCGGTGATCTGCTCCCGCAGCACGCGGTTCACGCTGTCGAGCTTCACCTGCATGGCGCGGAACAGCGGGCGCATCCGCCGGACGATGAGCGAGACGGAGACGGCGAGGACCGGCACGACGGCCAGCAGCACCGTGGACAGCGGGACGTCCTGGCCGAGCGCGGCGATGATGCCGCCGACGCACATGATGGGCGCGGACACCATCAGCGTGAACGACATCAGCACCAGCATCTGGACCTGCTGGACGTCGTTGGTGGTGCGGGTGATCAGGGTCGGCGCCCCGAACTGCCCGACCTCGCGGGCGGAGAAGCTCTGTACGCGGGAGAAGACGGCGGCCCTGACGTCCCGGCCGAGGGCCGAAGCGGTCCGCGCGCCGTAGAACACGGCGCCGATGTTGCAGATCACCTGGACCACGCTGACGCCGAGCATGATGCCGCCGAAGCGCAGGATGTATCCGGAGTCACCGGCCACGACACCGTTGTCGATGATGTCCGCGTTGAGGCTGGGCAGATAGAGCGTGGCGACGGTCTGGAGGAGCTGTAGCACCACAAGGATGGATATGGGTCTTTTGTACGGTGCGAGATGGGATCGCAGGAGTCGAATGAGCACGCGTAGTCTCTCGGAGTCGGCAAGATCAGGGGTCCGACCCCATCTTGCGACACGCGGCCCGTTGATTCCCAAGGGTTAATGTCCAAGGACCGGTCAAGAAGTAAGGGACGGGACACGGCTGCGCCGATGACCCGCCGCACACCCCCGGTCACCCCGCGCCGGTCACTCCGCGCCGCTTACCGAGCGCCGGTCACTCCGCGCCGCTCCCGTCGGTCCCGCTCGGCTGCTGCCGGTTCTCGAACGCGCCGGGGTGGATCTGGTCGCGCGTGGCCCCGTACTGCTGGCGCACCGCGGCGCCGACGGCGGCGTCCTCGCCCGGCTCGAACACCTGCGCCGCCGCGCCTTGCCAGGCCGGCGGGGTGTGCGGGGCGAGCGAGCCCTGCGAGACGCCGAGCGCCCAGGCCGCCTGCCGGGCGGCGCCGAGCGCCGCGTAGTCGGCGGGCTGCGGTACGACGACCTGCGCGCCGAAGATCGCGGGTGCCACGGTCTGAACGGCGGGCAGTTCGGCGGCGGCGCCCAGCAGGAACACCCGCCGCACCTCGACGCCGCGCCTGCGCAGGACGTCCAGCGCGTCGGCGAGCGAGCAGATCATGCCCTCGAAAGCGGCCCTCGCCAGATGCTCCGGCTTCATCGACTCGCGGCGCAGCCCGGTCAGCGTGCCCGCGGTGTGCGGGAGATGCGGGGTCCGCTCGCCCTCCAGATACGGCAGGAAGACCAGCCCCGACGCGCCGGGCGTGGACTTGAGCGCCAGCGTGGACAGTTCGGCCAGATCCTCGGTGCCCAGCAGTTCGGCCGTGCCGCGCAGGGCCCGTACCGCGTTCAGCGTGTGGACGACCGGCAGGTGCATGCCGGTGGCGTCGGCGAACGAGGTGATCGTCCCGGACGGGTCGGAGAGCGCGTCGGGATGGACGGCCATCACGGAACCGGAGGCGCCGAGGGAGACGACCGCGTCGCCAGGACCGACGCCCAGCCCGAAGGCGGCGGCCATCGTCTCGCCCGTACCGGCCGAGATCAGCAGCCCCTCGGGGGTGGTCCCTGCGGCCTCCGAAGGACCGAGCACCTCGGGCAGCGCCGCCGGGTGGCCCAGCGCCAGTTCGACGAGTTCGGGGCGGTACGAGCCGGTGCGCGCGGACCAGTAACCGGTTCCGGAAGCGGCGCCCCGGTCGGTGGTGCGGCGCGCCGGGCGGCCCAGCAGCTGCCACACCAGCCAGTCGTGCGGCTGCATCACGAACGCGGTGCGCCGCGCGGCCTCGGGATCGTTTCGGGCCATCCAGCGCAGCTTGGCGACGATCTGCCCGGACTGCGGTACACCCCCGACCGCCTCGGCCCATGGCTGCCGGCCGCCGAGCGAGTCGATGAGGTCGGCAGCGGCGACCTGGGCCCGCTTGTCGTTGCCGAGCAGTGCGGGACGTACGAGATTGCCCTGCCGGTCCAGCGCCACCATGCCGTGCTGCTGCGCGGAGACGCCGATGGCCTGCACGCCCTCCAGCAGCCCGCCGGACGCGGCCTCGCCGAGGGACAGCAGCCAGACCTGTGGATCGACCTCGGCGGTCTTGGCCTCGACCGGATGCGGCGCGTAACCCTGCCGCAGCACGGCACCTGTGTCCGTGTCGCAGAC
Organism: Streptomyces sp. AcH 505; assembly: GCF_000818175.1. Lineage (GTDB taxonomy): Bacteria > Actinomycetota > Actinomycetes > Streptomycetales > Streptomycetaceae > Streptomyces. The sequence goes on from NZ_JTIY01000001.1 coordinate 3,918,049, forward strand.
GACGATGCGTGTGGACCCGGACGAACTGTCCAACCCGGCGACTATTCCCATGCCACCCGATTCTGCCGCACGCGCGGCGCGACGTGCGCTGCCGGTACGGCTCGGGTGCGCACAGGAACGTCTGGTACTGCGCGGTTCGGGGTCAGGTGGCGCTGGTGCCCCAGTCGTCCTGCCCGTTGCTGTGGCTGCGGTCACGCAGCGAGCGCACCCGCTGGGCCACCGAGGTCGGCACCCTGTCCCCGACCTTGTCTCCCACCTTGTCGCTGACCGAGTGATACGCCTTGCCGGCGAACTCCCGGCCGGTCTGTGCCGCCGACTCTGCGGCGTTGCGCACCGCGGGGTTCTGCGACACCTGCCGGGCCGATTTCTTCAGCTTCTCGTAGCGCTCGCGTCCGGCTCGCGTTCCGAGAACGTAACCGAAAGCCAGCCCCGCGATGAACGTGAGGCGGTACCGCATGGCTGCCATCCTTACCTAGCGTCGAAGCGTTGGGCCGTGTGCTCTGCGCCTACCCCGATACGGACCAGGATCACCCGACGTGACCCGGGACGATACCGATTGGCGGAGCACCCCCCTGCTTGCGCTAATGTATGTGTCGCAGCGAACGCGCGCCGCCCGGGAGACCCGGGGTAGGTACGTTCGGTGCAGACGCAGCAATCCCCTGTAGCTCAATTGGCAGAGCAGCCGGCTGTTAACCGGCAGGTTACTGGTTCGAGTCCAGTCGGGGGAGCGCGATCCCCTGTAGCTCAATTGGCAGAGCATTCGGCTGTTAACCGGAGGGTTGCTGGTTCGAGTCCAGCCGGGGGAGCAGCAACGAAGAGGACCCTTCGGGGTCCTTTTTCGTGTGCCCTGGAACCGGGCGGCGCGGAGGACAGTCCTCAAGGTCAGCGATGCCGACCATCCGAGGCAGGAGATCGTATGAGCGGCTATGCTGCGGCAGACGGCGCGCACAAATGTGCGCGACGCGCCGTTAGGGGCGGTAGCTCAGCCGGTTAGAGCAGCGGACTCATAATCCGTCGGCCGTGGGTTCGAGTCCCACCCGCCCCACCGGGACGCTTGTCAGCAGGATCGTTTCGACCTGCACGACAAGCGTGCACCCTGCCCGGGTGCCCTCCCCGCACGACACGCCGCAACGGCCACGCCCGCCCCCCGCCCGCCCCAATGACCACCGGTCACGGGGTGACGGGCCATCGGATACGTGTACGGCCGGATGGGCCAATCGTGGCGCCGGGTGACCGCCGGCCTGCTTGGCTCAGGACCGTGGGCCCGCCCGTCAGGTTCAGCTCGGCTCGCTCCGTGCGGGCTCCTGAGGTGGTGGCAGAGTCAACGGCGTCCACGGCAGCGCCTCGCGCCAGCCCGGGCGGGCGAAGGCCCAGTCCTGCAGCAGCTTGGCCACCGGTTCCACGGAGAACGGGCCCTGGCCGGCCGGCACGTGGGCCTGGAAGTGGCGGTCAGGGCCGCCTTCGCGGTACTCGACCTGGTAGCTCAGGTCGTCGTTGAGGTAGACCTGCATGTAGTGCTGACCGGGAGGTTCCGGGCCGAGCCGTTCGACGACGACGAACCTCCAGGTGAGGCTCATGTCGGCCAGCAGGTCGTGCAGTTGGTCCTCGGACGGGTCGTCCCAGGACGTCCCGTCCCACTCGATCGCCCGCAGCGCCGGCGTACCTCCGGTCGGCACGGCTATTCCTCGATCGCCCCGCCGACCGCGCGCAGATGCTCGCGGAACGTCAGCGACGGGTTCTCGCGCCGGGCGGCCAGGTACCTGTCGAACCGCACCTGGGCGCGCAGGGAGACACCGGAGCGGATCCGCTCCGCCTGCCGCCGTTCGGTGTCGCGGATCGACTCCGCCAGGTCGAGGACGTCGGCCGCGTTCGAGGACGGTACGAAGACGACCCCGTCCTCGTCGCCGAAGGCCAGGTCGGCGCGGGTCACCGTCCAGTCGCCGACGACCGCCGACTCCAGCGCGTTCTCCGGCTGCGCCTCGATGCGCTGGGGGCCCGTCGAGAGCGACCCCGTACTGAACACCGGCAGGCCGATCGTCCGGATGTCGGCGGTGTCGCGGTGGAGGCCCCAGATGACGATGCCGGACACGCCGGCGGTCTCGGCCTCCAGCGCCACCAGGTCGCCGACGCAGGCCTCGTCGGTGCGCCCGCCGTTGTCGACCACCAGGACGTCACCCGGCTCGGCGTCCTCGAACGCCTCCAGGAAGACGTCGACGCTGCCGACGTGCCGGGCGGGCAGGGCCCGTCCCGCGACGCGGGTGCCCGGGACGACGGCCTGGAGTGCCGAAGGGGCACAGCGGACAGGGACCTGGGCGCGGATGCAGGCATCCGTGAGGTGGGCGGTGGTCAACGCCGCGAACCGGCGTCGCAGTTCCTGGGAGTCCATGCTCGGCATAGCTCCCGAAGCTAGCAGAGCGGCTATCGGGGCTGACGGCTGATCTTCGTCCGGCCGTCCTCCCACTCCGGCTGGAGATCCACCTGGACGCGGTGCGTGGTCCCGCGGTCGAGGCTCGCGCCGAGTTCGGCGGTCACCACACCGATCCGCAGGCCGCCCTTGCCGGTGCCGGTGCGGTGGACCTGCACGGTGAACTCCAGGCTGACGCGCTCCACGTTGAAGCCCAGGGGATGCGTGTCGCCCTCGTCCCGCGCCCGCTCCAGTTCGCTCCGCACCTGCCGGACCACCTCGGCCAGTCCTACGAAATCAGGCTCGCTCGCCATCCCGCTCCTCCCCGTCACCCACCCCGTCGCGACGAGTGTCGGCCATTCGTTCGCGGCCTCCGAGTATGGCAGCGGAGTCAGGGACACGGCCAAGGCGCAAGCGTATGATGTCCGGGCATGACGACCGATGGGGGAATCGGTGTCGAAACCTACGATGGGTACGCCTCGTTGGGCGGCCCGGATTCGGCGGAGCGACGGGGAGATCGTCGGCAGCGGGATCCTGTTGAGCCCTGACCGTGTGCTCACCTGCGCCCATGTGGTCCGTGAAGGCGAGCCGGTCACAGCGGAGTTCGTCGGGGCCGAGGGAGTCGACGTCCCGTCGGTCACGGCGCATGTGATCGACGGCATGTACAAGCCGGAAGAGCTGGACGCCGACCTCGATCCGATCGGCGACGTCGCGTTGTTGAGCCTGGACACCCCGCGCCCCGCCGACGAGGCAGTCCAGCTCCACCGGCTCTCGTCCCCCGGCAGGCCCGTGCGGATGTACGGCTTCCCCGAGGCGCACAACGGCGGCATCTGGCTGCCCGCCACCGTCCTCGGCGGCTGCGGACGCGACGGGCAGGTCCAATTGACGCCGCTGGGCCCGGGGTTGTTGGCGAGCCCCGGATTCAGCGGCGGCGGTGTGGTGGACACCGAGACCGGCGAAGTCGTCGGGATGGTGCTGAGCAAGTCCGAGGCCAGGCACGGCAGCGGGTTCACCTTCATGAGCCCGGCCGAGACCATCGTCCAGCATCTCGAAGACGTCGCCGACTGGACCACAGGGCTGGAAGCGGTCGACGTGCGACTGCGTTCCGGCGCTTCCGACGCCGACGAGGCCCTGCTCGACACCTTGTTCGCGGAGCGGCTCGCCACGTGGTTCAGGGACGACGGCCGGCAGGTGAAGATCAGTCTGGTGCCGGACGGTGACTCCGCGCGGGCCGCGACGCTGCGCCGCGCGATCACCCTGGCCGACCGGGAGTTACGCACCTGGGCCTCCACCCGGCGCGCCTCGCTCGACCCGCCCGGGACGGTGCCGTCGGCCGGTGGCCATGACCTCGCCGTGGTCGCCGACGGGCTGACGGCGGCCGAAGCGGCCGATCTGATCGCCAACCGGCTGGGGCTGTGGAAACCGCCCGACGCCCCCGCGATCGACCGGATCCGCGCGGCGAAAGCCACCCTCACCCTCGTCGTGGTGGGCGTCGACAAGGCCGCGGAACCGGACCGGTTACTCGATCTGCTGGCGCTGCTCAGGACCCGGGGCAGCAGGTTGCTGCTGGTGTTCGGTGAAGCCGGCGCACACTTCAGACGCGCCCAGTCCGAACTGGTGATCGAGCCGACCCAGCGGCAACACGACGCGCTCGTAGCGCTGTTGGACGAGATCACCGGACCGCTGGCGTCCGCGTTACGGCAGCGGATGGCGGCCGTGCACTCCGACACGGCGAAGCGCGCGCTGAGCGCCCTGGTGCGGGCGTACGCCATACAGCAGGAGTTGGCAGGGACGCACGGTTTCGTCGCGGGGCTCGGCCAGAACCACGACCTCGGGGTGTTCGGCGAGAGCGCGGCCCGGTCCGCCGACCGGATACGGTCCGCCATCGGCACGCACGACGAACTCGTCGCACGGCGCGACGAGTTACGCGGCCGACTCGCCGCCTACGGCGACCTCTACCAGGCGGAGGCCGACCACGAGGACCTGGACATGGCCGACCGCTACCTCGCCGCACACCAACTGCTGCGGGCCAGGCCGTGCGACGTACCGGCCGCCGAGGCCGCGGTGCTCCACTACATCCGCTCCGTCGAGGAGCCGGACGCGAGCCCGGCGCAGGAAGGTGAGCCGCCACGATGACACCCGCCTCCGACACCACGAGAACGGGCTGTCCCCGGGCCGGCTGCCCGGGGCACGTCATGGTCACCGGGTTCTGCGACACCTGCGACGAGAAGGCCCCGGACGGCAGCCCCACCGTCGCCGCCCCGCGGCCGGGCCCCCGTCACAACAACCTGCCGGGGCAGCGCCGGCCCGGTCGGGAGCAGCAGGAGCAGCAACGGCCTGACGCACCGTCCGCGAACCCGCCCGCCGACGAACTCGACGTCGACGGCGTGGTGTTGCTGCCCGACATCCCCAAGCCCAGGCCCGCCGACGTCGTCAGTACCACCGCACACGCACCGACCGGCAGCCGGCGGTGCGGTGTCGACGGCTGCACCGGCACCATCGGCGTCGGTCACGCCGGCCGGCCCGCGCCCGACCACGGGTTCTGCCCCGAGTGCGGGTCGCCGTACTCCTTCAAGCCCCAACTGTCGCCCGGCGACGAGATCGGCGGCCACTACCGGGTCGTGGGCTATCTCGCGGCCGGCGGCCTCGGCCAGGTGTATCTCGCCGAGGACACCCGGCTGAAGGACAAGTACGTCGTCCTGAAGGGCCTCATCAACACCCATGACGCCGCCGCCCGCCGCAACGCGGTCGAGGAGCGCCGGTCGCTCACCACCCTGCACCACCCGGACATCGTCGCGATCTTCTCCCACATCGAACACGAGGTGCCGGGCGAGGAGGAGCCGACCGGGTACATCGTCATGGAGTACATCGGCGGCCGGCCGCTGGACAGTTACCTGTTCGCCTCCGACGAGGAGCTGGAAGGGCTCTTCGGCAAGCCGTTCGGGATCGACCATGTCCTCACCTACGGCTGCAAGATCCTCAGCGCGCTGGAGTATCTGCACGACCAGGGCCTCCTGTACTGCGACATGAAGCCCGAGAACGTCATCCAGTACGGCCACGAGATCAAGGTCATCGACCTGGGTGCCGTACGCCCTATCGGTGACCAGACGTCAGATCCCGTCTACACCAGGGAGTACGCGCCGCCCAGGAGGGAGCGGGAAAGCCGGGGCTTCCACGTCGACACCGATCTGTACACCGTCGGCAGGACCCTCCAGGCGCTGGCCACGCGCGCCGCCCCGGCGAAGGGGCTGGCCGCCCAGTCCTTCACGCGCCTGGTCGCGCGCGCCACGCACCAGGAGCCGGCGGCGCGCTTCACCTCGGCCGCGCAGATGTCCCGGCAGCTCTGGGAGGTGCTGCGGGAGTACCGGTCCCTGAGCAAACACGAGCAGTACCCGGAGCGGTCGACCCGCTTCGAGCCCGTCGCCGAACTCATCGGACCCGGCCTGGGCAGCATTCCCACGCTGGCGCACTGGTCGGCCCGCACCGGGCCGCCGCAGGATCTGGACATCGCGCCGCCCGGCCCCCGGGAGGCGGCATCGGGGCTGCCCCTCCCCATCCCCGACCCGCAGGACCCGTCGGCCGTGCTGATCGACGGACTCGCCGCCGACAGCCCCGACCGGATCGCCGAGCGGGCGAAGGGCGACCGCGTGCTGGACACCGTCGAGGTCGCCCTGTGGCTGTGCCGCGCCTATCTGGAGGACAGCGGCGAGCCGAAACCGGAGGACGGCGCGGCCCCGCGGCGGACCGAGGCCGCGAACTGGCTGGCCAGGGCCACCGAACTGCTGGACCCCGACACGGCGGGGTACGACTGGCGGCTGGCCTGGCACCGGGGGCTGCTCGCGCTGGCGGGGGACGAGCCCGACCTCAAGGCGGCCCAGGAGATGTTCATGGCCACCTACGACACCCTGCCGGGCGAATGGGCGCCGAAACTGGCCCTCGGCTACTGCGCCGAGGCGCTCACCGTGCACGCCCTGGCCGAGCGGGCACTCGCCGAGCAGGCCGCCGCCGCGACGCCTCCCGGCACGCCGGTCACCGACCCGGAGGTGGTACGGATCCCCGACCCGAAGGGGACCCAGACCGTCGAGTACTACGACGCCGTCTGGCAGCGGGACAGAACACGCGGCAGCGCGGCCTTCGGCATGGCCAGGGTGCATCTGCGCCGTGGCGACCGCGCGGGCGCCGTCAAGGTGCTCGACGCGATCCCCACCACCTCGCGGCACTTCGACGCCGCCCGGATCGCCGCGATACGGGTACTCGCCGGCCGGCTCGGAGGTACGGCGCCGACCCGGGCGCAGCTGGCCCAGGTCAACGCCCGGCTGGGGCAGCTCCGGCTGGACGACGTCGGGGCCAGGGACCGGCTGGTCACCGAGATCCGGGAGAACGTGCTGGCGGGAGCGGACGACAGCGAGCACCCCTGGGGGGCCGAAGGGCTCCCGGAAGGTGAGCTGTTCGAGGGTGCCGTGACCCGGCCCGCCCTGGCCGGGCTGCTCTACCAGTCACTGCGGAAGCTCGCCGACCAGGCCGTGACCGTCGAGGAGCGCGGCGAGCTGCTCGACCGCGCGTACGACGTCAGGCCGGAGACCCGCTTCTGACGGCGTACGACGATTCCGACCGCACAGGAGGGGGATACGACATGGACGCTCACGCGCGGAACGGCGGCGGCGACCCGTACGACGACGGCGACCCGGACAGCGACCCGTACGGGGACGACGACAGCGAGACCGGCACCGCGGCCGTCAAGCTCACGGTCAGCCAGCAGAAGTATCTGGCGGCGGGGAAGCAGAAGCAGGACATGCACGCGATCCTGACCGTCGAGGTCGAAGGGGTGGGCGGCGCCGCGGGGCCGGGGTCGATCCTGGCGCAGGTGCTGGTCATCGACTGCTCAAGTTCGATGAACGCGCCGCCGGAGAAGTTCCGGGCGGCGAAGGCCGCAGCGATAGCAGCCCTCCGTATGCTGCCCGACGACACACCGTTCGCCGTCGTCAGAGGCGCCCACGACGCGACCATGGCCTACCCGGCGACCCCGACCATGGTCCGGGCCACGCCTCGACTGCGCGCCGAGGCCGAACGCGCCGTGCACGGCCTGCTCGCGGCCGGCGGCACCGCTGTCGGCACGTGGCTGGATCTGACCCGCCGGCTCCTGACGGAACAGCCGGCGCCCATCCGGCACGCCCTGCTGCTCACCGACGGCAGGAACGAACACGACGAGCGAATGCCGCTGGCGTGGGTGCTCGACCGCTGTGAGGGACAGTTCATCTGCGACGGCTGGGGCATCGGCTCCGACTGGGACGCCCAGGTGCTGCTGCAGATCAGCAGCAGGCTGCACGGCGCGAGCAGCGCCGTACGCAAGCACGCGGATCTGCCGGGCGAGTACGAGCGGCTGATGCGCGGGCTGCTCGCCAAGGCGGTGCCCGAACTGGTCATCGAGGTGGCGCCGCGGCCGGGGAACACCGTGCGCTATCTGAAGCAGGTCGAGCCGACCGAGGTCAGCCTGGTCGACACGGGCCCCGAGAAGGGTCCTTCCGCGTTCGTCACCCGGGCGTGGGGCAACGAGCTGCGCAGGTACCAGCTGTGCGTCAGCGCCGATCCCACCGGGCGCCGGACGCGGGTGGATCTCCAACTGGCCGTCGTCGGCGTCGCGATGCCGGCCGGCGGCGAGGCGCTGCTGCCCACACCGCTGCCGTGTCTGGTGCACTGGACCGACGATCCGGCCCTCAGCTCACGCACCGACAACCAGAACGACTTCTTCAGCCGCCATCTGGAGCTGGGCAAGACCCTGACCGCCGCTTCCGACGCCTTCCGGCGCGACGAGAAGGACCGCTCCGAGCAACTTCTCGGAAAGGCGGTCCAGTTGGCGCAGCAGGTCAACGACCAGAGCCAACTGGCCAAGCTGCGGCGGCTGGTCGAGGTGCTGGACGCGACGGCCGGCCGGGTGAAACTCCATCCGGGCCTGAAACCGGTCGACTTCCAGCATCTGATCACCGCGAGCAGCCGCAGTGCCTTCCCCGGGTCGTCCGGCGGTGAGACCGAGGCGCCGCCCGACGTCACGGCGCCGTGCCCGTCCTGCGGCGAACCCGTGGCGACCGGGGCCAAGTTCTGTACGTACTGCGGCGCCCGCAAGGCGGCGGCGACATGAGCAGTACGGCACAGGATCTCGTGCGCCGGCTGTGGGTGCTGCTGGCTCTCGGCGCCGTCTCCACCCTGGCGCTGTTCGGCGCGTACCGGGGGGTGCACGCCGACGCCGTACCGCTGGCCTCGGCGAGCACCCCCGGAGTGGTGGCCGTCGTCACCGCGCAGAACGCCCTGCAAGAGGCGCAGGAGAGCGCGGTGCAGAGCGGCGTGGCCGGGGTGCCGGGGACGAGCGATGCCTCGATCAAACTCGCGGTCGCCAACCAGAGCCTCGGCGTGGCGGCTTCGGACCGCGTGACGGGGCTCGACGGCCAGCAGACCCTGGCGACCGTCGACGGACTGCTCACCGTCTATTCGGGCTGGATCGAGAAGGCCAACAGGGAACCGGCCGGATCGCCGCTCCAGGACGCGTACTTCCACACGGCGGCGACCGTGCTCGACGGGAACTCGCAGGCGCACCCGACGAATGACTCCCTCCTGGGCCGGCTCGCCGAACTCCAGCGCCGGCAGGAGCAAGTGGTCGACCAACAGGCGGAGTTCGGCTGGCCGCTGTGGATCGGCTGGGCTGCGGTGGTGCTGATCTGCGGCAGCTTCTGCCTCGCGCTGGTGGAGACCCAGCGCTTCACCCGGCGGCGCTTCCGGCACCGCTGGAACCGGCCGCTCGCCGCCGCCACCGTCCTGCTGGTCGCCGGGGTGCTCGTGCTCGCGCTGTTCACCTGGTGGACGCACGACGGGCTGACGGACTCCGCCGCGCTGCTGAACGGAGCGGTGGACGGGAGACTCCCGAACCCCGCGACGGTGAAAGGACATATGAGCGGCGCCGGGCCGCGGGCCGCCGTGGCCAACTGGATTCTCGCCGGGGGAGTGGTGTTGATGGTGCTGATCGCCGCAGGGCTTGTGCCGCGGATCAGTGAGTACCGGCTCAGGTCGTCCCGGTGAGCGGCCCGGTGAGCCGCCCGCCGCGCCGCCCGAGGACCCGCACGCTCGTCGTGGTCGGCGTCTGTATCGCCGTGCTCGCGGGACTCGCCGTCGGCGTCAACACGCTTCGCTGGAAGGGCTCGGTGACGCTGCTCGCCAACTGGAGCGGCGCGAACGAGCAGAACCTGCGGGACAGCGTGATCGAACCGTTCGAGGACAAGTACCGCATCCATGTGGTCTACCAGGGCAGTTCGGCCGAGAGCCAGGTGCTGGCTGCCGACGTGGAGAGCGGTACGCCGCCCGACGTGGTCGTCATGCCGGGCCCCGGGGAGCTGGCCGACTACGCGAGCCAGGGCCGGCTCACGTCCCTGGACGGGCTGGTCGGCACCAAGGACTTCGGCCCCACCTGGATGCCGGCCGTGCGGGGCGCGAAGAGCACCGGCGACCACACGTACTGGGTGCCGGTGGCCGCCGACCTCAAGAGCATGGTGTGGCACCGCGGGGATCTCCCGAAGGCGCGGCTGGCCGCCGTCGCCGCCGAGCCCGCCTCCTGGTGCCTCGGCATGGGCAACGGCGCGACCTCCGGCTGGCCGGGCACCGACTGGCTGGAGGACATCCTGCTGCAACAGGCGGGCCCGGACGCGTACCAGCGGTTCGCGAACGGCGATTTCTCCTGGAAGGGCGACGACATAGAGCGGGCCTGGCAGACCTGGGGCAAGCTGGTCGGCGCCGGCACGCCCCGGGCGGCGAAGGCGCTCATGACCGACTACGACAAGGCGTCCCAGGACGTCGGGCAGTCCACGTCGGGGTGCGGTCTCGAACACCAGGCGTCCTTCGTCCGCCACTTCCCCTCCTGGACGAAGGCCGAGGGCGCGTATGTGGCGTCCTCGGAGGTCATCCCGGGCGCCGAGCAGCAGAACACCTGGGAGATCTCGGGGGACCTGGCCGCCATGCTGACGAACACCCCGCAGGCCAGGAAGCTCATCCGGTACATGGCGTCGGCCGAGGTCCAACAGCGCTGGAACACCACGAAGTCGGGCTTCTCGGCCAACCGGAAGGTGCTGCGAACGGCGTACGCGGGCGACAGCACGGCGGAGACCATCGCGAGGACACTGAGCGACCCGACAGCGACGCAGTGCTGGGACGCGTCCGACGCGATGCCGTCGCAGATGCGGGACGCCTTCAGCGACTCGGCGCAGCGGTACCTGGCGACGGGAGAACTCGACGCGGAGCTGCACGACCTGGGCCAGGTCAAGGCAGGTCTGAAGGGGCAGTGGCCCCAGTTCGCCGTCTGCGGCTCCGGCTGAGCGGCGCGGGCAGACGGCGTCCGCACCCGGTGTCCTACGATGCGACGATGTCAGCCCTCCCGCCCCGCGTCCTCTACGTCACCGACCTCGCCTACGAGGCCGCCGGGCGGCGGTACGGCGACGAGGACGTCTGGCTCTCGTCCCGGCTGCGGCGTGACTTCACCGTCGCGCTGTGCCACCCCCTGGACGCGGTACGGCTGATGGCGGACTTCGACGTGGTCCTGGTCCGCAACAGTGGTCCCGTCCTCCACTACCAGGAGCGGTACGACGCGTTCCGCGCCGCGGCCCTCGCCGCGAGGACGCGGGTCTACAACCCGCTGAGCGGGCGGGCCGACATGCGCGGCAAGCAGTATCTGGTGGAGCTGAGCGCCGCTGGGCTGCCGGTGATCCCGACCGTCGACAGCGCGGCCGGGCTGGGCAGGCTGCCGGCCGCCGACGAGTACGTCGTCAAGCCGAAGGCGGGCGCCGACTCGATCGGCATGCGGTTCGTGCGGGACCCCTCGGCCGCCGGTATCGCCTTCGGTGACGTCCTCGTACAGCCGCGGATCGCCTTCCGGTACGAGGTCTCGTTCTACTTCGTCGACCAGGACTTCCAGTACGCCCTGTACGCGCCCGACCCGGCGCGCCGCTGGGAGCTGGTCCGCTACGAACCGGCCCCCGCCGACCTGGACTTCGCGCGCCGCTTCGTCGAGTGGAACGACATCAGCCACGGCATCCAGCGTGTCGACGCCTGCCGCGCCCCCGGCGGGGAGCTGCTGCTCGTCGAGCTGGAGGACCTCAATCCGTACCTTTCGCTCGGGCTGCTGGACGCCGCGACCCGTGAGGCGTTCAGCACGCGGCTGACCACGTCGATCAATTTGTTCACGCAGTCAACCATCTCGGGATGAGGGTCTTCGCCCGCCCCTGCGGTCGCTAACTCCAGCCGCAGTCACGCCCGTTAGAGATTTTGACACGACCTTGACAAATTAATTTCGTGTTGCCAGCATGCAATCGCTCACTGCGTTGACAGAGAACTCGACCCCACCCGAAATCCCTCTGTGACACACAAGCAAAGCGCGACGGCGCGCGCCTTGCCTGACACACCCCCCACCGCAGGGTCAGGAAGGAAGCTTCATGTCATCAAGTCCTCCAGCATGGTCCAGATTGGCGACGGCGCTCGTGCTCGCGCTCTCCGGCGGCATCGGGATCAGCACGGCGGCGACAGCGGCCCCCGCACCAGTGGCGAAGGCGGCTCCGGCGGCGAAGGCGGCACCGGCCGACATTCCGGCAGGCGACTACCAGCAGGTCCAACTCGCCTCCGGCGGCGCCGAACTGGGCGAGGCCATGTCCCTCGCCGTACTGCCCGACCGGGCGGTCGTGCACACGGCGCGTGACGGCACACTCCGGTACACGGACGCCGCGGGCAACACCAAGACCTCGGCCAAGCTGAACGTCTACACCCATGACGAGGAAGGTCTGCAGGGGGTCGCCGCCGACCCCGACTTCGCGACCAACCACTATTTGTACCTGTACTACTCGCCCAAGCTGACGACCCCGGACGGCGACGCCCCGGTGAACGGGAGCGCGGCCGACTTCGAGGCGTTCAAGGGCCACTTGAACCTCTCGCGGTTCGTCCTCAACACCGACGGCACCCTCGACACGGCCAGCGAGAAGGTCCTGCTCGAAGTGGCCAACGACCGTGGCCAGTGCTGCCACGTCGGCGGCGACATCGACTTCGACGCGCAGGGCAACCTGTACCTGTCGACCGGTGACGACACCAACCCGTTCGAGTCGCAGGGCTTCGCGCCGCTCGACGAGCGGACCGACCGCAACCCGCAGTTCGACGCCCAGCGCTCCGCGGGCAACACCAACGACCTGCGCGGCAAGGTCCTGCGGATCCACCCGACGGCCGACGGCGGCTACACCATCCCCGACGGCAACCTCTTCGCGCCCGGCACGGACAAGACCCGTCCCGAGATCTACGCGATGGGCTTCCGCAACCCCTTCCGGCTCGCGGTCGACAAGCCCACCGGCATCGTCTACGTGGGCGACTACGGCCCGGACTCCGGTGTCACGGACGCCAACAGGGGCCCCGGCGGTCAGGTCGAGTTCGACCGGATCACCTCGGCGGGCAACTTCGGCTGGCCGTACTGCACCGGTACGAACACCACGACCGAGTCGTACAACGCCTACACCTTCCCCGACGGCCCCTCGGGCGCCAAGGCGGACTGCGCGGGCGGCCCGGCCAACAACTCCCCCCACAACACCGGGCTCAACAAGCTCCCCGCGCCCAAGGCCGCCTGGATCAAGTACGGCGGTGACGAGGGCTCCCCGCCCGAGTTCGGCGGCGGCTCCGAGTCCCCGATGGGCGGCCCGGTCTACCACTTCGACGCCAACCTCAACTCGGACGTGAAGTTCCCCGAGTCGCTCGACGGCAAGTTCTTCGCCGGCGAGTACGGCCGCCAGTGGATCAAGGCCATCACGGTCAACGCCGACGGCAGCCCCGGCACCATCGACGACTTCCCGTGGACCGGCACCCAGGTCATGGACACCGCCTTCGGACCCGACGGCGCGCTCTACGTCCTCGACTACGGCACCGGCTCCGACAACCAGGCGCTCTACCGCGTCGAATACGTCGCCGGCACCAACCGCAGCCCGATCGCGAAGGCGGCGGTCGACAAGACCTCGGGCCAGGCGCCGCTTGAGGCGACGTTCTCCTCGGCCGGCAGCTCCGACCCGGAGAACGGGGCGCTCAGCTACTCGTGGGACTTCGGTGACGGCGCGACGTCCACGGACGCCAACCCCACCCACACGTACACCACGACGGGCACCTTCCAGCCCACCCTCACCGTCAAGGACCCGGAGGGTCTGTCCGGCACCGCCAGCCTGGTGGTGACGGTCGGCAACACCGCCCCGACGGTCAAGCTCAGCACCCCCACCAACGGACAGCTGTTCGCCTTCGGCGACACGGTCCCGTTCAAGGTCGAGGGCAGTGACCCCGAGGACGGCGCGATCGACTGCACCAAGGTCAAGGTCACGTACCTGCTCGGCCACGACAGCCACGAGCACCAGATCACCTCGGCCAACGGCTGCGAGGGCTCGCTGACCGTACCGACCGACGGTGAACACGACGCGGCGGCCAACCTGTACGGGGTCTTCGACGCCGAGTACACCGACGCGGGCGGCCTGACCTCGCACAGTGTCAGCAAGCTCCAGCCCAAGCACCGGCAGGCCGAGCACTACTCGACCCAGTCCGGCATCGAGGTGGCCAACCACGGCACAGCCGAGGGCGGCAGCACGGTCGGCTTCACCGACGACGGCGACTGGATCACCTTCACCCCGTACGAGCTGGACAAGGCCACCCAGCTCTCGGCCAGGGTCTCGTCCGCGGGCCCCGGCGGCACCATCGAGGTACGGGCGGGCTCCGCGACCGGCACCCTGCTGGGCACCGGGACCGTCACACCGACCGGTGACTGGGAGACCTTCGCCAACGTGACGGTCGACCTCAGCAACGCGCCGGCCGGCTCTACCGATCTGACCCTTGTCTTCAAGGGCCCGACGGGCCAGGGCAACCTGTTCGACCTGGACGCCTTCACCTTCACCACCGGAGGTGCCTGATGGAGCGTCAGACCACCAGCAGGCTGCGGAAGTTGTCGTGCGCCGTGGCCGTGGCCCTGGGGGCGGCCCTGCTGACCCCGGCAACGGCGGCGCAGGCCGACGACCCGTACCAGGTGCTCGTCTTCTCCAAGACCGCCGGCTTCCGGCACGACTCCATCCCGGCGGGCATCGCGGAGATCCAGGCACTCGGCGCCGACAACGGCTTCAGTGTCACGGCGACCGAGGACGCCACGGCGATCAGCACGGAGAACCTCGCGCAGTACGAGGCCGTGGTCTTCGTCAGCACGACGGGTGACTTCCTCGACGACACCCAGCAGAACGCGCTGTTCGGTTACGTCGACGGCGGCGGCGGATTCCTCGGGATCCACGCGGCTGCCGACGCCGAGTACGAGACCCCCGCGTACGAACAGCTCGTCGGGGCCTGGTTCTCCGGCCACCCGGCCATCCAGGCGGCCACGGTCCGCACCGAGGACCTGACCAACCCGGCCACCTCGCACTTCGAGCCGGCCTGGACCCACACCGACGAGCTGTACAACTACAAGACCGACCCCCGGCCGAACGTCCACGTGCTGCAGACTCTCGACGAGTCGAGCTACGAGGGCGGCACCATGGGCGCGGACCACCCCATCACGTGGTGCCACCCGCAGGGCGAGGGACGGTCGTTCTACACCGGGCTCGGCCACACCGTCGAGACGTACGCCGATCCCGACTTCCAGCAGCTGCTGCTCGGCGGGATCGAGTACGCGGCAGGCCAGGTCACCGCGGACTGCGCACCGCCCGTGGGCGGTGGCGGCGACGAACCCACCGCAGTGGAGGGGGAGTCGTACTCCTCGTCGTCCGGCGTCCAGCCGGCCGGACACGGCGGTGCCAGCGGCGGGCAGACCCTCGGCTACATCGAGAACGGTGACTGGGCCGGCTACGCCTCCGTGGAGACGGAGGGCGCGACGACCTTCACCGCGTCCGTCGCCTCCGCCGGCGCGGGCGGCACCATCGAGATCCGTTCGGGCTCGGCCACCGGCACCCTGCTGGGTTCCGTGGCCGTGCCGTCCACCGGCAGCTGGGACACCTTCAGCACCGTGTCCACGCAGCTGACCGGCACCGGCAGCGGACCGCTGTTCCTGAGCTTCACCGGCGGTGCGGGCTCCCTGTTCGACATCGACACCTTCACGCTGGGGGGTGCGACGGCAGCGCGCTGAACCGGCAGGTGAAGCCGGTCGTGTCATGACAGGTGGCGTTGCCCCCGTCCCCCAGCAGGGGCGGGGGCAACGCCACGTTCACAGCGGCGCCTGCCACGTCGTCGTCGTACCCCGCCCGCCGTCCTCGCGCCGCCCGTCGTCGGTGACGGTCAGCCGCACACCGGACCGGCCGTCCGGCAGCCGGGCGGCGGCGTCGACCTCCACATCGACCGCGGTCACCTCGCTGCGCCGGTGCGCCGCCGCCAGCGCGCCGCGCAGCGCGGCGAGCAGCTGCTCGCCGACCGGCTCCTCGACGACGGTGTCCACCGGGCCCGTGAACTGCACGGACGGCCGCAGCCCCAGCAGCACCCCGGCGCCGCCCGCCTCGCGCAGCACCTTCCCGCGCAGACTCGTCGGCGCGTCGGCGGGCGGCTGCTGGAGCGCGAAGATCGCCGTCCGTACCTCCTGGATGGTGGAGTCCAGCTCGTCGACGGCCCGCCCGAGCAGATCGCCGAGACCGGCCTCGGCGCGCCGTCTGGTCGACTCCAGCATCATCTCCGTGGCGAAGAGCCGCTGGACGACCAGATCGTGCAGATCGCGGGCGATCCGGTCGCGGTCCTCGTACACCGCCAGCTGCTCCCTGTTGTGCTGCGCGTCGGCGAGGACCAGCGCGAGCGCGGCCTGGGAGGCGAACTGCGAGGCGAGCAGCCGGTCGACGGCCGTGTACGGCCGGCCGCCGCGCACCCGTGGCAGGGCGAGCGTCCCGATCAGCTTGCCGCCGCTCTGCAGCGGCAGCATCATGCTCGGCCCGAACCGCACCCGCACCCGGGTGGTCATCCGCGGGTCCGAGGCCGAGTCGTCGATGAACACCGGCTCACCGCCGAGCAGTTGGCGCAGGACCGGTGAGCCGGGCTCGATGGAGGCGCCGATCATGCCGGCCGGGTCGTTCTCGGACGAGGCGGCGACGATCTCCATACCGCCCGCGTCGGTGGGCAGCAGGATCACCCCGGCGTCGGCGTCCGCGAGGGTACGGGCCGACTCGGCCACCGTCATCAGCGCGTCGGCCGCCGTCTCACCCGTGAGCAGCGCCGTCGTGACGGCCGCCGCCCCCTGGATCCACCGCTCCCGCTGGCGCGCCGTCCCGTACAGCCGGGCGTTGCCGATCGCGATGCCGGCCTGCGAGGCGAGCACCCGCAGCAGGACCTGGTCCTCCTCGGTGAACGGGCCCGTGCGCTTCTGCGTCAGACACAGCTGGCCGAACCGCTCGTCCTCCACCTGGATCGGTACGCCGAGATGGCCGCCGTCGCCGCCGTCCAGGCCGTCCCCGCCGGCCCCGTCGGGCAGCCGCCGGACCCGGCCGAACTCGGCGCGCTGCTCGTCGTCGAGACCGGCCGAGAACAGTTCGGTGAGCATGCCGTGCTCCGGCTCGACCACACCGAGCGCCGCGTACCGCGCCCCGAGCAGATCGGCCGCCGTGTCCACGATGTGCTGGAGGGTGGTGCGCAGTTCGAGATCGGTGCCGATGCCGAGCACGGCTTCGAGCAGCATGGGCAGCCGGGGCGCGACGGAGTCACCCGCCGCCCACCCCGGGTCCCCGTACTCGCACACAGCGCCGTCAGCGGACTTCGGACAGCGGGGCGAGGACCAGCGGCTGGATCTTGCCCTCCAGCATCGCGCCGAGACCGAGGACCGTGCAGATGTCGGGGCGCTCGGCGATGGCCACCGGCATGCCCGTCGCCTCCCGCAGCATCTGGTCGAGGCCGGGCAGCAGCGCGCTGCCGCCGACCATCATGATGCCGCTCTCCGCCAGATCGGCGACCAGATCGGGCGGGCAGTCGCGCAGCACCTTGCCGATGCCGTCGAGGACGGCGGTCAGCGGGGTGTAGATGGCGTCCCGCACGGCGGCCGTGTCGACGGTCACCGAACGTGCGATCCCGGTGGCCACGTCACGGCCGTGGATCTCGGTGGACGAGGGGCCGTCCTCCGACAGACCGTTGTTGCGCAGGGCCAGCTGGAGCGGGCGCACGGACTGGCTGGGCAGCATCAGCTCGTGGTGGTGGCGCAGGTACTGGATCACCGCGTGGTCGATGGCGTTGCCGCCGACCGGGATCCGCTGGGCCGTGACGATGGAGCCGAGCGACAACACGGCGACCTGCGTGGTCGCTGCCCCGCACACCATGATCATGGTGGCGGTCGGCTGCTCGACGGGCAGCCCGCAGCCCACGGCTGCCGCGATCAGCGTGTCGACCAGCTCGACCCGCCGGGCACCGAGCCCGACCAGCGTCTCCACGGCGGCACGCTGCGCCAGCGGGTCGCTGTCGTGCGGCGTGGAGGCGGCGGCCCGCAGCCGGGGCTTGCGGCGCAGCTGGCGGCGGAGCTTGTCGCCGATGAGATGGCGCAGCATCCGCTGCGCCATGTCGATGTCGACGACGGTGCCACCGGTGACCGGGCGTGCGACGCGGATGTAGTCGGGGGTGCGGCCCGTCATCTGTTCGGCGAGCGCGCCGACGGCGATGAGCGCGCCGGTGCGGGTGTTGACGGCGGCGCAGCTCGGCTCGTCGACGACGAGCCCGGCTCCCTTCACAAAGACCCGGGTTCTGGCGGCCCCCAGGTCGACGGCGATATGGCAACGTCGCAACTGCTCAAGACTGACGGTCACGGCAGGTTCTCCCGAGAGCGCTGAAAGTGGTCCACCGGCGGCCGCCGGCCCTGTTGGCATCGTCCGCCCGCGAGGGCCCCGGCGCGCGCTGGGCTGAGCCGGTCGGGGGAGGGCGGCGGGAGTGCGGAGCTGACGGGCCGCCAGATGGGGCGTGGCCGGCCTTGATCCAGGCCCTGTCCGGTCGATCTTCGCGGGCCCGCGACGCCTGGCACGGCACCTCGCCGCGTTGTCGGCCCGATCCCCGTACAACCAGTACGGGGATGGTCCTCCGCCTTGCGACGCACCGCACCGGACGCCGCGGGCTGATCCGCGAAGACCGACCGGACACGACCTAGGGCCTCTCGTTCGGATCTTGCCGGGCTCGCGGGCGCTGATGCCGCGCCTCGCGGCGTTGTCGTC
>NZ_JTIY01000001.1:3936801-3941344 GCF_000818175.1 Streptomyces sp. AcH 505
GATCCGGCCTGATCCGAACGACAGGCCCTAGGCGGCGGACCAGCGTTGCAGCAGGCCCCAGGTGAACTCCGCGACCGCCGCGCGGCCGTCCGGCAGGGTGAAGCCGAGGCCGAAGCGGGTCGGGGCCGTGCCCTCCAGCGGCCGGGCCGGCGGGAACGCGCGTGCGACCTCGTCCACCGTGCAGGACCAGGGCCGCAGGTCCTCGGCCGTACGCGGCTCGGGGCCCGCCGCGCCCGGCGCCCTCACCAGCCACTCGTTCCACACGGCCGAGCCGTTCGCCACCATGACCTCGAAGCGCAGGTCGGGCCAGAGCGGTACCGGCCAGAGCAGCGCCTCGCACGCCAGATCGCCGATCTTCCGCTGTTCGACCCGCTCGGGCGGCCCCAGTACGGAGCGGTAGCGGGACAGCGAACCGCGCCCGCGCGGCGAGCGCACCATCGCCTGCCAGCGGCGGTTGGCCTCGCGCATCTCGGCCAGCGACACACCGAGTTCACGGCGGGCGTCGTCGACGAGCTCCGGCTGGTGGTCGGCCATCCGGCGCAGCAGCACCAGCTGGAATTGGAGCGGTCCGAAGGACCCCGGAGATGTCATGGGAGCCATCCTGCCCATCCGCCGCGCGGTACTCCACACAAGATCTTTACAGTCCTGCCCGCCTGTGGCGACGTCCGATTGCATAATCTGCGAGCGCCATGGACTACTGCTACCAGTGCCGTCGGCACCTCAACGGCGCGTTGACCTGCGCCGGATGCGGCACAGCCGCGGAGGAGCTGCGACAGCACACCCCCCACACCCCCCCGCGGCCCGGCGCCGAAGCAGCCGATGACGCCGGCCACGAAGTCGCCCACGAAGCCGCTGACGGCACCGGTGACGACGCCGGCGACGACGAGCTGCTGGTGGCCGGCCACGACCGTACGGACGGTGCCGAAGGACAGGACGTACGGACGCACCGCCGCCGGCGCACCGGACCCCGCAGGAAGCGCAGCAAGCGCAAGCGCCGAATAACGGCCGGCGTGCTCGGGCTCGTCCTGGCCGCGGCCGGGCTGAGCCTCGCCCAGCTCGCCATCGAGTCGTCCGCCGAGCGCTCCGCCACCTCCGTCAAGGAGGAGAACCCCGTCGACTTCGACGGCGGCCCCGACGCCTCGGACGGCCCGGCGGATCCCGCGGAGCCGGGAGACCCCGCTGCCACGGGCGCGGACGGTACGGCCGAGGCCACGGACGCGTCGGCGTCACCCGGCGCGAGCGGCGACCCCGGCGCATCGGACTCCGCCGACGCGTCGGCCGACGCCTCCGCCCCGGCGGACGACGCGTCCGCCGACCCCGGTACGTCGGCCACGCCACGTCCCACCGGCACCCCCGCTCCCGGCGAGTCCGCACCGGAGAGCCCCGGGGCCACGACACCGGCGGACGAGCCGACCTCGCAGGCGCCGCCCCCGCCGGACCCGGACCCGGAGCCGACCCCGTCGGAGACCGACGACTGCACCCACATCCTCTGGTGGTGCGCCTAGAGGGGCTCGGCCGCAGCGACTACACGCGCCGCGGCGACTACAGGGCCGACACGGCGACGTCCATGCCGAGCATCCGCTTCAGCAGGTCGCGCAGGACGGCGCGCTCCGCCGTGGAGAGACCGGCCAGCGGCTCGCGTGCGAAGTCCAGCGACTCCCTGAGCTGCCGCGCCGTCAGCCGCCCCTTCTCGGTCGGCGCCGCGAGCTTCACCCGGCGGTCGCCCGCGTCCGGGCGGCGCTCGACGAGCCCCCGGGTCTCCAGCCGGTCCACGATGCCGGTGACATTGGACGGCTCGCACTTCAGCTTCTGCGCTATCCGGCGCATGGGCATCGGTTCCAGGGACAGCAGACCCAGGACGCGTGCCTGCGCGCCGGTGAGTGAGTGCTTGGCCGCGGCCAGCTCGTACTCCTCGTAGTAGCGGGCCACGACATCGCCGATGAGCTGGACGACCTCAAGGGTCAGCGGGTCTGTACGGGAAGCGGCCATGGCATCAGGATACCCATTTGCTTGACAGCATGAAATATCCAGGTGCATGGTTGTTTCAGATGGTGAAGCTTATCGGTACGGTTCATCGTCGTTGATCTTTCTTGAGGAGGCCCCGCCCCATGACCGCACTTCCCACGTCCGGCCGCGCCTGGTATCTGGTAGCCCGCCCCCACGGCTGGCCCGAGCCGTCGGTCGTCGAGCTGCGCGAGGTCCCGGTGACCGAGCCGGGGGAGGGCCGGATCCTGGTCCGCAATCTGTTCTTCTCGGTCGACCCGGCGATGCGCGGCCGGATGAACGACGTGAAGTCGTACGCCCCGCCGTACGAGCTGGACAAGCCGATGCACGGCTCCGCCGTCGGCGAGGTCATCGCGTCGAAGGCCGAGGGCTTCGCCGTGGGCGACCACGTGCTGCACGGCCTCGGCTGGCGTGAGTACGCGGAGTTCCCCGCCGAGCGCGCCACGAAGATCGACACCGCGCTCGCCCCGGCCTCCGCGTATCTCGGGGTCCTCGGCATGACGGGACTGACCGCGTACGCCGGCCTGTTCGACGTCGCGGGGCTCAAGAAGACCGACACGGTCTTCGTCTCCGGCGCCGCGGGCGCCGTCGGCAGCCAGGTCGGCCAGTTCGCCAAGATCAAGGGCGCCGCCCGGGTCATCGGCTCGGCGGGCAGCGACGAGAAGGTCAGGCTCCTCACCGAGGAGTACGGCTTCGACGCGGCGTTCAACTACAAGAACGGCCCGGTCAGGGACCAGCTCAAGGCGGCGGCCCCCGACGGGATCGACGTCTACTTCGACAATGTCGGCGGCGACCACCTCGAAGCGGCACTCTCCTCGTTCAACCTGCACGGCAGGGCCGTCATCTGCGGGATGATCGCGCAGTACAACTCCACGGAGCCCACCCCGGCGCCGCGCAACCTCGCGCTGGTGATCGGCAAGCGGCTGCGCCTCGAAGGCATGCTCGTCGTCGACCACTTCGGGCTCCAGCCGCAGTTCGTGAAGGACGTCGCGGGCTGGCTCGAATCCGGCGAGCTGAAGTACCACGAGACCGTCGTCCAGGGCATCGAGAACGGGTTCGACGCGTTTCTCGGCATGCTCCGCGGCGAGAACACCGGAAAGATGGTCGTCGGCCTCTGACGTCGGCCCGTCAGCTCACTCCTGAACTCCCACGCGTTAGGCTCGGACCCAGGCCGGCACGGTCCGTGGGCGCGAGCCGTGGCGTACAAGCAGAAGGAAACGCACCAGTATGAGCATCCAGAACATCGACGTGCTGTACACCGCGACCGCCACGGCGGAGAACGGCCGTGACGGCCGGGTCGCCAGTGACGACGGCAACCTCGACGTGACCGTCAACCCCCCGAAGTCGATGGGCGGCAGCGGCGCGGGCACCAACCCCGAGCAGCTGTTCGCGGCCGGCTACAGCGCCTGCTTCCAGAGCGCGCTCGGCGTCGTCGCCCGCCAGGAGAAGGCCGACATCAAGGGGTCGACCGTGACCGCCAAGGTCAGCATCGGCAAGACCGACGCCGGCGGCTTCGGCCTCGCGGTCGAGCTGATCGGTTCCTTCCCGACGCTCGACGAGGCGACGGCCAAGGACCTGCTGGAGAAGGCGCACCAGGTGTGCCCGTACTCGAACGCGACCCGCGGCAACATCAAGGTCGACCTCTCCGTCGCCTGACCCCGCCGCACCAGGCACAGCGCGACGCCGCGACACCGTGCGGGGGCCCGGCCGGATTCCGGCCGGGCCCCCGTCCCGTTCGTCAGGAGCCTGTCAGGCACCGAGCCGATAGGCTTTGACGTATGCATGATCTCGGGGCGGGTTTCGGGTACTTGATGAAGGGCCAGCGCTGGGTCCTCGGCCACGGCCGGTGGTTCGGCTTCGGCCTGCTGCCCGGTCTGGTCACGCTCGTGCTGTACGCGGGCGCCCTGATCGGGCTCGTCTACGGCGCCGACGACCTGGCGGCCTGGGCCACGCCCTTCGCCGACGACTGGTCGTCGCCCTGGCAGGGCCTGTTCCGTGACGCCTTCACCGTGCTGATCTTCGCCCTCGTCCTGTTCCTCCTCGTGGTGACCTTCACCGCGGTCACGCTGCTGGTCGGCCAGCCCTTCTACGAGTCGCTGTCCGAGGCCGTCGACCGCGCCGAGGGCGGCGACGTGCCCGAGTCGGGGCCGTTCTGGCGGGAGTTGTGGATCTCCGCGAGGGACAGCCTGCGCATCCTGGTCCGGGTCGCGCTCTACGGCATCCTGTTCTTCGGCCTCGGCTTCATCCCCGTCGTCGGCCAGACCGTCGTCCCCGCGATCGGCTTCTGCGTCTCGGGCTTCTTCCTCGCCGAGGAGCTGACCGCCGTCGCGCTCCAGCGCCGCAGGATCGAGCTGCGGGAACGGCTCCGGATGCTCCGGGGCCGCCGGATGCTCACCCTCGGCTTCGGCGTCCCGCTGACGCTCGCCTTCCTCGTCCCGGTCGTCGCGGTCTTCCTGATGCCCGGCGCCGTGGCGGGGGCCACCCTCCTCGCGCGCCATCTGACCGGCGAGACGTCCGAGGGCGACCCCGCGCGCGAGCG
>NZ_JTIY01000001.1:3941529-3959285 GCF_000818175.1 Streptomyces sp. AcH 505
GCGCGGCGAGACGTCCGCCGGCGAGCCCGCGCCCGGCACGGCGCCCGCCGCCGGCGCCCCCGTCACGCCGCAGGCCCTGAACCTCCCGCCCGCAGCAGGGTGAGGAAGTCGCGGAACGCGCCCGGCATGTCCACCGAGTCCGGGTCCAGCAGCCACTGGTACTGAAGCCCGTCCATCACCGCCGTCAGCAGCGGCGCCGCCTGCTCCGGGGTCAGTCCGCCCGGCAGCCGGTCGCCGAACTCGTCGCGCAGCACCGCCGTCATGTTGCCCCGCACCTGGTCGTAGCGGTGCGTGAAGAAGTCCCGCGCCGGGTGGTCCTCCGTGACGGACTCGCCGAGGAGCGCGGAGAAGGTCTGCACGATGCCGGGCCGCATCGCGTTGTAGTCCACCAGTGAGGTGAGCAGTTCGAGCCGCCATCCCTTGCGGTCGCTGCCGCCGCCCCCCGTGTCCCAGGTGTCCCGGTCCTCCAGGACCGCGACCAGCAGGGCCTCCTTGGTGGGGAAGTGGTGCAGCAGCCCCTGCTGGGTGAGGCCCACCCGCTCGGCGACAGCGCCCAGCGTGGTGCCCCGGTAGCCGCGCTCGGCGATCACCTCCAAGGCCGCGCGGAGGATCTCGGCGCGCCGCTCCTCAGTCCTGGCTCTCGCCATCCAGCTCGGTCCTTCCCGCCATCAATGTAACGAAAGAATTACGAACCCTACCCACTTACAGGCGGCAGGTTCACCATGTAACCATCATTCCGGACGTTCACGAGGAGGTACGGCCGTGGCAGGCGCACCCAGCACAGGGGCCGACGAGGCACGTAACGACGCCGTGGAGGCGGCGCTCGGCAAGCTCGACCTGGACGCCAAGACACGGCTGCTCGCCGGGCAGGACCAGTGGTCCCTGCCGGCGCTTCCCCAGATCGGCCTCGCCTCACTGGTCATGTCCGACGGGCCCGTCGGGGTACGCGGCGTCCGCTGGACGGCCGACGACCCGTCCGTCGCGCTCCCCTCGCCGACCGCGCTCGCCGCGGCCTGGGACCCCGGTCTCGCCCGCAGGGCCGGCCGGCTGCTCGCCCAGGAGGCCCGCCGCAAGGGCGTGCACGTCCTGCTCGCACCGACCGTCAACCTGCACCGCTCGCCGCTCGGCGGCCGGCACTTCGAGGCGTACAGCGAAGACCCCTTCCTCACCGGCGCGATCGGCACCGGCTACGTCCAGGGCGTGCAGGACGGCGGAGTCGGCACCACCGTCAAGCACTTCGTCGCCAACGACGCCGAGACGGACCGCTTCACCGTCGACAACGTCGTCACCCCCCGGCCGCTGCGCGAGCTGTACCTCGCGCCGTTCGAGGCGATCGTCGCCAACGCCCACCCCTGGGGCATCATGGCCGCGTACAACACGGTCAACGGCACGAGCATGACCGAGCACCGCTACCTCCAGCGTGAAGTCCTGCGCGGCGAATGGGGGTTCGACGGGTACATCGTCTCCGACTGGCTGGCGGCGCGCTCCACCACCGGCGCCCTCATCGGCGGCCTCGACGTCGCCATGCCGGGTCCCAAGACGGTGTACGGCCCCGCGCTCGCCGCCGCCGTCAGGGCCGGTGAGGTCGAAGAGGCGGCGGTCGACGAAGCCGTACGCAACGTCCTGCGGCTCGCCGCCCGCGTCGGCGTCCTGGACGGCGCCCCCGCCGTCGTGACCGAGCCGCCCGCGACCGTCGACGGCGACGCGCTGACCCGCGAGATCGCCCGCCGCTCCTTCGTGCTCGTACGCAACGACGTACGGGACGGGCGCCCCGCGCTGCCGCTCGACCCGGCAGCCGGCACGATCGCCCTCAGCGGCGCCGCGGCGCGCGACGCCCGTATCCTCGGCGGCGGTTCGGCGACGGTCTTCCCCGACCATGTCGTCTCGCCGCTCGACGGGCTCACGGCCGCGCTGCCCGAAGGCGCCCTGACCTACACCGTCGGAGCCGACCCCAGCACCGAACTCGCCGTCGCCGAGAAGGGGTTCGCGCTGGCGGCCGTCTGCACGGCAGCCGACGGGCGGGTGCTGGCCAGTGACCCGCTGCCCAACGGCCGGGTCCAGTGGGTCGGCAGCGACCTGCCCGACGGCGTCGCGTTCGACGAGCTCCACACGGTCGAGATCCGCGGCACCTTCACCCCGCGCGAGAGCGGCGAGCACACCTTCGGTACCCGCGGCGTCGGCGGCCTCACGCTCGCCGTCGGCGGCGAGACCGTCTTCGAAGGAGAGCAGGGACGGGGCACCGACTCCGACCCGTTCGCCGCCTTCTTCGGCAAGCCCACCGAGCGCGCCCGGGTCGAGCTGACGGCGGGCGTGCCCGTCGAGGTCTCGCTGCGCGACGTCGTCCACAAGGCCGACGACCTCCCGATGGCCGCCGTCAGCTTCTCGCTGCTCCACCTCGGGCCGCAGTTCGACCCGGACGAGCTGATCGCCGAGGCCGTCGAGGGGGCCCGCGCCGCCGACACCGCTGTCGTCGTGGTCGCCACCACCGACGCCGTCGAGTCCGAGGGCTTCGACCGTAAGGACCTCAAGCTCCCGGGCCGCCAGGACGACCTCGTACGGGCCGTCGCCGCCGTCAACGCCAACACCGTCGTGGTCGTCAACACCGGCTCGCCCGTGGAGCTGCCGTGGCGCGACGACGTGGCGGCCGTCCTGCTGAGCTGGTTCCCCGGCCAGGAGGGCGGCGCTGCGCTCGCCGACGTCCTGCTCGGCGCCGAGGAGCCCGGCGGCCGGCTGCCGACCACCTGGCCCGCCGTGCTCGCCGACGCGCCCGTCTCGGACACCACCCCGACGGCCGAGGGCGAACTCCACTACACCGAGGGCGTCTTCATCGGCTACCGGGCCTGGGAGCGGGCCGGTACGACCCCCGCGTACCCGTTCGGCCACGGGCTCGGCTACACCGAGTGGAGCTACGAGACGATCGAGGCCACCGGCACCGAGGTGCGGGTGCGGCTGACCAACAGCGGGCCGCGCGCGGGCCGTGAGGTCGTCCAGATCTATCTCGCGCCCGTCGCGAGCGCGGACGGCGCGCCGACGGTGGAGCGGCCCGCCCGCTGGCTGGCCGGGTTCGCCTCGGTCGAGGCGGCGCCGGGGGAGAGCGTCGAGGCGCGGATCCCGCTGCCGCGCAGGGCCTTCGAGATCTGGGACGAGGAGTCCGGTTCCTGGACGTACGTCGCGGGCAGATATGAGATCCAGGCCGCCCGTTCCGTCGCCGACCGCCGGTTGAGTGCCGTGGTGGATACCGAGGCATAGCCGGGGGTAGGGGGAGAAAACGTGTACGGCCCCGAGGCGGAACCTGACACCGCCCCGGGGCCGTACACATACGCGCGGCCCCCGGGAGCAACGGAGGATCCGGCTTAGCGGACCCCGAAGGCGTACGTTGTCGAGGACGTGTACACCTCACCGGGCCGCAGCACCGTGGCGGGGAACTCCGGGCGGTTGGGCGAGTCGGGGAAGTGCTGTGTCTCCAGCGCGACGCCGTCACCCGGCCCGAACGGCTTCCCGTCGAAGCTGTCGCCGGTGTACAGCTGCATCCCCGGCTCGGTCGTCGTCACGGTCAGCAGCCGCCCCGAGACGGGGTCGTACAGCTCGGCCGCCACCTCGTCGGGACCCGCGGTGTCCAGCACGAAGTTGTGGTCGTACCCCTTCCCCACGGTCCGCGCCTCGCGGAAGTCGAACCGGGTCCCGCCGACCGGCGTCAGCTCGCCCGTCGGGACGGAACCCGGGCCCACCGGCGTGATGTGCCCGGCGGCGATGCGCAGTTCATGGCCGCCCGCGGGGCCGCTGCCGGCGCCGCCGAGGTTCCAGTACGTGTGGTTGGTCAGACAGACCGGTGTCGGCGCGTCCGTCACCGCCCGGTAGTCGATCCGCAGCGCCCCCGCGGCCGTCAGCGTGTACGCCGCCGAGACGTCCAGCCGGCCGGGGAAGCCCTCCTCGCCGTCCGGGCTGGTCCGGGACAGCCGCACGCCGTCCTCGACGGGCTCCGCGTCCCACACCCGCCGGTCGAAGCCGTACCCGCCGCCGTGCAGGCAGTTGTCCCCGTCGTTGGCCGGCAGCCGGTACGTCCGGCCGTAGAGGGTGAAGGCCGCGCCCCCGATCCGGTTCGCGTACCGGCCGATCAGCGCGCCGAAGTACGGGCCACCGGATGTCAGATAGTCCGCCAGGGCGGGCAGCCCCAGCACCACGTCCGCCCGCGTACCGTCCCGGCCGGGCACCTGGAGCGACTGGATGACACCGCCGTACGTCAGCAGCCTGACCCGGGTACCGGCCCGCTCCAGCGTCCAGGCGTGGACAGGGGTGGAGTCGGCCGTCGTACCGGCTTCTTCGCGGCGTATGTCAGTCACGGCGAAACCCTACGCCGGGGCTCTGAGAGCGGTGACATTGCGGTACGCGATCTCCGCCAGCTCGCCCTGGCCGTCCTTGCTGGGATGGAACCAGTCCCACGGGCTCAGCTGCTCGCCGGTGAACCGGAAGTCGAAGACCGCCCCGCCGTCGTAGCGGCAGCGCACATCCTTCGCGCACACGTCCTTCAGCACGCCGTTGTACGCCACGACCCGGTCGTACACCGTCGCCCTGCGGCGCTGCGCCGCCGCGCCGTCGTCCTGCGAATCGCCGAGCATCGACGCGCAGATCCCCAGTTTCCAGATCTGCCGGCCCAGCGGGTTGTCACGCCCCGTCGACCAGAGCCGCTTCAGGTCGGGCACGCTCGACACGTACACCTGCGCCTTGGGGGCGCCGGTCCGCAGCCGGCGCATGGCGGCGGTGAACGACGTACGGAAATCGGCCACCGGCGTCATCAGGTCCACCGAGTCCTGGCAGGCGTCGTTGGCGCCGACCATGACCGTCACCAGATCCGGCACGCGCCGCGCCGCTTGCGCCATCTGGCCCGGCAGATCCGCCATCCGGGCCCCTGACCGCGCCTCGTTCCAGCTGCGTTTCGCGGCGGTCGGCGCGCCGACGAGCCGGGTGGCGAGGCTGTCCACACCGCTGTCCGTGCCGGTCGCCCAGGACACCTCGGGGCAGTCGCTGAACGGCACACACGCGTCGAAACCACGGGTGATCGAGTCGCCGACCGCGGCCACCGAGCGCGGGCTGCGGTTCCAGACCGGGACGGGCTTCGGCGCAGGGCTTGCCCGCCTCGACGCACCGCCGTCCGGCGGTCCCCCGGACGAGCCACAGCCGGCCAGCACCCCGCTGCCCGCGAGCACGGCCGCTGTCACGACCGTCGCGGCGCAGAACCGTACCCGGCCCTTCTGGCGTCCTACCCCCATGAACACGCTCCCCTGAGTCCTGGCGAGTGAAAGCTTCGCGTGAATCGGCCCCCGGACCGACCGTACGACACCCCCGGCCCTCCGCCGCACGGTAGCTTTTGCCACGTCGAACCAGAGGCGCCCGTTCCGCAGGCTCCGGTAAATTACATCACGTCACATGCTGTCCCTTTTGCGGAGTTTAACTCCCGATGATGTTTACTGAGGCCGCTGGGAAAGGCGAACCTCGTCCCACACTGGAGGTCCCGGTGACGACACGTGGAGTTCTGTACGTTCACTCCGCACCACGCGCGATGTGCCCGCACATCGAATGGGCGGTGGCAGGCGTGCTCGGCCTGCGGGTCCAGCTCGACTGGATCCGCCAGCCCGCGTCCCCCGGCACCTGGAGATCCGAGTTCTCCTGGCAGGGCCGGGCGGGCACCGCGTCCAAACTCGCGTCCGCCCTGCGCGGCTGGCAGATGCTGCGCTTCGAGGTGACGGCCGAGCCCTGCCCCACCGCCGAGGGCGAGCGCTACAGCGCCACGCCCGACCTGGGCATCTTCCACGCCGTCACCGGGATGCACGGCGACATCCTGGTCCCCGAGGACCGGCTGCGCGCCGCCCTCGCCCGCTCGCAGCACGGCGAGACGCGGCTGGAGGCGGAGATCGCCAAGCTGCTCGGCAAGCCGTGGGACGACGAGCTGGAGCCCTTCCGCTACGCCGGTGAGGGCGCCCCGGTCCGCTGGCTGCACCAGGTCGTCTGACAGGTCGTCTGACAGATCGTCCGACCGCCGTCCGCAGCCGCGCCACGGGCCGCCCTTACGGTAGGTCCCATGGCTGAACATTCGACAGTAGCTGTCCTCGGTACCGGCATCATGGGCACGGCGATCGCCCACAACCTGCTCCGTACCGGCCACACCGTACGGGTCTGGAACCGCACCGCCGCCAAGGCCGAGCCGCTGGCCGCCGAAGGCGCCGAACTCGCCGCGACCGCGGCGGAGGCCGTGACCGGCGCCGACACCGTCATCACCACGCTGTACGACGGCCCCGCGGCCCTGGAGGCCGCCACGGCCGCGGCGCCGGGGCTGCGGCCCGGCGCCGTCTGGCTGCAGGCCACCACCGTCGACCTCGACTCCGTCGCTGAGCTGGCCGAGCTGGCCCGGCAGGCGGGCGTCCTGTTCGTCGACTCCCCGGTGCTCGGCACGAAGGGCCCCGCCGAGGCCGGACAGCTGACGGTGCTCGCCGCAGGACCCGATGAGGCGCGCGCCAAGGTCGGCTCCGTACTCGAAGCGATCGGCCAGCGCACGATCTGGGTCGGCGACGACGCCACGACGGCGGCCGCCACCCGGCTCAAGCTCGTCTGCAACAACTGGGTGCTGGCCCTCACCCACGGCACGGCCGAGACGCTGGGCCTCGCGAAGGGGCTCGGCGTCGACCCGCAGAGCTTCTTCGACGCGGTCGCCGGCGGGGGCATCGACTGCGGCTATCTGCACATCAAGTCCGACGTGATCCTGTCCGACGGCTACGAGCCGCCGAGCTTCGCCCTCTCCACGGCCGCCAAGGACGCGCGGCTGATCGTCGAGGCGGCGG
Source organism: Streptomyces sp. AcH 505 (assembly GCF_000818175.1). Classification (GTDB taxonomy): domain Bacteria; phylum Actinomycetota; class Actinomycetes; order Streptomycetales; family Streptomycetaceae; genus Streptomyces. The sequence continues at coordinate 3,948,363 of NZ_JTIY01000001.1, forward strand.
AAGCGGCGGACGTACGGATGGACCTCACGGCGGCGGGCGCCGAACGCTTCCGCCGCGCCGAGGAACAGGGCCACGGCGACAAGGACATGGCGGCCTCGTACTTCGCCAGCTTCGACTAGGGCCTGGCGTCAGGCCCGGAACGCGCAGGTGCCCCGCCCGGTTTTCGGGCGGGGCACCTGGCGTTGCGCTGTCGCGTCGTCAGACCGTACGGAACGCCACGACCACGTTGTGGCCGCCGAAGCCGAACGAGTTGTTGATCGCGCCGATCGTGCCCGAGGGGAGCGCGCGGGGCTTGTCGCGGACGATGTCCGCCTCCACCTCTTCGTCGAGCTCGTCGATGTTGATCGTCGGGGGAGCGGTGCGGTGGTGCAGCGCGAGGACCGTCGCCACCGTCTCGATACCGCCGGCGCCGCCCAGCAGATGGCCCGTCATCGACTTCGTCGCCGAGACGGCCACATGGTCCAGGTCGTCGCCCAGCACCTGGCGCAGCGCCCTGATCTCCGCGATGTCGCCCTGCGGGGTCGAGGTGGCGTGCGCGTTGAGGTGGACGACCTCGGCCGGCTTGAGGTCGGTCGAAGCCAACAGGTTCTCCAGCGCCTTGGCGATGCCGCGGCCGGTCGGCTCGGGCTGCGCGATGTGGTGCGCGTCCGAGGAGACGCCCTGGCCGAGGATCTCGCAGTAGACCTTCGCGCCGCGCGCCGCCGCGTGCTCGGCCGACTCCAGGATGACGATCCCGGCGCCCTCACCGATGACGAAGCCGTCACGGCCCTTGTCGTACGGGCGGGAGGCCACCGTCGGGTTGTCGTTGTTCTTCGACATGGCCATCATGCTGGCGAAGGCGGCGACGGGCAGCGGGTGGATGCACGCCTCCGTGCCGCCGGCGACGACCACGTCGGCGCGGCCGGTACGGATCATCTCGACGGCGTACCCGACCGCCTCGGCGCCCGAGGCGCAGGCGGAGACGGGAGTGTGTGCGCCCGCGCGGGCGCCCACCTCGATGGAGACGTTGGCCGAGGGGCCGTTCGGCATCAGCATCGGCACGGTGTGCGGGGAGACGCGGCGTGCGCCCTTCTCCCGCAGTACGTCGTACTGGTCGAGCAGCGTGATCACACCGCCGATGCCGGAGGCGACGACGGTACCGAGCCGGTCGGGGTCGACAGCGGCGTCCTCACCGGCCTTGCCCGTGTAACCGGCGTCCGCCCATGCCTCACGGGCCGCGATCAGCGCGAACTGCGCCGAGCGGTCCAGTCGGCGGGCGAGCGGGCGCGGCAGGACGTCACCGGGGTCGACCGCGGCGAGGGCGGCGAACCGTACCGGCAGGTCGGCGAACCGCTCGTCCTCGATCGTGCGGGCGCCTGAGCGGCCCGCGAGGAGACCTTCCCAGGTCGATGCGCTGTCGCCACCCAGTGGTGTGGTTGCGCCGATACCGGTGACGACCACGGTGCGATTGGTCGGGCTCACTGGAATTCTTTCTCCACGTGTAGAGGGTGCTGAATTTTTACGGCGCCACCGCCGGGTGGCGTCACGCACGAACTGGATCAGTCCTGGTGCTTGGCGATGTAATCGGCAGCATCGCCGACCGTCTTGAGGTTCTTGACGTCGTCGTCCGGGATCTTGACGTCGAAGCGCTCTTCGGCGGCGACGACGACCTCGACCATGGACAGCGAGTCGACGTCCAGGTCGTCGGTGAAGGACTTGTCCAGCTGGACGTCCTCGACCGGGATACCGGCGATCTCGTTCACGATCTCGGCGAGACCGCTGACGATCTCTTCCTGGGTGGCGGCCATGTGGGCGCTCCTTCGATGTTGGGCTGAGGGAAATGTGGTGGCACGGTCCGGAAAGATCCGGTGCCTAGGGGAGGGTAACGACCGTCGCGGCGTACACGAGACCCGCCCCGAAGCCGATGACGAGCGCGGTGTCGCCGCTCTTCGCCGCTCCGGTCGCCAGGAGCCGCTCCATCGCGAGCGGAATCGAGGCGGCGGAGGTGTTGCCTGTCGTCTCCACGTCACGTGCGACCGTGACGCTCTCCGGCAGTTTCAGAGTCTTCACCATCGAGTCGATGATCCGCATGTTCGCCTGATGCGGAATGAAAACGTCCAGGTCGGCGGGGCTGACCCCGGCCGCGTCGAGCGCCTGCTGGGCGACCTTCGCCATCTCGAAGACGGCCCAGCGGAAGACCGCCTGGCCCTCCTGCGTGATGGCGGGGAACTTCTCGCCGGGGCCGCCCCACTCGGTCCAGGAGACCGTCTGCTTGATGGTCTCGGACTTGTCGCCCTCGGAGCCCCAGACGGTCGGGCCGATCATCGGCTCCTTCGCCGGGCCCACGACGACGGCGCCGGCGCCGTCACCGAACAGGAACGCCGTGGCGCGGTCGCTCAGGTCGGTCAGGTCGGACAGCCGCTCCACGCCGATGACCAGGACGTACTCGGCCGAGCCGTCGACGATCATGCCCTTGGCGAGGGTCAGCCCGTAGCCGAAGCCCGCGCAGCCCGCCGAGATGTCGAAGGCCGCCGGGCGGCCCGCGCCGATCTTGTCGGCGATCTCGGTCGCGATGGCCGGGGTCTGCTTGAAGTGCGAGACGGTCGAGACGATCACGCCGCCGATCTGCTCGGGGGTGATCCCGGCGTCGGCGATGGCCTTGCCCGCGGCCTCCACGGACATGGCGGAGACGGTCTCCTCGGGCGACGCCCAGTGCCGGGTCGCGATGCCGGAGCGGGAGCGGATCCACTCGTCGGACGAGTCGATCGTTTCGAGGATCACCTCGTTGGGCACCACGCGCGTCGGGCGGTAACCGCCGACGCCCATGATGCGCGCGTGCGCGGCGCCCCTGCTGGGCTTGATCTTCGACATGCTCTCTGGCTCCTATTCGGCCGTGGAGGAGTGCTCGGCGATCAGCGCGCGGGCCGCGTCGAGGTCGTCGGGGGTCTTCAGCGCGAGCGTCTTGACCCCGGGCATCGCACGCTTGGCGAGGCCGGTCAGCGTACCGCCGGGGCAGAGTTCGACAAGGGCTGTGGCACCCCGGTGCGTGAACGTTTCCATGCACAGGTCCCAGCGGACCGGGTTCGCGACCTGTCCCACCAGCCGGGTCAGGATCTCCAGGCCCGTGGCGACGGTCTCGCCGTCCTTGTTCGAGACGTACGGCACGACGGGGTCGGCCGGGTCCAGCGCGGCTGCCGCCGCCTCCAGCCGCTCGACCGCGGGTGACATGTGCCGGGTGTGGAACGCCCCGGCGACCTTGAGCGCCACGACACGCCGGACGCCCTCCGGCTTGTCCGCCTCCAGCGCAGCGAGCTGTTCGAGCGTGCCGGCCGCCACGATCTGCCCGCCGCCGTTCACGTTGGCGGGCGTCAGACCGAGCTTCGCCAGATGCGGGAGCGTCGTCTCCGGGTCGCCGCCGAGCAGCGCCGACATACCCGTCTCCGTGACGGCTGCCGCGTCGGCCATGGCCATGCCACGCGTACGGACCAGACCCATCGCGGCGTCGTCCGACACGACGCCGGCCAGCGCGACGGCGGCGATCTCGCCGACGCTGTGCCCGGCGACGGCGCCGACGGCGGACGTCAGGTCACCGGCGGGGAAGAGCTGACGGGCCGACAGCAGCGCGGCGGCCACCAGCAGCGGCTGGGCCACCGCCGTGTCGCGGATCTCGTCCGCGTCGGCCTTCGTTCCGTAGTGCACCAGATCGAGGCCGATGGCGGCCGACCAGTCCCGCAGCCGGTCTTCGGTACCGGGGAGGTCGAGCCAGGGAGTCAGGAAGCCGGGCGTCTGAGCGCCTTGGCCGGGAGCGACGAGTACGAGCACCCTCACACTCTCTCTTGTGGACGGTCGTTGGCGCCCCTGGGGACAGGGACCAAGAACCGTGAAGCTAACTGTAAGAGTCCTACAAAAGCTTAGGACTTCGACTCCAAGGCGGCCAGCCTCCCCAGGATCAGGGCGATTCGCAGCGTGAACGCGGAGCGCACATCGGAGGGTGACCACCCGGTGACGTCAGTCACACGTCGTAGCCGGTAGCGGACGGTGTTGGGGTGGACGAAGAGCATCCTGGCCGCGCCTTCGAGGCTGCTCGCCTGCTCCAGATAGACACTCAGAGTCTCCAGGAGCGCGGAACCCGCTTCCTCCAGCGGTCTGTAGATCTCCTCCACCAATTGGACACGAGCGGCCGGGTCCGACGCGATGGCGCGCTCCGGCAGGAGATCGTCGGCGAGCACCGGGCGGGGGGCGTCCTGCCAGGCGGCGCACGCCTTGAGACCGGCAGCGGCGGCCTGCGCGGACTTCGTCGCTGCCAGCAGATCGGGTACGACAGGTCCCGCGACGACGGGCCCCGCCGCGTACGGGCCGATCAGCGCCTTCGCGACCTGCAGCGGATTGTCGCTGCCGCCCGCGATCACCACGAGCCGGTCCCCGAGCACCCCGGTGAGCACCTGGAGCTTGGCGTGCCTGGCGGCCCGCCTGATCGCCTCGACGGTCAGCTCGCTGTCCCCGTCGGGCGCCGTGCCGAGCAGCACGCAGACATGCTCAGGGGAGTTCCAGCCGAGCGCCGCCGCCCGCGAGACGGCGCCCTCGTCGGCCTCGCCCGACAGCACGGCGTTCACGACCAGGGACTCCAGCCGCGCGTCCCACGCCCCGCGCGCCTCGGCGGCCTGCGCGTAGACCTGGGCCGTCGCGAAGGCGATCTCCCGGGCGTAGACCAGCAGCGCCTCGCGCAGCACGGACTCGTCGCCCGGTGCGGCGACCTCCTCGATGGCGGTCTCCATGACCTGGATCGTGGTCCGCACCATCTCCACGGTCTGCCGCAGCGTGATGGCCCGGGTCAGCTCGCGCGGCGCCGTGCCGAAGACGTCGGTCGAAATGGCCTGCGGCGCCTCCGGATGCCGGAACCACTCGGTGAAGGCGGCGATACCGGCCTGGGCGACGAGACCGATCCACGAACGGTTCTCCGGCGGCATCGCCCGGTACCACGGCAGCGTCTGGTCCATGAGCGCGATGGCGTTCGCGGCCAGCCGGCCGGAGGACTGTTCGAGGCGGCGCAGCGTCGCGGAGTGCTCATGGGCTTCGTTCGCGGGTTCAGGCACGGGGACAAGACTGCCTTATCAGGGCGAGTACCTGGCCGGGCGGGGCTACGGTAGTCCGGTGATTACTGTGCGGTACGCAGAGGACCGTTATCTCGGAGGCGATGCGGACCGGGGCATCGAGACCCTGCACGCCTTCTCCTTCGGCCGTTTCTACGAGCCGGACAATCTCCGCTTCGGCGCCGTGCTCGCCTGCAACGAGGAATGGCTGGCGCCGGGCGCCGGGTTCGACGAACACCCGCACAGCCACACCGAGATCGTCACCTGGGTCGTCGAAGGGGAGCTGACCCACCGGGACTCGGCGGGCAACGCCACCGTCGTACGGCCGGGCGACGTCCAGCGGCTCAGCTCGGGCGGCGGGGTACGGCATGTCGAACGCAACGACGGCACGGGTCAGTTGGTCTTCGTACAGATGTGGCTCGCCCCGCTGGAGCCGGGCGGCGCACCGGCGTACGAGATCGTGCGCGGCATCGCCGACTCCACGCCGTACGCGCTCCCGCAGGCCGGTGCGATGCTCCACGTACGCCGGTTGCAGGAGGGCGAGCGGGCGGCCGTGCCGGACGCCGCGTACGTCTACGTCCACGTCGTGCGCGGCAGTCTGTGGCTGGGCGAGGAGGAGCTGGAATCGGGCGACTCGGCCCGGATCACGGACGCGCGGGGCATCGAGATGACGGCCGGTGCGGCGGCCGAGGTGCTCGTCTGGGAGATGGCGGGCTGATCGTCGGGTGGGTGGTGCCGGTCCGACTCTCAGGCGCCTGCGGCCAGTTCGGCGAGCACGGCGTCGGTGAACGGCGGCCAGGCCTGCACCGCCCACGGCCCGAAGTCCCGGTCGGCCAGCGCCACGCACGCGGCGCCCGCCTCCGGGTCGGCCCACAGGAACGTACCGGACTGGCCGAAGTGCCCGAAGGTGCGCGGCGAGGACGAACTGCCCGTCCAGTGCGGGGACTTGGCGTCCCTGATCTCGAAGCCGAGCCCCCAGTCGTTGTTCTTCTGGTTGCCGTAACCCGGCAGCACCCCGGAGAGCCCGGGGAAGACGACCGTCGTCGCCTCCAGGACCGTACGCGGATCCAGCAGCCGGGGCGTCTGGAGTTCGGCGGCGAACCGCACCAGGTCGTCGACGGTCGAGACGCCGTCCTTGGCGGGTGAGCCGGCCACGGACGTCGACACCATCCCGAGCGGTTCGAGCACCGCCTGGTGCACATAGTCGGCGAACGGGATCTCGGTCGCCTTGGCGATGTGGTCGCCGAGGACTTCGAAGCCGGCGTTCGAGTAGAGCCTGCGGGTGCCCGGAGTGCTCGTCGCGCGGTGCTCGTCGAAGGCCAGACCGCTGCTGTGCGCGAGCAGATGGCGGACGGTCGACCCCTCGGGCCCCGCCGGTTCGTCCAGCTCGACGGCGCCTTCCTCGTAGGCGACGAGCGCGGCGTACGCGGCGAGCGGCTTCGTCACGGAAGCGAGCGGGAACGCCCGCGACGTCGGACCGTGCGTCCCGACGACGGTGCCGTCGGCCCGTACGACGGCCACCGCCGCGTTCGGCACGGGCCAGTTCTCGATGAGTGCCAGGCTCTCCATGGCCACGAGCCTAAAGGACGCTAGAGCGTCAGCCGCATGGCGGGAGCCGGGGTGCGGGCGAAGCCCAGGGAGGCGTACAGCGGCTCGCCCTCGGGTGAGGCGTGCAGATCGATCCTGCGGACGCCGCGCTCCTCGTACCACCCCAGCAGCGCCCGCATGCAGGCACGTGAGTAGCCGCGCCTGCGCATCGCCGGGTCGGTGGCGACGCTGAAGACGTGGCCGGTGGTGCCCGCGGGGTTCTCGGGGCTGCCGAGCCGGTGCTCCACCACCCCGACGGCGCACGCGGCGAGTATCCCTGTACGGTCCGGACCGTCCACGACGAACGCGGCGAGATCCCCGGCCGGGTCGGCCAGCCGCTCGCGCAGCGCCCGGACTGCGGCCGGCTGCCAGCCGGTATCGGTCGAAGGCTTCAGCGAATTCAGCATGATCGTGCGCAGACGTACCAGTTCCCCGGCGTCCGCCGGATCCGCGCGGCGTGCAGCAGTCATGGTCGGCACGCTAGTCGCGCAAGCTTGGAAAGCCGTACCCGATTTCGCTTGCTTGGAGTGCACTCCAAGGATTTAGCGTGGAGGGTATGACGTTGATCGAGAGCAGCCCCGCGCCGACCCAGGACCGGACCGACATCTGCGTATCGGCGCCCCTCGCGCATCCGCGCCCGGACGGCCAGGACCGCTACACGATCAGCGAGGTCGCCGCGATCACCGGACTCACGGCGCACACCCTGCGCTGGTACGAGCGGATCGGGCTGATGCCGCACGTCGACAGGTCCAACACCGGCCAGCGCCGGTTCAGCAACCGCGACCTGGACTGGCTCGCCTTCGTCAGCAAACTCCGGCTGACCGGGATGCCCGTGGCGGACATGGTCCGTTACGCCGAGCTGATCCGGATCGGCGAAGACACCTTCGAGGAGCGGCAGGAACTGCTGGAGCGGACCCGGCGCGACGTACTGCACCGGATCGCCGAGCTGCACGACACCGTCGCCGTGCTCGACCACAAGATCAGTTTTTACGCGGGCGCGCGCACCGCGCCGGAGAGGGTCTGAACCCTGATGGGCGACAACAAGCTCCCCACCGTACGGCTCGGCACCGATGGTCCCGAGGCCGGCATCCAGGGGCTCGGCTGCATGGGCATGAGCCAGTCCTACGGCCCGACCGACGTCGACGAGGCGCGGGCCACCCTGGAGCGCGCCCTGGAACTGGGCGTGACGCTGTACGACACCGCCGACGCCTACGGCGCGGGCGAGAACGAGAAGTTCATCGCGCCGTTCGTCCAGGCGCACCGCGACGAGATCGTCCTCGCGACGAAGTTCTCGCTGGGCACCGACCCGACCGACCCGACGAAGCGGACCATCCGCAACGACCGGCCGTATCTGCGCCAGTGCGTCGAGGGCAGCCTCAAGCGCCTGGGCGTGGAGGCGATCGACCTGTACTACATGCACCGCAGGGACGTGAACGTCCCGATCGAGGACACCGTGGGCGCCATGGCCGAGCTGGTGGCCGAGGGCAAGGTCAAGCACCTGGGGCTGAGCGAGGTCACCGCCTCCGAGCTGCGTACGGCGCAGGCCGTGCACCCGATCGCCGCCCTGCAGTCCGAGTGGTCGCTGTTCAGCCGGGACATCGAGGACAGCGTCATCGGTGCGGCGGTCGACCTCGGCGTCGGGCTCGTGCCGTACTCGCCGCTCGGCCGCGGCTTCCTGACCGGCTCGTTCGTCAGTGCCGACAAGGAGCTGGGGGCCGACGACTTCCGCCGGCAGCAGCCCCGGTTCACCGGGGACAACGCGGCGGCGAACGCCGCGCTGCTGGCGCCGGTGCGCAAGGTCGCCGAGGGGCACAACGCCTCCCTCGGGCAGATCGCGCTGGCCTGGGTGCAGCAGCGGGCCGCGCGGTACGGGCTGGCCGTCGTCCCCATCCCGGGGACGCGTAAGCGCAGCCGGATCGAGGAGAACATCGCCGCCACCCGGATCGTCCTCACGGAGAGCGAGCTGGAGCTGCTGGAGCCGATCGCCGGGCAGGTCGTGGGCGGCCGGTACGCCGACATGGCGTTCACGTCGGCGGGCCGCGAGTAGCGGGCGGTACGGCGAGCCGGCCGGCGAGCGAGGGGGGCGTCCTCATCGGACGTCCCCCTCGGCGATGGCCGCGAAGGCCCTGAGCGACGCGGTGCCCGGCGCCAGATAGCCGGTGTGCCCGTGCGCGTCCGACGCGTCGACCCTGCGGGCGCCGAAGTCCGGGTCCGTCGGGTCGGCGCCGTGGCCGAGCCCGGCCAGTTCGACGTTGGGCACCTTCGAGATCCAGTCGGACGGGTCCTTGGCGGCCCACACCCGGGCGCGGGTGTGCAACTGCGCCTCGTTGTGCGCCCGCATGCCGGGCGAGCCGAACACGACGATGTCGCTGACGCGCACCTCGTGGGCGGCGAGGCCGCAGACGACCGAACCGTAGCTGTGGCAGAACAGCGCGGGTTCCGCCACGCCCGCCGCTTCGAGTCCCCGGGTGAACCGGGTCAGCCGGTCGGCGCCCGCGTCGGCGAGCCGGCCGGTCGCCGCGTCGAGACCCAGCCCCACCGGCGTCGTATAACCGGCCCAGGCGACCACGGCGGTACGGTTTCCCGTCGCGGCCCGCAGCGAGCGCGCCATCCCCGCCAGCGCGCCGTCGCGGTCCTTCGTACGGTCGAAGGTGGACGCGTCGATGTCGGATCCCGGCACCACCACCGACACATGCTGAGTCTTCGTCAGATTGCCGAACACCTCGGCGACTTGACCGCGACCGCGCGGGTCGAAGGCCAGGATCTGCCGGCCGGCACCGGCCAGGTGCCGGTAGCGCGGGTCGTGACCGGCCCTGATGGCAAGGGCGTTGGCCTCGTAGCGCAGGGCGGGCGGCGCGCCGTCGAGATTGCCGACGACCGACGCGTGCCGCCGTACCAGCTGCTGCCGCTGTTCGTCCGTCAAGTCCGCGAAGAACGCGGCCGTCTGACGGGGCGTCGAGGTGACGGGGTCGGGGAGCGGCCTGCCGAGCGAGGTGTCGGCGCGCCATGAAGCAGTCCCGGGAGGCGGGCCTGTCACCGGGGTCTGCGTGCCGGTGAAGGCCCATCCGGCCGTACCCCCGACCACGATCGCCGTCAGTACGGCGGCGGCCAGTGTCCTCGTGCGACGGCGCATGTCCTGCTCCTTCTTCCGCTGCTCGTCCGTGGCGTGCGGCAGAAAGGTAGGAAGAGGACACCGGCGCGGACATCACACCGGGGAGCCAACCGCCGGGTGATACCCGGGTAGGGGAGGGTCAGTTCGCGGCGCCCGGGGTGACCAGTCCCGACTCGTAGGCGAACACCACGGCCTGGGCGCGGTCCCGCAGATCCAGCTTGGCCAGGACCCGGCCGACATGGGTCTTCACCGTCTGCTCGGCGACCACCAGATCGGCGGCGATCTCCAGGTTGGAGAGCCCCCTGGCGATCAGCTCCAGCACCTCGGTCTCGCGTGGGGTGAGGCCGTGCAGCCGCAGGGCCGGGTCCTTGCGCTGGACGGGGCGCCGCTGGGTGAAGTCCGCGATCAGCCGCCGGGTCACGGACGGCGCGAGCAGCGCGTCACCGGCCGCCACGACCCGTACGGCGGCGATCAGATCGGCGGGCGGCGCGTCCTTCAGCAGAAAGCCCGAGGCGCCGGCGCGCAGCGCCTCGTAGACGTAGTCGTCCACGTCGAAGGTGGTCAGCATCAGCACCTTCGGCAGATGGACCACCCCGGCCGGCGGGTCCAACAGCTCCCGTGCGGCGGCGAGTCCGTCCAGCTCCGGCATCCGCACGTCCATCAGCACCACGTCCGGGTGGGTGGCACGGCTGACCTCGATGCCGCGCCTGCCGTCCGGCGCCTCGCCCACCACGTCGATGTCGGCCTGCGCCGACAGCAGCGCGGCGAAACCGGCGCGCACCATGGCCTGGTCGTCGACGATGATCACGCGAATGGTCAAAGGGGCTTCCTCAGCTGCGGGGTCCGGACCGGAGTCATGGCCTGCCCAGCCTAGGCAAGGCGCCGCGCCCCCGCCTCATCCGGGAGACCCGGTCCCGCCGTCGTACCCAGGTGCTACGCGTCACGGCTTGTACGCTCCACGGCTCGTACGCGTCACAGCTCGGCGAGCAGTTCGGCCTTCTTCGCGCTGAACTCGGCGTCCGTCACGAGCCCCGCCCGGTGCAGCTCGCCCAGATGCCGGATGCGCTCGGCGACAGCGGCGGGGCCGCGCGCGTTGCCCGCCGTCGCGGGGACGGGCACCGGGCTGCGGCCCGCGCCCCGTACGGCGGCCAGTAC
>NZ_JTIY01000001.1:3959310-3961131 GCF_000818175.1 Streptomyces sp. AcH 505
AACGGCAGCGACTCGTGGACGGGCCCGTAGCCGAGCCCGAACACCACCGCCGCCGGGTCGTGGTCGGCCTGGCCCGGCCGTTCGGGGTCCGGCGCGTCCGCCTCGCCGTCGCCGCGCCGCAGCAGCCGCAGATGGCCGTCGAAGACCTCGGGGGAGCGCCACTCGACCCCGCGCAGTTCGGCGACGTGGAAACTCTGGTCGCCTGCTTTCCACTTGGCGGACGAGGCGCCCGTCCAGAACCACCGGAAGGTGACCCGGCTGCCGTCGAAGGAGGCCTTGCCGTCGTACGCCTTGAACAGCAGCGGCGCTTCGGGCGCCGTCACCAGATAGCGCTCGGCGGGCTCAGGCTCGTCCGTACCCGGGTCCGCCGACCCGGCGGTCCTGGTGAGCACGGCCCGCAGCTCGTCGGCGTAGTACTCGGCGAGCGTCTCGCGCCCCGCGGGGACCACCAGCCGGTACGGGTCGCAGCTCTCCTTGAGCTGCCCCGCCGCCGCGTCCATCAGCGGGTCGGCGCCCGGCCGTGGCACGGCGTGCAGTACGACGGTTCCGCGTTTGCCCGGGGAGAGGGTGACCGACGACAACGCCTTGTGGGGGATGCGGCGTTCGCGGAGGGTCTGGAGGAGCTTCGGCGTGCGTATCCCTCTTTCGAAGCGGACGAGCACGGAGTCGCCCTCGAACTCCCAGGTGGTATGAATTCCGGCCAGCACATCACCCATGTGGTGCATCTTAGGCGGCGTGCGCCCGCGCGTCTGCTGCCGAAGCAGGAAAATCTACGCGCGTCAGCTCTCTCCCGCACCACGGATTCCACTGCGGCACGTGCTGCCTCCGTGGGCACATGTCACCGCCGCGTACGCGCCGACGCCGATCTCGGCGAAGTTGCCGACGCTCTCGGTACCGGGTTCGAAGTAGCCGCCGTGACCACGCGCGCCGGCCGCCGAGATGACCCGGGCGCCGAAGCCGCGTGCCATCGGGTCGGCGCCGTGGCCGAGCCCGGCGAAGTCCAGGTGCGGCACGTCCTCGATCCAGTCGTCGCTGTCGCGCATCGCCCAGACCCGGGCGTCGGTGTGCAACTGGCGGGCGTCCGCCACCCGCATCCCCGGGCTGCCGGCCACGGCCACGTCGGCGACCCTGGACGGCAGCTGGTCGGCCGCCACGCCGCACACCACGGAGCCGTAGCTGTGGCAGAACAGCGAGACGCTCGACCGGCCAGGCAGCGCGCCGGTGAGCGCCGACAGCCGTACCGCGCCGTTCTCCGCGAGCTTGCCGGTGGCCGCGTCCATGCCGAGCCCGGCGGGCGCGGTGTAGTCGCCCCAGGCGATCACGGCGGTGTGCGTGTCGGGCGCCGCGGCGCGCTCGGCCGCGTAGAGCGACTCGGCCATGCCCACGGGCGCCGTGTACTTCTTGTCGTTGAACTTCTCGAACGACAGCAGGTCCGTGTCGACACCGGGGACGACGACCGAGACGCGCCGGGCGCTGTCCAGGTCCCCGAAGACCTCGGCGGCCCGGCCCTTGCCTGAGGGGTCGAAGGCGAGGATCTGCCGTTTGCCGCGCAGCAGCGACTCGTAGCGGCGCATGGTGCGCCCGGCGTCGCTGCGGCCGTCGGCCGACAGTCTCACGTCGCGCATCCGGCGCGTCTCGATCCTGCGTGCCTGGTCGAGGGCGCGCCGGTTGGCGCGGTAGCGCAGGGTGACGGGAGCGCCGTTGAGATTGCCGACGACCAGCGGGAAGCGGTCGGCGAGTCGCGTCTGTTCGGCGGCGGTCAGGGAGCCGAAGAAGGCCGCGAGGCGCTTCGGCGGGGCGGCCGGGTCGGGCAGCCGCTGG
>NZ_JTIY01000001.1:3961342-3978593 GCF_000818175.1 Streptomyces sp. AcH 505
CGCCCTGCGCCACGCGGCCAAGGCGGCCTCCAGGGGTTCACCAGGGCCGCGTTGCTGCTGTACAGCGGTCCAGCCGGTCGTTGCCAGCATCACGAACACCACGGCGAGCGCGAGCAGGGTGCGCCACACGGTGAGGGCGGAGGTGGGGCTGAAGGAAGTCACTGACAGACCACCCTAGAAGACACGTGGCACCCCTCACGACAAGGGTGAAGCAGATCACGGCATACGTGGGAATGAACCGACGGTAACGCTACGACGCCTGTCCGCCGCGCATATACGGCTTCGGCCGGGCATGTCCCCACTCGCCGGTGAGCGAGGGGGCCAGCTGGTCCAGATAACCCTCCGTCAGCGCGCGCAGCGCCTCCAGGCTCGGATCAGTGCCCTGTCCCCAGAGCCGGCCCGCCAGTCTGAGCACGCCGGTGAAGGCGGCGACGGCGACCCGTGGCCGCGGATCGGTGTCCATGTCGAGACCCGCGCGCTCGGCGACGAGCCGGGCGATCTCGTCCTCCAGCACGCTGGCGCGGCGCAGATGGATGGCGAGCAGCGCGGGCGTCGACTCGATCATCTGGTACGTCCGCATGTACAGCTCGACCGGGACGACGGCCATGATCGCCTCGTCCACGCGGTCCCAGCCGACGGCGACGGCGTTGCGCATCGCCTCGAACGGGCCCTCGTGGGCGGGCCGTTGCCGCAGCGCCGCGACGAACTCCCCCTCGACCGTCGAGACGACGTCGAAGGCGACCTCCTCCTTGCTGGCGAAGTAGCGGAAGAACGTACGCTGCGAGACCTCGACGGCATCGGCGATTTCATCGACCGTTGTCTGCTCGTACCCGCGGGTGGTGAAGAATTCGAGCGCGGCGCGCAGCAGGGCGTCGCGAGTGCGCTGCTTCTTGCGGGCGCGCAGCCCTACAGGCTGCCCGACAGTCACTACCTGAGCCTCATTCCGGTCTGCTTTTCCCCTGATCAGCGTACCTGTGCGTGACATGTGAGCTACATGACAGTTACCGGCTTGTGAATTGGTTTGTCAACTGTCAGTGGCTGACACTAACTTGTCGGTATGACTAGTCAGACCACCGTCGAACAGGCGCCACAGTCCCCGGAATCCCCGGCTTCGGCGCCTTCCAAGGGACTGCGCGGCCACCCCTGGCTGACGCTCTTCTCCGTGGCCATCGGCGTCATGATGGTGGCGCTCGACGGCACCATCGTCGCGATCGCGAACCCAGCCATCCAGAAGGACCTCGGCGCGTCCTTCGCGGATGTCCAATGGATCACCAACGGATACTTCCTCGCACTCGCGGTGGCGCTGATCACCGCGGGCAAGCTCGGTGACCGCTTCGGCCACCGCCAGACCTTCCTCATCGGCGTCACCGGCTTCGCCGCCGCCTCCGGGGCCATCGGCCTCTCCCACAGCATCACCCTGGTGATTGTCTTCCGCGTCTTCCAGGGCCTCTTCGGCGCGCTGCTGATGCCGGCGGCGCTCGGCCTGCTGCGTGCCACCTTCCCGGCCGAGAAGCTCAACATGGCCATCGGCATCTGGGGCATGGTCATCGGCGTGTCCACCGCCGCCGGGCCGCTGCTCGGCGGGCTGCTGGTCGAGCACGTCAGCTGGCAGTCCGTGTTCTTCATCAACGTCCCGGTCGGCGCGCTCGCGCTGGTGCTCGGTCTGCTGATCCTCAAGGACCACCGCGCGGAGAACGCTCCGAAGTCCTTCGACATCCTCGGTATCGCGCTGCTCTCCGTCGCCATGTTCTGTCTCGTCTGGGCCATCATCAAGGCCCCGACCTGGGGTTGGGGTGACCTGCTGACCTGGACGTTCATCGTCGTCTCGCTGGTCTGCTTCGGGCTCTTCGCCTTCTGGGAGACCAGGGTCAAGGAACCCCTCATCCCGCTGGCGCTCTTCCGGTCCGTACCGCTGTCGGCCGGTGTCGTGCTGATGGTGCTGATGGCCGTCGCCTTCCTCGGCGGGCTCTTCTTCGTGACGTTCTACCTGCAGAACGTGCACGGTATGAAGGCGGTCGACGCGGGTCTCCATCTGCTGCCGCTCACCGGCATGATGATCGTCGCCTCGCCGCTCGCCGGCATGGTGATCACGAAGGTGGGCCCGCGGATACCCCTGGCGGGCGGCATGATCTTCACCGCCGTCGCCATGTTCGGCATGTCGACGCTGAAGGTCGACACGGGCACGGTCGAGATGTCGATCTGGTTCGCGCTGCTCGGCCTCGGCCTCGCCCCCGTCATGGTCGGCGCGACCGAAGTCATCGTCGGCAACGCCCCGATGGAGCTGTCCGGCGTCGCGGGCGGTCTGCAGCAGTCCGCCATGCAGATCGGCGGCAGCCTCGGCACCGCGGTGCTCGGCGCCGTGATGGCGTCGCGGGTCTCCAGCGAACTGCCGGGCAACTGGGCCAAGGCGGGCCTTCCCCCGCTCAACGGCGCCCAGTCGGGCCAGGCGGCCGAGGCCGTCCAGGTCGGTATCGCCCCGGTGCAGAAGGGCATGCCGGCCGAGGTCGCCGCGAAGATCACGTCCGTCGCGCACGACACCTTCATGTCGGGCATGGGTCTGGCCTGCCTCGTCGCCGGCATCGTGGCGACCGTCGCGGTCTTTGTCGCGCTGCTGACGAAGCGCGGCGAGAACGCGGACGCCGCGGGCGGAGCGGCGCACATCTGACGTCAACCCGGAGCTGACCCGACGTCAATTCCTCACATACGACAGCCCTGCCGGAACGTTCCGGCAGGGCTGTCGCCTATCCGGGTGGGCATCCCCGGTGGATCTTCCGCAGCAGGTCCGTCGCAGGTCAGAGTGGTGGCAACGAAAACCTGACCGATTCACGGGGGCCGATTCCTATGCGTACGACCATCACCACCGCCACCCTCGGCGCGCTCGCCGTCGCCTTCGCCTTCGCGGCAGCCGGACTGCTGCCGCAGACGGCGGCCACGGCCGTGGCCGCCGCACCTCCCCGGCTCGGGGCGTGCGCACCGGGCGAGCTGTGCCTCTGGGACCAGGGCGACTTCACCGGCGTCCGGCGGACCCATGAACTGGCCGACACCGGCATCGAGAGCTGCGTACCCCTGCCGCCCGGCACCTCGGCGCAGTCCCTGGTCAACCGCACCGGACGGCCCGTCACCACCTACCAGTCGGCGGAGTGCGCGGAGACCGGCGAGTTCGAGACGTACCCCGGCGGCGGCACCTGGGTGCCGCACTCGCCATACCGGGTCCGGGCCTTCAAGGTCTGGGAGAGCTGAAGCGGGGTAGTCGGGGTGCGGAAGGCCCGTACGCGCAGAGCCCCCCGCTCACGCGGCCGGAAGCGGTCGCGGGCCGGGCAGGACCGCGCGCGACGCCGGAGAGAGTCCGTTCCGGCGACGGGCCTGAGCAAGGGTGATGCGGAGAAGGGCGGCGGAGCCCCCTCGGGGTTCCGCCGCCCTCCGTCACTCCGGTGACCTGCGCGCTGTTACGCGTCGCCGCCCGCGGCGCCCGGGTGGGCCGCCGACACGTCGAGCAGCTGGTAGCGGTCCAGCGCCTGCTTCAGTGCCGACCGGTCGATCTTGCCTTCCTTCGCCAGCTCCGTGAGCACACCGAGGACGATCGACTGCGCGTCGATGTGGAAGAAGCGCCGCGCGGCACCCCGGGTGTCGGCGAAGCCGAACCCGTCGGCGCCCAGCGACTGGTAAGGACCCGGCACCCAGCGGGCGATCTGGTCCGGCACCGAACGCATCCAGTCGGAGACCGCGACGAACGGGCCCTCGGCGCCCGACAGCTTCCGCGTCACGTACGGGACGCGCTGCTCCTCCTCCGGGTGGAGCAGGTTGTGCCGCTCCACCTCGACGGCCTCGCGGCGCAGCTCGTTCCAGGACGTCGCCGACCAGACGTCGGCCTTGACGTTCCAGTCCTCGGCGAGGATCCGCTGGGCCTCGATCGCCCACGGCACCGCGACGCCCGACGCCATGATCTGCGCCGGGATGGAGCCGCCGGCCGCGCCGCTGAGCCGGTGGATGCCCTTGACGATGCCCTCGGCGTCCACGTCGGCGGGCTCGGCCGGGTGCTGGATCGGCTCGTTGTAGACCGTCAGGTAGTAGAAGATGTTCTCGCTGTCCGGACCGTAGGCGTCGGGGCCGTACATCCGGCGCAGCCCGTCCTTGACGATGTACGCGATCTCGTACCCGTAGGCCGGGTCGTAGGCGACGCACGCCGGGTTGGTCGACGCCAGCAGCTGCGAGTGGCCGTCCGCGTGCTGCAGGCCCTCACCGGTCAGCGTGGTCCGTCCCGCCGTCGCGCCCAGGACGAAGCCGCGCGACAGCTGGTCCGCCATCTGCCAGAACTGGTCGCCGGTGCGCTGGAAACCGAACATCGAGTAGAAGACGTACACCGGGATCAGCGGCTCGCCGTGCGTGGCGTACGCGGAACCCGCCGCGACCAGCGAAGCCGTACAGCCGGCCTCCGAGATGCCGTCGTGCAGCATCTGGCCCGTCGGCGACTCCTTGTACGACAGCAGCAGCTCGCGGTCGACCGACTCGTACTGCTGGCCCAGCGGGTTGTAGATCTTGGCGCTCGGGAAGAACGAGTCCATGCCGAACGTGCGGTACTCGTCGGGGGCGATCAGCACGAACCGCTTGCCGATCTCCTTGTCCCGCATGAGGTCCTTGAGCAGCCGGACGAAGGCCATGGTCGTCGCGATCGACTGCTGGCCCGAGCCCTTCTTCACCGCCGCGTAGGTCTTGTCCGCCGGCAGGGCCAGCGGCTTCGCCCGTACGACACGCGTCGGTACGTACCCGCCGAGGGACTTGCGGCGGTCGTGCATGTACTGGATCTCTTCCGAGTCCCGGCCCGGGTGGTAGTACGGCGGCGCGCCGCCCTCCAGCTCCTTGTCGGCGATCGGCAGGTGCAGCCGGTCACGGAAGCGCTTGAGGTCGTCGGCCGTGAGCTTCTTCATCTGGTGGGTCGCGTTACGGCCCTCGAAGTTCGGCCCGAGCGTCCAGCCCTTGACGGTCTGCGCCAGGATCACCGTCGGCTGGCCCTTGTGGGCCTTGGCCGCCGCGTACGCCGCGTAGACCTTCTGGTGGTCGTGACCGCCGCGGCCCAGGTGCAGGATCTGCTCGTCGGTCATGTTCTCGACCATGGCGCGCAGCCGCTGGTCGTCGCCGAAGAAGTGGTCGCGGATGTAGGCGCCGGTCTCCGTCGCGTACGTCTGGAACTGGCCGTCCGGCGTGGTGTTCAGCCGGTTGACCAGGACGCCGTCCCTGTCCTGCGCGAGCAGCGGGTCCCAGGAGCGGTCCCAGACGAGCTTGATCACGTTCCAGCCGGCGCCGCGGAACTGCGACTCCAGCTCCTGGATGATCTTGCCGTTGCCGCGCACCGGGCCGTCGAGGCGCTGCAGGTTGCAGTTCACCACGAAGGTCAGGTTGTCCAGGCCCTCACGGGCCGCGATGGAGAGCTGGCCGAGCGACTCGGGTTCGTCCATCTCGCCGTCGCCCAGATAGGCCCACACGTGCGAGTCGGAGGTGTCGGCGATGCCGCGCGCCTCCATGTAGCGGTTCATCCGGGCCTGGTAGATCGCGCCGAGCGGGCCGAGGCCCATCGACACGGTCGGGAACTCCCAGAAGTCCGGCATCGAGCGCGGATGCGGGTAGCTGGACAGCCCGTAGGGCGCCTTGGACTTCTCCTGGCGGAAGCCGTCCAGCTGGGCCTCGCTGAGCCGGTCCAGCAGGAAGGCGCGGGCGTAGATGCCGGGGGAGGCATGGCCCTGGAAGAAGATCTGGTCGCCTCCCTTGCCGTCGTCCTTGCCCCGGAAGAAGTGGTTGAAGCCCACGTCGTAGAGGGAGGCGGACGAGGCGAAGGTGGCGATGTGGCCGCCCACGCCGATGCCCGGCCGCTGTGCGCGGGACACCATCACCGCGGCGTTCCACCGGGTGGCGTTCAGGACCTTGCGCTCGACCTCCTCGTTACCGGGGAAGAACGGCTCGTCCTTGGTGGCGATGGTGTTGACGTAGTCCGTACTGCGCATCTCGGGCACAGCCACACGCTTCTCGCGCGCCCGCTCGATCAGTCGGAGCATCAGGTAGCGGGCGCGCTCGCGCCCCCGCTCGTCGACAGCGGCGTCGAGCGAGTCGAGCCACTCCTGGGTCTCTTCGGGATCAAAGTCCGGGACCTGGCTGGGAAGGCCGCCAATGATGATCGGGTTGCGATCGGATCCGGAAGCCACGCTGTTCCTTCGCTGTTTGGTCGTGTCGTGCCGCTGCACGCGATCGATGCAGTGCACGCCGTCGGGATACTGCTTCTTCGCGGGATCGGCACGTACGCCGCCTCCATCGTGTACTGCGACCGACGGAAACGTCATCTCTACCGAGGGGTAACCCGCACTCTCCGGAAAAACGCACCCCGAGCCCGGACCCCGCTGAGGTCAAATCGCAACCTTACGCCCACCCCGTCCACGCGTTTCGTTCGACAGTTCGGGCTCGAATGGCGTAGCGATGCGGCATAGCATGGCAAAAATGGAGGAACGGAGTGACACACGCCCAGGGAGGGGATGCCGAAGTGCCCGCAGATGCTATGAAGCGGCCCGGAACGTCACCGTTTAGGCGGTCTCGGCCGTCGGGTACTTGCGCGATCCGTCCCGCCCGTGTGGACTACGGCCAATGCCCCGCGTACGCGCGCGGCTGAAGCATTTCCCGAAACATGATCAGGAGGCAATCCGTGAGCGCGACCGCGGACCACGCGGAGGAACGGACCAACCAGGCGGCACGGCTGGGGTTCGAGCCCGGACAGGTGGTCCAGGAGATCGGCTACGACGACGACGTCGAGCAGGAACTCCGTGAGTCCATCGAGGCTGTCATCGGCCAAGAGCTTGTCGACGAGGAATACGAGGACGTGGCCGACGCCGTCCTGCTGTGGTTCCGCGACGAGGACGGCGACCTTACGGACGCGCTGGTGGACGCCATCGGTCTGATCGACGAAGGCGGGGTGGTCTGGCTGCTGACACCCAAGACCGGCCGTGACGGCTACGTCGAACCGAGCGACATCAACGAGGCCGCACAGACGTCAGGGCTGTCGCAGACCAAGAGCGTCAACGCCGGCAAGGACTGGACCGGCAGCCGGCTCGTCACCCCCAAGGCGGCGAAGTCCAAGCGCTGACACCGAGCGCCGCGTCCGAGCGCGCAAGCCTCAGCAGCCAGTAGCAAGCAGCCTCGAGCGGGCCCTCGCCGACACCGGTCGGCGGGGGCCCCTCGCATGCCGGTGCGTAGGGTGGGCGTCATCTGTCGAGCCCCGGGAGGGCGCAGGGCCTTCTCCGTGGCGCCTTCCCGCCGGGCACTGCGAAAGGACGAGCATCCATGGCGATCGAGACCGGTGCACTCGCTCCGGACTTCGAACTGAAGGACAACCACGGCAGGAGCGTCCGGCTCGCCGACTTCCGCGGCGCCGACGGCAAGAACGTGGTCCTCGTCTTCTATCCGTTCGCCTTCACCAGCACCTGCGCGGGCGAGCTCCAGGCCCTCAACGCGCGCTTCGACACCTTCGTCAACGAGGACACCCAGCTGCTGGCCGTCTCCAACGACTCCGTCGCCAGCCAGCGCGTCTTCTCCGACCAGGAGGGCCTGGAGTATCCGCTGCTCTCCGACTTCTGGCCGCACGGAGCCGTGTCGCGCGCCTACGGCGTCTTCGACGAGGAAAAGGGGTGCGCCGTGCGCGGCACCTTCATCATGGACAAGGAGGGCGTCGTGCGCTGGAGCGTCGTCAACGCCATCCCGGACGCCAGGGATGTCGACGCGTACGCCAAGGTGCTCGAAACCCTCTGAACGCCGGACGCACTCCGACTGAGCCGTACCCACCGAAATCGCACAACGGCCGGGAACCGGTCACTAGGATCCAGTCGTTGATCCGATGCCAACGTATGTCCCGAAACCTAAGGAGGACTCGTGGGAGTCAGCCTCAGCAAGGGCGGAAACGTCTCGCTGACCAAAGCCGCGCCCAACCTGACCGCGGTCACCGTGGGTCTGGGCTGGGACGCGCGCTCCACCACAGGAGCCGACTTCGACCTCGACGCCAGCGCACTGCTGACGAACACCGAGGGCAAGGTGGCCACGGACGGCAACTTTGTCTTCTTCAACAACCTCAAGAGCCCCGACGGATCCGTCGAGCACACCGGTGACAACCTCACCGGTGAGGGCGAGGGCGACGACGAGGTCATCAAGGTCAACCTCGCCGCCGTACCGGCCGACGTCGACAAGGTCGTCTTCCCCGTCTCGATCTACGAGGCGGAGAGCCGCCAGCAGTCCTTCGGCCAGGTGCGGAACGCGTACATCCGCGTGCTCAACCAGGCCGACAACAACGAGCTGGCGCGGTACGACCTGACCGAGGACGCCTCGACGGAGACCGCCATGGTCTTCGGCGAGCTGTACCGCAACGGCGCCGAGTGGAAGTTCCGCGCCATCGGCCAGGGCTACGCCTCGGGTCTGCGCGGTATCGCGCAGGACTTCGGCGTCAACGTCTGAGCCGTCTCGTCACTCTGAGCCGTCCCGCATCTCCCGTCCGGCGCCGCACTCAACAGTGCGGCGCCGGACGCGATAGCACCGTACGGACGGCATGAACAGAGCGCGACTGGGCATGACGACAGGCGCGTCGTGCCTGGGCATCAGCGCATCATTTTCACCTAGGGGAGGACACACGATCATGGGCGTCACACTCGCCAAGGGAGGCAATGTCTCCCTCTCCAAAGCCGCACCGAATCTCACCCAGGTGCTGGTCGGGCTCGGCTGGGACGCACGGTCCACGACGGGGGCGGACTTCGACCTCGACGCCAGCGCGCTGCTCTGCCAGAACGGCAGGGTGCTGGGCGACGAGTACTTCATTTTTTACAACAACCTCACCAGCCCCGAAGGTTCCGTCGAGCACACCGGCGACAATCTGACGGGCGAGGGCGAAGGCGACGACGAGTCCCTGATCGTCGACCTCACCAAGGTGCCCGAGCACTGCGACAAGATCGTATTCCCGGTGTCCATCCATGACGCCGACAACCGGGGCCAGACGTTCGGCCAGGTCAGCAATGCCTTCATCCGGGTCGCGAACCAGGCCGACGGCCAGGAGCTGGCGCGTTACGACCTCACGGAAGACGCCTCGACGGAGACGGCGATGATCTTCGGCGAGCTGTACCGGTACAACGGCGAGTGGAAGTTCCGGGCCGTAGGACAGGGGTACGCGTCCGGACTTCGCGGGATCGCTCTAGACTTCGGGGTCAACGTTTCGTAAAGCAGTGCTCTACACGGGGGAAAAACCCGTATTCACCAGATGGGGTAGCCAGTGATCCTGAAAACCTTCGGCTGGTCGTTCGCCATCACGGCGATCGGCCTAGCCTTCGCGGCCTGGCAGTGGGGGTGGGAGGCGTTCGGGGTCGTACTGATCCTGTCGATCCTTGAGATCTCGCTGTCGTTCGACAACGCGGTCGTCAACGCCGGGGTCCTGAAGAAGATGAATGCCTTCTGGCAGAAGATCTTCCTCACCGTCGGCGTCCTCATCGCGGTGTTCGGTATGCGGCTGGTCTTCCCGGTCGTCATCGTCGCCATCAGCGCCAAGGTCGGTCCTATCGAGGCCGTGAAACTCGCGGTCAACCAGCCCGACCGGTACGAGCACCTGGTGACCGACGCCCACCCGGCGATCGCCGCCTTCGGTGGCATGTTCCTGCTGATGATCTTCCTCGACTTCATCTTCGAGGACCGGGACATCAAGTGGCTGCAGTGGCTGGAGCGCCCGCTGGCCAAGCTCGGCAAGATCGACATGCTGTCGGTCTGCGTCGCGCTGATCGTCCTGCTCGTCACCGCGCTCACCTTCGCCACGCACGCCCACACCAGCACGGGCACGGCGGACAAGTCGTCGACCGTGCTGCTCGCCGGGGTCGCGGGTCTGATCACGTATCTCGTCGTCGGCGGTCTCTCCGGGCACTTCGAGAACAGCCTCGAAGAGGCCGAGGAGCGCGAGGAGGAGGAACAGCAGGCCGCGAAGGCCGAGGGCAGGCCCGTCTCCATGGTCGGCCTCGCCGGCAAGGCGGCGTTCTTCATGTTCCTGTACCTCGAAGTCCTGGACGCCTCGTTCTCCTTCGACGGGGTCATCGGCGCCTTCGCCATCACGAACCACATCTTCTGGATGACGCTCGGCCTCGGTATCGGCGCCATGTACGTCAGGTCTCTGACCGTCTATCTCGTGCGCCAGGGCACCCTCGACGACTACGTCTACCTGGAGCACGGCGCGCACTACGCCATCGGTGCGCTGGCCGTGATCCTGCTCGTCACCATCCAGCACCAGATCAACGAGATCATCACGGGGCTGGTGGGCGTCATCCTCATCGCGGCCTCGTTCTGGTCCTCGGTACGCCGAAACAAGGCGCTGGAGGCGCAGGGCGGGGACGGCGAAGGGAAGGACTCGGAGGACAAGGCGTCACTGCCCGTCTGACCTCTCCCCGCGGGGGCGGACGCGGACAACTGCGCATGGTTGTGCACGAGTACGCATGGGTGCGCCGGGGCAGTGACTCCGGGCGCCCTGCCTCGCGGGTGGTGGACGTGGCGTTGTGGGGGGCACGCTCTGGACGGGGCAGCCGAAGGCGGAAGCCTGTTGGCTGCCCCGTTGTTCCGTGTGATGTCGCGTGGGAGACGAGAGAGGCGGGGCGGGCATGGCCTTCTGGGACAACCTGTGGCAGGGAGGGAAGGCGGCGCAGTTCGACTCGGGCAGCGCTGCCACCAACTCCATCGAGCTGACCAAGCGTCATCCGTCGGTCTCGCTCTCCAAGCAGGGGGCGGCCAACGGCAATCTGCGGGTGAATCTGTCCTGGCGGATGCGGACGTCGGACATCGAGGGTAGGTCCAAGCAGAGCGGCCGGCTGCTGCGGCACCCGTTCAAGCTCTTCCAGCCGGACGTGGTGCAGGCGCACACCCAGGGCGTGGTCAACGTCGACCTGGACCTCGGCTGTATGTACGAGATGACCGACGGCAGCAAGGGCGTGGTGCAGCCGCTGGGCGGCTTCTTCGGCGACCTGAACGGGGCGCCGTACATCAAGCTCAGCGGTGACGACCGGTTCGGCGCCCCGTCGGGGGAGACGGTCTTCGTCAACCTCGACCATGCCGACGAGATCAAGCGGCTGCTGTTCTTCGTCTACATATACGACCAGACGCCGGCCTTCGACCGCACGCACGCCAAGGTCACGCTGTACCCGAGCAACGGGCCGCGCGTCGAGATCGAACTGGACGAGCGGGCGCCGCAGGCCAGGTCGTGCGCGGTGTTCTCGCTGGAGAAGGTCAAGGGCGAGCTGACCGTGCACCGCGAGGTGAAGTTCGTCTACGGCTTCCAGGCGGAGCTGGACCGGCTGTACGGCTGGGGGCTCCAGTGGGGCCGGGGCTACAAGACGAAGGCGTGAGGCGCCTTTCCGCCTACGGCCGGACGAACTGCGGGCCCATCGGCGGCAGCCGGAAGTTCGGGTCAGGGGCGGGAGCGGCGGCCGCGGCCGGCTGCGGATAGCCGTACGCCGGCTGGGGCGACGACGCGGGCTGCGGGTAGCCGTAGCCCGGCTGCGGCGCCGGTGACTGCGGATACCCGTAGGCGGGCGGCTGCGCGGGGACCGGAGGCAGCACGGGCGGGTGGGGCGGCAGCGGGGGGTGCTGGGGCGTGGTCGCGGCCGAGGGGCCGGCGGACGTGTCGGTGCCGTTGGGCGCGAAGCCGCCGTTCCCGTTGGCCGTGGAGCTGCCGGTCCCGGGAGTTCCCGCGTCCGTGGCGTGCTCCGGGTCCACGCCCTCCGTCTCGTCCACGGAAATGCCGAAGGCCGTGGCGAGCCCCACCAGCCCGGTGGGGTAGCCCTGGCCGACCGCGCGGAACTTCCAGCCGTCCCCGCGCCGGTACAGCTCCCCGCAGATGATCGCGGTCTCCTCGCCCGTCTCGGGCAGTACGTCGAAGACCACCAGCGGCTCGGCGTCGGCCGCCGTCGCGTCGTACAGCAGTATCCGCAGGTCACCGACGTTCCGGAAGGTGGCACCGTCCGAGGAGGCGGCCAGTACGACCTGGTCGACGGAGGCGTCGAGGGTGCCGAGGTCCGCCTCGACGGAATCGGTGTACCCGTCGGCGAGCTGCTTCTTGGAGAGCCGCCTGACCAGGCCCGACGGATGGCGCGGCTGGTTGTAGAAGACGAAGTCCTCGTCGGAGCGCACCCGCCCGTCCTGGCCGAGCAGCAGGGCTGACGCGTCCACGTCCGGTACCCCGGCCCCGGGGGACCAGCGCAGCACGGCCCGTACCGCCGTGGCGTCGAGCGAGACGTTGGAGCCCTTCACCATCGCGTGCGTCATGCGGGCCATCCTGCCTTCCAGCTGCCGGTCCCGACAACGTGGGTATCAGTCGTCACGTGCATGACATAGGCGCGAAGCGGACGAGTTACCAGAATTTCATGCGAGCAGGGAACCGTTGACAGGTGTCCATACGTACTATTACCGGCCACATGACCCAATGGCCAACAGCGGGCGACACCGGCAGTACGGGGGCATTTCATGCGTCATTTCGGGCATATATCGCCTCGCAGCCGGGAGATCCTGTTCCACCAGGAACCGGCTGAGTTCACCGCTGGCGCCCCGAGCCGCATCCTTTCGGCCGCTCTCGGCGCCACGCTCTACAGCCCGGCGACCCGGCCGCAGCTCGCGGACGACGTGGTCAAGCAGGCCGGCGCGGGAGTCGTCTCCATGGTCCTGTGCCTGGAGGACTCCATCAACGACTCCGAGGTCGAGGAGGCCGAGGCCAATCTGGTCCGGCAGTTCGCCGACCTCGACGCGCGCGACGGCGAGCTGCCGCTGCTCTTCATCCGGGTCAGGGAGGCCGGCCAGATCCCCGATCTCGTACGGCGGATCGGCCCCGCCGTACGCCTGCTGTCCGGATTCGTGCTCCCGAAGTTCACCGCTGAGCGCGGCATACCGTTCCTGGAAGCCGTCGTGGAGGCGGAGAGCACCTGCGGCCACCGGCTGTTCGCCATGCCCGTCCTGGAATCGCCCGCCCTGCTGCATCTGGAGAGCAGGGCCGAGACGCTCGCCGGGATCGCGTCGGCCGTCGACAAGTACCGCGACCGCGTGCTCGCGCTGCGCCTCGGCGTCACCGACTTCTGCTCCGCCTACGGGCTGCGCAGGGCGCCCGACATGACCGCGTACGACGTGCAGATCGTCGCCGGGATCATCGCGGACGTGGTGAACGTACTGGGCAGGGCCGACGGCACGGGCTTCACCGTCACCGGACCCGTCTGGGAGTACTTCCGGCTCCAGGAGCGGATGTTCAAGCCGCAGCTGCGCAGCAGCCCGTTCCGCGCGGGACGGGCCGAGGAGCTGCGCACGGCCCTGATCGAGCACGATCTCGACGGGCTGCTGCGCGAGATCGAGCTGGACCGGGCCAACGGCCTGCAGGGCAAGACCTGCATCCACCCCTCGCACGTCATGCCCGTGCACGCGCTGTCGGTCGTCAGCCACGAGGAGTTCAGCGACGCCCAGGACATCCTGCGCCCGGAGCGGACCGGCGGGGGCGTGCTGCGGTCGTCGTACACGAACAAGATGAACGAGGTGAAACCGCACCGCGCCTGGGCCGAGCGCACGCTGCTGCGCGCCGAGGTGTTCGGGGTCGCCCGCGAGGACATCGGCTTCGTGGAGCTGCTCGCCGCCGGACTGGCCCCGTGACGGCGGAGCGCGCGAAGATAGAGGTCAGGGTCGTCACGACCGACACGGGTGACAGCTCCGAGCGCTCCCGGGGCTTCAAGGGCTCCGAGGGTCCCGAGGGCTCCCAGCGCTCCCAGGGCTCCGACAGGAAAGAGACGGCCGGCATGGTGTGGTCGGGATCGTGGGTCGCCGAGCGGCTCGGCGTACGGCTCGACGGCGACCAGCGGCTGCGGGAACTGCTGGGCATGGCCCTGCGCCGCAACCCCAAACGGGCCCATCTGCTGGTCTCCAACGTGCTGGGCAAGCATGTGCCGCAGAGCCCCGCGCTCATACACGGCACGGGAGTGGAGCTGGGCGAGCGCGTACGGGAGCTGCTGGGCGCCGATGTGCGCCGGGCGGTGATCCTCGGGTACGCGGAGACCGCGACGGGGCTCGGCCACTCCGTCGCCGACGGGGTGCGCGAGGCGCCGTACCTGCACTCCACGCGCCGCCCGGTGGCGGGCGTCGCGCGGGCGGGCGGCTTCGAGGAGGCGCATTCGCACGCCACCTCCCATCTGCTGCTGCCCGAGGACCCCGCGCTGCTCGCGGGCGACGGGCCGCTGGTGCTCGTGGACGACGAGTTCTCCACGGGGAACACCGTCCTGAACACGATCCGCGCGCTGCACGCCCGCTACCCGCGCACCTGGTACGTCGTCGTGGCGCTCGTCGACATGCGCTCGGCGGCAGACCAGGGGCGGCTGGCGGCGTTCGCCGAGGAGATCGGGGCGCGCGTCGACCTCGTCACGCTGGCGGCGGGCACGGTCGAGCTGCCGGACGGGGTCCTGGAGAAGGGTCAGGCGCTGGTGGCGGCGCATGAGGCGGCGCCGGACGGCGCGGGTGGCCCGGGGAGCGGGAGCCGGGCGGCCCCGGTGACGGTCGAGCTGGACTGGCCGGCCGGGGTCCCGGACGGTGGCCGGCACGGCTTCACCCATGACCACAGGACCCGGCTGGAGGCCGCCCTGCCCGCCATGGCGGACGCTGTCGCCGCCGAGCTGGGCGGTGCGCGGCGGATCCTCGTCCTGGGCTTCGAGGAGCTGATGTACGCGCCGCTGCGGCTGGCCGAGCAGCTGGAACGCACGGTGGGCGTGGGCGGGGGCGCGGGCGCTGATGTGCGGTTCTCGACGACGACCCGCTCGCCGGTGCTCGCCGTGGACGACCCCGGTTACGCGATACGCAGCCGTCTCGTCTTCCCCGCGCACGACACGGCGGCCTACCCGGACGGCGACGGATCCACCGGCGAGCGGTACGCCTACAACGTCGCGGGCGGCGGCTTCGACGCCGTGGTCGCGGTCGTCGACTCGCTGGCCGACTCGCCCGAACTGCACGCCCCTGACGGCCTGTTGGCGCAACTCGCGGCGCATGTCCCGCGCGTCGTACTGGCCGTCGTCCCCTCGTACGTCCCGGAACCGTCGCACGTCCCCGAGCCTCAGCTCGTCCTAGAACCGTCGTACGTCCCCGAACGGCAGGACCCCGTCATGCTTCCCGAGCCCCTTCGCGGCCCCGCCTTCTCCTCCTACGCCGCCGACGAGGTCGGCTGGCTGCTCCAGGACCTCTCGGCCGTGGAGCTTGAGGCGCCGACCGAGGAGCGCGAGGAGGCGATCCAGAGCGGCGGCGCGCACTACGCCGAGTCCCTGCCCGTCGAGTACCAGCCCGACGAGCGCTACCAGCAGCTGTTCATGGCGGCGCTCGACACCTCGGCGGCCCGGATCGCGCGGGCGGTCGGCACGGTCACCGAGACGGTCCTCGCCGAGCGCTCGCCGCGCCCCGTCCTGGTCTCCCTGGCGCGGGCCGGTACCCCCGTCGGCGTCCTGATGCGGCGCTGGGCCCAGCAGCGGCACGGCCTCGACCTGCCGCACTACGCGATCTCCATCGTGCGCGGCCGTGGCATCGACACCAACGCGATCCGCTGGCTGGCCGAGCACCACGACCCCGCCGATGTCGTCTTCGTGGACGGCTGGACGGGCAAGGGCGCCATCACCCGCGAACTGGCCGACGCCCTGGCCCCGTTCGCCGGCTTCAACCCGGACATCGCCGTCCTGGCCGACCCGGGCGGCTGTGTGCGGACCTACGGCACCCGTGAGGACTTCCTCATCCCGTCCGCCTGCCTCAACTCGACGGTCTCCGGGCTCATTTCACGTACGGTCCTGCGCTCCGACCTGGTCGGTCCGCACGACTTCCACGGCGCAAAGTACTACCGCGAACTCGCCGGAGCCGATGTCTCGGCCCACTTCCTCGACACCGTCGCCGGCCGCTTCGAGGACGTGACCGACGCGGTGGACACCGAGGTCAAGGAACTCCTCGCCGCCGACCGCGCACCGACCTGGGAGGGCTGGGCAGCGGTGGAGCGGATCAGCGAGGCGTACGGGATCCACGACGTGAACCTCGTCAAGCCCGGGGTCGGTGAGACGACCCGGGTCCTGCTGCGCCGGGTGCCCTGGAAGATCCTCGCGCAGCGCGGCGCCGGCTCCGACCTCGACCATGTGCGGCTGCTCGCGGAACAGCGCGGCGTGCCGGTCGAGGAGGTCGACGGACTCCCGTACAGCTGCGTCGGCTTGATCCACCCGCAGTACACGCGCGGCGCGACCGGCGCCGACGGCAAGGCGGTGGCGGGCCAGTGAGCGCCACCGTCCCGCAACGCACCCCGCAGCTCGCCGAGCCGGCAACCACGCCGTCCGCCACGTCGCGCGTGCTGGTCGCCAGCGACCTCGACCGCACCCTCATCTACTCGGC
Source organism: Streptomyces sp. AcH 505 (assembly GCF_000818175.1). GTDB lineage: Bacteria > Actinomycetota > Actinomycetes > Streptomycetales > Streptomycetaceae > Streptomyces. The sequence goes on from NZ_JTIY01000001.1 coordinate 3,977,762, forward strand.
GGCGGCCCTCCAACTGCCCATGCCCGACGCCGAAGCGCCCCGGCTGCTCTGCGTCGAGGTGTACGAGGGCAGACCGCTGTCGTATCTGACGGAGACCGCCGCGGGGCTGCTGGACTCCCTCGCCCGCGCCACCGTGTTCGTACCGACGACGACCCGCACCCGCGAGCAGTACGGGCGTATCCATCTGCCGTGCCCGCAGCCGAAGTTCGCGATCTGCGCCAACGGCGGCCATCTGCTGGTCGACGGGGTCTCCGACCCCGACTGGCAGCGGCAGGTGGCCGCCAGGCTCGCCGACGAGTGCGCGCCGCTCGCGGAGGTACGCGCCCATCTGCTCGCCGCGGCCGACCCGGGCTGGCTCCTCAAGGAGCGGATCGCGGAAGACCTGTTCGCGTATCTGGTCGTCGACCGGGCGTTGTTGCCCGACGGCTGGGTGAAGGAGCTGGCTGACTGGGCCGACGGCCGCGGCTGGACCGTCTCCCTCCAGGGCCGCAAGATCTACGCGGTGCCCCGGCCGCTCACCAAGAGCGCGGCGATGCGCGAGGTGGCGCGCCGCTCAGGCGCCGAACTGACCCTGGCCGCAGGGGACTCGCTGCTCGACGCCGACCTGCTGCTGGCCGCCGACCAGGCATGGCGCCCCGGCCACGGCGAGCTCGCCGACAGCGGCTGGACCGCGTCGCACGTCGACGTACTGGCGCAGACGGGTGTCCTGGCGGGCGAGGAGATCCTCCGTCGCCTCAGCCACGCGACCCCCTCGCCCCCGCACGCGGTCTGACCCCCGGCGTCAGCCGCAGCAGCCGCCACCGCAGCAGCCCCCGCCGCCACCGCCGGCCGC
>NZ_JTIY01000001.1:3978688-3980118 GCF_000818175.1 Streptomyces sp. AcH 505
GGGCGGGCGCGCCGCCCTTGGCGGAGCCGCCGACGGCGACGGTCGACAGGAGCTTCACGGTGTCGTCGTGCCCGGCGGGGCAGGCGGCGGGGTCGGAGGACTCCGCCATCGGACGGCTGAGCTCGAAGGTGTCACCACAGGAACGGCAGCGGTACTCGTAGCGAGGCATGGCGCCAGGCTATCGGTACGCGGCCGTGCGACCGGCGCCCCTCCGGGCGAGTGCCGCCGTTGTCAGCCGCCGTGGCCCGACCCGCGCTCCTCGCGGATCTCCGAGACCACCCGGGCCGCCGTGTTCCGTACCGCCTCGGTCTCGGTCAGGAAGTGCCAGTAGTCGGGATGGCGCCCCTCAAGACCCGCCACGGCCCGGTCCAGCCGGGCCACGGAGTCGTCGAGCGGGCGGGCATGGCGCGGGTCGGGCGTACTGCGGCCGGTCATCGCCAGCCGCTGGGCGTCCCGGATCGCGAACCTCGTACGGTCGATCTCGTGCTGCGGGTCCTTCGCGACGGCGTTCAGCCGCTGCAACCGGTCGCCGGCCGCCGAGACCGCCTCGTCCGTGGTGTTCAGCAGGGCCCTGGCCGTGCTCAGCAGGGACGTCGCGTCCGGCCACCGCTGCTCCTCGCGGGCCTTGCCCGCTTCCTTCAGCTTCAGCTCGGCCTGCCGGACGCTGTCGGCCGCCTGGTCCGGAACATGCTGCAGATCCTGCCAGCACTCGGCGGAGAAGCGCCGCCGCAGCTCGCTCAGCACCGGCTCCACGGTGCCCGCGCGGGTGGTCAGCGCCTGCGCGCGGGTCCGCAGCGACACCAGACGCTTGTCGATCTCCTTCGCCCGCTCCGGCAGCCGCTCGGCCTCGGCCCGTACGGCTTCGGCGTCCCGCAGCACCCGGTCGGCGCGCTGCAAGGTGTCCGTGACGCCGTGCTGCCCCGCGCCCTGGTTGAGCTTCGTCAGCTCGGGCCCGAGCTGGGCGAGCCGCAGGGCGAGATCGTCCGCGCGCAGTCCTGTGCCCCGTACCGCGTCGAGAGCGTTGCTCGCGGCGAGGAGCGCCTGGCGGGCCCGCTCTATGGCCGGTGCGAGCCGCGCGAGCTGCGTCTCGGCCTTGTCGAGCAGGGGTCCGAGCCCCTGCTCGAACTTGTCGAGATCCGCCTTGACGCGGACCAGCTGGTCCTTGGCCTTCGTCAGCTCGCCCCGGGCGGCCGAGGCCGCCGACGGCTCAAGATCGTGCCGGTCGAGATCATGGGCGTCGACGGCGGTGATGTACCCGCTGCTCGCCTCGTCGATCCGGCGCCCCAGCGCCGCGAAGCCCTCCACGGCCCTGCGCGCGCCCGGCGAGCTGTCGACGGCCGTGATCGTCTCGATCGAGATCCGCAGATCGCGCTGGGCCGTGTCCAGCTCGTAGAAGGCGGCAGCCGCCGCGTCCTTGGCGGCCTGCGCGT
>NZ_JTIY01000001.1:3980358-3985295 GCF_000818175.1 Streptomyces sp. AcH 505
CTCGCCGCCCCGCCCGCCGCCGAACCAGCGCCGCGTACCGCCCCCGCCCGCGCCGTTGAACGCGGCGGGCAGCGCCGCGACGAGCAGCGGCACAGGCAGCAGCATCACCGCGATCACGTCACGGACAGCACTCGCCTTGGATCCTGAGTGCGGTTGCGCGCGCGTCGCCGTCACATGCCTCTCCCGTGCTGAGTCCACCCTGCCCGGTACATTCTCCCACCTGGTAGGGACGAACACACGGGCCGATCAGTTCGCGGTTCGCACCGCGATTCGCCCGTTGCTGCTGCGCGCCTTCACCACATGGGCGCTGCTCTTGTCCGTCGGCACGCCCACATCGACCTTGCCGTTGTGGCTGCGGGCCGTCACCGCGTACGCCGAGCCCGCCTTCGGCAGCTCGATCGTGATGCCGCCGTTGTCGGTCTCGACGTCCACCTTGTCGGGCTGCGCGGAGAGCCCCAGCCGGACCGATCCGTTGTTGGAATGCGCGGAAACGGACTTCGCTGACGCTCGCTGCGTGGTGATCGACCCGTTGTCGGTGTTCAGATCGAGCGGACCGCTGGAGTCGCGCACGGTGATGGATCCGTTGTTCAGCTCAAGACTCAGCGGACTGCTGAACCGGGACGCGGTCACCCCGCCGTTGTTCCCGTTGAGCTTCACCGCGACGCCGCGCGGCACCTTCACCGAATGCCGCGACTCGCAGTTGCTCACCACGGCCTTGCACTTCACCTCAAGCTTGAGCGTGTCGCCCGACATCTTCCAGGACGCGTCCGGCCCGCTCCCCATGAACACCCAGCCGTCAACCTGCCGCGACACCTGCACGTCCCGCACATCGGCGGGCACAAGCGTGATCCGCGAGTTCGTGGCGTCGATGGTCAGCGTGTGCCCGCCGAGCGGGAACGCCTTCTTCTCCACCGGAGCGTCGGACGCGTCGCTGCCACCACACCCGCTGACGGCGACAGCGACAAGCACGGCCCCGCCGGCGGCGAGAAGGGTCCTGGTGCGGTTACGGATTGCGGCCACGGTGATCGTTCCCCCAGAGATTCCGCCGGCAGTCCCGCCGACACGTCTTGGCTGTGCCCTCACCGTACGAACGACCACCCCCCGAAGCCGATCCGGCCGCCCACCGTCTCCGGGTGGGGTTACCCCCCGTACCCCGCGGGCCATGTACGCTGTTCTTCCATCCACGGGTGCGTAGCTCAGGGGTAGAGCGCTGCTCTTACAAAGCAGATGTCGGCGGTTCGAACCCGTCCGCGCCCACCGATGGAACGGCCCCCTCGCGATCACGCGAGGGGGCCGTTCCGCACACGGCCCAGACGAGCTTGCCGACCCCGGCGCGCCCGCTCACGCCCCAGCATCCGCCGCTGAGCGCGTCGACGAGCGCAAGACCGCGCCCGGAGCCGTCATCCGCAGCCGGCTCGCGTCGCTCCGGCTTGTTCTCGTTGGCGTCGTGCACCTCGATGCGCACACCGTCGGGCAGACGCTCGTACCGCGTCTCGATCAGCCGCCCACCGGGAACGCGCGCGTGGCGCACGCTGTTGGTCAGCAGCTCGGAGAGCACCAGCTCGGCCGAGTCCGCGAGGTTGTTCAGGCCCCACGCGTTCAGGTGCTGGAGCAGCAGGTGCCGCGCCTTGCCCACAGATCGCGGGCTGTTGGGCCAGCGTTTCACCACAAGGGAGGGGTGGTTTTCGACTGACGGTAAAGCTCGCTCGGACTGCTTTCCTGGTGCCTCGATCATGGGGTCCCCGGCTCGTAGCTGATCAGTACGAGTCCAGGGTGGAGTGCCTGAGACACCACAGTGCTCACAGTTTTGTGAGTGCTGTGAGCACCGTCCTCTACATGCCGACCCAAGCGGCCAAATTGGTAAGAGTGTCCGGAGCACGGCGGCTCAGGTGCACCAGGCCGGAGATGGTCTCGCGCGCGCCAGGGTGATATCGAGTCTGTTCGGGCGCTGCGCGGCGGGCGGCAAAGAGACTCTTCAGCGCGGCATCCGTGCGACCGGTCTCTATTCCGGAGCGCGCCCGGTCGATCAGGAAGTGGGCGCGGCGTGACGTAGGAACGGACGCCGGTAGCTCCTTCATGGCGTGTGCTTGCACGAGTGCCTCGTCGTAGTGGCGCCGTTCGACATCAGCGGAGATTCGGTGCACGCGCACGTTCACCGGCCCGAAAGACAGCCAGTGGACGTCAGAGGCATCCCCGATACGGTCGGCGATCTCGGTGGCCTGAGCAAGATGCGCCGTCAGCGCCTCGTCATCGCGGGCGCGCGCGGCGATGACTGTTCCTCCCAGATGCAACTGCCCGGCGACTGCCTCCGCCTCCCGCCCGCCGGGAGCCTGATCCACCAGCTCATGTCCTGCGGCAATGAGGCGTTGCCCGATGGTGTACTCGCCCTCCCGGAAGTACACCAGCGCCCGCATGTACTGCCGTACCGCGGCGAGGCACGGATCAGACGCACGCTGAGCGGCCCAGTCCATACGGTCGAGAGCGACGGAACTCAGGTCGTAGTAACCGAGCTTCACGGCCAGATCATGCGCCGTGCGGTACGTAGAGGCGAGAGCCCGCCACAGCTCCGTCGGCGGCGTGCGCCTGGCAGCCGTGGTGAGTTCCATGATGACCGCGGGCAGTTGACGAGCGGCGCTCCGCAGGTGCGCGGCACGCACCTGCGCACAAAGGCCACCGGCGGCCGCGACCAACTCGCTGTCCGGCCGGACAGCGACGGTCTCACTCACGGTCAGGTCGTACAGATCAAGCGCTTCACGGATCGGGCGCACCAGCTCGGCAAGTCGGTCCTGCTGGAGTTCGGTCACGTACGGCTGGCCTGTCAGTGCTGTGACGTCGATGCGCAGGGCCTGCGCGACCGCTGCGACCAAGTCCGTGCTGGCCGCGCGGGCACCGCACTCGACTTGGTTGAGAAGGCTGTACGAGAACGAGATCCGAGCGGCGAGCTGACGCTGAGTCAGATGGGCCAGCTTCCGCTGCTCCCTGATGCGAGTGCCTGTGTGCTCCTCGTCGGGCATGGGCATGCGGGGCCTTCGTTCCTGACGCGTCATCTGAAACGGAACTCGCGCCGACTTCATGTGGTGCGATACGCCAATGACTTCACGGACGCTGTACCTCTTCGGATCGGCCGCCCCGCCCGTATTCGATGTGGCGCAGGTGATCACCGATGCGCAGACGAAGGGCTGGGACGTACGGCTCGGACTGACTCCGACAGCGGCCCGCTGGCTGAACCCACAACTGACGGAGCTGGAACGACTGACCGGCGGCCCGGTCCGGTCCGAGTACAAACTGCCGGGCGAACCGGACGTATGGCCCCCCGCAGACGCGATCCTCGTAGCGCCGGCGACCTTCAACACGATCAACGAGTGGGCACTCGGACTGACAAGCAAGTTCGTGGCCGGCGTGGTCGCGGAGGGCATCGGGAAGGGCATCCCGATCGTGACGATGCCATGCGTGAACTCGGCCTACGTACGCCACAACCAATTCGACCGAAGCGTGGCCGAGTTGCGGGACATGGGCGTGACGGTCCTGTACGGCGAGGCAGGCTTCAAGCCGCACAACTCGGGCGAGAAGAACCCCTACCCCTGGCCCGCAGCCCTGACCGCGCTCGACGGCTTCGGCAGCCGTCGCTGAGCGGCTGTCATCGCGATAGTAGGTCGCACGCCAGTGCACCGATGTTGCGTCTCTCGGTAGTGCGTGCCGTCTGCATAGCTGGCAACTTGCAACCGGCCAAAAGCGACGGTGGGTCAGAATTTTCTGACTTCGTCAAGGCGTCGCGCAAGTGCGGCGCGTGCCGCAGCTCCCGGTCAGTGACTGACCGCAAACCTCATGCACTCGGGCCTACCCCCCTCGTATCGTCGTGCCATGCCGGGACAGAAGACGGACGTCGCCGCTCAGCTTGCCAGTAGGTGCATCAGTCGCACGCTGGGCGTGCAGGTCGAGCTAAACGACACAGGCGGCCGACAGGGAGCGTGCGACCTGCTCCTGACCTACGAGAGACGGATCATCGCTGTTGAGGTCAAACTCATCGTGGACCCGAGCCACCGCGCTGCCGACAGCAAGTCGAGCCAGCTCGGGTACACGCTTCGGTCGGACCTGGCTTATTCGTGGACCGTCCATCTCGTACGAGAGAAGAAGTGGAAGCGCGCGCTGGTGCGCATTCCCTCGCTACTCGTTGAGCTGGAGGCAAGTGGGGCCACCCCAAGTACGGCGCATCACTTTTGGCAGCACGATGTCGCGCTGCTCCTGGAGTTCGAGCAACTCGGAATCGACGCGGTGTTCTGCGTACCTCAGACAGAGAAGCATCCACCGGGCTACTACGTGATGCCGGCGTCGTGGGGCGGAGGCGTACCAGAGATAGACCAGGCTGTTTCATCTGCTTGTGAGCTGATATGCGGACGCGCTATGACCAAGCTACGCAAGCAGCTGGCAGCAGCGGACGCTGACGAAAGGCACGCCTTCCTCATCTACGGGTGGGAGTACATGGAAGCGCTCCCTTTGAGCCATGGAGTAGTACTTCCATCGTTTGCCCCTACCTTGCCGTCGGGCATTGACGGAATATGGCTGTCGACAACGGCAAGCGACAGCTCGGTCATCGTGTGGACATCATCGGCTGGCTGGGTCCGGGCCGCGCCGATGGGATGACCACAGACGCGGGGCACCTGCGCTTGCCGGCCCAGGAGAACGTCCGCCTGACGTCCAACGTTGATGGCAGTTCGCACGAAGTGAGATCGAATCTCGGAAGCGGAGTTGGGGCTGCCCGTCCGGGGTGGAGTGGGACTCGCAGCAGTAGCTCGTCTGTTGCTGCCACGCGTGACCGGTGGTGCGTTCGTAGGCAGGCACGAACAGAAGCGACTCACAGCCATACGTGGTTGCGACGTAAGGGGCGAACTTGGTGGAGCCGAGGAAGACGGGCCCGGGAGGCGGGGGCGGTGGTCCGT
>NZ_JTIY01000001.1:3985357-4003793 GCF_000818175.1 Streptomyces sp. AcH 505
TTTCCAGACTACCGCCGGCCACCAAAGAGGAGCCGATGGCGGCCAGCCCGTAGAGGGCCATAAGTAGCTTTGGTGCCCAGATCTCCCGTGACGTCGAGGCGCGGTATACGCGGGGATTCTCTCCTCTTTCGAGTGCCTCCCACTCGGCGTAGAAGATGGAGGCAGGTAGATATCTTTCGATGCGGTTTATCACCGCGAATTTTCCAGTGTTAAGTTGACCGTAAGACGAAATTAAGCTTCTCCATGCGTGGGCCAGAATAAGTCCTGTTACGGAAATCAAAAGAACGCCGACAGCCTTGAGCTCGGCTTCGCCGCCGGCCTTGATGAAGAATCCGAGACCGGTCAGGATGGCGCCGTTCACGGTGAGGAAGAATGTGTTGACGCCTTGCCTGCGGTCTACAAGGGTCTCTGAGCTTTGCACCATGATCTTGTACAGCTCGAAGAGTCGCTCGGTTTCCTCCGGCGTGGACGGGGCTCCGTACGGAAGCAGGGCGTTGCCGACCCGGTCGACCGAGGTGGTGCGGCTCGCCACGGTCCGGATGGCCCGGACGAAGACGGCGTCCTGGCCTTGTACGGCGACGGTGAGCTGGTCGAAGGGCGTGATGGATGAGTGGGAGGGATCTCGTCGTATCTGCCACGAAGACCATGCGTCATGGACGTCCGACGCGGTGACATCGACGCCCTTCGCCAGAGCGAGAACTGCGTAGAGATTGAACAGGTCGTCCAAGTCGCCCGAGGGAAGGGCCGAGGCGGGTATCTCGGACCTGATGGCTGTGGCGATGTTCTCCAGGTAATTCATGCGTCACACCCAAGTGGCCAACAGGGAAGAGATCTGCGAGAAATCCCATCGGATGACGTTCGAGGCGGGGAGGCCGTGCGGAATCCTGTGTGTTGCGTCGGCGTTGATCTGGATTCCGAAAATATGGTGATTTTGATCATTTGATTCCTTGATCTCCCACTCGACAGCCTCGGACTCGTAGGTCGTTGGTCCGACCAGGACGATCGTGCCCATGGATTGAGCGATTCTGAGCTTGCACTGGGTTTTCCATGAGGAATCGAACGGGTCTTGCACCGAGAAGTCGATAAATTCAACCTCGTTGTTGAGGTTGCGGGCGTGCTCCTTCAGGAAATCGCGAGCCCAGCGATCTTCCATCTGGAAACTGATGAACGCCCTGGGGCGTGCCATGTACAGTCCTCTTTTCTTGCTTTGCAACGGCTCAGGGGGTGAAGGTGGGGACTAGTTCTGTGAGGGTGTTGATTCGCCAGTCGGCCGATGCGATCACGTCGGGGTCGTCGGCCCAGAGATGGCCTAGGGCTCCCCGCCGGATGTGGGCTGTTCGTAGGCCCGCTTGGATGGCCGGGGTGAGGTCGTTCTGGGGGTGGTCACCCACGTAGACCGCTTCGTGGGGCGGTACTTCTGCTGCGGCGATGGCTCGGGCGAAGAACTCGGGGTCCGGTTTCGCGCATCCCCAGTCGCCGGATGTGGCGATGACGTCGGCGGGCAGGTCGAGGGCGCGGAGCAGCTTGCCGGCTTTGACTGTCTGGTTTCCGGCGAGGACGACACGGATACCGAGGGCCTGGAGGCCCGCCAGGGCCGGGCGTACGTCCGGGTAGAGGTCCGACTCGTCGAGGTACTCGCCTCGGCCTGCTGCCTCCCGGGCTTCGTACTCGGCATCGACGTCGATGCCCGGCTTGATCATGCGTAGTGCGTCCGAGTTGTCGCGGCCCTGGGCTACGACGGCCCCGACGAGGGCCGACATCGTGTGGTGGGGGACGCCGAGCCAGTCGGCCCAGGTTGCCCAGTAGCGGGTGTCACTGATGAGGGTCTCGCCGATGTCGAAGATGGCTGCTCGGATCACCCCGTCAATGTATGCCGGGGTTCGCCGTTCTTAACGGTGGGCGGATCGATTGCGTCGGTCTATGCCGTGACTACCGCGTCGAAGTACGGCCAGCCGTCCGCTTCGATCACCGGACCGGACGCGAAGACGTCGATGGCCGGAGTCGCCGCGTCCAGGAGGCGGCGAACTGTGCCGGGGGCGTGGAGATTCAGGTAGGTGCGGTCCGGGAGACGTATCAAGGCGCCGGAATCGAAGTACGAGTTCGAGATGATCCGGTCCGCGCTCGGTCGAAAGACCAGGGCCAGTCGGCGCCGTGTGCCCTCGGGGTACAGCGAGAGTGTGAGGCGGCAATCCTCGTAGTGGGGCTTGACCCGCTGCCGGACCGTCCAGAGCCAGGTGATGTCACCCACGACGAGGCGGCGAATGCGGTGGTCGTCGCTCATACGCACACGGTACGTGGCCAACTGGGGCCGGGCACATGCCATTCAGAGGGCTGTCGAGTACAGGCGGACCGGGAGGCCTGAGCGGGAGATGGCGTCGCGTTCGTGGGCCAGGCCTGTTTTCTCGGCCACCCGTTGGGACGGGGTGTTGGCCGGGTGGATGATCGCGATGAGCCGCTTCGTGCCGAGGGCGTCGCGGGCGTGGTCGCGGCAGGCTGCTGCCGCTTCGGTGGCGTAGCCGCGGCCCTGGAGGTCCGTGCGGATGTGGTAGCCGATCTCGATGTCGGTCGTTCCCTCGATCAGTTGGGGCGTCAGTCCGCATTCGCCGACGAATGCGCCCGTGTCGCGGTCCGTGAGCAGCCAGAGCCCGTGGCCCACCTCCCGGTAGAGGCGTTCGTTCCACTCGATCCAGGACAGTGCTTCGGCACGGTCCTTGGGGTGCGGGTAGTAGCGCATCACGAACGGGTCGCCCAGGAGTGCGGCCATGTCGTCGAGGTCGTCCGCCGTCATTCGGCGGAAGGTGAGACGGGCGGTGGGGGCCGGGGTGTTGGCCTGCTCATGCATCAGGTCATCGTAGGGATCGGCTGCCCGTCTCGGCGTCGTTCCCTACTCTGGGCGCATGCCGAGCGAGCGAGTACGGGTGCGTCAGCGGGTTCTTGGGTTGGTCAGTGTGCGGGGCGTTGTTACGGAGGTTGAGGTTGTGGCCGCGCGGATGCGGCGGGTTCGGGTTTCGGGGGGTGGGTTGGTGGGGTTGGCTTATCGGGCCGGGCAGCAAGTGCGTGTTCACGTGGACGGGTTGACCACCCGGCGTACCTATTCGGTCTGGCGGTACGACCCCGAAGGGGTCGTTGATCTCTGCGTGTTCGACCACGGCGGTGACGGGCCCGGGGCGCGGTGGGGGCGGGGGGTGGAGGTGGGGGAGACGGTGTACTTCGGGAAGCCCGAAGGGCCGTTGGTGCTTCGGGACGGGGCTTCGCACCATGTCTTCGTCGGCGAGGAGACCGCGTCCGTCGCCTTCGGGCCCATGCTTGCCGCCCTGCCGGACGCCGGTGTCGTCCACGGCTGTATAGAGACGGCCACCGAGGCCGACCGGCTGCCGCTCGCGCATGCCGGGCGGTTGTCGTGGCTCGTGCGTGGTGACGCCGGCGCCGCCGGGTCGGCAGCGCTTGTCGATGCCGTTCGGCGGCTGGAGCTGCCTGATCCGGCGGGTGGCGCCGCCTATGTCGCCGGGGAGGCCCGGACCGTCCAGCTGGTGCGGCAGGTGCTCGTCCGGGAGCGGGGCTGGGACCGGCGGGCCGTGCTCACCAAGCCCTTTTGGGCACCCGGTAAACGTGGCATGGAATGACGGCCGGGGGTGTTCGGCGTCGTCTTGCGTGCCTGGGCCGCTTTCCGAGAGCGCACACTTACGGTATGAGCAACTACCAGGGCCCCGCGACACTCGTCGCCGGCGGCTCCGAGATGTCAGTCCACGCCACGCTCAGCGCCAGCCTTTCGGGGCAGGTCCAGCAGTGGGGCGGGAGCGTGCAGACCGATGACACCGCCGACGACTTCTTCATGCATATGGAGGAGGACGACGTGACGATCCGGCTCCCCGACGGGCGCGAGGGGGCCGTCGTCGCCACGCACACCGCCATCGGGAGCGGACGGCTGCGGGTCTCCGGGAGTGGGGCCACTCCCTTCTAGGCACTCTCCCTTCCAGGGCCAGGGCCAGGGCCAGGGCCAGGGGAGGGGTGCGTCAGCGGTGGGCCGCCGCCAGGCTCAGTAGTTCCTCCACCCCCCACTGGTCGTTCGCGTGCCTGCCGTAGTGCGCGGCGCGTACCCCGCCGTCCGGCGCAATCAGGAAGTCCGCCGGCAGACCCAGGATCGTCTCGCCCTTCGCCGGTCCGGGGCGGCGGCCTGCGCGCAGGCCGCGCAGGACGGAGCGGGTGGCCAGTACGCCGCCCAGCCATACCTTGGGATGCAGGACCGCCCTCGGCGACGCCTCGACGCCGAAGGCGGCGTACAGCTTCTTCTCCGGGTCCGCGACCGCAGCGAACGGGAGGCTGCCCTGGTGGGGGAGCATTTCCTCGACCGTGGAGTGGAACACCACGATCTCGTGGATTCCCGCAGCGCTGATCTCGTCGTGGCGCTGCGCCAGCGCGTGCAGATGCAGGTTGCAGACGGGGCAGCCGGCGAAGCGCCGGAACTGCAGATGGGTCAGTCCGTCGGCGGCCGGCAGTGGCGCGGCGGCGCCGAGGATCGTGGTCAGTTCGCGTGGTGCGACCCTGTCGCCCGGGGCAAGTCGCCGTGCGGTCGTAGTGGTCATGAGGCGGGCCCTTCTTCGGCTTCCACTCCGGAAAGCTTGTCGGGGTTGCTGATGTTGTAGATGTCGCTCACCTGCGCGCCGTCCTCCGTCAGATCGAGGACCATCACCGCGAACGGCATGTCGCCGTGGAACACCAGCGCCGACGGGTCACCGTTGACCTGCCGGTAGCTGACGCGGGTGTTGTCCGCCGCCTTGCGGGCTCCCGCGAGCAGGACCCGGGCGACCTTGTCGCGGCCGTGAATGGGCCGCGGGCCGCCGGCCGAGGACTTGCCGCCGCCGTCGCTCCACAGCGTCACGTCGGGCGCGAGCATCTGCAGCAGTTCTTCCAGATCGCCGCCGAAGGCAGCCGACACGAACCGCTCGGTCACCTGCTGCCGCAGCCGCGGGTCGGCCCGGTAGCGGGGACGGCGGGCCTGGACGTGTTCCCGTGCGCGGTGGGCGAGCTGGCGTACGGCGGCGGGCGTGCGGCCGAGGATCTCGGCGGTCTCCGCGTGCTGGTACCCGAACACCTCGTGCAGTACGAAGACCGCCCGCTCAAGCGGAGTGAGGGTCTCCAGAACCACCAGCAGCGCCAGCGACACCGACTCGGCGCGTTCGACGGCTTCCGCCGCGTCGCCCGCCGCCACCGGGTCCTTCGGCTCGGTGAGCGACGTGACGAGCGGCTCGGGCAGCCAGGGGCCGACATACGTCTCGCGGCGGCGCTTGATCGCCGCCTGTCGGGCAAGGGCTCCGTTCACCGCGATCCGCACCAGATAGGCGCGCGGATTCTCGATGGGCTCGGCGTCCGGCGCCGTCGATCTGGCCACCCACGCCAGCCAGGCCTCCTGCAGCACGTCCTCCGTGTCGGCGACGCTGCTGAGCATGTTGTACACGAGCGAGAACAGCAGCTCCCGGTTGTCGACGAACACCGAGGTCGCCGCGTCCGCGGCCCCTTCGTGGGTGTGGTGGTCCGCCGCTGGAGTCTCGGACATCGGGTCCTCCCTGTCGCCGTGGTCGCTTGACACACCTTGAGAGTGTCCCGGGGCCGGGAGTGTGACATCCGGTCCTCACAAGGTTTCGGGCAGCCGTACCTCCCGCAGATACGCGGCCGTCGCCTCGTCCGCCGGCAGGAACGCCTCCAGCTTCAGCTCGGCGACCGTCACGTCGTCCGCCGTTCCGAATCTGGTCAGGGTGGTCAGTAGGCGCAGCTCCCCGGCGCTGCTCCCCTCGACCCCCGGGCGTATTCGCAGCGGCACCGCCGCACCCAGATACCCGGGGCCCGGCCCCGCCGGCCGGTCCGGCACCAGGGCCGTCAGCTCCTCCGTGAGCGCGTCGAGCCGGTCGTCGGGGTTCCGTATCGCCTCGCCTGCCAGCGCGTCGATCACATGCCACGCCCACTCGTCGAGATTGACGATCCGACCCGCCAACCCGCGTGGGTGCAGCATCAGCCGGGGCACGCTCACCGGCGGTACGAGCAGGTCGGGCGCCACGCCCGCGATCAGCGCGTGGAAGGCGGCATTGGCCGAGACCAGGTCGAAATGCCGGTCGGCGAGCACGGCAGGACACGGCAGATGCCCCTCAAGGATGCCCTCCAGCGCCGTACGCACCGGGTCGAGCCGGGGATCGTCGAACGGCGTCTCCCGGTACGCCGGGGCGTAACCGGCGGCGAGCAGCAGGCCGTTGCGCTCGCGGAACGGCACGTCAAGCGACTCCGCCAGCCGCACCACCATGGCCCGGCCCGGTACGGAACGGCCGCTCTCGATGAAGCTCAGATGGCGCTGGGTCGTCCCGGCACGCAGGGCGAGCTCCAGCTGGCTCAGCCGCCTGCGCGCACGCCACTCGCGCAGGGCGCCAGCGAACCCCTCCCGAGCGGTGTCATGAGTGCCGGTGCCATGAGCCCCGGGGCCACGAGTGCCGGGGCCATGAGCGCCGGTGCCGTACGCGCCGGGGGCATGTCCGTGTTTCGACTGGTTGATCACACCCCTGGTCTACCCGACCCGCAGCCCCCGGACGATTCCCCGCAGGGAATTGTCGAGTATTCGCCACGGCGGCAGTTCGCCGTAACGCTCGCCGCACGAGGCGTCGGGGCGTCGGGGCGTCGAGGCGACGGACTGCCGGTTCCCGCGCTGAGGCCCGTGGAAAGACCCCAGCGCGGCAACGGCGTTACACGTCCCTCAGCTCTCGACCGTGATGCGCGTGTGCAGTTCGCGCGTGTGGTCCACCCGCCGTACCGGCCCGCTCAGCAGCCAGCGCGCCGTGAGCCGTACGTCCGCACTCGACGCGCCGAGCCGCAGCTCCAACTCGCCCGGCTCCACGATCCGCCGGCCGTCGCGCCCGGTGAAGGACGCGAGGTCGGCGGGGGCGCGTACGCCGATCCTGGCCGTCTGTCCCGGGGCCAGCTCGACCCGCGCGTACCCGACCAGCCGTTGCACCGGCTGGACCACCGAGGCCACCGGGTCGTGCAGATACAGCTGGACCACCTCGACGCCCGTCCGCTCACCGGTGTTGCTGACCGTGAAGGCCAGCTCCAGCGCGCCGTCCGTAGCGGTCGTCCCCTCCGTGACCGTCAGGTCCGACCAGGCGAACGAGGTGTACGTCAGCCCGTGCCCGAAGCCGAAGGCCGGCGTCGGGTCGATGTTGGAGACCCCGCCCGCGCGCCCCAGCGGCGCCGCGAGGTACGTCGACGGCTGGGCGCCCGCGAGGCGCGGGACGCTCACCGGCAGCCGGCCCGACGGGTTGATCCGGCCGCCGAGGACCCCGGCGACGGCGGGCGTGCCCTCCTGGCCCGGGAAGAACGACTGGACGATCGCCGCCGCCTCGTCCGCCGCCCGGCCGAGCGCGTAGGGGCGGCCGGCCAGCAGCGTCACCACCACCGGCGTACCGGAGTCCAGCAGCGCGTCCAGCAACTGCTGCTGTACGCCCGGCAGTTCCAGGCTCTCGGCGTCGCATCCCTCACCGCTCGTGCCCCGGCCGAAGAGCCCGGCCCGGTCGCCCAGCGCCGCGATGACCACATCGGCGTCGCGCGCGGCCTCGACGGCGGCGGCGAAACCGTCCGTCTCGGGGGTGTCGATGCCGGCGCCCGGCGCGGTGACGAGTGCGCTGCCGGGGAACTCGGCCGCCAGCGCCTCACGCAGCGTGGGCAGCGCGATGCCGGCCGGTGTGCCCGGGTGCTGGGAGCCGATGTGGACGGGGAAGGAGTAGCAGCCGAGCACCGCCGTGGGGACCTCGGCCTGCGGTCCCACCAGCGCGATCCTGGCGGGGCGGTCCAGCGGCAGCGTCCCGTCGTTGCGCAGCAGGATCACCGCCTGTTCGGCGAGCCGGCGGGCGATGTCCTGGTTCGCCGGGCTGTCGAGACTGACGGTGCCCCGCAGCCGCTCGGCCGCCTCGGTAACGGCAGCGGCCACACCCCCCTCGGTCACGGCAGCGGCCACACCTGCCTCGGTAACGGCAGCCGTCACACCCGTCTCCGTACCGGCTGCCGTCTCTCCAACGCCCGGATCCCCCACCGCGCCAAGAAGCGACGCGTCCGCGCCCCCCAGCGCCGCCGGCACCGGGCTCCAGTCCGGGTCCAGCAGCCCCAGTTGCGCCTTCTGCGTCAGCACCCGCCGCAGCGCCCGGTCCACGAACTCCGTCTTGAGCCCGCCCTCCGCGATCGTGTCCCGCAGCGGCTGCCCGAAGGCGCTCACCGTCGGCAGCTCGACGTCGACGCCCGCCGTCAGCGCGGTCGCCGCCGCGTCGCCGAGGCCCGCCGCCACACCGTGCAGGCTGTGCAGGAACGCGACGCCGAAGTAGTCCGCCACGACCGTGCCTTCGAAGCCCCAGGTGTCCCGGAGCAGCGTGGTCAGCAGTTCCTCGTCGGCCGCGCTCGGGATCCCGTCCGTGTCGCTGTACGAGTGCATGACGGACCGTACGCCGCTCTCCCGTACCGCCATCTCGAACGGCGGCAGGATGACGTCGGCCCGCTCCCGCGCGCCCATGCTGACCGGCGCGAGGTTACGTCCAGCGCGCGACGCCGAGTAGCCGGCGAAGTGCTTCAGCGTCGCCACGATCCCGGCGGACTCCAGGCCCTGGACGTACGCGGTGGCGGTCGTCCCCACCAGGTACGGGTCCTCGCCGATCGTCTCCTCGACCCGGCCCCAGCGCGCGTCCCGTACGACGTCGAGCACCGGCGCGAGGCCCTGGTGGACGCCGACCGACCGCATGTCCGTGCCGATCGCCGCCGCCATCTCCCTGACCAGCGCCGGGTCGAAAGCGGCGCCCCAGGACAGCGGTACGGGGTAGGCGGTGGCCCCCCAGGCGGCGAAGCCCGCGAGACATTCGTCGTGGGCCAGCGCCGGGATGCCGAAACGATTCTGTGCGGCGATCAGCGTCTGGGTGCGCAGCAGCGACAGCGCGCCGAGCGCCGGGTCGACGGGCAGCGTGCCGAACGGCCTGGTCAGCTGTCCGAGCCCGGTCGGCAGCAGATCATCGAGGGCGGGCGGCTCCTCCATGTTGTCGTGCTGGTGCGGGGCGACCTCGGCGCCGTCGCCTGAGGCGCCCGCCCACAGCCCGTACAGCTGGGCCAGTTTTTCCTCCAGTGTCATGGCGGCGATGAGCTCCTCCACTCGCGCGGCCCGGCGCGCGGCAACGGACTCGGAGGGGGTGCGGCGGATGTCAGTGGTCACGTTGTCGTTCACTTTCCTCCGACGCCCATGAGCCCCTGGACCAGGGCCCGGCGGGCGAAGAGATAGACGAGCAGGACCGGCAGGGTGGAGAGCACCACTGCGGCCAGCAGCCCGGGGATGTTGATGCCGTACTGGGTCTGGAAGTTGTAGAGCCCCAGGGTGAGCACCTTGGTGTTCTCGGACTGGGTCAGTACGAGGGGGAAGAGGAAGCCGTTCCACGCCTGGAGCGCGGCGAACACGACGATCGTCGCGAGCCCGCTCCTGGACAGCGGGACGACCAGCTCGAAGAAGACGCGCCGGGTGGTGGCCCCGTCGATGGCCATGGCCTCGAAGAGCTCCCCGGTGATGTCACGCATCACGCCGGTGAGGATGAGCGCGCAGATCGGCATGCAGAAGGCGGCAGTTGGCAGAATGACGCCGATGAGGTTGTCGTAGAGGCCGACCTTGCTGATCACGTAGAACATCGGGACGATCACGGCCTGCGCGGGGATGGCCAGGCCCAGCAGGAAGAGCCGGAAGACCCGCGAGGTGGCCACGCCCCTGTTGCGGACGATCGCGAAGGCCAGCGGCGGTACGAGCAGCAGCACGATGGCCACGACGCTGGCCGTGACGATCGCGGTGTTGAGGAAGTACCGGCCGAAGCCGCTGGAGAAGTCGTCGGCGTAGTTGGACAGGGTGAAGTGCTTCGGGAAGGCGAAGGCACCGTTCGCGCTGTAGTCCGGGCGGGTCTGGACGGTGGCGCCGAGCATCACGTAGATCGGCAGACCGACCACGCACAGCCAGAGCAACGCACCGAAGCCCGCTGCGTAGTTGGGGCGGCTCAGCGAGCCGCGGCGGCTTCGGGTCACAGCCCCTCCTGGGTGCCGGCCATTTTGTCGTAGCCCGAAATCCGCACCACGATCAGCGAGATGACCGTGGCGACGACGACCAGCAGCAGGGCGATGGCGGCGCCCGCGCCGAAGTCGAAGCCCTTGAAGGCCTTTTGGTACATGTAGAAGGCGCTGATGGTGGTGTCGGTGCCCGGACCGCCCTGGGTGAGGATCAGTACGGTGTCGAAGGTGGTGAGCCCGCCGACAATCATCAGGATCACCGACGTGAGGATGGAGTTGCGCAGCTGCGGCAGCGTGATGTGGAAGAACTGCCGCAGCGTGCCGGCCCCGTCGATCGCCGCCGCCTGGTAGAGCACCTGCGGGATGGCCTTGGTGGCGCCCTGGTAGATCAGCGTGTGCAGCGGCGTGAACTGCCAGGCGCCCACCAGCACCAGCACCCCGATGGCGCCGGTGCGCGACCCCAGCAGATTGCCGTCCCCGAACAGCCACTTGGCCTGCGCCGGCACCCCGAAGTTGGGGTCGAGCAGCGCCCGCCACAGCACGGAGACGGCGGTGGCGGACAGCAGCAGTGGTACGAAGAAGATCGCGGCGAGCACCGCGCGGTTACGCTGCGGCCCGGCGGCCCACACGCCGAGCAGCAGACTCAGGGGTGTCTGTACGGCGGCGCCGAGCACGGTGAGCAGCACACTGAGCCACAGGCTCTTGATCATCACCGGGTCGTGGAAGAGCGTGACCCAGTTGTCGAAACCCGCGAACTCCGGTGCGCCCAGGCCGTTCCAGCGGGCGAAGGACAGCACGGCGACCAGCGCCAGCGGGACGATCGCGAACAGTCCGAAGAACAGCACGGCGGGCAGCGCCCAGCCGAGGCCGGGGCGGGCCGTCCGCGAACCGCCCCCGCCCGCGCGGGATTTGGCCGTGCTGCGCCCGGCGCCCCCGCCCCCCGCCGCCGCCGACACCACCGTCAGCGGTGGAACCTCTGTCGTCTCGGTCATTTCGGTAGCCTCACGTCGCTCGCCCCCGCGCTCAGCCGCTGGTCTTCAGGGCCTGCATGGCCTTGATGAAGCCGCCCGCGTCGAGCCGCCCGTTCACGAACTGCTGCACGGCCTGGTGCAGCGGGGTGCTGTTGTCCTGGGTGTACGCCTGGTCCCAGGAGAGCTGGAACGCCGGTGCCTTGCCCACGAGATCGAGCTGGTACTTCAGGTAGCCGGGGTCGCCGCCGGTGCTGAGGAACTTGTCGGTGTTGGTGGTGGTCGGCAGGTTGCCGACGGCCAGCTGCGCCTTGACGAACTCGTCGGAGTACATGAGCTTGAGGAACTTCGCGATGTCGTCGGCGTGCTTGGTCTTCTTCAGCACCGAGTAGAAGTTGTTCGTGTTGCCGACGAGGTCCGCCGCGTCACCCTTGCCGCCCGGCACGCTCGGGAAGTTGCTGTATCCCAGGTCGTTCTTGGCGAAGTCCGGAGCCGCGTTCTGCTGGGTCGAGTACTCCCACGAGCCCATCAGCTCGAAGCCCGCCTTGCCGCTCGCCAGCAGTGCCGGCGACCCGCCGTCGGTGAACTTCACCGAGTCGTAGTTGGTGCCGAAGCCGCCCGCGTCGACCAGCTCCTTGAGCATGCTGAGCGCCTTCTTGCTGTCGGCGCTGTCCCAGACGCTCTTGTCGCCCGACAGGGCCTTCTCGATGAGGCCGGGTCCGGCTATCCGGTCGTAGAGGTACTCGAACCACATCAGCGTGGGCCACTGGTCGCCGCCGCCGAGGGCGATCGGGGTGACCCCCTTGGCCTTGAGCTTCTTCACCGCGGCGATCAGCTCGTCCCACGTCTGCGGCGGCTGGACGCCGGCGTCGGCGAGCACCTTCTTGTTGTTGAACAGCAGGACGGGCTGGGTGCCGCGCATGGGCACGCCGTACGCCTTGCCGTCGATCGCCGCGCTGTTGAACACCGACGGCAGGAAGTTGGCCTTGAGCGCCGGGTCCTGCTTGATCATGTCGTCGAGCGGGAGCAGCAGGTCCGCCTTGACGAACGGCTGGATGCTGCCGCCGCCCCAGTTGAAGAAGACGTCGGGGGCCTGCGGGGTGTTGATGATCGTTTGCAGCTTCTGCTGGTAGTCGGCGCCGGGAATGGTGTCCAGCACCGCCTTGACCTTGGAGGTCTTGTTGAAGGTGGCGACGATCTGCTTCTCCACCTTGTTGCCCGCGTCGCCGTAGACGAGTACGTGGAACTCGTCCTTGCCGCCGGCGGAACCGCTGCCACCGCCGCACGCCGCCAGGCTCAGTGCCAGCGCCAGGACGGCGCCGCTTGCGACAGTTCGAGAAAACCGTGACTTCATCGATCGACCCCTCGAAAGTATCGGCCTCTTTGCCGAAAGTCTTCTTGGCGAGTGACCGTAAGGTCCGGCCGTGGATGGGTCAACAGCCTTGTTCCTGTGCGTTCAAACCGTTACAGGGCTCGGTGCCTTATCCTTCAGCCCATGCGTGAAGACAGGAGTGCAGGTCGAGTCACCCTCGCCCAGGTGGCTTCCCAGGCCGGGGTGTCGCTTTCGACAGTTTCGAAAGTTCTCAACGGACGGACCGATGTGTCGGCGCCGACCCGGGTCAAGGTCGAGGAGCTGCTCGACGAGCACGGCTACCGGCGCTCCGCGCCCACGCCCCCCGAGGCTCCGCTGATCGAGATCGTCTTCCACGAGCTGGACAGCACCTGGTCCATGCAGCTCATCAGGGGTGTGCAGAACGTGGCGCAGGCCAACGGCATGAGCGTCGTGCTCACCGAGACCGGCACCCGCCACTCGCCGGGCGCCGACTGGGTCGAAGGGGTGCTGCGGCGCCGGCCGCTCGGCGTGATCCTGGTCTTCTCCACGCTCCCCGACGAACAGAAGAAGAAGCTGTGGTCCCGGGCCATCCCGTTCGTCATCGTCGACCCGGCGGGCGACCCCGAGCCCGACGTACCGTCCGTGGGCTCGGCGAACTGGGCCGGCGGCCTCGCGGCGACCCGCCATCTCATCGAGCTGGGCCACCGCAGGATCGCCGTCATCACAGGCCCTGAGGACATGCTCTGCTCCCTCGCGCGGCTCGACGGCTTCCGTTCGGCCATGAGCATGGCCGGACTTGAGACCGATCCCGCGCTGGTCAGATTCGGTGACTTCCACGTACGGGCGGGACACGACCACGCGCTCGAACTGCTGCGGGGTCCCGACCGGCCGACCGCGATTTTCGCGGGCAGCGACCTCCAGGCGCTGGGGGTGCTGGAGGCGGCCCGGGTGCGCGGGCTCCAGGTGCCGGGGGACCTGTCGGTCGTCGGGTACGACGACATTCCGCCCGCGCGGTGGTCGAGCCCCGCGCTGACGACCGTCGACCAGCCGCTGGTGGCGATGGCGGAGGAGGCGGTACGGATGCTGCTGCGGCTGCGCAGCTCCGAACACACCGAGTCCAGCATCGAGTTCGGCACCCGGCTGGTGGTACGGGACAGTACGGCGCCGCCGGCGGCGGTCACGGCGCCGGGGAAGTGATCCGGCGGACGGCCCGGCCGTTCGCGACCCGTGCCGGGCCCGTCATGACAGCGGCGGCGCACGCGTCATGACAGCGGAGGCGCATGCGCGGCACACTGGAGGTATGTGCCGCAGCATCAAGACCCTCCGCCCGCCCGTACTCCCCGAAGAGGCCACCGAGGAGGAGATCAGGGCCGCCGCCCTGCAGTACGTACGTAAGGTCTCCGGCTTCCGCGCGCCCGCGGCGCACAACCGCGAGGTGTTCGACCAGGCCGTCGAGGAGATCACGGCGGCGACGGAGCGACTGCTCGCCGGGATCGAGGTACGGGGCGCGACGGCGAAAGCCGCGTCGTAGCAGCTCGGCCCAGCCGGGCCGGGCCGGCCGGTTCGAGGCCGGGCTCTAGGCGACCGGCGCCGTCGCCAGTTCGGTACGTGCCGCCTGCGCCGCTCGCGCCGCTGGGCGGCGCATGACCAGGCCCGCGATGGTGCCCGCCGCGAACAGCGCCAGTACGGAGATGGCCGTGCCGACCCAGCTCGCACCCAGCCACTGACCGCCGAAGTAGCCGAGCCCCACGCTGTACGCGGTCCAGGCCACCCCCGCCAGCACCGACCAGGGCAGGAACTCCCGCACCTTGCGATGGGCCGCACCGGCCCCCAGGGACACCACGGAGCGCCCCGCGGGGGCGAACCGGGCGATCACCACCAGCAGACCGCCGCCCGCGCTGAGCGCCGCACCGAGACGTTCCTGCGCGCTGGTCAGCCGGCGTGAGCGGGAGATGGCCCGGTCGAGCCGGTCGCCACCGATCCGCGCGAGCCGGAACGCCACCAGATCGCCCAGCACGGAAGCACTGACCGCGCACAGCACGAGTATCAGCAGCGAGGGCACTTCGTGCGGCACCCGCGCCACATGCGAGACCTTGTCGGCCGCGACGGCGACGGTGTCGGACCCGGCGGCGGCCGCCGTGGCCGCCGTCACCACCAGGACGCCGCTGGGCAGTACGGGCACGAACACGTCGAGGAGTACGGAGACGGCAACGACCGCGTAGATCCATGGGCTGCCCGTCAACGGCCCCAAACTGTCCAGCACTTTCCGTCTCCCCGATCCCGTCACAGTGCCGCGATGTCGCAGGAGCGGCAGGGACGGCTTACCAGCCATACAGCGTACGCCTGTGTGAATAGGCCGAGATCACCCGGTGGGATGATGTTGTCCACCTCACAGGGCTTTCACACGGCGGCGCGCGGTTCAGGAGCCTGAGGTGAGGGACCTTTCGTCCACGGTGACGAGTTCGGCGCTGCCGCCGGTGCCGTCGCTGTCCTTGCCGTCGTCGTGGCCACGGGCCTGGTCGAGCCGCAGCCCGGCCGAACGGCCGCTCAGGGTCAGCGTCATGAGCTGGTTGCCGAACCAAGGGCCGCCCGTCTTGCGCCAGTTCACCGATGTGTCCGGCACGCGGCCGTGCCGCTTGAACACCCGCCCCAGCCGCCTGCCGAGCCCGCTCCAGCCGAACCGGAAACCGAACTTCATATAGCTGGGTACGGAGTTGTGCACCGGCGAACACGTCAGCTGCACGACGTGCGCGTCCGGCTGGCCGCCCGGCCACTTCGGCTCGGCGATGTACGCGTGGTGCACGTCGCCCGACAGGACGGACACCGTCGCAGGCGCGTCCGGCCCGCTGCCCACCTCGGCTATCAGCGCCGCCAGTTCCTCGAACGAGCGGGGGAAGGCCGCCCAGTGCTCCAGGTCGCCCGTCCTGCGCATCCATTCGCCGACCCGCGCCCACCGCGCGCCGCGCTCGCCGCCGGTCAGCGCCGTCGCCCAGCTCTCCACGTCGTGGATGGCGGGCGGCAGCAGCCACGGCAGCGACGTACCGAGCAGCAGGTGGTCGTAGGAACCGCGCGCGTCCAGCGCCTGCTCCCGTACCCAGCGGGACTCGCCGTTGTCGAGCATCGCGCGGTCCTCCTCGGCCAGCACGCGCGCCGCGCGCGAGTCCACCATCAGCAGCCGGGTGCGCCCGAAGTCCCGCCGGTAGCTCCAGCGCACGCACTCCGGGTCCCGGTCCGCCTCGGAGGCGAACTCCCGCAGCAGACCGGTGCCGTCGGGCGCCGCCCGCACGGCCGCGTACAGCTCGTCCGCGGCCAGTTCGTCCGGTGAGAGGTTGCCCAGGTGCTGGTAGACCCAGTACGACATGAGGCCGCTCAGCAGCCGCTCCTGCCACCAGGCCGTCTCGCGCATCTCGGCGAGCCAGGAGGCGCTGGTGTTCCAGTCGTCTATCACGTCGTGGTCGTCGAAGATCATGCAACTGGGCACGGTCGACAGCAGCCAGCGCACCTCGGGGTCGCACCAGGACTCGTCGTACAGATGCGTGTACTCCTGGTAGTCGGCCACCTCCGCACCCGGCGGCTCGTCGAGGTCGCGGCGCTTGGCCATCCACTCCTGGGTGTGCTGCGACGTCTCGTCCGCGTAGACCTGGTCGCCGACGAGCAGCAGCACATCAGGCCTTTGCGCCGCCGGATCGGCGGCCAGCTTCGCCGCGAGGGTGTCCAGCGCGTCGGGGCCCACGGGGTCGTGCGCGTCCTTGGCGGGCGCCGCCCAGCGGCAGGAGCCGAAGGAGACGCGCAGCTCGGCGGCCGGCACCTCGGGCGTACGAATCGCGCTCGGCGGGAACGGCGAGTCCGGCGGTGGCCAGACGGGCTGCTCGTCCAGCAGCACCTCGTAGGGCGTGGTGGTGCCCGGCGTGAGGCCGGTCACCGGGATCAGCGCGTAGTGATGGCCGCCGATCTGGAACGTACGGGACGATCCGCCCGCGCCGTCGGCGCAGCGCACTTCGGCCGTGCACGGCCGCTCGGCCTCGATCCATACGGTCGCCGTGCCCGCGGCGTCCCAATCGACGTACCGCAGCAGTGGTCCCAGGCGTAGCCCGGTCATAGGTGGCCCTCCTCCGTCGCACGAAGCACCGTACGGTACGAAGGAGGACCCCCGGGAGGGTGGCAGTCGCCCGGATCGGCAGCTCGGATGAACAGCCGGTATCAGCAGCCGCTGAGGACCGACTGCAGCGCGCTCTTCTCCGCCGAGTCCACCGTCATCGCGTAGTAGTGCTTGACCTGCACCCACATCCGGACGTACGTGCACCGGTACGCGGTGCGCGACGGCAGCCAGCTCGCCGGGTCCTGGTCGCCCTTCGACTGGTTCACGTTGTCGGTGACCGCGATGAGCTGCGGCCGGGTGAGGTCGTTGGCGAGGGCCTGGCGCTGCGCCGTGGTCCAGCCGCTGGCCCCCGACTTCCAGGCCTCGGAGAGCGGCACGATGTGGTCGATGTCCACGTCGGACGCGGCCGACCAGGTGGCGCCGTCGTACTCGGAGTACCAACTGCCGCTGGTGGCCGAGCAGCTGGAGCTCTGCACCACGTTGGTGCCGTCGCGCTTGAGAACCACCTCGCGGGTGTCGCAGGCGCCGGACTGGGTGATCCAGTGCGGGAACTTGTCGCGGCTGTACCCGCTGGACGAGCCTTCGGCCTGCACGGTCAGCTGGCCGAGGTAGGTGCGGGCGGTGGACGCCGCGATGGGGGTGGGGGGCGCGGCCTGCGCCGAGGGGGCGGAGAGCAGGGTGGCCGAAGCGGCGAGGGCGGCGGAGGCGGCGAGGACGGCGGTGCGGGGTATTCGACGTGCTCCACGAGCTTCACTGACTCGACGCGCGTAGACACCGAACATGCGAACTCCCTTGGCGTGGGGGCGATGTGGGGGGAATCTGTCCGTTCAGGGGCAAGCGTGGCGGCGCCGGGTTTCCGCGAGATGGGCGCCAGGTAACAGCGTGACGACATGGACACGTCAGTTCAAGAGGGCGGACATGACGTAAGCTGTTCAGCGCAGAAGGGGAGTAGCTCTTCGCCGGAACCGTCGACATACTGCTGGGCCTCGCGCCCGGCCGGCGCCCGGAGGCGGCCGGGACAGCGGCTCGCCAGCGAGACCTTCGGCCAGCAGTGTCCGTTTGACGACGCTGCCGTGCCGAAGTGACCCCTTTTTCACGGTCGGTCTCTCGGTGCGGCACGCCCGACCGATAGAGGAAATCGACCAGTGATCAGCTTCACTGTCATGGCAATTGTCTTCGGCGTCGTGTTTCTTGCCGAGCTACCCGACAAGACCGCTCTCGCCGCCCTGATGCTGGGGACGCGGTACCGCGCGTCCTACGTCTTCGTCGGCATCGCCGCCGCCTTCGTCGTACATGTCGCGCTCGCCATCGCGGCCGGCAGCGTACTGACCCTGCTGCCGCACCGGTTGGTGGAGGCGGTGGTGGGTGTGCTCTTCGTGGCGGGCGCCGCCGTCCTGCTGTTCAAGAAGGACGACGACGAGGAGGAGAAGATCAAGGCCCCCGCCGACCAGTCGTTCTGGAAGGTCTCGGGGGCGGGCTTCATGCTGATCCTCGTCGCCGAGTTCGGCGATCTGACCCAGATCATGACGGCCAACCTGGCGGCCCGCTACGACAATCCCGTCTCGGTGGGCATCGGCGCCGTACTGGCCCTGTGGGCGGTGGCGGCGCTCGGCATCCTGGGCGGCCGGGCGCTGATGAAGCGCGTTCCGCTGCGGCTGATCACCAAGATCGCGGCGGCCGTGATGCTGGCGCTGGCGGGCTTCAGCATCTTCGAGGCGATCACGGGCTGAGCGAGTTCTTCGACGCGATCACGGGTTGAGCGGGCGCGGGTTGAGTGCGTGCGGCTGACGATCACGGGATGCGCGGCGAGGGCCGTTCGTCCCCCGCGGGGTCACGTTCCGCGGCGAGACCGGCCAGGAGGAGGTTCACCAGGCGCTGGGTCGAGGCCGCCGCCTTCTCCGGCCGGAGCGCGCGGAACGTGACGATGGCCGTCAGCCCGACCCGTACGTCCTCGACCGACAGCCCCGCGCGGACGGCGCC
>NZ_JTIY01000001.1:4004102-4028275 GCF_000818175.1 Streptomyces sp. AcH 505
CGTGCGCGCGGCGGTCGTCGGCGAACGCGGCAGCCGCCTCGTGCGAGCCGAACAGCGCCTCGTTCAGCCCCCGGTCCCGCACCTGGCGCCGCGCGAAGCGGTTGATCGTTCCGCTCAGCGCCCGCCAGGCGTCGGGCTCGGCGAGCGCGGCCCTCATGTCGGCCCGGCATCCGGCCACATGCTCGGCGAGCGCGGCGGTGACCAGATCCGTGCGCGTGGGGAAGTGCCGGTAGAGGGTCGCGACGCCAAGCCCCGCCCGTCGCGCGATCTCCCGCATCGGCAGCTCAAGTCCCTCGTCGGCGAAGGCCGCGCGGGCGACCGAGACGAGGTGCCGGCGGTTGTTCTCCGCGTCCGTCCGGGGATTCCGAGTCATTGTCGTCCGCGCGCCTCTCACTTCGCCGTAATCCGGAACAGCTGTTCCGTATCCATGGCTACCGTAAGGCGGCGCCCGGGACCACCGGGCAGGAAAGGCAGTCATGTGGGCAGTGCAATTCGATCGATTCGGGCCGCCGGACGTCCTCGGAATCGGCAGCGCGGTGGAGCCGCACGCGGGTCCTGGTCAGGTCCGGATCGTGGCGAAGGCCGCCGGGGTGTCACCCGTCGATCTCGCGCTGCGGGACGGTTCGTCGCCCTCGCGTGACCATCTCCGCCTGCCGCACATCCCGGGGGTGGACGCGGCGGGTGTGATCGACGAAGTCGGGCCCGGAGTCGACGGGTTCGACGTCGGGGACGAGGTGTTCGGCGCGGTCGACATCGCACGGCTGGGCGGCGCGAGCGCCCAGTACGCCGTCCTCGCGTTCTGGGCCGCGAAGCCGGACTCGATGTCCTGGCCGGAGGCGGGTGCGGCGGGTACGGGGACCGAGACGGCGACCCGCGCCCTCGACCTGCTCGGCGTGGCCGAGGGGGCGACCGTCGTCATCGACGGGGCGGCGGGCGGCGTCGGGAGCATCGCCGTACAGCTCGCGACGGCACGTGGCGCCCGGGTGATCGGTACGGCCAGGGCCGAGAGCCACGGCTTCCTCGCGGACCTCGGCGCGACGCCCGTCGCGTACGGTCCCGGCCTGGCGGCGCGGATCCGCGCGCTCGGCGGCTCGGACGTCGACCTGGCGCTGGACGTCGCGGGCGCCGGCTCGCTGGAGGAACTGATCGACCTCACCGGCGAAGCGGCGGCCGTGGTCACGCTCGCCGACTTCACGGGACCGGAGCGCGGGGTACGGCTCTCGCGCGGCCGGTACGCCGGAGAGCCGGACGGACAGCACGGCCTCGCCCTGGCCGCCGCCCTCTCGTCGCGGGGACGCTTTCGCGTGCCCGTACGGGAGGTCTTCCCGGCGACACGGGCGGCCGACGCGCACGCTGCGGCGGCCCGGGGGCCCAGGCGGGGGAAGATCGTTCTCGACCTCGCCGGGTAGGCGTTACGGCGGGGGCGCGGACGTCGTGTCGACGGATGTCACAGCGGGCGGGGCTGTCTCGTCCCAGGTTCTGGAGACACGAGAAAGGTGCGGGCCATGCGGCTGGGGCTGGGGGCAGCGGGGTGACGGGAACGAACGCGGAGCGGGGGGCGGCTGTGGAGCAGGGAACAAACGTGGAGCCGGGGACGGCCGTGGGCCGCCCTGTTGGATGCGGGCGGCACGCGCGGCGGCACGGCTTCCGGGAGGTGGCGGTGTGAGCCGGGCGCGGGCCGAGGAGTTCGAGGAGCTGCGGCCGCTGCTGTTCTCCATCGCCTACCGGGTGCTCGGCAGTGTCAGCGAGGCCGAGGACGCCGTGCAGGAGACGTGGCTGCGGTACGAGGCGTCCCCGACGCCGCCCCGGTCGACCAGGGCCTTCCTCTCGGCCGTGGTGACCCGGATCTCGATCGACGTGCTGCGCTCCGCGCGCGTACGGCGGGAGGAGTACGTCGGGGAGTGGTTCCCCGAACCGCTGCTCGCCGACCCGTACGAGGATCCCGAGCGGGCGGCGGAGCTGTCCGACTCGGTCTCGATGGCGGCCCTGTTGCTGCTGGAGCGGCTCAGCCCGCTGGAGCGGGCGGTCTTCGTGCTGCGGGAGGTGTTCGGGTTCGGCTTCCCCGAGATCGCCTCGGCGGTGGGGCGTTCGGAGTCGGCGTGCCGCCAGCTCGCGGTACGGGCGCGGCGCCACATGGACGCGGGGCGCCCCCGGTTCGAGGCGGACCGCACCGAGCGCGCGGAGCTGGCGGCGCGCTTTTTCGACGCGCTGCGCGAAGGTGACGTCGAGAGCCTGCGGGAGCTGCTCGCCGCCGACGTCCATCTGGTCGGGGACGGCGGCGGCAAGGTCCCGCAGTGGAGCGCCGGCGTCTTCGGCGCCGAGAAGGTGGCCCGGGTGCTCGGGGCCACCTTCCCCTGGCTCTTCCAGATCGGGGTGGAGATGGAGCGGCACGAACTGAACGGCCACCCGGGCGTGATCCTCCGCGACCGGGACGACAAGGTGATCAACACGATGACGTTCGAGGTGCTGGACGGGCAGATCCAGACGATCCGCTCCGTGATGAACCCCGACAAGCTCGGGCATGTGGGACCGGTGGCGGACGCCTGGGCGGTGCTGCGTGAGGTGAACGAGGCGCGCCGCCCGACGGATTGAGGCGGCGGCCGGGGACGGGCGGCCCTTGACCCGTGGTCCGGGGCCTGAGGTCCGGGCCCGGGATTTGGGCCCGGGGTCTGGGTCTGGGGCCCGGGAGAGTCGTCGCCCCGGGCCGGTCGCCGGTCGTGGGTCAGACGGTGGGGCGCCGGACCAGCCACGCGGGCCGCTCGGTGCGTACGGTCAGGTCGCCGCGGCGCGTGACGCTGTCCGGACCGTCGCTGTCGAGGAGGGTGTCCAGTACGGACCGGTCGTCCGCGCCCAGCCGGTCGGCGAGAGCGTCGCGGAGCCGTCGTAGCATCGCCTGCGCGTAGCGGCCGGTGGCGGCCGGGAGCGGCGGCAGCAGGTCCACGGCGAACCGCCGCTCGGACTCGACGGTGAAGCCGGCGGCAGTGAGGCGCGGTCCCCAGTCGGCGCCGAGATGGGGGACCCGTTCGGCGTGCTCGTGGGAGGTCAGCTCGTGCAGCCGGGCCTCAAGACCCGGCTCGCCGATGCCGAGATCGTCGGGCAGGAAGCGCGGGAAGCCCTCCATCTCGACGACGGCCAGCAGACCGCCGGGCCGCAGCGCGGCGAACACCTCGCGCAGGGCGCTGTCGGGGTCGGCCATGTGATGCAGGGCCGCCGATGTCCAGACCAGATCTACGTCGCCGAAGTCCGGCCAGGCCTCGTCCAGGTCCGCCTGGACGGTACGTACCCGCTCTGCCACGCCCTGCGCCTGGGCCTTGTCCCGCAGCCGGTGCAGCAGGGGGGCCGAGGCGTCCACGGCGACCGCCTCGGCGTCCGGGAACCGCTGGAGCAGGGCGAGGGTGCCGGTACCCGTGCCGCTGCCCAGGTCGAGCAGGCGGCGTACGGGGATGTCCCCGGCGGACTCGGCGGACGTGGCCAGCCAGGCGGTCACATCGGTGAGATGCGCGTGCAGGACTTCCGCGTCGAGGTCCAGCAGCTCGGCCATGTCCGGCTCGTCGAAGCCGCCGGCGTTGTCGTGGTGCTGGTGACCGTGGTGACCGTGGTGACCGTGGTGACCGTCGTGCTCGGGTGAGAGGGATGTCATGCCTTGAACGTACAAGGCTCTTGCGGCAGTGGCATAAGGTCTTGCGTATGACGCAAGAAGATGGGGATCTCGACGTTCTGGTGCGCAAGCGCATCAGGGGGCTGCGGGTGGCCATGGGCTGGTCGCTCGACGATCTGGCCGCCCGCTGCTATCTGAGCCCCTCGACGCTGAGCCGCATCGAGACGGGCCACCGGCGTATCAGCCTGGACCAACTGACGGTGATCGCGCGGGCCTTGGGCACCACGCTGGACCAACTGGTCGACTCGGCCGACGAGAACGTCGTCATCAGGCCGCACCACGACGCCGCGCGCGGGCGCACCACCTGGATGCTGAAGGGGGAGGCCGGGGTGAGCGTGGCCAAGATCCGGTTCACCAAACCGGCCCCGACAGACGCTTCGGCGCTGAAGGTTCACCCCGGCACCGACTGGTTCACGGTCCTGTCGGGGACGCTCGTGCTGGTGCTCGGAGACCGCAGGATCCTGGTCAAGACGGGCGAGGCGGCGGAGTTCTCCACGATGGTCCCGCACGCCTTCGGCGCGCACGGCGGCCGCCCGGCGGAGGCGCTGGGCATCTTCGACCACGACGCCCGGCACACCCGTGGGTCGGCCGCTGTCAGGCGATGACGTGAAGGACGAACTCCCCGGTCCCGGTGGGCGCGACGGTCACCTGGGTGAGGTCCTGCACATGGGCGTCCGTGCCGAGCGTGGCGGCGCGCGGGCCGATACCCAGCACCTTGGCGCCGGCCGCGCGGGCGGCGGTCACACCGGCGTCCGAGTCCTCAAGGGCCAGGCACTCCGAAGCGGCGAAGCCCAGTTCGGCGGCGCCCTTCAGGAAGCCCTCCGGATCGGGCTTGCTGGCCGAGACGTCCTCCGACGTGACGCGCACCTGCGGCATCGGCAGCCCGGCAGCCCCCATGCGCGCCTCGGCCAGAGCGACGTCCGCCGAGGTGACCAGAGCGTGCGGAAGCGCCGCAACGGCGGCCAGGAACGCGGGCGCGCCGTGCACGGGCACGATCCCGTCCGTGTCGGCGGTCTCCTCGGCCAACAGGAGCCGGTTGTCGGCGTAGTTCTGCTCCATCGGCCGCTCGGGCAGCAGCACGGCCATCGTCGCGTGCCCCTGCCGCCCGTGCACGACCTTCAGTACCTCTACGGGATCCAGCCCGTGCCCAACGGCCCAGCGCCGCCAGCAGCGCTCCACAACGGCGTCGGAATTGACCAGGGTCCCGTCCATGTCCAGCAGGAGGGCCTTGAAGGGGCCGAGTGTCGTCGGGCTGGGCAAGACTGCCGTCCTTCGTCGTGGGTGGAACGAGCGATTTGTTCACCCACGATACAAAGCGCGCCCAGGTCTGGCCAATCCCGCCGCGTCGGCGCCCCCCTGGCGGGTGGCGCGTGGCCGGGGACCGTGGGGGTGGGGGTGTCGAGCGGCTTTGCTGGGACTGGTATCAGCGCACCGGGCCCGGTGGGGAGATCTTGGGTGACATCGCCGGGCGGACGGTGGCCGACCTCGGGGCGGGGACGGGGCGGCAGGCCGCTCGCGTGGCGCGGACGCTCGGGCCTGCGCGGGTCGTCGCCGTGGACAACTCCGCGTCCCGGACCGAACGGGCGCGTGCTCTGTACGGTGGCGTGCGGGAGCTGGAGCTCGTGCACGCGGACGCCGCCGCCCATCTCGGTGCGCGGCCGGGCCGGTACGACGTCGTCTACTCCGCCTTCGGCGCCCTTGACTTCAGTGACCCCCGGAATCTCCTGCAAGCCGTCGCGGCCGGGCTGCGCCCTGGGGGAATGCTGCTTGTCGCGACCCTCGCCCACCACCGGGACGGCAGTCCTCCTGCCTCCGCCGTACGCCCCGTCGACATTCCCGTCCGGACGGCGGACGGCGACGATGCGATCTTGTCGCGTTGGGTCCTCGACCGGTCGGTCTGGGAGAAGTTGCTTGTCTCGGCGGGGTTTTCGGGGGTCACGGTCGATACGGTCCTGGACGACGGCGCTTACGCGGGCCCGCCGATGGCCACGTACATCATCCGCGCGCGTACCTGAGTGCGGGAAGAACAAGAGTGGCCCCGCCCGCCGGTCAGGGAGTGCGGGCGGAACCACTTTGTTCCTGCACTATACAAACATCCGGGCGGGTCGCGCCAGCCCTCAGGGTGTCGCGTCCGGGGCGGGTGTCGTTTCCGTGAGGCCGATCGCGCACGCCGTCAGTGAGCGGTTGAGGCGGGGGGCGAAGTCGAGGGCCGCGTGGCCCCAGCGGGGGACCTGTCTGTACAGCTCCGCCAGGGTGGGCGTCGGGTGGGAGACCTGCCAGAAGCCGGCGGCCAGGGTGATCGCCACCGCCAGCAGGCTGCCGATCTGTTCGACGGTCATGGTGCTCGCGCGGGCGAGGGCGGTCGCGATCTCGTCGTGGGCGGCGAAGGCGTTGGTCTTGTAGCGGCGGGCCCGCTCGATGTCGACGTCGCCTTCGAGGTTCAGCGGGACATGCGTCAGCAGGTCGCAGAAGACCGGGAGCGCGACCAGCGTCTCGCCGACCAACGCCGCCGTCTGCTCGGGGCCCAGTCCGGAGCGGCCCGCGGCCTCGGTCTTGATCGCGTCGCGCCACTGGCCCCAGCCCCGCTCGGCCAGTTCGAGGAACAGCTCCTCCTTGCTGGCGTAGTAGCGGCGCACCCCGGTGCGGTGCAGTCCGGCGCGTTCGGTGACCGGCGCCAGCGTGACGTACCGGACGCCGCCCAGTTCGAGGGCGAGCGCCTCCGCCGCTTCCAGGAGGTCTTCCGAGCGGCGTGTCTTGTCCTCGGTCGACCGGGCTCTCTGGCGCATGTCCGGAATCATAACGCACCCCGAGATGCGTTATGCCGCTGCGCGATGTTAGGGTCTAGTTAGCGCATCACGAGGTGCGTTATTGACGAAGGGGGATCACCATGAAGGCCGTACAGGTCAGCCGGTTCGGTGGGCCGGACGTGCTCGCACTCACCGAGCTGCCGGATCCGGAGCCGGGGCCCGGCCGGATCGCGATCAACGTCACGCACGCCGCCGTCGGGCTCATCGACGTCTACATCCGGCAGGGGCTGTTCAAGGACGCCGAAGGCGTGCCGCAGCCGCCGTACGTGCCGGGGCTCGAAGTCGCCGGTACCGTGCGCGCGCTCGGCGAGGGGGTCACCGGGTTCGCCGTCGGCGAGAAGGTGGTGGCGCTGCCCGGCAACGCGTCGGGCGGGTACGCGTCGGTGTACGTCAGCGACGAGGCGCGGGTCGTGTCGACGGAGCGCCACGACATCGATCCGGCCCTCGCCGCCGCCGTCGTGCCCAACGCGATCATGGCGCACGTCGCGCTCACCCGCGCCATCCACCTGTCGGCGGGCGAGAGCGTCCTCGTCCACGGCGCGCTGGGCGCGTTCGCCGCCACCTTCCCCGGTGTCGCGCGACAGCTCGGCGCTTCACGGGTGGTCGGTACGGTCCGCGCCGGGCGGCTGGCGGCGGCGGCCGCCACCAAGCTGCCGTACGACGCCGTCGTCGACTCCGCCCGACTGCCCGACGTCCTCGACGGCGAGAAGTTCGACGTCGTCGTCGACCCGGTGGGCGGCAGCGTCCGTACGCAGAGCCTGGACCTGCTCGCGCCGTCCGGCCGGCTCCTGCTGGTCGGCAACGCGGGCGGCGACTGGGGGGCGGCGGGTATCGACGGCAACCAGATCTGGCTCCGCAACGTCACCGTCGCCGGGTTCAACGCCGGCGCCTATCTGCCGGCCCACCCCGAATCGATCCGGCCGGCGGCCGAGGTCGCGCTGAAGGCGGTCGCCGACGGACTGGTCGACACCGAGGTCGAGATCCTTCCCCTGGCGGAAGCGGCGACCGCGCACGAACGGCTGGAGAGCCACACGGCCAACGGCCGTATCGTCCTCACCCCGTAGCCCGTAAGTCCGTAACCGGTGAGTCCGTAACCGCGTAGAACGGTCAGCGCCGGTGGCCGCCACGGCCGGGGAAGCCGTTGTGGCCGCCCGAATCCGAACCCGAACCCGCCCCCGCGCCTGAACCAACCCCCGCGCCCCCCGCCGTCGGCGGCTGTTCCGCCTCCAGCGCACGCTGCGTGTACGGCCCGTAGACGCCCTGCGGATCACCGTCGATGTGGCGGTACATCTGGTAGATCCGCACGGAACTCGCCACGCCCTGGTCGTACTGGCCGTCGGCCTGGCCCTGGTAGAGCCAGAGCGACTTCAGTCGCTGCTGCAACGCCACGACCTCGGGCCCGCTGTCACCCTCGCGCAGCCCCGCCCCGCTCTGCGCCCGGGCCGCCGGGGTCTTCGCCTCGCGGGACGGCGGCGCCGGGGCCTTGGGGGTGGCGCGCGGGGTCTTCGGGACCGCGCGCGGGGTGGTCGCCGCAGCCGAGGGGGGAGTCGTCGGCGAGACGGAAGGGGACGGGGACGCCGAGGGCGTGGCCGCCGCCGGCTGGGTGTCGAGGCCGTCCGGCACGCCCGTACGCGTACTGTCCGCCAGCGCCTCGTCGGGGTCGTCCCCGCCCGAGAACAGGCCACCCGCGAACGCGGCCGTGCCCAGCACCGCCACCGCCGTGAGGCCGATCGCGACCGCCTTCAGCGGCCGGCGCTGCGGGCGCCGCTCGTCGGGGAAGGGGGCCGAAGGCGGCGGGACGACCGGGCGGCGCGCTGCGCCCGCCGTCTCGGGGGCCAGCGGGGGCAGCGGGCCCGCCGTACGGAAGGCGCCCGGCGGGGCGTCACGGGAGTCGAGTTCCACGTACGGCCGTATCCGCAGCGGGTCGAAATCCTCGGCGCGGGCGATCTCCATCGTCCGTTCCACCGAGCGCTCCGCCTGCACCGCCTGTACGGCGCGCGCGGCGCAGCCGCAGGCCGGTCCTGCGCCCGTCGCCCACGGCGTACCGCAGCGCACGCATATCTGTCCGTTCAACGTGGATCCCCTCCCCTTGAACTGCCAGTGATTATGCAGGCCCCCCGCGCCCGGCGTACGCCCGCCCGACCCCTTCGTGGCGCATCGGAGCGCTTCGGCCCACATTCGGCAGGCCATAACCGGACATTGCGGCCAGGATGGGGGTCGCGGACGAGAGGTCACGAGGAGCAGTCGCGAGGAGAACTCCATGGCTCAGGAAGTCGACGCCCCGGCCGTGGAACCCGTGCCGGGCGAGGGGCAGAAGCAACGGACCGTCGTCGTCGCGATCGGCGCGCTGCTGCTCGGTCTGCTGCTCGCCGCACTCGACCAGACCATCGTGTCCACGGCCCTGCCGACCATCGTCAGCGACCTCGGCGGCCTGGACCATCTCTCCTGGGTCGTCACCGCGTACCTGCTGGCGTCGACGGCCGCCACCCCGCTGTGGGGCAAGCTCGGCGACCAGTACGGCCGCAAGAAGCTCTTCCAGACCGCCATCGTCATCTTCCTCATCGGCTCGGCGCTCTGCGGCATCGCCCAGAACATGCCGCAGCTCATCGGGTTCCGCGCGCTCCAGGGGCTCGGCGGCGGCGGGCTCATCGTGCTGTCGATGGCGATCGTCGGCGACATCGTCCCGCCGCGTGAGCGCGGCAAGTACCAGGGTCTCTTCGGGGCGGTCTTCGGCGCGACGAGCGTCCTTGGACCGCTGCTCGGCGGGCTGTTCACCCAGCATCTGAGCTGGCGCTGGGTCTTCTACATCAATCTGCCGATCGGTGTCGTCGCGCTGCTCGTCATCTCGGCCGTGCTGCACATCCCCGTGCGCTCGACGAAACACACCATCGACTACCTCGGCACCCTCCTGATCGCCACCGTCGCCACCTGTCTGGTGCTGGTCGCCTCGCTCGGCGGTACCACCTGGGCCTGGGGCTCGGCGCAGATCATCGGGCTCGCCGTCATCGGCCTGGTCCTGCTGGCGGTGTTCGTACGGGTC
Organism: Streptomyces sp. AcH 505; assembly: GCF_000818175.1. Lineage (GTDB taxonomy): Bacteria > Actinomycetota > Actinomycetes > Streptomycetales > Streptomycetaceae > Streptomyces. The sequence continues at coordinate 4,013,608 of NZ_JTIY01000001.1, forward strand.
GAGCGGGGCGCCGCCGAACCCGTACTGCCGCTGCGGCTGTTCCGGGTACGGACGTTCACGCTCGTCGCGCTGATCAGCTTCATCGTCGGTTTCGCGATGTTCGGCGCGATGACCTACCTGCCGACGTTCCTGCAGATCGTGCAGGGCGTCAGTCCCACCCTGTCCGGTGTGCACATGCTGCCGATGGTGGCGGGGCTGCTGATCGCCTCGACCACCTCGGGGCAGATCATCAGCCGGACCGGGCGCTGGAAGGTCTTCCCCATCGCCGGCACCGGCGTCACCGCCGTCGGCCTCTTCCTGCTCCACCAGCTGACGGAGACCAGCGGCGTCTGGGAGATGAGCGTCTACTTCTTCGTCTTCGGCGCGGGGCTCGGTCTCGTCATGCAGGTGCTCGTCCTGGTCGTGCAGAACGCCGTCGGCTACCAGGACCTCGGCGTCGCCACATCGGGCGCGACCTTCTTCCGCTCCATCGGCGCCTCCTTCGGTGTGGCGATCTTCGGCACGATCTTCACCAGCAGACTCGACGACAAACTCTCCGACGCGCTCGCAGGGAAGCAACTGCCGGCCGGCGTCAGCGCGGGGCGGCTCGCGGCCGATCCGCGCGCCGCAGGGCAGCTGCCGGACTCGGTGCGGCCCGGGGTGCTGCACGCGTTCTCCTCGTCCATCACCGACGTCTTCCTCTACGCGGTGCCGGTCGTGCTGCTCGCCTTCGTCGTCGCGTGGTTCCTCAAGGAGGACAAGCTGCGCGGCTCGGTCACGGCCCCGGAAGCGTCCGAGACACTGGCGGTCCCTCCCGTCGAGCGTTCGTCGTACGACGAGTGCGCACGCGCGCTGTCCGTGCTCGGCACCCGGGAGGGCCGCAGGGAGATCTACGAGACGATCACGGCGAAGGCAGGGTTCGACCTGCTGCCCGCGGCCAGTTGGCTGCTGCTGCGCATCAGACGCCACGGCCTGGTCGAACCGTCCGAGCTGGCCGAGACCGTACCCGTACCGCTCGGGGTCATCGTCGAGGCGGCCCGGCAGGTGGAGGGGCGCGGGCTCGCCCGCAGGGTCGGCATCGAGCTGATGCTCACCGACGCGGGCGTCGAGGCCGCGCAGGTGCTGGCCACGGCGCGCGAGGAGTCGCTGGCCGAACTGCTCGGCGACTGGTGGGGCCCGGAGCGGCCGACCGACCTGGTGCGGCTGGTCGAGGAGTTGTGCGCCGAACTGGGCGGCTCTGACGGCGAACACCCGCACACCCCGGAGACGCACCGGGACCACACGGCCCCGGACCGGCACGGAGCCTGACGGGCAAGGGACCTGACGGGTACGGGGACCGTGCGGGCCGTGACGGGCCCGGGGCCGCGCGGGTCCGGCTGACGGGCACGGGCCGCGCGAAGCCGGAGAGCCGCGCCCCTGACCCGGGCGCGTCGCTACCGGCCGGTACCGCTCATGGACACCCGTCCGTGGGCGGTACCGCCGCGTCATGGTCATCCCGCTCGCCTGCTCCGCAGCCGTTTGACCCGGCGAATACGGGCAACCCGCCGGGGAGAACGACCCGTTACGAGCAGTACCGGACGAGCCAAGAACCAGGAAGGTAACCATGTCCACAGTCCTGATCGTCATCGGTCTGATCGTGGTGTTCGTGATCATTGTCGCTGCCGTGCTCTACGCGGGACCCGGCAGGGGAGGCGAGCGGACCGGGCTGAAGCGACGGTTCGGGCCTGAGTACGACCGGGTGCTCGCCCGGCACGACGGTGACGCGAAGGCAGCCAAGCGCGAGCTGGGCGAGCGCGTCAAGCGCCACGGCGACCTGCGCACCAAGCCCCTGTCCGACGAGGCCAGGGAACAGTACGTCTCCCGGTGGGCCGGACTGCAGGAGCAGTTCGTGGACTCACCGAAGCAGGCGGTCGCCGACGCCGACCAGTTGGTCGCGCAGCTGGCCGCCGAACGTGGTTACCCCGAGGCCGGCCGGTACGACGAACAGCTCGACGCCCTGTCGGTCCACCACGCGCACCAGGTGGACGGTTACCGCAGGGTGCACCACGCGGCATCGGACGAGGGCCGCGGTACGAACACGGAAGAGCTGCGCGAGGCCATGGTCGGCGCGCGTGAACTCTTCGAGCAGCTGATCCTCGCTCGTCCGGACGGTGGCGGCAAGGGCCGCACCCGTGGTGCGGGTCGCGAACAGAACGTCTCACTGCGGCCGAAGGGAAGTGACGTGTGATGAAGAACGACGAAGCGCGTGACCAGCAGGGCTCGAACGACGAGGGCGTGACGAAGGACCCGGCGGGTACGACGCCCGAGGTCCGGCCGTCCGCCACGCGGGAGGCCCAGGACGCGCACGAGAAGCCCGAGAAGCCGGGGCTGTTCAGCGACCGGGAGCGTGCCGTACGGACCGAGGGCGAGAAAGACGCCCAGGCCGACGAGCGGGCGGCGGGCGACACCGCCTGGCCGCAGAAGCAGGTCGGCCGGACGGACTCGCGTTCCGAGACGGGCGCCGTGACCGGCGCGGAGACCGGTACGGACACGGGCGCGACGAGGACCGGGTCAGCGACCCGCGAGACGGCCAACCCGGACCGCACCGCGCTGGGCGACGACAAGACACGTACCGACATAGGCACGACCGGTACCGACAGGACCGTCGGTACCGACAGGACCGGCGCGGACAAGGCCAGGTCGGTCGAGGCGCGGGCGGACTCGGCGCGGTCCGACAAGCTCACCGCGGACAAGAGCGGCACCGACCGCACCGCCACCGGCACCGACACGACCGGCGCCGACCGCACCGCCTCCGAGCGGACCGCTGTCGACCACAAGGCTCCTGTCGAGCACAAGTCCACCGTCGACCACCACTCCACCGTCGACCACAAGGCCGGCGCGACGACCGGCGCGACGGCCGACTCCACGGCCGACACCCGGCTCCTCCCGCAGGAGGAGAGCGACAAGCTGGCCCACCGTCTCCAGGAAGCCCTCGGCGGCTTCGTGGACGGCCCCCGGCGCTCGGTCGAGGAAGCGGCCGGTGTGCTGGAGGAGGCCACCGAGCACATCACGCGCGTGCTCGACGAGCGGCGCCGTTCGATGCGGGCCGGCTGGGACGGCAAGGCGGGCAAGGACGGCAAGACCGGTACGGACGCCTCGGCGGACGGCTCGGACACCGAAGACCTGCGGCTGGCCCTGCGGAACTACCGCGAGGTGACGGAGCGCCTGCTGAAGATCTGACAGCGGCCGCGCGGCACGACGGCGGCAGCACAGCACGGCGGCGGCAGACCGGAGACGGTCCGCCGCCGCCGGCGCGTCCCGACGGCTCAGGACGGCACCCGCGGGCTCAGGACAGCACCCGCGGGTTCAGGACAGCACCCGCGCCAGGGCGAACCCGTCGTACCCCTTGCTGCCGACGGTCTGGATCGCCGTCGCCGACAGCCGGGGCTCCTCGGACATCAGCTCGATCATGCGCCGGGTGCCGATCACCTTCGGGTCGCCGTCGCCCGCCGGGTCGGCCACGGCGCCGCCGCGTACGACGTTGTCGCAGACGATGACACTGCCGGGCCGCGTCAGCTTCAGCGCCCACTCCAGATAGCCCGGGTTGTTGGGCTTGTCGGCGTCGATGAAGACGAAGTCGAAGGGTCCCGCACCCTCCTCGACGAGGACGGGCAGCGATTCCAGCGCCTGGCCCGTCCTGACCTCGGCGATCTTGTCGAGCCCCGCTCGCGCCAAGTTCGCCCGGGCCACGTCCGCGTGGGCCGCGTCGTACTCCAGCGAGATCAGCCTGCCGTCGGCAGGCAGCGCGCGGGCCAGCCAGATGGTGCTGTAACCGCCGAGCGTGCCGATTTCGAGAATGCTCCGTGCCCCCTGGATACCCACCAGCAGATGCAGCAGTTTCCCCTGGTTGGGTGCCACATTGATGTCAGGCAGACCGGCCGCGTCACTGGCGGTCAGTGCCGCCGACAGAGCATCGTCGGCGGGGACGAGCTGATCGGTGAAGTAGCGGTCGACCGCGTCCCACAGCTCGTGCTCTTGTCGTTGGGACATGAAAGCCTCTTCCCTGGATCATCGGCATCTGGATCATCGGCATTGAGACAAAACAAGCAAACAAGCAAAACAAGGATGACAGTCAGGCGAAGAGGGGGTTGCCTGAGTCTCCTGAATGGGGCAGTGCGAGGCTCATGGCCCCAGGTACGGCGGTTTCGGACGGAGGGTCGGCGCGGCGTGGCGAATGCAGATCACAGCGTGCGCGGCGGAGCGGCACCAGGAGGCGTGGGCACCGGTTTCGGTACGGCCCGCGCGGTCCTGTGGCTGGTCGCGGCGGTGCTCGCGGTAAGACAGGCGACAGCGGTGCTCAGGCAGCCCCCGGGGCGCCGGCTCACCGACCTGGAGACCTGGACCGGCGACAACGGAGTGCTCCACGTCGCCGGTTCGCTCTACTCGACGGGGAAATTCACCGGTACGCCGTTCGCGGGGCTGGTACTCAAACCGTTGACGCGGTCGGCCGAGGAGAGCCTCGGCATCGTCTGGACCTTCGCCACGCTGCTGCTCGTCGTCGCCCTCGGCGTCGTCGCGGCGCGCGCGCTGCCGGGTCCCGTCTCGCGCCGTACCCGCATCCTCGCCGCCCCGGTCGCGATCAGTCTGCTGATGGTGTCCCTGCCGGTGCGCAACAGCTTCCACCTGGGGCAGACCAGCATCCTGCCGGTCCTGCTGGTGCTCGTCGGCTGCTTCGTGGTGCGCGGGCCGCGGGCCCGGCAGGCGGCCGGCGTGCTGATCGGTCTGGGCGCCGCGCTCCAGCCGGGCGTGGTGCTGTTCGCGCCGCTGCTGTGGTTCACCGGCCGCAGGAAGGCGGCGGCGACCACGGTCGGCACCTTCGCCGTGTGCACGGCCCTCGCCTGGGCGGCGCTGCCGAAGGACTCGTGGACGTACTGGGTGCACCACATCGCGGGCGCCGGCCTCGGTGACAGCCCCGACAGCCTCGCCAACCAGTCCCTGCACGGCGCGCTCTTGCGGATCGGTCTTTCGGGGCCGCTGGAGATCGCGGTGTTCGTGGTCCTCGCCGCCGCCGTCGTCTACTTCGGTCTGCGGCGCGCCGTGCGCTACGCGCAGGACGGCCAGCTGCTGCTCGCCGTCGCCGTGACCGGCTGTGTCAGCGTGGCGGTCTCCCCGACGGCCTGGCAGCACCAGCTGCTGTGGATACTGCTGGCGGTGGTCGGCAGGGTCGGCAAGCGTGCCAAGGACCGGCTGGTGTGGCCCGCGGTCGTGGTGCTGGTGATGACCCTGCCGGGCACGATGCTGCTGCCCAACATGGCGATGCTCTACCCGCTGCGGGAGAACGTGCCGCTGTTCGCCGCGCTCGCCGCCGCCGTCGCCGTGCCGTTCCTGCCGAGGGCTTCGCAGTACTTCGACAGACCCGTGCCGACGGACTACGCGCAGCCCGTACCGTCACGCTGGAGCCGGGTGCCGCTGGCCGCGCCCGTCTGGCGGCGGCTGCTGAGCCGCCCCAACCTCGTGCTCGAACTGCTCGTCATCCGCGTCGGCTACTCCGTCTACTCCCACATCCGGCTCGCCGCCACGGGCGGCAGGACCGAGGCCGAGGCGCACGGCCGTCAGGTGATCTCGATCGAGCGGGCGCTCGGCATCGACATCGAGGAGTGGGTCAACCGCACGGTCGTCCATCTGGGCTGGGCGGAGAAGTTCTTCGACTTCTACTACGAGACGTTCCACTTCATCCTGCCGCTGACGGTCCTCGCCGTGCTGTACGTCCGCCGCCCCGCCGACTACCGCTGGGCCCGCTCCTCGCTCGGCTTCGCCACGATCCTCGCGCTGATCGGCTTCTGGTTCTACCCGCTCGCCCCGCCCCGGCTGATGCCGGGCCTCAGCTTCATCGACACCGTGCACGGCCCGCAGGACCTCGCCAATCCGAGCTACGGCGCGATGACGGCGCTCACGAACCAGTACGCGGCCATGCCGTCGCTGCACTTCGGCTGGTCGCTGTGGTGCGGTCTGGTCATCGTCGTGCTGGCGCCGAAGCTGTGGATGAAGCTACTGGCGCTGCTCCACCCGCTGTTCACGGTCTGCGCGATCGTCGCGACCGCCAACCACTGGGTGCTGGACGCGGTCGGCGGCGCCGCCGTGGTCGGTGCGGGCTTCGGCCTGACGTATCTGCTGGCGGGCCCGCGCAAGCTGGTCACACCGGCCCCGAAGGAGCCGGCCGACGCCGACCGCGACCCGTTCCCGCAGGGGAGCAACGGCAGCAAGGGCGGCAACGGCGACAAGGACGACGCGGGGCCGGCGGGCGCTTCCGTCCCGGCCGGCGGGCCCGCGGGGTAGCGGGAAGGCGGCCCCGCGGGCGGGGCTCAGGACCGTACGGACCTGCGGCGGCGGCTGACGTAGACGGCCGCCCCGACGCACACGACCAGGCCGACGGCGATGACCCACAGCGCCGCCTGCGCCTTGCCGACGCTGGCTTCCCTCACGGCGGCGGCCTGTGCACTGGCGGGGATGGTCGACGAGGGGGAGAGGGCGGGTACCGGGATCGGGGCGGGGCCCGTCGCGTTGAGCCGCTCCACCAGGTCGACACCGCCGAAGTGGTGCGGGTCGACGCCCGCGGTGTGGGCGGCGAAGATGAGCTGGGCCCAGGCCGCGGGACCGTTCGCCGCCGCCCAGGACGCGGAGTTCTTCTTCAGCCAGTCCAGCGCGCCCGTCGCCTTGTCCCCGTACCCCGCGGCGCCCAGCGCCACGATCGCGTCGGCCGTGTTGCCCGGGTCGGGCCGGGACGGTCCTGCGGGGGCGCCCGGCAGGGCCGACTGGTCGAGGTGCCCGTCCTCGGCGAGTATCCGCGCGAGGTAGGCGGCGCCGTTGCGTGCCGTGAACTCCGGTGTCGGATGCGCCGACTTGTGGCAGGTCGGGGCGGGGCCCGGCGATACGGGCGCGGCGACCATCCGCTTGCCGATGCCCCCCAGCACCGCGGCGGCCGTGGCGTCGTTGTCGGCGACGAGCGTGCCCGAGGGGCCGGGCTGGTGGGCGAAGGCGCCGGCACCGGTCGCCGCGTCGCACGGGATGGCGAGAGTGATCAGCGCGTCGTAGCCGTTCTTGCCGTCCAGCGACCGCATGGAGCCGGGGTGCGCGCCCGCCGTGGTCAGTGAACCGATCACGAGCGCCGTGGAGTTGGCGTCGGTGGGGGCGCCGTTGGTCCGGCCCCAGCCGCCGTCCTTGTTCTGCGCCAGGCGCAGCCAGCCCACCGCCTTCTGCATGAACTCCCGCTGCCCGCCGACGCTGGCGAGCGCCTGGAGGGCGGCGGAGGTGGAGTTGACGTCCGTCGCGGTGTTCAGGTCGCAGGGCACCGCCGGGTCGGGGCGGTACGCCGGGAACGAGCCGTCCGCGCACTGCTGGCTCTTGAGCCAGAGGATGGCGGAGTTGGCGGGCCGCAGCCCGGCCGCGTACTGCCCGAGCATCGCCAGCGACTGGCGCCACACACCGTCGTGGGTGGGGTCCTTCGTGCCGTACAGCCCTGCGGGGAGCCGGGCGGGCGCGCCGGCCGCGGGGGAGGGCGACGCGGCGAGGGGGGAAGGCGAGGCAGCGGGGGAGGGCGAGGCGGTGCCGGCCGTCGTGTCATCGGCTACTGCTGCCGGGGCCAGGGCCACACACAGCGCGGCGGATGCGGCGAGCGCTGCGGCGCTGCTGCGGACGGTGGTCATGGCGGGCGGTGCCTCTCCTGCGGGAGCCGGGCTCAGGCACACTCAGGCACCAGGCTCCGGCCCCGTGAACCTCGACGGTGCCGGGCCACCGGCGGATTCCGGTGGCACGAGCCGGTCATGACCGCCAACGGGGCACTCCGGCCCGCCACCGGCAAGGGCGGCTCACGGCTGCGGGTCGGCGGCCGGTTCTGCACCGGCTTTTCCCCGTACGGGCATGATGACGACCCGCCCACTGTACCGGCCGTCGCACGCGCGTCCCGTGCCGGATCGTGAGCGCGTCGCGCGCGCCCGGTGCGGGGCGCCGAAGGGCGGCGCAGACTGGACCAGGACGACAACGCGGCGGACCGGGGGAGCGCACATGGCCGGGGGTATCGGATGGCTCCTGGAGCCGTACGTGGTCGACTGCGTGACGTTCGCGCGCGGCATCGGCCCCGTCGACCTCGTGCTGCGGCTGGGCGCCCGCGGCGGCCCGCCCGCGCGGTCGGCGACGGCGGAGGAGGCGATGGATCTGCTCACGTCACCCGGCGTCGACAGCGTCGCCCGGGTCGGCACGGCCGGCGAGTGGGCGTATGCCGTCGAGTACGGGGACGCGGTCGGCTGGACCCGCGCCGGGCTCGCCGAGGCGTCGCGCGACGGGGCCGAGGTGGTGAACTTCCTGCTGACGCCATGGCATCCGCCGTCGATGTTCAACTACTACCGGGACGGGGTCCGGGTCTGCTCCTTCGGCATCGGCGAGGAGGCCCACCGGTGGGGACAGGACCGGGATCTGCTGCTGCCCGCGCTGTCCCGCGCCGGTGTGCTGCCGGGCCGCCGCGCGCGGTCGGGCGCGGACCGCGAACACGGCCGCCTGCTCAGTGTGCTGACCGTCGGGGAGCACTTCGGTCTCCAACTGCCCAGGGAGGACGTCGTGGAGGGCCGGCTCCCGCTCTACCTGGTGCGGGAGCGCTGAGATTGGTGCGCCGAGATTCGCGCGGCGGGAGTCAGGCGCGCGGACTCAGCTCTTGGCCAGGCCCAGCGTCGACGCCAGCTCGCGCCAGGCGGCCAGCGGCAGATCGGTGCGCGGGTCGTCCGACACCACCTGGATCGCGAGGTGGTCGGCGCCCGCTTCGAGGAATTCCGCCGCCCGGCTCGCGACCGTGTCCGCGTCGCCGAGGGCGAACATCGCGTCCAGCAGCCGGTCGCTGCCGCCGTCGCGGTAGTCGGCGTCATCGAAGCCCAGCCTGGTGAAGTTGTTGGTGTAGTTGGGCATCGTGAGATAGCCGCTCAGATACTCACGCGCGGTGGCACGGGCGCTGCTGATGTCCGGGTCGAGCACGACCTTGAACTCCGGTGCGAGCAGCGCGTCCGTGCCGAGGATGGCGCGGGCCTTCGCGGTGTGTTCGGGCGTGACGAGATACGGGTGCGCGCCGCCGGCGCGGTCCCGGGACAGCTCCAGCATCTTCGGGCCGAGCGCGGCCAGCACGCGCGCGCTCGCCGGTACGGGGGCGGGCGCGGAGTCGAGCCCGGTCAGGTACTCCTTCATCGCCGAGTACGGCCGGGCGTACCGCTCGGCGAGCCGGCTGTGGCTGACCCCGATGCCCAGCACGAAGCGGCCCGGATACGCCTGCTCCACGACGGCGCGGTCCGCCGCGACGTCCGCCGCCTCGTGGTCCCAGATGGACAGGATGCCCGTCGCGACACGGATGGTGGACGTGGCGGCCAGCAGCGGCGTCGCCTGCGTCACGGCCGGACTGCCGCCGATCCACAGCGCGCCGTAGCCGAGGGCTTCCAGCTCGGCCGCCGCGGCGCCGACCGCTTCGTCGTGCGCGGGATCGCCGTTACCGGTGCGCAGCGCGCTGCTCCAGATGCCGATCCGGCCGAGGGCGGTGCGGTCCGTGGTCGTGGCGTCAGTACTCATGAGGTGCGTAACAACGGGTTGGATCTTGTTATTCCGTGGCGCGAATCACCTGCTCGGGAGGTTCGTGCGAGGCTACCTGCCGGTAGATTCAGAGGCTGCCGACGATCAGGGAGACAGGGGGCCGAGAGTGACCGCTGAGGCCATAGCGGCGGACACCGGTGCGGGGGCCAGCGAAAGCGCGGGAGTCCGCGCGGTACCCGGCGGCGCGGACGGGCGGCCGTTGCGCATCGCCCTCCTCAGCTACAAGGGGAATCCATTCTGCGGAGGTCAGGGCGTCTACGTCCGGCATCTCTCCCGTGAACTCGCGCGGCTCGGACACAGCGTCGAGGTGATCGGCGCCCAGCCCTACCCCGTGCTCGACGAGGGCGTACGCCTCACCGAACTGCCCAGCCTCGACCTCTACCGGCACCCCGATCCGTTCCGGACGCCGAAGCCCGGCGAGTACCGCGACTGGATCGACTCGCTGGAGGTCGCCACGATGTGGACGGGCGGCTTTCCCGAACCGCTGACCTTCTCGCTCCGGGCCAGGCGCCATCTGGCGGCCCGCGCGGGGGAGTTCGACGTGATCCATGACAACCAGACGCTCGGTTACGGGCTGCTGGGCGAACTGGGCGCGCCCCTCGTCACCACCATCCACCACCCGATCACCGTCGACAGACAGCTGGACCTGGCGGCGGCGCCCAATTGGCGGCGGCGGGCCTCCGTCCGGCGCTGGTACGGCTTCACCCGGATGCAGAAGCGGGTCGCGCGCCGGATGCCGTCCGTGCTGACCGTGTCCGGCACCTCGAAACAGCAGATCACCGAACACCTCGGGGTGCGGTCCGACCGTATCCAGGTCGTCCATATCGGCGCCGACACCGAGCTGTTCTCGCCCGACCCGGCCGTGCCCGAGATCCCCGGCCGGATCGTGACGACCTCCAGCGCCGACGTACCGCTGAAGGGGCTCGTCCATCTCGTGGAGGCCCTGGCCAAGCTCCGCGCCGACCACCCGCAGGCGCATCTCGTCGTCGTCGGCAAGCGCGCCGAGGACGGCCCGGTGGCGCAGGCCATCGAGCGCTACGGGCTCGGCGGCGCCGTCGAGTTCGTCAAGGGCATCTCCGACGCCGAACTCGTCGACCTGGTACGCGGGGCGCAGGCCGCCTGCGTACCGTCCCTGTACGAGGGCTTCTCGCTGCCCGCCGCCGAGGCGATGGCCACAGGCACCCCGCTGGTCGCCACCACCGGCGGCGCGATCCCCGAAGTCGCGGGCCGCGACGGCGAGACGTGTCTCGCCGTACCGCCCGGAGACCCGGCTGCGCTGGCGGCCGCGCTCGGCCGGCTGCTCGGCGACGAGCGGCTGCGCGCCAGGCTCGGGGCAGCCGGACGTGAGCGGGTGCTGTCCCGGTTCACCTGGGCCGGAGCGGCGCAGGGTACGGCGGAGCTGTACCGCGTCGCGATCGACCGGCAGGGGCGCACGGCGCTCCCGCGCGGCGCCGGCTGACCCGCGACCGGCGAAGGGCGCAGCACGGCGAAGCTCCGGCCGCCGCCCCGTGCGCCCGTACCCGCGACCCCGCGTCCTCCGTAAACTCTCCCGCCATGAGCCGCAGTTCCACCGACCGTCCCGACCGCGAAAGCAGGACCCTGTGCTGACCGTGGACTTCACCCGCTTCCCGCTGGCTGCGGGCGACCGCGTACTCGACCTGGGCTGCGGCGCGGGCCGGCACGCCTTCGAGTGCTACCGGCGCGGCGCCCAGGTGGTGGCGCTGGACCGCAACGGCGAGGAGATCCGCGAGGTGGCGAACTGGTTCGCCGCGATGAAGGAGGAGGGGGAGGCGCCCGCCGGCGCCACCGCCACCGCCATGGAGGGCGACGCGCTCAACTTGCCGTTCCCCGACGAGTCGTTCGACGTCGTCATCATCTCCGAGGTGATGGAGCACATCCCCGACGACAAGGCCGTGCTCGCCGAGATGGTCCGGGTCCTGCGGCCCGGCGGCCGGATCGCGGTGACCGTGCCGCGCTACGGCCCCGAGAAGGTCTGCTGGGCGTTGTCGGACGCGTACCACGAGGTCGAGGGCGGCCATATCCGGATCTACAAGGCCGACCAACTGCTGGGCAGGATGCGGGAGGCCGGGCTCAAGCCGTACGGCAGCCATCACGCGCACGCGCTGCACGCGCCGTACTGGTGGCTCAAGTGCGCGTTCGGCGTGGACAACGACCGTGCGCTGCCCGTCCGGGCGTACCACAAGCTGCTGGTCTGGGACATCATGAAGAAGCCCTTCGCGACCAGGGCGGCCGAACAGCTCCTCAACCCGGTCCTGGGCAAGAGCTTCGTGGCCTACGCGACGAAGCCGCACCTGCCGGCCGTGGCCGCCAAGTGACCTTCTCCGGGCCGGGACCCGGCCGTACGGAACATCTCGTGCTGCCCGGGGTGCTCACCGCCGAGCAGGCCGCGCTGACCGTGTCCGGCATCCTCGCCGTCCAGCGTCCCGACGGCGCCCTGCCGTGGTTCCGCGGGCACCACCTCGACCCCTGGGACCATGTCGAGGCCGCGATGGCGCTGGACGCGGCGGGTGAACACGAGGCGGCAGCCGCCGCGTACGCGTGGCTGGCCCGCGCGCAGAACGAGGACGGGTCCTGGTACGCGTCGTACCGCGACTCCTACCGGGACGGCGAGGCCAGCGTCCCCGACGACCTGGACCGCGAGACCAACTTCTGTGCCTACGCGGCGGTCGGCGTCTGGCACCACTATCTCGCCACCGGTGACGACGGGTTCCTCGACGGGATGTGGCCCGTCGTGCACGCGGCCGTCGAATTCGTCCTGGCGCTCCAGCAGCCGGGCGGCCAGATCGGCTGGAAGCGGACAGCGGCGGGCGTCCCCGTCAACGACGCGCTGCTGACCGGGTGTTCGTCCGTCTACCAGGCGCTGCGCTGTGCGCTCGCCATCGCGGAGGAACGTGAGGAGCCGCAGCCCGACTGGGAGTTGGCGGCCGGTGCGCTCGGCCATGCGATCCGCAGCCATCCGGAGCGGTTCCTCGACAAGAACCACTACTCGATGGACTGGTACTACCCGGTCCTCGGCGGCGCCCTGACCGGCGAGCAGGCGACGGCCCGGCTGGCGGAGGGCTGGGAGCGGTTCGTGGTCCCCGGGCTCGGGGTGCGCTGTGTGCTGCCCAACCCGTGGGTGACCGGTGGCGAGAGCTGTGAACTCGCCCTGGCGCTCTGGGTGATGGGGGAGTCCGACCGGGCCCTGGAGATCCTGCAGTCGGTCCAGCATCTGCGCGCGGACGGCGGGATGTACTGGACGGGCTATGTCTTCGAGGGCAACCGGGCCTTCTGGCCGCAGGAGTTGACGACCTGGACGGCGGGTTCCCTGCTGTTGGCGGTGGCCGCGCTCGGGGGGGACGAGGCGACCACCGCCGTGTTCAGCGGCGAACGACTGCCGCGGGGACTGGAGCCGGACTGCTGCCGGCCGGACCGGTGAGGACGGGACCGGTCAAGGACCGGTCAGTAGCGGCGCAGGCGATTGGCCAGGCCGTGACCGATGAAGAGGTACACGACAGCGGCGAGACCGTAGCCGCAGACGACGCGGGCCCATGCCTTGTCGAAGGTGAACAGGTCGTAGGACCAGCCGGCCAGCCAGCGGGCCGCGTCCTGGATGAAGTCCACCAGGTCGTTGGCGCGGTTGGCGTCCAGCAGGTACATGAGGATCCACAGGCCCAGGATGAAGGCCATGATGTCCGCGATGATCACGATGATCGTTGCCGCGGAGCCGCTTCCACTGCGAGTACGTGAGGACATGCCGACCGTGTTGCCGTTTGTGCGCGCGTGAAACTCTTTGGCGGCGGGTTGGTGAAAAGCTTACAGTGCGGCGCATGAAACGGATGAACTTCGACCGGTATTGCGACGAAATCGTACGCCAGGCCGATCAGTTGCGGGCCCTCCTCGACGGCGCCGACCTCACGACGACCGTACCGAGCTGCCCCGACTGGACGCTGGGCGAACTCGCCCGGCACGTGGGCGGCGCCCACCGCTGGGCCGCCGAACTCGTCCGCACCCGGGCCCGCGACGACATCCCCGAGGAGACCGTGCCGGACCACGCGGGACCCGGCGACGGCGAACCGGCGGCGCTGGACGTGTGGCTGGCCGGCGGCGCGGACCTGCTCGCGGCGGAGCTGCGCGCCGCGGGTTCCGGCGCCGAGGTGTGGAGTTGGGGCTGGGAGCGCACCGCGGACTTCTGGGCGCGCCGGATGACACACGAGACGGTGGTCCACCGGGCGGACGCCGCGCTCGCCGTACGCGTACCGGGCGAGCGCGAACCGTACGACGTGGAGCCGGCCGTCGCAGCCGACGCGATCGACGAGTGGCTGCGCATCGTGGAGTTCGCCGCCGCCGACGGTGACGCCGAGGCGCTGGAGCTGCGCGGTGCGGGACGCAGCATCCACCTCCACGCCACGGACCCGCCGGAAGTGCTCGGCGGTGTCGAGGCCGAGTGGCTCATCGAGTTCACCGACGACGGCTTCAACTGGGCCCGTGGGCACGGGAAGGCGACGGTGGCGCTGCGCGGCGGACTCACCGATCTGCTGCTGGTCTTCTACCGGCGGCTGCCGGCGGACAGCGACCGGGTGACACTGCTGGGCGACGCGAAGCTGCTGGACTTCTGGCTGGAGCGGGCGAGCTTCGGCTGATCAGTTGGCGACCGGAGGACCGGTCAGGCAGCGGATACGGCAGTGGCCCCCGCCGTCCTGGCGGGGGCCACTGCCGTACGTGTCGCGCTGATCAGCCGCGCTGAATGCCCGTGGTGTCCTGCAGCACGCCACGACGGCCGTCCTGCGTCTGGGCCACCAGACCGGACCCGCGCTGCTCGACCGCCAAGTACCAGGTGCCCGGGGCGAGTTCGGCGATCGGGGACGGTGAGCCGTCCTCCCCGTACAGCGGACGGGCGACCGGCACGGCGAACCAGAACGGTGCGAAGTCACCGGACGGTGCGGCACCGCCCCGCGCCGGGCCGCTCTGCGGAGCGGCCTGCGGGCTCCCCTGCTGCGGCTGCCCGCCGAACGGCGGCTGACCGGACTGAGGCTGACTGGACTGGGGCTGCCCCGACTGCGGCTGCCCGGGAGCGCCGCCGCCGAAC
>NZ_JTIY01000001.1:4028704-4033800 GCF_000818175.1 Streptomyces sp. AcH 505
CTGCGCGCCGTACTGCTGCTGGCCGCCGCCCGGGTAGCCGTAACCCTGCCCGGCACCGCCGGGGCCACCGGGCTGGACACCGTACGGAGGCTGCTGCGCCGACGGCTTCGGGGCGCCCACGAGGGCGACCTTCAGGGCCGGTACGAGCGGCGTCGCGACCGCGGCGGCGGCGAGGATCAACGCGGCGATGAAGCCGAGGATCAGGCCGCTGCCCGCGTCGAGGCCGTCAAGGCCGAGCAGACTCCACAGCGCCGTCCAGGCCGCGAAGATCGACAGCGCGACGCCGAACTGGCCGAGGTCGAGCCCCACGATGACGCGCGGCGCGGGCAGCGCGTGCGAGACGACGATCAGCGCCGCCGCGATGACTCCGGCCAGATAGATGCTCATCACGATGCCCAGTGAGTCCCAGGCGTTCGGAGAGTCGATGGACCCGAGGCCGCTGGAGCTGTACAGAGAGAGGAACGAGGCGATGAACAGCAACACCGCTGCTCCGATCACCACGCCGTCGCCTCTAGAGAGGGAGCGGATGTTCACGTGAAAAGTCCTTCGTCAGTCGTCTCGTCGGGGCGGTCGTCGCTGCCGCGGGTACGGCGGTGCGGGGTGCGAAGCTCGGGGGCGGCTCCCTATCGTACGGATGAATGTATCGCCTGCCCGATCGCCCCGTCTGCCCGGTATCCGCCCTCGGTCCGACTCCTTTTCCCGTTTGCTTTCCGTTACTTCGCCAGAAAGCCGCTGACGCCCTCGGCAAGACCCTCGGCGGCTTTCTGCCGCCAGGCCGCGCTCTTCACCAGCGCCGCGTCCTTCGGATCACGCATGTTGCCGCATTCGACCATGACCTTGGGGACGGTTGACAGGGTCAGTCCGCCGAGGTCCTTGCGCACGTCCAACCCGGCTCCCGCACCGATGTAGTTGGAGGGCTTGGTTCCGGTTGCGTCTGCGAACGTGCCGACGATCAGCTCGCCCAGCGCGCGGGACGGCGCGACGATCTCGGAGGTGTCCGCGCCACCGCCCTTGACCAGGGCGGGAAGGATGACGTGGAAGCCGCGGTCGCCCTCGGGAGCACCGTCAGCGTGGACGGAAAGGGCCGCGTCCGCCTTCGCCTTGTTGCCGATCTCGGCGCGCTCGTCCACGCACGGGCCCCACGGGCGGTCGTCGTCCTGCGTGAACTGCACCTTGGCGCCCTGCTTCTCCAGCAGCGCCCTGACGCGGTGCGCCACGTCGAGGGTGAACCGGGCCTCCGCGTAACCGTCGTTGGTCGACGTGCCGGTGGTGTCGCACTCCTTGGTGCTGTTGCCGTACTTCACCGGCTTGTTGATCTCGGCGGTGTGCTCGGCGTTGTGCGGATTGTGACCCGGGTCGATGACGACGAGCTTCCCCGCGAGCGGCTCGGCGGCCGGATCGCCGTCGCCGGGTTCGTCGTCACCGGGGGCGCCAGGAGTGCCGGACGGCGAGGAGGAAGGGGACGAGCCGGCGGCGCCGCCGCCGTGCGGCGACATCGCGGCCGGCGGCCCGCCGCCGTCGGATCCGTTGGTTCCCTGCCAGACCAGCCACCCGGCCAGGCCGCCCGCCACGAGCGCGGCGAGTGCGACGGTGACGGTGGACCGGGAGAAGGGCCGGCGTGCGGGCGCTTGGCTTTCGTCGTACGACACCCGGCGATGCTAGTGCCCCGCCCCGCACGCTCCGCCCCTCTTCCCGACTCCGGTGCCGCGCGTCACACGTGTGCGGCACACCGGGGCGTCACGCGTGTGCGGCACACCGGCACGTCACACGCCGGGTCCGGTGCGGCGCAGGACACGCAGCGAGTCCGTGGCGGAGACCTCGGAGAAGGCGCCGGAGGCGAGCGCGCGGCGGTAGACGCCGTACGGGGCCCGGCCGCCGTCGGCCGGGTCGGGGAAGACGTCGTGGATCACCAGCAGACCGTCCTCGGCCAGCAGGGGCGCCCAGCCCTCGTAATCGCCGTTCGCGTGCTCGTCCGTGTGTCCGCCGTCGATGAAGACCAGCCCCAGCGGGCCGCCCCAGACCGCGGCGACCTGCGGGGAGCGGCCGACGACGGCGATCACGTACGGCTCAAGACCCGCCGCGTGCAGGGTGCGGCGGAAGGTGGGGAGCGTGTCCAGCACGCCGGCCTCCGGGTCGACCAGCGTCGGGTCGTGGTACTCCCAGCCGGGCTGCTGCTCCTCGCTGCCCCGGTGGTGGTCGACGGTGACGGCGACCGTACCCGCGGCGCGGGCGGCGTCGGCGAGCAGCAGGGTCGAGCGCCCGCAGTACGTGCCGACTTCGAGGAGCGGCAGCCCGAGCGCCGCCGCCTCGGCCGCAGCCGCGTACAGGGCGAGCCCTTCGTGGGCCGGCATGAACCCCTTGGCCGCCTCGAAGGCGTCGAGCGTCCCCGGTGCGGGCGCGGGCGCGGCCATGCGTTCTCCTCTTGATCGCGGTACGGAACGTGGCCGCCCATCGTGCCAAGCCGCCCCCGGCGCGACGGCGCCGGGGGCGGAGGTGGGGACATTTCGGCACGCGGGCGTACCGCGCCCGGGTGTCAGGTCGTGACAGCGCCGCTGCGCTCGCCGGCCGCCTGCGGCAGCACCAGGTCGACCTCGACGGCGACACCGTCACCCGCGTACGACACCGGGTGCGCGTGCGGCGCGTGGCCGGTCGCCGAGCCGGCCAGGACGTACCCGCCGCCGGACGGCGGGAGCAGGGTGTACCGGCCTTCGTCGTCCGCGACCGTGAGCCCGGCCTGCCGGCCGTGCCGGTCGATGAGCGTCACGTTGGCCCGCGCGACGGGCTCGCCGTCCACCGTCAGCACCCGGCCGCGGAAGCCGCCGGACCCGGCGACCAGCGTCGAGGACAGCGCGTCCTCGTCGGCGCCGCTGACGGCCTTCGGCCCGGCCGGCCGCTGCGACGGCAGGAACGCGGCGAGCACGAGACCGCCGATCACCGCGCCGGTGGCGATCATGAACGAGATGCGGAAGCCGTTCATCGTCGGCACGGCGAACCCGCCGACCTCGACCGAGGTCTTCGCGAGGACCATGCCGATGACCGCGCTCGACACGGACGTACCGATCGACCGCATCAGCGTGTTCAGGCCGGTGGCGGCGCCGGTCTCCGACGGGTCGACCGCGCCGATGATCAGGGCGGGCAGCGACGAGTACGCCAGACCGATACCGGCACCGATGACGACCGAGACGATGATGGTCTGCCAGGCGGCGCTCATCAGGCCGATGCCGGCGCCGTACCCGATCGCGATGACGACCATGCCGAGCATCAGCGAGACCTTGGGGCCGCGCCGCGCCGCGATCTTGGCGTAGAGCGGGGCCGTCAGCATCATCGTCAGACCGAGCGGCGCCACGCACAGCCCTGCGACGACCATCGACTGACCCAGGCCGTAGCCGTTGGACTTGGGGAGCTGGAGCAGCTGCGGCAGGACCAGCGAGATCGCGTAGAAGGCGACACCGACCATGATCGAGGCGAGGTTGGTGAGCAGCACCTCGCGCCGCGCCGTGGTGCGCAGGTCGACCAGCGGCGCCGCGCTCCGCAGCTCCATGACGCCCCACAGGAGCAGGATGGCGACGGCGGCGCCGAACAGACCGAGCGTGGTGCCCGAACCCCAGCCCCAGTCACTGCCCTTGGTGATGGGCAGCAGCAGGGCGACGAGTCCGGCGGAGAGCCCGATCGCGCCGCGCCAGTCGAAGGTGCCGACGGCCCGTACCGCGGACTCGGGCACGACGAGGACGGTGAGCAGCATCGACAGCACGCCGAGGCCGGCCGAGGCGAAGAACAGCGCGTGCCAGTCGGCGTTCTGCGCGATCAGCGCGGCGACGGGCAGGGCGAGTCCGCCGCCCACGCCGATGGACGAACTCATCAGCGCCATCGCGGAACCGAGCTTCTCGCGCGGCAGCTCGTCACGCATGATGCCGATGCCGAGGGGGATCGCGCCCATCGCGAAGCCCTGGAGCGCCCTGCCGGCGATCATCGTCAGCAGGTCGTCGGTGAAGCCGCAGATCAGCGAGCCGACCACCATGACGGCGAGGCTGGCGAGCAGCATCCGCCGCTTGCCGAAGAGATCGCCGAGCCGCCCCATGATCGGGGTGGATATCGCGCCCGCGAGGAGGGTGGCGGTCATCACCCAGGTCGCGTTGGACGGTGACGTCCGCAGCAGGGCGGGCAGGTCCTTGATGACCGGTACGAGCAGGGTCTGCATCACGGCGACCGTGATGCCCGCGAAGGCGAGGACGGGTACGACCCCGGCGGTTCTGCGCTCCCGTGGATCCGGGAGTGCCCCGGCGGGCTGTTCGGTCGTCGTCAGCGGCATACGTGCGCCCTCCGGGCAGGAAGAAATCAGGACAGAAGAGTCGAATGTGGATCAAAAGAGCCCAGGGCGGGCCCCGTTGACCGCCGATGGATGTCATGTGAACGCTTTCTCGTCGGCGCGCTATTCCGGCTCACGGCACTCGGTCGGCATCGGTTCGTAACGAGTGAATATCGGCCGGATACGGTCACACGTGGTCGTGCTCGTGGATCTGGACGCGGGCGCGGACACTGGCGTGGGCGGGGGCGTGGTCGTAGGACCGGCGGACCATGGTCGCTGCGACGGAAAACCGATGTATGGACCGCGCACCGGCTGCGACCATGACACGCATGGTCAGAGCCGCAGCAGGAACCGAAACCGATTCGATACCCGGCCCGACGTCGACCGGAGCAGGCCACGGACGCACCTGGGCGGTGGTCCTCGCCGCGTGCGCCGGACAGTTCCTCGTCGTCCTCGACGTCTCCGTGGTGAACGTCGCGCTGCCGTCGATGCGCGCGGACCTCGGGCTCTCCGCCCTCGGACTCCAGTGGGTACTCAACGCCTACTCGATCGCCTTCGCCGGCTTCATGCTGCTCGGCGGGCGCGCGGCCGACATCTTCGGCCGCAAGCGGATGTTCCTCGTCGGGCTCGGGGTCTTCACCGTCGCCTCCCTCGCCGGCGGTCTCGCCCAGGCGGACTGGCAACTGCTCGCCGCGCGGGCCGTGCAGGGCCTCGGCGCCGCCGTACTCGCCCCCGCCACGCTCACGATCCTCACCTCGGCCGTACCGCCGGGACCCGCCAGGACCCGCGC
>NZ_JTIY01000001.1:4033825-4041357 GCF_000818175.1 Streptomyces sp. AcH 505
GGGCGGCGGCGCGGCGGGCGGGCTCGTCGGCGGGGTCCTCACCGATCTGCTGTCCTGGCGCTGGGTGCTGCTGATCAACGTGCCGATCGGTGTGCTCGTCATCGTCGGCGCCGCCGTATGGGTCAGCGAGAGCAGGAACGACCGGCCGCGCCGACTCGACCTGCCGGGCGCCCTGTTGGCCACGGTCGGGCTCGCCGTCCTCGCGTACGGCATCGTGTCGACGGAGGAGAAGGGCTGGGGCGCCGCGGCGACGCTGGTGCCGCTGATCGGCGGGCTGCTGCTGCTCGGCGCGTTCGTCGCCGTCGAGGCGCGTTCGGCCTCGCCGCTCGTACCGCTCAAGGTGTTCAGGAACCGGGCGGTCTCGGCGGCCAACGCGGGGATGTTCGTGTCGGGCGCGACCTCGTTCGCCGTGTGGTTCTTCATGACGGTCTACGCCCAGAACGTGCTGCACTACTCGCCGTTGAAGGCGGGCCTCGCGCTCATCCCCAGCTCGCTGAGCATCGTCGTCGGCTCGAAGCTGGCGCCCCGGCTGATGCCCAGGGTCGGTGCCCGCAACCTCGCGGTACTCGGCACGCTGATGGCGGTGGCCGGCTTCTGGTGGCAGTCGATGATGACCGCCGACGGCACGTACGTGACGTCGCTCCTCGGCCCCGGCATCCTCATGCTGACCGGCCTCGGCCTCGCCTCCACACCGCTCGCCGCCCTCGCGACGACCGGCGCGGCCCCCGGCGACGCCGGGCTCGTCTCGGGGCTGATCAACACCTCACGCACGATGGGCGGCGCGCTCGGCCTCGCCATCCTCTCCACGGCGGCGGCGGCCCGCACGGCGGGCGGCACGAGCCCCGAGGCGCTGACGGCCGGCTACGCGCTGTCGTTCCGTGTCGGCTGCCTGATCATGCTCTTCGGCGCGCTGCTGATGCTGGTGTGGCTGCCGCACCGGCGCGCCGAGACGCTGGGCTCTTGAGGGGCTGTTGGGCCGTTGAGGGCTACAGCCAGCCTTGCCGACGTGCGGAACGTACGGCCTCCATGCGGTTGCGGGTGCCGGTCTTGCCGATCGCGGACGACAGGTAGTTGCGGACGGTCGACTCGGACAGATGCAGCTTCGCCGCGATGTCCGCGACCGTCGCACCGTCCACGGACGCGTTCAGCACGTCCCGCTCCCGCGCCGTCAGCGGACTGGGCCCCGCGCTCAGCGCGGCGGCCGCGAGCGCCGGGTCGATGACCGTCTCACCCGCGAGCACCCGCCGGATCGCCGCCGCCAGCTCCTCCACAGGCCCGTCCTTGACGAGGAACCCGGCGGCCCCCGCCTCCATGGCCCGGCGCAGATAGCCGGGCCTGCCGAACGTCGTCAGGATCAGCACCCGGCAGTCCGGCACCTCGTCGCGCAGCAGCGCGGCGGCGTCGAGCCCGCTGAGGCCCGGCAGTTCGATGTCGAGCAGCGCCACATCGGGCCGTGAGGTGAGCGCCTCACCCACGATGGCGTCCCCGGTCGCGACCTGCGCGACCACCTCGATGTCCGCCTCCATCCCGAGCAGCAGCGCGAGCGCGCCCCGCATCATGCCCTGGTCCTCGGCAAGCAGGACGCGTACGGACGTGGCCGGCCTGTGGTCCTGCGGCATCTCGTTCACGGGGCCAGATTAGGGCCGGCCGCCCGCAGGCACCCGGTCGGCGGGGCCGGGCCCGGCCAGGGCCCGTCCGGGCCTTGATCCGGCCTGATCCGCCGGCACCTCCTAGGCCGCCCCGGTCAGCGGCAGGCGCGCCGTCACCCGGAAGCCGTCTCCCACCGCGCCCGCCTCCAGCGAACCGCCCGCGCCCGACAGCCGTTCAGTGAGGCCCTTCAGGCCGTTGCCGGCCGCCGAGTCGACCAGGTCGGGGTGGGCGCCTATGCCGTTGTCGGTGACGGTCAGTGTGGCCCGTTCCTCGGAGCTGCCCACCACGATCTCGCACCGCGTCGCCCCGCTGTGCCGTACGACGTTGGTGACGGCTTCCCGTACCACCCAGCCGAACAGCGCCTCGGTCTGCGGGTCCAGCGGGCGTCCCGACTGCCGTACGACCGGCTCGACGCCGGCGCCGCTGAGCGCCGAGCGCGCGCGGTCCAGGTCGCCCGAGAGGCTGCCCTCGCGGTAGCCGGTGACGGCCTCGCGGATCTCGGTCAGCGCCTGCCTGCCGACCGACTCGATGTCGCTGATCTGGCCCAGCGCGGAATCCAGCTGCCGCGGGGCCAGCCTGCGCGCCGCCTCCGCCTTCACCACGATCACGGAGAGGGTGTGACCGAGCAGGTCGTGCAGGTCGCGGGAGAACCGCAGCCGCTCCTGCTCGACCGCCGACCGCGCCAACTCCTGCCGGGTTTCACCCAGTTCGATCACCGTCTCGGACAGTGTGAGGATCGCGGCCGTGACCATCGTGGACAGGAACGTGCCGTACGCGACGGTCACCGCGTCCCAGCCCTCCTGGTACCCGCCGATCGTCCCCGCCGACACACTCAGCGCGAGCCCCACTACCCCGACGGCCCGGCCGCGCAGCACACTGCCGCACGCCAGACCGAGCAGCGGGAAGAACAGCAGCCAGCTGCCGCCGTACCCGATGCCGAGGCCGAAGGTCACCACCCCCATCGCGACCAGCGTCCAGCGGGTGCCCGCGCTGTCCCGCGCCCGCGGCACGAAGGCGCGGAACACCACCGACACGTACAGCGAGTTGAAGATGAACAGACCGACGGCGCCGACCCACGCGTTGGGCGTCTTGCCCTGGACGAGGTTGGAGAAAGCGCCGAGCAGCATCAGCAGCCACGGCAGCATGGCGTACCCGCTGGGCGGCCCCGGCCGGCGCTGTCCCTCGGGGGCGCAGGCGGCGGAGCGCCTGAAGGGCAGCGCCAGCAGCCGGGTCCTCAGCGCGGGTTTCATACCGTCCTCCCTGACTTGCGGTAGGAGACAACAGCGTACGAACCGAACAGCGTGAGCCACCCCAGCATCACCACGACGGTGAGCAGTCCGGGAGCGTTGCCCGCCGTCGTCGACCAGC
The DNA here is from genome assembly GCF_000818175.1 of Streptomyces sp. AcH 505. Lineage (GTDB taxonomy): Bacteria > Actinomycetota > Actinomycetes > Streptomycetales > Streptomycetaceae > Streptomyces. The sequence continues at coordinate 4,036,844 of NZ_JTIY01000001.1, forward strand.
CCAGATCCGCGAACCGGTTGGCGGGGGTGAAGCGGGCGACCGAGCGCAGCCAGCCGGGGAACAGCTCCAGCGGGAACCACAGTCCGCCGATGACGGAGAAGCCCATCAGCGTGGCGACGTTGAGCACACCCGTGGTCTGCGCGGTGAGCCGGTAGCCGTTGCCGATGCCGAGCAGGGTGAAGGGCAGCGCGCCCGCCCACAGCAGCACGATCAGCACCGGCCACTGCCACAGCGGCATCCGTACGCCGTTCACCAGCGCACCGGCCAGCAGTACGGCGCACAGCGCGGGCAGGACCGTCACGGATCCGGTGATCGCCCGGCCGAGCACCACCTGGCGCGGCAGCATCGGTGTGACGCGCAACTGGCGCAGCCAGCCGTGCGACTTGTCCTCGGCGATACCGGTGCCGGTGCTGACGGCGGCGCCGAGCGCCCCGTACGCCGCCATGCCGACCATGGAGGCCGTGCGCCACTCGTCGGAGTCAGGGCCGCTGCTCACCCCGATGTTGGTGAACAGCAGATACATCAGTACGGGCATCCCGGCGCCGAAGATGAGGAACCCGGGATCGCGCAGCGCCCGCCGTACTTCCAGCTTGACGTACTGGAACATCACGCCATCTCCTTCGCGAGCTTCTGGTCGTGGACCTCGGTCGGCTTCTGCTCATGGGTCAGGGCCAGGAAGGCGTCCTCCAGCGTCGCCGGGGTCACCTCCAGCCGGTGGATGCGCTGCGCCGCGGCGAGTGCCACGACGGTCGCGTCCGAGTCGTCGGTACGGAGCCTGGCCCGGTCGCCGCGCACCTCGACCGAGACCACGCCGGGCAGCAGGGTGAGCCCTTCCGAGCCGAGCCCCCGCAGGTCGAAGCTGACGAGATGGCCGCCGACGGTCTCCTTGATGCGGTCGCCCGAGCCGTCGGCGACGATCCGGCCGTGGTCGATGACGACGATCCGGTCCGCGTACTCGTCGGCCTCCTCCAGGTAGTGCGTCGAGAACAGCACGGTGTTGCCGCGCCGCGCGTACGCCCGCATGGACGCCCAGAAGGCGCGCCTTGCCTCCACGTCGAGCGCGGCGGTCGGCTCGTCGAGTACGAGCAGTTCCGGCGCGCCGGCCAGCGCGACCGCGAACCTGACCCGCTGGAGCTGGCCGCCGGAGAGCTTGTCGACGCGCCGGTCGCCGAGTTCGCCGAGACCGGCGAGCGCCAGCGCCTCGGGGACGGGCAGCGGCTCGGGGAAGGTGCTCGCCACGAACGTGACCAACTCCCTTACGGTCACCCGCCTGATGGGCCGGCCGTCCTGGAGCATCGCGCCGACCCGGCCGGCCGCCACGGCCCGCGACGGCGGGCCGTCGAAGAGTTGCACGGTCCCGGTGTCCGGCTCGTCCAGGCCGAGGAGCAGCCCGATCGCGGTCGACTTGCCCGCGCCGTTGCGGCCGAGCAGGGCCACGGTCTCGCCGCGCGGAATGCTCAGATCGGCGGCCACGACGGCGCGTACGGCACCGAACGACTTGCCGACTCCGGTGAAACGCACCGCCGTTGCCGCGGCTGGTTCTGCTGTCTGCGTCATGCCCATGACGCTACGGAGCGGGGCGGCACCGGCGGCAGATGCGCATGTACGGACTCGGGCAGTACATATGTCACAAGGGGCCGCCACCGGCGGCCCCTTGTGATCCCTCTGCGATATGAGTCCGCCGGTCAGGCGGCCTTGGTCTGTTCTCCGTGGCGTCGGTGCTTGCCGTAGGCCGGAGACGTCGAGTCCTCCGTCGATGCGGCACCCCCGCGGTGCTTTCCGTAGCCTCCGGCTTCGTCCCGGGCGGCGTCCGCGGTCTGCGGACGGTCCTGAGCCGTGTCGGTTCGGGCCTCAGACATGTCGTGAAGTCACTCCGTCGTACTGTCGCTGTCGTGGTCGCTTTGTGCGCCAACCACCCTAGCCAGCCGTCCCACGGCCGGTCAGGGGTGCCTGCGGATCGGTGAGCGGCGCCTGTTGGAGCGGAACCGGTCTGCACAACACAGGAGTCCGCGGAGCGCCGGACGGTTCCAGCCCCGACGGATCGTTCTGCGCGATCCCGTCAGGGACCGGGGCGTCCGCGGGGGCGGCGACCCGCGCCACCCCGCACGGCACCGCGCTCGTCGCGTGCGGCAGCCGCAGCTCACCGTCCCGTGTCCACAGCCCCGAGCCGGCCAGCCACCCTTCAGGCGCGGGCAGTTGATGCAGCTGGCGGCCGGCCGGGCGCCACACACCGAGCCAGCTGTCGCCGGCGGCGCCGCCGGCCGCGCCGTCCTTCGCGATGTCGATCCGCAGCGCCACCGCGCAGTTCTCGGGCATCAGCATCTGCCCGGGCTGCACGGCGAACGGGGTGACCACACAGTCCGCGGGACGCAGACATTCGGGGAAGCGCACCGGCCGCCTGCTGCCGAGCACACCCCAGCCGATCCTGCCGTGCCCCGGCGCGTCGGAACAGATCAGCAGCAGCCCGCTGTCGGGGTCGGCGAGCAGCAGCCGGTCGTTGCTCTCCTCCGTGATCTGGAGCAACGGCATGACCTCACCGCCGCGTTCGAGATCGACGGCGACGGCCTTGACGACACCGTCCAGCTCCCGGTCCACCGCCAGCATCCGCCCCGCGCGGTCCAGCCAGCCGCCGCCCGAGCAGCGGCCCGGCACCTCGGCGACCAGTTCGGGACCGAAGGCGCCGCCCGCCACCAGCCAGACCGCGGTGGAGTGCTGGCCGGGCGCGAGGGCGTACGCGCTCCGGCCGTCCGGCGCCGGCGGCAGCAGCGTCAGCTCCTCGCACTCGACGGCGCCGACGGGCAGCTCGCCCGTGCCGCGCCCCGCCGGGTAGAGCAGCGAAAGCCCGAACCGGTCGGCGACCCTGCGGACGATGAGCACGCGCCCGTCGGACAGCGGCAGCACCTGGGTGCCGGGCTCCTCCGGCTGGTCGAGCGGGAGCGGTACGGCGTAGGGCTCATGGCCGTCGAGCGTCCACCGCTCGGGGAACCACGCGTCGCTGTCCGGCGTCGCGCGCGTCAGCCGCGCCGCGTACGTCCCGTCCGCCGTGATCGCGAATCCGGTGTGCCGCACAGCGCCGCCCGCCGCGGCCGTCCCCATGGCGCGGACCGTCATTCGGTGTCACCTCCGGCCATGAAAGTAGTTTTCGTACTTCCAGCCGAACAACATGAGAGCCCCCACTTCACACATAAGAGTGTCACTGAGGGGATTCGTCGGGAATGGCGGGGGTGGTTGTGCTGGTCAGCGAGGCGGTGGGTTAGCTTAGGTACGCCTAAGTAGGTACGCCTGACTCAGTATGCCCGCGTGGGCATGTCGACGGAACACAGCTGGAGCGAGTACCCATGTCCATACGACGCCGCGGCGCCATCACCGCGGTCGCCCTGTCGGCGGCCCTCACCCTCGCGGCCTGCGGCGGCGGCTCCGACAGCGGTTCCGCCACATCGGACTCGGCCGCCAAGAAGGCCGACGTCGCCACCGGCGGCAAGGACTTCGGCGACGCGGCCCAGAAGACGGCGGCCTTCGGCACCGACGCCAAGCCCGGCCAGTTTCCCCGCACCATCACACACGCCATGGGCAAGACCGTGGAGAAGAAGCGCCCCGAGCGGGTCGTCGTCCTTGACGTGGGCGAGTTCGACAACGTTGTCTCACTGGGTGTCAAGCCCGTCGGCTACGCCCCCACCGAGGGCGACGAGTCCATCCCCAGCTACCTGAAGAAGGACGCGGGCACCCCCGAGAACGTCGGCACGATCAACAACCTCAACCTTGAGGCGATCGCCAAGCTCAAGCCCGACCTGATCCTCGGCAGCCAGCTCCGCGCCGCGGACAAGTACAAGGAACTGGCGCAGATCGCCCCGACGGTCTTCTCCATCAGGCCCGGCTTCACCTGGAAGCAGAACTACCTCCTGAACGCCAAGGCGCTGGACCGGCTCGACCAGGCCGAGGCGAAGCTCGCCACGTACGAGGAGAAGGCCAAGGCGCTCGGCACGGCCGTCGGACCCGACAAGCCGACCGTCTCGATGGTCCGCTACATGCCGGGCCGGCTGCGCCTCTACGGCCAGGACTCGTTCATCGGCACGATCCTCAAGGACGCCGGTCTGCCCAGGCCGAAGAACCAGCAGATCAACGACCTGGCCGTGGAGATCAGCCCCGAGAAGATCGACGAGGCGGACGCCGACTGGATCTTCACCGGGGTGTACGGCGACGCGAAGAAGACCGACCGCGACACCGCACGCGGCAACCCGCTGTGGAAGAACCTGACGGCGGTCAAGGACGGCAGGGCCAAGGACGTCAAGGACGAGACCTGGTACCTCGGCCTGGGTGTGACGGCGGCCTACCAGGTGCTGGACGACCTGGACGGCTACCTGGCGAAGTAGACGCCGGTACGAGGGCCGGCAGAGGGCCGGTACGAGGCGGGCGCCTGCGGCCCGGGTCCGTAGCGCGCGCCGACGCCGCGCCGCTGGCCCCTGACGTTGCGGGCAGGGCGCTGCGGGCAGGGCGGCCGCGGGCACGGGCAACGG
>NZ_JTIY01000001.1:4042418-4045963 GCF_000818175.1 Streptomyces sp. AcH 505
GTCGCCGGCGACCCGGACGCCCTGATCCGTACGGTCGCCGTCAGCGGCGGCTCGGGCGACAGCCTGTTCGACGACGTCAGGGCCGCGGGGGTGGACGCGTTCGTCACCGCAGACCTGCGCCACCACCCGGTCTCCGAAGCCACCCAGCACAGCGCGCTCGCGCTGATCGACGCCGCGCACTGGGCCACCGAATGGCCCTGGTGCGAGCAGGCCGCCGCCCAGCTCGACGAGATTTCCGACCGCCACGGCTGGGACCTGCGGGTCCACGTCTCGAAGACGGTCACCGACCCCTGGTCCTCCCATCACTCTTCAGGAGCCCCCAACTGAACGCCGCGCCCGCCGACCAGATCCGACTCCTCGACGTCCAGGCCCTCGACGTACGACTGTCGCAGCTCGAACACAAGCGAGACTCACTTCCCGAGCACGCCGAGATCGAATCGCTCACCGCCGACCTCGCCCAGCTGCGCAGCCTCCTCGTGGCCGCGCAGACCGAGGAGAGCGACACCGCACGCGAACAGACCAAGGCCGAGCAGGACGTCGACCAGGTCCGCCAGCGCGCCACACGTGACCAGCAGCGCCTCGACTCCGGCGCCGTCTCCTCGCCCAAGGACCTGGAGAGCATCCAGCGCGAGATCGTCTCGCTCGCCAAGCGCCAGGGTGATCTGGAGGACGTCGTCCTGGAGGTCATGGAGCGCCGCGAGTCCGCGCAGGAGCGGGTCGCCGAGCTGACCGGGCGCGTCTCCTCCGTACAGACGAAGAACGACGACGCGGCCGTACGGCGCGACGCGTCCACCAAGGACCTCGACGCCGAGATCGCCTCCGTCACCAAGGAGCGCGAGGTCGTCGCCGGGTCCGTACCGGCCGATCTGCTGAAGCTGTACGAGAAGCTGCGCACCCAGCACGGCGGGGTGGGCGCCGCCCGGCTCTTCCGGCGCAAGTGCGAGGGCTGCCAGCTGGAGCTCAACATCACCGAGGTCAACGAGGTCAAGGCGGCGACGCCGGACACCGTCCTGCGGTGCGAGAACTGCCGCCGTATCCTCGTCCGCACCTCCGACTCGGGCCTGTAGGCGGTAGCGATGCCCAGGCAGACCCCGAAGTTCGTCGTGGAGGCGGACGGCGGCTCCCGAGGCAACCCCGGCCCCGCGGGCTACGGTTCGGTCGTCCTCGACCCGAAGACCGGTGAGGCGCTGGCCGAGGCCGCCGAGTACATCGGTGTGGCCACGAACAACGTCGCCGAGTACAAGGGCCTGATCGCCGGGCTCAAGGCGGCGAAGGCGCTGGACCCGGCGGCCGTCGTGCATGTCCGGATGGACTCCAAACTCGTCGTCGAGCAGATGTCGGGCCGCTGGAAGATCAAGCACCCGGACATGAAGCCGCTGGCGGCCGAGGCCGCGCGGATCTTCCCGGCGGGGCAGGTCAGTTACGAGTGGATCCCGCGCGAGAAGAACAAGCACGCGGACCGGCTGGCCAACGAGGCGATGGACGCGGGCAAGAAGGGCAAGCAGTGGGAGCAGTCCGCCTCCACCGCGGAACTGGACGCCCGCGCGGCACGTACGGCCGCGGTGACTCAGGCGCCGGTTCCGGGTGACGCGGCGGCCGGCGCGGCGAAGGCGCGGGCGGCGCTGGCGGGGCGAGGCGCGGCGGCGACCGAGCACGTCCAGACGGGCTTTGACTTCGCTTCCGACACTGCCGCCTCGGACGCCGCAGAAGAGGCCCCGGCCGTCGGCTGGGGCGCCGCCGACCTCGGGACGCCCGCCACCTTCGTCCTGCTGCGGCACGGCGAGACGCACCTCACCCCCGACAAGCGGTTCTCGGGCAGTGGTGGCACCGACCCCGAGCTGTCGGCGGTCGGCCGCCGCCAGGCCGAGGCGGCAGCCGCCGCTTTCGCGGCGCGCGGCACCATCCAGGACATCGTCTCGTCGCCGCTCAGGCGCTGCCGCGAGACGGCGGACGCGGTGGCGGCCCGGCTCGGGCTCGACGTCCGGATCGAAGAGGGCCTGCGCGAGACGGACTTCGGCGCCTGGGAAGGCCTGAGCTTCGCCGAGGTGCGCGACCGGTACCCCGACGACCTGACGGCGTGGCTCGACTCGCCCTCCGTGGCACCGACCGGCGGCGGCGAGAGCTTCGAGACGGTCGGCCGCAGGGTCGAGGCGGCCCGCGACCGGCTGCTGGCGCGCTACCAGGGCCGTACGGTGCTGGTCGTCACGCATGTCACACCGGTGAAGGAACTGGTACGGCTGGCGCTGGGAGCACCGCCCGAGTCCCTGTTCCGGATGGAACTCTCGGCGGCCTCGGTCTCGGTCGTGGCGTACTACACGGACGGCAACGCGTCGCTGCGGCTGCTGAACGACACGTCCCACCTGCGCTGAGCCCCCGTCGTCAAGCAGGTGCGACGGCGCAACGCGCCGTACCAGCGGCTCGGTTACCGCGCCGTGGCCGACTTCGTCTCGCTGTCCTTCGAGTCGTAGGTCAGGCCCGGCGGCTGAGCCGCAGTGTGGACGCCTCGCGGGCCAGGGACTCCACCCGGCCCCAGTCCTTCGCCGCGATGGCGTCCGCCGGAAGCATCCACGTACCGCCCACACAGCGGACGTTGGGCAGCGCGAGGTACGACGGCGCCGACTCGGCCGTGATGCCGCCGGTCGGGCAGAAGGCAGCCTGGGGGAGCGGGCTCGCCAGGGACTTGAGGTAGGCCGTGCCGCCCGCCGCCTCGGCGGGGAAGAACTTCATCTCCGTCACCCCGCGCTCCAGCAGCGCCACCACCTCGGAGGTCGTGGACACCCCCGGCAGGAACGGCACCCCGGACACCCGCATCGCCGTCAGCAGCATGTCCGTCCACCCCGGGCTGACCAGGAACCGCGCGCCGGCCGCCACAGAGTCGGTCACGGCTGCGGGCGTCAGCACCGTACCGGCGCCGACCACCGCGTCCGGCACACCGTCGGCGATCGCGCGGATCGCGTCCAGCGCGGCGGGCGTGCGGAGCGTCACCTCGATCGCGGGCAGGCCGCCGGCGACCAGGGCGCGGGCGAGCGGTACGGCGTCGGCGGCGTCGTCGAGGACGACGACCGGTATCACGGGGGCGAGGTCGAGCACGGAGGTCATGGGGTCATCCTGCCGCGCCCTTCCCACCGTCCGCAATGCCCGTTGCGCAGGGTGCAACGGGCGTGAGTGTGGCGCCCGACCGGATCAGTGGATCTCGGTGACCACGACATCCAGCTCCCACGTCTTGCCCGCACGCGCCGGAGGCTTCGCCTCGACCACGTACCCCAGCTCCCGCAGCGCCTCCACCAGCCGCGCGGGATCCTTCGGCCGGGCGCCCGCCGTCAGCAGGTCCCGTACGATCCGGCCCTTCGTGGCCTTGTTGAAGTGGCTGACCACGGACCGCCTCTCGGCCCCGGTCGCCGGGTCGATCTGCGCGTGCAGCACCCGTACCGTCGCCGTACGGGCCGCCAGCTCACCCTCGGCGCGCCAGGCCGCCGCGTACGCCGACGACCGCAGATCCAGTACGACCCCGCCGCCCGCGGCCTCGGCGGCCGACGGCAGGACGG
>NZ_JTIY01000001.1:4045988-4072775 GCF_000818175.1 Streptomyces sp. AcH 505
GCCGGGCAGCTTCACCCCCATCGAGCAGCGGTAGGGCGGGATGCGGTCACCGATGTGCACGGCGCCCCACAGCCCGGAGAAGACCAGCAGCGACTTCGCGGCCCGCCGGCGCGCCGCAGCGTCCAGCGTGGCCAGGTCCAGCGCGTCGTACAGCACGCCGGTGTAGAGCTGCCCGGCCGGCCGCGTCCCCGCCGTCCGCAGCAGCACGTTCTTGGCGACCTCGCCGCGCAGCCCCTCGGTCAGCCCCAGTACCTCGCGCGCCTTCTCCTCGTCGGCGGCGCACAGCTCGACCAACTCGTCCAGCACGGCCTCCCGGGCCCCGGCGAGCCCCGGCAGCGACAGCGACTCGGGCTTCAGCGGGGCACCGCGCCCGGAGGCGGCCTTTCCCTCCGACGGCGGCAACAGCACGAGCACGGTGGTTCTCCTTCGGCGGATCAACTGACGGGGTGCGCGGCCCCCGGGCGCCAGGGTAGGCGAACAGCGGCGGAGGCGTTCCGCACCCCTCCGGCCGGGTAACATGAACGGCACGGCAGACGAGCCGGGCGGGCGGCCGCGTCAAGATCACCGATCTTGCCGAGGAACGTCCGGGCTCCACACAGCAGGGTGGTGGGTAACGCCCACCCGGGGTGACCCGCGGGACAGTGCCACAGAAAACAGACCGCCCGGCGCTTCGGCGCCGGGTAAGGGTGAAACGGTGGTGTAAGAGACCACCAGCGCCCGAGGTGACTCGGGCGGCTAGGTAAACCCCACCCGGAGCAAGGTCAAGAGGGGTCGTCGGTTGACGGCCCTGCGCGGACGTCCGAGGGCTGCTCGCCCGAGTCCGCGGGTAGACCGCACGAGGCCGGCGGCAACGCCGGCCCTAGATGGATGGCCGCCTCCCCGGCCGCCGCGAGGCGACCGAGAGACAGAACCCGGCGTACAGCCTGACTCGTCTGCCGCCACTCCGGCCCTGGTCGGAGTGGCGCTGTGCACTCAGGCGTTCCGCGCGGGACGGATCACGCGAGGCCGCGCGCCGCCACGAACACGAACTCCTTGCCCGGCCGGTCGGGTGCGTCGCGTACGTCCTCGACGACGAAGCCGTGCTCGTGCAGGTCCCGCTCGATCTCCGGCCGATCGCGGAAGCGGAGTGTCGATTCCGAGGTCAGTACGTCCCCGTCGGCGGCGAACACGTGCGTCCCCCGGAAGCTCACCAGCGGCAGGCTCACGTCCGTCAGCTCGGCCCAGGTCTCGACGCGGCCGACGCCGGGGATGTTCGTCACGCGGTACGTGGTCTCGCGCGTCCACCGCGCCCACTCCTCCCACACGCGCCGCGCCGGGTCGCGCGTCTCGAAGACGAGCCGCCCGCCGGGTCGCAGCGCCTCGTAGGCGCCGCGCAGCGTCGTACGCCACGCCTGCGGATCGGTGATCGCCTGGGCGACGTTCGCGGTCATCGTCACCAGGTCGACCCGCAGGGGCGGCAGGTCCGCGGCGTTCCCGTCGAGCCAGCGCACCCGCTCAGCGCCCGGCTTGCCGCGTGCGACGTCGACGGACGCCCGCGCGGGGTCGATCCCGGTCACCGCGATCCCGCGTGCGGCGAGGAGCAGCGCGAACACGCCCGTACCGCACCCGATGTCCAGCACGGACCGTGCCCCGAACTCCTCCGCCATCGCGAGATACGCGTCGAGATCGCCGCGGTCCGGATCGAGTGGGTCGTAGAGGGCGGCGAGGCGCGGATGTCCGAAGGCTGCGTCAACCATGGAGGCGAACGTACGCGGCTCCGGGCCGCGCGGCGACTGCGTTTTACGGCAGCCGCAGACGCGGCCCGCTTGAGGTTGGAGGTCAGTGCCGGGCGGCGAACATGCCCTCGATCTCCTTGAGCACGAAGCCGGGACGGTCCGTCGGTACCTCGTGGGATGAGCCCTTGGCGGTGACGAGCGTGCGGTTCGGCGCCGCGTGGGCGAACGAGGCGGCGGCGTCACGCCAGCGCTGGGCATCCTCGGGAGACCCGTCGAACGGAGTCTTCTCGGAGACCACGACCGTGGCCGGCACCGAATCGGGCCATGTCACCTTGTGGAATGCCTGGTGTGCGGCGGCGAAGCCCTCCGCGGTGGAGATGAGTTGGCGGTTCTCCGGCCTCTCGGGGTCCTTCTTGGCCGCGTCCACGGCGGGCTGGGTCGCGGCCACAAGGCGGGGTATTTCTTCGTCCGTGAAGAACTGGGGGAGGTTGGCGTCCACCAGGACCGCACCGGAGAGCATCCGGGGGTTGTCCTGGGCGAAGTAGTTGGCGACCTCACCGGCCTGGGAGTGGGCCACCAGGGTCACATCCTTGGTGATGCCCAACTGCGCGAGCCCCGCCTTGAGGTCGCTGACAGCGCTCCGCACCTTCCACGGGCCGGGTACGACGTCGCTCTTGCCGAGACCGGCGCGGTCGTAGGTGATGACGGTGGCGCCGGTGGCCGCGTGCAGCTTGGGGACGATGTCCTTCCACTGCGACGAGTACTCGCCGCCACCGGAGTCCAGGACGATGGTGGAGCGGCTGCCCCGCGTGACGTAGAAGGCCAGCCGGTGACCGCCGTTGTCGACCATGTGCAGCTTGGTCCTGCCGATGTCGCTGGTCGCCGGGGACGCGGACGCGACGGCGGAGTGCGAACTCGGCTGCTTGGCGGCGGAGTTGTCGTCGCTGCAGGCCGTAACGGCGCCGGCAGCCACGACCAGCAGTGCGAGGGCGGACACGGCGCGGTTCACGGAACGGCGGTTGGGTGTGGTGCGGGACATCACTGATCCTGACGATGGATGGTGTGGAGACGGTGATGTCCATCATTCGGCGGCTCTGCCGGTCGCAGAATCCGGCTGACACGTGTGTCAGTGGTGCAACTGAGTCGCGCGGGCACGGTAGGGAAAACCCCCGCAACCGATCACCACGCGCCGCCCGTGCCCGGCCTCACCACCCCGCTCCCGCCGGTCCCTTTGCAATAAGTGCCAGCTCTGCTCGGGTCCGTCCTCAGGCTCGCCGGAGGATCGGCTGAGGGTGCGGTGCAGGGGCCTGGCGGTGTGGGGTTTGTTTGATGGCCAGGACCGCCACGTCGTCCGAGAGCCGGCCCTCCGTGTGTGCCGTCATGTCCTGGAGCAGGTGGTGGAGCAGTTCCTCCGGGCCCGTCAGGGGGAACGTCGCCGCCCGTTCCGCCAGTGGGTAGAACGTGCCCTCGGGTGAGCGGGCTTCGATCACGCCGTCCGTGTAGAGCAGGAGCGTGTCGCCTTCGGCGAAGGTGAACGTGTCGCTGTGCAGGCCGGGGGTACCCAGGCTGCCGAGGCCCAGTGGGGGTGCCGGGTCGGTCGACTCCAGGACCGTGACCTGGCCGTCGCGGAGCAGCAGGGGCGGCGGGTGGCCGCAGTTGATCATCGCGCCCCGGCCGCTCGCGTCGGGCAGGTCCAGGACGAGCGCCGTCACGAAGTGCTCGCCGGGGTCCTGTTCGATGTCGCCTGCGTCCTCGATGTCCGCGCTGACGCTCTCCTCCATCGCCCGCACCAGCGCGGGCAGCGTCTCGCAGTGCCTGGCCCCCTCGCGGAACGCGCCCAGGACCACGGACGCCTCGCCGATGGCGGCCAGGCCCTTTCCCCTTACGTCGCCGATGACGACCCGGCTGCGGGTCGGGTCGGGGCGTACGACGGCGAACAGGTCGCCGCCGATCTGCGCGTCGGCGTCGGCCGTCAGGTACCGCCATGCCACCCGCAGCGGGCCCAGCTGCTCGGGCGGCGGGCGCAGCAGGACGCGCTGCGCGGTCTCGGCCACCACCCGTACCCGGCTCAGCTGCTGGCTGTGCGCCTCGCGCAGGTAGCAGAAGAAGACCACCACCGCCGACAGCAGCACCAGCGCCGCGAACTGCCACACATGGTTCGTCGTGCCCACTCCGCCGTCCAGCGCCGTGATCACGACCTGGGCCACCACCGCGGCCGCCGCGATGATGGCCGTGCGCCAGGGCCCGGCGAACGACGCCGTCAGTGCCGGTGCGATCACCAGCAGCGGGCTGAGATAGACGTCGCTCGGTGACACCAGTGCCACCGTGATGATCACAATAATCAGAACAATGGGAACAATCAGCAGCCGTCCTGCGGCGCGGCCCGGGAAATCATGCAACCGCCGGATATCCATCCGCCCATTCTTGTTGCCTGACGCACCGAATGCGGTGAAGGCGGCGGCGCGTCACCGCATCCTCGGTACGTGAAAAACCTAAAATTCACGCACTTCGCATAAACAGAGGTGCAAGGTGTTCAGACCGTCCGACATCGCCAGGCACCTGTCGGCGCTGCCCGCAGAACCCGCCCAACTCCTCCCGGCCCGGGAGCAGATGGCCTTCACCCTCGGCTTCCACATCATCCTGGTGCCGTTCGGTGTCGCGCTGACCACGCTGATGCTCGTCGCCCACCACCGCGGCCTGCGCACCGGTGACAGCCAGGCGCTCCTGCTGGCGCGGCGGTGGTCGAAGGTGGCGGCCGTGCTGTTCGCCGTCGGAGCCATCACCGGGACCGTGCTCTCCTTCGAACTGGGCATTCTCTGGCCCGGCTTGATGCGGAAATACGGCCCCGCCTTCGGATTCCCCTTCGCCGTCGAAGGGCTCTTCTTCTTCCTTGAGGCCATTTTCGTCTCGATCTACATCTACGGCTGGGGCCGAATGCGGCCCTGGGCCCATTTCTGGTCCGGTGTGCCCGTCGCGCTGTCGAGTATCGGCGGCACCGCCTCCGTCATCGCGGCGAACTCCTGGATGAACGAGCCCGGCGGTATCACCGTCAGACACGGCGCCGTCGTCGGCGTACGGCCCGCCGAGGTGTTCTTCAACAAGGCCTTCTGGTGGGAGTTCCTGCACATGCTCCTCGCCGCGTACATCGTCGCCGGCTTCGTCGTCGCCGGTGTGTACGCGTGGGGCATGCTCAAGGGCCGCAGGAGCGCCTACCACCAGCTCGGCTTCAAGATCGGCTTCACGGTCGCCGCCTGCGTACTGCCGGTGCAGATGTTCGTCGGCGACACCATCGCCCGGCAGGTCTTCAACGACCAGCCCAACAAGTTCGCCGCCATCGAACTGCTCCCGAGGACCCACAGCCACGTCTCCGAGACGCTGGGCGGTGTACTGATCGACGGCGAGCCCCGGTACGGCCTCCCCATCCCTGATGTGGCCTCCCTGCTGGCCGACTTCTCACCGTCGACCACCATCAAGGGGCTCGACGCCATCCCCGCCGACGTACGGCCCACCGACCGGCAGGTCAACATCGTCCACTGGGCGTTCGACGTCATGGTGGGCGCCGCGAGCCTTCTGCTGCTGCTCGCGCTCTGGTTCGCCTGGCTGTGGTGGCGCCGCCGCGAGCGTATCGCCGTCAGCCGGCCGTTCCTGTGGGCCGCATCCGTCAGCGGCTTCGTTGCCATCCTGTGCCTGGAGAGCGGCTGGGTGGTCACCGAGGTCGGCCGCCAGCCCTGGACCGTGGACGGACTGCTGCTCACCCGCGACGCCGTGACCACCCGGGGCAACCTGTGGGCGCTGTTCAGCTGCGTCCTCGCCCTGTACATCGCCGTCGGCGCCGGCGCCCTGTGGGTCCTGCGGTCCATGCAGGCGCGCTGGCGGCAGCACGGCGACGAGACCGTCGACGTACCGTACGGACCGGAACCCCCGGACAAACCCCCGGCGGGGCACCCGGGCCACTCCCAGGGAAAGGTGTCCTAGGGTGCCGGACGCGGTGGCGGTCTTCCTCTTCATCGGCGTCATCGCCTACTGCCTGCTCGGCGGCGCCGATTTCGGAGCCGGCTTCTGGGACCTGGTGGCGGGCGGCGCGCGGCGCGGCCGGGCGCCGCGCAAAGCGATCGACACCTCACTCGCGCCGGTGTGGGAGGCCAACCACACCTGGCTGATCTACTGTCTCGTCATCCTGTGGAGCGGATTCCCCACCGCTTTCACCGCCATCACCACCACCCTCTACCTGCCGCTGGTCCTCGCCGCGCTCGGCATCGTGCTGCGCGGCGCCGGCTTCGCGTTCCGCAAGACCGCGATCCGCACCCGCGAACAGCGCCTGTACGGTGCCGCCTTCGCCCTCTCGTCCGTGCTGACGCCGTACTGCTTCGGCTCCATCGCGGGGGCCCTCGCCTCGGGCCGGGTGCCGACCCGGGGCAACGGCGACGCCGTCTCCAGCTGGCTCAACCCCACCGGCGCCCTCGGCGGCGTGCTCGCGGTGCTCGTCTGCGCGTACCTCGCCGCCACCTATCTGATGGTGGCCACGTACCGCGGCGGCGACCAGGCGATGTACCGCTACTTCCGCGTCCGGAGCCTTGTCGTGGGCGCGGTGACCGGCGCCGTCAGCATCGGCGGCATCTTCGTCCTCCGGTCGGACGCGCCCCGGCTCTTCCACAACCTCAGCCACCGGGCGCTGCCGCTGGTCGTCGTGGCCGCTCTCGGCGGTGTGCTCGGCATGGTCGGGCTGTGGGCGGGCCGGACCCGCGGCCAGCGCCAGATCGCGGCGGCCGCCGTCGCGCTCGTCGTGTGCGGCTGGGGCGTGTCGCAGTACCCGTACCTGCTGGGTACGCACCGCTCGCTGCACGAAGCCGCGTCGCCGGACGCCACCCTCAATGTGCTCGTGGGCGTCGCCTGCGTGGCGGTGGTGCTGATCCTGCCCTCGGTGGTCCTGCTCTTCCGGCTGGCGGGACGCGGCGCCATCGGCGCGGAAGAACCAGCGGATGAAGGTCGCGGCGACCGGGCGTAGCCTGAATTGATGTCCGTCATCACACGATAATTCGTGCGACGAGGAGATCCTCATGTCGAACACACCCCGCAGGATTCCCGGGGACGACCTGGGCCGGGGAGCGCCAGGTGTCGCAGCGCGCGGGCGCGGGCCGAACCGTCAGGGGGAGGAGCCCTCCCAGCACGACGACACGGCGCCGTCGGCGGGCTGGGGCGCCGCGCGCAGCGTGCTGAAGGTGCTGGCCAGGACGCGCGAGCCGGCGAACGGGCCGAAGGCCGTCATGAAGATGAACCACGAGAACGGCGGGTTCGACTGCCCGGGGTGCGCGTGGCCGGACGACATCAAGGGTCTGCATCTGGACGTGTGCGAGAACGGCATCAAGCACGTCACGTGGGAGATGACGCACAAGAAGGCCGGCCGCGAGTTCTTCGCCGCGCACACCGTCACCGAACTGTCCGGCTGGAGCGACTTCGCGCTGGAGGACCAGGGGCGGCTGGCCGAGCCGATGGTCTACGACCCGGCCACCGACAAGTACGTACCGATCGGCTGGCAGGACGCGTTCGACCTGGTCGGTACGGCGCTACGCGGGCTGGCGAGCCCGGACGAGGCGGCGTTCTACACGTCGGGGCGGCTGAGCAACGAGGCGACCTTCCTCTACCAGTTGTGGGCCCGCGAGTTCGGCACCAACAATCTGCCCGACTGCTCGAACATGTGCCACGAGGCCTCAGGGCGCGCGTTGCAGGCGTCCCTCGGCACCGGCAAGGGCACCTGCGACATCAAGGACTGGGAAGAGGCCGACCTGCTGATCGTCATGGGGGTCAACGCGGCCACCAACGCCCCCCGGATGCTTACCGCGTTGGCCGAGGCGTACCGGCGGGGCGTGCAGATCGTCCACGTCAACCCGCTGGTCGAGGCCGCCTCGCGGCGCACGATCGTGCCGCACGAATTCGGTGCGATGGCCGCCTTCCGTCCCACCGACACCGGCACCATGGACGTACAGGTACGCATCGGCGGCGACCTGGCGCTGCTGCGCGGCGTGGCCAAGGCGGTACTTGAGGCCGCCGAGGACGATCCGTCCGTGCTCGACCGCGAGTTCATCGACGTGCACAGCGCGGGCTTCGACGCGTACCGCGAGCTGGTACGGCGTACGGAGTGGGCGGACCTGGTCCGTCAGTCCGCGATCGACGAGGAGCAGATCAGGAAACTGGCGCGGGCGTACCTCCGTTCGGACCGCACCATCATCTCGTGGTGCCTCGGTCTCACCCAGCAGGACCACGGGGTCGACACGGTCCGCGAGATCGTGAACCTGCTGATGCTGCGCGGCAACATCGGCAGGGAAGGCGCCGGGCCTTCGCCGGTGCGCGGGCACAGCAACGTGCAGGGGAACCGGACGTGCGGTATCGACCACCGTCCGACGCCCCAGTTCCTCGACGTGCTCGACGAGGTCTGCCAGATCGACGCGCCGCGCGCGCACGGGCTGGACACCGTCCACACGATCAAGGCGATGGGCGAGGGCAAGGTGAAGGTGTTCGTCGCGCTCGGCGGTAACTTCGCGCTGGCCACGCCCGACACCGACGCCACCGACGCCGGACTGCGTAACACCGAACTGACGGTGCAGGTCAGCACCAAACTCAACCGCAGCCATCTCGCGCACGGCAGGCGGGCGTTGATCCTGCCCTGTCTCGGGCGCACCGAGCACGACATGCAGGCATCGGGGGAGCAGGGGGTGAGCGTCGAGGACGGGATGAGCATGGTGCACATCTCGTACGGCATGCGCCACCCCGTGTCGCCGGACCTGAAGTCCGAGTGCGCGATCCTGGCCGGGATGGCCCGCGCGACCCTGCCGGCGTCGCACACCCCGTGGGAGTCGTACACCGCCGACTACGACCGGATCCGCGACACCATGGCCCGGGTGCTCCCGGGGTTCGAGGACTTCAACCGCCGGGTCCGCGAGCCTCTCGGGTTCCGTATCGCCCAGCCCGCCCGCGACCGTGTCTTCCTCACGGCCTCCGGCAGGGCCGAGTTCCACGAGTCGCCGCTGCCGGACGTCGTGCCGCCGGAGGGCCGGCTGGTCCTGTCGACGATGCGCTCGCACGACCAGTTCAACACCACGATCTACTCGGACAACGACCGCTACCGAGGGGTCAAGAACCTGCGCACGCTGCTCTTCATGAACCGCGAGGACATGGCGGCGCGCGGTCTCGGTGAGCTGGACCTGATCGACATCACCAGCCACGCCCGCGACGGCAGTACCCGCTCGGTGTACGGGTACCACGTCGTCGCGTACGACATCCCGCGTGGCAGTGTCGCCGGGTACATGCCGGAGCTCAACATCCTCTGCGGGCTGGGCGATTACAGCGCGCAGAGCGACCAGCCGTTGACGAAGCATCAGTTGGTGAGCGTGACGGCCTCCGGCTGACCGGGGTGCGGAGTTCACAGCCCCGGCGGTCCCGCGATCAGGCGCCCCTTCTTGTCGTACGGCCACGCGTTGGCGACGCAGCCGTGCAGGCCCTTGATCTGCTGCATCATGACGGGGGCCAACTGTCCGGTCCCCGGACATGATTCGTGCTGGTGGCCGAGGAAGTGGCCCATCTCGTGGTTGATGATCAGGGCCCGGTAGTCGTGGATCGGACCGTCGAAGGTGGGCGAACCCTTCATCCAGCGCTTCAGGTTCACCACCACCCCGTTGGGCACCTCGCAGTTGTACTCGCCTCCGGTGTCCTGGTGGATGCCCGCCCAGCACAGGGCGTCGGCCGTGTGCGCGGTCGCGATCCGCACCCGGAGGTCGTACGTCTCACCGGGGCCCACCAGTTGGAACGACGAGACCCCGTCGTTGGTCCAGCCCCGGGGCGCGCCCAGTATGTCGGCGATCTCGTCGGCCGCGGCCACGGACGAGAGGCCGGAACCGTCCTCGACCTCCACCCGGTAGCGGAGCCGGTGGGCGCCGTGGCCGACGCTGGTGCGCCTGGCCCGTGCGGTGGCGAAGGTGCCAGGTCCCGACGCGGGGACCTTGGTCGCACCGGGGGCGGGCGACGACGGTGTCGGTGTCGGTTCGGGCGTGGGGCTGAGGGTGGCGCTCGGGGAGGGAGTCGCCGAGCGGGTGGGGGCCGGCCGGATGTCGACCACGCGCGGCGGACGCGAAGCACCGCTCGACGTCGCATCGCGGTCGCCGCCCAGGAAGAACGCCACGGAGCCGAGCAGTCCGACGGCTACGAGTACGCCGAGGAGCACACCTCGCCGCCGCCGACGCGCACGGCTGCGGGCACTGCCGCGCGTACCGCTACGCGTACGGCCGCGCCGGTGGGCTGCGCCGGTGCTGTCGGTGTGAGGTGCGGGTTCTTGCTGTCGTGCGGAGGGCATGGCAGCGCAGACTGCTCACACCACATGATGGACGTTGGTCCGGAGGATCACGAAAAGATAACGAATGACTCCTCGGCCTGCCCGCCTCGCCGGTGGACGACCCTGCCGCGATGAGTTCCGGCCCCGACCGGAGTCTGTTCCGGTGAGTGTCGTAGTACGCCGTACGACGCCGCCCGGTACGAGACTTCACGGAGGCACCATGACCACCACACCGAACGGCGCGGCCGGCGCGCCGTCCGCCCGTCCGCCCGTCGTCGACATGGCCACCTGGCAGGCCGCCCGTGACGAGCTGCTGGTCCGCGAGAAGGCGTACACGCGGGAGGGCGACGCCCTCGCCGCGGCCCGGCGGCGGCTGCCGATGGTGGAGTTCGACGGCAAGGCCGAGGTCGTCGGGGCCGAGGGGGCTGTCCCGTTCCTGGACCTCTTCCAGGGCCGCGACGAGCTCGTGGTGTACAAGCACATGTGGCATGACGGCGCACCGCACCAGGGACAGTGCGAGGGCTGCACCACCACGGCCTGGCACCTGCAGGACGCCACGTACCTCAACGTCAGCGGCGTCTCGTTCGCTGTCCTGACCACGGGCAGCTGGGACGAAGTAGCCCCCTACGTCGCGTTCATGGGCTACACCGGGCCCTGGTACTCGGTGCGCGAGGCGGACGCGCCGATCGGCGACAGCATGGGCTCCCTCACCAGCTACCTGCGCGACGGCGACCGGGTATTCCTGACGTACGCGACGACGGGCCGCGGCGTCGAGCGCGTCAACGGCTCCATCGGCCTGCTCGACATGACCCCCTACGGCCGCCGCGAGGCCTGGGAGGACAACCCCGAAGGCCGGCCCGAGGGCCACGACGCCTGCTGGTCCTGGCGCGCGGACGCGGCCGGCGCGCCCACCTGGGGCCCGACCAGCCGCCCCGTCCCGCAATGGACCCGCCCGGGCGCCACCCCGGTGGAAACCCTGGGCCGCCAGGGTCACCACCACTGACGCGGGGCGGGGGACGGCGCGGGCCACGAGGGGTCTGGGTCAGGCCCCGTGGTCCGGGCCGGGGAAGCGGGCCGACAGGGCCTGTTCCTGGCCCGCGGGGGATTCCTCGGCTTCGGCGAAGGCGTCGTCGGCACTGGCGGGGGGCGCTGTCAGATGGTCCAGGGTGCCGGTGATCGACAGCATGCGGTTCAGCGCGGGGGGACGGTCGTCCAGGTGGAGGCGTACGTTCGCGTCGTCGGCGCGGCGGCGGATCATCAGGAGCGTCGCCAGGCCCATGGAATCGGTGGTGCCGAGGCCCGCGCAGTGCAGGTGCAGGTCACGCAGGTGGGCGTTGTCCGTGAGTTTGCCGCTGACGGCCGTCAGGAGCTGGTCGGCGTTGTCGAAGTCCAGGTCGCCGTGCAGCTCTATACGGACGGTCGTCTCGCTGTCGACGGCCGTCAGGCGCAGGTGACTCGGTGGCATCGTGGTCATGCGGTGCTCCCGGCGGTGGTGAGGGAGGACAAGGTGAGGCGCTCGGCGCCGAGTTGGACGATCCTCGTCGCGCGAGGGAAGTCCTTCAGCTCGGCGGCCAGGAAGCGCAGGGCGGGGGGCAGACTGTGGGCGGGCACGTCGCGGGCGGTGAGGATCCCGGCGGTCCAGGTGAGGAAGTCCGTGAAGAGGTCTTCGTCGCCCGTGTAGAGGGCGATGCCGAGGAACTCCACGATGTGCGCGAGGTCTGCGGCGGTGTGCTCACGCTGCAGTTCGCTGTAGTCGCGCATGGCGGGGAAGGCCGTCTCCAGCTTGCTGAAGACCGCGCGCACCAGGGCCCGGCCGCTGCGGGCGACCATGGTGTACTCCTGGTCGGCCAGATGGGGCAGGTCGTCGATGGCCTGGTGGTGGGGGTGCGGGCGCGACAGCGGGGTGCGGACGAGGAGTTCGGCGGCGGCGCGGGCGTCGGGGGCCCAGGCGTCGGCGCCGAGGAGACGGGCGTAGCGGCCGTCCGTACCGAAGGCGGCTCCGCCGACGAGGACCGGCACTCCCACGGCCTGGCAGGCGGTGATCGCCGCGTGCGCCGTGGGCAGCCGGGTGGCGATCGAGCTGGACAGCGCCACCGCGTCGCAGTTCGTGCGGTGCAGATGCGCGATGAGATGGGGCGTGGGCACCTGGGCGCCGAGGTAGTCGACCTGCCAG
This sequence comes from Streptomyces sp. AcH 505, assembly GCF_000818175.1. Lineage (GTDB taxonomy): Bacteria > Actinomycetota > Actinomycetes > Streptomycetales > Streptomycetaceae > Streptomyces. Next base: position 4,058,200 of record NZ_JTIY01000001.1, read on the forward strand.
CCGCGCAGTTTCAGCACCTCGGCCAGGATCCGGGCGGGCAGGGCGTGCCATTCGCCGTCCACGCAGGCGACCGTGATCCTGCCCGGCCGCTCGACGCTCGTGCGGGCGACGGGGTGGAGCGAAAGCGCGGCCACGGCGCGGTCGTTGATGGCGGTGGCCGCGTGCTCCTGGGCGACGGTCAGCCGGTTGGCCGCCCACTCCTCGCCGACCTTGCCCTGCACGGGCGCGATCAGGTCGAGCAACACGCCTTCCGGGTCCAGGGTTTGCTCCAGCGCGTGCAGCACCACCCCCGTCGCGGTGTACTCGTCGGCGCACGCGACGGCCTGCCACAGCTCGTCCGCCCACCGCCCGGCCCCGTGCGGGGCCGACGCGGTGGAGACAGCTGAGGTGTTCGGGGTCACGCGGTGTACCTGCCCCGAGTGCGGCCGTTCACCGCACTGAGGTGGTGGGTACGCGGAGCGGAGATCACCACGACAGCCATGTCGTCGTGCCGGCCGTCACCGACCCACTCGGAGGCGAGCATCTGTACCCGCTCCACGATCCCTTCCGCCGGCATGCCCGCGCACTCCGACAGCGTGCGGCGCAACCGCTTCTCGCCGAACAGGGTTTCGCCCAGCGGGCCGCCGCGCGCCTCGGTGATCCCGTCCGTGTACAGCACGCACGTCTCGCCCGGCGCGAGGGTCAGCGCCGTGGTGTGGGAGCGGGCGTCGGGGATCGCGCCGACCAGTGTGCCGTGCGTGTCGGCCTCCTCGACCTCGCCGCCCGCCCGCAGGATCAGCGGGGCGAGATGGCCGGCGCTGGTCAGCCGCAGCTGCACCTCGTGCCCCTGGCGGAGTGCCGATGCCAGCACCAGCGTCGCGAAGCGGGTGTGGTGGGAGTTGAGCAGCGACGTGTTGAGCAGGGTGAGCATCTGCTGGTGGTCGTCGGCCATGGGCAGCAACGCGTGCAGGGTGTTGCGGATCTTGCCGGTCAGCACGGCGGCTTCCAGCCCCTTGCCGCACACGTCTCCCAGCACGGCCAGCGAGGCCTCGCCCTCGGTCGCCGACGGGTGTACGTCGTAGAAGTCCCCGCCGATCCGCTCGTGGTCCCCGGACGGCCGGTAGCCGCCGGCGAAGTCGACCCCGCCGACCTGGTGCAGGGCGGGCGGCAGCAGTTCGCGCATCAGGACTTCCGAGATCGCCGACTGCTCCGCGTACAGCCGGGCAGCGGACATCGCGGCGCCCGCACGCGCGGCGAACAGCCGGGCGAAGACCTCCTCGCGCTCCGTGAACGCGGGCGTGTCCGAACGTCTCAGCAGCACCAGGGCCCCGGCGGGCATCCCATGCCCGGGCAGCGGGGTGATCACGATCGAGCCGACCGTGCCGAACCCCTCGGGCACCAGCCAGCTCGGCGCGAGGTCGGGGTCGAGCCAGCGCGACGGCACCGGCGGGAAGCCCTGCAGCGCCTCGCTCAGCCCGGGTACGTCGTCCGGTTCCACCGTCGGGTGGGACATGGCGGGTGTGCCGCCGCGCAGGCAGGTCACCACGGGCAGCCGGCCGGCTCGCGGGGTGGCGATGACCAGGGCCGCGTCGGCGAGATGTGCCGCCGCCATCTGCGCTGTCACGTCCATGCAGCGTTCCAGGTTGAGAGAGGAGAGCAACAAGTTGGAGGAGCGGGCGAGCAGTTCGGTGTGCGCGCGCTCCATACGCAGCGCTTCGCGCGCCAGTCGGTGATCCGTGTCCTCGACCAGCCACCACGCCACGGTGCGGTTCCCCTCGGCCGTCCGGGCAGCCTGGACGGTCGGGTGAGCCTCGAAACTGCGCTCGCCCACGGAGCCCCGGACAACATCCGTTGCCGGAGTTTCCTGGGACGCGTCCCTGGACGAGGGCCGGAAGATCTCGTGCGCCAAGGACAGCCAGTCCGGCGCCACGTCGTCGAGCGCGGCTCCCGCACGCGCCCGCGGCAGGAGCGCACCCGCCGCTTCGTTCACGAAGACAAGAGTCCCGCGGGTGTCAGCCACCAGCACCGGATAGGGGGCACCGCGCCACGAAACGCTCGTCGATGAGCCCGCATCCGATTCCGTCCGGGTTGAAATCACCATGCGTTGAGGACCCGCTGTGCGAATCCCTCACCTCCCCGATCCGAAGAACCTTGCCTCCCAGCAACGATCTCTCAAGCCTTGTCCATCGTGCAACCACGCTGATTCCCCGAACGCGGCGGATCAGTCCTCCGCCGTTCCGGCCCTGGCCTTTCCGGTTCCGGCGGCGGCGCCGGTGATCCGGTGCGGCGGGTTCTCCCGGTACGGGTGACGGCTGTTCGGACCCGGCCGAACAAATCGCGATCCACGCGCTCATACCCAGGGCACAACGGACGGTTGTGGCTGTCCGGTCGGTCGGTTGTTTGATCTCGCTGTCTTCCCCGCGCTTTGATGCCGGTGGTCAGCGGACGGCTGTTCGCGCGGGTCGGGGGAGAGGTGCGTGGGGCGTGGCGGAGACGGTGGGCAGGCGGGCGCTGGGGCGGCGGTTCGGCTGGTTGTGGGCGGCGTTCGCGGTCAGTTCGTACGGCACGGGGTTCGGGTTCGGCGCGTTCCCGCTGATCGCGATCGTCGTCCTGCACTCGGGGCCGACGCAGGTGGCGGCGCTCGCCGCCGCGGGGCGCGCGGTGGGGGCCGTGGTCGCCGTGCCGCTCGGCCCGTGGGTGGAGTTCCGCCGTAAACGGCCGGTCATGATCGCGATGGACCTGACCCGGTTCGCCGCGATGATGACCATCCCCGCCGCCTTCGCGCTCGGCCGGCTCAGCTTCGGCCAGCTCCTCGTCGTCGCCGTCCTCGTCGCGGCTGCCGACATCGCCTTCAAGTCGGCAAGCGGCGCGTATCTGAAGGCGCTTGTGCCGCCGGAACACCTGCTCGTCGCCAACGGCCGCTTCGAGTCGACCACATGGTCGGCGACGGTGGTCGGACCGCCGCTCGGCGGCGCTGCCATCGGGCTGTTCGGGCCGGTGACGACGGTGCTGGCCGACGCCGTCAGCTATCTGCTCTCGGCGCTCGGCATCCGCGCCATCGGCGGCGGCGAACCGTCCCCCGTACGGAAAGGTACGGCGCCCCGGTTGCGGGCCGGCGATCTGCTCGACGGGTGGCGCCACATCCTCACCCACCGCGTGCTGCGCCCGCTGTTCCTCAACTCGATCCTGGTCAACGGCCTGATCATGGCGTCCGAGCCGCTGCTCGCCGTACTCCTGCTGGGCCGGCTCGGGTTCACCCCGTGGCAGTACGGTCTCGTGTTCGCCGCTCCCTGCGTCGGTGGCCTGGTCGGCTCACGCGTCGCACACCGGCTGGCGGCGCGGTTCGGGCGGCGCAGGGTGCTGCTCGTCTCCGGTGCGGCGCGCGCCTGTTGGCCCGTCGGACTGGCGTTCGTCCAGCCGGGGATCCCCGGGATCGTGCTCGTCATCGTCGTCCAGCTCGGCCTTGTGACCTGCATCGGAGTCTTCAACCCCGTGCTGGCCACCTACCGGCTCGACCAGACCGCGCCCGGCCGGGCCGCCCGCACCCTGTCCGCCTGGTCGGTCAGCAGCAGCCTCTCCATCGCGGCCCTGACCGCCGTGTGGGGTCTGCTGGCCGCCGTCACGAGCCCTCGTACGGCAATCGCGCTCGCCGGGGTGCTGCTGCTCGTCACACCGCTGCTGCTGCCGCGCCGCGAGGACGTACTGCGGGCCACGGATGCGGATACGGCCACGGATGCGGCGGTACCGCTTACCCGGCGGCCTGCCTGACCGCCTCGGCCACCTCGGCAGGCGTCGCGTGCGAGGGCGCGCCGTGGCCGGGCAGCACCCAGGACGCCGGCAGCTGGGCGAGCCGGTCGAGCGACGCGCGCGACTCGGCCGGATCGTCCGTGAAGGGGGCGGGCTGCGGACCCGTACGTCCCGTCAGGACGTGCCGTGTCGTCAGTGCGTCCCCGACGAACACGGCGTCGGCGAGCGGCACGTGCACGGCGACGCTGCCCGGCGAGTGGCCCGGCATCCCGACGATCACCGGGCTGCCCGGCAGGTCCAGTACGTCGCCGTCGGCGACCTCGACCACCTCGCTCACGTATGTGGTGCGCAGACCGTTCTTGCGCAGGGAGTACGAGAAGAAGCCGAGCGCGGCGCCGACCTTCATCGTGCCGAGCGGCGTCTTGGGCTTCTCACCCGTGCGCGCCCGGTCGGCGTCGGCGGCATGCACGTACACCGGTACGCCGTGTTCGCGGCGCAGCCGTTCGGCGAAGCCGATGTGGTCGGAGTCCCCGTGCGTCAGCACGAGGCCCCGGATGTCGTCGGCGGTCTTGCCCAGCGAGCGCAACTCGTTCTGCAGGTCGTGCCAGTGGCCGGGGAGGGCCGCGTCGACGAGCGTGATGCCGTCGTCGGTGTCGATCAGATAGCACGACACCACATCGTTGCCGAGGCGGTGCAGGTGCGGAGCGAGCTTCATGGCTCCCCTTTCGAGGGCTGCTGGATCGCCGGTCGCGGATCGCGGTCGGTTACGATGGCTACGATACATAGCCTTGATGGCTATGGGAAATAGCTTTCGCTGTGGAAGGGTGATCCATGCCAACTCCTGAGAAGACCTCGCGGAGCGCGATCGTGGCGGCGGGCCGGGACATCCTGGAGTCGGGCGGTCAGGACGGGCTGACGATGCAGAGCATCGCCAAGCGTGTCGGGGTCCGTGCCCCGTCCCTCTACAAGCACGTACGCGACCGCGCCGCGCTGCTCGTCGCCGTCGGCGAGGCCACGATCGACGAGCTGATCGTCCGGATCGATGCGACCGACGGCTCACTCGAAGAGGTGGTGCGCACGTACCGCGGGTACGCCAAGGAGCGTCCCGAGGCCTTTCGGCTGACCATGGCTTCCCCTTTCGCGCCGACGGAGGCGCTGCAACGGGCCGCGGCCCCGATTCTCCACGCGTCCCGGCAACTCGTGGGCGAGCGCGACGCGCTTGACGCCGCGCGGCTGGTGACCGCGTGGGCCACCGGCTTCATCCAGATGGAGCTGGCCGGCGCCTTCCGGCTCGGCGGAGACGTCGACCAGGCATTCGAGTACGGCATCGCCCGCATGCGCCGGGCGCTCACGGACTGAGGCGCCGGGCGCTCACGGGCTCAGGCGCCGGGCGCCCTGCAGGTGCTCTACAGTCCGGCTGTGAAATTCACTCAAGCCGAGCTGGCGGCCTTTCGCGGCGGTACGCTGCCCGACCTGCTGGGGCCCGACGTGCGGCTGCTGTTCGTCGGGATCAACCCGGGGCTGCGGACGGTCGCTGTCCAGGCGCACTTCGGCCGCAGGGGCAACCGTTTCTATCCGGCCCTGTACCGGGCGGGCATCCTGGACCGGGAGATCGACGCGTCCGCGGGGTTCGATCCGGACGACCGGGCGCATCTGGAGGCGCGCGGTGTCGGGATCACCAGCCTTGTGCCCGGTGCGACGGCCCGTGCCGACGAGCTGTCGCGTGACGAACTGACCGCGGGCGCCGAGTCCTTGGCGCGGCGGGTGCCCCGTATCGGTCCCAACGCCGTGGCGATGCTGGGCATCACGGCCTACCGGATCGCCTTCGGCCGCCCGAAGGCCGTCGTGGGGCGGCAGCCGGAGGACGTCGGCGGCGCGCAACTGTGGGTGGTGCCCAACCCGAGCGGTCTCAACGCCCACGCCACGGCGGCGGGCCTCGGCGAGGCGTACCGCGAAGTGGCGGTCGCGGCGGGCATCGACGTCTTCGCCCCGCCCGCGTAGACCGGTCTACGGTGCGTCGTCGCCGCCGATGAGGCCGAGCGAGACCGTCCACAGCTCCCGTGCGGTGTCGGGGTCGATCGCCCACTCCTTGACGCCGTGGCTGTTGTCGAACAACTCGGCGTCGTTCGGCACGGTGTGGGCCTCGCGACCGTCGTCGAGGTAGTGGCCGCCAGTGCGGGCGAACTCCGGGGCGACCGCCGCGACGAGCGTGGTGGCGGCGCCCTGTCCTGGGGTCTTGTACGTGAAGACGCCCGCGGCCTCGGCGTCGGCCAGGTAGTCCTTCTGCCGCTGCGTGAAGTGCCGTTGCAGGCCCGTGGCCACGCCGCCGGGATTGACGGTGTTGGCGACGATGCCGTCGGCCGCCCAGCGGCGGGTGGCTTCGACCGCGAACAGCGAGTTCGCCGTCTTGGACTGCGCGTAGGCCGCCTGCGGGTCGTAAGCGCGCCGCGCGAAGTGGAGGTCGTCGAACACGACGGGTGAGCGCATGTGCGCCGTCGAACTGACCGAGACGATCCGCGCGCCGCCGCGTTCGCGGGCGCCCGCGGCGAGGGCGGCACGCAGACCGAGGCTCAGGGCGAAATGGCCGAGGTGGTTGGTGGCGAACTGCAGCTCCCAGCCGTCCGGAGTCCTGGCCGGGCCTGGGGTGATGACTCCCGCGTTGTTGATCAGCAGATGCAGCGGACCGGCCCAGCTCCGGACGAAGCCGGTCACCGCCGCCCGGTCGGCGAGGTCCAGGGCGGCGACGTGCACACCGCCACGGCCGCCGGTCGACCGCGCGATGTCCTGGGCGACTTCGCGCCCCGCGACGGTGTTACGGACCGCCAGTGTGACCTCGGCGCCCGCGCGGGCGAGTGACGTCGCGGTCGCACGGCCGATCCCGGACGAGGCACCGGTGACGACGGCACGTATGCCGCTGAGGTCGACACCGGCGACGACCTCGTCAGCCGTGCTCGCCGCGTCGAAGCGTGTGGTGATGAGCGGACGGGGCGTTGTCATGGCGGTCTCCTGATAGCTCGACTATACAAACCAAGCATACTCTGTCTAGTAAGTCTCCGGTCGAGTACACTCTGGGGGTGAGTTCCGCCGAATCCGACGTCAGCAGGGGCAAGGAGGGCGAGGCAGGCAGGCGTGCGCATGTCCTGGACGCCGCGCTGCTGACCTTCGCCCGTTACGGCTACCGGAAGGCATCGATGGACGATGTCGCCCGGGCCGCCGACATCTCCCGGCCCGGTCTGTACTTCTACTTCGCCTCGAAGCGGGACCTCTTCAGGGCCGCCGCCACGCACGCGCTCGACGGTGACGTCGCAGCCGCCGAACGGGCCCTGGCCGACACCGGACGCCCGCTCGGCGACCGGCTCGTCGAGGCCTTCGACCACTGGACGGGCCGTTACGTCGGACCGCTGGCCAAGGACGTCGCCGTCCTGCTCGACAGCAGTCCGGACCTGCTCGGTGCGATGGTCACCGAATACTCCGCCCGGTTCGCCGGGCTGGTCACCGACGCCCTGACCGCCGCAGCGCCGGCCGGCCGCGCGGGCGTGGCGAACGATGTGGCGCAGACGCTGCTCAGCACCGCGAACGGCATCAAACACCAGGCGGCGACCCGCGAGGAGTTCGTCGCACGTATGACCACCGGCGTCGACCTGCTGCTGCCCGCGCTGGAGCGCGTCCCGCGATCCGGCTGAGTTCGCGATCCGGCTGAACCCACGACCCGGCTGAGCTCACGATCCGGCGGAGTTCGCGTCAACGCAGCGGCAGGATCACGCGGATGGTCTTTCCCGTCGAGGTGACGGTGACGGCGACCGCGTTCGCCAAGCGGTGCACGATGGGCCAGCCGAAGCCGCCCGGGTGGATGTCACATCGCCAAGTACGGGCCGACGGGAGCCGGGTGCTGCGGTCCGCGACCGTCACTTCGCACGAGTCGTCCAGCACGGTCACGGAGAACCCGGTGAGACCTCCGCCGTGTCTGATGGCGTTCGTCACCAACTCGGACGTCACCAACACGGCGTTCTCCAGGCGCTCTTCGTCCGTGCGGACGGACGGGCGGCGCAGTGCGTCACGTAGCCGGCGGCGGGCATCCGCCGGCATCATCGGCGGGTTTTCCTCGCCTGGTTTTTCTTCGCCCAGGAGCTCGGGCGCGATCATTCCCTCCGCCTCCGGCACCGCTTTCGCGGCAGCGCAAACGTAACCCTCCGTCGTACCCGGCGCTTTCGCAGGGGCCGCCACCGCCTTTCCTCCGGTCTGCCATCGACTATTCGGTGCCGAGCGGCCGGCGGATGGGTCCCGAATCGCAGGTTTCGCAATGATCACCCCTTGACTTCCGCCCCTACCCACGGCTTGACTTCGGCCCGGAACCAGTCGTTCTCCTTCTGCCAACGACGGCTGTTGATGTCCCCGGTCCGCGGCCCCTTCCGGCTCGCGTAGACCCCCTCCGACGCCGGTGTCGCCGGGCGCCCCTACGCCCGGCGGCGCCGGTTCATATTTTCGAATCTCGACCAATCCGTGCCGACTGCGGCACCGAATACCGGTTGGCAGCCAACAGGAGGAGCTGGGATCTGGATCTTGTGAACGGGTGACGAGCACGCCGCACTCCCGCCGGGGAATTTGATTCCCGGTCAGGGAGGAATTCGGTGTGCCTTTTGGCGTTTCCCTTCTTCGGTCCGCCGCTGACCGCTCCTTATGAACATTGAGCTACAAGTATTGCTACTCGCGATCGTTTGTGTTGATATGCAAACCCGTCTTGTCCTTTCTTAGTGAATGTGCGATGTCACAGAATCTCTTCGAACCTCGGCGCCCGGCCGAGCGCGAACCGGCACAGCCGGCCGTGCCGCCGCGCGACGAACCGTCGTGGGCGCGCATCTACTGGAACACCCTCCGGTCCTTCGTGCGCAGGAACTTCGGCCGCCGACAGCGGCGTTGGCCGTACGCAGCGGCGGCCGTCGTGGTCGTCGCCGCGTTGGTGACGGGAACCGTCCTGCTGGTGGGCGGGAAGACCGGACAGGACCACTCGCAGAACTCCGCCGACGCCGACTCCGCCGACGCCAAGGACGGGCCGGGCAGCGGCCCTTCGCCCGAGGTCCGGACCGAGGCGGCCCGGTGGATCGCGACCCATATCGGCGCCGGACAGGTCGTGGCCTGCGACGCCGCCGTGTGCGGCTCGCTCGCCGCCGTCGGCTTTCCCGTCGCTTCGACCGTCCGCGTCGGCGACAGCGCCGAAGAGTTGCAGAGCGCCGATGTGGCGGCCGTGACCTCGACGTTGCGGCGCCGGCTCGGCGCGGGCATCGACAACGTGATCGCACCGGACGCGCTGGCCGTCTTCGGGACCGGCGACCGGGCCACGGCCCTGTATCCCGTCGCCCACGCCGGCCGCGCCGCGTACGTCGTACAGGCCTCCGACGAGGCGGCGGCGCGGCGCGCCGCTGGCAAGGCGCTGCTCGGCAACGACCGGCTGACCTTCACGGGACCCGCCCGCCAACTGCTCGGCGCGGGACGGGTGGACATGCGCGTATGTGCGCTGCTCGCCACGCTGGGCGGCCAACACACCGTGACCGTGACGTCGTTCGGCCCCGCCGCACCCGGCGCCGCGGTGGGCGTACCGCGCAGCGCGCTGGAGATATCGACCGTCGACCGGGTGTCGGCGGCCGGCCACGCCACGGCGGCCGTCGCACTGCGCGCGCTGGTCACCGCCCAACGGGCGCCCTACCTGCCGCTGGACACCGCCGTACGGGCGGCACGCGGTCAGGAACCCGGAGTGCTGAGCCTGCGCTACTCCCAGCCCGCGCCCCTCGACCTGCTCGCCACGCCCACCGCCGAGTCGGCCGCGTCAGCGGCCTCCTGAACTCCTCCCCGTTCCCGAGAAAGGCCCGACGCATGAGATCCACCGCACCGCCCGTCGTCACCCGCAGGTCCCCGGCCCGCGCGGTCCGCGTGTGCGCGGCGGTGCTGCTGTCCGCCGCGCTCGGCACCGGTGTGCTCGCCGGGCCCGCCGCCGCTTCCGGCAGCGACGCCTGGTCGGGCGGCTGGGTGCGACTGGCGCACTTCTCGCCCGGCGCTCCGGCCGTCGACGTGTACCTCTACCCGTTCGGCGGCGCCAAGGCCGCGATGGTCCTGCGGAACGTGTCGTACGGCGACGCCTCCCCGTACGAGTCGGTCGCCACCGGCCAGTACACCGTGGCCATGCGCGCGGCGGGCGCCGCCGCCTCGGCCACGCCCGTCATCAGCTCGACCGTCCAGGTCAAGAAGGGCAAGGCGTACACCGTCGCCGGGCTCGGGCCTGGCTCGGCGCTCCAACTCCGCACCCTGCCCGACCAGATATCCGCCGGCGCCGACATGGCGGGACTGCGCATCATCCAGGCGTCGTTGAACCAGCCCTCGGTCAACGTCAATGTCGCCGGTGGCGACCGCAGCACACTGCGCTTCCCGACGTCCACGCCGTACGCCTCGGTCCCGGCCGGCGCGACGGCCGTCCAGGTCAGCAGCGGCGGCGCGACCACCTCGCGGACGCTGGACCTCGCGGGCCGCAGCACCCACACACTGGTGGTGCTGTCGTCGTCCGGCGCCGCCCCGAAGCTCCTCGACCTGACGGACTCGGACGGCGCCTCCATCGAGCCGCAGGGCGGTGTCGAGGCCGGATTCGGCGGTCTGAGCGGTACGAAGTCCACCGTGGCCGACGCGTCCGCCGGTGACGGCGCCTCGTCCGGCGCCGGTGCGACGGCCGGGTGGGCGGCGGCGCTCCTCGCGGGAGCCGCGCTCGCCTTCTTCGGCGTACGACGGCTGCGCAGGTCCTGACACCCGTGGGCCGCCACGCCAGACGCCGCTCCCCGCGCCGGGCCGTGCTCGGTTCGCTCACGCTGCTCGGCGCGGCTTCGGCGGCGGGCGGCGCGGTGGGCCTCGGGCTGCAACTGGCCCACGCGGGGCCGTTCGCCGCTGACGGGGCGGGCCTGTCGGACACGGCGAGGGCGGCGGCGACGGCGCCCGACATCCAGTCGGCCGGTACGCGGCCCGGCGACCCCGGACCCAACGTGGCGCACCCGCAGGGCGCGGTCGTCGCCCAACCCTCCATCGCGACACCGGAGTCGGGGGCGCGGCCGACCACGGTCTCCATCCCCGCGCTCCAGGTGCGCAGTTCGCTGGAGACGCTGGGTCTCGCCTCTGGCGGCACGCTCAACTCGCCCACCGATCCCCAGCAGGCGGGCTGGTTCGAGGGCGGAGCGCTGCCGGGACAGCCGGGACCCGCCGTGCTGGTCGGTCATGTGGACTCGCTCGACGGCCCCGCCGTCTTCGCCGATCTGTCGCTGCTGCGGCAGGGCGACACGATCACCGTCTCGCTCAGCGACGGCAGTTACGTACGTTTCCAGGTCACGTCGGTGCGGCGGTACGCGAAGGACGCCTTCCCCACGGAGGACGTGTACGGCGCGCGGCCGGACCCCCAACTGCGGCTGATCACCTGCGGCGGGACGTTCGACGGAGACCGTTACCCGGACAACGTGGTGGTGTTCGCGCGTCTCCAGCCGGCCGGCGCGCGAGCGCGCTAGCGCGTCAGGCGCAGTCCGGCGATCAGCAGCCCGACCAGCCGCCGCGCGTCGTAGTGCGGATCGCTGTCGGCGCCGACGCAGAGGTTGCCCACGCCGTGCATCAGCTCCAGGGGGTCCATGTCGGGGCGGATCTCACCGGCGGCGGCAGCGGCGTCGAGCAGCTCGCCGCAGACCGGTACGAGCCGGTCGCGGAAGTAGCTGAGCAGCGCGTGCAGGCCCGCGTCGTCGGACTGGAGCGCGGCGGCGAGCCCGTGCTTGGTGACGAGGAAGTCGACGAAGAGGTCGATCCACTGCCCCAGCGCGGCGTGCGGGGACGCGCTGCTCGCCAGCAGGGCGGGCCCGGCCTCGGCGCATGCCTCGACCTGGTGCCGGTAGACGGCGATGATCAGGTCCGCCCGGGTCGGGAAGTGGCGGTAGATCGTGCCCGTGCCGACACCGGCCTTGGCCGCGATGTCACGGACCGGAGCTTCCACGCCCGCGGTGACGAAGATCGCGGCGGCGGCGTCGAGGAGCGTTTCCTTGTTGCGCCGGGCATCGGCCCGCTTGGGCCGGGCGGCCCGCACCGGGTCCGGGGCCGGCCCCGAGCCCCCGGTGGCGTCGCTGTCGCTCACTGGGCCGTCCTCTCTGCGCGCCGCTCCGGCAACGGTACGGAACGGCGTGCGACGTTCCGTACCGTTATCGGAGCAAGGTTCCGTTTACCCGATGATGCCAGAGCGGGAAGCGGCCGGCCAAGCTCAGCCCTTATCGGGCGCGCTGCTCGTACCCGACGAGCCGGACACAGACGGTGAGGCCGAGGATCGCCTGCTCCAGCTCCGCGAGGCTCGGGTAGGTGGGCGCCACGCGGATCACCGCGTCGCGCGGGTCGTCACCGTACGGGTGGGTGGCACCGGCCGGGGTCAGGACGATGCCCGCCTCGGCGGCGCGGCGTACGACCTCCTTGGCGCAGCCGTCCGGCACCTCCAGGGTCACGAAGTAACCGCCCTTGGGGGAGGTCCACTTCGCCAGCCCCGTGCCGCCGAGTTCCGCGTCCAGGATCCGCGCCACCGTGTCGAACTTGGGCCGCAGCAGGGCGCGTTGGCGCTCCATGTGGGCCCGTACGCCGTCGGCGTCCCGCAGGAACATGACGTGCCGCAGCTGGTTGACCTTGTCGGGGCCGATGGACCGCTTGGCGTTGTTCGCCAGCAGCCACTTCAGGTTGGCGGGCGATGCGCCGAAGAACGCGACGCCGGCGCCGGCCGCCGTGATCTTCGACGTCGAGCCGAACACGAACACCCGGTCGGCGTTGCCCGCCTCGGCGCAGGCACCGAGCAGATCGGCGATCTCGGCCGGCTCGTCGGTGAGGTGGTGCGCCGCGTAGGCGTTGTCCCAGAAGATCCGGAAGTCGGGCGCGGCCGTGGTCATCGTGGCGAGCCGCGCCACGGTCGCGTCGCTGTACGAAACGCCGTCCGGGTTGCTGTACTTCGGCACGCACCAGATGCCCTTGACCGCCGGGTCCTCGGCGACCAGCCGCTCCACGGCGTCCATGTCGGGGCCGTCCTCGGTCATCGGCACCGGGATCATGTCGATGCCGAACCGCTGGCACAGCGCGAAGTGCCGGTCGTAGCCGGGCACCGGGCACAGGAAGGCGATCCGCTCCTGGTCGACCCAGCGCGACTCGGCGCCGGGCAGCACGCTCAACAGGGCGTGCACCAGGCTGTCGTGCATCAGCTCAAGGCTGGAGTTCCCGGCGGCGAGCAGCTGCGCGGCGGGCACCTGGAGCACCCCGGCGAATATCTCGCGAAGCTCGGGAAGTCCTTGCAGGCCGCCGTAGTTGCGTACGTCCGTGCCGTCGGCCGCGGTGTGCGGCCCGCCGGGCAGGCTCAACAGCTCGTCGGAGAGGTCGAGTTGCTCGGGTGCCGGCTTGCCTCGGGTGAGATCGAGCGAGAGCCCACGTCCCGCGAGGTCCTGGTAGTCCTGGCGGGCCTGGTCGAGGAGCCGCGTCAGGGCGTCTGGGCTCAGCTCGGTGGTCATGGTGTTTCCTCTCGCGGTACTGCTTCGACAGGTGCTGCTGCCGAGAATACAAACCGGCGCGCGGACCGCCGCAGGCGCCGTACGCGCTGAGGGACGTGAACCTGTCCGGTGGCTGCGGGCAACAAGGGGCAGACACGGGCGCCCCGTCGGCCAGGACCTGGGGTGCGGCCCGGCCGAGAACGCGGGGGAAGCTGCGAATGCCGGATCTGTCGGTGGTTGCGCCGTGCTTCAACTTCAGCCGTAACTTCGGCAAGGAGGCCGCCATGCTCGCCGGACTGCGCAGGGCGAGCGGGCGGGCGGTCGTCCTGATGGACGCCGACCTCCAGCACCCGCCCGAACTGATCACGCGCATGCTGGAGTTGCACGGCCAGGGCTACGACCAGGCCGTGGCCCGCCGGCTGCGTGGCCGACTACTACCAGCTGGACGAGATCACCTACTCGCCGCCCAGGCGGTGAGCGTGAACCTTTTCGAGCCCTCACGGGAAGTACGGGCGTCAGGTTCCGTCCGTACCCGTCCGCACGCCGTCCGCACACGGTCTGCACCCATGAAGGAGGCCAGGTGACCGGGCCACCCGATGACGCCACCATCATCAGACAGTCACTGGAACAGCCGGAACTCTTCGCGCTTCTCTACGAGCGCCACGCGCCCGACATCCACCGCTACGCCGCACGCCGTATCGGGGACGCGGCTGCCGACGACATCACGGCCGACACGTTCCTGGAGGCGTTCCGCTCGCGCGGCCGGTTCGACGGGCGGCGGGAGACCGCGCGGCCCTGGCTGTACGGCATAGCGGCGCACCGCATCGGCAAGGAGCGTCGCGTCGAGATCCGCAGCCTCCGCGCACGGGCGCAGGACCCACCGGCCGCCGAGGTGTGGACCGACCAGGTCGACCACCGGGTCACCGCGCACGCCGCGCTCCGCGGCGCCCTCGCGGACCTGTCCGCAGGGGACCGGCACGTGCTGCTCCTCGTCGCCTGGGCCGATCTGAGCTATCAGGACGTCGCCGACGCGCTGTCCATCCCGCTGGGCACCGTCCGCTCGCGGCTCAACCGCGCACGCAAGAAGGTGCGCAAGGCCCTCGGGGCCGATCCCACACTCGTGCTCGACGCCTCGGAGACGGTGACCGCCCATGGATGAGATGGACCTCCTGCGCGAACTGGACGACCGGCCACGCCCCGACCGGGCCCGGCTGACCCCCGGACGGCAGCGGCTGCTCGACGCGGCGGCGCGCGGCCGTAAGGTACGGCGGTTCCGCACCGACTGGCGGTTCGCGGCTGTCGGCGCGGTCGCCGCCGTCACCGTGGCAG
>NZ_JTIY01000001.1:4073102-4094923 GCF_000818175.1 Streptomyces sp. AcH 505
TTCGCGGCTGTCGGCGCGGTCGCCGCCGTCACCGTGGCAGCCGTACTGGCCGGCCAACTCGCCGCCGACGGACGGCAGAACGGGCCCGCCACCCGGCTCGGCCGCGGACCGGACATCGGGACCCCGGCCGAGATCCTCACCACCCAGGCGGACGCCTTGGAGAAGCAGCACTGGCCCGTGCCGCAAGCGGGCCAGTGGGTGTACAGCCGCTCCATGTCGTTCTGGGCCCAGGGCGGCGACCGGACCACATCGGGACCGGCCGAACAGTGGGACCCGTACGCCAACCCGGCGCTGGAGAAAGGGAAGTCGGGGGACGACTACTCGCCGCGGAAGAGATACCAGATCCTGGTGTCCCTTCCCGACGACACCGAGGGGGTACTGGCGAAGGCGCGCGTCGTCTATCCGGCGCCGAAGAACGCGAGCGAAGGGGCCCCGGAGACACAGCCGCAGCACGATTTCCGCGCGCTGAGCGTGCTCGCGGACAGCTATCCGGCAGATCCGCACGGGATGGCTCAGGTGTACCGGGCCATGGCCACGGTCAAGGGCATCGAAGCGACGCCTGCCACGGACCTGGCCGGCCGGTCGGTGATCGCGTTCAAGCTGACCAGCCCCAGCGCCAACTCCGTTGCGGCCGGGATCAGCAGCGAGTACTTGCTCGACCCGAAGTCCCACCTGTTCACCGGGACGCGGAGCATCGCCCTCGCCGACACCACGGGCCAACAGGTGTCGGTGCCGCCGAACATAAAGGGACATCCCAAGCTGGTGGGGCCGAGCTACAAGAAGGGGGATGTCGTCATGGCGACCACATCGCTGGGACACGCCCTGGTCAGCGCCAAGGGAGTCAGACCCTGACCCCTGAACTCCCGTCCGCGGCTGGCTCCTGTCCGGGAGCTGATCAGCTGTGGGGCACTTCGGCGCGCCAGGCCGGGTCGCGGCCCAGCAGCGACAGCATGCGGTCCATGGGGGACGCGTCCGCCTCGTGCGGCCGTACCGGAGCGAAGGACGCGCCGGGTCGCAGGCGGTCCGCGCCCGTCGGGACCTTCCGCGCGATCGACAGGGCCGCTTCGACCACGTCCGGTGCGTACGACACCTCGACGCCGAGCGTGGCCGCGACGTCCCAGCCGTGCACCACGTAGTCGACGAGGTGGAACCCGACCGCGACACGGCCCGGGAACGGGCCGCCGTCGCGGACCTCGGGCAGCCAGAAGGGGCGGTCGAGCACGCCGTCGGCCGCGAACGCGGCCGTCACCCGCTCGGCCGCCGTCCGGTACTCCCAGGACGGTTCGGGGCCGACGGCCGCCGGCGCCCAGTCCGCGCGGTCGGATACGGCGCCGTCGGCGGCCGCCGCGAAACCGTGCTGGTGGGCGGTCATATGGCCGAGCAGGTCGCGGAGCGTCCAGCCCGCGCACGGCGTCGGCCTCTCCAGCGACGCGATGTCCACACCGTCGACGATCTCGGCGCTGCGCTCGACCGCACGCCGGTCCAGCTCGATGAGATCCGGCATCGGAGCCTCCGAAAAATAGTAAGCGTATATAGATAGTCTAGCTCTGCTTATCATCTGTCAAGGGTAGAATTGCGCAGATGGAGCGGCAGGACCTAGGAGCACTCTTCGCACGGATCACCCGTCGCCTCATCGACGCGGAGAAGCCGCTGCTCGCGGCGCGTGGCCTGGCGATGTGGGACTACATCGTCCTGGCCCAGCTCGCCCGTGGCACCGCGCCCACCCAGCTCGCGCTCGCGCAGGCGGTCGACTACGACAAGACGCGGCTGATCAAGCTCCTCGACGAGCTGGAACGCAGTGGCCTGCTCACCCGTGAGCCCGACCCCGCCGACCGCAGGGCCAGGATCGTACGGCTCACGCCGGCCGGCGAGCGGCTGCTGGCCGAGGCGCGGGGGGATATCCGCGTGATGGAGGAAGACCTGCTCGGGCAGCTCGACGGCACCGAGCGCGACGTGCTGCTCGCGGTCCTGCCGCGGCTGGCCGAAAAGGGCTGACGGTGGGCGCCGATCGCACGGCCGGCCGTCGCACAGGTGGCGGCCGACAACGGGTGCGGCGCCGCGTACCGGTGTAGGCATGAGGACGTGGCGCCGCCGCGTTTCGCGCCCACCCGCCCCCGTACCGCCATGCCTCGAAGGAGCCCCCCGTGCCCATCTCCGTCGACAAGCTCACCGATCCCGCGGTCCGCGCCTTCGTCGGCGCCCTTAACAAGGGTGACCGCGACGCCTTCCAGCAGACGCTCGCGCCCGGCGCCACCATGTCGGACGACGGCAGCGAGCGCGATCTCGCCGACTGGACCGACCGGGAGATCTTCTCCTCGCGCGGGCACATGGACGTCGAGTCGCAGGCGGACGGCGGGCTCGCGCTGATCGCCACGTACCGCAACGACACCTACGGCGAGATGCGGACCGCGTGGCGGTTCATCGTGGACGGCGGCAAGATCGGCCGCTTCGAAACGGGTCAGGCGTGACGCGTCGCGCCTGACCGCCGACGAACGCCGTTCCCCGCGGGGCGGGTCCGTGACACGGGCCCGCCCCGCGGTGCGTCTCGATGCGGCTGCGCGCAGGGCGGCTTGACGGGGCGTCAGGTCGGGCGTCAGGTCGGCTGTACCGGAGAGCGCTCTCCGGTACGGACCGGAAGATCCTCGTAACCTCCCGGAAGCAAGTTGCGGCACGAGTCTTGACGTGCAGTGAGCCGAGGGTGAGCATCTTGAGCGTCGGAGAGCGCTCTCCCACTTCCGTCCTCGCTGTGACGGAATCCCCCTCCCAGGAGGACCGACATGCTCGTTGCATCCCGTGGCACCCCCGCCCGGCACAGACCCTCGCTCGTCCGTTTCAAGGCCGTCGCCGCACTCTGCGCCGCCGCGCTGATCGGCGCGCTGCTGATGCTGCTGCCCGCGACCAGCGCGCAGGCGGCGGCGGTTCCGCTGTCCCAGGGCAAGACCGCAACCGCGTCCAGCGTCGAGAACGGCGGTACGCCGGCCGCCAACGCCTTCGACGGCGACGCCAACACCCGCTGGTCCAGCGCGAACAGCGACCCCCAGTGGATCCAGGTCGACCTCGGTTCCGCCCAGGCCGTCAGCCAGGTCGTGCTGAAGTGGGAGTCGGCGTACGGCAAGGCGTACCAGATCCAGCTTTCGACGGACGGGTCGAACTGGACGACGGCGTATTCGACCACCACGGGCGCCGGTGGTACGGAGACGCTGAACGTGTCCGGCACGGCGCGTTACGTGCGGCTGTACGGTACAGCCCGTGCGACCGGATACGGCTACTCCCTCTGGGAGTTCCAGGTGTTCGGCGGCTCGGGTGGCTCCGGCGGCACGTGCGGGACCACCAACGTGGCCAAGGGCCACACCGCCACCGCCTCCAGCATCGAGGGCGCGGGTACGCCCGCTTCGGGTGCCTTCGACGGGGACGCCGCCAACACCCGCTGGTCCAGCGTGAACAGCGATCCTCAGTGGATCCAGGTCGACCTCGGTTCGGCGCAGCCCGTCTGCCAGGTGGTACTGACCTGGGAGTCGGCGTACGGCAAGGCGTACCAGATCCAGCTTTCGACGGACGGGTCGAACTGGACGACCGCGTATTCGACCACCACGGGCGCCGGTGGTACGGAGACGCTGAACGTGTCCGGCACGGCGCGCTATGTGCGGCTGTACGGTACGGCCCGCGCGACCGGATACGGCTACTCCCTCTGGGAGTTCCAGGTCCGCACCACCGGTGACGGACCCACCGACCCGCCCACCGACCCGCCGACGGATCCGCCCACCGACCCGCCGGGGAACTGGTCCACGGTGTGGAACGACGACTTCACCGGGACGGCGGGCAGCGGCCCCTCCAACGACTGGAAGGTGGTCACCGGCACCTCGTACCCGGGCGGCGCCGCCAACTGGGGCACCGGCGAGGTGGAGACCGCGACCAACTCTCCCGCCAACGTCTCCCTCGACGGCAACGGCCATCTCAACCTCACCGCCGTGAAGAACGGCACCAGTTGGACCTCGGGCCGGATCGAGACGCAGAGCACCGAGTACGCGGCCCCGGCCGGCGGCCAGTTGCAGGTCTCGGCCACCGTCAAGCAGCCCAATCCGGCCAACGGGCTCGGCTATTGGCCGTCCTTCCGGATGATGGGCGCCGCCTACCGGGGTGACACCGCGTCCTGGCCGAAGAGCGGCGAGATCGACATCCTGGAGAACGTCAACGCCCGCAACCAGCTCGGCGCCACCCTGCACTGCGGCACGGCGCCCGGCGGCAACTGCAACGAGTACAACGGCATGACCAGCGGACTCGCCTCCTGCACCGGCTGCCAGACCGGTTACCACACCTACTCCACGATCATCGACCGCACGGTGTCCGACGAGCAGATCCGCTGGTACCTCGACGGTCGGCAGATCTGGCAGGTCAACGAGTCGCAGGTCGGCGTCTCCACCTGGGACGCGGCCATACATCACGGCTTCCTGCTGACGTTCAACCTCGGCATCGGGGGCTCGTACCCGGACGCCACCTGCGGCTGCACCACGCCCAGCGCGGCGACCAGTTCGGGCGGCGCCCTGAGCATCGACAAGGTCACCGTCTCCAAGACCACGGGCAACGCGCCGGCGCCACTGACCGACCCGGCCGTGCCCACCGGCGGCTCCACCGTCAAGGTGACCGGCAGCCAGGGCAATTGGGCGCTGACCGTCAACGGCCAGCCGTACCAGGTCAAGGGCATCACCTGGGGCCCGGCCAACAACACGGCCGAAGCCCACATCCGTGAGCTGAAGTCCATGGGCGTCAACACCCTGCGTACGTGGGGCACCGACGCCGGTTCCAAACCGCTGCTGGACACGGCGGCCGCGCACGGTCTCAAGGTGGTCAACGGCTTCTGGCTCAACCAGGGCGCCGACTACGTCAAGGACACGGCGTACATGGACAGCACCCTGGACCAGATCAAGCAGTGGGTGACCACCTACAAGAACCATCCCGGCGTCCTGATGTGGGACGTCGGCAACGAGGTCATCCTCACCACCCAGGACCACACGTACGACGGCTCGACCGTCGAGCAGGAGCGGGTCGCCTACGCCAAGTACGTGGAGCGCGTCACGCAGGCCATCCACGCCATCGACCCCAACCACCCGGTCACGTCCACCGACGCCTGGACGGGCGCCTGGCCGTACTACAAGACGTACACCCCCAGCCTGGACCTGCTGGCCGTGAACTCCTACGGCTCGCTCTGCACCGTCAAGGGAGACTGGAACAGCGGCGGTTACAACAAGCCGTACATCATCACCGAGGCCGGCGAGCCCGGTGAGTGGGAGGTGCCGGACGACGCCAACGGGGTGCCGACCGAGCCCACCGACATCCAGAAGCGCGACGCCTACCTGACCAACTGGGGCTGCGTCACCGGGCACGCCGGGGTCGCGCTCGGCGCCACCGTCTTCCACTACGGCACCGAGAACGACTTCGGTGGTGTCTGGTACAACACCGTCCCGGCCGGCTGGAAGCGGCTCAGCTTCTACTCGGTCGCCAAGGACTACGGCGGCAGCGCGGCGGCGGCCGGTGCCAACACACCGCCGGTGATCAGCGACATGTCACTCAGCAACACCAAGACGGTCCCGGCGGGCGGCACCTTCGACATCACCGCCAAGGCCACCGATCCCAACGGCGACCTGATCCGCTACCAGCTGCTCTACTGCGGCAAGTACGTCAACAACGGAACCGGCTTCAGTCAGGTCGACTTCAAGGAGACTGCCGACGGCAAGTTCACCGTGACGGCGCCGAAGACACTGGGCGTGTGGAAGGTCTACGTCTACGCGTACGACGGCCACGGCAACGTCGGCATCGAGACCAAGTCCTTCAACGTGGTGGCGCCGCCGGTCAGCGGTACCAACGTCGCCCTCGGCAAGCCGACCACGGCGTCCACGTTCCAGGCCGACGGCGACGGGGCTCCGTACCCCGCGTCCAACGCCACCGACGGCAAGTGGACCACCCGCTGGGCCAGTGCCTGGGCCGATCCGCAGTGGGTGCGGGTCGACCTCGGCGGTGTGACGGCGATCAAACACATCCAACTGGGCTGGGAGGGCGCCTACGGCAAGGCGTACCAGATCCAGACCTCGAACGACGGTGACAACTGGACCACCGTCTACTCCACCACCACGGGCACCGGCGGCGTCGAGGACTTCGGCGTCACCGGGAGCGGCAGGTACGTACGGATCAACATCACCCAGCGCGGCACCGCGTACGGCGACTCGCTGTACGAGTTCGGGGTCTACTCCTGACCCCTGCTGTGAGCTGCCGGTTGCTCCGTTCCCGCCGCTGAGGGGAAGCGGAATTCGGTACGGCTCGTGTACCTGGCATCGGGGCGCAACACCGTTGTCGGGTACGCGGGCCGGTTCGGCGAGTCGGGGAAGTGCTGGGTCTCCAGACACACCGCACCGTGCCGCTCGTACGGTTTGGCCGTCTCACCGGCGTACGAACCGGCGAGTGAACCGTCCAGCTCGTTGCCGGTGTACACCTGAATGCCGGGCTCGGTGGTCCACACCTCCAGCCGCCGTCCGCTCTCCGGATGGGCGAGCCGCGCGGCCCGCCGCAGCTCGCCGGGGACGGCCGGCGGGGTGAGGATCCAGCAGTGGTCATAGCCGCCGGCGTCGTGCAACTGCGCGTCGTCGGCGGCTATTTCGTCACCGATCGGGTGCGGCTCCGCGAAGTCGAAAGGAGTGCCGGACGTCGCGACGGCCGGTCCCAGCGGAACACCGCTCGCGGTGACCGGGAGATAGCGGTCGGCGTCCAGGGCGAGGGTGTGGCCGAGGACGGTACCGATGCCGGCGCCCGCGAGGTTGAAGTAGGCGTGGTTGGTGAGGGAGACGACCGTCGGCAGTTCGGTACGTGCCGTGTAGTCGACGGCCAGCGTGCCCGAACTGTCCAGCGTGTACGTGACGGTGACGTCCAGCGCACCGGGAAAGCCCATGTCGCCGTCGGGGCTGTGCAGGCTCAACTCCACTGACACGGAGGGGAGATGTGTGCCACGGCCGGTGGTGCCCGGTCGTGCCGTCCAGATCCGCCGGTCGAAGCCGTCCGTACCGCCGTGCAGGGCATGGCCGCGGTCGTTGACGGGGATCTGGTGCGCGCGGCCGTCGAGCGTGAACCGCCCGCTGTCGATGCGGTTGGCGTACCGGCCGATCAGCGCGCCGAAGTACGGGCTGTGGGCCGCGTAGTCGCCCACCGACGGCAGGTTGAGCACCACGCACGCGGCGACGCCCGAGCTGTCCGGCACCCACAACTGGTGCAGTGTCCCGCCGTACGTCAGCACTTCGGCGCGCACACCGCCGCCGGAGTCCAGCGTCCACCGGTCGACGGCCGCGCCGGACGGCGCCGTACCGAAGGGAGCACTGGCCAGGGAGGGACGGGACATGGGGGTCCTTCGGAGGGTGCGGGCACGGAAGTGCGACCGGGGGAGGGGGGTGGGGGTGTTCGGTGTGCGGCGGCGGGGCGCCGTCGTCTCAGCGTCTGCGGACCGTCGTCGACTCGCGCACCACGAGTTCGTAGCCCGGCCGGATACGCCGTGGCGAGGGCGGCTCCTGCCCGCCGCCCGTGCCCGACTGGCTGCCGGCGCCCCCGCCGATGCGCTCCACCAGGCAGTCGACGGCGAGTTGGGCGATCGTGGACTTGTCGGGAGCGACCGTCGTCAGCGACACAGCGCCGTAGCGGCCCTCCTCGATGTCGTCGAAACCGACCACGGCGATGTCGTCCGGCACCCGTACACCTCGCTCGGCCAGCACGCGCAGCGCGCCGAGCGCCACCAGGTCGTTGTAGGCGAACACCGCGTCAGGACGCTGCCCGCGGTCCAGCAGCGCGGCCATCGCCGCCGCGCCGTCACGCCGGTCGTAGCCGCCGGTGACCACCACCATGGACTGCTCGGGCGTCCCTCCGGAAGCGGCGATCTCCTCGCGCCAGCCCCGCAGCCGCAGATGCGCCGGCTGCCGGGCGCTCTCCTGCTGGGCGCCGAGGAACGCGATACGCCGGCGGCCCAGGTCGAGCAGATGCCGTACGGCGGTCCTGGCGGCGGCAACGTTGTCGATGGCGATGTGGTCGTACGGCGCGTCGTACTCCCGCTCGCCCAGCAGCACCATCGGCGGGCCCGCGACGCGTGCGAGCAGGTCCTGTGCCTCCAGCCGGATCGGGCTGAGGATCAGCCCGTCGATCACATGGGACCGGAAGCCCTGCGAGACCAGCACCTCCTTGTCCCGCCGCCCGGCCGTGTGGTCGAGCAGGACGGTCTGGTCATGGCGAGCGGCGGCGTCGATGACGGCGCCCGCCAGCTCGGCGAAGTACGGGTTCGCCAGCTCCGGCACGGCCAGGGTGATGATGCCCGTACGCCCCTTGCGCAGGTGACGGGCCGTCAAGTTCGGCCGGTAGCCCAGCTCGTCGATCACACGCTGGACGCGCTCGCGGGTCGCCGGTGTCACATGGGGAAAGTTGTTCACCACGTTCGAGACGGTCTTCACCGACACCCCGGCGCGCAGCGCCACATCCTTCAGGCTGACGCCCACAGGACCCCCACTCTCTCGTCTCGCCCCGTTCGTTCGGTACGCGCTCCCGCTTGTCCGCTACGCCAGTTGCTGGGTGCGGCTGAGCAGCGTCTGCAGCAGGACCACCACGGCCAGGAAGCCGCCGTTGACCGCGTCGGTGAAGGCCGAGCCGTACTGGGAGAAGTAGTGGTCGATCAGGTTGTGGATCACCGCGAGCAGCAACACCCCGCTGACCGTTCCCGCGACGGACCCGCTGCCGCCGGTGAGCAGTGTGCCGCCGATGACGACGGCGGCGATGGCGGTGAGTTCGTAGCCGATCCCGATGGTGGTGACGCCGGAACCCAGCCGCGCGCTGCCGAGCGCGCCCGCGGCGGCCGCGAGGGTGCCGGACAGCAGATACACCAGCACCTTCGTGCGTACGACGGGCAGCCCCATCAGCTCGGCCGCGTTCTCGTTGCCGCCCATGGCGGTCAGCACGCCGCCGAAGCGGGTACGGGTGAGCAGCAGCCCACCGAGGCCGAAGAGCACGGCGACGATGATGACCGGCGTCCACACTCCCTGGCCGAGGTGGCGGAACGCCGACCCCGCCGGTACGAGGTTGGTGGTGGCGCCTTCGTCGGTGATGGCCTGCAGCAGACCGCGCGCCCCGAGCAGCCCCGCCAACGTGACGATGAAGGGTGCCATCCCCGCGCGGGCGATCAGCAGCCCCTGCACCAGACCCCAGGTCGCGCCGACGGCGAGCGGCAGCAGGATCGCCAGCCATGTCCCGCCCGTATGGGCGCCGTACGCCCCGAGGACACCGCCGAGCGCGTACATCGAACCGACGGACAGATCGATGCCGCCTGTGATGATGACGAAGGTCATGCCCAGGGCCAGCAGCCAGATGAAGGCGTTGCTGCCGAGGATGCCGCTGATGTTGGACCAGGTGGGGAACGTGTCGGAGGTGGCCGAAGCGATGACGACGACCAGCACGAGCACGGCGAGCGCGCCGCGCCGCTGCACCTGGGACGCCAGCCGCTCGCGCAGCGCGGGGGCGGTGGCGGCGGCCGGGGCCGCCGGACTGAGAGCAGTGGTGCTCATCGGGTACCTCGCTCCTGGGAGGCGTACACGGCGAAGCAGATGATGACCGCCTCGACGATCTGGGTGTAGGAGGTGTGCACGTTGTGCTGGGTCAGGACGGCCGTGATGAGCTGCATGAACAGCGCGCCGGCGACCGTGCCGAGCACACGCACCCGGCCGCCGCTGAGCGCCGTGCCGCCGACGACGACGGCGGTGATCGCGTTGAGCTCCATGTTGAGCCCCTGGTTCGCCGGGTCGGCCTCGGCGCCGTGACCGACGATCATCACGCCCGCGAGGGCCGACAGCACACCGGAGATCACGTACACACTGATCAGGACTCGGCGTACCGGCAGCCCGGACAACCCACTGGCCTGCCTGTTGTCGCCGATGGCGACGAGCTGGCGGCCGAAGGTCGTTCGGCGGACCACGAGACCGGTCAGCAGGGCGCAGCCGGCGGCGATCCAGGCCATCACGGGAATGCCGAGGACGTTGTCCGACCCGAGCGTCAACAGACCAGGCTGGATGACGGACTTGGCGGAGTTGCCGTTGACGATCTCGGCGAGCCCGCGCACCCCGATCATCAGGGAGAGGGTCGCGACGATCGGCTGGATACGGGCGATGGCCACCATCGCACCGCTCACGGCCCCGGATGCGGCGCCGAGCAGCAGGGCGACCAGCAGGACCATCGGCAGCCCGTACCCCACGTACAGGGGGACGACGGAGGCGGCGAGCGCGATGGTGGCACCGACGGAGAGGTCGATGCCCTCGGTGCCGATGACCAGCGCCATCCCGAGGGCCACCAGGAGAGTGGGGGCCACCTGGAAGAGCTGGATGCGGACGTTGGAGAGGGACAGGAAGGAGCTGTCGAGCCCGACGGCCACGATGAAGAGGATGGCCAGGGCGGCGTAGACGCCGTACTGCTGGAGCAGCCGCAGGAGCCGGGCGCGGTCGAGGGAGGGGCGGTCCGCCCAGGTGGTGGAGGTCATCGGCGCTCCTCGTCGGGGGCGGAGGCAGGGGCGGGGGTGGACGCCGGCCCGTGATCGGGTGGGTCGGGCGTTTCGGTCGCGGCTTCGGGCTCGGTCTCGGCTTCCGTACCGCCTTCGGCTTCGGCTCCGGTCCCGCTTTCGGTCGCGGCTTCCGTACCGCCTTCGGCTTCGGTCTCGGTCCCGCCTTCGGATTCGCCCGGTGTGGCCAGCGCCGTCAACAGGGCCTCCTCCGTGACGTCCTGGCCTTCCAGATGGCCGACGACACCGCCATCCTTGAGGACCACGACCCGGTCCGATCCCTCGACCAGTTCCTCCAGTTCGGAGGAGATGAGCAGCACCCCGAGCCCGTCGCCCGCCAGTTCGTCGATCAGGGCCTGAACCTCGGCCTTGGCACCCACGTCGATGCCGCGCGTCGGTTCGTCCAGCAACAGCACCTTGGGGTTGAGGCAGAGCCAGCGGGCCAGCAGCACCTTCTGCTGGTTGCCGCCGGACAGATCGCTGACCCGCTGGTCGGGCCCGGTCGCCTTGATCCGCAGCCGGTCCATGAAGAAGCGCACGATCTCGTCCTGCTTGGCCTGCGAGACCACTCCCGCCCTGGAGAGCGTCGGCAGGGCGGCGAGTGAGATGTTCTCCCGTACGGACAGGCTGGGGATGATGCCCTCGACCTTGCGGTCCTCCGGCAGCATGACCACACCCGCCTTGATGGCGGCGGCCGGTGTACGGCGGTGCAGGGTCTTGCCCGCGATCTCCACCGAACCGCCGTCCGTGGGCAGCGCCCCGACGATGGCCTTCGCCGTCTCGCTGCGGCCGGCGCCGAGCAGACCGCCGAGTCCGACCACCTCGCCGGGGTGGATGTCGAGGGACACCCCGTGCAGTCGGTGGCGGGCCGTCAGATCCGTTACCCGGAGGGCCGGTTGGCCGTCCTTACGGTCGTGGCGGTCCGCGTCGAACGCGGTGGCGCCCTTGTCGCGTACGGCTGACATCTCCCGGCCGAGCATCAGCGAGATGAGCTTCAGCCGCTCCAGACCCGCCATCTCGCCGGTGTGCACGATCGCGCCGTCCCGCATGACGGTGACGCGGTCGCATATCTCGTACAGCTCGTCCAGCCGGTGGCTGACGTAGACCACGGCGATGCCCTGGTCCCTGAGCCCCCGGATGACCGTGAAGAGCGTGTCGACCTCCCGGGGTTCCAGGGACGACGTCGGCTCGTCCATGATCACGACGCGCGCGTCGATCTGCACGGCGCGCGCGAGGGCCACCATCTGCTGGGCGCCGAGGCCCAGCGTGCGGAGCGGGCGGGTGACGTCCACATGCACGCCGTACCGTGCCAGCACCTCGGTGGCCTGGCGGTTCATCCGGCGGACGTCGATCAGGCCGAACCGGCGCGGCTCGCGGCCCAGATGCAGATTGCGGGCCACCGACATCAGCGGGACGAGATTGACCTCCTGGTAGATGGTCGAGATCCCGGCCGCCTGGGCTTCCAGCGGGTTGCGGAAGTCCCTGTCCTGCCCGGCGAACCGCACCCGCCCCTCGTCCGGGTGGTACACGCCGGTCATCACCTTGATCAGGGTCGACTTCCCCGCGCCGTTCTCCCCGATGAGCGCGTGCACTTCGCCGGCCCGCAGGCCGAAGTCCACGTCACGCAGGGCGTGTACACCGGCGAAGCTCTTGTTGACCCCGGTGACTTCGAGGACGTGCCCACTCCGGGGGTCGGGGTCCTGCTGGACCACGGTCTTCCTCCTTGCTGCCGCTGCCGTGACGGGAGTCCGCGATCAGTACACAAGGCCCTTGTCGAGGGCGTCCTTGGCGTTGTCGCTGGTGAAGTGGCCGTCCTTGATGATGACGTTGGGCTGGACGCCGTCCGTGCCGTAGAAGTCCTGGAGCGCCTTGAAGGCCAGCGGTCCGAACCGGGGGTTGGTCTCGATGTCCGCGACGACCTGGCCCGAGGCGACGTTCTGCACGACCTGCTGGATGCCGTCGATCGAGACGAGCTTGATGTCCTTGCCCGGGGTCTTGCCCGCGGACTTGATCGCCTGGAGCGCGCCGAGCGCCATCTCGTCGTTCTCGGTGTAGACCGCGTTGATGTCGGGGTGCGCCTGGAGCAGCTGCTCCATGACCTTCTGCCCGTCCGTCTGGGCGAAGTTGGCGGTCTGCGAGGCGACCACCTTCACGTTCGGGTACTTCTCCTTGATCCGGTCCTGGAAGCCCTTGGTCCGGTCGGTGGAGACGTTGTTGCCGGGGGTCCCGGTCAGGATGGCGACCTTCGCCTTGCTGCTGGTCGCCGTCGCGAGGTCGTCGGCGGCGATCTGCGCCTGGCCGTAGAAGTCCGAGCCGATGAAGGCGATGAAGTCGGTGCAGGCCTTGCCGCCGACGGTGCGGTCGATGGTGAGCACCGGGATCTTCTTGGCCTTCGCCTGGGCGAGGGCGGGGCCGAGCCCGTCGGAGTTCTCCGGCGCCACGATCAGGGCCTTCGCGCCCTGCGCGATCATGTCCTCGATCTGCGAATTCTGCGCGTTCACATCGGCGTTGGCGTTGCGCTGGATGAGCTTGACGCCCAGCCGCTTGGCCTCGTTCTCGATGCTCTTGGTCTCGGTGGCGCGGAACGGGTTGCTGGTCGACTCGGACTGCGAGAACCCGACCACCGTCTTGCCGTCGGTGATGTCCAGCTTCGGCGCACCGCCGCCGTACGACTGGAACGTGCAGCCGGGGCCCGCCGCCGACGCGGAGGGCGAGGCGACCTGCTGCGCCGCGGCGGAGTTGTCGGCCGCGGGCGACGAGCTGTCCGAATCGTCCGACGAGGAACCGGAGTTGGTGCACGCGGTGGCGGCCAGGCACAGGCCGGCGGCGAGCACAGCGGTGGAGTACGACTTGGCCCGGAAGGACTTGGCCCGGATGGAGGTGTTCATGCGCCGATCACATCCTCATTGATGCCGAAGGGGCGGGTTGGGGGGAGGCGTTGGAGGAGCGCGTTGGGGGAGGCGGATCGGCCGGGACGAGTGCGGCCCGGACGGGCATTCCAACGTTGTACAGGACCATGGAGCATGGCGGTCGGCACTGTCAAGAGTCCGGACTTCACGCCTTTCGGCGGCTCGCCAACTCGCCCTCGAACGGGGGATATTGGGTGTTTAGTCCCGTTGTTCGCGTCATTACAACGTTGTTATGGTGGGGCTGCTTGTCTTCGTGCGCGCTTCAACTCCTAGCGTTCGCGGCATGGAATCAACAGGAACTCCAACAGGAACCACAACAGGGGCCGCAGGAACCACAGGGGCAGCGGGAGCGGCGGGAGTCGGTGCCAGGGCGCTGGGACGCAGCGGGATCGAGGTGAGTGCCCTGGGGTTCGGCTGCTGGGCGATCGGCGGTGAGTGGAGCGACGGGGAAGGCAACCCGCAGGGCTGGGGCAAGGTCGACGACGACGAGTCCGTCGCCGCGATCCACCGTGCCCTCGACCTCGGGGTCACGTTCTTCGACACGGCCGATGTGTACGGGGCGGGCCACAGTGAACGCGTCCTCGGCAAGGCGCTCAAGGGGCGGCGCGACGACGTGGTGATCGCCACCAAGTGGGGCAACGTCTTCGACGAGTCGGCGAAGGTCCGCACGGACGCGGATGCGACGCCGGGGTATGTCAGGCGCGCGCTGACCGCGTCGCTGAGCAGGCTCGACACCGACCATGTCGACCTCTATCAGCTGCACCTGTCGA
This sequence comes from Streptomyces sp. AcH 505, assembly GCF_000818175.1. Classification (GTDB taxonomy): domain Bacteria; phylum Actinomycetota; class Actinomycetes; order Streptomycetales; family Streptomycetaceae; genus Streptomyces. Next base: position 4,087,343 of record NZ_JTIY01000001.1, read on the forward strand.
ACGCGCCGCTGGACCGGGCGGCCGAGCTGCGCGACGCGTGCGAGGAGTTGGTGGCGGAGGGGCTGGTGCGCGCGTACGCCTGGAGCACCTCCGACCCGGAGCGCGCCGCGCTGTTCGCGGAGGGGGCGCACTGCGCGGCGGTGCAGCACACCTGCAACGTCCTGGAGGACGCGCCGGAGATGCTCGCGCTCTGCGACGAGCGCGACCTCGCGAGCATCAACCGGGGCCCGCTCGCGATGGGCCTGCTCACCGGCAAGCAGGGCTCCCGCAGTCGGGGCGCGACGGGCGACATCCGCGCCGTCCCGCCGGCCTGGCTGCGGTGGTTCGGCGAGGGCGGCGTCCCGGCCCCGGAGTGGGCGGCGCGCGTCGAGGCGGTACGCGACGTCCTGTCGAGCGACGGTCGCACGCTCGCCCAAGGCGCCCTGGCCTGGCTCTGGGCCCGCAGCCCCCACACGATCCCGATCCCGGGCTTCCGCTCGGTGGCGCAGGCGGAGGAGAACGCGGCGGCGATGGAACACGGCCCGCTGAGGCCGGAGCAGCTGACGGACATCGCGAAGGCGCTGGCGGGGTAGGGGGGTCCGGCTCGGACGGCGGGGCGCACGTCACGTTTGATTTCAGGTGATACCGTCTCGAATGAACCGACTGTCTGGTAATCTCCGGACCATGACCGTCGACACCCCGTCCGAGCAGACGCCATCGCGCGCGACCGACCGTCCAGGGGACGCATCCCCCTTCGCGCTGGGGCTTCTGCTGCGCCGCGCCCATACGCGTGCGGCCACGGTCATGGCCGAGGCGCTGCGTCCGCTGGGCATCGAGTTGCGGCACTTCGCGGTGCTGATCTCGCTGGTCGACCGCGGCCCCATGGTGCAGCGGGATCTCGCGCAGGCGACGGGGTCGGACAAGGCGGGGATCATGCGCGTCGTCGACGACCTCGAACGCAAGGGGCTGGCCGTACGCAAGTCGGTGCCGGGGGACCGCAGGGTTCGGTCGGTGGAGATCACGGCCAAGGGCCTGGAGCTTTTCGACGCCGCCCATCTGGCGGCCGAGCCCTTGGCCGAAGGGCTGGTCGCCCAGCTGGAACCGGGCGAACCCGAGCGGCTGACGGACCTGCTGACCCGCTTCACCTATCCGGCGCCGGCGGAGTGAGGCCGGTGCGGAGATCGCCCGCCGGACCCCCCGCGCGATCAGGCCGCGCGTCGGTTCCGCCGACGGCGTAGACCGCACTCCCCTGCACCCGGGGACCCGTCCGCGCGCACCTCGACGCGCCGGTCGTCAACCGGCGGCGGGGGCCGGCCACAGCCTCCGGACGGTGTCGGACACCCCGGCGACGGCCCCGGGGTCGAGCAGCGCCGTCTGGAGGAGGAAGCCGGACAGGACGCACACCAGCGTCCGCGCCGCGGCCTCGGCCGTGATTCCCGTCGCCGGGCTCGCGCCGCCCTGGTGGGTGTCGATGATCTCGGTGAGGTCCTGGTGCAACAGCTCCACCAACTCTGCGAACTTTGCGCCGAGTTGACGGTTCCGTAGCGCCTCGCTCCAGACCAGCACGGCCAGCCCGGCAAACCCCTGGTCCTGCCGCGACCGGGAGCTGAGCGTGTCGATCGCCTCTCCGATCACTTCGCCCACCGGCCGTCGCGTGTTCCGGGCGGCGGCGGAACGTACGACATCGACGACGTCGGCCATGTTCGCCTCCGCGATCGCCAGGATGATGTCTTCCTTCTTGGCGAAGTGCCGGTAGACCGCGCCGGCCGACAGTCCGGAGGCGGCGAAGATGTCCTGCATGGACGTGGAGTGGAAGCCGTCCTTCACGAAGCACCGACGGGCCGCGGCCATGATCTCTTCGCGGCGGGCGTCCATGTGCTGCTGCGTCACCTTGGGCATGGGGCCATCCTAGCTACAATAAAAAACGATCGTTCGTCTTGACGCAAGAGACTCCAAGCCCGCAATCTAAAGGGAATGTCCGTTTTCTTTAGGAGTTGTTGTCATGCCCTTCTCCGCGTCGACCCGCACCACGGCGTCGGCCCGCAGCACGCTGCGCCGCTGGCTCCTGCCGGTCGTCGTGCTTCCGGTGGTGGCCACGCTCGCCGTACTCGCGTACGCCTGGCCGGCCGCCCGGATCGCACCCCGGGACGTCCCCGTGGGAATCGTGGGAACCGGTCAGGCGAGCCAGCGGATGGTCGAACACCTGACAAGCGCCCAGCCGGGCGCGTTCGATCTGCACGTGTACGCGGACATGAGGGCGGCGCGCAGCGCCGTCAAGGACCGTGACATCTACGGGGCGTTCGACGTCACTCCGCAGCGGGTCACCGTGCTGGAAGCGACCGCGGCGAGCGCCACGGTCGCCCAGTCGCTCGATCTGGCCGGCAAGCAGACGGCGGCACGCCTCGCGGAGCCCGTCGCGGTCCAGGACGTCGTCGCCACCTCGGCGGACGATCCCCGGGGTGTGGTCTTCAGCAGCGCGCTCCTGCCCTTGACCATCTGCAGCATTCTGATCGGGGCCACCGTCACGGTACTGGGCGGCGGTCGGAGCCGGTGGAAGGCGCTGGTGGCCGTGGCCGTGGCGAGCGCCGTCGCCGGACTGGGCACCTACCTCGTCGCCCAGGGACTGCTGGGCGCGCTGCCGCACCACGGCGTGGCCACCTGGGCGGCCCTGTCCGCGACCGTCTTGTCGATGAGCCTGACCGCCGCCGGCCTGGCCCGGGTGATCGGCCCGGCCGGGGCAGGGGTGACGGCGCTGGTCATGGTGTTCATCGGCAACCCCTTCTCCGCCGTGACCTCCGCACCATCGCTGCTGCCGACAGCCGTTCACCACATCGGCCAGGCCCTTCCTCCCGGCGCGGGGGCGAATCTGCTCCGCAGCACGGCCTACTTCGACGGCCATGCCGCCGGCGGGCACGTCGTGGTGCTCGCGCTGTGGACGCTGCTCGGGGCGACGACCCTGCTCCTGGGCCGCCGCGCCGCCCCCGTGCCCGCGCATGCGGCGCGGGAGGTCAGAGGCGCGGCGGAGGTGCGGGGAAGATCCGCCGCTTGACCGCGGGTACGGCCTCCGCCACCCGCAGCACGGTGCGAAAGGCGGTGCGCGGCAGGCGTTTCGTGGTGGCGGCGGCGCGGGCGTTACGAGTGGACAGGGCCAGCGCTTCGTTGGCGTAGACGCGCATCGCGCTCTCGTAGCGGCCCACCCGCTCGGTCAACGGGCCGTCGCCCAGCAGCGAGCCGCGCAGCACGTCGGCGTCGCGCAGGGCGGTGTTGGCACCGATACCCGCCATGGGCGTCATGTTGTGAATGGCGTCCCCCAGCAGTGTGACCCTGCTCGCCTCCCACGCGTCGAGAGCGGGCATCGTACGCAGCGGGATCGCGGCGATGGTGGGTGGTTCGGTACGGGCGACCAGGTGGCGCAGTGCCGGAGCCCAGCCGGCGGTCCGCCCGACGACATGGGCACGCAGGGCCGTACCGTCCATCGCCGTCGGTTCGGTGGGATAGGTGTCCCGGCTTTCGGCCCACGCCCACACCAGATGACGGCCGGCGGCGCCGTTGTCCCAGGTGGACAGGAACATCCAGCCGGGTCCCGCGGGCACCACGTTGTTCACCGATCCGTCGGTCAGCTCGACGGGCAGTTCGCCGAGCAGCGCCTCGGTGAGCGTCACACGCCCCGAGACGTTCACGATGCCGAGGTCCTGCCGGTCCAGTCCGGGCAACCGCAGGCCGCGCAGCCGGGAGTTGCCGCCGTCCGCGGCCACGAGGAGATCCCCGGTGAGGATCTCGCCGTCGCCGCATGCGACGCGTACCCCGTCAGGGGTCTCGGTGTAGCCGGTGACCTGCTTGTTCCATGACACCGCCTCGCCGGGAAGGCCCGTCAGCAGAGCCTCGCGCAGCGCGTCCCTGGCCACCGCCCGGCGCCGTACGTCCGTGTCGGTCACTCCGTGCGCCTCGTTGTCACGCACCGCCAAGGCGCGCAGGTCCTGGTCGTGGAAGCGGATCACGTCCGGCGCCAGGACCGAGGACTCCAGCAGCCGCTGCCACGGCTTGTCGGGGAGGCAGCCCCGCAAGGCGCGCATGCCGTCGGTGTTGAGATGGATGCCGTACGTGGTCGGCTGGCCCCCGGCGCGGTCGCGGCGCTCCAGAACCACCGCTTCGACACCGCCCTGGCGCAACCCTTGGGCCAGGCACAGGCCGCCAAGTCCGGCGCCGGCGATCAGAACACGCATCACGAACTCCTGCTCATGTCAGAGGGGTTGTCGTCCGAGATGGGCTGTCGTCTCGGAGAAGTTGTCGTCGGGGCTGCACGCAGTGCTGGGTCAGGGGTGGTCCGGATAGACGAACCGCTCCAGCAGGTCGAGAAGGTGCTCCGCCTCGCCGGGCCGAAGATGGGCGACCAGATCACCGATGACCGGTGCGGCATCGGTGTGCGCCTGATCGAAGACGAGCTGCCCGTGTTCGGTCGGCGCCACGATCCGTACGCGCCGGTCCCCGGGCCGCGCGGCCCGCGTCACCAGCCCCGCGCGCTCCAAGTCGTCCACGACGCGCACCATCGTGGCCCGGTCGCTGCCGGTGACCCGCACCAACGCGCTCTGACTCATGGGCCCTTGGCCGCACAGAGCGATGAGCACGGCGAAATGACGCGGTTCGAGGCCCAGCGGGCGCAGCACGCGCGTCACAGCTCCCACCGCCCGGTTGTGGGCGCGGCGCAGTATCAGTCCCAGCGCGAAGGTGGAGCGGTCGCCGGGTCCGTCGGTGGCTCGGGGACGCGGAACGATGGCAGCGTCGTTCGTCATGGGTGAGATGGTATCACTCGAAACGACGTTGCGAGAGACTGTTTCATGTGTAACTATCGATCCATGGATGCCACCAGTACCCATCAGGCCAGCTCCACGGACCCAGGACCCGAGCCCGCGCAGAACGCGGGAGAGGCGGGAGAGACGGGAGAGGCGGGAGGGGCAGTCGCGGCAGGAGGCGGATGGCGCGCGAAGCTCTCCGGCGCTGCGGTCGCCGCCGCTCCCACGATCGCTTTTCTGGTGGCCAACGCGGCCGCCTCACTCAATGCCGGACTCGTCGCGGCCGGCGTCACCGCGACGGCCGCCTTCGCCTGGCGCCTGCTGCGCAAGGAGAAACTCCGCCAGGCCGTCATCGGCCTGCTCGTCGTCGGCGCCTGCGCCGCCGTGGCCGCCCTCACCGGTCAGGCGCGCGGCTTCTTTCTGCTGCCCGCCCTGATCCCGTTCGTCGTTCTGGCCGTGTGCCTGGCCAGCATCCTGATCGGCCGACCGCTGACCGGCGTGATCCTCAACCGGGTCAGCGGCGGCCCCGCCGACTGGCGCCACCGTCCAGGGCTGCGCCGTGTCTACCGCAACTCCACCTGGGTGTGCGTCGCCGTCAACGTGGTGAACGCGGCCCTCCAGGTCGTCTACTACCGCGACAACGAGCCCGTCGTGCTCGGCGTCCTCCACATCGCCACGGGGCCGATCTTCGCCTGCATCGTCGCCGTGACCATCACCTTCGCCCGCCGGGCCATGCCCCTGCGCAAGGCGTCGACGGGGTGAACGGTCTGCTCCGCGAGCGGGCCGTGACGGCGTGCGGCGCGTTGCGCGGTTCGGGTTGGGTTCGGGTTCGGGTTCGGGGAGGCCGGTGTCCGGTCGCGGTGGCGCTCGCGGTCGCGGGTCGCCGGTCGTCGGCCGCCGCCGTTCAGTCCGGGAGGGCCGCGGTGGTGCGGGTGGCGGAGGCCAGCCAGGAGTGGCCTTCGGCTGCCGGGCCCGGCGTATAGGCCGGGTGCACCGTGCGGCCGAACGAGTCGGCGACGTCGGCGAGTTCGTGTACGGACGGCTCCCACCCGTGCCGGTGGAGCCAGGCCGCCGGATCGGTCGGCCCCGACTTCCACAGCCGGGTGAGGTCCGGGCTGATCCGGTCCGTGGCCGCGCGCAGCGAAGGCCCGACCTCGAAGTGGTCGAAGGCCAGGACGCTTCCTGGAGCGCTGAGTTCGCTCAGCACCGCCAGAAGCTGGTCCGCGCTGGTCTCCTCCAGGGCGTACAGGAGGCCCTCGACGAGCCAGGCCGTCGGGAGGTCCGCATGGAAGCCGGCTTCTCGCAGGGCCGAGGCCCAGTCGTCCCGCAGATCGGTCGCCACGGGCTGCCTGAGGCCTGCGAGTTGGGCGTCACGCTCGTCCATTACGTGGTCCTTGAACCTCAGTACCGGCTCCTGCTCGACCTCGAACAGCACGGTGCCCTCGGGCCAGGCCAGCCGCCAAGGCCGGCTGTCCATGCCGGAGGCCACGAGGACGATCTGGCGGCACCCCGTTGCCGCCGCGCCGAGCAGCAGATCGTCGAAGTACCGGCTGCGCACGGCGACCTGAGCCCCCATCACCGCGGCGAAGCCTCGGCTGTCGGCCTGCGGTTCCAGCGGCATGCCGGCCACGCGAAGGATGCGCTCGGCGTACGGATCGGTGAACAGGCCTTCAGGGTTACGGTGTTCGGCCGCACGCAGAGAGGCAACCGCGAACGCGGTTCGCCCGATGGTGTCGATCCCGGAAAGTTCGCTGGCCATGAACCACCTCACAGGTCAACCGCGCGGCGAACGAACACGGCACGACCGGTCCGTTCAGCGGCGCGCTGGATTCCATTACGATCGCGACGGTATCATTCGATACGGTCGGGCGCTTGTGGTCTCCTGTCACGAGGATCGTCGGACACGTGCCGGAACCCAGATCGGAGTCGCAACCGCAACCGCAACCGCAATCTGAGTCGGAGTCGGAGGGATTTCCTGATGTTCACCACCACGGTCGCCCCCCGCCCCGACGAGACGTCCCGCGCCATGCCGGGAGACGATCTCGTTCCCCGGCCGGACGCGGTCATGGACCGTGCCTTCACCCTGCCGGCGCCTCCCGAGGAGGTCTGGCCGTGGTTCAACCAGCTCGGCAAGAACCGCGCCGGTTGGTACATGCCCGCCTGGCTGGAACGCGCCGTCCCGCCGGGACGACGCGCACTGCGCGAGATCGAACCCGCCCTGCAACACCTCCGACCCGGCGACATCATCGACGACTGGGGCGGACGGCAGGCCACCTTCGAGATCGTCATCCACGACGCCCCGCACACCCTCGTGCACCGCTCCACCCGTGGGCGGCTCAGCATCAGCTGGACCATCACCCTCACACCGGAAGCGTCCGGCACGACCCGGGTCCATCTGCGCTTTCGCATCAACGGAGTCAAACACCGCCGCCTCGTTGAACACGCCGGCGGCCTCGTCGACCTGCTCACCGTCGCCGCACTGGCAGCAGGCCTACGCGAACGCCTGACCGAGCCTTGAGCCAAGGCCCGGGAGCGCGGTGAGCACTGCGGCGGTTCGGTTCGGGGTGGCCGGGGGGCCATGGGGGAGCGGGTTCGTGGTGGTGGTGGGTGGTTGGCCGGGTGCGGGTGCCCCGCGGCAGTTGCGTGGGGGACTCGGGCTGGCTCGGCGTCCGCCCCGGCGGGTGGTCGGCTGAGCCGGGTCCTGTGCGAGCCGGGAAGTTAGGCGCCCGTAGGGCCGCCCCTTTCTGTTGAGTGTCGCGGCTCCGGTCCGGGCGTCAAGGGCGCTCCTGCGTCGCGTCGGCTACGCCGATTA
>NZ_JTIY01000001.1:4095013-4120024 GCF_000818175.1 Streptomyces sp. AcH 505
GGGGGCGGCCGGGGGGGGGGCTCCACGGAGGAGCTGGGCTCGTGGTGACGGCTGCTTGGCCGGGCGGCGGGTGCCACGCACCAGTTGCATGGGGGGACTCGGCCCGGCTCGGCGTCCACCCAGGCCGGGCAGCGGCTGAGACTCATGCCCCGCTGATCACTGGAGGTGGGTCCGGGGCGGGAGGGTGCCCCGGCTTGGGTAGTGGGGCCGGGCATCGGGCCGGTGAGCGGGGCGGGTGTGACTGGGGTGACGGTGGATGGTTCGTGGGGCGGCCATCCGGCGCCTTTTGCGTCCCGTGTTGCGTTAAGCGCACCACGGAGGGTGTCAGGCCGCTGAGATGGCCCCGGGCCGGGTGTTTCGTGCGGGGCGTGGGGCGACGGGTGTTCTATCGGCCCGGCGGTCCTGGTCTCGGTGGGGTCGGGTGGGTCCAGGGGCCGTACCCGGGCCCGTCGGTGGGGCGGATGTGACACGAGTGCTCGGTGAGGCCGCCGGCGGGTGCCTTTTGCGTGGGTGGTTGCGTTAGATGCGCTGCGGGGCGTATCAGAACGGCGGGACAGCCAGGCGATGGGGCGGGTGTGACTGGTGGGGCAGGGGTGCGCTGGTGGGGATGCCTGACAGCCGATTCGCGCGGGTGGCGGGCGCCTCAACCCACGACGGCCCCCTGCCGTAGCCCACTTCCACTCCGTGGGATCCCCGACACCGGCCCATTCTCCTGGGTGCGCTCCGCAGCGCGCGGAATGCAACTCCCCACGCATAAGAGGCCGGACCGCCATCCCACGGGTCCAGTTCTGCCCCATCAGTCACACCCACCCCGCCTCCCAGGACCCTCCGCCCGCCCAAGCGCTCTATGGCGCGCCTAACGCAACACGGGACGCAAAAGGTGTCCGACGGCCGTCTCACGAGCCATCCCCCGTCACTCCAGTCACACCCACCCCACCCACCGGCCCGATGCTCGGCCCACCTACCTCCGCCAGCAGACCATCCCGACTGCTCCCACCCCAGAGTGACCGGCGGGGCATGAGTCTCAGCCGCTCCCCGGTGGGGGCGGACGCCGAGCTGACCGGAGTCCCCCCATGCAACTGCCGCGTGGCACCCGCCAGTCGGCCAAGCACCCGCCACCACGAACCCAGCTCCCCCGTGGAGCCCCCCGGCCGCCCCCCCCAGCCTTCCCTTGCGGTGGAGGGCCGGGCGTCAAGGGTGAAGCGCAGCGCAATCGGCGCAGCCGACGCGACGAAGGAGCGCCCTTGACGCCCGGACCGCAACCGCGACACTCAAACCTCAGGGGCGGCCCTCCGACCAGCTAACTTCCCGGTCCGCACAGGTCCCGGCTCATGCCGCCCTGACCCGCACCCACCGCCCCACAGTGGTCAGCGGGGCATGAGTCGCAACCGACCACCCCCCGTGCTGGACGCCGAGCCAACCCGAGTCGCCCCACGCCACTGCCGCCTGCCGCCTGCCGCCCGGCACCCGGCAGCCGGGACCACGAGCCCGTTCCTCCGCCGACCGCATCGGGCATCCATCCCCGGGTACTCGCAACGCGACCGCACAGCAGGGGCGTTACGGAGCAGGGGGTGGCGTTGTGGGCTACGCGAGGGTTGAGCAGGGGAGCGTGCAGACGGATACGCAGGGGAAGCCGCCCCGGCGGGATCGGTGGTGGGTGTTCGCCAGTGTCGCGCTGGTGCTCTGGGTGGGGTTGCGGTTGGCGTTCTCCGGGCTTGATGCCTGGCCCGGGGCCGTGATCGGCGGGATCGTATACGCCGGGTGGATGTCCTGGTGGATCGTCCGGCGGCGCCGGGCCGACGCCGGGTCCGTCGGGGTCGACTCGGCCGCCGTGCCCGCGCTCGACCGGCGCATCATGAAGGGGGACATCCCCGACGACCCCGCCGAGCGGCAGGCCATGGCCCGGCTCGCGCGGCGGCGGCGGGAGAAGCTGACGCGGGCGCGGGGGTGGGCGTTTCCGCTGCTTGCCGTGATGGTCTTCGGCGGGTCCGCGTTCTGGTTCGCCGTCGGCGAGTATGTACGCGGCGGTGTGATGGCGGCCTTCGGCGTCCTGTTCCTCGGCTGGCTGGTGTGGATGAACCGGCGCGCCCTGCGCCGGATCGACCGGGTCGAGAGCCGGCTCAGGACAGCTACTCCTTGATCGCCGTTCCCGCGCCGCTCACCCGCACCCGCGCGTCGCCCGCCCGTAGCTCCACCGTCAGTACCCCCGGCCGGCCCATGTCCTCGCCCTGGTGCAGGGTGAGGACCGCGTCGGCCGGTACGGCGCCCAGTTCGCGGGCGTACGCGCCGAACGCCGCAGCGGCCGCGCCCGTCGCCGCGTCCTCGACCACGCCGCCGACCGGGAAGGGGTCGCGGACGTGGAACACCGACTCCGATGCGCGCCAGACCAGTTGGACCGTGGTCAGGTCCCGCCGGTGCATCAGCGCCGCCAGCCGGTCGAAGTCGTACGAGAGGTCCGCCAGCCGTGCGCGGGTCGCCGCCGCCAGCACCAGGTGGCGGGCTCCGGCGAAGGCGATACGCGGCGGCAGGTCCGGATCGAGGTCCGTGGCGGGCCAGTTGAGCGCGGCCAGGGCTTCCCGTACGTCCTCGTCGGGCGCGGCCTCGACATGCGGCTCCACGCTGGTGAGCGTCGCCCGCAGCGCGCCGTCGGTCTCCGTGACCGTCACAGGTACGGTGCCCGCCCGCGTCGCGAACACCAGGTCGCCGGGGCCTGTCCGCTCCGCCAGGGCGAGGGCCGTCGCGACCGTCGCATGACCGCAGAAGGGCACCTCGGCCTTCGGGCTGAAGTACCTGATGGTGAACGCCCTGCTGGGCTCGCCGAGTCCTGCCGGGGGCGGCGTCAGGAACGCCGACTCGCTGTAGCCCAGCTCGGCGGCGATCGCCAGCATCCGTCCGTCGTCAAGGCCGGTGGCGTCGAGGACGACGCCCGCCCGGTTGCCGCCCTCCGGGGTGCTGGAGAAGGCGGTGTAGCGAAGGATCTCGGGGCCGTCAGTCGCGTCGGCTACTGGATGTTCCGTCATGTGTCGCGCAACTGTCGCGGGCAAGGATCCATTCCCGTCCCCTCAGCCGCGCCCCACGTACGGCATCGTCGTCGCCAGCACCGTCGCGAACTGGATGTTCGCCTCCAGCGGCAGCTCCGCCATGTGCAGGACCGTCCGCGCGACGTCCGCCGCGTCCATCACCGGCTCCACCGCCAGCTCGCCGTTGGCCTGCGGCACACCGCGCTGCATCTGCGCCGTCATGTCCGTCGCGGCGTTGCCGATGTCGATCTGGCCGCAGGCGATCCGGTACGGGCGGCCGTCCAGCGAAAGGGACTTCGTCAGCCCGGTCATGCCGTGTTTGGTCGCCGTGTACGCCACCGAGTTCGGCCGGGGCGCGTGGGCCGAGATCGAACCGTTGTTGATGATCCGGCCGCCCTGCGGGTCCTGCGCCTTCATCAGCCGGAACGCGCCCTGCGCGCACAGGAAAGCGCCGGTCAGGTTGGTGTTCACGACCTTCTGCCAGGCCGTGAAGGGCAGTTCGTCCAGGGCGTAGCCGGCCGGCCCGAACGTGCCCGCGTTGTTGAACAGCAGGTCCAGCCGCCCGTACCGCTCACGCACCGCTGCGAACAGCGCGTCCACGTCCTCCGGGACCGACACGTCCGTGCGTACGGTCAGCACGTCGGCGGCGGACTGAGCGGCGGACCCGGCGGCAGCCGCAACGGCCGCCGCCGTCTCCTCCAGCGTCTCGGTGTGCCGTCCCGCCAGCACCACCGACCAGCCCGCGCCGCTCAGCACCGGCGCCACGGCCCGTCCGATGCCCGAGCCCGCTCCCGTCACCACTGCGATCTTCTGCTTGGCGTTCATGGCCCCGCAGCGTACGGGACCGGGGCGCCCCCGACCGGGACACACGCGCCCCGGCGATACGGAACGACCCCGACTACGCGTCCACCGGGAACCGCACGCCCACTTGCTCCCGCACCCGGTCCAGCGTCCGCATCACCGCGAGCGTCCCCGCCTGCGGGATCAGCGGCGAATCCGTCTCGCCCGCCCGCAGGCAGCGCATCACCTCGGCCGCCTCGTGCTGCATCCCCGCCAGCTCCGAAGCCTCGCCGGCCGCCGTGTACTCCACCGGCTCCTCACCCTCACGGCGCAGCACCAGCCGGTCCGGGTTGAAGAACGCCGAAGCGACCTCGATACGCCCCTCCGTGCCGGTCACCGTCGCCGTCGTCGGCGTGGCGCCCGTCACCGAGCAGCTCAGCAGCGCCGTCGCGCCCGAGTCCCAGCCCAGCAGCATCCCGGTGTTGAGGTCCACGCCCTCCGGGGAGAGCAGCGCATCGGCCTGCACCCGGTCCGGTTCGCCGAGCAGCAGTTGCGCGAAGGACACCGGGTAGACGCCGAGGTCGAGGATCGCGCCCCCGCCCAAGTCGGGGTTGCGCAAGCGGTGTTCGGGAGCGAACGGGCCCTGCAGGCCGAAGTCGGCCTGGACCGTGCGGATGTCGCCGATCGCGCCGTCCCGTACCAACCGCACCATCCGGCGGATCACCGGGTTGCAGTACATCCACATGGCCTCCATCAGGAACAGGCCGCGCTCGCCCGCGAGCGCCACCAGCTCCTCGGCCTCGCGGGCGTTGATGGTGAACGCCTTCTCGCACAGCACCGGTTTGCCCGCCGCCAGCGCGGCGCCCGCAGCCGCCCGGTGCGCCGAGTGCGGGGTGGCGACGTAGACGACATCCACCTCGTCGTCGGCGAACAGGTCCGCCCACGCCCCGTACGCGCGGGGGATCCCGAACCGGCCGGCGAACTCCTTCGCCGGGGCCTCGCTGCGCGATGCCACCGCCACCACCTCGGCGTCCGGCAGCGCCTGGACGTCCTCGGTGAACCGCGCGGCGATACCACCGGTGGCCACGACACCCCAGCGCACCTTTTGTTCGTGTCCCGCTCGTACCGCTGTCATCAACGCCTCATTAACTGGTTCTGAACCACTCCGCCGCTCTGAGAGCATAGATAGTCGATTCAACTACATGGAGACGCGGATGCCGGACGGCGGCCAAACCACTCGTGAACGACAAGGACGGATACCGCGCCGGCGGCAGCAGGAATCCAGCCAGAAAGCCACCAGTACGCCCGCAACCCGCCGCGTAGGTCTGCTGGTCACCCTCGTACTCGGAGGGCTCACGGCACTGCCGCCGCTCTCCATGGACATGTACCTCCCGGCGCTGCCCGCGGTCACCCGCTCGCTGGGCGCGCCCGCCGCGACCGTACAGATCACCCTCACCGCGTGCCTCGCGGGCATGGCGCTCGGCCAGATCGTCATCGGGCCGATGAGCGACCGCTGGGGGCGGCGCAGGCCGCTGCTGCTCGGGATGGTCGTCTACATCTTCGCCACCGCGATCTGCGCCCTCGCCCCCAACACCGAACTCCTCATCGGATTCAGGCTGTTGCAGGGGCTCGCCGGATCCGCCGGTATCGTCATCGCCCGCGCCGTGGTGCGTGACCTGTACGACGGCATCGAGATGGCGCGGTTCTTCTCCACCCTGATGCTGATCTCCGGTGTCGCGCCGGTCATCGCGCCCGTGCTCGGCGGCCAGGTGCTGCGGATCACGGACTGGCGCGGGGTGTTCGTGGTGCTGACCGTCGTCGGCATCCTGCTCACGCTGGTCGTGTGGAAGTGCCTGCACGAGACGCTGCCGCCGGAGCGCCGGCACAGCGGGGGAGTGGGGGCCGCCCTGCGCACCATGCGGTCGCTGCTGGCCGACCGGGTGTTCAGCGGCTATCTGCTGTCGGGCGGGCTCGCCTTCGCCGCGCTGTTCGCGTACGTGTCGGCCTCGCCGTTCGTGGTGCAGGAGATCTACGGGGCGTCGCCGCAGATGTTCAGTCTGCTGTTCGGCGTGAACTCCATCGGCCTGATGATCGTCGGGCAGATCAACGGCAAGATCCTGGTCGGCCGCGTCAGCATGGACAAGGCGCTCACCTTCGGCCTCGGGGTGGTCGTCGTCGCGGCCGTGTCGTTGCTGCTGATGACGACCGGGGTGTTCGGGGACGTGGGCCTGTTCCCCGTCGCCGCCGCGCTGTTCGTCCTGATGTCGGCGATGGGGCTCGCGATGCCCAACACCAACACGCAGGCCCTGATGCGCACCCCGCACGCCGCGGGTTCGGCCTCCGCCCTCATCGGCACGTCCTCGTTCCTCATCGGGGCCGTGGCCTCGCCCCTCGTCGGGATCGCCGGCGAACACACGGCCGTCCCGATGGCCGTGGTCCAGGTGGTCTGCGCGGTCGGGTCCGTCGCGTGCTTCTTCGGTCTGGTACGGCCCTGGCAGCGCAACCGGCCACCGGCGGGAGCCGTGCCCGCCGCGTGAAGGGCCGCCACGCAGCGGGGCCTCGTAGCCCTCGCACGTAGCCCTCGCGGTCAGCCGCGCTCCGGGTACCCCGTCAGGTGCGGTACGTCACGGGCGTCCGTCCAGCGGAACAGGCCGACGCCCGCCGCCTCTCCCACCGGCAGCCGCACATTGGCCGCCAGCGCCTCGGGGGTACCGGCCGCCAGGTCGACGGAGAAGGGGATCCCGCTGCCGGCCGCCGCCTCCGGCACGCTCAGCGCGTTCTTCGCGCCGTACGCCGTGCCGTAGTCCGTGACCGCGGTCAGGGTCAGCGGTGCGGTGCCGTCCGGCTCCTCGAAGCAGCGGCCCGTCCTCGCGTCCACGTCGAAGGCGAGCCGCCCCGCGATCAGGAAGTGCCCGCCGGGCGACGCCAGGAGGCGGGGGTCGTCGCCCGGTTCGATCGCGGGTTTGCGGCAGCTGACCCGGGCGACGGCCTTGCCGGTCGACGCGTCGTGCAGGGCCCAGATCTCGTGTGTGGCCGCGTCCTTGGCGCTCTTGGGGCGCTGCCACTTCGCGAGTACGTAACCGGCGGCCGTCGAAGCGGCCTTACCCGTCGCCGGGTCGGCGCCGGCCGGTGCGACCGTACGGCTGGACCAGCCGCCGCGCACCCAGAACCCGCCGTCGCCGCCCACCAACAGGCCCTTGGCGGTGACGCCTCGCACCTCGGTGAGTCTGCGGCAGCCCGGACAGTCCTTCGGATAACCGAGCTTGCTCTGCGGGACCTTGGTCACGCTGCCGTCGGCCGGGTCGACGACCGCGCTCGTCGCCCGCCCGTCGGTGATCAGGATCCCGGGCCCGTCGGCGGAGACCGTCGGGTCACCGGACCACGGCACCTCGACATGGCGCCGGGAGCCGTCGGCCGCGTCGTACACGTCGAGGGAGACGACGGAGTCGGACGGAGTCGTCCCGCGCGGTTCGAGCTTCCCGTACGACCAGGTCGCGACGTACTCGGCGGCGCCCTTCGTGACGGACAGCAGCCCGGGGAAGCGGTCGGGGTAGCGGTCGGCGGCGAACAGCGGTCGCCACGGCGCACCGGTCCAACGGGGCTTGCCCGTCGCGTAGTCGAGCGTGCGCAGCCGGAACCGGTCGGCGCCGGAGCGCTCCAGCGAGGCGACGGTGCCGGCCGTCGCCGCGAGCGCGTAGTCGGGGGAGACGCCCGCGATGTCCCAGCCGCGCCCCGTGTCGTACGAGGGCGGCACGGTCAGCCGCGTGGCGGGCGCCGCGCCCGGTGCGGCGCCCGACGCGGGCGTCGGACCGCCCGAGCCGTCCGAACCGCCCGCGCTCCCCGGACCGTCCGAGCCGTCGCCCTTTCCCCCGCCGCCGCACATGGCGACCAGGAGCAGCAGCGCCAGCACGGTCACCCCGGCCACCAGGGTCAGTCGTACGACGCGCTGCCTCATGGTCCCCCCATGGTCCCGATGGCCGTCAGAGTAGCAACTTCCTCACTGTTCGCAGCAGTTCGATCCCGTACCGTTACGTCCGTGCCGTTATGCGCCGGACGCCCCGTCCCGACCCCCTACGATTCGGTGGTGAACGACGCGACCCACTCCACCGCGGAAGCCCTGCGTGCCGCGCTCGCCGGACTGCTCGACGGACTGCCGCCCAGCCAGGCCGCGCAGGCCGTCGACCGGCTGATCGCCAACTACCGGGGCACCACCCCGACCGACGCGCCCCTGCTGCGCGACCGGTCGGACGTCGCCGCCTACGCCGCGTACCGGATGCCGGCGACGTTCGAAGCCGTACGCGCGGCGCTCGAAGCGCTGGCGGACGCGGCCCCGTACTGGGAGCCGGCGAGCCAGCTCGACGTCGGCGGGGGCACGGGCGCAGCGGTCTGGGCCGCCGAAGCGGTCTGGGAACAGCGGCCCGGGACGGCCCCGGACGGGAGCGAGGGCGGGACGCCCCGGACGACCACCGTGCTGGACTGGGCCGCCCCCGCGCTCGACCTGGGCAGGGAGTTGGCGGCCGGGTCGCACGCCGTGGGGCCGCGGACCGCCGAGTGGCGGCGGGCGAGGATCGGCGGGGCGCTGAAGCTTCCCGAGGCCGATCTGGTGACCGTCTCGTACGTGCTGAAGGAGCTGACCGAACGGGACCGCGCCGCGCTCGTCGACGAGACGGCGCGGGCGGGACAGGCTGTGGTGATCGTCGAACCGGGCACCCCCGACGGCTATCTGCGGATCATCGAGGCCCGTGACCAGCTGATCGCCGCCGGGCTGCGGGTCGTGGCGCCCTGCCCGCACAGTGGCCGCTGCCCGATCGAACAGGGCACGGACTGGTGCCACTTCGCCGCCCGGGTCAGCAGGTCGTCGCTGCACCGGCAGGTGAAGGGCGGCTCGCTGCCGTACGAGGACGAGAAGTTCAGCTACGTGGCGGCGGTGCGCTTCGACGCGCCGCCGGTCGACGCGCTTCCCGTAACGGCACGGGTGATCCGCAAGCCGCAGATCCGCAAGGGGCAGGTGCTGCTCGACCTGTGCACCGTGGACGACGGGCTGCTGCGGACGATCGTCGCCAAGCGGCAGGGGCCGCTGTACCGGGCCGCGCGTGACACGGCCTGGGGCGACGCCTGGCCGCCGGACACCGACTGAGACAGATGCCCTGCGACCGCCCGTGCGGCCCCAGGCGGGACTATGCTGCGGGAGACGCCCGAGACCCCGGCGGCCGGTGGTAGGGCGTTGTGAGACGCAGCCGCCGGAGCACACCCGACCGGACGCACGTCGGAAGGATCGGAAGCCCGGTTCGTCCGCGACAGTCGACCGGCGGGTCTTCCGAACCGAGGCGTCATGCCGCAACCCCAACTGACTGTCCGTCGACACGACAGTACGGACCGGACGTTGCTCACTCTGTCCGGAGAAATCGATCTGGACATGGCCGCGTTGGTAAGCGAGTCGGTCCAGGGGTGCCTGAACGACGGCGTGCTGACCGTCGACATCGATCTGTCCGACGTCACCTTCTGCGACTGCAGCGGGCTCAACTCGTTCCTGCTCGCCTCGCTCAACGTCACCGAAGCCGGTGGTGTCCTGAGGCTTTGTCGTCCACAGCCGCTGACGTACCGGGTCATCGAACTGACGGGCTGTGAATTCCTGCTCGGCGGGCTGCCGTTCGCCCGTCCGGCCGCGCACGTGCCGTCACCCCGTGACCCCGCGTGGCACGCGGCGGCGGGCTGCTGAGACATGCCGGTCCGGCCCGGCTCACCGGCGACCAGGACGCCGGTGAGCCCAGGTGGCAGCTCAGGCCCCGGGTCAGCCCCGCAGCTCCTGCGTGCAGCACTTCACGCTGCCGCCGCCCTTGAGCAGCTCACCGAGATCGATGCCGACCGGCTCGAAGCCGCGCTCCCGCAGCGGCTCGTACAGTCCGACGGCCGCCTGCGGCAGCAGTACGTGACGTCCGTCACTGACCGCGTTCAGACCGAGCGCCGCCGCGTCCTCCTCCGCCGCGATCAGCGCGCCGGGGAAGAGCCGGGCGAGCACGGCCCTGCTGCCCGGTGAGAAGGCGCCGGGGTAGTACATGATCTCGTCCGCCGCCTCGTCCAGCACGCACAGCGCGGTGTCCAGGTGGTAGTAGCGCGGATCGACGAGATCGAGCCCGATCACCGGCCGCCCGAAGAACTCCTGGGCCTCGCTGTGCGACAGCGGACTCGACCGGAAGCCGCGCCCCGCCAGCACGTACGAGCCGGTCACGGCGAAGTCGCCCTCGCCCTCGTTGATGTGCGCGGGTTCGCGTACGTCGGCGTAGCCGCGGGAGCGGAACCACTCCAGATGGATCTCGGCCTCCCGTACGCGCTCCTCGTAGGCGAAGCGGGCACCGAGCACGCGCCCGTCGATGACGGTGGCGCCGTTCGCCGCGAACACCATGTCGGGCAGTTCGGGGCGGGGCTCCAGCAGGGAAACGGAGTGGCCGAGGGCCAGATAGCGGTCGCGCAGGTCCTCCCACTGGGCGAGGGCGAGCGGCAGGTCCACCGGCTTGGCCGGGTCCATCCAGGGATTGATCGAATACGTCACCCTGAAGTGGGCCGGCGGGCACATCAGGTACCGGCGGGGCGAGGCTTCACGAGGCAATGTGGGCTCCTCACGAGCGATGGTGCGCACGACATTGTGCGTGAGAGCCATGGTCCGCTCCGAGCGGCCGGACCGCTGTGATCCGATCGGGTGGTTCGTGTCCCGCAGCCGCCCGTACCGGTACCGCATATCAGTACATAGTCCGTGATGAACCCCCGCCCGGCACCTCGGCCCGCGCCCCCCGGTTGGGGAGAGCGGCCCGCCGGGTAGCAGGATGGTGCGACCATGGCAGTGTCCGCAGGGGCGAGTGCGAGGGTTGTGAGGGGATACATGGGCGACGATTTCGGCCGTTATCGCGGCACGGACGGCAGGATTCCCCAGTGGCTGCGACGCCGCCCCAAGAAGGCCGCGGCGGACTCCGCCCGCGAGGGCGAAGCAGCGGCCAGGGAGGGACTGCTCCTCGCCGTCGCCGAGGCCGGTATGCCCATCGCCCCAGCGGCGCACCCGCTCGGTTACCGGTGTTCGTGCGAGCGGATCGGCTGTCCCACCCCGGCGCGGCACCCCATCTCGTTCGCCTGGCAGACGCAGTCGACCACCGACCGCGCGCAGATCGAGCGCTGGGCGCGCAACCAGCCCCTGGCGAACTTCATCACGGCGACCGGCATGGTCCACGACGTGCTGGACGTCCCCCTCGAAGCGGGCAGCAGGGCGCTGGAGCGGCTGCTGGACGCCGGTGTCGACGTCGGGCCCGTCGCCGATTCGGGCGGCGACCGGATGCTGTTCTTCACCGCCACCCGCGGCACTCCCGAGGAGGAGGACGAGTGGTGGCCCTGCGAGCTGGACTGCCATCCCGAGACGATGGACGAGCACCCGGGCCTGCGCTGGCACTGCCGGGGCAGCTACGTGCTCGTACCGCCCGCCCGGCTGCCCGGTGAGCTGGCCGTGGGCTGGCTGCGCGGCCCCGAGCATCCGCTGCCCGATCCGCTGTCGCTGCTGGAGACGCTGACCGACGCCTGTGCCCGGTACGCGGGGGAGAACGGCGAGCTGGACCCGCACGCGGTGGCCTGGCCGCTCGGCCGCTGAGCGCCGGCCCCGCGGCCCGCCGACGACCGCGCCCGGACCCCGACGAGCCCTTCGGCCGGCGTTACGAGCCCTTCGCTCCCGTGATGCCCTGGAGCCGGCCCGCCACGATCACCTGCGACGGGTCGGCGCCGCGCTTGGGTACGTACACGGCCGCGCTCGACACCGACTCCTGCGTGACGGTGTTCGTCACCTCGCCCGTCATCAGCGCGGCCACGTCGGCGCTCACCTTCGGCCGGTAGCCCTTCGCCGCCGTCTGCCGCTCGAAGAACCGCGTGGTGAGGAACACCAGCGCGCCGCCGTCCTCCGTGGCGAGACCCAGCGGCTCGAAGTCCCCACCCGTCACCGGCTGGTCGATGTACTGCGTGGTGAGCCCCGGCAGCCTGGCGTCCTTCGCGCGGTCGGCACGCCACCCGTCGGTGTGCGGACCCTTCGCGAAGGTGTCCGGCTGACCGCTCTTCAGATACGAGGCGTACTGGCCGCTCAGCTCCTTGGGAGGCACCGTGGTCGCCGTGCTGTCCGCCGGCACCGGCTGCGCCCAACCGTCCTTGTCCGTCTTGAACTTCGGGATCTCGTCGGGGGAGAGGATCGTCAGATACGCGGCCTGCCACGGCTCGCTCACACTGTGCCGCAGGAACACCAGCACCCAGCTGTTGTCCCCGGGGCCGCTGTCCCGGTCGCGGTTGCTGTCGGCGACCGCGACGAACCACCGCGGCCAGCCGGCCTTCTTGGGGATGGTGAAGACCGGGTCGGTCAGTTCGAGGTCCTGGTGCCCGGCGTTGCCGTCGGGGCTCGTGATGCTGCGCGCCTTGAGCCCCGCCTGGTTGATCGCGCCGAGCGCGCCGGTCACCCGGTTCGCGTCGAGCGCCGGATCGTACGCCTTGTCGGCCGCGTTGTACGCGTCGGTGAACTGCGCCAGCGCCTTGGCGGCCTCACTGCGCTGGACCGCCGGAAGAACCGCCAGCTCCCCGTGCACCGTCACGCACCCGCTCGCCGCCAACGACAGCACCGCCGCCGTCGCGACCCCCGCCGCTGCCCGAATCGGCCTTCTCATCGGTCGCCTTCTGCTCCTTGACCCCACCCCGCGCTGACCGTCCGAACCCTACCGGGGCGAGGAACAGGGCGAGCGTCGGGATCAGATACACCAGCCACACCACGGCCTGAACGACCGTCGGATCGGGCTGGAAGTTGAAGACGCCCTTCAGCAGCGTGCCGTACCAACTGTCCGGCGGGATCGTGTCACTGATGTCGAAGGCCGTGTGCGTCAGTCCGCCGAGGATGTCGGCCTCCTGGAGGTCGTGCACGCCGTACGCGACGACGCCGGCGGCGACGATCACCAGCATGCCGCCGGTCCAGGTGAAGAACTTGGCCAGATTGATCCGGATCGCGCCCCGGTAGAAGAGGTATCCGAGCACGACGGCGGTCGCGATGCCGAGCACCACACCGAGCAGCGGCCCGTGGGTGCCGTCCTGCGACGCCCGCACCGACGCCCAGACGAACAGCGCCGTCTCCAGGCCCTCGCGGCCGACGGCGAGGAAGGCGGTGGCGACCAGCGCGCCCGTACCCATCTGGAGCGCGGTGTCGAGCTTGCCGTGCAGCTCCGACTTCAAGTGCCGCGCCGTGCGCCGCATCCAGAAGACCATCCACGTCACCAGACCGACGGCGACGATCGACAGCGAACCGCCGAGCGCCTCCTGCGCCTCGAACGTCATCTCCTGCGAGCCGTATTCGAGCCCGAAGCCGAAGCCGAGCGCGATGACGATCGCGACGGCCACCCCGATCCAGATCGGGCGCAGCGCGTCACGCCGGCCCGTCTTCACCAGGTAGGCCACCAGGATGCAGACGACGAGACTGGCCTCAAGACCCTCGCGCAGACCGATGAGATAGTTGCCGAACACGGCGGGACCTTTCTGCTCAGGAGATGCTCAGGACATCAGGGCCCGGCCCCACCAGTCGTCCTTGTCACGGACGCCCGGCGGGATCGCGAAGACCGCTGAACCCACGTGCTGGATGTACTCGTTGAGCGCGTCGGTGCGCGCGAGGCGCGTCTGTACGGGGATGAAGGCGTCGCGGATGTCGCGCTGGTACGCGAGGAAGAACAGCCCGGCGTCGAGCCGGCCGAGTCCGTCCGTACCGTCGGTGAAGGAGTAGCCGCGGCGCAGCAGCCTGGCCCCGCTGTTGGTGTCGGGGTGGGCGAGACGTACGTGCGAAGTCGGCGGCAGGGCTTTGAGGTTGGGCGCGTCACGCTCGTGCGCCTTGCCGTAGGCGGCGCCTTCGCCCTTGTCGCGGCCGAAGACGTCCTCCTGCTCCTTGAGCCCGGTGCGGTCCCAGATCTCGATACGCATCGAGATCCGCCGGGCCACGAGGTAGGAGCCGCCGGTCATCCAGCCGGGGCCGTCCTTCTCCGGCACCCAGACATGGTTGTCCAGCGTCTTGGTGTCGGTGCCCGAGATGTTGACCGTGCCGTCCTTGAACCCGAAGAGGTTGCGCGGGGTCTGGGCGTCGGGGGTGGTCGACGACGTCTTGCCGAAGCCCAGTTGGGACCAGCGGATGGCGACCTTGCCGAAGCCGATCCTCGCCAGGTTGCGGATCGCGTGCACCGCGACCTGCGGGTCGTCGGCGCATGCCTGGACGCACAGATCGCCGCCGCTGCGCGCCGGGTCGAGGTTGTCGCCGGGGAACTTCGGCAGGTCGGCCAGGGCGGCCGGGCGCTGTCCTTCGAGCCCGAACCTGCCCTTGGCGAACAGGCCAGGGCCGAACCCCACGGTCAGGGTGAGCCGGGACGGGCGCAGTCCGACCGCCTCGCCCGTGTCGTCCGGCGGCGCCTCGTCGATGCCGCCGAAGGCGCCTTCCCCGATGGTGCTGCCGGCGGTCAGCCGCTCGGCGGCCCGGGTCCAGTCCTTCAGCAACTGGACCAGTTCCGCGCGGTCTTCGGTCGTCACGTCGAACGAGGCGAAGTGCAGCCGGTCCTGGACGGCGGTCGCGATCCCCGCCTGGTGCGCGCCGTGGAAGGCGACGGCGGCGCCCGTATCGGCGGCGGGCGCCGCCGAGTCATCACCCCCGTCGCTCAGCGCCGCGACCGTACCGCCGGCCGCCGCGGCGCCGAGCGCGAGCCCGGCACCGCCCCAGCCCAGCAACGAACGGCGCGACGGGGACGACGAGTTGGTCTGCTCGTCCATCGTCGGCTCTCCCCTCTGCTTGGTGACGGCGCTACTTGGTGACGGCCGCCGCGAGCTTCGAGAGCGGCTCGGCGAGCGCGTTCACGCCGTTGGAGAGCTCCTTGCGCTGCGCCTTGGTGACCTTGTCGTAGGAGACGAAGCCGTCGGGGCTCGACGTGCTGCGGTACTTGTCGAGCAGCGTGCCGATCGCGGTGAACTGCTTGTCCAGCTCGGTGGTCAGCGCCGGGTCGTTCTTCGACGCGATGGGCTTGAGCAGTTCGTACGCCTGCTGGGCGCCTTCGACGTTCGCCTTGAAGTCGGACAGGTCGGTGTGGCTGTAGCGGTCCTCCTCACCCGTGACCTTCCCCGAGGCGACCTCGTCCAGCAGCTCCTTGGCGCCGTTGGCCATGGAGGTCGGGGTGATCTCGGCCTTGCCCACGCGCTGCTGCCAGTCGGCGAGGTCCTTGTCCAGCTGGTCGGCGAGCGGCGTCGCGTCGGAGCCGAGCTTCTTGTCCTGCCAGAGCTGCTTCTCCAGCGCGTGCCAGCCGGTCCACTTCTGGCCGGCCTCCAGGCCGTCGGCGCGGGTGTCCGTCTTCGGGTCGATGTCACCGAACGACTCGGCCACCGGCTCGGTGCGCTCCCAGCCCACCCGGGAGAGCGCGAACGCGTTCTTCGCCGCCTCCAGATCACCGGCGCGCACGGCGTCGGTGAACACCTTCACCTTCGGCAGCGTCGCGTCGGCCTGCTCCTGCGCGTACTTGCGGTAGCCGGCGACGGCCGCGTCCATCTCCGGGCTGCGCTGGGCCGCTGTGCCGCCGGTGACGGTGACCTTCTGGCGTATGCCGTCGCCCTTCATCCCGGGGATGCAGGCGATCTCGTACGAACCGGCCTTCACCTCTGCGGTGATCTTCGCGCTGGTGCTGGGGCCGAGGTTCTCGCGCTCGGTGACGATCCGGTCGTCGGGGAAGAGGAGTTCGACCTCGGTGACTCTGGAGCCCTTGTTCTCCACGGCCAGCTCGACATGGCCCGAGGGGAACGACTTCTTCGAGACGGTGCAGGAGTCGTCCTTTGCGGTGACCTGGATCGAACCGCTGCCGCCGCTGGAGGCTTTCGAGTCGCTCTTGTCGGCGCAACCGGTGACGGCGGTCAGAGCAGCCAGCGCGGTGGCTGCGGTGACGACGGAGAGGCGGACGGGGCGCATGCGGAACTCCACAATGGCTGGAAGAAGTAGGTGGCACAAGCAGGTGAGGCAGACCTAACTTAACGAAGGCTTACCTGACCGGAGGGCGTCCGTCCAGTGATACGCATCTCACTCTTCGCCGCTTTCGGCCGAGGGACACAGTGCGGTCACGGTCTGCCGTGGGTCGTCCCAGAATCAGGTCAAGCACCGGTCAAGAAGGCGGTTTCGGCGCGCGCTCGGGGATCACGAGCGGTGTCCCCGTGCGGGGGTGCGGAAACACCTCGACGGGCTGCCGGTAGACCCGGCTGAGCAGTTCGGCGTCGAAGGTCGCGGCGGGCGGTCCCTCGGCGGCGATCACGCCCTCGTGCAGGACGGCGACCCGGTCGGCGTGCGCCGCCGCGAGTCCCAGATCGTGCAGGACGACCACGACGGCGTCCCCGGCCGCCGCCCGCTCCCGGCAGATCCGTAACACCAGTTCCTGGTGGCGCAGATCGAGCGCGGCCGTCGGCTCGTCGAGCAGCAGCAGCGGTGTCCGCTGGGCGAGCACCCTCGCCAGCGCGACCCGGGCCCGTTCGCCGCCGGAGAGCGCGGAGAAGGGCCGGCCGGCGAACGCGGTGACCTCGGTGGCCGCCATCGCCTCCGCGACGGCCGCCTCGTCCTCGTCCGCCCGCTCGGTGCCCGCCCAGGGCGCCCGGCCCATCCGTACGACATCCCCGACGGGGAACGGGAACGAGAGGGTGGCGGCCTGGGGCAGCACGGAGCGGCGCAGGGCGAGTTCGGCCGCCGACCAGCCGGCGGCGGGACGGCCGCAGAGCCGTATCTCGCCGTCCGCCGGGGGCACGTCACCGGCGAGCGCGGCGAGCAGCGTCGACTTGCCGGCGCCGTTGGGTCCGACGAGCGCGAGTACGTCACCGGCGCGCACCGCCAGATCGATTCCGCTGAGCACGTTCTTGGCGGGCGCGTCCCTCGTGGGTACGGAGCGTGCGCCGAGCCGCACATGGAGCCGGGCGGCTTCGGCGACGGGCGCGCCGGGGGAGGGGCGTTCGGGCAGCGCCAGCCCGCGCGCGTCGCCGAAGAGACGGTTGAGGATCATGCCCAGCCGCCCTGTCCGCGCCGGGTCCTCCGGAGCAGCCAGAAGAAGAACGGGCTGCCGAACAGCGCCGTCAGCACACCCAGCGGAAGCTCGGCGGGCGCGGCGACCGTACGGGCCGCCAGATCGCCCGCCACCAGCACCAGCGCGCCGCCAAGTGCGCTGCCCGGCACCAGGAACCGGTGTCCGGGGCCGTGCGCCATCCGCAGCAGGTGCGGTACGAGCAGTCCGACGAAGGTGATGATTCCGGCCACGGCCACGGCGGCGGCCGTGAGCAGCGCGACCACCAGGACCAGCACCACCCGCAGCCGTTCCACATCGACCCCGAGATGGCGGGCGGGCCGCTCGCCGAGCGCGAGCAGGTCCAACTTGCCCGCGGAGAACGGCGCCACGGCAAGACCCGCCAGCGCGCAGGGCAGCACGGCGAGCACCTTCGGCCAGGTCGCCTGCGCCAGCGAACCGAGCTGCCAGAAGGTGATCTGGCTGATCTGCGCGCTGTCGGCGAAGAAGATGAACAGACCGATCAGCGCCCCGGCGAACGCGTTCACCGCGATACCGGTGAGGATCAGGGTCACCACTTCCGTACGGCCGCCGGAGCGGGACAGCGCGTACACCAGCAGGACGGTCACCAGCCCCGCCACGAACGCGCAGACGGTCACCGTCCAGTTGCCGAAGAAGGTCAGGCCCAGCGCGATCGAGGCGACGGCGCCGACGGCCGCCCCCGACGAGATGCCGATGACGCCGGGTTCGGCGAGCGGATTGCCGAACACCCCCTGCATCAGGGCCCCGGCGCAGCCGAGCGACGAGCCGACGAGCAGTGCCAGCACCACACGCGGCAGCCGTACGTTCCACAGGACGCTCTCGCCTACCCGGTCCAGCGGGGTTCCGCCGAGCCCCAACCGGTGCTGTACGGAGGCCAGTACGTCGCCGAAGGGGATGTGGTACGCGCCGATGCCGGCGGAGAGCAGCGCGAGCACCAGCAGCGCGGCGAGCATCCCGCCGGTCAGCAGCGCGGTGTTACCGGGCAGGCTCACGCCGCGCGCGGGGGACGTGCGTGACGCCGGTCGTGGCCCCGGTCGTGACGTCGATGTCACGGCCCGTCACATCCCGTCCGGGTAGAGCTGGTCGACGACCGACCTCAGCACCTCGTCGGTGCGCGGACCGTAGTTGAGCAGGACGCCGTCGTCGACCGAGACGATCCTGCGGTCCATCCCCGCCGGGGTCTCGGCTACACCGGGGATCTTGACCAGCCCTTCGGGGCCGCCCACGGACTCAAGTCCCTTGGTCATGACGAGGATCGCGTCGGGTGCCGCCTTCGCCAGCGCCTCGCTGGTGATGGCCGTGAAGTCCTTCCGCAGCCCGGACGCCTTGCCCGCGTCGACGGCTCCCGCCGCTTCGAGCAGCGAACTCGCCCCGGATTCGGCGCCCCCGAGCAGATATACGGACGCCGAGCCGCGCAGATAGAGGAAGGCGACCCGGGGGCTGCCGTCCTTCCCGTGCGGCGGAATGTCCTTCCGCACGGCGGCGATCCGCCGCTCCGTACGCTCCTTGAGCGCGGTGCCCGCCGCCTTGACGCCGAGGGCCGCCGCCACGGTGTCGATCCGGGGTCCGACGTCGGCGAGGGACTTGGCCGGCTTCACGACGAGCAGCGGGACACCGGCGTCGCGTATCTGGTCGACGGCCTCGGCGGGTCCCGTGGTCGTGTCGGCGATGACGAGGGTGGGACGCAGGGAGAGCACGCTCTCCGCCGAGACGTCGTGCGCCCGTGTCACCACCGGCAGTTGGGCCGCCTGCTCGAAGGTGGCGGTGATGTCACGGGCCACGACGTGCTTGCCGAGGCCCAGGGTGAAGACGATCTCGCTCAGCGAGCCGGTGAGCGGCACGATCCGGTCGGTGGAGGTGACGGTGGTCCTGCCGCCGTCGGCGGAGTCGACGGTGACCGGCAGCCGGGGTACGGGGGTTGTCGCCAGCGGCTCGACCCGGTCGGCCGGGCGGGCGGCGGCGCTGCCACTGCCACTGCCCGCGGCTGTGTCACCACCGTCGGCGCCGCAGCCGGTCGCGGTCATGGCGAGGGCGAGCACCGAGACGAGTGCACCCGCCAGGCGTGATCTGCGCACGGAGTGCACCGTCCTGTTCCTGTGGTGGCGGAGGGTTCCGCTCTGGCTCGAATGTAGCTTAGGTTAGCCTTACCTTCCTAGCGAGTCCCGCATCTCTCACGCCCTCCAGGAGCCATGTCATGCTGCCCTTCAGACCCGTGCGCGTACTTGCCGCCGCACTGCTCGTCGCACTGCCGGGAGCGCTGCTCCCCGCGGGCAGCGCGCAGGCGGCGGACCGTACGGTGCGGGGCGGCAGACTGGTCTGGGGCATCAAGTCCTCGTTCCAGAGCTATGTCACCGGGCCCATCGCGAACGGGAGTTGGAGCCTCACCGGAGGTGCGGCGACCGTCGGCGGCAGCCAGTTCCAGTTCCACTCGGCCACCGGCTCCTACGACCCGGACAGCGGCACGCTCCGGGCCGGCTTCTCCGGCGGCGTGCACTTCCTCGGCCACCGGAAGACGGACGGCTCGTACGAACTCGACCTCACCATCAGCCGGCCGACGGTGCGGATCTCCGGCGGCGCGGGCACCCTCTACGCGGACATGACCAGCAAGGCCAAGGGATCCGGCCGGGTCAGCACGGCAGCCCAGGTCCCGCTCGCCACCCTCGGCATGGCCGGGATCAACATGCGGGGCGGCTCGACCCCCGTCACCCTCAACAACCTCCCGGCCAGGCTCACCGGGCAGGGCGCCACCGCCTTCGCCGGGTACTACACGGCCGGTACCGCGCTCGACCCGGTCAGCCTCTCGGTCGACACACTGACTCCCGCCAAGCCGGCACCCGCGACGACCTCGGCGCCGGAACCGGGCACACCGAAAGCGCGCACACCGAAGAAACACACCACCGGTGCCTTCCGGACGGCGGCCGTCGACTGGGGCGTCCGCCGCACCTACCGCGAGTACGTCACCGGCCCCATCGCCAAGGGGAAGTGGACGCTGAGCGACGGCGCACAGGACGGCGGCGCACTGTTCCGCTTCCCGCGCGGGAAGGGCAGCTACGACCCGGCAGGGCGCACACTCGACGCCGCCTTCGCCGGCAGTGTCCGCTTCCAGGGCGCCGGACTCGACCTGACACTGACCAAGGTCACCGTGCGGGTGAAGGACGGCACGGGCACACTGTCCGCGAACGCCGTGCCCCTGGTCACCTTCCCGGCCGAGGACATCACCGCCAAGAAGGGGCTCGTCAGCCTCGACGAGGCTCCCACCAAGCTCACTTCGCGCGGCGCCAAGGTCTTCGGCTCCCTCTACGAGGCCGGCACGGCGATGGACCCCCTGTCGCTGGCCGTCGCCGTCGACACGAAGGCGCAACTGCCCGCACTGCCCGACCTCGGCAGCGACACCACCCTGGCCGCGTCGGCGGCGCCGTCCGCTTCGCCGCAGGCCACCACCGGCCCCACCGAGCAGCCCGCCGAAGCCGCGTCCTCCTCGCCGTCCGTCGGCGCCGGGACCTACGCGGCGATCGGCGCCGGTCTGCTCGTCCTCGCGGCGCTCGGCGTGTACGTCGCCATCAGGCGCCGCACCGCGCGCTGAGCCCGCACGCAGCACCCCCTCACACATCACGTCACACCACCTCAGAGGAGAACCCCGAACCATGGCAACCACCGCCCGCCCGATAGCCCTCGCCGCCGCCGTAGCGACGGTGACCGCCCTGGGAGCGACGGCCTTCGCGCTCCCCGCGTTCGCGGCCGGCAGACCCGCCGCCGCGCAGGCGGCGCCCGCCGCCGCACCGAAGCTGGAGCTGACCGACTCCACCCTGGACTGGGGGCTCAAGCAGTCCTTCCGCTCCTATGTGACCGGCATCGCCGCAGGCACCATCACCCCGTCCGACGGCGCCACCCAGGCGGCCGGCAACGGCGCCTTCACCTTCGGCAACGGCACGGGCTCCTACGACCCGGCCACCCACAACGTCAGCACGGACTTCGACGGCGCCGTGCGCTTCTCCTCGGCCGCCCACGGCTTCGACATCAAGGTCGCCGACGTCAAGCTCGTCACCGAGGGCACCACCGGCGCCATCCAGGCGGACGTCACCCTCAACGGCGCCACCCAGGACGACATCGACCTCGCCTCGATCGACCTGGCGGGCGTCCGCCCGGAGACGGCCGACGGCGCGATGGTCTTCAAGGACATCCCGGCCAAGCTGACCGCCGACGGCGCGAAGGCGTTCAACGGCATGTACGCGGAAGGCACGGCGCTCGACCCGGCCACGCTCGCCGTCCACTACGCGACCCCCGAGCCCGACCCGTCGCCGACGGTCACCGACCCCGGCACCGACCCGGACCCCACCCCCACCGAGACCGCGCCCACCGACCCGCCGGCGACCACGAAGCCGACCCCGACGCCCACCGGCTCGACCCCGGTCCCGCCGCCCGCTTCGCAGCCGGCGGCCGTGGACGGCGCGATCGTGGACGGCAACCTCGACTGGGGCGTCAAGGAGTCCTTCCGTACGTACATCACGGGCCCGATCGCGGCCGGCAAGGTCGAACTCGCCGCAGGCGCCACGCAGTCGGGCACCGCGTACCGCTTCCCCAAGGGCGCCGGCACCTTCGACGCGTCCGAGCAGAGCCTGGCCGCGTCCTTCGGCGGCAGCGTCCGCTTCCTCGGTCACCAGGAAGCAGGGGAGTACGTCCTCGACCTCACCCTCAGCGGCTTCCAGGTCGCGGTGAAGGACGGCAAGGGCACGCTCGTCGCCGATGTCGCCACCAAGGACCGCGAGACGCACAAGGTCTCGACGTACCAGGGCCTCACCTTCGCCACGCTCGACCTCCCGGCCGGTGAACTGGCCGCCAAGGACGGCGTGCTGACCCTGAGCGCCGTCCCCGCGACCCTCACCGCCGACGGCACCGAGGCGTTCGGCGGGATGTACCCGGCGGGCACGTCCCTCGACAAGCTGACGCTCGCGGTCTCCCTGGACGCGGGCGCCGACCTCCCGGGCGGTACCGGCGGCAGCGGCGGCACGGACGACCCGTCCGGCAGCACGGGCGGCTCCGGCACCGGCGGCAGCACCGGCAGCGGCTCGGTCGGCGGCAGCGGTCTGACGACCGACACCGGCGCCCTCGCCTCCACCGGGTCCGACCTTCCCACCGGCGCCCTCCTCGGTGCGGCGGGAGCCATCGCCGCCGCGGGCGCGGCCGTCGTCTTCGCCGCGCGCCGCCGCCGTACGGCACCGCACGCAGGCTGAACCAACAGCCGGCAGGCAGCACGAGAACGGCCGCACCGCGCGAGAACCGGCGGTGCGGCCGGTCACCCCGTGGTGCTTCAATGCCGGGGTGACTGACATCGACGTGCTCCGCGTCTTCTGCGCCGCCGACGGCCGACACGGCAACACGCTCGGCGTCGTGCGCGAGGGCAGGAACCACCCCGACCAGGCGTCCCGGCAGGCCATCGCCGCCGAACTCGGCTACAGCGAGACGGTGTTCGTGGACGACCCGGAGCGCGGCGTGGTGGACATCTACACACCGGGGCTGCGGCTGCCGTTCGCGGGACACCCACTGGTGGGTGTCGCCTGGCTGCTCGACGTCGAAGCGGTCAACCCGCCGGCGGGCGAGGTGTGGGTGCGCCAGGACGGCGAGTTCACCTGGATCACCGCCCGGCCCGAATGGGCCCCGCCGCGCGAGCTACAGCAGTACGGCTCCGTCGCCGAGGTCGAGGCACTGCCGGCGCCGCCGCCCGGCGAAGGCTGGCTCTACGCCTGGGCCTGGCAGGACGAGGCGGCGGGCCGGGTCAGGGCCCGCGCCTTCCCGCGCCGGGACGACGGCATCGTTGAGGACGAGGCGACGGGCGCGGCGGCGCTGCTGCTCACGGATCGGCTCGGCCGCGCCCTGAACATCACCCAGGGCCGCGGCTCCCAGCTCATCACGGCGCCCGCCCCGGACGGCGAGATCGAACTCGGCGGCCGGGTCCTGCTGTTGGGGCCCGCGGGCGACCCGGCGTAGCCGCGCGTCCGCGCGGCCACGCCCGGTACGCTCACGCGCTGCGTGAGAAGGAAGCGGTCAGCTCGGCGAACACGGCGCCGTTGAAGTCGAAAGCGCGCTTGCACTCCTCGACCATGCGCCGCTTCTCCAGCTCGTCGGCCGCCACCGCGTCGAGCATCTCGCGGTAACCCCGCTTGAAGGCAGCCGGGTTGGTGATGGACTCGAAGACGTAGAACCGCACCCCGTCGCCCTTGCGGGCGAAGCCCCAGGTCTTCTCCGCCGTGTCGCGGACGATCTGGCCGCCGGACAGGTCGCCGAGGTAGCGCGTGTAGTGGTGGGCCACATAGCCGCCCGGCCAGGTGCGGGCGCACTCTTCTATGCGCGCCGCGTACGTGGCGGTCGCCGGCAGCGGCTCCAGGCCCGTGCGCCAGTCGGCGCCCCGCAGATACGCCAGATCGCGCTCCAGCTCGGGGGTGCGGGCCAGTTCCGTCCGGACGAAGGGGCCGGCCACCGGATCGTCCGCGAGCAGGTCGGTGGCGCGTTCCAGCGCCCCGTAGACGAACCACAGTTGCTCGGTGTACCGGGTGTACGCGTCCACCCCGAGCCCGCCGTTGAGCATGTCGGTCATGAAGGTGGAGGTGTTCGTCCGGGTGTGCTCCTCGTGGGTGGCCTCGCGCAGGAGTGTGGAGAACGGGGTGGCGGTGGCGGTTGCGTCCAAGGCTGGCCTCCGGGGCCGAGAGGTGCGGGAGCAGGCGAACGCGCCTGCGCCGGCGGCACAGTGTGCCGCCAGCACCGATCCTCTAACTTAGGCTTACCTAAGTCAACAGTTTCCCGACGTGCTGTCGGTAAGACTCCCGCCCGGCTCCCACCGCCACCCGGTGTCCGGCTCAGGGCAGCGTGAGGATTTCGACGCCCGTCGCCGTGACCAGCAGCGTGTGCTCGAACTGCGCCGTCCGCCTGCGGTCCTTCGTCACGACTGTCCAGCCGTCGTCCCACATGTCGTAGTCGTACCCGCCGAGCGTCAGCATCGGCTCGATGGTGAAGGTCATGCCCTGCTTGATCACGGTCGTGGCCTGCGGGCTGTCGTAGTGCGGGATCACCAGCCCCGAGTGGAAGGAGGTGTTGATGCCGTGCCCGGTGAAGTCCCTGACCACGCCGTAGCCGAAGCGCTTCGCGTACGACTCGATGACGCGCCCGATGACATTGATCTGCCGGCCGGGCCTGACGGTCTTGATCGCGCGGTTCAGCGACTCGCGGGTCCGCTCGACGAGCAGCCTCGACTCCTCGTCCACATCGCCGCAGAAGTAGGTGGCGTTGGTGTCGCCGTGCACCCCGTGGATGTAGGCGGTGACGTCCAGATTCACGATGTCGCCGTCCCGCAGCACCGTGGAGTCCGGGATCCCGTGGCAGATCACCTCGTTGACGGAGGTGCACAGCGACTTGGGGAAGCCCCGGTAGCCCAGCGTCGAGGGGTAGGCGCCGTGGTCGCACATGTACTCGTGGGCCACCCGGTCCAGTTCGTCCGTGGTCACCCCGGGCGCGATGTGCTTCGCCGCCTCCTCCCGCGCGTCGGCGGCGATACGGCCCGCGATCCGCATCCGCTCGATGATCTCGTCGGACTGCGCCTCGGGTCCGGTGTACCGCGCCGGCATCGGTTTCCCGACGTACTCGGGGCGCCGGATGTTTCCGGGGACGGAGCGTGCGGGAGAGAGCTCCCCTGGTACGAGCAGCGACTGGCCAGACATAACAAAGAGTCTATCCAGCGTTCGAACGCCCCTCATGGGGCAGCATGGCGTCGAGGGAAGGAATGAAGATGGCCCTGTTCAAGAAGCGCACAGCCGGCAAACCCGGCGAGTGGTACTACTGCCTGCAGCACAAGAAGGTCGAGGAGGGCCCCGACTGCCCGGCCAAGGACCGGATGGGGCCCTACGCCTCCCGCGAGGAGGCCGAGCACGCGATGGAGACGGCGCGCGAGCGCAACGAGGAGTGGGAGAGCGACCCGCACTGGCACGACGCGAACCGCGGCGACGGCCCGGCCTCCTGAGCCCGGCCTCCCGGGTCCCGACCTCCTGAGCCCCGGCGTCCCGGGTTCCCGCCGAGGACCCTCAGGCCTCCGCGCCCGCCACCGGCGCGACCACGGCCGGCGCAGC
>NZ_JTIY01000001.1:4120260-4124768 GCF_000818175.1 Streptomyces sp. AcH 505
CCGCCGCTTCCTTCTGGGCGCGGCGGCGCAGCGCGTCCTCGTCCGTCCGCGCGTCGTACGTCATCAGCTTCGGCAGGACGGCGGCCAGCAGCCCCACCCCCGCCACACACGCCAGCCCGCCGCCCCACACCGCCGGACGGGTCCCGGTCCAGCCGGCCATGGTGCCCGCCCGCACCTGCCCGAGCTGCGGGCCGCAGCTGTACGACAGCACCTCGATCCCCGCCAGCCTGCCGCGTAGCTCCTCGGGCACCGTCTGGTCCCAGATGGTGTGCCGGGCGAGCCCGCTGAGCATGTCGCCGCCGCCCGCGACCGTCAGACACAGCAGCACCAGCCAGATGTTCGACATCAGCCCCGCCGCCGTCATCGCCAGCCCCCAGCTCGCGGCGCCGAGCACGACGAGCCGGCCGTGCCGCCGGGTACGGGACGCCCAGCCGCTGGTCAGACTGAGCAGCACGGCGCCGAACGGGATCGCCCCGTACATCAGCCCCAGCGCCCACCGCGCGTCCAGCTCCTGGGCGAGGAACGGGAAGATCGCGACGGGATAGGCGAAGAACATCGCGACCGTGTCGATCGCGTACGTGCCCAGCAGCACCGGCTTGCTCCACGCGTACCGCGCGCCCTCCACGATGCTGCGCAGCGAAGGACGGCCCGCCTCGTGCGTGGGCGGCGCGGGGGAGAGCCGCAGACACATCAGCACGGAGACGGCGAACCCGGCCACGGTCACCGCGTAGGCCGTCGGCGTACCGGCGTACGCGACGACGACACCCGCGAGCGACGGGCCGGCGACGGCCGCCGTCTGGCTGCGGGTGGAGTTCAGCGCCGCGGCCGCCGTGAGCTGGTCGTGCGGGACGATCCGGGCGATCAGCGAGCCCAGGGCGGGCTGTTGCAGCCCGGACAGCGCGGAGACGCCGGCGGCCACGACGTACAGCGGCCAGAGCGCCGGGTGCGGCAGCAGCCCGTTCAGCAGCAGGACGACGGCCAGCAGGCCGAGCCCCGCCTCGGAGAGCAGGATGACCCGGCGCCGGTCGACGGCGTCGGCGAGCGCGCCGCCGTACAGACCGAACACGATCAGCGGTACGAGCTCGACGGCGCCCATCGCGCCCACCGCGAACGGCGAGTTGGTCAGGTCCTTGATCTGCAGCGGCAGCGCGATCATCGCCATGGAGCTGCCGAACTGCGTCACCAGGCCCTGGGTCCAGAGCAGCCGGAACTCCCGCAGCGTCCGCAGAGGGGTGAGGTCCGGCAGGATCGCGCCGAGCTTTTTCGTCACGAGGCGCCATGTTCCGTGCACATACGTGTGCGGTGCAAGCGCGTTACGTACGGTGCGAACCGGTGCGGTGCCCCCTACCAGCGGGCGGGCGGCGGCGCCGTCAGCCGGTCCGCGAACCGGGACAGCCGGTCCCTGAACCGCCGCCGGCCGCGCGGGCCCGGCACGCTGTTCTCCCCGGCCGCCGCGCTGACCAGATGCTGCACTGTGTCGAAGTCCACACCCGGGAGCGCCTCGGACTCCGGCACGGTGAGCGCCTCGTGGGCGAGGCCGTGCACCTCCGGGTCGCCGCTGTCGAGCGCCAGCACCGTCGCACCGGCCCTGCGCGCGTCGTGCACCCGCTCCAGCAGCCCCTCGCCCGGCCGGTCGGGCGCCACCACGAGCAGCGTCGAGCCCCGGCCGGCCCCGGCGAGCCGGCCGAGCCCGACGGCGAGGTGGGCCGGTTCACCGGGCCGCACCTGGTGGCGCACCAGCGTGGGGGCCAGCTCGGGCTGTCCCGACCAGGCCGCCTCGTCGACCAGATGCGCCGCCAGATGCCACGGCTCGTACTCCTCCGTGCCGACCAGCAGCAGCCCACCGCCCTGCGGGACGACGGAGGCACGCAGCGTCCCGGCGAACCGCCGGGTCGCCGACGGCCACCGGGTACCGGCCAGAACCTCACGCAGCAGGGCGACACGTACGGCATCCATGGCGCCGCATCCTGCCCCTCGCGCCCCGCCCGCACCCCCCGTTCGGCCGCACCCTCACCCGATCGTGGCCGGCCGGTGCGACGTAACGCGGGCCGTCGGTGCGAACTAATGTCAGTGGCATGACTTCTACTGACGGCGGCAGCGCCGCGCCCAAGCCCCCCGCCAAGGACCCCTGGGACCTCCCCGACGTGTCAGGTCTCGTGGTCGGTGTGCTCGGCGGCACCGGCGACCAGGGCCGCGGTCTCGCCTACCGGCTGGCCAGGGCGGGGCAGAAAGTGATCATCGGCTCGCGGGCCGCCGAGCGCGCCGAGGCCGCGGCTGCCGAACTCGGCCACGGGGTCGAGGGCGCGGCCAACGCGGACTGCGCGACCCGCAGCGACGTGATCATCGTCGCCGTGCCGTGGGACGGCCATGCCAAGACCCTGGAGTCCCTCAAGGCGGAGCTGGCGGGCAAGCTCGTCATCGACTGCGTCAACCCGCTCGGCTTCGACAAGAAGGGCGCCTACGCCCTCACCCCCGAGGAGGGCAGCGCCGCCGAACAGGCCGCGGCCCTGCTGCCGGACTCCCGGGTGACCGCCGCCTTCCACCATCTCTCGGCGGTACTGCTCCAGGACCCGGAGATCGAGCTGATCGACACCGATGTGATGGTGCTCGGTGAGGTGCGGGCCGACACGGACCTCGTACAGGCGCTCGCCGCCCGGATCCCCGGCATGCGGGGTGTCTTCGCCGGACGGCTGCGCAACGCCCACCAGGTGGAGTCGCTCGTCGCCAACCTGATCTCGATGAACCGCCGTTACAAGGCCCACGCGGGCCTGCGCGCCACGGACGTCTGACCGGCGTCCGACGGGCCGCGGGCATGGGGGACACTGGACGGCGTACCACCGCAGTCCGGAAGCCGCCGACAGGAGCCGACCCCCATGCCCCGCCTCGCCGTGTACGCCACCGTCGTCTGCGTCCTCGCCGTCGCAGCCGCCGTCATCTCCTTCGTCCAGGGCAATCTGATCGGCATCGTGTGGGTGCTGATCGCCGGGCTCTCGTCGAACATGTCCTGGTACTACCTGCGCAGGGCGAAGGCGGAGCGCGCGGCCCGTACGACGACCGTCACCGGCTGAAGCTGAGCCCGGCGCCCGCCTTGCAGTACGGGTCGGTGCTCGTCCAGAACTGGTAGAGGTTCTGCCCGCAGTAGGCCGCGTTCGGGTTGCTGACCCCCAGCCGGCGCAGCACCGCGTCGACCGCGTCGAAGAAGCCCTCGTTCACGCTGCCGATGTACAGGATGACGAACACCGCGATCAGTCCGAACGGCGCGAACGGCTCGACCTGGCGGCGGATCTTGTGCGAGAGCCAGGGCTCGATCACGCCGTAGCCGTCGAGCCCCGGCACCGGCAGGAAGTTCAGGATCGCGCCGGTGACCTGGAGCAGCGCGAGGAACGCCAGCGCGTACTGGAACTCCATCGGCACCCCGTCGAGCCCGCCGAGCCAGAACGGCGCCGTGCAGACGACGGCGAACAGCGCGTTGGTCAGCGGGCCGGCCGCCGAGATCAGGCTGTGCTTCCAGCGGCCCTGGATGCGGCCCCGCTCGATGAAGACGGCGCCACCGGGCAGCCCGATGCCGCCGAGGATCACGAAGACCACCGGCAGCACGATGCTCAGCAGCGCGTGCGTGTACTTGAGCGGGTTGAGCGTCAGATAGCCCTTGCCCGGGATGGAGATGTCACCGCTGTGCAGGGCGCTGCGGGCGTGCGCGTACTCGTGCAGACAGAGCGAGACGATCCAGCCGCCCGTGACGAACAGGAAGACGGCGAAACCGGCGCTGGCCGCGTACCTCTCCCACACGGCCCAGCCCGACACCGCGGTGACGGCGACGATCCCGACGAAGACGGGACTGATCCGCCGGTCGCTGTTGCGGTTGATGGCGGTGGTCATGGGTGGTTCTCCCGTTGGTCGGCGGCTGTGCGGATCGACCGTACTGGTGACGCGGGGGAAACGACCCGAGGGGGCACCTGGTTCCCCCCGGTCCGCCGGGCGTACGGCGCTCCTGCCGCCCTCGGACGCGGGACCCCGGAACGAACACACCCGAACGTACGGACGGTGTGAGCTGCCGGGCGCGCACAGGGACAATGGGGTCATGCGTATCTCCGTCCTCGGCACGACCCGGGCATTGCACGACGACGGCACCCCCGTCGCCCTCGGCGGGGCGCGGCTGCGTGCCCTGCTGACGGCCCTCGCGCTGCGGCCCGGCCGTACCGTGCCCGTCGCCGTGCTCGTGGCGGAGGTGTGGGACGGCGATCCGCCCGCCGACGCGGTGGGCGCCGTCCAGGCCCTGGTGGGCCGGTTGCGGCGGGCGCTGGGGCCCGGCGCCGTCGCCTCCTACGAAGGGGGCTACCAGCTCGGTGTCGACGCGGAGGACGTGGATCTGCACCGCTTCGGCCGGCTCGCCGACGAAGGCGCCAGGGCCCTGCGGGCGGGCGACCCGGCCAAGGCGGCGGGGCTGCTCGACGACGCGCTCGCGCTCTGGCACGGCCCCGCGCTGACCGACCTGCCGGAGCGCGCGC
>NZ_JTIY01000001.1:4125662-4132661 GCF_000818175.1 Streptomyces sp. AcH 505
CCGCGCGACACCGCGCACCAGCTGTTCGCCGAGCGGGCGCGCGCGGTGCGCCCCGAGTTCGACCCGGCGGACGACCCCGCCGCCGTCGCCGAGATCTGCCGCCGTCTCGACGGGCTGCCGCTGGCGATCGAACTGGCCGCCGCCCGGCTGCGGTTGCTCACGCCGCGCCAGATCGCGGACCGTCTCGACGACCGGTTCCGGCTGCTGACCAGCGGCAGCAGGACCGTTCTGCCGCGCCAGCAGACCCTGCGGGCCGTCGTCGACTGGTCCTGGGACCTGCTGGACCTGCCCGAACGCGCCGTCCTGCGCCGGCTGTCGGTCTTCTCCGGCGGCTGCGACCTGACGGCCGCCGAGTCCGTGTGCGCGGGGCCCGGCGTCCCGGCCCGCGAGGTCGCCGCGCTGCTCGGCTCGCTCATCGACAAGTCCCTTGTCGTCGCCGCCCCCTCGGAGGACGGCGGCATGCGCTACCGGCTGCTGGAGACCGTCACCGAGTACACCGCCGAGCGCCTGGACGAGGCCGACGACCGGCAGGCCACCGAACGGCGCCATCTGACCTACTACCGCGAACTGGCCAGGACCAGCGAC
Organism: Streptomyces sp. AcH 505; assembly: GCF_000818175.1. GTDB lineage: Bacteria > Actinomycetota > Actinomycetes > Streptomycetales > Streptomycetaceae > Streptomyces. The sequence goes on from NZ_JTIY01000001.1 coordinate 4,126,248, forward strand.
CCCGAACTGCGCGGCAGCGGACAGCGCGCGGCGCTGGCCCGGCTGGAGTTGGAGAACGAGAACGTGCGCACCGCGCTGCGCAGGGCCGTCGCCGCCGAGGACGAGCAGGAGGTGCTGTGCCTCGTCCTGTCACTCGCCTGGTACTGGCAGATGCGCGACCTGCGCTTCGACGCCATGCAGTGGGCGAGCGCGGGGGCGGCGCTCGGGCCCGATCCGTTCGCCCCGCCCTACCGACCCGCCGAACCGCTCCAGGAGCGGTGCACGGACGCGCCGCCGCCCATGAGCCCCGAGGTGCTGCTGGAGGCGCGCCGTGAGGTCCGGCTGATCGAGCTGGTCAGCATGGATCACTCGGACAGCGAATGGAGCATGACCGAACGCGTCGAATGGTTCGGGGCCGTGAGCGAGGTCTATCGCGCGGGACTGCCGCAGACCTGCCGGTTCCCCGGCACGATGTGGTTCTTCTCGATGCTGTTCGCCGGCGAGGGGGAACGGCTCCTGGCGGCTCTCAACACGACGGTCAGCGCCTGCGAGGACTTCGGCTTCGACTGGGAGCTGGCGGCGGCTCTCCAGACGCGCGCCAACCTCCTCGCCAACAGGGGCATTTCGGCCGAGGACGCGGCCAGGGACGCCGACCGGGCCCGGGAGATCTACGAGCGGCTCGGTGACGACTGGGGCGCCGCCGAGGCGCTGTCGGCGCACGGCGAGGCCCGGGAGAGGGCAGGCGACTTCGACGGCGCCGTCGAGGACTTCACCGCGGCCATCCGCTATGCCGAAGGTCTCGGTGCCCGGGGCCATGTGACCCTGCTGCGCTGCCGGCTCGGGGGCAATCTGCTGGAGTCGGACCACCCGGAGGAGGGCGAGCGGATCCTGCGCGAGGCGCTGGCCGAGGGCGAGGAGGCGGCGGACGAACGGCCCGACCGGGAACCGGTGCCGATCGCCCGGCTGTTCCTGGCGATGTGGCTCGGCCGCAGCGGGCGCAGGGACGAGGCCAGGGAGCAACTGGAGCTGCTGCAGGCCGCACTCGCCCAGGACTCGCTGGCTGTCTTCGAGGGGTTCGCGAAGGGCGCCTTCGCCTGGCTGGACTGTGCGGACGGTGACTTCGCGCGGGCCCGCGTACTGGCGCGGGAGGCCGCTATACAGGCGAACGCACCGCTGTCCCGGATGATCGCCCCCGAGATGGTCGCCGTGCATCTGCTGACGGCCGCCTGGGCGCTCGGCGGTCTCGGCGGGGAGCGGGCGGAGGACGCGGCCCGGCTGATCGGCGCGTACGAGGCGCTGCTGCCCACCGGCCACTTCCGCGTCGCCACCGAGAGGATGGTCATGCGGGGGGCGCGCGAGGCCGTGCTGGCTTCGCTCGGCGGCGACACGGCCCGCTTCGACGCGGCACGCGCCGAGGGCGGCGGCCTCACGATGGAGGAGGCCGTCGCCCTCGTCTGATCCCGGGAGCACCGGGTCATCGGCTCAGGAGACCCCTACGAATCCGGAGCCACCTCGCGGCTCCCGGGACGCCCTGGGCGCCCTCGGACGTGTCCCGGCCGCGCGGGTCAGGACTTCTTGCGGAACCTGGCCACCGCGAGCGGCGCCGTCACCAGCGTGATCCCGGCGGCCCAGGCCAGCGTGATCCAGACGGCGTGGGCCACCGGGCCGCCGTTGAGCAGGTTGCGCGCCGCGTCGGCGAGATTCGACAGCGGGTTGTAGTCGGTGAAGTTCTGCAGCCAGCCGGGCATCGTCGACGGCGGGGCGAAGATCGATGAGCCGAACTGCAGCGGCATCAGGACCAGCATGGCCACCCCCTGGACGGCCTGCGCCGTCTTCATGGTGAGACCCAGCAGGATGAAGACCCACATCAGGGACGCGCCGAAGACCAGCGAAAGACCGACGGCGGCGAGCAGTTCCAGGACGGACGTCCCGACGCTCATGCCGAGCAGGAAGCCCATGCCGAGCAGGATCGCCGTGGCGACCAGCATCCGGCCGATCTCGACCACGATCTTCGCGATCAGCACCGACGACCGGGCGATCGGCATCGTACGGAACCGGTCCATGACGCCCTTGCGGAAGTCGTCGTTGACCCCCGTGCCGACCGCCATCGCGATGTTCATGCCCATCATCGCCATCAGCCCTGGCACCACGTAGTTGACATAGGCCTCACGGCCGCCGCCGATGCTCGCGCCGACGGAGCCGCCGAAGACGTACACGAACAGCAGCGTGAAGATGATCGGCATCAGCAGGACGTCGAACATCGACTCCGGGTCCTGCTTGATCTGCAGCACGTTGCGCCGGGCCAGCGCGCCGATGTGGCGCACATTGGCGCGCAGCCCGATCCGCCCCTCGTCGACGGGCCTGCGGGCCGGAGCGGTTGTCTGCTCGGGTGCGGACGTGGGAAGCGTGGTGGTGCTCATACGGCGACCTCCTCGGGCGCGGAGCCGGCGTCGGCTGCGGTGTCGGACTCCGAGGTCAGCTTCTCGCCGGTGATGGCCAGGAACACCTCGTCCAGGCTGGGCAGATGGGTGCCGATATGGGCGACGGAGAAGCCGCGCTCGGCCAGCAGTCCGATGACCGCCGTCAGTTGGCTGTCGCTGAGGATCGGGACGTACAGCAGACCCTCGTCGGGCACCACGGACGTACCCGACACGCCGTCGAGCCCCGTCTCGGCCAGCGCCCGTGCCATCGCGGGCAGTTGGGCCGGATCCGTGGGCCTGATCTGCAGGGTGCGGCCGCCGACCTTCGCCTTCAGCTCGTCCACCGCGCCACTGGCGACGATCTTGCCCTTGTCGATGACCGTCAGCTCGCTCGCCAGCTGCTCGGCCTCTTCCATGTACTGCGTGGTCAGCAGGACCGTCGCGCCTTCGGCGACCATCCGCTGCACCTCGTCCCAGACCTCGTTGCGGGTCCTGGGGTCGAGGCCCGTCGTCGGCTCGTCCAGATAGAGCACGGCGGGCTGCCCGATCATCGAGGCGGCCAGGTCGAGCCTGCGCCGCATACCGCCGGAGTACTGCATCACGGGCCGCTTGGCGGAGTCCGTGAGCGAGAAGCGCTCCAGCAGTTCGTCGGCACGGCGGCGCGCGTCCTTGCGGGACAGGTCGAGCAGCCTGCCGATCATGTAGAGGTTCTCCCGGCCGGACAGCTTCTCGTCCACCGAGGCGTACTGGCCGGTGAGGCCTATCGTGCGGCGCAGCTGCCTGGGCTGGCGCAGCACGTCGTAGCCGGCTACCACCGCTGTGCCCGCGTCGGGCTGGACCAGGGTGGAGAGGATCCGTACGAGAGTTGTCTTGCCGGCGCCGTTGGGCCCGAGGACACCGAGGACGGTGCCTTCGCGCACGTCCAGGTCGATGCCGTCGAGCGCCTTGGTCGCGCCGTAGTGCTTGACCAGCCCCCGCACCTCGACGGCGATGCCCGTGCGGCTGCCGCTGGGGTTCTTGTCGATTCGCGTCATGGGTACATAGCACCAGACGCCACCGACAATCCACCGACAGGCCGCCGACATCGCCGACAGGGCGCCGACAGGGCGCCGACCCCGGGCGACGGCGTGCGACAGCCCGCCGACGGGGGATGATCGGCGGGCTGTCGGATGTGCGAGGAGTGGTCAGGGGAAGGTGCTTCGGCGGACAGCCGCTCAGTGGAAGGTGTGCTCCTCCTGCGGGAACGTTCCGCCCACGACGTCCTCGGCGAACGCCCGCGCGGCGTCGCCCATCGTCTGCCGCAGGTTCGCGTACTGCTTGGTGAAGCGCGGGACCTTGCCGCCGGTGAGACCGACCATGTCGGTGTACACGAGCACCTGCGCGTCGGTCTCGGGACCCGCGCCGATCCCGACCGTCGGAATGTGCAGGATCCGGGTCACCTCGGCGGCCAGCTCGGCCGGTACGAGCTCCAGGACGACGGCGAAGGCGCCCGCGTCCTGCACGGCCTTGGCGTCGCGGAGCATCTGCTGCGCGGCCTCCTCGCCGCGCCCCTGCACCCGGTAGCCCATCGAGTTGACCGACTGCGGGGTGAGCCCGATGTGGCCCATCACCGGGATGCCGGACTGCACCAGCAGCTCTATCTGGCTGTGCGAGCGCTCGCCGCCCTCCAGCTTGACCGCGCCCACGCCGGCGTCCTTCACCAGCCGGGTGGCGCTGCGCAGGGCCTGTACCGGCCCTTCCTGGTACGTGCCGAACGGCAGGTCACCGACGATCAGGGCGCGCTTGGTGCCACGCACGACGGCGGCGGCCAGCATCGTCATCTCGTCGAGGGTGACCGGCACGGTGGTCTCGTAGCCCAGATGACAGTTGCCCATCGAGTCGCCGACGAGCATCACGGGGATGCCCGCCTCGTCGAAGACGGACGCCGTCATCGCGTCGTACGCGGTGAGCATGGGCCACTTCTCGCCGCGGTCCTTCGCTGCGGTGATGTCATGCACGGTGATGCGACGGGAGCTCTTGCCGCCGTACAGCGCCTTGCTGCTGTCGGAGGGGCTGCCCGTGGGCGGGTTCTGCGCAGAGTGGAGCGACATGGCCGACGGCCCTTTCGTCATCTCGAGGCGCCCTGACGGCGTCCCCGGACCACACCCATGGTGGCACTCCACGGAGCTGACGGGAAGTGGGGGTGGGGCAGCCGGGTCTCCGCCGCTCTCCCGGTGCGGGTTCGGGACCCGTCCCCGCGGGCAAAGAATTTCCAATACGAGACGGTCTCGTATCGAAATTGCTCTACGCTGTTCGCCATGTCCATACCGTCCGGCGGCCCCGCCGCCGCGCCACGCATACCCGAAACCGTCCACCGCAGGCGCTGGGCCATCCTGGCCGTCCTGATGTTCAGCCTGCTCATCGTCGTGCTGGACAACTCGATCCTGAACGTGGCCGTCAAGACCATCGCGGCGCCGAAGCCCATCGGCATCGGCGCCACCCAGAGCCAGCTCGAATGGGCCATCAACGCCTACACGCTCGTCTTCGCCGGACTGCTGTTCACCGCCGGACTGCTCGGCGACCGCATCGGCCGCAAGAAGGTGCTGCTCTTCGGCATCGTCGTCTTCGGCGTCGGCTCCGCGCTCGCCTCGATGTCCGGCTCGCCCGCCCAACTCATCGCCTTCCGCGCCCTGATGGGCTTCGGCGCCGCCTTTGTGATGCCGGCCACACTGGCCGTGCTGATGAACGTCTTCGAGCGCGACGAGCAGCCCAAGGCCATCGGTATCTGGGCGGGCGGTGTCGGCCTCGGCATCGCGATCGGCCCCATCACCGGCGGACTGCTGCTTGAGCACTTCTGGTGGGGTTCCATCTTCCTGGTGAACGTGCCGGTCGCCGCCGTCGCGCTGATCGCCATGGTGCTGCTGGTGCCGGACTCCAGGGACCCCAGGCCGGGGAAGCTCGACCCGCTGGGCGTGCTGCTGTCCATCGTCGGACTCGTCCTGCTGGTGTACGGGATCATCCGCGGCGGCGAGCTGGCCGACTTCACCGCGGTCTCCTCGCTCGGCCCGCTGCTCGGCGGGGTGGCCGTGCTGGCCGGCTTCGTCTGGCACGAGAAGCGCAGCAGCCACCCGGCCATCGACGTCGGGTACTTCAAGAAGCCGGCCTTCGCCGCCGCTGTCGCCGCCATCGCGCTGGTGTTCTTCGCGCTGATGGGCGTGACCTTCTTCTCCGCCTTCTACCTGCAGAGCGTGCGCGGCTACAGCGCGCTCCAGTCCGGGCTGCTGATCCTGCCGCTCGCCGCCGCCCAGATGGTCTTCGCGCCACGGGCCCGGCTGGTCGTCGACCGGTTCGGCGCGCGCGCCGTCTGCACGGCGGGCATGGTGCTCGTCGCGGCGGGACTGGCGATGTTCGCCTTCTTCGACGCCACCACGCCCGTCTGGGTGCTGTGCGTGGTCTTCTTCGTCCAGGGCACCGGAATGGCGCACATCATGCCGCCGGTGACCGTCTCGATCATGCAGGCGCTGCCCCGTGAGAAGGCCGGCTCGGGCTCGGCGGTCAACAACACCTTCCGGCAGGTCGGCGGCGCGCTCGGGATCGCCGTACTCGGCTCCGTGCTGTCGGCGACGTACCGCAGCGGCATCGAGGGACACCTCGGCGCCGTACCGGCCGGGGCGAGGGACGCGGCGGGGGAGTCGATCGAGGCGACCCTCGGCATCGCGGAGAAGCTCGGCCCCGCGGGCCGGCCGCTGATCACCTCGGCGCACGACGCGTTCCTGCACGCCATGCACGTCACGGCCGTCGGCTCGGCCGCCGTGGCGCTGATCGGCGCCGTCGTGGTCGTCCTGTTCCTGCCCGGCCGGCCGGCGGCCGACGGGTCCGGCGAGGCGCCGAACGCCGGTGAGAAGCGGGAACCGGCCACGGAGCCGGCCGCACGGCGCTGACGCCGGGCGCCTCCGGCCCCCGTCGTGCGGGAGAATCGACAAGGCGGGGGCAGGGAGTGTCCGCGAAGTATCGTCGTCCGCCCTTTGGGCGGGGC
>NZ_JTIY01000001.1:4132686-4144525 GCF_000818175.1 Streptomyces sp. AcH 505
AGGGACGGCGAGAGGCGGAGTACGTGCAGGCGCGCGATCAGGGTCACGCACCGGAGCAGCGGCGCGGCAGGCCACGCAGTGAAGCGGTCGAGCGGTCGATCCTGGACGCCGTCGTGACCCTGCTGGAGGACGGCGTCCCGCTCGGCGCCCTCTCCATCGAGCGCATCGCCCGTACGGCCGGCGTCGGCAAGGCCACCATCTACCGGCGCTGGCGCGGCAAGGAAGAGCTGTTCGTCGACGTCCTGCGCGAGGTCGAGCCGCCCGAGCCGGCCCTGCCCGGCACCTCGGCCCTGGACGACCTGGTGGTCATCCTGGAGGCGATGCGGGTACGCGGCCTCGCCCAGCGCTCGTCCGCGATGCTGCACAACGTCTTCGTCGAGATGAAGAGCCACCCCAAGCTGTGGGACGAGTACCACGACACGGTCATCGCGCCGCGCCGCCAGGCCACCTTCGAGGTGATCCTGCGCGCGGTCGCGGCCGGCGAGCTGCGCGACGACATCGATCCGCAGCTCATGAACGACCTGCTGACGGGCCCCATGCTGATGCGCTCCGTGCACCGCCCGTACGGCGACCTCCCCGACGGCCTGGCCGAGCAGATCGTCCGTACGGTGCTGGAGGGGCTGCGCCCCACGGGCGACGACGACTGACGCACGGGGCGCCGCCCGGTCGGCCGGACCGCGTCGTGCCGGGACCATGCGCGGCACATGCGCGTTCTGTCACAGCCGCCGCCCATTCGTCCACGACCGGAACCCCGTGGCCCGTCCGTTACGTCCTCGTGTCCGTACAGCCGTCGCGGGACGGCAACGAAACCGCCTCTCGAATCCCCTAGGGTCATGGGCGGGCGTGCACCACGGCAAGGCAGCGAGGGCGGCGGACATGACGCAGGAGTACACGGCGGAGTCGGTGACGGCCGGCTCGCACCACGAGCGCACCGGGGTCCGGCGAGTGCTGACGCTGTTCGACCGCTGGCGGGGCGACAGGAACATCTGGCGGCGCGGCATCGTGCTCGCCGTCATCGCCGTGCTGGCCGCGCTGCTGATGATCCTGCACTCGAAGATCCCCAACAAGATCGGCAACCTGGGCAGCCTCACCGAGACGTTCCTGCCCTGGCTCGGCCTGCTCGTGCCGGTGATCCTGGTGCTCGCCCTGGTGCGCCGCTCGGTGACCGCGCTGATCGCCCTGCTGCTCCCGGCCGTCGTCTGGATCAACCTCTTCGGCGGGCTGCTGCTGGAGAAGTCGGGCGGCGGCGGTGACCTGACCGTCGCCACGCACAACGTCAACGCGGAGAACCCCGACCCGGCCGGCACCGCGCGCGACCTGGTCAAGTCGGGCGCCGACGTCGTCGCGCTGGAGGAACTGACGGCGGACGACGTCCCGACGTACGCCGAGGGGCTGGCGGCGACGTACAAGTACCACTCCGTGCAGGGCACGGTCGGGCTGTGGAGCAAGTACCCGATGACCGGCACCGAGCCCGTCGACACGAAGATGGGCTGGACCCGGGCCCTGCGCTCGACCGTGACCACGCCCGAGGGCAAGGTGGCCGTCTACGTGGCGCACCTGCCGTCCGTACGAGTCAAGCTGCACGCCGGATTCACCGCCAACCAGCGCGACAACAGCGCCGACGCGCTCGGCGAGGCCATCGCGGACGAACCGCTGGACCGGGTCATCCTGCTCGGCGACCTCAACGGCACGATGAACGACCGCTCGCTGAACTCGGTCACCTCGCAGATGCGCTCCACCCAGGGCGCGGCGGGGGACGGCTACGGGTTCAGCTGGCCCGCCGCCTTCCCGATGGCGCGCATCGACCAGATCATGGTGCGCGGCATCGAGCCGACGTCGTCCTGGACGCTCCCGAGGACGGGCAGCGACCACCTGCCGATCGCGGCGCGCGTCGAACTCTGATCGGGCCGGCGGCCGGCGATCGAGCCGGTGGACGGAAACCGGCCCGGCTGACGGCTGCCGGGTTCAGCCGCCGGTCTTCTCCCGCCACCGGTTGGTGATCGGCAGCCTGCGGTCCTTGCCGAAGCCCTTCGCCGAGATCTTCGTGCCCGGCGGGTACTGCCGCCGCTTGTACTCGGCTACATCCACCATCCGCAGTGTCTTCGTGACCATGGCCTCGTCGAAACCGGCGGCGACGATCGCGTCCTTGCCCTGGTCGCGGTCGACGTACAGCTCCAGGATCCGGTCCAGTACGTCGTAGTCCGGCAGCGAGTCCGTGTCGACCTGTCCCGGGCGCAGTTCGGCGCTCGGCGGCTTGGAGATGGAGTTCTCCGGGATCGGCGGCGTCTGGCCGCGCTCCTCGGCCGCGCGGTTACGCCACCGGGCGAGCCGGAACACCGCCGTCTTGTAGACGTCCTTGATCGGGCCGTACGCGCCGACCGCGTCCCCGTACAGCGTCGAATAGCCCACCGCCAGCTCGGACTTGTTGCCAGGGGCGAGCACGATCTGGCCCTCCTGGTTGGACAGCGCCATCAGCAGCGTGCCGCGCAGCCGCGCCTGGAGGTTCTCCTCGGCGAGCCCGGTCAGACCGAGCGAGCCCATGTACGCGTCGAACATCGGCTCGATCGCGAAGGTCCGGAAGTTGAGCCCGGTCCGGCCGGCGAGATCGGCCGCGTCGTCCTTCGAGTGCTCCGACGAGTACTTGGACGGCATCGAGATCCCGTACACGTTCGGCGCGCCGAGCGCGTCGCAGGCGATGGCCGCGACCAGCGCGGAGTCGATCCCGCCCGACAGGCCGATGAGCACGGAACTGAAGCCGTTCTTCGCCGCGTACGCGCGCAGCCCCACGACCAGGGCGGAGTAGATCTCCTCGTCGTCGTCCAGCCGGTCGGCGTAACCGCCCGCCAGCTCCGGCTCGTAGGCCGGGAGCGGCTTCTCCGACAGGACGACACGGTCGATGCGCAGCCCGTCGTCCACGACGCCGGTCGGCGGTTCGGCCGCAGCGGCCGGCAGGTCGAGATCCAGGATGACGCTGCCCTCGGCGAACTGCGGTGCGCGCGCCACGACTTCGCCGTGCTCGTCCACGACGATCGAGTCACCGTCGAAGACCAGCTCGTCCTGGCCGCCGATCATCGCGAGATACGCGGTGGTGCAGCCGGCCTCCCTGGCGCGCCTGCGCACCAGCTCCAGCCGGGTGTCGTCCTTCTCGCGCTCGTACGGTGACGCGTTGATCGACACCAGCAGCCCGGCCCCCGCCGACCTGGCGGCCGGCACCCGGCCGCCGTCCTGCCACAGGTCCTCGCAGATCGCCAGCGCGATGTCGATGCCGTGGACCCGTACGACGGGCATCGTGTCGCCGGGGACGAAGTAGCGGAACTCGTCGAACACGCCGTAGTTCGGCAGGTGGTGCTTGGCGAACGTCAGCACGACGGAACCGTCGTGCAGCACGGCCGCCGCGTTCTGCGGGGACCCCGCGGGCTGTCCGTAGCGCGCCTGGGCGTGCTCGGAGCGGTCCAGATAGCCGACGATCACCGGCAGCTCGCCGAAGCCCTCGTCGGCGAGGCGCACGGCGAGCGCGCGCAGCGCCGTACGGGACGCCTCGACGAAGGACGACCGCAGGGCCAGATCCTCGACGGGGTAGCCGGTCAGCACCATCTCGGGGAACGCGACGACATGCGCGCCCTGCTCGGCGGCGTGCCGGGTCCAGTGGACGATCGCCTCGGAGTTCGCGGCGAGGTCGCCGACGGTCGAGTCGATCTGATTCAGAGCGAGACGTAGTTGAGGCACGCGGCCCAGTGTAATCGTCTCTCTGACGCGATGCCGGGCGCGGCCGGGATGTGTGCCCCTGCCGCGCCCGGCGGTCGCTCGCTGCTCGCTTACGGGCGGGGCTTCGCGCCCCGCTCCTTGAGCATGTCCGCCATCAGCTTGATCTCGGACTGCTGCGACAGCGCCATCCCCTGTGCCAGTTCCCGCTCCGTGCCCGGCGCGCACAGCTTCGCGCACGCCTCGGCCATGGTGATCCCGCCCTTGTGATGGTCGGTCATCAGCTGGAGGTACAGCACCTCGGCCTGCTTGCCGCGCGCTGTGCGCAGCTGGTCCAGCTCGGTGTTGGTGGCCATGCCCGGCATCAGCGAACCGTCGTGGGCCTGGTGCATCGCGTGCCCGGGACCCATCTGCATGTCCATCGGCATCCAGGACATCGGCGCCTGGTCGGCCGCCGTCTTCGGCAGCCCCCACAGGTCGAGCCAGCCCATCAGCATCCCGCGCTGGTTGGCCTGCGTGTTGGCGATGTCGTACGCCAGCCGGCGCACGTCCTCGTCGTCCGTGTCGTCCCGCACGATGAAGGACATCTCGACGGCCTGCTGGTGGTGGACGGCCATGTCACGGGCGAAGCCCGCGTCCGCCGACTGCGTCGTCGGGGTGGCGGGGCCGCTCGGCCCGTCGTCGTTCCCCGCGGCGATCACACTCGCCGTACCGGCGAACAGCAGCGCCAGGACGACAGCGGTGATCGCCGCCCAGTTGGTGCGGGTCACTTGGGGCCGTCCAGCCCGCCCGTGCAGGCAGCGCCCGGCTCCGGCGTCTGCGCGCCCTGCACGTACTTCGTGAAGAAGGCGTTGACCCGCGGGTCGCTCGCGCTGTCCACGGTGACCTGCTTGCCCCAGGCGCTCAGCATGATCGCGCCGGCCTGGCCCTGGTACGGGCTCATCAGCGAGTACGGGGTCTTCGAGACCTTGTCGTCGAGCGCCTTCACGTCGTCGGCCGACGCCTTGTCCGTGTACGTGACCCACACGGCGCCGTGCTCCAGCGCGTGGACGGCGTTGACGTCGGGGATGGGCTTCTTGTAGACGTCGCCGTCGCAGTTGATCCACACCGGGTTGTGGTCGCCACCCACCGGCGGCTTCATCGGGTAGCTGACGGCCTTCTCGACGTGGTTGCGGGTCAGCTTCTTGGCGTCCCAGGACTTCTCGCCCTTGATGGGGGCCTTGGCCGCTGCCTGCTGCTCGTCCTTCTCGTCGGACTTCTTGTTGAGTACGAAGGCACCGAACCCGACGAGCGCCAGCACCACCACGGCGCTGATGGAGATCGTGAGGATGCGGTTGCGCCGCTCGCGCGCGTGCTCGGCGCGGCGCATCTCCTCTATTCGGGCCTTGCGCTCGGCGGACTGGGACTTGGAAGCCATGATGTCGTGTCCTTATGGGGGTGGCTGTGGGGACGGAGGAGGAATCCCGGGCGGGACTCCGTGGCCTGGGGAAACCGGCTCCGTCAGGTGCGCAGCACTTGAAGGACATGGAGGTCGGGCGCCCGGGCCCGCGCCCCGCCGGACCGGAGCGACCGGCCGTCGGGGTGGGGCAGTTCGAGACGTACGGGCTGTACGTCGGCGCCGAGCGGCGCGGCCGGCGGCGGCACGGTGAGTACGGCCGGGCTCAGATGCGGGAACAGGCTGCAGCCTGTGGGGTCGTACGGGCAGACGTAGGCGGCCTCGGCGGGATGTTCGGCCCCGGCGCCGGTGACCAGGGTCATGCCGGACGCGCCGGTCGCGTTCGTCGCCTCTGTCGTACGGGGGTGGTCGGCGCCGGTACAGATGAGGAGTGCGGCGAACAGCGTCGCCACGGCACCCAGCAGCGCCGTGGGACGCGTGACCCGTATTCGCTGCCGGTGCCGCGGTCCCCCCATGGGCGCAGATCGTAGTGCGTACGACCCTCGGTAGGGCACAGTGCGGTACGGGAGTGGGGTCCGACGCGGTACAAAGAGCCATGACCGAGCCCGCAGAGCCGCCCTCACCGGACGAATCGGACGGTACGGGGGAGGCCGTGCCGAACGCGTCCGACGCCCCGGAAGCCGAACCGGGCGTCGACGACGTGACCGCCGCGGTCCTGGCGGCCTCCCGGCTGCTGATCGCCGTGTCCGCCCGTTCCCTCGCCGCCGTCACCGAGGGCGTCACCCTGCCGCAGTTCCGGCTGCTGATGGTGCTCGCGGCGCACGGCGACGCCAAGCTGGTGCAGCTGGCCGAGCGGCTCGGGGTGAATCCGTCCACGGCGATGCGGATGCTGGACCGGCTGATCGCCGCGGGCCTCGCCGACCGGCAGAGCAACCCCGCCAACCGGCGCGAGACGATGCTGCGGCTGACCCCAGAGGGGCGCCGGCTGGTCGCCGAGGTGAAGGCCGCGCGCCACCGCGAGGTCGCGGCGATCGTCCAGCGGCTCAGCCCCGGCCAGCGGTCGGCACTGGTCACGGCGCTCGCCGCGTTCACCGAGGCGGGCGGGGAGCCGGCGATTCCCGGTGACACGGCGGAGGCCTATCCCCCCGGCTGGTCGGACACCCACCCACGACACGCCTCCTGACCCCTTTCTTTCCCTCCTCTTACCTCCCGTTTTGCTCCCCCTTGCGGCGCCGATTGCGGTCCACTGTTAGCCGCACGCCGTCTGGGCAGGCACTATGGGCAGCGGGGACGTACTTCCACCCCGTCGCGAGGCCCCGTACAGAACCTCGCAACGTGCTGGAAATCGTGCGGTGGGATGCTCGTGTGCCGATGCGTGCCCCCAGGAGCCCCCCACGTGCCCTCGGCATCGGAGCGGATGGCCTGACCAGCAAAGATGGGTAGGACAGCAAACATGGATAAGCAGCAGGAATTCGTGCTCCGGACGCTGGAGGAGCGCGACATCCGCTTCGTGCGTCTGTGGTTCACCGATGTTCTCGGTTTCCTGAAGTCGGTCGCCGTCGCGCCCGCCGAGCTGGAGCAGGCCTTCGACGAGGGCATGGGCTTCGACGGCTCGGCGATCGAGGGCTTCGCCCGCGTCTACGAGTCCGACATGATCGCCAAGCCGGACCCGGCGACCTTCCAGATCCTGCCCTGGCGCGCCGAGGCGCCCGGCACGGCCCGGATGTTCTGCGACATCCTGATGCCCGACGGCTCGCCGTCCTTCGCCGATCCGCGCTACGTGCTGAAGCGGATGCTGGCCAAGACCTCCGACCTGGGTTTCACCTTCTACACCCACCCCGAGATCGAGTTCTTCCTGCTGAAGGACAAGCCGGTCGACGGCACCCGCCCGACCCCCGCCGACAGCTCGGGCTACTTCGACCACACTCCGCAGAACGTGGGCATGGACTTCCGCCGCCAGGCGATCACGATGCTCGAATCCATGGGCATCTCCGTGGAGTTCAGCCACCACGAGGGCGCCCCGGGCCAGCAGGAGATCGACCTCCGCTACGCGGACGCGCTGTCCACCGCCGACAACGTCATGACGTTCCGGCTGGTCATGAAGCAGGTCGCGCTGGAGCAGGGCGTCCAGGCCACGTTCATGCCGAAGCCGTTCTCGGAGTACCCGGGCTCGGGCATGCACACCCACCTCTCCCTCTTCGAGGGCGACCGCAACGCGTTCTACGAGTCGGGCGCCGAGTACCAGCTGTCGAAGGTGGGCCGCTCCTTCATCGCCGGCCTGCTGAAGCACGCCGCCGAGATCTCCGCCGTCACCAACCAGTGGGTCAACTCGTACAAGCGCATCTGGGGCGGCTCCAGCCGCACGGCCGGCTCGGGCGGCGAGGCCCCCTCGTACATCTGCTGGGGCCACAACAACCGCTCGGCCCTGATCCGCGTCCCGATGTACAAGCCGGGCAAGACGGGCTCGGCCCGCGTGGAGGTCCGCTCCATCGACTCGGGCGCCAACCCCTACCTCACCTACGCGGTCCTGGTCGCAGCGGGCCTCAAGGGCATCGAGGAGGGCTACGAACTCCCGGCAGGCGCCGACGACGACGTCTGGGCCCTCTCCGACGCCGAACGCCGCGCGATGGGCATCGAACCTCTCCCGCAGAACCTCGGCGAGGCCATCGCCCTGATGGAACGCAGCGAACTGGTGGCGGAAACGCTGGGCGAGCACGTCTTCGACTTCTTCCTCCGCAACAAGAAGCAGGAGTGGGAGGAGTACCGGAGCGAGGTCACGGCCTTCGAACTCCGCAAGAGCCTCCCGGTGCTGTAGCCGCAGACCGAACGCGACGCCGGGCCGACGGGTGCGAACCGTCGGCCCGTTGTCGTGTCTGCCCTCAGGGGTGAGGGAATCAGCCCAGGACCCTGGCGGTGAAGGTCGCCAACTGTGTGCGCATGCGGTCGCGCGGTACCCGCTCCTTCTCCGCCAGGTGTTCGACCAGGTCGGCGCGGGTCGCGGCGAGTAGGGCGTGGGCCGTGAAGTCGGGGTCGGGCAGGCCGGGGATCTGGTCCAGTACGTCGCGGATCAGGTGGTGCCAGCGCTCGTAATGCTCAGCCTGGTAAGGGCTGTTGCTCCCGCTCTCCTCCAAGGCCAGGGCCAGGCGGCGGTTGTCGAGTTTGAAGCAGAGGACGGCGTCGAGCAGGGCCGGCAGGCGGTCGCGGGGTGGGGTGGCGGGGCCCAGGGGTGGGGGGCCGGTCTCGATCGCCTCTCCGAGTGGTTCGAGTCGCGTCTCGTACAGCGCGCGGAGCAGGCCCGGGCGGTCGCCGAACGCGCGGAAGAGCGTGCCCTTGCCGACGCCGGCCGCCGCCGCGATGTCGGCCATGGTGATCTCTTCGGGGCTCTCGCCGCGGGCGAAGAGCGCGTCGGCTGCCGCCAGGACGGCCTCCCGGTTACGGGCGGCGTCCTTGCGGGGCTTGCGCTCGGTCATGGTGCTCCTTCGTTTGCGAAACGGACCCAGGGTCCGTATCGTTGAATCAATCCGGACCCGAGGTCCGGATTGTATGAGACGGAGGATACTCATGTCCGCACCGACTTCCCCGGCGGATCTCTACCGCCACAGTCTGCGACTGCTGCTGGACAAGGACATGTCCGGCTGGGTCGGCCTCTGGGCCGAGGACGGCGTCATGGAATTCCCCTTCGCCCCCGAAGGCTGGCCCGCGCGGCTCGACGGCAAGGAAGCCGTCGCCGACTACATGCGGCACTACCCGGACCACATCGATCTGCACGACTTTCCCGCCCTGCGGATCCACGAGACCGCAGAGCCGGAGGTCATCGTGGTCGAGATGCGCGGCGTCGGACGCCGGGTGGAGACCGACAGCGCCTTCGACATGACGTACATCGCCGTCGTGACCGTCCGGGACGGCCGCTTCACCTCGTACCGCGACTACTGGAACCCGCTCGCCGTCCTCGAACCCGGCACCGACTTCACGAGGAGCGGTCGATGACCGGCGCCGCCACTCTGGTCATCGGCGCGACCGGCACCACCGGGAGCCGTACCGCGGCGCAGCTCACAGCCGCGGGTCACCGGGTCAAAGCCGCCAGCCGTCGCGCCGCCCCCGTCGCCGGCGCGGAGCCGGTGGCCTTCGACTGGTACGAGCCCGGCACGCATGCCGCCGCCCTCGAAGGGGTCGACCGCGTCTACCTCATTCCGCCGCTGGGCGACTCCGACCCCGCGACCGTCATGCTGCCGTTCCTCCGCCGGGCCCGTACCGCCGGCGTGCGCCGCGCCGTGCTTCTCAGTTCCTCGGCCATCCCCGAGGGCGGACCGGCGGTGGGCGCGGTGCACCAGGCGCTGCCCGGCCTGTTCGACGAGTGGGCGGTGCTGCGGCCCTCCTGGTTCATGCAGAACTTCACCGGCGCGCACGCACACGCCGAGAGCATCCGCGAGGAGGGCGTCATCCGGTCCGCGACCGGGAGCGGACGCGTCGGCTTCGTCGACGCCGAGGACATCGCGGCCGTCGCCGTCAGCGCCCTGACCGGCGAACAGGCCCCCAACACCGATCTCGTCCTCACCGGGCCCGAGGCGCTGAGCTACGACGAGATCGCCGCCATCATCACCGAGGTCACCGGACGGCCGGTGTCTCACCGCCAGTTGTCGTACGAGCAACTGCGCGACCGTCTCGCTGCGCAGATTCCGGCGGAGTTCGCCGCGCTGCTGGCCGGCATGGACCGGGCCATCGCCGAGGGGTCCGAGGACCGTGTCACCGACAACGTCCAGCGCCTCACCGGCCGCCCCGCAGGCACCTTCCGCGCTCTCGCTGAAAGGGAGCTGCGGTCGAGTAGTTGACGGTCCGCGACTTCGTCAGGCGATCAGGGTCGTCTTGGCGCGGATCACGCAGAACTCGTTGCCTTCCGGGTCCGCCAGGACCGTCCAGGACTCCGTCCCCGACTGGCCCATGTCCACCCGGGTCGCGCCCAGGGCGAGGACGCGGGCGATTTCTGCCTCGCGGTCCTCGGCGGACGGGGTCAGGTCCAGGTGGAGGCGGTTCTTGGTGGTCTTCCGGTCGGGGACCGGCATGAAGCAGATGCCGACCGGGGCCGTTTCGGACGGGCCGATCACCACCTCGCGGGGGCGTTCGGAGAGGATCCGCCAGTCCAGCACCTGGGACCAGAAGCGGGCCAGGGCGGGCAGGTCGTGGGCGTCGATGACGATGTGGTGGAGCGATAGCGGCATGCGCCGTCCCTACGTGATCGGTTCATGGTGCGGTCGGGTCGAGTTTGCACGGGGGAGTGGACGGGGCGGGAGTGTTCTCGGCGGCGGGCCGGGGCAGTTCGCGTCATTCGCGTAAGGAACTGGTCCGGTCACGCCGCCGGGCCCACACCCTTCGTGGAGGACACCATGCTCGTCAGAACGAAAATCGTCACCGGAGCCGTCGTCTCGATCGCCGCCGGCGCGCTGCTGGGGTTCGGGCTGCCCGCTCAGGCCGCCGGTCCTGCGCAGGCCGCGGACAGGGCGCAGGCCGCGGACAGCGTGCAGGCGCCCGTCAAGGCACCCGCCGCCGTACCCGCGCCGCCCACCCTCACCGCGACGCTCGCCAGGTCGTACGACACCTTCGACGCCAACCAGGGCGTCGCCGTCGACAAGAAGTACTTCTACGCGGTCAACAACAGCACCATCACCAAGCACGACAGGGCCACCGGCAAGCCGCTGCTCCAGTTCGTCGGCGACGCGGACGGCCCCATCACGCACATGGACAGCGCCGCCGTGGTCGGGGACAAGCTCTACGCCGCGACGTCCAACTACAGCACGTACCCGGAGAAAAGCTCGGTCGAGGTCTTCGACACCCGCACCATGCGGCACCTCGACACCTTCAGCTTCGGCATCTACCGCGGCTCGCTGACCTGGCTCGACCGCCACGACGGCGCCTGGTGGGCCGGGTTCGCCAACTACGACATCGTCGGGTCCGGGCAGACCGAGCCGTACGGGAAGACGGACAACACCCAGATCGTGAAGATGAACGACAAGTTCGCCGTCGAGCAGTCCTGGACGCTCCCGCAGGCGATCCTCGACCGGGTGCGGCCCATGAGCAACTCCGGCGGCTCCTGGGGCCCCGACGGCCGGCTCTGGCTCACCGGGCACGACCTCGGCGAGGCGTACGTGATGAGCATCCCTGCCGAGAGTTCGGACCTGACCTGGGACGCGACCGTCACCCTGCCGGACGTCGAGGGCCAGGCCATCGCCTGGGACCGGTCCGCCAAGAAGCCCACACTGTGGGCGATCAAGCGCACCACCAAGCAGGTACTGGACTTCAACGTTCCGTACTCCGCCGTCAAGACCCCGGACACCAAGCAGTGGAAAGTCGTGGGACCCGGCCACTTCCAGTAGTGATACTGGGGAGCGCCGCCGCGGCCCGCGCCGCGATCCCCCGTTCCTGACGGAGACGCCTTGCCGATACGTGTCGTCCCGCTGGTCGATCCCGACCGCAGTGCCACGAGTCACCGGCTCGTATGGCTCGCCGTCGGTGTGGACGGGAGTCCGGTCGGTACGGCGTTCCTGCGGGTATTCACCCGGGCCGGTCAGGAACATCTCGCCGAACTCGATCTGCGGGTGCACCCGGCCGAGCGCCGGGCCGGGGTCGGTTCCGCGCTGCTGGACGCCGCCGTCGCCGCCGCCCGTGCGGACGGGCGGCGTACCGTCATCGCGCAGCCGGACCCGGGCTCGGCGGGGGAGGAGTTCCTGCCGGCCCGGGGCTTCCGCA
>NZ_JTIY01000001.1:4145155-4147672 GCF_000818175.1 Streptomyces sp. AcH 505
TCGCCGCCGCCGACACCGCCGCGCCCACCGCCCTCGTCGAGCGCCCGCACCCCGGGTACCGGCTGACGTCCTGGTCCGGCACGGTGCCCGACGAACTCCTCGACACGTTCACCGCGTCCCGCCGGGCCATGGACGACATGCCGCTGGAGGACGCCGACTACGGGCGCCAGGTCTGGGACGCCGAGCGGGTCAAGGCAGCGGCGCGCGCCGTCGAGGACCGGGGCGACGTGCTGCACACCGTCGCCGCCGTGGCCGAGTCGGACGGCTCGATCGCCGGGTTCACCGAACTCGTCGTCCCCGGTGCCGGTACGGGCGACGGTCAGCACTACGGCACGGCGGTGCTGCCGCTCCACCGCGGGCACGGCCTCGGCCGCTGGATGAAGGCCGAGTCGATCCGCCAGGCGCGCGAACAACACCCGAACCTCGACGGTCTGTTGACCGACACCGCCGACAGCAACCGGCCCATGCGGAGCATCAACGACGCGCTCGGGTACGTCCCCACGCACACGTCGCTGGAGTTCCAGCTCGACCTCTGAACGGTCAGCCGAAACGCTCAACGCGCCGGTTCCGCCTCCAGGAACGTACCCACCCGGCGGAAGCCGAGCCTGCCATAGACGCGGGCCACCGTCTCGTCCGTCGCGCCCAAGAACACCGTCCGCGCGCCGAGTTCGCGTGCCTCGGCCACCAGCCGCGCCGTGACCGCCCCGGCAAGGCCGCGCCGCCGCGCGGCAGGCAGGGTGCCGACCGCGCTGATCTCGGTGCAGCCGTCGATCACGCCGGGCAGCATCCCGGAGCTGAGCGCGCCCCCGGCCCTGCCGCCCGCCGTCACCTCCACCGCCGCGACGACGGTCTTCGTACCCGCGCGGATCTGTCCGGCCGTCCGCGCGGTCTCCGGCGCGTACACCCGTACGGCGACAGCCAGTTCGGCCGCGCCCGCCGTACCGACATGCGTGCCCAGCTCGGCGAAGGCGAGATGCGCGACGGCGACCGCGCTCGCCAGCCTCGGGTCGTCGGCCGCGACCGTACGTACGGAGATCCCGGCCGGTACGGCGCCCGCCGCCGCGAAAGGTGTTGGTACGTCGGCGGGAAAGACCAGCAACGGCCTCTCCTGGACGGTCAGTCCGGCCTCCTCCGCCGCCTCACGCAGCTCGGGCGCCGACTCGGCGACCCATTCGAAGACCTCGGGAACACCGAGCGCCCGCTGCCGGTCGCGTACCCGCTCGACATCAGCCGCGCGCACCGCCCGCCGTGCGGCAGCGCCGCCCGGGGACGGTCGGGCGTGCAGCGGTCCTCCGCCGTCGCGCCGCACGAACAGGGTCAACGGCCCGAAGTCCTCCGCCCGCCCGGCCCTGCGGGGGAGCGCGTCCTGATAGCGGTCGATCCGGGCCAGCGCTTCCCGGGCCCAGGTCGGCTGTTCCTTGTCCGAAGTCACACAGCAAGCCAACCACCGGTGACAGACTGCGAACGTCGTGGAAGAGGGGGAGATGCCACGTGGAAGGCACACTGCTGGCCGGTCGCTACCGGATCGGCGCGCGCATCGGCTCGGGCGGTATGGGCACGGTGTGGCACGCCACGGACGAGCGGCTGCGCCGCCCGGTCGCGGTGAAGACGCTCAACGCGCAGGCCGGGCTGGGTGATGAGGCCGAGCGGGTGTCGGCCGAGCGGTTCGAACGCGAGGCGATGGCCGCGGCCCGGCTCAACAGCCCGCACATCGTCACGGTCCATGACTCCGGCACGGAGGAACTGCCCACCGGTACGGTGCTGTTCCTGGTGATGGAGGAGCTGCCCGGCCGCTCGCTCGACCGCCTGCTGAACGGTACGACGACGGACCTCGCCCAGGTCAAGGCTTGGGTGCGGGACATCTGCCGCGCCCTGCAGGTCGCCCACAAGGCGGGCATCGTGCACCGCGACCTCAAACCGGCGAACGTCATGTTCAACGAGGACGGACGCGCCGTCGTCCTCGACTTCGGCCTCGCCCGCTTCACCGGCACCACCGACCTCACCACGCTCACCGCGTCGGGCGGCATGATGGGCACGCCCGCCTACATGTCACCGGAACAGGCACGCGGGGACCGCACGCTCGACGCGCGCAGCGACCTCTACTCCCTGGGCTGTGTGCTCTACGTGCTGCTGACCGGCAGTACGCCGTTCCCCGCGAGCGCCTGGCACGTGGTGCTGCGCAAACACCTCGACGAGCCGCCGACCCCACCCAGCGCCCACCGGCCGGGCCTTGGGCCCGAGTGGGACGCGCTGGTCCTCGACCTGCTCGCCAAGGACCCGGACCTGCGCCCGGCCGATGCCCGTACGGTGGCGGACCGGATCGGCGCACTCCCGGACGGAGCACGGGCGCAGCCGGCGCCACCGCCCAGGGACGCGCCGCCGGTACGCCCACCGGTGCGCGTGGCTGATGCCTTCGCGCCGACGGCTACGGCCCCGGCGAAGCAGGCTGTGCCGAAGCCGACTGCGGTCAGCCCGGCGACGCCTGCGACGGCCAAACCCGCCGTACCCGAGCGGCTG
>NZ_JTIY01000001.1:4148017-4154574 GCF_000818175.1 Streptomyces sp. AcH 505
GCCGTACCCGAGCGGCTGTCGCCCCGGGCGACCCGACGGGTCGCCGTGCTGGGCGGCGCCGCCGTCAACACGGCATTGATCGCGACCACTTCTGCGGCGGAGCTGTGGTGGGCACCGACGATCGCACTGGCCGTCGGTGTGTTGCTGCTCGTGGTGTGGAGCAGGACCCGGCAGACTGCGGCCACGCCGGGCGACGGCGCTCTCGGCTGCGTAGCCGCATGTATTCCGCCGGCCTGCGCCGTGCCCCTGCTCCTGGCGGACTTCTCCTGGGTGACGTTGGGGTTCGGACTCCTGGGAATCCCGTTCTTCCTGTTTGTCGGCTTCGCCATCTCGGGAATGGCGGGGGAGATTGACGGGCTGCCGTCCGGTTCAGGGAACCTGATCTCGCTCGTCGCGATGGGGTCGGCGTCGTGCTTTCTCGTCATCCAGGGCTTGGACGGGGGCAATTGGATCATTCAGGCCCTCTGGGCGGCGCTGGTGTGGCTGGGCGTCGCCATCGGGCTGATGATGCTGCTCGCCCTCTCGCGCCGCTCGCCCACAGCGGCCCCGGTCGACCAGGCCCCCTGACCCCTCACCCGAACTCCCACCGCGTCTGGCTGTACGGCGCCTTCCCGAAGCCGAACGCCGTGCGCGGCGCCACCTCGAAGACATACGCCACGTTGCCCCGCTCACCGGCGAACGCGCCGTCCCGTACGTCGAAGTGCCAGTCCGCGCCGTACTTCTCCTCCCACGCAGTGGCGAGCGCCGTCAGCCGGGCGTCGTCCGTCACCCGCACCGCCCGGCCCTCGACCACCAGGTCGCAGCCGCCGTGCAGGGCGTTCGTGCCGGTGGTCAGCACCACCTCCGGGTTCTGGGCGAGATTGCGCGCCTTGCGCTCCCGCGCCCCCGTGGAGAAGTACAGCGCGCCGTCCGACCACACCGCCAGCAGCGGTGTGACGTGCGGGCGGCCCTCCGGACGTACCGTCGTCAGCCAGAACAGCTCCGCCTCCGTCAGCAGCGTCACCGCCCGCCCCCACTCCGTCGCGGTGGCCCGCGGTTCGCCGTAGCGGGCGTCCAGCTCGGTACGCGGGGTCTGCTGCGCCATGACGCTGTCCTCTCGGTCGTCCACTCGTTCACGCCGTACGTTCGCTCCTGCCATGTGTAGACCGTGCGCGCGCCCGAGACTCATCGCTGGGCTGCGACTACTCTCGGATCCGGACCTTGATCCGAGAGGTCCGGGACCCTCGTGGTCCGGGGCCGGTGCGACAGGAGAGAGAGACCCAGATGACGGTGCCGGGGCGCAGGAGCAGTACGTTCACCCGTCTGCTGCGGCACGGCTTCACCGATCCCTCCACCGCCGAGCGGTTCCTCGACACCCCCGAGATGTCCGCCATACGGTCCGATCCGCTGCTCCTCGACGCACTCGGCGCCACCGCCGACCCCGATCTGGCGCTGCGCGGTCTCGTCCGGCTGGCCGAGGCGCAGGAGCCGAAGGAGCGCAACGTCCTGCTGGACACGCTGGTCACGGCCAAGCCGCTGCGGGACCGGCTGCTCGGCGTGCTCGGGGCGTCCGAGGCGCTCGGCGACCATCTGGCCAGGCACCCGGCGGACTGGCGCGTCCTGGTCACCTACGAGTCGGCCGACCTGCACCCCGGTGTCGCCGAGTTCGAGCGCGGCCTGGCCGACGCCACCGACCCCGTGTCGCTGCGGGTCGCCTACCGCCGCTGCCTGCTCGCCATCGCCGCCAGGGACGTCTGCGGTACGACGGACGTGGCCCAGGCGGCGGCCGAGCTGGCCGACCTCGCCACCGCCACCCTGCGCGCCGCGCTCACGATGGCCTGCGCCGCCGCACCGGAGGACGCGGCGGCCTGCCGGCTGGCCGTCGTCGCGATGGGCAAGTGCGGTGGCCACGAGCTGAACTACGTCTCCGACGTGGACGTGATCTTCGTCGGCGACCTGCCCGAGGGCGCTCCCGAGGACGCCGACGAGGGCAAGGCCGTCCAGGCGGCCACCCGGCTCGCGTCGCACCTCATGCGGATCTGCTCCGAGACGAACGCCGAGGGGACCATCTGGCCCGTCGACGCGAATCTGCGGCCCGAGGGCCGCAACGGGCCGCTCGTCCGCACGCTCAGCAGCCATCTCGCCTACTACCAGCGCTGGGCCAAGACCTGGGAGTTCCAGGCGCTGCTCAAGGCACGTCCGGTGGCCGGGGACGCGGCGCTCGGGGCCGCGTACATCGACGCGCTCGCCCCGCTCGTGTGGCAGGCGGCCGAGCGCGACCACTTCGTGCCCGACGTGCAGCAGATGCGCCGCAGGGTCGTCGACAACATCCCGGCCGGGCAGGTCGAGCGTGAACTGAAGCTCGGGCCCGGCGGCCTGCGGGACGTCGAATTCGCCGTACAGCTCCTGCAGTTGGTGCACGGCCGCAACGACTCCTCGCTGCGCCGCAGCTCGACGCTCGAAGCGCTGGCGGCGCTCGCCGCGGGCGGATACGTCGGCAGGGCCGACGCCGCCCAACTCGACGAGGCGTACCGCTTCCTGCGCACCATGGAGCACCGCATCCAGCTGTTCCGGCTGCGCCGCACCCATCTGGTGCCCGAGGGCGAGGCCGATCTGCGCAGGCTCGGCCGCTCCCTCGGACTGCGCGGCGATCCCGTCGCCGAGCTGAACAAGGCGTGGAAGCGGCACGCCTCGGTGGTGCGCCGACTGCACGAGAAGCTGTTCTACCGGCCGCTGCTCGACGCGGTCGCCCAGCTCGCCCCCGGTGAGATCCGGCTCAGCGCGAAGGCGGCGGGGCAGCGGCTCGAAGCGCTCGGCTACGCCGACCCGGTGGCCGCGCTGCGGCATCTGGAGGCGCTGTCGTCGGGCGTGAGCCGCAAGGCGGCCATCCAGCGGACGCTGCTGCCGGTGCTGCTCGGCTGGTTCGCCGACTCCGCCGACCCGGACGCCGGGCTGCTGGGCTTCCGCAAGGTCTCCGACGCCCTGGGCAAGACGCCCTGGTATCTGCGGCTGCTGCGGGACGAGGGCGCGGCGGCGGAGAATCTGGCGCGTGTCCTGTCGGCCGGGCGGCTCGCCCCCGACCTGCTGCTGCGGGCTCCCGAGGCGGTCGCGATCCTCGGCGACCCGCACGGTCTTGAGCCGCGCGCCCGCGCGGGCCTTGAGCAGGAGATCGTCGCGGCGGTCGGCAGGGCGGACACCGCCGAAGGCGCTGTCGCGTCGGCGCGCGGCGTTCGCAGGCGGGAGCTGTTCCGTACGGCCGCCGCCGACCTCATCGGCTCGTACGGTACGGAGGACAGCCCGGCGGAGGAGGACCCCGGCGCCCTGGTCGACCGCGTCGGCAACGCCCTCACCGATCTGAACGCGGCCACCCTCGCCGGCGCCCTGCGCGCCGCCGTGCGGGCCGAGTGGGGTGACACCCTGCCCACCCGCTTCAGCGTCATCGGCATGGGCCGCTTCGGCGGCCACGAGCTGGCGTACGGCTCCGACGCGGACGTGCTCTTCGTGCACGAGCCACGGGAAGGCGTGGACGAGCCGGAGGCGGCCCGCGCCGCCAACACCGTCGTCGCCGAGATGCGCAGGCTGCTGCAGATCCCCACGGCCGACCCGCCGCTGATGATCGACGCCGATCTGCGCCCCGAGGGCAAGAGCGGCCCGCTGGTCCGTACGCTCGCCTCCTACGCCGCGTACTACCGGCGCTGGTCGCTCGGCTGGGAGAGCCAGGCCCTGCTGCGCGCCGAGCCGATGGCGGGCGACCCGGACCTGGGACGGCGGTTCGTCGAGCTGGTCGACCCGCTGCGCTACCCCGTCGAAGGCCTCGGCGAGGACGCGGTACGGGAGATCCGCCGGCTCAAGGCGCGGATGGAGACGGAACGGATGCCGCGCGGCGCCGACCCGACCCTGCACACCAAGCTCGGCCGGGGCGGGCTCTCCGACGTCGAGTGGACGGTCCAGCTGATCCAGATGCGGCACGCCTGGGCGGTGCCGGGGCTGCGGACCACCCGCACCCGCGCCGCGCTCGCCGCCGCGCGCGAGGCGGGGCTGCTCGGCGAGGAGGAGGCGCGGACGCTGGACGAGGCGTGGGTGCTGGCGACGCGGGTGCGCAACGGTGTGATGCTGGTACGGGGCAGGCCGGGCGACACGTTTCCCTCGGACGGCCGTGAACTGGGCGCGATGGGCCGCTACCTGGGCTACGGGCCCGGCCACATCGGCGACATGCTGGAGGACTACCGCCGTACGACGCGCAGGGCGCGCGCCGTGATGGAGGAGCTGTTCTACGACGCGACGTAGCGGGCGCCGCGCGACGGGGCCTGGCCCGCACGCCGCTCACGCCCGCACGCCCGCACGCCGCTCAGGAGCCGACGGACGCCCGCTGCTTCTCGTCCGCCGCCGGGAGCCTGGGCAGTTGGTACGGCAGCCGCCGGTACCAGGCGTACGACACGGCGTACCCGAAGGCCAGGCACAGCGCCCCGCCGACCGCGTCCAGCACGAAGTGGTTCGCGGTGGAGACGATGACCAGCAGCGTGACACACGGGTAGAGCAGGCCCAGGATCCGCGCCCACGGCGTCTTGGCCAGCGCGAAGATGGTGATCCCGCACCACAGCGACCAGCCGATGTGCATCGACGGCATGGCCGCGTACTGGTTCGACACCTGCTTGAGGCTGCCGGCGGACATCGAGCCCCAGGTCTGGTGCACGGCGACCGTGTCGATGAAGTGGGTGTGCGTCATCAGCCGGGGCGGCGCCAGCGGATACAGGTAGTAACCGAGCAGGGCCACCACGGTGGTCGCGAAGAGGGCGAGCCGGGCGGCGGCATAACGGCCCGGATGACGGCGGTACAACCAGATGAGCACACCGATGGTGACAATGAAGTGGAGAGTTGCGTAGTAGTAGTTCATGCCTACAATAAGCCAGGTCACAGAATTCAAGGCGTGATTGACCGACTGTTCGAACGCAATTCCCAAAGTATGTTCGGTATGCCAAATCCAGTTCGCATTGTGCAACGCTTTGACGCGCTGTTCGGGGACCGCGTTCCGGATCAGTGAATACACCCAGTAACTGACGCCGATCAGCAGGATCTCGAACCAGATCCGTGGGTGGCGGGGCGTTCTCGCCCGCTGGATCCAGCTCCGGCGAGTCGCCGTGGCCTGCGGTTCTGTCACTTCTGACGCCTCGGCTTCCTCGTCCTTCGTGGGTGACGTGGCAGCCGTTCGGCCTTCCTGCGATTGCACGGTCGTTTCACCCATAGTGAGAGAGTTTGCCAGATACCCACCATCCGACCGATCATCCCCCGACGGCGGGGGTCCCGCATTCGCGGCCGGTCGCGAACAGGGTCTCGAATTCCGGCATCAAGCCACATCAAGACACGTCAGGGACATCATGACCCAGCACATCGCCGCAACCGCCGGCGGTGCCTCCGGGCGCCGCGCACCGGACCCCAGCTCCGGCTGGTGGCGGGACGCGGTGATCTACCAGGTCTATCCGCGCAGCTTCGCCGACGCGAACGGCGACGGCATGGGCGATCTCGCCGGGGTACGCGGCCGACTGCCGCATCTCAGGGACCTCGGCGTGGACGCCGTGTGGCTGAGCCCGTTCTACGCGTCGCCGCAGGCCGACGCCGGGTACGACGTCGCCGACTACCGCGCCGTCGACCCGATGTTCGGCACGCTCGACGACGCGCGGGCGCTCATCGGCGACGCCCACGCGCTCGGGCTGCGCGTCATCTTCGATCTCGTGCCCAACCACTCGTCCGGCGACCACCCGTGGTTCCAGCAGGCCCTGCGGGACGGCCCCGGATCCGCGGCGCGCACGCGCTACCACTTCCGTCCAGGCAAGGGCCCGGGCGGCGAACTGCCGCCCAACGACTGGCCCTCGGTCTTCGGCGGCCCTGCCTGGACCCGCACCACCGACCCCGACGGCACGCCCGGCGACTGGTACCTGCATCTCTTCGCGCCCGAGCAGCCCGACTTCAACTGGGACCACCCGGAGGTCGCCGAGGAGTTCCGGTCGATCCTGCGCTTCTGGCTCGACGCGGGCGTGGACGGCTTCCGGGTCGACGTCGCCCACGGTCTCGTCAAGGCACCCGGCATGCCCGACATCGGCGCGGGCGGCACGGTCCGGCTGCTCGCCGACGACCTCCTGCCGTTCTTCGACCAGGACGGCGTGCACGAGATCTACCGCGACTGGCGGGTCCTGCTGGACAGTTACGCCGGTGAGCGGATCGCCGTCGCCGAGGCCTGGACCTCGACCGTCGGCCGTACGGCGAACTACGTCCGCCCGGACGAACTCCACCAGGCGTTCAACTTCCAGTATCTGAGCGCCCCGTGGCGGGCCGGCGAGCTGCGAGAGGTCATCGACCTCTCGCTCGCCGCGATGCGCCCCGTCGGCGCCCCCACCACCTGGGTGCTCTCCAACCACGACGTGACCCGGCACGCCACCCGCTTCGCGAACCCGCCGGGCGCCGGCATCCAGACCCGGCAGGCCGGCGACCGCGCGCTCGGCCTGCGCAGGGCCCGCGCCGCCACGCTGCTGATGCTGGCGCTGCCCGGCTCCGCCTATCTCTACCAGGGTGAGGAGTTGGGC
>NZ_JTIY01000001.1:4154989-4160891 GCF_000818175.1 Streptomyces sp. AcH 505
CGGCGCGGGCGGCAGTTGGCTGCCGCAGCCCGGCTCCTGGGCCGAACTGAGCGTCGAGGCACAGACCGGCGACCCCGGATCGACCCTGGAGATGTACCGCTCGGCGCTCGCCGTACGGAAGGAACACCCCGGCCTCGGCGCGGGCGACCGGGTGGAATGGCTCGAAGCGCCGGACGGCGTCCTCGTCTTCCGCCGCCCGGGTTTCGTCTGCGCCGTCAACACGACGGACAGCCCCGTACGCCTCGCCGCGTACGGCAGCGTGCTGCTCGCCAGCGGTCCGACGGCGGCCGACAGGACCGTACTGCCCGCCGACACCACGGTCTGGTGGTCCGCGCACCCGGTGGAATCCGGCCAATGACCTCAACGGGTTTGTGACAGATCCCGCCACGGGTGCCGACAGCGAGCGACAACTACGCCAAACTGTGTGCCGTGGTGGGAAACCTTCCGCATGAGACGACCAGCTTCGTGGGGCGCAGGACAGAACTGGCCGTCCTGGAAGCATCGATCGAGAAGCACCGGCTGATCACCCTGATCGGCAGCGGTGGTGTCGGCAAGAGCCGGCTCGCCCTGCGCGCTGCCCGTACGGCGGTCGAGCGGCGCCCCGACGCAGTCGCCTGGGTCGACCTTTCGCCGCTCTACGACGAGCGGCTGCTGCTCTCCACCGTCTCCGAGGCCGTCGGGCTCCTCGACCACACCACGCGCAGCCCCGTCGAGGCGCTCTGCGAATGGCTCGCGAACAGAAAGCTGCTGCTCGTCCTCGACTGCTGCGAACGGCTCGTGGACGCCTGCCGCCATCTCGTCGGCGAACTGCTCACCGCGGCCCCCGGCCTCACCGTCCTCGCCACCAGCAGACATCCGCTCGGCGCCACGGACGAACACCGCATCGACGTCACGCCGCTCCCGCTGGACGGCGACGAGGACGCCCTCCAGCTCTTCCGCGACCGGGCCGCCCGTATCGCACCGCAGCTCAGCCTCGACGACCCGCGCACGGCAGGCGCCGCCGCCGAGATCTGCCGCAGACTCGAAGGCATCCCGCTCGCCGTCGAACTCGCCTGCGCCCGGCTCGGCGACAGCAGCGTCGAACAGATCGCCGCCCGGCTCACCTCCCGGTTCGACATCCTCACCGACAAGAACGTCTGGCCCCAGCGGCACCGCGCCCTGCGCACGGCCATCGGCTGGAGCCACGAACTCTGCGCGCCCCTCGAACGCCTGCTCTGGGCCAGGCTCTCCGTCTTCCGGGGCCAGATCGACCCCGAGGACGCCGTCGCCGTCTGTACGGGCGGTCCGCTCGCCGCCGCCGACATCCCGGCGGCGCTCGCCGGACTCGTCGCCCAGTCCGTGCTCCGGCAGGACGGCAGCCGCTACCGGATGCTGGACACGCTGCGCGAGTACGGCGCCATGTGGCTCGCCGAACTCGGCGAGGAACGGCTCATCGCCGACCGGCACGCGGCGCACTTCGCCGAGCTGACCCGGCAGGCGTACGCGGGCTGGCTGGGCCCGCGCCAGGTCGCCTGGTACCGCCGGGTCGCCGACACGCACGCCGACCTGTGCGCCGCGATCGAGCACCTGCTGCGCAGCGACCCGGCGACCGCCGTCGAAATGGCGGGCCGCGCCGGGCTGTTCTGGAGCTGCTGCGGCCATCTGCACGAGGCCCGCAACTTCCTGGAACGCGCCGTCGACGCCCATGACGCGCCGGGCCCCGACCACACCCGCGCCCTGTGGGCGCTCGGCATCGTCCTCGCGCTCCAGGGCGACCACGAAGCCGCGTACCGCTACGGCGAGGAGTGCGGCATCTCCGCCTGGCACGACAAGGACCCCGAGTCCCGGCTGCTCGCCGCGCACACCCTCGGCTTCACCTCGCTGCTGATGGGCAGGCCGCAGGCCGCCTACACGCTCTGCGACCGGGCCGTACGCACCCTGTCGGGCGACCCGGTGAAGACCCCGTCACAGCTGCGCTGCATGGTCATACGGGTCTTCGCCCTCTCCGCGCTCGGCCGGCTCGAAGAGGCGGGCGAGGAGGCCACCGCCGTCCAGCGGCTGAGCATGCGCTACGGCGAACGCTGGTCCAGGGCCTACGCCGACCACCAACTCGCCCTCGTCCAGCTCATGCAGGGCAAGCCACGCGAGGCGGAGGGCCACGCGCGGGCGATGCTCCTCGGCAAGTTCGAGCTGCGCGACAGCTTCGGCATCGCGCTGGGACTCGATCTGCTCGCGGGGGCGATGGCCGCCCAGGGCAACGGGGTCGGGGCGGCGCACGCGTACGGCGCGGGGCTCGCCCACTGGCACATGATCGGCCACCCCGAGGGCGGCAGCCCCGAACTCGCCGCCGTACGCGCCGAGTGGGAGCGCCAGGCCCGGGAGGCCGTCGGCGGCCCCGCGTACGACAGCGCGTTCAACGAAGGGCTCGTGGACGACCGGGAGAAGGGTCTCGTCCGGGTGCTCCAAGGCCCCGTGCCCGGCGACGAGGGCTTCTAGGGCCTGTCGTTCTGATCAGGCCCCGGTGGGCACCAAGGCCTCCAACGGATAACGAAGAACCCGGGCCCGTAACGAACGGCACCGGCCCGTAACGATGAACGCCGGTTCCGGTTGAACTGGCGCGTACGGGCAACCAGTTAGGCATGACGTCCACCGACGTGAAACCGGACAACCGCCGGCCCGAGACGCGTACGTCGCGTCTGTCCTGGTGGGCCAAGCTGCCCATCGCCCTGGTCGTCGTGCTCGCGCTGCTGTTCATGGGCAGCCGGCTCGACCTGATCCCCGGCTTCGACGACTTCTTCGGTAGCGAGACCCACGACCGCACCGGGCCGACCCTCCTCCAGTCCATCCAGGACCTGGACCGGTACGAGGCGGCCTCCGGCAATTTCCAGGTCGTGGTCGACCTGGAGAAGGACGCGAAGTTCCTGCCGGACGCGATCCGTGGCACCCGCACCCTGTATGTCGGCGCCGGGACCGTGAGTTCGTACGTCGACTTCAGCCACATCGGCGAGAACAGCGTCAAGACCAACAAGGACCGCACCACGGCGTCCTTGCGGCTCCCGCACGCGACGCTCGGCAAGGCGGCCCTCGACCCGGACCGCTCGTACACGGTCGACAAGCAGCGTGGCCTGCTCGACCGGCTGGGCGATCTGTTCTCCGACAACCCCGGCAGCGAGAAGGCGGTCAACCAGCTCGCGGCCAAGCACATCAGCGAGGCGGCCAAGGAGAGCGAGCTGAACGCGCGCGCCGAGAAGAACACCACCAGCATGCTCCAGGGCCTGCTGCACTCCCTCGGCTTCACGCAGGTCAGCGTGGTCTACGGCTGAGTGAGCAGTCCGGCGAGCCGGCCGGCCAGGAGCCCGAAGGGGCCTTCGGCCGGCTCGCCCGCCACGATGTGCAGCAGCAGCCCGGCCATCTCGTCGTCCTGCGCGGCGCTCACCGCCGCCAGGGCGGCGAAGTCGTGCACCAGCTGCAACTCCAGCTCGGCGCGCGGTATCCGCTTGCCGTCCAGCCACAGCAGCGCGGTGGCCTCGGCCAGCGACACCCAGGACCGCACCACGAGTTCGAGGCGCGCGGGCGGGTCCGCCACCTCCAGATGCGTCAGGATCTGCTCGTAGGCGGCCTGCCGCACCTCGTCGATCATCGCGTTGGCCCGCCGCACCGAACCGGCCGCGGGGCCGCCGCGCATCAGTGCGGAGAAGCCGGGTCCGTGCTCCTCGACGAAGTCGAAGAACCGTCCCATCACCCGGAGCAGCCGCTCTCCGAGCGGTCCTTCGCGCGGCTCGCGGAAGCGACCGGCGAGTTCGTCGGCCGCGCGTCGCAGCGCCGCCTCGTAGAGGCTCTGCTTGCCGGGGAAGTAGTGGTAGACCAACGGCCGGGAGATACCGGCCGCCACGGCGATCTCGTCGATCGAGACGTCCTCGGGGGAGCGGTTGCTGAACAGCTCCAGCGCCACACCGATCAGCTGTTGCTTCCGCTCTTCGACGCCCATCCTTCGGCGCACCCCGGTCGTCATATGAACAGCCTAACGGGCGGAGGCTGCGAGGTGTCCGTTACGCTCCCCGTTCATGAGCTCATCCGACCAGGAGCAGGACCAGGCACAGGACCAGGACGAGGCGGTGGACATACCGGCCGCGGATGTCGAGCCCGGCCTGACGCCTCGTCAGGCCCGGCGTATCCGCATCGCGTTGGCCTCGGTGGTGCTCGCCGTGATGGCGGGGCTGCTCGGGATGCGACTGGCGGAGCGCACGTCGCTGCTGGTGGTCGGGGTGTACGGGCTCGCCATGATCCTGTGCGGTGTGGTGATCGAGCTGAGCAGACACGGCCGTACCCGGCTCGGTACCTGGCTGCTGGGCGTCGGCCTGATCGCGGCCCTCGGCGCCGACTGGCTGCTGCTCCCGTAGGCCGCGCCCGCCCTCGGCGCCGTCCGGCCGGCGACGGCCGACCGGTGGTGGCCGACCGGTGGTGGCCGCGCCACGCCCTGCCGTTACGGTCCGGTCAGCGCAGCGCCCCCGTCTCCGAGCCGTCCGCCAGTCGCCCGTCCAGCGACGCCCGCGCGCCCTCCTTGGCCGGTACCGCGAGCAGCCGGCCGTTCGACGTGCCCGTCACACCGCCCGATGCCGACAGGGACCGGAACTGCGTGCTGCCCGCCGCCAGCAGGAACCAGTTCCCGCCGCGCGACTTCCACAGCACACCGGCCAGCACCTGCCCCTCGTGCGTCCCGCACGCGGGGGAGTCCTCCGCCTGCGCCGCCACCGCGCCCGTCGCCGACGTGTTCAGCGACGGCGCCTGGAACTGCGCCAGCTCGCGGCTGCCGGCGCCGCGCCAGGTGTCGGCGCGCGTGCACACCCACCGCGCAGTGCCGTTCGACTCGGGCAGCTCCTGGCTCGCGTACTGCCACGAGTTCACCGACCGCACGCCGTGCGAGCGCATCGTGGACAGCAGACACGCCGATCGCGCCCAGGACGTCCGCGCCGCCTCGTCCGTGGGGTCCTTCGGGTCCGTGGGCGACCCGGACGTCAGCCGGGCGGGCGCCAGTTCGCCCAGGTCGGTGAGCAGCCGGTGCGCCGAGCCGTCGCGCACGTCGCGTAGGTCTAGGGCTTCCCACGACGTACAGGTGCCCGCGGGTGTGGGACTCGACATCGGGTCGGTCACACCGTCCGCGTCCCGGTGCAGCGGCCGCGCTGCGACGGCCGGGGTCAGCAGGTCGCGCACGGACGCGGAGCCGACCCAAGGCGCCGTCAGATAGCGGACGTTGCCGTCGGACCGGCCCACCACCAGCGCGTCGGACGACGCGCCGTCCGCCCCGTCGACCCGGGCGAAGTCGAGCGCGGCGCCCGCCTCGCCATCGGCCGACTCGGCGTACCGCACGACCCGCAGCCCGTCGTGCAGCAGCACCACCCGCGCCCCGTTCACCACGCCCGCGTACAGCAGCTGCGGCGAGCCCATCGGCGGCCCCGAAGGGGTGCCGGGGGTCGCCGAGACATGGACGGTGGGGCCGGGCCGCGCCCAGACGGCCAGCGCGCGCCGCAGCAGGCCCGTGTCGTGGGTCAGCCCGCCGCGCGCGGGCCAGACGGTGAAGTCGGTGCGCGGCGCGCTCTCCCAGGCGGTCGGGGCGATCCGTACCACCTTCGCCGGATCGAGCGCCGACTCGGCGGCCGGGTTGAGGGCGTAGGAGGGCGCGGCAGCGCCGTCAGGCGCCCAGCCGTCGCCGGGGATGCCCAGCAGCGCCCCGCACACCAGCAGGGCCGCTGCGGCGGCCAGGGCCGCCTTGCCGTGCTGGCGGCGGCGCATCAGGTCGGTGGGCCGCGCCTGGAGCGAGCACGGGTCGAACTCGGGCGAGAGCAGCAGCTCCGCCGTCCCCGCCGCCGGCCCTGAGCGCACGGCGCTGTCCACCTCGGCGAGCGCGGCAGCGGGCGCCGCCGTC
>NZ_JTIY01000001.1:4160916-4168987 GCF_000818175.1 Streptomyces sp. AcH 505
GCTCAGCACCCGCCGTACGTCGGGGTCGGCCAGCCGCTCCAGGGTGCGCAGCACGAAAGCCGCGCGCGCCGGCCCGGAGAGCGCCGACAGCCACTGGTCCAGGGCGAGTTCGTCGGCGCCGCCGGAGCGGGGGAACAGCCGCAGCCCCCACACGTGCGGCAGCACCGGCGGGAGTTGGGCCCGCTTGGGCCAGGAGAGCCTGCGCA
Source organism: Streptomyces sp. AcH 505 (assembly GCF_000818175.1). Classification (GTDB taxonomy): domain Bacteria; phylum Actinomycetota; class Actinomycetes; order Streptomycetales; family Streptomycetaceae; genus Streptomyces. Next base: position 4,161,123 of record NZ_JTIY01000001.1, read on the forward strand.
GCGGCAGACCCGCGTCGAGCGCCTGGCGCAGCACCCGGCCGCGTACGAACACGTAACCGGCGTCCTGCGCGGGCGATCCCGCCTCCGTGGCGCGCGGCGCGGGGATCCCGGTGCCGTCGGATGCCCGTACCTTGCCGCGCGGCAGGGCGCGCTGCACCAGCGCGTGCGCGGTGAGCACCCGCCGGTTGCGGCCGAGCGACGGCGGCAGGACGAGATACGCGATGCGTACGAGACGGGGGTAGTGCTCGACGAGGGACGCCTCGGCCTGGTCGACGCCGACGGGGGCGGCGGAACCGGGGGCGGGGGCTGCGGTGGTGACGGCATCGGTGGGGCGCACGTACCGCAGAACGATCGAATGGTGCGATGGTCACTCCGCCTGGTGCGAGATCGGGCAAACGCGCCATCCCGACGTTCCCCCGCGCGGCGCCGTACGGGCGGGGCACGATGACCGCATGCGTACCGAACGACGAACGGCACCTGCGATCGCGGCCTTGGCCGTGGTTCTGCTCGCGGGGTGCGGCGCGAACGACGACGAGGCCCCCGAGGTGCCGAAGACGGCGACCGGGAGCCTCGAACAGATCGCCTCGAAGGCGAAGTGCGATCCCAACCTGCAGACCGACGCGAGCGAGCTGCGGCAGGCCAACTGCACGACCGGGGACGGCAAGTACGTGCTCGCCACGTTCGCGACCGACCGCGGCCAGCGCGAGTGGATCAACGAGGCGAAGGACTACGGCGGTTCGTATCTCGTGGGCCGCAAGTGGGTGGCCGTGGGCACCCCCACGGTCGTCGCCGCGCTGCGCGGCCGGCTCGGCGGGACGGTGGAGACAGGAGCCTCCCACCAGCCCGGGATGGACATGAGCGGGATGCCGGGGATGGACATGAGCGGGATGCCCGGGATGGAGGGCACGGGCTGAAGCACCGGGCCCGCCGCCCGGCTCCTCCCCGGAACCGGACGGCGGGCGGCGGTGGCGGTGCGGTGCCTCAGCGGCAGCTGCGCCCGCCGTTGATGCAGCTGACCATGCGGTTCATCAGGGCCTCGTCGAAGACGTTGATGAAGTCACCGTGGTCCGTGATGGGCTTGTGCAGCTGCTCGGGGAACGAGTCGAGCGCGAAGCCGGGGCCCGGCGGCACGTCGTACACGATGCGCTGCTGAAGCTGCGGGATCGCCTTGAACCCGGCCGCGCAGCGGCCGTTCTGGTCGGCGAACGCCACGTGGGTGCGGTGGTTGGCGCTGTCGGTGTTCTGACCGTCCCAGCAGCTCTGGAATTTGAATGTACGGACCACCTTGCTGCCCTGGGGGCAGATCGGGTATTTGTCCTTCAGCTGGCGGTTCTCGAATCCGGTGCAGCTCCACGACGCATTGGCGTTGGCGTCACCGTTGGTGAACGCCTTGGCGTCACCGGTGATGATGCGCAGGAAACGCGGCATCGCGGTCACCTTGGCGACCGGACTGCCGACGAACTTGATGCTCGCCTGGGCCGGGGTCTGAATCTCTCCGGCATTTCCTTCCTTGCCGCCGCCGTCCGCGTTGGCGTCGTCCTCGGCCACGCCGTTCTGCAGCCGGACCACCGGCCAGTAATAAGTCGACTTGTCACCGGGGTTGCTGCAGGTGGTCTCGCCCGCCGCGAAAGCGTCGTCGCTGGCGAATGCGTCATTGGCCTTGTTTCCCACGTAATCGTGCACGTGGTGTGCGCCATTGGTCACGCCGGGCGCGACAATGACATTGTCCGAATTGTGCTTGCCCTCCTCATTACGTCCGCAATTGCTGGTGAAACTGCCCTTCGAGCCGCCACGCGCCTGGCGCGGGGTGCGCACGTTGGGCCGGACGCTCTTGATGTCGACGAAGTCGGACGCCTCGGGGCCGTTGCCGCCCTGGCCCGCCTGACCGCCGTCGCCGCCGCCCGTGCCGGGGTCGCCGCTCGGGTCCGCGCTCGGGTCCGCGCTGGGATCGGCGCTCGGGTTGGTGCCCGCGTCCTGGCTCGGTGACGCGCTGGGATCGCCCTGGCCGCCGCCGTTGTCGTCACCCTGCATGGAGCAGGGCGCGAGGTTGTCCAGCCGGTGCGGCCGGTGGCCCGCGCGGCGCAGTGCCTCGTAGATCCGGTTCAGTCCGGTGAGGCGCTGGGCCTTCAGCGGGTCGAGCACCGCGCTCTTGGCGACCGCCGGATCCTGGTCGATCTGCGTCCGCCGGTCGGCGAACCGCTTGTAGGCATCGGTTATCTGACTGTCGATCGCCGCCAGTTGCTGATCCACCTGGGGGCGGGCCGCCGGGGGGACGTCCGTCAACTGGTTGGAGACATCGGGACAGTGGATGGTCGACACGTGATGCCCGGCGAAACGGGTGTGCTGCTGCTGGGACTTACCGGCGTGGCCTTCTCCGGCGGATGCGTAGACATTGACCGCTACCAGCCCACCCCCGCCCAGCAGCAAGGCAGCCGCAGCGGCAATCGCCCGGTTCGCCAGTGTCGAGCGTTTTCTTGTTGCGCGTCGCATGGAACTCCTCAAGCTTCGTTGCCGGTTACAGGGAAATCTGCGGCAGGGGGAGAAGCGCTCCGTTCCATACGGACCGTATTCGAGGACTGTTCAGTCGCTCAGTGAATTCATAGAAATCTCCAGCACCAAACCGGGCGGATACCGCTCATTCCTGCCCGTGGTCGAGATAGGCGATCACGGCGAGGACCCGCCGGTTGTCGTCGTCGGAGACGGGCAGTCCGAGCTTTCCGAAGATGTTCGAGGTGTGCTTCGCCACCGCCCGCTCCGTGACCACGAGTTGGGCCGCGATGGCGGCGTTCGACCGTCCCTGCGCCATCAGTTCCATCACCTCGCGCTCGCGCGGGGTGAGCCGGCCGATGGGCTTGTCCTGGGCCCGCCGGGAGAGCAGCTGCTGGATCACCTGCGGGTCCATCGCCGTGCCGCCGCCGGCCACCCGGCGCACCGCGTCGATGAACTGGTCGGCGTCGAAGACCCGGTCCTTGAGCAGATAGCCGATGCCGCCCGTCCCGTCGGCCAACAGCTCCCGGGCGTAGAGCTGTTCGACGTGCTGGGACAGGACGAGCACCGGCAGCCCCGGCCGCGCGCGGCGGGCGGCGAGCGCGCACTGCAGGCCCTCGTCCGTGTGGGACGGCGGAAGCCGGACGTCGACGACGGCGACGTCCGGCTCCAGTTCGGCGAATGCTCTGGTCAGTTCCGGCCCTGTCTCGACGGCGGCCAGGATCTCGAAGTCGTACGCTTCGAGCATCCGCACCAGACCGTCGCGCAGCAGGAAGAGATCTTCGGCTAGGACAACTCGCAAGGGATCTCCATGGTCACCATGGTGGGGCCGCCGGACGGACTGCTGACGGCCAGGATGCCGTCGAATGTACCGAGCCTGCGCTCAAGTCCGCTCAGTCCCGTCCCGCCGCCGGTCCGCGCGCCGCCCTTCCCGTCGTCGGTGACCGCGACGCGCAGCATGCCCTCGCCGTACGAGACGTCGACCCAGACCCGGTTCGCCTCGGCGTGCTTGACCACGTTGGTCAGCGTCTCGGAGACCGCGAAGTACGCCGCCGACTCGACCGGCGCGTCCGCCCGGCCCGGCAGGTCGACGGCCACCTCGGTGGGCACCGGCAGCCGCAGCGCCAGGGCCTTCACCGCGTCCCCGAGGCCGCGCTCGGCGAGCACCGGCGGGTGGATGCCGCGTACCAGGTCCCGCAGCTCCGTCAGCGCCTCAGCCGACGACTGGCGGGTCTTGCCGATCAGCTCCTTGGCCTTGGCCGGGTTCTTCTCGATCAGCGCCTCGATCGTGCCGAGGTCCATCCCCACGGCGACCAGCCTGGCCTGCGCGCCGTCGTGCAGATCCCGCTCGATACGGCGCAGCTCGGCGGCCGAGGTGTCCACGGCGTCGTGCCGGGACTCGGTGAGCCGGGCGATCCGCAGCGCCTGCTCCTGCTCGTGGTCGGGGGCGATCATCGAGCGGGTCAGGGTGAAGTGCGCCTTGAGCAGGGTGGCGGACCAGCGGTGCCCCGCCACCAGGAGCGCCGCGCCCAGCAGGGCGGCCAGGATGCCCGTCAGCTGGCTGTCGACCGGGATGAAGGCGAACCAGTACGGGTCGTGCCGGAACGCCCGCCACAACCCGGCGGCCAGCACGAATCCCATGACCCCGTAGAGGAACAGCGACGCGCTGACGATCAGGACGGTGAAGCCGGCCGTCATGTCGACCAGCAGCCACCGCAGATCACGCCAGGTCGCCTTGTCCTTGATCAGCAGCGTGGTGCGCTCGACCCGGCCGGTGATGCCGCCCCTGACGTCCTTCGGGAACGGCCGGTACGGCGAAGGGATCAGGACGTCCGACCAGGCGGCGGCGAGCTGCCGCCGCCGGCCGGCGTACTTCCTGACCGCCGTGAGGACGGTGGGAGTGGTGAAGAATCCGACACCGGCCAGGACGAGGGAGATCGACACCACGGACAGGGTGAAGAGGACGATCGAAGCGGCCAGCGCGTAGACCCCCAGGCCCAGCGATCGTGCGCCGGCCACCAGCGCCTCTCGTGTCGTGGTCCCGTTCATCGCGGTCACTCCCTCTCACGGCCGGTCCGGCCTCCGTCGGCCCGACCTCCGGGCTTCGGGTACCAGTCTGACCGGGCCCCGCGCGCCACGGCAGCCGCTTCCGCCCCCGTCCTCGGGTGGTGCTAGCACCACCTTCGGGCAGGGACGGCCGGTGTCTCAGGGAGCGTATTTGTAGCCGACCCGGCGCACCGTCTGGATGGTGTGCCGGTGCTCGGCGCCCAGCTTGCGGCGCAGCCGAGCCACATGCACGTCCACGGTCCGCCCGTCGCCCACGTGCCCGTACCCCCACACCGTGGTGACCAGCTGGTCCCGGGTGTGCACCCGGTGCGGATGCGCGACCAGATGCGCGAGGAGTTCGAACTCCAGGTAGGTCAGGTCGAGTTGGTTGCCGTCGACCAGGGCGGTCCGTTCGGCGCTGTCGATCTGTACGGGACCGGCGCCGGCGCCCGCCGCGCCCTGCTGCTGGGGCGGGACGGCCCGCACGGCGCCGCGCGGGTCGAGATCGGCCGGTACGAGGACGAGGTAGCCGATCATCGGCGGCTGTCCCGGCAGGGTGGGCAGCGTGTGCGGCGGGGCGGGCAGCCAGGTCGCCCCCGGCGGCAGGAAGTCCACCACCTGGGCGGTGGCCGCCTCCTGGTCGATGTCGGACTGCTCGACGGCGCGCAGTCTCGCCGGTTGCGGGTGCAGCGGGGTGGGGGCGTTGCTCGCGGCGGTGGCCACGGAGAAAGAACGGGAGTTCGCCATGAGGGGTCAGCTCTTTCGCGCGAAGGAGTCGCCTGGGCGACGGGACGGACGTGGGTGAGACGGACGTACGTCGTGCGCGGCGGCCGAAGACCTGGGAAGGCTTTAGAGGGCCGACGCGTTCCTTGCGCGGCAACACACCCGGTCGAAGTCGTGATGCTGCCGGGACGGCCAGAACGGCTCCAGGTCGCTGCGACCCGTCGCGGTGTGCTGGAAGCTGGCCATGCCCCCATTGAAGCAGATTCCGGGGCGCCGGACAGCGGGACCGGTGCCAGGAGTACGCAAAGGAGACGGCCGCCTCAGCGGCGGCCGTCTCCCTCGTACGCGCTTCGGAGCCCGCGGGCTCAGACCTGGCCCGCCTTCTCCAGCGCCGAGCAGCAGGTGTCCACGATCAGCCGGGTCACCAGATACGGATCGACGTTGGCGTTGGGCCTGCGGTCCTCGATGTAGCCCTTGCCGTCCTGCTCGACCTGCCAGGGGATACGGACCGAGGCGCCGCGGTCCGAGACGCCGTAGCTGTACTCGTTCCAGGGGGCCGTCTCGTGCAGCCCGGTCAGCCGGTCGTCGATACCGGCGCCGTAGTACTTGACGTGGTCGAGCGGCTTGGAGCCCTCGCCCAGCGACTCGCACGCCGTGATGATCGCCTCGTACCCCTCGCGCATCGCCTTGGTCGAGAAGTTCGTGTGCGCGCCCGCGCCGTTCCAGTCGCCCTTCACCGGCTTCGGGTCGAGCGTCGCCGAGACGGCGAAGTCCTCGGCCGTGCGGTAGAGCAGCCACCGGGCGACCCAGAGCTGGTCGGCGACGTCCAGCGGCGCCAGCGGGCCGACCTGGAACTCCCACTGGCCCGGCATGACCTCGGCGTTGATGCCCGAGATCCCGAGCCCCGCCTTCAGACAGTTGTCCAGGTGCGCCTCGACGATGTCACGTCCGAAGATCTCGTCGGCGCCGACACCGCAGTAGTAACCGCCCTGCGCGGCGGGGAAGCCGCCCTCGGGGAAGCCCAGCGGCCGCGACCCCTTGAAGAAGGTGTACTCCTGCTCGATACCGAAGACCGGCTCCTGCGCCGCGAACCGCTCCTGCGTCTCGGCCAGACCCGAGCGTGTGTTGGACTCGTGCGGCGTCATGTCGATGTTCAGGACCTCGCACAGCACCAGCACGTCGTTCTCGCCGCGCAGCGGGTCGGGGCACGAGAAGACCGGCCTGAGCACCCGGTCCGACGCGTGGCCCTCGGCCTGGTTGGTGCTCGAACCGTCGAAGCCCCAGATGGGCAGCGCTTCGCCGGTCGCCATGATCTTTGTCTTGGAGCGGAGCTTGGCGGTAGGTTCGGTGCCGTCGATCCAGATGTACTCGGCTTTGAAGGTCATACCGCGCAGCTTCGCAACGGACGATTTCTCCGCCATTGCCCGCATGTGAACCGTACGTTACCCGCCCAGTTCCGGCCGTCTCTTCAGAAGACGCCCGAAACCCGCCGAACGGATCCGCCGCACCAGCTCCGCCACATCCGTACCGAGCGCCGCCGCCGTGGACTCCAGACGCCAGTCGTGGGCGGCGAGACTCCTCAGCAGATGGCCACGCTTGATCTGGGCGCCGGAGAGCCGGAACGTCTTGAGATACGCCGTGCGCCCCGCACTGTCCGCGATCAGCTCGCCGATGTGCTGCTCCGCCTGGTCGCGGGCGAACGGCGGCAGGAACCTGCGCAGTTCGAAGTCGCCCATCCGGTACACCCGCTCGTACGAGTACGACGTGGTCAGCAGCTCACGCGCCAGGACCGAGTCGTGCGCGTCGGCCCACTCCCGCTCCTGCGCGAGGGCCGCCGCCCGCAGGTCCGCGAGCGTCGTCAGCGCCCCGGTGTCCCGGATCCGCGCGGTGAACTCCGGTACCGGACCGCCGAAGTACGCGTACTGGTAGAGCAGTTCCCCGTACATGTCCCGCACCAGCGTCGGATGCAGGGCGCGGTAGTCGGCCGGGTGCGGTACGACGAAGGCGGCGGCCAGCGCGTCGGCCGCGTAGACCATGACACCGCACTGGCCGGGGTGGATCTCGAAGATCCGCAGCGCCTCAGCGAGCCCCCGCACGTCGAGCCCCAGGAAGGCGTCCTCCTCGCGCGGTGTGAGCCCCTGCCGTACCGCCTGCTGGGACCATTCGTCCCAGGCGATGGACGGGCCGCCGAAATGCAGCGACAGATAGCCCTCCAGGGCGAGGTGCAGCGGCAGGAAGCGGGCCCGGGCGGCCGGCTTGCGGTGCTTCACCATGCGGTGGTGGTGGCGCACCGGGACGGTGTGCGGCCGGCCGGCGCCGAGCTGGGTGCCGTACGCGGCGCCCTCGCCCCGCCGGCCGTCGTGCCCGCCGCCGTCCTCGCCCGACCAGTCGGCGACGAAGCCGTGCGGGACGTACGACACGTACGCGGTGCGCCGGTCCAGCTCGACGACACCGAAGCTGTCGTAGACCTCGCGGTGCAGCCGCAGCCCGGCGACCGGCTCGTCCCGCACCAGCGGCACCAGCCGGATGCCGCCCCACACCTGCGCGGGCCGGGCGGTGAGCCCGGTCAGGTCGAGCGGGCCCGGATCGAGCCGGGCGGAAGCGAGCCG
>NZ_JTIY01000001.1:4169562-4171644 GCF_000818175.1 Streptomyces sp. AcH 505
CCGGGCGGGATCGGGCCGGGCGGGATCGGGCCGGGTCATCGGGGCTCCTCGGAGGTCGCGTCGGGAAGGGCGTCGGGGACGTCGCCGGGGAAGGCGCAGAACCGGTCGTCGGTCACGAAAAGCCGCACCCGCAGGTCCAGATACGTCCGCAGCTCGGCCAGTCCCGTACGGCCCTCGGCGAACCGCGCGATCTGCACCAGCGCCTGCAGATCCTTCGCGTCCCTGATGCCGGCCGTCGGCACGGACGGCGCCAGCCGCCGTACGTCGAAACTGTCCGCGTCGTACACCGGGTTGAGATGCACGACGCTCGTCCGCCGCTCCGGGTCGAGACGGGTCCGCCACACCCGCAGCACCTCGGCGGCCAGGCCGGGAGGCGCGTTGTCCCAGCCGTCCGAGACGATCAGCAGCCGTTCGGGCGCCCGCTCCAGCGCGTCGATGATCCGCATCCCGAGCGGGGTGGGGCCGAGCGGACGCGCCAGCAGCGGATCGGTGGAGCCCGACGTCCACAACGGGGTGTAGCCGCCGGGCACCGCCAGCTCGGCCAGCAGGAAATGGCAGGCCAGCGCCACCGCGAGCGGACGGCGCCGCTTCTCGCCCGAGCCCGCCGACGAGTAGCTGTCGTCCAGGACAGCGGCCACCCGCCCCCAGGTGTTCCGGTAGGGCCCCGCCGTACGCCGGGCGGCGGCGCGCAGCGCTCCGGTCAGCTCCTTGCGGCGCGCCGCGCGCTCGGCGGGGGTGAACGACAAGGCGTACAGGGCCAGTCGGGTCAGCGGCATGACCGACAGGTCGGCGCGCGGGAGGGGCCCGCTCTCGGCGCCGCGGCGCGTCCGCAGCCGCTCGAAGCGCGTCATCCGGGGCGCGGCCCGCTCCAGCAGCGCGGCACGGTCCACACCGTGCTTCGCCGCGAACCCCTCGGCGACCGTGAACGGCAGCTCGTACAGGGCGTCCTGCGCGAAGTGCGCCCGGCGGTACGCGTCGAGCAGCGCGTGGTCGTAGTGCTTACGGCGGGCGGGGGTGAACAGGAAGTCCCCCACCTCGGCGTGTCCCCGCTCCGCCAGCGGCAGATGGAAATGGCGCGCCGCCGTCTTCAGGCCGTGCCGGTACTTCACCGCGTCATGGGCCAGATCGGGCCGGCCCGCCAGCCAGTCCCGCAGGATCGCGCGGGTACGGCGGTTGGTGACCCCGGCGGCCCGCAGCCGGCCGAACAGCCGGTAGACGCGCTGCGGCGGCAGCACCGCGAGCCGCGCGGCGATCAGCCGGCCCTCGGCCCGCTTCTCGGCGGGGTCAGCGTCACGCGCGGTGCGCAGCAACTGCTCGATGATCAGGGCCGCGTTGTGGTCGTTGATGTCGAGCGCGAGGGCTGCGGCGTACACCGGGCGGTAGTTGACGCGCACGTACTCGTGCAGGAAGGCGAGCGAGAGCCGTTGGGCGCGCGCGGTGGAGCGGAACTCGCGCTGCCCGGTCGCCGTCACCGCGGCGTTGACGAAGAGCAGTACGTCCTCGGCGGCGACGAGATCGGCGATGGTCTCCGTCGTTGCCGCCGTCGTGGTGTGTTCCGTGCGCTCCGTCATGGCGCTCCCCCCGGTGCAGGCGTCGGAGAGCCGGCCGGGGCATGGGGGCGTGAGCAGCGAAATGATTGCTTTACAGGCAAGTCCCGGAAGTCACACCGAAGGCCCGCGGCCGGCGCCGTGAACTCTACGCGGGTAGGGCCGCCGACCTCGCATGCTTTTACCTCCCGGCCGCTCGCGCTTCGCACGGACCCGGCACACTGAGCGGTATGAGCAAGCCACGCATCGGACTCCTCGGCACCGGCCCCTGGGCGCAGCGCACCCACGCCCCCGCCCTCGCCGACCATCCCGGCCTCGAACTGAGCGGCGTCTGGGGACGCCGTCCCGAGGCCGCAGCGGCGCTGGCCGCCGATCATGACGTACCGGCGCATTCCGGCGAGAGCGGCCTCGACGCGCTGTTCGAGGCGAGCGACGCCGTCGCCTTCGCGCTGCCGCCCGACATCCAGGCCCCGCTCGCCGCGCGTGCGGCGGCGGCCGGCTGCCACCTGATCATGGACAAGCCGGTCGCCACGAC
>NZ_JTIY01000001.1:4171669-4172538 GCF_000818175.1 Streptomyces sp. AcH 505
CCTGATCATGGACAAGCCGGTCGCCACGACCGTGGCGGGCGCCCGTGAGGTGGCGGACGCGGCCGAGGCGGCCGGTGTGCAGTCGGTGGTCTTCTGCACGGCCCGCTTCGCCCCCGGCACGGCGCGCTGGATCGACGAACAGGCCGCGAAGGGTGACTGGTTCACCGCTCACGCACACTGGCTCGGCGCGCTGTACGGACCCGGCGCCGACAGCCCGTACGCCGACTCGCCCTGGCGGCGCGAGAAGGGCGGCCTGTGGGACGTCGGCCCGCACGCGCTGTCCGTCCTCATCCCGCTGCTCGGCGATGTGACGGACGTGACGGCCGTACGCACCGAGCCCGACCTGACGCATCTGGTGCTGCGGCACACCTCCGGCGCCTCCAGCTCGGCGGCGCTGAGCCTGAGCGCCCCGCAGGCGGGCGCCAGTACCGGCATCGAGATCAGCGGGCTGCACGGCACGGCGTCGCTGCCGAAGGAGTGGGGCGACCCGGTCACCTCGTTCGAGGCCGCGATCGACGCGCTGCTGGAAGCCGTACGCACCGGACGGCCGCATGACTGCGACGTACGGTTCGGGCTGCGGCTGACGGAGATCCTGGTCCAGGCGGAAGAGAGTGCCGGAGCCGGAGCCGGGGCCAAGCCTTAAGGCGCGGGCGCGGGCCCGGGTAGTGACAGCGGCAGCGGCAGCGGGACGAAGGTGATGGTGTCGCTGTACGTCCGCGCCCCCGTCTCGTACAGCAGCCCGGTCCGCGCGGCCCCACCGGTCCCGCCGCGCGCCCGGAAGCGCACCAGGTCCGAGTAGCCGGCCGGGGCGTCGGACACCGTCCACAGCGGACGCCACGACGCCCCGCCGTCACGGCTCCCCCCCCCCC
>NZ_JTIY01000001.1:4173075-4176019 GCF_000818175.1 Streptomyces sp. AcH 505
CCCCGCCGTCACGGCTCGCCCACACCCGCATCCGGCGGCGGCCCGCGGGGTCGGCGGGGCCCGAAAAGAGCAGCGGCCCTGTCCCTGCCGTGCCGCTCTGCATCACGCTCGCCTGCACCACAGGCCCGGTGAGCTGCGGCTGCGGCCGGAACGCCGACGACAGGGTCAGCCCGCCGTCGCCGCTGTAGGCGGCGGCGCGGTTGCTGCCCGAAGCGGCCTCATGGGCGCGGGCGTTGACATAGATCCGGCCGCCGGGCAGCTCCACCAGGGTGGTCTCGCTGAGCGCCAGCGCCTCGTCCGGTACGCCGCTGCGATAGCCGATCCGCCAGCTCAGCCCGCCGTCGTCGCTGTACAGGGCATGCGCGCCGCCCTTCCCCGTGACGGCCGAGCTGTGGTTCGCCGGCGTCAGCAGCCGCCCCCGCCGGTGTCCGTGGCGCAGTGCCACGCCGTGGCCGGGTCCGGTCGCGTACCAGCGCCAGTCCCCGGGCTTCACCTCGTCGGTGATGTCCCGCTGCGGCGACCAGCTCGCACCGCCGTCCGTGCTGCGTTGGAGGAAGACCCGCCGTACGTACGCAGGGACGGCGCCGGAGCGCACCTGCCGCTCGGTCGCGCCGCCGAGCGTCCGGCAGGACAGCAGCACCACGTCCCCGCTGCGCGGGTCGACCACCGGCACGGGATTGCCGACGGTGTCGGCCCCGGCGTCCGCGACCACCTGGAGCGGCTGCCAGGTGCAGCCGCCGTCGAAGGAGCGGCGCAGCACCAGATCGATGTTCCCGTCGTCCGCCGTCGAGTCACGCCTGCCCTCGGCGAAGGCCAGCAGCGCGCCCCCGGGCACCTGGAGCGCCGCCGGGATACGGAACGTGTGATACCCGGCGGTCCCCGACCGGTACGGCACGGAGGCCGGGCAGGGCGCGGGCGCGGCGCCGGCCGGGTCGGCGGCCAGGCTCGGCGGAAGGGCCGTGGCAACGCACAAGGCCAGCGGAAACAAGGCGCGTCGACAGATTCTCATATCGAAAAGGAAGATAGCCGGACAAAACGATCACCGGGTGAGCGCCACGCGCGGAGCCTGTCCCCGGGGTCACAGCCGTACCGTGTGCCCCCTGTCAAACACCCTCTGGCCAGGGGTGATTGTCAGTGGGGGGCGGTAAAATAGAGGGAGTTCGTGAGGGTTCCAACCACCGTGCCGGGAGGTCGCCGAATGGCTGTTGCCACGATCACGACAATCACCACCAAACCCTTCGAGATCCTGCCGCCCCTCAAGCGCAAGCCGCTGCCCGCCGGGCAGCCCCGTGAGTGGTATGTGACCCACAACCGACGGCTCAAGGCCATGCGTCTGGCCATCGCCCTGCTCGACACGGGTGTGTACCACCCGGCCAACGCCGACAACCGACGGATACGCGCGACAGCCGACCGGGTCGGGATCCACCGCCCCTCGGACACGACATGCCGGATGGTCCGCGCCCTGATCCGCTGACCGCCGCGCACCGATCCGACCAGCCCGACCGACCGACCCGGTCCGCTGGCGCCGCTCCGTTCAGCGGCGCCAGCGGATCTCGCCTTCGTGCCGTTCGTCGGTGGGCGCAAGACCGGCCGCAGCCGCGACCGCCGCCGACGCGGCGTGGTCCGGGTGGATGTGCGCGACGTAACTTCGTACGCCCTCGGCGCCGAGCCGGTCCACCAGCGCCCTGACGGCCTCGGTGGCGATGCCCCTGCCCTGCCAGGGCGTGCCCACCACCCAGGCGATCTCGGCGACAGGACCCGCGCCGTCGGCCGGCTCCGTCTCCGGCTTCGGTTCCGACTCGGGTCCAGGCTCGGGTTCCGGCTCCGGCTCCGACTCCGTGACCGTGGCCTGGACCGTCCCCACCAGCCGTCCGCCGTCCGTCTCGATCACCCAGTTGCACCAGGACACCCGGGGGTCGGGGGAACCGGCCGTCTGCCGCTCGTACCGCGCGCGCAGCTCGGCCCCGGTCGCGGGCGTCCCGCCGATGAAGGTGTGCAGCGCCGGGTCGGACAGGACGACGACCATCTCCTCGGCGTGCTCGACGCGGAGCGGCAGCAGTGTCAGCCGCTCCGTGCCGATCGTGCCTGCCTGGATCATCGGTTCCGGCCCAGGATGGCGTACGGCTCGCCGGGACCCGGCGGCCTGATCCACTCCCGCGACTCGACGGCATGCAGCCGCCCGTGCTGGATCGCGAAGGACGGCAGGGAGAGCCCGAACTCCTCCGCTATCGCGGCCAGCGCCTCGAACTCGTCGTCCACGTCCAGCTCGGGGACGCCCGCCCCCGGCAGCAGCACCCCGGGATCGAGGCTGTCGGGCAGCGGCCCCCACTGCTCGGTCTTCCCGCCATGGACGGTGAATCCGTACACCCGCTGCCCGTCGCGCGCGTAACTGAAGTGGAAGGTGCCTGCCGTACGCCCCGACGCGCTGCCGCGCTCCGCCCACACCACCACCGACCGGGTGCCGGCCGACGCCTCGTCCGCCGGGCCTTCGACCCGCCCGGGCTCGTAGCGGTCGGTCACCGTCTCGAACGCGAAGCTCCAGCCGCCCCCGCCCGCCCCGACGCGCGCGACCTGCTTGTCGTCACCGCGGAACTGGATCCGCCGGACCTGCCCTTCGTCGCAGGGCGGCAGCAGCGGTCCGTGGCCTGCCCGCGTGGCCAGCTCCTGCGGCGAGACGCCGTGCACACACACGAAGCGATACCCGCTGCCGTACTGCTCGGACCCGGCGAGCCAGTCGAGACCGTCCTGCGCCGACGTGGCGGCCGTACCGGGCGCGGTCTCCTCGGCGCGCTCGGGGTCGCCGTGCCCGGCGCGCGGTGTCTCCAGGATGAACCTGCCGCGCTCCGGGGTGATCACAGGCCCGAGGACCGGGTCCGACAGCAGCCGGACGGGGGCTATCTCACCGGCGCCGCCCGGCTCCCAGTCCGGCACGGCGGCGGCGATC
>NZ_JTIY01000001.1:4176600-4201434 GCF_000818175.1 Streptomyces sp. AcH 505
GATCGTCTGCCACGCGGCCTCCGTCTCGCCCCAGCGCGCCTGCTCACGGGCGGCGGTCACGGCCCGTCCGAAGGCCCCCGGCGCCTCGTACTCCTGGCCGCTCTCCCGCTGTTCCCCGAGCATCGACCGCACCTGCCCCTCCAGCTCGGCCGCCGCGCCCCTGCCGTGCGCCGCGGCGTCGGTCAGCACGTCGAGCTGCTCGTCGACATCCGCCCCCGCCAGAGACGCGAGCCGCGCCTCCTCCACGGCGGCGTCCAGCTCGCGGGCCGTCTCGTTGTCGGCGGCGCCGCCGTTCTCGATGTTCCGGTGGAAGTCGCGGAACAGCTGCTGCATGACGTCCATGAACGACTCGTAGCGGTCCGGGAACTCTCCTGACCAGCCGCGATACACATATACGGCCCATTCCCCCTCGGCGTTCACATCGCCGGGGTCGAGCAGCACGTCGATCATGTCCGACTCCACGGACAGCTGAAGGGCGCGGTCCCACATGCCCGCCAGCAGCACGTCCTCCTCCGACGGGTTCTCGCCGAGCTGCGACTCGTACTCCTCCCGCATCCCGGAACCGCCGTGCCGGTGGACACCCTCCGCCGTGCCCAACAGGTACACCGGGGTCCCGGCGGGCCGCCAGCCGTCGGTGGTCGCGAGGAACGACCGGTACGTCGGCGGCAGCCGCTTACCGAGCCGGTCTTCGAGCGCGACGATGCGCTCCTCACTCACGGGCCCGAACCCCAGCCAGCGGTTTCGCAGGATCTCCTCGTCCGCGCCGTCCCGCCCGCGAGCGCCGGGGGAGTCGGCCCAGTCCGCGCTCCACCGCTCAAGGAACGGACGCCAGTTGTAGATCTTCATGGACTCATGGTGCCAGGACCCACTGACAATCAGCAGGCCGTCGCGGACCCCTCCGGCACCCCTCACATCTGCGAGGTGCGGAGGTACCTACGGCTGGTATTCGGGGTTCCGCAGCCCGGCGGACGGGCATCACCCGCATGCGGCCGCCGGTACGCCGATCCGGCCGTCGCGGACCGTCCGAGGGGGATACCGATGACCCGGCTCAGCACACCACCGACCCGCACCGCCGCGTCCGGCACCGCCGTCTCGTTCGCGCTCTGCGGTGAGATCGCCCGCCCGGCCTCACTGACCGTCGCCGATCTGCGCACCCGCTACCCCCAGCGGCGGGCCGACGTGATCTTCGACTGTGCCACGAGCGGGCCACGGCACCACATCTTCGAGGGGCCACTGCTCCGCGAGGTCGCCGTCGCCGCAGGACCGGCCTTCGACGCGCGGCGGCGCAAGGACCGCTCCCGGTTCCTGCTCGCCGTCAGCGGAGGCGACGGCCACCGTACGGTGCTCTCCTGGGCGGAGATCGACGCGGACTTCGGCGACGTACCGATCCTGCTGGCCGCCACCATGGACGGGCGGAGCCTGGCGTCGGCGGGCAGCCAGCTGGTGGTGCCGTCCGACCGCTGCGGCGCCCGCTACGTCAGCGCGATCAGCCGCGTGTGGATCGGCGCCTGTCCGGAGTGCTGACCGAGCACCGGGCGGCGCACCGACCGGAGCAGTGACCGCAGCACCCGGCACCCTTGCGGGCCGGGCCCCCTGCCAGGTGTCAGCATGGACCCATGGAGCTGACCATCAGACGGGCCACCGCGCGGGACGCCAAGCGGCTCACCCGGATCGTGCAGCGCTCCAGCGCCTACGGAGGCCATTACGCGCCGATGACCGACGGCTTCCGGGTGGGCCCCGACTACATCGAGACCCACCGGGTCTTCGCCGCCGTGGGCGACCAGGGACGGCTGCTCGGCTTCTACTCGCTCGTGCTCAGCCCGCCCGAACTCGACCTGATGTTCGTCGCCGACGACGCCCAGGGGCAGGGCATCGGCCGCCGCCTCGTCGCGCACATGAAGGACGAGGCACGTGCGGCAGGACTGGACCGGGTGCGGGTCGTCGCGCACCCGCCGGCCGAGGGTTTCTACCGCAGCGTGGGGGCGGTGCGCACCGGCACACTGGCCGCGAACCCGCCCGCCGTGATGTGGGACCGCCCGGACATGGTCATCCAGGTCACCCTCAACCCTTGAGCCCACGAAGCCAGTTGACCAGCAGCTCGTTCAGCTCGTCGGGACGCTCCTGCTGCACCCAGTGGCCGCAGTCGGGCAGGATGTGCGAGCCGGCCAGGCCGGGGAGTGTCGTCGGATACGCGGCGATGGCGTCGGACAGCCAACGGGTCGACGCGTCCAGCGCGCCTCCGACGAACAGCGACGGCTGGGTGATCGGCGCGCCGTCCCAGGCCGCGAGATCCGCCCAGTCGCGGTCGGCGTTGCGGTAGCGGTTGAGCGCCCCGGTCAGTCCGGTACGTTCGAACTCGCCCGCGTAGTGGTCGAGTTCGTCTTCGGTGAGCCAGGAGGGCAGCGGTCCTCCGGTGAACCGGTCGGACATCTTCCCGCCGGGGCCGATGAAGTAGATCCTGTTGCCGTCGGCCGCCATCGTGTCGCCCGAGAGCCCGGAGTAGACCCCGGCCAGCCAGCCGCGTACGTCGGGTTCGATCTCCGCCTCGGCGCGGCCCGGCTGCTGGAAGTAGCTGACGTAGAACTCGTCGTCCCCGCCGATCCGCGCGAAGACCTCGGTCGGCCGGGGGCCGCCACGCGGTGCGTAGGGCACGCTGAGCAGCCCCACCGCGGTGAAGACATCGGGCCTGAGCAGCGCCGAGTTGGCCGCGATGGGGGAGCCCCAGTCGTGGCCCACGATCGTCGCCGTCTCCTCGCCGAGGGCCCGTACGACTCCGGCGTTGTCGGCGACATGCGCCAGCATCCGGTAGTCCTCGACCGCCGCCGGCTTCGACGACCGCCCGTAACCGCGTACGTCGATGGCGACCGCGCGGAAACCGGCCGCCGCGATGGCGGGGATCTGCCGGCGCCACGAGTACCAGGACTCGGGAAAGCCGTGGACGAGGAGGACCAGCGGCCCCGTGCCCTCCTCGACCAGATGGATACGGCCGCCCGGGACGTCGACCAGTCGGTGCTGCATGTGTCCTCCTGCGATGGTGCGGACGCTCTACGCGGTGTCCGTCCCAGCCTTGGCTCCCGGCGGTGGCGAAGGCAAGGAGACTTGCCGTTCTGGCAAGACGGCGGGGGGAGGGGCCGGCATCCGGTCCCTCCCCCCGCTTTCCTCAATGCGTCACTGGCGTCAGGTGAGCTTCACCTGCTTGTGCGCCGACGTGCTCGCCTTGAAGTTGGCGTCCCCGGCGTAGGCGGCGGTGACGGACGCCGTGCCCTTCTTCTTCGGCAGGGTGATCGAGAAGCTGAGCTTGCCCTTGGCACCGGCCTTCAGCGTGACCTTGTGGGTGGTGGTGGTCCCGCCGACCTTCGCGGTGACGGTGACCGTGCCCGTCGGGTACGCGCCTGCGCTGTGACCGCCGACCGTGACCTTGACGGTCTCGGACTTGCCGTGCGCCAGCTTGGTCTTGGACAGGCTGAGGGTGACGGTCGACTTCGCCTTGGCGACGGTGAGCTTCTGCGAAGCCGTACCGCTCGGGTCGACGGAGTCGCTGCCGTCGTACCGTACGGACACCGTGTGTGCGCCCACCGACAGAGTGGCCGGGAGGGTGAACTTGCCCGCGCCCGAGGCGCCGAGCTTCGCCGACAGCTTTCCGGTGCCGTAGTTCACGGTCACCGTGCCGCCGCTCGCGCCGGCCACCGAGAACACCCCGGAGACCGCGTGTCCGTACGAGGTGGACTTTGCCGACAGGGCCATGGCGATGGAGCTCTGACCCTTCGTCAGTACGAGCTGCACCGTGTCCGAGACGGACGCGTCCGTGGTGGGCGTCGCCGCCAGGGCCGCGGTGAAGGCGTGCGTACCGGCCTTGAAGCCGGCCTTCACCTTCAGGGACGCCGTACCGCCGCTGAGCTTCGCGGTGCCGAGCGCCGTCGTCCCGTCGGAGAAGGTCACCGTCGTACCGTCGACACCGCCCGTGACGGCGGCCTTCAGTGTGACGCTCTGGCCGATCTTCGGAGCGGCCGGGTCGAGGGCCAGTGTGGTGGCCGTCGTCGCGAGTACGTCGACGTCCGCCGTCTCCGTGAAGCCGGAGCCCGCGCCGACCGCGCTGATCGTGGCGGTCCCGAAGGGCTGGTCCGCCGGGAGCACGGCCGGGAACGAGACCGTTCCGTCGGGCCCGGCGGTCGCGCTGCCGAGCACGGTGGAACCGATGCCGAACGCCACGCTCTCGCCGTCGCGGTAACCCGCGCCGCCGAGGGTGACCGTACCGCCGGGCGCCGGCTTGGTGTCGTCAGCCGTCAGTGTGCCGGGGTGCGCGAGCGCCTCGTACTCGGCGCAGGCGTCGCCCTGCACACCGACCGGCGGAGCCACGGTCGCCGTGCCCGTCACTCCGTCGTCCTCGCGCACCGTCATGGTGCCGAAGTCATGGCTGCCGAGCACCGCTTCGGTGGAGTTCGAGATGCCGAGCTTGTACGCGGTGCTCGCCGTCGTACCCGCCGTGGTGTCACCGCTCACCGGGATGTCGAGGACCTGGCAGGTCGTCCCCGGGTCGAAGGTGACCTTCTGCATGGCGAGTCCGACCTTGCCGGTCGCCGAGCCGATCGCGGTGAAGTACGCCGAGACGGGCGTGGTGCTGGGCTTCGAGAGATAGACGGCGACCTCGTCGGCGCCCGGCCCGTTGCCCTCCTCCGCCGTGCTCGAAGCGACGTTGACCGTGGGCCGCGTGTGCACACCGGCCGTGCCGAGGCCCTTGTTGTCGAAGCCGAGGTCCGACAGGTACACACCGCCGGTCGGTACGCCGTCCACACCGACGGCCGCGGTGAAGCCGACGTTGGTGACGTGCTTCAGATCGAGACCGGCCGCGGCCAGCGTCGCCGTGGGCACCGACACCTGCTGGAGCACGATCTTGCCCAGGTTGGTCGACGTACCGCTGGCGGGCATCCTGGTCACGCCCCACTTGTTCAACTCGGAGACCAGGCCGGACCACTTGTGGCCCGCCGAGTCGGTGACGCCCAGCGTCATGTCCGTACCGGCGGTGACACTCTCGTCCGGCGACATGGACACCGTCAGCTCGCTGTACGACGACACGTTCTGCTTGGCGGCCGGCAGCGTCACACCGAGTGCGCCGGTCGTCGCCGTCCAGGTCAGGTGGGTCATCACGTTCAGCGGGACGTTCGGCGCGAAGGACGCCGGAGTCCAGTGGGGCACCTGCTGATTGCTCAGCGTGGAGCCCGGGTTGGTGCAGTACGGGTACGGCTCGGGCACCGTACGCCCGTACTTGTTGGCGCAGACCGTGGCCGTGGCCGCCGACGTGGTCCCGATCAGCGGGCTGGTGGTCTTGAACGAGGTGATGTCGGAGCGCTTCGAAGCGGGCTGCTGCGCGACCGTACGCACATCCGCGAAGTCGGCGACGGACGGCGGCAGTTCCTGGGAACCGTCGAACATGCCGTCGAACTGGCTCTGGCCGCCCAGCGTCGACTCGAAGAAGCCGGATATGTACGCCGCGCCGACCTGGTACTCCTGCGCGGCGGTGAGCCGGATGTTCTTGCCCGAGGCCAGCGCCTTCGCGCTGGTGCCGCACACCGCGTCGTCGGCGGCGGACCAGTCGTCCGAAGCGGCCGGGGAGGGCGGGGTCCAGGCGGAGTTGAAGAAGTTGTGGTCCGTGCCCATGACCCAGAGGTTGGAGCGCAGGACGTTGTCGGAGAACGCGTCGCGCGAGTCGGCGAAGAAGTGCTGTCCCTGCTGGTCGGAGACGTCGCCGTCGCAGTACGGCAGCAGCGTCGTCGTCATGACGTCCGGCAGGGTCGCGCGGGTGAAGTCGATGGGGGCGAGCGGGAAGACCGACTTGATGTTCCACGGCTGCGGCAGGGCCTCGTTGAGGGTGCCCGCTGTGACGACACCCTCGCCGCCGCGAGAGTGGCCCATCAGCCCGATCTTGCTGAAGTCCATGGTGCCGGCGAGCGAGGTGGCGCTCAACGTGCCTGCCGGGTAGGTCGACTGACCGGCCGTCAGGGCCTGGTCGAAGGTGACGTCCTGGTCGGCGGCGGCGTCGTGATAGCTCACCGGCTCCCCGGCGTTGACCTTCTTGAGCATGGACAGCGTGTCCAGGACGAGCTGGCCGCGGGTGATCGCGCCGTCGTCGGGGGAGAGCTGGTTGTCGTTGGCGTTGATCGCGTTGGCGGAGACCGACACGACGGTGTAGCCGTCGGCGGCCAGGGCCTCGGCGGCGGCGTCGTAACCGGCGTAACTCAGGATCGGCGTGGTGCCGGCCGGGCAGGGCCAGCCGCTCGCGCCCCTGAGCGTCGTGGTGTTGTAGCAGGAGCTGTGCCGGCCGTGTAGGAAGACCACCAGCGGGTGCGGCTTCTTGTCGGTCGGTACGTAGACGCGGCCTTCGAGTTCGCCGCGGATGCCGCCGATGTCGGCGAGCGGGATGGACTGCGCGCCGAAGTTGTAGTCGGCGATGGTGTATCCGCCGGTGCCGATGGTCGTCGGGTCGTCGGACGTCGTGCCCGAGCCGCCGATCTCGTTGGGCACGGCCTGCGAGGTGAGCTTGCGCTGCGCCTTGGCCTGGGCGCTCGCCGAGGGCAGGGTGGTCGGCCCGACGGCCGTGCTCGCGCCGCCGCTCGACCACTGCCAGCTGATCTTCTTGGCGGTCGCCACGGAAATGTCGGGGGTCGCGATCGTCAGCGTACGGCCGTCCGCCGACTCGGCGGCGGGGCCGAGATCGGCCCCGTCCGCGAAGAGTTCGGGTACGTCGTCCTTGACGGGCAACGGGGCGTCCAGCGTGAGCGATACGAGGTAACCGCCCGCGCCCTGGGTGACGGTCCAGCCGTCACCCGAGGCGACGACGGACGAGTCGGAGGCGGACGTGGTCGCGGCCGGTGCCGCGGCTGCCGCCGGGGCGGACGCGATCGACAGCGCGCCCACGGCCAGCAGCCCGGCTATACCGCCGGCAAGCGGACGCAGAAGCGTCCTGGTCGGTCTGGATATCTTCACTTGTGCGTGACCTCACTCCCAAGCGCCGAGCGGCGCGGAGACAGCGATCGGTTCGACAGCCGGGAGAAAGGTTGACACTGCAACTAGGTGAAATCGATCAGGAAATCGAAACGTTCCAGCCAATTGATCACGACGTAACGCTATAAAGGACAAGTTGGCTTATTTCACTACACCCGCCTACACCCGCACCGAGGTGTCGCCGTGCAGCCGTCCTCGTTCCTGTACGTCCTGAGAAGCCTGCTGGTGAGCGCGCACGGCCGGCGCCTCCACGTCCGGGCGGCGCTCTGGGCGGCCGGATTCACGGTCCTGCTGCTGCTCGTGGGCTCGTGGGTGATCGTCCCCGTCGAGGAGTCGGCGCCGCGCGCCACGATCACGAGCTTCCCGCGCGCGCTGTGGTGGTCGATCGAGACGGCCACCACGGTCGGCTACGGCGACTTCTATCCCGTCACCGCCTGGGGGCGAGTTATCGCCACTTTGGTGATGCTCGTGGGCATCGCGGCGTTCAGCATCGTGACGGCGGCCATCGCGACCTGGTTCGTCGGCTCGGCGGCCCGCAGGGTGCGCGCGATGGTCGCGGACGCGGGCCGGCTGGAACAGCGGGGTAAGGCGGACGCGAGCGAGGAGATCCGCGCGCTGCACGAGCGGTTCGATCGCCTGGAGCAACTGATCAGGGATCCGCGTACGTGATCGGAGATCCGCGAATGTGATCTGAGATCCGCCTACGTGATCAGGGATCCGCGTACCGCAGCCGCCAGGAATACAGTGGATGGAGGCGTTGTGAAAGGCGGTACCTGCCGTGGAATCTGAACGTGCCGATCGATTGGTCGCGGCGCTGCGCGACCGCGGGGTGATGGCGCATGTGGCCGAGACGGGAGTCTACGAGTTCGGAATCCGGGTGGTCCTGGATCTGAATGTCGAAGCGCTGTGGGACATGGGCGGCGGGTCAGGACTCGAAGCGGAGGTGCTGAGCGAGGGCGGCCTCGTCGGATTCGTCCCGCATATCCCCGGCTCGGAGGATTTCACCGACCAGCAGCTCATCGACGCCATCGCGGCGACGAATTACTCGACGGAGGGGCTGCACCCGCCGACGGACGGTGGTGCGGGCGACGCCTCGCCCGCGCCGACGGCTCCTACCAGCAAGGATGCGAAGGCGGGCAGGCACAGAAGGCGCCCGTGGCACCGCTGACGGCAGCACGCGGCCTATAGCCCGGGAGCACCCCAGACGGGAAACCAGCGGGCGAGATCAGGCTCGATCCGGAGATCGGCGCCGAGCGCCGCCCGCACCTGAAGTTCGAGCTGGCTGTCGCGTTTCTCCGCACTGCCGGGCAGGGGCGCGAAAGGGAAGAAAGCGCCTCGCTTGTAGAGATAGACGAGCGCGAGAGGCTGTTCGCCAACACCGTCCGCGTCATTGCGGAAACCGACCAGAGAACAGAGGAGCTGCGGCCCGAAGCCCGCTGCTTCGAGTGACGTGTTGACCGCGTGCAGATCGGTCACCAAGGCCGAGATGTCATCGGGCGCGCGCTGGGCGAGAAGCCAGTTGTAGCCGTATGAGTCGCGGCTGAACCGTACCGGGGAATCGTCGGCGGACGTGTCGACGTCGAGCAATTCCCCGATGTCCTGCCGAATACGCGCGAATTCACCGCCCTCGACACCGGCAAAACACACCGAGCCCGCCCCGGTGGGCCGGAACCCGGTGCCGGCCTCAAGGGTGAGCGCGGCGGACGGCAGGGCGAACAGCTGGTCCAGGTCGGGCTGGACGGGCTTGCTGCGGCCGAGGATGGTGTCGAGAAGGCCCACGGGTACGGACTCCTGCCTGGTGGTGGTCGTCTACCGGCGCCGCGCGGTTCACGCGCGGCCGAGGTCGTCCGAGATACGGGCGAGCTGGTCGAGGCGCTGCTCAAGGGTCGGGTGCGAGGAGAACAGCCGGCCCAGGCTCTCCCTCGAGGAGAACGCCGGGATGAAGTACAGCGCGTTGTACGGCTCCGCCTTCCGCAGATCCTCCGTCGGGATCCGCGCCATCTGGCCACTGACCTTCGTCAGCGCCGAGGCGAGCGCCGAAGGACGGCCGGTGAGCAGCGCGGCGGCCCGGTCGGCGGACAGCTCGCGGTAGCGCGACAGCAGCCGGGTCAGCAGAAAACCGATCACATACACGACGGCGCTGACCAGCGGAATCAGCAGCAGCGCCAGCCCCAGCGGACTGGAGTCCCGGTTACCGCCGCGTGCCAGCCCGCTCCAGAGCGCGACCCGGGCGATCAGCCCGGCGAGCACCCCGAGGAACGACGCGATCGTCATGACCGCGACATCGCGATGGGCGACATGCGACATCTCGTGCGCCAGCACCCCCTCCAGCTCGGCCGGCTCCAGCCTGCGCAGCAGCCCGGTCGTGGCGCACACCAGCGCCGTACGCTCGCTGCGCCCGGTCGCGAAGGCGTTGGGCAGGTCACTGCGCGCTATCGCCACGCGCGGTTTCGGCATGTCGGCGAGCGCGCAGATCCGGTCGACGGCTCCGTGCAGCTCAGGTGCCTCTTCGGGGGTGACCTCGCGGGCCCCCATGCTCAGCGCGGCGATCTTGTCGCTGAAGAAGAACTGTGCCGCGAACAGGGCGCCCGCGACGACCACGATGATCAACCAGGCACCCTGCAGAACGGCGAGCAGGACACCGACAAGCACCACGTACAGCAGACCGATCAAGAACATGGTGGTCACCATGCGGGTGGTCAGGCCGCGGTCCGGGGTGTAGCGACTCCGCGTCATCATCATCTCCTGTGCGATTACCCCCGCACGGTCAATTCTCCTCCTTCCGTCACTTTCCTGACCAAAAGCGCGTAGACGGGTCTGTGACCGGGCGGCCGGTGTGCGCGTCCAGGAGGACGCGGTCGCCGAGCGGCCGGTCCAGCGTTACGGTCACCGGCCCGCCACGCAGCTCGCTCGTACAGGGGCCCTTCTTGCTGCCGACGACAGAGGCGTAGAGCACGACGCTGCCGCGGGTCTCCAGGGTCTTCACGACGGGGCCGTCGTCGCAGGCCCCGTGCGTCGCGACGACGGTGACGGACCGGCCGTCGCCGGCCACCTTGACGAGCCCGACGAGCGGCGACAGCTCGGTGGGCCGGTTCCTGATCGGTCCGACCGGGGGAGCGGGGAGAGGCGAAGGGCGGAGCGCGACGCGCCTGAGCGGAGTCGCGTATCCCTCCAGCGTGAACAGCCAGGCGGGGGCGGTCGCCGCGCCACGGCTGGTGGTCACGGTCATCGCACCGAGCCGCGCGCCGGTCACGGTGAGATGCGGCCGCCCGACGTCGCCGCCACCGCGCGCCACGGCGGCGTACGCGCTCCGCGCGCTCAGCAGCGGCAGGGTGAGCGAGCCGCCGTCCTCCCACCTGACCTGCGCGTTCTTCGGTGCGGTACGGGGGAGCCCGCCGCGCAGGACGAAGTTCTCGCTTCCGTACGCGAGCTTGTCGGCGCCGCTGTGGAAGGCGTCGGCGGGCGGCTGAACCGCGTCGCTCATGGGGTGGTAGCCCGCGCGCCAGACGCCGGCGGCCTCGGAACCGTCCCAGGCGTCGGCGACCTCCCGGGCACGCTGGGCCCCGTCGTGGGGACGGACGGCATCCCCGCCGCCGTCGTCTCCACCGCAGCCGGTGACGGCCAGGGCGACTACGACGAGCAGTCCGACGGTGCGGGCGGTGCGGGTACGCATGGGTCCCCCTGGAGGCGTCCGGTGTCCGGGACGCCCCTATGACGGCCGGACGAGAACCCGGGTTCCGGCGGGACCACCAGCGACCTACTCCGGCGACGAGACTTCACCGCCGATTCCGGTCTCGTTGCCGTCGGCGTCATGGAACACCCACTTGCACACCGCGCCGTGCTTCTCCATCTCCACCGGCAGCAACCCCCGCTCGGCGATCCGGGCGACCTCGGCATCGGGCTCGTCCAGCCAGATCAGACTCACCGCGCCACCCGCCCGCTTGGCGTCCTCGACGATGTACACGAACCGGTTCTCGGCCAGCTGCCACACGGCTTCGATGTCGTTGGGGTAGAAGCTCGGCTCCACTCCCAACAGCCGTTTGTACCACTCCAGCGCGCTCGCGTAGTCACGCACCGCGATCCCCGCGAAAATCCCCACGGCCATGGCCGACTCCCACTCTCGAAACACTCCTGTACACACAGCAGACTCCCGCACCGCACAGGACTCATCGGTTAACGTCCGGGACGCCGCACTGGACGCGGGCTGGCTGCTGGGGCCCTTCAAGGACACCACGGACCCACGTCACAACGAGGCCGTGGAGATCAAGTGGGGCGTCCACCCACGTGGCCTGGCCCTCGTCTGCGGGACGCCTCCGCGTCGAACTCCCGGGCCGCAGCGTCCTCTTGGCGGAGCAGGGCGACTACGTGGTGTGGGGCCACGGCGTGGACCACTCGTGGTTCGCCGAGGAGGAGTCGGTGGTACTGACGGTGCGCTGGCCTTCGGTACCGGGCTACGCCGTCCCCCGAGCCCCCCTGACCCCCTGACCCTCGGTATGGCGGACGGAACCTGTCCGCAAGTGGTGAAACGGTGACCCCATGGACGCAGAAGAATTCGACTGGAACCGGACACTGCGCGAGCAGTGGCAGTTCCACTGGACGCACCGGATCCGCCCACGGCTCGCCGGTCTCACCGACGACGAGTACTTCTGGTCACCGGCCCCGGACGCCTGGACCGTACGCCCGCGCGGCACCTCACAGGCGCCCGCGGCGATCGGCTCCGGTCCGTTCACGATCGACTACGCCTTCCCCACCCCGACCCCCGCGCCGTTCACCACGATCGCCTGGCGGCTCGCGCACGTCATCGTCGGCGTACTGGCCATGCGCAACGCGTCACACTTCGGCGCGCCGGCGGCGACGTACGACACCTGGGACTACGCCGCCACCGCGGCCACCGCGCTGGACCAACTCGACGCCGAACTCGACGTCTGGGCCGCGGGGTTGGCCACCCTGGACGACGCCGGCCTCCGCGTGCCGGTCGGCGCGAGGGAACCGTACCCGGACGCCCCCATGGCCACCCTGGTGCTGCACATCCACCGTGAACTGATCCACCACCTGGCCGAGGTCTGCCTGCTGCGCGACCTCTACCTCCACACCACGCCCACCAAGAACGGAGCCCCCCGATGAGCCGCCACATCCAGGTCACCTTCGACGCCCACGACCCCAAGGCCCTGTCGACCTTCTGGCGCGAAGCCCTGGGCTACATCCACCCGGGCCCACCCGGCGTGGACCTCCCCGAGGGCGCGGACCCACTGGCCGCCTGGGACGACTTCCTGGCACAACTCGGCGTCCCGGAGGCGGAACGCAACACCAAGTCAGCCATCGAAGACCCGGAAGGCCACGGCCCCCGGGTGTTCTTCCAGCAGGTCCCGGAGGACAAGGTGGCCAAAAACCGAGTCCACCTGGACGTCCGAGCCGCCCCGGGCCTCCAGGGCGAGGCCCGCATGGCAGCCCTGGAATCGGAATGCACCCGCCTGGTAACCCTGGGAGCAACCCGCCTGCACCGCAGCGACCCGGAACCCCCGATGAACGCGGGCTTCATCGTCATGACAGACCCGGAAGGCAACGAATTCTGCCTCGACTGACCTACGAGCCTGCGACCACTGCCGGTACGCACTGAGGCGCAGCTCAACAGGGTTTCAGGAAGTGGTCACTTCGTCGGTCGTGATCCGCTGCCAGACCTCCCCGGCCCTCCGCCGCAGCGCGGGGACGAGTTCCACGTTGTCCCCGCGTTCGGCACTCTGGAGGAGCTCGCTGATCACCACCAGCTCCGCGAAGCGCCCGGCGTCACTGTCGAGAAGGGCGGCGAGTTCTTGGCGGACGTGCTGAGCGGTTTCCGGCGTCGCGAGGCTGTACGCGTGCAGGAGGGCAGCGTCGTAACCAGATGGGGCGGTACCCCAGCCTTCCCAGTCCATGATGCCGAGCTCGGGACCGGCGAGGTTGGCCCAGTGCAGGTCGCCGTGCGCGGTGGACCACGCGGGCGCAGTCGTGGGGACCGGACCGTCGAGAAAGGCGAGGTACTTCGGCATGGCGCGGTCCAGGTATGCCTGGCGTACGGCTGTGCGATCGGTCTTGACCGCCGAGAGACAGTCGAGGGCCTTCCGAAGTCCCTCCCACCATCCGGTCGCCAAGCGCGGCATGACGGCAGGCACCGGAGTGGGGGAGAGGGTGCCGCCGCTGACGTGGTCATAGAGCTCTGCTCTATAGGCGTCCTCCCCCTCGGTCCACTGCCGTACACGACGCAGAGAAGGGCGCGGAATCTCCTGGGGCAGTAACTGTTCGGCGTCCTCCGGTCCGGTCCACAGCTTGCCGCTCGCTCTGTCGGACGGGCTGTGGACCACACGCAGCCATCCGGGGCCGTATGGCCCGGTGACGGGCCGGCCCAGCGTGCGTCCCCGCCACCCCCACGCCTCATGCGCTCCTCTGCCGGACGGCCGAGTGTCAGGGACAGTCTTGAGGGCGCCGCACGCCACGGTATGGGCCCTGCGCATGCGCGAGGCGACCTCGGGGTTGTCAGCTTCCGAGGACATCGATGACCTTTCTCAGACGATCGGGCGACAAGGGCTCGCAGACGGTGGCGCCCAGGGCATCCGCCCAGTGTGCCGGTGTGCTTGCCGACAACAGGACGCGTGACACCCCGGGGGCCGACAAGGCGACCAGTAGCGCGGCCTGCGCCGGGGAGGCAGCGGGGTCGATGACGCGTAGCAGATCCTCCGTCATGGCGCTGAGAAGTTCGCCGCCTCCCAGAGGGGCCGATACGAAGACATCGAGCCCGGCTCCCCGCGCCTCTGCCAGCGCTCCGTGCCCGTTGAGTGCGTCCGCCACGACGGCGAGATGGATGAGCGAGACTGGGAACTGCGCAGCGCGGAAGTGGTGGTGTGGCCCGCCCACTGATTCCGCCAGAGCCGTCAGTTCCCGAATGGTGAACATGCCGCTCGACAGTCCCGACCAGGTGGCGACACCGTAGCCACCGATCTTGTCGGCGTCCGCCGCGTGTTCCAGTTCCTCGAACGTGTCGGCCAGCGTCTGCGATACCTCAGCCCGGTCTGTCCGGCCGTGTTCCGGGTTGTGGACGAAGACCAGGTCCGGGGCACGACCGAGGCGGGTGTGGCTACGGGCAAGCTGCCAGGCGATGTAGGG
Organism: Streptomyces sp. AcH 505; assembly: GCF_000818175.1. Lineage (GTDB taxonomy): Bacteria > Actinomycetota > Actinomycetes > Streptomycetales > Streptomycetaceae > Streptomyces. The sequence continues at coordinate 4,190,737 of NZ_JTIY01000001.1, forward strand.
GCGCGTCAGGCAGTGGGCTTGATCGCGGTCGTACGCCAACGCGCCGGCGCCGCGAGCGGCCTGCCGGTCGGAGTCGGGTACGAAACCGACCTTGGTCGAGACGCGCACCTGTGGGCACGCGTCGAGTAACGGCCGCAGAGATGCCTCGGCCGTACCGGCCGCGTAGTTCGGCGCCGTGTCGAGCCACGTCACTCCGGCGTCCACGGCGGCCGCCGCCGACCGTGTCACATCACGGCATCGGTATGTTCCGGCCGCGAGCCGGGCGCTCATTCGGCCCGCCCCACGGCTGCGATCTCGCCGTCCACAAGCTGACTTACGAGTAACGCCACCTGCCCGATGCGAAGCCCGGCTGCGTGGGCCAGTGCGTCCAGCCGGTGGTGACCTCCGGCCACGAGGAGGGAGAGCAGGGGCGCGGCCTGTGCGGAGAAGGCCCATTCTTCTCCCCCTGCCGTCAGCACCACATTGCCCTCCTCGTCGCTACGCAACCTTGCGCGGGCGGTGACGAGGTGTACTGCGAGAGCGGGGTCGGGCGGTACGCCTTCGACGTACGGGAGTGAGGGCACGAGGCGGGCTCGGTCGGTCGCGTCCCGCGTGGTGAGGAACCGGTCGAGGAGCGTTCCGTCTTCGAATCCCTTCATGACGAGGTCACCCAGCGACCGCACGAAGTCCGCTTTCTCCTCTCGAGTCCCGAAGCGTGGCAGGTCGCTGCGCACGGCGGCTTCGCGCCGCAGGTCCTCGGAAAGCCACTGGAGGAGGTCAGCGCCCGTCGCCGTCTGCATGCCGCAGGTGAGATGGAGGGAGTGAACGCCTTCGGAGGCGGCCACAGCGTGCCACCAACCGCGCGGCAGATACAGCATGTCCCCTGCGTCGAGGACGAGTTCGATAAGGGGCTCATTCGGCGGCGGTTCGGGAACGTCCGTGTCCCGGTGCAGCGGTGCCTCCCTTGTGGGGCCGTAGATGCGCCAACGCTTGGCACCGTCGAGTTGGAGAACGAGTACGTCGTGGTCGTCCCAGTGGACTCCGAAGCCCTCCTCAGGTGTCCACGAGGCGTACGCATTGACCTGGACACCTGTGCGCAGGTGTCGTTCCAACTCCTGGGCGAGGTCGCCAATGCCCGGGTGGAGTTCGTCGATCGCATCCAGAACGAGGGTGGCGCCGTCGGCGAGGTGACGGTGCAGCTCGGCGGGCTTCAGCCGGTGCCACACCGTGCTGCGACGGGTGGTGACCGGTACCGAGTAGGCGTGCTCAGGCAGCGCTTCGCCGTCCAACGAGAGGCGCAGCCGGGGCGGTTCGAGCCGGTGGTGGGTGAGCAAGGCATTCAGGTCGTCCCAGCCGAGCAGGCCGCCGAAGCGGCCCGGTTCGCCGGGGAAGTGGCGGTAGGTGCGGCCGTACACCTGGGCGAGGAAATCCTCGCCCAGGTGCGCGACCACCGCGGGTACGTCGGTGGTCATCGGTTGCGGCCCTTTCTAGTCGTTGCCGTCGGAACGACCGGTGGAACCGCCGTCCGAGGGCTGCTCGGTCCTCGAACGGGCGGCGGCGATCCGGCGACGGGCAACCAGCAGGCCGTCGCCCTTCTGCCCACCGTTGGTGGTCACGTTCTGCTCGGGCATGGCTGTATCTCCTTCGGTGTTGGCGGAAGCGAGCCGGTTGCGCGCTCCCTGGTTGGGGCGTCTCCGGGCGCGGACCGGTGGTGGGACTGGTCCGCCCGGAGCGCCTGTACCTGGCATCGGGACTCGTGCGTCCGGAAGTCAGGCGGTCAGTGGTTCAGTTGACAGCGACGTGCGTACGGGAGTCTCTGCCGTACTCCGGTTCGGGAGGCGCCACCGGTTGTGATGTGCCTCCGACCGAGGAATCGCTTTCATATGTGGCAGGCGACGGACAAAGTGGCGAGGAAGAGGAACTGCCGACCTCGAACCAGACTGCCTTTCCGTCTTTGGTCGGCCGCGAGCCCCAGGCCTGAGCGAGCCCGTCAACCAACTGAAGCCCGCGCCCGCTCTCTTCATCCAGGTCAGCCGACGGCTGCCGCGGAAGGAGACCGCTTTGCCTGTCCTCGGCCTCCAGCCGCACGCGGGACCCGTCCCAGCTCACCGTGACCTGGCAGCCTTCCCCGGTGTGCACCACTGCGTTCGCGATCACCTCGCCGGCCAGCAACTCCAGCGTCTCGACCGTGTCGTCCGCGATTGGCAAATCCCAGTCACGGACGATCGCGACAACCCTGCGGCGGGCAAAAGACACGGCGCCGACTTCGGCCGGGACACGCAAGGACGAGGACTTTGCGGCGGGTGTTCGGAACGGCATGGAGGGCGAACCTTCCTGGCTGTGTGCGTCGGAGTTCCACACAACCGCCCACAGCCAACGACGCCCAGAGCACAATGGACGCATCAATGCGGCATCCATGCGGCACACCCACGCGTCACCTGGGGAGTCGGCATAGCCTCAAGTTCCTGACAGGGCGGGCGAAACGGGGAGACGACCTCATGGCGCACCACCGCAACGGCCTCGCGGCACGCCGCCGAGCCGTCGGCCTCACCCAAGAGGCGCTTGCCGAGCACATGCAGGTGGACCGCTCCAGCGTTGTTCGCTGGGAATCCGGCCGTACCGCTCCACAGCCCTGGATGCGTCCACGGCTGGCCCGCCTTCTTCGCGTCGATGCCGAAGGCCTCAATGACCTCCTGACCGCACGGTCGCCAGGTGGTCCGCAGGGACAGGACGCCATCGACTACGCGGTGCTCCATCCAGATCGCGTCGATCTGCCCGCCGTCGCGACACTTCGCGCGCGCTTCGACGACTGCGCAGCTCGTTACGACCGGGTGCCTTCGGCCGGCCTCATCGCAGAAGCAGCGATACAGCTCAACCTGATTGATCAACTCGCTGCCGGGTCCGCACGCGGACGAGTGCAAAGGGAACTCCACTCCCTGCACGCCGACGCCTGCACGCTTATGGGCCAGCTGGTCTGGGACGCCTCCCAACGTCGTGATCACGTCACCGCGAAGACGTACTACGAGCGGAGCACCGACCTCGCCCGCCACCTACGGGACTCCACCCTCGAAGCCCACGCTTTACTGCGCACCGGCTACGTCGCGCTGTACGGCGCGCACGACGCACGGGCCGGGCTCGCGCTCGCGGAGCAGGCAGCCGAAAAGGCCGAACGTACGAGCCCGGCACTGTCCGGGCTGGCGCTTCTCCACGTTGCCGAGGCACACGCCATGCTGCGTTCGTCCTCAGACTGCGAACGAGCCCTCTTCCGCGCAGAGCGTCAACTCGACCACGCGGACGGCAGTGACGCCGCCGCCGACCTTGTGTCGCCCACCCAGTTCGGCCGCCTCGCAGGGTCCTGCTACCTCTCCCTCGGAGACCACCGGCGAGCCGAAACCTTGCTGACCAGTACGGCGGAGACGCTACGGGACAGGCGAAAGTCACGCGCCATCGTGCTGGGGAACCTTACGCTCGCCCGTATTCGTCAGGGCGATGTCGAGACGGCCGTGGCCAGCCTCACTGAAGCCGTTGCCGAGTTGGAGACCACTCGCGGGGGTGGAGGCATGAACATCGTCTTCGGCGCGGCCCGTGAGTTGCGCCCCTGGCGACAAGAACCCCTGGTCGCCGAGATCCACGACAGGCTGCTCGGCTTGATGACGGCAGCGTAAGAGAGAGAAGGAGACCCCGGTGGCAGCCAGCTCCCTGGACCAGGCCAAACAAGCGGTACGCACCCAGGTCTGGGATGCCCTGACCGCAGCCGACGCCGTCCACGACGCTTCCGTCCATGGCCGCATCCCCAATTTCAAGGGTGCCGAGGAAGCTGCGGGCCGGTTGTCGAAACTCCCGGCCTGGCAACGCGCCGGCGTCGTCAAAGCCGTCCCGGACAAGGCCCAACTCCCCGTGAGGGCAAGGGCCCTGGAGGAGGGAAAGATCGTCTACATGGCGGTCCCGAAGCTGGCCACACTCAAGCCCTTCTACCTTCTCGACCCGGCAGCCCTCACCGTCCCACCCGCCGAGGCCGCGGCCAGCCGCATCGCCGCCACGATCGCCCCCACCGTCGATGTCGACGCCCTCCGTCCCCTGGACCTGATCGTCCTCGGCAGCGTCGCCGTCAACCGCGACGGCGCCCGCATCGGCAAGGGCGCCGGCTACTCCGACATCGAATTCGCCCTCCTCACCGAGGCCGGCCTCGTGACCCCGGAGACCGTGATCGTCACCACCGTCCACGCCCTCCAGGTGACCGACGCTCTGATCCCCACCACCGAGCACGACGTCAGCGTCGACATGATCGTCACCCCCGACGAGACCATCGTCTGCCCGAACCCCCACCGGCCGTCAGGAGTCGACTGGTCGGCCCTTACGCCGGAGAAGATCGCCACGATCCCGGCCCTGGCGGCACGCCACATGGCATGACGACGCCTACGGGACGTAGGTGCCCTGCGCAGCGGCGAGCACCGGCTTGTCACAGGAAGGGCACTCGCTGAGGATCGGTTGTCGCGGTGTTCCCTATCCCGCAGCGGCTGTCATGTACAGAGGTTGGAGCCTCAGTTCCGTGGCCGAAGCGGAACACAAAAAGCCGTTGGCCGTGCTCTTCCGTAGCGGAGGAACACGGCCAACGGCCCATGGACGGTCCAGGAGAGCGGAAACCCGCTCTGACCTGGGGCCTTCTTAGATGTCGAAGTAGAGTTCGAACTCGTGCGGGTGCGGGCGGAGTTGGATCGGGGCGATTTCCTTGGTGCGCTTGTAGTCGATCCACGTCTCGATCAAGTCCGCCGTGAACACGCCGCCCGCCTGGAGGTACTCGTTGTCCGCCTCCAGGGCGTCGAGGACCGCCGGGAGGGACGTCGGGACCTGGGCCACGCTGGCGTGCTCTTCCGGGGCCAGTTCGTAGAGGTCCTTGTCGATCGGCTCCGGGGGCTCGATCTTGTTCTTGACGCCGTCGAGGCCGGCCAGCAGCAGGGCCGAGAAGGCCAGGTACGGGTTGGACGACGGGTCGGGGGCGCGGAACTCGACGCGCTTGGCCTTCGGGTTCGAGCCGGTGATCGGGATACGCATCGCGGCCGAGCGGTTGCGCTGCGAGTAGACCATGTTGACCGGGGCCTCGAAGCCGGGGACCAGGCGGTGGTACGAGTTGACCGTCGGGTTGGTGAACGCCAGCAGCGACGGGGCGTGCTTCAGGATGCCGCCGATGTAGTAGCGCGCCATGTCCGACAGGCCGGCGTAGCCCTGCTCGTCGTAGAAGAGCGGCGTGCCGCCCTGCCACAGGGACTGGTGGACGTGCATGCCGGAGCCGTTGTCACCGAAGATCGGCTTGGGCATGAAGGTCGCGGTCTTGTTGTTGCGCCACGCCACGTTCTTCACGATGTACTTGAAGAGCATCAGGTCGTCGGCCGCGGCGAGCAGCGTGTTGAACTTGTAGTTGATCTCCGCCTGGCCTGCGGTGCCGACCTCGTGGTGCTGACGCTCGACCTGGAGGCCGGAAGCCTCAAGCTCCAGGGAGATCTCCGCGCGCAGGTCGGCGAAGTGGTCGACCGGCGGGGCCGGGAAGTAACCGCCCTTGTAGCGCACCTTGTAGCCGCGGTTGTCGGCCGTGGAGCCGGTGTTCCAGGCGGCTGCCTCGGAGTCGATGTGGTAAAAGCTCTCGTTCGCCGTCGTGTTGAAGCGCACGTTGTCGAAGACGTAGAACTCGGCCTCGGGGCCGAAGTACGCGGTGTCCGCGAAGCCGGTGGAGGCGAGGTAGGCCTCGGCCTTCTTGGCGATGTTGCGCGGGTCGCGGCTGTACTGCTCACCCGTGATCGGGTCATGGATGAAGAAGTTGATGTTCACCGTCTTGTCGCGGCGGAACGGGTCGACCCGTGCCGTCGACAGGTCGGCGCGCAGCGCCATGTCCGACTCGTGGATCGCCTGGAAGCCGCGGATCGACGAACCGTCGAAGGCCAGCTCCTCGGACGGGTCGAACGAGCCGACCGGGATCGTGAAGTGCTGCATCACGCCAGGCAGGTCGCAGAATCGGACGTCGACGAACTTGACGTCCTCATCCGCGATGAACTTCTTGGCCTCGTCGGCGTTCTGGAACATCCAGCTCCTCCTCCTCCCGACCCGGGGAGGGGCGGGGGCTTATCGCTTGGTCGTGCGGCCGATGTGGGGGCACACGCTGGAGCCGACCATAGGTTTCCGGCATTTCTCCAGCATGACCCTGTTGTTTCGCCCAAGTTAACCGCCCTGGGTGCACGGTGTTGACCTTGGGATTCGCGTACCCCGTCCGGATGGTCCGGAACCGGTCGCAGTACCGTGTGGGGGTGGACAACAGGCAAGCAATCGGATCGTGGCTCTCGGGACCGCGCGCGGCCGCCGAGGACATGGGCGTCGATTTCGGTTACCGCGGTGAACGGCTCGGGCTGCCGGAAGAGGGCCCCGGCTCCGTCGCTCCGCTCGGCCGCCGGTTCGGCGCGATCTTCGTCGACTGGGTGCTGTGCCTGGTCATCTCGTACGGGCTGCTCGCCGGCGGCGAGATGCACCGCGCCGGCAACTGGGCGCTGCTCGTCCTTCTCGTACTGAGCCTCCTGACCGTCGGAACGGTCGGCTCCACCCCCGGCAAGCGGCTCTTCGGGCTGCGCGTCGTCGGACTGACCGGCGGCCGGCTCGGCGTCGGCCGGGTCCTCGTCCGCAGCGTGCTGCTCTGCCTCGCCGTCCCCGCGCTGATCTGGGACCGCGACGGGCGCGGGCTGCACGACCGCGCGTCCGGAGCCGTTCAGGTTCGGATTTAGTCCAAGGGATTCAGTTCAAGGTTCGGATCTGGTCCGTACACGTAAAGGAGGGCGGTCCGGGTCTCCCCGGGCCGCCCTCCGACGTTCGTACGCCGCGCGTCAGCGCGCCTTTCCGCCCCTCGGCATCCGCATGCCCTTCGGCATCGGGCCCTTCGGCAGCGGCATGTTGCTCATCAGGTCGCCCAGCGCGCGCAGCCGGTCGTTCGTCGCCGTCACCTTCGGCCCGTCGAGCACCCTCGGCAGCTTCAGCAGCGTCGTACGGACCTTCTTCAGCGGCACCTGGCCCTCGCCGTCACCGACGATGATGTCGTGCACCGGCACGTCCATCACGATGCGCGCCATCCGCTTCTTCTCCGCGGCCAGCAGGCTCTTCAGCCGGTTCGGGTTGCCCTCGGCCACCAGCACGATGCCCGCCTTGCCGACCGCGCGGTGCACGACGTCCTGGTTGCGGTTCATCGCCACAGCGGGCGTCGTGGTCCAGCCACGGCCCACGTTCTCCAGGACCGCCGCCGCCGCGCCGGGCTGTCCCTCCATCTGTCCGAAGGCGGCACGCTCGGCACGGCGGCCGAAGATGATCGCCATCGCGAGGAACGCCAGGATGAAACCCAGAATGCCCAGATAGAGGGGGTGGTTGATCAGAAAACCGACCGCGAGGAGGACACCGAAGGTGACGATTCCGACGCCGCCGACGACAAGACCGACCTTCGGGTCGACCCGCCTGGTCATCTTGTAGGTCTGAGCGATCTGCTTCAGTCGCCCCTGGTTCGCAGCAGAGTCTGCGTTTTCCTTCCTCGCCATGTACGGGAGTTTACGTGGCTGGGGAAGCGGTGTTCGACACGGCCTCCAGAACGTGCTGCGCCTCCACCCGGTCCTTGGCCCTGCGGCGGTCTTCGAGGACGGCCGTCCAGGCGTTCCGGCGGGCTGTCCGCTGGCCGCCGCTCATCAGCAGCGACTCGACGGCGCGCAGAGCGGTGGAGACGGTTACGGTGACGGGTCGTACAGGCGCTGCCTGCATGATGTCGGTCCCCTTCGGAGCGGTGATCGCGGGTGGGCGCGGTACGTGAAACCAGCGTCACCGACAGGTGTTACCAGGGCGTGACCAAGCGGTCAAACGCGAATGAAACCTTGACGGCGGGGCCTTCTCACGCGGTTGCGGCCCGTACGCGCCCCCGACCTGCGGGGAACGTGCGGACCGCGGCACGGCCGGCCTCTACTGGCAAGTAGCCGCTTGTGCCCAGCTTCACACAGTCGGCGTCACACGGCCTGTCCGGCGCCCTGCCCGACCGGCAGTCCCGCCGACTCTCCGTCGACCGGCGCGCCACGGCGCTCCATCGCCTGCCGGTACAGCCGGCCCGCGCGGTACGACGAACGCACCAGCGGCCCCGACATCACACCGGAGAAGCCGATCTCCTCGGCCTCCTGCTGCAGCTCGACGAACTCCTGCGGCTTCACCCAGCGCTCCACCGGGTGGTGGCGCACCGACGGGCGCAGGTACTGGGTGATCGTGATCAGCTCGCAGCCCGCCTCGTGCAGATGGCGCAGCGCGTCACTGACCTCGGCGCGCTCCTCGCCCATGCCCAGGATCAGGTTGGACTTGGTGACCAGCCCGGCCTCGCGGGCCCGGGTGATGACTTCGAGCGACCGCTCGTACCGGAAGCCGGGGCGGATCCGCTTGAAGATCCGGGGGACCGTCTCCACGTTGTGCGCGAGCACCTCGGGCCGCGACGAGAAGACCTCGGCCAGCTGCTCGGGAACGGCGTTGAAGTCGGGGATCAGCAGCTCGACCTTGGTACGGCCGTCGGCGCGCCCCGCCGTCATGCCGTGGATCTGGCGCACCGTCTCCGCGTACAGCCAGGCACCGCCGTCCGGCAGGTCGTCGCGGGCGACGCCGGTGATCGTGGCGTAGTTCAGGTCCATCGTGACGACCGACTCACCCACCCGGCGCGGCTCGTCACGGTCCAGCGGCTCGGGCTTGCCCGTGTCGATCTGGCAGAAGTCACAGCGCCTGGTGCACTGGTCGCCGCCGATGAGGAAGGTCGCCTCACGGTCCTCCCAGCATTCGTAGATGTTGGGACAGCCCGCCTCCTGGCAGACCGTGTGCAGCCCCTCGGACTTCACCAGGGCCTGCATCTTGGTGTACTCGGGGCCCATCTTCGCCCGGGTCTTGATCCATTCGGGCTTGCGCTCGATGGGGGTCTGGCTGTTCCGGACCTCCAGACGCAGCATCTTGCGTCCGTCGGGTGCGACAGCGGACACGTCCGGCACCTCTCTCTGCTGGCGCGGCATTCGATTCTTCGGCGAATACCAGGTTACGCCCGTTATTTGCGTGGCATTACGTCTGGCCAACCCCCCGCCAGAAGGCCGCATTCCCTGCGGCCCCGGCGGCCCGGGGCCGCTACAGCCCCGCCCGTCTCACGCGCTGGCGCGCTCGACCTCGCGCGGCGCCAGCTCGGCGTTCTCCAGCACGTCCCGCAGATGCCCCTCGACGACGGGGAGCACCTCGGCGATCGTCACGTCATGACCCAGCTCGTACGCGAGCGACGTCACCCCCGCGTCCCGGATCCCGCAGGGCACGATCCGGTCGTACTCCTTGTTGTCCGGGTTCACGTTCAGCGAGAAGCCGTGCATCGTGACGCCCTTGGCCACCCGGATGCCGATCGCGGCGAGCTTGCGGTCCTCCCGGCGCTGGCCCGCGTTGGACGGGGCGTACTCCGGGCCGTTGAGCCGGGGGTCGAACTCGTCGTCCTTCAGTCTCGGGTCGAAGTCCAGCGACAGGCCCGAAGGCCGCTTCTCCACCGGGTCGCCCAGCACCCACACCCCGCTGCGGCCCTCCACCCGGGTGGTCGCCACACCGAAGTCGGTCGCGGTACGGATCAGCGCCTCCTCCAGCCGGCGGACATGCGCGACGACGTCCACGGGACGCGGCAGCCGCACGATCGGGTAGCCGACCAGCTGCCCGGGGCCGTGCCAGGTGATCTTCCCGCCCCGGTCCACGTCGACCACCGGGGTGCCGTCCAGCGGGCGCTCGCTGTCCTCCGTACGCCGCCCTGCCGTGTACACCGACAGGTGCTCCAGCAGCAGACAGGTGTCGGGCACCTCGTCGGCGAAGCGCGCCGAGTGCACCCGGCGCTGCTCCTGCCACGCCTCCCGGTACTCGACGGCCTGCTCGCCGAACCCCAGATGAACGAACCGCAGCTCACTCACGGCAGTGCCTCCTTCAGACCCGCTCCGTGCACGTGTCGCGCTCCCGCAACTGTACGGCGGCACTCCGGCAAGCAGCCCGGCAGGTGTGCGTCAGCTATGTCCAGAATCCTCACACGATCGGATGAATCCGGGTCGAACGTGCCGGTGGCGGCGGCCACTGCCGCTAAATTCGCGCCGTTCCATGAGGGCTGCTCTTGGGCCCGGAAGGCAGGAGACCGTACAGCTGATGTCGGAACGACCTCCGCAGCGCATTCCCAACCGCCAGCTCGCCGCGCTCATCGCGGAAGCCGGATTCTCCAACGCGGGCCTCGCCCGCCGGGTGGACCAGCTGGGCCTGGAACACGGCCTCGATCTGCGGTACGACAAAACGTCCGTGACGCGCTGGCTGCGCGGGCAGCAACCCCGTGGCACCACCCCCGCACTGATCGCGGAGGTCTTCACCCGCAGACTCGGCCGCCGGCTCGCCGCGCAGGACCTGGGGCTCGACGCCTGTGCCCCCGTCTACGCGGGCCTCGAATTCGCCGCCACCCCCGAGGAGGCCGTCGACATCGTGGCCGGCCTCTGGCGCAAGGACTCCGGCAGTCACGCGGAACTCCGCAAGATCGCCTTCACCCCCGCAGGGCTCGTCGTGCCGAGCCGCGACTGGCTGATCGGCCGGGCCGACGACCGGGTCGGCCGTCCGGAAGCGGGCCCCGCGCCGAACGTTCGGGTGCCCGGCCAGCAGCCGTCCCGGCCGGCGCCCGCGCTCCCG
>NZ_JTIY01000001.1:4201459-4203896 GCF_000818175.1 Streptomyces sp. AcH 505
CGCGCTCCCGGCCGCGCCGGGTGTCGCCGCCGTGCCGGGCGTCCCCGGCGTCCCACGGCAGCGCACCGAACGGGCGGCGGGGCAGCGGGTCACCCCCGGCGACATCGAGGCGCTGCGCTCCGTCGGCGAGCTGTTCCGGACCCTCGACCAGACGTACGGCGGCGGCCACGCCCGGCAGGCGCTCGTGCGCTACCTCGAACACGAGACCGAGCCGATGCTGCGCGGCTTATACGGCGAGAACACCGGCCGCAGGCTGTTCGCCGCCGCCGCCGAGCTGACCCGGCTCGCCGGCTGGACGTCGTACGACATCGCCGCCCACGGCCTCGCCCAGCGCTACTTCGTGCAGGCACTCCGGCTCTCCCAGGCCGCCGCCGACCGGGCGTACGGCTCGTACGTGCTGATCACGATGAGCCGCCAGGCCGTCTACCTCGGCCACGGCCGCGAAGCCGTCCAGCTGGCGCGCGTGGCCCAGCAGGGCGTCGGCTCGGCGGTGCCGCCCGTCGTCCAGGCCCTGCTGCACGCCGTCGAGGCGCGCGGCCACGGCGTGCTCGGCGAGGCCAGGACGGCCACCGCCTCGCTCGTACGGGCCGAACGCGCCCTGGAGAGCGCCAGACCCGGCGACGACGTGCCCCACTGGGCGCGCCACTTCGACGAGGCGCAGCTCGCCGACGACTTCGGCCACTGCCACCGCGACCTCCAGCAGTACCGCACGGCCGCGCAGCACGCCGAGCGCTCCCTCCGGCTGCGCGCCCCCGCGCTGGCCCGCAGCCGGCTGTTCTGCCGCGTCGTCCTCGCCACGGCGCGGCTGGGCCTCGGCGAGCTGGACCAGGCGTGCCTGCTGGGCGCCGAGGCGGCCCAGCAGGCGACGGAGATGCGGTCGGCCCGCGCGGTCGAGTACGTCCGGGAGTTCGAACGGCGGCTGGAGCCCTACCGGGACGCGATGGCGGTACGCACGTACCGGGACCGGGTCGCGGCGCTGGGCTGAGACCTGGCGGGGGGCGTTACGCGGCTGCCGTCAGGGGGGCCGCCACCGTCCCCCGCACCGGCCGGGCGCCGATGTCCCGCAGCACCGCCCGCGCCGCCCTGCGGCCCGAAGACAGCGCGCCCTGGGCGGTGTTGGTGTCCCGGTGGTCACCGCACACGTACAGCCCCGCCAGCAGCCGCACGGCGCGGACCGGGTCGTACGGTGGTGGCATGGCCGGTACCGCCTCCGGGTCGTGATGCACGCCGAGCAACTCCCAGTCGTCGGTGGGACATCCGTACATCCGGGCCAGCTGCGCCCGCACCGTACGGTCCAACTCGCCCGCCGCGGGCGGGATGCCGAGCACCGTCGACGAGATCAGCGACCGGCCGGCGGGGGCGCGGCTCGGATCCACCGCGCTCATCACGGCGGTGTGCGCGACGGGCCCTTCGCTGTCGCCATCCAGCAGCAGTACGGGATCCGCCAACGGTGCGTTTATTGTCGTGTGGTGAAGAACCGTCACCGGATGGAACGCGGGTACCCGCAGCCCCGGCAACAGCTCGGCCGCGGCCCGCGCGCCGGTCGCCACCAGCAGTGACCGGCAGGCGAACTCGCCGTGCTCCTTGGTCTGCACGCGGTTGATCGACGCCTCGGTCACCGACACCTCCGTACGTACCGAACCGGCCGGGAGCGCCCCCGCGAGCGCCTCGGCGAGCACGGCGGCACCGCCCTGCGGTACGCACAGTCCGCCCATGGCGAAGTCACGCAGGGCGAGTTCGGCGCGCCGGCCCGAGGTGGCGAGTTCCGGGTCGAGGAGCAGCGCGGCGAGCAGGGCGCGTTCCGTGGCGTCCGGGTAGACGTCCCGCGCGGGGCGGTCCGGGTGGGGCGCCTGCGCCGACATGCTTGCGTGCGCGCCCCATGCGCCCTGCGCGCGCCGTATGCCGCCGCTGTGCACGAGCACGCCGGGCGAGAACGCCCGCAGGGCGACGCCGTCGAGTCCGGGCGTTCTGTACAACTCGTCGTACGAGGCGCTGAGCAACTGCCCCAGACGGTCGAGCCGGAAGCCGTCCACGTCGTCGGTGGCCATCCGCCCCCCGACGTAGGGCGCGGCCTCAAGAACGGTGACGTCGAGGCCGGCATCGCGCAGATGGCGAGCGGCGGCGAGGCCGGCGATACCGGCACCGATGACGACGACGTCTGTGTGGTGCGTGGTGTTGGTGCTGCTGTTGAACACGTGTCCCTCCCAACAAGCCCTGGCTATAGGCGAGTTCGGAGTTGAGCGTAGGTATGGCGGCGGCCGGGGGCGGACGCGCGTGTTCGGGTGCACGGTGGCACGCGTGGCGCGCGGGTTCGCCTTCCGGCGGGGGGTGCGGGTCTGGGTTGCGGTTGTCGTCGTCCGTGCCGGTGTCCGGGTCCTGCGGTGTCGCCTTCCGGCGGGGGTGCGGTCTGGGTTGCGGTCTCGCTGTCTGGTGGCGG
>NZ_JTIY01000001.1:4205123-4216356 GCF_000818175.1 Streptomyces sp. AcH 505
GCCTCCCCGGAACGGCACCCGGCGACAACCGCAACCAAGACCCGCAACCAAGAACCGCGCCGGACGGCGACAACGCTTACGCCGCGCCGATCGCCTCCGCGATCGTCGGGAACGCGAACGTGAACCCCGAATCGCGCAGCTTCGTCGGGATCACCCGTTGGCTGCCCAGCACGTCGCTCGACATCTCGCCCAGCGCCACCCGCAGCGCCGCCGCCGGTACCGGGAACGGGGTCGGGCGGTGCAGCGCCTGGCCCATCGCCGTCGTGACCTCGCGGTTCGTGACCGGTTCCGGGGCCGTGAGGTTCAGCGGGCCCTCCAGCGTCGGCGTGTCGATCGCGTGCCGCAGCGCCGCCACGTGGTCGTGGAGCGCGATGAAGCTCCAGTACTGCTTGCCGTCGCCCAGCCGCCCGCCCAGGCCCGCGCGGAACAGCGGGAAGAGCCGGCCCCACGCGCCGCCGTCCCGTGAGACGACCAGGCCCGTACGGGCGAGGACCGTGCGGACGCCCGCTTCCACCGCCGCCGCCGTGGCCTCTTCCCACTCCACGCAGACCGACGGCAGGAACCCGTCACCGGGCGGCGCGTTCTCGTCGACCACCCGGTCGCCGGTGTCACCGTAGAAGCCGATCGCCGAGCCGGACACGAGCACGCGCGGCGGGCCGTCCAGGACCGCGCAGGCCTCCGCGATCGCCGCCGTACCGAGGACGCGGCTGTCGCGGATCTCCTTCTTGTACTCGTCGGTCCAGCGGTGGTCGCCCACCCCCGCGCCCGCCAGGTGGACGATCGCCTCGCAGCCGTTCAGGCCGCGCACGTCCACGTGCTGGCGCGCGGGGTCCCACTCGACCTCGTCGCCCGCGTTCGAGGGCCGCCGGACCAGTCGCACCACCTCGTGCCCGTCCGCGCGCAGGGAGCGTACGAGTGCCGTACCGATGAGCCCGGTGGAACCGGTGATCGCGATCCTCATGAAACCCATCCTGCCCCGGGAACCCCCGGTGGCACAGTTGCGCCATGGCAGATCTGAAGATACGTCCCGCTTTCCGCGCGGACGAGCAGGAGCTGGCCGACCTCGACCGGGAGATGTGGTCGCCGCTGCACGCGGTGACGCCCAGGCCGCAGGCGTACGAGCCGTTCTTCGACGACCGGCATCCGCCGGAGAATTTCCTGGTTGCCGAGGTGGACGGCCGGCTCGTCGGGTACGTCGCCGTGGCGCCCGCCACCGCGCTGGCGGCCAACGCGCACGTACGCCAGATCAGGGGTCTCGTCGTGGACGGCCGGGAGCGCGGCCGGGGGGTCGGGCGGGCGCTGGTGCGGGCGGCGGCCGGGCGGGCGCGGGCGCAGGGTGCGCGGCGGCTGACGCTGCGGGTCCTCGGGCACAACGCACCGGCCAGGCGGCTGTACGAGGCGGCGGGCTTCGTGGTCGAGGGGGTGCTGCCGGGGGAGTTCTTCCTGGACGGCCGGTACGTGGACGACGTCCTGATGGGGCGCACGCTCTAGCGGCCCCGAAAGCGCCCCGAAAGCGCCCCGAAAACGCCCGGAAAGGCGCCCCGCGACGCTTACCCGAACCGCTCCGTCAAGCGCGGGAAGCGCTCCGCGAGTGCCTCCGCGTCCTCGAAGTCGACGGGCGTCCCCTCCGGCTCCGCCGCCTGCGCCGCGATGCCGAGGGCCGGTGCCACCACTCCGGTGAGCTGCTCGTACGCCTCGTCCGCGGCGAAGCCCAGTTCCTCGCCGTCGCCGTCGATCTCCTCGTCGAACCCGTCCAGCAGCTCGGCGAGGCTGTCCGGGTCGTGCAGCGCCCCCTCGAAGACCTCGCGGCCCTGGCCGATGAGCCAGCACCGGAAGAAGTCGAAGGCGTCGTCGCTCGCGCCGTCCAGCAGGACGGCAGCCGCGCCCCACAGGTCCCAGTGGTACGCGCGGTTGTAGCGGGCCTCGAAGTGCCGGGCGAAGTCCAGGACCGAGTCGGGGTCGAGCTGCAGCAGCCGCTCGACCAGCAGGTCGGCCTGGTCCTCGGGGTCGCCCTCGGCGGCCTCGCGGGTGCTGTCGACGATCTCCCAGAACTCCGTCTCGTCCATCACGGGTCCAGCATCGTGCTTGCGGGGGTACGGCGCACGTGGAGTGGCCGAATTTCACGCCTTTCCTATGCGGACAGAAGATGTCTGCTTTCTGTGTGAGGGTCGCCGCATGGACCACGAAAAGACCACGGACCACGCGAAGACACTGACAGGAAAAGTCGCCCTGGTGGCGGGAGCCACCCGGGGAGCCGGGCGGGCCATCGCCGTCCAGCTCGGTGCGGCGGGCGCGACCGTGTACGCCACCGGGCGGACGACCCGCGAGCGGGTGAGCGAGGTCGGGCGGGCCTCGGAGACCATCGAGGAGACGGCCGAGCTGGTGACGGCGGCGGGCGGCGTCGGCATCGCCGTACAGGCCGACCATCTGGACCCCGCGCAGGTGCGCGCGGTGGTCGAGCGGATCGAGCGGGAGCAGGGCCGGCTGGATGTGCTCGTCAACGATGTGTGGGGCGGCGAGCATCTGATCGACTTCGACACGAAGATGTGGGAGGTCGGCCTCGACCGGGGGCTGCGGATGCTGGAGCTGGGTGTGAAGACCCATCTGATCACCAGCAGCCTCGCGCTGCCGCTGCTCGTACGGCGGCCGGGCGGGCTCGTGGTGGAGATCACCGACGGCACCGCCGAGGCGAACAAGGCGTACCGGGGGAACCTCTTCTACGACCTCACCAAGAACGCGCCCATCAGGATGGCGTACGGGCTGGGGGAGGAGCTGAAGGAGTCCGGCTGCACCGCCGTCTCGCTGACGCCCGGCTTCCTGCGCTCCGAGCAGATGCTGGACCACTTCGGGGTGACCGAGGAGACCTGGCGCGACGCCGTCGTGCGGGAGCCGCATTTCGCGATCTCCGAGACGCCCGTCCTGGTGGGCAGGGCCGTCGCCGCGCTCGCCGGTGATCCGGAGCGGGAGCGGTGGAACGGCCGGTCGCTGTCCAGCGGGCGGCTGGCGCGGGAGTACGGCTTCACCGACGCGGACGGCAGCCGCCCCGACTCCGAGGCGTACTTCGCCGAGGTCGTCGCCGGTGGCAAGGACGCGACGGCCGAGGACTACCGCTAGGGAGTGTCCGCGACGTCTCGTCCGGCTCGCGACGCCTGGCACGGACACGACCCAGGCCCTCCCTAGTCCAGTTGCAGCGGCTGGGCCACCTCGTCCCAGCGGGTGTCGAACCAGAGCTTGACCTGCTCGAATCTGGCTTGTTCCGATGCGTCGGCGCCGTCCAGTGTCGAGCGGAAGAGATCGCCGCCGCGCAGCTCGATGACGTCCAGTGAGGCGCCGTCCGGGTTGTTCTGCATCTGGCCGCGTTCCAGCCAGTAGTACGCGGTCAGCATCTCCGTGCCGTTGATCAGGTAGCGCTTCTCGCCGGGGATGGTGGGCAGTCCCCTGATCGCGACGGAGACCTGTCCGACCAGCCCCCGTTCCGCCAGCCGGGTCAGTGAGTGCTCCAGCGCTCCCGCGTAGGTCCGGATGACGTGCCGCAGCCGCAGCAGCGGGCGGGGGTCGGTCGGGTCGTCGGCGTGGCGGGGGTACGGGTGGCTGGTCGTCAGGTCGGGCAGCAGGACCCGGACGGTGATGGTCTCCGGGGGGCGGCGGCGGCCCTCCAGGATCGCCTCGACCTCGTTGCGCACCGCCTGGCTGAGCTGTTCCGTGGTCAGTGACCAGACGTCCAGGACGACATGCCGGGCGGTGAACGCCTGCGCGATGTAGTAGGCCAATGGCCGGAGGTTGGTCGTCCGATTGGCAACCCGGGCGGCTCTTCCCGGTGCCCCGTCCTCCAGCAGTCCCTCGTCGCGCAGCATCTGCTGGGCGCTCTGGATGGTGCCTCTGCCCACCTGGTAGTGGCGCTGCAACTGCTGCTGTTTGGGCAGCGCCTCACCCGCCGAAAGCCGCCCGTCCAGGATCCTGCTGCGCAGATCATCCGCGACGGAGCGGTAGCGGGGAAGGTCCTCGGCGTCACCCCGGTCGGTGGGCATCACTCTGCTGAGGCTACAACTCGACTGCGGTGTCCGACAGATGGCTGCAGCAACCGGTCAAGTCGATTGGCTGCCCGGCAACTTGACCGGTTGTTCGGTCAGGCCGGTCCCGCTGCAGCTCAATGGCTGCCATTACGGATGGGTATCAAGGAGAGAACCGATACCCGACCATTGGCCTTCACTCCGCAGAAACTCATCTGCCAAAGGGTGCCAACCGAAGGGTGTCCCGCGAACGCAGAGGTGAACCGGAGGAGATGCCATGGGGGCGCTGTCACGAACGGACATGATCATTGAGGTGATCGGGGCTTTCGGGCCCCAGGGAGCCCTGCTCGGGCTGCTGTGCGCGCTGCTCGTACGGGCGCTGCGCGAGGAGAAGGGGTCGGGCGGCAATCTGCTGTGCGCCGCGACCGTGCTGCTGGTCCTGCTGCTGGTCGGATCAGCCTGAGTCCCACGGGACGGCGATGGTGTCCCACAGGGAGTCGAACCACTTCTGGGTCTGTTCCACGTACGCCGCTGTGACCTGGTCCTCGTCGACCGCCGCGTGCCGGAACAGCATCCCTTCGACACCGAGCATGTCGTAGATCTCGATCGGTTCGTCCCGGTCGAGGTCCACCGTGCGCGTCTGCACCTGGTAGTGCCCGGCCAGCACCTCCTCGCCGTTGAGGATGTACACCTTCTGGGTCGGCGATATGGAGACCTTCCTGGCCTCCACCCGCACCTCGGGCACCAGCCCCCTGACCTTCAGCATGCGCAGCGAGTGGCGCAGCGAGCCGTAGATGTGCCCGGTGGTCTCCCGCAGCCGCTCGCGCGGCCGGGTGTTGTGCGGCTCTCCGACGACCTGCGGCAGCGCCAGCGGGTCCTCAGCGTTCGGCAACAGGATCCGTACGGCGATCCGCTCGGGGGTCGGTACGCCGGCGGTGCCGAGGGCGACGAGCGGTCCGGCGAGCGCGGAGGCGAGGGTCTCGCCGTTGAGGCAGTACGCGTCGATCGTCACGTGTGGCTGCTGGAAGCAGAGCGCGACCCGCTCGCCGAGGAACACCCCTGCGGGGCGCGGCGGGTGGCTTCTGGGCGTAGGCACGTCGTTGGCGGTCGGTCCCGGCAGCAGCCGGGAGGCGCCGCTCGGTGCGGTCCGTGCGACGGTCGGCGGAGTGCCCTGCTGGGCCCGCTTGATCAGGCCCTCGTTCTCCAGGACTTCGAGCGCCCTGCGGACGGCGCCGCGCGGTGCCTCGTAGCGCCGGCTCAACTCGGCCTGGGTGGGGATGTGGTCGCCGACGCGCAGCTCTCCTGACGAGATGTGGTCGCGCAACGCGTCCGCCACCACATCCCGCGGACGCCGTTGTCCGTCGGTCAAGGCGCTGTCTCCAGGCACAGCCAAACTCTACAACAGCCTGCCAATGGGCGAGAGTTATCTGCGAGGTCTTCCCAACTGCTGCCAAGCGGCTGCCATTGGCTCAGACGGGCGGGTCGTAGAGCGCGTGCAGCCGCGCCGCCGCCTCGGCGAACCGGTCGCGCAGCGAGGCGGGACGGAGGATCTCGGCGTCCGGGCCCAGCCCCAGCAGCTGGGCGTACGCCACCTCCTCCGACTCGACCGGCAGGGTGACCGTGAGCAGCCCCTGGGCGTCCGGCTCCCCGGCCGCCTCGATGGCCTCGCAGGCGGCGGCGCGGTCACCCGCGTACGGCAGCCTGCGCACCCCGTCGGGGGAGAGCCGTACGGTCACCTCCGTCCGCAGGATCGAGCGGGCGAACTCGGCCGAGCGCTGCTCCCAGAAGCTGGGCAGATCAAAGGACTCATCTCGGGAGAAACGTTCCTTCAGGGGTTCGGCGGCGGTGAACCGGTCGATCCGGTAGACCCGGAAGGCCCCCTTGGCGTCCGCGCACAGGTACCAGACCCCGGCCTTGAGCACGAGACCGTACGGCGCCAGCTCCCGCTCCACCTCGGCGTCCTCGCGCCGGTAGCGCGCCGACAGCAGCTGGTCGCCCCAGACCGCCTCGGCGATCACCTGCAGCAGCTCGGGCGTCTGCGGCTCGTGGTACCAGCCGGGGGCGTCCAGATGGAACCGCCGGGCCGCCGAGTCGGGGGCGTCCCGCAGCGAAGGCAGCAGCGCGGCCGACACCTTGAGCCGGGCTGCCGAAGCGACGTCGTCCAGCCCCATCTCCCGCAGCGCGCCCGGCACCCCCGACAGGAACAGCGCCTCGGCCTCGCTGCGGGCAAGACCGGTCAGACCGGTGCGGTAGCCGCCGACGAGCCGGTAGCCGCCGGTCCTGCCGCGGTTCGCATACACCGGCACCCCGGCCTCGGAGAGTGCCTGGGCGTCGCGGGTGATGGTCCGCTCGGAGACCTCCAGTTCCCTGGCCAGCTGGGCCGCGGTCATGGACGGCCTCGACTGGAGCAGGAGCACCATCTTGATCAGTCGGGCAGCGCGCATGCCACCCATCATGCAGCCAGAGCGGCATCGCATACAGGGGAACCCCCGTCGCGAACTGCTCGATGCGACGGGGGTTCCCACGGAAACGGACCGGAAGCGGACTCGGAGACAGACCGGAAACGGACCGGAAACGGGCTCAGAGGCCGTAGCGCTGACGGGCCTCCACGACGGTCTCCGGCTTGACCTCACCACGCCGCGCGAGCTGCGCGAGCGCCGCGACCACGACCGACTGCGCGTCGACGCCGAAGTGCCTGCGCGCCGCCTCACGGGTGTCGGAGAGACCGAAGCCGTCCGTGCCGAGCGAGGACCAGTCCTGCTCGACCCACTGGCTGATCTGGTCCGGCACCTGCCGCATCCAGTCGCTGACCGCGAGCACCGGGCCGGGTGCCCCGGACAGCGCGCGGGTCACGTACGGGATCCGCTGCTCACCGCGGAGCAGCGCCTCGTCCGCCTCAAGGGCGTCCCTGCGCAGCTCCGTCCAGGACGGCGCCGACCACACGTCGGCGGCGACGCCCCAGTCCGAGGCGAGGAGCTGCTGCGCCTCCAGCACCCAGTGGATCGCCGTGCCGGACGCGAGCAGCTGGAGCCTGGGCGCGTCGGCCGCCGCCGGCGCCGCCTCCTGGTAGCGGTACAGACCGCGCAGGATGCCCTCCTCCACGCCCGCGGGCATGGCGGGCTGCACCTTGGTCTCGTTGTAGACCGTCAGGTAGTAGAAGATGTCCTCGGCGTCGGGGCCGTACATCCGGCGCAGCCCGTCCTTGACGATGACGGCGACCTCATAGGCGAATGCCGGGTCGTAGCTGACCGCCGCCGGGTTGGTCGAGGCGATCAGATGCGAATGGCCGTCCGCGTGCTGCAGGCCCTCGCCCGTCATCGTCGTACGGCCGGCCGTCGCGCCGATGACGAAGCCCCGGCCCAGCTGGTCGGCGAGCGCCCAGAACTGGTCGGCCGTGCGCTGGAAACCGAACATCGAGTAGAAGATGTAGAACGGGATCATCGGCTCGCCGTGCGTCGCGTACGACGTCGCGGCCGCGGTGAAGTCGGCCAGCGAACCGGCCTCCGTGATGCCCTCGTTCAGGATTTGACCGTCCTTGGCCTCCTTGTAGTACAGGAGCTGGTCACGGTCGACCGGGTCGTACGTCTGGCCCTTCGGCGAGTACAGACCGGCCGTCGGGAACAGCGACTCCATACCGAAGGTGCGGGCCTCGTCGGGGACGATCGGGACCCAGCGCTTGCCGGTCTCCTTGTCCCGCATCAGGTCCTTGGCCAGCCGGACGAACGCCATGGTGGTGGCGATCTCCTGGGTGCCCGACCCCTTCTTGAGCGCGTCGAAGGCCTTGTCGGCGGGCTGCGGCAGCGGTTTCGCGACGACCTTGCGGGCCGGGGCGGGACCGCCGAGCGCGGCGCGCCGCTCGCGCAGGTACCGGACCTCGGGCGAGTTCTCGCCGGGGTGCCAGTACGGCACGACGGCGTCGTCCAGCGCGCTGTCGGGGATGGGCAGTTCGAGCAGGTCGCGCATGGCGCGGAACTGCTTGCCGGTCAGCTTCTTCATCTGGTGGTTCGCGTTGCGCGACTCGAAGTCGGGGCCGAGCGTGTGGCCCTTCACGGTCTGCGCGAGGATCACCGTCGGCGCGCCCTTGTGCTCCATGGCCGCGCGGTAGGCCGCGTAGACCTTGCGGGGCTCGTGACCGGCGCGGGACGTCTGGAACAGCTCCAGCAGCTTGGCGTCGGTGAGGCCCTGCGCGATACGGCGCAGCGAGGGGTCGGTGAAGAAGTGCTCGCGGATGTAGGCGGCGTCGCGCGTCGCGTACGTCTGGAACTGGGCGTCCGGCACCTCGCGCAGCCGCCGCAGCAGCGCGCCGTCGGTGTCCTGGGCGATGACGGAGTCCCAGGCCTGGCCCCACAGCGACTTGACCACGTTCCAGCCGGCGCCCCTGAACTGGGCCTCCAGCTCCTGCACGATCTTGAAGTTGGGCCGGACCGGGCCGTCGAGCCGCTGCAGGTTGCAGTTGATGACGAAGGTCAGATTGTCCAGGCCCTCACGCGCCGCGAGGGCGAGGGAGGCCGTCGACTCGGGCTCGTCCATCTCGCCGTCGCCGAGGAACGCCCAGACGTGCGAGTGGGAGGTGTCCTTGATGCCGCGGTTCTCCAGATAGCGGTTGAAGCGCGCCTGGTAGATCGCGGAGATCGGGCCTATGCCCATGGAGACCGTGGGGAACTCCCACAGCCAGGGCAGCCGCCGCGGGTGCGGGTACGACGGCAGTCCGTCGCCGCCCGCCTCCTGGCGGAAGCGGTCGAGCTGGTCGGCGGAGAGCCGGCCGTCGAGGAAGGCGCGGGCGTAGATGCCGGGCGACGCGTGGCCCTGGAGATAGAGCTGGTCGCCGGAACCGTCGGCCTCCTTCCCGTGGAAGAAGTGCTCGAAGCCCGTCTCGTAGAGCCAGGCGACCGAGGCGTACGTCGCGATGTGGCCGCCGAGGCCGAGCCGGGAGCCGCGGGTCACCATGGCGGCCGCGTTCCAGCGGTTCCAGGCGGTGATCCGGGACTCCAGCGCCTCGTCGCCCGGGTAGGCGGGCTCGGCGGCCGTCGGGATGGTGTTGACGTAGTCGCTCTCCAGCAGCGCGGGCAGTGCGACCCCGGCGGAACCGGCGTGCTGGAGGGTGCGGCGCATCAGGTACGCGGCGCGGTGCGGTCCTGCGTTCTCGGTGACGGCGTCCAGGGAGGCCGCCCATTCGGCGGTCTCCTCGGTGTCACGGTCCGGGAGCTGGTCGAGCTCGCTCGGAAGCTTGCCTACGGGGTCGGTCATGGTCGCCGCCTTCCGGACAGGAGGGGGGTGGAGAAAGGCCCTTGTCTGGCAGGACAGGGCGACGGGCTGGGTGCAGCCCGCTGTCCACTGTAAGTCGCTGATCGATGATCGATCAAAGGGTAACGGGGTAAAAGTTCACGATCTGAAAAAATTGGCATCCCGTGCCAGCTCAGGCGGCACGCGGTGACCCTTGATCGTTCGTGTGTGCGACGCTGCGGTCGGGTGCCGGTCAGGCGCGCGGGGCGCAGCCGAGCACATGGGTCTTGACCAGCGGGCCGATCTCGGGATCGCGCCGCTTGAACGCCTCGACCAAGGCGTGGTGCTCCTCCGCGTACGACTTCTGCACCGTGCCGAGCCAGCGGATCGACAGCGCCGTGAACACCTCGATGCCCAGCCCCTCCCAGGTGTGCAGCAGCACGCTGTTGCCGGCCGCCCGCACCAGCTCGCGGTGGAAGGCGACGGTGTGCAGCACCTGCGCCGTACCGTCGTCCTTGCGGTCGGCCGCGTAGAGCCCCGCCACATGCGGCTCCAGCGCCGAGCAGTCCAGGGCCAGCCGTTCGGCGGCCAGTTCGGCGGCGATCTGTTCGAGGCCCGCCCGGACGGGATAGCTCTCCTCCAGGTCGGCGGCGGTCAGATTGCGCACCCGTACGCCCTTGTTGGGCGCCGACTCGATGAGCCGCAGACTCTCCAGCTCGCGCAGCGCCTCCCGGACTGGCGTCTGGCTGACCTGCAGCTCGGTGGCGATCCTGCGTTCCACGATCCGCTCGCCCGGCTTCCAGCGCCCGCTGACGATCCCCTCCACGATGTGCTCGCGGATCTGTTCGCGCAGCGAGTGGACGACGGGCGGGGTCATGGCGGCACTCCTCGGGGACATCGGCCTTTGGGTAGACGATACGGCGGCGCCCCCGCCCGGAGAGTCCGGACAGGGGCGCCGTCGCCGTACGGATTCCTGCTACAGCCCGAGCTCGACCTCGAACTCGCCGGCTTCCAGGATCGCCTTGACGGCCGTCAGGTAACGGGCCGCGTCGGCGCCGTCCACCAGACGGTGGTCGTAGGAGAGCGCGACGAACGTCATGTCGCGGACCGCGATGGTCTCACCCAGGTCGGGGTGGTTGATGACCACCGGGCGGCGGACCGTGGCACCGATGCCCAGGATCGCGGCCTGGTTCGGGGGCACGATGATCGTGTCGAACAGCGCGCCGCGCGAACCGGTGTTGGAGATGGTGAAGGTCGCACCGGCCAGGTCGTCCGGCGTGATCTTGCTGGCGCGCACGGCGCCGGCCAGCTCGGCGGTCTTCTTGGAGATGCCGGCGATGTTCAGATCGCCCGCACCCTTGATGACCGGCGTCATCAGGCCACGCTCGGAGTCCACAGCGATACCGATGTTCTCGGTGTCGAAGTAGGTGATCGTGCCCTCTTCGGCGTTGATCCGGGCGTTGATGACCGGGTGGGCCTTCAGCGCCTGGGCGGCGGCCTTGACGAAGAACGGCATCGGGGAGAGCTTGACGCCCTCGCGGGCCGCGAAGCCCTCCTTCGCCTGCGCGCGCAGCCGCATCAGCTTGGTGATGTCCACCTCGACCACGGAGGTCAGCTGGGCCTGGTCGTGCAGCGCCTTCATCATGTTGTCGCCGATGACCTTGCGCATGCGGGTCATCTTGACGGTCTGGCCGCGCAGCGGGGACGCCTCAAGCTTGGGCGCCTTCGAAGCGGCGGCGGGGGCGGCGGCCGGGGCCGACGCCTTTGCGGCCTTGGCCGCCTCGGCAGCCGCGACGACGTCCTGCTTGCGGATCCGGCCACCGACGCCGGTGCCCTTGACCGAGGCCAGGTCGACGCCGTTCTCGGCGGCGAGCTTACGGACCAGCGGCGTCACGTACGCGCCGTCGTCACTGGCGGTGGCGGCAGGCTGCTTCGGAGCGGGCTGCGCGGGGGCGGGCTGCGCGGGTGCCGGCGCGGGAGCCGGTGCCGGTGCGGGCGCG
>NZ_JTIY01000001.1:4217091-4221093 GCF_000818175.1 Streptomyces sp. AcH 505
CAGCTCGGCGCCGACCTCCACCGTCTCGTCCTCGGCGACCTTGATGGACGCCAGCACGCCGGAGACGGGGGCGGGGATCTCGGTGTCGACCTTGTCGGTGGACACCTCAAGCAGTGGCTCGTCGGCCTCGACGCGCTCGCCCTCGGCCTTCAGCCAGCGGGTGACAGTGCCCTCGGTGACGCTCTCGCCGAGCGCCGGCAGGGTTACGGAAACCGCCATGGTTTCAGTTGCTCCTAACGAATGTGCGGTAGTGGTCGTCGCGCTCGGACTGGTGCCCCGACCGGCAATGTTTGCGCGACAGGGCAAAGCTTGACGGGAGGGGCACCAGATCAGTCGTGGGAGTGGAGCGGCTTGCCGGCCAGGGCGAGATGGGCCTCGCCGAGCGCCTCGCTCTGGGTCGGGTGCGCGTGGATGAGCTGCGCGACCTCGGCCGGCAGAGCCTCCCAGTTGTAGATCAGCTGAGCCTCGCCGACCTGCTCGCCCATCCGGTCACCGACCATGTGGACGCCGACGACGGCACCGTCCTTGACCTGGACGAGCTTGACCTCGCCCGCGGTCTTGAGGATCTTGCTGCGGCCGTTGCCCGCGAGGTTGTACTTCAGCGCGACGACCTTGTCGGCGCCGTAGATCTCCTTGGCCTTGGCCTCGGTGATACCGACGGAGGCGACCTCGGGGTGGCAGTACGTCACCCGGGGCACACCGTCGTAGTCGATCGGGACCGTGTTCAGCCCGGCCAGCCGCTCGGCGACGAGGATGCCCTCGGCGAAGCCGACGTGCGCGAGCTGGAGGGTCGGGACGAGGTCGCCGACCGCGGAGATCGTCTCCACGTTCGTCCGCATGTACTCGTCGACGAGGACGAAGCCGCGGTCCATGGCGACGCCCTGCTCCTCGTAACCGAGGCCCTGCGAGACGGGGCCGCGGCCGATCGCGACCAGCAGCACCTCCGCCTCGAAGGTCTTGCCGTCGGCCAGGGTCACCCGGACGCCGTCCTGGGTGTACTCGGCCTTGTCG
This sequence comes from Streptomyces sp. AcH 505, assembly GCF_000818175.1. GTDB lineage: Bacteria > Actinomycetota > Actinomycetes > Streptomycetales > Streptomycetaceae > Streptomyces. The sequence goes on from NZ_JTIY01000001.1 coordinate 4,218,103, forward strand.
AAGAACGTGCCGAGGTTGAACTTGATACCGCGCTTGCGGAACGCCCGCTCCAGGAGCTTGGAGCTGTTCTCGTCCTCCAGCGGCGCGAGGTGCTTCAGACCCTCGACGATCGTCACGTCCGTGCCGAAGGACTTCCACGCCGAGGCGAACTCGACGCCGATGACACCGCCGCCCAGGATGATCGCGGACTGCGGGACGCGGTCCAGCTTCAGCGCGTGGTCCGAGGAGATGATCCGGTTGCCGTCGATCTCCAGGCCGGGCAGCGACCGCGGGACCGAGCCGGTCGCGAGCAGGACATGGCGGCCCTGGATCCGCTGACCGTTGACATCGACGGAGGTGGGCGAGGACAGCCGGCCCTCACCCTCGATGTAGTGCACCTTGCGGGAGGCGACAAGCCCCTGCAGGCCCTTGTAGAGGCCGGCGATGACCTCGTCCTTGTACTTGTGCACCGCGGCCATGTCGATGCCCTCGAAAGTGGCCTTGACACCGAACTGCTCGGACTCGCGTGCCTGGTCGGCGATCTCGCCGGCATGCAGCAGGGCCTTGGTGGGAATGCAGCCGTTGTGCAGGCAGGTGCCGCCGACCTTGCCCTTCTCGATCAGGGCGACGTCCAGGCCCAGCTGCGCCCCGCGCAGCGCCGCGGCGTACCCGCCGCTACCGCCGCCGAGGATCACTAGGTCGAAAACGGTGCTGGCGTCGTTCGCCACGTCACGTCCTCCATGCATGTGCGCCGGTCGCCGGTCTTCCATGACCGGGCGGCGGCTGGTGTTCGGCCGCTTTTGTTCGGCCCTGTGGTGGGGGCCCTGTCCTGCCGAAGACCCATCTTCGCACTTGTCGACGGGCGACGGGACGCGGGGCCGGGGTCCGGTACGGACGGACGTCCGCGACACGGGCTCCGCACTGCGTACTGACGTACGGACCGGCGTACGGATTTCTTCCAGGGCGAAATCCTGCCCTGCACCGACCGTTACGGTCCCAGCTGCTGAAGCCCGGGACCGTAACGGTTTATTCCGGGCGCTCCCGCCCGGGGCGCCGCCGTCAGCCGAGGTCGCCGTCGGCCGTCCGCTCGGCGAGCCTGACCAGCGTGCGGATACCGGAGCCCGTGCCGCCCTTGGGGGTGTAGCCGTACGGCGCGCCCTCGTGGAAGGCGGGTCCCGCGATGTCCAGGTGGGCCCAGGTGATGCCCTCGCCCACGAACTCCTGGAGGAACAGCCCTGCGACCAGGCCGCCGCCCATCCGCTCGCCCATGTTGGCGATGTCGGCGGTGGGGGAGTCCATGCCCTTGCGCAGGTCGGCGGGGAGCGGCATCGGCCAGGCGGCCTCGCCGACGTCGCCCGCCACGTCGTGGATGGCGGTGCGGAACGCGTCGTCGTTCGCCATGATGCCGAAGGTGCGGTTGCCGAGCGCCAGCACCATCGCACCGGTCAGCGTCGCCACGTCGACGATCGCGTCCGGGTTCTCCTCCGAGGCGCGGGTGATCGCGTCGGCCAGCACGAGCCGGCCCTCGGCGTCGGTGTTCAGCACCTCGACGGTCTTGCCGCTGTACATGCGCAGGACGTCACCCGGGCGGGTGGCGGAGCCCGACGGCATGTTCTCGGCCAGGGCGAGCCAGCCCGTCACGTTGACGCGCAGGCCGAGCCTCGCCGCCGTGATGACGGCGGCGAACACGGCGGCGGCGCCGCTCATGTCGCACTTCATCGTCTCGTTGTGGCCCGGCGGCTTGAGCGAGATGCCGCCCGAGTCGTAGGTGATGCCCTTGCCGACGAGCGCGAGGGTCTTGTCCGCCTTGGAGTGGGTGTAGGCGAGGCGGACAAGCCGCGGCGGGTTGACCGAGCCCTGGCCGACGCCGAGCAGACCGCCGTAGCCGCCCTTGGTGAGCGCCTTCTCGTCGAGGATCTCGACCTTGACGCCGTTCTCCTTGCCGGCGGCCGTCGCGATGGCGGCGAAGGACTCGGGAGTGAGGTCGTTCGGCGGCATGTTGATCAGGTCACGGGCGCGGTTGATCTCCGCCGCCAGCGCGACGGCGCGCTCAGCCGCCGCCTTGTGGGCCTTGTCGCGCGGCTTGCCGCCGAGGACCGTGACGTCGGCGAGCGGCTGCTTGGGGCCGTTGCCGGCGCCCTTCGCCGTCTTCTCGCCGCCCTGGTACGTGGTGAAGGCGTACGCCCCGAGGAGCGCGCCCTCGGCGACGGCCGCGACATCCCCGGCCGACTCGACGGGCAGCGCGAACGCGGCCTTGGCCGTGCCCTTCAGCGCGCGGGCCGCGGTGCCCGCGGCGCGCCTGAGCTGCTCGGAGCCGTACGACTCGCCCTTCTCCGGCGCCGCACCGAGCCCGACGGCGAGCACGAGCGGCGCCTTGAGCCCGGCGGGCGCGGGCAGCTTGGTCACCTCGTCCTCGGCGCCCGAGGCACCGAGGGTCTGCAGTACGGCGGCGAGCTTTCCGTCGAACGCCTTGTCCACGGCCTCGGCGCCGGGAGCGACGGTGGGGCCCTTGGCGCCCTTCGCGACGCCGACGACTACCGCGTCGGTGCGGAGCGTCGCCGCTCCGTCGGGCTTCAGAGTGAGAGCAGTCACGGTGGTGAAATCTCGCTTCCGTTGAGTTCGTTGGCGGTCGAGGGGTGGGCCGACCGGACCCGCCGCATCGTATTCCGGCCTGAGAGCGCCGAGAATGAGCCTACGCTCAGTGATGAGGTCCCCTCACGCCCCGTCCCTTTCCACCCCTTCTGACCGTGTGTTTCGGCCCGTCAGCCGCCGTCGTTCCAGGGCCGGTCCGGGCTCAGCCCAGGGTCAGCGCGACGAGCGCGGTGGTGGCCGCCGTCTCGGCGAGCGCGCCGAAGACATCGCCCGTGACCCCGCCCAACCGCCGTACGCAGTGCCGCAGCAGCAGCTGGGCCGCCGCGAGCGCCGCCAGTACGGCGAGCCCGTGGCGCAGTGCGCCGCCCGCCCCGAAGAGCGCGCCGGCCGCCGCGCAGCAGAGCGTCACGAGTACGGCGA
>NZ_JTIY01000001.1:4221990-4223109 GCF_000818175.1 Streptomyces sp. AcH 505
GCAGAGCCCCACGACGAGGCCGGCGAGCGGCGCGGACAGCATCCCGGCGCGGGCCGCCGCCCGGTCCCAGCGGGACACGGCGACCGGCAGCACGGTGAGGGTGCCGAACGCGAAACGTATGCCGTCGGCCGCCGAGGCGCGGGTGCTGTCGTCTGTGGGGGTCACCGGCCGAAGGGTAGCCAAGAGCGCCGACACCTCTGACACCCGGTAAATTGGTGCATAACCAGCTATAGCCGGTGATTGACGGCAATTCAGGAGTGCGCTGCATGGGTCACTGGTTCCACCAGAACATCGTCGAGCCGGGCAAGCTGCCCATGCTGCTCGCCCTCGCGTCCTTCGTGGTGTGCTTCCTGCTGACCCGGACGATCACCCGGCTGATCCGGGCGGGGAAGGGCCCGTTCGGCAACGTATCGCCCGGCGGCATGCACATCCACCACGTGGTGCCGGGGGTGGTGCTCACCGTCGTCGGCGGCTTCGGCGCGGCGGGCAGCGGAACCCATGGCGTCACGGCCGCGGTGTTCTCGGTGATCTTCGGCTTCGGCGCCGGGCTGGTACTGGACGAGTTCGCGCTGATCCTGCACCTGGACGACGTCTACTGGTCGGAACAGGGCCGCCAGAGCGTCGAGGTCGTGGTGCTGGCCGCCGCCATGGCGTTCCTGGTGATCGGCGGCTTCGCCCCGCTCGGCGTCAACTCCCTGTCGGACAGTCAGCAGGACGGCCGGGGCACGGTCATCGCGACGATCGTCATCGACTTCCTCCTCGCGCTGATCACGGCGTTCAAGGGGAAGCTGCGCATGGCGCTGATCGGCACGCTGGTGCCGTTCGTCGCGCTGGTGGGCGCGATCAGACTGGCCCGCCCGGTCTCACCCTGGGCGAAACGCTTCTACCGCCACCGCCCCAAAAGACGAGCCAGAGCCGTCCTCCGCGCGTACCGCCACGACATCCGCTGGTCGGGCCCGAGCCGCCGCTTCCAGGACCTGATCGGCGGAGCCCCCGACAAACCGGCACTGCCGCCGGGCCCCGGGCGCTGACCCGGCTCGCCCGGCGGGCGTCAGGGGGTCGGGTCCGCGTCCGGTTCCGGCTGCTCCGGCCGCTCCGGCAGTTCGGCTGCCAGAGCCG
>NZ_JTIY01000001.1:4223205-4225257 GCF_000818175.1 Streptomyces sp. AcH 505
CTGCCAGAGCCGCTGCCGCCTGGACGAGGGGCAGGGCCAGCAGCGCGCCCGTGCCGCCGCCCGCTTTCACGCCGTGGTCGAGTACCGGTGTCATCGCCATCCGGTCCAGCGCCTTCGCCTGCGCCGGCTCTCCGCTCACCTGGCCCGCCAGCCACCAGTCCGGCGCGCGGAACGCCGCTCGCTGGGCGACCAGGGCGCAGGCGGCCGAGACCACGCCGTCCAGGATCACCGGCATCCGGCGTACCGCGCTCTGCAGCAGGAAGCCGGTGGTCGCGGCGAGGTCGGCGCCGCCGACAGCGGCCAGCAGTTCCAGCTGGTCGCCGAGGACCGGGCGGGCCCTGCGCAGTGCGTCCCGTACCGTAGCGCACTTGCGCATCCACGCCAGGTCGTCGATACCGGCGCCGCCGCGTCCCGTGACCACGCTGGCGTCCGTGCCGCACAGTGCGGCGATCAGGGTGGCCGCGGGGGTGGTGCCGCCGACGCTCAGGTCGCCCAGCACGATCAGGTCGGTGCCGGAGTCCGCCTCCTCGTCGGCGATCGCCATGCCGAGCCGTACGGCCTGCTCGGCCTCCTCGGCCGTCAGGGCGTCCTCGACGTCGATCCGCCCGCTGCCGCGCCGCACCCGGTGGCGTACGACCTCGTCGGGCAGCAGCCCGGGGTCGCAGTCGAGCCCCGCGTCCACGATCCGTACCGGCACCTCGGCGCGGCGCGCGAGCACGGCCGCCGGGCTCGCGCCCTCCAGGGCGTCCCGCACCAGCACATGCGCGCTGCCCGCGGGGCGTCCCGACACGTCGAGCGCCGCCACTCCGTGGTCGCCCGCGAAGATCACCACCCGGGGCCGGGTGACGGCCTTCACGGGGACGGAATGCTGCGCGGCCGACAGCCACTCGCCCAGTTCGTCCAGGCGCCCGAGCGCGCCGGGCGGAACGGTAAGCCGCTCCCGCCGTTCCTCGGCCTCGCGCCGCATGTTGCCGTCGGGGCGCTCGATCAGATCGGAGAAGTCATCGAGATTCAGCGAGCTCATTCGCCGAACAGTACCGGCAGGCCGCCGCGCGGTTCCGCGCAGTCCGGTCCTGCTCGCGGCCAGGGCAGGGCCTAACCGCGCAGCGGCAGGGCCTGGCCCGCCACCACCAGCAGTACGTGTTCGCACTCCGCCGCGAACGCCGCGTTCAGCCTGCCCAGTTCGTCGCGGAAGCGGCGCACCGACGCCGTCGCGGGCACCACGCCCGAGCCGGCCTCGTTCGTCACCGCCACCACCGTGCGCCTCGTCTCCCGTACGGCGTCGGTCAGTTCGGCCGTGCGCGCGCGCAGCGCCTTCTCGCCGTCCGCCGCCCACGCCGCGTCGTCCCAGGCGTTCACCCGGTCCATGGCGTCCGTCAGCCACAGCGACAGACAGTCGATCAGCAGCGGCGGGCCGTCGTCGGCGAGCAGCGGTACGAGGTCGCAGGTCTCGGTGGTCCGCCAGGACGCGGGGCGGCGCTCGCGGTGGGTTCTGACCCGTTCGGCCCACTCCGCGTCCCCCGCGCGCGTACCGCCCGTCGCGACGTACAGCACGCCGGGGAACGTGGCCAGCCGCCGCTCGGCCTCCCAGGACTTGCCGGACCGCGCCCCGCCCGTGACGAGCGTGCGGCGCGGCACGTCAGGGACGGCCTGGTAGGCGCCGACGGTCAGCGTCGTACCGTCCGGCACGGCGCGCGCCCCCGCCGCCGCGAGCCGCCGCGCCAGTTCGGCGCCGGGCGGTACGTCGTGGTCGAGGTGGACGGCCAGCACATCGGTGGACCGGCCGACCGCCCCGGACTCGCGCAGCCGCGCGACCGCCTCGGGCCGCCCCACGACATCGGCGGCCACCAGGTCGTACGTGACGTTCCTGTCCTGCCCGGCCAGCAGCCCGGCGGGCGCACCGCCCGGCGGCAGGTAGAGCAGCTGCTCGCCGCCGGGCGCCGTCACCTCGTACCCGGTGCCCGGCGCGTCCATCGCCACCGCCCGCACCCGGTGCCCGCTGAGCAGCGTCAGCACCCGGCCGTCCGCCACCCGTCCGGCGGGCGGCAGCCC
>NZ_JTIY01000001.1:4225282-4245255 GCF_000818175.1 Streptomyces sp. AcH 505
CGCCGGGCCGTCGTGCGGATGGGTGAGCAGGACCTGCCGTACGCCGGTCAGGGTGTGCCCGGCGCGCGCCGCGGCGAACGCCGCTCCCGGGGTGAGGTCCAGCAGCAGGACGCCGTCCACCAGCAGCGAGGTCGCGGCGCGCGCGGAGGCGCCACGGGCCGCGGCGCAGGCGGCGCAGGGGCAGTCGGGGCGGGGGAGTCCTTCGGGGGCTCCGGTGCCGAGCAGAGTGAGTTCCACGGGATGATCCTCCCGTGTCCGCGCTCACGGTGCGCGCCCGGCTACGCTGCGGGCAGGAAACTGATCAGCTCGCGGGACCCGGGAGGCGCACATGGCGTGGACGTGGCGGTTCGAGAAGTCCGACGGGACGGAGGTGCCGCCGGCGGTCGAGCCGGAGGAGTTCACCACGCAGGGGGACGCCGAGTCCTGGATCGGCGAGGCGTGGAAGGAACTCAAGGAGGGCGGCGCCGACCAGGTGCAGCTCTTCGAGGACAGTAAGAAGATCTACGGACCGATGAGCCTGCACGCCGAACAGGCCTGAGAGCGCTGGTCCGGAGCTGACGAGCAGCGCGGCCCGCCGCCCTCACCGGGCCGCGGGCCGCGTCCGTACACGTACCGGCTACATGTCCCCGAGCGTGACCTGGACGGTCTTCGCCGAGCTGCCCCTCGTGTAGCCCACCTGGACCTTCTGGCCCGGCTTGTCGGACGCGAGCATCTCGGACAGCGAGTCGATCGTCGTCACACGCCGGCCGCCGAGCTTGGTGATGATGTCGCCCGACTTGATCCCGGCGGCCGCCGCCGCGCCGCCCTTCACGGCCGTCACGACGGCAACCCCCTCGGGCTGGAAGTCGTCGCCGAGCACGGTGCGTCCGGTGATGCCGAGCGCGGCCCGGCCCGAGTTGGTGACCTTGCCGTTCTTGATGATCTGGTCGGCGACCGTCTTCACCATCGAGACGGGGATCGCGAAGCCGATGCCGGGCGCCGCGCTGTTGCCCATCTGCGGGTCGCTCGCCGCGAGCGTCGGGATACCGATGACCTCGCTGTCCAGGTTGACCAGCGCGCCGCCGCTGTTGCCGGGGTTGATCGCGGCCGACGTCTGCACCATGTTGGCGATCGTGGCGCCCGTACCGCCGCCCGATTCGCTCTCGCTGACGGTCCGTCCGACCGCCGAGACGATGCCCTGCGTGACGCTGCTGGACAGACCGAGCGGCGAGCCCATCGCGAGGACGATCTGCCCGACGGCGACCTTGGACGAGTCGCCGAATTTCGCGGCCTTCAGCCCGCTGGGCGGGTTCTCCAGCTCGATCACGGCGAGGTCCTGCTGCGGGAAGCTGGAGACCAGCCGCGCCTGGAGCGGCTGCTCCTGGGTGGCGACGGTGACCTTGAAGGTCTTGCCCTTGCCCACCACATGGGCGTTGGTGACGATATGGCCCTTGTCGTCGTAGACGATGCCCGAGCCCAGCGCGTCCCCGGCGTCGATCTGCACGACCGAGGGCAGCGCGTTCTTGATCACGCTCTCGTAGTCGCTCTGCAGGTCGTCGCCGTCCGCGCGCTGCACGGCGGCTGCCTGCGTCGTCGTGTCCGCGTCGGACTCGGCGGAGCCCGCGGCCGGTGAGCCGGGGCCGGAACAGCCGCCGGCCAGGGCCACGGCGCAGACGCCTGCGGTCAGGGGGAGCAGCAGCCGGCGCGCGCGGCCACGGAGAAGAGATGCGTCCATGTCCGGAGTATCCCTTTTGCCTGCCGGGGTCGGCCTGCGGTGCGCCGCCGATCAGGGGGTGCCCGCGATCAAGGAACGGCGGCAAAGAACGGCGGCAAGGAGTGGCGGCCCGGCAGACGGACGGTGAGCCCCGGACGGTCAGCCCCGGACCCCGCACACATGCAGCAGCGCGGCGATCCTGCGGAACGGTTCCGTGCGGCCCGCCCGGTCCTCGGCGGCCAGCAGCTGGCGCAGCTCGTCGCCCTCCGGCGCCGCCGCGTCACCCGCGCCGTCCGTGAAGACCCGCACGCCGTACCAGGCGTGCAGCGGAGCCGCGATACCGGCGAGCGTCGCCGTCACGTCGTCGAGCCGGTCGGCGCGCACCCGCGCGCCCAGCCGGTCGGTGTACAGATGCGCGTCGAAGGCGGCCAGTGTCGTCGGCCAGTCACCGGCGAAGCCCGGCCGCAGCGGCAGCGCGTCCGCGTTGCGTACGAGCAGCGACAGCAGCCCGCCGGGGGCCAGCATCCTGGCGAGCCCCGCGATCATCGCGTCGGGCTCCTCGACGTACATCAGCACGCCGTGGCACAGCACCACGTCGAAACCGCCGGGCAGGAAGTGCACACCCGTCTCGAGTCCGTCGCCCTCCAGCAGCCGGACCCGCTCGCGTATGCCCTCGGGCTCGGCCGACAGGGCCGTACGCGCCGTCGACAGCGAATCGGAGTCCGACTCCAGGCCCGTCACCGTGTGTCCCGCACGGGCCAGCCGGAGCGCCTGGACGCCCCGTCCCATCCCGACGTCGAGGATCCGCAGCCGCTGCCCGACAGGGAACCGCCCGGCGATCTGCTCATCGAGCTGCCGGGCGACCAGCTCTTGACGCACGACGTCCCGCAGCTTCCCCGAGAAGCCGGAGACGTCCGTGGTCAGGGTCGCTCTCCGCGCTTGACCTGCGGCTTGGGCAGCCTGAGCCGGCGGACCTGGAGCGTGCGCATCAGGCCGTACGGCACGGCGCCGCGCTTCGGGGTGTCGGGGAAGCGGATCGCCAGCTGCTTCTTCAGCCGGAACCACAGCCCGATCGAGTCGACGACGATCACCACGATCACCACGAGCCACATCAGCAGCGCGATGTTCTGCAGCGAGCCAATCCGCACCATGCTCAGGACGAGAATCACCACCGCGAGCGGCAGGAAGAACTCGGCGGCCGAGTAGCGCGAGTCGACGTAGTCACGGACGAACTTGCGCACCGGGCCCTTGTCACGGGCCGGCAGATAGCGCTCGTCACCGTTGGCGAGGGCCTGCCGCTGCCTGGCCATGTCGGCACGCCGCGCCTCGCGCTGCTGCTTGGTGGCCGTCTTGCGGTCGGTCGGCGCCGTCGAGGCGCGTCGGCGCTGCGACTGCGCCTGGGCGCGCTTGGGGGTCGGGCGGCCCTTCGGGGCCTGCGGGTCACGGGTCTGCTTGGAGAGGTCGATCGACACCTTCGTGCCGGGGACCTTCTCTTCCTTGGCGCGGCTACGGAACACAAAGCCCAAGGGTACGGGGTGCCGTGCATGGACCCCACCCCCGAGGGGAACGATCCCGCAACGGCCTGCGTCTTCAAAGACGGAACAGACGGGACAGAGGGGGACACGGCGGGGGCTTCGCCTCCGCTTCCCCCCTACGGTCACCTACTCCCTGCGCCGGACGGCCGGGGGGCGCAGTCGTCCTTGGGGAGGAGCGCATCCGCGCTCGAACAGTGCGGTAATGGATGCAGGCCCCGTACTGTGGGTTCTGTAGGAGTGCTGGAGCTGGAGTCCGTCAGAAGGGGGCGCGCGAAGCCCATGAGCGGTGTCATGAAGCGTATGGGGATGATCTTCCGCGCGAAGGCAAACAAGGCCCTTGACCGGGCCGAGGATCCGCGCGAGACCCTCGATTACTCGTACCAGAAGCAGCTTGAGCTGCTTCAGAAGGTACGCCGCGGCGTCGCCGATGTGGCGACCTCGCGCAAGCGGCTTGAGCTGCAGCTGAACCAGCTGCAGGGCCAGTCGACCAAGCTGGAGGACCAGGGCCGCAAGGCCCTTGCTCTCGGCCGGGAGGACCTGGCGCGCGAGGCGCTGTCCCGCCGCGCCGCGCTTCAGCAGCAGGTCAGCGATCTGGAGACGCAGCACACCACGCTGCAGGGCGAGGAGGAGAAGCTCACCCTCGCCGCGCAGCGCCTCCAGGCCAAGGTCGACGCCTTCCGTACGAAGAAGGAGACGATCAAGGCCACGTACACGGCGGCGCAGGCGCAGACCCGGATCGCCGAATCGTTCTCGGGAATCTCCGAGGAGATGGGCGACGTCGGTCTGGCCATCCAGCGGGCCGAGGACAAGACCGCGCAGCTGCAGGCCAGGGCAGGCGCGATCGACGAACTGCTCGCTTCGGGAGCCCTCGACGACCAGTCGGGGCTCGCGAAGGACGACATCGCCACCGAGCTGGACCGGATCTCCGGCGGTTCGGACGTCGAGCTCGAACTTCAGCGTATGAAGGCCGAGCTGGCCGGCGGGTCGCCGCAGCAGGCAATCGAAGGAGGCGCCGCAGGCGCGGCCGGAGAGAAGGACGCGCCGCCGTCCCAGTCGAAGTTCGACAAGAGTTAAGGATTCGTCATGATCGTACGGATCATGGGGGAGGGCCAGCGGCGGCTGGCGGACGGCCACGTGGCCGAGCTGGACAAGCTCGACGACCTGCTGCTCGCCGAGGTCAGGAACGGCGACGGGGACGGCTTCCGCCGCACCTTCCACGCCCTCCTCGACAAGGTGCGCGAGCTCGGCGAGCCACTGCCCGACGACTCGCTGGAGCCGTCGGAGCTGATCCTCCCCGCACCGGGCGCGACCCTCGAAGAGGTACGCGAGCTGCTCAGCGACGAAGGGCTGATCCCCTCCGTCTGACGGCACCCCACTCCACCACTCCCGGCGCCCCGCCCCAGGCGGGGCGCCGTCGTGTGTCCGGGCCGCCGGGTGTGCCGGAGCGCACCCCGCCGTTTTCCCGGGTGCGCGACGCCGACCCCGTACCGTGCATAGATGTGACCTCCCTCGGCATCGCGTACGGAACCGCCTACGCGCGCACCCGGCACTGGCTGCGCGCGCATCCGCTCGCCCCCGACGGCGCGCTCGCGGTCACCGTGCTCGTGTGCATGGTGATCGGCTCGTTCGCGAACCCGCACCGAGGGCAGGGCGGCCCCACCTTCAGCACGGAGCCGCCCAGCGCGCTCAGCCTGCTGCTGATGGCCGTCGCCGCCGCCGCGCTCGTCTTGCGCCGGCGCGCGCCCAGGCCCGTACTGCTGTGCACCAGTGCGGTGACCGTGCTGGAACTGGTGACCGGCGATCCGCCCGCACCCGTCGTGTTCAGCGCCGTCATCGCGCTCTACACCGTCGCCGCGCGCACCGACCGCCCCACCACCTGGCGGATCGGCTTCGCCACCATGGCCGTGCTGACCGCCGTCGCGATGATCTTCAGCACCGGCCCCTGGTACTCCCAGGAGAACCTGGCGATCTTCGCCTGGACCGGGATGGCCAGCGCGGCGGGTGACGCCGTACGCAGCCGCCGCGCGTTCATCGACGCCATAAGGGAACGGGCCGAGCGCGCCGAGCGCACCCGTGAGGAGGAGGCCAGGCGCCGGGTCGCCGAGGAGCGGCTGCGGATCGCCCGCGATCTGCACGACGTCGTCGCCCACCACATCGCCCTGGTCAACGTCCAGGCCGGGGTCGCGGCGCATGTCATGGACAAGCGGCCCGACCAGGCGAAGGAGGCCCTGGCCCACGTACGGGAGGCCAGCAGGTCGGCGCTGAACGAACTGCGCGCCACCGTCGGGCTGCTGCGCCAGTCCGGCGACCCCGAGGCACCCACCGAACCGGCCCCGGGACTCGCGCACCTCGAAGGGCTGCTCGACACGTTCCGCAACGCCGGGCTGCCGGTGGAGTACGTGAGCGACGGCGACGTGGAGCTGCCCGCCGCCGTCGACCTCGCCGCCTACCGCATCATCCAGGAGGCCCTGACCAACTCGCAGAAGCACGCGGGCGCCGGTGCCAGGGCCGAGGTGAGCGTCGTACGGGTCGGCCCGACCGTGGAGATCACGGTCCTCGACGACGGGGAGGGGACGGCGGAGCCGACCCAGGGCGGCGGCCACGGTCTGCTCGGCATGCGCGAGCGCGTCACCGCGCTCGGCGGATCCCTCACCGCGGGACCCCGCTACGGAGGCGGCTTCCGTACGCAGGCGATACTGCCCGTGAAGGCGAAGGGGAAGCCGCGCGCGACAGCCGAGGCGCGGCCCGCCACGGGCACCGGCGGCTGCCGGGCAGGGGAGACCGTATGACGATCAGGGTCCTGCTGGCCGACGACCAGACGCTGCTGCGCAGTGCCTTCCGGGTGCTGGTCGACTCCGAACCCGACATGGAGGTCGTCGGCGAGGCGGCCGACGGCGCCCAGGCCGTCGAACTGGCCCGTACCGCCGCCCCCGACGTCGTCCTGATGGACATCCGGATGCCCGGTACGGACGGTCTGGCGGCGACCCGCGTCATCAGCGCCGACCCCGCGCTCGCCGGGGTGCATGTCGTCATGCTGACCACCTTCGAGGTCGACGAGTACGTCGTGCAGTCGCTGCGCGCGGGCGCCTCCGGCTTCCTCGGCAAGGGCGCCGAGCCCGTCGAACTGCTCAACGCCATCCGGATCGCGGCGGCGGGCGACGCCCTGCTGTCGCCCGTCGCGACGAAGGGCCTCATCGCGACCTTCCTCGCGCAGGGCGGCACCGACTCCGAAGGGCCCGCCCCCGCCGAGTACACCAAGCGGCTCGCGGCGCTGACCGTGCGCGAGCGTGAGGTGCTGGTGCAGGTGGCGGGCGGCCACTCCAACGACGAGATCGCCGAGCGGCTGCAAGTCAGCCCACTGACTGTCAAGACCCATGTGAACCGGGCGATGGCAAAGCTTGGCGCCCGCGACCGGGCCCAATTGGTGGTAATCGCCTACGAATCGGGCCTCGTGCGGGCCAGGGTGGAGTAGTACCCCACCCTCCGCGTACTCCAGGCGCGGTACTCGGCGCCCCAGGAAATGCGTCTGGCGGGCGACGGATCCGGCGTTCCGAATGGCTGATCGTATGTAGGGGGCGACAGGCCCCCGCCGACGATCAACCACGAACCATCCGGGCAGCTGCCCCACGGCCGCGCCCAACTGCCGCGTACACCACAGAAGAGAGACCCCATGTCCTGGCTGTCCAGATTCAGCCTCGCGCAACGGGCCCTGATCGGGCTGATGTCGATCATCGCGCTCGTCTTCGGCGCGATAGCGATCCCCCAGCTCAAGCAGCAACTGCTGCCCACCATCGATCTCCCCGTGGTCTCGGTGCTCGCCCCGTACCAGGGCGCCTCCCCGGATGTGGTCGAGAAGCAGGTCGTCGAACCCCTTGAGAACAACCTCAAGGCCGTGGACGGCATCAGCACCATCACCTCGACGGCCAGCGAGGGCAACGCCGTCGTCATGGCCAGCTTCGACTTCGGCGACGACGGCACGAAGCAGCTCGTCGCCGATGTGCAGCAGGCGGTGAACCGCGCGGGCAACCAGATGCCGGAAGGCGTCGACCCGCAGGTCATCGCGGGCTCCACGGACGACATCCCGACCGTCGTGCTCGCCGTCACCTCCGACAAGGACCAGCAGGCGCTCGCCGACCAGCTGGACCGCTCGGTCGTCCCGGCGCTCCAGGACATCGACGGCGTCGGCCAGGTCACCGTCGACGGTGTGCGCGACCTCCAGATCTCCGTCACGCCCGACACCAAGAAGCTCGCGCAGGCGGGGCTGAACACCGCCTCGCTCTCCGCCGCCCTCAAGGCCGGCGGCGTGCCCGTGGCCGCCGGCGCGTTCGCCGAGGAAGGCACCAGCCGTACGGTCCAGGTCGGCGGCAGCTACACGTCGCTCAAGCAGATCGAGGACCTGCGGATCCCGCCGCCGGCCGCCCCGGGCGGCGGAGCCGGTGCCGGCGGTACGGCCGAGCCCGTACGGGTCGGCGACATCGCCACCGTCGAGCAGCAGCCGGCCGCGGCCACCTCGCTGACCCGCACCGACGGCAAGCCCAGCCTCGCCGTCAACGTGACGATGGACAACGACGGCAGCGCCGTCGCCATCTCGGACGCGGTCAACGACAAGCTGTCCGACATGCGCAAGGACCTCGGTCCCGGGTCGGAGATCACGGTCGCGAGCGACCAGGGTCCTGCCGTCTCCAAGTCCATCTCGGGCCTGACCACCGAAGGCGCTCTCGGGCTGCTCTTCGCCGTGATCATCATCCTGCTGTTCCTCGCGTCGATCCGCTCGACGCTGGTCACGGCGATCTCCATCCCGCTCTCCGTGGTCCTCGCGCTGATCGTGCTCTGGACCCAGGGCATGTCGCTGAACGTGCTGACGCTCGGCGCGCTGACCATCGCGATCGGCCGGGTCGTCGACGACTCGATCGTGGTGCTGGAGAACATCAAGCGCCATCTGAGCTACGGCGAGGAACGGCACAGCGCCATCATCACCGCGGTCAAGGAGGTGGCGGGCGCCGTCACCTCGTCGACCCTCACCACCGTCGCGGTGTTCCTGCCGATCGGACTCGTCGGCGGCATCGTCGGCGAACTGTTCGGTTCGTTCTCGCTGACCGTGACGGCGGCGCTGCTCGCCTCGCTGCTGGTCTCGCTGACCGTCGTCCCCGTCTTCTCGTACTGGTTCCTGCGCCCGCCGAAGTCGGCGCTCGGCGTCAGCCCGGAGGAGGCCCGCAGGGTCGCCGAGGAGAAGGAGTCCCGCGGCAGGCTCCAGCGGATCTACGTACCGGTGCTGCGCTGGGCCACCCGGCGCAGGCTCACCAGCGTGATCATCGCTGTCGTCATCCTGATCGGCACGTTCGGCATCTCCGGTCTCATCAAGACCAACTTCTTCGACCAGAGCGACCAGGACGTCCTGTCCGTCACGCAGAAGCTGCCCGCCGGTACCGACCTGGCGTCGGCCGACGCGGCGGCGAAGAAGGTCGAGAAGGTCCTCGCGGGCCTCGACGAGGTCAAGGACTACCAGGTCACTGTCGGCTCCTCCGGGATCATGGCGGCCTTCGGCGGCGGCACGGGCGCCAACCAGGCGTCCTACCAGGTGACGCTGAAGGACGCGTCGGCGTACGAGAAGACCCAGGACGAGATCGAGAAGGGCCTCGCCAAGCTCGACGGCATCGGTGACACGACCGTCGCGGCCGGCGGCGGCTTCGGCAGCACGGACCTGAGCGTCGTCGTCAAGGCGTCCGAGGCCGACACCCTGAAGAAGGCGTCGGACCAGGTACAGGCGGCCGTCGCGAAGCTGGACGACGTCACGGACGTACAGAGCGACCTGTCGCAGAGCATCCCGCGCATCTCGGTCACGGCCAACTCCAAGGCGGCCGACGCCGGTTTCGACGACATGACGCTCGGTGCGGCCGTCGCCCAGGCCGTCAGCGGTACGAAGTCCGGGCAGGCGATGCTCGGCGACACCGAGCGCGACGTCGTCGTCACCTCCGCCAAGCCGGCCGCCACGATCGCCCAGCTCAAGGACCTGTCGCTGGGCCCGGTGAAGCTCGGTCAGATCGCCGACGTCAAGGTGGTGCCGGGACCGGTCACCATGACCCGGATCGACGGTGCCCGCGCCGCGACGATCACCGCCAGGCCGACCGGTGACAACACCGGCGCCGTCAGCACCGCGCTCCAGTCGAAGATCGACGATCTGAAGCTGCCGGCCGGTGCCACCGCCTCCATCGGCGGTGTCTCGCAGGACCAGGACGACGCCTTCGTCAAGCTGGGTCTCGCCATGCTGGCGGCCGTCGCGATCGTCTTCATGCTGCTGGTCGGCACGTTCAGGTCGCTGATCCAGCCGCTGATCCTGCTGGTCTCGATCCCGTTCGCCGCCACCGGCGCGCTGGGCCTGCTGCTCATCACCGGTACGCCGCTGGGTGTGCCCGCGATGATCGGCATGCTGATGCTGATCGGCATCGTCGTGACCAACGCGATCGTGCTGATCGACCTGATCAACCAGTACCGGGCGCAGGGTCTGAGCGTGGTCGACGCGGTGGTCGAGGGTGGCCGTCACCGGCTCCGCCCGATCCTGATGACCGCCCTGGCGACGATCTTCGCGCTCCTCCCGATGGCGCTGGGTGTCACCGGCGAGGGCGGCTTCATCGCCCAGCCGCTGGCGGTCGTGGTGATCGGCGGTCTGGTGACGTCGACGCTGCTGACGCTGCTGCTCGTACCGACGCTGTACGCGATGGTGGAGCTGCGCAAGGAGCGCCGCGCGAAGAAGAAGGCGGCCAAGCGGTCGGCGAAGCAGGACGACACGTCCGCCGAGCCGGACAGGGAGCCCGCGAACGCCTGATCCGCCGTACGGAATGCCTACGGAACGCCCAGGGGCCCCCGCCGTCGGGCGGGGGCCCCTGGTGCGTCACGGACGCGCTCTACGGCAGCGCCAGCATCCGCTCCAGCGCGAGCTGTGCGAGATCCGCCGTCTCCCGGTCGACCTGGATCCGGTTGACCTCGTTGCCCTCGGCCAGCGACTCCAGCGTCCACACCAGGTGCGGCAGGTCGATGCGGTTCATGGTGGAGCAGAAGCAGACCGTCTTGTCGAGGAAGACGATCTCCTTGTCCTCGGCGGCGAAACGGTTCGCCAGCCGCTGCACGAGATTCAGCTCCGTACCGATGGCCCACTTGGAGCCGGCCGGGGCGTCCTCAAGGGCCTTGATGATGTACTCCGTCGAACCGACGTAGTCGGCGGCCGACACGACCTCGTGCTTGCACTCCGGGTGCACCAGCACATTGACGCCCGGTATCCGCTCGCGCACGTCGTTCACCGAGTCCAGCGAGAAGCGGCCGTGCACGGAGCAGTGGCCGCGCCACAGGATCATCTTCGCGTCCCGCAGCTGCTCGGCGGTCAGCCCGCCGTTGGGCTTGTGCGGGTTGTACAGGACACAGTCGTCCAGGGAGAGCCCGAGGTCCCGCACGGCCGTGTTGCGGCCGAGGTGCTGGTCCGGCAGGAACAGCACCTTCTCGCCCTGCTCGAAGGCCCAGTTCAGGGCGCGCTCGGCATTGGACGACGTGCAGATGGTGCCGCCGTGCTTGCCGGTGAACGCCTTGATGTCGGCGGACGAGTTCATGTACGAGACGGGTACGACCTGCTCGGCGATCCCGGCCTCGGTCAGTACGTCCCAGCACTCGGCGACCTGCTCGGCCGTCGCCATGTCGGCCATCGAGCAGCCGGCCGCGAGGTCGGGCAGGACGACCTTCTGGTCGTCGCCGGTGAGGATGTCGGCGGACTCGGCCATGAAGTGCACACCGCAGAAGACGATGTACTCAGCCTCCGGGCGGGCAGCCGCGTCCCTGGCCAGCTTGAAGGAGTCGCCGGTCACGTCGGCGAACTGGATGACCTCGTCACGCTGGTAGTGGTGGCCCAGGACGAACACCTTGTCCCCGAGCTTCTCCTTGGCGGCGCGTGCGCGCTCCACCAGGCCGGGGTCGGACGGCGACGGCAGATCACCCGGGCACTCGACGCCGCGCTCGCTGCGCGGGTCGGCGTCGCGGCCGAGCAGCAGCAGGGCGAGGGGCGTCGGCCGGACATCGAGATCCTGACGGGGCTGGGCGGTGGTGGTGGTCACGTCACGCACCCTTTCTTCTCTGCGGAGGAGCCTTTTCGTCTAATTGACGTTATCCATCATATCCCCTTCACGTCACTTTGACGATGCCGATCGCGTCGATGTGACGCATGACGAAGGGAGCTCGGCCCCGTGCCGTTCCCCCGCGTGGTGTGCGAGCATGAAGAGGAAGAGAAAGACAAATGCCAGGGCCGGAATGAATCAGCGGCCATGCCGGTTGCACTGTCGGCAAGCAGTCCGTACAACCCGGGAGAGAAGCAGATGTCCGTATCGGACGACACCACAACCGTGAGCGACGGCATCCTCCTGTCCGACGCCGCCGCGGGCAAGGTCAAGACCCTGCTGGACCAGGAAGGCCGGGACGACCTCGCACTGCGCGTCGCCGTTCAGCCCGGTGGCTGCTCCGGTCTGCGCTACCAGCTGTTCTTCGACGAGCGTTCGCTCGACGGCGATGTCGTCAAGGACTTCGGGGGCGTCAAGGTCGTCACCGACCGCATGAGCGCCCCGTACCTGGGCGGCGCCTCGATCGACTTCGTCGACACCATCGAGAAGCAGGGCTTCACGATCGACAACCCGAACGCGACGGGCTCCTGCGCCTGCGGTGACTCCTTCAGCTAAATCTTTTCGGCTGCCGGACAGAGCCGAAGAAGGCGGCGATCCCTGAAGGGACCGCCGCCTTTCGCATGCCTGGCGCCATTCACCGGTGGCTCAGCCGCGGCCGATCTTCTCGCCCGTCGTGCCGTTCACGACCTGCCGGCCGCCCAGCGGGTGCTCCAGCGTCACCGACGCCGTCTGCTCCTTGGCCATCGCCACACAGACCGTCCCCGGATCCTGGACCGGCTTCACCACCTCGACCTTCACCGCCGTACCGCTCTCGTCGGCGCGCGCCGTGTACGTACCGCAGACCCCGCCCCAGAACCGCACGGTGAGCTTCGTGCCCTCGGCGCTGTACGACATGACCTGCTTGCCCGGCGTGTCACCGGCGCTCTTCCCCGGGCCCACCGGTGAAGGGCCGCCCGGCATCTCCTGGTGCGGCGGCAGCGCGGGGGAAAGGAACTCGGGCGACACGGCCGGCCGGGTGAGCGTGTACGGCAGATTGCCGCCGCCGGGCGACACCTGGAACAGCCAGGACGGTACGAGCGCCCGGTGGCCGCCGACGCTCTGCGCCGCCAGACCGAACTCGGCCTTGTCGATCACCACGGCCTCGGGCGGCGCCGCCGGCTTGGGGGTGCACGGCGCGGCCGGCTTCTCCGCACCGGTCAGCGGCTCGGGCGTCGCGCAGCCGCCGACGCCGCCCCGGCCCGCACCCGACGCCGTGCTGTTCAGCTGCTTCAGCGCCTCGGCCGCGCTGATCACCGGATAGCTGTCGCCCCGCGCGGGCACGCTCAGCTGACCGCTGCCGCCGCTCACGGTGCCGTCGGCGGCGATCTGCAGCCCCGTCGACCAGCCGTACGTCGGCGCGCCGCCGACCAGCGGATTCGCGTTCACCACCCGGACCGCGCCCATCAACTGGCGCGCGTCCAGGCGGGCGTCACCCTGGCCCACGGCCTTGAGCACGGGCGCCGCCGCCTTCTTCGCCGCGTCCTCACTCACCGGCCCGCCCCCTTCGACACCGCCGGCCGCGCCGCCGACGCTGCCGCCGCCTCCGCCGCTCGGACAGGCCTTGCCCTTCAGGCAGTTGTCACCGCCGGGGGAGGGCGCGTACCGGGCGAACGTCCAACTGCCCGGCGCCTGCCGCTCCACCCGCAGCAGCGGACCCGAACCGTCCTTGTCCGCGCCGACCTTCCACGCCGTGCCGTCCGGCTGCGGTGTGCCCGACACGCCGAGCGCGGTCGCCAGCCGGGTCACCTCGGCCGCCGTCACACCCGACCCCGCCCGGTAGACACGGGCGTTCTCGGGCCCCGCGGGCAGCTTCCCCGCCGCGCGGTAGGTCACCCGACCCGGATCAGGCTCGCCCGGCGCGATCCCCTCGGGGGCGCTCGGCGCCGGACCCGTCGCCGCGGTCGGCACCGGATAACCGTCGAGGGCCAGCTTGGGCGGGTGATGCGCCGCCTTCGCTTCACCGTCCCCCGAAGCGGCCGTCGCGAAGTACGCGCCGCCGCCCGCCACGATCAGTACCGCTGCCGCGACCGCGCCCACGGCGAGCGGGTGCCGCCCCCTGCGCCTGTTCTCGCTGTCGCCGTCTCCCGCGCTCTCGCGGGGCTGATCCGTACTGGTCACCGCTGCGCTCCCTCGGCCGGCTCGTCGTCCTGTGGACACCACTGGGACGGCGGCGGCCCGCAGCCGGTTCCCCCGGCACCGCGATCAGCGCGACGTCACTCGCCGTACTGGGCCGTTCCGGCGATCAGCCGCACCGAACCGGCCGGCACCGTGATCCCCCGGATGTGTGAGGGCGGCACGGGGACGGCGGCCGAAGGGGCGGGCGCCAGCCAGTGCGGCGCCATCCGCGCGCAGTCCCCGCGCAGCTGCGCCAGGCTGATCTCGGCCTCAAGCCCGCCGGTCCCCGTACCGTTCTCGGAACGCCCGCTGTGGTTCGCCATACGTCCACGGTAGGCAGGGTCCGGCGACCGGACAAACCCCTACCATCCGGTAGTTTCCCGTCCGCCGGCCGTCGGGTCCGCCGGCCGACAGGACGAAGCCGTGCCGACCGGCCGCCCGCGCGACCCGGTAGCGTGAACTGTCAACCGTTCTCCTCTCCAGGAGCGTTCACGCCGTGCGAATCGCAGTCTCCGGCTCCATCGCCACTGACCATCTGATGACCTTCCCGGGCCGCTTCGCCGACCAACTGGTCGCCGAACAGCTCCACACGGTCTCCCTGTCCTTCCTGGTCGACAACCTCGACGTGCGCAGGGGCGGTGTCGGGGCCAACATCTGCTTCGGCATGGGCCAGCTGGGCACGCGCCCGATCCTGGTCGGCGCGGCCGGCTCGGACTTCGACGAGTACCGGTCCTGGCTCGACCGGCACGGCGTCGACACCGGCTCTGTCCGCATCTCGGAGGTCCTGCACACGGCCCGCTTCGTGTGTACGACGGACGCCGACCACAACCAGATCGGCTCCTTCTACACGGGCGCCATGAGCGAGGCCCGGCAGATCGAGCTCAAGAAGATCGCCGACCGCGTCGGCGGCCTCGACCTGGTGCTGATCGGCGCCGACGACCCCGAGGCGATGCTCCGCCACACCGAGGAGTGCCGCAGCCGGGGCATCCCGTTCGCCGCCGACTTCTCCCAGCAGATCGCGCGGATGGAGGGCGACGACATCCGGGTCCTGCTCGACGGCGCCGCCTACCTCTTCTCCAACGAGTACGAGAAGGGGCTCATCGAGTCCAAGACCGGCTGGACGGACGCCGAGATCCTCAGCAGGGTCGGCCACCGCGTCACCACCCTCGGCAAGAACGGCGTCCGCATCGAGCGCGTCGGCGAGGAGCCGATCGAGGTCGGCTGCGCGCAGGAGGAGACCAAGGCCGACCCGACGGGCGTCGGTGACGCCTTCCGCGCCGGCTTCCTCTCCGGGCTCGCCTGGGGCGTCAGCCTGGAGCGCGCCGCGCAGATCGGCTGCATGCTCGCCACCCTGGTGATCGAGACGGTCGGCACGCAGGAGTACACCCTGGCGAGGACGCACTTCATCGAGCGCTTCACCAAGGCGTACGGTCACGACGCCGCCGTCGAGGTGCAGACCCACCTGGGCTGAGCCGCCCGGTCACGGCACCAGCTACTACGACACCCGGCGGACCACATAAGCGACACCGTGGTCCGCCGGCCGCTCGCCGACGTACTCCTGGCCCCGCATCTCGCACCACGCGGGGATGTCGAGCCGCGCCGCCTCGTCGTCCGCGAGGACCGTCACCGTCCCGCCGACCGGCACGTCACCGATCACCTTCGCCAGCTCGATCACCGGGATCGGGCAGCGCCTGCCGATCGCGTCGACCAGCAGCGACGCCGTGCCCGCCGGCTCCGCGCCGGCCCGGGTCACCGGAGCGCCGAGCCGGGCCCGTACCGACGCCACGGCGGCCGGCAGCACGTCGAGGAACCGCTCGACGTCCGCCGCCGGGGTGCCGAGGGGGAGCGAGACCCGGACGTTCCCCTCCGACAGCACCCCCATCGCCTTCAGCACATGGCTCGGGGTCAGCGTGCTGCTCGTGCACGACGAGCCCGACGACACGGAGAAGTCAGCCCGGTCCAGCTCGTGCAGCAGCGCCTCCCCATCGACATAGAGACACGAGAAGGTGACGAGGTGCGGGAGCCGGTGCTCCGGGTCACCCACCACCTCGACATCGGGCACCAGTTCGGGCACCCGGGTCCTGATCAGCTCCACCAGCGCCCGCAGCCGGGCCGCCTCACCGGCCGCCTCGTCCCGTACCGCGCGCAGCGACGCCACGGCCGCCACGATCGCCGGAAGGTTCTGGAAGCCGGGCGTACGCCCCGACTCCCGCTCGTCGGCGGGGCCTTGGGGGGCGAACCGCACCCCCTTACGTACGGCGAGCAGCCCGACCCCGGGCGGACCGCCCCATTTGTGGGCACTCGCCGTCAGCAGCGACCAGGCACCGTCCACCGGACCCCAGCCCAGCGACTGCGCCGCGTCCACCAGCAGCGGCACCGACCGGCTCCGGCACACCTCGGCGACCTCGGCCACCGGCTGCTCCGTCCCCACCTCGTGGTTGGCGGACTGCAGGGCGGCCAGCGCGGTCTGCGCCCCGAGCGCTTCGGCGTACGCGCCGGGCGACACGGCCCCGTACCGGTCGACCGGCACCTCCGTCACCGGGCCACCGGTCGCCGCCTCGTGGGCGGCGGCGCTGTTCAGCACCGACGAGTGCTCCACCGCCGACACGACCACATGACGTCCGACACGCCGACGGCCGAAGAGAGCTCCGGACATCCCCGCGTGCACCGCGTGCGTGCCCGAAGGGGTGAATACGAGTTCGTCGGGGCGGCATCCCACGGCGTCGGCGGCGGCCTCCCTGGCCGCGTCGAGGAGCAGCGCGGCCCGCCGCCCCTCCCGGTAGAGCCGGGCGGGATCCGCCCAACCCTCGTCCAGGGACGCCTGAAGGGCCTGACGGGCCACGGGATGGAGCGGGGCGGCGGAGGCAGAGTCGAAGTACGGCACCGCGCCACGCTAACCCCGCACGCGAAGGGAGCGTCAGAAGTGGCCCGGATGCTGGCATTCCACCCCTTCGGGGTGTCGGACGGCGCGTTGGGCACCCTCCCCGCGCGACCCCAAATTGCGTCCAGTAGGGTTTGGTCCGCATAAACATCCAAACCCCTGCCCGCGTCAGGGCCGGCGACCGACCGAGACGGCCGCAGCCGGCCGCGCGGGCGAGACTCTCGGGAAGGCGCTACGTGAGTCCCAACGGCTCCGACCGCTCGTCGCGGCGCCCGATGCGGCGGAAGCTGCCGCAGGTGCTGACTGCGGGCCTGATCCTGGTAACCGCAACCGGTTGCACATACAAGGACTTCCCCCGCCTGGGTATGCCCACCCCGGTGACGGAAGAGGCCCCTCGGATCCTCTCCCTCTGGCAGGGCTCGTGGGCGGCAGCGCTCGTCACGGGCGTACTGGTATGGGGTCTGATCCTGTGGAGCGTCATCTTCCACCGGCGCAGCCGCACGAAGATTGAGGTCCCCCCACAGACCCGGTACAACGTCCCGATCGAGACGCTGTACACCGTGGTCCCGCTCATCATCGTCTCGGTGTTCTTCTACTTCACCGCGCGTGACGAGTCGAAGCTCCTCGAACTCTCTCCCAAGCCGGTCCACACGGTGAACGTGGTCGGCTACCAGTGGAGCTGGGGCTTCAACTACATCGAGAACGTGGACGGCAGCGCCTCCACGGGGACGAAGATCCCCAGCCAGCTCGACGCGATTCCCGAACGGTTCACGAAGGCGTTCCCCAAGGGTGCCGAAGGCGTCTACGACGCGGGTGTCCCCGGCGAGCGGAACCCGCAGACCGGCAACCCCGGTCCGACGCTGTGGCTGGCCAAGGGCGAGAAGGTCCGGTTCATCCTGACCTCGCGCGACGTCATCCACGACTTCTGGGTCGTGCCGTTCCTGATGAAGCAGGACGTCATCCCGGGGCACGCCAACTCCTTCGAGGTGACGCCGAACCAGGAAGGCACCTTCCTCGGCAAGTGCGCCGAACTCTGCGGTGTCGACCACTCGCGCATGCTGTTCAACGTGAAGGTCGTTTCGCCTGAGCGTTACCAGCAGCACCTGAAGGACCTGGCCAAGAAGGGTCAGAACGGCTACATCCCCGCCGGTATCCCGCAGACGGCCCCGGCCAGGAACGCGGAGGACAAGAAACTGTGAGCATCCTCAACGAACCCAAGGGTGCCGCGCCGGCTGATCCTTATCCCGACGAACTCCCGGTCCGGCGCAAGCAGCCGGGAACCGTCGTGGTGAACTGGCTGACGACGACCGATCACAAGACGATCGGGACGATGTACCTCATCACGTCGTTCGCGTTCTTCTGCATCGGCGGCATCATGGCGCTCTTCATGCGCGCCGAACTCGCCCGTCCCGGCACGCAGATCATGTCGAACGAGCAGTTCAACCAGGCGTTCACGATGCACGGCACGATCATGCTGCTGATGTTCGCGACGCCGCTGTTCGCCGGCTTCGCGAACTGGATCATGCCGCTGCAGATCGGCGCGCCCGACGTGGCGTTCCCGCGGCTGAACATGTTCGCCTACTGGCTCTACCTGTTCGGCTCGACGATCGCCGTGGGTGGCTTCCTCACCCCGCAGGGCGCCGCCGACTTCGGCTGGTTCGCCTACTCGCCGCTGTCGGACGCGGTCCGCTCACCGGGTATCGGCGCCGACATGTGGATCATGGGTCTGGCCTTCTCCGGCTTCGGCACGATCCTCGGTTCGGTCAACTTCATCACCACGATCATCTGCATGCGCGCGCCCGGCATGACGATGTTCCGGATGCCGATCTTCACCTGGAACGTGCTGCTCACCGGCGTTCTCGTCCTGCTGGCCTTCCCGGTGCTCGCCGCCGCGCTCTTCGCCCTGGAGGCCGACCGGAAATTCGGGGCGCATGTGTTCGACGCCGCCAACGGCGGTGCCTTGCTGTGGCAACACCTCTTCTGGTTCTTCGGCCATCCAGAGGTGTACATCATCGCCTTGCCCTTCTTCGGGATCATCTCCGAGGTGATCCCTGTCTTCAGCCGCAAGCCGATGTTCGGCTACATCGGTCTGGTCGCCGCGACGATCTCCATCGCGGGCCTGTCCGTGACGGTGTGGGCGCACCACATGTACGTCACCGGCGGTGTGCTGCTGCCGTTCTTCTCCTTCATGACGTTCCTCATCGCGGTACCGACCGGGGTGAAGTTCTTCAACTGGATCGGCACGATGTGGAAGGGCTCGTTGTCCTTCGAGACACCGATGCTGTGGACGGTCGGCTTCCTGGTCACGTTCGTCTTCGGCGGTCTGACCGGGGTCATCCTGGCGTCGCCGCCGATCGACTTCCACGTCTCCGACTCGTACTTCGTCGTCGCGCACTTCCACTACGTCGTCTTCGGCACCGTGGTCTTCGCGATGTTCGCCGGTTTCCACTTCTGGTGGCCGAAGTTCACCGGCAAGATGCTCGACGAACGGCTCGGCAAGATCACCTTCTGGACGCTGTTCATCGGCTTCCACGGGACCTTCCTCGTCCAGCACTGGCTGGGCGCCGAGGGCATGCCACGCCGGTACGCCGACTACCTGGCGGCCGACGGGTTCACCGCGCTGAACACGATCTCGACGATCAGCTCGTTCCTGCTCGGCCTGTCGATCCTGCCCTTCCTGTACAACGTCTGGAAGACGGCGAAGTACGGCAAGAAGGTCGAGGTCGACGACCCGTGGGGCTACGGCCGTTCGCTCGAATGGGCGACGTCGTGCCCGCCGCCGCGGCACAACTTCATCACGCTGCCGCGCATCCGGTCCGAATCGCCGGCGTTCGACCTGCACCACCCGGAGATCGCCGCTCTCGACCAGCTCGAGAACGTCGGTCACGGCGGCACGGACCCCGCCCTCACCGGTAGCAAGGAGGCCAGCAAGTGAAGGTCCAAGGCAGGCTGTTCCTCTGGCTCAGCTTCTTCATCCTGGCCGTCGCCGTCGTCTACGGCTACTGGTCCAAGGAAGCGGCCGGCACGACCGCGCTCTTCCTGGCCTTCGCACTGGCCATCATGATCGGCTTCTACCTGTCCTTCACGGCCCGGCGGATGGACTCGCTGGCCCAGGACGACAAGGAAGCCGACGTCGCCGACGAGGCCGGCGAGGTGGGGTTCTTCTCCCCGCACAGCTGGCAGCCGTTCTCGCTGGCCATCGGTGGTGCGCTGGCGTTCCTCGGCGTGGCCATCGGCTGGTGGCTGCTCTACTTCTCGGCGCCGCTGATCGTGGTCGGTCTGTGGGGCTGGGTCTTCGAGTACTACCGGGGCGAGAACCAGAACCAGTGACCGCCCGGCGGTAGTGCCCCTCCCGGCAAGCTTTGCCCTGTCGCGGTCCCCGGCACGCGCGCTCGCCGCGTTGGCCGGGAGCCCGAGTAGCTCCGCTACAAGGGCTCCCGGCCGCCTTGCGATCACACGCACCGGGCCCCGCTCCTTCACGGGCAAACATTGCCGGTCACGGCACTAGCACACGCACAAAAGCGACAGGGCCCCGACACTCCGGCCGGAGTGTC
>NZ_JTIY01000001.1:4245460-4258953 GCF_000818175.1 Streptomyces sp. AcH 505
CGGAGTGTCGGGGCCCCCCGTTTGCCACACTCATCGCGCTGTGGCTGATGAACCTTCATACCGTGTGACACATGAACCACACGCCACGCTTCCGCACCGTTGTCAGCTGCACCCTGCTGGTCGTGTCCCTCGGGGCGGGCGCGGCCGCGTGCGCCGGCAGCGACAGCAGCCCGCTCTCCGCCGACCCGTTCGACGCAGCCGACCAGATCTCCTTCCACGCCCCGGGCGGCACGTCGAAGGGCGACCTCGTCGGCCTCGACAAGCCGCTGGAGATCACCGCCAAGGGCGGTGACGGCCGCATCACCGACGTCACGGCCACCGACACGGCCGGCCACTACCTCAAGGGCGAACTGGCCGCCGACGGCTCCCGCTGGCACTCCACGGCGCCGCTGACCGCCGGCACCCACTACACCGTCAAGATCGCCACGGAGGACGACGACGGCGCCCCCGGCGCCCGTACGTACAGCTTCCAGACGGCGACAGCGCCCGGCAAGAAGCAGCTCAAGGTCACCTTCGGCCCCGACGCGGGGGAGTACGGCGTCGGCCAGCCGGTCACCGCCGTACTGAGCGCGCCGGTCAAGTCCAAGGCGGCCAGGGCCGTCGTCGAGCGCTCCCTGAAGGTCCGCTCCACCCCCGCGGTCGAAGGCGGCTGGCACTGGGTGGACGACAAGAACCTGCACTTCAGGCCCAAGGAGTACTGGCCGGCCCACGCGACGGTCACCGCCACCAGCACCCTGGAGGGCGTGAAGGTCGCCGACAAGCTGTACGGCGGCGCTGCCAAGCCGCTCAGGCTCACCACCGGCGACCGGCTCGAAGCCATCACCGACGCCGCCTCGCACACCATGACGGTGCTGCGCGACGGCAAGGAGATCAACAGCATCCCGGTGACCACGGGCAAGCCCGGCTTCGACACCCGCAACGGCGTCAAGGTCGTCCTGGGCAAGGAGGCGTTCGTCCAGATGCGCAGCAGCACCGTCGGCATCTCGGCGGGCAGCAGCGAGTCCTACGACCTGCCCGTCCACTGGGCGACCCGGCTCACCTGGAGCGGTGAGTACGTGCACGCGGCGCCCTGGTCGGTCGGCTCGCAGGGCTCGGCCAACGTCAGCCACGGCTGTGTCGGCATGTCGACCGACAACGCCGAGTGGTTCTTCAACACCGTCCGGCCCGGCGACATCGTGAAGGTCGTCAACAGCGACGGCCACACGATGGAATCTTTCGGGAACGGCTTCGGCGACTGGAACATGCCCTGGAACAAGTGGACCCAGGGCAGCGTGTTGCAGGCGTCGGCCGGCAGCGGGGCGGCCACCGCGGACGGTGCCACCGGCCCCGCCGACCCGGCCCGGCTGCGGCCCCAGCTCTGACCGCCGCCGTGCGCGAACAGGCCGTCAGGCGCCCACGGCGAGCCTGCGGCGCAGCAGGGAGGCCAGTGTGTCCGCGAAACCGACCGGTTCGACCGGGAGGGTCACCGCGGCCTCCGCGCGGCTCCAGGTGGCCAGCCAGGCGTCCTGGGGGCGGCCCATCAGCAGCAGCACGGGCGGGCAGTTGAAGATCTCGTCCTTGATCTGCCGGCAGACACCCATCCCGCCGGCGGGCACGGTCTCCCCGTCCAGCACACAGACGTCGATGCCGCCCTTGTCGAGTTCCTTGAGGACCGCGTGCAGAGTCGCGCACTCCAGGAACTTGACCGGGGGCACGTCCGCAGCGGGCCTGCGGCCCGCCGCCAGCCGCACCTGCTCGCGGGTGTTCGCGTTGTCGCTGTAGACCAGCACCGTGGCAGTCGGCTGCATTTTTCCTCCGTCACATCAGTACCGATGGGCGGATGCTACTCCGTCGGACAGCGTGTCAGCACGGGTTCTGCACGGGGAATGACAGCACTCCACTGGGCTGTTCGGGCAGGACACGGGCCATGGACACACCGAAGAGCACCCCCGGGAGTGAGGGCGGGATAAGCGACCGACATAATGTCGGTCGTGGCGACAGCAACGACAGTAGAAACCGGGCACGCGCACCCGTCGGTCAATCGGCCGAACCTCACCAGCGTCGGAACCATCATCTGGTTGAGTTCCGAGCTGATGTTCTTCGCGGCCCTCTTCGCGATGTACTTCACCCTTCGATCGGTGACGGGCGATACGCACTGGAAGGAAGTGGCGTCGAGCCTGAACGTTCCGTTCTCGGCTACGAACACCACGATCCTGGTGCTCTCCTCCCTCACCTGCCAGCTCGGCGTCTTCGCCGCCGAGCGGGGTGACGTGAAGAAGCTCCGCACCTGGTTCTCGATCACCTTCGTGATGGGCGCGATCTTCATCGGCGGTCAGATCTTCGAGTACACGGAGCTGGTCAAGAACGACGGCCTCTCGCTGTCGTCCGACCCGTACGGCTCGGTGTTCTACCTGACCACCGGCTTCCACGGGATGCACGTGACAGGGGGTCTCATCGCGTTCCTGTTCGTCCTCGGCAGGACGTACGCGGCGAAGAGATTCACCCATGAGCAGGCAACCGCCGCCATCGTCGTGTCCTACTACTGGCACTTCGTCGATGTCGTCTGGATCGGCCTTTTCGCCACGATCTATCTGATCAAGTAGCGGGCAGAGCGCCCGACGCGCTCGCACACAGTCCAGAAGCACCGACGCTGAAGATCCTGACACCGGGGTAATCCGTGAAAAAGCTCTCCGCACGACGACGCCATCCGCTGGCGGCGGTCGTCGTCCTACTCCTCGCGCTGGCGGCCACCGGGGGGCTGTATGCCGCGTTCGCGCCCGCTGACAAGGCCCAGGCCCAGGCGGGCTCCCAGTCCACCGCCAAGATCACCGAGGGCAAGAAGCTGTTCGCCGTCGGCTGCGCGAGCTGCCACGGAATGGGCGGTCAGGGCAGTTCCGACGGTCCCAGCCTGGTAGGCGTCGGCGCGTCCGCCGTGGACTTCCAGGTCGGCACCGGCCGGATGCCCGCCCAGCAGCCCGGTGCCCAGGTGCCGGCGAAGAAGGTCATCTACTCGCAGAAGGAGATCGACGCGCTCGCCGCGTACGTGGCCTCCCTCGGCGCCGGCCCGAGCGTGCCGACGTCCAAGGAGTACAGCCCCGCGGGCGCCGACATCGCCAAGGGCGGCGAACTGTTCCGTACGAACTGCACGCAGTGCCACAACTTCACCGGTGAGGGCGGCGCCCTGACACACGGGAAGGTCGCCCCCAACCTCGACGGTGTCGACCCCAAGCACATCTACGAGGCCATGCAGACCGGCCCGCAGAACATGCCGTCCTTCCCCGACACGACGATGCCCGAGCAGCAGAAGCAGGACATCATCGCGTACATCAAGTCGGTGAACGGCGCGGAGGCCGAGAGCCCCGGCGGCCTCTCGCTCGGTGGCCTCGGCCCCGTCAGTGAGGGACTGTTCGCCTGGATCTTCGGTCTGGGTGCGCTCATCGCAGGTGCCATCTGGGTTGCGGCCCACACCGCTAAGGCCAAGAAGTCATGAGTAGCCAAGAGATTCCAGAAGAGAACCTGCCGAGTGCGCAGGAGACCTCGCACAGCGAGGTGGTGACGGCGAAGGACCCCTTCGCCGACCCGGGCCTGCCGGCCCACCAACCGCGGGTACAGGACATCGACGAGCGGGCGGCCGACCGGTCCGAGCGCGTCGTCGCCTTCCTGTTCGTGCTGTCGATCCTGGCGACGGTCGGATTCATCGCGTGCTACGTGATCTTCCCGGTCGACAAGATCGAGTACATCTTCCCGTTCGGTCACGTCAGCATCCTGAACTTCTCGCTGGGCCTGACGCTGGGTGTCGCACTGCTGTGCATCGGCGCCGGCGCCGTCCACTGGGCCAGGACGCTGATGTCGGACGAGGAGATCGCCGACGACCGCCACCCGATCGAGGCGTCGCCCGAGGTCAAGGCGCAGGTCCTGCGGGACTTCGCGGCCGGCGCCCGGGAATCGGCCCTCGGCAGGCGCAAGCTGATCCGTACCACCATGTTCGGTGCGCTGGCCGTCGTGCCGCTCGCCGGTGTGGTGCTGCTGCGCGACCTCGGTCCGCTGCCCGAGAAGAAGTTCCGGGTCACGCTGTGGGCCAAGGGCAAGCAGCTCATCAACATGAACACGAATCTGCCGCTGCGCCCCGAGGACGTCGCCGTGGGCTCGCTGACCTTCGCCATGCCGGAGGGGCTCAGTGAGGACCAGGAAGAGTTCCAGAAGGAGATCGCCAAGGCGGCCCTGATGATCGTGCGGATCCAGCCGGACGAGATCAAGGACAAGCGCGAGCTCGAGTGGTCCCACGAGGGAATCGTGGCCTACTCGAAGATCTGCACCCACGTCGGCTGCCCGATCAGCCTGTACGAGCAGCAGACACACCACGTGCTCTGCCCGTGCCACCAGTCCACCTTCGACCTCGCCGACGGCGCGCGTGTGCTCTTCGGCCCGGCCGGCCACGCACTTCCGCAGCTGCGGATCGGCGTGAACAGCGAGGGCAACCTGCAAGCACTCGGCGACTTCGACGAGCCTGTCGGTCCTGCCTTCTGGGAGCGCGGATGAGTACTGCGACGGACGAGACGAACCGCACGGCGCCGGCGGGCGAGAAGATCGCCGACTGGGCCGACGGCAGGCTGGGGATCTACTCCCTCGCCAAGTCCAACATGCGCAAGATCTTCCCGGACCACTGGTCCTTCATGCTCGGGGAGATCTGCCTCTACAGCTTCATCATCATCATCCTCACGGGTGTGTATCTGACGCTGTTCTTCCACCCGTCGATGAACGAGGTGGTGTACCACGGCAGTTACGTCCCGCTGCAGGGCATCCGGATGTCGGAGGCGTTCAACTCGACGCTCCACATCAGCTTCGACGTCCGTGGCGGTCTGCTGATCCGGCAGATCCACCACTGGGCGGCGCTGATCTTCCTCGCCGGCATGTTCGTGCACATGATGCGCGTGTTCTTCACGGGCGCCTTCCGCAAGCCCCGTGAGATCAACTGGATGTTCGGCTTCCTGCTGTTCGTCCTCGGTATGTTCACCGGCTTCACCGGCTACTCCCTCCCGGACGACCTGCTCTCCGGCACCGGCGTCCGGTTCGTGGACGGCGCGATCCTCTCCGTCCCGATCGTCGGCTCGTACCTCTCGACGTTCATCTTCGGCGGGGAGTTCCCCGGCGGCGACTTCGTGGCCCGGTTCTACTCGGTCCACATCCTGCTGCTGCCCGGCATCATGCTCGGCCTGATCGTGGGTCACCTGATCCTGGTCGTCTACCACAAGCACACCCAGTACGCGGGCCCCGGCAAGTCCAACAAGAACGTCGTCGGCATGCCGCTGCTCCCCGTCTACATGGCCAAGGCCGGCGGGTTCTTCTTCCTGGTCTTCGGTGTCATCGCCATCGTCGCCGCGATCGCCTCGGTCAACCCGATCTGGGCCATCGGCCCCTACCGGCCCGACCAGGTCTCCACCGGCGCCCAGCCCGACTGGTACATGGGCATGCCGGAAGGCCTGATCCGAGCGATGCCAGGCTGGGAGATCAACTTCGCCGGACACACGCTCGTGCTGGGCGTGTTCATCCCGCTGCTGCTCCTGCCGCTGGTGCTCACCGCCATCGCCGTCTACCCGTTCATCGAGTCCTGGGTCACCGGCGACAAGCGCGAGCACCACATCCTGGACCGGCCGCGCAACGCCCCGACGCGTACCGCCTTCGGTGTCGCCTGGATCACCTGGTACATGATCCTGCTGGTCGGTGGTGGCAACGACCTCGTCGCCACGCACTTCCATCTGTCGATCAACACGATCACCTGGTTCATCCGGATCGCGTTCTTCGTCGCCCCGGTCCTGGTGTTCATCCTCACCAAGCGGATCTGCATCGGACTCCAGCGCAGGGACGCCGAGAAGGTGCTGCACGGACGCGAGTCCGGTGTCATCAAGCGGCTGCCGCACGGCGAGTTCGTCGAGGTGCACACGCCGCTCGCCCAGGGCGACCTGTACAAGCTCACGGCGCACGAGCAGTACACGCCGGACGAGATCGGCCCGACGACCGACGAGAACGGTGTCGAGCGCAAGGTCTCGCCCGTCGAGAAGGCCAGGGTCAAGCTCAGCAAGGGCTACTACGGCGAGGGGAACCAGATCCCCAAGCCGACGGCCGAGGAGTACAAGGAGATCACGAGCGGCCACGGCCACCACTGATCTCCGGCCTGACGGTCGCCACCACCGAGGGCCCCGGCCCGGCACCCCGCGAGGGGAGCCGGCCGGGGCCCTCGGTCGTGCCATCGGCGTATCTCACCGCCGGTGCGCGCCGATAGGCTTGCCGCCACGTCGGCCACGTCGCACCGGCCACGCGCCGGTCCCCAGACCCCCAGGAGCGAGCATGAGCGCTGTTACCCCCGTCGGAGGCGACACCGTGGCGGCCCGCACCTGGCCGGGCGTCCTCACCCCGCTCATGCGCGGCCAGGACCTGTCCGTGGAGGACACCGCCTGGGCGATGGACCAGATCATGAGCGGCGAGGCGACCGACGTGCAGATCGCCGGCTTCGCCGTGGCGCTGCGGGCGAAGGGCGAGACGGTCGAGGAGGTGTCGGGACTCGTCCGCAGCATGTACGAGCACGCCCGCACCATCGAAGTGCCGGGCCGTACCGTCGACATCGTCGGCACCGGCGGCGACATGGCGAAGACCGTCAACATCTCGACCATGGCGGCGATCGTCGTCGCGGGCACCGGCGCGAAGGTGGTCAAGCACGGCAGCCGCGCCTCGTCGTCGGCGAGCGGTGCCTCGGACGTGCTGGCGCAGCTCGGGGTCAATCTGGAGCTGTCGCCGGAGCGGGTGGTCGAGGTCGCCGAGGAGGCGGGCATCACCTTCTGCTTCGCGGTCAAGTTCCACCCCGCCCTGCGGCACGCGGCGACGGCGCGGGCCCAGCTCGGCACCCAGACCACGTTCAACATCCTCGGCCCGCTCACCAACCCGGCCCGGGTACGCGCCCAGGCGGTCGGTGTCGCCGACCTCCGGATGGCGCCGATCGTGGCCGGTGTGTTCGCCGAGCGCGGCCACTCGTCGCTGGTCTTCCGCGGCGACGACGGCCTCGACGAGCTGACCACGACGGCGACCTCCCGCGTCTGGCTGGTCCGGGAGGGCAAGGTCACCGAGGAGGCCTTCGACCCGCGCGACGTCGGCCTGGAACTCGTCCCCGTCGAGGCCCTGCGCGGCGCCGACGCCGCGTACAACGCCGGGGTGGCCCGCCGGATGCTGGCGGGCGAGGAGGGCCCCGTACGGGACGCGGTGCTGCTGAACGCGGCAGCCGCGCTGGTGGCCCTCGACCAGACGGGGGACCCACTCACGCTGCAGCTCTCGGCGGGTCTCGCGAGGGCGGCCGAGTCGGTCGACTCGGGCGCCGCGGGGCGCACGCTGGAGCGCTGGGTGGCGGCCTCACAGCGCGCCTAGGGTCTGTCGTTTGGACCGTCGTGTCCGGCCCGGTCTCAGCCCTGTCCGCAACGTGGAACGGGGTTGAGGCTGGGCGGCACCCTGTGCCAGACTTCTTCACAAGGTCATGAGTGACAGCGTTAAGGCCCCGGCTTGCTGTCCGGCAACCCTCCGTCCGTGGCGGGGTGCCCCGGGTGAAGACCAGGCCGTAGGCAGTGAGGTCTACGGCAAGCGCGGACCCCTCTCTGCTGTGGGGTCCTGGTCCCCAGGGAGTCTGGCATGTCCGTGTTTTCCGACGTCGTCACCACCACCGCCCCGCTGCCCGTCCTCGGACGTGATGTCAGCGTGCCGCTGGTCACCGGCGGCGAGGTCAGTTACGCGGCGCTCGACTACGCGGCCAGCGCGCCCGCGCTGCAGCGGGTGTGGGACGACATCGCCGCGTACGCGCCGTACTACGGCAGCGTGCACCGCGGCGCCGGCTACCTGTCGCAGCTCTCCACCGACCTGTTCGAGAACAGCCGCCGCACCGTCGCCGAGTTCCTCGGCTGCCGCGCCGACGACCAGGTCGTCTTCACCCGCTCCACCACCGACTCGCTGAACCTGCTCGCCGCCGTCGTGCCGGCCGGCTGTCAGGTCTTCGTCTTCGAGACCGAGCACCACGCCTCGCTGCTGCCGTGGCGCGCCTCCGCCGTGGCCGACGTGACGTACCTGGACGCGCCCAGGACCCCGGCCCAGGCCGTCGAGATCCTGGAGCGCGCGCTGGCCGCGCGCACCGGCGAAGGGCCCGCGCTGGTCTGTGCGACCGGGGCCTCGAACGTGACGGGCGAGCTGTGGCCCGTACGGGAACTGGCCGCGGCGGCGCACGCCCACGGTGCGCGGATCGTGCTCGACGCGGCGCAGCTCGCGCCGCACCACCCGGTGGACATCGCCGAACTGGACGTCGACTGGGTGGCCTTCTCCGGGCACAAGCTCTACGCGCCGTTCGGCTCCGGGGTGCTCGCGGGCCGCGCCGACTGGCTGCTGGCCGCCGAGCCGTATCTGGCGGGCGGCGGCGCCAGCCGTAAGGTCACGCGCCGCGACGACGGTGGGGTTGACGTCGACTGGCACACCAACTCGGCCCGGCACGAGGCGGGTTCGCCGAACGTCATCGGGGTGTACGCCATCGCGTCGGCCTGCAAGGCGCTCACCGAGGCCGGCTTCGACTCGCTGGTGGCCAGGGAGCAGGAGCTGGTCGGCCGGGTGCGGGCCGGGCTCGCCGAGGTGCCGGGAGTGAAGGTGCTGTCGCTGTTCGGGGACGACGCGCCGAGGGTGGGTGTCATCTCGTTCGTGGTCGAGGGGTGGAACAGCTCGCACTTCGCTGCGGCGCTCTCCGCCGAGTACGGCATCGGTGTGCGGGACGGTCTGTTCTGCGCGCACCCGCTGGTGCGGACGCTGCTGGACAGCGACCCGCAGGAGCCGGGCGAGTGCGGCGCCCCCGAGGCCGCGCCCGGCGAGCGCTCGCTGAACGCGATCCGGGTCAGCTTCGGCGCCGGCACCCCCGACGAGCACGTGGAGCGGTTCGTGGCGGCCGTGACAGAGCTGGTGCGCGACGGCGCGCGGTGGAGCTACCGCACCGAGGACGGCCGCTGCGTCCCGGACCGCGACGCCGCGTAAGGACCGAGGCGCGCGGGAACGCGCGGACTCAGGCGTCGAGGCCGATCGAGAAGGCCGCTTCCAGGTCGTGCTGGGAGTACGTACGGAAGGCCACGTGCGTGTCCGTGGCCTCGACGCCCTTGATCTTGCTGATGCTGCCGGGGATGACGTCCGCCAGGTCGTCGTGCTTGGCCACGCGCACCATGGCGATCAGGTCGTACGTCCCGGTCACCGAGAACACCTCGCTGACGCTGTCCAGCGACGCGATGGCCTCCGCGATCTCGGGGATCCGGTCCACGCTGGTCTTGATGAGCACGATCGCGGTGATCACGGTTGGCGTTCTCCCTCGGTGGCCCCGGTTTGGGCCCTCACTCTATCGGTACGCCAGTACCGCACCCAGGCGTAGAGGAACCCTCCGCCGAACCCCACGAGGTGCGCGAGATAGGCGACTGCGGGACCGTCCGGCGGGGTCTGTTGCTGTGCCACGTACTGCAGGGCGAACCAGAAGACCAGCACGATCCAGGCGGGGAAGCGCAGCGGCAGGAAGAAGAGGAACGGGAAGAGGCTGGTGACCCGCGCCTTGGGGAAGAGATAGAGGAAGGCGCCGAGCACACCGGCGATCGCGCCGGAGGCTCCGACCAGGGTCTCCTGCGACGAGGCGTTGGCGATCGCGTAGGCGGTCAGCGCGAGGTAGCCGATGACGAGGTAGAACACGGCGAACCGCAGCCGACCCATGCGTTCCTCGGCCATCGCGCCGAAGACGTAGAGGAACAGCATGTTGCCGAGCAGGTGCAGCCAGTTGCCGTGCACGAACAGGGCGGTGAGAGGGGTGAGCAGGGCGTGCGGCGACCCGGTCATCAGCTGGCTCGGGATGACGCCCCACCGCTCGAAGTACGCGCTCTGCGCCGCGAGCAGCGCGTCACCTCTGCCGTACACCGGATTGAAGCCGGACAGCGGACTGACCAGGAAGGCCAGACAGCACAGCCCGATCAGGGCGTAGGTCACCACAGGGCCGTCGTCCGTCGTCCGCCACCTTTTCACTGACAG
This sequence comes from Streptomyces sp. AcH 505, assembly GCF_000818175.1. Classification (GTDB taxonomy): domain Bacteria; phylum Actinomycetota; class Actinomycetes; order Streptomycetales; family Streptomycetaceae; genus Streptomyces. The sequence continues at coordinate 4,255,511 of NZ_JTIY01000001.1, forward strand.
AGCATGTCGTACCGGGGCGTACCGGTACAGAGTGCCTCGCCGGGGTTCGGGGTAGGCGGTGGGTAAGCGGAAGGCCGTAGGGTTACGCCACCGCGGGCAACCGTGGTGGCGGGCGACGAGAAGAGGACGGCACGATGGCGACGGTTCCCCAGCCGACTTCCGAGCAGCGGTGGCGTTGTGCCCTGTGCGGCAATCTCACCCGGTTCGACGTGACACGTACGTCGAAGGCCGTCGAGTACGTCCATCTGGACCTGGCAGGGGATCCGAAGGTCGAGGAGCGCGAGGTGGTCAGTGAGACCATCGAGTCCGTGCGGTGCCGTTGGTGCAACGCGGTGGATCAGATCGAGCTGGTGGACAGGCCGGGCGCCGGCTCCTGAGGGAGCCGCCCGAAAGGGGTAGTGGGGTGACGGATCGTGGAGCAGCCCGCAAGCGGTGCTGAGTCGGCCGGTGCGGCCGACGGTGACGCCGCCGAGGTGCTCGACCGCCCGCTGCCCGACGGGGTCAGGCGGCGGGTCGTCGCGCTGGTCTCGGACGCTTTCGGCGGGCTGACCGTCGCCGAGCTGCCCACCCAGCTGCGGCAGTACGCCCGTTTCACCCCGAACAGGCGGGCGAAGTTCGCCGGCAACGCGATGGCGGCGGCGCTGGAGAGTGACCCGCTGTTCCGCCAGCGTATCGGCGAGCGGCTGGGTGCGGCGCAGCCCGAACTGGCCGAGGCGCTGGAGGCGGGATCGCCGCCCGCGGCCGCCGATCCGGTCGATGTGGCCGCCGCCGCGTACGTACTCAGGCCCCCCGGATGGGTGAAGTTGGTGACCGCCGCGGGCGAGGAGGCCCTGCGGGCGGAAGCGGAACGCGCCGACGAGGAGGCCAGGCGCGAGCTGGAGCAGCTGCGGGACGATCTCGCCGCTGCCAGGGCCCAGACGAAGAGCGAGACGGAGCGGCTGCGCGCCGAGCTGGAGGCCGTACGCAAGGACGCGGAGTCGCTGCACCGCAAGCTGCGCAGCGCGCAGAGCGATGTGAAGCGCGGCGAGGCGGCGCTGCGCCGGGTCAACGCGGAGCTGGAGGGCGTCAGGTCGGAGAGCGCCGCCCAGGTGTCGGCGGCCGAGAGCGAGACCCGGCGGATCAGGGCGCGGCTCGCCGAGGCGGAGTCCGCCGTCGAGACCAGCAGGCGCGCGGCGCGCGAGGGCCGTTCGATCGAGGACATGCGGCTGCGGCTGCTGCTCGACACGGTGCTGGAGTCGGCCCAGGGGCTGCGCCGCGAGCTGGCGCTGCCGCCCGCGTCCGCGCGGCCCGCCGACACGGTCGACGCGGTCGAGCCGGGCCGGATGTCGCCGAAGGACGTGGCGGCGCGGGCGCTGTCCGACACGGACCCGGCGCTGCTCGACCAGCTGCTGGCGCTGCCGCAGGCGCATCTGCTCGTGGACGGCTACAACGTCACCAAGACCGGTTATCCGACGATGCCACTGGAGAAGCAGCGGCTGCGGCTGCTGGGCGGTCTCGCCATGCTCGCCGCACAGTCGGGCGCCGAGATGACGTGTGTCTTCGACGGCGCCGAACTGGCGGCTCCCGTGCTGCTCGCGCCGCCGCGCGGGGTGCGGGTGCTGTTCTCGAAGCCGGGGGTCACCGCGGACGAGCTGATCCGCCAGTTGGTCCGGGCGGAACCGCCGGGCCGGCCGGTCGTGGTGGTCTCCACGGACCGTGAGGTCGCCGACGGAGTGGCGAAGGCCGGCGCCCGGCCCGTCGCGTCCGCCTTGTTGCTGAAGCGGCTTTCGCGCGCCTGAGCAACTGTTGCGGCTAATGACCGAATTGATTGCTTCACGTCACAACATGGCGTCAAATAGTCATCACTGAACGTGTGCTGTACGTAAATTATGCCTTCGAGATCAAGATTTTTCTCGTGAGGATTTGAACTGATCACAAGAAGGTCACTAAGGTCAGGTCGAACCTTCGCGCGGTCGATCACCCATCCGGGGTGTCGGCGAAGGCACCGCCGAATCCACGCAGTTCAGCTCAAGCACGGGGGAGCCGAACATGTGGAGCCGGGACATGCGTCCCCCTTTGCCCGGTAGGCGGCTGAGGAAGAAGGAGCTCGCCTTCGTGGCGTCCCACCGTCGTCCCAAGCCTCCGAGCCGCACCCGTGTGACTGTGCTCACCGCCACTGCCGCCGCCGCCGTCGCGCTGACCTCCCAGGCCGCGCACGCCGACCCGAAGCCCACCACGAAGGACGTCAAGGCCAAGGTCGAGGGCCTGCGCCACGACGCCGAGGTGGCCACCGAGAAGTTCAACGGCGCCAAGGAGCAGCAGGACAAGCTCACCAAGCAGGTGAACTCCCTGCGCGACAAGGTCGCCCGCGGCCAGGACGAGCTCAACGACCTGCGCGACAACCTCGGTTCGATGGCGAGCGCCCAGTACCGCAGCGGTGGTATCGACCCCTCGGTGCAGCTCTTCCTCTCCTCGGACCCGGACACCTACCTGGACAAGGCGTCCACCATGGACCAGGTGAGCGCCAAGCAGGCCGAGGCGCTCCAGCAGATCCAGGCGAAGCAGCGCACGCTCGCCCAGGAGCGCAAGGAAGCCCAGGACAAGGTCAAGGACCTCGCGGACACCCGCAAGGAGCTCGGCCAGAAGAAGAAGGACGTCCAGGAGAAGCTGGCGGCGACGCAGCGGGTGCTCCTCACCCTCACCGCCCAGGAGCGCGCCTCGCTCGCCAACGACGAGAGCCGCGCCAACCGCGCCAGCAGCCGGGTCGACCTCGGCGCCTCCGTCCCCGCATCGCAGCGCGCCGCGGCCGCCTTCGCGGCGGCCCAGACCCGCATCGGCATGCCGTACGTCTACGGCGCGACGGGCCCCGGCTCGTTCGACTGCTCGGGACTCACCGGCTGGGCCTACGCCCAGGCCGGCGTCTCGCTGCCGCGTACCTCGCAGGCCCAGGGCGGCGCGGGCCCGCACCTCTCGGCGAGCCAGCTCCAGCGGGGTGACCTGGTCATCTTCAGCGGCGGCAGCCACATCGGTCTGTACGCCGGCAACGGCCAGGTGCTGCACGCCCCCCACCCGGGCGCGAACGTGCGCTACGAAGCCATGAGCAACATGCCGTTCAACTACGGCGTGCGCGTCGGCTAAGCCGCTCACCCGCCGCTGACACCCGCCCATTCGGGCGAAATTACGCGTCTTCCGCTGACGCCGCGCCCCGCCGATGACCTGTTGGTCTCCGGCGGGGCGTCACTTTGTATGCCCGGTGGGGTCGTTGGCCGTCCCGTGTCCGCCCGGCTACTGTCTGCATCCGCGCGGCAGGTGCCGCGCGGAGCGCGCCCGGTGCGTACGGCGCGCACAGCGGAAGGAAGTGCGGCTCTCTCGTGGTCTCCCATCGGCGTCCCTCACATTCCGGCCTGGTCCTGACCACACGCGTGACGGTCCTGTCGGCCGCGGCGGCGACGGCCGCCGCCGCA
>NZ_JTIY01000001.1:4259620-4263695 GCF_000818175.1 Streptomyces sp. AcH 505
TGGCGGCCAGACAGGCCCTCGGCCGGCCGTACGTCTGGGGCGCCAACGGGCCCTCCGGCTTCGACTGTTCGGGCCTCATGCAGTGGTCGTACGCACGCGCGGGCGTCGGCCTGCCCCGCACCTCACAGGCCCAGCGCTACGCGGGACACCAGATCCCGCTCTCCCAGGCCAGGCCCGGCGACCTCGTGGCCTACCGCGCCGACGCCAGCCACATCGCGATGTACGTCGGCAACGGCCAGGTCATCCACGCCCCCTACCCCGGCGCTCCGGTGCGCTACGACCCCGTCGGCATGATGCCGATCTCGTCCGTCACACGCGTCTGAGCCGTACCCCCGGCACCCCGTACGATCTCCGGCATGCGCCGCCGTAACGCCCTCCAGGGACTCGCCGGGCTCCTGCTGGCAGGCTGCGGTTCCCCCGCGGCGGTGCCCGACCGGGCCACCCCGCAGATCGGCCGGACCCTCGACCGCAGGGCCGCCGCGCTGCTGCGCCGCGACGAGAGCGGCTACCTGGCGGCCGTCGACCCCACGGCCCACGCGCTGCGCGCCGCACAGCGCGCGGAGTTCCGGAACCTCGCCGACCTGCCGCTCAGCTCCTGGGCGTACCACCTCGGCCCGGTGCGGCGCACCGGGGACCGCGCCACCGTCCAGGCCGACCTGCGCTACCGCATCGCCGGCTACGACAGCGCGCCCGTCTCCACGCCCCGCACCCTGGAGCTGCGCGAGCGGCACGGCCGCTGGTACGTGACCGCCGACCGGCCCGGCGAGGACGGCGCGCAGGCGCTCTGGCAGCAGGGCCCGGTGACGGCCGTACGGGGCAGCCACAGCCTCGTACTCGGCGCGGAACAGGGCGACACCGTGCTGCGGTCCGTGTCCGCCGTCGCCGACGCGGCCGTACCCGCCGTGAACGCCGCGTGGCCGGGCCCGTGGGCACACAGGGTCGTCGTGCTCGTCCCCGGCTCGCTGGCGGCCATGGCGGCGCTCCTCGGGGCACCGGCCGCCGGTTACACGGGCATCGCCGCCGTCACGACGGGGGAGACCGGCGGCTCGGGGGCGACACCCGCCGACCGGATCATCGTCAACCCCGAGGCGTACGCCGAACTCGGCGACTTCGGGCAGCACATCGTGCTGACCCACGAGACCACCCATGTCGCCACCCGCACCGTCACCTCGGCCGCCACCCCCACCTGGCTCTCCGAGGGCTTCGCCGACTGGGCCGCCTACCGCACCTCCGACCGCACGGCAGCGCAGATCGCACCGGAGCTGCGCACCGCCGTCCAGCTCGGCCACGTCCCCGCCACGCTGCCCGACGACGAGGACTTCGCGTTCGGCGGCGACGCCGACCGGCTGGCCCAGGCGTACGAGGGCGGCTGGCTGGCCTGCGAGCTGATCGCGACCCGCTGGGGCGACCGGCACCTCACCGACTTCTACCGGGCGGTCGGCGAGCACGGCGGCAGGGACGGCGCCGTGGAGAACGCGCTGAACGACGTGCTGAAGACGACCCCCGACGACTTCACCGCGCTGTGGCGCGGCTATCTGCGGAAACGGCTGGGCTGACGTCCGCAGCGGGCTCCCGCCGCCGCGGCACCGTACCGCGCCACAGCCGCCCGCACGCGCACAGCGTCGCGGCGACCAGCAGCCCGTTGCGTACGAGCAGCAGCAGCACGCCGCGCAGGTCACCGCCGACCACATGCCCGAACCCGAGCGGGAACTCCAGCAGCGTCACCCCGGTGGCGACCAGCACCAGCACGGCGGGCAGGGTCATCCGGCTCTCCCGCAGGACGAGACAGACGGCGGCGAGCCCCACCAGCCACAGCATGTACTGCGGGCTGATCACCCGGCTGGTCGTGGTGAACAGCAGAACCGCGGCGAACCCCGCGTCGCCGGGCGTGCTCGCGGTGAACTCCCGCGCCGTGATCCGCCACCACAGCAGCCACCCGAAGGCGAGCACCGACAGCGCCATCGCCGCCGACGAGACGAGCGGCACGTACGGCCCCACGAACTCCACCGAGCCGTAGTTGAGCAGCACCTGGCCGTGCCAGCCGAAGTGCCGGGCGATCTGGAAGACGAGCCCGCCGAGCGACTCCACCTCGGTGCCCCGGTCGCGCTGGTACGTCAGGAACGCCAGCGACCCCGGCATCGCCACGGCGGCGACCAGCACCACGGCAGCGCCGGTCACGGCCGCGGCCGCCCACGACACCCTGGTGGTCCTGCCGCGCGGCGTGCCGAGCAGCACCAGCACCGGCCACACCTTCAGCATCGCGCCGAACCCGGCGAGCGCGCCGAGCACACCGGGCCGCCGGACCCCGGCGAGCAGCGCCGCCACCGCGACCGCCGTCACCATCAGGTCGTACCGGGCGTACGCGGTCGGCCCCAGCAGCGGCACCCCCGCCACCCACACCCAGACCCCGCGCGGCGACCTGCCCGGCCGGGTACCGGCCCGCAGCAGCAGTCCGAAGGCCGCCGCGTCGCAGAGGAACGCCACGACGAAGAAGGCCGACGTGTACGCCATGAACGGCAGCGCGCCGGGCGACAGGATCGCGAGCGCTGCCGCCGGCGGGTACTGCCAGGTGACGTCCCCGACCGGATAGCTGCCGGACTTCAGCACCTCGAACCAGCCGTGGTAGATCACCGACACATCGCTGGTGACATCGGGTCCCGGCACCACGACGACCTTGAAGACACAGAGCAGCAGCACCGCCCGGGTGACGATCCACACCGCGACAGGGAACCGTGCGCCGATCATGATCATCCCGTCGTATTCGTACGTACTGGCGGGAGACATGATGCCGGTGCCGACGGGTCGGGGGCCACAACGGCGGAACCGGCGCGGCCGTTCGGTACTGTCGGCGACCATGCGCAAGACCCTGATCGTGACGAACGACTTCCCGCCCCGGCCCGGCGGTATCCAGGCATTCCTGCACAACATGGCGCTGCGGCTCGACCCCGAACGGGTGGTTGTCTACGCGTCGACCTGGAAGCGCGGCGAGGAGGGCGCGGCGGCGACGGCCGCGTTCGACGCGGAGCAGCCGTTCACGGTGGTACGCGACCGTACGACGATGCTGCTGCCGACGCCCCGGGTCACCGCCCGCGCGGCCGGCCTGCTCCGTGAGCACGGCTGCGAGTCGGTCTGGTTCGGCGCGGCGGCCCCGCTGGGCCTGATGGCCCCGGCGCTGCGCCGCGCCGGCGCGCGCCGCCTGGTCGCCACGACACACGGCCACGAGGCGGCGTGGGCGCAACTGCCCGCGTCCCGCCGGCTGCTGCGCCGCATCGGCGAGGGCACGGACACGATCACCTACCTGGGCGAGTACACCCGCTCCCGTATCGCCGCGGCGCTCACGCCTGCCGCGGCGGGCCGGATGGTCCAACTGCCGCCGGGCGTCGACGAGAAGACCTTCCACCCGGGCTCGGGCGGCGCGGCCGTACGCGAACAGCTGGGCCTGACGTCGCGTCCGGTCGTGGTCTGCGTGTCGCGGCTGGTGCCGCGCAAGGGCCAGGACACGCTGATCCGCGCGATGCCGACGATCCTGGCGAGCGTGCCGGACGCGGTGCTGCTGATCGTGGGCGGCGGCCCGTACGAGAAGTCCCTGCGCTCGCTGGCGCGGACGACGGGGGTCGCCGAGTCCGTACGGTTCACGGGCCCGGTCCCGTGGCCCTCGCTGCCCGCGCACTACGGGGCGGGCGACGTCTTCGCGATGCCCTGCCGCACCCGGCGCGGCGGGCTCGACGTGGAGGGCCTGGGCATCGTCTACCTGGAGGCCTCGGCGACGGGCCTGCCGGTGGTGGCGGGCGACTCGGGCGGCGCGCCGGACGCGGTGCTGGACGGCGAGACGGGCTGGGTGGTGCGAGGCGGCGCGCCGGAGACGGCGGAGAGGGTGGTGACGCTGCTCGGCGACGCGGAGCTGCGACGCCGGATGGGGGAGCGGGGCCGCCGGTGGGTGGAGGAACGCTGGCGCTGGGACTTGCTGGCGACGCGGCTGCGTTCGCTGTTGTAGCGGTGTCGCCGTGCGGCGGTGTCGCCGTGCGGGTCGGTTGCGGGTTTGGGTTGCGGTTGTTGCCGGGTGTCGTTCCGGGGT
>NZ_JTIY01000001.1:4263884-4267656 GCF_000818175.1 Streptomyces sp. AcH 505
CACCCCGACCGTCCGGGACACGTGTGCCGGACCACCGAGGGCAGTTGGCCGGGCGTTCGCGCCAGGGACGTGTCCCCCGGACCGCAGGGCACCGCTCACCCGCGCTGACGCGGGCGGTGTGGCCGACCGCCGGGGGGAGGGGTCCGGGGCCGGAGGAGGGGGGTGTCCGGACGTAAAGCGAAGGAGCTCATGCGACAAGCAGTCCGGACACCCCCCTCCGCAGGACCCGGAACCCGCCACCAACCGAACGCGGCGCAGCCAAAACCCGCAACCAACCACCGGCCCGCAGAAAAACCGTCAGCCCTGATAGATCGCTTCGATCTCGTCGGCGAAATCCTTCGCCACCACGTTCCGCTTCAGCTTCAGCGACGGCGTGATGTGTCCCGACTCCTCCGTGAACTGCGCCGTCAAGATGCGGAACTTGCGTACCGACTCCGCCTTCGACACCGCCGCGTTCCCCTCGTCCACCGCCCGCTGCACCTCCGCCAGCAGCTCCGGGTCCAGCCGTAGCGTCGCCGTCGTCGAGCCCGGCTGTTTGCCGTGGTCGGTGGCCCAGCGGGTCAGGAACTCCTCGTCCAGGGTGATCAGCGCGCCCACGAACGGGCGGCCGTCGCCGACGACCATGCATTCGGCGACCAGCGCGTGCGCGCGGATCCGGTCCTCGATGACCGCCGGGGCGACGTTCTTGCCGCCCGCCGTCACCAGGATCTCCTTCTTCCGGCCGGTGATCGCGAGGTAGCCGTCCTCGTCCAGCGTGCCGATGTCGCCGGTGTGGAACCAGCCGTCCGCCAGCGCCTCGGCCGTCGCCGGTTCGTTGTTCCAGTACCGGGTGAACAGGTGCTCGCCGTGCAGCAGCACCTCGCCGTCGTCGGCGATCCGGACGACGGAGCCCGGCAGGGGCTGGCCGACCGTGCCGATCTTCTGCCGGTCCCAGGGGTTGAAGGCGGTCGCCGCGCAGGACTCGGTGAGGCCGTAGCCCTCCAGGACCGTGAAGCCGATGCCGCGGTAGAAGTGGCCGAGCCGCTCGCCCAGCGGGGCGCCGCCGGAGATGGCGTACTCGCCGCGGCCGCCGAGCACCGCGCGCAGCTTGCCGTAGACGAGCCGGTCGAAGAGCTTGTGGCGGAGCCTGAGGCCGAGGGACGGGCCCTGCGGCGTCGACAGGGCGCGGCTGTAGGCGATGGCCGTGTGGGCCGCCTGGTCGAAGATGCGGCCCTTGCCGTCCTCCTGGGCTTTGGCGCGGGCCGAGTTGTAGACCTTCTCGAAGACGCGCGGGACGCCCAGGATCAGCGTCGGCCGGAAGGCGGCCAGCTCGTCGGTGAGGTTCTTGATGTCGGGGACGCAGCCGAGCTTGATGGGCGCCATCACGGACGCCACCTCGACCAGCCGGCCGAAGACATGCGCGGCGGGCAGGAAGAGCAGGACGGAACACTCGCCCGTACGGAACAGCGGCTTGAGGCGCTCGACCACGTTGCCGCACTCGGCGAAGAAGCTGCGGTGGGTGAGCACACAGCCCTTGGGGCGGCCCGTCGTGCCCGAGGTGTAGACGATGGTCGCCGGGTCGTCCGCCTTCGCGGACGCGGACCGGTCGTCCACCGTCTCGTCGCTGACATCGGCACCGGCCGAGGTCAGCTGCTCGACGGCGCCGCCGCCGCCCGCGCCCTTGTCGATCTGCCAGACGCTCCGCAGGGCCGGCAGCCCGTCGCGTACCGACTCGATCGAGGCGGCGTGCTCCTCGCTCTCGACGATCACGGCGACCGCGCCGGAGTCGCCCAGGATCCACTGGATCTGCTCGGCGGAGCTGGTCTCGTACACGGGGACCGTGACCGCGCCTGCGCTCCAGATCGCGAAGTCGAGCTGCACCCACTCGAAGCGGGTGCGGGACATCAGGCCCACCCGGTCGCCGGGGCCGACGCCCGCGGCGATGAGGCCCTTGGCCGCCGCGCGTACCTCGGCGAGGAACTGCTCGGCCGTGACATCCGTCCAGGTGCCGGCGACCTTTCGGGCGAGGACCGCCACCTCGGGGTGGTGGGTGGCGTTGCGGCGGATGAGATCCGTCAGATTGCCGTCCGAGGGGACCTCGTACAGGGCCGGAAGACTGAACTCGCGCAAGACTGCTGCTCCTCATCGGGCGCCGGCGCCACGGCTGTATGAGCACGGCTGGACTGCCCGGACGTTACCCATCGGTACTGGCGCACGATAGGGGGTCCAGACCAGATGTTTCCCGCGTCACACGATTCTTCACGTACTCCGCGCACAGTAGTCCACCCCGCTGACACCCCGGCAGAAGTCGCAGGTCCGGAGCTCTCTACCCGGGTAGGGGAGGCGAGTTGGGTCTGTCGTTCGGATCAGGCCGGATCAGGGAGCGGGGCCGGCCCCCGCGAGCCCGGCACGATCCGAACGACAGGCCCTAGGGTGATCGGTATGCGGGTCAACGTGGTCAGTGACGTACACGGGAACGTGCGGGATCTCGCGCGGGCGGGTGACGGTGCCGACGCGCTGATCTGTCTCGGCGACCTGGTGCTCTTCCTCGACTACGCGGACCACTCGCGCGGCATCTTCCCCGACCTCTTCGGCGTCGAGAACGCCGACCGGATCGTGGAGCTGCGCACCGCCCGCCGCTTCGAGGAGGCCAGGGAGTTCGGCCGCGGGCTCTGGGCGGAGCTGGGTGTCGAGCCGGCGGACGCCATCGAGGGCGCGGTGCGCAGGCAGTACGCCGAGATGTTCGCCGTGCTGCCCACGCCGACGTACGCCACCTACGGCAATGTCGACATGCCGCCGCTCTGGCGGGAGTACGCGGGCCCCGGCACCACCGTCCTGGACGGCGAGCGCGTCGAGATCGGCGGCCTGGTGTTCGGCTTCGTCGGCGGCGGGCTGCGGACCGCCATGAGTACCCCGTACGAGATCTCCGACGAGGAGTTCGCCGCCAAGGTCGAGGCGCTCGGTGAGGTCGACGTGCTCTGCTCGCACATCCCGCCGGAAGTGCCGGAGTTGATCTACGACACGGTGGCCCGCCGCTTCGAGCGCGGCAGCCGCGCGCTGCTGGCCGCCGTGCGCCGTACCCGGCCGCGCTACGCCCTCTTCGGCCATGTCCATCAGCCGCTGGCCCGCCGGATGCGGGTCGGTGTGACGGAATGTGTGAACGTAGGACACTTCGCCTCGACAGGACGGCCGTGGGCCCTGGAATGGTGAGCCCCGCGCACGCGATAGCCTGCACGCGGCGTACCCAGTCCTGGAGGAGCACGGCGATGGCGGAACACACCAGTTCGAGCATCACGATCGAGGCGGCCCCGGCCGACGTCATGGGCGTGATCGCCGACTTCGCGCGCTATCCCGAATGGACCGGCGAGGTCAAAGAGGCCGAGGTGCTCGCCACCGACGCAGAAGGCCGTGCCGAGCAGGTCAGGCTGGTGCTCGACGCCGGAGCGATCAAGGACGACCACACCCTCGCCTACACCTGGATCAGCGCGCACGAGGTCAGCTGGACGCTGGTGAAGTCCCAGATGCTGCGCTCCCTCGACGGCTCGTACCTGCTGGCGCCGCTGGGCACCGACCGCACCGAGGTCACCTACCGGCTGGCCGTCGACGTGAAGATCCCGCTCCTCGGCATGATCAAGCGCAAGGCCGAGAAGGTCATCATCGACCGGGCACTCGCGGGGCTGAAGAAGCGCGTCGAATCCACCCCCGGAGTCTGATGCGTACGGTCCTGGTCACCGGCCCCGGCGGGGCCGGCCGGACGACCGTGGCCGCGGCGACCGCCCTCGCGGCGGCCCGG
>NZ_JTIY01000001.1:4267988-4277778 GCF_000818175.1 Streptomyces sp. AcH 505
CGGCGCGGCAGCCGCACCCTGCTGCTCTCCGCCGACCCCGAGGGGCAGCCGCTGCCCGTGCCCGCGGGGCCGCGCCCCGACGAGCCGGCCGAGGTCGCGGAAGGGCTGTGGGCCGCGCGCACCGACTCGGCGGGACACTTCCGCAGCGAGCTGCTCACCCTCCAGGAGCGGGTCGGCCCCGGGCTCGATCTGCTCGGCGCCCGCAGACTGGCCGGCGAGGAGCTGACCGAACTGCCCGGCAGCGAGCAGTTCGCCCTGCTGCACTCCCTGAGCGCCGCGGCGAAGGGCGACTGGGACGTCCTCGTCGTCGACATGCCGCCCCTGCGGGACGCCCTCGCCGTACTGGCCCTGCCCGAGCAGCTGCGCCGCTACCTGCGCCGGCTGCTGCCCCCTGAGCGGCAGGCGGCCCGCGCGCTGCGGCCGATGATGGCCCAGCTCGCCGGCGTACCGATGCCCGCGCAGTGGCTGTACCGCACGGTCGAGCACCGGGACACGGAGCTGGCCGCAGTCCAGGCGCTGATCGAGGACAGCACGACGACGGTACGGCTGGTCGCCGAGCCGGGACCTGCCGCCGACGAGACGCTGCGCTCGGCCCGGGTGGGGCTCGCCCTGTACGGGATCCGGGTCGAGACGCTGGTGGCGAACCGGCTGGTCCCCGCCGACCAGGCGGACCCGTGGGCGGCCGGCGTCGCGGCCCAGCAGCACAAGAGCCTCGACGGCTGGCACGAGAGCTGGGCGCCCGAGGTCCCCGTACGGGAGACCGCGCATCTGGGCCGCGACCCGCACGGCACCGCCGATCTCGCCGCCCTCGGCGTACCCGAGCCGGACGAGCGGACCGAGGGCCGGGCGGACGACCCCTGGTGGACCGAGGACCGGCTGGCCGACGACGGTCTGCTCGTCTGGAGCCTGTCGCTGCCCGGGGTGCGCAAGAAGGACGTCAACCTCGTGCGCAAGGACGACGAACTCCTGCTGACCGTCGGCCCGTTCCGCCGGATCGTGCCGCTGACCTCGGCACTGCGCCGCTGCACCGTCACGGGCGCCGCCCTCACCGACGATGTGCTGCGGGTCAGATTCACCCCGGACCCCGCGGTCTGGCCGCACGCCGACTGAACGTAATACGGCCGTTCGGGTACCGTCGGATACAAGCACCCTTTCGCCGTGCTCGGTGAGAGGCCCCTGTCACTGACGCGGGAGTACCCCATGAGCGATGCAACCGAGCGCCCCGCCGCCGACTCGGACGCCTGGGCCACGGCATGCGCGGAAGACCTGGCAGCCGAGAAGGCCAGGCGCCGGGCCGTCTACGGACCGCCGCCCGCCTCCGCCTCCGACGAACTGCGTAAATTCGTCGACGCCGTCTCCGACAAGGTCTCCTCGCTGCAGACCCCGCTGTTCGGCATGGCGGCGCAGGGAGCCGTCCAGCAGTTCATCAACCAGGCCAGGTCGGCCGTCGAGCCGGTCATCGAGCGCAACCCCGGCCTCTTCGACCATCTCGCCGCCGCGGGCAACGAACTCCTCGCCGCGTACCGCTCGGCGGTCGAGGGCCAGGAGACCCGCTGGACCCAGGGTCCCGTCACCCCGCCGACCGGCCCCGTCGACCTCTCGGCCGATCTGAAGAAGTCGGACGACCCCTCGGACCCCCGTGACGAACGGCCAGGTCCGGACGGTCATATCGACCTGGACTGAGGGGAGAAGCCCCGCCCTCGGGTACGGTTGCCCTTAGCGGGGCTCGACCGAAAACTGAGGGACACATGGGACTCACCATCGGCGTCGACATCGGCGGCACGAAGATCGCGGCCGGCGTGGTCGACGAAGAGGGCACCATTCGGGGGATGCACAAGGTGGCCACCCCGCAGACGGCCGAAGGAATTGTCGACGCGATTTGCGCTGCCGTATCGGGCGCGGGCGAGGGACACCAGATCGAGGCGGTCGGCATCGGCGCCGCCGGCTACGTCGACGACAAGCGCGCCACCGTCCTCTTCGCGCCGAACATCAACTGGCGGCACGAACCGCTCAAGGACAAGGTCGAACAGCGCATCGGCCTGCCGGTCGTCGTGGAGAACGACGCCAACGCCGCGGCATGGGGCGAGTACAAGTTCGGGGCAGGACAGGGCCACGACGACGTCATCTGCATCACGCTCGGCACCGGCCTGGGCGGCGGCATCATCATCGGCAACAAGCTGCGCCGTGGACGCTTCGGTGTGGCCGCCGAGTTCGGGCACATCCGGGTCGTGCCCGACGGGCTGCTGTGCGGTTGCGGCAGCCAGGGCTGCTGGGAGCAGTACGCCTCGGGGCGGGCCCTCGTCAGGTACGCGCGCCAGCGCGCGCACGCGACACCGGAGAACGCCGAGCGGCTGCTCGCGCTCGGCGACGGCACGGTGGAGGGCATAGAGGGCAGGCACATCAGTGCCGCGGCCCGCGACGGCGACCCGGTCGCCGTCGACTCCTTCCGGGAACTGGCCCGTTGGGCGGGTGCCGGTCTCGCCGACCTGGCGTCGCTCTTCGACCCTTCGGCCTTCATCGTCGGCGGCGGGGTGTCGGACGAGGGCGAGTTGGTCCTCGACCCGATCCGCAAGTCGTTCCGGCGCTGGCTGATCGGCGGCGAATGGCGTCCGCACGCCCAGGTGCTGGCGGCCAAACTCGGCGGTGAGGCAGGCCTGGTGGGAGCGGCCGACCTGGCTCGCCAAGGCTGAGAGCGGCAGCGCGCCACCGCCACGACCTACACGACTGTGCCCGCCGTATCCCGTCACCGGGGTACGGCGGGCACAGCCGTTTCCGGGGGCGCCGGGCGGTGCGTCGATACGCCGCCGGGCTCACGTATCGTGTGCGCATGGCGATGTCCCCACTGCCCGACTCCCGTACCGAGCCGGACGGTTCGGCCGTGATCCGGGTGCTCAGTTACAACATCCGCTCGATGCGCGACGACCGTGCGGCCCTGGCCCGGGTGATCCGGGCCTGCGCACCCGACCTGGTGTTCATCCAGGAGGCGCCGCGCTTCTTCCGCTGGCGCAAGAAGGCCTCGCGGCTGGCCATGGCGACCGATCTCGTGGTGCTCGGCGGCGGCGCGACAGCGGCGGGACCGCTGCTGCTGTGCTCACTGCGCGCGACCGTGGAACAGACCGAGGACGTACTGCTGCCGCTCACGCCTGGGCTGCACCGGCGCGGCTTCGCCACGGCGGTCGTGCGGTTCGGCGGCGCCAGGCTCGGTGTCCTCAACTGCCATCTGAGCCTCCAGGACGACGAGCGGTACGCCCAGGCAGGACAGGCGCTCGACCGGCTGAAGGCGATGGACGCACCGCACGCGATCCTCGCCGGCGACCTCAACGAACCTCCGACGGGTCGCGCCTTCCGTCTGCTCACCGGCGCCCTGCGGGACGCCTGGACGGCGCGGCCCTGGGGCGGCGAACACACCTACCCGTCGGCCGGGGCCCACCGCCGTATCGACGCGATCCTCGCCACCGAAGGCGTGGAGGTCCTCGGCTGCGGAGTGCCGAGCGATCTGCCGGGGCTCACCGAAGCGGACCTGAGGGCGGCGACGGACCATCTGCCCGTGCTCGCCGCCCTGCGCGTACCCGCCTCCTGACCCGTCCCGGCCGCTGATCCGGCCGGGCGGCGCTAGACCACGGCGCCGCGCCCCGGGTCGTCGTGGTCGTCGTCCTCGTCATGCTGCATACGCGCCACCAGCGTGGCGAAGCCGCCGAGGAAACCGCCGATGCTCAGCGTCGTCAGCCACCACGTCATGTCCCACTGCAACAGGATGACGATCAGCATCAGCAGCGGACCGCCGATGACGGCGAGCCAAGCGAACCTCGTCGTGACGTCGGCCTCCGGCAGCGGCGGCGGCTCGGGCGGTACGAAGTGGCCCTCGCCGTCGTCGTCATCGTCGTCGATGCCGTCGTCATGGGGCTCGTCGAGCGCGTAGTCACGGGGGCCGCCCACCCCCGGGGCGAACACCACCGAGCCGCCCAGCGGCGGCTTCACACCCTCCGGCGCCGACGCCGGAGGGACCTCGGCGGCCGGGCCCTCAGGCTCCGGGCCCTCAGGCTCCGGGCCGGACTCCGGTGTGCCGCCCTGCTCGGTGTCGGACCCCCTCGTCCTGTTGCGCTCGCCCTCCAGCACCGCCAGACCGTCGACGGACTTGAAGGGCTTCGCGCCCGGCGGGTCGGCCGGCTCCTCGCCGTACCCCGCCACGATCGCCGCCCACGCGGCGTCCTCGTCGATCGGCTGCGGCTCGCGGTCCGCGTCATGCTCAGCCACCGGTGCTGCTCCCCTTCTTCCCGACGCTCGGAGCGAGGCGGCCGATGAACGCGTGACTCTCCTCGAAAATCCGCTCCGCGTCATGGTCCAACGTCGCAACGTGGTAGCTCTGTTCCAGCAGAACCTCCCGGACATCACGCGACGAGACGCGCGCGAGCACCCGGGCCGAGTCGACCGGCGGTACGACATGGTCCTGCGTGCTGTGCAACAGCAGCAGCGGCTGGGTGACCTGCGGCAGCGCCGCGTCCACCAGCCGGAAGAACTTCCGCACCGAGTGCGCCGCGTGCAGCGGCACCCGGTCGTAGCCGATCTCGTCACCGCCGGCCTTCGCGATGTCGTTCGCCAGGCCCTTCGTGCTGGGGATCAGATGACGGACCACCGGCAGGGCGTGCGCCGCGAGCCCGTGCACCTTCAGCCCCGGATTGACCACGATCACCCCGCTGATCGCCGGACCGTGCTTCGAGGCGAGCCGCAGCGCCAGCGCGCCGCCCATCGAGAGCCCGGCGACGAAGACCTGCTCGCACCGGTCCAGCAGCTGCCGCAGCGCCAGGTCCACCTCCGCGTACCAGTCCTGCCAGCCGGTGACCTGCATGTCCTGCCAGCGTGTGCCGTGCCCCGGCAGCAGCGGCAGCGACACGGAAAGACCGCGCTCGGCCAGATACTCCGCCCAGGGGCGCAGCGACCGCGGCGAACCGGTGAAGCCATGACAGAGGAGGACGCCGACGTCACCGCCCTCATGGCGGTACGGCTCGGCTCCAGGAACGACCGGCACCGGGGTCTCCTGTTCGTAAGAGGGGGGTTCGGGCAGTAGAGGGGTGTGCGGCGACGCTCAAAAGGTGTACTTCACCGTACGCGACCGGACCGACACCGACCAGGTCCGTCGGACCCCTCACGCAGATGAGCGCAGGTCTCGTCGGCCTCCGCACGGGTTATGGTCAGTCGGAGCGCACACAGGAGGCAGTCGAGTTGATCTACGGCGCAATGAAGTTCTCCATCGGCGGGTCGTTGAAGCTCGCCTTCCGGCCCTGGGTGGAGGGCCTAGAGAACGTTCCCGCAGAGGGGCCGGCGATCCTCGCGAGCAACCATCTGTCCTTCTCCGACTCCTTCTTCCTGCCGGCCGTCCTCGACCGCAAGGTCGTCTTCATCGCCAAGGCCGAGTACTTCACCTCTCCCGGAGTCAAGGGAAAGCTGACGGCGGCCTTCTTCAAGGGCGTGGGACAGCTGCCGGTCGACCGGTCGGGCGCGCGCGGCGCGGGCGAGGCCGCGATCAACAGCGGTGTGAAGGTGCTGGCCGACGGCGAGCTGTTCGGCATCTACCCGGAGGGCACCCGCTCGCCCGACGGCCGGCTCTACCGGGGCAAGCCCGGCGGTCTCGCGCGGGTGGCGCTCGCCAGCGGCGCGCCCGTCATTCCCGTCGCGATGATCGACACGGAGAAGATCCAGCCGCCCGGCCAGGTGATGCCGAAGCTGATGCGCCCGGGGATCAGGATCGGCAAGCCGCTGGACTTCAGCCGCTACCGGGGCATGCAGGGCGACCGCTTCATCCTGCGGGCGGTCACCGACGAGGTCATGTACGAGATCATGAAGCTGTCCGGCCAGGAGTACGTGGACATCTACGCGACGGCGGCGAAGCGCCGGCTCGCCGAGGCGGGCAAGGCCGACGCACCCCAGGGCTGAGTCAGGGGGCGCGTGGCGCATGGGGGAGCGATGAAGAGCGAGCGTGTCGTGAGGATGTCGGTCGAGCAGCCGCTGTGGCGCGCGCTGACCGCGTACCGCCTGCTGACCATGGTCTACGCCGTGGTGCTCTTCGCCCTCGAACGGGACAGGTTCGAGCGGGCCTGGGTGGCGGTGGCCTACCTCGCCGTGATGGGTGTGTGGACCCTGGCCACCCTCCCCAGGGTCGCCGGCGCCGCGAGATGCACCCGGCCCTTCCTGGCCGTCGATCTTGTCGTGGCGCTCGCCGGCATCCTGCTCACCCCGCTTGCCGACGAGCAGGCCCAGCACATCGACGGGCCCACCCTGCCGTCGATATGGACCGCCGGTGTGGTGCTCGCGTTCGCGGTGAAGGGCGGCTGGCGGTGGGCCTGCGTCGCCTCGTCCTTCGTCGGCGCGGCCAACATCGTCGAGCGCGGCAACCCCAGCAGGGACACGCTCCACAACGTGCTGCTCGTCTGGGTGGCCTCCATCGCCATCGGCTACGTCGTCGAGGTCGCCCGCGCCTCCGAGCGCACCCTCGCCCACGCCATGGAGATCGAGGCGCGGACCAGGGAGCGGGAGCGGCTGGCCAGGGACATCCACGACAGCGTCCTCCAGGTGCTGGCCATGGTGCAGCGGCGCGGTACGGCGCTGGGCGGCGAGGCCGCCGAGCTGGGCCGGATGGCGGGCGAGCAGGAGGTCGCCCTGCGCACGCTGGTCTCCAGCGGTCTCGTACCGACCGCGCGTACGGCCGACGGCGGCCCCGGCGGGACGCCCGGCGCCGCCGAGCCGTCCGAGATCGATCTGCGGACGCTGCTCGCGCCGTACAGCGGGTCCAAGGTCAGCTTCGCCGAGCCGGGCGCCCCGGTGCCGCTGGCTCCGGCCGCGGCACGGGAGACCGCGGCGGCTGTCGGTGCGGTCCTGGACAATGTCCGAAGGCACGCGGGCGCCGAGGCCAGCGCCTGGATCCTGGTCGAGGACTGGCCGGACGAAGTGGTCGTGACCGTACGGGACGACGGCCCCGGCATCCCGGAGGGCCGGCTCGCGCAGGCCGAGGGCGAGGGGCGGCTCGGGGTCGCCCTGTCGATCCGTGGCAGGCTGCGGGAGCTGGGCGGCACGGCGGAGCTGATCTCCGTGCCGGGGCAGGGCACAGAAGTCGAACTGAGAGTTCCACGGGGGAAGGCGGAGCGATGACCGAGGCGATCAGGGTGATGGTGGTCGACGACCATCCGATGTGGCGTGACGCGGTCGCCCGCGACCTGGCCGAATCGGGGTTCGACGTCGTCGCGACGGCCGGGGACGGCGCGCAGGCCGTACGGCGCGCCAAGGCCACCGTCCCCGAGGTGCTGGTCCTCGACCTCAACCTGCCCGGCATGCCGGGCGTCCAGGTCTGCAAGCAACTCGTCGGCGCCTTTCCCGCCCTGCGGGTCCTCGTGCTGTCGGCGAGCGGGGAGCACGCCGATGTCCTGGAGGCGGTGAAGTCCGGCGCCACCGGCTATCTGCTCAAGTCCGCCAGCACGGCCGAGCTGATCGACGCGGTGCGCCGCACGGCGGCCGGCGACCCGGTGTTCACCCCCGGCCTCGCCGGGCTCGTCCTCGGCGAGTACCGGCGGCTGGCCTCGGACCCCGCTCCCGCCGCGCCCGACGAGCCCAAGGCGCCCCAGCTCACGGAGCGCGAGACCGAGGTGCTGCGGCTCGTCGCCAAGGGCCTCTCGTACAAGCAGATCGCCGAGCGGCTGGTCATCTCGCACCGCACCGTGCAGAACCACGTGCAGAACACGCTCGGCAAACTCCAGCTCCACAACCGCGTCGAGCTGGTGCGTTACGCGATCGAGCGCGGCCTCGACGACGTCTGAGTTTCACCCGCTTCCAACCGCCCTCTGGCGCAACGGAATTCGTGCTGCGCACCATGCGGGAGTGACCTGTGTCACTTCACCGGTGGCCCGGGTACCTCACCGACGGCGAAGGGAAGTGTTTTCCATGCGAGTCGGAGTACTGACCGGGGGCGGCGACTGCCCCGGACTCAACGCGGTCATCCGAGGCATCGTGCGCAAGGGCGTCCAGGAATACGGGTACGCGTTCACCGGGTTCCGGGACGGCTGGCGCGGGCCGCTGGAAGACGACACCGTACGGCTCGACATCCCCGCCGTGCGCGGCATCCTGCCGCGCGGCGGGACCATTCTCGGTTCTTCGCGCACCAATCCTCTCAAGGAGGAGGACGGGATACGGCGGATCAAGGAGACCCTGGCCGCCCATGAGGTCGATTCGCTGATCGTGATCGGCGGCGAGGACACCCTGGGCGTCGCCGCCACCCTCTCCGACGAGCAGGGCATCCCCTGCGTCGGAGTCCCCAAGACCATTGACAACGACCTCTCGGCCACCGACTACACCTTCGGCTTCGACACGGCGGTCGGTATCGCGACCGAGGCCATCGACCGGCTGCACACCACCGCCGAATCCCATATGCGGGTGCTGGTCTGCGAGGTGATGGGCCGTCATGCCGGCTGGATCGCCATGCACTCGGGCCTGGCCGGCGGCGCCAATGTCATCCTCATCCCCGAACAGCGCTTCGACGTCGAGCAGGTCTGCGCCTGGGTGACGTCACGGTTCAGAGCGTCGTACGCCCCCATCGTCGTCATCTCGGAAGGCGCGATGCCCAAGGACGGCGACCTCGTGCTCAAGGACGGCACCCTCGACTCCTTCGGCCATGTCCGGCTCTCGGGCATCGGCGAGTGGCTGGCCAAGGAGATCGAGCGGCGCACCGGCAACGAGGCGCGGACGACCGTCCTCGGACATGTGCAGCGCGGCGGCACCCCGAGCGCCTTCGACCGGTGGCTGGCGACCCGATTCGGGCTGCACGCCATCGAGGCCGTACGGGACGGCGACTTCGGCAAGATGGTCGCCCTGCGCGGCACGGACGTCGTGCGGGTACCCATCGCGGAGGCGGTCGCCGAGCTGAAGACGGTGCCTTCGGAGCTGTACGAGGAGGTAAGCGTCTTCTTCGGCTGACGGATTCTTCGGTTGAGCGTCTTCTCCGGTCGCGCGGGCCAGGCGCCCGGGATCACCACGGAAAGCTCGCGATGATCCCCGGCGCCCGGTGCCTCAGCCCCGCTCGATCGGCGTCCCCGACCGCCGTTCCGACTCCTCGGTGTTCATCGCCCCGGCCAGCGACTCCCTTACGATCCGCGGCCCGTCCAGGGTCAGCACGGACTCCGCGTGGAACTGCAGCGAGGCGAACCCGGCGCCGCGCAGCGCGAACACCTCGTCGCTCGTCTCGTCCCTGCTCACCTCGATGCCGTGCGCCGCCAGTTCGCGCGCCGTCTCCGCGTCGCAGCGTGCGGTGAAGCTGTTGTAGAAACCGACCGTCTCCGCCCTGCCGAACAGCGGGATCCGCGTCTGCGCACCCTGGTACGGGACCTGCTTGCGGACCGTTTCCAGGCCCAGTTCGGCGGCGATCAGCTCATGGCCGAGGCAGACGCCGAGCAGACCGTGCCGGTGGTCGCGGATCAGCTCGGCGGTCAGCGCGCGCAGCAGCCGCATCTTCGGATCCGTGGCGTCGGCGGGATCCCCCGGGCCGGGCCCCAGCACCACGGGACCCTGGTGCGTGAGCGCCGCTTCGCGCAGCCCCGGCGCGTCGAACCGCCGTACCGTCACGTCGAGTCCCGACGAGCGCAGCAGATGGGCGAGCATCGCGGTGAAGGTGTCCTCGCCGTCCACGACCAGGGCATGGCCGGTGAGCGAGGCAGGCTCGGTCTGCATCTTCAGCCAGAACGGCGCGAGCCCGGCCCGGCGTCCGTCCAGCGCCGCCCGCACCCGGGGGTCGTCGGCCAGCCGCGGCCCG
>NZ_JTIY01000001.1:4277803-4284869 GCF_000818175.1 Streptomyces sp. AcH 505
CGGCCCGGCCGACTCGGCGCGCGGGCGGGCGGGCCGTACGCCGAGGGCCGCCAGCACCCCCGCCGCCTTGGCGTGGGTCTCGGCGACCTCGCCCGCCGGGTCGGAGTGGCGTACGAGCGTGGCGCCGACCGGCACCCGCAGCCGGCCGTCGGCCGCGATGTCGGCGGTGCGGATCAGAATGGGGGAGTCGAGGGTCTGCGCCCCGCCGGCGTCGAGCCCGACGAGCGCCAGCGCCCCCGCGTAGTAGCCGCGCCCCCGCCCGTCGGGCCCGAGCGGTTCGTGCCGCTCGATCACCCGGCAGGCGTTCTGCACGGGCGATCCGGTGACGGTCGCCGCGAACATCGTCTCCTTCAGCACCTCGCGGACGTCCAGCGAGGAGCGGCCGCGCAACTCGTACTCGGTGTGCGCGAGATGCGCCATCTCCTTGAGCCGGGGGCCGATCACCACCCCGCCCTTGTCCCCGACGGTGCACATCATCTTCAGTTCCTCGTCCACGACCATGGACAGTTCCTCGGTCTCCTTGCGGTCGGCCAGGAACGCCAGCAGTCCCTCGGGGGTGGGCCCCTCGGGCGGATAGCGGAACGTGCCGCTGATCGGATTCATCACGACCGTCCCGCCGCTCATCCGGACATGCACCTCCGGGCTCGCGCCGACCAGGGTGCGCTCCCCGGTGTGTACGACGAACGTCCAGTACGCGCCGCGCTCGGCGGTGAGCAGCCGCCGGAACAGGGCGAGCGCGTCGGCGCTGTCGAAGCCCGGCACACGGCCTTCGAACGTGCGCTTGATCACGAAGTTCGCGCCCTCGCCCCGGCCGATCTCGTCCTCGATGACCCGCCGCACGACGGCCGCGTACCGCTCGTCGTCGATGTCGAAGGCGCCGCCTTCGACCCGTACCGCGTGGTCGGGCAGCAGCTCGGTCACCTCGGCCAGCGGCAGTTCGTAGGTCTCGTCGGCGACCAGGACGGCCAGCGGCGTCCCGTCGTCGTGCACGTCGAAGCCGCGCTCCCTGATCTGCC
Source organism: Streptomyces sp. AcH 505 (assembly GCF_000818175.1). GTDB lineage: Bacteria > Actinomycetota > Actinomycetes > Streptomycetales > Streptomycetaceae > Streptomyces. Next base: position 4,278,820 of record NZ_JTIY01000001.1, read on the forward strand.
GGAACGGCACCAGGGCGAGCGAGGGCCGGCTGCCGACGGGGATGCCGGCGAGTGTGTCCGCCTCGTGCACGGCCCCGATCAGCAGCTCCACGGTGTCGTGGTCGCGTCCGGGGGTGCGGCGGCGGAGCAGGGCGAAGGGCGGGCAGTCGGAGTCGAGGAGACGGGCGAGCAGACTGCGCGCCGACGGCTGAGACATGGGCGGGTGTTCCTTCCGGGACGGGGCGGGAGCGGGGCGGGAGGGCCGCCCCCGCTTCCCGCCCGGAGATCCCGGGCCCGGAAAACACCGAAGGCCGCCCTCGGGCGGCCTTCGCGATGCTGACGCTCGCGACGAATCAGGGGGCCGCCGGATGATCCGGCCACCACCAGCTCTGATTCGAATGCGCGAACATGCGTGGGACCTTACCGCACACGACCCGTTCCACACTGTGAGCCGGGCGGTTGTCACGGGCCGCGAGCGCGTAATCTGGGCGCCGTGACCGTGAAAGCTGAGAACCCCGCGACCCCTGTGCCGACCTGGAAAGATCTTCCCGCTGCCCAGCAGCCGGAGTATCCCGACCGGGAAGCCCTGCGCGAGGTCGTGGCGGACCTGGAGTCCTTTCCGCCGCTGGTCTTCGCGGGCGAGTGCGACCAGCTGCGGTCCAGGCTGGCCGCCGTCGCGAAGGGCGAGGCGTTCCTGCTCCAGGGCGGCGACTGCGCCGAGGCGTTCGACGCCGTGTCCGCCGAACACATCAGGGCGAAGCTGAAGACCCTGCTCCAGATGAGCGCCGTGCTCACCTACGCGGCGTCCGTGCCCGTGGTGAAGGTCGGCAGGATCGCCGGCCAGTACTCGAAGCCGCGCTCCAAGGGGACCGAGACCCGCGACGGCGTGACCCTGCCCACCTACCGGGGCGACTCCGTCAACGGCTTCGCCTTCGACGAGAAGTCCCGGATCCCGGACCCCGACCGGCTGAAGCGGATGTACCACGCGTCGGCCTCGACCCTCAACCTGGTCCGTGCCTTCACCACCGGCGGCTACGCCGACCTGCGCCAGGTGCACGCCTGGAACCAGGACTTCGTGAAGTCCTCACCGTCCGGGCAGCGTTACGAGCAGCTCGCCCGCGAGATCGACAACGCGCTCAACTTCATGAAGGCGTGCGGCACCGACCCGGCCGAATTCCGCGCCGTCGAGTTCTACGCGTCGCACGAGGCGCTGCTGCTGGACTACGAGTCGGCGCTCACCCGCACCGACTCGCGCACGAACAAGCTGTACGACACCTCGGGCCACATGGTCTGGGTCGGTGAGCGCACCCGCCAGCTGGACGGCGCGCACATCGAGTTCGCCTCGAAGATCAGCAACCCCATCGGGGTCAAGCTCGGCCCCTCGACGACCGTGGACGACGCGCTCAGCTACATCGACCGGCTCGACCCGGACCGGGAGCCGGGCCGGCTGACCTTCATCGTCCGGATGGGCGCCGACAAGGTCAGGGACAAGCTGCCGCAGCTGGTCGACAAGGTCACCGCCTCGGGCGCGACGGTGGTCTGGGTGACGGACCCGATGCACGGCAACACGTTCGAGGCGGCCTCCGGCCACAAGACGCGCCGCTTCGACGACGTCCTGGACGAGGTCAAGGGCTTCTTCGAGGTGCACAAGGGCCTCGGCACGCACCCGGGCGGCATCCATGTCGAGCTGACGGGTGACGACGTCACGGAGTGCGTGGGCGGCGGCGACGAGATCTTCGTGGACGATCTGCACCAGCGATACGAGACGGCCTGCGACCCCAGGCTCAACCGCAGCCAGTCGCTCGACCTGGCCTTCCTGGTCGCGGAGATGTACCGGGACCAGTAGGGCCCTCATGATCGGCGAGGGGATGGGGCGTGGATCCGTGTGATCCGCGCCCCATCGCCGTGCGCGGGGCTTTTGTGTGCGGAAGCCGGTGGGTAAGGTTAGGTTAGCCTCACCGATTCTTCGGGGGGCCTCGCCGTCGCTACGGCCCCACCATCGATCCCGCCGGGAGGTGAACCCGCGTGTACGTCTGCTCGTGCTTCGGAATCACCGATAAGCAGATCAAGGAACACGCGGACGCCGGAGCGTGCACCCCCCGGCAGATAGCTTCGGCCAGCAAGGCCGGCACCGACTGCGGCTCGTGCGTACGCCACATCCAGTCGCTGCTCGGCCGGGGCGGCTGCCCGCGCCGTGAGCTGCTGGAGTCGGTCGCACCCCCGGTGGCGGCCTCGGCCGCCCCCGTACTGCCGGGAGCGACGGCCGTGACCGTCGGCCTGGACGAGGCCCTAGGTCCTGCTCGTTCGGATCAGGCCCGGGGGCCGGTCGTCCGGATCAGGCCCTAGCTTTCCGGCTGCTCGATGAGCTGGGCGATGTACAGCGCCTCGCCGAGCTTCTCCACCAGCTCCAGCTGGGTGTCGAGGTAGTCGATGTGGTGCTCCTCGTCCTCCAGGATCGATTCGAAGATCCGCCGGGACGTGTGGTCGCCCTTGCCCCGCATCACGTCGATGCCGCGCTTGAGGCGGTCGATGGCCTCCACCTCGACCTCGCGGTCGGCCTTGAACATCTCCGTGACGGTCTGGCCCACGCGTACGTGGAAGAGCCGCTGGTAGTTCGGCAGACCGTCCAGGAAGAGAATCCGGTCGGTGAGCAGCTCGGCGTGCTTCATCTCGTCGAACGACTCGGCGCGGGTGTTCTTCGCGAGTTTCGTCCAGCCGAAGTTCTCCTGCATCTTCGCGTGGAGAAAATACTGGTTGATCGCGGTGAGCTCGGCGGTCAGCTGCTCGTTGAGGAACTCGAGGACCTCGGGGTCGCCCTGCATCGCGGCGGCTCCTTCCAGGCGTGTGAGCGGGCAGAATGCTTCGGATCCTTGCACCGTGGTGATCAGCCGTCCAGTAAGGGGCTACTTAGTCGGAGTTGCCCGAATCCGGGCAGACCTGGTCATGACCACCCCTCCCGGTCTGTCACCATTGACGGCATGGGTCAGCCGGAGAACCGGGGGTTTCGGGAGCCGGAGGAGTCCGGGCTTCCACCAGGTCAGCGCCTCCAGCGGGGCTGGCCGGTCACCCATTACGGGCCGGTACCCAAATTCAAACAGGACCGCTGGGAATTCCGGGTCTTCGGGGCCACCGCCGACGGCGACAAACACTGCTGGAACCACGAGCAGTTCTCGGCCCTGCCGTTCTCGACCGTCGTCGCCGATCTGCACTGCGTCACGAAGTTCTCCATGCTGGGAGCCGAATGGGGCGGCGTCCCCGCGCGTACGGTCCTGGACCTCGCGCCGCCCGCGCCCGGCGTCACGCACGCCATGGTCTGGGCCGAGTACGGCTACAGCGCCAATCTGCGGCTGGACGACTTCCGCTCCGACCGGACGATATTCGCCACCCACCGGGACGGTGAGCTGCTGACCGCCGAGCACGGCTTCCCGCTGCGGCTCGTCGTACCGCAGCTGTACGCCTGGAAGGGGCCGAAGTGGGTCAGGGGCGTGGAGTACATGACGGCGGACCGCAGAGGCTTCTGGGAGGAGCGCGGCTACCACAACGTCGGCGACCCCTGGCGTGAGCAGCGCTACTCGTACCAGGAGCTGCCGGAGGACGGCCCGGAGCTCTAGGTCTGGAGCTCTTGGGCCGGGGCCGGGGCCGCCGTCAGTGGTGGTACTGGTGCACGACCGCGTGGCCCTTGCCCCGGCCGATCAGCCACTTGTTGACCGGGGTGGTGACGACGAAGGCGATGGCCAGCGACAGCGCCAGACTGACCCAGAACAGCAGATCGGCCAGGCCGGCCTCCATCGCGCCGGGCCACAGGGCGATCACCCCGTTGTCGATCAGTTCCATCACGGCGATCGAGAGCGTGTCGGCGGCGAGCGCCACCCGGAAGGCCGCCTTGAAGGCGACGCCGGCGGCCAGGATGCCGCGCAGGGTCAGCGCGTAACCGAAGAAGAAGGCCAGTACGACCGCGAGGACCGTGGTCTCCACGTTGCCCCAGCCGAAGGCCGTGCCGATCACCATGCCGAGGATCTCGCCGATGGCACAGCCGGTGAGACAGTGCAGGGTCGCCCGGGCGGCCATGGGCCAGTCGGCGCGGGCGTGACCGCCGTGCTGGTGGGCGCCGGGCCGGCCGGTGCCGTGCTCGTGATCCATCGGAACCCCCTGTGACGGGACGACGTCTTCTGCCGACCCGTCCAACGGTATACCCCCATGGGGTATTCCGCCGGCTCCGGCTCATCCGTCGCGGAGCTTCTTCAGCCGCTCCACATCCGCCGCGTGCCCCTCCTTGCCGCCCGGCGTCTCGATCACCAGCGGCACCCCCTCGGTCGCCGGATGCCGGAACAGCTCACGGAACGGCTCCTCGCCGATCTGCCCGGAGCCGATGTTCTCGTGCCGGTCCTTGTGCGCCCCCGCCACGTCCTTGGAGTCGTTGGCGTGGATCAGCCGCAGCCGCCCCGCACCGACGGCGTCCACCAGCAGATCCAGCGTCCGCCGTGTGCCGTGCGGGGCGGCGAGGTCGTGCCCGGCGGCGAAGATATGGCAGGTGTCCAGGCAGATGCCCAGCTTGGGGTGGGAGTCGAGCGCCGCGAAGTACGCGGCGAAGTCGTCGGCCGTCGAGCAGAGCGAGAAGCCCTGACCGGCCGTCGACTCCAGCAGCAGATACGGATCGTCGTCGTGGGTCAGCTCGTCCAGCAGCGGCAGCAGCAGCCGCCGCACCTGCGCGAGAGCCACCTCGCGCGAACGGCCGCCGGTCGCGGAGCCCGTATGGACCACCACGCCGCGCGCACCGATCTCCCGGCCCCGCCGCAGACTGTGCCGCATCGATTCGACCGACATCCGCGCCGTCGCCTCGGTGTGCGAGCCGAAGTTGATCAAGTAAGGCGCGTGGACGAACACCGGGATCGCCTCGGCAGCGCACCGGGCCCGGAACGCCTCGTCCTGCGCCGGACTGCCCACGGGGGTCGCCCAGCCACGCGGATTGGCGACGAAGACCTGGACGGCCTCGGCGGCCAGCTCGTCGGCGTACGCGAGCCCCACCTTGGCGAGACCGCCGGCCACAGGGACATGGGCGCCGACCGGGTTACGCATGGGGAGCACGATACTTCGCGGCCGCAGCCGACAGGGCCTAGGCCCTGTCCGGTGCCTAGAGCCCCTCGGTCTTGATCGTGATCGTGCTGCCCTCGGGCGCGGTGTCGCCGCCCTCGACGGACTGCTCGGCCACGGTGTCGTCGATGAACGGGAAGCTGTGCTTGACGCGGACGTCGAAGCCCGCGTCCTCCAGCGCGCTCTGCGCCTCGTCGATCGAACGGCCCGTGACATCGGGGACCGTGATCAGCTTCGGCCCCTTGGAGAGCGTCAGCGTCACGGTGTCGCCCTCCGCCAGCTGGGCGCCCTCGCCGGGGGACTGCCGGGCCACCGCGCCCTCGTCGTCGTCGGAGTTCACCCGCTCGGCCGCGACCTTGACCTTGAGGCCGTTGTCCTCCAGCTCCGCCGTGGCGTCCTCGACGGACTCGCCGGTCACATCGCTGACGTCGATCGCGCCGCCCTTGCTCACATCGAGCGCGATGCCCTTGTCGGGCCGTACCTCCGTGCCCGGCTCGGGGTCCGAACGGATGACGGTGCCCTGGTCGTGGTCGTCGTCGAAGGACCGCGAGATCGTCCCCGAGGCCAGCCCCACCTTCTTCAGCGCCGTCCTGGCCTCGGCCAGGGTCATCCCCTCCAGGTCGGGGACGTCGACGATCTCCGGGCCGCGCGAGATGACGATCGTCACCGGGCCGTCACCACGGATGCGCGAGCGCGGCTCCGGATCGCTCTTCATGACCGTGCCGCGCTTGAAGGTGTCGCTGAAGTCCCGGGCGACCTTGGCGTCGAGCCCGGCGTCCGAGAGTCTGTTCTTCGCCGTCTGCTCGCTCTGGCCCAGCAGCGCGGGGACCCGGGTGAACTGGCCCGAGTTGATGTACCAGACACCGGCGCCCACCCCCACCACCAGCAGCGCGGCGACGATCATCGCGATCAGCCCGCGCCGGGGCACCCCCGCGCGGCCCGCCCGGCCACGGCCCCGGCCCGCGCCATGACCCTGCCCG
>NZ_JTIY01000001.1:4285025-4286467 GCF_000818175.1 Streptomyces sp. AcH 505
GCGGCCCCTCGGGGGACGCCATCTCCAGCCTGCTGGTCCGGTTCACCCCGCCGACCCCCGCGACACCGTCGACAGGGAACGCGCGCGGCAGCACGGACGTACGGTTCTCCGCGCCCGACTGCCCGTCGGGTACGGGCTTGGCCCGCGGCGGTACGGCGTCGAGCTGCGCGTCGTCGAGCGCGGCACGCGCCTGACGCACCAGCGCCAGCATCGCCACCGCGTCGGCCGGCCGGGCCCTGGGATCACGGACGGTGGTGGCGGCGACCAGCCCGTCCAGCTCGACGGCGAGCGCCGGCACCAGCGCCGACGGCGGGGGCACGTCCTCGTTCAGATGCTGGTACAGCACCTGGGCGGGAGAACCGCCGCCGTGCGGCTTCGCACCGGTCAGCATCTCGTACAGGACAACGCCGCACGCGTACACGTCGACCCCGGCGCCTGACGCGTCGGACTCGATCTGCTCAGGAGCGAGATACGACACCGTGCCGAGCACGGTCCCGGTCGTGTTCGTCACGTCCCCGGCCGTCCTGACCAGCCCGAAGTCGGCGACCTTCACCCGGCCGTCGTCCCCGATCAGCACGTTCTCCGGCTTCATGTCCCGGTGCACGAACCCCGCGCGGTGCGCCGCCCCGAGCGCGGCGAGCACCGGCTCCAGGATGTCCAGCGCGGCCCGCGGCTGCAGCGCGCCGCGCTCCCGCAGGACGTCGCGCAGCGTGCACCCCGCGACGTACTCCATCGCCAGATACACGTACGCGCCCTGGGCGCCCTGGTCGAAGACGGCGACCACATTGGGATGCGCGAGCCGGGCCACGGACTTGGCCTCACGGATGAAACGCTCCACGAACGTCACGTCGGTGGCGAGGGCCGGATGCATCACCTTGAGGGCGAGAACCCGGTCGAGCCGGGTGTCGACCGCACGGTAGACCGTCGCCATGCCGCCGACGGCGATGCGCGCGTCGACGCGATAGCGGCCGTCGAGCACCTGTCCGACAATCGGGTCGTTGAGGGTCGTATCCACGCCGCGAGTCTACGATCAGGGTCGGACGGAGCCCCAGTCGCGGGCAAAGCGGTCGCAATACTGCAGCCGTCCCGTGACTCCTTCTTTTTTGGGCGCGTTCGCCTCCGGGGCGCTTTATGCCCCTGCCGACGGTCGACCGTGCTCGTTCCGCTCGTTCCTCACGGGCCTGTGCGCGCTCTCCCTTTCGACAGCGGCGCGCACACCCTTCTTTTTTCGGCTCGGTTCGCCTCCGGGGCGCTTTAAGCCACTGTCGACGGTCGACCGTGCTCGCCCCACTCGTACCTCGCGGGCCTGCGCGCGCTCTCCCTTTCGACAGCGGCGCGCCCCTTCGGCTCACGCCCCTCTTTTTTGGGGCTCGGTTCACCTCCGGGGCGCCTTGTGCCGCTGTCGACGGTCGACCGTGCTCGCCCCGCTCGTTCCTCGCGGG
>NZ_JTIY01000001.1:4286492-4288276 GCF_000818175.1 Streptomyces sp. AcH 505
CGCGCGCGCGGGTCACCGCCGACGCCAGCATCACCGCCGCGCAGCCCAGCTCCATCGCCAGCGCCGCGTCCGACGCCGTACCCGCGCCGGCGTCCAGGATGACCGGCACGCGCGCGTGCTCCACGATCAGCTGGAAGTTGTGCGGGTTGCGGATGCCGAGACCCGAGCCGATGGGGGAGCCGAGCGGCATGATCGCCGCGCAGCCCACGTCCTCCAGCTTCCGTGCCAGCACCGGGTCGTCGTTCGTGTACGGCAGGACGGTGAAGCCGTCGTCCACCAGCGTCTCGGCCGCTTCCAGCAGTTCGATCGGGTCGGGAAGCAGCGTGCGCTCGTCCGCGACGACCTCCACCTTCACCCAGTCCGTGCCCAGCGCCTCACGGGCCAGCCGGGCCGTCAGGACCGCCTCGCCCGCCGTGAAGCAGCCGGCTGTGTTCGGCAGGGCCCGGATGCCCAGGTTGTCCAGCACCGACAGCACGGAGCCCTGCACGGACGGGTCGAGGCGGCGCATCGCGACCGTGGTCAGCTCCGTGCCCGAGGCGGCCAGGGACCGTTCCAGGACGTCCAGGCTGGGCGCGCCGCCGGTGCCCATGATCAGGCGTGAGGTGAACGTGGCGCCGCCGATGGTGAGCTTGTCGTCCGCCATTCGCGATCAGCCTCCCTGTACGGCGGTGAGGATCTCGACGCGGTCGCCGTCCCCGAGGAGCGTCGAGGACCACCGGCCGCGTGGCACCACCGTCTCGTTGACGGCGGCCGCCACACCGGACGGCGCGGCCGTGAAGCCGGCCACGAGGGTCGCGAGCGTGGTGGCGGCGGGGAGGTCCCGGTGCTCCCCGTTGACGGAGACCCTGACGCCGGTGCGTGCTTCGCTGCTCATACGGGCTGCTCCTGACGTACGGAGGTGGCGGCAGGCGAGAACCGGAGCGGGGTGAACGGCCGCGCCTCGGGCGGAAGTTCGCCCGTGGTCAGGACGGCAGCCAGCGCGTCGCCGGTGACCGGCGCGAGGAGCACGCCGTTGCGGAAGTGGCCGGTGGCCAGATGCAGCCCCGGCAGCGCGGTCGGCCCGAGCAGCGGCGCGTTGTCGGGCGACGCGGGCCGCAGACCCGCCCGGGTCTCGGTCAGCGGCAGTTCGGTGATGCCGGGGATCAGCTCATGCGCGTCGCGCAGCAGTTCGTACACACCGCCCGCCGTGACCGTCGTGTCCCAGCCCTGTTCCTCGCTCGTCGCGCCGACGACCAGCTCGCCGTTCTCGCGCGGCACCAGGTACACGTCGCTGCCGCGCACCACCGCCCGTACGGTCCTGGACAGGAAAGGCGCGTACCGCTCCGGCACGGTCAGCCGCAGTATCTGGCCCTTGACCGGCCGCACCGGCGGCAGCACGTCCGCCGGGACCCCGGCGAGCCGCCCGCTGAGCGAGCCGGCCGCCAGCACCACCTGGTCGGCGGCGAGTTCGGTGCCGTCGTCCAGTACGGCGCCGACGGCCCGGTCGGCCGCCACCGCGAGCCGTTCGACCCAGTGGCGCCGGAACACCACACCGGCCCGCTCGCAGGCCGCCAGCAGCGCCGCGGTGAGCCGGCGGGGGTCGATCTGGTGGTCGCCGTCCACCCGCAGCCCGCCCCGTACGCCGGGTGCGAGCATTGGTTCGAGGCGCCGGCACTCCCGGCCGCTGAGCCAGTCGGACGTCAGCCCCGAACCCTGCTGGAGGGCGTGCAGTTCACGCAGATGGGCGCGGTCGTCGGCGTCGAGGGCGACGGCGAGGGTGCCGCAGGTGCGGTAGCCGGGGTCCC
>NZ_JTIY01000001.1:4288715-4293934 GCF_000818175.1 Streptomyces sp. AcH 505
CCCGGCCGCTCGCCGCCTCCAGCTCCGCGACGAACTCCGGATAGCGCTCCACGGACGCCAGGTTGAGCCCGAGCAGCGTCTGCTCGCCGTAGTGGAGTTCGGTGACGGCGGCGAGCATCCCGGCGGCGACCTGCGCCGCGCCGCCGCCGGGGGCCGGATCGGCGACCGTGACCCGCAGCCCGCGCTGCGCCGCGCGCCAGGCCGTGACCAGACCGATGACCCCGCCCCCGACGATCAGGACATCGGCACCGGCCGGACGAGATGGCTGAGTTGGGTGAGACGACTGCATGGGCGTCCAGCCCCTCCCTTCGCCGGCATGACCCGGATCAGGTTCGTACGGTCGGAGGCCGCAGCAGCCTCCCTCTCAGCCCGATGCGTCCGGGCTCCCGCGAGGTAGTGTCAGCCGCCAGCGTAACCCCGTGCCGCCGTGCGTCGAAAGGGAGTGCCCCGCCGTGGCCCGCTCGCTGCACGGACTCGTCCGCACCGGGTGACCGGTAACTCATAGGGTGACCGGGTGAGCGATGAGCAGAGACAGACGGAACAGCCCCGGGTCGTCATCGTCGGCGCCGGCATGGCGGGCGTGCAGACCGCCGTCGTGCTGCGGGAGAGCGGCCACCGCGGTCCCGTCACGCTGATCGGCGCCGAGGCGCATCCGCCCTACGACCGGCCGCCGCTGTCCAAGGCGGTGCTGCTCGGCACCGCAGAGGGCTCCGCCTTCGACATCGACTTCGCCGCGCTCGGCGTCGACCTGCGGCTCGGCGTCGATGCCACCGGCGTACGTCCGCAGGCGCGCGAGGTCGACACGGCCGCCGGGCCCGTCCCGTACGACGTGCTCGTCATCGCCTGCGGGGCCGAGCCGATCGTCCTGCCGGGCACCGAGGACGTGGCCGGTGTCCACACGCTGCGCACCCTGGACGACGCCGAGCGGCTGCGGCCGGTGCTCGCGCGACAGCACGAGGTCGTGGTGGTCGGCGCCGGCTGGATCGGCGCGGAGTTCGCGACCGCCGCCCGCGAGGCCGGGTGTGTCGTGACGGTCGTCGAGGCGGCCGACCGGCCGCTGGCCGGCGTCCTGCCCGCCGAGGTCGCCACTCCGATGGCCGACTGGTACGCGGAGAGCGGCGCCGAGCTGCTGACCGGCACCCGGGTCACCGGCGTCGAACCGGGCACGGTGATCCTCGCCGACGGCCGCCAGCTGCCCGCCGGCGCGGTCGTCGTCGGCATCGGCGCCCGGCCCGCGACCGGCTGGCTGGCCGGCTCCGGCATCGCGCTCGGCTCCGACGGCGCGATCGCCGCCGACGAGCGGCTGCGGGCCTCGGCGCCCGGGGTGTACGCGGTCGGCGACTGCGCCTCGTTCCCCTCCGCCCGCTACGGCGAGCGGCTGCTCGTCCACCACTGGGACAACGCCCTCCAGGGGCCGCGTACGGTCGCCGCGCAGATCGTCGGCGAGAGCGAGCGGGTCTACGACCCGGTGCCGTACTTCTGGTCCGAGCAGTTCGGCCGTTTCGTGCAGTACGCGGGCCATCACGCCGCCGCCGACACCCTGGTGTGGCGCGGCGACCCGGCGACCGCCGCCTGGTCGGTGGTGTGGCTGCGGGACGGCGTCGCGGTCGCGCTGCTCGCCGTCGGCCGGCCACGCGATCTGACCCAGGGCCGCAAACTCATCGAGGCGGGCGCCGCGCTCGACCCGGAACTGGTCGCCGATCCGGCCCTGCCCCTGAAGAAGGCCGTCCGATGAGCGCCGTCCTGTGCCGTCGCTGACGCCTCTCTGACGGGCCCGGCCGCCCTTTCCCGCTACCGTCTGTCAGTCCGGGATGGCAGGCTTGTCCTGTGACTGAGATTGACATGAAGATCGATGCGCTCGTCCCCGCCTGGCTCTACCTGCCGGACATCGCGGAAATGCTCGATGTCCAGGTGACGCGCGTGCGGCAGCTGGTGAAGGAAGGCCAGCTCATCGCCGTGCGCCGTGGGGAGAACCGGGCGCTTCAGGTGCCCGCCGCCTTCATCGACGGCGACAAGGTCGTCAAGGGCCTCGCCGGTACCCTGACGCTCCTGAAGGACGACAACTTCTCCGACGAAGAGATGCTGGAATGGCTCTTCACCCCCGACCCGAGCCTGCCGGGCACCCCCGCGCAGGCGCTCAGCGAGAATCGCGGCACGGAGGTGAAGCGCCGGGCCCAGGCGCTCGCCGTCTGACGACACCACGCGCGCAGTGCGGCGGCGCCGCGGTCACCGCGGCCGCTGTGATGTGACGACGCCGCCGCACGGCGCCGAACCAACGGGGGACCCCGGAATGCCCACTGCCCGCTCGTCGCTGTCCGACGCCCGGCTGTATCTGTGCACGGACGCCCGCACGAGACAGGGGGACCTTCCGGAGTTCCTGGACGCCGTCCTCAGCTCCGGTGTGGACATCGTCCAACTGCGCGACAAGGGCCTGGAGGCCGCCGAGGAGCTCGACCACCTCCAGGTCTTCGCCGACGCCTGCCGCCGGCACGGAGCGCTGCTGGCGGTGAACGACCGCGCCGATGTGGCGCATGCGATCGGCGCCGATGTGCTGCATCTGGGCCAGGGCGACCTGCCCGTGCCCGCCGCCCGTGCGATCCTCGGCGCCGAACCACTGATCGGCCGGTCCACCCACGCCGAGAGCGAGGCGGCCGCCGCCGCCGTCGAGCCGGGCGTCGACTACTTCTGCACAGGACCCTGCTGGCCCACCCCGACCAAGCCGGGACGGCACGCGCCGGGCCTCGGTCTGGTCCGGTACGCGGCGGGGCTCGGCACGGACCGCCCCTGGTTCGCGATCGGCGGCATCGACGCCAGCAACCTCGACGAGGTGCTGGCAGCGGGCGCCCGCAGGATCGTCGTGGTCCGGGCCGTCACGGACGCCGACGACCCGGCCGCCGCTGCCGCCGCGCTCGCCAAGCGCGTCAGGGAGCACGAGCTGTGACCGGCCACGGCCGTCGCCGTACAGCCGGCCTGGGCCTGTCCGGCGGACACCGCTAACCTGCACTTATGGCCTTCGGCACACCATCGACCTGGACGACCCACGCGCCTACGGTGCGTGAGCTGCTCGCGTCGGGACCGACGTACTCGTTCGAGTTCTGGGCGCCCAGGACCCCGAAGGGTGAGCGGAACCTCTGGAACGCGCTGCGCAGGATCGAGTCGGTCGCCCCGAGCTTCGTCTCCGTGACCTACGGCGCCGGCGGCTCCACCCGTGACGGCACGGTCAAGGCCACCCAGCAGATCGCCGCCGACACCACGCTCACCCCGGTCGCCCATCTGACCGCCGTCGGCCAGTCCGTCGCCGAACTGCGCAACATGATCGGCCAGTACGCCGACGCCGGGATCCGCAACATCCTCGCGGTGCGGGGCGATCCGCCCGGCGACCCCATGGGCGAGTGGGTCGAGCACCCGCAGGGCATGCGGTACGCCGCCGAACTGGTCAGGCTCATCAAGGAGTCCGGCGATTTCTGTGTCGGTGTGGCGGCATTTCCGGAAATGCATCCGCGCTCGGCCGACTGGGAGAGCGACACCCGGCACTTCGTCGACAAGTGCCGGGCGGGCGCCGACTACGCCATCACCCAGATGTTCTTCGACCCCGAGGGATATCTGCGGCTGCGGGACCGGGTGGCCGCGGCGGGTTGCGCGACTCCGATCATTCCCGAGATCATGCCGGTCACCAGTGTCGGACAGCTGGAGCGGCTGCGACAGCTCAGCACAGCGGTCTTCCCTGCCGAGTTGAAAGAGCGGATCCTCTCCGTCAAGGATGATCCCGCCGCTGTACGCTCCATTGGCATCGGGTTCGCGACGGAGTTCTGCGCGAGACTCCTCTCCGAGGGAGTTCCTGGGTTGCACTTCATTACACTCAACAACTCCACTGCGACGCTCGAAATTTACGAGAATCTCGGACTGCACGAGCAGTCGTGACCGGCCGCACCCGCCCTGTCCCGGGGCGGCGGCCGCAGGAGAGGGGCGGGCATGGGCTGGACGGTCCTCTACATCGCATTCGGCATCGTGGCCCTGTGGCTGCTCGGCGAGGTGCTGCTGCAGTACAAGGCGCGGCTGCGCTGGCGGTTGCTCGCCTTCACCGGATTCCTGGGCGTCGTCATCGGTGTGCTGATGCCGCAGATAGTCGTCATCGCCCTGGGCGCCGTCGCGTTCGCCGTCGGTCAGACGTATGTGACGCTCTCCTTCCGCCGCGGCTTCTCGGCCGGCTGGGCGGTCGGCGGCAGCCCGCGCGAGAACCCCCGCCGCAAGGCGCAGGCTCCGGCCGCGACAGCCGAACCCAGCCTGGAGGTCAGCGATCTCCAGTACACCCCGGTCGACTACCCGCCCGTCGACGAGACGGCGATGACGGCCGAGGCGACGGGACCCGCCTCGATCTACGAACCGCAGCCGATGCCCGACGACACCGGCCAGTACGGGGTCTACGACACCGGCACCGGCTACGCGGTCAACTCCCCGGGCGCGCAGGGCGACTACGGCACCGGCTACGAGAACTACCCGGGTTACGGGCAGCAGCCGTACGCGGCGCAGGGGCCCTACCCGGCACAGGACGCCCCGTACGCGGCGCAGGAGGACACCGGCCAGGACGCCTACGCGGCGCAGCAGGCGTACCCCACGGACCAGGCCGGTTATGGGACGCAGTACGACTACGGCACCGGACAGCAGCAGCAGTACGCCCCGTACTCCGACCCGTATGCCGGATCGGCCAACGGCGGCCAGCAGTACGGCGCGTACGACGCCAACGGCGGTTACCAGGACCAGCAGCAGTACGCCGACCCGTATGCCGCTCAGCAGTACAACGACACACCGCCCGGCGGGGTGTGGGTACCGCAGCAACGAGAAGCGGACCAGCAGGTTCCGCCGATGCCGCAGGAAGATCCGCAGCAGCAGTACGGCTACGACCCGAATGCCTACAACGAGCAGCAGTACCGGTACTGAGCAGCGGCGGGCGCGCGTGCGCCGGCCACCGCACGCCCCGTCACCGCGAGCCGCGGAAGTCCGCCCCCTCGACGATCAGGCCGGCCGCCAGCGCGCCCGACATGCCCGCGTGTGCCAGGCCGCCGCCCGGGTGTGCCCAGCCGCCCGCCAGGGTCAGCCCGCGCAGCCGCGTCGCGTTCGCCGGTTGTAGCAGTCGGCCTCCTGCGCCCGCCAGGGCCGGGGCCGGCACCCGGCCTCCCTCGGCGCCCGTCTGCTCCGCCGTTTCGGCGGGGGTGCGCACG
>NZ_JTIY01000001.1:4295533-4299865 GCF_000818175.1 Streptomyces sp. AcH 505
GGCCGCCGCCGTCGGGTCCGCCGCGTCCGCAGGCCGTACGTCGCCGTCCGCCCACAGCGCCGACTCCACCAGGGCGGCGGGGGCGACCCCGGCCACCACCTGGTCGGCTTCGGCGACCGTCCCGTCGGCCAGCTCGACGCCCACGGCCGCTCCGTCCTTCTCCACGATCCGGGTCACCTCGGCGTCGAAGACGAACCGCACCTTGCGGGCCACGCACCGCTCGTACACCGCGCGGGCCAACTCCCGCATCCCGCCGCGCACATACCAGCTGCCGAAGGTCTGCTCCAGATACGGCAGCACGGCGGCGCTCGCCGGTGCGCCGCGCGGATCGAGCCCGTACGCCAGCGCGTACCCGTCGAGCAGGGCCGCCAGCCGGGGGTCCGTCAGCTCCCAGGCGCCGATCTCGGCGACGGTGGAGGCCAGCCTGGCACCGCGCATCAGCCGCTTCCTGGGCACGGCCGGATACGGGTCGCGGCCGAGCACCTGGTGATCCGGCCACAGCGGCTCCTCCAACAGGGGCCGCCTCGACCGCTCCCACGCGTCCCTGGCGCGGCCGAGGAAGTCCGCCCAGCGCTCACCGGCGCCCGCGCCCAGGGCCCCGTCCAGGGCGGTGACGACACCGGCCCGGGACGCGTTCGGCAGGAGTACGTCGGCGCCGTCGGCGAAGACATGCCGGCTCGCCGGGTCAACCGCGCCGAGCTCGACGCACCGCTCCAGCGGCTCCTTGCCCGTCTTCACGAACAAGTCGCGGTAGACGGCGGGCAGATGCAGCAGCCCCGGCCCCGTGTCGAACACGAAGCCGTCCCGCTCGAACCTGCCGACCGAGCCGCCGTACGTCGCCGCGCGCTCGTACACCGTCACCTGGTGGCCCGCCACGGCCAGCCGGGCGGCCGCCGCCATGGCGCCCATCCCGGCGCCGATCACCACAATCCCCGCCATGCCCGTGATTTTAGACGGGGGGACCGACAGCCTGTCCCGCGCGTCGCTCCGCCCTGCGCTGCGCCCTGCGCCGCAGGAACGCCCGGATCCGCGACACGAGGAACAGCGCGGTGACGGTGCCGAGCACCAGCAGCGTGCCCGCCACGACGGCGGCGCCGACCGGATGGAAGATCGCGAAGGTGATGATCCCGGCGACGCCCAGATCCTCGGTCGTGGACATGATGACGTTGCTGAACGGTTCGGGGGAGGTGTTGATCGCCATCCGGGTCCCGGCCTTCACCAGATGGCTGACCAGCGCCGTGGAGCCGCCGACCGCGCCGGCGGCCAGCTCGGGGACCGAGCCGCTCTGCCCGGCCAGCAGCGCCCCGACCACGGCGCCCGCCACGGGTCTGATCACGGTGTGCACCGAGTCCCAGAGCGAGTCGACGTACGGGATCTTGTCCGCCACCGCCTCGCAGAGGAACAGCACGCCGGCGGCGATCAGCACATCGGGGCGCTGCAGCGCTTCGGGCACCTCGTCGGTCAGCCCGGTGGCGCCGAAGACGCCGAACAGCAGGACGACGGCGTAGGCGTTGATCCCGCTGGCCCAGCCGCTGGTGAATATGAGAGGGAGTACGGACACGGACGCGATCGTAGCCAGCCGGGCCGCTCCTGGGGTGGGGTCGGACACACACGGTTGAGTAGGGGTACCTAGGCGTCCGGATGAGTAGCCGCGCGGATAGGCCGCGAGCCGTGGGAACGGAAGAGTGGAGTCCACGGAAGGGGCGCGCGCACCGGTACCGCCGGCACGGGGCTGCGGAACGGTGCGGCTCCCCCGACGTAACGGGGGTGCACTCCGGAGGGCCCGGCCGACCACGGGGGATCGGGCTCTCCGGCTGTACCGGGGGACGACGGGGGACGCCCGGGGGATACGGGGGACAACGGGGGCACGGGGGAAACGCCGGTACGGCGGGCTCGGAAGGACGAGCCCGCCGTACCGGCGTTCGTGCTGCCGACAGGTAGCGGCCGTCCGAGCGGGCACCCGACAGAACAGGTATGGCCGACAAACGAGAGAAAGGTGCAGGTCAAGGCCGATTGTCAGTGGTAGCCCCCAGGATGGACACATACGGCCACAGCGCCGTCACACGACGACAGGAGGTTCGTCATGGCCAGCTCCTACGCCGGCGCCGCACGCCGGCGACCGACAGGCGGCCCTGCCCCCTCACTGACCGGTCCGCCCGGTGACGTCCACCCCGTCCTGCGACGGGCCACGGCGCCACCCGCCGCACTCGATCTCCTCGCCCAGGCCCGCACGGGCCTCGACGAGGCGGCGACCCTGGCCACTCCGAACGAGCGCTATGCCACCGCCCACCTCGCCGCGCTGCGCACCGCGGCGGCCGTCCTCGCCGCCCGTGGCCGCCCGGAGGCCACGACGCAGCGGCGCCGCCGGATCCGCAGCGCCTGGGAGGTGCTGCCGGAGATCGCACCCGAACTCTCCGAGTGGAGCGCCCTGTTCGCCTCCGGAGCCCAGCGCAGGGCGCTCGCGGAGGCGGGCATACAGGGCGCGGCGAGCAGCCGCGACGCCGACGATCTGCTGCGGGACACCGCCATGTTCCTGCGGCTGGTCGAGCGGCTCCTGGTGCTGGAGCCGGTGCTCCCCGCGCCGCGGCCCGAGCAGTCCGCGCAGGACGACGCCGCCGGGTGACGCCCGCGAGGTTGAGGACAGGGCGGCACGCTCCAGGGGGCCGGGAGGCCCTGCCGAGGCAATAGGGTGGGCGGCAGCCTGCACCTTTCTTGTCCCGCCGCCAGCGCGGCACCGCGCCGAGGAGTCAACTGCCGTGTCGGACCCTTCCCCTGTCATCGGTGGAGAGACGCCATCGCGCCCCCGGGGTTCTCTCCGCACCGCCGTGGTCTGGGAGGTCCTGCGGGACGCCCTCGACCGCCGGGTCAAGGTCTCGCAGGAGAACAGCCTCGACGTGCTGGACACCGGCGGCGGCACCGGTAACTTCGCGGTCCCCGTCGCCCGGCTCGGCCATCGCGTCACCGTCGTCGACCCGAGCCCCAACGCGCTCTTCGCGCTGGAGCGCAGGGCCGCCGAGGCCGGCGTCGCCGAGCGGGTCCGCGGTGTCCAGGGCGACATCCTCGGCCTGTTCGACGTCGTCGAGCGCGGCGGCTTCGACGCCGTGCTGTGCCACGGCGTCCTGGAGTACGTGGACGACCCGGCCGAGGGCGTGCGCAACGCCGTGGACGCCCTGCGCCCCGCAGGGGCCCTCAGCCTGCTCGCCGCGGGCCTCGGCGGCGCCGTGCTCGCCAGGGCGCTGGCCGGTCACTTCAACGAGGCCCGGCAGGCGCTCACCGACCCGGCGGGGCGCTGGGGCGAGGGCGACCCGGTGCCCAGGCGGTTCAGCGCCGAACAGCTCACCGGACTGGTGGCGGCGGCCGGTCTCGACGTCGCCTCCGTGCACGGCGTCCGGGTCTTCGCCGACCTGGTCCCCGGGGGTCTCGTGGACACCCAGCCGGGCGCCCTGGACGCCCTGCTGAGGCTGGAGGCCGCCGCGGCCGAGCTGCCTTCGTTCCACTCCATCGCCACCCAGCTGCACGTCCTGGGCGAGAAGCGGACCTGACGGACCGCTGATCGGCTGCTTGATCAGCGGTGCAGCGGCGCATGCAGTCCGCCACAGGCCACCCGGTAGCGCGCTTCGCGCCGTATGATCGGGGTACACCATCCGGCATGACGGATCGGTCGTTGGGGAATCAACGCCTCAGCAGCCGAGCCCGCATGGCGGCCCGGAATGGCTAAATGGCGTTGAGGGCGGGTTTCACGGGGGCGAATCCCTGCCTATTCTTGAAGGGGCCGCATACCGGTCGCCCCCCGCGACCGACGACTAGGAGGACTCCGTGCCGCTCTCGGAGCACGAGCAGCGAATGCTCGAGCAAATGGAGCGAGCGCTGTACGCCGAAGATCCCAAGTTCGCGACAGCGCTTGAGGGAAGCGGGCTGCGTACATACACCCGGCGACGGGTCTATCAGGCGGTCGCAGGCTTCCTGGTGGGTATCGCGCTCCTCATGTCTGGAATGGTCGCCCAGCAGATCTGGGTCAGCGTGGTGGGGTTTCTCGTCATGCTGGGCTGCGCGGTCCTGGCGGTCACCGGCTGGCGCAAGGCGCCCAAGCCCGGTGAGCAACAGGCCGCCGGTGGCGGCCCCCCGGCCGGCCGCCGACAACCCAAACCACGTCGTTCGGTGATGAACCGGATCGAGGAGCGGTGGCAGCGCCGCCGTGACGAACAGGGCCAGTAAGCCCGGCAGATCGAATCCGGACAGATAGCAGTCAGCGCCGGACGGACGAACAGAGCCGGACGAACAGAGCCCGGCGAACAGAGACCGTACGGCTGAGGGGCGGACGCGATACGCGTC
>NZ_JTIY01000001.1:4299890-4307689 GCF_000818175.1 Streptomyces sp. AcH 505
GTGCCCCGGCCCAGGGGCCCCGGCCGCCTGGCCCGGGGCCCCTGGGCTCAGCCGCGCTGCCTGGCGGGCCGCAGCCGCGCCACGAAGGCCGTCCAGCGGTCGAGCCGCAGCCTGTGCACACCCCACCGGTCGGTGAAGGCCGTCCAGCGCTCCGACAGGGCCCATATCACCCGAATGGACGAGCGAGGCACGAGAAGTGCCCGCAGCCGGGTCCAGCGCCCGACGGACGCCCGCAGCCCGGCCCGCACCAGCCGGGTGTCCTCGGCGAGCCCCACACCCGGCCGTGGCTCCGGCGCGTACAGCGCCTGCTCCACGGCCCCGGCCACCCGGTGCACCGCGTCGGCCGCCGGCTGCTCCAGCCGGCCGAGCCGTACGACCCGGTCCGCGGCCTTACGCGGGGTCTGCGACTCGTCGGGCGGGATGCCGTGGTCCCACGCCGTGTCGATCAGCTCCCGCCAGGCCGCCAGGGCACGCTCCGCGGCGACGGCGGGCGTCGGCGGCGCGCCGCCCCGGCCGACGGCCGCTCCGCTGTCCCCGTCCGCGTCCGTCATGGCCCACGAGGGGCCGTCCGCCGACGCGTGGTCGCCGTACCCGGACCTGAGCCGTCGCGCCCGTACCCGCACCCGCCACAGCAAGGGCAGCAGCGGGATCAGCAGGACGGCGAGCGCGGCCAGCGCGATCCCGACCCAGGTTCCCGTCGGGGTGCCCGAGTCGGTGGGCGGCTGCACACCCAGCGGGGCGGCCGCGTCGCACTCACCGATCCGGCGCGTCTGCTCGGCGCAGCTGCTCGACGAGGACGGGGCTGCCGACGGCGCGCCCGAAGCCGCCGAGTCCGGCGCCTCCGTGCTGCTCGGCACCCCGGACGGGGTGTCGGCGACGGTGTAGTCCGGGATGCTGCCACGGCTCGGGGTCGGCTCGAAACGCGTCCAGCCCACGCCTTCGAAGTACAACTCGGGCCACGCGTGGGCGTCGTTGAGACCGACGGACACGATGTCCCCCTCGGGGGTGCCGGGGGTGAAGCCCACGGCGACCCGGGCCGGGATGCCGAGCGTGCGGGCCATCGCCGCCATGGCGAAGGAGAAGTGGATGCAGAAGCCCCTCTTGTCCTGGAGGAACTTGGTGATCGCCGAGATCCCGGTGCCGGAGTTGACCGAGACGTCGTACTTGAAACCGCCGTCCATCGCGAACCAGTCCTGGAGCTTGACGGCCTTCGCGTAGTCGGTCGTCGCGCCCGCCGTGACGTCCTCGGCGGTCTCCTTCACCACGCCGGGCAGCCTGTTCGGCACCTTCGTGTACTCGTCGCGCAGCGCCTTGGACGCCTGCGGGGCCGACGCCAGCTGCTCGCTGGTCGGATCCACCTCCAGGCTCTCGACCTGGTACTCGGCGCCACGGGTCGACTGCCCCCGGTCGCCGACGAGGGTGCGGCCCACCGGCTCGAAGCGCCAGCGGCCCTCGATCTTCACCTTCGTCGCCGGGTAGGGCATCGGGAGGTAGTTCTGCCGGTACCAGCCGGCCGCAGTGATGTTGGTCGTGACCTTCGTGGTGCGCACGTCGGGGGAGAGGCCCGGCGGGTTGGGCAGCTCCTCCGGTACGTCGTCGACCTTGCGCTGCGAGAAGCGCCAGGACGTCCCGTCGAACGTGTCGAGGGCCATGATCCGCAGATACATGTCCGAGCCGGCGGCCTGCGTGGTCCGGTAGCGCAGGGCCTCCCGGTCCTCCGGCTGGTTCAGGTTGTCCTGGAGCGAGACCAGGGGGTTCACCGCGGAGATCGTGCCCCCGCCGCCCACCCCCGAGCCGTTGCCCGTCCCCGCGCCTGCCAGCAGCCCGTCGCCCATGGCGGGCAGGGCGGCCGGGACCACCAGGGCGATACCGAGCGCCAGCACACCGATGCGGCGGCCCGTACGCGCCGGGGCCAGCGCGTGGCCCGGCGTTCGGGCCGCCCGGCCCTGGCCCTGCGGCGCGCCGCCGAACACCCGGCCCCACTGGGACAGCCGGTCACGGCCCTCGGCAAGCAACAGCAGCAGATAGCCGCATGCGGCGACCAGGAACCACAGCCAGCCGCCCGCCCCGCCGGAGAGTCCGGCGGCCACGGAGTAGAGCGCGAGCAGCGGCAGCCCGGCGGGGGCCGCGCTGCGGAACGTCACGGCCAGCGCGTCCACCGCGAGACCGATCACCAGGACGCCGCCGATCAGCATCAGCTTGATGCCGTCGGTCGCGGGCGCCGGTATGGCGAACCGGCTGACGTCGTCGCTGCCCGCCGTCAGCAGCGTGCCGAACTGCCGGATGACGTCAGGCGTCGGCAGCAGCCCGAGCGGCGCCTGGTCCCGGGCGAAGACGACCGTCAGCTCCAGCAGCCCGACGACGGCCTGCACCAGGATCGTCGCCAGTCTGGCCAGCGGTGCCCGCCTGGCCAGCGCGCCGACCCCGCTGATGACCGCCAGCAGGAAGGCGGCCTGGAACAGCCAGCCGACCGTGTCGACCAGCGGCAGCATCGAGCCCGCCGCCATCAGCGTGGCGGCGAAGGCGCACAGCGCCAGCCTCCCGCGTCCGCTCATGACCATCCTCCGGAAGCTGTCGGCCCTGTGACGCCCGATTCGGAGCGCTCGCGCGCGGCCTGCCGCCACAGGTCGGGCAGGGAGGCCCCGGCCGGTACGGCGAACGCCGTCCAGCCCGCTTCGCGCAGCAGCCGCAGCCGCTCGTCGCTCTGCCCCTGCGCGGGCGGGCTCTGCGTCCAGCCCTCGCTGTCGAGCACGAAGGCGACGGCCGCGCCGCTGCGCTGCCTCATCCGGGCGACCACGCCCGCCTGTTCGTCGTCGAGGTCGCCGAAGAAGCCGATCAGCAGGCCTTCGGTGCCACGGCGCAGGACGTCGTACGAGGGGAAGAGCCCCTCGCCCGGGGAGTGGTCGACGACGGCGAGGGTGTCCATCATCAGTCCCGCCGAGTCGGCCGACTCCTGGGTGGCGCCCGCGAAGCCGTCGGCGCCCTCACCCGGCACGGAGCTGCCCGTGTCGGTCAGCAGCCGTACGGCGAAGCCCCGTTCCAGCATGTGCACCAGCGCGGACGCCGCGCCCGACACGGCCCACTCGAAGGCCGAGTCCGGTCCGGCGCCCTGGTAGGCGACCCGTCTGGTGTCCAGCAGCACCGTGCATCGGGCGCGCTGCGGCTGCTCCTCGCGGCGCACCATCAGCTCGCCGTAGCGGGCGGTGGAGCGCCAGTGGACCCGGCGCAGATCGTCGCCGTGCCGGTAGCCGCGGGGGATCACGTCGTCCTCCCCGGCGAGCGACAGGGACCGCTGCCGGCCGTCGCCGTACCCCGACGCCTCACCGGCGAGCCGTACCGAAGGCAGCGCCTCGGTGCGGGGGATGACGGTCAGGGTGTCGTACGCGCTGAAGGAACGGGTCAGTTCGCACATCCCGAACGGATCGCTCAGCCGCAGCTGCAACGGGCCGAGGGGATAGCGCCCGCGCAGGTCCGAGCGGACGCGGTACGACACCTCGCGGCGCCCGCCCGCCTCCACCCGGTCGAGCACGAAGCGCGGTCGCGGGCCCAGCACGTACGGGACATGGTCCTGGAGCATCAGCAGTCCGGTGGGCAGCCGGGACACGTTGTCCATCCGCAGATGCACCCGCGCCTCCGACCCCGCCGGCACCCGGGAGGGCGTGAGCCGGCGGCTGCCCGCCACCCGGTAGCGGGTGCGGTAGAGCACGGCGACACAGACCAGCGGCAGCACGGCGAGCAGCAGCCCCACGCGCAGCAGGTCGGACTGGCCGAGGACGTAGGCGCAGACGGCCGCCGCGATGCCCGCGGCGAAGAACGACCGGCCCCGGGTGGTCAGTCCGCCCAGGGCCACGCGCAGGCCGCCCTTGTCCTGCTCGCCCGCCGTCGTGACGGGGTCGGCCGACGTCATCACAACCGCCGGACGCCGGGCGGCTGCTGGCCGTAGGCCGGCCCCGCGGGAGCCGGTCTGCCCGCCGTCACCCGGCCGCCGTCCGCGGTGGGCACCGGCGTCTGCTGCAGGATCTCCAGCACGACCTGCTCGGCGGTCCTGCGGTTGAGCTGGGCCTGGGCGGTGGGCAGCAGCCGATGCGCCAGCACGGCGACCGCCAGCGCCTGTACGTCGTCGGGCAGGGCGTAGTCCCGGCCGCTCAGCGCCGCCGACGCCTTCGCCGCGCGCAGCAGATGGAGCGTCGCGCGCGGTGAGGCCCCCAGCCGCAGGTCCGGGTGGCTGCGGGTCGCCCCGACCAGCTCCACCGCGTAGCGCCGTACGGCGTCGGCCACATGGACGGTGCGCACCGCGTCGATCAGCTTCACGATCTCGTGCGCGTGCGCCACCGGCTGGAGGTCGTCCAGCGGGGAGATCCCGCCGTGCGTGTCCAGCATCTGAAGCTCCGCCTCGGCGCTCGGATAGCCGATCGACACTCGGGCCATGAAGCGGTCGCGCTGTGCCTCGGGCAGCGGGTACGTGCCCTCCATCTCCACCGGGTTCTGGGTGGCCACCACCATGAAGGGGCTGGGCAGTTCGTACGTCTGCCCGTCGATGGTGACCTGGCGCTCCTCCATGGACTCCAGCAGTGCCGACTGCGTCTTCGGCGAGGCGCGGTTGATCTCGTCGCCGATCACGATCTGCGCGAAGATCGCGCCCGGTTTGAACTCGAAGTCCCTGCGCTGCTGGTCGTAGATGGACACTCCCGTGATGTCCGAGGGCAGCAGATCGGGGGTGAACTGGATTCGCTGCACCGAACAGTCGATGGAACGTGCGAGCGCCTTCGCCAGCATGGTCTTGCCCACGCCGGGGACATCCTCGATCAACAGGTGTCCCTCGGCGAGCAGCACGGTCAGCGAAAGCCGTACGACCTCTGGCTTGCCCTCGATCACACCCTCCACCGATGTGCGGACACGCTCCGCTGTGGTGGTCAGATCAGTGAGGCTCGCTCGATCGTCATAGGTCGTCACCCGGCCCTCCTCGGCCCGTTCATACGGACCGGAGCTCAACAGACGGCCCGGCCCACCCCAAGATACGGACGCCGGCCCCGGAATGTTCCGGGGCGGCTGTCACACACGCATTCTTGTTGCCGTTACCGCTTCGTGTCACTCGCCTGTGGATAAAAGAGGGGGATTTGTCGATTTCGCCGCTTTTTTGGTGCCACGGGAATGCTTCCCAGGCCCATGACGGGGCGATTTCCCCGGCTCACCCGGCCGGGTCGACCTCCGTCATGAGCCCCGTCGTGACGTCGAAGACGAAACCGCGCACATCGTCCGTGTGCGGCAGGAACGGTGAGGTCCGTACGCGCTGCATCGACTGCCGGACGTCCTGTTCCACGTCCGCGAACGCCTCGACGGCCCAGACCGGCCGCTGGCCGACCTCCAGCTCCAGCTCGTGCCGGAACTCCTCGGTGATGGTCTGCATGCCGCAGCCGGTGTGGTGGATCAGCGCCACGCTGCGCGTCCCGAGCGCCCGCTGGCTGATGGTGAGTGAGCGGATGACGTCGTCGGTCACCACGCCGCCCGCGTTGCGGACGGTGTGGCAGTCGCCCAGTTCGAGGCCGAGGGCGGCGTGCAGGTCGAGCCTGGCGTCCATGCAGGCCACCACGGCGACCCGCAGCACGGGCCGCGCGTCCATGCCGGGGTCCTGGAACCTGGCGGCATAGTGGTTGTTCGCCTCTATGAGCCGGTCGGTGACCGTACCGCCGGTGCGGGCCGGACCGGCGGAGGTCTCAGGGGTCTCTGCGGTCTCTGCGGGCAGGTGTGCGGAAGTCGACATACCTATGACGGTAATGGCCATCAGGGGTCGAAGCCCGCTGTGGGACCAGGACAAAGAACGTCAACGGGCATTGTTGTGACCTAACCCACAAGGGCCAGCACCACTCATCCGAACGGGTGAAAAAGACCGTTTGTTCGGTTGTGGCGCGTGACCCGTGCGACGCGCTGGCCGGTTGATTGACCGGAAGGACGAGTGGACTAAAGTGACGCGAAGTTCACGGACACATCCCGAACACATCCCGATTGTCCCCGCGTGTGCGGCGTACGTGCGGCTCGGCCCTCTCCCGCTCGGCGGTCGGCCGACGCCCTTTGCGGCGCCGGCGGATCACTCCCCTTCTGAGCGGGCGGGGACCCGGCGGCACGTACGACCGCGCCGGACCTGAGAGGGCGCATTGAGCGAGCGCAGCGAGCGACACGTCCCAGTGATGCTCCGGCGGTGCCTTGACCTGCTGGCCCCCGCTCTCGCCCAGCCGGGCGCGGTCGTCGTCGACTGCACCCTCGGCCTCGGCGGCCACAGTGAGGCGCTGCTTTCCACCTTCCCCTCCGCCCGGCTCGTCGCCCTGGACCGCGACAAGGAGGCGCTGCGGCTCTCCGGCGAACGGCTCGCCCCGTACGGCGAACGGGCCACCCTCGTGCACGCCGTCTACGACGAGCTGCCCGACGTGCTCGACCGGCTGGAGATCCCCCGCGTCCAAGGCGTCCTGTTCGACCTGGGCGTCTCGTCCATGCAGCTGGACGAGGCCGACCGCGGCTTCGCCTACGCCCACGACGCGCCGCTCGACATGCGGATGGACCAGACGACCGGGCCCGGCGCCGCCGAGGTGCTCAACACCTACCCACCCGGCGAACTCGTGCGGATCCTGCGCCAGTACGGCGAGGAGAAGCAGGCCAAGCGGATCGTTTCCGCGGTCGTACGCGAACGGGACAGGGAACCCTTCACCCGCAGCGCCCGGCTGGTCGAACTGATCCGCGACGCCCTGCCGCAGGCTGCCAAGCGCACCGGCGGCAACCCCGCCAAACGCACCTTCCAGGCGCTGCGCATCGAGGTCAACGGCGAGCTGTCCGTACTGGAACGGGCCGTACCCGCAGCGGTGAAGACCCTCGCCGTCGGCGGCCGCATCGCCGTCCTGTCGTACCACTCGCTGGAGGACCGGCTGGTCAAGCAGGTCTTCGCGGCGGGCGCCGCCAACACGGCGCCGCCGGGGCTGCCGGTGGTCCCCGAGCGCTACCAGCCCCGCCTCAAACTGCTCACCCGCGGCGCCGAACTGCCGACGGAGGAAGAGGTCGCCGAGAACCGCAGGGCGGCCCCCGCCCGGCTGCGGGGGGCGCAGCGGATCCGGGAGGACGCACTGTGAGCGGAGCTGCCAGGCAGCTGAAGGGGCGGGCCGGCCGGCTCGCCCGGATGATGCCGTCCGGCTCGGGACAGGCGGCGCGCACGCCCTTCGTCCTGCTGGTCGTCCTGCTGCTGGGCGGCGGTCTGATCGCCCTGCTGCTGCTGAACTCCTCCCTCAACGAAGGATCGTTCAGGCTGAGCAAGCTCAAGAAGCAGACCACCGACCTCACCGACGAGCAGCAGGCGCTCCAGCGCGACGTGGACGACTACTCGGCGCCCGACGCGCTGGCCCGCAGGGCCCGGGAGCTCGGCATGGTGCCCGGCGGCAGCCCCGCCTTCCTCGGCCCCGACGGCAAGGTCCACGGCGTGCCGGGCAAGGCCACCCCGCTGCCGCCCGTACAGCAGTCCGTCGTGGTGCAGGCCCCGCCGGCGCCGCCCGCCCCGTCAGCGCAGGCGTCCACCGCGAGCACACCGGTCCCGGCGCGCTCCGGCCCGCCCGCCGCACCGCCCACGGGACAGGCCGCCGCCCCGACGGCCACCGTCTCCCCGTCAGCCACCGGCCAGGGCCAACCGCTGAAACCGGCAGCCCAGGCCCCGACGACCTCCGGCAGGTGACGCAGTGCCCTCCAAGGAACCACCGCGCCGCAGGGTGCCAGGACCCGCACGGCCACGGGGCGGTGCGCGCCCCGTCGGCGGCGCCCGCCCG
>NZ_JTIY01000001.1:4307816-4314214 GCF_000818175.1 Streptomyces sp. AcH 505
CCACCGGCCGCCCGGCCGGCCGGCCGCGCCAGGGAAGCCGCGCCCCGCGCCGTATCCAGCTCGGCAGCCCGCGCCCCCGGCTGCGCCTGGTCAGCCTCGGCCTGACCCTCGTGATGCTGGTCTTCGTC
This sequence comes from Streptomyces sp. AcH 505, assembly GCF_000818175.1. Classification (GTDB taxonomy): domain Bacteria; phylum Actinomycetota; class Actinomycetes; order Streptomycetales; family Streptomycetaceae; genus Streptomyces. Next base: position 4,307,945 of record NZ_JTIY01000001.1, read on the forward strand.
GTACGGCTGCTCCAGGTGCAGGCCGTCGACGCCAGCGCGTACGCCGCCAAGGCCGACAAGAACCGCTTCCTGCACCACACGATCGCCGCCGAGCGCGGCGAGATCACCGACCGCTCCGGGGTCCCGCTCGCCACCAGCGACGACGCGTACGACATCACCGCCGACCCGTCGATGTTCACCCCCAAGGCCAGCAAGGCACCGGACGCCCCCGAGCAGGCGGCGGCGCTCCTCGCGCCGATCCTCGGCGCCGACCCCACCGAGATGGTGAAGAAGCTCAAGGCGCCCAAGTCCCGCTACACGGTGCTCGCCCGGCGGCAGACCCCGCAGGTCTGGAACCAGATCAGCGACCTCAAGGGCGTCCTGGCACAGAAGGCGAGCAAGGACGCGCTCTCCGGCCGCCCCGCGGTGAACGTACTGGCCGGTGTCCTCCAGGAGCCGACCACCAAGCGCGTGTACCCCAACGGCGATCTCGCCGCCGGGATACTGGGTTTCGTCAACGCGTCAGGGCACGGCGGCGGCGGTGTGGAGTCCATGCTGGACAAGCAACTGGCCGGCGCCGACGGCGAGGTCACCTACACCCAGTCCGGCGGCCGCCGGGTGCCCACGGGCAGTTCGCGCGAGAAGCCCGCGGTGCCGGGCTCCGACGTCGAGCTGACCATCGACAGGGACATCCAGTGGGAGGCCCAGCGGGCCATCAGCGAGCAGGTGAAGAAGTCCAAGGCCGACCGGGGCTACGTGATGGTCCAGAACACCAGGACCGGGGAAGTCCTCGCGATGGCCAACGCCCCCGGGTTCGACCCCAACGACCTCTCCCAGGCCAGCTCGGCCGCCATGGGCAACGCCGCGCTCCAGGACGCCTACGAGCCGGGCTCCACCAGCAAGGTCATGTCGATGTCCGCGGTGATCGAGGAGAAGAAGGCCACCCCGCTTACCCATGTCGTCGTGCCCAACCGGCTGCACCGCGGCGACCGGCTCTTCCACGACGACATCGACCACCCCACCTGGAACCTGACGCTCAACGGGGTACTCGCCAAGTCCAGCAACATCGGCACCATCGAGGCCTCCGGACACCTGGGCGACACCCAGCCGGAGGCGAACAAGGTCCTCTACAAGTACCTGACCAAGTTCGGCATCGGCCGGCCCACCGGGCTCGGCTACCCCGGCGAGACCCAGGGGCTGCTCGCCAAGCCGCAGGACTGGTCCACCTCGCAGCAGTACACGATCCCGTTCGGCCAGGGCCTGTCGCTCAGCGCCATGCAGGCCGCCTCCGTGTACTCGACCATCGCCAACGGCGGCGTACGGATCGCCCCCACCCTGATCCGGGGCACCCGCGGACCCGACGGGCGCTTCACCCCGGCTCCCGCGCCGAAGAAGACCCGCGTCGTCAGCGACAGCACCGCCAAGACCGTCTCCACGATGCTCGAATCGGTCGTCGGCGACCAGGAGGGCACCGGTACGGCGGCGAAGATCCCCGGCTACCGGGTGGCGGGCAAGACCGGAACCGCCAACAGGGTGGATCCCAAACTCGGCGTCTACAAGGGCTACACCGCGTCCTTCGCCGGCTTCGCACCCGCCGACAACCCGCAGATCACCGTCTACTGCGCGATCCAGAACCCCACCAGCGGCGCGTACTTCGGCGGATCGATCTGCGGTCCCATCTACAAGAAGGTCATGGAGTTCTCGCTCAAGACCCTCCAGGTCCCCCCGACCGGCAGCAAACCGGTCCGCCTGCCGGTCACCTTCTAGACCGGCGGACCCCCACCCGGCCAGTGACTCCAGGGAAAGCCCAGTGACAACCATCACCTCCGATTCCGGGAACCGCCCCGACCCGACCGAGACCCCTCAGGGCGGACTTGGCCCCGGGACGGCCGCGCCCGGTACGCTCACCGCCGTGCCACACGCTGATCAGCTTCGAACCGCCCCGAAGGACACCCTTGTGAGCCATCCCGGGACGCCTCGTCCTGACAGGGTCCGCCCCACCCCGCTCGCGGAACTGGCAGCCCGGCTGGGCCTCACAGACGCGTTCGGCGAAGGGGAGGTCACCGGCATCACCCACGACTCGCGGGCGGTACGCCAGGGGGACGTGTACGCGGCGCTGCCCGGCGCCCGCTTCCACGGAGCCGACTTCGCCGCGCAGGCGGCCGACCTCGGGGCCACCGCCGTACTGACCGACCCGGCGGGCGCCGAGCGCGCCGCCGCCACCGGACTGCCGGTCCTGGTCGTCCCCGACCCCCGGGGCAGCATGGGCGAACTCGCCGCGGGGATCTACGGGCACCCCGGCCGCGACCTGCTGCAGATCGGCATCACCGGCACCTCGGGCAAGACCACGACGGCGTACCTCGTCGAAGGCGGTCTGCGCGGCGCGGGGCACCGCACCGGGCTGATCGGCACCGTCGAGATGCGGATCGACGACGAGGCCATCAAGTCCGAGCGCACCACCCCCGAAGCCACCGACCTGCAGGCGCTCTTCGCCGTCATGCGTGAGCGCGGGGTCGACTCGGTCGCCATGGAGGTCTCCAGCCACGCGCTGGTGCTCGGCCGGGTCGACGGCTGTGTCTTCGACGTCGCCGTCTTCAACAACCTCAGCCCGGAGCACATGGAGTTCCACTCCGGCATGGAGGACTACTTCCAGGCCAAGGCCCAGCTGTTCACCCCCCGGCTCAGCAAGGTCGGCGTGGTCAACTACGACGACGAGTACGGCCGCAGGCTCGTCGACGAGGCAAGCGTGCCCATCACGACCTTCTCGGCCGAGGGACACCCGGACGCCGACTGGCGCGCCGAGAAGGTCGAAGTGGGCTCCCACCGCTCGGCCTTCACCGTCGTGGGCCCCAAGGGCGAGCGGATCAGCGCCGAGGCCCCGCTGCCCGGCCCCTTCAACGTCGCGAACACCCTCGCCGCCGTGGTCACCCTGGCCGTCGCCGGGATCGACCCGCAGACGGCCGCCGACGGCGTCGCCGCCGTCCCCGGCGTACCGGGCCGCCTGGAGCGCGTGGACGCGGGACAGCCGTATCTCGCCGTCGTCGACTACGCGCACAAGACGGACGCCGTCGAATCCGTCCTGCGCTCCCTGCGCAAGGTCACCGAGGGCAAGCTGCACATCGTCCTCGGCTGCGGCGGTGACCGCGACCAGTACAAGCGCGCCGCCATGGGCGCGGCAGCCGCCCGGCTCGCCGACACCGCCGTACTGACCTCCGACAACCCGCGCTCCGAGGACCCCCTCGCGATCATCGCCGCGATGCTCGCCGGCGCGGCCGAAGTACCCATCCACGAACGCGGCTCCGTACTCGTCGACGCCGAACGGGAATCGGCCGTCGCCGCCGTGGTGGCACTCGCCGAGGCGGGCGACACCGTACTGGTCGCGGGCAAGGGCCACGAGCAGGGCCAGGACATCGCGGGAGTGGTACGCCCCTTCGACGACCGTCAGGTCCTGCGCGCCGCCATCGAGAACTCTCTCCGTCACGAGAACCACAGTCGTCACGAGAACAACAGTCAGGGATGACCCAGTGATCGCCCTCTCCATCGCCGAGATCGCCGCCATCGTCGGCGGGCAGTCCCACGACATACCGGATCCGGCCGTACGCGTCACGGGACCCGTCGTCTACGACTCCCGAAAGGTGGAGAGCGGCAGTCTGTTCGCCGCCTTCGCCGGGGAGCGGGTCGACGGCCACGACTACGCGCGCGGCGCCGTCGAGGCGGGCGCGGTGGCCGTGCTGGCCACCCGGCCCGTCGGGGTGCCCGCCATCGTCGTCGACGATGTCGTCCAGGCCCTCGGCCGCCTCGCCAACACCGTGGTGGAACGCCTCGGTGCCACCGTCGTCGCCCTCACCGGGTCCGCGGGCAAGACCAGCACCAAGGACCTGATCGCCCAGCTCCTCCAGCGGAGCGGGCCCACGGTCTGGCCCGACGGCAACCTCAACAACGAGATCGGGCTGCCGATCACCGCCCTGCGGGCCGTCGAGGACACCCGCTACCTCGTCCTGGAGATGGGTGCGCGGTACATCGGGGACATCCGCTACCTCACCGGACTTGTCCCGCCGCGCATCGGTCTCGTCCTGAACGTCGGCAGCGCCCACATCGGCGAGTTCGGCAGCCGCGAGAACATCGCCGTCGCGAAGGGCGAGATGGTCGAGGCGCTGCCCTCCGCCGAGGCGGGCGGAGTTGCCGTCCTGAACGCCGACGACCCGCTCGTCAGCGCGATGAGATCCCGCACCAAGGCTCGAACAGTTTTCTTCGGAGAGTCCGACGAAGCAGACGTACGGGCAGAGAACGTCCGGCTCACAGCCACCGGACAGGCCGCGTTCCTGCTTCGAACACCCTCCGGGTGCAGGGACGTGACGCTGCGGCTGTACGGTGAGCACCACGTGTCGAACGCGCTCGCCGCGGCCGCCGTCGCCCATGAGTTGGGCATGTCCGTCGACGAGATCGCAGAGGCGCTCTCCGAGGCGGGAACCCTCTCCCGCTGGCGTATGGAGGTCACCGAGCGCTCGGACGGCGTGACGATCGTCAACGACGCCTACAACGCGAACCCCGAATCCATGAAAGCGGCGCTCCGTGCGCTGGCCGCCATGGGCGGCGCCTCATCGGCAACGGGGGGACGTACCTGGGCGGTGCTCGGCCCGATGGCCGAGCTCGGTGACGAGGCGCTCGCCGAGCACGACGCGGTCGGACGGCTCGCCGTCCGGCTCAACGTCAGCAAGCTCGTGGCAGTCGGGGGCCGGGAGGCGTCCTGGCTGCAACTGGGCGCTTACAACGAGGGTTCGTGGGGTGAGGAGTCGGTGCACGTGTCCGACGCGCGGGCGGCGGTCGACCTGTTGCGCAGTGAACTGCGTCCGGGAGATGTCGTGCTGGTGAAGGCGTCCAGGTCGGCCGGTCTTGAGCAGGTGGCCCTGGCACTGCTGGAGACGACCTCCGAGGGCGAGGTTGCCGGCCGATGAGGCAGATCCTCTTCGCGGGAGCCATCGGGCTCTTCCTGACCCTGATCGGCACGCCGCTGCTGATCAAGCTGCTGGCCCGCAAGGGATACGGCCAGTTCATCAGGGACGACGGCCCGCGCTCCCACGGCAGCAAGAAGGGGACGCCCACCATGGGCGGCATCGCCTTCATCCTCGCCACCCTGATCGCCTACATCCTGGCGAAGGTGATCACCGGCGAGGACATGCGGTTCTCGGGTGTGCTGGTCCTGTTCCTGATGACCGGCATGGGCGTCGTCGGATTCCTCGACGACTACATCAAGATCGTGAAGCAGCGCTCGCTGGGGCTGCGGGCCAAGGCGAAGATGGCGGGGCAGCTGATCGTCGGCATCGCCTTCGCCGTCCTCTCGCTGCAGTTCGCCGACGCCCGCGGCAACACCCCGGCCTCGACCAAGCTGTCGTTCGTCTCGGACTTCGGCTGGTCGATCGGCCCGGTGATCTTCGTGGTCTGGGCGCTGTTCATGATCCTCGCGATGTCGAACGGGGTGAACCTCACCGACGGCCTCGACGGCCTCGCGACCGGCGCCTCCGTGATGGTCTTCGGCGCCTACACCTTCATCGGCCTCTGGCAGTTCCAGGAGTCCTGCGCCAACGCGGCGACCCTGACCAACCCCAACGCCTGTTTCGAGGTGCGAGATCCGCTGGACCTCGCGGTCGTCGCCTCCGCCCTGATGGGCTCCTGCTTCGGCTTCCTTTGGTGGAACACCTCACCCGCCAAGATCTTCATGGGCGACACCGGATCGCTGGCGCTCGGCGGCGCGCTCGCCGGCCTCGCCATCTGCTCGCGCACCGAGTTCCTGATCGCCCTGCTCGGCGGTCTCTTCGTCCTGATCACCATGTCCGTGGTGATCCAGGTCGGTTCGTTCAAGACCACCGGCAGGCGGGTCTTCCGGATGGCGCCACTCCAGCACCACTTCGAACTCAAGGGGTGGTCCGAAGTCCTTGTCGTGGTCCGCTTCTGGATCATCCAGGGCATGTGCGTGATCGTCGGACTCGGCCTCTTCTACGCCGGCTGGGCGGCCCAGAAGTGACCGGCCCGCACCCGGAGCCGACCGACTGGCACGGCAAGCGGGTCACCGTCGCCGGACTCGGCGTCTCAGGTCTCCCCGCGGCCCGGGTGCTGCGCGGACTCGGCGCCGACGTCACCGTCGTCAACGACAGCGACGACGAGCGCGCACGCGCCCAGGCGGCCGAACTCGAACCGCTCGGCGTCACCGTGCGCCTCGGCGACGGGGACACGCTGCCCGCCGGCACCGAACTCGTCGTCACCGCCCCCGGCTGGCAGCCGGGCAAGCCGCTC
>NZ_JTIY01000001.1:4314568-4315827 GCF_000818175.1 Streptomyces sp. AcH 505
CGGCCGCCGCCGCGGGCGTGGAGATCTGGGGCGACGTCGAGCTGGCGTGGCGGCTGCGCGGCCCCGACGCGGCCCCCTGGCTGGCCGTCACAGGCACCAACGGCAAGACGACGACGGTCAGGATGCTCGCCGCCATCCTGGCCGCTGCCGGGCTGCGTACGGCCGCCGTCGGCAACATCGGCGTCTCGCTCCTCGACGCGGTCACCGGCGACGAGACGTACGACGTCCTCGCCGTCGAACTCTCCAGCTACCAGCTGCACTGGGCGCCGAGCCTGCGCGTCCACTCGGCCGCCGTGCTCAACCTCGCCCCGGACCACCTGGACTGGCACGGCTCCATGGAGGCGTACGCCGCCGACAAGGGCCGCGTCTACGAGGGCAACCGCGTCGCCTGCGTCTACAACGCCGCCGACAAGGCCACCGAGGACCTGGTGCGCGCCGCCGACGTCGAAGAGGGCTGCCGGGCCGTCGGATTCACCCTCGGCGCCCCGGCGCCCTCCCAACTCGGCGTCGTGGACGGGATCCTGGTCGACCGCGCGTTCGTCGACAACCGCAGGGAGCAGGCGCAGGAGCTGGCCCACGTCTCCGACGTCGACCCGCCGGCCCCGCACAACATCGCCAACGCCCTCGCCGCCGCCGCCCTCGCCCGCGCCTACGGTGTCGAACCCGCCGCCGTACGCGACGGACTGCGCGCGTTCCGCCCCGACGCGCACCGCATCGAGCACGTCGCGGACGTCGCGGGCGTGAGCTTCGTGGACGACTCCAAGGCCACCAACACCCACGCGGCAGAGGCGTCCCTGGCGGCCTACGAGCCGATCGTGTGGATCGCCGGCGGCCTCGCCAAGGGCGCGACCTTCGACGAGCTCGTCGCCCGCTCGGCGAAGCGGCTGCGCGGCGTGGTCCTGATCGGCGCCGACCGGGCGCTGATCCGCGAAGCCCTCGCGCGACACGCCCCCGAAGTCCCTGTCGTGGACGTCGAACGGACCGACACTGGAGCGATGTCGGCGGCGGTACGCGAAGCGGCGCGGCTCGCACAGCCGGGGGACACCGTACTGATGGCCCCGGCCTGCGCCTCGATGGACATGTTCGCCAACTACAACAAGCGCGGCGAGGCGTTCACCGACGCGGTCCGCGCACTCGCCGCCGAGCACGCCTGACACCAGCGGCCGCACCGCAGGCCCGACCGGAGGGGACAGCGACGATGCCGGCTGAGGACACCGCAGGACCCGGCATCGCCGCAGGGCGCAGGCTCGCCCTGCGCA
>NZ_JTIY01000001.1:4315852-4324470 GCF_000818175.1 Streptomyces sp. AcH 505
CGCCCGCCGCGCGGCGGCGGGGTTCGCGGCTTCTACGAGAACGCCCGCCGTACCTGGGACCGGCCGCTCACCGCGTACTACCTGATCCTCGGCAGCGCCTCGCTGATCACCGTGCTGGGTCTGGTGATGGTCTACAGCGCCTCGATGATCAAGGCACTTGAGCTGTCGCTGCCCGCCTCGTACTTCTTTCGCAAACAACTGCTCGCCGCCCTCATCGGCGGCGGGCTGCTGCTCGTCGCCTCCCGGATGCCCGCCAAACTGCACCGGGCGCTGGCCTATCCGCTGCTCGCCGGCACGGTCTTCCTGATGGCGCTCGTGCAGGTCCCGGGGATAGGGCAGTCGGTCAACGGCAACCAGAACTGGCTCTCGCTCGGCGGCCCTTTCCAGCTCCAGCCCAGCGAGTTCGGCAAGCTGGCGCTGATCCTGTGGGGCGCGGATCTGCTCAGTCGCAAACAGGACAAGAACCTGCTGACCCAGTGGAAGCACCTGCTGGTGCCGCTCGTCCCCGTCGCCTTCATGCTGCTCGGTCTGATCATGCTCGGCGGCGACATGGGTACGGCGATCATCCTGACCGCCATCCTCTTCGGCCTGCTGTGGCTGGCCGGGGCTCCCACCCGGCTGTTCGGAGCGGTACTCGCGGTGGCCCTCGCCGTCGGTGCCATGCTCATCAAGACCAGCCCCAACCGGATGGGCAGGCTCGGCTGCATCGGCGCCAGCGAGTCGGGTCCCGCCGACCAGTGCTGGCAGGCCGTCCACGGCATCTATGCTCTGGCATCGGGCGGATGGTTCGGTTCCGGTCTCGGCGCGAGTGTGGAGAAGTGGGGCCAACTGCCCGAACCGCACACGGACTTCATTTTCGCCATCACCGGGGAGGAACTGGGTCTTGCGGGGACGCTGTCGGTGCTCGCCCTCTTCGCGGCTCTAGGCTATGCGGGTATCCGCGTGGCCGGACGCACGGAGGACCCCTTCGTGAGGTACGCGGCGGGAGGTGTGACCACCTGGATCACGGCTCAGGCCGTGGTGAACATCGGTGCGGTGCTCGGCCTTCTGCCGATCGCCGGGGTCCCGCTGCCGCTGTTCTCCTACGGAGGGTCGGCCCTGCTGCCGACGATGTTCGCCGTCGGGCTGCTGATCGCCTTCGCGCGAGAGGATCCAGCGGCGAAGGCGGCCCTGGCCATGCGGCAGCCTGTCTTCGGCAGGAAGAAGCGTGCCGGGGCGAGATGGAAGACGATGAGACGGCGCGTCAAGAAGCGTCCGTCCGGAGAGCGGTGAATTTCGGTGCATGTCGTACTCGCAGGTGGGGGGACCGCCGGTCATATCGAGCCGGCGCTCGCCCTCGCGGATGCCCTGCGCAGGCAGGACCCCACCGTGGGGATCACGGCCCTCGGCACGGAACGCGGTCTTGAGACCAGGCTCGTACCCGAGCGCGGGTACGAACTGGGGCTGATTCCCGCCGTACCGCTGCCCCGCAGGCCCACACCCGAGCTGATCACCGTCCCCGGGCGGCTGCGCGGCACGATCAAGGCCGCCGAGCAGATCCTGGAACGCACCAAGGCCGACTGCGTCGTGGGCTTCGGCGGCTACGTGGCGCTGCCCGGCTATCTCGCCGCCAAGCGTCTCGGCGTGCCGATCATCGTCCACGAGGCCAACGCGCGCCCCGGCCTGGCCAACAAGATCGGCTCCCGGTACGCGGCGGCCGTGGCCGTCTCGACCCCTGACAGCAAGCTGCGGGGCGCCCGCTACATCGGCATCCCGCTGCGCCGTACGATCGCCGTCCTCGACCGCGCTAAGGTCAGGCCCGAGGCGCGCGCCGCGTTCGGTCTCGACCCCAACCTGCCGACGCTGCTCGTCTCCGGCGGTTCGCAGGGCGCGCGCCGGCTGAACGAGGTCGTCCAGCAGATCGCGCCGACGCTCCAGCGCTCCGGGATCCAGATCCTGCACGCGGTCGGTCCGAAGAACGAAATGCCGCATGTGGACAACATGCCGGGTATGCCGCCCTATGTCCCGGTACCGTATGTGGACCGGATGGATCTCGCGTACGCCGCTGCCGACATGATGCTCTGCCGCGCGGGCGCGATGACCGTCGCCGAACTCTCGGCGGTCGGGCTGCCCGCCGCCTACGTCCCGTTGCCGATCGGCAACGGCGAACAGCGGCTCAACGCCCAGCCGCTGGTGAAGGCCGGCGGCGGCCTGCTGGTCGACGACGCCGATCTCACTCCCGAGTGGGTCCAGGGCAATGTGCTCCCGGTGCTCGCCGATCCGCACCGGCTGTACGAGATGTCCCGCGCGGCCTCCGAGTTCGGCCGCAGGGACGCCGACGACCTGCTCGTCGGCATGGTGTACGAGGCGATCGCCGCACGCCGTCAGGCGTAGGAGGCGGAGAGGCAGGGAGCATGGCCGGACCGTCGACCGCCGAGCGTGGCGCGCGACCGCAGTCGGAGTCCGGCCGCCCCGACGGGGGGCCGGAGGGGCGGGACAGCCGGATTCCCAGCCGTCGTGTGATCGTCGTATTGATTGCGGTGGTTCTGGTTCTCGCCGGCGGAATCTGGCTGCTTTACGGTTCTTCGTGGCTGCGCGTCGACCGGGTGAAGACTTCCGGCACAGAAGTGCTGACTCCCGGCCAGGTGGCGCAAGCGGCGGCCGTACCGATGGGATCGCCGCTGATTTCCGTCGACACGGACGGGATTGAGGCACGGGTCCGGCAGAAGCTGCCGCGTATCGACTCCGTGGAGGCGGTTCGTTCTTGGCCGCACGGCATCACGCTGAATGTCGTCGAACGAAAGCCCGCGCTGCTCATCGAAAAGGGCGCAAAGTTCATCGAAGTGGACGCCGGAGGAGTGCGTTTCGCCACCGTGGAGAAGGCGCCCAAGGGCGTACCCCTGCTCGAATTGACGGTGGCTCAGTCCCCGGCCCAACAGCGCTTCACCAGCACCCGGCTGGTGCGTGAGGCGGTCGCGATCCGCAGGGCACTGCCCGGCAAGGTCGCCGCCGACACCAGGACTTTGCACGTGCGTTCGTACGACTCGATCTCTCTCGAGTTGAGCGGAGGCCGTACGGTGATGTGGGGAAGCAGCGAGGACGGCGCGGCCAAGGCACGTGCGCTCACCGCCTTGATGAAAGCAGTTCCGAAGGCTGGTCACTTCGATGTGAGCGCGCCCACCGCGCCTGCCGCGTCAGGGAGTTGACGGGCATATGTGCTGGCCACCACCCTGGTTGGTCATCGCTATGGGTGATCACATAGGGTGAAAAGAAAAACGGGAGGTTCGGCGTGTTCGTTGAACGTGCGCCACTTGTCGACTTAGTGTCCTGTTCGGAAGAGTCCAAGAAGCAGACACACTGGTAACCCTAAACTTCAACGTTAGGGTTTGGGTCGGCGTTTCGGACCGTCCCATCGGCATCAGTCGTCGCGGCGCCACATCGGCGGAGCGACGACACGTAACTCGAGGCGAGAGGCCTTCGACGTGGCAGCACCGCAGAACTACCTCGCAGTCATCAAGGTCATCGGTGTCGGCGGCGGTGGTGTCAATGCCATCAACCGAATGATCGAGGTCGGCCTCAAGGGTGTCGAGTTCATCGCGATCAACACTGACGCGCAAGCCCTGTTGATGAGCGACGCAGACGTCAAGCTCGACGTCGGCAGGGAACTCACCCGTGGCCTCGGCGCCGGAGCCAATCCGGCAGTCGGTCGTAAGGCGGCAGAAGACCACCGTGAGGAGATCGAGGAGGTCCTCAAGGGGGCCGACATGGTCTTCGTCACCGCAGGCGAAGGTGGCGGCACAGGCACCGGCGGCGCACCCGTCGTCGCCAACATCGCACGCTCGCTCGGCGCGCTCACGATCGGTGTGGTCACCCGGCCGTTCACCTTCGAGGGCCGGCGCAGGGCGAACCAGGCGGAGGACGGCATCGCCGAACTCCGCGAAGAGGTCGACACCCTCATCGTCATCCCCAACGACCGGCTGCTGTCCATCTCGGACCGTCAGGTCAGCGTCCTCGACGCGTTCAAGTCCGCGGACCAGGTGCTGCTGTCGGGTGTTCAGGGCATCACCGACCTCATCACCACACCCGGTCTGATCAACCTCGACTTCGCCGACGTCAAGTCCGTGATGTCCGAGGCGGGCTCGGCGCTCATGGGCATCGGCTCGGCGCGCGGCGACGACCGCGCGGTGGCCGCCGCCGAGATGGCGATCTCCTCGCCGCTCCTCGAAGCGTCCATCGACGGCGCGCGCGGCGTGCTGCTCTCCATCTCCGGCGGCAGCGACCTCGGTCTCTTCGAGATCAACGAGGCGGCGCAGCTGGTGAGCGAGGCGGCCCACCCCGAGGCCAACATCATCTTCGGCGCCGTCATCGACGACGCCCTGGGCGACGAGGTGCGGGTCACCGTGATCGCCGCGGGCTTCGACGGCGGACAGCCGCCGACCCGGCGCGAGACGGTGCTCGGTGCCTCGGGCAAGCGCGACGAGCAGCCGGCCCCGGCCAGGAACGCGGACAGCGGCCGCTCCACGAGCGGTCTCGGCACCGTGCCGCCGCGTGAGGAGAAGCCGGTCCAGGCCGACCCCACGCCGGTCAACGAGAAGCCGCTCCCGCCGGTCAGCGCACCCCAGGTCCCGCCGGCCCGTCCGTACCAGGACAGCCAGGCCGAAGAGCTGGACGTCCCGGACTTCTTGAAGTGATAAGTCCGATCACCGAAGTCAGTTCGAAGGGCGGCGCGCACTTCGCCTTCACCGACAGGTGGGGCGGGGTGAGCGCCGCTCCGTACGAGGAGCTCAACCTCGGCGGCGCGGTCGGCGACGACCCCGCCGCCGTCCTGGCGAACCGCGGGACGGCGGCGAAGTCCCTCGGGCTCGACCCCGAGCTGGTCGTCTGGATGAACCAGGTGCACGGCCGGGACGTCGCCGTGGTCGACGAGCCGTGGCAGCCGGCGGCGGGCGGCGGGATCCCCGCGGTCGACGCGCTCGTCACCCGGCGGCGCGGCCTCGCGCTCGCGGTGCTCACCGCGGACTGTGTCCCCGTCCTGCTGGCCGATCCGGTCGCCGGGATCGCGGCGGCGGCGCACGCCGGACGGCCCGGGATGGTCGCGGGGGTCGTCCCCGCCACCGTCGAGAAGATGATCACACTGGGCGCCGATCCGGCCCGGATCACCGCGCGTACCGGACCCGCCGTCTGCGGGCGCTGCTACGAGGTGCCGGAGCAGATGCGGGCCGAGGTGGCGGCGGCCGTACCCGCCGCCTGGGCCGAGACCAGTTGGGGCACCCCGGCCGTCGACGTGACCGCGGGTGTGCACGCGCAACTCGACGCGCTGGGCGTTCAGGACCGTCGGCGCTCCGCGTTCTGCACCCGGGAGTCGGCCGATCACTACTCGTACCGGCGCGACCGCACGACCGGGCGGCTCGCCGGCTATGTCTGGCTGGACTGATACGCGATGACCGACCGAAGAGCCGAACTCACCAGAAACCTCGCCACGGTGGAGGAACGTATCTCCTCCGCCTGCGCCGCAGCGGGCCGGCGGCGGGACGAGGTCACCTTGATCGTCGTGACCAAGACCTACCCCGCGAGCGACGTCCGACTCCTGCACGAGCTGGGTGTCCGGCACGTCGCCGAGAACCGCGACCAGGACGCCGCCCCGAAAGCCGCCGCTTGTTCGGATTTGTCGCTTACCTGGCACTTCGTCGGTCAATTGCAGACCAACAAAGTCCGTTCCGTAGCCAGTTACGCGGACGTGGTGCAGTCTGTCGATCGGCTCAAGCTTGTCACGGCGCTGTCGGCTGCCGCGGTGCGCACCGGGCGTGAACTGGAGTGTCTGATCCAGGTGGCGCTCGACGCCGAGTCCGGCGAACGCGGATCGCGCGGCGGCGTGGCGCCCGACGGGATCGAGGAGTTGGCCACCGCGGTGGCCGAAGCCCCGGGACTGCGGCTCGGCGGTCTGATGACGGTCGCGCCGCTCGCCGGACCGTACGCGGGTCGGCAACGGGCCGCGTTCGAGCGTCTGCTGGAATTGTCATCCAGCCTGCGCGCGGCCCTTCCGGCTGCGAACATGGTCTCAGCAGGGATGAGCGCGGATCTCGAAGAAGCCGTGAAGGCGGGTGCGACACATGTGCGCGTCGGTACGGCGGTACTCGGAGTCCGACCCCTGCTCGGGTAACGTCGCGAAGCAAGTCGGACCACAGTAGAAAATATGGTCATTTCGCCGTAAGGCGGATGGACCGAGTGGATCGAGGGCACTTGGTGACGAGGCCGATCCACCACAGAGCGGAGGACCCAGAGCATGGCCGGCGCGATGCGCAAGATGGCGGTCTACCTCGGCCTCGTGGAGGACGATGGGTACGACGGCCGGGGCTTCGACCCCGACGACGACTTCGAACCCGAGCCGGAACCCGAGCGGGAGCACCGGCGCCACCAGCCGGTGCACCAGGAGCGGGACGAACCGGTGCGCATGGCCCAACCACCCGCCCAGCGCGAGCGGGAGCCGGTGCCGCTAGCCGCAGAAAGCGGACGTCCGGCACGAATCGCCCCCGTGGCATCCATCACACCTGAACGCCCGAGCCTGGAGAAGAACGCACCGGTGATCATGCCCAAGGTTGTGTCCGAGCGGGAGCCGTATCGCATCACCACACTGCACCCGCGGACCTACAACGAGGCCCGTACCATCGGGGAACACTTCCGCGAAGGCACGCCGGTGATCATGAACTTGACCGAGATGGACGACACCGATGCGAAGCGACTTGTCGACTTTGCCGCGGGTCTGGTGTTCGGTCTTCATGGCAGCATTGAGCGGGTGACGCAGAAGGTGTTCCTGCTGTCTCCTGCTAACGTCGATGTCACGGCGGAGGACAAGGCCCGCATCGCAGAGGGCGGATTCTTCAACCAGAGCTGAGAACCACACCGGGAACGACCCGGCCGCGAGGCCGGGCCAAGGCAGAGCCAGGGGAGAGGGAAGCGCGGGATGGGCGTAGCGCTGCAGGTGGTCTACATCGCGCTGATGTGCTTCCTCATCGTGCTGATTTTCCGGCTGGTCATGGACTACGTCTTCCAGTTCGCGCGTTCATGGCAACCAGGCAAGGCGATGGTGGTCGTACTTGAGGCCACCTACACTGTCACCGATCCACCGCTCAAGCTTCTGCGGCGGTTCATTCCGCCGTTGCGTCTCGGGGGCGTGGCACTCGACCTGTCCTTCTTCGTTCTGATGATCATCGTGTACATCCTGATCTCGCTCGTAAGCAAACTTGCGAGCAGCGTGTGAACGATACGGTCTTGCCGACTGCCGACGACTACGTAGAGGTGAAGAAGAGATGCCGCTGACCCCCGAGGACGTGCGGAACAAGCAGTTCACGACCGTCCGCCTCCGAGAAGGCTATGACGAGGACGAGGTCGATGCCTTTCTCGACGAGGTCGAGGCCGAACTGACCCGCCTGCTCCGCGAGAACGAGGATCTGCGCGCCAAGCTGGCCGCCGCGACGCGTGCCGCCGCGCAGAACCAACAGCAGCAGGGGATGCGCAAGCCTCCAGAACCTCAGGATCGCACCGGCGGTCCCGTTCCAGCGGCCATATCCGGCCCGCCGGTCCAGCAGCAGCCCCCGCAGATGGGTCCGCCTCAGCTGCCCGGCGGTGCCCCGCAGCTCCCGGCAGGCCCGAGTGCCCACGGCCCGCAGGGCCATGGACCCCAGGGTCACGACCCGCGCGGCCAGCAGCAGCACGGCCCCGGTCCGATGCAGGGCGGCCCGATGCAGGGTGGACCCATGCAGGGCGGCCCGATGCAGGGCGGTCCCATGCAGGGTGGACCCATGCAAGGCGGCCCGATGCAGGGCGGTCCCATGCAGGGCGGCCCGATGCAGGGTCAGCAGATGCAGGGCGGCCCCATGGGCGGACCGATGGGCGGCCCCATGGGCGGCCACCCGGGAATGGGCCAGCCCGGCCAGGGCCCCGGCGGCGACAGCGCTGCCCGAGTCCTCTCGCTCGCCCAGCAGACCGCGGACCAGGCGATCGCCGAGGCGCGTTCCGAAGCCAACAAGATCGTCGGTGAGGCGCGCAGCCGCGCCGAGGGTCTGGAGCGGGACGCCCGCGCCAAGGCGGACGCGCTGGAGCGGGACGCGCAGGAGAAGCACCGCGTGGCGATGGGCTCGCTGGAGTCCGCCCGCGCGACGCTGGAGCGCAAGGTCGAGGACCTGCGCGGCTTCGAGCGCGAGTACCGCACCCGTCTGAAGTCCTACCTGGAAAGCCAGTTGCGTCAGCTGGAGACCCAGGCCGACGACTCGCTGGCCCCGCCGCGCGCACCCGCTGCCGCGTCGCTGCCGCCGTCGCCGTCCATGGCTCCGGCCGGTGCGGGTGCGATGGGTCACACCATGGGCGGCAACCCGTCCATGGGCGGCGGCCACGGCCCCGGCCCGGGTCCGTCGTACGGCGGCCAGCAGCAGATGTCGCCGGCGATGACCCAGCCGATGGCACCGGTACGGCCGCAGGCGCCGCAGCCGATGCAACAGGCACCGTCACCGATGCGCGGCTTCTTGATCGACGAGGACGACAACTGACGGGGTTGCGCGCGCGCTGCGCGTAGCCGTCGGCAGGCAAAGGGCCGGGCCCGAGGTGAAAACCTCGGGCCCGGCCCTTTTGCGTGCGCTGCGAGT
>NZ_JTIY01000001.1:4324962-4332069 GCF_000818175.1 Streptomyces sp. AcH 505
CCGCCGGCTCGGGGGTCCGGGGGCCTGCCCCCGGTTTCGGGAAGGGGCGGGTAGGGGAACTGCCCGCGCAGCGAAGCCGGCCGCCCGTTACACCTTGTGCAGGTGGAACGTCAGCGACAGGCCCTCGTCCGTGAACGCCGCCCCGTACGACTCGTCGTCCGGTGCGCCCGGCGCGAAGTCCAGGGCCAGGACCTCTTCCGCGATCAGGTCCGCGTGGGCGCGCAGGGCCTCTTCCGTCGGGGACGACGGGGAGGTCCAGCGGACCGCGATCCGGTCCGCCACGTCCAGGCCGCTGTTCTTGCGGGCCTCCTGGATCAGCCGGATCGCGTCGCGGGCCAGGCCCGCCAGGCGGAGTTCCGGGGTGATCTCCAGGTCGAGGGCGACCGTCGCGCCCGAGTCGGACGCCACCGACCAACCCTCGCGCGGGGTCTCCGTGATGATGACCTCGTCCGGGGCCAGCGAGACCTCGGCGCCGTCGACCGTGACCGACGCCGTACCGTCGCGCAGCGCCGCCGACAGGGCCGCCGCGTCCGCCGCGGCGACGGCCGCGGCCACCGCCTGGACGCCCTTGCCGAAGCGCTTGCCCAGGGCGCGGAAGTTGGCCTTCGCCGTCGTGTCGACCAGCGAGCCGCCGACCTCCGACAGGGTCGCGAGGCCCGCGACGTTCAGCTCCTCCGTGATCTGGGCGCGCAGCTCGTCCGAGAGCGACTCGAAGCCCGTCGCGGCGATCAGTGCGCGCGACAGCGGCTGACGGGTCTTCACGCCCGACTCCGCACGCGTCGCGCGGCCCAGCTCCACCAGGCGGCGGACGAGCAGCATCTGCTTCGACAGCTCGGGGTCGATCGCCGCCAGGTCCGCCTCCGGCCATACCGACAGGTGTACGGACTCGGGCGCGTCCGGGGTGACCGGGACGACCATGTCCTGCCAGACGCGCTCCGTGATGAACGGGGTCAGCGGCGCCATCAGCCGCGTCACCGTCTCCAGCACGTCGTGCAGCGTCCGCAGCGCCGCCTTGTCGCCCTGCCAGAACCGGCGGCGCGAGCGCCGCACGTACCAGTTCGACAGGTCGTCGACGAACGCCGACAGCAGCTTGCCGGCGCGCTGCGTGTCGTACGCCTCCAGCGCCTGCGTCGACTGGTCGACCAGCGCGTGCAGTTCGCTCAGCAGCCAGCGGTCGAGCAGCGGCCGGTCGGCCGGCGCCGGGTCGGCCTCCGAGGGTGCCCACAGCGACGTACGGGCGTACAGCGCCTGGAACGCGACCGTGTTCCAGTACGTCAGCAGCGTCTTGCGCACGACCTCCTGGATCGTGCCGTCACCGACGCGCCGCGCCGACCACGGCGAGCCGCCCGCCGCCATGAACCACCGCACGGCGTCCGCGCCGTGCTGGTCCATCAGCGGGATCGGCTGCAGGATGTTGCCGAGGTGCTTGGACATCTTGCGGCCGTCCTCCGCGAGGATGTGGCCGAGGCAGACCACGTTCTCGTAGGACGACTTGTCGAAGACCAGCGTGCCGACCGCCATCAGCGTGTAGAACCAGCCACGCGTCTGGTCGATGGCCTCGGAGATGAACTGCGCCGGGTAGCGCTTCTCGAACAGGTCCTTGTTCTTGTGCGGGTAGCCCCACTGCGCGAACGGCATCGAACCCGAGTCGTACCAGGCGTCGATGACCTCGGGCACGCGCGTCGCCGTCAGCTCGCAGCCGGACTCCGGGCAGCCGAAGACCACCTCGTCGATGTACGGGCGGTGCGGGTCGAGCGACGACTGGTCGGTGCCGGTCAGCTCGGTCAGCTCGGCGCGTGAGCCCACGCACGTGAGGTGGTTGTCGGCGCAGCGCCAGATCGGCAGCGGCGTGCCCCAGTAACGGCTGCGCGACAGCGCCCAGTCGACGTTGTTGTTCAGCCAGTCGCCGTACCGGCCGTGCTTGACCGAGTCGGGGAACCAGTTGGTCTTCTCGTTCTCCGCCAGCAGCCGCTCCTTGACCGCCGTCGTCCTGATATACCAGGACGGCTGCGCGTAGTAGAGGAGCGCGGTGTGGCAGCGCCAGCAGTGCGGATAGCTGTGCTCGTACGGCACATGCCGCAGCAGCAGACCGCGTGCGCGCAGATCCTCGGTCAGCGCCTCGTCGGCCTTCTTGAAGAAGACGCCGCCGACGAGCGGCACGCTCTCCTCGAACGTGCCGTTCGGCCGGATCGGGTTGACCACCGGCAGGCCGTACGAGCGGCAGACCTTCAGGTCGTCCTCGCCGAAGGCGGGGGACTGGTGGACCAGACCCGTACCGTCCTCCGTCGTCACGTACTCGGCGTTGACGACGTAGTGCGCCGGCGTGTCCTCGGGGAAGTCGATGAGCGTGAACGGGCGCTGGTAAGTCCAGCGCTCCATCTCGCGGCCGGTGAAGGTCTGCCCGGTGCGCTCCCAGCCCTCGCCCAGCGCCTTCTCCAGCAGCGGCTCGGCGACGACAAGACGCTCCGTGCCGTCCGTCGCGACGACATACGTGACGTCGGGGTGCGCGGCGACCGCGGTGTTGGACACCAGCGTCCACGGGGTGGTCGTCCAGACCAGCAGCGCCGCCTCGCCCGCGAGCGGGCCGGAGGTCAGCGGGAAGCGGACGAAGACGGAGGGGTCGACGATCGTCTCGTACCCCTGCGCCAGCTCGTGGTCGGACAGCCCCGTCTCGTCCTTCGGGCACCAGGGCGAGACCCGGTAGTCCTGGATGAGCAGACCCTTGTTGAAGATCTCCTTCAGCGACCACCAGACGGATTCGACGTACTCCGGGTCCATCGTCCGGTACGCGTCGTCGAGGTCGGTCCAGTACCCCATGCGGGTCGTCAGCTCGGCGAAGGCGTCCGTGTGCCGGGTGACCGACTCGCGGCACTTGGCGTTGAACTCGGCGATGCCGTACGCCTCGATGTCCTTCTTGCCGTTGAAGCCCAGCTCCTTCTCGACGGCCAGCTCGACCGGCAGCCCGTGGCAGTCCCAGCCGGCCTTGCGCGCGACGTGATAGCCGCGCATGGTGCGGAAGCGGGGGAAGACGTCCTTGAAGACGCGGGCCTCGATGTGATGCGCGCCCGGCATGCCGTTGGCGGTGGGCGGGCCCTCGTAGAAGACCCACTCGGGGCGGCCCTCGGACTGGTCGAGGCTCTTGGCGAAGACCTTGGCGTCGCGCCAGAAGTCCAGCACGGCGTGCTCCAGGGCGGGCAGGTCGACCTGCGCCGGCACCTGGCGGTAGAGCGGCGGGGTCAGGGGTGTCGCGGGTGTCGCTGGCGTGGTCATCGGTCGCTTCCTCCGGCGGAACTGCGTCGTCTCCGTCGAAGGGACGAGAGCTGGGCTCCCGCGGTACCACCCTCCTTGGCCCCGGGCGTACGCCGCCCGTGGCCCCCTCATTGGGGTCGCGCTGCCGGTTCTACTCGCGCCGGTCCTTCGAGGACCCGCGCTTTCTTCCGGCGGCTCCGGGGTGATCCTTCACTTCGCGCTGTGCCCCCGGGCTCGCACCGTCCCCGGGTCGCTCATGGCCGCTTACGACGCTACTCGTCCCCATCCACGCCTTTCGCTGACGCCAGTGTACGGTCCCGCGCGGCGCGGGCAGACCCGATTTTTCCGCGCGGCGGCGGGGCCGGTCCCAGGTCGGCATACGGCGCAGCGCGTGACCCGAATGGTCATGACGTAGCAGGACACTCCCGGCAGCCGCCCGGCGGCGGATTACCGGGCGGGGAGCTGGGCACAACGCATGGAGGCGTGTCTTGTCACGACAGGGGGAGGCCCGTGGCGGCGGCGTGCCCCGTTGCCGCGGGGGCGATGTCGATTTATCGTCCCAACACGATTTGCGCGCAAGATCACAAAATGTGAAGGGGCCGCGGCATGGTGGCGAAGAAGTCCGCCGCGAACGACTCAGCCGCGAGCAAGGCGGCGGCGAAGAAGGCGGCGAAGAAGGCGGCGAAGAAGTCGTCGGCCGAGCGGTCGCCGGAGGGCACGGCACCGGCGAAGAAGAGGCCGGCGAAGAAAGCCGCGGCGAAGAAGGCCGCACCAGCGGCCGAGGGGGCGGCCCAGGCCGCGGAACAGACGGGAGCCAAGACGGTGGGAGCCAAGAAGACTGCGGGCGGCAGCGGGACCACAGCCGCCACCGAGGGCGCCGCGACCGCGACAGCGGTTCCGCCGGCACCCGTCGCCGCCGCGACACCTCCGGGGGAGCTGGCGGTACGCCCGGGTGAGGACCCGTGGACACCGGAAGAGGTCGCCGAGGCGCGTGCGGGCCTGGAGGGCGAGGTGACGAGGCTGGCGCACGAGATCAGCTCGTCCGAGCAGGCCCTCGCCGGGCTGATGCGCGACTCCGGGGACGGCGCGGGTGACGACGACGCCGACACCGGCACCAAGAACATCACCCGCGAACACGAGATGTCCCTCAACGCCAACGCCAGGGAGATGCTCGAACAGACCGAGCGGGCGCTCCAGCGCCTCGACGCGGGCACGTACGGCCTGTGCGAGGTCTGCGGCAAACCGATCGGGAAGGCGAGGATGCAGGCGTTCCCCCGGGCCACGCTCTGCGTCGAGGACAAGCAGAAGCAGGAGCGCCGGGGCTAGCCGCTCGCAGCTGTCCGGCGGATCGCCCTCGGGCGGCGGCTGACCTGGGGAGCGTCGTGTCGTATCCTCGGCGTCAAAGCATCTAGGTTGAGGGACTCACGTGACAGAGGCGGAGCGCATCATCGGTACGCCGGATGTCGACGACGAGGCAGCGGAGGCCGCCGAGCGGCCCAAGGGGCGGCGCAAGATCGCCGCCCTGTTCGTCGTCGCCCTCCTCGCCTACCTGCTGGATCTCGGCAGCAAGACGCTGGTCGTGGCCAAGCTGGAGAACGAGGCGCCGGTCGACGTCTTCGGCGACGTGCTGCGGTTCCGGGTGATCAGGAACGCGGGCGCTGCGTTCGGTCTCGGAGCCGCGTACACCGTGATCTTCACGGTCATCGCGGCCGCCGTGATCGTGGTCATCGCCCGGCTCGCCCGCAAGCTGCACAGCCTGCCCTGGGCCATCGCCCTCGGCCTGCTGCTCGGCGGCGCGCTCGGCAATCTCACCGACCGGATCTTCCGGGCACCCTCCGTCTTCCAGGGCGCGGTCGTCGACTTCATCGCGCCCTGGCACTTCGCCGTGTTCAATCTCGCCGACTCCGCGATCTGCTGCGGCGGCGTCCTCATCGTGATCCTGTCCTTCCGGGGCCTGGACCCGGACGGGACAGTCCACAAGGACTGACAAGGCATACTCGACGGGTGAGCTTCCCCGAGATCAGAACGCTGCCCGTGCCCGATGGACTGGAAGGCGAGCGCGTCGACGCCGCCATAGCCCGTATGTTCGGGTTCTCCCGTACGAAGGCGGCCGAGCTGGCCGCCTCAGGGAAGGTCCAGGTCGACGGCTCCGTCGTCGGGAAGTCCGAGCGGGTGAACGGCGGCGCCTGGCTCGAAGTGGAGATGCCGGCCCCCGCGGTGCCGGTGCGGATCGTCGCCGAGCCGGTCGAGGGCATGGAGATCGTCCATGACGACGACGACATCGTCGTGATCGTCAAGCCGGTCGGAGTCGCGGCCCATCCCAGCCCCGGCTGGACGGGCACCACCGTCATCGGCGGCCTGGCCGCCGCCGGATTCCGTATCTCGACCTCCGGCGCGGCCGAGCGCCAGGGCATCGTGCACCGGCTGGACGTCGGCACCTCCGGGCTGATGGTGGTGGCCAAGTCGGAGCGCGCGTACACGCTGCTGAAGGCCCAGTTCAAGGAGCGCGTCGTCGACAAGCGCTACCACGCGCTGGTGCAGGGACACCCGGACCCGATGAGCGGGACCATCGACGCCCCCATCGGCCGGCACCCGCACCACGACTACAAATGGGCGGTCACCGCCGACGGCAAGCCGTCCGTGACGCACTACGACCTGATCGAGGCGTTCCGGTCGGCCTCGCTGCTGGACATCAAGCTGGAGACGGGCCGTACGCACCAGATCCGCGTGCACATGTCGGCCCACCGGCACCCCTGCGTGGGCGACCTGACCTACGGCGCCGACCCGACCCTGTCCAAGCGCCTCGGCCTGACCAGGCAGTGGCTGCACGCGGTGCGCCTCGGCTTCGAGCACCCCTCGGACGGGCGCTGGGTGGAATTCGAGAGCACGTACCCCGCCGATCTGCAGGGTGCGCTGGACAAGGTGAGGGCGGAGAGCAACGCATGACCGAGGCAGCGGCGGGCGGCGCCGCGTACCGGATACGGGTCGCGGTCGACCCGGCCGACCGTGAGGCGTGCTTCGGCATCCGCAAGGACGTCTTCGTCGCCGAGCAGCGGGTGCCCGAGGACATCGAGTACGACAGCCACGACGAGACGGCCGTCCACGTACTCGCGGTCCGCGACGACGGGCTGCCGCTGGGCACCGGACGACTGCTGTACGGCGCCGACGCGGCCGGCAGCACCGGCGGAGCGCCCGGCGTCGGCTCGCTCGGCCGGCTCGCGGTGACCAAGGCCGCCCGCGGTCTGGGCGTCGGCGCGGCGCTGGTGCGCGCCATCGAGGACGCGGCGCGCGAGCGCGGTCTGACCGCCGTCGACCTGCACGCCCAGACGCACGCCATGGGCTTCTACCAGAAGCTGGGCTACGAGCCGTACGGACCCGAGTTCCAGGACGCGGGCATCGCCCACCGGTCGATGCGGCGGGGGCTGTAAAAGCGCCGGTCGGAGCACATGGCACTCTGGTGTCTTGATCGTCCGATCCCCGCCCCAACCTCTGTGGCGGCTGTCGACCGCCGGAGGACGCACCCGTGGACCAGTTGGCGTTGCTCTTCGCGCTGTTGCTCGGTGCGGTGGTCATGGTGCCGGTCGGCGAGCGCATCGGACTGCCGCCGCCGGTCCTGATGACCCTGCTCGGGGTCGTCCTCGCCCTGCTGCCGTTCGTGCCGAACGTCGAGGTGCCGCCGGACTTCATCCTGCCGGTGCTGCTTCCGCCGCTGCTGTACGCGGCCGTGCAGCGCACCTCCTGGCGGCAGTTCGCCGCCAACAGACGCCCCATCTTCCTGCTCGCCGTCGCGCTGGTGTTCGTCACGACGGCTGCGGTCGCCGCGGTCGCCGGCTCGGTCGTACCGGGACTGCCGATCGC
>NZ_JTIY01000001.1:4332094-4344565 GCF_000818175.1 Streptomyces sp. AcH 505
CGCCGCCGTCGCGCTGGGCGCGCTCGTCGCGCCGCCCGACCCGGTCGCGGCGACCGCCGTCGCCGGATCGCTGGGGCTGCCGCGCCGGCTCGTGTCGATCCTGGAGGGCGAGGGGCTCTTCAACGACGTCACCGCGATCGTGCTCTACCACGTGGCGGTCCTCGCTGCCGTCAGCGGCAGCTTCTCCTGGCCGCACGCCGTGGGGTCGCTGGTGCTCTCCGCCGTGGTGGCCGTCGCCGTCGGGCTCGTGCTGGGCTGGGTCTCCAACAAGCTCATGGCACTGCTCGGCGACGCGACCCTGCAGATCGGCCTCACGCTGCTGGTGCCGTTCATCAGCTACGTCCTCGCCGAGGAGCTGAGCGGCTCCGGTGTGCTGGCCGTGCTCACCGTTGCGCTGTTCCTCGCCGAGCACACGGCGGACGCCGACGACGTGATGGGACGGCTCGCGGGCAACTCGTTCTGGGAGATCGTCGACACGCTCGTCACCGGCGTCGCCTTCGGCCTCATCGGCCTCGAACTGCACAACGCGCTCGGCACCGCCGACAGTCACATGGCGGAGATGCTGGGCTGGGGCGGCGCCGTCGTCGTGGTCGTCGTCGGGGTACGGCTGCTGTATCTGCTGCCTGCCACCTGGCTCGCCAAACGACTGCACAAGCTGCGCGACTACGACGAGGACATCCCCGTCGGCTGGCGCGAGACGGTCGTCATGTGGTGGGCCGGTATGCGCGGTGTCGCCTCCGTCGCGCTGGCGCTCGCCATCCCGCTCAAGACCGACGACGGCAAACCGTTCCCGGGGCGCGACGAGATCATCTTCATCGCGTTCGTCGTCATCATGGCCACGCTCGTCATCCAGGGGCTCACGCTGCCCTGGCTGGTGCGCAAGCTGGGCGTACGCGCCGACACGGACGCCGAGCGGGAGCTGGAGCACTCGCTGGCGATCCGGGCCGCCAGGGCGGCGCGGCGCAGGCTCAGGGAGATCGACGCCGCCGAGGAACTGCCCGAGGAGATCAGCGAGCGGCTGGCGCGCGCGGCGATCGACATCGGGGCGCGGATCAGCCCGCTGGTCGTCGACGACGAGCGGCGCGATTGGTTCGCCAAGCGGCAGGACTACCTGAAGACGCTCCAGCGCGTCCAGCGGGACATGATGTCGGCGGCCCGCCACGAGATCCTGGCGGCCCGCAACGAGCCGGGCGCCGACCCGGAGGTCGTGGACAAGGTGCTACGCCACCTGGACGTCCGCAGCATGCGCTGACCCGGCGCCCGCGCGCCGGGCCAGGTCAGCTCCCGGCCGCCCGCTTCAGCCGCGACCCGTGTCCGGGGCCTGGGCCTCGACGCTTTCGCGTTCCTCGCGGCCCTCCCGCTGTGTCGGCGGGCGTCCGCCGTTCGACGGGAACTGGCCGTCGGGGGACGGCACAGGCGCCGCCGCCATGGCGACCCTCGGCAGTGCGTACGGGTGGTCCTCCGCCAGCCACGCGATCAGCTGCTCGCGTACCGCGCAGCGGACCGTCCAGATGTCGTCGGCGTCCTTGGCCGTGACGACCGCCCGCACCTCGATCGTCGTCGGACCCGTGTCCGTGACGGCCAGGCTCCACGTACGGCCGTCCCACGCCTCGCACCCGAGCAGGATCTCCTCCAGCTTCTCGCGCATCAGCGGCACCGGGGCCGAGTGATCCAGCTGGAAGAAGACCGTGCCGGTCATCTGCACCCCGCCGCGCGACCAGTTCTCGAACGGCTGGCTGGTGAAGTACGACACCGGCATCGTGATGCGCCGCTCGTCCCAGGTCCGCACGGTGAGGAAGGTCAGCGTGACCTCCTCGACGACACCCCACTCGCCGTTCACCACGACCGTGTCGCCGATCCGCACCATGTCGCCGAAGGCGATCTGGAAGCCGGCGAAGAGATTGCCGAGGGTGGCCTGCGCGGCGACACCGGCGACGATCCCGATGATCCCGGCCGACGCCAGCATCGACGTACCGATCGCGCGCATGCCGGGGAAGGTGAGCAGGATCGCGGCGACCGCCACGATCACCACGACCGCCGTGACGATCCGCATGATCAGCGTCACCTGGGTCCGCACCCGGCGCACCCGGGCCGGGTCGCGGGTCGCCGACGCGTAGCGCGTGTACGAGGACTGGACGACGGCGGACACGATCCGCACCACCAGCCAGGCGCTCGCGCCGATCAGCACCAGCGTCAGCAGCTGCCCGATGTGCGCCTGGTGGTCCTGGATGACCTGCCACTTGACTGCGCGGTAGGTGCCGCGCAGCAAGGAAGTGAGCAGTACGACCAGGAGCGGTGGCTGGCAGCGGCGCAGCAGCCCCCACAGCGGGGTCTCGCGGTGCCGCTCGTCCGCGCGGCGCAGCAGGACGTCCACGCCCCAGCCGAGCAGCAGCGCGAGGACGACGGACCCGCCGATCACGGCCAGCGGTCGCAGTACGTTCTCCATGTCTCCCTCGATCGTCGTCCCCGTTCCGGGCTGGCAGGATGGCCGGATGGACATCATGCTTTTCCATTCGGCCCTCGGGCTGCGCCCGGCCGTGCACACGGCAGCCGAGCGGCTGCGCGGGGCCGGGCATTACGTGCGCGTGCCCGACCTGTACGAGGGACAAACCGCCGGGACGGTCGAGGACGGCATGGCGCTGAAGGACAAGATCGGCAAGGAGGAGCTGCTGCGGCGGGCCGTCCTGGCCGCGGCGCCGTACTCCGAGCGCGGTCTGGTCTACGCCGGGTTCTCGCTCGGCGGCTCGATCGCACAGAACCTCGCGCTCGGCGACGACAAGGCGCGCGGCCTGCTGCTGTTGCACGGGACGTCGGACATCGCGGAGAACGCGTCGGTGGACGAGCTGCCCGTACAGCTGCACGTGGCCGAGCCGGACCCGTTCGAGACGGACGACTGGCTGAACGCCTGGTACCTGCGCATGCGGCAGGTCGGCGCCGATGTGGAGATCTACCGGTACCCGGGGGCCGGCCATCTGTACACCGACCCCGAGCTGCCCGACCACGACGCCGAAGCGGCCGAGCAGACCTGGCGGGTCGCGCTGGGTTTCGTCGAATCGCTCTGAGCGACCCCGAGGAGCCGGCCCGCCAGGGCCCGTCCGGTGGCAGGCTCAGCCCAGGGCCTCAGCCCAGGGCCTCAGCCCAGGGCCTCAGCCCAGGGCCTCAGCCCAGGGCCTCAGCCCAGGGCCTTCGTCAGCGCCGCGTTGAAGTCCGCCACCGTCATCGGCGGGTTCTGGCTGCCGTCCGAAGCGGTGAGCGTCTTGCCGTCCATCTTGAAGGTCGGGGTGCCCTGCACACCGCTCTTGTCGAAGGCGGCCGACATCTTCATCGCCCAGGCGTCGTACGTCCCGTCCTTGACGGCCTTCTGGAACGCCGCGTTGCCCTTCAGCTCCGGCACCGTGTTGGCCACCTGGATCAGATAGCTGTCCTTGGCGAACTTGTCCTGCGTTTCCTCGGGGTGGTACTTCGCCGAGTAGAGGGCCGTCTTGTAGTGCATGAAGGCGTCCGTGCTGACGTTGAGCGCGGCGCCCATCGCGGACAGGGCGTTCTTCGAGCCGACGCCGTTGCTGCTGTTGTCGATGAAGGTGGCGCCGACGTACTGGATCTTGAACTTGCCCGCGTCGAGGTCGTTCTGGACGGTCGAGCCGACCGTCTGCTCGAAGCTCGCGCAGATCGGGCAGCGCGGGTCCTCGAACGTCTGCAGGGTCTTCTTGGCGGTGGACTTGCCGATGACGACGGTCGTGCCGTCCGTGCCCGAGGTGTGGGCGGGCGCGACGACGTTCGTCACCTTCTTCGCCGCCTCCCAGTGGTCGGGCTTGTTGGACTGCACGACGGCGAAGCCGACACCTGCGGCTATCGCGAGGACCACGACGACCGAGCCGCCGACGATGGACTGCCTGCGGACCTTGTCCTTGCGCGCCTGCCGCTCGCGCTCCTCGCGCAGCCGCTCGCGGGCGGCAGCCTTGTTGGACTGGTTGTTGCGTGTGCTCATGGGGGTTCACTCCGTGTGACGTACTGAGGTACTGAGAGAAGAGGGACGCGGGGGAGCTGCGGCTCAGACGGAGCCCAGCGCGAGACGCGGAGGTCCCCGCCGTCCTACGGAGTGCACGAGAAGCCGGGTACGGGAGAAGCGCGGGCGGTCGGCCGGGCGCGCCCCGCGCCGGACGGCGCCGCGCACCGTGCCCGCCACGCCGGCCGCGGTCAGCAGCGGGCGGAAGGCGAGGGTGGCGACGGCGCGTACCAGCGAGGCGAGGGCCGACTCGCCGTGCCGCAGCCAGTAGGCGGCGAACATACCGACCGAGACATGCACGGCGAGCAGCAGCCAGGGCAGCGCCGGGTCGGGCGAGCTGAGCAGCGCTGCGATGCTGCCGCCGGGGGAGGCCACGCCCGGCAGCGGGGTGCCGACGGCGCCGCCGCACAGGACGTCGAAGCCGACGGAGCGCAGCGACCCGGCGACGGGCCCGCCCGCCGGGCCGTAACAGACGTGCTGGCCCGCGGTGAAGACGGTGTCCGCGGCCAGTTCGAGCGGGACGAGCAACGCCGCCGTGCGGCCGAAGCTCCGCTCACGGCCGCCGGTCGCGTAGGCGAGGGCGAAGACCACGGCGCTCAGCCCGGCGACGACGGACAGCGGAAGCGGCGCCCGGGAGAGCAGCACGTGCGAGCCCGCGGACAGCGTCACGACCAGTGCCGTGAAGAGTGCTGCCCGCGCCGCCCTGAGCTGCGTCCCGGATATGTCCATCGTCGCCGAGTGTGCCATGGCGCCCTGTATGCCCGCCCTAAAGGAGCGGGTGAGAAAATGCTGAGAGCTTCGGCGCGCGGCGGGCCGTTACGGCGCCAGCCGGCCGTTGCGGAAGAGGTCCACGAAGATCTGGTGGTCGGCCCTGGCCCGTGCCCCGTAGGCGTGGGCGAAGTCCACCAGCAGCCGCGCGAAGTTCTCCTCGTCGCCCGCGATGGCCGCGTCGATGGCCCGCTCGGTGGAGAACGGCACCAGAGTGTGACCACTCTCATCGTCGGCGGCCGCGTGCATCGTGGCCGTGGCCCTGCCGAGGTCGGCGACGACCGCCGCGATCTCCTCCGGGTCGTCCAGGTCCGACCAGTCGAGATCGACCGCGTACGGGGAGATCTCCGCCACCAGCTGGCCGGCGCCGTCCAGCTCGGTCCAGCCGAGCCACGGGTCGGCGTGCGCCTGCAGGGCCCGCTGGGAGATGACCGTGCGGTGGCCCTCGTGCTGGAAGTAGTCCCGTACGGCGGCGTCGGTGATGTGCCGGGAGACCGCCGGGGTCTGCGCCTGCTTCATGTAGATCACGACGTCGTTCTCCAGCGCGTCGCTGTTGCCCTCCAGCAGGATGTTGTAGGAGGGCAGGCCCGCCGAGCCGATGCCGATGCCGCGCCGCCCCACCACGTCCTTGACGCGGTAGGAGTCGGGCCGGGTCAGGCTGGAGTCCGGCAGGGTCTCCAGATAGCCGTCGAAGGCGGCCAGGATCTTGTAGCGGGTCGCCGCGTCCAGTTCGACCGAGCTGCCGCCGGGCGAGAACCGCCGCTCCCACTCGCGGATCTCGGTCATCGAGTCGAGCAGTCCGAAGCGGGTCAGCGAGCGGGCCGAGCGCAGCACGCCGAGCAGCGGGCCCTCGGCGGTGTCCAGCGTGAAGGGCGGCACCTCGTCGTTCTTGGCGCCGGTGGCCAGGGCGTGGATCCGCTCCCGGTAGGCGCCCGCGTAGATCTCCACCAGTTCGGTGATCTGCTCGTCGCTGAACGCCTTGGTGTAGCCGATCAGCGCCAGCGAGGCGGCGAGGCGCTGGAGGTCCCAGGTGAACGGGCCGACGTACGCCTCGTCGAAGTCGTTGACGTTGAAGATCAGCCGGCCGTTGGCGTCCATGTACGTGCCGAAGTTCTCCGCGTGCAGATCGCCGTGGATCCACACCCGGGCGGTCCGCTCGTCGAGGAACGGGCCGGCCGCCCTGCTGCCCGCACCCTCCTTCTCCAGGTCGTTGTAGAACAGGCACGCCGTGCCCCGGTAGAAGGCGAAGGCCGAGGCGGCCATCTTGCGGAACTTCACCTGGAAGGCTGCTGGATCGGCCGCCAGAAGCTCGCCGAACGCGGTGTCGAACACGGCGAGGATCTCCTCGCCGCGTCCCTCGTCAGCTGCTTCAACGGGTCGCGGGACCGACATCGCTGGGTGCCTCCTGGGCGGGATGGTGGGTGTTACGGGCCCGGCAAGGGCCCCGGAATGCGCAACGCACGACGGTACTCGCGAGTGCCCGGGAGTGCCCGCGTCTGTCGGTCCCGAGTCGTAGACTTCCACGCTGTTCCCCCCTGCCGTTCGTTGGAGGCCAGCACCGTGACAAAGCCGCCGTTCACGCACCTGCACGTGCACACCCAGTACTCGCTCCTGGACGGTGCCGCGCGGCTCGGCGACATGTTCAACGCGTGCAAAGAGATGGGGATGTCCCACATCGCCATGACGGACCACGGGAATCTGCACGGCGCGTACGACTTCTTCCATCAGGCGAAGAAGGCGGACGTGACGCCGATCATCGGCATCGAGGCGTACGTGGCGCCCGAGTCGCGGCGCAACAAGCGCAAGGTGCAGTGGGGCCAGCCGCACCAGAAGCGTGACGACGTGTCGGGTTCCGGCGGTTACACGCACAAGACGATCTGGGCGTCGAACGCGACGGGGCTGCACAACATCTTCCGGCTCTCCTCCGACGCGTACGCGGAGGGCTGGCTGACCAAGTGGCCGCGGATGGACAAGGAGACCATCGCCAAGTGGTCCGAAGGTCTGATCGCCTCCACCGGCTGCCCGTCCGGCGAGTTGCAGACCCGGCTGCGGCTCGGCCAGTTCGACGAGGCGCTGAAGGCGGCCTCCGAGTACCAGGACATCTTCGGCAAGGACCGGTACTTCCTGGAGCTGATGGACCACGGGATCGAGATCGAGCGGCGCGTGCGTGACGGGCTGCTCGAAGTGGGCAAGAAGCTCGGGATCCCGCCGCTGGTCACCAACGACTCGCACTACACGTACGCCAACGAGGCAACGGCGCACGACGCGCTGCTGTGCATCCAGACCGGCAAGAACCTCTCGGACCCGGACCGGTTCCGGTTCGACGGCACGGGCTACTACCTGAAGTCGACCGACGAGATGTACGCGGTCGACTCGTCGGACGCCTGGCAGGAAGGGTGCGCCAACACCCTGCTGGTGGCCCAGCAGATCGACACCGAGGGCATGTTCCAGGAGAAGAACCTGATGCCCAGGTTCGACGTGCCGGACGGCTTCACCGAGGTCACCTGGTTCAAGGAAGAGACGATGCGGGGGATGGCCCGCCGCTACCCGAACGGCATCCCCGAGGACCGGCAGAAGCAGGTCGAGTACGAGATGGGGATCATCATCGAGATGGGCTTCCCCGGGTACTTCCTGGTGGTCGCCGACTTCATCATGTGGGCCAAGAACAACGGCATCGCGGTCGGCCCCGGCCGTGGCTCGGCGGCCGGCTCGATCGTCTCGTACGCGATGGGCATCACCGACCTCGACCCGATCGAGCACGGCCTGATCTTCGAGCGGTTCCTCAACCCCGAGCGCATCTCCATGCCGGACGTCGACATCGACTTCGACGAACGCCGGCGCGGCGAGGTCATCCGGTACGTGACGGAGAAGTACGGCGCCGACAAGGTCGCCATGATCGGCACGTACGGCAAGATCAAGGCGAAGAACGCGATCAAGGACTCCGCGCGGGTGCTGGGCTACCCGTACGCGATGGGTGACCGGCTCACCAAGGCGATGCCCGCCGACGTCCTCGGCAAGGGCATCGACCTCAACGGCATCACCGACCCCAAGCACCCGCGCTACGGCGAGGCGGGCGAGATCCGGGGGATGTACGAGAACGAGCCGGACGTGAAGAAGGTCATCGACACGGCGAAGGGCGTCGAGGGCCTGGTCCGGCAGATGGGTGTGCACGCGGCCGGCGTGATCATGTCCAGCGAGACGATCACCGACCATGTGCCGGTGTGGGTGCGCCACACCGACCAGGTGACGATCACCCAGTGGGACTACCCGAGCTGCGAGTCGCTCGGCCTGCTGAAGATGGACTTCCTGGGGCTGCGCAACCTGACGATCATGGACGACGCCGTCAAGATGGTGAAGGCCAACAAGGGCGTCGACCTGGACCTGCTGGCCCTGCCGCTGGACGACCCGACGACGTACGAGCTGCTGTGCAGGGGCGACACGCTCGGTGTCTTCCAGTTCGACGGCGGGCCGATGCGCTCGCTGCTGCGGCTGATGAAGCCCGACAACTTCGAGGACATTTCCGCCGTCTCCGCCCTGTACCGGCCGGGCCCGATGGGCATGAACTCGCACACGAACTACGCCCTGCGCAAGAACGGCCAGCAGGAGATCACCCCGATCCACCCGGAGCTGGAGGAGCCGCTGCGTGAGGTGCTCGGGCTGACCCACGGCCTGATCGTCTACCAGGAGCAGGTGCAGAAGGCCGCCCAGATCATCGCCGGGTACTCGCTCGGCGAGGCCGACATCCTCCGTCGCGTGATGGGCAAGAAGAAGGCCGACGAGCTGGCCAAGAACTTCGTCCTGTTCCAGGCCGGCGCCAAGAAGAACAACTACTCGGACGAGGCCATCAAGGCCCTGTGGGACGTGCTGGTCCCGTTCGCCGGCTACGCCTTCAACAAGGCGCACTCGTCCGCGTACGGCCTGGTCACGTACTGGACCGCGTATCTGAAGGCGAACTACCCCGCCGAGTACATGGCCGCGCTGCTGACGTCCGTGAAGGACGACAAGGACAAGTCGGCCGTCTACCTCAACGAGTGCCGCCGGATGGGCATCAAGGTCCTGCCGCCCAACGTGAACGAGTCCCAGTCGAACTTCGCGGCGCAGGGCGACGACGTGATCCTCTTCGGCCTGACCGCCGTGAGGAACGTGGGCACCAACGTGGTCGACTCGATCATCCGGTGCCGCAAGGCCAAGGGGAAGTACGCCTCCTTCCCCGACTTCCTCGACAAGGTCGAGGCGGTCGTCTGCAACAAGCGCACGGTGGAATCGCTGATCAAGGCGGGCGCCTTCGACGAGATGGGCCACACCCGCAAGGGGCTGGTCGCCCATCACGAGCCGATGATCGACAACGTGGTCCAGGTCAAGCGCAAGGAGGCCGAGGGCCAGTTCGACCTGTTCGGCAGCGGCGAGGAGGAGAGCAACGAGCCGGGCTTCGGGCTCGACGTCGAGTTCTCCGACATCGAGTGGGACAAGTCGTACCTGCTCGCGCAGGAGCGGGAGATGCTCGGGCTCTATGTCTCCGACCACCCGCTGTTCGGCATCGAGCATGTGCTCTCCGACAAGTCGGACGCGGCGATCTCGCAGCTCACGGGCGGTGAGCACGCCGACGGCGCGGTGGTGACCATCGGCGGGATCATCTCCGGGCTCCAGCGCAAGATGACCAAGCAGGGCAACGCCTGGGCCATCGCCACCGTCGAGGACCTGGCCGGCTCGATCGAGTGCATGTTCTTCCCCGCGACCTATCAGCTGGTCTCGACCCAGCTCGTCGAGGACACGGTCGTCTTCGTCAAGGGCCGGCTCGACAAGCGCGAGGACATCCCCCGGCTTGTCGCCATGGAGCTCCAGGTCCCCGACGTGTCGTCGGCAGGGACCGACGCGCCCGTCACCATCACCATCCCCACGGTGAAGGTCACCCCGCCGATGGTCAGCAGGCTCGGCGAGATCCTCGGCAGCCACCGGGGCAACTCCGAGGTCCGGATCAAACTCCAGGGCGCCCGGAAGACCACGGTGCTGCGGCTCGACCGGCACCGCGTCCAGCCCGACCCCGCCCTGTTCGGCGATCTGAAGGTGCTGCTCGGCCCGGCCTGTCTGGCCGGCTAGCACCCCGCCCGGACGTACACGCGTCAGCGGTACGGCGTCAGTTGTGGCCGAAGCGCTTCTCGCGGCCCTTGTGCGGCACGTCCGACGGGGTTATGCGCGACTGCACCTGCTCCGTGCGGTCCTCCATGGACGACGACCGGTCCTGCTCGCCGGAGCGGTCCGACGACGGGGCCTGCTGCTTGCTGCGGTCACGGTTCTTGTTCTTGGCCATGGCGATGCCTCCTGTAGGAGTAGCTGGGGCGGATCGCGTTCAGACTCACATACAGGGCATATGGCCGCATTTTGGATCATTGCCGTGTGTAGTGGTGCCTCGTCAGCGGCCTGTCCGGCGATACGCCACGCCGATGATCGAGTTCCGGACGTTAACGCTCACGTGGTCGGGCAGACTCGAAGGAAACCTTCACCATCCCGATCCCGAGGTTCCCGAGAGAAGGTGGAACACGTGGACCGCTGCGTTGTCCTGGTGGACGCCGGCTATCTGCTGGGCGCCGCCGCGAGTCTCCTCGCCGGAGAACCGGCCCGCTCCCGCATCACCGTGGACCACTCCGCCCTCATCCAGGGCCTGCGCGAACGGGCAGAGCACGACACCGAACAGCCCCTGCTGCGGATCTACTGGTTCGACGGCGCCCCCGACCGGGTCCCGCAGCCCGAACACCGGCGGCTGCGCGTCATGCCACGGGTCACGGTCAGGCTGGGCGCTCTCACCCGCAGCGACGGGCGCTGGGCGCAGAAGGGCGTCGACGCGGCGATGCACGCGGAACTCACCGAACTGGCCAGAAACCGCGCCTGCTCGGACGTCGTACTTGTCACCGGTGACGGTGATCTGCTTCCCGGTCTGATGTCCGCCAAGGAGCACGGCGTCGCCGTCCACCTCTGGGCCGTCCAGGCCGCCGACGGCGACTACAACCAGTCGGAGGACCTGGTCGCCGAGGCCGACGAGCGGCGGGTCCTCGACCGCGCGTGGATCACCAAGGCCGTACGCGCCAAGGACTTCGGCGGTGTCTGCGCGCCCACCCCCGGCACCCGGCCCGAGATCGCGGCGATCCTCTCGGCGCCGCTGCCCGAATCGGCGCTCGCCGCCTCGGCGGAACGGGCCGCCGAGGCACAGACGGCGGCCGGGCAGAACGGCTCGTCGGCGCCGGCCGTCGAGCACACCCACGACCACGACCACGACACCGCCCAGCCGCACCCCGGCACCAAGGGCGTCCCCACCCCCAAGGACCTCGCGAGCCTGCGCGCCCCCGGCATCCAGCCCCCCGCCGAACAGCGCGGCCCGGCCGGTGCGACGCTGCGCTGGTCGTCCGACAAGGGCTGGGTCGAACGCCCCGGCGGCGGCCCGGCGGGCGAGCCGCCCGAGACCGCCTCACTGCCCACCCTCGCCCAGCTCACCAGCGCCGAACAGCGCTGGGCCGACCGCGAGGAGGACATCACCACCGTCGGCGGCGACCCCTTCGAGGTCGGCCAGGTCTTCGCCCGCCGCTGGATGGCCCGGCTGCCCGAGACGGCCCACGTGCAGGCGCTCTCCGTGATGTATCCGCGCATCCCGCACCGCATCGACGGCGAACTGCTCAGGTACGCGGCGCGGTTCGGGCTGCTCGCCCACAAGGACGACCAGATCGACGAGCACGACCGCTACGCCATCCGGGCGGGCTTCTGGCGGGAGATCGACGTCAGGGCAGCCGCCGAGCACGGGGCAGCACCCGAGTAGAAGCGGTACGCACCGGACAACGTAGGCTCGTACCTCGTGAGTACGGTGTGCGTGGTGCGCGATCTGGTGAAGACGTACCCCGCCGCGCGCGGCGGCCGGGGCACCCCGGCGACGCCCGAGGTGCGCGCCACCGACGGGATCAGCCTCGACGTGCGGCGCGGCGAGATCTTCGGCCTGCTCGGGCCCAACGGCGCCGGCAAGTCCACCCTCGTACGGCAGCTCACCGGACTGATGCGGCCCGACTCCGGCAGCGTCGAGATGCTCGGCCACGACCTGGTGCGCCATCCCGAACTGGCCTCCCGGCTCGTCGGCTACCTCGGCCAGGAGTCCACGGCGCTGGACGAGCTGACGGTGGCGCTCGCCGCCGAGACCACCGGCCGGCTGCGCGGGCTGACGCTGCGCGAGGCCCGTACGGCCCGGGACGCCGTCCTGGACGAACTGGGCCTGACCGAGATCGCCGGACGGCCCCTGAAGAAGCTCTCGGGCGGCCAGCGGCGGCTGGCGTGCTTCGCCACCGTCCTGGTCGGCGAGCGGCCCGTCCTGGTCCTCGACGAGCCCACCACCGGCATGGACCCGGTCGCCCGGCGCGCCGTCTGGGCCGCCGTCGACCGCAGGCGCGTCGAACAGGGCGCGACCGTCCTGCTCGTCACCCACAACGTCATCGAGGCGGAGACCGTGCTCGACCGGGTCGCCGTCCTGGAACGCGGCAAGGTCATCGCCTGCGACACCCCGTCCGGGCTCAAGGAACAGGTCGCCGGGGAGGTCAGGGTCGAGCTGATGTGGCGCGAGCGCGCCCCGCTCGACGTGCCCGAGGTGGCCGCCCTGCGCGACTCGGCGCAGGAGTCGGGGCGGCGCTGGGTGCTGCGGCTCGCCCCCGACGAGGCACGGGCCG
>NZ_JTIY01000001.1:4345057-4349027 GCF_000818175.1 Streptomyces sp. AcH 505
CGGCGCCGCCTTCGCGGCCCTGGACGACTTCACCCTGGCGACGCCGAGCCTGGAGGACGTCTATCTCGCGCTCGGCGGACGGACGAAGGGGCTGGTCAAGGCATGACCGACGACAGGAGCAGTGGCAGGTGAGCATCGTGCCAGCGGAGGCCGTGTCCGGACGGGCCGACCCGGCCGCCAAGACCCGGGGTGAGCCGGCCAGGTCCGTACCCGCGCCGCTCGCCCCGCGCGCCAGGCTGCTGCCCTCGCTCGCCGCCGTCTACCGGGCGCAGCTCTCCCGGGCCCGGGTCGCCCGGATCCCGCTGCTGTTCGTCGCGACCTTCCAGTCCGTCGGGATCATGGTCCTGATGCGGGGCGTCGTCGAGGGCGGCTCGGAGGCGCGCGCCGTCGTCGCGGGGGCGAGCGTGCTCGTCGTCGCCTTCGTCGCGCTCAACCTGCTCGCCCAGTACTTCGGCCAGCTGCGGGCGAGCGGCGGTCTCGACCACTACGCCACCCTGCCGGTGCCGCCCGCCGCCGTCGTGCTCGGCGCCGCCGGCGCCTACGCCTCCTTCACCGTGCCGGGCACGGTCGTCACCGCTCTCGCCGGCAGCGCCATGTTCCAGCTGCCGCTCGCCCATCTGTGGATCCTGCTCGCCGTCGTCCCGCTGTCCGGCGCCGCCCTGTCCGGCCTGGGCGCCGCGTGCGGGCTGCTGGCACCCCGGCAGGAGATCGCCACGCTGCTGGGCCAGCTCGGCATGTCGGCGGCGCTGCTGCTGGGCGTCCTGCCCGCCGACCGGCTGCCCGGCCCGGTCGGCTGGCTGCGCGATCTGCTGCCTTCGACGTACGGCGTCGAAGCGCTCGCCCGTTCGTTCGACCCGCATCCGGACTGGTCGGCCGTCTGCATCGACCTGGGCGTGTGCGCCGGCGTCGGTGTCGCCTCGCTCGCCGTCGCGACGTGGGCGTACCGGCGTGCGGCAGTCCGGTGAGGCGCCCTTCGAACAGGCCTGGCACGATGGCACAGTGACCGCTCCTCTGACGCCGCCGCACCAGCCGCCGCCGAATCAAGACCCCTGGCAGATGCCGCAGGCCGGCGCTTCGCCCTACGCGGGGGACAAAGCGGAGGAAGGGCCCGATATGACCAAGGAGCTGCGCCAGGCCGCCGTGGTGTTCGCCGCGACCGCCGTGTCCGGCGTGCTGCTGGGGCTGCTGTGGCTCTGGCTCGCGCCGCGTATTCCGCTGATCTCCGACAACACCGCCGTCTTCCTCAAGGACACCGAGGGGGAGGAGGCGATCGGCGCCGACGGAACGTTTGTCCTGCTCGCCCTGGCCTTCGGCCTGGTCACCTCGGCGCTGGTGTTCTTCTTCCGCAGGCGCGGCGGCGTCCCGCTGGTCGTGGCGCTGGCGCTGGGCGGGCTGCTCGGCGCCGTCATCGCCTGGAAGGTGGGCGGCTGGCTCGGCCCCACCTCGGACGTGGTGGCGCACGCGCGCGCGGCGGGCAAGGGCGTCACCTTCGACGCGCCGCTCGAACTGAACATGAAGGGCGCGCTGCTCGCCTGGCCGGTCGCCGCCATGGTCGTCCACCTGGCGCTGACGGCGCTGTTCGCGCCGCGCGACCCGGAGCCCGACTGGGGAGCGATGTACGCCCAGCCGCAGAGCGGCGGCGCTGACGGCGGTACGGCGCAGCAGAACGGCCACCAGGACCGCCCGGGACCCGCCGACCAGGCGTGGGGCGGGCCCGACAACTAGGTCCTGCCCGGCCGGTCTTCGCGGGCCCGCGACGCCTGGCACGGCACCTCGCCGCGTTGTCGGACCGATCCCCGTACAACCACTACGGGGATGATCCTCCGCCTTGCGATGCACCGCACCGGACGCCGCAGGCTGATCCGCGAAGACCGGCCGGACAGGACCTGGCTCAGCCGGCGCGGCCGATCGGGGCCAGGACCGCCGACGTCAGCGCCGCCAGGTCGGCGGGCGCCAGCTCGACCTCCAGGCCGCGGCGGCCCGCCGAGACACAGACCGTGGGATGGCCGGCCGCCGAGGCGTCCAGCACCGTACGCAGCCGCTTGCGCTGCCCGAGCGGCGAGATGCCGCCCCGTACATAGCCCGTGGTGCGCTCGGCCGCCGCGGGGTCGGCCATCGCGGCACGCTTGCCGCCGACGGCCGCCGCCAGCGCCTTGAGGTCCAGCGAGCCCGCCACCGGTACGACGGCGACGGTCAGCTCGCCGTCGACGTCGGCGACCAGCGTCTTGAAGACCCGCTCGGGGGAGACGCCCAGCGCACGCGCCGCCTCCTCGCCGTACGAGGGCGACGCCGGGTCGTGCGCGTACTCGTGCAGGGTGTACGCGGTGCCCGCCGCGGTCAGCGCGACCGTCGCAGGGGTGCCGCCCGCTTGTTTCCTGGCCTTCTTCGCCATCGGTTCCCGTACGTCGGTCGGAGTCGGTGAGCCGGTCGCTGCCGGGGGGTCAGTCGGAGTCGGTGGGTCAGTTGGGGTTGGTGCGGGTCTGCGTCAGCTCGGCGGCCGGCAGTGACGGCAGATGCCGGATCACCGCCGTCTCGGCCCGCAGCAGTTTCAGCTCCTGGCGCAGCCGGTCCGCCGTGTCGTCCGCTTCGAGCAGCCGCTGCTTCGTCGGGATGTCCAGCACGGCCGCCGCCGCGACCAGGTACGACACCACGGACGGCTCGTCCGGCAGCTCGGTCTCCGTGGAGAGGGTGCGCTCCCTCGCCCCGGCCAGCCGCTTCTGATAGCTCTGGAAGGCCCGCAGCACCCCCTCGGCGAGCGCGCCGGCCCCTTCGCCCTCCTCCTCCGGCAGCTCCTCGACTTCGGCCGTCAGGAAGGCGCCGCCGGCCTCGACCGACAGGAGCCGCACCCGGGTGGTGCCGGTGACGACCACCTCGAAGGTGCCGTCGGGGCGTTCGCGGATCGTCGCGGCGTCGGCGACGCACCCCACGGGATGGAACGCGTCGAGCGGTTCGGGGCCGAACCCTTCGGCGGGACCGCGTTCGGGCACGGCCGCCTGGTCCGGCATGCCGGAGGCGGTCGGCGCCAGTTCGCGCCCGTCGCGGATGGCGACCACGGCGAAGCGCCGTCCCTCGGACTCGTCGGTCTTCAGCAGCTCACGCATCAAGGCGCGGTAGCGCTCCTCGAAGACGTTCAGCGGCAGGACGAGGCCGGGGAACAGCACCGCGTTCAGCGGGAAGAGAGGGAGGCGAGCGGTGGTCACAACGGTCAAGCGTAATGGCCGCGGGCGCCTCTCCGGTCTGCGCGGCCGCGCAAAGGCGTCGCCGAGGCCACCTGGATCCGCAGACCGTCCCGCGTTTCCAGGAACTGACCCAGCGGATCGTCGGTGAAACACGTCCACGGGAAGGACGTCGCGTGCGGTCCGATCAGCCGGAACTGCTCCAGCGCCTCCGCCCATCTGCCGCGCGCGAGCAGGACGTACGCCAGCAGGTTGCGGACCTCGGCCGGCCACGGATCGGCGGCCTCGTACCGGGCCGAGACGGCGACGGCGAGATCGGCTGCCCGGTCGATCCGGTCCGCCTGTACGGAGGTCGGGGTGCCGCTGAGCAGCTGGGTGAAGGCGGCCCTCACCGGCAGCGCCTGTACCAGCGATCCGGGCAGCGCGTCCTGCGCGGCCTGCTCGGCGAAGTCGAAGCACTCGCTGTGCGAGCCGTACCACTGGGCCGACAGGTAGAGCAGGGCGGCGACATGGACGCCGTAGTGGTGCGAGGCGCGCCGCACCGCCTGTTCCCACAGCGACTCGAAGGCGGTGTGCGGCGCGTGCGTGCCGCGCGCGTGGTCCAGCGCGATGCGCCAGGGCACCGGGTCGCGCGGGTCCGCCTCGGCCGCCGCGTCGATCAGCGGGCCGCTCTCGCGCAGCCGCTCGGCCCTGGCCGGTGACTCCCAGGCCCTGCGGACCGTCAGCTCGGCCATGACGACGAGCGCGTCGGGATCGCCCGGCGCCGCGCGCAGCCAGGCGGCCAGCCACTCGTC
>NZ_JTIY01000001.1:4349223-4352172 GCF_000818175.1 Streptomyces sp. AcH 505
AGCCGCGTCACGTAGCGGTCGCGGTTCTCCCACTCGGCCGACTCCCGGGTGGTGGCGAGCAGTTTCGCCGCGTGCTCGTACTCGCCGAGTGCGGCGGAGACCAGCGCGGGGGCCAGCCGCTCGTCGGGGGCATCGAGCAGTACCGCGTCGTCCGGAGGCAGACCCGTGGCGAGCAGCGGGGTGTGCCGGACCATGCGCGCGGTGCTGATCAGAGCGCGAAGCAATGACATGGTGCGGACCATTGAAAGCCGCAGGTCGTAGACGCGCCAGAGGGCTGCTGTGAAGCTTTGGTGGCGAGCCGGAAGGTTGTCCTGGCGCAAGTAAAGGCAGGGCAAAGAAAGCTGGGTCAGCCGCGGCGTAGGAGGCGGGAGGCGCCTGCCGCGACAGTCGTGGCGAGTATCCAGCCGAGCACGATCAGCGCCGCCGACGCCCACTGCCAGCCGCCCGCGGGACGCCAGTAGCCGTCCTGCCCCAGATTGATCACCGGGATCAGCAGATCGAGGGCGTACAGCGCCGGGTTCCACTGCGGATGCGAGTCCGCCTGGAGCGGCGCGGGCGCGTGCCGGGAGAAGGCGACGGCGCCCGCGGCCCACAGCACGGCCATCCACAGCGCGGCCCGGCCCGGCCGGTAGCCGTAGGCCACGGTCCAGTCCTGCAGATAGCCCCAGACCTTCGCCGCCAGCGGCAGCGTCTCGCGCCGTCTGCGCTGCTTGGCCAGCAGCACCTCACGGGCGTCGGCGTCCTCACCGCCCGTCCGCAGCACCTGCGCGAGGCGCTCGTACGGCTCGGGGGAGTACTCGGGCGTGGCGGCGGCCAGCCAGTCCAGCCGCCGCACCAGCGGGAAGTGGCCGTACGGGACGAGGTTCTCGTACAGGAAACCGCCCATCGCGAGCCCGCCGGGACCCGGCCAGGCCGTCGAGATGTCGACCAGCGTGACGATCTTCGCGCCGTTCAGCACGACCCGGCCGTCCTGCGGGGCCTCGCAGGTGAACCGCAGCTCGGGCGTGACGATCCGGCGCAGCGACAGCTCCTCGTCGGCGGCCAGGAAGAACCGCGCCTGGCCCAGATCGACGGCGTCCCCGAACCGGCCGTCGTCGAGCCGTACCCCGCCGTGGCACTCGAAGCGGCGCAGCTCGGTGCCGGGCACCGGCTCGGGGACGTGCCCGATGCCGTACGGCGGTGTCGCGCCGGCGCTGCCCGTCGCCTCGGTCACCCACACGCTCGCCAGGTGGAACGACCGCTCCACCGAAAGCTGCGGCGCGTTCAGCGCCCGCCGGCCGGGCGTGGCGCGCAGCTTGCTGCCGCGCATGCTCATCGACACCCCGACGCTCGCACCGCGCAGGCTGATCTCGCCGTATGTCTCGATCTGGTCGGCCTGCAGATCCTGCCCGACCGACATCCCGTCGGCGACGATCGCCCGGCCGCGCCGGTCGGGCCGGACATCGATCTGACTGATCAGCAGATCCGTGCCGATACGGGCGTCCGTCAGCCGGATGCCGTGCTCGATCCGGCAGCCCGGCAGATGCAGGTCCCCCTCGGTGTGCAGCCGGGCGGCGTCCAGCCGGGGCAGGGCGCAGCGCGCGATACGTACCGTCGTGAAGTGCGCCTCCGGCAGCACCACCTCGTTCTCGAAGCGGCAGCCGGTCAGCTCCACGAACGGCGCGACGATGCCG
The DNA here is from genome assembly GCF_000818175.1 of Streptomyces sp. AcH 505. Lineage (GTDB taxonomy): Bacteria > Actinomycetota > Actinomycetes > Streptomycetales > Streptomycetaceae > Streptomyces. The sequence continues at coordinate 4,350,897 of NZ_JTIY01000001.1, forward strand.
CCCGCCAGCGTGAGCGTGCCGGTGATCTGCACCCCGCGCAGCTTCAGCGCCGAGACCCGCCCCGGCAGCGCGGGCGGGCCGCTGAGCAGCAGCAGCGCCACGACCCTGGCCCGTACGGACCGCTCGATACCCCAGGGACGGGCCGAGAAGGGGTCGTCCAGCACCGGGTCGGAGGCGGACAGGTCGTACGTGCTCCCGTTGCGGAACGCCTGCCACATGCCGAGTTCCGTGGCGCTGAGCCAGTCCGGAGCCTCGCCGTCGTCCTGATCGCTCACTCCGTCCTCCCCCTCCTCGCGCTTCCCGCCGGTAACAGTGGGCCCAGAGAGTAGCCGTCCCGTGCGGCGCCCGGGACATGTATCAGCCAGTGATACGGGCGACCGGAGCGCTGATCCGGTCTGCGAGAATTGACCACGTGATCTCACGAATCGATCTGCGCGGCGACACCCTCCCCGAGGGTGGCGCCCTGCGTGACCTGCTGCCCCGAGCCGAGTTCGACGTGGAAGCCGCCCTGGAGAAGGTGCGGCCCCTCTGCGAGGACGTACGCCATCGGGGCACGGCGGCGCTGATCGAGTCCGCGGCGACGTTCGACGGGGTGACGCTGGAGCGCGTCCGGGTGCCGGCCGAGGCCATCGACGCCGCGCTGGCGCAGCTCGATCCCGCCGTACGGGCCGCCCTGGAGGAGTCGATCAGGCGCGCCCGGCTGGTCCACCGCGCGCAGCGGCGCTCCGCGCACACCACCCAGGTCGTCCCCGGCGGCACGGTCACCGAGAAGTGGGTGCCCGTCGAGCGCGTCGGGCTGTACGCACCGGGCGGCCGGTCCGTCTACCCGTCGTCCGTGATCATGAACGTGGTCCCCGCGCAGGAGGCCGGCGTCGAGTCGATCGCGCTCGCCTCCCCGGCGCAGCGTGAGTTCGGCGGCCTGCCGCACCCCACGATCCTCGCCGCCTGCGCGCTCCTCGGTGTGGACGAGGTCTACGCGGCGGGCGGCGCGAGCGCCGTCGCCATGTTCGCGTACGGCGTCCCGGGTCCCGACGGCTGTCCGCCCGCCAACATGGTCACCGGCCCCGGCAACATCTGGGTCGCGGCCGCCAAGCGCTACTTCACCGGCCGGATCGGCATCGACGCCGAGGCGGGTCCCACCGAGATCGCCGTTCTCGCCGACTCGACCGCCGACCCCGTGCACGTCGCAGCCGACCTGATCAGCCAGGCCGAGCACGACCCGCTGGCCGCCGCCGTCCTCGTCACCGACTCGGCCGACCTCGCCGCGGCGGTGGAG
>NZ_JTIY01000001.1:4352742-4357684 GCF_000818175.1 Streptomyces sp. AcH 505
GACCCGCTGGCCGCCGCCGTCCTCGTCACCGACTCGGCCGACCTCGCCGCGGCGGTGGAGAAGGAACTGGAACCGCAGGTCGCCGCGGCCAAGCACAGCGCCGACCGGATCGGCCCCGCCCTCGCGGGACGGCAGTCCGCGATCGTCCTCGTCGACTCCATCGACGACGGACTGCGGGTGGTCGACGCGTACGGCGCCGAGCACCTGGAGATCCAGACCGACGACGCGGCGGCGGTGGCCGACCGGGTCCGCAACGCGGGCGCGATCTTCGTCGGCCCCTACGCGCCGGTCTCCCTCGGCGACTACGCCGCGGGCTCCAACCACGTCCTGCCGACCGGCGGCTGCGCCTGCCACTCCTCGGGCCTGTCCGTCCAGTCGTTCCTGCGCGGCATCCACGTCGTGGACTACAGCCGCGACGCGCTCGCCGAGGTCGCCCACCACGTGGTCACCCTGGCCGAGGCCGAGGACCTGCCGGCGCACGGCGCCGCGCTCAAGGCACGGTTCGGATGGAAGGTGCCGGTCGTATGACGGACATCGACGACCTGCCCATCCGCGACGAACTGCGCGGCAAGTCCCCGTACGGCGCGCCCCACCCGGACGTACCCGTCCAGCTGAACGTCAACGAGAACCCGTACCCGCTGCCCGAACCGCTCGTGGAGCGGATCGCCGAGCGGGTGCGCGAAGCGGCCCGCGGCCTCAACCGCTACCCCGACAGGGACGCGGTCGAGCTGCGCACCGAACTCGCCGCCTACCTGACCCGTACCGGCAAGTACCCGCTGACCGCGGCCCACGTGTGGGCGGCCAATGGCTCCAACGAGGTGCTCCAGCAGCTGCTGCAGACCTTCGGCGGACCCGGCCGCACCGCGATCGGCTTCGAGCCGTCGTACTCGATGCACAGCCTCATCGCGCGCGGCACCAGCACCGGCTGGATCTCGGGCCCCCGGCACGACGACTTCACCATCGACGTCGCCGCTGCCACGGCCGCCATCGCCGAGCACCGCCCCGAGGTCGTCTTCGTCACCACGCCCAACAACCCCACCGGCACCGCCGTCGGCGCCGACACCGTCCTCGCGCTGTACGAGGCCGCCCAGGCGGCCCGGCCCTCGCTGGTCGTCGTGGACGAGGCGTACGTCGAATTCAGCCACCACCCCTCGCTGCTCCCGCTCATCGAGGGCCGGCCCAACCTGGTCGTCTCCCGCACGATGTCCAAGGCGTTCGGCGCGGCGGGCCTGCGGCTCGGCTACTTCGCGGCCGACCCCGCCGTCGTGGACGCCGTCCAGCTCGTACGGCTGCCGTACCACCTGTCGGCCGTCACCCAGGCCACCGCGCTCGCCGCGCTCGAACACACCGATACGCTGCTCGGGTACGTCGAGCAGCTGAAGACCGAGCGTGACCGCCTGGTCGTCGAGTTGCGGGCCCTCGGCTTCGAGGTCACCGACTCGGACGCGAACTTCGTACAGTTCGGCCGCTTCGAGGACGCCCACGCGGCCTGGCAGCAGATCCTCGACCGGGGCGTCCTGATCCGGGACAACGGCGTGCCTGGCCGGCTGCGGGTCACCGCAGGCACCCCCTCCGAGAACGACGCGTTCCTCGACGCGGTACGTGAATTGACGAAGGAGCAGAGCGCATGAGCCGCATCGGCCGCGTGGAACGCAGTACGAAGGAAACCTCCGTCGTGGTCGAGATCGACCTCGACGGCCGGGGCGAGGTGGACGTGTCGACCGGAGTCGGGTTCTTCGACCACATGCTCGACCAGCTCGGCCGGCACGGCCTGTTCGACCTCACGGTCAAGACCGAGGGCGATCTGCACATCGACTCGCACCACACCATCGAGGACACCGCCCTCGCCCTCGGCGCCGCCTTCCGGCAGGCGCTCGGCGACAAGGTCGGCCTCTACCGCTTCGGCAACTGCACGGTCCCGCTGGACGAATCGCTCGCCGAGGTGACCGTCGACCTCTCGGGCCGCCCGTACCTGGTGCACACCGAGCCCGACAACATGGCGCCGATGATCGGCAGCTACGACACGACGATGACCCGGCACATCCTGGAGTCGTTCGTCGCCCAGGCCAGGGTCGCGCTGCACGTGAACGTCCCGTACGGACGCAACGCGCACCACATCGTCGAGTGCCAGTTCAAGGCACTCGCCCGCGCCCTGCGCTACGCCTCCGAGCGCGACCCGCGCGCGGTGGGAATCCTCCCCTCGACCAAGGGCGCGCTGTGACCGGCCTCAACACCCTGCTCATCCTGGCGGGGCTCTTCCTCGCCGGCGGCGTCTACTCGTTCATCAAGCAGAAGCTGCCCGTGGGCGTGATCGTCCTCGTGGCCCTCTGCTCGGTGTTCTGTCTGGTGGCCGGCATCCTGCGCATCAAGGGGCTGTGGGGCGGATGACCAAGCGAGTCGTCGTCTTCGACTACGGATTCGGCAACGTCCGCTCCGCCGAGCGCGCCGTCGCGCGGACCGGGGCCGAGGTCGAGATCACCCGCGACTTCGACCGGGCGATGAACGCCGACGGGCTGCTCGTCCCCGGCGTCGGCGCGTTCGCCGCCTGCATGGAGGGACTGACCGCCGCACGCGGCGAATGGATCATCGGCCGCAGGCTCGCGGGCGGCCGGCCGGTGCTCGGCGTCTGCGTCGGCATGCAGATCCTCTTCGCCCGCGGCATCGAGCACGGCGTGGAGACCGAGGGCCTGGACGAATGGCCCGGCAGCGTCGAGCCGCTGAAGGCCCCGATCGTGCCGCACATGGGGTGGAACACCGTCACCGCGCCCGACGACAGCGAACTGTTCGCCGGACTCGACGCAGAGGCCCGCTTCTACTTCGTGCACTCCTACGCCGTGCACCGGTGGGACCTCCAGGTCACCAACCCCAAGATCCGCTCACCCAGGGTCAGCTGGACCACTCACGGCGAGCCGTTCGTGGCCGCCGTCGAGAACGGCAGCCTGTGGGCCACCCAGTTCCACCCGGAGAAGTCCGGCGACGCCGGCGCCCAGCTGCTCACCAACTGGATCGGAACCCTCTGATGTCTCCTGTCCCCTCAGCGCCGAAGCTCGAACTCCTCCCCGCGGTCGACGTACGCGACGGCCAGGCCGTCCGGCTCGTCCACGGCGAGTCGGGCTCCGAGACCTCGTACGGCTCGCCCCTCGAAGCGGCCCTCGCCTGGCAGCGGTCGGGCGCCGAGTGGCTGCATCTGGTCGACCTGGACGCGGCCTTCGGCACCGGCGACAACCGCAAGCTGATCGCCGAGGTCGCCGACGCGATGGACATCAAGGTCGAGCTGTCCGGCGGCATCCGCGACGACGCCTCGCTCGCCGCTGCCCTCGCCACCGGCTGCACCCGCGTCAACCTCGGCACCGCCGCGCTGGAGACCCCCGAGTGGGTCGCGAAGATCATCGCCGAGCACGGCGACAAGATCGCCGTCGGTCTCGACGTACGCGGCACGACCCTGCGCGGCCGGGGCTGGACCCGGGACGGCGGCGACCTGTACGAGACGCTGGCCCGCCTCGACTCGGAGGGCTGCGCGCGCTACGTCGTCACCGACATCGCCAAGGACGGCACGCTCCAGGGCCCCAACCTGGAACTCCTGAAGAACGTCTGCGCCGCCACCGACAAGCCCGTCGTCGCGTCCGGCGGCGTCTCGTCCCTCCAGGACCTGCGCGCCATCGCCGCGCTCGTCCCCGAAGGAGTCGAGGGCGCGATCGTCGGGAAGGCGCTGTACGCCAACGCGTTCACCCTCGAAGAAGCACTTGCGGAGGTATCCCGATGAGCGGCGTACGCAGGATCTCGTCCACCAACCCGTGGGAGGACTCGATCGGTTACTCCCGCGCGGTGGAACTCCCCAACGGCCTCGTGCTGGTCTCGGGATGCACCTCGGTCATCGACGGCCGCATCGCCGAAGGCAGCCCGTACGAGCAGACCAAGACGGCGTTCGGTGTCGCGGTGACCGCCCTGCGCGAACTGAACCTCGAAGTCTCCGACGTGGTGCGCACCCGCATGTACATCACCCACGCCAGGGACGCCGACGACGTGGGCCGCGCCCACCACGAACTGTTCCACGACGTCCGTCCCGCGGCCTCGATGATCGTCGTGGCCGGCTTCATCGACCCGAGCCTGGTCGTCGAGGTCGAGGTGGAGGCGTACCGCTCGGGAGCGGCCACATGAGCCTCGCCGTCCGGGTCATCCCCTGCCTCGACGTGGACAACGGCCGCGTCGTCAAGGGCGTCAACTTCCAGAACCTGCGCGACGCGGGCGACCCGGTCGAGATGGCCAAGCTCTACGACGCCGAGGGCGCCGACGAGTTGACGTTCCTCGACATCACCGCGTCGTCCGGCGACCGCGAGACGACGTACGACGTGGTGCGCAGGACCGCCGAGCAGGTCTTCATCCCGCTGACGGTCGGCGGCGGTGTCCGTACGACGGAGGACGTCGACAAGCTGCTGCGGGCGGGCGCCGACAAGGTCGGTGTGAACACGGCCGCCATCGCGCGCCCCGAACTGATCCGCGAGATCGCGCAGCGATTCGGCCGCCAGGTGCTGGTCCTGTCCGTCGACGCGCGCCGCACCCCGGCCGGTTCCTTCGAGGTCACCACCCACGGCGGCCGCACGGGCACGGGCATCGACGCGGTCGAATGGGCGCGGCGCGCGGCGGAGTTGGGGGCGGGGGAGATCCTGCTCAACTCGATGGACGCGGACGGTACGAAGGACGGGTACGACGTCGAGATGATCGCGGCCGTGCGCAAGCACGTCACGATCCCGGTCGTGGCGTCGGGCGGCGCGGGCCGCCTGGCGGACTTCCCGCCGGCGATCGACGCGGGAGCGGACGCGGTACTGGCGGCGTCGGTCTTCCACTTCGGCGATTTGCGCATCGCGGAGGTCAAGTCAACGCTACGGACGGCGGGGCACCCGGTCCGCTAACCCCGCGCCCGGGGGCTGCGCCGCGTTCGGTT
>NZ_JTIY01000001.1:4357831-4359333 GCF_000818175.1 Streptomyces sp. AcH 505
GGCGGTGGCTCCGCGTCTCGGGAGTACGCGCCGTAAATCATGCAGCGCAGGACGCCTCCCCGGAACGGCCCCCGGCGACAACCGCAACCAAGACCGCCAACCGAACCGCGCCGGACGGCGACCCCCCCCCGCCGGACGGCGACCCCGCCGCGACACTGGCGAACTTGCCGATGCCCTCCGTACCGCGGCAGCGCCATCGTGGCGGGCGTCAGGGACAACGGCAGGTCCGCTCCGGTCAACGGGACGGGCACGGGCCCGCCACGACCGAGAGGACCCCCCTCCGTGCACCCTCGCTCTCAGCCAAGATCCCGTACCGTCCGCAGCCTGTGGGCCGGGGCGGTGGCGACCGTAGGACTGGTCGTCGCGCTCATCCCCGGCGCCGGTAACGCCGGCGCCGCCGACAACCCGTACGAGCGCGGCCCCGCCCCCAGCACCTCCAGCATCGAGGCGGCGCGCGGCTCGTACGCCGTGTCGCAGACCTCCGTGTCCTCGCTGAGCGTGACCGGTTTCGGCGGCGGCACCATCTACTACCCGACCTCCACCGCGGACGGCACCTTCGGCGCCGTGGCCATCTCGCCCGGATTCACCGCCACCCAGTCCAGCATCGCCTGGCTCGGCCCCCGGCTGGCCTCCCAGGGCTTCGTCATCTTCACCATCGACACCAACACGACGCTCGACCAGCCCGCCAGCCGTGGCGACCAACTTCTGGCCGCGCTCGACTATCTGACGCAGCGTTCGTCGGTGCGTACCCGCATCGACGCGTCGCGGCTCGGCGTCATGGGGCACTCCATGGGCGGCGGCGGAACGCTGGAGGCGGCGAAGGACCGGACGTCGCTCCAGGCGGCCATTCCGCTGACCGGCTGGAACACCGACAAGACCTGGCCCGAGGTGCGGACGCCCACCCTGATCGTCGGCGCGGACGGTGACACCATCGCGCCGGTCGCCACGCACTCCGAGCCGTTCTACAACTCGCTGCCCGCGTCGCTGGACAAGGCGTACCTGGAACTGAACGGCGCCACGCACCTCACGCCGAACAGCTCCAACACCACCATCGCGAAGTACAGCGTCTCCTGGCTGAAGCGGTTCGTCGACAACGACACCCGCTACGAGCAGTTCCTCTGCCCGCTGCCCAGGCCGAGCCTGACGATCGAGGAGTACCGGGGCAACTGCCCGCACACATCCTGAAGTTGGCTGTGCCACCGCACAGCGGGGCCGCGTCCCTCACGGGGCGCGGCCCAAGGGGCTTCCGGGCCACGTTACACAGCAGTAACGTAACGCAGGTGACCTCATCGACGACCGTGCGTAGTCCCCACCGCCTGTACGGCCGGAGCGGTGAACTCACCATCCTGGACACCCTGCTGGCGCGGCTGACGGCCGGTCACGGCGCCACGCTCGTACTGACGGCGCCGCCCGGCCTCGGGCGCAGCGCGCTGCTGCGGCACGCGGCGGACGGGTGGGGCGACGGGCCCGTGCTGTACGCGGCGGCGGCGCCCGGCGAGCGG
>NZ_JTIY01000001.1:4361172-4369628 GCF_000818175.1 Streptomyces sp. AcH 505
CCGTGCCCGAGCCGGGGCGGGCGCACTACGTGCGGGGCCAACTCGCCCTGTACGACGGGCCCGTGGCCGACGCCCGCGAGGCGCTGCTCACGGCCGCGGCGCTGCTGGCCCTGCGTGACCCCGCCCGTACGGTCACGGCCCTGCTCGGCGCCGCCGATGCCGCCTGGGCGATGGGGGACGCGCCCGCCTATCTGGACGCGATGAGCCGCATACGGCCGCACGGCGCGGAGCCGTCGCTCGGGCAGTACTGCGCCGGCATGCACGCGGTGCTCGTGGGACGGACGAGCGAGGGCCACGCCCTGCTGCGGGACTGCTTCGAGTCGGCGGCACGCACCGGCGACGCGGCGGAGCTGCTGCGGGCCGGGATCTCCGCGCTGGTACTCGGCGAGGTGGAGGCCGCGTGCCGGGCGGGTGCCAGGGCGCTGGCCGCCGTACGCGCGCACGGCCCCGACGTCCTGCTGCCGCAGGTGCTGGAACACCTCGCCTACGGCGAACTGCGGGCCGGACGGCACGCGCGGGCCCGTACCCACGCCCGCGAGGGCCTGTGCGCCGCCGAGCGGTCGGGCCAGCGCAACGTGGCGGCCCATCTGCACGCCGTACTGGCCCTGGCGGCCTCCGTCGAGGGCGAGTCGGCGCAGTGCGCCGAGCACGCGGAGGCGGCGGCGGCCGTGGCGCAGCCGCACGGGCTGGCCCAGGCGGCGACCCTCGCGGCCTGGGCGGTGGCCCGCGCCGAACTCGCCGACGGCCGCTCGGCGGAGGCGGCGGCGCGACTGTTCCCCCTGGTCAGCCCGGGTCCGAGGCGCGGTCACTTCGCCACGCGGATGCTGGCGGTGCCGTGCTTCGTGGAAGCGGCGGTGCTGGCGGGGCGGGGGAGCGAGGCGCAGCGGGCGGTCGAGGAGTTCGCGCTCTGGACGAGCAGGACAGCCGATCCGCAGGCCCCCGCCCAACTGGCCCGCTGCCGGGCCCTGCTGGCGTCCGGCGACGAGGCGGGGGCGCGCTGGGAGGAGGCCCTGACCCATCACGACCGGGCGGCGGGCGACTTCGAGCGGGCCCGCACCCAACTGCTCTACGGCCACTGGCTCCGCAGGCAGCGCAGGACCCGCGAGGCCCGCACCCCGCTGCGCGACGCGCTGGTCGGCTTCGAACGCTGCGGCGCGCGGCTCTGGACGGGCCGGGTACGCGGCGAACTCCGCGCGGCGGGCGAGTCGGTGGCCGCAGCGGCCCCCGGCACCGGCCTGCCGGACCTGCTGCTCCTCACCCCGCAGCAACAGCGCATAGCCCGCTGCGTGGCGGAGGGCGCGACCAACCGCGAGGTGGCCCTGAGACTCTCCCTGAGCACCCGCACGGTCGACCACCACCTGCGCAACGTCTTCGCGGCACTGGGAATCCGCTCCCGCACAGAACTGACCCGCCTCCTGAACCGCGACGACCAAAACCCGGCCCCCCTCTAGCCGTCCCCCGGCGTCAGGCACAAGGTGCCGCCCGGCGCCCGGTGGCCGCTGCACGCGCCCGCCGCGAGTCCCACCCTGCGGGGCGGGACGTTTTCGCTGGTGGCCCGCGTGAGGCACGCGTTGTGCCGGTGGCCGGGGGTTCGTCCACGACCTGTCGTACAGGCTCCGTCCCGTGCCCCGAGGTTTCGCCCGGCACCCGGCAGGCGCGCTTGCCCCGTGCGCCCCGTGCCGGGGGCGGATGGCCGTCCGGGTCGGTACCCCGTGAGGCCGCCGCGACGGCCACGCGACCCGCAACGCCACCCCCCGCGCGGGCAGTTCGCGAAGATCGGCTGGGTAAGGGCCTTGGTACCGACCGGCCGGTATGTCATTCTGCGGGCGTCAGGCGACCGATACCGGTGGAGGCCGCAATGCCGCATGTCATCCGCACGCAGCAGACGCCGATCGCGCTGCTCCCGGTCCGTACCACGACCCCCGTCCGCTCACTGGTCGACGCGGAGGCCGTCGCCGTGCTGCACCGGGCCGCCCGGGTGCTGCTGGACGATCTGGCCGGTCTCACCGACCGGCTGGTCGCCACCCTGCGGGCGCAGGAGCCCGCCTACCGGGTGGCGATCGACGCCGACGCGTCGGAGATATGGCAGGAGGTGCACCGCTCGCTGCGGCACAACATCGGGTCGCTGATCAGGCCACGGGAGGCCAGGGACGCCGCCCGCCGCACCTCCTGGCGTATCGGCGCCACCCGCGCCGAGCAGGGCGTGCCGCTCGACGCCGTGCTGCACGCCTTCCGGCTCGGCGGCGCCATGGTGTGGCAGGGGCTCATCGACGAGACGGCGCGCCGGCACGCCGACGACATCCGGCTGCTCATCCATGTCGCGGCGGACGTCTGGAACTTCGTCGACGAGCACTGCGGCCTGGTCGCCGACGCCTACCGGCAGACCGAGCGCCGGATGGCCTGGCGCCGGGAGAACCGGCTCCGGCTGATGACGGCGGCGCTGCTCGAAGGATCGGCGCGGGTCAGTGACCTGCCGGACGCCGCCGCCATGCTGGACCTGCCGGCGGACGGCAGCTACGCCGTCCTCGCCGTGGCCGGCCTACGCGTCACCCCGCAGGGCGACGCACCGCCGCTGCCCCTGCCGCCGGGCACTCGCGCCGTCTGGCACGCGTCCGCCGACGCCCACCACGCGATCGTGCCGCTCACCGGCGCCGAGACAGTCGCCTCGGTGCTGGCAGGCCTCGCACCGCCGCCGGGGGTACGCGTCGGCGTCAGCTCCGCCGTGACCGGGATCGCCGCCGTCGGCGAGGCCCGCAGGCTCGCCGACATCGCGCTGCGCACCTGTCCGCGCGCCGGGGGCGTCGTACTCCTCGACGACCATCTGCCGGCCGCGCTCGTCGCCTCGTCACCCGACCTGGGCGCGGCCCTGGCCGGGCGGGTGCTCGGCCCGCTGGACCGGCTCGATCCGGCCGACCGTGACCTGCTCGTCGAGACGCTCACGGCCTGGCTCGACTCCGACGGCTCGGCGCGGCGCGCGGCGGCCCGGCTGTACTGCCACCGCAACACCGTCCTGAACCGGCTGCGCCGCTTCGAACAGCTCACCGGCCGCAGCCTGGCCCGTCCGACCGACGCGGTGGAGGTCTCCCTGGCCCTGGTGGCGGGCCGCCTGCACCCCCGCCGCCCGGACGAGCGGACCTAGCCTCGAACAGCAGCGGCTGTTCAGACGCCGAGCTTCGCCTCCAGCAGCCGCGTCACCGCGTCCTTGTCGCCCTCCAGTTCCACGTCCGCCGACGACTGCCGGCCCGACAGGAACAGCGTCAGCTCGCCCGGTTCGCCCGTGGCCGTCACCACCGGGGTGCCGCGGTGGGCCACCGCCGTGCGCCCGTCGGCCAGGCGCAGCACCAGGCCGACCGGGGACTTGCGGCCCATCAGCCGCGCGCCCTTCTCCAGGCGGGACCAGAGCGAGTCGGCGAACACCCGGTCCAGCTCGCGCGGCGTCCAGTCGGGCTGGGCCCGCCTGACGTCCTCGGCGTGGATGTAGAACTCGGTGGTGTTGGCCGCCTCGTCCAGCTGCTTGATGTTGTACGGGGAGATCCGCGGCGGGCCCGTACGGATGAGCTGGATCAGCTCCTCGTACGGCTTCTCGTGGTATTCGCCCTGCACACGGTCGAGGCGGTTCTTCAGCCGGGAGATCAGCATCCCGCCGGCCGCGTCGGGGCGGCGCTCGCGCACCACCACATGGGCGGCGAGGTCCCGCGTCAGCCAGCCCTCGCACAGGGTCGGGGCCTCGGGCCCCGCCGCTTCCAACAGATCGGCGAGCAGAAGTCGTTCACGCTTGGCATGGGTCGACATGTGCGCAAGCGTACGGCCGGGGCCACCCGTCCGCCCAGTGGACACCGGGCCCGTACCGGCAGGGCGGCGCGGCACAATGGCGGTATGAGCAGCACGACCGCGGCACCCGGCCCGAGCGGCAATCTCGACCCCGCCATCGCCGACCGGCTCAAGCGCAGCCCCGAGGGGCTGGTTCCGGCCATCGCGCAGCAGTACGACACGGGCGAGGTGCTGATGCTCGGGTGGATGGACGACGAGGCGCTGCACCGCACCCTGACCACCGGGCGGTGCACCTACTGGTCGCGCAGCCGGCGGGAGTACTGGGTCAAGGGCGACACGTCCGGCCATGTCCAGCACGTGAAATCGGTGGCGCTGGACTGCGACGCCGACACCGTGCTCGTCAAGGTCGACCAGGTGGGCGCCGCCTGCCACACCGGGGACCGGACGTGCTTCGACGCCGGGATCCTGCTGGGTGACGGGTAACGAGTAGGGTCTGCGGCCATGGATCTTGAGACCTTCCGCAAGCTGGCGGCCGACCGCCGCGTCATCCCCGTCAGCCGGCGTCTCCTCGCGGACGGCGACACCCCGGTCGGCCTGTACCGCAAACTGGCGGCCGAGCGGCCCGGCACGTTCCTGCTGGAGTCGGCGGAGAACGGCCGTTCCTGGTCCCGGTACTCCTTCGTCGGCGTACGGTCGTCCGCCACGCTGACCGAGCGCGACGGCGCCACGCACTGGCTCGGCACCCCGCCGGTCGGCGTCCCCGTGGACGGCGATCCGCTGGCGGCCCTGCGCGCCACGGTCGAGGCGCTGCACACCCCGCGCGACCTCGCCGACGGCATGCCGCCCTTCACCGGCGGCATGGTCGGCTACCTCGGCTTCGACATCGTCCGCAGGCTGGAGAAGATCGGCGACCACGCGCGCGACGACCTGCGGCTGCCCGAGCTGACGATGCTGCTCACCTCGGACCTCGCCGTCCTGGACCACTGGGACAACACGGTCCTGCTGATCGCCAACGCGATCAACCACAACGACCTGGACACGGGGGTGGACGAGGCGTACGCCGACGCCGTCGCCCGGCTCGACGCGATGGCCGCCGACCTCGCCAGGCCCGTCGACTCCGCGCCCACCGCGCTGCCCGCCTCCGAACTGCCCGACTACACCGCCCGCTGGGGCGGCGCCGACTTCCAGGCCGTCGTCGAGGAGATCAAGGAGCGGATCAGGGCGGGGGAGGCGTTCCAGGTCGTGCCCTCGCAGCGCTTCGAGACCGACTGCACGGCGAGCGCGCTCGACGTGTACCGGGTGCTGCGGGCCACCAACCCCAGCCCCTACATGTACCTCTTCCGGTTCACCGGCGCCGACGGCGCGCCCTTCGACGTCGTCGGGTCGAGCCCCGAGGCCCTGGTCAAGGTCGAGGACGGGCACGCGATGGTGCACCCCATCGCGGGGACCCGGCCGCGCGGCGCGACCCCGCAGGAGGATCAGGCGCTCGCCGACGAACTCCTCGCCGACCCCAAGGAGCGCGCCGAGCACCTGATGCTGGTCGATCTCGGCCGCAACGACTTGGGGCGGGTCTGCCGGCCCGGCAGCGTCGAGGTCGTCGACTTCATGTCCGTCGAGCGCTACTCGCACGTGATGCACATTGTCTCCACCGTGACCGGACAGGTCGCCGAGGGCCGCAGCGCCTTCGACGTCCTCACCGCGTGCTTCCCGGCAGGCACTCTTTCGGGTGCTCCCAAGCCGCGCGCGCTGCAGATCATCGACGAGCTGGAGCCGACGCGGCGCGGCGTGTACGGCGGGTGCGTCGGCTACCTCGACTTCGCCGGCGACTCCGACACCGCCATCGCCATCCGTACGGCCCTGCTGCGCGGCGGCACCGCGTACGTCCAGGCGGGAGCGGGCATCGTCGCCGACTCCGACCCGGTTTCCGAGGACACCGAATGCCGCAACAAGGCCGCCGCCGTGCTGCGCGCCGTCCACACCGCCAACCGGCTGAACGCGACCGGCTGAACGCCGGGCGGCGCCGTAGGGGATAGTGGGGTGCGTGAGTGCCGTACCCATACCCCAGCCACGAGCGGCTGCCGCCGCCGCTTCGGACGCCCCGAGCAGCCGCCGCAGCCTCGCCGCTGCCCTGCTCCTCGGCGCCGTCGGCGCGGCCGTCGTGCTGATCGCCTCCGGCCAGACCTGGGCCGAGGGCAAGGCGTTCGTCGGCGGCGGCTCCGTGCCCCTGAGCGCCGACGGCCGTGATGTCACCGGGGTGCCCGCCGCCCTGGCCGTCGTCGGTCTCGCCGCGCTCGTCGCCGTCTTCGCCGTCCGCAGGGCGGGCCGGCTGCTGGTCTCGCTGCTGCTCGCGCTCAGCGGCGCCGGCGCCGCGACCGCCGCGTTCCTCGGCGCCTCGGGACACTCCGCCCTCGACAGCCAGGCCGCCGAAACGACCGGCGACACCGCCGCGACCGTCAGCGCGCTGAGCCATACCGCCTGGCCGTACGTGACGGCGGCGGCCAGCGTACTGATCCTGCTCGCCGGGCTGCTCGCCCTGCGCTACGGCAAGAACTGGCCCGCGATGTCCGGACGTTACGAGCGTGACGCGGCCACGGGCCCGGGAGCCTCCGGCGGTCTGCGGCGCACCGCGCGGCGCGCCCCGGTCGTCGATCCCGACCGGCCCGAGGACCTGTGGAAGGCGATCGACCGCGGCGAGGACCCCACCACCCTGACCTGACGCCCCGTGACCGGCGCCCCGTGCCCTCCTCGTGAGCGACCCCCGGGACCGGCGCACGTGGTGCGTGCGGGACAATGTTCTGAGAGCGTCAGACCTGTACAGCGCATCAGCGACGAGGAGCACTTCATGGCGGGCAGCAGCCACGGACACAGCCTGGCGGCCTGGACCGGCGTCATCATCGCCTTCATCGGCTTCTGTGTCGGCGGGGTCTTCATGGTCGCCGACAACACCTTCGGGTTCTGGGTCGGTATCGGTGTCGTCCTGATCGGCGGCCTCGTGGGACTCGCCATGAGGCTGGCGGGCCTGGGCGTCCCCAAGGAGTCCACGGAAATGGCCGAGGCCAGGGAGAAGGCGGGACGGGCGCAGACGCAGTCCGTCTGACCTCCCGCAACCGGTTCGGCCGAGCCATCGTTCGGTCCTGGGCGCGGTCCGGCCCCCGGCGCAGTCCGCCGGGCCGGGCTGCGCCTTCGTACGTCAGCAGGCACAATCACCGGGTGGACGCCATGCTCCCAACCCCAGCGGCGCCGGCGGCTGCGCCCGCGCCCCTCCCGCGCCGGCTGCTGCCGCCGCTCGCGACCCTCGCCGGGATCGCCGCCGCCTTCACCTACGTCGGCCTGGTCGACCCGAACGAGACGGGTCACTACCCGCTCTGCCCGATGTACGCCGTCACCGGCCTGTACTGCCCGGGCTGCGGCGGTCTGCGCAGTGCCCATGCCTTCATCCACGGCGATCTGGCCACGGCGTTCGGCGACAACGCGCTCGCCGTCGTCGGCTATGTGGTCTTCGCGGCCGTGTGGGTGATCTGGCTGGTACGCGCCCGGAAGGGGCGGCCGGTCCGGCTGGTCCTGCCCACCGCCGTGTGGTGGTCGCTCGGCGCGGTGATCCTGGTCTTCACCCTGCTGCGGAACCTTCCGTTCGGCTCGGCGCTCGCCCCGTGACGGACCAGGCCGCCGCCGTGACGGACCCGGCCGCCGCCGTGAAGGACCAGGTGGCGACGGGGCCGGCGCACCGGATGCGAGTCCTGCGGCCTCTTCCGGCTAGCATCGATATGGCTGAACCTGATCGCATCCGACACCACCCTTCCGGAAGGGGGCCGCTCGCGTGAGTGTGCTCGACGAGATCATCGACGGCGTACGCGCCGACCTCGCAGAGCGGCAGGCGCGTGTCGGCCTCGACGAGCTCAAGAAGCGCGCGGCCAAGGCACCCGACGCCAAGGACGGGGTCGCGGCCCTGCGCGGCGACAGCGTCAAGGTCATCTGCGAGGTGAAGCGCTCCAGCCCGTCGAAGGGCGCGCTCGCCGCCATCGCCGACCCCGCGGGGCTCGCCGCCGACTACGAGGCGGGCGGCGCGGCCGTCATCTCCGTACTGACCGAGCAGCGGCGCTTCGGCGGTTCGCTGGCCGACCTGGAGGCCGTCCGCGCCAAGGTCGACATCCCGGTCCTGCGCAAGGACTTCGTCGTCACGTCGTACCAGCTCTGGGAGGCCCGCGCCTACGGCGCCGACCTGGTGCTGCTCATCGTCTCGGCGCTGGAGCAGGACGCGCTGGTCTCCCTCATCGAGCGGGCCGAGTCGATCGGACTCACCCCGCTGGTCGAGGTGCACGACGAGGACGAGGTCGAGCGAGCCGTCGACGCGGGCGCGAAGATCATCGGTGTCAACGCCCGCGACCTGAAGACCCTGAAGGTCGACCGCGGCACGTTCGAGCGGGTCGCCCCCGAGATCCCCGCCCACATCGTGAAGATCGCCGAGTCCGGGGTGCGCGGGCCGCACGACCTGATCGCCTACGCGAACGCCGGCGCCGACGCCGTGCTCGTCGGCGAGTCGCTGGTCACCGGACGCGACCCGAAGTCGGCCGTGGCCGATCTCGTCGCGGCGGGCGCCCACCCGGCGCTGCGGCACGGGAGGGACTGACCCCTCATGTCCACCGCCTCCGTCGTCAGCGCGCTGCCCCTCGCCGGGTACGCGCCGC
>NZ_JTIY01000001.1:4369849-4374226 GCF_000818175.1 Streptomyces sp. AcH 505
CGGGCGCCCGCCCGCCGGGTGCACGGCAGGCGGGTGCGGTACGTGATCGGTGACGAGCCGGGACAGGTCAACGGGATGCGATGGCGGCGCGCCACGGCGCTCTGAGTCCGGGCCGCCCCCCGCGCACGCGCGTGCGGGACAGCTCGGTGACGGCGCATACGGTGCCCCGTGTCCGCAGCTTCCCCGAGGAGTCGTTCTTCCGTGTCCGAGTTCTTCATTCCTGACCCGGCGGGTCAGGTCCCCAGCGTCGACGGGTACTTCGGTGCCTTCGGCGGCAAGTTCATCCCCGAGGCGCTCGTCGCCGCCGTCGACGAGGTCGCCGTCGAGTACGAGAAGGCCAAGGGCGATCCTGCCTTCGCCGCCGAACTCGACGAACTGATGGTCAACTACACCGGCCGGCCCAGCTCGCTGACCGAGGTGCCGAGGTTCGCCGAACACGCGGGCGGCGCCCGGGTGTTCCTCAAGCGCGAGGACCTCAACCACACCGGCTCGCACAAGATCAACAATGTGCTCGGCCAGGCGCTGCTCACCCGGCGCATGGGCAAGACCCGGGTCATCGCCGAGACGGGCGCGGGCCAGCACGGCGTGGCGACCGCCACCGCCTGCGCGCTGTTCGGCCTCGAATGCACCATCTACATGGGCGAGATCGACACCGAGCGCCAGGCGCTCAACGTCGCCCGGATGCGGATGCTCGGCGCCGAGGTCATCGCGGTGAAGTCCGGCAGCCGCACCCTGAAGGACGCCATCAACGAGGCGTTCCGCGACTGGGTCGCCAACGTCGACCGTACGCACTACCTGTTCGGCACGGTCGCGGGACCGCACCCGTTCCCCGCCATGGTCCGTGACTTCCACCGGGTGATCGGTGTCGAGGCCAGGCGGCAGATCCTGGAGCGGGCCGGCCGGCTGCCCGACGCCGCCGTCGCCTGCGTCGGCGGCGGCTCCAACGCGATCGGTCTCTTCCACGCGTTCATCCCCGACACCGAGGTGCGGCTGATCGGCTGCGAGCCGGCCGGACACGGCATCGACAGCGGCGAGCACGCCGCCACCCTCACGGCCGGCGAGCCCGGCATCCTGCACGGGTCGCGGTCCTACGTGCTCCAGGACGACGAAGGCCAGATCACCGAGCCGTACTCGATCTCGGCCGGACTCGACTACCCGGGCATCGGCCCCGAGCACGCCTACCTCAAGGACAGCGGACGCGGGGAGTACCGCGCGGTCACCGACGACGCGGCGATGCAGTCGCTGCGCCTGCTGTCGCGCACCGAGGGCATCATCCCGGCCATCGAGAGCGCCCACGCGCTGGCCGGCGCCATCGAGGTCGGCCAGGAACTCGGCACCGAGGGGCTGATCGTCGTCAACCTCTCCGGGCGCGGCGACAAGGACATGGACACGGCCGCCCGCTACTTCGGGCTGTACGACGGGGAGGGCACGAAGTGAGCGGCAACATCCAACTGCTCGGCGACACGCTCGCCGCGGCCAAGGCGGACAACCGCGCCGCGCTGATCGCCTATCTGCCGGCCGGGTTCCCGACCGTGGACGGCGGGATCGCCGCGGTCAAGGCCGTCTTCGACGGCGGCGCCGACGTGGTCGAGGTCGGGCTGCCGCACAGCGACCCGGTGCTCGACGGCCCGGTCATCCAGACCGCCGACGACATCGCGCTGCGCGGCGGCGTCAAGATCGCCGACGTGATGCGTACGGTCCGTGAGGCGTACGAGGCCACCGGCAAGCCGGTGCTGGTCATGACGTACTGGAACCCGGTCGACCGCTACGGCGTCGAGCGGTTCACCGCCGAGCTGGCCGAGGCGGGCGGCGCCGGGTGCATCCTGCCCGACCTGCCCGTGCAGGAGTCGGAGCTGTGGCGGCAGCACGCGGAGAAGCAGGGGCTCGCCACGGTCTTCGTGGTCGCCCCCAGCAGCCGCGACGAACGCCTCGCGAAGATCACGGCGGTGGGCAGCGGATTCGTCTACGCCGCGTCCCTGATGGGCGTCACCGGCACCCGCGCCTCGGTCGGCGCGCAGGCCCAGGACCTGGTCCGGCGCACCCGCGCCACGACCGGGCTGCCGGTCTGTGTCGGCCTCGGCGTCTCCGACGCCGCGCAGGCCGCCGAGGTCGCCGGATTCGCCGACGGGGTCATCGTCGGCTCGGCCTTCGTCAAGCGGATGCTGGACGCCGCCGACGAGGAAGCCGGTCTTGTCGCCGTCCGGGCGCTCGCCGCCGAGCTGGCGGAAGGCGTTCGCAAGCGCTGACGGGTGACGTCATCCGTACGGGTGGACCTGGGACCGGGGAGGTGCGTACGCGCCTCCCCGGTTCGTTGCTGTGGGCGTGAGCGAGAAGAACCGAGAGGCAACGAGGAGCGCGAGAGAGCGGCTCCGGCGGGAACGTGAAACGCACAAGGCGCGGGAGAAGCGCAAGCGCGGCCTGATCGTGGCGGCGACGGTCGTCGGCGTACTGGGGGCGACGGCCGCCGTGGGGGTGGTCGCCGCCAACATCGGCAAGGACAAGACCACCGGCGCGGCGGGCGCGGGGCCCGCGGTCGCGCCCTCGGGCGCCCGGGGCAAGGACGACCTCGCGATCCAGGTGGGCTCGGCGAAGGCACCGTCCACGCTCACCGTGTGGGAGGACTTCCGCTGTCCGATCTGCGGCCAGTTCGAGAACGTGTTCCGCAGCACGTTCCACGACCTGGAGAGCTCGGGACAGCTCAAGATCGAGTACCACCTCGCGACGATCATCGACGGCAACATGGGCGGTACGGGCTCGGTGCGCGCCGCGAACGCGGCGGCCTGCGCCCAGGACGCGGGAAAGTTCGCCAAGTACCACGACACGCTGTACTCGAACCAGCCGCCGGAGACCGACGACGCCTTCGGCAAGAACAGCAGACTGCTGGACCTCGCGTCCAAGGTCCCGGGGCTGCGCACGCCCGCGTTCGACTCGTGCGTGAAGGACGGGAAGCATGACTCCTGGGTCCGCGCCTCGGCCGACGCCTTCCGCACCGGCGGCTTCGCCGGCACCCCGACGGTCCTGCTGAACGGCACGCCGGTGTTCCCGAAGAAGGGCAACGAGAACATCAGCCCGGCCAACTTGAAGAAGTGGGTCGCCGAGGCCAACAAGGGCAAAAAGCCGTCCGCGAGCGAGGCCGCGAGCCCGTCCGCGAGCTGACGCTCGTTATCCAGACGTTGCCGGGCGGGTTGCCGTACCTCCCGCCCGGCACGGTAGCGTCGGTTCTGCCATGGAACTTGCCTACATTCCCAGCCCGTCGACCGGAGTGATCCATCTCGGACCACTTCCGCTGCGCGGCTATGCGTTCTGCATCATCATCGGGGTCTTCGTCGCCGTCTGGTACGGCGGCAGGCGCTGGATCGACCGGGGCGGCAAAGCAGGGACGGTCGCCGACATCGCCGTCTGGGCGGTGCCCTTCGGCCTGGTCGGCGGCCGGCTCTACCACGTGATCACCGACTACGAGCTGTACTTCAAGAGCGGTGAGGACTGGGTCGACGCCTTCAAGATCTGGCAGGGCGGCCTGGGCATCTGGGGAGCGATCGCCTTCGGCGCCGTCGGCGCGTGGATCGGCTGCCGCAGGCGGGGCATCCCGCTGCCGGCGTGGGCCGACGCACTGGCCCCGGCCATCGCCTTCGCGCAGGCCATCGGCCGCTGGGGCAACTGGTTCAACCAGGAGCTGTACGGCAAGAAGACCGATCTGCCCTGGGCGCTGAAGATCAGCGCGGGTCCGAACAGGGAAGCCGGGCTCTACCACCCGACCTTCCTGTACGAGTCGCTGTGGTGCGTGCTCGTCGCGCTGCTCGTCATCTGGGCCGACCGCAGGTTCAAGCTCGGCCACGGCAGGGCCTTCGCCCTCTACGTCGCCTCGTACTGTGTGGGCAGGGCCTGGATCGAGTACATGCGCGTCGACGACGCCCACCACATCCTCGGCGTCCGGCTGAACGACTGGACGGCCGGGATCATCTTCGTCCTGGCGGTCGTCTACATCGTGGTCTCCTCGAAGATCCGCCCGGGCCGCGAAGAGATCGTCGAACCGGCCACGCCGGACGCCGTGACGTCCGGCGACCCGAAGGACACGGACTCGAAGGACACGGACTCGAAGGACGCGGACTCCAAGGACACGGAGCCGAAGGACGGCGCTCCCAAGGAAGCGGGCTCGAAGGCCGACGAGCCCGAGGACGCGGGTCCGAAGGACGACGAGGGCGACGACGGCAAGGCCAAGCCGGCCGGCGCCACCACGCTGAAGAAGACCTGACCGGCCGGGCGCACACCGCACGTTCCGCAGGGCCGCCGGGGCCGCCGACCTGATCCAGGTCCGGCGGCCCCGGCGTTTGTCACCCTCGCGTCAGGGCGGCGAAGGCCGTCTCGTGGGCGCGGCGG
>NZ_JTIY01000001.1:4374492-4385120 GCF_000818175.1 Streptomyces sp. AcH 505
CGAGCGCGCCGCTCATCGTGGCGATGGAGTCGCAGTCCCTGCCGTAGTTGACCGAGCCGAGGACCGTACGGCGGTAGTCGCCCGCGCCGATCAGCAGCATCCCGAGCGCCACCGGCAGCTCCTCGATCGCGTGCAGCCGGGAGGGCCGCCGGGCGCCGAGCGACGGCGCGCGGTAGTCGGGGCCCACCGTGTCGAACGGGGCGACCGCCGCGCGCAGCCCGCGCACCGCCGACTCCGCGTCCCGGTGCCTGGACGCCACGTCACACACGGCCTCGATCGCGGCGCGGGTGCCGTCCTTGGCGTGCGCCAGACAGGTCTCGACGACCGTGGCGGGCGTCGCGCCCGGCAGACACGCGGCGGCGACGGCAGCCGCGAACACCCCGGCCGCCTCGCGCCCGTACGACGACTGGTGCGGGGCCGCCACCTCCAGCGCCTCCGCGTACGCGGCCCGCGGATGGGCGGCGTTGACCAGCCCGACGGGCGCCATGTACATGGCCGCGCCGCAGTTGACGATGTTGCCGCTGCCCGCCTCGCGCGGGTCGACATGGCCGTAGTGCAGCCGGGCCACGATCCACTTCTCGGCGAGGAAGATCCGCTGGAGCGGCAGTGCCTCGGCCTCCAGCTCCGGGATCCAGCGCGGGGTGGTCATCAGCTCGGGGACGAGGTGGTCGGCGACCGCGTAGGCGTCGAGGTGGCCCCGTACCGTCTCGTAGACCCTGACCAGCGCGTGGGTCATCAGGGTGTCGTCCGTGACGTGTCCGTCGCCCTTGTGGTAGGGCGCGACGGGCCTGGCCGTGCGCCAGTCGTCGTCCCACGGTCCGACGATGCCGGTGACCGGGCCGCCGTGCCGCTCGGTGATCTGCTCGGGGGTGTGGCCCTCGACGGGACCGCCGAGCGCGTCACCGACGGCCGCGCCGATCAGGCAGCCGGCGATCCGGTCGTCGAGCGTGGGCCCCGGTGAGGGCGGGTGCGTCGTCATGCCCGAATTGTCCACCGGGGCGGGTGGTCGCGCGGCGCTGCGGACCCCGGCGAGTTCCCCGTGCCCCCGACCGCGCTCAGGGCCGGAACCCGCTGGTTAGGCAGGCTTTCCTTGCTGGCGGGGACGGTTTTTCGTGCGTACTTTCGACCGTGCTGTGTACGTCGCCGAAGGGGAGCAGAACCATGACCGTCACCGAACCGGAAGCGACGCCGCGCGGAACAGCGCAGGAGGCGCCGCAGCCGGCCCACCACGACCAGCACACCCACCGCGACGTGACCGGCGGCTGGCTCCGCCCCGCCGTGTTCGGCGCCATGGACGGGCTCGTCTCCAACCTGGCCCTGATGACCGGCGTCGCCGGCGGTGACGTCTCGCGGCACACCATCGTGATCACCGGCCTCGCCGGGCTCGCGGCCGGCGCCTTCTCGATGGCCGCGGGGGAGTACACGTCGGTGGCCTCGCAGCGCGAGCTGGTCCAGGCGGAGCTGGAGGTGGAGCGCACGGAACTGCGCAGGCACCCCGACGACGAGCTGGCCGAGCTGGCCGCGCTCTACGAGTCGCGCGGGGTGGAGCCCGAGCTGGCCCTGCGGGTCGCCGAGCAGCTGTCAGCCGACCCCGAGCAGGCCCTGGAGATCCACGCCCGCGAGGAGCTGGGGGTCGACCCCGACGACCTGCCGTCACCGACCGTCGCCGCCGTGTCGTCGTTCGGTTCGTTCGCGCTGGGCGCCCTGCTGCCCGTACTGCCGTACCTGCTGGGCGCGACCCAGCTGTGGCCCGCCCTGCTGCTGGCGCTGGTCGGCCTCTTCACCTGCGGCGCGCTGGTCGCCCGCGTAACGGCACGCAGCTGGTGGTACAGCGGGCTGCGGCAGCTTCTGCTCGGCGGGGCCGCCGCCGCGCTGACCTACGGGCTCGGGGCGCTGTTCGGCGCCGCCGTCTGATCCGCCGCCGTCCGCCCCGCATCCGCGCACACCGCGATGACCTGCTGTGACGCACGTCCCTGCGCGATCGGGGCGTGCGGGTGGGACACTATGGCAGGCGCC
The DNA here is from genome assembly GCF_000818175.1 of Streptomyces sp. AcH 505. GTDB lineage: Bacteria > Actinomycetota > Actinomycetes > Streptomycetales > Streptomycetaceae > Streptomyces. The sequence goes on from NZ_JTIY01000001.1 coordinate 4,376,509, forward strand.
TCGGACAGACCTGTTACACGGCGGTTTCGACTCCGCGATGACCGGGCATGACCCGTAGGCGCTACGGGCAACGAGGCCCGCGCCCGGGCGGACGACGATCTGTCCAGACTTTGAGCCACCTCCACCGCGATGCGGTGTCCGCATGTTGGAATGACTTATCCGCTTCCTGAGAAGTGTCCCATCATGTAACCTGCTCGAAATTTCTTGGAGGGCCAACGTCGTCCCTCGGTTATTGCATATGCCACGACGACGACGGGAGAGCCGATGCGTTCCCACGCCTGGTCGCCCATGGACGGTCGCCCCGCCCCGCAAGGGATGTACGACCCCCGTAACGAGCACGACGCCTGTGGCGTCGGGTTCGTGGCCACCCTCACCGGTGTAGCCGGCCACGCCCTGGTCGAGCAGGCGCTGACCGTACTGCGCAATCTCGAACACCGCGGCGCCACAGGCTCCGAGCCCGACTCCGGCGACGGCGCCGGAATCCTGCTCCAGGTGCCGGACGCCTTCTTCCGCGAGGTCACGGAATTCGAGCTGCCCGAGGCAGGCTCGTACGCCGTCGGCATCGCCTTCCTGCCCGCGGTCGACTACGAGGACGCCGTCTCACAGATCGAGACGATCGCCGTCGAGGAGGGCCTGACGGTCCTCGGCTGGCGCGACGTCCCCGTCGCCCCGCAGATGCTCGGCTCCATCGCCCGCGCGACGATGCCGGTCTTCCGCCAGCTCTTCGTCGCCGACGGCACGAGCACCGGCATCGCCCTCGACCGCAAGGCGTTCCTGCTGCGCAAGCGCACCGAGCGGGAGGCCGGGGTGTACTTCCCCTCGCTCTCCGCCCGGACGATCGTCTACAAGGGCATGCTCACCACCGGCCAGCTGGAGCCGTTCTTCCCCGACCTGTCCGACCGCCGGTTCGCCACGGCCATCGCGCTGGTCCACTCCCGCTTCTCCACCAACACCTTCCCGAGCTGGCCGCTCGCCCACCCGTACCGCTTCGTCGCGCACAACGGCGAGATCAACACGGTCAAGGGCAACCGGAACTGGATGAAGGCCCGCGAGTCCCAGCTGGGCTCCGACCTCTTCGGCCCCGAGAAGCTGGAGCGGATCTTCCCGCTCTGCACCCCCGACGCCTCCGACTCCGCGTCCTTCGACGAGGTCCTGGAACTGCTCCACCTCGGTGGCCGTTCGCTGCCGCACTCGGTGCTGATGATGGTCCCCGAGGCGTGGGAGAACCACGACTCCATGGACCCGGCCCGGCGGGCGTTCTACCAGTACCACGCCACGATGATGGAGCCCTGGGACGGCCCCGCCTGCGTCACCTTCACCGACGGCACGCAGGTCGGCGCCGTGCTCGACCGCAACGGGCTGCGCCCGGGACGCTACTGGGTCACCGACGACGGCCTCGTCGTCCTCTCCTCCGAGGTCGGCGTCCTCGACATCGACCCCGCCAAGGTCGTCCGCAAGGGCCGCCTCCAGCCGGGCCGGATGTTCCTCGTCGACACCGTCGAGCACCGCATCATCGAGGACGACGAGATCAAGGCGACCCTCGCCGCCGAGAAGCCGTACGAGGAATGGCTGGCGACCGGCGAGATCGAGCTGGAGGACCTGCCCGAGCGCGAGCACATCGTGCACACCCACGCCTCGGTCACCCGCCGCCAGCAGACCTTCGGCTACACCGAGGAAGAGCTGCGCGTCCTGCTCGCCCCGATGGCACGCGCGGGCGCCGAGCCGATCGGCTCCATGGGCACCGACTCGCCCATCGCGGCGATCTCCGCCCGCCCCCGGCTGCTCTTCGACTACTTCACCCAGCTGTTCGCGCAGGTCACCAACCCGCCGCTGGACGCCATCAGGGAAGAGCTGGTCACCTCGCTGCGCTCGTCCCTCGGCCCGCAGGGCAACCTGCTGGAGCCGACGGCCGCGTCCTGCCGCAGCGTCACCCTGCCGTTCCCGGTGATCGACAACGACGAGCTGGCCAAGCTCGTGCACATAAACGCGGACGGCGACATGCCCGGCATGAAAGCCGCCACGCTCTCCGGTCTCTACCGCGTCAGCGGCGGCGGCGAGACGCTCGCCGCCCGTATCGACGAGATCTGCGCCGAGACCGACGAGGCGCTGGAGTCCGGCGCCCGGATCATCGTGCTCTCCGACCGGCACTCCGACGCCGAGCACGCCCCGATCCCGTCCCTGCTGCTCACCGCCGCCGTGCACCACCACCTCATCCGCACCAAGCAGCGCACCCAGGTGGGGCTGCTCGTCGAGGCCGGCGACGTGCGCGAGGTGCACCACGTCGCGCTGCTCATCGGCTTCGGCGCCGCCGCCGTCAACCCGTACCTCGCGATGGAGTCCGTCGAGGACCTGGTGCGCGCCGGCACGTTCATCGAGGGCCTGGAGCCCGAGCAGGCCATCCGCAACCTGATCTACGCGCTCGGCAAGGGCGTCCTGAAGGTCATGTCCAAGATGGGCATCTCGACCGTCGCCTCCTACCGGGGCGCCCAGGTCTTCGAGGCCGTCGGCCTGGACGAGGAGTTCGTCGAGCGGTACTTCTCCGGCACCACCACCAAGATCGGCGGAGCGGGACTCGACGTCGTCGCCCAGGAGGTCGCGGCCCGGCACGCCAAGGGCTACCCCGCCTCCGGGATCTCCGCGAGCCACCGCAAGCTCGACATCGGCGGCGAGTACCAGTGGCGCCGCGAGGGCGAGCCGCACCTCTTCGACCCCGAGACGGTCTTCCGGCTCCAGCACGCCGCGCGCTCGCGCCGCTACGACATCTTCAAGAAGTACACCGACCGGGTCAACGAGCAGTCCGAGCGGCTGATGACGCTGCGCGGCCTGTTCAACTTCGCCTCGGCGCGCGAGCCGATCTCCATCGACGAGGTCGAGCCGGTCTCGGAGATCGTCAAGCGCTTCTCCACCGGCGCCATGTCGTACGGCTCGATCTCCCAAGAGGCGCACGAGACCATGGCCGTCGCCATGAACCAGCTCGGCGGCAAGTCCAACACCGGCGAGGGCGGCGAGGACGCCGACCGGCTGTACGACCCGAAGCGCCGCTCGTCGATCAAGCAGGTCGCCTCCGGACGGTTCGGCGTCACCAGCGAATACCTGGTCAACGCCGACGACATCCAGATCAAGATGGCGCAGGGCGCCAAGCCCGGCGAGGGCGGTCAGCTGCCCGGACACAAGGTCTACCCGTGGGTCGCCAAGACCCGGCACTCCACCCCGGGCGTCGGCCTGATCTCCCCGCCGCCGCACCACGACATCTACTCCATCGAGGATCTCGCCCAGCTGATCCACGACCTGAAGAACGCCAACCCGCAGGCCCGCATCCACGTGAAGCTGGTCTCCGAGGTCGGCGTCGGCACCGTCGCCGCCGGTGTGTCCAAGGCACACGCCGACGTGGTGCTCATCTCGGGCCACGACGGCGGCACGGGCGCCTCACCGCTCACCTCGCTCAAGCACGCGGGCGGCCCCTGGGAGCTGGGCCTCGCCGAGACCCAGCAGACGCTGCTGCTCAACGGGCTGCGCGACCGCATCGTCGTGCAGACCGACGGCCAGCTCAAGACCGGCCGTGACGTCGTCATCGCCGCCCTGCTGGGCGCCGAGGAGTTCGGCTTCGCGACGGCGCCGCTCGTCGTCTCGGGCTGCGTCATGATGCGCGTCTGTCATCTCGACACCTGTCCCGTCGGCATCGCCACCCAGAACCCGGTCCTGCGGGAGCGGTTCACCGGCAAGGCCGAGTACATCGTCAACTTCTTCGAGTTCATCGCCGAAGAGGTCCGCGAACTCCTCGCCGAGCTGGGCTTCCGCACCCTCGAAGAGGCCGTGGGACGCGCCGAGCTCCTCGACACCGAGCGGGCGCTCAACCACTGGAAGGCCCAGGGCCTCGACCTGCGCCCGCTCTTCCACGTGCCGCTGCTCGGCGAGGGCACCGCACGCCACCGCACCACCGAGCAGGACCACGGCCTGGGCAAGGCCCTCGACAACGAGCTGATCAAGCTCGCCGCCGACGCCCTGGGCGCCGAGAGCGCCGAGGCGGCCCAGCCGGTGCGCGCGCAGATCGCCATCCGCAACATCAACCGCACCGTCGGCACGATGCTGGGCCACGAGGTGACGAAGAGGTTCGGCGGCGCGGGACTGCCCGACGACACCATCGACATCACCTTCACCGGCTCGGCCGGCCAGTCCTTCGGCGCCTTCCTGCCGCACGGAGTGACCCTGCGGCTCGAAGGCGACGCCAACGACTACGTCGGCAAGGGCCTGTCCGGCGGCCGGGTCGTCGTACGGCCCGACCGCGGCGCCGACCACCTCGCCGAGTACTCGACCATCGCGGGCAACACCATCGCCTACGGCGCCACCGGCGGCGAACTGTTCCTGCGCGGCAGGACAGGCGAGCGGTTCTGCGTCCGCAACTCCGGCGCCACGGTGGTCGCCGAAGGCGTCGGTGACCACGGCTGCGAGTACATGACCGGCGGCCACGCCGTCGTGCTCGGCGAGACCGGACGCAACTTCGCGGCCGGCATGTCCGGCGGTATCGCCTACGTCATCGACCTCGACCCGGACAACGTCAACTCCGGGAACCTGTCGGCCGTCGGCCCGCTGGACGACGCGGACAAGCAGTGGCTGCACGAGGCGGTACGCCGCCACCAGGAGGAGACGGCCTCCACCGTCGCCGGGCGGCTGCTCGACGACTGGGACACCGCCGTCACCCGCTTCAGCAAGATCATCCCCACTACGTACAAGGCAGTGCTCGCCGCCAAGGACGCCGCCGAGCTGGCCGGACTCTCCGAGACCGAGACCACCGAGAAGATGATGGAGGCGGCGACCAATGGCTGACCCGAAGGGCTTTCTCACCACCGGGCGGGAAATCGCCACCTCCCGCCCGGTCGAGGAGCGCGTCAAGGACTGGAACGAGGTCTACGTTCCCGGCTCGCTGCTCCCGATCATCAGCAAGCAGGCCGGGCGCTGTATGGACTGCGGCATCCCGTTCTGCCACCAGGGCTGTCCGCTGGGCAACCTGATCCCCGAGTGGAACGACTACGCGTACCGGGAGGACTGGCAGGCGGCCATAGAACGGCTGCACGCCACCAACAACTTCCCCGAGTTCACCGGGCGGCTGTGCCCCGCGCCCTGCGAGTCGGCGTGCGTGCTGTCCATCAACCAGCCCGCCGTCACCATCAAGAACGTCGAAGTCTCCATCATCGACAAGGCGTGGGAGAGCGGCGACGTCACCCCACAGCCCCCCGAGCGGCTGTCCGGCAAGACCGTCGCCGTCATCGGCTCGGGCCCCGCGGGACTCGCCGCCGCCCAGCAGCTCACCAGGGCCGGACACACCGTCGCCGTGTACGAGCGCGCCGACCGTATCGGCGGACTGCTGCGCTACGGCATCCCCGAGTTCAAGATGGAGAAGTCCCACATCAACCGCCGCATCGAGCAGATGCGCGCCGAGGGGACCAAGTTCCGCACCGAGGTCGAGGTCGGCCGTGACGTGAACGCCGCGAAGCTGCGCAAGCGGTACGACGCCGTCGTCATCGCCGCCGGCGCCACCGTCTCGCGCGACCTGCCGGTCCCGGGCCGGGAGCTGAACGGCATCCACTTCGCGATGGAGTACCTGCCGCCGTCCAACAAGGTGCAGGAGGGCGACCTCACGGTCTCCCCGATCAACGCGGCGGGCAAGCACGTCGTGGTCATCGGCGGCGGCGACACCGGCGCCGACTGCGTCGGCACCGCCCACCGCCAGGGCGCGGCCTCCGTCACCCAGCTGGAGATCATGCCCAGGCCCGGCGACGCGCGCGCCGACCACCAGCCGTGGCCGACGTTCCCGATGCTCTACAAGGTCACCTCGGCGCACGAGGAGGGCGGTGAGCGGGTCTACTCCGTCTCCACCACGCACTTCGAGGGCGACGAGGACGGCAACGTCCAGTACCTGCACCTCACCGAGGTCCAGTTCAAGGACGGCAAGCTCGACCCGCGGAGCGGCACCGAGCGCAAGATCCCCGCGCAGCTGGTCACGCTCGCCATGGGCTTCACCGGGACCGACCAGTCCAACGGACTCGTCGAGCAGTTCGGCCTCGAACTCGACGGGCGCGGCAACATCGCGCGGGACGCCGACTTCGCGACCAACGTCCCCGGCGTGTACGTTGCCGGTGACGCGGGCCGCGGCCAGTCCCTGATCGTGTGGGCCATCGCCGAGGGCCGCTCGGCGGCGCGCGGCGTCGACAGCTACCTGACGGGGGCCAGCGACCTGCACGCCCCGATCAGGCCCACGGACCGCGCGATGATGGTCTGAAACAAGACGTCCCGTACAAAGGCGTACGGGCGGTGTCGGCCCGGGGGACGTCCTCCGGACCCTCCGCAAGACGCGGCGCCTGCCCCCAGTCCCCGACCGGACGACGGCAGGCGCCGTGGCATGTGGACGGATGCGCACCGATGACGACGGATGTGGATCACCGGCGTGTCCCCGCCCGTCATTCACCGCCGGGGCATGCTAGGCTGACTGCGTTGCAGTTTTGGTACCCATGAACTTTATGTGCGCCTGACGGGATTGCTACCTCTCCTCTTCAGGCGCATTGTTGTTTCTGCCGGTTTTCTCCGGATGGGGCTCAATGCGGCGACGAGGAATTCGTAAAGTGCGGATTTCCGGCTCTGCACCTGTTTTAGGAGAATGACATGGCTACAGGCACAGTGAAGTGGTTCAACTCGGAAAAGGGCTTCGGCTTCATTGAGCAGGACGGCGGCGGCGCCGACGTCTTCGCCCACTACTCGAACATCGCCACCCAGGGCTTCCGCGAGCTCCAGGAGGGCCAGAAGGTCTCGTTCGACGTCACGCAGGGCCAGAAGGGCCCGCAGGCGGAGAACATCGTCCCGGCCTAATTGCCTGGACGCGTACCTCGTAAGCCGGGGCCTGCACCTGCACGGTGCGGGTCCCGGCTCGCGCTGTCCCTAGTGCCGTTCCCGCTCCCGGCGAAACTCGCCCTGTCGCGGTCCCCGGCACGCGTGCTCGCCGTCTTGGCCATCAGTCCCCGACCGCTCGCGGAAAACACGAGGGCTCCCGGCCGGCCAGCGCACACACGCCCCGGACCCGCTGTTGACAGGCACCTCGCCGGTCACGGCGCTAGGCCCAGAAAGGCTTTACCGAATGACTCGACCCGAACGCCAGGACCGTGCTGGAAGAACAGCAGGCAAGCGCCCGGTGAATTCACGTACCAGGGGTGCCGCGAAAGGCGTGTCGAAAGCTCCCGCCCGCCGCGCCCCCGCCCGTCCGCAGGAATTCACCCTGCCGGAGACCCTTACCCCCGCACTGCCCGCGGTCCAGGCTTTCGACGAGCTGGACATGCCGGCGGGACTGCTGAAGACGCTGACCGCCCAGGGTGTGACGGAACCTTTCCCCATCCAGGGCGCCACCCTGCCGAACGCCATCGCCGGCCGTGACATCCTCGGCCGCGGGCGCACAGGCTCGGGCAAGACCCTCGCCTTCGGCCTCGCGCTCCTCGCCCGTACGGCGGGCCGCCGCGCCGAGCCCAAGGCCCCCCTGGTGATGGTGCTGGTCCCCACCCGCGAGCTGGCGCAGCAGGTGACGGACGCGCTCACCCCGTACGCCACAGCGGTGAACCTGAAGATCGCCACCGTCGTCGGCGGTCTCTCCATCTCCAAGCAGGCGGGCCAGCTGCGGCGCGGCGCCGAGGTGCTCGTCGCCACGCCCGGCCGGCTCAAGGACCTCATCGAGCGCGGCGACTGCCGGCTCGACCAGGTGACCATCACCGTCCTCGACGAGGCCGACCAGATGGCCGACATGGGCTTCATGCCGCAGGTCACCGCGCTGCTCAAGCAGGTGCAGCCGGACGGTCAGCGGATGCTGTTCTCGGCCACGCTGGACAAGAACATCGACCGGCTGGTGAAGCAGTACCTCACCGACCCCGTCGTGCACTCCGTCGACCCGTCCCAGGGTGCGGTGACCACGATGGAGCACCACCTGCTGTACGTCCTGGACGAGACGGACAAGAAGGCGGTGACCGTGCGCATCGCCGCGCGCGAGGGCCGCGTCCTGCTGTTCCTCGACACCAAGCGGTCCGTCGACCGGCTGGTGAAGCGGCTGCTGGCCAGCGGTGTACGCGCCTCGGGGCTGCACGGCGGGCGTTCCCAGCCGCAGCGCAACCGCACCCTCGACCAGTTCAAGACAGGACAGGTCACCGCGCTCGTCGCGACGAACGTCGCCGCGCGCGGTATCCATGTGGACGACCTGGACCTGGTCGTCAACGTGGATCCGCCCGTCGACCACAAGGACTACCTGCACCGCGGCGGCCGTACGGCCCGCGCGGGGGAGTCCGGCAGTGTCGTTACGCTGGTCCTGCCCGAGCAGCGCAGGGAGATGAGCCGGCTGATGTCCGACGCCGGTATCGCCCCCAGGTCCGCCAGCATCAAGTCGACCGACGAGGAGCTGGCCCGGCTCACCGGCGCGCGGGAGCCCTCCGGGGTCGCCGTCATCGTCGATGTGCCGCAGCCCGTCGTCCAGGGCAAGCAGAAGCCCCGCACCTCACGCCCGGCCCGCTCGGGCACCCGTGGCGCGGGACGCGGCTCGGGCGGGTCCGGCGGCTCCGGCGGTACGGCACGGGCCGGCGCGACCG
>NZ_JTIY01000001.1:4385360-4387580 GCF_000818175.1 Streptomyces sp. AcH 505
TGGAGACCGCGCCGCGCGCGGGCGGCGGTCGCAGCCGCCGTGGCCGGGGCAGCTCCGAAGGCGGCAGGCGCACCGCGGCCTGACTCTCCGTACCGACCGGCACCGATGCACCTGAACCGCCCGGCAGCGCGCCCTCGCGTGCTGCCGGGCGGTTCGGTGTACGGCGCCGCACGATCCGTCGCCGATCGGTTAACTTCCGGGAAACTGACCGGAGTTGGCATTGACGTGCACCTGTCTACGCGCGTCATCATAGGGCCATGCGAATTCCCCCACGTATCGCCGCTCTCGGCGGACTCGTCGCCCTGACCTCCACGCTCCTTGTCGGCGGTATCTCCGCCTCCGCCACAGCGGCCCCGGCCGCCGTCGGCAGCGTCTGCTACGGCAGCCTCCCCTCCCAGGCCCACCACACCCTCGACCTCATCGAGGCCGGCGGCCCGTTCCCGTACTCCCAGGACGGTGCCGTCTTCCAGAACCGCGAGCACCTGCTGCCCAGCCAGTCGAGCAGCTACTACCACGAGTACACCGTGGTGACGCCCGGCTCTCCCGACCGTGGCGCGCGCCGCATCATCACCGGCAAGAAGAGCAACGAGGACTACTACACCGCCGACCACTACGCGTCGTTCAAGCTCGTCAACTACAGCTGCTGAGCACGGACGACCGCTGACCGCTGACCGCCTACGACCGCACGGAAAGGTAACCTCCGCCCCATGACGGTGACGTATGTGATCGACGGGGCGGAGGTCACCGACCTCCAGCGTTTCTGGCAGGCGATCGGCGCCGCCGTGAACGGCCCCGGCGGCTATTTCGGCAGCAATCTCGACGCGTTCGCCGACTGCCTGAGCGGCGGGTACGGCACGCCGGACGACGGCGACTTCGTCATCGAATGGCGCCGGCACGACCTGTCCCGGGTCGCCCTCGGCCATCAGGAGACAGCGGTGGCGCTCCAGCGGCGGCTCGCCAACGCCCACCCCGCCAACCGGGCGGCGATCGAGGGCGAGTTGGCCGAGGCCAAGGCCGGCAGGGGGCCCACCGTCTTCGACTGGCTCGTGCAGATCATCGAGGAGAAGGCACCGGGCACCCTGCGACTGCTCTGACGGTCCGTCATGCCCGCCTGCCCGTCAGGCGTGGCTGCGGCGCGGCAGCGTGGACTCCAGCCTGAGCCGGTCCTCGCCGTCGGGGACGTAGCGCACCGCGTCCAGCGCCGTGGCGCGCGCGTGCCCCGCCGGATCCTCCTCCGCGAGGATCCGGGCCAACGCGTCGACGGCGCGCGCGTCCTGACGTACCGCCAGGCCGTACGCCGCCCACGCCGCCGTACCGGCGTCCGGGTCGTCGAGCCGGGCCGCCAGCGCCTCGCGGAGCTCCGCAGCGTCGGCCGGTACGCCCGCAAGCGCCGGGACCGCCCCCGCCCTGACCGACGCCCACGCGTCCCCGCTCAGGGCGACCAGCGCCCGTACGACCCCGCCGTCGGCGCCCGGCGCCCCGGCCAGGACCTCGCGCAGCGCCAGCGCCACCGCCCGCCGTACACCGGAGTCCGGGTGGCCCGCGTGGCGCAGGATCTCCGGGAGCGCCGACGGATCACCGCACCGCCCCAGCGCCCGCACGGCCGCACGCGCCGGCTCAGGTTCCTCCGCCGTCCGGGACAGCTCGCCCAGCAGCGCCACCGCCCGCGCGGTGAACGGACCCGTACCGGCGTCGCCGTTCGCGTCCTGCGTGCCGTGCGCCGGCGCCGAACCCAGCCTGCCCAGCGCGTCGGCGGCGAAGGCCCGGCGCAGCGGATCGTCGCTCGCACACCACGCGGCGACCGACTGGAACGTTTCCTCATCGCCGCGCCGCCACAGCGCGGCCACCGACTCCAGCCAGTCGTCACGCTCCGGATCGCCGCACCGCAGCGCGCGCAGCGCCAGCTCCTCGTACGGCGTCGCGACCGCCAGCTCCGCCTCCAGCACCGTCGCGACGGCCGCGTGGCCGGTCTGCTGCTCCCGGCCCGCCACCGGGGTGCCGTCGTCCCGTACCAGCTCCACCAGGACGCTCTGCGAGCCGTCGGCGACGATCCGGCGCACCACCGTCCCGTAGCCGTCCCCGTAGGCGTGCCGCAGCCCCGCGCGCAGCTCGTGCTCCACGTCCAGCGCCGACCAGCGCAGCGCCTCGGCGAGCGCCGCCTCCCGCGCGCCCTCGTCGTGGAGCCCGGCGCCGTGCCGCAGCAGAGCCCGTACGGCGGCG
>NZ_JTIY01000001.1:4387605-4414832 GCF_000818175.1 Streptomyces sp. AcH 505
CGGGCGAGCCCCTGCGGGCGGCCAGCACCAGCGGCCGCTCCCCGCCGGGCCCCGGCAGATCGGGGTCGGCGCCGTGCTCCAGCAGCGCCTCCAGCGTGTCGGCGAAGCCCTGCACGACCGCCCAGGCGACGGCAGTGAACCCGAACGCCTCACGCCGGTCCGGCTGGGCGCCGCCGGCGAGCCGCGCCCGTACGACCTCGGTGTGCCCGCCGCACGCGGCGCCGCAGAGCGGCAGGTCCGCGCCGTCCTCGCCGCTCGCCCGGTCCGGATCGGCCCCGGCGGCCAGCAGCAGCCGCGCCACGCCCGGCTCGTCGCTGACCGCCGCCAGGTACAGCGCGCTCTGCCCGTCCTCGTCGGTGGCCTCGGCCGGCACGCCGGCCCTGAGCAGTTGGACGACGGTGTCCTGCGCCCCGCCGTAGACAGCGGCGAACAGACCCTGGACACCCGCCGTGGGCTCACCGGTCATGCTTCGATCCCAGGGTCTGCCGTTCGTCATGACCCTCACGCCCCTCGGGGGCGCGCCTTTCCCTCACGTATCGCATTCGAGCACGGTCCTGCACAGCCCGCACCGGGCTCTGACCCGGCCCCGGACCGGTACCCGGATCCGCTGTTGGCATGTGGGGCAGGCGAACGCGACCCGCAGTCCGTCCCCGACCCGCTCGAAGGCGTACGGCATGCCGGGGTCGGCCGCCGGGGGAGCGGCGGAGTGGTCCAGCGCATAGCGGCGGTCCTTGGCGTAGCGGTGCCTGCCCGCCCAGCCGGCCGTCGTCAGCGGCGGCTGCTGCTCGTCCCGCAGCGCCTGCGCCTTGCCCTTGGTGTACGCGGTGTACCCCTGCGGGCTGGTGAACCAGATCCGGGGGTCCTCCTCGAAGACCAGCGCCCGCTTCGCGAGCACGTAACCGAACTCCTCGGGGGTGAGGTAGCCGAGCTTCTGGCTGGAGTCGCGGTCCTCGCGGTACGCGTCGAGCAGCAGCCACCCGGCGCCGAGGTACGTCGTGGCCGTGTCGGTGAGGATCTCGTTGTCCCGGGTGCCGGGGAAGCTGAGCCCGAGCCGGTGCAGCAGGACATGGGTGATCTCGTGCGCGAGGGCGGCGCCGATGTCCCTGCGATGGGTACGGAACCGGTCGTTCAGCTCGATGAAGTACTCGGGTCCCGCGGTCAGCTCGACGCTCGCCGCGTGCTCCATCTCGGAGAAGCTCACGATCATCCGCGCGTCCGGCAGCCGCAGCTGCTGGACCAGCGCGCGGGCCACCCGCTGCGCCCCGAGGTGCAGATCGTCCACGTCGGAGAAGGCGACGTCGGCGGGGGCGACGCTCGGCGCGTACGAGAGGATCGTGTCCGACGAGAGCCGCCGGTACAGGGCGGTCAGGGCCGCGCGGACCGTGTCGAGATGCGGGTAGCCGTGGACGACCTCACTGGCGTCTCTCACATCAGCACCCCCACTGCGAGGCCGCACAGCGGTGTGGCGGCCGACCCGCGTCAAGAATACGGCGGGGCGGGCCGATGGCCGAAAACAGCCACTTGTGGCGACCTCTGCGGGCTCTCCATACTCCGGACCAACATTTGTCGGGCACATGACATCCCATGAGCCCGGCGGAGTACGAACCCGTCCCCCACGAAGGGCAGTCCGTTGAAGCAGCTCCTGCGCACCCTCAAGAGATGCGCCGCCGCCGGCGCCGTCATCCTCGCAGCCGTCAGCCTCCAGCCCTCCTCCGCATCGGCGGCGCCCGCGCCGGTCGTCGGCGGCACCCGCGCCGCCCAGGGCGAATTCCCGTTCATGGTCCGCCTGTCCATGGGCTGCGGCGGCGCGCTCTACGCGCCCAACATCGTCCTCACCGCCGCCCACTGCGTCGACGGAAGCGGCAACAACACCAGCATCACGGCCACGGCGGGCGTCGTGGACCTGCAGAGCTCCAGCGCGGTCAAGGTCAAGTCCACCAAGGTCCTGCAGGCCCCCGGCTACAACGGCTACGGCAAGGACTGGGCGCTGATCAAGCTCGCCAAGAACATCAACCAGCCCACCCTGAAGATCGCCACCACCACGGCCTACGACAGCGGCACCTTCACCATCGCGGGCTGGGGCTCGGCCAGCGAGAACGGCGCCCAGCAGCGCTACCTGCTCAAGGCCACCGTGCCGTTCGTCTCCGACACCTCCTGCCGCGCGTCCTACGGCAGCGACCTCGTCGCGAGCGACGAGATCTGCGCGGGCTACGCCCAGGGCGGCACCGACACCTGCCAGGGCGACTCCGGCGGACCCATGTTCCGCAAGGACAACGCCGGCGCCTGGATCCAGGTCGGCATCGTGAGCTGGGGCAACGGCTGCGCCCGGGCGGGCTACCCCGGCGTCTACAGCCAGGTGTCCACCTTCGCCTCCGCCATCGCGTCGGCCGCGGCCGGACTGTGACCTGAGCTGACACCACCGGAACGGGACACGCGTACGAACCGGCACACCGCACCACTCGTACGCGTGTCCCGCATCCTGAGCAGCCTCCCGCCCGGACCGCCCGCTCCGTCTAAGCTGCCCGACCATGACCACGAGCGACCTGGCCGACGACGCGTCCGTAACAGCCGAGCTGAACCGCCTCCGCGGGAGTATCGACAACATCGACGCCGCCGTCGTACACATGCTCGCCGAACGCTTCAAGTGCACCCAGCAGGTCGGCCACCTCAAGGCGGCCCACCACCTGCCGCCCGCCGACCCGGCGCGCGAGGCCCGGCAGATCGCCCGGCTGCGCAGCCTCGCCGAAAGCGCCAAGCTGGACCCGGCCTTCGCCGAGAAGCTGCTCAACTTCATCGTGGCCGAGGTGATCCGCCACCACGAGACGATCGCGGGCGCCCGCGGCGACGCGGAACAGCGCCCCTAGGTCGGGTCCGCGAAGTCGCGTCCGGCTCACGATGCCCGGCACGCACGCTCGCGGCCACTCCCTGGCGCGCTCCCGGCAGCCACCGCGGGCCCCGACCGCGGACGACGGCACGGCGCGGGCGCCCGGTCAGGGGTGCGCGCGGGGCTTCGGCCGCTCGCAGAACCCTGCTGCACTCGTCCGTGGCCATCAGGCAGCATGGCCCCATGTCCGTACTGACGCGCGACGAAGCGCAGACCCGTGCCCGGCTCCTCGAAGTCCACCGGTACTCGATCAGCCTCGATCTGACCACCGGCGACGACACCTTCGACTCCCGCACCACCATCCACTTCACCACCCGGGCTGCCGGAGACACCTTCGTCGAACTCAGGCCGGCCGCACTGCGCACCCTCACCCTCGACGGCCACCCGCTCGACCCCGGCGCGCTCACCGGCAACCGGCTGGCCCTCACCGGGCTCGACCCCGGCGCCCACGAGCTGCGCGTCGAGGCCGACATGCCGTACTCGCACACCGGCGAAGGCATGCACCGCTTCACCGACCCGGCCGACGGCGAGACCTACCTCTACACCTCGCTCGGCCCCAGCGACGTCGCCTGCGTCTTCCCCGCCTTCGACCAGCCCGACCTCAAGGCCGTCTTCGAACTCGACGTCACGGCGCCCGAAGAGTGGACCGTGCTCGGCAACGGCGTCGCCACCCACAACGGCGCGGGACACTGGAGCCTCGCCCCCACGCCCCGGATCTCCACCTATCTCGTCGCCGTCGCCGCGGGACCCTGGCACTCCGTACGCACCGAACACGCCGGACTGCCCTTCGGCATCCACTGCCGCCGCTCCCTCGCGCCCCACCTCGACGTGGACGCCGACGAGATCCTCGGCCTCACCCGCGCCTGCTTCGACCGCTACCACGAGAAGTTCGAGGAGCCCTACCCCTTCGACTCCTACGACCAGGCGTTCGTCCCCGAGTTCAACTGGGGCGCCATGGAGAACCCCGGACTCGTCACCTTCCGCGACGAGTTCATCTACCGCTCGGCGGTCACCGACACCGAACGCCAGACCCGCGCCATGGTCATCGCCCACGAAATGGCCCACATGTGGTTCGGCGACCTCGTCACCCTCGCCTGGTGGGACGACATCTGGCTCAACGAGTCGTTCGCCGAGTACATGGGCTACCAGACCCTCACCGAAGCCACCCACTACACCGACACCTGGGTCGACTTCGGCATCGGACGCAAGGCCTGGGGGTACGACGCCGACCAGCGGCCCACCACGCACCCCGTCGCCCCCGACCCCGAAGCCGTCCCCGACGTGGACGCCGCCATGCTCAACTTCGACGGCATCTCCTACGCCAAGGGCGCCTCGGCGCTGCGCCAACTCGTCGCCTGGCTCGGTGAGAAGGACTTCCTCGCCGGCATCAACACCCACTTCGCCCGGCACAAGTTCGGCAACGCCACCCTCGCCGACTTCATCGACTCCCTCGGCCAGGCCACCGAACGCGACGTGCACGCCTGGGCCGACGCGTGGCTGCGCACCACCGGCGTCGACACCCTCACCCCCACCGTCACCCAGACCGCCGACGGCTGGAGCCTCGACGTCGCGCACGACGGCAGCCGTCCCCACCACATCACCGTCGGCACCTACGACATCGACGTCGTCGACCCGGGCCGGCTCGTCCGGCGCGACCGCCTCGACCTCGACATCCCCCGCACCGAAGGGCCCCTCACCCGCCCCGGCGCGCGGCCCGCCCTCGTCGTGCTCAACGACGGCGACCTCACCTACGCCAAGATCCGGCTCGACCCCGAATCCTGGGCCATCGCGCTCAGTTCGCTCTCCGGCATTCCCGACCCGCTCACCCGCGCCGTCATCTGGAACGCCGCACGCGACATGGTCCGCGACGGCCAGCTCGCCCCCGCCGACCACCTCGAAGCAGCCCGCGCCCACCTCCCGCACGAACCCGACCTCGCCATCGTCCAGGGCGTCCTCGCCTTCGCGGCCACCCACGTCACCGACCGCTACCTCCCGGCGCCCCAGCGGCACACCGCGCTCGCCACCCTCACCGACATCTGCCGCGACCTGATCCGCCGCACCGAGGACGGCAGCAACCCGGGGCTGCGCCTCACCGCCGTACGGCACTTCATCGACGCGGCCACCCAACCCGCCGCCATCCAGGACTGGCTGGACTCGGGCGGTGTCCCCGGCGGCCCCGACCTCGACCCCGAACTGCGCTGGCGCGTCCTCACCCGCCTCGCCGTACTCGGCGCCGTCGACGAGCCCGCCATCGCCGCCGAACTCGACCGCGACCCCAGCGCCACCGGGCAGGAAGGCGCCGCCCGCTGCCGGGCCGCACTCCCCGGCCCCGAGGCCAAAGCAGCCGCCTGGGCCCGGCTGTTCACCGACGACACCCTGTCCAACTACCTCTTCACCGCCACCGCGCAAGGCTTCTGGCAGCCCGAACAGACGGACGTGCTGCGTGACTACGTACCCCGCTACTACACCGACGCCGCCACGCTCGCGGGCCGGCGCGGCACCGCCATCGCCGAAGCCGTCGGCCGGCACGCCTTCCCCCAGTACGCCATCGACGAGGAAAACCTCCGCCTCGGCAGGGAAGCCCTCGACCACGGCGAGCTGACCCCGTCGCTGCGCCGCAAACTGGCCGACCAGATCGACGACCTCGCCCGCGCCCTGCGCGTACGCGAAGCCTGATCCGCGCAATCCGAGACGCGCATTCCGAGACGCGCATTCCGACACGCGCATTCCGACACGCGCATTCCGGTACGCGAGGACGCGGCCGGTACCGACCCCAGCCACCGGGGCCGGTGCCGGCCGCGCCCAAACCACCCTCAAGGGGCAATACCGGTGCCGGGCACGGGTCGTTGAACACCGGGGCAGTCCAGCCCCCGAAGGCCCTGTCACCCTCGTGGAAGGCACCGCAGCCGATGACCACCCCACACGCCCCCGACGACCTCAACCAGCCGCACGACCTGGTGGGCATCGGCATCGGCCCGTTCAACCTCTCCCTCGCCGCGCTCGCCGACGGCGTGCACGGCGGCATCAGGGCCGCCTTCTTCGACCAGAACCCGTCCTTCCAGTGGCACCCGGGGATGCTCATCGAGGGCGCCGGCCTCCAAGTGCCCTTCCTGGCGGACCTCGTCACCCTCGCCGACCCCGCGAACCCCTGGTCCTTCCTCAGCTATCTGCGCGCCCGCGAGCGGCTGTACCCCTTCTACTTCGCCGAGCGCTTCCACATCCAGCGCGCCGAGTACGACGCCTACTGCCGCTGGGTCAGTGAACAACTCCCCGCGCTGCACTTCGGGCATCAGGTCGACGCGGTCCGCTGGAACCCCGAACGCGGCCTCTACGAGGTCGACTTCACCCAGCTCGACGGTGAAGGCGAGGCGGAAGCCCTCGGCCGCACCTACACCCGCAACATCGCTCTCGGCGTCGGCACCGAGCCGTACATCCCCGACCCGCTCAAACCCCTCGTCGAGACACCCGCCGTGCCCGTCATCCACGCGGCCGACTACCTCGACCACCGCGAACGGATCCTCGCCGCCGAGCACATCACCGTCATCGGCTCGGGCCAGTCCGGCGCCGAGGTCTTCCTCGACCTGCTCCGCGCCCGGCCGGCCGGCGCCGAGAAACTGCACTGGCTCGCCCGCACCGAGGCGTTCGCCCCCATGGAGTACTCGAAGCTCGGCCTCGAACACTTCACGCCCGACTACACCCACTACTTCCACGCGCTGCCCGAACACGTGCGCGGCGAACTGCTGCCCAGGCAATGGCAGTTGCACAAGGGCATCGACGCCGACACCATCGCGGCCATCCACGACGAGCTCTACCGCCGGACCCTGCACGGCGGCTGGCCCGACGCCGTCCTCACCCCCGGGGTCAACGTCCGCACGGCTGGCCGGGTCGCCACCACCAAGGTCGAACTCCACCTCGAACACACCCAGCAGGGCGCCAGGTCCCGGCTCACCACCGACGCCGTCGTCCTCGCCACCGGCTACCGGGAACGTCCCCTCGACCGGATCCTCGCCGGACTCGACCCCTACATGCGGCGCGACGCCGCCACCCGGCCGCGCGTCGACGAACACCACCGGCTCGTCCTCGACCCGTCCGTCACCGGCTCCGTCTACGTCCAGAACGCCGAACGGCACAGCCACGGCGTCGGAGCCCCCGACCTCGGCCTCGCCGCCTGGCGCAGCGCCACCATCCTCAACCACCTGACCGGCAACGAGCCCTACCCGCTGCCCCGGCGCACCGCCTTCACCAGCTTCGGACTCGACGGGCAGGACCGGACCCGCAAGGTGCCCGCACCCAGGGGCCTGGTCCCGCTCACCGAAGTCCGCTGAAACAGCTGGAACGTCCCTAGAAGACCGGCGTACCGTCCCGCGTCAGCTTCCAGTCCACCGAGGCGAACGACGCGGGATCGACGGAACCCGCCGCCTGCACCCACGCGATGATCGTGTTACGGATCTCGTCCGAATTGGCCCACACCTGCTGGGCCGTCGCCACCTGCGGGAAGTTACCGCCGCCGCTCGCCCGGTAGTTGTTCACCGCCAGCACGAACCGCGCCGCCGGGTCCAGCGCGTTGCCCTCGAACCGCAGATTGGCGATCCGCGACCCGGCCGGCTTCGCGATGTCGATCTCGTACGTCAGCCCCGACACCGCGTCGTAGTTGTAGTCCGGTGTGTTGCCCGCGTTCGTCAGCTTCGCCGGGTCCACCGGAGCGCCCGCCGCCGTCTGCACGTAGTACCGCGCCGAGAACTCCAGGTACTCCTGGATCTGAGCCCCCGTCAGCAGCCGCGCCTCCAGGGTGTTCTCGAACGGGTACAGCCCCGCCGCGTCCTTGATCGTCACATTGCCCGCCGGGATGACGGCCGTACGGGAGAAGCACGACGCCTGCGACAGCACCGGCAGCGCCGCGTACTCGCCGCCCGCCAGCGCCGCCTTCACCGTCTCCGTCTGCACATGGTTGATCAGATCGATGATCGGCTCGTCCTTCCAGGCCGCCTCGGCCGTCGTCATCGTCACCGACGACGTACCGATCACCTGGTTCACATACGCCACGACCTTGCGATGCTCGCCCGAGAGCATCTTGGTGATCTTCTTGTCCTCGACGGCCGTGTTCGAGTTCAGCACCTTGGACGCGACCCGCTCCACCGACCAGCCGCCCCGCTCCCAGACCAGGTCGAAGTCGAACACCGTCAGCCGCTGGCCCCACTTGAGCGGCTCCGACAGCACCACCTCCTTGCCGGACTCCTTGTTGACCACCCGCCGCTCCGGGATCTCCACATGCGCGTGGCCCACCAGGATCGCGTCGATCCCCGGCACCTGCTCCGCCACCAGCGCCGCCGCGTTCTCCACGTACGGCACCTGGTCGCCGTACGAGGACGTGCCGTCGGCGCCCGAGTGCGCGGAGACGATCACGACGTCCGCGCCCATCGAGCGGAGCTTCGGCACCCACTTCGCCGCCTGCTCCTCCAGACCGGGGAACGTCATCTTCCCCTGCACATTGACCTTGTCCCAGATCGCGATCCCCGGGTTCGTCAGCCCCAGCACCGCCACCCGCACCTCACGGCCCTGCGGGGTGCGCAGCTTCTTGATCACATACGGCGCGAAGGCGGGACGCAGCGTCTTCGCGTCCAGGGCGTTGGCCCCCAACAGCGGGAAGTCGCACTGCTCCTCGAACTTCCGCAGCACCGGAATGCCGTAGTTGAACTCGTGATTGCCCAACGCCGCCGCGTCGTAGCCGATCGCGTTCATCGCCTGCGCCATCGGATGCACCGGGCCGTGCTTCGCGGTGATCGGGTCGACCTTCGCGTAGTAGTACGAGAGCTGGGTGCCCTGGATCGTGTCACCCGCGTCGATCAGCAGCGTGTTGCGACGGCCGCGCTCCCGGCGGATCCCGTCCACCATCGTCGAGATCTTCGCCAGGCCCACATCGTTGTGCGCCGCGTCGTCGAACTCCTTGTCGGTGAAGTAGTCCCAGTTCAGCGCGTTACCGTGCAGATCCGTCGTACCCAGCACCGTGAACGAATAGCGCTGGGGCGCGTGGCCGCCGCCGTGACCCGGCTTGTGACCGTGTGCCTCGGCCGGCGCAGCGACCCCTCCCACCAACGCCGCACCCGCACCGGCCACAGCCGAACTCCCCAGGAAAGTCCTACGATCCAGCGACATGCCACTCCCTCGTCCAACCCGATCCCGATGAAACAACGCGCGTAGATAATGACCCACGAGCCCCCGCCGGACAACACCTGCCAGAGTGAACACCTGTCTTGTCGCCGCCCCAACTCCCCGCCCGCGAAGGAGCAAACACCCATGACGGCCGAAACGCCCACGGACACCGCCGTCCCCTACGGCACCCCCGGCACCCCGCGCGTCGCCGTGCGCGGCGAAGCGCGCCTCGAAGTCGACCCCGAGATCGCCCGCATCAGCATCGCCGTCGACGCCCGCGGCACCGACCGGCGCACCGCGCTGGAAGACCTCACCCGCCGTAACAGCCAGGTCCTCGACCTGGTCAAGAGCTACGGCGAGGCAGTCGAGAAGATCGAGACCGGCGCGTTCTCCATCAGCCCCGAACTCACCCGGCGCGGCCGCACCGAACGTATCCGCACCTACCACGGCCGGGTCCATCTCACCGCCGAACTCAACGACTTCACCGCACTCGGCGAACTCACCACCCGCCTCGCCGACCTCGACCTCACCCATGTCACCGGACCCTGGTGGGCGCTGCGCCCCGACTCGCCCGCCCGGGGCGACGCCCGCCGCCAGGCCGTACGCGAAGCGGTGCAGCGCGCCCGCGAATACGCCGAAGCCGTCGGCGCCGACCTCGCGGCCCTCGTGGAACTCGCCGACCTCGGCGCCGAGAACAGCGCAGCGGCCTACGCGCCCCCCGCCCCCGGCGGCGCCATGCGCAGCCGCGCGTCCTTCGGCGCCGGCCAGGAGGAAGAAGCCCCCGCGCTCGATCTCGAACCGCAGCGGCAGACCGTTTACGCACAGGTGAATGCCCGCTTCACCATGACACCGCCCGACCTCGGCGCGTAACCGAAAAGGCCGGGGAATTGCTCAAAAGAGCGACCCCCCGCACAATTCAATCCTTGTCAACAACCTTTCACCCGGAGGTTGTTACCTCGTCATTCCGGTCCAATTACCTACCCGCCGGTAAGGTCTACTCTCGATATATGCGCCGAGCAAAGATCGTCTGTACCCTGGGGCCCGCAACCGACTCGTACGACCAGATAAAAGCCCTGGTCGAAGCCGGAATGGACGTCGCGAGACTCAATCTCAGCCACGGCAGTTACGCCGAGCACGAGGACCGGTACCAGCGGGTACGCAAAGCGGCGGACGAGACGGGCCGCAATGTCGGAATCCTCGCCGACCTTCAAGGTCCGAAGATCCGACTCGGCACCTTCCGGGAAGGCCCGGTACTGCTTGAACGCGGCGACGCGTTCACCATCACCGTCGAACCCCACCACGGCGACCGCCACACCTGCGGCACCACCTACCCCGGGCTCGCCGCCGACGTCACCGCCGGTGAACGCATCCTGGTCGACGACGGGAAAGTCACCCTCGAAGTCACCGAGGTCGACGGACCGCGCGTCCGCACCACGGTCGTCGAAGGCGGCATGGTCTCCGACCACAAAGGACTCAACCTCCCCGGCGTCGCCGTCTCCGTCCCCGCACTCAGTGAAAAGGACATCGACGACCTCCGCTGGGCGCTGCGCACCGGCGCCGACGTCATCGCCCTCTCCTTCGTGCGCAGCGGGGCGGACATCGTCGACGTCCACCGGGTCATGGACGAAGAAGGCCGGCGCCTCCCCGTCATCGCCAAAGTCGAAAAGCCCCAGGCCGTCGAGAACATCGACGGCATCGTGGCCGCTTTCGACGGGATCATGGTCGCGCGCGGCGACCTCGGCGTGGAAATGCCCCTCGAACAAGTCCCCATGGTCCAGAAGCGCGCCGTGAACCTCGCCCGGCGCAACGCCAAACCGGTCATCGTCGCCACGCAGATGCTCGACTCCATGATCGAGAACAG
Organism: Streptomyces sp. AcH 505; assembly: GCF_000818175.1. Lineage (GTDB taxonomy): Bacteria > Actinomycetota > Actinomycetes > Streptomycetales > Streptomycetaceae > Streptomyces. The sequence continues at coordinate 4,398,501 of NZ_JTIY01000001.1, forward strand.
CCGCCCCACCCGCGCGGAGGCCTCCGACGTCGCCAACGCCGTCATCGACGGCACGGACGCGGTCATGCTCTCCGGCGAGACCAGCGTCGGAAAGTACCCGGTCGAAACGGTCCGGACGATGGGCCGCATCGTCGAGGCGGCGGAGGAGGACATCCTCGCCAAGGGCCTCCCGGAACTGACCGAAAGCAGCAAACCCCGCACCCAGGGCGGCGCCGTCGCCCGCGCCGCCGCGGAAATGGGCGACTTCCTCGGCGCGACGGCCCTGGTCGCCTTCACCCAGTCCGGCGACACGGTCAAACGCCTCTCCCGCTACCGCTCCCCGATCCCCCTCCTGGCCTTCACCCCCGACCCGGCCACCCGCAGCCAGCTCAACCTCACCTGGGGCACGGAAACGTTCCTGGGCCCGTACGTGGACACGACGGACGCGATGGTCGACCAGGTCGACGAACTACTCCTGAGCAGCGGCCGCTGCCGGCAGGGCGACATAGTGGTAATCACGGCGGGCTCCCCGCCGGGGGTAGCAGGCACGACGAACATGGTCCGCGTCCACCACATCGGCGAGGACGACAGCCCGAAGTAGCGGATCAGTACTTGGGCCCGACGTACGCGTCCATCAGCGCGACGGACGCACGGCGGGCCACGGATATGTTCTTGGCGTTGGCCCGCTTCCAGGCGACACCGACGACGTCCAGAGCGTCCGTGAACAGCCGCGTGATGTCGGCCGACTTGTTGGTGAAGAAGTAGCGGGGATACTCGTACCGTCGTCGCTCACCCGCGACCAGCCGGGTGGTCCAGTTCATGGTCCGGCACCCGTCGGAGTGCACGAGCCCGCGCACGAGTTCCCACGGATGTCGGCCGACGATGACCTGCTGCCAGGCTTCGAGTGCGATCGTCCGCTCGTGCTTGGGGCCGAGGCCGTGCTGGGGGAACAGGCAGGGCCAGTGACGGTCGTAGCTGCTCACCGCGACGCACCCCTGCTTCTGGACGAGGGACACGGACGCTCCCGGCCGCACCGTCAGGATGGCCGTGCGGCACCGTTCTATGAGTCCGGGCCAGGCGTCGGCGCACGCGATACGCAGGTACTGGCCGCCGTGCGGATGCGGGCTTATGCAGCCGTCGCCGAGGTAGAGGCCCAAGAGGTAGCTGTACGTGGCGGTGTCGGCCGGAGGCGCGGGGCAGGGGCGAGTCATACACGCACTGTGTGTGATACATCGTGCCCCTGGGTAACGAAAAGTGGATGTTCACCGGAATGTGAACATCCACTTTCATCGCATTGGTGCCGGGTACGGGACTCGAACCCGTATGTCCTTTCGGACAGATGTGTTTGAGACATCCGCGTAAGCCATTCCGCCAACCCGGCCAGATTGCTGATGAGATTGTACCCGGTGACCAATGGGTGCATCAGCTAGGTAGGCTCATGGATGCAGCCTGCGCCCCGCTACAAGGAGCTCCCCGTGACCACCCCCGAGTCGCCCCAGCCCGTCGACGATGACGACAAGTCGCACGTCCCGCCGCTGACGACGCGTGTCGTCATCGCCGAGGACGAGGCGCTGATTCGTCTCGATCTCAAGGAGATGCTCGAAGAAGAGGGCTATTCCGTCGTCGGTGAGGCCGGGGACGGGCAGCAGGCGGTGGAGTTGGCGCGGGAGCACCGGCCCGATCTGGTGATCCTGGATGTGAAGATGCCCGTCCTGGACGGGATCTCCGCCGCCGAGCAGATCGCCGCCGAGTCCATCGCGCCGGTCCTGATGCTGACCGCGTTCTCGCAGCGCGATCTCGTGGAGCGGGCCCGGGACGCCGGGGCCATGGCGTATCTGGTGAAGCCGTTCAGCAAGAGTGACGTGGTGCCGGCCATCGAGATGGCGGTCTCGCGGTTCACCGAGCTGCGGACGCTGGAGCAGGAGGTCGCCGACCTCACGCAGCGGCTGGAGACGCGGAAGCTGGTGGACCGGGCGAAGTCGGTTCTGCAGACGCAGTACGGGCTGACCGAGCCGGCCGCCTTCCGGTGGATCCAGAAGACGTCGATGGACCGCCGGCTGTCGATGCAGCAGGTCGCCGAGGCGGTCATCGAGGACGCCGAGGAGAAGAAGGCCGCCAAGGGCGAGCAGGGCTCGTAGTACGGGACCATGGCTGAGGCCCGCCCCCGGATGTGTTCCCGGGGCGGGCCTCAGTCGTATCTGTGCGGCGTATCGGTGGTGTATCGGCGGCGTCAGTCCTCGCCGAGGTACGCCTTCCGCACCGACTCGTCGTGCAGCAGGTCCTGTCCCGTGCCGGAAAGGACGATGCTGCCGATTTCCATGACGTGCCCGTGGTCGGCGAGCGACAGGGCCGCCTGCGCGTTCTGCTCGACGAGCAGGATCGTCGTGCCGGCCGCCTTGAGTTCCACGATGGTCGCCATGATCTTCTGCATCATGATGGGGGAGAGGCCCATGGAGGGCTCGTCCAGCATGAGCAGTTTCGGCTGGGACATCAGGGCGCGGCCCATGGCGAGCATTTGCTGTTCGCCGCCGGAGAGCGTGCCCGCAGCCTGCTTCCGGCGTTCCCCGAGAATGGGGAAGAGGTCGTAGGCGCGCTGGATGTCCTTTTCGATGCCCGCCTTGTCCGTCCGGAGAAACGCTCCGAGCTGGAGGTTTTCCGCGATGGTGAGGCGGGGGAAGATGTGCCGGCCTTCGGGGGAGTGGGCGAGCCCGAGGGAGACGATTTTGTGCGCGGGGATTCCGGCGAGTGGTTTCCCGTCGAAGCTGATACGGCCGCCGGCCGGCTTGAGCAGCCCGGAAAGGGTGCGCAAGGTGGTGGTCTTGCCCGCGCCGTTGGTGCCGATGAGAGTGACGACCTGGCCGGCTTCGACGCTGAAGGAGATTCCCTTGACGGCTTCGATCTTGCCGTAGGCGACTTTGAGGTCTTCGACTTCGAGCAGCGCGGTCATTTGGTGTCTCCTTCCGCGTTTCCGGCGGCGGGGGCGGCGGGAGTGGTCTCGTCGGCGCCGTTGGTGTCGTCGTCCATGGGTGTGCCGAGGTACGCGGCGATGACGCGTTCGTCGGCCTGGACGACGTCGGGGGTGCCTTCGACGAGCTTTTCGCCCTGGACGAGACAGGCCACCCGGTCGCACAGGTTGAAGATGAAGCGCATGTCGTGCTCGATGACGAGGACGGCGATGCCCTGGTCCCGGATGGAGAAGACCAGTTCCTCGGTGGCCCGGGTCTCCTGCGGGTTCATGCCGGCTGTGGGTTCGTCGAGGAGCAGCAGCCCGGGTTCGCTGGCGAGTGCGCGGGCGATTTCGAGCTTGCGCTGTTCGCCGTAGGGGAGGTTGCGCGAGAGGTGGTCGGCCTTGTGCTGGAGGCCGATGAACTCGAGCAGTTCCATGGCGCGTGCGCGTGACTTCTCTTCGGCCTTCTTGAAGCCGGGGCCGCGGAGCAGCGCCGACCAGAGGCCTTCCTTCGTCCGGGTGTGCCGTCCGACGAGGACGTTCTCCAGGACGGTCATGTTGGCGAAGAGCCGGATGTTCTGGAAGGTCCTGGCGATGCCGGCGCTGGTGACGAGGTGCGGTTTGGCGGGGAGGACGGTGCCTTTGTAGGCGACGGTGCCCTCGGTGGGCACGTACAGCCCGGTGAGGCAGTTGAAGAACGTCGTCTTGCCCGCGCCGTTGGGGCCGATGAGCCCGACGATCTCGCCGCTGTTGACGGTGAGGTCGACGGAGCGTACGGCGGTGAGGCCGCCGAACCGCATGGTGACGCCGGTCGCCTGGAGGACGGTGGTGGTGGTCGCGGTTGTCATCGTGGTCACGCCCCCGCCTTGGTCACGCCGACGGTGCTGGTGGGGAGGGTGTCGTCGGGTGTGTCGAGTTGTCCGGTGTCGTGGAATTCGAGCTGCCGCCGCCGGTTGGCGATGATGCCTTCCGGCCGGAAGCGCATGAGCAGGACGAGTGCGATACCGAAGGCGAGCAGCTCGTAGTTCTGCAGGAAGCCGAGCTTCTCGGGGATCAGGTAGAGCAGGGTGGCGCCGAGGATCGGGCCGTTGACCGTACCCATGCCGCCGAGGACGACGGCGGCCAGCAGGAAGGCCGAGTTGGGCGGCGCGGAGCCGGCGAACTGGTACGGGTTGGGCACGACGCTGTAGGTGACGTGCGCGCTGACCGTACCGGCGAGGCCGGCGAGCGAGGCGCCCAGGGCGAAGGCGATGAGCTTGACGCGGAAGCCGTTGATGCCCATGGCGGTCGCGGCTGTCTCGTCCTCGCGGATGGCGATCCAGGACCGGCCGATACGGGAGTCCGCCGCCCGGTTGAAGACGATCACGACGAGTGCCGTGATCAGCAGCATCAGGAAGAAGTAGTTGGCGAAGCGCCCGATGGTGAACGATCCGAGTTCGTGGTCGATGCCGAAGTCGAATCCGAAGAGGTTCAGGTCGGGGATGGCGGGGATGCCGTTGGGGCCGTTGGTCAGGTTGGGACCCGACGAGCCGTTCATGTTGTTGACGGCGATACGGAAGATCTCTCCGAACCCGAGGGTCACGATGGCGAGGTAGTCGCCGCGTAGCCGCAGGGTCGGCGCGCCGATGAGGACGCCGAAGATCAGTGAGGCCGCGAGGCCGGTGAGCGCCGCCGCCCAGAACGGGAACTGCACTCCGGAGAAGCGGGAGAACTCGGATCCTGACACCAGGGCTGCCGCGTAGGCGCCGACGCCGAGGAAGGCGACGTACCCGAGGTCGAGGAGTCCGGTGAGGCCGACGACGATGTTCAGACCGAGGGCGACGGTGCCGAAGATGAGGATGTTGACGCCGAGGTTGGCGTTGTGGTCGTCGCTCTGGGTGAACGGGAAGATCGCCGCGGCGAGGAACGCCATGGAGGTGGCGAATCCCTTGTACCGGCCGTTGAGTTCGGAGAACCGGTCGAGGAGCCCCGAGGCGAAGACGGCCCAGGCACCGAACAGGATGAGCAGGACGAAGCCGATGAAGGTTTCGCTGTCGTCGTTGTCGATGCTGATGCCGTAGCTGAAGATGACCAGCCCGACGGCGGTGGCGAGGGTGATGATGACGCGCTGCACCCAGGGGGCCGGCATCGTGGCCTGCGGCATGGTGTCGGGCTTGGTGAGGTAGTCCTGCAGCGTGTCGCCCGGGTGGGGCAGCGCGAGTGCGCCGAGCAGGGTGAGGAGCCCGCCGACGGCCGCGACATAGGCGCCGGGGTCGAGGTTGGCAAGTCCGCCGAGGTCGACGGCGATGGCGATCGCGCTGAACCAGGTGACGCTGAACGTGGCGACGGCCGCCAGGAACACCGGGTTGGTGGCGCGGGTCGGGTTGAGCCAGCGCAGCCCTCGGATGTCCCAGTGGGTGAGGACGAAGAGCAGGGCGAGCAGCGCGGCGACGATGGCGAGGATCTGCAGACCCGCGGGATAGCCGTAGACGGTGAGGTCGCCGGGGAATTCCGAGGTGTAGGTCCACGACATGAACCCGCTGATGATGGTGGCGGTCGCGCCGACGGCGGTGAGGGTGCGGGCGGCGGTGCTGGGCAGGGGGACGACGCCGCGGACGCCGGGTGTGGTGGTTTCTGTGGTCATGGTTCTCACGCCCTGTCCGCGACACGTTCGCCGAGTAGGCCTTGTGGCCTGAACAGCAGTACGAGGATGAGGAGGATGAAGGCCCAGACGGACGCCCAGCTCTGGCCGCCGAACTGTTCCATGCCGGGGATGTCGGAGATGTACGCGGTGGCCATGGCTTCGGCGAGGCCGAGGACGAGGCCGCCGAGCATGGCTCCGTAGATGTTGCCGATCCCGCCGAGCACGGCGGCGGTGAAGGCTTTGAGCCCGGCCTGGAAGCCCATGGAGTAGTCGATCTGGCCGTACTTGACGCCGTACGCGACGCCGGCGACGGCGGCGAAGAGGCCGCCGATGGCGAAGGCGATGACGATGATGCGGTTGGTGTCGATACCCATGAGCTGAGCGGTGTCGGGGTCCTGCGCGGTGGCCTGCATGGCACGGCCGGTACGCGAGGTGCGCATGAAGTAGGCGAGCGCCGCCATGGAGACGACAGCGGCGGCCAGCAGGAAGATGTCGCCGCCCTGGATGTCCACCGAGCCGAGGTGGTAGGGCCCGAAGCCCAGCTGGGGGAACGGCCTGGCGCTCTTGGCGTCCGGGTACAGGTTGAAGACGATCTGCTGGAGCGCGAGCGAGAGGCCGATGGCTGTGATGAGTGGCGCGAGGCGTGGCGCGCCGCGTAGGGGCCGGTAGGCGAATCGTTCCGCTCCGACGGCGATGAGCACGGCGACGAGCGCGCCGCCTATCAGCATCAGAGGGAGGGCTATCCACATGGATATGCCGTCTGGCAGGACGAGATAGACCGTGAGGGCTCCGAAGCCGCCGGTCATGAATATCTCGCCGTGGGCGAAGTTGATGAGCTGGACGATGCCGTACACCATCGTGTAACCGATGGCGATCAGCCCGTACATCGAGCCGAGGAACAGCCCGTTGGCCAGCTGCTGCGGCAGGGTGTTCACCGCATGGCCTCCATGTGGGTGGTGGGGAGTGTGCGCGGGGTGGTGGGGACGGCTCGCTGTGGCGGCGCTGTCCTTGGTGGTGCGTGGGCTGTTCCCTGCGGGGTACTACCGGCCGGAGCCCGGCACCATCACATGAGGTGTGGTGCCGGGCTCCGTGTGCGGGTTCAGCTCACTGTCGGCTCGGCGCTGTCGGCTCAGCCGGCGTCGTAGGTGCCGCTGTTGACGGCCTTCCAGGCACCCTTGGTGACCTGGTAGACGGTGAGCTGCTTGTTGGTGGTGTCGCCGTACTGGTCGAACGAGACGGGTCCTGCGATGCCCGAGAAGTTGGACTTCTGGACCTCGGCGACGACCTGCTCACGCGCGTCGTCCGGGATCTTCCCGTCCTTCACGACGTTGCCGACGGCCTTGATGATGGCGGTCGCGGCGTCGTAGGAGTAACCACCGTAGGTGCCGTAGTCACCGGGGTACTTCTTCGCCTTGTACTCGGCGATGAAGGCCTTGGCGGCGGGCAGGGTGTCCAGCGGGACACCGACGGAGGTGGCGAGGTCGCCCTCGGCGGCCGCGCCTGCCGTCTTGATGTACGTGTCGGAGAACATGCCGTCGCCGCCGAAGAGCGGGATCTTGGCGCCCGCGTCCTTGAGCTGCTTGGTGAGGATCTGCGACTCGTCGTACTGACCGCCGTAGTAGACCAGGTCGGCCTTGGAGTTCTTGATCTTGGTGACGAGGGTGGAGAAGTCCTTGTCACCGGTGTTGACGTGGTCCTGGCCCGCGACCTTGCCGCCTTGCTTGACGAAGCCCTCCTTGAAGAGCTTCGCGAGGCCGGCGCCGTAGGTCTGCTGGTCGTCGACGACGTAGACGCTCTTCTTCTTGAGGTCCTTGAAGGCGTACTGGGCGGCGAAGCCACCCTGCAGGGCGTCGGTCGTGGCGGTGCGGAAGTACGTCTTGTAGTCGCGCTTCTTCGTGCCGGTCTGCCAGTCCTTGCCCTGCGTGAGCTCGGGCGCCGTGTTGGCGGGGGAGATCTCGACGAGGTTGGCGTTCGCGAAGGTCTTCTGCATCGAGGTGGCCACACCGGAGTTGAGCGGGCCGACGACGCCGAGGACTTCCTTCTCGGCCACCAGGGCGCTGGCGTTCTGCTGGCCGGAGGCCGGCAGGGCCTTGTCGTCGAGGGCCTTGATCTTGAAGGTGACGCCGGGGACGGACTTGTTCTTGTTGGCGTCGTCGGCGGCTATCTGGGCGCCGTACTGCAGGCCGAGGCCGGTCGCGGAGTTCTGTCCGGTGAGCGGCGCGTCGACGCCGATGACCACGGTGACGTTCTTGCCGCCGTCGCCGCCGCTGGAGTCGCTGTCGTCGTCGCGCGATCCGCAGGCCGTGAGTGTGAGTGCTCCGGTGGTGAGCACGGTGGTGAGTATGAGCAACGAACGCTGTCGCACGATGAATCCTCTCCCTGGCGCGGCGGCCTCTGCTGAGGCGCCGTGTGTCTCGCCGGGCCGTACTGGCGGTGCTGGGTCGTGCTGTGGACGCGCCCGGCGGCGCGGTGACTGGGCGTGACTCTAAGCGAGGCGGGGGAGTGGGGAACCGATGAAGGTCAGGATGTGACTGTCTTGTTATGCCCCGACGGCGGGCAGCCGGGCTCCATGGGGGCAGACCGGGAGTTTCCGCACAGCCGGTTTGTGTTCACATGCTGAGAACCCGCAGTTCCGCTAAGGGGCTTGACGCGATCATGGTACTGACGGCCGGCAGATGGTCCGGATGGCGGCCGAGACGTCGGCGGCGTAGGTGCGGCTCAGCACGAAGGTCTGTTTCTGTATTGCACGCTTGTTACGGAGTGTTACATCCAGGAAAGGCAGTTCGAATCCGGCCGGTGTGCCCGCGCAGTCGTCGACCCTGATCCGCAACGTGATCCGGCGGCTGTGGTGTTCGGTCAGCGTGAACGGGGTTTCGGGCAGCGTGGTGGTGGTCAGCGCGGTGAAGGGCTGCTGCATCTCCTCGACGGTGAGGGGTGGTCCGGCCGCCGTGGTGACGGTGACCCGCAGGCTGAAGGTGTGGCTGCCCGGGTCGGGCGCGCCGACGGGTCCCGCGTAGCTGATCCGGGTGGCGTCCCCGGGCAGCGGCGCTGGTGTGACGGCTGACCGGGGCTGTCGGGTCAGCGTGTTGGCGACGGCGAGTACGACGACGAGTGCGCAGCCGGTGACGAGCAGGACGCGGCGCCACCGGGTCGCGGGCGGGAGCGGCGGTTCGGCGTCGAGGATGTCACCGGCCTGTGGCCGGACGGGGAGGGGGAGTTGCGCGTCGGACGCGGATTCGACGGGGCCGATGGCGTTCATCGGGCAGGCCCCGGCCGGTACGGGCGGCGAACCGGGCGCTGTGCGCCGGTGACGGGTCGGTCCGAGGCGTGCGGCGTGGTCCCCATGGGGGAAAGCTAGGTCGTCACCTTCGGTGACACAACCGGTTGCGCCGGGACGGTTGTTGCCGCCCCGGCGCCGCGGGGGTGACCCGGCCCTAGGGTCTGTCCGGCGGATCAGGGTCGGGCAGGCAGCGGCGTCTGACGTGGTGCATCGCAAGGCGCCGGGACGTCTCGATAGCGGAGCTATCGGGGCGTTTCGGCAACGCGGCGAGGTGCCGTGGCAGGCGTCTCTGCCCCGGCCATGATCCGCCGGACAGGCCCTAGGTCAGCTACGCGGACCCGCGTCGCGCAGCAGACAGGTGAGGCGCGCGGTGCACACGCGCTTGTCGTGTTCGTCGGTGATGACGATTTCGTAGGTCGCGGTCGAGCGGCCGAGGTGAACGGGGGTGGCGATGCCGGTGACGGTGCCGCCACGTACGCCGCGGTGGTGCGTGCAGTTGAGGTCGACGCCGACGGCGACCTTGCCGCTGCGCCCGTGCAGCATCGCCCCGACGGAGCCGAGGGTTTCGGCCAGGACGGCGGAAGCGCCGCCGTGCAGCAGCCCGTACGGCTGGGTGTTGCCTTCGACGGGCATGGTGCCGACGACGCGCTCGGCGGTGGCCTCGACGATCTCGACGCCCATGCGCTCGCCGAGGTGCCCGGCGGAGAAGAGCGCGGGGAGGTCGGTGCCGAGCGCCGCGTACTCGTCGATGATGTCCTGGGGCAGTTTGATGGCGGACTGGTCACCCATGGGGCTCGGCTCCGATCGTCGGTGGGGCGTGTGCGGGTCTCACTTAACCAGATGGCTGAGCGGACGCTTAGGGAGCGTCCCGCTGACCGGCCCGCTCGCCGGAACCCGGCTGCTCGAAGCGCACGACGACGGATTTGCTGACGGGGGTGTTGCTGGTGTCGGCGGTGGAGCCGAGCGGGACCAGGACGTTCGTCTCGGGGTAGTACGCGGCGGCGCAGCCGCGCGCGGTGGGGTAGTGGACGACGCGGAAGCCGGCGGCGCGGCGTTCGACGCCGTCGCGCCATTCGCTGACCAGGTCGGTGTACGCGCCGTCCGCGAGGCCGAGTTCGGCCGCGTCGTCGGGGTTGACGAGGACGACGCGGCGGCCGCCCTTGATGCCCCGGTAGCGGTCGTCGAGGCCGTAGATCGTGGTGTTGTACTGATCGTGGGAGCGGATGGTCTGCAACAGCAGCCGCCCCTGCGGCAGTTCGGGGTGCTCGACCGGCGCTGCCGTGAAGTTGGCCTTGCCGGTCGCGGTCGGGAAGCGGCGTTCGTCGCGCGGGGCGTGCGGCAGCTGGAAGCCGCCGGGGTGCGCGACGCGCGCGTTGAAGTCCTCGAAGCCGGGGACGACGCGGGCGATGCGGTCGCGGATGGTCGCGTAGTCCTTCTCGAAGTCCTCCCAGGGGGTGGTGGACGCCGGGCCGAGCACGGCGCGGGCCATCCGCGCGACGATGGCGGGCTCGGAGAGCAAGTGGGGGCCGGCCGGCGGGAGGTTGCCGCGTGAGGCGTGGACCATGCCCATGGAGTCCTCGACGGTGACGACCTGCCGGCCGCCCGCCTGGACGTCCTTGTCGGTGCGGCCGAGGGTCGGCAGGATCAGGGCCCGCCGGCCGGTGACCGCGTGCGAGCGGTTGAGTTTGGTGGAGACCTGCACGGTGAGCCGCGCGTTGCGCATCGCCGCTTCGGTGACGTGGGTGTCGGGCGTCGCCGCGACGAAGTTGCCGCCCATCGCGAAGAAGACCTTGGCCTTGCCGTCGCGCAGCGCCTCGATGGAGCGGACGACGTCGTAGCCGTGGTGCCGGGGCGAGGTGATGCGGAACTCACGGTCGAGGGCGTCGAGGAAGGCCGGCGCCGGCCGTTCGAAGATGCCCATCGTGCGGTCGCCCTGCACGTTGGAGTGGCCGCGCACCGGGCACACACCGGCGCCGGGACGGCCGATGTTGCCGCGCAGCAGCGAGAAGTTGACGACCTCGCGGATGGTCGGCACGGCGTGCTTGTGCTGGGTGAGACCCATCGCCCAGCAGACGATGGTGCGTTGCGAGGCGAGGACCATGTCGAGGGCCCGTTCGATGTCCGCGCGTTCGAGCCCGGTCGCCGTCAGAGTGTCGGCCCAGTCGGCCTCCTCGGCCGCCGCTGCGAACTCGGCGTAGCCGTGGGTGTGTTCCTCGACGAACGCGGTGTCGACGGCGCCGGGGGTGCCGATGATCAGCTTGTTGAGCAGCCGGAAGAGCGCCTGGTCGCCGCCGATCCTGATCTGCAGGAACAGGTCGTTGAGCGCGGCGCCCTTGAGCATGCCCTGCGGGGTCTGCGGGTTCTTGAACCGTTCGAGCCCCGCCTCGGGCAGCGGGTTGACCGAGATGATCTTGGCGCCCGCCGATTTGGCCTTCTCCAGCGCCGAGAGCATCCGGGGATGGTTCGTGCCCGGGTTCTGGCCCGCGACGATGATCAGGTCGGCCTGGTGGATGTCTTCGAGGGAGACGCTGCCCTTGCCGACGCCGATCGTCTCGGAGAGCGCCGAGCCGGACGACTCGTGGCACATGTTGGAGCAGTCGGGCAGGTTGTTCGTGCCGAACTCGCGGGCGAACAGCTGGAGCAGGAAGGCCGCCTCGTTGCTGGTGCGGCCCGACGTGTAGAACAGCGCCTCGTCGGGCGAGTCGAGCGCGGCCAGCTCCTCGGCGATGATCGCGAAGGCACGCTCCCAGCTGACCGGTTCGTAGCGGTCCTCGCCGTCCGGGGCCGCGCCGCGCTCCAGCAGGACGGGTTCGGTGATCCGGCCCTGCTGCCCCAGCCAGTAACCGCTACGGGTGAACAGGTCGGCCAGCGGGTGGGCGGCGAAGAAGTCGGGGGTGACCCGGCGCAGCGTCGCCTCCTCGGCGACGGCCTTCGCGCCGTTCTCGCAGAACTCGGCGATGTGCCGGTGGTCACCCTCGGGCCAGGCGCAGCCGGGGCAGTCGAAGCCGTCCTTCTGGTTGACCTTGAGCAGCGTCCGTGCCGTGCGCCGGACCCCCATCTGCCGCTGGGCGATCTGCAGGCTGTGCGCGACGGCGGGGATGCCGGCCGCCGCGTGCTTGGGCGGCGAGACCCGCGGGTCGTCCTGGGCGGGATCGTCCGCGGGCGGTTTGGTGGCCATCACGCTCTCCTCGTTGGTCGACCGTGTACGGTATCCAACCTTGCCACGGCGGTCCCCGGGCCGGTCGGCGGGACGGGCCGGTCGGGATTGTCAGTGGGGCGTGGCAGGATCGGGTGCGTGGCTGAGACAGCATCGAAGAAGACCGCAGACATCCGTCCTCGCCTGCTCCTCATGGACGGGCACTCCCTGGCGTACCGGGCGTTCTTCGCGCTGCCCGCGGAGAACTTCACCACCGCGACCGGCCAGCCGACCAACGCCATCTACGGCTTCGCGTCGATGCTGGCGAACACGCTGCGCGACGAGGCGCCCACGCATTTCGCCGTGGCCTTCGACGTGTCCCGCAAGACCTGGCGTTCCGAGGAGTTCCCGGAGTACAAGGCCAACCGTTCCACGACTCCCGACGAGTTTAAGGGACAGGTCGAGCTGATCGGAGAGCTGCTCGACGCGATGGGCGCCGTCCGGTTCGCCGTGGACGGCTTCGAGGCCGACGACATCATCGCCACCCTCGTCACCCAGGCAGAGGCCGCCGGGTTCGACGTACTGATCGTCTCGGGCGACCGGGACTCCTTCCAGCTCGTCAGTGAGCACACCACGGTGCTCTACCCCACCAAGGGCGTCTCCGAGCTGACCCGTTTCACCCCGGCGAAGGTCCAGGAGAAGTACGGACTGACGCCCGCGCAGTATCCGGACTTCGCCGCCCTGCGCGGCGACCCGTCCGACAACCTCCCGGGCATCCCCGGGGTCGGCGAGAAGACGGCCGCCAAGTGGATCAACCAGTTCGGGTCCTTCGACGAGCTGATCGCGCGCGCCGACGAGGTCAAGGGCAAGGCCGGGCAGAACTTCCGCGACCATCTGGAGTCGGTCAAGCTCAACCGCCGGCTCACCGAGATGGTGCGCGACGTGCCGCTGCCCAAGAGCGCGGTGGAGCTGGAGCGCGCCCCCTACGACCGCACGGCGGTCGCCGGGGTGCTGGAGGTCCTGGAGATCCGCAACCCCAGCCTGCGGGAGCGGCTGCTCGCGGTCGACCCCGGCGCCGTCGAGGACGCGCCCCCGCCGCCCGAGGCCGGTGTCGAGCTGGACGGCGCCGTCCTCGCCACGGGTGAACTCGCCCCCTGGCTCGCCGAGCACGGCGCGCAGCCCCTCGGTGTCGCCACCGTCGACACCTGGGCGCTGGGCACGGGCAGCATCAGCGAAATCGCGCTGGCCGCCGCGGGCGGCGCCGCCGCCTGGTTCGACACCACCCAGCTCGACGAGGCCGACGAACAGGCGTTCGCCGGCTGGCTCGCCGACGCGGAGCGCCCGAAGGTCATGCACAACGCGAAGGCCGTCATGCGGGTCGCCCCCGAGCACGGCTGGCGGATCGACGGCGTCACGATGGACACCGCCCTCGCCGCCTATCTCGTCAAGCCGGGCCGCCGCTCCTTCGCGCTGGACGCCCTCGCCGTCGAATACCTCGGCCGGGAACTCGCCCCCGCCGCCGCGGCCGACGGACAGCTCGCCTTCGGCACGGACGAGCAGGCCGAGGCGCAGGCGCTCATGACCCAGGCCCGCGCCGTCCTCGACCTGGGCGACGCCTTCACCGGACGGCTCGCCGAGGTCGGCGCCGCCGAGCTGCTCGACGACATCGAGCTGCCCACCTCGATCATGCTGGCCCGCCTGGAGCGGCACGGCATCGCCGCCGACCGCGCCCATCTCGAAGCCATGGAGCAGCAGTTCGCAGGCGCCGTGCAGCAGGCGGTCAAGGAGGCACATGCCGCGGTGGGCCGAGAGTTCAACCTCGGCTCGCCCAAGCAGCTCCAGGAAGTCCTCTTCGCCGAGCTGGGCCTGCCCAAGACGAAGAAGACCAAGACCGGTTACACGACGGACGCGGACGCGCTGGCCTGGCTCGCCGCGCAGACCGAGCACGAGCTGCCCGTCATCATGCTGCGCCACCGCGAGCAGGCGAAGCTGCGGGTCACCGTCGAGGGGCTGATCAAGTCGATCGGCGCCGACGGCCGGATCCACACCACCTTCAGCCAGACCGTGGCCGCCACCGGACGTCTCTCGTCCACCGACCCCAATCTGCAGAACGTGCCGGTGCGTACCGACGAGGGCCGGGCCATCCGCCGCGGCTTCGTCGTCGGCGAGGGCTACGAGTCGCTGATGACGGCCGACTACAGCCAGATCGAGCTGCGCGTGATGGCGCATCTGTCCGAGGACGCCGGGCTGATCGAGGCCTTCACCTCGGGCGAGGACCTGCACACCACCGTCGCCTCCCAGGTGTTCGGCGTGGAGCGGGCCGCCGTCGACCCCGAGATGCGGCGCAAGATCAAGGCGATGTCGTACGGCCTCGCCTACGGTCTGTCCGCCTTCGGCCTCTCCCAGCAGCTCAACATCGAGGCCGCCGAGGCACGCGGTCTGATGGAGACCTTCTTCGAACGGTTCGGCGGGGTGCGTGACTACCTCCAGCGCGCCGTCGTCGAGGCCAGGGCCACCGGCTACACGGAGACGATGCTCGGACGCCGCCGCTACCTGCCCGACCTCAACAGCGACAACCGACAGCGCCGCGAGGCGGCCGAGCGGATGGCGCTCAACGCCCCCATCCAGGGCACGGCCGCCGACATCGTCAAGGTCGCGATGCTCCATGTCGACACCGCGCTGCGCCAGTCGGGGCTCACCTCCCGGATGCTCCTCCAGGTCCACGACGAAATCGTGCTGGAGATCGCCCCCGGCGAGCGCGCGGCCGTGGAGGAACTGCTGCGCCGCGAGATGCTGGCCGCCGTCGAACTGCGCGCGCCGCTCGACGTCTCGGTGGGCGTCGGCGCGGACTGGGAGTCGGCGGCGCACTGACGGCGGACTCGGGGCCCCGGCCACCTGCGGCCCAACCGCAGGTGGCGAACTGGTGAAAACCGGTCACGGACCGATGTGCTGGGGCCGGGAGTTGACGTAGGGTCGCCTGAGTCCACGCGCGGGGAGCGCGAACGTCCGTTTCACGGGAGGGCCAGACGTATGGCAGCGCTATTCGGCCGCCGACTGCGCAGAGGGGCGACCAGCACAGCCGTGGCCGCGGCCGCTATCGCGGCCCTGGCCGCATCACAAGCCCCTGGCGCTACCCCCGCCCCCAGACCGGACGGCGGGACGACGGCCGATGTGACCCCACCCGCCGCGGACACGGTCACCGGCGGCTCCCAGTACTACACGGAGCTGCCTCCGCTGAACACGCCGAACAAGCCGGGCAGTTCGATAGGCAAGCCGGGCGCCCAGGGACCGGCGGAAGCGGGTATCCCCGCCTCGGTCCTCGCCGCGTACCGGCAGGCGGAAGCGACCCTCAAGGAGAGCAAGCCGCAGTGCCGCCTCCCCTGGCAGCTGCTCGCCGCCATAGGCAAGGTCGAGTCGGGGCAGGCACGCGGCGGTCAGGTCAACGCGCAGGGCACCACCAACGCGCCGATCCTCGGCCCGGTGCTCAACGGCGCGGGCTTCGCCAACATCCCGGACACCGACGGCGGACAGTACGACGGCGACAGCGTCCATGACCGCGCCGTCGGCCCGATGCAGTTCATCCCCTCCACCTGGGCCACCTGGGGCCGCGACGCCAACGGCGACGGCGCCAAGGACCCCAACAACGTGTTCGACGCGGCGCTCGCCGCGGGCCTCTACCTCTGTGCGGGCGACCGCGACCTGTCCATCGACAGCGAGCGGAACGCGGCGATCCTCAGCTACAACCACTCGCAGGAGTACCTCAACACGGTCCTGTCGTGGCTGGAGTTCTACCGCAACGGCACCCACGAGGTCCCGGACGGCAGTGGCGTACTGCCCTCCGGCAACGGCCCGCTCAACCCCGAGCCCTCGACCAGCCCCAGCACATCGCCGAGCACCAGCCCCAGCGTGGACGCGACGCACCCGCCGTCCAAGCCGCACAAGCCCGGCACCCCCAAGCCGCCCGGCGGTTCGGGTTCACCGACCACGCCGCCGACCACCCCGCCCGGCGACGGTCCCACCACCCCGCCCGGCGACGGCGGCAGCCCCGGCGGCCCGACCACACCCCCCGCGCAGCCCGTGGTCGGCCATCTGGAGAAGGCCGGCGGTGACGGCCTGTCGGCGGTCGCCGGAAGCCTGTTCGCCGGCCGGGCCACGGTCAAGGCGGAAACCGATGCGGGCAAGCCCGTCGCGGGTACGGCGGTGCAGTTCGAGATCGTCGGCGACACCGACGCGCACTTCGAGGGCACTCCGGCCAAGATCGTCGTCACCACAGGCAAGGACGGCACGGCCACCGCGCCGGCCGTCCGCGCGGGCGAGAAGGCCGGCAGCTTCACCGTCAAGGCCAGCGTGAAGACCGGCGGGGTCGC
>NZ_JTIY01000001.1:4416931-4424262 GCF_000818175.1 Streptomyces sp. AcH 505
GGCGCGGGCGGCGGCCAGCGCCCCGGCCGGCGGCGCGTCGAGCAGGGCGAGCCCCGAGGCGTCCGGATCGCCCCAGCAGGCCGCCTGCAACGCGAAGGCCGCCAGATCGGCGACCTTGATCTCGGGGGAGGGGAAGCGCACGAGCCGGCCGTCCTCCGCCTCCGTCCAGCACCGGTAGACACTGCCCGGCGCCTCGCGTCCCGCCCGGCCCGCCCGCTGCCGGGCGCCCGCCTGCGACACCCGTACCGTCGTCAGCGCGCTCAGCCCGCGCGCGTGGTCCGTGCGCGGCTCGCGCGCCAGGCCCGCGTCCACGACGACCCGTACCCCCGGCACCGTCAGGCTCGACTCGGCGACCGCCGTGGCCAGCACGACCCTGCGCCGGTCCGACGACCCGGCGAGCACCGCGTCCTGCACGGCCGCCGGTGCCCGCCCGTGCACCTGGAGCACCTCGGCGTCGATCCCGCCCAACTGGCCCGCCACCCGGCCGATCTCACCGACCCCCGGCAGGAAACACAGCACGTCACCCGTCCGTTCGGCGAGCGCCCCGCGCACCACCGACGCCACATGCGTCAGCAGCGCCGGGTCCACCCGCATCCCGTGCGGCGGCCGTACGGGCGCGGCCGGCGGCGCCCACACCACCTCGACCGGGTACGACACGCCGCGCGCCTCGACCACCGGCGCGTCCCCCAGCAGCCGGGCCCAGCCCGCGGCGTCGGTCGTCGCCGACGCCGCCACCAGCCGCAGCTCGGGGCGGAGCGTCGCGCGTACGTCCAGCAGGAAGGCGGCGACGGTGTCCGCGTCCAGATGCCGCTCGTGGCACTCGTCGATGATCACCACATCGACGCCGGTCAGCTCCTGGTCGCGCTGGAGCCGCTGCAGCAGCACCCCCGTCGTGACGACCTCGACCACCGTGCGGGGACCCACCAGCCGTTCGCCGCGCACCGTGAAACCGACCCGGTCGCCCACCTGTTCGCCGAGCAGCCAGGCCATCCGCCGGGCGGCGGCCCGTGCCGCGATCCGCCGGGGCTCGGCGACGACGACGCGCCGGACCGGCCCTTCGCCCGCGCGCAGCTCACCGGTCAGCAGCCCCGCGAGCACCAGCGGCACCAGCGTCGTCTTGCCCGTGCCCGGCGGTGCGCACAGCACGGCGCAGCCGGGACCGGCCAAGGCCCGCGCCAGCGCGGGCAGCGCCTCGCGTACCGGCAGCGCGGCCAGTGCCTCGGCGCGGATCACCCTCAGTCCCGTACGCAGACGAAGATCGCGGTGCCCGGCAGCAGCCGCCCACGGAGCGGCGACCAGCCGCCCCACTCCTGGGTGTTCCACTCCGGCCATTCCGGCTCCACCAGGTCGACCAGCCGGAAGCCGCCCGCCACGACGTCACGCACCCGGTCGCCGACCGTGCGGTGGTGCTCCACGTACAGCGCGTTCCCCTCCTCGTCCTGCTCCACGTACGGGGTGCGGTCGAAGTAGGGGACGGTCGCCGTCAGGCCCTCGGGTCCCGGTTCGTCGGGGAACGCCCAGCGGATCGGGTGCGTCACCGAGAACACCCAGCGCCCGCCGGGCCGCAGTACCCGTCGTACCTCCCGGAAGACCTTCACCGGGTCGGCCACGAACGGCACCGCGCCGTAGGCGGAGCAGGCCAGGTCGAACGAGCCGTCGGCGAAGGGCAGCGCCCCTGCGTCGGCCTGCACCAGCGGGAACGCCACCTCGTCACCGCCGGCGATCCGCAGCGCGTGCTGGAGCTGGCGGTGCGAGAGGTCGAGGGCGACCGGACGCGCGCCCTGCGTGGCGAGCCAGCGTGAGCACTGCGCCGCGCCCGCGCCGATCTCCAGGACGTCCTGGCCACGCAGCGACTCCACCGGGCCGAGCAGCCCCGCCTCGATCTCGTCGAGTCCTTCGGGGCCCCAGACGAAGCGGTCGTCGCCGAGGAACGTGCCGTGCTCGTTCTGGTACTCGTCCGCGTTACGGTCCCACCAGCCACGGTTGGCCCGGGAGCTTTCGCCCTCGCCGCTCTGGCGCCTGGTCGCCTCGGACTCTTCTTCGTGGATCTCTTGGATGATCGTGTCCATCGTCGTAGTGTGCTGGCATCCGGTTCGCCGGGGCGTGCCCGGGGTGCCGACCTTGTGCCGGATATGGGGCGTTCCGCCCCGGGTGTGTGCCTTCGCGCATTGACCGTGCTCGGCTGCCCCCGTATGCTAAAGGTTGCGCTGCGGGCTTGCGCGCCTCAGACGTAGCAGCCGCGCTCGCGTCTGTCGTATGTCCCCTCGGCTGTCGAGGCGCCTTCCCTGGTGTATTGGGGCGGCGCTTCCCATGCTGTCCGGCTTCTGCAGAAGCGATACGGGCTCCCGGCGTAGCAGTACCTACGACTCAATGTCCGTACCGGAGCCCTAACCCACATGACGAGCAGCACCGAGACCACCGCCACCACCCCGCAGGTTGCGGTCAACGACATCGGTAACGAGGAAGCTTTCCTCGCCGCGATCGACGAGACGATCAAGTACTTCAACGACGGCGACATCGTCGACGGCGTCATCGTGAAGGTCGACCGGGACGAGGTCCTGCTCGACATCGGTTACAAGACCGAAGGCGTCATCCCCTCCCGCGAGCTTTCGATCAAGCACGACGTCGACCCCAACGAGGTCGTCGCCGTGGGCGATGAGATCGAGGCCCTGGTTCTCCAGAAGGAGGACAAGGAAGGCCGTCTCATCCTGTCCAAGAAGCGCGCTCAGTACGAGCGCGCCTGGGGCACGATCGAGAAGATCAAGGAAGAGGACGGCATCGTCACCGGCACCGTCATCGAGGTGGTCAAGGGTGGTCTCATCCTCGACATCGGCCTCCGTGGCTTCCTGCCGGCTTCCCTCGTCGAGATGCGCCGTGTCCGCGACCTCCAGCCCTACGTGGGCAAGGAGCTCGAAGCCAAGATCATCGAGCTGGACAAGAACCGCAACAACGTGGTCCTGTCCCGCCGTGCCTGGCTGGAGCAGACGCAGAGCGAGGTCCGCCAGACCTTCCTCACGACCCTGCAGAAGGGCCAGGTCCGCTCCGGCGTCGTCTCCTCGATCGTCAACTTCGGCGCGTTCGTGGACCTCGGCGGCGTCGACGGTCTCGTGCACGTCTCCGAGCTGTCCTGGAAGCACATCGACCACCCCTCCGAGGTTGTCGAGGTCGGCCAGGAAGTCACCGTCGAGGTTCTCGACGTGGACATGGACCGCGAGCGTGTCTCCCTGTCGCTCAAGGCGACGCAGGAAGACCCGTGGCAGCAGTTCGCCCGGACGCACCAGATCGGTCAGGTCGTCCCCGGCAAGGTCACGAAGCTCGTTCCGTTCGGTGCGTTCGTCCGCGTCGACGAGGGCATCGAGGGTCTGGTCCACATCTCCGAGCTGGCCGAGCGCCACGTGGAGATCCCGGAGCAGGTCGTCCAGGTCAACGACGAGATCTTCGTCAAGGTCATCGACATCGACCTGGAGCGCCGCCGCATCAGCCTCTCGCTGAAGCAGGCCAACGAGTCCTTCGGCAGCGACCCGGCCTCGGTCGAGTTCGACCCGACCCTGTACGGCATGGCCGCGTCCTACGACGACCAGGGCAACTACATCTACCCCGAGGGCTTCGACCCGGAGACCAACGACTGGCTCCCCGAGTTCGACGCCCAGCGGGAGGCGTGGGAGGCCCAGTACGCCGAGGCGCAGCAGCGCTTCGAGCAGCACCAGGCCCAGGTCATCAAGTCCCGCGAGGCCGACGAGGCCGCCGCTGCCGAAGGTGCCGCGGCTCCGGCCGCCGGTGGCACCGGCGGTGGCAGCGCCCCCGCGGCGTCCGGTGGCTCGTACTCCTCGGAGTCCGACGACAACTCCGGCGCCCTGGCGTCGGACGAGGCGCTGGCCGCCCTGCGCGAGAAGCTGGCGGGTGGTCAGAGCTGAGGCTCTGCACCTCCCGGCGGGTAGCTCGTAGGTAGCTCTCAGGTCCGGTACGACGTAAGGCCCGCTCCCCTCGGGGGGCGGGCCTTACGCATGTGCGGCCCCCGGAGGTGAGCAGAGGGCAACGTGCGGGATACACCAGCATCCGCAGCGCCGTAACAACCGCTTGTCAGGATCCCGGCACACCTGAAGATCGAAAGGGGTACCGGGACATGAGCCATGCGCCGAACACCGCCACCGGATCGAGCCGCCGCAACTTCCTGCGCCAGGTAGGCGTCACCGGAGGAGCGGGCGCCATGCTCGCCACCATGGGAGCCCTGGGCCTGGCGCCCACCGCGGAGGCCGCGAGCCGCGAAGCGGCGTTCCGGGCCCCCACCGAGAGCGACTTCAACCTCAAGGGCAAGGGCAGAGGCGCCAAGGTCGTCATCGTCGGCGGCGGCATAGCGGGCCTCACCTCCGCCTACGAACTGGGCAAAGCCGGCTACGACTGTACGGTCCTGGAGGCGCGGGACCGCACCGGCGGCCGTAACTTCACCGTACGCGGCGGCGATTCGACCCAGGACCTCTACGGGAACCGGCAGACCGCCCGGTTCAGCGACGGCCAGTACATGAACGCGGGCCCCGCCCGTATCCCGCAGTGGATGATCACCATGGACTACTGCCGCGAACTCGGCGTACCCGTCGAGGTGTTCACCAACAGCAACGCCAGCGCCTACATCTACAACGAGAAGGCAGGCATGACGGAGGCGGTGCGCTACCGCACCGCCAAGGCCGACACCTACGGATACGTCTCCGAACTGCTCGCCAAGGCCACCAACCTCGGCGCACTCGACGCGGACCTCACCACGGACGACAAGGCGAAGCTGCTGAGCTTCCTGGAGAGCTTCGGGGACATCGGCAAGGAGCTGAAGTACACCGGCAGCGAGCACCGCGGCTTCACCGTCGACCCGGGCGCCGCGGGCACCCCCGGCACCGAACTGGGCTCCGTGCCCTCGGCGTCCGAGGTCTTCGCCAGCGGCGTCGGCCGCTACTTCTCCTTCGAGTTCGGCTACGACCAGGCCATGCTGATGTTCCAGCCGGTCGGCGGCATGGACCGGATACCCGCCGCGCTCACCAAGGCCGTCGGCAGCCGGAAGATCCACACCGGCGCCGTCGTCCAGCAGATCACCGACAAGGCGCACGGCGTCACCGTCACCTACAAGCAGGACGGCCGCACCCGCGCCATCGACGCCGACTACTGCATCGCGGCCCTGCCGCCGCACATCCTCGCCAAGACCGCGCACAACCTCGGCAGCGCCGTACAGACCGCGCTGGAGGCGGTCAAGCCCGTCTCCTCCGGCAAGATCGGGCTTGAGTACCGCAACCGGTGGTGGGAGACCGACCACCGGATCTACGGCGGTATCACCGAGACCGACATGGACCTCAGTCACATCTGGTACCCGTCCTACGGGTTTCACGGCAAGCGCGGTCTGATCATCGGCTACTACAACACCGGGACGAACGCCGACACCTACGCGCTGCTCAGCCCCGCCGAGCGGGAGGCGCGCGCCGTCGCCCAGGGCGTGAAGATCCACGGCGAGCAGTACCGCACCGAACTGGCCACCTCCTTCTCCCACCACTGGCGGCAGACCCCGCATCTGGAAGGCGCCTGGCACAGCATGTCCGGCGGCCCCGACGCCGCCACCTACGCGCCGCTCAACAAGGCCGCCGGACGGGTGTACTTCGCCGGTGACTACCTGTCGTACGCCGACGCCTGGCAGCATGGCGCCTTCAGCTCGGCCCGCAAGGTCGTGACCACGCTGCACGAGCGGGTCCTGGCCTGACGGCTCCACCAGGGACGCGGGCAGGGAATGCCCGCGTCCCGCGGCGCGTTCTTCCAATGAACACGAGGAGGAGCGGTAATCGTGCTTGATCCGCAGAGTTTGTACGAATGGGAGCCCAAGGGGCTCGCCGTCGTCGACATGGCGCTCGCGCAAGAGTCGGCGGGCCTTGTCATGCTCTACCACTTCGACGGATATATCGACGCGGGGGAGACCGGCGACCAGATCGTCGACAACCTGCTGGAAGCGCTGCCGCACCAGGTGGTCGCCCGGTTCGACCACGACAGACTGGTCGACTACCGCGCGCGCCGCCCCTTGCTGACCTTCCGGCGCGACCGCTTCACCGAGTACGAGACGCCCACCCTTGAGGTGCGCGTCGTCCAGGACGCGACGGGCGCGCCGTTCCTGCTGCTGTCGGGTCCCGAGCCCGACGTGGAGTGGGAGAGGTTCGCTGCGGCGGTGGAGCAGGTCGTGGAGCGGCTGGGAGTACGCCTTTCGGTCAACTTCCACGGCATCCCGATGGGCGTCCCGCACACCCGCCCGGTCGGCATCACCCCGCACGGCAACCGCACGGACCTCATGCCGGGCCATCGCAGCCCCTTCGACGAGGCGCAGATCCCCGGCAGCGCCGAGTCCCTGGTGGAGTTGCGGCTGATGGAGTCGGACCATGACGTGCTCGGTGTCGCCGCGCACGTACCGCACTACGTCGCCAGGTCCTCGTACCCGGACGCGGCACTGACCGCCCTTGAGGCGATCACGGCGGCGACCGGACTGGTCCTGCCGGCCGTGGCGCACTCACTCCGTACGGAGGCGCAGCGCACCCAGACCGAGATCGAGCGGCAGTTGGGCGAGGGCGACGAGGAACTGGTCACGATGGTCCAGGGCCTTGAGCACCAGTACGACGCGGTGGCCGGCGCCGAGAGCCGCGGCAATCTGGTCGCCGAACCGACCGAACTTCCCTCGGCCGACGAGATCGGCCTGGAGTTCGAGAAGTTCCTCGCCGAGCGCGAGGGCGACGGCGGCTGACCCGCCCGCCTCGATGCACGACGCGCCGGGGCACCCGCACGAAGGCCGCCGCTGTCCGCCCCGACAGCGGCGGCCTTTACGCTGGCCCCATGCTGAAGATCGGACTAACCGGTGGGATCGGCGCGGGCAAGAGTGCGGTGTCCCGACTGCTGGCCGGGTACGGGGCGGTGCTCATCGACTCCGACCTGATCGCGCGCGAGGTGGTCGAGCCCGGTACGCCGGGGCTCGCCGCCGTGGTGGCCGAGTTCGGCGACGAGGTACTCACGGCCGACGGCGCGCTGGACCGGCCCAAGCTCGGCGGGATCGTCTTCGGCGACCCGGACCGGCTGCGGGCGCTGAACGCCATCGTGCATCCGCTGGTGCGTGACCGCTCCGCCGAGATCGCCGAGGAGGCGGCGGCCGACGCCGTCGTCGTCCACGACGTGCCGCTCCTCGTCGAGAACGGGCTGACCGAAGGGTTCGACCTGGTGCTGGTCGTGGACGCGGCGCCGGAGACCCAGCTCGACCGGCTCGTACGGCTGCGGGGCATGACACCGGAGGACGCCAGGCAGCGGATGGCGGCCCAGGCCACCCG
>NZ_JTIY01000001.1:4425207-4426728 GCF_000818175.1 Streptomyces sp. AcH 505
GACAACGACGGCCCGCTGGAGGAGCTCGAACCGCAGGTACACGCGGTCTGGCGACAACTCGCTGAACGGGCCTGAGGCCGGGCGCACGTCAGGCGGCCGTCAAGGCGGGCGCCGGTACGGGCCGTCCGTGCCGGACCGGTACTACCATCGGCCCGTGCAGATCGTCTTCGCGGGCGCCACCGTGGTCAGCGGCCTGCTCGTGCTGCTCGCCGGGGTCTACGGACTGCGCAGGACCCGGCAGATCCTCGCCGCGGGACACTCCGTGACGGGCCTGGTCAAACGGCCCCCGGCCGGCGCCGAGCGGCCGCTGCTCCAGTTCGAGACGGCGGACGGACGGGTGATGGAGATCGTCTCGCCGGTCCCGCTCGACATCGGCTCCGTCGTCGAGGTGTCGTACGACCCGGCCGACCCGCGCGACGTGGCGCTGCCCGCCCACCGGCGCACCGGACTGGACGTCGGGTTCGTGGTGGCGGGCGCCGGCGTGGTCGTCCTCGCGGCCGTCTTGGCCGCGACCTCCTTCTGATGTTCCGCCTCGGATGCAGAATGGAAACGCGCCGCGGAGACCGGCGTTGAACGTGCGCAGCAAGGGAAGGATGCGACCGTGCCCGAAAGCCCGGAGACCCATGTCATCGACTACCGAGCGGCGGAGCAACTGCTGGCCGCCCGGGATCCGCGTGGGGCGGTCAAGCTCCTCGACTCCGTGATCGCTTCCCATCCGGAGAACACCGCCGCCCGGCTGCTGCGCGCCCGCGCGTTCTTCGCCGCCGCCCAGCTGCGCCCCGCCGAGCTCGAATTCGAGCTGGTCCTGGAGCGTGAGCCGGACAACGCGTTCGCGCATTTCGCGCTGGCGCGCACCTTCGAGCGGTCGGGACGGCCCGAGCAGGCGAGGAAGCACTTCCGGCTGGCGGCGGCGCTCGACCCGAATCCGGAGTATCTGAAGGCGGCGCAGTTCGACTCGGACCACTGACCGCGACCGGGCGGGCTCACGGTCGCCAGTTGCTCCGGGGCGGGACGTTACGGCCGGGCTGGTAGCGCGATCCCTGCCGGATGTGGCGGACGATGAATCCCAGATCCACGATGACGATCAGCGCGAGGGCGCCGCAGGCGGCGGCCCAGCCCGGCCGGTCCGCGATGGCGAAGGCCACCGTGCCGAAGGCGGTCCAGGCCAGGCCCCATATGCTCAGCCAGAACCGCATACGCAGGGGGCTGCGTGCGGTCGTCGGTTCATTTCCGGTGCGCATGGCTCGGCACCTCCCACCTGGCGTGTACCCATGAGGGCGGCCCCGTACAACCGATAACGGAACAAACAGATAATAGGGGGCATAGGTGACGAGCTACGTGGAATCACTGCCCGTCGCCGACGCTCTGGCGGATGTGCTGCTCGACCTCGCCGTCCCGCACGAGGACATCGGCGCGCTGCTCGCCCTGCGCCGCAGGATGACGGCCGACCCGGAGCTGCGCGACCTGCTGGAGGCGGCCGTCGGCGCGCTGATCGCGGACATGGGCGAGGCGGGCGGCCGG
>NZ_JTIY01000001.1:4426753-4429440 GCF_000818175.1 Streptomyces sp. AcH 505
GCAGCCCCCCGGGTCCGAGGCGGTGGCCCGCTACTTCCCGGTGTTCGCGCTGGTCGCCGCGCTCCCCGCCGTACGGGCGTACCACCGGGGGCTGGGCGTGTCCGAAGAGATCAGCCGCCGTACCCTCGCCGACCTGGGCCGACAGCTGGCGGTCCACCGCCGCAGGCACGGCACGGGCGGGCTGGCCACCCCCGGGTGGCTGGCGCTGCACTTCCGCGGCGAGATCTACCAGCTCGGCCGGCTCCAGTTCCAGCGCGGCCGGCTCGACGACCGGATGGGCGCAGCCGTGCGCGAGGCCGGACTGCCGTACGGTCCGGGCGACCGCTGTCTGGACGTACACATCCCGGACTTCCTCGGTCCGCTCACCCCGGAGACCTGCGACCGGTCCTTCGCCCTGGCCGGGGCGTTCTTCGCCCGGCACTTCCCTGACGAGACCTACGGCGTCGCGGTCTGCGAGTCGTGGCTGCTCGACCCGCAGCTCGCCGGATACCTGCCGGCCGACTCGAACATCGTCCGCTTCCAGCGGCGCTTCACGAGCGGCTACGAGCTGACGGAGAACTACGACAGGGGCCCGCTGGAGTTCGTGTTCGGCGACCCGGCACTTCCGGTGGAGACCCTGCCGCGCCGCACCACCCTGGAACGCGCGGTCGGCGATCATCTGCGGGCCGGGCTGCACTGGTACGGCGGCCACGGCTGGCTGAAGATCCAGCCCGCCACGCCCTGAGAGCGATGAGTTCGGGGGGCGCGGCCCGTCTACCTCTGTGAAAGCAGCCATTCACGGAGGGGAACCACCACCATGTCGGACTCGTCACTCACCACCGCCCACACCACCACCGCCCACACCACCACCGCCCGCACCACCACCGTCGCCGCGACCGCGGCGCCGGTCACCGCGCGCCGCACCCCGTCGCGCCGTACGCATCTGACGGTGCGTGTGCTCCAGATCGTGCTGGCGCTGTTCTACGTCGGGGCCAGCGCGGCGCCGAAGCTCGCCGCGCTCCCGGCGGCCGTCGAGTCCTTCGACACGATCGGCTTCGGCCACTGGTTCATGTACGCCGTCGGAGTCCTGGAGCTGGCCGGCGGGATCGCACTGGTGGTCCCGCTGCTGTCCGGCGTCTCGGCGCTGGCGCTGATCGGCCTGATGATCGGCGCCTTCGTCATACAGCTGACGTCGTTCGACGGCGAGAACGCGCTCACACCGCTGCTGCTCATCCTGCCGCTGGCGCTGATCGCCCGGGTCCGCCGCAACGAGACCGCCCGGCTCGTCGCCCTCGTACGCGCGCGACTGTGACCGGCAGCGTCGCGGGTCAGTGCACGGTGCCGTAGCTCTGCCACGGCCCGGCGCCCGGGGCGGTCTCGTTGGAGAGCGTCGTGCCGAGGTAGGTGTACTTCCCCTTGCAGTCGCCCTTCGGGTACAGCTTCAGATCGACCAGGGTGAGGTTGGTGACCATGCGGGCGCCGCCCGCCGCGAGCCGGTGACAGCCCCTCACCGGAGGGCTGTTCACCTGCACGTGGCTGGCGTCGCCCGACGTGTAGGTGACCGGCCCCACGGCGGTCCTGCCGAGCCCGGAGCAGCCGGTCACGGCGAGGGTCAGGAGCGCGGTCCCGGCGGCGATGCGGAGGCGCCGGTGGTGGGTCAGGGACATGGGCCGTCCTCGTCTGTACGGAGAAGCCTGGTCCTGGTCACCCTGCCGGACCGGTGGGGGAGCGGCACGAGAAGCGCGGCCGGTCGGGGTACGGGGGCGGTGCGGGCGCGGTGCCAGCCGGGTCCGTACGGGCCGCTGCGCGAGTCTCGACCGGCGCACCGGCTGAGGCTTACCGTGTTCGACAGACACCTCGGTCGGCGTCAGGGGGCCCTCATGGTCGAGGAACTGGTGACAGCGGGCATCGCGGTGGTCTGCGCGGGCGGGGTGTACGCGGCGGCCGCGGCCCGGGTCGTCAAACAGTACGAACGAGGCGTGGTGTTCCGCTTCGGCCGGCTGCGCGAGGGGGTCAGAGGACCCGGACTCACCCTCGTCGTGCCGTTCGTGGACAAGCTCCGCAAGGTCAATCTGCAGATCGTGACGATGCCGGTCCCCGCACAGGACGGGATCACCCGGGACAACGTGACGGTCCGGGTCGACGCGGTCATCTACTTCAAGGTGGTCGACGCGCCGGACGCGCTGGTGCAGGTGGAGGACTACCGGTTCGCGGTCTCCCAGATGGCGCAGACCTCGCTCCGGTCGATCATCGGCAAGAGCGATCTCGACGATCTCCTGTCGAACAGGGAGAAGCTGAACCAGGGCCTGGAGCTGATGATCGACAGCCCGGCGATCGGCTGGGGCGTGCAGATCGACCGGGTGGAGATCAAGGACGTCTCGCTCCCGGAGACGATGAAGCGCTCCATGGCGCGGCAGGCGGAGGCGGACCGGGAGCGGCGGGCCCGGATCATCAACGCGGACGCGGAACTGCAGGCGTCGAAGAAGCTCGCCGAGGCCGCCAAGGAGATGTCGGAGCAGCCGGCCGCCCTGCAACTGAGGCTGCTGCAGACGGTGGTGGCGGTCGCGGCCGAGAAGAACTCCACGCTGGTGCTGCCCTTCCCTGTCGAACTGCTGCGCTTCCTGGAGCGGGCGACACCGGCGGAGGCGGCGCGGGCGGTGCAGACGGTGTCGCAGGCGGCCACGGCCGCGGTCCCGGCGGTCCCGCCG
>NZ_JTIY01000001.1:4429867-4435134 GCF_000818175.1 Streptomyces sp. AcH 505
GGAGCCGGTACCGGCGCCCGCCCCGCCCCCGTCGCACGCCTGAACACGCGCTCGGGTGACCCGCTGCCTACCTTTGGGTATGTCGGAGGAAGCGGCGGTCGGCTGAAGGAGCCCGGAACGTATGGAACCCGTGTGTACGACGCGTCAGGGCCAGGTCAGCGGCCGGATCTCGGTGGAAGGGGTGGCGTCGTTCCTGGGCGTCCCGTACGCGAAGGCGCCCCGGTTCGGGCCACCGGAGCCGGCTGAGCCGTGGGAGGGGATACGGCCGGCGGTCGCGTACGGACCGACGCCGCCGAAGGCGCGCTACGCGCCGCCTCTCGACGCGCTCATCCCGGAGACCTTCGTCGCGGCGGGGCCGGGTGAGAGCTACCTCAACCTGAACGTGTGGACCCCCTCGCCCACGTCGGGCGGCGCCGGGCTGCCGGTGATGGTGTGGATCCACGGCGGGTCGTTCACGAACGGCTCGTCGGCGGACCCCACGTACGACGGGACCGCGTTCGCCCGGGACGGCGTGGTGCTGGTGAGCGTCAACTACCGGCTCGGTACGGAAGGCTTCCTCCATCTCGCAGGGGTGCCCGACAACCGCGGTCTGCTCGACCAGATCGCGGCGCTGGAGTGGGTGCGGGACAACATCGCTTCGTTCGGCGGCGATCCCGGCCGGGTCACGGTCTTCGGTGAGTCGGCGGGCGCGATGGGCATCGGCGTCCTGCTCGGGACGGAGCGGGCGCGCGGGCTGTTCCGCCGGGCCATCCTGGAGAGCGGGGCCACCCACCACTTCCTGCGGCCGGCTTCGGCGGCTCTGATCACCGCCCGGCTCGCCGAGAAGCTGGGGATCGAACCCACGGCCGCCGCTTTCGCCGCCGTCCCCGAGGACGTATTGCGGCCCGCCCAGGCGGAACTGCGGGCGGAGATCGGCGCACGCCCCGACCCGGCCCTGTGGGGCGAGGCGGCGCTGAACATGATGCCGTTCGAACCGGTCGTCGACGAGCATGTCCTGCCCGCCTCCGACTGCGGCGTCGAGCTGCTCGTCGGCAGCAACCGCGAGGAGTACCTGCTGTTCCTCGTGCCGACCGAGCGGCTGCGTCTGGTGTCGGAGGCGCGGCTGCGCGGAGCCGCGGAGACGTACGGCCTCGACCCGGACAAGGCCCTCGCGCTCTACCGTGAGAGCCGGCCGCAGGCGATGCCCGGGGAGATCTTCGACGCGCTGACGACGGACTGGTTCTACCGGGTACCGGCGATCCGGCTCGCCGAGGCGGTGCCCGGCTCGCATCTGTACGAGTTCGCCTGGCGCTCACCGCGCTTCGACGGCCGGCTCGGCGCCTGTCACGCCGTCGAGCTGGGCTTCGTCTTCGACCTCGTCGGCTCGGACGCCTATACGCCGATGCTCGGCGAGGGCGCGCCGCAGGCACTCGCCGACACCATGCACGGCGCGTGGGTGGCGTTCGCCACGACCGGGGACCCGGGCTGGGCCCCGTACGACAGGGACAGCCGGACGACGATGGTCTTCGACGAGGAGTCCGCGACCGTGGACGACCCGAGGCCGCAGGAGCGCGAGCTGTGGGACGGGCTGCGCTGACCTGCCCCGACCGGGGATGACCTGTTCTCACCCGTTCTGACCTGCGCCGACAACGCTTTTGGAGGGAATGTCAGACCCCCCGCCTAGACTCGCAGAGACAGTCGGATCTTGGACGACGGTCTCGGAGCGCGTGGAGCGGAGGTGGGGGCGGTGGAGCGGTACGGACAGAGCCTGACGCGCTGCGCCGCGGTCTTCCTGCCTGCCGGGCTGCCGCGCGAGGGCCAGGTCGCCTTCTGGGCCCCGGGAGGCGGCGAGCTGCCGGCCGAGGCGGCCGAGGCGGGCACCCGGAGCGTCATCTCGGTGGTGGGCCGGACCGAGGGCGGCGGGAGCGGAGAGGCCGGCGCGAGCGGCGAGGGCGCTGTCGGTACGAGCAAGGTGCCCGCCGTGCTGCTGCCGGTGGCCGACGCGGTGCCGCTGCTGGTGCGCGCCCGGCCGGACAGGACCGCGCATCCGGCCTCCGCCTGCTGGGGCGCCGCTGCGCTGCACGCCCTGCAACTGGCCGCGCGCGGCAGGCTCCTGCCGGGACTGACCGCATCCGACCACGACGCCTGGCGGGCCGGACCGCTCGACGCGGGGGACATCGCGCAGCTGCGGGCCATCGCCGCCGCCATGCCCTACGAGGCGTATGCCGTGCCGGTATCCGACGAGCTGCCGCTCCGGCTCCCCGACCCGGAGGCGCTGGTGCGGGCCTTCCTCGACGCGGTGGCGGACAGTCTGCCGCGTACGCCCGCCGCCGCGTTCGCGGCGGGGGCGCCGTTCGCGGCCAAGGCCCCGCAGCATCTGCCGCGCGCGCGGGCGTGGGCGGCCGAGGCGGCGGTCGGTATGGACGCCGGGGTGCGGGTGTCGCTGCGCCTGGACCTCTCGGCCTTCGAGCTGTTCGACCATACGGAGCCCGAACCCCTCTCGGCGGAGCCTGGTTCTCCCCGGCCCGATGCGGCGGGGGCCGAGGTCGAGCGGCGGGCGGGCGCCGCGCTCGTCCAGATCCACAGCCTCGCCGATCCGACGCTCGTGATGGACGCCGCCCGGCTCTGGGCGGGCGAGGGGGACGAGAGCTTCGGGCCGCGCGCCAGGATCGACGCGATGCTCGCGCTGCGCCGCGCGGCGCGCGTCTGGAATCCGCTCGCCCGACTGCTGGAGCGCGACGTGCCCGACGCGCTGCCGCTGTCCGAGGACGAGCTGTACGAACTGCTCGGCCCGGGCGCCGCCCGGCTCGCCGCCGCGGGTGTCGCCGTGCACTGGCCGCGTGAGCTGGCCCGTACGCTCAGCGCCGCCGCCGTCGTACAGCCGGCGCCCGGCTCGGCCACGGACGGCACGCCGTTCTTCGACAGTACGGAACTGCTCAAGTTCAACTGGCAGTTGGCGCTGAACGGCGATCCGCTCAGCGACGCGGAGATGGACGCGCTCGCCGAGTCGCACCGGCCGATCGTGCGGCTGCGGGACCAGTGGGTCGTCGTCGACCCCGCGCTCGTCCGCAAGGCGCGCAAGCGGGAGCTGGGGCTGCTGGCGCCGGTCGACGCCCTGGCCGTGGCGCTCACCGGCACCGCCGAGGTGGACGGCGAGACCGTACAGGCGGTGCCGACCGGCGCCCTGGCCGTCCTGCGCGACCGGCTCACGTCCGGCACGGCCACGCTCCCGCAGCCGCCGGCGCTCGCCGCGACGCTCCGCGACTACCAGCTGCGCGGTCTCGCCTGGCTCGATCTGATGACCTCGCTCGGCCTCGGCGGCTGCCTCGCCGACGACATGGGGCTCGGCAAGACCATCACCCTCATCGCCCTGCACCTGCACCGCGCCAGGCCCACCCCGACCCTGGTGATCTGCCCCGCTTCGCTCCTCGGCAACTGGCAGCGCGAGATCACCCGGTTCGCCCCCGGTGTGCCCGTGCACCGCTTCCACGGCAGCGGCCGGAGCCTGGAGGGTGTGACCGACGGCTTCGTGCTGACCACGTACGGCACGATGCGCGGCAGCGCCCCCGAACTGGCCGCGCACAGCTGGGGCATGGTCGTCGCCGACGAGGCGCAGCACGTGAAGAACCCCTTCTCGTCCACGGCCAAGGCGCTGCGCACGATCCCCGCGCCGGCCAGGATCGCCCTGACCGGCACGCCCGTGGAGAACAACCTCTCCGAGCTGTGGGCCCTGCTCGACTGGACGACGCCGGGGCTGCTCGGACCGCTCAAGACGTTCCGCGCCCGGCACGCCCGCATCGTGGAGAACGTGGAGAACGCGAAAGCGGCCGACGTGAAGGACGCCGACAACGAGGAAGCGGTGGAGCGGCTCGCCCGGCTGGTCCGCCCGTTCCTGCTGCGCAGGAAGAAGTCCGACCCCGGCATCGTGCCCGAGCTGCCGCCGAAGACGGAGAGCGACCACCCGGTCGCGCTCACCCGGGAGCAGGCGTCGCTGTACGAGGCGGTGGTGCGCGAGACGATGGCCGCCATCGAGGCGGCGCAGGGCATCGCCCGCCGGGGTCTCGTCATGAAGCTGCTCACCGCCCTCAAGCAGATCTGCAACCACCCCGCGCAGTTCCTGAAGGAGGACACCGCCCGGCTGACGGGCCGTTCCGGCAAGCTCGCCCTGCTCGACGAGCTGCTGGACACGATCCTCACCGAGGACGGCTCCGTGCTGATCTTCACCCAGTACGTGTCGATGGCGCGGCTGCTCTCCGCGCATCTCACCGCCCGCGCCATCCCCTCCCAGCTGCTGCACGGCGGCACACCCATCGCCGAGCGGGAGCGGATGGTCGACCGCTTCCAGTCCGGCGAGGTGCCCGTCTTCGTCCTGTCGCTGAAGGCGGCGGGCACCGGTCTGAACCTCACCCGGGCCGGCCATGTCGTCCACTTCGACCGCTGGTGGAATCCGGCGGTCGAGGAGCAGGCCACCGACCGCGCCTACCGGATCGGCCAGACCCAGCCGGTCCAGGTCCACCGGCTGATCGCCGAGGGCACGGTCGAGGACAGGATCGCCGAGATGCTGGTCTCCAAGCGGGCCCTGGCCGACGCGGTGCTCGGCTCCGGCGAGGCGGCCCTGACCGAGCTGACCGACCGTGAGCTGGCCGATCTCGTCTCGCTGCGCAGGCCGTCGTGACGGCCGCCCGCGCCCCGCGGCACGACGACCGCCGCCGCACCTTCCCCGCCCTGCCGCCGCGCCCGAGCGCCGAAGGGGACTTCGCTGCGAGCTGGTGGGGCAACGCCTGGGTGGAGTCCATGGAGGACACGGCCCTCGACACCGCCCGGCTGCGGCGCGGCCGGGCGTACGCGGGCGGCGGCCATGTCGACGCGATCACGGTCACCCC
Organism: Streptomyces sp. AcH 505; assembly: GCF_000818175.1. Taxonomy (GTDB): domain Bacteria; phylum Actinomycetota; class Actinomycetes; order Streptomycetales; family Streptomycetaceae; genus Streptomyces. The sequence continues at coordinate 4,434,730 of NZ_JTIY01000001.1, forward strand.
CGGCAAGGTCACGGCGTACGTCCACGGCAGCAGGCCGCGCCCGTACCGTACGGAAATCCGGCTGCGCACCCTGGACGAGGCGGGCTGGGAAGATCTCCTCGACAGCGCGGCGGCCCGCCCCGACCACATCGCGGCGCTCCTCGACAAGGACATGCCGCACTCCCTCGCCGAGGTGGCGGGGCTGCTCCCGGGGCCCGGCGATCTGACCCCCGACTGTTCCTGCCCGGACGACGGCTATCCCTGCAAACACGCCGCCGCCCTCTGCTACCAGACGGCGCGTCTCCTCGACGAGGATCCGTTCGTCCTGTTCCTGATGCGCGGGCGCGGGGAGCAGGAAGTGCTCGCCGACCTGACCCGGCGCAACGCGGCGAGGTCCGCCGTGGAACGCACGGCTGCGGCGCCCGC
>NZ_JTIY01000001.1:4435645-4440863 GCF_000818175.1 Streptomyces sp. AcH 505
CGCGGGGCCGGGGCAGCCGCCCGACTTCCCGCAGGCGCCCGGCGCCCCCGACCCGCTGGCGCTGGATCTGCTCGCCACCGAAGCGGCGGCCCGCGCGCACGCGTTCCTCAGCACGGGCATCGATCCGGTGGCGGCCCTGACCCCCTGGCAGGACGCGGTGCGGCTGGCGGCGGCCCACCCCGGTTCGGGGCTCACCGCCTCGACCCGCGCCCTCTACCGCGATCTGGCAGCAGCGACCGATCGCACCCCCATGGACCTGGCGCGCGCGGTGGCGGCCTGGCGGCAGGGCGGCTTCGCCGGACTGGCCGTCCTGGAGACGCCGTGGGACCCGCCGGCCGGCCCCTTCGACCGCGCCCGACCGGCCCTCATAGCCGCCGACTTCCCGCACTTCCGACCGTGGCGCAACCACCTCTCCACCGACACGCTCCAGCTCCGCTTCGGCCAGGACGGCCTCTGGTACGGCTACGAGTCGGACCGCGGCCGGGAGGACTGGTGGCCCAGAGGCACCCCGGACACCGACCCGGTGGGCGCGCTCACCGCGCTGCTCGGCAGATGACGGACAGTCGGACAGCGGTAAGCCCCGCACCCGGTCGCTGCCGACCGGATCCGGGGCTTACCGCTGTCCGAATGTCCGCGTGGTGTGTTCGCGTGGTGCGGGTCAGCCGATGAGCTGGTCCGACCGCTCCGGCGACTCGATCCTGGACGTCCCGGAATTGCGGACGTGCAGTTCGTGCACCACACGCTCGGTTGTCGACTCGTGCGCGATCAGATCGCCGAGCGCGACCACGGCGAGACCGATGGCGTTGGCGAAGATCAGCCAGTGCTGAGCGGTGCCGGTGAAGACCAGCGGTGTGATCAGCGACCACAGCGCGACGAGCGCCAGCGCGCCGTGTGCGAGCTGCTGCTGGGTCCGCCTGGCCACAGCGGCCCCGGCGGCAGCGGCGACGGCGAACGCGGTGGAGACACCGAACGCGAGCCAGTGAGCGGGTGTCGCTGAGAAGCTCATCGCGGAGACCACCAGAAACGCACCGCCGACGACGGCTGTGGTGTCAAGCGCGAAACGAGAGCTGAGCGCCATGGTTGAAGCACCTCCCCGGTATCGGCGAAGAACGCCGAACCGACCATAGAAGAACAGGAAGTGAGTCGGATCGGGGCGCAGTTGATGCGCCGGGCTGGCTCGCTTGCCTCCGATTCATTGTTTCGGAGACATAAGTAGTAACCGCGTGAAGTGCTCGGTCCATGTCCGTTTCTGCCCGAAAATTAGTGTGATCTGCGTCACATTCGCACCGTCAGTTGTCGAGTACGGCAATGTCGAGCCGACCGAGCCGCGCCGGATCCGTTCACCAGGGCAGACCCGGTGATCATGAGTGACGAGTAGACTACTTTCCGTGCTGGTCGGCGTGCGAAGGGGGCCTGGTGGAAGCCGAGTTGATGGCGTTGGCGACAGCGGGCGCGACGGCGCTCGTCCAGCAGATGGCGACGGACGGCTGGACCCGGGTACGCGAGCGGATCGCCGGCTACTTCGCCGGACGCGGCTCCGCCGACCTGGATTCCGTCCAGTCCGATCTGGACACGTCCCAGGCCGAACTGGCCCTGGCCCGGCGGGAGGACGACGCGGAGGCGGCCGCCGACGTACTGGCCGACTGGCGCGGCCGGCTGCGCCGTACGCTGCGCGCCGATCCGGAGTCCGCAGCCGAACTGCGTTCGCTGCTGGACGAGTTGGCCGGTGAATCCGCGACCGGTGGGGGGACCGATGTGCACAACACCATCAGCGGCGGTACGCAGCACGGCGCCGTCGTCCAGACCGGGACGATCGGCAGCCTGCATTTCGGCAGGGAGAGCTGACCCGCTGACGCGGTCCGCCCGGGGGCTTACCGCGTCCGGCTAGGACCTGTCCGGCCTAGTGGCTCGCCGCCCACCGGGTCAGTGTGGCGAAGTCCGAGGCGCGCAGCCCCCGGCGCGGATGGATCCGCAACAGCAGCGCCGGGGCGTCGTGATGGGCCGCCACATACGCTGTGTCCCGGTCCGTGATCATGTCGTCCACCCACGCGAAGGGCCGCCCCGCCGCCCACTTCAGCAGCGGACGCGTCTTCCAGTACAGCCCGTCGGGATCCCGGGCGAACAGCTCCGGCCACTCGATCACCGGCAGATCGGCCGGCAGCCCCACTACCGGCGCGATCATCTCGTTGGCCTCGTGCATCCAGGTGGTGGCCCAGGCGAGTTCGTACGGCAGCGCCGTCAACTGCGCGCCGTGCGCGGGGTTCAGCCGTACCCGCAGACCACGGCGGTGGCTGCGGGAGCCGGGAGTCTGGCGCGCCAGCCAGGTGGCCGGGTGCAGCCGGGTGGTCGTGTAGCCGCGCGGTCGCGGGAGGCGAGCCGCGTACGGGTTGAGGGGGCCGTCGACATCGAGGAGGAGCAGCGGGCGGGCTGTCATGGGGAAGTGCTGCCCGGTGCGGGCGCCCCGCACACGGTGAGCCCTGGCCGACCGGGGCGCCGGTTCACTGGCGGTAGCCGCTCAGGAAGCGGCCGATGCGGCTGATCGCCGCGTCCAGGTCGTCCGCGTACGGCAGGGTCAGGATCCGGAAGTGGTCGGGGCGCGGCCAGTTGAAGCCGGTGCCCTGCACGACCTGGATCTTCTCCTGCAACAGCAGGTCGAGGACGAACTTCTCGTCGTCGTGGATGCGGTGCACCTTCGGGTCGAGCCTCGGGAACGCGTACAGCGCGCCCTTCGGCTTGACGCAGGACACCCCGGGGATCTCGTTCAGCTTCTCCCAGGCGCGGTCGCGCTGTTCGCGCAACCGGCCGCCGGGGGACGTGAGTTCATGGATCGACTGCCGGCCGCCGAGCGCTGCCTGAATGGCGTACTGGGCGGGCGCGTTGGCGCACAGCCGCATCGAGGCGAGCGTCGACAGGCCTTCCAGGTAGCTGCGCGCGTGCTGCTTGGGTCCCGTGACGACCAGCCAGCCGGACCGGAAACCCGCCACCCGGTACGTCTTCGAAAGACCGCAGAAGGTGAGGACGACGAGATCGGGCGCGAGGGCGGCGGCGCTGTGGTGCACCGCGTCGTCGTAGAGGATCCGGTCGTAGATCTCGTCGGCGAAGACCATCAGCTGATGGCGTCGGGCGAGGTCGAGGATCCCCTCGACGATCTCCCGCGGATAGACCGCGCCTGTCGGGTTGTTGGGGTTGATGATCACGACCGCCTTCGTCCGGTCGGTGATCTTCGACGCCATGTCGTCGAGGTCCGGGTACCAGTCGGCGGACTCGTCGCACATGTAGTGCACCGGCCGGCCGCCGGCCAGTGTGGTGACAGCCGTCCACAGCGGGAAGTCCGGTGCCGGGATGAGGACTTCGTCGCTGTCCTCCAGCAGTGCCTGCACCGCCATCGAGACCAGTTCGGAGACGCCGTTGCCGAGGAAGATGTCGTCGACGGTGACATCGGGCAGCCCCATGTTCTGGTACCGCTGCGCGACCGCGCGGCGCGCCGACAGCACGCCCTTGGAGTCGGTGTAGCCGTGCGCCTGCGGCAGCATCCGGATCATGTCCTGGACGATCTCCTCCGGCGCCTCGAAGCCGAAGGCGGCCGGGTTGCCGGTGTTGAGGCGCAGGACCGTGTGGCCCGCCTCCTCCAGCGCGTCGGCGTGCTCGATCACCGTGCCGCGGATCTCGTAGAGGACCTCACTGAGCTTGCTCGACTGCCGGAATTCCATGCGGTGGCCTCCCCGACCTCATTGCGATACTTGGTTTTACCAAGTGCGAGCTTGGAAAGTCCAATGACATGTCTAGACTGCGACGCATGCCACCACGCCGCCGAAGCTACGACCAGTACTGCGCAGCCGCCCGAGCCCTCGACGCGGTGGGCGACCGCTGGACGCTGCTGATCGTCAGGGAACTGCTCGCAGGGTCCCGTCGCTACACCGATCTGCACGCCGATCTGCCGGGCGTCAGCACCGATGTGCTCGCCTCCCGGCTCAAGGACATGGAGCGGGACGGACTGGCGACGCGCCGCAAACTGCCGCCGCCCGCAGCGGCCTTCGTGTACGAACTCACCGAACGGGGGCGGGGGTTGCTGCCCGTCCTCGACGCACTGGCGACCTGGGGCGCACCCGAACTGGCCGAACGCAGGCCCACCGACGCGGTGCGGGCCCACTGGTTCGCCCTGCCGCTGCTGTCGCTCTTCGACCGGCTCGGCACCCCGGGTACCGTCGAAGTGCGCCTGGACGAGGGGGAGTTCCACATCGTGCTCGGCGACGGGGCGCCGGTGTACGGCGAAGGCCCCGCGCCGGCCCCCGACGCCCGCCTCGTACTCGACGCCGACACGTGCCGTGCGGTGGGCGGCGGCGCGCTGGCGATGGAGGACGGGGTGCGGGACGGGCGGATCGAGGTGTCGGGCGAGGGCGGTATCGCGAAGGTGCTGCGCGGGGAGTGAGCGCGGGCCTGGGGCCCTGGGTCGGCTACTCGCAGGCGACGCCGTCGCCGTCGCGGTCGAGGTGCGCGCCGTAGCCGGGGTCGCCGGAGTGGATGGGCGCGGCGCCCGCGGCCCGTACGGCGGTGCAGTTGGCGTAGTACGTGTCCGAACTCCCGCCGCCGCTCGATCCGTTGCCGCTCGTGCCACCGCCGCTGGTGCCGCCGCCTCCGCTCTGCGCGCGGGCCGTGACGGTGACCCTGACCTTGGCGGTGTGCGTCGCCGTGACCGTGACCGTCGGCGCGGGTTCCGGCGCGTCCGGTGTCGCGGTGGCCGTCTGCGTCTCGGTCGCCGTGGCCGTCACGGTCGCCGTCGGCTGCGCCGAGGTGTCGGCCGCCGCCTTGACCTGCGTACCGTCTGAATCGCCCGCACCGCCGATGCCCACGCCGATGAACAGCGTCAGCAGAAGGGCGGGTAAGACGATCCGCTTCCTCGCCCAGCGCGGCCGCGCCGGTGTGTTCGGTGGTGGCTGCGGTGGCCAGGCCGGCTGTGGTGCCGTGGGATACATGAGGTGCCCCCCTCGTGCGATGTGAAGCATGGTGTGAAGGGGGACAGTGTGTTCCTGGAACGCGCTTTCCGTACCCAGTAGGGGGAAATCCGGTAGTTCCGTCTCCAACCGTCTCCGTCGCCCGTCCGATGGATGATGGACGGGTGCAACTCGAAGCGATCACCTGGGACCGGCTGACCGACGCCCTCGCCGACCGGGTCATGGAGACCGGAGCGGCCGACGGCGGCGCCTGGCCGCGCGTCGCC
>NZ_JTIY01000001.1:4440888-4446030 GCF_000818175.1 Streptomyces sp. AcH 505
TGCTGGTGGTCGGCACCGGCGGATTCCTGCGGCCCGCCTCGCTGCGGTACGAGTACGGGCGCGAGGACCCCGACACGTACTACGGCGGCTGGTTCGACACCGGCGCGCTGTGGCGCGAGGTCTTCGGACCGCTGGACCCGGGCGGCACCGGACGGGTGCTGCCCGACCTGTGGGACCCGGCCACCGACCGCGCCACCCGCAGCGACCGCCACGAACTGCCGCCGGGCGGTGTGCTGGTGGTACACGGCCCGCTGCTGCTGGGCCACTGGTTCCCCTTCGACCTCACGGTCCACCTGCACCTGTCCCCAGGCGCACTCACCCGCCGTACGCCCCCCGCCGACCGCTGGACCCTCCCGGCCTTCGCCCGCTACGAGGAGGAGGTGGACCCGTCCGCGACGGCCGACGTGGTCGTACGGACGGACCACCCGGACCACCCGGCCTGGGGCGGCCTGAGCGCGTGAGGTGTCCGCGCCGAGAGCCGCGGTCGGGGTCGCGCCCGGACGTCCGCTAAGTCCCGGCGAACCCGTCCGGCTCCGGAGGGCGGCCGCCCGGGAGTGTGACCGACAGGGCTCCCGCCCGGCAGCCCGCGGTCGCCGCCGCGGCGAGGTCCGCACCCGCCAGGCGCGCCGCGAGGTACGCGCCGGTGAAGGCGTCGCCCGCGCCCGTCGAGTCGACGGCTCGCGACGGGGGCGCGGATACGCGGGCCGTCACGCGGCCTGCCTGCGCGACCAGGGCGCCCGCCGCGCCCAGGGTCACCACCGTGACCGGGACGTGGCGGCTCAGTGCGGCCGCCGCCGCTTCGACGTCCGGCAGGCCGGTCAGCAGCCGGGCCTCGTCCGCGTTCGGGAGCAGGGTCTCCGCGCCGGCCACCTCCGTCAGGAACCGGTCGGCGCCGAGCTGTCCGATGAAGCCCGTGGACGCCGGATCCACGCTCACCGGGATGTCGCGCTCGCGCGCCGACGCCATCGCCGCGCGGGCCGCCCGGCGGCTCGGCCCGGCGAAGAAGAGGTAGCCGGAGAGATGCAGCCGGCCCACCCCGTCCAGCAGGGACGGCGACCAGTCGGCCGCGGTCAGCCGCAGGGCCGCGCCGCTGTCGGTGAGGAACGTACGCTCGGCGGCCCGGTCGGCCGTGTCCACCAGCGAGATCACCGTCGCCGTCGCGACCCGCTCGTCCACGACGAAGGCCGCCCGTACACCCGCCCGGCGGAGCACCCGCTCGTGCCAGCCGTGCGCGTCGGCGCCGACGCGCGCCAGCAGCGTCACCTCGGCGCAGCCCGAACGGGCCGCCCAGCAGGCCGCGTTCGCGCCCGCCCCGCCGGGCAGCGTCCGGATCTCGGCGACGGTGTCCGTGCCGTGCGCGAGCGGTGGCCGGTAGCGGGCCACGACATCCGTCACCACGTCCCCGACGACGAGCAGCCCGGGTGTCACCGGGCGCGCGCCACGGCGATCCGCGCCGCCAGCTGTACGTTGCCGCGTACGGCCGCGAGGTTGGCCTCCAGCGAAGCGCCGCCGGTCCGCCGCGTCAGCTCGGCGAGCAGGAACGGCGTGACGGCCTGCCCGGTGATCCCGCGCCGCCCGCTCTCGGCGAGCGCGTCCGCCAGGACCCGGTCGTGCAGCTCCGGGTCCAACTGCTCCGCCTCCGGGACCGGGTTGGCGACGACGACCGCAGCCTCCGGGCCGCCCAGGGAGTCCTGCGCGGCCATCACGGCCGCCACTTCCTCGGGCGTACGGACCGTCCAGTCGACCCGCTCGCCCGACGACGCCAGATAGAAACCGGGGAAGTACTCCGTGCCGAAGCCGAGGACGCCCACGCCCAGCGTCTCCAGACGCTGCAAGGTCGCCGGTACGTCCAGGATCGACTTGACCCCCGCGCAGACGACCGTGATCCGGGTCCTGGCCAGCAGCCGCAGGTCCGCAGACTCGTCCTGGGTTTCCGTCCAGCCGCGGTGGACCCCGCCGAGGCCGCCCGTCGCGAAGACCCGGATCCCGGCCCGCGCGGCGAGGAAGGCCGTCGCCGAGACGGTCGTCGCCCCGCTCGCTCCGGTGGCGAGCGCGGGCGCCAGATCGCGATGGCCGAGCTTGCGTATCGAGTCGTCCTGGGCGATCCGCTCCACCTGGTCCTCGGTGAGACCGACATGCGGCCGCCCGTCCAGCACGGCGACCGTCGCGGGAACGGCGCCGCCGGCCCGTACGAGCGCTTCCAGCTCCTCGGCGACCGCCAGATTGCGCGGGCGCGGCAGCCCGTGCGCGATGATCGTCGACTCCAGGGCGACCACGGGACGGCGCGCGGCGAGCGCCTCCCGCACCTCGGGGGACAGCTGCACAGAGATCTCAGACATGTCCCATCCCTGGCGCGCGGGAGGCGCCCGCAAACGTCCGCCTGCGACGGGGCTCCGGCGGCGCTCCGACCACGCCGCCTCCGAGCCCTCGACGCTGTCGGCTACGCCGCCTTGACGTTGTCCAGCGCGCCGTTCGGGTTCAGGACGTACTTCTTGCTCGCGCCCTGGTCGAACTCCGCGTAGCCACGCGGCGCGTCCTCCAGCGAGATCACCGTCGCGTTGACGGCCTTCGCTATGTGGACCCGGTCGTGCAGGATCGCCTGCGCGAGGCCCCGGTGGTACTTCATCACCGGACACTGGCCCGTGCTGAACGTGTGGCTCTTCGCCCAGCCAAGACCCAGCCTGACCTTCAGCGTCCCGGACTTGGCGTCGCTGTCGACGCCACCCGGGTCGTCGGTGACGTACAGCCCGGGGATGCCGAGCGCGCCGCCCGCCCTGGTCACGCCCATCAGCGAGTTGAGCACCGTGGCCGGCGCCTCCGCCGTGTCCACGCCGTGCGCGCGGGCCTCGAAGCCCACCGCGTCGACCGCCGCGTCCACCTCCGGTTCGCCGAGGATCTCGGCGACTTGGTCCTCGACGGTGCCCTTGGTGAGGTCGACCGTCTCGCAGCCGAAGCTGCGGGCCTGCGCCAGCCGCTCCGCGTTGAGGTCGCCGACGATCACGACAGCGGCGCCGAGCAACTGGGCCGAGGCCGCGGCCGCGAGACCGACGGGCCCCGCTCCGGCGACGTACACCGTGGAACCGACGCCCGCGCCCGCCGTCACCGCGCCGTGGTAGCCGGTCGGGAAGATGTCCGACAGCATCGTCAGGTCGAGCAACTTCTCGCGCGCGGCCTCCCGGTCGGGGAAGGTCAGCAGGTTGAAGTCGGCGTACGGCGCCAAGACGTACTCCGCCTGACCGCCGACCCAGCCGCCCATGTCGACGTACCCGTACGCGGCCCCCGGCCGGGCCGGGTTGACGTTCAGACAGATACCGGTCTGGCGCTCCTTGCAGTTACGGCACCGGCCGCACGCGATGTTGAACGGCACCGACACGACATCGCCGACGTTGATGAACTCCACGTCGGAACCGCGCTCGACCACCTCGCCCGTGATCTCGTGCCCGAGGACCAGCCCCGCGGGCGCCGTGGTGCGACCACGCACCATGTGCTGGTCGCTGCCGCAGATGTTGGTCGCGAGTACCTTGAGGATCACGCCGTGTTTGAGGCTGCGCCCTACGTTCTCCTTGGCCACGCCGGGCCCGTCCTTGAGCTCGAACGTCGGGTAATCGGTGTTCTCGACCTCCACCTCACCTGGTTTGAGATATGCGACCGCCCTGTTTCCTCCACTCATCCTTACTCGCCGTCCCTTCGGCTCGTGTCGTCGGTGGATGGTTCCGATGAATCGGCTGCGATGACGCGCACGCACTCCGTTTCACATTAGGCCGGTCGGGCGAAACCTGACAACAGCTGGCAAATACCCCAGAAGGGTGACCGCCTCAGAACAACGGCTGCGGCAGCACGCCTTCCAGAGCCAGCAACTGCCGCTTGGTCTCAAGCCCGCCGCCGAATCCGCCGAGACCGCCGCCGCGCTCGACCACCCGGTGGCACGCCACCACGATCGGCAGCGGATTGGACCCCATCGCCGCGCCGACCGCCTGTGCGGCCCCTGGCTGGCCCACCCGCGCCGCGAGATCGCCGTAGCCGACCACCGAGCCGTACGGCACCCCCGCCGCCAGCTTGCGCAGCACCTGGCGGTTGAAGCCCGTGGACAGCGACCAGTCCAGCGGCAGCCCGAACTCGCGCAGCTCGCCCGCGAAATACGCCGACAGCCGGCGTATCGGCTCGGCGAGCCGGCCGGTGGCCGACCGGGTCAGCTCGGCGCCGAGCCGGTTCCGCAGCTGGTCGAGCGCCTTGTCACGTATCCGTTCCGTGGCGTGGAAGACGACGGTCACCAGCCCCTGCTCGGTTGCGGCCAGCAGCAGCGGCCCGATCGCGCTGTCGACGACGGCCCACTCCACCGACTGCGCCGGCCTGTCATCGCTCGTGGAGATCATGCGGACCACCGTAGGCGGCGCCACTGACAGCCGGGCCGGCCGCCGTAGATCCAGGCCCGCTGTCCGTGTCGACAAATCGCTGGTGAATATTTGCTTACCGGGGTCACGGTCCTAACCTCGCCGGACCGGCACTCGCGCACGGACGGCACGGGCAGCAGGGACAGCACGACCAACAGGGGTGAAGGGCCTATCGCTATGCAGGGCACAGTCGACGGATTCAGCTACGGCCTCGTCACGCCGGTGGCCGCCTTTCTCATGGCGTGCCTGGGCGCGGCTCTCGGTCTGCGCCGAACCGCGAGACCCCTGCGCGAGCGGCGGCCGTGGAAGCCCGCCGCGCTCCTGCTGGGCGCGGCGTCCATCGGCTGCGGGGTCTGGACGATGCACTTCATCGCGATGATGGGGTTCACCGTCGCCGAGGTGCCCGTCGACTACGACGGACCCACGGTCTTCGCCGGGCTCGGTGTGGGCACCCTCATGATCGGGATCGGGATCTTCATCGTGGGCCGGCGCGGCTCGACCCCGATGGGACTGGCCACCGGCGGCACCGTCACCGGGCTCGGCATCGCCACCATGCACTTCCTCTGCATGGCGGGGCTCCGGCTGCGCGGACACCTCGAATACGACACGGTGACCGTCGTGCTGTCCGTCCTGATCGCCGTCGCCGCGGCCGTCACCGCGCTGTGGGCGGTCGCCGCGCACCGCGGCCTCGGCGCCAGCCTGGCGGGCGGGCTGCTGATGGGCGGCGCCGCGACCGGTATGCACTACACGG
>NZ_JTIY01000001.1:4447108-4451003 GCF_000818175.1 Streptomyces sp. AcH 505
CGGCGGGACGGGGCCCTCATGGCGGCTCCGACCTGCACGAATGGTGATCCCGTGGTGATCCCGCCGAGGTGCGCCGGCCATGATCGACCGCCGCTCGCCGCCCGACTGTCAGTGCGGGGTCGTACGGTGGATCCATGCGGCCCGTTTCCCACATCGAACGTACGGTGGCGCCTTTCGAGGTCGTCAGTTCCTACCAGCCCAGCGGTGACCAGCCGACCGCGATCGCCGACCTGGAGCGGCGCGTCCGCGCCGGGGAGAAGGATGTCGTCCTGCTCGGCGCGACCGGCACGGGCAAGTCGGCGACGACGGCCTGGATGATCGAGAAGCTTCAGCGTCCCACCCTGGTGATGGCGCCGAACAAGACCCTTGCCGCCCAGCTGGCGAACGAATTCCGCGAGCTGCTGCCCAACAACGCCGTCGAGTACTTCGTCTCGTACTACGACTACTACCAGCCCGAGGCGTACGTGCCGCAGTCGGACACGTACATCGAGAAGGACTCCTCCATCAACGAGGAGGTCGAGCGGCTGCGCCATTCCGCGACGAATTCGCTGCTCACCCGGCGCGACGTGGTCGTGGTCGCCTCCGTCTCGTGCATCTACGGCCTCGGTACGCCGCAGGAGTACGTGGACCGGATGGTGTCGCTGAAGGTCGGCGCCGAGGTCGACAGGGACGAGCTGCTGCACCGCTTCGTGGAGATGCAGTACACGCGCAACGACGTCTCGTTCACCCGGGGCACCTTCCGGGTCCGCGGCGACACCATCGAGATCTTCCCGGTCTACGAGGAGCTGGCCGTCCGGATCGAGATGTTCGGCGACGAGATCGAGGCGCTGACCACCCTCCACCCGCTGACCGGCGAAGTCATCAGCGAGGACCGCGAGCTGTACGTCTTCCCCGCCAGCCACTACGTGGCGGGCCCCGAGCGCATGGAGCGCGCGGTCAACGACATCGAGCGCGAGCTGGAGATCCGCCTCGCGGAGCTCGACAAGCAGGGCAAGCTGCTGGAGTCCCAGCGGCTGCGGATGCGCACGACGTACGACATCGAGATGATGCGCCAGATCGGCTCCTGCTCCGGCATCGAGAACTATTCGATGCACTTCGACGGCCGCGACCCCGGCACGGCGCCCAACACCCTCCTCGACTACTTCCCCGAGGACTTCCTGCTGGTCATCGACGAGTCGCATGTCACGGTGCCGCAGATCGGCGCGATGTACGAGGGCGACGCGTCCCGGAAGCGGACCCTCGTCGACCACGGCTTCCGGCTGCCGTCCGCGCTGGACAACCGCCCGCTGAAGTGGGAGGAGTTCCAGAAGCGCATCGGACAGACGGTCTATCTCTCCGCCACCCCCGGCAAGTACGAGCTGTCCCGTGGCGACGGCTTCGTCGAGCAGATCATCCGCCCCACCGGGCTCATCGACCCGGAGGTCGTCGTCAAGCCCACCGAAGGGCAGATCGACGACCTGGTGCACGAGATCCGCAAGCGCACGGAGAAGGACGAGCGGGTCCTGGTCACCACCCTCACCAAGAAGATGGCGGAGGACCTCACCGACTACTTCCTGGAGCTGGGCATCCAGGTCCGGTACCTGCACAGCGACGTCGACACGCTGCGCCGTATCGAGCTGCTGCGCGAGCTGCGCTCCGGTGAGTACGACGTACTGGTCGGCATCAACCTCCTGCGGGAGGGCCTCGACCTGCCCGAGGTGTCGCTGGTGGCCATCCTGGACGCCGACAAGCAGGGCTTCCTGCGCTCCGGCACCTCGCTCATCCAGACCATCGGCCGCGCCGCCCGTAACGTGTCGGGCCAGGTCCACATGTACGCGGACCAGGTCACCCCGGCGATGGCGCAGGCCATCGACGAGACGAACCGGCGCCGGGAGAAGCAGGTCGCCTACAACACCGAGCGCGGCCTCGACCCGCAGCCGCTGCGCAAGAAGATCAACGACATCGTCGCGACCATCGCGCGCGAGGAGATCGACACCGAGGCACTGCTCGGCACGGGCTACCGGCAGGCGAAGAACGGCAAGCCGGCCAAGACCCCCGTCCCCTCGCTCACGGCGCACACGCCCAAGGGCGGCAAGGGCGCGGCGAGCGCCGCCGTGCTCACCGACCGGCCCGCCGCCGAACTGGCCGGGATCATCGAGGAGATGACGGACCGGATGCGGGCCGCCGCCGCCGAGCTGCAGTTCGAGGTGGCCGCCCGGCTGCGCGACGAAGTGGGCGAGCTGAAGAAGGAGTTGCGGCAGATGAGGGAGGCGGGGCTGGCCTGACGCCGGTGCCGTCGGTGTGTTGCAACACCGACACAAAACCGGCCCGAGCCTGCTGCCGCTCAGGGACGACTGCGTAGGGTGCTGCGCAACCGCACACGGACGGTTGCGGGGGACCATTCGAGAAGGGGACAGCGCGTGGTGGATGCATCCAAGGGCAGTGCGCCCGGGGGCCCTGGGGTCAATCTGACCAAGGGACAGGCCATCAGCCTGGAGAAGAGGGGCGGCGGCACACTGACCGCCGTGCGGATGGGGCTCGGCTGGCAGGCCGCCCCGCGCCGGGGGCTGTTCGGCTCCCGCACCCGCGAGATCGACCTGGACGCCTCCGCGGTGCTGTTCGCCGACAAGCAGCCGGTCGACGTGGTCTTCTTCCGCCACCTCGTCAGCGACGACGGCTCGGTGAAGCACACCGGGGACAACCTCGTCGGCGGCGCGGGGCAGGGCGGGGACGACGAGGCGATCCTGGTCGACCTCCAGCGGGTGCCGGTCCATATCGACCAGATCGTCTTCACGGTCAACTCCTTCACCGGTCAGACGTTCCAGGAAGTGCAGAACGCGTTCTGCCGGATCGTCGACGAGACCAACGGCCAGGAGCTGGCCCGCTACACCCTCGACGGCGGCGGCCAGTACACCGCGCAGATCATGGCGAAGGTGCACCGCTCAGGGACCGGCTGGCAGATGACCGCCCTCGGCAACCCCGCCAACGGCCGTACGTTCCAGGACCTGATGCCGGCGATCCTGCCGCATCTGTGACGGGGGCGCCGGCGACGGCGCCGTAACCGCGAGACTCACCGTGAGCGCAGCTCCCGGCGGCCAGGCCGCCGGGAGCTGCACCCGTGTCACACCACTCAGCACCACCGGACGACGTACGACCGACGAGGGGACAAGCCGATGACGGCGGAGCTGGTCCGGGGGCAGAATCACCCCCTGCCGCACACCCGGCTGGAGATCCGGGTGACGGCCGGCACGCCGCTGCTGGCCTGCGCCACGCTGGGCGACGCGAAGGGCACCGTGCTCGGCACGGAGTGGATCGCCCACCCCGGCTCGCCCACCCTCCCCGGCATAGAGGTGTCCCGCCAGGCGGCGGCCGGACTGCGTTTCCACGTCGATCTGGAGGCCGTGCCCGAGCGGGCGCATCTGGTGCATGTCCTGCTCGCCCTGCCCCGAGGTGTGGGCGGCCCCGCGCACTTCGGCTCGACCGCCGCCCCCTACGCCGCCGTCACCGCCACCGACGGCACGGAAGTGGCCAGCTTCACCCTCACCGGGCTCGACACCGAATCGGCCGTCGTCGCGCTGGAGCTCTACCGCAGACAGGGCGCCTGGAAGGTCAGAGCCGTCGGCCAGGGGTACGACGGCGGCCTCGCCGAACTCTTCGGCGACCAGGGACTGCCGCAGCCCGCCGTCTTCGCCGCCACCGTCCACGACGCGGTGGCGCTGCATCTCGCGGACGCCGTGCAGGCACCGCGGGCCCCCGAGCCGCCGCAGGTCCCGAACACCCCGCAGTCCCCGCCGCCCGCACAGTCCCCGCACACCCCGGAGCGGGACGGCGCGCGCGCCGTACGCGACAGGGCCGTACCGCAGCCGAGGACGGCGGGCGGCGCCGTCGACTACACCCACCCCGGGCGCCGTACGAC
>NZ_JTIY01000001.1:4451028-4464103 GCF_000818175.1 Streptomyces sp. AcH 505
CAGGTCTGGGGCATGTTCGAGGACCTGGCCCGTACCGCCGCCGCGTACCGCAGCGCGACGGACTTCGCCGAGTCCCGTCTCGAACAGGAACTGGACCGGGTGCTGTCCGACCCGCGCAACCGGATCGGCGGGGCGGGCGACGCGGCGCGGGAAGCGGCCCGCGCCAAGCACGACCAGCTCGCCGCCCAGGCGCGGGAGGTCCTCGACCGCGACCTGGCCCAGCTCGTCGCGGAGTCCGAGGTCGTCGAGCCCGCCCTGCCGCTCGCGTACGCCCGCTGGGACAGCCCCGGCTGGCAGGGGTACCGGGTGCCGATGGAGATCCCGATGGCGCTGCGCCTCGGGGACGTCCATCTGCCCGAGCGCACGGAGCTGCGGATCCCGATGCTGGTACGGCTGCCGCTGGAGCGCGGCCTGTGGGTCGACAGCGGCAGGACCGCGTCGGACGAGGCCCTGCTGATGGACGGGTTCCAGCTGCGCCGGCTGGCGATGGAGACGGCGGTCAACCACGCGGCGCGGCTGCTGGCCGTCTACCCGCCGGGGGAGTTCACCGTCCATGTGATCGACCCGGCGGGCTCGGCCGCGGCGGCGCTGACGCCGCTCACCTCGACCGGGGTGCTCGACGCCGCGCCGGCCGCAGGCGCCGCAGGTGTGGCTGCCGTGCTCGGTGCGCTCACGCGCCGGGTCGACCTGGTCCAGATGGCGGTACGGGGCGGCGCCGCCTCGTCACTCCCGCCGGAGCTGGACACGGCGGAGCAGCTGCTGATCGTCAACGACTTCCCGCACGGCTTCGACGACCGCGCGGTGACCCAGCTCCGCTATCTCGCCGACGAGGGCCCCTCGGTCGGTGTGCATCTGCTGATGGTCGCCGACCGGGAGGACGCGAGCGCCTACGGGCCCGTCCTCGACCCGCTCTGGCGCTCCCTGCTGCGGCTGACCCCGGTGCCCGACAACCACCTCGCCGACCCGTGGGTCGGCCATGTCTGGACGTACGAGCCGCCGGCGGTGGCGCCGGGCAGTCAGGTGCTGCTCCAGGTGCTCGGACGGGTGGCGGACGCGCGCCGCGAATGGCGGCGCTGAGCTGGGCACTTGGCCATCCTTTACCTAGCGCTTTACCAAACCTTGGTCTTTGCTGTACTCTTCCTTTATCGGAGGGGAGTACTCCCGTAACGCGACGTACCCGTCAATACGGACCGCCATCGGTCCCGGGGCGCCGGCCCGCACAGCGGCAGGACCGCTCGGGTGGAAGAGACCTCCGGCAGCGACGACGCTGACAAGTAGCCGTACAACGCCGGAGGCGCAGTGGACGTTTCATTGACCCTGTGGACACTGACCATTCTCGGTCTGTCCGCCCTGATCGCGGTCGACTTCCTCATCGGGCGCAAGCCCCATGACGTGTCGATCAAGGAAGCCGGGATCTGGACGGTCGTCTGGGTGGCCCTCGCCGCCCTGTTCGGCCTCGGCTTGATGATCTGGGGGACGGGCCAGGCGTCGGGCGAGTTCTTCGCGGGATTCATCACGGAGAAATCGCTCAGCGTCGACAACCTCTTCGTCTTCGTGCTGATCATGGCGAAGTTCGCGGTGCCCTCGCACTTGCAGCAGCGCGTGCTGCTCATCGGGGTGCTGATCGCCCTGGTGCTGCGCGCGATCTTCATCGCGGCGGGCGCGGCGATCATCGCCAGCTTCTCCTGGGTTTTCTTCATCTTCGGCGCGTTCCTGATCTACACCGCCTGGAAGCTCATCCAGGAGGCGCGCTCCGACGACGAGGAAGAGGAGTTCGAGGAGAACCGCCTCCTCAAGAACATCGAGCGCCGCTTCGGCGTCTCCGACAAGTACGACGGCACGAAGCTCTTCATCCGGAAGAACGGCAAGCGGATCCTGACCCCGCTGATGGTGGTCATGCTCGCCATCGGTACGACGGACGTGCTGTTCGCGCTCGACTCCATCCCGGCGATCTTCGGCCTGACCCAGGACCCGTACATCGTCTTCACCGCGAACGCGTTCGCACTGATGGGGCTGCGCCAGCTGTACTTCCTGATCGGCGGACTGCTCAAGAAGCTGGTCCACCTCAGCTACGGCCTGTCGGTGATCCTCGGCTTCATCGGCGTCAAGCTCGTGCTGCACGCGCTGCACGAGACGGGCGTCCATGTCCCGGTGATCTCCATCCCGGTCTCGCTCGCGGTCATCTGCGGTGTGCTGATCATCACCACGATCACCAGCCTGCTGGCCAACAAGAAGCAGGCCGAGCGCGAGGCCGCCGAGGCCGCGGAGAAGGACCGGATAGAGGCGTGAGCCAGGGCCGGGCGGTGTCGGTGCCGCCCGGCTCTCCCGGTGGGCGGGCTCAGTACGTGACGGTCACCCGTCGCGCGAGCCCGTCCACCCGCACCACCCCGCCGTACGGCACGACGAGCTGCGGGTCGGTGTGCCCGAAGTCCACGTCGAAGACGGCCACCGTGTCCGGCGCGTACACCGCGAGGGCCCGCAGGACCGCGTCCCGCTGCTCACGCGCGTAGCGCGCGGCCTGCTCGGGACTGTTGCGCCGCTCCAGCGACCAGGTCTTGGGGCGGGCCATCAGCAGCGCGGGAAAGCGCCGCAGCAGATCCCGCTCGCCCATGGCGCGCAGGATCCCGAAGACCTCATCGGCGGCCGGCAACTCCTCGGAGGTCTCCAGGAGCAGCACACACCCGTCGTACGCGGCGGCGGGGGCGATCTCCCGGTCGGCCATCAGCAGCCAGGCCAGGATCTCCACGTTGCCGCCCCAGCTGCGGCCTTCGACCACCCGCTCGGGACCGTGCCAGCGCCAGCCCGTGCCCGGGCGGGTCTCCGGCTCGGTCTCGAAGGTCGCGGGATCCGCCCAGTCGCGGTCCGTGTCCCGGAACCGCCCTGCGGGCCGCAGCTCGTACGGACCCGAGGTGAACAGCGCGGCCCGCAGCGACTCGGCGGTGAGCGGATCCATCGCCCCCGGCCGGCCCAGCTCGCACATCACACTCGCGCCGTGGTAGCCGACGATCCCGGTGTTCCACAGGTACGCCAGGAGATTGGTGTTGTCGCTGTAGCCGAAGAACGGCTTGGGGTTGGCCCGGATCAACTCCCGGTCCAGCAGCGGCAGCACGGTGATCTGGTCGTCCCCGCCGATGCTCGCGATCACGGCCTTCACCGTCGGATCGGCGAACGCCGCGTGGATGTCGTCGGCCCGCTGCCGCGCGGTCGCCCCCATCGTCCGCGTCGACGGATACTCCACCGGCACCAGGCCGAACTCCTTCTCCAGCCGGGTCAGCCCCAGCTCGTACGGGAGCGGCAGCAGCCCCGGCAGCCCGGACGACGGCGAGAGCACAGCGACACGGTCGCCGGGACGGGGCTTGGGCGGTACGACAGGCATCGGCATGCGGCCGATCGTAAGGACGCGGCCCGCCCACGGGCGACCCGGTTTCCGGCGCCGGGGACCCGGCGTCTACCGTGAGCGGAGAAAACGGACGGCGGAGGCGGGAACGGATAAGAAGGTGCGTTTGTGCTGCCGGAACTGACGCTCGCCCGGGGGCTGTCGTCGTGGCGGACCGACCCGGTGGCACTGGCCGCGGTCGGCGTCCTCGGCGGTCTGTACACGGCGGGAGTGGTCCGCCGCACCCGCTCGGGCCAGGGCTGGCCGGCGCTGCGGACCGCCGCCTTCTTCGTCCTCGGTCTCGGCATGATTGTCGTCGCGACGATGTCCTCGCTGGCCGTCTACGACCGGGTGCTGTTCTGGCCCGCCGCCGTCCAGAACATCCTCCTCGACCTGCTCGCCCCGCTCGGCCTGGCCCTTGGCGACCCCCTCGGCCTCGCGGCCCCGGACGGCCCCCTGCACGCGGCGATGACCTCCCGCCCGGTCCGGCTGCTGACCTTCCCGCTGGTCAGTACGGTCCTGGTGCTCGCCTCCGAGCTGACCATCTACTTCACGCCGTACTTCGCGACCTCACTCGCCAACGACCCGGTCCGCCAGCTGATGCACGCCCAACTGCTGCTCACCGGCTGCCTGTTCGTTTTGCCGATGCTCACGCGCCAGGAACTGCTGCCCCGTTGGTGCACCCACCCGGTCAGGGCGGGCCTGGTCTTCTTCGACGGCCTCTTCGACTCGGTGCCCGGCATCGTCGTGATGACCAGCGGCACCCTGGTGGCGGGCCACTGGTACACGACGCACCCCCGCACCTGGGGCCCCAGCGTCGAGCAGGACCAGATGCTCGGCGGCGGCCTGATGCTCACACTCGCCGAACTGGTCGCGCTGCCGTTCCTGATCGCGGTGTTCATCCAGTGGTGGCACGCGGAACGCGCCAGAACAGCGGAACTCGACGCCCACCTGGACCACGAACTGACCCCGGCGCCCGCCCCTTCACCCGCCACCCCGGCCACCCCGCTGCCCGAGCAGCCACAGGACCGGGTACGCCCCTGGTGGGAGACGGACGAAGGCGAAGTAGGCCACCGCATGCGCCGCGGCCGGGCACAGAATCGGCGATGACTTCATACGAATTGCTGCTCATCGGCGGTGGCGCGGGCGTCGGCAAGACGAGCGTCGCCTGGGAGGTGTCCGTGGCGCTCCAGGCGAGCGGTACCGCGCACTGCCTGATCGAGGGCGACTTCATGGGCCAGATCCACCCGGCCCCCGCCGACGACCCCCATCTCACCGGGATCACCGAACGGAACATCACGGCGGTCTGGTCGAACTACGCGGCTCTCGGCCGGAGCCGGCTGATCTACACCAATACCGTGAGCATCCTCGAAGAGCCGATGATCAGCCGCGCCATGGGTGGCGAGGTCACAGCCACCCGCGTCCTGCTCACGGCCGAAGAAACCACCCTGCGACAACGCCTCGCCCAACGCGAGATCGGCTCACAACTGACCGCCCACATCGAACGCAGCCTCCACATGGCCCACCGCCTGAACACCGAAGCCCCGGCAGGCACGGCCCGTATCCCCACGGACGGCTTGACGGTGCGGGAAATCGCCGCACAAGTGATCCGAGCCGCCGCCTGGTGAATCCGGGACCGTTGTCACGCACGCCGGAAAAGACAGATGAGAGCTGTGCGGTTGCCGGAGAGCGCTTTGCCTGTGGCCGCAGTCATGTCGGCCAGCGCCCAGCCCTCGGCCTCGATGGCTTCGATCTGTTCACCGACCCCGGACATGATGCCGGTCATATGACTGGTGGATGATGCCTCAATGATCTTGAAGGTGAGGACGTGTCGCCCTTCGGCAAAGGCGGCACGGGCGTTTCTCGTGGCCTCGTTGGCCATTGCCTGACTGATCCTGCCCATGATCCCCCCAGAGACTGCGTATGAGAGGGACATCCTCGCCGGTCCATGACCCCTGTGGACCGGCTGTCGTTGACCTGTGACATGGCGTAGACCGGGCGGAGCCGAGCATCACACCGCTGAACTACCAGCCGCGGGTGCGCCACTCCGGGAGGTGGGGGCGTTCGTCGCCCAGGGTGGTGTCGTTGCCGTGGCCCGGGTAGACCCAGGTCTCGTCGGACAGTTCGCCGAAGATCCTGGTCTCCACGTCGTGCAGCAGGCTCGCGAAGGCCTTCGGGTCCCTGTGGGTGTTGCCGATGCCGCCCGGGAAGAGGCAGTCGCCGGTGAAGACGTGCGCGTGGCCGTGCGGGTCGTCGTAGATCAGGGCGATCGAGCCCGGGGTGTGGCCGACCAGGTGGCGGGCGGTGAGGGTGATGTCGCCGAAGCTGATCGTGTCGAGGTCGTCCACCAGTACGTCGGTGGGCACCGGGATGCCCGGGGCGTCGGCGCGGCCCGCGTACGTGCGGGCGCCGGTGGCGGCGACGGTCGCGGCCAGGGCCTGCCAGTGGTCGCCGTGCTGGTGGGTCGTGACGACGGAGACGATGCCGTCGTCACCGATCAGGGTCAGCAGCGTCGCCGCGTCGTTGGCCGCGTCGATCAGCAGTTGCTGCCCGGTGGCCCGGCAGCGCAGCAGATACGTGTTGTTGTTCATCGGCCCGACAGCGGCCTTGGAGATCATCAGCTCGGGCAGCTCGTGCACATCCGCCCGTCCGCCCACCGTCACCACTCCGCTGTACGTCATACGGCTCAGCCTATAGCGGGGGCAGGACGGGCAGCGGGCCGTCGGGTGAGCTGAGCCGGGCGGTGTCCGTGCGGCCCGCCAGCCACCCCATCAGCCGGCCCGCGGGGCCCGAGACGGCGAGCGGGGTGCCGTCCGTGCTGCCCGTGTGCCGGGTCCGGCCGTCGGGGGTGGTCAGGGCGAGCGGCGGGACGTCCGCGTTCCCGGCGAAGCGCTCGGCGAGGAAGTCGATCTCACGGCCGGTGAACTCGTCGGACAGGTCGTCGAGCGTGCGGCCCACGTCCAGGTCGATGTGGTGCAGCTCGATCTCGCCCCAGCGGCGGAACGGCACCCGGGCCGCCGTGTCCGTGACGCCGTTGCGCATCGTGATGGTGCGGCTCCAGTCCGCCGGGGCGCTCGCCGCCCTCTCGAACCGCGCCGCGCTCTCCCGTACGTCGCTGAGCTGCGCTTCGAGCGGCCGGGGCGCGTCACGGTCGATGTCGGCTTGACGCGCTTTGGCATCCTTGTACATAGGACGCCCCTCCAGAACATTGACCAGGGCGTCCGCATTACGTGCGATGTGGGCCAGCAGATGACCGCGGCTCCAGCCCGGCAGCCGTGACGGAGCGGCGAGCGCCGCGTTGTCCAGTCCGGCGGCTGCCGTCAGGAGCCGTTCGGTCGCCTCGTGTACCGACGCCAGGTCGCGCACGTGATCAGTCATGGCGCCGACGATAGCGGAGAGCCATGGCACCACTCGATCGGGTGAAGGAGGCAGAGACCGGCCGTAAATCGAATGCGCGTGCTATAGGCTCGTGACAGGCATTCTGGAACGGGGCGAAAAGCAGCCCGGCGGTTCCTGTGCCGCAATCCACAGCTTGGCAATCCATCGCTCTGGCGACCCCCCGTAGTCTGGGAAGGGGGCTCCGCCCCTGCTTCTCTCCAGAAAGGTGCGGACCGGCGTGGCCGACCGTCTCATCGTCCGTGGCGCTCGCGAACACAATCTCAAGAACGTCTCGCTCGACCTCCCCCGTGACTCCCTCATCGTCTTCACCGGGCTCTCCGGGTCGGGCAAGTCCTCCCTCGCGTTCGACACGATCTTCGCCGAGGGGCAGCGCCGTTACGTGGAGTCGCTGTCCTCCTACGCCCGGCAGTTCCTCGGTCAGATGGACAAGCCGGACGTCGACTTCATCGAGGGGCTTTCGCCGGCCGTCTCGATCGACCAGAAGTCGACCTCGCGCAACCCGCGCTCGACGGTCGGCACCATCACCGAGGTCTACGACTACCTCCGGCTGCTGTTCGCCCGTATCGGCAAGCCGCACTGCCCCCAGTGCGGCCGGCCGATCGCCCGCCAGTCGCCGCAGGCCATCGTGGACAAGGTGCTCGAACTGCCCGAGGGCAGCCGCTTCCAGGTCCTGTCGCCGCTCGTGCGCGAGCGCAAGGGCGAGTTCGTCGACCTCTTCGGCGATCTGCAGACCAAGGGGTACAGCAGGGCCAGGGTCGACGGGCAGACGATCCAGCTCAGCGAGCCGCCCACGCTCAAGAAGCAGGAGAAGCACACCATCGAGGTGGTCGTCGACCGCCTCACCGTGAAGGACAGCGCCAAGCGGCGGCTCACCGACTCGGTGGAGACCGCGCTCGGCCTGTCCGGCGGCATGGTCGTGCTCGACTTCGTCGACCTCCCCGAGGACGACCCCGAGCGCGAGCGGATGTACTCCGAGCATCTGTACTGCCCGTACGACGACCTCTCGTTCGAGGAGCTGGAGCCGCGCTCCTTCTCCTTCAACTCCCCGTTCGGCGCCTGCCCCGAGTGCACCGGCATCGGGACGCGCATGGAGGTCGACCCGGAGCTGATCGTCCCCGACGAGGACAAGTCGCTCGACGAGGGCGCGATCCACCCGTGGTCGCACGGCCACACCAGGGAGTACTTCGGCCGCATGATCGGCGGCCTCGCCAAGGCGCTCAACTTCAGTACGGACGTGCCGTGGGCCGCGCTGCCGCAGCGCGCCAAGAAGGCGCTGCTGTACGGGCACAAGACCCAGGTCGAGGTCCGCTACCGCAACAGGTACGGACGCGAGCGCGCCTACACGACGCCCGCCTTCGAAGGCGCCGTCTCCTTCGTCAAGCGGCGCCACTCCGAGGCCGAGAGCGACACCAGCAGGGAGCGCTTCGAGGGCTACATGCGCGAGGTGCCCTGCCCGACCTGCCACGGCACCCGGCTCAAGCCGCTCGTGCTGGCCGTGACGGTCATGGACAAGTCCATCGCCGAGGTCTCCGCGCTGTCCATCAGCGACTGCGCCGACTTCCTCGGCAAGCTCAAGCTGAACGCACGCGACAAGCAGATCGCCGAGCGGGTGCTCAAGGAGGTCAACGAACGGCTGAGGTTCCTGGTCGACGTCGGCCTGGACTACCTCTCGCTGAACCGCGCGGCCGGCACGCTGTCCGGCGGCGAGGCCCAGCGCATCCGGCTCGCCACGCAGATCGGCTCCGGCCTGGTCGGCGTGCTGTACGTGCTGGACGAGCCGTCCATCGGGCTGCACCAGCGCGACAACCACCGGCTGATCGAGACCCTGGTCCGGCTGCGTGACATGGGCAACACCCTGATCGTCGTGGAGCACGACGAGGACACCATCAAGGTGGCCGACTGGGTCGTGGACATCGGCCCCGGCGCCGGTGAGCACGGCGGGAAGGTCGTGCATTCCGGCTCCCTGAAGGGACTCCTCGCCAACAAGGAGTCGCTGACCGGTCAGTACCTGGCGGGGAAGCGGGCCATCCCGACCCCGGAGATCCGCAGGCCGGTCACCGGCGAGCGGCAGCTCACCGTCCACGGCGCCCGGGAGAACAACCTCCAGGACATCGACGTGTCCTTCCCGCTCGGTGTCTTCACCGCGGTCACGGGCGTCTCGGGGTCGGGCAAGTCGACCCTGGTCAACGACATCCTGTACACGCATCTGGCCCGCGAGCTGAACGGCGCGAAGTCGGTGCCGGGCCGGCACACCCGGGTCGAGGGTGACGATCTGGTCGACAAGGTCGTCCATGTCGACCAGTCGCCCATCGGCCGTACGCCGCGCTCCAACCCGGCGACGTACACCGGCGTCTTCGACCATGTCCGCCGCCTCTTCGCCGAGACGATGGAGGCCAAGGTCAGGGGCTATCTCCCCGGGCGCTTCTCCTTCAACGTCAAGGGCGGCCGCTGCGAGAACTGCTCCGGTGACGGCACGATCAAGATCGAGATGAACTTCCTCCCGGACGTCTACGTCCCGTGCGAGGTCTGCCACGGCGCGCGGTACAACCGCGAGACCCTGGAGGTCCACTACAAGGGCAAGTCCATCGCCGAGGTCCTGGACATGCCGATCGAGGAGGCGCTGGACTTCTTCGAGGCGGTCCCGACGATCTCGCGCCATCTCAAGACGCTCAACGAGGTCGGCCTCGGCTATGTCAGGCTCGGCCAGTCCGCGCCGACCCTCTCGGGCGGCGAGGCGCAGCGGGTGAAGCTGTCGAGCGAGCTGCAGAAGCGCTCCACCGGCAGCACGGTCTACGTCCTGGACGAGCCCACCACCGGGCTGCACTTCGAGGACATCAGCAAGCTGATCACGGTGCTGTCGGGGCTGGTCGACAAGGGCAACACGGTCATCGTCATCGAGCACAACCTGGACGTCGTCAAGACGGCGGACTGGGTGATCGACATGGGTCCCGAGGGCGGCAACGGCGGCGGTCTCGTCATCGCCGAAGGCACCCCCGAGCAGGTGGCGGGCGTCCCGACGAGCCACACCGGCAAGTTCCTGCGGGACATCCTCGACGCGGACCGGATCAGCGACGCGACGCCGGCGCGGAAGAAGGCGCCGGCGCGGAAGACGGCGGCGGCCGCAGCCAAGACGAAGGCCGCGACCAGGACGACGGCGGCGAAGACGACGACCGCCGCGAAGTCGACGACCGCGAAGAAGGCCCCGGCCAAGCGGACGGCGAAGGCGAAGTAGGGGCGGCGGCGATCGGGACGGTACGGGCGGACGACGGCGTACGGCTCTGGGCCGCGCGGGCGGGGGACGGCGGTACGGGCGGTGCGCCCGTCGTCCTCTGCCACGGCGGCCCCGGCATCTGGGACACCCTCGCGGACGTGGCGGCGCTGCTGCCCGGCCGCGAGGTGATCCGCTGGGACCGGCGCGGCTGCGGCCGCTCCCAGCGCTCGGGTCCGTACGGCATCGGCCGCTCCGTCGCCGATCTCGACGCCGTACGGGCCCGTTTCGGCTTCGACCGTACGGCGCTGCTCGGCCACTCCTGGGGCGCGCAACTGGCCCTGCGGTACGCGCTCGCCCACCCCGGCCGGTTCAGCCGGCTCGTCTACGTCTCCGGCACCGGCATCGACGACGAGTCCACCTGGCGCCCGCCGTACCACGCCGCTTTCGGCCGGCGGCTCGGCGAACACCGCGCCCGCTCGGAGGAGTTGCGCGAGCGCGGCGACAGCCGCACCGAGGCGGAGGACCGGGAGCCGGCGGTCCTCCAGTGGTCGGCCGACTTCACCGACCCTGACCCCGACCGGGCGTTGGCACACGCCGAGGCGATGGCCACACCGTGGCTCGGCGTCAACCACACATGCAACCGCACCATCAACGCCGAAGTCAGCCGCAGCCTCGCGACGGACGAACTGCGGCAGCGGTGCGCCGCGTTGGACATCCCGGTCCTGATCGTGGACGGCGAACAGGACATCCGCCCGCGCCGGGCGGTCGACTCCCTGGCGGCCGCGCTCCCGGACGTGACCCGTACGACGCTACGAGGCGCCGGGCACCTGCCCTGGACGGAAGCCCCGAGGGCCTTCAGCGCCGCGCTGACCGCGTTCCTCACCTGACGTGCGTCGGACGCCGCCGATCGCTCAGGACAGCTCCGCCGCGTACGGCGGCTCCGCGCCCGTGCGGGAGCAGGTCAGCGCCGCCGCCCGCGCGGCGAAGGCCAGGACCTCGCGCCAGCCGTCCGTGCCCAGCGTCGCGGCGGCCCGCGGGGTCAGGGCGTCCCGCGTCGCGAGGCCGTGCAGGAGTGCCGCGTTGATCGTGTCGCCCGCGCCGATCGTATCCACCACGTCGACAGGAACGGCGGGCACCGAGACCTCCGTGCCGTCCGCCGTCCGTACGGTCAGTCCGTCGCCGCCCCTGGTCAGGACGACGGCCGCCGGGCCCAGCGCCGACCATGTCCCGGGGGAGCCTGCCAGCCAGTCGGCGTCCTCCTCCGATACCTTCAGCAGCGACACCGAAGGCAGCCAGCCTGCGAACCGTGCGCGGTAGGCCGCGGCGTCCGGGATCAGTCCCGCGCGGATGTTCGGGTCGAGCAGGGTGAAGACCCCGCGCCCCGCCTCCCGGCGCAGCAGCGCCTCGTACGCGCTCGCTCCCGGCTCCAGCACCAGCGAACACGTGCCGAGGGCCAGCGCCCGCACCGTCGGCGGCAACGCGGGCGGCAGGGTGAACAGCCGGTCGGCGCTGCCCTCCGCGTAGAAGGCGAAACCGGCGGACCCGTCGGCGCCGAGCGTCGCCACGGCCAGGGTGGTCGGCTCGGGACCCCGCTGGACGAGCGACAGATCGACCCCGGCCGAGCGCAGCCCTTCGAGCAGCGTCTCGCCGAAGGCGTCCGTCGAGACCCGGGAGCAGAAGCCGGTGGCCGCCCCGAGCCGGCCGAGGGCGACGGCCGTGTTGTACGGGCCGCCACCGCGGCGTGGCAGCAGCGGCGCGAGCACACCGTCCGCGCGCTCCTGGGGGACCAGGTCGATCAGGGACTCTCCGGCGACGACGATCACGGAGCCGAATCTAGCGCCCTCCCGGCGCGCTGTGCGGAGTCGCGATCCCTGGCACGCGCGCCCGCCGCGTCGGCGACAAGCCTGAGTGGCTCCGCCACCGGGGCTTCCGGCCGCCTTGCGATCACACGCACCGCCGCGATCACGCGCACCGCCCTCACCACGCGCACCGCCCTAACGTGCGCACCGCCGTGACCGTGCGCCGGCTGCGCGGCGGACGCCGGGACAGGCACTGCCCCGGCCCCCGTCCCGGCGGCCGGACCGGCCCCGGTATCGTCGCATCTGTACCCACCCCCCTGACCAGTGGAGACACCATGTCCGGCCTGACTGCCCCGCGCCGTTCCGTGCTGAAGGGCGCCGTGCTCGCCGGTGCGGCCGGGCTCGGCGTGGCCGCCTGCTCCACCAAGTCCAAGCTGGGGCACGCCGAGACACCCACCCCCACCGCGCCCGAACCCCTCGGCGCCGCCTCGGCCGTGCCGGTCGGCGGTGCCAAGCTCTACAAGGACCAGCGGGTGGTCGTCAGCTGCTCGGCCAAGGGCGAGTACAAGGCGTTCAGCGCGCAGTGCACCCACGCCGGCTGTCTGCTCTACAAGGTCGAGGGCACCATCGGTGACTGCCCCTGCCACGGCAGCCGCTTCGACCTGACCACGGGCGAGGCGGTGCACGGGCCCGCGACCGTACCGCTGCCCGAGGTGCCCCTCACGCACGAGGACGGCAATCTCATCGCGGGCCCGAAAGCCGCCGCGAAGAGCCCGGCGCCGAAGGCCTGAGGCCGCTCACTCCCACTCCCAGTCGATCCCCAGCACCCCCGGCCTGACCCCCTGCTCCACCAGGTGGACCGAACGGCTCACCGCCCCCGGCGTCAGATCGCTCCGCCCCGCACGCGGCGCACCCGCCGGGACCTGGGCGAAGCGCCGGCAGCGCGCGGGCAGCGCCGCCCTGTCGAAGCGGACCTGGAGGACGTACTGCGAGCCCGCGTAGGCGAAGCCGCGTACGTACTCCGCGCACGGGCCGCCCGTACCGTCGTCGAAGCCGTAGCCGAAGAGGTACGTCTCGCCGGCCGCCAGCGGCCCGTCGAACAGCAGCTCGGCGACGACCACCCCGGTGCGCGCGTCGCGGCCGACCCGGCCCGTACGGCAGTTCTCGTACGCTCGCGCCCGCACGCGCGCGGGATCGCAGCCCGGGGCGCCCCTGTGCACGGCCAGGTACCGGTCGACACCGTCCGTGTGCGCCCGTACGACCTGCTGGGAGTCACGGCCCAGCAGCTCG
>NZ_JTIY01000001.1:4464294-4480536 GCF_000818175.1 Streptomyces sp. AcH 505
GCCAGCAGCCGGTCGACGGCCCCTGCCGTGTCGCGGGCCGCGCCCCGTACGCCGCCGGGGGCCGTCGCCGCCTCCAGCAGCCGCAGCAGGGAGTTCACCGGCAGGTCGAGGACCGCCTCCAGCGCGCCGACGGCCCGCAGCGACTCGGGCCGCTGCGGGCGCCGCGCGCCCTGCTGCCAGTAACTCAGGCTGGTCACACCGACCTTGATCCCGCGGTGCGCCAGATGGTGCTGGACCCGTTCGAGCGGCAGCCCGCGCACCGCGAGGGCGGCGCGCAGCGCCAGGTGGAAAGGACCTGTCTGCAGCACCTGTTCCAGATCGGCCGCGGTATGTCCCACGCAGACCCCTCCAGCGCGTCCGTTCACCGCACGGTGTCACCCCGCATTGAAGCGTGTTGACCTGCGCCCGACAAGCAACGCGCGTCACAGTGTCCGCGCCCGCAAGTAGGGTGGATGTCATGGCCGACCCCTCCAGCTACCGCCCCAAGCCGGGACAGATCCCCGACTCGCCGGGGGTCTACAAATTCCGCGACGAACACCGCCGGGTGATCTACGTCGGCAAGGCGAAGAGCCTGCGGCCCCGGCTGTCCAGCTACTTCCAGGATCTGACGAATCTCCATCCCCGTACGCGCACGATGGTCACGACCGCCGCGTCCGTGGAGTGGACGGTCGTGTCGACCGAGGTCGAGGCGCTGCAGCTGGAGTACAGCTGGATCAAGGAGTTCGACCCGCGCTTCAACGTCAAGTACCGCGACGACAAGAGTTATCCGTATCTCGCCGTGACCCTCAACGAGGAGTTCCCCCGGGTCCAGGTGATGCGCGGCGCCAAGAAGAAGGGCGTGCGCTACTTCGGCCCGTACGGCCATGCGTGGGCCATCCGCGAGACGGTCGACCTGATGCTCCGCGTCTTTCCCGTGCGCACCTGCTCCGCGGGGGTGTTCAAGAACGCGGCGCGTACGGGCAGGCCGTGTCTGCTCGGCTACATCGGCAAGTGCTCGGCGCCCTGCGTGGGCCGGGTGACCCCCGAGGAGCACCGCGAACTGGCCGAGGAGTTCTGTGACTTCATGGCCGGCCGGACCGGCGCCTACATCCGCCGCCTGGAGAAGCAGATGACGGCGGCGGCCGAGGACATGGAGTACGAGCGGGCGGGCCGGCTCCGCGACGACATAGGGGCGCTGCGCCGGGCGATGGAGAAGAGCGCCGTGGTGCTCGCCGACGCCACGGACGCCGACCTGATCGCCGTCGCCGAGGACGAGCTGGAGGCGGCCGTCCAGATCTTCCACGTCAGGGGCGGCCGGGTGCGCGGCCAGCGCGGCTGGGTCACCGACAAGGTCGAGGCGGTCGAGACGGCTGGCCTCGTCGAGCACGCGCTCCAGCAGCTGTACGGCGAGGAGCGCGGCGATTCGGTGCCCAAGGAGGTGCTGGTCCCCGCCCTCCCCGAAGAGGCCGAGGCCGTCACCGAGTGGCTGAGCGAGCGGCGCGGCGCCCAGGTGTCCCTGCGGATCCCGCAGCGCGGCGACAAGAAGGACCTGATGGCGACGGTCGCGCGCAACGCCCAGCAGGCGCTCGTGCTGCACAAGACGAAGCGCGCCAGCGATCTGACCACCCGCTCTCGCGCCCTTGAGGAGATCGCCGAGGCCCTCGACCTGGACAGCGCGCCGCTGCGGATCGAGTGCTTCGACATCTCGCACCTCCAGGGGGACGACGTGGTCGCTTCCATGGTGGTCTTCGAGGACGGCCTGGCCCGCAAGAGCGAGTACCGCCGGTTCCAGATCAAGACCTTCGAGGGCCAGGACGACGTCCGGTCCATGCACGAGGTGATCAGCCGCCGCTTCCGGCGCTATCTCCACGAGCGGGAGCAGACGGGGGAGTGGCCCGAGCAGCAGCCGGCGCCCGAAAGGGCCGAGGGCGAGACCGCCCCCGAGACCGTTTCCGAAGGGGGCGGCGTCCCCGCGTCCCCACTCGTCGAGGACGACGGCCGGCCCAAGCGCTTCGCCTACCGCCCCAGCTGCTCGTCGTGGACGGCGGCCAGCCGCAGGTGGCCGCGGCCAAGCGGGCCCTGGACGAGCTGGGGATCGACGACGTCGCCGTCTGCGGCCTCGCCAAGCGCCTCGAAGAGGTCTGGCTGCCCGACGACACCGACCCGGTGGTGCTGCCCCGGTCCAGCGAGGGCCTGTATCTGCTCCAGCGGGTACGGGACGAGGCGCACCGCTTCGCGATCACCTACCAGCGGGCGAAAAGGGCCAAACGGATCAGGACCAGCCCGCTGGACGACGTACCAGGTCTCGGAGAGTCGCGGAAACAGGCACTCATCAAGCATTTCGGCTCGGTGAAGAAGCTGCGGCAGGCGACAATCGAGCAGATCTGTGAGGTTCCCGGGCTCGGCCGGAAGACGGCCGAGGCCGTGGTCGTGGCGCTCGCCAAGGCGGCGCCGCCCGCACCCGCCGTCAACACGGCAACAGGAGAGATCATGGAAGACAACGAGGGCAGTGCGGATGACTGATCACGACCGGGACGGAGCAGAGCACGTGAGTACGGGCAGCGCCAAGGAGACCGGGGACGTCGCGGAACCGGCCATCCCCGAGCTGGTGATCATCTCCGGTATGTCGGGCGCCGGGCGCAGCACGGCGGCCAAGTGTCTCGAAGACCTCGGCTGGTTCGTCGTGGACAACCTGCCGCCCGCGCTGATCCCCACCATGGTGGAGCTGGGCGCCCGCTCGCAGGGCAACGTGGCCAGGATCGCCGTCGTCGTGGACGTACGGGGGCGCAGGTTCTTCGACAACCTCCGCGAGTCGCTGGCCGACCTCGACGCCAAGGGCGTCACCCGGCGGATCGTCTTCCTGGAGTCCTCAGACGAGACGCTGGTACGTCGCTTCGAGTCGGTGCGCCGCCCGCATCCGCTCCAGGGCGACGGCCGGATCGTGGACGGCATCGACGCCGAGCGTGATCTGCTGCGCGAGCTGCGCGGCGACGCCGATCTGGTGATCGACACCTCCAGTCTCAACGTCCACGAGCTGCGCGCCAAGCTGGACGCCGGGTTCGCGGGCGACGAGAAGCCCGAGCTGCGGGCGACGGTCATGTCGTTCGGCTACAAGTACGGCCTGCCGGTCGACGCCGACCTCGTCGTGGACTGCCGCTTCCTGCCCAATCCGCACTGGGTCCCCGAGCTGCGCCCGTTCACCGGGCTCAACGAGGAGGTGTCCAACTACGTCTTCAACCAGCCGGGCGCCAAGGAGTTCCTCGACCGCTACACGGAGCTGCTCCAGCTGATCGCCACCGGGTACCGCCGTGAGGGCAAGCGCTATGTGACGGTCGCCGTGGGCTGTACCGGCGGCAAGCACAGATCCGTCGCCATGTCGGAGAAGCTGGCGGCGCGGCTGGCCACCGAAGGCATCGAGACCGTCGTCGTCCACAGGGACATGGGGCGCGAGTGACCGGACGTACGTTCCGTATGCGGCGGCTGCGCACCGGCACCCCCGCACTCTCCTCGCGGGAACGCGGTGCGCAGCCCAAGGTCGTCGCGCTCGGCGGCGGCATGGGCCTGTCGGCCTCGCTCGCCGCGCTGCGCCGGATCACCGGCGATCTGACGGCCGTGGTCACCGTCGCCGACGACGGGGGCTCCAGCGGCAGGCTGCGCGAGGAGCTGGGGGTGCTGCCGCCCGGCGATCTGCGCAAGGCGCTCGCCGCGCTCTGCGGTGACGACGAATGGGGCCAGACCTGGGCCCGGGTCATCCAGCACCGCTTCCAGTCCAAGGGCGATCTGCACGAGCACGCGGTCGGCAATCTGCTGATCGTCGCCCTCTGGGAGCAGCTGGGCGACCATGTGGCGGCGCTCGACCTCGTCGGCAAGCTGCTCGGCGCGCACGGCAGGGTGCTGCCCATGTCCGCCGTACCGCTGGAGCTGCAGGCGCTGGTCCGCGGCCATGACCCGGCGCGGCCCGACGAGGTGGACACGGTGCGTGGCCAGGCCACGGTCGCGCTGACCCGGGGCGAGGTGCAGTCCGTCCATCTCGTGCCGCACGACCCGCCCGCGGTGCCGGAGGCCGTCTCCGCCGTGCTGGACGCGGACTGGGTGGTGCTCGGCCCCGGGTCGTGGTTCTCGTCCGTGATTCCGCATCTGCTGGTGCCACAGCTGCTCGACGCGCTCGTCGAGACCAGGGCCCGGCGTGTCCTTTCGTTGAATCTCGCACCACAACCCGGTGAAACCGATGGCTTCTCACCGCAACGTCATTTGGAGGTTTTGGGGCGACACGCCCCTAAACTCGCCTTGGACGTGGTGTTGGCCGACGAGGCCGCCGTGCCCGACCGGGACTCACTCTCCGATGCCGCAAAACGGTTCGGTGCGACGGTCGAGCTGGCGGCGGTGGCTGCGCCCGACGGTCTTCCGAAGCATGATCCGGAGCTGTTGGCAGCCGCGTACGACCGTATTTTTCGGATGCATGGAAGGATCGGCCCATGGCGATGACGCCAGCGGTGAAGGACGAGATCGCCCGCCTCCCCGTCACCCGGACGTGCTGCAGGAAGGCCGAGGTCTCGGCGATTCTCCGCTTCGCGGGCGGGCTGCACCTGGTGAGCGGCCGGATCGTGATCGAGGCGGAGCTGGACACCAGCATCGCCGCACGCCGGCTGCGCAAGGACATCCTGGAGATCTTCGGGCACAACTCCGAGCTGGTGGTGATGGCGCCGGGCGGCCTGCGGCGCGGCAGCCGTTACGTCGTACGGGTGATCACCGGCGGTGACCAGCTGGCCCGGCAGACGGGGCTGGTCGACGGCAGAGGACGGCCGATCCGGGGGCTGCCCCCCCAGGTCGTCTCCGGCGCCACCTGCGACGCCGAGGCCGCCTGGCGGGGCGCCTTTCTCGCGCACGGCTCGCTGACCGAGCCGGGCCGTTCGTCCTCGCTCGAAGTGACCTGCCCGGGGCCCGAGGCGGCGCTCGCGCTGGTCGGCGCCGCGCGCAGGCTGCAGATCGCCGCCAAGGCCCGTGAGGTGCGCGGCGTCGACCGTGTGGTCGTACGGGACGGGGACGCGATCGGCGCGCTGCTGACCCGGCTCGGCGCCCATGAGTCGGTGCTGGCCTGGGAGGAGCGGCGGATGCGGCGCGAGGTGCGCGCCACGGCCAACCGCCTCGCCAACTTCGACGACGCGAATCTGCGCCGCTCGGCCCGCGCGGCCGTCGCCGCGGGTGCCCGGGTGGGCCGCGCGCTGGAGATCCTCGGTGAGGAGGTGCCCGAGCATCTGGCGGCGGCAGGCCGGCTCCGGATGGAGCACAAGCAGGCCTCGCTGGAGGAGCTGGGCGCGCTCGCCGACCCGCCGCTCACCAAGGACGCGGTCGCGGGCCGGATCCGCAGACTGCTGGCCATGGCCGACAAGCGGGCGCAGGACCTCGGCATCCCCGGTACGGAATCCACGCTCAGCGAGGAGATGGCCGACGGTCTCGTCGGCTGACCCTCCGTCACCTCCGTTGCTCCTGACTGCCGCCGGTACCGAATAGGTGTCGGCGGCAGCCATTTTGCCCGGCATTGACGCGCCCTTGACATGGCCATGAAGCGTCGTGACTCTGTCGTCTGCCACGCGTGTGGCACACCACGGCAAGGGGGGCACATGAGACGCAGACGCAGAGCGGGATCGATCCTCGCGGCGGGCGCACTGCTGCTGGGCGGCCTGGCGGCGGCACCCGTCGCGCAGGCGCAGCAGGGGGCAGGCCGGGAAACGGCCGACAAGGCCGGCGACAGCGTGAAGGTCTTCGAGGCCCAGGTCACCAAGGAGCAGATACCCCTGCTCCTGGCGGCGGGTCAGGACAGCCAGGAGCTGAGTGAACGGGCGCCCGCGAAGGGGACCGCCGAGGTCGAGCTGTTCCTCACCGACGCCCAGGCGGGCGCGCTGGCCAAGCAGGGCGTCGACCTCAGCGAGCGGCGCGTCCCCGCGAAGGCGACCGCACGGGCCGAGGCGGCGGGCGACGGCGTCTTCCGTCCGTACAGCGGCAAGGACAATCTCCAGGAGGAGATCGTCAAGGCGGGCCAGGCCAACCCGGGCACCGCCAAGGTCGTCTCCATCGGCAAGACCCTGCGCGGCCAGGACATCCTCGCCCTCAAGCTCACCAAGGGCGCGCGCACCGGCAGGGACGGCGCCAAGCCGTCCGTGCTCTACATGTCCAACCAGCACGCCAGGGAGTGGATCACTCCCGAGACCAACCGCCGGCTGATGCACTACTACCTGGACAACTACGGCAAGGACCGGCGGATCACGAAGATCGTCGACTCCACCGAGCTGTGGTTCGTCCTGTCGGCCAACCCGGACGGCTACGACTACACCTTCAGCCCCGACGGCGACCGGCTCTGGCGCAAGAACCTGCGCGACGTCGACAAGGACGGCGCGATCACCTCGGGCGACGGCATCGACCTCAACCGTAACTTCCCCTACAAGTGGGGCTACGACGACGAGGGTTCCTCGCCCAGGCCCGCCAACGAGACGTACCGGGGCGCCGCTCCGGCCTCCGAGCCCGAGACCCGGGCGATCGACGCGCTGGAGAAGCGCATCGGCTTCGAGTACAGCATCAACTACCACTCCGCCTCCGAACTGCTGCTGTACGGAGTGGGCTGGCAGGTCGCGACCCCGACCCCCGACGACGTGCTGTACTCCGCGCTCGCCGGCACACCCGACAACTCCGCGATCCCCGGCTACTACCCGCAGGTCTCCTCCGAGCTGTACACCACCAACGGAGAGGCCGACGGCCACGCGGCCAACGTCAACGGGACGCTGATGTTCACCCCGGAGATGACGACCTGCCAGACCGCTTCGGCGATCGACCCCGACGACCAGTGGCTGCCCCAGGACTGCCAGTCGGGCTTCAACTTCCCCGACGACGAGAAGCTGATCCAGGGGGAGTTCGCCAAGAACCTGCCCTTCGCGCTCTCCGTCGCCGAGACCGCAGCCCACCCCGACGTGCCCTCGTCGGCGGTCGGCCTGAGCGCGGCCGACTTCACGCTCGACCCCTTCACCACCTCGTACGCGCGCGGCGCTGACCAGCAGGTCGCCGTCACCGTCCGCAGGTCGGTCAAGGACAAGCACCTCAACTACCGCGTCAACGGCGGCCGGACGCACCGGGCCTCCCTCAAGGGGTGGAAGGGCGGCGAGACCTACGGCGGCGAGGACAACATCCGCTTCGACCAGTACCGCGCCGAGGTGAAGGGCGCGGACCCGGGCGACTCGGTCGACGTCTGGTTCACCGGAAGGACCGCGCGCGGGAAGTCCACCGCCAGTGACCACTTCCGCTACACCGTCGTCGCACGCGCCAAGGCCGACACGATCGTGATCGCCGAGGAAGGCGCCCCCGCGACCCAGGCCAAGGCGTACGTCGACGCGCTGAGGGCCAACGGCCGCAAGGCCGTCGTCTGGGACGTCGCCACCCAGGGCGCCCCGCACCCGCTGGGCGTGCTGTCGCACTTCGCCACCGCGGTCCACTACACGGGCGCCGTCGAGCCCGCAGGACCCACCCAGCTCGCCCTGCGCGACTTCATCAACGAGGGCGGCAAGCTCGTCGAGGCCGGTGAACTGGCCGGCGGCGACGCGCGGGTCGGCCGCGCCGACACCGACGACTTCAGCCAGTACTACCTCGGCGCCTACGGACGCGACTCGGCACCCGGAGCGACCGGCTTCACCGGGGCGGGCGCGCTCGCGGGCGCGGACACACCGCTGACCGCCGCCCCCGGCAACCCGCTGAACGCGGCGGGCGCCTACACCGTCACCTCCGACACCCTCGCGCCCAAGGACTACCCGCAGTTCAAGAGCGCGCAGGGCGGCTCGTACGCCGGCATCACCAACCCGTACGCGCCCTACGCGGGCGAGTGGATGGCCTCCGCCACCCACGAGGACAACGACTGGCGCAGGCTCACCCGCACCGTCGACCTCGGCTCCGTCACCGCGGCCGACCGGCCGGAGCTGCGCCTCGCGCTCAACTGGGACACCGAGCCGGGCTACGACCACGCCGTGCTCGAAGCCCACACCACCGGCGCCGACGACTGGACCACGCTCCCCGAGGCGGGCGGCGCCACCAGCACCGAGGTGCCGGCCGAGTGCGGCGCCGGGTTCTTCATCAACGGCCATCCGTTCCTCGGCCGCTACCTCACGCTCGGCGCCGACGGCTGCGCGGCCACCGGCACCAGCGGCGCCTGGAACAGCTTCACCGGCAGCTCCGACGGCTGGCGGCAGGTCGCCTTCGACCTGAGCGGCTACGCGGGCCGCAGCGTCGAGGTCTCGCTCAGCTACATCACCGACCCCGGCAGCGGCGGGCGCGGCGTCTTCGCCGACGACGCGCGGCTCGCCGTGGCCGGCGCCGAGCAGCAGGCCGAGGGCTTCGAGACGTCGCTGGGCGTCTGGAGCACACCGGGCGCCCCCGAGGGCAGCCCGGCCGTGGCGGGCGACTGGGCGCGCACCCAGGCGCTCTACACGTCGTACGCCGCGGTCACCACCCGCGACACCGTGCTGCTGGGCTTCGGCCTTGAGCACGTACCGGGCGCCGGGGAGCGCGCCACGCTGCTCGGCAAGGCGCTGCGCTCGCTGCGGCACTGACACCGGCGGCCATCGCGCCACCCGTACGGCACCTGGGCACCGATGACCCGTACCCGCTACTCGCGGGTACGGGTCATTACCAGCTCAGGGGGCGGCCGATGTCACTCAGCGAGGCCCGGCGGGGTAGGGTCGTAAGCGGTCGGGGACATCCCATACAGCTCGCCGGCGTCGAAAACCGGCGTACCAACGAGGAGATCGGTTCGTGACGATCCGCGTAGGCATCAACGGCTTTGGCCGCATCGGGCGTAATTACTTCCGCGCGCTGCTGGAGCAGGGTGCGGACATCGAGATCGTGGCTGTCAACGACCTGGGTGACACCGCGACCACAGCCCACTTGCTGAAGTACGACACCATCCTGGGCCGCCTCAAGGCAGAGGTGACGCACACCGCCGACACGATCACGGTCGACGGCAAGACCATCAAGGTGCTCTCCGAGCGCGACCCCGCCAACATCCCGTGGGGCGAGCTCGGCGTCGACATCGTCATCGAGTCGACCGGCATCTTCACCAAGAAGGCCGACGCCCAGAAGCACATCACGGGCGGCGCGAAGAAGGTCCTCATCTCGGCTCCGGCCACCGACGAGGACATCACGATCGTCCTGGGCGTCAACGAGGACAAGTACGACGCCGCCACGGACAACATCATCTCCAACGCCTCGTGCACGACGAACTGTGTCGCGCCGATGGCCAAGGTTCTCCTGGAGAACTTCGGCATCGTGTCGGGCCTGATGACCACGGTCCACGCCTACACCAGCGACCAGCGTCTGCAGGACTTCCCGCACAAGGACCTCCGCAGGGCGCGCGCCGCCGCCGAGAACATCATCCCGGCGAGCACCGGCGCGGCCAAGGCCCTCGGCCTGGTCATCCCGGAGCTGGCGGGCAAGCTCAACGGCATGGCGATGCGCGTTCCGGTCCCCACGGGCTCCATCACCGACCTGGTCGTCGAGACGGAGCGGGTGGTGACCAAGGAAGAGGTCAACGCCGCGTTCAAGAAGGCCTCCGAGGGCGAGCTGAAGGCGTACCTGGACTACACCGAGGACCCGATCGTCTCCTCGGACATCGTCAACTGGCCGGCCTCCTGCACCTTCGACTCCTCCCTGACCATGGTCCAGGGCAAGAGCGTCAAGGTTCTCGGCTGGTACGACAACGAGTGGGGCTACTCCAACCGCCTCGTCGACCTGACGGTCTTCGTCGGCGCCCGGCTCTGACCACCGGCCGGTAGGACCTCGATATGAGCGACAGGGCTCGGTCGGCGCGAACCGCGCTGTTCGGGCCCTGTCGCCTGTGTAGAACCCGCCTGGCAGTTCACCCCAAGGAGCCCAGCAACAGATGAAGACGATCGACGAACTTCTGACCGAAGGGGTCACCGGCAAGCGCGTTTTCGTCCGCGCCGACCTCAACGTGCCGCTCGAAGGCGACACCATCACCGACGACGGCCGGATCCGCGCCGTACAGCCGACGGTCGCCCGCCTCGCCGACGCCGGCGCGCGCGTGATCGTCGCCTCCCACCTCGGCCGTCCCAAGGGCGCGCCCGACCCCGCCTTCTCGCTGGCCCCCGCGGCCAAGCGTCTCGGTGAACTCCTCGGCAAGGACGTGGCGTTCGCGACCGACACGGTCGGCGATTCCGCCAAGTCCGTCGTCGCGGGCCTCACCGACGGCCAGGTCGCCGTCATCGAGAACCTCCGCTTCAACCCCGGCGAGACCGCGAAGGACGACGCCGAGCGCGGCGCCTTCGCCGACCAGCTCGCCGAGCTGGCCGACGTGTACGTGGGCGACGGCTTCGGCGCCGTGCACCGCAAGCACGCCTCGGTCTTCGACCTGCCGGCCCGGCTGCCGCACGCGGCGGGCGGGCTCATCGCCACCGAGGTCGGTGTCCTGAAGAAGCTCACCGATGACGTCAAGCGGCCGTACGCCGTCGTGCTCGGCGGTGCCAAGGTCTCCGACAAGCTCGGTGTCATCGACCATCTGCTGGAGAAGGCCGACCGCATCCTCATCGGCGGCGGCATGGCCTTCACCTTCCTGAAGGCGCAGGGCCACGAGGTCGGCTCCTCGCTCCTCCAGGAGGACCAGATCCCGGCAGTCCAGGGCTATCTCAAGCGCGCCGAGGAGCGCGGTGTGGAGTTCGTGCTCCCCGTCGACTTCCTCGTGGCGCCCGAGTTCCCCGACCTGAAGGCCAAGGCGCCGACCCACCCCGAGACGGTACGGGCCGACGCCATGCCCGAGGGCAAGATGGGCCTGGACAACGGCCCGGAGACCTGCGCGCTGTACGCGTCGAAGCTCGCCGACGCGCAGACCGTGTTCTGGAACGGCCCGATGGGCGTCTTCGAGCACCCCGACTACGCCGAGGGCACCCGGGCCGTCGCCCAGGCGCTCATCGACTCGTCCGCCTTCACGGTGGTCGGCGGCGGCGACTCCGCGGCCGCCGTACGCATCCTGGGCTTCGACGAGAACGCATTCGGCCATATTTCGACCGGCGGCGGTGCCAGCCTCGAATACCTCGAAGGCAAGACGCTGCCCGGCCTCGCCGCACTGGAGGACTGACCGTTCATGACCGCTTCCGCTGATTCAGCAGAGAAGAACGCCGGCCGCACCCCGCTGATGGCCGGCAACTGGAAGATGAACCTCAACCACCTTGAGGCCATCGCCCACGTCCAGAAGCTGTCGTTCGGCCTCGCCGACAAGGACTACGAAGCCGTCGAGGTCGCCGTCCTGGCGCCCTTCACCGACCTGCGCTCCGTGCAGACCCTGGTCGACGGGGACAAGCTCAAGATCAAGTACGGCGCCCAGGACATCTCGGCGCACGACTCGGGTGCCTACACCGGCGAGATCTCGGGCCCGATGCTGGCCAAGCTCAAGTGCACCTACGTGGCCGTCGGTCACTCCGAGCGACGCCAGTACCACGCCGAGTCGGACGAGCTGTGCAACGCCAAGGTGAAGGCGGCGTACAAGCACGGACTGACCCCGATCCTCTGCGTCGGCGAGGGCCTGGACATCCGCAAGGCGGGCCAGCAGGTCGAGTACACGCTCGCCCAGCTCGACGGCGGCCTCAAGGACGTCACGGCCGAGCAGGCCGAGACCATCGTGATCGCCTACGAGCCGGTGTGGGCCATCGGCACCGGCGAGGTCGCGACCCCCGAGGACGCGCAGGAGGTCTGCGGGGCGATCCGCGGCAGGCTCGCCGAGCTGTACTCGCAGGAGCTGGCCGACAAGGTCCGCATCCAGTACGGCGGCTCGGTCAAGTCCGGCAATGTCGCCGCGATCATGAAGCAGCCCGATGTGGACGGCGCCCTCGTGGGCGGCGCGGCGCTCGACGCCGAGGAGTTCGTCAAGATCGTACGCTTCCGCGACCAGTGAGTATGCGCTAGAGCGGATCCGTCGTACCCTTGCGGGGATTAAGTGGCGTGCCACTTGGTCCCCGCAGTCCATTTCAGTCCTGTCAGTCCGAGAAGGTTGGTTCAGCTGTGGTTATGGGGTTCCAGATCGCCCTGATCGTCTTCAGCCTGCTGCTCATGCTGCTGGTGCTGATGCACAAGGGAAAGGGCGGCGGCCTCTCCGACATGTTCGGTGGCGGAATGCAGTCGTCCGTCGGTGGTTCCTCGGTTGCCGAGCGTAACCTCGACCGCATCACCGTAGTTGTGGGTCTGCTGTGGTTCGCGAGCATTGTCGCGCTTGGTCTGCTGATCAAGCTCGACAGCTGATTCCGCGTACGGTACGTCGCCGCGGGGCGCGGCCTATCATGAGGTTCCGCGCCCGGCGGAGGGGGTAACTCCCTTCACCGGACGCGCGTTGGGCCTTACGTAGACTGGGGCGCCCGGCAGCGGAGCTGCCTACAGATGCTTTGCGGCACCATCACGCAGGGAGTTACGACCGTGGCAAGTGGCAACGCGATCCGGGGAAGCCGGGTCGGAGCGGGGCCGATGGGTGAGGCCGAGCGTGGCGAGTCCGCGCCCCGTCTGCGCATCTCCTTCTGGTGCTCCAACGGGCACGAGACGGTGCCGAGCTTCGCCAGTGACGCACAGGTTCCGGAGACGTGGGACTGCCCGCGCTGCGGCTTCCCGGCAGGTCAGGACCGGGACAACCCGCCGGACCCGCCGCGCACCGAGCCGTACAAGACCCACCTCGCCTATGTGCGCGAGCGCCGCAGCGACGCCGACGGTGAGGCGATCCTCGCCGAGGCCCTCGCCAAGCTGCGCGGCGAGATCTGAGCTTTCCCCTTCCCGGCCGGTCGCGACACCAAGCGCCCGGCCGGTTCTTCGTACCGGGCCGGGCCGACCCCTCGCAGCGACCTCTGATCAATTAGGTTGGAGGGGCAGCAGGGCATGCACGCAGGTACGAGAAGAAGTGGGCTGATGTCCGAGATGAACGCAGAAAGCCGTACCAGGCTCAACCGGCTGCCCGAGTGGAGCGCTCTGGGCAAGCATCGTGAGCAGCTGGCCGACACGCATCTGCGGGAGCTGTTCGCCGGCGACCCGGCGCGCGGCACCGGTTACACGCTCCAGGTGGGCGATCTCCATCTGGACTACTCCAAGCATCTGGTGACCGACGAGACCCTGGCGCTGCTGCGCGAGCTGGCCGCCGCCACCAAGGTCACCGAGCTGCGGGACGCGATGTTCCGCGGCGACAAGATCAACACCACCGAGGACCGTGCGGTGCTGCACACGGCGCTGCGCGCCCCGCGCGACGCCGTCGTGGAGGTGGACGGGGAGAACGTGATCCCCGCCGTGCACGCCGTCCTCGACAAGATGGCCTCCTTCGCCGACCGGATCAGGTCCGGCGAGTGGCGCGGCCACACGGGCCTGCCCATCAAGAACGTGGTGAACATCGGCATCGGCGGCTCCGACCTCGGACCCGCGATGGCGTACGAGGCGCTGAAGTCGTTCACCGACCGCGACATCACCGTACGGTTCGTCTCCAACGTGGACGGCGCGGATCTGCACGAGGCGGTCCGGGACCTGAACGCGGCCGAGACGCTGTTCGTCATCGCCTCCAAGACCTTCACCACCGTCGAGACCATCACCAACGCCACCTCGGCGCGCAACTGGCTGCTGACCGAGCTGACGGCCGATCAGGACGCCGTCGCCAAGCACTTCGTGGCGCTGTCCACCAACGGTGTGAAGGTCTCCGACTTCGGCATCGACACGGCCAACATGTTCGAGTTCTGGGACTGGGTCGGCGGCCGTTACTCGTACGACTCCGCCATCGGTCTCTCGCTGATGATCGCGATCGGCCCCGGCCGTTTCCGCGAGATGCTGGACGGCTTCCATCTCGTCGACGAGCACTTCCGCACCGCGCCGCCCGAGGCCAACGCGCCTTTGCTGCTGGGCCTGTTGGGCGTCTGGTACGGCTCGTTCTTCGACGCGCAGTCGCACGCCGTGCTGCCGTACAGCCACTACCTGTCGAAGTTCACCGCCTACCTCCAGCAGTTGGACATGGAGTCCAACGGCAAGTCGGTGGACCGCGACGGCAACCCCGTCGACTGGCAGACGGGGCCCGTGGTCTGGGGCACGCCCGGCACCAACGGGCAGCACGCGTACTACCAGTTGATCCACCAGGGCACGAAGATCATCCCCGCCGACTTCATCGGCTTCGCCCGGCCGGTCGACGACCTGCGCAGCGGTCTCGTTCCGCAGCACGACCTGCTGATGGCCAACTTCTTCGCCCAGACACAGGCGTTGGCCTTCGGCAAGACCCCCGAAGAGGTACGGGCCGAGGGTGTGCCCGAGGAGCTGGTGCCGCACAAGACGTTCCGCGGCAACCACCCGACGACCACCATCCTCGCCGACACACTGACCCCCTCGGTGCTGGGTCAGCTCATCGCGCTCTACGAGCACAAGGTGTTCGTCCAGGGCGCCGTGTGGAACATCGACTCGTTCGACCAGTGGGGTGTGGAGCTCGGCAAGGTACTCGCCAAGGAGATCGAGCCGGTCCTCACCGGGGACAAGGCGGGCGACGGGCTCGACAGCTCAACTGCGGCGCTCGTCGCCACGTACCGCACCCTGCGCGGTCGCTGACCGGATGGGACCGGGGGCGGTGGAGGAGGGGCTGCGGCTGCGGGCGCCGAAGAACACACCGGCGCCGCGCGCCGTCGGCTGGTGGCGCGCGCAGTGGCTGCTGCGGACCGTGTTCCCTGTCGCGCTCCTCGTGGTCCTGGCGGTGCTCATCACGCCCGCCAGGACCTGGCTCCTGGTCCC
Source organism: Streptomyces sp. AcH 505 (assembly GCF_000818175.1). Lineage (GTDB taxonomy): Bacteria > Actinomycetota > Actinomycetes > Streptomycetales > Streptomycetaceae > Streptomyces. The sequence continues at coordinate 4,479,052 of NZ_JTIY01000001.1, forward strand.
CGCCGTCGTCCTCGCCGTGCTCGGCGCGGGCTGCGCCGTCGTCGTACCGCTCTGGCGCTTCCGGGTGCACCGGTGGGAGGTGACGGACGAGGCGGTCTACGTCCGCACCGGGGTCTTCCGGCAGGAGTGGCGGATCGCGCCGATGTCCAGGATCCAGACCGTGGACACCGTGCGCGGCCCGCTGGAGCAGCTGTTCCGGCTCTCCACGGTCATCGTCACCACCGCCTCGTCCAAGGGCGCCGTGCACATCGCCGGGCTCGACCACATGACGGCGTCGTCGCTCGCCGAGCAGCTGACCCACATCACCCAGGCAACGCCCGGGGACGCCACATGAGCGAGGCGGGGGAGGCCGAGGCCGACGTCGTCGGCGGTCTCCTGGACAAGCCCGCCGCTCAGGAGTCCGCGGCGCCGGAGTCCGCGGCGCCCTGGCGGCGGCTCGCCCCCGGCACCCTCCTCGTCACCGCGGCCGTCATGGCGGGCATCGCGCTGGGCGCCGGCGTGCCGACCGCGCTCGGGATATCCAACGGCCTCGGGCCCGTACGCGCCGTCGGCTGGGTGCTGGCGGCGACGCTGCTCTTCGTCGCCTGCGGCACCGGAGCCGACTACATACGCTGGCGCCGCACCCGCTACCGCATCGGCGCCGAACGCGCCGAACTCCACACCGGACTGCTGCTGGTGAAGCGCCGCTCCCTGGCGCGCGAACGGATCCGCAGCGTCGATCTGACCGCCAACCCGATGCTGCGCGTCCTCGGTCTGGTGAAGGTGCGGATAGGTACGGGGGAGCACTCCGGCGAGTCCACACTGGAACTCGACCTGGTCACCCGCCAGGAGGGCGAACGGCTGCGCAGGGAACTGCTCGACCGCGCGCCGGGGACGCCCGGCGCCCACCGCGAGGGCGTACTCGCCGCGCTCGACCCCCGCTGGATCCGGTACGCCCCGATGTCGTTCCTCGCCCCCGCGCTCGGCGGCGCGGCGGCCGGCGGACTGCTGCAGATCAGCGACTGGTTCGGGGCCCAGCGGCAGGTCGTCGACTGGATAGCGCACCGGCTCGCCGACACCCCGCTCGGCTGGGCCATCGTGCTGCTGGTGGGCGCGGCCGGGCTCGCCGGGGTCGTCGGGACGCTCGGCCTGTGGGTCGAGATGTGGTGGAACTACCGCATCGAGCGCGAACCCGGTGGCACGCTCCGGGTCAGACGCGGTCTGTTCACCGCGCGCTCCGTCTCCATCGAGGAGCGCCGGCTGCGCGGGGTGGAACTGGTCGAGCCCTTCGGCGTACGGCTGCTCGGCGCCGCCCGGCTCGACGCGGTCGCCACCGGGCTCGCCCACGACGACGAGGACAAGCACGTCGACCACAAGAACCTGCTGCCGGCCGCGCCCCGCGCGGTCGCCCAGGAACTGGCGGCGCAGGTGCTGCGGGAGCCGGTGTCGCCCACCCGGAGCGCCACGCTCACCCCGCACCCGCCGGCCGCCCGTGGCCGCCGGCTG
>NZ_JTIY01000001.1:4480561-4489647 GCF_000818175.1 Streptomyces sp. AcH 505
CTGCGCCGCGCGCTGGCCGCCGCCCTGGCGCCGGTGCTGCTCCTCACGGTCCTCGGCCTGCTCCTCACGGACGTCCTGCTGCAGGTCGCGGCGGGCCTGGCCGTGGTCGCCCTGCCCACGGCGGTGCTGCTCGCCCTCGACGCGGCCCGGAACCTCGGCCACGGCATCAGCGGCGGCTATCTGGTCGCCCGCTCCGGCACCCTGCGCCGCTCGACGGTCGCCCTCCAGCGTGCGGGCGTCATCGGCTGGACGGTCCGCCAGTCCGTCTTCCAGCGCCGCGCGGGGCTGCTCACCCTGACGGCGACCACAGCGGCGGGCGACGGCGCCTACCACGTACGGGACGCGGCCCAGGCCGAAGGCCTCGCCTTCGCCGAGGAGGCCGTACCGTCCCTGCTGACCCCGTTCCTGGACCGCGGCCCCGCCTGACACGCACCACGGCCCGGTCCGCCGTGGAGGCGAACCGGGCCGTGGTATCGACGAGTTGACGGTGTGTCAGGCGGAAGCCGCCGGATACAGGTCGCGCGGCAGTTTCGACGCCGCCGCCTCGTCCAGCAGCCACAGCGTGCGGCTGCGGCCGTACGCGCCCGCCGCCGGGGCCTGGATCTCGCCCGCGCCGGACAGCGCGATCTCCGCCGCCTCCGCCTTGTCCTCGCCCGCGGCGAGCAGCCACACCTCGTGCGCTGCCCGGATCGCCGGGAGCGTGAACGAGATGCGCAGCGGTGGCGGCTTGGGCGCGCCCTGGACGGCGACGACCGTCCGCTCCGTCTCCCGTACGCCCGGCAGCTCCGGGAAGAGCGAGGCGACATGCGTGTCGGGTCCGACGCCCAGCATCAGCACGTCGAAGCTCGGCACCTGCGCGTGGTCCTCGGGCCGTGCGGCCGCGGCGAGTTCGGTCGCGTACGCCGCTGCCGCCGCCTCCACGTCACTGCCGTACGGGCCGTCCGACGCGGCCATCGCGTGCACCCGCGCGGGGTCCAGCGGAACCGAGTCGAGCAGCGCCGCACGGGCCTGTGTCACATTGCGCTCCGGATCGCCGTCCGGCAGGAAGCGCTCGTCGCCCCACCACAGGTCGAGCCGCGACCAGTCGACCGCGTCCCGGGCGGGCGCCGACGACAGCGCGGCCAGCAGGCCGTTGCCGTTGCGCCCGCCCGTGAGGACGATCGAGGCGTGGCCACGGGAGGCCTGGGCGTCCACGATCTTCGTGATCAGCCGGGCCGCCGTGGCCTGCGCCATCAGTTCCTTGTCGCGGTGCACGACCAGCTGGGGCACGCTCACTTCGACGCCGCCTTCTTGGCGGGCGCCTTCTTCGCTGCTGCGGCCGGAGCGGCCTTGTCACCGGCCGCCGACGACGAGCCGTCGTCGAGCCGCTCGACGCCGAGCTTCAGCGCCGACGCGTACGTCTCGTCCGGGTCGAGCCTGCGCAGCTCCTCGGCGATCAGCTCCGAGGTCTCCCGGCGCTTCAGCGCCACGGCGCGGTCCGGCTGGCCCTCGATGGAGAGCGTCGCCAGCGAGCCGTCGGCCCGGTCGAGCACGATCGGACCGCAGGTCGTCTCCATCCGGACGGCGGTGAGGCCGGGACCGCTGGAGACGGAGCGCTTGACCGCCACATGCAGCCGGTCGGCGAGCCACATGCCGAGCAGCTCGCAGCTCGGGTTGAACTCCTCGCCCTCGACCTCGACCGCGGTGACCTCGCAGTCGACCTGGTCGAGCGCGGCGGCGAGCATCGAGCGCCACGGGGTGATCCGGCTCCAGGCCAGGTCCGTGTCGCCCGGGGTGTACACCGCCTGCCGGGCCGCCAGCTCCTGCACGGGGTGCTGGGCGGCGTACGTGTCCGTCACGCGCCGCTGGGCCAGCTTGCCCAGCGGGTCCTTCGCCGGGTTGGCCGGCGAGTTGACCGGCCACCAGACGACGACGGGCGCGTCGGGCAGCAGCAGTGGCAGCACCACGGACTGGGCGTGGTCGATGACCTCGCCGTACAGCCGCAGCACCACCGTCTCGCCGGTGCCCGCGTCCGCGCCGACCCGTACCTCGGCGTCGAGGCGCGCGTTGGCCCGGTCGCGCGGCGAGCGCGAGGGGCGCTTGACGACGACCAGGATCCGCGACGGGTGCTCCCTGGAGGCGTCACTCGCCGCCTTGAGCGCGTCGTACGCGTTCTCCTCGTCGGTGACGATGACCAGGGTGAGGACCATGCCGACGGCGGGCGCGCCCACCGAACGGCGGCCCTGTACCAGCGCCTTGTTGATCTTGCTGGACGTGGTGTCCGTAAGGTCGATCTTCATGGCCGACGCCAGCTCCGTCCGTCTCGTGCGAGCATTTCGTCCGCCTCGACAGGACCCCAGGTCCCGGACTCGTACTGCGCGGGCTTGCCGTGCTTGTCCCAGAACTGCTCGACCGGGTCGAGGATCGTCCAGGACAGCTCCACCTCTTCCGTGCGCGGGAAGAGGTTCGAGTCGCCGAGCAGCACATCGAGGATGAGCCGCTCGTACGCCTCGGGGCTCGACTCGGTGAAGGACTCGCCGTAGGCGAAGTCCATCGACACGTCCCGCACCTCCATCGAGGTGCCGGGCACCTTGGAGCCGAACCGCATCGTCACGCCCTCGTCCGGCTGGACCCGGATCACCAGGGCGTTCTGCCCCAGCTCCTCGGTGGCCGTGTGGTCGAAGGGGGAGTGCGGCGCGCGCTGGAAGACGACCGCGATCTCGGTGACGCGGCGACCGAGACGCTTGCCGGTACGGAGGTAGAAGGGGACGCCCGCCCAGCGGCGGTTGTCGATCCCGACCTTGACCGCGGCGTAGGTGTCGGTCTTCGACTTGGGGTCGATACCGTCCTCCTGCAGATAGCCGACGGCACGCTCGCCGCCCTGCCATCCGGCGGCGTACTGCCCGCGCACCGTGTCGGCGCCCAGGTCCTGCGGCAGCCGTACGGCGCCCAGCACCTTGGTCTTCTCGGCCGCGAGCGCGTCCGCGTCGAAGGAGGCGGGCTCCTCCATGGCGGTCAGCGCGAGCAGCTGGAGCAGGTGGTTCTGGATGACGTCACGGGCGGCGCCGATGCCGTCGTAGTACCCGGCCCGGCCGCCGATGCCGATGTCCTCGGCCATGGTGATCTGGACGTGGTCCACGTACGACCGGTTCCAGATCGGCTCGAAGAGGGTGTTGGCGAACCGCAGCGCCAGGATGTTCTGGACGGTCTCCTTGCCCAGGTAGTGGTCGATCCTGAAGACCTCGTTGGACGGGAAGACCTCGTGGACGACCTTGTTCAGCTCCTTGGCGGACGCCAGGTCGTGGCCGAACGGCTTCTCGATGACCGCGCGGCGCCAGGAGCCTTCCTTCTGGTCGGCGAGCCCGTGCTTCTTGAGCTGCTGGACGACCTTCGGGAAGAACTTCGGCGGCACGGACAGGTAGAAGGCGAAGTTGCCTCCGGTGCCCTGCTTCTTGTCGAGGTCCTCGATCGTCGCCTTCAGGTTCTCGAACGCCTCGTCGTCGTCGAAGTCGCCCTGGACGAAGCGCATCCCCTGGATGAGCTGCTGCCAGACCTCCTCGCGGAACGGCGTGCGCGCGTGCTCCTTGACGGCGTCGTGGACCTCTTGCGCGAAGTCCTCGTCCTGCCACTCGCGGCGCGCGAAGCCGATGAGCGAGAAGCCCGGCGGCAGCAGGCCGCGGTTGGCCAGGTCATAGATGGCGGGCATCAGCTTTTTGCGGGACAAATCGCCCGTGACGCCGAAGATGACCAGGCCCGACGGCCCCGCGATACGCGGGAGCCGTCGGTCCTGAGCGTCACGGAGCGGATTCACTCCGTGGGTTGCGGTCAAGGGTTCAGCCCTCCGAAGGGGCGAGGCGCTTGAGCTCCGCCTCGGTCGACTTGAGCAGATCGGTCCAGGACGCCTCGAACTTCTCGACGCCCTCGTCCTCCAGCAGCTGGACGACCTCGTCGTACGAGATCCCCAGCTTCTCGACGGCCTCGATGTCGGCGCGCGCCTGGTCGTACGTGCCGCGCACCGTGTCACCGGTGATCGAGCCGTGGTCGGCGGTGGCGTCGAGCGTCGCCTCCGGCATGGTGTTGACCGTGTTCGGGGCGACCAGGTCGTCGACGTACAGGGTGTCCTTGTACGCCTTGTCCTTCACACCCGTGGAGGCCCACAGCGGACGCTGCTTGTTGGCCTGCGCCCGGTCGAGGGGCGCCCAGCGCTCGGAGCTGAAGACCTCTTCGTACGCCTCGTAGGCGAGCCGGGCGTTGGCCACGGCCACCTTGCCGCGCGCCGCCTTCGCCTCGTCCGTGCCCAGTGCGTCGAGCCGCTTGTCGATCTCGGTGTCCACCCGGGACACGAAGAAGGACGCCACCGAGTGGATCTTGGAGAGGTCGAGGCCGGCGGCCTTCGCCTTCTCCAGACCCGACAGGTAGGCGTCCATGACCTTGCGGTAGCGCTCCAGCGAGAAGATCAGCGTGACGTTGACGCTGATGCCCCTGGCGATGGTCTCCGTGATCGCCGGCAGACCTGCCTCGGTCGCGGGGATCTTGATGAGCGTGTTCGGGCGGTCCACCAGCCAGGCGAGCTGCTTGGCCTCGGCGACGGTCGCCCGGGTGTTGTGCGCGAGCCGCGGGTCCACCTCGATCGAGACCCGGCCGTCCTGGCCGCCGGTCGCGTCGAAGGTCGGACGCAGGATGTCGGCCGCGTCACGCACGTCCGCCGTCGTGATCATCCGGACGGCTTCCTCGACCGTGACCCGGCGCGTGGCCAGGTCGGTGAGCTGGGTGTCGTACCCGTCGCCCTGCGAGATCGCCTTCTGGAAGATCGAGGGGTTCGTGGTCACGCCCACCACATGCTGCTGGTCGATCAGTTCGGCCAGATTGCCGGACGTGATCCGCTTGCGTGAAAGGTCGTCGAGCCAGATCGCGACGCCTTCGTCGGAGAGGCGCTTGAGTGCGTCTGTCATGAGAGTTGCATCTCCTACTGTCGTATACCGGCGTCAGCGCGCTGAGGCTTCAAGAGATTCCCGGGCCGCCGAGACCACGGCTTCGGCGGTGAATCCGAACTCGCGGAAGAGCACCTTGCCGTCGGCCGAGGCACCGAAGTGCTCCAGCGAGACGATGCGTCCTGCCTCTCCCACGAACCGGTGCCAGGTGAGCCCGATCCCGGCCTCGACCGCCACCCGCGCCTTCACGGACGGCGGCAGCACCGAATCCCGGTACCCCTGGTCCTGCTCGTCGAACCATTCGACCGACGGCATCGACACGACACGCGCCGGGACGCCCGCGGCCTGAAGCTGCTCGCGCGCCTCGACGGCGAGCTGCACCTCGGAGCCCGTGGCGATCAGCACGACCTGCGGCGCCGTCTTCTGTCCGTCCTGACCCTCGGCGTCGAACAGGACGTAACCGCCCTTGGCCGCGTCCTCGTTGGCCTCGTACGTCGGGACGCCCTGGCGGGTCAGCGCCAGACCGTGCGGCGAGCGCTTCGCGTGCCGCTTCAGGATCTCGCGCCAGGCGATCGCCGTCTCGTTGGCGTCCGCGGGCCGCACGATGTTCAGCCCGGGGATCGCGCGCAGCACCGCGAGGTGCTCGACCGGCTGGTGCGTCGGGCCGTCCTCGCCGAGACCGATCGAGTCGTGCGTCCACACGTAGGTGACGGGCACCTGCATCAGCGCCGCCAGCCTGACCGGCGCGCGCATGTAGTCGGAGAACACCAGGAAGGTGCCGCCGTAGATACGGGTGTTGCCGTGCAGCGAGATGCCGTTCATCGTCGAGCCCATGGCGTGCTCACGGATGCCGTAGTGCACCGTGCGGCCGTACGGGTCGGCGCCCGGCAGCGGGTTGTCCGCCGGGAGGAACGACGACGTCTTGTCGAAGGTGGTGTTGTTCGAGCCCGCGAGGTCGGCCGAACCGCCCCACAGCTCGGGGATGACACCGCCGAGCGCTTCCAGGACCTTGCCCGAAGCGGCGCGGGTGGCAACGGACTTGCCGGTCTCGAAGGCCGGCAGATGGGTCTCCCAGCCCTCGGGCAGCTCGCCCGCCCTGATCCGGTCGAACGTGGCGGCGCGCTCCGGGTTGGCGGTGCGCCACGCGGCGAACGACTTCTCCCACTCGCCGCGCACCTCACGGCCGCGGTCCAGCGCCTCGCGGGTGTGCGCGAGCACCTCGTCGGAGACGTCGAAGGTCTTCTCCGGGTCGAAACCGAGGACCTTCTTCGTGGCGGCGACCTCGTCCTCACCGAGCGCCGCGCCGTGCGCCGCGCCGGTGTTCTGCGCGTGCGGGGCGGGCCAGGCGATGATCGAGCGCGCCGCGATGAAGGAGGGGCGCTCGGTCTCCGCCTGCGCTGCCTTCAGCGCGTTGTACAGGCCGACCGGGTCGAGGTCGCCGTTCTCCTGCTGCTCGACGCGCTGGACGTGCCAGCCGTACGCCTCGTAGCGCTTGAGGGTGTCCTCGGAGACCGCGGTCTCCGTGTCGCCCTCGATGGAGATGTGGTTGTCGTCCCACAGCAGGACCAGATTGCCGAGCTTCTGGTGGCCCGCGAGCGAGGACGCCTCACCGGAGACACCCTCCTGGAGGCAGCCGTCACCGGCGACGGCCCAGATGGTGTGGTCGAACGGGGAGGTGCCCGGCGCCGCGTCGGGGTCGTAGAGACCGCGCTCGTAGCGCGAGGCCATCGCCATGCCCACGGCGTTCGCGACACCCTGGCCGAGCGGGCCCGTGGTGGTCTCGACGCCGACGGTGTGTCCGTACTCCGGGTGGCCGGGGGTCTTCGAACCCCAGGTGCGGAACGACTCCAGGTCGTCCAGCTCCAGGCCGTAGCCGGCCAGGTAGAGCTGGATGTAGAGGGTCAGAGACGAGTGACCGGCCGACAGGACGAATCGGTCCCGGCCGGTCCACTGGGCGTCGGCGGGGTCGTGCCGCAGAAGCTTCTGGAACAGCACATAGGCGGCAGGCGCCAGGCTCATGGCCGTACCGGGATGGCCGTTGCCGACCTTCTGTACGGCATCCATGGCCAGGACGCGGACGGTGTCGACTGCCCGACGGTCCAGATCGGTCCACTCGAGGTCTGTGGTGGTCGGCTTGGTGCTCACCCTGAGTCAGGGCTCCTCTCCACATGTCGAATCCCGGTGTCTGAGGGCGCACCGGTTCGTTGTTGAGCCTACCCTCGCGGTGCCGCCCGGCTTTTCGACTGCCCGTCGGTGAACAAGGGACACTGCCAGGGTGCCGCGCCGGGGCTCTCTTCGCCTCCCGGCGGCGGGTTCCGGCACCCCCAACACGAGCGCACCCCCGCGAAGAACGACCTATGGGCAACGTCTAGAGTGGCGTGGTAAGCGCGAGCCTTTACCGGGCCTTCACGTCCGGAGCTTGCTGAGATTTCTCTGTCAGGGGTATGCGTGACGGCCGTCGAGTCCCGACCCGCAGGGGTCGCCGCCTTGACTCCGAGCCCGAGGGGCCATCGGCCGTTCGGAGCCCGCGCCAAGGCATTCGTGGCACTGACCAAGCCACGGATCATCGAGCTGTTGCTCATCACCACCGTTCCGGTGATGTTCCTCGCCTCGCAGGACGTACCGGATCTCTGGCTGGTGCTCGTCACCTGCGTCGGCGGTTATCTCTCCGCCGGCGGCGCCAACGCGCTCAACATGTACATCGACCGCGACATCGACGCCCTGATGGACCGTACGTCGCAGCGTCCGCTGGTCACCGGCATGGTCTCGCCGCGCGAGTGCCTGGCCTTCGGTCTCGGCCTCGCGGTCTTCTCGACGCTGTGGTTCGGACTTCTGGTCAACTGGCTGTCGGCGGCGCTGTCGTTGGGCGCCCTGCTCTTCTACGTCGTCGTCTACACGATGATCCTCAAGCGGCGTACCTCGCAGAACATCGTGTGGGGCGGGATCGCCGGCTGCATGCCCGTGCTGATCGGCTGGTCCGCCGTCACCAACTCGGTGTCCTGGGCCCCGGTCATCCTCTTCCTGGTGATGTTCTTCTGGACGCCGCCGCACTACTGGCCGCTGTCGATGAAGGTGAAGGACGACTACGCACGCGTGGGCGTCCCGATGCTGCCGGTCGTCGCGTCCAATCGGGTGGTCGCCCGGCAGATCGTCGCCTACAGCTGGGTGATGGTCGCCGTCTCGCTGCTGCTGACCCCGCTGGGCTACACCGGCTGGTTCTACACCACGGTCGCGCTGGTCGCCGGCGGCTACTGGCTGTGGGAGGCGCACGGGCTGAACTCGCGCGCCAAGGCGGGCGAGGTGGGCGCCAAGCTCAAGGAGATGCGGCTGTTCCACTGGTCCATCACCTACGTCTCGATCCTCTTCGTCGCCGTAGCGGTGGACCCCTTCCTCCGATAACCCGTTCTACCGCCCGGTAGCATCGTCGGCATGGCTGAGACGGAGCAGGGCGACCAGGCGGGCAAGCCGGACCGGGCGGACGAGCCGGGCCAGGCGAACGAGTCGGGCAAGACCCAGGCGGACAAGGCGCTGGCCAGGCGCGAGGCGCGGGACGCCCGCAAGGTGGCCAGGCTCGCCAAGGAGATCAAGGCCTTCGGCGCGAAGCACGGCGGCGCCGAGGGGCACCTCGCGTATCTCGGCCAGGAGGGCACCCGTATTGTCCTCGTCGGCGAGGACGGCGGCTGGGGCGACCTGGTCGCCCCCACCCACGCCGTCGCGCTGAGCGCGGCCGAGAGCGCCGAGCTGACCCTCCACGAATCGTTCGACGGCGAGCTGGCAGCGAAGGTCAGCACAGGCCCGTACGAGTGGAAGCGGATGGCCGGCATCCAGCTCGGCCACTGACGCCGGGCCTCGTACGTCGGGTACCGCGTACGTCGGGTACCGCGTACCGCGCGGGACGGAAGCGGCACCTGGGGCGCCACCGGAACGCGGCTCGGCCCGTTAGGACTGTACAAGCGGTCCACGACGGGAAACCCGATGATCGAAACAGCGTCCATGGTGGACCAGTACTGCCACGGAGTACTCCGTACGGAACTGGGCCTCGGCACCTTCGAGGCCCAGCTCGGCAGGACGGCGGGCGCCCCGGCCGCCGGCACCACCTTCTTCGACACCCAGACCGGGTTCGCCGTACGGCGCTGGTGCCCACCGCTCCTCGGCCTTGAGCCGCACTGCGCGCCG
>NZ_JTIY01000001.1:4489761-4503540 GCF_000818175.1 Streptomyces sp. AcH 505
CGCCGTACGGCGCTGGTGCCCACCGCTCCTCGGCCTTGAGCCGCACTGCGCGCCGGCCCGCTATCTGGCCCGCCGCCGGGAGCTGGGCGCCGCCGAGGCGGGCAGGCTGCTGCTGCGCGGGACGGGGATCTCCACCTATCTCGTGGACACCGGGCTGCCCGGTGATCTGACCGGGCCCGCCGAGATGGCCGTGGCGGGCGGCGCCGACGCCCGGGAGATCGTCCGGCTCGAACCGCTGGCCCAGCAGATCGCCGACACCTCGGGGTCCGTCGATGCGCTGCTCGCCAACCTCGCCGAGGCCGTGCACGCCGCAGCCGCTTCGGCAGTCGCCTTCATCTCCGTCACCGGCCTCGGCCACGGCGGCGCCCTGGCCCCGCAGCCGCCGGGGCCAGGCGAGGTCAGAGGCGCGGCGGGCCGCTGGCTCGCCGCGCGCTCGGCGGGTGACGCGGTCACCGACCCCGTACTGCTGCGGCATCTGCTGTGGACGGCCGTCGCGTCAGGACTGCCGCTGCAACTGCGCGTCGGCTCCTGCGAGCCGGTCCTGCTCCGGGACTTCGCCGAGGCGACGGAGGGGCTCGGCACCGATCTGGTGCTGCTCGGCGCGTATCCGCACCACCGTCAGGCGGCGCAGCTGACCGGGGTCTTCCCGCACGTGTACGCGGATCTGGGCCCCGTACTCGCGCACACCGGAGCGGGCGCCGCGGCCGTGCTCGCGGAGGTCCTGGAACTCGCGCCGTTCGGGAAGCTGCTGTTCTCCAGCGGCGCGCGCGGGCTGCCCGAACTGCACGTCGTCGGGGCCCGGGTGTTCAGGGAAGCCCTCGCGCGGGTGCTGGGCGGCTGGGTCGCCGACGGCGCGTGGGCGATCGGCGACGCGCAGCGTGTCGCCGAGATGATCGCGTCGGGCAACGCCCGCCGGGTCTACCAGCTGCCGGACGCGGGACAGCCGGGCGGCGGTCCCTCAGACGGCGGGTGACAGCGCGGCGTCCGCCTGCGCGGGGATCTCGGCCGTGGTCACCGGGCGCTCGCGCAGACACATCCGCATCCGCAGCGTGCCGATCCACACCAGGGCCAGGCCGAACATATGCACGCCGACCAGGACTTCGGGCAGATCGGTCAGATACTGCACGTACCCGATGACCCCCTGGGCGAGCAGCACCAGCACCAGGTTGCGGGCGATCTTGCGGGTGTCGAGCGGGGCGTCGACGACCCGCAGCCCTACCCACATCGCGGCGGCCAGCGCCACGACCACGAACGCCAGCACCTCGTGCAGATGGACCGTGGCCACCCAGTCGAAGGGCATCCGCGGCACATCGCTGCTGTCGCCCGCGTGCGGTCCCGTGCCCGTCACGATCGTGCCCGCCGCCATCAGGAGCGCGGTGGCGACCAGCAGCACCGAGCAGAGCCGGAACAGCGGGCGCGGCACGCGCGGCCGCGGTGCGCCGTCGCCCTCACGGGTGCGCAGCCAGGTCAGCGTCGCGACGGTCAACAGTCCGAGGGCGGCGAGGAGATGGCCCGCCACGGTCCACGGGTTGAGGCCTGCCAGGACGGTGATGCCGCCGAGCACGGCGTTGCTCATCACCAGCCAGAACTGCGACCAGGCGAGCCGGGTGAGCGGGCGCCGCCGGGGCTTGGCCGCCCGCGCGGCGATGATCGCCCAGCCGACGGCCGCCGACAGGACGTACGTCAGCATCCGGTTGCTGAACTCGATCGCGCCGTGGATCCCCTGCTCGGGCGTGGCGACCAGGCTGTTGTCCGTGCACTTGGGCCAGGTGTCGCAGCCGAGTCCCGAGCTGGTCAGCCGGACGGCGCCGCCGGTGACGATGATGGCCACCGACATCAGTACGGCGGCGAGCGCGGCGCGCTGGAGCGTACGGGGCGAAGGCGTCCACCGCTGGGCGATATAGGCGAGGGGGGTCAACACGGCAACTATCGTAGGCGCGAGCTTGTGCAGCTTTTCACGAGGGGTCCCCGGGCCACCGTCACCCGCTCACTCCCGGCCGTCCGTGCCCGCTCACTCCCAGCGGAAGAACGTGGCAGCGGCGCCGAGTCCCACGGCGGCCCACACGGCGAGGATCCCGAGGTCGCCCCACGGCATCGCAGCCCCGTGCTGCAGGACGTCCCGCAGCCCGTCGGAGAGCGCGGAGATCGGCAGCAGGTCCAGCACCGCCCGCGCCCCCTCGGGAAACTTGTCCAGCGGCACGATCACCCCGCCGCCCACCAGGAGCAGCAGGAAGACCAGGTTCGCCGCGGCCAGCGTCGCCTCGGCCCTGAGCGTGCCCGCCATCAGCAGACCGAGCCCGGAGAACGTGGCGGTGCCGAGGACGAGCAGCAGCAGGACGGCGAGCGGATTGCCGTGCGGCGACCAGCCGAGCAGCAGCGCGATGACCGCGAGCAGCACCACCTGAAGCACCTCGGTGACCAGGACGGCGAGCGTCTTCGCCGTCATCAGGCCCCACCGGGGGAGCGGCGAGACGGCGAGCCGCTTCAGCACCCCGTAACGGCGCTCGAAACCGGTGGCGATGGCCTGCCCGGTGAACGCCGTGGACAGCACGGCGAGCGCGAGGATGCCGGGCGCCAGGAAGTCCACCGACTTCGCCGCGCCGGTGTCGATGATGTCGACCGTCGAGAAGAGGACCAGCAGCAGCGAAGGGATGATCACGGTCAGCAGCAGCTGCTCGCCGTTGCGCAGCAGCAGCTTCGTCTCGAAGAGCGTCTGCGCGCCGATCATGCGGCCGAGCGGGGCCGCGCCGGGCGCGGGGGCGTACGTTCCCGTACCGCCCGCCGTGGTGGTACCCGTGCTCATCAGCGCAGCTCCTTGCCGGTCAGTTCGAGGAAGACGTCCTCCAGCGTGTGCCGCTCGACGGAGATCCCGGCGGCCATCACCCCGTGCTGCGCGCACCAGGAGGTGACCGTGGCCAGCAGCTGCGGATCGATCGTGCCGCTGATCCGGTAGACGCCGGAGCTGAGCTCGTCGGCGGCCGAGCCGTCGGGCAGCGCCTTCAGCAGCGAGCCGAGGTCCAGCCCGGGGCGGCCGGTGAAGCGCAGGGTGTTCTCGGCGCCGCCGCGGCACAGCGTCTCGGGGCTGCCCTGGGCGACGGCCCGGCCCGCGTCGATGATCACGACGTCGTCGGCCAGCTGCTCGGCCTCGTCCATGAAGTGCGTGGTCAGTACGACACCGACGCCGTCGGCCCGCAGCTCGCGCACCAGCTCCCAGGTGGCGCGCCGGGCCTGCGGGTCGAGTCCCGCCGTCGGCTCGTCGAGGAAGACCAGTTCGGGGCGGCCGACGACGGCGAGCGCCAGCGCGAGCCGCTGCTGCTGGCCGCCGGAGAGCCTGCGGTACGTCGTACGGCCGCAGCTGTCGAGGCCCAGCCGCTCGATGAGGGCGTCCACGTCCAGCGGACGGGCGTGCAGTCGCGCCATGTGGCGGAGCATTTCCTCGGCGCGGGCTCCCGAGTACACGCCGCCGGACTGGAGCATCACGCCGATACGCGGCCGCAGGGCCGCCGCTTCCGTCACCGGGTCGAGGCCCAGCACCCGTACCGTGCCCGCGTCGGGTCTGCGGTAGCCCTCGCAGGTCTCGACCGTGGTCGTCTTGCCGGCCCCGTTGGGACCGAGGACGGCGGTGACGGTGCCGGCCCGTACCAGCAGGTCCAGGCCGTTCACCGCCGTCTTGTCGCCGTACCGTTTGACCAGTCCGCGAACCTCGACGACGGGGTCTCCGGAGGCCCGGCCCGCGGCTGAACCGCTGTCGGGCAGTGAGCCACCCGGGTTGACGCTGCGCATGCCGGGAAGTCTAGGCAGCCTTTCGGGGGGCGGGACCCGCGGGGCCGAAAGCCGCTTCAACCGGGCGCCGGAGCGGCTCCGGGCGGGCGGCAAAGCCGCTCCCACCGGGCAGTACGGGTGCGAATTAGGTAACCCTAAGTGATACAGCGCACCTCACGTCGGGCCGGGTCGCGGTTGTCAGGGCCGAGGGAATTACGCAACAATGGCGTTGTGAAATACGTTGGCGAGGCTCCCCAGGAGGAACTCGCGACCGGTGAGCACTCCACTCGCAACCGTGTCGCGCGCTCCATCCTGGACCACGGCCCGTCCACCGTCTCCGATCTGGCGGGGCGCCTCGGGCTCACCCAGGCGGCCGTCCGCCGTCATCTCGACGCGCTCGCGGCCGACAACGTCGTGGAACCGCGCGAACAGCGCGTCTACGGCTCGCGCGGCCGCGGCAGGCCGGCCAAGGCGTTCGCCCTGACCGACTGCGGCAGGGACGCCTTCGACCAGTCGTACGACAAGCTGGCAGCCGAGGCGCTGCACTGGATCGCGCAGGCGGCCGGCGGCGGGGAACAGGGCGAGGCGGCCGTGGCCGCCTTCGCCCGTGCCCGGATCGCCGGCCAGGCCGAGGCGTACCGCGCGGCGGTCGAGGCCGCCGCGCCCGACCGGCGTACCGAGGCGCTCGCCAAGGCGCTGAGCACCGACGGGTACGCTGCCGCGGCGCGCTCCGCGCCGAACAGCCAGGGCGAGCAGCTCTGCCAGCACCACTGCCCGGTGGCCCATGTCGCCGAGAAGTTCCCGCAGCTCTGCGAGGCCGAGACGGAATTCTTTTCCGAGCTTCTCGGTACGCATGTGCAGCGACTGGCCACCATCGCCCACGGCGACGGGGTCTGCACGACCTTCATTCCCCGCTCCACCCCACAGACCACCGATCACGCAACTGAAAGCACAGCCGGGAGGAACCCCGCATGACGCTCCCCACAGAGACCGCCCATCCTGAGCTCGACGGTCTGGGTACGTACGAATTCGGCTGGGCCGACTCCGACGCCGCCGGCGCCGCCGCCAAGCGCGGACTCTCCGAAGCTGTCGTCCGCGACATCTCGCAGAAGAAGAACGAGCCGGAGTGGATGCTGAAGCTGCGGCTGAAGGGCCTCAAGCTCTTCGGCAAGAAGCCCATGCCGAACTGGGGCTCCGACCTGTCGGGCATCCACTTCGACAACATCAAGTACTTCGTGCGGTCCACCGAGAAGCAGGCCGAGTCCTGGGAGGACCTGCCGGAGGACATCAAGAACACGTACGACAAGCTCGGCATCCCCGAGGCGGAGAAGCAGCGCCTCGTGGCCGGCGTCGCCGCCCAGTACGAGTCCGAGGTCGTCTACCACCAGATCCGCGAGGACCTGGAGGAGCAGGGCGTCATCTTCAAGGACACCGACACGGCGCTGCGTGAGAACCCGGAGCTGTTCGAGGAGTACTTCGGCACGGTCATCCCGGTCGGCGACAACAAGTTCGCGTCGCTGAACTCGGCCGTGTGGTCCGGCGGCTCCTTCATCTACGTGCCGAAGGGTGTGCACGTCGACATCCCGCTCCAGGCCTACTTCCGTATCAACACGGAGAACATGGGCCAGTTCGAGCGGACGCTGATCATCGTCGACGAGGACGCCTACGTCCACTACGTCGAAGGCTGCACCGCCCCGATCTACTCCTCGGACTCGCTGCACAGCGCCGTGGTCGAGATCATCGTCAAGAAGGGCGGCCGCTGCCGCTACACGACCATCCAGAACTGGTCGAACAACGTCTACAACCTGGTCACCAAGCGCGCCGTGGCGTACGAGGGCGCGACCATGGAGTGGGTCGACGGCAACATCGGCTCCAAGGTCACCATGAAGTACCCGGCCGTCTACCTGATGGGCGAGCACGCCAAGGGTGAGACGCTGTCCATCGCCTTCGCGGGCGAGGGCCAGCACCAGGACGCCGGCGCCAAGATGGTCCACATGGCCCCGAACACCTCGTCGAACATCGTCTCCAAGTCGGTGGCGCGCGGTGGCGGCCGTACGTCCTACCGGGGACTGATCGAGATCGGCGAGGGCGCCGCGGGCTCCAAGTCCAACGTGCTCTGTGACGCGCTGCTGGTCGACACGATCTCCCGCTCCGACACGTACCCGTACGTGGACGTGCGCGAGGACGACGTGTCGATGGGCCACGAGGCGACCGTCTCCAAGGTCTCCGAGGACCAGCTCTTCTACCTGATGAGCCGGGGCATGACGGAGTTCGAGGCGATGGCGATGATCGTGCGCGGCTTCGTCGAGCCGATCGCCAAGGAGCTGCCCATGGAGTACGCCCTGGAGCTCAACCGGCTGATCGAGCTGCAGATGGAAGGCTCGGTCGGCTGACCTCAGCCACCGCCCCCGCGCCACCCGCCCCCGTGCCCGCGGCGCCAACCGATTCCCTTTCCCCAGAGGCAGAGAGAGAGCACGACGACAGCCATGGCTGAGGCTCAGAACATTCCGGCGGGTTCCACCACTGCCGGTTCGATCGCGGTGGCCGCCGAGTCGACCGTCGCCACGCGCACGAGCGCGCCCCCCTCCTACGACGTGGCGGACTTCCCCGTCCCGCACGGCCGTGAGGAGGAGTGGCGGTTCACGCCGCTGGAGCGGCTGCGCGGGCTGCACGACGGCACGGCGGACGCGACAGGCTCGGCCCTCACGGTCGAGGTGACGGCCCCCGAAGGCGTCGTCGTGGAGACCGTGGGCCGCGACGACCCGCGGGTCGGCAAGGCCGGCACCCCGGCGGACCGGGTGGCCGCGCAGGCGTTCTCCTCGTTCGAGAAGGCGTCGGTCGTCTCCGTACCGAAGGAGACCGTGCTGACCGAGCCGGTCAGGATCGCCGTGCACGGCGCCGGCGGGGTCGGCTACGCCCACCAGATCGTGGAGCTCGGCGCCTTCGCCGAGGCGGTCGTGGTCATCGACCACACCGGCGACGCCACGCTCGCCGGCAACGTCGAGTACCTCGTGGGCGACGGCGCCAAGCTGACCGTCGTCTCCGTCCAGGACTGGGACGACAAGGCCGTCCACGTCGCCCAGCACAACGCGCTGGTCGGCAGGGACGCCTCGTTCAAGTCGATCATCGTCACCTTCGGCGGCGACCTGGTACGGCTCCACCCGCGCGTCCAGTACGCGGGACCCGGCGGCGAGGCCGAGCTGTTCGGCCTGTACTTCACCGACAAGGGCCAGCACCAGGAACACCGGCTGTTCGTCGACCACAACGCCCCGCACTGCAAGTCGAACGTGGCCTACAAGGGCGCGCTCCAGGGCGCGGACGCGCACGCCGTATGGATCGGTGACGTCCTCATCCGGGCCTCGGCCGAGGGCACCGACACCTACGAGATGAACCGCAACCTCGTCCTCACGGACGGCGCGCGGGTCGACTCCGTGCCGAACCTGGAGATCGAGACCGGCGAGATCGCCGGCGCCGGACACGCGTCGGCGACCGGCCGGTTCGACGACGAGCAGCTCTTCTACCTGATGGCGCGCGGCATCCCGGAGACCGAGGCGCGCCGCCTGGTCGTGCGCGGCTTCTTCGCCGAGCTGGTCCAGCACATCGGCCTTCCCGACGTCGAGGAGCGGCTGCTCGCGTCGATCGAGAAGGAGCTGGAGGCAACGGTCTGATGGCCTTTGTCCGTGTCTGCGGTCTGGGCGAGCTGGAAGAGGACACCCCGACCCGGGTGGAACTCGACGGCACGCCCGTCGCCGTCGTCCGTACCGAGGGCGAGGTGTTCGCGATCAACGACATCTGCTCGCACGCGAACGTGTCGCTCTCGGAGGGCGAGGTGGAGGACTGCATGATCGAGTGCTGGCTGCACGGCTCCAGCTTCGACCTGCGTACCGGAAAGCCGTCGAGCCTCCCCGCGACGCGCCCCGTCCCCGTATACCCCGTACAGATCCAAGGGGACGATGTGCTCGTCTCCGTCACCCAGGAGTCCTGAGTCACCCATGGCAACCCTTGAAATCAACGACCTGCACGTCACCGTCGACACGGAGAACGGCCCCCGCGAGATCCTCAAGGGCGTCGACCTGATCGTCAAGCAGGGCGAGACCCACGCCATCATGGGCCCCAACGGCTCGGGCAAGTCGACCCTCGCGTACTCCCTCGCCGGCCACCCCAAGTACACGATCACGGGTGGCGTCGTGACGCTGGACGGCGAGGACGTCCTGGCGATGACCGTGGACGAGCGGGCGCGCGCGGGGCTGTTCCTCGCGATGCAGTACCCCGTCGAGGTCCCCGGCGTCTCCGTCTCCAACTTCCTGCGCACCTCGGCGACCGCCGTACGCGGCGAGGCCCCCAAGCTGCGGACGTGGGTGAAGGAGGTCAGGGAAACCATGGAGCGCCTCCAGATGGACCCGTCCTTCGCCGAGCGCAATCTCAACGAGGGCTTCTCCGGCGGCGAGAAGAAGCGCCACGAGATCCTTCAGCTCGAACTGCTCAAGCCGAAGATCGCGATCCTCGACGAGACCGACTCGGGCCTCGACGTGGACGCGCTGCGTGTCGTCTCCGAGGGCGTCAACCGCGTCCGCGAGAGCGGCGAGGTCGGCACCCTGCTGATCACGCACTACACGCGGATCCTGCGCTACATCAAGCCCGACTTCGTCCATGTCTTCGCGCAGGGCCGCATCGCCGAGTCCGGCGGCGCCGAGCTGGCCGACAAGCTGGAGAACGAGGGCTACGAGGCGTACGCGAAGGGAGGCGTCAGCGCGTGACACAACTTCCGGATCTGCTCTCAGTGCGGGACCGCCTGCTCGACGAGGCGATCCGCAAGGACTTCCCGATCCTCGACCGGGTGATCCACGACGACAAGAAGCTCGTCTACCTGGACTCCGCGGCCACCTCGCAGAAGCCGCGTCAGGTGCTCGACGCCCTGAGCAACTACTACGAGCAGCACAACGCGAACGTCCACCGCGGGGTGTACACCATCGCCGAAGAGGCGACGGCGCTCTACGAGGGCGCCCGCGACAAGGTCGCGGCCTTCATCAACGCGCCCAGCCGCGACGAGGTGATCTTCACCAAGAACGCCTCGGAGTCGCTGAACCTGGTCGCCAACATGCTGGGCTGGGCCGACGAGCCGTACCGCGTGGACGACTCGACCGAGATCGTCATCACGGAGATGGAGCACCACTCCAACATCGTGCCGTGGCAGCTGCTCGCGCAGCGCACGGGCGCGAAGCTGAAGTGGTTCGGCATCACCGACGACGGCCGGCTCGACCTGTCGAACATCGACGAGATCATCACGGAGAAGACGAAGATCGTCTCCTTCGTCCTGGTCTCCAACATCCTGGGCACCCAGAACCCGGTCGAGGCGATCGTCCGCCGCGCGCAGCAGGTCGGCGCGCTGGTCTGCATCGACGCCTCGCAGGCCGCCCCGCACCAGCTGCTGGACGTCCAGGCGCTCCAGGCCGACTTCGTGGCGTTCACCGGGCACAAGATGACCGGGCCCACCGGCATCGGCGTGCTCTGGGGCCGCCAGGAGCTGCTCGACGACCTGCCGCCGTTCCTCGGCGGCGGCGAGATGATCGAGACCGTGACGATGAACTCGTCCACGTACGCCCCCGCGCCGCACAAGTTCGAGGCGGGTACGCCCCCGATCGCCCAGGCCGTCGGCCTCGGCGCGGCCGTGGACTACCTCTCGGCGATCGGCATGGACAAGATCGCGGCGCACGAACACGCGATCACCGAGTACGCGCTGGAGCGGCTGCGGGACATCCCGGGACTGCGGATCATCGGCCCGACGACGGCCGAGGACCGGGGCGCCACGATCTCGTTCACGCTGGGTGACATCCACCCGCACGACGTGGGCCAGGTCTTGGACGAACAGGGCATCGCGGTCCGGGTCGGCCACCACTGCGCGCGGCCGGTCTGCCTGCGGTACGGAATTCCTGCGACCACGCGAGCGTCGTTCTATCTGTACTCGACACAGAGCGAGGTCGACGCGCTGGTCGACGGTCTTGAGCACGTCCGCAACTTCTTCGGATGAGACCTCGTCGGACAAAGGACTGACACGTGAAGCTGGATTCGATGTACCAGGACGTCATCCTGGACCACTACAAGCACCCCCACGGGCGCGGTCTGCGGGACGGCGACGCCGAGGTGCACCACGTCAACCCCACCTGTGGTGACGAGATCACGCTGCGCGTGCGGTACGACGGGTCGCGGATCGAGGACGTCTCGTACGAGGGCCAGGGCTGCTCGATCAGCCAGGCCAGCGCGTCCGTACTGAACGACCTGCTGGTCGGCAAGGACCTGGCGGAGGCGCAGAAGATCCAGGGCGCCTTCCTGGAGCTGATGCAGTCCAAGGGACAGCTGGAGCCGGACGACGCGATGGAGGAGCTGCTGGAGGACGCGGTGGCGTTCTCCGGCGTCTCGAAGTACCCCGCACGCGTCAAGTGCGCCCTGCTGAGCTGGATGGCGTGGAAGGACGCGACGGCCCAGGCACTGGGCGACACCGACACGGCGCACAAGGAGACCGCATGAGCGAGAACGAGACCCTGACCATGAAGCCGGCCTCGGAGGACGAGGTCCGCGAGGCGCTGTACGACGTGGTCGACCCCGAACTGGGCATCGACGTCGTCAACCTGGGCCTGATCTACGGCATCCACATCGACGAGTCCAACATCGCCACCCTGGACATGACACTGACGTCGGCGGCCTGCCCGCTGACGGACGTGATCGAGGAACAGGCCCAGACGGCGACGGAGGGCATCGTCAACGAACTCAAGATCAACTGGGTCTGGATGCCCCCGTGGGGCCCGGACAAAATCACGGACGACGGCCGCGAACAACTCCGCGCGCTAGGCTTCAACGTCTGACGCCACCCCCGCCCGTGCCAAAGGCGCGACGCACCCCACACGGGGCGCGCCGCGCCTTTCCGCGTCACCGAACGCACCGGGCGACGGCAACCCCCGTACGCGAGGAAGGCTGACCGCGAGCCGGCCTTCCGGTGGTCGCCGTTCTGTGCTGCGGGCAGACTGTCGCGTATGGGTGTCTCCTTCTACCAGCTCGTGATCGACGCGCACGATCTGCCCTCGCTCGCCCGCTTCTGGGTCGGGGTGCTGGACTGGCAGGTGGTGTTCGAGGCCGATGACGAGATCGTCATCGGTGCGGACGCTGCCGCGCTGCCCGGGATCTGCTTCGTGCCGGTGGGTGAGCGCAAGGCCGTCAAGAACCGGCTGCATATCGATCTGTCGCCCGACGACCAGGCCGCCGAGGTCGCGCGGATCATCGCGCTCGGTGCGCGGCGGGCCGATGTCGGGCAGGGGGAATCGGCGACCTGGGTCGTCCTCGAAGATCCTGAGGGAAATGAGTTCTGCGTGCTGAGTCCGAAGAGCTCACTGGTCAACTGACCGGGGCCTGACCGGGGCGCTGCTCCGTCCTTCGTGTTCGCCGCTGAGTTCGGCGTCGAGGGTTTCCTGGGCCACCCGCATCGTCTCGGCGTACGCCGGGTCCTGGAGGCGCTGCCACATCTCGTCCTCCGAGACGTCCTCGACGTGGCTGACCACCCACCAGATGTTGCCGAACGGGTCCTTGATACGCCCGCCGCGCCGGCCGAAGGCGTCGTCGGCCAGGGCCGTGACCACCTGGCCGCCCGCGGCGACGGCTCGGGTGAACGTCTCGTCCGCGTCGGCCACGAAGACCCGCAGCAGGCTCGGGGTGCGGGGCCAGGTCGGGTGGCGGTCGAAGGCCAGGACGACGGTGTCGCCGACGCGGATCTCGGCGTGGCCGATCAGGCCGTCCTCGGTCGGCACCCGGCCGAGCTCTTCGCCGCCGAACGCCTGGCTGACGAAGTCGAGGAAGGCTCCCGTGTCGTCGGTGACGACCCAGGGCGCGACGGTGGTGTAGCCGGTCGGCGCGGCGCTGGTCTGCTCGGGCATCGCGGTCGCGGTCCTTTCGCTGGTGTCGGTCGGTCGGCAGGCAGCGACGGTAGGCGTCAACTAGGCCAGTTCCTGGCCTGAGGCCGCCGGGACAGTGGTGTGTACGGGTGTACACAGCGATGCGTACACTCGTACACATGGGATACGGACTGCTCGCCGCCGCCATCGCCGCCGAGGTGGCCGGGACGACCGCGATGAAGTACAGCGACGGGTTCACCCGGCTCTGGCCCTCGCTGATCACGCTCGCCGGGTACGTGCTGGCGTTCACCCTGCTCGCGCAGACCCTCAAGACGCTGTCCGTCGGCACCGCCTACGCGATCTGGGCCGGGTCAGGGACCGCGGTGATCGCGCTCATCGGGATGATCTTCCTCAACGAGTCGACCAGCCTCGTCAAGATCGCGGGGATCGTGCTCGTGATCGTCGGGGTCGTCGTGCTCAACCTCGGCGGGTCGCACTCATGACCCGGCGTCATGACCCCGACCGTCGGCAGCGGATCATCGATGCGGCGATTCGTGTCGTCGGGCGCAGCGGGATCGCCGGGCTCAGCCACCGGACCGTCGCCGCCGAGGCCGACGTACCGCTCGGCTCCACCACGTACCACTTCGCCTCCCTCGACGAACTGCTCGTCGCCGCGCTGCGCCAGGCCAACGAGGGGCTCGCCGCCGAGATACGGGGGAGTGACGCTCTTGCCGGGCCCGAGGGTGACCTCGCGGGCCAGCTGGCCCGGCTGATCGGGCGGTGGCTGGGCCGCGACCGTACCGGCGTGGAGCTGGAGTACGAGCTGTATCTCGCCGCCCTGCGCAACCCCGCGCTGCGGCCCGTCGCCGCCGAGTGGACCGACGGGGTCTCCGAGATCCTGGCCCGGCGCACCGACCCCGCGACAGCGCGGGCCCTGGTCGCCCTGCTCGACGGCATCTGCCTCCAGGTGCTGCTCACCGACAGCGCGTACGACGAGGACTACGCGCGCGCCATGCTCGGCCGGTTGATTCCGTAGGGATCGGCCGGGGACGGCTCGCGCCCCCGGCGGTAGGTTTGGGCCGTGAGCATGCCATCCCCGGACTCCGTCGACCCGATGGACGCCATAGGCCCCGTCGATACCGTCAATACCGCCGACCCCGAGATCACCTACGCCGAGTGCCGGCAGTGCGGCACGCTCATCGCCGGGCTCGACGGCCGCTACAGCTGCGGGGTCTGCGGCTGGGTCAACCACCACTCCGAGGGGCACCGGGCGCTGCCGCGCGCCGAGGACGACGTCGACCACGCCGACGGCAGGGGCGCGGGCAACCGGCTGGGCTGAGGCGCGCCGCCGCTGCGTGAACCCACTTCGCCTCATCGGGGAACAGCGGGTGAAGGCGTCACCCCGCAGCGACCACGGAGGCACCGTGACCGGACCACCCGATGACGACGCGGCGATCATCAGCCAGTCCGTCGAGCAGCCCGAACTGTTCGGGATCGTCTACGACCGGTACGCCGCCGACATCCACCGGTACGCGATGCGCCGCCTCGGCGACAGTCACGCCGACGACCTGACCGCCGAGACCTTCCTCGTCGCCTTCCGGGCCAGGCAGCGCTACGACACGGCCCGGCGCAGCGCCCGGCCCTGGCTGTACGGGATAGCCGCCCACCTCATCGGCAAGCACCGCCGCGGCGAGGTGCGCGCGCTGCGGGCGCTGGCCCGTACGGGAGTTGACCCCGTCGTCGAGTCCTGGGCCGACAGCGCCGACAGCCGGGTGACCGCGCAGTCGGCGCAGGCGTCGCTCGCGGGCGCGCTGGCCGGGCTGTCGCCCGGCGACAGACACGTGCTGCTGCTGATCGCCTGGGCGGATCTCAGCTACCAGGAGATCGCCGACGCGCTCTCCATCCCGCTCGGCACCGTCCGGTCCCGCCTCAACCGGGCCCGCCGCAAGGTCCGTACGGCGCTCGGCGACAACCCCCTGCCCTTGAACGACGCCGTGGAGGCGATCCGACATGGATGATCTGACCGCCGTACGAGAGTTCCGGTCCGGGGCGCCGGAGGCGGACCGCTCGCGGCTCGCCCCCGGACGCCGGCGGCTGCTCGACGCAGCGCACCAGGGGCGGCGCGGCTACTCGCCGC
>NZ_JTIY01000001.1:4504167-4511323 GCF_000818175.1 Streptomyces sp. AcH 505
GCCGCCGACCGCAGCGCGGCCGCGCCGGCGGATCCGGCCCGGCTCAGTGCCGCGACGGTGCTGAACCGCGCGGCGGACGCCGCGGCGAAGGCTTCGGCGCCGCATCCGGCCGACGGGCAGTGGACCTACACGCAGACCGTCGAGATCGTGCGCACCAACGGTGTGACGAGCAGCCCGGAGAAGCACGAGCAGTGGCGCATGTACCGCGACCCCGCGCTCGACCTCGACAAGACGACGGGCGACGCGTCGCCGCTGCGGACGTACCAGCTGCTCGCCTCCCTACCGGCCGACCGGTCCGCCGCGCTTCGGCGGATCGGCGCCTTCTACCGGGACAAGCAGGGGGCCAAGACCCCTTCGGCGACCGACGAGCAACTGGGGAGCCAACTGCTCGGCACGCTGGTGTCCGTCTACCCCGCCCCGCCGCGCGGCCTTTCCCGCGTCTACCGGATGCTGGCGGCGACGCCCGGCCTGACCACGGAGCGGACCGTCGACGCTGCGGGCCGCGACGTCATCGCCGTCCACCCGGCCAAGGACGATCCGCGCAGTCTGCTCCGCACCGAGACGCTCTACGACGCGACGACGTACGTCTACGCGGGGACGCGGCACATCGTGGCCAGGGAAGTGCCCGACATGAACGCCAACGACCCCGGCGCGCCGCCCGACCCGTGGCACAAGGGGCAGCTCATCAGCTCCGAGGCCGTCGTACGGCAGGCCCTCGTCGACCACAAGGACCAGCGCCCCTGACCGGCGCGCGCCTGATCAGGCGCTGAGACCGGTTCGCCCGGTGGTGCGCGCAGCCGTTAGGTTTCGGGTATGACCGACACGACTCCTCGTACCACCGGCGCCGTCGCCGCCGGACTCGCCACCGTCGCCGCCGACGGCACCGTACTCGACACCTGGTACCCCGCCCCCGAGCTGTCCGCCGAGCCCGGACCCGCGGGCACCGAGCGGCTGTCCGCCGAGCGCGCCGTCGAACTGCTCGGGGACGGGGCCGCCAAGGCCACCGGGCCCGACGCGCGGCGCGGGGTCGAGGTCGTCGCCGTCCGTACGGTCATCTTTTCGCTCGACGACAAGCCGCTCGACGCGCACGACGTGTATCTGCGGCTGCACCTGCTCAGCCACCGGCTGGTCAAGCCGCACGGGCAGAACCTCGACGGGCAGTTCGGCCTGCTCGCCAACGTCGCCTGGACCTCCCTCGGTCCGGTCGCCGTCGACACGCTGGAGACCGTACGGCTCAACGCCCGCGCCGAGGGGCTGCATCTGCAGGTGACCTCGGTCGACAAGTTCCCGCGCATGACCGACTACGTCGCCCCCAAGGGCGTCCGGATCGCCGACGCCGACCGGGTGCGGCTCGGCGCGCATCTCGCGGCCGGTACGACCGTGATGCACGAGGGCTTCGTCAACTTCAACGCCGGCACGCTCGGCACGTCGATGGTCGAGGGCCGGATCTCCGCGGGCGTCGTCATCGGTGACGGCTCGGACATCGGCGGCGGCGCCTCCACCATGGGCACGCTGTCCGGCGGCGGCACCGAGCGCATCGTCATCGGCGAGCGCTGCCTCATCGGGGCCGAGGCGGGCATCGGCATCGCGCTCGGTGACGAGTGCGTGGTCGAGGCGGGCCTGTACGTCACGGCCGGTACGCGCGTGACGCTGCCGGACGGCCAGATCGTCAAGGCGCGGGAACTGTCCGGCGCGAGCAACATCCTCTTCCGTCGCAACTCGGTCTCCGGCGCGGTCGAGGCGCGGCCGAACAACGCGGTCTGGGGCGGTCTCAACGACGTGCTCCACAGCCACAACTGAGCACGGGCGGCCCCCGCCCCGCTGAGGTGGCGCCCCCTCGCCCCCTCAGAGGTGGCGGGTCGCGTGCAGCAGCTCCCCGTACGCCAGCAGCAGCCCGTCGGCCGTCTCCCGGCCGGGGGGCCGCAGCGGTTCGCGTACCGGGCCCGCCGGCAGCCCGAGCCCGTCGAGCAGCGCCTTCGCCGTGACCGTGCCCGGCAGCCCTGACGCCATCATCAGCTCGACGAGCGGCAGGGTGAGCTGGTTGAGCCGTACGGACTCGGCGTGCGCCCCCGCGTCGTACGCGTCGACGGCGGCGCGCAGCTGCCGGGGCGCGACGTTCGCGACGGTGCTGACGAAACCGGCGCCGCCGACCGCGTACAGCGGCAGGTACAGCTCCTCGCTGCCCGCGTAGTAGGCGAGTGAGGTCCGGGCGATCACCGAGGAGCTGGCGAGCAGGTCGGACGCGCAGTCCTTGACGGCGACGATCCGTGGATGCCGGGCGAGCCTGAGCAGCGTCGCGGGTTCGACGCGGGTACCGGTGCGCGCCGGGATGTCGTACAGCATCAAGGGCACGCCCGCCGCGTCCGCGATCCGCAGGAAGTGCGCCTCGACGTCGGCCTGCGGCGGCCTGCTGTAGTACGGGGTGACGACCAACAGCCCGTCGGCGCCCGCCTGTTCGGCCTCCTGGGCCAGCGCGAGCGTGTGCCGGGTGTCCGCGCTGCCGACGCCCGCGACGACATGGGCGCGGTCACCGACCTCCTCGCACACCGCGCGCACCAGTGCGGTCTTCTCCGCGTCGGTGGTGGTGGGGGACTCGCCGGTGGTGCCGTTCAGGACGAGCCCGTCGCAGCCCTCGGCCACCAGATGGCCGGCGAGCTTGCGGGCGCCCGCAAGGTCGAGTTCGCCGGCGGCGGTGAACGGGGTGACCATCGCGCACAGGGCGCGGCCGAACGGGCGCGGAGTCGTCGGCGGGGTCGACAGCGAAGTCGGCGAAGTCGGCGAGGTCGGCGGAGTCGTCATGGCCGCAGTGTCCGCCCGCCCATGGTGAAGGTCCACTTAGATTCGCTTGCCGGGAGGGTGAAGCAACGCTGAAAGGTCGGGCATGCGCGGAATCCGGCCGACTGTGCCGGTATCGCCCGCGTACCCGGCCGGCCGCGCAGTACCGTACGGCTGTTCATGGACCACGGGGCCCGCGCCGGCCGTCAGTGGGGACTGTCAGTGGGGACTGGTCCAATGAGGAGCATGGAGCGTATGAACACCGAACACGCCGACCCCTGCGAACTCGAAGCGCTGCGCGCCGCCTTCGAGCCCGAACATCGCAGGCCGCCGCTGGGTGCGCAGGCCGTCGCCGCCTTCGAGCGGGAGCATGCGGTGGTCCTGCCGGAGCCCTACCGCACACTGGTGGTGGAGATATGCGACGGCTGCGCGCGCGGCCCCGCCGACATCGACGGGCTGATACCGCTGGCGGCGCTGCCCGCCGACTGGGGCTGTGACCAGACGCAGCGAGTGCTGAGCAGGCCCTTCCCGCTCACCGCGCCCTGGGTGTGGGAGGACGACCCCCGGCCGTACGAGGAGATAGAGCCGCTCATCGACGACGTGAGCAACCACGGCAGCGTGGTGCTGGGCACCGGCGGCTGCGGTCTGTACTGGCACCTGGTCGTCACGGGACCGCAGCGTGGCCGGATCTGGCAGATCAGCGACGTGGGCGCGGCGCCCGCCCGCGCACACCCGGCCGACGAAGAGGGCTTCGCCGGCTGGGTGTCGCGCTGGCGGTCCGTCAGGGGCGGAAGCGCAGCACCTGCGGGTCGTGGTCCGAGTCCTGCTGGGCGAATTCCGCGTTGATGTGCACGCTGTCGTAGCTGTAGTCCTCGACGGCGGGGCTGGTCAGGATCTGGTCGAGCACCTGGCTGTTGCCCTGGTAGACGTACGTGTAACGCTCCAGCGGCGGCAGTGAGTCGATCGCCGACGTCAGCAGCCCGCCCTTGGTGAGCGCCTTCACGGTGTCCGAGAACTGGAAGTCGTTCAGGTCGCCGAGCACCAGCACCTGCGCGTTCTTGTCCGCCTTGTGCAGGTCCTTGACGAAGGAGTTGACCGCCTGCGCCTGCAGGAGCCGCTGCGCCTCGGACGAGCGCGGCACCGGCTGATGCTGCGCGGTCAGGCTCTCGTCGCCGCCCTTCGAGGTGAAGTGGTTGCTGACGAGGAAGACGTTCTGCCCGCGGAAGGTGAACTCACCCACGAGCGGCTTGCGGCTGGCCTGCCAGGCCGGGTCGGCCGGGTCGATACGGCCGGGGGAGAGGGTCAGACCGGCCTTGCCGCCCTGGGTGACGACCGCCGTCGGCGTCGTCGCGTCGGCCGTACCGCTGTCGACGAAGGAGACCCGCTCCGGGTTGAAGAGGAAGCCGTTGCGGATGTTGCCGCCGGGCTCGCCGCCGTCCTTGTCGTTCTCCGGGTCGACCGAGCGCCACTCGTAGGCGGGGCCGCCCGCGGCGACGATCGCCTCGGTGAACTTCTTGACCGTCTCGGTGGCGGAGACCGTACCGTCGTCCGTGGCGCCGTTGTTGTCCTGGATCTCCTCCAGGGACAGGACGTCGGGCGAGGAGAGGTTCTTCACCACGGCTGCGGCCAGCGAGTCGAACTTCGACTGCGGGTCGTCGGCGGCCAGGTTCTCGACGTTGTACGTGGCGACGGCCAGCTCGCCGTCCTTCTGCGCCCGGGTCGTCTCGCGCTTCAGACCCTTGTCGACGAGGGTGCCGAGCGTACGGGCGACCAGCGTGTAGCCGCCGAACTGGTTGAAGTCCAGGGGGCCTTCGGTGGTGCCCTTCAGCGAGTCGCCCACATTGGCGGTGGGGAACGGGCTGTCGGTGCTGAGGGCCGTCTGCTGGATCTGCAGCCGGCCGGTGTTCTGTGAGTCGTACGAGCCGTAGACCGTGCCGCCGCGCTTGGCGTTGTTCTCCTGCGGCTTGACCGTCACCCACAGCTCGTCGTACGCGTCGGTCGCGCCGACCACGCGCGAGGTGCCGACGCTGACGTTCATGCTCTCCAGCGACTCGTAGTAGTCGAGGGCGTAGTCGCGGGGCTTGAGGCGCAGTCCGTTGATGCTGTTGCCGGTGTCGGGCGTACCCGTCGGCGCGTAGGCGGCGGGCACCGACTTGGCCTTGATCTGGACCGGGGCGGGCACCTTGTTGCCGGAGGAGACCACGGTCACCTTCGGCGCGGTCAGCTCCGTGACCGACTGGCCGCCGGCCGCAGCGCCGCCGGGCACGAACTCACTGACCGTCGCGTTGACCGTGACCGAATCGCCCACGGCGACCGTCGGGTTGGAGCTGGTGTAGACGAACACGCCCTCGCTGGTGGCGGCGTCGTTGTCCGGCTTCGGGTCCTGGAGCCAGAACCCCTTCGAGCTGCCGTAGGCGCGCACACCGGTGACGATGCCGGGGACGTTCGTGACAGGGGTGCCGACCAGCGGGGATATCCGGGTGTTGCCCTGGATGCCGTGGATCCGTACACCCGCCACCGCGGCGGACGTGCCGGCGGAGGCGGGGCCGGCGGCGACGATCAGCCCCGCGGCGAGGGCGAGGGCGACAAGGGTCGGTACGGCGGCCGATCTCGGTACGGAAGCAGGCATCACAGAACTCCGAGGATGGGGTACGAGAGGTTCTACGCGCGTCAATCTCTTTCCTGGGCGGGGAACTTGTCAAGACTGCCCAGATGTACGGAGCTCGTCGGGCACATGAATCGAGTGGCGCGGGGTCACATACGTCTACGCTGGGCTCGCCGGAGGCGCGCGCCGCGACCCCGGCCCGTACACAGCGAGGAGAGACCCCACAGATGTCCGAAGACCGCCCCACCCTGCCGCCGGTGCGGCTGCCCTCGGAAGCGGAGCTGGCGCGGCAGGCGCTCGCCGCGCCGCTGCTCGCGCGGGCGGTACGTCTCGCCCGCTGGGCGGGGCCAGGGACCCGGGTAGGGGCCGGTGGTGAGCTGGTCGACGAACAATTGCCGGCGGCGGCCGAACAGCTGGGCCTGGGCGACGAGTTGTCGGAAGGTGATGGCGAGTCGTACGCGAGTGAGGCGTGGCGGGTCGCCATCGACACGGACCTCGTCGCCGTGGCCGAAGGCGACGGCACCGACTCCGACAGCGGTCTGGACGACGACGAGGCGTCCGCGGTCACCGCGGGCCCGCAGCTCGCGCTGGTGACGGCCGGCACCCCGCAGGACGTCCTGTCCCTCTGGCTGGACACCCTCGACGTGGTGTTCGCCGACGCGACGGCGCCGGTCTTCGAGGACCTGGCCGTGGCCATCGGCGACGACGGCGAGATCGACTTCGAGGCGCTCGACTGGGACCCGGAGGTGGAGGCCGAGTTCCTGGAGGGCGTCCTCGGCAACCTCTACCTGCTCACGGCGGCGGACGAGGGCGAGGGCGCGGTGCCGCTGCCCGTACTCGCCGCCTCGATGATCGTCCCCGAGGACATGGGGGAGCCGACCGACGACGTCCTCGAACAGGTGTCGCAGGCCATGATGCGGCTCGACGAGCAGTTCCGGCTGCTGGAGCCGGTCGGGCTCGTCAGTTACGTACCGGTCGACGAGGCGCTGATGGCCGAGGACGCCGAAGACGCCGCCGGCGGCGACCTGCCGGGCGCCGAGCCCGGTCTGCCCGTCGACGCGGACGACGTGACCCGCTACGGCATGGTCACGCTCACCCCGCTCGGCGTCTACGGCATCAGGTCCCGGATGCTCGAAGCCGGTGTGACGGCCCCCGCCGTCGGCGACCTGGCCGACGCCGACGCCCGCGCGCTGCTCGACGGCATCGCCCACTTCCCCGAGGCCTCGGCGCGCGCCGAGGCCGAGCAGTGGCTGGCCGGGCACGCACCGGCGGAGGCCGCGGCCGAACTGCTCGCCGCCGCGCGTGGCACCGACCCCGGTGCGCCGCTGCGCCGCCTCAACTGCCAGCAGGCGCTGACGCTCGTCGGCGCCGAGGCGGAGCCCGCCGTGCGCGCCGTGCTGGACGACGGCGAGCTGGGCGGTCTGGCCCGGGTCTGGCTCGCGGAGCTGGGTTCGGGCGACGTCCCGATGCCGTCCGAGACGATGATCTTCTGGCTGGCGATCGACACGATCGCGGCCCAACTGGACGCCGAGGGCGAACCGGACGAGCTGCGGGAACTTGTCGAGGGCCTGGTCGGCCAGAACAAGAACTTCTTCGAGGAGGCCTGGCGGGTGGACCACCCGGCGACCCCGGACGTCCTGGAGGCGATGGGCCGTCTGCACAGGGACCGCACGGTGGCGAAGGAAGCCCGTAAGGCGGCCTTCAAGGCCCGCTCGCGCGCGACCGGCTGACACCGCGCCGGGTCCGCCCCCGCGCCGCCGGGCGGCGGGGGCGGCG
>NZ_JTIY01000001.1:4512116-4513389 GCF_000818175.1 Streptomyces sp. AcH 505
GTAGTGGACGGCGACCCGGTCGCCGTTGGCGGCGAAGGCGCTCGCGAGGGCGCGGCCGAGCCCCCGGGAGGCTCCGCTGACAAGGACAGCGCGACCGGTGGCGGACAGTTTCATCAAGGCTCGGAACCCTTTCGGTTTCGGACGGGGCACGGTACGCTCCGCCACCCCTTTCGGCGACCCTTCCCGCCCTGCGAACAGGGCCCCGGAACGGGTGATCCGGAGGCCGGTCAGCCGCCGGGCATGGCGCGGCGGGGCTCCTTGGGCGCATACTCCAAGTAATGACAAAGTCAGCCGGATCCCGGCGCCACCTGCCGTCCAGTCCCTTCAACCGCCAGGCCCCGGCCTCTCCTCCGCCCGAGAAGTTCGATGTCGGAGACCGTGTCTCCCACGATCAGTTCGGGCTGGGGAGAGTCATCGGAGTCGAGGGCGAACATGCCGTGCTCATCGATTTCTCCGGGCGTCAGGGGAGGATCCTGAGTCCCTTCTCCAAGCTCACCAAGCTCTGAAGACAGTGGCCCACGGGCCGCCGCGGGTCATGCGCGACCGCGGCGGCCCGTGGTGCGTTCAGGGGAGCGGGACCGGACCGCGTCAGAGCAGCTTCGCCGCCGGCTTGACCATGCCGCGGACCGTGCGGGACTTCACGAACTCGCCGATGGCCGTCATCTCCCACTCGCCGGAGAACTGCCGGACGAACTTGGCCATGATCACCCCGGTCTGCGGCTCGGCGCCGGTCAGGTCGAAGCGCACCAGCTCCTGATCGGTGGCCGCGTCGATCAGCCGGCAGTACGCCTTCGCCACCTCGTTGAACTTCTGCCCCGTGAACGAGTTGACGGTGAACACCAGGCCCGTCGCCTCGGCGGGGAGCCGGCCGAGGTCGACCACGATCACCTCGTCGTCACCCGCGCCCTCACCCGTGAGGTTGTCCCCGGAGTGCTTGATCGCTCCGTTGAGGATGGAGAGCTTGCCGAAGTAGCAGCTGTCCAGGTGGTTGCGGTTCGGGCCGTACGCGATGACCGAGGCGTCCAGGTCGATGTCCTTGCCGCGGAAGGCGGGCTCCCAGCCGAGCCCCATCTTGACCTGGGAGAGCAGCGGCTTGCCGCCCTTGACCAGCGACACGGTCTCGTTCTTCCGGAGGCTGACCCGGCCCTTGTCCAGATTGATCTTCCCGCCGCCCTGCGCGGCCGGGGGACCGGGCGGTGCGGCGGGGGCCTGGGGCGCTGCCGGTGCCTGCGGTGCCGCCGGGGCCTGGGGCGTCACGGGCGCCTGCGGCGGG